>NZ_JBSRZK010000001.1:0-4635520 GCF_054057575.1 Erwinia sp. TECH1 | reverse complement strand
TTTAGACCATTTATGGTCATGACTTTTCCCGTGACGCGGAAAAGGCGAAATACCTGATATCAGAGGCAACATTCTGAGTTCAGTACAGAATCGGTGGAGCGGTAGTTCAGTTGGTTAGAATACCTGCCTGTCACGCAGGGGGTCGCGGGTTCGAGCCCCGTCCGTTCCGCCACCCTTTTAGGGGCGTAGTTCAATTGGTAGAGCACCGGTCTCCAAAACCGGGTGTTGGGAGTTCGAGTCTCTCCGCCCCTGCCATTTAAAAATAATCCTTTGCTCCGGCAAAGGATTTTTTTTGTCTGAAAAACGGCTATTCTGTTCTGCCTGTCCTGCTTGTCCTGCTTGTCTGTACTGTTTCTCACCGGATTCTAACCTTTATCCCTGCATATCAAACGACCTTACCTCTTGATATTAAAGTCAGGAAATGGCCAGCAGCTGACCATTCTGTCCTGAAGGTCCTGAAACAAGGGCATATGACCGGAAACTTAAATCAGGGCGTATGACCGGAAACTTAAACTAAGGCGTATTAACCGGAAACTTGAGCAACTGTCTGATGTGTGACTGCTGATCGCTGTTTTGCAGCCAGACGGCGTAAAGCGGGCGTACGGCGACGGGCGTATCCGGGATAACGGATAAATCGGGATACTCGCTGTGCCAGATATCCGGTAAGAAAGCACAGGCACCGGTGGTATGCAGTAGCTGACGTGTCAGATGGGCTGACGTTGTTGTCAGCACGGGGACATCGTCCGCGCCCGCCAGATAGCTTTCATGCTGATGAAAATCAGCGCCCCATTCCAGCTTGATGTAATCATACTTTTCACGCTTCTCCGATTGCCGCGATCGATAAAGCGTTAGCGAAATATGACCGATCTGCTGGCTGGTCAGTTCGTCCATTTTAGGCGCTTCCGTAGTGATTAGCAGATCCAACTGGCGCTCATGCAGCTGTTTAACCAGCAAATGACGCTGAGCCACTCTTGCCTCCAGGTGCAAATCTTCCCGATTTTCATACAGCGTTTGTAGCCAGGGCGTCAGATAAGCTTCCCAAAGAGAAGCGCTGGCACCGATAGAAAGTTCATGATGCTGCTGGGTATGCGCGACCTCTTTTTTGGCCATCATCCAGGTGCTCATCAGGCTTTCGGCATAAGGAAGCAGCCTTTCGCCCGCTGACGTCAGGCGGATATTGTTACGGTGACGCGTAAAAAGGTTAACGCCCAGCTGATTTTCCAGCTGCCTGATGCGAAAACTTACGGCAGATTGCGTGAGATAGAGCGCTTCAGCGGCACGTCCAAAGTGGCGGGTTCTGCTCACTTCAAGAAAGGTCTTTAATAATTCCGTATCCACATCCGTCTCCTGAAAATCATTTGTCGTCATGATTTAAATGTTTTGTTTTACACTCTGTCAAGCGTATCTAATACTCCGCGCCATAAATAGCACGGCCATAAAAGAGTTAGGAGCGTGTAAAATGGCGGAAAGCTTCGCAACAACGAATCGTTTTTTCGATAACAAACATTACCCACGCGGTTTCTCGCGCCACGGTGATTTCACTATCAAAGAAGCTCAACTTCTTGAGCGTTATGGTTACGCTTTTAACGAGCTGGATTTGGCAAAGCGTGAACCCGCAACGGAAGAAGAGCGTCTGTTTATTGAGGTATGCCGTGGTGTACGCGAACCTCAGTCCGAAGCAGAACGGGTATGGTCAAAGTATATGACGCGTATCAAACGTCCAAAGCGTTTTCATACGCTTTCCGGCGGCAAGCCGCAGATGGAAGGCGTGGAAGACTATTCGGACAGCGATGATTAATGATAAAGGGGCTTCGGCCCCTTTATTGTCAGCGATAAACGCTTTTTTGCAAGATAAAAACCTATTCCAGACTGTTAAGCAGATGAACCAGCAATCTGTCCATTGCCCGATAGCTTAATGCTTCAAGTAAATGCTCCCGTTTAATACTCTCTTTTTCCGCTAAATCAGCAATGGTTCGGGCTACTTTCAAAATGCGCTGCCAGGCGCGAACGGAAAGTCCCAGCTGATTAAGCACCTCTTCCAGCCAG
The DNA here is from genome assembly GCF_054057575.1 of Erwinia sp. TECH1. Taxonomy (NCBI): domain Bacteria; kingdom Pseudomonadati; phylum Pseudomonadota; class Gammaproteobacteria; order Enterobacterales; family Erwiniaceae; genus Erwinia; species Erwinia sp. TECH1. Next base: position 4,633,474 of record NZ_JBSRZK010000001.1, on the reverse strand, counting down.
CTCGCATCCTCTTTGCTTATTTCACAAAATCGCCGTATATCGCCTGGCGTTAACTTCCCGTTAATCGCTCTGGCCCGCGTTAGCTGAACGTTTCTGGCGGCCAGAACCCGCTGACGCACCGTTGCGCTGGATTCGCTGACGGAAGCCTGGCTTAATGTGCCGGGCGGCAGGAGGGGGACTTCCAGCGAGAGGTCGAAACGATCGAGGAACGGACCGGAAAGACGGCTGAGATAGCGCAGCGTCTGTTGAGGGGTGCTGCGGTTGTGCTTTACGCCATGCTGACCGGTAGGGCTGGGATTCATGGCAGCCACCAGCTGAAATCGTGCCGGATAGATGACCTTTGCTTTAGCGCGCGACAGGGAAATACTTCCCGACTCGACAGGCTCTCGCAGGGCATCCAGCGTCCTGCGTTCAAACTCCGGCAGTTCATCAAGAAACAGTACGCCGTTATGCGCCAGGGAGATCTCACCGGGTTTAGGCAAGGTGCCGCCGCCAACCAGCGCATAGCGCGAAGAGGTATGATGCGGCGCCCGGAAAGGTCGCTGACGCCATGGGTGGTCAGCCAGCGACGAACCCGCCACGCTGGCGATAGCGGCGCTCTCCAGCGCTTCCCGATCGCTCAGCGGCGGCAGCAAACCTGCAAGACGGGTCGCCAGCATCGTCTTGCCCGTGCCGGGCGGGCCAATCAGCAGCAGGTTATGACCACCGGCAGCGGCGATCTCCAGCGCTCTTTTAGCCTGCTGCTGGCCGATGACCTCGCTTAAATCCTCGGCGGGCATAATGATGTCGGTGGGAGCATAGCTGGCCTGCTGGAGATCCGCCTGTCCATTTAAATAAGCGCATACGTCAAGCAGGCTATTCGCAAGACGGCTATGCGCATGTTTTACAAGGCTGGCCTCATGACCGTTGTCCGTGGAGAGGATCAGCGTCCGCTTCGCCTCTGCCGCCGCCATGGCAGCAGGAATAGCAGCCTGTACGCCTCGCAGAGCACCCGTCAATGCTAATTCTCCCAGTAACTCATACTGCCCCAGTTTTTCTCCGCAAATTTGCTCTGAGGCCGCCAAAATCGCTATGGCGATAGGGAGATCGTATCGGCCGCCTTCTTTGGGCAGATCGGCTGGCGCAAGATTCACGGTAATGCGTCGCGCGGGAAAGGTGAAGCCGCAGTTTATCAGCGCGCTCCGGACACGTTCACGCGCTTCCTTAACCGTGGTTTCCGGCAGGCCGACCAGCGTCAGAGCAGGCAGGCCATTACTTAAATGCACTTCAACGGTTACCAGAGGCGCTTCCACGCCGATAGCCGCACGCGTATAGGTAACAGATAGCGACATAAAAACTCCTTATGGTCGTATTCTGTCCTGCTTCCTGACGGGTGACGAGAGCCGATATTCCGCTTATCGAAGCGGCTCGCAAAAAATATCGTTTCCCGGAGCTTTTATAAAAATTTGACGCGACCCATAAAAACAGGGCAAAGCCATTGCGTCTGGTACGTAATGAATAATTTTCAGGATTTAGCTTATTCCTTGATTAACGGTTGGTTTTTTATTAATCGCGGCGGCCATCATAAAATAAAGTGATGAAAAAAGTTGAATGCATCGCGCTAACTGTGATAACTCTGTAGGCATTACTTCGAACAAGTGAATTTATCGAATCTAAATGAAAGCCCTTCTACGAGTCCTAAGCCTTGTCATTATCAACGTCGTCGTGATTATTATCACGCCGTGCGGGGCTACGCTCGGAGGAAGAAAGGCTTAAAAATCAAGCCTGAATTCAGAAGAACCCCCGCACCGAAAGGTCCGGGGGTTTTTTTTTGGCAGGGCTGACAGGCTATCAACGACAGAGGAACAGAAGATGAACAGTAGAATAAAATGCTGTTGTTCCCAGCGAGAGGCGGGGAAATAACTATGAATGGTGCTCAGTGGGTGGTTCAGGCGTTGCGTGGGCAGGGAGTCGAGACTGTTTTCGGCTATCCGGGTGGTGCGATTATGCCCGTCTATGATGCGCTCTATGATGGCGGCGTCGAACATCTACTGTGCCGACATGAGCAGGGTGCTGCCATGGCCGCCATCGGTTATGCCCGTTCTACCGGAAAAGTCGGCGTTTGCATCGCCACGTCCGGCCCCGGCGCGACCAACCTTATCACCGGGCTGGCTGATGCAATGATGGATTCCGTGCCGGTGGTGGCGATTACCGGCCAGGTTGCCGGCGGCCTGATCGGCACCGACGCTTTTCAGGAAATTGACGTGCTCGGCCTGTCGTTGGCCTGTACCAAACACAGCTTCCTGGTCGGCTCGCTGGAAGAGCTGCCGGAAATCATGGCCGAAGCTTTCGCCATCGCCCGCTCCGGTCGTCCCGGCCCAGTGCTGATCGACATCCCTAAAGATATCCAGTTAGCCAGCGGCGAGCTGACAGCCCATCTGGCGGCGGTTGAAGACGAAGCGGCGCATCCTCATCAGGCGTTGGCGCAGGCGCGCGCCATGCTGGCTCAGGCTAAGAAACCGGTTTTGTACGTGGGCGGCGGTGTTGGCATGGCCGGTGCCGTAGAGGCCCTGCGTGCGTTCGCTCGCGAAACGGGCATTCCTACCGTCGCCACGCTGAAAGGCCTGGGCGCGCCGGATCCTCAGGATGCCTGTTATCTGGGAATGTTGGGTATGCACGGCACCAAGGCCGCCAACTTTGCCGTCCAGCAATGTGACCTGCTGATTGCCGTCGGCGCCCGTTTTGACGATCGCGTAACCGGCAAGCTGGATACGTTTGCTCCTCATGCCAGCGTTATCCATATGGATATCGATCCCGCCGAGCTGAACAAATTGCGCCAGGCGCATGTGGGATTGCGAGGCGACCTCAATAAGCTGCTGCCGGACTTATATCATCCGACGGAAATCAGCGCATGGCGCGAGCACGTGCAGGCGCTGAAGGCCGATCACGGCTGGCGTTACGATCATCCGGGCCAGGCTATCTATGCGCCGCTGTTTCTGAAACAGCTCTCCGATCGTAAACCGGCAAGCGCGGTTGTTACCACCGATGTCGGCCAGCACCAGATGTGGACAGCGCAGCATATGAGCTTTAACCAGCCGGAAGATTTTATTACTTCCAGCGGTCTCGGCACGATGGGCTTCGGACTGCCGGCCGCCGTGGGCGCGCAGGTCGCCCGACCGGAAGATACCGTGATCTGCGTGTCGGGCGACGGCTCTTTTATGATGAATGTACAGGAGCTGGGCACCATCAAGCGCAAGCAGCTGCCGGTAAAAATCGTTTTGCTGGATAACCAGCGTCTGGGCATGGTGCGCCAGTGGCAGCAGCTGTTTTTCTCGGAGCGCTACAGCGAAACCAATCTCTCCGACAACCCCGATTTCCTGATGCTGGCCCGCGCTTTCGACATTCCCGGCCAGCGCATTACCCGTAAAGACCAGGTGGCTGCCGCGGTAGACGCTTTGCTGAACAGCGAAGGGCCTTACATGCTGCATGTCGCCATTGATGAACTTGAAAACGTCTGGCCGCTGGTGCCGCCGGGTGCCAGCAACGAAAATATGATGGAGAAAACCTCATGATGCAGCATCAGTTATCCATAGAGGCGCGCCTGCGCCCTGAAATCCTGGAACGCATCCTGCGCGTTGTTCGCCATCGCGGCTTTCAGGTTTGCGCAATGAATATGTCTTCCGGCGAAAATAGCGACAGCATAAATATTGCCATGACCGTTGCCAGCCAGCGCCCGGTCGATTTACTGTCAACACAGTTAAGCAAGTTGATGGATGTTGCCACCGTTCACATCCAACACCAGACAACACAACAAATCCGCGCCTGAGCGCGAAAAGGAAAGAAGAATGACGAAGAAAGCTGACTTTATCTGGTTCAATGGCGAGATGGTGAAGTGGGAAGAGGCGAAAGTTAGCGTCATGTCCCACGCGCTGCACTACGGCACCTCCGTATTTGAAGGCGTCCGCTGCTATGACTCGCACAAAGGCCCGGTAGTCTTCCGCCATCGTGAACATATGCAGCGTCTGCACGACTCTGCAAAGATCTATCGCTTTCCGGTCAGCCAGAGCGTTGATGAGCTCATGGAAGCCTGCCGCGAAGTGCTGCGCGTCAACAAGCTGACCAGCGCTTATATTCGCCCGCTGGTTTTCGTCGGCGACGTGGGCCTGGGCGTGAACCCGCCGGACGGCTACAGCACCGATGTGATCATTGCCGCCTTCCCGTGGGGCGCTTACCTGGGCCCGGAAGCGCTGGAGCAGGGTATTGATGCGATGGTTTCCTCCTGGAACCGCGTGGCGCCAAACACGCTGCCAACCGCAGCGAAAGCGGGCGGCAACTACCTTTCCTCTCTGCTGGTGGGCAGTGAAGCGCGCCGTCACGGCTATCAGGAAGGCATCGCGCTGGATACCCAGGGCTATATCTCTGAAGGCGCCGGCGAGAACCTGTTTGAAGTGAAAGACGGCATCCTGTTTACGCCGCCGTTTACCTCCTCCGCGCTGCCGGGCATTACGCGCGACGCCATCATCAAACTGGCGAAAGAGATGGGCATTGAGGTACGCGAGCAGGTGCTTTCCCGCGAATCGCTCTATCTGGCCGACGAAATCTTTATGTCCGGTACGGCGGCGGAAATCACCCCGGTACGCAGCGTGGACGGCATTCAGGTTGGCGAAGGCAAACGCGGCCCTATCACGACCCGCATCCAGTCCGCTTTCTTTGGGCTGTTTACCGGCGAAACCGAAGACAAGTGGGGCTGGCTGGATCCGGTCAACCCACAACAATGACATTTTACGGGCGTCGTTTGACGCCCGTGTATCATCTGATTCTGGAGTATGAGCATGCCTAAGTACCGTTCCGCCACCACCACTCATGGCCGTAATATGGCCGGTGCCCGCGCGCTGTGGCGCGCCACGGGTATGACCGACGACGATTTTGGCAAGCCTATCATTGCCGTGGTCAACTCCTTTACGCAGTTCGTACCGGGGCACGTACATTTACGCGACCTGGGCAAACTGGTTGCCGAACAGATTGAAGCTTCCGGCGGCGTCGCCAAAGAGTTCAACACTATCGCTGTCGATGATGGCATCGCGATGGGGCACGGCGGTATGCTTTACTCTCTGCCTTCGCGCGAGCTGATCGCCGACTCGGTCGAATACATGGTCAACGCCCACTGCGCGGACGCCATGGTCTGTATCTCTAACTGCGACAAAATCACGCCGGGAATGCTGATGGCTTCCCTGCGCCTGAATATTCCGGTGATCTTTGTTTCCGGCGGCCCGATGGAAGCCGGGAAAACCAAACTTTCCGATAAGATCATCAAGCTGGATCTGGTTGATGCGATGATCCAGGGCGCTAACCCGAACGTCAGCGACGAAGACAGCGATAAAATCGAACGGTCAGCCTGTCCGACCTGCGGTTCCTGCTCCGGCATGTTTACCGCTAACTCAATGAACTGTCTGACGGAGGCGCTGGGCCTGTCGCAGCCGGGCAACGGCTCGCTGCTGGCAACCCATGCCGATCGTAAGGCGCTGTTCCTGAAGGCAGGCGAACGCATCGTTGGCCTGGCGAAACGCTACTACGAGCAGGATGACGAAAGCGTGCTGCCGCGTAATATCGCCAGCAAGGCCGCCTTTGAAAACGCGATGACGCTGGATATCGCGATGGGCGGCTCGACCAATACCGTTCTGCACCTGCTGGCCGCCGCGCAGGAAGGCGAAATCGATTTTAATATCTCCGATATCGATCGGCTTTCCCGCAAGGTGCCGCATCTCTGTAAGGTTGCGCCAAGCACCCCGAAATACCATATGGAAGACGTACACCGCGCTGGTGGCGTCATCGGCATTCTGGGCGAGCTGGATCGGGCGGGCCTGATGGATAACAGCGTGCGCAACGTGCTGGGCCTGAGCCTGCAGGAAACGCTGCAACAGTACGACATCATGCTGACCAAAGACGAGGCGGTGAAAAAAATGTTCCGCGCCGGCCCGGCCGGGATCCGCACCACCCAGGCGTTCTCACAGGATACGCGCTGGGAAACGCTGGACGATGACCGTCAGGAAGGCTGCATCCGCTCCCGTGAACATGCCTTCAGCCAGGACGGCGGCCTTGCCGTGCTGTATGGCAATCTGGCAGAAGATGGCTGTATCGTGAAAACCGCTGGCGTAGAAAAAGAGAGCCACACCTTCCGCGGCCCGGCCAAAGTCTACGAAAGTCAGGACGATGCGGTAGCGGCCATCCTCGGCGGCAAAGTCGTGGCGGGCGACGTGGTGGTGATCCGCTACGAAGGGCCGAAAGGCGGGCCGGGAATGCAGGAAATGCTTTATCCGACCACCTACCTGAAATCGATGGGGCTGGGCAAAAGCTGCGCGCTGATCACCGATGGCCGTTTCTCCGGCGGCACCTCAGGGCTTTCTATCGGTCACGCTTCGCCGGAAGCAGCCAGCGGCGGCACCATCGCGCTGGTGAAAGACGGCGACATGATTGATATTGATATTCCGAATCGCGGCATCAAACTGGATGTGCCGGACAACGAACTGCACGCGCGTCGTGAAGAGGAAGAGGCGCGCGGCGACGCGGCCTATACGCCTCATAACCGCGAACGTCAGGTTTCCTTTGCTCTGCGCGCCTACGCTTTACTGGCGACCAGTGCGGACAAAGGCGCAGTACGCGACAAAAGCAAGCTGGGAGGCTAAAACATGGCTGAGTCTCAACCGTTATCCGCCGAGCCTTGCGGCGCGGAGTATCTGCGAGCGGTACTCCGTGCGCCGGTTTACGAAGTTGCGCAGGTCACGCCCCTACAAAAGATGGAGAAAATCTCCTCTCGTCTTGGTAATACGGTACTGGTTAAACGCGAAGATCGTCAGCCGGTGCACAGCTTCAAAGTGCGCGGCGCCTACGCGATGATCGCTTCGCTTAACGAGGAGCAAAAGGCCAGCGGCGTAGTGACCGCTTCGGCGGGCAATCATGCCCAAGGCGTAGCGCTGTCGGCGACCCGGTTGGGGATTAAATCTCTGATCGTCATGCCGGTAGCGACGGCTGATATCAAAGTAGAGGCCGTGCGGGCATTTGGCGGTGAGGCTTACCTGTTTGGCGCCAATTTTGACGAAGCGAAAGCGAAGGCGCTGGAGCTGGCGGCACAGAAGGGCTACACCTTTGTGCCGCCGTTCGACCATCCGATGGTGATTGCCGGACAGGGCACGCTGGCGATGGAGCTGCTGCAACAGGATGCGCATCTCGACCGTATTTTTGTGCCCGTTGGCGGCGGCGGCCTGGCGGCTGGGGTGGCGGTGCTGATCAAACAGCTGATGCCGCAGATCAAGGTCATTGCGGTGGAAGCGGAAGACTCCGCCTGTCTGAAAGCGGCGCTGGAAGCGGGCGAGCCGGTCGATCTGCCGCGCGTCGGGCTGTTTGCCGAAGGCGTGGCGGTGAAGCGGATCGGCAGCGAAACCTTCCGGCTGTGCCAGGAGTATCTTGACGATATTATCACCGTGGACAGCGATGCTATTTGTGCAGCGATGAAGGATCTGTTTGAAGACGTGCGTGCCGTCGCGGAGCCTTCCGGCGCGCTGGCGCTGGCGGGCATGAAAAAATATATCCAGCAGCATCAGATCAAAGGCGAGCGGCTGGCGCATGTTCTTTCCGGCGCCAACGTCAATTTTCACGGCCTGCGCTACGTTTCCGAACGCTGCGAGCTGGGGGAACAGCGTGAGGCGCTGCTGGCGGTTACGATCCCCGAGCAAAAGGGCAGCTTTTTGAAGTTCTGCCAGCTGCTGGGCGGACGCGCCGTTACCGAGTTTAACTACCGCTTCGCGGACCCGGACAACGCCTGCATTTTTGTCGGCGTGCGGCTGACGCGCGGTCTGGAAGAGCGACATGAAATCCTGCAGCTGCTGAACGAAGGCGGTTATAAGGTGGTGGATCTCTCCGACGATGAAATGGCGAAGCTGCACGTGCGCTATATGGTCGGCGGTCGCCCGTCAAAGCCGCTTAAAGAACGGCTTTACAGCTTTGAGTTCCCGGAAGCGCCCGGCGCGCTGCTGCGCTTTTTGCAGACGCTGGGCACCCACTGGAATATTTCGCTGTTTCACTATCGCAGCCACGGTACGGACTATGGCCGCGTGCTGGCGGGATTCGAGCTGGGCGAGAACGAACCGCAGTTTGAAGAACATCTGGCGGCTCTGGGCTATGATTGTCATGACGAAACCCATAACCCGGCCTTCAGCTTCTTCCTGGCGGGCTAAAGCAGGCTCCAGAACGCATCAATCAGCGGCTCGTTGAGCCGCTTTTTCTGTACGCAGACGCCCAGCTCCAGCGGCGCGACAATATCAATATTTTCCAGTTCCAGAATACGGTTACGGATCGGCTCCGGGCTGTTCTCCAGCACCACGTCCGGGATCAGCGCCACGCCGCAGCCCAGCGCCACCATCGAGACGATAGCCTCATGCCCCGCCACGGTGGCGTAAATCAGCGGACTGGCGATGCGGCGGCGACGGAACCAGAGATCGATACGCTGTCGGGTCGGCCCCTGGTCGGGCAGGATAAACGGGATCTGCGGCCAGTCCGGTTCCGGCTGGCTGGCCTGGCTACGAACCGGACAGGGCAGCGCGGGCGCGATCAGCACCAGCGGGATCGGGCCTAAGGCCGTAAAGCCAATGCTGGCGGGCAGCGTTTCCGGCCGTCCGGCGATGGCGATATCGGCTTCGGCGCTCTGCACCTTATCCACTGCGTCGGCAGGATCGCCGGTGGTCAGTTTGATCTCCACCAGCGGGTGTTCAGCGCGAAAGCGATCGAGGATCGGCGGCAGATGGCTATAGGCCGCCGTTACCGAGCAAAACAGACGCAGCTCGCCGCTCAGCGACGGGCCGTGCTGGCCAATGGCGTGACGCAGCTGCTGATATTGCAACAGCGTTTGCTGGGCAAACTGGCGCAGCTGTTCTCCGGCGTCGGTCAGCGTAACGGTGCGGTTGTCGCGCAGAAACAGCGTCTGGCCCAGGTCTTCCTCCAGCCGCTGGATCTGGCGGGAAAGCGTAGAAGGGCTAACGTGCATCGCCCGCGCGCTGCGGCCAAAATGACGGCTTTCGGCCAGATGCAGGAAGAGTTTCAGATCGCGTAAATCCATGCGCTTGCGGCCTCATTTTAGCGTTGCAGTATTTGCAATATGACGTTGTTAATATATCAATTTAAGCAATACATTTCCTGTCATATGATGGGGATTAAGAGGGTGATACGGCATCACCGATAAAATAAAAGACGAACACAACCTCAGGAGTTCCCATGGCTAACTATTTCAACACGTTGAACCTGCGCAATCAGCTGGCGCAATTAGGTAAATGCCGCTTTATGGCGCGCGATGAATTTGCGGACGAAGCAAGCTACCTGAAAGGCAAAAAGGTCGTGATTGTTGGCTGTGGTGCTCAGGGCCTGAACCAGGGCCTGAATATGCGTGATTCCGGGCTGGATATCGCCTATGCGCTGCGCGCGGAAGCCATCGCGGAGAAACGCGCTTCCTGGCGTAAAGCGACGGAAAACGGTTTTAAAGTCGGCACCTATGAAGAGCTGATCCCACAGGCGGATCTGGTGGTAAACCTGACGCCGGACAAACAGCATACCTCGGTAGTGCGTGCCGTACAGCCGCTGATGAAAGACGGCGCGGCGCTGGGCTACTCGCACGGTTTTAATATCGTAGAAGTTGGCGAGCAGATCCGTAAAGACATTACCGTCGTGATGGTTGCGCCAAAATGTCCGGGTACGGAAGTGCGTGAAGAGTATAAGCGTGGCTTCGGCGTGCCTACGCTCATCGCCGTTCACCCGGAAAACGATCCAAAAGGCGAAGGCATGGCGATTGCCAAAGCCTGGGCAGCCGCAACCGGCGGCCATCGCGCGGGCGTGCTGGAATCGTCCTTCGTGGCGGAAGTGAAGTCCGACCTGATGGGCGAGCAGACCATCCTGTGCGGCATGTTACAGGCTGGTTCGCTGCTGTGCTTCGACAAGCTGGTGGCGGAAGGCACCGATCCGGCCTACGCGGAAAAATTAATCCAGTTCGGCTGGGAAACCGTGACCGAAGCGCTGAAGCAGGGCGGCATCACGCTGATGATGGATCGCCTCTCTAACCCGGCTAAACTGCGCGCTTTCGAGCTGTCTGAACAGCTGAAAACCATCATGGCGCCGCTGTTCCAGAAGCACATGGACGACATCATCTCCGGCGAATTCTCTTCCGGCATGATGGCCGACTGGGCCAACGACGACAAAAAACTGCTGGGCTGGCGTGAAGAGACCGGTAAAACCGCTTTTGAAACCGCGCCGCAGTTTGAAGGTAAAATCGCCGAGCAGGATTATTTTGACGAAGGCGTGGTGATGATTGCGATGGTGAAAGCGGGCGTTGAGCTGGCGTTTGAAACCATGGTCGCTTCCGGCATTATCGAAGAGTCTGCCTACTACGAATCGCTGCACGAGCTGCCGCTGATCGCCAACACTATCGCTCGTAAGCGTCTGTACGAGATGAACGTGGTGATCTCCGACACTGCCGAATACGGTAACTATCTGTTCTCTTACGCGGCTGTTCCGTTGCTAAAAGAGTTTATGAGCACGTTACAAACGGGCGATCTGGGCAAGGCGACGGCAACCACGACTACGGTGGATAACGCGCAGCTGCGTGACGTTAACGAAGCTATCCGCAACCATCCTATCGAATCCGTTGGCCGCAAGCTGCGTGGCTATATGACCGATATGAAACGTATCGCGGTAGCGGGCTAACCGCGCTGCTGATAACCAAAGGCGTGGTAATTTGCCGCGCCTTTGGCGTTTTTACCGCCTTATCTTATCCTCCCGCCGGTGGCTGCTGCCGTTATTGCAGATAGCGCTGCGTCAGCAAACACCAGAATGCGGCGGCAGTCACGATAATGTCGTCATTAAAATCGTAGCCGGGGTTATGCACCATCGGGCCATCGCCAGCGCCCACCATCAGGTAAGCGCCGTGGGGATGGGCCTCCAGCAGAAAAGCAAAATCTTCGCTGCCCATTAGCGGCGGCATATCGGTACAAATCAGCGACTCGTCGACCAGCTCACGCGCCACGCCGATAGCAAAATCGGTTTCCTGTTCGCTGTTAATCAATACCGGGCTGCCGCTGACGTGCACCACCTCCGCGCTGGCGTTAAAACTTTCCGCCTGCAAACGGGCAATATCCTGAATACGTTGCAGCAATAGCTGGCGCACCTGAGGATCGAGCGCTCTGACGCTCAGCTTCAGCACCGCCTTTTCATTGATGATATTGAACGCTTCGCCGGACTGGATACTGCCGATAGTGACCACCGCCTGGGCGAAAGGCGACACGTTCCGGGAAACTATTGTCTGGAGGGCTATAGCGATATGGCAGGCGACCAGAGTGGCATCCACGCCTTTTTCCGGCATAGCGGCATGAGCGCCCGCGCCGGAAACGATAATATCCAGCCTGTCGGAAGAGGCCATCACGGCATGTTTTTTAAAGTAGAAGGATCCGCAGGGCAGACCAGGCATATTATGCAGGCCAAACAGCGCATCGCAGGGGAATTTTTCCAGCAGGCCGTCGCGAAGCATCGCTTTTCCCCCGCCGGACAACTCCTCCGCAGGCTGAAAAATCAGCCGGAGCGTACCGTTAAAGTTTCGGTGACGGGCCAGATATTCCGCCGCGCAGAGCAGAATAGCGGTATGGCCGTCATGACCGCAGCCGTGAAACTTTCCGGCGGTTTTGCTGCACCAGCTTTTGCCGCTGATTTCCTGCATCGGCAGAGCATCCATATCGGCGCGCAGCCCCAGCGTTTTTGTGCCGCTGCCTGCTTTTAACGTGGCAACCACGCCGGTTTTCGCCATCCCCTGATGCACGCTGTAGCCAAACTCCCGCAGCTTTGCCGCCACTCGCTCGCTGGTACGCTGCTCTTCAAATCCCGTTTCCGGATGCTGGTGCAAATCGCGGCGAAACTGCGTCCAGACAGCTTCCCTTGTCTTTAAAGCCTGCAATAACGAATGCATATCTCTCTCCATGAGTTAATTATCCGGCTTATCCTGCCATGACTGGCGCAACGGAGTCTGTGAGTCCGGCCTGGTTTATCGTGAGCTGGCCGCTATTAGTGCCACGAGGGTAAGCAAGCGCGAGAAAGAAGGGGAACGCGGAAGGAAGAGGAAGCAAAAACAGCTTCCGCAAGCACGACGGCCAGCGGAAGCTGTTGCACAGGCAGGGCCGCTTAGTTGCGGTACAGCACCTTGATGATGTGATAGCCGAACTGCGTGTGCAGCGGGCCGTAAGGCGTGATAAGCGGGCAGGAGAACACCACTTTATCGAAAGCCGGCACCATCGCGCCCTGTTTGAACTCGCCTAAGTGGCCGCCTTTTTTGCCAGACGGGCAGATAGAGTGCTTTTTCGCCAGTTTTTCAAAATCTGCGCCCTGTTCCAGCTGTGCCAGAAGGTCCTGAGCCAGTTTCTCTTCCTTTACAAGGATATGGAGTGCTGCTGCGGTTTTTGCCATGATCGTACCTTGAGTCGTATGGATGCTGCTGGCTATACTACCACGCTGTGATTTCTTTCCCTCTGTCATTTCATCGAGTAAACCCCTATGCGTCTTAATCCTGGTCAGCAACACGCCGTCGAATTCGTCACCGGGCCCTGTCTGGTGCTGGCCGGCGCCGGCTCGGGCAAAACGCGCGTGATCACCAACAAAATTGCCCATCTGATCCGCGAATGCGGCTATCAGGCTCGCCATATTGCGGCGGTGACCTTTACCAATAAAGCCTCGCGCGAGATGAAAGAACGCGTGGCGCAAACGCTGGGCCGCAAAGAGGCGCGTGGCCTGATGATTTCCACTTTCCATACGCTGGGTCTGGAAATTATCAAACGCGAATACGCCGCATTGGGCATGAAGTCCAACTTCTCGCTGTTTGACGATCAGGATCAGCTGGCGCTGCTGAAAGAGCTGACCGAAGAGTGGCTGGAAAACGATAAAAATCTGCTGCAACAGCTGATCTCTACGATCTCGAACTGGAAAAACGATCTGCTGGATCCTGCGCGCGCGGCGGCGGCGGCGCAATCCGAGCGCGACAAAATTTTCGCTCACTGTTACAGCCTTTACGATCGGCATCTGAAAGCCTGCAACGTGCTGGATTTTGATGACTTAATCCTGCTGCCGACGCTGTTGTTCCAGCGCAATCTGGAAGTGCGCGAGCGCTGGCAGCAGCGTATCCGCTACCTGCTGGTGGATGAGTATCAGGATACCAACACCAGCCAGTACGAGCTGGTGAAGCTGTTGGTCGGCGCGCGCGCGCGTTTCACGGTGGTAGGCGACGACGATCAGTCAATCTACTCCTGGCGAGGCGCAAGACCGCAGAACCTGGTGCTGCTGAAAGAGGATTTTCCGGCGTTACAGGTTATCAAGCTGGAGCAGAACTACCGTTCTTCCGAACGTATCCTGAAAGCGGCCAATATTTTGATCGCCAATAACCCGCACGTGTTTGAAAAACGCCTGTTCTCAGAGCTGGGCTATGGCGCGGAGCTGAAAGTGGTGACGGCCAATCACGAGGATCACGAGGCCGAGCGCGTGACGGGCGAGCTGATAGCGCACCATTTTATCAACAGGACGCAGTACAAAGATTACGCCATTCTCTATCGCGGCAATCATCAGTCGCGCGTCTTTGAAAAAATGCTGATGCAGAACCGCATTCCTTATCGCATCTCCGGCGGCACCTCGTTCTTTTCGCGGCCGGAAATCAAAGATCTGCTCGCCTATCTGCGCGTGTTGACCAATCCTGACGACGACAGCGCCTTTATGCGCATCGTTAATACGCCACGGCGTGAAATTGGCCCCACCACGCTGCGCAAGCTGGGCGAATGGGCGATGCAGCGTAATAAAAGCCTGTTCACCGCCAGTTTTGATATGGGGCTGGGCCAGACGCTGGCCGGGCGCGGGCTGGAATCGCTACAGCGCTTCACTTTCTGGCTGCAGGAAGTCGCGCAGCTGGCGGAGCGGGAGCCGGTGGCCGCCGTGCGGGATTTGATCCGCGGCATTGATTATGAAAGCTGGCTGTTTGAAACCTCCGCCAGTCCAAAAGCCGCCGAAATGCGCATGAAAAACGTCAATACGCTGTTCCAGTGGATGACCGAAATGCTGGAAGGCAGCGATATCGACGAGCCGATGACGCTGACGCAGGTGGTGACCCGCTTTACGTTACGCGACATGATGGAGCGCGGCGAAAGCGAAGAAGAGGCGGACCAGGTACAGCTGATGACGCTGCACGCTTCCAAAGGGCTGGAGTTTCCCTATGTTTATCTGGTCGGCATGGAGGAAGGGCTGTTGCCCCATCAGAGCAGCATTGATGAAAACAATGTGGAAGAGGAGCGTCGGCTGGCCTACGTCGGCATCACGCGTGCGCAAAAAGAGCTGACCTTTACGCTGTGTCGCGAGCGCCGTCAGTATGGCGAAGTGATCCGTCCGGAGCCAAGCCGCTTTCTGCTGGAGCTGCCGCAGGACGATCTCAACTGGGAAACGGAACGCAAGGTGGTCAGCCCGGAACAGCGGATGCAGACCGGGCAAAGCCGCGTAGCGGGACTGCGGGCGATGCTGGATAAGGCAAAAAACACCGGATAGGCTTTTGGCGGGTGAAGCAAGGGGACGCAAGCTGTCCCCTTATTCTTTAGCTGACGGTCAGCGGCCAGTGCACATAGCTCTGCCAGCGGCTTTCCTGCTCCAGCAGTTCTGCCCGCAGCGGATGCGCTTCCAGCCAGCCGTTCGGCAACGTCAGCTGTAGCGCGTCGTCATCGGCATGGAGCCGCACGGCAGGCAGCGTATCGTCACGGCGACGGCTGGCGAAAATAATCGCCAGCCGCAGCAGCCGGCACATTCTTTCCGCCATGCGCGGCGGTACGGCGTTTTGCTGGCTGAGCAGCGCCAGGTCGATTCCGTTGACCTGGTTTTGCAGCAGCGTGGCCAGCAGCTTTTTCTGCGCCGGAGTAAAGCCCGGCAGATCGAGATGGCGAACCAGATAGGCAGCGTGCTGCGGCGCCTGTTTAAAATCGACGCTGAGGCCGATTTCATGGATCAGGCAGGCGCTGTTGAGCAGCTCCCGACAGCGTTCATCCAGCTTCCAGCTGTGGCTGACCTGACGGCCAAAGCTCTCCGCCAGGGCGCGCACGCGTTCCGCCTGTTCGGCATCAATCACGAAACGACGCTGAATGTTATGCAGGGTACGGCTACGGATATCCCGATCGACCGGCAGCCCGAGCATTCCGTATACCAGCCCTTCGCGCAGCGCGCCACCGGCCAGCGTCATGCTGCTGATGTTCAGCTCGGTGAAGATGGCGATCAGAATAGAGAGGCCGCTGGGGAAAACCAGCGCGCGCTCCAGCGTCAGTCCTTCGATTTCCAGCTCTTCCAGCTTGCCGCACTGAATGGCGCGCTGTTTCAGCTGCTGGAGCTTGGCAAGCGTAATGCGTTCGTCCATGCCCTGCGCCATCATGATTTCCTGTAGCGCCTGCACGGTGCCGGAGGCGCCGACGCAAATTTCCCAGCCCTGCTCGCGCAGTTTTGAGGCAACCGGTCGGATCATGTCGCTTGCTGCCTGTTCCGCCGCGGCAAAATTATCTTTACCGAGGTGGCGGTCGCCGAAATAACGCTCCAGCCAGGTGACGCAGCCCATCGACAGGCTGAACAGAGCGCCGGGCTGTGCACCGCTGCCGGTAACCAGCTCGGTGCTGCCGCCGCCAATATCGACCACCAGCCGCTTATCGGAGCCGCCGGTGGTGTGCGCCACGCCCTGATAGATCAGACAGGCTTCTTCCTCGCCGCTGATCACATTGATGGCGCAGCCCAGAATGTTCTGCGCCCTGGAAAGAAAAGCCTCTGCGTTGGCGGCCAGCCGCAGCGTCGCCGTAGCGACCACGCGGATTTGGTCCGTGGGAATATCCTGTAGCTGTTCCGAAAACAGCGCCAGGCACTGCCAGCCGCGCGCCATTGCCTCGTCAGAGAGGCGGCTGTCGCTGTCCAGACCGGCCGCCAGGCGG
Organism: Erwinia sp. TECH1; assembly: GCF_054057575.1. NCBI lineage: Bacteria > Pseudomonadati > Pseudomonadota > Gammaproteobacteria > Enterobacterales > Erwiniaceae > Erwinia > Erwinia sp. TECH1. The sequence continues at coordinate 4,617,482 of NZ_JBSRZK010000001.1, read as the reverse complement.
ACTTTGCGTTTGATACGCGCAACGGTCTGGATACTGCCCGCCACCTCGCGCACCACCAGCATATGAAAGCTGTTAGATCCTAAATCTATTGCAGCATAAAGCGATGAGGCGCTGGGCATGGCGTTAACCTGAACGTTTGCGGTTATTATTGCGCGGCGGGCCGCTGCGGCGCGGGCCGCTACTGCGACGCGGGCCGGTACCGGAACGGCTGCGTGTCAGGCGCTTCGGCGGCGGCAGATCGGTCATCAGCGCATCGCTGTTGTAGCGGCTTACGGTGATGCTGTGGCCGATATATTCTTCAATCGCCGGCAGGTTCAGCGCATATTCTTCACAGGCCAGGCTGATTGAGTGCCCGTTGGCACCCGCGCGGCCGGTACGGCCGATGCGATGCACGTAGTCTTCGCGATCGTCAGGCAAATCGTAGTTAAAGACGTGCGTCACCGCAGGAATATGCAGGCCGCGCGCCGCCACGTCAGTGGCCACCAGGATATCCACGTCGCCTTTGGTAAAGTCGTCCAGGATACGCAGGCGTTTTTTCTGCGCCACGTCGCCGGTCAGCAGGCCAACGCGATGGCCGTCCGCGGCCAGGTGACCCCAGATATCTTCACAACGGTGTTTGGTGTTGGCAAAGATAATGGCGCGATCCGGCCACTCTTCTTCCAGCAGGGTTTGCAGAAGACGCATTTTTTCTTCATTAGAAGGATAAAAAAGTTCTTCCTTAATGCGATGCCCGGTTTTCTGCTCCGGCTCGACTTCCACATATTCGGCATTGTTCATGTTTTCGAACGCCAGCTCGCGCACGCGGAAGGAAAGGGTAGCGGAGAAGAGCATATTCAGACGCTGGTTCGCCGCAGGCATCCGACGGAACAGCCAGCGGATATCTTTGATAAAGCCCAGATCGAACATCCGGTCGGCTTCATCCAGCACCACGACCTGGATCGCGCCCAGATTCACGTGGTTCTGTTTAGCGTAATCGATCAGCCTGCCGGTGGTGCCGATCAGAATATCGACGCCGCTCTCCAGCACTTTCAGCTGCTTATCGTAGCCGTCGCCGCCGTAGGCCAGCCCCAGCTTCAGGCCGGTCACCTGCGCCAGCGGTTCCGCATCGGCGTGGATTTGCACGGCCAGTTCGCGGGTTGGCGCCAGGATCAGCGCGCGCGGCTGATTGACCTGACGGCCTTCCGGCGCGGGGTGAGAAAGAAGATGATGGAACGTTGACGTTAAAAACGCCATCGTTTTCCCGGTACCGGTTTGCGCCTGTCCCGCTACATCACGCCCGTTAAGGGTGAAAGGCAATGCCAGCGCCTGAATAGGCGTGCAGTTATGAAAGCCTTTATTTTCAAGGGCTTCAATGACCTGAGGGTGCAGGGCGAAGTCGGAAAACTTCTGTTCGGTTAAGTGTGTTTTGCTCATAGTGTGGTAGAATATCAGCTTACTATTGCTTTACGAAAGCGTATCCGGTGAAATAAAGTCAACCTAAGTTGGCAGATTTTACGCCAGGCAGCCAGGCATAATCTTTTGGAGTAAGACATGAGCAGCGATAAAATTGTCCACCTGACCGATGACAGCTTTGAAACCGACGTCCTGAAAGCAGAAGGCTTGACGCTGGTCGACTTCTGGGCAGAATGGTGCGGTCCGTGCAAAATGATCGCCCCGATCCTTGACGAAGTCGCCGAAGAATACGACGGCAAACTGACTATCGCCAAACTGAATATCGACGAAAACCCAGGCACCGCGCCAAAATACGGGATCCGCGGTATTCCTACTTTGCTGCTGTTTAAAGACGGCGAAGTCGCGGCAACGAAAGTGGGCGCACTTTCTAAAGGACAGCTGAAAGAGTTCCTGAACGCGAACCTGGGCTAACCAGCTCTGCTGCTGCGGTGGGCCATATGCGCTCACCGCAGGCGCGAGTCTGCTTCCCGCTTCGGTTTTCTTTTTGCCTCGTTCATATTTTTAGCTCATCGCTAGACGTTTGCCATAGAGCGTGCTAACTTACTTTTACTGCATTACGCACTTACCTGTAGTTTGAATCTAATATTTACTCCTTGTTGAACACTGTTTTCCTCTGAATGTAACAAATGTTCAGCAATCTGACGGTTAGTATCCAGAATTTCCGGCACCTTGTCCTTACCGTCTCCCCGTATCGGATCCGCGTATTCCTGCACGCGATGATCGGGAGTCTGACAAGACAGCCATTAACAGGCATGGATTTTTCGCCATACCATTGACGACAAACATTTCGAGATTTACCCCGAGTTTAAGAACCCACCATTATGAATCTTACCGAATTAAAAAATACGCCGGTTTCTGACCTGATAACACTCGGCGAAAATATGGGGCTGGAAAACCTGGCGCGCATGCGCAAACAGGACATTATCTTCGCCATCCTTAAACAACACGCGAAAAGCGGCGAAGATATCTTCGGCGACGGCGTACTGGAGATATTGCAGGATGGATTTGGTTTCCTCCGCTCTGGAGACAGCTCCTACCTCGCCGGCCCTGACGACATCTACGTATCCCCCAGCCAAATTCGCCGCTTTAACCTCCGCACTGGTGACACCATCTCCGGCAAGATCCGTCCGCCGAAAGAAGGCGAGCGCTACTTTGCCCTGCTGAAGGTTAATGAAGTTAACTTTGACAAGCCGGAAAATGCCCGTAACAAAATCCTGTTTGAAAACTTAACGCCGCTGCACGCTAATTCGCGTCTGCGCATGGAGCGCGGCAACGGGTCTACCGAAGACTTAACCGCACGCGTACTGGATTTGGCTTCGCCAATTGGTCGCGGCCAGCGTGGTCTGATCGTGGCGCCGCCAAAAGCGGGTAAAACCATGCTGCTGCAGAACATCGCGCAGAGCATCGCCTATAACCATCCTGACTGCGTGCTGATGGTGCTGCTGATTGACGAACGTCCGGAAGAAGTAACCGAGATGCAGCGTCTGGTGAAGGGTGAAGTGATCGCCTCTACCTTCGATGAGCCAGCTTCCCGCCACGTGCAGGTCGCTGAAATGGTGATCGAGAAAGCCAAGCGTCTGGTCGAGCATAAAAAGGACGTTATCATCCTGCTCGACTCCATCACGCGTCTGGCTCGCGCCTACAACACCGTGGTGCCGGCTTCCGGTAAAGTGCTGACCGGTGGTGTGGATGCCAACGCCCTGCACCGTCCAAAACGCTTCTTCGGCGCCGCGCGTAACGTGGAAGAGGGCGGCAGCCTGACCATCATCGCTACCGCGCTGGTCGATACCGGTTCGAAGATGGATGAAGTCATCTACGAAGAATTTAAGGGTACGGGCAACATGGAACTGCATCTGGCGCGTAAAATCGCCGAGAAGCGCGTGTTCCCTGCTATCGACTACAATCGTTCCGGTACGCGTAAAGAAGAGCTGCTTACCAGCTCTGAAGAGCTGCAGAAGATGTGGATCCTGCGCAAAATCATCCATCCAATGGGTGAGATCGATGCGATGGAATTCCTCATCAACAAGCTGGCGATGACCAAAACCAACGACGAATTCTTTGACATGATGAAGCGTTCGTAAGTCGGCTGGTCTGCTGGAAAAAAAGAGGGTTGAGCGATCAACCCTCTCTTTTTTTGGCCTGTTTTTGTGCGAATTCACCGCAGAAGCCGGAAAAAGAAGAAAACTCGGGGAACGCCGCGCTCAGACGTGGCGTTTTTCGTTTATGGGCTATACGATGTTGCCACTGGAGAATTAAATTAAAGGTGCGGCGGGCAGGAAATCGGGCGGTGAGGCTGGATTTTTCCCGTGGCACAATGGACATCAGAATCAGACAGCGGTTTGTGGCACAGAAATTGCTATAACACTGGGATTCTTAGCAGAGAGCTGGTTAATGTGAATTTACTCAATATGAGTACTGAGCTTGCTTTAATATTTTTGTTTTCGCTGGTGTTTCTCTTTTTCGCCCGTAAAGCAGCCAAGAAAGTGGGTCTTGTGGACAAGCCCAACTATCGCAAACGTCACCAGGGCGTTATTCCTCTGGTTGGCGGCATCTCTGTTTTCGCCGGCATCTGTTTTAGCTTCGCGGTGACCGATTACTACATTCCCCATAGTCTGCTTTACCTGAGCTGCGCTGGCGTGCTGGTGCTGGTCGGAGCGCTTGATGACCGCTTTGATATCAGCGTAAAGATACGCGCCTGCGTTCAGGCAGGCATCGCCGTGGTGATGATGACCATGGCCAAACTCTATCTGCTCAGCCTGGGCTTTATTTTTGGCCCCTGGGAGCTGATCGTCGGGCCTTTCGGCTACGTGCTGACGCTGTTTGCGGTCTGGGCGGCCATCAACGCTTTTAATATGGTGGACGGTATCGACGGTCTGCTGGGCGGCCTGTCCTGCGTCACCTTCCTGGCGATGGGCATTATTCTGTTCGTGGACGGACAGCAAAGCCTGGCGATGTGGTGTTTTGCGATGATCGCCGCCATTATCCCCTATATCCTGCTTAATCTTGGCGTTTTCGGCCGTCGCTACAAGGTTTTTATGGGCGATGCGGGCAGCACGCTGATTGGCTTTACCATTATCTGGATCCTGCTGGAGGCGACCCAGGGACAAAGCCATCCCGTCACGCCCGTCACGGCGCTGTGGCTGATCGCCATTCCGCTGATGGATATGATCGCCATTATGTATCGCCGCCTCAGCAAGGGCATGAGCCCGTTTTCCGCCGATCGCCAGCACATTCACCATTTGATTATGCGCGCCGGGTTTACCTCGCGGCAGGCCTGCTTTCTGATCACGCTGGCGGCCGCGCTGCTGGCCGGCGTCGGCGTGCTGGGCGAATCGCTGAGCTTTGTGCCGGAGTGGCTGATGCTGGTGCTGTTTTTACTGGCTTTTATGCTCTACGGCTACTGTATTAAACGCGCCTGGCGCGTGGCGCGAATGCTGAAAAGAGTCAAAAGAAGGCTGCGCAAAGCCCGCTAGACCGTTTCGGACCTCTTTACCCTGGACAAGGAATATCATGTATGACGCATCCTGACGTTGCAGAGAACGAGCTGGATATTCGCGGGCTGTGCTGCGCGCTATGGCGAGGAAAGCGGTGGATTATCGGCAGCGCGCTGCTTTTTGCCCTGCTGGCCTGGCTCTGCTCGCTGCTGATCACGCCAAAATGGAGCACCACGGCGGTCACCGATCGTCCCACCGTCAATATGTTGGGCAATTACTACTCGCAGCAGCTGTTTCTGAACAATCTGGACAGCCGCAGCAGCAGCACGCCCATCGTTGCGCCCGCCATTGCGGACGAAGCCTATCAGGAGTTCGTGATGCAGCTGGCGTCTTATGACACCCGCCGCGAGTTCTGGCTGCAAAGCGACTACTACAAACAGCGGCAGAGCGGGCAGGCTCGCGACGATGCCGCACTGCTCGACGAGCTGATCGCCAATATTCAGTATCAGCCCGGCGATGCGGCAAAAAGCCTGAATGACAGCGTCAAGCTGATTGCGGAAACCGCGCCGGCGGCCAACACGCTGCTGCGCCAGTATGTCGCTTTTGGCCGGCCAGCGCGCCGCGCAGCATCTTAACGCCGAGCTGGCAGGCGGCTGGGCCGCCCGCGCTCAGCAGCTGAAGGCGCAGGTGCAGCGGCAGGAAGCGGTAGCGAAAGCCATCTATGACCGCCAGATCAACAGCGTGCAGCAGGCGCTGAAAATCGCGCAGCAGCAGGGCTTCGAGCAGGCGAAAACCAGCACGCCTTCAGAACAGCTGCCCGATTCCGAGCTGTTTCTGCTGGGCCGCTCGCTGTTGCAGGCCCGCCTGGAAAACCTGCAGGCCAGCGGGCCGACCTACGATCTGGACTATGATCAAAACAGAGCCATGCTGAGCACGCTGAATGCCGGGCCGAAGCCGGATAATGCTTTCCAGACCTGGCGCTATCTGCGCACGCCGGAAGAGCCGGTGAAGCGCGACAGCCCACGTCGCCTGTTTATGATGATCATGTGGGGTGCCGTAGGCGCGCTGGTTGGCGCGGGTACCGCTTTGCTACGCCGACGTCGCGGTTAAGCGCCGATTTATAGTTACCTGACAGACGAAGGAAAGAGAACAACAGTGAAAGTATTAACTGTTTTTGGCACGCGCCCGGAAGCGATAAAAATGGCTCCGCTGGTTCATGCACTTGCCCAGGATGGCGAGATAGACGCGCGTCTGTGCGTTACCGCGCAGCATCGTGAGATGCTGGATCAGGTGCTGCAGCTGTTTGCTATCGTCCCCGATTACGATTTGAATATTATGCGGCCAGGCCAGGGGCTGACGGAGATCACCAGCCGTATTCTGGAAGGGCTGAAAGGCGTGTTTACGGAGTTCAGGCCGGATGTCGTGCTGGTGCACGGCGATACCACCACGACGTTCGCAGCCAGCCTGGCGGCTTTTTATCACCGCATTCCGGTGGGGCATGTGGAGGCCGGACTGCGTACGGGCGATCTGTATTCGCCGTGGCCGGAAGAGGCCAACCGCACGCTGACCGGGCATCTGGCGACCTGGCACTTCCCGCCGACGGAAACGGCGCGGCAAAATCTGCTGCGCGAAAATCTGCCCGCCGCGCGCATGTTTGTTACCGGCAACACGGTGATCGACGCGCTGTTTTGGGTACGCGATCGCGTGTTAAGCGACGAGCAGCTGCGTAACGGCCTGGCGACTCGCTATCCCTTCCTTGAGGCTGATAAGAAGTTGATCCTGGTAACGGGGCACCGTCGGGAAAGCTTCGGCGACGGCTTTGAGCGCATTTGCAGCGCGCTGGCCGATATCGCCCGCCGCCATCCCGAGGCGCAGATCGTTTATCCGGTGCACCTGAATCCTAACGTCAGCGAGCCGGTCAATCGTATTCTCAGCGATATCGACAACGTAGTGCTGATCGAGCCGCAGGAATACCTGCCGTTTGTCTGGCTGATGGATCGTGCCTGGCTGATCCTGACCGATTCCGGCGGCATCCAGGAAGAAGCGCCTTCGCTGGGCAAGCCGGTGCTGGTGATGCGTGATACCACCGAACGCCCGGAAGCGGTAGACGCAGGCACCGTCAGGCTGGTAGGCACTGACACACAAAAAATCGTTCGCGAGGTGACGCGCCTGCTGACGGACGAAGAGGCTTACCAATCCATGAGCCGCGCCCATAATCCCTATGGCGACGGCCTGGCCTGCGAACGTATTGTGCAGGCCCTTAAAAACAATCGGATTTCTTTATAATGTTCAATACCATTTCTGTTATCGGGCTGGGCTATATTGGCCTGCCTACCGCTGCGGCTTTCGCCTCCCGCCAGAAAAAAGTGATCGGCGTGGATATCAACACGCGAGCGGTCGAGACGATTAATCGCGGCGATATTCATATCGTGGAGCCGGACCTGGACGTGGTGGTGAAAACGGCCGTGGAGCAGGGCTATCTGCGGGCGACCACCCGGCCAGAGCCGGCGGACGCTTTTCTGATTGCGGTGCCGACGCCGTTCAAAGACGGACACCAGCCGGATCTCGCCTGGGTCAAAGCGGCGGCCGAGTCCATCGCGCCGGTGCTGAAAAAAGGCGATCTGGTTATCCTGGAATCGACCTCGCCCGTGGGCGCGACGGAGCAGATGGCCGAGTGGCTGGCGATGGCGCGCAGCGATCTGGCTTTTCCTCAGCACGCGGGCGAAAAAGCCGACGTGCAGATCGCCTATTGCCCGGAGCGCGTACTGCCCGGCCAGGTGATGGTCGAGCTGATTAAAAACGACCGCGTGATCGGCGGCATGACGTCGCTTTGCTCGCAGAGAGCGTGCGATCTCTACAAAATATTCCTTGAGGGCGAGTGTGTGGTCACTAACTCGCGCACCGCTGAGATGTGCAAGCTGACGGAAAACAGCTTCCGCGACGTCAATATCGCCTTCGCCAACGAGCTGTCGCTGATCTGTGCCGATCAGGGCATCAGCGTCTGGGAGCTGATCGCGCTGGCCAACCGCCATCCCCGCGTCAATATTTTACAGCCCGGCCCTGGCGTCGGCGGCCACTGCATCGCCGTGGATCCGTGGTTTATTGTGGCGCAGAATCCGGTACAGGCTCGCCTGATCCGCACCGCGCGCGAAGTTAACGACAGCAAGCCGCACTGGGTGCTGGAGCAGGTGAAGAAAAAGCTGGCCGAGTGCCTGGTCGCCAGCGACAAACGCCCCAGCGAGCTGACCATCGCCTGCTTTGGCCTGGCCTTTAAGCCCAATATCGACGACCTGCGGGAAAGTCCGGCAATGGAAGTGGCGCAGATGATCGCCGACTGGCATCAGGGCGTCACCCAGCTGGTGGAGCCGAATATTCACGAGCTGCCGAAGGGGATGCCGGAGAGAAGCGTGCTGGTTACGCAGGAAGAGGCGTTACGCCAGGCGGACGTGCTGGTTATGCTGGTGGATCATCAGCAGTTCAAAACCATCGACGTCGAAGGCCTGCGCTCGCGCTGGCTGGTGGATACCAAAGGCCTCTGGCGATGAACGCCACCGCTTTGCCGGGACGCGTCGAACCGCTGACGTGGGAAAACGCGTTCTTCGCTATCAACAGCGCCCTGCTGACCGTCGATCTGCACGAGGCGCCGATCGATGAAGCGTCGCTACGGCAATATGACCTCGTCCAGGCGAAAATCCTGTCGCAGCAGACGGCGGAGCTGGATGCGTTAAGCGCGCTGGGGTTTCGCTTTGTAGAAGGCGAAGCGGATTTCGTGCTGGGTATCGGCGTGGGCGGCAGGCCGGAAGGCATTCGCATTGCCCGTAAGGAACATATTCCGGCGCTGCGCGAGGTAGCCAGCAGCGCTTTTGCCTTCAGCCGCTTTCGCGCGCCCTGGTATAAAGCGGAAGACAGCGGGCGATTCTATGCGCAGTGGGTGGAAAACGCTGTACTGGGGACTTTCGACCATCAGTGCCTGATTGCCGTCAACGACCAGGGCGAACTACAGGGTTTCGTCTCACTGCGCGAGCTGGCCGACGGCAGCGGCAGGATCGGCCTGCTGGCGACGCTGCCTGAGGCGCAGGGACTGGGCGTCGGTCAGCGCATGATCGAGGCCGCCATTGACTGGTGTCGCGCGCGACGCCTGACGCGTCTGCATGTTGCCACTCAGCTTGGCAATCTGCCGGCACTCCGACTTTATCATCGCTGCGGCGGCGTAATTGAACGCACCGCCTGGTGGCTCTACAGGTAATTTTATGATCCCGTTTAATGCCCCACCGGTGGTGGGAACCGAACTTGAGTATATGCAGTCCGCGATGGGCAGCGGCAAGCTGTGCGGCGACGGCGGCTTTACCCGTCGCTGCCAGCAGTGGATGGAAAACCGGTTCGGCAGTCGTAAAGTGCTGCTGACGCCTTCCTGCACCGCCTCGCTGGAGATGGCCGCCATCCTGATCGACATTCAGCCCGGCGATGAAGTGATTATGCCGAGCTACACCTTCGTCTCTACCGCCAACGCCTTTGTGCTGCGCGGCGCGACTATCGTGTTTGTCGATATCCGTCCCGATACGCTCAACATCGACGAAAAACTGATCGAAGCGGCCATCACCGAGAAAACTCGCGCGATCGTGCCCGTGCATTACGCGGGCGTCGCCTGTGAGATGGATACGATCATGGCGCTGGCGGAAAAGCATAAACTCTATGTGATTGAAGACGCGGCGCAGGGCGTAATGGCTACCTACAAAGGCAAAGCGCTGGGTACGATTGGCCATATCGGCTGCTTCAGCTTTCACGAAACCAAGAACTATACAGCGGGCGGCGAGGGCGGCGCGACGCTGATCAACGATCCGGCGCTGGTGGAAAGAGCGGAAATCATCCGTGAAAAAGGCACCAACCGCAGCCAGTTCTTTCGCGGCCAGGTGGATAAATACACCTGGCGGGATATCGGCTCCAGCTACCTGATGGCCGATTTACAGGCCGCTTATCTCTGGGCGCAGCTGGAAGAGGCCAAACGCATCAACGAGCAGCGCCTGCGCCTGTGGCAGAACTACTACGACGCGCTGCTGCCCGTCGCCGCCAGCGGACGAATTACGCTGCCGACCCTTGCGGCAGATTGCCAGCACAACGCGCATATGTTCTATATCAAGCTGCGCGATAACGACGACCGCAACGCGCTGATTAACTGGTTAAAAGAAGCGGAAATCCTGGCCGTATTCCACTATATCCCGCTGCATTCGTCACCGGCCGGGCAGCGTTTTGGCCGTTTTCACGGGACGGACTGCTACACCACGGCGGAAAGCGAACGCCTGCTGCGGCTGCCGCTGTTTTACAACCTTTCCGACAATAACCAGAAAACGGTTATCAACTCGCTGCTGAGCTGGTTCTGATATGTCGCTGGCTAAAGCTTCGGTGTGGACGGCAGCGTCCACGCTGGTAAAAATCGCTGCCGGTCTGCTGGTGGTCAAGATGCTGGCCGTGTCCTTTGGCCCGGCGGGCGTGGGGCAGGCGGGCAACTTTCGCCAGCTAATCACCGTGCTGGGCGTGCTGGCTGGCGCAGGCATCTTCAACGGCGTCACCAAATACGTGGCGGAATATCAGCAGCAGCCTGCCCGGCTGCGCGCCGTAACCGGCACGGCGTCGGCAATGGTGCTTGGCTTCTCTACGCTGCTGGCGGTGGTTTTCCTGCTGTTTGCCGAACCGGTCAGCATAGGCCTGTTTGGTCACGGCGGCTATGCGAACGTGGTGCGGATGCTGGCTTTTGTGCAGGTCGGCATCGCCTGGGCCAACCTGGCGCTGGCGGTGATCAAAGGCTTTCGCGATGCGATGGGCAACGCGCTGTCGCTGATCGCAGGCAGCCTGATCGGCGTGGCGGCGTGGTTTGTCTGTTATTGGCTGGGCGGCTACAGCGGCGCGCTGATCGGCATGGCGCTGGTTCCGGCGCTGGTAGTGGTGCCCGCGGCGCTGTTGCTGGCAAAGCGCGACCATCTGCCGCTGCATTTCCTTAAGCCGCAGTGGCACGGCGACATCGCGCGTAATCTGGGTAAATTCACGCTGATGGCGCTGATGACCGCCGTAACGCTGCCGGTCGCCTGGGTGATGATGCGTAATCTGCTGGCGGCGCACGACGGCTGGGAGCAGGTCGGTCTGTGGCAGGGCGTAACCAGCATCTCGGACGCTTATCTGCAATTTATCACCGCCTCTTTCAGCGTCTATCTGCTGCCGACGCTGGCAAAGCTGACCGATAAAAAAGCGATCTCGCGCGAGATCCGGCGGTCGCTGAGCTTTGTGCTGCCTGCGGTGATGGCGGTCAGCCTTACCGTCTGGCTGCTGCGCGACGTGGCGATCTGGCTGCTGTTTTCCAGCAAGTTCACCGGGATGCGCGACCTCTTTATCTGGCAGCTGACCGGCGACGTTTTTAAGGTAGGCGCTTATGTGTTCGGCTATCTGGTGATTGCCAAAGCCTCGCTGCGTTTTTACCTGCTGACGGAAGTCAGCCAGTTTCTGCTGCTGACGCTGTTTGCCTGGTGGCTGATCCCACTGCACGGCGCTGTCGGCGCGGCGCAGGCCTATATGGCAACCTACATCGTCTATTTTGCGCTTTGCGCTGGCGTATTTTTTCTTTATCAAAGACAAGTATGACAACACTGATCCACGTTCTTGGCTCGCCGATTGAGCACCACAACCAGACCGTTCTGCGGTTTTTTAATGACGTCATGACCCAGGCCGCGCCGTGCAATGAACAGCGCCAGTTTTGGGTCGTGGGCGAACCTGCGACGGCGTTTCCCTCACTGGCTATTCGCTGGTTTAAGGATAAAAAAAGCATTGCTGAGGCAGTAACTGCCCGCGCACAGGCCGATCGACAGACGCGCTTTTTCTTTCATGGCCAGTTCAATCCGACGCTGTGGCTGGCGCTGCTGCTGCGCAAAATCCGGCCTGACCAGGCGTACTGGCATATCTGGGGCGCCGATCTCTACGAGCAGGCTGGCGGCCTGAAGTTCCGCCTGTTTTACGCCATGCGTCGCCTGGCGCAAAAGCGCATCGGTCATGTCTTCGCCACGCGCGGCGATATCGCCTTTTTCCAGCAGCGTCAGCCTGCCGTGCCCGCTTCGCTGCTCTATTTCCCGACGCGCATGGCGCAGATCGCGCTGCCTGACGCGCCAGAAAACAGCGAGCTGACCATTCTGGTCGGCAACTCCGGCGATGCCAGCAACCGTCACCTTCAGGCGTTGCAGGAAATCCATCAGCAGTTCGGCGAGCGGGTGAACGTCATTGTGCCCATGGGCTACCCGGCAAATAACGACGCTTATATCCAGCGCGTGCGGGAAGCCGGCGCGGCGCTGTTTGGCGCCAGGCTGAACGTGCTGACCGAAAAGCTTGATTTTACGGCTTACCTGGCGCTACTTGCCCGTTGCGATTTGGGCTACTTTATCTTCGAGCGCCAGCAGGGCATTGGCACGCTGTGTCTGCTGATCCAGGCCAACATTCCGTTTGTTATCAACCGTAAAAATCCTTTCTGGCAGGATCTGACCGGGCAGCAGGTGCCGGTGCTTTTTGCCGGTGATAAACTGACGCCGGAGCTGATCGCCGAAACAAAGCGGCAGATGGCCGGCATGGATAAAGCCGCCATCGCCTTTTTCGACCCGGCCTTTGTGGCGGGCTGGCAGCAGGCGCTGGCGCTGGCGGAAGGAGCAACGGCATGATGTTTTCACAGTTTGCAGGCCTGCTGTCGGTCTGGCTGCTGTCGCTGGGGCTAATTTTGACGCTGACCTGGCGAGAGTTTCGGCGCGTGCGGTTTAACTTCAACGTCTTCTTCTCGCTGCTTTTTCTGCTGACCTTTTACTTTGGCTTCCCGCTGACCTGCGTGCTGGTGTTTGGCTTCAATGTGCAGGTGGTGCCTGCGGAGTATTTGCTGCAGGCGATGCTTGCCGCAACCTGCTTCTACGCTATCTATTATGTCAGCTATAAAACCCGGCTCAGGCAGGCGACGGAAAGGCCTGCTCGCCAGGTGTTCACCATCAACCGCGTTGAGGCGCACCTGACGTGGAGCATCCTGGCGCTGATTGCGCTGGGCACGGTGCTGGTGTTCTTTCTGCATAACGGTTTTCTGCTGTTTAAGCTGCACAGCTACAGCCAGATTTTCTCGGCAGAAGTGTCGGGCGTGGCGCTGAAGCGCTTCTTCTACTTCTTTATCCCGGCGATGCTGGTGGTCTACTTCCTGCGTCCCGGCCTGAAAAGCTGGCTGCTGTTCCTGGTGGCTACCGTCGCTTTTGGGCTGCTGACCTATGCGATTGTCGGCGGCACGCGCGCCAACATCATCATCGCCTTTGCGCTGTTTCTTTTTATCGGCATCATCCAGGGCTGGATCACGCTGTGGATGCTGGCCGCCGCTGGCGTTGCGGGCATCGTTGGCATGTTCTGGCTGGCGCTGCGCCGTTATAACCTCGACGTCAGCGGCAGCGAGGCGTTTTACACCTTCCTTTACCTGACGCGCGATACCTTTTCGCCCTGGGAAAATTTGGGTCTTCTGCTGCAAAATTACGACAAAATCGAATTCCAGGGGCTGGCGCCCATCGTCCGGGATTTCTACGTCTTTATTCCGGGCTGGCTGTGGCCGGACAGGCCTTCGGTGGTACTGAACAGCGCCAACTACTTTACCTGGGAAGTGCTGAACAACCATTCCGGGCTGGCGATCTCGCCGACGCTGTTAGGCTCGCTGGTGGTGATGGGCGGCGTCTGGTTTATTCCGCTGGGCGCGGTGGCGGTAGGCATGATTATCAAATGGTTCGACTGGCTGTATGCCAAAGGACGTCATGAGGATAATCGCTACAAGGCCGCCATTCTGCAAAGCTTCTGCTTCGGCGCGGTTTTTAATATGATCGTGCTCGCCAGAGAAGGGCTGGACGCCTTCGCCTCCCGCGTGGTGTTCTTCTGCCTGATTTTTGCGGCGGCGGTGGTGGCAGCCAAGCTGCTCTACTGGTTGTTCGACAGCGCGGGCGTAATCCGTGCGCGGCCGGTGCGCCATCCGGGCGCAAAAACAAAACCTGTTAGCCAGTAACTTTAAGGACCTGTCATGGACTCCGCTTTTACGCCGCCGCACTACCCGATCCGCGGCATTACGCTGTTGGGCTTTCGCGATATGGCCGAATTCCTTGATTATCTCTGGCTGGGGGAACGCCTGAAAAGCGGCACGCTGGTGGCTATCAATGCGGAAAAGGTGCTGACGGCGGAAAGCCGCCCGGAAATTCATCGTCTGATCGACGAGGCGGAATATAAGTACGCCGACGGCATCAGTATCGTCCGCTCCATCCGCAAAAAGTATCCGCAGGCTAAGGTTGCGCGTATTGCCGGAGCCGATCTGTGGGAAGGACTGATGGAGCGTGCCGGCCGCGAAGGCACGCCGGTTTTCCTGGTCGGCGGCAAGCCGGGCATTTTGTCCCAGACCGAAGAGAAGCTGAAGCGCCAGTGGAACGTCAATATTGTTGGCTCGCAGGACGGCTATTTCGCGCCTGCCGATCGGGAAGCGCTGTTTGCCCGCATCGCCGCCAGCGGCGCAAAGATTGTCACCGTGGCGATGGGATCGCCGCGTCAGGAGATCCTGATGCGCGACTGCAAGGCTCTCTACCCTGATGCGCTCTATATGGGCGTAGGCGGCACCTACGATGTTTTCACGGGCAACGTGAAGCGCGCGCCGAAAATATGGCAGAGAACGGGCTTTGAGTGGCTTTATCGGCTGATCGTGCAGCCTTCGCGGATTGGAAGGCAGCTCAGCCTGCTAAAATACCTGCGTTATCACCTGCGCGGCGATCTTTAATTAACGGCTTTTAAACGGCCTCATCGGTTAAAAGACAAGCATTAACGCGCTAAAACGCCTGTAGTTTAGACAGAACGCACAAAGCGTAAGCAAACGGAATTTTTTGTGCAAAAAGCACTGGACAGGATCGGCTCGAATCCGTAGTATGCCCATCCGCAACGGCGCTACGCGCCCGTAGCTCAGCTGGATAGAGCGCTGCCCTCCGGAGGCAGAGGTCTCAGGTTCGAATCCTGTCGGGCGCGCCATTAAGTTTGTGCGCAAGAGCTGCGGTGGTAGTATTACCGCGTTAGGTAGTAAAGCAGTACGAGTAACAGGTGTGGTGGCTATAGCTCAGTTGGTAGAGCCCTGGATTGTGATTCCAGTTGTCGTGGGTTCGAGTCCCATTAGCCACCCCAGATTTTGTATGCGAAGGTGGCGGAATTGGTAGACGCGCTAGCTTCAGGTGTTAGTGTTCTTACGGACGTGAGGGTTCAAGTCCCTCTCTTCGCACCACAAAATCTTTAGCAGTACGCAGTTTTCGGCGAGTAGCGCAGCTTGGTAGCGCAACTGGTTTGGGACCAGTGGGTCGGAGGTTCGAATCCTCTCTCGCCGACCATATTCCTGAAACCTTGCCGAGGCAGGGTTTTCGCTTAAAGCGATTTAAGCCGCAGTAAAAGCAGTATTCGGCGAGTAGCGCAGCTTGGTAGCGCAACTGGTTTGGGACCAGTGGGTCGGAGGTTCGAATCCTCTCTCGCCGACCACTTTAAGAAAAAGCCAGCTCTCGAGCTGGCTTTTTTGTCTCTGTAGCTTCCAGAGGATGAGAAGCTCCGAAGGAGGTTTGCGCCGAGCGCAGCGAGACAACGTTGCTACAGCAACGGCCCGCAGGGGAATAATCCTCTCTCGCCGACCACTTTAAGAAAAGGCCAGCTCTCGAGCTGGCCTTTTTGTCTCTGTAGTTTCCAGAGGATGAGAACCTCCGAAGGAGGTTTGCGCCGAGCGCAGCGAGACAACGTTGCTTCCCGCCTTCATAACGTCCCGGCTTTCGTGCGTTTTACAGTAAACAGCGCTTCCGGCGAGGGCTTCTCTGCTTTGTCTCTGAAAGACGACATTCATCTCATTGTTATTTAAAAGGTTTACCCGCCTGTACATAAGCTGTCGCTGACTGACGACGCTGTAAACGGCCTCTGTTGTTTTTTAGCGACGGCCCCTGAAAAGTAATATAAGAATATTTTCAGGATAACAGGCTGAATTTAATAGAAATAAGCATCGTTCACAGGCGTAGCTGAAGACCTGGCACGGTATATGCTACAATCCCCCTGTAGAATGCTCATTCCATCTCTTATGTTCGCGTAAGCTTCATAAACCCGGGAATGATGCAGAGCCATTAGGGTACCTGTTGTCCATCTGCCGCTATCGCCGTCAGGCCTTAACGGAGGTTCAGGGCAAAACGTTGAGTCAGGTACCAGCCGGTCTTTCGGCCTGTTTATTTACACCCGCCAAATCGGCGGGTGTTTTTTTATCGGGCTACAGGTAAAAAAAGCCGGGCAGGGCGCCCGGCTCGTTAATCCAGCCTGGATCAGGGATTGTTTTTCAGCGTTAGCAGCAAACCGTCGCGACGCATTTGCGCGGCTTCTTCCGGCTTGTGCTGACGATCCAGCGTGTCGGCCAGCCAGGCGTAGTCAAACGCGTCAGGACGCTGCTTCAGCGCCTCACGGAAAGCTTCGCTCGCCTGCTCCCACTCGCCGTGCTTCATCAACAGCTGACCCAGCGTACTGTGCAGCAGCGGCGTAGCGCCGTGCTGCTTGATCTGCTGGCGGAGCGCTTTTTCAAGCTGTTCAGGATTGCCGGTTTTCAGGCGCGGCATCAGCAGCACCAGTCGCTCATCGTAACCGCGCTTCAGGCCGTCCAGCACGATGGTCTGCGCGCTGTCATGATCGTCACAAACGATCAGATGATCCGCCATCGCCACCTGCAATGCCGTTTCCTGACGCGTTTTACGACTCTGGTCATGCCACCAGCGCTTCAGGCCTTCGCTGCCCTGATCGGCCATCGCCTGATTCATCAGGCCCAGCCAGGCCTGCTGCTGTAGCGCCAGACGGTGCGTTTCATCGGCAACGTGCGCTTTTTCCATAGCGGGCAGGATATCCAGCAAGGCGCTCCATGCGCCGGTGCGAACGTAGGCCTGCTCGGCCAGACGCAGCACTTCCGGATGGCGAGGCGCGACCTCCAGCAGGCGATCAACGCCGTTACGCGCGGCATGATCTTCATTACGCGCCAGCTGTAAACGCACGCGCGTAATTTCCACCGGCAGCTGATCGTTGCCGGCCAGCTCGGTAGCGCGTTCCAGATGCTGATTAGCGCGCGCCTCATCGTTACGCTGCTGAGCGGCTTCCGCCGCCAGCAAATAGTTAACCATCGGCTGTTCAGCGTGATCCGCATTGCGCGACAGCAGCTTTTCAACCTGACGATGATCGCCTTCCGCCAGTTTGATCAGCGCGGCGTTAGTCTGCTTACGCGCCCGGCTGCGCTTGCGTCCCTTAAACCAGCCGCGGGTTTTGGCGCCGGTGCGGAATAAACGGCGCAGGATCCACTCGACGAACAGGATCACCAGCAGCGAAAGGATCAGCACGATCGCCAGCCCTGTGACGCTGGTTTCAATATTCCAGTTGTCGGTCTGGATCAGCACGTAACCCTGATGGCCCGCCAGCATCGGGCCAAGCACGACGCCGACCATCAGCAAGACAAAAATAATCAGTACTTTAAGCATGCTCATTCTCCCTGCTGCTGTTGGACACCCGGCTGGGCCAGCAGGTTGCGCACGCGCGTTTGCATCAGCTTATCCAGCATCGGCTGGCTTTGCAGCGTATCCGGCACGTCCATCGACACGCTCTGCTGGCTCAGCTCGTCCAGCTGGCTCAGGAAGGCTTTGGTGGCCGCATCGTTAGTGTCGAACCAGGCGCGTACCCAGGCAGAGACCGTATCAATAGACTGCTTATAAACCTGATCCTGATGACGCGGTACGGCCTGAGCGGCAATCAGCAGGCGCGAACGGATGTTTTCCCGCAGGTAAATATCCTGATTAGGGGCCAGCAGCGGCTCAGCGGTGGTGTCGCGGCGGCGGATGGTGATGAAATCATCCATAAAGTTATGCCAGCTTTTCACCAGGTTCTGTCGCCACTCGCGCAGCGAAGAGGAAAGCTCACCGCTGTCGGCGTCCATCGGCGCGTCGTCGCTGTCGTTATCGGCCAGGCGCAGATTATCCACGCCGTTGGAGAGCTGGTTCAGCTTGAGGATAATGCCGTCGTAGTCGACCTGACTGACGGCGGAGAGCGAACTGATATCCTGGGTTAACGCGCGACGCGCGTCGATCAGGCTGGGATCGTTCATATCGGCCAGGCTGGCATCGGCGCTTTTCAGCAGCGCGGCGGCCGTGGTCACATCCTGATCGCTCCACAGTTTGCGCCCGGCCAGCTTGACCAGGTAATCCGCCTGCGCCAGCAGCCAGGTGTGTGCGTCATTGCCGGAGATAGTCGCCACTTTCTCTTTCAGCTCTTCCAGCTGCTTGCTCGTGGCCGCCTGCTGAGCGCGTGCGGTATCCAGCGCGCTGCTCTGCGTGGCCAGCTGACGCACCAGATTCTGTTTTTCGCCAGCGGCGTCCTGCTGCAAACTGGCAAGCTGGTCAGCCAGCGCCTGGTTGGTCGCGGCCTGCTGCTGAGCCTGAGTGCGGGCGTGGAAATAGAGGCCTGCGCCCGTAGCCAGCGCAATCGCAATCGCCAGCACGGCCAGCGCCGTAGCGGCATTGCGTGGCTTACGGTCGGGCTGTTGCTTTGGCGTTAAGGTCGCTTCCTCCGGGGTGGTTGCTTCAACCATGGCAGAGGACTCTTTTTGTTCCGTCATTGTGGCACATCCCATATTTAAGTTTATTGTAACGCGCGCAGTAAGGCGTCGTTATCGGCACCCTCGGCCACCCTGATATCGCGCCAGCCCAGTTCTGCGGCACGGGTAGCCAGGCGTTCACTGACGACAATCAGCCGACAGTGCAGAAGCCATTCCTCGCGATCGATCTCCGGGAACAGCGAATAAAGCTGCTGTAGCATTTCGCCGCTGGTAACCACCAGCGTATCCACCTGCCGGTCACGCCAGCGGCGGCCTTCAATGGCGCCCTGATAAATTTTCGCACAGCGTTGATAGCATTCAACAAACTGTACATCAGCGCCGCGCTGTTGCAAGGTTTCCGCCAGTAATTCCCGCCCGCCGTTGCCGCGCAGGATCAGCGCGCGTTTGCCGGCTACCTGCTGTAAGGCAGGAAGCTGGATTAAGATCTCACTGGTTTCGCGCTCGTGCGGCCAGACGACATCGTGTCCGCTGACGGTATGCAAGGCGAGCGCGGTAGTGCGGCCTATAGCATAGTAGTGCAGTGAAGCGGGCCACGACACGCCGGCTCGCACTAAGGCGGGATGAGCGTAATGGATCGCATGCTGCGACAGAAGAAAAACCAGATCGCCGCTTTGCAACGACGTCAGCTGGTTCGGGAGATCGTCCAGACCGGTGCCCGGCGTAAATTCAATCAGCGGCATCGCCCAGGCAACCCGGCCAGCGGTACGTAAACGGCTGACCAACTCTTCGGCCGCCGGTGTCGGACGGGTTACCAGGATGCTCATCTGGGCGGATTTCCTTTATACACTTCCGCCAGAATTTCGCGCGCGCCATTATTCAGCAGCTCTTCCGCCAGCGAGATGCCCATCTTTTCGGCGTCTTCGCGCGGGCCACGGCGCTCGCCACGGATCATAGCGCGCCCGTCCGGCGAGCCGACCAGGCCGCGCAGCCACAGCTCGTCGCCTTCCAGCTCGGCAAAGCTGCCGATCGGCACCTGACAGCCGCCTTCCAGCCGGGTATTCATCGCCCGCTCGGCCTTGACGCGCACCGCGGTGTCTTCATCATTCAGCGCGGCGAGCAGCGTGATGGTCTGCGCGTCGTCAAGACGGCATTCGATCCCGACCGCGCCCTGGCCGACCGCAGGCAGCGACTCTTCCGCAGGCATGGCATGGCGAATGCGATCGCCCATGCCCAGACGCTTCAGTCCGGCGACGGCAAGGATAATGGCGTCGTATTCGCCCGCATCCAGCTTGCTTAAGCGGGTGCCGACGTTACCGCGCAGCGAGCGGATAACCAGATCCGGACGGCGCGCGCTCAGCTGACACTGGCGGCGCAGGCTGCTGGTGCCGACCACCGCGCCCTGAGGCAGCGCGTCCACGGAATCAAAGCGATGGGAAACAAAGGCGTCCAGCGGATCTTCGCGCTCGCAAATCGTGACCAGCCCCAGGCCCCTGGGGAAACTCGACCGGCACATCCTTCATGGAGTGAACGGCGATATCCGCACGGCCGTCCAGCAGCGCCTGTTCCAGCTCTTTCACGAACAGGCCCTTGCCGCCGACCTTGGCCAGCGGCGTATCTAAAATGATGTCGCCTTTGGTGACCATGGGCACCAGCTCAACGCTCAGCCCCGGATGACAGGCCATCAGGCGCTGCTGAACATAGTGCGCCTGCCACAGCGCAAGTGGACTCTGGCGGGTAGCTATTCTTAAAATTTTGTCTGACATGCTGGTTACCGTTTTTATCGTTCACTGATTATCCTATCATTGATACGGGAAGGCTGACAGTTTCCGCCGCCTGAAACGGCAGGCGCGGGCGGTATGCGGGCTTTTTCGGTCGGGGTGATGGTAAAACGTGCTAAACTGTTTGGTAGCGCAACTTTCTTTACGGTCAACCGACCAGGTGTTAGATTGATCACGTTTCCAGCAATTATTCGCACGACTATTTTTAAAGCAAGCGGCGGATGTCGGGAACGGGGTTTTTTGCAGGCACTGGGATAATCAGGCGAGACGTCTTGTACCTCTACATTGAGACACTGAAACAGAGACTGGATGCCATCAACCAGCTACGCGTCGATCGCGCGCTGGCGGCCATGGGACCTGCTTTTCAACAGGTTTACAGTCTGCTGCCGACCTTATTACATTATCATCATCCGTTGATGCCGGGTTACCTTGCAGGTAACGTTCCACATGGCATCAGCTTCTACACGCCTGATGAAAGCCAAAAAAATTATCTTTATGATTTAGAAGGCAAATCTGGATCCCTCGCCGCGCTGACGCCGCAGGGCGAGATGCCGATCACCGGCGTTTACTCCATGGGCAGCACTTCTTCCGTCGGCCAGAACGCCACTTCCGACCTGGATATCTGGGTCTGCCATCAATCCTGGCTGGATAACGAAGAGCGGCTGGCGCTGCAAAAGAAATGTACGCTGCTGCAAAAATGGTGCGCCGGTATGGGCGTCGATGCCAGCTTCTTTCTGATCGATGAAAACCGCTTCCGTCATAACGAAAGCGGCAGCCTGGGCGGCGAAGACTGCGGTTCCACGCAGCATATCCTGCTGCTGGACGAATTCTATCGCACTGCGGTACGCATGGCCGGCAAACGCATTCTGTGGAATATGGTGCCGGGCGAAGAAGAAGAGCATTACGACGACTACGTGATGTCGCTGTATCAAAAAGGCGTGCTGACCCCGAACGAGTGGCTTGATTTGGGCGGTCTGAGCACGCTTTCCGCCGAGGAGTATTTCGGCGCGAGCCTGTGGCAGCTCTATAAAAGCATCGACTCGCCCTATAAGGCGGTGCTGAAGACGCTGCTGCTGGAAGCCTACTCCTGGGAGTATCCGGGCACCCGGCTGCTGGCGATGGATATCAAACAGCGCCTGCACGATGGCGAAATCGTCTCTTATGGTCTGGATCCCTACTGCATGATGCTGGAACGCGTCACGCACTACCTCACCAGCATTGACGATCATGCGCGTCTGGATTTGGTACGCCGCTGCTTCTATCTGAAGGTGCGCGAAAAACTTTCCGTCGACAGCGATCCGGGCTGGCGGCGCGAAATTCTCAGCCAGCTGGTCAGTGAATGGGGCTGGGACAAAGAGCGGCTCACAATGCTGGACAGCCGCGCCGAGTGGAAAATCGGCCGCGTGCGTGAAGCGCACAACGAGCTGCTGGACGCGATGATGCAGAGCTACCGCAACCTGATCCGCTTTGCCCGCCGCAATAATCTGAGCGTCAGCGCCAGTCCGCAGGATATCGGCGTGCTGACGCGCAAACTCTACGCCGCTTTCGAGGCGCTGCCGGGCAAGGTGACGCTGGTCAATCCACAGATTTCGCCCGATCTTTCCGAGCCGCATCTGACCTTTATTCACGTGCCGCACGGCCGCGCCAACCGCGCCGGCTGGTATCTTTATAATCAGTCGCCGGATATGCAGTCCATCATCAGCCATCAGCCGCTGGAATATAACCGCTACCTGAACAAGCTGGTGGCGTGGGCGTGGTTCAACGGCCTGCTGACCAGCAAAACGCGACTGCATATTAAAGGCAATGAGATTTGCGATCTGGCCAGGTTACAGGAGCTGGTGACGGACGTGTCGCACCATTTCCCGCTGCGGCTGCCCGCGCCGACGGCAAAGGCGCTTTACAGCCCGTGCGAGATCCGCCATCTGGCAATCATCGTTAACCTGGAACACGATCCTACGGCGGCCTTCCGCAATCAGGTGGTGCATTTTGACTTCCGCAAGCTGGACGTGTTCAGCTTTGGGCAGCAGCAGCAGTGCCTGATCGGCAGCATCGATCTGCTTTACCGCAACTCGTGGAATGAAGTCCGTACGCTGCATTTCAACGGCGAGCAGGCGATGATCGAGGCGCTGAAAACCATCCTGGGTAAAATGCATCAGGATGCGGCGCCGCCGGATAACGTCGAGGTCTTTTGTTACAGCCAGCATCTGCGCGGCCTGATCCGCACTCGCGTGCAGCAGCTGGTGTCGGAGTGTATCGAGCTGCGCCTCTCCAGCACGCGCCAGGAACCCGGTCGGTTTAAAGCCGTGCGCGTGGCCGGACAAACCTGGGGACTGTTCTTTGAGCGGCTGAGCGTCTCGGTGCAAAAGCTGGAAAACGCCGTGGAGTTTTATGGCGCCATCTCCAACAACAAGCTGCACGGCCTGTCGATTAAGGTGGAAACCGATCAGACGCGGCTGCCGTCGGTAGTCAACGGCTACGCCAGCGAAGGCATCATCCAGTTTTTCTTTGAGGATACGAAAGACGATCGCGGCTTTAATATCTACATCCTGGATGAGACCAATCGGGTGGAGATCTATCATCACTGCGAGGGCAGCAAAGAGGAGCTGGTACGCGACGTCAGCCGCTTCTACTCCTCCTCGCACGATCGCTTTACCTACGGCTCCAGCTTTATCAACTTTAACCTGCCGCAGTTCTATCAGATTGTGCAGGTGGACGATCGTTTTCAGGTTATCCCTTTCCGCAGCCAGACGCTGACGCAGCTGTGCGCGACCGATTCAGACAACGATCCCAGCGACTACACGCCGCGTTATCAGATGCATTGATACTGCCCGCCATCTGCGGGCAAATGCCATTTCTTCCGCCGTTCTGGCGCTGAAGTACAAATCGCCATGATGCTATTCACAGAGTAAATCATCCCGCGCTCTTGCCCGATATCATCCATTTTATACTCGCGCCGTATTCTCATTTAAAGGCATTACCGCGAGGGATATATGGAAAAAGGACAGGCATTACTCACCAGGGAAGGAAATAAGTTCGGCCTTTTTATTTCTCTGCTTCTGCTCTTGCTCGGCTGCATTCTGTTTTTCTTCTCTTTCGATCGGCAAATCGTTTCCATTCTTAAAACCACGCTGATGCATGAAATGGGCGTGGGCAATAAAGAGTATTCGCTGCTGATTACCGCTTTTATGCTGCCCTATATCGTGATGTATTTTTTCTCGGGCGCGCTGGTGGATAAATTCGGCAGCCGCTGCGTGCTGACCTTTTTAATGCTGCTAATGTCGATAGCCACGCTGATCACCGGCCTGGCGCATTCGCTGACCGGGATGCTGATTGGCCGCTTTATTCTTGGCATAGCGGAGTCCGGCGTCGTGCCCGCCTTGACGCTGGCGATATTTACCTGGTTTAGAGCGGAGCAGCGCGCTTTCGCTTTTCAGCTGACCAATATTATTCAGTCGCTGGGCCTGATCGTTGCGCCGCCTTTTATTGCCTGGGTCACGCTGGCGGGCGGCTGGCGCTGGGCGTTCTTTATTCCGGCCGCGGCGGGCATCGTGGTCGGCCTGCTGTGGTTTCTGGCCAGCCGTCGCCAGCCGACGTCGGCGGAGCCGCTGCCGGAAAAAGAGGACGACCGCGTCTCCACGCTGCAACGCTATAAATTGGTGCTGGCTTCCGCGCCCGTCTGGACGCTGATTATCGCGCGGCTGCTGACCGATCCTTTCTGGTTCTTTTATCAATACTGGCAGATCGGCTTTATGCAGGAAAAGCTGGGGCTGAGCCTGGCACGCGTCGGCGAGCTGATGTGGTTTCCGCCGCTGGCGGCGGTGTTTGGCGTGCTGCTGGTGTGCCGGATCTCCGATCGGCTGGTGGCGCGCGGCGTCGAGCCAACCCGGGCGCGGCTGAATCTGATCTGGACGGTAACCTGTCTGGCGCCGCTGATTTTTTTACTGCCCACGGTACAAAACATCTGGCTGGCGGTAGGCATTATGACCGTGATTAATTTTATGTGCACCGCCTGGCTGAGCATGGTGACCATCATGATGGGCGGGCTGGTGCCGCGCGCGGCCATCGCTACCGCTATCGGCATCATGAGCGCGCTCGGCGGCATCAGCGCCATTCTCTTCAACGGCTTTGTCGGCACCATTATCGATGCCTTTGGCTATGCCGTACCGATCTATATCGGCGCGATGCTTCATCCCGCCGGTGCCATCGTGCTGGCCGTTTATTTCCTGCGCCGTAAAAATAATCAAGGAGAATGAAAGATGAGTACAGAGGTTCATGTCTCTGCCGTGGGTGAGGCCTGCGCAGATTTTAACGTGCTCTATTGCCTGCTGCATCATGAGGGGACGCTGTTTGCCGCCTGGTACGACGCCGCGCATCGCATCACCGTGGGATGCCGTCGTGCAGGCGTAGCGACATGGGAAACTTTTCAGCCGGAAGGCTTCTGGCTGGCGTCGCGCAACCGTGACGCCAACGTCACCGATTACGATTCACATAACTACCTGACGATGGCCATAGACAGCGAAGGCTACCTGCACCTTTCCGGCAATATGCATGTCGATCCGCTGATCTATTTTCGCTCTGAACGCCCGCTGGATATTTATTCGCTGCGCGTGGTCAGAGCGATGACCGGCGCACGCGAAGCGCGCACAACTTACCCGCTGTTTTTTAAAGACGCGCAGGGACGTTTACTGTTCCGCTATCGCGACGGCTGTAGCGGCAACGGCGACGATATCTATAACGTATATAATACGGCGCGGCGGCAGTGGTCGCGCCTGTTGGACACGCCGCTGCTGGACGGCGAAGGCTTACGCAACGGCTACGCGCGGCCGCCGGTAGCCGGGCCGGATGGCTGGTGGCATCTGGTCTGGATGTGGCGCGAAACCCCGCACTGTGAAACCAACAACAATTTATCCTATGCGCGAAGCCGCGACCTGCAACGCTGGGAAACCTCTGCCGGACAGCACCTGACGCTGCCCATCTCGCGGGAACGAGGCGAAATTGTTGATAGCGCCGGGGTTGGCGAAGGGCTGATTAATATGGTGCAGGAAATCGGCTTTGACAGTCAGGGAAGGCCGCTGCTGATTTATCACCGCTACGACCAGAACGGCTGCTCGCAGGCTTATCTCGCCAGGCCGGATGGCACGGGAAACTGGCAGAAAAGCCAGCTCAGCCAGTGGCGTTTTCGCTGGGATTTCAACGGGCCTGGCTCTATCCCGCCGGATCTGGTTTTGCAGCCGCCGCGCGTGACCGCCGAAGGCCAGCTGGAAGTGGCGTGGCGTTCGCTATGGAGCGGCGCAGGGCGCTGGCTGATTGATGAAGCATCCTTAACCGTGACGGCAACGCTCCCCGCCCGCGTAACGCTGCCGGAAACGCTGTTGCGGCCGCGCCAGCAGCTGCATCCGCAGGCCGAGGTGCAGCTGCTGGCGGCGCAAAACAGCGACTATAGCCCGCAACATCGCTACTGGCTGCGCTGGGAGGCGCTGCCGATCTGCCGCGACGAACCTTATCCGGCGACGGTGGCGCCGGGCAGGCTGGAACTGGTCGAAGCGCAGGGCTAACTGCTTTGGGCTTAACGGCACTGGCCGGGCGACAGGCCAAACTGCTTGCGAAACAGACGGGAAAAATAGCTGACCTCGTTAAAGCCGACCCGCTTTCCCGCTTCGGAGATGGTCATATCACTGTATTGCAGGTGATATCTTGCCTGGAGCAGCCTGGTGGTGGTCAGATATTGCTGCGGCGAGACGCCCGTATAGTCGACAAACCCCCGTTGCAGCGTGCGGCGGGAAATCGCAAACGTCTGGCAGAGGCGCTCCATATCCAGCGGCTCGGCCAGATGACTATTCAGCCAGATAATAATCTGGCTGATGCGATCGTCGCTGGAGGCGAAATCCTGGGTTTTATAGCGCCACTGGTTCAGCGTATGCAGCGTTTCCAGAAAAATAGCTTCCTTATGGCTTTCGCCAAGCAGCTTGTTTTCGTACTTTGTGGCCGAATGCGCCATTAATCTGGCCATGATCTGCTTTATTACCCGTATATTTATCTGCCAGACGCGGCTTTCACCCGGCTGAATCAATAAGTGCTCAATATTTTTTAGCACGTTAAAACGATCGGGCGCCAGATAAAGTAAATTCACCTGCCTGATATTTTTCATCTCTTCGAAAAGGTGATAATCGTGACGGTTGAGATAACACAATGTGCCTGCGGTTAATAAGTAGGGTTTTTCATTAATAACGTGGATGCCGCTGCCTTTTTCCACCAGAAACAGTTCGCAATACTCATGCCGGTGCTCCTGACACAGGCTCTTTTCCGGCCGCCAGAAATGAAAAATAACTTTTTCATCGGGATGGCGGAAATGCGTCTCGCGTGGAAGCGTAATCGTCATGGCTTTATATCCTTATCGCGGGCGTCGTTTGCAAATAAATAGTCATCTTCAGCCAGGCTGCCCGCCCTGTAATTGCCGCCCATCACAAAATGGTAAAAAATTAACCCGCCTCGCGGCGGGAATAACTATTACGCCATCCCAACTCATCCGTTTGCGCTTTTGTACAAATCGGCATGATAGCCGTCACAGTTGGTTTTGCGTTGCCTGGAAAATTGCCGCTGCCGGAGCAGAATAGCGGCCAAATTTATTGTAAGGAGAACACGCATGTTTTTCTTTTATAAAGATTCACGGCAGGAAAGAGCGGGTGAAGGCGTCGCCCGTCGCGTGCTGGCGCACGGCGGCAAGCTGATGTGCGTGCAGGTCAGTTTTGAGCAGGGCGCGATTGGCCCGATGCACAGCCATCCTCATGAACAGCAAACCTGGGTGCGTTCCGGCGTCTTTCTGTTCACTATCGGTAAGGAACAGCGCGAGGTGAGAGCGGGCGACAGCTTATATAAGCAGCCGAATATACCGCATGGATGCGTCTGCCTGGAAAGCGGCGTGCTGATCGATCTCTTTACGCCACAGCGCGAAGACTTTTTGTAGCCCATCGCCGCCGCTGCTTTTTGCCCGGCACGGCAAACAGGATGCCGTGCCTTTTACCGCTTTCCTTTCTGCAACCTTCGCCTTTTTCCTGTTGCTTTTAGCACTTCACCTGCGATGATAGTCTACCAACAGGCAGCAATGATGAGCAGAACAAGCATGAAGAAGATGATTTGCCGGATGGCGCTGGCGCTGGCCGTGGTCAGCCTGGCGGGATGCGGACTGAAAGGCCCTCTCTATTTTCCAAAGCAGGAGCAGCCGCCAAAAAACGCTGGCGCGACGACACCGCCAAAAACCGCCAGCGGTACGGCGTCCGGCGCGCAGCAGCAGTCAACGACTACCGATGCGGAACAGCAATCGGCTCAGTAACTCATGACGCACTCGCTGGAGCCAAACATGCAGTTCTCCAAAATGCACGGTCTGGGCAATGACTTTATGGTGGTCGATGCCGTGACGCAAAACGTCTATTTTTCTCCTGAACTGATCCGGCGACTGGCGGATCGGCATCTGGGGATCGGCTTCGATCAGCTGCTGATCGTGGAACCGCCTTACGATCCCGACCTGGATTTTCACTACCGCATTTTCAACGCCGACGGCAGTGAAGTGGCACAGTGCGGCAACGGCGCGCGCTGCTTCGCCCGCTTTGTGCGTCTGAAAGGGCTGACCAATAAAAGCGAGATCCGCGTCAGCACGCAGACCGGGCGCATGGTGCTGAGCGTCACGCCGGATGAGCTGGTGTGCGTCAACATGGGCGAGCCCAATTTTGAGCCGCAGCAGGTGCCTTTTCGCGCGAACAAGGCGGAAAGCCTCTATCTGATGCGCGCGGCGGAGCAAACGGTGATGTGCGGCGTGGTATCGATGGGCAACCCGCATTGCGTATTACAGGTCGACAGCGTAAAAACGGCGCGAGTGGAAAGCTTAGGGCCGGTGCTGGAAAGCCACGAGCGTTTTCCCGAACGCGTTAACGTCGGCTTTATGGAAGTGGTCAGCCGCGAGCATATCCGCCTGCGCGTCTACGAGCGCGGCGCGGGCGAAACGCAGGCGTGCGGCAGCGGCGCCTGTGCGGCGGTAGCGGTCGGCATTCAGCAAACCCTGCTGGCAGAAAAGGTTCGCGTCGATCTGCCCGGCGGCAGCCTGCATATCGCCTGGAAAGGGCCGGGACATCCGCTCTATATGACCGGCCCGGCCACTCACGTTTACGACGGATTTATTCATCTATGAAACATGTCAGCGAGGCCGCCAGCGATATCCTGTTGGACGATCGCGCGGTGAGCGATTACCTGCTGCAAAACCCGGATTTCTTTATCCGCAACGCTCGCCAGGTCGAGCAAATGATTGTGCCGCATCCGGTACGCGGCACGGTTTCGCTGGTGGAGTGGCAGCTCAGCCGCCAGCGCCACCAGATTGCGCAGCTGGAAGAGGAAATAACGCTGCTGATGGAGCAGGCCAGCGCCAATCATCGGCTGTTCGAACAGCTGCTGACCTTGCAGACGCGGCTGGCGGCGGCCGACAGCCTGCACGAGATGCTCAACCGCCTGCATCGCTGGGCGCGCGAGCTGGGGCTGGCGGGCGCCAACGTGCGGCTGTTCAGCGAAAAGTGGCGGATTGGCGCGCCGTCCGACTTCACGCAGCTGGCGCTGTCGCGGCAGGCGTTCGAGCCGGTACGTATTCAGCGTCTGGGCAAGCAGCAGCACTATCTGGGCAGCCTTAACGGCCCGGAACTGCTGCTGTTGCTGCCGCAGGCCAAAGCGGTCGGCTCGGTGGCGATGTCGCTGCTGGGCGAGCGCGGCGAGCTGGGCGTGCTGATCTTCAGCAGCCGCGACAGCCAGCACTATCAGTCCGGCATGGGCACGGTGCTGTTGCAGCACCTCTCGCATATGCTGCCGGAACTGCTGCAGCGCTGGGTGGAAAGGGCATGAACGCGTCTCCTCTACAGCCAGCCGTAGAGGGCTTCCTGCGCTACCTGAAAGTCGAGCGCCAGCTCAGCCCGCTCACGCAGATTAGCTACGAGCGGCAGCTGAGCGCCTGTATTATCCTGCTGGATGAGATGAAGCTTGCCGCCTGGGAGAAGCTGGACGCCGCCCAGGTACGCGCGCTGGCCGCACGCAGCCGCCGTGGCGGCCTTAAGCCCGCGAGCCTGGCGCTACGCCTTTCCGCGCTGCGCAGCTTTCTGGACTGGCAAATCAGCCAGGGCAAGCTGAAAGCCAACCCGGCCAAGGGCGTCGCCACGCCGCGAGCTTCCCGGCATCTGCCGAAAAATATCGATGTGGACGAGGTTAACCGCCTGCTGGATATCGATCTGAACGATCCGCTGGCGGTGCGCGATCGCGCCATGCTGGAAGTCATGTACGGCGCCGGGCTGCGCCTTTCTGAACTGGTCGGCATCGATATTTCCCATCTCGATCTGGCTTCCGGCGAAGTATGGGTTTCCGGCAAGGGCAGCAAAGAGCGCCGTCTGCCGATTGGCCGCATGGCGGTGGAATGGACGGAGCGCTGGCTGGCGCTGCGCGAGCTGTTCGCGCCATCCGATAACGCGCTGTTTCTGTCAAAACAGGGCAAGCGCATTTCCACCCGCAATGTGCAAAAGCGTTTTGCGGAGTGGGGCGTGAAGCAGGGGCTGTCCAGCCATATTCATCCGCACAAGCTGCGTCACTCCTTTGCGACGCATATGCTGGAGTCGAGCGGCGATTTGCGCGCGGTACAGGAGCTGCTGGGGCACGCCAATCTCACCACGACCCAAATCTATACCCACCTTGATTTTCAACATCTGGCCTCGGTTTACGATGCCGCGCATCCCCGTGCCAAACGAGGAAAAACCTGATGCATTTTTACCGTTCGCTGCGGCCGATCGCGGCCATGACCTTCGATCTGGACGATACGCTGTACGACAATCGGCCGGTAATCAGCCGCACCGCTAAAGAAACCCACGCGTTTTTGCAGGCCTATCATCCGGCGCTGAACGAGTTCAGTCCCTTACAGTATCAGCAGCTGCGTGACAGCCTGCTTGAGCAGGAGCCGGACATTTATCACGACGTCAGCGAATGGCGTCGCCGCGCGGTGGAGCTGGCAATGCTGAATAGCGGCCTTGACGCGTCGGAAGCGGAAAAAGGCTCGCGCGCGGTGATGGCGCATTTCGCCCACTGGCGCAGCCAGATCGAGGTGCCGGCCGAAACGCACAGCACGCTGGCCGCACTGGCGGCGAAAATCCCGCTGGTGGCGATCACCAACGGCAACGCCGAGCCGCACCTGTTTCGGGCTGGATAAATACTTTAAATTTATTCTGCGAGCCGGGCCGCACGGCCGCGCCAAGCCTTATCACGATATGTATCACCTGGCGGCAGAAAAGCTTAACCTGCCTTTACACAGCATTCTGCACGTGGGCGACGATCTCACGACGGACGTGGCTGGCGCGGTGCGCTGCGGGATGCAGGCGTGCTGGATCAACCTGCATCATCATAACCTGATGCAGGCCAGCGACAGCCGCCTGCTGCCCACGCTGGAAATTTCGCAGTTGGCATCCCTGACCGCGTTGTTATAATACGCTGGTTAAATATCCAGTGGAGCAACAGCTTCCCCTAACCTGACGGTGCTTATGGACGTTTCTGACCTTCTCGACGGCTTGAATGACAAACAACGCGAGGCCGTAGCCGCGCCGCGCAGCAATTTGCTGGTGCTTGCGGGGGCGGGCAGCGGCAAGACTCGCGTGCTGGTTCACCGCATCGCCTGGCTGCTGGGGGTTGAAAACTGTTCGCCTTACTCCATCATGGCCGTGACCTTTACCAACAAGGCCGCCGCCGAGATGCGCCACCGCATTGAGCAGCTGATCGGCACCAGCCAGGGCGGCATGTGGATCGGCACCTTCCACGGCCTGGCGCACCGCCTGCTGCGCGCGCACCACCTGGACGCCAACCTGCCGCAGGATTTTCAAATCCTCGACAGCGAAGATCAGATGCGCTTATTAAAACGCCTGATCAAAGCGATGAATCTGGATGAGAAGCAGTGGCCCGCCCGCCAGGCCATGTGGTACATCAACGGCAAAAAAGATGAAGGGCTGCGGCCAAAGCATATTGAGAGCTACGGCAATCCCGTTGAGCAGACGTGGCTGCGCATCTATCAGGCCTACCAGGAAGCCTGCGACCGCGCCGGGCTGGTGGATTTCGCCGAGCTGCTGCTGCGCGCGCACGAGCTGTGGCTGAACAAGCCGCATATCCTTAACCACTATCGCGAGCGCTTCACCAATATCCTGGTGGACGAATTTCAGGATACCAACAATATCCAGTATGCCTGGATCCGGATGCTGGCGGGCGACAGCGGAAAAGTGATCATCGTAGGCGACGACGATCAGTCGATCTACGGCTGGCGCGGCGCGCAGGTTGAGAACATCCAGCGCTTCCTTAACGATTTTCATGGCGCGCAGACCATCCGTCTGGAGCAGAACTACCGCTCCACCAACAATATTCTGAAGGCGGCCAACGCCCTGATCGCCAACAATAACGGTCGTCTGGGGAAAGAGCTGTGGACAGACGGCAGCGACGGCGAGCCGATCTCTATTTACTGTGCGTTCAACGAGCTTGATGAAGCCCGCTTCGTGGTGAACCGCATCAAGGTGTGGATGGAAAACGGCGGCGCGCTGAACGACTGCGCCATTCTCTATCGCAGCAACGCCCAGTCGCGCGTGCTGGAAGAAGCGCTGCTGCAAACCAGTATGCCTTACCGCATCTACGGCGGAATGCGCTTCTTCGAGCGTCAGGAAATCAAAGACTCGCTGGCCTATCTGCGGCTGATCGCCAACCGTAACGACGACGCCGCTTTCGAGCGCGTGGTCAATACGCCGACTCGCGGCATTGGTGACCGCACGCTGGACGTGGTGCGGCAAACGGCGCGTGAGCGCCAGCTGACGCTGTGGCAGACCGCCCGCGTTCTGCTTCAGGAGAAAGCGCTGGCCGGTCGTGCCGCTTCGGCGCTGCAACGCTTTACCGAACTGGTGGACTCGCTGGCGCAGGAAACCAGCGAAATGCCGCTGCACGTGCAGACCGACCGGGTGATCAAAGATTCCGGCCTGTGGCTGATGTACGAGCAGGAAAAAGGCGAAAAGGGCCAGGCGCGTATCGAAAACCTTGAGGAACTGGTCAACGCCACGCGGCAGTACAGCTATCAGGATGAAGACGAAGACCTGATGCCGCTACAAGCGTTTCTTTCCCACGCGGCGCTGGAAGCGGGCGAAGGTCAGGCGGATAAATGGCAGGATGCGGTGCAGCTGATGACCATGCACGCGGCCAAAGGCCTGGAGTTCCGTCAGGTCTTTATCGTGGGGATGGAAGAAGGCATGTTCCCAAGCCAGATGTCGCTGGAAGAGGGCGGCAGGCTGGAGGAAGAGCGTCGCCTGGCCTATGTGGGCGTCACGCGCGCCATGCAGAAGCTGACGCTGACCTATGCGGAAACGCGTCGGCTGTATGGCAAAGAGGTGTATCACCGGCCATCGCGTTTTGTCGGCGAGCTGCCGGAAGAGTGCGTGGAGGAAGTGCGCCTGCGCGCCAGCGTCAGCCGTCCGGTCAACCATCAGCGAATGGGCACGCCAGTTACGCAAAACGACAGCGGCTTTGCGCTCGGCCAGCGCGTGCGCCACGCTAAATTCGGCGAGGGCACCATCGTCAATCTGGAAGGCAGCGGCGATCACAGCCGGTTACAGGTTGCTTTCCAGGGCCAGGGCATCAAGTGGCTGGTGGCCGCCTACGCGAAGTTAGAAACGGTTTGATCCCGCTGCGGCGCGCCTAACCCCGCGCCGCCTTTACGGTTTTCCCCTTCGCTGCTTCAACGCCGCCCGCGCGCTTTCTCCGGCAGTCGGCGGGGATGCCCG
The DNA here is from genome assembly GCF_054057575.1 of Erwinia sp. TECH1. Taxonomy (NCBI): domain Bacteria; kingdom Pseudomonadati; phylum Pseudomonadota; class Gammaproteobacteria; order Enterobacterales; family Erwiniaceae; genus Erwinia; species Erwinia sp. TECH1. The sequence goes on along the minus strand of NZ_JBSRZK010000001.1, from coordinate 4,584,382 downwards.
TGCCTGCCGCTTCGTTTCTCCCGGCTGGCTGTTGACGCCATTTTCAGCACAGCGTAACATGCGCGCACTATCACCCTCAGAGGACATTCGCCTTGGACACACCCAGTAGATACTGGCTCATTGACCTGGAAAACAGGTACAACTCCTAAGGCTATCCTCCTCTGCCGATAGCCTTCGTGGTTGTTGGCGACCCGCATCCCGCTTCGCTCTGAGTCAGATTCCCCGTGTTCAGGCGCGTCCCACGCTATGACGAATTGGGAGTACAGCTATGCTGAGCGCATTTAAACTTGATCAAAGCCGCCTTGCCCGCCTGGAGCTGGAAGAAACCACGGACGAACTGTCCAGTTCGGTCTGGGTCGATCTGATCGAACCAGAAGAAAATGAGCGCGATCGCGTGCAGAACGAGCTGGGCCAAAGCCTGGCGACCCGTCCCGAGCTGGAAGATATCGAGGCCTCCGCACGCTTTTTTGAAGATGAAGACGGTCTGCATATCCACTCCTTTTTCTTCTACGAAGATGCAGAAGATCACGCGGGCAACTCCACCGTAGCCTTTACCATCCGCGACGGCCGCCTCTATACGCTGCGCGAGCGCGAACTGCCCGCGTTCCGTCTTTATCGTATGCGCGCGCGTAACCAGGTTCTGACCGACGGCAACGCGTATGAGCTGCTGCTGGATCTGTTTGAAACCAAAATCGAACAGCTGGCGGACGAAATCGAAAACATTTACAGCGATCTGGAAAAGCTCAGCCGCGTGATTATGGAAGGCCAGCAGGGCGATGAGTTCGATGCCGCGCTCTCCACGCTGGCCGAGCTGGAAGATATTGGCTGGAAGGTGCGCCTGTGCCTGATGGATACCCAGCGGGCGTTAAACTTCCTGGTGCGCAAGGCGCGTCTGCCGGGCAATCAGCTGGAGCAGGCGCGCGAGATCCTGCGCGATATCGAATCGCTGCTGCCGCATAACGAATCGCTGTTCCAGAAGGTCAACTTCCTGATGCAGGCGGCGATGGGCTTTATCAATATCGAGCAGAACCGCATTATCAAAATCTTCTCGGTGGTATCGGTCGTGTTTCTGCCGCCAACGCTGGTGGCTTCCAGCTACGGCATGAACTTTGAGTTTATGCCGGAGCTGAAGTGGAGCTTCGGCTATCCGGGCGCTATCTGCCTGATGATCCTGGCGGGCCTGGCGCCTTACGCCTATTTCAAGCGTAAAAACTGGCTGTAGCAGACGATAAGAGAGCGTTCGAGGACGCTCTCCACTCTCAGGCAAGCTTGATCAACACCATGCCGACCAGCAGTACGAGCAGGCCGAACCAGCCGCGACGGTTCAGACGCTGACCGAACAGTATCCAGCCCGCCGTCGCCGTAACGACGATGCCGAAGCCTCCCCACAGCGCATAGGCTACCGACAGATCGATACCTTTAACTGCCTGCGCCAGCGCGCTAAAGGCCGCCAGCACGGCAACAATCGACGACAGGCCATACAGCGGGCGGCGAAAGCCGTTCGAATATTTAAGAAAAATATTGGCTAAAATTTCCAGCACCACGGCGAGCGCCAGCCAGGCAATATGCGTCCCGTTAAGCGGCAGCATGGCTGGCCTCCTTGCGGCTTATCGTCCCCGACTTCACCAGGGCAATACCGGTCACCAGCGTCGCCAGTCCGGCCACTTTCATCAGGGGCAGCGCCTCGTCAAACAGCATGACGCTGAACAGCGTAATACACAGCACGCCGACGCCTTCCCAAATAGCATAGGCCACGCCCAGCGCAATTTTTTTAACGGCGAAACACAAAGTAATATAAGAAAGGGCGATCATTGCCAGCATAAAAAAATAACCGGCAGCGTGGCCGTTAAGGCTGGCCCATTTCATGGCCAGCGTGCCAACAATTTCAAAAACGATGGCAAGCGCCAATAATAACCAATAAAACATTTTCTCTCTCCGGAAACAGAAATAATTAGCGCAATCGATGCGCGGCAGAAAATCCGTAGAGAGTGCGCTACAGCGCGAAACGCCAGTGCTGGTCAGCGACGGGACGGCAGGCAAGCCGGAGGGGGGAAAATGCAGGAAGTATCAGGGAAATGAACAAACTGTCCATAGATTTACAACTCATCCACGCTATTGCTTCTCATCCTGGTGGAGTGAATATTGTCCTCAGTAGTTAAACACGCGTCTATTCTGGCATTATCCTGACGTACTGTGCCAAAAGATTTGCACTGATTTACGATGGGTACGTCAGGTTATAAAGTTTTTACTTAAGTGTTACTTTCCCCGGCCAGGCAAACCGGGGAAAGCAATTAACGGTCAGACCTCGGCGGGCCGCCTGCGTTTTAACGTTATAAGCGCATCGAAAATAAATAAGGCCAGCGCCGCCCAGATAAAGCTGAACGTCACCACTTTATCCGGCGTCATTTTCTCGCCGTAAAAGATCACCGCCAGCAGGAACATCAGCGTTGGGCCAAGATACTGGAAAAACCCAACAGTAGAGAGGCGCAGGCGCGTGCAGGCGGCGGTAAACAGCATCAGCGGCACGGTGGTTATCACGCCAGCAGCGATCAGCAGCAGGTTTAACGACGAGGGATTCTGCGTCAGATGGCTGGTGCTGCTGTCCGCAATGCCGAAAAGATAAATAGCGGCGAAGGGCAACAGCCAGCTGGTTTCAATCATCATACCGGTCTGCGCGTCGACGGCGATTTTTTTGCGCATCAGGCCGTACAGCGAAAAGGTCACCGCCAGACCCAGCGCAATGACCGGCACCGACCCAAATTTCCAGAGTTGGATAATCACGCCGCAGACGGCCAGCGCCACCGCCAGCCATTGCAGACGCCGGAAGCGTTCGCCCAGAAACAGCATCCCTACCAGCACGTTTAACAGCGGGTTAATAAAATAGCCCAGGCTGGCCTCCAGAATATGCTGGTTATTCACTGCCCAGATAAAGATCAGCCAGTTGCTGCACACCAGCGTGGCGGAAACCGCCAGCAGCAGCACCTTCTTCGGCGTTTTAAAAATCGCTTTTACGTTGCCCCAGCTGCGGCTGACGCTCAGCAACAGCAGCATAAAAAAGAACGACCAGATCACCCGATGGGTAATGATTTCGCCCGGTGCGACCTGCTGAAGAAGCTTGAAATAGGCAGGTGCTATGCCCCAGATAAAATAAGCGCCGAGGGCATAAAAAATGCCCTGACGAGTTTGCTGCGCATCCATGTAACATCACTCCGTTAATGTTGGGAAATCAACCTACAAGATAGGTTGCCGTAGTGCTGGCAATATAAAGACCAGCGTCATTATGCAGCTCAACCCGTGCCACCGCGACCTTATTGCCGCCGCGCAGCAGGCTACTGGTCGCGATAAAGCGTTCGCCCCGGCCGGGCCGCAGGTAGTCGACCCGCAGATCGATAGTGCCCATGCGCGACAGGCGCTGCCGCAGCTCTTCTTCCGTAATGGTTTCCTGGCGGGTCAGCGAGCTGCTGACGCAGACCAGACCGGCCGCCACGTCCAGTACGGCCGCAATCACGCCGCCGTGCAGAATCTTTTGTGCGATGTTGCCCACCAGCTGCGGCTGGTTTGCGAAGCTCAGCTCCGCATAATCCGGCTCCAGCCGATCCAGCGTGAGGCCAAGCGTGCGGTTAAACGGCATATCATAAACAAAGATGTCGCCGATCAGGCGGCGAGCGGCCTGCCGATCGAGCGGCGCAGATGAAGTCATAGCAAAATTCCTTTACAACGTAAGTCGCTTATCAGATTGACTATTTTTATCCGTTGTTAACGGGTCGTTTACTTTACAAAAACAGCACTAATGCCGACCAGCAATTCTGTGTAGAATGGCGTGCTTTTTATCCATCACCCTTATCAGTTCTGGAGAATCTTATGTCGATGCTGAAAGGCCCGCTGGCTGCAGCGCTCCTTTTTCCCTGTCTGACCCTGGCGCAAGAGGCTCAGGTCACAGAGGTGCATGACCAGCCCGCGGTGCGTGGCAGTATTATTGCTAATCTTCTGGAAAAGCATGACAACCCTTTTGTGCTTTTTCCTTATGAAAGCAACTATCTGCTGTACACCGATACCAGCAACATCAACAAAGAGGCGATTGATTCCTATAACTGGTCGAATAAGGCGAAGCACGATGAGGTAAAATTCCAGCTGAGCCTGGCCTTTCCTCTCTGGCGGGGCATTTTAGGTGACAACTCGGTGCTTGCCGCCTCTTATACTCAGTCCTCCTGGTGGCAGCTCTCTAACCGTGGCGCCTCGTCGCCGTTCCGTGAAACGGATTATCAGCCGCAGATTTTCCTGGGCTGGGCCACCGACTACAGCTTCGCCGGCTGGACGTTGCGCGACGTGGAGCTGGGCCTGAACCACCAGTCCAACGGCCGCTCGGAGCCGACCTCCCGCAGCTGGAACCGCGTTTACGCTCGCCTGATGGCGCAGAACGGCAACTGGATGGTGGAAGCCAAACCCTGGTATCGCCTTCCGGAAGGTGAAAATGATGACGATAACCCTGATATCACTAAGTACATGGGGTATTATCGCATGACGGTCGGCTATCAGCTGGGCGAAAGCGTCTTCAGCCTCCAGGGCAACTACAACTGGAACAGCGGTTTCGGCGGCGCGCAGGCAGGCTGGAGCTACCCGATTACCGAACATGTCCGTTTCTATACGCAAGTCTTTAGCGGCTATGGTGAATCATTGATTGACTATAACCATCGTCAGACCAGGGTCGGCGTCGGCGTCATTCTGAACGACCTGTTTTAATGCTTTCCGGGCGGCCATCACGCGTCGCCCGCCATCAAGTTGGAGTACACGTGTCTACGGCTGCAGTGATCAATCAGGAGATGCTGACGCAACAGGTTTTGCAGGAAACCTTCGGCTATCAGCAATTTCGTCCGGGGCAGCAAACTATTATTCAGGCGTCGCTGAAAGGGCGCGACTGTCTGGTGGTCATGCCGACCGGCGGCGGCAAATCGCTTTGCTATCAGATCCCGGCGCTGGTGCGCGAAGGGCTGACGCTGGTGGTGTCGCCGCTGATCTCGTTGATGAAGGATCAGGTCGACCAGCTGCTGGCTAACGGCGTGGCCGCCGCCTGTCTGAACTCAACGCAGACGCGGGAAGAGCAGCAGGAGGTCTTCGCCGGCTGCCGCACGGGCCGGATCAAGCTGCTTTATATCGCGCCTGAACGCCTGATGATGGATAACTTCCTGGATAATCTGGCGCACTGGAATCCGGCGATGCTGGCCGTAGACGAGGCCCACTGTATTTCGCAATGGGGCCACGATTTCCGTCCGGAATACGGCGCGCTGGGCCAGCTGCGTCAGCGGCTGCCGGACGTGCCGGTGATGGCGCTGACCGCCACCGCCGACGAAACCACCCGTAACGATATCGCGCGCCTGCTCCAGCTTGACGATCCGCTGATCCAGGTCAGCAGCTTCGATCGTCCCAATATCCGCTATACGCTGGTGGAAAAATTCAAGCCGACGGATCAGCTGATCCGCTACGTGCAGGATCAGCGCGGCAAATGCGGCATCATCTACTGCAACAGCCGCGCGAAGGTGGAAGACACCGCCGCGCGTTTGCAAAGCCGTGGCCTGAGCGTTGGCGCCTATCATGCCGGAATGGATAACGTGCATCGCGCCCGCGTGCAGGAAGCCTTCCAGCGTGACGATCTCCAGATCGTCGTCGCCACGGTCGCCTTCGGCATGGGTATCAACAAGCCCAACGTGCGCTTTGTGGTGCACTTTGATATCCCGCGCAATATCGAATCCTACTATCAGGAAACGGGCCGTGCCGGTCGTGATGGCCTGCCGGCGGAGGCGCTGATGCTGTACGATCCGGCCGATATGGCCTGGCTGCGCCGCTGTCTGGAAGAGAAAGCGCCGGGGCCGTTGCAGGATATTGAACGCCACAAGCTGAACGCGATGGGCGCTTTTGCGGAAGCGCAGACCTGCCGCCGTCTGGTGCTGCTGAACTACTTTGGCGAAGGGCGGCAGCAGCCCTGCGACAACTGCGATATCTGTCTCGATCCGCCGCGTCGTTACGACGGCACGGTAGAGGCGCAAAAGGCGCTTTCCTGCATTTATCGTGTCGGCCAGCGGTTTGGCATGGGCTACGTGGTGGAGGTGCTGCGCGGTGCCAACAATCAGCGTATTCGCGATATGCAGCACGACAAGCTGCCGGTTTACGGCATTGGCCGCGATCAGAGCCACGAGCACTGGATAAGCGTGATCCGTCAACTTATTCATCTGGGCTTTGCGACACAAAATATTGCGATGCATTCCGCGCTTCAGTTAACGGAAGCGGCGCGTCCCCTGCTGCGTGGCGAAGTGCCGCTGCTGCTGGCGGTGCCGCGCATGGTCAGCGTCAAGCCGCGCAACAGCAATCAGAAATCGTTTGGCGGCAACTACGATCGCAAGCTGTTCGCCAAGCTGCGTAAGCTGCGTAAAGCCATTGCCGATGAAGAGAACATTCCGCCTTACGTAGTGTTTAACGACGCCACGCTGATAGAAATGGCCGAGCAGATGCCGCTGACCGCCTCAGAAATGCTGAGCGTCAACGGCGTTGGTCAGCGCAAGCTGGAGCGCTTCGGCAAGCCGTTTATGGTGATGATCCGCGAGCATGTCGACGGCGAAGAGTAGGCCGGGCGTGCGGCCGGAGAACGGGGAAGACGCGGGCTGGCATGGACGGCGCGTCCTCCATGCCAGCCTTTAATGCATCAGGCAATACGCCGCGCGGAAGCCAGCAGCGCGCCGACCGCCATAAACATGCCGCCAAACAGGCGGTTTAACAGCTTCATCTGTTTTGGCCCTTTAATCCAGGCCGCAATCCGCTGCGCCAGCGTGGCGTAGCCGATCATCACGATGATATCGACCACCACCGTCGTCACGCCCAGCACCAGATACTGCATCGCCTGCGGCTGGTGCGGGATGATAAACTGCGGAAAGAGCGCCGCCAGAAAAACAATGCTTTTTGGGTTGGTCAGGTTCACCAGCACCGCACGCTTAAACAGCCTGCGGCGCGGCATCGCTTTGGCGACCGCCTGAAGATCTATCGCGCCTGCCGAGCGCCACTGCTGGATGCCCAGCCAGATCAGGTAAGCCGCGCCCGCCCATTTCAGCACTTCAAAAGCCAGCACGGATTGGGAAAACAGCGCGCCCAGGCCGATGCCAACCAGCAGAATATGCACCGCCAGCCCAACCTGCAGGCCGGAAATAGAGGCCGCCGCGCCGCGATAACCGTGGCTGATGCCGGTACTCATGGTATTGATTGCGCCGGAACCCGGCGAAAGGCTTAAGATGCTGGTCGTTAACAGATAGGCCAGCCACCACTGCATGGTCATTGGGTCAGACTCCCTGATAGCACAGAAGTATGACACAATACGCCATTGCGGCTGCGCAGGCTACGGGGCCGGGCGGAATGTGAAAAAAGCGGAGGTCGGGTCAATGAAAAAGCATGGCTGGCGAAATCGTGAAAAAGCTTTTGCCGCTTTCGCCACCGGCCCGCTGCTGGATTTCTGGCGGCGGCGGGAAGAAGACGAGTTTATCGGCGTGGAAAACGTGCCCATTCGCTACGTTCGCTTCACGTCATCGCAACACAACCGCGTTATCCTGATTTGCCCCGGACGTATCGAAAGCTACGTAAAATATCCGGAGCTGGCCTACGACCTGTTTCACTGCGGCTATGATGTGATTATTGTCGATCATCGCGGGCAGGGCCGTTCCGGCAGGCTGCTGCAGGATAGCCATCGCGGCCATGTGGAGCTGTTCGACCACTATGTTGAAGATCTGGAGACGCTCTATCTGAAAGCGATCCTCAGCCGTCACTATCAGCATCGCTATGCGCTGGCGCACTCAATGGGCGGCGCGATCCTGACGCTGATGCTGGCCAGGCAGCCGCAGGCCTTTAACGCCGTGGCGCTGGCCGCGCCGATGTTCGGGATCTTCCTGCCGATGCCGCTGTGGATGACGCACTGTATTCTGAACTGGGCGGAAAAGCGTCCCGTGGTGCGCGACGGTTACGCGATCGGCACCGGCCAGTGGCAGCCCAGGCCGTTCGGGATGAACCAGCTGACCCACAGCCGCGAGCGCTACCGGCGCAACCTGCGCTTTTACGCCGACGATCCGGGGCTGCGCGTCGGCGGGCCGACTTATCACTGGGTCAGAGAAGGCATTCTGGCCGGCAAAAACATTCTGGCTCAGGCAAAAGAGATAAAGACGCCGCTGCTGCTGTTACAGGCCAGCGCGGATAAGGTGGTGGATAACCGCGCTCAGGATCTCTTTTGCCAGGCCATGAAAGCGGCGGGAAACCCCTGCGAGGGCCCGCTGATTATCGCAGGCGCGCGTCATGAGATCTTGTTTGAAAAAGACAGCATGCGCGCCGAAGCGCTGGAGGCCATTACGGCGTTTTTTGCCCGGCATCCCTGATTTTACTGCTCAGATATAGCAACCGTAGCTCACCATTAACAGAGGTTTTATGTACCCGATTGTTGCTTCCGATCTCGACGGCACGCTGCTGTCGCCGGATCACCGTTTATCCGCTTTCGCCCGTGAAACGCTCCAGCTGCTGACGCAAAAGGGCGTCCATTTTGTGTTCGCCACCGGTCGCCATCACATTGATGTCGGGCAGATGCGTGACAGCCTGGGTATTGATGCCTATATGATCACCTCGAACGGCGCGCGCGTGCACAATACCGCAGGCGAGCTGATCTTCAGCCATAACCTGGAAGAAGACATTGCCCGTGAGCTTTTTGCTTTGCATCACAGCCACCAGGATATCTATACCAACGTCTACCGCGATGAAGAGTGGTTCCTTAACCGCCACCGCCCGGAAGAGATGGATTTTTTCCGCGAGTCCAATTTTAACTACCAGACCTATCAGCCGGATTCGCTGCCAACCGACGGCATCAGCAAAGTGTTCTTTACCTGCGCTAAGCCGGAACTGCTGATCCCGCTGGAAGAGGCGCTGATGGCGCGCTGGGGCGATCGGGTTAACGTCAGCTTCTCGCTGCCGACCTGTCTGGAAGTGATGGCGGGCGGCGTTTCCAAAGGTCACGCGCTGGACGCGGTATCCCGACTACTGGGCTTTACGCTGGCGGACTGCATCTCTTTTGGCGACGGCATGAACGACAAAGAGATGCTGAACATGGCGGGCAAAGGCTGCATCATGAGCAACTCGCATCAGCGCCTGAAGGATCTGCTGCCGGAACTGGAAGTGATTGGCAGCAATGCGGATAACGCGGTGCCGAACTATCTGCGCAAGCTTTATAACGTCTGAAGCCGGTAAAAGCCGCCTCTGGTTACAGAGGCGGCAACGCTTACCGCTTCAGGAAGCGCACGGCCTTGTCCGGGAAGTCGGTAAACAGACCGTCCACGCCCGCCTGGTTATAGAGCGCGTCGTACAGCTCGTCCACGTTATCCACCCAGCCGGGCAGCTGGTCGGCCCGCACGGTATAGGGATGCACGACCAGGCCATTCTGATGCGCCTCCTTCACCATCGGCGTAAAGTGAACCGCGCCTTTGGTCGAGCCGTTGGCAATCAGCATATGATAATCAGGGCCGATGCCGTCGACGTAACGGGCCAGCGTTTTCATCGCGCCCGGTTGCAGCATCCAGTCATAGCTGTAGTTCACCCATTTCCCGTCTTGCTGCTCCTGCGTCTCTTTTGAGTCCGTTTCGGTGATCAGCTGCACCAGTTTGACGTCCATGCCTCTTTGCGGCTCCAGCTCCGTTTTAATGCGTTTGAGTTCGTTATGGTCAAAGCATTGCAGGTAGACGTTGTCGCTTTTCGAGCTATAGCCGTACTGCTTAAGCACATCCAGTACCCTGGCGGAGATATCTTTGCCTTCCTGGCGGTGAAACCACGGCGCTTTAATTTCGGTGTAGATGCCGATATTTTTGCCCGTCGAGTGGTTCAGGCCCTGAATAAATTCAATCTCTTCGGCAAAGGTATGCACGTGGAAGTCCGATTTGCCCATCGGGAAACGCTGCGGATAAGTCTGCACTTTCTTACCGTCTTTTAGCGTAAAGCCTTCCGTAAACTTCAGCCCCTTGATTTCGGCCAGCGTAAAGTCGATGGCATAGTAACGTCCATCCTTTCTGGCGCGGTCGGGATAGCGTTCCGCCACGTCCGTTACGCGATCCAGGTAGTGATCGTGCAGCACCACCAGCCGATCGTCGCGGGTCATCACCAGATCCTGCTCAAGGAAGTCGGATCCCTGCGCGTAAGCCATCGCTTTGGCGGGCAGCGTGTGTTCCGGCAGGTAGCCGCTCGCGCCACGATGGGCAATTACAATCTTGTGTGTTTCCGCGGCTACTGCGCCGAACGAAGCGCCCAGCAGCAGCATAGCTATCAGCTTTTTCATTGCGTTGCCTCTTTTTTGTGCCTGTGTTCGTTCAGCATGGTGATAACCAGCAGGATAACGGCCAGCACGCCGCCGCCGATCATCACGATAAAGCCGCCGTCCCAGCCGAAGTAATCTACGGTGTAGCCGACAATAGCGCTGGCGGCCACCGAGCCGCCAAGATAGCCGAACAGCCCGGTGAAGCCCGCCGCCGTTCCCGCAGCTTTCTTCGGCGCCAGCTCCAGGGCGTGCAGCCCAATCAGCATTACTGGCCCATAAATCAGAAAGCCGATTACAATCATGCAGGTAATATCCACGCCCGGATTGCCGGGAGGATTCAGCCAGTAAACCACGGTGGCGATCGTCACCAGCACCATAAAAAAGACGCCGGTCGCGCCACGATTGCCTCTGAACACCTTATCGGACATCCAGCCGCACAGCAGCGTGCCGGGAATGCCGGCGTACTCATAAAGAAAGTAGGCCCAGGAGGATTTATCCAGCGTAAAGTGCTTCACCTCTTTTAAATAGGTCGGTGACCAGTCGAGAATGCCGTAGCGCAGCAGATAGACAAACACGTTGGCCAGCGCGATATACCAGAGCAGCCGGTTGGGCAGTACGTACTGCATAAAAATTTGCCTGGCGGTCAGCTCCTCTTCCTGGCTTTTATCATAGTCGGGCGGATAGTCGTTTTTATACTCTTCAATCGGCGGCAGACCGCAGGATTGCGGCGTGTCGCGCATCAACGCAAAGGCGATAACGGCCACCAGAATGGCGGCGAAAGCGGGCATATAAAGCGACGCTTTCCAGTCGTTAAACCAGTACATGCCCAGCAGAAACAGCAGCGGAGGCAGGCCGCCGCCGACGTTGTGCGCGCAGTTCCAGACGGAAACGATGCCGCCGCGCTCCTTGTGCGACCACCAGTGCACCATAGTGCGTCCACAGGGCGGCCAGCCCATGCCCTGGAACCAGCCGCATAAAAACAGCAGCACGAACATCACGGTAATGCTGGAGGTGGCCCAGGGAACGAATCCCATAAACAACATGACCGCCGCCGCCAGAATTAAACCGGCGGGCAAAAAGTAGCGTGGATTCGAGCGATCGGAAACGGATCCCATAATAAATTTAGAAAATCCGTAGGCGATGGAAATACCTGAAAGGGCAAAGCCTAAATCCCCCCGAGAAAAACCCTGCTCGATCAGCGAAGGCATCGCCAGCGCAAAATTTTTCCGCACCAGATAATAGGCCGCATAGCCGAAGAAAATACCAAAAAATATCTGCCAGCGTAATTTACGATAAAGCGGATCGATTTCGCTGGTGTCAACGCGCGTTCGATGCGACGCAGGTTTAAAAACAGATAACATAACAGCCTCCAATGGCAATTTATATTCGTTTTTTTCGTCGTGCAGCAACAGATAAACGCGATCCGTAGCGGAAGGAGCCTAAAAGAAAACGCGCGGCCTCGCTGTGAAGAAGAACCCAAAGGTTACATTTTTATGACAATCAAACGAATTATGCGGCACGCTTCTCTGAATGCTTGTAGCCATGCCGGCAAGGAGTGTGAGCAGGCTCACTCAAACGGCAGGATAAAAACAGGTGAGTACATTTTGCAATCAGATGTCAACCAGATATTTCCCCGCGTCCACGTTGATTTCGCTACACTGTGCCCACTTTTCACCAGCGAGTTTTTATCGTGATCTTACTGATAATCACCACTATCCTGTGGGCCTTTTCGTTCAGCCTGATCGGCGAATATCTGGCAGGCCAGGTCGACAGCGTCTTTTCCGTGCTGATCCGTCTGCTGCTGGCCGCCGTGGTTTTCCTGCCGTTTCTGCGCTGGCGCGGCTATCGGCCATCAACGCTGCTGCTCTATATGGGCGTAGGCGCGCTGCAGCTGGGTATTATGTATCTGTTCAGCTTTGAGGCTTACCTCTACCTCAGCGTTTCCGAGCTGCTGCTGTTTACGGTGATGACGCCGCTCTATATCACCCTGATTTATGACCTGATGAGCGGAAGAGGCGTGCGCCCCGGCTATGCACTGAGCGCGCTGCTGGCGGTGGCGGGCGCGGCGATTATTCGCTACGACAAGGTCAGCGACCACTTCTGGTTTGGCCTGCTGCTGGTGCAGCTTGCCAACCTTTGCTTTGCCGTTGGCATGGTGGGCTACAAGCGCCTGCAGGAAACGCGTCCGATGCCGCAGCACGCCGCCTTTTCCTGGTTTTATATGGGCGCGGCGCTCGTCGCGATTATCGCCTGGTGCCTGTGGGGCAATCCGCAGAAGCTGCCGACCACCACGCTACAGTGGAGCATCCTGATCTGGCTGGGCGTGGCGGCTTCCGGGCTGGGTTATTTTATGTGGAACTACGGCGCGACGCAGGTTGATGCCGGCACGCTGGGCATTATGAATAATATGCACGTGCCCGCCGGATTGCTGGTTAACCTTGCAATCTGGCAGCAGCAGCCGCACTGGCCGAGCTTTATCGTTGGCGCAGCGGTAATTTTCGCCTCGCTATGGGTACACCGACACTGGGTGATCAAAAAATAGCACGACGATAAAAAGCGGGGCGCGACACGCCCTGCTTAACGCCTTTGCCTGGCTCGTTAGTGAACCAGGCAAAGGCCGTGATTTACTGACCAGCAGATTCACATTCGTTTTACTGGTTTTGCCAATATGGCTACCGCTGTCGTTACCTGCCCGCTGTTATAACTCAGCGCTGACGGGCAAAGCAGCCTATAAATTTTAGAAAAAAGCGTGCCGAAAATAGTTTTGGTAGTGTCGTTGTTTTTACCTGCGCTGCTGATAGTTGCGCTCTCATAATATATCCACTTTCATGGTTCGCTGTATTTACAATGTGTAAATATCAGGCGGATATTATGAGGGGTGACTTACCCTGTAAAGGCAGGAAGGAAATATAAATAATGCATTTTTTTGATAGCGTTTAAATAGCAGGCAGCCCGAAGGCTGCACTAATATTTAAGCTTTTTTAACAGGGGCAGGGCGTAATTTCATTGTCATTCCCTTCAGGAAATTCCTTAAAATCTGATCGCCGCATTCACGGTAATTTTTATGCCCTGGCTTTCGGAAAATAGCGCCAATTTCAGACTGGCCCACGGCGAAGTCCGCCAGCTTAAGCACGTCAATAATATCCGTAGTTTTTAAATCGAAAGCGATGCGCAGTTTTTTAATAATAATATTATTCGTCATCTTGCGTTCGACAGAAGGCTCAGGCGCATCTTCGCTTTTGCCACGGCGCTGAAAAATCAGCCCGTTCAGGAAATAGCCCATTACCACGTCAGGACAGGCGCGAAAGCCCGCTTCGCCTTCTTTTTTCAGGAAGCTTTGCATTTCCGCTTCGCTGACTTCACTTTCCGCCAGCGCCAGGATGCCAACCATCTGAGCATCGCTCAGGCTCAGCATGTAGCGCACGCTGCGCAAAACGTCATTATTGGTCATAAAAATCTCATTGGTTCAGGATCGTTGGCCGCATTATAGAGACAAATGGCGCTGGATAAAGGAATACCGTCAGCAAAAAGGCAGGCGGCCAGCGCGTTATAAAGGCACGGCTGCGCTAAAAGGGCCACCGCGCAAAAGCGATCGCCCGTACTGGCCGCTCAGGAATGATGCAAAGAGGTCGGCAGCGGCGTGCCCGGCGCGGAAGCGTCCCTGACCAGCGGCAGATGCTCGCAGGCGTGCTGGCGGGCGGAGCGGATAAAAGCTTCGACTACTGCCTGACGCTGCTCGCCGTCGCGCACGGCGGCATATAAACGGCTCCATAAACCCTGGCCAAGCGTTTTGGTCACCACCAGCCCCTGATGCTCAAAGCTTTCCACAACCCAGTGCGGCAGGGCGGCGATGCCCATGCCCGCGGACACCATCTGGATCAGCAGCAGCGTATTATCCACGCTTTTTAACGCCGGGCTGACGCCTGCGGGCTGCAAGAAATGCCGCCAGATATCCAGGCGCTGCCGCTGCACCGGATAAATCATCAGCACTTCGCTGGCCAGATCTTCCGGTGAAATATGATCAACCTGCGCCAGCGGATGGTCGGGCGCCAGCACCAGGCGAACTTCAAAATCAAACATTGGCGAATAGAACAGCCCGCTGCGCGGCAAAATATCGGAGGTGAGCACCACGTCCAGCTCCCCCTGTTGAAGCGCGGGCTGGGGATCGAAAGTCACCCCGGATTTAAAATCCATCACCACCTGCGGCCAGCTCTGACGGAAGTTGCTCAACGCTGGCGTCAGCCATTGAATACAGCTGTGGCACTCGATAGCGATACGCAGCGTGGCCTGATGCGGTTCGTGGCAGGCCTGTAAAGCGTGCTGGATCTGCGGCAGCACCTGCTCGGCAAGCTGCAGCAAGATTTCGCCCTGCGGCGTAAAGCGCAGCGGCTGGCTTTTACGCACAAACAGGCGGAAGCCCAGGCGCTGCTCCAGATCGCTGAACTGATGGGACAGGGCCGACTGTGTCTGATGAAGCTGAGCGGCGGCGGCGGCCAGCGAACCGCTGTTGCGCAGCGCTTGCAGCGTCCGCAGGTGTTTGAGTTCGATCATGAGAGTCCTTCACATCGACAATGAACAATTTGCGCTTGTGGTGAATACAGTACCTGCGGATTATAGATGTGTAAACATCTGGACGTCTAAAAGCCCGATTGCCACGACAGCGGGCGGTAACTGAGGAACGCATTGATGACTATTCTGAACCATACGCTCGGCTTCCCCCGCGTTGGCCTGCGTCGCGAACTGAAAAAAGCACAGGAAAGCTACTGGGCGGGCAACAGCACGCAGGAAGCGCTGCTGGCGGTAGGCCGCGAACTGCGCGCCCGCCACTGGGAACAGCAGAAACAGGCTGGGGTAGACTATGTACCGGTCGGCGATTTCGCCTGGTACGATCATGTGCTGACTACCAGCCTGCTGCTGGGCAACGTGCCTGCCCGTCATCAAAATAAAGATGGCTCTGTCGATCTGGATACGTTGTTCCGTCTGGGCCGTGGCCGTGCGCCGACCGGCGAACCTGCGGCGGCGGCTGAAATGACCAAATGGTTTAACACTAACTATCACTATATGGTGCCGGAATTTACCCCGGGGGCAGCAGTTTAAGCTTAGCTGGACGCAGATCCTGGACGAAGTGGACGAAGCGCTGGCGCTGGGCCATAAAGTGAAGCCCGTGCTGCTTGGCCCGGTGACCTATCTGTGGCTGGGTAAAGTCAAGGGCGAGCCGTTCGACCGTCTGAGCCTGTTAACCGAAATTCTGCCGGTTTACCAGCAGGTGCTGAGCGAGCTGGCGAAGCGCGATATCGAATGGGTGCAGATCGACGAGCCTGCGCTGGTGCTGGAGCTGCCGCAGGCGTGGCTCAACGCCTTTAAACCGGCTTACGAGGCGCTGCAAGGGCAAACCAAACTGCTGCTGACCACCTACTTTGACAGCGTCGGCACCAACCTGGACGCTATCGTTAAGCTGCCGGTTCAGGGTCTGCATGTTGATTTGGTACACGGCAAGGACGATATCGCCGCGCTGAACGCTAAAGTGCCGGCCGACTGGTTGCTTTCCGTCGGCGTAATCAACGGCCGTAACGTGTGGCGCGCCGATCTCAGCAGCTGGTTTGAGCGTTTACAGCCGCTGGTCGGCAAGCGTCAGCGGCTATGGATCGGCTCTTCCTGCTCGTTGCTGCACAGCCCCATCGATTTAAGTACCGAAACCCGCCTGGATGAAGAAGTAAAAAGCTGGTTCGCCTTTGCGCTACAGAAATGCCAGGAGCTGGCGCTGTTGAGCCATGCGTTAAACCACAATGACGCGCGGTCGCTGGAAGCCTGGAGCGCGCCCATCCGCGCCCGCCGGGACTCTGCGCGCGTGCATAACGAGGCCGTCAGCAAACGGCTGGCCGCTATCACCGCGAAAGACAGCGAGCGCCACAGCAGCTATAAGGCGCGTGCCGAAGCCCAGCGCCAGCGCTTTCAGCTGCCGGCCTGGCCGACCACCACTATCGGCTCTTTCCCGCAGACCACCGAAATCCGTGGCCTGCGCCTGGATTTCAAACAGGGGCGTCTGGACGGAAAGAGCTACCGCACCGGCATTGCTGAACATATCAAACAGGCGATCGTGGAGCAGGAGCGGCTGGGGCTGGACGTGCTGGTTCACGGCGAGGCGGAGCGCAACGACATGGTGGAATACTTCGGCGAAAACCTGGACGGTTTTGCCTTTACGCAAAACGGCTGGGTACAGAGCTACGGCTCCCGCTGCGTGAAGCCGCCGGTGATTATCGGTGACGTCAGTCGGCCGGAAGCGATCACCGTCGAGTGGGCGAAATACGCGCAGTCGCTGACCGACAAGCCGGTAAAAGGGATGCTGACCGGCCCGGTAACCATTCTTTGCTGGTCTTTCCCTCGTGAAGACGTGTCGCGTGAAACCATCGCTAAGCAGATCGCGCTGGCGCTGCGGGACGAAGTGGCCGATCTGGAAAAAGCCGGTATCGGCATTATCCAGATTGATGAGCCGGCGCTGCGTGAAGGCCTGCCGCTGCGGCGGTCAGAGTGGGCTGCCTATCTGGAGTGGGCCGTAGACGCGTTCCGCCTGAACGCCGCCGTGGCGCAGGATGCTACCCAAATCCACACCCATATGTGCTATTGCGAATTCAACGACATCATGGATTCTATCGCCGCGCTGGATGCGGATGTGATCACCATCGAAACCTCACGTTCTGATATGGAACTGCTGGAATCGTTCGAGGAATTTGACTATCCGAACGAAATCGGCCCGGGCGTTTACGACATTCACTCGCCAAACGTGCCAAGCGTGGCATGGATAGAGGCGCTGCTGCTGAAAGCGGCGAAGCGTATTCCGGTGGAGCGTTTGTGGGTGAACCCGGACTGCGGCCTGAAAACGCGCGGCTGGCCGGAAACCCGTCAGGCGCTGGCTAATATGGTGGAGGCGGCCCGCAATCTTCGCAAAGCCGCTGTCTGATGGTGGTGTTGCCCGTGGACCTCTCATTTATTGATAACGTTTAGCGGCGTTTGGAATGTACGGGCGATGAAGCTGGCACTGTGCCCGCCGCGAGGGTGGCATAAAAAAAGCCCGCCGATTGAGGCGGGCTCAGACTGCTGACAAACCTAAATAGCGGATGCATCCTGGTGTTTCTTACAGCAACCCAGCTGTTTCACGGTGGCAGAGGCTGAGCGGATAAGCGGACCGTTTTCGCGCATGGACGCGCGAAACGAGCCTACATGGACGTATCTACGGCGTGTCCGTGTTCCGATCTGCCTCTGCCGCTTTTCATCAATCTGCAAGCGGCCTAAGTTTGAGTTTGTCAGCAACCTCAGCCCGCCGATTGAGGCGGGCCTGAGCGTTAGCTGACGCCGTGCTGCCTGAACCAGGCCAGCATTCGCTGCCAGCCGTCTTTGGCCGACTCTTCGTGATAGCTGGGACGATAATCGGCGTTAAACGCGTGCCCGGCCTCGGGATAAACCACGATTTCCGATTTGGCGTTCGCCGCCCGCAGCGCCTGACGCATGGTTTCCACGCTCGCCAACGGAATGCCGTCATCCTGCGCGCCGTACAGCCCCAATACCGGCGCGTTCAGGTCAACTGCGACGTCAACCGGGTGCTTCTGCTGCTGCAAGGTTTTATCGCCTGTCAGCTTGCCATACCAGGCAACGCCCGCTTTCAGCTGAGGATTGTGCGCGGCGTAGAGCCAGGTTATCCGGCCGCCCCAGCAAAAGCCGGTAATGGCCATATTGCGCATATCGCCGCCGTGGCGCGATGCCCAGTTGGCTACGTGATCCAGATCCGCCAGCACTTGGCTATCCGGCACCTTGCTGACCAGCTCTTTAAACAGCGTGGGAATATCATCGTACTCGGCGGGATCGCCCTCGCGAAAATAGAGTTCGGGCGCGACGGCAAGATAGCCTTCGGTCGCCAGGCGACGGCAGATATCGCGAATATGCTCGTGCACGCCAAAAATTTCCTGCACGACCAGCACCACCGGTAGCGGGCCATCGGCCTGACGCGGTCTGGCGTGGAAAGCAGGCATATTCTCGCCCTGCGTTGGAATTGACGTTTCGCCGGAAACGATGTCGGCGCTGTCGGTAATGATGGTGGTCGATGCGGCAGGTGAAACCGCAGGAGCGAATCCCTTATTGCTCAATGTTTGAGTCGGATTATCGTCGCTTTTCATTGTCCTCTCCATACATGCAGTAGCGCAATCAGCTAACTATAGCCAGGATTACGTTTCGATCGGGTGAAGGTCAGCCTGTCATCTTCGACGGCGTTATCGGTTTCCGACAGCGCGATTCGTGCGGGAAGGCTTTTTTGTGTGATTACCGTCACGATTCAATAGACTCCAAATGTAACTTTCATTACTCAGAGTGAATTTACTCACATAAATTCACACAGCTTTGCGCTACTGTAAGCGCTTCATCGCCTTTTAATTACAGGATCTTGTCATGGCACAGTCAGACGTTTTTCACCTGGGTTTAACCAAAGCCGATCTTCAGGGCGCCACCCTTGCCATTGTGCCAGGCGACCCCGAGCGCGTTAAAAAGATTGCCGCGCTGATGGATAATCCGGTTCATCTGGCGTCGCACCGCGAATTCACCACCTGGCGCGCCGACATTGACGGCAAGGCCGTTATCGTCTGTTCAACCGGTATCGGCGGCCCTTCCACCTCCATCGCGGTAGAAGAGTTGGCGCAGCTGGGCATCCGTACTTTTCTGCGCGTAGGTACAACTGGCGCTATCCAGCCTGACATCAGCGTGGGCGACGTGCTGGTAACCACCGGCTCCGTGCGTCTGGACGGCGCGAGTCTGCACTTTGCGCCGCTGGAATTCCCGGCCGTGGCCGATTTTACCTGCACCACCGCGCTGGTCGAAGCGGCGAAAGCGCTTGGCGCGACCACGCATATCGGCGTCACCGCGTCTTCCGACACTTTTTATCCGGGACAGGAGCGTTACGACACCTTTTCTGGCCGCGTAGTAAGCCGTTTCCAGAACTCCATGAAAGAGTGGCAGCAAATGGGCGTGCTGAACTACGAAATGGAATCCGCCACGCTGCTGACCATGTGCGCCAGCCAGGGTCTGCGTGCCGGCATGGTGGCGGGCGTGATCGTGAACCGCACCCAGCAGGAAATTCCCGATGCGGAAACCATGAAGAAAACCGAAAGCGATGCGGTGCGTATCGTAGTTGAGGCGGCGCGCCGTCTGATCTAGACGTTGAGATCGGCCTCGCCAACCTCTGGCCTGGCCGTTGAGACCAGTTTCGCTAACTTCTTCAGCCTTCATTAAGGGAGCGCGGCTCCCTTAATGGTTTCGCCCTTGCGCTACCCACGGCAAATTTTTCGAGCCGTCTCTGACATCCTGATGAAAACCTCCTCGATCCCGTTACATCGCGCTTTTTAACTCGACATTGCCACGGCCTGCCCTTACCTTTTCTGCCAGAGAAGCCTGGACGGGAGAAGGCGCGTGGATGCAATAATCGGTTACGGCATTGGCTCAGGCCTGGCGGGCGCGCTGGTCGGCTGGCTTATCGCCTGGTATCACAGCCAGCAGCGCGCGGCGCACCAGGAAACGGAGCGCAGGCTGCTGCAACAGGCCAGCGAGCAGCTGAAGCAGGAGCGCGATCGCCTGACGCAGCAACAGAGCCAGCAGCAGCAGGCGCAAAAACAGCAGGAGCTGGAGCTGCGTCAGCTGCACGGCACGCTCGCCGCTACCCAGGAGAAACTCACCCAGCTTGACCACTGGCGCGGCGAGGCCGAACAGCTGGCGCGCGAACTGCGCACCCAGCTGGAGATCAACAGCGCCCAGGAGGCGGAACTGCGCGAGGTCACCATTCGGCTTGAAGAGAGCAGAATGGCGGCGGAAGAGAAGCAGCGCCTGCTGGTCAACAGCGAACAGCGGCTGAATGCGCAGTTTGAACACCTTGCCAACCGTATTTTCGAACACAGCAACCGCCGTGTCGATGAGCAGAACCGCCAGAGCCTGGACGGGCTGCTCTCGCCGCTGCGCGAACAGCTGGAAGGGTTTCGTCGCCAGGTTCAGGAAGGCTTCGGCCAGGAGGCGCGCGAGCGCCATACGCTTTCTCATGAAATCCGCAATCTGCAACAGCTCAATGCCCAAATGGCGCAGGAAGCGATTAACCTGACCAAGGCCCTGAAGGGCGACAATAAAATACAGGGAAACTGGGGCGAAGTCGTGCTCAGCCGCGTGCTGGAAGCCTCCGGCCTGCGGGAAGGGCACGAATATGAAACCCAGGTCAATATTCAGCTGGAGCATAACGCCCGTATGCAGCCGGACGTGATTGTGCGTCTGCCGCAGGGCAAAGACGTGGTGATCGACGCGAAGATGACGCTGGTGGCTTACGAACGCTATTTCAACGGCGAAGATGAAGCCACGCGCGAAACGGCCATCGGCGAGCACGTTGCGGCCATTCGCAGCCATATCCGCCTGCTGAGCCGCAAAGATTATCAGCAGCTGCCCGGCCTGCGATCGCTGGACTACGTGCTGATGTTTATTCCGGTCGAACCCGCTTTTCTGGTCGCTATTGACCGTCAGCCGGAACTGATCAACGAGGCGCTGGGTCAAAACATCATGCTGGTCAGCCCCACCACGCTGCTGGTGGCGCTACGTACCATCAATAACCTGTGGCGCTACGAGCACCAAAGCCGTCATGCCCAGCGCATCGCCGACAGAGCGGCTAAGCTCTATGACAAAATGCGCCTGTTTGTCGACGACATGTCGGCAATGGGGCAAAGCCTCGATAAGGCCAGCGAAAGCTATCGTCAGGCCATGAAGAAGCTGGCGGAAGGGCGGGGCAACCTGATCGCGCAGACGGAAAGTTTTCGGCAGCTGGGCGTGGCCATCAAGCGGCCTATTAATCCCCGCCTGGTCGCGCAGGCGATGCCGGATGAGGCTGACGAGCAAGAGAACGAAGATGAGGAAGATGTCGCGTATCTGGCGACGCAAACCGGGCCAGGCGCGGCCCGAGTTAATGAATAACCCGCAAGGCTGTGCCTGGCCTGCGGGACTCTGATACACTTGGCAGATAACTGATTGCAGAGCAGGCAAAACAAATGGCAGATGAATCAAAGGATACCACGCACTTCGGCTTTCGCACGGTAGCGAAAAGCGACAAAGCTGAAATGGTGGCTGATGTTTTCCATTCCGTTGCGGCCAAATATGACCTGATGAACGATCTGATGTCGTTCGGCATCCACCGTGTCTGGAAACGTTTTACTATCGATTGCAGCGGCGTGCGTCGCGGACAGCGCGTCCTGGATCTGGCCGGCGGTACCGGCGATCTGACCGCTAAATTCTCTCGCCTGGTGGGTGAAACGGGTGAAGTGGTGCTGGCGGATATCAACAGCTCCATGCTGAAAGTAGGCCGTGAGAAACTGCGTAACAACGGGATTATCGGCAACGTGAACTACGTGCAGGCTAACGCCGAAGCGCTGCCGTTCCCGGACAATCATTTCGACTGCATCACTATCGCTTTCGGCCTGCGTAACGTCACCGAAAAAGAGAAGGCGCTGGCCTCGATGTTCCGCGTGCTGAAGCCGGGCGGACGCCTGCTGGTGCTGGAGTTTTCCAAACCGCTGCTGGAGCCGCTAAGCAAGGCGTATGACGCCTACTCATTCCACGTGCTGCCGCGTATCGGCGAGCTGGTGGCGAAAGATTCCGAAAGCTACCGCTATCTGGCCGAATCTATCCGAATGCATCCGGATCAGGATACGTTAAAGCAGATGATGGATGATGTCGGCTTCGAGAATACTACCTATCACAATCTTACCGGTGGCATCGTTGCGCTGCACCGCGGATTCAAGTTCTGAACAGGATAGCGAATGACCTTAACGCCGCTGTTAACCGCAGGGCTGGAAACGGCGCTCAATCAGATCCTTTATCGCGATCGCGGCCTGAAAGCCGCGCGTCAGCGTCTTAACGGCCGCAGCCTGGCCATTGAGCTGGCCGAGCTGAAGCAGCCGCTGATCTTTATCTTCAGCGACCAACAGGTCGATGTGCTGGGCGACTGGTGCGACATGCCGGACTGCAAGGTGAAAACCCGTCTGGCGACGCTGCGCAAGCTGCGCGATCGTCAGCAGTTAACCAGCCTGATCCGCAGCGGCGAGCTGGAGGTTGAGGGCGATCTACAGGTCGTCCAGCAGTTCTCCGCGCTGATCGATCTGGCCGAGCTTGACCCTGCCGAATATCTCG
Source organism: Erwinia sp. TECH1 (assembly GCF_054057575.1). Classification (NCBI taxonomy): domain Bacteria; kingdom Pseudomonadati; phylum Pseudomonadota; class Gammaproteobacteria; order Enterobacterales; family Erwiniaceae; genus Erwinia; species Erwinia sp. TECH1. The sequence continues at coordinate 4,561,869 of NZ_JBSRZK010000001.1, read as the reverse complement.
CGCCCTGGATTGGCGATATTGCCGCTCAGGGCATCAGCCAGGCCGCCCGTCGCGGGTTGCAGCTGGTGCGCGGCAATCTTGATCGTAAACAGAGCTATCTGGGTCAGGCGCTGACGGAAGAGTGGCGCCTGGCGCCGGGCGGCCTGGAGCTTGCCTGGTTTGCTGAAGAAGTCGACGCCGCCGCTCGCGAGCTGGCTGCGCTGGAAACCCGCCTTAAACAACTGGAGGGCAAATGACCCTCGGAGAAATACGTCGTCTCTATTTTATTATCCGTATCTTTTTGAGCTACGGACTGGATGAGCTAATCCCAAAAACCCGGCTGGCGCTGCCGCTGCGCCTGTGGCGTCGGACGCTGTTCTGGATGCCTAATTTGCACAAAGAGCGTCAGCTTGGCGAGCGTATCAGGTTAGCCATGGAGCAGCTTGGCCCGGTGTGGATCAAATTTGGTCAGATGATGTCCACGCGACGCGATCTTTTTCCGCCGCATATCGCCGATCAGCTGGCGATGCTGCAGGACAAGGTCGCGCCTTTCGATGGCGTACAGGCGAAAAAACAGATTGAGATGTCGCTTGGCTGCAAGGTGGAAACCCTGTTTGATGACTTTGTGATCACGCCGCTTGCTTCCGCTTCCATCGCGCAGGTACACACCGCCACGCTGAAGGAAAACGGCAGGGAAGTGGTCATTAAGGTTATTCGTCCGGATATCCTGCCGGTGATCAAAGCCGATATGAAGCTGATCAACCGCATGGCGGCCTGGGTGCCTCGCCTGTTACCGGACGGGCGCCGCCTGCGTCCGCAGGAAGTGGTGGCCGATTACGAAAAAACGCTGATAGACGAACTGAACCTGCTGCGCGAAGCGGCTAACGCCATTCAGCTGCGCCGTAATTTCGAAGGCAGCAACATGCTTTACGTGCCGGAAATCTATTCCGACTACTGTAGCGAAACCATGCTGGTGATGGAGCGCATTTACGGCATTCCAATCTCCGATGTGGTGCAGCTCGAACAGCGCGGCGTCAACATGAAGCTGCTGGCCGAGCGCGGCGTGCAGGTCTTCTTTACCCAGGTGTTCCGCGACAGCTTTTTCCACGCCGATATGCATCCGGGCAACATTTTTGTCAGCTATGAGCATCCTGAAGATCCGCAATATATAGGTATCGACTGCGGTATCGTCGGCTCGCTGAATAAAGAAGATAAGCGCTATCTGGCGGAGAACTTTATCGCCTTCTTCAACCGCGATTACCGCAAGGTTGCCGAGCTGCACGTTGATTCCGGCTGGGTGCCGGCGGATACCAACGTAGAGGATTTCGAGTTCGCTATTCGTACCGTTTGCGAACCGATTTTTGAAAAGCCGCTGGCGGAAATCTCCTTCGGTCACGTGCTGCTGAACCTCTTTAATACGGCGCGCCGCTTCAACATGGAAGTGCAGCCTCAGCTGGTGCTGTTACAGAAAACTCTACTGTATGTGGAAGGCGTCGGACGACAGCTTTATCCGCAGCTCGACCTGTGGAAAACCGCCAAGCCGTTCCTGGAAGACTGGATCAAAGATCAGATTGGCATTCCGGCTATCGTGCGCGCGCTGAAAGAAAAAGCGCCGTTCTGGGCGGAAAAACTGCCGGAGCTGCCGGAGCTGGTTTACGAAAGCCTGAAGCGGCACAAGCATCTGCAGCACAGCGTCGATAAGCTTTCTTACGATCTGCGCAACGACCGGGTGCGGCATCATCAGTCGCGCTATCTGTTCGGTATTGGCGCCACGCTGCTGCTGAGCGGCACGGCTATTCTGCTGACCAGACCGCAGTGGGATTTGCTGTCGGCGGTTATGGTCGCTGGCGGTCTGGTAAGCTGGCTGGTCGGCTGGCGTAAAACCGACTGACTGTCATGAAAGGTAAAGAGGGGCTGGCAGCGCTTTGCGCGCGGTCAGCCCGGCTTATATACTGCGAAACCTGCATTAACTGACATCTGAGGCAAAATTATGGGCGGTATTAGTATCTGGCAATTGTTAATTATTGCCGTAATCGTTGTGCTGCTCTTCGGCACGAAGAAACTGCGCGGGCTGGGTTCCGATCTCGGTTCATCAATCAAAGGCTTTAAAAAAGCCATGAGCGACGATGACGAAAAGCCAAAAACACATGCCGACGATGCTGATTTTAAAGCCACTCTGGCCGACAAACAGCACGCAGAAGCGAAGAAAGAAGACGTTAAGAACGACAAGGTGTAAGCCGTGTTCGACATAGGTTTTAGTGAACTGATTCTGGTGTTTATTATCGGGCTGGTAGTGCTGGGTCCGCAGCGTTTGCCGGTTGCGGTAAAAACCGTGGTCGGCTGGATCCGCGCGCTGCGCTCGCTGGCGGCTAATGTGCAAAACGAACTGGCGCAGGAGCTGAAACTCCAGGAGCTGCAGGACAGCCTGAAGAAGGTGGAAGAGGCCAGTAAAAACAGCCTGTCGCCGGAGCTGAAAGCCTCGATGGAAGAGCTGAAGCAGTCGGCGGAATCCATGAAGCGTACCTATCTGGGCGAGAACGAAAAAGCGGACGACGAAGCTAACACTATCCACAATCCGCTGGTGAAAAACGCCGAGGATTCTCATGAAGGCGTGACGCCTGCTGCGGCCGATCATCAGGCCAGCGCCCCGGCGCAGGCGCCAGAGGCAGCAACCAGTGCAGCGCCACAGCCTGCGGTGCAGCAGGAACAGCATACGCCAGTCGTGCATGTTTCGCCTGCGGCGAGCGATATGGCAGCAGCGCACTCCGCTACGGTTCGCGTTGCTGAACCTGCCGCAAGCGGTGTAGCCCAGGTTGCTGAAACTGTTTCGCCTGTCGCAAGCGATGCGGCTGTAGCACCGTCCGCTGCGGTTCACGTTGCCGAACCTGCCACAAGCGGGGTAGCCCAGGTCGCTGAACCTGCTTCGTCTGCTGCAAGCGATGCGGCCGTAGCAAAATCCGCGACGGCCAGGGCTGCTGAAGCGCCTGCCGCCGCCAGCGCGCCTTATGAAACCGCCGCCGGAAAGCCGGACGCCGCGTCGAATACGGCGCCTGCCGCCGCGCCTGAAAAGCCAAAGGCCGTTAAAGACGAAGCGCCGACGCTTTCCAGCCGTGCGCCTGTTTCCACCACCCAACCGGATGAACGCTAAACATGGCTGTTGAAGATACCCAACCGCTTATCAGCCATCTGATTGAGCTGCGTAAGCGCCTGCTGAACTGCATTATCGCCGTGGTGGCGATTTTCCTTTGCCTGGCGTACTTTTCCAACGATATTTATCAGCTGGTTTCCGCGCCGCTGATCGAGCAGATGCCAGCGGGCGCCAGCATGATCGCGACCGACGTGGCTTCGCCTTTTTTCGCGCCGGTCAAGCTGACCATGATCGTTTCCGTCTTCCTTGCGGTACCGGTGATCCTTTACCAAATCTGGGCCTTTATCGCGCCCGCGCTTTACCGCCACGAACGCAGGCTGGTGGTGCCGCTGCTGATTTCCAGTTCATTCCTATTCTATATAGGGATGGCTTTCGCCTACTTTGTTGTCTTCCCGTTGGCCTTTGGGTTCTTCGCTAAAACCGCGCCGCACGGCGTGCAGATCGCTACCGATATCAATAACTATCTCGATTTCGTAATGGCGTTGTTTATGGCGTTTGGCGTCTCTTTCGAGGTGCCGATTGCTATCGTGCTGCTGTGCTGGACCGGTGTGACCACGCCGGAGGAACTGAAGGCGAAGCGGCCTTATGTTCTGGTCGGCGCTTTTATCGTAGGTATGCTGTTGACGCCGCCGGATGTGCTTTCCCAGACGCTGCTGGCCATTCCGATGTACTGCCTGTTTGAGGTCGGCGTGTTCTTCTCCCGTTTCTATACCGGATTACGGCGGGAAGAGAGTGACCAGGAGACGGAGTAGCCGCGAAGGCCTGCCCACATTAAAAAATAACCGCCCGTAAGGGCGGTTACTGTTTGGAACACGCTATGTTTGATATTGGGGTCAATCTGACCAGCACGCAGTTCGCCAAAGATCGCGACAAGGTTGTAAAACGCGCCGTTGATGCGGGCGTCACCGGCATTCTGATTACCGGCACCAACGCGCTGGAGAGCCAGCAGGCGCAGAGCCTGGCGAAACGTCGTTCCGGCTACTGCTGGTCTACGGCAGGCGTTCATCCGCATCACGCCAGCGAATGGTCGGCGGAAACGGCCGCCACCTTAAGAAGGCTGGCGGAAAGCCCGGAAGTGGCGGCGATTGGCGAGTGCGGGCTGGATTTCAACCGCAACATCTGCGGGCCGGAACAGCAGGCTTACGCCTTCAATGCTCAGCTTGAGCTGGCGGCCGATCTGCAGCTGCCCGTTTTTCTGCACTGCCGCGAAGCGCACGATCGCTTTCTCGCTATCCTGACGCCCTGGCTGCCAAAGCTGCCCGGCGCGGTCGTACACTGTTTTACCGGCACGAAAGCGGAGCTGGAAGCCTGTCTGGCTGCCGGGCTTTATATCGGCATTACGGGATGGGTGTGCGATGAACGTCGCGGACTTGAGCTGCGCGAGCTGATGCCGCTTATTCCTGCTGACAGGCTGCTGCTGGAAACGGACGCGCCTTATTTGCTGCCGCGCGACATGCGTCCCCGCCCTGCATCGCGACGTAACGAGCCGTGCTTTCTGCCACATATCGTGGAACAGGTCGCGCTACTGCGCGGCGAAGAGGCGGCTACGCTGGGGCAGCAGTGCGACAGCAATGCGCGAGCGCTTTTCCGTCTGAACGCGCAGTAGCCTCAGAGTTTCTGGAACTGCCGATTGTCCAGGCTGCGGACGATCTGCTTATTCAGCAGGTTAAGCAGCAGCATAGAACGCGCCTCGCCGTCCGGCTCGGTAAAAATTGCCTTCAGGCCTTCGAAAGCGCCAGCGGTAATCAATACTCTGTCGCCGGGCTGCGGTAGCGTCGGTGCGGGCAGCGTTACCGTCGCCTGCGTTTGCAGCGCTTCGATCACGTCCTGCGGCACGGTCGCGGGCAGATTGCCGAAGCGAACGAAATGGCTGACGCCGCGCGTGGCGCTGATGGTCGTGGTATGAATCGCTTCCGGATCGAACTCAATAAAAAGGTAGTTCGGGAACAGCGGCTCATTTACCTGAGTACGCTTGCCGCGCACCAGTTTCTCTAAGGCAATCATGGGGCTGAGACAATGCACCGCCTGGCGCTCAAGATGTTCTTTCGCGCGGGTAAGCTGGCCACGTTTGCAATAAAGTAAATACCAGGATTCCATAACGTCACTTTGCAATTACAGGGTCGCTAAGAATAACAAAAATAGCGTGATAGTTATAGCAACATGCAGGCCAGAAGGCGCCTGAAATCGCGATGAATGAACGGACAGCGTTAAGCATAAAGCTTATTAACTGTAGTTATCAGCGGATCGGTTGATGAGTCGGGATGCCGGAAGAAAAAATTTTTGGCGGTCGCAGCGTGAGCGCGCCGACCTCCTGCCGCGAAAAACTAAGCACGAGAGCTTAATCCTCCCTATAATGGCCGATTCACTGACCGTATTGATGAGAAGTCATGAAATACCACGACCTACGCGACTTCCTTTCCCTGCTGGAGCAGCGCGGGGAATTAAAACGCATTAAGCAAGAGATCGATCCCGATCTTGAAATGACCGAAATTGCCGATCGCACCCTGCGAGCTGGCGGGCCGGCGCTGCTGTTTGAAAACCCCAAAGGCTATAATATGCCGGTGCTGTGCAACCTTTTCGGCACGCCGGATCGCGTTGCGCTGGGCATGGGCCAGGAAGACGTGAAGGCGCTGCGTGAAGTGGGCCGCCTGCTCGCCTTTTTGAAAGAGCCGGAACCGCCGCGCGGTTTTCGCGACTTTTTCGACAAAATGCCGCAGTGGAAGCAGGTGCTGAATATGCCGACGAAGCGCCTGCGCGACGCGCCGTGCCAGCAGCAAATCTGGCAGGGCGATGAAGTCGATCTGAGCCGCATTCCGGTGATGAAGTGCTGGCCGGAAGATGCCGCGCCGCTGATCACCTGGGGCCTGACGGTTACGCGCGGCCCGCACAAAGAGCGGCAGAACCTGGGCATCTATCGCCAGCAGGTTATTGGTAAGAACAAACTCATTATGCGCTGGCTGTCGCATCGCGGCGGCGCGCTGGATTTCCAGGAGTGGACGCAGCAGCATCCCGGCGAGCGCTTCCCGGTCTCCGTCGCGCTGGGCGCCGATCCCGCCACCATTTTGGGCGCGGTCACGCCGGTTCCCGATACGCTTTCTGAATATGCTTTTGCGGGACTGCTGCGCGGCACCAAAACCGAAGTCGTGAAGTGCGTCTCCAACGATCTGGAAGTGCCGGCCAGCGCGGAAATCGTGCTGGAAGGCTATATCGAGGCGGGCGAAGTGGCGCCGGAAGGGCCGTATGGCGACCATACCGGCTACTATAATGAAGTCGATAACTTCCCGGTGTTTACCGTAACGCACATTACGCAGCGCCGCGACGCCATCTATCATTCCACCTATACCGGGCGTCCGCCGGATGAGCCAGCCGTGCTTGGCGTGGCGCTGAATGAAGTCTTCGTGCCGATCCTGCAAAAGCAGTTCCCGGAAATCGTCGATTTTTATCTGCCGCCGGAAGGTTGTTCCTATCGTCTGGCGATCGTTACGATGAAAAAGCAGTACGCAGGCCATGCCAAGCGGGTGATGATGGGCGTTTGGTCATTTTTGCGCCAGTTTATGTACACTAAGTTTGTTATCGTATGTGACGACGATGTGAACGCGCGCGACTGGAACGACGTTATCTGGGCTATTACGACCCGGATGGATCCGGCCAGGGATACGGTGCTGGTAGAGAACACGCCTATCGACTATCTGGATTTCGCTTCGCCGGTTTCCGGGTTAGGCTCGAAAATGGGCCTGGACGCCACCAACAAGTGGCCCGGAGAAACCCAGCGCGAATGGGGCCGCCCTATTCGCAAAGATCCCGCCGTCACCGCGCGCATTGATGCCATATGGGACGAGTTAGGCATCTTCAGTGAGTCGCCCACGCGCAAAAACGCGCCCGGCAAATAATCGACCCGACAGAGGGAACGCATGACAACGTTAAGCTGTAAAGTGATCTCGGTAGAGGCGATAACCGATACCGTTTACCGAGTCCGTATGGTGCCGGAAGCCGATTTCAGCTTCCGGGCCGGTCAGTATCTGATGGTAGTGATGGACGAGCGCGACAAACGCCCGTTCTCGCTGGCTTCCACGCCGATGGAAAAAGAGATTATTGAGCTGCATATTGGCGCTTCGGAACTCAATCTCTACGCGATGGCGGTGATGGAACGGATCCAGGAGCAGCGCAGCATTACCGTGGATATTCCGCACGGCGACGCGTGGCTGCGTGAAGAGAGCGACCGTCCGCTGATCCTGATTGCGGGCGGCACGGGCTTCTCCTACGCCCGTTCGATCCTGCTGACCGCGCTGGCGCAGCGGCCGGAGCGTCATATCGAAATTTACTGGGGCGGCCGTGAACTGAAGCACCTCTACGATATGGACGAACTGGAAGCGCTGGCGGTGAAGCACCCGAACCTGAAGGTGATCCCGGTGGTGGAACAGCCTGAGCCGGGCTGGGAAGGGCGTAGCGGCACCGTGCTGACGGCGGTTATGAACGACCACCGCAGCCTGGCCGAGTACGAGATCTATATCGCGGGCCGTTTTGAAATGGCGAAAATCGCGCGCGAACGCTTCTGTGCCGAGCGCGAGGCGAAAGCGGAACAGATGTTTGGCGACGCCTTCGCCTTTATCTGAGCCGGAACGATTGCGTAAAAAAGCCGCCCGTCAAGGGCGGCTGCATTAAACCCTTTCCAGTACGGTAGCGATGCCCTGTCCCAAACCGATACACATGGTCGCCAGACCAAACTGTGCATCGCGTCGCTCCATCAGGTTCAACAACGTCGTGGCGATCCGCGCGCCGGAACAGCCCAGCGGATGACCCAGCGCGATAGCGCCGCCGTTCAGATTGATTTTGTTATCCAGCTCCTCCATCAATCCCAGCTCCTTAATACACGGCAGCACCTGCGCGGCGAACGCTTCGTTCATCTCAAACAGATCGATATCGCTGACGTTCAGTCCTGCTTTCTTCAGCGCCAGCCGGGAGGCGGGCACCGGGCCAAAGCCCATAATCGACGGATCGCAGCCGACCACTGCCATCGAGCGGATCCGCGCCCGCGCTTTCAGGCCCAGCTCGCGAGCGCGTGATTCGCTCATCAGCAGCATCGCCGCCGCGCCGTCGGAGAGCGCCGAGGAGCTGCCCGCCGTTACCGTGCCGTTAACCGGATCGAAGGCGGGCTTCAGCGCGGCCAGACCCGCTGTGGTGGTATCGGGACGGATCACTTCATCAAAATCATAGCGCTTGAGCACGCCGTCGCCGTCATGGCCACTGGTCGCGACGATCTCCGCAGCAAAGTGACCCGCCTGCGTGGCGGCCCAGGCGCGCTGGTGCGAGCGGGCGGCAAATTCATCCTGCCTTTCCCGACCGATCTGGTGCATACGCGCCAGCATTTCCGCCGTCAGGCCCATCATGCCGGCGGCTTTCGCCACGGTTTTGCTCAGGCCGGGATGAAAATCGACGCCGTGGCTCATCGGCACGTGGCCCATATGCTCCACGCCGCCCACCAGGCAGGCGCTGGCGTCGCCAACCATGATGGCGCGCGCGGCATCGTGCATTGCCTGCATCGAGGAGCCGCAAAGGCGGTTGACGGTGGTAGCGGGCACCCGATGCGGGATTTCCGCCAGCAGGGCGGCATTACGGGCGATGTTAAAACCCTGCTCCAGCGTTTGCTGCACGCAGCCCCAGTAAATATCATCCAGGCTTGCCGCCGCCAGCGCCGGGTTGCGGCTCAGCAGCGAGCGCATCAGATGCGCCGAAAGATCTTCCGCCCGGACATGGCGAAAAGCGCCGCCTTTGGAGCGGCCCATCGGCGTGCGGATGGCATCAACAATTACGACTTTTTCCATTTCTCTTTCCTTACGCCGTTTTCAGGACGTCATCGGCCGGTTGAACCTGCGGATACCACTGCGTTTTATGCTGCGCTTTTTCCTGCAGGCTGGCCGGCAGCTGATAAAGCGGGCCGAGCGCGGCAAAGAAGGCCGCCTGGCTGGCAAAGCGGGCGCTGCCCTGCGTATCCAGATAGCGGAAAACGCCGCCGCGAAACGGCGGGAAGCCCAGCCCGTAAACCAGCGCCATATCCGCTTCGGCCGGCGTGGCGATAATGTTTTCTTCCAGGCAGAGCACCACTTCGTTAACCATCGGGATCATCATTCGGGCCACAATTTCTTCATCGCTGAAAACGCGCTGCGGCTGGCTGACGCTTTGCAGCAGTTTATCGACTTCGGGATCGACAATTTTCTTCTGTTTGCCTTTGCTGTCCTTCTCCCAGCGATAAAACCCGGCCTGACTTTTTTGTCCGAACCGTTTCGCCTCGAACAGCACGTCGATGGCATCACGGTAATCCTTTTTCATACGGTTCGGGAAACCGTCAGCCATTACGCTCTGCGCGTGATGCGCGGTATCAATGCCAACCACGTCCAGCAGCCAGGCAGGCCCCATCGGCCAGCCGAAATGCTTTTCCATGACTTTATCTATCTGACGATAATCCGCACCGTCGCGCAGCAGCAGGCTGAAGCCGGCAAAATAGGGGAACAGCACGCGGTTGACGAAAAAACCGGGACAGTCGTTCACCACGATGGGCGTCTTGCCCATTTGGTCGGCCCAGGCCACCACTTTCGCCAGCGTGGCGTCCGAGGTTTTTGCACCCCGGATCACTTCAACCAGCGGCATGCGGTGCACCGGATTAAAAAAGTGCATTCCGCAGAAGTTTTCCGGGCGCTGCAGCGCATCAGCAAGCTGGCTGATGGGAATAGTCGAGGTATTGGAAGCCAGAACGGCATCCTGATGAAGATGCTGTTCCGTCTCCGCCAGCACCGCCGCCTTAACGCGCGGGTTTTCCACCACGGCCTCGACGACCATATCGGCACGTTCAAATCCTTCATAGCTCAGGGTTGGATGGATAGCGCCGATGATGCCCGCCAGCTGCATCGCGTCAATTTTCCCTCGCGTCAGCTGCTTATTCAGCAGCCCGGCCGCTTCGGTCATACCGAGTTCCAGCGAGGCCGGATTGATATCCTTCATTAATACCGGTACGCCTTTGCTGGCCGCCTGATAAGCGATGCCGCCGCCCATAATGCCCGCACCCAATACGGCAGCCTGCTTCGGTAGCGCGCTATTCTGCGCCAGCTTTTTCGCTTTCGCCTTCAGCGCGCGATCGTTAAGGAACAGGCCGACCAGCGCACGCGCCTCGTCGGAACGGGCCAGCGGGACAAAAGCCTGCGTTTCCAGCAGCAAAGCTTCATCACGGCCCAGCGCAGCAGCGGCCTCAATCGTTTTTACCGCCGCCAGCGGAGCAGGGTAGTGTTTGCCCGCGGTTTGCAGCACCACGCCTTTGGCGGTGGTAAAACTCATCATCGCCTCAATTTTACTGAGCTTCAGCGGTTGCAGCTTCGGCTCGCGACGTTCGCGCCACGGCTGTTTGCCGCTAATGGCCTCGCGCAGGATGGCGATGCCCGCATCGCGCAGCTTATCAGCCGCCACAACGGCATCCACCAGGCCCAGCGCCAGCGCTTTTTGCGCATCGACATCTTTTCCGGCGGCGATAATTTCCAGCGCGCTGTCGGCGCCCAGCAGACGCGGCAGGCGCACCGAGCCGCCAAAGCCGGGCATGATCCCCAGCTTCGTTTCCGGCAGGCCAATACGCGCGTCCGGCGTGGCGATACGGAAGTCCGTTGCCAGGATACATTCACAGCCGCCGCCCAGCGCATAGCCCTGTACGGCCGACAAGGTCGGCACCGGCAGATCCTCAAGCCGATTAAAGATAGCGTTGGCGTAATGCAGCCACTGCGTCAGCTGTTCCTCCGGGGCGGCGAACAGCGATAAAAATTCGGTAATATCCGCGCCGACGATAAACGCCGGTTTGCGCGAACTGAGCAGAACCGCCTGCAGATCCGGCTGCCGCTCCAGCACGGCTATCGCCTCGCCCAGGCTGGCGACGGTTTGCGTATCCAGTTTGTTAACTGAACCGGGCGCATCAAAAACCAGTTCAGCAATACCATTTTCCAGCCAGTTCAGGGTCAGGGTGTCGCCTTGGTAAAGCATTCTTCTCTCCTGCTGCCGCGCTAAAGGGATCTGGTCATACCAGATGATCGAGAGTGTGGAGTTGATGTTAATTATTTGCAAACGAGAGTTTGCTTATTTGCAAACAAGATCACAGGCGCGGCAAAACGATCTCGCCGTGCTAAGATGCGCCTGATTACGTGATTAACGGAGGTAAAGTGATGGACTCGTTGAGCGCCCTTTATCATGAGCATCTGAAGACGCTACAGGCGCGCGCGCAGCAGGTGCTGGCCCGCTTTAAGCTGGATGCCATGCTGATCCATTCCGGCGAACTGCTGACGGTTTTTCTGGATGACCACGACTACCCTTTCAAAGTAAACCCGCAGTTTAAAGCCTGGCTGCCGGTGACCACCGTGCCCAACTGCTGGCTGTGGGTCGACGGCGTGAACAAGCCGAAGCTCTGGTTTTATTCGCCGGTGGATTACTGGCACAACGTCGAGCCGCTGCCGCAAAGCTTCTGGACGGACGGCATGGAGATTACGGCGCTGAAAAAAGCGGATGAAATCGGCCAGCTGTTGCCGACAAACCGTGAAAACGTTGCCTATATCGGCCCGGTGCCGCAGCGTGCCGCTCAGCTTGGCATCAACGCCGCCGCGATCAACCCAAAAGGGGTGATCGACTTCCTGCATTATCATCGCTCTTATAAAACCGATTACGAACTTTACTGCCTGCGCGAAGCGCAAAAGACGGCGGTGATCGGTCATCGCGCAGCGAAGGAAGCCTTTCTTTCCGGCATGAGCGAGTTCGATATTAATATTGCTTACCTCAGCGCTACCGGCCATCGCGATATCGACGTGCCTTACGGCAATATCGTCGCGCTGAACGAACATGCCGCCGTGCTGCACTACACTAAGCTTGATCAATTGCCGCCGGAACAGCCGCGCAGCTTTCTACTGGATGCAGGCACGGAATATAACGGTTATGCAGCGGATCTGACGCGCAGCTACGCTTACGATCCCGCCAGCGACTATGCGACGCTTATTCAGGATATGAATGAAGAAGAGCTGGCGCTGATTGCCACGCTGAAGGCGGGCGTGCGCTATACCGACTACCATCAGCAGATGCATCAGCGGCTGGCGAAACTGCTGCTGAAACATCAGCTGGTCAAAGGGCTGAGCGAAGAGGCGATGGTGGCGGAAAACCTTACCGGGCCGTTTATGCCGCACGGCGTGGGTCATCCGCTTGGCCTACAGGTGCATGACGTCGCCGGTTTTATGCAGGATGACAGCGGCACCCATCTGGCCGCGCCGCAGCAGTATCCCTTTTTACGCTGCACGCGCATCCTTGAACCGCGCATGGTGCTGACGATTGAACCCGGCATCTACTTTATCGAGTCGCTGCTCGCGCCGTGGCGCGAAGGCAAGTTCAGCCATCACTTCGACTGGGCGCGCATTGAGGCGCTGAAGCCTTATGGCGGTATCCGAATCGAAGATAACGTGGTGATCCATGAACAGGGCGTGGAAAACATGACCCGGGATCTGAAGCTGGATTAATGGACGCCTGGGAGATCCCCGCTGAAACCTTCAGCTTCAGCGAGGAAATAAAAAAAAGCCGCTTTATCACGCTGCTGGCGCATACCGAAGGCGTGGAGGCGGCGCGCGCTTTTGTGCAGCAGGTGAAAGGCGAGCATCCTGCCGCCCGGCATCACTGCTGGGCCTGGGTAGCGGGCGCGCCTGACGATTCGCAGCAGCTGGGTTTCTCGGATGACGGCGAGCCTTCCGGCACGGCGGGCAAACCGATGCTGGCCCAGCTGATGGGCAGCGGCGTGGGCGAGATAACGGCGGTAGTGGTGCGCTATTACGGCGGCATACAGCTGGGCACCGGCGGGCTGGTTAAGGCCTACGGCGGCGGCGTGCAGCAGGCATTAAAATTGCTGCCTCGTGCGCGGAAGGTGCCCATGCTGACCTTTACGCTGGTTTGCGACTATGCGCAGCTGGCGGAAATAGAAAGGATGGTCGCCCGTTTTAACGGTCAGCTGCTGCACAGCGAGTTTTTACAGCGTGTCTCGCTGACGCTGGCGCTGCCCCATGCGCAGGTCGCAGGCTTCACGCGCAATCTCACCGATTTCAGCAGAGGGGCGCTCCATCTGGCCCCGACCGACTAACACCTTGTCAGGAAAGGAAAGGCTACATGCATTTTCGTGCCATCACCCGCATCGTGGGTTTACTGGTCATTTTGTTTTCGGGCACCATGATCGTGCCGGGCCTGGTGGCGCTAATCTACCGTGACGGCGCCGGACGAGCCTTTACGCAAACCTTCTTTATGGCGTTACTGATCGGCTCGCTGCTGTGGTGGCCGAACCGCAAGCAGAAAAGCGAGCTGAAGCCGCGAGAAGGCTTTTTGATCGTCGTGCTGTTCTGGACGGTGCTGGGCAGCGTCGGGGCGATGCCCTTTATCTTTGCCGAACATCCTAACCTGTCGTTAACCGACGCGTTCTTTGAATCTTTCTCCGGCCTGACCACCACGGGCGCCACGACGCTGGTGGGGCTGGATTCCCTGCCCAAAGCCATTCTGTTCTACCGGCAAATGCTGCAATGGCTGGGCGGGATGGGGATCATCGTGCTGGCAGTGGCTATCCTGCCTATACTGGGCGTCGGCGGGATGCAGCTTTACCGTGCGGAGATGCCAGGCCCGCTGAAAGATAACAAGATGCGGCCCAGAATTGCCGAAACGGCAAAAACGCTCTGGCTGATCTACGTGCTGTTAACCGTCATTTGCGCACTGGCGCTCTGGCTGGCCGGGATGCCGCTGTTTGACGCCATCGGCCACAGCTTTTCTACTATAGCTATCGGCGGCTTTTCCACACATGACGCCAGTATCGGCTATTTTCACAGCCCAACCATTAACAGCATTATTGCCATTTTCCTGCTGATTTCCGGCTGTAACTACGGCCTGCATTTCACGCTGCTCAGCGGACGTAATCTGCGTGTTTACTGGCGCGACCCGGAATTCCGTATGTTTATCGGGGTGCAGTTCACGCTGGTTATCATCTGCACGCTGGTGCTTTGGGCGCACAATGTCTATCAAAGCGGGCTGCAGACGCTGAACCAGGCTTTTTTCCAGGTGGTTTCCATGGCGACGACGGCAGGCTTCACTACCGACAGCATCGCCCGTTGGCCGCTCTTCTTACCGGTACTGCTGCTTTGCTCTGCTTTTATCGGCGGCTGTGCGGGATCGACCGGCGGCGGCCTGAAGGTGATCCGCATCCTGCTGCTGTTCAAACAAGGGTCGCGCGAACTGAAGCGGCTGGTGCATCCCAATGCCGTTTACACTATTAAGCTGGGGCAGCGGGCGCTGCCGGAAAGAATACTGGAAGCGGTATGGGGATTCTTCTCCGCCTACGCGCTGGTGTTCCTGCTGAGCATGCTGGCCATTATCGCCACGGGCGTGGACGATTTTTCAGCCTTTGCCGCCGTCGCCGCAACGCTGAACAATCTGGGGCCGGGCTTAGGGGTAGTAGCGGATAACTTCACTACTATGAATGATACGGCGAAATGGATTTTGATTCTGACAATGCTGTTTGGTCGTCTTGAAGTCTTCACGCTGTTGGTTCTGTTTACGCCAACCTTCTGGCGCGAATAACAAAAGTTGGATCTTATGAAAGCACTTATTCTTTATTCCAGCCGTGACGGGCAGACTCGTGAAATCGCGGCTTATATAGCTAACCAGCTCAAAGCGCATCAGGAATGCGATACGATCAATATCCTTCAGGCGGATAACATCGAATGGGCCAGGTACGACAGGGTACTTATCGGCGCTTCTATTCGCTATGGCCACTTCCATCCTAAGGTCGACAAGTTTGTTAAGCAGCATCTGAACGAGCTTACCAAAAGGCCTTCGGGATTCTTCTCGGTTAACCTTACCGCGCGCAAGCCGGAGAAGCGTACGCCGCAGACAAACGCCTACACGCGTAAATTCCTGCTGAACTCGCCGTGGCAGCCAGACTGCTGCGCCGTGTTCGCGGGCGCGCTGCGCTATCCGCGTTACGGCTTCTTCGACCGCTTTATGATTCAGCTGATTATGCGGATGACCGGCGGCGAAACGGATGCCAGTAAAGAAGTGGAGTATACCGACTGGGAGCAGGTGACGCGTTTTGCCCATGAATTTGCCGCTTTATCAGGCAATGTGAAGTAAAAACGGACGCTTTGTTGAAAAATACGGCTGTCGTTCATTTATTTGTAATAAACGCTTGTCAGCCGTCAAGAACTCCCTATAATGCGCAACCACTGAGACGGCACAACGGCTTACAGGCCAGCGGCTCAGGAGGTTCAGGAAGCTGAATCGCCGGAGAAAACTTCTGAAAAAGAGGTTGACTCTGAAGGAGGAAAGCGTAATATACGCCACCTCGCGGCAGGAAGCGAAAGCACTGCTCGCAACGCTCTTTAACAATTTATCAGACAATCTGTGTGGGCACTCGCAGGATTGATATCAGCGTCTCCGGACGCAAAAAAATATCAAGTCTTAAGAGTGAACACATAATGAAATTCATTATGACGTTTTACACTTGAGCATCGCTGCACTTGTTGCAGCAAATCGAACTTTTAATTGAAGAGTTTGATCATGGCTCAGATTGAACGCTGGCGGCAGGCCTAACACATGCAAGTCGAACGGTAGCACAGAGAAGCTTGCTTCTTGGGTGACGAGTGGCGGACGGGTGAGTAATGTCTGGGAAACTGCCCGATGGAGGGGGATAACTACTGGAAACGGTAGCTAATACCGCATAACGTCTTCGGACCAAAGTGGGGGACCTTCGGGCCTCACGCCATCGGATGTGCCCAGATGGGATTAGCTAGTAGGTGGGGTAACGGCTCACCTAGGCGACGATCCCTAGCTGGTCTGAGAGGATGACCAGCCACACTGGAACTGAGACACGGTCCAGACTCCTACGGGAGGCAGCAGTGGGGAATATTGCACAATGGGCGCAAGCCTGATGCAGCCATGCCGCGTGTATGAAGAAGGCCTTCGGGTTGTAAAGTACTTTCAGCGGGGAGGAAGGCGATGCGGTTAATAACCGCGTCGATTGACGTTACCCGCAGAAGAAGCACCGGCTAACTCCGTGCCAGCAGCCGCGGTAATACGGAGGGTGCAAGCGTTAATCGGAATTACTGGGCGTAAAGCGCACGCAGGCGGTCTGTCAAGTCAGATGTGAAATCCCCGGGCTTAACCTGGGAACTGCATTTGAAACTGGCAGGCTAGAGTCTTGTAGAGGGGGGTAGAATTCCAGGTGTAGCGGTGAAATGCGTAGAGATCTGGAGGAATACCGGTGGCGAAGGCGGCCCCCTGGACAAAGACTGACGCTCAGGTGCGAAAGCGTGGGGAGCAAACAGGATTAGATACCCTGGTAGTCCACGCCGTAAACGATGTCGACTTGGAGGCTGTTCCCTTGAGGAGTGGCTTCCGGAGCTAACGCGTTAAGTCGACCGCCTGGGGAGTACGGCCGCAAGGTTAAAACTCAAATGAATTGACGGGGGCCCGCACAAGCGGTGGAGCATGTGGTTTAATTCGATGCAACGCGAAGAACCTTACCTGGCCTTGACATCCAGAGAACTTAGCAGAGATGCTTTGGTGCCTTCGGGAACTCTGAGACAGGTGCTGCATGGCTGTCGTCAGCTCGTGTTGTGAAATGTTGGGTTAAGTCCCGCAACGAGCGCAACCCTTATCCTTTGTTGCCAGCGATTCGGTCGGGAACTCAAAGGAGACTGCCGGTGATAAACCGGAGGAAGGTGGGGATGACGTCAAGTCATCATGGCCCTTACGGCCAGGGCTACACACGTGCTACAATGGCGCATACAAAGAGAAGCGAACTCGCGAGAGCAAGCGGACCTCATAAAGTGCGTCGTAGTCCGGATCGGAGTCTGCAACTCGACTCCGTGAAGTCGGAATCGCTAGTAATCGTGGATCAGAATGCCACGGTGAATACGTTCCCGGGCCTTGTACACACCGCCCGTCACACCATGGGAGTGGGTTGCAAAAGAAGTAGGTAGCTTAACCTTCGGGAGGGCGCTTACCACTTTGTGATTCATGACTGGGGTGAAGTCGTAACAAGGTAACCGTAGGGGAACCTGCGGTTGGATCACCTCCTTACCTGAAGATACCTTCGTGCGTAGTGTCCACACAGATTGTCTGATAGAAAAGTAACGAGCAGAAAAAACCTCTACAGGCTTGTAGCTCAGGTGGTTAGAGCGCACCCCTGATAAGGGTGAGGTCGGTGGTTCAAGTCCACTCAGGCCTACCAAATTCTTTCCTGTCCTGCGTTGTGACTTCACTTGCATATCGTGATATGCGGCGCGAAGCCACGCCTTGACCAGAAAAGAATTACATTTCCCGTAAAAAGGACGTGTCACTCGCGGTTGAGTGGTAGTAGATGGTCTCTGCAGTAACTGTATGGGGCTATAGCTCAGCTGGGAGAGCGCCTGCCTTGCACGCAGGAGGTCAGCGGTTCGATCCCGCTTAGCTCCACCATGCAGTTTACAAAAACTATCTCAAAACTGGCTTTCGAGTCACGTTTGAGATATTTGCTCTTTAACAATCCGGAACAAGCTGAAAATTGAAACGACATGTCGTTTTCATTCTCCGTAATAAGAATGAAATTAACGATATGTTCGAGTCTCTCAAATGCTTGCAGCTGACAACCGTCTTTCGGGACGCTTGTGGGTTGTGAGGTTAAGTGACTAAGCGTACACGGTGGATGCCCTGGCAGTCAGAGGCGATGAAGGGCGTGCTAATCTGCGATAAGCGTCGGTAAGGTGATATGAACCGCAATAACCGACGATACCCGAATGGGGAAACCCGGTGCACTTGTGCATCATTGCAGCATGAATACATAGTGCTGCAAGGCGAACCTGGGGAACTGAAACATCTAAGTACCCAGAGGAAAAGAAATCAACCGAGATTCCCCCAGTAGCGGCGAGCGAACGGGGAACAGCCCGGAACCATCATCAGTTTGTGTGTCAGTGGAAGCGTCTGGAAAGTCGCAGGGTACAGGGTGATACTCCCGTACACAAAGGCATGCTTATTGTGGGTTCGAAGAGTAGGGCGGGACACGTGATATCCTGTCTGAAGATGGGGGGACCATCCTCCAAGGCTAAATACTCCTGACTGACCGATAGTGAACCAGTACCGTGAGGGAAAGGCGAAAAGAACCCCGGCGAGGGGAGTGAAACAGAACCTGAAACCGTGTACGTACAAGCAGTGGGAGCCTTCTTTATGGGGGTGACTGCGTACCTTTTGTATAATGGGTCAGCGACTTATATTCTGTAGCAAGGTTAACCGTATAGGGGAGCCGCAGGGAAACCGAGTCTTAACTGGGCGTTAAGTTGCAGGGTATAGACCCGAAACCCGGTGATCTAGCCATGGGCAGGTTGAAGGTTGGGTAACACTAACTGGAGGACCGAACCGACTAATGTTGAAAAATTAGCGGATGACCTGTGGCTGGGGGTGAAAGGCCAATCAAACCGGGAGATAGCTGGTTCTCCCCGAAAGCTATTTAGGTAGCGCCTCGTGAACTCATCTTCGGGGGTAGAGCACTGTTTCGGCTAGGGGGCCATCCCGGCTTACCAACCCGATGCAAACTGCGAATACCGAAGAATGTTATCACGGGAGACACACGGCGGGTGCTAACGTCCGTCGTGAAGAGGGAAACAACCCAGACCGCCAGCTAAGGTCCCAAAGTCATGGTTAAGTGGGAAACGATGTGGGAAGGCACAGACAGCCAGGATGTTGGCTTAGAAGCAGCCATCATTTAAAGAAAGCGTAATAGCTCACTGGTCGAGTCGGCCTGCGCGGAAGATGTAACGGGGCTAAACCATGCACCGAAGCTGCGGCAGCGACGCGAATGCGTTGTTGGGTAGGGGAGCGTTCTGTAAGCCGTCGAAGGTGGACTGTGAGGTCTGCTGGAGGTATCAGAAGTGCGAATGCTGACATAAGTAACGATAAAGCGGGTGAAAAGCCCGCTCGCCGGAAGACCAAGGGTTCCTGTCCAACGTTAATCGGGGCAGGGTGAGTCGACCCCTAAGGCGAGGCCGAAAGGCGTAGTCGATGGGAAACAGGTTAATATTCCTGTACTCGGTGTTACTGCGAAGGGGGGACGGAGAAGGCTATGTTGGCCGGGCGACGGTTGTCCCGGTTTAAGCGTGTAGGCTTGTGTTCCAGGCAAATCCGGAACACTTCAAGGCTGAGGCGTGACGACGAGGCACTACGGTGCTGAAGCAACAGATGCCCTGCTTCCAGGAAAAGCCTCTAAGCTCCAGGTAACACGGAATCGTACCCCAAACCGACACAGGTGGTCAGGTAGAGAATACCAAGGCGCTTGAGAGAACTCGGGTGAAGGAACTAGGCAAAATGGTGCCGTAACTTCGGGAGAAGGCACGCTGGCGCGTAGGTGGAGGGACTTGCTCCCCGAGCCGAGGCCAGTCGAAGATACCAGCTGGCTGCAACTGTTTATTAAAAACACAGCACTGTGCAAACACGAAAGTGGACGTATACGGTGTGACGCCTGCCCGGTGCCGGAAGGTTAATTGATGGGGTTATCCGCAAGGAGAAGCTCTTGATCGAAGCCCCGGTAAACGGCGGCCGTAACTATAACGGTCCTAAGGTAGCGAAATTCCTTGTCGGGTAAGTTCCGACCTGCACGAATGGCGTAATGATGGCCAGGCTGTCTCCACCCGAGACTCAGTGAAATTGAAATCGCTGTGAAGATGCAGTGTACCCGCGGCAAGACGGAAAGACCCCGTGAACCTTTACTACAGCTTGACACTGAACACTGGTCCTTGATGTGCAGGATAGGTGGGAGGCTTCGAAGCGTGGACGCCAGTCCGCGTGGAGCCGTCCTTGAAATACCACCCTTTAATGGCTGGTGTTCTAACGTGGCCCCGTAATCCGGGGTGCGGACAGTGTCTGGTGGGTAGTTTGACTGGGGCGGTCTCCTCCCAAAGAGTAACGGAGGAGCACGAAGGTCAGCTAATCACGGTCGGACATCGTGAGGTTAGTGCAATGGCATAAGCTGGCTTGACTGCGAGAGTGACGGCTCGAGCAGGTGCGAAAGCAGGTCATAGTGATCCGGTGGTTCTGTATGGAAGGGCCATCGCTCAACGGATAAAAGGTACTCCGGGGATAACAGGCTGATACCGCCCAAGAGTTCATATCGACGGCGGTGTTTGGCACCTCGATGTCGGCTCATCACATCCTGGGGCTGAAGTAGGTCCCAAGGGTACGGCTGTTCGCCGTTTAAAGTGGTACGCGAGCTGGGTTTAGAACGTCGTGAGACAGTTCGGTCCCTATCTGCCGTGGGCGCTGGAGAATTGAGAGGGGTTGCTCCTAGTACGAGAGGACCGGAGTGAACGCACCGCTGGTGTTCGGGTTGTCATGCCAATGGCACTGCCCGGTAGCTAAGTGCGGAAAAGATAAGCGCTGAAAGCATCTAAGCGCGAAACTTGCCTCGAGATGAGTTCTCCCTGTGGCTTTAAGCCACCTGAAGGGACGTTGAAGACGACGACGTTGATAGGCCGGGTGTGTAAGCGCAGCGATGCGTTGAGCTAACCGGTACTAATGACCCGTGAGGCTTAACCTTACAACACCAGAAGCGTTCTGGTAAGCGTTATGAGAGACGCAACATTTTCAGCCTGTTCACGGATAAACCCGCGCGGCCTCAGGGCGGCGGGGGAAACAGAATTTGCCTGGCGGCTTTAGCGCGGTGGTCCCACCTGACCCCATGCCGAACTCAGAAGTGAAACGCCGTAGCGCCGATGGTAGTGTGGGGCCTCCCCATGCGAGAGTAGGGAACTGCCAGGCATCAAATTGCAACAGCCCCGACCTCACGGTCGGGGTTTTTTGCGTTTGTGGGCCGGGAAAACCTGGATATCGATCGTAAATACTCAGGCTAACAGAAGGACAGACGTAATCACCCGAGCCAAACGCGTATAAAAGATGCATAAAAGCCCGCCTCGTCCCACTGCCATCAGATTTCAGCCCGCCACCAGGCTTGCTATTCAGCTTTTGACTGTCTTAAACGCCGCTCAACGCTTTTTTTTGCTGCAAAAATATGCGAAAGTAGAGCCAAAAAAGCTTTTTTCCGTCATTATTTTTTCTGCGTGCGCAGCAGTTTTTTGAGCCTGCCCAGACTGGCGTAAGCGCCATTTCGCAGTAAATCCTTCCACGCTTCCACTCTGAAATCGGGTAAACTACGGGCAGATAAATTTGTTAAGGCCGTCTCATGTCCAGCCAGCAGCACTCTTTACAACCTTTCAATACATTTAATCTTGATGTCTCTGCACAAAATATCGTTATTGCTACCACGGCAGAAGCGTTAAGCGCCGCCTGGCAGGAAAGCCAGCGCCAGCAGCGACCGGCACTGTTAATAGGCGAAGGCAGCAATATCCTGTTTTTAAAGGACTTTAACGGTACCGCCATCGTCAATCGTATCAAAGGCATAACGGTAAAAGAGAGCGCGGAAGCCTGGCATCTGCATGTAGGCGCCGGAGAAAACTGGCATCAGCTGGTTCAGTACACGCTGGAAAATGCGCTGCCAGGGCTGGAAAACATGGCGATGATCCCCGGCTGTACGGGATCGGCACCTATTCAGAATATCGGCGCCTATGGCGTCGAGTTAAAAAACGTCTGCGAGTATGTCGATATTCTGCATCTGTCTGATGGTCAGGTCAGCCGCCTTTCTGCGCAGGACTGCCAGTTCGGCTACCGTGACAGTATCTTCAAACACCAATATCAATGCGGCTACGCCATTATCGCCGTAGGTCTGATCCTGCAAAAGCAGTGGTCACCTGTCATCACCTACGGCGATTTAAGCAGGCTTTCTTCAGCTACGGTCACGCCACAGCAGATTTTCGACTCGGTATGTGCGATGCGCAGCAGCAAGCTGCCCAATCCTGCCGAAACGGGCAATGCCGGCAGTTTTTTTAAAAATCCGGTGATCGCTGCGGAACAGGCGGCCGCTATTGCGGCAGACTGGCCGGATATGCCGCGCTATCCGCAGGCTGACGGCAGCGTAAAGCTGGCTGCGGGCTGGCTGATCGATCGCTGCGATCTTAAAGGCTATACGGTAGGTGGCGCGGCGGTTCATCAGCATCAGGCGCTGGTCTTGATCAATAAGGATCGGGCAACCAGTGACGATATTGTGGCGCTGGCGCATGAAGTTCGTCAGCGTGTCGGACAGAAATTCAACGTATGGCTCGAACCCGAAGTGCGCTTTATCGGCGCAGAAGGCGAGCAGGATGCCGTCGGAGTCATTGCATGAAAGATCAAACCGTTCCGTTAAAACTTGTCGCCATTCTGGCCGACGGCGAATTTCATTCCGGCGAACAGCTGGGCGAGCGGCTGGGCATGAGCCGTGCCGCCATTAACAAACATATTCAGACGCTCAAAGAGTGGGGCATTGATGTTTTTACCGTAACCGGTAAGGGCTATAGCCTGTCAGGCCCGATCCAGCTGCTGAATGAAGAAACAATCCTCTCACAGCTGGATCAGGGCGGCCTGGCGGTGATCCCGGTGATCGATTCCACCAATCAGTATTTGCTGGACAGAATGGCTACGCTGCAATCCGGCGATGCCTGCGTGGCGGAATATCAGCAGGCGGGTCGCGGTCGTCGTGGGCGTCAGTGGTTTTCTCCCTTCGGCTCCAACCTTTATCTCTCTATGTACTGGCGGCTGGAGCAAGGCCCGCTGGCTGCGATGGGGTTAAGTCTGGTTATCGGCATTGTGACGGCGGAAGTCTTACAGGCGCTGGGCGCAAGCGATGTCAGGGTAAAATGGCCAAACGATCTTTACCTGAACGATCGTAAACTCGCCGGCATTCTTGTGGAATTAACGGGAAAAGCGGGCGATGCGGCGAATATCGTGATCGGCACAGGCATAAACCTGGCGATGCGCTCGCCGGACGCCAGCGTAGTTAATCAGGCGTGGATTAACCTGGAGGAAGCGGGTGTCACCATAGACAGAAACAAGCTGGCTGCCAGCCTGGTCAATAATATGCGCGGATCCCTTCAGCTTTTTGAGCGTGAAGGCCTGGCACCTTTTATTGAGCGCTGGAGTAAGCTGGATAATTTCCTGAACCGGCCGGTGAAACTGCTGATAGGCGACCGCGAGATACCGGGCATCGCCAGAGGCATCGATCAGCAGGGCGGTTTGATCCTGGAGCAGGATGGCATACGCAAATCCTGGGTTGGCGGCGAAATCTCTTTGCGTCCACAGGATAAATAAAAAGGGGCCGTAGCCCCTTATCGTCCTCTCGTGAAAGCGTTAACGGGCTTGCAGGAAAGCCAGCAGATCCTCGTTAAGTTGCTGCTGATGCGTAACGGCGAAGCCATGCGGCGCGCCGTCGTAAATTTTTAGCTGCGCGCCCGTGATGGTTTCGGCGGCCAGCTTGCCGGTTGCCTCAATAGGCACGACCTGGTCGCTGCTGCCGTGAATAACCAGCGTCGGCACGTCGATCTTCTTCACGTCCGGGCGGAAATCGGTTTCTGAGAAAGCGGTCACGCAGTCGATAGTGCCTTTCAGCGAAGCCAGCAGCGCGATATTCAGCGTCTGCGTTTTTAAGCCTTCCGATACCGTCATTCCCTTGTTGAGGCCGTAAAAGGGCGTGGCGAAATCGCTGATAAACTGCGCGCGATCCTTACGTAATCCTGCCTTGATATCGTCAAAAACAGATTTGTCCACGCCTTCCGGATGGTCATCGGTTTTGATAAAAATCGGCGTAACCGCACCCAGCAGCGCCAGGGCGCTAACACGTTCGGTGCCATAGCGGCCAATATAGCGGGTCACGTCGCCGCCGCCCATCGAGAAGCCGACCAGCGTGATATCGTGCAGATCGAGATGTTCGATTAGGTCATTAATATCGGATGCGAAAGTGTCATAGTTATACCCTTCCCATGGCTGATCGGAACGGCCAAAACCACGACGGTCGAAGGCAATAACGCGGTAGCCGCGTTCGGCCAGAAAATTCATCTGGCTGTCCCACATATCGGCATCCAGCGGCCAGCCGTGACTGAACAGAACCGGCTTACCCTTGCCCCAGTCTTTGTAATAAATCTGCGTACCATCCTGCGTCCTGAACGTGCTCATGCGTGTTTCCTCAGCTTATGGTTGGGTTGACTCGTTAACCTTAGCCTCAATTACGCCAGAAAGAGAAAGCAAAATATTTAACAAGCGATGAAATAATGATGGAGATCCGCCTGGCTTAGATAACGCGTAGTCTGACTACTGCTGCTGGCAGTGACGCCCCTGCCATCAAAACCTGTTTTACCCGCTGCTTTGCAAGGAAAAGTAAATTGTGAAGTTCATCCTTTATTATTCAAAAGAGAATAGTTATCGTTATCATGCGCATTTACTAAATCATGATGAATAATCAGGGATATGATTAATGGTTGACACAAAGAGTTTTAAAATCAAGCCGTTGGCGATGGTTATCGCCTGCTTTGCAAGCGGCCCGGCCTGGACGGCTGAAACAGAAGCAGTCAAAGATGACGAGGCGGAAATGGTGGTGACCCGCTCTGCTGAAGAGCAGCTAAAACAGCAGCCGGGCGTTTCTGTCATTACTGCGGAAGATATTGCCAAAGAGCCGCCCGTTAACGATCTTTCCGACATTATCCGCAAGATGCCCGGCGTAAACCTGACCGGCAACAGCGCCACAGGCAGCCGCGGTAACAATCGACAAATCGATATTCGCGGCATGGGGCCGGAAAACACGCTGATCCTGATTGACGGCATACCGACGAGGTCGCGCAATTCTGTGCGCTACAGCTGGCGTGGGGAACGCGATACGCGCGGCGACAGCAACTGGGTGCCGGCAGAGATGGTCGAGCGTATAGAAGTACTGCGCGGGCCAGCGGCGGCGCGCTACGGCTCCGGCGCGGCGGGCGGCGTGATCAATATCATCACCAAACGCCCCACCAACGACTGGCACGGTTCACTGTCGCTGTTTACCAGCCAGCCGGAAAACGACAAGGAAGGCGCCACCAGACGCGCCAACTTCAGCCTGAGCGGCCCGCTGGCGGGCGAAGCGCTGACCGCGCGGCTGTATGGCAATATCAATAAAACCGACGCCGATGCTTACGATATCAATACCGCAGAAAACGGTAGCCACGCGGCGGGTCGGGAAGGGGTACGCAACAAAGATATTAACGCGCAGCTCTCCTGGAAAATGACGCCGACGCAAATTGTCGATTTCGATGTGGGCTACAGCCGCCAGGGCAATATCTATGCGGGCGATACGCAGCACAGCAACGGCAATATCAGCGATCTGGTGCCGACGCTGTACGGCCAGGAAACCAACCGCATGTATCGTCAGACCTATGGCGTTACGCACAATGGCGTCTGGGACTGGGGGCAGTCAAAAGTCGGTTTCTACTACGAGAAAACCAACAATACCCGTCTGCATGAAGGCACGACAGGTCGCGTAGAGGGAATGATCGACAGCGAGACTTATGACACCAGCCGTCTGCAAAATTACCGCACCAGCGGCGAAGCAACTATCCCGCTGGAAAAATGGCTGGAGCAAACGCTGACGCTGGGAGCAGAGTGGAACCGCGAAGTGCTGAACGACCCCGCTTCGATGCGCGCTACCAATGCCAGCGGCGTATCGGGCAGTGGCATCACGGACAACCGCAGCGCTAAAAACAGCGCGGAGATGAGCGCGTTTTATCTGGAAGATAACATTGAGCCGGTCGTCGGCACCAACCTGATCCCCGGTTTACGCGTTGACTATCACAGCAAGTTTGGCGCTAACTACAGCCCCAGCCTCAATGCTTCTCAGGCATTAGGTGAACACTTCAAGCTGAAAGCCGGTATCGCGCGCGTATTTAAAGCGCCTAACCTCTATCAGTCCAGCGAAGGCTATTTGCTAAAAACGCGGGGCAACGGCTGCCCGATCGGGATCGACAGCAAATGTTATTTGATGGGCAACGACGATCTGGATCCGGAAATCAGCATCAATAAAGAGGTTGGTCTGGAGTTTGCTAACGCGGGCTATGCGGCAGGGATTACCTATTTCCGTAATGACTACAAAAATAAAATCGTCTCCGGCACGGATTTTATTGGCATAGCTTCGGATGGTTATCATGTTCTGCGCTGGGAAAACGGCGGCAAGGCGCTGGTGGAAGGACTGGAAGGTAACCTGACTATTCCTTTGATCGAAGAAATGCTGGAATGGCGTACCAATGCGACCTATATGATCACTTCGGAAAATAAAGACACCGGCAATCCGCTGTCGATTATTCCTGAATACACCATTAATACAATGCTGGATTATAAGGTGACCAGCAAGCTTTCTACCAACCTGAACTGGACGTTCTACGGCAAGCAAAAACCTCGTCAATACGCTGAAAGTAATACCGAAAATGGTTCACTTTCCGATAAAGAAGTTGCGCCTTACTCTATCGTGGGCGTTGGCGTGAACTATGCCGTAATAAAGGATGTACAGCTGAAAGCGGGCATCAACAACCTGTTCGACAAGCGTATTTATCGTGAAAACGAAGGGGCTTCGACCTATAACGAGCCTGGCCGCGCCTGGTACGCGGGCGTTACGCTTTCGTTTTAAGCACGGATAAAGCCAGCCCCGGCTGGCTTTTATTTCCCTTCGCCGCTGGTGATTGATCGCGTACGCGGCCGCCACATTCGTTTTTTATTTTGAAATTACCTTTTCCCCTGCAGGTCGTTCCCTGCGTAAATATAAGCGTGCCTATACTCCCTTCAATATCCTCAGAAAAAGGCCCTAATCGCCTTACTACCAACGCAGCGGCAGACTTAACAAGGGGCGTCCACTATGGCCAGGCTAAAAGCATTTATTCGTTCCCATCGCTGGCTAACTTTACTGGCAGGATGCTTCATATTATTGGCCCTGACGCTTATCGTCTGCCGTTTATTTAGCGGCATGGCCGCTGAAAAAGTTTTTCCGGATCTGGCGCAGCCGGAAGAGACGGAAGCGCCTTCCACCTTTACCACCTACCGCGCTTCGCTGGCTACGGAAGCGATTCTGGGCGGCCAGGGCACGGGGCTGAACTGCTCCATCCCGAAACTGATGGAAAAAATTGCTTTCAGTCCTGCGGAAGACGGGTCGGCTATTTCTCTGCGCTTCCGTCAGGCCTGCGTGATGCACGACCTCTGTTACCGCCATGGCTATGCGACCTACGGTTATACCCAGGCGGACTGCGACAGCCAGCTCCAGCAGTCCGCCTATCGTTTATGCCGACAGATCAACCGGCAGGGAAACTCTCAGGATCCGCTGTCGGCGTACGCGGCTTGCGAACACGAGGCGAAAGAAGTGCTGCTGGGCGTAACGCTGGGCGGAGCAGGCTCTTTTCACAGCAGAAGAAGCTCGACCTGGTTTGAGTACGATCCGCAGCCGGCCAGGGCCGACGATTACATTGTAGGACGCGCCGTACCCCAGGAAACCGTCAGCGATCCGGGGCGGGATTTTGGCGTTCGCACCTTCTACTTTCGGCGCAACACCGTGAAAATGCGCGTGCTGGCGACGCCGCCGGAAAGCAGCCGCGTCAGCGCGCTGCCTTTTCCCGGCGTGCTGGTGGTCACGCCGCCGATAGTAACGGACAGGCCCTCAGGTGAAGATGCCGCGCTGCCGCCGCTGGTTTCCCTGGCTCGTAACTCCTATAGCGATACCAGCGTTCACCTGATCCCGTTTGCCATCGCCCGGCAGGAAACGCCGCAGAAGTCGAGCCATGCGCTGAGCTTTCCCGGCTGTGTTCAGGATGCCTGTTCGCAGGATGCCGACGCCTCAATCAATAAGCTGGCCGTTATTGATAACCAGCCGGTGCTGGTTTCGTTGACCCATCGCGGCGTACTGAGCAGCAACAAAACCACGGTAAAAATCGAGCAGAACGCGTTTATGCCGGGCGATGTCAGAAAGCCCATGACCGATTACGCGCTGAACGGCCCGTCAACCTCCGTCCACAATCAGTATCGCTTCCTGTCACACGATATGCTGTTTGAACGGGACGACGTCGGCCATATCACTCATGCGCTGGTTTTTGCTCGCGGCGTAGGGGTTTCGGCAGACGGCAGGCAGTTTATTCGCGATGACAGCGGGGAAGATTACGCCACGCGCGTGGCGGTAGCGCGGCAGAGGCTGGGCAACGGCCACACGGGAGAGATCCAGCGCTTCTTTTTAAATGCCGCAGAGACGGATGAGCCGCTATCGTCGGTTCGGTTGGGTAAAGCGCAGGGCACGGCGCTGCTGGCGCTGGCGTGGTCGGCAGCCGATCTGCGGCGGGTAGAGAGCGGAAAACCGGCAAACCATCCGCCGCTGGTCAAAATCTGGCGGCTGCCGCTAAACGGCGCCAGGCCGGATCCGGTACCGCAGGCGCTCAGCGTGCCCGTACCCGTGCCTAACGGCTACATCAGCCTGCCGCCGATTATGGCCCGCCTGAGCACGCAGGAGGCGCCGCTGATGATCCTGACCCGCGTCGCGCCGGATCGCTGGCAGAATGAGAATACCCGTCCGACAGCGGTTATAACCGATACGCTGGCGATCGATTTCGTGATGACATCGCTGCTTACCGAAGCCGACGGAAAAAACCGTTTTGCCAACAGCTACCAGCTGCGCTGCGAAATTAGCCTGGATAAGCAGCTTCAGTCCCCGGAGGCCAGCTCGCTAAGGCAGCGTGCTTATCGCATCCGCTATGGGCGCTATAACCCGACGCTGGAGGCGCAAAACCCTGCCTGGCAGCTTAACGTCGTTAAATCCGATCTGGCCCGTCGCTGGCGGATGAGCCAGCCGATTGTTTCGGAACGGCAGCTTGCTGGCGGCCCGGTGATGGCGCTGACAATGGTTTTTAACGGGTTTCCGGCCATGTCTTTTCAGGCGTTGTTAAAGGCGGAAAACGGGCAGCTGCGCTATTTGCCTGCGGACACCCTGCCGCGTTTTATCAACAGCTGCTCGTTAAAGGCGCTGGCAAACGGGCAATAAAAAAGGCCAGCGAAGGCCGGCCTTTTTTTATGGGATGCGCCGTTAGCGCATGGTGACAAACTCTTCCGAGCCGGTCGGGTGGATAGCCACGGTATTGTCGAAGTCTTTCTTGGTCGCGCCCATTTTCAGCGCCACCGCGAAGCCCTGCAGCATTTCATCCATGCCGTAGCCAATGCCGTGGATGCCGACGATCTTCTCATCTTTGCCCACGCAAACCAGCTTCATGCGGCACGGCTGGCGGTGCTGCGTTACGGCGGTATACATAGCGGTAAAGGCGGATTTATAGACCTTCACTTCGTCATCGCCATACTGCTCGCGCGCCTGCGGCTCGCTCAGGCCCACGGTGCCGATAGGCGGATGGCTGAAGACCACGGTCGGCACGTTGCTGTAATCCAGATGCTCGTCCGGCTTGTTGTTAAACAGGCGTTCGGAAAGACGACGACCGGCGGCTACGGCTACCGGCGTCAGCTCGACGGCACCGGTGTTGTCGCCCACGGCGTAGATGCCTTTCACGTTGGTGTTCTGATACTTATCAACGTTGATATAGCCTTTCTCGTTCAGCTCAACGCCGGTCACGCCCAGATTCAGGTTGTCGGTAGCGGGTTCACGACCGATGGCCCAGACCAGACAGTCTACGGTCTGCTCTTTGCCGTTTTCCAGCTGCAGCGTCAGGCTGCCGTCAGCGTTTTTAATCACCGCTTTCGGAATCGATTCGGTATGCAGCGTCGGGCCTTCCGCGTTCATCACTTCCACCAGCGTATCCACAATCAGCGGATCGAAGGTACGCAGCGGCGCGTGTTTACGCACGAACAGGTGAGTTTCAGAGCCTAACGCGTTAACCACGCCTGCGATTTCAACGGCGATATAGCCAGCGCCGACCACGGCAGTGCGTTTTGGCAGCGCGTCCAGGTCAAAGAAACCGTCAGAATCGATACCGTATTCCGCACCCGGAATAGACGGATGGACTGGACGGCCGCCGGTCGCGATCAGAATATGATCCGCCGTGATCTTCTCACCGTTCACTTCCACCGTATGGGCGTCGACAAAACGAGCGAACCCTTTGATGACGTCTACGTTATTTTTGCCCAGCACGTTATCGTACGAGGTATGAATACGGTCGATATAGGCGCTACGGTTCTTAACCAGCGTCGCCCAGTCAAAGCTGTTGACGGTGGTATTAAAGCCGTAGTCAGGGCCATACTGATGAATCGCTTCGGCGATCTGCGCGGCGTGCCACATCACTTTTTTCGGCACGCAGCCGACGTTCACGCAGGTGCCGCCAAGGTCTTTCGCCTCGATCAGCGCGCATTTTTGTCCATACATGGCCGCACGATTAATGGAAGCGATGCCGCCGCTGCCGCCGCCGATAGCAAGGTAGTCATAATGTCTGGTCATCGAAAGAGTTCCATAAGGGTCGAATTAATTGGCACTAGTGTAACGCCTGACGGCCAAATGCCGCAAAGTTTGCGTCTATGATTGTGATAGGGCGGGCGCGTCAGAAGCGCGGATAAACGGCATAAAGCGTGACGTAAATCGCTATTTTGGATTTAAAAACCGGCAAAGAGAGACGGAATGGAACTGCTTTTTTTAGGTACCGGCGCGGGGACGCCAAGCCGCCAGCGCAACGTTACCAGCATCGCTTTAAATTTACAGGGCGTACGCAGCGGCAGCTGGCTGTTTGACTGCGGCGAAGGAACGCAGCATCAGATCCTGCGCAGCGCGGTCAAGCCCGGCAAACTGGAAAAGATTTTTATCACTCACCTGCACGGCGATCATATTTTCGGCCTGCCTGGTCTGCTGACCAGCCGCTCGATGAACGGCATCAGCGAGGGGATCACGCTCTACGGGCCGCCAGGCATCAAAACCTTTGTGGAGATGTCCCTCAGCCTGAGCGGCTCGTGGCTGACTTTTCCGCTGGAGATTGTGGAAATCGGCGCCGGAGAGCTTTTCAGCGACGAGCATTTCCGCGTCACGGCCTTTCCGCTGACGCATCCGGTGGAGTGCTACGGCTTTCGCATCGAAGAACATGACAGGCCCGGCACGCTGGACGCGGAACGGCTGCTGGCGGACGGCATCAAGCCCGGACGGCTGTTCCAACAGCTCAAGCTGGGCAAAACGGTCACGATGGAGGATGGGCGCGTAGTGGACGGCAGCCGCTATCTTGGCCCGGCGATCAAAGGGCGGACGCTGGCGATTTTCGGCGACACGGCGCCCACGGCGGCGGCAAGCGCGCTGGCGGCTGAGGCTGACGTCGTGGTGCATGAAGCGACGCTGGAAGCCGCCATGGAGGAGAAAGCCAACGGTCGCGGCCATTCGTCAACGGTGCAGGCGGCCACCATGGCAAAGGACGCGCGGGCGAAAAAGCTGATTATTACCCATCTCAGCTCGCGCTATCTGCGTGAGGATGCGGAACGACTGCTGGCGGAGTGTCGGGCAATTTTTCCGGCTACCGACATGGCGCACGATTTTGCGCTGTTTCCGCTATAGCTAACGCGGTCGGGCAGCGCCCGACCGGCAGGCCGGGCTTATTCCGGTACGATCCAGCTGACTTTGGTATGACCGGTGCCCGTTGGCACCAGCTGCTTATGCAGCCACGGCAGCACGTTTTTCATCTGCTGCTCCAGCTTCCACGGCGGGTTAATCACGATCATGCCCGATGCGGTCATGCCACGGCGATCGCTGTCCGGCAGTACCGCCAGTTCGATTTGCAGAATGCGGCGAATGCCCGTCGCTTCCAGCTCGGCAAACATACGTTTGATCTGCTGGCGCAGTACCACCGGATACCACAGGGCGAACACGCCGGTGCCGAAGCGCTTGTGGCCTTCCTGAATGCTTTTCACTACCGCCTGGTAATCCGTTTTGATTTCGTAAGGCGGATCGATCAGCACCAGACCGCGACGCGACGGCGGCGGCAGTTTGGATTTCAGCTGCTGGTAGCCGTCCGCTTTTTCCGTCCGCGCGCGCTCGTCTTTCTGAAACTCATTGCGCAGCAGCGGATAGTCGCTGGGATGCAGCTCGGTCAGGTTCAGCTTGTCGTAAGGGCGCAGCAGATGGCGCGCAATCAATGGCGAGCCGGGATAAAAACGCAGCCTGCCGTTAGGATTAAGCGCTTTCACACAGGAAAGGTAGCTTTCCAGCTCTTCCGGCACGTCGTCCTGCTGCCAGATACGGGCAATCCCTTCCAGATACTCTCCGGTCCGTTCGGCATGTTCGCTGCCCAGCTGATAGCGTCCGGCGCCCGCGTGAGTATCGAGATAGAGGTAGGGTTTATCCTTCTCGTTAAGCGCGTTAATGATCAGGCTCTGAACGGTATGTTTGAGAACGTCGGCGTGGTTGCCGGCGTGAAAACTGTGGCGATAACTCAGCATGTCGTGGGATTTGTCCGGTGGGAAAAAAGCAAGTGTGCCGCACGAGCGGCACGATTCCTGCCCAGTATAACCGTCTGGCGGAAAAAATGCGCTATCCGGGCTGATGCAGCCAGAAGGGATAGGTAAAAAACAGCAGCTGCAACAGATTAAAAGCAAAATGCACCAGCGTGGAAACCCAGACGCGTCCGCTCCACAGCCAGGCCAGGCCGTAAATCACGCCGGTCAGCGCGGCAAAAAAGACCAGCATCGGCCCGCCTGGGTAATGTACCAGGCCGAACAGCACGGCCGTAATCAGCAGCGCCCACACGTTGCCGAGCCGCTGGCTCAGGCGCTGCTGCACGTAGCCGCGAAACAGCGCTTCTTCGGCCAGCGAAACAAAAAACAGGTTAGCCAGCATAAAAGCGCCGAGCCAGGCCGGCTGATGCAGCTCCACTCGCAGGCCGCCAGCCAGCGTGGCGATCAGCAGCAGCGTGGGCATAGAGAGCAGCAAAACCAGCCACCACAGCCGGTTAGCGGGCGGCGCGGCCGGACGTTTCAGCAGCGTTGGCAGGCAGCCCAGCAGCACAAAGGGGATCAGCGCCTTGTCAAAGTTGTAATAGAAGGTAAAAGGCGCGCTCTCTGGCCCAACCTGCACGCCGGAAACGATGCGCAAATTATTAAAGCCCGGCACAAGATGCAGCATCAGCGCAACCGCACTCAGCAACAGCAAGGCTTCTCCGACCGCGCCCAAAGCGTTTCGCGCCTGCTGCCTGTAACAAAAAAAGGCGACGGCGCCCATTGCCGCCAGCGCGCCGAGCGCCGGTAGCTGCACGGTATGATTGCTGACGCCCACGATCAGCGAGACAGCCAGCAGGCCCAGCGAAACGCGGCGGTAAAAAGGCAGAAAGAACAACGATGCGGCAAGGCAGTACCACATAAAGACGCTCCCTGTGAGTCAACAGAATAAATTGCGGAAAAAGTATGCTCCCGCTGCGCTTTGCAGGCAATTGCCTTTTTTAAGCCCGCCGGTGCCCCATTGATTTTCGCTACACTTAACCTCATGTTAGCTTAATCGCGCGCGGCAACGCGCCCCATACATCGATAACAAGGACTGCGCTATGACCAATCCGTTGCTGACTTCTTTTACGCTTCCGCCTTTTTCCGCTATTAAGCCAGAACACGTGGTGCCAGCCGTAACGACCGCGCTGGAAGAGTGCCGTGCGGCGGTGGAAAAGGCTGTCGCCCAGGGCGCGCCTTATACCTGGGATAACCTGGTGCAGCCGCTGTCTGAAGCCGACGATCGCCTGAGCCGCCTATTCTCGCCGGTCAGCCATCTGAACTCGGTCAAAAACAGCCCGGAGCTGCGTCAGGCCTATGAGCAAACGCTGCCGCTGCTGTCGGAATACAGCACCTGGGTGGGTCAGCACGAAGGCCTGTACCAGGCTTACCGCAACCTGAAAGAAAACAGCTTTGACGCGCTGAGCGCACCGCAGAAAAAAGCGGTAGATAACGCGCTGCGCGATTTCGAGCTGTCCGGCATCGGCCTGTCGAAAGAGAAGCAGAAGCGCTACGGTGAAATCGCCGCTCGCCTGTCCGAGCTTGGTTCGACCTACAGCAACAACGTGCTCGACGCCACAATGGGCTGGAGCAAGCTGATTACCGACGAAAGCGAGCTGGCCGGAATGCCGGAAAGCGCGCTGGCCGCGGCCAAAGCGCAGGCGGAAGCCAAAGAGCAGGAAGGCTGGTTGCTGACGCTGGATATTCCAAGCTATCTGCCGGTGATGACCTACTGCGACAACCAGGCGCTGCGCGAAGAGATGTATCGCGCCTACTCCACCCGCGCCTCCGATCAGGGGCCGAACGCCGGGAAGTGGGATAACAGCGAAGTGATGGCGGAAACGCTGGCGCTGCGTCATGAGCTGGCGCAGCTGCTGGGCTTCTCTTCCTATGCCGAAAAATCCCTTGCGACCAAAATGGCCGAGAACCCGGCGCAGGTCACCGACTTCCTGACCGATCTGGCGAAGCGCGCCCGTCCGCAGGCGGAAAAAGAGCTGGAGCAGCTGCGCGCCTTCGCGAAAAAAGAGCACGGGATCGACGAGCTGAACCCATGGGATCTGACCTACTACGGTGAAAAACAGAAGCAGCACCTGTACGCCATCAGCGACGAGCAGCTGCGTCCTTACTTCCCGGAAGAGCGCGCCGTCAACGGCCTGTTCGAAGTCGTTAAGCGTATCTACGGCATTACCGCTAAAGAGCGTAAAAATGTGGATGTTTACCACCCTGACGTGCGCTTCTTCGATTTGTTCGACGAGAGCGGCGAGCTGCGCGGCAGCTTCTATCTGGATCTTTACGCGCGTGAAAACAAACGCGGCGGCGCGTGGATGGACGATTGCGTCGGCCAGATGCGTCGTGCCGACGGCAGCCTGCAAAAACCGGTCGCCTATCTGACCTGTAACTTCAACCGCCCGCTGAACGGCAAGCCGGCGCTCTTTACCCATGATGAAGTCACCACGCTGTTCCACGAGTTTGGTCACGGCCTGCACCACATGCTGACCCGTATCGACACCCCGGGGGTTTCCGGTATCAGCGGCGTGCCGTGGGATGCGGTAGAGCTGCCAAGCCAGTTTATGGAAAACTGGTGCTGGGAGCCGGAGGCGCTGGCCTTTATTTCCGGCCACTATGAAACCGGCGAGCCGCTGCCTCAGGCGCTGCTGGACAAAATGCTGGCGGCGAAAAACTACCAGGCCGCGCTGTTTATCCTGCGCCAGCTGGAGTTCGGCCTGTTCGACTTCCGCCTGCACGCCGAGTTCGATCCGGCGAAGGGCGCGCAGATCCTGGAGATGCTGAAAGAGATTAAAAAGCTGGTGGCCGTGGTGCCAGCCCCGTCATGGGGCCGCTTCCCGCACGCCTTCAGCCATATTTTCGCTGGCGGCTACGCGGCGGGCTACTACAGCTATCTGTGGGCGGACGTGCTGGCGGCGGATGCCTATTCGCGATTTGAAGAAGAGGGCATTTTCAACCGCGAAACGGGCCAGTCTTTCCTGGACAATATCCTGACGCGCGGGGGTTCCGAAGAGCCGATGGCGCTGTTCAAACGCTTCCGTGGCCGCGAGCCGCAGCTGGACGCGATGCTGGCGCACTACGGCATTCAGGAACCTGCTGAGTGAAGATCTGCCTGATTGACGAAACGGGCGCCGGAGACGGCGCCTTATCTGTTTTGGCCGCACGCTGGCAGTTAGAGCACGACGAAGACGCGCCGATGGCGCTGGTGATGACCGACGCCCGTCTGGAGCTGCGCAAACGCGATGAGCCGAAGCTGGGCGGCATTTTTGTGGACTTTGTCGACGGCGCGATGGCGCATCGGCGTCGCTTTGGCGGCGGGCGCGGCGAAGCCGTCGCGAAAGCGGTCGGCGTCAAGGGCAGCTATCTGCCGGTGGTGACTGACGCCACGGCGGGACTGGGACGAGACGCCTTTGTCCTCGCCTCGCTGGGCTGCCGCGTGCAGATGCTGGAAAGGCATCCCGTGGTCGCTGCACTGCTGGACGACGGCCTGCAGCGCGGCTACCGCAACGCGGAAATCGGCGGCTGGTTACGGGAGCGCCTGACGCTGGTGCACGCTTCCAGCCTGGAGGCGCTGGCAGCGATCGGCGAAAAGCCGGACGTGGTTTATCTCGATCCCATGTATCCGCACCGGCAAAAAAGCGCGCTGGTGAAGAAAGAGATGCGCGTGTTTCAGACGCTGGTAGGCGCGGATGACGATGCCGACGGGCTACTGGAACCGGCGCGACGGCTGGCGAAAAAACGCGTGGTGGTCAAGCGGCCCGACTATGCGCCGCCGCTGGCAGGCGTCGCCACGCAGTCCGCCGTGGTCACCAAAAGCCACCGTTTTGATATCTATCCGCCGCTGAACACCGGGCAGTAGCAGGCAGTAAAAAGCCGCTTCCCCTGAACCAGCGGAAGCGGCTTATCGCACGATAAAGAAACCTTAATCCTCTTCTTCATCGCGCAGCGGCACAATCAGCATATCGATATGCACGGTATTAATCAGCTGGCGGGCCGAGGACATCAGCTTGCTCCAGAAATCCTGATGATGGCCGCAAACCACCAGATCCACATCGTAACGTTTGATGGCGTCCACCAGTACCTGACCCAAATCGCCGCTGCCGCTAAGGGTTTCGGAAATCGGGTAGCCAGCGCTGTTTGAAATATCGGAAAGCGCGGAGTGGGTTTCTTCGGAAATCCTTTTTTGCATATCGCCCAGGTTTACGTCGATCAGGCCGGTATAGAGATCGGAGTAATTAACGTCAACGTGGATCAGCGACACTTTGGCGTCGTAAGGGCGGGCCATAGATACCGCTTTTGCCACCAGCAGTTTACTTTCTGGTGAAAGATCCACGGCAATCAGAATGTGTTTGTAAGACATAATGCTACTCCTTCCATTCGGTGCGGCTGCATACATGCAGGCAGTCTGGCATCATAACACATTGAATTAATGCGATGTGGCAGGGTTCCCCGCGCCTGTCGCGACGCGTTTTTTATCTTTACAGTATAGCGAAAAATGTTAACAAATCCCGGTCAGCGCCTCACCTTTGCGAGCGGGATCAAAATGAATCTGCGCCTCTTTTTATCTCCAGACTCGCGCATGCTGGAAAAAATTTCCTTCCATCTCCTAAACTGAAGAAGAGAATAAAAACGCTGGACGGCAACGTTGCCGTTACCATAGCCCGGTCCTGGGGTTGGCTACACTCTGTTTAAGCATCATGACGGCGGCTGGCAGAGTATCGTCGTGGAGGGGAGCATGATTAGCACGATTGCACTTTTTTGGGCTCTTTGCGTGGTTTGTCTGGTAAATATGGCGCGTTACTTTTCTTCCCTGCGCGCGCTGCTGGTGGTGCTTCGCGGCTGCGATCCTTTGCTTTATCAGTACGTTGACGGCGCGGGCTTTTTTACCTCTCACGGCCAGCCCGGCAAACAGGTGCGGCTGGTACGCTATATCTGGATGCAGCGCTACCGCGACCATCACGACGAAGAATTTATTCGCCGCTGTGAACGGGTACGCGGCCAGTTTCTGCTGACCAGCGCGCTGTGCGGACTGGTTTTTATCAGCCTGATCGGCCTGCTTATCTGGCATTGAGGCATAAAAAAAGGCGGGGAAATTTCCCCGCCCTGAGCTTACTTTTCGCTGGATTACGGCACCAGCTTCAGCGCCAGCCAGTAAAGGCTACCCGACAGCACGATGGATACCGGCAGGGTAAAGACCCAGGCCAGCAGAATGTTTTTAATCGTGCGGCCCTGCACGCCGCCGCCGTCTACCAGCATGGTGCCGGCAACGGAAGAGGAGAGCACGTGGGTCGTTGAAACAGGCATCCCGGTGTAGCTGGCCACACCGATAGAAACCGCCGCAGTCATCTGTGCGGACATCCCCTGAGCGTAGGTCATGCCTTTCTTACCGATCTTCTCGCCGATAGTGGTGGCGACGCGGCGCCAGCCCACCATGGTGCCCAGCGACAGCGCCAGGGCAACGGCGATAATGATCCAGACCGGTGCGTATTCCACGGTATTCAGCATGTCGCCTTTCAGCTTGCCGAGGAAACGCTGATCTTCAGCAGAAACGCTTTTCAGCTTGGCCGTTTTATCGGCGGTATCCGAGATACACATCAGCAGGCGACGCAGCTGGCCACGCTGCTCGACGTTTAACGCGTCGTAGCTTTGCAGGTTATTCAGCAGGCTCTGGGTGCGCTCGATAGCAGGCATCACGCGCGAAACATCGCAGTGAAACTCTTTCGGGCTACCCGGATTCTCTTCCGGCGTCGGCAGCGCAGGCGGCGCCATCTGCACCATCTGCGTCAGCGAATCGCCGTGCTGCCGGTAATACTGCTCCAGATGATTGACCGCATCGCGCGTGCGCGTGATGTCATAGCCGGAGGCGTTCATATTGACGACAAAGCCCGCAGGCGCCACGCCAATCAGCACCAGCATAATCAGGCCAATGCCTTTCTGACCGTCGTTAGCGCCGTGAGAGTAACTCACGCCGATAGCCGAGACGATCAGGGCGATACGGGTCCAGAACGGCGGCTTTTTCTTGCCGTCGATCTTTTCGCGTTCCGCAGGCGTCATATGAATACGGCGGCGCTTTTTATTGCCGCTCCAGCAGCGGCGCAGAATAAACACCATGCCGCCAGCCAGCACCAGGCCGACAATCGGAGAGATAACCAGCGACAGGAAAATGCCGATCATTTTTGGGATGTTCAGCGCATCAACGACCGACGTGCCGGTCAGCAGTGCGTTGGTCAGGCCAATGCCGATAATGGCCCCGATGAGGGTATGGGAGCTGGAAGCAGGCAGGCCGAAATACCAGGTGCCGAGATTCCAGATGATAGCGGCCAGCAGCATGGAAAAGACCATGGCCAGACCGTGAGCCGACCCGACGTTAAGCAGCAGATCGGTGGGTAGCAGATGAACGATGGCATAAGCAACGCTTAGCCCGCCCAGCAGTACGCCAAAGAAGTTAAATACGCCGGCCATGACCACCGCCAGTTGCGATCGCATTGCTCGGGTATAGATAACGGTAGCCACCGCGTTTGCCGTGTCGTGAAAGCCGTTAATGGCTTCGTAGAACAAAACAAAGAGCAGGGCAAGGACGAGTAACAGGCCGGTATGGTAATCAAGACCAGCAAACAGATGTAGCATAAGCGTTACGCCATTTTGGAGGACATGAACGCGGCGCATTATCAGCGAGAAACCGCGCCTGGGGAAAGTGAAATATAGACTTTTTTTGACATTAATGCGTCAGGCGGAGTAAATAGCGGCCCTGAAGCGTATGAAAATCATTCAGTTATAAACGCGGTCGCGCATGACGCTTTTGTGACGCTGGCGGGAAGCGCGCCTTGTCATTACAATCAGCGTTTTTTAAGCAGCAGGCCGGAGAGCAGTGTGGAAAAATTTGACGTTATCATTATCGGTGCGGGTGCGGCTGGCCTGTTTTGCGCCGCCCAGGCAGGGCAGCGAGGCAAGCGCGTGCTGGTGCTGGATAACGGCAAAAAAGCGGGACGCAAAATCCTGATGTCGGGCGGCGGCCGCTGTAATTTCACCAACCTTTATACCGAGCCTGCGGCCTATCTGTCGCATAATCCCCATTTTTGTAAATCTGCGCTGGCGCGTTATACGCAGTGGGATTTTATCGACCTGGTTAATCGGCACGGCATTCAGTGGCATGAAAAAACGCTGGGCCAGCTCTTTTGTGACGACTCCGCTCAGCAAATCGTGGATCTGTTGTTGAAAGAGTGTGAAACCGGCCAGGTGACGCTGCGGCTGCGCAGCGAAGTGCTGAAGGTCACGCGCGACAACGGCTATACGCTGGAGCTGAACGGCAGCGTAGTGCAGGCCGACAGGCTGGTTATCGCTTCCGGCGGGCTTTCCATGCCCGGCCTGGGCGCTTCGCCTTTCGGCTATAAAATTGCCGAACAGTTCGGCCTGAAGGTATTTCCCACGCGGGCGGGACTGGTTCCGTTTACGCTACACAAACCGCTGCTTGAGCAGCTGCAAACGCTTTCCGGCGTCGCCGTGCCTGCCGTAATGACGGCGGAAGACGGCACCGTGTTCAAAGAGGCGCTGCTGTTTACCCATCGCGGGCTTTCCGGCCCGGCGGTGCTCCAGCTTTCCAGCTACTGGCAGCCTGGCGAATTCGTCACCATCAACCTCTCGCCGGAAAGCGATCTCAATGCTTTACTCAGCGAAGAGCGCGAAATCCATCCGAATCAAAGCCTGAAAAATACATTGGCTAAAGTACTGCCTCGCCGGCTGGTGGAATGCCTGCAGCTATTGGGCATGGTGCCGGAATGTACCCTGAAACAGCTGAACGGCCGACAGCAGGCAGAGCTGGCAGAAACGCTGCACGGCTGGCGCGTGCAGCCCAACGGTACGGAAGGTTACCGCACTGCCGAAGTGACGCTGGGCGGCGTCGATACCGACGCGCTCTCGTCAAAAACGATGGAGGCGCGGGACGTGCCGGGCCTCTATTTTATTGGGGAAGTGGTGGATGTTACCGGCTGGCTTGGCGGCTACAATTTCCAGTGGGCCTGGAGTTCCGCCTGGGCATGCGCGCAGGCGTTGTAAATGACCTCCCGGCCAGTCTCTGTTACTCAGGCCGGGCGGCTGTTGCCACAAGCAGCGCAGCCTGATTAACGGACATAGTCGGCCAGAGGGATAGCGGCGCGCGGCTGGCAGCCCCTTTATTCGGCTTAATATCACGCTTACCGCCTGGAAAAAGGGTGATAAATTTTAAAAAATGTAAAACAGCGGGACTGGTTATTTCCCTTTTTACTTTCCTGCTGTCGTCTTTTAAATAACAACACTGTGTTATCAGGTAATGTAATTTTTTCGGGAAAGGCATGCCTTAAACAGACCTGGTCTGCGATACCATAAATAAAATAACGTTGCCGCTCACGCGGCTATATTAAGTCCGTCATTAAGATACTTACTGGAGTTTTCACTCCATAACAAGCATGCCTTTTTAGGTTAATTTCCATTGTTTCCTGTTGCAGTATTGAGTAACACTTCTGATTATATAAAATATTTTTTTAAAAAAAAGCCTTCTTGCTGTTAATAGGATCAACTAATATAACCCCATGGATGACCGGATCTGCTGGCATTATGGCGCAGGAAGCATTGCTATATTTCCATTTTTACTGTCAGCCTTTTTATATAAACCCTCTCCGGCAGACAGCGCCCTCCCTCAGATACGGTAGATGTATTTATAGTTATTATGGATATTAACGAAAGGAAGCATTATGGCTATGATATTAAGGCCTTTTATCCCCGGTATTATGCTGTCTTTACCACTTTACGCTGCGGCGGCTTCGCCGTGGGTTGTCACCGATGGATCCACGCTACAGGTTACTTCCGATTATTCCTCTGTGGAACAAAACGATGTCCCGCTGGTGGTATCGGGTGCGGGCAGCCAGCTTACTACCAACAGCGGCCTGACTTTTACTACTTCGCACGCCGGGACGAGAGGGGCCAGGGTAACCGAACAGGGCAGCCTGAATCTGAATGGCGTGACGTTATCAACCAGCGAAGAAAACTCCACGGCGGTCTATGCTGATTCTGGCACGCTGACCATCACCGACAGCACGATCGCTACACTGGGCAGTCAAAGCCGCGGGATCCGGGCCAAAAACAGTGATGTTACTATTATTAATTCTACGCTTACGACTAACACAATTGACGGCGCTATCGAAGTATCGGGCGGGGTGCTGAAAGCTGAAGGACTAACTATTACTAGTCCTGTTGCCGGCATTGAAGTCTATGCACATGAAGGCGTGTATGGCAACGCCACGCTAAATAATATCCATTTCACGCTGACCGGTGACAAAGCCATTCAGGCTATTTTTGCGCGCAGAGGCCATGTTACCGGCACCAATATCACTATCGATACCGCTTCTGAATACTTTTCGGCTATTGAGATCGGCAACGGTACAAACAGCACGTTGATCTTAAACGACAGCACTATCAATGCGGCCTATGTCGGCATCCGTACATTGGGCGGTCATGCAACCCTAAATAACGTTGATATCACGACAACAGTGAATGATAACAATCATGCGCATAACGCCCTTGAAATAAGCGGGCAGGGCGATAGCGCTACCATTAACGGCGGCACGTTTCAAACCTCTAAGGTCTACTCCCACGGCATTTATATGCCGCTCAGCAGCACTATACTGGACGCCACCGGCGTTAATATCCTCACCCACGGCGGCAGTTCCCATGGGATTATGGCGGGTGGCAAAGTTAATCTGACTGACGCTACGCTACTTACCTCAGGTAGTGGGAGCTACGGTCTTTATGCCACGGTAAGCTATTCTTTTGCAGGAAACGTCACGGGCGACGGGATAACGGTTAATACCTCTGGCGAACAGGGCTACGGCGTGAGGACTGCCCAGGGAGCCATAATAGACCTTAACAACAGCAACATAACGACAAGTAACACCCAGGCGTATGGCGCAGTCGCCTCTGACGCTGGCGTATTGACGCTGACTAATAGCGCTATCACTACGGCCGGCGAGTTTTCAGTTGGCACCTATCTTATTCGCTCCGGCAAATTAACGTTGCACGACACGCAGATAAATACTTCTGGCGACAGTGCTTATGGCATCCTGGCTATGACAAACAGCACCGCAACGCTGGTCAATCCAGCCATTACCACCAGCGGTAAAGAGGCGCATGGCGTTGCCGCTACCGCCAGCAGCGTGGTTACTATTACCGGCGGCGAAATTGTCACTACCGGCGAAGGCACCGGGGGCATCTATGCCGGAAGTGCGGCAACCGTTACCGCCGCTAACGTCGCCGTTACCGCTTCCGGGAACAACGCGTTTGGTTTAATTGCCAACCTTGGCAATATAGAAATGACCGACAGCACCATCGCCAATACGGGAACGGCTACAGCATCAAAAGGACCGCAGGCGGCCGGGCTGTACGCGAACATCTATTCCGATACCCTGAGCAGCGCAGTCACGCTGAATAACACAACGCTGCGTAGCGAAGCGGGAAGCGGCGTGCTGGTTAAAGGCTCCGCGCTGGATCTGACGCTCAGCAACGGTAGCCTTGTTTATGGCGGCAACGGTACGGCGCTCAGCGCTGGCGCAAACGTTAATGACAAAGGCGAGGTTTTTCTTTCGACGGTGAACGTGACGGCGAACGGCGCCTCGCAGCTGCTGGGCGATGTTATCGTCAGCGACGACAGCCTCGTTAACCTGAAGCTGAACGACGGCTCCATGCTGAGCGGGGCGACGCAAAACGTTAATCAGCTAATCCTCAACAGCGCCAGCAGCTGGCTGGTAACGGCCGATTCCAACCTGAACACGCTGACGATGGACGGCGCCTCGGTGGTGTTCAATAACGCTTCGGGCTTCAGCTCGCTCG
The DNA here is from genome assembly GCF_054057575.1 of Erwinia sp. TECH1. Taxonomy (NCBI): domain Bacteria; kingdom Pseudomonadati; phylum Pseudomonadota; class Gammaproteobacteria; order Enterobacterales; family Erwiniaceae; genus Erwinia; species Erwinia sp. TECH1. Next base: position 4,518,512 of record NZ_JBSRZK010000001.1, on the reverse strand, counting down.
CCGTGAAAGGCGATCTGGCCGGCTCCGGTTCGTTTGCGTTTAATACCCAATTGGGCGGCGACGATTCACCCAGCGACAGGCTGCTGGTAAACGGCAACGCTTCGGGCAGCTATGATGTCAGCGTCAACAACAAAGGCGGCACGGGCGCGCTGACCCACAGCGGTATTCTGCTGGTGCGCGTGGAAGGCGATGCTGATGCCGCGACCTTTGATCAGAAAAACGCCGTGGTGGCCGGTAATTATCAGTACTTCCTGAATAAAATCGGTGACAAGGACTGGTACCTGCAATCTTCGCTGACGCCCGTTCCGCCACCGGATGACGCCGCAGAGATCGATGAGGATCCCATTATTCCTGATGTGCCGGATACGGATGAGGTTGTTGAGCCGGATACGGATAAGAGCGACGAAACAGGTAATGACGTGGCGGCGCCAGAGCCGGAAGTTATTGCTTACCGCCCGGAAACAGCAGGTTACCTTATCGCGCCTTATCTGAATTCGACCTACGGATTTGACACCATCGGTACCTGGCACGAACGCCTCGGCGCTTACCAGGGCGGCACGGCCTGGGCGCGAGTCTCAGGCCGTCACGACAGGTATGCAGCCGGACGCTTTGCTTTCAACGTGAATACCACTTTCGTCCAGCTGGGCGGCGATGTCGTCACGCGTCAGTTTGCCGACGGCTGGCATCTGACGGCTGGCCCGATGATGACGCTTGGCCATCAGCGCAGTAACAACAAAGACACCGCGCGCAGCCTGAGGTCGGAACTGTCCGTTGACGTGGGTAAAGTGACCACCAACGCTTACGGCATCGGCGGCTATCTGACGGCATGGAACGACAGCGGCGCTTATCTGGATAACGTTGTGCAGCTCACGCGCTACAGCAACGAGTTCTCCAGCCTGACCCGCGCCAAAATGGACAGCTACGGCGTCGTCGCCTCGGTGGAAACCGGTATCCCGCTGACTTTAGGCGACCGGTTCAGGCTGGAACCCCAGCTACAGGCGATGGGCCAGTACATGAACATCAGCCAGACCTATTCCAGCGGCGTTAAGCTGAAGGATCAGAACCTGATGGTCGCCCGGCTGCGCGAAGGTCTGCGGTTCTATTACGATAATCCCGTGCTGAAGCCTTACCTACAGGCAGACGTGGTGCAGTTTCTGGGCCACACGCCGGGCGTTGATATGAATAACGAAACAATGCGGCCGGACGTACGTCGTGGCTACTGGCAGGCGGGCGCCGGTGTCAGCAGCCAGCTGAATCCGCACTTCAGCGTGTATGCTCAGGTAAAATATGCCCACAGCTTTGGGCCGGGTACGGAAGGCTATACCGGCAACATGGGGATACGTTACAAGTTCTGACCGCTTCAGCGGTTGCTGAAAGGGCCTGCGGGCCCTTTTTTGTTGCGCCAGACGGCTTTTTGAAATTGCTAACGGTAATGAAAATTATTATCATCCGCAGCAATTATAACTCTACCTGCGCGCTTATTGATGAAAACACCTTTCGCTCTTCCTTTTGCCGTTGGGCATTTTACCGGGAAAATTCCCCTGCTGTTACCTGGCTTACTGTTCAGCACGGCCGCGCTGGCAGCGGGCACCGCAAAAGATCCGACGCTGACCGTGACCGCCGACGGCACCGGCGAGCCAGGCAGCTACAGCCAGGATACCGCGAGCGCGGCCAGCAAAATGCCGCTGCCGCGAAATGAAACGCCGCAGTCCGTCAGCGTGGTTACGCCGCAGGTGATAGAAGATTACCAGGTGAAAAGCGTGAACGACGCCATGAAGTTCGTCAGCGGCGTCAGCCAGGGCAACACGCTGGGCGCTATTGAGGACGGTTTCGTCAAGCGCGGCTTCGGCAGCAACTCTGACGGCTCGATCTTTATCGACGGCGTACGCAGCAACCAGGGGCTGTCGATGGACAGCACCATCGATCATGTGGAAGTGCTGAAAGGCTCGGCCTCGCTACTGTACGGCATTCAGAATCCTGGCGGCATTATCAACCTGGTCAGCAAAAAGCCGCAGTATGAATGGCACACGCATCTTGCCGGCGAAACCACCAGCGTCGGCGGCGGCGCGGGCAGCGTGGACATCACCGGGCCGCTGGGCGACGGCTTTGCCTTTCGCCTGATTGCCGAGCGCCAGCGCGAGGATTACTGGCGTAATTTTGGCGCTAATGAACATACGCTGCTGTCGCCATCGCTGAGCTGGTATGGCGAAAAAGCCGCTTTCAACATCAGCTATACCGAATATAAGTTTGATATTCCGGTCGATCGCGGCACCGCGTTTATCAATAAAAAACCGGTAAATATCCCCTATAACCAGCGTCTGGACGACAGTGCCAACCACGCCTGGGGGAAAAACAAGCGCCTGAATATCAGCTACGCCTACAGCCTGGATGAAACCTGGGAAACCCATCTCAACTACGCCTGGATGCAGCGTCGCTACGACAGTAACGAAGTCCGCGCTACGGCGGTCAACGCCGCCACCGGCATTGTCTCTCGCCGCGCGGACGCGAACCGCGGCTTCAATCACCAGACCACTTATCTTGCCTGGGACATAGGCGGCAGCCCGCAGATTTGGGGCATGCAGCACGATATTATGCTGGGCGTTGACTACGAGCAGAATGAAACCTACAAGGCCTGGTCCTATCGCGGCAAGGTGTCAAAAACCTTCAACATGTACGATCCGATCTATGGCGAAGAGCCGCCGATCAACGCCAGCACGGTGGCCGATGCGCAGAGCAATCTGCGCACCAACCTTTACAGCCGTTCGCTGTTTGCCAAAGACAGTATCCATCTGACCGATAAATGGATAGCGGTAGCGGGCGCCCGCTATCAGCGCTACACCCAAACCGCCAGCAGCGGCTGGGCCGATCCGCAGAGCACGCTCAACGATCGCGGCGATGCTTTTCTGCCGCAGGCGGGGCTGGTGTATAAGGCGCGGCCCGATCTTTCACTCTACGGCAGCTACAGCAAATCGTTTACCCCTTCAACACAAACCGATGACGACGGCAACGTCGCCTCGACGGAAAAAGGCACGACTTATGAAGTGGGCGCAAAGTGGCAAATGCTGCCCGCTGTGTCCGCCACGCTGGCGCTGTATCGCATTGACGAGAAGGATATGTCGGTGTTAATCAACGGCAGTACGCGCAACATTCCTGAGGCGCGCTCTACCGGCGCGGAGGTGGAGATCAACGGTGAGCTGGCGCCGGACTGGAACATGATAGCCACCTATAGCCACGATAAAACGGAAATCGTTGAGGATGACGTTAATCCGGCTAACGAGGGCAATCGGCTGGTCAACGCGCCAACCAACAGCGGCAGTCTCTATCTGACGCACGCCATGCGTTTCTCCTGGCTACAGGGCGAGGTGCGCGTCGGCGGCGGCGGGCGCTACGTCGGTTCCCGCGCGGGCGACCCGGAAAACAGCTTCACGATGCCGGACTATACGGTGGCGGACGCTTTCGCCGCCTGGGACAGCAAGCTGGTGGGCAAACATACTCAGCTGAAGATCAACGTCAACAACCTGTTTGATAAAGCGTATTACGGATCCAGCGGCGGCAACCTGCGTGTTAGCGAAGGCGCCCCGCGTGAAATCGTGGTTTCCGCGTCCGTTGATTTCTGATCGTAATGGGAAACCTCATGAAAAAATGGCCTATCCTGCTGCTGCTGTTAGCCTGCAGCGCGCCGCAGGCAAAAATGCTTACCGATATTTTGCAGCGCAAGGTCACGGTGCCGGACAATCCGCAGCGCATCGTACTGGGCGAAGGACGGCTGCTCTATACGCTGGCGCTGGTGGAACAGGGCAACCCGCTGCGGCGCGTGGCGGGCTGGCCTGGCGATCTGCCGCATTACGATCGGCAGACCTGGGCACGCTACAGCGCCGCTTTCCCCGCCATCAAAAAAATTCCCCTGATTGGCGGTGCTAATCCGGGCCAGCTCAGCGTGGAAAAAATCATCGCGCTGCGGCCGGATTTGGTGATCCTGCCGCTTTACGCCAAAAAGCCTGCGGCGCAGGACAGCACGCTGATGCAGCTGGACGCGGCGGCCATTCCGGTTATCTACGTCGATACGCGGGTAGATCCGCTGAAAAATACCGTACCGAGCCTGAAAATTTTGGGTGAGGCGCTGGGTGACCAGCAGAAAGCGCAGCGCTTTATCGCCTTCTATCAACGGCATATGGCGCTAATTCATGACCGGCTGCGTCAGGCGGCTCCAGTCAGGCCACGCGTGATGCTGCAACTGCATATAGGGCGGCGGGAAGTGTGCTGTACCACGGTGGGACACGGCAATCTGGCCGATCTGCTGGCGTATGCGGGCGGCGACAATATTGCGGCCGGTCAGTTTAGCAGCGTATTTGGTCAGCTAAGCGCGGAGGCGGTGCTGGCTGCCCGTCCCGATTTCTTTCTGGCAACCGGCCTGGGCGATGCGCAGCAGCCGCATCGGCTACAGCTTGGCCCGCAGGTCGCGCCGGCCACGGCAAAGCAAAGTTTTTCGCAGGCGCTGGCGAGCGAGCGGGTTATCGCCCAGCTGGCGGCCATTCGTCAGGGCCGAACCTTAGCCGTGTGGCACAATTTTTATCTGAGCCCGTGGCATCTGCTGGCGGTCGAGGTTATTGCTAAAACGCTGCATCCGCAGCTGTTCCACGATCTGGAACCGGCCGACACGCTGCGTGAAATGAACGAGGAATTTTTGCCGCTGCCGGAAACCGGCACCTACTGGACAAGCGGCGAAAAAAGCGGAAGGTGAAAGAAAAAGCCCGCGGCTGCGGGCTTTTAAACTGACTTGCTAATGCAAACCTGTAGGCTTACTCGTTAATGCGGGGATGCTGGTTAATCAGATGCTTACGCTTCTCTTCCAGCTCGGCGATCTGCTCGCTAATATCTTCGATCTTGCTCTCGATATTGTCGTGATGCTCCTGCAGCAGCTCTCTTGCCTCGGCAATATCAGAGGCGGCAGGCGTTGCACCACGCAGCGGCATATTGGCCGTTTCCTTCATCATGATACCGGTAATCAGACCCACAACCGCTACCACCATCAGATAGTAGGCTGGCATATACAGGTTGGCGGTGTATTCCACCAGCCACGCCGCCAGCGTTGGCGTCAGGCCCGCTACCAGAATAGATATATTGAAGGCGCTGGCCAGCGCGCTGTAGCGAATATGGGTAGGGAACATCGCTGGCAGCGACGAAGCCATTACGCCCGTAAAGCAGTTCAGGATCACCGCCAACAGCAACAGACCGGCGAAAATCAGGCCCATCACGTTACTGTTAATCAGCATAAAGCACGGGATCGCCAGCAGCAGCAGCGCAATACTGCCGATAATCACAAACGGGCGACGGCCGAACTTATCGCTCATCAGGCCCATAACCGGCTGCACGAACAGCATACCAATCATAATCGCGATAATAATCATTACGCCGTGATCTTCGGAGTAGTGAAGGTTATGCGACAGGTAGCTGGGCATATAGGTCAGCAGCATGTAGTAGGTGACGTTGGTAGACAGCACCAGACCGATACAGGCCAGCAGGCTTTTCCAGTGTTTGGTAGCGATGTCCTTAAACGACACTTTCGGGCCGTCGGCCAGACCTTCGCGATCGCCCTGTTCCAGTTTCTCAACGTGCTGCTGGAACGCAGGCGTTTCTTCCAGCGCGTTACGCAGATAGATGCCGATCAGGCCCAGCGGCAGCGCCACGAAGAACGGAATACGCCAGCCCCAGTCAAGGAAATTCGCTTCGCCGACCACGGTAGAAATCAGCACCACCAGGCCTGCGCCTGTCACAAAGCCGACGATAGAACCGAAGTCCAGCCAGCTGCCCATAAAGCCGCGCTTGCGGTCAGGCGAGTATTCGGCCACAAAAATAGAGGCACCGGTATATTCGCCGCCTACCGAGAAGCCCTGCGCCATTTTACACAGCAGCAGCAGGATGGGCGCCCAGATGCCGATAGAGGCATGAGAAGGTATCAGGCCGATACAGAAAGTACTGACCGACATAATGACAATGGTAATGGAAAGGATTTTCTGACGACCATACTTATCGCCCAGCGCGCCAAAGAACAGGCCGCCAAGCGGGCGGATCAGGAAAGGAACGGAGAAGGTCGCCAGCGCGGCAATCATCTGCACGCCAGGATCGGCGCCGGGGAAAAATACCTGGCCCAGCGCATAGGCGACAAAGCCGTATACCCCAAAGTCAAACCACTCCATAGCGTTACCGAGCGACGCTGCGGTAATGGCTTTGCGTAACCTGGCATCATCAATGATCGTTACGTCTTTTAAGCCAATCGGCTTAACACGCTTCCTACGTAGCTTCATATAAAGCACCCTGTAATTGACTGTTTCCCGGAAAAATCTTCCGCTCCGCTCGCGCCGTCGCAGCGGGAAAGCAGAGCGAATAGCGTACGGGCTTTCGCCCTGTCGACGGAGATAAGTAGCAAATTTGTTCGTTCGTTAACAAATATCCGTCTGCTTTCAGTATATCGTTTCTGCGCTGTGTAACATAATTTCTACCTGAAATTAGATTATGTAACCAGCGGTTAACGGACGCAACCGCGCCCTCGACGCAGCCGAAAACGCCAGAAAAATTCACGGCGAAGGCCAGCCAGGTGAGGGGGAATAAGAAGACATTGCCCACTTTTTTATAATGAGATTAAGTCAGGCTACCTGCCAATATTAGTATTGCGCCTGCTGGCTCGATCGGTAATACTGCCGTTCGCAGTCTTGCGGGGGGGTAATGAATAATAAAAAACACGTTCATTTTAAAAACTATTGGCTGGAAAGCACAGAAGCTAATTTAAAATTCTTCCGGCCTCAGCAAACTTTTCTCCTTAATAACGGTAGGGTTTATTCACAAAAACAGATAAAGCCTGAGAGTGGAGAAATTACAGACAAAACAGGGTCTGAAGAACGCGCTTTGCTAATGGCTAAGTGGCCAGGCTTGATGCGAATGAAAGTTATTCAATGTATTGATAACATTAGGTTTATATTAAAGTATCGCTTCCTGAAATATCAGCGAAAAAGCTATTGGGATATATATCAGGAGCACCAGCAGGTTTCGTCTCAAATTATCACAATGCTGGCCAGGATTAATGAACGGACGAAAGCCCGGTACGAAGAGGCAGGGATAACCCATAGCGAACAAAAAACGTTCCCCGAAGACGACGCCGTCAGGATTGCATTGCGGGCGGCGCTAAAGCTACGTAAATGAAATTGAAAATCGTTACGCTTTTCCGCCGTCGGCGTTAATTCAGCCTGTACCCGACTATTTAAACCAGCGGGCGTTGACCTTCCTGCTGCATCCAGGACATAAATAGCCGGTTGTCCATTGGGCGGGCGTAATAATATCCCTGAATAAATACTACTCCGCGCGCCTGCAGATAATGAAGCTGAGTGGCGTTTTCTACGCCCTCCGCCACAATCTTCAGCCCCAGCTTGTGGCTTAGCGTGATGATGGCATCCAGCACCGGCGCTTCGCCCGTGGTTGATTCGATGGCATTGACGAAGCCGCGGTCGATTTTCAGGTAATCCAGCGGGAAGGTTTGCAGATAAGAGAGCGAGCAGTGGCCGGTGCCAAAGTCATCAATGGCGATATGGATACCTTCATTACGCAGCAGCTGGAGCTTTTGCACAACGTCTTCTCCGTCGGAAAGCAGGCTGCGCTCGGTCAGTTCCAGCGTGATATCCGGTCGATGTATCGCCATGCCACGAGCAAAATAGCGGATATCCCCGACAAAATCGTCGTGCTGGACGTGCGCGGCGGCCACGTTAAGCGCCAGACGGAAATCCGGCGGCAGGCTCCACTGTTTGGCATCCTCCAGCACCAGCTCCATCAGATGGCGGGTCAAAGGTATGATCATCTCTTCCGCTTCCGCCGCGGTGATAAACATATCTGGCCTTACCCAGTGGCCGTCGGGCCGCTGCCAGCGCATCAGCACTTCAGCGCCGCTGGCTTTACCTGTAACCATATGATAAACAGGCTGATAATTAACGGAGAATTCGCGATGCAGTATGGCTTTCCGCAGCTGGTCGCGGGGAGAAAGCTTACGTTTCAGCCAGTTGTTGGTCACGGTCATCAACAGCAGCGACAGGATCAGCGCCATCGGCACGAAGGTAAACAGACCCTGACGCCAGGTAAAGGCAATATCGCTGGCGGGCGAGGTCACCTCGACGCCGATAGGGTAGCGGCTGGAACGTTCGCTGAGCGTCACGGGCTGGAGCAGTCCTGACGGCTGATTGCCGTTCGCGCCGCTGCGCAAGGCGAAGCCGCCACCGAACTGTAGCCGGATACTGTTATGCTGGCTTTTGCCGACCGCGCTCATCACATCCAGCAAATACTGGCCGTCAACGATCACAAAAGCGCCGGAATGCGCGGGCATATCGTGTATAAAAATCACGGCGGGCCTGTCTCTCACCGCCCAGGTTTGGCTTAACGAAAGCATCCACTTCGCTTTTCGATCCGTCGGCGGCTGACGCTGAATAACGGTAGCGATATTGTTATGTATCCCGTCGAATGCGGAAGAGCAGGTTATGCGACCCTCACGCATAACGCCTATTGAGCGAAAATAGGGGGACAGCGCCGCATACTTTCTCAGCTCGTCATTGATCTCTTCGCAGGGTCTTTTCGGAAACGCCTGAAGTTCGTCAAGGGTATCCCAGGCCCGGTCGCCGATTGCTTCGGCATGCGCCAGCAGCATACCCGCCGTCGCCGCCTGCTGGCGCTTAACGATCTGTCTGGCGTCGATAAAAGTAAAGATCAGACAAAGGAGCAGCGGCACTATGCCAGCGACCGCCAGCAGCACGCCTCTTTTTTCACTGCTTCTTTTCGGCCGATCCATTCATTGTCCTCTGTTAGCGGCATCCCTGCGCCGCCTGAAAAGGTAAAGGTAGCATGGCGCGGAAAAAAAAATCAGGTGCGCCGTCGCTTAGCTAATTTTATGCAATTTATTCTCAGATTGATCGTTTCCGCCATACGTTTCTTCTGTGTCAGGATGCCCTGGCCCGGCTTCGGGCTTCCATCACGCTGTATTCAGGAGGATTTTATGAGTGGCGCACTGCATTCCGCCGAATCGCTTCGCGCGCGTATTACCGACGCGGAGTGGCAGGCTCGCGTCAAACTGGCCCAGTGTTACCAGCTGGCCGCGCGGCTGCGCTGGACCGATCATATCTACACCCACTTTTCGCTGCGGGTGCCGGGCGACAAGCCGCATTTCCTGATCAACGCTTACGGACAAACCTTCGACGAAATTGCGCCGGAAACGCTGGTAAAAGTCGATCTGGACGGCGAAATCATTGACGATCCTGTCGGCTCAGGCATCAACCCGGCTGGCTACGTTATCCACAGCGCTATTCACCGCGCCCGCCCGCATACGCACGCCGTTCTGCATACCCATACGGCGGCGGGCATTGGCGTGGCGGCGCAGAAAAACGGTCTGCTGATGATTTCGCAGCACAGTATGCGTTTTTACCGCAGGCTGGCCTATCACGATTACGAAGGCATCGCGCTGGATCTGGATGAACAGCAGCGTATCGTCGCCGACCTGGGCGATCTGAACGCGCTGATCCTGCGTAATCATGGCCTGCTGACCTGCGGTGAAAATCTGGAAGAGGCCTTCTACAACCTTTATTACCTGGAAAGAGCGTGCGTGGCGCAGTTGGCGGCCCAGTCTGGCGGCGCAGAGCTGAGCATTGTGCCCGACAGCGTGGCCGAAAAAGCCGCGCGGGTTTTTGATAACGGCATAAAAAATAAAAAGTATCTGCTGCACTGGGATGCCTATATTCGTCAGCTGGCGCGTAACGCGCTTTAAGGAAAAAAGATGAAAGCGGGAAAAAGCGCGCTGGCGCTGCTGCTGGGCATAAGCCTGATAGCCAGTGCGGCAAAAGCGGAAAAAGCGATGCTGGTACTGGGCGACCAGGCGCGGAATCTACGGTCGCTGGTGGAGGCTTCCGGCGTAATGAAAGACGCGCCTTATGACTACCGTTGGGCCAACTTTCAGGGCGCCGCGCCGCTGTTTGAAGCCCAGCGGGCTGGCGCAGTGGATACCTCTTACGCGGGCGACCTGCCGGTGCTGATGGCGGCCTCGGGCGGCGTCGATCTGAAAATTATCGCCACCAACGTGGGCGACAGCGCGAGCAATGGACTGATCGTACCCGCTGATTCACCGCTGCACAGCGTCAGGGATCTGGCCGGAAAAACGGTGGTGGTCTCCTCCGCGCGCGGCAGCATCTCGCAGCATTTGCTCTATGAAGCGCTGGAAGAGGCCGGAGTGCCGCAAACGGCGGTTTCCGTACGCTTTGTTCTGCCGACCGACGCCAGCGCCGCCTTTAATTCCGGCCAAATTGCCGCCTGGGCCACTTTCGATCCCTATCTGGGCATTGCTGAACAGCACGGCGCGCGGCTGCTGCGCGACAGCAAAGGGCTGACCACCTCGCTCTCATTTGTCACCGCTACCGGCAGCTCGCTAAAAGATCCGCAAAAGCGGTTGGCTATCGCCGATTTCGCGCGCCGACTGGTGCAGGCTCGCGCCTGGGGGATAGCGCATCCGGTTGAGTATAATAAGGTTTATTCGTCGCTGACTCGTCTGCCGCCGGAAGTGTCGAAAGGCATTACCGGCCGTATTTCTCATGGCATACGGCCGGTTACGGCAGAGGATATCGCTAAAGTTCAGCAGGTTGCCGATCTCTTCTCCTCGCTGGCTATCTTGCCCAACAAGGTTGAGGTGCGGGCAATAACCGATACCAGCGTCTTTGACGCGCGCTGACGACTATTTTTGCAGTTTGGGTTTTGCCGTCCTCGGCGGCCTGCCGTTGCCCAGCAGGATCGCCAGTTTACTGCCGCCCGGCGTGGTCTCCATCAGGATTTTACACACGCTGGTGAGCGGTACGGAGAGCAGCATTCCTACCGGCCCCAGCAGCCAGCCCCAGAAAATCAGCGACAGGAACACAACCAGGCTGGAAAGCCCCAGTCCTTTTCCCATCACGCGCGGCTCCAGCATATTGCCAAACACCATATGGATCGCGCTGAAAAGCGCTGCGACCAATGCCGCTTCATACACGCCGTTTAGCAGCAGCGCCTGTAGCGTGGGCGGAATACCGGCAATAATAGGGCCGATATTGGGAATATAGTTTAAAACGAACGCCACTACGCCCCACATTAGCGCGAACTGCACATCCAGCAGCATCAGCACCAGCCAGACGGAAAACCCGGTAATCAGGCTAATCAGCGTTTTCAGCGCCAGGTAATGGGTAACGCCTTTCAGCGCTTTATGCAGCCCGGCGATGCGAATTTTAGGATTGATCAGCGCGAAACGCAGCTTGTAGGGCAGGTGATGCACTTCAAACAGCATAAACACCACTGTCATAATCAGCAGCACCAGGTTGGTCAGCGCGCCGGAAAACTGGCTGAGGATCAGCGTCGCCATGCCCATAATGGCGTTGGGATCGAGCCGCGCCGCCAGGCTGTTGGTAGAAAGATTAATATGAAAAGGCGCGGCAATGTGTTGAAGCTGCGCCAGCCTTTGCGTCATTTGCTGCTGAAGCTGCGGATAAACGGTAGAGAACTCATCCGCCGAACCGGCAATCATCGCCACCAGCAGCCCAAATGCAACCAGCACCGCCGCGATCACCAGGCTGATAGCCATACCGCGCCGGACGCCGCGCCGCATCAGGATGGTAACCAGCGGGTTTAAAATAATGGCCAGAAACAGGGCCAGTAAAAAGGGAACCAGGATAGCCGATGCCGCCTTGATGCCGGCTAAAACCACGACCAGCGTCGCCATTTTTAGCAGCATATTCTGCCCCATCTTCTCCTGCTGTGGTGCGTTCATTCCTTCTCCTTCAGGCTTTTTGTGATTAAGTGTAGCGACTGTTTTCCGGCAGGCTTCTGATTTCAGGAAAGGTCTCAGAACCGGGATATTTTGTTCAACGTAGAGCAGGATACGTCAGCAATAGCTGGTCTGGCTGCAGGCCGTGTTAAAAATAGCGTGCCGCATAATTTATGCACTGGCCGCCTGCGGGCCGGGAAATCAGGTTATAGTTATTATTCATGTCATTTCGGACAGGATATTCTTCGCTATGCCTGAACAACCCGCCCCGGAGGCTCCGGGCGCTTTACGTCTGAATCTGCGCATCATTTCCGTTGTGATTTTCAATTTCGCCGCTTATCTGACTATTGGCCTACCGCTGGCAGTGCTGCCTGGCTATGTCCACGATGTGATGGGCTACAGCGCATTTTGGGCTGGATTAGTGGTAAGCCTGCAATATTTCGCCACGCTGGTCAGTCGTCCGCACGCGGGGCGCTTTGCCGACCTGCTGGGCCCGAAAAGAGTCGTGGTGGCTGGGCTTTGCGGCTGTCTGATCAGCGGGCTGTGCTATGCGCTTGCCGCGTTAACCGCAACGCTCCCGATGGTTAGCCTGCTTTTGCTTTGCTTTGGCCGGATCGTGCTTGGCATAGGGCAAAGTTTTGCCGGAACCGGCTCCACGCTTTGGGGCGTCGGCGTAGTGGGATCGCTTCATATAGGACGCGTAATTTCCTGGAACGGCATTTTCACCTATGGCGCGATGGCGATTGGCGCGCCGCTGGGCGTGGGCATTTATCGCTGGGGCGGCCTGCTGTTGCTGGCCGGCGTGGTAACGGCTATCGCGCTGCTGGCGGTGCTGATGGCGCTGCCACGACCTGCCGTCAAAAGCAGCAAGGGCAGACCGCTGCCTTTTCGCGCCGTGCTGGGCAAGATCTGGCGCTTCGGTACCCTTTTGGCGATGGGATCCGCCGGCTTTGGCGTGATCGCTACCTTTATTACGCTCTTCTACCAGGACAAAGGCTGGGACGGCGCGGCCTGGGCGCTGACGCTGTTCAGCGGCGCTTTTGTCGGTACGCGCCTGTTGTTTCCCAACGCCATTAACCGGCACGGTGGACTGATGGTGGCGGCGGTCTGCTTTGCGGTAGAAGCCGTCGGTTTATTTCTGGTCTGGGGTGCGGCGGATCCGTGGATGGCAAAGCTGGGCGCGCTGCTGACCGGTGCCGGCTTCTCGCTGGTTTTCCCGGCGATTGGCGTGGTGGCGGTGAAGGCCGTGCCCGCGCAGAATCAGGGCAGCGCGTTGGCAACCTATACGGCCTTTATGGATCTTGCGCTGGGCATCACCGGGCCGCTGGCCGGGCTGGTAATGAGCTATGCCGGCGTCCCGGTTATTTATCTGGTTAGCGCGCTGCTGGTCTGTCTGGCGATGTTGCTGACGTTGAAGGCCCGTCATGCAACAGCGGAAAGCGCCTGAGCAGCATTTCCGTTGCGCAGGGCGCCAGATACGGTTGAACATTGTAAATATTATGCAAAAGACTTTTTGATCAGGCGCCAGGGCGCGGCGTGGCTGTCGATGATGCATGTTGCGCAGGAAGGTTGTTGATAACGCTCGTCACGCGGAAAGCTGTCGACGCCGCGTGCTGCGTGGGAAAGCTGTTGATACCGCAAAAGCGCTAAAAAAAGGGCGGTCATCAGACCGCAAGATACGACACAGATAAAAGAGAGGGAATCAGGGGCAGAGCGCAGCCACAGCACCGGGCCGCGCGCTAAAAAATTTTATGCCTGCAACAGCTGAATGCTTTGACGGATTTCCCGCTCAATATCCGCAGCGCGCCAGTTTTCCATAACAGAAGAAAAAGGTTCCAGCGCGTACACGCCCCGATACCCCATGCGTTCCAGGCGCTGTACCTGAGCCACGCTTCTCAGCAGGTCACCTTCACTCAGCATAATGCGTTCTTCGTCGGTCAGTTCCGCCGTTGGCCTTGTATCCTCGACGCCCGAAAGGTGGACCAGGCCAATATTGTCGATATCGATCCCGCTTTCAAATTCCGCTTCCGCCTTTTCGTACAGATGATGGTGGAAGGTATCCACTAACAGGCGGAAAGGCACGTTGGCATCGCGGATTAGCGCCTGGGCGTGGACGGCGGAACGCAATGAACTGATCGGAAAGCCGAGAGGCTCAACCAGGCCTTCAATGCCATATTGCTCAAACAGCGGCGCCAGTTTTTTCAGCGCGCTGATAGTTTCTTCCGCAGAAATTGGCGTACCGTCATTTAACGGACAGAGCACCAGCGCTTTTGCGCCTACGCCCCTGGCGTCCTTCAGCAGCGCTTCCGTTTTTGCCAGCAGGGCTTCGTCCACCTGGTTGAAAGGATAGACAGCGTTGATGGTAACAATTTCCAGACCGTATCGCTGCGCCAGCTCGCGCACCTCTTCGTGGCTCAGATTGTCCGTCACCTTGCCGCTGGACATATCGTTGCGCAGCTCAACCTTATTCAGACCGAGCCCGTGAACCAGTTTGAAAAATTGCTCAATGCCAAGGCCGGGAGCAATTTTACGGTTAATACAGATACGGGTTGGATCAATCGCCATCTTGCAGCTCCTGCAAAGTAAAAGAGATAAATGTCGGACTGTTGGCAAGGGCTTTGCCTGGCCTGCACCATCAGCAATCAGACCAGCCCCGATAACCTGAACTTTCAGCCTGTACCGCGACCTGTCGAACGTTGTGTAACAGAAGAACATTTATTTCATTAGTGGGGAATGATGAAACTTAAATTTTTAGATCTTCCTCGCAAAATTTCGTTTTGAGCAGGCTTTATACATGAAATCCCGCTCCTTCCGGAGCAAGTGAAATCAAATGAATGCGCGAGGAAAAAAGCCTCTATTAAAGCTCCTGGCCCCCATCAGCACTGGATTATTTATTTTAACGCTCCGCGCTGACGCAGCATAAAATCAGCCGACAGAGCGAAAAGAAAAATGCGATCTATGCCGCTAAAAACAGATTTTCTAAAGTGGAATATTTGAAAAATTTATTCCAATATAATAGTGTCTTTGCACGCATTCGGGAGTTGTCCGGTTGGGCCGTCCGCTAAAAGGCAGCCGCCCACAGGGAATACCACCATTTAAGAGGCCAGAACATGACTATTACAGGAAACTTTATCGGCGGAAAAACGTCTTTGAGCGCCAGTAACGAAACAATTCCGGTTTACGATCCGGCGACCGGCAAACCGGTGCGTGAGGTGACGCAAAGCACGGCACAAGAGGTCGCTCACGCCATCGAAGTCGCGCATAACGCCTTTGAAGGCTGGTCCCGCACATCACCGCTGCGCCGCGCCCGCGTCCTGTTTAATTTCAAGGCCCTGATGGAGCAGCATCGCGACGAGCTGGCTGCGCTAATCGTTAGCGAGCACGGTAAAGTCTGGTCAGACGCGCTGGGAGAACTGACGCGCGGTATGGAAGTCGTGGAGTTTGCCTGCGGTATTCCTCATTTGATTAAAGGCGAAAATTCGGCGGACGTCGCGACAGGCGTGGACAGCTATTCGCTGATGCAGCCGCTGGGCGTCGTCGCCGGCATTACGCCTTTCAACTTCCCGGCGATGGTGCCGCTGTGGATGTTCCCTATCGCGCTGGCCTGCGGCAACACCTTTGTGCTTAAGCCGCCGGCGCTGGATCCCTCCGCCTCCGTGCGTATGGCTGAACTGCTGACGGAAGCCGGCCTGCCGGATGGCGTCTTTAACGTTATTCACTGTTCCAATGAAGATGCTGAACAGCTTTATACCGATCCGCGCGTTCAGGCCGTCAGCTTTGTTGGCTCTTCGGGCGTGGCAGAACATATTTATAAAACCGCAAGCGCACATGGCAAGCGCGTGCAGGCCTTCGGCGCGGCCAAAAACCATGCGATTGTCATGCCGGACGCGGATTTAGACGCCACGGTCAATGCCATTATGGGCGGTGCCTTTGGTTCTGCGGGCGAACGCTGCATGGCGCTGCCGGTAGTGGTCGCGGTGGGCGATGATACGGCCGATAAGCTGATTGCCGCGCTGACGCCGCTGGTCAAGGCTCTGCGTGTCGGGCCCGGCATGCAGAAAGGCAGTGAAGAAAACGAAATGGGGCCGGTAGTTTCCGCCGCACACCAGAAAAAAGTGCTGGGTTATATCGACAAAGGGGTAGAGGAAGGCGCGAAACTGGTTGTCGATGGGCGTAATTTCCAGGTGCCGGGCTATGCGGAAGGTTACTACGTAGGCGGAACGCTTTTTGATAACGTCACTGCCGATATGGTTATCTGGCGCGAAGAGATTTTTGGCCCGGTGCTGAGCATCATGCGCGCGCCGGATTACGAGACGGCGCTAAAACTGGTTAACAGCCATGAGTTCGGCAACGGCAGCGCGATCTTTACCAGTAACGGTCATACAGGTCGCGACTTTGTACGCGAGGTGCAGGCGGGCATGGTAGGCGTTAACGTACCGGTTCCCGTACCGATGGCATTCCACAGCTTCGGCGGCTGGAAGCGTTCCGTGTTTGGTGCGCTGAACGTTCATGGGCCGGACGGCGTGCGTTTCTACACCCGAATGAAAACCGCGACCGTTCGTTGGCCGAGCGGACAAAAGACCGTTTCTGAATTTAGTATGCCAACGCTGGGATAACGCATAAGGAGGAGCACCATGTCATTGCTGTCCAAAGCACAACGTCCGGATGCGCAGGGACGTATCCAGCAGATTACGCCGGAAAGCGCAAACTGGCGCTATGTCGGCTTCGAGGCCTGGCAGCTGAAAAAGGGCCAGACCCTGCAGCTGGAAAGCGGCAGTCAGGAGCTGTGCCTGGTGCTGGTGGCCGGGCTGGCGTCGGTAAAAACCCGCGACGCAGAGTTTCCGGATATCGGCAGACGCATGTCGCCTTTTGAACGCACGCCGCCTTACTCCGTTTACGTGCCGCATAACGATCGGGTAGAGGTTCGGGCCGATTCCGATCTGGAACTGGCGGTCTGTCGCGCGCCTGGCAAGGGTAACCTGCCGGCACGCCTGATTGCGCCTGGTGACGTGGGCGTGGAGAGGCGCGGCAAAGGGCGCAATAAACGGCTGGTGCATAATATTCTGCCGGATGACCAGCCCGCTGACAGCCTGCTGGTGGTCGAGGTTTATACCGACGAGGGCGATACCAGTTCTTATCCCAGCCATAAGCACGACAGGGAGGATTCAGAAACCGAAACCTATCTGGAGGAAACCTATTACCACCGTTTTAATCCGGAACAGGGCTTTGCGATGCAGCGAGTCTATACCGACGACCGCTCGCTGGATGAGTGCATGGCGGCCTATAACCACGATGTGGTAATGGTGCCGCGAGGCTACCATCCGGTGGCGACTATCGCCGGTTACGACAATTATTACCTGAACGTAATGGCCGGGCCGGTTCGCCTGTGGAAATTCAGCTGGGAAAAAGATCATGCCTGGGTAAACAGCGAAGATTACCCGCGTAAAGAAGGTTAAGAACCCTTTCGGGTGGCCGCTCGCCACCCGTTTTATCTTTTCACCGTGGCTTCCGGCTATTTTACCTTTTCCTGTTGTGCTTGCTGGCGTAATCATCAAGCCTGACCTTTCTGACCTTTCTGACCTTTCTGACCTTTCTGACCTTTCTGACCTTTCTGACCTTTCTGACCTTTCTGACCTTTCTGACCTTTCTGACCTTTCTGACTGTTCTGGCCATCCTGACTGTTTTGATCGTTTTGATCGTTTTGATCGTTTTGACCGTTTTGACCGTTTTGACCGTTTTGACCGTTTTTCCGCTAAACGATATGGCTTGCCGGTACGGGTCACGCACTCAGTCGCTCCTGGTCGTGTTTGAGCCGTGTCGGTCAGGGATAATGAATATAAATATGTCGGCACAGGCTATCGGTATCAAAATACTGCGTCACAACTTTGACAGCATGGCGATACGCAGGGGCTAATATTTATTCTTTCCTGAAGCCAGCCTCTGCAGCTGGCTGCTCTCTGGATAAGATGCCAGAAATAGCGGCCTCAGGTTAATTGCTACCCGGTTTTAGCTGTACGAATTTTTCAGCCGGACTGACTTTCCTGCACGTCTGGCGTTCCTTTGATGGTGTTAAACACAATATTCAGCAGCACGGCAACCACGCAGGCGGCGCTAATGCCGGAGTGGAAAATCGTTCTGATCCAATCCGGGAAGCAATCGTAAAACGTGGGCATCACAATGGGGATCATGCCAAACGCAATAGCCGTTGCTACCACTACCAAATTCATCGTGTCTTTATAATCGACTTTTGCCAGCGTACGAATACCGGATGCCCCCACGGTACCAAACAGTACCACGCCCGCACCGCCCAGTACCGGAGCCGGAACGGCTGCGACTATCCGACCCAGCACGGGCAGACAGCCAAGCAGCACCAGGATAATGCCGCCCGCCGCCACTACATAGCGGCTTTTGATGCCGGTAATGGCAACAAGACCAATGTTCTGTGCAAATGCGCTTTGTGGAAAGGAGTTAAACAGCGGCGCGAGCGCGCTGGCTAACATATCCGCCCGCAGACCGCTGGCGATACGTTTGCCGTCGACCTCCGTGTCGATAATCTCGCCAATAGCGATCAGTCCGGCAGTGGTTTCCGTCAGCAGAACCAGCACGATAAGCGTCATGGACAGAATGGCCGCTACGTTAAAAACCGGCAGCCCAAAGCTGAGGATACCCGGTAGCGCTATCATCTCGCCGTGCAGGACATCAGTAAAATGCGCTTTGCCGCTGACAAAGGCAAACAGCGTGCCCAGAACTATTGCCGCCAGAACGGCCAGTCTTTTCATCGCGGCATTACCCACGCGATGAAAAAGTAGCACCAGACCTAAGGTCAGCGCGGCCAGCCCGATATTGCCTGGCGATCCCCATTCCGGCGCGTCGGCATCGCCACCCATCGCCCAGCGGGCGGCAACCGGCATCAGCGACAGACCGATGACCGTAATCACCGTCCCGGTAACGACGGGAGGGAAGAAGCGGATGACATGAGCAAACAGCGGCGCAATCAGCAGGCCAATCAGCGACGAGGCTATTACTGCGCCAAACACTACCGGTAAGCCACCGTCTCCCGCCACCAGCGCCATCATGGTCGCCACGCCCGCAAAAGAGACGCCCTGTACCAGCGGCAAACGGGAGCCAAAGAAGGGCACGCCCAGCGCCTGCAATAAGGTGGCACAGCCGCTGACAAACAGCGCAGCCGTGACCAGCATGCCCAGTTCGGCAGCATGCAGCCCCGCTGCCGAGCCGATAATCAGCGGCGGCGCGATAATGCCGCCATACATCGTCAATACGTGCTGCAATCCCCAGACAAAGGATTTGCCTACCGGATAAAGTGTATCTTCTGGCCTGACGCGATCGATGCTCATAACAGTTGTCCTTTATCGGGGAGTAGCCCCGTTACTGTCTGCCTTGCAGGCCGCGATTTCACACTGCCTGCGGAAGAAATGCTGCGGCGGCAGCGAGGTGGCAAAGCGACAGACCACCAAAGCGCAGCCGGACGGCACGATAATCCGTTTACCGGCTATGCCAGACGCCGTGCCGATGGCCAGCGGCACGGCATACCAGCACATGCTCCAGGCCAAAGAGGGTCGGGTGTCCGGCGGGCAATACCCGATCGACAGGCGGCGCAGAAACCGGAAGCGGTTCAGGACGAGCGACAGAAGCGTTCATTAATGTATCTCCCTTACGGCCGGGAACGCACCCGGCTACGATTCGAAGGCGTACAGATCTACAGCTTTGCCATGTTTTGCCACAGCCTGGCTGCGGCTTTGCGCGCCCGCGCATAGAGCGGTGCAATGTCGGAGGGGAACTGACGATCTTCATAGACCAGCCGGCCGGCGATAATGACGCTGTGCACCGCCGCGCTGTTAAGTCCAAAAGCCAGATGCCCGGCGAGATTTTCCGCCTGCAACGGCGTCGGTGAAACGTAGTCGCAGATGGTCAAATCGGCGGTATAGCCCGCCGCCAGCTGACCAAAAGGTTGGGCAAAATTACGCTCCAGCAAAATATTGCCGTTATGCAACATGCGCAAAAAGCTGTCAGGCCAGAGCGGGCCGCCCGCGTCCCGGTGTTTGAAATAAGCGAATTTCAGCTCCTCAAACATGTCGGCACCGATACCGTCGGTGCCAAGCGCCGCCAGCTGGTAATCAGCCAGATGATGGTTGTAGCCGACATGATTGTTCATGTTGGATCGCGCATTGTGCGCCAGGCAGGCGCTACGCTGGTTCAGCAACGCAATCTCATCGGCCGAGAGCCAGAGTCCATGGGCGATAAGCGTTTTCTCATCCAGCAGGCCGAATTTATCAAGGCGGGCAATAGGATCCATGCCGTATCTGTCGTGACTGTGTGAAACATCGTAACGATCTTCCGCTACGTGGATATGCAGGCCGCGCCCCGTTTCCTGCTTCGCTTCGGCCAGCATCGTCAGGCCGCTGTCCGGCACGGTGAAGGGAGCGTGCGCGCCGATATGGCATTCCACCAGGCGCTCTTCCAGGCTATCGTTTCGCCGGGCGTCAATCAGCCGGGCAAAATCGATATTTTCCGCGATGCCTGCTTCCAGCTCCTTCAGGCCGCCGTTGCGATCCGTGGTTTCAAAACAGGTCATGCCGCGCAGTCCGGCTTCAATAAAGCCGCGCCGCAGGATCGCCAGCGATCCTTTGATAAGATTTGGCGAAGCATGATGATCGATAACCGCAGTGCAGCCGTGGCGAATGGCCTCCAGCGAACAGATCAGGCCGCTGTAATAGAGCGACTCTTCATCCAGTGCGCGATCCAGCCGCCACCAGAGGTTTTTTAACGTAGAGATAAAGTCCGGGCAGGGCGCTATCGGCGCCATGATCCCCCGCGAGAGGCCGGAGTAAAAATGATTATGCGCACAGACCAGCCCCGGCATAACCAGTTTGCCGTGCAGATATTTGCATTGCGCATGAGGATAATCCACCGACAAATCGCCGCCGACGGCAATAATTTTTTCGCCATCGATGGCGATATCACCGTTTTTGACAACCCGGGCGGGATTGAAATTTATTAGAGTGCAGTTTTTTAGCAGCAGCATGGTTATTCCTCCACTCTGCTCAGCAGATAAGAATGCTGCTGACGCGTGTAGCTGATGATGCGGGCCATTGTCTTTAAGTCTTCAGGCAGCGCTTCCGTGATTTCGCCCCGGTCGTCAACGTTTAGCTGCCAGACGCGGTTGTTCAGGCGTAGCCGCACGCTCTGCTTATCCAACAAAAATCCGGGGTTGCTGCTGTTGTCAAAATCATCCTGACGACTGAACAGGGTAATCTTGTCCTGATAAGGTTTGCCCCGCCACGGGCAGAACTGCGCGCAGTTGCCGCATTCGTTGCAAAGCGCATCCAGATGCAGGATCTGTTGACGACTGCTGAAACCCGGCACGGCAAGCGCGACGTTTGCACGGTTTGGACAGACATCAACGCAGCGCGCGCAGACGTAGTTGCATTCCAGGCATCGGGCCGCTTCCTGCCTGGCAAAAGCTTCCTGGTCGTCTGCATCAATCTGCCGTACGGCAACAATGCCGCGTCGCTGATAAATGGTGAGGGGATTGCTGTTCAGCCAGCGCTTGTGATCGTCGTCGCAGTGGATATTTTCCCGCTGGAGGATAGTGCGGGTCGCTTTACGGGCGTCGCCAATTGCGGCCACGACCGAAGCGGGGCCGCTCTGTACGTCACCGATTAAAAAAACGTTCGGCAGGCTGGTTTCCAGCGTATGCGGGTCAACGTCAACCTGCCCGGAAGCGGAGAGCGGCAGGCCGATTTGCCGGAGTATTTCGCCGTCCGGTTTTTCTCCGGTAGCGGCTATCAGGGCGTCAAAGCGTTGGTTCAGCGTTTGTGATGTGGCTAACGGACGACGGCGCCCCTGTGAGTCAGGCTCGCCGGACTGCATCACTCGCAGCGTCAGGCCTCCGTCAGGCGTAAAAGTTTCCGGATTCACCAACGTCATAAACTGCACGCCATCCTGCCTGGCTTCCGCTATCTCTTCCGGCCAGGCGGGCATATCCCGCTCTTCCCGACGATAAAGCAGCGTTACCGATCGCACGGCTGGCACCTTCAGCGCGGCCCTGGCGCAGTCCATTGCCGTATTGCCCGCGCCGACTACCGCCACATCGCCCTGAATAGCCGGATCGACTCGCTGCTGGTTAAATTGCTGCAAAAAGCCAAAGGCGTCGAACACGTGCGGATTGCCGCCTGCCAGCGACAGCGCGTTGCTTTTTCTCGCGCCAATACCTATGCAGATCCAGCGGAAGCCCTGCTGACGAAGCTGCTCAAGCGTCAGATGAGGGTCACAGTTGAAAACGAACCTCACGCCGTGGTCGGCAATAAACTGAATGTCCTGCTCAATCAGGTGCGCCGGAATGCGAAAACGCGGCACGATATGCTGCACGATGCCGCCTGGCGTGGCTTCCCGCTCAAACAGCGTAACCGGATGGCCCGCCCGCGCCAGAAAAAAGGCGGCGGCAAGCCCTGCCGGGCCGGCACCCAGGATCGCAACGGGGTGTTTATCGCCCGAGCCTGCCGGTTTGTGCCAGCGTTGACGATAGGTCTCCCAGCCTTTTTCCAGCACAATTTTTTTGATACGCCGAATATTCAGCGCATTGTCGTAATCCAGTCGGGTGCAGTTGTTCTGACACTGATGGTCGCAAATATGGCCCGTAATGGCCGGTAGCGCATTGCGTTGATAGATAAGATCCAGTGCCTCGACATAACGGCCTTCTCCCGCCAGCCGCAGGTATTCCGGAATATCCTGATGAATAGCGCAGGCGGTGACGCAGGGCGCGACATAGCAATCCGTCAGCGGCAGCGGGCCGCCTACGTCTATCTGCTCGCGAGATTTCCATGACTTTTGCGCCCATTGGGCGGACAGGGCATCATCAGCCAGCTTTTGCAGCCCGGCAACATCGATGCACTGGCGTTCCCAGCCCTGACTGTTTTCCAGGATTTGCGCGCAGGTCTTCAGCCGCAGATAGCCGCCGGGCTTGAGCAGGTCGGTAGCCAGGGTGATCGGTTGGATGCCAGTCGCGAAAATATCGGCGATATTGTACTGGCTGGCACCGCCCGAATAGGAGATGGGCAGCCTGCCGGCGAAATGGGTTGAAAGCAGCGCCGCAACGTTAATCGATAGCGGATAGAGGGCGCGCCCCGACATATACATCTCTTCGCCCGGCAGGCGATGCTTATGATTACGAGCGCCCAGCGTATTGGTCAGTTTTACACCGAAAGTCCGCTGTTTTTCCCGCCCCAGCGCCATTAATCTTTCAAGCATTCCCAATGCTTGCCCAAGCGGCAGATCGTGGCTGAAAGACGCCTCGTTCAACTCGATATAGTCAAAACCATTGTTATCGAGGATCTGACGCACGCGCTGATATCCCAGCAGCGTGGGATTCAGCTTAACAAAGGTGTGCAGCTGCTTCTCTGTCAGCATATAGCGACAAATAGACTCGATTTCGTCAGGCGGGCAGCCATGCATGGTGGAAAGCGTCACGCTGTTGACCATGCGGCTGGAAATGCGTGCGGGCAACGCCTGTAAATCAGCGGGCTGGGCTTTTTGCAGCAGCTGCCAGTCGCCCTGAGTAATAAAACGCTGCAGCTTTTGTTGATAAAGCGCGAATTTCTCATTCTGAGCGGCGTCCAGCATCTCATTGATAAAGGTCTGCATAGCGGGCTGCTTTATGCCCTGCAGGTCGTAGCCGACGCTCATATTAAAAATAAAAGAGCGTTTTGCGCCGTCGCGCCGTGGCGTATAAATCGTTTCCAGCAGGTGCAGGATAAACCAGGCCTTCAGGTATTCGTCCCAGGCCTTCTTCAGCGTAAATTCGGTGGACCACTCGGTGTTAAAAGCTTCGTCGCTGGCATCAATACAGGGCTTTTCAAGCTCCAGCCTGTCCAGGATCTGCACGGTTTTCAACTCGATAAAACTGCCGCCGGTCAGCCAGGACACGATGATATTTTGCGCCAGCTGCGTATGCGGTCCGGCGGCCGGGCCGACAGGCGTGTCGCAGCTTTCGCCAAACAAAGCGATTTGGCGACGCGGATCCCGTTGATAAAATTCCGTTTCCGGGATGCCGAAAATCGAACGATTCTCTTGATATTCCGCGCAGGTTCGCATCAAAAGTTCATCGAAAGGGATGGGACGCATGATGTCACCCATAAGTAGCTCCTTAATGCTGCTGAGCGATGCCGCTCGTGTAAACAAATGCAGTTTTGTCAGTGCGTAGCAACAAGTGAGCCAGAGGCGTTTAGCGATGTCTTTTCATGCAGGTTTCGTGACACTATTCGCAAAATCATCGTCTGCCTGCCCGCAGAAAAGCGGGTAGTGAGAATGAGTAGCATCCAGAATGGCCAGGCCTGGCGCGACATGGGGAAATCTTCGCAATATAAGAACGTAAGCTCTCATTATGAGAAGGCTTGCCCTGGCCGGTTGCCCGGCGCGCTGAAAAAAGCGGCGCAACGGTTGCAGCAGACTAAAAGATCCACACTCAGGAGAAGGAGGTGAGCCTGTCTGCTATAGCCAGCCGTCTGGGGAAGGAAAACCGCGCTTTTACGCTATTACATGTCGTCGAGAGTCGCGGCTCTGCACCGCGTCACGTAGCCACCATGCTGGTGCGAGAATAGGGCAAAACGGACGGGACGATTGGAGGGGGAATGATTGAACGTCTGGCGCCGGAAGAGATAGCGGTAAGCATTGTGGCCGCGCCCATCCGACGCGTCGGCGGCAGGGCAGGCCTGAAACAGCCGCCGATGCGCGCTCTGCCGCTACTGTTGAATAAGCGTGCCGGTCTGGCCAACAATCCCTTCTCTGGCCTTAGAAAGCAGCGTAATCAGGGCCTGACGGCCAGGCTTTGATTCGGCAAATGCGACGGCCGCTTCGACTTTCGGCAGCATCGAGCCTGGCGCGAACTGATTATCAGTAATATGGTGCAAAGCTTCCTGCGGCGTCAGCGTGTCCAGCCAGCGCTCCGTCGGCTTACGGAAATCGATAGCAACTTTTTCGACCGCGGTCAGAATAATCAGCATATCCGCATCGATATCCTGAGCCAGCACCGCGCTGGCAAGATCCTTATCAATAACGGCATTTGCGCCCTGTAGATGATTTCCCTGGGCGACCACCGGGATGCCGCCGCCGCCAGCGGTAATCACAATCTGACCGGCTTCCAGCAGGGTTTTTACCGCGCGCGCTTCGACGATCTCCAACGGTTTGGGCGAGGCAACTACCCGTCGCCAGCCGCGCCCGGCATCCTCCATCAGCAGCATCCCTGTTGATTTCAGCTTGCGCGCCTCCTCTTCTGACAGAAAAGAGCCGATCGGCTTGTCGGGATGAGTGAAAGCGGGATCGCGCGCGTCCACGCGCACCTGCGTGATCAGCGATACCACGTTTTTATCCATGTTCTGATTAAGCAGCGCTTCCCGCAGCGCGTTTTGCAGATCGTAACCGATATATCCCTGACTAAGCGCCACACATACCGACATCGGCAATACCGGAGAATGCGCCGCCGTGTGGGCCGCCGCTTCAAAGGCCTGATGGATCATCCCTACCTGTGGGCCGTTGCCGTGGGTGATCACCAGCTCGTGGCCTTCGGCTATCAACGCCACAATGGTTTCCGCCGTATTCTGCACGGCCTGCATCTGCTCCATCAGCCCCGCGCCAAGGGCGTTGCCGCCCAGCGCCAGTACTATCCTCTTTTTCATAGGTGACTCCCTGTTACAAATGGCTTGCGAGAAATAAAGCGGCCGTGTCCTGCCTGACCGGTAAAGCGGCCTTCCCGACAGACCACTGTTCCACGTGAAAGGGTCATAACCGGCCAGCCCTGACAGCAGAAGCCTTCATAGGGCGTATAGTCGCCGTTATCATGCAGATCGGCATGGTGGATAATCTGCTGACGTCGGGGATCGAAAAGCACCAGATCGGCATCCGCGCCGGGCTGTAGGCTGCCTTTTTCCGGCCACAGACCAAACAGTTTTGCGGGCATCGTGCTGGTTAGCGAAACAAAGCGTGAACGGCTGATACGCCCTTTCATCACGCCTTCGGAAAAAAGCAGGGCCAGGCGATTCTCTACGCCCGGCAGGCCGTTGGGGCAGCGGGTAAAATCGTTGGCCGCCATCTGTTGGCGTTGCCGGTAAGGAAAATTGCAGTGGTCGGTAGCCAGGGTATCAATCGCGCCGTTGGCGATACCAACCCATAATTTATCCCGCTCGCTGCATGGCCGCAGCGGCGGGCTGAGGATGTATTTCAGCCCGTCAGGCCGCAGGTAGCGGTTGATGTCCAGCAGCAGATACTGGGGGCAGGTTTCTGCCCATACCGGCTGGCCGCTGGCGCGCGCCATACGGACATAATCCAGCCCGAGGCCGTTGGAGAGATGAACGATATATAAAGGCGCATTGTCCGCCAGCCTGGCCAGGTTGATAGCGCGCGCGATCGCCTCCGCTTCGCAGGCCAGCGGACGGCTGTGAGCGTGCCAGACGGGCGCCGTTTTCCCCTGTTGCTTAAACTGTTGTCGTCGCCAGCGTATGGCCGCATCGTTCTCCGGGTGCACCGTGGCCAGCGCGCCCGCTTCGTTAAGGCGCTGCAGCACGTTCAGGACATCTTCATCATGCAGCATATAATCGTAGGTCAGATAAAATTTGAAGCTGCTGATCCCCTCATGCTGCGCCATCGGCGCGATCTCCTCCAGAATTTGAGGCGTCACATGCTGGATCACGCCGTGAAAACTGTAATCGATAACTGCCTCGACCGCGTCGCGATGATATTTCTCCAGCTGGTGGTGCAGCGTACAGCCTGGCGGGCCAAAGCCCATATGATCGACAATAGTGGTGGTACCGCCGCAGGCTGCGGCGCGCGTACCGGCAAAAAAGTCGTCGCAGCTCTGCGCGATGCCGACGTCGATATTAAAATGGGTATGCACATCCACACCGCCCGGCATTACCAGTAGCTCACGAGCGTCGATAATGTTCATGGTTTCGTCCGCCTCGATTTGCGGCGCGCGACGAACGATTTTTCCCTGCATGATCAGCAGATCCTGGCGGTATTCCCCGGCGTCATCTACCAGGGTGCCTCCCTTCAGTAACGTTTTCATCCCCGTCCTCCTGTCGACGCCGGTTGCCGTCAGGCCTGCTGCTGTAGCCAGGTCAAAGGCGTGGCGGCATAGAGTGCGGCGCAGGTGACCAGATGCGCTTTCCAGGTTTTTTCATTCGGCGCGTGGGCTTCTGGCTCTTTACCTGGCCCAAAGCCGATAACGGGAATGCCATGACGGCCCATAATGGAAACGCCGTTGGTGGAAAAGGTCCACTTATCCACCACCGGCTCGCGTTTAAACAGGCCCCGATAGGCCGCGCTAAGCGTTTTGACGGTGATGTGGTCAGGCTCCACTTTCCAGGTAGGAAAGTAGCAGTCGGTTGGGTAGACCAGCCCCGTCCAGGAAGGGCGCTCGTAGGTATAAAGCGAGACTTCTGCCTTAGCCGACTTAACGGCAGGCAGAGCGCGGATCTCCTCCAGCGCGTTTTCCCATGTTTCGCCCCAGGTGAGACGACGATCGATGGAAATGGCGCAGCTGTCTGCGACGGCACAGCGGCTGGGCGAGGTGAAAAAGATTTCCGAAACGGTCAACGTGCCTTTACCCAGGAATTCGTCATTGCCCAGCTTGCCGGACAGCGCCTGCAGCTCGGTCAGGATGGGCGCCATTTTGAAAATCGCGTTATCGCCGCGTTCCGGCGCAGAGCCGTGGCAGCTGACGCCCTGTACCTCTACCCGTATTTCCATGCGGCCACGGTGTCCGCGATAGATTTGACAGTCGGTAGGCTCCGTACTGATGACAAATTCGGGCCGGATATTCATCTGCTCAATAAGATATTGCCAACAAAGGCCGTCACAGTCCTCTTCCTGAACCGTTCCGGTAATCAGCAGCGTGTAGTCGTCTTCCAGATGGAGATCCTTAATGATCTTCGCCGCGTAAACCATTGCCGCCATGCCGCCTTCCTGATCCGAGGATCCGCGCCCGCCGATCAGCTCGTTATCCTCCATGCCTTCATAAGGATCGAAACGCCAGTTTTTGCGATTGCCGATGCCCACCGTGTCGATATGGGCGTCCATCGCCAGCAGGCGTGGGCCGTGGCCGATATAGCCCAAAATATTTCCCATGGGATCGATCTCGATTTTATCGAACCCTACTTTTTCCATCTCCTGACGTATGCGCGCGACCACAAGCTTTTCATCGCAGCTTTCGCTGGGAATGGCGATCATCTCACGCAGAAAGCGCGTCATTTCCGGCTGGTATTTATTTGCCAGAGCAAGAATATCGTCGAACGGAACGGATTTCATAGTTAACTCCTGTTAATTAAGCGGTAATGCCGTCTTTTCCTTCCCACACTACTTCCCGGTAGTGCTGAGGATCGGTGTCGCCTTCGGTGCTGAGCAGCAGCACGCGCGAAGCCGGGGTAAGCCTGAGTTTTTCTTTTAGCGCCTGCGACTGGGGATGATGCAGAACGGCAGCCAGCACGCCTGCGCTGACCGCGCCCGATTCGCCGGATATAATGCGTGGATCGTCGCCCAGCGGATTACCCAGCACGCGCATCCCCAAAGCGGCGACGCGATCTTCGCAGGAGATAAACTGCCGGGCGCAGCCGCGCAATAGCGGCCAGCCAAGCGGATTTGGCTCGCCGCAGGCCAGCCCGGCCATAATGGTATTCATCTCGCCGCCCACGTTGACCATTTCGCCCCGTTTGGCGGAACGAAAGAGACAGTCGGCTTTGTCCGGCTCTACGACCACAGCATGCAGGCTGGCGGCCTCGTATACGTCGCACAAATAGCCGAGCACGCCAGCAGCCATTGCCCCCACGCCCGCCTGCAAAAAAACGTGGGTCGGCGAAGTGCCCAGCGCCTGCATTTGCTCTACGGCTTCATCCGCCAGCGTGGCGTAGCCCTGCATAATCCAGGTGGGTACCTCGCGATAGCCTTCCCAGGCGGTGTCCTGCACGACTTTCCAGCCCTGCTTTTCGGCATTGCGCATGGTCAGACGCACCGTGTCGTCGTAGTTCATTTGGGTAACGATGCACTCGGCGCCCAGGTCGGTAATATGTTTGACGCGGGCGGGCGAGGAGCCTTTAGGCATATAGATAACGGCATGTTGTCCCAGCTGGCGCGCCGCCCAGGCAACGCCGCGCCCGTGGTTGCCATCTGTGGTGGCGGCAAACGTCATGGGTACGCGCTGCTGCTGACGAAAGGCGGCAAAGGAAAATTCGTTAATATCGCTGCCGGTTTCTTTGCAGAGCAGGCGGGCAATAGCCCATGCGCCGCCAAGCATTTTGAAAGCGTTCAGACCAAAGCGTTGCGACTCATCCTTAACCAGGATTTGTTCAACGCCGAGCGCGGCGGCCAGAGCGGGCAAAGAGAGCAGCGGAGTCGGACGATAGCCCGGCAGCTTGCTGTGAAAAGCCCGTGCGGCCCTGGCGGTGCGGCGGTTGAACAGGTCGGACCGTTCAGGCGCATATGCCGCGTTGTCTTCAATAACCATTTTTAACTCGAAGCTGGACATAGCTGACCTTTCCTCAAAAAAGTGATCGGGAACCGTGGTTTTTTCAGCATTTAATCCTTGGCTGCGCTTCCTGGAGGCGGCGGGTCAGCACGGCAGCGGGATCGGCAAATTTTCGGGCCAGGATCATGCTGGCGATGATCCACGGTTTCCAGCTGGCCTCTTTATAGGTGGCAATGCGATAGCGCTCAAAAACGCTGGCGGCGACCTCGCCCGCCTCGCAGGAAACGTCGGTGATGTCGGCGGGCAGACAGTGCATATAGAGCGCGCTGCCGTCGCGGGTCAGCTTCATCATCTCTTCCGTACAGTGCCACTGCTGATGACGCGCATTTTGTTGCAGACAATGCTGCTCAAGGGCTTTTAGTCCGGCGGTATCCTGATTGCGCAGCAGCATGGTTCTTTGCTGCATCACTTGCCAGGGCGCCCAGGATTTTGGATAGACGATATCGGCGTCGCGGAACGCCTCTTCCATCGTGCTGACCTGACGGAAGCTGCCGCCGGACGCTTTGGCGTTGCGCTGGGCCACTTCCAGCACGTCGGGGATAAGGTCGTAGCCCTCGGGATGCGCCAGCGTGACTTCCATACCAAAACGGCTCATCAATCCAATAATGCCCTGAGGTACCGAAAGCGGTTTGCCGTAGCTGGGCGAATAGGCCCAGGTCATGGCGATTTTTTTGCCTTTCAACTGGTCCAGCCCGCCGAAATGTTCTTTAAGCCAGGCCAAATCCGCCATGGACTGCGTGGGGTGATCGATATCGCATTGCAGATTGACCAGGGCAGGTCGCTGGGGCAGAACGCCCTGGCTAAAGCCCTCATCCAGCGCTGCACCGACTTCCCGCATATAGGCGTTACCCGCGCCCAGATACATGTCGTCGCGAATGCCGATCGCATCCGCGCAAAAGGAGATCATATTGGCGGTTTCACGTACCGTTTCGCCATGCGCGATCTGCGATTTGCCCTCGTCCAAATCTTGTTGCGTCAGCCCCAGCAGATTCAGCGCCGAGGCGTAGGAAAAACGCGTACGGGTGGAGTTGTCGCGGAAAACCGAAATACCGAGCCCACTATTAAAAATCCGGGTATCGATGTTTTTCTCACGCATGATTTTCATCACCTGAGCAATATCCAGCACTTGCTCAAGTTCTTCGCGGGTTTGCTCCCAGGTAAGCAAAAAATCTTTACTGGCCAGGCCAGTTTTCCTCTGGCCAATGGTCCGTAGCAGTGCGCCTGTCTCTTCCATTTAAGCGATTCCTTATAGCGATACGTTATCCCTGCCGCTAACGACATGGCAGGAAGCCTGACCGCTGTAATCAACTTCTGTGCCAGGAGTGGGAGACGCGGCTATCGGTGGCAGAAAAACGTGATCTGTCGCCGAATTTGCGAGATATGTAGCAATTTTAAAACGAAGTGGTTAATGAAGAGGGCTTGAGCAGGGTAACGGGCATGACAGCCAAGGGCATGACGGAGTATGGTGTTACGCGATCGTTGGATTCTCAGCGCTCAAAATGATAAAGCCTGCTGTTTCTCTCAAAATGAGATTCAGCACATGACTCTCCAGGATGAGAGAAGGGATTGTGAACAAAAGGATGCACGTCATGGATGAAGCTCCATCGTTACCCTCTGGTCTGATGGCCATACAGCCGACCATTCTGAATTTCAGCAGCCTGCTGGCTAACGTGCTGGAAATGGAAGTGGAGGTTGTCGATCGCCACCTCATTCGCATTGCCGGCACCGGCCCTTACAGTTATCGCTTCGGACATAGTCCGGAAAGCAATAACCATCTGCTCAGAAACGTCATCGAAACGCAAAAGGAAATGGTTGTCGTCGACTCGCGGTACAACCCCCTGTGCAAAGCCTGTCAGCACCGACAGTTTTGCAAAGAGCGAGCTTTTATCGGCGTACCTATCCTGGCCCCTCACCGTTGTCTGGGCGTCATCAGCCTTATTGCCGTCAATAATGAGCAGCACCGAAAACTCAGCGATAACGCGGATATGTTTGTGCAGTATATGCGGCACGTTTCCCGACTGCTGGTGGCTAATCTCGCCAGCGCTCAGCCACGGCAAACGCAAAGCGATGCCGTCTGGCACACGCTGTTAGGCAGTATGGATCAAGGGGTGATCCTGCTGGATCGGGACGGTAAAGTGAAAGCCGTTAACGATCGTGCGCTCAGCCAGCTGGATGCCACTCACGAAAGTTTAACGGGAAGATCCCTGGCTATTGAGCCGCTCAGCCGTCAGCGGAAAGCGGCTCACGGTCATGCCCAGCACCGCGTGATTATGGGCGACCAGCAGATGCTGTTGACGGGGCAGCTACATCATATCGGTCAGCAAAAACTCTTTTTAATGGCTTTTCATCAGGACGCGCTGGCTGCTTCTTTGCTGACTGAAAACGAGCCGCCCGGCATTGAACGGCTGGTAGGAAAATCCAAAGCAATCCACAAACTGAAACGGCTGATTATGCGCATCGCCTCCAGCCCTTCCAGCGTGATGATACTGGGGGAAAGCGGCACCGGAAAAGAGGTGGTGGCGCGGGCTATCCACAGGCTCAGCAAAAGGCACGACAGGCCGTTTGTGGCGATAAACTGTGCGGCCATTCCTGAAAACCTGCTGGAAAGCGAGCTGTTCGGCTACGTAAAAGGCGCTTTTACCGGCGCGGCGCCCGGCGGACGGGCGGGGCTGATCCAGTCAGCCAACGGCGGCACGCTGTTTCTGGATGAAATTGGCGATATGCCGCTGAGCCTGCAGGCTCGTTTACTGCGGGCGATAGAAAACCGCGAGGTGCTGCCCGTTGGCGCAAGCCGCCCTGTGTCTGTCGATATTCGAATTATTTCCGCTACGCATCAAAACCTGCGGCAATTTATTGAGGAGGGAAAGTTCCGGGAGGATCTCTACTATCGCCTGAACGTTATTCCGCTGGAGGTGCCGCCGCTGCGCGATCGCGAAGGGGATATCGAACTTTTGATGCACTATTTTCTTAATCATCACTCGCAGCGCATCGGCTGCGCCTATCCGGGTATCAGCCGGGAAGCGATAGAGCTGTTACAACGCTATCTGTGGCCAGGCAACGTGCGCGAGTTAAGCAATCTGGTGGAGTATCTGGTCAATATCGTTCCTGAAGGGGAGATAATAGACGGCGCCTTACTGCCTCCGCTGTTCCATACTACAATTCGTTCTGTGCCGTTGATGGCGTACCCGCCGAAAACGGTTTGCGGCCCGGTCGAGGAAGAGGAAGGGGCAAAGCTGAAATCAGTAGAAAAAAGTCTGATAGAAGAAGCGCTGCAGCGCACCCGCAATAAGAAGCAGATAGCGGAAGAGCTGGGCATTGGCGTAGCGACGCTTTATCGGAAAATAAAAAAATATGGCCTGCAGGCCTGAGCTTCAGCAGGCATTGCTAAGGCGTTGCTGATACTGTGCGGGCGTGTCTAAATCCCAGTGAACGGTTGGGCTGTCGATCGGTACGCTGATGCAGCCATATTCCTGAATCAGCTTGCGCAGCGTACTTTGTTCAGGCGCTGCGGTTATTCGCGCCGCCATCCCGGCAGGCAGCAGCACCGGATGCCCATTTTTGCCCGCGTAGCAGGGCAGTTGGCAGCAGAGACTTTGATGCCGCCACAGCTGTGCATAGATGGTCGGATCAATCGCGGGCATATCTCCGGGTACAACGAAAAAGCGCCCGCCGGAAAGCACGGCGGCACCGCAGCGTACCGAAGAGAACATCCCTGCCTGGTAACCGGCGTTGTGGCAAACATCCACGGCAGGCCAATGGGCGTAACGCTGATGAAGCTCTTCAGCACGATAGCCTGTTACCAGGATAACTCTGTCGCAGAACGCCAGCGCATTGCGGATGGCACTGTCCAGCACCGTCGTATCCTGCCATGGCAGCAGCATTTTCCAACATCCCATACGCGATGAGCGTCCGGCCGCCAGCATAATACATTCCTTCATAATGGCTTTACTCCGTCTTCAGCACCGCCTTAATTGATTTAATAATTGGCTTGTAACCGGTACAGCGGCAAAGATTTCCCTCCAGCGCTTCTGCAATCTGCTGGTCGCTCGGGCGAGGGTTTTTATCCAGCAGCGCTTTGGTGCTCATCAGCACGCCCGGCGTGCAAAAGCCACACTGCACGCCGCCGTGGCGCACAAATTCCTGCTGCAGTTTTCTACCGGTTTCATCCTGGTGTAGTGCTTCAATAGTGCTGACCGTCGCACCATCGCACTGCGCCGCCAGCACCAGGCATGAACAGACAGCCTTACCGTTCATGATCACCGTACAGGCGCCGCACTCGCCTACCGAGCAGCCCTCTTTGGTGCCGGTCAGCTGTAAATCTTCCCGTAAAAAATCAAGCAGGCGGCGATTATCCTCAACCGTTTTCTCAACCTGAACCCCGTTTACTGTCAGCCCGATCCTGTTCATTTTTTTGCTCCTTATTTTGTCCCGGCTTCACGGGCTTCCTGCAACATTTGACGCAGCATATTTAACGCTAC
The DNA here is from genome assembly GCF_054057575.1 of Erwinia sp. TECH1. Lineage (NCBI taxonomy): Bacteria > Pseudomonadati > Pseudomonadota > Gammaproteobacteria > Enterobacterales > Erwiniaceae > Erwinia > Erwinia sp. TECH1. The sequence goes on along the minus strand of NZ_JBSRZK010000001.1, from coordinate 4,484,695 downwards.
CGGCACCTTGTACGCGGCGGACCAACGATTGCCTATCGCCGCCATTAGCAGGGCTTCCAGCGCGCTGGCACCCGCCTCTATCTGTGCGACCGTCAACGCCTGTCCGGTCAGAACTTTCTCTACCGCAATCAAGCGTTGAGGTTTACTCAACAACGCGCCATCTACCAGACGACAGCGAACCAGCATCCCCGCATGATTGAAGGTAAACTGGCCGGTAAAGCTCTGACGGGTAATGTTCAGCGCATTGCGACGACCCAGCTGTAGATAGCGTTGCTCAAGGCCAGGATCGCGATAGGGCGCGGGCAGTATCACCGCGGTCAGCAACTCGCCAGGCTGTAGCCGGGTACGATAGCCTGCGGTAATAAAGTCCGACAGCGGCATGCGGCGCTGCGCCTGCTGGCTCTGCAGCACGACGATAGCGTCATAGATAATCAGCGGCGGTACGGAGTCTGCGCAGGGCGCGGCATTAACGATATTGCCACCCAGCGTCGCCCGATTACGGAGCTGTAGTGAACCAATGGTGTTGCAGGCGGTAATTAATAGCGGATAGTGCTCCTGAAGCCGCTGGTCAGCCGTCAAATCACTAAAGCAAACGCCAGCCCCAATGGTCACGCCCTCATCGCAGAGGGCGATACGCTGTAGTTCTTTCAAACCTGAAATATCCACCAGCGGCAGCGGCACCGTACTAAGCCGCGCCTGTACCAGCACATCCGTTCCGCCTGCAATCGGCCTGGCCTGGCCGTCGGCCAGCGCCCGTAGCGCGTCATCCAGCGTGTCCGGCCGGTAAATTTGTAGCGTGTTCAGCCGTAAAACCTGTTTTTTACCGCCCGATTCAGCCTGTAGCTCGCTCTGGCGGACCGGTTTTTTCAACGCGTAGCCCAGGCGAACCTGCTCCAGCGTCAGCGGCAGCGTATAGTTGCGACGTCCAAGCGCGAAGCTCACGGCGTTATTTAGCGCCGCGCCGCCAAGCTCCAGCACGGGTTCGCCAATAACTTTGGCGCCATAGGGGCCAGCCTTGTCATGGTTTTCTACCGCGACGATGTCGATATTCGGCACGTCTTTAATCGTGGGCAGCAGATAGGTATCAAAGTTCTCAGACTTAACCTCGCCTTGCTCTGTATTGAACTCTTCCAGCATGGCGTAGCCGATCATGCCCTGAACCAGACCGCCGTAGACCTGCCCTTCAAAGCCGACTTTGTTGATCACTTTGCCGACGTCATGCACGGCCGTGGCGTTGTTGAACGTAATTTTTCCGGTGCGGGTATCCAGCGCGATATCGGCGACCTGACAGCCGTAAACCCAGGTAAAGTAGGGGCTGCCGCTTCCTTTTTCTTCGTCCCAGTGGATAGCCGGCGCGACGTGCCAGCCGTAAGCCGAAAGATTGGCACCGGCAGCTTTGGTCACGTCAACGACCTGCCGGAACGGCAGTCGCTTAGAGGGTTGTCGGCGGTGAAATACGGTGCCGTTTTCCCATACCAGATCGTCGGGATCGGTTACATCCAGCGTTTGCGCCAGCGCTTTAGCCATGCGTCGCTTGATGGTATTCGCCGCGCTAAGCACCGCCTGTCCGCCCATTAGCGTGCCGCGCGACGCGACGGTAGATCCCCCATCAGCAATCATGGCGGTCGGCGGATCGGTGAAATGAATCTGTGTCAGATCCAGACCAAACGCTTCCGCTGCAATAAGCGACATGGTGGTCTGCAATCCCTGGCCGTTTTCAGACACGGAGGTGGAAAGATTCAGGCTGCCGTCGGCATTGATCTGTATCAGCGCGGAAGAGGCATCCAGCCCCTCGGCGCCCAGCGAACAGCCCCGATGACTGAGCGCCAGCCCAATGCCATATTTAATCGGCCCGCCCAGCTGATTGAGCTGCCGATAGTGCTCCCGCTTCGCCAAAAACTCGGTTTTGTCGATAGCCTTTTGCAGGACTTCCTGCGCGGAGACCTGATGCTCGCTGAGAACCTGCCCAGCCATGCTGGTGTCGTTCTGGCGCAGTACGTTTCTCAGGCGCAGCTCGACGGGTGACAGCCCCATTTTTTCCGCGACCTCGTCCATCAGCGATTCGTTGGCAAAAATAACCTGTGGCGCGCCAAAGCCGCGATAGGCGGAGGTATAATTATTGTTGGTGTAGACGCCGGTAATATCGACGCGCACGTTGGGAATATTATAAGGCCCGGCAGCCTGTACGGAGCTACGCCAGGTGACAAAAGGCGTTTGCCCGGCATAGCTGCCGCCATCCGCAAGGATATCTATTTTTATTGCCTGGATACGCGCCCGATCGTCCAGACCGATTTTGTAATGCATCTGATAAGGATGGCGTTTATAGCTTTCCCGCATTGACTGTTCGCGGTTATAGGTCATTTTTACCGGGCGCGAAGTCAGCACGGCCAGCAGCGCCGCGCGGCAGGCAAGATGATCGATAATATCGTCTTTGCCGCCGAAAGATCCGCCCAGTACGGAGCGCTTCACGTTAACCTTCGACTGCGGCAGATCCAGATATTTCGCCACCATGCCGCGCACGCGATGCGCGTTTTGTATTGACCCATAAATCGTGACGATCTGTTCATTATCGTCGTAGCCAACGGTGATCGACTCTGGCTCAATATAGGCGTGCTCCTGAAAGCCGACCTCAAAATCGCGCTCAAAGATATAGCTGGAGGCCGCAAAGCCCGCCTCAATATCGCCCTTAATCGTATGGTGATGATTAATAATATTATTTTCTTTGTCACTGTGGATGGGCCGTGCCCCCGGCCTGATGGCTTCTCTCACCGATGTTATCGGTGTCCAGGGCGTATAGGCTACGCGGATTTTATCGGCGGCCTGGCTGGCTATTTCATAACTTTCCGCCGCGATCACGGCAATGACGTCCCCCCGAAAAGCAATTTCGCTCTCAACGATAGGCGGATAGTCCGGGATAACCACGCCGATACAGCGCTGGCCTGGGATGTCCTTCCAGGTGGCGATTTTCACCACGCCAGGTAGTTTTTCCGCTTCCGAGATATCCAGCGAGGCGATTTGGCCTGCGGCGATATCGGCGTAGCGACACACGCCATAAAGCATGTTTCTCAGCACAATATCGTCACCATATACGGCTGCGCCTCTGACTTTCGCCTCGCCGTCGACGCGCGGTACTTCATTGCCCACTAAAAGAGTTTTCACGGATTTTGGCCCTCCAGATGCTTCCCGGGACAGCCCTAAGCAAGTGATATGCCAGAGTGTGAAGATGTCCGCGACAAGCGACAGGGCTGTGAGGCATCTCGAAGAAACTGATTTAAAACAAGTCCGCTGCTCGCTTGTGTGTCGCTGGAGTCGTTTCACTTTGAGGTTTTTTTCTCAAAATGAGACGGTAATTCTCCTGTTTACATCTGCCATAGCGGCGACATCCCTCTGTCAAACCGACGTTCTCGTCAGCAACTGCGTAATGCCTCACAAAAATCAGTTCTGAATGGCTTTTTTCCGCAAATGTGCCCTTTTTTTGCATAACCCGACGAAAGGGATCTGTGCGGCATAAAAAGGAGTAAAAATGAACCGGTTTGTCACTGTTAATCCCAGCGAGTGTATCGATTGTCATGTTTGTGAAGTGGCCTGCGCACTAGCGCACGGCGATGGCGAATGGCCAGCCCATCGTGGGCAGTTTCGGCCGCGCATTCATCTTGTCAAAGGCTGCGGCCCCGTTACCTGTCGTCAGTGCAACAAAGCGCCTTGCGTCGCCAGTTGCCCAACTCAGGCGCTTGTTTTTCAATACAACAGCGTGCGGCTGCATGAGGAAAAGTGCATAGGCTGCAAAAATTGTCTGCTGGCCTGCCCGTTTGGTGCGATTGAACCGGCTGCTTCTGAAGACGTAATGAGTAAGTGCGATCTCTGCGAGCAAACCGAGCAGGGCAAGCCCGCTTGCGTGGCTTCCTGCCCGACCCAGGCGCTGCAGGTGATGGATGAAAATACATTGACGCGGCTTCGGCAATACCGTCAGTACGCCACCGCTGACGATAAAGCGCTGCGGCCAGTAGCCGGACGCGCCGCAAAGGCGCTGGATAAGCTGCCGCGCATTGGCGCCCGCAAGCTTAAACCCACGGAGCGCGCCAGGCATTTCTGCGAGATTTATCAGGGCCTCTCGCCGTCGCAGGCGGGCTATGAGGCCGAGCGCTGCCTTTATTGCGCGCAAAAAGCGTGGTGCGGCTGGGCCTGCCCGCTGCACAACGCCATCCCCGATTTTATCCGCCTGGTGCAGGAGGGGCGAATTATCGATGCGGCAGAGCTGTCGCACCAGACCAGCAGCCTGCCGGAAATTTGCGGGCGCGTCTGTCCACAGGATCGGCTCTGCGAAGGCGCATGTACGCTCAGCGGTCGGTCGGGCGCGGTTTCGATAGGTAACCTCGAACGTTACATCACTGATGAAGCGTTCAGGCAGGGCTGGCGCCCGACGCCGCCAGCGATTGAGGCCCGGCGTGAAAAGGTAGCGGTGGTGGGCGCCGGGCCTGCCGGGCTGGGCTGTGCCGATATCCTTGCGCGCAGCGGCGTTCAGGTGGATGTCTACGATCGCCATCCCGAAATCGGCGGGATGCTGACCTTTGGGATCCCCTCTTTCAAGCTGGATAAACAGCTGATGGCAACCCGCCGCGCTATTTTCAGCGAAATGGGAATTAAGTTTCACCTTAGCTGCGAAATTGGCCGCGACCTTCCTTTCTCTCGTCTGCTGGCGGATTACGACGCCGTCTTTTTGGGCGTGGGCACCTATAAATTGATGCAGGCGGGCCTTGAGCATGAGGATGCGCCCGGCGTTATTCAGGCGCTGCCCTATCTGACCGCTAATACGCGACGGGTCATGGGGCTGGCAGAGGATGAACAGCAGCCTTATGTCTCGCTGAAGGGAAAAAAAGTCGTAGTACTGGGCGGCGGCGATACGGCGATGGACTGCGTGCGTACCGCCATCCGGCAGCAGGCGAAACAGGTAATTTGCGCCTATCGACGCGATGAAGAGAGTATGCCTGGCTCTAAAAAAGAGGTCGCCAACGCGCGCGAAGAAGGCGTGGAATTTATGTTTAACCTGCTGCCGCAATATATCGGGCTGGATAAGGGCGGTCGCCTGAGCGGCATAGGGATGATCCGCACCGTTGCCGGTGAGCCAGGCAGCGACGGGCGTCGACGACCGCAGCCGGTCAAAGGATCTGAATTCGTGCTGGCTGCCGACGCGCTGATCCTGGCCTTTGGCTTTCAGGCGCACGAGATGCCCTGGCTGGCGGGACAGGCGATTCGTTTCGATCGTTGGGGGCTGATCAAAACAGGCCAGGCGGGCCGCACAACGCAAACGCATCATCCAAAAGTGTTTGCCGCCGGGGACGCCGTGCACGGTGCCGATTTGGTGGTAACGGCTATGGCGGAAGGGCGTCGCAGCGCGCGAGAGATGCTGGCGATGTTTGAACAGAGCGCGGAAATGACCCGCGCAGAAAGAAAGGAGCGGGCCTTATGAGCCAGTTTATCGTCGCCCAGCCTGAAAAATGTATCGGCTGCCATACCTGTGAGGTTGCCTGCGCCGTGGCGCATACGGGCACGCCGTTACTGGCTGCGCAGCGCTATTTCCCTCGCCTGAAGGTCATTAAATCGTCGCAGGTTAGCGTACCCGTTATGTGCCATCAGTGTAATAACGCGCCCTGCGTCTCTGCGTGCCCTGTTGCGGCGCTGTATAAGGGCGAGCTGGGTATGATAGCAACCCGCCGTCACCGCTGTATTGACTGCAAAAGCTGCGTTATCGCCTGCCCGTTTGGCGCTATTGAAATCGTCAGCAAGCCTGAAGAAAAGCCGCTGATAGTGAAATGCGATCTTTGCGCGGGTCAATCCGACGGGCCTGCCTGCATCCACGTGTGCCCAACCGGCGCGTTGACTTTGATGACCGCCGCCGGACTGACACAACGACAGCAGCAAAAGCAGCAGCGAGCCGCAGCAGAAAGCCAGCTGAACGGCCCTTATTTACAGGAGGTGGAGACACATGGATAAAGCGATTGTTGTTTGTCCCTACTGCGGCTGCGGCTGCAAAATTGCGTTGCAGATTGCAGACGGGAAAGTCGTTGGCGCGGAAGGCGCGCCCGGCGTAACCAATGAGGGAAAGCTTTGCCTGAAGGGCTACTTCGGCTGGGAGTTTTTGAATAATACCCGCCTGCTGACGCCGCGCTTGCAGCATCCTGCCATTCGTCGTAAACGAGGCGGGCCTTTTGAAAAAGTCAGCTGGCAGGAAGCTATCGATTTTGTCAGCAGGCGGCTGCAAAAAATTCGCGCTCGTTCAGGGCCTGAAAGCATTATGGTTACCGGATCTTCACGCGGGCCGGGAAACGAAACCAACTATGTTATGCAGAAGTTTGCGCGCGCCGTATTGGGAAGCAATAACATCGACTGCTGCGCCAGGGTGTGCCACGGCCCTTCCGTCGCTGGCCTGCGGGCGACCCTGGGCAATGGGGCGATGAGCAACGGCATGAAGGATATTGAAGAAAGCGACTGCCTGCTTATCTTTGGTTATAACGCTGCGGATTCTCATCCGATCGTGGCCAGACGCATTCTGCATGCCAAAGAGAAAGGGGCCAAAATTATCGTCTGCGATCCGCGCTATATCGAAAGCGCCCGGCTGGCCGATCTGTGGCTACCGCTAAAAAACGGCAGCAATATGGCGCTGGTGAACGCGCTTGCTCACGTGCTGATCGCTGAAAAACTGTGGGACAAAAGCTATATCGATAAGCATACGGAAGGGCTGGAAGCGTGGCGGGAAGGCGTCCAGCGCTATTCGCCGGAAGCGGTGGAAGCCATCACAGGACTCAAGCCGGAGCTTATTCGCCAGGCTGCTCGCCTTTATGCCAGCGCCCGCAACGCCACTATTTTATGGGGAATGGGCGTGACCCAGTGGGGGCAGGGCGTGGATGTGGTGAAAGGATTGGCCAGCCTGGCGCTGGCTACCGGCAATTTCGGGCGGCCGGGCGTCGGCGTGGGGCCGGTCAGAGGGCAAAATAACGTTCAGGGTGCCTGCGATATGGGCGCTCTGCCAGATGTTTTCCCCGGCTATCAGCCCGTAACGGATAAGGCGGTACGCGAAAAATTTGCCGCCGCCTGGGGCGTTGACTCGCTCAGTGATAAACCCGGATACGCCATTACCGATGTTCCCCATTTAGCGCTGGAGGGCAAGCTGCGTGCCTACTGGATTATGGGCGAAGATCCGCTGCAAACCGAACCGGATCTCGCCCTGATGCGTCAGGCGATGGCAAAGCTGGATCTGATCGTGGTGCAGGATATTTTTATGACCAAAACGGCAGAGCTGGCGGATGTCCTGTTGCCCGCCACCAGCTGGGGCGAGCATGAGGGCGTTTATACCAGTGCCGATCGAGGGTTCCAGCGCTTTGAAAAAGCTGTAGAGCCGCAGGGCGACGTCCTGCCGGACTGGGAAATTATCTGCCGCGTGGCGCAGGCGATGGGGTATCCCATGCGCTACGAAAACAATAAAGCGATCTGGGATGAATTGCGCGCGCTTTGCCCGCTGTACACCGGCGCCACCTGGGAGAAAATGGCCGGGTTCGGCTACGTGCAGTGGCCCTGTCCTGATGAAGCACATCCCGGCACGCCTTACCTCTATGAAGGAAACCGCTTTTCGCGTCCTTCCGGTAAAGGGCTGCTGTTTGCCTGCGACTGGCAGCCGCCCGCCGAAGCAACCGATGAAGCCTGGCCGCTGGTGCTCTGTACGGTACGTGAAGTGGGCCACTACAGCTGCCGCTCGATGACCGGCAACTGCCACGCCCTGGCGGCTCAGGCCGATGAACCCGGCAGGATCCAGATGAATACGGCAGACGCGCGTGCGCTGAATATTCATAACGGCGAACTGGTATGGGTAGCTTCGCGGCGCGGCAGGGTGCTTAGCAGAGCTGAAGTCAGCGACAGAACAAATCAGGGCGCGGTCTATATGACCTATCAGTGGTGGATAGGTGCCTGTAATGAGCTGACCCTCGATCATGTCGATCCGGTAGCGAAAACGCCGGAGTTTAAACACTGCGCTGTTAGGGTAGAGAAAATCGCCGATGCGCAGTGGGCGGAACAGCAGGTTACGGAGCGCTATCGACAAATGAAGGATCGCCTGGCGAAAGCAGCGGCGCCGCTGACGTAAGGCCTGGCGGTTTGCGACCTTCGGGTCTGGCTATTTCTAACCTTCAGGCCTGGCGGTTTATGACCCTCGGGTCAGCGGCTTTAAACTCCCGGGCAGCCGCTGCCTGGTTTTACACTAACGCCATCAGGCGGCCGATCAGTCCTTGACGTTGTGCAGCGCCAGAGAAACGGCCAGCGTCTGCGCAAGGCACAGCGAAGCAACCTGTGAACGGAAGCCGTCAACCTGGGCTTCACGCACCACAAAGCAGACGTCGCTGAAGGCGGCCAGCGGGCTGACCTGGCTGTCGGTAATGGCAATCTGCTGCGCGCCGCGTTTAGCACCCAGCTCAACCAGCTCGACGGCTTCACGCGCATAGGGCGAATAGCTGATAGCGATCACCACGTCTTTAGGGTTCACCATGCTGAGCTGCTCGGTAAACATCCCGCCCAGGCCGTCGATTAAAAAAGCGCGACGTTCCAGATGGCGCAGCGCATAGGTCAGATAGGAAGCGACGCTGAACGAACGACGCAGGCCAATCACATAGATATTTTCCGCCTGCGCCAGCAGCTCTACGGCTTTATTCAGCTGTTCCGGGTTGGTCTGCATCGCCAGCTGCTGCAAAGCCTGGGAATTGACCATGGTAAAGACGTTGAGAATTTCAGCCGGGTTTTCCGGCGGCGTGGCCGTTTCATCCGTCGAGGTCTGGCGGAACAAACGCGCGCGCTCGGTATAGTTAACGGTTTCTTCCATCAGATGCTGACGAAACACCTGCTTCATTTCGTTAAAGCCGCTGAAGCCAAATGCGTTGGAGAAGCGAATTAGCGTAGAAGGCGGCACGTCGGCCTGCTGGGCGATCGAGGCTACGGTGTCAAAAGCGATACTGTTGCTGTTGTCGAGGATATAGCGAGCCACCTGTTTAAGGCGCTTACTCAGGGTATCGTAGCGACGACGAATATCGTCCTGTAACAGGGAAAGCTGTGTTGGGGTAATAGTCATTGACTCAGGCTCGCTAAATTTTAGTCATATTCTTCTGGCGGTTATTCTATCAGATGAACAAAAAATTTCACTTGCTAACGAAATTCAGCGGTTCTATTTCATCGCTATATGAATTCCATCACAGAAAAAAACACGATCGCTGCGGCTTTGCCGACGTTCGCCTTTTTTAAAAACGTAAACCGGGAGGAAGTTACAAAACAGGTGAAATTAACCGCACCGCCAGCGGACGGAAAATGAAGCTGGCGGGCGGCACAGGCACGGAAGGTCAGGTTGCAGGACGGACTTCCCGCCAGTAGTCGATCAGACGCAGATAATTCCCTTTTACCTCAGCGATCAGGGCTTCGTCATTAAGTTCACCTTGCAGCCACTGGCGTGAAGGCTGGCCAAAAATAGTGCGGCCTACCGCAAAACCTTTTACCCAGGGAGCCTGCGCCGCCGCGGCGAATCCCGCCTTCAGCTTCTCTTCCGGCGCATCCAGTCCCAGGATCAAAATGCCGCGACACCAGGGATCCTGCTGCTCAATCAGCCCGCTGATGGCCTGCCAGCTTTCCAGGCTCAGCGGCGGCAGTTTCCACCAGTCCGGCTGGATGCCCAGCGAATAGAAGTGGCTCAGCATCTCCAGATAGTAAGACTCTTGTTTATCCGGATTATTTTCCGGCAGGATCACTTCCAGCAGCAGTTCATGGCCGGTCTTATTACAGCCTTGCCAGACGTCAAGGATGAGCTCGTCCTGCTCTTTACGCAGCTCGGCGCTGTCGTGCGGATGATAGAAAACCAGGCACTTCACCACATGCTCCTGCGGCCAGTCCACCAGCTGCGAACCGATATTGCCATGCTCCAGACGCAGCGGCCTTGAGCCTGGCATCTCAATCGGACGACCGATCCACCAGCCTTTGCCGGTAATCGCATTCAGCGTGGATTGCCCGAAGGTGGTATCGGCCAGAATGCCGCTACGGCGATCCAGCCCGGCTTCCGTGGCGGCTTCCTGCGCCGCGCGCAGCAATAGCGTTTTCAGCTCCGGCAGGCGGGTCGTGTCCACGCCCGCCTCGTTCGCCATATCTACCAGCTGTTTACGATGGTCAAAAGCGAACACGCACAGCTCCGGCCACTGCTGTTTACGCGTGGTAACGCGATGCAGGTGATTCAGGCGGCTGTCCAGGTCGGGCCGCTTAACTTCTTTATCGCGGCTCAGGAAGTCATCCAGCTCGGCTTTGGTCGGCATCGCCGGCGCGCAGCCGTGACGCGAAACCACCAGCGCGCCGCAGGCGTTGGCGTAGCGGCACGCCTGTTCCCAGCTCTCATCGTTCAGCCAGCCGCGCAGCAGGCCGGACATAAAAGCATCGCCCGCGCCCAGCACGTTCAACACTTCCACGCGCACGCCGCTTTGCAGTTTCGTCTGCTCCCAGCTTGTCGGGATTTCGCCCTCCAGCACCACGCAGCCCAGCGCTCCTCGTTTGCAAACCAGCGTCGCTTTAGTTGCCTGACGGACGTTTTTCAACGCGGTCAGCGTATCGGTACTGCCGCCGGCGATATGAAACTCCTCTTCGGTGCCGACCACCAGATCGAAATAATGCAGCACTTCCTGCAGCTGCTGCGTCACGTGGCTGGATTCGATAAAGCGGGTTTCACCGTCACCGAGCGAGGTCAGCCCCCACAGAACCGGACGATAATCAATGTCCAGCGCGGTGCGCAGACCGTGGCGACGAGCGATGTCCAACGCCTTCAGCACGGCAGCGCGGGTATCAGGATGAGACAGATGCGTGCCGGTCACCGCCACGGCGCGGGAAGAGGCGATGTAATCTTCCTGAATATCTTCAGGCGTCAGGCCCATATCAGCGCAGTTATCCCGATAGAACACCAGCGGGAAAGTATCCTGATCTTTGATCCCGAGGATCACCAGGCCTGTCAGGCGGGTTTTATCCGTGATCAGGCATTCGGTATCCGCACCTACGCGCTGCAGCTCTTCCCGCAGAAAGCGGCCCATATGCTCATCGCCCACGCGGGCCAACATACCGGATTTCAGCCCCTGAATGGCCGTACCGTAAGCGACATTGCCGGACGACCCGCCCAGATATTTGGAAAATGTGCTCATATCTTCCAGCCGGGCACCAATCTGCTGACCATAGAGGTCAACGGCAATGCGCCCGATACAGATCACATCAAGCCGCTTCTGTTGTGTACTCATTCTGTTTCCTTCTGTGATAGGCCAGCCGCGCTGTGTCAGCGCATCCTCCTGAACGCATAGCGGCGTCCGGATATGAAGTGAAAATCAGTATGGGGAATAAATATTTCAACTTCAACCAAGAATGAAATTTATACCCCAAAAATGTGAAGTGGCTAAAACTCTCGCATTTTGCGGCGATATGGCGCTGTCACGGCACTCTTTTCATGGTTTCAGCCAGGCAACAGACAGGTTAAAAAATGTGTATTTATATTAATTATTTATTTGATATATAAAGAAATAATCCGCATTTTTGTTGCTGGCATCAGGCCATGCTGCTGCTGCCGGGCCAGGCATTCCGGCGATGTGCGTTGCAGGGCATAATTTGATCTCACTCGCAAAATGAAATGTTTCTTCTGTAATGTGGTTTAGTGAAAAAAATATTTGTTTATAATCGCCTCACGTTTCATTTTCGGCCATTACCGCAGTGGCGATTACTCGGGCGAAACGCGGCAGACCGACGGTCTGTCGCCGTACCGTAAGGAAGAGCAAATGGGCAAGATCAGATTAACCACGGCACAGGCTTTAGTCAGATTTCTCGACAATCAGTATCTGTCGGTAGATGGCGTCGAAACCAAGTTTGTGAAGGGCATTTTTGCTATTTTCGGCCACGGCAACGTGCTGGGGCTGGGGCAGGCGCTGGAGCAGGACAGCGGCGATCTGATCGTGCGTCAGGGGCGTAACGAACAGGGCATGGCGCACGCTGCTATCGGCTACGCCAAGCAGAAGCTGCGGCGGGAGATCATCGCCTGCACCTCTTCCGTGGGGCCTGGCGCGGCCAATATGATCACCGCTGCGGGCACCGCTTCCGCTAACCGTATTCCTTTACTGCTGCTGCCTGGCGATGTGTTTGCTACCCGCCAGCCCGATCCGGTGCTGCAACAGATTGAACAGAGTCACGATCTTAGCATCAGCACCAACGATGCGTTTCGCGCGGTCAGCAAATACTGGGATCGGATAAACCGCCCGGAACAGCTGATGACCGCCTGCATCAACGCCATGCGCGTGCTGACCGATCCGGCAGAAACCGGCGCCGTTACCCTTTCGCTGCCGCAGGACGTGCAGGGCGAAGCCTGGGATTATCCCGACTATTTCTTCCAGAAGCGCGTGCACCTGCTCGATCGCCGTCTGCCGACCGAAGCCCAGCTGGCGGCCGCGCTGAAGCTGATCGCCGGCAAACGCAAGCCGCTGATTGTCTGCGGCGGCGGCGTGAAATATTCCGAAGCGGGCGAGGCGCTCCGCCAGTTTGCCGAGCGTCATCAAATCCCGTTTGCGGAAACGCAGGCCGGTAAGGGCACGATCCTTTCCGATCATCCGCTGAACGTCGGCGGCGTGGGTGAAACCGGCTGCCTGGCGGCCAACCTGCTGGCGAAGGAGGCCGATCTGGTGATTGGCGTCGGCACGCGTTACACCGATTTCACCACCGCTTCAAAATGGATCTTCCAGAACCCGGACGTCAGCTATCTCAACGTTAACGTCAGCAGCTTTGATGCCTGGAAGCTGGACGGCGTACAGGTGGTGGCCGATGCGCGCGAGGCGCTTACCGCACTGGATAACCGGCTGGCCGCTCAGGGCTTCACCAGCGGCTGGGGAGAGAAAATTGCTCAGGCACAGAGCAAATTATTGAAGGAAACGCAGCGCGTTTATCAGGCGGTTTACAGCAACGAGGGTTTTGTGCCGGAGATTGACGATCGTCTGGATCGCGAGGCCGTTTTTGCCGAATTCAACCGGCTGACCGATTCGTTCCTGACGCAAAGCAGCGTGCTGGGTACGCTAAATGAAAATCTCCCAAAGGATGCGGTGATCGTCGCCGCGGCCGGTAGCCTGCCGGGCGATCTGCAACGCGTGTGGCGCAATAAGGATTACAACGGCTATCACGTTGAGTACGGCTATTCCTGTATGGGCTACGAGGTCAACGCTTCGCTCGGGGTCAAGCTGGCCGAGCCGCACCGCGAGGTCTACACGCTGGTCGGCGACGGCTCCTTTATGATGCTGCACTCCGAGCTGGTGACCTCTCTCCAGGAGAACGCCAAAATCAACGTGGTGCTGTTCGACAACATGACTAACGGCTGCATCAACAACCTGCAAATGGAACACGGCATGGACAGCTTTACCACCGAGTTCCGCTTCCGCAATGCCGAAGGCGGCAAGCTGGATGGCGGCCTGATCCCGGTAGATTTCGCCGCCATCGCCGCTGGCTACGGCTGTAAAACATGGCGCGTCACCACGCTGGCGCAGCTGAAGCAGGCGTTGGAAGAAGCGCGTCAGTCGCCGGTATCCACGCTGATTGACATTAAAGTGCTGCCAAAAACCATGGTGCACAAATATTTCAGCTGGTGGCACGTGGGCGGCGCGCAGGTATCGCAGTCCGAACGCATTAACGCCGTGGCCCACATGCTGAACGAGCATCTCGACCAGGCACGTAAATACTAATTCATTCTCTGTGGCCTGAACCGGACGGGTTTTCCCGTCCGGAAGACTCCCCTATACCCTACATTCGAACGGAGTAGTTATGACACTGAAACTTGGCGTAATCGGCACCGGCGCAATCGGTCAGGAACATATTCGTCGCTGCAGCAAAGTGTTGCAGGGCGCGAAAGTGGTGGCCGTCTCCGATATTAATATCGAAGGCGCTAAAGGCGTGGTTAGCCGTCTGGGTCTGGAGGCGGAAGTCTATGCCAACGGCCACGATGTTATTCGCTCCTCTGACGTTGACGCGCTAATCGTCACCTCCTGGGATCCCACGCATGAAGAATTTACGCTCGCGGCCATCGCGGCGGGCAAACCGGTATTTTGCGAAAAGCCGCTGGCGCTGACGGCTGAAGGCTGCCGCCGCGTGGTGGAGGCTGAAATTGCCCACGGCAAGCGTCTGGTGCAGGTGGGCTTTATGCGTCCTTACGATACTGGCTACCGCGCGTTAAAGCAGGTTATCACCAACGGCGATATCGGCGAGCCGCTGATGCTGCACTGCGCCCATCGCAACCCAAGCGTACCAGAAAGCTATACCACCGATATGGCGATTACCAGCACGCTGATCCACGAGCTGGACGTGCTGCGCTGGCTGACCGAGGACGACTATAAAACGGTTCAGGTGGTTTTCCCGCGCGATACCAAAAATACGCATGCGAAGCTGCGCGATCCGCAAATCGTGCTGTTTGAAACGCAAAAAGGCGTGCGCATCGACGTCGAAATCTTCGTTAACTGCGCCTATGGCTACGACATCCAGTGTGAGGTCGTGGGCGAAACCGGGATCGCCAGACTGCCGGAGCCAGCCTCTGTCCAGCTGCGTAAAGAGGCGAAGCTGTCCACTTCCATTCTGACCGACTGGAAGGATCGCTTTATCGATGCCTATGACGTTGAGCTACAGGCGTTTATCAATGACGTCACGGCTGGCCAACTGCACGGCCCTTCCGCATGGGATGGCTATGCGGCTTCCGTAGCGGCAGATGCCTGCCTGAAGGCGCAGGAAAGCGGGGCGATTGAAAGCGTTGAGCTGCCGCCGCGTCCGGCGTTTTACAACAAATAATGCCGACCGACTCCTCTGCGCAGGCAGAGGGGTTGTCAAATGATTAGCAGGGAGAAACCGATGAAAATCGCCTTTGATGTAGACGTCATTAAAGATTTGGGCATCACCAAAATGGTTCACCAGGTGGCGGAGTGGGGCTACAAATATATTGAGCAGTCGCCGCATCCGCAGATTAATCCGTTCTACAAACATCCCAGGGCCAGCCGGGAAATCATCACCGAATACAAAAACGCGCTGCGTGAAACCGGGCTGGAAATCTCTTCCTATATCGTGGTCTACCGTTGGTCAGGCCCGGATGAGGCACGTCGCCAGGCGGCCGTGCGCAACTGGAAGCGTATGATTGAAATCGCGGTGGAAACTGGCGTGCAGGTTATCAATACCGAGCTTTCCGGCACGCCGAACGAACCGGAGATCTGCGAAGAGATGTTTTACCGCTCTATGGAGGAGCTGCTGCCCATCGTCGAGCGGGAAGGTATTCGCATTGAAATTCAGTCACACCCCTGGGATTTCTGCGAAGAAAACAACGAAACTGCCGATCTGGTGAAGTCGTTCCGCAGCGAAAACGTCAAATATCTTTATAGCGTGCCGCATACCTTCTTCTACGACAAAGGCAAAGGCGACGTAAAAAGCATGCTGGAATATGCGGGCGGCGACCTTTCACACGTGCTCATCGCCGATACCATGAACCACACCAAACACTGCCGCTATATCGTCAATCCGCCAGGCGTGGATGCCACCATCCATCAGCACGTGGGCGTGGGTGAGGGCGAAGTGGATTTCGATACGCTGTTTAAAACCCTGCGCGAGATGGATTTTGCCAACCGCACTCATAAAGTCGGCGGCGAGTCGATAGTTGCCGCCTCGCTGTTTGGCTATCCGGAAAAAATGAAATATCAGGCCGTGGAAACCCGTGAGCTGATCGAGCGCGAACTGCTTCGCTAACCTTCAGGCGCAACAGGCCGATCCTACGCGCGGAAAGCCCAGGCAGGCGCGCCGCGCCATCTTAATGACAGACCGCTGAGGCACCACCATGAACAAAGAGAACGTAAAGCTGGCGATAGCCCCGATTGGCTGGACCAATGACGATATGCCTGAGCTGGGTGCAGAAAACACTTTCCAGCAAATCGTCAGCGAAATGGCGCTGGCTGGCTTCACCGGCAGTGAGGTCGGCAGTAAATATCCGCGCGATCCGGCGGTGCTGAAACCGATGCTGAACATTCGCGGTATTCAAATCTGCAACGCCTGGTTCAGCACCTTTTTCGCCAATGGCGACAGGGCAAAAACCATTGATGAATTTATCAACCATCGCGACTTTCTTCACGCGATGGGCGCTAAAGTGATCGGCTGCTCCGAGCAGAGCAAAAGCATTCAGGGCACCACGCTGGCGGTGCTGGAAGAGAAGCCGCATTTTACCGAAGAGGAGTGGCGGCTGACGGCGGAGGGCTATAACGAGCTGGCCGCGCTGGCGGCGGAAAAAGGCATGCAGGTTTGTTTGCACCATCATATGGGGACGGCCATTCAGACTGCGGCAGAGATCGACAAATTTATGTCGTTGACCCAGGACAACGTTTATCTGTTGTTCGATACCGGCCATGCCTACTACTCGGAAGGCAGCCAGGCGCAAATGCTGGCCATTCTGGAAAAATATCTGCCGCGAATCAATCACGTACATCTGAAGGACGTGCGTGATGAGGTGGTGGCACAGGTCAGAAGCCAGCGGCTCTCTTTCCTGGACGGCGTAAAAAAAGGTACCTTTACCGTTCCCGGCGATGGCGTGATTGATTTTGATCCGGTGTTTAAAATCCTGGACGAGTCGGGTTACAAAGGCTGGATGGTGGTGGAGGCGGAGCAGGATCCGGCGCTGGCGAATCCGTTCGAATATGCCGTTAAGGCCCGAAAATATATTCGCGAACACGCAGGTCTGTAAGCCGATCTGTCAGGCATTGCCCACAGGGAAATGTTAGCCAGTAAGGAGTAAGCCGGGAAAGTGATGGTCAGGCATGCGTTTCCCATCACAACGGCAACAGGACTTAGTAAACGGCGCGGTCGGGAAAAGGCTGTTGCAAAACCGCCGCGTAAATAAAAATAGCGCCCGATATTTCCGCCGGGCGCTATTTTTTTAAAGGGAAATTATTTCAGCACTACCGTGTTGATAATATTCTCTGCTTCGGTCTGCGACTGCTGCTGATTGTCCGCAGGCAGCGTAATCTGCAGGGTCAGCAGTTTGCCGTCAACTTTCGCCAGCAGCACTGACGACCAGGAAGACTGGCCCTTGGCCGAAATCACCGAATCCAGCTGCTGTGCTGGCTGGCCTTTCAGCTCGACAGATTTATTGGTCACTACCTGCAGCTGCGCATCGCGGTTACGCTGCTGATCTTCCAGGCGCTTCGCCAGCACGTCCAGGCTTTCATTCGTGGCGTCGCCCGCAATCACGATAATCGCTTTCTGGCCGCTGGCATCGGCGTACACGTGCATATTATTGGCCTGCGTGCCCATTTTTCCACTTTGATCGGACATGCCTGCCGGCAGCGAGAAGCTGAGCTTGCCGTCCATCAGGGTAACGGTCTGGCTGCTTTGGCTGCTGCTGACGCCGTTATCATCGGCGGCGGCTTTATCATCTTTGCCGTCGCAGGCGGCCAGTCCGACCACCAGTAAACCGATACCGGCATATTTCAGTAAGTTACGCATCGTGATCCCTTTTACGTTAGTCGTTCGCGCTGTTCAGCAACTTATACAATAGTAATCAGCGGCTAAAAGCAACCTGCCGTGGCGCGCTGCCCGCCAAAATGCATGGCCGGGCGCGACGCCACAGAGTGACAGACTAGCCGAAGTTGACCTGAGCGCCAGAGGATTTTTCCGTTATCCGCTTCAGCGTGGCGTTTAACAGCACGCCATAGGCCGGCAGGAAGAAAATCATGCAGATAAGCACCTTAAAGCTGTAGTCCACCAGCGCAATTTCCACCCAGTTCTGTGCCATAAACGGATCGGGGCTTTTGTAGAAAGCGATAAAAAAGAACGCCAGCGTGTCGCTGATATTGCCCAGGAACATAGCGGAGGCGGGGGCTACCCACCATTGCGGCAGCTTGCGCAAGCGGTTAAAAACGTGCACGTCGAGGATTTGTCCCAGCGCATAGGCCATAAAGCTGGCGCAGGCGATACGAGCGACAAACAGGTTAACGCTTGCCAACGCGCCCAGTCCCTGCCATTCGCCCTGATAGAACAGCGCAGAAATGCTATAGGAGATAAACAGCGCCGGGATCATCACCGCAAGAATAATTCGTCGGGCCAGCGGCGCGCCGAAAATTCGTACCGTTAAATCGGTAGCCAGAAAGATAAAGGGAAAGCTGAACGCGCCCCAGGTGGTATGGAAACCAAAAATCGAAATGGGCAGCTGCACCAGATAATTACTGGAGGTAATAACCAGCAGATGGAACAGCGATAGCCAGATCAGCGCATGTGTACGCTGACGAGAAGAGAAAGAGATCATCGATGTAGCCTTTTTTAACTATGGGGTGAGGGAACCCAAAAAATTGTCTCGCCTGAGCGATTGCGCGGCATCTTACCGAATCAGCCTGCTAATGCAATGGTTAATTTTAGCGCAAACGTTGTCGTTCATAGCCTGGCTTGCACATACCGACGTCGGGGGTAAAATAGGGGCATTTCCTGTCTGATTGAGAATGTTATGAGCGAACCGTTCGCAAATCCCGACCAAACCCTGGATGCTTTGGGCCTGCGCTGTCCTGAGCCGGTGATGATGGTGCGTAAAGCCGTACGCCATATGCAGGAGGGCGAAACGCTGCTGGTTATCGCCGACGATCCGGCCACCACGCGCGATATCCCCGGTTTCTGCCGCTTTATGGAACATACGCTGCTGGCACAGGCAACCGAGGAATTACCCTATCGCTATCTGTTAAAAAAGGGGTTGTAGCGCCGCGTCCTGCCCGTATCACCACGGGCAGGTTGTAAAGTTAGCGCTTACTCAGCAATCGTAGCGCGTTCGCCGTGACCAACGCGGTGGCGCCGGAGTCCGCCAGCACGGCCAGCCACAGCCCGGTAATGCCCAGCAGCGTGGTGACCAGAAATACCCCCTTCAGCCCGAGCGCCAGCGCAATATTCTGCCGGATATTGGCATGGGTGGCGCGTGCCAGGCGGATCATCGTCGCCAGGCCCGCCAGCCGGTTATGCGTCAGCGCCGCGTCGGCGGTTTCCAGCGCGACGTCGCTGCCGCCGCCCATCGCAATGCCCACCGTTGCCGCTTTCATTGCAGGCGCATCGTTGATGCCGTCGCCGACCATCGCTACGGCGCGCCGTTGGTTTAGCTCATGAATGGCCGCTACTTTGTCCGCAGGCAGCAGGCCCGCGCGATAGCTGATGGCAAGCTCGTTGGCGATAGCGGCCGCCGCGCGCGGGTTGTCGCCGGTCAGCATGACCGTTTCTATGTTTAAAGCATGAAGTTCGCTCAGCGCGGCAACAGCGTCCGCACGTAGCGTATCGCGCAGTGCGATAAGCCCGATCGGCATAGCATCCTGTACGATAATGACCACCGTATTTCCCGCCGACTCCAGCTCCGCCACAATCCTCAGCTGTTCTGCTGTCAGCCTTAGTCCAGCGGGCGCGCAGATTAAAAGTTTGTGACCGCTCACTGTTGCTTCTATACCGCTTCCTGCCACCGCCCGCTGCGCCGTAGCGGCAGGTATAACAAGCTGGCGCTGCTCTGCCAGCCGCACAATCGCCCTGGCCAGCGGATGAGAAGAACCCTGCTCAACGGCAGCGGCTTTAGTCAGCAGTTCCGCTTCGCTGAGGGCAGCAAAGGCCTGAATGCTCTCAATACGGGGTTTGCCTTCGGTCAGCGTGCCGGTTTTGTCGAACGCCAGCGTGCGCACGCCGTTGAGGCTTTCCAGCGCCGCGCCGCCCTTAATCAGTACGCCATGGCGGGCCGCAGCGGCCAGGCCGGAGGTGATCGCCGCTGGCGTAGAGATCACCAGCGCGCAGGGGCAGCCGATCAGCAGCAAAGTCAGCCCTTTATAAATCCATGACGTCCAGTCGCCGGCAAAGAACAGCGGCGGCACGGTTGCCACCAGCAGCGCGACAGCCATCACCAGCGGCGTGTAAATGCGGCTGAACCGATCGAGAAAACGTTCGACCGGCGCGCGGTTAGCGTCTGCTTCTTCAATCAAATGCAGGATACGGTCGATAGCGCTCTGGCCAGGTTTTGACGTGACTTTCAGCCTCACCAGGCTATCGACGCTCAGGCTGCCTGCCGCCACGGCTTCGCCTGCCTGCCGCTCTACCGGCATGGATTCGCCAGTCAGCGCGCTTTCATCAAAGCTGGCGAAGGATGTGACCAGGCTGGCGTCGGCAGGCAGGCGCCCGCCTGCGGCAACCTCAATAAGATCGCCAGGCCGTAGCGCGCTCACGGCCACGGTTTCACGCACCTCGTTCCGGATGCGCAACGCCTGCTCGGGTTTTAACGCCATCAGCGCCGTTACGCCACGGCGCGCGCGCCCTGCTGCAAAAGCCTCCAGACGTTCCCCAAGCATAAACAGCAGCAGCACCATGGCCGCCTCTGCGGTCGCACCGATAAAAAGCGCGCCAAGCGCGGCTACGGTCATTAACGTTTCAATGGCAAAAGGCGTCCCGCTGCGCATCAGGCGCAGGGCGGTACGGGCAACGGGCCAGCAGCCCGCCAGCGTGGTGACGATAAACGCGACTTTCCCGGCCTGCGGATCGATCGTCTGTAGCAGCCAGCTGGCGAGCAGAAGCCCGCCGAGCAGCAGCAGCATGCCGTTTTCCCGCCAGAACCCGGCTGACTTTGCCGCTGGCTGCGTGGCAGAGCGCAGGGTAAACCCGGCTCTGGCAACCGCCTGCTCAACCTGCTGCTGCACATCTTTATCGGCGCTTACCACCAGCTTTTCCGTAGCGAACAGGACGCGAGCCTGAGTGACGCCTTGCAGCTGGCCTACAGCGTTTTCGATTTTCCTGGCGCAGCCCGGACAGTCCATGCCGCCGATTTGCCAGCTGTAGTCCGCGCCGATGCTTTCTTCTTTCTCAGGCAGCGGATCGCTGGCGGTGGCGCACTGGATGTGAAAAGAGGTGATTTTCCCCAGTTCGGGACGCGGCCTGCTGCAACCTTGCTGTCCGGCCGCGTGGCGCTGCCCGCAAAGGCAGGGAGAAGATGGGTGTTGTTGCATGACGCCTCCAGATAAGCCTGACGGGCTGCTTCCCCGCCAGGCTTATCTTACACTCTGGAGCTGACTCCAGAGTCAAGGCATAAATCAGAGATAGAGCGAGCGGACGATCATAAAGTGACCCGCGAAATAACAGGCGGCCGTGATGGCACTGTCGGCGGCAAAGCGGCGACGATAGTGGCTAACCAGCCAAACGATATTGGCGAGCAGCAGCAGCGACGTTCCGACCATTAATGAGAAACCGTAGTCCGTCGGCCGGAAAACGTATTGCTCGGTGGTCAGCCAGACCATCAGCAGCGTCATGCCGATAAAGGTGCAAACCGGCCAGCGCAGATCCTCCAGCTTTGTCCAGATAGCCGCAATCAGCAGCGCGCCGATAACCAATACGGTCAATGGGATCGGCCAGAAGAACGTCAGCGTCATATGGCTGGCGAAGCAGATGGTATAAAGCAGATGCGAGAGGAAAAATGCGCCGATAGCGTAGAGCATCCGCCGTTCGGGCAGCAGCATCAGCGCATCGCCGACCAGCGTCGCCAGCAGACCAAACAGAATGAGATAATCCGTGGCGCTTAACGCTGGCGCTTGCCAGGCCCAGGCGAGCAGCAGTAAAAGCGTGACCGGTTTAAAGACCCAGCGCTGCCATTGCGGGCCACGGTAAGTAGCGTCAACGTACAGCCAGCCGGAAAAAAGCACTGCCAGAAACGACCAGATCATAATGTGTCCCTTTGTTTTTAGATGCTAAATTCCACAGTTCTGGTTTTAGTTTAGGACAGGGGCCAACGATGTGACAATGAGAGGTCTCTGGTTGTATTCTTTCTGTTTACGCTGCAAAAAAGAGGAAAAGTCGTGAAGCCACCCCTGATTTTTTTTATTACGCTGGCCATTATCGCCGTGCTGGCAACCCGGCAATTTATCAAACAGCGACAGGAAGTGGCGGTCAACGATGCTTCGCCCGTACGCAGCCTGCCGGTCGAAATCAAAGACAAACGGGAAGTCTCCACCTCTGCCCTACGCTCGCGCCAGCGTGAAAATATTCCGGTCGAAACAATGCGATACGAAGCGTGGTTCCATCCGCTGAACGGCGCGGGAGATTTTAAGCTGGTACTGAAAGCCAGCGACTATCACCAGCTGGCACGGGGAGAAAAGGGCGAACTACAGGTACAGGGCACGCGATTTATCGCCTTCCGGCCGCGCTGACGGCATGGCCGGAAAGACGACCCGGCCGCCTACTGTTTGGGAAACTGCTTTTTCTGCCAGGCCAGCAGTTCAAACACGCCAAAAAAGAAGATCTTAGCCTGAAGCGCGCCGCTCAGTTTTGGCGCCTCTTTAGCCTGCGTGGCGCGCATCAGCACCAGCTGTAAGCCGTGCATAATCACCATAAAGAACAGCGCGACGTTAATAAAATATTTTAGCGGCGCGGGGTAAGGATGGATCAGGTTGAGCAGCAAAAAGGCCCATACGCATACCATCAGCGCTCTGCCCAGATTAATCAGCATGGCTTTCTCTCTTCTCAGGGGAACGACGAACATAAAGACGACAGGCAACCTGGCCGGCGACCTTCTCGCGGTACAGCTGCCAGTTTACCGGCACGGGCGGCACGCCGCTTTCCACTTCGCTTTCTACATAGATTAAGGCTTCTTCCGCCAGCCAGCCTTGGCTTTCCAGCAGCGTCAGCGTTTCTTCCAGCAGCCCTTTGCGGAACGGCGGATCGATAAAGGCCATCTGGTGAGGTTCGCCAGGCTTCGCCAGAAACTGTAGCGTATTGGTATTAATCACGCGGCCGTTTGCCGCGCCCAGCGTGGCCAGGTTTTTCTCCAGCTGCTGCGCGACCGGGCGCTCCAGCTCCAGCAGCGTAGCCGAGGCCGCATGGCGCGACAGCGCTTCCAGCCCCAGCGCGCCGCTGCCGGCAAAGCAGTCCAGACAACGCGCGCCCTGAATATCGGGCGCCAGCCAGTTAAACAGCGTCTCACGCACGCGATCGGTGGTAGGGCGCAGTCCGGCACTGTCGGGCACCGGCAGCTTTCTGCCGCGCCACTGGCCGCCAATGATGCGGATCTGTCCGGCGCTGCCGCCGCGAGGTTTTTTATTCATCTGACTTAACTCTTCATAATTTGTTGCACAGTTTAACGGGCTTACCGGGCAGAGGAAACGTAAAAAGGGTGCTGTGTTGCGTCAGCAGGAAAGTGTTAGACTAGGGGATTAAGATTATTTTCAGAGACCTGACGGTTTTTTTCCCCGCGAGGAGTGTGGTTGCACCATGGCAAAAAATAAAAAACGTGGCTTTTTTTCCTGGCTGGGATTAGGACGCGAAGAAAAAGCGCCTGAGGAAGAGGTCCAAACGTCAGAACAGCAGCAGAGCGAAACCGCAGATGCCGCCACGCCCCCTGACGTGGAGCAGCGCGCCGAAGCCGTTGTAGAAGTGACGGAAACCGTCGCTCGCGAGCAGGCAGTACGAGACCCGAACGAACAGGCCAGAACAGAGCCGGAAGCGCGCGCAGCCGCTAAACCTGCCGCCAGGACGGAGCCGAAAGAGGAGCCGTTGCCGGAAGAGCTTGCGGTCGCTAAGGCGGAGCCAGAAGAAGAGTGGCTGCCGGAAGCGAGCGTAGCCGCCAGGCCGGAACCGGAAGAAGAGCCGTTGCCGGAAGAGCTTGCGGTCGCTAAGGCGGAACCAGAAGAAGAATGGCTGCCGGAAGAGACGGCGGCCGTACAGGCGGAGCCGGAACCTCTGCCTGAAGAGATTGTTGCTAACGCGCCGGAACCGGAAGAAGCTGCGATCGCCGCCGAACAGGCCGATGACATCACGCCGGAAGAACTGGAAGCCGCCGCGCTCTCTGCCGGTGCCTCAGAAGCTGAGCTGAAGGTCATTGAGGAAGAAGAATCCGTCGCTGCCGCGCTGGTTAAAGTTGAGCAGGCTAACGCCGCTGAAGAGCAGGAGCAGGCTGCGGAAGAGCAGGCGCGCCCGACCAAAGAAGGCTTCTTCGCCCGCCTGAAGCGCAGCCTGGTTAAAACGCGACAGAATTTAGGTTCCGGCTTCGTCAGCCTGTTCCGCGGTAAAAAAATCGATGATGAGCTGTTTGAAGAGTTGGAAGAGCAGCTGCTGATCGCCGACGTAGGCGTCGAGACCACGCGCCGCATCATTACCAACCTGACCGCTCAGGCAAGCCGCAAACAGCTGCGCGACGCCGAAGCGCTATACGGGCTGCTGAAGCAGGAAATGGCCGACATTCTGGCGAAAGTCGAGGCGCCGCTGGACGTCACCGGCAAAACGCCGTTCGTTATCCTGATGGTCGGCGTCAACGGCGTGGGTAAAACCACCACCATCGGCAAGCTGGCGCGCCAGTATCAGGCGGAAGGCAAATCGGTCATGCTGGCGGCGGGCGACACCTTCCGCGCGGCAGCGGTCGAACAGCTCCAGGTCTGGGGGCAGCGTAACAACATTCCTGTTGTCGCCCAGCATACCGGCGCGGATTCCGCCTCGGTCATTTTCGATGCGATTCAGGCGGCGAAAGCGCGCAACGTCGACGTCCTGATTGCCGATACGGCAGGCCGTTTGCAGAATAAATCGCACCTGATGGAAGAGCTGAAGAAAATCACGCGCGTGATGAAAAAACTGGACGAGCAGGCGCCGCACGAGGTCATGCTGACCATTGACGCCAGCACCGCGCCAGAACGCCATCAGCCAGACTAAGCTGTTCCATGAGGCGGTGGGCCTGACGGGCATCACGCTGACCAAGCTGGACGGCACCGCCAAAGGCGGCGTGATCTTCTCGGTGGCCGATCAGTTCGGTATTCCTATTCGCTACATCGGCGTCGGCGAAGGCATTGAAGATTTACGCTCGTTCAAGGCAGACGATTTTATAGAGGCACTATTTGCCCGAGAGGACTAGTTAGGATGATTCGCTTTGAAGAAGTCAGTAAGGCTTATCTCGGCGGTCGGCAAGCGCTACAGGGAGTGGATTTTCATCTGCAACCGGGAGAAATGGCGTTTCTGACCGGGCATTCCGGGGCGGGGAAAAGCACCCTGCTGAAACTGATCTGCGGCATCGAGCGCCCCAGCGCCGGCCATATCTGGTTCAGTGGGCACGACATCAGCCGCCTGAAAAGCCGGGAAGTGCCTTTTTTACGCCGCCAGATCGGCATGATTTTCCAGGATCACCATCTGCTGATGGACAGGTCCGTCTATGACAACGTGGCTATTCCGCTGATTATCGCGGGCGCAAGCGGGGAAGATATTCGCCGTCGCGTGTCTGCCGCGCTGGATAAAGTCGGTCTGCTGGACAAAGCGAAAAGTTATCCTATTCAGCTGTCGGGCGGCGAACAGCAGCGTGTTGGCATCGCTCGCGCGGTGGTTAACAAGCCTGCGGTGCTGCTGGCGGATGAACCAACCGGCAACCTGGATGAAGCCCTGTCCGAAGATATTCTGCGCCTGTTTGAAGAGTTCAACCGCGTGGGCGTGACCGTGCTGATGGCTACTCACGACCGGGCGCTGATCGCCCGCCGCAACTATCGTCTGATGACGCTGAATCAGGGGCGTCTGCACGGAGGCAACTATGGCGAATAAGCGTAACCCGCGTCCGGCCGCGCCAAAAGCGGCGAAGCAGCCTTCCAAAAGCAAAGCGCTGAAGGGCGGCTGGCAGGAGCAGTGGCGCTATGCGCTGCGCGGCACCCTGTCCGACATGTGGCGTCAGCCGCTGGCGACGCTATTGACGGTGATGGTGATCGCCATCTCTCTGACCTTGCCAAGCGTGTGCTTTATGGTGTGGAAAAACGTCAGCAGCGCAGCGCAGCAGTGGTATCCCGCGCCGCAGCTGACGGTGTATCTGAGCAAAACGCTGGATGACGACGCGGCGGAGAACGTTGTGGCCCAGCTGAAAAAAGAAGAGGGTGTGGATAAGGTTAACTACCTGTCGCGCGAAGAAGCGATGGGCGAGTTCCGCAACTGGTCCGGTTTTGGCGGCGCGATGGATATGCTGGAGCAGAATCCGCTGCCGGCCGTAGCCATCATCACGCCGCAAATCAATTTTCAAAACTCAGACACCATGAAGAACCTCAGCTCCCGCGTGGCGAAAGTGCAGGGCGTGGATGAAGTAAAAATGGACGACAGCTGGTTTGCCCGGCTGGCGGCGCTGGCAGGTTTGGTCGGCCAGGTAGCGACCATGATCGGCATCCTGATGATCGTGGCGGTCTTCCTGGTGATCGGCAACAGCGTGCGGCTCAGTATTTTTGCTCGTCGCGACACGATTAACGTGCAGAAGCTGATCGGCGCGACCGACGGCTTTATTCTGCGACCGTTTCTGTATGGCGGCGCGCTGCTGGGCTTCTGCGGCGCGCTGCTGTCGCTGGCGCTGTCCGAAATCCTGGTTTTCCGCCTGGAATCGGTGGTCACCCAGGTTGCCGCCGTGTTCGGCACCACCTTTAGCCTGCACGGGCTGGCCTGGGATGAAAGCCTGCTGCTGCTGCTGATTTCGGCCATGATCGGCTGGGTTGCCGCCTGGCTGGCGACGGTGCAACATTTACGTCGATTTACGCCGCAGTAACCTCTTCTCATTTTTTTTGGTATACTATTCCTCTGTTGCATGAGCATCGTGCCGCAGAGGAAGTCCTCCTCGTAAAAATCTTTCCGGCCTGCTCCCCTTCCCGAGAAATGTGTGTATATTACGCACAGCTGATAGTGAACTTGTGGATAACTTTGTAGTCGAAGTAGCACAGATTGCTCTCCTTTCTCGTTATCGTTCACGTAGTCTTGTGAACCGCTCAGGGAAAGTGCGGCAATATTGCTTAATACAGAGAGGGTTTGAATGACCAAAGAAATGCAAACTTTAGCTATTGCTCCTTTAGGCAACCTGGATTCCTATATCCGGGCGGCTAATGCCTGGCCTGTGCTGACGGCAGAAGAGGAAAAAGCGCTGGCTGAACGGCTGCATTACCAGGGCGATCTGGAAGCAGCCAAGAAGCTGATCCTGTCCCACCTGCGCTTTGTTGTTCATGTCGCTCGTAACTATTCCGGCTACGGTCTGCCGCAGGCGGATCTGATCCAGGAAGGTAACATCGGCCTGATGAAAGCGGTACGCCGCTTTAATCCGGAAGTGGGCGTGCGCCTGGTCTCCTTTGCCGTGCACTGGATCAAAGCCGAAATCCACGAATACGTTTTGCGTAACTGGCGCATCGTTAAGGTCGCTACCACCAAAGCGCAGCGCAAGCTGTTCTTCAACCTGCGTAAAGCCAAGCAGCGTCTGGGCTGGTTTAATCAGGATGAAGTTGAAATGGTGGCGCGCGAGCTGGGCGTAACCAGCAAAGACGTGCTCGAAATGGAGTCGCGCATGGCGGCCCAGGATATGACCTTTGATCCGACGCCGGAAGACGAAGGCGAAGGTCGCTCAATGGCACCAATGCTTTATCTGCAGGACAAATCTTCTGACTTTGCCGACGGCATTGAAGAAGACAACTGGGATAACCACGCCGCAGATAAGCTGAGCGACGCCATGCAGGGCCTGGACGAGCGCAGCCAGGACATTATCCGTGCCCGCTGGCTGGACGATGACAACAAAACCACGCTGCAGGAACTGGCCGACAAATACGGCGTTTCCGCCGAGCGCGTCCGTCAGCTTGAAAAGAACGCGATGAAAAAACTGCGCGTCGCGATTGAAGCGTAATTCGCAGCGGTAAAAAAGGCGGCCTTCGGGTCGCCTTTTTTGTTTTCAGGCTCCGCACGCTGCTAAGCTTTTTTATGCTGAAACGCCAGGCCCGACGTGCCAGACCTCAGGTTCGAACCCCAAAGCCCAAAGCCCAAAGCCCAAAGCCTGAATCCTAATCCCGGGCCTGAATCCTGACCCCAGGCCCGGACTTTACAGCCCGAGGCCTGAATCCTGACCCGGACTTTACAGCCCGAGGCCTTATACCTGAAGCGGCTCTTGCTGCCTAAGCCCGCTGCCAAACCCAGCCGTCTGCGTCGGCGATAAATCCTTGCTTGCGCATAAAAGTCGAAAGCCCTTCGTCACCCGTCTTCGCCATCCTCCAGCGTGTTACGGCCGCGTTTTGCGCCAGCACTTCTTCCAGCAGATAGCTGCCGACGCCGCGCCTTCTGGTGACTTCCCGCACCATAAAATCCTTCAGCTCGCCCTGCGCTTCATTCAGCGTCACTTTCACCGCCGCCAGTAGCCGATCGTTGAACTTTGCCGCATAGAGCCGATGACGATCGTCCAGCCTGTTTTCCAGATCTGCCGGATCGTCTTGCGGCCAGATTTTGCTCAGATCCACAAGATCCTGAGCGCTTAAGCGTTGCAGCCTGAGAATAGTCAGTTTCATAAAAAGTTACCGTGCCGACGTGAGAGGCAGATTGTAGCGAAAACGGACGTGAAGAGGCGCGTAACTTTTTTTGTATAAAAACAAAGCAATCTGTCAGGGTGGCGTTTAAAGTTAAAGATAAACGCTGAGTTAATGCGATGAATGCAGAATAACCCGCTGGCTGAATGCCCAAACAGCCCGCATTTGTACCAGTCATTTATGCTAAAGCTGGCGGTAATATCACATGAAGTCAGTTGATTTACAGAAGAAAATTCCTGTTTAATAACCTGAAATTTATAGTCTTATTAATAAAAATGGCTGTATCCCGCGTTAACCTGTTCTTCTTATGGCGTTTATCGACGGGAGCAGTATAAAAAACCAGCAAACACAAGATGGGGTAGTCAGGATGAAAATGAAAGGTAGCGCGTTTTTAGCAGGCTGCATGGCGTTGGCGCTCAGTCATGCCGCCGCCGCAGAAGACATTAAAGTAGCCATCGTTGGCGCTATGTCTGGCCCGGTCGCGCAATATGGCGATATGGAGTTCACCGGCGCGAAACAGGCTATTGCCGATATCAATGCCAAAGGCGGCGTCAACGGCAATAAACTGGTCGGCGTGCAGTATGACGACGCCTGCGATCCCAAACAGGCGGTTGCGGTCGCTAACAAAGTTATCAACGACGGTATTCGCTACGTTATCGGCCACCTTTGCTCTTCTTCCACCCAGCCCGCTTCCGATATCTATGAAGACGAAGGCGTACTGATGATTACTCCGGCGGCCACCAACGCCGACCTGACGACCCGTGGCTATAAAATGATTATGCGCACCACGGGCCTGGACTCCGATCAGGGCCCGACCGCGGCGAAATATATTCTTGAACAAATCAAACCGCAGCGTATCGCCGTGATCCACGATAAACAGCAGTACGGCGAAGGGCTGGCGCGCTCCGTGCAGGCGAGCCTGAAAAAATCGGGTGGCAACGTGGTGATGTTTGAAGGCGTGACCGCAGGCGATAAAGACTTCTCCACGCTGGTGGCGCGCCTGAAAAAAGAGAACGTCGATTTTGTCTATTTTGGCGGCTACTACCCGGAAATGGGGCAGATCCTGCGCCAGTCACGCGCGGCCGGGCTGCAAACCCGTTTTATGGGGCCAGAAGGCGTAGGCAACGCTTCGCTCTCTAATATCGCCGGCGCGGCTTCCGAAGGCATGCTGGTTACGCTGCCGAAACGTTACGATCAGGTGCCGACTAACCAACCCGTTGTCGATGCGCTGAAAGCGAAAAAGCTTGATCCAACCGGCCCGTTTGTCTGGACGACCTATGCCGCGCTACAGGCTTTAACCACCGGCATGGAGCGCAGCAAAAGCGCCGAGCCGGAAGAGATTGCTAAAAACCTGAAAGAGGGCGCGCCGGTGCCAACGGTAATGGGTGACTTAAGCTGGGACGCCAAAGGCGATCTGAAAGGCTTTGAGTTCGGCATCTTCACCTGGCATGCCGACGGCTCTTCTACCGCGGTAAAATAATAATAGCGGACGTCATACGCTGACGTCCGTAGCGCGATGCTTCACGGGCTGCCCGCATCATTGCTTACCAAGGTTTGAAGGGGTGGAAATATCGGGGTGCCGGATCGGCCCCGATAACGGACTGCTTTCCGCCCGTGTTGTTAAAGCATCTCTCTTTCCGCCTGGGCGGATAGCAGTAAGGTATTCTTTATGTCCGAGCAGTTTCTCTATTTCCTGCAGCAGATGTTCAACGGCGTCACGTTGGGCAGCACCTATGCGCTGATCGCCATCGGCTACACCATGGTGTACGGCATCATCGGCATGATCAACTTCGCTCACGGCGAAGTGTATATGATCGGCAGCTACGTCTCTTTTATCGTCATTGCCGCGCTGATGATGATGGGCATTGATGCCAGCTGGCTGTTGATCGGCGCCGGTTTTCTGGTGGCTATCGTTATCGCCAGCGCCTATGGCTGGAGCATCGAACGCGTGGCCTATAAGCCCGTGCGTTCCTCCAAGCGGCTGATCGCGTTGATATCCGCCATCGGTATGTCTATTTTTCTGCAAAACTACGTCAGCCTGACTCAGGGCTCGCGCGATCTGGCCCTGCCGGGCTTGGTCAGCGGGCAGTGGACGCTGGGCGTCAGTAACGGTTTTGCCGCCACCATCTCCACTATGCAGGTAGTGATTTGGGTGGTGACCTTTGTCGCGATGCTGGCCCTTACGCTGTTTATCCGCTACTCGCGCATGGGTCGCGCCTGCCGCGCCTGCGCCGAAGATCTGAAAATGGCCAGCCTGCTGGGTATTAACACGGATCGCGTGATCTCGCTGACCTTTGTGATCGGCGCGGCAATGGCGGCGGTAGCGGGCGTTCTGCTGGGCCAGTTCTACGGCGTCATCAATCCTTACATCGGCTTTATGGCCGGGATGAAAGCGTTCACCGCGGCCGTGCTGGGCGGCATAGGCAGCATTCCCGGCGCGATGCTGGGCGGCCTGATCCTGGGCATTGCCGAAGCGCTGACCTCCGCCTACCTCAGCACTGAATATAAAGACGTGGTTTCTTTTGCGCTGCTGATCGTTGTGCTGCTGGTAATGCCAACCGGCATTCTGGGCCGTCCGGAGGTAGAAAAGGTATGAAAAACCTGCTTAACGCCTCTGTTTCCGCGCTGATGCTGGTGGTGCTGGCCGCCTTCTTTATGGGGATGCGCCTTAGCCTGGACGGCACGCATCTGGTGGTTAACAACGCCGGCAGCGTGCGCTGGAACTGGATCGCCCTCGGCTGCGCCGTGGTCTTTTTCTTTCAGCTGCTGCGGCCGGTTTTTCAGCGCGGGCTAAAGAAAATTTCCGCGCCTTCGCTGGTGCTGCCGGGCATTGACGGCTCCACCCCAAAGCAGAAACTCTTTTTGCTGCTGCTGATCGTCGCCGCTGCGGCCTGGCCTTTTATGGTGTCTCGCGGCACGGTCGATATCGCCACGCTGACCCTGATTTATGTAATGCTGGGCCTGGGACTGAACGTGGTGGTCGGGCTTTCCGGCCTGCTGGTGCTGGGCTACGGCGGCTTTTACGCCATCGGCGCCTACACCTTTGCGCTGCTTAATCACTACTTCGGCCTGGGCTTCTGGGAATGTTTGCCGCTGGCGGGCATCGTGGCCGCGCTGTTCGGCCTGCTGCTGGGTTTTCCGGTACTGCGCCTGCGCGGTGATTACCTGGCGATAGTCACGCTGGGCTTTGGCGAAATCGTCCGTATTCTGCTGCTGAACAACACCGAGATCACCGGTGGGCCAAACGGCATCAGCCAGATCCCGAAACCGTCGTTTTTCGGTCTGGAGTTTAACCGCAGCGTGCGCGACGGCGGCTGGGACACCTTCCACCATTTCTTTAACCTGAAATACGATCCCAGCGACCGCATTATCTTTCTCTATATGGTGGCGCTGCTGCTGGTTGTGCTGACGCTGTTTGTGATCAACCGGCTGCTGAGAATGCCGCTGGGTCGCGCCTGGGAAGCGCTGCGCGAGGATGAAATCGCCTGTCGTTCGCTGGGCCTCAGCCCGACGCGCATCAAGCTCACCGCCTTTACCATCAGCGCCGCTTTTGCTGGTTTCGCGGGGAGTCTGTTCGCTGCGCGGCAGGGCTTTGTCAGCCCGGAGTCTTTTACCTTCGCCGAATCGGCCTTTGTGCTGGCTATCGTGGTGTTAGGCGGCATGGGGTCGCAGTTCGCCGTGATCCTCGCTGCCGTGCTGCTGGTGGTTTCACGCGAGCTGATGCGCGATCTGAATGAATACAGCATGCTGGTGCTGGGCGGCCTGATGGTGCTGATGATGATCTGGCGACCGCAGGGCCTGCTGCCGATGCAGCGTCCGCACCTGAAGTTAAAAAGCGTGACAAAAAGGAGAGCAGCCATGAAGCCTTTATTGGCCGTAAACGGCCTGATGATGCGCTTTGGCGGCCTGCTCGCGGTCAACAACGTCGAGCTGGAGCTGCGAGAGCAGGAGATCGTCTCGCTGATTGGCCCCAACGGCGCGGGTAAGACTACGGTATTTAACTGCCTGACCGGTTTTTACCGGCCGACGGGCGGCAGTATCAGGCTGGGCGAGCGCCAGCTGGCGGGCCTGGCGGGGCAGGAGATCGCGCGGATGGGTATCGTGCGCACTTTCCAGCACGTTCGCCTGTTCCGTGAAATGACGGTGATTGAAAACCTGCTGGTAGCGCAGCATCAGCATCTGAAAAGCGGCGTGTTTGCCGGACTGCTGAAAACGCCGGGCTTCCGTAAAGCGGAAAGCGAAGCGCTGGACCGGGCGGCCAGCTGGCTGGATCGCGTAGGATTACTGACGCTCGCTAACCGTCAGGCGGGCAATCTGGCCTACGGTCAGCAGCGTCGCCTGGAAATCGCCCGCTGTATGGTTACGCGCCCGCAAATCCTGATGCTGGATGAACCGGCGGCGGGCCTGAACCCCAAAGAGACGCTGGAGCTGGACGAGCTGATCGCCGAGCTGCGCAACGAACACAAGGTGTCGGTACTGTTGATTGAACACGATATGAAACTGGTCATGGGCATTTCCGATCGCATCTATGTGGTCAATCAGGGCACGCCGCTGGCAAACGGCACGCCGGAAGAGATCCGCAACAACCCGGACGTGATCCGCGCTTATCTGGGAGAAGCATAAAATGGCTATGCTTTCTCTGGAAAACGTCAGCGCGCACTATGGAAAAATCCAGGCATTGCACAGCGTCAGTCTGCATATCAATCAGGGCGAAATCGTTACGTTGATTGGGGCTAACGGCGCGGGGAAAACCACCATTCTGGGTACGCTCTGCGGAGAACCGCGTGCGACTCAGGGACGGGTGGTTTTTGACGGCAAGGATATTACCGACTGGCAAACGGCGCGCATTATGCGCGAGGCGATAGCCATCGTGCCGGAAGGCCGCCGGGTCTTTTCCCGCATGACGGTAGATGAGAACCTGGCGATGGGTGGTTTTTTTGCCGATCGTCAGCAGTATCAGTCACGTATCAGGCGCGTCTACGAGCTTTTTCCGCGACTTTATGAACGCCGCGTGCAGCGTGCGGGCACCATGTCCGGTGGCGAACAGCAGATGCTGGCGATTGGCCGCGCGCTGATGAGCCAGCCGCGCCTGCTGCTGCTGGACGAGCCGTCGCTGGGGCTGGCGCCGATCATTATTCAGCAGATCTTCGACACCATCGAGCAGCTACGTCAGGAGGGAATGACCATCTTCCTGGTGGAACAAAACGCCAATCAGGCGCTGAAACTGGCCGATCGCGGTTACGTGCTGGAGAACGGCCACGTGGTGCTGAGCGACAGCGGCGAGGCGCTATTGGCTAACGAAGCGGTACGCAGCGCCTATCTGGGCGGCTGAGATTACGGGGCTGGTTTACCGGCCCCTTTATTATTTCCGGTACTTTTTAATTAATAGTCTGCTTATTTTCCACGTTATTAAAATGTTCTCCCGCTTATTCTCTTTCTGAAGTTTTCTGTATTTATTTTTCAAGCCAACGCTGCGTAACCTTAGAAAATGCCGCCTTAAAATATTGCAGATAGCTACGTAGTAGGAGTATGATTTTTGTGCAGTAGTGAATGGAAAACAAGCACAAGGAGAGGCTATGTCGGAACCAAAGGAAGGGCTACTTACTTTTCGTGCGGAAGGCAATAATTTCAGAGGAAGTCGTTATTATTCCAGAGTTATTCACTGGCCTGGCAATGCCTCAGCTTGTCAGGGGGATGCGTCGGGCGTGACGATTGGACGCGGATTCGATATGGGCAGCAGAACCAAAGCCGAATCCTATAGTTATCTGATAAAGGCCGGGGTAGAGGCGAAAAAAGCAGAAAAAATTTCTACAGGTAGCCGGCTTAAATTTTGTGAGGCTGAAAAATTTGTCAGACAGCATAAAAATGAAATTGGTGAGATAACCGAATTACAGCAGCTGATGCTGTTTGAAGCTGTTTACCCTGAATATACTAATAAAGCTAAGCGTTTTTATAATAAATATAAGGGCGCTAATGCGGTAGCCTGGCGGGAGCTACATCCGGTTTTAAAAGAGGTATTTATTGATATGCGCTATCAGGGGGCAATGACAATTGGTTATGTATCCTCTTTTAAGCGTAACGATATTGGCAGTGCTTTAAAATTAATTGAATCGATTGGGGATTTATATGGCAAGGACAGATATATAAGAAGAAGGGAGACGTTAAGAAATGCTTTATAAAAAAATAAAATTGATGATTGTTATTATGATGAGTATTGTGCCACTGCCCCTATTTTCTCAGGCGTCTACAGTAGAAGAGAGTACCATAGCATTCTGCCTTAATGAAGGCCCTGTTAGCGCTATAGCGGGCTGTTTTACGGCGCTGGAGTTAAAGCGTAATGCGGATTACAATCGCACTTACCAAACGTTTATTAATGAAATAATAAAAAATAAAAGTAATTTTTTGAATTACAATGGGTTTCTTCAGAAAACCAAAAAAGCTAAAGGCTATTTTGATAAATATATGCAAAGTGAATGTCAGGCCTGGGCCGATCAGGTTATAATAGATTCGCCAGCATGGCATACGATTTATAGTCAGTGCATGATAAGATTTTATGAACAACGCATAAATTTTTATAAAAAATATGACTTTCAATAAATCACAGGTTTCATTTCAGGGATGTTTGTGAACGGTCAGGTTCATCACGAAAAATTGTCGAATACGATTGGTCGATAATTATTATAGGGTGTAATTAGATTTGTGTAATACCCTGCTTTTCTATTCTCTTATTAACTACAAAGGCAGGCAATTTATGGATAACAAACAACGCAAATTTCTTATATTAAATCTGGTAAAATCCTTAAAACCCAAGTGATATCAATCATTTTTCTGGAATGGTGATGAATATAACTAACGACTCTTAATACTGAACTGATCGAAAATTTATTGCGGATATGCACGAAGCAGGCGTATGATTTTTGTTCAGATTTGAATGACGAATAAGCATAAGGAGAGGCTATGTCGGACCAAAGGAGGGGCTACTTACTTTTCGTGCGGAAGGCTTTCAGAGGAAGTCGTTATTATTCCTGGATTATTCACTGGCCTGGCAATGCCTCAGCTTGTCAGGGGGATGCGTCGGGCGTGACGATTGGACGCGGATTCGATATGGGCAGCAGAACCAAAGCCGAATCCTGTGGTTATCTGATAAAGGCCGGGGTAGAGGCGAAAAAAGCAGAAAAAATTTCTACAGGTAGCCGGCTTAAATTTTGTGAGGCTGAAAAATTTGTCAGACAGCATAAAAATTAAATTGGTGAGATAACCGAATTACAGCAGCTGATGCTGTTTGAAGCAGTCTATGATGAATATATCATTGATGCAAAAAGATTTTATAATAAGTACCGCAAGCCTGCCTCGATCTCATGATTGGATTTAGACCAAAGAATTAAAGATGTTTTTATTGATATGAAGTACCAGGGCGTGCTTCGTACTGACATGGTCAGATTTTTTTCAAATAATGACAAGAATGATGTTGTCAGGCTGATAAAAACGCACTCCCGACTAAAAAAAGATGATGAAAATCGGCAAAGGATAAAATATTTATTGGAAAATAGAAAATGAAAATAAAGTTGATTTTTATAATTCTGTTGGCACTGTTTTATACCTTTCCTTGCACTGTAAACGCGCAGGTTGAGTTTGAACAGGTGAACTTTATCGGAGGTGCTTATAATATATATATCAACGATAGTGACTGCCAGGTTTTGACTGATTGCAAAAAAGTTAAAGCTGAAATAGTTGATAAGGGGAAAAAGGAAAAGTATAGCGTCTTTGGGGAGAATATTACAACAGGATTCGGGCGTAATCTAAGAGGATATAATTTTTATCGAGGAAACTATAAGTATGAAATATATCGCCCAGAGACAAGATTAAACAATCAGTCAGACCTGAGTAAATGGGTTTTAACCATTTACAAAAAAAATGGTCGTGAGGGTTTTAACAAAATTTTTAGCGAGGAAGGCGAGATGAATATTTGATACTTCCTCAATCAAACCGCGCAGAAGAATTTCATGCTGTGCTTAGCTGTATTTGTAACGATAACCTGTTATCGCCGTTATCGCCGTTATCGCCGTTATCGCCGTTATCGCCGTTATCGCCGTTATCGTCGCTACCTCCGTCTTCTCTCCGTCACCAGCCCGTCATCCGGCTGTCATGCCATTGTTATCTTTCCGTCATTTTTGCATGTCATTTTACCTGCCGAAGCGTTACAGGGCGCGGCTTTGCGCGTAACAACACCGGGTACAGGAAACCGACATGCCATTGTTCTTCCGACATACCATATGTATTGCACTGGGGCTGGCCTTTAGCGCACAGGCGCTGGCTGTCACCGAGATCCCTTTCTGGCACTCGATGGAGGGCGAGCTGGGCGTAGAGGTCAATTCGCTGGCGCAGCGCTTTAACCAATCGCACCCTGATTACAAAATAGTGCCTACCTATAAAGGTAACTACGAGCAAAGCCTGGCTGCGGGGATCGCCGCCGTGCGTTCTGACCGCGCACCTGCCATTCTTCAGGTTTATGAAGTCGGCACCGCCACGATGATGGCTTCACGGGCAATTGTGCCGGTGTACGAGGTTTTTAAAAACGCGGGTATTGCCTTCGATGAAAAACAGTTTGTGCCGACGGTAGCGGGCTATTACAGCGATGCCAAAACCGGCCATCTGATCTCCCAGCCTTTCAACAGTTCTACGCCGGTGCTTTATTACAACAAGGACGCTTTTAAAAAAGCGGGTCTGGATCCGGAGCAGCCGCCGAAAACCTGGCAGGCGCTGGCTAAAGATGCCGAAGCGCTGCGTAAAGCAGGCATGAGCTGCGGCTATGCCAGCGGCTGGCAGGGCTGGATCCAGATCGAGAACTTCAGCGCCTGGCACGGCCTGCCGGTCGCTACAAAAAACAATGGCTTTGACGGCACCGATGCAGAGCTGGAATTTAATAAGTCGACCCAGGTACGCCATATTCAGCAGCTCGCAGAGATGAATAAAAAAGGCGACTTTACCTATTTTGGCCGTAAAGACGAATCCACCGCCAAGTTCTATAACGGCGACTGCGGTATCACCACGGCATCCTCCGGCTCGCTGGCCGATATCCGTCACTATGCCAAATTTAACTATGGTGTCGGCATGATGCCGTACGACGAGACGGTGCCGAACGCCCCACAAAACGCCATTATCGGTGGCGCCAGCCTGTGGGTAATGAAAGGGAAAGATGAAGCGACCTATAAAGGCGTGGCATCGTTTATGCAGTTCCTGACACAGCCGGAAATCGCCGCCGAATGGCACCAGAAAACAGGCTATCTGCCGATCACCACGGCGGCCTACGAGCTGACCCGTCAGCAGGGCTTCTACGAGAAAAATCCGGGCGCCGATATCGCTACGCGTCAGATGCTGAACAAGCCGCCGCTGCCGTTCACTAAAGGGATGCGGCTGGGCAATATGCCGCAGATCCGCACTATCGTGGATGAGGAGCTGGAAGGCGTCTGGACCGGCAAAAAAACGCCGCAGGCCGCGCTGGATAACGCAGTGAAGCGTGGCAATCTCCTGCTCAGGCGCTTTGAGCAAACCGTTAAGCCATAATCTGTAGCGCTGCCGTGCTATACAGCGTACGGCAGCGCCTCGCTAAAACCCTCGCGCCGCACCGTTATCGAGCTTTATATGTCCTCTTCACGCCCTGTTTTTCGTTCACGCTGGCTGCCTTATTTATTAATGTTGCCGCAGCTGTTGATTACGCTGATTTTTTTCCTGTGGCCCGCTGGTGAAGCCTTATGGTATTCGGTGCAGCGCGTCGATCCTTTTGGTCTTTCCAGCACGTTTGTCGGCATGGAAAATTTCACCAGGCTGCTGGACGATGAGTACTATCTCGATTCCTTTAAAACCACGCTGATTTTTAGCGGCCTGGTTACGGTCATCGGCCTGATCGTTTCGCTGTTTTTTGCCGCGCTGACCGATCATGTCCTGCGCCTGAAGCGCTTTTACCAGACGCTGTTTCTGCTGCCTTATGCAGTAGCGCCTGCGGTAGCGGCGGTGCTGTGGATGTTCCTGTTCAGTCCGGGGCAGGGCCTGATTACGCATTTTCTGGCGCAGCTGGGCTATAGCTGGAACCATGCGCAAAACAGCGGCCAGGCGATGACGCTGGTCGTGCTGGCTTCCGTCTGGCAGCAAATGAGCTATAACTTCCTGTTCTTTTTTGCGGCGCTTCAGTCCATTCCCAAATCGCTGATCGAAGCGGCGGCTATCGACGGCGCAGGCCCGATACGCCGTTTTTTTTACCTCTCGCTGCCGCTGATTACGCCGGTGGGCTTCTTTCTGGTGGTGGTCAATCTGGTATACGCCTTCTTTGACACTTTCCCGGTGATCGATGCCGCCACGGGCGGCGGGCCGGTGCAGTCCACCACCACGCTTATCTACAAAATCTATCGCGAAGGCTTTGCCGGTCTGGATCTCTCTTCTTCTTCCGCACAGTCGGTGGTGCTGATGGTGTTGGTCATCGGGCTGACGGTGATCCAGTTCCGTTTTGTTGAGAAAAAGGTGCGCTACCAATGATTGAAAATCGACGCGGGCTGGCCCTTTTCAGTCAGATCATGCTGGGTCTGGGCGCGCTTACCGTGCTGTTTCCGCTCTATGTCGCTTTTGTGGCCGCTACGCTGAACGACAGCGAGGTGTTCCGGGTACCGATGTCGCTGATCCCCGGCCGTTCGCTGTGGCACAACGTGAGCTTTATCTGGCAGCACGGCGTGGGACAGAACAGCGCGCCTTTCGGCAGGATGCTGTTTAACAGCACGCTGATGGCGCTGGCGATAACCACAGGGAAGATTTCGGTTTCTATCCTCTCCGCTTTTGCGCTGGTCTGGTTTCGCTTTCCGCTGCGCGGCCTGTTTTTCTGGATGATTTTTATCACGCTGATGCTGCCGGTCGAGGTGCGCATTTTCCCGACGGTAGAAGTGATTGCAGACCTGAAGATGCTGGATAGCTATAGCGGGCTGACGCTGCCGCTGATGGCCTCCGCCACCGCCACCTTCCTGTTTCGCCAGTTTTTTATGACGCTGCCTGACGAGCTGGTCGAAGCGGCGCGCATCGACGGCGCCGGGCCAATGCGCTTCTTTTGGGACATTGTGCTGCCGCTGTCGAAAACCAATCTGGCCGCGCTGTTTGTTATCACCTTTATCTATGGCTGGAACCAGTATCTCTGGCCGCTGCTGATTATTAATGATGTTGATTTGGGCACCGCCGTGGCGGGCATTCGCAGCATGATCGGCACCGGCGACGGCACGCCCACGCAGTGGAATCTGGTGATGGCCGCAATGCTGCTGACCATGATCCCGCCGGTAGTGATTGTTTTAGTGATGCAGCGCGCTTTCGTTCGCGGGCTGGTAGAGAGCGAGAAATAGCATGGCAGGGGTAAAATTTCAGGCCGTTACCAAAACGTACGACGGTAAAAACCAGATTATTCAGCCGCTTGACGTCGATATTCGCGACGGTGAGTTTATGGTGATGGTTGGCCCTTCCG
The DNA here is from genome assembly GCF_054057575.1 of Erwinia sp. TECH1. Lineage (NCBI taxonomy): Bacteria > Pseudomonadati > Pseudomonadota > Gammaproteobacteria > Enterobacterales > Erwiniaceae > Erwinia > Erwinia sp. TECH1. The sequence continues at coordinate 4,444,834 of NZ_JBSRZK010000001.1, read as the reverse complement.
GCTGCGGTAAATCGACGCTGTTGCGCATGGTCGCCGGGCTGGAAAGGGTCAGCAGCGGCGATATCTATATCGACAGCGAACGCGTCACCGAGCGGGAGCCGAAAGATCGCGGCATCGCGATGGTTTTCCAGAACTATGCGCTTTATCCCCATATGAGCGTGGAAGAAAACATGGCATGGGGGCTGAAAATTCGCGGCATGGGCAAAGCGCATATCCGCCAGCGCGTGCTGGAAACGGCGAAAAGCCTGGAGCTGGAAGCGCTGCTGCACCGTCGTCCGCGCGAGCTTTCCGGCGGTCAGCGGCAGCGGGTGGCGATGGGTCGCGCTATCGTTCGCGAACCGGCGGTTTTCCTGTTTGATGAGCCGTTATCGAATCTGGACGCGCGGCTGCGGGTGCAGATGCGGCTGGAGCTACAGCAGCTGCATCGTCGCCTGCAGACTACCAGCCTGTACGTGACGCACGATCAGGTGGAGGCGATGACGCTGGCGCAGCGGGTGATGGTGATGAACAAAGGCGTGCTGGAGCAGCTGGGCACGCCGGTAGAGATTTATGAGCGTCCGGCCACGCGCTTCGTTGCCAGCTTTATTGGCGCGCCTGCGATGAACCTGCTGGAAGGCGAGATCGATCCGACCGGCACGCGGCTGCTGCTGGGCGACAGCGCCGTGACGCTGCCTCAGGCCAGGCCGCAGTGGGCCGGACGCCGATTGACGTTGGGGATCCGCCCAGAGCATATTAAACTGGCCGATCGGCAAAGCGGGCTGGCGCTGACGGTGGATACGCTGGAAATGCTGGGCGCGGACAACCTGGCGCACGGGCGCTGGGGCGGCCACAATATGGTGGTGCGGCTGCCGCACATCGAGCGCCCGGCCATCGGCAGCCTGCTGTGGCTACAGCTGCCGGCTGATTCGCTACACTTCTTTGATACTGACAACGGACAACGGCTCGAATGACTGCTAAAGCCTGGCCTTACCCGACCATCGTCGCGCATCGCGGCGGCGGCAAGCTGGCCCCGGAAAACACCCTCGCCGGTATTGATACCGGCGCGCGGCTGGGGCACAAGATGATTGAGTTCGACGTCAAGCTCTCGCTGGACGGCGAAATTTTTTTGCTGCATGACGACACGCTCGACAGAACCAGCAACGGCTGGGGCATCGCCGGACAGCTGCCATGGGAAAAGCTGATCCAGCTGGATGCGGGCGGCTGGTTTGGCAAAGATTTCACCGGCGAGCGTCTGCCGCTGCTGTCTCAGGTGGCGCAGCGCTGCGCTTCTTACGGCATGATGGCAAATATTGAAATCAAGCCCACAACCGGTCTGGAAGCGGAAACCGGACGCGTGGTGGCGCTGGCCGCGCGCGAGCTGTGGCATCGGCAGACCGCGCCGCTGCTCTCCTCGTTCTCTTTTGAAGCGCTGGAAGCCGCCATGCAGGCCGCGCCGGAGCTGCCGCGCGGGTTGCTGCTGCACGAATGGCATGACGACTGGCAGCAGCTGACGCAGCGGCTGGATTGCGTCTCGGTACATTTCAATCATAAGGTGCTGGATCGGGAGAGAGTGGCGGCACTCAAAGCGGCGGAGCTGCGGATTCTGGTTTATACGGTTAATCAACCCGAAAGGGCAAAAGAGCTGCTGGACTGGGGCGTTGACGCCATCTGTACCGACCGCATTGACCTGATAGGCGCAGATTTCACTTGAAGACGCTGATACAGCTAGCGCCTTACTGAACGCGCGCCGGCTGCTGGCCTGACCTTAATGTGTATTCTGGCTGAGTGGTGCTGCCGGGCTGCGATTGATAGCACCGAATCGTCGAACCGACGCGATTCGGCTACAGTCCCATCTTAATCCCTATTCTGCTGCACCAACGGCTGAGTAATGCTACCGGGCGGTGATTGATATCGCCGGATCGTCCAACTGGGGCAATCCGGCTGTTGGCCTGACCTTAATTTGTATTCTGCTGAACCGACGGCTGAGTAGTGCTGCCGGGCTGCGTCTGCAACACGCGCTGGGAAGCGCTGTTACGCTGATCCTGCACCTTTCGCTGTAGCTGCTGGCTTTGCTGCTGCTGATCCTGCTGCAGTTTCCGCTGTTGCTGAACCTGCTGCGTCTGCATCTGCTGCTGCATCCGCTGCGAACTGGGGTTATAGCCCGGCTGGTTAGGCTGATTATTATTTAGCATATTGGCCATGCCGCTTAACGGCAGCAGCGCGGCACACACGAGTAACCATTTCATCGAATACCTCCCTAAGCTGTCTATCCAGTGTATGTCAGCCGCGCTGTTCTGGCCTGAGGGCCAGTCTGAATTTGTAGGTTTTCTCGCCTTTTCGCTTGTTTTGTGCATAGTTAGAGACGGTAAACAAACGTAAATAATTCTAATAAGAGGTGAATATGGGGCAGGGCAGAGTGACGCTGGCAGCATCGCTGATAGCAGGACTGATTTTCTGGCAGGGCGCGACGGCAGCGCCCACCGCGCCGCCAATCTCGTACGGCGTGGACGCCGATACTTTCCATCCGGTAAAAGAGCAGCACGGCATGGTCGCCTCGGTAGATGCGCTCGCCACCCAGGCAGGCGTGGACGTGCTGAAACGCGGCGGCAATGCGGTAGATGCCGCCATCGCCGTCGGCTATGCGCTGGCCGTCACGCATCCGCAGGCCGGTAACCTTGGCGGCGGCGGTTTTATGCTAATCCGCACCGCTTCCGGCCATGCTACCGCCATCGATTTTCGTGAAATGGCACCGATTAAAGCCAGTCGCGATATGTTTTTAGACGCCCAGGGCAACGCCGACGGTAAAAAGTCGCTGACCTCCCATCTGGCTTCCGGCGTGCCGGGCACCGTGGCCGGTTTCGCGCTGGCGAATAAAGAGTACGGCACGTTGCCGCTGGCGCAGCTGATCGCACCGGCCATCAGGCTGGCGGAAAAAGGCATCGTGGTTAACGAAGCGCTGGCTGATGATTTGAAAGTGTACGGCAAAGAAGTGCTGATTACGCACCCCAACAGTAAAGCCGTTTTTTATAAAGCAGACGGCCAGCCCTACGCGCGCGGCGAAAAGCTGGTGCAGCATAATCTTGCCCGTAGCCTGCGGCTGATTGCGACGCAAGGCCCGGACGCTTTCTATAAAGGGGAGATCGCCTCGGAAATCGCCGCGGAAATGGCGGCGAACGGCGGCCTGATCGGCAAAGCGGATCTGGCCAATTATAAAGCGGTCGAGCGTAAGCCCATCAGCGGCACCTATCGCGGTTATGAAGTCTTTTCTATGCCGCCGCCTTCTTCCGGCGGGATCCATATAGTGGAAATCCTCAATATCCTGGAAAACTTCGATCTGGCGAAAATGGGCTTTGGCAGCGCCGACGCTATGCAGGTGATGGCGGAAGCGGAAAAACATGCCTACGCCGATCGTTCTGAGTATCTGGGCGATCCTGATTTTGTGAAAGTGCCGTGGCAGGCGCTGACCAGTAAAGCCTATGCGAAATCGCTGGCCCAGCAGATTGACGTGAACAAAGCGCTGCCTTCGACAGAGATTAAACCCGGCAAGCTGGCGCCTTATGAGAGCAATCAGACCACGCATTTTTCCGTGGTCGATAAGCAGGGTAATGCGGTCGCGGTGACCTATACGCTGAACACCTATTTTGGCAGCGGGATCGTGGCGGGCAAGAGCGGCATTTTGCTCAACAACGAAATGGACGATTTTTCCGCCAAGCCGGGCACGCCGAATATTTATGGTCTGGTCGGCGGCGAGGCAAATGCGGTGCAGCCTTACAAAAGGCCGCTCTCTTCCATGTCGCCGACCATCGTCGCCAAAGACGGCAAAACCTGGCTGGTAACGGGCAGTCCGGGCGGCAGCCGTATTATTACAACCGTGCTGCAAATGGTCGTTAACAGCATCGATTTCGGTATGAACGTGGCGGAAGCGACCAACGCGCCGCGCTTTCACCATCAGTGGTTGCCGGATCAGCTGCGCGTGGAGAAAGGCTTCAGCCCGGATACGCTGAAGCTGCTGGAGGCAAAAGGGCAGCACGTTAAGGTACTGCCTGCGATGGGCAGCACGCAGAGCATTATGATCGGCCCGGACGGCACCCTGTATGGCGCTTCCGATCCTCGCTCTGTTGACGATCTGACGGCAGGTTATTAACGAGAGGGGGCGATATTTTATCGCCCCTGTGTTTTAAGCGGCGCGCAAACGCGCCATATAGAGCGCATCCACCTGTTTGCCGTTGCGTACGGCATAGCGCCGCGCCACGCCTTCCGTTTCAAAACCAAACCGCTGATACAATCTTACCGCCGTGTCGTTGTCGGCAAATACCGTTAGCTCAATGCGCTCGACGCTCAGCCAGCTATCGCACAGGCTGACCATCTCCTGCATCAATGCGGAGGCCACGCCGCGACCACGGTAGTGATAATCGACGCAGAGTCCAAAAGTCGCGGTATGCCGCCGACGCGCGCGGCCATTAACCTCCAGATATAAGTTGCCGACCACCTGTTCATCAACGCAGGCGACCAGCCGCTGCATGCCGGGCTGAAGTTTCTGTAGACGTTCCTGAACAAGCTGAAGCGAGGGATGAGGAAGCTGTAGCGTGTCGGTGTAGGTTTCCGGCTGGCTGACAATACGATGCAGCGCGGCAGCGTCTTCAACGACGGCGTGTCTTATCACTATCTCACTCATTCTCTCGCTCCTTTTGGTTATTTCCTGCTTAAATTCAGGGGATTCTGGCGCAAAAGCAAGCGAAAAAAATGCCGCAGAGGCTTTACAAGTGCGAATGATAATGATTATTATTGTCATGCGTTTTCGATTTGGGCTTCACGGACCGGTCGGGAAGGCACGACATTGCTCACATTGCTTCCAATATTATTTAGCCAGCTCGGGTGCTGGCTTTTTTTTTGCCTGCCCGGCGGCAACCTCCGTTTTCTCCCTTCTTATCTGCTTGCGCAAACGGTCTGAAAGACGCCTGTTAATTTCATCGAATAATTTGAACAGAGGAGACAATTTTCTCCGCTATCTTCCCGGTCAGCACAGGTCCAGACTATGTGAAAACGTTGAGGAGGATTGAACATGATTTACTTACGCAAAGCACAAGAACGCGGTCACGCTAACCACGGCTGGCTGGACAGCTGGCACACGTTTTCTTTCGCTAACTACTACGACGCCAACTTTATGGGCTTCTCGGCGCTGCGAGTGATTAACGAAGATGTTATTGATGGCGGCCAGGGCTTCGGCACTCATCCCCATAAAGATATGGAAATCCTGACGTATGTGCTTTCCGGTACCGTTGAGCATGAAGACAGCATGGGCAATAAGGAGCAGATCCCGGCGGGCGAGTTCCAGATTATGAGCGCCGGCACCGGCGTGCGTCACTCTGAGTACAACGCCAGCAAAGACGTGCCGCTGCACCTGTATCAGATCTGGATTATTCCGGAAAGAACGGGCATCACGCCACGTTACGATCAGCGTCGTTTCGCGGATGTTCAGGGCCGCCAGCTGGTGCTGTCGCCGGATGCGCGTGAAGGCTCGCTGAAAGTTTATCAGGATATGACGCTTTCCCGCTGGGTGCTGAAGCAGGGCGAGCAGGATACCGTACAGGTTGAGCCGAACCGTCGTATCTGGATCCAGGTGGTGAAAGGCGATGTCACGGTCAACGGCGAAAAAGCGGGCACCAGCGACGCTTTCGCAATCTGGGATGAAGCTTCGCTGAGCCTGGAAGCCGCCAGCGACGCCGAAATCCTGCTGTTCGATCTGCCGCCGGTTTAAGATCACACTTTGGGCGCGGCCTGCCGCGCCCTTCACCGTTTTCCCGCCAATTTTGTTACACTCAAGCGATCCACCCTCTGACTCCCTGAAAATAATGAAGAAGAAAAGACCGGTGCTACAGGACGTTGCCGATCGTGTGGGCATCACCAAGATGACCGTCAGCCGCTATCTGCGCAATCCCGATCAGGTTTCCGTTGCCTTGCAAAGCCGTATTGCCGCCGCGCTCGATGAACTGGGCTATATCCCTAACCGCGCGCCCGATATTTTATCTAACGCCACCAGCCGGGCGATCGGCGTGCTGCTGCCTTCTCTTACCAACCAGGTTTTCGCCGACGTGCTGCGCGGCATCGAAGCCGTAACCGATGCGGCAGGTTATCAGACCATGCTGGGCCATTTTGGCTACAGCGCGGAAAAAGAAGAGCTACAGATGCGCTCGCTGCTGGGCTGGAATATCGACGGGCTGATCCTGACCGAACGCACCCACACGCCAGCCAGCCTGCGGATGATCGAAACCGCAGGGATCCCGGTGCTGGAGATGATGGACTGCGTTTCGCCTTGCCTGGATCTGGCGGTAGGGTTTGATAACGTCGAGGCGGCGCGGCAGATGACCCACGCTATCCTGCGCAAGGGACATCGCCGCACGGTTTATCTGGGGGCGAGGCTGGACGAACGTACTTTGCTGAAGCATCAGGGTTATGAACAGGCGATGCGCGAAGCGAACCTGGAGCCGCGCAGCATCATGATGGAAGAAGCCTCTTCTTTTTCGATGGGCGGCACGCTGATGCTGGCGGCGCAGCAGCGCTATCCTGATACAGACAGTCTGTTTTGCACCAACGATGATTTAGCGATAGGCGCCATGTTTGAATGCCAGCGGCAGGGGCTGCGCGTGCCGCAGGATATTGCTATCGCGGGCTTCCACGGCCACGACATCACCCAGGTGGTCACGCCAGAGCTGGCCACCGTGCTGACGCCGCGTGAAAAAATGGGGCAGGTTTCCGCCTCGCTCCTGCTGGCGCGCATTCGCGGCGAGCAAACCGGATCGCAGCAGATCGACGTCGGCTTTACGATTTCTGAAGGCGGCAGTATTTGATTCCACAGAGCCGAGCCCGTCGGCTCTGTTTGATCCCATAGAGCCGATCTGCCCGGTTCTTTGTCCCTTTGTGCCGCAGCCACTCCTAATCTGTCATTTTTTTGAACCATCTCACATTTACCAGCTTTTTCCGCTCTGGCTGTTGCCATACTTCACGGGCGTCCAGACAATGTTACCGATAACAACATAACGCTAACAATAATGGGCAGGTCCCTGACATCTTCGCCGGAGTAAAACAATGAACAACTCTTTTCCGTCCAATCATGTATTTGTGCTGATGGGCGTATCCGGCAGCGGCAAATCGGCCGTTGCCAATGCCGTCGCTTATCATCTGAAAGCGGCCTTCCTGGATGGCGATTTCCTGCATCCTCGCAGCAATATTCAAAAGATGGCGGACGGTCATCCCCTGAACGACGACGACCGCCGTCCCTGGCTGAAGGCGATTAACGACGCCGCGTTTGCTATGCAGCGTACCAATCAGGTTTCGCTGATCGTTTGTTCCTCGCTGAAAAAGAGCTACCGCGACATTCTGCGCGAGGGCAATGACAACCTGTCGTTCATCTATATGAAGGGCGATTTCGATACCATTGAGGGCCGTCTGCGCGCGCGTAAAGGGCACTTCTTCAAGCCGCAGATGCTGGTCACGCAGTTTGAAACGCTGGAGGAGCCGGGCAGCGACGAGCGCGACGTGCTGGTCGTGGATATCAACCAGACGCTGGATGAAGTTGTGGCTACCACTATCGCCACCATCGAAGGTGCGATAAATAAGTAGGGTGTCATGGCAACTGCAACACTGGTATTAACCGCGGCAGGCTCTGTCCTGCTGCTGCTGTTCCTCGTGATGAAAGCGCGGATGCACGCCTTTCTGGCGCTGATGCTGGTCTCTGTCGGCGCCGGGATCTTCTCCGGAATGCCGCTGGATGACATTGCCGCCACCATGCAAAAAGGCATGGGCGGCACGCTGGGCTTCCTGGCCGTGGTCGTCGCGCTGGGTGCGATGTTCGGTAAAATTCTGCACGAAACCGGCGCGGTCGATCAAATAGCGATCAAGATGCTGAAAACGTTTGGTGAAAGCCGCGCGCATTACGCGATGGGCATCGCCGGGCTGATCTGCGCGCTGCCGCTGTTCTTTGAGGTGGCGGTGGTGCTGCTGATCAGCATCGCCTTCGCCGTGGCGCGCCGCACCGGCGACAACCTGGTCAAGCTGGTTATCCCGCTGTTTGCTGGCGTGGCGGCGGCGGCGGCGTTTTTGCTGCCCGGCCCGGCGCCGATGCTGCTGGCTTCGCAGATGCACGTCGATTTCGGCTGGATGATCCTGCTCGGCGTCTGCGCGGCGATCCCCAGCATGCTGATCGCCGGCCCGCTGTTCGGCAACTTTATCAGCCGACACGTGGAATTTACTCTGCCGACAGAGGACAACCATCCTGAGTTTGATGAGAGCAAGCTGCCCTCGTTCGGCTTCAGCCTGTCACTGATCCTGTTTCCGCTGGTGCTGGTTGGGCTGAAAACCATCGGCGCGCGCTTTGCGACCGAAGGCACTTCGCTCTATGAGTGGCTGGAGTTTATTGGCCATCCGTTTATCGCCATTCTGCTCGCCTGTTTGCTGGCGATCTATGGCCTGGCGTATCGTCAGGGCATGGATAAAGAGCGGGTGATGCAGATTTGCGGCAGCGCGTTGCAGCCGGCGGGTATCATTCTGCTGGTAATTGGCGCGGGCGGCGTCTTTAAGCAGGTGCTGGTGGATTCGGGCGTTGGCCCGGCGTTGGGGCATGCACTGACCGGCGCGGGCCTACCGGTGGCGCTGGCCTGCTTTATCCTGGCGGGCGCGGTGCGCATCATTCAGGGCTCCGCAACGGTCGCCTGTCTGACGGCGGTAGGACTGATTATGCCGGTAATTGAACCGCTGCATTATTCCGGCGCGCAGATGGCGGCATTATCCATCTGTATCGCGGGCGGTTCGATCATTTTCAGCCACGTTAACGACGCGGGCTTCTGGCTGTTCGGCCGTTTTACCGGCGCAACCGAAGGGCAGACGCTGAAGACCTGGACGATGATGGAAACCATCCTCGGCACTACCGGCGCTATCGTGGGTATGATCGCCTTTGCGCTGCTTTCTTAATGTATTGATCGGCGGGCGGCTTAGCGCCGCTCGCCTTTTTCTTTTGCTGAAGGAGGAAAAATCAGAAAGGGGAACAGCAGGTAGGGCGCAATAACTAATAAGGCAACCATCCCACGAGAATAGCCGGCGTCGTTGGCTCTGCGGACGCCACGACCAGACCGATCCCAAACAGTAAAATCTTGCCGTCAGCAGCCACTCTTTGACAGTCGCGATTGATTGTTATGCAGGCAACGGCTTCTGAATTACTTCTGAACCGAGCGGCGTAACATCGCATCCGGCAACGGTGCACCCAGATTTCCGATCCCGCCAGCTTCACGAATGGCAGATGAAAGTTCGATTGCTCGCTGGGTTTTATGCTGTCGAGCCATACGCATTACCTCTTCACGAGTTAACCCGTGTGCTGAACGCCCGGTTTCACAATCAGGTTTCAATGACATAGATCCCCCATTCCCTGTATTTTGAGACGTAATGATAGCCTGAATTTTGTTCATTTTCACTCAGTACTTCGTCATATAGCTTGCCAAGCCCGGGCCGGACGGGAATAGCTACCACGGCCTGCGGCGCGTATTTAGCAACAAAATCCGTGATTGCTCCGCCCACTGCTTTTAACATAAATTCTTTCAGCTCGAGCCAGGAAAAATTCATTTCTTTACCCGGCGAAAATAGAGGGGAATCGGTCATGACTGCTTCTAACGTGTAAAAATTGAAGAGATAAAAATCGTTTTGAAGGGTGTGAGGAGAATAGTCACCTGCGAAAATTTCATGAAACTGACTGGGCAGGCGTTCTATATCAATAATGTATTCCTCTGTCTTATCCGCTCTTTTTTCAACCGTAGCGATATAGCAGACGTTTCGGGTACGCATCGGCAGCTTAAAAGGCTGTACCGTAATTTTCATCATTGCCAATCCTTTGGACTTATCTTATCCGCTGTCAGTTAATAAATTCGCCTGAAAATTATACAGACCTTCAGAGAGTACAGACAGCGTTTGTTACTGTACTACCGAATAACTGATGCCCTGTTCAGGAGGAAAAGGCGCAATGCCGCACGACAGAAGCGGCAAAACATTTCATACAGTGGTTGTGTTCCGATCAGAGCTTCAGATAAGCGCGGATCCCGTCCAGGAACATCTGGGTGGCCAGCATAATCAGGATCAGGCCCATCAGACGCTCCAGCGCGTTAACGCCTTTTTCGCCCAGCAGCCGTAAAAACAGCCCCGAAAAGAGTAGGATCGCCACCGTAGCGCCCCAGGCGATCAGCAGCGAGCCCGCCAGGTAGCCGATGTTGTTGGGATACTGATGCGACAGCAGCATTAGCGTCGCCAGCAGCGAAGGGCCAGCCACCAGCGGAATGGCCAACGGCACCAGAAAAGGTTCTTCGCCTGCGGGCAGGCCACTGCTGTTGCTTTCGTGCGAGGGGAAAATCATCTTGATAGCGATCAGAAACAGGATAATGCCGCCGGAAATCGAGACGGTCTCCGTTCGCAGGTTCAGAAACGCGAGAATTTTTTCACCGGCAAACAGGAACAGCAGCATAATCGCCAGCGCGATCAGCATTTCCCTAATCAGCACCGTCCGACGACGTTTCGGCTCCAGATGCTTTAAAACCGACATAAAAATCGGCAAATTGCCCAGCGGATCCATAATAAGCAGCAATAATATGGTCACCGAAATCATCTCTGTCATGGGTTTCTCCTTCTTTCCACCGGGGCTGGTCTTCCGTTATAAGCAGCTCTGCTAAAAAAGCCGCGCTAATCGAATTAATTCACTTGCCACTTTTGCTGCATTTTGTAAGGTGATAGCCATATTTCTTTCTTATCACTTACTCTAACAGGTCAGGCGTTTTTGTCGCAGACAGTTTGCCTTTCGCCAGCGGGCGGCTCAAGGCTACTCGCAGACGGGCAAACCAGCCTGAAACAGGTGCAATATGAAATCAGTAGGCTTAATTGGTTGGCGCGGCATGGTCGGTTCCGTGCTGATGCAGCGGATGACGGAAGAGCGCGACTTTGACGTCATTCGCCCGGTATTTTTCTCCACGTCTCAGCATGGTCAGGCCGCGCCGCAGTTTGGCGGTCAGTCTCCGGGCCTGCTGCAAAATGCGTATGACCTGGACGCGCTGAAGGCGCTGGATATCATTATCACCTGCCAGGGCGGCGACTACACCACCGAGATTTATCCAAAGCTGCGTGCGGCAGGCTGGCAGGGGTACTGGATTGATGCGGCCTCCACGCTGCGTATGCAGGACGACGCGCTGATTATCCTGGATCCGGTCAACCACCACGTTATTCGTCAGGGTCTGGACAAAGGCATTAAAACTTTTGCGGGCGGCAACTGTACCGTCAGTCTGATGCTGATGTCGCTGGGCGGCCTGTTCGCCCAGGATCTGGTGGAGTGGGCGTCAGTGGCGACCTACCAGGCGGCTTCCGGCGGCGGCGCGCGGCATATGCGTGAGCTGCTGGCACAGATGGGAATGCTGCACGACGGCGTGGCGAAAGAGCTGCAAAATCCGGCCTCCGCTATCCTGGATATCGAACGCAAAGTCACCGAGATGAGCCGCAGCGGCGTGCTGCCAACCGATAACTTCGGCGTACCGCTGGCGGGTAGCCTGATCCCGTGGATCGACAAACAGCTGGAAAACGGCCAGAGCCGCGAAGAGTGGAAAGGCCAGGCGGAAACCAACAAGATCCTGCAGCCGGCGCGCACTATTCCGGTCGACGGCCTGTGCGTGCGCGTTGGCGCGCTGCGCTGCCACAGCCAGGCGTTTACGCTGAAGCTGAAAAAGGATGTGCCGCTGGCGGAAATCGAACAGCTGCTGGCTGCCCATAACGAATGGGCTACCGTGGTGCCAAATGACCGTGAGCTGACCCTGCGCGAGCTGACGCCAGCGGCGGTGACCGGCACGCTGAAAACGCCTGTGGGCCGTCTGCGCAAGCTGAATATGGGGCCGGAGTATCTTTCTGCCTTTACCGTTGGCGACCAGCTGCTGTGGGGGGCCGCCGAGCCGCTGCGCCGGATGCTACGACTGCTGGTGGATTAAGACCGCCTCGCCCTGCCAGAACGGCAGGGCGCTTTCACCTGCACGCGGTCGTGCCTGTCGTGCCGCGAAGGTTACTTTTCCATTTTTAATTTCCATATCTTTCCCAACATTAACGATAACAGTTGCGCTGTTTAAACATTCATCAACGGTCAACATGTCGCGATCGGTGAAAGCGGTTAACCGTGCGCCTTAACTGCATTTGTTCCCTGAGGGGAATTTTATCGCTCCGGCTTCCCTGCTTTTCCATGCCGCTTACTAATCTGTGAAAGTTTGATCTGAAAGCAATATTTTTTCTTCATTCGACCCTGGCTTTACTGGCGCCCTGGCTATGCTTAGCTGTATCGCCCGATTACGGGATGTTTGGCGCTGTCTGCCACGTCCGATCACGTTTTGAGTATTCAACAGAAGTTGTCGCACGCTGCGGCGGTTTTTTGCACAGGATGTCAGGCCGTACCCGCCAGCGTGCTTTTGGCTCAATGAAGAGCAGCGCATTCGTTTTTTTCTGAAAAAGGATCGCCTGCCATACATTACAGGTACAGTCATGTCAGAGCTTACGGATCGCCGGTTAATTAATGCGTTAATTTCCGGTCATTATGCTGACCCCTTTTCGCTACTCGGCATGCATCAAACCCCAAAGGGATTGACGGTGCGCGCCCTGTTGCCGGACGCCACCGAAGTTTGGGTAATCGAAACCAATACCGGCCGGAAATGTGCTCAGCTGGAATGTATTGATTCACGGGGATTTTTCGAAGGCGTGATCCCACGCCGCAAAAATATGTTCCGCTACCAGCTGGCCGTCACCTGGCACGGTCAGCAAAACCTGGTGGATGATGCCTATCGCTTTGGGCCGCTGCTGAAAGAGCTGGACAGCTGGCTACTGGCGGAAGGCACCCACTTACGTCCCTATGAGAGCATGGGCGCGCACTCGGACGTGATTGACGGCGTTATCGGCACCCGCTTTTCCGTATGGGCACCTAATGCCCGTCGTGTCTCCGTGGTCGGCGATTTTAACTTCTGGGATGGCCGTCGCCATCCTATGCGACTGCGTCAGGAGAGTGGCGTCTGGGAGCTGTTTGTGCCCGGCGCCGTGCAGGGGCAGCTTTATAAATATGAAATCATCGATAAAAACGGGCAGCTGCGGCTGAAATCCGACCCGTATGCTTTTGAAGCGCAGATGCGGCCGGACAGCGCCTCGATGATTTGCGGCATTCCGCCTAAAACCACCATGTCGGAAGCGCGCCAGCGGGCCAACGATTTTGACGCGCCCATCTCTATTTATGAGGTGCATCTCGGATCGTGGCGTCGCCATACGGATAACAACTACTGGCTGAGCTACAAAGAGCTGGCCGAGCAGCTGGTGCCTTATGCCAAAGAGATGGGCTTTACCCATCTTGAACTGATGCCGATCAACGAGCATCCGTTTGACGGCAGCTGGGGCTATCAGCCTACCGGCATGTATGCGCCAACGCGCCGTTTCGGCACGCGCGACGAGTTCCGTAACTTTATTGCCGTTGCCCATCAGGCCGGCCTGAACGTGCTGCTGGACTGGGTGCCGGGACATTTTCCTTCCGATGATTTCGGCCTCGCCAAATTTGACGGCACCGAGCTGTATGAGCACGGCGACCCGCGCGAAGGCTTTCATCAGGACTGGAACACGCTGATTTATAACTTTGGCCGTCGTGAAGTCAGCAACTATCTGACCGGCAACGCGCTCTACTGGATCGAACGTTTTGGCATCGACGGCCTGCGCGTGGATGCCGTTGCCTCCATGATCTATCGCGACTACAGCCGGGCGGAAGGCGAATGGATCCCTAACCATTTTGGCGGCCGGGAAAACCTGGAAGCTATCGCTTTCCTGCGCTACACCAACCGCACGCTGGGCAACGCCGCGCCCGGCACCGTGACCGTGGCGGAAGAGTCCACCGATTTTCCGGGCGTCACGCGTCCGTCCGAAACGGGCGGCCTGGGCTTCTGGTACAAGTGGAACCTGGGCTGGATGCACGACACCCTGGACTACATGCAGGTAGATCCGCTCTACCGCAAGCATCACCACAACAATCTGACCTTCGGAATGCTTTACAACTCCACCGAAAATTTCGTGCTACCGCTGTCGCACGATGAAGTGGTGCACGGCAAGCGTTCTATCCTGGATCGGATGCCCGGCGACGTCTGGCAGAAGTTCGCCAATCTGCGCGCCTACTACGGCTGGATGTACGGCTTCCCCGGCAAAAAGCTGCTGTTTATGGGCAATGAGTTCGCGCAGGGCAAAGAGTGGAATCACGATATCAGCCTGGACTGGCATCTGCTGGAGGGCGAGGACAACTGGCACAACGGCGTGCAGCGCCTGGTGCGCGACCTGAACCATACCTACCGCGAGCATCCGCCGCTGTATCAGCTTGATTTTGACCAGATGGGCTTTGAGTGGCTGGTCGTGGATGATTTTGATAACTCGGTGTTTGTTTTTGTGCGCCGCGATCGTGAAGGCAATGAACTGATTGTAGTCAGCAACTTTACGCCTGTTACGCGCTACGACTACCGTTTCGGCGTTACGCAAGCGGGAAGCTGGCAGGAAGTGTTGAATACCGATTCCGCGCATTATCACGGCAGCAATGTCGGTAATCTGGGATCGATTAGCAGCGAGGCTATTCCGAGCCATAACCGCGAACACTCAATCAGTATGACCTTGCCGCCGCTTGCTACGGTGTGGCTGGTCAGGGAGGCCTCATGAGTCAATTGCAGCCCGGTAAATCCACGCCCACAGGCGCGACCTATGACGGCAAGGGCGTAAATTTTACGCTGTTTTCGCAACACGCCGAGCGGGTAGAGCTTTGCCTGTTTGACGAGCGAGGCATTGAAACGCGAATGGAGCTGCCCGCCCGCACCGGCGATATCTGGCACGGCTATCTGCCCGCCGCCAAACCAGGCCAGCTTTATGGCTACCGCGTTCACGGCCCCTGGCAGCCCGAAGCCGGGCATCGCTTCAACCCACACAAGCTGCTGATTGACCCCTGCGCGCGCGAAGTGATCGGTGAAGTTACTGACGATCCTCGTTTTCAGTGCGGCCCACAGGTTTTGGATACCAAAGACAGCGCGGCAGTTGCACCGCGCAGCGTGGTCGTGGCCGAAGATTTCGACTGGGAAGACGACAAATCGCCGCGCGTGCCGTGGGGCTCCACCGTTATTTACGAGGCTCACGTACGCGGCCTGACCAAACGCCATCCCGGTATCCCGAAAGAAATCCAGGGCACCTATGCCGCGCTGGGTCATCCGGTGATGATCGACTACTTCAAGCGGCTGGGCATTACCACGCTGGAGCTGCTGCCGGTAGCCTTCTTCGCGCACGAGCCGCGTCTGCTGCGGCTTGGGTTGACCAACTATTGGGGCTACAACCCGCTGGCGCCTTATGCGCTGGATTCCCGCTACGCTTCCGGCGTGAACGACGTGCATCCGCGTGATGAATTCCAGCAGGCGGTGAAAGCGCTGCATGCGGCAGGCATTGAAGTGGTGCTGGACGTAGTGTTTAACCATACGGCCGAGCTGGATGAAACCGGGCCGATGCTGTCGAAGCGCGGCGTGGATAACAAAAGCTTCTACTGGCTGGACGAGCAGGGCAAGTATGAAAACTGGACCGGCTGCGGCAACACGCTCAACATCAGCCATCCTAACGTGCTGGACTGGACGCTGGAGTGCCTGCGGTACTGGGTTGAGGTTTGCCACGTCGACGGCTTCCGCTTTGACCTGGCGACGGTGCTGGGCCGCACGCCGGAATACCATCCGCACGCCTCTATTTTTGAAGCGATGCAGGAAGATCCGCTGCTCTCTCAATGCAAGCTGATTGCGGAACCCTGGGATATCGGCCCGGACGGCTATCAGGTCGGCAACTTTCCGCCGCCGTTTGCCGAATGGAATGACCAGTACCGCGACACGATGCGGCGCTTCTGGCTGAACGGCGACAGCAGCAATGCTGAGTTCGCCAAACGTTTCGCCGGCTCCAGCGATATCTTTAACCAGCAAGGGCGGCTGCCTTCGGCCAGCATCAACCTGATCACCGCGCACGACGGCTTTACCCTGACCGACCTGGTCTGCTTTAACGAAAAACACAACGAGGCCAACGGCGAAGATAACCGCGACGGCCACAACGGCAACTACAGCTATAACCACGGCGTTGAAGGGCTGAACGCGCCGCTGCTGGTAGCCGAGCACCGTTTGCGCAGCGTACACGGCTTATTGACCACGCTGCTGCTCTCGCAGGGCACGCCGATGCTGCTGGCCGGCGACGAACACGGCCACACTCAGCACGGCAACAACAACGCCTACTGTCAGGATAACGAGCTGACCTGGCTCGACTGGGAAAACAACAACAGCGGACTGTTTACTTTTACTGCTGCCCTGATCCACCTGCGCAAACGCATTCCTGCGCTTCAGGCCGATCGCTGGTGGCAGATTGACGACGGCAACGTGGAATGGCTTGGGCCGGACGGTCAGCCGCTGTCTGCCGACGCCTGGCACCACGGCGAACGCAGGATGCAGATCCGGCTGTCGCAGCATTGGCTGATCGTGATGAACGCCACCGAAGAAGTGTGCGACATCACGCTGCCACCAGGGCGCTGGCACGCCATTCCGCCCTTCGCCGGGGAAAACAACCCCATTCTGTTAACTGTCTGGCATGGAGCCGCGCACGGTGTGTGCGTGTTCCAGGAACAACCATAACAGGAGTCAGGCATGGCCACTTTAGATAAGAACGACCCTCTGATGTTGGCAAGACAATTGCCGTCGCAAACTGTAGCCCTGATCCTGGCGGGCGGACGCGGCACGCGCCTGAAAGACCTTACCGCCAACCGCGCCAAGCCTGCCGTCCATTTCGGCGGCAAGTTCCGCATTATCGATTTTGCCCTGTCAAACTGCCTGAACTCCGGGATCCGACGGATTGCGGTGATCACCCAGTACCAGTCGCACACGCTGGTGCAGCATATCCAGCGAGGCTGGTCGCTTTTTAACGAGGAGATGAACGAGTTCGTCGACCTGCTCCCTGCCCAGCAGCGCCAGACTACCGAGCACTGGTATCGGGGCACGGCGGATGCCGTGACGCAGAATCTGGATATTATTCGGCGCTATGAAGCGAAATATATCGTGATCCTGGCCGGCGACCATATCTACAAAATGGACTACTCGCGCATGCTGCTGGACCACGTGGAGAACGGCGCGAAATGCACCATTGCCTGCCTGCCGGTGCCGATTGAAGAGGCCAGCGCCTTCGGCGTGATGGCGGTCAACGATCAGAACAAAGTCGTCGATTTCCTGGAGAAACCGGCCGATCCGCCGTCGATGCCGGGTAACGATACCCTGGCGCTGGCGAGCATGGGCATCTATACCTTTAACGCCGACTATCTTTATCAGCTGCTGGAAGACGATCTGAAAATTCCCGAATCGAACCATGACTTCGGCAAAGATATTCTGCCGAAGATCGTAGCGACCGGCGAAGCGCTGGCGCACTCCTTCAGCCTGTCCTGCGTGCAAAGCGATAAAGACGCGCCGCCTTACTGGCGCGATGTCGGCACGCTGGAAGCTTACTGGAAAGCCAATCTCGATCTGGCGTCGGTGACGCCGGAGCTGGATATGTACGACCGTGAATGGCCTATCCGTACCCATATGGAGCCGCTGCCGCCGGCGAAATTCGTGCAGGACAGGTCAGGCAGTCATGGAATGACGATGAATTCACTGGTATCGGGCGGCTGCATTATTTCCGGCTCGGTGGTAGTGAATTCCGTTTTGTTTTCACGCGTAAGAATCAATTCTTTCTGCAATATCGAATCCTCTGTGCTGTCGCCGGATGTGGTAGTGGGGCGCTCCTGTCGCCTGCGCCGCTGCGTTATAGATCGTGCGTGCGTGCTGCCCGAAGGAACGGTAATCGGTGAGAATCCGGATGATGACGCGCGCCGTTTTTACCGCTCGGAAGAAGGCATTGTGCTGGTGACGCGTTCCATGCTGGCGAAGCTGGGCTGGCGCAGTTAACCGCATAAAGTACAAAAATAAAGCACAGGTATTTGATGCGGAGGAACGCGTCAGAACAAGGTAAAGGAGCCGATAATGCAGGTTTTACATGTCTGTTCAGAAATTTTCCCGCTGCTGAAAACGGGCGGGCTTGCTGATGTTGTGGGAGCATTACCGGCGGCGCAAATTGCACAAGGGATTGATACTCGCGTATTGATCCCGGCGTTTCCGGACTTGAAAAAAGGGATACCGGATACTGAAGTGGTCGCCCGACTGCATACTTTTGCCGGCTATGTCGAGCTGCTTTATGGACAGTACGACGGCGTAGGCATCTATCTGATCGACGCGCCGGGACTGTACGATCGCCCCGGCAGTCCGTATCACGATGAATCGCAGTTTGCCTATACGGATAACTATCTCCGTTTTGCGCTGCTGGGCTGGATGGGCTGCGAAATTGCCTGCGGACTGGACACCTTCTGGCGACCGGAAGTGGTTCACGCGCACGACTGGCACGCCGGTCTGACCTGCGCCTATCTGGCCGCCAGAGGCCGTCCGGCAAAATCCGTGTTCACCGTACACAACCTGGCGTATCAGGGGCTGTTTTACGCGCATCATCTGGACGAAATCCAGCTGCCGTGGTCTTTCTTCAATATGCACGGCCTGGAATTTTATGGACAGATCTCCTACCTCAAAGCTGGTCTGTTCTATGCCGATCATATTACGGCGGTCAGCCCGACCTATGCGCGCGAGATCACCCAGCCGGAATTTGGTTACGGTATGGAAGATCTGCTGAAGCAGCGGCAGATGGAAGGGCGGCTGACCGGCATCCTGAACGGCGTGGATCCGCTGATCTGGGATCCGGAGCAGGATCTGCTGCTGACCACGCGTTATAACCGCGACGTGTTAGACGCCAAGCAGGAGAACAAGCGCCAGCTGCAAATTGCGATGGGGCTGAAAATTGACGAAAAAGCCCCGGTGTTTGCCGTGGTCAGCCGCCTGACGAAGCAGAAAGGGCTGGATCTGGTGCTGGAGGCGCTGCCTGGGCTGCTGGAGCAGGGCGGTCAGCTGGTGCTGCTGGGCGCGGGCGACGCGGTGCTGCAACAGGGCTTCCTGGCGGCGGCCGCGGAATATCCGGGTCAGGTTGGCGTGCAGATTGGCTACCACGAAGCCTTTTCGCACCGCATCATGGGCGGCGCCGACGTGATTATGGTGCCGAGTCGCTTTGAGCCTTGCGGGCTGACGCAGCTTTACGGCCTGAAGTACGGCACGCTGCCGCTGGTGCGGCGTACCGGCGGCCTGGCCGATACGGTCAACGACAGCTCGCTGGAGAACCTGGCCGACGGCATTGCCAGCGGTTTCGTCTTTGAAGACAGCAATGCCTGGTCGTTGCTCCGTGCCATTCGCCGCGCCTTTGTGCTCTGGTCGCGCCCTTCGCTGTGGCGTTACGTACAGCGTCAGGCAATGGCAATGGATTTTAGCTGGCAGGTGGCCGCCGTGGCCTACCGCGATCTCTATCAACGTCTGCTGTAAAGAACCCAGGAAAATTGATATGAACGCACCTTTCATCTATACCGCCCCAACGCTCAGCGTCGAGGCACTGAAGCACTCCATCGCCTATAAATTGATGTTCACTATCGGCAAGGATCCTTCCGTTGCCAACAAACATGAATGGCTGAACGCCACGCTGCTGGCGGTGCGGGATCGGATGGTGGAACGCTGGCTGCGTTTTAACCGGGCGCAGCTGTCGCAGGATGTGCGTCAGGTCTATTATCTGTCGATGGAATTCCTGGTAGGCCGCACGCTTTCCAATGCGCTGCTGGCAATGGGTATTTACGAAGACGCGCGCGCCGCGCTGGAAGAAATGGGTTTCGATCTGGAAGATCTGATCGGCGAAGAGAGCGATCCGGGGCTGGGCAATGGCGGTCTGGGCCGCCTGGCCGCCTGCTTCCTGGACTCGCTCGCCACGCTGGGCTTGCCCGGACGCGGCTACGGCATCCGCTACGATTACGGCATGTTTAAACAGAATATCGTTGACGGTCGCCAGGCGGAATCGCCGGATTACTGGCTGGAGTACGGCAACCCGTGGGAGTTCCAGCGCTTTAATACCCGCTACAAAGTCCGCTTCGGCGGACGTATTCAGGTAGAGGGCAGCCGTTCCCGCTGGCTGGAAACGGAAGAAGTGCTGGCGATGGCCTATGATCAGATCATTCCGGGCTTTGATACCGACGCCACCAACACGCTGCGCCTGTGGGGCGCGCAGGCGAGTAACGAAATCAACCTGGGGAAATTTAATCAGGGCGACTACTTTGCGGCGGTGGAAGATAAAAACCACTCGGAAAACGTCTCGCGCGTGCTTTACCCGGATGATTCGACCTACTCCGGGCGCGAGCTGCGTTTACGCCAGGAATATTTTCTGGTGTCGGCCACGGTGCAGGATATTCTTAACCGGCACTGGGTGATGCATCAGACGTTCGATAACCTGGCGGATAAGATTGCCATCCATCTGAATGATACCCATCCGGTGCTGGCTATCCCGGAGCTGATGCGCTTGCTGATCGACGAGCATAAGTTCAGCTGGGACGACGCGTTTGAAGTGACCTGTCAGGTCTTCTCCTACACCAACCATACGCTGATGCAGGAAGCGCTGGAAACCTGGCCGGTAGATATGATCGGCAGGATCCTGCCGCGCCATCTGCAAATTATTTTCGATATCAACGACTACTTCCTGAAAACGATTCAGGACTACTATCCCGATGACTGGGATCTGCAGTCGCGCATCTCGATTATTGATGAGAACAACGGTCGTCAGGTACGGATGGCCTGGCTGGCGGTCGTGGTCAGCCACAAGGTCAACGGCGTGTCCGAACTGCACTCTAACCTGATGGTACAGTCGCTGTTCGCCGACTTTGCCGCGCTGTTTCCTGGCCGCTTCTGCAATAAAACCAACGGCGTGACGCCGCGTCGCTGGGTGGCGCTGGCCAATCCTTCGCTTTCAGAAGTATTGGACGACACCATTGGCCGCAACTGGCGTACCGACTTAAGCCAGCTTGACGAGCTGAAGCAGCATATCGACTATCCTGGCTTTTTGAAAAGGATCAGCGATTCCAAGCTGACCAACAAAAAGCGGCTGGCGGCGCATATCGCCCAGAAAATGGATATCGTTATCGATCCTCACGCATTGTTCGACGTGCAGATCAAGCGTATCCATGAGTACAAACGTCAGCTACTGAACGTGCTGCATGTGATCACCCGCTATAACCGGATCAAGGCCGATCCGGATGCCGACTGGGTACCGCGCGTGAATATTTTTGCCGGTAAGGCCGCGTCGGCCTACTACATGGCAAAACATATTATTCATTTGATCAACGATGTCGCGCAGGTGATCAACAACGATCCGCAGGTGAAAAATAAGCTGAAGGTCGTGTTTATCCCCAACTACAGCGTCAGCCTGGCCCAGGTCATTATCCCGGCGGCCGACCTTTCCGAGCAGATTTCTCTGGCGGGCACGGAAGCGTCCGGCACCAGCAATATGAAATTTGCCCTGAACGGCGCGCTGACCATCGGGACGCTGGACGGCGCCAACGTCGAGATGCTGGAGCACGTCGGCGAAGAGAATATCTTTATCTTCGGCAACACCACGCCGCAGGTCGAGGAGCTGCGCGCCCAGGGCTATAACGCGCGTAAATACTACGAACAGGACGCCGAGCTGCATCAGGCGCTGACGCAGATCGCTACCGGCACCTTCAGCCCACAGGAGCCTGGCCGCTATCGTAATATTTATGATTCGCTGGTGAATCTGGGCGACCACTATCAGCTGCTGGCGGACTATCGCAGCTACGTGGATACCCAGGACAAGGTGGACGAGCTGTACCGCCATCCGGAGGAATGGACGCGCAAAACGCTGCTGAATATCGCCAATATGGGCTACTTCTCGTCGGATCGCACCATCCAGGAATATGCCGATGAGATTTGGGGCATTAAGCCGATCCGCCTCTAAGCTCTGCCGTGATTAAACGCTTTACCTGAAGACTCGCTGTGCTGTGTTTTTATACAGCGCAGCGAGAGTCAGCCTGAAGAAGTTTCTCCCCGCTTTGGCACTATTTTATTTTTTGTATCAGGCAAATAAATACCTCAAACAGAACGCCACGAGCACCTTCATTTCAGGAGCTGGCTGCCATTGCATTATCCGTAACTTGCTGGTGAAGGAGGGGTGACCACGGCGATCCGCCTGTAGCGCTAAAGGTCCGTTCTGAGCCTTCAACCTGAGTTTAAATTTGTACATTTCACGGCCCGCTGCGATATAATTTGCTCACTTTACCATCAGCAAAGGATGTCGAACATGCCGAGTAAAATTACTCTTTCTGAAAAGGTGGCACGGGAGAAATTAGGCGATCCGCAGCAATTTAAAGGTGGTGTCTATATTACCCAAAATGGCGCGACCGGACTCTTCGTTCAGCCCGCCGACGAACGTGAAGCAGAGCTTGCCGCCATCGCTAAAGAGCGTGAGCTTAATGCTTTAGGCAAAATTTTAATGCGCGGAAAAAATGACATTACTCAGGGACGCAAGATGACGCCGGAAGAGGCGTTAAAAAAATTGCGTGAAATAAAAGGATAATTCGCGAGGCTGTTATGAACAAGGAGGTTTACTTAGCCGAAACTGCGGTTAGGTCGCTACAGGAAATTAAATTTTATAAGCGCGAAGCGTCAATACGCGCGGGTATGCCCTATGCTGAAAGCGAAGAAGCGGCCCAGGCATTTGTTGAAAATTTGATGCTAAATAGCCTTGAACAGATTAGCAATGAGAGGCTGGAATGGGCTTACGATACCGATATGGCTAATCGCGGTATAAAAGTTAAACGCTACTACGATGCAAAACGGGATTATCTGTGTTTTTTTGATCACGATACTGATGATATCGCCGTCCTTTATTATGCCAGTCCACGCCAGAATCACACTGATGCGCTTTATCGATTGTTAATAAACCAGCCGCTCTGACAAAAAGGGCGGAAATCAATTCCGCCCTCTGTATTACCGCTTTAGCCGTCAGCCCTTATGAGGCCAGCGATAAAACCGGTTTTTTACCATGCTGGGCCAGCCATTCACCGACGCGTGCGCGCTCCTGCTCGTTCAGGAACATGCCCATTTTGGTACGGCGCCACAGCGCATCGTCCTGCTCGCGCACCCATTCCTTCTCGACCAGATAACGCAGCTCCGCTTCGTAGAAGTGGTGGCCAAAGCGTTCGCCCAGATCGTCCAGGCTTTTCGCCGGTTTCAGGAACAGCTCGGTGTTGCTGCCGTAGGTACGGGCATAGTGGCGAGCCATCGCTTCGGTAATAAACGGATAGCGGCGACGCAGGCTGGCGGCGTAATCCTCACGCGTGCCGGCGATATCGCCGCCGGGCAGCACGCAGCTGCGCGTCCAGGCCGGGCCGGCTTTCGGATAATACTTCGACAGCTTCTCCATCGCATGCTCAGCCAGCTTGCGGTAGGTGGTCAGCTTGCCGCCGAAGACCGACAGCAGCGGCGCTTTACCGTTATCGTCACGCACGTCCAGCGTGTAGTCGCGGGTGATGGCCTGCGGCGAATCGGATTCGTCATCGCACAGCGGGCGCACGCCGGAATAAGACCAGACGATATCTTCCTTGCTCAGCGTCTTCTTAAAGTGGTTGTTAAACACTTTCAGCAGATACTCGGTCTCTTTCTCGTCGATATGCACGTTTTTCGGATCGCCTTTGTACTCCACGTCGGTGGTGCCGATGATGGAAAACTCATCCATCCACGGGATCACAAAAACGATACGGTTGTCTTCGTTTTGCAGGATATAAGCCTGCTTTTGCGTATGCACGCGCGGCACCACGATATGGCTGCCTTTGATCAGGCGAATACCATAAGGTGATTTCAGCTGGAGGCCGTCGTCAAACAGCTGCTTCACCCAGGGGCCAGCCGCGTTGACCAGGCCTTTAGCCTGCCACGTGTGGGTTTTGCCGGTATCGATATCTTCCGCTTCTACCGTCCACATGTCGTTCTCACGCCAGGCGCGAGTGACGCGGGTGCGGGTACGGACTTCACCGCCGCGCTTTTCCACTTCCTGTGCGTTGAGCACGACCAGGCGCGCATCGTCTACCCAGCAGTCGGAATATTCGAAACCGCGCGTAATTTCCGGCTTCAGCACCGAGTCTGATTCAAAACGCAACCCTTTGCTGCCCGGCAGGCTGGTGCGTTTGCCCAGATGATCGTACATAAACAGACCCACGCGGATCATCCATGCCGGACGCAGGTGCGGGCGGTGCGGCAGGCGGAAGCGCATCGGGAAAGCGATATGCGGCGCCATTTTCAGCAGCACTTCACGCTCGGCCAGCGCTTCGCTGACCAGGCGGAATTCGTAGTGTTCCAGGTAGCGCAGGCCGCCGTGGATCAGTTTAGAGCTGGCGGAAGAGGTAGCGCAGGCCAAATCTTGCGCTTCCAGCATCAGCACAGACAGGCCGCGTCCTGCAGCATCTGCTGCAATGCCAGCGCCGTTGATACCGCCGCCGATTACGATCAAGTCTTTGGTTTCCACGTCATCTCCTCCGATGTTCGGAATAGTTCTTAAATGTTCGTTTTCGAGCATTATAATAATCGCAAAGCGACACTGATGCCAGCCTTAACCGAATAAAAACATTTATGCGTGATGCAGGTAACAGAATTGTTCACGAAAAAGCCGTATAGCCCTGCATTTCGTTGGGTTATTGTCGGCTTTGTTCGCGATACAATAGTGGCCGCTTGTCATTATTCGAGAATCGATCATGGAACAATTTGAGTGCATCAACGTGCAGCAGGCGCAGGCTTTGCTGACCCAGGACAACGCCCTGCTGGTCGATATCCGCGATCCGCAAAGCTACGCTATCGGACACGCCAGCGGCGCTTTCCACCTGACTAACACCACGCTCAGCACCTTTATCCAGCAGAGCGATCTCTCTGTGCCGGTACTGGTGATGTGCTACCACGGCAACAGCAGCAAGGGCGCGGCGCAGTATCTGCTGACGCAGGGCTTCAAAGCGGCCTACAGTATTGATGGCGGTTTCGACGCCTGGCGCGCCGCTTTTCCACAGCAGGTTGATTCCGCCGCGGACTAACCGCAGACAGGAAACCATTTTTCAGCAACAGGGACTTTACCGGCGATGATGCGCATTACCGATTTTGCCAGCCAGCGCATGGCGCAGGCTTTTGTGGATTATATGGCGACGCGCGGCGTCACGCTGCGGATTGAGCAGGACAGCCGCTACACGCTGTGGCTGGATAACGATGCCCAGCTGGAGCTGGTCGAAAACGAACTTAATCAGTTTATCCGCGACCCGAATCATCCGCGTTATCAGATGGCAAGCTGGCACTCTGGCACCACCAATAGCGGCATTACCTATAGTCATTCCTCGCTGATGGCTAACCTTCGTGAACGCGCCGGGCCGCTGACTTTGATCGTAATGGCGGCCTGTATCATCGTGTTTATCCTGATGCAGATTGTCGGCGACGGCACCGTGCTGAGCTGGCTTTCCTGGCCGGATGTCGATCAGCATTTTCAGCTGTGGCGCTGGTTCAGCCACGCGCTGCTGCATTTTTCACTGGTGCATATCCTCTTTAATTTGCTCTGGTGGTGGTATCTGGGCGGCGCCATAGAAAAACGGCTGGGCAGCGGTAAGCTGTTTGTGATTATGCTAATCTCCGCGCTGCTCAGCGGCTGGATGCAGGCGAAGTTCAGCGGCGTGCTGTTTGGCGGCCTTTCCGGCGTGGTTTACGCGCTGATGGGCTACGCCTGGCTGCGCGGAGAGCGGGATCCCGCCAGCGGTATCTTCCTTGAGCGCGGCCTGATGGCGTTTTCCATCGTCTGGCTGGTGATTGGCTATATGGGCTGGTTCGGCCTGTCGATCGCCAACGCCGCTCACGTTACCGGGCTGCTGACAGGCCTGGCAATGGCCTTTGTAGACACCCGAAAAAAATAACGGGCAACAGGAGAGCTTTGTGAAGCAGACGCAACGACACGACGCCATTATCGATCTGGTTCGTCGTCAGGGCTATGTCAGTACCGAGGAGCTGGTGGATCACTTTACCGTCAGCCCGCAAACCATCCGTCGCGATCTGAACGAGCTGGCGGAGCAGAATAAGATCCAGCGTCATCACGGCGGCGCGGCGCTGCCCTCCAGTTCGGAAAATACCGCCTGGCAGGATCGTAAAATGATGTGGTCGGCGGAAAAAGCGCGCATCGCGCAGCGAGTGGCCAGCCAGATCCCGGACGGCGCTTCGTTATTTATTGATATCGGCACCACGCCGGAAGCCGTTGCGCACGCGCTGCTGAACCATAACAACCTGCGCATTGTCACCAACAATCTTAACGTGGCGATGCTGCTGATGAGCAAGCCCGACTTCAGCCTGATTGTGGCGGGCGGCGAAGTCCGCACGCGTGACGGCGGCATCATGGGCGAGGCGACGCTGGATTATATTTCTCAGTTTCGTCTGGACTACGGCATCCTGGGCATCAGCGGTATTGATATGGACGGCTCGCTGCTGGACTTCGACTATCACGAGGTGCGCACCAAGCGGGCGATTATCGAAAACTCGCGCTGCGTGATGCTGGTGGCCGACCATTCAAAATTTGGCCGTAACGCGATGGTCAACCTGGGCAATATGAGCCTGATTGACTATCTCTTTACGGATGAAGTGCCGCCGCCCGGCGTGTTGAAAACCATCGAGCAGCACGAGGTTCATCTGGAACTGTGCTAAACCCTGCCTGATAGCGAACCAGCCATCGACGCCCTGTCGATGGCTTTTTTAATTTTATCATCAGCCTGCATGAGCATTTTTTACTGTTCAGGTCTTAACTGTATGTGTTCCGCCAGTGTTCCTCTTACTCTTTTAAAAGGAAGCGGTATGTCGCAGCAGAAATTTAATCAGGCTCGTTTCGAGGCGGCGTTGGCCCGCCAGTGGCAGCGCACCGGCCTTTCTTCAGCAGATGAAATGACGTCTCACCAGTGGTGGCAGGCGCTCAGCGGCGCGCTGGCCGAGATGTTGGCCGCTGCCGCGCCCGCAAAGCCGGCAAAGCAGCAGCGCCACGTAAACTATATTTCCATGGAATTTCTGATTGGCAGGCTGACCGGCAACACGCTGCTGAACCTGGGATGGTATGACGAGGTAAAAGCGGCGCTGGCCGCTCACCAGTGCAGCCTGAGCGAGCTGCTGGAGGAAGAGGTCGATCCGGCTCTGGGCAACGGCGGGCTGGGACGGCTGGCCGCCTGTTATCTGGATTCAATGGCGACGGTCGGGCAGTCCGCCACCGGCTACGGGCTGAACTACCAGTACGGCCTGTTTCGCCAGTCCTTTGACGATGGCCGCCAGATCGAGGCGCCGGACGACTGGCATCGCGAGCGTTATCCGTGGTTTCGCCACAATAGCGCGCTGGATGTTAACGTCGGTTTCGGCGGGAAAGTCACCAAAAACAACGAGGGCAGCGTCGACTGGCAGCCCGCTTTTATGCTGCGCGGCGAGGCCTGGGATCTGCCGGTGGTCGGCTACCGCAACGGCGTAACGCAGCCGCTGCGGCTCTGGCAGGCCAGCCACGCGCATCCTTTCGATTTGACGCTGTTTAACGACGGCAAATTTCTTCAGGCGGAGCAGCAGGGCATCGAGGCGGCAAATCTGACCAAGGTGCTTTATCCCAACGACAACCATCAGGAAGGCAAGCGCCTGCGTCTGATGCAGCAATATTTTCAGTGCGCCTGCTCGGTGGCGGATATTCTGCGCCGCCATCATCTTGCCGGACGCCATATTGCCGAACTGCCTGACTACGAAGTGATCCAGCTTAACGATACCCATCCCACTATTGCCATTCCGGAGATGCTGCGCGTGCTGCTGGACGAGCACCAGCTGGCGTGGGACGACGCCTGGGCCATCGTCAGTAAAACTTTCGCCTATACCAACCACACGCTGATGCCGGAAGCGCTGGAATGTTGGGATCAGCGGCTGGTGCGGGCGCTGCTGCCGCGCCACTTTATGATTATCAAAGAGATCGACAGGCGCTTTAAAAAGCAGGTCGATAAAGTCTGGCCGGGCGACGAGGCGGTTTGGGCAAAGCTGGCGCTGCTGCATGACAACCAGCTGCGCATGGCGAACCTGTGCGTGGTCAGCTGTTTTGCGGTGAACGGCGTGGCGGCGCTGCATTCGGCGCTGGTGGTTAAGGATCTGTTCCCGGAATACCACCGGCTCTGGCCAACCAAATTCCATAACGTCACCAACGGCATTACGCCGCGCCGCTGGCTTAAGCAATGCAATCCACAGCTGGCGACGCTGCTCGACGACACGCTGAAAGTGGAGTGGGTCAACCATCTGGAGGCGTTACAAGGGCTGGAAGCGTTCGCCGACGATGCGGCTTTCCGCCAGCGCTATCGCCAGATCAAATATGATAATAAGGTGCGGCTGGCGGACTATATTCACCGCGTGACCGGGATCAAAGTCAGTCCCGAAGCGCTGTTCGATGTGCAAATCAAGCGGCTGCACGAATACAAGCGTCAGCATCTTGGGCTGCTGCATATTCTCTCCTGCTACAAAAGGCTGCGTGAAGATCCCGATATGGCGTGGGTGCCGCGCGTCTTTCTGTTCGGTGCTAAAGCCGCGCCGGGTTATTACCTGGCAAAAAATATCATTTATGCCATCAACAAAGTGGCGGAGAAAATCAATAACGATCCGCTTATCGGCGACAAAATGAAGGTTGTGTTTATCCCGGACTATCGCATTACCGCTGCGGAACTGATGATCCCGGCCGCGGATATTTCGGAGCAGATTTCCACGGCGGGCTATGAGGCTTCCGGCACCGGCAATATGAAGCTGGCGCTGAACGGCGCACTGACCGTCGGCACGCTGGACGGCGCCAACGTGGAGATTGCAGAGCAGGTAGGCGAAGAGAACATCTTTATTTTCGGCCACACGGTAGACGAAGTGAAAGCGCTGCGGAAAAAAGGCTACGCGCCACTGAAGCTGCGTAAAAAAGATAAGCATCTCAACGCCATTCTGAAAGAGCTGGAGAACGGCTTCTTCAGCAATGGCGATAAACAAGCCTTTGCGCCGCTGCTTAACAGCCTGGGCGA
The DNA here is from genome assembly GCF_054057575.1 of Erwinia sp. TECH1. Lineage (NCBI taxonomy): Bacteria > Pseudomonadati > Pseudomonadota > Gammaproteobacteria > Enterobacterales > Erwiniaceae > Erwinia > Erwinia sp. TECH1. The sequence goes on along the minus strand of NZ_JBSRZK010000001.1, from coordinate 4,415,751 downwards.
GGGCGGTGATTACTGGCTGGCGCTGGCCGACTTCGCCAGCTATTGCGAAGCGCAAAAGCGCGCCGAACAGCACTATCTTGACCAGGAAGCCTGGACAAGGATGACCATCCTCAATACCGCGCGTTGCGGCATGTTCAGCTCCGACCGTTCTATTCATGACTATCAGCAGCGCATCTGGCAGGCCAAACGTACAGGGAGCAGCAATGGATAAAAAGAAATTTGAGCAGGCAGCAGCAGCGGCAGGTATCGCCGCCCAATACATCAACGCCAAAGGCGAGCAGGAAGAGATTTCCCCCGACATTCGGCAGCGCCTGCTGGCAGCGATGTCAACCAACCGCAGTAAACCCGGCCCAATCCCGCCGTGCAAGGTTTTCCTGCGCAAGCGGACAATGACGCTGGAAATCGGCGGCAAGGGCAGCTACCAGTGGCAGCTGACCAGCGAAAAAGGCCGTGACTATCAGGGCGAGATCAATGCCGGAAAAGCCCTCACGCTGCCTTCCTCGCTGGCCTATGGCTATCACACGCTGTCCCTGCGTCAGGGGAAAAAGAGCTGGCCGTGCCGGATTATCATTGCACCGAAACGCTGCTACGAGCCGGAGCCGCTGCGCCAGGGCGAAAAGTTGTGGGGCGCCTGCGTCCAGCTTTATACGCTACGCTCCGAACAGAACTGGGGAATTGGCGATTTTGGCGATCTGAAGCAAATGCTGACTGAAATTGCCGAGCGCGGCGGGTCGTTTATCGGCCTCAATCCTGTCCACTCGCTTTATCCTGCCAGCCCGGCAAACGCCAGCCCATATAGCCCCTCTTCGCGGCGCTGGCTCAACGTTCTCTATATCGACGTTAATGCCGTCCCGGAATTTCAGGAAAGCAAAGAAGGCCAGCGCTGGCTGCGCGGTAAGGCCATCCAGAGTCGCCTGCAGCAGGCCAGAGAGGCCGAGTGGGTAGATTATGACACGGTAGGGGAGCTGAAAATGACGGCTCTGCGCTATGCCTGGCAGCGGTTCAGCCAGCGTCAGCAGGATGATGCCAGCCAGGCGCATTTTACCGCCTTTATCGAAAAGGGCGGTGAAAGCCTTTACTGGCAGGCCGCTTTCGACGCGTTGCATGGCGCCATGCGGCGCGAAAATAAAGATGCCTGGGGCTGGCCGGTGTGGCCGGAAAATCTGCGGGAAGCACATGGCGAAGCCGTACAGCAATTCTGCCGCGACAACGAGGACGAAGTGCGTTTCTGGCTGTGGCTGCAATGGCTGGCGAACCGACAGTTTGAAGAGTGTTGGCAGGTCAGCCAGCAGCACGCCATGCCGATTGGACTTTATCGCGATTTAGCGGTGGGCGTGGCGGAAGGCGGCGCGGAAACCTGGTGCGATCGCGAACTGTACTGTATGGACGCATCGGTAGGCGCGCCGCCGGATATCCTTGGCCCGCTGGGACAGAACTGGGGACTGCCGCCGATGGATCCGCATATCATGACCGCGCGCGGCTACCAGCCTTTTATCGACCTGCTCAGAGCGAACATGATGAGCTGCGGCGCGCTGCGTATCGACCACGTGATGTCGCTGCTGCGCCTGTGGTGGATCCCCTACGGTGAAACCGCCAATTACGGCGCTTATGTCTACTATCCCGTTGACGACCTGATGGCGATCCTGGCGCTGGAAAGCCAGCGCAACGCATGTATGGTGATTGGGGAAGATTTGGGAACGGTGCCCGTCGAGATCGTCTCAAAGCTGCGGCAAAGCGGCATCTACTCCTGGAAAGTGCTCTATTTCGAGCAGGAAAAGCCCGATCGCTATCGCGCGCCGGACAAGTGGGCGCGTCAGGCCATGGCGAGCGCCACCACGCACGACCTGCCGACGCTGCGCGGCTTCTGGAGCGCCGTCGATCTGGAGATGGGCGAGAAGCTGGGTCTGTATCCCGATAAGGTGGTGCTGCGCGGTCTTTATGAAGACAGAGCGCGGCAGAAACAGGCGCTGCTGGAGGCGCTGCATCGCTACGGCTGCGTGCCGAAAGACAGCGGCAAAAAGGCCGCCCTGGTGAAAATGACGCCGCAGCTGAGTCGGGGAATGCACCGTTTTCTTGCCGACACCGACAGCGCACTGCTGGGGCTTCAGCCGGAAGATCTGCTGGATATGGACAAGCCGGTTAACGTGCCGGGCACCACGGATCAGTATCCCAACTGGCGTCGTAAGCTCAGCAAAACGGTGACAGAAACCTTTGCCGACAAGCAGGTCAATCTGCTGCTGAAGGATGTGGACCGGCGGCGCAGGGTTGGGAAGAAAGCGTAGGCGACGGCAGTAAATTACCTCCTTTGCCGTTACGCAAAGGAGGTAAGATTAAAGCTCATGCTTAGCGATAATATAGCCGTTAAATCTTACGCTGTACTCATCGTTATTAACGATCGCAGTGGTATAGAAAGTATTACGCATTGCTACTTCATTTTCATAAATGAACCTACTATTAAATTCCTGGCTTCGTTATCCAGATAGATCCTCCTGTAGTCTTTCACTGAAATCCACCTACCAGAAGATTGCTTTTCTTCTTTAACCGCATACAGTATGACAATATTCTCATCTAATTTGCTATTTTCTGTCATTAATCGGTAATTTTGGCCCGGTGAAAATCTCAGTTCGGCATTACTGTTTTATTGTTTCGTTATGTTTTTATCTGTCAGAGATACAAAATCAGACAAAAGGATAAAGGGAAAAAAGTAATATAAATAAAGGCTATTTTAAAACGAAGAGGGAATTTCCATGAGCGTACCACAAACCCGAACGGCATTATTATCGGCAATTGATAAAAACTTCGCTAAGCTACAACGTTATCTTGAGGTGATTCCTCCAGAACTTACCCTGAGCAAAACGATGGAAGGCCATGCTAAAGGCACCCAGATCAGCGTCTGCGATCTTATTTGTTACCTGCTGGGCTGGAATAACTTAGTGATAAAATGGATCAACCAGGGCGAAAAAGGGCAGCCCGTTGATTTTCCAGAATCCGGCTATAAATGGAATCAGCTGGGCCTGCTGGCGCAAAAGTTTTATCAGGATTACCAGCATCTGGATTACGGAACGTTAATCCTCAACCTCCAGTCCGCTAACAGGAAGATCGTCCAGATGATTGAGAACCGCACCGACGAAGCGCTCTATGGAAAAGCCTGGTACGGGAAATGGACGATGGGAAGGATGATCTCTTTTAACACCTCCTCGCCTTACGCTAATGCCTGTGCACGATTAAGGAAATGGGCTAAAGAAAACGCCGTTCGCTTACAATAGTTTTTCCCGCAGTAGCTGTAGGCCGGTTGCCAGGATTAGCTCGTCAGCCACCCGCTGGATCTCTGCGCGCTCGGCCTCTGAAAATTGAGCTTTCAGGTAATCCTTCAAATCGGTCATTTTTCTTTCCTCTCCATTTTCGGTATCTGGCATAAGGGATAGTTTATACATCCAAACGATCATAAAGAAAATGGCGAGACAGATCTGATAAAACCACGCGACTGGTTGCGATGACAAAGGCGGTTTAGCAGGAATTTTGAACAGTGAATAAAAATGCCAGATCGGGATCTGGCATTCGGGAAAAGGCAACGTTGGCTTTATCGGGCCGCTAACGCTTAGTAGAAAGAGTGTTCGCCACGCTGGTGCTCGGTCAGATCGCGCACGCCTTTCAGCTCGGGGAAGGTCGCCAGCAGCTCTTTCTCGATACCTTCTTTCAGCGTCACATCAACCATTGAACAGCCGTTACAGCCGCCGCCGAACTGCAGGATAGCGAAGCCGTCGTCGGTGATTTCCATCAGCGATACCTTGCCGCCGTGGCTCGCCAGCTGTGGGTTAATGGTGGCCTGGAGCTGATATTCCACGCGCTCGATCAGCGGCGCGTCGTCGCTCACCTTACGCATTTTGGCGTTTGGCGCCTTCAGCGTCAGCTGGGAACCCAGATTATCGGTGACGAAATCAATCTCGGCGTCTTCCAGGTAGGGCGCGCTCAGTTCATCAACGTAGGCGGAGAGCTTCTCGAACTTCAGCTCGGTGTCGGTGGCTTCTACCGCATCGGGTGGGCAGTAAGAAACGCCGCATTCCGCACCGGGCGTACCCGGATTGATAACGAATACGCGAATCTGGGTGCCCTCTTCCTGTTTTGACAGCAGTTTTGCGAAGTGCTCTTGCGCAGAATCAGTAATTCGGATCATGGCGATTGCTCAATAGTTGACTAAATTAGTGGGTTTATTTTACGCTCATCGCCGACGCTCTACAAGGTGCGGCAAAGGCACAGGACCTGTACGCTGGCCGCACCCGCACGCAGCAGGAGCCGGGCGATTTCTTCAACGGTGCTGCCGGTGGTGACGACGTCATCCAGTAAAGCGATATGCCGTCCTTTCACCTCGATTTCAACCTTAAAGGCGCCCCGCAGATTACGCCGTCTGGCGCGGGCCGATAAAAAGTGCTGGGTGCGCGTCCTTTTTTTCCGGCTCAGGCCGCCCGGCGCGCAGGGAATGGCAAGCCAGTGCGCCAGATAGCGGGCCATATCGTCCAGCTGATTATAACCACGCCGCCAGGCGCGGCTGCGATGCAGCGGAACGTAGAGCAGCAGATCGGGACGCTGGAGCCTGCCTTCACGACGGGCCGTTAACCAGGTTAGCAAAATCAGGCGCGCCAGCATCACCGATAGTGCTGTTTGCTGCGAAAACTTCAGTTTTTTGACCAGCTCTTTTAGCGGCGGCTGCCAGTCGGCGACAAAAACCAGCCGCTGCCACGAGGGCGGATGGCGCTGGCAGCGTCCGCACTCCTCATTGGGATAAAAGGTCGATAAGCCACAGCGCGGACAGCAACAGGGCGGTTTCAGGGCGCGCTGGCAGTAACTGCATATACCGTGATGGGCCAGCGTCAGCGGCATCCGGCATAGCCAACAGGCGGCGGGCATTGTTAGCATAGCGTCCTCCATGACAAAAACAGGATAGTAATAGATGGCTCAGCTTTACTGGCAGACAATCGGCACGGGAGATCGCGATCTTGTGATGCTCCACGGATGGGGACTGAACGCGGGCGTCTGGCAGAACATCATTGCGCGACTCAGCCCGCATTTTCGTCTGCACCTGGTGGATCTGCCCGGTTATGGCCGCAGCGAAGGGTTTCCGGCGATGGGCGTGGAGGAGATGGTGGCGAACCTGCTGCCCTTTGCGCCTGCCCGCGCCGTCTGGCTGGGCTGGTCGTTAGGCGGCCTGGTGGCGAGTTCGCTGGCGTTGCAGCATCCGCAACGCGTCAGCGGGCTGGTCAGCGTGGCTTCTTCCCCCTGTTTTACCGCGCAGGACGACTGGCCGGGCATCAAACCCGAGACGCTAAGCAATTTTCAGCAGCAGCTGAGCGAGGATTTTCAGCGTACCGTCGAGCGCTTCCTGGCGCTGCAAACGCTGGGCACGGAAACGGCCAGGCAGGATGCGCGCCAGCTCAAAAGCGTGGTGCTCTCACTGCCTGCTCCGGAAGTCAGCGTGCTGCAGGGCGGGCTGGAAATTCTGCGCACCGTCGATCTGCGCGAACCGATGCAGGCATTACAGGTGCCACTGCTGCGTATTTACGGCGCGCTGGACGGCCTGGTGCCGCGTAAAATCGCACCGCTGCTGGATGCGCGCTGGCCCGACAGCGAAGCGGTTATCATCGACAAGGCCGCACACGCGCCTTTTATTTCCCATGCCGAAGCGTTCTGCAAGCAACTGATTGATTTTGGATTGAAATTGCCGCGTTAATTTTGTTCAGAAAACTGGCGAATTGCGGGTTACCGATAATAATTATCAGGGGCTGCTGACCGCTTTACCTCTGAGTGGGCAGGCTGAATTCCTGCCCAGCATTCTCATCCGGCAGCCGACGACAATAACATTAACCGGGAGTGTCTCTGATGAAATTAAAAACGATGGCCGTTGCCTTTCTGGCGCTGTCCCTGCCTTTTGCCGCGCTGGCGGCGAAAGAGGTGACCCGAGAAGAAGTCAAAACCATGAACCTGGAAAAAATCGGCACGGTGCACACCACGGCGGAAACCACTTCGCCAATGGATGCCAAAGCGGTGCTGTCGAAGCTGGCGGATGAAAAGGGCGGCAAATACTATCTGATTATCGCCGGCCGTGAACACGGTAAATTCAGCGCGACCGCAGACGTTTATAAGTAAGCTTTCGGCAGGCAGAATTCATTCTGCCTGCTGTTTCTCTCCCACATTTTTCAGCCACAGAAAGTGCCACGGCGGCAGCGTCAGCGGATGATTACTGTTAAAAATGCTGTTACCGGCAATATTACGGTAGAGCCGATCGTCCGGCAGCGTCCAGCTAACTTCTTTACCGCTCAGATTATAAATACAGAGCATCTCTTCATGCGTCTGCGCCGATCGACGTCGCAAAATAAACAGTGAGTTATCGCTTTCCAGCACTTCGGCAGGGTTATCGGGATGAAAAGCGGGCTGGCGCGTTCTTAACTGAATCAGCTGGCTCAGCCCATGGTACACCTTATGGCGTAACGAGCGGGTATCGCTGAGCGCGGCTTCAATCTCGCCGATAGCGTATTTTTCGCGGTTAATGGCCCGGTTGTGGCCCGCTACTTTTACCCCTTCCATATCGTTACGTGAACCCAAAATGCTCTGAATATAAACCGCCGGCACGCCGGGAAAAGCCAGCAGTACCGCATGCGCCAGCATAAAGCGCTGGAAGCGCACCTCGTCGCTGTCCTCTTTTTTATTCAGCGCATCCATATAGGTAACGTTGATCTCATAGGGGCTGCTGGTGCCGTCAGGATTGTTTTTATAGGAGATCAGCGCGCCTTCAAGCGCCAGATCCCTGACCAGCGACACGATTTCGGTTTCCGGCAGGATGCCGCGCAGCGGATTCAGGCCGATGCCGTCGTGCGAGGCCAGAAAGTTAAACCAGGTGGTGGTGCCGTTGCCGACGCCCAGCGAGGCTGCCCACTGCTTGAGCGCGCGTGAGGAGCCATAATGGATAGCGTGCAGCAACAGCGGCGGCAGCGAGAACTGATAGACCATCTGCGCTTCATCGCGCCCGTTGCCGAAGTAGCTGATATTGTCTTTATGCGGCACGTTGGTTTCGGTAATGATCACCGTGCCGGGCGCGACTTCCTCCGCGATAGCGCGGAACAGCTTCACCAGCAGGTGCGTTTTTTCCAGATGGATGCACGAGGTGCCGGGCGTTTTCCACATATAGCCCACCGCATCCAGCCGCACGTAGTCCGCGCCCTTTACCAGATAGTCGAGCAGCACCCTGACCATGCTCAGCAGCACCTCTGGCCTGGCGAAATTCAGGTCGATCTGATCGGCGCTGAAGGTGGTCCAGATAAAACGGGTTTCGCCGTTTGCCAGCGTAAAAGGCGTCAGCAGCGGCGAGGTTCTGGGCCGCGTTACCGCGCTGAGATCCGTGCCGGGCGGCATACTGATAAAGAAATCGTCCCAGCCGGGATCCTGTGCCAGATAGTGCTTAAACCAGGCGCTGTGGGCAGAAATATGGTTGCAAACGAAATCGAACATCAGCCGCGTATGCTGATGCAGTTCCGCCACGTCTGACCAGTCGCCGCAGATGGTATTGACCCGATGATAGTCAATGACCGAAAAGCCATCGTCGGAGGAGTAGGGGAAAAAAGGCAGAAGATGAACCAGGGTAAAGCACTTGAGATGCTGCTGATAAAAGCGGGAGAAGGTGCGCAGCGTGGGCGCCTCGCGCTCGCGGAACTGATCGGCGTAGGTAATCAGCACCACGTCTTTTTCGTCCCAGTGCGCTTTACGCTGGTAGCCGAGTTCTTTTTGCGTCTGCCTGATGGCTTCCGTCAGCTGGTTCAGCGTATCGGCGGGAAAAGCGCCCTCATAGATCTTATCGATTAAGTTATTGATAATTTCCATTTTTATAAAGTGAGCCACCGCATTGGTTTACAGCCACGTAATGTTCACTGTAGACCCTGGAAGCGAAATCGCAACTTCCTGCGGCGGCTGACGCTTTAGTGGCAGCTGCCTTTTTTACTGCATCCCATGCAGCCATTGGCATCAAGGGTTCTGACCGACAGCCGGGCTGGCGGCAGCCTGATGTTTTTCATCACCGCCAGCAGCAGCAGATTAAACAGGGCGACCGCGACCAGGACTATCGCGCTTGACTGCGGATGGCTGGTGAAGGTGGCAAGCTGATAAAACGTTGCCGCCAGGCTGTAGGCCAGGCTCAGCCCCCAAAAGTTTGAGAACAGCATCCAGCCGGTGCTGCTTTCGCGCGCTACCGCGCCCATCACCGACACGCAAGGCACGTAAAGCAGCACGAAAATCAGATAGCTATAGGCGGCGGTATCGCTGGCAAATTTGCTGTGCATCATGCCCATCGCGCCGCTTGCCATATCGCCGTCGCCTTTGCTGGCATCAAGCGGATGCAGCAGCACGCTCAGGCTGAATGTTTCCTTCACGCTTTGCCAGGTTTCCGTTACCGCCCCTTTCAGCTCCGCCAGCAGGCTATAGCTCTGTGGATCGAAGGTTTCTTCGTGCAGCGCCTCGGCGGTATAAAGCGTATTCAGCGTGCCGATAACCACTTCTTTCGCCATCGCGCCGGTGAGCAGCCCGACCGTAGCCTGCCAGTTATCGCTGCTGACGCCAATCGGAGCGAGCAGCGGGGTCAGCTGACGGCTTACCGTCGCCAGTGCCGAATCATTGATGCTGGAAACGGGCTGGCCGCTGAACGAAAAGCTGTTCAGACCGCCGATAATCACGCTCACGATCACGATGACCTTGCCGGCGCGCAGCACAAAGCTTTTCAGCCGCTGCCAGGTTTGCAGGCACAGGCTTTTCAGATGCGGCACGTGCCAGGCAGGCATTTCCATCATAAAAGGCGTCGCCTCGCCGCGCAGCAGCGTGTGCTTCAGCACCAGGCCAGTGACGATCGCGGCCAGGATCCCCAGCAGATAGAGGCTGAATACCACCAGCGCACCGTGCTGGCCGAAGAAAGCCGAGGCGAAAATGGCAAAGATAGCCAGCCGCGCGCCGCATGACATAAAGGGCGCCATCAGCAGCGTAATCAACCGTTCGCGCGGCGCGTCAAGCGTGCGGGTGCCCATCACCGCAGGCACGTTGCAGCCGAAGCCGACGATCAGCGGCACAAAGGATTTGCCGGGCAGCCCCAGCGCCTGCATCAGCCGATCCACGACAAAAGCCGCGCGGGCCATATAGCCGGAATCCTCCATAAAAGAGAGAAACAGATACATCAGGCCAATCTGCGGGATCAGCGGCATTACCGTATTGATGCCGCCGCCGATGCCCTGCGCCAGGAACAGCGTCAGCATGCCAGGGAAGTGCAGCGTTGCGCCCAGCCACTGCATGCCGTCGACAAAGATGGCCGCGCTACCCTGTTCAAACAGCGGTTGCAGCGCGCCGCCCAGGTTGATGGCGAGAAAGAACATCAGGTAAATCACCGCCAGGAAAATGGGGATACCCAGCCAGCGATGCAGCACCAGCGCGTCAAGCAGCCCGAAGAGACGAGGCGGAATGGCCGTCTGTTTTCCCCTGGCGCGCTGGCACAGCTTTTCAATCGCGGCATAGCGAGCCTGGCTGATGGCAAGCGGCGCTTCCGGGCCGATTTGTGCCGCCAGCGCTGCGGCGCGCTCACCGGCCTGAATACGGCACCAGACGTCGCCTTCCAGCATCTGCAGGGCCAGCCAGCGCCGACGCGAAAGCGGCAGCTGAACCGGCATGGCGGCCTGGAGCGTGGCGACGTGGCGCTCCGTTTCTTCGGGATAATCGACGGTCAATACCTTGGCCCGACCGTCAAAGTCGTCAATCGCCGCCTTCAGCCGATCGATGCCCGTGCCGCGTGTGGACACCAGCGGCAGTACAGGGCAGCCCAGCGCTTTTTCCAGCTGCGCCACATCGATATGGATATGCTGACTTTCCGCAATATCCAGCATGTTCAGCGCGACGATGCAGGGTACGCCCAGCTCGCGCAGCTGTAGCGTCAGGTACAGATTGCGGGCCAGGTTGCTGGCGTCAACCACGTTGATCAGCAGATCCGCCTCGCCGCTCAGAATATAGCTACAGGCGATCTGCTCATCCAGCGAGCCTTGCTCCGACATGGTGGTCAGTGAATAGGTGCCAGGCAGATCCACCAGCTGCACCTTGTGCTGCGCGGTGGTAAAGGAACCTTCCTTGCGCTCCACGGTGACGCCAGCCCAGTTGCCGACGCGCTGGCGGGCGCCGGTCAGCTGGTTAAACAGGGTCGTTTTCCCGGCGTTGGGATTGCCGATAAGGCCGATCGTCGTGGTTTTCATAGAGTCGCTCGCTTTCAGTTCAGGCAGTCAAGCTGGATAAGGGAAAGATCTTTGCGGCGCAGCGCCAGGCTGGCATAGCCGTTTTCGATTTTGACGGGGCCGCCGAACGGCGCCACGGCCTTAACCTGAAAGCGAGAACCGGGACAAAGCCCCTGCAACAGCAGTTTTTGCCGGAAGCCCGGACTGATAGCCGGAGAGAAACCTTTGATTGCGTAATAGCGATTGGCAAGAAATTTCATAGCACCACCCTGGCAGGCTACGCTGCCGTGATAATTGACTGGGGTGATTATATTGAGAATGATTATTACTTCAGTTGATGTAGGACAAATTTACGCCGAAGGAAGTTATCTGGAAAGTAAACAGGAAACAAAAAAGCGAAGGGCGCGCAAAAAAAATGCCGGTTAAGCGTGCGGATCGGGCGAGCCGCACGCTTTTTGCAGAACGGGCGCGTTAGCGCCCGCGATCAGGACTTCTTGCCGAAGGCGGCGGCCAGCGCATCACCCATCGCGCTGTTGCCCGCAGGCTGTGCGGCAGGACGCGGACGCGCTTTATTCTGCGCAGGGCGACCGGCGTCGCGACCGGCGCTGCGGCGAGCGTTGGTTTCGCCCGGCTGCTCGTCAAGACGCATGGTTAAGGCGATACGCTTGCGCTGGAGATCGACCTCCATCACTTTGACTTTGACGATATCGCCCGCTTTCACCACCTTATGCGGATCGTCGACGAACTTGTCGGCCAGCGAAGAGATATGCACCAGGCCATCCTGATGCACGCCGATATCGACAAAAGCGCCGAAGTTGGTGACGTTGGTGACGGCACCCTCCAGCACCATGCCCGGCAGCAGGTCATTCAGGGTTTCCACGCCTTCCGCAAACTGGGCGGTTTTGAACTCGGGACGCGGATCGCGGCCCGGTTTCTCCAGCTCTTTGAGGATGTCACTGACCGTCGGCACGCCAAACTTCTCGTCGGTGAAATCCACGGCGCGCAGATCGCGCAGCGCGGTTGAGTTGCCCATCAAATCGCTCAGCGCCTGCTCGGTGGCGGCCAGGATGCGCTCGACGACCGGATAGGTTTCCGGGTGAACGGTTGAGGCATCCAGCGGGTTATCGCCCTGGCTGATACGCAGGAAGCCCGCGCACTGTTCAAAGGCTTTCGGCCCCAGGCGGGCGACCTTCAGCAGCTGCTGGCGATTGCGGAAGCGGCCGTTCTCGTCGCGCCAGTTAACGATATTCTGCGCAATCATCTTGCTCAGGCCGGCGACGCGGGTCAGCAGCGGCACGGAAGCGGTGTTCAGATCCACGCCCACGCCGTTAACGCAGTCTTCCACCACCGCATCCAGCTTTTTCGCCAGCTGGCTTTGGCTGACGTCGTGCTGATACTGGCCGACGCCGATCGATTTCGGATCGATTTTCACCAGCTCGGACAGCGGATCCTGCAGGCGACGGGCAATGGAAACGGCGCCGCGCAGCGAAACGTCCAGATCCGGAAACTCCAGCGCGGCCAGCTCGGAAGCGGAATAGACGGAGGCGCCCGCTTCGCTGACGATGACCTTCTGGCCTTTAACCTGGGGGAACTGCTTTTGCACATCCAGATAAAAACGTTCGGTTTCGCGCGAGGCGGTGCCGTTGCCGATCGCCACCAGCTCAACCTGATGCTTTGTGCAAAGCGCGGCGACCGCAGCGGCGGCTTTGGCGGCCTGGCCGGTATGCGGATAAACCGTATCGGTGGCGACCAGCTTGCCGGTGGCGTCCACCACAGCGACCTTCACGCCGGTGCGCAGGCCCGGATCCAGACCCATCGTGGCGCGCATACCCGCAGGCGCGGCCATCAGCAGATCGTGCAGATTACGGGCGAACACGTTAATCGCCTCGTCTTCCGCGCGTTCGCGTACCGTGCCCATCAGCTCGGTTTCAAGATGCAGCATCACTTTAATGCGCCATGTCCAGCTCACCACCGCTTTGCGCCAGCTGTCCGCCGGGGCGTTGTTCAGGCGCAGGTTGAGATGGCTGGCGATGATCTGTTCGCCCTGGCTTTCGCGCGGCGGCTCGTCAAACTGCGGATCGGCGTTCAGTGCAAGCTGGAGTACGCCCTCGTTGCGGCCACGGAACATGGCCAGCGCGCGATGCGAAGGCACGGTAGACAGCGGTTCGTGATGATCGAAATAGTCGCGGAACTTGGCGCCTTCTTCCTGCTTGCCTTCCACCACTCGCGATACCAGATGGGCGTTTTTCCACAGGTAGTCACGCACTTTCGCCAGCAGCGCGGCGTCTTCCGCAAAGCGCTCCATCAGGATATAGCGCGCGCCGTCCAGCGCGGCTTTGGTGTCGGCCACGCCTTTATCGGCATCGACAAAGCCTGCGGCAAACTGCTCCGGCTCGTGGGAGGGATCCTGCCACAGGGCGTCGGCCAGCGGCGCCAGGCCCGCTTCGATAGCAATCTGCCCGCGCGTGCGGCGTTTCGGCTTGTAGGGCAGGTAAAGGTCTTCCAGCTCGGTTTTGCTCAGCGTGCTGCCGATAGCCTCGGCCAGCTCGTCGGTCAGCTTGCCCTGGTCGCCAATGGATTTCAGGATCGACTGACGGCGCTCTTCCAGCTCGCGCAGGTAGCCCAGGCGCGCTTCCAGCTGGCGCAGCTGGGTATCGTCCAGGCCGCCGGTCGCTTCCTTACGGTAGCGTGCGATAAACGGCACGGTGTTTCCTTCATCCAGCAGACGGACAGCGGCATCAACCTGTTCTGCCCGTGCCTGCAGCTCACTTGCAATTATGCGGCTCAGCGAATCTTTCATTGTCGGTTACTTTATGGCTTGAGAAACTGCGGCAAGTCTACGGATTGCCGACGGCAATTGCCAGCGTATGGCCTTAAGGAGGCCGCAGATCCGCAGGATTAGGATTGTTTAACGTAGGTGATGTCGTTGACGTACCAGCCCGCCTCGCCAACGGGCGTCTGCACCACGGCCAGATCGCCTACCTCTTTTTTCAGCAGCGCGCGCGCCATAGGCGAGTCGATAGAAATGTAGTCTTTGCGGCCGAAGATCTCGTCGTAGCCGACGATGCGAAAGCGCTTGAGTTCCCCGTCGTCGTTTTCCACTTCGACCCAGGCACCAAAGAACACTTTGCCTTCCTGCTGCGGCGAATAGTCCACGATGCGCAGCTGCTCCAGACACTTGGTCAGGTAGCGCACGCGGCGGTCAATTTCACGCAGGCGTTTCTTGTTGTACTGGTAGTCGGCGTTTTCGCTGCGGTCGCCCAGGCTGGCGGCCCAGGTCACTTTTTTTGTCACTTCCGGACGCTCTTCGCGCCAGAGATAGTCCAACTCGGCTTTCAGCTTGTCGTAACCTTCGCGGGTGATCAGTTTGGTTTTCATTGTCGTCCTTCTCTTTCTCGGGAGTGCGCGCATTATTTTGTTGCGGCCCGGCCGGCGATGCAAATACCTTCACGTTTTTTCTGGCCCGCCGTTACTGATTGTTTGTCCTGATCTTTCAGTGCAAAAAGAGGGCGGCTGAAGGGGTAGTTTCGCGGATAAATTAAAGATAAGCTGCTGTTTAATATGCTTTGTAACAATTTCGGCTAGAATATAAACCATTATTGACTGTTACATTCAGGCATCTTTTTTAAGAATACCGGCGCAGGCAATAGCGCCTTTGGAGTATCGAAATGCAAGAAAACTACAAAATCCTGGTCGTGGATGACGATATGCGTTTGCGCGCGCTGTTAGAACGTTATCTGACCGAGCAGGGTTTCCAGGTGCGCAGCGTCGCGAACGCTGAACAAATGGATCGTCTGCTGACCCGCGAATCCTTCCACCTGATGGTGCTGGACCTGATGCTGCCGGGCGAAGACGGTCTTTCTATCTGCCGCCGTCTGCGTAGCCAGAGCAACCCGATGCCGATCATTATGGTCACGGCGAAAGGGGAAGAAGTGGATCGTATCGTAGGGCTGGAAATCGGTGCCGACGACTATATTCCCAAACCGTTTAACCCACGCGAACTGCTGGCCCGTATCCGCGCCGTGCTGCGTCGTCAGGCCAACGAGCTGCCGGGCGCGCCTTCGCAGGAAGAAGCAGTTATCGCTTTCGGCAAGTTTAAGCTGAACCTGGGCACGCGCGAAATGTTCCGCGAAGACGAGCCGATGCCGCTGACCAGCGGAGAATTCGCCGTGCTGAAGGCGCTGGTGAGCCACCCGCGCGAGCCACTTTCCCGCGACAAGCTGATGAATCTGGCGCGCGGCCGCGAATACAGCGCGATGGAGCGTTCTATCGACGTGCAGATTTCCCGTCTGCGCCGCATGGTGGAAGAAGATCCGGCCCATCCGCGCTATATCCAGACCGTGTGGGGTTTAGGCTACGTCTTTGTACCGGACGGCAGTAAAGCATGAGGCGACTCCGCTTCTCTCCCCGCAGTTCCTTTGCCCGCACGCTGCTGCTGATCGTCACCCTGCTGTTTGTCAGCCTGGTGACGACCTATCTGGTGGTGCTGAATTTCGCCATTCTGCCCAGCCTGCAGCAGTTTAATAAGGTGCTGGCGTATGAGGTGCGAATGCTGATGACCGACAGGCTGCAGCTGGAGGACGGCACGCAGCTTGAAGTGCCGCCAGCGTTTCGCCGGGAAATCTATCGCGAGCTGGGTATTTCGCTGTATACCAATGCGGCGGCGGAAGAGAGCGGATTACGCTGGGCGCAACACTACGAGTTTCTCAGCCAGCAGATGGCGCAGCAGCTCGGCGGCCCAACCGACGTACGCGTCGAAGTAAACAAAAATTCGCCGGTTGTCTGGCTGAAAACCTGGCTTTCGCCCGATATCTGGGTGCGGGTGCCGCTGACCGAAATTCATCAGGGCGACTTCTCGCCGCTGTTCCGCTACACGCTGGCGATTATGCTGCTGGCGATAGGCGGCGCATGGCTGTTTATCCGCATCCAGAACCGACCGCTGGTGGAGCTGGAGCACGCCGCGCTTCAGGTGGGCAAGGGCATTATTCCGCCGCCGCTGCGGGAATACGGTGCGTCTGAAGTGCGATCGGTGACGCGGGCGTTTAATCAGATGGCGGCAGGCGTGAAGCAGCTGGCCGACGACCGCACGCTGTTGATGGCAGGCGTCAGCCACGATTTGCGCACGCCTTTGACGCGTATTCGCCTGGCCACTGAAATGATGTCGCAGGAAGACGGCTACCTGGCGGAATCGATCAACAAAGATATTGAAGAATGCAACGCCATTATCGAGCAGTTTATCGACTACCTGCGTACCGGGCAGGAGATGCAGACCGAGCGTGCGGATCTCAATAGCGTGGTGGGCGAGGTCGTGGCGGCGGAAAGCGGCTACGAGCGGGAAATCGAGAACGCGGTAATGCCGACGGAACTGATGCTGGATATCAATCCGTTGTCGATCAAGCGCGCGGTCGCCAATCTGGTGGTTAATGCCGCTCGCTATGGCAACGGCTGGATCAAGGTCAGCAGCGGCAGCGAGCTACAGCGCGCCTGGTTCCAGGTAGAGGATGACGGGCCGGGGATCAAGCCCGAGCAGCTTAAGCACCTGCTTCAGCCTTTTGTGCGCGGCGACAGCGCCCGCAGCACCAGCGGTACAGGGCTGGGGCTGGCGATCGTGCAGCGCATTATCGATGCGCATCAGGGATCGCTGGAAATTGGCGAAAGCGAGCGGGGCGGATTATGTATCCGCGCCTGGCTGCCTTTGCCGCCCAGCACCGCGCCTGCGGTCGTGACGGGATAAGCCGCAACAATGAAAAAGGCCGGATGTCAGACATCCGGCCTTTTTTATCACGCCTGGCCTACAGCTGCGGGCCGGCGGATACCAGCGCCGCACCGGCGGCCGTATCGGTATACTTATCAAAATTAGTAATAAACAGCTGCGCCAGGTCGCGCGCTTTCTCTTCCCACCGTGCGGCATCGGCGTAAGTGTTGCGCGGGTCGAGGATCGCACTGTCCACGCCTGGCAGCGCCAGCGGCACCGTCAGGTTAAAGATCGGCAGCGTGATGGTTTCCGCCCCGGCAATCTCATCGCTGAGGATAGCGTTGATAATGGCGCGTGTGTCCTTCAGCGAAATACGTTTGCCGCTGCCGTTCCAGCCGGTATTGACCAGATAAGCTTCCGCGCCCGCCGCCGCCATGCGTTTTACCAGCACCTCGGCGTATTGCGTCGGATGCAGCGTCAGGAACGCCGCGCCAAAGCAGGCGGAAAAGGTCGGCGTCGGTTCGGTGACGCCACGCTCCGTACCGGCCAGCTTGGCGGTAAAGCCCGACAGAAAGTGATACTGCGTCTGATCCGGCGTCAGGCGCGACACCGGCGGCAGCACGCCGAAAGCGTCCGCCGTCAGAAAGATCACCTTACGGGCGTGTCCCGCTTTCGACACGGGCTTCACGATGTTGTCGATGTGGTAAATCGGGTAGGAGACGCGGGTATTCTCGGTCTTGCTGCCGTCGTCATAGTCCACCGAACCGTCGGCGCGTACCACCACGTTTTCCAGCAGCGCATCGCGACGAATAGCGTGATAGATTTCCGGCTCCGCCTGTTCAGACAGCTTGATGGTTTTGGCGTAGCAGCCGCCTTCAAAGTTGAAGACGCCGTCATCGTCCCAGCCGTGCTCATCGTCGCCGATCAGCTGGCGGTTTGGATCGGTCGACAGCGTGGTCTTGCCGGTGCCGGAGAGGCCGAAAAACACCGCCACATCGCCTTTTTCGCCAACGTTGGCCGAACAGTGCATCGACGCGATACCCTTCAGCGGCAGCAGATAGTTCATGATGGCGAACAGCCCTTTCTTCATCTCGCCGCCGTACCAGGTGCCGCCAATCAGCTGGATGCGCTCGGTCAGGTTAAACGCGACAAAGTTTTCGGAATGCAGCCCCTGCTGTTGCCAGTCGGGGTTAGTGCATTTCGCGCCGTTCATCACCACAAAGTCAGGTTCGAAGCTGGCCAGCGCCGCCTCATCCGGCCGGATAAACATGTTCTTAACGAAATGCGCCTGCCAGGCCACTTCGGTAATAAAACGCACGCTGAGACGCGTATCCGGGTTAGCGCCGCACCAGGCATCCACAACAAAAAGACGTTTGCCGGAGAGCTGTTTGGTGACTTTGGCTTTCAGATCCTGCCAGATTTCCTGCGAAAGCGGCTGGTTGTCATTTTTGCCTTTGCCCTGATCGTTCCACCACAGCGTGTCGCGAGTTGTCTCGTCACGCACGATATATTTATCTTTGGGGGAACGGCCGGTAAAGATGCCGGTATCGACGGCAATCGCGCCGGATTGCGTTTCAATACCGCGTTCATATCCGCTCAGTTCGGGACGCGTTTCTTCCCTGTACAGCGTGTCGAAATCCGGGTTGTAAAGGATCTCAACCACGTCCGTGATGCCATAATCGACGAGATCCTGCTGGGTCAGGTCACGCATGTTACTGCTCCTTTGTCGGGTCGGTTGTAATTACAGATGAAGGGAAATCACGTGCCGTTAACCGTAGTGGTTATCAAATTCTTAATAAAGTGTAAATTGCGATCGCGCGCAGTTTACACGGCTAAAGGCTGAGGAAAAGCAACAGGAGGCAGAAATGAGAGGCGACACATGAAACGCTTATTATCGCCTCAGCGTATGCATTTGCGTAAGGGTTTTGCGGAATGACTACGGTAAAAAGGCATAGGATGGTCAGAGAGATGCGCCGCCTGGCGACGGCGCAGTATTATCAGTGCACGCGCTCGTCGCCGGCGGCAGAGTCGTTGCGGATCGCTGCGATATCTACAGCATCGTAAATATAGTGGCTGCCGCAGTAGTCGCAATGCATATCGATCTTGCCGTCTTCGGCCAGGATCTCATTCACTTCTTCTTCCGGCAGGCTGCGCAGAACTTCACCGCAGCGTTCATGCGAACAGGTGCAGCGGAAGATCACGTCCTGCGGATCGTAGAGCGTGACTTCTTCCTGATGATACAGTCGCCACAGCACTTCGTTGGCCGGCAGGCCCAGCAGCTCTTCCGTTTTAATGGTGTCGGTCAGCGTCGCCAGATGCTCGAAGTCCTCTGTTTTGGCGTCCTGCGCGGGCAGAACCTGCAGCAGAATACCACCTGCGCCAGCCTGGCCTTCCGCTTCGCCGGTACGGATAAACAGGCGGGTCGGCAGCTGCTCCGAACGCATAAAGTAGTCTTCCAGACACTCGGCCAGGGTTTCGCCTTCCAGCCCAACCACGCCCTGATAGCGTTCGCCTTTGGCTGGCGTGATGGTGATCACCAGGTAGCCGTTGCCGACCATCTCTTTCAGGCTGCTGTCCGGCGCGATCTCGCTGTTAACACGGGCCACGCCGCGCATTTCCTGACGATTGTTACCGTTGATCACGGCCAGGTTCAGCGGGCCGTCGCCCTGAAGCTGCACGGTGATGTCGCCGTCGAACTTCAGCGTGGCGGTCAGCAGGCTGGTGGCGACCAGCAGCTCGCCCAGCACTTTCTGTACCGGCAGCGGGTAATCGTGACCGTTGATAATCTGCTGCCAGGTGTCGGAAACCGTCACCAGTTCGCCGCGTACGGCGTAATTTTCAAACAGATAACGGTGCATTTGGTCTTGATGAGCCATAATTCTCTCTCGTTGTGGCAAGCTTATTCGTCGCCAGAATTTTTAAATTTCATCAGGTCCCGGCGCTCTTTTTTGTCAGGGCGACGGTCAGGATGCGGCATAGTCAACGCGTTCATTTTTCGCGCCAGCGCTATCTTTTCCCGCTTCTCAATACTTTCAGCCGTTTCGGCATACATCTGCTGGGCTTCTGCGGCCGGACGACGCTGGTCACCCGTTGCCAGAACGATGATCGTACGTTCATTATTGCCCTGGCGTAAGGTTAGCTGGGCGTTCAGCTCCACCAGCTTGCTCGGCTTGCTGCGCTGGCCGTTGTAGTGCACTTTGCCGCCTTCAATCATCTCACGTGCGACCGCGCGGGTTTTATAGAAGCGAGCGGCCCACAGCCATTTATCGAGCCGAACCGCTTCTGCGGATTTCTCTTTCATCGCTGCTCCTGTTTGGGAATATCCCTATGTATGGGTTGCCTGTCGGAAATCAAGGTGCCTCTCCGGCTTAAGCCGGAGAGCGTCATGCGGGATGGCGCAGAGAGGACGATAACCTTAAAAATAGCATAAAACCGACGGGCTCAGAACAGCGGTCGGATAGTCTGCGGCGTGCTTAGCGCGGGGTTAAAACACTTATCGTAATAGTCCTGAATCGCCGTGGTGCGCACGCGATTGAGATGAATACGTCTGAGGGCCAGCAGACCGTTAAAGATAAAGCTTAAGGCAACGATCAGCAGCAGCAGGGTAGTGCCGAGATAGTGGCCCAGTCGGGTGGCGTCCGGCTCGCTGTGCAGCGCGATATGCCGCGTGCCGTTGGCGTCGGTGGTAATGCTGGTCACGATGCCGCTGGCGGAAAACGGCGTGTGCAGCAGCATGCCCGCCAGGCGCTGTAATTCCGGCCACTGGTCGGGCGCGTTGAAGTCGAACAGGGAGATGCCGGGCGCCTGCTGATTGACCAGCTGGCGGCCTTCATCGCTGAGGATCAGAAAACCGCCGGGCGGCGGGCTGTTAAGCGCTTCCGCCGCGCGTCTTGTTTCCCGATAGAAAAACGAAGAGGTGGCGGTGTTAACCAGGTTTTCCAGCGCTTCGGCGCTGACCGGTCGCAGCAGCACATTGGTGCCGGCCAGCGCGCCAGAGTCCGCCCGACGCACCAGCGTCTCCCAGTCTTTAGCGTTACCAAGGTTGACCAGCGCGTTTTTCAGCCTGACGCAATCCTGCTCCTGGCTGCACAGATCCTGCGTTTTCAGCACGATATCGGAAAAGTCATCCAGCAGGATCATGCCTGATTTTTGGATAGCCGTGGCGAGCTGCGGATTAAGCTTGGGATCGGTGCTGTTCTGTGGATGCAGCTGCAGGCTGGTGGTGTTCAGCAGGGCGGTAGCCTTATCGATAATATCCGACTGTGGCTGGGGCAGGGGAGCGGCGTTGTTCCAGTAGACGGCCGAACAGTCGAAAGGCATAAACGCGTAGCTGCGGTTGCCCTGATAGGTCGCCGGGACTGAACACATGCCTTCACCGCTGACTTTAAGGGAGTCGCCGATGCGCAAGGCAACGTTTTCCAGATCGCCCACGCTGTGCACCTGGACGCTTTCGGTGCCTTTCAGCCAGGCGATGCTTAGCTTGAGCGGCATACTTAGCGGCACCAGAAAAACCAGCAGCACCAGCACCAGCAGCGAACCTGTAGCCAGCACCAGGTTTTTGCGCCAGCGATGAATAGGGAAATTGCGGACTTCATCCTGTAGCGACAGAAAGCGGCCCTGACGCACGACCTGACGGTTAAGATAGATATCTACTTCGGTAGGCTGGCCTAAATCGTGTGCCACGTAAGGCTGCCAGTGGGGAGGATAGATCAGATCGATAATGCCGAGTGAAATATTGCTGACCTGGCCCTGGTTGGATTCGCCGAACAGACCCCAGCGTTTGGGCGCGCCGCGCAGGCAGTGGATTTCCCGCAGGTCTTTCTCGCCCGGCCGCCGCCAGAGCGACCAGCCGCTGATAAGGATAATGACCAGCGCGGTGACCACCAGCCACGGCATCATTACCGCCGGGCTAATCAGGCTAAAAAAGAGCAGCAGCAGCCCCAGGCTGATAGCTACCGCCTCGCGCGTGCCGTCGGGACGGCTGAGCATATACTCTTCAGGCGTCTCTTTACGCACGCTAAGCAGCTCAATGTTTTCGCTTTCTTCTTTTCTGATCGAGGCGTTTTGCGCCGCAGGCCGCGTTACCGTCCCCAGCGCAGGCGGCTCGTAAACGTAGTTGACCAGCGAATGCCCGTTGAGCGAAACCACCAGCGGAATAGTTTGCGTTTTGATCAGCTCGACGTAATTTTCTTCGGCGATGTACTGTTCCCACAGCGGCGGCAGATGCACTTCAACCGCATCCAGATAGTAACGCCATTTGTGCGGATCGTCGGTGGAAAGGCCGTAGCGGGTAATAGAGCGGGTAACCGGATAGACGTTGCTGCTTTGCGAGGTTAGCGCCAGATTATCGTTTGCATGTGTATTGCCGCCGGGAAGCGGAATGCTGCGGTGCTTCGCTAAAGAGCCGATGTAGCGTTCAACGGCTTTACGCTCGTCGTCGCTCAGCTTGCGAAAAGGCGGACTAATGAATGGCAGCGGTTTCGCCAACGGCGGGCGATGCCGCATAGCGTACCAGAAAAAACAACCCGCTCCGAGTGAACAGGCCAGCATTACAGCCAATATAATGACTATTGTGCTCATGCTTTTCTCCCTGCCATCCTGCTCCTGCCATTGTGCTGGAAATTACCGGCCTGAATCATAGTTATATCGATATTGTGACGGCTTCAGGCAGCGCTGGCAATCCGCGAAGTTTAATAAAATAACGCGCAAAATCATAAAATTAGAATAATAGTAGATTAGCCCCGACCGAGATGGTAACAAGCCATAGGCCGTAGCAATATCGGTATATTCTTATTTTGTAAAACACGCATTGACTTTTTTAAAACTTTTTTAATTACTTACGGGTGGATTTGTTATAACGGTGTAAAATAATTCATGCGCTGATTGGCAACCTTCTTTCACTGCCGCACAATAGCGTAACTGTCGGTAAATTTACCGCGACTGGCGAGCTATTACGCTCATTTTTTTGGCTTTTCCCTGGGGCCACTATGACCGGACAACTGCAAAAACCTAAAATCCTGAATGTTGAAACCGTCGCGCGGTCGCGTCTGTTTACCGTGGAGGCCGTGGATTTAGTGTTCAGCAACGGTGCTGAGCGCGTTTATGAGCGAATGAAACCCACTGAACGTGAAGCCGTGATGATCGTCCCCATTGTGGACAACCATCTTATTCTTATTCGGGAATATGCCGTCGGACTGGAAAATTATGAGCTGGGGTTCCCTAAAGGCCTGATCGATCCGGGCGAAACGCCTGCGGAAGCCGCCAACCGCGAGCTGAAGGAAGAGGTAGGTTTTGGCGCGCGTCAGCAGGAATGGCTGGGCAAGCTCACCATGGCGCCGTCCTATTTTTCCAGCAAGATGAATATCATCGTGGCGGAAGATCTTTACGAAGAGCGGCTGGAAGGCGACGAGCCGGAACCGCTGCCGCAGGTTCGCTGGCCGTTGGATAACCTGATGGCGCTGCTGCAGGAGCCTGATTTTTGCGAGGCGCGCAACGTCAGTGCGCTGTTTATGGTGCGGGAGTGGTTAATTCGCCAGGGGCGGCTGAGCTACTAAAAACGCGACAGCATTCCAAAGAAAAGCCCGGTAAAAACCGGGCTTTTTTGTGGCCATCAGGCACGGGCGACGTGGCCCGGCATCAGAACAGCTCGTGGCTTTCGCCGTTGTCCATCAGCGTGGTGCCGACATCATGGACGGAATACTCGGTCGGCTGTGTGCCGTTGATAAAGTACTCCTGACGGGTATTGCCGCCGCCGTTGGCCAGCTTGCCGGTACGGCGATCGATGGTGACGGTAACCACGCCTTCAGGCGGCGTCAGCGGCTGCACCGGTACGCCATCCAGCGCGACCTTCATGTAGTCGTCCCACGCTGGCTGAGCGCTCTTCGCGCCGCCTTCATAGCCTGAAATCTGATCTTTAATCGCGCCGGAAGCGGTCGTTCGGCCCAAATCGCGGCGGTGATCGTCAAAGCCGATCCACACAGAGGTCACCACGCCCGGACCATAGCCTGAGAACCAGGCGTCTTTCGAGCTGTTGGTGGTGCCCGTTTTACCGCCGATATCGTTGCGCTTCAGATCGCGTCCTGCGCGCCAGCCGGTGCCCATCCAGCCCGGTTCGCCAAAGATATTGGAGTTCATCGCGCTTTTGATCAGGAAAGAGAGCGGCGTGTTGATCACGTGCGGCGCGTACTGTTCATCCTGCTGTGGCGGCTGGGAAACCTGCTCCAGCTGCGGCTGCGGAACGACTGCGTTGCCGCCCTGCTGCGATACCGTCGGGTTTTCCACGCTGTCTTCATTCAGCGCTACCGCTTTCTGCGTCTCGCCGTAAATCACCGGCAGATTGCATTCCGGGCAGGCTACTTTCGGCCTGGCTTCAAACAGCGTATTGCCCTGTTCATCCTCAATCTTGCTGATAAAGAAAGGATCGACCAGGAAGCCGCCGTTGGCCATCACCGAATAGCCGCGCACCATCTGCAATGGCGTAAACGAAGCGGAGCCAAGCGCCAGCGATTCGGTGTGCACGATATTCTGCGCCGGGAAGCCAAAGCGTTGCAGATACTGCGCGGCGTAATCAACGCCCATCGCACGCATAGCGCGCACCATGACCACGTTCTTGGACTGACCCAGCCCCTGACGCAGGCGGATCGGGCCGTCGTAGGTCGCCGGTGAGTTTTTTGGCCGCCAGTCGGCGCCCGAGCCGGCATCCCAGCGGGAGATCGGCACGTCGTTCAGGATAGAGGCCAGCGTCAGCCCGCGATCCATCGCTGCGGTATACAGGAACGGCTTGATGTTCGAGCCTACCTGGCGCAGCGCCTGGGTCGCGCGGTTAAATTTGCTCAGGTTAAAGTCGAAACCGCCTACCAGTGCGCGAACGGCGCCGTTGTGCGGATCCAGCGAAACCAGCGACGAGTTAACGTCCGGCACCTGCGCCAGCCACCAGCCGGTATCCATCTGGCGTACCCAAATCTGCTGGCCCGGCTGCACCACTTCGGTCACGGAAGTCGGCGTGCGGCCCTGGACGGTATCGGATTTATAAGGCCGCGCCCAGCGTACGCCAGCCAGGTTCAGCGTCACGCTGCTGCCGTCGCGCATCAGTACCGTGGCTTCTTCGCGGTTGGCTTCGGTTACCACCGCCGGGAAGAGCGGGCCGTAAACCGGCAGCGCCTTCAGCGTTTTCAGGATCTCCGTACGGCCCCAGGCGGTCTGGCCGACTTTCCACAGCACGTTGGCCGGGCCGCGGTAGCCATGACGCATATCGTAATTCAGCACGTTGTCCTGCAACGCTTTCTGCGCGCCCAACTGTAATTTACGGGTAATGGTCGTGGTGACTTTAAAGCCGTCGTTATACGCGTTGTCGCCGTAGCGTTTCACCATCTCCTGACGCACCATCTCGGTCAGATAAGGGGCGGAGAAGGCGATTTCCGGCGCGTGATAGTGCGCTTCCAGCGGCGAAAGGCGCGCTTCGTCATACTGCGCCTGCGTAATGTAATTCTGATCCAGCATGCGGCTGAGCACGACGTTGCGACGAGACAGCGCGCGAGTAGGGGAATAGAGCGGGTTAAAGGTCGATGGCGCTTTAGGCAGACCGGCGATCATCGCCATCTCGCCCAGCGATAATTGATCGACATTTTTGCCGAAATAGACCTGTGCGGCAGCGCCCACGCCGTAGGCGCGGTAGCCCAGATAGATTTTGTTCAGGTAAAGCTCAAGGATTTCGTCTTTGCTCATCATTTGCTCAATGCGAATGGCGAGAAAAGCCTCCTTGATTTTACGCATCAGCGTACGCTCGGGGCTGAGGAAAAAGTTACGGGCCAGCTGCTGCGTGATGGTACTGGCGCCCTGGGAAGCGTGGCCGGAAACCAGCGCAATGCTTACCGCGCGGAAAATGCCGATAGGATCGATACCGTGATGCTCATAAAAGCGGCTGTCTTCGGTAGCGATAAAGGCCTTGACCATGACGGGCGGGATCTGCCCAAGCTTTAACGGGATGCGGCGCTTTTCGCCGTATTGAGCAATCAGCTCGTTATCCGCGCTGTAGACCTGCATGGGCGTTTGCAGCCGGACATCTTTCAGCGTGGCGACGTCGGGCAGCTGCGGCTGTATGTACTGATACAGACCATAAATCGAGCCGGCTCCCAACAAAATGCAACACACTGCAAGGATCAAAAAATACTTTACGAACTTCACCTGATATTTTCCATCTTAAGTCGCCTGGACAGTTTATAAACAATCGCGCGGTAGTATAAAGGCAAGCCAGAGGCCTGGATACATCATTTTTCTACTGAGCAGGGAGACCGCGCGAAATGGCATTTCAGACATGGCAAGTCGGCCTGGATATTCAGAACGGACAGCTTTGCGCCCTGGGTATTCAATACCGTCGTAACGGCTGGCAACTGCGCCACTGGTGGCAACATGCGCTGCCGCACGATACGTTAACCAACGGGCTGGTGCAACGGCCCGACCCGCTTATTCCCCTGCTGCGACAGTGGCGAAAACGGCTGCCGCGGCAGATCTCGCTGCGCGTCGGCTTTCCCGCCCGGCTGGCGTTGCAGCACGCGCTGGCGCTGCCGCAAACCTCACTGCGTGAACCAGAGCGTAGCAGCTATATCGCGGCCGCGGCGAAGCGATTTTTTCCGATAGAGCCTGAAAAACTTGCGCTTGACTACCGCCAGGCAGCTGCCGACAGCGGGCAGCTGTGGCTGACCGCCGCCCGCCGGGACGCGGTTCATGACTGGCTATCGATGCTGAAGACGGCGGGACTCAACCCTCGGGTGCTGGAGCTGGCTCCGGCCGCGCTGTTTGCGCTGGCGCAAAGCCTGCGGCTCAGCCCGGATGCCGTGCTGGTGCACCGTTTACCCGACCACTGGCTCTGGTTTGGCGCGCGGCTACAGCCGCCATGGGGGTGGTGTCCCGCTGATGACTCGGCCAACCTGGCGGCGCTGCGCGAAAAATACCTCGCCGATGCGGCCACGCTTTACTATAGCTCGGCCTTGCCGGAAGCGCTGCCTGCCGATGCGCTGTGGCTGGAGCCGCTGGCGGCTTTCGCTTTTAAGTCGCTGCCGTTGCCCGCGTACAGCGGCGCTTTTGCGCTGGCCGCCGGGCTGGCGCTACGGCCGGAGGACGCCTGATGGTCTGGGTAAATTTTCTTCCCTGGCGTAGGCAGCGGCAGCGTCAACAGCTGCGCCGCGACGGCCTGTTGCTTATGGCGCTACTGGTTCTGTTGCTCGCGCTGACGATGCCCTTGCTGGAGCAGCAGACGCTCGGCAAGCGGCAGCAGACCGGCCTGCGCTGGCTGAAAGAAACCAACGACCAGCTCGACAGGCTCAGCGCTCGCCTGGCTCGTCTGGAAGCCCGGCGCGATACGCTTCGACGCGCGCTGGCCATCAGTGAAGGCAGGCAGGCGCGCCTGCGCGAGTGGCAGGCATTTACGCGTGACCTGGCCGCAACCCTGCCAGCGGCGCTCTGGCTGAGCGAAATCAGCAAAACCGCGCAGAGTCTGACCGTCACCGGATTTTGCCTGCGGCTGGCTGAAGTTGAGGCGTTTCGTCAGCAGTTAGAGCGGTTTCACCTGTTTCAACAGGTCAACACCGGCAGGCTCAGTCGCGACGGAAAGGGCATTATCCGCTTCAGCCTGGAGGCCACGCTGCCGGAACAGGAACATGAGTAGCGTTCTGCTGCATCGCTGGCTCGCTTTGCCGTTCTGGCTAAGGCTGCTGTTGCTGGTGCTCTGCTTTATCACGGGCGCGCTGATGGTACGCCAGGTCTGGCTGCGGCCTCTTCAGCAGCAGGCTTTACAGGTGGCGCAGCAGCGGCAACAGGAGCACAAGCGCTATCGGCTGCTGCTGCACAATTTGCAACAGCGAAGCTCGCTGCACGAAGCCGAAGCGGATATCGCTGGCCTGCAACTGGCGTTACGGCCTGGGGCGGCGCGGCCTTTCTCGTGGCTACAGCTGAGCGAGGCGGCGGGCAACCGTTTACAGGGCTGGCAGCCAACGCCTCAGGGCGGCGAATTAACCCTGCTGCTTAGCTGGCCGCAGCTGCAGTCCGCGTTTCGCTATCTGAGCGAGCGGCAACCCGCCGTCAGGCTGGCGCAGTTCAGCCTGAAGCGGGTGGATGAACAGCTGCGGTTAAATCTGGTGGTGCAATATGAACGCTAGTGCCTTTTTAAAAGATTGGTTAAAACGCCCGGTAATACTGGCGGCCGCCACGCCGTGCAGCGCGCCTTTAAGGATTAACTTGCAAGGAAGCCTTTATGAAACGCATTCGCCTGTGGAAAGTTCTTCTCCTGCTGCCGCTATGGCTGGCAACGCCATTGCGGGGCAGCCCGGCGCCGCTTTCTCTGGCGTTCGATGACGCGCCTGTCGGGCAAATTCTTCAGGCGCTGGCGGACTATCAGCAGCTGAATTTGCTGGTTGCGCCCGGCGTCGAGGGACGGCTTTCCGTCCGTTTAAAAGAGGTCAGCTGGCAGCAGGCGCTGACGCTGGTTTCCCGCCTGGCGAAGCTGAAGGTGAATAAAGAAGGCAACGTGCTGCTGGTTTTCCCGCAGGGCTGGCAGGAAGAGCAGCAGCGACGGCAAACGCTTGAGCGGGAAGAGGCGGAAAAGGCGCTGCCGCTTGATACGCTGGCGTTGCCGCTGCGCTATGCAGAGGCGGAAAAAGTCTACGGCAGCCTGCAGAGCGCGCAGGCGAAGCTGCTGAGTTCGCGCGGCAGCGTGACGGTAGATAAACGCACCAACAGCCTGATCCTGCGCGACACCCGAGCCGCGCTGAACGAGATCCAGCGCTGGGTCACGGCATTGGATACGCCGCTGGAGCAGGTCGAACTCGCCGCGCATATCGTTACCCTCAGCGAAGAGAGCCTGCGCGAGCTGGGCGTGCGCTGGGGCCTGGGCGGCGAAGAGCAGATCGCCCGCGCGCTGCGGGTCAGCCAGCTGCGCGTTGATCTGCCGGTGGCTAATCCCGCACTGGCCTTAGGCTTTACCCTGGCGCGCCTGAACGGCAGGATGCTGGATCTGGAGCTGAACGCGCTGGAGCAGGAAAACAAACTGGAGATTATCGCCAGTCCCCGACTGTTCACCTCGCATCAGCAGCCCGCCAGTATTAAACAGGGCACCGAAATCCCCTATGAGGTCTCCAGCGGTAGCAACGGTAAAACCAGCGTGGAGTTCAGGGAGGCGGTCTTAGGCATGGACGTAACGCCTTACGTGCAGCCGAACGGCCGCATCATGCTAAAGCTGCATATCAGCCAGAACCTGCCCGGCAGTACGGTACGCAGCGGCGAGGGCGAATATATCGCCATCGATAAACAGGAGATCCAGACCCAGGTCACGCTGAAAGATGGTGAAACGCTGGCGCTGGGCGGCATCTTCCAGCAGCAGCGCGCAAAAGGGCAGAGCCGGGTGCCGTTTCTTGGCTCTGTACCGCTGTTGGGCGCGCTTTTTCGCCATGCGACTACCGGCCAAAAAAAACGTGAGCTGGTGATCTTCATAACCCCAAGATTGATTCGTGACGAGTAAAGCTTTTTTGTAACAAACTGAGCGAGCGAGTGCTTTTTTAGCGGATTGCAGCCATATGCGTTTGACGCAAGGGCGGAATTAGCTTACAAGGTTTAGCGATTTTTGAATTACAGGCCTCGGTTTGGCTTTAAGAAAAAGCATTTACCCGTTTTTTATCGTGCGCAACCGGCGTAACCGATGCTGTGACATCGGCGTGATAAATGAAGCGGACTGAACGCGCCAGCTGTGGGCGCAATGGGCAAGGTCAATTTAATCGGTTGCCAAAACACCTTCAGTGTTGAGATAATTTTCCTCTGACTCTCGCACTATCGCTCATGAGGTTTCAGTTCATGTCCTGTCCGCTGTAGGACGGGGTATCATTAACGAATTGTCTTAGTAATACCGAAAAAATGGCAGAGAAACGCAATATCTTTCTGGTTGGGCCTATGGGTGCCGGCAAAAGCACTATTGGGCGTCAGTTAGCTCAGCAACTCAATATGGAATTTTTCGATTCCGATCAAGAAATTGAGCGACGTACCGGAGCGGATGTGGGCTGGGTGTTCGACGTCGAAGGCGAAGAAGGCTTCCGCGATCGCGAAGAAAAGATCATTAACGAACTCACCGAGAAGCAGGGCATTGTCCTGGCGACCGGCGGCGGTTCCGTTAAGTCTCGCGAAACACGCAACCGTCTTTCCGCTCGCGGCGTGGTGGTCTATCTGGAGACCACGATCGAAAAACAGCTGGCTCGTACGCAGCGCGATAAAAAGCGTCCTTTGCTGCAGGTGGATTCTCCACCGCGCGAAGTGCTGGAAGCGTTGGCGGACGAACGTAATCCGCTGTATGAAGAGATTGCTGACGTCACCATTCGTACCGATGACCAAAGTGCTAAAGTCGTCGCAAATCAAATCATTAACATGCTGGAAAAGAGCTAGCGGCTCTGCTCCGCCTGCGGGCCGAAAAGGAGTGCTTCATGGAGAAGATTACCGTCACTCTGGGGGAACGCAGTTACCCCATTACCATCGCTGCCGGACTGTTTAACGATCCGGCTTCTTTTTGGCCGCTTAAGGCGGGCGAGCGGGCAATGCTGGTCACTAACGACACGCTGGCACCGCTTTATCTTCAACCTGTTCGTCAGCGGCTGGAAAGCGCTGGTATAGAAGTGGACCAGGTGATCCTGCCCGATGGCGAGCAGCACAAAACGCTGGCGGTGATGGATCGGGTCTTTACCGCGCTGCTGGAAAAACCGCACGGTCGCGATACCACGCTGATTGCCCTGGGCGGCGGCGTGATTGGCGATCTGACCGGTTTCGCGGCGGCCAGCTACCAGCGCGGCGTGCGGTTTATTCAGGTTCCTACCACGCTGCTGTCGCAGGTGGACTCCTCCGTTGGCGGCAAAACGGCCGTTAATCATCCCCTTGGCAAGAACATGATCGGCGCGTTCTATCAGCCGGCTTCGGTAGTGATCGATATCAACTGCCTGAGCAGCCTGCCCGCTCGCGAGCTGGCGTCAGGTCTTGCGGAAGTGATCAAATACGGCATCATCCTCGACGGTGAGTTCTTCTGCTGGCTGGAAGCTAACCTGGATGCGCTGCTGGCGCTGGACGGCAAGGCGATGGCCTACTGTATTCGCCGCTGCTGCGAGCTGAAAGCCGAGGTCGTCGCCGCCGACGAGCGCGAAATGGGGCAGCGCGCGTTGCTGAATCTGGGCCACACTTACGGACACGCCATCGAAGCGCATATGGGCTACGGTAACTGGCTGCATGGCGAGGCCGTGGCGGCCGGCATGGTGATGGCCGCGCGTACCGCAGAGCGGCTGGGCGAGTTTTCCGCTGGCGATACCGACAGGATCATCAGCCTGCTGCAGCGTGCCGGACTGCCGGTGCACGGCCCGGAGAGCATGGCGGCGACGGATTATCTGCCGCATATGCTGCGTGATAAAAAAGTGCTGGCGGGCGAGCTGCGTCTGGTGCTGCCGCTGGCTTTAGGACAGGCCTGCGTGCGCGGCGGCGTTGCGCATGATACGGTGCTGGCAGCGATTAACGACTGTCAGAAACCGGCCTGAGCCGTTAGTTAACTACTGGCGTACACGTAAAGCGGCGCGGCTGCTTTACCGGAGGAGGTGAAATGGACGATTTTAAACCGGAAGATGAGTTAAAGCTTGATACCAGCGATCGCCGTCCACAGCGAGCGCGAAAAACGTCCTCTGCCCCTAAGGTGCCGGTATCACGCCAGCATCTGATGATGGGGGTAGGCGTGCTGGTGCTGCTGCTGATCGTGCTTGGCATCGGTTCAACGCTGAACTCGTCGGACAGCGGCGATAAAAAAGCCGCCCAGACGCCGGCCACCTCCGGCGGCAGCGATAAAAATATCGATCTGACCGGCTCTTCTTCCATGAGCGGACAGAGCGGCGCGCAGCAGCCTGGCGCTGATGCAAGCGCCTCTGGCGCGGGCGGGCAGCCTGCCGAGGGCTCAGCCGCATCCGGTAATGCACCTCAGGAACTGAGTGCCCCGCCGGTCGCCTCCACGCCGACCGAAGCGCAGCCCGTGCAGACCCCGGCGGGCCAACAGCGCGTCGAGCTGCCGGGCGATCTCAATAGCGCGCTCTCTAACCAGCAGAATCAGGTGGATGCGGCCAGCACGGATATGCAGGGCAGCTCGCTGCCGCTGGCACCGGCGACCGTTGCGGGCGGCGGCACTGCTGGCAAACCGGTCACCGCGCCGCAGACGTCTCAGCCTGCGCCTGCACGTTCGGCTACGCGTCAGCCTGCCGCGCCTCAGCAGCACACCAGCCCCGCCACGCACAAACCTGCGGCGGCGAAACCGGTCGCGAAAGAGAGCCACAGCGCGCCGGTAGCCGCGCCTGCTGCGGTAACCGGCGGCAACTATACGTTGCAGCTGAGCAGCGCTTCGCGTCCCGATACGCTTAACGCCTGGGCGAAAAAGCAGAACCTGAGCGGCTATCACGTGTATAAAACCACGCGCAACGGCCAGCCCTGGTACGTACTGGTAAGCGGCGCTTACGCCACGCCGGCCGATGCAAAACGCGCGGTAGCTTCGCTGCCGTCAGAGGTGCAGGCGAAAAACCCCTGGGTGAAACCTGTCAGCCAGGTGAAAAAAGAGTCAGCAAATTAACGGCTATTGAGCCTGACGATGTTCTCTGCCAGCCCGCGTTATGCGGGCTGGTAATTTAAAGCGCAGATATGCTGTCGGTGTAACCGCAGCCAGAAGAGTAAGTGTAATAAAACGACGGCATGAAAAAAAATCGCGCTTTTTTAAAATGGGCGGGCGGCAAGTTCCCGCTGCTTAACGATATCCAGCGTCACCTGCCGGAAGGGGATTGCCTGATTGAACCCTTCGTTGGCGCAGGGTCCGTATTCCTCAATACGCATTTCTCGCGCTACGTGCTGGCGGATATCAACAAAGATTTGATCAACCTGTACAACGTGGTAAGAGATCGCGCGGACGAGTTTGTGGCGGATGCCAGCCAGCTGTTCACGACCGAAAGCAACGACGCTGAGTTCTACTACGCTCGCCGGCTGGAGTTTAATCGATCTACTGATGCCTGGCGCCGCAGCGTGCTGTTTTTGTACCTTAACCGCCACTGCTACAATGGACTGTGCCGCTACAATTTAAGCGGCGAGTTTAACGTACCTTTTGGCCGCTACCGCAAACCCTATTTTCCTCAGGATGAGCTGTACTGGTTCTCCGAGCGGTCGCAAAACGCCACCTTTATCTGCGAATCATACGCTGATACGCTGGGTCGGGCGGAGCCGGGATCGGTGGTCTACTGCGATCCGCCCTATGCGCCGCTGTCGGCCACGGCAAATTTCACCGCTTACCACACCAACAGCTTTAGCCTGGCGCAGCAGCAGCACCTGGCGGAGCTGGCGGAGAAGCTGGCGCGTGAAAGCCGTATTCCGGTACTGATCTCCAATCACGATACGCCGCTGACCCGCGAGTGGTATCAGGCCGCGCAGCTGCATCAGATTAAAGCTCGTCGCTCGATCAGCCGCAGCGGCAGCGGGCGTTTGCAGGTCAACGAGCTGCTGGCGCTGTTTAGCAGCGACTGATCCTCAACAGCACTACGTGCCTGTCGCCAGGCGCGCTAAATTGGGAGAAATGGATGAAAAAGTTTTTGCTCGCTCCGTCAATTCTGTCTGCAGACTTTGCTCGCCTGGGCGAAGACACGGCTAAAGCGCTGGCTGCCGGTGGCGATGTCGTGCATTTCGACGTCATGGATAATCACTACGTGCCCAATCTGACTATGGGGCCGATGGTGCTGAAAGCGCTGCGTGATTACGGCATTACCGCCCCGATCGATGTGCACCTGATGGTGAAACCGGTCGATCGCCTGATCCCCGATTTTGCCAAGGCTGGCGCCAGCTATATCACCTTCCACCCGGAAGCGTCCGAGCATGTTGACCGCACGCTACAGCTGATCAGAGAGCATGGCTGTAAAGCAGGGCTGGTGTTTAACCCGGCCACGTCGCTCAGCTATCTGGACTACGTTATGGACAAAATCGACGTGGTGCTGATCATGTCCGTTAACCCGGGCTTCGGCGGTCAGTCGTTTATTCCCGGCACGCTGGACAAGCTGCGCCAGGCCCGTAAGCTAATCGACCAAAGCGGCTACGATATTCGCCTGGAAGTGGACGGCGGCGTGAAGACAGAAAACATCGGCGAAATCGCCGCGGCCGGCGCCGATATGTTCGTGGCCGGATCCGCTATTTTCAATCAGCCTGACTATAAAAAAGTCATTGATGATATGCGCACGGAACTGGAGAAATCTCGTCATGGCTCATTTCACTGATATTCGCGCGCTGGCGTTCGATCTTGACGGCACGCTGACCGACAGCGCGCCGGGCCTGACCAGCGCGGTAGACGCCGCTTTGCAGTCGCTCAACCTTCCGGCGGCGGGTCTGGCGCGCGTCTCCACCTGGATTGGCAACGGCGCGGACGTGCTGATTGAACGCGCGCTGACCTGGGCGCTGGGACACGCGCCGGAAAGCGATCTGCTGCGCGACGCGCGGGTGCTGCTTGATAAGCATTATGCTGTCGTTGTCGAAAGCGGCAGTAAACTCTTCCCCGGCGTGAAAGAAGGCCTGCAAAAACTGGCGGCCACCGGGATGCCGATGGCTATCGTGACCAACAAGCCGACGCCGTTTGTCGCGCCTTTGCTGGCCTCGCTCGGCATTGACGACTGCTTTTCGCTGATTATCGGCGGCGACGACGTGACGGCGAAAAAACCGCATCCGGCCCCGCTGTTTCTGGTGCTGGGCAAGTTTGGCCTGCTGCCCGGCGAACTGCTGTTCGTGGGCGATTCCCGCAACGATATTCAGGCGGCGAAAGCGGCGGGCACGCCCTGCGTAGGGCTGACCTACGGCTATAACTACGGCGAGCCGATTGCGAGCAGCCAGCCGACGCTGGTGCTTGACCATTTTAACGATTTGTTGCCCGCATTAGGGCTGTAACGACCAGGACGAAAAAGATGAAACCCATCGTATTTAGCGGCGCGCAGCCTTCCGGCGAACTGACCATCGGTAACTATATGGGAGCGTTGCGTCAGTGGGTCAGCATGCAGGACGACTACAACTGCATTTACTGCATTGTCGATCTTCATGCCATTACGGTACGTCAGGATCCGGCTGCGCTGCGTAAAGCGACCCTGGATACGCTGGCGCTCTATCTGGCCTGCGGCATCGATCCCCAGAAAAGCACTATCTTCGTGCAGTCGCACGTGCCGGAGCACACGCAGCTGAGCTGGATCCTGAACTGCTATACCTATTTCGGCGAGCTGAGCCGCATGACGCAGTTCAAGGACAAATCCGCACGCTATGAAGAGAATATCAACGCGGGCCTGTTCGATTATCCGGTGCTGATGGCGGCGGATATCCTGCTTTACCAGACCACGCAGGTGCCGGTTGGCGAAGATCAGAAGCAGCATCTGGAGCTGAGCCGCGACGTGGCCGCGCGTTTCAATGCGCTTTATGGCGATGTGTTTAAGGTGCCGGAGCCGTTTATTCCGAAATCCGGCGCACGCGTCATGTCGCTGCTGGAGCCGACCAAAAAGATGTCCAAGTCGGACGATAACCGCAACAACGTGATCGGCCTGCTGGAAGATCCGAAGTCGGTGGTCAAGAAGATCAAGCGCGCCATGACCGATGGCGACGAGCCGCCGGTCGTGCGCTATGACGTAAAAAACAAAGCGGGCGTTTCTAACCTGTTGGATATCCTGTCCGGCGTGACCGGCACCAGCATTCCCGATCTGGAAAAGCAGTTTGAAGGCCAGATGTATGGGCACCTGAAAGGCGCGGTAGCCGATGCGGTTTCCGGGATGCTGAGCGAGCTGCAGGAGAGCTATCATCGTTATCGCAATGATGAGGCTTTCCTGGAGCAGGTTATGCGTGACGGCGCGGTGAAAGCTCGCGCTCAGGCGCAGGAAACGCTGAAAAAAGTCTACGAAGCCGTAGGCTTTGTCGCCCAGCCGTAACGGCTAACCTGAACGGCGCCCTTGAAAGTCAGTCCGGGGCGCCGTTTTTTATGGGCTGGCTAAAACCAGCGCAGCGGCTCGCGTAAGGCCACCACCCGACCGATGATAATCAACGACGGGCTTTGCGCCTGCGTGGCCAGCTCGGCCAGCTCGCTCAGCTGCCCTGCCACAACGCGTTGTCGGGTCGAGGTGCCGTTTTCCACCAGCGCCACCGGCATCCCGCCGCTCATACCGTGCGCCAGCAGCTGCCGCTGGATCTCCGCCGCCTGCGTCAGCCCCATATAGAACACCAGCGTCTGCCGCTCCGCCGCCAGGTTTTGCCAGTCCAGCTCACCGTTTTTCTGCACGTGGCCGGTCACCAGCCGCACGCTCTGCGCGTAATCGCGATGGGTGAGCGGGATGCCGCTGTAGGCCGAGCAGCCCGAGGCGGCGGTAATGCCCGGCACCACGGAAAAAGGAATGCCCGATCCGGACAGCGCCTCCAGCTCTTCCGCGCCGCGCCCAAAAATAAAGGGATCGCCGCCTTTCAGCCGCACCACGCGTTTTCCCTGGCCCGCCTGCTCCAGCAGGATTTGATTGATGGCCTCCTGCGGCACGCAGTGATAGCCCGCGCGTTTACCGACGAAAATCCTTTCCGCATCGCGCCTGACCAGCTCCAGCACCTCTTCAGATACCAGCCTGTCATAAACCACCACGTCCGCCTGCTGGATCTGCTGTAGTCCTTTCAGCGTCAGCAGGCCCGCGTCGCCTGGCCCGGCGCCGACCAGCACCACTTCGCCCCGTTGGGCCAAGGGTTCGTTAAACAGCGCTTCCGTCAGCTTTTCCGCACCTACGTCGTCTCCGTTGGCAAGCGTCTGCGCCAGCCGGTCGTGGTGGAACAGTTTTTCCCAGAAGCGCCTGCGCTGCCCGGCTTCGTTAAAGGTTGATTTTACCCGAGGTCGTAACGCGCCCGCCCAC
Source organism: Erwinia sp. TECH1 (assembly GCF_054057575.1). NCBI lineage: Bacteria > Pseudomonadati > Pseudomonadota > Gammaproteobacteria > Enterobacterales > Erwiniaceae > Erwinia > Erwinia sp. TECH1. The sequence goes on along the minus strand of NZ_JBSRZK010000001.1, from coordinate 4,379,875 downwards.
GCGGCAACTTTGCCCAAATGCTGCGGCAGCAGCGCTTCGATTTTTTCCCGCAGCAGGCGAGCCATCACCGGCGCGTCGCCAGCGCTGGAAATGGCAATCATCAGCGGCGAACGATCGACCACGGAAGGCATGATGGCGCTGGCCTGGGCAGGCGCGTCCACCACGTTGCAGAACATCTGCCGGGCGCTGGCGTAGTCGCTGACCTGCTGATTGACCTCATGGCTGTCCGTCGCCGCTATTGCCAGCCAGCAGCCGTCAAGCTGTTCAGGGCTGAAGCGCGCTTCCCGCAGCGTCAGCTTCCCGGCCTGCTGCCATTCGTAAAAGGGGGAGGAAAAATGCGTGGCGCAGACGCGGACATCCGCACCAGCCTTCAGCAGCAGCCGCGCTTTGCGCTCGGCCACGGCGCCGCCGCCGACCAGCAGGACGGTCTTATGGCGCAGGTCGCAAAAAAGAGGAAACCAGTTCACAGGAGGCTCGCAATAAAAAAGGGCCGCAATGCGCGGCCGTGAAAAAGAGAGAAGGGCTTATATCGCCACTTCCACCATGCCGTCGCGGACTCTGGCGGGCCAGGCGGGGATCGAGCGGCTCTCATCCTCCATACAGAGGCCGTCGCTCAGGCGAAAACGCTGCTTCTTCAGCGGGCTGGCAACCCACAGGCTTTGCTGGTGCTCGGCAATCAGGCCACGTGAGAGCACGCTGGCCTGGGCAAAGGGATCGATATTGCTCAGGGCGAACACCGCTTCATCGGCGCGAGGGCGAAACAGGGCAACCTGTTCTCCCGCCACCAGCGCACAAACGCCGGTGGCGGGCTGAATACTTTCTAAAGGGCAAACGCTATGCCACTGGCTCATGGCTGTTCCTCCATAACAACGGGAATACGCTCTTCGGGCCGCGCGGGCCGGTGCTGCTGACGCTCCGGCACGCTCTGCACCAGCGGGTCGCGGCTGTCGCTGTTGATAAAGTGGCGGAAGCGGGCAAGCCGCTCCGGTTGCGCAAGGGTTGCCTGCCACTCACAGACGAAGCGCTCGCGCAGGCGGGCCAGGTCGGCCTCCAGCTGCGCGTTGAGGCCCAGCTTGTCGTGGATAATGACCTGGCGCAGATAGTCGATGCCGCCATCCAGGCTCTCCAGCCACAGCGAGGTGCGCTGCAATTTATCGGCGGTGCGGATATAAAACAGCATAAAGCGATCCAGATAGCGGATAAGCGTGTCCCGATCCAGATCCGCCGCCAGCAGATCGCCGTGGCGCGGCTTCATACCGCCGTTGCCGCAGACGTAAAGGTTCCAGCCTTTTTCCGTAGCGATGATGCCGACATCTTTGCTTTGCGCTTCCGAGCATTCACGGGTGCAGCCCGACACGCCAAATTTCATCTTGTGCGGCGTGCGGATGCCCTTGTAGCGGTTTTCCAGCTCCACGCCCAGCCCCACAGAGTCGCCGACGCCGAAGCGGCACCAGCTGCTGCCCACGCAGGTTTTCGCCATGCGCAGCGCTTTGGCGTAGGCGTGGCCGGTTTCAAAACCGGCTTCGATCAGCGTCTGCCAGATGGCGGGCAGATCGTCTTTCTGCGCGCCGAACAGACCGATGCGCTGCGAGCCGGTGATCTTGGTGTAAAGGCCGTAGCGGCTGGCAACCTCGCCAATGGCTATCAGCCCGGCTGGGGTGATCTCGCCGCCCGCAGAGCGCGGGATCACGGAGTAGGTGCCGTCTTTCTGAATATTGCCAAGAAAGCTGTCGTTGCTGTCCTGCAAAGGCACCAGCGAAGGCTGGAGGGCATAATCGTTCCAGCACGAGGCAAGTAATGACGCTACCGTGGGTTTACAGACCTCGCAGCCATAGCCCTGGCCATATTTGCTAAGCAGCTGCTCAAAGGTTTGGATCTCTTCCACGCGGATCAGGTGATACAGCTCCTGGCGGGAATAGTGAAAGTGTTCGCAAAGGTGGCTGTTAACTTCAATGCCCTGGCGGCTCAGCTCGGCGTTCAGCACCTGGGTCATCAGCGGCACGCAGCCGCCGCAGCCGGTGCCGGCTTTGGTTTCCGCCTTCAGCGCCGCCACGGTATGGCAGCCGTTGTGGATCGCCAGCACCAGGTCGCCTTTGGTGACGTCAAAGCAGGAACAGATTTGCGCCGTTTCCGGCAGCGAATCCACGCCCAGCGCCGGTTTGCTTCCCGCATGGGCGGGCAGGATCAGCGTGTCGGGGTTGTCCGGCAGTTCGATGCCGTTAAGCATCAGCTGCAGCAGATTGCCGTAGTCGCTGGTATCGCCCACCAGCACCGCGCCCAGCAGCTTTTTATTGTCCGCGCTGACCACCAGACGCTTATAGACCTCTTTGTTTTCATCCAGGTAGAGATAGTTGCGCGCGCCTTCCGTCCGGCCGTGCGCATCGCCGATACCGCCGACGTCCACGCCCAGCAGCTTGAGCTTCGCGCTCATATCCGCGCCGGTAAAGGCGTTCTCCCGACCCAGCAGGCTGTCTGCCGTAACCTGCGCCATTTTGTAGCCCGGCGCCACCAGGCCATACACGCGTTCCTGCCAGGCGGCGCATTCGCCAATGGCGTAAATATCTGCATCCGTAGTGCGGCAGCTGTCGTCAATCACTACGCCGCCGCGCGGGCCAATGGCAAGGCCGGCTTCTCTGGCGAGACGATCCTGCGGGCGAATGCCGGTGGAAAACACGATAAAATCGACCGCCAGCTGGCTTTCATCCGCAAACTGCAGGATTTTTCCGCCTGACGGGCCGTCAATAATCTGTCGGGTATTTTTGCTGGTATGAACGGCAACGCCCATTCCTTCGATTTTTTTCCGCAGCAGCTTTCCGCCCAGCGGATCGAGCTGTTCCGCCATCAGCACGGGCGCGAACTCCACCACGTGCGTTTCCATGCCCAGATTTTTCAGCGCGCCGGCGGCCTCCAGCCCCAGCAGACCGCCGCCGATCACCGCGCCGCTACGGCTGTTACGGGCGCAGGCTTCGATTGCGTCCAGATCGTCCAGCGTACGATAAACAAAGCAGCTGTTCCCGTCGGCGCCTGCAATCGGCGGCACCCAGGGATAAGAGCCGGTCGCCAGCACCAGCTTATCGTAACTCACCGCGCGGCCCTGGTCGGAATACACCACCTTTTCCCGGCGGTCGATTGTTAAGGCCTTTTCACCAGTTAGCACGCTTATTTTATGCTTTTCGCAGAAGCCTTCCGCCACCAGCGAAAGGGCCTCGGCGCTGTGATGGGTGAAATAAGCGGAGAGATGCACGCGATCGTAAGCCACGCGAGGCTCTTCGCAAAAAACCGTGATGTCGAACTGCTCCGGCGCGGCCTTTTCGGCCAGCTCTTCCAGCAGGCGATGCCCTACCATGCCGTTGCCAATAATAACGAGTCGGGTGCGCATTTGTGCCTCACATTACAAAATAATGCCGCTACAATAGCGCGCAAAACTCCAGGGTTATTGATGTATATCAAGCCAGTTTTTAAATACCCCTTTATGGGTAGAGTGATGATTTTTAAGCTTTTTTAAGTAAGTTATGGATTTTACTGGTATTGCTCCCGTCTCGCTCCGCCACAAAGGATGGTATGGTTAAAAAAACCACTGACGTTCAGGAGCGTGTTTATGCAGGCTATTCCATTAAAAAGCATTCACCATGTGCGATTGCCGTGGCGTGAGGGACTCTGGCAGATTGCTATCCGCGACGGCAAAATCGCCACGATCGCGCCCCAGTCACACGGCGCCGCGCCGGAAGGATCGCTGGATGCGGAGGGCGGGCTGGCTTTTCCGCCTTTTATTGAGCCGCATATCCATCTTGATACCACCCAGACCGCAGGCGAACCGGCCTGGAATGAATCCGGTACGCTGTTTGAAGGCATTGAGCGCTGGGCAGAGCGCAAAGCGGTGTTGGATCATGAAGATGTCAAAACCCGCGCGCGGCAGACGCTGAAATGGCAGATCGCCAACGGTATCCAGCATGTGCGCACGCACGTAGACGTGTCCGATCCCTCGCTTACCGCGCTGCGGGCCATGCTGGAAGTGAAAAGCGAGATGGCACCCTGGGTCGATATCCAGATCGTCGCGTTTCCGCAGGAGGGCATTCTCTCGTACCCCGATGGCGAAGCCCTGCTGGAAGAGGCGCTGCGGCTGGGCGCGGACGTGGTTGGCGCTATCCCGCATTTTGAATTTACCCGCGAGTATGGCGTGGAGTCGCTGCATAAAACTTTCGCGCTGGCGCAGAAGTATCAGCGCATGATTGACGTGCACTGCGACGAAATCGACGACGAACAGTCGCGCTTTGTGGAAACCGTCGCCGCGCTGGCGCTGCGCGAGAAAATGGGCGCCCGCGTCACCGCCAGCCATACCACGGCGATGCACTCTTATAACGGCGCTTATACCTCGCGTCTGTTTCGGCTGCTGAAGCTTTCCGGCATTAATTTTGTCGCCAATCCGCTGGTGAATATCCATCTTCAGGGACGCTTCGACAGCTATCCCAAACGGCGCGGCGTAACGCGGGTAAAAGAGATGCTGGAGGCGGAGATCAACGTCTGCTTTGGCCACGATGACGTTTTCGATCCCTGGTATCCGCTCGGCACCGCCAATATGCTTCAGGTGCTGCATATGGGGATGCATGTTTGTCAGCTGATGGGGTATGGCCAGCTGGATGAAGGCATTAAGCTGATTACGCATAACAGCGCCAGAACCCTACAGCTGCAGGATTACGGCATTCAGAGCGGCAACAGCGCCAACCTGATTATCCTGCCTGCGGAGAACGGTTTTGATGCGCTGCGGCGTCAGGTGCCGACGCGTTATTCGATCCGTCAGGGAAGGGTGATTGCACAAACGCAGCCTGCGGCGAGCACAATTTATTTAGCGAAGAGCGAAAAAGTGGATTTTCGGCGCTAATAAAAAAGGCCGGTTTCCCGGCCTTTCCCGTTAGTGCGAGGACATATGCCCGTGCAGCTTGTGTTTGCTGACGAAGCCCAGCAGCAGGCACATCACGAACACCACCGCGTACAGCATGTTAGCGGTAGAGAGCGCCGCGTGAGCGCCGTGCTTATCCACAATCGGGCCGGTGACCACGAAAGTCAGCATGGTGCCAACGGTGCCGCAGGTCAGAATAAAGTTCACCAGCTTTGGCGAAGAGACTTTAGTCTGGAGCGATCCCAGCGTAATGATGGTGGTGTAGATGGCGCTGGAGAAGAAGCCCAGGCTCATCATGATCCACTTCAGCATACTGGCGTCGCTGCTGCTGATAAACCAGTACATCAGCGCCGTCGCCAGCAGCGCCAGTACGGTGACGATGCGCTGCGGATCGAAGAAGCGCAGAATGGCGCTGAACGCCCACATGCCGATCATATAGGCGGTCCAGAAGTTGCCGACCAGCGCGCCAGCCTGGGTCAGATCCATGCCCATGGTTTTTGTGGCGTACAGCGGCACCCAGCCGATAAAGCCAAGCTGGCCGAGGATGTAGCAGAGCGCGGCGACAGACAGGAACAGCACGCCGATGCCCCATTTCTCTTTTTCCACGTTCTGAACGGCGGCTTTTTTGCCCAACACGGGAAACTCAAAGCAGAGCGCCAGCACAAAAATAGCCAGGTAGATCACGCCGATACAGACATAAACCCAGTACCACGGCAGCGAACGCGCCAGCAGCGCGGCGGCGATAATGGGAAAAATAGTGCCCGCCATGCTGAAGAAGGAGTCGGTAAACAGCAGGCGCGAACCGCGCTGACGGCCTTCGTACAGATGGGTGATGAGGAAAGTACCAATCGACATGGTGATGCCGCTGACCACGCCCAGCACGAACATACAGAGCGAGAAGACGCTCAGCGAGTGGCTGGTCATTAGCCCCAGTATGGCGAGCACCATCAGCACGAAGCCGAAAATCAGCTGTCGGCGCAGAGGAATGATTTCCATCAGCCAGGCGTTAAGAAACACGGCGACTAAAATGCCGGCGTTCAGGAAGGTGAAGGTGTTGCTCATCTGCGCAACTGGCAGATGAAAATAGTCAGCAATATTCTCCAATACCATACCGGTGACGATTACTACCGCGCCGGTTAGCGCATAGGAGAAAAAGCTGATCCAGGTAAGCCCGATTCGATCGCGATTAGTCATAGTTGTGGCCCGTGGAGTCAAGAATTGTGAGGCTGGACGCTCACGCTAAGCGCGGGCAGTTTAGCTGGATTCGTGATCTGCTTAAATAAATAATGCAAGTTTCCCCAGCGATTTCAGGATATTCGTGATGAATATCACCGTTTTTTGCCTGGCGAAAGCGTTTGCGTCGGCCCGGCACGCGTAAAAATAGGTAAAACGCTGGCGCAGGGATAAGCGCCTCTTTACAATCAGCTTTCGGCCTGTAGCCCTTAAGTAAGGAATCTTTTATGTTAAAACGTACTTTGACAGCGGTCGCCACCGTGTTTGCGTTATCTACGCTCTCTGCTTCTGCCCTGGCGGCAAAAGGAGATACGCACGTGCTGCTGACCACCTCTGCTGGCAATATTGAGCTGGAACTCAATAATCAAAAGGCCCCGATTTCCACGAAGAACTTTGTTGATTACGTCAACAATGGCTTCTACAACAACACCGTTTTCCATCGCGTGATCCCGGGCTTTATGGTGCAGGGCGGCGGCTTTACCGCCGATATGCAGCAGAAACCTGGCGCCGCGCCGATTAAAAACGAAGCGGATAACGGCCTGCTGAACAAGCGCGGCACCATCTCCATGGCCCGCACCGCCGATAAAGACAGCGCTACCAGCCAGTTCTTTCTCAATGTAGCGGACAACGCTTTCCTGGATCACGGCCAGCGTGACTTTGGCTATGCCGTCTTTGGCAAAGTGGTGAAAGGCCAGGAAGTGGTGGATAAAATCGCTCAGGTGCCGACCCAGAATATGGGGCCATACCAGAACGTGCCGGTTAAACCTGTCGTGATCCTTTCCGCAAAAATCCTGCCTTAACGCTCCGGTCGGGGGATTGCTGCTGATAATCAGCTAAGCTTTTAGCAGCAATTACCCCTTCAAGGAGAACTCATGTCCAGAAAGCTCACCGACAAGCAAAAAAATACGCTCTGGCAGCAGCGTCTGCCGACCAACTTCCTGGCGAGCTTTTTATTAACGGGTTCCCTGCCCGAACTGGGCACGCGCAATCCGGGTCTGCCTCATCTGCGCGCCATGCACCGCGCGCTTTTTCAGGATGTGCTGGAGGAGGCGGGCGAGCTGCGCGAAGTCGATATCGCCATCGGCGACACGCCCTGCTGCCACTTTGAATACATCGAGAAAGAAGGCAACGCGCTGATGCAGGCGCTGGAAGAAGAGAACGGTCTGGCCGATCTGCCGCTGGATCGCATGGCGGAAAGGCTCGCCTGGTACTACTGCGAGCTGACCGTGCTGCATCCTTTTCTGCGCGGCAACGGACGCGCCCAGCGGCTTTTTTTCGAACAGCTGATTATCCATGTCGGTTGCGACATTCAATGGAGCCTGATCGACAGCGAAAGCTGGCAGGCGGCCGTTAAGGCAAGCCTGGCGGGCGACTTATCGCTGCTGGAAGCCGCTTTCGGCAAAGTCATCAGCGAGCGGGACGAAAACGCGTAGAATAGCGGCGTTTCTTTTTTCCCGGAGCTTGTATGCTGCTGCTGATCGATAACTATGACTCTTTTACCTGGAACCTTTATCAATATTTTTGTGAAGCAGGCGCAGATGTTCACGTCAGACGTAACGACGAGCTGACGCTGGCGCAAATAAGCGAGCTAAAGCCTGAACATCTGGTGATTTCGCCGGGGCCGTGCACGCCCAACGAGGCGGGCATCTCGCTGGAGGCTATCCGGGCCTTCGCCGGAAAAATCCCGGTGCTTGGCGTTTGTCTGGGGCATCAGGCGATAGCACAGGCTTTTGGCGCGCGTATTGTGCGGGCGCGTGAGGTAATGCACGGTAAAACCTCGCTGATTGAGCATAATAACAGCGGCGTTTTTAACGGCCTGAATCATCCGCTACGGGTAACGCGCTATCATTCGCTAATCGTCGAGGCTGCCTCGCTCCCCGCCGATTTTGAGGTGACGGCATGGTCGCTGCGCGACGGCGAGAAGGACGAGATCATGGGCGTGCGGCATCGTGATTTGCCGCTGGAAGGCGTGCAGTTTCATCCGGAAAGTATCCTCAGCGAGCAGGGGCATCAGCTGCTGAAGAATTTCCTCAGGCAATAAATTTGGTTGCCTTAAAGTGATTTTTTATGCATATTTTGTGATTATAATTTCAGTGGCTCTGTAACGTAAAAAGATGAGGTTGGCAATGGCAGCGGATAAATTATCGGTAACGCGCTCGACGTTTGATGAAGTGATTTTGCCTGTTTATGCACCAGCGCAGTTTGTGCCGGTTAAGGGAAAAGGCAGCCGCGTCTGGGATCAGCAGGGTAAAGAGTACGTCGACTTTTCCGGCGGTATCGCCGTTACCGCGCTGGGCCACTGTCATCCGGCGCTGGTGGAAGCGCTGAAAACGCAGGGTGAAACCCTGTGGCACACCAGCAACGTCTTCACCAACGAACCCGCGCTGCGCCTGGCCAGCAAGCTGATTGCCGCCACCTTCGCCGAACGCGTGTTCTTCGCTAACTCCGGCGCGGAAGCCAACGAGGCGGCCTTTAAGCTGGCTCGTTATTACGCGACTAAACGCCATTCGCCTTTTAAAAGCAAAATTATCGCGTTTCATAACGCCTTCCACGGCCGCACGCTGTTTACCGTTTCCGTCGGCGGCCAGCCGAAATATTCCGACGGCTTTGGCCCTAAACCAGCGGACATCGTCCACGTGCCGTTTAACGATCTTAACGCGGTAAAAGCGGTTATCGACGACCATACCTGCGCCATCGTGGTGGAACCTATCCAGGGCGAAGGCGGCGTGATGCCGGCTACTCAGGCGTTTATGCAGGGGCTGCGCGAGCTGTGCGACCAGCATCAGGCGCTGCTGGTGCTGGATGAGGTACAGAGCGGCATGGGCCGCAGCGGCAAGCTGTTTGCGTATGAACACTACGGCGTCCAGCCCGATATTCTGACCACCGCCAAAGCGCTGGGCGGCGGCTTTCCGGTCAGCGCCATGCTGACCACCAACGAGATCGCCTCGGTGATGGCGCCCGGCGTGCACGGCACCACCTATGGCGGCAACCCGCTGGCCTGTGCGGTAGCGGAAGCGGCGCTGGATATCATCAATACGCAAGAAGTGCTGAACGGTGTAGAGGCGCGCCGCGAGCAGTTTGTCGCCGCGCTGAAAGCGCTGGACGCGCAGCTGGATCTGTTCAGCGACATTCGCGGCAAAGGCCTGCTGATTGGCGCGGCGCTGAAGCCGCAGCATGCCGGTAAAGCGCGCGATATTCTGAACGCCGCCGCCGCCGAAGGCGTAATGATCCTCAATGCCGGGACGGACGTGATCCGTTTTGCGCCGTCGCTGGTCATTGAACCGACCGATATCGAAGAGGGCATGAACCGCTTCGCCACCGCCGTGAAAAAACTGCTGGCTTAACTCGTCAGGCCGGAAGCCTCGCGCTTCCGGCTAAACAGGCGCGTCGTCTGCACCAGGCCGCTTACACGCGCCGAAAAACTTCTGCTCAGCATCATCAGGCTGATTTCCGTAAATGGCGCGACAGCCAGCGGCCATGATGAGGTCGGCTGCTCCAGGCCAACGAAGAAATAGTGTGCATCACGCCAAGATGTTCCAGAATGCGCTTTATGTGCCTCTCCATCACCGTGGTCGCGCCCTGCTGAAAGGGCGTATCCGTCTCCAGCACGTTGTTTGTGGAACTCGGCCCGTCATACTCCAGCCGCTGCTGGCAGCGCTGTAGCGCAATTTCGCACGCCTGTAGATAGCGCTCGGCCAGCTGCGGCGTCAGCATGGTATGTTCACGCGCTAAAATGGTCATGGCGTTGATATGCTCAACGATAAACTGACTGTGCGTAACCCAAAGCTTCATATCGGCCAGGTAGCGGGCGTCGAAACCCGGCTCCTGCATCGCCTGGTTCAGCGAGTTAAACAGCGCGTTGTGCGCCTGGTTAACGCGCATACGCTGCCAGGCAAGCTTCTGCGGACTCTCTTCGTCCCCCAGCAGTTTCTGGAGCGCTTCCTGATAGGTTTCCAGCGCGTCGTGCGCATTCTGCCGCAGCAGGCCGCTTTGCCACTGCGGCCACAGCCAGATCATCCCGGCAAAGGCGATCAGGCAGCCCATCAGCGTATCCAGCAGGCGCGGCAGCAGAAAGTCGGCGCCGTTCAGCGACAGCAGCTGAAGCGAATATACCGCCGTCACGGTAAAGCCGATCGTCGCCAGGCCGTAATATTTGCGGATCACCAGATAGCCCGCCAGCGTCAGCGTCAGCATCACCAGCAGCACAGCCGATTCCGGCACCTGAAAGCGTAGCGTCAGCGCGGCCACCACCAGCCCGCCCAGCGTGCCCAGCGCACGGTGCTGAATACGTACCCTGGTCGCGCTGTAGCCGTTCTGGCTGACAAACATCACCGTCATCAGCAGCCAGTAAGGCTTGGGCAGATTAAACGAGAGCGCCAGGGTGCTGGCGAAAGCGAGCATAACCGCAAACCTGGCGGCGGTGCGCAGCGCGGCGGATTTCAGCGACAGATAGCTTCTGATGGCAGATAGCAGCGGCAGTCGTTTCTGACGATCCGCCATCAGATCGCGCTGGTAAAGCGGACGCTGGGTACGCAGCACGCGGGCGATACGGCTGAAATGCCAGGCGCAAAAGTTGCCGACCGGGTTGGCGGGATGCTGGCGGGCAATTTTTTCCAGCGCCTGCAGCTGTTTATCCATGCTGAAACGTGTCGGCAGACGGTGATAGAGAATATCGTCCGCCAGCTCGCGCAGCCTGGCCGCAATGGTCTGCGCGTTCCAGCGGATCACCGCCTCGGCATGGCTCTGCTCCACCAGTTTCTGCACCTCTTCCGGCTGATGCAGGCTGACAGCGATATGCTCCTGCAAATCCAGCGCAACCTGAAAAGCGCGGGTCAACCGCTTATGGTGATTATCGTTGCTGGCGGCCAGCATGTGCATTTGCTGATAGCAGGTATTGATAAGGTCGACCGCTTTTTGCTGGCGAGCCAGCAGCGGCGGCAGCGTTTTTTCCGGGTCGGCAAGCTGCGTCAGCAGGCTGTATTTGGCCTCGCAGTAGCCGGCCAGCTCGCGATAAAGCAGGCTGAGCGTTTCCCGCATCGGCTGCTCTTTCCACAGCCAGAACCAGAACCAGTTAAAGAGGCCGTACCAGACCGTGCCCAGGATATAAAGCGACGGCGGCTGCCAGATGGGCATCCGACCGGCCAGGCTCAGGGTAAAGATGCCGGCAATCAGCGCGCCGGGCAGCAGTCTGCCATGCAGCGGGCTGATTTCGCCGGTCACGCCCAGCAGCATGGCCATGGAAAACAGGATAATGGGCAGGGGAACGGCATAGTCGCCAAGATACTGCACCAGAAAGCTGCTGAAGGCGAAAAGGCCGCCGCCGATCAGCAGACGTTTAAAGAAGCGTTTATGGGGCGTATCCAGACCGGCGATATTGCAGCAGGCCGGCACCAGCGAGAACAGCAGGCCGTTTTGCAAATTGCCCAGCAGCCAGCCGACGGCGACGGGCAGGCAAAGCACCAGCGTCTGCCGCAGGGCGTAGTTAACTTCGGGATGGTAGATGAGTCGGCGCCACATTGCTTTGTACCCGCTGAAAAGGCGCAACGAAGGCATTGCGCCATGCAATCAGAGCGGTTTAGCGTGTACCGTAGACCACGATGGTTTTACCGTGTGCGGAGATCAGATTCTGATCTTCCAGCATCTTCAGAATACGGCCGACGGTTTCGCGCGAGCAGCCGACGATCTGGCCAATCTCCTGGCGGGTAATTTTGATCTGCATCCCATCCGGGTGGGTCATAGCGTCCGGCTGTTTGGCCAGATTCAATAGCGTTTGCGCGATGCGACCTGTCACATCGAGGAAAGCTAAATTGCCCACTTTCTCGGAGGTAACCTGCAGGCGGCGCGCCATCTGTGAAGAGAGACGCATCAGAATATCCGGGTTGACCTGGATCAGCTGGCGAAACTTCTTATAGGAGATTTCCGCCACTTCACAGGCCGTTTTTGCCCGCACCCATGCGCTGCGCTCCTGGCCTTCTTCAAACAGGCCAAGCTCGCCGATAAAATCGCCCTGGTTAAGGTAAGACAGGATCATCTCTTTACCTTCTTCATCCTTGATGAGCACCGCTACCGCGCCTTTGACGATGTAGTAAAGGGTTTCTGCTTTCTCACCCTGGTGGATCAGCGTGCTTTTGGATGGATACTTATGAATATGGCAATGTGACAGGAACCATTCAAGTGTCGGGTCTGTTTGCGGTTTGCCGAGAACCATTCGCTGTTATCCTCTGTTGTTATCGTGCCTAAATACAGGGGCAGAGTTCCCTGACAGGCGTTGAAATAGTCAAGCGCTTCCCATGCAGGAAAGTTATTCGGCTCTCTGTTGAGTGCCGGGCTCGTTATGTCGTCCCGTTTCGTCTGGTCTGTAGAGTACTGACGAAATACAGCCTTGTTTGTAGCACAGCTTTGCATGGGTGTCTTCTGTTGTCTCGCTTCAGCATAGCGGGAAATCTGCCGCGCTGCTGTTTTAGTTGCCTTAAGCCGACCGCGGCTTAACTAAATGAATTAGAGGAGTTTGTTATGCAAGCGAGCGTCAAATGGGTGGAAGGGCTGACCTTTTTGGGAGGATCCTCATCGGGCCATCAGATCGTGATGGACGGCAACGCGGGCGATAAAGCGCCCAGCCCGATGGAAATGCTGCTGATGGCGGCAGGCGGCTGTAGCGCGGCGGAAGTGGTTGCCATTCTGCAAAAAGGGCGTTTCACGGTAGACAACTGCGAGGTGAAGCTGACGTCAACCCGGCGCGAGAAGCCGCCGCGCCTGTTTACCCGCATCAACCTGCATTTTATTGTCAGCGGCAGCGGGCTGACGGATAAGGCGCTGGCGCGCGCGGTCAGCCTTGCGGTCGGGAAATATTGCCCGGTCGCGCTGATGCTGGGTAAGGGCGTGACCCTTACCCATAGCCATGAGATGGGCGTTACTTGATAGCTTTGCCTTCCATCAGGCGCTTGACCAGCGGCCCCATAATCAGCTCCATCGCCAGGCCCATTTTGCCGCCCGGCACCACCAGCGTGTTGATATGGGAGATAAAAGAGCCTTGCAGCATCGCCAGCAGATAGGGGAAGTCAATCTGTTCCAGCGCCTGGAAATGGATAACCACGAAGCTCTCGTCGAGCGAAGGAATGCCGCGCGCGGCAAAAGGGTTGGACGTATCCACGGTAGGGACACGCTGAAAGTTAATATGGGTGCGGGAAAATTGTGGCGTAATGAAGTTAATATAATCGTCCATTGAGCGCACCACGGAATCCATCACCGCCTCGCGTGAATGACCGCGTTCGCTGGTATCGCGGATCATTTTTTGGATCCACTCCAGGTTGACGATAGGCACCACGCCCACCAGCAGATCGACATGCTGCGAGACATTGTTCTGCGGCGTCACCACGCCGCCGTGCAGCCCTTCGTAAAACAGCACGTCGGTGGGTTCCGGCAGCGGCTGCCACGGCGTAAAAGTGCCGGGCACCTGGTTCCAGGGCACCGCTTCGTCATAGGTGTGCAGATATTTTCTGGACTGGCCGCTGCCGCTGCGGCCATATTCCGCGAAGGTTTGCTCCAGCAGCGAAAAATCGTTGGCCTCCGGGCCGAAATAGCTGATATGGCGGCCCATATCACGCGCTTTGCGGATCGCCATATCCATTTCGGGACGGGTATAGCGATGGAAGCTGTCGCCTTCCACTTCCGCCGCGTGCAGGTTCAGCTGCTGAAAAATTTTGCGGAAGGCCAGGCTGGTGGTGGTGGTGCCCGCGCCGCTGGAACCGGTCACGGCAATCACTGGATGTATGGCGGACATAAACGAGTTTCCTGTGAACGTTATTCCGCCATTGTTATCACGTTTTGCTATAGCCTGTCATCTTCTGCCCAGGGGTGAGCGCGCGGCAGAGGTTATGCAATAAAGCCAAGCGCGAACAGCGGTTTAGCTGTCAGGGAAACGAGATCGCCGTCTTCCGACTAGCTAAGCGGTAAGAAGAACACGGCGTCGCCGATAGGCTTTTGCCCCCTCAGCGGGAGGCGTTAACGGATCTGGCCTTTAGGCATGATATTGACCGTCTCGTGCAGCTCTGACCAGACCAGCACCGCCTCGCCGTTTGTCAGCTGACGACGAACGTCATTGACTTTTTGCTCCAGCGAGCGCTCCTGCTCGCCATAGTCGGTGCCTTCCCGCAGCACGAAGGCTTCAATCAGGTTAGCGAGCGTGTCCGGGTCCAGTTCTTTCCAGGGAATAATCATCGTTGTCCAGCCAGGTTGAAAGCCATTGCGGTATACGCTGCTCCAGCCACATTTGCGGCCTGCGCAGCGTTCCCCCCACGAATCCCACATGTCCGCCGTGCTGCGTCAGCTGATACGTTACGCAATCGGGCAGCCTGTCGGTTGCAGGAATGACCTCGTCGGTCATAAAGGGATCGTCTTTAGCATGAATAATCAGCAGAGGTTTACGCACGCCGGAAAGCAGCGGCAGCGCGCTACAGCGGCGATAGTAATCCGTCGCGTCCACAAAACCGTGCGCTCTGGCAGTAATGGCGTCGTCAAACTCCCTGAGTCTCTTAAGCGCCTTAAGCTGCGTCAGATCGACAGGCAGCGTGCCGGGCCAGGCGTGCAGTTTGCGGGTGGCGTTCTGCTTCAGCAAGTTTAGCAGGTAGCGCTGATAGACACGCGAGAATCCCTGCTCCAGCCGCTGGCTGCAGGGTTCCAGCATCAGCGGCGCGGAAACGATAACGCCGGCATCCAGCAAACAGCTGTCGCCCTGTTGGCCCATCAGGCAGCCCAGCATATTACCGCCAAGCGAAAAGCCCGCGGCAGCGGTCGCCACCGTTCCCCAGGTTTCCCGTAGCCAGCGTAAAAAATAGCTGGCGTCTTCGGTTTCGCCCGAATGATAAATGCGCTCCAGACGGTTCGGTTCGCCGCCGCAGCCGCGAAAATGCATCACCACGCCCAGCCAGCCGCGCTGTCGACAGGCCTGCAAAAGCCCGTGCGCGTAAGGGCTGTGAAAGCTGCCCTCAAGGCCATGAAAAAGCACCACGCGCGGCTTGTGGCTCGCCTGCGCCGGATCTTCGCTCCAGGCAAGATCGACAAAATCACTGTCCGGCAGCGTCAGGCGCTGCCAGTGCGGCTGCAAAGCGATACGGCGACGGACCAGGCGCGGCAGGATGGTTTGCAAATGCGCGTTGCTCATGCCCGCCAGCGGACGAAAAGTATTTTCCAGCGACCCGTCAAAATTCATCTTCAAAAGGCTTCCCGGATCCTTGTCATACTGTTAGCTTCGATAAGTTTGTTGTTAAGTGGGGTGAGGAGCGCCCGTTTCATATGGAACTGAAACTGTTTTTGTCGATGCTGGGTTTTTTGTGGGTCGCTGCGATCACGCCAGGCCCTAATAATATGTTACTCACCGCCTCGGGCGCCAACTTTGGTTTTCTGCGTTCGCTGTGGCTGCTGATCGGCATCATGATCGGGATGCAGGTCATGCTGCTGCTGGTCGCGTTCGGTATTGGCGGCCTGATCCTGCTTTATCCTGCTTTGCATCTGGTGTTGAAAATCGCCGGGAGCGTCTATCTGCTGTGGCTGGCGTGGAAAATCGCCATGGCGAAATATGAGCGGCTGGATACCGGCACTCTCCCCACAGCGCCAATGCCGTTCTGGCAGGGCGGCCTGCTACAGCTGATCAATCCCAAAGCCTGGCTGATGGCGCTGGGCGCGGTCGCCAGCTTCAGCCTGGGCGGTGAGGCTTATCGGGGATCGGTAATGGCTATCAGCTTTGCGATGGCGCTGGTCAACCTGGTTTCCGGCCTGATCTGGCTTGGCTTTGGCACGCTGATTGGCCGCCTGCTGCGCAGCCGTCGCGCCTGGACGCTGTTCAATATGGCGATGGGCGTGCTGACAGCGGCCTGCGTGCTGCTTATCTGGCGCTAAGCAGAGTGCCTGGCGAACGTCGCTTCAGGCAAAGTGCTTTCCCCATTCTCAATTCGTAAGCAGCGGGCGCCGTTACGGCGGGTTTTTGAACCCGCTACTTACGCTGCTGCCAGCCTCTGACGTCTTAAAGGCAATCCCACTCTCCGGCATTAAAATCCTGTTTTTCTTCTAAGGACTTATCGTTATAACCGATAATTTTTTATTACTTTATCGCGGCAAGCGCTCTCGGTTACAAAGGCGTTGTTCACTTTTATAACAATAACGACCGGAGCAAAGCATGGCGCATAAATTTACTCTTTCACTGCTGGCCTTCAGCCTTTCTTTTTCGGCGCTGAGCGCACAGGCTTTGGACGTTACCGTGGCGTATCAGACCTCGGCAGAACCGGCCAAAGTGGCCCAGGCCGATGACGCTTTTGCCAAAGCCAGCGGCGCAAAAGTGGACTGGCGCAAGTTTGACAGCGGCTCCAGCGTGGTCAGAGCGCTGGCTTCGGGCGATGTGCAAATCGGCAATATCGGCTCCAGCCCGCTTGCCGTAGCGGCCAGCCAGCAGGTGCCGATTGAGGTGTTTCTGCTGGCGTCGCAGCTCGGCAGTTCCGAAGCGCTGGTGGTGAAGAAAAGCATCAAGGATCCCAAAGATTTGATCGGCAAACGTATCGCCGTGCCTTTTATCTCCACCACTCACTACAGCCTGCTGGCCGCGCTTAAGCACTGGGGCATCAAGCCGGGCCAGGTGCAAATCGTCAATCTTCAGCCGCCCGCGATTATCGCTGCCTGGCAACGTGGCGACATTGACGGCGCCTACGTCTGGGCGCCGGCGGTGAACGAGCTGGAGAAGGAAGGAAAGGTACTGACCGACTCCGCGCAGGTCGGCAAGTGGGGCGCGCCAACGCTGGACGTCTGGGTTGTGCGTAAAGATTTCGCGCAGCAGCATCCTGAAGTGGTCACCGCTTTCGCCCGTAGCGCGCTGGAGGCGCAAAAAGCCTACCTGGACAGCCCTGAGCAGTGGCTGAAAGATGACAATCACCTCAACAAGCTGTCGCGTCTGAGCGGCGTGCCGACACAGCAGGTGCCGGGGCTGGTAAAAGGCAACACTTACCTGACGGCGCAGCAGCAGGTTGAACAGCTGGGCCAGCCGGTCGATAAGGCTATCGGCGATACCGCACAGTTTTTAAAAGAGCAGGGCAAAGTGCCGCAGGTTGCCAGCGATTACAGCGGCTTTGTCACCAACCGCTTTGTTAAAAATCTTACCCAGTAAGGAGCCGCCATGCTTTCAGTCTCGCATCTGACGGCCCGTTACGACGGCCACCTCGCGCTTGAAGATATTAACCTGACGATTGCCGGGGAAGAGCTGGTGGTGGTGCTGGGGCCTTCAGGCTGTGGCAAAACCACGCTGCTGAATCTGATTGCCGGTTTTCTGACGCCGGAGTCGGGCAGCATTACGCTGGACGGCCAGCGCGTAACCGGGCCGGGAGCCGAGCGCGGCGTGGTGTTTCAGCATGAAGGGCTGCTGCCGTGGCGCAACGTGCTGGATAACGTCGCCTTTGGCCTGCAGCTGGCCGGGATGGATAAAGCGACGCGCCATCAAACGGCCCGTCAGATGCTGAAAAGCGTCGGGCTGGGCGGCGCGGAAAAGAAATTTATCTGGCAGCTTTCCGGCGGGATGCGCCAGCGCGTAGGTATTGCCAGAGCCTTAGCCGCCGATCCGCAGCTGCTGTTGCTGGATGAGCCCTTCGGCGCGCTGGATGCCTTTACCCGCGAGCAAATGCAGGAGCTGCTGCTGAACCTGTGGCGGGACAGCGGCAAGCAGGTGCTGCTGATTACGCACGATATCGAGGAGGCGGTTTTTCTGGCCAGCGAGCTGATCCTGCTGTCGCCCGGCCCCGGCAAAATTATCGAGCGTCTGCCGCTGGCGTTTGGCCGCCGCTATGCCGCCGGCGAAGCCTGCCGCAGCATTAAATCCGATCCCGCTTTTATCGCCACGCGGGAATATGTATTAAGCCGGGTGTTCCAACAGCGCGAGGTGTTTTCATGAGCCTGTTATCCACGGAGAAAGTCGCGGTGCGCCGATTGAGGCTGCGCTGGCCGTTTGGCCGTCAGCTTACCCTGAGCGTGGCGACCCTGCTGGTGCTGCTGGGCATCTGGTGGGCAGTAACCGCTTTTGGCCTGATCGCGCCGCTCTTTCTGCCCGCGCCGCAGCAGGTTTTCCATCAGCTGCTGGTGGTTGCCGGCCCGCAGGGTTTTATGGATGCAACGCTCTGGCAGCATCTTGCCGCCAGCCTGACAAGGATAGCGATAGCGCTGCTGGCGGCCACGCTGATCGGCGTGCCGGTTGGTATCCTGATGGGGCTGAACGCCACCGCGCGCGGCATCCTTGACCCGCTGATTGAGCTGTATCGACCGGTGCCGCCGCTGGCCTATCTGCCGCTGATGGTGATCTGGTTCGGTATCGGCGAAACGTCCAAAATCCTGCTGATCTATCTGGCCATCTTCGCGCCCGTGGTGATGTCCACGCTGGCGGGCGTCAAAAGCGCGCAGCAGGTTCGTCTGCGCGCCGCGCAGTCGCTGGGCGCCAGCCGCTGGCAAACGCTGTGGTTCGTGGTGCTGCCCGGCGCGCTGCCGGAAATTTTAACCGGGCTGCGGATCGGTCTTGGCGTCGGCTGGTCAACGCTGGTGGCCGCCGAACTTATCGCCGCCACGCGCGGGCTGGGCTTTATGGTGCAGTCCGCCGGTGAATTTCTGGCAACCGATGTGGTACTGGCAGGCATCGCCGTTATCGCGCTGATTGCTTTTTCGCTTGAGCTGGGGCTGCGAGCCTTACAGCGCCGTTTAACCCCCTGGCATGGAGTCACATCATGAATGAACGTCTGTCTGTTACCGCGCTTGGCCCCTATATCGGCGCGCTGGTCGCTGACGTGGATCTCAGCCGCCCGCTGAGCGACGCGCAGTTTGAGCAGCTTTACCATGCGCTGATCCGTCATCAGGTGCTGTTCTTCCGCAATCAGCCCGTTACGCCTGCCCAACAGCGAGCGCTGGCGGCCCGTTTTGGCGATCTGCACATCCATCCCGTCTATCCGCACGCGCCGGATGTGGAAGAGATTATCGTGCTGGATACGCATGATGATAACCCGCCGGACAACGATAACTGGCACACCGACGTGACCTTTATCGAGACGCCGCCGGCCGGGGCGATCCTGGCGGCAAAGCAGCTGCCGGAAACCGGTGGCGATACGCTCTGGGCCAGCGGCATTGCTGCTTACAACGCGCTTTCAGAGCCTTTTAAGGCCCTGCTTGCCGGCCTGCGGGCAGAGCACGACTTCACCAAATCGTTTCAGGAATTTAAGTATCGCGGCAGCGAGGAGGAGCATGCGCGCTGGCGGCAGGCCGTGGCGAAGAATCCGCCGCTGCTGCATCCGGTCGTGCGCACGCATCCGGTTAGCGGCAAGTCGGCGCTGTTTGTTAATGAGGGATTCACCACGCGCATTGTCGATCTCAGCCCGAAAGAGAGCGACGCGCTGCTGAATTTCCTGTTTGCACATATCACCAAACCGGAGTTCCAGGTGCGCTGGCGATGGCAGCAGGACGATGTGGCGATTTGGGATAACCGCGTGACCCAGCACTACGCCAATGCAGACTACCTGCCTGCACGGCGGATTATGCATCGCGCCACTATTCTGGGCGACAAGCCTTTCTATCAGCCTGGCCGGGCATAAACGCCACGGCCTAATCGGCAGGCATAAGATTACGCGTAAAGTTGTGCACGTCGGCCTCTTTCCTGCGGCGGTACAGTTTGGCTTTGCGCGCGCCGGTAGCTACGCTCTCGCCCGTTTCCTCAAACATCTCTGAGGAATCAAAGCGGCGGATCAGGCTTTTCCGCTGCACCGGGCGGCCAAGGATGGCTTCGGTGGCTTCCTGTAGCTGAGTCAGCGTAAAGCGTTCCGGCAGGCAAAACACCGGCAGCAGCGTATACAGCGTTTTTTGCCGCAGCCTTTTTAAGGCGCTGGTAATAATAGTCTGGTGATCGAAGGCGATATCCTTGCGCTGCATCACGGTGTTGACCGGCAGCCACGCGGCGTCGCTGACATCGCCGCTGTACGATCGACAGCTCTCCTGCGCAATCAGTGCATACCAGGCGGTGGTCAGGCTCCAGCCGCGCGGGTCGCGATCGGGGCCGGAAAAAGTTTCGAGCTGTTCCAGCCACGGCGGAACCACACCGGTTTTCTCCTGCAGCTTCCTTAACGCGGTGGCGCGCGTTGAAGCATCATGCTGCATATCGATAAACCCTCCCGGCAATCCCCACCAGCCTTTTTGCGGATGATTGGCCCGCTGTACCAGCAGTACGCAGAGCTGTTGCTCGTGCAGCGTAAAAAGTACGCTGTCGACGGTCACAATGGGAGAGGGGTAGCGCGAGGCGTCGTAGCTGGCCAGATACTCTGATTCTGAAAGCATAAGCTTTTCCGTAAATAATTGTCGCTCAGACACATTAGCATTGCGGACGGATATCCTGCAATGTACAGCCACCTTTTCATTTTTTTAATCATTATTAATCAGCTTGTTAATCGATTTTTTCTGCAGGGTGGTAAATTCCGCTTGCTAAATAATGTCACAGGGACAATTATATAAATGTCACAAGGACATTATTAGCCCCGGAGGAAAACAATGCTGCTGGAACTCTTTCTTGATGGAAACAAAGTCGCGCTGGAAACAGGCCGCTTTCCCGATGGCGCAGTCCGCGTAAGGCTGCTGCCGCCACGGCTTCCCCGGGCGGAAAAATTGAAAATCCGCGCCACGGCCATGCGCAATATGGACGATTTGATGCTGCTGGCGCAGGTTATGGACGCCGCCCGCAGCCAATACGATTTGCACTGGACAACGCTGGAGCTGCCCTGGCTTCCCTATGCCCGTCAGGACCGCAGTATGCAGGAAGGCGACAGTTTCGCCCTGAAGATCTTTGCCGGTTTTTTGAATCAGCTGGGCTTTGACCGGATACGGGTGCTGGATCCCCATAGCGACGTGGCGGGTGCCGTGGTCAATAACATGGTGGCTATTCCGCAGCACCTTTGCCTGCGACACAGCGCGAACCTGATAGAAAAACTGCAAAGCGGCATGATGCTGATGGCGCCGGACGCGGGCGCGCTAAAAAAAATCCACGCTGTTGCGCAGCAGGTGGCGGCCCGCGAGTACGGCATCCTGGGGAAACACCGCGACCTGAGCAGCGGTGCGCTGAGTGGTTTTTCACTGCTGCGGGGCGACGTAGCCGGCAAAGATGTGCTGATAGCCGATGATTTGTGCGATGCGGGCGGCACCTTTATCGGCTCGGCCGCGGTGCTGCGTGCGGCGGGCGCGCGTTCGGTCAGCCTGTACGTTACCCACGGCTTGTTTAGCCGGGGCGTCGCCGCGCTGTTGCAGCAGGGCATCGACCATATCTGGACGACGACTTCAGTAGCCGATCCGGCGATAGCCGGGGAGCGGGTTGAACTGATTGATATTGAAACTATTTATAACAACGAAGGAGCGGCCCATGCGCATTAATCCCATTCTGGCTATCGACGGCTATAAAACCTCCCATCGCGAACAGTACCCGCAGGGAACCAGCCGCATTTACTCAAATTTTACGCCGCGCGGTAACCGCTTTTTTACCTCGCCGCTGTCGGATAACCGGCTGGTATTCTTTGGGCTACAGGGCTTTCTGCAGTGGTTTATGGTCGATCTGTTTAACGAGGCGTTTTTTGCCCGACCCGAAGAGGAAGTCGTCACGGAATACCAACAGCTGATGGACAGCTATCTTGGCAAAGCGCGTATTGATGTGGAACACATCCGGGCGCTGCATCGCCTGGGCTATCTGCCGCTGGAAATCAAAAGCCTGGATGAAGGCAGCAAGGTGCCGATGCAGGTGCCGGTTCTGACCATTACCAACACCGTTGATGATTTTTTCTGGCTGGTTAATTACCTGGAAAGCGTGATGTCAGCAGAATTATGGAAAGCCTCTACTAACGCCACTATCGCTTACCATTACCGGCTGGTCTGCGAGCGTTGGGCGGCCCTGACCTGTGATGACCAGAGCCATCTGGATTTTCAGTGCCATGACTTTTCGCTGCGGGGCATGTCCGGGCTGCACGATGCCGCCCAGGCGGGCGCCGGCCATCTGCTGAGCTTTACCGGCACCGACAGCATTCCTTCGATTCTTTATCTTCGTCAGTACTACACGCCGCCCAAAGACTACTTTATTGCGGGCAGCATTCCGGCGACGGAGCACAGCGTTATGTGCATGGGCGAAGAGCAGGGAGAGATTGCCACCTTTCGTCGTCTGATCACCGAGCTCTATCCCCACGGCTTCGTTTCCATCGTCTCGGATACCTGGGATTACTGGAAGGTGCTTACGGAATACAGCCGCGAGCTGAAAGCAGACATCATGGCGCGGCAGGGGCGTCTGGTTTTCCGCCCGGACAGCGGCGACCCGGTGGAGATCCTTTGCGGAACCGGCGACGATAGCGACAGCGATCCGGCGCGGACGCCACAGCAAAAAGGATCGGTAGAGGTGCTGTGGGACATTTTTGGCGGCACCGTTAATGCGAAAGGCTACCGGGTGTTGGATGAGCACGTTGGGCTGATCTATGGCGACTCGATTACGCTGGAGCGGGCTAACCAGATCCTTGCCCGTCTGGAGGCTAAAGGTTTCGCCAGCAGCAACGTGGTCTTCGGCGTCGGATCTTATACTTATCAATACAGTACGCGCGATACGTTCGGCTTTGCGATGAAGGCGACATGGGGCGAGGTGCAGGGCGTTGAGCGTGAGATTTTCAAGCAGCCAAAAACCGACGGCGGCCTGAAAAAATCCGCCAGAGGGCTGCTACGGGTAGAGCGGGATAGCGCAGGCGACTACTACCTGTTGGATCGGCAGAGCCGGGAGCAGGAGCAGGGCGGCGAACTGAAAACCCGTTTTTTAAACGGCAAACTGCTTAACGCTGAGGATCTGTCCACGCTGCGTCGACGCCTGGCGGAGCGGTAATCAGGTCGGGAGAAAGAAACCTTTCTCCCGGCTCTGTTTATGAAGCCAGCATTGTTTCGAGCTGCTCCTGCGCATCCAGCCAGTCCATCTCGCACGCTTCCAGCGCGGATTTCGCTTCAGCCTGCTGCTGCAGCGCCGCCGTAAGATCGGCCTTGCGGCTCTGATCGTACAGCGCGGTATCCGCCAGCTTTGTTTCCGCATCGGCCAGCGTGGCGTTGAGTTTTTCCATCTGCTTTTCCAGCTTTTCGATCTGCTTGCGCAGCGGCTGCGTTTGCGTGCGCAGTTCCGCCTCGCGGCGCTTCTGATCCTTTCTGGCCTGCGCGCTGTTGCCGCTCTCCTGTTTAGGTTCAGCGGCGGCGCTGGTCTGCTTTTGCAGATCGCTCAACCACTGCTGGTAGTCTTCCAGATCGCCGTCAAAGGCTTCTACTTTACCGTCGTGGACCAGGTAGAGATCGTCAGTGGTGGAGCGCAGCAGATGGCGGTCGTGCGAAACCACCACCAGCGCCCCTTCAAAATCGATCAGCGCTTCGGTCAGCGCCTGGCGCATATCCAGATCGAGGTGGTTGGTCGGTTCATCCAGCAGCAGCAGGTTAGGGCGCTGCCAGACAATCAGCGCCAGCACCAGCCGCGCTTTTTCGCCGCCGGAGAAGCGTTCGGTCTGCTCGGTGACCTTATCGCCCTGAAAACCAAAGCCGCCCAGGTAGTCGCGCAGCTGCTGTTCCAGCACTTTTGGCGCCAGCCGCACCAGATGCTGCAACGGTGATTCATCCGCCCGTAAGAATTCCAGCTGATGCTGGGCGAAGTAGCCGAGCTTGATGCCTTTCGCCAGGCCGATATCGCCTTGCAGCGGGGCCAGCTCGCCGGCCAGCAGCTTAATCAGCGTGGATTTGCCCGCGCCGTTGCGGCCCAGCAGACCGATGCGCGAGCCGGGAACCAGGTTCAGCTTGATAGAATCCAGAATGACGCGATCGGCATAGCCCGCGCTGACTTTTTCCATCTTCAACAGCGGATTAGGCAGGCTTTCCGGCGCGCGGAAGCTGAAAGTAAAAGGATTATCGACGTGGGCGGGCGCGATAAGCTCCATGCGCTCCAGCATTTTGATGCGGCTTTGCGCCTGCTTCGCCTTGCTGGCCTTGGCCTTAAAGCGGTCGATAAAACTTTGCAGATGCGCCACCTTCTGCTGCTGGTTTTCAAACATCGACTGCTGCTGCGCCAGTTTGGTGGCGCGCTGGATCTCAAACGAGCTGTAGTTGCCGGTGTATTCAAAGATCGACTGCTGTTCGATATGCAGGATTTTATCCACCACGGGATCGAGAAAGTCGCGGTCGTGGGAAATCAGGATCAGCGTACCCTGATAGCTTTTCAGCCAGCGCTCCAGCCAGATCACCGCGTCCAGATCGAGGTGGTTGGTTGGTTCGTCAAGCAGCAGCAGGTCGGAGCGGCAAATCAGCGCCTGCGCCAGGTTCAGGCGCATCCGCCAGCCGCCGGAGAAGTCGCTGACGGGCCGCTGAAGCTGCTCCTGAGAAAAGCCCAAACCGTTAAGCAAGCTGGCGGCGCGCGACTGTATTGTCCATGCCTGGACGGCGTCCAGCTTGCCGTGCAGCGTGGCGATAGCGTGCCCGTCGTCGTTCTCGTTGGCCTTCGCCAGCTCCGCCTGCAGCTGGCGGTACTCGCGATCGCCATCAATGACATATTCGATAGCGGGCGTATTCAGCGCGGGCGTCTCCTGGTTAACCCAGGCCAGCGACCAGTTGCCCGGATAGGTAAAGCTGCCCGCATCGGCGCTTATCTCGTTCTTAAGCAGCGACAGCAGCGTGGATTTACCGCAGCCGTTTTTGCCTACCAGCCCCACTTTCTGACCGGGATTGATGGTGGCGGAGGCGTTATCCAGCAGGACGCGCACGCCGCGTCGGATTTGTAACGATGAGAAGAGAATCATAAGCGCCGTAATAACCAGAATATGTTAAATTGAAACATCATAAATGCTTTGCGGAATGCACGATTCCGCGGTGTCGAGCATGGTAGCGGAATTTCCCCGCCGTGACGACGATTTGGAGGGGATTGATGTCGCAGCCGCCCAAAGTTTTGCTGCTTTACGCGCATCCGGAATCCCAGGACTCGATTGCCAATCGGGTTTTGCTGGAGCCGGCTAAAGCGTTACCTAACGTGACCGTTCACGACCTGTACGCGCACTATCCAGACTTTTTTATTGATATCCACTACGAACAGCAGCTGCTGCGCGAGCATGACATCATTGTTTTTCAACATCCGCTTTATACCTACAGCTGCCCCGCGCTGCTGAAGGAGTGGCTGGATCGCGTGCTGTCGCGCGGCTTCGCCAGCGGCCCTGGCGGCAACGTGCTGGAAGGAAAATACTGGCGCAGCGTGGTGACCACCGGCGAACCGGAAACGGCCTACCACCAGGAAGGGCTTAACCGTTATCCGCTGTCGGCCATCATGCGGCCGTTCGAGCTGACGGCGCAAATGTGCCGTATGCACTGGCTGACGCCGATGATTATCTACTGGGCGCGACGGCAGACCCCGGAAGTCATGAAAAATTATGCGCGCGCCTACGGCGACTGGCTGTCGTCACCTTTGCCCTATGGAGGCACCTGAATGGAAGGACAAACCCTGCTCACGGCTGGCGTGGTCTATCTTTTTGCGGCGGTTATTGCCGTTCCGATCGCGGCCCGGCTCGGCATTGGCGCGGTGCTGGGCTATCTGCTGGCCGGTATCGCTATCGGGCCATGGGGACTGGGCTTTATCAGCGACGTAGAGGAAATTCTGCATTTCTCCGAGCTGGGCGTGGTCTTCCTGATGTTTATCATCGGCCTGGAGCTGAATCCTTCCAAACTTTGGGAGCTGCGGCGCTCGATTTTCGGCGTTGGCGCGGCGCAGGTTATTTTCAGCGCGGCGATACTGGGCGGCCTGCTCTGGCTGACCGACTTCTCCTGGCAGGCGGCGGCGATCGGCGGTCTTGGCCTGGCGATGTCCTCTACGGCGATGGCGCTGCAGCTGATGAGCGACAAGGGCATGAAGCGCAATGAATCCGGCCAGCTGGGCTTTTCGGTGCTGCTGTTCCAGGATCTGGCGGTGATCCCGGCGCTGGCGCTGGTGCCGCTGCTGGCGGGCGGCGACAGCGGCCACACCGACTGGATGAAAGTGGGCATGAAGGTGCTGGCGTTTGCCGGGATGCTGGTCGGCGGCCGTTTTCTGCTGCGGCCTATTTTCCGCTTTATCGCCGCTTCCGGCGTGCGGGAAGTTTTTACCGCCGCTGCCCTGCTGCTGGTGCTGGGATCGGCGCTGTTTATGGACGCGCTGGGGCTGTCGATGGCGCTGGGGACCTTTATCGCCGGTATTCTGCTGGCGGAAAGCGAATACCGACACGAGCTGGAAGTCGCTATCGATCCTTTTAAAGGCTTGCTGCTGGGGCTGTTCTTTATCTCGGTAGGCATGGCGCTGAATCTGGGCGTGCTTTATACCCATATCGTCGAGATTTTAGTGGGCGTGGTGCTGCTGGTCGCGATCAAAGCGGGCGTGCTTTATCTGCTGTCGCGTATCTTTGGCCTGCGCAGTTCTGAGCGGCTACAGTTTTCGGCGGTGTTGAGCCAGGGCGGCGAGTTCGCGTTCGTGCTTTTTTCCGCCGCCTCGTCGGCAAAACTGTTCAGCGGCGACCAGATGCCGCTGCTGCTGGTGACGGTAACGCTGTCGATGATGACCACGCCGCTGCTGATGCAGAGCGTGGATAAAATCCTGGCGAAGCGGTTTAACGACGGCGACGACAGCGAAGAGAAGCACTTTGTCGAAGACGACAAGCCGCAGGTTATCGTGGTCGGCTTCGGACGTTTTGGTCAGGTGGTGGCGCGTTTGCTGATGGCCAACGAAAAGCGGATCACGGTGCTGGAGCGCGATATCAGCGCGGTCAGCCTGATGCGAACCTATGGCTATAAAGTATACTATGGCGATGCCACCGAGCTGGAGCTGTTACGCGCCGCAGGCGCAGAAACGGCGCAGTCTATCGTCATTACCTGCAACGGCCCGGAAGACGCGATGGAAATCGTGCGGCTCTGCCAGCATCATTTCCCGCATCTGCAAATCCTGGCGCGGGCGCGCGGCCGCGTGGAGGCGCACGAACTGTTGCAGGCCGGCGTCACCCAGTTCTCGCGTGAAACCTTCTCCAGCGCGCTGGAGCTTGGCCGTAAAACGCTGATGTCGCTGGGGATGCATCCGCATCAGGCCTTTCGCGCGCAGCAGCACTTCCGCCGTCTGGATATGCGCATGCTGCGCGAGCTGATGCCGAACCACGGCGACAGCCAGCAGATTTCCCGCGTGAAAGAAGCCCGGCGCGAGCTGGAAGATATCTTCCAGGCCGAAATGCGGCACGAAAAGCGCCAGTTTGACGGCTGGGACGAATCGGAATAGGGCGGGGCGAAAGCCTCTTACTGAGTCGGCATCGCTTTGCGTTGCCTTTTATTTAATCGGAAAACCTATGCGTAAAAGATTTATTGCCGGGGCGACTTGTCCAAAGTGCCAGGCTAAAGATACCCTTGCTCTGTGGGTTGAAAATAATGTCGATGTGGTTGAATGCGTTAAGTGCGGTCATCAGATGCGCGAAGCAGACAAGCGTGTTCGTGACGAAGTTCGCACTAATGAGCAAGTGATCGGAATTTTTCATCCTGAGTAGCGTTATGGCTCAGCTTTTTTTAAGCTGTATCTTACAGCGGCGTTGAAATTCATTACAATCAGCGCAAACTCAGAGCTTGCCGGCAAATCCGCCGATGTTTCAAGCTCTCAACGGTTAGGAGTAATCATGAAAGTAGCAAAAGACCTGGTAGTCAGCCTGGCATATCAGGTACGTACGGAAGACGGTGTGTTGGTTGATGAGTCTCCGGTGACCGCACCGCTGGACTATCTGCACGGTCATGGTTCCCTGATTTCTGGTCTGGAAAAGGCGCTGGAAAATCACGAAGCCGGCGACAAGTTTGAAGTGCACATCGCAGCTGACGAAGCCTACGGCCAGTACGACGACAACCTGGTGCAGCGCGTGCCGAAAGACGTCTTTATGGGCGTTGATGAACTGCAGGTTGGCATGCGTTTCCTGGCGGAAACCGATCAGGGCCCGGTACCGGTTGAAATCACCGAAGTGGAAGATGACCACGTGGTGGTTGACGGTAACCATATGCTGGCTGGCCAGAACCTGAACTTCAACGTGGAAGTGGTGGCGATCCGTGAAGCTACCGAAGAAGAGCTGGCTCATGGCCATGTTCACGGCGAGCACGACCATCATCACGATCACGACCACGATCATGACCACGGCAAAGGCGGTTGTGGCACCGGCGGCTGCGGCTGCAGCCACTAAGCTTAAATGAAAAAAGGCCACCGATAAGGTGGCCTTTTTTTTGGCGCGAAATCAATAGTGCGGCGGCGGCGTCTCTTCCGACTGCGAGGCGACCATTGACGGCGCTGCCGCCTTCAGTTTGTCGGTCAGCAGGCGCATCTGTTCGCGCAGGCGGGCCATTTCCAGCTCGTGATGAACCACCGTCTGGTTCAGCTCTTCGATAGTGTGCTCCTGAAAGGCCAAACGGCTTTCCAACAGCTCTAAGCGCTGCTCAAACACGGATTGTTGCATATTCTTTCCTCTTGCTGCCGCCAGGGCTGGATTGTTCCGATTCTAACGACAAAAACCGGGCCAGCACAGGCATAGCCGGTTTAATTTCGCCCTTACCGTTGAAAAAAGCCCTGGTTGCCTGCATCTTCATAGTGAAACTTTCGGACAGACAAGCGGTCGGAAGTAGTTAGTTTTCATTGCGAGAGTATGCAGTTTGCTCGCGCACGGTTGTTAGAGTACAGGCTCTGTCTGTAAAACGATTTCCGAGGTGAGAGGCTTCGGTTTTGGAGAAATGGATGAAATCACTATTTAAAGTCACACTGTTAGCCACCACCCTGGGCGTTGCGCTGAACGCACCGCTGGCCTCAGCAGCCGAAACCGCCGCGGCGCCATCAGCTCCAGCCGCACAGCAGGCACCGAAGAATGCCGCGTTTACAAACGAAGACCAGCAGTCTGCCTATGCACTGGGCGCATCGCTTGGCCGCTACATGGAAAACTCGCTGAAAGAGCAGGAGAAACTGGGCATCACGCTGGATAAGCAGCAGCTGATCTCCGGCGTCCAGGACGCTTTCGCCGGCAAGAGCAAGCTTTCCGATCAGGAGATCGAGCAGACCCTGCAGGCGTTTGAAGGCCGCGTGAAAACCGCCGCTCAGGCGAAGATGGAAAAAGATGCGAAAGAAAACACCGAGAAAGGCAACGCTTTCGCGACTAAATTCGCCAAAGAAAAAGGCGTGAAGAAAACCGAATCCGGCCTGCTGTATCAGGTAGAGAAAGAAGGCACCGGCGACGCGCCGAAAGACAGCGATACCGTAGTGGTTAACTACAAAGGGACGCTGATCGACGGCTCCGAGTTCGACAACTCCTACACGCGCGGCGAGCCGCTCTCTTTCCGTCTTGACGGCGTGATCCCTGGCTGGACCGAAGGCCTGAAGCACGTGAAAAAAGGCGGCAAGATCAAGCTGGTGATCCCACCGCAGCTTGCCTACGGTAAAAACGGCGTACCGGGTATCCCGGCTAACTCTACGCTGGTGTTCGATGTAGAACTGCTGGACATCAAACCGGCCGCTAAAGCGGACGCCAGCGCGCAGGCACCGACCGAAGCGCCAGCCGCTGCCCAGACCAAATAATGCCCGTGCCGCCACGCTCGTGGCGGCATTTTCCCCGCTTTTTCCTCCCCCGCGCTATGTCCACAAGAAATACATGACAAAGGTCAGGACAGGCATTTCCGATATTTGCTAGACTGACGCTCTTCGAAACTAACCTGCGCGAGCCGCATACCGCGGGCTCTTTTAAGGGTGGTGTCTTAATGTCTGGTTCAATTTTTACCGGTGATGTGAACGATC
Organism: Erwinia sp. TECH1; assembly: GCF_054057575.1. NCBI lineage: Bacteria > Pseudomonadati > Pseudomonadota > Gammaproteobacteria > Enterobacterales > Erwiniaceae > Erwinia > Erwinia sp. TECH1. The sequence continues at coordinate 4,349,894 of NZ_JBSRZK010000001.1, read as the reverse complement.
TGGAATTACTGGAGCAGCATCCCTTCGAACAAACCGATTTTGATATTCTTAAATCTTACGAAGCCGTGGTCGACGGGCTGGCGATGCTGATCGGCTCGCACTGCGAAATCGTCCTGCATTCGCTGGAAGATTTGAAATGCTCGGCGGTCAGGATCGCTAATGGCGAACATACCGGCCGCAAAATCGGTTCACCGATAACCGATCTGGCGTTGCGAATGCTGCATGATATGACCGATGCGGAAAGTAATGTTTCCAGAGCCTATTTCACCCGCGCCAAAAGCGGCGTACTGATGAAATCCGTGACCATCGCTATCCGTAACGGCAAACAGCGCGTTATCGGTTTGCTGTGTATCAATATGAACCTGGACGTGCCTTTCTCGCAGATTATGGCGACTTTTATCCCGCCGGAAACGCCGGAGATGGACTCTTCCGTCAACTTCGCCTCCTCGGTAGAGGATCTGGTGATGCAGACGCTGGAGTTTACGATTGAAGAGGTCAGCAACGACCGTAATATCTCCAACAATGCCAAGAACCGCCAGATTGTGCTGAACCTCTATGAGAAAGGCATCTTCGACATCAAAGACGCGATCAATCAGGTGGCGGATCGACTGAATATTTCCAAGCACACCGTTTATCTCTATATCCGCCAGTTTAAAAACGGCGACTTCCAGGGAAGCGAGCGCTGATGCGTTACACGCTGTTAGTCACCGGCCCGGCCTATGGCACCCAGCAGGCCAGCTCGGCCTGGCTATTCGCGCAGGCGCTGCTGGCGGAAGGCCACGAGCTGGAAAGCGTCTTTTTTTATCGCGAGGGCGTACTTAACGCCAGCGCGCTGACCTCGCCGGCCAGCGACGAGTTCAATCTGACCCAGGCCTGGCAGCAGCTGCATCGTGACCATCACGTTGCGCTCAATATCTGTGTGGCCGCCGCGCTGCGCCGCGGTATCACGGACGAGCAGGAAGCGAAAAACCAGGGCCTGCCCGCCGCCAATCTGGCTGAAGGCTTTCAGCTTGCCGGCCTGGGCGCACTGGCGGAAGCCGCATTAAGCAGTGAACGAATGGTGCAGTTTTGATGAAGCGAATCGCCTTTGTATTCAGCCAGGCGCCGCACGGCTCCAGCGCCGGAAGAGAGGGGCTGGATGCGGTGCTGGCCGTTTCCGCGCTTAGCGAGGACGTGGCGCTGTTTTTTATCAGCGACGGCGTGATGCAGCTGTTGGGCGACCAGCAGCCGGAAAAAGTGCTGGCGCGCAACTACGTCGCCACCTTTGGCGTGCTGCCGCTCTACGATCTGGAAAATTTTTATGCCTGTTCAGCTTCGCTGGCCGAGCGAGGCATTGACGCCGCCGCGTTAAAGGCACTGCCGGTAGCGGTGCTGTCGCCTCACGCATTGCGTGCGGAGCTGGAAAAATACGATCAAATAATTTCTTTCTGAGGAAGTATGCTGCATACGCTGATCAACTCGCCTTTTAAGTGCGATTTCAACGCCATGCTGCGGCTGCTGGCGGAAGGGGACGAGGTGCTGCTGCTTCAGGACGGCGTGCTGGCGGCGCTGGAAGGTAGCCAGGCCCTTGAATCGCTGCGTGCCGCCCCCATTTCTCTTTACGTGCTGCAGGACGATGTTATCGCTCGCGGGCTTTCTGCTCAAATTTCATCCAGCGCGGCCGCAGTAAGCTATACTGAGTTCGTCGCGCTGACGGTAAAACAGACTCAACAAATGACCTGGTGAGTACGATATCCTGGTTATTTCTTGACACCTTTTCTGCTCAGCCCTAAAATTCCGCGTCCTCGTTATCTGACGAGGCGATTTATTACGTGTTTACGAAGCAAAAGCAAATTCCAGGAGCTATTTAATGGCAACAGTTAACCAGCTGGTTCGCAAACCACGCGCACGCAAAGTTGCAAAGAGCAACGTGCCTGCGCTGGAAGCTTGCCCGCAGAAACGTGGCGTATGTACTCGTGTGTACACCACTACCCCTAAAAAACCAAACTCCGCACTGCGTAAAGTTTGCCGTGTGCGTTTGACCAACGGTTTTGAAGTTACCTCCTATATCGGCGGTGAAGGTCATAACCTGCAGGAACACTCCGTGATCCTGATCCGTGGCGGTCGTGTTAAAGACTTGCCAGGTGTGCGTTACCACACCGTTCGTGGCGCGCTGGACTGCTCAGGTGTTAAAGACCGTAAGCAGGCTCGCTCCAAGTACGGCGTGAAGAAGCCAAAGGCTTAATGGTTCTCCGTTAAGTAAGGCCAAACGTTTTATCTTAAATGTCATAATAAACTCGTAGAGTTTTGGACAATCCTGAATTAACAACGGAGTATTTCCATGCCACGTCGTCGCGTCATTGGTCAGCGTAAAATTCTGCCAGATCCTAAGTTCGGATCAGAGCTGCTGGCCAAATTTGTAAATATCCTGATGGTAGATGGTAAAAAATCTACTGCCGAATCAATCGTTTATACTGCACTTGAGACCCTGGCTCAGCGTGCTGGTAAAGGCGAACTGGAAGCATTCGAAGTAGCCCTGGACAACGTCCGCCCAACCGTGGAAGTTAAATCCCGTCGCGTTGGTGGTTCTACTTATCAGGTACCAGTTGAAGTCCGTCCGGTTCGTCGTAATGCTCTGGCAATGCGTTGGATCGTTGAAGCTGCTCGTAAACGCGGTGATAAATCAATGGCTCTGCGCCTGGCGAACGAACTTTCTGATGCTGCGGAAAACAAAGGTACCGCAGTGAAGAAACGTGAAGACGTTCACCGTATGGCCGAAGCCAACAAGGCGTTCGCACACTACCGCTGGTAACAGCTCAGTAGTTGTTATTAACCCAGCGGGCGTTCAGTTGACCCCGCTGGGATTTAACTTTGAACGTCCTAGAATCAGAGGAATCAAATGGCTCGTACAACACCCATTACACGCTACCGTAACATTGGTATCAGTGCACACATCGACGCCGGTAAGACGACCACTACCGAACGTATTCTGTTCTACACCGGTGTAAACCATAAAATCGGTGAAGTTCATGATGGCGCAGCCACAATGGACTGGATGGCGCAGGAGCAGGAGCGTGGTATTACCATTACCTCCGCAGCGACTACCGCTTTCTGGTCAGGTATGGCTAAGCAGTTCGAGCCGCACCGCGTTAACATCATCGACACCCCAGGACACGTTGACTTCACCATCGAAGTAGAACGTTCCATGCGTGTTCTTGACGGCGCAGTAATGGTTTACTGTGCAGTTGGTGGTGTTCAGCCACAGTCTGAGACCGTATGGCGTCAGGCTAACAAATATAAAGTTCCACGCATTGCGTTCGTTAACAAAATGGACCGCATGGGTGCTAACTTCCTGAAAGTAGTTGGCCAGATTGAAGCACGTCTGGGCGCAACTCCGGTCCCTCTGCAGCTGGCTATCGGCGCAGAAGAGAACTTCACCGGCGTTGTTGACCTGATCAAGATGAAAGCGATCAACTGGAACGACGCAGACGCAGGCGTGACCTTCGATTACGAAGAGATCCCAGCTGATATGCAGGAACTGGCTGAAGAATGGCGCCAGAAACTGATTGAAGCCGCAGCTGAAGGCTCTGATGAGCTGATGGAGAAATTCTTTGGCGGCGAAGAGCTGACCGAAGAAGAGATCAAAACTTCTCTGCGTAAGCGCGTACTGAACAACGAAATCATCCTGGTTACCTGTGGTTCTGCATTTAAGAACAAAGGTGTTCAGGCGATGCTGGATGCCGTGATCGAATATCTGCCGTCACCAACTGACGTTACAGCGATCAACGGTATTCTGGACGACGGTAAAGATACGCCGGCAGTTCGTCACTCAGACGACAACGAGCCGTTTGCTGCGCTGGCGTTTAAAATCGCGACCGACCCGTTTGTTGGTAACCTGACATTCTTCCGCGTTTACTCTGGTATCGTTAACTCTGGCGACACCGTGTACAACCCGGTTAAATCTCAGCGCGAGCGTCTGGGCCGTATCGTACAGATGCACGCTAACAAGCGTGAAGAGATCAAAGAAGTTCGCGCAGGCGATATCGCTGCGGCTATCGGTCTGAAAGACGTGACTACCGGTGACACCCTGTGTGACCCGGACAACGTTATCATTCTGGAGCGCATGGAATTCCCTGAGCCGGTAATCTCTATCGCTGTAGAACCGAAAACCAAAGCTGACCAGGAAAAAATGGGTCTGGCTCTGGGCCGTCTGGCTAAAGAAGACCCATCATTCCGCGTATGGACTGATGAAGAGTCTAACCAGACTATCATCGCCGGTATGGGTGAGCTGCACCTCGACATCATCGTTGACCGCATGAAGCGTGAATTCAACGTTGAAGCGAACGTCGGTAAACCTCAGGTTGCTTACCGCGAAGCGATTCGCTCTAAAGTAACTGACGTCGAAGGTAAACACGCCAAGCAGTCTGGTGGTCGCGGTCAGTACGGTCATGTTGTTATCGACATGTACCCACTGGAGCCGGGTTCAAACCCGAAAGGCTACGAATTTGTCAACGACATCAAAGGTGGTGTAATTCCTGGCGAATACATCCCTGCGGTTGATAAAGGCATTCAGGAACAGCTGAAAGCTGGCCCACTGGCGGGTTACCCGGTAGTAGATCTGGGCGTGCGTCTGCACTTCGGTTCTTACCATGACGTTGACTCCTCTGAGCTGGCGTTTAAACTGGCGGCATCAATCGCCTTTAAAGATGGCTTTAAGAAAGCACAGCCTGTGCTGCTTGAGCCTATCATGAAGGTTGAAGTTGAAACGCCAGAAGAGAACACTGGTGACGTTATCGGTGACCTGAGCCGTCGTCGTGGTACGCTGCGCGGTCAGGAATCCAACGTGACTGGCGTTGTGATCCACGCTGAAGTGCCGCTGTCCGAAATGTTCGGATATGCTACACAGCTGCGTTCTATCACCAAAGGCCGTGCATCTTACTCCATGGAATTCCTGAAGTATGATGACGCGCCAAACAACGTCGCTCAGGCTGTTATTGAAGCCCGTGGTAAATAATCGGGTTTAACCAATTGATCCCGTGCTCTCCTTTCCACAGGGGAGAGCACAGAAAGTAAGGAATATCGCCGTGGCTAAAGAAAAATTTGAACGTTCCAAACCGCACGTCAACGTTGGTACTATCGGCCACGTTGACCACGGTAAAACTACCCTGACTGCTGCTATCACCACCGTTCTGGCTAAAACCTACGGCGGTTCTGCTCGTGCATTCGACCAGATCGATAACGCACCAGAAGAAAAAGCTCGTGGTATCACCATCAACACTTCTCACGTTGAGTATGACACCCCGACTCGCCACTACGCGCACGTTGACTGCCCTGGCCACGCCGACTATGTGAAAAACATGATCACCGGTGCTGCGCAGATGGACGGCGCTATCCTGGTTGTTGCTGCGACTGACGGCCCAATGCCGCAGACCCGTGAGCACATCCTGCTGGGCCGTCAGGTTGGCGTTCCTTACATCATCGTGTTCCTGAACAAGTGCGACATGGTTGATGACGAAGAGCTGCTGGAGCTGGTTGAGATGGAAGTACGTGACCTGCTGTCACAGTACGACTTCCCTGGCGACGACACCCCAATCGTTCACGGTTCCGCGCTGAAAGCGCTGGAAGGCGACGCCGAGTGGGAAGCGAAAATCATCGAGCTGGCCGGTCACCTGGATAACTACATCCCGGAACCAGAGCGCGCAATCGACAAGCCGTTCCTGCTGCCAATCGAAGACGTATTCTCCATCTCCGGTCGTGGTACCGTTGTTACCGGTCGTGTAGAGCGCGGTATCGTTAAAGTCGGTGAAGAAGTTGAAATCGTTGGTATCAAAGATACCGTGAAATCAACCTGTACCGGCGTTGAGATGTTCCGTAAGCTGCTGGACGAAGGTCGTGCGGGCGAGAACTGTGGTATCCTGCTGCGCGGCATCAAGCGCGAAGATATCCAGCGTGGCCAGGTTCTGGCTAAGCCAGGCACCATCAAGCCACACACTCAGTTCGAGTCTGAGGTTTACATCCTGTCCAAAGACGAAGGCGGCCGTCATACTCCGTTCTTCAAAGGCTACCGTCCACAGTTCTACTTCCGTACAACTGACGTGACCGGTACCATCGAGCTGCCGGAAGGCGTTGAGATGGTTATGCCAGGCGACAACATCAAAATGGTTGTTACCCTGATCCACCCAATCGCAATGGACGACGGTCTGCGTTTCGCAATCCGTGAAGGCGGCCGTACCGTTGGCGCGGGCGTTGTTGCTAAAGTTATCGCTTAATTGTAGATAACGGCAGAGTTCGCTCTGCTTGCTGATAAAAAGAGCACTTCGGTGCTCTTTTTTTATGGGCGCTATTCAGAAAGCGCAGGGTCAGAAAGGAAACCGCGTTCAGGTTGAAATAAAAACGATTCTCATTTACAATTTGATCGTTATTTGTACCGGAATAAAATTATGTACGTCTGCCTGTGTAACGCCATCAGCGACAAAACCCTTCGTGAAGTGGTTCGCCGCTACCAGCCCAAATCTATCCAGCAGCTGCGCAAGCTCCTCCCTGTGGGCAAGCAGTGCGGCAAATGCCTGCGCCTGGCGCACGACATCATGAATGAAGAGCTGCCGAACGCGCCGCTGTATAAAGAGATTGCCTGATAATCCCCTGCAATTTGTCATGCTTTTTTGACTTCCCGGATTGTGCATCTACGATCTGAATAACCGGAAGCGGAGGAAGCAAGATGAAGGGCGATGCCAAAATCATAAGTCATTTAAACAAACTGCTTGGAAATGAGCTGGTTGCCATCAACCAGTACTTTTTGCACGCGCGGATGTTCAAAAACTGGGGACTGATGCGCCTTAACGATATTGAGTATCACGAGTCGATCGACGAGATGAAACATGCGGATAAATATATAGAGCGCATTCTTTTTCTCGAAGGCCTGCCTAACCTGCAGGATTTGGGGCGGTTACGCATTGGCGAAGACGTTGAGGAGATACTGCGTTCAGATTTGGCGCTGGAACTGGAAGGGGCCAGAGATCTGCGCGAGGCTATCTCTTATGCCGACAAGGTTCACGACTACGTCAGCCGCGATATGATGATCGTCATTCTGGAAGATGAAGAGCACCATATCGACTTTCTGGAAACCGAGCTGGAGCTGATCGCGAAAATCGGTGTGCAGAACTATCTCCAGTCACAAATAAAAGTGGAATAGCAGGGCCCATGTTGCTGAATAAATATACGCCGCCGAAACAGTAACTTCGGCGGCATTTTTGTCTCTGCCGTCCTCTTATCCCTCTTTCATTATCCCCTTCATGCAGCGATGACGGCAAGAAACACCTTGCAAAGCCCGCCCACGTACGTATAATGCGCGGGCCTGTCAGAAATGACGGCCCGGTTCAATCTGAACCGCAGGCGAGCAATTAGCTCCCTGACAATACTCCCAATCGGGGAGTTATGTGCAGACGATTACACTCCCCCATCAATCGTAATGGGTGTGAGTAGTAATTTTTTTCGTTTATAAATAATTGGAGCTCTGGTCTCATGCAGAACCAAAGAATCCGTATCCGTCTTAAAGCGTTTGATCATCGTCTGATCGATCAATCGACCGCAGAAATCGTTGAGACTGCCAAGCGCACTGGTGCGCAGGTTCGTGGTCCAATTCCTCTGCCGACCCGCAAAGAGCGCTTTACCGTTCTGATCTCCCCGCACGTCAACAAAGATGCGCGCGATCAGTATGAAATTCGCACTCACAAGCGTCTGGTTGACATCGTTGAGCCAACTGAAAAAACGGTTGATGCTCTGATGCGTCTGGATCTGGCTGCAGGTGTTGACGTGCAGATCAGCCTGGGTTAATCAGGTCATTGAGCGATTGAGAGGTTGAAACAATGATTGGTTTAGTCGGTAAAAAAGTGGGCATGACCCGCGTCTTCACTGAAGACGGCGTATCTATCCCAGTAACCGTGATCGAAATTGAAGCAAACCGCGTGACTCAGGTTAAGAACCTGGAAAACGACGGCTACACTGCTATCCAGGTAACTGCCGGTGCTAAAAAAGCAAACCGCGTCACCAAGCCTGAAGCAGGCCATTTTGCTAAAGCTGGCGTAGAAGCTGGCCGTGGTCTTTGGGAATTCCGTACCGCTGAAGGCGACGAGTTCACCGTAGGCCAGAGCATTAACGTTGATATTTTCACTGACGTGAAAAAAGTTGACGTGACTGGCACATCTAAAGGTAAAGGTTTTGCCGGTACTGTTAAGCGCTGGAACTTCCGTACTCAGGATGCTACTCACGGTAACTCCTTGTCTCACCGCGTTCCGGGTTCTATCGGTCAGAACCAGACTCCGGGCAAAGTGTTCAAAGGCAAGAAAATGGCAGGCCAGCTGGGTAATGAGCGCGTAACCGTTCAGAGCCTGGACGTAGTACGTGTTGACGCTGAGCGCAACCTGCTGCTGGTTAAAGGTGCAGTTCCCGGTGCAACCGGTAGCGACCTGATTGTTAAACCAGCTGTGAAGGCGTAAGGGGATAGCAATGGAATTAGTATTGAAAGACGCGCAAAGCGCGCTGACTGTTTCCGAAACTACCTTCGGTCGTGATTTCAACGAAGCGCTGGTACATCAGGTTGTTGTTGCTTATGCAGCAGGTGCCCGTCAAGGTACCCGTGCTCAGAAGACCCGTGCTGAAGTAACTGGTTCCGGCAAAAAGCCGTGGCGCCAGAAAGGTACCGGCCGTGCGCGTGCAGGTTCTGCAAAGAGCCCAATCTGGCGTTCCGGTGGCGTGACCTTCGCTGCGAAGCCGCAGGACCACAGTCAAAAAGTTAACAAAAAGATGTACCGCGGCGCGCTGAAAAGCATCCTGTCCGAGCTGGTACGTCAAGATCGTCTGATCGTTGTCGAGCAGTTCTCTCTGGAAGCGCCTAAAACTAAGCTGCTGGTAGAGAAACTGAAAGACATGGCGCTGGAAGACGTGCTGATCATCACTGGCGAACTGGAAGAGAACCTGTTCCTGGCCGCTCGCAACCTGTACAAGGTTGACGTACGTGATGCAGCGGGTATCGACCCAGTTAGCCTGATCGCCTTCGACAAAGTCGTTATGACTGCTGATGCAGTTAAGCAAGTTGAGGAGATGCTGGCATGATCCGTGAAGAACGTCTGCTGAAAGTACTGCGCTCGCCGCACGTATCTGAAAAAGCGTCTGCTGCGATGGAAAAAACCAACACCATCGTTCTCAAAGTTGCTAAAGACGCGACCAAAGCAGAAATCAAAGCCGCTGTACAGAAGCTTTTCGAAGTGGAAGTGAAGGAAGTTAACACCCTGGTCATGAAAGGGAAAGTTAAGCGTTCCGGACAGCGTATTGGCCGTCGTAACGACTGGAAAAAAGCTTACGTCACCCTGAAAGAAGGCCAGAATCTGGACTTCGTCGGCGGCGCTGAGTAAGTCGGAGGAGAAGAACAATGGCAGTTGTTAAATGTAAACCGACATCTCCGGGTCGTCGCCACGTAGTTAAAGTGGTAAACGCGGAGCTGCACAAGGGCAAACCATTTGCCCCGCTGGTAGAAAAAAACAGCAAATCCGGTGGCCGTAACAACAATGGTCGCATCACTACCCGTCATATCGGTGGTGGTCACAAGCAGGCTTACCGTATTGTTGACTTCAAACGCAACAAAGATGGTATCCCGGCTACCGTTGAACGTCTTGAGTACGATCCGAACCGCTCCGCGAACATCGCGCTGGTTCTGTACAAAGACGGCGAGCGCCGTTACATCCTGGCCCCTAAAGGCCTGAAAGCTGGCGACCAGATTCAGTCTGGCGTTGATGCGGCGATTAAAGCGGGTAACACCCTGCCGATGCGCAACATCCCAGTGGGTTCCACCGTACATAACGTAGAAATGAAACCAGGCAAAGGCGGTCAGATTGCCCGTTCAGCCGGTGCTTACGTGCAGATCGTTGCGCGTGAAGGTTCCTACGTTACCCTGCGTCTGCGTTCTGGTGAAATGCGTAAAGTCGAATCCGACTGCCGCGCGACCCTGGGCGAAGTCGGCAACGCTGAGCACATGCTTCGCGTTCTGGGTAAAGCCGGTGCAGCTCGTTGGCGTGGTGTTCGTCCTACCGTTCGCGGTACTGCGATGAACCCAGTCGATCACCCGCACGGTGGTGGTGAAGGTCGTAACTTTGGTAAGCACCCTGTTTCACCTTGGGGCCTGCAGACTAAAGGTAAGAAGACCCGTAGCAACAAGCGTACTGATAAATTTATCGTACGTCGCCGTAGCAAATAATTTTAGAGGATAAGCCATGCCACGTTCTCTCAAGAAAGGTCCTTTTATTGACCTGCACTTGCTGAAGAAGGTAGAGAAAGCGGTGGAAAGCGGAGACAAGAAGCCTTTGCGCACCTGGTCCCGTCGTTCAACGATCTTCCCTAACATGATCGGTTTGACCATCGCTGTCCATAATGGTCGTCAGCACGTTCCTGTCTTTGTTTCCGACGAAATGGTCGGTCACAAACTGGGTGAATTTGCACCGACTCGTACTTATCGCGGTCACACTGCTGATAAGAAAGCCAAGAAACGCTAACAGGAGGAAGAGATGGAAACTATCGCTAAACATCGCCACGCTCGTTCTTCTGCTCAGAAGGTTCGCCTGGTAGCAGATCTTGTCCGCGGTAAGAAAGTGTCGCAGGCTCTGGACATTTTGACCTACACCAATAAGAAAGCGGCTGTACTGGTCAAGAAAGTTCTGGAATCTGCCATTGCTAACGCCGAACACAACGATGGCGCTGACATTGATGATCTGAAAGTCACGAAGATCTTCGTAGACGAAGGCCCAAGCATGAAGCGCATTATGCCGCGTGCAAAAGGTCGTGCAGATCGCATCCTGAAGCGCACCAGCCACATTACTGTGGTTGTGTCCGATCGCTGAGACTCTGGAGACTAGCAATGGGTCAGAAAGTACATCCTAATGGTATTCGCCTGGGTATTGTTAAACCCTGGAACTCTACCTGGTTCGCAAATACCAAAGAATTCGCTGACAACCTGGACAGCGACTTTAAAGTACGTCAGTTCCTGACTAAAGAACTGGCTAAGGCGTCCGTTTCTCGTATCGTTATCGAGCGTCCGGCTAAGAGCATCCGTGTGACCATTCACACCGCTCGTCCTGGCATCGTGATCGGTAAGAAAGGCGAAGACGTAGAAAAACTGCGCAAGGTCGTAGCGGATATCGCTGGCGTTCCTGCACAGATCAATATCGCCGAAGTCCGTAAACCGGAACTGGACGCTAAACTGGTTGCTGACAGCATCACTTCACAGCTGGAGCGTCGCGTGATGTTCCGTCGTGCGATGAAGCGTGCTGTACAGAACGCAATGCGTCTGGGCGCTAAAGGGATCAAAGTTGAAGTTAGTGGCCGTCTGGGCGGTGCTGAAATCGCGCGTACCGAATGGTACCGTGAAGGCCGCGTGCCGTTGCACACCCTGCGTGCTGACATTGACTACAACACCTCTGAAGCGCACACCACTTACGGTGTAATCGGCGTTAAGGTATGGATCTTCAAAGGCGAGATCCTGGGTGGTATGGCTGCTGTTGAACAACCGGAACCGGCTGCTCAACCTAAAAAGCAGCAGCGTAAAGGCCGTAAGTAAGGAGAGTCGCTGATGTTACAACCAAAGCGTACAAAATTCCGTAAAGTGCACAAAGGCCGCAACCGTGGTCTGGCGCAGGGTACGGATGTTAGCTTCGGTACTTTCGGTCTGAAAGCTGTTGGCCGTGGTCGTCTGACTGCTCGTCAGATCGAAGCAGCACGTCGTGCTATGACCCGTGCAGTTAAGCGTCAAGGTAAAATTTGGATCCGTGTATTCCCGGACAAACCAATTACCGAGAAGCCGCTGGAAGTGCGTATGGGTAAAGGTAAGGGTAACGTTGAGTATTGGGTTGCCCTGATCCAGCCTGGTAAAGTCCTGTATGAAATGGACGGTGTTCCGGAAGAGCTGGCCCGTGAAGCATTCAAGCTGGCAGCAGCAAAACTGCCTATCAAAACCACCTTTGTAACTAAGACGGTGATGTAATGAAAGCAACTGAGCTGCGTGAGAAAAGCGTTGAAGAGCTGAACACTGAGCTGCTTAACCTGCTGCGTGAGCAGTTTAACCTGCGCATGCAGGCAGCATCTGGCCAACTGCAACAGACTCATCTGTTGAAAAATGTTCGCCGTGATGTTGCACGCGTTAAGACTTTACTGACTGAGAAGGCGGGTGCGTAATGACCGATAAAATCCGTACTCTGCAAGGTCGTGTGACTAGCGACAAAATGGAGAAATCCATTGTTGTAGCTATCGAACGTTTCGTGAAACACCCTATCTACGGTAAGTTCATTAAGCGTACGACTAAACTGCACGTACATGACGAGAACAATGAATGTGGTATCGGCGACAAGGTTGAAATCCGTGAATGCCGTCCACTGTCCAAGACTAAGTCCTGGACCCTGGTTCGCGTTGTAGAGAAAGCGGTTCTGTAAGAACTTCTTCTCTCTGAAAAACCCCCGCTTGCGGGGGTTTTTTCTTTTCTGCTCTCCCGCTTTTCCCTCTGCAAAACCCTCATCAATGAATGCTCGCCGATTGCGGCAGCCGCCCGATGATCCCGATCACGTTTAATCTTTCCATAATGCTTAAGATAAGCTTATCGTTCGGCGCTGCCGGGCGGACTTGCGCAGGGCGCGTGGGTAGTCAGCCCTGTATCGGGAATACGACATGGAAAGTAATTATGCACAATCAACCAGACCAGACCCGTCGGCTGCTGCTGACTCTACCGCTGCTTGCCGCTTCCTCTAAACTTTTTGCCGTCTCGCCCTCTGCGGCCCCGGCTAAAGAGCATCATCCCGTAAAACCTGACCGGACGCTGCTGCTGAAAAACGCCGATATGATTGCCACTATGGATCACGAAAGGCGAGAGATCCGTCACGGCAGCATACTGATAAAAGGCAATGTTATTACGGCGGTCGGCAAAGCCGAAGAGCTACCGCAGCAGGCAGATGAGGTCATCGATCTGAAGGGACACATTGCCATTCCCGGGCTGATCAATACCCATCACCATATGTACCAGAGCCTGACACGGGTCATTCCTCCCGCCCAGGATGGCGAGCTGTTTAAATGGATCAGCAACCTTTATCCCATCTGGCAGAAAATGACGCCGGAGATGATCCGCGTTTCGACCATGATGTCGATGGCCGAGCTGATCCTGTCCGGCTGCACCACGACCAGCGATCATCTTTACCTTTATCCTGGTGGCTGTAAATTAGATGACAGTATTGACGCCGCCGCCCGGATGGGAATGCGTTTTCATGCCAGTCGCGGCAGCATGAGCCTGGGGCAGAGCAGGGGAGGACTGCCGCCGGATTCCCTGGTGGAAGACGAAGCGGCAATTTTGACCGACACCCAGCGGGTCATTGAGCGTTATCACGACGCCCGACGCGGCTCGATGCTGCGGATCGTAGTGGCGCCTTGCTCGCCTTTTTCCGTCACTCAGGATTTAATGAGGGAGTCGGCCAGCCTGGCGCGCAGCTATAAAGTGTCTCTGCACACTCATCTGGCGGAAAACGATAACGATGTTCGCTATAGCCAGGAAAAATTCAACCGTACGCCGGCGCACTATGTTGAAGAGCTGGGCTGGGTCGGGCATGACGTGTGGCATGCCCACTGCGTGAAGCTGGACGATTACGGCATTAACCTTTTTGCCCGCACCGGCACGGGCATTGCACACTGCCCCTGTTCCAATATGCGGCTGGCCTCCGGTATCGCACCAGTAAGAACCATGCTCAATGCCGGCGTGAATGTGGGATTGGGCGTGGATGGTTCGGCGTCAAATGACACGGCGGATATGATAGCGGAAGTGCGTCAGGCGATGCTGTTGCAGCGGGTTGGCTTCGGCCCGGATGCGATGACGGCCAGACAGGCGCTGGAACTGGCGACGCTTAACGGCGCAAAAGTGTTGAACCGTGACGATGTCGGCGCCATTGCGTCCGGTATGATGGCGGATATCGTCGCTTTCGATCTGAATCGTCCCGGCCTGGCAGGCGCCGGACACGATCCGCTGGCGGCGCTGGTCTTTTGCAATCCGGGAACGGTAGCTTACAGCGTGATTAATGGCAGAGTCGTGGTCGAGAAAGGGCAGATGACGGTGATGGATTTGGACAAAACCGTTGCGCAGCACAATGCGCTCGCCGCCACGCTTTATCCCTGAGCAGTGAAAATCGGCACAAAAGACGGTCAGAAAACCGTCTTTTTTACGAGCCGTTTCCAGAATTACGCCTTTAAACACCCATCAAGCTGAAGAAGTGTGCAGATTACGATTGCTACCGGGTGAACAATTCCTTAGAATGTCGCGTTCCTCAATTTAGAGGATCAAATATCGACTCGATATGAGTCGTTTATTTTTTCTACCCATATGCGAGATGCGGTGTTATAATGCTGCGCCCTCAATAATGGGGCTTTTATACGACCTGAATCAGGTCCCGAAGTAGTAGTTGACATTAGCGGAGCACTAAAATGATCCAAGAACAGACTATGCTGAACGTCGCCGACAACTCCGGTGCACGTCGCGTAATGTGTATCAAGGTTCTGGGTGGCTCGCACCGTCGCTACGCAGGCGTAGGCGATATCATCAAAATTACCATCAAGGAAGCAATTCCTCGCGGTAAGGTTAAGAAAGGTGATGTGCTGAAGGCGGTAGTGGTGCGCACCAAGAAGGGTGTTCGTCGCCCGGACGGTTCTGTCATTCGCTTCGATGGTAATGCATGCGTTATTCTGAACAATAACAGCGAGCAGCCTATCGGAACGCGTATTTTTGGGCCGGTAACTCGTGAACTTCGTACTGAAAAGTTCATGAAAATTATCTCTCTGGCACCAGAAGTACTCTAAGGAGCGAAAAATGGCAGCTAAAATCCGTCGCGATGACGAAGTTATCGTGCTGACCGGCAAAGATAAAGGTAAGCGCGGTAAAGTTAAGAACGTCCTGTCTTCTGGCAAGGTCATTGTTGAAGGTATCAACCTGGTGAAGAAACATCAGAAGCCGGTTCCGGCTCTGAACCAACCAGGTGGCATCGTTGAAAAAGAAGCCGCTATTCAGGTTTCCAACGTTGCGCTTTACAACACTGCCACCGGCAAGGCTGACCGTGTAGGCTTTAGATTCGAAGACGGCAAAAAAGTCCGTTTCTTCAAGTCTAACAGCGAAACTATCAAGTAATTTGGAGTAGTACGATGGCGAAACTGCATGATTACTACAAAGACGAAGTAGTTAAGAAACTCATGACTGAGTTTAACTACAATTCTGTCATGCAAGTCCCTCGGGTCGAGAAGATCACCCTGAACATGGGTGTTGGTGAAGCGATCGCTGACAAGAAACTGCTGGATAACGCAGCAGCTGACCTGGCAGCAATCTCCGGTCAAAAACCGTTTATCACCAAAGCACGCAAATCTGTTGCAGGCTTCAAAATCCGTCAGGGCTATCCGATCGGCTGTAAAGTAACTCTGCGTGGCGAACGCATGTGGGAGTTCTTTGAGCGTCTGATCTCTATTGCTGTACCTCGTATCCGTGACTTCCGTGGCCTGTCCGCTAAGTCATTCGACGGTCGTGGTAACTACAGCATGGGCGTTCGTGAGCAGATCATCTTCCCAGAAATCGACTATGACAAAGTCGATCGCGTTCGTGGTTTGGATATTACCATTACCACTACTGCGAAATCTGACGATGAAGGCCGTGCTCTGCTGGCTGCCTTTGACTTCCCGTTCCGCAAGTAAGGTAGGGTTACTTCATGGCTAAGCAATCGATGAAGGCACGCGAAGTCGTTCGCGTAAAACTGGCTGATAAATACCGCGCTAAACGCGAGGAATTAAAAGCTATCATCTCTAGTGTGAACTCTTCCGACGAAGATCGTTGGAATGCGGTTCTCAAGCTGCAAACTCTGCCGCGTGATTCCAGCCCGTCCCGTCAGCGTAACCGCTGCCGCCAAACTGGCCGTCCACATGGTTATGTGGGCAAATTCGGGTTGAGCCGTATCAAGCTGCGTGAAGCCGCCATGCGCGGTGAAGTGCCTGGCTTGAAAAAGGCTAGCTGGTAATTACCAATTGAATCACGGGAGTAAAGACAGATGAGCATGCAAGATCCGATCGCGGATATGCTGACCCGTATCCGTAACGGTCAGGCCGCGAACAAAGTTGCGGTCACCATGCCTTCCTCCAAGCTGAAAGTGGCAATTGCCAACGTGCTGAAGGAAGAAGGATATATTGAAGAATTTAAAATCGAAGGCGACACCAAGCCAGAACTGGAACTGACTCTTAAGTATTTCCAGGGCAAGGCTGTGGTAGAAAGCATTCAGCGTGTAAGCCGTCCAGGTCTGCGTATCTACAAACGCAAAGACGAACTGCCAAAAGTAATGGCTGGACTGGGTATCGCTGTTGTTTCTACCTCTAAAGGTGTCATGACCGATCGTGCAGCGCGCCAGGCTGGTCTTGGTGGCGAAATTATCTGCTACGTAGCTTAACGGAGGAAAGAATGTCTCGTGTTGCTAAAGCACCTGTCGTCATTCCTGCCGGCGTAGAGGTAAAACTCGACGGTCAGGTTATTTCGATTAAAGGTAAAAACGGCGAGCTGACTCGTACTATCAACAATGCTGTAGAAGTTAAGCATGCTGACAACACTCTGACTTTCGCACCACGCGAAGGTTTTGCAGACGGTTGGGCACAGGCTGGTACTTCTCGCGCACTGCTGAACAGTATGGTTATCGGTGTTACCGAAGGCTTCACTAAGAAGCTGCAGCTGGTTGGTGTAGGTTATCGTGCGGCCGTGAAAGGCAACGCTGTGAGTCTGGCCCTGGGCTTTTCTCACCCTGTTGAACACGCGCTGCCAGCGGGAATCACTGCTGAATGCCCAACTCAAACTGAAATCGTGCTGAAAGGCGCTGATAAGCAGATGATTGGACAGGTTGCAGCCGATCTGCGCGCCTACCGTCGTCCTGAGCCTTATAAAGGCAAGGGTGTTCGTTACGCCGACGAAGTCGTGCGTACCAAAGAGGCTAAGAAGAAGTAAGGTAACACTATGGATAAGAAATCTGCTCGTATCCGTCGTGCGACCCGCGCACGCCGCAAGCTCAAAGAGCTGGGTGCAACTCGCCTGGTGGTACATCGTACCCCGCGTCATATTTACGCACAGGTAATTGCTCCAAACGGTTCTGAAGTTCTGGTTGCTGCTTCTACAGTAGAAAAAGCAATCAGTGAGCAACTGAAGTACACTGGAAACAAAGACGCCGCCGCCGCTGTTGGTAAAGCAGTTGCTGAGCGCGCAATCGAAAAAGGCATCACTGGTGTTTCTTTCGACCGCTCTGGTTTCCAATATCATGGTCGTGTCCAGGCACTGGCAGATGCTGCCCGTGAAGCTGGCCTACAGTTCTAAGGTAGAGGTGTAAGATGGCACACATCGAAAAACAAGCTGGCGAACTGCAGGAAAAGCTGATCGCGGTAAATCGCGTATCGAAAACCGTTAAAGGTGGTCGTATTTTCTCCTTCACTGCACTGACAGTGGTAGGCGACGGTAACGGTCGCATCGGTTTTGGTTACGGTAAAGCGCGTGAAGTTCCAGCAGCGATCCAGAAAGCGATGGAAAAAGCTCGTCGCAATATGATCAATGTCGCGCTGAACAACGGCACCCTGCAGCACCCTGTTAAAGGTGTGCACACAGGTTCTCGTGTGTTCATGCAGCCGGCTTCTGAAGGTACCGGTATCATTGCCGGCGGTGCAATGCGCGCCGTTCTGGAAGTCGCTGGGGTTCATAACGTTCTGGCTAAAGCCTACGGTTCCACTAACCCGATTAACGTGGTTCGTGCAACGCTGGATGGCCTGGCCAACATGAATTCCCCAGAAATGGTCGCTGCCAAGCGTGGCAAATCCGTTGAAGACATTCTGGGGTAATGACCATGGCTAAGACTATTAAAATTACTCAAACCCGCAGTTCGATCGGACGTTTGCCGAAACACAAGGCAACGCTGCTTGGCCTGGGTCTGCGTCGTATTAACCACACCGTAGAGCGTGAAGACACGCCAGCTGTACGCGGCATGGTTAACGCGATTTCCTACATGGTTAAAGTGGAGGAGTAACAGATGCGTTTAAATACTCTGTCTCCGGCCGACGGGTCTAAACACGCTTCCAAGCGTCTGGGTCGTGGTATCGGTTCTGGCCTCGGTAAAACCGGCGGTCGTGGTCACAAAGGTCAGAACTCTCGTTCTGGCGGTGGCGTACGTCGTGGGTTCGAAGGTGGCCAGATGCCTCTGTACCGTCGTCTGCCGAAATTCGGTTTCACCTCTCGCAAATCTATGGTTACGACAGAAGTTCGTCTGTCTGACCTGGCGAAAGTTGAAGGCGGGATCGTCGACCTGAACACGCTGAAAGCGGCCAACATTATCGGTATTCAGATCGAATTCGCTAAGGTTATCCTGTCTGGCGAAGTCTCTGCTCCGGTAACGGTTCGCGGTCTGCGTGTCACTAAAGGCGCTCGTGCTGCAATCGAAGCTGCTGGCGGTAAAATTGAGGAATAAGTAGCAGATGGCTAAGCAACCGGGATTAGATTTTCAAAGTGCCAAAGGTGGTTTTGGCGAACTAAAACGCAGACTTCTGTTTGTGATTGGTGCGCTGATTGTATTCCGCATTGGCTCTTTTATTCCAATCCCTGGTATCGATGCCACTGTACTTGCCAAACTGCTTGAGCAACAGCGTGGCACCATCATTGAAATGTTCAACATGTTCTCTGGTGGTGCTCTGAGCCGTGCTTCTATCTTTGCCCTGGGTATTATGCCGTATATTTCGGCCTCGATTATTATCCAGCTGCTGACCGTGGTTCATCCCGCGCTGGCAGAAATAAAGAAAGAAGGGGAGGCTGGCCGTCGTAAGATTAGCCAGTACACCCGCTACGGCACACTGGTACTGGGCATATTTCAGTCTATCGGTATTGCTACCGGTCTGCCGAATATGCCTGGAATGCAGGGCCTGGTGTTAAACCCAGGCTTTGCCTTCTACTTTACCGCTGTTGTCAGCCTGGTGACCGGGACAATGTTCCTGATGTGGCTGGGTGAACAGATTACTGAGCGGGGTATCGGCAACGGTATCTCCATCATAATCTTCGCTGGTATTGTTGCGGGACTGCCGCCGGCCATTGGCCATACCATCGAGCAAGCGCGGCAAGGCGACCTGCACTTCCTCCTGTTGCTGTTGGTTGCAGTTCTTGTATTTGCAGTGACCTTCTTCGTTGTTTTCGTTGAGCGTGGTCAACGCCGCATTGTGGTGAACTATGCGAAACGTCAGCAAGGCCGTCGTGTCTATGCTGCGCAGAGCACACATTTACCGTTGAAAGTGAATATGGCAGGGGTTATCCCGGCAATCTTTGCTTCCAGCATTATCCTGTTCCCGGCGACCATAGCTTCATGGTTCGGGGGCGGAACCGGTTGGAACTGGCTGACGACTATTTCAATGTATTTGCAGCCTGGTCAACCGCTTTATGTGTTACTCTATGCGACTGCAATCATCTTCTTCTGTTTCTTCTATACGGCGTTGGTTTTCAACCCGCGTGAAACAGCAGATAACCTGAAGAAGTCTGGTGCATTTGTACCAGGAATTCGTCCGGGAGAACAGACGGCGAAGTACATCGATAAAGTAATGACTCGCCTCACGTTAGTGGGTGCGCTCTACATTACTTTCATCTGCCTAATCCCGGAGTTCATGCGTGATGCGATGAAAGTTCCATTCTACTTCGGCGGTACTTCACTGCTGATCGTAGTTGTTGTCATCATGGACTTTATGGCTCAAGTGCAAACTCTGATGATGTCCAGTCAATACGAGTCTGCATTGAAGAAAGCAAACCTGAAGGGCTACGGCCGTTAATTCAGGCGCTTGAGAAGTTACGGAGAGTAAAAATGAAAGTTCGTGCTTCCGTCAAGAAATTATGTCGTAACTGCAAAATCATCCGTCGTGATGGTGTCGTACGTGTGATTTGCAGCGCCGAGCCTAAGCATAAACAGCGTCAGGGCTAATATTTTTCTTGCAAAGTCGGGTTGAGCTGGCTAGATTAGCCAGCCAATCTTTTGTATGTCTATGCGTTTCCATTTGAGTATCCTGAAAACGGGCTTTTCAGCATGGGGCGCATATTTAAATAGTAGGAGTGCATAGTGGCCCGTATAGCAGGCATTAACATTCCTGATCATAAACATACTGTTATCGCACTAACCGCGATCTTCGGTATCGGCAAGACCCGCTCACAGGCTATCTGTGCATCAACGGGAATCGCTGAAAATGTTAAGATCAGTGAGCTGTCTGAAGAACAAATCGACATTCTGCGTGACGCAGTTGCAAAGTTTGTTGTTGAAGGCGATCTGCGTCGTGAAGTCACCCTGAGCATCAAGCGTCTGATGGACCTTGGTTGCTATCGTGGTTTACGTCATCGTCGTGGTCTTCCAGTGCGCGGTCAGCGTACCAAGACCAACGCACGTACCCGTAAGGGTCCGCGTAAACCGATCAAGAAATAATCGGGGTGATTGAATAATGGCAAAGGCACCAGTTCGTGCACGCAAGCGTGTAAGAAAGCAAGTCTCTGATGGCGTGGCTCATGTCCATGCATCTTTCAACAACACCATCGTGACCATTACCGATCGTCAGGGTAACGCGCTGGGTTGGGCAACAGCCGGTGGTTCCGGTTTCCGTGGTTCTCGTAAATCTACGCCGTTCGCTGCACAGGTTGCCGCTGAACGTTGCGCAGACGCCGTGAAAGAGTACGGTATTAAGAACCTGGAAGTTATGGTTAAGGGTCCTGGTCCAGGCCGCGAATCAACGATTCGTGCTCTGAACGCTGCTGGTTTCCGCATCACTAATATTACTGATGTGACTCCGATCCCTCACAACGGTTGTCGTCCGCCGAAAAAACGCCGCGTATAACGCTCGTTTTTTAGGAATGTTGGAGAAAGAAAATGGCAAGATATTTGGGTCCTAAGCTCAAGCTGAGCCGTCGTGAAGGTACAGACCTCTTCCTGAAGTCTGGCGTTCGCGCGATTGATACCAAGTGTAAGATTGAACAAGCCCCTGGCCAGCACGGTGCGCGTAAACCGCGTCTGTCTGACTATGGCGTACAGTTACGTGAAAAGCAAAAAGTTCGTCGTATCTACGGCGTGCTGGAGCGTCAGTTCCGTAACTATTATAAAGAAGCAGCACGTCTGAAAGGCAACACCGGTGAAAACCTGTTAGCTCTGCTGGAAGGTCGTCTGGATAACGTTGTTTACCGTATGGGCTTTGGCGCCACTCGTGCAGAAGCACGTCAGCTGGTTAGTCACAAATCCATCATGGTAAATGGTCGCGTTGTTAGCATCGCTTCTTATCAGGTAACTCCGAATGACGTTGTTAGCATCCGTGAGAAAGCCAAAAAGCAGTCTCGCGTGAAAGCCGCTCTGGAGCTGGCTGAGCAGCGTGAAAAGCCAACCTGGCTGGAAGTTGATGCAACTAAGATGGAAGGTGTGTTCAAACGTATTCCTGAACGTACCGATCTGTCTGCGGACATTAACGAACACCTGATCGTCGAGCTTTACTCCAAGTAAAGCTTAGTACCAAAGAGAGGACACAATGCAGGGTTCTGTGACAGAGTTTCTAAAACCGCGCCTGGTAGATATCGAGCAAGTGAGTTCGACGCACGCCAAGGTGACCCTTGAGCCTTTAGAGCGTGGCTTTGGCCATACTCTTGGTAACGCACTGCGCCGTATTCTGCTTTCATCAATGCCGGGTTGCGCGGTGACCGAGGTTGAAATTGATGGTGTACTACATGAGTACAGCACCAAAGAGGGCGTACAGGAAGATATCCTGGAAATCCTGCTCAACCTGAAAGGGCTGGCGGTAAGAGTTCAGGGGAAAGATGAAGTTATTCTTACTCTGAATAAATCTGGCATTGGCCCTGTGACTGCAGCCGATATCACCCATGATGGTGATGTCGAAATCGTCAAGCCGCAGCACGTGATCTGCCACCTGACTGATGAGAACGCGGCTATCAGCATGCGTATCAAAGTTCAGCGCGGTCGTGGTTATGTGCCGGCTTCTGCCCGAATTCATTCGGAAGAAGATGAGCGCCCGATCGGTCGTCTGTTGGTCGACGCCTGCTACAGCCCTGTAGAGCGTATTGCCTACAATGTTGAAGCAGCGCGTGTAGAACAGCGTACTGACCTGGACAAGCTGGTCATCGAAATGGAAACCAACGGCACTATCGATCCTGAAGAAGCGATCCGCCGTGCGGCAACCATTCTGGCTGAACAACTGGAAGCTTTCGTTGACTTACGTGATGTACGTCAGCCGGAAGTGAAAGAAGAGAAACCAGAATTCGATCCGATCCTGCTGCGCCCTGTTGACGATCTGGAATTGACTGTCCGCTCTGCTAACTGCCTTAAGGCAGAAGCTATCCACTACATCGGTGATCTGGTACAGCGTACCGAGGTTGAGCTGCTTAAAACGCCTAACCTTGGTAAAAAATCTCTTACCGAGATTAAAGACGTGCTGGCTTCTCGTGGTCTGTCTCTGGGCATGCGCCTGGAAAACTGGCCGCCCGCTAGCATCGCTGATGAATAACCCGATCACAGGTTAAGGTTTCACTGAGAAGGATAAGGTCATGCGCCATCGTAAGAGTGGTCGTCAACTGAACCGCAACAGCAGCCATCGCCAGGCTATGTTCCGCAACATGGCAGGCTCTTTGGTTCGTCATGAAATCATCAAGACGACCCTGCCAAAAGCGAAAGAGCTGCGTCGTGTAGTTGAGCCGCTGATTACTCTTGCCAAGACCGACAGCGTAGCTAATCGTCGTCTGGCATTCGCCCGCACTCGTGATAACGAGATCGTGGCAAAACTGTTTAACGAGCTGGGCCCGCGTTTCGCGAGCCGTGCCGGTGGATACACTCGTATTCTGAAGTGTGGCTTCCGCGCTGGTGACAACGCTCCGATGGCTTACATCGAGCTGGTTGATCGTCCAGAAGCTCAAGCAGAAGCAGCAGAGTAATATCTGCCGCAATCTGGAAAAACCGGGCGTATGCCCGGTTTTTTTATATCTGAAATTTCCCCTCCCTTTTACAACGCGCTATCCTGTTTGTTCTTTCCCCCGTCCACGAGGTCATGATGTGGTTATTTGACCAGCTGGTAGAACAGCACATTGCTGAAGCCCAAAAAAAGGGTGAATTCGATAATCTGCCCGGTAGCGGTAAAAAGCTGGCGCTGGATGACGACAGTCACGTGCCGCCCGAACTGCGCGCGGCGTATCGCCTGATGAAGAATTCCGGTTTTCTCCCGCCCGAGCTGGAAATGCGTCGCGAAGCGGTGGAGCTCAACGAACTGCTTGCCGGTATTGAACCCACGGATGAGCGCTATGCTCAACATGCTAAACACCTCGCGCTTTTAGAAAGCAAGCTCAGGCAGGCAGGAATGAGTACCGACTTCCTCAGGAGCGAGTATGGCGGGCAATTACAGCAGCGGCTTTTTGGAGAAAAGGCATGTATAAAATAGGTCAGCTGGCGAAACTGGCGGACGTAACGCCCGATACGATCCGCTATTATGAAAAGCAGCAAATGATGGATCATGAGATCCGCACGGAAGGCGGTTTCCGGCTCTATAGCCAGAACGATCTTCAGCGGCTGCGGTTTATTCGTTATGGCAGACAGCTGGGCTTTAGCCTGGAAGCCATTCGTGAACTGCTTTCAATCCGCATCGATCCTGAACACCATACCTGTCAGGAGTCGAAAACTATTGTGCAAACGAGACTGCAGGAAGTCGAAAGCATGATCGCTGAACTGCAACATATGCAGCGTTCACTGACCAGGCTGAATGATGCCTGCTGCGGGACGGCTCACAGCAGCGTTTACTGCTCCATACTGGAAGCGTTAGAAAAAGGCGCGCTGGCCCCGACGGCGGATTGATCTTTTGCCGTTTGAGTTCTATATTCATTGCCGATTCAACCATAAGGAAGGTATATGACTAAATATCAGCACAAGAAAGGCACCATTCGCGATAACGCGCTGGAGGCTTTACTACACGATCCGCTGTTCAAAACGCGTATCGAAGCGAATAAAAAAGGCAAAGGCAGCTATCGGCGTAAGGACAAGCACGTAGCCCGGGAGGCCAGTGGTAAAGCAGACTTTACCACTGGCCTTCTGCTTTCAGGCCATAAAAAAACCGCCCTTGAAGGCGGTTCTTTTTTTACTGGTACTGTCAGATCTGACCGTTTTTCTGCTTCAGCAAATCACGGATTTCAGTCAGCAGCGTTTCTTCCGCGCTGATTTTAGGCGCAGGCTTTTCAACTTCTTTCTTCTTGTGCAGCTTGTTCATCAGCTTAATAGCCAGGAAGATAGCGAAAGCCACGATGATAAAATCAAAAACGTTCTGTAGGAAGATACCGTACTGCATCACAACCGCAGGCGCATCGCCGACGGCAGGTTTCAGTACCCAGCCAAACTGTTTAAAGTCTATTCCACCAATCAATAATCCCAGCGGCGGCATAATAATGTTCGCCACTAAAGAAGAAACGATCTTACCGAATGCGGCACCAATAATTACACCGACCGCCAGATCGACAACGTTGCCGCGCATAGCGAAATCGCGAAACTCTTTGAATAAACTCATTGTTATCTCCTTTCCTGTGCCAGTGAGTAAGTCTAACAAACGAACCGGCTTTTGCCATGTTAACGGCGGAGAAAAACAAGACGGGTGAAAAGAGCAGCGCTAAGGGGTAACACGGCGCCAGTCCCTGGCAGCGCGAAGCGTTATAAAAAGAACGGGCTGGGCTGGAACAGTCTTTCCACGTCTGGCACAAATTTCTTGTCGGTCAGGAACATGATCACATGATCGCCTTGTTCGATCCGCAGATTGTCGTTAGCGATCATTACATCATCGCCGCGCACAACCGCGCCAATAATAGTCCCCGGCGGCAGCTTGATATCGTCAATCGATCTGCCGACAACGCGCGAGGTGGTTTCGTCCCCATGCGCGATCGCCTCGATCGCTTCGGCCACGCCACGGCGCAGCGAGGAGACGCCGACAATATCGGCCTTACGCACGTGGCCCAGCAGCGCAGAAATCGTCGCCTGCTGCGGCGAGATGGCGATATCGATCACGCTGCCCTGCACCAGATCGACGTAGGCTTTTCGCTGGATCAGCACCATCACTTTCTTCGCGCCCATCTTCTTCGCCAGCATTGCCGACATGATATTAGCTTCGTCGTCATTGGTAATGGCAATAAAAAGATCGATCTGATCGATATGCTCTTCGGCCAGCAGTTCCTGATCCGACGCATCGCCGTAAAAGACGATGGTGTTTTGCAGCAGCTCGGCCAGCTCGGCGGCGCGCTGCTGATTACGTTCAATCAGTTTTACGCTGTAATTTTTTTCCAGCCGCTGTGCCAGACCCGATCCAATATTACCGCCGCCAACAATCATAATGCGCTTATAGGGCTTTTCCAGACGCTGGTATTCGCTCATTACGGCACGGATATGCTGGCTTGCGGCGATAAAAAAGACCTCGTCGCCTGCTTCCACAATCGTTGAACCCTGCGGACGGATAGGGCGGTCCTGACGGAAGATAGCGGCGACGCGCGTATCAATGTGCGGCATATGCTCACGCATGATCGCCAGAGGATTACCGACCAGCGGCCCGCCATAATAGGCTTTTACTACCGCCAGGCTGACCTTGCCTTCGGCGAAATTGACCACCTGTAGCGCGCCCGGGTACTCGATTAGCCGGTAAATATTGTCGATAACCAGCTGTTCTGGCGAGATCAAATGATCAATCGGCACGGCTTCCGGGATAAAGAGCCGGTCGGCATCGCGCAGATAGTCCGGCGCGCGAATACGGGCAATACGGTTTGGCGTATTAAAAAGAGAGTAGGCTACCTGGCAGGCAACCATATTGGTTTCGTCCGAGCTGGTTACCGCTACCAGCATATCGGCATCTTCCGCGCCCGCTTCACGCAGCACCCGTGGATGGGAACCGTGGCCCTGCACAACGCGTAAATCGTATTTATCCTGTAACTGACGCAGGCGACCGGAATCCGTATCCACCACGGTAATATCGTTGTTTTCACCTACCAGGTTTTCGGCAAGCGTGCCGCCGACCTGACCGGCGCCAAGAATAATGATTTTCATTGTGCTTCAGTCTGTTCAGGAAAATGGATTAGGCCGGACGTGCCGGCCGCTACGTTATTTTTTTACCAGCTTCGCATAATAAAACCCGTCACCGCCCTGAGCATCAGGAAAAACCTGAATCCCTGGCTGCTTTTCGTCACCGGTATCACTCAGCGTAGCATCAGTATGACGCGCTAAGAATGCCGCAACCTGCAGATGGTTTTCTTCCGGCAGAACCGAACAGGTAGCATAGAGCAAAGTGCCGCCGGGCTTCAGATGTGGCCAGACAGCATCCAGAATTTGCTGCTGAATAGCCGCCAGTTCGGGAATATCGCGGTCGCGACGCAGCCATTTAATATCCGGATGACGACGAATAACGCCGGTTGCCGAGCATGGCGCATCCAATAAAATGCGATCGAACTGCCTGTCGCCGCACCATTGTTCAGGCGCTGTCCCATCGCCGACTTTCACTTCGGCAGTCATATTCAGCCGCTGCAAATTTTCGCTGACCCTGGCCAGCCGCTTTGCATCGATATCTACGGCCAGCACGCTGGCTTCAGGCGCGGCTTCCAGAATATGCGTGGTTTTACCGCCCGGCGCGGCGCAGAGATCCAGAATCGTTTCGCCGTTTTGCGGATCGAGCAAGGCGACACAGCCTTGGGCAGAGGCATCCTGTACCGTTACCCAGCCCAGATCGAATCCGGGTAGCTGCGAGACCGGGCAGGGAGCTTCAAGCCGTAGAGCATCCTTGTGCACCGGATGCGGCTCGGCATTTTTACCGGCTTCCTGCAGCAGCGTCAGCCACTCTTCACGGCTGTGATGCTGTCGATTAACGCGCAGCCACATTGGCGGGCGCTGGTTGTTAGCGTCCACGATTTGCGGCCACTGCTCGGGCCAGGCGTTTCTGAGCCTTGCCAGCAGCCATTTCGGATGCAGGTACTGCTGATCGCCTTCGGCCATCGCCGTCGTCAGTTCCTCCTGCTTGCGCTGGAACTGGCGCAGTACGCCGTTGATCAGCCCCTTCAACTGCTGCCGTTTGAGTGCGACCGCGCCTTCCACCGTCTCCGCCAGCGCGGCGTGAGCAGGGATACGGGTAAACATCAGCTGGTAAAGACCCACCATAATCAGGAAATGAACGGCGCGTTGCTTTCCGGTAAGCGGGCGCTCCATCAGCTGACTGATAACCCACTCCAGCTGCGGCAGCGTACGCAACACGCCATAGCAAAGCTCCTGTAGCAGCGCGGCGTCTTTTTCCGCCAGCAATTTTTGCGCGACAGGCAGCACGGTGCTTAATGACTCGCCACGCTCGACTACTTTCTCAATAGTCTCGGCAGCCACGCTGCGCAGATTGGTATTTTTTTTCATAGGATCGCTTTAAATATCGCCCGACACGAAGTCGGGCGAGGAGTCAGGCAAGGATGTTGCCAGGATTAAACCATTCACGGCGGGAGTTCAGCAGGTCCTGCGCCTTCATGGCTTTTTTACCGGCAGGCTGTAGCTCTTCGATATTGAGAACGCCATCGGCAGTCGCAATCTGGATGCCGTTTTTGTCCGCCTGCACAATTTCGCCAGGCTGTTTTGCCACGTGCGGCAATACCGAGGCTTTCCACACTTTGACCGGCTGGTCGTCAATAGTGAAATAGCTGACCGGCCAGGGATTAAAAGCGCGAATGCAGCGTTCCAGCTGAGCGGCGGATAGCGTCCAGTCCAGCTTCGCTTCTTCTTTACTGAGCTTTTCCGCATAGCTAACCAGCGCTTCATCCTGTACTTCCGGCTGCGCGCTGCCGCTGGCAAGCTGCTCAAGCGTGGTCAACATGCCCTGCGGGCCAAGTTCGGCCAGCTTCTGATAGAGGCTGGCGCTGGTATCGTCCGCTTCAATCGGGCAGGCCAGCTTGTGCAGCATATCGCCGGTATCCAGGCCTACATCCATCTGCATGATGGTCACGCCGGTTTCCGCATCGCCAGCCCAGAGCGAACGCTGGATAGGCGCCGCGCCGCGCCATTTTGGCAGCAGCGAACCGTGTACGTTAATACAGCCCAGGCGCGGCATAGCCAGCACGGCGGCCGGCAGGATCAGGCCATAAGCCACCACGACCATAACGTCAGCGTGCAGATCGGCAACCAGCTGCTGGTTTTCTTCGGGACGCAGGGATTTTGGCTGAAACACGGGAATGCCATGCTGCTCAGCCAGCTGTTTAACCGGGCTGGCCGTCAGCTTGTTGCCGCGGCCCGCCGGACGGTCGGGCTGGGTAAAAACGCCTACTACTTTGTGGCTGGACGACAGCAGCGCATCAAGATGACGCGCTGCAAAGTCAGGCGTGCCGGCAAAGATAATGTTTAAAGAGTCGGACACGGGGTTCCCTTCTTCAGATGTTCATCAGTCCTGAGCTGTCTGGCGATAGAGTTTCTCCAGCTTTTTACGAATACGATCGCGCTTCAGCGGCGACAGGTAATCGATAAACAGCTTGCCGACCAGATGATCCATTTCGTGCTGAATACAGATAGCCAGCAGGCCGTCCGCTTCCAGCTCATAGCTTTTGCCTTCACGATCCAGCGCGCGGATTTTCACTTTTTCGGCGCGCGGCACCAGTGCCCGCTGTTCCGGAATAGAGAGGCAGCCTTCTTCAATACCGGTATCGCCGCTTTTTTCCAGCAGCTCCGGGTTGATCAGCACCAGACGCTCGTCGCGGTTTTCTGAAACGTCGATAACGATAATGCGCTGATGAATATCGACCTGCGTCGCCGCCAGGCCAATACCTTCTTCGGCATACATGGTGTCGAACATATCATCAACGATACGCGTGAATATCGGCGTTTACTTCCGCCACGGGCTTAGCGACGATGCGAAGACGATCGTCGGGATAATGTAATACCTGCAAAACGGACATAACTTTCCAGATTTGTGTTCAAGGAATAAGAGATTTATCCCTCTTATTGTAGACATTTCGCCTCATGATTGACAGCATTCCCGCTACGTTAACCAAAGCCCAGGGCAGGGATGGCACCGATGACGGCAACGGAGATTTGGCTGCGTCTGTCAGCCGTAAAGCAATTGTCCGCGCTACAGCGTGAAGCGATCGTCGCCAGGCTGCAATGCAAGACGGCGCTGGATAAAAATACGCTTCTTGAAGCGGGCCTGCGGGCTGAGCAAGCCGAGGCTTTTCTGGCTTATGACCGGACGGTCATCAACAGCACGCTCGCCTGGCTGGAACAGGATAACCACTACTTTATTGCCTGCGACAGCCCTGCGTATCCTCCTTTACTGAAAAACATCCACGATTTCCCCACCGCCCTTTTTGTTCAGGGCGATCCGGCGCTGCTGACCACGCCGCAGATAGCGGTTATCGGCAGCCGCAGCTGCTCCGCCTACGGCAGAAACTGGGGAACCTTCTTTACACAAACGCTGGCGCTCAGCGGCATTACCATTACCAGTGGGCTCGCGCTGGGCATCGATAGCGTTGCCCACAGGGCCGCATTAGAGGTAAAGGGAAAAACGCTGGCGGTATTAGGGGGCGGGCTGATGAAAATCTATCCTCGCCAGCATCTTTCGTTGGCGAAAGCGATTGTTGCCGGGGGCGGCGCGCTGGTTTCTGAATTCCCGCTTGCCGCTGCGCCGTTCGCCTGGCATTTTCCCTGGCGTAACAGAATTATCAGCGGCTTGAGCCTGGGCGTGCTGGTGGTGGAAGCGGCCCTGAAAAGCGGCTCGCTGGTAACCGCCAGGCTGGCTTTAGAGCAAAATCGTGATGTTTATGCGCTGCCTGGCGCGATCGGCAATCCCGGTAGTGAAGGCACGCACTGGCTTATTCAGCAGGGCGCGCTGTTGACCGCGCATCCCAATACTATCCTTGAACAGTTACAAAGCGATTTGAAATGGTTACCCCTGGCGAAAAACTCAACAATATATTCTGCTGTGGAAGACAATAGTTCATTGCCATTTCCCGAGGTGTTGGCTAACGTAGGAGATGAGGTTACACCTGTTGACGTCGTCGCTGAACGTGCCTGCCAGCCTGTGCCAGTTATCGTAGCTAAGCTGCTTGAGCTGGAGTTAGCAGGGTGGATCGCAGCTGTACCCGGCGGCTATGTCCGATTGAGGAGGGCAAGCCATGTTCGACGTACTGATGTATTTATTTGAAACGTATATTCATAGCGAAGCAGAGATGCGCGTCGATCAGGATAAATTGACGGACGATTTGACCGACGCCGGTTTTCATCGTGAAGATATTTATAATGCGTTGAACTGGTTAGAAAAGCTGGCGGATTATCAGGATGGCCTGACGGCGCCTTTTTTGCTGGCGGCCGATCCGCTTTCCATGAGGATTTATACCGAAGAAGAGAGCCAGCGGTTGGATGCCAACTGCCGGGGATTCATTCTGTTCCTGGAACAAATTCAGGTGCTGAATCTGGAAACCCGGGAAATGGTTATTGAGCGTATTATGGCGCTGGACACGCTTGAGTTCGATCTGGAAGATCTCAAATGGGTGGTGCTGATGGTATTGTTTAACATCCCCGGATGTGAAAACGCCTACCAACAGATGGAAGAACTTCTTTTTGACGTCAATGAAGGAATAGTGCACTGAAGAACGTCTTCGTGTCGTAAATGCTATGAATAAAACAGCGCTTTTCGCTGTGCGAAAAAATGAGCCTTGCCCACAGTGCGGGGCGGAACTGGTCATTCGTTCAGGAAAGCACGGCGCTTTTCTGGGATGCTCAGCGTATCCCGAATGCGACTATATCCGCCCCCTTAAAAACCAGGCCGACGGCCATATTGTTAAAATCCTTGAAGGCCAGTTTTGCCCGGTTTGCCAGGCGGAGCTGGCTTTACGTCAGGGTCGCTACGGCATGTTCATCGGCTGTAGCCGCTATCCCGACTGCACGCATACGGAACTCATCGATAAGCCCGACGAAACCACGCTTGCCTGTCCACAGTGCGAGAAGGGAAAGCTGGTGCAGCGGCGTTCACGCTACGGCAAGACGTTTCATGCCTGCGATCGTTATCCGGACTGCCAGTTTGCAGTTAATTTTACACCGGTAGAGGGAGAGTGTGAGTTTTGCCATTTCCCTCTATTAATTGAGAAAAAGACCGCGCGCGGCGTCAGGCGCTTTTGTGCCAGCAAAGCCTGCGGCAAGCCCGTTACAGCAGGAAACAGCATTGAAGAATAACTACCCGGCAGGCTCGCTGGATGCCTGCCTTGCGCACTTACGACAGGATGCCGTCATCGCTTATCCCACCGAAGCGGTATTTGGTCTGGGATGTAACCCGGACAGCGAAACAGCCGTCATGGCGCTACTGGCGTTAAAACAGCGTCAGGTCGAAAAAGGATTAATCCTGATTGCGGCGGATTATCAACAGTTGCAGCCCTACCTTGATGAAACACAGCTGACGGCAGAACAGAAAGAAAAGATGTTCTCGTTCTGGCCTGGCCCGGTGACCTGGGTAGTGCCGGCGCGCAACACTACGCCTCGCTGGCTGACAGGGCGGTTTGATTCGCTGGCGGTGCGGGTCAGCGACCATCCCGATGTTCGTCAGCTATGCGAGGCTTTCGGCAAGCCGCTGGTGTCCACCAGTGCCAACCTTACCGGCCTGCCGCCTTGCCGCCACGCTGCGGAAGTTCATCAGCAGTTTGGTAAAGATTTCCCCGTTTTGCAGGCTGAGACAGGCGGACGGAACAATCCTTCTGAAATTCGCGATGCTTTAACCGGCGAACTGATTCGACAGGGATAAACAATGCGAAATTTTGCGGTATTCGGTAATCCGATTAATCACAGCAAGTCGCCACGGATCCATCAGCTTTTTGCAGAGCAGACCAGCATCCCTCATCCCTATGGTCGTATTTGCGCGCCGGTGGATGAATTTGATCGTTCAGTAGCGGACTTTATTGCTCAGGGCGGCGCGGGCGCTAACGTGACGCTGCCTTTTAAAGAGCAGGCTTACCGGCTGGTGGATGAACTGACCGAGCGGGCTTCGCTGGCGGGCGCGGTCAATACTATAAAGAAGCTGGACGACGGGCGGCTGCTGGGCGATAACACCGATGGGATTGGTCTGCTGACCGATTTAGAAAGACTGTCGTTGATCAAGCCTGGCGACCGGGTACTGCTGGTGGGCGCGGGCGGCGCTGCTCGCGGTGTGATCCTGCCTCTGCTGTCTTTGCGCTGTGATCTGACTATTACTAACCGCACGCTGGCGAAGGCGCAGACATTAGCTGAGCTTTTTCGGCAGGCTGGCGAAATCACTGCCGAACCGATGGACAGCCTGGAGGCAAGGCAGTTTGATCTTATTATCAATGCCACTTCCAGCGGCGTTGGCGGAGAAATACCGGCTATACCGGCATCGCTAATCGGCCCGCAAACCCGCTGCTACGATATGTTTTATCAGCCTGGCGCAACGCCGTTTCTGCACTGGTGCCGGGAGCGGGGCGCAACGCATAGGGCGGACGGGCTGGGCATGCTGGTAGGGCAGGCGGCGTGGTCATTCTTTTTATGGCACGATGTGTTTCCTGATGTCGCGCCCGTCATTGCTGCTTTGCAGGCGGAACTTCAGGGATGAACCAGGCGATCCTGTTTCCCGATCGTGAATGGTGGGATGAGTCGGCGAACGCCATCTGCTTTCCCGCTTTGGTCAACGGCTTTCAGATCCTTTGCGCCATTGACGGCGAATTGCTGATCCGCCGCTTTGGTAAAGATAAAGAAGTAATAGAAAGCTTCCGCCAACATCGTTGGGATCTGGAGGAGGAAGCAGAAGCGGCGATCAAGGCGGAAAAGGAAGACGCTCAGGGCTGGATCTGGCTTTCCTGAGCCAGATAGTCATCTTTCCATTTCACATAGTTGTTAGATGAATAAAGCAGGCCGCTGATTTCAGCTTCAGTAAGCGGCCGAATCTGTTTTACCGGGCTGCCTAAATAAAGAAAGCCGCTGGCCAGCCGTTTACCCGGCGGTACCAGGCTACCTGCACCAATTATGACGTCGTCTTCTACTATTACGCCATCCAGCAGTATCGAGCCCATGCCAACCAGTACACGATTACCAATGCTGCAACCATGGAGCATGGCCTTATGGCCAACCGTAACATCTTCCCCGACCATCAGCGGAAAGCCTTCCGGGTTAGCAGAAGACCTGTGGGTAACATGCAGTACGCTGCCATCCTGAATATTACTGCGTTTACCGATAACAACGCGATTTACATCCCCCCGGATGGCAACCAACGGCCAGATACTGACGTCATCATTTAACTGCACCTCACCAACCACCACGCTTGAAGCATCGACCATGACGCGTTCGCCGCATTGGGGATACGTATCTTTATAAGGACGTAAATTTCCGGACATAACTGCCTCTCATTTATAAAAGGATCCATGAAGCCTGGCATCCCAGGCTAATAACGATCAATAACTTCACTAAAATCAGCGCTATTTTTGTGCAAATTGTCCGTTATCACAACGATAAGCGTGAAAAATCAGCGGTCGAAAAGAAAGATCAAAAAAAGGGTTGTGCTATCCGAACGGATCCCTATAATGCGCAACCACTGAGACGGCACAACGGCTTACAGCCAGCGGCTCAGGAGGTTCAGGAAGCTGAATCGCCGGAGAAAAACTTCTGAAAAAGAGGTTGACTCTGAAGGAGGAAAGCGTAATATACGCCACCTCGCGGCAGGAAGCGAAAGCACTGCTCGCAACGCTCTTTAACAATTTATCAGACAATCTGTGTGGGCACTCGCAGGATTGATATCAAGCGTCTCCGGACGCAAAAAAAATATCAAGTCTTAAGAGTGAACACATAATGAAATTCATTATGACGTTTTACACTTGAGCATCGCTGCACTTGTTGCAGCAAATCGAACTTTTAATTGAAGAGTTTGATCATGGCTCAGATTGAACGCTGGCGGCAGGCCTAACACATGCAAGTCGAACGGTAGCACAGAGAAGCTTGCTTCTTGGGTGACGAGTGGCGGACGGGTGAGTAATGTCTGGGAAACTGCCCGATGGAGGGGGATAACTACTGGAAACGGTAGCTAATACCGCATAACGTCTTCGGACCAAAGTGGGGGACCTTCGGGCCTCACGCCATCGGATGTGCCCAGATGGGATTAGCTAGTAGGTGGGGTAACGGCTCACCTAGGCGACGATCCCTAGCTGGTCTGAGAGGATGACCAGCCACACTGGAACTGAGACACGGTCCAGACTCCTACGGGAGGCAGCAGTGGGGAATATTGCACAATGGGCGCAAGCCTGATGCAGCCATGCCGCGTGTATGAAGAAGGCCTTCGGGTTGTAAAGTACTTTCAGCGGGGAGGAAGGCGATGCGGTTAATAACCGCGTCGATTGACGTTACCCGCAGAAGAAGCACCGGCTAACTCCGTGCCAGCAGCCGCGGTAATACGGAGGGTGCAAGCGTTAATCGGAATTACTGGGCGTAAAGCGCACGCAGGCGGTCTGTCAAGTCAGATGTGAAATCCCCGGGCTTAACCTGGGAACTGCATTTGAAACTGGCAGGCTAGAGTCTTGTAGAGGGGGGTAGAATTCCAGGTGTAGCGGTGAAATGCGTAGAGATCTGGAGGAATACCGGTGGCGAAGGCGGCCCCCTGGACAAAGACTGACGCTCAGGTGCGAAAGCGTGGGGAGCAAACAGGATTAGATACCCTGGTAGTCCACGCCGTAAACGATGTCGACTTGGAGGCTGTTCCCTTGAGGAGTGGCTTCCGGAGCTAACGCGTTAAGTCGACCGCCTGGGGAGTACGGCCGCAAGGTTAAAACTCAAATGAATTGACGGGGGCCCGCACAAGCGGTGGAGCATGTGGTTTAATTCGATGCAACGCGAAGAACCTTACCTGGCCTTGACATCCAGAGAACTTAGCAGAGATGCTTTGGTGCCTTCGGGAACTCTGAGACAGGTGCTGCATGGCTGTCGTCAGCTCGTGTTGTGAAATGTTGGGTTAAGTCCCGCAACGAGCGCAACCCTTATCCTTTGTTGCCAGCGATTCGGTCGGGAACTCAAAGGAGACTGCCGGTGATAAACCGGAGGAAGGTGGGGATGACGTCAAGTCATCATGGCCCTTACGGCCAGGGCTACACACGTGCTACAATGGCGCATACAAAGAGAAGCGAACTCGCGAGAGCAAGCGGACCTCATAAAGTGCGTCGTAGTCCGGATCGGAGTCTGCAACTCGACTCCGTGAAGTCGGAATCGCTAGTAATCGTGGATCAGAATGCCACGGTGAATACGTTCCCGGGCCTTGTACACACCGCCCGTCACACCATGGGAGTGGGTTGCAAAAGAAGTAGGTAGCTTAACCTTCGGGAGGGCGCTTACCACTTTGTGATTCATGACTGGGGTGAAGTCGTAACAAGGTAACCGTAGGGGAACCTGCGGTTGGATCACCTCCTTACCTGAAGATACCTTCGTGCGTAGTGCTCACACAGATTGTCTGATAGAAAAGTAATGAGCAAGGCGTTAACGCGTTGGGGGTAAAGCGACAAAAGAATCTGTCGCGCGATTTTCTTGAGAAAATCTTGCCTTTACGTGAAATAAGCGAATCGGTGATTCGCAAAGCAAATTTCACGTCCCCTTCGTCTAGCGGTTAGGACTCCGCCCTTTCACGGCGGCAACAGGGGTTCGAATCCCCTAGGGGACGCCACTTGCTTGGTGACAGGTGAAAGGTGTCTCCACGAAGTATCTCAAAACTGATTCCCGGCATAAAAAGCCGAGTCACGTTTGAGATATTTGCTCTTTAACAATCCGGAACAAGCTGAAAATTGAAACGACATGTCGTTTTCATTCTCCGTAATAAGAATGAAGTCAACGATATGTTCGAGTCTCTCAAATGCTTGCAGCTGACAACCGTCTTTCGGGACGCTTGTGGGTTGTGAGGTTAAGTGACTAAGCGTACACGGTGGATGCCCTGGCAGTCAGAGGCGATGAAGGGCGTGCTAATCTGCGATAAGCGTCGGTAAGGTGATATGAACCGCAACAACCGACGATACCCGAATGGGGAAACCCGGTGCACTTGTGCATCATTGCAGCATGAATACATAGTGCTGCAAGGCGAACCTGGGGAACTGAAACATCTAAGTACCCAGAGGAAAAGAAATCAACCGAGATTCCCCCAGTAGCGGCGAGCGAACGGGGAACAGCCCGGAACCATCATCAGTTTGTGTGTCAGTGGAAGCGTCTGGAAAGTCGCAGGGTACAGGGTGATACTCCCGTACACAAAGGCATGCTTATTGTGGGTTCGAAGAGTAGGGCGGGACACGTGATATCCTGTCTGAAGATGGGGGGACCATCCTCCAAGGCTAAATACTCCTGACTGACCGATAGTGAACCAGTACCGTGAGGGAAAGGCGAAAAGAACCCCGGCGAGGGGAGTGAAACAGAACCTGAAACCGTGTACGTACAAGCAGTGGGAGCCTTCTTTATGGGGGTGACTGCGTACCTTTTGTATAATGGGTCAGCGACTTATATTCTGTAGCAAGGTTAACCGTATAGGGGAGCCGCAGGGAAACCGAGTCTTAACTGGGCGTTAAGTTGCAGGGTATAGACCCGAAACCCGGTGATCTAGCCATGGGCAGGTTGAAGGTTGGGTAACACTAACTGGAGGACCGAACCGACTAATGTTGAAAAATTAGCGGATGACCTGTGGCTGGGGGTGAAAGGCCAATCAAACCGGGAGATAGCTGGTTCTCCCCGAAAGCTATTTAGGTAGCGCCTCGTGAACTCATCTTCGGGGGTAGAGCACTGTTTCGGCTAGGGGGCCATCCCGGCTTACCAACCCGATGCAAACTGCGAATACCGAAGAATGTTATCACGGGAGACACACGGCGGGTGCTAACGTCCGTCGTGAAGAGGGAAACAACCCAGACCGCCAGCTAAGGTCCCAAAGTCATGGTTAAGTGGGAAACGATGTGGGAAGGCACAGACAGCCAGGATGTTGGCTTAGAAGCAGCCATCATTTAAAGAAAGCGTAATAGCTCACTGGTCGAGTCGGCCTGCGCGGAAGATGTAACGGGGCTAAACCATGCACCGAAGCTGCGGCAGCGACGCGAATGCGTTGTTGGGTAGGGGAGCGTTCTGTAAGCCGTCGAAGGTGGACTGTGAGGTCTGCTGGAGGTATCAGAAGTGCGAATGCTGACATAAGTAACGATAAAGCGGGTGAAAAGCCCGCTCGCCGGAAGACCAAGGGTTCCTGTCCAACGTTAATCGGGGCAGGGTGAGTCGACCCCTAAGGCGAGGCCGAAAGGCGTAGTCGATGGGAAACAGGTTAATATTCCTGTACTCGGTGTTACTGCGAAGGGGGGACGGAGAAGGCTATGTTGGCCGGGCGACGGTTGTCCCGGTTTAAGCGTGTAGGCTTGTGTTCCAGGCAAATCCGGAACACTTCAAGGCTGAGGCGTGACGACGAGGCACTACGGTGCTGAAGCAACAGATGCCCTGCTTCCAGGAAAAGCCTCTAAGCTCCAGGTAACACGGAATCGTACCCCAAACCGACACAGGTGGTCAGGTAGAGAATACCAAGGCGCTTGAGAGAACTCGGGTGAAGGAACTAGGCAAAATGGTGCCGTAACTTCGGGAGAAGGCACGCTGGCGCGTAGGTGGAGGGACTTGCTCCCCGAGCCGAGGCCAGTCGAAGATACCAGCTGGCTGCAACTGTTTATTAAAAACACAGCACTGTGCAAACACGAAAGTGGACGTATACGGTGTGACGCCTGCCCGGTGCCGGAAGGTTAATTGATGGGGTTATCCGCAAGGAGAAGCTCTTGATCGAAGCCCCGGTAAACGGCGGCCGTAACTATAACGGTCCTAAGGTAGCGAAATTCCTTGTCGGGTAAGTTCCGACCTGCACGAATGGCGTAATGATGGCCAGGCTGTCTCCACCCGAGACTCAGTGAAATTGAAATCGCTGTGAAGATGCAGTGTACCCGCGGCAAGACGGAAAGACCCCGTGAACCTTTACTACAGCTTGACACTGAACACTGGTCCTTGATGTGCAGGATAGGTGGGAGGCTTCGAAGCGTGGACGCCAGTCCGCGTGGAGCCGTCCTTGAAATACCACCCTTTAATGGCTGGTGTTCTAACGTGGCCCCGTAATCCGGGGTGCGGACAGTGTCTGGTGGGTAGTTTGACTGGGGCGGTCTCCTCCCAAAGAGTAACGGAGGAGCACGAAGGTCAGCTAATCACGGTCGGACATCGTGAGGTTAGTGCAATGGCATAAGCTGGCTTGACTGCGAGAGTGACGGCTCGAGCAGGTGCGAAAGCAGGTCATAGTGATCCGGTGGTTCTGTATGGAAGGGCCATCGCTCAACGGATAAAAGGTACTCCGGGGATAACAGGCTGATACCGCCCAAGAGTTCATATCGACGGCGGTGTTTGGCACCTCGATGTCGGCTCATCACATCCTGGGGCTGAAGTAGGTCCCAAGGGTACGGCTGTTCGCCGTTTAAAGTGGTACGCGAGCTGGGTTTAGAACGTCGTGAGACAGTTCGGTCCCTATCTGCCGTGGGCGCTGGAGAATTGAGAGGGGTTGCTCCTAGTACGAGAGGACCGGAGTGAACGCACCGCTGGTGTTCGGGTTGTCATGCCAATGGCACTGCCCGGTAGCTAAGTGCGGAAAAGATAAGCGCTGAAAGCATCTAAGCGCGAAACTTGCCTCGAGATGAGTTCTCCCTGTGGCTTTAAGCCACCTGAAGGGACGTTGAAGACGACGACGTTGATAGGCCGGGTGTGTAAGCGCAGCGATGCGTTGAGCTAACCGGTACTAATGACCCGTGAGGCTTAACCTTACAACGCCAGAAGCGTTCTGGCGGGCGTCTGAGAGACGCAGACAATTTTCAGCCTGTTCACGGATAAACCCGCGCGGCCTCAGGGCGGCGTGGGAAACAGAATTTGCCTGGCGGCTTTAGCGCGGTGGTCCCACCTGACCCCATGCCGAACTCAGAAGTGAAACGCCGTAGCGCCGATGGTAGTGTGGGGCCTCCCCATGCGAGAGTAGGGAACTGCCAGGCATCAAATTGCAACAGCCCCGACCTCACGGTCGGGGTTTTTTGCGTTTGTGGGCCGGAAACTCTCTGCGTGACCGCTGCCTGCGTCCGTGCTGCACGCTGTGGAATGCACCCGTTTCCGTACCCGTAAAACGCGCGTCCGCCTTCTCTTTCGGCCCCGCTACGGCTCCCGGACCTTTTGCCGGACGTTGATAATGCGGCCGTGGCCGCCGACCTTATTTTAAAACGGTCAGAAAAGCGGCCGCCGCCGGCCCTCTGCGGCGCGATCCCGTCCCCACGTCTATTCAGCCCCGGCTCAGCGCCAAACTGAACAGTAAAAAGCCCCGGTAAAATACC
Organism: Erwinia sp. TECH1; assembly: GCF_054057575.1. NCBI lineage: Bacteria > Pseudomonadati > Pseudomonadota > Gammaproteobacteria > Enterobacterales > Erwiniaceae > Erwinia > Erwinia sp. TECH1. The sequence goes on along the minus strand of NZ_JBSRZK010000001.1, from coordinate 4,310,467 downwards.
AGGGCTTCGGTCTTCGCATCAGATTTGCACGGCTAAGCCGGTCGTTGTCAGTATCGGTTTTAATGAATAACCTGCGAAAGAAAAGCCCGGGTTCGCTCCGATTTTGGTGCGCAGAAGAACTCCTGCGGCGGTGCCTGCTCAACGATTTCCCCACGATCCATAAAGATCACCCGATCCGCCACGGTGCGGGCAAAGCCCATCTCATGCGTCACGCAGAGCATGGTCATGCCGTCTTCCGCCAGACCAATCATGGTATCCAGCACTTCTTTTACCATTTCGGGATCCAGCGCGGAAGTCGGCTCATCAAACAACATGATTTTGGGCTTCATGCAAAGCGAACGGGCAATAGCCACACGCTGCTGCTGACCACCAGAAAGCTGGCCGGGAAACTTGTGCGCATGTTCCGCAATGCGTACGCGCTCCAGATAGTGCATCGCCAGTGCTTCAGCCTCTTTCTTTGGCGTTTTGCGTACCCAAATCGGCGCCAGCGTGCAGTTTTGCAGCACGCTCAGGTGCGGAAAAAGGTTAAAGTGTTGAAACACCATGCCGACTTCCGTTCGTACACGCTCAATATTGCGTAAATCATCGTTCAGGTGGATGCCATCCACAACAATACGACCCTGCTGATGCTCTTCCAGATGATTGATACAGCGGATAGTGGTGGATTTTCCGGAGCCGGAAGGGCCGCAAAGAACGATGCGTTCGCGTGCTTTTACCTGCAAATTAATGTCTTTCAGCACATGAAACTGCCCATACCATTTGTTAACTTTTTCCAGCGTAATCATCATCGCTTCATCCGATTGAATCAAAGAATTAGTCATTGTAAGCCTCAGTGCGGCGTGCGCCCGGTGTGAAAACGCCTTTCCAGATACTGGCTGTAGCGCGACATGCTAAAACAGAAAATCCAGTAAACCAGCGCGGCAAAAACGTACCCTTCGGTGGACATACCAAGCCAGGCGGGATCGACCGTAGCCTGCTGGACGCTGCTGAAGAGATCGAAAAGCCCGATGATAATCACCAGGCTGGTATCTTTAAAAAGCGCGATAATCGTATTGACGAGGCCGGGGATGACCATTTTTAGCGCCTGGGGCAGGATAACCAGCCCCTGCGTTTTCCAGTAGCCCAGCGCCAGCGACTCGGCGGCTTCATACTGTCCTTTCGGCAGCGCCTGTAAACCGCCGCGTACCACTTCTGCTACATAAGCCGACTGGAAAAGGATCACGCCTACCAACGCCCGGATTAGTTTATCGATGCTGCTGCCTTCCGCCATAAACAGCGGCAGCATTACCGAGGACATAAACAGCACCGTGATCAGGGGAACACCTCGCCAGAACTCGATAAAGATAATCGACAGAGAGCGCACTACTGGCATTGTGGAGCGGCGTCCCAGCGCAAGCAGGATACCGAGCGGCAGTGCGCCAGCGATACCCACGGAGGCGATAATCAGCGTCAGCGTGAGTCCGCCCCACTGGCGCGTTTCAACGCGTTCAAGCCCAAAGAAGCCGCCATAAAGCAGAACCCATACCACCACAGGATAAACAATTGCCCATACGGCGATATAACTTCCCCGGCGCGGGAGTGACTTAATAAACATCGGGATGATGCTGAGCAGGCCGATAACCAGGGCCAGATTAATGCGCCAGCGCAGCTCATGAGGATAAAGACCATACATAAACTGGCCAAAGCGGGCATGGATAAACACCCAGCAGGCGCCATCTTTGGTACAGTCCGCGCGGGTAGTGCCGATCCAGTTAGCCTGAAAAATCAGCCAGTTCAGCGCTGGCGGTATCACACTCCAGATCACCCACAGGCAGAACAGCGTCAGCAGCGAATTGCCCCAGCTTGAGAACAGATTTTTTCTGGCCCATTTCACGGCTCGCGTAAAAGAACTTACCGGCACAGGCTGCGTATCATGCGTGGCTAAAGTCATAGTTATTCCGTTCTCTTAACGCTCAATCAGCCGTATTTTGCGGTTATAGATATTCATCAACAGCGAAATCAACAGGCTGATAATCAGGTAAACGCCCATAGTGATCGCGATGGTTTCAATGGCCTGTCCCGTCTGGTTCAGCACCGTGCCGGCAAACAGCGACACCATATCGGGATAGCCGATTGCCGCCGCCAGCGAGGAGTTCTTAACAATGTTCAGATACTGGCTGGTCAACGGCGGGATAATGACGCGCATCGCCTGAGGAATAATAACCTGACGTAGCGTGACCGGATTCGGCAGACCAAGCGAGCGAGCTGCTTCACTTTGCCCGTGCGGTACGGACTGGATCCCGGCACGGATCACCTCAGCAATAAAAGAAGAGGTATAGATAGACAGCGCCAGCGTCAGCGCCGCCAGCTCCGGGATCAGCACAAAACCGCCGCGGAAATTGAAGCCGCGCAGCAGCGGTACATCCCAGTGCATCGGCACGCCAAAAGCCAGATGAGCGAGCAAAGGGAAAACAATGAACATAGCCAGGATGGCAGGCCAGCTACGCCTCAGCTGGCCCGTTTTCAACTGATAGCTACGGTTATAACGAAACAGCGCAACGCTGCATGCCGCAGCAAGCAGCAGGGAGAGAAGAAAAGGCCATGTGCCAGGGGCGTATGCCGGCCAGGGAATGTAAAGGCCGCGATTACTGATGAAGGCCAGATCGAAGGCGTTCATCGCCTGGCGTGGGCCCGGCAGGTTGCGCAGCACGGCAAAGTACCAGAAGAAGATTTGCAGCAGCGGCGGAATATTGCGGAAGATTTCGATATAGATGGTTGAAAGCTTGCGCAGCAGCCAGTTATCCGACAGGCGGGCAAGGCCAATGAAAAAGCCCAGCAAAGAGGCGAATACAATACAGAGCGCGGAGACCAGCAGCGTATTGGTCAGGCCGACCAAAAAGACGCGGGCATAGGTATCGGCTTCGCTGTAATCGATAAGATGCTGAACGATGCCGAAGCCCGCACTGCGCTCCAGGAAGCCAAAGCCGGAGGTGATGCCGCGGTTGGCCAGGTTAATCACCGTATTGTGGATAAGATAGCCAGCTACGGCCAGCACCAGCACCACGGCGATAATCTGGTACAGCCAGGCGCGCACCGCAGGATTGCTAAAGGAGATATCCCTTTTTACGGACGGGCGTTGAGACATGTTGAAACCTCAGTCACGAAAATTCTGACGAAGGCGCCGATTGGCGCCCTGTTGCAGCGGGAATTAACGTACCGGTGGCGCGTACTGAATGCCGCCTTTGTTCCACAGCGCATTCTGACCACGTGCGATTTTCAGCTGGCTGTCTTTACCGACGTTACGATCGAATACTTCCTGATAGTTGCCTACCTGTTTAATGATATTGAAAGCCCATTTGTTATTCAGCTTGAGATCCTTGCCGAAATCGCCTTCTGAACCCAGCAGGTGCGCCATATCCGGCGTGGAAGGCTTAGCGGCCATCTGGTCAACGTTCGTTGAGGTGATGCCCATCTCTTCCGCGTTCAGCATCGCAAACAGCGACCACTTAACGATGGTGTACCAGTCATCATCGCCACGGCGAACCACCGGCCCTAAAGGCTCTTTTGAAATCACTTCCGGCAGCACGATAAATTCGTCCGGCTTGCCTAACTTGATGCGCAGGGCATACAGCTGCGACTGGTCAGAGGCCAGCGTATCGCAGCGGCCGGTATCCAGTGCTTTTGCCGATTCGTCAGAGCGATCGAAGGTCACAGGCGTGTACTGCATTTTGTTGGCTTTGAAATAGTCGGCGACGTTCAGTTCGGTATCCGTTCCCGCCTGGATACAAACCGTGGCGCCATCCAGTTCTTTCGCGCTTTTAAGGCCCGCTTTCTGGTGAGTCAAAAAACCAATACCGTCATAGTAATTTACGCCGGCAAAAATAAAGCCCATACCGCCATCGCGCGAGGAGGTCCAGGTAGTATTGCGGGAAAGGATATCGACTTCGCCGGATTGCAGAGCGGTAAAGCGCTCTTTAGCCGTTAACGGGGTGTATTTTACTTTTGTCGCATCGCCAAACACGGCCGCCGCTGCGGCACGGCAAACATCCACATCGATACCGCTAAATTTACCGCTGGCATCCGCAAACGAGAAGCCAGGCAGGCCGTCACTGATCCCGCACTGCACAAACCCTTTCTTTTTAATCGCATCCAGCGTAGCACCGGCATGGGCCTGATTAGCGACTGCAAACAGCGCTGCAGCGGCCACCAAAGTGGAGAGCATCATTTTTTTCATAAAGCATCCTGTGTGGCGTAAGCGTTTTGTTATGTTTTAGTGCACGCTGCGGTGCACTTTTCCTGTCTGTGGCAAGAGCCATCCACGACACTGCAAAGGCAATGCCAGATTTGCAGCATCCTGAATTTCATGGAAAGGTTTGTTAATAATCGGAAGCGTATAGAAAGTTTGCCTAATATTGCGCACCAAACAGAGGCAAAAGCCGCGCGGCTGGTCACAAATGGTGCGAAATGTTTCTTAAAATTTACGCGGTGTGAGCAAAAGCGCGATTATTGTTGCGGCAAGGAGCAAGGAGCAAGGAGCAAGGAGCAAGGAGCAAGGAGCAAGGAACAAGGAGTAAGGAGCAAGCAGCAAGCAGCAAGCAGCAAGCAGCAAGCAGCAAGAAGCAAAGAGCAAAGAGCAAAGAGCAAAGAGCAAAGAGCAAAGAGCAAAGAGCAAGCAGGAAGGACAAGCCAGAAGCAGGAAGCGGCAAGTTGGTAGCTGCAGGGGAAGGCAGAAACGCAGAAGCAGAAGCAGAAGCAGAAGCAGAAGCAGAAGCAGAAGCATAAGCAAAAGCGGAAGACAGAAGTTGAGGGCAGAAGAAGGCAGAAGGCAGAAGGCAGAAGGCAGAAGCAGGCAGAAGAGAGGCAGAAGGCAGAAGCAGGCAGAAGAGAGGCAGAAGGCAGAAGCAGGCAGAAGAGAGGCAGAAGGCAGAAGACGCAAGCAAAAGAGAGGCAAAAAAAACCAGCCGCTGCGGGCTGGTTCATAAACGTTAAGACGCCTCAGTAAAGTGGCTGTGCGCCATCAGGACGCGTTTTAAAGCGGCGGTGCAGCCACATATACTGCTCGGGCGCACGCATGATCTCCGTCTCAATCACCTTATTCATATAGGCAGCAGCCTGCTGCTCATCGGCAATGGGGTAATCTTTCAGTTCAGGTTGGATCACCAGTTCATAACCGCTGCCGTCGTCATTACGGATCAGCACAACGGTGATCATGGCTGGCTTAGCCATGCGGGCCAGCATCCAGGTGCCGCTGGTGGTAGCCGCCTGCGGTACGGCAAACAGCGGCGCGAACACGCTGCCCTTCGGGCCGTAGTCCTGATCGGGCGCAAACCAAACGGCTTCACCCTGTTTCAACGCCTGCACCATGCCACGCAGATCGCGGCGGTTAATCATCGCCTTATTGGAACGCATCCGTCCTTTGGTTTGTACCCATTCCATCAGCTTGTTGTTATGCGGGCGATACATCGCCATCATCGGCTGACAAAGGCCCATGGCCCTGCCGCCCAGCTCCAGCGACATAAAATGCACGCCGATAATCAGCGCGCCGCGGCCTTCTTGTTGTGCCGCCTGTAAATTGTGCAGGCCGTTAACGGTAAACCAGCGCTTCACCCGGCGATCGGACCAGAACCAGGCCATACCGGTTTCCAGCAGGCCCATTCCCAGCGATTCAAAATTGCGTACGATACGCTGCTCGATTTGCGCTTCCGGCATATCCGGGAAGCAGAGCTCAAGGTTACGACGGGTAATGCGGATACGGCGCTTTAAAAACCGCATTGAAGTACGGCCCATCCAGGTTCCCAGCTTTTGCAGAAGCGGAAACGGCAGCTGAACCAGTAAAAACAGCAGTCCCAGACCAGCCCAGGTGATCCAGTAACGAGGGTGCATCAGGCTGCGGGTAAAGCGGGGGGATACCTTCATATATCTCTCTTTATGCGTGCATGGAAGATGTAGCGCATAAAGACGTTAATCCGTAGCGGTACAGGGTATAGGACAACGAGATTGGCAGGAAGTTGAGGTAAATGTCTGTTATTTACACAATCAAGACAATTTTGTCTGAACGGCGGCCATTAAAAAAGGCGCTAACAGTACGTAGCGCCTCCGTCACAATGAACCGAAACTTAGTTCATGCCGTATTTTTTCAGTTTCTTACGCAGCGTACCGCGGTTGATACCCATCATCAGGGCTGCACGGGTCTGGTTGCCACGGGTATATTGCATCACCATGTCCAACAGTGGCTGTTCCACTTCAGCCAAAACCAGCTCATACAGGTCATTAACATCCTGACCATTCAGTTGAGCAAAATAGTTCTTCAGTGCCTGTTTGACCGAGTCACGCAGAGGCTTTTGAGTCACCTGATCCTGGGAGTTAACGGTTGAAACGGTCAGTACGTCAGAATTTACGCGTTGTTCGAACATAGTTCTGTCAGCTCTTTATTTCTATTATGCAAGTTTTTCGAAGTATGCCTCCAACGCCTCCAGCTGTTCGCTGGCATCCTCAATGGCGTTGAATGTGCGCCGAAACTGGTCGTTTGGGGCGTGCTCCTGGAGATACCAGGAGACGTGCTTCCGGGCAATACGGTATCCTTTGCGGTGACCATAAAAGTCGTGCAGTTCCCGTAGGTGCCCAATGAGCAAGCGCTTTACTTCAGCCAGTGGCATTGGTGCCAGCAGCTCCCCAGTGTCCAGATAATGCTGGATTTCCCGGAAGATCCACGGTCTTCCCTGAGCCGCGCGTCCTATCATCAGGGCATCTGCCCCCGTATAGTCAAGCACGGCTCTGGCTTTGTGCGGGTCAGTAATGTCTCCGTTCGCGATAACGGGGATAGAGACACTCTGCTTAACTGTCCGAATGCTGTCATATTCAGCTTCGCCGTTGAACAAACACGCGCGTGTGCGTCCGTGAATGGTCAGGGCCTGAATGCCACAACGTTCAGCCAATTGGGCAATCTCAACACAATTGCGGTTGTCCACGTCCCAGCCGGTGCGAATCTTTAGCGTAACGGGCACATCCACCGCATTGACCACCGCTGAAAGGATAGACCTTACCAGCTCTGGATGCTGCAGCAGGGCAGAGCCCGCCATTTTCCGATTCACCTTTTTAGCCGGACAGCCCATGTTGATATCGATAACCTGCGCGCCCGATAAAGCGTTAATGCGCGCGGCTTCAGCCATCTCATCAGGATCACAACCGGCAATCTGCACGGTACGAATACCGGGCTCATCACTGTGTACCATACGCAGTCGGGATTTGTCGCTGGCCCAGACTTCCGGGTTTGACGACAGCATCTCCGATACGGTCATACCAGCGCCCATTGCGTAACAAAGCGTCCGGAAAGGCCTGTCGGTAATTCCGGCCATTGGTGCTGCAATCAGGCGATTGCGAAGCTGGTGGTTTCCTATGCGCATGAAAAAAAAGTGACCATAGTGTGTTCGCAAGGCGGCGTATATTACGCATTTTTTTAAGAAGATGAAAGGCCAAACTTTGAACAATTCCCCCTTCAAACCGGCATTGTCGGCCTGCGGAGACGGTGAGACGAATAAATATCCTTATTTAACAATAGATTGAATTTTAACGATTAAATGATGAACAAATATTTTTCTTTTTTTGTGAAGCAGTTAACACTATAAATTGCGGCGCTTCAGGCTCTAAGCGAGACAAGCGCCGCCATACGCCTGCAAAAAAAGGCGAAATAGCGTACTGCTATTCGGCAATTATTCGACCGTGCAGAGGCTGCAAGGGGCGATTATTAGCATGTTTAAGCGCGTGCTCAAAAACCGCCAGCTGGGCCGGAGAGAGCGTAACGGGCTGCTTCAGAATCAGCCAGCGCACGCCTTCCGTGCAGGGCGGCGTAGTCAGCGAACCGCTAAAGCGGTAGTAGTGTTTCCCGGCGGGAAAAAGCGTGGCGAGATCCATGCTTTGCTTCATGGTTTCAACCTGGTTTTGCTGTGCGGGCAGGGACGCGAGCAGCGGCTTAAGCGCGCTGTTTTCAGCGCCGGTTTCAAACATAACGGCCAGCACGGCCAGCTCGCCTTGCTTGTTGGCATGAACAAAATGCGCTTCAAGCGGAAAGCTTTTGCCGAAAAGGTGATTTTCGCTGGGCGCGTGAAAATGGAACTGTTTAAGCACGAATGCGTCATTATCAAGCTGAAAATCGTCGCTGTCCTTCACCGTAACCTGGATAGTGTGGCCATTGTTAACAATGGTTTTGGTATCGGTATGAAAGTTTATGCCCAGCGGCGGCAGCTTGCCGTCAATAACCCGGGTAATATCGACGGGGGACTGATACTGGCCGGTTTTACAGGTTTGAAACTCATCACCCAGCTCGGCCCAGTGTTCAGGCGAGCCCTGGCCTTCATAAGACCAGTGAATAGCCGGTTCAGCCATGACGGGCAAAGCGGCAAGGCAGGAGAACAGCAGAGCATATCTTCTCATCTTCATTATCCCTTGAAGTAGCCGGCACAGGCCGGCGCGATTAAATAACCCTGCTGATAATAAGCCTATGGTAGAGGAAATCTATCTGAATCCGTCCCTGGAAACCGATCGTTTAGCGACGCACGCCGGTAATGCGGCACCACTCTTCTTTTTCCGCCACCGGATCGAGCACGAACTTATCCGCATAGGCTTCGCACACGCCGTCCGCCTGGCTCGCCAGCACGCCGGAAAGACCCAGATGACCGCCGGAAACCGGCAGCACGCTGATAAGCGGCGCCAGCTCACGCAGCGGGCCGGCAAGGATATTAGCGACCACGACATCTGCGCTGAGGTTCTCTGGCTGCTCGTGAGGCAGGTAAAGCGACAGACGTTCCGACACGCCGTTGCGCTCGGCATTGTCACGGCTGGCCTGGATCGCCTGCGGATCGATGTCGATACCAATAGCCTGTGCCGCACCCAGCTTCAGCGCCGCGATAGCGAGAATGCCGGAGCCGCAGCCAAAATCGATCACGGTTTTACCGGCCAGATCCAGGCCGTCCAGCCAGCTCAGGCACATCGCCGTCGTGGGATGGGTGCCGGTGCCAAACGCCAGGCCGGGATCCAGCATCACGTTGACCGCGTTCGGATCCGGCACGTCGCGCCAGCTTGGGCAAATCCACAGGCGCTGACCAAAACGCATCGGATGGAAGTTTTCCATCCATTCCCGCTCCCAGTCCTTGTCTTCTATCTGCTCAATTTTGTGGTGGAAGCCGACGCCCAGCAGCGGATGCTGTTCCAGACTGGCAATCACGTCCTGCATGTCGGTTTCGGCATCAAACAGGCCGATCGCATCGGTATCGCCCCACAGGCGCGTTTCGCCAGGCAGCGGTTCAAACACCGGATTGTCGTGCGTATCCTGAAACGTGACCGAGACAGCCCCGTTCTCGATCAGCGCGTCGCCCAGCTCTTCAGCCTGGTCGCCGGTGGTGTTGATTTTCATTTGTATCCAGGGCATTGCGATTCTCTTTAGTCAAACAAATAAAGGCTAAGGCCGGACAGGGCGGCCAAAACGGTTGCCGATTACGAAGGCAATCAGGCTCAGCAGTAGCGAAGGCACAATCGGGTGAAACCCCCACGGCTGCAGTGAAAAGCTGGCCAGCAGGGTATAGCAGCCCGCGCCGCCGATCATGCTGCTGAGTGCGCCGGCAGCATTGGCTTTCTCCCAGTATAACCCCAGCACCAGCGGCCACAGAAATACCGCTTCCAGACCGCCGAAAGCCAGCAGGTTAAGCCAGATCAACATATCGGGCGGATTCCAGGCCGCCACCAGCAGCAGCAGGCCCAGCACCAGCGTGACCGTCGCGGAGATCTTTCTGAGCAGCGGCTCGTTATCCAACTGCTGCGGGCGCACGCGCAAAAAGAGATCCTTGACGATCGTGGCGGAAGACTGCAACAGCTGCGCGTTGATCGTCGACATAATGGCGGCCATCGGCGCGGCCAGGAAGATCCCGGCGGCCAGCGGCGGCAAAACGTGGATCATCAACGTCGGGATCACCAGATCCGGCACGGTCAGGCCCGGCATCACGGCGCGACCCAGCGCGCCAGCCAGATGCATGCCGAACATCAGTACGGTCACGACTACGGTGCCCAGCAGGATGCCGCGATGCACGGCCTTGCTGTCTTTATACGAGATACAACGTACGGCGGTATGCGGCAGGCCGATCACGCCAAAACAGACCAGCACCGAGAAAGAGGCCAGAAAGGTCGGGCTGAGGATATTATCCACGCCGCCTGGCGAAATCAGCTGCGGATCGATCTGCTGCAGCTTCTGTACCGCGCTGTGCATCCCGCCTGCGCTATGGATCACCGCAAACAGCAGGATAAAGGTACCAAGCAGCATAACCACGCCCTGTAAGGCATCGTTCAGCACGCTGGCGCGGAAGCCGCCGAAAGCGGTATAGAGCGCAATAGCGCCGCCGAAAATCAGCAGGCCGCTGCTGTAAGGAATGCCCGCTGCGGTTTCCAGCAGCCGCGCGCCGCCGATAAACTGCACGGTCATCGCGCCAATAAAGGCGATCAGCAGGCTGAGGCTGGCAAACCAGACCAGCAGCGGGCTGCGATAGCGGGCGTAGAGCATATCGTTAAGCGTCAGCGCGTTATAGCGCCGGGCCAGAATAGCGAACTTCTTGCCTAAAACGCCCAGCGACAGCCAGACGGCGGGCACCTGCACCATCGACAGCAGCACCCAGCCCAGCCCATATTTATAGGCGGCGCCAGGCCCGCCGATAAAGGAACTCGCGCTGATATAGGTGGTAGTCAACGTCATCGCCAGCACAAACCCGCCCATCGAGCGGCTGCCGAGAAAATATTCGGTAAGAAAGTTGCCTTCGCGCCGTTTACGCATCGCGTAGACGGAAAGCGCCGCCACCAGCAGCAGATAGGCGATAAGGGGCAGAATGATCCCGGCCTTCACGGCGTATCCTCCAGCGAAATATCACGAAAGATCCGTTTGATCATCAGCCAGCAGAAAAAGATAAACAGCAGCGGCACCAGCAAACAGGCCATTTCGAACCAGTGGGGCAGGCCGGTGATGCCCGGCTGATTGCCGCCAAAAGCGGCCGTCAGCGACCAGGCGGCCACATAGGCGACCGCCAGCCAGAACGACCAGCGCGCCTCGCGATGCGCCTGCACAAAGCGTTTTTCCATTTTTCCTCCCGTAACAGGCAAAGAAAAAGGCCGGTCAGACCGGCCTTCCTTTATTACCTCTGGCGGATCAGGTTTCCTGAATGCCGAGTTTTTTCTCCAGATAGTGGATGTTGGTGCCACCGATCTGGAAGTTTTCGTCGCTCATGATCTTCATCTGCAGCTCGACGTTAGTCTTGATGCCGTCGATGATCAGTTCCGCCAGTGCGTTCTTCATACGGGCAATAGCCACGTCACGCGTCTCACCGTAGGTGATCAGCTTGCCGATCATGGAGTCATAGTACGGCGGTACGGTATAGCCCGCGTAAATATGAGACTCCCAACGCACGCCGAAGCCGCCAGGGGCATGGAAGCGCGTGATTTTACCCGGGCTTGGCAGGAAGGTGTTCGGATCTTCCGCGTTGATACGGCACTCGACCGCATGGCCGCGAACCACTACGTCTTCCTGTTTGATCGACAGCGGCTGACCGGCAGCGATACGCAGCTGCTCTTTGATCAGATCGACGCCGGTGATCATCTCGGTAACCGGATGCTCAACCTGGATACGGGTGTTCATCTCAATGAAGTAGAACTCGCCGTTCTCGAACAGGAACTCAAAGGTGCCCGCGCCACGGTAGCCGATATCGATACAGGCTTTCGCACAGCGATCGCCAATAAAGCGACGCTGTTCTTCCGTTATGCCCGGCGCTGGCGCCTCTTCCACCACTTTCTGGTGGCGACGCTGCATGGAGCAGTCGCGCTCGGCCAGATAGATGGCGTGGCCCTGGCCGTCAGCCAGTACCTGAATTTCGATATGGCGCGGGTTCTCGAGGAATTTCTCCATGTAAACCATGTCGTTGTTGAAAGCCGCTTTGGCTTCCGCCTTCGTCATGTTGATGGATTGCTCAAGATCCTTGTCGTGGCGCACAACGCGCATCCCACGACCGCCGCCGCCGCCGGAAGCCTTAACGATAACCGGATAACCGATACGTTGAGCGATGGCGCGGTTTTTTTCCATATCGTCGCCCAGCGAGCCGTCAGAACCTGGTACGGTTGGCACGCCGGTTTTTTTCATCGCGGTGATGGCGGAAACTTTATCGCCCATCAGACGGATGGTGTCGGCTTTAGGGCCGATAAAGATAAAGCCGGAGCGCTCCACCTGTTCGGCAAAATCGGCGTTCTCAGAGAGGAAGCCGTAGCCTGGGTGGATAGCCACCGCGCCGGTGATCTCTGCGGCAGAGATCAGCGCCGGGATGTTCAGATAGCTTTTAACAGATGGCGCAGGCCCGATACAAACGGTCTCATCGGCCAGCAGCACGTGTTTCAGATCGCGGTCGGCGCTTGAATGCACGGCCACGGTCTTGATGCCCAGTTCTTTACAGGCGCGCAGAATACGCAGCGCGATTTCACCACGGTTAGCAATTACAATTTTTTCCAGCATGGTTCGCCTCGTTATTCGATGACTACCAGCGGCTCGTCAAATTCTACTGGCTGACCGCTTTCGACCAGGATCGCTTTTACCACGCCGGACTTATCGGCTTCGATCTGGTTCATCATTTTCATCGCTTCAACGATGCACAGGGTGTCGCCAGCGTTAACTTTCTGGCCGACTTCGACAAAGGCTTTCGCGTCCGGGCTTGGCGTGCGGTAGAAAGTACCGACCATTGGTGAACGTACGATGTGGCCACTGATCTCGGCAGCGGCAGGCGCTTCCATCGCTGGCGTGGTGGCTGGTGCCACGGCGGTTGCCAGCGCTGGCTGCGGCTGCATTGGGGCAGCCCAGGCCTGCTGCATCATTGGGTAGCCTGAATTGGCCGGGGAACGACTGATGCGAACGGACTCTTCACCTTCAGAAATTTCCAGTTCAGCAATGCCTGATTCTTCAACCAGTTCGATCAGTTTTTTAATCTTACGAATATCCATTAGTGTGGTTCCGTACTCTGTTTAATTAGATTGTGACAGGCGTTTAACCGCCGTCTGTAAAGCCCAGGAATAACCGTCGACGCCAAGTCCACAAATTACGCCAGCAGCAATATCAGAAAGATAAGAATGATGGCGGAAAGGCTCGCGGGCATGCACATTGGACAGGTGCACTTCAATAAACGGGATGCTGACTGCAAGCAGGGCATCACGAAGCGCCACGCTGGTATGCGTATAGGCCGCCGGGTTAATGACGATATAATCGACATTGCCTCTCGCCTCATGAATGCGGTCAATTAACGCGTGTTCCGCGTTAGACTGCAGATGACTCAGCTTCACATTGAGCGCGTCAGCCTGCGCAGTTAGCCCGCTGACGAGATCGGGAAGGGTCGTGCTGCCGTACTTCTCCGGCTCGCGAGTGCCAAGGAGGTTCAGGTTGGGACCATTCAAAAGCAGTATGTGAAACTTTTCAGCCATCTTGCTGCTATCTCCTGCGATAATTGAGGCATCGCACAAAATACAATGCGAAAAGCCATTTGTCACCTTTCACGGTGAAATTTGGCCCCTGCACGGGTTTAAAACCGGGCATTATAACGATTTCAACGCAATTCGCAGCTAAATACTGGTCGTATCAGCGAAGATAATCCACCAAACGCCTAAGAAAGCATCCGGTTATGCGCGGCGGCGCACGTTTTATCGCAGCCACTGACGGAATTTCTTATAGCGCCACAGCAGCAGGATCAGCGCCAGAGACGCGTAGATCCAGGGCTGGGGCGAGAACGTTTTAACCGACCACAGATAGTGGACAGGTGCCAGGATCAGGACGAGATAAATGGCGTTATGCAGCTTTTGCCAGTTTTTGCCCAATTTTCGCTGCGCTTTCTGAAAAGAGGTCAGCGACAGCAGCAGCAGGATAAACCAGCTGATAATCCCCAGCGTCAGGTAGGGACGCGAGATCAGCTCCGAACCCAGCAGGCTGAGGTTAGCGATACCCAGCTCCAGCAGCGAATAGCTGACCAGATGCAGCGTGGCCCAGGCAAAACACCACAGTCCCAGCAGGCGACGGACGCGGATAAGCAGCGGCTGCCTGCCGTAGCGCGCCAGCGGCGTGACCAGCAGCGTGCCGAGCAGGAATTTCAGGGCCATCCGGCCGGTAAAATGCTGGATATCCTTTGCCGGATCGGCGCTCAGCCAGCCCTGGTTAATAGACAGGATCAGCCAGAGAAAAGGTAAAAAACCGGCCAGATGCAGCAGTACTTTCAGGCCGGTGATCTGCTTGCCCGTCAGACGCACTAGAAGTTCTCCCGCAGATCTAATCCCTTATAGAGGGAAGCCACCTGGTCGGCATAGCCGTTAAACAGCAGCGTGGGCTGACGCTTGACGTCCAGAATGCCGCCGGAGCCGATAAAACGCTCCGTAGCCTGCGACCAGCGCGGATGATCGACATGCGGATTCACATTGCCGTAGAAGCCATACTCGTTCGAGGCCAGCAGGTTCCAGGTAGTCGGCGGCTGCGCCTTGACCAGGGTAATTTTCACGATGGACTTGATGCCCTTAAACCCGTATTTCCACGGCACGGTCAGGCGGATCGGCGCGCCGTTTTGCGGCGGCAGCGCTTTGCCGTAAACGCCGGTGGTTAACATGGTCAACGGATGCATCGCTTCATCCAGCCGCAGCCCTTCCACATAGGGATAATCGATGCCGCCGCCGACAAAGCGATCGCGCTGGCCCGGCATCTCTTCCGGCGCGTAAATCGTTTGAAAGGCGACATAGCGCGCATTGCTGGTCGGCTCTGCGGCTTTTAACAGCTTGCCCAGCTCGAACCCAATCCAGGGCACCACCATCGACCAGGCCTCTACGCAGCGCATCCGATAAATACGCTGCTCTAACGGAAACCGCTTAAAGATATCGTCCATATCCAGCGTCATCGGCTTCATTACTTCGCCGCCGATCTCGATTTTCCAGTCGGCGGTTTTCAACGAGCCGGCGTTGGCCGCCGGATCCGCTTTATCCAGGCCGAATTCATAAAAGTTGTTGTAGCCCGTTACCTTATCTTCCGGCGTCAACGCTAAGTCGGCCTGATACTGTGCGGGCTTGCTGAAGTCGAGCGGTTTACCGGCCGGCGCTTTCTGGCTCTCTTTGCCTTTTCCCTGTAGCCAGGAAAGCACGTCGGCGCGGGCCGTCGGCACCGACAGCGCGGCGGCGCTAATCCCCAGCGCTTTCATTACCTGGCGACGCCGGGCGTTGAAAATGCTTTCCGGGGTAACATCGTTTTCAGTGAGTTTATCAACGGGCTTCATGGCTGTGTCTCCAGAGACGGTCACTTTTTAGCATGACCAAAAAAAGCGAATTCAGCGAATAAAAAAGCGGCTGGCGCGCAGAATATCAGCTCCGTAAAACCGTTGAGAGAGCAGGAAGTGTAATCAGTTATGTGAATGTTGAAGAAAGGTAAATATAAGGCGGGTTCGCTACGCCGGGCGGCAAGCGGCGCGCGATAAAAACCACCTGGCGGGATCGGCACGCCAGGTGATATAACGCGCTAGCGAATTTTTACCAGCGTCCGGCCGGTAATCTCGTTATTAAGCAGTTTGGCCGCGCTGGCAGCGGCATCGGCCAGCGCAATTTCCGTTGTCGCCTGCTGATAAAACGCGTCTGGCAGCGTTTTAACCAGCCTTTTCCAGGCCGCAAGGCGACGCTCTGCGGGTGCCGTAACGGAATCGACGCCCTGAAGGCGCACGTTTCGCAGAATAAAAGGCATTACGGTGGTTGGCAATGCAAACCCGGCCGCCAGGCCGCAGGCCGCTACCACGCCGCCGTAGTTCATCTGCGCCAGCACGCTCGCCAGTACCTTATCACCAGCGGTATCCACCGCGCCGGCCCAGCGCTGTTTTTCCAGCGGTCGGCTGTCGGCGCTGAAAGCCTCACGCGGCAGGATCTCGCTGGCGCCCAGCTGGTGAAGATAGTCATGGGTGGAGGATCTGCCGCTTACCGCTGTCACCCGATAGCCGAGCGAGCTGAGCAGGGAAACCGCCGTGCTGCCCACGCCGCCGCTGGCGCCGGTCACTATCACCTCGCCGCTGTCAGGCCGCACGCCGCCTTCCTCCAGCGCCATGATGCACAGCATAGCGGTCAGGCCAGCCGTGCCGATAATCATCGCCCGACGGCCATCAAGCCCTTCCGGCATCGGCGTCAGCCAGTCGCCTTTTACCCTGGCCTGTTCCGCCAGGCCGCCCCAGTGATTTTCCCCTACGCCCCAGCCGGTCAGCAGCACCTGTTGTCCGGTATGAAAGCGCGGATCTTCGCTATGGCGCACCTGGCCTGCAAAATCGATGCCGGGCACCATCGGAAACTGCCGGACAATTTTCCCTTTGCCGGTAATCGCCAGCGCATCTTTGTAGTTCAGGCCTGACCAGCTGACATCTACCGTCACCTCGCCCGGCGGCAGGGCGTCCGGGCTGAGCTGTTTTACCGTGGCCAGGGTTTTGCCTTCGGACTGTTCGAGAACCAGTGCGTGCATGAGAATCTCCTGAAAATGGAACGGAAAGGTATAATAAAAGTCTGACCTCACTATACTCCCGGCAATCAGTAAAATTTTGTTTAAGATGCATAAAAGCATGAGGAAGGTCTCTGCAAAGCCATTCGCCGTTACTGCTTTTTGCTACGGCGTCTCTTTCACGGTAGCCAAAGAGCACAAGGATGCGATTAACCACCAAACTCTCCGCAATGATTACCTTTGTCAGCGCACTGGTCATGCTTGTCATGCTGGTGGGCGGCGTAATGAGCTTTTATTACCTTAGCGATTTGCGCGCTGAGCATCGTCTGCAGACGATGGCGGACGACATCGACAGGGCACTCGACCATCAATCTCCTGACCAGATAGCCCCGGGGCTGTCGCAGGTGATGGGGCCTTTACAGGTTGTTCGCATCACTTTCATGGTAAATAATCAGCCCGTTAAAACCCTTTCCCGCCATCAGGATGCGCTGATGGAAGATGAGCCTAACCGCTATCGCAACAGCGTTATCCCTCTGAGCAAACATGCCCGGTACGTGCTGCATATCGTCTGGATAGACAGCGCGAAAACCTGGCTGATGTCCTTTATTGGCGCGTCCATCTTAAGCCTGCTGGTGCTGGCGATCGGCATCCTGCTGCTGATCCTGTTTTTCTCGCATCGCTGGCTGTACCGACAGCTTGAAGGCATGGAGCGGCTGGAAAATCGCGCGGCAAAAGTGCTGAGGGGCGAAAGAGAAACCGTGCGCCCGGGTTCCGTGCTGGAGTGGCCGCCCAAGGCCAGCAGCGCGCTGGATCTGCTGCTCGGCGATTTGCAGGAAGCCTCCGAGCGCCGCAATCGCGTTGATACGCTGATCCGGGCTTTCGCCGCGCAGGATCCCATGACCGGCCTGCATAACCGCCTTTTCTTCGACAACCAGCTGGCCACGCTGCTGGAAGATAGCGAAACCGCCGGCGCGCACGGCATGGTAATGATGATCCGCCTGCCGGATCTCGACACGCTGCGTGACAACTGGGGCCATGCGCCCGTGCAGGATTACCTTTTCGGCCTGGTGAACCTGCTGTCTACCTTCGTGATGCGCTATCCGGGTGCGCTGCTGGCACGCTATTTCCGCAGTGATTTCGCCGTTCTGCTGCCGCATCGCAGCCTGAAGGATGCCGACAGCATCGCCTCCCAGCTGATCAAAGCCGTGGACGCGCTGCCGCCCACGCGCATGCTGGATCGGGAAGATATGATCCATATCGGCATCAGCGCCTGGCAAAGCGGGCAAACCACGCAGCAGGTCATGGAAAACGTCGAGCTGGCCACGCGGCACGCGGCGCTGCTGGGCGGCAATAACTGGTCGGTCAGCGAAAAACCGGCGCCGGAGCTGAGCCGCGGCAGCGTCAAGTGGCGCACGCTGCTGGAAAATACCCTCAGTCGCGGCGGGCCGCGTTTGTATCAGAAACCGGCGGTAACGCGGGAAGGGCGGCTGCACCATCGCGAAATCATGCCGAGGATCTTTGACGGCAAAACCGAGCTGGCGGCGGCTGAATATCTGCCGCTGGTGCAGCAGCTGGGCATGGCCGAAGGTTATGACCGAATTTTGGTAAGCCGCATCCTGAGCTTTATCCAGGCCTGGCCGGAGGAAACGCTGGCGATACCGCTGACGATCGATGCGCTCCTGCAGCGTCCTTTCCAGATTTGGCTGCGCGATATGCTGCTGCAATACACTAAATCACAAAGAAACCGTATTTTATTTGAACTTGCGGAAGCGGATGTAGGTCAACATCTCTGCCGCTTGCACGGCGCCTTTCATTTACTGAAAGGTTTTGGCTGCCGTATTGCCATTATCCAGGCGGGGTTAACGCTGGTCAGCACGGTCTACATCAAGGTGGTGTCGCCGGAACTGATCAAGCTGCATCCCGGTCTGGTGCGCAATATTGACCGTCGCAAGGAGAATCAGCTGTTTGTGCAGAGTTTGCTCGAAAGCTGCAAGGGAACGTCAACGCAGGTTTTCGCCGCAGGCGTAAAAACCCGAAGTGAATGGCAAACCTTAACGGAGTCAGGGATAAACGGCGGCCAGGGCGATTTTTTTGCTCCTTCGCAGCTGCTGACAGGCGATATGAAAAAATATTCGCAAAGATATCGAGTTTAGTCTGCCGTTAAGCCGGATTTCACGTAGAATAGCCGCGCAGCTGTGGTGCCGGCTACGTTTGACGGGCGGTAAAGCAGTGCCTAAATATGTAAAAATTCATGTACGTTATGTCCGTAAAACGGCCTTAAAACAGGGGCGATGCGCCTGAACTCAGGCATTCTGCTCGCGTAGTTTTTTGGGTTGTGACTCAGGCGAGAGATAGCGTGATTTTTCACCGAAGTAGAGCGTTTTTGCGCCTTGTCGCTGCTTCGTGTGGTTGGTAAAGTAAGCGGATTTTATTATCCGCCCCCAGCTAGCAGGATTATCCTTCAGTATGTTTAAAAAATTCCGTGGCATGTTTTCCAACGACTTGTCCATCGACCTGGGTACCGCCAATACCCTGATTTATGTGAAAGGACAGGGCATCGTTCTGAATGAGCCTTCCGTCGTTGCTATTCGTCAGGATCGTGCCGGTTCCCCAAAGAGCGTTGCGGCAGTAGGTCATGACGCCAAGCAGATGCTGGGTCGTACCCCCGGCAA
Source organism: Erwinia sp. TECH1 (assembly GCF_054057575.1). Lineage (NCBI taxonomy): Bacteria > Pseudomonadati > Pseudomonadota > Gammaproteobacteria > Enterobacterales > Erwiniaceae > Erwinia > Erwinia sp. TECH1. The sequence goes on along the minus strand of NZ_JBSRZK010000001.1, from coordinate 4,291,312 downwards.
TATCGCTGCTATCCGTCCAATGAAAGACGGCGTGATCGCCGACTTCTTTGTGACCGAAAAGATGCTGCAACACTTTATCAAACAGGTTCACAGCAACAGCTTTATGCGCCCAAGCCCGCGCGTGCTGGTGTGTGTGCCTGTCGGCGCGACCCAGGTTGAACGCCGTGCGATCCGTGAATCCGCACAGGGCGCAGGCGCGCGTGAAGTTTTCCTGATTGAAGAGCCAATGGCAGCCGCTATCGGTGCTGGCCTGCCGGTTTCGGAAGCGACCGGTTCAATGGTGGTCGATATCGGCGGCGGCACCACGGAAGTTGCGGTGATCTCTCTGAACGGCGTGGTTTACTCCTCTTCCGTGCGCATCGGCGGCGATCGCTTTGACGAAGCCATCATTAATTACGTGCGCCGTAACTACGGCTCGCTGATCGGCGAAGCCACCGCTGAACGAATCAAACATGAGATCGGCTCCGCTTATCCGGGCGACGAAGTGCGTGAGATCGAAGTGCGCGGTCGTAACCTGGCGGAAGGCGTGCCTCGCGGCTTTACGCTGAACTCCAACGAAATTCTGGAGGCGCTCCAGGAGCCGCTGACCGGCATCGTTAGCGCGGTGATGGTTGCGCTGGAACAGTGTCCGCCAGAGCTGGCCTCTGACATCTCCGAGCGCGGCATGGTGCTGACCGGCGGCGGCGCGCTGCTGCGCAACCTCGACCGTTTGCTGATGGAAGAAACCGGTATTCCGGTGGTAGTGGCTGAAGATCCGCTGACCTGCGTCGCACGCGGCGGCGGTAAGGCGTTGGAAATGATCGACATGCACGGCGGCGATTTGTTCAGCGAAGAATAATTTGCCATGAAGGCGCGCGGGTCCCGCGCGTCTTGTTAATGATGTCGAGGAATACGCCGAGTTTATGAAGCCGATCTTCAGCAGGGGCCCATCCCTGCAGTTACGCTTGTTTCTGGCAGTTGTGGTAGCGATAGGCGTGATTATCGCCGACAGCCGTATGGGCGCTTTCAGCCAGATACGCACCTACATGGATACGGCGGTCAGCCCATTCTATTTTCTGGCCAACGGGCCACGTCAGATTCTGGACAGCGTTTCCGACACGCTGGCCTCTCGCCAGCAGCTTGAGCTGGAAAACAAAGCCCTGCATCGCGAGCTGATGCTGAAAAACAGCGAGCTGCTGATGCTGGGGCAATTTAAGCAGGAAAACGCGCGTCTGCGCGAGCTGCTTGGTTCGCCGCTGCGTCAGGACGAGCACAAGATGGTCACCCAGGTCATCTCTACCGGCACGGATCCCTATACCGATCAGGTGGTAATCGACAAAGGCAGCGTAAACGGCGTTTACGAAGGCCAGCCGGTTATCAGCGATAAAGGCGTGGTCGGCCAGGTCGTCGCCGTCGGTAAAATCACCAGCCGCGTCATGCTGATTTGCGACTCCTCTCACGCGCTGCCGATTCAGGTATTGCGCAACGATATCCGCGTGATTGCGGCGGGCAACGGCTGTACGGAAGATCTTCAGCTTGAGCACTTGCCGGGCAACACCGATATCCGCGTGGGCGACGTGCTGGTCACTTCCGGCCTCGGCGGTCGCTTCCCGGAAGGCTACCCGGTCGGCGTGGTGTCCTCCGTGAAGCTCGATACGCAGCGCGCCTATACCGTGATCCAGGCGCGTCCGACGGCGGGCCTGCAACGCTTGCGCTATCTGCTGCTGCTGTGGGGCGCGGATCGCAACGGCACCATGCCGATGGCGCCGGATGAAGTGCACCGCGTCGCCAACGAGCGCCTGATGCAGATGATGCCGCAGGTGCTGCCGGCCGCCAGCGAAATGATGGGGCCGCCTGCGCCCGATAACGCATCGACAACCGGCCACACAACGCCTGCGGCTCAGGCCGCGCCTGCCGCTGCCGCGCCCGCCTCGCGCAGAGGCCAGCCTTGAGCAGCTATCGCAGCCATGGTCGCTGGGTTATCTGGTGCTCGTTTCTGGTGGCGCTGGTGCTGCAAATCATGCCGTGGCCCGATCAGCTCTATATGTTCCGGCCTTCCTGGCTGCTGTTGATCCTGATTTACTGGGTGCTGGCGCTGCCGCATCGCGTGAATGTCGGCACGGGTTTTGTGATGGGATCTATAATGGATCTGATTTCAGGCTCGACGCTGGGCGTGCGCGCGCTGGCTTTCAGCATCCTTGCTTACCTGGTGGCGTTTAAATTCCAGCTATTCCGCAATCTGGCGCTCTGGCAGCAGGCGCTGATGGTGATGGTGCTGTCGCTGGCGATGGATGTCATTGTCTTCTGGGCGGAATTTTTAGTTATTAACGTCTCGTTTCGTCCGGAAATCTTCTGGAGCAGCGTAATAGACGGTATTCTGTGGCCCTGGCTGTTCTTGCTGATGAGAAAAATACGTCGCCAGTTTGCCGTACAATAAGGAAGAGTATGATATCCCTTTACCTGGCCTCCGGTTCTCCCCGTCGTCGTGAATTACTTACGCAGCTTGGTCTGCGTTTTGCGCGTTTAAGCACGCAGGTTGAAGAGCGGCAGCAGCCCGGCGAAATGGCGGAAGCCTACGTCCGGCGTCTGGCGCTGGAAAAAGCGCAGGCCGGCGTGGCGGTGGCGGAGCAGGATCTGCCGGTGCTGGGCGCCGATACCATCGTGGTGCTGAACAACGAAGTGCTGGAGAAACCGGCAGACGAGGCCGCCGCCGCCGCGATGCTGGCTAAACTTTCCGGCCAGACGCATCAGGTGATGACGGCCGTCGCGCTGGCCGATCGGCAACGGCAGCTGGCGTGCATGGTGGTAACGGAAGTCACTTTTCGCCTGCTGAGCGAGGAGGACATTGCGGCCTATATCGCCAGCGGCGAGCCGATGGATAAAGCGGGCGCCTATGGCATTCAGGGACTGGGCGGGAATTTCGTCAGAAAAATCAATGGAAGCTATCACGCGGTGGTGGGGCTGCCCCTGGTGGAAACGGCTGAGCTGCTGAGCCAGTTTCACGCGCTGCGTGAGGTAAGGGAACAAGATGACGGCTGAACTTCTGGTAAATATTACCCCTTCGGAAACGCGCGTCGCCTATATTGACGGCGGCATTCTGCAGGAAATTCATATTGAACGCGAAGCGCGCCGGGGCATTGTCGGCAATATCTATAAAGGGCGCGTCAGCCGGGTTCTGCCGGGCATGCAGGCTGCCTTTGTCGATATCGGGCTGGAAAAAGCCGCCTTTCTGCACGCTTCCGACATCATGCCGCATACCGAATGCGTAGCGGGCGACGAGCGTAAAAACTTTTCCGTACGCGATATTTCCGAACTGGTTCGCCAGGGACAGGATCTGATGGTGCAGGTGGTGAAAGATCCGCTGGGCACTAAAGGCGCGCGTCTCACCACCGATATCACGCTGCCTTCGCGCTATCTGGTCTTTATGCCGGGCGCGTCGCACGTTGGCGTTTCGCAACGTATAGAAAGCGAAGCGGAGCGCGAGCGTCTTAAGTCCGTGGTGGCCGCCTACTGCGACGAGCTGGGCGGCTATATTATCCGCACCGCCGCCGAAGGCGTGGGCGAACAGGAGCTGGCTTCCGACGCCGCGTTTCTAAAACGTCTGTGGACTAAGGTCATCGAGCGCAAAAAGCGCAATAAAACCCGCTGCCGCCTCTATGGTGAAGTCGCGCTGTCGCAGCGTATCCTGCGCGATTTCGCCGGGGCCGCCTTGGATCGTATCCGTATCGATTCGCGTCAGACGTGGGAACATCTGGTGGAGTTCACCAGCGAATACATTCCTGAAATGACGGCAAAGCTGGAGCTGTACACCGGCAAGCAGCCGATTTTCGATTTGTTCGATGTGGAAAACGAAATCCAGCGCTCGCTGGATCGCAAGGTGGAGCTGAAATCCGGCGGCTATCTGATCATCGACCAAACCGAGGCGATGACCACCATCGATATCAATACCGGCGCCTTTGTCGGCCATCGCAATCTGGATGAAACCATCTTTAACACCAACGTCGAGGCGACGCAGGCGATCGCCCGCCAGCTGCGTCTGCGCAACCTCGGCGGCATTATCATTATCGACTTTATCGATATGAATAACGAAGATCACCGCCGTCGCGTGCTGCACTCGCTGGAGCAGGCGCTGAGTAAGGATCGGGTTAAAACCGGCATCAATGGTTTCTCGCAGCTTGGGCTGGTAGAGATGACCCGTAAACGCACGCGAGAAAGCATTGAGCATGTGCTGTGTCAGGACTGCCCGGTCTGCAAAGGACGCGGCACGCTGAAAACCGTGGAAACCGTCTGCTATGAGATCATGCGCGAAATAGTCCGCGTTCATCACGCCTACGATTCGGACCGTATTTTTGGTTTACGTTTCGCCTGCGGTTGGCGAGGCGCTGAAAACCGACGAATCCCATGCGCTGGCGGAAGTAGAGATATTCGTCGGCAAGCAGGTGAAAGTACAGATTGAACCGCTCTATACTCAGGAGCAGTTTGACGTGGTGATGATGTAAGCCATCGGCTATCCCGCTCAGAACAAAGCCAGCGCGCCCCACCGGGGATAAATACAGTTATTGCCCGCAGTGACGGGCATCAAGGAGAGGTGTGTGAGGCAATTGCCGAGGATCTTGCTACTGACCGGCGCAATAATCGTCGTTATTATTGCGCTGATAGTCAGCGGCCTGCGTCTGGCGATGCCGCATATCAACAGCTGGCGCACGCCTCTGCTGCAGCGCCTTTCCAGCGCTATCGACATGCCGGTAGAAGCCGCTTCCCTTAACGGGCGTTGGGAGAATTTCGGCCCGGTGCTGGAAATCAAAGCCCTTAATATCGGCCTGAAGGACGGCGGCTCGCTGAAGGTCGATCGCGTTTCGCTGGCCTTTGACGTCTGGCAATCGCTGCTGCATCTGCGCCCGCAGTTTCGCAATCTCGTCTTCTGGCGCCTGGATCTCGTCACCAATACGCCGCTCACCGCCGGCGACAGCGGCAAAGTAGAGCTCAAGCCGGGCCAGTTCAGCGATCTCTTTCTGCGTCAGTTTGACCACTTCGATTTGCAACAAAGCCAGATCAGTTTTCTGACGCTTTCCGGGCAGCGCGCCAGGCTGGATATGCCGCAGCTTACCTGGCTGAACGAAAAAAACCGTCACCGTGCGGAAGGGCTGGTCAGTTTGTCCAGCTTTACCGGCCAGCACGGCGTGGTACAGGTGCGTCTCGATCTCAGCGACACCAATGGCTATCTCGATACCGGGCGCGCCTGGATGCAGGCGGACGATGTGGATGTCAAACCCTGGCTGGGCCAGTGGATGCAGGACAACACCACGTTGAAAAGCGCCCGCTTCTCGCTGGCTGCCTGGATGAGCCTTGAAAACGGCGAAATCCACAGCGGCGATATCTTATTAAAGAAAGGCGGCGCGGAATGGCAGGGCGAAAACGAGGCACACCACTTCACCGTGGATAACCTCGCCGCCCATATCAGCCGCGTTGAGCAGGGCTGGCGTGCCGAAATGCCGCGAACCAGCCTGCATACCGACGGCATAGCCTGGCCAAAAGGGCGGGTATCGCTGCTCTGGCTGCCGCAACGTTCGTCCAGCCCGGAAGAGCTACGCATACGCGCCACCCATCTGGCGCTTGAGCGTATCGATGCGCTGCTGCCGCTGTTTTCCAAAGTGACGCCGACGCTGCTGACTAACTGGCGCACGCTGCAGCCGCACGGCGAAGTTCAGGCGCTGGCCGCCGATATTCCTTTACAGCAGCCGGAGAAAACCCGCTTTCAGGCCCGCTGGCAAAATCTGAGCTGGCAGCACTGGGAGCTGCTGCCGGGAATGCAGCATTTTAGCGGCTCGCTTACCGGCAGCGTCACGGACGGCAAGCTGAATTTCAGGCTGAAAGATGCCTCGCTGCCCGATGGCACCATGTTCCGCGCGCCGCTGCAAATCGCGCAGGCCAGCGGCGCCTTCAGCTGGCGGAGCGACGAGCAGGGCGTCACGCTGGCCGGACGGGATCTGGATGTGCAGGCGCGCTCGCTGTGGGCGAAGGGCGACTTCACCTGGGCGCAGGTCAAAGAGCAGGCGCCGCGGCTGGATATTCTGGCCGGCATTAACCTGACCGATGCGGCAGACGCCTGGCGCTACTTCCCGGAACCGCTGATGGGCACCAAACTGGTCGACTATCTCAGCGGCGCCATCAAAGGCGGGCAGGCGCAAAACGCCACGCTGCTGTTTGCGGGCAATCCCCAGCTTTTCCCTTTCAAACACAACGACGGTATGTTCCAGGTTTGGGTGCCGCTGCGTCAGGCGACCTATCGCTTCCAGCCCGGCTGGCCGGATCTGGAAAAGCTGGATATCAACCTGAACTTTATCAACGACGGCCTGTTTATGAAGGCGGATCGGGCAATGCTGGGCAACGTGCAGGGCAAAAACGTTGCCGCCGTTATTCCTGACTATATGAAAGAAAAGCTGATTATCGACAGCGATATCAGCGGGGCGGGCACGGAAATCGGCCGCTACTTTAACCAGACGCCGCTGAAGCCAACGCTGGGCGCGGCGCTGGACGAGCTACAGATTGGCGGCGATGTAAGCGGTCGCTTACATTTGAATATCCCGCTGGATGGGCAGGAAGTTAAAGCCAGCGGCGATGTGGCTCTGCATAATAATTCGCTGTTTATTAAACCGCTTAACAGCACCATCAAACAGCTGAGCGGCCGCTTCACTTACGACAACGGCAATCTGCAAAGCGAGCCGCTGACCGCCAGCTGGTTCGGGCAGCCGATGGGCGTCACGTTTACTACCCAGGAAGGCGAAAAGCATTACGCTATCGGCGTCGATCTTAAAGGCGACTGGCAGCCGGGCAAAATCGACGCGGTGCCGAAGGCGCTGCGCGAAAAACTGAACGGCAGCGCCAGCTGGCAAAGCGCGGTCGCCATTACGCTGCCGCACGGCGGAGGCGCGAACTACAAGGTCTCGCTGACCGGCGATCTGAAAAATGTAAGCAGTAACTTACCTTCGCCGCTGGATAAAGAGCGGGCTGCGCCGATGCCGATCCGCGTTCAGGCGCAGGGCGATCTGTCGGCCTTTACGCTGCATGGCGCGGTAGGTGAAAAGCACCGTTTCAACAGCCGCTGGCTATTGGGTAAGCCACGCGTCGATCGCGGCATCTGGGAAAATGACGCCACGCAAACGCCGCCGCTGCCGGCAACGTCAGGCATGACGCTTAATCTGCCGCCGCTGGATGGTGAAGCCTGGCTGGGGCTGCTGGCGGGCGGCACAGGCGCAGGCGGCGGACAGGCTTATCTGCCGGGCGATATCACGCTGCGCACGCCGGCGCTGACGCTGGGCGGGCAGCGCTGGCACGATCTGGAGGCAAACGCTGAGCCAGACGGTAGCGGGCGAAAACGTGGTGCAGGCCAAAGGACGCGAGATCGACGGCAAGTTGGTAATGAGACAGCACGCGCCGTGGCTGGGCCAGCTCAGCTACCTCTATTACAACCCGCAGTGGCCAGCGGCCAGCGGCTCCACGCCGTTTTCCGGCGAGCAGGCCAGCGGAATTGATTTCAGCAGCTGGCCCGCCGTTAATCTGAGCTGCAACGAATGCTGGCTGCGCGGCCAGCGCTTCGGCCGGATGGCGGCGGATCTGAGCCACACCCGCGATACCTTAAAGCTGCAAAACGGCCTGATCGATATCGGCAGCGCAAAACTGAAGGTGGCAGGCGAATGGGTCAACCAGCCGGGCGCGCAGCGCACGGCGCTGAAAGGCTCGCTCAGCGGCAAAAAAGTTGACGATGCCACCAACTGGTTCGGCATGAATTCGCCGCTGCGGGATGCGCCGTTTAACATCGATTACGATCTTCACTGGCAGGCCGCGCCGTGGAAGCCGTCGGTGGCGACGCTGAGCGGTGTGCTGAAATCGCACATGGGCGCCGGACAAATTGCCGATGTGAATACCGGCCGCGCCGGCCAGCTGCTGCGGCTGGTCAGTTTCGATGCGCTGCTGCGCAAGCTGCGCCTTGATTTCACCGACACTTTCAGTCAGGGCTTCTATTTTGATTCCATTAACGGCACTGCCTGGATTGAAAAGGGCGTGCTGCGTACCGATAACCTGCTGGTGGATGGCCTGGAAGCCGACATCGCCATGCAGGGCAAAATCGACCTGGTGAAACGGCAAATCGATATGGAAGCGGTAGTCGCGCCGGAAATTTCCGCGACCGTCGGCGTCGCCGCCGCGTTCGCCGTTAATCCGGTGGTCGGCGCAGCGGTCTTTGCCGCCAGCAAGGCGCTGGCGCCGCTGTGGAATAAGATCTCGGTGCTGCGCTACCATCTTTCCGGGCCGCTCGATAAGCCGCAAATTGACGAAGTGCTGCGCAAGCCGCGAGAAAAGAGCGCGAAGTGAATTTGACGTGACCGGGGAATTGCCTCAGGCTATAGAGATTACGACGCCAGCGGCGACTGGCTCCCAAACAGAGCGAGAATACATGAGTCTGAATCTGGTAAGTGAACAGTTACTAACTGCTAATAATATTAACCAACAGGATCTCTTTTCCCTTCTCGGTCAGCTCTCGGAACGCAAGCTGGACTACGCCGACCTCTATTTTCAGTCCGGCTACCACGAATCCTGGGTGCTGGAAGACAGGATTATCAAAGACGGCTCCTGGAACATCGATCAGGGCGTCGGCGTGCGCGCCATCAGCGGCGAAAAAACGGGCTTCGCCTACGCCGATCAGATCACGCTGAACGCTTTGACGCAAAGCGCCACGGCGGCGCGCAGTATTGTGCGCGAGCAGGGCAACGGCAAATCGCACACGCTGGGCGCGGTAATGAACCGCCCGCTTTACCCAACGGCCGATCCGCTGCAAAGCCTGACCCGTGAAGAGAAAATCGCGCTGCTGCATCGCGTGGATTCTGCGGCGCGTGCGGCGGACAAGCGTGTACAGGAAGTCAGCGCCAGCCTGAGCGGCGTTTACGAGATGGTGCTGGTGGCGGCCACCGACGGCACGCTGGCGGCCGACGTGCGTCCGCTGGTTCGCCTGTCGATAAGCGTGCAGGTTGAGGACAACGGCAAGCGCGAGCGCGGCTCCAGCGGCGGCGGCGGCCGTTTCGGCTACGAATTTTTCCTGGCCGACGAGTCTGGCGAAACCCGCGCGGAAGCCTGGGCGCGTGAAGCGGTGCGGATGGCGCTGGTCAACCTGAGCGCCGTCGCGGCGCCGGCGGGCAGCATTCCGGTGGTGCTGGGCGCGGGCTGGCCTGGCGTGCTGCTGCACGAAGCGGTTGGTCACGGTCTGGAAGGCGACTTCAACCGTCGCGGCACCTCGGTGTTCAGCGGCCAGATCGGTCAGAAAGTGGCGTCGGATCTCTGTACGGTGGTCGATGACGGCACCATCGAAGGCCTGCGCGGTTCGCTGGCAGTGGATGACGAAGGCGTGCCGGGCCAGTACAACGTACTGATCGAAAACGGCGTGCTGAAAGGCTATATGCAGGACAAGCTGAACGCCCGCCTGATGGGCGTCAAGCCTACGGGCAACGGCCGCCGCGAATCCTACGCGCATCTGCCAATGCCGCGCATGACCAACACCTATATGCTGGCAGGCAAGTCGACGCCGGAAGATATCATCGCCAGCGTCGAGTATGGCCTCTATGCGCCAAACTTCGGCGGCGGTCAGGTGGATATCACCTCCGGGAAATTTGTTTTCTCGACCTCGGAAGCCTATCTGATTGAGAACGGCAAAGTGACCAAACCGGTGAAAGGCGCCACGCTGATCGGTTCCGGTATTGAGGCGATGCAGCAAATCTCGATGGTAGGCAACGACCTCGCGCTGGATAAGGGCGTGGGCGTTTGCGGCAAAGAAGGGCAAAGTCTGCCGGTTGGCGTTGGCCAGCCGACCCTGAAGCTGGATAAGCTGACCGTGGGCGGCACCGCCTGACGGATAGCGACCACGAAAAGGCGAGCCATAGCGGCTCGCCTTTTTTATTTCTGCCGATACTCCTGGTACACGTCCGCCACCTTATGGAAGTAATCCGTCAGATAATTGATACACACCTGTACCTTCAGCGGCAGCTTGTCCTTCTGCGTATAAACCGCATAAACCGGCCGGGGATCGGACTGATAGTGCGCAAACAGGATCTCGATTTTACCGGCGTTGATCTCGTCGATGATCCACATCAGCGGCACGTAGGCGATGCCCGTTCCGGCCACCAGCCAGCGGATTAGCGTTTGCGAATCGTTGGTGGCGAAGCGTCCCTGCGGCGAAAGGCGAATGGCGAGGCCTTCCGGCGACGTCAGCTCAAAATCGTTGTCGGGCCGCACGCTGTACTCCAGCCAGGAAAAGTTGCCGATATCCGAAGGCTTTTCCGGCGTGCCGTGCTGCGCCAGATAGCTTTTGGCGGCGCAGACCACCATCGGCATTGAGCCAAGGCGGCGAGAGAACAGGCTGGAATCGCGCAGCGCGCCAACGCGGATCACCAGATCCAGCCCGTCGGCGATCAGGTCGGGCGCAGGGATGCCGGTCACCAGATTCACCGTCAGGCCAGGATATTCTTTCAGCATCTCGGCGGTCATATTCGCCAGCACGTTCTGCGCCATGGTCGAAGAGCTGCCGATGCGCAGCGTGCCGATCGGCGTATTGTTGAAGGCGTACAGCTGCTCGTGCACCTGCTGCGCTTCCGACATCATCCTGCGGCAGCCCTGGAAATAGATTTTTCCGGCTTCGGTCAGGCCCAGGCTGCGCGTGCTGCGGTTCAGCAGCTTGACCTGTAGCTCATCCTCCAGCTTCGCCACGATCTGGCTGACGGCGGAAACGCTCATTTGCAGATGGTTGGCGGCCGCGGTAAAAGAGCCCAGCTCCACCACACGCGCAAACACGGACATGCCCTTCATTCTTTCCATTATTAACTCTGGCTTAAAAGTGATTTAGATCACATTTGGTAGAAAACAGATAGTCAGCCGCGTTACTATAGCATCGCCGGGTTACCATTCCGTAACTCAACTCGCCGAAATGCTGACGCCTGAATACGCTATTATTCATACAGCGCCGGTTTTTGATAAGACCGTCTGCGGTTAATCTGACATCATCATCCGTAGAGCAGCAGCCACCCTGTCCGGGGCGGCCGTTTTTTTGTGGCGGAGCGCCCGGTAAACCCGACAAGGATAAGAGATGAGCGTGCTTCCGGTTATTGTGATATTTGGGCTCTCCTTCCCGCCCATATTTTTTGAGATTATCGTGTCATTGATGCTGTTCTGGCTGGTGCGTCGTTTGCTTACGCCCACCGGGATCTATGACCTGGTCTGGCATCCTGCGTTATTTAATACAGCACTCTACTGCTGCCTGTTCTACCTGGTTTCCCGATTGTTTGTCTGAGGTCACAGTGAAAGCGTTAACAAGAAAAATTTCCCGGTTTGCCATCACCCTTATCCTGGTGGTCATTGCCGTTGTTGGTATTTTCCACGTCTGGGTTTACTACACAGAATCGCCGTGGACGCGCGACGCAAAATTCACGGCGGACGTGGTCGCTATCGCGCCAGATGTCAGCGGCCTGATCACCGACGTGCGCGTGCGGGATAACCAGCTGGTGAAAAAGGATCAGGTGCTGTTCGTGGTCGATCAGCCGCGCTATCAGCAGGCGCTGAACCAGGCGGAAGCGGACGTGGCCTATTACCAGGCGCTGGTCAGTGAAAAACGCCGTGAGGCAGGCCGCCGCAATCAGCTCGGCGTCTCTGCTATGTCGCGTGAGGCTATCGAGCAGGCCAACAGCGATTACCAGACCACGGAACACCAGCTGGCGAAAGCTGTCGCCACGCGCGATACCGCGAAGCTGGATCTGGAGCGTACCGTGGTCAAAGCGCCGGCGGACGGCTGGATCACTAACCTGAACGTCTATCGCGGCGAATTTATCACGCGCGGCTCTACCGCCGTGGCGCTGGTGCAGCAGCACACCTTCTACGTGCTGGCCTATATGGAAGAAACCAAGCTGGAAGGCGTGCGTCCCGGCTATCGCGTGGAGATCACGCCGCTGGGCAGCAACCGCGTGCTGCAGGGCACCGTTGACAGCGTGGCCGCTGGCGTGACCAACAGCAGCAGCACCGTCGACAGCAAAGGCATGGCGACCATCGATTCCAACCTGGAGTGGGTGCGTCTGGCGCAGCGCGTGCCGGTACGTATTCATCTCGACCAGCAGCAGGGCAATCTTTATCCTGCCGGCACGACGGCAACCGTGATTGTGACGGGCGCTCAGGATCGTCAGCCGCAGGAGATGTCGCCGGCGATGAAGCTGATGCACCGCCTGCGTGAGTTCGGCTAAGCGCCATGTGGTATCAACTGCGGTTTCCGATCAAGCTGACCTTCGCCATTCTGCTGGCGTTGCTGATCGGCTTTCACTTTAATCTGGAAACGCCGCGCTGGGCGGTAATGACCGCCTGTATCGTCGCAGGCGGCACGGCCTTTGCCGCAGGCGGCGATCCTTTCTCCGGCGCGCTGCGCCATCGCGGGATGCTGCGTATTATCGGCACCTTTATCGGCTGCCTGGCCGCGCTGACGATTATGATCGCCACCATCCGCGCGCCGGTGGTGATGCTGCTGCTGTGCTGCCTGTGGGCCGGTTTCTGCGTCTGGCTTTCCTCCTTAATCAAAGTTGAAAACTCCTATGCGCTGGGCCTGGCGGGCTATACGGCGCTGATTATCGTGGTCAGCCTGGACGCTAACGGCTCGGTGCTGCTGGCGCCGCAGTTTGCCGTCGAGCGCTGTAGCGAAATCATTATCGGCATCGTCTGCGCCATTCTGGCCGACATGCTGTTTTCGCCGCGCTCCATCAAACAGGATATCGATCGCGCTATCGACGGGCTGCTGGTGGATCAGTACAAGCTGATGCAGCTTTGCGTGGCGCACGGCGACAAAGAAGAGGTCGACAAAGCCTGGACCGATCTGGTGCGTCGCACCACCGCGCTGAACGGAATGCGTACCCATCTGATGATGGAGTCAGGCCACTGGCAGCGAGCGGACAGGCGACTGCGCGCGTTAAATACGCTGTCGCTGACCTTGATTACCCAGGCCTGCGAAACTTTTCTGATCCAGAATACTCGTCAGGAATATGTGCCGCCGCAGTTTCACCTTTTCTTTGAAAAGCCGGTTGAGAACGTCGCCGATATCCATAAGCGCATGAAAATTATGCGCCGCGTGATCACCGCCAGCGGCAGCAAAAATACGCCGGTCACCGTCAGCAACTGGGTCGGCGCGGCTTCACGCTATTTGCTGCTGCTGAAAGGCATAAAAACCAACAGCAGCATCAGCGGCATGGAAGAAGAAGTGCTGGATGGCGAGCCGGTGGTAAAAATGCGCTCGGCGGAAACGCGCCACGCGCTGATCAACGGCGTGCGCACTTTTGTCGCCACGGCGGTCGGTTCGCTGTTCTGGCTGTGGAGCGGCTGGACATCGGGCAGCGGCGCAATGGTGATGCTCGCGGTGATCACCGCGCTGGCGATGAGGATGCCGAACCCGCTGATGATGGCGAAGGATTTTCTGTACGGCATGATGGTGGCGATCCCCTTAGGGGCGCTCTATTACATGGTGCTGATGCCCGCCACGCAGCAAAGTATGCTGCTGCTCTGCCTCTGCCTGGGCGTGATGGCCTTTATCGGCGGCATCCTTATTCAGCGCCGTCAGATCGGCACGCTGGGCGCGCTGGTCGGCACCATCAATATCCTGACGCTGGACAATCCCATGACCTTTAACGTCAGCGCCTTCCTGGATAACGCACTCGGTCAGGCGATCGGCTGTTTCCTGGCGCTGCTGGTCATTTTGCTTATTCGCGACACCTCAAAAGCGCGGACCGGACGCACGCTGCTGAACCGCTTTATGTATTCCGCCGTGGCGGCCATGACCACCAATCAGGCCCGCCGTCGCGAGAACCATCTGCCGGCGCTGTACCAGCAGCTGTTTATGTTGCTGAATCTTTTTCCAGGCGATATCAACAAGTTTCGTATCGCGCTGACGTTGATTATCGGACACCAGCGCCTGCGCGATGCCGATATCCCGGTTAACAGCGATCTTTCTGCTTTCCACAAGCAGCTGCGGCATACGGCGGATCGGGTTATTTCGGCAGGCAGCGACGCCAAACGACGCCACTACTTCGAGCGGCTGCTGGCGGAACTGGCTATCTATCAGGAAAAGCTGGTGCATTACGAGGCGCCGCTAAGCGTCACCGAGCCCGTGCAGCGCCTGGCGAGCATGTTAAAAAAATATCAGACCACGCTGCTGCAAATCTGATTAAGAGATCTCCGCTTCTTGCCCTTCTTGCGGCCTGTCATGCAGGCCGCCATCTATACTTATCCCAACGGTAATCCAATGGGAGAACAGTATGAGCAACTCGCTTCAGGACAACGACTTATTTCAGACCGGCTTTTTTATCGACGGTCAGTGGCAGCAGGGCGGCGCAACCTTTGACGTACTGAACCCGGCCACCGGTGAAGTCATTACTCAGGTCGCGCGCGCCGGTAAAGACGAAACCGGACGGGCGATTGCCGCCGCCGCCAAAGCCTTTCCCGCCTGGCGGGCGAAAACCGCTAAAGAGCGTAGCGAAATCCTTTACCGCTGGTATCAGCTGATTATCGACAACAAAGCCTGGCTGGGCAAACTGATGACGGCGGAGCAGGGTAAGCCCGTAAAAGAAGCCGAGGGTGAAGTCGAGTACGCCGCCAGCTTTATTCAGTGGTTTGCCGAGCAGGCAAAGCGCGCTAACGGTGAAATCATTCCGCCGGCCAAAGCGGGATCGCGCATTCTGGCGACGCGCGAACCCATCGGCGTGGTCGCTGCTATTACGCCCTGGAATTTCCCGATGGCGATGCTGACGCGCAAGCTTGGCCCCGCGCTGGCCGCAGGCTGCACCGGCATTATCAAACCCGCTAATAACACGCCGCTGTCGGCTTTTGCTCTGGTGGCGCTGGCGAAAAAAGCGGGCGTGCCGGACGGCGTGCTGAACGCGGTGGCGGGCGATACCAAAGCCATCAGCGAAGCCATTATGGCCAGTTCGACGGTCAGGAAAATCTCTTTCACCGGTTCAACGGAAGTCGGCAAGCTGCTGATGCGTAACGCCGCTGAGACGATGAAAAAAGTGTCGATGGAGCTGGGCGGCAACGCGCCCTATATCGTCTTTGAGGATGCGGATATCGACGCCGCCGTTAAAGGTGCCATCGCCAACAAGTTCCGCAACGCGGGCCAGGTTTGCGTTAGCGTTAACCGCTTCTTTATTCACAACAGCGTTTACGACCGTTTTGTCAGCCAGCTGGCGGAAGAGGTAGGCAAGCTGAAGGTGGGTAACGGCATGGAAGAAGGGGTGATTGTCGGGCCGCTGATTGAGGCTTCTGCCGTAGATAAGGTGGAAGAGCATGTTAAAGACGCCAAAGCGAAAGGCGGCAAGATAGTCGTCGGCGGCGACCGGCACGCGCTCGGCGGCAATTTCTGGCAGCCGACGGTGATTGCCGAAGCCAATGAAAACATGAAGCTGGCCAAAGAGGAAACGTTTGGCCCGGTCGCCGCCTGTTTCCGCTTTGATAGCGAAGAAGAGGTAATCCGCCGCGCCAACGATACCGAATTTGGTCTGGCCGCCTACTTCTATACCCGTGATGTCCAGCGCATCTTCCGCGTAGCGGCGGCGCTGGAAAGCGGCATGATCGGCATCAATGAGTGCGCGGTATCCACCGAGCTGGCGCCTTTTGGCGGCGTGAAAGAGTCCGGGCTGGGACGGGAAGGATCGGTGCTGGGACTGGAAGAGTTTTTAGAGGTCAAAGCCCTGCATATCGGGGGACTGTAACTCACCGGGCGGCCACGCGTCGCCCGACCGTTTTCCTGTGGAGCGGCAGTATGAGAACAGAAATTTTTGATTTTAATGAAATCGTGGATCAGGCGCATTTCTTCCGACAGTTCAGCGATCGTTTTTCACTGGGCGATCGGCTTATTACCGATTTGGACAGCCTGTGGGAAGTGGTGAGCGACAGATCGCTGCCGTTACCGCTGGAGATCGAATTTGTGCATCTTGGCACAGGCCAGAGACGGCGCTACGGCGCGTTGATCCTGCTGTTTGACGAAGCGGAGGAAGAGCTGGAAGGGCAGCTACGATTTAACGTGCGCTGAAACGAAAAAAGGCCCCGGCGAACGGGGCCAAAAGGTTCGTCATATAACCGTCAGGGTAACGGTGACGAGGAATTACTTATACAGCTCGGCGGTGACGTGCCAGGTGTTGTCGTTACGCGCTTCGATAACGCGATAGGCGCTGGCGCCTTGTTCATCCGCTTTCTGCGACAGCTGCTGACGAATATCCATCGGTGCGCCCGCCACGCCGCCTAATGAAATGGTGCCGGCGGATTGTAGATGCTGCGATTGCTCTGCGTTAACCAGCTGTGCAGCTGAAGCGCCGAAGGAAAGTACGGAGAGCAGGCTTAATACGGCTAAAGTTGTTTTCATGATTTTCTTCCTCATTGTCCTCAACAACCCGCGTCTGAAACCTGTCAGGTCGTCGATATAGCGGCAGGCTTTACGCCTGCCCGTCGCCCATCTTATTTATAAAGTTCTGCGGTCGCGTGATAGTTGCCGTTGTTGTAGGCCTCAATCACCCGATACGATTTCGCGCCCTGTTCGTCGGCTTTCTGTGAAAGCTGCTGACGGATGGTGGTTGGCGCGCCGTCGATGCCGCTAACGCTGATGGTACCCATAGACTGCAGATTTTCGTTGGCAACCTGCTGATCGGTTACCAGGTTGGCAGCGCTGGCGCCGAAAGAGAGAACGGAAGCCAGGCTTAGTGCAGCGATAGTAAATTTCGTGTTCATAACAGATGCTCCAGAAGTAGGGCGATAACCGAAAGGGCTAAAAAACTTTTATTATTCTTGGGGTTATCGTCAGAGTTAGGTTGATTATTTGTACAGCTCAGCCGTAGCGTGATAGTTGCCGTTTAAATAGGCCTCGACCACACGGTAGGCTTTAGCGCCCTGAGCGTCGGCTTTCTGGCTCAGCTGGGCATTGATATCCATAGGGGATGCGCTGACGCCGCTCACGCTAACGGTGCCGATCGATTGCATGTTTTGCGCCTGATCCGCGTTAACAGATTCAGCTGCAAAAGCACCAAAAGAGAGCAGAGAGAGCAGGCTGGCGGCAGCCACGGTAGTTTTTACGTTCATGAAAATTTTCCTCGTCATTATTTTTATCGTGTTGTTAGTGTGATTCACATCACGAAAAGGATTATAGATCTGATAACGTAAAATATTAATAGCAGGCTAATAATGTTTTGTTGCGATATTTAAGCCGTTAACCACTTTTTAATAACGTTCAGTTATAAAAAACGCTTATAAGTTGCTCTGGCTGCGTTAAATATGCGTAAAAACATTGAGATAGATCAATTTAACTATTTGTGCGCTTCTTTGTGGCAGATCACACTGCGAGACGGGAGTCCATAAAGTTTAACGGCGATGTCAGCGCAATAAGCCAGTGTATTATGCTGTTTTTAACGGAGTGGAGAGAGAAAAGACAACGCGCCAACGGTCGCCGGCGCGCGGGGAAAACGATAAAGAACTGCATAAAAACCGGCGGCTTATAGTTCCTGATCGAATAATTTCAGGACGGAATCACGCAGGTGTCTGATGGTAACGTGGCGG
This sequence comes from Erwinia sp. TECH1, assembly GCF_054057575.1. Taxonomy (NCBI): domain Bacteria; kingdom Pseudomonadati; phylum Pseudomonadota; class Gammaproteobacteria; order Enterobacterales; family Erwiniaceae; genus Erwinia; species Erwinia sp. TECH1. Next base: position 4,273,723 of record NZ_JBSRZK010000001.1, on the reverse strand, counting down.
GCTGGGGTAATGAAAATCGTGTCGTCACCGGCGATGGTGCCGAGGATGCCTTCGGGCTTGCCCAGCGAGTCCAGCATGCGGGCAATCAGCTGCGCCGCGCCAGGGCTGGTATGGATCACAATCAGCGCGTCATTATAATCGATATCAAGCACCAGATTCTTGAGCGGGCTGCTGGTGGTCGGCACGCCCAGCTCGGCAGGCAGACAGTAAACCATTTCCATTTTGGCGTTGCGCGTGCGCACGGCGCCAAAGCGGGTCAGCATCCGCGAAACCTTGGACTGGTTGATATTATCAAAGCCCTGTTCCTGGAGCGCAGTGACGATCTCGCCCTGCGAGCTAAATTTTTCTTCTTTTAATAAGGCCTTAAACGCCTTAATCAGATCTTCTTGTTTTGCTGGATTACGCATAGTTTTTCGCTAAAGGTCGCAAGAGAATTCCCGGCTGGGATAACTTCTTATTATGCACTTTTTTGCATTTTTATGCAAATTAAGCCTCTTTTTTACACCCTGTTAACGTTCGTTGCCAGATCGCGGCCGTGAAAAATTCGCCTTATTCCGCGACGTCGCGCACAATAAGTGAACAGATTGTTATAAAATTGATGTTGTTTGGCTAAGTATTAACGGTGTAGTGTAACGTTGACCGCGTTGCCTGCAGCCTCGAATGGCCTTACCGGGCATATTGCGGTCAGTCTCTGTCGCTTTATCCTGTATGATGCGCCGTCGTGCATGAGGGTAAATGCTGTCGCTCAGGCCTCGCAGGTCAGATATGCTCATAAGCAAATGATTCCACGGCACTTCCCCCTCAAAATAATAAGGAGTTTAGGATGAAAGTTGCAGTTCTCGGCGCGGCTGGCGGCATTGGCCAGGCCCTTGCTCTTCTGCTTAAAACCCAGCTTCCGGCAGGTTCAGATCTCTCACTGTACGATATCGCTCCCGTGACGCCCGGCGTGGCTGTCGATCTGAGCCACATCCCTACTGCGGTGAAAATCAAAGGCTTTAGCGGTGAAGACGCGACGCCAGCCTTGCAGGGCGCTGACGTAGTCCTGATCTCCGCAGGCGTAGCGCGTAAGCCTGGTATGGACCGCGCAGACCTGTTTAATGTTAACGCCGGTATCGTGCGCAATCTGATTGAGCAGGTCGCCGCTACCTGTCCAAAAGCGCTGATCGGCATCATTACTAACCCCGTTAACACCACCGTGGCTATCGCCGCCGAGGTGCTGAAAAAAGCGGGCGTCTATGACAAGAACAAACTGTTCGGCGTGACCACGCTGGATATTATCCGCTCCAATACCTTTGTCGCCGAGCTGAAGGGCAAAGATCCGGCGGCGCTGAACGTGCCGGTGATTGGCGGCCATTCCGGCGTCACTATCCTGCCGCTGCTGTCGCAGGTGCCGGGCGTAAGCTTTACGGATCAGGAAGTGGCCGATCTGACTAAACGTATCCAGAACGCGGGTACAGAAGTGGTTGAGGCAAAAGCCGGCGGCGGGTCTGCCACGCTGTCAATGGGCCAGGCCGCAGCGAAATTTGGTCTGTCGCTGGTGCGTGCCCTACAGGGTGAAAGCAACGTGGTGGAGTGCGCCTACGTTGAAGGCGACGGCGCGCATGCTCGCTTTTTCGCTCAGCCGCTGCTGCTGGGGAAAAACGGCGTTGCGGAGCGTAAGCCCATCGGCGCTTTGAGTACGTTTGAAGAGCAGGCGCTACAGAACATGCTGGAGACGCTGAAGAAAGATATCGCTCAGGGCGAAGAGTTCGTGAAGTAAGCCACTCAGGGCCAGCTTTCGCTGGCCCTTGCCGTTTAGCTGCCCGGATATTCCAGTACGGTAATTTGCAGCGTCATCTTGCGATCGTTACGCAAAATATCCACATCAATCGCCGTTCCCGGACGGATTTCCGCCACCTGGTCCATGGTTTCCAGCGCGGAAACCGCAGGCTTATGGTTCACGCTGACGATGACGTCGTTCACCTGCAGGCCTGCTTTCGCCGCCGGCCCGCCCTGCGCCACGTTGGTCACCACAATGCCCTGAACGTGATCGATGCTGCCGTTCTGGCCATGCATTTGCGGAATTTCACGTCCGCTGATGCCGATAAACCCACGGATAACGCGGCCGTCGCGGATAAGCTTGTCCATGATTTTCGCCGCCAGCGCGGTAGGGATGGCAAAACCGATGCCTTCCGGCGTTTCGCCATCGTTGCTTTTATCGAACGACAGCGTGTTAATGCCCATCAGTTCGCCCAGTGAGTTAATCAGCGCGCCGCCGGAGTTGCCTTTATTAATAGAGGCATCGGTTTGCAGGAAGTTCTGATAGCGGGAAGGGCTGAGGCCTACGCGGCCGGTCGCGCTGATGATGCCCTGCGTAACCGTCTGGCCAATGTTGTAAGGGTTGCCTATCGCCATCACCAGATCGCCGATATGCGCCACTCGCTTAGGATTAACAGGAATAACCGGCAGGCCGGAAGCGGTGATCTTCAGCACGGCCAGATCGGTCAGGCTGTCCGAGCCTACCAGCATGGCTTCAAAAATTCGGCCATCCTGCAGCGCGACGATAATCTGATCGGCATCGTTAATCACATGCTTGTTGGTCAGGATATAGCCCCGCCCGTCCATAATCACGCCCGAGCCCAGCGTGCGGATTTCCAGGTTATGGGCCGACGCGTTGGCGCTGCGATTATAGACGTTCACCACCGCAGGCGCGGCGCGGCGCACGGCGTCGTTATAGCTGACGGGCTTCTGGCTGGCGCTGTCATCTTTTAGCGTAAAAAAATTATTGCCGATGCGCAGCGCGGGCAGCGCGACCAGCAGCAGGCCCGCTACCACCAGGCCAAGAAGCACTGAACGCATAAGTTTAGGAAACATGGCTTTAACTGATGAATGAATAGACGATGGGCAGGATAACATGAGTCGGGCGGACGCGCAGGTGTCCGCCCGAAGTTTTAGCGTAAAAGCAGGTAGAGGCTTTCGCCGTTGCGGATAACATTCAGCGCCAGCAGCGAAGGTTTTGCCGCCAGCTGCTTGCGCAGGTCGGCAAGATTTTCAACGCGGGTGCGGTTAAGTCCGACGATAATATCGTCTTTTTGCAGGCCGAACTGCGCGGCCGGCGTGCCTTTATCGACGCTGTCCACGCTGACGCCTTTGGTGCCGTCTTTCGCCGCGCCGTCGCTCAAGGTCGCGCCCTGTAGCGCAGGGTTCAGCAGCTCTGTGCTGGCGGTTTGGGTGCTGTTATCCAGCTTCACGGTCAGCGTCTGCGGCTTGCCGTCGCGCAGCAGGCCTACCTTCACCTCTTTGCCCGGCGCGGTGGTGCCAATTTTCACCCGCAGCGCGGCAAAGCTTTCCACCGGCTTGTCATCCAGCGAGGTAATAATATCGCCCGCTTTGATGCCGGCTTTAGCCGCCGCCGAGCCTGGCAGCACTTCATTGACGAAAGCGCCGCGCTGGGCGTCAACGTTAAAGGCTTTCGCCATCTCCGCCGTCATCTCCGTGCCTTTAATACCCAGCTGGCCGCGTTTCACCTCGCCAAACTCGATCAGCTGCTGCGCCAGATTCATCGCCATATTGCCCGGAATAGCGAAGCCGATACCGATATTGCCGCCGGCAGAAGAGAGAATAGCGGTGTTAATGCCGATCAGTTCGCCGTTAAGATTAACCAGCGCGCCGCCGGAGTTGCCGCGATTGATCGCCGCATCGGTCTGAATAAAGTTTTCCAGCCCTTCCAGATTCAGCCCGCTGCGTCCCAGCGCCGACACGATGCCGGATGTGGCCGTCTGGCCAAGGCCGAACGGATTGCCGATCGCCACCGCGAAGTCGCCGACCTTCAGCTGGTCGGAATCGGCCACTTTCACCTGCGTCAGGCCTTTGGCGCCGCTGACCTGGATCAGCGCGATATCGGTCTGTTCGTCGTGGCCAATAAGCTTAGCGTCAAATTCCCGGCCGTCGCTCAGCTGGACGCTGATTTTATCCGCGCCGTTAACCACATGATTATTGGTAAGGATATAGCCCTTTTCGGCGTTAATGACCACGCCGGACGCCAGGCCTTCAAAAGGCTGGCTGCTGTCGCCGCCGTCCTGACCTTCCTGCCCGAAAAAGCGTTTCAGCTGCTCGGGAATTTCCTGCGTTTGCGTCGGCTGCGTGCCCGCCACGTGGACGCTGACCACCGCAGGCAGCACTTTTTCCAGCATCGGCGCCAGGCTGGGCAGCGGCTGCCCCTGAATTTGTGCCGGTAGCGTGGCCTGCGCCGCCGGAGCTGAACCCATGCTGATACTCAGGGCTAATGCGCTCAACAGTAATGATTTCTTCATCGCTAAGACTCGCAAAAAGTGGGGGAGAGCATCCGGGACGAAGCCAGGACACAAGGGTCAGAAGAGTAAAAAGGGGCGATTAACGCCCCCTTTACCACAGGACGCGTCCGTTCTATTTCTCGTGCGCCGTACGCTCGCCGCGCAGCAGGCCGGTAGCGCTGTCAGGGTAATCACGCGGCATCTGCACCGGCACCTGATCGTTATCCGCTTCCGATTCGGTCAGCTGATAAGCAAACGGATTTTTTTCGCCCGGCAGGTTCGGCAGCAGGTCGTTGGAACCTTTCGCCATATGCTGATAAAGCTGGCGGTAGTCGCGCGCCATATTATCCAGCAGCTCAGCGCTCTGCGCGAAGTGGCTGGTCAGCTCTTCGCGATAATCAGCCAGTTCGGCTTTGGTTTTTTCCAGTTCGTACTGCTGGCTGCGCTGCTCGCGCAGTTTCTTGTTACCAAAACGCATCGCCAGCGCACCGATAATTACTCCCGCTACCAGGCCAATAAGCGCGTATTCCCAGGTCATAATAACTCCCGTGTTGTCTTCATCGTTCCGTAAAAACCTCTGGCCTTATGCCAGTCCGTTAACAGCCACTATAACCGCTAATCTCATGGAAGTGGAATCCTGCGGCTGCATCGCTTAGTGTAGAACGGCCTTTTTTTCGACAATCAATCACCTGACGCACCGAATAATTCAGGGAATGGGAATCTATGCAAACGAAGTCTCCTCTTGCGCTTTACCAACGGGCGCTGGAAAACGGCGAGTATCAACCTGATGATATTCAACGTGAAGCCGTTACCCGCCTGGATGGGATTTATCAGGCGCTGAGCCGGCGCGAACCCGCCGCCGCCGCCCCAACCAAAGGGCTGTTTGGCCGGCTGAATAAGCTCATGGGAAAAGGCAAAAACGAGCCGCAGACGCCTGTTCGCGGCCTCTATATGTGGGGCGGCGTCGGCCGGGGCAAAACCTGGCTGATGGACATGTTTTTTCAGGCAATTCCTGGCGAGCGCAAGCAGCGGCTGCACTTCCATCGTTTTATGTTGCGCGTGCATGAAGAGCTGAGGGGCCTTCAGGGCCACAGCGATCCTTTACAGATCGTGGCTGACCGCTTTAAAAGCGAAACGGATCTGCTCTGTTTCGATGAGTTCTTCGTTTCCGATATCACTGATGCCATGCTGCTGGGCACGCTGATGGAGGCGCTGTTCGCCAGAGGGATCACGCTGGTCGCCACCTCTAACATTCCGCCGGACGATCTGTATCGCAACGGCCTGCAGCGGGCACGCTTTCTGCCAGCCATAGAGATGATAAAGCAACACTGTGACGTGATGAATGTGGATGCGGGCATCGACTATCGCCTGCGCACGCTGACGTCTGCCCATCTGTGGATGATGCCGCTGAATGAGGCGACCACGAAAGAGATGGACCGCATGTTTGTTGCGCTGGCCGGCAGCGATCGCAGCGATAAGCCCGTGCTGGAGATCAACCATCGTAAGATGCCGACGCTGGGCGTGGCAGAAGGCGTGGTGGCGATGGATTTCCTGACGCTGTGCGGCGAAGGGCGCAGCCAGCACGACTATATTGAGCTGTCGCGCCGTTTTCACAGCGTGCTGCTGTTTAACGTGCCGGTGATGATCTACAAAACCGAAGACCAGGCGCGACGTTTTTTAGCGTTGGTGGATGAGTTTTACGAACGGCATGTTAAGCTGGTCGTCTCGGCGGAGGCTACGCTGTACGAAATCTATCAGGGCGCGCGGCTGAAGTTTGAATATCAGCGCTGCGTTTCGCGGCTGCAGGAGATGCAAAGCGAAGAGTATCTCCGACTGCCGCACCTGCCATGAGTCGTTAAATTTCCCGGCGTCGGGACGCATTTAATTGTAAAAAGGGGTCGCGCTTTGCGGGCGACTTCTCTATAATCTTGCGACCCCACGTTACAGCAAAGGTTTTTTTCCCAAAACTCTTTGTGTTCCAGTAACTCTATCCGAAGGGGTGGGCTTGCTGGTCGAGATGGTCGTGTGAGCCTCAACCGTTTATTCAAGCGTTTGGGATTTCACCAACGTGTAACTTAATTTGGGTAAGCTTTTAGATGAAAACTTTTACAGCTAAACCAGAATCCGTCCAACGTGACTGGTATGTTGTTGACGCAACGGGCAAAACTTTAGGTCGTTTAGCGACTGAGCTGGCTCGTCGTCTGCGCGGTAAGCATAAAGCGGAATATACTCCGCACGTAGATACCGGTGATTACATTATCGTTCTGAACGCTGACAAAGTTGCTGTAACCGGCAACAAGCGTACCGATAAGATTTACTATCATCACACTGGCCACATCGGTGGTATCAAGCAAGCGACCTTCGAAGAGATGATTGCTCGCCGTCCTGAGCGTGTGATTGAAATCGCGGTTAAAGGCATGCTGCCAAAGGGCCCGCTGGGTCGTGCTATGTACCGTAAACTGAAAGTTTACGCGGGCAACGAGCACAACCATGCGGCACAGCAACCGCAAGTTCTTGACATTTAATCGGGATTACAGGCAATGGCTGAGAATCAAAACTACGGCACTGGTCGCCGCAAAAGCTCTACCGCTCGCGTATTTATCAAGCCGGGCAGTGGTAACATCGTTATCAACCAGCGTTCTCTGGAACAGTACTTCGGTCGCGAAACTGCCCGCATGGTAGTTCGCCAGCCGCTGGAACTGCTGGACCTGGTCGGTAAATTCGATCTGTACGTCACCGTTAAAGGTGGTGGTATTTCTGGTCAGGCTGGTGCGATCCGTCACGGTATCACCCGCGCGCTGATGGAATATGACGAGTCACTGCGTGGCGAACTGCGTAAAGCAGGCTTCGTTACCCGTGATGCCCGTCAGGTTGAACGTAAGAAAGTCGGTCTGCGTAAAGCACGTCGTCGTCCACAGTTCTCCAAGCGTTAATTTATTCTGCGCTTGCAGAATCGATTATCGAAAAACCCGGTGCCTGCACCGGGTTTTTTCTTGCCTGATTTTCGGCCTGGCTCGTAAAAACGCGACGGGCTCTGTCATTTTCCCGTCAAATCCGTATTCCTGCCCCACAAGCTGGCTAAAATCTGGTAAACTGAGTGACACTTTGTGCCTATTAGCCGGGCGGCTGCACAGACGAAGCGTCGTCCGGGTTAGCCGGGGCAATTTAGCCGTCTGGTCGCCGTGTGGCGGGCTTGCGCAGTAATTTTCTGGATAAACTTGGAGGTTTACATGGCTGTCGCTGCCAACAAACGTTCGGTAATGACGCTGTTTTCTGGTCCGACTGACATTTTTAGCCATCAGGTGCGTATTGTGCTGGCGGAGAAGGGTGTCAGCGTAGAGATCGAGCAGGTAGAAATGGATAGCCTGCCCCAGGATCTGATTGACCTCAATCCGTACCGTACCGTTCCTACGTTAGTCGATCGTGAACTGACGCTGTATGAATCCCGCATCATCATGGAATACCTTGATGAGCGTTTCCCGCATCCGCCGCTGATGCCTGTCTACCCGGTCGCACGTGGCGAAAGCCGCCTGATGATGCATCGCGTCGAGCAGGACTGGTACAGCCTGATGCGTAAAGTGGAAAACGGCACGGCGCAGGAAGCGGAAGCCGCGCGCAAACAGCTGCGCGAAGAGCTGCTGGCGATTGCGCCGCTGTTCTCTCGTACGCCTTTCTTTATGAGCGAAGAATTCAGCCTGGTAGACTGCTACCTGGCGCCGCTGCTGTGGCGTCTGCCGCAGATGGGCATCGAGCTGATCGGCGCCGGCTCGAAAGAGCTGAAGGGCTATATGACGCGCGTGTTCGAACGTGATTCCTTCCTGGCTTCTCTGACGGAAGCAGAACGGGAAATGCGCCTGCATACGCGGGGCTGATATGGAAATGTCGCAACTTACCGCACGTCGTCCCTATCTGCTGCGAGCCTTTTACGAGTGGCTGCTGGACAACCAGCTGACGCCTCATCTGGTGGTGGATATCAACCTCCCCGGCGTGCTGGTGCCGCTGGAGTATGCACGCGACGGTCAAATCGTGCTGAATATTGCGCCTCGTGCCGTAGGCAATCTGGAGCTGGGTAACGACGAGGTGACGTTTAACGCGCGCTTTGGCGGCGTCCCGCGTCAGGTTTCGGTGCCGCTGGCGGCCGTGATGGCTATCTACGCGCGTGAAAACGGCGCGGGCACGATGTTCGAGCCTGAACCGGCCTACGAAGAGGCGGGCGAATATAACCCGGCTACGGCGCAGGATGAGTCACCGGAAACGGTGATGTCGGTTATTGACGGCGATCGCCCTGACGACAGTGGTCAGGATGATGACGGCAATGACGAGCCGCCGCCGCGTGGCGGACGCCCGGCGCTGCGCGTGGTGAAGTAGACGTAACAGCGAAACCGGCCCCCGAACAGGGCCGGTTTTTTTATGTCTGGTAATCAACAATAAATTAAATTTCGCTCCAGCATTTTCTGAAAATATTCTCTTTTTTTATCTTGTTGAGAAACGATTATTCAGAAAATAAATTACAGTAGTTTCCTTAATTACTCTTTTCTGTGTTCCTTATGCGTTATTACTTTTATTATTCAATTGATCATTATCAAAAAACAGCAATAAATATTATTTCCTTTAATTAACATTATTGAAATAGACGGAAAGGTTAATTATTGTTTATGTTTTCTGACTAACTCACTGTCAGGTGATTTGTGGCGCGCTAAGGAATACAACGAATGGAAATAGCCGTAAGCGTAGTTATACCCACCTATAACCGAGAAGCATTGCTGAATAAAACGCTACAGGCGCTGACGCGGCAAACGCTGGATAAACGTTTTTTTGAAGTTATCGTCGTGGATGACGGCGGTAGCGATAATACCGGTCAGCTTTGTCAGGACTATCAGGACTGCCTGAATATTCGCTATTACTGGCAGTACGACAACGGTTTTCGCGCGGGAAAGGCGCGGAACATCGGTATTACGGCGGCGGAAGGCGACTATATCGTGCTGATTGATTCCGGCGTGCTGCTGCGGCAGGACGCGCTGGAAAAGCACCTCGGCATTCATCGGAAAAGCCGCACGCCGGGCGTCTGCATCGGCTACGTCTACGGTTTTGAAATGCCGGACGCCATGCTGGCCGATCTGGATGCTTTTATTCGTGCAGAGGATGTCGGCGCTTCCGTAAACTTTTTTAAAGAGATGAAGGCAGAAGATATTCGGCAACAGCAGTATAACGAGCTGGGCTATAATATTTCTTCATGGCCTGCACCCTTTGATATTTTCTGGACGTGCCACGTCTCGGCGGAGCGCCAGGCGCTGATAAAAGCCGGGCTGTTTGATGAGGATTTTAACGGTTGGGGCGGTGAAGATGTGGATTTAGGCGTGCGGCTGTTTTTACAAAATAACCGATTTATCGTTGACCGGGAAATATGTTCGGTACACTGCCCGCATCAAAAACAGATTGCGGACCATAAAAACGAATCGGAAATTGCCGGCAAGAAAATTCATCAGAAATATCAGCTCTGGCAGACCGCTTTTTATGGCTGCGATCTGGGCGAAAGCAAGTTTTCGCTAAATAAAGTTATCCGCCACTATGCCGATCAAAACCGGGAAGAAAACGATGCCTTTATACGAAAATATCTCTATCACGCCTGAATCGACCGCTTTTAAACACTGTTCTTCGCTAGCTAAAGGGGTGAGTTTCTCTGGCGAGCCTGATATTACGCTCACCTGGGTAAAAGATAAAACGTACCACAAAGACTATATCGATCTGGCGGATTTTTCCCGCTGCATTTCGCTGGGCGAGGGCGCTTATCTGGAGTCGCTGGACCGGGTAGCCTTTCACTGCGGGCGGGTTAAGCTGACGCTGGTGAAGCGTAACGGCTTTGAGGCGGGGAAAATTATTATCGGTGCCGGCTGCGTGCTGCAGGGAACCGCCATTATCGCCTGGCAGAACGTGACGGTTGAGGATGATGTAACCTTTGGGCCAGGCGTCACGCTGATGGACAGCAGCGGTCATCCGCTGCTTGCTCGCGGGACGGACGACGAGGCGGCGAGAACGCCCGTCAGGCCGGTACTGATCAAGGAACACAGCTGGATCGGCATGAATGCCATTATTCTGCCTGGCGTCACGGTGGGGCGACATGCGGTGATTGGCGCGGGCAGCGTGGTAAGAACCAGCGTCCCGGACTACGCGGTTGCAGCAGGTAATCCCGCTGTCGTGGTGAGATATCTTACGGAAGAGCAGAAAGAAACGGCTGGCTGAGCGGCTGCCCAGCCAGCCGTGGGGATCAATAGACGTCGCGCAGGTAGCGTTTCTCTTTCTTCAGCTGATCGATATAGTCCGCCGCGCGCTCTGCCGACAGGCCGCCGAACTGGGCAATAACCTCGTACAGCGCTTTATCCACATCTTTGGCCATTCGTGACGCATCGCCGCAGACGTAAAAACAGGCGCCTTCCTGTAGCCACGCATACAGCTCCGCGCCCTGTTCCATCATACGGTTCTGCACGTAGATTTTTTTCGCCTGATCGCGCGAGAAGGCCAGATCCAGACGGTTCAACACGCCTTTTTCCTGCCAGTTCAGCAGCTCGTCGCGATAGATAAAGTCATGCTCAAGGCGCTGGTCGCCAAAGAACAGCCAGTTTTTACCTTTAGCGCCGGTTGCCTCACGCTCCTGCAAAAAGGCGCGGAAGGGCGCGATGCCGGTGCCGGGGCCAACCATAATCAGCGGCGTATTGCCGTCTGCGGGAACGCGAAAAGCTTTGTTAGGCGAAATAAAGATCGACGGTTTTTCGCCCCGACCCACGCGTTCCGCCAGATAGGTGGAACAGACGCCACTGCGCGCGCGACCCGCGCTGTGATAGCGCACCGAAGCGATAGTGAGATGCACCTGGTTTGGATGCGCCTTCGAGCTGGACGAGATGGAATAGGCGCGATGCTGCAACGGACGCAGCAGCGCCACAAACTCAGGAATGCCGATGGAACGCGCCAGCTCCAGCTGCAGCAGATCCAGCGAATCTTTGCCCCACAGCCAGACGCCCATGGCATCTTTATCGTCATGCTGCAGCACGTGACGCAGCTCCTGGTTGGTGGTGTTCTGGCCTACCCACTCAATCAGCTTGCGTGAAGGTTCGGAAATTTCAAACTGATAGGTCAGCAGATCGCCCAGGCTGCGGTCATAGCCGGATACCGGCGTATCGTAGTCCGCCTTCAGCTGTGCCAGCAGCAGGCTAACCAGCGTCGGGTCGTTAACCGGGATAACGCCCAGCGCATCGCCCGCTTCATATTTCAGGCCGCTATCGGTGAGATCGAACTCATAGTGGCGGATATCTTTATCAGAATCCGGCCCCGACAGGCGTCGGTTGGTAACCAGCGCGGCCGCATAAGGATTCTGCTTGTTGCTGCCCGGAATAACCGGCGCTTCGGGACGGTTTTCCAGCGCTTTGCCGCTGCTGCCCGCGCTGGCGGCAAACTGCGGCATAGAGGCGGTCAGCCACTGGTGCGAAGGCTCTTCATAGTCAATATCGCAGTCAATGCGATCGTAAAGACGCTTCGCGCCCAGCTGCTCCAGGCGCATATCGATAAATTTACCCGCCTGGCAGAAGCCGTCATAACCGGTATCGCCAATAGCCAGCACGGCGAAGTTCATCTGCTCAAGACGCGGCGCGGTGCTGGCGGAGATAGCCTGCCAGAACAGCTGGGCGTTATCCGGCATTTCGCCTTCGCCATAGGTTGAGGTGATCACCAGCACGTGCCGCATCGAGGCGAAAATCTCAATGTCCACTTCGCCCAGCGCCTGTACCACCGGCACCAGCCCGCTGTCGCGGGCGGCTTTCGCCGCGCTCTGCGCCAGCGCTTCCGCATTGCCGGTTTGCGAGCCGAACAGAATATGCAGCTGCGTGGTGGCCGCCGCGCCGGTGCCGCTGTCGGCCTGCGGGCGCTCTTCCAGCACCAGCAGACGTGAATGTAATCCGGCAAGGAAACCCGCCAGCCAGTATTTCTGCTCGCCGTTAAACGGCGCGTCTTCAGGAATGTAAGGAATTTTCATCTGTTTTCTTTACTCGATCCGTCATATAAACAGGAGCCGGTCGTCAGGAGAGTTTCCCGACGGCAGCAGCAATCTCCGGCAGCGCGGCGCGGGCGAACAGCTCCTCAAAGTCCGGCAGTCCTCCCAACACTTCGCGGTTGCGCGCATCCTGATAGATAATCCAGCCATAGGTCGCCAGGCTATCCATCGAGCGGATATTGCGCTGCGTCAGCGCCGCTTTGTAATCCGCCATGCGTTTGGCGGCAATCAGACAGGCCAGCTCGTCATCGCTGTAGTTTTCAATTGCCGAGCGCGCATGACGCTGTAGCTTGCTGACCAGCGCGAAATCTTCCGTCATCAGCAGGTTGCGTACCGCTTTTTCCACGGCGACGTTATTCACCGAGGTGCCTTTCGGCAGGCGTGAAAGCGCGAGCTGTTGCGCAAAGCTGAGCACGGTGTAGTTGTTCAGCAGGACAAACATCTCCGGCGTATCGGTCGCGCCGTAAGCGGGCACCGCGCCGTTGGCGATAGCGGATTTGTTCCGCCAGGCGGCTTTAAACTTCGCCACCTGGTGGGCGGCCATCGCGGTAGACAGCTCTTCCAGCAGATCCTTACGCGCTTTCGCCTTGAGGATTTCCTTGCTGTCCTGATAAAGCAGCAGCGAACGCGGCATCACGTAGACAAAGTGCTGGCACTCGGTTTCCCAGTGCGTCAGCAGCCAGGCCGCACGCGGCGAACCGGTCGCCGCAAGATGCCAGCGCAGCATGGTCAGCACCGCATCTTTGTGGGTTCTGGCCATCTCGTCGTTATCCGTGATGGAGCCGAACAGCACGGAGTCGCCTGCCGCATGGCTCGCCAGCTTGCGGTACGGGTCGTACTGATAAGCGAAGCCGCCGCTCATGCCGTTGCCGAAGCCGGTGCCGAAGGTGCCCAGGTTCAGCACCGCGCCGTTGGTCATATATTCGCAGCAGAAATCGCCCACGCCTTCGACTACCGCCGTGGCGCCGGAGTTACGCACGGCGAAGCGGTCGCCCGCCTGTCCCTGAACGAACAGTCGGCCGCCGGTGGCGCCGAACAGCGCGAAGTTACCGATTAATACGTTGCCTTCCGCATCCTGCGAGCCGCCGCCTGGCGACATCACCACGATTTCGCCGCCGCACTGGCCTTTGCCCACGCCGTCGTTACAGGTGCCGCGATGGCGCAGCTGCATGCCGTCGTTGCAGAAGACGCCGTAGGACTGCCCGGCCGAGCCGGACGTGGCGATCTTCACCGTTTCCGGCGCCAGATAGTGGCGGCCCCGATCGTCGGCCAGCGCGGCAGGCATCGCCGCCAGTTCCGCTTTGCTCAGCTTATGGTTCAGCAGGCGTTCGATATCGATAGCCAGCTGGCCGCCGACGCTTTTGTTGCGGTTGTTCAGCGTGATGCCGTTGCCCAGTTCGATAACGCTTGCCGTTGCCAGCTCGCGCTCTACCTGTGCGATCCAGCCATCGTCCAGCTCGTAATCTTTTTCCAGATAGACCGGCTGCATGATTTTGATTTCCGGCACCACGGTAAGCATGGCGCGCAGATCCAGCTTGCCGACTTCAAGCGGGTGATCCATCAGGTGCAGCAGATCGGAACGGCCGCGCGCTTCGCGCAGCGAACGCAGGCCAAGACGCGCCAGGATCTCACGCACTTCATGCGCCACGTTCATAAAATACTGCGCCAGCTGGCGAGGATCGCCGTCAAAGGCTTCGGCGTTGGTGGTCAGACCGGCCGGGCATTTCACGTTGCAGTTTTTCGCCATTACGCACTTCAGCATCATCAGCGCCGTGGTGCCGAATTCGAAGCTGTCGCTGCCCAACAGCGCGGATTTCACCACGTCGCTGCCGGTTTGCTGCGCGCCGGAGCTGCGGAGCAGCACTTTGTCACGCAGGCCGTTGGCGCACAGCGCCTGATGCACTTCCGCGATGCCGATTTCCGCCACGCGGCCGGTATATTTCAGGCTGGTGACCGAAGCCGCGCCGGTGCCGCCGGTGTTGCCCGCCACGTTAATCACGTCCGCGCCCGCTTTCGCCACGCCGACGGCGATGGTGCCGATGCCTTCAGACGACACCAGCTTGACGATAACGCGCACGCGCGCCGCTTTACAGTCGTGGATCAGCTGCGCCAAATCCTCGATGGAATAGGTGTCATGGTGTGGCGGCGGCGAAACCAGCTCCACGCCAGGCGTGCCGCCGCGCGCTGCCGCGATCTCCACGGTGACTTTGGCCGCAGGCAGCTGACCGCCTTCGCCGGGCTTGGCGCCCTGGCCGATTTTGATTTCCAGCTCTTCCAGCATCGGATCCGCCAGATAGGCTGCCCAAACGCCGAAACGACCGGAGGCCAGCTGCTTGATGCGCGAAGCGCGGATAGTGCCGTGACGCGAATAGTGCTCGCCGCCTTCGCCGCAGTTGCTCATGCCGCCGACCATATTGGTGCCGTGCGCCACCGCCTCATGGGCCGGGGCCACCAGCGCGCCGTGGCTCATTGCGCCGGAAGCAAAGGTGCGGGTGATTTCGCTGGCCGGCTGCACTTCGCTTAACGGCAGCGAAGGCGACGTGGTAAACATACGCGACAGATAGTCCGCCGCTTTGCCGCTGGCAATAATATGCAGACCGTTCGCCGTGACTTCACCGCTGGCGATCTCGTCGGCGAAACGGCCTTTCAGCGCGCCCAGCAGGGCGGAAAGACGTTCCACCTCGGTTTTCAGCCCCTTGATGGTGTCGGAAAGCCGCAGCGTAAAGCGGCCTTCGCTGCCGTCAGTGGCTTCGCACAGCAGGCCGCGCACGGCAAACCCGTTGTTGATCAGCGAGTAACGGCCCAGCTTGCGCGAAAACTCCGCTTCGCTGTCCACGTGGGTCAGATCCGCCGGGAAGGTCAGGATATCGCGCAGCGCCGCCGGACGACGTTTACGCTCTTCCTGCATCTGGCTGGAGAACTCACGGTAGTCCTGCGTGATGGTAAAGCTGTCGATGGTCGCATTCGGGATACGCTTAAAGCTGCTGTCGGCGAAGGAGTCCGGCTTGATATTAAAAGCGTTATCCAGACGGGCCAGCGTCAGCAGACGAATAAACTCATCTTCTTCACGCGGTTTGTCGACAAAGCGCAGCGGCTGCTCCGTCATATCGATAAACGTCCGCACCGCGATAGTGCCGTAAGAGTGACCCGCGCCTTCGGCACGCTCTTTAAACAGGCCCAGCAGCGGCACCTCTGATTCGCCCTGAATTCTCAGCGCGCTCTGGTGCCAGTCCACGGCCATTTGCGCGATAGTGGCGAAGCCCGCGCCGCCGACCGGCGTTTTGATATTCGGGAAATATTTCTTCAGCACCCGATCTTCCGTATCCAGGAAGTTAGGCTCGAAGAATTCGCCGCAGCTGTAGCTTTCAACCGTACAGAGGCCAACCTTGCCCATGGTTTTCATCAGCGCTTTTTCAGCCGCTTTGGGCATAGCGCTTAAAGGCTTTGTTGCCTTCTTCGCCTTCGCCATATTTCTCCTCGGCGCGCATTTGCACGCCAAGTGGATAGATAGCGGACGCGCCAAAGCCCAGCGCGGCGGCGATATGGTGCGAAGAGATGCTCTGTCCGCTCTCGACCACCAGCGACACGTCCAGACGCAGGCCTTCCTGTACCAGACGCTGGTTAATGGCGGAAACCACCAGCAGCATCGGTATGGCGGCGCGCTCGCTCGAGATATGACGGTCGGTCAGCACCGCGATCCCGCCCTGTTCGCGGGCAAAATCCACCACCTGCTGCGCCAGATCGTCAATGGCCTGCTCCAGCGCGGCGGCGTTATCGGCACGGCTTTGCGCATCGCTGCCCACGACCGGACGATAAAGCATATCGAAACGGGCGTATGGCGCCACGTCCTGCTCGCGCAGCTGCAACATATCCAGATGCGTCAGGATCGGCGTCGGCACGATAATCTGCCGGCCTTTGCTCCGGCCCAGATGCGGCTTGGCGCCCAGCGCGACGCGCAGCGTCATGCCGTCCACTTCGCGGATGGAGTCCAGCGGCGGGTTGGTTACCTGCGCAAAACGCTGCGAGAAGTAGTGCGCCATGCCGCCTTCATGATCGGAAAGCCCGTTGATGGCGTTGCCGTAGCCCATGGCGGAAATTTTCTCCGCGCCGGTCGCCAGCATCGGATCCATCATGAACTTGAAGCTTTCCTGGTTGTAGTAGTAGGCCACAAAGCGCTGATAGGTTTTCAGGTCGCCGCCGTAGCGCAAAGGCGAACCCTGAATTTCCGCCGGCACCACCGGCAGATCGCTCAGCGTTACGCGCGCCTGCGCCAGCAGCGTCGGATAATCTTTTTCCGCCGCCAGTTTTTCCAGCGCCTCCAGCGTGGTGTAGCTGCGCTTTTCGCTGTGATCGTAATAAAGCATCCCGCCCGCTTCGATACGGCCGCGACGCAGCACGCTCTCCGGCGGGAAGGCGATCTGGCCGGCTTCGGACATCGCGCCGATATACTCGGCGGTTTCCACCGAGCGCAGCGGACGCAGGCCAAGACGATCCAGACGCGCGCCGATGACGTCGCCGTTGCCGAAAATCAGCGCGGCCGGGCCGTCGTTTTTCTCTTCGTACAGCGAGAAATACTCCAGCATGGCGCGCACTTCCGGCGACAGCGTATCGTCGTTTTCCCACGCGGGCGGCATCATTGAAACCACGGCGTTGATTAAATCGAGGTTATCTTCCATCAGACGGCTGTGGATGCTTTGATCCAGACGCGAGCTGTCGGACTGCCCCTTCGGCCGGACGATCTTCTTGCCGCGAGCCAGCGCCAGCGCGGCTTCGGCGATGCGGTTTTTACGATCTGTGTTCAGCTCGCCGTTGTGCGCCATCAGGCGGAACGGCTGAGCCATTGTGGTATGCGGATCGGTATTGGTCGAGAAACGGGTATGGAAAAACAGGCCGCGCACCTGGTGATCCGGATCGGTCAGATCTTTGAAATAGGGGATCACTTCATTGGAGTTCAGGCGCGCTTTGAACACCTGGGTACGTGACGAAAGAGAAAGCGGGTAAAGCCCGCCGAATTCGCTTTCGGTAAAGGCGCGCGCTTCGATAGCCAGCAGGGCGCGATAAATACGTTTTTCAAAGGCGGTCTGGTCTGCCACATCGGCAGGCGCGTTAAAAATCCACTGAACGATAGGCAGCTGGAACTGAAGGGCGGCCGGACGCAATACGCTGGTATCCAGCGGCAGCTCGCGCTTAAGGATCACCTCCAGCCCGTGTGCGGCCAGCGTCTCCTCTACCAGCCCTTCGGCGTTGGCGCGCAGCGCATCGTCTTTCGGCACGAAAAAGTTACCGACGCCAAAGCGACCGGAATTGAGCGGCATGCCGGTAATTTTGCGGAAAAAGTGCAGTGAAATATCAACGTTAACACCTGCGCCGTCGCCTACGCCCTCGGCAGACATGCCGCCGCGATGCGGCACGGTGCAGAGCGCGCTGTGCGCCATCTGAAGAATTTCATGGGTCTGCTCGCCGTCCTTACGGGTAATGAAACCGACGCCGCAGCTGTCGTTTTCTTTCGATGGGTCATACAGACCATAGGGAAACGCTTTTGGATTGGACATGGCAGACCTCCTGACTTCTTTGACATTACCTACGTTATTTCAGGCACAGAATGCAATGGAGAAGACTCCCCTGGCTCTGTATCGTTTTTTTCCTGACTGCTTTTAAGTGGGCGACTGTGCGCCGGGCATGTTCTCTTCAGGCCATGCTGAAGGGAGCTGCTCGTTATTTTCCGGGTCTCTGAGAGGAGAAAGCCTGGGGAGTCTTCTTGCTGCATAGATATGCCGAGACACTGGCCCGTCAGGAACGCTTCCAGCGAAATTCCAACTTATCGGGAAAGCGTACTCAGGTCAAATAGCGCGCTTAGGGGGGCTTTGTGGAGGTGTCTTTTAGGTAAGTTATTGTTTTTATATATTTTATACCGATTTTTTCTGTGTATAGTTTCGTCATTTACCCCCCAGGAAGTGTGAACTGTCTCACTGTAGTGCAGGGCGCAAATCTCTGCACCATGCTGGTGCTGGGGGTATTGCCAGCAGAAAATGCTAATAAAGTAGCCTTAATCATTGAAAGCGGCTGTTTTTAACGGGGAGGCTTATTTGAATTAAACCCCCGTGCATCATTAGTAAAATTAATCAGGCTGGTTTTGATTGCATCCACGTTTAATGTGAATTTTTATTCATTGCGTTTCAGGCGAAAGCGCGGCGGCAGGCGCTTATCGCTATGAATTGCAAAAACGGATAATGCACTTAAGGCAAAACGGACTATGCACAGGTTAAACATCACTTTTCGCGTACCGATGGTGCTCAACCGCGTATACCCTGTACCGCTGTTACAAAGTCTGTTGGTAACCAAAGTCAACGGCCGCGCGGGTCGCGGTCACGCTTAATAGCGCAAAACAGCGGCGGTGTTCGCCAGACGGTCATGCTTCCCCAGCGCTAAACGGCGGCAGGCTTAGCGGATGGCCGGAGACGATACTGACCTGTCTTTTGACAGGCGCGCGGAACGTCAATCGTGGCATTGCTTTCAGGCTGCACCGCAGTGGTGCAGCCTGCGCAGGGGGCCGTAACCTTTGTCTTTTAAGCTTTTGCGGTATGATTGACGGTATTGCTCTCGAAGGGACCTTTTATGAAACAAATTCGTCTGTTAGCCCAGTACTACGTCGATTTAATGGTGAAGCTGGGGCTGGTGCGCTTTTCTTTGCTGCTGGCTTCTGCGCTGGTGGTGCTGGCAATGATCGTGCAGATGGCGGTCACGATGGTGCTGCGCGGACATGTAGAAAGCATCGATATGGTTCGCTCGGTCTTTTTCGGGTTGTTGATAACGCCATGGGCCGTTTATTTCCTGTCGGTGGTGGTTGAGCAGCTGGAGGAGTCGCGGCAGCGCCTGGCGCGCCTGGTGGATAAGCTGGAAGAGATGCGCCATCGCGATCTGGAGCTAAACCAGCAGATGAAGGAGAACATTACCCAGCTCAATCAGGAGATCGCCGATCGTATCAAGGCGGAAAAAGCGCGCCTGCAGGTGATGGACAAACTGACGGAAGAGATGACCAGGCGCGAGCAGGCGCAGATTGAGCTGGAGCAGCAGTCTTCTTTCCTGCGTTCGTTTCTGGACGCCTCGCCCGATCTGGTGTTCTACCGCAATATCGATCAGCAGTTTTCCGGCTGCAACCGGGCCATGGAGCTGCTGACGGGCAAAAGCGAGAAGCAGCTTATCGGCCTGACGCCGCACGATGTCTACGATCGTGATGCCGCCACCAAAGTGCTGGAAACGGACGAGAAGGTCTTTCGCCACAACGTTTCGCTGACCTACGAGCAGTGGCTGCAGTATCCCGATGGGCGCAAGGCCTGCTTTGAGATCCGTAAAGTGCCTTATTACGACCGCGTAGGTAAACGCAGCGGGCTGATGGGCTTTGGACGCGATATAACCGAGCGTAAACGCTATCAGGACGCTTTAGAGAACGCGAGCAGGGAAAAGACCACCTTTATCTCTACGATCAGCCACGAGCTTCGTACGCCGCTTAACGGCATCGTCGGTCTGAGCCGTATCCTGCTGGATACCGAGCTGAATCCGGAGCAGTTGAAATACCTGAAAACCATCCACGTCTCGGCCATCACGCTGGGCAATATTTTCAATGACGTTATCGAAATGGATAAGATCGAGCGCCGCAAGGTGCAGCTGGATAACCAGCCGGTTGATTTTACCGGCTTCCTGGCGGATCTGGAGAATCTCTCCGGCCTGCTGGCCCAGCCGAAAGGACTGAAGTTCGTGCTCGACGCCCATCCGCCGCTGCCGCATAAAATTATCACCGACGGCACGCGGCTGCGTCAGATCCTGTGGAACCTGATCGGTAACGCAGTGAAATTTACCCAGCAGGGCAGCATTATCGTGCGGGTGGCCTATCAGGGCGAGGATTGTCTGCGCTTTGAGGTGGAAGATTCCGGCATGGGGATCCCGCAGGATGAGCAGGACAAAATCTTCGCCATGTATTATCAGGTGAAAGATCAGCATGGCGGCAAACCGGCGACCGGCACCGGCATTGGGCTGGCGGTTTCGCGTCGTCTGGCGCAGAGCATGGGCGGAGATATCAGCGTGCGCAGCGCGCCCGGTAAGGGCTCCTGCTTTACGCTGACGGTTAATGCGCCGCGCGTCGTGACGCAGCATGAAGCCGAGCAGCCTGCGGACGATATGCCGCTACCGGCGCTGCACGTCCTGCTGGTTGAGGATATCGAGCTGAACGTGGTCGTAGCGCGTTCGGTGCTGGAGAAGCTGGGCAACAGCGTTGAAGTGGCCATGACGGGCGCAGA
The DNA here is from genome assembly GCF_054057575.1 of Erwinia sp. TECH1. Classification (NCBI taxonomy): domain Bacteria; kingdom Pseudomonadati; phylum Pseudomonadota; class Gammaproteobacteria; order Enterobacterales; family Erwiniaceae; genus Erwinia; species Erwinia sp. TECH1. The sequence goes on along the minus strand of NZ_JBSRZK010000001.1, from coordinate 4,253,117 downwards.
AGCGCTGACGATGTTCGATCCCGAAGAGTTTGATCTGGTGCTGCTGGATATTCAGCTGCCGGATATGACCGGCCTTGACGTGGCGAGGGAAATCCATCGGCGCTACGGCCATCAACAGCTGCCGCCGCTGGTGGCGCTGACCGCTAACGTGCTTAAAGATAAAAAAGAGTATCTGGACGCGGGCATGGACGACGTGCTGAGTAAACCGCTGGCGGTACCGGCGCTGACCGCCATTATCCAGAAGTACTGGGACTACCAGGAGCAGGAGGACGAGCCGGCGGAAGCTTCTCACTCTGACGCGCCCGTGCTGCTGGATATCACCATGCTGGAGCAGTATATCGAGCTGGTTGGGCCGCAGCTGATTGTGCAGAGTCTGGAAATGTTTGAAAAGATGATGCCAGGTTATCTGGAAGTATTGGATTTGAACATGACCGCGCGCGATCAAAAAGGCATTGCGGAAGAAGGGCACAAGATCAAGGGCGCGGCGGGATCGGTTGGTCTGGTCCATTTACAGCAGCTGGCGAAACAGATCCAAAGCCCTGAGCTACCGGCGTGGTGGGACAATGTGCAGGAGTGGATTGACGAGCTGAAACACGAGTGGCGTAACGACGTTGCGGTACTGCGGGAATGGGTATCAAAGGCCCAAAAAAAATGACCCCGACCGAGGCCGGGGTGCGCGAATACTGCGCCAACACCAGGGAAACTTGAGGCCTACGCTGTTCTTAAAGTAAGAGTATCGAAGCGCAGGCGCGGTATTGGGTAAAACGCTCAGGAACTACCTTAGCAAAACTCCCATCACATGTTACAAGATTCATTAAAATGTGTGATGTGGAGCAGCGTTTCCAGACAGAAAACATTAATTTGATGATACAGTCAAGCACGGAATGAATTTATTCGCGATCTTGCGCAAAAATTGTACAATTGTGCCAGTTTTTGTCCGGTTTTGATTGACGTATTCAGGTAACCGGTTCCATTGATCGCTAGCAGTGATGCTAAAAGAATTTCACCTCGCCTGGCAAATATTTAACTCCATGTAAAACATGTTCTTTTTGTGAGATTGGTGTCTCTCTTGTGAAACCGCACGGTACAACAAAATGGAAAGTGATATTGGAAGGAATTAACGATTAATAAACATGTTTTTATCGTAATCCTTTTAACTTAAGGCGCAATTTTCGCTCACCAACCGAAAAGCATAACCTGGGCCCACAGCCATTCTGAGGGGCCTTTAAGATAAAATTAGCAAAAGCTAACTCACGCAATTTATAAGGTTCATGAATGAATTGGCTGGCATTGCGCGGACGGACCGCGTTGATTGTTTCTTCATCGCTACAGGTTCGTTTACGGCATGGAACCGATTCCGAATGCGCGGAAGTGATTGAAGCACTTAATACATTTACAAAGTGCTTCAAGTTGTAAGCGCATGCAAACGTTTACATTAAGTCAAATGCGTTGCGCCCCGCACCGCTTTTTTACATTGTACGAACGGGTTCCTGTTACAGGAATTCATAAGATCATTATGGATAAATGTTAATGAAGCAGCGCAAAAACACCAGCGGACAGCGGCTAAAAACCTGGGCGTTACGAGTGACAATCGGCCTGGCCGGGATCGCGATCGCCGGGATCCTACTTTTTTCTTTTTTGCCCGTACCTTTCTCTGCCGTGATGGCAGAAAGGCAGATTGGCGCCTGGCTGAGCGGCGATTTCCGTTATGTCGCGCATTCAGACTGGGTAGAGATGAAAAATATCTCTCCCTGGATGCCGCTGGCGGTTATCGCCTCAGAGGATCAAAAATTTCCCGACCACTGGGGATTTGACGTACAGGCGATCCAATCGGTGCTGGATGGTGAAGAGACCCGCATGCGCGGCGCTTCTACGCTATCGCAGCAGACCGCAAAGAACGTTTTTTTATGGGACGGGCGCAGCTGGATACGTAAGGGACTGGAAGCGGGCCTGACGGTTGCGATCGAAACCGTGTGGACAAAACGGCGCATTTTGACGGTCTATCTGAACGTAGCGGAGTTCGGCGAGGGCGTATTTGGCGTGGAAGCGGCATCGCAACGCTATTTTCATAAGCCCGCCAGTCGCCTGACAATGGCGGAAGCGGCATTGCTGGCGGCCGTGTTGCCGAACCCGATCCGTTTTCGCGCCGACGCGCCGTCAGCCTATGTGCGCCAGCGGCAGCAGTGGATCTTACGCCAGATGCGCCAGCTGGGCGGAGAAGGCTTTCTGAACGCGCATAAGCTACGCTGACAGAAAGGTAGCCTGAAAGAAATAACCATGCTCAGAGGCGCATAAGTGTGTGCAGAGCATCACGAGCAAGGACAGTGCTCAGGGGCGTAATAAGCCACGCCGAGAGGAAAAGGTACGCTGTGGAGAAAGCACCGTGCTCAGAGGTGCATAAGTGTGTGCAGAGCATCACGAGCAAGGACAGCGCTCAGGGGCGTAATAAGCGCCGCCGAGAGGAACGGTACGCTTGAGGGTCAAGAACCGCGCTCAGGGGCGCTGAGCGCGTCTGAGCGGCTGATTAATCCTCGTCGAAGCCAGCGTTAAAGAGTTCGATCACCGCCGCCAGCGCTTTTTCTTCTTCCGGCCCGCTGGCTTCAATCTCAATCTGTCCGCCTTTCGCCGAATCCAGCATCAGCAGTGCAATAACGCTGCTGGCTTCCGCTTCCGTGCCGCTCTCGTTGCGCAGCAGCACCTCGGCATCAAAGCTTTGCACCAGTTCAAACAGCTTCATCGCCGGTCTGGCGTGCATACCCAGCTTGTTTTTGATCTCAACCACTTGTTTGACGGTCATGATTTGCGCTTTTCCAGAGTACGATGACGGGACTGCACGTTCTTGCCGCGCGAGCGGAAATAGTCAGCGAGTTGTTCGGCAATATAAACCGAGCGATGCTTGCCGCCGGTACAGCCAATCGCCACGGTAAGATAGCTGCGGTTGTTGGTTTCCAGCATCGGTAGCCAGAGTTCAAGATAGCTGCGCGTCTGATAGATAAAATTGTGCACTTCGGTATGACGATCCAGGAAAGCGGCCACCGGACGATCCAGCCCCGTCATCGGCCGCAGTTTCGGATCCCAGTGCGGGTTCGGCAGAAAGCGGACGTCGAACACGTAATCGGCATCGATCGGAATACCGTGCTTGAAGCCGAAGGATTCAAACACCATCGTCAGTTCACGTTCCCGCTTGCCTAACAGGCGCGTGCGCAGCATTTCGGCCAGCTCGTGCACCGACATCTCCGAGGTATCGACGATCAGATCCGCACGCGAGCGCAGCGGCTCCAGCAGATCGCTCTCTTCATCGATGGCGCTTTCCAGCGAAAGATTTTTACTGGAAAGCGGATGCAGGCGTCGGGTATCGCTGTAGCGCCGGATCAGCGTATTGCGATCGGCATCCAGGAACAGCAGCTGCGGCGAAAAGCTGTCGGGCAGGCCGGTCAGCGCTTTCTCAAAGATCTCCGGCGACTCTGGCATATTGCGCACGTCAATACTGACGGCCGCCGAGATGTTACGATCCGCCAGTGACCTGGCCAGCTCCGGCAGCAGCACCACGGGCAGATTATCCACGCAGTAGAAGCCCATATCCTCCAGCGCCCTCAACGCGACGGACTTACCGGAACCAGAACGCCCGCTGACGATCATCAGCACCATGACTTATTCTCCTGATTTGAAGCCTTTCCAAAGGGACGGGGAACTTCCCTGTGCATACGCTCGGGCCGACAGACCGGCCCACTAAAGGCTTAAGAGGCGGCTTGTGGTTCCTCTGCCATGATAGCAAACAGCTCTTCATCGCTTTGCGCAGCGCGCAGTCGGCGGCAGACCGTTTTATCGGCCAGACGTTTTGCGACCAGCGAGAGCGTGTGCAGATGCGTTTTACACTGATCGGCAGGCACCAGCAGGGCGAAAAGCAGATCGACCGGTTGATTATCGATAGCGTCGAAGGCTACCGGCTGATCGAGACGGATAAACACGCCTACCGCGCGCAGCGTATCTTCCACCAGCTTGCCGTGTGGGATCGCGATGCCGTTACCTATGCCGGTACTGCCCATACGTTCACGCGTCAGGATCGCTTCAAAGATCGTCTGATGCGGCAGATTAAGCTGTTTGGCCGCCAGCTCGCTGATAATCTCCAGCGCCCGCTTTTTGCTCTGGCAGTGCACGCCGTTGCGGGTACAGGAAAGGCTCAGGACCGAGCTCAGTTCCAGTGTCAGGTCATTGTTCATCATAGGTTCACTTAGGTATTCACTTCCGCCTGGCAAAACGGCGCTGCCCGATCGTTCGGCAGGCCATCAGTCGAATGCATTATGCCCGTTGATTAACGGCCCGCCTTCTGCAATCAGAAGACGAGCCGGTTAGTTTACACCACATTCTTATCAGATAAGGGTGGCGAAAAAATAATCAATGCTGCAAGGGTAATTAATGCTGCTTCAGCTTGTCTTTATGTTTATTCAGCTGGCGTGTCAGCTTGTCAATCAGGCCGTCAATCGCCGCATACATATCTTTTTCTTCCGAGGTGGCGTGCAACTCACCACCGCTGACGTGCAGCGTCGCATCGGCGACCTGCGTCACCTTTTCCACCTTCAACACAATATAAACCTGCCCGATACGGTCAGTGTATTGCTCCAGCTTGGCGAATTTAGCCACCACGAATTCACGTAAAGGCTCGGTAATTTCAACATTCTGCCCGGTAATATTGAGTTGCATAAGCTCTTCCTTATCTGTTCGTTCAGACCAGCTGCTTGCGCTGATTTGAGGGCGGGATGGATAAAGACTCTCGGTACTTCGCGACGGTGCGGCGGGCCACGATGATCCCCTGGTCGGAGAGCAGGGTGGTCAGCTTGCTATCGCTAAGAGGCTTGGCGGGATTCTCCGCCGAGATCAATTTCTTCACCAGCGCGCGAATGGCCGTGGAAGAGGCTTCGCCGCCGCTTTCGGTGTTCACGTGACTGGAGAAGAAATATTTCAGTTCAAAAATACCGCGTGGGCTGTGCAGGTATTTTTGCGTGGTAACGCGTGAAATCGTCGATTCGTGCATCTCTACGGCGGAGGCGATATCCGCCAGCACCATAGGACGCATAAATTCTTCACCCTGCTCGAAGAAAGCCTGCTGCTGGTCGACGATGCAGCGCGTGACCTTCAGTAGCGTATCGTTGCGGCTCTCCAGACTTTTTATCAGCCAGCGGGCTTCCTGCAAATTGCTGCGAATAAACTGGCTGTCGCTGTCGCTGCGAGAGCTGCCGCCCAGCGAAGCATAGTGCTGGTTAATCTTCAGGCGCGGCACGCTGTCGGCATTCAGTTCCACCACCCAGCGGGCGCCGATTTTACGCACCAGCACGTCCGGGATGACATATTCCGGTTCGCTGGTATTAATCGACTGGCCGGGACGCGGGTCAAGCGACTGGATCAGCTGCATGGCGTTTTTCAGCACGTCCTCTTTCAGCCGCGTGACGCGCATCAGGCTGCGGAAGTCGTGGTTAGCCAGCAGATCCAGATGGTCGCTGACAATAAGCCTGGCCTCTTTCAGCCAGGGCGTGTCATCCACGAACTGCGACAGCTGCACCAGCAGGCAGTCGCGCAGATCGCGTGCGCAGACGCCGATCGGATCGAACCGCTGAACGCGCTTCAGTACCGCTTCGACTTCTTCCGCAGAAAGCTCTTCGTTGCCGATACTCTCCTGGATCTCCTGAAGAGAAACGGTCAGATAGCCGGTCGGATCCACGGCGTCGACAATGGCGGTGGCGATGGCGCGATCGGTATCGGTAAAAGGCGTCAGCTCTACCTGCCACATCAGGTAGTCCTGCAACGACTGGGTGGTTTCGCCCTGATAAACAGGCAGCTCGTCGTCGTGGTAGTCGGTGCCGGTGCCCGACGGCGTGCCGGCGGTGTAGATTTCGTCCCAGGTGGCGTCGAGCGGCAGCTCTTCCGGCATATCTTTTTGTTCCAGCGCCTCGCGGGTATCCAGCGCCTCTTTTTCCTGATATTCGCGGCTGTCGACTTCTTCGTGAAGATCGGTTTGTTCAAGCAGCGGGTTGCTTTCCAGCGCCAACTGAATTTCCTGCTGGAGTTCAAGCGTAGAGAGTTGCAGCAGACGTATCGCCTGCTGCAGTTGTGGCGTCATGGCAAGCTGTTGGCTAAGCCTGAGCTGCAAACCTTGCTTCATATTCAGGATACTTATTCCTTAAAAATCTTGACCGGTCTGAACACCTTATCAGAGTCTGAACTCTTCGCCCAAATAGACGCGCTTAACTTGTTCATCCTGGAGGATTTGCTCAGGCGAGCCGTGAGCGATCAGGTGTCCCTGACTGACGATATAGGCTCGTTCGCAGACGGCCAGCGTTTCACGGACGTTGTGATCGGTGATCAGCACGCCCAGGCCGCTGTCGCGCAGGTGTTCGATAATCTTTTTGATATCGATAACCGAAATCGGATCGACGCCTGCGAAAGGCTCATCCAGCAGGATGAATTTAGGGTTCGCCGCCAGCGCGCGGGCGATCTCTACGCGACGGCGTTCACCGCCGGAAAGCGCCTGACCCATGCTGTCGCGCAGGTGCGCGATATGGAACTCCTCCATCAGCTCGTTGGCGCGATCGGTTCGCTGTTCCGCCGTTAAATCTTCACGGATTTGCAGCACCGCCATCAGGTTGTCGTACACGCTCAGGCGGCGGAAAATAGAGGCTTCCTGCGGCAGATAGCCGATGCCCCGACGCGCGCGCGCGTGCAGCGGCAGAATACTGATATCTTCATCGTCGATAACGATGCGGCCCGCGTCGCGCGGCACAATGCCCACCACCATATAAAACGTGGTGGTCTTACCGGCGCCGTTCGGGCCCAGCAGGCCGACGATCTCACCGGATTTTACCTCCAGGCTGACATCTTCCACCACGCGTCGGCCTTTGTAGGCCTTCGCCAGATTTTGCGCAATTAAAGTCGCCATGGCTTAGTTACTCTTCTTGGGGGAGGAGGCGTTTTTATCCTGCAGCTGCGAAGGCACCAGCACGGTAGTGACGCGCTTGCCGGTATTGCCGTAGGCCTGCATTTTCTGCTCTTTCACCAGATAGGTGATGCGATCGCCTTTGACGTTGCTGTCCAGCTGCTCCAGATAAGCGCTGCCCGTCAGCTCGACGAAATCCTTCGCCAGCTCGTAGTGCATTTTCTGCGCATGGCCTTTAACGGGCTTGCCGTTGTCCTGCATCTGATAAAACGTTGCCGGATTGCCCCAGGCATCCACGATGGTTTTGTTGCTGTCGCCGTTCGGACGCGTGACCACAACCTTATCCGCGGTGATTTTGATCGAGCCCTGGGTCACGATGACGTTGCCGGTAAAGGTCGCCACGTTGCCCTGCATATCCAGCGCCTGATTTTCGGAGTCCACGTTGACCGGCTTATCCGAATCGCCCGTCAGGGCAAGAGCGGGCAGGCTGGCAGTCAGCAGCAGGCCGAGCGTCAAAAACTTAAGGTTGGTTCGCATTCTGAATTTCATAGGAGGTTTTGACCTTTTCAATCAACTCGGCGGTTTTCTTCCGTAAATTGCCACGCATCTTCATGCCGCTAGAGCTGAAGCTGTTGCCGTATAAGGTTACCCGATCTTCTGAGGTAACGTCCTGCGTGACAAGGTTCACTACGGCGTTATCGGTTTTAATTCGTTGTAGCTGGGCGTCCTGGGCCAGACTGTTGACCTCGACGTGGCCGTAAAGATAGAGCATACGGTCATTGGTTAGTTTGGCCTTGTCTGCCCGTACCGACCAGGTGGGCACTTTGTTTTCGTCATAGGTGGTCATGACCGGATTATCGAACCAGCTTACCGCGTCGGCGGAAAAGTAGGTTACTTTCTCGGACACCAGCTTGTAGCTCAGTCCACCTTCCGGGTTATACACCACCGTATTGGACGACTGGCTCGTATAGGTCGGCTCCAGCGCGTTGCTGGCCGCGGGCGCAGGCTTATCCGTATCGGCCAGGTTCCAGCCAATCAGCACGATCGCTACCAGCGCCAGCAGGAGCGTAATCCAACGCCTTGTTTTACTCATACAGACTGCCCTTTGGCCTTATCAAACTTATCCTGCGCGATTAGGATCAGATCGCAAATTTCACGTACGGCGCCGCGTCCGCCCGCGAGGCGGGTAACGTAGTCGGCACGAGGAAGCAGCACGGGATGCGCATCGGCTACGGTCACGCTCAGGCCGACTTCCGCCATTACCGGCCAGTCAATCAGGTCATCGCCAATGTAGGCGACCTGCTCCGGCATCAGCGACAGTTTATCCAGAAGTTCACGGAAGGCCAAAAGCTTATCCGACTGGCCCTGGTAAAGATGCGTAATGCCCAGCGTGGCGCAGCGATCTTCCAGCAGCTTTGCCTTGCGACCGGTGATAATAGCGACTTCCACGTCCGAGGTCAGCAGGCAGCGAATGCCGTAGCCGTCCCGCACGTTGAAGGCTTTTAGCTCCTCGCCGTTATTGCCCTGGTAAATCACACCGTCGGACATCACGCCATCTACGTCACAAATCAACAGCTTAATTTCACGCGCGCGCGCCATCACGGTCTCGCTCACGTCGCCATAACAGGTACTTATCCAGCTTGCGCCAGCCATTTTTTATTCCTTGTTAAACCACGCCAGCACGCAGCATGTCGTGCATATGCACTACGCCAAGCAGCCGATCGCCGTCGGCTACCATTAAAACGGTAATATTACGGCTCTGCATCAGATTCAGGGCATCGACCGCCAGCGTATGGGGCCGCACCCGTACGCCGCCCGAGGTCATAACGCTGGCGATACTGGCATGTTGAATATCAATGCCCATATCAAAGACGCGTCGCAGATCGCCATCGGTGAAAATCCCTTCGATCTTCATCAAATCGTCACAGATTACCGTCATACCTAAATTCTTACGGGTGATTTCCAGCAGGGCGTCACGCAGCGAGGCGTCACGGCCGACGCGAGGAATTTCATCGCCGCTATGCATAATATCGTCAACGGTCAGCAGCAGCTTGCGGCCCAGTGCGCCACCCGGATGGGAGAGGGCGAAATCCTCAGCCGTAAAGCCGCGCGCCTTCAGCAGCGCTACCGCCAGCGCGTCGCCCATCACCAGCGTTGCCGTGGTGCTGGTGGTCGGCGCCAGCCCCAGCGGACAGGCTTCCTGCGGTACTTTAACACAGAGATGGATATCTGCCGCGCGGCCCATCGCGCTGTCGGGACGGCCGGTCATACAGATAAGCGAGACGCGCAGCCGCTTCAGCACCGGGATCAGCGCCAGGATCTCGGAGGATTCGCCGGAGTTGGAAATGGCGATAACAATATCGCCCGAGCTGACCATGCCAAGATCGCCGTGGCTGGCCTCTGCCGGATGCACGAAAAACGCCGGGGTGCCGGTGCTGGCGAAGGTGGCCGCCATCTTTTTGCCGATGTGGCCCGATTTCCCCATGCCCATCACCACCACTTTGCCGTGGCAGTTGTAAATTTGCTTACAGGCTTCGGTAAAGTCTTCGTTAATGTACCGATCGAGCTGTTCCAGTCCCTGACGTTCAATCGTCAGAACATCTTTCCCCGCCTGCTGAAAATCAAAGTCGGGCCGTAGAGTAACAGGTGACATAGGTTCTAATCCTTTTACCAAAAGGTGGCCGAAGGAAGCCAGTAGAGTAACGCGACCCAGGCAACAAAGCCTGTCAGCAGCAGCGCGCCTGCCACTCTGCCGATACAGCGGCTACGGCGCAGGCAGATAAGCGTAAACAGCGCGCTGACGCCCAGCATGATCCAGTAGTCGCGGGCAAAAGCATGTATATCCACCGCGCCCGGATGCAGCAGCGCCGGAATGCCAAGTACAATGGCAATATTGTAGATGTTAGAGCCGATCAGATTGCCGATGGCGATATCATCTTCGCCTTTCAGCGCGCCGGCAATCACCGTAGCCAGCTCCGGCAGGCTGGTGCCGACAGCGATCACCGTCAGGCCGATCACCAGTTGGCTGACGCCAAAAAAATTGGCGATAACCGTTGCGTTGTCGATAACCATACGGGTCGACATCGGTAAAATAATCAGCGCCACGCCCAGCCAGAGAAACGCCACCGTGTTGCCTGTATCGTCACGCGGCAGTTCGGCAAGCTGTTCGCGCGTCAGCGAATCCGTATCGCCACGCTCCGCTTTGCGGGCAATGTTGATAATAAACAACAGGTAGCCTGCCGCAAAGGCAATCAGGATCAGGCCGTCATTGCGGCTTAGCATATTATCAAACAGCAGCAGGCCGCTGATTAATGTAATCAGCAGCATCAACGGCAGCTCGCGCGCCAGCAGCCTGGAATACAGCCTTAAGGGATGCAGCAGCGCCGCGCCGCCGAGGATCAGCAGAATATTGGTGATATTGGAGCCGACCGCCGTGCCAACCGCTAAATCCATCTGGCCGTGCAGGGAAGCGGAGAAAGAGACGATCAGTTCAGGCAGCGAGGTGCCTATGCTGACCACGGTCATGCCGATAATCAGCGGAGGAACGCCAATTGCGCGGCACAGGATAGCCGCGCTGAACACCAGACGATCTGCACCATATACCAGCAGGACCAGGCCGATAATCAATAGTGCGGTAGCTACAAGCATGAAATGTCCTTTGATCGGGTATAATCGTCGGCTTGCCTTGCACGACGAGCAAAACGGGCCGGTAAAATGGCCGCGAACGCGCTGATTTTGACGGTCTGAAAGCAAAAAGTAAAACTTATGCCAACTTTCGCTACGTCAGACGGATAAGTTTCTGTAAAAGTGTCCAGTTCCGCTGGTTATACGTTACCATCGGTAGAGGATGAAATGCCTGGAAAAGAGGATAAGAGGTCACAATGAGCCAGACGGAGACGAATTTGGTGGACGTTCGGGGCGTCAGCTTCGCTCGCGGCGATCGCCCGGTTTTCGATAACATCTCGCTTACGGTGCCGAAAGGGAAAGTCACAGCCATTATGGGCCCTTCAGGCATTGGTAAAACCACGCTGCTGCGTCTGATCGGCGGTCAGCTGCGTCCCGATGCCGGCGAAATCTGGTTTAACGGGGAAAATATCCCCGCGCTTTCGCGCTCGCGTCTCTACGAAGCGCGTAAAAAAATGAGCATGTTATTTCAGTCCGGCGCGTTGTTTACCGATCTGACGGTGTTTGACAACGTCGCCTGGCCGCTGCGCGAACATACGCAGCTGCCGCCCGCGCTGCTGCACAGCACGGTGATGATGAAGCTGGAAGCCGTCGGCCTGCGCGGCGCGGCTCAGCTAAAGCCTTCCGAGCTGTCCGGCGGCATGGCGCGGCGCGCGGCGCTGGCCAGAGCTATCGCGCTGGAGCCGGATCTGATTATGTTCGACGAACCTTTCGTCGGGCAGGACCCGATCACCATGGGCGTGCTGGTCAAGCTGATTGACGAGCTGAACCACTCGCTGGGCATGACCTGCATTGTGGTTTCACACGACGTGCCGGAAGTGCTGAGCATTGCCGACTACGCCTACATTATCGCCGGACAGAAAGTTATCGCTCAGGGAACGGCCAGCGCGCTGCATGAAAATGAAGATGCCCGGGTTCGCCAGTTTATCGACGGCATCGCCGACGGCCCGGTTCCTTTTCGTTTTCCCGCAGGCGACTATCTGCAGGATCTAACCGGCTCAGGGAGTTAATCTGATGTTACTACGTGCACTGGCGTCCGTCGGACGTCAGGGGATCAATATTTGCGCCTCGTTTGGCCGCGCCGGGCTGATGCTTTTTCACGCGCTGATAGGCATTCCCCGCTTCCGCAAACATGCGCCGCTGGTGATCAAGCAGCTGTACAGCATTGGCGTGCTGTCGCTGCTGATTATCGTGGTTTCCGGCCTGTTTATCGGCATGGTGCTGGGTTTGCAGGGCTACCTGGTGCTGAATACCTACGGGGCCGACAGCAGCCTGGGGATGCTGGTGGCGCTGTCGCTGCTGCGCGAACTGGGGCCGGTCGTCACGGCGCTGCTGTTTGCCGGCAGGGCAGGCTCGGCGCTTACGGCGGAAATCGGTCTGATGAAGGCGACCGAGCAGCTCTCCAGCATGGAGATGATGGCGGTCGATCCGCTGCGCAGGATTATCTCTCCTCGCTTCTGGGCCGGTTTTATCAGTATGCCGCTGCTGACGCTAATTTTCGTCGCGGTAGGTATACTGGGCGGCGCTATCGTGGGCGTCAGCTGGAAAGGCATCGACGGCGGCTTTTTCTGGTCGGCGATGCAAAACGCCGTGGATATCCGTACCGATATCGTCAACTGCGTGATCAAAAGCGCCGTTTTCGCCTTTACCGTCACCTGGATTGCCCTGTTTAACGGCTACGATGCCGTGCCGACTTCTGAAGGCATTAGCCGGGCGACGACGCGTACTGTAGTACATGCTTCTCTGGCTGTGCTCGGTTTGGATTTTGTGCTGACAGCACTGATGTTTGGGAACTGATTCGATGCAAACGAAAAAAAGCGAAATTTGGGTAGGGGTCTTTTTACTGCTGGCGCTTTGCGCGGCGCTGTTTCTCTGCCTGCGCGTGGCGGATCTGAAATCCCTGGGCAGCGAACCCACCTGGCGGCTCTACGCTACCTTTGACAATATCGGCGGGCTGAAAAGCGGTTCGCCGGTGAAAATCGGCGGCGTGGTGATTGGCCGCGTGACGGATATCGGCCTGGATGAGAAAACCTATCTGCCGCGCGTCTCGATGGATATCGAAGACAAATATAATCAGCTGCCGGATACCAGCTCGCTGGCGGTCAGAACCTCTGGCCTGCTGGGCGAACAGTATCTGGCGCTCAACGTCGGTTTTGACGATCCGGAGATGGGAACGGCTATGCTTAAGGATGGCAGCACCATTCAGGACACCAAGTCGGCAATGGTGCTGGAAGATCTGATAGGCCAGTTCCTGTATAAGAGCGGCAACGGTAACGAGAGTAAAAACGCGGCGCCGGAGAACGGCGGCGAGCCTGCCCCGGCCGCAGCGACTAACCCTTAAGAGGAGCAGTAATGTTTAAACGTTTCCTGATGGTGGCCATGTTAATCATCGCCCCGGTCGCGGCTAACGCTGCCGCCGACCAAACCAACCCTTACAAGCTGATGAACGAGGCGGCGGAGAAAACCTTTACCCGTCTTAAAAACGAGCAGCCTAAAATCAAGCAGGATCCCAACTACCTGCGCCAAATCGTGCGTGAAGAGCTGCTGCCCTATGTGCAGATTAAATATGCCGGCGCGTTAGTGCTGGGACGTTACTACAAAGAAGCGACGCCTGCCCAGCGCGAAGCCTATTTCAAAGCCTTTAGCGACTATCTTGCTCAGGCTTACGGCCAGGCGCTGGCGCTCTACCACGGTCAGACTTACCAGATCGCACCTGAGCAGCCCTATGGCGATGCCAATATTATTGCCATCCGCGTCTCCATCATCGATCCTAACGGCCGCCCGCCGGTTCGCCTGGACTTCCAGTGGCGTAAGAACAGCCGCACCGGCGACTGGCAGGCCTACGATATGATCGCGGAAGGCGTCAGCATGATCTCCACCAAGCAGAACGAGTGGGCGGGCATTCTGCGTCAGAAAGGCGTCGACGGCCTGACTGACGTGCTGAAAAACGCGGCCAGCCAGCCGATTACGCTGGACAAGCAGCAGTAATGGATCAGCTTAACTGGCGCATCGAGGGCAACCGCCTGCATCTGGCGGGCGAGCTGGAGCGGGAAACGCTGGCCGCACTGTGGCAGCAGCGCGAAACGGTCATGAAACAGATTGATACCATTGATGTCTCCGCGCTGGACAGAGTCGATTCAGCCGGGCTGGCGCTGCTGGTGCACCTGCGTCAGATCGCGCTGGGGCAGGGGAAAGCGCCGGGATTTACCGGGATTACCGACAAACTGCGTTCGCTGATCGCGCTGTATAATCTGCAGCAGTTTATTACCGCCGAACGCTGACGGCCCGCGCCCGTTCCTGATGAAAAAGCCTCTGCACACGCGGAGGCTTTTTTGCCTGTTTAAGATAGCTCCGCTTTCCACTACTATGTAGGCCTGTTTATCCTCAACCGAATTTAGAAAATCCCATGGAAACTAGTGAAATCCAATCCGTGCTGATGGCCGCGCTGCCGCTGCAGGAAGCCATTGTAACCGGCGACGGCAGCCACTTTCAGGTGATCGCCGTAGGCGAGATGTTTGGTGAACTGAGCCGCGTGAAAAAGCAGCAGGCGATTTACGCGCCGCTGGCGGCCTATCTTGCCGACAACCGTATTCACGCGCTGTCCATCAAAACCTATACGCCGGAAGAATGGGCACGTGACCGTAAGCTGAACGGTTTTTAAGTCGCCGTCTTCATCGCTTCGGGCGGTGAAGCGGCCGTACTCTATTGCTGATTAATTGAGAGCAGGTTTAATGGATAAATTTCGTGTGCAGGGCCCGACCCGTTTAAGCGGGGAAGTGACCATTTCCGGTGCTAAAAACGCTGCGCTGCCGATTCTTTTCGCTGCTCTGCTGGCGTCCGATCCCGTAGAAATTCAGAATGTCCCGAAGCTTAAGGACATCGATACTACCATGAAGCTGTTGAGCCAGCTGGGCGTAAAAGCGGAGCGTAACGGCTCGGTGCACCTGGATGCCAGCAACGTCAATATTTTTTGCGCGCCTTACGATTTGGTAAAGACCATGCGCGCTTCGATTTGGGCGCTTGGCCCGCTGGTGGCGCGTTTCGGTCAGGGGCAGGTTTCTCTGCCTGGCGGCTGCGCTATCGGCGCGCGTCCTGTCGATCTGCACATTACCGGCCTTGAGCAGCTGGGTGCCGAGATCAAGCTGGAAGAAGGCTATGTTAAAGCGTCCGTCGACGGCCGCCTGAAAGGCGCGCACATCGTGATGGATAAGGTCAGCGTAGGCGCAACCGTCACCATCATGAGCGCCGCCACGCTGGCTACCGGCACCACCGTGATTGAAAACGCCGCCCGCGAGCCGGAAATCGTCGATACGGCGAACTTCCTGAATACGCTGGGCGCGAAAATCACCGGTGCCGGCAGCGATCGCATTACTATCGAAGGCGTTGAGCGCCTGGGCGGCGGCGTTTATCGCGTATTGCCGGATCGTATTGAAACCGGCACCTTCCTGATCGCCGCCGCGATTTCCGGCGGTAAAGTTGTCTGCCGCGACACGCAGCCGGCTACGCTGGACGCGGTGCTGGCCAAGCTGCGTGAAGCGGGAGCAGATATTGAAACCGGCGAGGACTGGATCAGTCTGGATATGCACGGCAAGCGGCCAAAAGCGGTCAACTTCCGCACCGCGCCGCATCCTGGCTTCCCAACCGATATGCAGGCGCAGTTCAGTCTGCTGAATCTGGTGGCGGAAGGCACGGGCGTGATCACCGAAACCATCTTCGAAAACCGCTTTATGCACATACCGGAGCTGATCCGTATGGGCGCGCATGCGGAAATTGAAAGCAATACGGCGATCTGCCACGGCGTGGAGAAACTGTCCGGCGCTCAGGTCATGGCCACCGATCTGCGCGCTTCCGCAAGCCTGGTGCTGGCTGGCTGCATCGCGGAAGGCACCACGATTGTGGATCGTATTTACCATATCGATCGCGGTTATGAGCACATCGAAGACAAGCTGAAAGCGTTAGGCGCTAATATCGAGCGCGTAAGCGGCGACGAATAACGCCGTTTGAAGCTGACTGGCAACGGGGCGGTAGAAATCTACCGCCTTTTCTTTATGAGCGAATAAGCTTTTTACGGTCGAGCAGGGCATGGGTGACAGGATCGTAATAGCGGCTGGGCCAGATCTCGGCCGGATGGATGTTCAGGGCATTGGCGATAATCCATTCGCCTTTAGGCCACGGCCTGAACAGCGCGTTAGCAAGCGTGGACGAGCTTAATCCGGCCTCTCGTGATACCTCGGCCAGCGTGGTGCCTTTCTTTTTCAGACCTGCAATAATATCCGCGTTATGCCAGTCCGCTTTCTTCTCTAGCATCTGCTTTTTCCTCCATGGACGCATCGCTATTTCTGGAAACATCAGGACGCAACATTGCCGTCTCTACGGCAGGGATTGCGAACATGATGTGAATATTTAAGGCGTTAGCCTTTAAATATCGCAGTCAGATTTATAACAATAATCGCTAAGATATTTCCAATAAAATTTAAGCAGCGTTTTGTTTTTGAGGCGTAATGCGCAAAAGTTACGTAACAGCGTGATGCATTACATTACAAAAAGGGATCCAGGAGGCGTTGTACAGAAGGGAAAAAGCGCGGCTGACCGCGCTCAGGGATTAAAATTCGCGCTGCACCGACATATGCGCCAGCGCTTCCAGCGCGCTGCGCCACGGCGATTCCGGTAGGGCATTCAGACAGGCGATGGCCTTGTCTGCTTCGCGTTCTGCCGATTCCCGTGTCCAGGCCAGCGAGCCGCACTGTTGCATGGTTTCCAGTACGGGTTCCAGCAGATGGCGACCGTTACCTTGCTCAATCGCGCTGCGGATCATCGCTGCCTGCTCCGGCGTGCCGTTACGCATGGCGTGCAGCAGCGGTAAGGTTGGTTTGCCTTCGCTAAGGTCGTCACCAACGTTTTTACCCAGCGTTTTACCGTCGGCGCTGTAATCAAGAAGATCGTCGATAAGCTGGAAAGCGGTGCCGATATAGCGGCCATAATCCTGCAACGCCTTTTCCTGCTCCGGCGTGGCCTCGGCCAGGATAGCGGAAGATTGGGCGGCGGCTTCAAACAGGCGAGCAGTTTTACTGTAGATCACCCGCATATAGCTCTCTTCGGTAATATCGGGATCGTTACAGTTCATCAGCTGCAGCACTTCGCCTTCCGCTATCACGTTAACCGCTTCCGACATCAGCTCCAGCACGCGCAGCGAACCAATGCTGGTCATCATCTGAAAAGCGCGCGTGTAGATAAAATCGCCGACCAGCACGCTGGCCGCATTGCCGAAAGCAGCGTTGGCGGTGGCTTTGCCGCGGCGCATATCCGATTCGTCCACCACGTCATCGTGCAGAAGGGTGGCAGTGTGAATGAATTCTATCAGGGCTGCTACGGTAACATGTTGTTTACCGGAGTAATTCAGCGCGCGCGCGGCCAAAACGGCGATCGTTGGGCGGATGCGTTTGCCTCCACCGCTGATGATGTAGTAACCCAGCTGATTGATGAGGGAAACCTCAGAATTCAACTGCTCGAGTATGGTTGCATTGACGTCCGCCATGTCCTGCGCGGTGAGTTCGTTTATCTGTTCTAAGTTCATCAGTCTTTTCAGCTATTGCCCACTTTGCGGCTATGATAAGCGTCTTTACCCGTGCCTGCGGCATGTAATGTATAACAGATTGTACTTGAAAATGGCGACTGTGAAACATTTGGCTGTGCTTTGCGTTTTTTTTCTGCAATACCCGCTACCTGGCACTTGTCATCGCGTGCGAAGTTGCGTAGAATTCGCGCCCTATTGTGAATATTTATAGCGCAGCCTGAACTCAAGACGGCAAGCGCGAGAGCGGAGTTTATATGTACGCGGTTTTCCAAAGTGGTGGTAAACAACACCGAGTGAGCGAAGGTCAGACCGTTCGCCTGGAAAAGCTGGACATCGCAACCGGCGAAACGATTGAATTCGACCAGGTTCTGATGATTGCCAACGGCGAAGAAGTAACGATCGGCGCACCTTTAGTTTCAGGCGGCGTGATCAAAGCAGAAATTATTGCTCACGGTCGTGGCGACAAAATTAAGATTGTTAAGTTTCGTCGTCGTAAACACTACCGTAAGCAGCAGGGTCACCGTCAGTGGTTCACTGATGTGAAGATCACTGGCATCAGCGCCTAAGAGGAGATCTGACAAATGGCACATAAAAAGGCTGGCGGTTCCACTCGAAATGGCCGCGATTCCAACGCAAAACGCCTGGGCGTTAAGCGTTTCGGTGGCGAAAGCGTTCTGGCAGGTAGCATCATCGTTCGTCAGCGTGGCACCAAATTCCACGCGGGCACCAACGTAGGCTGCGGCCGTGACCACACCCTGTTTGCTACGGCAAACGGCAAGGTCCTGTTTGAAGTGAAAGGCCCGAACAACCGTAAATACATCAGCATCGTTGCTGAGTAAGGTTTTCGTGCCTGAAGGCGGTACCTGATACCGCTTTCAGCAGCGAATCAAAAAGCCCCGCTATGATTGCGGGGCTTTTTACATTCTGCATCTGGCGCGCCAATCAGGTTGCCAGTAAAACCCTTTGCTGTACACTTTGTATTCAGCTGCATGATGTCTTAAGGCGGATCCCCTGTCTGGAAATGACGCGAGGGCTGCGCCCCCGGACAGCCGTCATAAGGCCTGCGAGCCACGACGGATCATCCTGCCAGCAGCGGGCAAATGATTTACGGAGAAGTAACATGAAGTTTGTTGATGAAGCGACGATCCTCGTTGCTGCGGGTGATGGCGGCAATGGCTGCGTCAGTTTCCGTCGTGAGAAATATATTCCCAGAGGCGGCCCGGACGGCGGCGATGGTGGTGATGGCGGCGACGTCTATATGCAGGCCGACGAGAACCTGAACACCCTTATCGATTATCGCTTTGAAAAATCTTTCCGTGCCGAGCGCGGGCAGAACGGCCAGAGCCGTGACTGCACCGGTAAACGCGGTAAAGACATTATTATTAAAGTGCCGGTCGGCACCCGTATCATCGATCAGGGCACTGGCGAAACGCTGGGCGATATGATGAAGCACGGTCAGCTGCAAATGGTCGCAAAAGGCGGCTGGCACGGCCTGGGCAACACCCGCTTTAAATCTTCCGTTAACCGTACGCCTCGTCAGAAAACGATGGGAACGCCGGGCGAGAAGCGCGATCTGCAGCTGGAGCTGATGCTGCTGGCCGACGTCGGAATGCTGGGCCTGCCGAACGCGGGTAAATCCACCTTTATCCGCGCCGTTTCCGCCGCGAAGCCTAAAGTAGCCGACTATCCGTTTACCACCCTGGTACCTAGCCTGGGCGTAGTGCGTATGGACAGCGAGCAGAGCTTTGTGATCGCCGACATTCCGGGCCTGATTGAAGGCGCTTCTGACGGCGCAGGTCTGGGTATTCGTTTCCTTAAGCACCTTGAGCGCTGCCGCGTGCTGCTGCACACCATCGACCTGGCGCCAATTGATGAAACCGATCCGGTAGAAAACGCCCGCATCATTCTGGGCGAGCTGGA
The DNA here is from genome assembly GCF_054057575.1 of Erwinia sp. TECH1. NCBI lineage: Bacteria > Pseudomonadati > Pseudomonadota > Gammaproteobacteria > Enterobacterales > Erwiniaceae > Erwinia > Erwinia sp. TECH1. The sequence goes on along the minus strand of NZ_JBSRZK010000001.1, from coordinate 4,234,011 downwards.
AAAATACAGCGAGAAGCTTTTTAATAAGCCTCGCTGGCTGGTTTTCAACAAGGTCGACCTGCTGGATCAGGAAGAAGCGGAATCCCGTGCGAAAGCCATTGCCGATGCGCTGGGCTGGACGGATAAATACTATCTGATTTCTGCCGCCAACCGCGTTGGCGTAACGCCGCTTTGCTGGGACGTGATGTCCTTCCTGAACGCCAATCCAAAAGAGGCGGAAGTGGAAGAGAAGCAGCCGGAAAAAGTGGAGTTCATGTGGGACGACTATCATCGCCAGCAGCTGGAAGAAGCTGAAACGGCGGTAGAAGAAGACGATGACTGGGACGACGACTGGGATGACGAAGACGACGAAGGCGTCGAAATCATCTACCAGCGTTAATCCCTGAAGGGCGCCAATCGGCGCCCTTTCTGTTATGGGAACCGCACGGAGTACCGATGGCAGCCTCACTGAGCAGGAACCCAGCTTCATGAGCGTTGACCTTCGCAGCAGTAATTATTTCTTCCCGCTAATAAAGATAATCATTATCATCTGCTCTATCCGATCCTTCGCGAAGCCCCGCGCTTTGCCCCGTCTGAATGAGTTGATCCATGCGCACTCCCATCCAAATGTTTCCCCTGATAATTTTTGCTCTCTCGCTGCTGTCGAGCGGTGCAGCGCGTGCCGAAGAAGGCTGGCCACGGCATATCACCAGCGTTAAGGGCGAAATGGTGCTAAAGAAGCAGCCTGAACGGATTGTCTCTACCAGCGTGACGCTGACCGGCTCGCTGCTGGCGATAGACGCGCCGGTTATCGCCAGCGGTGCCACCATGCCAGGCCATCGTATCGCCGACGGCCAGGGATTTTTCCGTCAGTGGGGGAACGTGGCGGCGGCGAAGGGCGTTAAGCGCCTTTACAGCGGCGAACCTAACCTTGAAGCGATTGCCGCAGAAAATCCGGATCTGATTATCGTCAGCGCGACGGGAAACGACTCCGCGCTGCCGTTTTACGATCGTCTGGCCGCGCTGGCGCCGACGCTGGTCGTTAACTACGACGATAAAAGCTGGCAGGAAGTAGAGCGCGTGCTGGCGCAGGCCACAGGTAAAGAAACCGAGGCGGAGGCATCGATTCAACGCTACGCGCAGCGGGAGAAAGAGGTCAAAGCGAAGCTGCAACTGCCGCCGCAGCCCGTTTCCGCGCTGGTTTATAATCCTCATATCCATCTGGTCAATCTCTGGACGCCGGAATCTGCCCAGGGAAAACTACTGGGATCGCTGGGCTTTACCCTGGCTGAGCCGACGGCCGTGGTACGTCAGGCCAGCCAGCGCCTTAAGCGTCGGGATATTATTCCCATAAGCGGAGAAAATCTGGTCACCGGCCTGACGGGGCGGTCCGTGCTGATGTTTGCCGCAGGTGATAAAGAGCAGGCGGCGCTGCTGGCCGAGCCGCTGGTCGCCAACTCCCCGGCGGTAAAAAACAAGCAGGTTTATGCGCTGGGCGAAGACAGCTTCCGGCTGGACTACTACAGCGCCAACAATGTCCTGACCCGCCTGGAACAGCTGTTTTCCGGCAAATAGTTTTTCATGCCTTCGCGTCCGCGAAGGCATCCGCTCTCCGCTGCGTTTTCCTGCCTGCTCACAAAATCATCACGCTAATAAGAATACGACAAACAATCGAATTGATAATTGTTTGCATTTGAAATAATGTATGGCCGCCTGGTCAGAGACGCCCGTGCGTACCGCAAACCAGGCGTGGGCGGACAGCAACGCCTGTTTATTTATCTACTTGCCTCTGTAGAGACTGGCGGAGGCGGATCTACAGGGAATGAGAACGTTGAACACATTATCAAGACTCTCACTGGCAATTTTGCTTGGCCTGGGCGCAATGGCAGGCGCAACGGCGGACGATAGCACCCAAACTAACGCTGAAGCAGAGGCGCCCGCGGCGGCGGCCTCCGGCGAACATGTCGATGCGGAAGGCGGCACCCTGATGGTCACGGCGGAGCAGCAGAACTTGCAGGCGCCGGGCGTATCCACCATCACCGCCGACGAAATCAAAAAACGTCCGCCTTCACGCGATCTTTCTGAAATCATCCGTACCATGCCGGGCGTTAACCTTACCGGCAACTCCACCAGCGGCCAGCGCGGCAATAATCGTCAGATCGACATTCGCGGTATGGGGCCAGAAAATACGCTGATCCTGATCGACGGAATGCCGGTCGCCAGCCGCAACTCGGTACGTCTGGGCTGGCGCGGCGAACGCGACACGCGTGGCGATACCAACTGGGTGCCGCCGGAAATGGTTGACCATATCGAAGTGATCCGCGGCCCGGCGGCGGCACGCTATGGCAACGGCGCGGCGGGCGGCGTGGTGAATATCATCACCAAACAGACCGGCAACGAGTGGCACGGCAGCTGGAACACCTACCTGAATATGCCGGAGCATAAATCCGAAGGCTCCACCAAACGCTCTAACTTCTCTTTGAGCGGCCCGATGGGCGATGATGTCAGCTTCTCGCTGTGGGGCAACCTGAGCAAGACGCAGGCGGACGCGCAGTTTATTAACGAAGGTCATCAGTCGCTGCGCACCGGCACCTATGCCGATACCGTTCCGGCGGGACGCGAAGGCGTGGTGAATAAAGATATACACGGTAAGCTGCGCTGGGAGTTTGCGACCAATCAGAACCTGGAGTTCAGCGCGGGCTACAGCCGTCAGGGTAATCTCTATGCAGGCGATACCCAAAACACCAATACCAGCGCGCTGGTGCAGAGCAAATACGGCGACGAAACCAACCGCCTTTATCGTCAGGACTATGCGGTCACCTGGACCGGCGTCTGGGATAATGGCGTCAGCACGCGCAGCTATGCTCAGTATGAGAATACGCGCAACTCGCGGATGAACGAAGGACTGGCAGGCGGTACGGAAGGGATCTTCTCAGACAGCGGGTTCTCCACTATCGAGCTCAACGACGTGCTGCTGCACAGCGAAGTCAGCGTGCCCTTTGAGTTTCTGGTTAACCAGACCGCGACGTTTGGCGCCGAATGGAACCAGCAGCATATGAAGGATGGCGCCTCTAATACTCAGGCGCTCTCTGGCGGCGCTATCGACGGCATCAGCAGCAGCAACCGCAGCCCTTACTCCTCGGCAGAAATTTTCTCGCTGTTTGCGGAAGACAATATGGAACTGACCGACAGCACCACGCTGGTGCCGGGGCTGCGCTTCGATCATCACAGCATCGTCGGCAATAACTGGAGCCCGTCGCTGAATCTTTCGCAGATCCTGGCGGACGACTTTACGCTGAAGCTGGGGATCGCCAGAGCCTATAAAGCGCCGAGCCTCTACCAAACCAACCCGAACTACGTGCTTTACAGCCGTGGTCAGGGCTGTGCCGACAGCGCTGGCGCCTGCTACCTGATGGGTAACGACGACCTTAAAGCCGAAACCAGCATCAATAAAGAAGTGGGCGTGGAGTATAAGCATGAGGGCTATCAGGCCGGTTTGACCTGGTTCCGCAACGACTACCGCGACAAGATCGAATCGGGTTACGTGCCGACAGGCTCTACCGGCAGCACCGACATTTACAAATGGGAAAACGTGCCAAAAGCCGTGGTGGAAGGGCTGGAAGGAACGGTGAACCTGCCGGTGACGGAAGCCATCAGCTGGAACAATAACCTGACCTATATGCTGCAAAGCAAAAACAAAACCACGGGCGATCGCCTGTCTGTTATCCCGGAATATACGCTGAATTCGACGCTCTCCTGGCAGGCGACGCAGGATCTGTCGCTGCAAACCACCTTTACCTGGTACGGTCGGCAGACGCCGAAGAAGTATAACTACAAGGGAGAAGCGGTAAGCGGAACAGAAAAATCCACGGTCAGCCCGTATTCCATTTTGGGACTTAGCGGCACCTATGATGTGAATAAGTACGCCAGCGTGACCGTCGGTATCGATAACCTGTTCGATAAGCGTCATTTCCGCGAGGGCAATGCGCAAACTACGGGTAATTCGACGACCGGCGCCTATATGTATGGCGCAGGCGCCAATACCTTTAACGAGTCAGGCAGGACTTATTATATGAGTCTGAATACGCATTTTTGATAAAAAGGGCGGGAGATAATCCCGCCCTTAATCTTAGTAATTCTGATAAATATCTTTATAAAGGCGGCTTTCAAAGCGAACCAGCGGAATGCGACGCTGCTTGAAATTCTGCGGCGGCACCGCATAGCCCGAAAGATATTGCACAAAGGCGACCCGCTTACCGCTGGCGGTGGTAATAAAGCCCGCCAGGTTATACACGCCCTGTAACGATCCCGTTTTCGCCGAGACTTTGCCGTCCACGCCCGCCTCATGCAGACCGCCGCGATAGCGCAGCGTACCGTCGTAGCCTGCCAGCGGCAGCATAGAAATATAGTTCAGCTGCTGATCGTTTTGCGCAATGTATTGCAGCACCTGCATCATGGTATCGGGCGAAATCAGGTCGTGACGTGACAGGCCGGAACCATCCACCTGAATGCTGTTGCCCATATCGATATTGGCTTTTTGCCGCAGGATCTGACGGATAGCATCAGAACCGGCTCGCCACGTGCCGGGAACGCCAAAACGCTCATGACCAATGGTGCGGAACACCGTATCGGCAATCATGTTGTCCGACTTCTTCAGCATAATCTTCAGCAGATCGTGCAGCGGCGCGGACTGCGTCTCAGCCAGTACGGTGGTCGGCGGCGTCGCCAGCGTCTGCCGCACCAGATGCCCGGAATAGTCGATACCGGCCTGTTGCAGTTCTCCTTTCAGGATCGCACCGGCGTAGCTGGCACCATCCTGAATAGCAAAGGCCAGCGGCAGAGGTTCAGCGCGCTGGCTCATGCAGCCGGTCAGCGTAAAGCGGTTCAGCTCGCCAGGCACCACGTCCAGCTCACAATATTGCGCTTCCGACGAACCGCGCGCCAGCGTGCGTACCTGGCTGAACATATTGACCGGATAGAACGAAGCCACGCGAATAAAGGCTTTTTCGCCCGGCGTCTGCGCGCTGTAGAGCGAAACGGAGAAAGAAACAGTTACGATCCACGATAGCGGCCGCGGGCGGCGCGCTGAAGCACTGCGTCATATCGTTCCACGGCCAGCCCGGCGCTTTATCATGGCTGGCGAACACCGAGGTGTCGATCACCAGGTTACCCTGAATATGGTCGACGCCCTGCTTTTTTAAGACGGCAACCATATTGCGCAGATCCTGACGCGTTAACGTCGGATCGCCGCCGAATCGCGCCACAAGGTCGCCTTTTAGCGTCCCGTTGCTGATGGAGCCTTTACTTTCCAGCTGCGTATGAAAACGGTATTCCGGCCCAAGCTGGAGCAGGGCGGCCAGCGCGGTAATGACTTTCATCGTACTGGCGGGCAGCGCCATCTGCTTGCTGTGATAATCAATAGAAGGCGTATCCGCGCCGACTTTTTGCACAATCAGCGCCAGATTCGCGCCATCGGGCAGATACTGCATATAGTCTTCGACCGTGGCCGCGTTGGCATTCAGCATAAATGCGCAAGCTAAGCCGGTAACAATTCGTGAAAATCGCATAATCTCGCGTTTACTGGCAGGTGATGTTGCCATACTACGGTGCATCATGGTGGAAAGTAAACGATGACCCATAGGGAACTCTGGGGTAAAATACGTATCAAAATGCAAAACCACCAGGCCCTGGGTTTCCTCCGGGCCAGGTTTCTTTCGTTTGTAAATCAGTGGCAAGCGCCGCAGAACGCTTTTTCTGCACTTACCTGTCAGGATGACGAAAATTTTGCACAGGATCAGTTGACGAGGTATTGAGATGAATCAGATTCCGATGACGCTAAGGGGCGCCGAGAGACTGCGCGAAGAGCTTGAAGAGCTGAAAACCGTTAAACGCCCCAGAATTATTGCTTCTATCGCGGAAGCACGCGAGCATGGCGACCTGAAAGAAAATGCAGAGTACCACGCCGCACGCGAAGAGCAGGGCTTCTGTGAAGGTCGTATTCAGGAAATCGAAGCCAAGCTGTCCAACGCTCAGGTGATTGACGTCACTAAAATGAATGCGAATGGTCGCGTGATCTTTGGTGCTACCGTTACCGTATTGAACGTGGACACGGATGAGGAGTCGACCTACCGTATCGTGGGCGATGACGAAGCGGACTTTAAACAAAATCTGATTTCTGTTAACTCGCCGATGGCGCGCGGTTTGATCGGCAAAGAAGTGGATGATGTGGCCATCATCAAAACGCCGGGCGGCGACGTTGAGTATGAAATTCTGAAAATAGAGTATATCTGATTTACTCTTAAGCTATTTTTCAGACATAGTGTAAAGAAAAGAAAAAGGCCGCTTTGCGGCCTTTTCCTGACATCACGAGCGTGTCACTTTCTTCTGCGGCTAGCTTTTAGCGAGGAAGAGCGATTTTACGTTCCTTCGTCGGACGGTACAGCACCAGCGTCTTGCCGATAACCTGCACGTTTGCGGCTTTGGTTTCGCGCACGATAGCCTCTACCACCAGGGTTTTTGTCTCACGGTCTTCCGTCGCGATTTTTACCTTGATGAGCTCATGGTGCTCCAGTGCCTGTTCGATTTCGGCCAGCACCCCTTCGGTCAGACCGTTGTTGCCTAACATCACGACAGGCTTCAGCGGATGGGCCAGTCCTTTCAGGTGCTGTTTTTGTTTGGTACTCAGATTCATCGTATTTTTTACTTACATTGGGATTGAAAACGGGTCATTCTACCGCCATCTCGGGTATATCACCAAATCGGCATGCTGATTTGTGCGGTTTATTTATCGCATACGTTGAATCATAGTTGGAAATTGTATGACTGGTAAAAAGCGTTCGGCCAGTTCCAGCCGCTGGCTACAGGAACACTTTAGCGATAAATATGTGCTGCAGGCGCAGAAAAAAGGGCTGCGTTCGCGCGCCTGGTTTAAACTTGATGAAATACAGCAGGGTGACAAGCTGTTTAAGCCGGGGATGACGGTTGTCGATCTCGGTGCGGCGCCAGGCGGATGGTCTCAGTATGTGGTGACGCAAATTGGATCAAAAGGTCGCGTGATTGCCTGTGATATCCTGCCGATGGATCCTATCGTCGGCGTCGATTTCCTTCAGGGCGATTTTCGTGATGAACTGGTGCTGAAAGCGCTTATGGATCGCGTTGGCGATACCAAAGTGCAGGTAGTAATGTCCGATATGGCGCCCAACATGACGGGAACGCCGGCGGTAGATATTCCAAGGTCAATGTATCTGGTTGAGCTTGCGCTGGAGATGTGCCGGGACGTTCTGGCACCCGGCGGCAGTTTTTTAGTGAAGGTGTTTCAGGGAGATGGCTTTGAAGATTACCTCCGGGAAATTCGCTCCCTGTTTACGAAAGTGAAAATTCGTAAGCCGGACGCTTCACGTTCTCGTTCACGTGAAGTGTACATTGTAGCGACAGGGCGCAAACTATAGTACCCTACGCTGTCTGTTAACACAGTTGTAATAAGAGGTTAATCCCTTGAGTGACATGGCGAAAAACCTGATTCTCTGGCTAGTCATCGCAGTCGTGCTGATGTCGGTCTTCCAGAGCTTTGGGCCCAGCGAGTCAAATGGCCGTAGGGTTGATTACTCAACCTTCCTGTCGGAAGTGAACCAGGATCAGGTCCGCGAGGCACGTATTAACGGGCGTGAAATCAACGTTGTCAAAAAAGACAGCAACAAATACACCACCTACATCCCCGTCAACGATCCTAAGTTGCTCGATAACCTGTTGACCAAAAATGTCAAAGTGGTAGGCGAACCGCCTGAAGAGCCAAGCCTGCTGGCTTCCATCTTCATTTCATGGTTCCCGATGCTGCTATTGATCGGCGTGTGGATTTTCTTTATGCGTCAGATGCAGGGCGGCGGCGGCAAGGGCGCGATGTCCTTCGGCAAAAGCAAAGCCCGTATGCTGACGGAAGATCAGATCAAGACGACGTTTTCGGACGTTGCAGGCTGTGACGAAGCGAAAGAGGAAGTCGCCGAGCTGGTGGAATACCTGCGCGAGCCGAGCCGTTTCCAGAAGCTGGGCGGTAAAATTCCAAAAGGCGTGCTGATGGTCGGTCCTCCGGGTACCGGTAAAACCCTGCTGGCGAAAGCCATCGCGGGTGAAGCGAAAGTGCCTTTCTTTACTATCTCCGGTTCTGACTTCGTTGAAATGTTTGTCGGCGTGGGCGCATCCCGCGTACGCGATATGTTTGAACAAGCCAAGAAGGCGGCGCCGTGCATCATCTTTATCGATGAGATCGATGCGGTAGGTCGTCAGCGCGGCGCGGGTCTGGGCGGTGGTCACGATGAACGTGAGCAAACGCTGAACCAGATGCTGGTTGAGATGGACGGCTTTGAAGGCAACGAAGGCATTATCGTCATCGCGGCAACTAACCGTCCTGACGTGCTTGACCCTGCGCTGCTGCGTCCGGGCCGTTTCGACCGTCAGGTTGTGGTCGGTCTGCCAGACGTGCGTGGCCGTGAGCAGATCCTGAAAGTGCATATGCGTCGCGTGCCGCTGGCTACCGACATTGATGCGCTGGTTATCGCACGCGGTACGCCGGGCTTCTCCGGTGCCGATCTGGCGAACCTGGTGAACGAAGCCGCTCTGTTTGCCGCCCGCGGCAACAAGCGCGTGGTTTCAATGGTTGAGTTCGAGAAAGCGAAAGACAAAATCATGATGGGTGCGGAACGTCGCTCCATGGTGATGACGGAAGCGCAGAAAGAATCTACCGCTTATCACGAAGCGGGCCATGCCATTATCGGCCGTCTGGTGCCAGAACACGATCCGGTACACAAAGTCACGATTATTCCACGTGGCCGTGCGCTGGGCGTGACCTTCTTCCTGCCGGAAGGCGATGCTATCAGCGCCAGCCGTCAGAAGCTGGAAAGCCAGATCTCCACGCTTTACGGCGGCCGCCTGGCGGAAGAGATCATCTATGGTGTAGAGCATGTGTCTACCGGCGCGTCTAACGACATCAAAGTAGCGACCTCCATTGCACGTAACATGGTTACGCAATGGGGCTTCTCCGAGAAGCTGGGTCCGCTGCTTTATGCGGAAGAAGAGGGCGAAGTGTTCCTGGGACGTTCCGTCGCGAAAGCGAAGCATATGTCTGATGAAACGGCACGCATTATCGATCAGGAAGTGAAAGCGCTGATCGAAGGCAACTATCAGCGTGCCCGCCGTATCCTGAACGAGAATATGGACATCCTTCACGCGATGAAAGACGCGCTGATGAAGTATGAAACCATTGATGCGCCTCAGATCGACGACCTGATGGCTCGCCGCGAAGTGCGTCCGCCAGCCGGTTGGGAAGATCCGGGCAGCAGCAGCTCTGACAACGGTACGCCTAAGGCGCCGCGTCCGGTCGACGAACCGCGTACGCCAAACCCTGGTAACACCATGTAAGCGTGACCGAGCAACAACAAACCCCGGCGATGACCGGGGTTTTTTTTTATGATTATCTCACCACACTGAAGGAGAACCGCCGCCATGAAGCTTCACGCCCGAGATTCCGTGCTCGATATGACTCATCCTCACGTTATGGGCATTCTGAACGTGACGCCGGACTCTTTTTCGGACGGCGGCAAGCATAACGATTTAGTGCAGGCCCTGACGCACGCTAACGGCATGATTAACGCTGGCGCGACCATCATTGATATCGGCGGCGAATCTACGCGTCCTGGAGCGGATGAGGTCAGCGTTGAACAGGAGCTGGCGCGCGTTATCCCCGTTGTGGAAGCTATCTCGCAGCGCTTTGAGGTATGGATCTCTGTGGATACCTCCAGCCCGGAGGTTATCCGGGAAGCCGCAAAGGCTGGCGCGCATATCATTAACGATATCCGCTCCCTGCAGAAACCCGGCGCGCTGGAAGCGGCGGCAGAGACGGGGCTGCCGGTCTGCCTGATGCATATGCAGGGCGATCCTAAAACGATGCAGCAGTCCCCGCAGTATCGTCATTTGTTGCAGGAAGTGGACGCCTTTTTCGTGGAGCAGATCGCTCGCTGCGAGGCGGCGGGGATCAAAAAAACGCAGCTGCTGCTCGACCCGGGATTCGGTTTCGGTAAGAATCTCTCCCACAATTACCAACTGTTAGCGCACCTGGCCGATTTTCACCGCTTTGGGCTGCCGCTGCTGGTCGGCATGTCACGCAAAAGTATGATTGGGCAGCTGTTGAACGTCGGGCCGACGCAGCGGCTGACGGGCAGCCTGGCCTGCGCGGTTATTGCCGCTATGCAGGGCGCGCATATTTTGCGCGTTCACGATGTTAAAGAAACCGTTGAGGCGATGCGCGTCGTCGAGGCGACACTGTCAGCGAAGGAAAAGTAGCATGAGCAACCGTAAATATTTTGGTACAGATGGCATTCGTGGCAAGGTCGGCGAAACGCCGATTACCCCAGACTTCGTTCTGAAGCTGGGCTGGGCGGCAGGCAAAGTGCTGGCGCGCAACGGCTCAAAAAAAATTATTATTGGTAAGGACACGCGTATTTCCGGCTACATGCTGGAATCCGCGCTGGAAGCAGGCCTGGCGGCGGCAGGTTTGTCAGCCGCTTTTACCGGCCCAATGCCGACGCCCGCTATCGCCTATTTGACCCGCACTTTCCGCGCGGAAGCGGGTATTGTGATTTCCGCGTCGCATAACCCTTTCGACGACAACGGCATCAAATTCTTTTCGATCGACGGCACCAAGCTGCCGGATGAGGTCGAAGAAGCGATTGAAGCGGAAATGGAAAAGCCCATTACCTGCGTTGACTCTGCCGAGCTGGGACGCGCCAGCCGTATTGTGGATGCCGCAGGCCGCTATATCGAATTCTGTAAAGGCACCTTCCCCAGCGAGCTGAGCCTGAACGGCCTGAAAATCGTGGTGGACTGCGCCAACGGCGCCACCTATCACATTGCGCCAAACGTGCTGCGCGAGCTGGGGGCGGAAGTGATTACCCTTGGCGTCAATCCGGACGGAATGAACATCAACAAGGAATGCGGCGCAACCGATCTTCGCCAGCTGCAGGCTCGCGTACTGGCCGAAAAAGCCGATATCGGGCTGGCCTATGACGGCGACGGCGACCGTATCATGATGGTCGATCACCTGGGTGAAAAGGTCGACGGCGATCAGATCCTCTATATCGTGGCTCGCGAAGGCTTGCGCCAGGGCCAGCTGCGCGGCGGCGTGGTAGGCACGCTGATGAGCAATATGGGGCTTGAGCTGGCGCTGAAACAGCTGGGCATTCCTTTCGCCAGGGCGAAAGTGGGCGACCGCTACGTGCTGGAGAAGCTGCAGGAGAAAGGCTGGCGGCTGGGCGCGGAAAACTCCGGTCACGTTATCCTGCTGGACAAGACCACTACCGGCGACGGCATTGTGGCAGGTTTGCAGGTACTCACTGCCATGGTACGCAACCATATGAGCCTGCACGACCTGTGCAGCGGCATGAAGCTGCTGCCGCAGATCCTGGTGAACGTGCGCTTTAGCGGCGCAACCGATCCGCTGGAAGATGCGCAGGTGAAAGCGGTGACGGCCGAAGCGGAAAAAGAACTGAAAGGGCGTGGTCGCGTCCTGCTGCGTAAATCGGGCACCGAGCCGCTGATCCGCGTGATGGTGGAAGGCGAAGACGAAGCGCAGGTCACGTCGCTGGCACACCGCATTGCCGATGCGGTCAAGGCTGTCTGAGGCAAATAATAACCGGGCCGGGCACGACAGGGTGCCCGGCTGAAAGCGTCGTAGCCGTGTGATAGTTGGCGCTTTTTTCAGCTTTGTCGTCGCTTTTGCCGCTTTTTTCTGCAATTGACGTGGCCGTGCTAAATTGCCCTTGCGCAATCAGGCCGCTTTGGTTAGTATTCACACCCGCTTCTGATGGGTAGCGACAACGCTATCTGCTCACTGGTTTTGAAGCTTAAATGCGCGATAACGCGCAAGGAAACAGGTTGATTATGTACGAAGCTCTTTTGGTAGTTTTCCTTATTGTGGCAATCGGCCTTGTAGGTCTGATCATGCTGCAGCAAGGTAAAGGCGCTGATATGGGCGCATCGTTCGGTGCAGGTTCTTCAGCAACGCTGTTCGGCTCTAACGGTTCTGGCAACTTTATGACCCGTATGACCGCAGTGCTGGCGACGCTGTTCTTTGTAATCAGTCTGATCCTGGGCAACCTGAACAGCAACAAAACGCAGAAAGGAAGCGAGTGGGAAAATCTGTCTCAGCCTGCACAGCAGCAGAGTCAGCCAGCGAAACCGGCCGCGCCGGGTAGCGATATCCCACAGTAAGCTGTAAATTTCGACGCGACAGAAAAGAAAAAGTCGCAACCTTTTAGTGCCGTGGTGGTGGAATTGGTAGACACGCTACCTTGAGGTGGTAGTGCCCGCATGGGCTTACGGGTTCAAGTCCCGTCCTCGGTACCAAATCTCAGTTTTGCTTGCATTTTATGCAAGATCGGCGTAGTATTTGCCACGTTTTCGGACGCGGGGTGGAGCAGCCTGGTAGCTCGTCGGGCTCATAACCCGAAGGTCGTCGGTTCAAATCCGGCCCCCGCAACCACTTTCCCTTAGAGTTCTTTGTTCAAATATACTGTATGCATTGCACGGCGCTAACAGCGAATTTTGAAAAAAATTCTATGGATTGTGCCGAACCGCCATTTATGGCGTACAGGGTCCAGTCGCATAAAGCCCCGATTTATCGGGGTTTTTTGTTATCAGGAAACAGCATACTGGGCTATTAAGCCCTTTTTTTATGTCTTGGGGGTGGGATTGTCCACATTAGAGCAAAAATTAACAGAGCTGATTACGGCACCGGTAGAAGCGCTGGGCTACGAGCTGGTTGGCATTGAGTTCGTTCGCGGTCGCACATCTACGCTGCGCATCTATATTGATAGTGAAGATGGCATCAATGTTGATGATTGTGCTGATGTCAGCCACCAGGTCAGCGCGGTGTTTGATGTTGAAGATCCCATCACCGTGGCTTATAACCTTGAAGTCTCCTCGCCAGGCCTTGAGCGCCCACTCTTTACCGCAGAGCACTACGCGCGATTCACCGGCGAGGAAGTAAGCCTGGTGCTGCGTATGGCCGTACAGAACCGCCGCAAGTGGCAGGGAATCATTAAATCCGTAGATGGTGAAATGGTAACCGTTGCCGTTGAGGGTAACGACGAAGTGTTCGCGCTGAGTAACATCCAGAAGGCGAACCTGGTTCCCCACTTTTAAAAGTCCGGATTGAGGCATACCAGGATGAACAAAGAAATCTTAGCTGTAGTCGAGGCAGTATCGAACGAGAAATCCCTCCCGCGCGAGAAGATTTTCGAAGCGCTGGAGAGCGCGCTGTCCACGGCTACCAAGAAAAAGTACGAGCAGGAAATCGACGTCCGCGTCAGCATCGATCGCAAAAGCGGCGATTTTGACACGTTTCGCCGCTGGGTCATTGTTGACGAAGTCACCATGCCAACGCGTGAAATCACCCTGGATGCCGCGCGATTCGAAGACGAATCGCTGAATCTGGGCGATTATGTTGAAGATCAGATCGAATCTGTCACCTTTGACCGTATCACCACGCAGACGGCAAAACAGGTTATCGTGCAGAAAGTGCGCGAGGCAGAACGCGCGATGGTCGTTGACCAGTTCCGCGAGCAGGAAGGTGAGATCATCACCGGCGTCGTGAAGAAAGTGAACCGCGACAACATCTCTCTCGAAGTGCGCCCAACCGATGGTTCTAATACCAATGCGGAAGCGGTAATCATTCGTGAAGATATGCTGCCGCGTGAAAACTTCCGTCCGGGCGACCGCATCCGCGGCGTACTCTATGCAGTACGGCCGGAAGCGCGTGGTGCACAGCTGTTCGTTACGCGCTCCAAACCGGAGATGCTAATCGAACTGTTCCGCATTGAAGTGCCGGAAATTGCTGAAGAAGTGATTGAGATTAAAGCTGCCGCGCGCGATCCAGGCTCCCGTGCCAAGATCGCCGTAAAAACCAACGACAAGCGTATCGACCCGGTCGGCGCCTGCGTGGGTATGCGCGGTGCGCGAGTTCAGGCGGTGTCCAGCGAGCTGGGTGGCGAACGTATTGATATCGTGCTGTGGGATGACAATCCTGCGCAGTTCGTGATCAATGCGATGGCCCCGGCGGACGTCGCCTCTATCGTGGTGGATGAAGATAATCACACCATGGATATCGCCGTAGAAGCCGGAAATCTGGCTCAGGCGATTGGCCGTAACGGCCAAAACGTGCGTCTGGCTTCGCAGCTGAGTGGCTGGGAGCTGAACGTGATGACGGTCGACGATCTGCAGGCCAAGCACCAGGCTGAAGCCCACGCTGCCATCGACGTCTTTACCAAACATCTCGATATTGATGAAGATTTCGCAACCGTGCTGGTTGAAGAAGGCTTCTCTTCTCTGGAAGAGCTGGCATACGTGCCTATCAACGAGCTGTTGGAAATCGACGGTCTGGATGAAGAGACAGTAGAAGCGCTGCGCGATCGTGCGAAAAATGCGTTAACCACCCTTGCTCTGGAAAAAGCCGAGAGTCTGGGCGACAAACAGCCGGCAGAAGATCTGCTGAACCTGGAAGGTCTTGACCGCGAGCTGGCATTTAAGCTGGCAGCGATTGGCGTTTGCACGCTGGAAGATCTTGCCGAGCAGGGTGTTGACGATCTGACAGATATTGAAGGCCTGAACGACGAAAGGGCCGGCGAGCTGATTATGGCTGCACGAAATATCTGCTGGTTCGGCGACGACGCGTAATAAACTGTAGCAGGAAGGAACAGCATGACAGATGTAACTGTAAAATCGCTGGCGGCAGAGATTCAGACACCGGTAGAACGCCTGGTACAGCAATTTGCTGATGCAGGGATCCGCAAGTCTGAAACCGACTCTGTGACCCAGCAGGAAAAAGAGACGCTCCTGACGCACCTGAATCGCGACAACAATGGCGGTTCTGGTAAACTGACCTTACAGCGCAAAACGCGCAGCACCTTGAATATTCCGGGCACCGGCGGTAAAAGTAAATCGGTGCAAATCGAAGTCCGCAAAAAACGCACCTATGTAAAAGGCGATCCTGCAGAAGCCGCTCAGGCAGAAGCAGAAGAGCAGGCACAGCGCGAAGCGGAAGAAATGGCTCGTCGCGAGGCTGAAGAAAAAGCCCAGCGCGAAGCTCAAGAAAAAGCGCAGCGTGAAGCCGAGGAGCAGGCTAAACGTGAGGCGGCAGAGAAAGCCAGGCGTGAAGCAGCGGAAAAAGACAAAGTGAGCAACCAACAAACCGACGATATGACCCGCAATCAACAGTCTGATAAAGCCCGTCGTGAAGCGGAAGCCGCTGAACTGAAGCGTAAAGCTGAAGAAGAAGCGCGTCGCAAGATCGAAGAAGAAGCGAAGCGCGTAGCGGAAGAGGCCCGTAAAATGGCGGAAGAAAAAGGTTCAGAATGGGCGGAAGCGGAGAAAGAAGTGGAAGACACTTCTGACTATCACGTGACCACCTCTACCCACGCCCGTGCGGCAGAAGACGAGAACGATGCGCAGGTTGAAGGCGATCGCCGCACTCGCGCTGCTCGTCCGGCTAAAGCCCCACAGCGTAAGAAAGGCAACAAGCATTCCGAAGCGAAAACCGACCGTGAAGAAGCGCGTGCGCAATTCCGTGGCGGTAAAGGCGGCAAGCGTAAGAGTACGCTGCAGCAGGGCTTCAACAAGCCGGCTCAGGCTGTTAACCGTGACGTGGTTATCGGTGAAACCATCACCGTAGCGGAACTGGCTAACAAGATGGCGGTGAAAGGCTCCCAGGTCATCAAAGCGATGATGAAAATGGGCGCTATGGCCACCATCAACCAGGTTATCGATCAGGAAACTGCCCAGATGGTCGCGGAAGAGATGGGTCACAAAGTGACGCTGCGCCGCGAGAACGAGCTGGAAGAAGCGGTAATGAGCGATCGTGATACCGATGCGGCCATGGAATCCCGTGCGCCGGTCGTGACCATCATGGGCCACGTTGACCACGGTAAAACCTCACTGCTGGACTACATTCGCTCCACTAAAGTCGCCTCTGGCGAAGCGGGCGGCATTACCCAGCACATCGGTGCTTACCACGTCGAAACCGACAACGGTATGGTGACCTTCCTGGATACCCCGGGCCACGCCGCGTTTACCGCAATGCGTGCTCGTGGTGCTCAGGCAACGGATATCGTTATCCTGGTTGTCGCCGCCGATGACGGCGTGATGCCACAGACCATCGAAGCTATCCAGCACGCCAAAGCGGCGAAAGTGCCGGTTGTGGTTGCGGTGAACAAGTGCGATAAGCCAGAAGCCGATCCGGATCGCGTTAAAAACGAACTGACTCAGTACGGTATCATTCCGGAAGAGTGGGGCGGCGAGAACATGTTCGTTAACGTTTCCGCGAAAGCCGGAACCGGTATCGACGACCTGCTGAACGCTATCCTGCTGCAGGCTGAAGTCCTGGAGCTGACCGCTGTTCGTCAGGGTATGGCCAGCGGCGTCGTGATCGAATCCTTCCTGGATAAAGGTCGCGGCCCTGTTGCTACCGTGCTGGTACGTGAAGGTACGCTGAACAAAGGCGATATCGTGCTGTGCGGCTTCGAGTATGGCCGTGTGCGTGCGATGCGTGACGAGCTGGGCCGCGAAGTGCTGACTGCGGGTCCTTCGATCCCGGTCGAAATCCTGGGCCTGTCAGGCGTGCCTGCTGCCGGTGATGAAGCGACCGTGGTGCGTGACGAGAAGAAAGCGCGTGAAGTGGCGCTCTATCGTCAGGGCAAATTCCGTGAAGTTAAGCTGGCGCGTCAGCAGAAATCCAAGCTGGAGAACATGTTTGCTAACATGACCGAAGGCGAAGTTTCCGAGCTGAACATCGTGCTGAAAGCGGACGTACAGGGTTCTGTCGAAGCTATCGCCGACTCGCTGATGAAGCTTTCCACTGACGAAGTGAAAGTGAAAATCGTTGGCTCCGGCGTAGGTGGTATCACCGAGACCGACGCCACGCTGGCTGCGGCTTCCAACGCCATCCTGGTAGGCTTTAACGTTCGTGCCGACGCGTCCGCGCGCCGCGTGATCGATTCAGAAAGCCTGGATCTGCGTTACTACTCCGTCATCTATAACCTGATTGACGAAGTGAAGCAGGCGATGAGCGGTATGCTGGCGCCGGAATACAAGCACCAGATCACCGGCCTGGCCGAAGTGCGTGACGTGTTCAAATCACCTAAGTTTGGCGCGGTTGCCGGCTGTATGGTGACGGAAGGCAACATTAAGCGTCACAACCCAATCCGCGTGCTGCGCGACAACGTGGTTATCTATGAAGGCGAGCTGGAATCCCTGCGCCGCTTCAAGGATGACGTTAACGAAGTCCGTAACGGCATGGAATGTGGTATCGGCGTGAAGAACTACAACGATGTGCGCGTTGGCGATATGATCGAAGTCTTCGAGATCATCGAAATCCAGCGTACCATCGCTTAATGGTTGCCTGACCAACCTGTTCGGGAGGCCTTTGCGCCTCCCGTATTTATTTGGAGAGAATAATTATGGCGAAAGAATTCGGTCGCCCGCAGCGCGTCTCCCAGGAACTGCAGAAAGAGATCGCGATTATTTTACAGCGTGAGATCAAAGATCCGCGTCTGGGCATGATGGTCACGGTTTCCGGCGTGGAAGTTTCCCGCGACCTGGCCTATGCAAAAGTGTTCGTTACCTTTTTAAACGATAAAGACGAAGACGCCATCAAAGGCGGCCTGCGCGCGCTGGGCGACGCTTCCGGCTATATCCGCTCCCTGCTGGGCAAAGCGATGCGCCTGCGTATCGTGCCTGAACTGACCTTCTTCTACGACAACTCGCTGGTTGAAGGGATGCGCATGTCTAACCTTGTCACTAACGTGGTTCGCAACGACGCCGAGCGCCGTGGCCCTGCGGAAGACGACAAGGAGGAGTAATGAGTCGTCCTCGTCGTCGCGGACGCGATATTCACGGTGTCCTGCTGCTGGACAAGCCCGGCGGCCTGTCGTCTAACGACGCGCTGCAAAAAGTTAAGCGGCTGTTTAACGCCAACCGCGCGGGCCATACGGGCGCGCTCGATCCGCTGGCGACCGGTATGCTGCCAATATGCCTGGGCGAAGCGACGAAGTTTTCCCGCTATCTGCTCGATTCCGACAAGCGCTATCGCGTGATCGCGCGGTTAGGCCAGCGTACCGATACTTCGGATGCGGACGGTCAGATCATCAGCGAACGACCGGTGAACTTCACGCAGGCGCAGCTTGACGCCGCGCTGGATAGCTTTCGTGGCGAAACGCAGCAGGTGCCGTCAATGTATTCGGCGCTCAAGTATCAGGGGCGCAAGCTCTATGAATATGCGCGTGAAGGCATTGAAGTTCCGCGTGAAGCACGCAGCATTACCGTTTACGAACTAAAATTTATTCGCCTTGAAGGCGACGAGCTGGAGCTGGAAATCCACTGCTCAAAAGGCACTTACATCCGCACCATTACGGACGATTTAGGCGAAATGCTGGGCTGCGGTGCGCACGTGATTTTCCTGCGTCGTTTGCAGGTCGCGACCTATCCGATCGACGCAATGGTCACGCTGGAGCAGCTGCAGGCACTTAGCGAAGAGGCCGCGCGTAACGAGCGTCCGGCGGCAGAGCTGCTCGACCCGTTGCTGATGCCGATGGACAGCCCGGCGGCGGCTTATCCTGAGGTAAACCTGCCTGTCAGCGCGGCGGCTTACTTTAAACAGGGCATGCCGGTGCAGGCGGCGAACGTGCCGGACTCGGGGCTGGTGCGCGTCACGGAAGGCGAGGCGCGTCAGTTTATCGGCATGGCGGAAGTGGCGGAAGATGGCCGCGTTGCGCCGCGTCGGCTGGTTGTAGAATATTCCGATGCATCATTTGCGAAAGCCTCAGGCTCAGAGTAGAATGGCGCGGCTTTACATTGGGTGGCTGAATTAGAGATCGGCGCCTGTACATTTATCTTAAAATTTGGAGTAGTAAAATGTCTCTAAGTGCAGAAAACAAAGCGCAGATCGTTGCTGATTACGGCCGTGATGCTAACGACAGTGGTTCTACCGAAGTTCAGGTTGCTCTGCTGACCGCTCAGATTAACCATCTGCAGGGTCACTTCTCTGAGCACAAAAAAGACCACCACAGCCGTCGCGGTCTGCTGCGCATGGTTTCACAGCGTCGTAAGCTGCTGGATTACCTGAAGCGTAAAGACGTTGCACGTTACACCAGCCTGATCGAGCGTCTGGGTCTGCGTCGCTAAGTCTTACAGTCTGCTCTCCTCGCTTTCGTCGTCCGACGAAGGAAAAGGGGGAAAAAGGCAGATTTGTGCGAGTTTCGCTAAAAAGGGGCCTTTATGGCCCCTTTTTTCAGTCGGGCGGCAGCAATCCAGGCCAAACTATTGTATTGTTGCTGAGTGTGATCTTCAGTTGCAGAGATTCGCGCGGCTAATGAGAGGCTTTGTCCCATAAGGGATTAGGGTTGTCATTAGTCGCGAGGATGCAATGAAGATTTAAGAGTCACGGCAGGAGAAAGCTCTTGCCAGGAACGTTAAGGACATTATTTTGCTGAATCCGATCGTAAAAAAATTCCAGTATGGTCAGCATACCGTCACGCTTGAAACCGGTATGATGGCTCGTCAGGCCACCGCTGCCGTTATGGTCAGCATGGACGACACCGCTGTATTTGTAACCGTAGTTGGCCAGAAAAAAGCCAAGCCGGGTCAGGACTTTTTCCCTCTGACCATCAACTATCAGGAGCGTACCTACGCTGCTGGTCGTATCCCGGGCAGCTTCTTCCGTCGTGAAGGCCGTCCAAGCGAAGGCGAAACGCTGATTGCGCGTCTGATTGACCGCCCGCTTCGCCCGCTGTTCCCGGAAGGTTTTGTTAACGAAGTCCAGGTGATTGCCACCGTGGTTTCCGTTAACCCACAGGTTAACCCTGATATCGTAGCGATGATCGGCGCTTCTGCCGCGCTGAGCCTGTCCGGTATTCCTTTCAACGGCCCAATCGGCTCTGCCCGCGTGGGTTACATCAACGACCAGTACGTGCTGAACCCAACCACCGACGAGCTGAAAGAAAGCAAGCTGGATCTGGTTGTTGCCGGTACCGAAGGTGCCGTGCTGATGGTGGAATCCGAAGCGGAACTGCTGAGCGAAGATCAGATGCTGGGCGCCGTGGTATTTGGCCACGAGCAGCAGCAGGTTGTTATCGAAAACATTAAGGCACTGGTTGCCGAAGCGGGCAAACCTCGCTGGGAATGGCAGCCGGAAGCGGTTAACGAAGCGCTGAACAGCCGCATCGCCGCGCTGGCCGAATCCCGTCTGAGCGACGCTTACCGCATCACCGAAAAGCAGGAGCGTTACGCTCAGGTTGACGTGATCAAATCTGAAACCACAGCGGCGCTGCTGGCGGAAGACGCAAGCCTGGACGAAGGCGAAATCAGCGATATCCTGCACGGTCTGGAAAAGAACGTGGTGCGTAGCCGCATTCTGCGTGGTGAGCCGCGTATCGACGGTCGTGAAAAAGATATGATCCGTGGTCTGGACGTGCGCACCGGCGTGCTGCCGCGTACTCACGGCTCCGCGCTGTTTACCCGTGGCGAAACTCAGGCGCTGGTAACGGCGACGCTGGGCACCGCGCGTGACGCACAGAACCTGGACGAGTTGATGGGTGAACGCACCGACAACTTCCTGTTCCACTACAACTTCCCTCCGTACTCCGTGGGTGAAACCGGTATGGTTGGCTCGCCTAAGCGTCGTGAAATTGGTCACGGTCGTCTGGCGAAGCGCGGCGTGCTGGCCGTAATGCCGAAAGGCGACGCGTTCCCGTACACCGTACGTGTAGTGTCAGAAATCACCGAATCCAACGGTTCATCGTCTATGGCTTCCGTATGCGGCGCTTCACTGGCGCTGATGGACGCGGGCGTGCCGATCAAAGCGGCCGTAGCCGGTATCGCGATGGGTCTGGTTAAAGACAACGATAACTTTGTCGTGCTGTCAGATATCCTGGGCGATGAAGATCACCTGGGCGACATGGACTTCAAAGTAGCCGGTAGCCGTGAAGGCATTACCGCGCTGCAGATGGACATCAAAATCGAAGGCATCACCCGCGAAATCATGCAGGTGGCGCTGAACCAGGCTAAAGGCGCGCGTCTGCATATCCTGGGCGTAATGGAACAGGCTATCAGCACGCCACGCGGCGATATCTCGCAGTTTGCTCCGCGCATCCATACCATCAAGATCAGCCCGGACAAGATCAAAGACGTGATCGGTAAAGGCGGTTCTGTTATTCGTGCGCTGACCGAAGAGACCGGCACCACCATCGAAATCGAAGATGATGGCACCGTGAAAATCGCTGCGACCGACGGTGACAAAGCGAAGTTCGCTATCCGCCGTATCGAAGAGATCACGGCAGAAATCGAAGTGGGCCGCATTTACAACGGTAAAGTGACCCGCATCGTCGACTTCGGCGCCTTCGTCGCTATCGGCGGCGGTAAAGAGGGTCTGGTGCACATTTCTCAAATCGCCGACAAGCGCGTTGAGAAAGTCACTGACTATCTGCAGATGGGTCAGGAAGTCCCGGTGAAAGTTCTGGAAGTTGATCGTCAGGGCCGCGTGCGCCTGAGCATCAAGGAAGCGGCCGAGCCGGAAGCGGCTGCGGCGCCTGCGCCAGAAGCTTCAGCAGAATAAGCAGCACACTAAGCTCTTCGCGGCGACGCGAAGAGCTGTTCCATCGCGAGGACAGGACGACACCTTGTGCACGGCAGGCGGATGAAAGGATGATCATCCCATTGTTTGTATTTGGGAGTGGTGAATGAAGCCTTTTTTGCGCTGGTGTTTCGTTGCGACAGCTTTAACGCTGGCAGGATGCAGCAACCCGGATTGGCGTAACAACGAGGTTTTGGCTGTTCCGCTACAGCCTACGTTGCAGCAGGAAGTGATCCTGGCGCGCATGGAACAAATACTTGCCAGTCGGGCATTAACCGATGATGAACGCGCACAGCTGTTATATGAGCGCGGAGTGTTGTATGATAGTTTAGGTTTGAGAGCACTGGCGCGAAATGATTTTTCACAAGCGCTGTCTGTCAGACCGGATATGCCGGAAGTATTCAATTACTTAGGCATATATCTGACGCAGGCAGGCAATTTTGATGCTGCCTACGAAGCGTTTGATTCTGTACTTGAGCTTGATCCAACTTACAATTACGCGCGTTTAAATCGCGGAATCGCACTCTACTACGGTGGAAGATTTAAACTAGCGCAAGATGATCTGCTGGCGTTTTATCAAGACGATCCTAACGATCCTTTCCGCAGCCTGTGGCTCTATCTCGATGAACGTGAGATGAGCGCTGACAAGGCAGAAGTGGCGCTGAAGCAGCGTTACGATAAGGCGGACAGAGACCAATGGGGATGGAATATTGTCGAGTTCTACCTGGGCCGTATCAGCGAAAAAACGCTGATGGAGAGGCTCAAGGCGGACGCAACGGATAACACCTCGCTCGCTGAACATCTCAGTGAAACCAACTTCTATTTAGGTAAGCACTACCTAAGTCTGGGGGAGAAGGACAACGCAGAAGCGTTGTTCAAGCTGACGGTTGCCAACAACGTCCATAACTTTGTTGAGCACCGATATGCATTGTTGGAGCTGGCGCTACTCGGCCAGACACAAGACGATTTATCAGAATCTGACCAGCAATAGCTGACGAACTTTTTTTGCCTGATTTTTGAAATGTCATCATCTTCACGGGTGAGGGCTTTCTTGTTCGTCGAAACCACTAATTTGAGCCGGTTCACACTTTTTGATGAAAATGACTGAATGTTTTCACGACGAGTTATGTAGACTGGCCGCCGCAATCTAAGAGGCACGTGTACTACATGACTGAAATTGAAACCACTTTTGCTGACCTGGGTCTGAACGAATCCATCCTCGAATCACTTAACGGCATGGGCTATGTTAAGCCATCTCCGATCCAGGCAGAGTGTATCCCACATCTGCTGGCGGGCCGTGACGTATTGGGTATGGCACAGACCGGTAGCGGCAAAACCGCAGCGTTCTCGCTGCCACTGCTACACAACATTGACAGCAACCTGAAAGCGCCACAAATCCTGGTGCTGGCACCAACTCGTGAGTTGGCGGTTCAGGTTGCGGAAGCCGTAACTGAATTCTCTAAACACATGCGCGGTCTTAACGTAGTGGCCCTTTACGGCGGCCAGCGTTACGACGTACAGCTGCGTGCGCTGCGCCAGGGTCCACAGGTTGTTGTGGGTACGCCTGGTCGTCTGCTGGACCACCTGAAACGCGGCACGTTAGACCTTTCTAACCTGCGCGGCCTGGTGCTGGACGAAGCCGATGAAATGCTGCGTATGGGCTTCATCGAAGACGTTGAAACGATTATGGCGCAGATCCCGGCCGATCATCAGACCGCGCTGTTCTCTGCCACCATGCCAGAAGCGATTCGTCGTATCACCAAACGCTTCATGAAAGATCCACAGGAAGTGCGTATTCAGTCAAGCCTGACCACGCGTCCTGATATCAGCCAGAGCTACTGGACCGCTTACGGTCGTAAGACTGATGCGCTGGTACGCTTCCTGGAGTCGGAAGATTTTGATGCGGCGATTATCTTCGTGCGCACCAAAAACGCCACGCTGGAAGTGGCCGAAGCGCTGGAGCGCAGCGGTTATAACAGTGCGGCCCTGAACGGCGATATGAATCAGGCGCTGCGTGAGCAGACCCTGGAGCGTCTGAAAGACGGCCGTCTGGATATTCTGATCGCTACCGACGTAGCGGCACGTGGTCTGGATGTTGAGCGTATCAGCCTGGTTGTGAACTACGACATCCCAATGGATGCCGAATCTTACGTTCACCGTATCGGCCGTACCGGTCGTGCAGGTCGTGCCGGCCGTGCGCTGCTGTTCGTTGAGAACCGTGAGCGTCGTCTGCTGCGTAACATCGAACGCACCATGAAGCTGACTATTCCTGAAGTAGAGCTGCCAAACGCAGAGCTGCTGGGTCAGCGTCGTCTGGCCAAGTTTGCCGCTAAAGTTCAGCAGCAGCTGGAAAGCAGCGATCTGGAACAGTACCGTGCGCTGCTGAGCAAAATGCAGCCTGCGGAAGAAGAGCTGGATATCGAAACGCTGGCTGCCGCGCTGCTGAAAATGGCGCAGGGCGAACGTCCGCTGATCGTACCGGCAGATCCGGCTCCACGTCCGCGTCGTGAGTTCAAAGAGCGTGACGATCGTCGCGGCGACCGTCCGGACCGTGGTCCTCGCGAAGCCCGTGATGGCGATCGTCCACGTCGTGAGCGTCGTGACGTTGGCGATATGGAAGTTTACCGTATCGAAGTGGGTCGTGATGACGGCGTTGAAGTTCGTCATATCGTTGGCGCTATCGCTAACGAAGGCGATATCAGCAGCCGCTACATCGGCAACATCAAGCTGTTTGGTACGCACTCAACTATCGAACTGCCAAAAGGCATGCCGGGCGACATTCTGTCTCATTTCACCCGCACGCGTATTCTGAACAAGCCGATGAATATGCAGCTGATTGGTGATGCGCAGCCTCGCAGCAACGATCGTGGCGGTGAGCGTCGCGGTAGCGGTGCGCCAGGTCGCGGCGGTTTCGGCGGCGCGCGTAGCGAAGGCGGACGTAGCGAAGGCGGTCGTCGTTTCAGCAACGAGCGCAGCGGTAGCGGCGAGCGTCGTCCGGGCGGCTTCAGCCGTGACGGTCGTGCGCCACGTCGTGAAGACGGCGCAGCGCCGACTCGTCGTCGTGATGCCTAATCACTGCTAGCCAGTCTGATGCCGGTCACTGAAAAGTGACCGGCATTTTTTTTGCCTTTAAGAAAGCGAATAGTTGCAGCGGGGCGAGTACGTCAGGCGGGAATCGTTTTAACAGCGGGCGAGGGAATGGCTTCCCCCGCCATTTTTGTTACAGCGAGCGGTAGGCTTCCATGGCCAGCGCAAACGAGCGCAGCCGCGCCTCTTTATCAAAAATCTGGCCGTTTACCATGATTTCATCCGCCTGGGTTTCCCGCATCAGTGCAGACAGGCCGTGACGCACTTTATCCAGATCGCCGACAATCGACATGCTTAACGCCTGCTGCACGCCATACTGCTCGGAAGGCGACCACAGGTTATCCATATTTTCCACCGGCGCAGGCAGCGGGCCCGGCTGACCGCGACGCAGATTGACGAACTGCTGCTGCATGGAGGTAAACAGGAAACGGGCATCGCGCTCGCTGTCGGCGGCGACCACGTTAACGCAAACCATCGCGTGCGGCTGCGCCAGGCGAGCCGAAGGCTTAAAGTTTTCGCGATAAAGGTGAAGCGCCTGGAACAGCATCTCGGGCGCAAAATGCGAGGCGAAAGCGAACGGCAGGCCCAGCTTCGCCGCGAGTTGGGCGCTGTAAAGGCTGGAGCCAAGCAGCCAGACGGGGATTTTCAGGCCCAGGCCCGGCACCGGCTGAACGGCAGGCGCCTCGCCCTGTTCAGCGTCGAACCAGCCGACTATCTCCGCCACGTCGGCCGGGAAGTTATCCACGTGACCGCCCATATGCCGACGCAGCGCCATCATGGTGCGCTGATCGGAGCCGGGCGCGCGTCCCAGGCCTAAATCAATGCGTCCCGGATAGAGAGATTCCAGCGTACCGAACTGCTCGGCAATCACCAGCGGTGCGTGGTTTGGCAGCATCACGCCGCCAGAGCCGAGCCGTAGCGTGCTGGTATTAGCGGCAAGATAGCCGATCAGCACCGACGTCGCCGCGCTGGCGATGCCGGTCATATTGTGGTGTTCAGCCAGCCAGTAGCGGTTGAAACCCAGTTGTTCCGCCTGCTGCGCCATCGCCAGCGAGGTATGAAAAGCGTCACGCGCGGTCGCGCCCTGAGGGATCGGGGCCAGATCGAGCACGGACAGAGAGGCAGTTTTTTTATCAGACATAATCGCTCACTTTATTTCCAGGCTACGCGCCTGCGCAAATACACAGCCTAAGCGATCTTCAGGGAAGCGGATTGGCAATTTGCAGCACTTTACGCGAGCCCGGGACGTGAAGAAAGATAAGTGTGCCTCTACCGCGCTAAACGAAATGGCGGCTGGCCGACGGCGCGTTACTCCACCAGCGTCAGACCGGCCATTTGCCGCCAGTAGCCGTTGCAGTGCTGTTGGTCAATCAGCGTTAACGGCGCATGGCCCGTTTCATTAGCGTGAAAGGCATTTATCACTTCCAGCGTGTCGGTTCCCTGCGGTGAGAAACGGACAATGTCCACCAATCCCTGCATGGAAACCAGATCGTTCCCCAAATTATAGCAGTAGCCGCTCATGGTCTGGATACCGTTCAGCACAAACACCTGCTGATCTTCCTGAGAGCGCACCGCTCTGCCGTGAGGGTAGTTAATACAACAAGTCTGGCAATCGTCTTTGCTGCGATCTTCTGCGCGGGCGGTAAAGCAGCGGGCGGAGAGCGCCAGCGGCAGATAGCCGTACCCCAGCACCTCTACGTCGAACCGGCCGCGGATCCCCAGCTCTTCGCACTGGGCTAACAGCGCGCAGAGCCAGTCGCGCGAAAGCTCGACCGGCATACACCAGCGCACCATACCCAGCTTATGCAGCAGGCGCAGCGTCATGGCGTTATAACAGTTCAGCGCATGACCGGCGACAAAAGGCAGGCCCGCTTCCGCGGCCATATGCACCGTGCCCATATCGTTGGCTTCAATCAGAAATTCGCCGTTATCGACATAGCGCTTCAGCTCGGTCAGCTCGGAAGGCGACTCAACCAGCGCCAGCGTGCTTAGCGCAACCTGCTTGCCCGCGCCGACCAGTTCTTTCGCCAGCGCCATCCAGTCGGCAAATTTAACGGCGCGGCGTTTGCTGCACACCGCCTCGCCCAGATAGATAATGTCCGCCTGGCTGGCGGCGGCGGCCTGGTAGAAAGCGTACAGATCTTCTTTCGGCCAGTACCAAAGCACCGGCCCTAACGCATACTTCATGATTTTTCCTACTGCCATTGACGATGATAAGCACCCAGCGTGGTTTGCGTCCCTTCGCTCAGGGCGCTGAGCGCGGCCATCCAGTGCTGCTGCACGGCAAAATTCTGCGGATCGGCCTTGCAGCGATCGATAGCCTGTCGCCAGATTTGCGTCACCTGCTGCACATAGGCCGGGCTGCGCTGACGGCCTTCGATTTTCACCGAGGCGATATTCATGCCCAGCAGCGTGGGAAGCAGCTCAAGCGTGTTCAGGCTGGTCGGCTCCTCCAGCGTGTGGTAAGCCGTCTGCTCCACCTTATAACGGCCTTTACACAGGGTAGGGTAGCCGGCGTTTTCCTGAGCGCCGTAGCGGTCAATCAGCACGTTATTCAGGCGGGATTCCAGCCCGTCTGGCGTTTGCTGCCAGCGAACAAAACGGGCGGGCGAGCAGGCGCCTACGGTATTAGGCGACTCGCCGGTCAGCCAGGAAGAGAGGTAGCAGCGACCTTCGGCCATAATGCACAGGCTGCCGAAAGCGAACACTTCCAGCGGCACGGGCGACGTGCGGGCAAGCTGGCGAACCTGATGCACGGAAAGCACGCGCGGCAGCACTACGCGCGCAACGTCAAAATGGCGCTGATAGAATTTTATCGCTTCGCTGTTGGTGGCCGAAGCCTGCACGGAAACGTGTCGCTCGATGTGAGGATAGCGGCTTGCTGCGTATTCCAGCATGGCGATATCGGCCAGGATCAGTGCGTCCACGCCCGCGTCGGCCGCGCTGTCTATGGCGTTTTCCCAGCGGGCATAGCCGGATGGATGGGCGAAAGTATTAATCGCAACATGCAGTTTGCGTCTATGCTGATGAACGTAGCGAGCGGCCTCTTCCAGCCGTTTTGCCGTGAAGTTAAGGCCGGCGAAATGACGGGCGTTGGTATCATCTTTCAGCCCAACGTAGACAGCATCTGCGCCGCTGGCGATGGCCGCCTTCAGGGCCGGTAGATTGCCGGCAGGACAAAGCAGTTCCATATAAGATCCCGTAAGCAAGAGAACAAAGAAGTTTACGCTTCTCCACCGTGCCATTTTTTGATGCAGGGCAGTGAAAAGCGTAACGATCGCCATAATTTTTATGACGAAGCCCGCAAGGTTTGCGCACTTTGTTGATCCATCTGCCTTACAGGATCCTGCAATATGGCAAAATAGCTGAAATTTTATCTGAAGGAGTGATAATGGTGCTTAACCCGTTACGCGTGCAGCTGGTTCGCAAAGGCCCGCAGTGGCTGCGTCTGCCGCTACAATTTGCCCCCTTTGCCGCTAAAAAACATTTTTTGCAGCAGCTGCTGAGCTGGCAATTTCACTATGCACTGGCGGAAGGTGAGTTAAACTTTTTGCAGGGGCACTGGTTAGGTGTTGAAATCCGCGATCTGGGGCTGAGTTGGGCAACCACCGTTGAGCAGGGCGCGTTACGGGTGGCCGATCGGGCCGAGGCGGATGTGTGGTTTCGCGGCGACGTCAACGACCTGCTGCTGCTGGCGGCGCGTCGGCGCGATCCGGATACGCTGTTTTTTCAGCGTCGGCTGGTGATTGAAGGCGATACCGAGCTGGGGCTGGAAGTCAAAAATCTGATGGATGCTATCGAGCTTGAGACTATGCCGAAGCCGCTGCGAATCGGATTGATGCAGCTGGCTGATTTTATTGAGGCAGGACTGACTGAGGACGCGGCTGCGACAGCAGATCGCGCAGGTGTAACATGTTAATTCGTACGGAAATCGGCGTCGATGCGGCCAGCATAGACAGTTTGTTGCGCCGCAGCTTTCCCACCTCCGCAGAGGCGGAGCTGGTACAGCAGCTGCGTGAAGATGGCTTACTGACGCTGGGCATTGTGGCGACCGATGATGAAGGACAGGTGCTGGGCTATGCTGCCTTCAGCCCGGTCACCCTGAATGGCGAAGACAAGCAGTGGGTAGGCCTGGCGCCGCTGGTGGTGGATGAAAGCGTACGCGACCAGCCGTTAGACAAGCAGCTGATTTACGAAGGGCTGGATACGCTTAACGAGTTCGGCTACGCCGCCGTAGTGGTGGTGGGCGATCCCGACTATTACGGGCGCTACGGTTTTGAACCGGCCGCCCGCCATCAGCTACGCTGCCGCTGGCAGGGCGGTGAAGCCGCTTTCCAGGTCTACAAGCTGGCGGATGATGCTTTTAGCGGCGTGGAAGGCCAGATCGATTTCGCGGCGCCGTTTAACCGCCAGTAAGATCGGTCAGCCAGGCTTCAAGTGAAACAGGCTGGTGCGTCACCAGCCTGATTTTTTCCTGCCGTTTCAGCTGCTTTATCCGGTATTCCAGCCTGGAGGCGCTGGCGCGGTCGCCCGCTTCGCAGTGAAACAGCAGCGTCAGCGGCCCTTTGCCGCGCAGCGCCTTCGCGCCCGTGCCCGCCTGATGCTGCTTAAAGCGTCGCGGCACATCATTAGTAATGCCGGTATAGAGCGCGCCGCCTGCTGTCTGCACGATATAAAGGTGCCAGGGCGCTGTTGCCTGTGTTGCCATCCGTTATTGCCCGTCGCCAGTCGTGGCCGAAAGTTTATCAGCTCGCGCACGGCGCGAAAGGTTTTTTGCGTAGTTTTCAGGGAGTCATCATGTCCGAACCAGAGCCGTTACAGGCCATCACCCGCTATTTACAAAAGCAGCATGTGCTGTCGGTGTGCGGCGGTAGCCCCGTCTGGTGCGCCAACTGTTTTTATGTCTTTGATGCAGAGAACGTTGCGTTCTGGCTGATGACGGAGGAGAAAACGCGTCACGGCAGCCAGTTTGTCCGCGATCCGCAGGTTGCAGGCACGATTAACGGCCAGCCGAAGTCGGTGATGTTAATCAAAGGCGTGCAGTATACGGGGCAGGTCAGCCTGTTGACGGGGGCGGCAGAAGAGAAAGCACGTAGGGCCTATATCAAACGATTTCCGGTCGCGGCGGCAGCTTCAGCGCCCCTTTGGGAAATCGCCGTCAGCGAGCTGAAAATGGTGGATAACGCGTTGGGATTTGGCAAAAAGCTGAGCTGGCGGCGGGAATAAAAGAACGGCCAGGCGAACCTGGCCGCTACTCTCAAACGGTTTCGAGAATGCGCAGCGATTCACGGTTGAACGCAGGCAGATCGTCCGGCGTACGGCTGGTGACCAGCTTGTCGTTGTCCACCACCACTTCTTTGTCGTAGAAGTCGGCACCGGCATTTTTCAGATCGATAGCGATAGCCTTCACCGAGGTCATTTTGCGGCCTCGCGTGGCGTTGGCGCTAATCAGCAGCTGTGGGCCGTGGCAGATAGCGAAGATCGGCTTACCGGCATCCACAAAGGCTTTGGTGAAGTTTACAAAGCGATCGTCGCCGCGCAGGCTATCCGGCGAATGACCGCCCGGCAGCAGCAGCGCGTCGAAGTCGTCCACGTTTACATGGTCGATATCTTTATCGATCTTCACCTGGGCTTTACCCTGCTTGCCCGTGACGGTGACGCCCGCTTTTTTATCAATAGTCACAACCTGGTGGCCAGCTTTGGTATAGGCTTCGGCTGGCGAAGTAAATTCGGAGTCTTCGAATTCATCAGTGATCAGGACAGCAATCTTCTTGCTCATCTTTTCCTCCGGTTATTATTGTGAAGTCAGTTAAGCCTGGTTGAAAACACTGAAAAATCAAGCCGCGTCGAAGTAATGCGCTGCATGTTACTGATTACAGGGGGGAGTTAGCTGCCGCTAACCGCTTTGGGAGGCGAAGGCTACACTCAGTAAAAAGGAGAAACGGATGAGAGTACTGATTACCGGCGCGACCGGCCTGGTGGGACAACATCTTCTGCGCCTGCTGATTGACGATCCGCGCGTCAGCGAGATCGTGGCGCCAACAAGACGTAAGCTGCCGGAGATGAACAAGGTAACTAACCTGGTGGAGGCCGATCTCACCGACGTGCTGGGCCCGCTGCAAACGCCGCTGGATATTGTCTTTTGCTGTCTGGGCACCACGCGGCGCGAGGCGGGCAGCAAGGCGGCCTTTATCCACGTCGACTATGCGCTGGTGGTGGATACGGCCATTGCCGGTCAGCGGCTCGGCGCCAAACATCTGCTGGTGGTCAGCGCGCATGGCGCAAATATGCATTCGCCTTTCTTCTACAATCGGGTGAAGGGCGAGATGGAGAACGCGCTGCAAAAGCAGGGCTGGCCGCGCCTGACCTTAATCCGGCCGTCGCTGCTGCTGGGCGAAAGAGAAAACAGCCGCGCGGGCGAGTCGCTGATGGCGCCGCTGTTTCGTCTGCTGCCGGGCAACTGGCGCGCCGTTGCCGCCAGAGACGTCGCCGCCGTGATGCTGCGCGAAGCTTTTGCGCCAGCACGGCAGGAGGTCACCGTCATCGAGTCGTCAGCGATCCCGCGCGCGCGGTAAGCGCGACCGAAACGACATAGTAATGTGACCGCTGCGTCGGCGATCTGCAAACACTGTGAGTAGCTGCTCCGCATGGAGCGGTCAGTTCGATATTTACAGCGTCCCGCCCGCGTCGGTAAATAAGATTTAGCCGTGCCGGGAAAGGCGAACGGGATAAGCAAGCCGCGCCGTCCTTAGCGCAGATAGTGGATAACCTGATTGCTGCTGCCTCGCCAGCGCAGCGCCGGATCGCGCAGCGCCTCAATAAATTTACCGTCCACCAGCACGTCGAGCAGCTCTACCACACGGCGCTGCTCTGCGCTCAGCTCCGCCAGACAGTAGCCCGTCCACAGCCAGATATCTTTTCCCGCACAGTCGCGACGCACCCGTTGTACCAGCCGGTAAATATCGGCCACGTTAGCCGGATGCAGCGGATCGCCGCCCGACAGCGACAGACCCTGGCGCGGGATGCGCGTATCGTTCAGATCGGCAATCAGCTGCTCTTCCATTTGCACGGTAAAGGGATAGCCGGAATAGAGCCGCCAGGTGCTTTTGTTATAGCAGCCGACGCACTGGTGCTCGCAGCCGGCCACGAACAGCGTGCAGCGCGTACCCGGCCCGTTAACGATATCGACCGGGTAATATTGATGAATATTCACCCCAGCTGGCCTGCGGCCAGATGCTTAACGCGGCGCTTCACTTCCTCCTGCTTGCCGGCGTTGAACGGCCGCGCGTCCGGGCTGCCCAGATAGCCGCAGACGCGCCGGGTGACGGAAACGCGTTCAGGATCGTGGTTGCCGCATTTGGGGCAGGTAAAGCCCTTGCTGGTGCAGTCAAACTCTCCGGTAAAGCCGCACTCGTAGCATTCGTCGATCGGGGTATTGGTGCCGTAATAGGGCACGCGGCTGTAGCTGTAGTCCCAGACATCCTCCAGCGCCTTCAGGTTATGCTGGATATTGGGATATTCGCCGTAACAGATAAAACCGCCGTTGGCGAGCGGCGGATAGGCCGCTTCGAAATCGATTTTGTCGTAAGGGTTCACCTTCTTCTCGACGTCGAGATGAAAACTGTTGGTGTAGTAGCCTTTGTCGGTCACGCCTTTGACGATGCCGAACTGCGCGCGATCCAGACGGCAGAAACGGTCGCACAGGTTCTCGCTTGGCGTACTGTACAGGCTGAAGCCGTAGCCGGTTTCTTCTTTCCAGGCTTCCACCGCTTCGCGCAGGCGGCTGACGATAGCCAGCGCCTTGCGCCGCAGCGCCGCATCATCGTAAAGATGGGTTTTGCCGCCGCTCAGGGCGTTAATGGTTTCGTGAATGCCGATATAGCCCAGCGAGATCGAAGCCCGCCCGTGCCTGAATATATCCGCCACGTTATCGTCTGCCTTCAGCCGCACGCCGCAGGCGCCTTCCATATAGAGGATCGGTGCCACGCGCGCCTTGACGTTTTCCAGCCTGGCGATACGGGTCATCAGCGCTTTTTTCGCCAGCCGCAGACGGCTGTCCAGCAGATCCCAAAAGCGAGCTTCATCACCCGCCGCCTCCAGCGCGATGCGCGGCAGATTCAGGCTGATCACGCCGATATTATTCCGTCCTTCATGCACCTGCTCGCCGTTCTCTTCCCATACGCCCAGGAAGCTGCGGCAGCCCATCGGCGTTTTAAACGAGCCGGTCACTTTCACCACCTGCTCATAATTAAGGATATCGGGATACATGCGCTTGCTGGCGCACTCCAGCGCCAGCTGTTTGATATCGTAATTGGCGTCGCCCGGCGAGCGGTTCAGCCCCTCTTTGATGGCGAAGACCAGCTTGGGGAACACCGCCGTTTTATGGTTTTTCCCCAGCCCGGCAATGCGGTTGCGCAGAATGGACTGCTGCACCAGCCGCGCCGCCCAGCTGGTGCCAAGGCCGAAGCCAAAGGTCACAAAAGGCGTCTGGCCGTTGGCGGTATGCAGCGTATTCACCTCATACTCCAGCGACTGGAAGGCGTCGAAGCACTCCTTCTCCGTGCAGCTCTGCGCGTAGGCTTCCACATCGGCAATTTGCCATTTACGCGCCGCCTGCTGATGTTTTTCCCGGCTTGCCTCGACAAAAGGCGCCAGCACCTCGTCAATCCGGTTAATGGTGGTGCCGCCGTAAATATGGCTGGCGACCTGGGCGATAATCTGCGCGGTCACGGCGGTAGCGGTCGAGATCGATTTAGGCGGCTCTATCTCGGCGTTGCCCATCTTAAAGCCCTGGGTCAGCATGCCTTTAAGATCGATCAGCATGCAGTTGAACATCGGGAAGAAGGGCGAGTAGTCCAGGTCGTGATAGTGAATTTCGCCGCGCTCGTGAGCCAACACCACGTCGCGCGGCAGGATATGCTGGGTGGCATAGTGTTTGGCTACGATACCGGCCAGCAGATCGCGCTGCGTGGGGATCACTTTACTGTCTTTATTGGCGTTTTCGTTCAGCAGCGCCGGGTTGCTTTGCTCGACCAGCCCACGGATCGCCTTATTCAGCTTGCCGCGCAGCTCGCGGGCAATATCGCGGTCGTGACGATATTCTATATAGGTTCGGGCCAGCGCGGGATAGGGGCCGGCCATCAGCGCGTTTTCAACGGCGTTCTGAATAACATGGATATCCACTTCTTCCTGCGTCAGCTGCCGACAGATGTGTTCGGTCACCTGCGCGCAGTAATCATCATCATGAATAGCCGCCGCGCTGGCCGCGCCTTTTATCGCCTCCAGAATGCGTGCTTGCTCAAAAGGCGCGCGGCAGCCGTCCCGTTTAATCACTAATGAAGCCATAGCGTATCCCTGTTTCAATATCTACATATAGGTATAGCGTGGCATGATAGTATCTATATGTTGTGCTTTCCTGCGATTTAACCGCCTGGTTTTTGATTTGGAACAAAGATCGCAAAAGGGTGACGCAATGTCAGACACTTAAGCCGCTGGCCATTTTTCCGAACGCGCAAAAATCGTTCTGTGCAGGATGAAGGCAGCGTGATTAATCGATTTTCGCACGTTCAGCGCCTTTCCGGAGTTGCAATCACCCGCCCGGACTTCATATTATTGCCTGTTACGCAAAGCGGTTATCTGCTCAGGCCATTCCGGGATACAGACTGATGTCTTCTGTAACGTACAACGAAAAACAGGTGAGCCGCTGGCTGGGCGCGCGCACCGTGGCCAGAGCAAAAGAGCTGGTGGATAAAGCGCAGCACCTGCAATGGCAGAACAATCTGTTGACCGGCGAGGTGCCCGGCAGAAAAATCGAACCTTTCCAGGTTATGGTGCATTTCAGCCGGCCACAGGGCAAACTGCACGCCAGCGGCGAATGCACCTGTCCGGTTAAAAACAACTGTCGTCATGCCGCTGCGGTCATGCTGGCCTGGCTGCAACGTCAGCCCGTCAACAAGGCCGCTTCCGCGCCCGCGCTGGTGACTGCCGAGCCGCAGCCCATGCTACGGCTGGAATCGCGCGCGAAATTTATCAGCGGTTTTGGCCGTTACGGACATCGACAGAAACGGCTCGATTTTGCCGCGGTGCATTTTGACTACGCCGGTATTCTTGTGCCAGCTGGCAGCAGCGGCGAAGACTTTCCCGATCGTCACGGCAGGCTTTTCCGCGTCAGCCGCCGGATGGAGCAGGAGCAGCGCTGGCTAAGCGAGCTTAACGCCGCCGGGCTGAAGACCATTCCTTCCGGCCATATCTATACGCCGCATTCAGCGCCGCTGCCGCCTGCTATTTTCGCCCCGGACATGCCCGAACAGTGGCGCGATGTTATCCATCATGTGCTTCCCGACCTGCGCAAGCGCGGCTGGCAAACCAGCGTGGACGATGATTTTACCTGGAACATTACGGAAATTGCGGCCATCGATGGCCGCGCCGTGCAGCAGCAGGATGGCTGGTATGCGCTGGAGATAGAGGCCAACACCGGTGCGTATAAGGTGAATATGCGGCCGCTGCTGGCGGGGCTGTTCCGTCAGGATCGCCGCTGGCTGTCCAGCGACCTTTCGGTAATAGCCGATAACGAAACGGTAGAGCTGCGCAGCGAACGTAACGAACGACTGCATATTGGCGCCGGTCGCCTGAAAACGCTGGTGGGCAGCCTGGCCGATCTGCTGGCGCAGGATGAAGCCGCACCGCTGCGTATCGCGCCTTACGAGGCCGGCAGGCTGACGGCGCTAAGCGAAACGGGCCGCTGGCAGTTTAACGGCGACAACGGCGTCCTGCAGCTGGCGGAGAGCCTGAGGGCGGGGAAAGGGATCCAGCCCGTTGCGCCGCCTGCCGGTCTTGAGGCCCGGCTGCGCGACTATCAGCTCCAGGGCATCAGCTGGATGCAGTTCCTGCGCGCCAATAATCTGTCCGGCGTGCTGGCCGACGATATGGGGCTGGGAAAAACCATTCAGACGCTGGCGCATCTGCTGCTGGAGAAAGAAGCGGGCAGGCTGGATCGTCCGGCGCTGATCGTGGTGCCGACCACGCTGGTGTATAACTGGATGCAGGAAGCCAGCCGCTTTGCGCCGACGTTAAAAATGCTGGCGCTGACCGGGCCGCAGCGAAAATCCTTTTACGATCGCATTGAGCACTATGACGTGGTGCTGACCACCTATTCGCTGCTGTGGCGCGATCAGCCGCAGCTGCTGGGCCACAGCTATCATCTGCTGATCCTGGACGAGGCGCAGTACGTGAAAAACAGCGCGTCGCGGGCCGCCTCGGTGATCCGCACGTTAAAGTCGCGCTACCGGCTTTGCCTGACCGGCACGCCGCTGGAAAACCACCTGGGTGAACTTTGGTCGCAGTTTGATTTCTTGCTGCCCGGTTTTCTGGGCAGCGAAAAAGCTTTTACCCAGGAGTGGCGTATTCCCATTGAGCGCGACGGCGATCGGGTCAGGCGCGAGCTGCTGGCTAAGCGCGTGCGGCCTTTTATGCTGCGTCGTCGCAAGCAGGAAGTGGCGAAAGAGCTGCCGCCGAAGAACACCATTGTGCGCTCGGTAGAGCTGGAAGGCGCGCAGCGCGAGCTTTACGAAAAAGTACGCGGCGCAATGCAGGATCGCGTAAAGCTGGCGGTAGAGCAGCAGGGCGCGGGACGCAGCCATCTGCTGGTGCTGGATGCGCTGCTGAAGCTGCGGCAGATCTGCTGCGATCCACGGCTGATCGACAGCGACAAAACGACCAGAGTTAAACAGTCGGCCAAGCTGGCGCTGCTGCGGGAGATGCTCAGCGATCTGCTGGCGGAAGATCGCCGTATCCTGATCTTCTCTCAGTTCACCACCATGCTGTCGCTGATTGCGGAAGAGTTACAGAAGGCGCGTATTCCCTACGTGATCCTGACCGGCAGCACGCGCGATCGCAGCGAGCCGGTACGCCGCTTCCAGAACGGCGAAGTCCCGGTGTTTTTAATCAGCCTGAAGGCGGGCGGCGTGGGCCTGAACCTGACGGCGGCCGATACGGTGATCCATTACGATCCCTGGTGGAATCCGGCGGCGGAGAATCAGGCTACGGATCGCGCCTATCGTCTGGGCCAGGACAAGCCGGTATTTGTCTATAAGCTGATCGCCGCAGGCAGTATTGAAGAAAAGATCGTTGCGCTACAGCAGCGTAAAGCGGAGCTGGCCGAAGGGATTTTGGAAAACGACCTGAGCGAAACAACAAGTTTTACCAGCGAAGACCTGACCGCACTGTTCGCGCCGCTGTAAATGCGGCATCTGCTAACGTCAGCCGTGCCTGACCTGAACGCGGCGTTACGTCTGTAGATGCCATGTCCGATAACGTCAGCCATAACTGTGCCGAACGCGGCGCTACGTATGTAGTCGCCGCAGCCTGCTTGCTACCGAAGCGGTTTACGCCTTGTTGGCGCCGCCGTCCCAGCGCTTCTGATACCACCAGACCGCTTCCCACGGACGCAGCATCACCTCACCAGGGGTAACATGCGTATCAGGATAGTTACTGATTAGCACATCCCAGTGACCGCTGTAGGCCGGCGGGTGCCAGACCTGCGTTTCGCCGCTGAAGTTAGCAGCCACCACCAGCACCTCTTTCTCGAAGCGGCGGCAGTAGCACCACAGATAAGCGTGATCCGGCAGCAGATCGAGGTAATCGCCCCAGGTCAGGATCGGATAGGCTTTCCTGAGTTGGATCAGCTTCTGATAGGCGTAAAACACCGAGTTTTCATCAGCCAGCGCCGCTTCTGCGTTTATCGTTTCCATATTGTCACACATGCCGATCCACGGCGTGCCGCTGGTGAAGCCGCCGTTTTCTCCCGCGTGCCACGGGATCGGCGTTCTGCCGTTGTCGCGCGATTTGCTGGCGAGGATCTCCAGCAGGTTATCGCTGTCGCGTCCCTGCGAGCGCAGTTCGGCGTACATGTTGTGGCTTTCGATATCGCGATAGTCCAGGATGCGGGTGAAATGCGGGTTGGTCATACCCAGCTCTTCGCCCTGGAAAATATAAGGCGTGCCCTGCATCCCGTGCAGCACCAGCGCCAGCATCTTCGCCGACTGAACGCGATATTGCCCCTCGTCGCCCCAGCGCGAAACCACGCGCGGCTGGTCATGATTACACCAGAACAGCGCGTTCCAGGCCTTGTTATGCATGCCATGCTGCCAGTGGGTGAAGATAGCCTTCTGCGCCACCAGATCCAGCGGCGTCAGCGTCCATTTCTGGCCGTTAAAGAAATCGACCTCGACGTGATCGAAGCTGAACACCATCGACAGCTCTTCGCCCTCCAGCGAACCGTACTGCTGGCAGTGCTCCAGCGTGGCGGAAGACATTTCGCCTACCGTCATCAATTCACGCGGACGGAACACGTCGCGGCTCATTTCGCGCATATATTCGTGGATGCGCGGCCCGTCGGTATAGAACCGCAGCCCGTCGCCGTTGGGATCGTTGGGAAAATCCTGGTCCTTGGAAACCAGGTTCACCACGTCCAGCCGCAGCCCGTCGATGCCGCGATCGGCCCAGAAATTAACGATCTGCTTCAGCTCGGCGCGCAGATTATCGTTTTCCCAGTTGAGATCGGCCTGTTCCGGCGCCCACAGGTGCATATAGTACTGGTTGCTCTCCGGGTGCCAGCGCCAGGCATGGCCGCCAAACTTCGACTGCCAGTTGTTTGGCGGCTCGGCCGGCGTGCCGTCGCGCCAGATGTAGTAGGAGCGATAGGGGCTTTCGGGATCCAGCGCTTCGTGAAACCAGTGGTGCTGGGTGGAGCTGTGGTTAAACACCATATCCAGGATCAGCCGCATCCCGCGCCGGTGGGTTTCTTCCACCAGGTTATCAAAGTCGTTAAGCGTGCCAAATAACGGATCGATGGCGGTGTAGTTCGCCACGTCGTAGCCGTTGTCTACCTGCGGCGAGATATAAAACGGCGTCAGCCAGATGGCGTCCACGCCCAGCTTTTTCAGGTAGTCCAGATGTTGGATCACGCCGGCCAGATCGCCCGTTCCGCTGCCGGTAGTGTCCTGGAAACTCTTGGGATAAATTTGATAGATAACGCCGTTCTGCCACCACGGTGGATTTTTAGTCATTGCTCAATCCCGATATAAAAGGTCCGTTTGCGCTGTTATCGCCTTTTTGTTCTTTCCTAAGGTTAGCTATTAACTGGCAAGTGGAGATACGGGCGCAGTGAAAATTTTTTAGGCGAGGCCGAAAGGCGCACAAAGAGAGAATAAAAACTGACGGCCGGGGAAAACTTTCCTCTCCCGACGGGAGAGGAGAAGGCTTTAGCGACGTACGGCGATCGCTTCGATCTCGATTTTGACATCTTTTGGCAGGCGGGCCACTTCTACGCAGGAGCGTGCCGGGAAGCTGGCCTGGTGCTCGGTAAAGAAAGCTTCATAGGCCGCGTTCACGGTAGCAAAATCGTTAAGATCCTTCACGAATACCGTGGTTTTAACGATGTCGCCTACCTTCAGGCCCGCCGCTTCCACGATGGCCTTGACGTTCTCCAACGACTGACGAGCCTGCGCGGCAACGTCTTCTGCCACGCTGCCGGTTTTAGGATCGACCGGGATCTGGCCAGAAGTGATGATCATGCTGCCCAGATCGACGCCCTGCACGTAGGGGCCGATAGCCGCCGGTGCGTTTTCGGTGCTGATTTCGCGAGACATAATTTCTCCATATTAAATGAGGCCGGTAAAAGCCCGGATCCGCCCCATTATAAGCCGCCCGAAACTGATTACCAGTTCGCCATGACCACGTGACGCGCGAACTCTTTCTCGCAGTATTTGCACTTTAACTGCACGTTATCGTTACGTTTTTTCACCGCAAAGCTGGAGTTGACCGGCTCGCTGCGGCTGATGCAGTTGCTGTTGGGACAGATCAGCACGCGTTCGATGGTGTCCGGCAGCGTCGGCGAAATTTTGCCGACCACGTCGTAGTTATCGATGCGGTTCACCGTAGCATGCGGCGCGTAAACCGCCAGCTGGTTGATTTGATCGTCCGTCAGAAACGTGTTTTCAATTTTGATCAGATCTTTGCGGCCCATCTCGCCGGAGGGCAGGTTCAGGCCGATGGTGATGCGCTGATCGGTTTCCGTCAGGCGAAACAGCGACAGCAGCTTAAAACCAATCTGCGCCGGGATATGATCGATTACCGTGCCGCGCTTAATTGCTTCAACCTGTAATTTATTATCTTGTGTCATCGTCAGTTCCTCTTACAGAGCCAGTTCGCTGTTCAACACCAGCGCCAGCAGCGCCTGGCGGGCAAAAATACCATTGCCCGCCTGTTGGAAATACCAGGCGTGCGGCGTGGCATCGACATCCGTCGTAATCTCATCAATACGCGGCAGCGGGTGCAGCACCTTCATGGTTTCGCGCGCGCCGACCAGGTCGGAAGCCCGCAGCACGAACTGCGCTTTGACGTTGGCGTACTCTGACGGATCCAGACGCTCTTTCTGCACGCGCGTCATATACAGAATATCCACCTGCGGCACCACTTCCTCAATGCTGTCGTGGCGGCTCCACGCAATGCCTTTCTCATCCAGCATATCGGTGATATAGGCGGGCATCGCCAGCGCGTCAGGTGCGATAAACAAAAAGCGATTGCCTTCGAACTTCGCCAGCGCCTGCGTCAGTGAATGCACGGTGCGGCCATATTTCAGGTCGCCGACCATGGCGACATTCAGATTGCTCAGGCGGCCCTGAGTTTCCTGAATAGTAAAGAGATCCAGCAGCGTTTGCGTTGGATGCTGGTTAGCGCCGTCGCCCGCGTTGAGGATCGGTACGCCGCCGGAAAACTCCGTGCCCAGACGCGCCGCGCCTTCCTGCGGATGCCGCATGACAATGGCATCCACGTAGGTGCTGATAACGGAAAGCGTATCCGCCAGCGTTTCGCCTTTTTTACCCAGCGAGGTATTGCTGCCGTCGGCAAACCCCACCACGGACGCGCCCAGACGATGCATGGCGCTTTCAAACGACAGGCGCGTGCGGGTAGAGGCCTCGAAAAAGCAGCTGGCGATAACCTTATGCTTCAGCAGCTCCGGCTGCGGCTTCGCCTTCAGGCTGGCGGCGGTACGCAGCACCAGCTCCAGCTCTTCACGACTGAGATCGTTAATTGAAATGATATGTTTATGATACAGCGGGTTAGCCATGTTCATTCTCCTCTACGCGTGCCGATAAGCGGAAAAACGGGCAAAAAAAAGCCCCTCAATGAGGGGCTTTTTCTACAGATCGGGAAGGAGGAAAAACGGCACTGCCGGCCTGCATTCAGGCGCGTCATTTTTACTCTGTCAGCAGTGGTCAGTTTCATGCATCCTCCAGACAAACGGGGGGCATTATACGCATTCGGTCAGCGGCGGCAAGCAAAAGTAATCGATTGCCTGGCGCTGATTCAGGGTAACCGGGCCAGCGTGGCCACCATCACCGCCTTGATGGTATGCAGCCGGTTTTCCGCCTGGTCGAACACCACGCTGTGCCTGGATTCAAACACCTCATTGGTGACTTCCATGCCGCCGTGCAGATCGTATTGCTCAGCCATCTGCCGGCCCAGCGTGGTTTGATCGTCGTGAAAAGCGGGCAGGCAATGCAGGAATTTCACCTCAGGATTGCCGGTAAGCGCCAGCATCGCGCTGTTGACCTGGTAATCCCGCAGCAGGGCGATACGCTCTTCCCACACCGCTTTTGGTTCGCCCATCGACACCCAGAC
This sequence comes from Erwinia sp. TECH1, assembly GCF_054057575.1. Classification (NCBI taxonomy): domain Bacteria; kingdom Pseudomonadati; phylum Pseudomonadota; class Gammaproteobacteria; order Enterobacterales; family Erwiniaceae; genus Erwinia; species Erwinia sp. TECH1. The sequence goes on along the minus strand of NZ_JBSRZK010000001.1, from coordinate 4,192,595 downwards.
GTCAGTATAGATAAAATCCGCACCGTTCACGCCTTCGGCAATATCTTCCGTCAGCGTGATTTTTCCGCCGCTTGCCTGCGCCACCTGGCGGCACTCGCTTACCAGCGCCTCGTCCGGCCAGCAGCCTTTCGGCGCGACCAGGCGCAGATCCAGGCCCGTCAGCGCGGCGGCCTCCATCATGCTATTACCCATATTATTACGTGCGTCGCCCACGTAGGCGAAAACCATCTCGCTGAAGGGTTTTTCCGGCAGATGTTCTTCCATAGTCAGCAAATCCGCCAGCAGCTGCGTCGGGTGGAACTCGTCGGTCAGGCCGTTCCACACCGGCACGCCCGCATGTTCCGCCAGCGATTCCACCAGCGACTGCCCGTGACCGCGATACTGAATGCCGTCATACATGCGTCCCAGCACGCGCGCGGTATCCTTCATTGATTCTTTATGGCCGATCTGGCTGCCGCTTGGGCCAAGATAAGTGACGTTGGCGCCCTGATCGTAAGCGGCAACTTCGAAAGAGCATCGGGTACGGGTCGAGTCTTTTTCGAAGATGAGCGCGATGTTTTTGCCTTTCAGGTGCTGCACTTCCTCGCCATTTTTCTTATCGGTTTTAAGCCGTGCGGCCAGCGCGAGTAAAGCGGTAATTTCAGCCTGCGTAAAATCAAGCAGCCTGAGAAAGTGGCGTTGATATAACTGACTCATAAAGCGCTCCAGAGGATATTTAATGAATTTAAATTCAACTTAACTGTATCAATATGCATTTTCAACCCTGGCGTGAAGAAACTTTTGTATAAAGGTAGTGGCGCAGAGGACAGTGTGGGAAAATACTTAACAGATATGCCACACACAGAGGAACGGATCATGGCAAATGAAGCATTGCTGGAAGAGCAGCGTGAAGAGACGCGGCTGATTATTGAAGAGCTGTTGGATGATGGCAGCGACCCGGATGCGCTCTACACCATCGAACACCACCTCTCCTGCGACAGCTTCGACGCGCTGGAAAAGGCGGCGGTTGATGCGTTTAAGCTGGGCTACGAAGTTACCGAGCCGGAAGAACTGGAGCTGGAGGACGGCACGAAAGTGATGTGCTGCGATATTCTGAGCGAAGGCGCGTTGAATGCCGAACTGATCGACGCCCAGGTCGAACAGCTGATCGATCTGGCCGCGAAGTACAACGTGGACTACGACGGCTGGGGCACCTACTTTGAGGATCCGGACGCCGAGGACGAAGACGAAGGCGACGACGACGACCTTATCGACGAAGAAGACAACGGCACGCGTCACTGATGCCCGTGGGCGGACGCCGTTCCGCCCGTTTGCGCCGGTCTGCTCCCCGCAGAGCGGCGCAATGTTTTTAACCTGATTTTTACGGATTGTTTGCCCGCATGATCACCGAAGACCTCCTTGCTCCCGTTCACGCTTTTCTGCACTGCCGCACGCCGCAAAAGTGGATCGACGAAGCCCGCAAGCCGGAAAACCTGCCGCTGCTGCTCACCGACCATCTTGTTTGCGAGCTGAAGGCCGCCCAGACCGCCATGTGGCTGATCCGCAAATACGTGGCGGATAAAGAGAGCGGCGACGCGCTGCTGGCCTGGCTGAAACCGTGGGAGCAGTTTGTGCACAGCGAAAACGCGGATTTAGCCTTTCTGGAACAGCATAAAGGGCTGTCGAAAACGATTATCAGCCGTACGGATGTGCCCTACGGTGATACGCTGGTAGACAAAATGGTGCTGCTGATTAAAGAAGAGCTGCATCATTTTTATCAGGTACTGGAAATTATGCAGGCGCGCGCCATTCCCTACGTCAAAATTACCGCCAGCCGCTATGCCAAAGGGTTACTGCGAGAGGTGACCACGCACGAGCCGCAGACGCTGGTGGACAAGCTGATTTGCGGCGCCTATATCGAAGCGCGCTCCTGCGAACGCTTTGCCAGCCTGGCGCCTTATCTGGATAAGGAGCTGGCCGCGTTCTATCTTTCGCTGCTGCGTTCGGAAGCGCGCCATTATCAGGACTATCTGGCGCTGGCCGCCGAGATATCAGCCACGGATATTACTTCCCGCGTGCGTAAAATAGGCGAAACGGAAGCAAAGCTAATTAGCGAACCGGATAGCGAGCTGCGTTTTCACAGCGGGCTGCCTGCGTGGTGATAATATTGACAGCTTTATTCTGGCGTTATTATTTCAGGAAGCCGTTTATTAGCGTTGGCACCTTTAATAAATAATATTAATGGCGCTAATGGTTTAAAGGGAATAATAACGCCTACGCGTAACCTGTTTTTTTGCAATCTCCCCTCTTTTTTATTTTGCGGCGTGCTTCACATAACCTGATTTTTATTATGGCTGAAAAGATTTTCAGGCGTATATTCCTGCCATTATCAGGATTGTTACCAACCGGCAAAACCTGATCCCACTTGCGATATTATTACCGCAACGGGATCGGGTTTTTTTGTTTCTTTTAGATGGAGTCATTTATTTAACGGCTGACAAGGAAGGCTATAATGAAAAACAGGAACGTTTTTTTACTGGCGCTGCTCGCCGCCGTGGCCGCCCATGCTGAAGAAAGCGGCGGCGATTTCCAGCGATTTTTAAAGGAGACGCAGCTCGATCTTACGTTGCGCAGCCACTGGAAATACCTGAAAGAGAATGAGGCGCAGCCCAAAGCGGTGCACAACGCCTGGGGGGCCGCAACCACGCTGGATTTCCGCTCCGGCTGGCTGGGTGATACCCTGGGCTTCGACGCCAGCTACACCAGAGCCGCTAAGCTGGCGGCCAGCGACTACTTCGCCACGCGCGGCATCCTTTACAATCACGGCGCAGGCTTCGATAAAAGCAACGCCGGCGGCTTCAGCCGCTTCGGGCAGCGCTACCTTAAGCTAAAGCTGGGTGACGACGCGTTCGGGCTGAAAGCAAAAGGCGGCTGGCACCAGTTGAAAAACGTGGGCGTGCTGACCAACACTTACCGCCTGTCGCGCAACAGCTATCAGGGCTACAGCGGCTCGCTGCGCTGGCAGAACCTGCAGCTGGATATGGCCTGGGTAACGCGCTCCATCATGTATGATTCACCCGATAGCGTGCATTTTCTTACCCTTGATGGCAAAGAGATCGACAGTATCCTGACCGGCGGCCTGAGCTGGGAAAAACAAAATGCTGTGTTCTCCTGGGCATGGGGCGAGTCGAAGGATTATCTGCGTCGTCACCTGGTGGAAATTACGTATCCGCTGACGCCGAAATGGGCGCTGGCGTCACAGATTTACGGCAGCCAGGCGCTGGAAAAATATAAAGCGATGCCGCAAAGTAAAAAACAGTTTAACGACAGCGCCTGGCACTATGCCGGAGAAGTACGCTGGCAGGATGACAGCTGGATACAGAAAATCGGTGTTGCCTGGACGCGGGCAGAAAAGCGCAACGGGGTGGGCTATTACGATCGCTATATAGGTAAAAATACCCGTGGCCGGTTTAATGCCTTAACCTCCGCCGGAAAAGATTATCTGCGCGACGGCGAACTGGCGCTGACCTCTTTTACCGAATATCAGTTTACTGAAAGTTTAGCCAGCGGTATTCAGGTTAACTACGGCCAGTTTTCTTATAAAAATAATAAAATCCGCACCGGGGAAATTACCTGGCTGAACCGCTGGCAGCCACGTGAGGGTCAGCTAAAAGATTTAACGCTGGCCGCACAGTTAGGCTATGGCTGGTCATATAAAAATATTAACGCCACGCCGATCCTTAATTCTGCGGGCGAGTATCAGCGCTCGCCGAGCCTTTCTGCTGAAGTCGGTGTGACCTGGAAGTTCGGTCTTTTATAATCAGGGGGAAATATGAAAGGAATAACACAGGCGATGCTCTTTGCTTTTTTACTGTTAAGCAGCTGGGCCAGCTTTGCTGCTGACGTTGAGCTCTATGTGGTGCGCCACGGCAAAACCTTGTTTAACACCGTGCATCGCGCGCAGGGCTGGAGCGATACGCCCTTAACGGCGGAAGGCGTGGAGGTAGCCAAAAAAGCGGGGCGCGGGCTGAAGCCGGTAGACTTTATTGCCGCATGGAGCAGCGATTCGGGCCGGGCCAGGGAAACCGCAAAGCTGATCCTGGCAGAGCGTGATAAATCGTTACCTCTTCAGGAGCGTGAGGCATTAAGAGAAGTCTTTTTTGGCTCTTTTGAAGGCGACACCAATGAAAATATGCTGACGGTGGCGGGGAAAAAGAGCGGTTACGCCTCGTCAGCCCAGCTGATGGCGGCTTTCAACAGCAAGAAAGTCGACATTGTGGAGATCGTGCAGATGATCCACGCGGCCGATCCTTCCGGTCAGGCAGAAAGCTATCAGCAGGTGGCGCAGCGGGTTAACAAGGTAATTAAGGAAATTGCCCGACAGGCGCAGCAGCAGGGCGGCGGCAACGTGCTGATCGTCACGCACGGCATGACCATCATGACGCTGCTGCACGAGCTGGGCGATAAAGCGAAGACGCACTCGCTCAGCAATGCCAGCGTCACCCGTATCCGCTATACCGATGCCGGGAAGTTTATTATTGAAGCGATCGACGACCTAAGCTACGTGAAAAAAGGCTCGCAGCTGGCCGTGACGCAGTAGCCTGCGTCCGCTGTGCTACAGCGAACGAATAGCCTACATCTGGTGTGATACAGCGATGCAGCGAACGAATAGCCTACATCTGGTGTGATACAGCGATACAGCGAACGAATAGCTTACATCCACTATGCTACAGCGAACGCAGCATAGTAACTTCGCAGTCCACGTGGCCGGTGTTGCCCATCGGCCCGTCAATATGCTGAAAGCCCAGGTGCTCATAAAGGCGCACGGCGCGGGTCAGCGACGCGGTAGTCTCCAGGTAGCAGCGCTTAAAGCCCAGCTCACGCGCATGTTCCATGGCCCGCAGCGCCAACGCTTTCGCCATGCCCAGACCGCGCAGCTCGGGCATAAAATACATTTTTTGCAGCTCGCAAACGTCCGCTTCGCTACCCTGGAGGGGAGCCACGCCGCCGCCGCCCATAATTTTTCCGTCCAGCTCAATCACCCAGTAGGCGCTGTTGGGCTGGCGATAGAGTTCGCAAAGCTGGTCAAGATTGGGATCGGCGACCGTAAAGCCTTTGTCGGCGGTCAGGCCAAATTCCGCCGAAACCTGACGGATAACGTGAGCGATATGCGGATTATCAGCGGGTTGAATAAGCCGAACCCGGATATCGGCTGAAGAGGTGCTGGTCATAACCTGGGGCCGTTTTTTAGATAGTTTGGCAGTGTAATACCATCCGTTGGCCGAGGATGCAATCTTCCGCTTCCATGCAAAAGGGAAACCTGGCCGGGAAAATAAGAGTGGGAAAGCAGGCGGTGATGGCGGCAGCGCAGGCCAAAGCCGCCTTTACGGCTTTGTGGCGCGCCGCGCGGGCATCATGCGCGCCAGCGTATCATCTTTCAGAAAATAGTGATGGAAGAGGGCGGCCAGCGCGTGCAGGCCAATTAGCCAGTAGCCAAGCGGCGCCAGCGTCTCGTGCCAGTGGATAAGCGTTCGCGCCAGCGCCGGATCGGGATTTGCAGATACCGGCATAGTCGCGCCAAACAGCCACCACTGCCGTCCGGAGAGATAGCGCGAAGAGAGGCCCAGCAGCGGCAGCACGATAAACAAGGCGTACAGCGTGGCGTGCACCAGGTGTGAAAGCCCTTTTTGCCAGCTCGCTATCGGCGGCGCAATAGCCGGGCTGCGATGGCGAAAGCGCAGAAAGATACGTGCCAGCATCACCAGCAGTACGCCAAACCCTGCGCTGAAGTGCGTAATAATCATGGCGAACCCTTGCCAGGAACCGCGCTGGGCAAAGCCCCGCAGTTCAATGGTGGCGTAGGCAACGGTGAGCAGGAGCACGGTCAGCCAGTGGAGCGCGATCTGCGGCCTGGCGTAGTTGTCAGACATGGTTTTATCCGTAAAAAATAACAGACCGTTAATGTATCACCGCTTTCTTAAAGATTTGTTTGGCTGCGTTTTTTAACGCATAAAAAAACGCTCCGCAAACAGGTTACGGAGCGTTCAGTATTAACGGCGCGGTTAACGCCGTCCGGCTGGCATGGTTACAGCGCGGCGATAACGGCCTGCTGCTCGATCAGCTTGAGCTTAGCCTGCTCGAACTCGGCCATGCGCTCGCGCTCTTTCGCCACCACGGCTTCCGGCGCGCGCGAGACAAAGCCTTCGTTAGAAAGCTTGCCTTCGATCTTGCCGATTTCCACTTCCAGCTTGCTGACTTCTTTCGCCAGACGCTCCAGCTCGGCGGTTTTATCCACCAGGCCAGCCATTGGGATCAGCAGCTCCGCGCCGTCGATGATCTTGGTGACCGATACCGGGCCTTTCTCGCCGGCGGCCAGGCAGGTCAGGCTGTCCAGACGCGCCAGCGATTTCAGGAAGTTATGGTTGTCGGTCACGCGACGTACCACGTCAGCGCTTGCGCCGCGCAGCAGCACATCCAGCGGTTTGGACGGCGACAGGTTCATCTCGGCGCGAATATTACGCACCGCGACAATCGCCTGCTTCAGCCATTCGGTATCGCTCAGCGCCGCCTCATCCACCTTCGCCTCTTCAAATTCCGGCATCGGTTGCAGCATGATAGTGTCGTCGCTGATGTTCTTCAGCACTTTCACCTGCTGCCAGATGGTTTCGGTAATAAACGGAATAATCGGGTGCGCCAGGCGCAGCAGCGCTTCCAGAACCACCACCAGCGTATTGCGGGTGCCGCGCAGCTGGGCTTCAGAACCGCCGTTCATCACCGGCTTGGTCAGCTCCAGATACCAGTCGCAGAACTGGTTCCAGGTGAACTCATACAGGATGTTGGCGGCGATATCGAAGCGGTAGCTGTCCAGCGCGCCACGGTAAGCCTTCACCGTCTGGTTGAATTCGGCAAGGATCCAGCGATCCGCCAGCGACAGCTCCAGCTCGCCGCCGTTAAAGCCGCAGTCCTGCTCCTGAGTGTTCATCAGCACAAAACGGCTGGCGTTCCACAGCTTGTTACAGAAGTTGCGGTAGCCTTCCAGGCGCTTCATATCCCAGTTGATATCACGACCGGTAGAGGCCAGCGCCGCCAGCGTAAAGCGCAACGCGTCGGTGCCGTGCGGTTCGATACCGTTCGGGAACTGCTTCTCGGTGCGCTTGCGGATTTTCTCCGCCAGCTGCGGCTGCATCATATTGCCGGTGCGTTTCTCCAGCAGATCTTCCAGCGAAATGCCGTCAACCATATCCAGCGGATCGATGACGTTGCCTTTCGACTTGGACATCTTCTGGCCTTCTTCGTCGCGGATCAGACCCGTCATATAAACGGTCTTGAACGGCACCTGCGGCTTGCCGTCTTCATCTTTGATAAAGTGCATGGTCAGCATGATCATGCGGGCAATCCAGAAGAAGATGATGTCGAAGCCGCTGACCAGCACGCTGGTCGGATGGAAGGTGCTCAGATCCGGCGTTTTTTCCGGCCAGCCCAGCGTGGAGAACGTCCACAGCCCGGATGAGAACCAGGTATCCAGCACGTCTTCGTCCTGGTTCAGCGCTACATCCGCGCCCAGGTTGTTTTCTGCGCGCACTTCTTCTTCGGTGCGGCCGACGTAGACGTTGCCTTCGGCATCGTACCAGGCCGGAATACGGTGTCCCCACCACAGCTGACGGGAAATACACCAGTCCTGAATATCACGCATCCAGGAGAAGTACATGTTCTCGTACTGCTTAGGCACAAACTGAATATCGCCCTGCTCAACGGCTTCCACCGCGACTTTTGCCAGCGGCGCGGTACGCACGTACCACTGGTCGGTCAGCATTGGCTCGATCACCACGCCGCCGCGATCGCCGTAAGGCACGGTCAGGTCGTGCGGTTTGATTTCTTCGAGCAGGCCAAGCGCATCTACGGCGGCAACAATGGCTTTACGCGCGGCAAAACGCTCCAGCTTCTGGAACTCTGCCGGAATGTCGCTGCTGTAAACGTCAGACTCTTCGCCGTTGGTGTCATAAACCTGAGCGGCTTCACGGATGTCGCCATCAAAGGTCAGGATGTTGATCATCGGCAGCTGGTGACGACGGCCCACTTCATAGTCGTTGAAATCGTGCGCAGGCGTGATTTTCACGCAGCCGGTGCCTTTTTCCATGTCGGCGTGCTCGTCGCCCACGATCGGAATGCGGCGGTTGACCAGCGGCAGCACGACAAATTTACCAATCAGATCTTTATAGCGTGGATCTTCCGGGTTAACGGCTACGCCGGTATCGCCCAGCACCGTTTCAGGACGGGTCGTGGCCACCACCAGGTAATCTTTGCCGTCAGCGGTTTTCGCGCCGTCCGCCAGCGGATAGCGGATATGCCACATAGAGCCTTTGGACTCGCGGTTTTCCACTTCCAGATCGGAGATAGCGGTGCGCAGTTTCGGATCCCAGTTCACCAAGCGTTTGCCACGGTAAATCAGGTTCTCTTTGTAGAGGCGCACAAACACTTCTTTGACCGCGTTGGAAAGGCCGTCGTCCATAGTGAAGCGCTCGCGCTCCCAGTCCACGGAGTTGCCCAGACGGCGCATCTGACGGGTAATGGTGCCGCCGGATTCCGCCTTCCACTGCCAGATTTTTTCGATAAAGGCGTCGCGACCGTAGTCTTTACGCGTTTTCCCTTCTTCAGCGGCGATTTTGCGCTCCACTACCATCTGCGTGGCGATGCCCGCGTGGTCCGTGCCCGCCTGCCACAGGGTGTTTTTTCCCTGCATACGCTGGTAGCGGATCATGGTATCCATGATGGTTTGCTGAAACGCATGACCCATATGCAAGCTACCGGTGACGTTCGGCGGCGGGATCATGATGCAGAAGCTTTCCTGGCTGGTGTCGCCGTTTGGCTTAAAGTAGCCCTGCTGTTCCCAGTGCTCGTAGAGCGGCTGTTCGATATCTTGCGGGTTATATGTCTTTTCCATTTCTGCTATGTCGTTGGGGGCACGGGCGGCGTGGCCGTATTCAAGTGGAATCCGACGCTGCGATAGGCTTTATAGCGATCGCGCGCCAGCTGTTTCAATTCTTCTTCGTAAGGCACGAAGTCTATCACTTCCTGGAAAGCGGTGGCAAAATCTGCGAACTGCGGCAGCAGGCTGATCAGCAGATCTCTTGGCGCGTTGCCGCGGCGCTGCGGCCAGGCCAGCTCGACCGGCGCGCCGTATTTCGGCCCTTCGCCCGCCAGATTGTGCGGCACAAAGGCGCTGGCCGGACGGCGCCACAGCGCTTCATCCAGGCGGATCGCCTGCGCTTCATCTTCGCAGGCGACCAGCACGCGCTTTCCCTCGCGCCAGCGCGTTTCCGCCAGCTCGCAGACCAGCGCTTCCAGCGCGCTGAGCCCGTCAACCGGCGTGTCGCTTTCCAGCAAATAGAAGGTGGCGTTTTTCATGATTTAGTCGTCGCCGTTCAGACCGGCGCGGTTCAGCAGGAACTGCGACAGCAGGGCGACCGGACGACCGGTAGCGCCTTTGGCCTTGCCGGAGCGCCACGCCGTACCGGCGATATCCAGATGTGCCCAGTTATATTTGCGCGTAAAGCGAGCCAGGAAGCAGGCTGCGGTGATTGCGCCGCCGGGACGGCCGCCGATGTTTGCCATATCCGCAAAGTTAGAATCCAGCTGCTCCTGATATTCGTCGGCCATCGGCAGACGCCAGGCGCGGTCGCCCGCCTGTTCAGAAGCGCCGATCAGCTCGTGCGCCAGCGGGTTATGGTTCGACAGCAGGCCGCTGACGTGATGGCCCAGCGCAATCACGCAGGCGCCGGTCAGCGTCGCCACGTCGATAACCACGTCCGGATCGAAACGTTCGACGTAGGTCAGCGCGTCGCACAGCACCAGACGGCCTTCCGCATCGGTATTCAGCACTTCAACGGTCTGGCCGGACATAGTGGTCAGCACGTCGCCGGGACGATAGGCGCGGCCGCCAGGCATGTTTTCACAGCCCGCCAGCACGCCAACCACGTTCAGCGGTAGTTTCAGCTCGGCCACCATGCGCATCACGCCGTAAACGGAGGCCGCGCCGCACATATCATATTTCATCTCGTCCATGGCTTCGCCAGGCTTAATCGAGATGCCGCCGGAGTCAAAGGTCACGCCTTTGCCGACCAGCACGATAGGACGGCTGTCCGCGTCCGGGTTACCTTTGTATTCGATCACCGACATCAGCGATTCGTTCTGCGAACCGGCGCCGACGGCGAGATAGGCATTCATGCCCAGCTCTTTCATTTGCTGTTCGCCAATCACGCGCGTGGTGACGTTGCTCCAGCCGTCCGCCAGCTGGCGCGCCTGAGAGGCAAGATAGGCGGCGTTGCAGATGTTCGGCGGCATATTGCCGAGATCCTTGGCGGCTTTGACGCCGGCGGCCACGGCCAGGCCATGCTGGATGGCGCGCTCGCCGCTGGTCAGCTCGCGACGGGTCGGCACATTAAACACCATTTTACGCAGCGGGCGACGCGGTTCGACTTTGTTGCTTTTCAGCTGATCGAAGCTGTAAAGCGTCTCTTTCGAGGTTTCCACCGCCTGGCGGACTTTCCAGTAAGTGTTGCGGCCTTTCACGTGCAGTTCAGTCAGGAAGCAGACCGCTTCCATCGAGCCGGTATCGTTCAGGGTGTTAATTGTCTTCTGGATCACCTGCTTGTACTGACGTTCGTCCAGCTCGCGCTCTTTGCCGCAGCCGATCAGTAAAATGCGCTCGGAGAGAATATTCGGCACATGATGCAGCAGCAGCGTCTGGCCGACTTTTCCTTCCAGCTCGCCGCGACGCAGCAGGGCGCTGATGTAGCCGTCGCTGATTTTATCCAGCTGTTCAGCAATGGGTGACAGCCTGCGCGGCTCAAACACGCCTACCACAATGCAGGCACTGCGCTGCTTTTCCGGGCTACCGCTTTTTACACTGAACTCCATGCACTCTCCTGAATCTTAAAGACAACGGCGCTTGCTGCGGCTAGAATATAGCGCTTGTTAACCGCATAATGCCGGGGCAACGCGCCGTGTAGCGTTACGGGCGTCAGATTTTGTTCGGGTGATGCCCCTTAGGAATAATCGGGTAAACGTTTTTTTTTGCATCACCGGAACGCGATTATTGTCATACTAGTTTAGCTACGACCGAGGCCATTGATGAGAAAAAATGGCGTATAAGCGATGAAACTATCGATTTTCCTGCAAAAAGACAAGTTTTCACAGGCGTATTCAGCGTGATTATCATTAGATATCTGGTAAGAGAGACGCTCAAAAGCCAGCTGGCTATCCTCTTTATTCTGCTACTGATCTTCTTTTGTCAGAAGTTAGTCAGGATCCTGGGAGCCGCGGCGGATGGCGAAATTCCCACAAATTTAGTTCTGACACTGTTAGGCCTTGGCGTTTCAGAGATGGCGCAGCTCATTTTGCCGTTAAGCCTCTTTTTAGCCATTTTGATGACGCTTGGCCGTCTGTACACCGAGAGTGAAATCACCGTGATGCACGCCTGCGGCCTGAGCAAGGCCGTATTGGTGAAGGCGGCGATGGTGCTGATGCTGTTTACCGCAGTGGTCGCCGCGGCGAACGTCGCCTGGCTTGGCCCGTGGTCGGCGCGCTATCAGAATGAGGTGACGAAGAACGCTAAGGCTAACCCTGGCGCGGCGGCGCTGGCTGCCGGGCAGTTCCAGCAGTCGGGCGACGGTCAGTCGGTGCTGTTTATCGAAAACGTGAAGGGCAACAATTTCGGTAACGTCTTCCTGGCGCAGCTGCGGCCTAAAGGCAACGCGCGTCCTTCGGTCGTGATGGCGGATAAAGGCCATATGACGCAGCGCGCCGACGGCTCGCAGATAGTGACGCTGGATAAAGGCACGCGCTTTGAAGGCACGGCGCTGCTGCGTGATTTCCGCATTACCGATTTCCAGAACTATCAGGCCATCGTCGGGCATCAGGAAGTGCTGCTGGATCCCAACGACGCCGAGCAGATGAACTTCAGCGCGCTGCGCCATTCCGACAGGCCGGAGTTCCGCAGCGAGCTGCACTGGCGCTTTACGCTGGTGTTCTCGGTGTTGGTGATGGCGCTGATGGTGGTGCCGCTCAGCGTGGTGAACCCGCGCCAGGGCCGCGTGCTTTCTATGCTTCCCGCGATGCTGCTGTATCTGGTGTTCTTCCTGCTGCAAAGCTCGCTGCGCTCCAGCGGCTCGAAAGGACGTCTCGATCCGGCTATCTGGATGTGGGTGGTGAACCTCTCCTATCTGGCGCTGGCGATCCTTCTTAACCTGTGGGATACGGTGCCGATGCGCCGTCTGCGCGCCCGCTTCACCCGGGGAGGATCGGTCTGATGTTTGGCGTTCTCGACAGATATATCGGTAAAACGATTTTCAACACCATTATGGCGACGCTGTTTATGCTGGTGTCGCTCTCCGGCATCATTAAGTTTGTCGATCAGCTGCGCAAAACCGGACAGGGCGACTACACCGTGGTCGGCGCCGGGCTTTACACCATCCTCAGCGTGCCAAAAGATATTGAGATCTTCTTCCCTATGGCCGCGCTGCTGGGCGCGCTGCTGGGCCTGGGCGCGCTGGCGCAGCGCAGCGAGCTGGTGGTGATGCAGGCTTCCGGCTTTACCCGGATGCAGATTGCCGCTTCGGTGATGAAAACGGCGATCCCGCTGGTGCTGCTGACCATGGCTATCGGCGAGTTCGTGGCGCCGCAGGGCGAGCAGATGGCGCGTAACTATCGTGCGCAGCAGCTGCTGGGCGGTTCGCTGCTCTCCACGCAGAACGGGCTGTGGGCGAAGGATGGCGATAACTTTATCTTTATCGAACGCCTGAAGGACAACAGCGAGCTGGGCGGCGTCAGTATCTACAACTTTAACAAGGAGCGCCGTTTACAGACGGTGCGCTATGCGGCTTCTGCCAAATACAACACGGACAAAAAGCAGTGGGATCTGTCGGAAGTGGACGAGTCTAATCTGACCAATCCGCAGCAGGTTACGGGCAGCCAGACCCTGACCGGCGAATGGAAAACCTCGCTGACGCCGGACAAGCTGGGCGTGGTGGCGCTGGATCCGGACGCGTTGTCGATTAGCGGGCTGTATAACTACACCAAATACCTTAAGCAGAGCGGACAGGTTGCGGGCCGCTATCAGCTGAATATGTGGAGCAAGATCTTCCAGCCGCTGTCGGTGGCGGTGATGATGCTGATGGCGCTGTCGTTTATTTTTGGGCCGCTGCGCAGCGTTTCGATGGGGATGCGCGTGGTCACGGGCATCAGCTTCGGCTTCCTGTTTTACGTGCTGGATCAGATCTTCGGGCCGCTCAGCCTGGTATATAACATTCCGCCAGTGCTTGGCGCGCTGCTGCCAAGCGCCGCCTTTATGGCTATCAGCGTCTATATGCTGCTGAAGCGCCGTTAACGCTCCCGGCCGCAGGTGCTCCGCCTGCGGCCACGGTTCAGCCCCGCTTTTTATCCGCTTTCCTGCCTGCCAGCCGTCGTAGCTATCCAATGGACTTTTCTTTGCACCAGCCGTCGTAGCCTTTTAGCCTCTTTTATCTGCACGACAGACATCCTGGCTCTTCCGCCGCCTTATCCTTTCTGGCAGCCGTCGTAGCTTTCCTGGCGGTTTTTCTTCACAGCAGCCGTCGTGGCTCTTCGGCCGCTTTATCCTTTCTGTCAGCTGTCGCATCTTTCCTGGCGATTTTTTTCACACCAGCCGTCGTGGCTGTTCAGCCGCTTTTTCAGTGCGTCAGCCGTTGTGGCTTTGTGGCTGTTTTTTCCTTTCAACGGGCGCCATCGCTGCTCGCTTTCGCTGACCTTAACGCTTTCCCGGCTGCTTTCTGCCTGCCGTTTTGCGCTTTCCGCTGGCAGCGTGCTGCGTCTTTCGTCAGTTTTGTCATCTCTGCGCGGCCCGTGGTTCATAAGCATTGCCCAGACAGCGGCGTGCAGCAGCCTTCAGTGCCGGCACCGCAAAAGAGAGGCGTACGTATTATTTACCAGTATTTTTATGCTGTTAGAAAGAAGGGGTTGCCACTTATATAAGTAACCTGTGCGCAAGGCAATATAAAGCAGAAAAAGTTCAATCAATATTTAAAAATAGTTAATGTATATATAATTAAATCGCTTACAAAATCTGTTACATTTTTCCGCTTAATTGGGGAGGCAGTCTCGAAACAGTCTACTACTATTAATGGCGTGTGCAACAAAACGTGGCGCCGGATAAGAAGATTTTTTAGTCTGTGGGGCTTTAAATCTCAGGAGTTAATTTTATGGGAAATAAAAACGCGCCGCTTACTGAAAAAGTCAAAGAGGCCGTCTCGATGCCGCTTGCTGAAGAGCAGGCTACCATCTCTAAGCAGCGCAAGGTTCACAGTCGGATTAGTCTGACGCGCTCTACGCAACAGGTAGAGAAATTACTGGAAACCGAGCTAACGCATGAGCATGTTGAAATCGAGCACGTTCCTATGAATTATCAGGTTGCCGATGATTATTCTGCTGAGATCCGTCAGGAAGGGGATGTTTTTATTATTCCCGTGATTGAAGAGCAGGTAGAAATAATCACTAAGCGGGTGCTTAAGGAAGAAATTCATATTCATAAGCATACCAGTAAAGAAGAGTTTCAGCAGAAAGTCACTCTGCGTAACCAGGAAGTAAAAATTACGAAGCAGAAACTTTAAACCTATTAACGAGGATCTATTTATGTCACATGAAAAAATCGTCACCGCATTTAATGAAGTTTCACAGGCGGAAGCGGCAAAACAGAAATTGATCGTCGAAGGTATTGCAGAGAAAAACATCGATATCATCTCCGGGGAAAGATTACGCGTAGAAGATAAAGAAATCCGTCATCCAAGCTTCTGGCAGCGCCTGTTTGGCGATGACGTTGATGATGATTACGCAAGCGAATACAGCAAGGCTATCCGTTCAGGCGGTGTGCTGCTGACGGTTCGCGCTCCGAAAGATGAAGCTGACCACATTGAACAGGAGTTGAGCGCCTTTGCCGCCGACTACTCTTCACTGAGCCATACGGATCGCGACCCGATTAACCGTAACTATGCGGGTGAAACCAACGATCGCGGCCTGCTTACCGGTGACCAGACGGGTGCGCTGAATACCACTACCGCGCCGCTGTCCAATACCGGCACCACCGGCACGCTGGCAGACGATACGCTGCTTAACGAACGCGATTCGCTGCGTAACGAACAGGATTCACTGCTTAATCGTGACCGCACCGACCTTGCCGTTTCTGAAACCGACCGCGATTCGCTGAAGCTGGCGGAAGAGCAGGTGGATATCGGCAAACGCCAGATTAATGATGGTTCCGTACGCCTGCGTCGTTTCACCGTAGAAGATGAAGTCTCGGAAGATGTTTCGCTGTACGACCAGCACGCAGAAGTCTTCCGTCACGCGGTGGATGAGCCAGCCTATCTGAACGACGTGGACTGGTCAGAAAAAACCATCGAAGTTGAGGAATCTCATGAGATCCCAACCGTTGCGAAAACCGCGCGTATTAAAGAAGAAGTGGGCCTGCGCGGCGAAGAGACCGCTCGCGTCGAAACCGTGAAAGACAGCGTGCGTCGTCAGGAAGTGGAGGTTGAGCATACCAATGAAAATCGTACGCACAACACCAACGCCCTTAAAAACGACGTAACCCGCACCGAGACCAACCTGCGGGAAAACGAGCTGACCGACGACAAGCTGGCACCGAATAAACTGACCGATGCCGACAAGAAGTACTAATCGCTAAACTGACAACGTTTTAGTGAAAGGCATGTAAGCCCGCGTCGAAAGACGCGGGCTTTGTCGTTATAGCAGCGCCGGAAGCTGCGACAGCAGCCACAGCAGCAGGCCAATTACGCCGCCCACCACCGTGCCGTTGATACGGATGCGCTGCAGATCCTTGCCGATATTTAACTCTACCTGGTGCGACATATCCTTCGCATCCCAGCTTTTCACCGTATCGCTGATATGACGGCTTAAAAAGTCCGAGAACTCTGGTGCAACGCTTATCGCCGCCTCTTCCATATGCTGATTCAGCGACGCCCGCAGCTGCGCATCCTGGGTTAAGGTTTCGCCCAGCCACTGTGCGGAAGCGCTGACTTTGCCGTGCAGCACCGAGTCTTCTTTATCCAGATCCTGCTTCAGCCAGCTGCGTAAATCGCCCCACAGCTGCGCGATATAGCTGTTCAGCGTCTCGTCCTGCTTCAGATAAGTTTTGATCTCTTCCGCTTTCAGCTGCATCTCCGGATCGCTGCGCAGCCGCTCGATCAGACGCTGTACCGCACGATTGAAGCCCTGACGTAGCTCGTGCGCGCCGTCCTGCTCTATATCGTTAAGGATCGATTTCACCGCGTTGGCCGCCAGCTCGGCACTTTTTTCACCTACCCATTCCGTCGGCAGCATCTTCTCTTTAATAGGATGCTCGCGCTTCAGCCAGCGCATCACCTGCTGCGCAATAAACTCGTGCGTGCCTGGCTTGTTGATCAGATGCAGCAGCTGGCTGATGGCGTCGTCCAGCAGTGCCTGATGACGATTGTTTTTGGTCAGGCTCTCCAGCACCAGCGCCGCCGACTGCGTCAGATCGACCTTATCAATAGCCTTGTGGATAGCGCGCCGCATAAACGCCTGGATACGCGAGTCGTCAGCCAGATCGAGAAAGCCGCGCACGACTTTCAGCAAATAGCCGCTGATGCGGGCGGCGTTAGCCGGTTCGCTCAGCCAGCGGGCGATGATCTGCGCCGGATCGTGACGGCGGATTAACGTCAACAGCGAATCGGTGTTCAGGAACTTATCCTGCACGAACAGCGCCAGGTTATCGGCAATGCGATCCTTGTTGCGCGGCACAATCGCGGTATGGCGGCCAACCAGCGGGATCGGCACGCGCCTGAACAGCGCACTGACCGCGAACCAGTCCGCCAGCGCGCCGACCATCGCCGCTTCCGACACGGCTTTTAAAGCGCCGATCCACAGGTTCGTCGGCCGCCAGAGGGGATAAAGCACGGTGGCGATAAACAGCAGCGCCGCGAAGCATAACAGCAGCAGCGGCAGACGTTTGGCTTGCGCCAGTTCGGTTTCTTTATTCATAAAAGCTTGCCTGCTCCCGGGCGGATTTAGCAAAAATTAAACGAGGCGGTTTTAGTCGGGCCTCAGTATAGCTCTTCAATGGGATCGGTTTTCCAGGTGTAGTTGCTTAACTGCCAGCTGTTAAAATCGACGAGGAAATGCGCCTGTTCGCCGTTGACGATATCGGTGACGATGCCTTCGTGTACGCTGCCGGTTTTCTCCCGCCAGCTGGCAATCAGCGCCGGCTGGCCCGCTTTTTCCTCCACGCGCAGCCAGACGCGATCCAGAATCTCATCACCCTGCGCTTTCCGGCCGTCGGCGAGGATCAGTTGGGTGGTGGCCGCTGGCGTCATCATCAGCGTGGTTACCCACAGGCCGCGATCGGTTGTCTGGAAAAAATCACTGACTTTTTGCAGGCGGCCCGCGGTCAGCGGCTGCGCTTTGACGATGGCGTCCACCAGCGCAGCGTTGCCGAACAGACTTTCCGGCTGCTTAACGGCGCTGCTGGTTTTATCCAGAGAGAAGTGGAGATAGGGTTTGCCGTTGCTAAAATCGGAAAGGGCCAGCTGCAAACCCTTATCCATTTGCGTGGAGATAAATCGCGCCAGCGCGGGAACATCCGGCGCGGCAGCTTTCAGCCCGTGTTCGATGCGGGCGAAAATCAGCGAAGGATAATAACCAGACCAGACATAGCTTTCCTGCTGCTGCTGTGCCTGCTGCTGCCGACGCAGCTCGGCGATCAGCTTATCGATCTCAGGGCCGTCGGCACCGATATCAATGAGGTAGCTGGCCAGCTCAACACGGTTACGAGGTGACTTAAAGGTGTTCAGGTTCGCTTCGGCAAACTGGCGCGCGCGTTGCTCGTCAAACTGCCGCACGTTGGTGAAAGCATCGGTCAGAATACTTTCGTCATAGCGGCCACTGCGATCGTCCAGCATTTGCAGCGTCAACGGATAAAGCGAGCGTTCCGCTTTCATCGCCTCCAGCACGGCCACTTTTTTATCATTGTTGAATGCATTGTTACCGAGGATATCGGCAATCTTTTTGCCCGTGTCATCCGCCATTACCCGACCAAATATGCCCCGGCTGGCGATAATCAGATGCAGCGCGTCTCTGAACTGATAATCGTCGGAGGCGGGATTGAGGATGATGGCCATCAGGCGCTGTGTTTCAGCGGCGTTAAGATGGGGCTGGCTGCCGCCGCCACGGGCATTGTCTCTGGCAAAGCGTAGCGTCAGCGAGTCGAGCAGGGCGCTGGTGCGCAGCTCATCCATAACCCGATAACCGCCGCTGTTTTCATCGTCAAAGCGCAGCCAGCCGTTCACCTTATCGGTAACGATAGCCGTCATTTTGCTGCTTACGCCGGAGATACCGACAAAGCCCGCCAGCGTCAGCACGGTAGCGAAAACGGCGAACATGCCCAAAATCCATTTGCGGGTGTTATCCAGCACCGACAGGGTTTTGTTGATGGCGCTTTCGGTGATTTTTGCTTCAGCGTTATCAATTTTGTCGCTGACCTGTTGCAGCAGGCGAAGGTTTTCCTCGCGCAGCTTTTCCAGCTCGGCCTTGTGCTGCTGCGTATCCCGCTCTATCAGCAGCTTCGTTAGATCATGCATCGTTTTCTCACTACAGAAAAAGTTAACTGTTGGCGGTTAACGATAATGCAGGCTGGTGCCCGGAGATGCAAACTGCCGCGCTGCGGAAAAAAGCGTAAAGGGAAGGTGGCAGCCGCAGCAAACTTCTGTAATTTATTTATTTTTGCGGCGAGGAAAAAAGATGGATGCGAACATTATTGCAGTAGCCACGATTGGCGGCGCGCTGGCGCTGGGTGCCATGAGCCCTGGCCCGAGTTTTATTATGGTGGCGCGTACGGCGGTGGCGTCTTCGCGACGTGCAGGCATGGGCGCGGCGCTGGGAATGGGCATCGGCTCGATAGTGATTTCATTAATTGCGCTAATGGGCCTGCATACGCTGCTGGCGGCGGTGCCGTGGCTGTGGCTGGTGCTGAGGACCGGCGGAGGGCTTTATCTGCTGTGGATGGCGTTTAAGATGTTCCGCCACGCGCGTGAGCCGCTGCATATGGAGAACAGCGGCAGCATGGGGAAAAGCTTTCGCCGTGCCTTTTTAACCGCTTTTATTACGCAAATCAGTAACCCTAAAACGGCGGTGGTGTTTGCCGGGATTTTTGCCGCGCTGCTGCCGAGCCACATTACGCCAGCGATGTACGTGGCGCTGCCGGTGGTGTCGATGCTGGTGGATGGCCTGTGGTATGCCTTTGTGGCCTGGGCGCTGTCCTCCAGCGGGCCGCGTAATACCTATTTGCGCTATAAGGCGACGTTCGACCGTATCGGCGGCAGCGTGATGGCCGCGCTGGGCATTAAGCTGATAGTGAAGTAGGCAAGACGGGGACTTCGAAGGCCGGAGGCGTGTATGGAAGAAGCGGTTTGCTGTGGGCCGCGTTTTTGTGTGAGGAGTTTGTGTGGGGAGCGTGTTTAGAAACGGAGACAGGGCGAATTTTTGTGGTGCGGAGAGTGCGTCAGGGAAAGGGGCGGATTTCTGTGGTGCACGGAGTGCTCTGTAAGAAAAGGGCCGGTTTTCTGTGGTGCCTGGAGCGCTCTGTAAGAAAAGAGCCTGTTTTCTGTGAAATCGGGGAATGTGCCGGGAACCCGATCGGATCGTAAAGACGCAAAAAGCGTCGTCCCTGACAGCTCGGCCTGCGCCGTCCATGGCGCAGGACGCTTTACTAACCCGCTCGTGTTCCCGCCACTTCAAGGTTTGGCGTGGCCTGTAGGATTGATCGGGGGACGGCTGTGGCTTTGGCGTGGTTTATAAGTTTGGTCAGTGGGCTGTTGTGGCTTTGACGTGGTTTATAAGCCTGGTCTTTGGGCTATTGTGACTTTGACGCGGCCTGAAAGTCTGGCTGGTGAACGGTTGTGGGTTTGATGTGGTTTATAAGTGAGGCCGATGAGGCTTTTGGCATTGTCTGCAAGCGGGAACGTTCGGCATTGTCTGCAAGGGTAGCTAGTGTTCTGCTGTAGCTTCGGTCTGGTTTACGAGCGTAACCAGCGGGCGGCTGTGATTTTGGCGTGGTGAATGAGTCGCTGTAGCTTTTGGGCTGAAGTAAGGAGCAGCTTCTGCTTTGAGCACGACAGGACGCTTTCGCTAATCGGTTGATCTGTCTGTGCAGAGAGTGGAGGCATCTGCACCGTCCTTGGCGCAGAGGCTTGGTGATAATGGCCTAGGAGATAAACTGCTTGCTTTGTTTCAACACCAGATCGCAGGCTTTGGTTTTCACCTTCTTGCCTAATTCGGTGTTGCCCAGACTTTTCAGGTTCACCTGCTGATCGCTGCCGGTATTCAACAGGCCCATCAGACCTTGTTTATAGTCGGTAGTTTCCTGTGCTTTCGCCGTGTCGGTCAGGCCCAGCTTGCTCAGCAGCTGATCCTTTACAGAACTCACATTGTTATTTACCACATTGTTCTGCACGCAGTACTGCAACACGCCTGCGGCATTGGTCATGCTGTTAGCGCTGAGCTGCTGATTGCCGCCGTTCAGCAGGCCGGCCAGCGCACCCAGCGACATACCGTTATTCTGCGTGGTAGTTGATGCAGAGTTAGCATTGTTCTGGCTCAGCGTGTTGGCAGCATTGCTGAGCTGATCCTGCCAGCTTGCGGCCGAAGCCACGCCAGCGAACAGGGAAGATGAAACCGTTAATGCCAACGCTATCTTGGTTGTTGCTTTCATTTTTATACCTTCTTTAAATTGTCCGGCACGACCTGTTCCCGGCGCGCACCGATCTCCACAGTGGGACTGCGGGATTAGCCTGGAGTTCCGTATCGGGCGACAGCCCGGCTCGGCAAACCCGGCTTTAAGAGTAGTCCTGGAACTGCTTATTCAGTAAGGCGTTTCATCTTTATGTTGAAACTGCGGCTTGCTATCTTCTGTCATGACTAACTGTAGGTCGTCATCAGGATAGCTGACGCTGTCGCCAGCGGAACCTCCAGATAATGTGCCTCCTCGCTGCCCGGATTCATCAGCTGATGCACATTGCCCGTTCCCACTTTCACACCCGCACACATGCCGGGTGCCAGTTTCGTTTCGCCAGCGATCGGCACCGGGTGCCCGGAAAGGATATAGATAAACTCATCCTGCTTTGTATGCGAATGCCGCAGCGCCGACAGCCGCCAGGCAAAATGCGCGTAAGGTTAACGCCAAAGTTGCTGAGGCCAATCGCCAGGGCGATGCTTGATGTGTTGGTCGGCAAGTGCCGCAAAAGGCTGCGGATAAAGGGAAGGGCTGGTTACGGCAGTGGCTTCTGCGGCGGTGACGGCTGTGGAATAGGCTAAGAAAGGAGGAGTCGGGAAGTTGGAATATTTGGGAGCGGCGGTCATAAGGTTTCTTTGTGGCTGATGATAAAGGTCAGGGTAGACGTTAAGAACGACAAGCCGCTTTCAGAAAGGTGAGGATGTCAGATAAATAGTGGTCGAGTAGCTGGCCACGTTAGTGAAACGATAGACGTCTCCCTTAACAGAGAGATGGATGGCGCTGCTGTTTATCTGCATTTTGACGCTTTCGTCAGAGGTAGACAAAAATGACTTATATTTATCGCCCGCCTGTTTTAAGAAATCGCTTTCCGCTACCTCAGAAGGAACGAGATAATATTGATAAACGTTTTTTGTAGTAGCGCCAGCGCTGCCTTCCGTTACGTACAGCGTAGTAGTAGAGTTGATCTGTTGCCGCTGTATAACTGACTCTTCGAAAGGCGAAAAATTCGCTACCTTCAGAATGCCGTATGCGACGATCGCCAGTAGTAATACCGCTATAACATACCGCTTCTTAAAATCCCGTGCGCTTCGCATAGTCTATCCCTGCTCTTATCCATGTTTGATCTTCCGGATCATCGCCGTATGAGTCAGGGCCCGGATAATCAGAAAAAGCCGGTGAGCTGGTGCCTGCAAGGATTTGTGCTGCTCCCGCTGCTCTTAATAACACTTCATCAGCAATACCAGCTGCGTGGCCTACAGCACCGTAATGGAAGTTTCCAAAGTTTGCATATTGTTTGCCGCTTTGATTTTTATAATCCCAGGGGCCATGATTTTTCACCTGATGATAAAACCATATATAAGTGAGCGCTGATGGCCCATGATGAAATCTGGCTATCATCATATTATTAATAATATTTACTCCGGGAGGAGCAAAAGAAGATGCATCCCATGGCGGATGTGGTGAAGCTGCTAACGCTGGGTATCTCACGCCTGTAGCCTCTCGTTCCAGCTATCTGCAAACATCAGATTGCCGTCGCAATGCTTCCAGGTGATTTTTTCATAACGAAGCTCTACGCACTCAAGATGGTTATGTTTTTCTTTAGTAGGATCCTTCGTGTCATGCATCACTGGTGATACTCCAACGATTTTTACGTCTTCCAGTAGGATGTTGAAGTACTCCACTTCTTGACCAGCATCATTGATGTGATACCACTTGAACTCTGCTGAGTTGAGGGTTTGACCTGTAGCAACGGCTTTGTAGAGGTAGGGTGAAGAGGAGTCGAAATCCTTTTGGATGAGGACAGCAGAATGTCTTCTTGTGCCGGTAATTTTTCCTGTCATCCCATCAGTAGGAAGGCGCAGATTATGCGAGAATCCATTTACCTCAATACTGCCGTCA
This sequence comes from Erwinia sp. TECH1, assembly GCF_054057575.1. Classification (NCBI taxonomy): domain Bacteria; kingdom Pseudomonadati; phylum Pseudomonadota; class Gammaproteobacteria; order Enterobacterales; family Erwiniaceae; genus Erwinia; species Erwinia sp. TECH1. The sequence continues at coordinate 4,169,923 of NZ_JBSRZK010000001.1, read as the reverse complement.
CGATCCTTTACGTCTACAGAACCTCTGATAGCTGAGCCGCCATCATCTTTTAGCCACAGATAAGCTGGGATAGCCATAATTCCATTTCCTTATGTAGTAAGTACCCTTTTAGAAAGTGTACTTATAGGGAGGTGTCGAGTAAATGAACAATTTTAACAAGAATGGCACTATGTGAGCATGATAACCAAAAAAACAAAACGACGTTTTTTTCAGCAGTCGCTCATTCGCTTGCTGATAGGGGTTGCGGAAACAGGGGGTAAAGGTATAATCCACAACGTTTTCCGCATACCCTTCAGTGCCGAAGTGGCGAAATCGGTAGACGCAGTTGATTCAAAATCAACCGCCGCAAGGCGTGCCGGTTCGATTCCGGCCTTCGGCACCAGTATCCTGTCCATCCTCGTCCGAGGAAGTCCAAAAAACCCTTTAAAATCAATGTTTGGCCTGATTTTATCATCCGGCATCGTCCGAGCACATCCATTGCAATCCAGACCCCGCTGGGGGCATAATTGGGGGCATCCCCACTTCGATAAGAAATGTGCCCCCAAAATGAAGCTGAATGCCCGCCAGGTCGACACTGCAAAGCCTAAAGAAAAAACTTATAAAATGGCTGACGGTGGCGGTCTGTACCTTGAGGTCACGACCAAAGGATCAAAGTACTGGCGTATGAAGTACCGACGGCCAGCTGACAAAAAAGAAGACCGGCTTGCTTTTGGCGTTTGGCCGACAGTCACGCTTGCTGAGGCAAGAGCTAAGCGTGACGAAGCTAAAAAGATGTTAGGGCAGGGGATTGACCCCAAAGCTGAACAGAAAGAAGCCCAGGCTGAAAACGCCGGGGCTTATACTTTTGAAACGATCGCCCGCGAATGGCATGCCAGTAACAAGCGATGGAGTGATGATCACCGCTCACGCATTCTTCGCTACCTTGAGCTATATATTTTTCCTCATATTGGTTTGGCCGATGTACGTAAGCTGAAAACCAGCCAGCTGTTAGCACCCATTAAGGCCGTAGATGCCAGTGGCAGGCATGACGTCGCTCAGCGTCTTCAGCAGCGTGTTACGGCGATAATGCGCTATGCAGTGCAGAACGATTACATTGAATCTAACCCCGCTATTGATATGGCCGGGGCACTTTCTACCGTCAAGGCTCGCCATTACCCCGCATTACCCTTCAGCCGTTTTCCTGAATTTCTTGAGCGCCTGGCCGCATACCGTGGGCGTATCATGACCCGTATTGCTGTAGAGCTTTCATTACTAACTTTCGTCCGTTCCAGTGAGTTGCGTTTTGCCCGTTGGGATGAGTTCGATTTCAAAAGGGCTTTATGGAAAGTTCCTGCTCAGCGTAAAGAGATAGAAGGAGTTCGTTACTCCCATCGTGGCATGAAGATGAAAGAGGAGCATCTTGTACCGCTAAGCCGTCAGGTTTTAGCCCTGCTGGAAAAGTTGAAGCAGTTAAGCGGTAATAACGAGAGGCTCTTTCCCGGCGATCACGATCCTAAAAAAGTTATGAGCGAAAACACGGTTAACAATGCTCTGCGCGCTATGGGGTATGACACAAAAACCGAAGTTTGCGGGCATGGCTTCAGGACAATGGCACGGGGTGCGCTGGGTGAGTCGGGATTATGGAGTGATGATGCGATAGAGCGGCAGTTGAGCCACTCCGAGCGTAACAATGTGCGTGCTGCTTACATTCACACTTCTGAGCACCTGGATGAACGTAGATTGATGGTGCAATGGTGGGCGGATTTTCTTTATGCAAACAGTAGTGAGTACGTCTCTCCTTACGATTATGCAAAACATAAGTGAGGCATTGCGATGCGCAATTTAGCCACTCCAAAACAAAAGCGCGTTTGGCACTAAGCTATATTGCTTTTCCCCTCAGCGCGCAATGCTACCCCCGCCTCGCCTGCCCGCTTTATGCATCGTTTTTTATGCGGTTGCATGAACCGGCCGAAGCCGCGGCGGGCTTGGGCTGACGGGGTGTCTGATGCGCTGCATTCTGCATGCAAAATCATGCACTCCATGCATGCATTGCTCTTTACAAACCCGGCTGGCCAGAAAAAGGGCGTTGAAAGGACGAAAAGCGGAAACAAAAAAGCCGCTGGTTTCAGCGGCCGTTGTGGTCAGTGGAGGGTACGAAAGGCTGAGCCGTAGCGCCCGATTGTCTGGCGTTCTTTCACCGGCTCCGGGGCGACTGCGGGAAGCGGTTCGGGCTGCGGCGGCGCGGTGATGACTTTTGTGATGCTCTCGCTGGTTTTGAACGTGCAGGAGCAGTCAAGGCTGGTGCACTGGTGATAGCGTTCCTTCACCTGTTCCGACATATAGCGGCTTGATTTGGCGTGCGCCGGGCTTTTGCAGTACGGGCAGTGCATCATTTCTTTTTACCTTCCCTTATCCACGGACGGTGTACGTGGATGGCATCCCACGCCCTGCTGCGCTTAATCGGATTTGCATACAGCACCATATCCACGCCGGTGAGCGCCGGACGCCACAGGCCGATATTCTCCAGCACCGGCGCTTCGGTCAGCACCTTCTCCGGCAAAGCAGCAGCCGCACGGGTCAGCGCGTTACCAATCAGCTCCGCCACGACCTGCATATCGCTGCGCTCGTCGTCGTCTTCACGTGGATTGACCTTTTCACGCTGGAGCCGCAGGCGGATAGCCCATAACAGCGAAGGGCTGACGTTGCGCAGCGCCGACTGCCAGGTCGCGTCGGCAAACTCGTTGAAAGCCACCTGATGCGCATAGACGTATTCCTTACCCGTTACACAGGCGTTAAGCATGAAGACCTGCTTGTCCAGCTCCAACTCGGCAATCAGCCCGGTAAACTCTTCCGCCAGCTCCCGGCTGGCAATGCGCTGGCTGTGCTCCGCTTTCAGCTCGTCGGTCAGGTTGCCGCGCAGATTGCGAAAGCGGGTGCGCCAGTTCGTTTCGGCTTCCTTTCCCGCCTCGATGGCCGCCTCACGCTCCTTCTCGCAGCGGGTAATGTCGGCGCAGGTGTTGTTGTACTGTTTCATCTTCTCAAGATGCGCAGTGCGGGCTTCTTCAAAGCTTTTCAGGGTGGTGCTCTTTTCCGGGGCGCTCATAGCTTTTCTCTCTCTGTAAAGGTTGTCGCTATTCTGCTGTTCACCACCGGACAAATCATTTCATTGCTGTCTGCCTGTTGCTGAGCAAACACGGCCAAATCTTCACCGGAACCCCTCTCTGAGCTTTTAGTTTTGTATAAAACTGTTCACTACTCTTCACCTCTGAAAAAAAGATAATAAATACAGTAAGTAAAGGGGTGAACACCTGAGAATGAACTGTTCACCGGGTGTTCACCACTGTTCACCCGCTTTTAAACCGGCCTTTTTCTGGCGAGCATTTTTTCAGAGTTTTTAGCTATTAATGAATCTGAATTTCCGGTTAATTTTTTATAAATGACAATCTCTGATAATCGTTGATAAACAGTGAGCAACAGGGTGCAACAGAACGCGATTTTGCTCATTTACCACCGGACGGCGGCTTGTTTACACGGGCAAAAATATTCTCACAATAGGGGGTTACCAGCACAACACGACCGGAACCGGCCAGCGCCGCCCGGATACAAAAAGAGGTAACACCATGCTTTCCACCGCTTCACCATCCGCCCCGGCCACGCCGACCGTTAACGACCTTCAATACCCCCGCGACCGCTTTATGCGCCTGCCGGAGGTTATCAGCACCTGCGGCCTGTCCCGCTCCACCATTTACGATTTAATCTGCCGCGAGCAGTTCCCGTCGCAGATTTCCCTCGGCGGCAAGAACGTCGCCTGGCTGGCGTCGGAGATTGACGACTGGATGCAGGCCCGTATCGCGCAGCGTGCCGGAGGTGCGGCATGATTAAGCTCAATTTCGGTACCCGCAGCTATCCGCTCAGCCAGGAAGAGGCCGTGTACGTGGCAGAAAGCCTGCTTTCCGCCGTCGCAGGCAAAAAATCCACGCTGCCCGCATTCAACAGCGGCCGCCACGGCCATATTTCCGTGCTTACCGAAAAGCCGAAGCCTGCAAAGGGGAGTAAAGGTGAGCAGAGCAAGAACTTCCGATCAAATCCGCCGCAATCCGATCACGTCCTGACCGATTGCTGAGGAAAAAGGCCCGATGCGTAAAAAAAGGCTTTTTTCTGGCGAGCCGCCGGTGTACTGTTTCCCCGCTGCCGCAAAATCGGCAGCCGGGCGTGAGAACCCGAGTTACTCAATGGCGACACAACACGCGCCACGCGTGTTTTTTTATGTCGTAGCCTCTGTGCACCCATTTTTCGGGCAACGGTTCTTGAGCCGCTGTGCCGTCTTCATAATGGTGGCCCGGGCGGGGCAGCCTTCGGGCTGGCCGGTATCCATTGAGGCCGGTTTCTCACCCCCGTCCGGGCTGCCACCCGAGTGTGAGAACTCCGGTGGTGGCGTTAACCGCTACTCAATGGAGTCTGCCACTATGGCCGCAACCCTTATTTCTGCACGCATGCAGTTCACCTTTTTATTTGCCGCCGTGCGCCGCGCCGATACCGCCGCCCGTCCCTGCATGCTGCGTACCACTGCCGAAACCGAATCTGCCGCCCGCCGACTGCTGGCCCGCGATTACGTGCTGTCCTTTGCCGGTCGCCTGCCGCTCTGCGGGGTGGCCGCATGAATACCCTGTCCGCCCGACTTAACAACCACGACAGCTACCCCATTCCGCACGCCGATTTCCTGCGTCTTCAGCATGCCCACAGCGTGGGCGTGACCGTGCTCGACATGCTGAACGTGATTGAATGCTCTGGCAACCGTAAAGATGGCCCCGACGGTAACGCGCTGGCGTCCGTGGTGGCGCTGCTCACCGACCAGCTGGGGAAAGTGGTCAGCACCTGTGAATCCGTCATGCTTAACGATATGGAGGTCTCCCGTGACAATTAATCAATCCTGCCTGCCCGTTGAGGTGCGCACCGCCGTTTACCGCCGCGCCATTGCCCAGGGCTACCTCTCCGCCTGCGAGCGCTACGGCCTCGACGTCTCCGCCTCGCTGGACGAGGTGCAGATGACCATCGCGCTGGAGCTGGAAGGTTATTACGTGCGGAAGTACGGCCCGGAAAACGGCATGGACATGGCCTGCACCATGCTCAGCGAAATGGTACAGCCCGACGTGCTGGTCGCCGCGCCGCAACTGACGCGCATGGGCGAAACCATGATGGATGAACTGCTGTGCGGCCGCCTGGCCGCCTCAAAAGCCACGCTGCACTAAGGAGGCCAGCCATGAAACATATCGTCACCGACACCGTGCGCGCCGCCGCCGGTCACTGGCCGCAGCTGTTGCCCGCGCTGGGTATCAGCATCAACGCTGCCGGACAGCACTCGCCATGCCCGGTCTGCGGCGGCAAAGACCGCTTCCGCTTTGACAATCAGGCCGGTCGCGGGACGTGGGTCTGCAACCAGTGCGGCGCGGGCGACGGGCTGGCGCTGGTTGAAAAGGCGCTGGACGTCAACACAAAGGAAGCGGCATGCCGGGTGGCCGGGCTGATTGGCACGCAGCCGGTTAAGCTGGTTCAGACGTCCACAGAGAAAACCGACGAGGAAAAGGCGCAGGCGCGCCTCAAGGCAGCAAAAGAGGCCGTACGGCTTGTTACCGGTGCGAAAACACAGGCCGGTAACGCCTACCTGACGGGCAAGGGGCTGGCTGATGTCACCGCCCCAACGCTGACCACCTCAAAGCGTATCAGCGACACCACCTATCAGCCCGGCGACCTGATTGTGCCGCTGACGGACTTTTCCGGCGACACGGTTAACGCCCAGCTGATTAACGCGGACGGCGTGAAGCGCACGCTGGCGGGCGGACAGGTGAAGGAGGCGTTCCACCGCCTGGGCGAACCCGGCGACACGCTCTGGCTGACCGAGGGCTACGCCACCGGCCTGACCGTGCACCGGCTCACCGGCCAGGCAGTTTACGTCGCTCTGAGCGCCAACAACCTGCCCGCGCTGGCAGAGCGCCTGCACGCAGAGTACCCGGAGGCGATGATACTGATTGCCGCTGACAATGACGGGAATGGCACCGGCCAGCTGCGCGCCGAAGCGGCGGCAAAGCGCTGCAACAGCAAGCCCGCATTGCCACCTGTTAGCGGCGACTGGAACGACGTCTTTCAGGCGGAGGGCGAAATAGCTGCTCAGGCCATGCTGACCGCGTTTACCCAGCCGAAAGCGCTCAGCCCGTTTGAGTCGGTAAGCGAGGCTGACCTGAAGGCCATGAGCGCCAGCCAGAAGGCAGAACTGCTGGCCGCGCACTACCTCAACACGCTGGCCGTGCCGGTCGTGGGCGAAGACCTGTGCCGCTACGAGGGCGGCGCATGGCAGGTGCTGCCGTACCGCGTGCTCAGCCGTGAGATTGCCGCGCTGTTCCAGAAGGTGCGCGCGCCGTTCTCCGCCACCGGTATCGGCGGCATCGTGGACACGCTTAAGCTGATGGTGCCGCAGATGGGCGCACCGGCCCGGCGGCTGATTGGCTTTCGTAACGGAGTGTTTGACACCGCAACCGGCACCTTTGGCCCGCACAAAAAAGAGCACTGGCTCCGCACCGTTAACAGCGTGGACTACACCACGCCGAAGGCGGGCGAGAATCTGGCGGACGACGCCCCTGCCTTCTGGCAGTGGCTGACGCGGGCGGCCGGACGCAATGAGGCGAAGCAGGAGCGTATCCTCGCGGCGTTATTTATGGTGCTGGCGAACCGCTACGACTGGCAACTGTTCCTCGAAGTGACCGGCCCCGGCGGCAGCGGAAAAAGCGTAATGGCATCAATTGCCCGCCTGCTTGCAGGCGAGGACAACACCACGGCGGCGACCATAGACACGCTGGAATCGTCCCGCGAGCGTGCCTCGGTCGTGGGATACTCCTTAATAATCCTGCCGGACCAGGAAAAGTGGAGCGGCGACGGCGCGGGCATCAAGGCGATTACCGGCGGCGACGCCGTGGCGATTGACCCGAAGTACCGCGACGCCTACTCAACGCACATCCCGGCAGTAATACTGGCGGTGAACAACAACCCGATGCGCTTCAGCGACCGCAGCGGCGGCGTGTCGCGTCGCCGGGTAATCCTGCCGTTCCCGGACGTGATACCGGCAAACGAGCGCGACCCGCAGCTGCTGGAGAAGATTGCCGGTGAGCTGGCGGTTATCGTGCGCCACCTGATGCAGCGCTTCAGCCACCCGGACGACGCCCGCGAATTACTCCAGGCGCAGCAGTCGTCGGAAGAAGCGCTGGAAATCAAGCGCAGCGCCGACCCGCTGGTCGACTTCTGTGGCTATCTGACGCCGCTGAGCACGCCAACCGGGCTGTTTATCGGCAACGCCAATATCCGGCCAATGAACCCCAGACGCTACCTGTATCACGCCTATCTGTCGTTTATGGAGGCCAGAGGCCATCAGCATCCCATGAGTCTGACCGCGTTCGGCCAGGCGGTGCCGCAGACGCTGAAGGAGTATGAGATAGAGCTGCTGAAGCGCAAGACGAAGAACGGCATCCAGACCAGCCTGGAGCTGAGCGAGGACTGCGAGGCTGACTGGCTACCGCGCTGTGATGCATAAGCTAGACGACTGGCACAAACCGGTTCCGGCCGGTTTGTGCCAATAGCGGAAATTGATGACCAAGTTTAAGTACCTCATCGGGTTGAATGAAAATGGAAATTATCTGGCTGCCGGTGACCGTGATCATTTCATAGAAATCCCGCTGCATTCAGGGGGGAGGAAAACTCTACTTATGCCTGCATTTTTTTTCGGGGGGATTACCCCCTGCACCAGAAAATTAACAAATATAGCTAATTCAATCGGTGGCAGGATAATGCCCTCCCTCTGTATTTCCTAACAATTAATAAACTTACAATCGGTTTTTATGTTCAGCAAGTCTAAAAAATCTTCCTCTGATATTTTTCGTTTCAATCCAATTTTAAAAGTAGAATTGCTACCATAAAATAAGTCGTAGTGATGCAAGGGATGTATGTCTTTTTTACCATGTTTTTCATAGTTAATCCTATCATAGTCATACCTTAAATATCCATCTTCCATCATGAGTAACTCTCTCAAAAAACTCCAATAATTCTCATTGCAACTATCCTCTTGATATAATGATATTTTCTCAACAAACTCCAAGCTACAATCACTATAAAAACTCGGCTCATTTATTAATGATATAACCTCAGATGTAATTCGATTATCAACTTCCATCTCGTTTCTAAAATTGAATGAGTAGCCTTCATTTTTCTTAATGTAAAATGGGAACATTATTGAAAAATATTTATCAGATTTCACAAAAAATATTCTACTCATTTTGTCAATTCTAACAATAATCTTACCCTTAGCGTTGCTTTCTTTAATTGTCGGGTTGATAAGCATATATTTAATACTATTCATCAATAGTTCTATTATCTGGATTTTATTTTTAATCGGCTTAAAAAATCTATCCATGTAAGATTCATCTATATCAAATGTGTACTCAATCATCTGCAGTAGTACTTTTTGTTATCGTTAATAAATTCAACAATCCCATCCTCATCAAAATCGTCTTTATAGCTTTCAGGTAAAGACTGGATGAATTTCTTCCAATATTTCTTTTCAATCCCTTCTTTTGTTAAAATATCATTAATAAAATCATAGAAGGAGACGTTAGATTGACTTTTAACCTTAACAATACGCTTCTGTATTCTTTCTTTTTCTTCCCTGCTTGGCTCTTTAGTTTTAATTACATCTTGTGTATTAATTATATCTAAACCATCAAGTTGGCATTGGATTTTTTCATACTTTTCAATCAACAAGTAAGACTGAAGAAATGAACGGGTTAACATTGTGTAAAGACTATTCCTATATGTATAATTATCTTTAATTTCTTTTGTTACACAAATAACAAAAGGGAATTCCAATCCTTTGACATTATTAACGTTTGAAATAAATAATTGATTTGGTATTTTTTTCTTAGTCTCTACTGCCTTATTAACATCCCATTTAAGCTCAGTTCTAATTTTAAACTCTAAACGATCTATATAATCATAGATGTAATTATCTTTATCTAACATGATTATAGCAATATCATTTGATTCTACTGTCGGATTATCATTTTTAATACGCTTTAAAATATCAATAATTTGTGACTCATTTATATGTTTCATGATATTCATATTCGATATTTTTGTCTCTTCCAAATCCTCAAACCTCCGAATAGAATCACGAGAGAGTGTCACTTCTTTGTTTGCTTTATTGATAGTATAACCACTACTTTCCCACTCACTATCTTCTAACCAATTGAGTTTGTTTTTTTCAAAAAGCCCCATTCCAATAGCATGTGCAAACATTAAAATCCGAGGTGCCGTTCGGTAACATTTGTTAAGTACATAGTCGACATTTTCAACTTCTTTCTTGATGTTATTTTCAAAAATATCCTGGAAAATATCACCAGCTACGTATACCTTGTGTCTAGTAATCTTTTCACACAACTCAAAAAATACTTCAGGGAAGTCTTGTTTTTCATCAATTAAAATATAATCAAATGCATATTCTAAATCTTCAATTTTATTAATTTCAATTAATGCCTTAGAAAATATCTCATGGTAACTAGTGTTTTTGCTCCACCTTGAAAAAGAAATGCCATAAAAATCACAGATATAACTATATAACCCAGAGTCTTTATCTTGCTTAGAACCCCATGCCCTATCAACCCACAACTCATTATTCCATTTGATTTGTTTTTCGACTTTCATAAAGTCAAAAAACGTTGGAATCCTATCTTTCAGTGTATGAGATAATGCTTTATTATGACACGTAAAGAAAATTTTAATCTTATCTTCCGATGCATATATTTCTTTTAGTTTATGCATTAAAAGCTCGGTTTTACCAGTGCCAGACAAACCTTGGATTGATATTCTTTTGTTTGGTAGTTGCTTGTATATAAATCGAGTTTGCTCACCATCAAATAAAATTATATTATGTTTCACTTTTTCAAGAAGCGTTGTTGGAGTTTCAACTCCGACCTTGTCTATATTATTTATACTACCCGTAATTAATGATATCAAAAGCTCACACTTTCTATAGTCAGCCTCATTAAGTTGATTCTCTTTCAAAATTTCTGAGCAATCAAAGTCGTTATCTAGCGTAACCCGGCTCGTGAAACCTTCTTTTAATTTTCGAGCTCTTCCTATATGTTTTTGATATCTATATTTATCAGATATAGAGTTAACATCCTCCATAAAATCTTCGTAATATTCATCAAACTCATCTTCATCATTTTTTAAATCAATGAATATTATTTTGTGCTTTGGTGAAAGTATTACTATAGTGTTTTCTGAATAAGAGTAGCTATATTTGTTTTCACCTAATGGAGCTGTTATTAGGTATAACTGTTCAGTTGGGTTTTGTTCAGCATACTCCTCGATATTTTGAATAACATTTGTATTCAACTCACTCTTTTCTATATGATTATAAAATAAACTATTTGGCATGCTGCTAGTCACCTGATAATGTTAATAGTAACCACCGTAAGTGGTGGATAAACCTACAAGTTATTATCTAACATTTTTAGGGAACTTCCAACCAAGTGTATGCAATTAGTGAGCTCGTTACAGCTTGGCGTTTTGACCTGCTCCCTGCTGATTCGCACAGAATGCTGTTAGCAGTGTCCGCTCTTCGCTCATAGCAGTCTTTCACTTTAGACGATGAGCGATAAGTGAATTAGTAACGTCCAGCCATAATCTTCAGGATGACTTCGATTTGCCAAGCCGTGAAACTAGTTAATGGCTTCAGTGCGATAGAAACCTATCTGAAAAATCTAAGCCGACCAGACCGGATTTTTACGCCTGAAAGTGAATAGTGTTCACCCTCGGGTGAAGAGTAATGAATAGTACAAATTTAAGTGATCACCACTTAAATATATGATAATAATCAATAAAAATGAAAGGTGAACAGGGTGAACACTTTTACTTAAAATCTTTTTTTTCTGGGTTAATGCTAAAAATTTACGGTCAGCAGCACCGGTAAGGGTCTACATCACGGAACCAAACCGAGAGAAAAATTTCATCAAAAATTGATGAATGATTTTTGCACGATTTCATAACTATCTGTTTTTAAAATGATAGCCACAAATTATTATGGGGGCATAAATGGGGGCACTCCTAGGTTTTTCTTATTAAAAAATAAACAAAAACAATAATTTGTATGATTGTTTGAGTCCGGCCTTCGCACCAGTATCCTGTCCATCCTCGTCCGAGGAAGTCCAAAAAAGCTTTAAAATCAACGATAAGAGTTTTTCTTCTGTCCATATACGTCCGAGGTCATCCATTGACATCCAGCAAGTTTGGGGGTCAGAATGGGGGTCGCTTCGATAAACTTTTGCCCCCCAAATTATGCCTTTAACTGATGTTGCGGCCCGTACCGCAAAGCCTCGTGAGAAAGAGTACAAACTCACGGATGGCCACGGATTGTATCTTCTTGTCAAACCAACCGGTTCTAAACGCTGGTATCTTAAATATCGCTATGCAGGCAAAGAGAGCAGAGCTGCGTTCAGCGCATATCGCCGTTTAATTTTGCCAGAATACACGGCATAGGGCAGGTGCAGCCATGAGATGTGCCGGGCTCTGGCATATGTGCCAGCGCACTAGCCTATCACCACGCTGGCGTTTATAAATAGAGGAAAGCGCTATGAGCCTACTAGAAGCGTTTTATTATACGTTCACGTCGAATGCCTCCGCACCGGATAGAGGGCTGGCCGAAAGCGAGAAAAAGCGGAGCAGCTTAAAAACACGGTGTCCGGCGTTGATGTGCAGATGGAGAAGTTAAGAACTAAAAGTTACGGGCAGGATTACTGCATGATTTACATTCCTGCCAGTCTCCGCATATTATTCCCTGTGAAGGTCTCCACGGACGATTAAACAAGGAATGTATCAAAATGATTGCACTACAGTTTCCCTGTACTATTTTTCAAACGCAAAACCGAATGGACGATTACAGCGCCAAAGATATGTGCTGTGGCGATTTATCAGAATCACAGTTAAAAACGCATTTTCATTTGCTGGATGTCTCTACCAGAGCCAATCCTTATACCCTGACCAGAATCACGCCATTTAATCAGCCGCAGTCCATGTTTTACGGCTCCCGCGGAGAAGGGGAAAAAATAACCCGGCAGCAATGTACCAATATCTTTTTTGATGAATTCCGCGATTTATCGCGCCTGTTCTCGATTTATGGCCCATACCAACACCTGATCGAAAAGATGATCACCCATATGCAGTACGGTAATGGCAAACCGTTCACCAGTATGCACCTGGACAGCGCTTTGAAGGCGGAAATTCTCAATGACAGGACTGAGAACAGTACGTTGTCAAAAATAAAAAATGCTTTAATCGAGAACATTGATTGGACAAGCAATGCCTATCCCACAGATAACAAAGGGAAACTAAGAGAGGCGATACTTGACGGTAAATTGCCTAAATTCGACCGATTCCAGGATAACATTAATGGGATGGGTATTACAGTTCACGATACATGGGCAACCCACATCATCCTAAAATCACTGCATATTAGTAACGATAGCTATCGGGCAGTGGTGCATTACAAAGTACAAGATCACTTCGGTTTAGATGTTGAGGATATTGCCAAACTAAAATTTAACGTCTTTCGTTTTTTCCGTATCTGGTTTGTGTTGCAACGATGCAGCGCGTTTGCTTTTAAACCCTTTATGACCAATATGGAAGCCACCGTAGAAATTACAGGAAACCGTAATGACAGCGAAAACTAAAAAAACGCGTTACGCGCTGTTATTAATTGCGCTGGGGTTTTTTGGTTATTGTCTTTGGTTGTCAATACGTCCGGTTAATATTATCGCAGCTCATCATAGAGAGTATGGATTCAGTTCTGTTTTAGTAAGAAACTTCCCTTTTACCGATAAGGGTAAAATCGATTGGTGGCTAAAAAATAAGGATATGTTGAAAGAAAAATATGATATTCCCAAGCCTGATAAAGATGGTTCTTTTACTGTTACTTTCTGGCTATTTGGTGAGGGGTATAAAGAAGGTGATGGTTATGACAGGCTATGCTTTAATGATATGCCGCCACCGCTAAACTGTATTGATAAAGATGCTGCTTTCTCTGTCAGTAATAGCAAAAATTTGGGTGCGATCTTTACAACATATGATGGGAAGTATCAGCTACAAAAAAACGGCAATATAGTTAAGTTCACAGATGAGTTTGAGTTTAAATAAAACACCTGAACGTCATGTAGTAAAATGACCAAGATGCTATCTCTAATTTTATTCGATTATAGTTGATAAAATCAATGGAACAGGCATCTGCGTTCATGATGTGTATGCGACCAGGATAGATATAATCAGTATCAATGTAGATAAGCACGGATGGAAAGCACAGGTGAAATTTACAGGCCAGGATCACTTTGGTCTGGATGCTGATGATATACTTAAGAAAAATTTTAACCAGTTTCAATTTTTAGGATTTGGTTTGTTCTGCAACGGTATGATAATTTTGGATTTCGGCCTTTTTTAACCAATAGGGATGCCGTAATTGATATAGAGGGAAATCGCTGATGCGGATGTTTATCATTGCAGCACTCACAATAGTATCAGGCCTTTTTTACTGTCTGTTTATCAGAGGAGAGGCTATTTGTGTTATGGATGCACATTATGATGGAAGCACTGCACGACCGATTTCATAAACTCCGTTAAAACCCCATTTCTTGATCTGACATTACGATCAAAAGCTAAATATTCAGCCCCAATCTTGTAAGCAACCAGCATCAACGTACTCAACATAAAACCGCCTGATGCTGGGTATAATTCAGCACAAGAAATTCGCACCTTAACGGATTGGCTTACCCGAAATCACCTCAATAAATTCCTGCACCTGACGTTGTTTCCTCGCAGAAAACTTACACACCTTGCGCAGTGACTGCATCAGTTCCGGTTCCTGCGGTTCCGGCTCGCGGGCCGTCACTACCAGGCAGCCCGGCATTACCCTTATATCAACCGGTGTGCCGGTTGCGAACCCTGCCGCATCCAGCCATTTTCCCTTAAAGGCGAGTAAAGGGATACGCTCGTAATCCGGAAAGGTGCTCGCATAACTCACCGTATAGTGGCGCAGCGTGGTTTCCGTCACTTCTTTTGCAGCCGCAACTGCATTACAATCCTGCCCAGCCATGATAACTACCTCCGATAGTTGTTGTGGTCAGCAGGCTGAATGTGTTCCCGCACATTCAGCCTGCGCTAAATAACCCTGTTATTATATCTGTTTACTGATTGCTTTCCTGAAATATTAGCAGTGAAAAGTTAAAAGTGGAACGAGCTTCTAATAATTAATGTAATTTGTAGAGCATTTTCATTATCGCTTATGGATTGTTATATTTTTTAAGCTGCTTACAGAGAGAGGTTATATTTCGCATACTTTCCGGCATCGGCAAGCACATCGCTGGTAAAATATTCAGCCAGGTGCTGGACTGAAAAGCAGAATAAGCAGAATCAACTTACTAAGTTAATTTTTTTCTGATAATTGCATTGAGCCATACCTCATCGCCACGTCCGATACGTAAATCACCGGTCTGCCATATTTTTTTCGTTTCAAGAACGAAATCACTTCCCTTTTTGTTCTTAGAACCTGCCTGTCTTTTTATATCCGCCTTATTATTAGCCAAACTTACACTAATAGCTTCATTAACCTCATCTACCAATTTCTGTAACCCTGCCGCATCCAGATCGGTAAATGTGCGCCCATCCTTTTCCCGTTCGCCGCGGCCATATTTAAAAGAGAGATACCAGACGCCGCCAGGCTTCAGCGCTATCGCCAGCTTCGTCATGACTTCAGGTAGTTCCGCTTCGGAAACATGCAGTAGCGACGCGCAACACCAGATACCATCATATTTTTCAACCGCAGCAACATCCTGAAAGCGCATCCGCTCCACAGGTTTGCCGGAGAGATGACGAGCCAGCGCAACCAGCTCCGCCGATGCATCAAAGGCTTCGACCGTAAAACCCATTTCGCTAAAGGCTTTGGCATCACGGCCTGAACCGCAGCCGGCATCAAGGATGCGCGCACCTGACCGCAGGCAGGTAATAAAAGGTTGGTAAAGCGCAGACATATCCACACTTACCGTATCGGTAAAAAACCGTTGGGCGTTCTGCCGGTAATAGTGTTCGTTTATCAAAAGAGACTGCCTCCCTGTGCCACTGGTTGCCACTCGTGGAGCAGGGCGAATTTTGCCGTACTCCAGTTTTTTTGCAGAAAGCTGTGCCGCAGCTGCGGCGTATTGCCGGTCTGGCGAATTAAAGTCTCTCGTAAAGGCAGATGGCTGTTAATAAAGTATTCGTTACGATCGTGCAGGCGCTGCAACAGCGTTATCGCAGGGATACGCGCAAGCTTACCCTGAGCGCCACGATTACAGGTCTGGCAGGCCAGCACCAGATTCCAGACGCCGTTGAGGTTGCCGATTTGTTCGCTGAGCATCAGCGGCAGAAAGTGATCGACATCAGCCAGGTTCTCCTCGCCACCGGCCACGCCAATCGGCCGGAAGCAATAAAAGCACAGGCCTTTCTGGTAGCCATTCAGGCTGCTGCGGCAGCTGGTAATGGTGACGCGGCGACCGCTCTGGCGGCTGAAAAGCATCTTGTCATTATCGTCGTAATCCACTGCAATCAGGTTGCGTGAAACGTTCATCGCCCAGGCTTCTTCAACCAGCCGCCATCTTGCATCCGTTTCCTCTACCAGGCTGGCAAAGTGTTCGTTTTCCGTCAGCTGATAAAAATTATCCGTAAGCCGAATACCTTTATGGCTTCGGCGTTCATCCAGGAAAAAGCGTTTGTCGATCTCGGCGTAATTCACATTATGAAAAGCATCAATTACGTTAGCGAATCCGCGCTTGACGGTAATGGCAATCAACAGTTCTTCGTTGATCTCGCCTGCGTTAAACTGCCTGCACGCCTCCAAAAATTCGCTACTTTTGCTGGTGATCTGCTTTGGCGCATGGCGCAGGTGGGCGCATAAATGCCGCACAAAGGGCACGGCCAGCGCTTCCAGCGTAATCAGATCGTTGTCCTGCTGCTTCAGGTCGTACAACGCATGGGCGAGCGCGAATTTATAGGAGGCGACGTTTTTGCCAAAAAGAATAACGCCGCGCCAGTAGTTTTCAAGGCGGGGATCGGCCTGGTAAAAGCGCATACAGGATCCTGTTTTGCGAGACAGCTCGAAAAATTCACGTAACAGGATCACATAACAAAAGCCGATGAATGTAAACCGTAAAGTCCGATGGCCGGCTCGATCCTCCTTAAGGCGAAATGCTTATCGTCAGCAGAGGTCACGATAACAAAATATTTACGCCGGATAATGGCCGCCAGGTGTTGGGCGACGCTGAAGAGATAACCAGCGTAAGAGGAAGGTAGGGACAGCGCAGGATAAAGCGTTACTCGCTTATCTGTTTGGCCGTTAGCGATTTCATTTATGCGAGTTGCTTATAGTAAGAAGTAATGCCAAACATTATAAAATTCACGCTGGTGTCAATTCTTCGCAGCCATTATCATTAACCAGCTATCACACAGATCCGTGAACTATGGAAATTCAGAACGGTTTAGAGGATTATTGGCGTATGGAGAATAAAAAGGCTATACGAGAAAAAATACTGAGTAATAATTTTACCCGTAAGGATTACTTTGTCTTTAAGAACAATGTGCAGCTTATAAAACAGATTTATCATCCGGACTTAACGGCGGGTATAGATCTGCCGGAAGCCATTACGCAGATGGCGGAAGATAGCACCAAACTCAGGAATATCGCTGTCGTATATGTTGTGCTGTTTCTTATCCTGTTATTCAGACATGATAAAGCCCAGGCCTTAATCAATATCATTGTTATCACCATAGTGCTGTTAATTATGCTATGGGCGAATGCTTGTCAGCGTAATCTACCCGTCAGTACCGAACTGCGTCTGATCAAGCTGGCTATTCGTATGCGAAAAATCCTCAAGGCACGTGCCCGTGAGGAAAAAGCCAGGATCAAAGCGGAAAAAAAACGACAGCGTGCAGGATAACCGCCGCCCGGCACAGGGATTTTCACAAAAAAAGGTCTTATCATGGCCCGTTTTTTTCATTTACTTTCACCTAATCCAACAGCAAGGAATAGCTATGTTGCAAAAGGAAGTTTTCCCTCACCGTACTAAATGGGCCATTATCGTTATCGGGATGATAGCCGGGTTGCTCTGGGCTTTGCCGGATGGTTTTAACCTGCACGAACGTTATTCTCTGTATCTGCCGCCGCTCTCGTTAGCGATGGCCAGCATACTGGCCTTCACGCTTTATCGTCTCCGCGCCGTCAGGTCCTGGCTCTGCGCCTTGCTGATATTGCCGGTTATTGCCTTAATGACGGGGTGGTATCGCTGGAATTTTCCTACGCTGCCGCTGGGCGAATTTCACTTTAAAAATATCTGCGCCGTAATAGTTATGCTCAGCCTGGTTATGCCCATGCTGGTCGCCTTCTGCACTAAATCGCAGCAGGAACAGGATGGGTCACAGTGGAGCAGAGCAGTCGCCGAAACGCTGTGGCGCAACACTTTTACCCTGGCGGTCACTGGCTTAATGACCGGGCTGTTCTGGCTGGTATTGATGCTGTGGAGCAATCTCTTCAGCATCATCGGCATCACGCTGTTTGAGCAGCTTTTCTTTGATAACCGTTTTTTCCCGCCGATAGCGACCGGCGCGGTCATCGCTGCGGGCATTGTGTTTTGTCGACGCCTGCCGGGCGCTGCCGGTCTGTACAGGCATCTGGTTACGCGGGCTGTAAGCGTGCTGCTGCCTTTGCACGCGGTCGCCTTGCTGCTGTTCCTGGCCTGTTTGCCGTTTACCGGGCTGGCTATCATTCCCAAAGCTTTTTCAGCCACCACGCTGTTATTGACCATGACGCTGCTGATGCTGGCGTTCAGCGCCATCGCTGGCGAAAGCGCGCCTGACCTGTCGCGCTGGCAGCGTGTTATGGCGCGCGTGGTGCTGGTTGCGCAGGCTCTGACTCCGCTATTGGCCGGGCTGGCTGTCTGGGCACTGTGGCTGCGCGTCGCGGAGTATGGCTGGACGGTGGAGCGGATCTACGCCGCTATGATTGCACTGCTGGCGGTGGCTGGCTCGCTGCTGCTGTCAGGGTTCCAGCGCCGCGCCTGGTCACAGGGCGCGGGCAGCATGAACATTTTTATCGCGCTGATGCTGACTCTGACGGCCTGCAGCTGGTTTTTACTGCATACGCCAGTAGCCGATCCGTGGCGCATTGTCGTGAAAAATCAGCTGGCGCGTTTTGCGCAGGGCAAAGCAAAAGTGGATGACATGGATCTCTATTTATTCAGTGATGCGGGACGTCGGGGAAAACAGGCGTTGCAGAAGATAAGCCATCATCCGCAGTGGCTCGACGAGCCTGTCCGCCAAAAAACCGTGCTGGTGCGGCTGCTTGGCAGAACGCGACATTAATAGCGCTAACCCAACCATTAGCGACCTTCAGCGCAGCATCCTGCTGCGGGCAGGCAGCGAAGCGCCGCCGGAAAGCTGGTGGCAGATGCAACACCTTGAGCCGGAGTCGGGCATCTGCCTGGTGGATACCGGTTCCTGCCTGGTGTGGATGCAGGATGTGAATAACGACGGCACGCCGGAAGTGCTGCTCTATAACCGCAATCAGCAGAGCATTACTCTCTATGCCCACCAGGCCACAGGCTGGGATCAGATTGGCAGCGTGACGCTGTCGGCAAGGCTGGAGCAGGCTCTTCGGGACAAAATACCTGAAACTGTAGTTAAGCCGTGGCGCGACCTGGAAGTGAACGGCCAGCGGCTTCCGGTGCAATACTACGGCTTCGAAGGACAATAGCGCATTACCCGCTCTTGCAGCCGTGCAGCATCAGGCCCGGCTGCAAAAGCGTTACGGCTGTCGTCGGCTGCGTTACCCTTTAACCTCCTCCCAGTTCAGCCCAAACCGCGCCAGATACTTACGCAGGCGATCGGCGTCGTTGGGCTGTTTCTTCCCCTGGCGGGAGACGGCAAACAGGCGTCGGCCCGCTTCGGAAAGCGAATCCGCCGCGCGGCAGACGCTCAGCACCGTCTGTAGCTGGCACTCGTCAAAGAGATCGTACTGCGCCCCGGAGCGCTCAGGCAGGGCAGCTTGCGATGCCGTAGTACGCCAGCTGGCGCGCAGCCGGGCGATCTCTTCTTCCGCCAGCTCCAGCGAAATTCTTCCCTGTTCCGCCAGCGTTGCCATCCGCGTGACGGCAGCACCCAGCTCGCGGAAATTGCCTCGCCAGCTGGCTTCTGTCGAGCAGGCGAAGCGCAGAAAATGGCTTCTCGCTTCTTTATCAAAGCGCACCTGGGTCTGCTGTTCCCGGGCGTAACGTTCCAGCTCAAAATCCAGGTTGGGTTCGATATCCTCGCGGCGTTCGGCCAGGCCCGGCAGCTGAAACGTCCACATATTGATGCGGGCAAACAGATCTTCGCGAAAGCGGCCTTCGGCAACCCACTGCGGCATATCCCGGTGCGTGCCGGCAATCAGCTGAAAATCGCTGCTGACCTCTTTATCAGAGCCGTACGGGAAGAAGCGTTTCTCCTCGATGGCGCGCAGCAGCATCGCTTGCTCATCCAGCCCCAGCTCGGCTATCTCGTCCAGAAACAGCATGCCGCCGTCGGCTTCCCGCAGCAGCCCGCCGCGCGCCTGCTGTGCGCCGGTAAAAGCGCCCTTAACGTGGCCGAATAGCGTGGACATCGCGTTGTCGCCGCGCAGCGTGGCGCAGTTAACCGCCACGAATTTACCGGCCAGCCGATGGCGAGCATGGCGCAGCTGATAGATGCGCTCCGCAAGAAAAGATTTACCCGCGCCGGTGGGGCCGGTCAGCAGCATCGGGGCGTCCGAGCGCAGCGCCACGCGCTCAATCTGCTCGATCAGGCTGTTAAAGGTGGGATTGCGCGTCTCGATGCCGGATTTTAAAAACGAGGTGGAGTGCTGCTGCTCGCGCTGAAAACGGCTGGTCAGCGTGGCGTATCGGTTCAGATCGAGATCGATAATGGAATAGTGGCCGAGCGCGGTTGGCGTCTCCGATCCCTTGCTGGCCGGCGAGGTCTGCAAAATGCGCGCGGGCAGATAGCGGGCTTCGGTCAGCAAAAACCAGCAGATTTGCGCCACGTGCGTGCCGGTAGTGATATGCACCAGATACTCTTCGGCGTCGGTATTAAAAGGATAGCGGCTGACAAAATCCAGCAAACTGCCGTAGACCTCTTCAAAGTCCCAAGGATCTTCCAGCTTCACGCTGTGCAGCACCACCTGGGTGGCGGGCGAGGCCTGAATGATATCTTCCGCCACCTGCTGCGCCATACTGAGATCACGCGGCTGATGCAGCAGCTCCAGCCTGTCGATCTGTAAGCCTTCCTGCTGGCAGAGCGCGACGGTTGGCCGCCACTTGCTCCAGCGGTTTGCCCGCTTGCCGCGTTTATCCAGCACCGTGCCCAGCACGCCGATGACTACGTTAGCTTTCATGCTTATCTCACAGGATAAATAACTTATCCGCTAAGATAAATTGCTCTGTTGGTAATGGCAATGCGCAGGTGTGATAAGACAATAAATATCAATAATAATCAAACAGATAAATTTTATTATGCAGCGTAGCGGTCTTCTGGCACGGCATTCGCAATAGTCAGGTCACAGCAATGAGGAAAACGATTATGAAAAACAGCTATCAGACTCTGCAGCAGGCGAAAGGCGTGCCGATAAAAATGTGGACCAACGGGGTGCCGGTTGAGCCAGAAGCGCGCGAGCAGCTGCTGAACACGGCGAAAATGCCGTTTATCTTTCGCCATCTGGCGGTGATGCCGGACGTGCATCTGGGCAAAGGCTCTACCATCGGCAGCGTGATCCCGACCAAAGGCGCAATTATCCCGGCAGCGGTCGGCGTAGATATCGGCTGCGGCATGATTGCGGTGCGCACCTCGCTGATGGCCCGCGATCTGCCGGACAATCTGTCGGGCGTACGCAGCGCCATCGAACAGGCGGTGCCGCACGGCCGCACCAATAACCGTTCCGGTCGCGATAAGGGCGCCTGGCAGACGCCGCCGCAGGAGGTGGATCGCCACTGGGCCAAACTGGCGCCGCGCTTCAAGACGCTGACGCAAAAACATCCGGCGCTGTTCAAAACCAACAACTATCAGCATCTGGGAACGTTGGGAACGGGCAACCACTTTATTGAAGTCTGCCTGGACGAAAGCCAACAGGTCTGGGTCATGCTGCACAGCGGGTCGCGTGGCGTAGGGAACGCCATCGGCAATCTGTTTATCGCGCTGGCGCAAAAGGATATGCAGCGGCATATCGCCAATTTGCCGGATCGCAACCTCGCTTATTTTGAAGAGGGCAGCAGGCATTTTAACGACTACGTGGAAGCGGTGAGCTGGGCGCAGGATTACGCTCGTCACAATCGCGAAGCCATGATGGAGCGGGTGCTGGCGGCGATGTCGCGCGTTATCAGCAAGCCTTTTACCACGCATCTGGAAGCGGTGAACTGCCACCACAACTACGTGGAGCGGGAAACGCACTTTGGCGAGTCGGTGCTGGTGACGCGCAAAGGCGCGGTCTCGGCGCAAAAAGGGCAGATGGGTATTATCCCCGGTTCGATGGGCGCGAAGAGCTTTATCGTGCGCGGCCTGGGTAACGAAGAGAGCTTCTGCTCCTGTAGCCACGGCGCGGGGCGCACCATGAGCCGCACGGCGGCGAAAGCCCGCTTTACCGTGGAGGATCAGCGACGCGCGACGGCGCACGTGGAGTGCCGAAAAGATAAAGAGGTCATCGACGAAATCCCGATGGCTTATAAAGATATTGATGCCGTCATGGCCGCTCAGTCTTCGCTGGTGGAAGTGGTGCATACGCTGTCGCAGGTTGTTTGCGTAAAAGGATAAAAAAATGAGAACAGGATTGCATGGTGTGGATAGCGCAATGCGCGAGCGCGTACGGGGCGTGCTGCGCCAGATAGAAGAAGAGCACTCGGTAAAAGTGCTGTATGCCTGCGAGTCGGGCAGCCGCGGCTGGGGTTTTGCCTCGCCGGACAGCGATTACGACGTGCGTTTTCTCTATGTGCATCAACCTGAGTGGTATCTGCGTGTCGATCCGCCGCGCGACGTTATCGAGCTGCCGATCGACGATACGCTGGACGTCTGCGGCTGGGAGTGGCGAAAAGCGTTGGGCCTGTTGAAGCGAGCCAATCCAACGCTGATCGAATGGCTGGATTCGCCGGTGATCTATCAGCAGGAAGCGGTCATCGTCGCCGATTTACGGCAAAGGATACCGGACTGGTTTTCGCCGTTACGGGCGCGCTGGCACTATCTCTCCATGGCAAGAAAGAACTTTCGTGGTTATCTGCAGGGCGACAGCGTGCGGCTGAAAAAGTACTTCTACGTATTGCGCCCGCTGCTGGCGGTGCAATGGATAGAGGCCGGAAAAGGCGTGCCGCCGATGCGTTTTGAAGAGCTGCTGGCAGGGACGGTGACGGATCCCTTGCTGCTGGCCGAAATTGAACAGCTGCTGGCGCGCAAGCAGCGTGCAGGCGAAGCGGAATACGGCGAGCGTCTGGAGCGCATCCATGCATTTATCCGCCAGCAGCTGGACGAGAACCGCGTCAGCGAAGAGCTGCCGGATAGCGAGCGGCGCGACTGCCGCGATCTGGACGCGTTGTTGATGAAAACCGTGCTGAGTGTATAGCTTATTACTGCTCTGGCATTGTGCATAAATAGCTCAGGGTGACAGCATTATTCAACAGAACGTTCAGACACATCGTCTGTTCGATACCAGGATTGGGGGGCCGGCGGCGGTTTAACAGCGCATCTATGCTTTATTTTAATGTTCCAGGTGAGGGGAATTAGTCGCGGACAGTGATTGCTATTAAAAGCCCGGGATATGCCGGGTTATAATTTTGTCTGGCCTGGATTAAGCCGCTGTATGCGTATCGACTGTTGCAATACGCTAAATTGGATTATGGAGCGACAGCTTGAATCATCTTTATAAATTGGTTTTTACCGCACTAACTATCTTTGCCGCCCCGGTTATCGCCCAGGAAAGCGGCGTATCCTTTTATCATAAGGCGTGGTCAGTGGCCTGCGATAACACTTTAACCTGCCGTATCGGCGGCCATAGCGTACAGGAGAATGTGGGCGGCGTGCTGCTGACGCGGGCACCTGGTGAGCATACGGCTACCGCTGGCGAAATTATCCTGCCGGAAGACAGGGAAAACGAGGCGCCGGTAAAAAAACTGACGCTGTGGCTGAACGGCCAGCCTGCGGGCGAAGCGACGCAGAAGGCTAACCGCTGGTGGTTGTCAGAAGCGCAAACGCTGGCGCTGATCGATGCCGTTAAAGGCAGCGGCACGGTCGGGTTCAAAAGCGATCGCGAACGCTTCCAGCTTTCCGGCGACGGCGCCTATGCGGCGCTGCTGAAAGTGGATGACGTGCAGGGCCGTATCGGTACGCCAGGCGCCTGGGTTAAAAAAGGCGACAGGCCCGAAAGCGGTGTCGCTAAGGCCGTGGCTATGCCGGTGATCCAGGCGGTAAAAGTCAGCCCCGCTCAACCCTCTGTATTAACCAAAAAAGAGGCTGAAGCGCTCAGGCCGCAGCTGCTTGCCGTCTTAACCAGCGAGCAGCAGTGCGATTATCTGACCTCGATTGGGGAAAAGGACGTCAACGGCAATATTATCAGCGGCGATATTACCGCCACGCCGCTGGATAATACGCACACGCTGCTTTCCACCCAGTGCTGGGGCGCGGCCTATAACCAGGGATACGGTTACTGGGTCACCGACAGCCAGCTAAAAGCGAAGCCTGTTGCCGTGACCACTGACGCGCAAACCTGGCACGATGGCGTGATTACCAATGTCTTTATGGGAAGCAGCGCCGGCAGCTGCGCGTCTAAGGAAGAATGGATCTGGGATGGCGCAGCGTTTCGTCAAAGCCTGGCAACCATCAACGATGGCTGCTGGTTTCCCCGCACCCTGGGCAACAGAGAGATACCTGGGCTGCTATCAGAAATAAAACGTGAGGGAATAAAGTGAATCGTAAACTGATGTTTTTTGCGCTGGCGACGCTCTCCCTGTCGGCACTGGCCAGTCATAGCGGCGTAACCTTTGAACACAAAGACTGGGAAGTAGCCTGCGACAACACGCTGACCTGTCGCGTTGCGGGCTATGCCAAAGAAGACGATCCGTCCGGCTCCGTCTTGCTTACCCGTACCGCCGGCCCCGGAACGGTGCCGACGGGCGAAGTGACGCTGGCCGACAGCGCAGAAGACAGCGCGCCGGTACAAAAGCTGACGCTGTGGATCGACGGGAAACCCGCGGGCGATCTCGTGGCGACTGACGACAACTGGCGGCTGTCGGCTGGCCAGACGTCAGCGTTAATCAACGCCGTCAAAGGCAGCGGTAAAGTGGAATTTAAAGGCGGCGCGACGCCTTTTCTGCTTTCCGGCGAGGGCGCTTATGCCGCGCTGCTGAAAGCTGACGACGTGCAGGGCCGCATCGGCACGCCTGGCGCGCTCATCAAAAAGGGCGATAAGCCGGAAAGCAGCGTAGCTCAGGCGGTGCCCGTGCCGGTTATTCAGGCAGCAAAAACCCGCAGCGGCGAACCTCGTTCGCTGACCGCGCCAGAAATCGCCGCGCTGAAAACCCGACTGCTTGCAACGGTCAATCAAAATGACGATGACATGTGCGACAGCCTGGTTTCACCGGCAGAAAATGCTATTCCGGAAAACGACGGGCTGACCCTTACGCCACTGGATGACGGCCACGCTTTGCTTTCGGCGCTCTGCTGGCGCGCGGCTTATAACGAAGGGTATGGCTACTGGGTTATCGATAACCAACTAAAAGGTAAGCCGGTGCTGGTGACCATTTCCGGCTCGGATTATGAAAAAGGCGTGATTACCGATGTGCAGAAAGGCCGGGGTATCGCAGACTGCATGAGCCTGAAAAGCTGGGTGTGGGATGGCCAGGCTTTCCGCAAAAGCCGCGACGCCATGACCGGCATGTGTCGTTATATTCATGCGGGCGGCACCTGGGATCTGCCCACGCTGGTAACGGACGTGAAGCCCTGAAAGCGAACTCACTAAAAAAATGTCAATATCGTGCATACCCGGCCTGAAGCCGGGTTTTCTTTGCAGGCGGAAAGGTAAAGATTATTTTTAATTCCTTCCGCTTCTCCGCAAAAATTTCCCGTATCCGGACAAACTAATCCAGAGCCGCTCAGCCGCCGTCGTTGCTAATCTGTCGCCCTTAAATGGCGGACGTTTTGTTAAGGATAAGGGCGTGGCGAAGATTTTCTCTGTCCCGAATATTTACCATGGTGAAAATGCGCTGGCAGCGCTGAGTCAGCTTGGGCTGAAAAAAGTCGCCATCGTCACCGACGAATTTATGCTCTCATCCGGCAAAGTAAATCAGCTGATCGCCTTGATGCCCCAGGCTTCGATCATCATCTATAGCGAGGTCAAAGCCGATCCCACTACCACGCTGCTACAGGCAGGCGCGGAAAAATGTAAAGTCTTCAGGCCGGATACGATTATCGCGCTTGGCGGCGGTTCCGCGTTGGATGCGGCCAAAGGCATTAAGGCCACCCTTGAAGAGTACGATCCTCTTTATCACATCAGGCTGATTGCCGTTCCCACGACCAGCGGCTCCGGGTCAGAGGCGACAACCTACGCCGTTTTTTCCGACCCATACAGCGGCAGCAAATATCCGTTGGTCGCTGACGCGCTGCTGCCGGATATCACCCTTCTTGACGCCCGGCTGGTGGTCAGCGTCCCCGCGAGCGTCACGGCGGATACCGGTATGGACGTGCTGACCCACGCGGTTGAAGCGCTGGTCTCCACAGAAGCAAACGACTTCAGCGATGCGCTGGCGGAAAAAGCCATTGCGCTGACCGCCCGCTATTTACCCCAGGCTTACCGTGAACCGCACGACCTCAGCGCGCGGGCGCATATGCATCACGCTTCCTGCATGGCGGGCATGGCGTTCAACTCGGCGGGGCTGGGGCTGGTTCACGGCATGGCCCATGCCGTCGGCGGCAGGCTGCATCTTGCGCATGGCAGGATCAACGCCATGCTGCTGCCATTAGTGATTGAATTTAATAGCGAAATGCAAGGTGCGCAGGCTCGCTACCAGCAGTGCGCGCGGTTGATGGATGCCGACAGCCTGGCGCAGGCCGTTCGCACGCTTAACCAGCAGTTTGCCATCCCGGCAACGTTAAAAGAGATGGGCGCGGATCTGGCCCGGTTTGCCACCTTACGCGGTGAACTGATCCAGGCGGCGCTGGCCGATGGCTGTACAGCAACCAATCCACGCCGTGCCAGCGAGCAGGATATCGATCGCCTGCTGTCGCGCCTGGCGGGCGAGTAAACAGCAAGGAAGAAAGGATGAAGACGGATACGCAACGGCAGGCCAGAAGCATCACGCAGCAGATTTTACAGGAGCTGGCGGCAGGACGAAAAAGCCAGCCGCTGACTATTGCCGTCGGCGTCTCCAACCGGCACGTGCACCTGAGCCGTAAAGAGATGGACATGCTGTTCGGCTACGGTTCGTCGCTGACCCGGATGAAAGCGTTAAAGCAGCCCGGTCAGTTCGCCGCACAGGAAACCGTCACGCTGCGCGGGCCGAAAGGCGAGCTACAGCGCGTGCGGGTGCTGGGGCCGCTGCGTAACGTCACGCAGGTTGAGATTTCAGTGGCGGACGGCTTTGTCCTTGGCATCGGCGCGCCGGTAAGAATGTCCGGCGAGCTGCAGGGATCCCCTGGCATCACGCTGGTAGGGCCGCATGGCGAAGTGGCGATACCGGAGGGCGTTATCGTCGCATGGCGGCATCTCCATATTTCGCCTGAGGAAGCGGCGCGGCACGGCCTGACGGACGGCGCGGAAATAGCGGTGGAAACCCAGGGGCCGCGTGCGGGCGTATTGCGCCATGTGAAGGTGCGTGTCAGTGCAGAAGCGCTGGCGGAGATCCACCTGGATCAGGAAGAGGCCAACGCGCTTGGGCTGCGTAATGGCGATCGGGTGCAGATCAAAAGCAACGGGCCGAAGGTGGCGTGATCGTGCAGCCGGATCTTTCCAACCGGCTCGATAGCATTATCAGTCGTCTGTTGGTGCGGCAAAGGCAGGGCATGGTCAGAGTGGTGATCACGGGAACGGATCCACGCGTCCTGCCGGAAACGCTGGCTGCGCTGGAGGCGCTGAGCCAGGCCGGATACGGCCTGCGGGTCACGCTTTCCCACAGCGCCAGCCTGTCTGCCGTTTACGGGGCATTTCAATGCTGGCGGGAAGGGTTCGCGCCTGAACTGCTTTACGACACGCGAATGCCGCAGGCGGAAGAAGAGTACGGCGAGCTATTTCTCCCGGCGATCTCAGGCAACAGCCTGGCAAAAATCGCGTTATGCCTTAGCGACAACGTTGCCAGCGCCTGGGCTTTTCATGCGCTGTGCCACGGCCGGAAAATCATCGTCACGCTGGGCGACGAGTTTACCCGCGCGGCGCTGCCGGAGGCGATGCGGGAACAGCTGCATCGCTATATCGCCACGCTGAAAAGCTGGGGGATCGTTTTTCCCGGTGTAACAACACAGAGCAAGGGTAAGCAACTTATTTCACTGGCGGATATCCGTCAGCAGCCCGCAGGCACGGCGCTGCGGCCAGGCCGAAACGCGCTGATCACGCCAGCCGCTCAGGACGAGATACGGCGGCGGCACATCATTTTATACAAGGACTGACTATGTATCTGGCTAAAGTCACGGGCGCGCTGGTATCGACCAGTAAGCATCCCTCGCTGAACGGCGCCAAGCTGCTGATCGTGGCCCGCCTGAACGAGCATCATCAGCCGACGGGCAGCGCCCAGGTTGCGGTTGACTGTGTGGGGGCCGGAAATGGGGAAACGGTTATCGTCAGCTCGGGAAGCTCGGCACGCATGGGTAACGGCGAGCATTCGGTGATCGATGCGGCAGTGGTTGGCATTGTCGATGCGCTGGATCTCAATGGATAGCAAAAGGAAGCGCACTTATGTCGGTAAGGGAGAGTCTGGACAGCCTGATCCAGCAGGCCATTAATTCGCATCCGTCGCGGCATCACTCGCTGAGCCTCTCTGCGGCAGCGGCGCTGGCGGCGATTGCCTGTGAGGTCGCGCAGGAATATGAAGTGCCAATCGTATTCAGCCTGGTAGATACGGCCGGACAGCAGCGCTGGTTTTTCAGCATGGATGATGCGCTGCTGGTCAGCCACCGCCTGGCGACGGAAAAGGCCTGGACCGCCGCGGCGCTGAGGATGGCGACGCATGAGCTGGCGCAGCAGGTACGGCCGGGCGCGAGCCTGGAGGGCTTACCGCAGCAGGGGATCTGCTGTCTTGGCGGCGGTTTACCCTGCTGGTCGCAGACGCGGCTGCTGGGTGGAATAGGCATCAGCGGCGGCAGCGTCACGCAGGATATCGCCATCGCCCGCGAGTCGCTTGCCCGCTTCAGTCAGGCGCACTTTTTACTTACGCCTTCCCGACCCTAAAACGGATTTCAGAGGTCATTATGTCTACAACAACGGTTTTGGTTATCAACTGCGGCTCTTCTTCGCTGAAATTTTCTGTGCTGCCGCTGGAGGGCGAAACGCCGCTGCTTTCCGGGCTGGCGGAAAGGCTGGGGTTGGATAACGCCGCTATCACCTTTAAGGATGAGGCGGGAAAAACCACCAGGCTTCTGGCGCAGCCAACGCACCATTGCGCGCTGCAAACGCTGTTTGTCGTGCTGGCAGAGAAAGCGCTGCTCTCCTCGCTGTGCGCCATCGGGCATCGCGTTGCGCACGGCGGCAGCGAGTTTCAACGCTCGGTGCTGCTCACGCCCGCGGTTATCGACCAGATCCGTCAGCTGGCGCCGCTGGCGCCTCTGCACAATCCCGCCAACCTTATCGGCATCGACACCGCGCTGGCTTTGCTGCCCGCGCTGCCGCAGGTGGCGGTGTTTGACACGGCTTTTCATCAGACGCTGCCGCCGGAAGCTTTTACCTATGCCATACCGCTGGAATACCGCGAGCGCTACAAAATCCGACGCTACGGTTTTCACGGTACGTCGCACCGCTTTGTCGCCGCCGAAGCAGTCAGGCTGCTGGATCTCGATCCGCAGGATCACGGCCTGGTGATTGCCCATCTGGGCAACGGATCTTCGCTCTGCGCGGTACGCAACGGGCAAAGCGTGGATACCACAATGGGCATGACGCCGCTGGAAGGGCTGGTGATGGGCACGCGCTGCGGCGACGTCGATTTTGGCGCGATGGCTTACCTGGCGACATGCAGCGGGCAGCCCATCGAGGCGCTGGGCGAGATGGCTAATAACCGTTCAGGCCTGCTGGGGCTTTCCGGGCTGTCCAGCGACTGTCGCACCTTGCAGGAAGCACGCGCCAAAGGCGATGCGCGGGCGACGCTGGCGATTGACGTCATGGTGCACCGGCTGGCGCGGCATCTGGGCGGCCAGTTTGCCGCGCTGCACCGGCTGGACGCGCTGATCTTTACCGGCGGCATTGGCGAAAACTCGGCGCTGGTGCGCGAGCTGACTCTGGCCAGGCTGGAGATCTTCGGCTTCCGCCTAGATCGCAACAGGAATCAGGCGATAACGGGCGGCGCCGCGGGCACGATTTCCGCCGACGATTCGCCGACCGTGATGGTCATTCCCACCAATGAAGAAAAAATGATTGCGCAGGATGCGGCCAGGCTTGCCGCCGCGCCCGAACGATAATGCGCAAAATAATCTTCCTGGCGGACAAAATATTTTTTCGCGTCCGTCTTAACATCGCAATCGGGCGTGGCCTCAGAGGCACGTCTTTTTATCAGTCAAACAAACGAGGTCATTATGCAGCAGGAAGCGCTGGGCATGGTTGAAACAAAGGGGCTGGTTTCCGCCATTGAAGCGGCAGATACCATGGTGAAATCGGCCAATGTGACGCTGGTCGGCTACGAGAAAATCGGTTCCGGGCTGGTCACGGTGATGGTACGCGGCGACGTGGGCGCGGTAAAAGCGGCGACCGATGCCGGTTCCGTGGCGGCGGCCAAGGTCGGCGAGCTGGTCTCGGTTCACGTGATCCCCCGCCCGCATGTTGAAGTAGAAAAAATATTAAAAACGGCCACGGAGTAACGGCCTGAGGACAAGCCATGCAGGACAATCTTGTCGAACAGATTATTTCCAGGGCTATCGGCCAGCCAGAGAAGCGTAGCGGCTGCGGCCTGACCGAGTTTGTCGGTACCGCGCTCGGCCATACCATTGGCCTGGTGATCGCCAATGTCGATAGCCAGCTTCATGAGGTGATGGCTATCGACGGCCGGTTCCGCTCGCTGGGCATTATCGGCGCCAGAACCGGCGCGGGCCCGCATATTTTCGCTGCGGATGAAGCCGTTAAGGCCACCAACAGCGAGATCGTCGCCATTGAGCTGGCGCGCGATACGGAAGGCGGCGGCGGACACGGCTGCCTGATCCTGTTCGGCGCAGCAGACGTCTCGGATGTGCGTCGGGCGGTGGAGGTCACGCTGGGTGAAATCGAACGGACGATGGGCGATGTTTACGGCTCGCCGGCCGGGCATCTGGAATTTCAGTACACCGCCCGCGCCAGCCACGCGCTGAATAAAGCCTTCGGCGCGCCGGTTGGCAAAGCGTTCGGTATGACCTGCGCTTCGCCAGCGGCGATAGGCATCGTTATCGCCGACGTGGCGGCCAAGGCGGCGGTTATTGAACCTGTCGGCTACGCCAGCCCGGCCAAAGGCACCAGCTTCAGCAACGAGGCGATCTTTACTTTCGCTGGCGATTCCGGCGCGGTGCGCCAGGCGGTCACGGCCGCGCGCGAAGTGGGATTACAGCTGTTGGCCACGCTCGATCCGGCGCCCATCCACTCAACTACCACACCCTATATCTGATCGCGCGGTAAGGAAGGGAAGCATGAATGACAGCGAGATCGCTCAGGCGGTGGAAAACGTCCTGAGCAAATTTACCCGCACCACGCCCGCTGCCGATGCCGAAAATCCGGCGCTGGCGACCATGGTCGCCCGGGCGCTGGCGCAGAGCAGCGCAAACCCGGAAGACGCGAAAAGATCCGCCGTCACGGAGACGGAGGAAGCAGGCGTTTTCGCCACGATGGACGAGGCGATCGGCGCGGCCGTGCTGGCCCAGGTGCAGTATCGCCATTGCTCTATGCAGGATCGCACGACCTTTATCAACGGCATCCGCGAGGCGTTTTTACAGGAGGAGGTGCTGCAAACGCTCTCCCGCATGGCGGTTGAAGAAACCGGCATGGGCAACGTGGCGGATAAGGTGATTAAAAACCGCCTTGCCGCGCTGAAAACGCCCGGCCCGGAAGACCTGCCGACCTGCGCGCAAAGCGGCGATGGCGGCCTGACGCTGACGGAATATTCGGCCTATGGCGTTATCGGTGCTATCACGCCGACTACCAATCCGACCGAGACGCTAATCAATAACAGCATCAGTATGCTGGCCGCCGGCAATGCGGTGGTCTTCAGTCCGCATCCTCGCTCCCGCAAAGTGTCGCTGTATACGGTGGCGCTTATCAATAACAAGCTCGCCGCGCTGGGCGCGCCGGATAATCTGGTAGTGACGGTTGCGCAGCCCTCTGTAGAAAATACCAACGCGCTGATTAAGGATCCGCGCATCGCTATGCTGGTGGCGACCGGCGGCCCGGCCATTGTGAAAACGGTGATGTCCTCCGGTAAAAAAGCCGTTGGCGCAGGCGCGGGCAATCCGCCTGCCGTCGTGGATGAAACGGCCGATATCGAACAGGCCGCGCGCGATATCATCAACGGCTGTAGCTTTGACAACAACCTGCCGTGCACGGCGGAAAAAGAGGTGATTGTAGTCAGCCAGGCGGCGGATTATCTGATCCACTGCATGAAGAAAAGCGGCGCTTACCTGCTGAGCGACAAAAAGCTTATTCAGCAGCTGCAAACGCTGGTGCTGAACGACAAAGGCAGCGGCCCGAATACGGCGTTTGTCGGCAAAGACGCGCGCTATATCCTGCAACAGCTGGGCATTGATGCGCCGGCGGAAACCAGAGTCATCCTGATCGAAACCGAAGCGACGCATCCTTTTGTCGTGCATGAATTAATGATGCCGGTGCTGCCGCTGGTGCGCGTGGATAACGTTGACGAAGCCATCGAGCTGGCCGTTTGCGTGGAGCAGGGCAACCGTCATACGGCGGTGATGCACTCTACCAACGTAGAGAAGCTGACCCGCATGGCGCGGCAGATCCAAACCACCATCTTTGTGAAAAACGGGCCGTCTTACGCCGGGCTGGGCGTCGGCGGCGAAGGCCACACCACCTTTACTATCGCCGGGCCAACGGGCGAAGGACTGACCTCGGCGCGCACCTTCGCCAGAAGGCGCCGCTGCGTCATGGTCGAGGCGCTGAATATCCGCTGATGAAAACGCGCATTATCAACGCCCCCACGCCGGAAACGCTGGCGATGCTCAGGCGCCGGATGCCGTCGGAATTCAGAACGCGGCTGGATCTGCTGCGTGTGGACGCCGTCGCGCTGTTAATGCTGCCGGTGCCCGATCTCTATTTCTGTGCCGACCTGGCCAGTAAAGGCGCCGACGTCATGGTTTCGGAAATTTTCGGCAGCTGCCCGCAGCATATCACTTCGCTGGCGATCTTCGGCGAGGTGGCGGCGGTGGCGGAGGCGATGCGGCTGATTGAACAGCACCTCGGCGCTTAAGCCCCAGGGCCATAAACAAAACGCTTTTTCGGGAGTTATCACTATGTTGGAAAAAGGCTTTTCCAGTCCGACCGATCGTATCCTCAGGCTTAAAAACACGCTCCTGCAGGCGAAGCCGTACGTGGAATCGGAGCGCGCCACGCTGGCGACGCTGGCTTATCAGCAGTATGAGCATCTGCCCGCCATCATGCGGCGCGCCAGAGTTATTGAAAAAATCTTTCACGAGCTGCCGATCACCATCCGCGCGGATGAGCTGATTGTCGGCGCAGTCACCATCCATCCGCGCTCTACCGAAATCTGTCCGGAATTTTCCTTTGAATGGGTGGAAAAAGAGTTCGAAACGATGGAGCACCGTCTGGCCGATCCCTTTATTATCGAAAAGGAAACCGCCCAGGCGCTGAGCGAAGCCTTTAAATACTGGCCGGGCAAAACCACCAGCTCGCTGGCCGCGTCCTATATGTCTGACGCCACCAAAGAGAGCATGGCGGGCGGCGTTTTTACCGTCGGCAACTACTTTTATGGCGGCGTGGGGCACGTCAGCGTGGATTACGGCAAGGTGTTGAACATCGGCTTTCGCGGCATTATCGCAGAGGTAAACGAGGCGCTGGCGAAGCTGGATCGCAGCCGCCCCGACTACCTGAAAAAAGAGCAGTTTTATCAGGCGGTGATTATCAGCTATCAGGCCGCTATCGCTTTTGCCCATCGCTATGCGCAGGAAGCGGCGCGGCTGGCGCAGGCGGAAAACAATCCGCAGCGCAAACGCGAGCTGGAGCAGATTGCGCAAAATTGCCGACAGGTGCCGGAGCAGGGCGCGACCACTTTCTGGCAGGCCTGTCAGACCTTCTGGTTTATTCAGAGCATGTTGCAGATTGAATCCAGCGGCCACTCGATTTCGCCAGGCCGTTTCGATCAGTATATGTATCCTTATCTGGCGGCGGACAGCAGCATTACGCCGGAGTTTGCTCAGGAGCTGGTGGACTGCTGCTGGATCAAGCTTAACGACATCAATAAAACCCGCGACGAAGTCTCCGCGCAGGCTTTCGCCGGTTATGCTGTGTTCCAGAACCTTTGCGTTGGCGGCCAGACGGAAGAGGGGCGCGACGCTACGAATCCGCTGAGCTATATGTGCATGGAGGCAACCGCGCACGTTCGCCTGCCGCAGCCTTCTTTCTCCATTCGCGTCTGGCAGGGCACGCCCGACGAGTTTTTGTTCCGCGCCTGCGAGGTGGTGCGTCTGGGGTTAGGCGTTCCGGCCATTTATAACGACGAGGTGATTATCCCGGCGCTGCAGAATCGCGGCGTTTCGCTGCAGGATGCCAGAGATTACTGCATTATCGGCTGCGTGGAGCCGCAGGCGCCGCACCGTACCGAAGGCTGGCACGACGCGGCCTTCTTTAACGTGGCTAAGGTGCTGGAAATCACGCTGAACAACGGACGGGCAGGCGGCAAGCAGCTGGGGCCGATAACCGGCGAGATGACCAGCTGGCGCGGCATGGACGACTTTTACCAGGCTTTTCAGCAGCAGATGACGCATTTCGTCCATCAGCTGGTAGAGGCCTGCAACAGCGTCGACCTTGCGCACGGCGAACGTTGCCCGCTGCCGTTTCTCTCTGCGCTGGTGGATGACTGTATCGGGCGGGGCAAATCCTTGCAGGAAGGCGGCGCTATCTATAACTTTACCGGCCCGCAGGCGTTTGGCGTGGCCGATACCGGCGACTCCGTTTACGCCATCCAGAAGCAGGTGTTTGAAGAGGGCAAGCTGACGCTTGCTGAACTGAAAAGCGCGCTGGAAAGCAATTTTGGTCACGCAGCCGACAGCTCGCCTCAGGCATCGCTGAGCGAAAACGACCTCTGCGCCATGGTACAGCAAATTATCGATCGGGACGGATCGCTGGACGCGGCGGCGATCAAAGAAGAAGTTTATCGTCGGCTCTCCTCCACGGCGGCCCCGCAAGGCAGCCAGCGTTTCGCTGAGATCCGCCGCATTCTGGAAAATACGCCCTGCTTCGGCAATGATATTGACGAGGTAGACCTGGTGGCCCGGCGCTGCGCGCTGATCTACTGTCGCGAAGTGGAAAAATACCGCAATCCGCGCGGCGGCCAGTTTCAGGCCGGTATCTATCCCGTCTCGGCCAACGTGCTGTTTGGCAAGGACGTGGGCGCGCTGCCCGACGGTCGCCTGGCAAAAGCGCCGCTGGCAGACGGCGTGTCGCCACGGCAGGGCAAAGACGGCTCAGGGCCGACCGCCGCCGCCAGCTCGGTAGCCAAGCTGGATCACTTTATCGCCTCTAACGGCACCCTCTACAATCAGAAGTTTTTGCCTTCCGCGCTGGCGGGGGAGAAAGGGCTGCGCAACTTCGGCAGCCTGGTACGCAACTATTTTGATAAAAAAGGGATGCACGTGCAGTTCAACGTGGTGGATCGCGACACGCTGCTGCGTGCGCAAAAAGATCCGCAGCAGCATCAGGATCTGGTGGTGCGCGTGGCGGGCTACAGCGCGCAGTTTGTGGTGCTGGCCAAAGAGGTTCAGGACGACATTATCAGCCGTACCGAACAGCACTTTTGATGCGGCCGGCGTGGTTGCCAGCCCGCAGGACACAGGATGAAAGTCGACTACGAAACGGAAGGCGTGCTGTTTAATATTCAGCGCTATTCGCTGCATGACGGGCCGGGCATTCGCACTATCCCGTTTTTTAAAGGCTGCCCGCTGGCCTGTAAATGGTGCTGCAACCCGGAGTCGCAGCGCCCCGGGCCAGAGCTGCTTTTTAAAAACCGTGACTGCATCCGCTGCGGGGAGTGCCTGAGCGTGTGTCCCACGCAGGCGCTGTCGCCGGACAATCCTTTCTTTGTGGATCGCACGCGCTGCACGCAGTGCGGCGACTGTACGCAGGTTTGTCCGACCGGCGCGCTGGAGATGAAAGGCAAGCGCATGACGGTCGGCCAGGTAATGCGCGAGCTACAGAAAGAGGAAAATTTGTTCCGGCGATCCGGCGGCGGTATCACGCTCTCGGGCGGCGAGCCGCTGGCGCAGCCTGAGTTCGCTCGCGAATTGCTGAAAGCCTGCAAGGCGAAGGGCTGGCATACCGCAATAGAAACCACCGGTTTTACCAGTAAAGAGGTGATTGATGAGGTATTTCCGTGGGTCGATCTGGCGCTGACGGATATCAAAGCTATTCATCCGACGGTGCACCGGGAAAATACCGGCGTGGATAACCGACGTATTCTGGAAAATCTGCTGCGCATCTCTTTTATTACCAAAACGGTGGTGCGTGTGCCGGTGATCCCCGGCGTTAACGACAGCCCCGAAGAGGTTCGGCGCATCGCGGAATTCGCCCGACTGATGGTGAACGTCACCGAGATCCATTTGCTGCCCTACCATAATTTTGGCGAAAACAAATATGCTCTGCTGGGCCGTGACTATCCGCTGCGGGAAAGCGCCGTTAAGGTCGACATCGGGCCGCTGAAAGCGGTAGTGGAAGGGCTGGGATTTACCTGCCATACCGGCGGCTAGCGATGGTGATTAAGCGATCGCAACAAACGGGCAGCGCTGGCCGACGGCCAGGGCACGTGGTCGCCTGGTGATCAAAGCAGAGGGGCAATCGGGGTAAAGGAGATGACACGGTTGACCGGGGGTAAAAGCACGTCGACTGGGGTAAAGGAAAGGTACACGGTCGGCTGGTGATAAAGAGACGGGATCGACTGCGGTAAAGGAAAGGTATACGGTTTGGCTGGTGATAAAGACACGGGAGCGACCGCGGTAAAGGAAAGGTATACGGTTTGGCTGGTGGTAAAGATACGAGATCGGCTGCGGTAAAGGAAAGACGCACGGTTGGCTGGTGATAAGGAAAAGCGCGGCGCCACCACCGCCTATTTTTTGCG
Organism: Erwinia sp. TECH1; assembly: GCF_054057575.1. NCBI lineage: Bacteria > Pseudomonadati > Pseudomonadota > Gammaproteobacteria > Enterobacterales > Erwiniaceae > Erwinia > Erwinia sp. TECH1. The sequence goes on along the minus strand of NZ_JBSRZK010000001.1, from coordinate 4,133,327 downwards.
TTGACCGGAACGACGTGCCGACTTATTACCTTTAGTTACAGCATCCTGAACAGGGGATATCGCATCGGAAGACGGCTCGTTGGCGTTGATATCCGCTCCGTTATTGACCGGATCTGTCTCTGCTTCGGATCTGGGTTGTACTGGTGCATCACCAGGCGAAACCGGCTGCGTTAAGGTGACGTCAGGCACAACAGCTTTCGTCGTTACATTGCCAGGTAAAACCGGCATTGATGTATCGTCAGGCATAACAGCTTTCGCCGTTACGTCGTCAGGTAAAACCGACTGTATTGATATATCATCAGGCACAACAGCTTTCGCCGTTACGTCGTCATGCAAAGCAGTCTTCGCGCCTGTGTCGGCAGGCAAAGCAGGCCGCGTTGGGGCTACCGATTTACAGGTAATTTGCGTCATCGCCTCAATGCCCTCTGCCGCTCTGGCTATGACCCTATGGGCGTAAAGCTTGCCCATGCGGCTGGCTGCTGCCGCGCCTGCTTCGACGGCAGCATTCACCGCCGACACCTCTCCCGTTAATCTCACCAGTATCAGACCGTTTCCTTTGGTCTGCTCGCAGCCTGCCAGCGTCACGTTAGCCGATTTCAGGGCCGCATCGGCGGCTTCCACCGCGGCGGCCAGCCCCACGGTTTCAATCAGCCCAAGGCTTTTTCCGGGCATAGCGTTCTCCTTAATGTTATCCCGCTATTTTACCGGCCTCCCTGACGGAGCCAGGGAAACTATTTTGCCCGTTACAGAGACTTTTTTGTCTGGTCTTTATTGTTTCCGGTCGCCGTCATCTGACGACAGTAGTCTGACGGCGCCATGCCCGTTTCCTTTTTAAAAATGCGGCAGAAATAGTTGGCATCCTGCCAGCCAAGCTCCAGTGCAACAGTATGAATATTCAGATCGCTGAACTGTAACAGGGCGCAGGCAAACTGCATTTTGCGATGGGTAACGTAAGCGGAAAAACCTGTGCCCGTCTCTTTTTTAAATTTTCGGCTCAGGTAGCAGGCGCTGATAAAAGATTTGGCGGCAATACCATCCAGCGTAACGTTTTCCGTTATGCCTCGTTCAATATGAAATTTTGCTCGGGCGACAAAGGACTGCGTGCTTGTTTTCAGGGCTGCATCAAATATTTCCCGGCTTGCCTGCAACAGCAGCAGAACCAGACGCCGGTAGCGCGCCTTGCTCACACCGTCCTGCCCGACCTGTAGCGCCAGCATGCCGATCTTTTCCCGCATCGGCGGCCTTAATGACGCCTGCCGACATATCAGTTCCAGCAGCAGAACCAGCTCGCGGCTTGCCTGGTTGTCCCCAAAAAAGGCGCGTCTGTGCACGTCCAACAGCAGGTCATGCCATTGCGGATAGTCACACCGGGCAATAAGCGTCTGAAGCCGCCGCTTCAGCGCTTCGCCATGGGCGGTTCCGTGCGCATCAGCGTTCAGGCTACCGTTAACCTTATCAATGATGGCCTGCTTTTTTATCGGTTTCAGCAGATAATCTTCAATCTGCAAAGGCAGCATACTGCGGAGAAGATCAAAGTCGTCGCTGGCGCTGGTGACGATAACACGGGTAGCGCTGCTTTTGGTGCGCAGATACTGAATAACCTGCCTGCCGTCGGGGCGGGGAATGGTCAGGTCGACAAAAATCAGGTCGATATGCGGCAGTTCATCAATCAGCTGCATGGCTTTTCTACCGGTCGGAGCGTCATAAATCAGCACGCCTTGCTGACTGGCCGCTACGATGCGGCGCAGGCTTTCCGCTTCCATCGGTTCATCTTCAACTATCACCACGGTGGACATAACCGGCTCCTGTGTTACGACTGAGGCCGAAGAGGAAAACGAAGTTTGATGGTGGTGCCCATCATGGGACGGTGGGCGCTAAAGATCTCCAGCCCGTAAGCGTCGCCAAACAGCAGCTGCAGGCGCTGCATAATATTCCTGATGCCTATTCCCTGTTTATTGTCCGGTGGCCCGCTTAAAATTTGGGTTATCGTCTGTTGTGCGATGCCATCGCCGTTATCGCTGACCTCAATAATAAGATCGCGACCATCGTCGGTTGCGCGAATATGGAGTACGGCAGGTATTTCCCGCGGCTCAACAACGTAATTAAAGAAATTTTCCGCCAGCGGTTGCAGCGTTAAAAAAGGGCAGGCGACGCCATAATATTTTTCCGGAATAGCGCAAAGATAAGTGAAACGGTCCGGCATTCTGACTTTCTGCACCGCCATATAGCTGTTGACGTAGTGGATCTCTTGTTCAAGCGTGATAACGGCATGATTATTTTTGCGTAGCAGATAGCGCATCATATCGGAGAAATCATGCACCATGGCTTCCGTCCGCGGCGCTTCTTCCAGAAAGGCGAGCCGGCCAATGGTATTCAGCACGTTAAATAAAAAATGCGGATTAAGCTGGTAGCTCAGCGCTTTAAATTCCGCCTCGTGCAGCAGTTTTTCCGTTTCCACTCGCCTGCGCAATTCACGGGTCAGCTGCCGTTCTTTTTTATGCAGTTCGCGCTGGATGGTGGTGGCCCAGGCCTGTTCCACCAGGCAGGAAGCCATATGCAGCAGGGTTTCAGCCAGTAGCTCAAAGCGGCGATAGGGGGTAATCGGTATCGCCTGATGAAAGCGCTTCAGAGAGGGGGTGATTTTTCGACGCGGGCGATTGGGCAGAATGCAGGGGATCGTTTTTGCCTTTTCCGCTTCAACTCTGGCCTGACCCGCAATAAAAGCGCCCAGATAATGCTCGTTAATAACCACAGGTACGGCAAACTCAACCATGCCGCAGCAGCAGCGGTAGATGACCGGTTTCCGCGCCTGCATGGCCGCCCGACCGCCGGCATTGTCGCAGGCGTGGCAGCGTTCCGCCTGGTCCGGGTTTTGGCGGTAGCGGGCGCAAAAGTCAGAAAAGCCGCTTGGCCTGGTGACGGGGAGACCAGTGGCGTCCACCACTACCAGCGCAATCCTCATTGTCTGGCTGAAGTTGTCCTGTAGCTTTTGCAGCCTGTGCGTATCCAGAAAATCCGCGATCTTATATTCAGCTTCCATGCTAAATACCTTATGCAAGTCGATATCAGGGTAATGTAACGTAAGCAATACGCTTTAATAGTGCACGGCTTCACAGCTGACAAATATTTTTTATACAGATGGAATGCCGCCGCGCTGCCTGAGCCTGCTTTGGTCGTGCGGCGATATTCAGATCGGCGATCGTCTCCTTTTTGGCGCTTCCTGACCCTGGCCGATGTTTGATAAATAGCAAAAGCTGCTGCCGGTAGAAGATAATTACAGTGTGCTGGCAGAGATGACGAGATTTGGCTGAGCGGAGAGGCCGACGGAATAATAAAGCCCGGTTTTTAATTTTTTTAGTCTGCAGCGTATATGTCTGTCTGATATTTACGCTGCAAAATTGCCTGTAGCTACAGTCAGAGCTGTCCGGCTTGCTATTCAAAGGCATTACTACCTAAAACCTTACGCCGCCGCTAATGGCTGAGTAAATAAAGCGATTCGCGGCGGTGCCCGCCTTACGCTTCGTTTCTCCCCAGCCAGCGCTCTTTCAGCAGCGAGCCAGCAATGGCCGCATCCAGCAGCGGGGAGGGCGGCAGGTAATTTGCTTCGCCCAGCGCCAGCATCGTGGCCGTCAGCGGATTATCATAGCCCAGCGCATAATCGGCCAGCAGCGATCCCGCGATAGTCTGCTTAGAGATCCCCGCCCCGTTGCAGCCGCTGGCGGTGTAAACAGCGCCGCTCAGCGCGCCCCAGACCGGCGCGCCGTTGCGGGTTACGCTGATGGTTCCCGACCAGCTGTGGGTCAGGCTGACGTCCCTGAGCTGGGGGAAAATCTTGTCGAAAGTGGCTCTGTGCAGCCGCGTGGCGGCATAAGTTTGCGTAGCAGTTACGCGGCCGTGTAGGGCCGGCACCACGTGTTGACGAATTAAAATGCGGCGATCGGCGGTGTAGCGCAGCGTGGCGCCCGCGATGGCGTTAACCGGCGTCAGGCCCCAGCTCTTCATGATCGGCAGCCGCTGGCGCTGTTCATCGGTTAGCGGCGCGGTCAGGCTGGCGAAAGTCGCCATGGCCGCCTGCTTGCTGATGCCCGGTGCCAGTTCGCGGGAAAGGGCAGCGGTTGCCAGCATCACTTTCGGCGCACAAAGCGTGCCGAAAGGCGTGACAAGGCGATTTATTTTGCCGTAGTGAATGGCCATCACCGGCGTCATATCATAAAGAGTGACGTTTTCCGGCAGCGTTGCGGCCAGCCCGATCGCCAGGCTTGCCGGGTTGAGCAGCACCGCGCCCGGCGTATAGATGCCCTTGTGATAAAAATGCGTGCCCAGCTTTTGCGACAGCGTCTCGCGGTCTAGCACCTCATAAGCCTCGTCCATCAGCTCAAGGTTATCGCGATACTCCTGCAACACGCTTTCGCTGCGTGCATCGGCCTGGCAGTGATACTTCCCGGCCTTCTCCCATTCGCAATCGATCCCTCGATCCGTCACGATCGTTTTTAATTCGTCGATCCCGGCCTGTAATAAGGATCGATAATCCTGCGCCTTTTTCAGCTCCGCCGTCGAGCTGCCAATATTATGCGGCAGGCCGATCGCAAAGCCGGAGTTTCTGGCTGAAGAGCTTTCCGCCGCGCTGGCGGCATCAACCACCACAATTTTCAGGTTCGGATTGTGACTGGCCAGCCGACGAGCGAAAGCCAGACCGGCAAAGCCTGCGCCGACGATCGCCCAGTCCGCTTCGCAGTCGCCGCGCAGCGCAGGACGGCTTGCAGGCGTCTCGCGCAGCCAGCCATTGTGATTCTGGTTAAAAGGTATTGAGGCGTATTTCACTGTAACCATCCCTGAACGAGCCGTTCGTTAGCAAAGCAGCAAGGGGCACACCGCATCTGCTTACTCTTTTTTGTCATGTATCAAGCCATGACGCCGCCATCAGCTATCTTGTGCCTGGCCGATTGCGGCATCAATCATTCAGCAGCGTTCCGGCAGGCGGCTTCACTGCCTGCGCAACATGCAGGCGCAGCGGCCTGCATAGCGTGCGATCAATAGATTTTGCGGTAGAGGCTGGCGATATCGTCCAGCGTTGCTTCTCGTGGATTGCCGCCGGTGCAAACATCGTCCAGGGCGGCCTGCGCCAGCGCCGGAATATCTTCTTCTTTCATGCCCACATCGCGCAGGCGGGCAGGGATGCCGACGTCGGCAGAAAGCTGTCGGACGGCTTCCACAGCGGCTTCTCTTGCCTCGCCCAGACTCATGCTGCACACCCTGGTGACGCCCATCGCACGGGCGATATCACGGTACTTCTCGCCGGTGAAATCGGCGTTCCACGCCATAACGTGCGGCAGAATAATGGCATTGGCGACGCCGTGCGGCACGTTGTAGAACGCGCCCAGCGGGTGAGCCATACCGTGCACCAGGCCCAGCCCGACGTTGGAAAAGCCCATGCCTGCCACGTACTGGCCCAGCGCCATATCCTCCACGCCTTGCTTGTCGCCAGCTACGGAAGCGCGCAGCGAACGATTGATAATCTGAATCGCCTTCAGATGCAGCGCGTCGGTCAGCTCCCAGGCGCCCTTAGTGGTGTAGCCTTCGATAGCGTGGGTCAGCGCATCGATCCCCGTGGCGGCCTTGAGTGAAGGCGGCATACTCGCCATCATGTCCGCATCGATAATAGCGACGACCGGAATGTCGTGCGGATCGATGCAGACAAATTTACGGCGATTTTCCTCATCCGTAATCACGTAGTTAATGGTGACTTCCGCCGCCGTGCCTGCCGTGGTCGGAATGGCGATAATCGGTACGCAGGGATTTTTGGTTTTGGCAAAGCCTTCCAGACTGCGAACATCGGCGAATTCAGGGTTGTTGATAATGATGCCGATAGCTTTTGCCGTATCCTGCGGCGAGCCGCCGCCGATGGCGATCAGATAGTCCGCCTGTGCGGCTTTAAATGCCGCCACGCCTTGGGTAACGACGGCGATAGTCGGGTTCGGCACCACCTCGTCATAAATGACGTAAGGAAGATGATGCCGATCCAGCAGCGCGGTGACCTTTTCAATTACGCCCGCTTTAAGCAGTGTTTTATCCGTAACCAGCAGCGCCTTTTTAAGGCTGCGCTGGCTGACCTCATGGACGATTTGCGAGATAGCGCCGGGACCGAACCAGGAGGTCTCGTTCAGAATCATTCTTTGTAGCATCATCTTCTCCACTCGTTTCAAATTTTTTAAAATCACAAACGTTATTATCACTGGCTGGAAATATGCGGAGGAATGCCCGGACGAGTATTGATTAAGATCAGGTCACGGCGAGTCTTCAGGATGGAGTAATGACTATCAGGGCTTATCTTTACGGTAGGGTTTGTTAAGCTGCGGGTCCGTTAATTTTATAAGGTAGAGCTATGTTACGTGCAATCACGGCCGGAGTTTTGATGGTTTCCCCAATGATGGCCTTTGCCGATGCGGATCACCCTGAAATCGACTGTATGAAAATTAAGAACTATGCCGCAGCAGGCGATAAAGCTTATAAAGCAAAGCAGTATGAAAAGGCACGCTACAGCTATACAGAACAGGTAGCCTGGAGTGAAAGTTGCCAGCTTCCAGATAGCGCTATTGCGGTAGCTTATAATAATGTGGCGCTCACCTGGATACGTCAGGGAGACTATCGTAAGGCAAAAGCCTGGCTGCTGATTGATGAGAAAGACGCCAAATCGCAATATAATCTGGGGTTAATAAAAGAGAAACTTGCTGCCTTACCGCAGCCTGCTTCGCCCGCTGGTGAATACTGGGAATACGCAGGAAAAGGGATGTGGAATAGCTACAGCATCTCGGCAGAACAGGACCACTACAAAATTAACTTTGATGGCGTCTCGCCAGGGCTGATGGCGATGTATTACGGCCCGAATATCGGCAGCCTTGAAGGAAAGGCCACCATCCAGAACGGCAGAGGCGTACTGCAACAACGTGAGGAAGGTGACTGGGGCAACTGTGATGTCACGCTGCTCTTTACCCCAATGGATTTAACGACTCAGGTTAACGGTGACTGCGGGTTTGGTCATAACGTTTCTGCGGCTGGCCATTACATTCGCGTTGAATAGCATCGTTGGGCTGAACGCTCGGCAGCCCGGCCGAAATAAAGGAAAAGGCGTCCTGGCGGCCGATGTCTTATAAGCCCGGACGCGACGATATTCTCTGCCTGATTTTATTTATGCCTGACGTAATCCGCTTTTTTGCGCCGGTCCATCCGCTTTTTTCAGAGCAAGGCGTGGCGTCAGCTTTGGTCTGACGGGGCTCGTGCGGTTCTTCTGATGGGCGAGGTTCTCGCGGTGTACAGGTCTTTTCTGGCATGCGAGGCTCTTCTGATTCGCACAGCCCCTGTAGTGCACGAGACTCTTTTGGCGTGCAAGCCTCTGCTGATGGGCACAGCTCCCATAGTACGCTAGTGTCTCCTGGCGTATGCGACTCTCCTGACGTGTGCCGTTCTTCTGGCAAGCGTGACTGCCGTGGTGCGCGCGGTTCTCGGGGTTTACGCGGTTCTCGCGGCGTTCGCGGTTCCCGTGGCTCTCTTGGTTCACGCGGTTCCAGCGTTTCTCTGGGCGTGCGCGGCTGTCGCGGTGTACGAGGTTCGCGCGGTTTTTTCCCTGCCGGTTCTGTTTTTTCCTGCACGCTGGCTCCTGATAAATGAACTTTAAAGCCCAGCTTAACAAACGCCGGGGCGCTCAGGAAATGTCGGTGGAAAAGAGCGGGTTTCCCCGCTCAGACGAATACCGCTGCCCCGTTTTCAATATGCTTGTACGGCAGGGCGGCGATAACCCAGCAAGACCATCGCCGTCGACAGCTACTCGCTTTCCATTATGGAGGCGGCCAGCTGCGCGCTGTCCGGCGTGTTGCCGATAAGCTCCGTCAGCAGGTTGTTCACCCCATCGCTCATTGGCGTGAAGCGGGTCTGCGGCGAGCGCGTCACCACGATAAACACGCCGACGCTATAGCGCGGCACCATCGCCATATAGGTAATAAAGCCGCCGCCGCCGCCGGTTTTCTGGATAATGCCCGGACGGCCGCCCTGCGGCGCCATATAAACCCAGCCCATACCCAACGCGGAGGCTTTGCCCGGCACGTCCATTCCCTCGACGTTGGTCAGCTGGCCTCGCTGATAAATCATGGTCTGAATGCGATCGGCCTGAGGCGAACGCGCCTGCAGATCGGAAGACAGGAATTGCTGCATCCAGCGTCCCATATCGTCAGGCGTCGAATAGACGCCGCCGCTGCCGATAGCGGCCAGCGTATTGGTGCAGGGGCTGGCGCCTTTTTCCGCGATCATCAGACGCGAACACTGCTCGGGCGAGGGGGTAAAAGTCGTATCCTTCATGCCTAAAGGGCGCGTAATTTCACGCTGTAGCAACGCCGGATAGGAGGTGCCTGCGGCGCGAGCCAGCGCATCGCCCAGCAGATCGAAAGCCAGATTGGAATAGGCGGCGCGGGTGCCCGGCGCGGCTTTCAGCTGCGCATGTTTCAGCCAGTTCCAGCGCTGGCTGGCGGTTGGCCAGACGAAAACAGGCCGGTTCGGCTTGCCGCCGGGCTGCTCGCGGGGCAAACCGCTGGTATGCGTAGCCAGATTAATCAGGCGGATCGTCTGGCCTGCATAGGCCGGTACCGCGCTGCCCGGCGGCGCATATTTGCTTAGCGGATCGTCAAGCCGCACCACGCCTTTCTCCGCGAGCTTAACCAGCAGCTCGCTGGTCATCAGCTTGGTCAGCGAAGCAATACGGATAACGGACGTTTTCTGCGGCCTGACGCTGCTGCCGGGACGCACCGAGCCAAGACTGGTAAAGACGCGCTGGTTGGCGTCAATCGCCACCATCGCCATGCCGGTCGCTTTGGTGTTATAGAAGATATTCTGCGCGTAGCGATCGACAATCTGCGAGGCCAGTAAAGGATCGGGAGAGGTTCTTGCGGCCAGCGCGCCGAGCGGAAAAAGGACGCAGAGCGCCAGCAGGTGGAGTGGTTTCAACGTGCGTATATCCATCGGGAGCGGAAAAGTGCCCTTATACTAATCTTTTTCCTGGAGAGGAAAAAAGAGCGGCGGCCCTCTTTTTTACGGGCCGCCGTTAGCCGTCAGGCCGCGTTGTGGCTTACTTTGAAGATGCCGATGGCGCGGGAAAGCTGTTCAGCCTGTTCCTGCAGCGATTGCGCGGCGGCGGCGGATTCATTCACCAGCGAGGCGTTCTGCTGCGTAACCTGATCCATCTGGGTAATCGCCATATTGATCTCATCGATGCCGGTGCTCTGCTCGTGGCTGGCGATAGAGATTTCGCCCATGATTTCCGTCACGCTTTTCACGCTGGCCAGCACTTCTTCCATCGTGGTGCCCGCTTTGGCGACCTGCTTGCCGCCTTCGTCCACTTTATTCACGGAATCCTGGATCAGCTGCGCAATTTCTTTAGCGGCGGAGGCCGAACGCTGCGCCAGGTTGCGGACTTCTGAGGCGACAACGGCGAAGCCGCGACCCTGCTCGCCCGCGCGGGCGGCTTCCACGGCGGCGTTAAGCGCCAGGATATTGGTCTGGAAGGCGATGCCGTCAATCACGCTGATAATGTCGACAATTTTCTTCGACGAGGTGTTGATCATTTCCATGGTGCTGACGACCTGATTCACCGCCGAGCCGCTCTGCACGGCTACTTTCGAGGCCAGCGCGGCCAGCTCGTTAGCCTGACGAGCATTGTCGGCGTTTTGCTTCACGGTAGAGGTCATCTGCTCCATTGCGGAGGCGGTCTCCTCCAGCGAGCTGGCCTGCTGCTCGGTACGGGAAGAAAGATCCATATTGCCCAGTGAAATTTCGCCGGAGGCGGTAGCGATTAGCTCGGTGCCGGAGCGAACTTCGGTCACGATACGCAGCAGGTTTTCATTCATGGTTTTCAACGCCTGCATCAGCTGACCGGTTTCATCAGTTGAATTTACACGGATCTGCGTACGCAGATCGCCCGCCGCCACGTTTTCAGCAATACGTACTGCTTCGCGCAGCGGGGCAACGATAGAGCGGGTCAGGAAATAGCCCAGCACGACCGCCAGCAACGCCGCCAGCGTGGAGAAAATCAGCGTAATGCGGATTGCGGTAGCGCCATCGGCAACGGCGTTAGCGCCTTCCGCCTGCAGCTGTCCGGACTGTGAGTCGGCAAAACGCTTTACGATATCCAGATAGGCGGTTTGGGCAGGCGTCATTTTCATCAGCGCATAGTCGGCGGCAGCATCCTGATTACCGGCGCGCACTAAAGTAAGCAGCTCGCTTTTGGCCGTTTCAAACTGCTGCGCCGCCTCTTTTACTGCCTGGATTTTCTTGATGCCGACTTCGGTTGTTTGCAGTTTGGCAATCTTGTCTATCGTCTGGTTGGTTTGCTGCGTCACGCTGTCCAGCTGGCCGTAACGCTTCTGGTTTTTCTCCGGATGCGAAGTCTCAATAACCATCCCGCGCAGATATTTAATCTGATCGTTAACCCCGTCGCGCGCGTCAAAAGCCAGCCTCACCTTGATATAGCGATCGTTAACAATGCGATCCACCGCGCCGTTAATGCTGCCGATTTTTACAATAGCCGTTACGCTGACCACGATTAATAACAGTATTACCAGGGCAAACGCCGCGCCGAGGCGCACGCCGACTTTCAAGTTTTTTACAGAAATCATCCGGATTGTTCCTTGCTGTTTAAAAAAGAGTCACTGAGGAAACCTTTAGCATTACAGGGGCATTAAATCGGCAGCAGGCGTGAAAACTTGATGGCATTGTGAGCGAAATCGCGCATAAGGCATGGACGGAAAAGAAAAAATGCGGCGGGATTCCCCGGCCAGGGCGGCCGGGGAGAGGACAATTTACTGAACAGGCACGACTTTTAAACTTACCAGCCCGATGCCAAGCTGACGGGCGGTGAAACCGGCTACCGCGCCTTCGGCAGTGGTTTCCGGCACCGGCGCTCTGATAACCAGCGTGCGTTCCCGTGTCGGGTTGGACAGGCGAATGCTGACCGTACTGTCGCTATGGCTCAGGCGGAACGTCTGCTCGCTATCGCCAATTTTAACAACGAAAGGCCGCTGGCTGTTGGCGCCAAACGCGCGGGCCGTCAGCAGCAGATCGAAGGTTTCCGGCAGCGGCTCCAGCCAGGTAAGGGTGACTTCAGGCAGCAGTCCGGCATCCGACCAACGTCCGCCCCAGGGTTCGATATAGGAAAGGCCGGTGACCTTCTGCACCTGTTTTGGCAGGCCAGGCAGGGCAAACAGCAGCGTGTCGGAGGCATAGCGTAAATCCTCATCGGCAATGCGCAGCCGGGTCACGGTTTGCTGATAGCGTTCCTCGCTTTGATCACCAATCTGGCGGAAGCCCACGCGGCCCTGAGTCACGCCGGGGTTGATCTCGCGGATAGTTGGCGGTGAATTCAGCGTGCCGTCGGCAATGCACAGCTGCCTGTTAAGCGCCAGTTTCTCATCCCAGACATCGCCCATTTTAAAGCAGCTATCGATCCAGACGAACTTCTCATCCGGCGCAAAATTAGCCAGCTGCTGTTTTAACGGCGGCGCCAGATAGACGTCGAACTTCGGCTCGATTTTGCCCGGTTTAACGGAGAGCAGCAGCGGCAGTTTGAAATGCACGCCGGCAAAGCTGAAGGTGTTATTCACCGTGTCCGTTTTATAATCGGCAATCGCCTTCGGAAAATTCCACAGTTTAATCACGTCCGGCTTCCACTCGTTGATCTTCTCTTTGATATTCAGGTAAGTCGCGGCAAGAGAAGAGGACGAAAGGCTGCTGCGCCCCAGGCCGATAAAGTTATCGCCGCCCAGCGCGTCCAGCACCGTCGCGCCGTTGTCCAGCGTGCTGCGCTTAACCGCAATGACTTTACCGTCGTCGTTATCGCCACGCAGCATAAAGAAGAGATTGCTGCGGTCGTGCTGGTTAAGGAATTTCCAGGCGGTATTGTTCATTGCCAGATGATCGGAGCTGACCACGATAATCGTATTTTTAAACCACGGCGTGGCGCGGATCCGCTCTATCAGATGTGCAATATGCTGCTGGCTGCAGGCGACAGCGGCGAAAGATTTGTTTTGTTTGCCTTCCCACAGATAGCTGTTGCGCTGGCAGCTGCGCGAAATAAAACCGTCAGGGTGGTGCGTATCCACCGTCAGAGCAAACAGCGAGAAAGGCTGACCCTGCTGCGCCAGCTCGACATATTTATCGTAAACGCTATCCAGCACCGTATCGTCATACCAGCCCCAGTCGTTACGGTAGCTCGGATCTTTCACCACGCTTTTCAGTTCGTTAAATCCATACAGATGGTCGAACCCGTGCGAGGAGAGGAACAGATCTTTACCGGCAAAGCTCAGGCTGGCGCCCTGGTAGAAGTAGTTTTGATAACCCGCCGCTTTCAGAATGTCGCCCAGGCAGACATTCTGCGGATAGAAAGTTGAAAGCGAGCTGGAGGCGTTGCCGTCGAAAGGCGCGAACAGCGGGATACCGCACTGCGAGGCGACCATTCCCGCAATCGTATATTCGGTGCCGGGCAGCTGCTGGGTGTTGCTGAAATCCAGCGAACCCGCTTTGACGGCGTTAAGTTCCGGCGCAAGATGGGGAAAGGCTGCTTCGTCAAAGTAGGTGCGCTCCAGGCTCTCGGCATAGATATAAACCAGATTCGGTTTATCGCCGCGTATCTGCGTGCCGGGCACCTTATAGTGCGCGTAAAAATCGGAGTCGCCTTTGCCCAGCTGCGATTTCAGCAGATCGGCCACCTGCTGATAAGCGGGCGTGGTTTTGATCGAGGCCAGCGCCAGCACAATCGCCAACAGGCCGCAAAGCTTGCTGCCGCCACGCTTTCGGCCGCGTCGTAAGATCCAGGCAAGCAGGGCAAACAGTACCAGCAGCGCCAGCACCATGCCTGCGGCCGGCAGCAAATATTTACCGATGCCCGCGCCGCTCAGGCTGTTGGTGAGGGTATAGATAACCGCGTCATTAATGCCTTCGCCCGTAAAGTAGTTGCTGGCAAGCAGCGAAGCATTCAGCACGATATAAATGCCCAGAAGTAAAACAATCGCGGAAAAGCCCAGCCTGTTTTTTCCAGCTTTCCAGCTGTACAGCGCGGCCGAGGCGATAAAAAGAAGCAGTGAAAGTGATTCAGATCCCATTATTTTTTATATTCCCCGAAAAAGGCAGTCCCTGCCGGTATTCATCACCAATTTGTAGCGAATCTTCCAATTTAACGCAGCCGGTTAAGGCTGGCAATAAGCGGCCAGACGAGAAAAATGACCGCCGTCACGGGGATAAACTTTCGTTGAGGTTCTGTTTAACTTCGCGTTTAACGAGGCTCAGGGACGCTGGCAAATCGTCAGAGCGAAAAATAAATTAATTAAAGATTAAGGCCTTCGCTGCCGAAAACCTGGTCAGGCTCTCCAGCGTTATCGGGAAACAGGGGCACAACGTGGACAGGGAAGGAGAAACGTGTCGCCTCGGGCGTTTATTGGCAGGAGCCTTTAGCAATTCTAAAACAAAAATAGATAAGAGATTTTACAAAAGCCTTTTTTATCCGCTGTACTGCCGCGCTTAATCCCTATAATCGCGCGCAAAATCGGCTTTATGTGACGTTTTTTTGCTTTTTCGTTCTCTCTTTTTTTAGCAATGCTTTACAGGGCTACATAATGTTAACAAAAATGCGCGTGTTAAGTCAGGCTGTCGGCCTGGCGCTGGTGATGGGCGGAGCGTCTTTTGCCGCAAACGCTGAAGTAACGTTGATCAAACAGGATCCGCAGGCGGGCGATCCGCTGAGCCGTCTGAATTTCACCGTTGGCGGCAGTATCCGTCCCCAGTTCAATAACCTGACCGGCGACGACGGTAAAAATGCCTATAAGCGTAACGGCTTTGATGGCGGCACTCGTTTCCGTTTCCTGGCCGATTACTACCTGTTTGACGACGTCAGCTGGGTAGGGTATTACGAGCTGGGCGTAAATATTCCGGCGCTGTTCGACTGGGACAACCATTATGCGGCCAAAGCGCATGACACCAGCCGCCGTATGCTTTACACCGGTTTCCAGAGCAAAACCTGGGGTAAACTGACCTTCGGTCAGCAGAACAGCGTGTATTACGATGTGGTCGGCGCGAAAACCGATATCTGGGACTACGACATGCTGGCGCAGGCGCCAGGCAACGGCATCAACGGCGACTACGACGGTTCTTACCGTTCACGCAAGATGCTGAAGTATAAAAACACCTTCGGTAATGCGGACGTGCTGGCTTCTTATCTGTTTGCCGATAACGAATATTTGCCGGGTGATGGCCTGCGCTACAAGCGTCAGGGCGGCGGCTCGCTGGGCGTGGATTACCATCTGAGCAAAGAGCTGACCTGGGGCGCGGCGTGGAACTATACTCGTGCTGATATGCGTAATCCGGGCACCGGCGACGATAAAACCTGGAACCAGAACATTTACGGGACTTCCCTTAGCTGGAAGCCAGACAGCTGGACCTTCTCGCTTGGCGGCGGCTATTACCAGAACTATCTGCTGAGCAAGAAAAAAGGCGTGGATAACTACTTTGCTGGCGATGCGTGGGGTATTGAGTACCTCGCGGGCTACACCATCCCGGTTGGCAACTACGGCCTGAAAACCTTTATGCCATATGTGATGGGCGACCGTCTGGAATACGTTAACGATCGCGACTATCAGCGTATCGATAACGGCGTGGGGATCACCTTCCAGCTCGACTACGGTTTCCGCGTGGATTATGAACACGTCTTTACCTCAAGCAGCGATAACCTGGGCGATATGAACCTGGTGCGTCTGCGTTACGACTTCTGATGCTCGCTTTCCCCGGCTTCGGCCGGGGATTGTTTCACTGCCCATGCCTTAAAGCTCGCCTGTCATATACTGCGCCACGCCGTTACCGAAGCTCCAGTCGCCCTTGCTGTTAGTGATAAAGCTGATCATCACGTCGGCCGGTGAAATACCGCAGCTCTCTTGTAGTTCACGACACAGTTCCGCCATAAAAAATTGCTTCTGCTCATCGCTGCGTGGACTGGTAAACACCCGTACCATCACCAGGTTATCGGTGCGCGTCAGCCCCAGGCCGGTATCCTCAAACACCATCTGATAAGGCTTGTTTTCGTGAACAATCTGGTAGCGATCGCGCGCCGGTACTTTAAAAGCGGCCAGCACGGCGCGGTGCGCGGCATCCAGCAGCGTTTTCAGTTCCGATTCCGAGCGACCCTGAATGACGTCAAATTGCAGTAATGGCATGGTTTTCCCCTTAAAATATAGTGTAATGGCACCTGAGCGGCAGAAGTTACTTTAGGGGCATTAGCGCGCGGGAAAAAGCGCTATAGTTGAAATGATTATTTATTATAGTGAACAATGACGATGGCTATAAAAACCGATGCGTTATGGCTACATCTTCACTGGCTGACCGTGCTGGCTGAGCAGGGCAGCTTTACCCGCGCGGCCGAAAGGCTGGAAGTCAGCAAGGCCGCCATGAGCCAGAAAATCAAAGAGCTGGAGCAGCAGGCGGGCGTGCCATTGGTAACCAGAACCACCCGTACCCTGCGGCTGACCAGCGCGGGCGAAAAGCTGGTTGAGGAGCTGCGTGCGCCTTTCGCTCAGATAGAACAGAGTTTTTTCAGCGTGCGCGATTCGGCCGGGCCGCTGCGGGGATTGATCCGCGTAACCGCGCCGGTCGCTTTTGCCCGGCAGCAGCTGGTGCCGCATATCACCGCTTTCCTGAAAGAACATCCCCAGGTTCGTGTACAGCTGGAAGTGTCCGATCGGCTGGTTTCTCTGGCCAGTGAAGGGTTCGATCTTGCCATTCGCCACAGCGATACGCTGCCCGATACGCATGTAGCGCTACCGCTATGCGCCACGCGCGCGCTGGTTGTGGCATCACCGGTTTATCTGCGCCAGTACGGCCAGCCGCAAACGCCGCAGGCGCTAAGCGAACATCAGTGCCTCTACTATCCGCGCGGCACGGAAACGCCGCAGTGGACTTTTTGCCGGGAAAACAGCAGCGAAAAAGTCGTGGTTAATGTCAGCGGCCCCTTCGCGACCAATAATAGCGAATCGATAAGGGATGCCGCGCTGGAAGGATTGGGCATCGCGCTGCTGCCTGATTTCAGCGCGCAGGGTGCCCTTGCCGACGGAAGACTGGTCGAGGTTTTGCCGCAGTGGCGAACGCCGGGCGCTTTTGCCGAACATCTTTACGTCGTCCGTCCCTGGGCTGCTCAGGTCCCACGGGCCGTAAGCGGATTCGTACACTGGCTGCGCGATGCTTTCGAGCGCCAAAGCAAAAGCGCCATGGCGCCGTAAGCTACCTTTAAAGCTATTGATCACGAAGATGAAGACACGCAGGGCGGCCGCCCTGAAAGTGATTGCCGCTTTGTCAGCAGGAAGAGGCTGTGAAGCGCTGAGCTATTTTACTCTTCCCTGAACGACAGGAGAAAACGTATGGAAGCCGAGATACATGGCATCAACGATATTCTTGCGCCCGACCTTAGCGTGATTTTTTGCGGCATTAACCCGGGGAAATCTTCTGCGCATACCGGGTTTCATTTTGCGCATCCCGGAAACCGCTTCTGGAAAACCATCTGGCAGGCGGGTTTCACCAAGCGTCAGCTAAAGCCGGAAGAGGAAAAGCTGCTGCTGACCACGCGCTGCGGTATCACCATGCTGGTGGAAAGGCCCACCCGTGAGGCTACGGAGCTTTCTGCTACGGAGCTACGCGAAGGCGGCAAACTGTTAGTCGATAAGATCATGCGCTATCAGCCCGAGGCGCTGGCGGTATTAGGCAAGCAGGCCTATAAGCAGGCTTTCGGTGTCGGTAAGGTGGCATGGGGCAGGCAGCCGCATAAGCTGGGTGAAACGGAAGTCTGGGTGCTACCCAATCCCAGCGGGCTGAACCGTGCTTCGCAAGAGGAGCTGGTGGCGGCCTATAAAGAATTGGTAATGGCTTTAGCTGCTCGTTGAGACGATTTACATCGGCGTTGCAGGAAAATCAGAGCCAGCGTCAGCTTTAGTAAATTGCATCAGCGCGGGGAGAGGAAGGGCGTTACACTGCGCGACGGGTGCTCAGGATCTTTTTGTTCCGGGCAGCCGGGACAGAAAGAGAAAAGCCCCACCCGACGTCAGTCAAAGTGAGGCTACTTTCTACATCCAACAGTGTAAAGGTAGCCTTTTACCCGCTGTAAAGCAATGGAAAAGGAGGCCAGGGATGGCGCAAAAATTGTTCGCGCTCTGTTTAATAGTGGTCTGTGTAACGGTGATAGCCGTTATCTGGATCACCCGCGGCTCGCTCTGCGAGCTGCACGTTAAACAGGGAGGTACAGAGGTTGTGGCCAGCTTAGCCTGCAACGCCGCAGGGTAGGGCAAACCGCCGGCGGACAGGACGTCTGCCGGCGCATTGTTGGGAGGATCCTTGAGCACCCTTCTTAAGGCACCTTAAAAACGCCTTCATTCAATCCGCTACATATTCCCTGGTACGATCACCACGGTAGACGGCCTTAGGCCCTGCCGTTTTCACGCTTGTTGCAGGAAAATCAGATCCAGTATCAGGTTTAGTAAATTGCGCCAGCGGAGGGAGATAAAGCGCGCTACACTGCGCGACGGGTGCTCAGGATCTTTTTGTTCCGGGCAGCCGGGACGGAAAGAGAAAAGCCCCACCCGACGTCAGTCAAAGTGAGGCTACTTTCTACATCCCACAATGTAAAGGTAGCCTTTTACCCGCTGTAAAGCAATGGAAAAGGAGGCCTGGGATGGCGCAAAAATTGTTCGCGCTCTGTTTAATAGTGGTTTGTGTAACGGTAATAGCCGTTATCTGGATCACGCGCGGCTCGCTCTGCGAGCTGCACGTTAAGCAGGGAGGTACAGAGGTTGTGGCCAGCTTAGCCTGCAACACCGCAGGGTAGGGCAAACCGCCGGTGGACAGGACGTCTGCCGGCGCATTGTTGGGAGGATCCTTGAGCACCCTTCTTCAGATAGAAAAAAGCCCCGGCCTGGGCCGGGGCTTCTTGTCACACAGGCTGGATTAATCGTCCAGGAAGCTGCGCAGTACTTCGGAGCGGCTTGGATGACGCAGCTTACGCAGCGCCTTGGCTTCAATCTGACGAATACGCTCACGGGTAACGTCAAACTGCTTGCCGACTTCTTCCAGCGTATGGTCGGTGTTCATATCGATACCAAAACGCATACGCAGCACTTTCGCTTCACGCGCCGTCAGGCCGGCCAGCACGTCGTGAGTCGCTGAACGCAGGCTCTCGGAGGTGGCGGAGTCCAGCGGCAGCTCCAGCGTAGTGTCTTCGATAAAATCGCCCAGATGCGAATCTTCATCATCACCGATCGGCGTCTCCATGGAGATTGGCTCTTTGGCGATCTTCAGCACCTTGCGGATTTTATCTTCCGGCATCAGCATCCGCTCGGCCAGCTCTTCCGGCGTAGGTTCGCGGCCCATTTCCTGCAGCATCTGGCGGGAGATACGGTTGAGCTTGTTGATAGTCTCAATCATATGCACCGGGATACGGATGGTGCGCGCCTGGTCAGCGATAGAGCGGGTGATAGCCTGACGGATCCACCAGGTAGCATAGGTCGAAAACTTATAGCCACGGCGATATTCAAACTTATCTACGGCCTTCATCAGGCCGATGTTGCCTTCCTGGATCAAATCCAGGAACTGCAGGCCGCGGTTGGTGTATTTTTTAGCAATAGAGATAACCAGACGCAGGTTAGCCTCAACCATCTCTTTTTTCGCACGACGCGCTTTCGCTTCGCCGATGGACATCCGGCGGTTGATATCTTTTACCTGTTCAATCGTCAGGCCGGTCTCTTCTTCAATCTGCGCCAGCTTCATCAGGCTGCGCTGAACGTCTTCCGACACGTCCTTGAGCTTCTCGGACCACGGTTTGTTCATTGCCAGCGCGGCGTTGAACCAGGTTTCGCTGGTTTCATTGCCGGTGAACAGCGTGATGAAGTTCTTTTTCGGCATCTTACAGATTTCAACACACAGTTTCATGATGAGGCGTTCCTGAGTACGGACGCGATCCATCATGGTACGCATGTTGTTCACCAGGTAGTCAAACTGCTTCGGCACCAGGCGGAACTGTTTAAAGACGTCGGACAGGTTTTGGATCTCGCTGACGGCGTCGGCATGGCTGCGGCCTTTGGCCTTGATCACCGTACGCGTTTTCTCGTACTGCGTGCGCAGCTCGGTGAATTTCTCACGCGCCAGTTCCGGGTCGATGCTGTTGTCATCGTCAGCGGTGTCGTCGTCGGACTCTTCGTCTTCGTCTTCGTCGTCGTCGCGCTCTTCTTCAGAGAGTTCAGAACCTACATGCGTTGCCGTAGGCGCAATCTCTTCTGCCGCGTTCGGATCGACAAAGCCGGTGATCATATCGGAAAGACGAGCTTCGCCAGCCTCGACGCGATCGTACTGCTCCAGCAGGTAGGTGATAGCCTCCGGGTATTCGGCAACGGAACACTGCACCTGGTTGATGCCGTCTTCGATACGCTTGGCGATGTCGATTTCGCCTTCGCGCGTCAGCAGTTCGACGGTGCCCATTTCGCGCATGTACATACGGACCGGATCGGTAGTCCGCCCGATTTCAGATTCAACGCTGGAGAGTACCTGAGCAGCCGCTTCGGCAGCATCTTCGTCCGTATCGCTGCTGTTTTCATTCAGCATCAGATCGTCGGCATCAGGCGCTTCTTCCACAACCTGTATGCCCATGTCGTTGATCATCTGGATGATGTCTTCGATCTGATCGGAGTCGACGATATCTTCCGGCAGATGGTCATTGACCTCGGCATAGGTCAGATAGCCTTGCTCCTTACCACGGGTGACAAGCAGCTTCAGCTGTGACTGCGGGTTTTGCTCCATAAGACGGTATCCACACTTCTGTTAAATTAGATTGGTGTTGGTCGGCTAAGTTTAAGCAGCCAACAATAACAGTGAGGGCGTTGGTTTATTGCCGCTGCCCATCGTGGCGGCTGCCAGGCTCAACCTGGCGGATAGTCGGCACTTAAGCCGCGGATATGCTGACAGAAGCTTTTTTCCTGCCGGTCTATTGCTGATAGCGTTTAAACCGGCTGCGACGATATGCGCTTCATCATGTTTCCATCGCCGCTGTTAATTCGTTTGTTACTGTTTTTTCAGGGCCTGGCTGAGCGTCCAAAATTCACGACGCTCTTCGGCATTCAGGCCGTGCGTGCGGTCGCGCGCAATTAACTCTTCCAGCCTGCGCTCCAGCGCCGCATCATACATGCTGGCCAGCGAGTCCTTGAACATGGTTTCCACTTCATCCTCAACTATCATGTGGTTCCATGTTGCCAGCGTTTCAAGGCTTTGGCTAAATTTTGTGCCGCGATAAAGTTCCAGTAACTGGCCCGTCGTCAGGCCAGGATGCGCTACGCAAGTACTCACTAACTCTACGAATAGCGGGAACCCGGGAAGCTCCGAATTATTCAGCCCTTCCAACGAAGGAACCATCGTCGCCAGCGCCGGATTCTGGATCAGCAATCCAATCAGTATACGCATGGTTGTGCGTTTTAGCTGGGGCTGCTGGGGCAACTTCGCGCCTTCGCTTTGTTTTGGCAGCAGTTTTTCCAGCTGGCTATCGTCCAGAATGCCCAACTTGTTGCCCAGTTCCTGACGCAGATAGATACGCAGCGTTTCCCCTGGTACCTGGCTAATCAGCGGCAGCGCCAGCGTACTCAGCTGGGCTCTGCCGTCCGGGGAACGCAGATCAACCTGCGGCATCAGCGTATCGAACAGGAAAGCGGAGAGCGGCATCGCCTGCTCCATCCGCGCCTCGAACGCGTCTTTTCCCTCTTTCCGCACCAGCGTATCGGGATCTTCGCCGTCCGGCAGAAACATAAAGCGTAGCTGACGTCCGTCATTCATGTAAGGCAATGCGGTTTCCAGCGCACGCCATGCTGCTTCCCGACCCGCTCTGTCGCCGTCGTAGCAGCAAATTACCGTATCGGTCGTGCGAAAAAGCAGTTGGATATGCTCGGGCGTAGTGGAAGTGCCGAGCGATGCAACGGCATAATCAATGCCGAACTGCGCCAGCGCCACCACGTCCATGTAGCCTTCCACCACCAGAAGCTTAGCGGGTTCTGGATGTTTCTTTTGCGCTTCATACAGGCCGTACAGCTGGCGGCCTTTATGGAATATTTCGGTTTCCGGCGAGTTAAGGTATTTAGGGAGTGCATCGCCGACAACGCGGCCGCCAAACCCGATAACACGTCCACGCTTATCGTGGATAGGAAACATAATGCGTTCACGAAAACGATCGTAGCTGCGTCCCTGATCGTTGGTGACCAGCATACCGGCATCGCTCAGAGACTGGCGGTCTTCCTGGCTGCGACCAAAACGTTTTAGCGCGTTATCCCAACCCGCAGGCGCAAAGCCAATCGAAAAATGCCGGATAACATCGTCGCTAAGACCGCGTTTGGTAAGATAATCGCGCGCGCCAGCCGCCTGGTTCTGCGTAAGCGACTGCTGGTAGAAATCATTCAGGCTGCCCATCAGCTGATAAAGACTCTGGCGCTGATGACGCTCTAACTGACTGGGGCCGGAACCGCTCTCATACGGCACTTCGAGGCCGTAAAGCGTTGCCAGTTCTTCAATGCTTTCGACGAACTCCAGCCGATCGTAATTCATTAAGAAATCGATCGCGTTGCCGTGCGCGCCGCAGCCGAAGCAGTGGTAAAACTGTTTTTCACCGTTGACGGTAAAAGAGGGCGTCTTTTCGTTATGAAAGGGACAGCACGCGTGATAGTTCTTGCCCTGCTTCTTTAGCTTTACGCGCGCATCGATAAGATCCACGATGTCCGTGCGAGCCAGCAAGTCATTGATAAATACGCGTGGAATTCGTCCAGCCATAGGCCTATCAGCTCATAAACGAGAACAAGCCGCGCATTCCTTTCGGAAAGCACGGCCTTGTATACTACTACTGGTCTGTGAAGCCTGAGGGCAAGCCCTCAATAATTAGTACAGACGAGTGCGGCGTGCGTTTTCGCGAGCCAGTTTCTTCGCGTGGCGTTTCACAGCAGAAGCTTTAGCGCGCTTACGTTCGGTAGTAGGTTTTTCATAAAACTCACGACGACGAACTTCAGCCAGAACGCCTGCTTTCTCGCAAGAACGCTTGAAGCGACGCAGTGCTACGTCAAATGGCTCGTTTTCACGTACTTTAATTACCGGCATGTAACTCTCACCTCGATAAATTCGGTTTTGTTGCTGACGTCAGTGCCAGCTTGTTTCAAAATGGTGCGGAATTTTACTCCAACACAGGCTGCGTTGTAAAGCACCATAGCATAATGTCTCACCAACAGATGCGCCTGTGCGGCTGCCGGTTTTTTCAGGGCAAGGATTATACCGCACTCGAAGAGGCGAGGCGATGAAATTTTCCTCTTATCGATCATGGCGATCGGTGGATAACGCGGAAATTTGCCGCAGCGCGAAGCGGCTTCATGTTACACTGCGCGCCGCAAGAATGAGGTAAATGCCATGCGTGTGCTCGGAATAGAAACTTCCTGCGATGAAACCGGTATCGCGATTTACGACGATAATGCCGGATTGCTCGCTAACCAACTTTACAGCCAGGTCAAACTGCACGCCGACTACGGCGGCGTGGTGCCGGAACTGGCTTCGCGCGATCACGTGCGTAAAACCGTGCCTTTAATTCAGGCTGCCCTAAAAGAGGCGGGCCTGCAGGCGCAAGATATAGATGCCGTAGCCTATACCGCAGGACCTGGCCTTGTTGGCGCGCTGCTGGTCGGGGCCACCATCGGTCGTTCGCTGGCTTTTGCCTGGAACGTGCCGGCGGTGCCGGTACACCACATGGAAGGGCATTTGCTGGCGCCGATGCTGGAAGACAATCCGCCTGCGTTTCCCTTTGTCGCGCTGCTGGTTTCCGGCGGTCATACGCAGCTGATTAGCGTCACCGGCATCGGTGAATACCAGCTGCTTGGCGAATCCGTGGATGATGCGGCCGGCGAAGCCTTCGATAAAACGGCCAAGCTGCTGGGTCTGGACTATCCGGGCGGGCCGATGCTGTCGAAAATGGCGCAGCAGGGCGTGGAAAAGCGCTTTATCTTTCCGCGTCCTATGACCGACAGGCCTGGGCTGGATTTCAGCTTTTCCGGTTTGAAAACATTCGCAGCGAATACCATTCGTGAAAACGCCGGTGACGATCAGACGCGCGCGGACGTGGCTCGTGCCTTTGAAGATGCCGTTGTCGATACGCTGATCATCAAATGCAAACGCGCGCTGGAGCAAACCGGCTTTACGCGGCTGGTGATTGCAGGCGGCGTCAGCGCTAACCGTACGCTGCGGGCAAGAATGGCCGACGTGATGCGAGCGCGGGGCGGAGAGGTGTTTTACGCCAGGCCGGAGTTCTGCACCGATAACGGCGCGATGATCGCCTACGCGGGTATGGTCAGGCTCAAAGGCGGGACAAGCAGCGACCTGAGCGTTAGCGTCCGTCCGCGCTGGCCGCTTGCAGAACTGTCACCGCTGCAAAGCGACTGACATTGACTCGGCGTTGTTTGCGGAACTGTCGCTGCTGCAAACCGAGTGACGTTAAAGCGGCATAGCTTGCAGAACTGTCACCGCTGCAAAGCGACTGACATTAAAGCGCCATTGCTTACGGCAATGGCGCACGGCCTGTTAGTTGCCCAGCAGGCCATTCAGCCAGCCGCCGATCAGCGGAATACCGGCGATAAGGCTTTCGATCATACCGCCAGCCTGACTACCCAGCGTTGAACCGATATCTTTGCCCAAATCGGGATAGAAAGAGCCTATGCTGACCTTACCGATTAGCGGCAGCTCCACGCCTGTATTAGCGACCAGACCGTACAGGCCGTTGCCGACATAGCTACCTATGCTGCTCAGCGCTTCCTGAATATAGCCAGCGCCGCTGACCTGCATCACTTCATGCTGTGTTAATTCTTTCATCACGTTTCCTTGTAATAAAAAATAAACCCGCATCTTATGTGCGGGTTAATAATTTTATTAGATTAACGCGAAGGCCGTAAACCTGTTTTTTTAGAATTAACAGGATATTACATGAATTTATTTGCGCTTTTTCTTCCAGATTTTAGTTTCCTGGCCGCGCCAAAGGCGCTGGATATTGTCGTGATGGCGCAACAGCACCAGACAGGAAAGCATCGCTACCGGAAAAGTCAGCTGTGGTTTAAACCACCAGACATAAAACGGCGCGATTAGCGCGCTGATAATGGCGCCTAACGACGAATAGCCGCTCAGCAGAACGGTCAGCAGCCAGGTGCCGGTCATCAGGCCGGTGAGATCCCAGCCGATCGGCGCGATGGCGCCAAACGCCGTCGCCACGCCTTTACCGCCTTTAAACTGGAAAAAGATCGGATAGATATGACCCAGACAGGCCGCGATAGCGATCAGGCCAAGCCAGAAGGGCGAGAGCCCGAAATGATAAGCCAGCCAGACCGGCAGCATACCTTTCAGGATATCAAACAGCAGGACGAGCAGCGCAGGCGCTTTACCGCCGAGACGCAACACGTTAGTGGCACCGGGATTGCCGGATCCATTCTGTCGCGGGTCGGGTAATCTGAACAGTCGGCATACCAGGATTGCGCTGGAAATAGAACCGCACAGATACGCGAAAATAATCATACCGGGCGCGAATATGCTCATAACACCGTTCCGTCTTCAGGGGGTCGTTTTGTTCTCGTCATCCGTGGATAATACGCATAATCCGTCGGAAGTGGTATCCGGCAACCGCAAAAACAGAGACTCGCATCATGGATATTGTATTTATTGAACAGCTGTCGGTTATCACGACTATTGGCGTTTACGACTGGGAACAGACGATTTCGCAGAAGCTGGTGTTCGATGTCGAAATGGCCTGGGATAACCGCGTCGCGGCGGCCAGCGACGACGTCAACGACTGCCTGAGCTATGCGGACGTTTCCGAAGCGATTATTAACCATGTCGCAGGCGGCCGCTTCGCGCTGGTCGAGCGCGTGGCAGAAGAGGTTGCCACCCTGCTGCTGACGCGTTTCGGGTCGCCGTGGGTGCGGATCAAACTGAGCAAGCCGGGCGCGGTAGCGCAGGCGCTTCAGGTTGGCGTAATCATCGAACGAGGGACTATTCCGAAATAAGCGCAATGTGATTGCCATCACGATGAAACCAAACCACATTATGGGCTGTCTGAGGATTGGCCCGCCTTTCTGCGGGCACAATTTTGGCGGTGGCGTACAGCGACCGCCTTTTTAATGGCTTTGATACGGATAGGGGTAGATTTGATGGCAGATATTCATCAGCTATGGGTGGCAGCAATCCTTGGGATTGTTGAGGGGTTAACGGAGTTTCTCCCCGTCTCTTCCACCGGGCACATGATCATTGTCGGTCATCTGTTGGGCTTTGAAGGTGATAAAGCCGATACGTTTGAAGTAGTTATTCAGCTGGGATCGATCCTGGCGGTGGTAGTGATGTTCTGGCGTCGTCTGTTTGGCCTGATTGGCATCCACTTTGGCAAAGTGCCGCACGAAGGCACAGGCAAAGGGCATCTGACGCTGATCCACATCCTGCTGGGTATGGTGCCGGCCGTGGTGATTGGCCTGATTTTTCACGATAAAATTAAAACGCTTTTCAATCCCATTAACGTGATGTACGCGCTGGTTGTCGGCGGCGTTCTGCTGCTGGCGGCGGAATATCTCAAACCCAAACAGCCTAAAGCCGTAGGGATTGACGATATGACTTACCGTCAGGCCTTTATGATTGGCTGTTTCCAGTGTCTGGCGCTGTGGCCGGGCTTTTCTCGCTCCGGCGCGACCATTTCCGGCGGCATGCTGATGGGCGTGAGTCGTTATGCGGCCTCCGAGTTCTCATTCCTTCTGGCTGTGCCGATGATGATGGGCGCGACGGTGCTGGATCTGTATAAGAGCCTGGGCTTCCTGACGATGGCCGATATGCCGATGTTCGCCGTAGGTTTCCTCACGGCCTTCGTGGTGGCGCTGATTGCTATCAAGGTCTTCCTGAAGCTGATCCAGCGTATCTCCTTCGTTCCTTTCGCTATCTACCGCTTTATTGTGGCCGCTGCGGTCTACATGATTTTCGTCTAGTCAAAAAAAGCCGGACGTTTGTCCGGCTTCTTTTTAAAGCGGCTCTGCCCGCCAGGCTGCCAGTGCGGCAATACGCCTTCGCGTTAGCTCTTCCCTGACCTCCACGCCTTTGTAACCCGCCGCGACCACGTCTTTGGTCGACACGTTCTGCACAATCTCAAACGCCTTGCGCAGATAGTCGCCCTGCGGGTAAGCATTGTTCTCAAATCCGGTGCGGCCGCGCGCGTCCGCTTCGCTGGTCAGCGCAATTTGCTCCACGCGATGGGGCTTGCGCCAGGCGTCAATGCGATCGAAGAGGGCGACCAGCGTTTCCGGACTTTGCCGCTCGACGGTATGCACTAAATCGTGAAATTCCGTCACCAGCAGCGCCAGATCGCGAATGGCGTTCGGCACGCGCAGGCGCTGGCAAAGCTGCTCCACCAGCGGCACGCCCGCCGGGCCGTGACCATGATGGCTCGGCCATTTTTCCGGCGGCGTCAGCGCTTTGCCGACGTCATGAAACAGCGTGGCGAAACGCACGTCTACTTCATCGCTCAGCTCAGCGGCAATCGCCAGCGTCATCAGCGTATGCACGCCGGTATCGATTTCCGGATGCCATTTGGCCGGTGCCGGCACGCCGTAAAGATTGTCCAGCTCGGGAAAAAGCACGGCGAGGGCGCCGCAGTCGCGCAGCACCTGAAAATAGACCTGAGGCGTGCGGGTTTCCAGCGCCTTTTCGGTCTCTTTCCAGACGCGCTCGGGCGTCAGCGCGCTCAGTTCGCCGCTTTCCGCCATCGAGCGCATCAACGCCAGCGTTTCCCCGGCAATCACGAAACCAAGGTGAGCAAAACGCGCGGCAAAGCGCGCCACGCGCAGCACGCGCAGCGGATCTTCGTTAAAGGCGGCGGAAACATGGCGTAGCTGACGCTGTTCGATATCGGCACGGCCATTGTAGGGATCGTAATAGCGGCCCTCGTCATCCTGAGCGATGGCGTTAATAGTCAGATCGCGGCGCTGCAAATCCTGCTCCAGCGTCACGTCTGGCGCGGCATAGCAGACAAAACCGGTATAGCCGCTGCCGTTTTTGCGCTCGGTGCGCGCCAGCGCGTATTCCTGCTGCGTGTCAGGATGCAGGAACACGGGAAAATCACGGCCGACCTGCTGAAAGCCGAGCGCCAGCATCTCGGCAGGCGAAGCGCCTACCACCACCCAATCTTTGTCTTTGACCGGCAAATTTAACAGGGCATCGCGTACCGCGCCACCGACAAGATAACTCTTCACTACAGGCTCCCGAACTAAATTTTTCTGGCATCATACGTGAAGTGTAGAAGCTCTCCTACCGTTGTGAAGCGCCTGGCCGGTGGACAAAAAGAGGAGAAGGGCACCGAAAGATGCCCGAAAAAGCGTCAGCTCATCCAGCGATCTTTTTTCTTGCGGCTGGGGATCATATGCGGCAAAAGCAGGCCCAGCAGGAGACCGACACCGGCTACGCCGCCGCCATACATAAACCACTGCATAATGATGGTGCGCTGCTTGTCATCAAGCTGCACGTTAGCGGCGCTGACTTTTTTCTGCGCCACGATTAGCTCGTTTTTCAGTTTCTGATTTTCCGCTTTCAGGCCGTTGATCACGTCATCACTGCCCGCGACTTTCTTCTGCATTTCCGCCGTGCGCTGATTCCAGCTGCCGTCGATATTGGCCAGCTTATCGGTCAAATCCTTTACCTGCTGTTCCAGCTGTGGAACGCGAGTGCGTAGGCTTGGCTGCTGACTCAGCTGCGCCAGCGGGATCCATGACGTCCGGCCGTTAGCATCCCGGATCTGGGCATAATGCGTATCATTGTTGGTCTGTACCAGCGCTACTTCTTCCCCCGCGTTCAGCGTGCCCGTCAGGCGGTAGCTGTCGCTGGGGCCGCTGCGTACCCAGGTGGAAAGTTCGTCTGAAATATAGCGCTTCTCTTCGGCATGAAGCGAGGCGGCAACGCTGAAAGTCAGTAAAGTGAGGCCAAGTAAATGCGTTTTTTTCATTCGGTATCTTTTTTGTGAGTGCGGAAAAAAAAGTAATGGCACAGTCTGGAGATGGCTCGCATAAAGCTGAATGAGAACTATCCTGGACTCGACCTGACGCGCAAAGCGCCAGGAAAAGCGGGACAACCAGGGCGATTGTGCATTACTCTTTTCGTCATCTCTGGCTTGCCCGTTACCCGCGGTTTTCGACTTCGCACTGCATAAAAGCCGAGGCCGCAAGGTATAATCTGGCCTTTGTTGACCGTGCCGCTAATCTGATTAAGAAAATATGACCATAGAAATTGAATTAAAGTTCATTACCACGCCTGAAGGCGCCGAAAAGCTGCCGGCTCGTCTCGCTGCCTGGCCAAACGTGCACAGCGCGCCGCAGAAACTGACCAACATCTATTTTGAAACGCCGGATCGCCAGCTGCGCCGCTGTGATATGGGGCTGCGTATTCGCGGCTTTGGCGACAGCTATGAAATGACGCTGAAAACGGCGGGGAAAACCGTCGGTGGTCTGCATCAGCGCCCGGAATACAATGTAGCGTTGGAAAAGCCCGAGCTGGCCATCGCGCAGCTGCCGGCGGAAATCTGGCCGCAGGACTGTGATGTAGCGGCGTTACAGGCGCAGCTGCAGCCGCTGTTCAGCACCCACTTCGTGCGGGAAAAGTGGGTGGTTACTTACCTGAACAGCGAGATTGAAGTGGCTTTTGACCACGGCGAAGTGCAGGCGGGCGAGCTAAGCGAGCCGCTGAACGAAATCGAGCTGGAGCTGAAAACCGGCGAGCGTGCCGACCTGATGGCTTTTGCGGCTGAACTGGCGGACATGGGCGGACTGCGTTTGGGCAGCCTGAGCAAAGCCGCGCGCGGTTACGGCCTGGCGCAGGGTCAGAGCCAGCGCGAGCTGCGCCCGTTGCCGATCCTGAAAGTGAAGCCGAAAGCCACGGTTGAAGAGGGGATGCTGGGCGCTTTTACGCTGGCGCTAAGTCAGTGGCAGTATCATGAAGAGCTGTGGCTACGCGGCACCCCGTCTGCGCTGCGTGGCATTAACGAAGCACTGGAAACGCTGCGTCAGGCTTTTGCTCTGTTCGGCACGCTGGTGCCGCGTAAGGCCAGCAGCGAACTGCGCCAAAAGCTGAACGAGCTGGAAGAGGCGCTGGCGGAGCAAAAGCCGCAGCCGTCGCTCTGCTTTACGCCGCTCTGGCTACAAACCCAGTTGGCGCTTACTAACTGGATAGCCAGCGAAGGCTGGCGTCCGTTTATCGACAGCAAAACCGACAGCAAGCTGCAAGGCTCCTTCAAGCGCTTCTGCGACATCATGCTGGGCCGCGTCTCTGCCGACCTGAAAGAGACGTTTGCCCACGTGCGTCAGACCAATGAATATCAGGACAAGCTGACCCGTTTGCAGCGTCAACTGCTCGCCGCGCGTCTGCTGGCCGGCGCCTATGACGAAACCGCCGTGGCGGTCTGGCTGGGCGCATGGGAACAGCTGGCCCACGCGATTAAAACGCATCAGGAAGCCTGGCTGGAGTCGTATCGCCATCAGGCGCTGAAGCAGTCGGTTTTCTGGAAAAACGGCGGCGCCTGATTTCGACCGCCCTCACAGGGAGTTACCTATGTCGCCTTTAACTTTACCGCCTCTGCCGCCGCTGCTTGCCGCGCTAC
The DNA here is from genome assembly GCF_054057575.1 of Erwinia sp. TECH1. Classification (NCBI taxonomy): domain Bacteria; kingdom Pseudomonadati; phylum Pseudomonadota; class Gammaproteobacteria; order Enterobacterales; family Erwiniaceae; genus Erwinia; species Erwinia sp. TECH1. The sequence goes on along the minus strand of NZ_JBSRZK010000001.1, from coordinate 4,103,593 downwards.
CGGTTACCGCTGACGATCCCGCGCTGCGTGCCGCTATGGCCTTCAGCGATTTCATCAGCGAAAACCTGACGCGCTATCCTGAATGGCAGCAGGAACTGCAGCAAAGGGCGCCGGAGCCGGAAGAGTGGCGACATTATGCCGACTGGCTGGCGGAAGAAATGGCGCAGGTCGCGGACGAAGCCGCGCTTATGCGCGAGCTACGCCTGTTTCGTCGCCATATGCTGACGCGTATCGCCTGGATGCAGGCGCTGTCGCTCAGCAGCACGCAGGCAACGTTACGGCAGCTGAGCGTGCTGGCGGAAACGCTGATCGTGGCGGCGCGCGACTGGCTGTGGCAGGCCTGCTGCCGCGAGCTGGGCACGCCGGTTAACGCGCAGGGCGAACCGCAGCCGCTGCTGATCCTGGGGATGGGCAAGCTCGGCGGTGGCGAGCTGAACTTCTCTTCGGATATCGATTTAATCTTTACCTGGCCGGAAAACGGCGTCACCCAGGGCGGGCGCCGCGAGCTGGATAACGCGCAGTTTTTTACTCGTCTGGGCCAGCGGCTGATCAAAGTGCTCGATCAGCCGACCATCGACGGCTTCGTTTATCGGGTAGATATGCGCCTGCGTCCTTTTGGCGACAGCGGCCCGCTGGTGCTGAGCTTTGCCGCGCTGGAGGATTACTATCAGGAGCAGGGACGCGACTGGGAGCGCTACGCGATGGTGAAAGCGCGGCTGATGGGCGGCGCGGACGATCGCTGGAGCCAGGAGCTGGAGCAGATGCTGCGGCCCTTTGTCTATCGCCGCTATATCGATTTCAGCGTGATCCAGTCGCTGCGCAATATGAAAAGCATGATTGCCAGAGAAGTGCGTCGGCGCGGGCTGAAAGACAATATCAAGCTGGGCGCGGGCGGCATCCGCGAAACGGAATTTATCGTGCAGGTTTTTCAGCTGATCCGTGGCGGACGTGAGCGCTCGCTACAGCTGCGGGCCTTTTTACCCACGCTTCAGGCCATCAGCGATCTGCATCTGCTGCCCGCAGAGCAGGCGCTACGGCTACAGGAAGCGTACCTGTTTTTACGCCGCCTGGAGAATCTGCTGCAAAGCATCAATGACGAACAGACGCAAACGCTGCCCTCGGACGATCTTAATCGTGCACGGCTGGCGTGGGCGATGGGCACCACGGGCTGGGCGGAGATGTACGGCCAGCTGGAACAGCATATGGCCGCCGTACGCGCTATTTTCGACGAGCTAATCGGCGATGACGCGCCGGAGGCGGGCGACAGCAAAGACACGGACGACTATGGCATCCTGTGGCAGGATCGCCTGGAGGAACCGGAGCTGGCGGCGCTGGTGCCTCATCTTACCGCCGAAGCGCAGCAGCGGCTGCTGCGCGCGATCGGCGATTTTCGCCAGGACGTGGATAAACGCACCATTGGCCCGCGTGGTCGCCAGGCGCTGGATCTGCTGATGCCGGGCCTGCTGGCCGAGGTTTGCCCGCGTGAAGATGCCGACGTCACGCTCGGTCGTCTGACGCCGCTGCTGCTGGGCATAGTGACGCGCACTACCTACCTGGAGCTGCTGACGGAATATCCGGGCGCGCTTAAGCATCTGATCCGGCTCTGTGCGGCCTCGCCGATGGTGGCCGATCAGCTGGCGCGCTATCCGCTGCTGCTGGACGAGCTGCTGGATCCCGCCACGCTTTACCAGCCCACGGCCACGGATGCCTATCGCGACGAGCTGCGGCAGTATCTGTTGCGCATCCCGGAAGAGGACGAAGAGCAGCAGCTGGAAGCGCTGCGTCAGTTCAAGCAGGCGCAGCATTTGCGTATTGCCGCGGCCGATATTGCGGGCACGCTGCCGGTTATGAAGGTCAGCGATCATCTTACCTGGCTGGCGGAGGCCATTGTGGAGCAGGTGGTGCAGCAGGCCTGGCAGATGATGGTGCAGCGCTACGGGCGGCCTTCGCACCTTAACGAGCCGCAGGCGCGCGGCTTCGCGGTCATCGGCTATGGCAAGCTGGGCGGCTGGGAGCTGGGCTACAGTTCGGATCTTGACCTGGTGTTCCTGCACGACTGTCCGGCAGAAGCGGTGACGGACGGCGAGCGCAGCATTGATGGCCGCCAGTTTTATCTGCGGCTTGCGCAGCGCATCATGCACCTGTTCAGCACCCGCACGTCGTCCGGCATTTTATACGAGGTGGACGCAAGGCTGCGTCCTTCCGGCGCGGCGGGCATGCTGGTCAGCACCTTCGCGGCTTTTGACGATTACCAGCGTCATGAAGCCTGGACCTGGGAACATCAGGCGCTGGTACGGGCGCGCATCGTTTTTGGCGACGCGGCGTTAAGCCAGCGCTTTACCGGGATCCGCCGGGGCATTCTGTGTTTACCGCGCGAGCCGGAAAAGCTGAAAACGGAAGTCCGGGAAATGCGCGAGAAGATGCGCGCGCATCTGGGCAACCGACAAAAAGGGCGTTGGGATATCAAAGCGGATCGCGGCGGCATTACCGATATTGAATTCATTACGCAATATCTGGTCTTACGCTATGCCGCGACGGAGCCAGAGCTGACGAGCTGGTCGGATAACGTACGCATCCTGGCGCTGTTGGCGCGCCACGACAGAATGAGCGAGGAAGAGGCGCATTCGCTGACCCACGCTTACGTTACGCTGCGTAACGAGCTGCACAGGCTGGCGCTCCAGGCTTTACCGGGCCAGCTTGCGCCGGAGGCGTTCAGCGCGGAGCAATCCGTGGTCAACGCCAGCTGGCAGCGCTGGCTGGAGGCGTGATCGTGGCGCAATGGGCGCGATTGACGGCATGTGCTATCATCGCGCGCACTATTTTTTGACTGACTGCAGCCTGGAGTATCTGGAATGAAAATGACGCTGCCCGATTTTAACCGTGCGGGTGTTCTGGTTGTTGGCGACGTGATGCTGGATCGCTACTGGTATGGCCCAACCAGCCGTATTTCCCCTGAAGCGCCGGTGCCGGTGGTTAAGGTGGACAACGTGGAGGAGCGTCCCGGCGGGGCGGCCAACGTGGCGATGAATATCGCTTCGCTCGGCGCCAGTTCCCGTCTGGTCGGCCTGACCGGCGTGGATGATGCGGCGCGCGCGCTGAACGACGCGCTCACCGGCGTTAACGTGCAGTGTGATTTTGTTACCGTCGCCACGCATCCTACCATCACCAAGCTGCGCGTGCTGTCGCGCAACCAGCAGCTGATCCGTCTGGATTTTGAAGAAGGTTTCGGGGGGATCGACGTTGAGCCGCTGCATCAGCGGATCCGCGAGGCGCTGCCGTCCGCAGGCGCGCTGGTGCTTTCCGATTACGCCAAAGGCGCGCTGGACAGCGTGGAAAGCATTATCGCCATCGCCCGCGAGGCGAAGGTACCGGTGCTGGTCGATCCGAAAGGGACCGATTTCGAGCGCTATCGCGGTGCGACCATCCTGACGCCAAACCTTTCCGAATTTGAAGCCGTCGTCGGCAAGTGCAAAGACGAAGCGGAGATTGTCGAGCGCGGCATGGCGCTGATGCAGCAGTTCGAGCTGTCGGCGCTGCTGGTGACGCGTTCTGAAAACGGCATGACACTGTTGCAGCCGGGCAAAGAGCCGGTGCATCTGCCAACCCAGGCGCAGGAAGTCTATGATGTGACCGGTGCGGGCGATACGGTGATCGGCGTACTGGCCGCCGCGCTGGCCGCAGGCAACACGCTGGAAGAGAGCTGCTTCCTGGCTAACGCCGCCGCAGGCGTGGTGGTGGGCAAGCTGGGAACGTCAACGGTTTCGCCAGTCGAGCTGGAAAACGCCATTCGCGCACGGCCCGAGGCCGGTTTCGGCGTGATGAGCGAGGCGCAGCTGAAAGAGGCGGTGGCGCTGGCGCGTCGTCGCGGCGAGAAAGTGGTGATGACCAACGGCTGCTTCGATATTCTTCATGCCGGCCACGTCTCCTATCTGGCCAACGCGCGCAAGCTGGGCGATCGCCTGATCGTCGCGGTCAACAGCGATGCATCCACCAAACGGCTGAAAGGCGAGAGTCGTCCGGTCAATCCGCTGGAAAACCGGATGATCGTGCTGGGCGCGCTGGAAGCGGTCGACTGGGTGGTGGCCTTTGAAGAAGATACGCCGCAGCGGGTTATTGCCGATATCCTGCCGGATCTGCTGGTAAAAGGCGGCGATTACAAGCCGGAAGAGATTGCGGGCAGCAAAGAGGTGTGGGCAAACGGCGGCGAAGTGCGCGTGCTGAACTTTGAAGATGGGATCTCCACCAGCAATATCATCAAGGCCATTCAGGCGAAAAGCTGATGAGGACGCGGGCAAAAAAGGCCCGCCCTTAAACGACAAAAGGCGCCGGTTGAACACGGCGCCTTTTTTAAACGGTTTCGCCTTCGGCGTTACTGCATATCTTCCGTTTTCAGCACTTCTTTCGGCATATCCGCTTTCGGCGCATCCACGCCACGGCTTTCCAGCTCGGCGATACGGGCTTCCAGCGCGGCCAGCTTTTCACGGGTACGCAGCAGCACCTGCGTCTGCACGTCAAATTCTTCGCGGTTAACCAGGTCCAGCCGGGTCAGCTGTGACTGCAGGGTCTGGCGGATTTTCTTTTCGACATCATCGCCAAACTCACGGATCCCTTTTGGCATAGAGTCATGAACCTGACGAGCAAGTTGTTCAATTTTTTTCGGGTCAATCATGGCGGCTTCCTGATAGCGGCAAAGTTTCGTTAAGTGTAATGCCATAACCACAAAGGTTAAACCCAAAAACGTGAAAGCGGCAAAATGGCTAACGATTTGCTTATTTTGTTCGTTGCCCTGCTTTTTTTTCGGCGCTATAGTAATCAGGCTTATTCTCAGGGCGGGGCGAAATTCCCCACCGGCGGTAAATCGGCTACGGCTGAAAGCCCGCGAGCGCTTCAGATCTTCCTGGTCTGAAGGTCAGCAGATCCGGTGTAATTCCGGGGCCGACGGTTAAAGTCCGGATGGGAGAGAGTAACGTATCCTGTCGGGTCTACGCCCGCCACGCCGTTATTTTTTGTCGCTGCAAGACACTCCTAAGCTCGCCCTGGTTCTGGTAACCCATATTACACAAAGGATTATTTACCATGAATCAGACGCTTCTTTCTGAATTTGGCACGCCTGAACAGCGTGTGGAACGCGCTATCGACGCGCTGCGCAATGGCCGTGGCGTCATGGTGCTGGATGATGAAGATCGTGAAAACGAAGGCGATATGATTTTCGCCGCAGAAACCATGACCGTCGAACAAATGGCGCTGACCATTCGTCACGGCAGCGGCATTGTCTGCCTGTGCCTGAACGAAGAACGTCTCCGCCAGCTGGAACTGCCGATGATGGTAGAGAACAACACCAGCTCTTTTGGCACCGGCTTTACCGTTACCATTGAGGCGGCGAAAGGCGTGACCACCGGTGTTTCCGCTGCGGATCGCATCACCACCATTCGTGCGGCCGTGGCCGATAATGCTAAACCAAGCGATCTGCACCGCCCGGGCCACGTGTTTCCTCTCCGCGCTCGTGAAGGCGGCGTGCTGACGCGCGGCGGCCATACCGAAGCCTCTATTGATTTAGTGACGCTGGCCGGTTTCAAACCTGCAGGCGTACTGTGCGAGCTGACCAACGACGACGGCACGATGGCCCATGCGCCTGAAGCCATCGCCTTTGCGAAACAGCACGCGATGCCGGTGGTGACCATTGAAGATCTGGTCGCTTACCGCCGCAGCCGTGAAACGCGTCAGGCAAGCTAAGCGCATTGCCGCGCTTCTGTACGCATAGCTAACGTCGTGCAGGCGCGCGGCGCGAGAGTTTTCGCGCTGCGGTTTTTTGCGCATCCGCTTCTCCGTTCCACTGGCCTGACAGCGCCCGCCTGGCCCGATAGCGTCTGCTTTTGGCATAACTGGCCCAATGGGCGCTGGTTTCCACGTGAGGCAAAATTTGCCTCACCGTTCGTCTTTAGCTCAGGCCGGCGCTTTCCAACAGCGTCAGGCTCAGCCCCATTACCGTCATACCGCAGAGTACGCCATAGCTGGGATTCACATCCGGCGCGATATCGCGCGCCAGCGGCATCAGCTCGTCAACGGACAGCGCCACCATGATCCCGGCGACGGCGGCCATAACCGCGCCCATTACCAGCGGTGACAGCCATGGCCCCATCAGCATGAAAGCTATAAGGCCGCCGGCGATCTCTGCCATGCCGGAAATCCCTGCCCAGAACAGCGCCTTCTTTTTCGATCCTGTTGCGGCGTACATCGGCCCGGCGACGGCCAGCCCTTCGGGAATATTATGAATGGCTACCGCCAGCGCAATGCCCATCCCCAGCTCCAGATCGCTGCTGGCGGTCACAAAGGTTGCGATACCTTCCGGGAAATTGTGCAGGCTGATGCCAAGCGTCAGCAGCAGCGCGGTACGACGTAGATTCTGCGGCGATTTACCGCCCATCAGATCCTGGGGATGGTGGTGCGGCAACAGCTTGTCCAGCGCAAAATAACCGAGCAGGCCGACGATAAACATGCCATAGCCCAACAGCGGCGACATCCCCTCCGCCTTCAGCGCGGCGGGCAGCATCTCCATCAGCGAAATCAACAGCATAATACCGGCGGCAAAGCCCAGCGCAAAAGCCAGCGCTCGCGCCGACGGCTTTTGGCCGATAACGCCCAGGAAGGCCCCGATAAAAGTGGCGCCGCCGGCCAGCAGAGTCAGCAGTAAAGGTATGGACACAAACGTCTCTCCTGTTCCCGAAAAAGTATAGCCTTTGCTATACATTAGCAGAGAAAAAGTACGCGTAACGTCAGGAAATGTCATTTCCGATCCATCAAAATTCCTGACGATCTTCATCATGCTTATCCGGCTTTCCCGGCGCTAAAAAGAGCGTAACGTATTCGGTATCGCTTTAATGTCCGGAGAGAGTTATGAAATCACTGATGCCCGCGCTTTTTCTGGGCCACGGCAGCCCGATGAACGTGCTGGAAGAAAATGCCTATACGCAAAGCTGGCGCGAGCTGGGGCAGAACTTGCCGCGTCCGAAGGGAATTATTGCTGTCTCCGCCCATTGGTATACGCGCGGAACGGCGGTGACCGCGATGGAAAAGCCGCGCACCATCCACGATTTTGGCGGTTTCCCGCAGGCGCTGTTTGATACCCGTTACCCTGCGCCCGGTTCGCCTGCGCTGGCGAAAGAAATAGCGGACGCGCTGGCACCGGTCGAGGTGGTGCAGGATCAGGCGTGGGGGCTGGATCACGGCGCCTGGGGCGTGCTGATAAAAATGTATCCGCAGGCCGATATCCCGGTGGTGCAGCTTAGCGTGGACGGCACCAAACCCGCCGCTTACCACTTTGCGCTGGGCCGTAGGCTGACCGCGCTGCGCGAACGCGGCTATATGATTGTCGCCAGCGGCAACGTGGTGCATAACCTGCGGATGGCAAGCCGGGACGACAGTGCGAAACCGCACGGCTGGGCTGTCTCATTTAATCACTACGTGCGTGAGCATCTGGCGTGGGAAGGGCCAGTGGAAGATCATCCACTGGTTAATTTTATGCAGCATGAGGGTGCGGCGCTTGCTAACCCAACGCCGGAGCATTATCTGCCGCTGCTTTACGTTCTGGGCGCGCGGGAGCCGGGCGAAACCATTTCCGTGCCCGCAGACGGGCTGGAAATGGCAGCAATCAGTATGCTTTCGGTACGGGTAGGATAAGATCCGCCAGAACCTATTCGATAAAGGTATGCGGGTAGAATCGGGAGAGATCCTGGGTGATCAGGTCACGATCTTCGCGCAGGCCAATACCGGCTGGCCGATCGTCAATCAGCCAGCTGCCGATCAGCGTATAGCTGTCGCCAAACTTCGGCAGCGGATGGAACTGCTGCACGATCATGCCTTCTTCGCCATAAGGGCCGTCCACGCGGGCAATCTCTTTGCCGTTTTCCACGATGCGGATGTTAGCGCCCTCGCGTGAAAACAGCGGTTTGACCACATATTTATCCATCGCCGGCACGTTATCTTCTGCAAAATAAGCGGGCAGCAGATTAGGATGATTGGGAAACATTTTCCACAGCATCGGCAGCAGCGCCTTATTGGAAATAATGCTTTTCCACGCCGGCTCCAGCCAGCGCACGCCGGCATCGGCCAGCTTGGTGGAAAACGTCTCGCGCAGCATGAACTCCCAGGGATAAAGCTTGAAAAGGTTGCCGATTACCTGGTCATGCACGTCGGTAAACTGGCCTTTTTCGCCCAGGCCGATTTCGTCGATATAGAGGAACTCGCTTGGTAGCCCTGCCTCCGTCGCGCAATCCTGAAGATACTGCACAGTGCCGCGATCTTCATCCGTATCGCGGCAGCAGGCAAAGTGCAGCCAGCTAAAGCCGTGCTGCTGATGCAGCGCCGCAAAGCGGTCGATCAGCTTCTCCTGCAGGCTGTTGAACTGATCGCTACCGGCCGGCAAATTGCCCGCGCTAAGCTGATCTTCCAGCCAGATCCACTGAAAGAAAGCGGCTTCGTACAAGGAGGTCGGCGTGTCGGCGTTGTTTTCCAGCAGTTTGGCATCCGTCTGCCCATCCCAGGCCAGATCCAGCCGGGAGTAGAGCGAAGGCTGGCTGGTCTTCCACGAGGTGCGAACAAAATCCCAGGTATGTTTCGGGATGCGGAATTTCGCCAGCAGCTCCTCGCTGTTGACCACTTTGTCCACCACCTGCAGGCACATCTGATGCAGCTCGCCGGTTACCGCCTCCAGCTTCTCGATTTGTGCCAGCGTAAACTGATAATAAGCGTCCTCGCACCAGTAAGGCTCGCCGTGCATGGTGTGGAAGCGAAAGCCATATTCGGTGGCTTTTTCACGCCAGTTGGGACGTTCTGCAATCGCCAGACGCTGCACGCTTAACCTCCGAAAGACCGGCTGGAGCCGGACGTTGCGCTGCTGCGCTGCATAGTGGACTGCTTCGCCACGCTTTCGCCAAAGCCGCCGCGCGTCACGGTGCTGGTGGTGGCCGGTTTCGGCGCCAGCGCGGTTTTCGGCACGGTCATGGTGCGGCCCGGCGTCGCGGTGCCAAAGCTTTTTCCGCTGGCGTCAACAAACTGGCCTCTGGCCGGGCTGTTTGGCGAGCGCGAGGTAAACAGCGGCTGCTGGGCAAAGCCTGCGCCCCCGCCCATCAGGCGACCCATCATATAACCGGCCATCAGCGGCATCCAGAAGCTGCCGCTCTGCTGGGATTCGGCGTTGGTGGTGCCGACGCCGGCCTGCGCGGGTGCCTGCTGGCACTGGCCTTCGCCGAACTCCGCCACGCAGTCTTCACGAGTCGCGTATTTCGGCGCGGTTTTTTCCGCCTCTTTTTTGGCGTTGTTGTAGGCCGTGGTGCACTGTTCGCTTTTGCCAGGATTGGCGCTGGAGCAGTCGTCCGCATTTTGATAAAGCGAGACGGTTTCGTCCGATTGTTCGCAACCGGCCAGCATAAATACGGCGGTTACCGCCAGCGCTACCGGAGTGAGGTGGCGTGCGCTCCAGCTTTTGCGAAAGGAGGCATGATTAATTTTTTTTGTCCGTTTCATGACATTCTGTCCTGAGCCCAAAGGTAATGCTTAGAATAGGGGAACGGCGGTGGAAATTGAAGCAACGAGCGGCAATGTGAAGGGGATCTTTACTTAGCTATACGTTTGAAAGTAAAAGGGGCAGCCAGGCTGCCCCAAAATGCTTAATGGCGGAACGGATTACCGCTGGCCGGCGCGGAAGCCTGAGCCGCCGCCGGTGCCGCAGCACGCTGCACGGCAGGCGAGGCCGCCGTTTGCGCACCGTTTGCCGCTGCATCCTGCTGGGTGTTTTCCGGCGCTACCGCTTCTGGTGAAGTTGGGACTTCTTTACCCAGGCGGCTGTTCAGCATCTGCAGATCCTGCTCGTTCAGCGTACCCAGAGCCGATTTAATATTCAGCTCGTTGATCATGTAGCTGTAGCGCGCGTTGGAAAGCTGCTGCTTGGCGTTATATAATGTGGTGGTCGCATCCAGCACGTCAACGATGGTGCGCGTACCTACCTGATAACCCGCTTCCATTGCATCCAGCGAGCTTTGCGCCGAAACCACGGCCTGCTTGTAAGCATTGATGCTGCTGATGGACGCATTCACGTTGTTAAAGGATGAACGCACGGTCTGTACCGCGGTACGGTGTGCGCTTTCGAGCTGCTCGCTGGCGGAAACAAAAGCGTACTGCGACTGTTTCACCTGCGAGGTGACCGAGCCGCCGCTATACAACGGCAGCGTGAAGCTCAGGCCCACCTGGTTGTTGCCGCTGATGCTGTCCTGATAGGCTGCGCTGTTGGCGCGGCTGCCGCCATATTTGTTGTTCGACAGGCCGCTTTGCGCAGTCAGATCCAGCGTTGGCATATGGCCGGTTTCCGACAGGCGGATCTGCTCACGCGCCAGATCCTGGTTCAGACGAGCGGAAAGCAGGCTAAGGTTGCGGCTTTCGGCTTCCTTCAGCAGCGCGTTGACCGGCTGCGGTTTTTCCGTCTGGAAGCTGTCGACGTTCAGCGAAGCCAGGCTCAGATAGTAGTTGCCCGTGACCTGACGCAGCGTTTCCAGATTATTATCCAGATTGTTGCGGGCCGTCACTTCGTTGGCCAGCACGCTGTCGTACTGCGCACGCGCGTTTTGCACATCCGTAATCGCCACCAGGCCGACGTTGAAACGCTGCGTGGTTTGATCCAGCTGACGGTAGATCGACTGTTTCTGCGCTTCGGTATAAGAAAGCGTGTCGATGGCGTTTAATACGTTAAAATAAGCGGTAGCGGTGTTGAGGATCAGATTCTGCTGTGCGACCTGGTAGGTAACATCCTGTACGCCTGCCGTTTTTTCCTGCAGCGTCAGCGCGCGCCATTTCGACATATCGAAAATGGTTTGCGTCAGCTGCAGTGTGCCGCTGGTCGTGGTGCTGTGCAGACCGCTGCTGTCGCGATAGCCGTTGCTGTAGGTATAATCCGCACCCAAACCTAACTGAGGCAGTAAAGGGCTGCGCGCTTCGTTGATTTTCTCAAACGCGGCATCGCGATCGGCTGCAGAACTGCGAAGATCGGGGTTAGACAACCGGGCCTGCTGGTAGATCTGCAACAGGTTTTCCGCCTGGCTGGCGACGCTGAAGCCGCCCAGGCCCAGGCCGATAAGTAAAGGGAGCAGTTTCTTCATTTGCATTCCTTGTTATGCAGCAATATTGCTATGGTAGCGCTGTCGTAAGCCAAAAAAATTATCGCCGATTCTACCAGAGTAAATGAAAGAGATAAGTTGGCTGAAAGTGCCATGTTGCCACAATTTACTCAATTTAATCATTAAGAACTACACTCTGGGCGGATTTCAGCACTCTTTTCCCGCTTTCGCCACCACCCTTACAGGAGCGTAAACCGTGAGCAGCGACAAAAAATACCCGGTGACTTTCACAAAAAACGATGTAGAAATTATTGCACGTGAGCCGTGTTATAAAGGTTTTTTTTCACTCACTCGTTATCGCTTTCGCCATCGGCTGTTTAACGGCGGCATGAGTAAAGAAGTCACCAGAGAGGTTTTTGAGCGCGGCCATGCCGCCGTCCTGCTGCCTTACGATCCGGTGAGCGATCGGGTGGTATTGATTGAACAAATCCGCATTCCCGCTTTTGACAGCAGCCCAACGCCCTGGCTGTTAGAATTGGTGGCCGGTATTATAGAGCCGGGCGAAACGCCGGAAGACGTTGTCCGGCGCGAAGCGGTAGAAGAAGCCGGGATCAAACCCGCCCGCGTGAAGCCGGTGCTTAGCTACTTAGCCAGCCCCGGCGGCACCAGCGAGCGGCTGGAGATTCTGGTAGGCGAAGTGGATGCCAGCGTGGCGCAGGGAAACCACGGTCTGGAGGAAGAGAATGAGGATATTCTTGTGCATGTGGTCAGCCGCGAACAGGCTTACCGCTGGGTGGAAGAGGGGAAAATAGACAACGCGGCCTCCGTCATCGCTTTGCAATGGCTGGAGCTGCATCATAAAAAACTAAGAGACGAGTGGAAAAACGAATGATAAAGCGCTACGTGCCTGATTTCCCTGAAATGATGCGGCTGTGCGAAACCAATTTCGCGCAGCTGCGTCGGCTGCTGCCGAAAGAAGATCGGGCGGGCGAGTCAGTCACCTGGCAGGTCAACGATGCAAGTTATACGGTGACTATCCAGGAATCGACGCGTTACACTACGCTGGTGGAAATCAAACAGACCGCGCCCGCCGTCAGCTACTGGAGCCTGCCCGCCATGTCCGTGCGGCTCTACCATGACGCAATGGTGGCGGAAGTGTGTTCGACACAGCAGATCTATCGCTTCAAAGCGCGCTATGATTATCCGAATAAAAAGCTGCATCAGCGTGACGAAAAGCATCAGATAAACCAGTTTCTTGCAGACTGGCTGCGCTACTGTTTAGCGCATGGCGCAATGGCCGTTCCGGTGTGGTGAGCCTCTGCCGTGACGGCATTAACCCTAAGGATTGTGATTGGATAGCCTGTTAAAACTTCCTGTGGCGAATGGTCGGGCAAGGGTATTACAGATAACGGACACCCATCTTTTCGCCGGTAAACATGAAACGCTGCTGGGCGTGAACACCTGGGCCAGTTTCGATGCGGTGCTGCAGGCGATTTCCGCCTGTGAAGAGCCGTTCGATCTGATCGTCGCGACCGGCGATCTGGCGCAGGATCACAGCGTGGAAGCCTATCAGCATTTCGCTGAGGGCATCGCGCGTCTGCCCGCGCCGTGCGTCTGGCTGCCGGGCAACCACGATTTTCAGCCTGCGATGTTCAACACGCTGGCCGAAGCGAAAATCGCTGACGAAAAGCATGTACTGCTGGGCGAGGAGTGGCAGATCGTGTTGCTGGACAGCCAGGTTTTCGGCGTGCCGCACGGCGAGCTGAGCGACTATCAGCTGGAATGGCTGGACAAAGCGCTGGCGAAGGCGCCGGAGCGCCATACGCTGGTGCTGCTGCATCACCATCCGCTGCCGTCGGGCTGCACCTGGCTCGATCAGCACAGCCTGCGCAATTCGCATATGCTGGAGGCCGTGCTGCAGCGCTATCCACTGGCGTCGACGCTGCTCTGCGGGCATATTCATCAGGATCTGGATTTGAACTGGAACGGACGCCGCCTGCTGGCGACGCCGTCGACCTGCGTGCAGTTCCGACCGCACTGCACCAACTTTACTATCGATTCCGAAGCGCCGGGCTGGCGCTGGCTGGATCTGTATGCGGATGGCCGGGTGGAAACCCGCGTTGAGCGCCTGACGACGCGCGCCTTCAGCCCCGATCCCGACTCCGAAGGATACTGAGATGGCCACGCTGATCTACCTGCACGGTTTCAACAGCTCGCCGCAGTCGGCTAAAGCGACGCAGTTCCGGCAGTGGCTGGCCACGCGGCATCCGGAAATCCAGGTTATTGTGCCGCAGCTGCCGCCTTACCCGGCGGACGCGGCGCTGATGCTGGAAAGCCTGATCATGGGATTATCGGGCGAAGCCGTGGGGATCGTCGGCTCGTCGCTGGGCGGCTACTATGCGACGTGGCTCTCGCAATGCTTCATGCTGCCAGCGGTGGTGGTCAATCCTGCGGTGCGGCCTTTTGAGCTGTTGGTGGATTATTTGGGTCTGAATCAGAACCCGTACACCGGGCAGCAATATGTGTTAGAGTCACGCCACATTTACGATCTGAAAGTGATGCAGATTGACCCGTTAGAGTCGCCGGATTTGCTCTGGCTGCTGCAGCAAACGGGCGATGAAGTGCTCGATTACCGCCAGGCTGTAGGCTACTACAGCGCCTGCCGTCAGACGGTTGAAGAGGGCGGAAATCATGCTTTTATCGGATTCGAACGCCATTTCTCCCCGATCCTGGACTTTTTAGGCCTCGCTGCCTGAAGCGGGACGTGGGGCTCACTCATTTACAGCCATCAAGATTGATACAATGACTCAGTCCAGCTATAACGCTGATTCCATTGAGGTACTCAGCGGCCTTGAACCCGTTCGCCGCCGTCCGGGCATGTATACCGATACGTCGCGTCCTAACCATTTAGGTCAGGAAGTGATCGACAACAGCGTGGATGAAGCGCTGGCGGGCCATGCCAAACGCGTCGAAGTGATCCTGCACGCCGATCAGTCGCTGGAAGTGATTGACGACGGTCGCGGTATGCCGGTCGATATCCATCCCGAAGAAGGCGTACCGGCCGTTGAACTGATCTTCTGTCGCCTGCATGCGGGCGGCAAATTTTCTAACAAGAACTACCAGTTTTCCGGCGGCCTGCACGGCGTGGGCATCTCGGTGGTAAACGCGCTGTCGACGCGCGTGGAAGTCACCGTGCGCCGTAATGCCGAAGTGTATGAAATGGCGTTTGAAAACGGCGACAAAGTGCAGGATCTGCACGTCACCGGCACGGTCGGCAAACGCAACACCGGTACGCGCGTACGCTTCTGGCCGGACCCGTCGTTCTTCGACAGCCCGCGCTTTTCGGTATCGCGCCTCAGCCATCTGCTGAAGGCGAAAGCGGTGCTTTGTCCGGGCGTGGAAATCGTCTTTAAAGACAAAGTGAACAATACCGAGCAAAGTTGGTGCTACGCCGACGGCCTGACGGACTATCTGGCGGAAGCGGTTAACGGCCTGCCGACGCTGCCGGAAAAACCTTTTGTCGGCTCTTTTGCCGGCGATATCGAAGCGGTGGACTGGGCGCTGCTGTGGCTGCCGGAAGGCGGCGAGCTGCTGACGGAAAGCTACGTCAACCTGATCCCGACCATGCAGGGCGGCACGCACGTCAACGGCCTGCGTCAGGGCCTGCTGGATGCGATGCGCGAGTTCTGCGAATACCGCAATATTCTGCCGCGCGGCGTGAAGCTGTCGGCGGAAGATATCTGGGATCGCTGCGCCTACGTGCTGTCGGTGAAAATGCAGGATCCGCAGTTTGCCGGTCAGACCAAAGAGCGACTCTCTTCCCGCCAGTGCGCGGCCTTCGTCTCTGGCGTGGTGAAAGATGCCTTCAGCCTGTGGCTGAACCAGAACGTGCAGGCGGCGGAAATGCTGGCCGAGCTGGCGATTTCCAGCGCCCAGCGCCGGATGCGTGCGGCGAAAAAGGTGGTGCGTAAAAAGCTCACCAGCGGCCCGGCGCTGCCCGGCAAGCTGGCGGACTGTAGCGCGCAGGATCTGAACCGCACGGAACTCTTTCTGGTGGAAGGGGACTCCGCAGGCGGATCGGCCAAGCAGGCGCGCGATCGTGAATACCAGGCGATCATGCCGCTGAAAGGCAAGATCCTCAACACCTGGGAAGTCTCTTCGGACGAGGTGCTGGCGTCACAGGAAGTACATGATATTTCCGTCGCTATCGGTATCGATCCCGACAGCGAAGATATGAGCCAGCTGCGCTACGGCAAAGTCTGTATCCTGGCCGATGCGGACTCCGACGGCCTGCATATCGCTACGCTGCTTTGTGCGCTTTTCGTGAAGCACTTCCGCACGCTGGTGAAAAACGGGCACGTCTACGTGGCGATGCCGCCGCTTTACCGTATCGATTTGGGTAAAGAGGTTTACTACGCGCTGGATGAGGAAGAGAAAGCGGGCATTCTGGATCAGCTGAAGCGTAAAAAGGGCAAGCCGGGCGTGCAGCGCTTTAAAGGCCTGGGCGAGATGAACCCGCTACAGCTGCGTGAAACCACGCTGGATCCCAATACCCGTCGCCTGGTGCAGCTGACCATTGACGACGACGACGTGGAACAGACGCTGGCGGTGATGGATATGCTGCTGGCGAAGAAACGCTCGGAAGATCGCCGCAACTGGCTGCAGGAAAAAGGCCATATGGCGGAAATCGAGGTTTAATCCTGCCTGAACTCGGCCCCGAAGCGCAACGCTTCGGGGCTTTCCGTTACCCTTCCAGCCAGCTTGTAATCTGCGTAACCATCGCCGCCGTCGAAATGCCGTAGCGATCGTGCAGCGTCGGCAGCGCGCCCGCCGCCAGAAACGCGTCCGGCAGGGCAATCTGTCTGAATTGCGGCGTCACGCCGTGCCGCATCAGCGTCGCCGCTATCGCTTCGCCCAGCCCGCCGGTAATGGAGTGGTTTTCCGCCGTGATCACCAGCCGGTTCTCGTTCACCGCTTCGCCCGCCTCGCGCAGGATGGTGGCCTCGTCCAGCGGCTTGATCATCGGCGAATGCACCACGCCAACCTCGATGCCTCTTTTCTCCAGCGCTTCTGCGGCTTCCAGCGCGCGCATGGTCATCAGCCCGCTGCTGATAATCACCGCATGTTTGCCGCTGCGCAGCCGTTGCGCCTTGCCGTGGCGATACTGATAGCCATATTTATCCAGCACCAGCGGCACTTTGCCGCGCAGCAGGCGCATATAGACCGGGCCGCTATGCTCGGCTATGGCGGGCACCGCCTGGCTGATTTCCAGCGCGTCGCAGGGATCGATAATGGTCAGATTCGGCATCCCGCGAAAAATAGCCAAATCCTCGGTCGCCTGATGGCTCGGCCCGTAGCCGGTGGTCAGGCCAGGCAGCGCGCAGGCGATTTTGACGTTCAGGTTCTCTTCCGCTATCGCCATACAGATAAAATCGTAGGCGCGGCGCGAGGCAAACACCGCATAGGTGGTGACAAAAGGCGTAAAGCCTTCCCGCGCCATGCCCGCTGCGGCGCTCATCAACAGCTGCTCCGCCATGCCCATCTGGAAAAAGCGTTCCGGGAAGGCTTCGGCAAACAGATGCAGATCGGTGTATTTGCTCAGATCGGCCGTTAAGCCAACGATATCGGTGCGCTGGCGCGCCAGCTCTACCAGCGCATGGCCGAAAGGGGCCGACTGCACGGGCTGACCTTCTGCGGCGATGGAGGCGATCATGGCTGACGTGGTCAGGCGTTTCTTTGTTGCGGTAGTCATGTTATTCCCCTTGCTCAAGCGCGGTGAGGGCTTTGTCCCATTCGTCGGCATCCACGCGGATAAAGTGCGTTTTTTCGCGCGTTTCCAGGAAAGGCACGCCTTTACCCATTTTGGTATCGCAGATAATTACGCGCGGCTGCGGTTCAGCCCAGGCGCGCGCGGCGTCAAAGGCGGCGGTCAGCGCGGCGATATCGTTGCCGTCCACGCGCTGCACGTGCCAGCCAAAGGCCCGCCAGCGATCGACAATCGGCTCGAACGCCAGAATTTCCGAACTGTGGCCGTCGGCCTGTTGATTGTTGACGTCGATCAGGGCGATCAGGTTATCCAGCCGCCAGTGCGAGGCCGACATCGCCGCTTCCCAGGTCGAGCCTTCATTCAGCTCGCCGTCGGAAAGCAGGTTATAAACAAAGGAAGCGGAGCCTTTGCTTTTCAGCCCCAGGCACGCGCCAACCGCAATGCCTAAGCCGTGCCCAAGCGAGCCGCCGGTGATCTCCATACCGGGCGTATAAGCGGCCATGCCGGACATCGGCAGGCGGCTCTCGTCGCTGCCATAGGTTTCGCGCTCGGCCTCGGGCAGCACGCCCGCTTCCAGCAGCGCGGCGTACAGCGCAATAGCGTAGTGGCCGATAGAAAGGTAAAAACGGTCGCGCGCTTCCCATTCCGGCTCCTCAGGACGAAAATTGAGCGCGTGAAAATAGCTGACGGCCAGCAAATCGGCAGCGCCTAACGCCTGGCCGATATAGCCCTGACCCTGAACCTGTCCCATTAACAGCGCATGACGACGGATATTGTTTGCGCGCTGTTTGAGCGTAAGTGTGGCAGAAACGCTGTTCATCTTATCTCCTGATTAACGGTTAACGTCTGCTGCGCGAATACGCAGCACGCAGAGCGCGCCGAGCAGCAAAACAGCAGCAATAAAGTAGATGCCCGAAGCGGGCGAACCGGTGGCGGTGGTGATAGAACCGATCAGCCACGGTGAAAAGAAGCCCGCCAGATTCGCGATACAGTTCACCGCGGCAATGCCTGCCGCCGCCGAGACGCCGCCGAGCAGGTTGGTCGGCAGCATCCAGAACAGGGAAGAGGCGGAAAGGATGCCGGCGGCGGCCACGCAGAGGAAAAACAGCGAGGCCGGTACGCTGTGACCCAGCGACGTCGCCAGCGTCAGCCCGACCACGCCGATCGCCATGGGCACGATCAGATGCCAGCGCCGCTCGCGATGCCGGTCGCCGCTGCGGCCCGCCATCAGCATAAAAACGATGGCGCAGAGATAGGGCAGGCTGGTCAGCAGGCCAATATGCAGCGGCTCGCGGATGCCGGAGTTTCTGACCAGCGTCGGCAGCCAGAAGGTCAGCGCATACTGGCCCATCACCACGCAAAAGTAGATCAGCGCCAGCAGCCACAGCCGCCTGTCGGCCACAAAAGCTTTCACCGTGCCGTGATGCGCTTTTTGCTGATTATCCTCATCCAAATCGGCACGCACCATGCGCTTTTCGCTCTCGTCCAGCCAGGGCGCCTGCTCAACGCGATCCTTGAGCACCATCAGCACCACAAAGCCCATCAGCATGGTCGGAATCGCTTCCAGTACGAACATCCACTGCCAGCCTGCCCAGCCGTGAAAACCGGCGAAGGCTTCCATAATCCAGCCGGAAAGCGGGCCGCCGATCATGCCGGAAAGCGGGATCGCCACAAACCACAGCACCGTCATGCGGGCGCGGCGATGCGAGGGGAACCAGTAGGTGAGATAAAGCAGCAGGCCGGGCGCCAGACCGGCTTCGGCCACGCCGAGAAAAAAGCGCAGCAGATAAAACTGCCAGGCCGTTTCCACAAAGGCGAACAGGCCGGAAATCAGCCCCCAGGTAATCATGATGCGGGCAATCCAGCGGCGTGCGCCGACGCGATGCAGGATGAGATTGCTAGGCACTTCAAAAAAGAAGTAGCCGATAAAGAAAATACCCGCCCCCAGGCCGTACACCGTTTCGCTCAGGGCCAGATCGTCCATCATTTGCAGCTTGGCGAAGCCGACGTTAACCCGGTCGAGATAGGCGCAAAGATAGCAAAGCATTAAAAATGGCATCAGCCGCCAGGCGATTTTGCGATAGGTCGCATCGCGCGCGACGGTGGTCGCGCTGAGATTAAGCGTTGTCATACTCTTCACTCCCGGAGTGAAAGAAGCCTGCTGGAAGGAGCCGATCAGTGGATCAACATGCCGCCGTTAACGTCCAGCGTGATGCCGGTCAGGTAGCTGGCGAGATCGCTGGCAAGGAACAGCGCGGCGTTAGCCACGTCGTCTGCCGCGCCCAGGCGGCCAAGCGGGATGCCGTCGATAATGGCGTGACGCCGCTCGTCCTGCAGCAGGCCGCCGGTAATATCGGTCTGGATCAGGCCCGGCGTCAGCGCGTTGACGCGGATCTGGTCCGGGCCAAACTCGCGCGCCATCGCTTTGGTTAAGCCCAGCACGCCCGCTTTCGCCGCGCTGTAGTGCGGGCCGCCGAAAATGCCGCCGCCGCGCTGGGCGGAAACGGAAGAGAGGCAAACAATACTGCCGCCGCCTTGCTGCTGCATGGTTGGGATCACCGCCTGTGACATCAGCAGCGTGCCGCGCAGATTGACGTCCAGGATACGGTTATAGTCTTCGATGCTGATTTCCAGCGTTTTTACCGGCTGCGTAATGCCTGCGTTATTTACCAGCACGTCGATGCGGCCAAACTCGCTGACCACGCGGGAAACGGCCTGGCGCACCGCAGCGGGATCGGTGACGTTGGCCGCCAGGCCCAGATGACCGGCACCCAGCTCTTCAGCCGCATGTCGCGCCGCGTTCTCATCCAGATCCAGAATCACCACCTGCGCGCCGTGACGGGCGAAACAGGCGGCGGTGGCACGGCCAATACCGCGTTGAGAGGCGGCGCCCGTAATAATCGCAACTTTATTTTTCAGCAACATAATCCACTCCGTAATAATCTTTTTTAGTGGTTCGGTATCGCTACCGGCAGGGTCACATTCAGAATTGGAAATTACGGCTAAACTGGCAATGCAAAAAAATTCATTCGATGCTGAATAGAAAGATGGATTTGATGCAGTTAACATTTCTCGCGGAAAAAAGCGGGCATCTGTCACAAAATTCATTTAAGGAGCCGCATGGAAAAACACGCAGATTTTTGCCCTTCGATAAAATCGCTCAGGATTTTTGAAGAAGTTGCGCATTACGGCAATGTGGCGCGTGCGGCGGAAGAAGTGAATATTACCGCCTCTGCTGCCAGCCATCAGCTGGCAAAACTGGAAAAAGAGCTGGGCTGCCTGCTGTTCAACCGCTCGCCCAAAGGCATGACGTTAACGCTGGCCGGTGAAAACTATCTGAAAGAAATCAGCCCGTTGCTGCTGGGGCTGACCCAGGCCAGCACCCGTCTCGGTAATGAGAAAGCGCGCAGCGCGCTGCGCATTCACTGCGCGCCCAGTTTTGGTTTGCTCTGGCTGCTGCCGCGCCTGCATAAATTCCGCGAGCGCTATCCTGCAATACAGGTCACGCTTTCCTGTTCCTACGAAAATTTATCTTTCAGCCGTGACAATATTGATATTGCGGTGCGCCACGGCTTTCCCGACTGGAAATCACTGGAAGTTAAAACCATCCGCCATGAAAAAATGTCGGTATTAGCGTCGCCCGATTATTTGATAAAGCATCCGGTCGCGACGCCGGCGGAATTAATTAACCATGCGCTGATCCTTTCCGAGTCGCCTTTAATTCAGTGGCCGCAATGGTTTGCCGCGATGCAATTAGCGCAGCCGACCAAAGACTGGCTGTTTCGCTTCGATCGTTCTTATATGAGCCTGGAGGCGGCAAGGCTGGGGCATGGGGTGGTGTTTGAAAGCGAGCTGCTGGCGGCAGAATATTTGCGTAGCGGCACGCTGGTCAGGGTGTTTGGCGACGAATGCAGCCTGCCGGTGAACGCGCATCATCTGGTTTGGCCGCGCGGCTTTGCCCGCTTTCCCCGCGTAAGCCATTTCCTGCAGTGGAGCAGCGAGCAGCTGGAAGCATCGCCACCGGCGTGACCTTGCCGGGCAGCCCCCGAACGGTATCGATAATAGAGCGGACGGCGCGGCTATCGCTATGACGGCAAGCCACAAAAAAAGGGGGCGAACCCGGTTCGTCCCTTCAGACTGCTGACAAAGCCAGCGGGTTCGTGCGGACTGAATTTTTTACAGCGAAACGGCAGCTTCGCAGCAGCAGTGGCTGAGCGGATAAGCGGACCGTTTTCGCGCATGGACGCGCGAAACGAGCCCCCACGGATGGGTTTACGGCGTGTCCGTGTTCCGATCTGCCTCTGCTGCTTTCCACCGACCCGCACGCGACTTGATGACAGTGGATGAGTTTGTCAGCAACCTCAAGGGACGAACCCGGTTCGTCCCTTCTTACTCTTTACGCCGGTTCCAGCACGAAAATCCTCACGTCCAGCACGTCATCTTTAATGCGGCCGCGGTGCTGCTCCATATGCGCGGCCTGCTGATGCCGTTCCAGATGCCGTAAGGAATCCCACTGCTCGACCATAAACACCGAGTCGGGCGAGTTCTGTTTCCACGGCACCTGCGCCTGGTGATCCACCAGCATCCGGTAGCTGCCGCAGCCTTCTTCCTCTAACACCGTCGGGATTACTTGTTCAATCGCCTGCATGACCGCACGGCGGCGGCCGGGCCTGACACAAATTTCAGCAATCACGGTGAGCATGGTCTTTCCTTTTAAGAGAACGGTCTTAACAGTTAAGCAAAGATCTGGCCCAGATGTGTCCGATAACGCTCGATATCGCGTGGGACATCCGGCTGCTTGATCACATCGTTGCAGATAAAGGTCGGCAGCGCTTCCATTCCCAGGAACTGATTCGCCTTGTGGAAGTGCAGGTAAAGCCCGTCCACGCCCACGCCTTCAAAGAACTGGTCGGGATCGGTAAAGGCTTCCAGCGGCGCGTTCCACGTCAGGGAAAGCATATATTTTTTACCCTGAACCAGCCCGCCGGAACCATACTTCTTCGAGGCGTCGGAGCGCGTGCGGCCGTCGCTGGCGTACAGGGTGCCGTGGCCTTCGGTAAAGACCTCATCGATATATTTTTTCAGGATCCACGGTTCGCCCATCCACCAGCCCGGCATCTGATAGATAACCGTGTCGGCGGCCAGATATTTTTGGATCTCGTCGGCCACCACGTAGCCGTTGTCCACCACGGTAACGTCAACCTGATGACCGGCTTCGCGCAGGTAAGTCGCGGCCACGTCGGTCAGCGTATGGTTCAGCTCGCCTTTGGAATGGGCAAAGGTTTTTCCGGCGTCAATAATAAAAATGCGCATCTTCTTCTCCAGTATTCAAAACTGGTCTCAGTGTACGCGCGAAGGCAGGGGTTAAAAATGAGTTTTTGATCACAATACTTTTGCGCTGCGAGCAATAATCACGCCACGCAGGAAAGCGTATGCCGTCACGGTTATCTGTGACAGAAGCGGCCCGGATAAGGTACTATTCCCGCCAAACGGCCCCGATGTGGCGTGCCCGTGACGCCATGATGTGAGGAACAAAAAGTAATGAGCGATTTGACTCAGGATGGGGCAGAGCGTCGCGCTCTGCATAAGTTTACGGAAGAGGCCTATCTCAACTATTCCATGTACGTCATCATGGATCGTGCGCTTCCGTATATCGGCGATGGCCTGAAGCCGGTGCAGCGCCGTATCGTCTACGCGATGTCGGAGCTGGGCCTGAACAACAGCGCCAAGTTTAAAAAATCGGCCCGTACCGTGGGCGACGTGCTGGGTAAATATCATCCGCACGGCGACAGCGCCTGTTATGAGGCGATGGTGCTGATGGCGCAGCCTTTCTCTTACCGCTATCCGCTGGTGGATGGTCAGGGAAACTGGGGCGCGCCGGACGATCCGAAATCCTTTGCGGCGATGCGTTACACCGAGTCACGCCTGTCAAAATATGCCGAGCTGCTGTTAGGCGAGCTGGGCCAGGGCACCGTGGATTACGTGCCGAACTTTGACGGCACCATGCAGGAGCCGGCAATGCTGCCCGCGCGCCTGCCGAATATCCTGCTTAACGGCACCACGGGGATTGCGGTGGGGATGGCGACGGATATTCCGCCGCACAACCTGCGCGAAGTCGCCAACGCGGCCATCAAGCTAATCGATGCGCCGAAAACCACGCTTGATGAGCTGCTGGATATCGTGCAGGGGCCGGACTATCCGACCGAAGCGGAAATCATCACGCCGCGCGCCGAGATCCGCAAAATCTATCAGAACGGCCGTGGCTCCGTGCGTATGCGCGCGGTGTGGAAGAAAGAAGAGGGCGACGTGGTTATTACCGCGCTGCCGCACCAGGTTTCCGGCGCGCGCGTGCTGGAGCAGATAGCCGCGCAGATGCGCAATAAAAAGCTGCCGATGGTGGAAGACTTGCGCGATGAGTCCGATCACGAAAGCCCGACGCGTCTGGTGATTGTGCCGCGCTCCAACCGGGTGGATATGGAACAGGTAATGAACCATCTGTTCGCCACCACCGATTTGGAAAAAAGCTATCGCATCAACCTGAATATGATCGGGCTGGATAACCGTCCGGCGGTAAAAAACCTGCTTGAAATCATCAGCGAATGGCTGGTTTATCGCCGCGACACCGTGCGTCGCCGCCTGAATTTCCGGCTGGAAAAAGTGCTGAAGCGCCTGCATATTCTGGAAGGCCTGCTGGTCGCCTTCCTCAATATCGATGAGGTGATCCACATTATCCGCAGCGAAGACGAGCCGAAGCAGGTGCTGGTTTCGCGCTTCGGCATCAGCGAAACCCAGGCGGAAGCGATCCTGGAACTGAAGCTGCGTCATCTTGCCAAACTGGAAGAGATGAAGATCCGCGGCGAGCAGGACGAGCTGGGCAAAGAGCGCGACCGTTTACAGGGCATTCTGGCTTCAGAACGTAAAATGAATACGCTGCTGAAAAAAGAGCTACAGGCCGACAGCGAAGCCTATGGCGACGATCGTCGTTCGCCGCTGCGCGAGCGCGAAGAGGCCAAAGCGATCAGCGAAAACGAGCTGGTGCCGTCCGAGCCGGTGACTATTGTGCTGTCGCAGATGGGCTGGGTGCGCAGCGCCAAGGGACACGATATCGATCCGGGCGGCCTGAGCTATAAGGCGGGCGACAGCTATCGCGCGGCGGCGCGCGGCAAGAGCAACCAGCCGGTGGCCTTTATCGACTCCACCGGTCGTAGCTATACGCTCGATCCGGTGACGCTGCCTTCCGCGCGCGGGCAGGGCGAGCCGTTGACCGGCAAGCTGACGCCGCCGCCGGGCGCGGTGGTGGAGCAGGTACTGATGGAGGCGGACGATCAGAAGCTGCTGCTGGCGTCGGATGCGGGCTACGGCTTCGTCTGCACCTTCAGCGATCTGGTGTCGCGCAACCGTGCCGGTAAAGCGCTGCTGACGCTACCGCAGAATGCCAAAGTGATGACGCCGCAGGCGATCCATCACGAGGACGACCTGCTGCTGGCGATCACCGCCGCAGGCAGGATGCTGATGTTCCCGGTGGCCGATCTGCCGCAGCTGTCCAAAGGCAAGGGCAACAAGATTGTCTCAATCCCGGCGGCGGAAGCGGCGGCGGGCGACGACAAGCTGGCCTGGCTGCTGCTGCTGACGCCGCAAACCGCCATCACGCTGCACGTCGGCAAACGCAAGCTGACGCTGCGACCGGAAGACCTGCAGAAGTTCCGTGCCGAGCGCGGCCGTCGCGGCACGCTGCTGCCGCGTGGCCTGCAGCGTATCGATCGGGTAGAGGTGGACGGGCCTGCACGGCCTGAGGCCAGTGAAAGCGAAGAGTGATCCGGGCCGCGCCGCGCGGTGAAAAGCAGCATAGCCTGCTGATTTCAGGATATACTTCACCCGGCGCGCCCGATAAGGCGTAATGCCGGAGCGACTGCCTTAAGGCGTCTCCGGCCCGGCAATAATGAGGATGTGATGCTGTCAATTTTTCGGATCGTCGTGACGATCGTTTATTCAATCCTGGTGTGCATTTTCGGCTGCATCTGGTGTTTGTTCAGTCCCCGTAATCCCCGCCACGTGGCGACGTTTGGCCATCTGTTCGGTCGCCTGTCGCCGCTGTTTGGTCTGAAGGTGGAAATCCGCAAGCCGGCAGGGGCGGAAAACTATCCTAATGCGATCTACATCGCCAACCATCAGAACAACTACGATATGATCACGGCGGCAAAAGTCGTACAGCCAACCACGGTGACGGTAGGCAAAAAAACGCTGCTGTGGGTGCCGTTCTTTGGCCTGCTTTACTGGCTGACCGGCAACCTGTTGATCGACCGTGACAACCGCAACAAAGCGCACGGCACCATTAACCAGCTGATCGACCAGTTTAAAAAGAAGAAGATCTCCTTCTGGATGTTCCCGGAAGGGACGCGCAGCCGTGGACGCGGGCTGTTGCCGTTTAAAACCGGCGCGTTTCACGCCGCTATGGCCGCAGGCGTACCTATTATCCCTATCGTGGTCAGCAATACGCACGATAAAATCAAGCTGAACCGGCTGCATAACGGTCTGGTGATCATTGAGATGCTGCCGCCGATCGATACCGCCGCCTTCGCCGACCAATCCGTGCGCAAGCTGGCGACCCATTGCCGCGAGCTGATGATGGAGAAGCTGGCTGAACTCAACGCGGAAGTCGCCGCGCGGGAAGCCGCAGGCGAAAAGTAAACCGATCGCCTCGCGGTCGGCACACGGCAAACAATCATAAAAAATGGATAGCGGCCCGCCGGGCCGCATTTTGGGTTACGGAGTTTTTATGTCCTTCAGTCGACGTCAGTTTATTCAGGCATCGGGCATAGCGCTGTGCGCCAGTGCGCTGCCTGCACGCGTACACGCCGCAGGGCCGGGTAATCCTTTGCCGGTGCCGCCGCTTATCGAATCCCGCCGTGGACAGCCTATCTTTTTGACGCTGCAACGCAGCCACTGGTCGTTTACCAGCGGCAGCAAGGCGCAGGTGTGGGGCTTTAACGGGCTCTACCTGGGGCCGACGGTCAGGGTCTGGAGCGGCGATGACGTCAAGCTCATCTACAGCAACCGGCTGAACGAAGCGGTGGCGATGACCGTTGGCGGGCTTCAGGTGCCGGGCGCGCTCGCCGGCGGCGCGGCGCGCATGATGTCGCCTGGCGTCGACTGGGCGCCGGTGATCCCGGTGCGTCAGGCCGCCGCGACCTGCTGGTATCACGCCAACACGCCTGGTCATATGGCGGAGCACGTTTACAACGGCCTGGCGGGTATGTGGCTGGTAGAAGACGAGGTCAGCAAAACGCTGCCGCTGCCGAACCACTACGGCGTGGATGATTTTCCGCTGATTATTCAGGACAAGCGTATCGATAACTTCGGTTCGCCGGACTACAGCCCGCCAGCTAACGGCGGTTTTGTGGGCGATACCCTGCTGGTGAACGGCACGCAGAATCCCTATGTGGAAGTCTCTCGCGGCTGGGTACGCCTGCGGTTGCTTAACGCTTCAAACTCGCGTCGCTACCAGCTCGCCATGAGCGACAAGCGGCCTTTTAACGTCATCGCCAGCGATCAGGGCTTTTTGCCCGCGCCTGTGGCGGTGCAGCAGCTTTCTCTGGCGCCGGGCGAGCGCCGGGAAATCCTGGTGGATATGAGCCAGGGCGACGAGGTGTCGATCACGGCGGGTCAGGCGGCAGGCATTGTCGACAGGCTGCGCGGGCTGTTCGAGCCGTCGAGCATTCTGACCTCGACGCTGGTGCTGACGCTGCGTCCGACCGGCCTGCTGCCGCTGGTGACCGACACGCTGCCGATGCGTCTGCTGGCCGATCAGGTCATCGAAGGCGGCGTCAGCCGTACGCGCGAATTCCGTCTGGGCGACTCGGAGCCGGGCATCAACGGCGCGCTGTGGGATTTGGGCCGCATCGACGTCCAGGCGCAGCAGGGCAGCTTTGAACGCTGGATTATTCATGCCGACCTGCCGCAGGCGTTTCATATTCAGGGCGTGATGTTTTTGATCAAGAACGTCAACGGTGCACAGCCGATGGCGGAAGATCGCGGCTGGAAGGATACCGTCTGGGTTGACGGCAGCGTGGAGCTGTTTGTCTCCTTTACGCAGTCCTCTTCCGACCACTTCCCGTTTGTCTACTATAGCCAGACGCTGGAAATGGCCGATCGCGGAACGGCGGGCCAGCTGCAGGTACAGCCGGCGCCGTAGCGTAAAGCGCTGGTTGACCAGAGCGGCCAGCCAGCGAGGTTTTGCAAGGATCAAGTCAGTCGGCGCGCCCGACGGGAACCAAAGAAAGCGGGGCGAATTAAGGCAGGGAGGGCTGAGGAACGATTATTTCTTTTCCAGTACGATAGCCGTACCGCGCCAGTGGCTGGAATTGCCAGGACGATCCAGCGAGGTAATATACATATATTCGCCGCCTTTTTTATCCACTTCCGTGCGCAGTGCCTCAAGCGCTTTTGATTTTCCACCCATCACGTTAGAAATGGATACGCGTTCTTTTTTAACGTAATTATCCAGTTCGTTACGCGGCACGATCTGTGCGGCAAAAGCGGAACCCGTCATCAGCAACAGCAGGGCAGCCGAAATAATCTTTTTCATTAAATTTCTCCAGTAAATTAATCAGAAATATTTTCGGCTTCAGTATACTGATTTTGTGCGCAATATAATTCGGTTATTAATAATAAGAAATACCGGTTTGATTAGCTAAACCTATTATAAATATTACCAATGCATTATTTTTTAAATTTGGCGCAAACATTTATTAGCAAATTAAATTTACCTTGCTGTATTTGTTCGCTTTTCAGAGGAGGGTAAAGTCTTTGCCGCTGCCGGTGCTTAATAATTATATTAACATTATTCAGAAACAATAATGAAGGTGGTTTATCTGAGGTTTAAATTAACAGGGCATTACGTAAACAGTTCTTGTTTCTTAATGCATGATAAAGGCAGGTTGCGCGTCAAAAAGGCGGCCGCCCGTCTGTTTTCTGTCAACGGGCGGCCGGGCGCTTAGTTCAGCTCGTCAGGGTTGGGGCCAAGACGGTTGCCGGCATCCAGCGAGGCGATTTCACTGATTTCCGGTTTTTCCAGGCGGAAATCGAACACTTTAAAGTTTTCTTCAATGCGGGAAGGCGTGACCGATTTCGGGATCACCACCAGGCCGCTGTCCAGGTGCCAGCGAATAACAATCTGCGCAGGCGTCTTGCCATATTTTTTCGCCAGCGTTTTGATCACGGCCTGATCGAACACGCCTTTGCCACCCTGCGCCAGCGGGCTCCAGGATTCGGTCTGGATCTGATGCATGGCGTTCCAGGCGTGCAGCGTGCGCTGTTGCAGCATAGGGTGCAGCTCGATCTGGTTGATCACCGGACGCACGCCCGTTTCATCTATCAGCCGTTTCAGGTGCGCTTCCTGGAAGTTACAGACGCCGATGCTTTTAGTCAGCCCCTGTTTTTGCAGCTCGATCATCGCTTTCCAGGCGTCAACGTAGTTGTCCTTCGCCGGGCAAGGCCAGTGCATCAGATAGAGATCGACGCTTTCCAGCTGCAATTTTTTCAGGCTGGTTTCCAGCGCCTGCGGCGCGTTCAGCTGATCGTCATTCCACAGCTTGGTGGTCACGAAGATATCGTCGCGCGCGACCGACGTTTCCTGTAGCGCCTGACCGATGCCCTCTTCGTTTTTATAGATGGCGGCGGTATCGATCGAGCGATAGCCCACATCGAGCGCTTTCAGCGCAGCCTGACGCGCTTCGTCAATGCTTGCCTGCCAGACGCCCAGGCCGAGCTGGGGCATCATATTGCCATCGTGAAGCTTGATTACGGGTTGCTCTGCCATTGTTCTCTCCTTTGCAGCCAGGGGGGCCGACGCCTCTGCGCCGGCAAGTAACGCTAAGTCTGGTTAAGACTGCTGGTCTTAGTTTAGTTGAAATTATTAACCCTTTGCGCAATTCGGATTATTGAGCCGATAGCCAGCGTAGCGGCCAGTCCCGGTATATATCCTGCCCGTTTCTGCTTTCTTCTTGCCTGTTTCTCCAGGAGGCTGGACGATTACGCCAGGCTTCGGCATGATGCCGGCTCTGCTTTTTTTCAGGTGAACACAATGGATCGCACTATGCTGTGCGCCCGGCTTGCCCGCCAGGTCGTGCAACTGATCGACGCAAAACCGGATGTGCAGACGCTGCTGCCCGATATCCGGCTTTTCCACGCCAGCCAGCCCAGCGGGCGCACGCCGGTGCTCTATTCCTCCGGTATCGTGATCCTGTTTCAGGGCAGAAAAACCGGCTATCTGGGCAACCACGTTTTCCATTACGACGCCACGGAATACCTGATGCTGACCGTGCCGCTGGCGGTAGAGTGCGAGACGTTCGCCACGCCGGAAGCGCCGCTGGCGGGCATGCTGCTGAATGTCGATCCGGTTAAGCTTCAGGATCTGCTGATTGATATCGGCGATGACGACAGCTTTCAGCCGCAGCCGCAGACGCGCGGCATTCACTCGTCGCCGCTGACCGAGCCGATGCTTTGTGCGGCGGAACGTCTGCTGGATGCGATGGCGGATCCACGCGACGCGCGCGTGCTTGGCCCGCAAATCGTGCGGGAAATTCTCTATCACGTGCTGCTGGGGCCGTGCGGCGGCGCGCTGATGGCGCTGGTCAGTCGGCACACGCAGTTCAGCCAGATAGCGCGGGCGCTGCGGCGCATCGAGCATCACTATACCGACAACCTGAGCGTGGAGCGGCTGGCGGCGGAGGTGAATATGAGCGTCTCCGCCTTTCATCACAACTTTAAAGCCGTCACCAGCACCTCGCCGTTGCAGTATCTGAAAAGCTATCGACTGCATCAGGCGCGAATGCTGATGCTGCATGAAGGCCTGAAGGCCAGCGCGGCGGCGATGCGGGTCGGCTATGAAAGTGCCTCGCAGTTTTCCCGCGAGTTTAAGCGCTATTTTGGCGTCACGCCGGGGGAAGAGATCGGCAGAATGCGTCAGATGGAATAAGAGGGCCGCCGGGCGACCCTCGGAAGGCGGGGTGCGCTAAGCGACTTTTTTCCGCTTAAAGAACAGCGCGAGGCTGCCAATCAGGCCGATGCAAAGCAGCGCCAGCGGCAGGATCATCAGAATGGACATCACCTGATCCTCATGGCGCTTGATAAAGGGCACCTGGCTTATCGCATAACCCAGCGAGACCAGGATGCCGACCCACAGCAGGCCGCTGAGCCAGTTAAAAAACTGGAAGCGCGTCTGCGTCAGGCCGGAAATGCCCGCCATGGTCGGCAGCAGCGTCCGCACGAAGGCCAGAAAGCGGCCAATCAGCAGCGCCATCAGCCCGTGCCGGTGAAACAGGCTCCAGGCGCGCTGGTGATACTGCGCAGGCAGGTGCATCAGCCAGCCTTTGACCAGGCGGGTATTGCCCAGCCAGCGGCCCTGCAGGTAGCTCAGCCAGCAGCCCAGGCTGGCCGCCAGCGTCAGGATGGCAACGGTAGGAATAAAGCCCATCACGCCCTTGGCGATCATCGCGCCAGCCAGCAGCAGTAAACTGTCGCCGGGCAGAAAGGCGGCGGGCAGCAAACCATTTTCCAGCAGCAGCGTGAGAAACATAATTCCGTAAACGATCCAGATTACATCGGGATTGGCGAGGGCAGCAAAATCCTGATGCCAAAGCGCCTGCACAATCTCATGGAGTACCGCCATTTTTTATCCTGTTTACCGCATCAATAGCACTAGTGTACTCGTAAATGGCCTGTCACAACGTGGTACAGGCCAGAGCTGTTGCCTTTTTGTTTAATTTTTTGACGATCCCGCGACGCGCGCGAAACCGGCGGCCAAATCCGCCAGCAAATCGTCAACGTTTTCCAGCCCTATATGCAGCCGGATCAGCGTGCCGCTGAAGTCAACGCCGCCAGCCGGACGGATGGCGGCCAGCTCGTCGGGCTGGTTTGCCAGAATAAGCGATTCAAAACCGCCCCAGGAGTAGGCCATGCTGAAATGTTCAAAGTGGTCGAGAAAATCCGCCAGCTGCCGATCGCTCAGCCGCGCCTTCAGTACAAAGGAGAACAGGCCGCTGCTGCCGGTAAAATCCCGCCGCCAGAACTCGTGGCCCTTGCACTGCGGCAGCGCCGGATGGTTAACCACGGCCACTTCCGGGCGCTCCGCCAGCCAGCGCGCGACCCGCAGCCCGCTTTCTTCGTGCTGGCGCAGACGTACCGCCAGCGTGCGCAGGCCACGGCTGGCCATATAGGCGGTGTCCGCGTCCACCATTTGCCCCATCAGGTAAGAGTTTTCACGCAGCTGCGCCCAGCAGCGTTCGTTGGCGACGGCGGTGCCGATCATCGCGTCGGAATGACCAATCAGATATTTAGTCCCGGCCTGAATGGAAATATCGATACCAAAATCCAGCGCGCGGAACAGAATGCCCGCCGCCCAGGTGTTATCGATCATAATGACCGCTTCCGGCGCTTTGGCCCGCACGGCCGCCACGATGGCTGGAATGTCCTGCACTTCCATCGTAATGGAAGCCGGCGATTCCAGAAAAACGACCCGCGTTTCCGGCTTCACCAGGTCGCCGATTTCCGCGCCGGCGGTATGGCTGAACCAGGTGGTGGTCACGTTCATTTTACTGAGGATTTTGCTACAGAAATCCTGGGTCGGTTCATAGACGGAACCGGCCATCAGCACGTTATCCCCGGCGGAAACAAAAGCGAGAATGGCATTGGCGACCGCCGCCGCACCGCAGGGATAAAGCACGCAGCCCGCGCCGCCCTCCAGCTCGGTCATGGCTTCCTGCAGCGAGAAATGGGTCAGGGTGCCGCGACGACCATAAAACAGTTCGCCTTCCGCTCGCCCGGCCGTGGCGCGTTTCTTCTCGGCCACGCTGTCGAACACCAGCGAGGAGGCGCGCTGAATAACGCTGTTAACGGAACCCTGGGTATAGCGTTTGCGGCGGCCGGCGCTGATTAACGCCGTTTCAATATGTTTACTGGTCATCGGTCTGCTCGGTTTAAGGATCTCGCTTAACGTTAACACGGCTGGCGGCGGGGCGAAATTCGTCATCCCGCTACGTGACAAAGTTTCAGGAAAAACCCTGGCGATAAAAAGGAGATGGCGGGAAAAGTGTAAAAAGTATTGCGTTAAGGGTAAATAGTAATGATAACTACTATCAATTCGGGTTCGATTTGGTATGATCCGACCTGTATTTTCGCTATCGGTAACTGACGTTGGAGAGACAGCGTGACGAATGATTTGATGCAGACGGACCTCTCCGTCTGGGGCATGTATCACCATGCGGACATCGTGGTAAAAGTGGTAATGATCGGTCTGCTGCTGGCTTCGGTCGTTACCTGGGCTATCTTCTTCAGCAAGAGCGCGGAGCTCAGCTCGGCGAAACGCCGCCTGAAGCGCGAGCAGCAGGCGCTGGCGGGCGTTCGTTCCCTGCAGGAAGCGAGCGATATCAGCGCCACGTTTAACGCTAACAGCCTGACCACGCAGCTGTTGAAAGAAGCCGAAAACGAACTGGAGCTGTCGCAGCAGTCCGCCGACAACGACGGCATTAAAGAGCGCACCTCGTTCCGTCTGGAGCGCCGCGTCGCCTTCTTCAGCCGCCACGCCGGTCGCGGCAATGGTTTTCTGGCTACTATCGGTGCTATCGCGCCGTTTGTCGGCCTGTTCGGTACCGTTTGGGGCATCATGAACAGCTTTATCGGTATTGCCCAGACGCAGACCACGAACCTTGCGGTCGTTGCGCCCGGCATCGCAGAAGCGCTGCTGGCCACGGCTGTCGGCCTGTTCGCTGCGATTCCGGCCGTAGTGATCTATAACGTCTTTGCCCGTACGATCGCCAGCTATAAAGCCTCGCTGGGCGACGTCGCCGCGCAGATTATGCTGCTGCAAAGCCGCGATCTGGATCTGGCCGCCAGCGCGCCGCAGCATCCAACGCAGAAGCTGCGGGTAGGGTAAGCGTCATGGCCATGCGATTAAATGAAGATCTCGATAGCAACGGCGAAATGCATGAAATCAACGTTACGCCGTTTATCGACGTGATGCTGGTGCTGCTGATTATCTTTATGGTCGCTGCGCCGCTGGCTACCGTTGATGTCCGCGTCAATCTGCCAGCCTCTACCAGCAAGCCTCAGCCGCGCCCGGAAAAACCGGTCTGGCTCTCAATCAAAGCGGATAAACAGCTGTTTATCGGCAATGAGGCGGTGACGCAGGAAACGCTGCTGTCGGCGCTGGAAAGCCAGACGCAGGGCAATAAAGACGCCACTATCTTCTTCCAGGCGGATAAATCGGTGGATTACGAAACGCTGATGGGCGTGATGGACAAGCTGCGTCAGGCGGGCTATCTGAAGATTGGGCTGATGGGCATGGAAACCGTCGCGAAATAATCGGCATCAGAAAATAAAAAATCCGTAACGATCGTTGCGGATTTTTTTTGCTTAAAATTTGAGGCAGGCGGCCGCAGCCTTGCGCTACGGCCGCACCTGCGGCGCTACATTTGCGCTACAGGCTCGCTGGTCTGGCGGGTTTGATACTGCTGCACCAGGCGTTTGATCAGCAGCGTGCCGAGCAGGCCGCAAACGGCAGCGAAGGTCAGCCAGACGCCGGGCATCGCCTTGTCGCCGGTGGCGTGGATCAGATAGCTGGACATCGCTGGCGTAAAACCGCCGAACAGCGCCGTCGCCAGGCTGTAGGCCAGCGAAAAGCCGGTCGCGCGCACCTCTGCGGGCATCACTTCCGCCAGATAGACCACCATCGCGCCGTTATAGCTGGCGTAGAGAAACGACAGCCACAGCTCGGCCTCCAGCAGATGAGAGAAGGTTGGCGAGCCGACCAGCCAGTGCAGCACCGGCCAGGCGGTGGCGATCATCAGTACGGTAAACAGGATCAGCAGCGGACGACGGCCGTAGCGATCGGAGACGGCGCCCATAATCGGCAGCCAGATCAGGTTTGACAGGCCGACGCACAGCGTCACCAAAAAGCTCTGCTTATCGCTCATCATCAGCACCGTTTTCCCAAAGGTCGGGGTAAACGCGGTGATCATATAAAACATCACGGTGGTGGTAACCACCATCAGCATGCCTGCCAGCACCAGCGCCCAGTTGCTGGCGACGCCGCGTACGATCTGACGCATGGAAGGGTGCACCTTACGCTGGCTGAAGGCTTCGGTCTCTTCCAGCATTCTCCTGACCCAGAACAGGAAAGGCACAATCAGGCAGCCGATGAAAAAGGGAATACGCCAGCCCCAGTCGGTCACCTGATCTTTCGCCAGCAGATGGTTCAGCCCCAGGCCCAGCAGCGCGGCGAAAATCACGGCGACCTGCTGGCTGCCGGACTGCCAGCTGACAAAAAAGCCCTTGCGGTTTTTCGGCGCGATCTCGCTGAGATAGACCGAAACGCCGCCCAGCTCCACGCCCGCCGAGAAGCCCTGCAACAGACGGCCCAGCAGGATCAGGATTGGCGCCGCCGCGCCCAGCGTGTTGTAGCCCGGTACGATAGCAATGGTTAAGGTGCCGATCGCCATCAGGCCCAGCGTCAGCAGCAGCCCTTTACGCCGTCCGTGATGGTCAATATAAGAGCCGAGGATAATCGCGCCCAGTGGCCTCATCAGGAAACCTGCGCCGAACGTCATCAGCGTTAACATTAGCGAGGCGAAAGGATCGTCACCCGGAAAAAAGGTTTTGGCAATCGCCGTGGCGTAGTAACCAAACACCATAAAGTCGTACATTTCCAGGAAGTTGCCGCTGGTCACATTGAAGATGGTGCGGGCGCTGCCCTGCGGCTTTTTCGCCGAAGAAGAAAAAGATGTCATAGCCTGTCCTTTCAGTTTTTCTTATCTTTTATCGCGCCAGCGCGGACATTAATGTGACAGGCATCACCGTTAAGGCGCCGGATGTATACGTATTGGTAACAAATAATTAACAATGCACTATCCGGGGGCAAACCGGGCCCTAAAAAGAAAGATCCACCACCACGCTGTCGCTGTAGTTGCCCGCAGGCGGCGTGGCCTGCGAAGTCAGTATGCGCGCCGTATAATTAAAAGTGCGGGTCAGGCCGTCGGTGGTAATGCTGTTGGCCGCCGAGCTGGCGACGCGCTCCGTACCTGTCGGCCCCCAGCGCGAGGTCGTGGCGTTTTTATAAATTTCATAGGCGAGCCGGTTGCTGCCGCTGGCCATATAGCGCTGCGCGCCGACCGCATAGCCGCCGTTGCTCAGGCCAACCGTGTAGGTGCTGCCTTTGGTGCAGATCACATTAATGGACTGCGAAACCGCGTTAAAACTGCCGACCAGCGGCGCGCTGCCAAAGCTGACGTTAGGCGCGGTAATAGTGGTGCAGTCGTTGGTGACCACCAGCGTGGTGGTGATGGGCACCGTGCCGGAACCGGTCTGCTGACTGCCCAACAAACAGGCGCCCAGCGCGCCAATGCCGGTACAGATGTTATAGCTGACCAGAATATTCAGCGTCACCGTGTAGGTACCGGCGGCCACCACCTGGCCGGTCAGCGTCCTCAGATAAAGCGGGATAGCGAAGTTCTGTCCGCCGCCTGTTCCCAGCAAATTAAGCAGCTGCGCCTGGCTGAAGTTGACCGTAGTGCCGCCGATCAGCATCTCGGTGGCGCAGGCCGTATCGCTGCATACGCGCAGCGGAATAAGATCCGTCCCGGCGCTGGAGGTTTTCAGCGCGCCGCGCGTGCTGCTGGTGTAGGTGGCGCTGGCCAGCTGAAACCGGATGTAATCGCTGGACAGCAGCGACAGCACGCTGCCCGAACCGCAGTTGACGTTAACGGTGGCGGTGGTGTTGCTCACCGTGGTGTTTACCGTAAAAGAGCTGACGCTGCCAAAGGTAGCCGTAGAGGTCGGCAGCGTGCAGGCCGCCCAGCCGGATAGCGAGCAGAGCATCAGCAGCGAAAACAGCGCCAGGTGGAAGATCGATCTTATTGGCAAAGTCATGGTGAGGTTCCTGAGGCAGCGGAAAGGGCGCAGGTCAGCGGCCCGTAAGTTTGTAGCGACGTCGGGCGACCGCCCGGCACGTCGAGCTTCGCTTCGCAATGGCGTCCGTCCGGCGTTTCCGCGCGGAAAGGGTTAACGGCAGCCAGGTTTTCCATCCAGACGATACCGTCCCAGCCGACATAGGTCGTCGCGGCGCCCGCGCGAATAATTTGGGTGGAAACGGGCAGCGGTTCGCCGTTCTGGTCGTGCAGGATCACGCTGGCCGCGCGCAGCGGTTCAATCGGGAAATGCAGCAGATAGCCGCTGTTGCGCTTGACGGCAAAACGCTGCTCGACGCTGGAGGTGGTCATATCGGCCGGCAGATCCAGCGTGTCGATATCATATTTGGCCGGATAATAGGAGCTGATGCCCGGCACCAGCAGATGACCGCCGGCGTCCGTTTTGCCCATCAGCTGGTTTTCGTAGCGCACGTTGATATTGGGATAGTCGGTTTTCACCACCACAAAGGCATCGTTAACCTCATTGGCAGCGAAGTAGCTGCCGTCCATCAGCACCAGCGAGCCGCTCACGTCGGCCCATTCGGTGGTGTAATCGCCATCGCCGTAGAAGCCCGCTGAAGTCTCAATCTTCTGGTTGCGCCAGCTCAGGCTGGCCTGCTTATAGTCGCCGCCGCTGCTCTGGTTGGCCCAGGAGGCGTCGTAAGCCAGCCCGCCGTCGGTGGGCATGGAGCGCGAAACCGTTACGCGCTGCGAGGTGGTGCCCTGCTGGTCGCGATCCAGACTCAGGCTGGCGTTGCCGCGCTCGCTGAACGGGATCACCAGCGAAATGGTGCCCGTCCAGTCGCCCTGTCGCTGGTCGCGGCTGGCGGAAACGTAAAGGCTGCTGTTGCCCCAGATATTTTTGCTCCAGGAAAGGTTCCACAGCTGGGTGCGGTCGCCGCTGCCGCTGACGATGTCGATAAAGGCCGCGCCAAGGCTGCCGAAGCGATCGAGCGAGACGCTGGCGCTGTACTGGGCGCTGCGGCGGCTAAGGGTGTATTCCGTGCCCGCCAGGCCGCTGTTGCGATCGCCGTACAGCGCCAGGTTGCTGAAGCCCGCCGAGCGGATAATATGCTGCGTGCCGATGTTGAAGCGGCTGTTGCTGTACTGATAGCCCCAGCTGTATTGATTGCCATGTTCGCCGCTCATCTGGCTTTGCGCCAGCGCCGCATTGACCACGCCGAGCGACCCCAGCCTGACCTGGCCGCCCGCGCCGCCCAGCGCCAGCGCGTCCGCACCTTCGGCATGGCTTTCCAGCGTCAGCCAGTCGGTCAGGCCATAGCGCCAGGAGCCGCTGGCGGCGGCGGAGCCATAGTCAAAGCTTTTGATGCCGTAATTATTGCGCAGCGCCCCAGCGGAAAAAGAGAAGTCAGAGAGGCCGGGCTTCAGCAGGCTGCTGGAGACGTAAAAGGGCATGGTGGTGGAGACGCGTCGGCCTGCGGCGTCGGTCGTTACCACTACCGCTTCGCCCGCGCCGTTAACAAACGGCATATTGGTCATCGACCAGGGGCCGGGCTGTACGTCATTGCTGCTGTTCTTATAGCCGTTGACGAAGAGATCGACCGTGGAAGGTACCGCCGCCTGGCCGGAGAAAGAGGGCAGCGGATAGGTCACCAGATCCGGGCGCACGGAGAAGTCGCGCGCGATCTGAATACCGCCCAGCCGCACGCTGCTGCTCCACGCCAGTGAATCGGTGATCAGATCGCCCACGCGCCAGCTCAGCGAACGGGTTTCATCCTGATTGCTCCAGTAAGTGTCATAGCGCAGATAGCCCTCGTTCTGCGAGCCTGCCGTCTGGCCGGAAAGCTGCTGCTGCCAGACGCCGTTGCTGGAAAACTGCCCCAGCGTGCCAAACAGGCGAAACTCGTTAAAGGCGGAAAGGCGGCTGCCGCTGGCAGAGGTACGGCTGGTGTAGAGATCGTAGTTAAACAGCGCGCCGGTAGAGGTTCTGCCAGGAAAGCGCGGGCCGTTCCGCTCCTCGTTATTCAGTTTCTGGCGCGGCAGCCAGCCGGGCGGCACCGTCAGCAAGAGGCGCTGGCGGGCCTGATCGTAGTCGGCTTTGACCTGCGGCATGGCGGAAACATCCATCATCGACGAGGTGATCAGCGCTGAAGGGATGCCGGCCCGCTGCAAATCGCCGGCGCGCAGATAGTAATGGTTATCACGGAATTCCACCGGCACGACCTGGCCGTTGTCCTGCTCGTTGATCACCAGCCCCAGCATATATTGCTGGCTGGCGCCCGGCGCGTTTGGCGACGGCGGCGGCGGCAAAGTGGAATAGGTTTCCGCGCGACCGGCTGAAGAGAGCAGGTAGCTTAACAGGCAGAGGGCCAGGGAGCAGCGGCGCCCGTTCATCGGCTAGCGCGCAGAGCTGCCGCTGCGCCAGGTCTGGTTATTATCCAGTTCCGCGCTGAGCTGCGAGCGGTCAGACGCCGGGAAATTAAGCGGAAACGTATTGCTCGATCGCGCCAGCACGTAGCCGAACAGGCTGTTTGACAGCGTCCGGCCGCCCAGCGAAACGTTGCTTAGCCGCGCGTGGCCGCTGCCGTTATTGGTAATAAGCAGCGCTGACTTACCGTTCTGATTAACGAGGCGCCAGCTAAGGTCGGGGCGGGCCGTGTCGGCTGAAAGGCCTTCGCCATAGGTAAACAGCGGCACGGAATAGCGCATCTGGAAATTAAGGCCCGCCTGATTTTCGCCAGGCTGCTGCGGCGTAGGGATCTCATCCAGAAGCACCCGGTAAGCCCGCTCCTCGCCTTTGGGCGGCGGGGTCTGGTTAATCAGCCTGACCAGCTGCTTCTGGCCCGGCTCTATCCTTACCAGCGGCGGGCTGGCGACCACCGTTTGCTGCGTCTGATACTGTTCGTGTCCGTCCTGCTGCTGCCAGGTGAAAACCCTGACCTGCATCAGCGTGGTCGCTGCGCCGCGATTCTCCAGCCACAGCTCGGTGGCTTTATCGCCGCTGTGGATTTTCGGATCGATGGGCCAGATCAGCACCGAATTTCCTGCCCACGCGGGCAGCAGTGAGCTAACCGTCAGTCCGGCCAGCAGTGTGAAAATACGTAGCGTCTTCATGAAATACTTTCTCCCTGTTTACCAACTCAGCGTCACCGTCAGCGTGTCGCTGTAAGTCCCGGCCCGCCGAACGCCGCTCATCTGCAGCCGACCGTATATCGGCAGCGTGATGTTATTGGCGTTACTGTAGGTCAGCGCCACGTTCTGATTGACCGGGATCGCACTTGCCGCACTGGCGGTGGCGCTGGTGTAAAGCGCATAGGCCACTAAATCGGTGTTATTAGCAATTTTAAGATTACGCGTGCTGGAATAATTACTGCCGCCGTTAATGCTCATGCTTAGCGCAGTGCCCGGCGTACAGGCCAGCGTAATCGTGGAGCTTTGAACAAAGCTGGCGCTGGCAGAAGCCGAACCGACGCCGGGGCGGGTGCCGAAGTTCAGCGTGCCGAACACGCCGGTATTGGTGCCGGAAATCACGCAGCCGTTCACTACCGACGCCGTCACCTGAAAAGTCTGCGTCGGCAGCGCTCCGGCCGGAAAGCTGATACAGCAAACCACGACACAAAGCGGGCTAAGCCAGCCCGCCGATGTTCTTTCCTGCCCCGACACGACGTGCTCCCTGCCGCCGTCAATCAGTAGTTCACGGCAACGTTAATCGTATCGGTATAGGTACCTGCCGGGATCGCTGCGTTAAAACCGCCGCCGGTAATACGACCGTAAATCGGGTAGTTGTCGCCATTGGTCGGATCCGTGGTGCCCGTGCTGGTCAGGTTAGTGTTGTTAGCGATGGGCGTGGTATAGGAAGTGGAGTTATAGAGCGTATAGGCAATGCCCTGCGTGGCGTTGCTGCCCAGCACCAGATAGCGAGGCTGCGCGGTTACTTCGCCAAACACGGTAGCGGGCGCGGCGTTGCTGCTGGTGAGCTGCACGTTATAGGTTTGACCAGTGGTGCAGCGCACAAAGATGCCGTTGCCCAGCGCGCCAACTAAGGTGGCGTTCAGGGTATCAAAGGTCGCGGCGCTGCTACCAAAGTCTAAGGTACCGAAGTTAACACCGGTGGTGGCGGTCTGGCCATTGACCAGGCAACCCGTGGTCAGGACCAGCGTGGCGTTGATAGTTCCCGTCGTGGTGGCGGCAAAGCCGGAAGAGGCCACGCCGAGACCCAAGCCGCAGCCCAGCAAAAAAAGCTTCATTTTCATAATCATTCCTTACCGATCAGACCAATGGAAGTGCTTTTTCGCCCGGTGTAAAAGCGTAAAAAATGGCCGCGATGCAGGTAAAACGCAGAGCCGGAAAGACCTGTGTTGGTCGCTATCCACGATAAAAGCCAGATTGACCAATTTCTGTTATGTTTAAAACTATAGAACAGCCTTGAACGCTGAGCTAAGCGAAACGCAAAATTTTGTTAATGAGTTGAAACAAAAGCAGACCTGCTTGCTGTAGCATGAAAAAAGACGCCTGACAAAAAATAATCAGCGCTGGCCCTGGGTTTTGCTGGGCAAAAAAAAGAGCGGATGCTAAGGTCGTTAAGCAAAAAAAACAGATAATAAACCCGTTTAATTATAAGGAGATAGATGGGTTAAGCCCGAGTCCGCAGCCGGGCATGGCCGCTTTATGCCACCAGGGGTAAAGTTGACTACTCTTTAGCCGATACCGTAATTGTTGAAATCGATTTATCAGCTTTATTATTCCCTTACCCGGTGCCAGTAATCTGGCTTTTGCTTCAGAGATTTGCATATGCTTATGAGCTCCTACGACCAGCTACTGGTTATCGTCTCCATCTTTGTTGCCTTCCTGGCATCCTATACCGCGCTGGATATGGCGGGCAGGGTGGCAACCTCTACGGGGAAAGCGGCCCGCGCCTGGCTGGTTGGCGGTGGCTTTGCGATGGGCATCGGCATCTGGTCTATGCATTTTATCGGCATGCTGGCGATGAACCTGGCGATGGTGATGAGCTACGATCCGCTG
Organism: Erwinia sp. TECH1; assembly: GCF_054057575.1. Lineage (NCBI taxonomy): Bacteria > Pseudomonadati > Pseudomonadota > Gammaproteobacteria > Enterobacterales > Erwiniaceae > Erwinia > Erwinia sp. TECH1. The sequence continues at coordinate 4,062,779 of NZ_JBSRZK010000001.1, read as the reverse complement.
CTCACGCTGATTTCCATGTTTGTAGCCGTAGTCGCCTCGATTTTTGCGCTGTGGATTGTCTGCTACGGTGAACTGGTCTTTGCCCGTCTGATGGTCGGCGCGCTGGCGATGGCCACCGGCGTGGTGGCGATGCACTATATCGGCATGGCCGCGCTGATGTTTGAACCGGGTATCGTCTGGGACTGGCGCTGGATTGCGGTGTCGATAGCGATCGCGCTGGGCGCCTCAACGGCCGCGCTGTGGCTGGCGTTTAAGCTACGTCAGGGCGAAGGGCATTTAGCGCTGCTGCGCGCCGGCGCGGCGCTGATTATGGGCGCCGCCATCGCCGGGATGCACTACAGCGGCATGGCGGCGGCCAGCTTCCCGATGGGCAGCCACGCCACGCAGATGGGCGTGAACAGCAGCTGGCTGGCGATGCTGGTCGTGGTGGTGACGCTCTCTATTTTGGGTATTACGCTGGTGGTTTCCACGCTCGACGCGCGCCTGCAGGCCAGAACGTCGGTACTGGCTTCTTCGCTGGCGGAAGCCAACCGCGAGCTGGCCCAGCTGGCGCTGCACGACAACTTAACCCGCCTGCCTAACCGTATTCTGCTGGAAGATCGCCTCGATCAGGCGCTGAGCAAGGCCGTGCGGGAAGAGACCGCTTTCGCGCTGATGTTTATGGATCTGGACGGTTTTAAGGCCGTTAACGACGCGTTTGGTCACCACGTTGGCGATAACCTGCTGGTCGCGGTCACCGAGCGGATGAAAAATTTACTGATCGGGCACCATACGCTGGCGCGACTGGGCGGCGACGAGTTTGTGCTGCTGGTGGAAATCAGCGAGCCGAACGATGCCGCCGCCGTGGCCGATATGCTGGTCAAGGCTATCGACGAGCCGTTTTTGATTTCGCGTTACGAGCTGGTGGTGTCGCTGAGCATCGGTATTGCGGTCTATCCGGGCGACGGCAACGACGAGCGGGAACTGATGTTCAACGCCGATGCCGCTATGTACCACACCAAAAACAACGGCCGTAACGGCTATAACTTCTTCCAGCCGTCGATGAACACCATCGCGCAAAACCAGCTACAGCTGATCAACGATCTCTGGCTGGCGCAGGAGCACGACGAGCTGCGCCTGTTCTACCAGCCGAAATTTTGCGCGCCGCAGGGCCCTATCGTCGGGTTTGAAGCGCTAATCCGCTGGCAGCATCCGCAGCGCGGGCTGCTGTCGCCCGACATTTTTCTGCCGCTGGCGGAAAAAACCGGGCTGATCGTCAGCATCGGCAACTGGGTGATTAACGAAGCCTGTCGCCAGCTGAGCGTCTGGCATCGAATGGGCAATACGCAATGGTCGATAGCGGTCAACCTGTCGTCGCTCCAGTTTGAGCAGGCCGGACTGGTGGAAACGGTGGTCGCCGCGCTGAAGAAACATCAGATTTCGCCAGAGCTGCTGACGCTGGAAGTGACCGAGACTACCGCCATGCGCGATCCCGACGAAAGCGTGCGTATCTTAACCGAGCTGACCGAACTGGGCGTGAAAGCCTCGATTGACGATTTCGGTACCGGCTATTCCAGCCTGCTTTATCTGAAACGTCTGCCCGCCAGCGAGCTGAAAATCGATCGCGCCTTCGTTAACGAGCTGCATACGCAGAGCGAAGACGCCACTATCGTTACCGCTATCGTGGCGCTGGCGCAGACGCTGAATCTGAAAGTGGTGGCGGAAGGCGTAGAGACGGAGGAGCAGCAGGCCTTTCTCACCGGCCTGGGCTGCAACTCGCTACAGGGCTATCTGCTGGGCAAACCGGTTCCCCCTGAGCAGGTGCCGCACCTGAAGCTGTATGCGGGCAACCACGAGTCCAACCGCACGCCGGAACAGAAAAAAGCGGCGGAGGAGAAGATCCCGGTGTCAAAAGCTGTTTAATCGCGGCCCGGCTAACTATAATAGTTGCTCATTCCTGAGCACGGGCCTGTAACAGTTTTGGCAAAATATCTGCAGTTAATCGACCAAATCCAGCAGCAGATCGCCAGTGAGATCTGGCTGCCGGGCGAAAAACTCCCCTCGCTGCGCGAGCAGGTGGCGCAGAGCGGGATGAGCCTGATGACCGTTATGCACGCCTATCAGGTGCTGGAGAGCCAGGGCTGGATCGTCTCCCGGCCGCAGTCCGGCTACTACGTAGCGCCACGGGCGGAATTTCTCAGCCAGCCCGCCAGCCACCAGAAGGTGCAGCTCACGGAATCGGTCGATATCAACGACTTTATTTTTGAGGTGTTACAGGCGTGTCGCGACCCGGACATCATGCCTTTCGGCTCCGCCTTTCCCGATCCTGAACTCTTTCCGCAGCGCCAGCTGATGCGCTCGCTTTCCGCCGTTTCGCACTCGTTAAAACCGGCGGACGCCTTAAACAATCTGCCGCCGGGCAACGAGGCGCTGCGCAAAACGCTATCCAAGCGCTATGCGTTACAGGGCATACAGGTTTCGCCAGAAGAGATCGTGATCACCAACGGCGCGATGGAGGCGTTGAACCTGAGCCTTCAGGCGGTCACCGCGCCCGGCGACTGGGTGGTGGTGGAAAACCCCTGTTTTTACGGCGCGCTACAGGCTATCGAGCGGCTTCAGCTCAAGGCTGTCGCTATCGCCTCGCATCCGCAGCACGGTATCGATCTGACGGAGCTGGCCGCCACGCTGGCGAAGCTGCCGGTCAAAGCGTGCTGGATGATGTCGAATCAGCAGAACCCGCTGGGCTGCACGCTAAGCCGCGAGAAAAAGCAGGAGCTGGTGGCGCTGCTGGAGGCGCATCAGGTGACGCTGATCGAGGACGATGTGTATAGCGAACTCTGGTTCGGCAGCGAAAAACCGCTGCCGGCAAAGGCGTTTGAGAAACAGGACAGCGTGCTGCACTGCTCTTCTTTTTCTAAAAATCTGGTGGCGGGGTTTCGCGTGGGCTGGGTGGCGGCGGGCAGACACGCGCAGCGCATCCAGCGACTGCAATTAATGAGCACTATCTCAACCAGCGCGCCGATGCAGCTGGCGCTGGTCGACTACCTGGGCAGCCGCAGCTACGACGTGCATTTACGCCGGCTGCGCCAGCGGCTGGAGCAGCGCAAAAGCCTGGCGCGGCAGTCGCTGCGGCGGCATCTGCCCGCCAGCGCCAAAATCAACGACTCCCAGGGCGGCTACTTTTTATGGATCGAGCTGCCGGAAGCGGTTAACACCACCGAGCTGTACTATCGGGCGCTGCGCGAGAAAATCAGTATCGCGCCCGGTAAAATGTTTTCTACCAGCGAGCAGTATGCCAATTATTTTCGTTTTAATACGGCCTGGGAATGGAATGACTCGCGGGAGGCGGCGGTAGCGACGCTGGGCAGGTTGATTGCGGAAATGCTTCAGGGCCAGCGCTGGCCCTGACATATCAGACGGCAGAGGCGCGTTTTTGGCCCCAGGTCAGATGATAAACGTCGTAAAAATCGACTTCGCCTTTCAGCTGCAGCAGCTTTTGAATGCCTTGCTTAACGTTGTCCGGCACCTGGCTGCTGGCAAGGATATCCTGGATCGCCTTGTCGGACAGGGTACGCACATAATACCATTCGCCGTTATAGCACACGCGCAGATCGAGCGTATCGATATCCTCAAAGCGGTAGCGCGGATTGACATCCAGCAGCATCAGGCCGCTCATCAGCAGCACGAAAAAAGTGGCGCCCCAGAACGCAGGCCAGCCCAGAAACTCCGTGGTAAAAATCAGCGCCACGGTCAGGGCGTAGCAGACATACATCGACGCCCATAAGCCGGGATGACTTTTCAGAAAATTGAAGCTGAAACGCGGTCGGTTATCGCGCTGTTCTTCACGATTAAGGGTGTCGATTTCGCGCAGCAGGATCTGTTTAACGTCTTCCACTCTGAACCTCCTCTTGGTACAGGCATCAGTAGACCACACCTGGCGCAAGAAGGGCAGACACAGTTAATGCGAATAAAGCTATAACAGTTGCCCATATAACAAAATTAACGTTCTTGTTACCAGAACGCGTCAGAACGGCCGCCGACTGCCGCAGGCGGAGCGCGCGGGGTGAAATGCCGACGGGATCGCCGCCGCAGCCGGAACAACAGCCTCTTTCAATTTATATACCTCTTTTTTTTCGGCATAAATAAGTTAATCGATAACGGGATCTATTATCACCAGGGGAAATAAATTGCCTGAAAGCGCAAGAAACATAATGAAAAAAGCGAGTGGCGCCTTGAAAAAGGCGGGCGACAGAAATCTGTCCGCGCCAGGTGCTAATACGCTTTTGTTTAATTTAATTACAGGTTTCGGCAATTAAAATGCGTGACGTGCCGATTTGTTATGGCCGCTGGCTTGTTATATGTTTGTACTCTCTTAATAACGGATGAAGCACCAGGTTAATTCTGTTTTTAAATATTAAGCTGCCTTCAAATAAACAGATAACAAGTTAAATCAGGTAAGGATTGCCAGGATGAAAATAGGGAAATATTGTTTTTTTGTTAATTATTTTGCTCAATCCAACCCGGGGCGGCGTGACAACGATGAAAAATAATTTTGCCAGCATCCATAGCAGAAAAGAAAATGGTACGGATAGCGCACGATCATTATTAACGGAAGGCGTGACGGCCAGCGTCTGGACGCCCGATTACGTTCTGCGCCTGCGGCAAAACATTCATCTCTGCGGCTGCTCTGGCTGCGACGGCGCCTCGCCGCTGCTGCAGTTTCGCTGGAATAACCACGTGCGCCACAGCGCGGATATCAGCTGCAACCGGGCGGCGGCGGAAATCCTGAGCCTGACGGCGTCCTGTACCCTGAGCGTCAGCGAAGACCTGGCCGAACATTTACCCGAACTCTCCGCAGAGCGTTTACAGATGAATCAGCACTGCCTGCGGCTGTTTGCCGCTTTCCGGACTGAGCCTGTGCTGTTGCTCTATGCGCTGTACGGTTTTATTCGCCAGTCTGGCCCGCTTGACCCGGAGCGGCGGGCCGCGCTGCTGGAGACGTGGCTACAGCCCGCCGGCCGCCAGCGGCTGGTGCAGGATTTTTGCCTGCAGCAGGATGAACACGGCTTTCCGCCGGTCGCCGGGCAACGTCTGGAGGCGCTGCCGATATGGTTACTGGTGGATAGCGACGCCAGACTGCACAAGCTGAAAGCGATGCGGAAAAAGGGTGAGGAGACGCTACGGCAGACGTGGCGCGGCCTGCAAAAAGCGAGCAGCGCGCGACGAAAGATCCTCGGTAATTTTCTGTTTTATGAACTCTGCCATAACTTTTTTCCCGGTCATCTCGTTCCCGACTGGGAGAATAATTTTGCCGACCTTTGCCGGCGTGCCCTTAGCCTGCTCCTGCTGCTGACGGCGGTTTCACCTGAACTGGATAAAGAAAGCTTGAGCGCGCTTTTTGCCGCCAGCCATCGGGCTGCGCGCAGGGAAGCTTTTTCATAACAGGCGGCGGGCGGCCGTGAACAGGCGCCCGCTTCGGGCAGCTATAAACCGAGCCCGGCAATCAGGGTAAGCAGCATTATGTTCTGCATCAGGCACGGCGAGCGCCAGAGGCGGGCAATCGGTGGCTTCTGCGGTGGGTTTCCGCTTCTCTTTGCGGGAGCGCACAGGAGCAGTGGCCGTCACCGGCGCGTGCGTTTCCGGCAGCAGGATAGTATGCCAGAGTCATCGGCAGCTTTAACCGACATTGCCCGGCTTTCGCTGCTCGGCCGTTTCACAATGCAGCAGCGATGCTGAATCCGGATCAACCAGCCCGTGATGAATCAGATAGCGAGCAACCATGAACCACCCTCCTGGTTAGCCAGGGGCATTAGCGCGGTTTTCCCATTTTTCCGTTGATCAATCCCTTATGTTTATTAAGTGATTAAGCCGCCGTTTAATTTTATTTTCTTCTTTTTAAAACCAGCCTGTTTTTACTAAATCGTTTTTTTTGGCAGGCGCGTGGGCTATTTTCGGAATGCAAAATGGCCTTACATTTTGCCTCCGAGGCAGGCAGGCGAATAATTTGAGTTAAGTGGAGAAAAATTAAGAAGTTATGTGATCAAAAACCGATCGTAATGATTGCATCTTTGCCGCCAGGTGCCACAATTAATTAACACCGAAATTACAGGAGGCATCTTATGCTAACCCATGCTGGTAACCTGCTTGCGATGATGTCTTTTGCAGCCGGCACCTTTTCTGCGGGTATGTCGAACAATCCGCAATATATGACCTTTCAGCCAGCCAGCGGCGTGCCGAACAATCCGCTGCCGCTGATTATTTATCCGCGCGCGGTGCCGGGTGAGGTGGAAGATGTGGCGGCCTGGTTTGAAGAAACGTTCGCCAGCCATCGCTGGACGCCGCGCTGGCGCTATCCGATTTATCCCTATACCCACTATCATCCCAACACCCATGAGCTGCTGGGTATCGGCGCTGGCTGGGCGCAAATCCTTTTCGGCGGCGAAACGGGCAGGGCGGTCACCGTTCACGCGGGCGATGCGATCCTGATCCCGGCAGGCGTTGGCCATCAGCAGCTGGCGGCCAGCGAAGATTTTTTTGCCGTCGGCGCCTATCCACAGGGCATGGAGCCGGTGACGCGACGCAGCGATCTGGAAGATGTGGAAGCCTCGCTACTGGCTATTAAGCGCGTACCTGTACCGCAGCACGATCCCCTCACCGGCGGTGAAGGCGCGGTGACTGAAATCTGGCATCCTTTACAGAACTGATCCATTCCCTTCTTCTCAGCGCGTCTGCCCCGTCAGGCGCGCTTTGCCAAATATTTTTTTAATAATGTCTCTTTTTTAGACGGGTACTGGCGTACGCGTCTCTTTGCCGAAGCGGGCCGCATCCACAGCGCAGCACTGGCCCGGCGCCACAGGTTCTGCCGCTAAAACAGCGCCACGCCCGGCAGGGCCAGCGGCAAGCTGTGAAAAAAATATTTTGTCATCGCTGGTTACCCAATTGTTTTTTCATCGGTTTGCGCAATCTTTCACCGGCGGCTACCTTCAAATTCATCCGCCGGATCGGCGCTGTCGTCTGCATAAGCCGATCCCCCGCCTACTGCGTTACGGAGGTTTACATGCTGCCGGGACAAACGTCCAACCGCGTATGGGATACACGTCGAAGTGAAAAAAAACGCCGCATCGAGCAGCTCGGTATCAACGGCAAGGTGCTGCCGACCGACGATCTGGTCGATTTGCTACAGAGGCTGATCGCGCCGGGCGATCGCGTGGTGCTGGAAGGTAATAACCAGAAACAGGCGGACTTTTTGTCACGTAGCCTGGCCGAAGTTAATCCGGAGATCGTGCACGATCTGCATATGATCATGCCCAGCGTCGGACGCAGCGAGCATCTGGATCTGTTTGAAAAGGGGATCGCGCGCAAGCTGGATTTCTCTTTCTCCGGGCCGCAGAGCCTGCGTATTTCTCAGCTGCTGGAAGATGGCCAGCTGGAAATCGGCGCCATCCATACCTATGTCGAACTCTATGCGCGGCTTTATGTCGATCTCGCACCTAACGTGGCGCTGATTGCCGGCTATAAAGCCGATCGCAAGGGCAATCTCTACACCGGGCCGAGTACGGAAGACACGCCCGCGCTGGTGGAGGCCGCCGCTTTTCACGACGGCATCGTTATCGCTCAGGTCAACGAACTGGTCGATGACGAGTGCGATCTGCCGCGCGTCGATATTCCGGGATCCTGGATCGATTATGTCGTCGTCGCCGACAAACCCTTCTTTATCGAACCGCTGTTTACCCGCGATCCGCGCCTGATCAAACAGGAGCATATCCTGATGGCAATGCTGGCGATCAAGGGGATCTATGCCGAGCATCAGGTGCAGTCGCTGAACCACGGCATCGGGTTCAACACCGCCGCCATCGAGCTGCTGCTGCCGACCTATGGCGAAAAGCTGGGGCTGAAAGGCAAAATCTGCCGCCACTGGACGCTGAACCCGCATCCCACGCTGATCCCGGCAATAGAGAGCGGCTGGGTTGAAAGCGTGCACTGCTTTGGCGGCGAGCTGGGCATGGAAAACTATGTCGCGGCGCGTCCCGACGTTTTCTTTACCGGCGCCGACGGCTCAATGCGATCCAACCGCGCGTTTTGCCAGCTGGCGGGGCAGTACGCGGTCGATATGTTTATCGGCTCCACGCTCCAGGTCGACGGCCTGGCTAACTCCTCGACCGTGACGCGCAGTCGGCTTTCCGGCTTCGGCGGCGCGCCGAATATGGGGCACGATCCGCACGGCCGTCGCCACGCCACGCCTGCCTGGCTGGCGATGATTGACGAGCCGGATCCGCTGGCGCGCGGCCGCAAGCTGGTAGTGCAGATGGTGGAAACCTTCCAGGGCGGCGGCAAGCCGACCTTTGTTGAAAAGCTGGATGCGGTCGACGTGGCGAAAGCCTCAGGGATGCCGCTGGCGCCGGTGATGATTTACGGCGATGACGTCACCCACGTGTTGACCGAAGAGGGCATCGCCTATCTCTATCGCGCCAAATCGCTGGAGGAGCGCCGCGCAATGGTGGCGGCGGTGGCGGGCATTACCGATATCGGCCTGGGCGTGGACGCGAAAAGAGTGGCCGATCTACGCCGCGAGGGCAAAGTCGCCTTCCCGGAAGATTTAGGCATTCGCCGTACCGAAGCCACCCGTTCGCTGCTGGCGGCGGGCAGCGTGGCGGAGCTGGTCGAATGGTCGGACGGGCTTTATCAGCCGCCGGCTAAGTTCCGGAGCTGGTAATGAAACCTTCTTCATGTTCGCTGAGCGATATTGAGCGGCAGGCCGCGCGGCTGGCGGAGCTGGCCACGCGCTGCCTGATCGACGAAGCCCGGCTGACGCCCAAGCCCGGCCTGGTCGATGGCAGAGGCAGCGGCGCGCATCGGGATCTGACGCTGGCGCTGATGGAGGCCTCGGCGCGCAGCCTGACGCCCGCGTTTTATGCTCTGGCGCTGCACTGCTGGCAGCGTCCGGCGGATATCGCGCTGCGGCAGCAGGTAGGCAGGCTGGGGCGTGAAGGCGAACGGCAGATGATGCAGGCGACGCGCGGCGTCAACACCCATCGCGGCGCGCTCTGGGCAACCGGCCTGCTGGTCAGCGCCAGCGCCATGCTGGCAGGTGAGGGCAGCGAGCGTCAGGTCGCGCAGGCGGCGGCCAGTCTGGCACAGCTGCCGGATGACGAGGCACCGAAACTCTTCAGCAAAGGGCTGCGCGCGACGCGCCGTTATCAGGTGCCCGGCGCGCGCGAAGAGGCGCAGCAGGGCTTTCCCCACATTATGCAACTTGGGCTGCCGCAGCTAAGGCACAGCAGGCACGACGGGGCGACGGAAGCGCAGGCACAGCTGAACGCGCTGATGGCGATCATGAGTTCGCTCAGCGATACCTGCGTACTTTCCCGCGCCGGGCTTTACGGGCTGGTGGCGATGCAGAACGGCGCGCGCGCCGTGCTGGATGCCGGAGGGGCGCAAACGCCGCACGGGCAGCGCGCGCTGGCCAGGCTGGACGCACACATGCTGTCGCTGAACGCCTCGCCCGGCGGCGCCGCCGATTTACTTGCCGCCACGCTGTTTGTAGACAGGCTGGGCGACACCACTTTCTGAGAGGATTTTATGGAACAGATCACGTTTACCCTGTCGGCCACGCGACAGCTCAGCGGTAAAGCGCTGGCGGGCGTGGTGGGCTCGGGCGATATGGAAGTGCTGTTTGTGGCCGGAGCGGGCCAGCAGCTGACGGTCAACCTGACCACCTCCGTCGACAACAGCGGAACACGCTGGCGGGCGCTTTTCGATCGCCTGAGCGCGTTTTCCGGGCTGCCGGCGGGCGAGATGACCATTCACGATTTCGGTGCGACGCCTGGCGTGGCGCGTATTCGTATTGAGCAGGTTTTTGAGGAGGCCGCAGATGCGTGATGACAGCAGCTTTATCGAACTTAAGGCCCGCCAGCGCGCACGGCTGCTGCTGGACGAAGGCAGCGGACGCGAGCTGCTCGATCCTTTTGACGGCATTATGTCGCCCTGGCTGCCTGCGCAGGGCATCGTGCCGCAGGCCGATGACGGCATGGTGGTGATGAAAGGCACCATCGACGGTCAGCCAGCGGTGGTCGTCGCCATTGAAGGATCGTTTCAGGGCGGCAGCATGGGCGAAGTTTCCGGCGCGAAAATGGCGACGGCGCTGGAGCTGGCTGCCGAAGATAACCGCAAAGGTATCCCGACGCGGGCGGTGCTTTGCCTGGAAACCGGCGGCGTGCGCCTTCAGGAAGCCAACCTCGGCCTGGCGGCCATTGCGGATATCCACGCCGCTATCGTCGATCTGCGTCGCTATACGCCGGTGATCGGCATCATCGCTGGTACGGTCGGCTGCTTTGGCGGAATGTCTATTGCCGCCGGGCTGTGCAGCTCGCTGATCGTCACCCGTGAAGCGAGGCTCGGCCTCAACGGCCCGCAGGTTATCGAACAGGAGGCGGGTATTGCGGAATACGATTCCCGCGACCGGCCTTTTATCTGGAGCATGACCGGCGGCGAAGCGCGCTATCGCAGCGGGCTGGCCGACGTGCTGGTGCCCGACGGCGCCAATGCGGTGAAAAAAGCGATGAACGAAGCGATCGCGCGCGGCGTGCCCGCACAGCATCGTTCGGACGAGTACAGCTACTATCTGCCGCGCCTGAGCGAAATGAACACCGAGCGACAGGCCGATGCGCAGCAGGTTAACGAAGTCTATGCAAGGGAGGATCGCGGATGAGCGTCAGTCGTGGTGAAAAATGGCTCAGCCTGTTAACCAACGGGGCTGAAAGGCTGGGCGGACTTTGCCCTTCGGTGCAGGCGGCCGATGCGGCGCTGGGCGAAGAAACCGCGCGTTATATTGCGGTGGTGCCGGACGAGCAAAACCACTTTCCGCGCGCCGCTAAAGGCGAGGTCGGCCTGCTGGAAGGCTGGACGCTGGCCAAAGTCATCGATGAAGCGATCGTGGCGGATGCGGATAAAGCGCAGAAGCGGGCGATTGTGGCGGTGATTGACGTACCAAGCCAGGCCTATGGCCGTCGCGAAGAGGCGTTCGGCATCCACCAGGCGCTGGCGGCGGCGGTAGGCGCCTATGCCAAAGCGAGGCTGGCCGGACACCCGGTGATCGGGCTGATCGTCGGTAAAGCGATGTCCGGCGCGTTTCTGGCGCACGGCTACCAGGCAAACCGGCTGATCGCCTTTAACGATCCGGGCGTGATGGTGCACGCAATGGGCAAAGCGGCGGCGGCGCGCATCACCTTGCGCAGCATCGAGGCGCTGGAACAGCTGGCACAGACCATTGCGCCAATGGCTTACGACATCGGCAACTACCAGACGCTGGGTCTGCTGGAAGAGCTGCTGGATATCGCCTCGCCGGATGCGCCTGAAGATGACGATGTTCAGCGGGTTCGCGCATCGCTGGAGCAGGCGGTCAGCTCGGCGCGTAAAGATCCCGCTCTTCATCGCCTTAAGGGCGAAAACCGCCGCAGCTCCGCGCTGGTGCGCGAAAAAATGCGCGCGGCCTGGTAATCCAGCAAGACAGCGGGCAATCCTGCCCTGACGCGTTCAGCCTGCGAGGCGCAAGTTATGACTTACGTGATCGTTCATGCTCTGGCTCCAATTTTCGTCATTATGCTGTTGGGTTTTTACGCCGGTAAGGCAAAGAAGGTCGATAACCACAACGTTGCCCTGCTGAACGTTTTCGTCATGGACTTCGCCCTGCCGGCGGCGCTGTTTACCGCCACGGTGCAAACGCCCTGGGCAGGTATCGTCGGGCAGGCGCCGCTGGTAGTGGTGCTGGTGCTGGCGATGTGGATAGCCTACGCCGCCATCTATTTTCTCTGCACCCGCGTGTTTCACAAAGCGCCGCAGGATGCCGCCGTGCTGACTCTGACCGTCGCGCTGCCCAACTACGCCGCGCTGGGGTTGCCGATCCTCGGCAGCGTGCTCGGCTCAACGCCCGAAACCTCGCTGTCGGTCGCCGTGTCGATAGCCTGTGGCTCGGTGCTGATGACGCCGTTTTGCCTGCTGATCCTCGAGCGTGAAAAAGCGAAAACCGAGGGCACGCAGCACTCCAGCGCCGCGATGCTGCCAATACTGATGTGGCGATCCGTGATTAAGCCTATCGTCTGGTGTCCGCTGCTGGGCGTGGTGCTTTCCGCTTTTGGCTTTCATATGCCGGAGCTGCTGCTCTCTACCATCCGGCCGCTGGGACTGGCCGCTACCGCGACGGCGCTGTTTCTGACCGGGCTGATCCTCTCCGCACGTCAGATCAGGATCAATCAGGCGGTGATCGTCGCCAGCGTGACTAAACTGCTTATTCAGCCCTTTATCGCCTGGGGCATTGTGCTGGCGCTGGGGCTGCACGGCCCGCTGGCGATCACCTCGATCCTGATGATCGCGCTGGCGGCGGGCTTCTTTGGCGTGGTGTTCGGCAATCGCTTCGGCGTGGAGTCGCCGGATGCGGAAGCCACTCTGCTGATCACCTCCGTGCTGAGCATAGTGACGCTGCCGCTGTTTATTTCATTAACCGCAGGAATGTAGCAATGGATGTTCGGCCGCACGATCTGCTCTGGCTGAGCGATCGTGAAGCATTGCAGGGCGATTTGCCTGAATGGGTCGCCTACTGGCAGCCGGCTTTGCCGCTGGTGGTGCGACGCGACAGGGATGCGCAGGGACGTATTCCCGTCGGCATACGCGGCCCGGCCCGCCATCAGCGCGCGGCGGGCTGGGTTGACGCTGCGGCTGTAGTGCGCGTGCTGTCGCCGGAAGCGCTTATCGATCGGCTGCCGCACACCCCTTTTTATACTTTGCCGCCCGTTCAGGCGGCGCTGCGGCTTGCGCAGGCGGACTGGCCGTGGGCATGGGGCGTCACCGGCAGCCTGGGCTATGCGCTGGCGACCGGCGAAGCCGTAATGCACGCGGGCAGCGATCTGGATTTACTGATCCGCGCGCCTGAGCCGCCCGCCGCATCGGCGTTGCAGCGCTGGCAAAGCCTTTGCGCCAGCCTGCCTTGCCGTGCCGATACGCAGCTGGAAACCAGGCTGGGCGGTTTTGCGCTGGCGGAGTGGCTGCGCGACGGCAAAGTGCTGTTGAAAACCGATGGCGGCCCTTTCCTGACCGCCGCGCCATGGGAGACGCCGCGATGAAAATCTTACTGACCTTTCCCGGACAGGGGCCGCAGCAGCCCGGCATGCTGCAAAATTTGCCTCAGGGCGAGGCAATCCTGAAAGAGGCCAGCGAAGCGCTGAATGAAGATGCCTCGGCGCTGGATTCGGCAGAGGCGCTGCGGCATACGCGCGCGGTACAGCTGTGCCTGCTGATTGCGGGCGTGGCGCACGCGCGGGAGCTGGAGCGACAGGGCCTGGCGTTTGCGATGACCAGCGGTTTATCCATTGGCGCCTATCCTGCGGCGGTAGTCGCGGGCGCGCTGGCCTTCGACGACGCGTTACGGCTGGTGGCGCTGCGTGGGCAGCTGATGGAGCAGGCTTATCCGGCAGGCTACGGCCTGACCGCGATTATCGGCCTGACCCAGAGCGAGCTGGAGCCGCTGCTGGGAGAAGAGAGCTGGCTGGCCAATATCAACGCGGAACGGCAGCTGGTGATTGCGGGCAGCGAGGCGGCGATGCAGGCGACGGCGGAAAGGGCGAAAGCCGCAGGCGCGCAGAAAACGCACCGGCTGGCGGTCAGCGTGCCTTCACACTGCGCGCTGCTGGCGGAACCGGCGGCAAAGCTGGCGGAGGTGTTTAAAGCGGTAACGATTGTTCGCCCGCGTCGCGCCTGGCTGAGCAGCAGCAGCGGCCGCGTGCTCTGGCAGCCGGCGCAGATAGCGGATGACCTCGCGTATAATATGTCGCGCACGGTGCGCTGGCATGAGGCGATGATAGCGGCCAACGAGCGCGACGTCCGGCTGGCGATTGAGGTGCCGCCCGGCGCGGTGCTGACCGGCCTGACCCGGCAGGCTTTCAGCGAAGGCGAAGCGCTTTCCCTGGAGCAGGGCGGCTACGAGTTGGCGTTAACGCTGGCGAAGCGTTTGCAGGCCGGCGGCTGAACGATCGCGCCTGGGGCAGGATGACCAGCTCTTACCGCCCGGTAAGCAGCGATAAAGGCTGCGCATCAGGATAAATGGCACTGACTACCCGGTAAACAGCGACAAAGGCTGCGCGACAAGATGAGCGGTACTGATCATCCGGCAAACAGCGGTAAAGGCTGCGCCACAGGCCCGTGCGGTCGTGTCCGCAGCGTGATAATGCCGCCGCGATATTTTTCGTTCTGCGTACCCACGTAACCAGGTGTTGCGCTCTTCTCCTCCCTCTTAATAAAAATAATTGATGACGAAACGGTCAGGGCGGACATTGCTGCTGGCAAAAACGTTTAACAAAGCTGTAACGTCATGATTATGTTGTCGCGTAGACCAAATTTTATAAATTTATCTGAACTATCAACAAAATTATTTGATGTGTTATTGCTTACATTGCAGCGTTTTTAAGCTTTTCCCCGGTTAGGTTCTGTTGATTTTTGTGTAGTTAAGCTTAAGTTCGCGTCCGCTATGCAGCGCGGCGCGCCTTAACCCTTCGACACAAGGAAGCAGACATGAATCCTATTACTCGTCGCAGCTTTATGACCTTTGCCGCCGGCAGCACCGTTGCGTTGGCGGCTGGCTCCGTTCATGCTCACGATCGCACCGTGGCCGCGCAACCCTGGACAGGCCTGATGGGCGGCAGCGATCCCGGCCCGCACGATCCGCTGCGTCAGGGAGAAAATCCCGATATCGTCAATCCGCCCGCTACCGACAGTGGCACGCTGCCCAACCTGCGTTTTTCCTATAGCGATTCGCACGTGCGTAAAGGCAGCGGCGGCTGGACGCGACAGATCACCGAGCGCGAGCTGGGCGTTTCCAAAAGCATTGCCGGCGTTAATATGCGCCTTAACAGCGGCGGCATCCGCGAGCTGCATTGGCATAAAGAGGGCGAGTGGGCCTATATGCTGTACGGCAAGGCGCGCATCACCGCGCTGGACGTCGACGGCCACTGGTTTGTGGACGACGTCGGCGTGGGCGATCTCTGGTATTTCCCCTCCGGCGTGCCGCACTCGATACAGGGGCTTGGCCCGGACGGCTGCGAGTTCCTGCTGGCGTTTGATAACGGCGGCTTTGACGAAGACAGCACTTTTCTGCTCAGCGACTGGTTTAAGCACGTGCCGCCGGAAGTGCTGGCGAAAAACTTTGGCGTGCCGGTGGAAACCTTCAGCAAGCTTCCTTCACCGGCCGATGAGTATATCTTCGCCGCCACACCGCCGGGCGATCTGCAAAAGGACGCCATTGCGGGCGCGACCCGTTCCACCACCGCTTTCAGTCACCGGATGCTGGCGCAGCAGCCCATCACGCTAAAGGGCGGCACGGTGCGGATTACCGATTCCTCCCTTTTTAAGGTGTCAAAAACCATCGCGGCGGCGCTGGTGGAGCTGCAGCCGGGCGCGATGCGCGAGCTACACTGGCATCCCAATACCGACGAGTGGCAATACTACCTGGAAGGCGAAGGACGGATGGGCGTGTTTGCTTCTTCGGGCCAGGCACGCACCTTCGATTTTCGCGCGGGCGATGTCGGCTACGTGCCTTTTGCGATGGGCCACTATGTGGAAAACACCGGCGACAAGCCGCTGCGTTTTCTGGAGCTGTTTAAAAGCAGCTACTACGCGGATATCTCGCTGAATCAGTGGCTGGCCTCGACGCCGCCGCAGTTGGTGCGCCAGCATCTGCATCTCGACGACGCTTTTATGCAGGCGCTGGATAAAAGCAAAAAGCCGGTGGTCGGCGGCTAAAGAACCCGGCAGGCCGCAGGGAGGCGGCCCGATCGCTGTGCCAATTCGTTTCAAAATATAAGTTGTCACTTTCCTGTCATCAACCTCTTCCAGCATAAAAGCCGATAAAGCTAACCGACGTAAATTAAGGAACTTTTATGCGCTTTCGTTATTCTCTGCTGGCCAGCGCGCTGCTGCTGGCGCAGGCTGCTCAGGCAAAAACCACGCCCGTTGACTTCGATAGCATCCAGAGGATTGTTGAAACCACCACGCCCGCCAGCAGCGATGCCCGGTTCGCGGCCTTTGACGCTCAAATCCAGCAAGATCTGATCGGCGCGTTGCAGGGCGATGCCGCTAAGCTGACGCGCGCGCAGCTGGAGAAAACCGAGCAGAGCGATAAGCTGGCGGATCGCGGCTGGTTGAAGGCGAGCGGCTACGACTTTGCTAAAAAAGCCAACCAGCAGGCGGGCATCGCGCTGCTGAGCGCTTTCACCACGCTGCCGAAAAGCGAGCTGGACGCCAGCATGCAGCGCGTGGCGCAGGTTAACCTCGATGCGACCGACGGCCAGCGTCGCCAGGCGATTATTGATGCGGAAGGGCAAAACCATCTGTTTTTTCTGGCCGACGCGCTGGGGCCGAAGCTGGGTCAGGCCTTTCTGAACGCCTACACCAAAGGCGAGATGGGTAAGGCGGCGGCGCTGATCAAGGCCAGCGAAGTCAGCACCGGCGCGGCCAAAGCGCACTTTAACTATCCACGTCCTTTCCTGATGCCGGGCAACACTATCCATGCGGTGCCGGATACGGCAGTGGTGAAAGATAACCAGCCCTATCAGGCGAGCGAAGGATCTTTCCCCAGCGGCCACACCAATACGGCATGGACCGATGCGCTGCTGCTGGGCGAAATGGTGCCGGAACGCTTTGTACCACTGATGGATCGCGCCGCGCGCTACGGCTATTCGCGCATGGTGCTGGGCGTGCACTATCCGATCGATCTGATTGGCTCCCGTATGGTGGCGCAGCGTAACGTGGCGCACTATCTCAACGATGCAAAGTATCGCCCGCTGTTTGCTGAAGCGAAGCAGCAGCTGCGCGACGCGCTGGAGAAAGAGTGCGGCACCTCGCTCGCCGAATGTGCGAAACCGGCTGGCGCGGCCGATCCTTACGCCGCGCCGCAGATGCAGCAGTTTGCACGCTTTGCCATGACCTGGGATCTGCCGCAGGAGAAAGTGAAGCAGGAAGCGGTTGTGGTGCCGGAAGGCGCTGAGGTGCTGCTGGAAGCGGCGCTGCCGCAGCTGAGCGCGCAGCAGCGTCGGCAAAGGATGGTGGCGACCGCTATCGCCGCAGGCTATCCGCTTTCCGGCACCACGCCGGAGCAGAACTTCTGGCAGCGGCTGGATCTGTCAGCGGCGGCTGATATGCATAAAGGATAAAAAAGGGGCGACCATCGCCCCGGTTCCTGTGTAATACGGCGCTATTTTTGCGTACTGGCTTCTGCCGCCGTTGGCTCCTCGCTTTTAACGCCGATTTTTGGCAGCGCGCCGAAATCGAGGGTTTTCCCTTTCAGCTCTTTCGCCAGCGCTTCGCTGATATCCGCCTCCGGCGCAAAGGCCAGTGCGGCCTGCGCAGGCAGGATCGCCAGCAGCTGGTGCTGCTTGCGGTACTTTCCGGCCGCCTCCGCTATCGCTTTCAGCGCGACGCCGTTAGCCCGGCGCTGCTCATGCTGCCACTCCAGATCCAGCAGCTGCCGATCGGCCAGCAGCGCGCTGCGTCGTTTCTCCTCCGGCAGCCTGGCGCCGTTTTCCTGCGCCATCTTCAGACCCTGTCGGAGCTGTTGATCGACCGTCTGCAGCCGCGTTTTCAGCTGCTCCGCCAGCCCTGAATCCTGCATGACTTTATCAGGATTAATAAATTTCACCGGCCGCGTCTCTTGCCGATCGCAGCCCGCGAGCAGCGTGATAATTGCAAGACTCAGAGCCAGCACACTGATTTTTGGCTTCATTTCCTCTCCTTGTAGCCAGTTTCGGCATTTCCCTGCACGGGTTCCTTCAAACGCTCCGACTATAAACGATAGCGCGTCCGGTAGCCGATATTTCCACCTTGTCCGTTGATTCACATCAACTTTATAGCTGTTGTTCCATCGGGATCAGGTCGGCATTGTCGGCCATACGCCGGGACCGATAGGCAGGCCGAGCGCGTACCACGCCAGCAGCAGCAGGATCCAGACGCAAAAAAACAGCAGCGGGTAGGGCGCAATCAGGACGTAATAGGTGCCCAGCTGCGCATCCTTGCGGTAGCGCTGCAAAAAGCCCAGAAACAGCGGCAGAAAAGGCGACATCGGCGCCAGCGGCAGCACGGCCGAATCCGCAATACGGAAAATCATCTGCGCAAAAGCGGGATGAAAGCCCAGCAGCATAAACATCGGCACGAAAATAGGCGCCAGAATCGACCAGATTGCCGAACCGCTGGCGATAAACATGCAGAGCAGCGCAGAGAGGAACATCAGGCCGATAAAGGCGGGCGCGCCGGTCATCTCTGCTTTTTCAAGCAGATCGGTCAGCCCCACGGCCATAAACTTGCCCATGTTGCTCCAGTTAAAAAAGGCTACAAACTGCGCCAGCGGAAAGACCATCACGATAAAACCGGCCATGCTTTTCATCGGCTCAATCAACAGCTGCGGGATGTCGTTGGGTCGCTGGATCTGCCTGGTCGCCACGCCGTAGGCTATCCCGGCCACAAAAAAGAACAGGATAATCAGCGGCACGATGCCCTGAATAAAAGGCGAGGGGATCACGCTGCCCGTCTGCGGATGACGCAGCGGTGCACCTTCCGGCACCACCAGCAGCGCCACCAGCGCGATAAACACCAGCGAAGCGATGCCGCTGATGCGCAGACCGCGATTTTGCAGCGGCGTCAGCTTCGCCAGTCCGTCCTGCGATTCGCCGCGCCAGGCGGGCAGGCGCGGCTCGATAAACTTGTCAGTCAGCAGACCGCCCGCCAGGGTTAAAGCCACCACCGAGCTGGCCATAAAAAACCAGTTATCCAGCACGCTGACGTGCACGGTATCGCTGACCGCCTTCGCCGCCTCGGTACTGATGCCGGAAAGCAGCACGTCGGTAGTCACGATCAGCAAATTGGCGGTAAAACCGGAA
The DNA here is from genome assembly GCF_054057575.1 of Erwinia sp. TECH1. Classification (NCBI taxonomy): domain Bacteria; kingdom Pseudomonadati; phylum Pseudomonadota; class Gammaproteobacteria; order Enterobacterales; family Erwiniaceae; genus Erwinia; species Erwinia sp. TECH1. The sequence goes on along the minus strand of NZ_JBSRZK010000001.1, from coordinate 4,043,886 downwards.
CCGACGCCCGCAATAGCCGCCATCAGCCCGGCGACCGGATGACGGCCCACGGCGATAAACATCAGCGCCCCCAGCGGCGGCATCACCACCAGCGCGGCATCGGATGAGATATGGCTGAAAAAGGCGATAAACAGCACCATATAGCTGGCGTAGCGGGCGCTGACAAATGACGCCATCTTATGCATCAGCGCCTGAAGCAGCCCCACTTTTTCCGCCAGGCCCGCGCCGATCATCAGCGCCAGGATCGATCCCAGCGGTGTAAATCCGCTGAAATTTTTAATGATCCCCGGCAGGATCCATTGCAAACCCGCCACGCTCAGCAGGTTTTTAACACGAATGACCTCGCCGTTGGCGGGATTGATCACCGAAACGTCCAGCCACGACAGCACGGCGGTTGCCGCCATCAGCACGATAATCAGATAAACGAACAGTAAGAACGGGTTGGGCACCTTGTTGCCGATGCGCTCAACCCAGCTGAAGACTCTGCCGGGACTTTTTCCCGGCGCGGTTGTATCACTCATGTTTTACCCTCTGTTGTGTTGGCTTTTTTATTGTCGGGCTGGGATCGGGCCCAGCCTCGGGCAGCGTCTGCGACGCCTTGCTGCAAAAGCACGTGCAAAAACCGTGCCTTACTGCCGGTGCGGTGCTATCTCCGCACGCGGCTTGTTACGTCATTAGTGCACCTGGCGATTAAAGCGGTGCGGTGCTGTCGCCATACGCGGTCGTTACTCATTGGTAAAGCTGTCGATATGAAAGGCGAGGGCGGCCAACGTTTTGACCGCCGTCGCCATCACCGCCTCGTCAAAGTCGAATTTCTCATTGTGATGACCGGCGCTTAGCTGCGTGCCGAAAATGATGTAGGAAGCCTGGCCGCCTCGCGCCTTGACCCGCTCCATCATATAGGTGGCGTCTTCAGAACCGGCGGGCTGGCCCCGACTGTCGACCAGCGAGGTCAGCTCCGGAATGCGCGCGGCCTGCTGGCGGATATAGTTCACCCAGGGCCGGGTCGGCTGGCAGCTGCGCGCCGCGCCCATCAGCTTTACCTCGTGCTGCACGTCATACATCGCCGCCGCGCCCGCCACCACTCGCAGCGCCTGCTGATAGATAAAATCATTGATGTCGTTGGTGGCGCCGCGCGTTTCCACCTTCAGCAGCGCGCGATCGGCCACGACGTTGCGCCCGGTTCCCGCCTGCAGCACGCCTACGTTAATACGCGAGCTGCCGCCGCTGTGCTGCGGCAGGTTATGCAGCGCCAGCGTGGCCTGCGCCGCCGCCAGCAGCGCGTTTTTGCCTTCTTCCGGCCGCGCGCCCGCGTGCGAGGCTACGCCGCGAAAAGCGATATCCATTTTGGTGGTCGCCAGAAAGGTATCGCTACCGCACACCAGCTCTCCGGCCGGCACGCCGGTGCCGATATGAATGGCGGTAAAAAAATCCACGTCATCCAGCACGCCCGCTTCCACCATCGATTTTGCGCCGCGCGTGCCTTCTTCGGCCGGCTGGAAAATCAGTTTGACGGTGCCGCACAGCCGCGAGGAAAACTGCTTCAGCACCTGCGCCACGCCCAGCCCAATCGCGGTATGACCGTCATGGCCGCAGGCGTGCATCATGCCTTCGTTGCAGGAAGCGAATCCTTCAGCGAAAGGGCGATGCGCCTGCGCCTGCATTTCCACCACGTCCAGCGCGTCCATATCAACGCGAAACGCCATCACCGGGCCGGGACGCCCAGTCGCCAGCGTCGCGACGATGCCGCAAAAGCCGCCGGAAAAGTGCGGCAGCCACTGCGGCAGCGCGCCCTGGGCCAATGCCCGCTGCTCCTGCTGCGCCAGCACCTCCGCAGCAGGCACTCCCATGCGCGCCTCCGCTTTAATCACCTCTTTGCCCAGCTGTAGCGACCAGCCCAGGCGGTGCAGCTCTTCGGCCACCAGCGTGGCGGTGCGGAATTCAAGCCAGCCGGACTCGGCGAACTTATGCAAATCGCGACGCCAGTGTTGCAGGCGGGGAGAGATCTCTTTTACAAAATCGGTTACGGCTTGCTCCATTTCTGGTTCCTTTAATAGCAGTACAAAAAATGCTGGTTTATCGACTCTACACAGTGGTTTCGGCGCGCAGAAGATGACAATATCTTTTGACTGATAAACAACGGTTATCACCCACAAGGAGGTTTTATGCCCGCATCGATCAAGCTGCACCAGCTTCGTGCATTTGTGGAAGTGACGCGTCAGGGCAGTATCCGGGCGGCAAGCCGGGTGGCGAAGCTTTCGCAGCCCGCGCTCTCTAAATCGGTGCAGGAACTGGAAGAAGCGCTGGGTGCGCCGCTGTTTATCCGGCAGCGGCAGGGCGTTCAGCTTACGGCGACAGGCAAAGATTTTTTTCGTCACGCCAGCCTGATCCTGGAGGAGCTGCGGGTCGCGCAGGAAGAGGTCCAGCAGCGGCTGGGCCAGGCGGGCGGCTCGGTCAATATCGGCGTGGGCGGCAGCATCGCCCGCACGCTGATGCCAAAGGTGATAACTCAGTTTCATCACCTCTTTCCCGAAGTCAGCGTGCGCATCCTGGAGGGCCAGCTGGTGACCTTGCTGCCGGAGCTGCGTCAGGGCGAACTGGATTTCACCATCAATACCTGGTCTCCCGGCCATCAGGACAACGAGCTGAGCTACGAAACGCTGATGGAGCGCGACTACTGCGTGGTGGTACGCAAAGGCCATCCGCTGGCGAACGCCACCTCGTTGGAAGCGCTGCGCCACTGTAGCTGGACCATGCCTTCGCCCAACGGCAGCTACTATCAGCTGTTGCAGGATCTCTTCGCCGACAGCGGCCCATTACCCGCTATCACCATCACCTGCGAAACTTTTATGGCCTGCGCCAGCCTGCTGGCCCAGAGCGATTTCGTCAGCATCCTGTCGCAGGATTTTTTTACCGATCCGCTGGTCGGCCATCGGCTGGTGGCGCTAAAGCTGCGGGAAAAAATGCCCAGGGCGACCTTCTGCCTGATCCGACGTAAAGATACCGCGCTGACGCCGATGGGCGCGCAGCTGGCCAGGCTGTTTCGCCAGCAGAGCCAGGCGCTGGTGCTGGCTTAGCTCTGACGGTCAACGGGAAAGAGCAGCAACATGCTAAAGTTAAATTTTTACGCTAAGAGGTTTCTACTATGTCGCACTCGTCCTATACCAGCCGCATCATTACCGCCACGCCAGAACAAATCTGGCCGCTGATTGCCGATTTTAACGGCCTGCCGAAAATCCATCCGGCTATCTCCTCCAGCGAGCTGGAAGATGGCGCTACCGAAAGCAAGGTCGGCGTGGTCAGAAAGCTGACGCTGCCCGATGGCATAGTGCGCGAGCGCCTTGTAAAGCTGGATAAAGCCAATTGGGAGCTGCACTACGCGATTCTGGACGGCATCATGCCGGTCACGGATTACGTGGCGGTGGTGAAGCTGACGCCGAAAAACGACGGCACCACGCTGGCGGAATGGTGGGCGGATTTCAAGGTTGAGGCGGGCCATGATGAACAGGAAGTAGCGCAGAGCATCAGTGAAGGCGTCTTCGCCACCTGTCTGCAAAACGTCGCGCAACAGGCTGGCTGAGTAAGGATCTTCGCCATGACGACGCGATTTATCGTGCAGCGCTACCATCCTCGCTACCAGGCGGGGGTAAAAGATCTGATCCTGCCGATCCAGAATCACGAGTTCGGTATTGCGATTTCGGCAGAGCAGCAGCCGGATCTCAGCGATATCCCGACCTTTTATCAGCAGGGTGCGGGCGATTTCTGGCTGGCGACGGTCGACGATCGGGTTGTTGGCTGTATCGGCCTGAAGGATATCGGCGAGCAGCAGGCCGCGCTGCGGAAAATGTTCGTGGCGGAAGACTGGCGAGGCAGGGAGCACGGCGTGGCCAATAGCCTGCTGCAAACGCTGCTCGCGCACGCTCGCGAGCGGCAGCTCCGTGACGTCTGGCTGGGCACCACCGCGAAATTTCTGGCGGCGCATCGTTTTTACGAGAAGCACGGCTTTAGCGAAGTGGCGCAAGCCGCGCTACCGGCCGCTTTCCCCGTGATGAAGGTGGACACAAAGTTCTACCGGCTGGCGCTGTAGCAGAAAAGCAGCCGGTTTTTGCCGCCAGTCACCAGCTTGACTGCGCCCTGCTGACCGGGCACGGTTTTGTCAACATCCTCAGGGGCGAACGCTTCGCCCCTTTTACTCAGGCCTGCTCGCCTGAGGTGCTCATCTGCATCAGATCTTTATCAACAAAGAACAGCCCTTTACCGCTGGTGCCGACCAGTGCCAGCTTATCCAGCACGGATTTGAACAGCTTCTCTTCTTCATGCTGTTCGGCCACGTACCACTGCAGGAAGTTAAAGGTAGAGTAATCCTGCGACGTCATTGCCGCATGCGCCAGCTCGTTGATTTTTGCGGTAATCAGCTGCTCGTGCTCGTAGGCCTGTTCCAGCACGTTGTTCAGCGAGTCAAAGGTCACCGGCGGCGCGGCGATGCTGCCCAGCACCGGCATGGCGCCGGTATCGCTCAGGTAGTTGAACAGGCGCTGCATATGCTGCATCTCTTCGCGGGAGTGCTCGCGCAGAAAGGCGGCGGCCCCCTCAAACCCTTTGTCGGCGCACCAGGCGCTCATCTGCAAATAGAGGTTGGCGGAAAAGAATTCCAGGTTTAACTGATCGTTCAGGCGAGCGGTCATTTCGGCAGTCAGCATAGCGGCTCCAGATATTAACAGGCAAAATAATTATTTGCCGCATTATGCACGGGAAGCAGAGAAATAAAAACCGCAGAAAAATATATTTTATATTTATCTGCGGCGAAAAATAAGGAGTGATAATTATTATCATCCTTTCTCATGTTGGGGCATGCTGTAATGGTTTTGATAATTATTCTTGTTAGCTATTCGTTTTAAAAAAGGCGTCCTTTTAAGAGTATGCATAAGCTATACGAATTACTTGTTTACTTAATGATTTGAAAGGGTTTTCCATTGGTTAAATTCGTTTTTTTGGCGGAATAAATATTTAAAAACGCGCTTTTTAGCTGTATAACAGGGAAAGAATAAACGCCGCTTTTTGCAAAAATATAATAGTGGCGGTTGCGTGCGTTATCGCTGCTGTCTGGCGCCCTGCCGACGTGGCTGGACATCGTCAACGGCCGATAACGACGTGAAGCAGATAAATGATATGACGGGCGGCTCAGCCGCGGACAACGGTTTAACTCATAAAAGGGATGCATAATGGAGCTAAAGGACTGGCATACCGCAGACATTATCGCTGCGTTAAAAAAAAGAGGCACAAACTTATCCGCGCTTTCACGGCAGGCGGGACTGGCGTCCTCGACGCTGGCTAACGCGCTGCGCCGTCCGTGGCCGAAAGGCGAGCGGCTGATTGCTGAAGCGCTGGACATCGCTCCCGAGAAAATATGGCCGACACGCTATCAGCATCCGGTGCGGCCACATAAGTATCACAATCAGAACGGCCGGTAAGCCGTCGGCGACGCTCGCTTAAAACGTTTCCCAGTTTCCTTCACCGGCTGCCGGCTGCGTTTTTTTCAGGGCTTTTTCGGCAGGTTTTGCGGCTGGCGCGCGCGCGTGGCCGGTCTGAAACACGGCAACGGCCTGAGCCAGACGGGTCGCCTGGTCCTCCAGCGACGCGGCGGCGGCGGCCGATTGCTGTACCAGCGAAGCGTTCTGCTGCGTGACCCGATCCATCTCCGTGACCGCCTGGCCAATTTGATCGATGCCGCGACTCTGTTCGTCAGAGGCGGAAGCGATCTCTGCCATAATGGCGGTGACGCGTCCCACGGCATCGACGATATCGTGCATGGTTTCTCCGGCGGTGGTGACCTGAAGCGAACCGGCGTCGACGCGGCTGACGGATGCTTCAATCAGCGTCTTGATCTCTTTCGCCGCCTGGGCGCTGCGCTGGGCCAGATTGCGCACTTCGCCCGCGACCACGGCAAAGCCACGGCCCTGTTCGCCCGCGCGGGCAGCTTCCACGGCGGCGTTAAGCGCCAGGATATTGGTCTGGAAAGCGATGCCGTCAATCACGCTGATGATATCGGCGATTTTTTTCGAGCTGCCGGCGATATCGCTCATGGTTTGCACCACGCCGTCCACCACCTTGCCGCCTTTGATTGCGGTTTGCGACGCGCTCGACGCCAGCTGTGAGGCCTGACGCGCGTTTTCTGCGTTCAGCTTCACCGTGGCGGTCAGCTCTTCCATGCTGGCTGCGGTCTGCTCCAGCGAGGCGGCCTGCTGCTCGGTACGGGCGGAGAGATCGTTGTTGCCCATCGAAATTTCGCTCGCGCCGGTGTAGATGGCGTCAGAGCTTTCCCGCACGTGGCTGACGGTAACGGTCAGCGCCTGCTGCATGGCGGAAAGATGGGCGGCCAGCCTGGCTATTTCGCTGCGGCCTTCCACCGTCAGCGTGCGGGTCAGCTCGCCTTCGGCAATGTGCTGAATATGCTCCTCAACCTGCTTCAGCGGCCGCAGTAGCACTTCCTTAATCACTTTCCAGATGACCAGCACCAGCACCAGCAGCAGCAGGATCACTGCCGCCAGCGTCCACATCATATTCGTAAAGCCCTGCTGATTGACCTCAATGCCCGTCGCCAGCAGCTTCGCGTTCTGTTCGCGCCACTGGTTATAGCTGGCTTTCAGGCCGTCCTGCGCCTGCTGCGCATCCAGATTGCCGTAAGCCTCGTAGTTATTCGCGCCGAGAAACTGGACAGACTGCTTCATGGTGTCATGCAGCTGCTGATAGCTGCTGGCCACGCTGGCCGTTATCTCGCTGCTTTGTCCGGGCTGCGCAGGCGCACGCTGATAACGTTCAAAGTGCGCCTGCGCCTCGTTAAGCAGGGCAGTGGCGTTGGTCAGCAGCTTGTCGATGGCCGCCAGCGTGGCCGGATCGGTTTGCTTTTTCAGAATACGGATAGCGGCACGGTTAATGGTGACGCGCGTTTCAAGCAGCGTCTGCCAGGTGTCGCTGAGCTGGTTCTGCTGCTGCGTCAGCACGCTGGCGTGGTTGAAATTCTCTTTGTCCTGGCTAATAGCGTTAAATGAGAGCGCGCTGGAAACCAGCAGCAGCCCGCTGAAAATAACCAACATGATAACGATGCTGGTCACAACTTTAATATTTTTTAGCATACTGCGTACTCGGAAAGGGGAGTCGATAAAGGCTTATCGGTAGTCACGCAGGGAAACTTTATGGCGCGCGGGCGTCAGACGGTGAATAAAATATAAGCTGAATCGATTAGCGTGAGCGCCTGGCAAAAAATTTGCTTTAGGCGCTGTTGCTCAGCCGCCACCAGCGGGCGCAACTGGCGGTCAGCTGTCGATAAGCCTGACGTAGCCGATCGGGCGAGGGCCGGACAAAGCTGAACGGCAGGTTAAGCTGCTGATAGAGCCAGTGAGCGGTAACGTGCTCGCGGTTTTTCGGCATGCTTTCGGGCAGGGAAGGCAGCAATGACAGCCAGCTGGCGGCAAGCGTTTCGGTGGTCTGGCTATCTACCGTTGCCGCCATATCGGCGATAAACCGATCGATATGCCCGAACAGTTCTGCCGTGCTTAAAGCAGGTGATTGCAGCGCAAACAGCAGGCCGGCCTGTCCGGCGGTCTGATGAAAACGGCAGCTGACTACGTAGCCGACGTTGGCCTCGACCCGCAGCCGTTGAAAAAAGCGCGGCTCAAACAGCGTGGCGAGCAGCTGCCAGCTGGCAAAGCAGACCGCGCTGGCCTCGGCGAGCGGGCAGAACACCAGCACCGCCGCATCACGGCTTGCCGTCGGGCAGGAATAGTGCGGCTGCGTGGGGAAAACGTGCGGCGGTGACTGCGTCGGTTCGACCGCGCCCGGCAGTTTGGTCAGCAGCCGCGCCAGGCCTGCTGCGCTGTTGGCCGCGCCGCCGTAAAGCGTGGCCTGCCAGCGTAGCGCCGACAGCGCATCCGCTGACGTGCTGTTCAGCAAATCGGGCAGGTGCGCCAGCAGACAGCGGATGGCGATATCGTCAGCCTGCTGCGCCTGATAAAAAAGCCGTTCGCCAAAAGCCTGGGTGGCGGCTGGCGGATCCGTCAGCGCCTGTATTGCCCGATCCAGCGTAGCGGCCAGTAATGCATCTTGACCGCTGAGCCGCAGCTGCCACAGACCGTGCTGGCGGGAAAAGGCCAGCTCGCCGCCGCCGTGCAGCGCATCGCCCATCGCGGGCTGAAGCGCGGCCTCGATCAGCGCGGCGCTACGTCGATCTGGCAGAAGGCCAGGCTGGACGCTAAGCAGCAGCGTTGGTTCGACCGGCGCGGCAACCAACGCCAGCGTGCTTTTCGCTACCGGTAACGCGGGCGTGACGGGCGTGGAGGCTGGCGAATAGAAATGCAGGGCGGGCGGCGTTTCCGGCTCCGGCTCCGCCTGCGGCCAGTCGATAGCCGCCAGCCGTAGCGTAAAGCCCTGCGCGCGGACGGACGGCGCGCTGACCGCAGGCGATACCCACAGCCGGCTGAGGCTTTGCGGCAGGGGTAGCGGCGTGGTCGACTGCGCAGGCGGAAAACCCAGCGCCAGATCGCGTAGCTGGTCGAGAGGAGAAAGCTGGCTGAAACGCCGCTGCGTGAGGCTGGCATAGTGCGCCCGCTGCTGCTGCGTCAGGCCAGAAAGCTGCGCCAGCCAGCGGCGGAACAGCGCTTCTATACGGGCGCACTGCGCCAGCTGAAGGCCGCTCAGCTGAAAGCGCACGCTGGCTACCGACTGCCGCGCGCTGCGGTAAGGCTCCAGCAGCGAAATATCGTCGCACAGCCCCTGTTCGCGCAGCGTCGCCAGCAAACTGCCTGACGCTTTGTCGGTCAGCAGCTCGCGCAGCAGCGTCAGGCTGGCGGGCTGCGGGTCGTTGAGGAGAAAACTCAGCTGGAGATGCTGCGCTGCGGCGCTTTGCAGCGCAAAAGCCCGCTGTGGGGCCAGCCGTAACAGCGGCGGCGCGGCAGGCAAGGTTTCTGCGCGAGCAAAAGCCGCCGCAGCCTCTTCGGCCATGGCTTCCAGCTCCTGCAGCGGCTGCGGGCCGCTCAGCCAGAGTTCCAGATTGCCGGTATGGAACCAGCATTGATGCCAGTCCCGCAGCGCCTGCTGGAGCGCGACCGCGTCGTCGCCGAAATGGCGCTGGCTGCCGACGTGAAAATCGTGCAGGGGATGGGGCGCGGCGAAGGCCTGGCTCAGCGCCGCCTCGCACAGCGTCGGGCCATGGCTTTGCAGCATCCGATACTCCGCCTCGATCGCGGCCGCTTCTGCGGTAATCGCCTCGGTAGCCAGCAGCGGGCGCGCCAGCATATCAGACAGCCTGCACAGCGCCTGCCCCAGCCGCTCGGGAGCGATCTCCACAAACCAGGCGGTGAAATGTGCCTGAGTGGTGGCGTTAAGCCGCGCGCCGTGGGCGGGCGCCCAGGCCATCAGCCGCTGCTCCTGCTGATAACCGGCGCTGCCGGCGAACAGCACATGCTCCAGCAGATGCGCCAGGCCCGGCCAGCGTGCGGGTTCGTCAAGGCTACCGGCGGAAAGCCGGAACAGCGCCGCCGCCCGCGCGGCTTCCGGCTCGTGGATCAGCGTGATCCGCAGGCCGTTTGCTACGCGGGAAGAGGAATGACCGTTCACGCTTCGGTTTTAAAGATCAGCTGTGAATTGGTGCGGTTGCGGAACTGCAGCTGGCTGATTTGGATATTGCTGCAGTTGGCCTGCTCACGCGCCTCAAGGATCTGGCCATGATGCGGCGATTTGGCGCAGACGGGATCGGCATTGTCCGCGTTGCCGGTCAGCATAAAGGCCTGACAGCGGCAGCCGCCGAAATCCTTCTCTTTTTCAGAGCACGAGCGGCAGGGTTCCGGCATCCAGTCGAAGCCGCGATATTTGTTAAAGCCGAACGAGTCGTACCAGATTTCCTGGAGCGTATGCTCCAGCACCGATGGGAAGGCGATCGGCAGCTGGCGCGCGCTGTGGCACGGCAGCGCCATGCCTTCCGGCGTCACGCTCAGGAAAATCGCGCCCCAGCCGCCCATACAGCCTTTTGGCCGCTCTTCATAGTAGTCGGGCGTCACGAACAGCAGGTTAGCGAAGTTGCTGTTGTCCTTCATTTTTTCGCGGTAGCGCTGCACCACGGCTTCGGCGCTGGCGATCTGCTCGCGGGTAGGCAGCAGGCCCTCGCGGTTCAGCTGCGCCCAGCCGTAAAACTGGCAGGTTGCCAGCTCGACGTCGTCGGCCTCCAGCTCGATCGCCAGTTCAATAATGCGATCGATCTGGTCGATGTTATGGCGATGCAGCACAAAGTTCAGCACCATCGGGTAGCCGTGCGCCTTGACCGCTTTCGCCATCGCCAGCTTTTGCTGGAAGGCTTTTTGCGATCCCGCCAGCGCCGCGTTCAGCGTCTCGTCGCTTGCCTGGAAGCTGATCTGGATATGATCGAGACCCGCTTCGGCAAAGGCGTCGATCTTTTTCTCGGTCAGGCCAATGCCGGAGGTGATCAGGTTGGTGTAAAAACCCAGATCCCGCGCGGCACGGATCAGCTCGGGCAGATCTTTACGCACCAGCGGCTCGCCGCCGGAAAAGCCCAGCTGGACGGCGCCCATCTGGCGGGCCTGTTTAAAAACTTCTATCCATTGCGCCGTGGTCAGCTCCTGCTCCTGCCGGGCGAAATCCAGCGGGTTTGAGCAGTAGGGGCACTGCAACGGACAGCGATAGGTCAGCTCCGCCAGCAGCCAGAGCGGCGGATTAGGCTTAAGCGAGTTCACGGAAAATTATCCACTTCTGTTCGACGGCCTGCATAAAGAACGCTTTGACGTCCTCATCCACGCCGCCCGCATCGGGAAAACGAGCGTTCAGTTCGGCAATCAGCGCGGCAAGCGGGCGTTTACCGTCCACCAGCTGCAAAATCGCGGTGGCGCTCTCGTTCAGCTTCGCCATGCCTTCCGGATACAGGATCACGTGGCAATCCTGCGTCGGCTCCCACTGCAGGCGGTAGCCACGGCGAAACGCAGGTATCTGCTGGTCGTTAAGGGTCATTACAGCAATCTCTCTTTATGCCAGACGGGCTGGTCGGTCACGGTATGGTAAGGCGGACGATGCAGCGCGTAGGCCAGGGTCATAGCGTCCAGCATACTCCACAGAATATCCAGCTTGAACTGCAAAATAGACAGCATACGCTGCTGCTGTTCGGCCGTGGTGAAGTAGTCCAGCGCCAGCGCCAGCCCGTGCTCAACGTCGCGGTTAGCCTGGCTCAGGCGGCCACGAAAATAGCCGTAGCCTTCGGCTTCGATCCACTTATAGTGCTGTGGCCAGCTGTCCAGGCGCGACTGGTGGATTTCCGGCGCAAACAGCTCGGTCAGCGAGCTACAGGCCGCTTCCTGCCATACCGCGCGGCGGGCGAAGTTAACGTAAGCATCCACGGCGAAACGCACGCCGGGCAGCACCATCTCTTCCGACAGCAGCGTCTCGCGCTTGAGGCCGACCGCTTCGCCCAGGCGCAGCCAGGCTTCAATCCCGCCTTCGCTGCCCTGATGACCGTCGTGATCCAGAATACGCTGTACCCACTTGCGGCGCGTCTGCGGATCCGGGCAGTTCGCCATAATGGCGGCGTCCTTCAGCGGAATACTGGTCTGGTAGTAAAAACGGTTCGCTACCCAACCCTGGATCTGCTCACGCGTCGCCTGGCCGTTGTGCATGGCGATATGGTAAGGATGATGGATATGGTAATAAGCGCCTTTGGCGCGTAGCGCCTGCTCGAACGCTTCGCGCGTCATGGGAGTCTGTTGCATGATTTTCTCACAGGTCGATACGCATACCGTCCCAGCTGACTTCGATGCCGTGCTGCGTCAGCGCCTGACGTTCAGCCGACTCTTCATCCAGGATTGGGTTGGTATTGTTGATATGAATAAGGATTTTGCGCTCGGCGGGCAGCGAAGCCAGCAGCGCTATCAGGCCCTGCTCTTCGGCCAGCGCCAGATGACCCATATCCTTACCGGTATTGCGGCCCACGCCGGTTGTCGCCAGCTCGTTATCCTGCCACAGCGTGCCGTCGATCAGCAGGCAGTCGGCTTTTTGCAACCAGCCCAATAGCTCGCTGTCCGGCTCGCCCAGACCGGGCGCATACATCAGCGTTTTTCCGCTGCGGGTATCTTCAATAAACAGCGCGACATTGTGGCCGGGCAGCGGTCTGCCGCGATACTGCGAATAGGGCGGCGCGTTGCTGAGCAGCGGGATGGCGATAAACCGCAGCGCCGGACAGACCGCCACGGAGAAAGGTTCGCCGGGCTGAATCGCGTGATGCACCAGGCCGCCGTTCCAGTGCGAAAGCATGGTAAAGATGGGGAAACCGGTGGTGAGATCGTCGTGCACTTCCGGCGTGCACCAGACCTGATGCGGACAGCCCTCGCGCAGGCTCAGCAGGCCGGTGGTGTGATCGATCTGACTGTCGGTCAGGATAATCGAGCCGATAGCGGTGCCGCGCAGGACGTCTTTCTTATTCAGCGCGGGCGTGGCGGCGATCTGATGAGCGATATCCGGCGAGGCGTTGCACAGCACAAAATCGACGCCGTCGTCGCTGATGGCGATGGAAGATTGCGTACGCGCCGAGGTTTTCAGCGTGCCGTTACGCACGCCCTGACAGTTTCGGCAGTTGCAGTTCCACTGGGGAAAACCGCCGCCGGCCGCAGAGCCAAGAACGTTAATTTGCATGTGTAGACCAGAAAAAAAGAGAGGAAATGCCCACCTGAGTGGGCATAAGGGCTTAGCGGTTGGAGATGTACAGCGTCACTTCCAGGCCTAAGCGTAAATCAACAAACGTTGGTTTAGTCCACATAGCGGAGCTCCTCATGGTGTTAAGGGAAAAATCTGCCCGTTAAGTTCGGCAGGTAAACAGCTTATTGTCAAATATCGCCCTGCGGCGGCGCAAATGTTGCACCTGTGTCACAGTGATATCAACCCTGTAAGCCGCAGGGATTAACGGGGGAGCGTTATTCTCCCCAGGTTTTCTTCAGCACACGTAGCCAGTTACGCCAGCAAATCTTATCGATCAGTTCGGGCGAATAGCCCGCCTGCTGCATTAAATCGACCAGCTTCGGCAGTCCGGCCGCGTCGCCCAGTTCGTCCGGCACGCTGATGCCGTCAAAGTCAGAACCGAAGCCGACGCGATCTTCGCCCAGCTTTTCCAACAGCGCATCAAGATGCTGCACAATCTGCGCCAGCGGCGTATCGCTGTCGCGCTTGCCGTCGGCGCGCAGAAACGCATTGCCAAAGTTGACGCCGACAAAGCCGTCGCTCTGCGCAATTGCGGCCAGCTGAGCGTCGGTTAAATTACGCGGCTGCGGGCAAAGCGCATGAACGTTGGAATGGGTGGCGACCAGTGGCGCATCGCTGACCTCCGCCACCTGCCAGAAAGATTTCTCATTCATATGCGACAAATCGATCAGCAGCTTTTTCTGATTAAGCACGCGCAGCAGATTGATCCCGACAGGCGTCAGCCCGTCGCCGCTGTCCGGCGAGCCGGGAAAACCGCCGGTCACGCCGGTGCCGAAGCGATTTTGCAGATTCCACAGCGGGCCGACGCTGCGCAACCCGGCGGCAACCCAGCGGTCAAGCTGGCTGCACTCGTCATCCAGCGCCTCTGCGCCCTCGATATGCAGCACCATCGCCAGCACGCCCTGCGCGATACAGCGCTCAATATCCTCCGCGCTGCGGCAGATACGGGCCTGACCGGCGGAGCGATCGGCAATCTGATGCAGCAAGGCGATCTGCGCTTCGGTAATCGCCAGCGGATCGTGATCCTCTTCCTGCCAGCCCGTCTTGCTTTGCTTCACGTACTGCGCCGGCGGCACAAACACCGCAAACAGGCCGCCGGCAAAGCTGCCCCGGCGCATTCGCGGCATATCCAGGTGACCGTGCATCGTGCCGTGCAGAAAATCCGCCACGGCATCGCCTGTTTCCTGCATCCACAGGCGCAGCAGAAGATCGTTATGGCCGTCAAAAACGGGTTGAGCAGAGGTCAATAGCGTCATTGTTATGAATCAGAAGGTACATTGTTAAATAAATGATACCTCAAAGCGCCGTGCCGGGCCTGCTGAAAAGTGCGGTTATGGCGCTAAAACGCATTAAACGGCAGGGAAAAGTGTAAAGAATTGCGGTAAGGGTAAAGAGGATGTTGGAGAGGACAGGGAAGAACAAAGCTGCCGATGAGTGCCGCCTACGGTGTTAAAGCTCTTGACGTATAAATCTCAGCAGTTGTTCATTCACTCCCTTCGGGCTTCTGGCGCGCTGATATGCCGCACGATAAGGCGGTGGCGGTTGAGCAAATCCGCCCTTCGCTGACCGGACGCGGCCTGACCCGCTCGCCAAAAGACAGTATGCAGCCGTCGGTTAAAAACCTGGGCGACAGCGTGATGGATAGGGTACGCCTCCTGTTTTTTGTAGTCCCTCTGCGTTATGCAGAAAGGAGCCGCTTGCAGGCCGTCAGGCCTGCTGCTCCGCTCTTCGGCTCTCTTCCGCCCGCAGGGTGCCCGGCGTGGTGCCGGTGGTGCGCTTAAACGCCCGGCTGAAAGCGGCCAGCGAGCCGTAGCCCAGCCGCCAGGCAACGCTCTCTATCGCTTCGCCGTCGCGGCCAATCCACTGCGCCGCCAGCTGCATACGCAAATTGGTCAGATAGCGCACCGGCGTCATGCCGGTGACCGCCAGAAAGCGCTCGGCAAAGACCGAGCGCGAGCTGCCCATCTCCGCCGCCAGCTGCGCTACCGTCCAGTTTTTGCCGGGATCGCGGTGCAGCGCCACCAGCGCTTTGCCTAACTTAGGATCGCGCAGCGCCTCCAGCCAGCCGCCCGCCGCGCCACAGCCCGATTCCACCCAGCCGCGTACGATAAACGCTGCGACCACATCCGCCAGCCGCGCCAGGATGCCCGCATAGCCCGCCCTTTTGCCCAGTGATTCCCGCTCCATGGCTTCCAGCATCGGCTGCACTTCCGGATATTTATGGATCAGCGTATCCGCCAGCAGCACTTCCGGCATCGAGCCGATCAGCATCTGCATACCGCCCAGGTCGAACTCCATACAGCCGCTGAATATCAGCGTGGTTTCTTCGGTGGACGCGCAGTCTTTAATGCAGCAGACGTTGCCGCAAACCGGCGTGGTATTGAAGGCGCGAATGTCCTTGCAGGCCACATCGGGCGAGGAGAGCAGCACATGATCGCTGCCGTGCGGCAGCAGCAGCGCATCGCCCGTATTCAGGGTGCGCAGCTGGCCGTTCTGCGTCCGCAGCAGCACCGGGCCGCGGCTGACGAAGTGGAACTGCGCGCGGCCCGGCGCTTTAACAAAGCCAACGCCAAACGGCGCGGCGAGTTCGATACGCCGATACTGTAGCCCCAGCAGGCGCATCCCGTAGAGCAGCTCGCTGGTGAGATCGTGGCCTTCTGTGGTCATGGCAGCGCTTCCCGGACGATTAATCAATAATGACGGATTTTACATCATAGACCATCCGACACCAGCGCTTTAATCTTGCTGCCATCGAACGATTAAAGAGATTTTCTATGACAACACCAATAAAGCCTCAGTGGGGAGCCGTGTTCTCTATGGCGCTGGGCGTATTTGGCCTGGTAACCGCCGAGTTCCTGCCCGCCAGCCTGTTAACGCCGATGGCGGCCAGCCTGGGCGTGACGGAAGGCATGACCGGCCAGGCGGTGACCGTGACGGCCATTTTCGCGTTGGTAACCAGTTTCTTCAGCGCTTCCCTGACCAGCAAGCTGGATCGCCGTGGCGTGATGTTGCTGTTTTCCGTAATGCTGATCGTTTCTAACCTGCTGGTCGCCTTCGCGCCGAACCTGACCTTTATTCTGGCGGGACGAGTGATTTTAGGTATTGCCATCGGCGGCTTCTGGACGCTGGCGGCGGCAACCGCTATGCGGCTGGTGCCGGAAGCGATGATCCCGCGCGCGCTCTCCATTGTTTTTAGCGGCGTGTCGGTTGCCACCATCGTTGCGGCGCCGATGGGCAGCTATTTCGGTCATCTGATCGGCTGGCGTAACGTGTTTGTCGCTGCGGCGGCCATCGGCGTGCTGGCGCTGGGCTGGCAGCTGGCGGCATTGCCAAAAATGCCGCCTAATCCGCTGGCTAAAAACAGCTCGATCCTGTCGTTGATTAAGCGTCCGGGCATGCAGACCGCGCTGCTGGCGATTATTCTGGTTTTCTCCGGCCATTTCGCCTTCTTTACCTATCTGCGACCTTTCCTGGAGAGCGTAACCGGCGTGGACGTCAACGGGCTTTCCGCTATTCTGCTGGGCTTTGGCGTGGCGAACTTCGCCGGTACGCTGCTGGCGGGCCTGCTGCTGGAGCGTAATCTGCATCTGACGCTGATCGGCATGCCGCTGGCGATGGGGCTGATGGGCGTGGCGCTGGTGGGATTAGGTTCCGCGCCGGTGATGGACGCGCTGCTGGTCGCGCTGTGGGGCATGGCGTTTGGCGCCGTGCCGGTTGCCTGGTCAACGTGGATCACCCGCACCATGCCGGAAGAGGCGGAAAGCGGCGGCGGTTTGCTGGTGGCGGCTATTCAGCTGGCTATCACTATCGGCGCAGCGGCCGGCGGTATGATCTTTAACGTTACCGGCGCTAAAGGCGTGTTTATGGGTAGCGCGCTGCTGTTATTGCTGGCGACCATGACCATCTTTATGGCGCTGCGCGTGAAAGCACCCGTGCAGGACAGCGTATAAAACAAGCCGGTGCGGTAGCTGATGCCGATCGGTTAATGATGCTGTAGTGGTGCAGAAATCCGGAAACGTCCTGTTTCCGGATTTTTTTTACGTCGTGCTCAGGATTGTTGCCGCTAATCAGGCGGTGGTATTGATGTTGCGACCGACTGCGGGGTTGGCAGGTAACTGAGGGATGGAATCAATGATCCCGGCCGCCACAGACTGCTGATTATCCAGGGCTTTCTTTAGTACGAGCGTGCTTACTTTGTTACCGAGTTCCATGTTATCAAGGCCGGTAGCCAGTGATGCAATTTGTGATACATCCATCTTGCTCTCCTGATTAATATGACTGCCCAAAGGGTAAAAAAGGCTTTCAGAAGCCTGAAAAAGCTATCGGCATTTGAGCGCAAATCTTTAGCGATACCCTGGCGGAGCAGGCATGGCGGCGTGGTGCGGGCGCGTCTTGTTTATAGCGGCCTGAAAGCGTTGCATGGTGAGGTTTTGCTGGTTGTTAAGCCGCAGGCAGCCAGCTGGGTAAATGCCTGGTCGTGCTGTCGAAGCTGGCGTTTGAGGCGTATTGCCGTTCGGCGGCCACAACCGCCTGGTGCTCAAATGCTGGTATCAGAGCTGAACCAATCGTCCTGGCCACGCAACGGAAAGCCTTTTTTGAAAAGCTGGTGGCGAAATGTGAGATCAAAGAAAGCTATGCTGACGCACAGTTCAGAAATGTGACGCGTTAATGGTAAAAAGCCCCTGCGCCAATACGCAGGGGCAATGATCAAAACTCGCGCTTGACAATAATATAACCATTAAAATTGACAGAGCACTCGTCATCATTAATTAATAGCGAAGCTAAAGTGACAATGTGTTTATTTTTGTGGTTAATATAATCATACTTTACAATTATATTTTTAGCATTACTTTCCATAAACATTTGTTTTCCTTTATCGAGCGAAAAAAAATGTGTTGATTCTGTACTATAGTTCTTTCTTGCCAGAGTTTCAGCAAGCTCAGGCGTTACATTGTTAGTACTCAGGAGTGACAACTTTGTTTTATCAACTAAAATGTCACTTTCTTTGATATCTAAATCTGCAACAAGAGCATCGGTCATACTTACCCCGACGCTTCTGTTAATATCAAGGCATGATTCAGGTGTTACGCCCGCAGATGCATTAGCACAGATAATAAAGGTAAAAAGAGCGGAGTTTTTTATCATTTCACAATTAACTCCTGATCATGACTTTCAGCAATCTTTTTCCTGTCATATAACCTGGTAACAATACAACCGTTAGATGCTGTCCCTTTACCATTATCACCATGAATAAGGAAACCATCCCGGTCACACATGCTATTCCCTGGATGAGGAGTTAAACGTATGACATGTTTCCCCGCTTTTGGATGCGTGGCTTGCATTCGCCCAATATGGTATTTTCCTCGAGGCAGAGGGCCTTTAAATTTAACGCATTCAAATGCTACATCATCTTTATACCCCCGCGCACCAGCGTACATAGCCTTAAACTGGAACTTACCATTCAGGTAAAAAGATTTAGTCATCACTTCATAAACCCATGCCATTGTTACTCTCCTTGTTTACACCAACTGTTGATTTACTCCTGCAACATGCATTTTAAACAGAATTCATTTACTGGTTTCCATAGCAGATAAAGGAAATTGAAGGATCTTATAACAATAATCAAAAGAGGGATTGATTTTGTCCGAAATTGGCATAGTATCTCTCCAAAGTAGGATTTCTGTGCATACGCCACTTACGAATTGCAAACCTCGCCACGGCGGGGTTTTTTGCTGTTAGCCCTGTGGCAAACGCGGCATACAATTATCACTGTGATGCTTCAGCCCACTTTTAATATTACTCTTTTAATTTGTGATGGTGTTCAACCTTTTTTGTTTTTTTATTTAATTGCCGCTCCAAAAAGTTCTTAATTTATTTTTATTAAATATATAACTGCCTGTATATATTGTTTTTTATTATAGTTTTAGGCAAATGGTTACATAGATTGACGAATCCCTGACAAAAGAGTAAACCTGTTTATGCCTTATCAAGAAGCAAATGGTGGGGCATATATTTAGGTTGATAATTGGAGGAATGATAGCCGGATCATTGGGCGGTTTGGCTGGTATAGCCGTAGGGCTGGCTGGTGGCGTTATCTCTGGTGGATGTTTCAAGAATAGCGGCAACGGCGGAGGCGGTGGTTCCGGTTCAAACAATTCAAATTGTTCTGGCGACTCTTGTTCCTTTTAAGGACGCTTAAAGTGAAAGAGAAATTGATTTACTGCCTCGCTATTTTTTTTGGGGTGCTTCTGGCATCATCGCTATTGAGTGGTGCAAAGGTAATGTTTACTAATTGGTATGCATTCCCTGAAGAAATATCACGCTTCAGTATAATGATGATTTGCTATATTGGTGTGGTTAAATTTATTTATTTTATTTTTTCGATCTTGATTAAGAAATAAACGTAATTTATATAAAAAATTTCACTTTAAATATTATATTATATGGCCGCCAGGTGCGGCCTTTTTAATGCTGGTTAGAATGGCTATTTTTTTATAAAAGGAAAGCTTTCCACGTATATATTGCAGGCTTACTTCGGTGGGCCTTTTTTATTTAATGTTTTTATATGACAGAACAGTTAAGCACCGGTGCAACCTCCGGATCAGTCGCTGGCTGGGGGCTCATTACTTCCGCGCTGGCAGGTTTTATAACGTCAGTAGATTATTCAATCACATTCGGAGCACTTGCGGACGCGATCTGTTTTGTCGTCACCGGGCTAATCCTTTTTTATGGCAATTTTGCGCTGCTTTGGCTTTTCGGGCATTACAAGGCGTCGGCATGGCAGGCCACAGCCGTGAACCTAAGCAAATGGCGACGCAGTAAATATAAATACTCAATAGATTTACAGCGGCTTTTGCATATTTTTCCCACGAAAGGCCGGCCGCAAAATACGTTGGTAGCGTCAAATATGAAAAACCACACGCTTGCCTGAAAGCAGCTCTACGTCCAGGGCGGTTTTGTGATAAAAGAGGGCGCCTTTTGTAACTGCTTATACGGAGTTATGGTGACAGGCAGTAATATGAGCCGATCCCGGCTGTATTTACTGCTTCCAGGCTAGTCGGGGGAAGCTGCGCCAGGATAATAATTGCTGTCCTGAGCGCATATTTTAGTGATGTCCGTTGGGAGCCAGAAGCGTTCCTTCGCCATGATTCCGTATATCCTGTCGAACAGCTGTCTGGTATTAACACATGCAGTGAACGTCCGTTTGCGACCACGCAGGTGCAAGCATTGAACGGCACGCTTAGAGTAAAGATGCCGCCCGTTCTGCGGCACCAGCAACAATGATGCCTCCGTGCCTTTCAGCGATATGTTGAACAAGGCCCGTGCCTGCTCGAAGGGCAGTCGCCCACTGAACAACCTGTTTACTTACCTGCCGACATCGACATCTGCTGGGCAGACTTCAGGTGCTGCTCAACAACCGGCGTATGCGCGTCGGCCAGGGCCTTCACATCCGCATCCTTAATCTGCATGGCGTCACTTTTTAGCTTCGCCAGCACCATCTTGTGGTCTTTAGTGCCGGCGTTTTCCATATACATCTTGTCAAATGCGTTGCCGCTCTGCTTTTCCAGTTTGGCGGCTATGGCCTTGTGGCTGGCGTCCGGCTCAGTCGGCAGCGTCACGCCCTTTTGCTGGGCGACGGCCTGTACTTTGGTCAAGGCGGCGCCGTGATCTTCGACCATCTGCTGAGCGAATGCTTTGACATCGCTGCTTTGGGCCTTGCTCAGCGCGAGCTTGGCAGCGGCGATTTCATTGATATTGGCCTGCGCCATGTCTTTCACCGCTTTTTCGTCGCCGGCACTGAGTTTGGCGCTCGATCCTGCCTGGCCCGCGGCGACATTCTGCGCGGCGCTCGTTGGCGTCTGGGCCTGCACGCCGACAGTGTTGAACATAGCGGCCGCTGCCGATACGGCCAGCAGCATTTTCAGGGTTTTACTCTTTTGCATGTTGTTCTCCTGATGGTCGTGGGTAGGGTGGGTATTTGGGAACTAACCGTGCTCAGATTCGTAGGTAAATTACACCAGCAATGGTCAGTATAGTGGATCATCGGGGCGAGTCAGGGTCTGCAACGAGAACGGCAGCAAATGATGGAGGCAAAAAAGCGGGAATGGCACCTGTGTCACGCGCCAGAAGTTGATAGGGGCGTAGGCGGCAGGCCGGAAAATTCTGTGCTGTAAACGTGTACAGAGAGAAACGTTTCTGTGGCCCTGCGCCTGTTCATCATTGTTTGACTCATTCTGTTATATAGATCACTTTTTAATAACAGCGTTCGGGCACGGCGCCGTTTTCCGGCAGCGGTAAACCCTTTGTATGCTGCTGCCGGGTACCGGCAGGGCCAGAGGCCGAGAGCATAATAAATTTTTGATAAAAATCAGGGTCGTTTTTCGGAAGAGAAGGGCTGTATCGCCCGATTTTTTGCAGAAAAGCTGTCGGCTTTTGGCCTGAATGATGCGTCCGGGACGAGGAAAAGACGATCCGCTCAATTTTCTGCCTGGGCCTGCTGCGCCCGAAAAACGCAGCTACATTTTGTTATCTGAAACCAAGCGGAGAACTGTATGAATAACAAGCACGTATTGCTGGTCGGTGCAAGCGGCGTAGTGGGCTTTGCCGCTCATGATTCCTTCCATAAAGCGGGCTGGCAAATCACGACTCTTGGGCGTTCGCCGCACAGCCCTCATTCTTCTCCTCATATCAGCGCCGACCTGACCTCTTCAGAGGATCTTAAACAACACCGCGAAGCGTTTGAAACGGTGACGCATATCTTTTACGCGGCGTTGCGCCAGGATCCTAATCCGGGCGTGGAAGCGGATATTAATGCGCTGATGTTTGAAAACCTGATCGGCGCAGTGCGCTCGTCAGGCAATGCGTTGCAGCATATTATCTTTATTCAGGGCGGCAAGGTTTATGGCGCTCATCTGGGCGTTTACCGCACCCCGGCACGGGAAGAGGACAGCCGGCATTTTCCGCCTAACCTCTATTTCCGGCATGAAGACTATGCGAAGAAGATTGGCGAGGAAGGTATCGGCTGGACTGCGCTGCGCCCGGATATTGTTATCGGCCACTCATTCGGATCGCCCATGAACCTGGGAAATCTGATCGGCGTGTACGGGACGATTTGCCGCGAAACGGGAACCGCTCTGCATTTCCCCGGCCCGGATGACGCCTATCGCAATACGCTGGTGAATATCACCGACAGCCGCATTCTGGGGCAAAGCGCTATCTGGGCTGCCGAAAACGCCAAATTCGGCGCGTTCAATATCACCAATGGCGACGTGTTTCGCTGGTGTCATGTCTGGCCAAAACTGGCTGACTGGTTCGGTGTGCCGGTCGGCGAGGCGCAGCCTGTCTCGCTTAGCGAACGTCTCAGCGGGCTTAAGCCTCTCTGGTCATCCATCGCCGATAAGGCGCAGCTGAAGGAGAAGAATATCGATAAGCTGGCGCTGGGCGGATTTGGTGATTTCATCTTCCATGTGCAGAAAGATGCCATATTTGACGTCACCAAAGCGCGCCGGGAAGGATTTGACGCCATGATCAGGCGCTCCGATGACGTGTTGATCGAGCATCTGGAAGCCATGCGCAGCAGTAAACTTATTCCCTGATATGCAAGGCAGCCCGCCGTCTGGCAGGCTGCCGATCCACTCTTGCGGCTGGCTTTGCAACGGCTGAGTTAATGCCCTGATAATCGCTCAGGAAACGATGCTTACCGAAATGCTGAAGTGTCTGAAAAAGTTGTCAGGCATCGCTTTTTCCAGAATCTGCGCCCAATCCATCAACCAGATAATATCAGCCATATCGCGCCACTTTATCGTGACATCTTCCTGCGCCAGACCGCGCATAATGTTGAACACCTGTCCGACTATCTCCGGAACAAGCGCTGTGGTCTGGTCATCAAACCGCCTCACCGGTAGCTGCATCGCCACGCATTACTGCTGTCCGGCTGCTATCTGCGCCAGATAAGCGTCCGATCTTTGTCAGAAGCAGGCATTGCTTACAAATATATAGTAACCGGCAAAGTACAAATAACTGATGAGCCAAATGGCTAACTAAGTGCGCAGAATTTTTTTGAAAAAGATAAGTACAGGTTGGAATAGAGCGCATAAAAAAGCCCCTTTCGGGGCTCTTTTATGCGCTATACATCCCCTGCTTCTTTGGGCGTCCCCCCCGCCAAAGACTGAGGAACGTTTAACGCGAAGGCTACTATCACTGGATGCCACATAGCGACCATTGACAATTTTAATCTCGCCGGAAGCAAGCTTCTCTCTCACATCTCGACCTGCTGCTGCCTGCAGACGTTTGCCCATTTCAAGAGTAAGGCGTTCCACTGCGGCGTTGTTAAGGCTGGTAACTTTGAGTTGTGACGACATAACTTCTTCCTCCTGCGTCTATATCGGTATATGCGTTCCAACCGATAAACGGGCTGAACAGCCTGCTTGTACGGTGCCCCTGAAGACCGAGTGCTCGCGAATAAATTACTGAAAGATCAGTGCCTCGCTCATGCTCTCTATCTTCCGCGGCGCTGAAAACATATGCACCTGCATCGCAAATATTATAATGGTCATAAATTATACTTGCAACGTTTTGGAGCACACGCCCACCCGCTAATCCGTCAAACTTAACATGCTTAAAACCTAAAGGTGAGTCTGTTACCGGGTCAATAGTGTCAAATAGTACTGCCCAGACACTATTGTTCTGTGGGAAACGAAACTGTGGGAACGCATGATTCAACTTTATATGTTTTGCTTCTAAATCTGCCAGCGTCGGCAATTCTTGAAAGCCGATCCCGTAGAGTTGCCCGCAATATAAAAACTTGCGATAGACCATCCCTCCCGCCAGAGAGTCATCGAAGGGATCTGGCCATTGTATCCGATTGTTCACCTGGCTTCTCCTTGCCGCAAACTGATAACTATTCAACCAAATGGCAGTAAATTAAACAAAATAAAAGTTACCTAACCCCAATTATTCAGATCCAAAGAAATTTGCTCTTTATAATCCTATGTTAACTATGTATGGAATCACAAATCTTCATTAAATGCTTCTAAATGTGCGCTTTTCGCTCGTAGCATACGGGGAGCGCCTGGCGCCTGTCCACTTAGAGCCAGGGCGTTGCTAACCGCGTAGTATAGTAATCTGTAGGAAGCTGGTGCCTGGAGGTTTAAATGCTTTATAGCTGCATGAATGATACAAAATGGAATGAAATCCGTCTGGCAATGGTGAACATGACATCGCCTCCTTTATGGAAAACGACCTCTCTCGATGGCTATGAATCTGCAGTGGATGGCGAGTGGTTTTACCATTTCAACGTGGGTGGCTATTCGGATATCCACTATCTTGATATTTTGACAAATTCAGTTGAGCAGCACGCGGAAGTTGACGTTATTCTTCGCGCTATTCATCTTCCTGGTATTGAAACTTCAACCGGCTACAGGATTTTTGGATACGCGGATCCGGCCAGCTATATAGGGTATCTTTAGTTGGGAAGCATCAATAAGCGGCCAACGGGATTATTAATGACAGGATGAAGTTTGCATTCGGTTCTCGCTATAAAATTTTGTAAAATCAATTGAATATAATATTTACACTAAATTTCGATGGTCAATTGATAAGAGAAAAATTTGTTTGAGAAAAAAATGATGAAACATGAACTTTGGACAAATGAAGAAGGGCTGGATTTTTTTGTCTTGCAGGCCCACAGGGGAATTCTGCTCGTCAATTACTGGAGCCAGGCTACAGATTAGTGTGGGCATGTGATGCAGATTCTCATCTTGAAGCAATGAAAAAATATTATGCGTTTCGACGCTGGGGAAAATATCAGGCTGATATCCCTGAACAGGATAGTAAGACCTATAAAGAAATGGGATGGCAATAAAAAATTATAACGGCCATACCAGAGCAACCCTGTATTTTGATTTTCTTATGACGTCCGCTCCCACAAAGCGGACGTCACTTAAACATTCAGGGAACCCGATCACGCCATCTTTTAAATCAAATCGGTGGCGCCAATCGCGCTTTTTTTACGGTCGGCCACTTCCTTCAGCAGGGCGAAAGCAAAGATCACCATCCCCATCAGCGGCAGAACGGCGCCATAGCTGGCGGTCTGCGTCATCGGATAGCCCTGCTGCACCACCCAGGCACCCAGAAACGCACCCAGCGCGTTGGCGATATTAAAGGCGGAGTGATTCAGCGTCGCGGCGAGCGTTTGCGCTTTTCCGGCCACCTGCATCAGACGCACCTGTAGCGGCGCGCACAGCGCCAGATTGGTGCCGATCAGGAAAGCCCCCAGCAGCAGGCCGCTGACGGAAGAGACCATCAGCGGGAACAGGGTCAGCACCAGCACGCTCCAGGCCAGAATACAAAAAATAGAGAGCATGATTTTGCGGTCGGCCAGCTTGCCGCCAGCCAGATTGCCCAACACCATGCCCAGACCAAAAGCGAACAGCACCACCGGCAGCCAGAGCGTAGAGAGGTGCGCGGCCAGCGTCAGGATCGGCGTGATATAGCTGATCACGGCAAACATGCCGCCAAAGCCGATAGCCGCGATGCCCAGCGTCAGCCAGATGCGGCTGTTCGCCAGCCCGCGGATCTCTTTCAGCGGCGAGCTTTGCGCTTCCTCATGCTGCTGTGGGAAAAGTTTAAAAATCAGCAGCGCATCGGCCAGCGACAGCAGCGACACGCAGGCAAAGGCCCAGCGCCAGTCCAGGTGTTCGCCCAGCAGCGTCGCCGCGGGATTCCCCAGCAATGAGGCCAGCGTCAGGCCGAGCATGACTTTGCCCACCGCCTGACCGCGCCGGTTTTCTTCCACCAGCGAAGCGGCCGCCAGCGCCGCCACGCCAAGAAAAGCGCCGTGCGGCAGGCCGCTAAGAAAACGGGAAATCACCAGCGCGTGGGCGCTGTCCGCCAGCATGCTGCTGACGTTGCCGCCTAAAAATAGCGTGATAAAAATCATCAGCTGATGCTTGCGGCTAAGGCGCGCGGTGCTCAGGGAAAACAGCGGCGCGCCGATCACCACGCCCAGCGCGTAGTAGCTGATAAAACGGCTGCCTTCGGCCAGGCTGACGTGCATCGCTGCGCTGACCTGCGGCAGCAGGCCCATGATCACAAATTCGCTCAGGCCGATGGCGAAGGCGCCCAGCGCCAGGGCAAACAGCAGCGGGCCGACGGCGCGCGCCGCAGGGGAAGTTGGGTTTTCAATAGTCATAAAAAGTCTTAATAAGAGAGGCTAAAACCTGTGCACAACGCGTGACGGGGACGATGAGGGCAGGGCAGGCAAGAGTAGTTATTATTGCCGGCTGGCAGCGTGCCGCCGGAAGGCGCTGAGTTTACCGTGTAGCGGCAGGGATAAACAAGCCGGGCCGCGTGGATGGCCCGTCAAAACGTTAGCGCAGGGCGCTTTATTCGGCTGGCTATCTGTCTATATGACCCAAATCCCGCTCGGGAAAACAGTAGTTCCGCACGCGCTGCTTCAGCTCTTTCACTTCCGGAAAGCCGCCATCCACTTTGCGATCCCACAGCAGATGACCGTCAACGGCAATTTGATAGATGCCGCCCGTGCCCGGCACCAGCGTGACCGAAGCTAAATCGGTGCCAAAAGTATGCAGCAGCTCCTGCGCCATCCAGCCCGCGCGCAGCAGCCAGTTGCATTGGGAGCAGTAGTGAATAGTGATGGCAGGCGTTGTCATTAGCGTAGTCCGGCAAAAAAGGGGAGCACCATCTTCTGGTCGGTGAGAGGCGCTGTCAAGCCCGCGACTGCTTGCCTTTTCCCGGATTGTGAATTCTTTATGGAGATTGTTGATAACATAAATCAATATGATTATCATTCGCATTTATTGAGGTCAGGGATCGACTATAACCAGGCGCGGCGGGCGTCAGTACCGCTTTTGGCAGTGATGTGAGTCGATACTAATAAAGAAAAAGGCTTACCAGCATGTACAAGAATCAGTGTTCTCAGGGAATTTTCCATCGATCCGTGCTGTTTACGGCACTGGCGGCGGCCGGTTTATCATCAGGTGCGCAGGCGGCGGACGCGCGTGCCGCAAATGAGCAGCTGACCGTTGCCGACACGCACAGCGAACCACAGATGGTGGTCACCGCGCCCCGACAGGTAAAAGAGGCGGGCAGCCAGACCACCCTCACCGCAGCGGAAATGCAAAAAAAAGGGGCTAACGACTTCGGCTCGGTAATGCGTTATGAACCGTTGATCGGCGCGACCGGTGCCAGCGGCGGATCGGGCGCGGGCAAAAGCGGTTTCGATCGCGGCGGCTATACCGGCTACAACATTCGTGGCCTGGAAAGCAACCGCGTGGGGCTGGAGGTGGACGGCATTCCGCAGCCGGAAGCGGCCGGGCGCAGCTACGCCAGCCGCGCAGGTCTGAACACCTTCGGCATTGGCCGCGATTATATCGATCCTTATCTCTACGGCCTGGTAGAGATCGAATCCGGCGCGACCTCTACGGAAAAAGCCAACAACGCCATTGGCGGCGCGGTCTCCTTCCTGCCGAAATCGGCAGATGACTACCTGTCGCCCTATAAATCGACTTATTTCGGCTATCAGTCCGACTACGACTCCGCCAACCGCAGCTGGCACAACGGCATAACCGCTGCGGCAGGCGATGCCACGCTGCGCGGCATATTCGTTTACAGCCGTCGCGACGGCCAGCAAACGCGCAATAACAGCGATACGCTGGCGGCTTATCCGGCCAACTGGCATTCAAACGCGCTGCTGGCTTCCGGCATCTGGCAGCCCAACGACGAGCACAAGCTGACCGGCACCGTCGATTATTATGACAAAACCAACCACACCCATTACGACTCGTGGGACAGCAGCGGCAACACCATCTGGGGAACCGCGCAGCAGCAAAGCAATACCCGCCGCTGGGGCATCAGCCTGAAGGATGAGTGGACGCCGACCAGCGATTTGCTCGACAGCCTGACCTCCCGGCTTTATTACCAGCAGACGCAGGCGCACGACAATACCCTGATGCCTGCCAGCGCGACGGCGATGGAGCGGGTTTATTCCGATTATAATGTGGATATCCGGGGCGTGGAAACCCGGCTGATAAAAACCCTGGGACGCCACGAGCTGAGCGGCGGCCTGAACGCGACCGTCACCGACACGCAGCGGCCGTTCCGCCAGACGCCTGCGCCCAGCCAGTACAGCGTCATCATGCAGCCGCAGGCCGACAGCCGCGGCTATCTGGCAGGCGGTTACCTTCAGGATAAAATCCACTTCGATCTGAACGGTCACGACTTCAGCGTGGTGCCGGGCGTGCGTATCGCTTACCAAAGCATCAGGCCGCAAAACCTGAGCAGCCTGACCACCGGCAGCACGGCTATTACCGAAGCGGATCTGCAAAAGCTTTACGGGCAGAAAAATAGCGATACGCAGGTGCTGCCATCGCTGAGCCTGAACTACGATCTGACGCCGGATCTGATGACGTATGTGCTCTACAAGCGCGGCGCGCAGTTCCCCAACGCCAGCCAGCTGTACGGCTCCTGGAACCTCGGCTCCAGCTATGCGGGATCCGCGCAGTACGCGCTGATCGGCAACAGCGCGTTAAAAACGGAAACCAGCAATAACCTGGAGTGGGGGCTGAAAGGCGAGGCGGCGAAAGGCGTATCGCTGAATGCCGCCATGTTCTACAACACCTACGACAACTTTATTGCCTATACCCGCTACACGCGCGCCGGCAGTCCGGCGAAGTTCAGCCGGGTGCCGTCGAATATTTACACTATCTATCAGGCAGAAAACCGTGATAAAGCTTTTATCTGGGGCGGCCAGCTTAGCACCAGGCTTGATGTCGGCAGCTGGTTTAGCGAGGTTAACGGCCTGAGCGCCACCTTTGCGCTGGGCTACAGCGAAGGCAAATCAAAATCCAGCTACGCTGGCGACAGCTATGTCGATTTAGACAGCGTGGCGCCGGTCAAAGCGATAGTGGGCGTAGCCTGGGACGATCCGGCAAAAGTCTACGGCGCTGCGGTAACGGCGACCTTTGTTAAGGGCAAGCGGGCGACCGAAACCAATCGCGAAAGCTACAGCAACAGCGGCGCGGCGCTGGCCGGGTCGGACGAGGAATACAGCCGCGTGCCGGGTTACGGCATGGTGGATATGACCGCCTGGTGGCAGGTGGCGAAAAACGTGCGCGTCAGCGGCGGTATCTATAACCTGACCGATCGTAAATATTGGGATTACCTGAGCAGCCGCAACCTGACGGAAAGCACGCGACAGGATGCCTTTGATAAAGCGCTGGCGGTGATGCCGGGCCGCACCTTCCAGCTGGGCGTCAATGTGGATTTCTGACCGCCTTAACTTTGCCCCGCGCTCGAGGCTTAATGGCGTAGCGGTAATGCCGGTTTCACAGTTAAGGCAACTTTGCCCCGCGCGCGGGGCTTAATGGAGAACAAGCGATGAACCTTTTACAACGTTACAGGCAGCTTAAAGCCGACCACCCGAAAAAATACGCCCGCGACCTGGCCGCGCTGCTGGACGTCAGCGAAGCCGAGCTGACCCATGCCCGCACCGCTTTCGACGCGGCGGCGCTGCGACCGGATTTCAGTGCGCTGCTGGCCGCGCTGGAAGCGGTGGGCGAAACCAAATCGATTACCCGCAACGCCTTTGCCGTGCATGAACAAATTGGCCGCTACGAGAATTTGCATCTGGGCGGCCACGCCGGGCTGGTTCTGAACCCACGCGCGCTGGACCAGCGGATCTTTCCGCAGCGCTGGAAAAGCGCCTATGCGTTGCGTGAGGAGACGGCGCGCGGCCAACGTCACAGCATTCAGATTTTTGACGCGCACGGCGACGCGGTACTGAAAATTTACGCCACGCCCAACACCGATATGGTGGCCTGGCAGTCGTTGATCGCCGACTATCGCCTGACGGAAACGCCGGAGCTGGAGGTGATCCCGGTGATGCCCACCAGCATTAGTCCGCAGCCTGACAGCGCGGCTATTGAACAGGAATGGCGGGCGATGACTAACGTGCACCAGTTTTTCGGCCTGCTGAACCGCCACGGCGTTTCGCGCCAGCAGGCTTTCCACGCCGTTCCCGACGATCTGGCGCAGCGGGTGGACAACAGCGCGCCCGGCGAGCTGCTACGGCAGGCCAGCCAGGACGGCAACGAGATCATGATTTTCGTCGGCAATCGCGGCTGCGTGCAGATCTTTACCGGCGTGGTGGAGAAGCCGGTGTGGAGGGAAAACTGGCTGAACATTTTCAATCCCACCTTTACGCTGCATCTGATGGCGGATTGCATAGCGGAAAGCTGGATCACCCGTAAGCCCACGGCTGACGGCTTTGTCACCAGTCTGGAGCTGTTTGCCGCCGACGGCACGCAGATCGCCCAGCTGTTTGGTCAGCGCACCGAGGGCCAGCCGGAACAGGCGCGCTGGCGCGAGCAGATCGCCGGGCTGACGAAGCAAGGAGCGACGGTATGAGGCTGTGGCTGATAGCGCTGCTGGCGCTGCCTTTTGCGCTGATGGCGGAAGAGCGAGTGGTAACGATCGGCGGCGACGTCACTGAGATTGTCTACGCGCTGGACGCCCAGCAAACTTTGGTAGCACGGGACTCCACCAGCCTGCGGCCCGCGCTGGCGACCAAACTGCCGGACGTGGGCTATATGCGTCAGCTGAATGCGGAAGGCATCCTGGCGATGCGGCCCACGCTGGTTATCGCCAGCGAGCTGGCTAAACCCTCGCTGGCCTTACAGCAGGTTGAGCAGGCCGGGGTCAGGGTGGTCACGGTAACGGGCGAGCCGACGCTCCAGGCGATCCATAAAAAAATCGCTACCGTTGCAGGCGCGCTGCATAAAGAAGAGGAAGGCAAAGCGCTGGACGCCAGGCTGGACAGCCAGCTGGCCGCAATGGCGAAAAAACCGCTGCCGGTCAAAGTGCTGTTTATCCTTAATCATAGCGGCATGAAGGCGATGGCGGCGGGAACGGAGACGGCGGCGGACAGCGCCATTCGCAGCGCGGGGCTGATTAACGCCATGGGGCAGGTGCCGCGCTACCAGCCGTTGACCCAGGAAGGTATCGTGGCCAGCGCGCCGCAGCTGGTGGTGATTGGCAAAGACGGCCTGAAGGCGATGGGCGATGAAGAGCGTATCTGGCAGCTGCCGGGACTGGCGCTGACGCCTGCGGGCAAGCAGCGCAACCTGCTGGTGGTGGACGATATGGCGCTGCTGGGCTTTGGTCTGCAAACGCCGGGCGCTATCGGCAAACTGCGTAAAGCGGCGGAAGCGACGCTGCCATGAGGAAAATGACGTCGCGCGGGCTGGGGATCATGCTTGCGCTGACGGTGGCGACGGCGCTTTTTGCCGCCAGCATGGGCGCGATGCGGCTGTCGCTGCCGATGGTCTGGCAGGCGTCCGCCGACAGCCTGGTCTGGCAGATCTGGTGGACTATCCGCCTGCCGCGCGTGCTGCTGGCGGTGCTGGTCGGCAGCGCCCTGGCGGTTTCCGGCGCGACCCTACAGGGGTTGTTTCGCAATCCGCTGGCCGATCCCGGCCTGTTGGGGATCAGCAGCGGCGCGTCGCTGGCGCTGGCGCTGGCCGTAGTGATGCCGCTGACGCTGCCTGCCGTGCTGGCTTTATGGTGGCCGATGCTGGCCGCCTTTGTCGGCAGCCTGGCCGTGACCCTGATGATTTTTTTGCTCAGCCGTCACGGCCGCACCACGCTCTCTCGCCTGCTGCTGGCGGGCATCGCTATCAACGCGCTCTGCGGCGCAGCGGTCGGCTTGCTCTCCTGGATCGGCAACGATCAGCAGCTGCGTCAGCTTTCGCTGTGGGGTATGGGATCGCTGGGACAGGCGCAGTGGTCAACGGTGCTGGCCAGCGCCGCGTTGATCCTGTCGGCGCTGCTGGCGACGCAGTGGCAGGCAAAGCGGCTCAATCTGCTGCAGCTGGGTGATGAAGAGGCGCACTATCTGGGCGTCGATGTGCAACGCACGCAGCGCATCGTACTGGTGCTCAGCGCGCTGATGGTGGCCGCAGCGGTGGCGGTCAGCGGCGTGATCGGTTTTATCGGCCTGGTGGTGCCGCACCTGATCCGGCTGGGCACCGGCGGCGATCATCGCTGGCTGCTGCCCGCTTCGGCGCTGCTCGGCGCCATACTGCTGCTGATAGCCGATACGCTGGCGCGCACGCTGGTGGCGCCTGCCGAAATGCCGGTTGGCCTGCTGACCAGCCTGCTGGGCGCGCCGTGGTTCTTATGGCTGATTTTGCGTCGGCGGGAGGGTGAATATGACTGATGCTTTACAGGCGATCGATCTTTCCTGCCGCTCAGGGGCACGGCTGCTGATCGATCGGGTTTCGCTGACGCTGACGCCGGGCGAAATGGTCGCTCTGATTGGCCCGAACGGGGCGGGGAAATCCACGCTGCTGCGGCTGCTGACGGGCTATCTTTCGCCGGATTCAGGTCAGTGCCTGCTGAACGGCCAGGCGCTGGATAGCTGGCCGCGCGATCGGCTGGCGCGCGTCAGGGCGGTGATGAGGCAGCAAAGCCACGTCGAGTTTCCGCTCAGCGTGCGCGAGGTGGTGGCGATGGGACGTGCGCCCTGGCCTGGCCGCGCCAGTTCGTCGATGCTGGACGAAGTGATGCAGCTGACCGGCTGCGACGAGCTGGCCACGCGCGACTATCGACGGCTTTCCGGCGGCGAACAGCAGCGTGTGCAGCTGGCGAGGGCGCTGGCGCAGCTCTGGCACGACGATGGCCCGCGCGGCTGGTTATTTTTAGACGAGCCGACCTCGGCGCTGGATCTCTACCATCAGCAGCATGCGCTGCGTTTGCTGCATCGACTCAGCCGTAAAGGGCAGCTGGCGGTTTGCTGCGTGCTGCACGATCTGAACCTGGCGGCGCTGTGGTCCGACAGCATGCTGCTGCTGCACGAGGGCAGGCGAGTCGCCAGCGGCACGCCAGCGGAAGTGATGACCGAACCGACGCTGACGCGCTGGTATCGGGCCGAGCTACAGGTTTATCATCACGGCCCCACGCCGCAGCTTATGCTGCGGCGCTAGCGGCCGGGCTATTGCGCGGTCAGGTTGCTCTGTGGATCGGCGGTAGGGGCCATCGGTTTAACATCCGGCGGCAGGAAGATGTGGTCGAGAATATTTCTTACCAGCGGCGCGGCCGTGACGCCGTTGATGCCGCCGTTTTCCAGGATCAGCGCTATCGCCACTTTGGGCTTATCGAAAGGCGCAAAGGCGGTATAGAAAATATGGTCGCGCAGGCGGATCGGGATCGTTTTGGCGTTGTAGATCTGATTCTGCTTCAGGCCGAACACCTGCGAGGTGCCGCTTTTCGCCGCAATGCCGTAAGGCGCGGTATGGAAATATTTATAGCCGGTGCCGTTTGGCGCGTTGGCCATGCCGAACATGGCGCGGCGTACGATCCCCCAGTACGGCGAGTCAGGATCGCCGACCTGCTGAGCGGGCAGCGTCGGCTGCCAAAGGCTGACGTTTTTACCCTGTTTTTCCTCATACATCAGGTGAGGCTGGATAACGCGCCCGTTATTAATAAGCGTGGCCATCGCTTTCACCATCTGGATTGGCGTGGCAATCCAGTAGCCCTGGCCGATGCCGACGGAAACGGTATCGCCCTGATACCAGCTCTTTTTATGCACCTTTTGCTTCCATTCGCGGCCTGGCAGCAGGCCGTTGTACTCCTCGTTGAGATCGATGCCGGTGGATTTACCGTAGCCGAACTGGCTGAGCATGGTATGAATGCGATCGATACCCATCATAAAGGCCACCTGATAAAAGAAGGTGTCCGCCGACTCTTCTATCGCGCGGGTTACGTCCAGCATCCCGTGTCCGGTTTTTTTCCAGTCGCGGTATTTGCGCTCGGTGCCCGGCAGCGTCCAGGTCGGCGCGCCGTAGAAGCTGGTTTGCGGCGTAATGACGTGATTCAGCAGTGCCGACATCGCCATATAAGGCTTAACGGTGGAGGCTGGCGGATAAAGCCCTTGGGTTACGCGGTTGATAAGCGGCAGATCTTTATTAGCCAACAGCGACTTGTAGGCTTTATAGCTGATGCCCTTCACAAAAGGGTTGGGATCGTAGCTGGGACTGGACACCATCGCCAGCACCTCGCCGGTTTTGGGATTTTCAATCAGGACGGCGGCCCGCTGGCCTGGCAGCTGCGTCTCCACGTACTGCTGTAAAGGAAGATCCAGCGTCAAATAAATATTTTTACCGGCAACGGGCGGCACCTCTTTCAGCACGCGGATCACCCGGCCGTGGTTATCCACTTCCACTTCCTGATAGCCGGTTTTGCCATGCAGTACCGATTCGTAATAACCTTCAATCCCCTGTTTGCCAATATTATGGTCGGCGGCGTAGTTCTCGCTAATCCCTTCTTTATCCAGCCTTTTATAATCGCTGTCGTTTATTTTAGAGACGTACCCCACCACGTGTGCCAGATCCGGGCCGTAGGGGTACTGGCGATCTTCATAACTGTTGATATCGACGCCGGTATACTTGAATTGATTAACAGAGAAACGGGCCACTTCTTCCGCCGATAGCTCGGTTTTCAACACCACCGGCTTGTAGCGGCTGGCGTTGTGCAGATTATGGGTAAACGTCTCGATATCGTCGGCAGAAAGATCGACTATTGGCGTCAGTTCAGCCAGTAACGCCTTCATATCATGCACTTTATAAGGCACAACTTCGATGTCATACCAGGTAACATTTTTTACCAGCGGCGTACCGTTACGGTCGAAAATAATCCCACGCGTGGGCGCGATGGGGATCATCTTGATATCGTTTTGATTGGAGCGCGTTTGATAGTACTGATTTTGCTCAATCTGCAGATGCCAGAGATTGATGCCAAGCGTGACAAAACCCGCCAGCACAACGCCAAAGGCCACCAGTGCCCTGCGAACAAACAGCTTTTCTTCTTCTGCAAAATCTCTGAATTTCATTCACTGCCAATCAGGTAGTCTTTTATTTACCCGCTACATGATAGAGATTACGCAACAAATCACGACCTGAAAGATGCGTCCCGGCCAGGTAAAGTGTGACATTTGTTGAAGTTGTAACAGAATGGCTGCCTTTTTTAAAAGAGTGATGATTATTACCGCTGCCGCTGCTCATAAATAATATTTATTTTTTCCGCCTTCTGGCGAAAATTTATGACCATTAAACGAGAATGCTGTTTCTGCTGATAACGCGCCGTGACTATAAAATTCAAATTATTTTTCCGCTCTGTTTATTATTTTTGGCTATCAGCCATACGCGGCTAATTCGACGTGGGCGTTTTATATTTTTTACGAACAGGCCTCTTTGGAGCAGTCTGAGTCCGTTACCCAAATTTATTGCTGATTTTGCCTGGCCTGCGGAAAGCCGCCTGCGTTAAGCGGAAAAGATCGGCCTGTGACCACGGCTGACGCTGATACCCACCCTGCGTACAGCATCAGCATTAACCGCTTAGTGAAGTTGCCAGCATTGGCGTAATAATCGACCGACATGACGTTGTCATCAGGCAACCTGTTTTACCGCCATCCATTAAGAGGTTTTTATGTCAGGGTTATTTTCCCCTTTTACCTTAAAAGACGTGACGTTACGCAACCGTATCGCCGTACCGCCAATGTGTCAGTACAGCGCTGAAGATGGGCTGAGCAACGAGTGGCACCGCGTTCATTATGCCAGCCTGGCCCGTGGCGGCGCAGGTCTGGTGATTGTCGAGGCGACGGCGGTTGCGCCGGAAGGGCGTATCACGCCCGGCTGCCTCGGTATCTGGAACGACGAGCAGGCTGAGAAACTGGCGATCATCGCCCGTGATATCAAGGCGGCAGGCGCGGTGCCGGGTATTCAGATTGCCCATGCGGGCCGCAAAGCCAGCGCTAACCGTCCGTGGGAAGGCGACGATCATATCGCGAAAACCGACCCGCGCGGCTGGGAAACGCTGTCGCCGTCCGCTACCGCTTTCGGTGCTAACCTGCCGCAGGTGCCGCACGAAATGACGCTGGAAGAGATTGCCCGCGTTCGCGATGATTTTGCCGTGGCGGCACAGCGCGCGCGTGATGCCGGCTTCGAGTGGCTGGAGCTGCATTTCGCACATGGCTATCTGGCACAGAGCTTCTTCTCCGTGCACGCTAACCAGCGTCAGGATCAATATGGCGGCGATTTCGAAGGGCGCAGCCGCTTCCTGCTGGAAACGCTGGCTGCCGTACGTACACAGTGGCCGGATAACCTGCCGCTGACGGCGCGTTTCGGCGTGATTGAATACGACGGTCGTGACGAAGAGACGCTGACAGAGGCGATTACGCTGACGAAAAAATTCCGCGAAGGCGGCCTGGATCTGCTCAGCGTCAGCATCGGCTTCTCCACGCCGGACGCTAATATTCCGTGGGGCCCCGCTTTCCTGGCGCCAGTTGCCGAGCGCGTGCGCCGTGAAGCGGATATTCCGGTGGCTTCCGCGTGGGGTATTGATGCGCCGTTAATTGCCAACGAGGCCGTTGAAAAAGGTCAGCTGGATCTGGTCATGGTTGGTAAAGCACACCTGGCCAACCCTAACTGGTCCTATCAGGCCGCGCGGGCGCTGAAAAAAGAGCAGCCTTCATGGGTGCTGCCAGCGCCTTATGCACACTGGCTGGAGCGCTATCGCGTTAGCGAGTAAAACCCTGGCAGAAGGTCTGGCGACCTTCTGCCGCTTTTTACTGTAGCCGGGAAAGCGACGATGCTGCGCGCCACGATGGCGGATCCCGCAACCCCAGATAGCTCTTGTTGAAGCCGGAATAAAGATTAAGAATTTCTTTATAGCAGACCAGCGCCATATCGTTGATTTTCATCATCCCCAGTTTGCGTACCGCATTCTGCTTATGCGAGCTAATCGTTTTAACCGAAATATTAAGTTTTCGGGAAATAAAGATAGCCGAGTGGCCGGAAGCCAGCTCTTTCAGGATCAGCGTTTCCTTTCGGGAGAGCTGATTGTAGTGTGAAGCTTCATAGTTCGGGATAGCTTTTAATAAAGGAATGTATTTTTTAAAGGTGCTTTTCTTGGAGATAAGCCAGTAAGGATGAAAGCCTTTATGCTCATCCTGTAAGGGAAGGTCGACAATAAAAACAATATTGATACCGAAATAATCAATATTTTTCGCCATGCCCAGTTTGGTATGGCAATTAGTAAAGTTGATATCAATGATTACGGTATCTTCTTTTGTTAACTTACCGGGGCGGAATTGAGTTAGCCAGCCTTCATAGCTAAATCCTTGCATCGCTATGCCATTTGCCGCCAGAAAGTATTTTAGCCCGGCCACAAAGTACATATCGTCGGAAATAACATATATGCACATAAATCCCTCTTTATCCTGTCCCTGTTACGGCTGAAAAAAAACCTCGCTTTTTTCAGTAGTAGTTAATGGTAAATGTAACGGTCGCATCTGCTCTTCCTGCACTTACGGTCGATTCGGTCTGAATGTAACGAGCGACAAGCGGCATAGACTGCGTGGTCGCCGCACTGTTTTGCATGCTGTAATCCTTGCTGCTGGCAAAATCTACCAGCAAGGGAGAAGCATCAGATTTATTGCCATAAGCCATCTGAATGCCGACGCCCGTGGCGCTGCTGCTGCCCGTTTTTATGCCAAGAATACCGTTAGCGCTGTCGATAATGGCGGTATTAGGTGACAGCGTCAGATTTAAAATGTTGTTGGTGATAGCACCCATGCCGCTGGTGCCGTTGTCGGAAGTCCAGGTATTTCTGCCGTCGTTCAGCGTCCCGTAAAAGCGAGGGCAGTTAACTAAGTTAATGGTGGCATCTTTCCATTCGGTGGTTTTTCCTGTTCCCGTAAAATATTCAGCGATGTCATATTTTCCCATCTCGACGGTGACGTCCGGCGTTTGACAGGTTTGCGAAACGATATTTATCGCCCCGGAAAAGTTCAGGCTCCCTAAATTTATCGCCGAAATACCCGGCGCCTCAAAATCATATTTCACCGTAGGTAGCTGCGATCCGTTAAGCGTGCCGGGCGTGATCGTGCCGGTTTTAATCAGCACCACGTCAAATTCAAAGCCGCCTTGCGCATGCCAAACGTTACTGTCGTATTGAGTTTCTTCCTGCCATGCCTGATAGCTGAAAGGAACGGAATAGTAGGTCAGATTATAGGTATAAATAGCTATGCCTATACCCGCTACGCCGGTTTCATACACTTTGCCGGCGCGAAACGAGCTGTCTGACCAGTCAGACGCCTTGTTAGGCAGATCGCTGTAATACCAGTTAATAGTGGGTTGATAGCTCTGTGTATTATCGCAATAAATATTCGTAGGCCGGGAGGGCTTAAAATACTGGCGATAAATAACGGTGCCGTTACTGACCCCTGGCCCGATGGTCAGATTGCTGCTTTGTAAGGGCAGCGTAAAATTCATGACGCCATAGCCTTTTTGCAGGCTACAGCTCAAGGCAAAAGCCTGCTGGCTCCAGACTGTGGCCATAGCCAGCAGAGCGAGTAACGGGGCGGACCGGCAATATTTTTGTATTAAACGACTCTTCATGTCTTCAATCCGTATTAACTGTGACTTTGACGGGATGTCGGCGGCGCCTCTGCCATGGTTCCCTCTGGCTGCGCGGTTTTTTCAATGGCTTCGCAAACGCTTTCAAAACGCGGTATTTCACGCTGGCGGTCGGTTTCCGCCTGCGGCATCAGGATATAGCTCAGGCTGCATTGCATATCCGGCGCGTCTCCCCATTTAACACGCAGCTTGTCCCGCTGCGCCTGGACGCGTGCATAGACTTCGCCGCCCTGGCCGACGGTACCAACATGGTTGCCTTTGCTGTCCAGCACTTCGGCACCGAAGGCCACAGGCTCACCCTGGAAGGTGGCCGCAATCAGCACCGCTGTGCCGCTGCGCGTGCCGTATTTCAGCTTCACTACGGCGCCTGATAACGGCGCTACTTTCAGCGAGGTGGTATCCAGCTCCACATCGCTGGCGGCCCCGCCAGGATCCAGCGTGACTTCGTTCAGCTGATAGGGATCCAGATAGGGCACGGCAGCGTAGCCGTTCCAGTCAACGTAAACGCCAGGATAGGACGAAACGCTGGCGCCCTGGGCGCCTTTGGCCTCGACCAGCGCGAAGGTATCGGAGGTGTAAGGCGTTAGCGTCACGCCGCCGGAATGGCCAATAACGGTGCCGCTCATCCCGGCAGACGCGCTGTAATAGTTGCTGCCTTTGCCGTACGAAGCGCTCAAAGAAGAAACGGCGCTGCGCCATGTACCATTAACCGTGCCGCTGCTGCCCGTGCCCTGATTGGCGTTGGCGGCGCTGACGCCGTAAGAAAACTGGCCAAGCTTACCGCCCGTGCCGGATATGGCTGCCTGTTCTGAGGTTCGCCCGTTGCTGTTATGCGCTAAATCAACACGCAGCTGGGGCGTGTAGCTGCTGCTGTTGCCCAGCGGCAGACTGAAGTTCAGCAGATAGTTGTTCTCGGCCTCGCCGTACAGCGTCCAGGTGCGGTTAACGCTAAGACCCCATGAGAGATTTTTATAGCGATTGTTGTAGCCCAGCTGGTACTGCTTGCTGTTGCCGTCGCGGTTCCAGTAATCCTGTAGCGAGCTGCTGGCGTAAAGGGTTCCCCAGCGTTCCGGCAGCCCTTGACTGACCGTAGCGATAAAACGGTTTTTGGCGCGCCAGATTGCGCTGGTTGACAGCCCGTCGGCAACCGCTTCCCGCGTCTGCATCGCCGTCATAAATCCCATATAGCCGCTGGTGGAAAAACGGTAGGCCGCCAGCGACACTTTGCTGCTGGTAGCGCTGACGGTTTTGCTGTAGCTGAGCTGAAAGCTCTGCCCGCTCATGGATGTCGTCGTATCTTCGGCAGTCCCGCCCAGATGGGTGCGGGCCTGAGTGGCATCCAGCGCAAAAGCGCCGATTTCGGTACCAAGCGCCAGGCCCGATTGCAGCGCATAGTAGTTCTGGCTCGCCTGGAAACCGCCATAGGCGGTAAGCATGTTGGTCAGGCCATATTGCAGCGTAGCCTGATAAAGGGCGGGCTTTTCCGACAGCGAGCTGCTGCGCAGCCTGCCGGCGGTAACGGAGTAGCGGCTGTTGCCCGGCCTGAGCAGCTGGGCAACAGAGGAGTAGGGCACTTCAAAATATTGTTCGCTGCCGTCAGACTCGCGTACGGTGACCGCTAAATTACCACCGTAGCCGGTGGGATAGAGATCGTTAATTAAAAACTCGCCCGGCGGCACGGTGGTTTCGTAAATAACCTGGCTGCCCTGACGTACGGTCACCCTGGCGTTAGTGCGCGCCACGCCGTGGATCTCTGGCGCATAGCCGCGCAGCGAGTTCGGCAGCATTCTTTCATCACTTGCCAGCTGTACGCCGGAAAAAGGCAGCGTTTCAAACAGCAAGCCTGAGGTATTCGCCTGGCCAGCCAGCAGACGGCTTTCCAGGGCGGGAATATCCCGCTGCACATAGGTATTAAGGGCGCTATATTTTTTCTGGCCGTGCTCAACCCAGTTCCAGCTGCCGTTATGGCGCAGATACCAGCTGGCGATATTTAATCCCGCCCGGATGCTGGCATAGACGGATTGATAGCGGGTTCCCCCGCTTTCGCTGGTGTAGGCATTGGCATTATAAGCCAGCAGCGCTGCCGGAATGCCGCTGTCCCAGCGGTCCTTGCTTATCGATCCTCGCGCGTTTCGCGCCATATAAATTTGCGGAACGATAATATCAAGCCGCTGTTCGTTACTGTCGTAATTGACGGCGATCTCGGGAATTTTTTTCGTCAGATCGTAACAGCCCCGGCCGCGCTCATCCTGCTCAAAAAAATTTGCGGGTATCCGGCCTGCATCGAAGGCGATTCTTTTTATCAGCTCTTCTTTTAAGCAGGGCAGAACGTTTTTGTTCTTATCGGCGCTGAATTCAATATCGTAATTTCCCAGCAGGTCATTATTAACGTAAACCGCCGTTCGATAGATGCCGGGCAACGCCGCCGCACCGTTAGCGAAGCGGCCGAGATCGATAGCGCTGCCGTCGCTGACGTTAAGAAATGTAGGATCGAACTCAACATTTTTGGCAACTTCCTGCGGTGCAGAAGGGGAAGGTTCGATCGCATAGGCTGAAGAAATAAAAGGAAGGAGCAACACCAGCTGCGCTTGCTTCCATCTTTTTCCTTGTGGCGAGGCGTTTTCCATAAAAATCCTTTTTATAAAAAACCTGATTAAGCGTCATTAATCTGTCCCGATGACGTAGAATAGAATATCCATTAATTGACTTGCGCATCGACGCTGATAGAGGCGCCATAATCATTGATATAATTTACCTTTATTTTGTCCCCAGGGTTTGCTGCAGCAGTAAAGCTGGCTTCAGAAAAAGGCGCGATCGTATCTGCCTCGGTATTTTTATCGTTAATAACTATATTGGTCAGCGAGATATAATAAGGCGTAGGATTATTGGCTATCAGCTGCTGCCCGTTTTTTTTCCAGACAATTTTTTGTGCGGCATC
The DNA here is from genome assembly GCF_054057575.1 of Erwinia sp. TECH1. Classification (NCBI taxonomy): domain Bacteria; kingdom Pseudomonadati; phylum Pseudomonadota; class Gammaproteobacteria; order Enterobacterales; family Erwiniaceae; genus Erwinia; species Erwinia sp. TECH1. Next base: position 4,002,708 of record NZ_JBSRZK010000001.1, on the reverse strand, counting down.
GTTAGCGTTTCCTTTCAAACCGACGGGACGGAAAAAGAATTTAATGCGCGAGCGAAAGGCCATTTGCAGCAGGTTGCTGTCTTTAAGCAACGGGTTTTTAGCCGGAATTTCCAAAACGTTCAGCCAGTAGATGCTTTCCCGATCGGCCGGCAGCGGCTTTCCCGTATAGCTGATACGCAGCGTCTGGCCTTTCTCCGGCTCCACGCGGTTGATGGGCGGCGTCAGGACAAAAGGCACATGGATAGTGTCCGGTTTGGCTTTAACATCGCCGTCATCGATCCAGCTCTGGATCAGCACCGGCTTTTTCCCTTTATTGGCTAATTTTACGCTGACTTCTCTGGCGTCTGAGGGATAAATAACCCGGGTGCCGGTAATCACTACGCTGGCAGAAGCCGTGTAGCTAAACGCCAGCAATAAAGAAGCGTTTAAACCGGAAAAAAATAAGCGAGAAAATTTATTCATACTAACCTTCTGTAAAAAGCAGAGAGACGGCGTCTCTCTGCGGGGAGGTTTTATTTATACTGAAGAGCGTAAACCACGCTGCTGCTAACCATACCAGGGGCGGCCTTTGCTCCTGTTATTTCTTGTGCATTGTAGCGAACGGCGTATTCTAATGTTGCGGTTCCATCTGTAGTCACGGGTTTATAAATCGCACTTTCTTTTTGATTATCACTACCAATAAAAATAGATTTATAATTATTGTTATTAGCATCTAACAGCTCCAGCGTGACGTCTGATGTTTCCGTGGCATCGCTCTTGTTTATCAGATGTCCCTTATCATTAACGGTAGTGCCATGCTGGAAGAAAGCCGATACCGTTGTCTTATTATCTGCCAGCGTACAATCCGTCAGTTGCATAATGAAATGCGTATCACCTGCGGTGGCACCCTTCGGCAGAGCAGAAGTTTGAAGCACCGGCAGGTCAACATTACCGTCCGAATTTCCTGATCCGTTGACATTTACCTTACAGGTGGAGGAGGTGAGTTGGCCGTTAAAGGTAATGGTGCCCGAAGAGTTCGTAGAAACAGAGTCCGCCTGGGCAGTCACGCCGGTAAACGCGGTTGCCAGCGCAGCAGCAATCAGCAATTTTTTCATTGAACATCCTTATTTTCATCATGTTAAAATAAATCCCATCTTGTCGTTGGGATTGTTATTTTTCCCTGAGGGGAAGTATTTGCAGTGGTTTTATCTACAAATTCTTAGTATCGAAGTAGTAAATAGGCGTGACGCGCTCTTTATTAATGCAGAATCCCCTGACGTGATCCTCTTCTGTCCGGGTGATAAAATCTTCAGCAATACCAAGCGTTGAAAGTTTGTTTCTCAGGCAGTGCATGACCTGCCAGAGCCGCTGTGATGAGGAACTCAGGCCATACTTGTCCCACACATTGGTTAATATTTCTTCATTGCCGATAACTTTACTGTCGGCATTCTCCAGCAGGTAAATAAAAAGGCGCATCATGGTTTTTCTTAATTTTATTGCGCTGGTGCCCTTTTCGTTTGCCAGTAGTTTGATATTAATGATCCGGCTCTGGTTAATATTAACCTGGATGTCGGGCTCAATCATGTAACCGTAGACTTTTGCGCTTTCCCAATCCATTACCTTTCCTCCATGAAAACCAGACAGACTTTTACAAGGCGTGTCAAACGGGAACTCTTTCCTGAGTGCGGCTATAGTAACTGTTGAGATAAATCTATCTCAACAGTTACTTTATTCTTTTATAAAGAGGGTGTTATTTGTTAATTAAAGGGGGGAATGGCTACTTAAGGTTTTTTTTGTGGTTTTTTATATCAATGTATGCAGGTGTTTAAGGTTTTTGTTTCGTCAAAAGGGGTAAGTCGATCATCAAACGGAAAATCTATTTTAGCCTGATATTTTAGAGTAAAATATTAGATGATTTCTGCCATTGCTGCTAATGATTCACAATCATAACGTCTTTTTTTAACACTTGTCGATTCCGGTAACTAAAAAAAATTAGATTTTTCCTTAGTTATTGTCATACGTTAGTGTCAGGCTATGGTTAAAAATTAAAAATAACGTTTTTACTAATGGTTCAGGTAAGTGAAGTCATCTGGCCTGCCAGCCAGGATTATTCTCAGGCCTGAATTAATGGTTGATATTTTATAGCTCATAGTTGGTTGGTGTTTTTAATGGGAATAGTCTCATATTTTTTTATTTTTACAATAGGCGAAAAGAATAATTTTCTACCTTCAGTAAAATAGCAAAAAGGAGAAAGGCCGCCTTTCTCCTCCCTTATTTACAGCGCGGCGGCGATAGCGGCGCCCAGATCCGCCGTTTTCCCCGTACCGCCAATGTCCGGGGTTAACCGTATTTTATTTTCACTGCTCAGCACGCGTTCTATGGCTGCTACCACCGCTTCCGCCGCCTCGCTATGGCCCAAATGCTCAAGCATCATCGCGCCGCACCAGATTTGACCTATCGGATTGGCGATGCCTTGACCAGCGATGTCCGGTGCAGAGCCATGTACGGGTTCGAATAAGCTGGGAAAGGTACGTTCAGGATTAATGTTAGCGGAAGGCGCAATACCGATGGTTCCGGTGCAGGCCGGCCCCAAATCGGAAAGAATATCGCCGAACAGATTGCTGGCGACAACCACATCGAACCTGTCCGGATGCAGGACAAAGTGCGCCGTCAGAATATCAATATGGTATTTATCCACCGCCAGGTCGGGATAATGCTCGTGCATCGCCGCTACGCGACTGTCCCACCACGGCATGGTGATGGCAATGCCGTTGGATTTGGTGGCGGAAGTCAGATGGCGGGCCGGACGCTTTTGCGCCAGCTCAAAGGCGAACTTTAAAATGCGGTCCACGCCGGTACGGGTCATTACCGTTTCCTGAATAACAATTTCTCTCTCCGTATTGGGAAACATTGTTCCGCCAACGCTGGAGTATTCGCCTTCGGTATTCTCACGCACCACGTAGAAATCGATGTCACCAGGCTGGCGATCGGCCAGCGGGGATTTGATGCCGGCCAGCAGCCTCACCGGGCGTAAATTAACATACTGATCGAACTGGCGGCGGAACTGGAGCAGCGAGCCCCACAGCGAGACGTGATCCGGCACGATTTCGGGCCAGCCGACGGCGCCAAAGTAGATAGCGTCAAACGGCTTAAGTAAGGCAAACCAGTCGTCCGGCAGCATTTTACCGTGCTGCTGATAATAGTCCGCGCTGGCAAAATCAAACCAGACCCACTCCAGCACGATGCCGAATTTCTCTGCGGCGGCGCTGATAACCTTTACGCCTTCCGGCATCACCTCTTTGCCGATCCCGTCACCGGGGATCACGGCAATTTTGTAGTTTGCTACGGACATTGCGCTTCTCCTGGAAAGTTAGCTTTTCGCCCTGAGTCTATTGCAGCATTATGGTTAAATAATTAGCCTGGAATTCAATGCAATGTTAACTAAAGGTAAAGAGTTGGCGACAACCAGCGAGGATCTGCGCTTTTTTACCCACGTAGCCAGACTGACCAGCCTGACGGAGGTCGCCCGGGAACTGGGATTAAGCCTGCCGGCCGTCAGTAAACGACTGACGCAGTTGGAAGAGAAGCTGGGCGTACAGCTGGTCAGACGAACTACCCGACGCCTGGAGCTGACGCCGGAAGGGCTGCTTTACGCCGAAGGCGCAGAGCCGATCCTCAGCCAGCTGGCGCAGCTGGAAGAGGAGCTGGGCGGCGAAAGCGCTATGCTACACGGCACCTTACATATCAACGCATCCTTTGGTTTTGGACGTCGTTACGTTGCGCCTCTGGTTTCAGATTTTGCCGCGCAACATCCGGCGTTAACGCTTAATTTACAGCTATCCAGCCAGCCGCTGAACTTCCTTAATGCAGGTATAGATGTGGATATCCGCGTGGGCAGCGTGCCGGATTCCCGTTTGATTGCACGCCGTATAGCGGCTAATTATCGCGTGGTATGCGCCTCGCCGGACTATCTGGCCCGTTATGCTGTACCACAGCACGTTGAAGATCTGGCGCAGCATAACTGTATTGTGCTGCGCCAGCATGAGTCGGATGCCGCTATCTGGCGATTCAGCAAGGCGGGTAAAGAGCATCGGCAGAAAGTACAGGGAAGCCTGACCACAAATGATGGTGAGGTTGCCATGCGCCTGGCGCTGGATGGCCATGGTCTGATCCTGCGCTCGTGGTGGGATGCACGCGAAGCGATCCTGGCCGGCAAGCTGGTTCAGGTGCTCACTTCATATCAGCTGCCTTCAGCGGATATCTATGCGGTTTATGCTCATAGCCGACAGACGCCAAAAAGGATCCGTTGTTTTACCGACTATCTGCATGAGCGTTTCGAAGCGCTATTTACAGACAAGAAGAAATAAAAGGGGTTGCGCGCTCATGATGTTCCTGGCAGCAGAAGTAGCAGGCTTTTACGCGGTTGCCAAACCGGGCTTTGGCCACGGTTAATGCCTGGAGAGGGGCATAGCAGCTGCCGATAAACGCCAGCTTATTTTTCCCGGGCATTTTCTGGCAGCCTCGGCGGTGTAACAGATGAAAATCCATTTGTTCTGGTCGTTGGGTCACATAATAGTATTCAGCTTGCATTTTCCCTTTCACTCTTGGCAGGCGATAGCAGATGACTTTATGATAATTTTAATAAGATTATTTTAACGCGGAACTATCGGAAAAGGTGCCGTCCCGTTGATTTACAGATAAATGCGTATAAGGCAAGTTAAGTGGCGTTAATTAATGGGCGCGGCGGGCACTTTTTTTTCTTATTAACAGCAGGTTCAGAGGTTACATGGTGTGTACAGATTTACAGAAAATCTTAATAAACGTGATTTATATTGGTAGTAAAAATATGCGCGTTTACCGAAACTGTGGGTAGCCGTTCCGCTGCAAAAAAGATGCAAATAAGAAGACACATTGCAGCGCCTTCAGATCCGTAACAAGCTGAGTCGATTGGCTGAATATGTAACAGCGCTCTGTTACCCGTTTGCCCTTACTCCCTGAACGTAGTGAAAGATGCTGTAACAAAGTTAATCCATAACCTGAGTGACAAACGGCCCGTCAGCGGCAGGCCGCCGGCCCTTTAGTCGGTTTTTTTCGGCAGCATGACGCTTAAACAGTCATCGATGCTTTGGCGAGTTCGGTTTTTATCCTGCTCGCTTAGCTGCCGGTAACGCTGAATTGCGCCCTGTGCCGAATGCTTGTCGAAAGCTACTTTGTCCACCGCGTAGGAAGCGTTTTCGTTGGTAATCACTTCGCGCAATTTGTCAGGGAAATCTGCCGAGTCTGGCGTGTCATGCATATCCTTGATCGCCACGCAGGCGGCGGCATAATAGTGCGGATCCTGCTCCGGAGGGAGGAAGGTCAGATAAAGCCCGCCGACGATAGCCAGCAAAGCTACAATGGCGATAGTTTTGCGTTTCATACAGGTTGTTTTTACTGAAGTGGTGGCGGCGAGCTTAACGTTTCCGGCGCCTTTTCGCCAGGTTAACGCCTTTGCCGTTACAGGCGGACAAAAGAAAGAGGATTGAACGTTTTCCATCAACCCGGCGGCCTGCGAAAATAGCCGGCAGCGGCAAAACTGCTAACATGGTGGTTTAACATCATGAACGAGTTGCTATGAACAACTATCACTACTTTTCCCGCTTTGCGGCGCTGGCTGGTTTTTCCGCGTCGCCGTCTGCTGATTTCGCCACCCTTAGTGCACTACATCAGCGCTGGCCTGCTCTTATTCCCTTCGAAAACATAGAGGTTTTGCTGGGCAGGCCGGTCAGTATCGACGTAGAGAAGATTGCCGACAAGCTGCTGAGCAAACAGCGGGGAGGCTACTGCTTTGAGCATAATCTGCTGTTGCGACAAATCCTTGAAGAAATTGGCTTCAGGGTTACGCCGCACCTTGCACGCGTGCTGTGGGGACAGGATAAGCCGGACGCGACGCCGCAAACGCATATGCTGTTAACCGTGGCGCTCGACGGCGTGCGGTATCTGGCGGATGTCGGTTTTGGCGGCGTCAGCCTGACCGCGCCTTTACGGCTGGAGGCGGGCGAACAGCAGGGTTACCGTCTTGAGCGGTTCAGCCAGGAAGAGTGGCTGCTGTCGATGAAAAGCGGCGGCAGCTGGCGGTTGATGTATCGGTTTGCCGATGGCGCCTGCGAACAGGCGGATATTCTTGTCGCCAGCCACTTTGTTGCCACGTATGACGAGTCGCTGTTTCGCCATAATTTGATGATGGCGAAAATAATAAACGGGCAGCAAACCAATCTGTTCAACCGGCATCTTACCGTCTACGGAGAGGAGAAAAGGCAGCAGGAGGCCGCGTCCTTTACCGACTTTCGCGCGTTAATCCTCTCCTTTTTCACGGCGGACAACGTGTTGAGCGAGACGGAAATACGGGCAATTTACGAAAAAGTTGGCTGAAATCATATAGAGGCATAAAAGCATAAAGGCATAAAAGCATGAAGGCAGACCGGTGGCCTGCCTTATTCAGATCCTTTACGCAAAACTACGCGGCAGACGAGCTGTCGGCTGGGGTAGTTAATCCGGTCAGGATATTCGACAGGAAGGAAAGCTTCGCATAGGTGCGAGACAATCCTATAGCCTGATGCGTCAGTTTTTTGATGCTCCAGCTATCCGTCGTGGTAGAAATAGCATCAACGGTGGTTTGCAGTTTGGTTGAGACATTTTCCATAGCCGAGTTCAGGCCGGTGATAACGTCAGTCAGACCAGCGCCGCTAACCATTTGTACTTCATTATGGCTGATTTCTCTCATTACTTTCTCCTTGTATATAAGGTTAATACAGCGGAGTTAATATATTTATCTCTGCCGCTTGCGTAAAGGGCGAAAATTCCTGAATAGAATATATCCGCACGAATAGCCTGGATATAAAGGGCGCATCCCTGTCAGTGCTTTCTTATTAATGAATTTAACAGGAGTTTATTGCGCGCTACAGGTGGTAAATATTGGAATGATTAATAACGGGGTGAGTTTGAATGGTGAGTATTATTTATTTGTGATTTAAATTATTTATTATCTATATATTTATTCCTTTTAAATAAATTACCGAAAAATGGCCGGAAGTCATTGACCATGCGCTGCCTGTCGCTCTCTTTTACCCTGCACCGGGCGGGCGTTTTTTCAGGCGGAAAAGCTTACCGACACCGATCATTTTGCTAACAGTGGCAGCAGGGCGTGGACGACAGGCATAAAGGTTTCCGTCATTGCTTCCGCCTCTACGCAGGCGTAGCCGAGGATCAGGCCGCGTCTTTTCGCCTCGCCCCTGTAGTAAACCGAAAGCGGGCGAGTCCAGATCCCCTGTTGCTCCAGCACGTAAGCGAGGGCGACGTCGTCAATTTCCGGCGGCAGCGCAAGGATCAGATGCAGGCCGGCATGGCTGTCCTGGCCGATAAATTCCGCGCCCAGCTCCCGGCGGATCGTCCCGACCAGCGCCTCGCGTCGCTGGCCGTAAAGCTGTCGCATACGGCGTACGTGCGCCGCATAGTGGCCTTCACGAATAAATTCCGCCAGCGCCAGCTGGGTCAGGCCGTAGCCGCCCCGGTAAAGTTCGGAATGGGCCACTTTCAGGCGGGCCGTCAGCGAGTCGGGCACCACCATATAGCTGGTGCGCAGCCCCGGATAGAGCGTTTTGCTGAAGGTGCCCAGATAGATGACGTTTTCATCCTGCGCCAGCCCCTGTAGCGCCGGTACCGGGCTTTCACCAAAGCGAAACTCGCTGTCGTAATCGTCCTCGATGATAATGCTGCCCCAGGCCTGCGCCTGGCGGAGCAGCGCCTGACGACGCGCCAGGCCCATCACGGCGCCGGTCGGATATTGATGGGAAGGCGTTACGCAAATCAGCCGTGGCGGCGCGACGCCTGCGGGCAGCGTCATGCCTTCGTCGTCTACCGCAATCGGCACTGTTTCCAGGCCGTTGATTTCCAGCACGCTGCGATGGCCCCAGTAGCCCGGCTCTTCTACCCAGACCCGATCGCCGGGATTGCAGAGCATTTTCGCCAGCAGATCCAGCGACTGATGCGTCCCGGAAGCGATCAGGATCTGCTCCGGCGTGCATTTAACCGAACGCGCCACGCGCAGGTAATCCGCCAGCGCATGTTGCAACGGCGCGTAGCCGCCATGCTGCGAGTAACTCAACGTTTCTACCGGCAGCCGCAGGTTCAGGCGGCGCGTGATTTTATGCCAGGTTTTATGCGGAAAATGCCGTACGTCCGGCACGCCGGGCATAAAGGCTCCCCACTGACGCTGGCTGGCGCCGGCGCGGTTCAGCAGCTGCTCGCCCCGGCGGGAAAGCGCGATCTGCCCTGATGGCACGTCGGCGGAAACGATCCGTCCCACCGCCGAAAGATCGCTTTCCGGCAGACTGGCGCTGACAAAGGTGCCGCTGCCCGCGCGGGTGGTGAGATAGCCTTCCGACTGTAGCTGCTCATAAGCGGCCATCACCGTATTGCGCGATACGCCTAGTTCGGCGGCCAGATCGCGCGAGGCGGGCAGGCGAGTACCGGGCGCAAGCATCCCTTTCTGAATGGATTGCTGTAAGGCGTCGTAAAGACGCTTGCCCAGCGTGCCTGCGGCCGTCTGTCCAAGCCGGCAGGCGACCAGATCACCGACGAGTGTGCGCAAAGTGGCTCCCTAAAATAGTCAAAACTGGCTCTGGATAATAGCACCCCATCAGCGCTAAAAATCAAGGTAATTCAGGTACAACCCGGCTTCCCGTAACGAGGAGTAAAACATGAACGATTCCATCCGTCAGCGCCGTCTGGACGCCACACCGCGCGGTGTGGGCGTAATGTGCGATTTTCTGGTCGAGCAGGCTGAAAACGCCACGCTTATCGATACGCAGGGGCGCGAATACATCGACTTCGCGGCGGGGATCGCCGTGCTGAATACCGGGCACCGTCATCCGAAAGTGATCGCTGCCGTGCAGCAGCAGCTGACCCGTTTTACCCATACGGCTTTCCAGGTTATTCCTTATGAAAATTATATCTCGCTGGCGGAGCGCCTGAACGAACTGGCGCCGATAGCGGGCAAAGCGAAAACCACTTTTTTCACCACGGGCGCGGAGGCGGTGGAAAACGCGGTGAAAATCGCTCGCGCCGCGACCGGGCGTCCCGGCGTCATTACCTTTACCGGCGCGTTTCATGGCCGCACCATGATGACGATGGCGCTGACCGGCAAGGTCGCGCCCTATAAAACCGGCTTTGGCCCTTTTCCCGGCTCGGTGTTCCACGCCCGCTATCCCAACGAGCTGCACGGCGTCAGCGTGGAGGATGCGCTGAAAAGCCTGGACGATATCTTCCATTGCGATATCGCGCCGCAGGAAGTCGCCGCCATTATCTTTGAGCCGATTCAGGGCGAGGGCGGTTTCAACGTCGCGCCGCCGGAATTTGTCAGCGCGCTGCGCCACCTGTGCGACGAGCACGGCATTCTGCTGGTGGCGGATGAGATCCAGACGGGCTTTGCACGTACCGGTAAGGTGTTCGCCAGCGAATACTACCCGGATGCGAAACCGGATCTGCTGACAATGGCGAAAAGCCTGGGCGGCGGTTTCCCGATTTCCGGCGTGGTTGGCCGCGCCGAAGTGATGGACGCGCCGGGTCCTGGCGGGCTGGGCGGCACCTATGCCGGTAACCCGATCGCGGTTGCGGCGGCCCACGCGGTGCTGGATATCATTGAGGAAGAGCAGCTCTGCCAGCGTGCCGACAGGCTCGGCGCGGCCCTGAGCGAAGCCCTCATCGGCACCCGCCATCCAGCCATCGCTCAGGTACGCGGACGCGGCTCGATGATTGCAGTGGAATTCAATCATCCTGAAACCGGCGCGCCGGACAGCGCTTTTGCCCGCGATATTCAGCAGCGAGCGCTGGCGCAGAACCTGATCCTGCTCACCTGCGGCGTGCACGGTAACGTGATCCGTTTCCTTTATCCGCTGACCATTCCGGACGAGCAGTTCAGCCGCTCGCTAACCATTCTGACCTCGATCCTGAAAGCTTAAGACATTCCCGGCTGCGTCACGCGGCCGGGCATATTTCGACAGACCTTTCATCTACTGACGCCCAAAGCGGGCTGCATCACGCGGCCATAAATGTTCTGCCTTATTTCCCGCCCGTTTCCGCTCGCAGCTTGTTAAACTGCGGCGGCGGCTGGCGAAAACGGCGGGTCAGCCAGGCCAGATGAAGCACGCCGAGCACTGCCCAAATCAGCCCCATCGTCAGCGATGTCGCCTCCAGGTTGATCCACAGTACCGCGACCGTGGCGGCGCCCACCATCGGCAGCACCAGATAATGCAGCTTCTCCTTCCAGGTGCGATTGCGGCCTTCGCGGCGGTAAAAGTGGTTAAATACGGCGAGATTCACAAAGGTAAAGGCCACCAGCGCGCCGAAATTAATCAGCGCCGTCGCCGTTACCAGGTCGAAATACTGGGCGGAAAGCGCCACGATGCCGACCATAATCACGTTAAGCGCGGGCGTGCGCCATTTGGGATGCACGTAGCCGAACACCCTGGCCGGAAAGACGTTATCCCGACCCATCACGTACAGCAGACGGGAAACGCTGGCATGAGACGCCAGGCCGGAAGCCAGCGTATTGATAAAAGTGGTGCAGAGGAAAATCGACTGAAACAGCTTGCCGCCCACGTAGAGTGCGATTTCCGGCAGCGCCGCGTCGGGATTTTTAAAGCGGCTGATATCGGGGAAAAAGAGCTGCATAAAGAACGAGGCGGCAATAAAAATCAGTCCGCCGTAGAGCGCGGTCAGAAAGATGGCGCGCGGAATGGTTTTCCCGGCGTTGTGCGTCTCTTCGGAGAGCGTGGTAACGGCGTCAAAACCGAGAAACGAAAAGCAGACGATGGTCGCGCCGGTCATAATCGGCAGCAGGTGCGCGTTCTGGCTGATAAAAGGCTGTAGCGACCAGACCGTGCCGACGCCTTCACCGCGATACAGACCGTGGATCACCAGAAAAATAAATACGCTGATAATCGCGACCTGAACCAGCACAAACAGCGTATTGAAATTGGCTACCAGGCTGACGCTTTTCAGGTTGGCGGCGGTCATGATCGCCACAAAACCCACTACCCATATCCAGGGCGGCACTTCCGGAAACAGGACCGAAAGGTAAATCTTCGCCAGCAGCACGTTGATCATCGGCAGGAACAGATAGTCCAGCAGCGACGACCAGCCGACCAGAAAGCCGACGTGAGGATTGATCGCCTTCTGCGCATAGGTATAGGCGGAACCGGCTTCGGGAAACTGGCGCACCAGCTTGCCGTAGCTGACGGCGGTAAATAATACGCCGGCGAGCGCCAGCAGATAGGAAGCGGGAACGTGGCCGTTGCTGATACCGGAAACGATACCGAAGGTATCGAACACCGTCATCGGCGTCAGGTAGGCCAGCCCCATCATCACAATCTGCCAGAGCTTAAGGGATTTTCTCAGCCCCGGTTTGGCCGGGCTTTCTTCAGTGACGGCAGCCATTAGCAGCCCCCTTGCGGCGGCGCTGAGAGAACAGCCGTGGGCGGCTTAAGGGTATACGGGACGGGCAGATGCACCATTTCCGAACCTCATGATGTAGGGCGTTCCGCCGCCGCTTTTTTTCCTTCGGCGACAGGCGGTACGGGCCGGAAAACCGGCAGAGAGCGCGCTCGTTTCCAGACGGGGCGCATGGGCGAGGCTCTTCCTGAGGCCGGATGCCATCAGGCGTTTTTCAGCATCCAGTCAATTTCCGTATCTGTGATCAACCGCTCAAACTGCGTTAGCTCGTTGCTTTTGCAGGCGTGCCAGACGTGGCTGAAACGTTCGCCGAGCTGAGCACAGAGCGCCTCGTGCTGGGCGAATTCCCACAGCGCATCGCTCTGACGAATAGGGAATGGCAGCCCGTCCTGCTCCAGCCCGTTGCCCTCGACCTTCGGCGGCAGCGGCAAATCGTTATCCAGACCGTGCAGGATCCCGGCAAAAATGGCCGCCATTACCAGATAAGGGTTGGCATCCGCGCCCGCGACCCGATATTCCACGCGATGATTATCGCGATCGCCACAGGGAATGCGCAGGGCGACGGTGCGGTTATTGTGGCCCCAGGAAGCCTGCGTCGGCACATACATGCCTGCCTGAAAACGGCGATAGGAGTTGATATTAGGTGCCAGCAGCGCCATGGAGGCGGGCATCATCTCTATCATCCCGGCCAGCGAGCGTTGCAGAAGGGGGGAGTCGTTGCCGTGCCGGTCGGCCAGCACGTTCTCGCCCTGGTCGTTCAGCATACTGATATGAATATGCATGCCGCTGCCGGCGTATTCCTCGTAGGGCTTGGCCATAAACGTGGCGTGCATATGGTGTTTTTCTGCCACCAGCCGGATCAGGCGCTTCAGCGCCAGCGCATGGTCGCACGCCTCCAGCGCGTTGCGGGTATGGTGCAGGTTAACTTCGAACTGGCCTGGCGACGCCTCCGCCAGCGCGCCGTCCGCCGGGATCTTTTGCAGCTGCGCCAGCTCGTCGATATCGTTTAACACGTCGGCAAAGTGGTTGAGATTATCCACGGAGTAGACCTGGCTTTGCATATTGCGATCCTGGGTGCCGGGCGCGCAGGGCGGCTGAAGATAGCCTTCGGCGTCACGCTGCCGATCCAGTAAATAGAACTCCAGCTCTACCGCTACCACGGGATGCAGTCCACGCTGCTGTAGCTGCTGCCACAGGCGGTTAAGGACATTTCGCGGCTCAACGTCAAAGGGAGCGCCATCTTCGTCCAGCATCGTCAACAGCAGCTGGCCGATGGTCTGTGGATCGGCGGCGGAGGGCGTCAGCGTCCCGGCGATGGGCACACAGATGCGGTCGGGTTCGCCGGATGCCTGACCCAGGCCCGCCGCCTCCACCACGTTGCCCAGAATATCCATCGCGAAAACGGAGGCGGGGAAATAGCAGCCTTTCTCCAGCTTACGCAGCGCCGCCACCGGGATGCGCTTGCCCCGGAAACAGCCGTTAAGATCGGTCAGCATCACATCGACGTAATGGGTATCCGGATAGCGGCTCAGATAGGCTTCGACCTCTCTGGCGAAGGCGCTGCTCCGTCTCTCTTCCGGCTGCTTAAAGTTTTCCACTGCTACAAGGTTAGTTTCCATGATTCACCGCTGTTGGCTTGGTAGGGGATAACAGGATCGCATTCATGTTGTTAAATATAATGCACACAAAAACAATCTGGACGGAAACAAATTGTTTGTCAAATGTTGCATTTGATTTAAAAAAGGGTTATCAAAATACCATTCAGCGGAAATGTTGCGCATTTCAGGTAATTTCAGACGCTTTTGTAAAAAATTCAGTCCGAAACAAGAGGTGAAGCATGGTCGATATATTTTACAGGCCGATTGTCGGGGTGGTGATGTGCAGCAACCCCGTCAAAGGCCAACAAAGTCATACCTTGCAAGATAAGTACCTGAATGCGGTTCTGGACGCGGGCGGTTTACCCATCGCCTTGCCGCACGCGCTGGCAGAGCCGGAATTGCTGGCAGGCGTGATGCCGCTGCTGGACGGCGTGTTGCTGCCGGGCAGCCCCAGTAATATGCAGCCGCACCATTATGGTGAAAACGGCGATGAGCCTGCCGCCGATCCCGGGCGAGATCTTCTGAGCATCGCGCTGATTGCGCAGGCGCTCGAAAGGCGCATCCCCATTTTTGCCATCTGTCGCGGTTTGCAGGAGCTGGTGGTCGCGACGGGCGGTACCCTCTACCGTCGCCTCTGCGACCATCCGCAGTTTCTTGAGCATCGTGAGGACCCGGATCTGCCAATAGATCTGCAATATGCGCCCTCGCATGAGATCAAAATCCAGCCGGACGGATTAATTTCGCAATTGATACCCGGAAGCAAAACATTCTGGGTAAACTCGTTGCACGGGCAGGGCGCAAAAACCCTTGGCCCGCGGCTTCGCGTGGAGGCGTACTCCCAGGACGGGCTGCCGGAGGCGGTCAGCGTGCTCGATCATCCCTACGCGCTGGGCGTACAGTGGCACCCGGAATGGAAAAGCAGCGAATATGCGCTGTCGCGCCTGTTGCTTGAAGGCTTTATCACGGCATGTCAGCAGCATCACGCTGAAAAGCAGCAGCTCTGACTCACATTGAAGGAAATGCGTTTATGAACAATGACGGCCTGGCACCAGGCAAGCGTTTGTCCGGGATCCGCCAGCAACTGGGTCTGTCACAGCGCCGGGTTGCCGAACTGTCTGGATTAACACACAGCGCCATCAGCACCATTGAACAGGACAAGGTCAGCCCGGCCATCAGCACGCTGCAAAAGCTGCTAAAAGTTTACGGGCTGTCGCTGTCCGAATTTTTTGCGGAGCCGGAGATCCCGGACGAGCCTCAGGTGGTGATTAATCCTGACGAGCTGATTGAGATCGGCAGTCAGGGCGTCTCCATGAAGCTTATCCATAACGGCGCGCCGAACCGCACGCTGGCGATGATGATTGAAACTTATCAGCCAGGCACCACCACAGGAGAGCGCATCAAGCATCAGGGGGAAGAGATAGGCACCTTGCTGGAAGGGGAAGTCGTGCTGAAATTCAACGGTCAGAGCTATCATCTGGTGGCGCAGCAAAGCTACGCCATTAACACCGGCATTCCGCACAGCTTCAGCAACACCTCGGCAAAAATTTGCCGCATTATCAGCGCCCATACGCCTACCACCTTCTGATGCCTGACGGCCGCTGCCGCGCGGGCCTGTGAACCACGACGGTGCATTCCCGCGCCTTTTGACGCCATACAGAGCGGCAACGGGCGCGGGTCGCGCCGCAAATACTCACCGAACCGATATCCGTCTGGATCTCTCTGGAGCCGTAAGCATGACTGAACATACGCAAAGCTACTATGCCGCCAGCGCCAACGCCTACACGCCGTTTCCGCCGCTGGAGGAGCCGATCTCCTGCGACGTTTGCATCATTGGTGCAGGCTACACCGGGCTGTCTTCGGCGCTGCATCTGGCGGAAAACGGCTACCAGGTCGTGGTGCTGGAAGCGGCGAAGGTCGGTTTTGGTGCCAGCGGGCGCAACGGCGGTCAGGTGGTCAACTCCTACAGCCGCGACGTGGACGTGATTGAAAAAAGCTACGGCAAAGATGCCGCCAGAATGCTGGGCAGCATGATGTTTGAAGGCGGCGATATTATTCGCGAGCGCATTAAACGTTACGGCATCGCCTGCGACTATCAGCAGGGCGGCCTTTTCGTGGCGCTGAACGCCCGTCAGTTCGCCACGCTGGAGGAGCAGAAGCAGAACTGGGAACGCTACGGCAACGACCAGCTGGAGCTGCTGGACGCCGGGCAGATCCGCCAGGAGATCGACAGCGATCGCTACGTCGGCGCGCTGCTGGACAAGCGCGGCGGCCATCTGCATCCGCTAAATCTGGCGATTGGTGAAGCGCAGGCGATAGTCCTGAACGGCGGCCGGATTTTCGAGCAGTCGCCGGTGGTGGAGATCCAGCATGGCAGCCCGGCCGTGGTAAAAACGGCGAAAGGCCAGGTTACGGCGCGCTATGTTATCGTCGCGGGCAACGCCTATCTCGGCAGCAAACTGGAGCCG
Organism: Erwinia sp. TECH1; assembly: GCF_054057575.1. Taxonomy (NCBI): domain Bacteria; kingdom Pseudomonadati; phylum Pseudomonadota; class Gammaproteobacteria; order Enterobacterales; family Erwiniaceae; genus Erwinia; species Erwinia sp. TECH1. The sequence goes on along the minus strand of NZ_JBSRZK010000001.1, from coordinate 3,987,176 downwards.
TCGCTGTCGAAACGCAGTATGCCGTGCGGCACGCAGGTGTTGACCACGGAGCCGCTTGGCGCAGAGCTGGCCGCGTCGCTGCTCGCCTCCAACTACTGCGTGGAGGACTGCAACTACCTGCTGGACTACTTCCGGCTGACGGCCGACCATCGCCTGCTGTACGGCGGCGGCGTGGTCTATGGCGCGCGGGATCCTGAGGATATCGATCGGCTGATCGTGCCGAAGCTGCTGAAAACCTTCCCGCAGCTGAAAGGGGTAAAAATCGACTACCGCTGGACAGGCAACTTCCTGCTTACGCTCTCAAGGATGCCGCAGTTCGGCCGCCTGGAAAACAACATCTACTATATGCAGGGTGATAGCGGGCACGGCGTTACCTGTACCCATCTGGCCGGTCGGCTGATTTCGGAAGTGCTGCGCGGCGACGCCGAACGTTTCGACGCCTTTGCCCGCTTGCCGCACTATCCGTTCCCCGGCGGCCGCAATATGCGTATTCCGCTTACGGCGATGGGCGCGGCTTATTACAGCATCCGCGACAGGCTGGGCGTGTAGAGAGACAGCCATTTTGCAGCGTAATAAACAGGAACGGGCGCCTGGCGGGCATTACTGACGGACGAGGCGGCCCGTGGTCGGCTGCGCTTCAAAATCGCTTCTGAACGGATTGATATCCAGCCCGCCCCGGCGGGTGTAGCGGCCGAACACGCTTAGCTTTTCCGGGCGGCAATAGTGTTTGATATCGTTAAAGATGCGCTCAATGCACTGCTCGTGGAACTCGTTGTGCATCCTGAACGAAATCAGATAGCGCAGCAGTTTTTCCCGCTCGATCCGCTTGCCTTCATAATGGATGACCACGCTGCCCCAGTCGGGCTGATTGGTCACCAGACAGTTAGACTTAAGCAGGTTTGAGGAGAGCGTTTCGGCCACAACATCGCCGGAGGCGGCATCCTGCAGATGCTGCGGAGAAAAATCGTAGTCCTCCACGGCGATATCAAGATGGTCAATGCATTCGCCGGGCAGCGCTGCGGTAAAAGCGGCGTAGCCGTTTAAATCGGGATAGAGCTTGACCTTCACGCTGCCGTCGGCCGCCCGCGACAGATCGTTTTCCAGCGTGGTGGCGACCTCTTCCGGCGCGGCGAAGCGCGTCTGATTAAAGCTGTTCAGGTAAAGCTTAAAAGATTTTGATTCGATCAGATGCTGGCTGGTGGCCGGGATCCAGAATTCGGCGATAGCCACCACGGGTTTGCCCTTAGCGTTAAGCCAGGAAAGCTCGAAGCCCGTCCACAGGTCGAAGCCGGAAAAGGGCAGCTCCGCCGACGTCAGGCCGATTTCCTGGCGACCGCGCGACCGCGGCAGCGCCTCCAGCAGCTCCGGCGCATAATGCTGAACATAGCCGGTGCTTTTGCCCAGCAGCGTAATTTCCTCTGTTTTCATACTACTTCCTCTGCACGGTTAACCTGTTTTTCTTTATTGATATAGCGTCTGAACAGTTCACGGGTAGCGTAAATAGGGCCAACGCCCAGCAGCGCGTAGCCCAGCTTGATAATGAACTGCGAAATAATCATGGTTTTAATCGTCGCCATGCTGAGCACGTTGTGAAAAGCCAGCGTACAGAAAATCACGCTATCAAGAGCCGAAGCGATAACGTTGCTGGTCAGCACGCGCACAAAAAGAAAGCGCGAGTTGGTCAGCTCTTTTATTTTGCACAGGATCAGCGAGTTAATATTTTCCGACACCAGATACGCGGCCGAAGAGGCGAACAGTACGGAGACAATGCTGTTAACAAAGGTGGCGTAGGAGATATTCAGCTCCCACTCTTTCAGGCCGGGTAAAAGGCTGGTCAGCCACAGGCCCGCCACAAACAGCGTATTAGAAATAAATGAAATAAATATCGTTCTTCTTGCCATTCTCAGGCCGTAAAACTCGTTGATAATATCCACCAGGATAAACGAGAGCGGATAGAAAAAAATGGCAGGCGGCACTACGAAATTCACCACGGGGATCAGCACGGGTTTCACGCCGCTCACGGTGCTGAGCGTATAAATAACCGTCAGCGCAATGCTGATGATCAGATAGGCGTACCAGGAGCGTTCATGCCTGTCGCCAATATCGTAAGAGGTCACGGTGCTGTTATCGCCATAAAGGCGACGATAAAGCGATTTCAGTTCATGCCGGTTAAAATCATCCGTGATTTCGCTGCTTTCCAGCTCGGGCAGGCCGATGCTGATATGCTTGCCGGTCGCCAGCACCATGACGTTGGCCGTAATCACATCCGAGCGGGTAAAGCCCAACAGCTTGTATTTCTTGTTTTGTTCCATGCAGAACAGTCCTTAGGGTTATTGGATTCTTTCTTCGATAATGGCGCCCAGCAGGGAAGCTTCCTCAGCGCCGGAGTGGATATCACTGACAAATAGCGCCTGAGTCGGGGAGGAAAACAGCGCCAGCTGCTTCTCCTGTGGCGGCGTATGGCGTTTGATAATAAGCACATCGCCAGGAAAAAACAGGTTGCCCAGATTTCTTTCAACCTGTAGCGCGACCGTGTTAGCGACCTCGCCAAAAAACCAGGTAACGGGATAGTGCGCCACCAGCTGGCCCACTCTTTTGTCCGCGCAGCGTAAAAATGCCGATTGAGGAATAACCGGCACGGCAGCCGGGTTTTTATCGCCGTCGGGCGACAGCGTATTTTCGATCAGTTCGATAGATTGCAGATCGTGATTTTCAATAATCTCGCACGACACGCCAAAGAAATCCGCGATTCGCGTAATGGTCGAGCGCTGTACGTTATTGACTTTGCCATCCAGGATTTTATACAGCGTCGCGCGGGTGACGCCGGTACGGTTGGCGAAAGAGACTTTTGTCTCGCCCCGGCTTTTAATAATATAATCTATATTGTTGATTATATTGTTTTTTCTCTGCAATGCCGATGTTTTCATGATAAGCGTCCGGTTGCTGTCATCTGCCGCATTTTATAAGCAAATTTAATGTTATTCAATAAATGTGAAGCAGGGAGTAGACAGGTCAGACCTGGTTTTGTCTGCTTTTTTGCTGTTGCATTAAGTGTTAATTTAAATAAAATCAATAATTTATACTTTTATAGCTGGTTTGGCATTCATTTTAGTGGAAGTTTTGTCTCTTTTTTTGTTGACTTCATTAAGGGTGTAAGATTAAGTTATCTGTACAAAGCAGCACATAATAAAAATATCTCCAGTATTCTTGCCAACGCCAGGGAATCCAGTTCACCGTGCGAACCTGATGCTTACCCATCAGGTTCGCCAGAGTTGTTACGCTTAAAGGCGTAGATCCAGCTACACAATAACCTCTGTCTTTCGCGCCCCTTCTGTTGCGAAGCATGAACCATGCCAAAAAAATAACCAGGGTATGGCTGCTGAACGCAGATTGTCGGCCGCCGCATTTTTCACAAATCCTTATCGTCCCAGGGCTTCTCATATAAAAATTTAATTTTTTCCGGTTTGGTAAAATTAAACCCCATTACGCCTGGTATTTTTCGTATTACGTTTGCTGCAAAAAGTGTGGGTATTAAACCCGCCGTTAATTAATGCGCGTTTCGCGCGGAGATCCGACACCAGAAATAGCTTGCCGGGACGGCTCTTATTTGTAATTAATAATCATTCTCATTATAGTGGCGTTTTCCGCTTGTCGGCTATCACGCAGCCGGGCCTGCATTTTTGAGGAGAAACCGACAGACGCGACTTTTCCTCATCGCCTGCCTGTCCGGTTTTTTATTGAGAGCATGTAGATGAATATTAAGTTATTTTTCACCCGAAATGCGCGCGCGGCTTGCCGGCTGGGCGCGCTTTTTTTTACCTGTTTTTATACGACAGGCGCCTGGTGTCAGCCCGATATGCGGCCGTCTGGCCCGAATATTGCGGATAAGGGATCGGCTTTTTATCACTTTCGCGTCAGCACGCTTGATTCCGCCGATGGACAGCGACATTACAAAATATGGACGGGCATTCCCAATAAGAAAGCGCCGCCTGCCGGCTTTCCCGTGATGTATCTGCTCGACGGCAACGCCGTAATGGACAGGCTGTCGGAAGGGCTGCTGCAAACGCTGTCGGCGCAAAACCCGCCGGTGATTGTCGCCGTTGGCTATCAGACGACGCTGCCTTTTGACCTGGCCGCCAGAACCTATGATTACACGCCGCCGGACGGCGAAAAAAGCGCCCGGCCCGGAGGAAGAAAGGGCGGCGGCGACGCTATTTTTCGCCGTCTGCTTGAGGAAAAAATTGCGCCGCAGGCCGAAAGAGGGTTAAAGATAAACTCCGCCGGGCGTGGCCTCTGGGGCCATTCCTTAGGCGGGGTCTTTACGCTGAACGCCTGGCTCTCCTCGTCGTTCTTTCATTTTTACTATCCGACCAGCCCAACGCTGAACCGGCAGTACGACGGCGTGCTGGCTAAGTTGGCGAAGGTCGAAGCGTCGCGCTTCTGCGCGAAGTCGCTCTATGTCAGTGAAGGCGACGGCCAGCCGGGAAACAATCCGCATGCGCCGGCGGCGGAAGTGCAGGACAGGGTTCGCGCCACGCTGGCATCGCTGCGCCAGGCCGGTTTATCTGCCGCCTACTGGTCGTGGCCTGAACTTTCGCACGGTCAGACCTTTGATGCCGGTTTCCGGCAGGCCTTACGCCATCTGGCGCAGCATGGCGAAGAGCGGGGCGCGTGCCGACAGGCTGAATAGAGATAAAAGGCGTGCGCGGCGCAGGGATAAGCCATGCACGCGGGCGTCTTCCGCCAGCGAGCATGTGCTTGCCGCGCCGTAGCGCGGGTTTTACGGTTACTTTACCCCGCTAAAGACCGGTGTTTTTGTCAGCTATACCCAGGCCGGTTCTCCAGCAGAAAATCAATCAGCGCCTTTACTCTTTTCGTTTTACCCGCGCTTTTTGCGTAATAGAGATAAACCGGCGGATAGGTCTTCCAGAAAGCTTCCATCACCGGCAGAAACCTCTCTTTATCCGGCTGCAGCTGCAAAACCGGCTCGAACAGCCTGCCGATACCCAGCCCGCTGCGGATGCCGTCAGCCATCACGTCGATGTCGTTGCTGATAAGCTGGCCCGGCATATCCACGGTCAGCTGTTCGCCGTTGTGCTCCAGCATCAGCGGCAGGAGGCGGTGAGCGGTAATAAATCGGTAGCCGATAAGCTGGTGCTGCGGCAGATCGGCTGGCGTTGTCGGCGTACCGAACGCCTTCAGGTAGGCTGCCGAAGCGTACAGCCCTTCACGAAAGGGCTTCATCAACTGGCGCGCCACCACGCCGCCCTCAAGGATATCGCCAAAACGGATCCCCACATCGACCCGTTCATCAACAAGATGCACGGTGCCGTCGTACACGGACACTTCCAGCCGGATGCCCGGATAACGCTGGCAAAATGCCGCCATCACCGGTTTGAGGATCAGCAGATAAGCGAAGCGGGAAAGCGTGATCCTGACCAGCCCGGAAGGCGCCTGCTGCTGACCCCGGATATTTTCCAGCGAGTTTTCCAGCGATTCCACCGCGGATAAGGTTTGCTCTAACAGCTGCCGTCCGGCATCCGTTAACTCAATACGCCGGGTGGTGCGCACGAAAAGAGGATGGCCGATATGCTGCTCAAGCAGCTTAAGCGCCTTGCTGACCGAGGGCGGCGTGATTTCCAGTTTCCTGGCGGCGGCCGAAATAGAGCCTTCACGAGCGATGCTCTGAAAAATGCGGATCTGGTTGTATATCACGTTATTCATTACGTCGTCCTGATGCAGCCACGCCGCTGATTATTAGCCACAGGCTAATTATCCATAAGCCGATACTGTCCTAATTCTATCAGGATCGCGAGCCTATACTTTCCTTCGGCAACCTCCCGCCGGGTAAATCAGGGAAAATGAGAAAGGAGATTAACGGCTAAAAATGAATACAGTTATTATTTCCGGACACCCGGATCTGACGAAGTCAATCGGTAACGCAACCATTCTGAACGAGGTGGCTAAGGCGCTGCCAGATGCGGAAATCCGTCGTCTGGATGCCTGTTATCCGGGCCATCAAATTGACGTGCGGGCCGAGCAGGAGGCGTTGTTAAAAGCCGAGGCGATCGTCTGGCAGTTTCCGTTTTCCTGGTATTCGCTGCCGGGGATCATGAAAGTCTGGCTGGACGAGGTTTTTGTTCACGGGTTCGCACAGGGTTCAACGGCAAAACTCGGCGGCAAAAAACTTATCCTTTCCTTTACCACTGGTGCAGCACAGGCGCTTTATTCTGCTGAAGGTGCATTCGGGCATAGCCTTGATGATTATCTTATTCAGTTTGAAACGACGGCCAGGCTGTGCAATCTGGAGATGCAAACACCCGTGTACACCTGTGGCATAAGTTACGCGGAGCGGGATGAAAACATCGCACAGCAGAAAATGTTGGCCAAGGATCACGCCGCACGGCTCATTGCGCAGTTAAAAGCGTTAGCGTCGAAACCGGCGCTTTAGATCCTGTTAATAAAGGAGAAAAGGTAATGGACTATACGCAACTGGGGAAAAGCGACTTAACGGTTTCCCGTCTCTGTCTGGGCTGCATGGGATTTGGCGATGCGGCGACGGGCCAGCACAGCTGGACGCTGGCTGAAGCGGAAAGCCGTGAGATCATCCGTTACGGCCTGGAGCAGGGCGTGACTTTTTTCGATACGGCGATAGCCTATCAAAACGGTTCAAGCGAGCGCTATCTCGGCCGGGCGCTGCGGGATATGGCGAGGCGCGATGAGGTGGTGGTCGCCACCAAATTTCTGCCGCGCACGCCACAACAAATAGCCAGCGGCGTTACCGGCAAACAGGCTATTGCTCGATCGCTTAACCAAAGCCTGCAAAACCTGGGCATGGAACATATCGATCTCTATATCTGTCACGCCTGGGATCACCATACGCCAATACTTGAGGTGCTTGAGACGCTGCATCAGGCCGTTCAGGCGGGCAAAATCCGTGCTATCGGCATTTCTAACTGCTTCGCGTGGCAGCTGGCTAAAGCGAATGCGCTGGCCGAGCGGGAAGGTCTGACCGGTTTTGTTTCCGTACAGAGCCATTACAACCTGATTATGCGCGAGGACGAGCGCGAATTAGTCGGCTTATGCGCTGAAGATAATATTGCGATGACCCCTTACAGCGCGCTGGCCAGCGGTCGTCTTGCCCGGCTGGATAATCCGCCAACGCGGCGTGCCGCTGAAGATGCGTATGCGAAAGGAAAATACGATAAAACGGCGGCGCAGGACCGCATTATTATTGAACGCGTAGCGGAGCTTGCCCGTCGGTATCAGGTTTCCATGACCGAAATTTCACTCGCCTGGCTGTTAACCAAAGTCACCGCGCCGGTCGTCGGCGCCACCAAAAAGCAGCATCTCGACGGCGCGGTAAAAGCCGTGAAGTTGCAGCTCAGTCAGGAAGATATTCACTTTCTGGAGGCGTGCTATCAGCCGCACGCTCTGGTGGGGATGATGGCGCAAAAAACGCCTCAGACAGAGGATCGAAAGAAGGTATGAGCGCGTTAAGCATTGTCCTGCCCTGATAGCAAAGAAAGGAGACGGTAAATCATGATGAAAAGGCTCCTCGCGGCACAAATCCTGGCGGTAACGCTGTATCTGCCGATCGACAGCCCGGCGTTTGCCACTGACGCAACAGCGGCGAATAAACCGGCTATGAGTCTTGTCGAGCTGGAAGTTAAAGCGGGAAAAAGCGATCGCTACCGTGACATCATCAAAATGACCAGCCGTTCCGCTATAGAAAACGAGCCGGGAACCTTAGCGCTGTACGCTTTCAGGCATCAGGACAACCCTTATCTGACCTACAGAGTAGAAGTATATGCAGATGATGAAGCGTACAAAAAGCATTTAGCGTCCAGAGCGTATCAGGCTTTTATTCAGCAGGCGTCTGAGGTGGTCGCTAAGGAGAGAAAAACAGAACTTGTTCCGCAGTTCCTGGGCGATAAGCGCATTGTTCAGGATGAAAAAACGATCGATAACCTGGTGATTGTCGATGTGAAACCCGAGCATCAGCAGGCGTTTAAAAATATCGTGCTGCCGGAAATGGCGGAATCTTTAAAAGTTGAAGAGGGCGTCCTGGCAATGTATGCCGCGACGGATGCGCAAAATACCCGCCGCTGGTACTTCTACGAAATCTACGCCAGCGCCGCTGCGTATCAGCAACACCGGGCAACGCCGCACTTCAGAGCGTATATAGCGCAAACGGCACAAATGTCCGCCAGGAAAGAATCTGTCCCTGTCACGCCCGTCCTGCTCACAAACAAGGGCGGTATAAGGCCGGATAAAACACGTTAAGAATGCTGTCTTGCGTTTAATGGATCCTTGAGGCTAAACGATGAAAAAAGTGCTTGCCGCCGCCGCGATATCGCTGGTCCTTGCCGATGTCGCTTTTGCTGAAGAGAAAAGAGGTGAATTTATGTTGAAGGTTACTCCATCCGCCCTGTCGGTCGCGGATATCGAGTCGGTTTCTCCCGCGCTGGCCCGCTTTGGGCGTGAGGCTATAACGGACGATCTGTGGAAACGCGACGCGCTGTCGCTGCGCGATCGTAGCATCGTGACGGTGGCTATTCTGATCGCCAGAAATCAGCCTGCCGAGCTTGGCCATTACGTCGGCGTGGCGCTGGATAGCGGCGTTACGCCAGCGGAAGTATCAGAAATTATCACGCATCTCGCTTTCTATTCCGGCTGGCCAAATGCCATGGCCGCGATTGCCGCGACTAAAAGTGTGTTTCACGAGCGCGGCGTCAGCGCCGAACAGCTAGCCGAAGCCTCTCCGGCGCTGTTGCCGCTTAATCAGGAGGTGGAAAAACAGCGGGCGGAAACGGTGGAAAAAAACGTGGGGCCTGTTTCTCCCGGTCTGGTTAAGTTTACGGCCGAGCCTCTTTTTCTCGATCTGTGGCAGCGACCCGCGCTGGCGCCAAGGGATCGCAGCCTGGTCACCGTCAGCGCGCTGATTGCCTCGGGGCAGAGCGCGCAGATTGGTTATCACCTTAACCGCGCGATGGACAATGGCTTAACGGCTGAGGAGGCGGGTGAGATTGTAACCCAGGCAGCCTTCTACGCCGGCTGGCCAAATGCGTTTTCCGCCGCGCCAGTTGTAGGCGAAGTGCTGCGCGCTCGCGCGGCGAAAGAAGGCTAAACAGCCATCAGCACAATATGCCCGGCGTTTTTGCGCCGGCCCTTTATGCTTCATTCTGCCATTCTGCCATTCTGCCATTCTGACCGCCTGACCGCCTGACCGCCTGACCGCCTGACCGCCTGACCGCCTGACCATGCGCGCTTCCTTATTCACAAGAACGCGCTCTTCTTCAAAACAGTTCCTGACTGTCCTCTGTACGGCTGCACTGCCCGATGAGCTTCTGACGCGGTAGCACGCGCTAACCGGGCGTTCTTAACGTAGAGCACTTTAATGTAATTCATCATGATTAATAACTGCCGTTATGGTGATTATTGGAAATAATGTTAAGTAATTAACTAATTAAAAGGTTTTACTCTGAATTAGATCGAGATCAAAAAAAGAATAATTTTTAAGATGAATCCGATTCTTTTTTAGTTACCCTATTCAGTCACTTAACGCAAATTTTAATAAAATCCCTTATAAATCAGATCACAAATTATAAATCAGCATATTGCCTGTGGCGGGCAGGCTGCTATAGTCACGCCCGTACACAAGGAAAGTGTGCGCTCTGCCTGCTTTCCATGCTTATTTTTTACAGGAATAAATATGAGCAACTCTTATCAGAATGAAATCCCCAAAGCCCGCGTTAACATCACGTTGGATCTGCATACCGGCAACGCCCAAAAGAAAATGGAGCTGCCTTTGAAGCTGCTGGTCACCGGCGACTTCAGCCACGGTCAGGAGCAGCGCGCGCTGTCCGAGCGTGAAAAAGTCAACGTGAATAAAAACAACTTCGACAGCGTTCTGGCGGCGTTCTCCCCGGCTCTCAATATTTCCGTGGAAAACACGCTGGCCAACGACGGCAGTGAGGAAAACGTCCGGCTGACTTTCCGCGAGATGAAGGACTTCAAGCCGGAGCAGGTGGCGCGTCAAATCCCACAGCTTAAGGCGATGCTGGCGATGCGCAATCTTCTGCGCGACCTGAAGGCCAACCTGCTGGATAACGTCACCTTCCGCAAGGAGCTGGAAACCATCCTGAAAAACCCTGCCCTGAGTGACGAACTGCGCACCGAACTGTCCGCCCTGGCAACGGAAAAAGCCTGATTGCTGACGCCTGGTCCCGAACACTTCAGGTTGCAGCACGGCGGCAGACGGGCAGCTCCCGGCAGGCTTACTTAAGCCGCCAGGCGAGCAGCTGACGCATTTGCAGCAGGAAGCGTGACGGAAATATTAATGGACTAATACAAGAGAATGCTGATGTCTGTACAAAATGAAACCTCCTCTGCCGGTACCGCTACCGTGCTCGATCGCCCTGCTACGGGCGGTGTTTACGCGTCACTGTTTGAAAAAATCAATCTGAGTCCGGTAACGCATCTCAGCGACCTGAACGTCTGGCAGGACAACCAGGCGATGTCCGATGCCAGCGTCGACGAACGCGTAACCGCCGCCATGAAGGTGCTGGTTGAATGTCTGAACCAGTCCGGTTCGCAGGTGGATAAACTGGATAAAACCCTGCTGGATCACCATATCGCGCAGCTGGATGAGCAGATCAGCCGCCAGCTTGATGCGGTGATGCACCATGACGAGTTCCAGAAAGTCGAATCCCTGTGGCGCGGCCTGAAGTCGCTGGTGGATAAAACCGACTTCCGTCAGAACGTGAAGATAGAAGTGCTCGATCTGTCGAAAGAGGATCTGCGTCAGGACTTCGAGGACGCGCCGGAAATTATCCAGAGCGGCCTGTACGCGCACACCTATATTGCCGAATACGACACGCCGGGCGGCGAACCGATTGGCGCGCTGATCTCCTCCTGGGAGTTTGACGCCTCGGCACAGGACGTGACGCTGCTGCGCAACATCTCCAAAGTAGCCGCTTCCGCGCATATGCCGTTTATCGGTTCGGTCGGCCCGCAGTTTTTCCTGAAGGACAATATGGAAGAGGTGGCGGCGATTAAAGATATCGGTAACTACTTCGACCGCGCGGAATACATCAAGTGGAAGTCGTTCCGCGAAAGCGATGACTCGCGCTACATCGGCCTGACCATGCCGCGCGTGCTCGGGCGTCTGCCGTACGGCCCGGATACCGTGCCGGTACGCAGCTTTAATTATGTCGAAGAAGTGAAAGGCCCGGATCACCACAAATATCTGTGGACCAACGCCTCATTCGCTTTTGCCGCCAACATGGTAAAAAGCTTTATCAACAACGGCTGGTGCGTGCAAATCCGCGGGCCGCAGGCGGGCGGCGCGGTGACCGATCTGCCGATCCACCTGTACGATCTCGGCACCGGCAATCAGGTGAAAATCCCTTCTGAGGTGATGATCCCGGAAACCCGCGAGTTTGAGTTTGCCAACCTTGGTTTTATCCCGCTGTCGTACTATAAAAACCGCGACTATTCATGCTTCTTCTCCGCCAACTCAACGCAAAAACCGACGCTGTACGACACCGCCGACGCCACGGCCAACAGCCGAATCAACGCGCGCCTGCCGTATATCTTTCTGCTGTCGCGCATTGCGCACTACCTGAAGCTGATCCAGCGCGAAAACATCGGCACCACTAAAGATCGGCGCCTGCTGGAGCTGGAGCTGAATACCTGGGTTCGCGGCCTGGTGACGGAAATGACCGATCCGGGCGACGAGTTGCAGGCTTCCCATCCGCTGCGCGATGCCAAAGTAATGGTTGAAGATATCGAAGACAATCCGGGTTTCTTCCGCGTCAGGCTGTTCGCGGTGCCACATTTCCAGGTGGAAGGCATGGACGTCAACCTGTCTCTGGTTTCCCAGATGCCAAAAGCGAAAGCGTAAGGCGGAGACGGGATGAAAACGCAACAGCCGCTGTGGGATCGGGGCGTCATGGTCTCGCCACAGCATTTCCAGCAGCAGGCCGCGTATGCGGCCTGGTCAGCGGAATGTATCGCACAGAGGGGACTGAATCATCCCTGGGGCGTAATCCGCGCCGAATTTGAACCCGAGATCCTGAAGCTGGGGCGGCTACAGGCGCGTCATCTTCACGTGCGCTTCCAGGACGGCACGCTTATCGATACCGACAACGGCGACGATCTGCCGCCGGCGATCGTGCCGGAAGGTCAGGAGGTCGTGGTCGTGCTTGCGCTGCCCTTGCTCAGGGCGAACGGCGGCAACTGCCTGCGTCCCGATGAGGTTGCCGAACGTCCGGTGCGCTATCGTCAGCGCTGGCGCGACATTCGTAACCAGTTTGGCGGCGATACGCGCCAGATTGCGGTGATCAAGCCCGAGCTGACGCTGCGTTTTGCCCATCAGGACAACAGTGATTATCTGGTCTGTCCGGTAGCGCGTCTGAAGCAGGACAGCCAGAGCGGCTGGACGCAGGACGAGACTTTTCTGCCCGCGATACTTACGGTGCAGAGCAGCCCGTGGCTGCTGTCGCAGCTTGACCTGCTGATGACCCAGCTGCGCACCCGCCTTAACCGGCTGATGGCCATGCGCCGCGAAAGCAACGAGCGCATGGCGGATTTTGCCGTTGCCGATGTCTCGCTGTTCTGGCTGCTCAACGCGCTGAACAGCGCCGAACCGGTGCTGAGCCAGTTTCTGCGCTTTCCGCAAAGCGCGCCGGAGCGGCTTTATCCTGAGCTGGCGCGTCTGGCAGGCAGCCTGCTGACCTTTTCGCTGGCGCATCAGGTCAGCGCCATCCCGGCTTATCAGCATGCCCGGCTGAACGACGTTTTCCCGCCGCTGTTCGCGCTGTTGGGCGATTTGCTGGAGGCCAGCCTGCCGTCGCGGGTGGTGCCTGTCGCTCTGGAGCAGGATAAGCGGCTGCGTCAGTGGCTGGCGCGCCTGCACGATCCCCGACTGCGCGAGGAGGCGGATTTCTATCTTTCCGTCCGTTCGCCTTTGCCTGCGGCACAGCTGCAGGAGCAGTTCCCGCGCCAGTGCAAAGTCGGCAGCCCGGATTACGTTACCGGGCTGGTAAACGCCTCGCAGCAGGGCATTCCGCTGAAGCCGCTGCATCACGTGCCTGCGGCCATTCCGCTGCGCCTGGAAAACCAATATTTCGCGCTCGATCTGTCGCATCCGGCCGCCGCAGAGATGCTGGCAAGCGGGAACTGCATGTTCTACGTGCCGGGCATGTTGGGCGAACCTGAACTTGAACTGTTTGCGGTGCTGAGAACATGAGCCAGAAAGAAGAGTGTGATATCGACGCGCTGCTGCAAAACACCTGGCTGCAGGTCATCAGTCTGCGCCATGGCCCGGTATTTGAGGAGGGGGAAGGGCGCGTACTGTGGGAGCGCTGCGTGGCAGAAGCGGAACAGGTGCAGCTGGCGCTTAGTGAAGCCGGCTACGACGAACAAAGCCGCGAGCATATTTTGTATGCGCAATGCGCCCTGATTGACGAGGTCGTTAAGGGGCGCGGCGTGCAGGATGACGCCTGCGTGCAGTGGTATCACATGCCGCTTCAGGGGCATTTCCTCGGCACGCTGGACGCTGGCGACAGGCTCTGTAACCGCATGAGAGAAGTCCTGCACGAACCTGCGCCAAATCCTGCCGTTCTGACCTGCTTCCAGCGCGTGATGCTGCTGGGTTTCCTTGGCGGCTATCGTTCGCTGAACGACCCGGAACGGGAAAAGCTGGTGCAGGCGCTGAACGATCAGGTTGCACCATTCAGCGGGCCGCGGACGCAGAGCGTACTGGCGGAAAGTAAACCCGGTCGGGGGCTCGGCGGCTGGCTGGCCAGCTGGTCGCTGCGTATTGGCTTCTCGATCCTGCTACTGGCCGCCGTCTGGTGGGGGCTGGATCGCTGGCTGAGCAGCCTGGTGGCGTCGCTGCTGCCGGGAGTCGTGCCGTGAGTCCCGGACTGCAACGCACGCTGGCGTTCTGGGCCGGGCTGCTCGCTGCCGGGCTGTGTCTGCTTTTTCTGCCGGTTTCGCGGTCTGTTGCCGTGGTACTGATGCTGTGCTGGTGGGCGCTGATTATCGCGATGCTGGCCGGTCGGCCTCGTCCGGCGCAGGAAAACGCATTATGTGCCGACGATCTTCCTGATACCGCTTACCGGCAGCCGGTGGTGCTGGTCTGTGGCGACAGCGCGCAGGCGTGGCCGGATGACGCCTCGGTGTTGACCGTAGCGCACGGCTGCTGGGTGCGGGTGGCCAGGCATCAGGCGCTGGACGCGGTAGGCCGTCAGCTATTGTCCCTGCGGCCGGAGTGGGGCCGCCAGCTTTCGGTGACGATCGGTATTTCTCCTCAACAGCATCAGGACTATGAAGCCCTGACCAGCCAGCTGCTGACGCTGCGCTGGCAGCTCGAGCAGCTACGGCGCGAAACCGGCTATTCCGTGCCGCTGGTGCTGTGCGGGCAGGTAGGTAGCGCGATGATCGACGAGCCTCTCTGGCAGGCGGCGATGCCCGACGAGTCGGTACGCGTCTGGCGCGACAGCATGGCTCCTTGCACGCTGAGCAGCTGGCTGGCGGCGGGCGGATACGCGGCCTGGCAGCAGCAGGCGCTGTTCAACAGCCTGACGGCGTGGCTTCAGCGACACGTTGAGGCGGTATTCACCGACGGCGCGCGGCCAGTCTGCGTCGTCCGGGGGCTGAGCGCGGTGATTGATGGCGGCGCGTCACCTTCTTCCCTCTGGATCCGCTGGATGCAGCAGCATAGCGCGCTGAACCGCGTCAACGGGTGGCTTCCGGCAGGATCTTCCTCGTTATCTTCACCGCTGCCGGAATGCGTTCTGCCGCTGTTGCCGGAGGGCGGCGGCCTGACGCCACCCCAGCGCGCCTGCCGCTACGGCCTGGGACTGTTCGTTATCGCGGCGATTGTCGCGCTGTGCAGCAGCGCCTGGAACAATCGCCAGCTGGTACAGCGCATCGCGTTCGATATCAATGATTACCAGCGTATCGCCATGGACGACTACGCGCCGAAAGCGGCGGCGGTCGAGGTGCTGCGTCAGGATGCCGCCGGGCTGGATAACTATGCCCGCAACGGCGTGCCGCTGCGCCTCGGGCTGGGGTTATATCAGGGCGGACGACTGCAACGGCCGCTGCTGGAAGCTATCCGCGCCTGGGTTCCGCCGCCGCCGCCACCGGCGCCCGTCGCGGAGAAAGTGCCGGAAACCGTCCGCCTCGACAGCCTTTCGCTGTTCGATACCGGCAAAGCGGTGCTTAAACCCGGCTCGCTGAAGCTGTTGGTTAACGCGCTGGTGGATATCAAAGCGCGACCGGGCTGGCTGATTGTGGTGGCCGGGCACACCGACAGTACCGGCGAGGCGCAGGCCAACCAGCAGCTGTCGCTGAAGCGGGCAGAAGCGCTGCGTGACTGGATGCTGCAAACCAGCGACGTTTCGCCGACCTGTTTTGCCGTGCAGGGCTTTGGGGCCAGTCGCCCCATCGCCACCAACGCTACCCCCGCAGGGCGCGCGTTAAATCGCCGGGTTGAAATTAGTCTGGTGCCGCAGGCAAACGCCTGCCTGGCGGCAGACCATCCCCAAACGTCATCACAGGATGATGACATAACAGCAAACCCTGAATAGTTCGGGCTGTCTCGCGGCGTCCGCTGAGCGCATTTTCCCATGCTGTGGTCGGGGAAAACGGCGGCGGCCAGCCAGAAGGCGGCACAAATTAGGACGGGATAAAAAGGAGAAGTAACACATGGCAATTCCAGTCTATCTGTGGCTGAAAGACGACGGCGGCGCGGACATCAAAGGCTCCGTGGATGTGAAAGATCGTGAAGGCAGCATCGAAGTGTTGGCGCAGGAACATAACCTGTACATCCCGACCGACAACAACACCGGCAAGCTGACCGGCACCCGCGTGCATACGCCGTTTATGTTCGCCAAGGAAATCGATTCCTCCAGCCCGTACCTCTATAAAGCGGTGACCACCGGCCAGACCCTGAAATCCGCCGAGTTCAAGTGGTATCGCATCAACGATGCGGGTCAGGAAGTGGAGTATTTCAATACCAAACTGGAGAACGTCAAGCTGGTGAAAGTGGCTCCGCTGATGCACGACGTCAAGGACGCCTCGAAGGAGAAGCATAACCACCTGGAGCGTATCGAACTGCGCTACGAAAAAATCACCTGGACCTATAAAGACGGCAACATCATTCATTCCGACTCCTGGAACGAACGGACTACTGCCTGATAAGCCCCAGCGGGCGGTTCGCCGCCCGCTGTTTTATTTGCTGAGCCACTGCTGAGCGGCGGCTCAGCAAATAATCCCACCTTCTGACCTGATGCGCTTCGGGTTCCTCACAGCAGGGAATAGCGACGGGCGGTAGCGTGTCTGAACCTGATTAATTACGGAAGAGAGAAGAACATATGGAAAACCAGTCGGCCGTTCTGCTGCGTCGTTTAAATCCGTTCTGCGCCCGCGCGCTGGAGGCCGCCGCGTCGCTGTGCCAGACCCGCGCCCACAGCGAAATCCGCATTGAGCACTGGCTGCTGAAGCTGCTGGAGCAGGGCGAAGGCGATATCACCGTGCTGGCGCGTCGCTATGAATGGGACATGGATGGTATCTGGCAGGCTCTGCTGAGCTGGCTGGATAACGTACCGCGTTCGGTGCGCACCCGCCCTGGGCTTGCCGACTCGCTGCTGGCGCTGATTAAGCAGGCGTGGCTGATCGCCTCGCTGGAAGACGATGCCGCCCATATTCGCAGCCACCACCTGCTGGCGGCGCTGACCGATAAGCCGTCGCTGGTTGGCTGCGAAGGGCTGTGGCCGCTGCTGAGCCTGAGCCGCAGCCAGCTGGATCGCCTGCGTCCGCTGCTGGACGCGCAGTCCGACGAGCGCCCGGAAGTGCAGCAGCAGGAGAGCCTTAACGTCTTATCCACGACGCTGGGCGAGGCGGAGGAGCAGGCGAACGGCAGCGTATCCGGCGGTACGCTGAGTGAAGCCTTACAGGCGGCACTCGACAAGTTCACGCTCGACATCACCGCCAAAGCGCAGGCCGGGCTGATCGATCCGGTATTTGGCCGCGATACCGAAATCCGCCAGATGGTCGATATCCTGTCGCGCCGCCGCAAGAACAACCCGATCCTGGTCGGCGAGCCGGGCGTCGGCAAAACCGCGCTGGTGGAAGGGCTGGCGCTGCGCATTGCGGAAGGCAACGTGCCGGGCAGCCTGAAAACCGTCTCGCTGCGTACCCTTGACCTGGGGCTGTTGCAGGCTGGCGCGGGCGTAAAGGGCGAATTCGAGCAGCGTCTGAAAAACGTTATCGAAGCGGTACAGCAGTCGGCGACGCCGGTGCTGCTGTTTATCGACGAGGCGCACACCATTATCGGCGCGGGCAACCAGGCGGGCGGAGCCGATGCCGCCAATCTGCTGAAGCCGGCGCTGGCGCGAGGCGAGCTGCGCACTATCGCCGCCACCACCTGGAGCGAGTACAAGCAGTACTTTGAGAGGGATGCCGCGCTGGAGCGCCGCTTTCAGCGGGTGAAAGTTGACGAGCCGGACGACGAGACCGCCAGCCTGATGCTGCGCGGCCTGAAATCGCGCTACGCGCAGCACCACGGCGTCCATATCTCCGACGACGCGGTAAAAGCGGCGGTCACCCTGTCGCGCCGCTATCTGACGGGACGTCAGCTGCCTGACAAAGCGGTGGATCTGCTGGACACTGCCGCCGCGCGCGTGCGTATGAGCCTGGATACCGTGCCGGAGGCGATCACCGCTCTTAACGCGCAGATCACCGCGCTGGAAATGGAAAAGCAGGGGCTCCAGGAGGATCTCGCTCTCGGCGAGACCATCCGTAACGGACGGCTGACCGAAATTGAAAGCGGGATTGCCGCGCGTCGGGATGAGCTGGCGATCCTGGAGGCACAGTACGATCGCGAAAGATCGTTAACGCAACGGCTGCTGGCGTGCCGTACCGACATCAGCCGCCAGGCCGAAACGGGCGAGCTTCAGCAGCAGCTGCTGGCCGTCCGGCAGGATAACCCGCTGCTGGCGCTTGACGTTGACGCCCGTACGGTGGCTGGCGTGATTGCCGACTGGACCGGCGTGCCGCTCTCCTCCCTGATGAAGGATGAGCAGGCGGAGCTGCTGACTCTGGAAGCGGAAATCGGCAGGCGCGTGGTCGGCCAGGATGCGTCGCTCAATGCCATCGCACAACGCCTGCGCGCGGCGAAAACCGGGCTGACCGCTGAGAACGGTCCGCAGGGCGTGTTTCTGCTGGTCGGGCCGAGCGGCACCGGCAAAACCGAGAGCGCGCTGGCGCTGGCCGACGTGCTGTACGGCGGCGAGAAGTCGCTGATTACGCTTAATCTGTCGGAATATCAGGAGCCGCATACCGTCTCGCAGCTGAAAGGCTCGCCGCCGGGCTACGTCGGCTACGGCCAGGGCGGCATCCTCACCGAGGCGGTGCGCAAGCGCCCGTACAGCGTGGTGCTGCTCGACGAGGTGGAAAAAGCGCATCGCGACGTGCTCAACCTGTTCTACCAGGTCTTCGATCGCGGCTTTATGCGCGACGGCGAGGGGCGCGAGATCGATTTTCGCAATACCGTGATCCTGATGACCTCCAACCTCGGCAGCGACGCTATCATGCAGCGGCTGGAAGAGAACCCGGACGCCACGGAAGGCGAGTTGCAGACGCTGCTGCGCCCAATGCTGCGCGACCACTTTCAGCCCGCGCTGCTGGCGCGCTTTCAGACGGTGATTTACCGCCCGCTGAATGAAACCGCGATGCGCACTATCGTGGACATGAAGCTGAACCAGGTCAGCCTGCGCCTGGCGCGCCACTACGGCCTGAAAACCACCCTGGGCGAGAGCCTGCCAGCGGCGCTGACCGCCGCCTGCCTGCTGCCGGATACCGGCGCGCGCAATATCGACAGCCTGCTTAACCAGCAGATCCTGCCGGTGCTGAGCCAGCAGCTGCTACAGCAGATGGCGGCGAAGCAGAAACCGCAGCATCTCCGGCTTTACTGGGATGAGGAAGAGGGCATCGTGCTGGAGTTTGACGGCCCGCAGGCGGACGCGCTGTAACCCCTTAACCCGAGGGGGATACCTTTGTGCCCCTCACAGTCAGCATTTATCCCACCAACAGACAAGGTAATAAAAATGAAAACGCAAAATATCCCGGTTTCACCCGCTTTTATCGCAATCTCCTGGATCGCCATGCTTGGCGGCGTGCTGGTCTACCTGTTCGGCCTGTGGCGTGCCGACATGCAGCTGAATGAAAAAGGTTACTACTTTGCCGTACTGATCCTCGGGCTGTTTTCCGCCGTTTCGTTGCAGAAGACCGTGCGCGACCGCTTTGAAGACATACCGACCACGCAGCTTTACTACTTCATCTGCCTGCTCTCCTTTACGATCGCCGTGATTTTACTGGTCACGGGCTTGTGGAACGCCACGTTGATGCCCAACGAAAAGGGCTTTTACGGGGTGACGTTCTTTATGGCGCTGTTTGGTGCCGTTGCGGTGCAGAAGAACACGCGCGACAGCTTATGCAACGTTCAGTCCGCGCCGAATGAGTTACAGGATCAGCCTGCGCAAGATTAAGCCCTGACTGGACTTCTCCCGCTTTATCCACAGGGAAATAGCCACGCTGCCGCACGCGGCAGCGGCCTGATAAGGACATCATATGAGCATAAATCCGGTTTCTTTTTTCAGCCACAGCCACCACCTGCTGGCGGTGCGCGACTGCCAGGCGCAGCCAGACGTGCTGGCCTTCCGGGGCGAGGAGCGCCTGAGCGAGCCGTTCAGCTGGCGCGTTGAGTTCACCAGCGCCGATTCCGGCCTCACCCGCGAGGCGATGCTGCTGAAGCCGGCCTCGCTGACCCTGCGGGCGCCGGTCAGCCAGGGGATGGGGATCCGCGTACAGCGGCCGGTGCGCGTGGTGCAGGGCGTGGTGACGGGCTTTGAGCGCCTCGGCACCTCCGCCGACCAGACCCTCTACGCCGTGACGCTGCGGCCGCGCCTCGCCCTGCTGTCGCGCAGCCGCCACAACGCCATCTATCAGGACATGTCGGTGCCGCAGATTGTGGAGAAAATCCTGCGCGAGCGGCACGGGATGCGCGGGCAGGACTTCGTCTTTACGCTGGCGCACGACTATCCGCGTCGCGAGCAGGTGATGCAGTACGGCGAGGACGACCTGGCGTTTATCACCCGCCTGCTGGGCGAGGTCGGCATCTGGTTCCGCTTCACCCCGGACGCGCGCCTGCACATTGACGTGGTGGAGTTCTACGACGGCCGCCAGGGCCACGTGAAGGGGCTGACGCTGCCGGCCGTGCCGCCGTCCGGGATGCACGACGCGGGCAGCGACTCGGTATGGAACCTTGCCAGCCGCTCTGTGGTGGTGGAGAAAAGCGTCAGCGGTCGCGACTACAACTACCGCAACGCCATGCAGGACATGAACGTCCATGCCGACGTCACCGGCGGCGACGACACCACCTGCGGCGAATCTTACAGCTGGGGAGGTAACTACCTGACGCCGGGCGAAGGGCCAGAAGCGGCGCCGGAAAGCGGAACCTTCTACGCCCGCCTGCGCCACGAGCGCTGCCTGAACGAGCAGACGCGGCTGTCGGCGGTGACCTCCTGTCCGACGCTGGCGCCCGGCAGCGAGCTGAGCGTGACCGGCGGCCAGGAGGTCGGCGGAGCGTTTCGCAGCGGGATGCTGGTTACCGCCGTGGTCAGCACCGCGCGGCGCGACCGCAGTTTTGAAACCGAGCTTGACGGCATCCCGCTGAACGACCGCTACGGCTTCCGGCCGATCCCGCTTCCGCCGCCGGTGATGGCCGGCACGCTTCCGGCGCGGGTCACCAGCACCACGGTGAACGACACCTACGGCCACATCGACCGCGACGGGCGCTACCGCGTCAGCATGATGTTTGACCGGGCGGCGTGGGAAACCGGCTTCGAGAGCCTGTGGGTGCGCCAGGCGCGAGCCTATGCGGGCGACACCTGCGGGCTGCACCTGCCGCTGCTGGCGGGCACGGAGGTGGCGATAGCCTTTGAGCACGGCCACCCGGACCGGCCGTACATTGCGGGGGCGCTGCACGACTCGGCGCACGGTGACCACGTCACCATCCGCAACTTCAGGCGCAACGTGCTGCGCACGCCGGCGAACAACAAGCTGCGGATGGACGACACGCGGGGGCAGGAGCACGTCAAGCTCAGCACGGAATACGGCGGCAAGAGCCAGCTGAACCTCGGCCATCTGGTGGACGGCGAAAAGCAGAAGCGGGGAGAGGGGTTCGAGCTGCGCAGCGACGGCTGGGGCGCGATACGGGCGGGCAAGGGGCTGTTTATCACGGCGGACGCCCAGGCGAAGGCGCAGGGCGAACAGCTGGAGATGGCGTCGGCGCTGTCGCGGCTGTCGGCGGCGCTGGCGGAAATGCGCTCCCTGGCGGCGAGCGCGCGGCAGGCGCGTGCGCTGGCGGCGGACGTGGGGCGGCAGCAGGCGCTGCTGGAGGAGAGGCTGGAAGGGCTGCGGCGGGAGGTGCTGCTGTGCAGCGCGCCGGCGGGCGTGGCGGTGGCGAGCGGGGAGGACATGCAGCTGTCGGCGCAGGAGAGCCTGACGCTGACGGCGGGGAGGCAGCTGGACGTGGGGGCGCGGCGGGATTTTACGCTGTCGGCGGGCGGGCAGGTGAGCCTGTTCGGCCGGGAAGGGGCAAAGCTGTTCGCATCGGGCGGGGATATTGACGTGCAGGCGCAGGGGGGCAGCCTGACGAGCTGGTCAACGGGGGACACGCACCTGTCGAGCGGTAAAAAGCTGGTGGTGACGGCGCAGGACGAGCTGACGCTGGTGTGCGGCGGGGGGTACATCAGGCTGAAGGGAGGGAACGTTGAAATCGGCGGGCCGGGCAGGCTGCTGATAAAGAACGCGGGGATAAAGAAGGCGGGCGCCGGGAGCCTGCGGGGGGTGATGAAGTCTTTTGAGCCGGAGAGTTTCGACGAAAAATTTGTTGTCACCCACGGCCTGACCGGCCATCCCGTTGGAAATCTGCCTTACCGAATTACCATGCCGGACGGAAAAATAATTGAAGGCGTAACTTCTGCCACTGGTGAGACAGAATTGTCCCAGTCCGAAGTGGTTGAAGATATGATCTTATCTGTATTGCCAAAAAGATCATAGTTGATATGAATGAAATGGCAGGAATTTTATTTCCTGCTTATTTTTTTAGTTGATGTGAATCGAGTCATCTTAAATAAAATGAGTACTCCTTTTATTATGGGGTAAGTTAAGTGGTGATGGTAACTATAAGGGTGTAAAATCCTTTTTTAAAAAAAGTTAAACTCATGAGGGAATAAATTTATTAATCATAAAAAAGATAACGCGGATAAGAGTGAATAACACCATGATTGATGGAGTGTTATTATGAAAGGCAAAAATGAAAATAGTATCAGTACCGGCCTGAAACTGGCCCTGGTCGCCGTTTTGCTGTTAGTGGTAGTCGTGGCAGGAGGCTTTATTTTATTACCGATGCTGCAAACCGTGGGAGGCAGTTTTGGCTACGGTTATCCCGGCGCTTCAGGGGGGAGGGCAATAAGGGATGTTGAGATCGATGTCGAGCCACAGGTAGTTTATCGCATCGACGATCATCGTTTTTTTACGTTTGAGAAATATCTGGACTGTAACAGCGGCGGCTTTGTTTATTATAATGACACTAATAAAAAAATAAAGATATTTGCCGGAATAGAAGGTCATGATAAAAAACCGCAGGATGAAGTTTCGGTAATGCAGGAAAATAACGTCTTGTCTTTTAAAGGTAAGTTTATTTATGCCGCCAGTGATAATGTTATTGCTTACCCAGACAGAAATGTTGATTACAAATATGGCGGGGCAACTCATTTTATTATGAGTGGCAGTGTTGATGGTAAAATAAATTTGTTTGGCTGGGGTGAGATAATCCCAAGTTACAATATTTTCATAACGGACGGTGCCATCTTTGCCCAGAAAAGCTCTTCGAGTAAGCTCATAAGAAAATTAACGCGAGCTGACGAGAAAGGAAGCGAAACTGAATGGATTGAGTTATCAAGTTTAAAGTTAAACAAATTATCACAGGACGATCATTTTCACTGTAATGATAAAATAAAACCCAAACGTGTAAGGTATATTAAAAACTGACAGGGAGTAAGTTTCAATGGAAATAAAAAATGAACCCACCCGTGACGTAGGTTGTTTTTTTGATGATAACGGGAAGCCTGATTTTCGCAGTTGCCGCTCACCTAAAAGCGTGAACGTCAGGGCAGAGTGCAAACTGCCTATGCATTATCCAGGTATTATCATTTTTGTACACGGCGTAAATTCTAACGGCGAATGGTTTTCCTCCGCTGAGAAAAATATTTGTGTGGGGTTAAATACACGCCTGGGTCTAAATGGTACTTCATATGCCCTTAAGCCCAACAAATATAATTGTGATACTCCCGCTGCTGATAATTATAAAAAAGATCGTCAGTTACTGAATGCCGGTGAGGCAAATTCTCCGGTCGTTCGGTTTTATTGGGGATATCGTGCCGCTGACGGAGAAGAGGATAGCTGGCAAATCCCGCTGGTCAACCGGCAGAATGAGGATTATCACCAATTAAAAGAGCAAGGATTGAAGCCAGAAGCGCTGCGGGAAAAAGGCCCGTGGTTCTGGGGAGGCGGACCATTCCAGAACGGTACAAACAATCTTGTCTCTCTCTGGAGTGATACGGGGTTTAATGAAAGAATGCGTTATCTGGGCGTGGAGGTGCAAACTTTCGCGCCGGACTTTGATCGCCTGTTAAAGACGGCGCCGCCGCGTAAATATTATGCCCATGCGGCCAGACGTCTGGCAGATTTGCTCAATAGCATTCGTGAAACGTACCCACAGGACACCGTCAGCGTTATTTCGCACAGTCAGGGCACCATGATAGCTCTTGCCGCCACGCTGCTTGCGGATAAAGCGCCGGACAGCCTGTTTATCCTTAATTCACCTTATGCCATGAGTACAAAGGTTACGGATTATTTTTCATTGCCGGATAAAGAGCTACTGTCGGACAGGGCGCGGGAACAGACGTTAGAGGCGATTATAAAAAAAATAGCCGAGCGTGCCACCGCTCTGCCGGCATATAAATATATCGACCTGTGTGTTGGTCAATCGGAGGATAAACAGCCCTGGACGCCGGCGATAAGCCATAAATCTAAAATACCGCTGACGAGCATCACCTATACGCCTGATGGTATCGAATCATCGGGTGTTAACTACCCTGCGGTAAAAACCAAAATGCGCAAAGATGTCACCACATCCGATCGCTGGATCCCTGAACGGGATAACCACGGACGTCTGTATATTTACTGTAATCCACATGACAGGGTAATGGGATCATCACCGCTGTTAAGTCTGGGCTGGCAGGGGTTGCCGAACAGCGGACTACAGCAACAACCACACAGGTTAATAACAATATACAAGGGCCATCTTTTTCAACGGATGATGGCACGTGCCACGCCCTGCGGTACGGCACCGGATCCTAAAACCCCTTTCTGGCCGTTACCGGACGGCAAACCTTTCTGGGACGATGATGGTGATTTACTCACCTATAATACGCCCGCTTATCAGACTCTCAATATTAATGCGGAGGAGGTTCCTGCTCCTATTCTGGCCTCCGAGATGCTCGATTTTGATGAGAAACGTCCCGACGATGGCGAGCGCTGGAATAAAAAATCCTAAGTTAGCTAAAGGAACCGGCTGGGGGCAATCATCGGAAGTGGAAATTAGTTCAGGCCAGAAAGTTATGACCCCCAATGACGATACCTTTAATAACTTTGTGGTGCTGTATCCAAAAATCCAGGTACCTACCGGTGAATACCGACCCTCCGGCAAGGATTACCCTAAAGCTGAACCCGTGATGCGCCCGGAAACCGATGAGGAGCGGCGCATCCGCGTCGGCGCCTTTATTTCTCAGCCTACCGATCACAGTACGCTACCAAAGAGCCCACAATTTATGCGTCAGATCGTTGCCTACGATTTACCCGTTGGTTTCTGTGATGCGACCTGGGACAAAGCCTTTATGGCAAAGCTGCGTGATATGGCGGACTGGACCAAAGGCTACAACAGCTATTTCAACACGGGTAAATTGCCCGACGTACCCATGCCTCCTGAAATCTCTACGGAAACCGTTTCCGCTGCAAAAAAAGCGGAATGGGAGGCGATCAACAAAAAGCTTAACGCACAGGGCAGACCATCCACGTCAACTTATTAAGGGATTAAAAAGTTATGGGCAAATTTGCAGTAGTACTGGGAGATGCGACCACTCACGGAGGAAAAGTTATCTCGGCATCCTCCACGTTTGAAATACAGGGTAGGCATGTTGCGTTGTTAAACGATTCCGTGACCTGTCCGCAGCATGGCAATAATCGCATTATTGAATGCGATGCGACAGGTTATGAAGAAGAGGGGCGCGGCATCGTACTGCACGGCTGCAAAACGGAATGCGGTGCGCAGGTAATCGCCAGCCTCCAGGATATGGAGATCGACTGATGGGATGGTCAGTTCCTGAGGTACCAGCCAGAGGTCCGGCTGCCGCGTGGTCGCCATGGATCTGTTTGTTTATTCTGTTCTTTGGTGTCTGCATCGCTCTTGCATGGGCACTCCTTACTGCGCCCGCTGGCGGGCTCTCTTCCCTTTCATCAGACGCACGGCTGTTGCTGACTGGCTATACGCTGATAGCTGTTATGGCCGCTGTCACACTCTATCTGCTGTGGTGGGAAACGCAGGCTCTTGGCATCTGGTACTGGAACAGCTGGCGGCTGAATATGCACGCCGCCTGGCAGCGGCAGGCGCATCAGCATTTGTGCGTTGTCAGCCGCGTAATGTTAACCCCGGACGCGCAGCGCATTCCTCGCTTGATCGGGCTTGCCAGCGAGGAGGAGGGTGAGGATAAATCAACTACGCTGCTTCCCGATGAAGTTCTGGTGCCGGGGATTTCCCGTTTTGAACAGCTTTGCCGGAAGCTGATTGCTCAGGCAACGTCGACACTGAGCCGCTGGTATCCAGCCGGAGGCGTGACGGTAATCGTTCAGACATCTTCCGCTACTGAAAAGACTGCGCAGGAACAACGGGAGCGGATTATTGCAATATGGCAACAGCAGGCGCTACCGTGGAAGGTTACCGTTCAAATTTTACCAACGACGTTCCCTTTCGAGTACTGGAATAAGCAGCTTCTGGAACGCAAACATCCAGTATTAGTACTGGCGCTGCATTATCGTCAGCCGGGTGAAACTCAGGCTGAAATGGCCGGAGCGCTATTGCTGATGCCGCCTTCTTTGCTCCCTTCTGCTGCGCGTACGGATGCGCTGAAATTGTTCCGTGCTATGCCGCTACAAACCAACAAACTCACTGCCGAGTTAAAAGAGCTGCGGGATATGGTACAGCAGCCCGCTGAGGCAATACGGCTGATATGGTTTAGTGGCTTAACCGCACCTCAACGACAGCTACTGGCAACGGCAACGCATGGCCTGTCATTGCATTTGTCAGGATCTGCGCCAATGACCGGGCTGATTGATTTTGACCGGGGTAGCGAGCAATACGGACACCTTGCCAGCTGGCTGATGATGGTAGCGGCGGCAGAAACGGCGGATTACGAAACAGGAAGCCACTGGTTAGTGTGGGCTGATGATAAACAGGCCTGGGCAATGGCGGCCGGTATTGAGACAGCGGTGCCGTATCAGCGGTCTGAAATGGCGCTGACGGCCCCTTTTCCCGCAGGCGGAATAACGCTGGCCGTACTGCTGCATTCCGTTTTGCTGTGGTGTTTGGGCAGCAAATATCCCGTATGGCTATTTTCCTGGTGGGGAGCATCCTGTGTATTGCTGATGCTGGGGATCATGTTGCCGGGTATCGCGCTGCTTTTACGGAAATCAGTGGCCCGCTTGCTGCTGCCTGCGTTTATTCGTACCGCCGCTAAGCAAGGAAGCAAGGTTAAATAATGAAAAATTTTTCTCGTCTACTGGGGCTCGGGCTGCTGACCGTAGCTATTTTACTGCTATTGCTGTTCCTGCTTTCTCAACTGAAAGTCTTACCGGTTGAAGCCGCTACCCGACAGTTCTGGTTTCCGCTAATCGGATTTATTTTCCTGGCGTGCCTGTTGTGTACCCTGATCTTTTTTATCTTCAATCCTGCGGCAACGGGGACTCCCGTCAGCCCGGCAGGAGACAACAGCAGAGAAAAACGCGTACCTTTTAAGTCAATATCCATTACCGATCTGAACACCCATCTCCGCGCTCGCTACGGCCTGTTCTGGCGCTTCAAAGTGCGTCTGCTGCTGGTGGTGGGCGACGACGCTGCCCGCGAAACCCTGCTGCCCGGCCTGAAAGAGCAGCAGTGGCTGGAAGGTAACCGTACCGTGCTGATTGATGGCGGCAACCTGGGGGGCGAAGTGGACGCCGAAAAATATCACGCGCTGCGCAAACTTCGCTGCGGCCGTCCGCTGGACGGCATTGTCCGCGTGCTGGATAAAGAGCAAAACCTGACGCCGCAGCAGAGCGATAGTGATTTACGCGCGCTGGAGAGCATCGGCAGCCTGCTGCGCTATCTGCCGCCGGTATGGCTGTGGCAGCTATGCAGCAGCGACTGGTCGCAGGAGGGAAGGCCCGAACAGCCGGTCGGTGCGACGTTTCCGCTGCGCGCGCTGCCGGAGGATATCGCCTCACAGCTTAACCACCTGCTGCCGATGTTGCGCAGGCAGGGGATGGCGCAGATTGCGCAGCACCGACAGCACGACTTCCTGCTGCGCCTGGGCCAGCAGCTGGCGCGCGGCGGTATTGCGCGCTGGCAAACGCAGCTGTCGCCCTGGCTACAGGGCGCGCAGCAGCGCATCATCCTGCGCGGCCTGATGTTCAGCCTGGCGGAAAGCAGTGGGACGGCGGAGAGTGCGCAGGTAATGCCGCGCCATGCTCTGACCTTATCCGCCGCCTGGCAGGGCGTGGTGGATGACTGTACCCGGCTGCGCGGCCGTCGCGTCGGGATGCCCTGGCAGCAGACGCTGGCCTGGGCGCTGATGACGATGGCTGGCGTGTGGGGCGCGGGCCTGCTGGTTTCCTTCGCGCTTAATCGCCACCAGATAATCAGCGTGGCGGAGAAGGCCCGCGCCGTGGTGCAAACTCAGGCGGTATCCGACCAGCAGCTGACCAGTCTGTACGCGCTGCGCAACGAGGCCGGGCTGCTGAAACACTGGCATCAGGAAGGCGCGCCCTGGTATCGGCGTTTCGGCCTCGATCATCATGCATCGCTGCTGGCGGCGATGATGCCGTGGTATGGCATAGCGAATAACCGACTGATTCGCGATCCGGCGGACGTCGCGCTCCGGCAGCAGCTGAACGCGCTGGCGGACCTGCCGCCGGACAGCCCGCTGCGTATTACACGGGCAAAACCCGGCTACGACCAGCTGAAGGCCTGGCTGATGATGGCGCATCCCGAGAAGGTGGACAGCACGTTTTACGCCACGGTGATGAAAACGGTACAGCCAGTCCGCAGCGGGATCTCGCCCGGCTTATGGCAGAGCCTGGCGCCGGATCTGTGGGCATTTTATATTGCTGAACTGCCGTATCAGCCACGCTGGGCCATCACCCCGGATGCCCCGATGGTCGCTCAGGTTCGTCAGGTGCTGCTCCAGCAGATTGGCCGCCGCAACGCCGAAAGCACCCTGTATGAAAACATGCTCAAATCGGTACGCCGCAACTTTGCGGACGTTACGCTGGAGGATATGACCAACGGCACCGATGCCCGACGCCTGTTCACCACAGACAGGATGGTGCCGGGCATGTTTACCCGCCAGGCCTGGGAAGGCGGCGTGCAGCAGGCTATCGACAAAGCGGCAACGTCACGGCGTGATGAGATTGACTGGGTGCTCAGCGACAGCCGCCAGGGGCTCGCCGCCGATCTGTCGCCGGAAGCGCTGAAAGCGCGCCTGACGCAGCGCTATTTCACCGATTTTGCCGGTAGCTGGCTTAACTTCCTTAACAGCCTGCGCCTTAATCCGGCCAGCAATATTGCCGACGTAACCGACCAGCTGACGCTGATGAGCGACGTCCGCCAGTCGCCGCTGATTGCGTTGATGAACACGCTGGCATGGCAGGGGCAGACCGGCGAGCAGCGCGAGGCGCTGTCGGACTCCCTTATCAAATCGGCGAAGGAGCTGGTGGGCAGCAGCAAAAAGCCGGTAATCGACCAGAGCGCCGCCGGGCCGCAGGGCCCGCTTGACGACACCTTCGGCCCGCTGCTGACGCTGATGGGCAGAAATAAAGCCGCCAACGCCCTGTCGGGCGATGACAGCCTGAGCCTGCAAACTTATCTGACGCGCATTACCCGCGTGCGCCTGCGTCTGCAACAGGTTGCGGGCAGCTCCGATCCGCAGGAGATGATGCAAACGCTGGCACAGACGGTGTTTCAGGGCAAAAGCATCGACCTGACGGATACCCGCCAGTACGGCAGCTTGATTGCCGCCAGCCTGGGCGAAGAGTGGAGCGGCTTTGGCCAAACGATGTTCGTGCAGCCGTTGACGCAGGCCTGGGAGACGGTGCTGCAACCGTCGGCGGCCAGCCTCAACGACAGGTGGAGCCGCTCGGTGGTGGCCCTGTGGCGCAGCGCGTTTGACGGGCGCTATCCGTTTGCTGCCAGCAGCAACGATGCTTCACTGCCGATGCTGGCCGAATTCCTGCGCAGGGATAGCGGCCGTATCGAGCGTTTTCTTAACGCCGAGCTGAGCGGCGTGCTGCATAAAGAGGGCAGCCAGTGGGTACCGGATCGGACCAACAGCCAGGGGCTGACCTTTAATCCGGCACTTCTCAAAGCGCTTAACCAGCTTAGTCAGCTCTCTGACGTGCTGTTCACCGACGGCAGC
This sequence comes from Erwinia sp. TECH1, assembly GCF_054057575.1. Lineage (NCBI taxonomy): Bacteria > Pseudomonadati > Pseudomonadota > Gammaproteobacteria > Enterobacterales > Erwiniaceae > Erwinia > Erwinia sp. TECH1. Next base: position 3,957,306 of record NZ_JBSRZK010000001.1, on the reverse strand, counting down.
CAGGGCATCAGCTTTGAACTGCAGGCGCGTCCGACGCCGGGTGTGGTGCAGACGCTGCTGACCATCGACGGTCAGCAGCAGAAATACTTTAATCAGATGGCCGAATGGCAAACCTTCCGCTGGCCGGGCGACACCTTCAAACCCGGTACCCTGCTGACCTGGAGCACCGCCAGTGCCGGGGCAAGGCTGTTTGGCGATTACAGCGGCACCTGGGGACTGATCCGCTGGCTGGAGCAGGGCAAGCGCCGCCAGCTGGACAGCAGCCAGTGGATGATGACGTTTACCGCTCCTGACGGCAGCAACCTGCAATGGGCGCTGCGCTCGCAGCTGGGCAGCGGCCCGTTACAGCTGCTGGCGCTGCGCAACTTCAGGCTACCGGCAGAAATTTTCAGCGTTGATGCTGTTCTGGCCGCCAGAGCGCTGGCGGCTGATAGCGAGATGCCCGCCATGGAAGGAGAAGATGAATGACCACGCTACAGCATATCGTGACCGCCTGCCACGCAGATCAAGCCGCGCTGATGCGGCTGGCGCAGGCGCGGGCGGAAGACTGGCGCGCCTGGCTGCTGCCGATCCGTGACGTACAGCCAGCGGGCGATGAACCCGGCTATGACGATGATTTTCAGCTTATCCGCGAAGAGGTGAACAAGCTTTCGGGCATTGATACCACGCTAATCTGCTCGCTCACGGAAAAGCTGTTGACCACGGTAAGCAAGGATCTGCGCGTGGCGACCTTTTATGTCTGGGCACGGCTGCATCAGGACGGCGAAGCCGGGCTGGCGGAAGGGCTGGAGCTGCTGGCCGCCATGCTGCAACGCTTTGGCACGCAGTTGCACCCGCAGCGCGAGCGCAGCCGCAAATCCGCGCTGGAGTGGCTTGGTAGCGGACGCGTACTCGACAGCCTCTCGCTCTACCCGGAAGTGGATATGGCCACCATGCAGCGCATCACCGGCGCGCTGCTGCTGGCGGAACAGGCTATGCAGTCGCTGGCTGAAGAGCATCGTCCGCAGCTCGCCAGGCTTTACCTGGCGCTGGAAAACCGGCTGGCGCAAAACGGCGGCGCAGATAGCCTGGTACCGCAGACCAGCCGGGAAGATCGCGTATCCTCCTCCACTGCGTCGTCAGCGGCCGCACCGGTAATGACAATCGTCACTTCCGGTCGTGACCTGCTCGATCAGGCGAAAATGCTGGCGAAATATCTTCGCGATCGGCCGGGCGGCTGGCTGGGAGGACACCATCTGATGAAAAGTATCCGCTGGGATACGCTGACCGAACTGCCGCCGCTTGACGCCAGCGGGCGCACCCGCCTTCTGCCGCCAAAGCCGGATCATCGCGCCCATCTCAAGCGTCTTTATCTCCAGCAGAGCTGGATGGAGCTGCTGGAGCAGACCGATGACCTTTTTGCCCAGGGCGTCAACCATTTGTGGCTCGATTTACAGTGGTACACCTGGCAGGCGCTGACGAAAGCGGATCCGGATGCGGTGCGCGCCGATATCCTCTGTCGGGACCTAAAAGGACTGCTGTCACGGCTGCCGGGGCTGGAGGCGCTGGCGTTTAACGACGGCACGCCGTTTGCCGATGAGGTCACGCTGAACTGGATCAATCAGCAGGTGATGGATGACCCGGAGAGTTGGGCCACCGATACGGTAACCGCCGTCCCGCAGGATAATGAAGCCGTGCTGACGCTGGAGCCGGAGCTGCTGGCGCTGGCGGACAGCGAGGGGGTTGAGGCCGCGTTCGTCTGGTTACAATCCCGCCCAGGTATGGCTTCCGCCCGCGATCGCTGGCTGATGCGTCTGCTGATGGCGCGCCTGGCGGAGCAATATGCCCGTAACGATCTGGCGCTGCACCTGCTGGGCGAACTGGACAGCGGCGCGCAGACGCTGACGCTGCCGCAGTGGTCCCCTGAACTGTTATTTGAAGTTCGGGCGCGACGATTAAAGCTGCTGCGCAACAAAGCTGCACGCAGCGAAACGGAAAAAGATCGCCTTCAGCCAGAGATGGACACGCTGCTGAGCGGCCTGATCGTACTCGATCCGGCCCGTGCGGCGGTGCTGTGTGGGTAATTGTCATTCAGAAAGGAATGCCGGTAATAGTTTTTGCTCAGTTACATACCAGATTTTTAAACAGGGAACAGTTTTACCATACAGAATTCAGCACCGAATATGACAGCGTGTATATCAGGATCCAAGGGGCAATATTGAAAGCTGCGGCCGAGGCTTTTGCTGACAAAGAACGCAAGGGTTAAGGGGCTGTTTGAGCTACCTGTGTCCAATGAGGTTTTATTTCACTTATTTTTTATTGGACAGCCCGTCGTGTAATAAGAATATAAAATCCATTTTCCCGGCCGGATGGGTTTTGTTGAATAGTGGTAAGGGGTTTTTCTAAAAAATACCGAATTTTTATTTATATAAAAAAGGAATTAACCACTGTGAATATTCTGACGAAAATGTCGTGTCTGTTATCCGTTCTGTTAACCGCGCCGTTGTTAACCAGCTGCGTGACAGAGGGGGCCGCTTTTGGTCTCGGGGTCGGCTCACTGCATGAAACGGTGATGACCGAAAAAGACAATAATGTGCCGCCGCCGGTTTACGGGCCGCCGCAAATTATTTACCGTATTGATGATAATCGCTATTTCACGCTGGAAAATTATACCCGCTGTGAAAACGGGCAGACGTTTTATAATAATAAATTAAAAAACATCCACGTTCAGATTTCGCCTTCATCAGGCTACTTATTTAAGGGTCGTTTTTTCTGGACTTCTACGCGTGATGATTATTTGGCATTTCCTGTGACAAGAAATGACAACAAAGCCGCCTGTATGGGATCGGATAAAGGGTGTATGAATATCGTTGCGTTAACCACTGATGGGGGTAAAACGAAACGCTCGGTGACCTATGGTGGGTATACGCAGGACCCTAATGGGGACACTAAAGATTACGATATGCTGGTGACGAATCAGGGGTTTTATATGATTTACTATCGAGGTGTTAACAGAATATATCCTGTGATAGATGGATGGGGTTTTAATGATGAATACCATTTCGGTGTGCTTAAAATAGAGAGTGTCTATGATTTATTCAAACCGGGTGAGCCGATTCCCGTGGGTGGGTTTTATAAAATAGATTTATCAAAATTCTATACTAAAAGTATAGATAAAAACATGCATTGCGACCGTAGTCTGGAACCAAAACAGCTGGTAAGGAGCCGTCTTGATGAACAATAGTCGACTATTATCGCCTACGCGTAAGGTTGAGGTAAAACTAACTGATAATGGTGCGCCTTTTGCCTGCTCCATGACCTCCCATAAAAATATAAATATTAATGCCGAAATGCAGGTGCCGCTGCAATTACCCGGATTGATTATTTTTGTACATGGAGTCAACTCTGAGGGGGAATGGTATGACTATGCGGAAAAGGCCTTATGTGACGGGTTAAACGAAAGGCTTGGACTTAAAGATAAATTTTCCCTTGTGGAAAATAAATATGATGCGGGTCGTTTAACTGAAGTAAGTCACAATGAAAGCGGCTGGTCAGCCTGTGGAGCGGGGCGCCCCCACGCCACAAAAAAACCTGAACCTGGATTTATAAAAAAAGGAATTAACCACTGTGAATATTCTGACGAAAATGTCGTGTCTGTTATCCGTTCTGTTAACCGCGCCGCTGTTAACCAGCTGCGTGACAGAGGGGGCCGCTTTTGGTCTCGGGGCCGGCTCACTGCATGAAACGGTGATGACCGAAAAAGACAGGAATGCACCCCCGCCGGTTTACGGGCCGCCGCAAATTATTTACCGCATTGATGATAACCGCTATTTCACCCTGGAAAATTATACCCGCTGTGAGAACGGGCAGACGTTTTATAATAATAAAAAAAACGGAGTGCACACTAAAGTGTCAAACGCCTCAGGGTATTTATTTAAGGGGCGCTTTTTCTGGCTGTCCACGCGGGACGATTACCTGGCTTTTCCCGCAACGGCAGATACAAAGAACTCCCCCTGCGTAGGAGCCGATAAGGGATGCGTTAATGCAGTCATTGTTACGACCGATGGTGGAAAAACATTGCATGGTGTGGGTTATGGATCAAATACCACATCCCCGACAGAAGCTACAAAAGATTACGATATGCTGGTGACGAATGAGGGATTTTATATGATTAAATATACTTTTCCTGAACGCTCATCAACCGGTGCTTACGCCTTAAAATGGACGTTTTATCCAGATGAGGAGGCGACTAATAGCTCTTTTTATCCCGGAGCAACCGGCCCTGTTCATCAACCCACTCTTTCTATCGATGTTTCTCAGACTATCCAGGAAACGATGCAGTGCGATCGCCGCTTAGAGCCTGTGCAAAATAAGAGGGGGGTTGATGAGTAATAACAGAAGTTCACCTACAAGAAAAATTGATGTCCATCTGACAGATAATGGAATGCCTTTTGGCTACTCTATGACATCACATAAAAACATCAAAGTTAATGCCGAGGTTCAACTACCTTTGCAGCTGCCGGGGCTGATTATTTTTGTGCATGGAGTTAACTCAGAAGGAGAGTGGTATAACGACGCTGAAGAAGCATTATGTCAGGGTTTGAATCGTCGTTTAGGACAGGATGACAAAGTATGCCATTCCGCTGAAAAATAAGCGCGGCGATAACTACTACGAGCTCACGCCGGAAGAGAGAAAGAGCAGGGGCTTTTTTTCTTGGGAGGCGGCCCTTCCAGAACGGCTGCAACCAGCTGGTCAGCCTGTGGAGCGGGGCAATGCCGCGCTACAAAAAAACCTGAACCTGGATTCATATAAAAAGGAATTAACCACTGTGAATATTCTGACGAAAATGTCGTGTCTGTTATCCGTTCTGTTAACCGCGCCGCTGTTAACCAGCTGCGTGACAGAGGGGGCCGCTTTTGGTCTCGGGGCCGGCTCACTGCATGAAACGGTGATGACCGAAAAAGACAGGAATGCACCCCCGCCGGTTTACGGGCCGCCGCAAATTATTTACCGTATTGATGATAATCGCTATTTCACGCTGGAAAATTATACCCGCTGTGAGAACGGGCAGACGTTTTATAATAATAAATTAAAAAACATCCACGTTCAGATTTCACCCTCATCAGGCTACTTATTTAAGGGTCGTTTTTTCTGGACTTCTACACGTGATGATTATTTGGCATTTCCTGTGACAAGAAATGACAACAAAGCCGCCTGTATGGGATCGGATAAAGGGTGTATGAATATCGTTGCGTTAACCACTGATGGGGGTAAAACGAAACGCTCGGTGACCTATGGTGGGTATACGCAGGATCCTAATGGGAATACCAAAAATTACGATATGCTGGTAACGAATGAGGGATTTTATATGATTAAATATGCTTTTCCTGAACGCTCACCAACCAGTGCTTACGCCTTAAAATGGACGTTTTATCCAGATGAGGAAGCGACTAACAACTCTTTTTATTCCGGAGCAACCGGCCCGGTTCATCAACCCACTCTTTCTATCGATGTTTCTCAGACTATCCAGGAAACGATGCAGTGCGATCGCCGCTTAGAGCCTGTGCAAAATAAGAGGGGGGTTGATGAGTAATAACAGAAGTTCACCTACAAGAAAAATTGATGTCCATCTGACAGATAATGGAATGCCTTTTGGCTACTCTATGACATCACATAAAAACATCAAAGTTAATGCCGAGCTTCAACTACCTTTGCAGTTGCCGGGGCTGATTATTTTTGTGCATGGAGTTAACTCAGAAGGAGAGTGGTATAACGACGCTGAAGAAGCATTATGTCAGGGTTTGAATCGTCGTTTAGGACTGGATGACAAAGATGAAAAATACAGGTTAAAAGAAAATCGTTATGCGGAAGGTTATATGGCGCCCTGTGATAAAAATGATTCAGGATGGGATGGTTGTTATGGCGATAGCGGAAAAAAAGGTGACATAAAACAAAAATGGATTGTCCCGACGAGAAAGATAACGGAAGAGGGCCGCTCCCCCGTAATCCGCTTTTACTGGGGCTACCGGGCCGCCGAAGGAAAGGAAGACGACTATGCCATTCCGCTGAAAAATAAGCGCGGCGATAACTACTACGAGCTCACGCCGGAAGAGAGAAAGAGCGGGGGACCTTTTTTCTGGGGAGGCGGCCCCTTTCAGAACGGCTGCAACCAGCTGGTCAGCCTGTGGAGCGGGGCCGGGTTTGACAACTGGCTTCAGGTAATGGGGGTGCCGGTTCCCTTCAGCACGCAGCTGATGAACGGCGAGCGCGACCGCCTGCTGACCCGGGCGCCGCCGCGCAGCTACTACGCTCACGCCGCCGGCCGCCTGGCAAATCTGATAAAACAAATCCGCCGCGCCCATCCGGAAGACACGGTGACGGTGCTGTCGCACAGCCAGGGGACGATGGTGGCGCTGGCAGCGGCGGCCATCGAGGCGCCGGACGCGCTGTTTGTGATGAACTCGCCCTACGCGCTGGATAATGAGCCGACCACCTACGTTTCCTATCCGCCTGACGAAATTATCACGCCGGAGGCGCGCGAGGCGACCTTTGCCGATATTGTGAAAAAGGTGGCGGAGAACAGGGGCCGGCTGCGGGGGCAAAACGCCGGCGGCCTGCTGGCGGGCGCGTGCTGCGACGGGGAAAGCTGGACGCCGGCGGGGAAAACGTTTAACGGGCTGCCGGAGCGGGACAATCACGGCAGCACCTTTATCTACTGCAATCCGCACGACCGCGTTATGGGTTCGTCGCCGCTGCGGAGCATTGGCTGGCAGGGATTGCCCAACACCCGGGAGAGCGGCTATACAGCCCCCCATCCGCTGTTTAAGCAGGCCGGAGACACGCTGTACGTGCGCATGCTGGCGCGCAACATCCCCTGCGGCGGCGAGCCCGACCCGGCCACGCGCTTCGGCGACCCGGGCGACGGCAGGCCGTTCTGGGACAGCACGACCACGGTGATGCAGAAGCTGACGTGGCCGGCGCCGGAGCGGGCGCAGAGGCTGAACATAAACGCGTCGCGGGTGCCGGTTCCGCTTACGGCAGAGGAGCTGAAGGACTTTGACGGGGACTACCGCAGCACGGAAAAACAGCGCGGCCCGACGGGATATGGCTACGGACAGATTGATCCGGAAAGGAATATGCCCGTCGATGCGGACTACCGTTACTACATCTCCCTGTACGGCTACTTTGACCGGAAAATGCAGCGTAAGCCGGCGTCGGGCTACTACCAGCCGGGTCCGGGTTCAAAAGAGCAGCGGATACGGTATGAAAAACAGTCTTATGAGGAAATGCGGGAGGAGGTGCGCACATACGTGCTGCGCCCGACCGACCACAGCACGCTGCCGATAAATAAGGACTTTATGAGCCGGGTGGTGGCCTATGACCTGCCGGTGGGGTTCTGCTGGCATTCATGGGACAGGGCGGCGCTGGCGGAACTACGCAGGCAGGCGGACTGGCTGGAGAGCGACGACTATTACCATAGCGGTAAGCTGAGCATACCGCCGATGCCGCCGCTGATCCGCAGGGACACGCCGTTTGACCTGGCGGCAAAACGGGCCGGTGCGCGGGCGGAGATAGAGAAGATGAATGCGGCGGTCCGTCAGGCGAAGGGCAAATGACGTTATGAGAAATACAGCTACGAATGCCGGAAAACAGAATCTACTTAAGTTTTTGATTAAATATGACGACGGATGTCCAATGAACCTCAATATCTTATTGATACTAAGAGACAGAAGCGTAGTAATGATTTGTGATAAGGGAGGAAAGCGGCACAGGCTGGCGACCTGACCATCAGGCCGACGCAGGATACGCTCATATCAGGCACTAAAATTAGCGATAGCGGGGCTGCTCGCCGCCCGGGAAAGCACACGCGTTATCACTGAGAAAAACCAGCAGGCCAGGGCCGCTCTGGCGCGCCACCTGCATGAGTCGACTATCGACTTCATCGGCTAGTCATTCACACCCTTCTTTTTTACCGGCTTGCTTCCTCTGTCGCGCTTTTTCAGGCGGCCTGAAGGAGATCCGCCAAAGTTGAGATTTATCTTCATGGACGACTTAACCCTACGTTATTACGACGCGGAAATGCGTTACCTGCTTGAAGCGGGTGAAGAGTTCGCTCGCGCTCACCCGGATCGCGCGGCGCTGTTGAATCTGGATAAAGCGGACGCTCGCGATCCTTATGTGGAGCGCCTGTTCGAGGGCTTCGCCTTTATGATGGGCCGCCTGCGCGAGAAGCTTGATGACGATCTGCCCGAGCTGACGGAAGGGCTGGTCACGCTGCTGTGGCCGCACTACTTACGGACTATTCCGTCAATGTCGATAGTAGAGTTCAGCCCCGACTGGCGCGAAATGAAAGAAAAAATAGCCATCGCGAAGGGGTTTGAAATCCTCTCGCGGCCTATTGGCGAGAAAGCGACCCGCTGTCGCTACACCACGACTCAGCAGATCGGCCTGCAACCGCTGGCACTGGAGGAGGCCGCGCTTTCAACCGATGCGGAAGGGCGATCGGTAGTGCGCCTGCGTTTTGCCTGTAGCAGCCTGGCCGACTGGAGCCGGGTCGATCTCAGCCTGATCCCGTTCTATTTTAACGCTGACGCGCCGCTGGCCTGCGCGATGCATGAAGCCTTTACCTTAAACACCGCCACTATTTGGCTGCGCCTGCCGGGAGAGCCGGAGCGTCGCCCGCTGGACGCGCGCTTTACCGCGCTGGGGTTTGGCGAGGAAGACGGGCTGTGGCCGAAAGGCGAAAGCAGCTTCAGCGGCTACCAGCTGCTGCTGGAATACTTTACCTTCCGGGAAAAATTTATGTTCACCGGCCTGCGCGGTCTGGAGAGCGTGACGCTGCCTACCGCACTGGCATGGTTTGAAATTGAGGTGGTGCTGGCGCGGCGCTGGGAGCACGATTTCACCTTCAGCGAGAAGCACCTGCGGCTGCATTGCGCGCCGGTCATCAATCTTTTTCCGCTGGAGTCCGACCCGCTGACGCTGAACTCGCTTCAGACCGAGTATCTGCTGCGTCCTATGCGCGTGCAGGATGGCCATACCGAAATTTATTCCGTCGATTCGGTGATCTCCTCCGGGCGGCATGCCTACGTGCCGTTTTCCAGCTTCCGCCATAAGGGCGGCATGATGCGTCACGAAGCGCCGGAATATTACTACCATACCCGCGTGCGGCGCGGCGCGTCCGGGCTGCATAACACCTGGCTTATCCTCGGTGGGGAAGCCTTTGATAACCATACCGTGCCGGATGATGAAAGCCTGTCGCTGACGCTTACCGGCACCAACGGCCAGCTGCCGCGCCGCGCGTTGCAGAGCACGGTGCTGGATACCGCGATGAAGACCAGTTCGGCAAAGGTGGAGGTGCGCAACCTCTGTGCGCCCACGCTGCCCTGTTATCCGCCGGATCGCGACCGTTTTCACTGGCGCGTGCTGAGCCATCTCGGCAGCAATTTCCTGTCGATGATGGACAATGCCGACGTGCTGCGCGGCACGCTGGCGCTGTACGAGTGGACCGGCAGCGAGATGAATCGCCGCCGTCTGGAAGCGATTGTCGATGTCAGCCACAGCGAAATCGAGCGCTTTGAACAAGGCCATTTGCTGCGGGGCGTGCAGATTGACGTCACGCTCGACAGCCACGGCTTTGCCGGCCACGGCGATATCTGTCTGTTTGGCGAAATGCTCAGTCACTTCTTCGCGCTGTATACCGATATCTATCTGTTTAATCGACTGGTTATCATGCTGAACCCCACCGGAGAACGCCTGCAATGGGAAGAGAAACACAACCGCCGCATTCCCGGTTAAGCCCGCGTCTGGAAGCGGAGCTGACGCGGATAAACTTTTATCGCTTCTGTCAGCTGCTGGAAAAACAGCACCCGGAACGACCACCGCTCGGCAGCTCCAGCCGTCCGCAGGATGATGCGGTGCGCTTTACCCCGTGGCCGGGGATGGGGTTTCCCGCCAGCGAGCTGAAAAGCGTTGAATACAGTGAAGACGATGCCACGGCCGCACCCAAAATACGGACCACGTTTATGGGCATGTACGGCGTGGATTCACCGCTGCCCACCAGCTATCTGGACGATATTACCCAGCGCAGGGAAGGGCATGAGGCGCTCCAGGCATTTCTCGATATTTTCAGCCACCGCATCCTGACGCAGTTCTATCGCATCTGGCGTAAATACTCCTATCCGGCCACCTTTGAGCCAGGCGGCACGGACGCTATTTCCCAGTCGCTGCTGGGGTTAGTCGGGCTGGGAATTCCCGGCACCGCCAGCCATATCGCCACGCCGGTTTCTCGCTTCCTGGCGCTGCTGGGCGTACTGCGGCAGCCTGCAAAAACCCAGGAAGGGATCCAGGCGCTGGTTCGCCTGCTGGCCCCGGAAACCCGCGCCAGCGTCAGCCCCTACAGCCTGCGGCCGGTGGAAATCAGCCAGCCGCTAGGTTTTTACGGCGAGGAAGATTTCCTGCTGGACGGTAATACGCCGCTGGGTGACGAAGTTATGGATACCAGCAGCCAGCTGCTGATTGAGCTGATAACCGACAGCAAAAGCGAAACCCAGGGCTGGATGCCGGACGGTCAGCTGTATCAGGACTTTATGGTGATGCTGCGCGTTTACCTGGGCTGGCGCTTTAAGGCAAAAATTCGTCTGACCGTCAGCACGGCGCTGCTGCGCGTAGCCCCTCTTGGCGAAGCGCCGTTCCGGCTGGGCATGAGCGGCGTACTGGGCGTGGAAGGGGATGAGATCCCCAGCGACGTGCCGCAAACTTTTACCATTGAATCCGGCCGCTATCAGGGGCTGTCGTCTGCCGTCTCCGTACAAGGAAATCAGCGTGTTACCTACCAATTCAATTAAATCCGCCCGCTGGCTACTGCCGTTACTGGCCGTCAGCCTGACCGGCTGCGGACTGACGCAAAGCGTCACCGACGGCACCCGCTCGGCGGTGTCCGCCATTTTTTATAAACAAATAAAGGTGCTGCATCTCGATTTTACCAGTCGGGAAGCGCTGAATACTGATACGCGCGAAAGTCACAGCGCGCCTCAGTCCGTAGTGATACGCGTCTATCAGCTTCGCGACCGTAAGGTCTTCGATAAGCTGGTCTATCAGCAGCTGGTTACTGAAGGCGATACCTTGCTGAGTAGCGACCTGCTCGCCAGCCGGGATGTGATCCTGACTCCCGGCGGCGCGGTCAACCTGGATATGCCGATGGCGCCAGAGGCGGAGTTCGTCGCGGTGGTGGGGTTATTCCGCCAGCCGGATCTGACTAAAAATAACTGGAAGCAGGTGCTGGCGCGTGAAGCGCTGGACGCGGATAACGCTCGCGTGCTGGAAGCGGGCGATAACAGTCTTTCCCTCAAGGAGAAATAATGCCGCACTCACATAACGCTCCCTCGCTGTATGAAATGCTTTACGGCAACTTCAGCGGCGGGCTGGATCTGCACGATATCAGCGAAGAGAACCAGGTCATTCTTTCCGTGCTCGATAATATGCAGCGTATTCTCAACTGCCGCGCCGGAACGCTGGCGCATCTGCCCGGTTACGGCCTGCCGGATATGAGCAAAATCCTTCAGGGAATGCCCGGCACGGCGCACCAGCTGATGACCACGCTGTCCGAGGTATTGCTCCGCTACGAGCCGCGCCTGAACAGCATTCAGGTAACGCTGCTGCCGCAGGCCATGCCCGGCGAGCTGCGCTATGGCATTGATGCCGAGCTGAAAGGGATTGGCCTGGTGCGCTACGGCACCGAATTTCTGCCGGAAGGCAAGGTGCTGATCCGCCATATGAAACAGCAGCAGTATCTCGATCGGCAATCCATCCTCTGAACCAGAGAACGGAGGCGTATACAGACCTTCCGGCTCTGCATTCGACAGGGAGCACGAATGAAACTTCACGCTGGCACAGCGCTGTTAATCTGCATGATGTTAAGCCCCTCTGTTTTAGCCCATTCGGGCCGAACAAATTCTGAAGGCTGCCATACCAATCGTAAAACAGGCGAGTATCACTGCCACAGAAGCCCGCACCGGCGGGTAGAGTATCCCGGGCAAGATCCACAAACGGCACAGGCCAAAAAAAAGAAAGCTACGCCGCAAAAACGCGCCGCCCAGCCTGCTGACGGTGCGGCCACGCAGTGCATAAACAGCAGAAACCTTAATGCCTACTGGGAACCTGTCACCCGGCGCTGCCTGGACAGGACGACAGGAAGAGAAGCCGCAGGCTGACTATCACGCCGCCCGCCTGGATCAAAATCTGTTAACCAATCACGAGCCTGTTGCTTTATCTCAAACGCCTTTATTTTTCGAAGTTGAAACCTCTTATGACTACTTTATCCGAACCCTACCTGAAAACCGGCGGCGACCCACGCACGCTGACGGATTACGCCGCCCTACGCGACGAGCTGGGCAAGCTGTCCCATCCGGCACGCCCGGACGTTAACTGGCAACACGTAGAAAAACTCAGCCTCGCGCTGTTTGAGCACAACGGCGTAGAGCTGCAAACGGCGGCCTGGTACACGCTGGCGCGCGCGCAGCTGGCCGGACTGGCCGGGCTGAACGAAGGGCTGGCTATCCTGGAGGCGCTAATCCGTCACCAGTGGGGAAATCTTTGGCCGCCACGGGTGCATGCACGGGTGGAGATCCTCAGCGCGCTTAGCCGTCGCGTGCAGCAATGGATGCGCAAGCTTCCCGCCAGTTACAGCGACCTCAGCCAGCTTTACCTTGCCGAACAGCAGCTCAAACGGCTTAACGAGGTGTTACAACGCCTTGAGCTGCGGAATCTGAGCCAGTTCGACGCGCTGGCAGCGCTGATGCACACCAGCGCGGTGCGGCTGGAAAACAGCGATGCCGCCACGGGCGATAATCCTGTTTCCGCGCCAGCCGTAGCATTACCTGCCGCCGCGCAGTCTGTTGCTGAGATGGTGCCCGGCGCGGCGCGGTGGATCTATGTGGCGCAGCCCACGTCCAACTTTGAGGTGACGACGGCACCGCCGAAGACCCGCCGCTGGCAACCTTTTGTCGCCGGAATGCTTACCATGCTGGTGGCGGGATGTATGGGGCAATGGGCATGGTATAGCCTGCATCGTACGGACCCGCTGGTGGCACAGCTAAAGGCATCGCTGACGCCATTACCGCTGCCGCTTTCCAGAGCGCAGATAAACAGCCTGAAGCAGGATGGTGCGCTGTCGCAAAACGTCCTGCGGGATACTCAGCAGCAGTTGGCACATATTAGCGGCCTTGCACCGGACTGGTCGCTGAATTACGGGCAGCAGCTGATAGACCTGGCGCTGGCAGCCAGCCCGGAGGAGGCACGCGGTATAGCAACGGAATGGCAGCAGCAAGTAAAAGCGGCGGCGCTGCCTGAAGAGGCGATGGGCGGCTGGCAGCAGGGAATGGAGCAGCTACAGCAGCTAACTTTAAAGCTGAATGCGCTCGACGGGCAGCGCGGTAAATATATGACGGTCAGCGAGCTGAAGTCGGTGGTGTATAACGCCACCCAGGCGTTTAACCGCTCGGTGCCAGCCGAAGAACAGCTGCGTCTTTACTCGCTCAGCCAGTCAGATATCCAGCGGCGGCAGGCGGAAAGGGCGCTGGCGCAGTTACAGGCACGCTATTTTTTGTTGAAGCAGGAGGCGGAAAAGGCCAGGGGGGATAAATAAGTGGCGTTCAGCCTGTCATGATTTTTTGTCAGATTTTGACGTCAGGACGGTACGCGCGCAGGGCGCCGATCGGAAAGGGAATAAAAACTTAGCGGAATACAGAAACGAAAAACGGACCTCCAGGGAGGTCCGTTCTTACAAATATGGTGCCCGGACTCGGAATCGAACCAAGGACACGGGGATTTTCAATCCCCTGCTCTACCGACTGAGCTATCCGGGCAACGAGGCGCATTAAACAGGAGTCGCGGAAAACCGTCAACGGCTTTATGCACAAAAGCGAACTGTTTGCACTCTTTTCCATCAATCCGGCTGGATTTACGCCGCTTTGGCACTATTGCCCGCATTTGTCTGCTGCAAACCGTCGCGCTCGCGGGCTACCTTTTCTGGTTAGTTACATCATACTAAAGACTGATTTGCTCGCCGTTCTGCACAGCTTTGCAAGCCAGGCATTCCTGATGAGGCTTTGTCGCTAAGGAAGATGGCTAATAAACGGGGCAGGGCAGCGAAAGCACACGTCGGGCAAATGCTGTCAGTTCGTAAAGTCAAAACTACCGAAAACTGCTGAATATGTTTGCATTTTCAGTGCATAATCACCAAAAAAATCAGCGTAAAAGAGGTGTGGTAAAAAATAAATATATGAAATATATATATTTATTTCAAAAGGGCTATATGGGGGTAATGCTTTTTGCGTCTTGAACATCAAAATAAAAGATGCGATTATTACCCCGTTTTCCGCTCCGCGAGGCCGCCATCATGCAAGCTCTGCTGCACTGTCGCTATTATCCGATGTCGCGCCGCCGATCCCATTTTCTTCTGTTATCCACGCCGCTCGCCATGCGGTGAGGCTCTGCCTGCTTCACGGTTAGCCATGAGTAAAACCCGCCGCGCGCGGAGTTTACTGATGTCTGTCGGTCGAAGCTGACCCTACTGACGCTTTCGTGGGGTAAAGGCCGCGCCTTTCCCCGTTGCTGTGCCTCCGGCACCCTTATCCTTGCCCTGGGATTTGTGTAATGACACCACTTAAAATTGCAGCCAGCACCACCGTGGCGATCCACCTTCAGACCGGTCGCGAAGTCGTGACGCTGGAAAAAACCGACTTCACGGACGTGGCGGCAATCGTGCTCTCCGTGGCCGACTCGCGCAGCGGGACGCTGGCGCTGCTGCGCCATACCGGTTTTAACCTGCCCGTATTTATCTCGCTTGACGATCTGGCCCAGGCGGAAGATCTGCCGGAAGTGACGGGCGTGCTGACGGGCGAAGAAGACGATGCCGCCAGGCTGGAGGCCGCCGCCGCCGACTATCAGGCAAAGCTGCTGCCGCCGTTTTTCAATACGCTGACCAAATACGTGGCAATGGATAACAGCACCTTTGCCTGTCCGGGCCACCAGGGCGGCGCGTTTTTTAAAAAGCATCCGGCCGGACGTCAGTTTTATGATTTCTTCGGCGAGAACATTTTTCGCGCCGATATGTGCAATGCCGATGTGAAACTGGGCGATCTGCTTATTCACGAGGGATCGGCCAAGCACGCCCAGAAATTCGCAGCAAAAGTTTTTAACGCGGATAAGACCTACTTTGTGCTGAACGGCACCTCCAGCGCCAATAAGGTCGTAACCAACGCGCTGCTGACCAGAGGCGATCTGGTACTGTTCGATCGCAACAACCACAAATCCAACCATCATGGCGCGCTGATCCAGGCGGGCGCGACGCCGGTTTATCTGGAAACGGCGCGTAACCCGTTTGGTTTTATCGGCGGTATCGATGCGCACTGTTTTGAAGAGAAGTGGCTGCGGGAGCAAATTGCCGCCGTCGCGCCGGATCGCGCCAACCAGCCGCGTCCTTTCCGGCTGGCGATTATCCAGCTTGGCACCTATGACGGCACGGTTTATAACGCGCGTAAGGTTATCGACAGCATCGGCCACCTTTGCGACTACATCCTGTTTGATTCCGCCTGGGTAGGCTACGAGCAGTTTATTCCGGTGATGGAAGCCTGCTCGCCGCTGCTGCTGGAACTTAATGAGCGTGATCCGGGTATTTTCGTCACCCAGTCGGTACACAAACAGCAGGCTGGCTTTTCGCAAACCTCCCAGATCCATAAAAAGGATAACCACCTTCGCGGCCAGCGGCGTTTTTGCAGCCACAAGCGGCTTAATAATGCTTTTATGCTGCACGCCTCAACCAGTCCTTTTTATCCGCTGTTCGCCGCGCTCGACGTTAATGCCAAAATGCACCAGGGCGAAGCCGGACGACGTTTGTGGCACGAGTGCGTCATGCTGGGGATTGAAGCGCGCAAGGCTATCCTCGCGAAGTGCGAGATGATTCGGCCTTTTATCCCTGACGAAGTGGACGGCGAGCGCTGGCAGGATGCGTCGACGGCCGCTATTGCCGCCGACAGCCGCTACTTCAGCTTTGCGCCACGTGCCGCCTGGCATGGCTTTGCCGGCTACGCAAAAGATCAGTATCTGATCGATCCCTGCAAGCTGCTGCTGACCACGCCGGGCATTGATGCCGCCAGCGGTGAATATGCTGATTTCGGCATTCCGGCGACGATCCTGGCCAACTACCTGCGTGAAAACGGCGTGGTGCCGGAGAAATGCGATCTGAACTCCATTCTTTTCCTGCTGACGCCCGCCGAAAGCATGGAGAAAATGGTGCATCTGGTGGCGAAGCTGGCGCAGTTTGAGCAGCATATCCGCGAGGACGCGCTGCTGCGCGACGTGCTGCCGACTATTTACCGCAAAAACGCCGCGCGCTACGAAGGCTATACGCTGCGCCGCCTCTGTCTGGAGATGCACCAGCTGTATGTCGGTAACGAGGTAAAAGATCTTCAGAAGGCGATGTTCCGCCAGCAGAGCCTGCCGAAGGTGGCGATGAACCCTCAGGACGCTAACATTGAATTTATACGCGGCAACGTCGAGCTGGTGCCCATTGCAGAGGCGGAAGGGCGTATCGCTGCGGAAGGCGCGCTGCCTTATCCGCCGGGCGTGCTCTGCGTAGTGCCGGGCGAGGTTTGGGGCGGGGCGGCGCAGCGTTATTTCCTTGCGCTGGAGAAAGGGCTAAACGGCTTGCCGGGTTTTTCACCGGAGCTACAGGGCGTGTATGTGGAAACGGACGAAAACGGCGTGAAGCGCCTGATGGGCTATATGCTTAGCCGCTAAGCCAGCGATCCCGCGCCGTTAAGGTCGCGGGATAAGCCCCTTCTGTCGCACGGTAGCGCCGCTCAGTTAGCCTGTAGCGCGGCGTCTTCCCGCGCCTGACGCATAATAGCCCTGGCGATCCACTTGCCGATATCCTGAAGCTGGTCGTTATCGCAGCCCCAGATATCCTTCATCACCAGAAAAATCTCCGAGCCGTAGACCAGCGACAGGGACTTAATCACCCGATCGACAATCTCCGGCGGCAGCTCGTCGTTCAGCGGCTCCAGCACGTGCTGCAACAGCGCCTTGCGGTTTCCCCTTACCAGCTTTTCTCTGTCCGGCTTGTCGCTGGACTGCGACTGTGCCCACTGGGTCAGAGAAAGGTGCAGCGCCGCGCGCAGCGTGCCTTCATGCTCCAACATGCGCGGAAAAGCGAACGTCAGCAGCTCGTCAATACGGTCGCTGGCTTCTTCACGAGTCGGGCGCCAGCTTTTTATCGGGCTGAGCGTCTCCGTAACGATGGCGGAAACCAGCGCGCTCTGCGTTGGAAAATAGCGATAGGCCGTTGCGCGAGAAAGCTGAGCTTCCTGCGCGACTTCGGTAATGGACGGGAACGCGCCGCTGTCAAAAAGCCGCATAGCGGTCTCGATCAGTAAACGACGTGTTCTTGCGCGTGTGGCGGTCAGCTTTACAACCCCAGCGGAATCCCTTTGCTCCACATTAACCTCATTTTGTTAAATCTGCCTGATATTCAAGCGATTGAAGACGGCAGCGCGTAAAGGGCATTCCCATTCGCTGGCGTCTGCAGGACAGGTTTTGTTATTAAGCATAGCCAACATCCTTGTGAGACACTTATTCCATTCAATTGATTTATCATTGACGATAGTGATACTGTTATCTCAACAAATTGAAAGTAAAAAACTCTCAATCTCTATTTACTGTTTTATTGCTTCTTTATCAAGTCTTTATTCTGTCTGATAACAGGGTGTTGTTACGACTATGACTATTAATCGTGGTTTTGTTTACGCCGTCGCAACGGCTGATACTAAAGGAAGGGAACTGTTTTATGTCAGCGACTGCCTGCGCAAGGCGGGCGTTGACGTCGTCACAGTTGACCTGTCAACTCAACCAGTTAGTACGCCTTCCACCGCTGATTTTCCGCCGGAGCTGGTCGCCGATTTTCATCCGGACGGGCGTGAAGCCGTGTTCTGCGGCGACCGCGGCAGGGCCATTAACGCGATGGCGCAGGCGTTTAAAATTTTCCTTAGCCAACGTCAGGATCTGCTTGGGGTTATCGGCCTCGGCGGCTCGGGCGGTACGGCGTTGATTACGCCAGCGATGCAGGCCTTACCGATCGGCGTGCCGAAGGTAATGGTTTCGACGATGGCTTCCGGCGACGTTTCCGGCTACGTTGGCGCCAGCGATATCAGCATGGTCTATTCGGTCACCGATGTCTCCGGCCTTAACCGTATCTCGCGTCGCGTGCTGGGCAATGCGGCCCATCAAATCGCCGGTGCGGTGCTTTTTCCCATAGAGAAAGACAGTAACGACAAGCCCGCGCTGGGCCTGACCATGTTCGGCGTCACCACGCCCTGTATTCAGACGGTCAGCGCCATGCTGGAAGAGCATTACGACTGCCTGGTGTTTCATGCCACCGGCAGCGGCGGCAAGGCGATGGAAAAGCTGACCGACAGCGGGATGCTGAGCGGCCTGCTGGATTTAACCACCACCGAAGTCTGCGACTACCTGTTTGGCGGCGTGCTGGCCTGCGATGAAACGCGTTTTGACGCCGTAGCCAACAGCCGCGTTCCCTGCGTAATTTCCTGCGGCGCGCTGGATATGGTCAACTTTGGTCATCCTTCCGGCGTGCCGGAGAAATATGCCGACCGGCTTTTCTATCACCATAACGCGCAGGTTACGCTGATGCGCACCACGCCGGAAGAGAACGCGACGATGGCGAAATGGATAGCGGATAAGCTTAATCGTTGCGAAGGCGACATCGTGTTTTTGATCCCGGAAGGCGGGTTTTCCGCGCTGGACGCGCCGGGCCAGGCTTTCTGGTCGCCGGAAGCGCGCGCCGCCTTTATCAGCACGCTGGAGGCGAACGTCAAACAGACCAGCCGCCGCGTTATTCGTCGCCTGCCGTTTAATATCAACGATCCGCAATTTGCGCTGGCGGCGGTCAGAGAGTTTCGCCAGCTGATCGAAAAGGAGTGCTGAACATGGCTTTTACCCGTCAGGAGATACTGACAAAATTTAACGCGATGATTGCGCGCGGCGAACCGATTATCGGCGGCGGAGCCGGTACCGGGCTTTCCGCGAAATGCGAAGAGGCGGGCGGCATAGACCTGATCGTTATCTACAATTCAGGGCGCTACCGTATGGCCGGGCGTGGTTCGCTGGCCGGCCTGCTGGCCTACGGCAACGCCAACGAAATCGTAGTGGATATGGCAAAAGAAGTGCTGCCGGTAGTGAAGAACACGCCGGTGCTGGCGGGCGTCAACGGCACCGATCCCTTCTGCCATTTTGATAAGTTTCTGGACGATCTCAAGGCGATGGGATTCGCCGGCGTGCAAAATTTTCCCACGGTAGGGCTGATTGATGGCAACTTCCGCGCCAACCTGGAAGAAACCGGCATGGGCTACGGGCTGGAAGTCGATATGATCCGGCTGGCGGCACAAAAAGAGATGCTGACCACGCCTTATGTTTTCAGCACGGAAAATGCTGTAGCGATGACGGAAGCGGGCGCGGATATTATCGTGGCGCATATGGGACTGACCACCGGCGGCAACATCGGCGCGGAAACCGCGCTGAAGCTGGCCGACTGCGTGCCGTTAATCAACGAATGGGCGGCAGCCGCGAAGAAAGTGCGTAAAGAGGTCATTGTACTTTGTCACGGCGGGCCGATTTCCACGCCGGAAGACGCGAAGTATATCCTCAGCCAGTGCCCACAGTGCGACGGTTTTTACGGCGCCAGCTCCATGGAGCGGTTGCCGACCGAAGTTGCGCTGACGGAAACCACAAAGCAGTTTAAAAACATCAGCCGCTAAGACTGGAAGCGGACGGATCCTCGGATCTGTCCGCTTTGCTCTTTTGCAGAAGTCAGCCTGCGCGCTATTCGCTTTACCCCACCCGAAACGTCCGCGCTACCCGCAGCAATACTAATAGCGATGGTAGCTCTTCTGCGCGTTGTTCACTTTATAAAGATAGCGACGCGACTCGGCAGAAGGGTGGTTGGTGGTCAGCGTTTGATACACCTCCGCAGGCGACAGATCGTTAATCGCGCTGAAGGCCCGATTCTTATCGCTGGAGAAGACTCTCAGTACGCTGCCCGCGCCGCCGTTATAGGCTGTGATCACCGCATAGCGCCGTGACAGCGGATTCGCGATGCCGGAAAGGTAGCTGTCCTGCAGCAGCGAAAGATAGGCCGTCCCCGCATCGATATTGTTTTCCGGATCGAGCAGGTAGCTGCGGCTCGGCTTGCCCCATTTCCCTTTCATGCGGAACACGTCCGCGCCGGCGGTATGCTGCACCACCTGCATCAGGCCCAGCGCGTCAGAATGGCTGACCGCATAGGGGTTGAAGCTCGATTCAATCTGCATGATCGCCAGGATCAGCGCCTGATCCACGCCGTATTTCTCCGCCGCCTTGCGCACCATCGGCAGATATTTATGCGCACGCTTGTCCAGATGGTTGGGCACCATCGGGATAGTAACCGACCAGATGATATGCAGACCGGCGTTGCGGCGCTGCAATTTATTCTGGATCAGGTAGTCGGCGAAGCTGGCCGCGCGACCCTGCCAGCGGATCGCCTGGCCGGTATTATCCAGCACCTGACCATAGAGCAGCGGCTCCTGACCCAGCTGAATATCGTTGGCGTCGGAGTAGAGATCGACATTGCCCGGATCTTCGCCAATCAGCAGCGTGGTAATGATCGCCTGACGCAGGCTTGCCATCGGATCCGTACCGGCGATGGTCTCGATAGTGATCTTACCGGCGTCAAAGTTAATATGGCTGCGCGTATAATACTGATCGCTATATTTAACGTAGTCTTTTGGACCGGCGATCAGGACTTCATTAATACCCCAAATATTTTCGATGTTATGGGCAAACTGCCCCATCAGAATGTCGAATCCGTTGGTGTCCTTGACCCACTCTTCGTGGAAAACCGGCTTTTTATTGCTGGAGCAGGAAATCAGCAGCGGCGCGATAACCAGCAAGCCTATCAGTTTCTTCATTATGTCGTGCTACGCCCAAATTGAGGGGGCCTCTATGGCGAGGCCCAACGTTTATTCTGCTGGCGGGGTATAACCTTCGATATGGACATCGTGTCCTTCGAACAGAAATTTCACCATTTCCTGCTCAAGCTGTTTGCGATCTTCCGGGTTCATCATGCTCAGCTTTTTCTCGTTGATCAGCATGGTTTGCTTGCTCATCCACTGCGACCAGGCTTCTTTGGAAATTTCGTTATAGATACGCTTGCCCAGTTCACCCGGATAGAGCTGAAAATCCTGTCCTTCAGCATCGCGCTGCAGGAACGTACAAAAAATGGTTCTGCTCATCACTCTTCCTCTTCTGTTGGAATGCCCATCGGTTGCGGCTGACGCAGCTGCGCCAGCAAGCGCTCCACCGGGGCAGCCAGTCCCACGGACGGCGGCTGCGCTAAGTTATACCAGAGACCCGCGGCTTCATCCATGACCGCGCCTGCGGCAGGCAGTTTCAGCCACATTGGCACAATATCCAGGTGGAAATGGCTGAATGTGTGGCGAAAAGCGATAGTCTGGGTCAGCGCCGCATGATCAATACAACGGCTGTGCAGCCACTGCCGCAGCTCGTCTTCGCTGGCGAACTGCGGAAAGCAGAACAGCCCGCCCCACAGGCCGACCGGCGGCCGCTGTTCCAGCCACACTTTGTCGTCCCGCTGCATCATCAGCAGATAGCCGGTGCGCTCCGGCAAAATCTGTTTTGGCTTCTTGCCGGGATAAGCGGTCTGGTTGCCCTGCTCACAGGCGATACAGCCCAGCTTCAGCGGACAAATTTCACATTTGGGTTTTGAGCGGGTGCAGACCATCGCGCCCAAATCCATCATCGCCTGGTTAAACTGGCTGACGCCTTCGGCAGGCGTGACCTCTTCGCTAATCTGCCAAAGACGCTTTTCCACCTCTTTTCTGCCCGGCCAGCCCTGAACGGCATAGCAGCGTGCCAGCACTCGCTTGACGTTGCCGTCCAGGATCGGGAAATGCTGACCCAGCGATAAAGAAAGGATCGCGCCCGCCGTCGAGCGGCCGACGCCGGGCAGATCGGCAACCTCTGCAAAGGTCTCCGGAAATTTCCCGCCGTGTTTTTCCACTACCTGTACCGCCGCCTTATGCAGATTGCGCGCGCGGGCATAGTAGCCAAGTCCGGTCCATAAATGCAGCACCTCATCCAGCTTTGCGGCAGCCAGATCGGTCACGGTGGGAAAGCGCGCCATAAAGCGTTCAAAGTAAGGGATAACGGTCGCGACCTGCGTCTGTTGCAGCATCACTTCGGAGAGCCAAACTTTATAAGGGGTTTTTGCCAGCTGCCAGGGCAGGGTTTTGCGGCCAAAGCGCTGATACCAGTCCAGTACCTGCTGTGAGAACTGCGGCGCTTGCATCATCTTTGCGAGGTTTCCCCAGTAAATTAAAAATCAGGCTGGGATTCCAGCACAGACCCGTTATGCTGTAAACCGGAAGTTTCCAGGGCTTGCTTAACCGCTGTAACTTTGCATAATGCCCGTTTTTCAGATATTGCAGACCAGCAGGCAGAAACATGAAGAATGATGTGATTACACCGGAGTTTGACGAAAACGGCCGCCCGATGCGCCGTATTCGCAGCTTCGTTCGCCGTCAGGGCCGCCTGACCAAAGGCCAGCAGCACGCGCTGGACCATTTCTGGCCTGTTAAAGGTGTGGAGTATCAGCCGGAACCCGTTGATCTGGCATCCCTTTTTGGCCGCGAGGCGCCGGTGGTGCTGGAGATTGGCTTTGGCATGGGCGCATCGCTGGTGGCGATGGCCGCCGCGAACCCGCAGCAAAACTTTCTGGGTATTGAAGTGCATTCGCCGGGCGTCGGCGCCTGCCTGAGCGCAGCCGACGAGGCGGGCGTGGAGAATCTGCGCGTGATGTGTCACGATGCAGTCGACGTGCTGGAGAAAATGATCCCGGATAATTCGCTGCGTATGGTGCAGCTCTTTTTCCCGGATCCCTGGCATAAAGCGCGCCATAACAAGCGCCGCATCGTTCAGGTGCCTTTTGCCGAGCTGGTGATGCGCAAGCTGAAGCTGGGCGGCGTGTTTCATATGGCGACCGACTGGGAAGCCTATGCGGAACATATGCTGGAAGTAATGAGCAGCATTGCTGGCTACAAAAACCAGTCGGCAACCAACGATTATGTGCCGCGTCCCGATTCGCGGCCGTTAACAAAATTCGAACAGCGCGGCCAGCGTCTTGGCCACGGTGTATGGGATTTGATGTTTGAGAGGATTAAATAATGGCAGCTCAACGCAGTCGTCGCTTGCGTAAAAAAATGCATATCGATGAGTTTCAGGAATTAGGCTTTTCCGTCGCTTTCTCCTTCCCGGAAGATACCAGCGGCGACACCATCGACACCACCCTGGACGCCTTCATTAATGAAGTTATCGATCCCAACGGCCTGGCGTTTGACGGCAGCGGCTTCCTGCAGTGGGAAGGGCTGGTCTGCCTGCAGCAAACCGGCAAGTGCACCGACGAGCACCGCGAGCTGGTGCGTAAATGGCTGGAAGATCGCCAGCTGAATAATATCCAGGTAACCGAACTTTTCGACGTCTGGTGGGACTAATTATCTGCCTGCCGTAGCATAAGCAGGCAAACCGTCCGTTGAGGCCACGCATGCGTGGCCTTTTGTTTCTCAGGAGAAGAGTCAATGCGTAAAGCGATCGTAGCGGCCGCGCTGTTGCTGGCGGCAGGCCAGGCACAGGCCGACTATCAATGTAGCGTCAATCCTCAGGACGATATCGTTATCTCTCCGCAGAACGTCAAGGTAGTGGGCGCCAGCGGCAATCTGATCATCACGCCGACCGGCGAGGTACAGCGCAACGGGCAGTCCGCTTCGGTCGATAACGCCACGCGCCAGACTGCCATCGACTATCAGGCCGCGCTGCGCCGCGATTTGCCCTGGATCGATCAGGGAGCGCGTCAGCGTCTGGAAAAAAGCCGCGTGGCGCTGGATAACGTGATCGTCAACAAACTGGGCACGGACAGCAGAGTCCGTAGCCGCCTGACCAAGCTGGACGAGCAGCTGAAGCAGCAGATGAACCGCATTATTGAGCATCGCAACGACGGGCTGACGTTCCATCATCAGGCTATCGAGCAGGTGCGGCAGGACGGCGAAAAGCTGGTGCAGAGCGCGATGGGCGGCGTGATCCAGGACAGCCTTAACGAAATGGGCAGCAAGGTGAACGGCGATAATCCGCTTCAGGCAGTGATGGGTAACCTGGGCGGATTGCAGCAGGCCGTGCAGGCGGAATGGAGCAATCAGGAGGCGGACTTCCAGAACTTCGGACACGAAGTCTGCAACCGCGTGACCGCGCTGGAAGCGCAGCGTAAGACGCTGATTGGCGGATTGAAATAATCCGGCCAGAGCTGCTCTTCTGGTGTCTGTACGGGCTGGCTGTAAGCGGCAAAGACTACCGGCACCAGGACGTTATCGCCTTTCTCTTTGTCTAAAGACGTCCATGGGATTTATAGCTGGCAGCGTTGCCATAACGGCAGACTGTATTAACGGCTTGCGATTAGGCTGGTATTCCGCGCGCCGCGCGTAAAGAGGGGATAGCCGTTTGAAAACACGCCCCGCTTTTTCCGGCGGGACGTGGGTAAAGCGGGGCGGCTATTCAGCCAGGAACAGCTCCAGCAGCGAGTTCAGGAACAGCTTGCCTTTCTCCGTCACCTGCCAGCTTTGCGCCGTTTCCGTCAGGTAACCTTTCGCCAGCGCCTCATCAAGCTGAGGACGGATAGCTTCCTCACTAAGGCCGGTAAAGCGCGCAAACTCTTCGCGCGGCGCCGCTTCCAGCAGCCGGAAACGGTTCATAAAGAACTCAAACGGCTTTTCTGTTTCCGCGACCTCGTGCTGACGATCCAGGTAATTGCCGTTCATAAAGCCGCGTGGGTGGCGGGTTTTGGCGGTGCGGATAATTCGCCCGTCTGCCTGCGTCAGCTTGCCGTGCGCGCCGCAGCCGATCCCCAGATAGTCGCCGAAGCGCCAGTAGTTGAGGTTATGCTCGCAGCGGTAGCCCGGTTTGGCATAGGCGGAAGTCTCGTACTGCTCGTAACCCGCCGCCGTTAACAGCTGGTGGCCCTGCTCAAAGATATCCCATAACGCGTCATCGTCCGGCAGCACGGGCGGCCTGGAGGCAAACAGCGTGTTGGGTTCGATGGTCAGCTGATACCAGGAAAGATGCGGCGGATCCAGCTCGATAGCCTGGCGCAGGTCGTCCAGCGCCTCCGCCAGCGACTGATCGGGCAGGCCATGCATCAAATCCAGATTAAAGCTGCGCAGGCCCAGCCCCTGAGCCAGCTTCGCCGCGCGCTTCGCTTCTTCCGGGCCGTGAATGCGGCCAAGACGCGTCAGCTTCTGCTGGCTGAAGCTTTGCACGCCAATCGAGATGCGGTTGATACCGGCGCGCTGATAGCCGCTGAAGCGATCGGCCTCGACGGTGCCCGGGTTCGCCTCCATGGTGATTTCCGCCGTTGGCGAGAGCGGCAGCCTTGCCCGCACGCCGTCCATCAGCATCTGCATCGCCTCGCTGCTCAACAGGCTGGGCGTGCCGCCGCCGATAAAGATTGTGCCAACCTCGCGGCCAGCCGCCAGCGGCAGATCGGCATCCAGGTCGGCCAGTAAATGCCGCACATACTCCTCGTGCGGCACTTCGCCCTTCAGCGCATGCGAGTTGAAATCGCAGTAGGGACATTTCTGTACGCACCACGGAATATGAATATAGAGGCTGAGCGGCGGCAGATTATGCATTGCGCATCGCTTCCAGCAGCAGGGCCAGCGCTTTGCCACGATGGGAAACCGCGCGTTTCTCTTCTTTGCTCAGCTCTGCGGCGGTTTTGCCCAGCGCCGGTACAAAGAACACGGGATCGTAGCCGAAGCCGCCTTCGCCGCTGACGGCACGGGCGATTTCTCCCTGCCAGCAGCCGTGAAACACCAGCGGCGTGGGGTCTTCAGCATGGCGCAGATAAACCAGCACGCAGTGGAACTGCGCCTGGCGCTGGCCGTCCGCCACGTTTTCCATCGCTTCCAGCAGCTTGTCGATATTCTGCCGATCGCTGGCCTCCGCGCCGGCGTAGCGCGCGGAATAGATGCCAGGCGCGCCGCCCAGCGCGTCCACCGCCAGCCCGGAGTCGTCGGCAATCGCCGGCAAACCGGTGATAGCCGCAGCGTGACGCGCTTTCAGCAGGGCATTCTCGATAAAGGTCAGGCCGGTCTCTTCGGCCGACTCCACGCCACACTCGGTCTGCGCCACGATATCCAGGCCAAAGGCGGCCAGCTTATCGGCCAGTTCACGAACTTTTCCGGCATTGCCGGTGGCGAGCACTACTTTTTGCATATCAGGTCCAGAAGTTAACTACCGTACAAATTAAAGCTGCGCCCAGCCGGGAACAAAGTCCATTCCCAGATAGTTCAGCATATAGAGGATCAGGATCACCGCCATCGCCGAGAAGTCGATGCCGCCCATCGCCGGAATAAGGCGACGCACGGGTGCCATCAGCGGCTCAGTCAGCTGGATCAGCACGTAATCCACCGGGTTGCGGCCCTGGCTTATCCAGCTCATCAGCGAGCGAATGATAATCACCCAGAATACCAGCACGCCGGCGGCTTTCACCAGCGACACCAGGCCGAAATAGAGGAAGACCGGATCGAAAATAAATACGCTGCTCTGAAGCGTGAACATCACGGTAAACAGCAGCACGCTCAGCACATAGGCCAGCAGTAAAGACGCGGTATCCAGCGGCCCGATAGAGGGAATGACCCGGCGCATCGGGCGGATCACCGGCTGGGTGATCTTAACGATAAACTGCGAGAACGGATTATAAAAATCGCATCTTGCCCACTGCATCCAGATACGCAGCAGCAGCACTTTCACGTAAAGATTAATTATCGTTGAGACCAGAAAAGTCAACGTCAGCATGGAGTCCCTCAAAAGTTAGTTAGTGGCGCCGTAATCGCGCGCGCCAAATATGGCGGTGCCAATGCGCACCATGGTCGTACCTGCCTCAATAGCCGCATCCATATCGTCGCTCATCCCCAGAGAGAGCGTGTCGACGGAGGCATAACTCTTTTTCAGTTCGCTAAAGGCTGCCGCCATCCGGCGACAAACGGCCAGCTGGTGCTGATAATCCGCCTCCGGCGCGGGGATCGCCATCAGGCCGCGCAGCGTTAAACGCGGCAGCTGAGCAATCTCCCGAGCCAGATCCGGCAGCGCAGCCAGCATGATGCCAGATTTACTCTGCTCGTCGCTGATATTTATCTGGATCAGCACATTCAACGGCGGTAAATCGGCCGGACGCTGTTCGTTCAGCCTTGCGGCGATCTTCAGCCGATCCACCGTATGGCACCAGGCAAAGTTTTCCGCTACCAGCCGACTTTTGTTGGATTGCAGCGGCCCGATAAAGTGCCACGCCAGCGCGGAATTGTTAAGCGCCTGGATTTTATCGACGCCTTCCTGCACGTAGTTTTCGCCAAAGGCAAGCTGGCCCGCCGCCGCCGCTTCTTCGACCGCGCTCGCAGGTTTTGTTTTGCTCACTGCAAGCAGCGTAATTTCTGCTGGATCGCGGCCGCATCGTGCGGCTGCCGCTGAGATCCGCTCGCGTATCTGCTGTAAGTTGTGCTGAATCGGGGTCATAGTCAGGGAGTTAATATGGATATTGAGGAATTAGTGGCGCTTAGTGTAAAGCATAATGCCGGGGATCTGCACCTCTGTAGTGGTCATTATCCGTTCTGGCGGCTGGCCGGCAGGCTGGAGGCGATACCGGGCGGTCTTCCTGCCAGCGACGAGCTGCTGCTAAAAATTAGTCAGGCGTGGCTGGATGCCGATCAGCAACGCGAATTCGCTCGCGCAGGCCAGCTGGATTTCGCGCTGACGCTGGCCGACGGCACGCGGCTGCGGGCGAATCTGTTCCGACAGCGGCGGGGTATTTCGCTGGCGCTGCGCTTTATCACCAGCCGCTGTCCCGAGCTGGCGGAGCTGGATCTACCGCCGATAGTAAAGGAGCTGCTCCGGCTGCAGGACGGGCTGGTATTGGTGACGGGCGCGACGGGCAGCGGCAAATCAACCACGCTGGCTGCGCTTATCGGCGCGATTAACCAACAGCAGCACCGCCATATCCTGACGCTGGAAGATCCGGTGGAGTTTATTCACCGCAGCGAGCGATCGCTGATCCAGCAGCGGGAGATAGGCCGGCACTGCGTCTCTTTCAGCACCGGGCTGCGGGCGGCGCTGCGCCAGGATCCGGACGTCATCCTGCTGGGCGAGCTGCGCGATAGCGACACCATCCAGCTGGCTTTGACGGCGGCAGAAACCGGGCATCTGGTGCTGGCGACGCTGCACACGCGCGGCGCGGCGCAGGCGGTGGACAGGCTGGTGGACGTTTTTCCCGGCGCGGAGAAAAACCTGATCCGCAGCCAGCTGGCCGGCAGCCTGAAAGCGGTGATTGCGCAAAAGCTGGTGCCGGGCGTGACCAGGGGGCGGGTGGCGCTGTTTGAGGTGCTGATTAATACCCCAGCCACAAGCAGCTTGATTCGCGAGGGCAAAACGCATCAGCTGCCGGGCGTGCTGCAAACCGGCGCGCAGCTGGGTATGCAGACGTTTGAGCAAAGTTTGCAGGCGCGGCGGCAGGCCGGGCTGGTGGCGTGATTTCAGGTGAAGACGGAGGTGTAACGGAAAGCGGGGCCGATAGCGTAATGGCAGGCGTTACTGGCAAGTGGAGCTGGAGAAGTAATGGCAATCGAGACTGGCAGCCGCTGGTGCTGGGGCGTGGCGGCAATCGAAACGGGCGGGTGGCGGTGCTGCTGGCGTAACGTTAAGCGGGGCTGGTGCACGAGCCGGGCGACGTTACGCGGCCCGGCGGTAAAAGTGAAGCGATAAACGAGCCGACTAGCTCCACGCGTTCTCAAACCAGCTTTCGAGGATGATCACGGCCGAAAGGGAATCGACGCTGCCCTTGTTCAGCGCCCGAAAGCCGCCGCGTGAAAAGAGGTCAGCCCTGGCTTCCACGGTGCTGAGGCGCTCATCGTGCAGCTCTACCTTGACGCCAAAGCGGCCGTGCAGCCGGTTGGCAAATTTGCGCGCTCTGGCGGTTAGCGGCTGTTCGGTGCCGTCCATATTTAACGGCAGACCGACCACAACATGATCCGGCTGCCACTCTTTCAGCAACGCCTCGATTTTGCTCCAGTCGGGCGTGCCATCCTGCGCTTTTAACGCGGGAAGCGGGCGGGCGGTGCCGGTAAGCTGTTGGCCTATCGCCACGCCGATGCTTTTGGTGCCGAAATCGAAGGCCAGCAGAGTAAGGTGGCTCATCAGGCGTGTCCAACATCGCTGGTGATATTGTGAATATCCACGCCGATGCTTTTCGCCGCTTCGCGCCAGCGTTCGGCCACGGGCGTTTTAAACAGAATATTGCTGTTGGCCGGAATGGTCAGCCAGGCGTTTTCCAGCAGCTCGTTTTCCAGCTGGTCTTTCTCCCAGGCGCAGTAGCCCAGCGCGACCAGCACGCTTTCCGGCTGCTCCGGCGTGCCCAGCGTTTCCAGCACGTCGCGGGAGGTGGTGATCACCGTATTATCGGAAACGCGAATGCTGGACGCGTAGGTATGCTGAGCCGAGTGCAAAATAAAACCGCGATCTTCTGCCAGCGGGCCGCCGGCAAAAACCGGCTTGTCGAGTTTGACTTCGGGTTCGCGCGGGGTTGGCATAATTTTTAACTTCTTAAGAATGCCGTCGACGGTAAGATTTTCCATCGGTTTATTAACGATAATACCCATGGCGCCTTCGTCATTGTGTTCGCAGATATAAACAACCGAACGTTTGAACAAAGGATCCAGCAGCGTGGGCATGGCAATCAAAAAATGATGCTGTAAATTCATATCAGGATTCTGTAGTCGGGTTGCCCGCCTGTGGTAAAGGCCGCAGGCGAACAACAGGGTTAGCACGAAGGCCCGTCAATCCTTTTCTTATCAGGCCAGTCGTTTTTCAATCGCATCCATAAGCATACCAGTAATTGAAATCGGGAATGCGGCCTCGATCTCACGTATGCAGGTCGGGCTGGTCACGTTAATTTCCGTCAGCTTGTCGCCGATGATATCCAGGCCGACAAAAATCAGGCCCTTTTGCTTCAGCATTGGGCCGACGCGGCGGGCAATTTCCCAGTCGCTTTCGGACAGCGGACGCGCTTCGCCACGGCCGCCGGCCGCCAGGTTGCCACGCGTTTCGCCCGATTTGGGAATGCGAGCCAGGCAGTAAGGCACGGGTTCACCATCCACCACCAGCACGCGCTTGTCGCCTTCTTTAATCGCTGGCAGATAGTTCTGCGCCATGCAGTAGAAGCTGCCGTGCTCGGTCAGCGTTTCAATAATCACCGACAGGTTTGGATCTTCCTGCTTCACGCGGAAAATAGAGGCGCCGCCCATGCCGTCCAGCGGTTTCAGGATAATGTCGCCGTGCTCCTGCCAGAAATCGCGGATCTGCTGCGCGCTGCGGGTCACCAGCGTGTCCGGCGTCAGCTCAGCAAACCAGGCGGTATAGAGCTTCTCGTTGCAGTCGCGCAGGCTCTGCGGCTTATTCACGATCAGCGTGCCTTTTTCTTCCGCGCGCTCAAGGATGTAGGTCGCGTAGATAAATTCGGTGTCGAAAGGCGGATCTTTACGCATCAGCACTACGTTCAGGTCGGCCAGCGCAATATCCTGCTCGCTGCCGAACTCGTACCATTTGTCGTAGTTTTGCTCAACGCTCAACAGACGCGTTGCGGCGCGCGCTTCACCGCCGCGCAGATAGAGATCTTTCATCTCCATATAGTGAATTTCATAACCGCGGCGCTGTGCTTCCAGCAGCATCGCGAAGCTGCTGTCTTTTTTAATATTGATGGCGCTAATCGGGTCCATCACAATGCCAAGCTTAATCATTAGTCTCTCCAGTTGAGCTTTCTTGCCTGCCGTTTTTCTCGTCAGTGCCTGTTATCAGCCTAAATCGCCAAACCGCACCTGAAGGGCGGTAATGGCGGTTAGCGCGGTGGTCTCCGTGCGCAGCACGCGAGGCCCTAAAAGGATATCGGTAAAGCCGTAGCGCGCCGTCATCGCGATCTCATCCGCCGTCAGGCCGCCTTCCGGGCCAATCAGCAAACGGACGCGTTCCACGGGCTGCGGCAGGGTATTGATGCTTTGGCTCGCTCTCGGGTGCAGATTGAGCTTCAGGCTGCTGTCCTCTTCGGCGCTCCAGGCCTCCAGCGTCATTGCTTCACGCACCTCCGGCACGCGATTTCTGCCGCACTGCTCGCAGGCGGCAATCACAATTTTTTGCCACTGCTGGATTTTTTTCGCCAGCCTTTGGGCATCAAGCTTTACGCCACAGCGCTCAGAAAACAAGGGGGTGATGCTGTTTACGCCCAGTTCCACCGCTTTTTGAATGGTGAACTCCATCTTCTCGCCGCGCGACATCACCTGGCCTAAATGCAGGTGAAGCGGGGATTCACGGCACTCTTCGCGACTTTCCTGCACGGCGACGCGCACATTTTTCTTATCCGCCTGCACGATTTCGGCGCTAAATGTCAGATTAGTACCATCGAACAATTCCAGGCGCTGACCGGCGTTCATCCGCAGTACGCGTCCTACGTGATTTGCCGCTTCTTCGTTGAGGAAAACTTCACTGCCGACGACCAGCGGTTCGGCATGATAAATGCGGGGTATACGCATGGGGATCCTGATAAAAGTAACTGGCCGCGGCGGGCGCGGCCAAGACATGCTGTCCAGTTTAGGCCACAGATTTTACCGCTGGCAAGCACGCTGTACATAGGGGTTGTGGTTGCCCTGGACTTTTGCGATGCGGTTATCGCGCTCGCATTCCCAGGCGGTAACCGGATACTGCTTGTCCCAGACCGTCATCAGCTGAGTCTGCTGTTTCGACATCGCAATCTGGTACTGGTCGCGCATATAGAACCAGGTGCGGGCGATGGCGCCGCGCGCGCGCGCTGGCGGTTCAGCCTGCTTGTTCTTGAAGTCGATCTTCATTTCGCACTGGCCGTACTGATGCTCGCTGCCGTTCCACTGGCTGTACATAAAGTTGCCGCGATCGCCGTTAACCTCGCCGATGGCAGGCTGCAGGTTATGCAGATCGGACTCTATACGGCGATAGCCCGCGTCTTTGGCGCACTGTTTTCTGCCGCCATCCTGCCAGCACTGGCGCTGGTGGCCGAAAGTCCAGGCGGGCACCACGTGCTCCCACTCAATGCGGTTAGCGCGGTTGGCATTTTTGCGCACCTGATAGCCGCAGGAGGCGAGGTCCGGCACGCCTTTTTTCCCCTGCCAGTTAATTTTACAGCCGCAGTAAAAAGAGCCTGGCGCATCGGCATTGATTTGCGCGGCATAGGCTTTTGCCTGGCTGAAATTATTCTGATGGTAGTTGTTGGGGCTTAACCCGTGGGCAAAGAAGGCGGTCAGCAGCGAAAAGCAGCCAATAATTTTGCGTAACATAGTCCGGTTTTCTGTCAGTCAATAAAGCGGCGAGAGTAGCAGAAGCGCCGGATAACAGGAAATCGTCGCGTGCTTTATCAGCGCTTTTTTTGACGCCAGGCCGATTTTTATGCGGGCGTAAACGTGCCGGGCAGCAATTTTTCGCCGCAGTGAACGCAGCGGTATTCGCTTTCGCCGCGCGTGACCCGGTTATGGCGACGCACGGTCAGCTGATGCTGCTGACAGCGGCAGCGATAGGGGAAAGCGCGGCTGCGCACCGATTCGATAGCAAACTGGTGGGTGCGTCGTGCAGGCACGCCCAGCACGCTTTCCATCATCCACTTCCACTCTTTGCCATGCGGCGCCACGCGGCCAAACTGTTTCCATACCAGCAGATGCGCCAGCTCGTGCGGCACCACTTCATTGATAAAAGCTTCCTGATTTTCCAGCAGCAGCACCGGATTCAGGCGGATCTCCCAGGCTTCCAGCCAGGCGGTGCCCGCAGCCGTACCGCGCTGCTGATAAACCAGCTTTGGTTCAGGATAGTGACGTTCAAGGCGCTGATTAGCCTGCTGCAGCTTGTCGCGCAGCGAACGCATCACGGCCTGTTGTAGGGCTATTGGAAGTCGAGGGGATTTCATGGTGCAGAGGATACGACGTGAGGCAGGGGAATTCAATGAAGCTGGCCGGGTTGCCCCGGCCAGTGAAGCTTAGTCGCGCTGACCGATGTCGCGCAGCTTTTTGCCACTTAACAGGTTGCGTTCGATATGCTCAAGAGAAACGTTTTTGGTTTCCGGGATCAGCATAATAGTCAGAATGATAAAGAGGATATTCAGACCTGCGTAGACCCAGAAGGTATTGGCGTTGCCCAGCGTGTTCAGCATGGTCAGGAAGGTCGCCCCGACGATCATGTTGGCAATCCAGTTGGTCGCCGTAGAAACGGTGATACCAAAATCGCGGCCTTTCAGCGGCTGAATTTCAGAACACAGTACCCAGATCAGCGGGCCGGCGCTCATGGCGAAGCCGATGATAAACATCAGCAGCATAGCGATTGCAAAGTACTGTGCACCGGCAGAGTGAATGCCGATATGCAGCATGGTACCCAGCACGCCCATACCGATCGCCATGACCAGGAAGCCCAACTTCAGGGTCGGCTTACGGCCCCAGCGATCCACCAGACCGATAGCGATAAAGGTCGCCAGCACGTTGATCAGACCAACGATAACGGTGCCCCACATCTGCTCGGTGGTATTGGTAAAGCCGGCAATTTCAAAAATTTTCGGCGCGTAGTACATGATGACGTTCATACCGGTGAACTGCTGCATAACCTGTAGCAGAATACCCAGCCAGACCGCACGGCGGAAATTACCGTTGTTTTTGAACAGATTCCAGCCGGACTGTTTGATCTTCAGGCTTTCACGAATTTCATCCAGCTCGCGTTTTGCCTGCTCGCTGGTGTCGCGCAGGCGATCCAGCACGCGCTGCGCATCGCGGAAGTTGCCTTTCGCCGCCAGCCAGCGCGGGCTGTTAGGCAGGAAGCAGACGCCGACCAGCAGCAGGGCCGCCGGGATAGTGATGATGCCCAGCATCCAGCGCCATTCGCCGGTGTAGCTGAACGCGGTATCGGAGAGATAGGCACCCAGAATACCGATGGTGATCATCAGCTGGTACAGCGAGATCATGCTGCCGCGAATTTTTTCCGGTGCGATTTCAGAAAGGTAAAGCGGAGCGGTAAAGGAAGCCACGCCGACGGCCAGGCCCAGCAGCACGCGCGCCACAATCAGCATATCCGCGTTTCCCGCCATGGCTGACCACAGCGAGCCGATAACGAACAGCACGGCGCCAATCATCAGGCTCTTTTTACGACCGAGGTAAGAGGACATCCAGCCGCTGCCGACGGCGCCGACGGCGGCACCGAACATCATCGAGCTGACAATCCATTCCTGCTGGTGGGCAGTGACGTTGAAATCTTTCGCAATGAAAGGTAAAGCGCCGGCAATCACGCCGATATCCAGCCCGAAAAGCAGGCCGGCGAGTGCGGCGAGTAAACATACGAACAAGGTCATCGCCTTGTTGGATGTTCTGCTCTGTTTCTTATTATCAGGCATGAAGCCTCCATATTAGTGGTACTGTATATTGTTTTTATAAATGTTAAAAAAACCCGGCGCGAAAGACTGTGCGGGCGATCACACGGTGTAATCGGTTACACACCAGATCTTTCTGAAAACAGTGGTTTTCATACGCGCTTACGCTTTATAACCGTTCAGGCATAGCACTAAATAGCTTCTCCTGGTTCCCTGCTGGCCCTCTATCGGACAGCGCTGAAAATAGCGCATTCCCGCTACTCTTGTTAAGGCTGGAAATTCTTAATTATCAGATGCTGCCTGATGTTTCTGGATGTAACCGTTAACATGCGGGGCGACGAAGGCCTGCAAAAGTGTATACGGAGTTTACCAATCTGCCAGCCAGCGGGCAGCAAAAAGGGCACCCTTTAGGTGCCCTTGATGCGATAGGTAAAACCTTACTTCAGGCCAGCCGCTTCGCGCAGCTGTGCGGCCTTGTCGGTTTTTTCCCATGGGAAGTGCTCGCGGCCAAAGTGACCGTAAGCCGCAGTTTCGCGGTAGATTGGGTGCAGCAGATCCAGCATCTGGATCAGGCCGTAAGGACGCAGGTCGAAGAACTCGCGTACCAGCAGCGTCAGCTGTTCGGTAGAGATTTTTTCTGTACCAAAGGTTTCTACCATGATGGAAGTCGGTTCCGCAACGCCGATGGCGTAAGAAACCTGGATTTCACAGCGATCGGCCAGGCCGGCAGCCACGATGTTCTTGGCCACGTAGCGTGCCGCGTAGGCTGCGGAACGGTCAACTTTTGACGGATCCTTACCGGAGAACGCGCCGCCACCGTGACGAGCCATGCCGCCGTAGGTGTCCACGATGATTTTACGACCGGTCAGGCCGCAATCGCCCATCGGGCCGCCGATAACGAAACGGCCGGTTGGGTTGATATGGTATTTGGTACCGGCGTTGATCCATTCAGCTGGCAGAACCGGCTTGATGATCTCTTCCATCACCGCTTCCTGCAGCGCTTTCTGATCGATATCTTCTGAATGCTGCGTAGAAAGCACTACCGCGTCGATACCAACGATTTTGCCCGCATCGTACTGGAAAGTGATCTGGCTTTTCGCATCCGGACGCAGCCACGGCAGGGTGCCGTTTTTACGCACTTCGGACTGACGCTGCACCAGACGGTGCGCGTAGGTCACCGGCGCAGGCATCAGCACGTCGGTTTCGTTGGTGGCATAGCCGAACATCAGGCCCTGATCGCCCGCGCCCTGTTCCAGCGGATCGGCGCGATCCACGCCCTGGTTGATATCCGGTGACTGTTTGCCGATAGCATTCAGCACCGCGCAGGAGTTGGCATCAAAGCCCATGTCGGAATGAACATAGCCGATTTCACGCACGGTATTACGGGTGATCTCTTCGATATCTACCCACGCGCTGGTGGTGATTTCGCCACCGACCAGCACCATGCCGGTTTTTACGTAGGTTTCACAGGCGACACGGGCTTTCGGATCCTGCTCAAGGATGGCATCCAGCACGGCATCAGAGATCTGGTCGGCGATTTTATCGGGATGGCCTTCTGAGACGGACTCGGAAGTAAAAAGGTGTTTAGCCATTTATTCTTTACCTTACTGAAACGGGTTGGGATCGACTGCATAGCGCTAAAAAGAAACGGTTTTCTCTCTCTGCGCCCCCTCAGGCAAAGCCATGAGCAGTACAATAATTTAATTTAAGACGCTTAGAAGTTAACCAGTATAGATGGATTCACATCTGGACGGCTATTTTAGGTTACTCGTTAAACAGATTGCCAGCATTTTTTATCGGAAACAACCGGGGAATTTTGTAAAAATTACCGTGTCCCTTGTTGTTCCTTACATTTAAATTTTGCATTCCTGTCGTGCTGATTGTATAAAACGCCGCTGCTGTAAGCCGGGTTTGCCGGTATCAGCGGCAGGCGCGTCAGCGAGAGGACTTTTCGCTGGCCTTTTCCTCCCGGTTTCCCCAAGCGGAGCTGAATACGGTCATGATCGCAACCGGTTCATTGCGCCATTCCGGCGCACGCAGACTCTTCCTGTCCTGTTTTCCTGCCTCGGCGCCGTGCCGATGTAGCGCCGGTCGTGATGCCGGCATTTAATGTCGATAATCTCCTCCTTCTCGTTTCTCAGCGCAGCTGGGTGCCGGAGTCCGCGACGTGTTTAATGTTATACTTCTGATATCGCCTGGTGCGGTTCCTCAGCGTTTTATGCTGGGATGCCCGGTAGTCGATGGGTTGTTGTCGTGGGTTTTCCCTGCGATAGTAGTTAACTGTTCCGCATCATTGAAATTCGAGGCTCGCGATGTCTGACGACAGCAAGATGATTAAGGGTTCGTCAGCAGGCGAACAGGGTGTACTCCGCTCAATGCAGGAGGTGGCCATGAGCGATCAAGATGCCAGCAAAATGCTGCGCACCTACAATATTGCCTGGTGGGGCAATAATTATTACGACGTCAATGAGCTGGGGCATATCAGCGTCTGTCCCGATCCCGACGTGCCGGAAGCGCGCGTCGATCTGGCCCGGCTGGTTAAAGAGCGCGAGGCCGAAGGGCAACGCCTGCCCGCGCTGTTCTGTTTCCCTCAAATTTTACAGCATCGCCTGCGCTCCATTAACGCAGCGTTTAAGCGCGCGCGGGAATCCTACGGCTATCGCGGCGACTATTTCCTGGTCTATCCGATCAAGGTTAACCAGCATAAGCGCGTGATCGAATCGCTGATCAACTCCGGCGAGCCGCTGGGGCTGGAAGCGGGCTCCAAAGCGGAGCTGATGGCGGTGCTGGCGCACGCGGGCATGACCCGTTCAGTGATCGTCTGTAACGGCTACAAAGACCGTGAATATATTCGTCTGGCGCTGATCGGCGAAAAGATGGGCCACAAAGTCTATCTGGTGCTGGAAAAGATGACCGAAGTGAAGCTGGTGCTGGAAGAAGCGGAACGCCTGAACGTGGTGCCGCGTCTTGGCATCCGCGCGCGCCTGGCCTCGCAGGGTTCCGGCAAATGGCAGTCCAGCGGCGGCGAAAAGTCCAAGTTTGGCCTGTCCGCTACGCAGGTGCTGAAGCTGGTTGAGATCATGCGCGAAGCCGGCAGAATGGAAAGCCTGCAGCTGCTGCACTTCCACCTCGGCTCGCAGATGGCGAATATCCGCGATATCGCCACCGGCGTACGCGAATCGGCACGTTTCTATGTCGAACTGGCGAAGCTGGGCGTCAACATCCAGTGCTTCGACGTGGGCGGCGGCCTGGGCGTGGACTATGAGGGAACGCGTTCCCAGTCCGACTGTTCGGTCAACTACGGCCTGAACGAATACGCCAACAACGTGATCTGGGCTATCGGCGATGCGTGTGAGGAGCACAATCTGCCGCATCCGACGGTCATCACCGAATCAGGTCGTGCGGTTACCGCGCACCATACCGTGCTGGTTTCCAACATCATCGGCGTGGAACGCAACGAGTTTATTACGCCGGAGTCGCCGCCAGCGGATGCGCCTCGCCCGATTATCAGCCTGTGGGATACGTGGCAGGAGATGCACGAGCTGAACAATCGTCGCTCGCTGCGTGAATGGCTGCACGACAGCCAGATGGATCTGTTTGATATCCATACGGGCTACTCTCAGGGCATTTACAATCTGGAGCAGCGCGCCTGGGCCGAGCAGCTTTACCTGAGCGTTTGTAACTACATTCAGCAGCATCTGGATCCGGGTAACCGCGCGCACCGTCCGATTATCGACGAGCTGCAGGAGCGTATGGCGGATAAGATTTACGTCAACTTCTCGCTGTTCCAGTCCATGCCGGACGCGTGGGGCATCGATCAGCTGTTCCCGGTGCTGCCGCTGGAAGGGCTGGATAAAAAGCCGGAGCGCCGCGCCGTGCTGCTGGATATTACCTGTGATTCAGACGGCACCATCGACCACTATGTGGACGGCGACGGTATCGCTACCACCATGCCGATGCCGCAGTACGACGTGGATAATCCGCCGATGCTGGGCTTCTTTATGGTCGGCGCGTATCAGGAAATCCTGGGCAATATGCACAACCTGTTCGGCGATACCGAAGCGGTTGACGTTTATGCTTACGCGGATGGGCGTGTTGATGTGCAGCTGTCGGACGAAGGCGATACCGTAGCGGACATGCTGGAATACGTGCAGCTGGATCCGAACGAGCTGCTGACGCATTTCCGCAAGCAGATTGCCGAATCCGATCTGGACGATGAGCTGCGCGCGCAGTTTATCGAAGAGTTTGAAGCGGGCCTCTACGGCTACACTTATCTGGAAGATGAGTAAGCCTTAGCCGCGCGGTCGGGCGGCGCTTTTTCCGCCTGACAACCTGAACCCAATCCCTTTCTCGTCGGGCCTAACGACGCGACGGGGATTTTTTTTAGCTATAACAGTAAGGCCAGCCTGGCCGACAGCAAGAGAGGGGCTTATGTATAATACTCTGGGCAACCAGTACGATAACTCTTTGGTTTCCAATGCTTTTGGTTTTATGCGTTTTCCGGTTAACTTCCAGCCGTACGACAGCGACGCCGAATGGGTGATCACCGGCGTACCGTTTGACGCGGCCACGTCCGGCCGTCCCGGCAGCCGCTTAGGGCCGGGCGCCATCCGTCAGATCTCCACTAACCTGGCCTGGGAAGGCTGCCGCTGGCCGTGGAATTTCGATCTGCGTCAGCGTCTGAACGTCGTTGACTGCGGCGACCTGGTTTACGCTTTTGGCGATTCGCAGGATATGAGCGACAAATTGCAGGCCCATGCGGAGAAGCTGCTGGCTAACGGCAAACGCATGATGACCTTTGGCGGCGACCACTACGTCACGCTGCCGCTGCTGCGCGCGCACGCGAAACACTTCGGCAAAATGGCGCTGGTGCATTTTGATGCGCATACCGATACCTATTCCAACGGCCCGAAGTTCGACCACGGCACCATGTTCTACACCGCGCCGCAGGAAGGGCTGATCGATCCGACGCGCTCCGTGCAGATTGGTATTCGCACCGAGTTCGATGCATCGCTGGGCTTCAACGTGCTGGATGCGGCGCAGATTAACGATCGCAGCGTCGACGATATCATCGCGCAGGTGAAAGAGATCGTGGGCGATATGCCTGTTTATCTGACTTTTGATATCGACTGTCTGGATCCGGCTCACGCGCCGGGCACGGGCACGCCTGTTGTCGGCGGTCTGACCTCGGACAAAGCAACTAAGCTGGTGCGCGGTCTGAAAGGGCTGAACATTGTGGGCATGGATCTGGTGGAAGTCGCGCCGGGCTATGACCAGTCCGATATCACTGCGCTGGCCGCCGCCACGCTGGCGCTGGATATGCTGCACGTTCAGGCTGTGAATAAAGGCGAGTAATCGTCGAAAGGGGCCAGCCGCAGGGCTGGCCTTGTTCAGGCTTATTTTCCGGCTTCGATGCGCGCTTTAATATGCGCCGCGCGGGACTCGGAAGAAGGGTGAGAATCGAACATGGTGCTCGCGCTGCCGCCTTCCAGCTTCGCCAGTTTCTCAAAGCTGGTTTCCAGACCCAGCGGGCTGATACCGCGTTTTTTCAGCAGATCGAACGAGTAGTCGTCCGCCTGTGACTCCTGTTTTTGCGAGAACTGCGCGTTAACCAGCTTTTCGCCCAGATCGCCCAGCTGCGACTGCGACAGCGTAGCGGCAATACCGCCAACGGATGCGGCCGCAGTACGCGCTGCGGTGGTGCCGTAAGCGACCTGCATCGCGCGGCGGGTATGGCCCAGCGCCACGTGACCCATTTCATGGCCCAGCACGCCTTCCACTTCGTTGTCCGTCATCATATCCATCAGGCCGCTGTAAACGCGGATACAGCCGTTGGCCATCGCCCAGGCGTTGACGTCTTTGGTCAGGTAAACCTTATAGTTAGCAGGCGTGCCGTTGATGTTATCGCCAAGCGCGGCGGCGATTTTATTCAGGCGCTGGGTGTAAACGCTGTCGGCGGGTGCAATCTGCGCTTCGCTGTCCATTTGCTCGCACGATTTTACGCTCAGCTCTTTTACCTGCGCGTCGCTAAGCGAAGCGGCCTGATAAGCCTGCGCGCCAGACTGCAACAGCGCGTTGCTGTCAAAATTCTGACAGCCGGTCAGTGCGGTAGCGACGGCCAGCGCCATCAGAGAAGCGGGTATTTTCATATTTCCATCCATTAGATAACAAGGTAATAAAAACAAACACCTGCCGTTAAAGGCAGGGAATAAGACTGGCACTATGTTAACTTCCTGCGCGCTAATGCATAGTTCCAACGTCTGAAAAACGCAAGTATGGCCCTGTTTTTTTGCACTTTTCGCCATGTACATTCGGCTGCTCTTTCATGTACATTGAGGGTCGTCTTTTGCAGCTTTGCCTGATAACTCATTGATTAAAATAGGTTAAGGACGGCGAAGCCTTTAATCCGACCTGGAGTAGAACATGTCTTCTCGTAAAGAGCTTGCGAACGCCATTCGCGCATTAAGTATGGATGCTGTACAGAAAGCGAAATCCGGCCACCCTGGCGCGCCCATGGGCATGGCGGATATTGCCGAAGTGTTATGGCGTGATTTCCTGAACCATAACCCAACCAACCCGCTGTGGGCCGACCGTGACCGCTTCGTGCTGTCCAACGGCCACGGCTCAATGCTGATTTACAGCCTGCTGCACCTCTCTGGCTACGATCTGCCGATTGCCGAGCTGGCGAACTTCCGTCAGCTGCATTCCAAAACTCCAGGTCACCCGGAATACGGCTACACCGCCGGCGTTGAAACCACCACCGGCCCGCTGGGGCAGGGCATCGCCAACGCCGTGGGTATGGCTATCGCCGAGCGCACGCTGGCCGCGCAGTTCAACCGTCCAGGCCATAACGTTGTCGATCATAATACCTACGTGTTTATGGGCGACGGCTGCATGATGGAAGGGATCTCGCACGAAGTTTGCTCGCTGGCCGGTACGCTGAAGCTGGGCAAGCTGGTGGCTTTCTATGATGATAACGGCATATCGATTGATGGTCACATCGACGGCTGGTTCACGGACGATACCGCACAGCGTTTTGAAGCCTACGGCTGGCACGTGGTGCGCGGCGTGGACGGCCACGACGCGGAAGCGATCCGCAAAGCGGTTGAAGAAGCAAAAGCGGTCAGCGACAAGCCTTCACTGCTGATGTGCAAAACCGTAATTGGTTTCGGCTCGCCGAACAAAGCTGGCACGCACGATTCCCACGGCGCACCGCTGGGCGACGAAGAAATCGCGCTGACCCGTAAACAGCTGGGCTGGCACCACGCACCGTTTGAAATCCCTCAGGATATCTACGCGCAGTGGGATGCCAAAGAAGCGGGCAAGGCGAAAGAAGCGGCCTGGAACGAGAAGTTCGCGGCCTATGCCAAAGCTTATCCCGAGCTGGCTCTGGAGTTCCAGCGCCGCACCAAAAACGAGCTGCCGGAAAACTGGCAGGCCGAGTCGCAGAAATTCATTGAGCAGCTGCAGGCCAATCCGGCCAAAATCGCCAGCCGTAAAGCCTCACAAAACGCGCTGGAAGCTTTCGGCAAGCTGCTGCCGGAATATCTGGGCGGCTCCGCCGACCTGGCGCCAAGCAACCTGACCATGTGGTCTGGTTCTAAGCCGATCAACGAAGACGCGGCGGGCAACTATATTCACTACGGCGTGCGTGAGTTCGGCATGACCGCTATCGCCAACGGCATTACGCTGCACGGCGGTTTCCTGCCGTATACCGCCACTTTCCTGATGTTTGTGGAATATGCGCGTAACGCTGCCCGTATGGCCGCGCTGATGAAAATCCGTCAGGTGATGGTCTATACCCACGACTCTATCGGTCTGGGCGAAGATGGCCCGACGCACCAGCCGGTTGAGCAGCTGGCCAGCCTGCGCGTCACGCCGAACATGAGCGTATGGCGTCCGTGCGACCAGGTTGAGTCTGCGGTAGCCTGGAAATATGCGATTGAGCGTCACGACGGCCCAACCGCGCTGATCTTCTCCCGCCAGAACCTGGCGCAGCAGGATCGCAGCGCCGAGCAGCTGGCTAACGTGGCTCGCGGCGCCTATATCCTGAAAGATTGCGACGGCACGCCGGAAGTGATCCTGATTGCGACCGGTTCTGAAGTGGAGCTGGCGGTTGGTGCTTACGAGAAGCTGAGCGCGGAAGGGCGTAAGGCGCGCGTGGTGTCCATGCCGTCTACCGATGCTTTCGACAAGCAGGATGCGGCCTATCGTGAAGCCGTACTGCCGAAAGCGGTTGGCGCGCGCGTGGCGATTGAAGCCGGTATCGCCGATTACT
Organism: Erwinia sp. TECH1; assembly: GCF_054057575.1. NCBI lineage: Bacteria > Pseudomonadati > Pseudomonadota > Gammaproteobacteria > Enterobacterales > Erwiniaceae > Erwinia > Erwinia sp. TECH1. The sequence goes on along the minus strand of NZ_JBSRZK010000001.1, from coordinate 3,914,466 downwards.
GGTTCAAATACACCGGCCTGCATGGCGCGGTGGTTGGCATGACCACCTTTGGCGAGTCGGCACCGGCCGAGAAGCTGTTTGAAATCTTCGGCTTCACCGTAGACAACGTAGTCGCTAAAGCGAAAGAGCTGCTGTAATAAACCGGGTTCGCCTGTGCAAGCAGGTGAACCTTCCTGGCAATCGCTTAAGCCGTAATCAATCCGGTTCGCCTGTGCAAACAGGCGAACCTTTTTACCTACTGCGCGGTGTCCCGCAAATGGAAATCCTGGCTGGGCGGTATCACCGGCTCCGCAAAGCTTTTCACCACGTTGCTTTCCGGCTCTCTTTCCGTCTTATAAGGCTTGGACTGGCCATAAAATTTACCCTGCTGGTTGATCGAAAGCGATTCGCACTCGATGGTGCCATCCATAAATCCGTTGGCGTTAATGGCCACCTCCCGACTACAGCATAATCCTTTCAGCTCGCCGCTGATTTCGGTGCGCTGCGCCCAGATTTCCCCTTCGACCCGCCCATCTTTCTGCACAAAAACGGTTTTTTCTGAATTCACCTTACCGTTAACGCTGCCGGTGATATGAATATCGCCTGCGGCGCTGATTTCACCTACGATGGTGCAGGTATCCGGGATGGTGGTGGTGCCTGTGGCAGGCGCGCTGGCGACGGTTGCGGCAGAGACGCTTTCTTCAAATTCGCTGTCCATTAGCGAAGCGGAAGAGGGCGGCACGGGCGAAGTGTAATTCAGCGGAGCGCTGGGTTGACGGGGATTCTCTTTACGTTTGAACATCGCTATTTCCTTATTTAACGTGAATTTCCTGAAGGCAAGCCAGGTAAAAATGGCGGAGGCTGCGGCCATTAACAGTCCCCGATGCTGGCGGATCAGCAACAGCGTTGTCGCCCAGCTAAGGGAATAGACGAGCAGCGCTGAAGCCCAGATAATCCAGAGATACCAAAGCAAGTTGTAATTCATATTCCGGCACGGTTAGTGACCAGAGAGTGGACGCCAGATCTTTCCCGATCTCGCTACAGCCAGCCGCGCTTTTACCGGCGCTCTGCTGTGGGCGTCTCCTTCCTGGAAACGGTTGTCAGAGAGAAAATTCTGATATTTACCTGCAAAAGTAAGAAAATTCCGTTGATCGTGTCGCTAACTGGTTACTTGAAAGTAAATATCAGTAAAAGTTACTTTACTACTTTGTTGAGCGTTGTTGGCCTGTTTTTTATACAGAACCTTATCTAAATGTGATGCAGGTCAGATTTTTAAACTGTGGATTGATCTGGCGCATTCCAATTATTCCGCATTGTCTTTATTGTAGCTGAACCGTTTCAACAAGCATTGGGACTGACCTCTTTCCGTTGGAAAAACGGCCCGGTAACGCAAAAATTCCCTGTACAAACGGGAACGTCTGGCTCAGGCTAACGCTCCGGTTTTGCACAGAATTTGGATGCAGGAGTGATATGACGGTTCGTATTGCCATCAACGGTTTTGGACGCATTGGACGCAACGTGCTGCGCGCGCTTTATGAAACCGGACGCCGCGCGGAGATTACCGTCGTGGCGGTTAATGAGCTGGCGGAAGCCGCCGGCATGGCGCATCTGCTGAAATATGACACCAGTCATGGCCGTTTTGCATGGGACGTTCGTCAGGAGCGGGATCTGCTGTGGATAGGCGAAGATCCTGTGCGCATTCTGCATCGGGCCGCTATCGCCGATCTCCCCTGGAAGGAGCTGAACGTGGATGTGGTGCTGGACTGCACCGGCGTCTGGGGCAGCCGCGAAGACGGCGAAGCGCACCTTGCCGCCGGGGCGAAAAAAGTCCTGTTTTCCCATCCGGGCGGCAACGATCTTGACGCTACCGTGGTTTACGGCGTCAATGAAAAAGCGCTAAAGGCCAGCGATCTGATCGTCTCTAACGCCTCCTGCACCACTAACTGTATTATTCCTGTGATTAAGTTACTGGATGATGCTTTCGGCATTGAGTCGGGAACGGTCACCACCATCCATTCCGCCATGCACGATCAGCAGGTTATTGACGCTTACCACACTGATTTGCGCCGCACTCGCGCAGCCAGCCAGTCGATAATTCCGGTCGATACTCGCCTTGCCGCCGGTATCGCGCGTATTTTTCCGAAATTCAATGACCGTTTCGAAGCGATCGCCGTGCGTGTACCGACAATCAACGTGACCGCCATTGATTTAAGCGTCAGCGTCCGCACGCCGGTAAAGGCCTGCGAGGTGAATGCGCTGCTGCGAAACGCATCAGAAAAAGCATTTAGTGGTATAGTTGACTATACGGAACTACCGTTAGTCTCCATTGATTTTAACCACGATCCGCACAGTGCCATTGTGGACGGCACGCAAACGCGGGTCAGCGGACAGCACCTGATCAAAACGCTGGTCTGGTGCGACAACGAATGGGGCTTTGCTAACCGAATGCTCGACACGACGTTAGCCATGGCCGCCAGCGGTTTCAGCCAGGGCGCGGACTGCGCCTTTAAAATTTAGAGAATCAACGAGAGGACTCACCATGTCAGTAATTAAAATGACCGATTTGGATCTTGCCGGGAAACGCGTACTGATTCGTTCTGATTTAAACGTGCCGGTTAAAGAGGGCAAAGTCACCTCTGACGCACGTATCCGTGCTTCACTGCCAACCATTGAAGCCGCGCTGAAACAGGGTGCGAAAGTGATGGTCACTTCTCACCTGGGCCGCCCGACCGAAGGCGAGTACAACGAAGAGTTCTCCCTGCTGCCAGTGGTTAACTATCTGAAAGAAAAACTTTCTTCTCCGGTTCGTCTGGAAAAAGACTACCTGGAAGGCGTTGATATCGCCGAGGGCGAGCTGGTAGTGCTGGAAAACGTTCGTTTTAACAAAGGCGAAAAGAAAGACGACGAGGCGCTGGCGAAAAAATATGCCGCGCTGTGCGACGTCTACGTGATGGACGCCTTCGGCACCGCGCACCGCGCCCAGGCTTCCACGCATGGCGTGGGGAAATTTGCGCCGGTAGCCTGCGCTGGCCCGCTGCTGGCCGATGAGCTGGAAGCGCTGGGCAAAGCGCTGAAAGAGCCTGCTCGTCCAATGGTGGCGGTGGTTGGCGGTTCTAAAGTTTCCACCAAATTCGACGTGCTGAACTCGCTGGTGAAAATCGCCGATACGGTGATCGTAGGCGGCGGCATCGCCAACACCTTCGTGGCTATCGACAACAAGGTGGGTAAATCCCTGTACGAGCCGGATTTCGTGGAAGCTGCGAAAAAACTGCGCGACGAATATAAAATTCCTGTGCCAACCGACTCCCGCGTCGGCACGGAATTCTCTGAAACTGCGCCTTCAACCGTGAAGAAAGTCTCCGAAGTTAAAGATGATGAAGAGATCATGGACTTTGGCGACGAAACCGCAGAAGCCATGGCTAAGTTGTTGAAAGAAGCCAAAACTATTCTGTGGAATGGCCCGGTGGGCGTGTTTGAATTCCCGAACTTCCGCAAAGGCACCGAAATCGTGGCGAAAGCCATTGCCGACAGCGACGCATTCTCTATCGCAGGCGGCGGTGATACGCTGGCTGCCATCGACCTCTTCGGCATTGAAGATAAGATTTCTTATATCTCTACCGGCGGCGGCGCTTTCCTTGAGTTCGTGGAAGGTAAAAAACTGCCTGCGGTAGCTATGCTGGAAGAACGCGCGAAACAGTAACCTCTGGGGCGGAGGGCTGCCTCCGCCAGAATGATTTGCCCCTTAAGGCGCAACATCTTTTCCTACTGCCGACGAAACAGGACAAAAGACATGTCTAAAATTTTTGATTTCGTAAAACCAGGCGTTGTCACCGGTGACGACGTACAGAAAATCTTCAAAGTCGCAAAAGAGAACAAATTCGCACTGCCAGCGGTTAACTGTGTCGGCACCGATTCCATCAACGCCGTGCTGGAAACCGCCGCGAAAGTTAAAGCGCCGGTTATCATCCAGTTCTCCAACGGTGGCGCGGCGTTCATCGCCGGTAAAGGCCTGAAGTCCGATAAGCCGCAGGCTGCAGCCATCCTGGGCGCAATCTCCGGTGCGCATCACGTGCATCAGATGGCGGAACACTACGGCGTGCCGGTTATCCTGCATACCGACCACTGCGCGAAAAAACTGCTGCCGTGGATCGACGGTCTGCTGGACGCGGGCGAAACTCACTTTGAAAAAACCGGTAAGCCGCTGTTCTCTTCCCACATGATCGACCTGTCTGAAGAGTCGCTGGAAGAAAACATCGAAATCTGCAGCAAGTATCTGGCGCGTATGTCAAAAATCAACATGACGCTGGAAATCGAACTGGGCTGCACCGGCGGTGAAGAAGACGGCGTTGATAACAGCCATATGGATGCTTCCGCACTGTACACCCAGCCTGAAGACGTGAACTACGCTTACGAAAAACTGAACGCAATCAGCCCGCGTTTTACTATCGCGGCCTCTTTCGGTAACGTTCACGGCGTGTATAAGCCAGGCAACGTTAAGCTGACGCCAACCATCCTGCGTGATTCTCAGGAATATGTGACCAAAAAACATAACCTGGCGCACAACGCGCTGGACTTCGTTTTCCACGGCGGTTCCGGTTCTTCCGCTGCTGAAATCGAAGAGTCTATCAGCTACGGCGTGATCAAGATGAACATCGATACCGATACCCAATGGGCGACCTGGGACGGCATCCTGCAGTACTACAAAAAGAACGAAGGTTATCTGCAGGCGCAGCTGGGCAACCCGGAAGGCGCTGATAAACCAAACAAGAAATACTACGATCCGCGCGTATGGCTGCGCTCTGCTCAGACTTCCATGATTACTCGTCTGGAGCAGGCGTTTAAAGAACTGAACGCGGTAGACGTACTGTAATTTTCTCGTTCTGAACAGAAGGCTCCCTCGCGGAGCCTTTTTTTATGGGCAAATTTTAGAACGTCAGCGAAGTTTGCCTTCTGCATTTCTGTAAATATTGGCGCGGCTATCGGCTTTTCCCTTATTAAAAACCCTGCAAAAAAAGCGCCTTTGCGGTAACAAATTATTAATTTGCCTCGTTATTTGGCACCAGACAGCATTTTTAGTTACGCTTGAGGTTTGGGATGCCAGCCTGGACTGGCAGTCTGCTTACTTCCCGGCGGGGAACAACAACAGGATAAGCAAATGGAAGATTTGAACGTAGTCGACGGCGTTAACCGCGCTGGCAGCTGGCTGGTACACAATCAGGCGCTGCTGCTGAGCTATGCGGTAAATATTGTAGCGGCCATTATCATCCTGATTATCGGGACTATCGTAGCGCGTATCATTTCAAAAACGCTGAACAAGGTGCTGCGCGCTCGTCATATCGACGCCACCGTAGCCGATTTCCTTTCGGCGCTGGTGCGCTATGCCGTGATTGCGTTTACGCTGATTGCGGCGCTTGGGCGCGTAGGCGTACAGACGGCGTCGGTTATCGCCGTGCTGGGTGCCGCAGGTTTGGCCGTCGGTCTGGCTTTGCAGGGCTCGCTCTCCAACCTGGCAGCTGGCGTGCTGCTGGTGACTTTTCGTCCGTTCCGCACCGGTGACTTTATCGATATCGGCATTATGGGCACCGTACAACAGGTACAGATTTTCTCTACCACGCTGAAAACCGCGGACGGCAAAACCGTTGTGGTGCCAAACGGTAAAATCATCGCCGGCAACATCGTAAACTTCTCTCGCGAGCCGGTTCGCCGTAATGAATTTATCATTGGCGTCTCCTACGATGCCGACGCGGACCAGGTTCTCAAACTGCTGCGCGAAGTGGTGGATGCCGATCCTCGCGTGCTGCAGGATATGGGCGTACAGATTGGCCTGAACGAGCTGGCGGCTTCGTCGGTTAATTACGTGGTGCGCTGCTGGAGCAACGCGGGCGATCTGCAAAACGTATACTGGGATCTGATGAAGAACTTCAAGCGCACACTGGATGCCAACAATATCGGTATCCCTTATCCGCAGATGGATGTGCACCTGCATCAGACGGCCGAAGCGAAAAGCGACGCTGCTCAGACTGCTGCGCCAGTACAGGCAAAGGCAGAGTAATGTTAGCCGGTTGAGCCTGACGGCTTGCTCATCATGCAAAAGAAAAGGCGGACTGCGGTTCGCCTTTTTACCGATCGTTATCATTAGCTAAGTTTATGGAGTATTAGAATCTTCAATTTCCTCTAATGATGCTGTCGCTATACACTCGCCGCCAGCTGAAACCGTTTGAGGAAGACTCTATGTTTGCCGTTTTTCTGCAGGGCATGGCGCTGGGCGCCGCGCTGATCCTGCCGCTGGGGCCGCAGAATGCTTTTGTGATGAACCAGGGCGTGCGCCGCCACTACCATTTAATGACCGCCACGCTTTGTACGCTGAGCGATATCCTGCTGATTTGCGGTGGCGTGTTCGGTGGCAGCGCGCTGCTGACCCATTCCACCCTGCTGCTGAACCTGGTAACCTGGGGCGGCGTACTGTTTCTTTTGTGGTACGGCTGGGGGGCGCTGCGTACCGCCTTCAGCGGCGATGTGGCGCTGGCGTCATCGGAAGCGATGAAGCAAAGCCGTTGGCGCATTATCGCCACCATGCTGGCCGTAACCTGGCTGAATCCGCACGTCTATCTCGATACCTTTGTGGTGCTGGGTAGCCTGGGCGGCCAGCTTCCGGCAGAAGCGCGCAAATGGTTTGCACTGGGATCGGCCTGCGCCTCGCTAATCTGGTTTTTCGGCCTGGCTATCCTTGCTGCCTGGCTGGCACCGCGTCTCAATACCACCAGGGCGCAGCGTATTATTAATCTGCTGGTGGGGCTGGTGATGTGGCTGATCGCCCTGAAGCTGGCGCTGCAGGCGCTGAATATCTGGTAAACACGGCCGAACTCATTCCAGGAATTAAGGTCATAGTCTGGCAGGTACAATCGCACTAAGATGCGAACTGATGGATAAATTGTGGAAGCCGGTACGCCGTAGTCAGGCCGGCTTCTTCTGCTATGACTGAAGTCCCATGGAGGATCTCCTTTGAAGCTGACCAAACTGGCGCTGGCCGCCCTTATTTTTACCTCGCCTTTTGCCGCCGTGGCGGATGAACTGCCTAACGGCCCGCATGTTGTCACGTCCGGGCAGGCAAGCGTCGACGCAACGCCCGATATTGCCACGCTGGCGATAGAGGTTGGCGTCTCGTCGAAAGATGCCTCTGAAGCGAAAAAACAGGCCGACAGCCGTGTCGCCCAGTATTTTGATTTTCTCCAGAAAAACGGCATTGATAAAAAAGATATCAACGCGGCCAACCTGCGTACGCAGCCGGAATACGATTATCTGAAAGACGGCAAATCGGAGCTGAAAGGCTATCGCGCGGTGCGTCAGGTGCAGGTTACGCTGCGCCAGCTGGATAAGCTGAACGAGCTGCTGGACGGCGCGCTGAAATCGGGCCTGAACGAAATCCGCTCCGTTGAGCTGGGCGTGGCTAATCCCGATAGCTATCGCGATAAAGCCCGGCAGGCCGCTATCGAAAACGCGACGCATCAGGCTGGCGAGCTGGCGAAAGGCTTTAACGCTCAGCTGGGGCCGGTTTACAGCATTCGCTATCACGTAGCCAACTATCAGCCGATGCCAATGGCGAGAATGTTTAAAACCGCCGACGCCGCGCCGATGAGCTCGGCCGCGCAAACCTACGAGCAGCAGAGCATTCACTTTGACGATCAGGTGGATGTGGTGTTTGAGCTACAGCGCAAGCAGTAATCTCAGCTTGCTGAAAGCCGCGTCCGGTAAGCATTCCGGACGCTTTTCTTTGCCAGGGATGCCAGGCAAAAATCCGCTCCAACCTGAGCGCTATTCCCCCTGGCGCAGCACGCGATGGCCGTGGGCAATCAGCGCGTCGGTCACTTTGCGCATCAGGCGGCTTTCCGGCGCAAAACGATGCCAGTACAGCATTCGGCGCTGAAACAGCCCCGGCGTCAGATCGATCAGTTCGCCTTCCGCCAGCTCGCGCTCAATCTGTAAGTGCGGGATCATACAGCAGGTCGTGCCCTGACGCGCCAGCTGCACAAAAGCCTCCGACGAGTTAACGATATGGCACGGCACGCTGCCGGGCGACAGATCGAAATTCTGCTGTAAAAACGCCTGATGCATATCGTCAAGATGATCGAAAGCCACCGCCGGCGCCTTCAGCAGTGCGGAGCGGGTCACGCCGTTCGGAAAGTAGCGCGCGGCGAACTCTTTCGAGCCGACAAACAGATAATCCAGCGCGCCGAGCTGATCCACCAGGCAGCTTGGCAGCGGCTGCGGCTGGATACTTACCGCGCCGACTACTTCGCCGCGCCGCAGGCGCTCCTGGGTACGGGTTTCGTCTTCCACCTGAAGATTCAGGCGCACCGGTGAATCGCTCAGCACCGTTTTCAGCGCGGGCAGCAGCCAGGTCGCCAGACTGTCGGCGTTCACTGCCAGCGACAGCAGCAGCGGCGTGGTGCCGCTGTTTTCATCGCCCAGCCACTCTTCTTCCAGCAGCTCTACCTGATGCAGCAACGCCAGCAGCTTTTGCCCCTGTTCGGTAGGGCGAGGCGGCACGGTGCGCACCAGCAGCGGCTGACCAAACATATTTTCCAGCTGCTTGATGCGCTGGGAAACGGCTGACTGGGTAATACAAAGTTTTTGCGCCGCGCGTTCAAAGCCGCGCTCGCGAATGACTGCATCCAGCGCCTGAAGCGTTCGATAGTCCGGGCGTTTCATTGTTGTTTTAGCTCTCTTTCAGGTGTGGAATCTGCACTATGCCATATTTTTGCCATTTTGCCCTGCGCTTAAAGCTGGCGTCCCGGTTTTGCGGTCTCTCTTCCAGAGTGACAACAAATGGCGCCGCAGGGCGGTTTTTTCAACGAGGGTTGCTTTATACTATCGCCACACAGTAGCAGCACGGATTCTAAACTTACCATGACGCAGGATGAACTGAAAAAAGCCGTTGGCTGGGCCGCGTTAAACTATGTTGAACGCGGCACTATCGTTGGCGTGGGCACCGGATCGACCGCCGCCCACTTTATTGATGCGCTGGGCTCGATTAAAAATGAGATTGAAGGCGCGGTTTCCAGCTCGGAGGCTTCCACGCTCCGGCTGAAAAGCTTAGGTATTCCGGTTTTCGATTTGAACGAGGTGGATTCCCTGTCGGTTTACGTTGACGGCGCCGACGAGATCAACAGCGCGATGCAGATGATTAAAGGCGGGGGCGCGGCGCTGACCCGTGAAAAAATCATTGCCGCCGTGGCGAAGAAGTTCGTCTGCATCGCCGACGAATCCAAGCAGGTCGACGTGCTGGGCAAATTTCCGCTGCCGGTCGAGGTCATTCCTATGGCTCGCAGCTTTGTGGCGCGCGAGCTGGTGAAGCTGGGCGGCCTGCCGGAATATCGTCAGCAGGTGGTCACCGATAACGGTAACGTCATCCTGGACGTGCATAATCTGAAAATCCTGGATGCCGTCGCGCTGGAAAAAGCCATCAACGCGCTGCCGGGCGTAGTCACGGTGGGGCTTTTCGCCACGCGTGGCGCGGACGTGGCGCTGATCGGCACGGCAAACGGTGTAAAAACGCTGGGCGATTAGCTGATTAGCGTGGCCGTTTTACCAGCCGGGAATGGCCGGTAGTGCATCAAGGTCGTGGCCGTCAGCCGCGACCTTAAGCGCCAGGCTCTAAGTCATAGCTGTAGCCATAGCTATAAGCGCCAGGTCATAGCTGTAGCCGTAAGCTCTGAATGCTAAGTGCTAAGTGCTAAGTGCTAAGTGCTAAGTACTAAGTACTAAGTGCCAGGTGCTAAATGCCAGGCCACAATCGATAAGCTCTAAGCTCTAAGCTCTAAGCTCTAAGCTCTAAGCTCTAAGCTCTAAGCTCTAAGCTCTAAGCCATAAAAAAACGATCTTACCGGCGCGGCTATCGCCTCGGTTAATTTTTATAAAAAAACATCTTTTCTTTTGCCCCACAAATTTGGTGACTTATGTCACGGAATTTACCCCCGCCTCGCGATCCTGCTGACGATGCTTCACGTGTCATGATTATCTGCCGATTTATGCTGATGCTTTCGGCTGCCGTGCTGGCCGCAAGGCAATCGTTTGTATTGCCGCGCGCGTAAATTTTGATATTTTGACAGAAGGCTGACTTATTCCTCACGGAGTCAGTCACTTCTGAAGTCTGCTGAATAGGGTCGGGAAATGGCAAAAGTATCACTGGAGAAAGACAAGATTAAGTTCCTGCTGGTCGAAGGCGTGCACCAGAGCGCGATTGAGAATCTTCGGGCGTCAGGCTACACCAACATCGAATTTCACAAGGGCGCGCTGGACAGCGAAACGCTGAAAGAAGCGATCCGCGATGCGCACTTTATTGGTATCCGCTCGCGTACCAACCTGACCGAAGAGATTTTCGCCGCGGCAGAAAAACTCGTCGCGGTAGGCTGCTTCTGCATCGGCACTAACCAGGTCGATTTGCAGGCCGCAGAAAAACGCGGTATTCCGGTGTTCAATGCGCCTTTCTCCAATACCCGATCCGTAGCAGAACTGGTCATCGGCGAGCTGCTGCTGATGCTGCGCGGCGTACCGGCCGCCAATGCTAAAGCGCACCGCGGCATCTGGAACAAGCTGGCGGTCGGCTCTTATGAGGCGCGCGGCAAAAAGCTGGGCATTATCGGCTATGGCCATATCGGTATGCAGCTGGGCGTGCTGGCCGAAAGCTTAGGGATGCACGTCTACTTTTACGATATCGAAAGCAAGCTGCCGCTCGGCAACGCCACGCAGGTTCGCTACCTCTCCGAACTGCTGAATATGAGTGATGTGGTCAGCCTGCACGTGCCGGAAACGGCCTCCACCCAGAATATGATGGGTGCGGAAGAGCTGGCGATGATGAAACCCGGCTCGCTGCTGATCAACGCTTCACGCGGCACGGTAGTGGATATTCCGGCGCTGTGCAAAGTGCTGGCGGACAAACATCTGGCCGGCGCGGCCATCGACGTCTTCCCGGAAGAGCCGGCAACTAACGCCGATCCGTTTAATTCGCCGCTGTGCGAGTTCGACAACGTGATCCTGACGCCGCATATCGGCGGTTCAACGCAGGAAGCGCAGGAAAATATCGGGATTGAAGTAGCGGGTAAACTGGCGAAATACTCAGATAACGGCTCGACGCTGTCAGCGGTTAACTTCCCGGAAGTGTCGCTGCCGATGCATGGCCAGCAGAGCCGCCTGCTGCATATTCACGAGAACCGTCCCGGCGTGCTGACCGCCATCAACAATATCTTTGCCGGTCAGGGCATCAACATTGCCGCGCAGTATCTGCAAACCACGCCGCAGATGGGCTATGTGGTGATCGATATCGATGCGACGAAGGAAGTGGCCGACAACGCGCTTCAGCAGATGAAAGCGATTCCGGGCACCATTCGCGCTCGTCTGCTTTACTGATGACGCAAAGCGTCCCCGCTCGTGGGACGCTTTTCCTGCCATTGCCAGAGCCGCGAAGGCGTAATTATCGCCGGCAAAGGCACATCCCATTCCGCCACGGGCAATGTTTCTACCTGCTGACAGTCATGCGCCAGGCCAATCGGCAACAGGCCGTGCTGCGGCCAATTTTGCAGAGTGCGGTCATAAAAGCCGCCGCCCATACCCAGACGCTGTCCGGCCCGATCGAACGCCACCAGCGGCACCATTATCACATCCAGCTCGTCCAGCGTGGCCAGGTTGCGGATATCCAGCGGCGGTTCCGGGATACGCAGACGGTTAGGCTGCAACAGCGTTTCCGTGTCATAGCGCAGAAAAAGCAGCTGACCGCGTGAAAAAGGGTGCAGTACGGGCAGATAAACTTCCTGATGACGCTGCCAAAGTTTGGCAATCAGCGGACGGGTATCCAGTTCGCCGTCGAAGGACAGGAACAGCGCGATTTTGCGGGCCTGCTGAACGGGTTTGAAGCTTAGCGCATGTTCGGCGACCGTTACGGCGGCCAGGCGCTGCTGTTCTGGTGTCAGGTCACGACGCAGATGGCGAATGTGAGTACGAATATCCTGACGATCGAGAAGGCTGAGGTTCATCAGTTTCACCGTGTCGGAAGCGGGATAAAGCAGGGAACCCGAAAGCGCCGGGAAGAACATGGCTTTGCAGGTGGTAAAGAAGGGAATCTCCGAGATGCCGCCGCAGGCTGTAACCCTTGAACCCTTGGTTCAAGGTGAGTGTACCGTCATAACCATCAGGCTTCTCGGACGGACCGAGCATGCACACAGGTTACAGAGCGCCACACTCTGTTTGGTATGAAATATCGGCTCAGGGGACTGGCCCGCTTGCAAACACCTCAGAGAATTTTTTACATCACCGTTACTGTAACACAGATAACGTTAACGTGTTATTCGAATTGCGTTCCAGTTCTTTCCGTAATGCGACCTTGTTCAAGCAATGCCTGCTCGATAGTCTGCTGTAACATTCGGATACGCTGTTCCATATTACTGGCATAATCGCGGGTTTTCATCTTTTCCTGCGCTAACTCATGGCAGATGTTCAACGCGGCGATAAAAACCAATTGTTCAGTATTGGTGACTCTAGTGCGAACTTTAAGATCTTGCAACCGTTGATTAAGGTCTTCGGCGGCCAGATTCAGCGCATCTTGCTGTTCAGGCGGACAATTCACTCTTAAGGAACGGCCAAAAATTTGAATATCTACGGGCTGTGCAGACATAAAACCATCCTGACTGATTACTTCGCCGGTAATCTCCCTTGCCGCTCAATGGTTTGGGAGGGGCGCAACTATATCTACCCCTGGCAGAAGAAACAACCCCTTTCTGGAATCAAAGAGGCACCTGGTGGTAGCATAACACGAACTTATCCAGCCAACGATGACCAAAACCTATGTCACTAACAAACACAATGCCGGGCTACGACGCGCTGGCTTCAGCACTGACGCAGCAGGGCGTGGGAATGACCCCGGCTGAAATGCACGGCCTGATCAGCGGAATTCTCTGCGGCGGCAACAAGGACAGTAGCTGGCAGACGCTGGTACACGACTTAACGAACGAAGGCATGGCCTTCTCGCAGACGCTGGCTCAGCCTTTGCAGCAGCTGCACCAGGGCATCGGCGATACGCTGGAAGACGAAGGTTTCCTGTTTCAACTCTATTTGCCGGAAGATGACGATATCACCGTCTTCGATCGGGCGGATGCGCTGGCGGGCTGGGTTAACCACTTTCTGCTGGGCCTGGGCGTGTCGCAGCCGAAGCTCGATAAGGTCAAGGGCGAAACGGGCGAGGCGATTGACGATCTGCGTACTATCGCCCAGCTCGGCTATGATGAAGATGAAGACCAGGAAGAGCTGGAACAGTCGTTGGAAGAGGTGATTGAGTATGTGCGCGTAGCGGCGCTGCTTTGCCACGACACCTTTACCCATATCGCGCCAACGGCGGTGGAAGTGAAAAAACCAACGCTGCACTAATTTCTGCCACGCCAGGGGCGGCGACAGAAAAAAAGCGCGCTGTATGCGGGCGCTAAGATGGATTGCATTCAGGAGAAGCGGATGACACAGCAAGAGTTCGTGCGCCGTCGCCAGGCGCTGCTGGCAAAAATGGCACCGGCCAGCGCGGCGGTGATCTTTGCCGCGCCGGAGGCGACGCGCAGCAATGACAGCGAGTACCCTTATCGGCAGAACAGCGATTTCTGGTATTTTACCGGCTTTAACGAGCCTGAAGCGGCGCTGGTGCTGATCAAAAGCGCGGAAAACCATAACCACAGCGTGCTGTTTAATCGCGTTCGCGATCTGACCGCTGAAATCTGGTTTGGCCGTCGTCTGGGTCAGGATGCCGCGCCGGAAAAACTCGCTGTCGATCGCGCGCTGCCCTGGGATGCCATCAGCGACCAGCTGCCGCAGCTGCTGAACGGCCTGGACGTGGTTTATCACGCACAGGGGCTTTACGAGCAGGCCGACACGCTGCTGTTTGGCGCGTTGGAGAAGCTGCGGCGCGGCGCTCGTCAGAACCTGACCGCGCCGTCGACGCTGACCGACTGGCGGCCCTGGGTGCACGAGATGCGCCTGTTTAAATCGCCGGAAGAGCTGGCCGTGCTGCGTGAAGCCGGTCGTATCAGCGCGCTGGCGCATACGCGGGCGATGCGGCAGTGTCGGCCCGGAATGTTTGAGTATCAGCTCGAAGGCGAAATCCAGCACGAATTCAACCGTCACGGCGCGCGCTTTCCCTCTTACAACACCATAGTTGGCGCCGGTGAAAACGGCTGCATCCTGCACTACACCGAAAACGAGTCCAGGATGCGCGACGGCGATCTGGTGCTGATTGATGCGGGCTGCGAGCTGAAAGGCTACGCGGGCGACATTACGCGCACTTTCCCGGTTAACGGCAAATTCAGCAAGCCTCAGCGCGCCGTCTACGATATCGTGCTGGCATCGCTTAATCGGGCGCTGGAACTGTTTCGTCCCGGCACCAGCATCCGCGAAGTTAATGCGGAAGTCGTGCGCATTATGGTGACGGGGCTGGTCGGGCTGGGCGTAATGCAGGGTGATGTTGAGACGCTGATTGCGGAACAGGCGCATCGCCGGTTCTTTATGCACGGCCTGAGCCACTGGCTGGGGCTGGACGTGCACGATGTCGGCGGCTACGGTCACGAGCGCGATCGCGTGCTGGAGCCGGGCATGGTGTTGACGGTCGAGCCCGGTCTGTATATCGCGCCGGATGCGGATGTGCCTGTGGAATATCGCGGCATCGGTATCCGGGTGGAAGATGACATTCTGATCACCGAGGATGGCAACGAAAACCTGACCGACAGCGTGGTGAAAGATCCGGATGAGATTGAAGCATTAATGGCGGCGGCTAAAACATTATGAGCATGATCATCGCAGGCGGCGGGATGACGGGCGCGACGCTGGCGCTGGCTGTTTCCTGGCTGACCCAGGGCAGGCTGCCGGTGACGCTGGTCGAAGCGCAGGATCCGGCTTCAAGAACGCATCCCGGCTATGACGGACGGGCGATAGCGCTGGCGGAAGGCACCTGCCAGCAGCTGGCGGCGATCAACCTCTGGCCCGCGCTGAAAGCGTGCGCCACGCCGATCACTCACGTTCACGTCAGCGATCGCGGGCACGCCAGCTTTGTGTCGCTGGCTGCGGAAGATTATGATATTCCCGCGCTGGGGCAGGTGGTTGAGCTGCACGATATCGGCCAGCGGCTGTTTAAGCTGCTGCAAAAAGCGCCGGGCGTACGCGTGGTCTGTCCGGCGAAGGTGGCGAAGGTCGAGCGGACGCAGCAGCAGGTCAGCGTGCTGCTGGATAATGACGAAACGCTGACGGGGCAGCTGCTGGTGGCTGCAGACGGTTCCCGCTCCGCCGTGGCCGCCTCCTGCGGCGTGCAGGTGGCTTCTGAGGATTATCAGCAGGTTGCTGTTATTGCCAACGTTTCCACCGCACAGCCGCATCAGGGAAGGGCGTTTGAACGCTTTACCGAAAATGGCCCGCTGGCGCTGCTGCCGATGTCCTCTGGTCGCAGTTCGCTGGTGTGGTGCCACCCGCTGGCGCAAAAAGCGCAGATTGATAGCTGGGACGATCGGCAATTTTTAGACGAGCTGCAAAAAGCCTTTGGCTGGCGGCTGGGACGCTTTACCCAGGTTGGGCAGCGCTACAGCTATCCGTTGGCGCTGCTGTCCGCTTCGCAGCACGTTTCCCATCGGCTGGCGCTGGTTGGCAACGCGGCGCAAACGCTGCATCCGATTGCGGGCCAGGGATTTAATTTAGGTATCCGGGACGTAATGTCGCTGGCGGAATCCGTGGCCGCCGCCTGGCGGGCGCAGCAGGATATCGGCAGCTACGGCGTGCTACAACAGTTTCAGCAGCGTCGCCAGCCGGATGCCGTTGCTACTATCGGGATAACCGACAGTCTGGTCAGGCTGTTTGCTAACCGCTACACGCCGCTGGTGCTGGGGCGAAATCTGGGCCTGATGGTGATGGATTCGCTGCCGCTGGCGCGTAATTTGCTGGCCGAGCGCACGTTAGGCTGGGTCGAGCGTTAAGGAGAAAGCAGTGATGCAAACTTATGATGTTATTGTCGCCGGTGGCGGAATGGTCGGCCTGGCCGTCGCCTGTGGCTTACAGGGCAGCGGCATGAAAATCGCCGTGCTGGAACGCGAAGCGCCGCAGGCGACGAACGACAGCGCGCCGGCGCTGCGCGTCTCCGCCATTAATGCCGCCAGCGAGCGCCTGCTGCAGCACCTTGATGTCTGGAGCGCCATTCAGGCCAACCGCGCCAGCGCCTATCACGGGATGGAAGTCTGGGATCGCGACAGCTTCGGCCGGATTGAATTCGATGACGCTCAGCAGGGCCTGGCGCATCTGGGCCATATTATTGAAAATCCGGTTATTCACCGGGCGCTGTGGCAAAAAGCCAGCGAATCACGGGATATTACGCTGATTACGCCAGCGGAGCTGCAGCAGGTGGCGTTTGGCGATAACGAAGCTTTCGTCACGCTGGGCGATGGCACCATGATGACGGCGCGGCTGCTGGTGGCCGCCGACGGCGCCAACTCCTGGCTGCGTAACAAGGCGGATATTCCGCTGACGTTCTGGGATTACGATCACCATGCGCTGGTCGCTAATATTCGTACCGAACAGCCGCACGACGCCGTAGCGCGCCAGGTGTTTCACGGCGAAGGTATTCTGGCGTTTCTGCCGCTCAGCGATCCGCACCTCAGCTCAATCGTCTGGTCGCTGCCGCCGCAGGAAGCCACGCGTTTACAGTCAATGCCGGAAGAGGTCTTTAACCAGCAGCTGTCGGTCGCCTTCGATATGCGTCTGGGGCTGTGCAAACTGGAAAGCGAGCGTAAGGCTTTCCCGCTGATGGGCCGCTATGCGCGTAATTTCGCGGCGCATCGTCTGGCACTGGTTGGCGACGCGGCGCATACCATTCATCCCCTGGCGGGGCAGGGCGTTAACCTGGGCTTTATGGATGCCGCCGAGCTGATCGGCGAGATCAAACGTCTGCATCAGCAGGGCAAAGATATTGGCCAGCACCTTTACCTGCGACGCTACGAGCGCAGCCGCAAGCACAGCGCGGCCGTGATGCTGGCAAGTATGCAGGGCTTTCGCGAGCTGTTTAAAGGCAATAATCCCGCGAAGAAGCTGCTGCGTGATATCGGCCTGAGCCTGGCAGATAATTTGCCTGGCGTGAAGCCGCGTCTGTTAAAGCAGGCGATGGGCCTGCACGATCTGCCGGAGTGGCTGCGGTAATAAATTGCAGCGTTCAGGCCCGACCTGAACGCTGGTTATTTTATCCCACATCTGTCATTGTTTACCTCATATTTCCTTATCTTCCTTGCTTCAGTCTGAGAAATAATGCGGCAGGCACTTACCCGTCTGCAACCTGGTGCTTCTGCCACAATACGAAAAGAAAACACATCGGGGAGCGGTGCATGACCCGTAAGTGTCATACGCAGAGAATTCCTGGTTTGCGCAGATAATACGACCGGCCCGGACAAAATCAATCCCTTTTTTGATGATGGTCATAAGACTGCCTGATTTTGCTTTGCCGCTCTGGAAGTGTTTAAAGGAATTGTGTTAAGTCCCTACGCAACAGGAGTAAAACGATAGTCGATGTAAACAAGGAGAGTAACTCATGGCATGGAATTACAATGTAATGCTCAGGACCTTCAAACATAACGGTATATATAAGTTCAGTGCGCGTTACGCTGGCGCGCCGGGCTATAAGGATAATCCTGAGTATGAATGTCTGCGTGATAAAGGTCCATTACCGAGAGGGAAGTACAGGATTGTGGGCATACCGTTCACGCATAAAAAAGCAGGTGTGTTTACGCTAAGGCTGGAACCAGACAGGGGCAACAGCATGTGCAATCGCGAGGGTTTTTTAATTCATGGTGACAGCAAAAAGGCGCCCGGTACGGCATCAAATGGCTGCATTATACTGGCTCCCTGGTATCGTCAACAAATATGGGACAGCATGGACAAGGAGCTGATTGTTGAATGAAGTATCTACTGTTATTTCTGTGCCTGACCGCATTCAGCTCTGTAGCTGTTATTGATAATAATTGCAAAGACCTGCACTCCGGAACTGCAATAGCCATGACGGATACAATGTCTGCTACTTTGAATATAGATAAAAATACGATAGCAAAGGAGGAAACTAAAACAGAGCTTATTTTTAACGAGCCTGTAAGTGACATTCTTTCAGAACAATATGCTCTTGAAGTTTTAAAGAACGCCCAGAGTGAAAAAATACCCAAAGTAAAGGAGATCTTTTCCCAATACAATGCCAGGAACCTGATAATTAAGTTCACATTCAAAGATATCAACAATAAAGAAGATATCTTTCTGGTTTCGGCTATTGCTAATGATTACGAATGCGACGTGAATTTTAATGGTTTTATTACTGTTAAGCGTGAATTTTGATTTTTGCTCCTTTGCTCCTTTGCTCCTTTGCTCCTTTGCCCCTTTGCCCCTTTGCCCCTTTGCCCCGGTGTAGGGGCTTCTTAATTTCCGCGCGTTACTTTCCGGACTGCGCACCAGCATGATTTTTTTCGACCCTCGCATTCGTCACCAGTATCAAAAAAGGCACGGTAAGCCTGGCGGGCATAGGTTTAAATCCGAGGCCAGCGCAGCGCGTCTCCGCCATTAACGCTTCCCTGTCTAACGTAGAGTTGGAAGCAAAAAGGCCAGAGCGACATTCATTCTTTGTAGATAGCACATGCAAAAAACGCCAGGTTGTAAGTAATACAGTAACTTTATGCACTAGCACACCTTTCATGCCTAATACTGAGTCTTTATGTTTTTAAATCACAGGTGAAGTACATCCTGAGCGCGCCATTCTTAAGATGTAAACAAGGAAATTTCATCCGGTGCATCTTGATTGTGCAGCCTGCCCCAAACGGGCGCGTCGTTTGAGAAATTCTAATTTAGCGTGCTTCTTCGCATTACTTTTACTAATCATCAGGTTTGAGCCATAAAGCAGGTTTTTATCTTCAACGGGCTGATACCTTACTTTTATCCTGAGATTTTGGCTGCTTAATAACATATTTGCGTATTAACTGCGCAAAAAGTGGTGATTTTATCTGTCTGATTTTGCTGCCTGAGAACACCGTCAAAAAAATCATACCCGTTTTAACTTATGGTTAACGCTGGATTTCGGTGGTAAGTTCGGAGCAAGGATATCGTTTGCGCCGGGCTGCCTGCCGACGCCGAACACTTTGCCTGAGGAAGAAGATGAAACAGACCCCTTTGTTCGAACAGCATCAGGCCTGCGGCGCGCGCATGGTGGATTTTCATGGCTGGATGATGCCGCTGCACTATGGTTCGCAGCTGGATGAGCATCATACGGTTCGTAGCGATGCCGGCATGTTCGACGTGTCGCATATGACTATTGTCGATCTGCACGGCGTCCGCACCCGGGAATTTTTACGCTACCTGCTGGCCAACGACGTCGCCAAACTGACCCAGCCCGGCAAAGCGCTTTATACCGCTATGCTCAACGCCTCCGCTGGCGTAATCGACGATCTGATTGTTTACTTTATGACCGAAGAGTTTTTCCGGCTGGTGGTGAACTCCGCCACGCGGGAAAAAGATCTCGCCTGGATTACCCAACATGCGGAAGGCTATGGCGTGACGCTGACCGAGCGCGACGACCTGGCGCTGATCGCGGTGCAGGGGCCGCAGGCGCAGGCAAAAGCCCGTTCGCTGTTCGATGAGGCGCAGCGAGAGGCCGTAGCGGACATGAAGCCCTTCTTTGGCGTGCAGGCTGGCGAGTTGTTTATTGCTACCACAGGCTACACCGGCGAAGCCGGGTATGAAATCGCCCTGCCCAACGAGCAGGCGGCGGATTTCTGGCAAAAGCTGCTGGCGGCGGGCGTGAAGCCTGCCGGTCTGGGCGCGCGCGATACCCTGCGCCTGGAAGCCGGCATGAATTTATACGGGCAGGAAATGGACGAGGGCGTTTCGCCGCTGGCGGCCAATATGGGCTGGACAATCGGCTGGCAGCCTCAAGAGCGCGATTTTATCGGCCGCGAGGCGCTGGCGTCGCAGCGTGAAAAAGGCACCGAGCAGCTGGTCGGTCTGGTGATGACCGAGAAAGGCGTACTGCGCAACGGCTTACCGGTGCGCTTTACCGACGCGACCGGCAACCTGCAGGAAGGCATTATCACCAGCGGCTCTTTCTCGCCAACTTTAGGCTACAGCATTGCGCTGGCTCGCGTTCCCGCAGGCATTGGCGAGCAGGCGATTGTGCAAATCCGCAACCGTGAAATGCCGGTTCGCGTGACCAAACCCGTTTTTGTACGCGCCGGTAAAGCGGTGGCGTAAAAGGCGCTTTCCGCGCTTCAGCTGCGGAAAACGACCCGGAATTATTTTAAGGAGATCAGGCGATGAGCAATGTTCCAAACGAACTGAAATACCGTGAAAGCCATGAGTGGGTGCGTAAAGAAGAAGATGGTACCTATACCGTAGGCATCACCGCCCACGCGCAGGAGCTGCTGGGCGATATGGTGTTTGTCGATCTGCCCGAAGTGGGCAACACCTATAGCCAGGGCGAAGACTGCGCCGTAGCCGAGTCGGTAAAGGCCGCCTCCGATATTTATGCGCCGGTCAGCGGCGAAATTGTCGAAGTCAACGGCGCGCTGGCAAGCGAACCGGAGCTGGTCAACAGCGATCCCTACAGCGATGGCTGGCTGTTCCGCATTAAGGCCAGCGACGAGTCCGAACTGGAATCGCTGATGGACGCGGACGCCTACAAAACCAGCATTGACGAATAGACGGCGGCAGCGCGGGCCGTGCTTCTGCGGCCCGGATTTATTTCGTCAGCAATTTATTAGCCCTCTCCGGAGCTCCGTCTCCTTAATGCCTTTGCCCGATGCAGGATTTACCGCTAATGACTACTCTCAGCCAGCTTGAACATACCGGCGCTTTTATCGAACGCCATATCGGCCCTTCGCCAGCCCAGCAGGAAGCGATGCTGAACGCGGTAGGCGCCGCCTCTCTCAGCGAGTTGATTACCGCTATCGTCCCGGCTGATATTCAGCTGCCCGGCGCGCCTGCCGTCGGCGATCCCCTGACCGAACATCAGGCGCTGGCCGAGCTGAAAGCGATCGCCAGCCGCAACCTGCGTTATAAATCCTGTATCGGGATGGGCTACACGCCGGTGCTGACGCCGCCGGTTATTCTGCGCAACATGCTGGAAAATCCCGGCTGGTACACTGCCTACACGCCTTATCAGCCCGAGGTTTCTCAGGGCCGACTGGAAGCGCTGCTGAACTTCCAGCAGGTCACGCTGGATTTGACCGGCCTGGATATCGCCTCTGCTTCGCTGTTGGATGAAGCGACCGCCGCCGCCGAGGCGATGGCGATGGCGAAGCGTGTCAGCAAGCTCAAAAACGCCAACCGCTTCTTTGTGGCCGAAGATATTCATCCGCAAACGCTGGACGTGGTGCGGACGCGGGCGGAAACCTTTGGCTTTGAGGTGGTGGTCGATAAGGCGGCGCGCGTGCTGGATCATCAGGACGTGTTCGGCGTGCTGCTACAGCAGGTCGGCACCACTGGCGAGGTACATGACTACACCTCGCTGATCCATGAGCTGAAGGCGCGGAAAGTGATAGTCAGCGTCGCTGCGGATTTTATGTCGCTGGTGCTGCTGACCGCACCGGGAAAACAGGGCGTGGATATCGTGTTTGGCTCTGCGCAGCGTTTTGGCGTTCCGATGGGCTACGGCGGCCCTCACGCAGCCTTCTTTGCCGCCCGTGACGAATACAAACGCTCAATGCCAGGGCGCATTATCGGCGTCTCGCGCGATGCGGCGGGCAACACGGCGCTGCGGATGGCAATGCAGACTCGCGAGCAGCATATCCGTCGTGAAAAGGCCAACTCCAATATTTGTACGTCACAGGTGCTGTTGGCCAATATCGCCAGCCTGTACGCGGTCTTCCACGGCCCGCACGGCCTGAAACGCATCGCCTCGCGCATTCATCGCCTGACGGATATCCTGGCGGCCGGGCTGCAAAAGGGCGGCATGACGCTGCGCCATCAGAGCTGGTTCGATACGCTGACCGTTGAAGTCACGGATAAAGCCGCGGTGCTGGATCGCGCGCTGAGTTTCGGCATCAATCTGCGCACCGATATCCACAACGCGGTGGGCATCACCCTGGATGAAACCACGCTGCGGGAAGATGTGGCGGCGCTGTTCTCCGTGCTGCTGGGCGAAAATCACGGTCTGGATATCGACGAGCTGGACAGCGCCGTGGCCGACAGCGCGTCCGTTCCGCCAGCGATGCTGCGCAAAGAGCCCATCCTGACGCATCCGGTCTTTAACCGTTACCACAGCGAAACCGAGATGATGCGCTATATGCACAGCCTGGAGCGCAAGGATCTGGCGCTGAATCAGGCGATGATCCCGCTCGGCTCCTGCACCATGAAGCTGAACGCCGCCGCTGAGATGATCCCGATTACCTGGCCGGAATTCGCGGAGCTGCACCCGTTCTGTCCTGCCGATCAGGCCGCCGGCTATCTGCAAATGATCGGCCAGCTGTCGCAATGGCTGGTGCAGCTGACCGGCTATGACGCGCTCTGTATGCAGCCTAACTCCGGCGCGCAGGGCGAGTATGCGGGCCTGCTGGCGATCCGCCGCTATCATGAAAGCCGTGGCGAAGCCGGACGTAATATCTGTCTGATCCCCAGCTCGGCGCATGGCACCAATCCGGCATCGGCACAGATGGCGGGCATGGCGGTAGTCGTAGTGGCCTGCGACAAACAGGGCAATATCGATCTGCACGATCTGCGGCAGAAAGCGGAACAGGCGGGCGAAGCGCTCTCCTGCATTATGGTGACCTATCCTTCCACGCACGGCGTCTATGAAGAAACCATCCGCGAGGTTTGCCAGATCGTTCATCAGTATGGCGGCCAGGTTTATCTGGACGGCGCCAACATGAACGCCCAGGTCGGCATCACCACGCCTGGCTATATCGGCGCGGACGTCTCACACCTTAACCTGCATAAAACCTTCTGTATTCCGCACGGCGGCGGCGGGCCAGGCATGGGGCCGATTGGCGTAAAAGCCCATCTGGCGCCATTTGTGCCGGGCCACAGCGTGGTGCAGATTGACGATATGCTGACGCAGCAGGGCGCGGTGTCCGCCGCGCCGTTCGGCAGCGCTTCTATTCTGCCCATCAGCTGGATGTATATCCGCATGATGGGCGCGGAAGGGCTGAAGCAGGCCAGTTCGGTAGCGATCCTGAACGCCAACTATATTGCCGCGCGCCTGAAATCGGCCTATCCGATCCTGTATGCCGGACGGGACGGGCGGGTAGCGCATGAATGCATCCTGGATATTCGTCCGCTGAAAGAGCAAACCGGCATCAGCGAACTGGATATTGCCAAACGCCTGATCGACTATGGCTTCCACGCGCCGACCATGTCCTTCCCGGTGGCGGGCACGCTGATGGTGGAGCCGACGGAATCGGAAAGCAAAGTGGAGCTGGATCGCTTTATCGACGCCATGCTGGCTATCCGCATGGAGATCGACCGCGTGGCGGAAGGTGAGTGGCCAGCGGAAGATAACCCGTTAGTTAATGCGCCCCATACGCAAATGGAGCTGGTCGGCGAGTGGTCGCATCCCTACACGCGCGAGCTGGCGGTCTTCCCGGCGGGCAGCGCGAATAAATACTGGCCGACCGTCAAGCGTCTTGACGATGTTTATGGCGATCGAAATCTGTTCTGCTCCTGTTTGCCGATGAGCGAATATGAATAAAGCAGCATAGTGATACAGACTGAAGGGCACCCTGGTGCCCTTTATTTTTATCGGGAGGCAAAAATGAAAACGGCTTTGGTAACCGGCGGCAGCCGGGGAATTGGGCGAGCCACCGCGCTGCTGCTGGCACAGCAGGGCTATCAGGTTGCGGTTAACTATCGTCAGCGTGAGGAAGCGGCGGCGGAAGTAGTGTCGCTTATTCAGCAACAAGGCGGAAAAGCGTTCAGCGTGCAGGCCGATATTTCTGATGAACAACAGGTAGTAGCGATGTTTCGCAGCCTTGATCAACAGGGCGCCGTGCTCAGTGCGTTGGTCAATAATGCCGGGATCCTGTTTCAGCAGACCAGCGTGGCGCAGCTAAACGCCGAACGCATCAATCGCGTTTTCGCTACCAATGTCACCGGAACCTTTCTCTGCTGTCGCGAAGCGGTAAAGCGCATGAGTTTTCAGTACGGTGGGCAGGGCGGTGCAATCGTAAACGTCTCTTCCGCCGCAGCCCGTAGCGGTGCGCCACACGAATATGTCGATTATGCCGCCTCGAAAGGGGCTGTAGATACGCTAACCAGAGGGCTGGCGCTGGAAGTGGCGGCGCAGGGCATCCGGGTTAACGCGGTACGGCCGGGATTAATCTATACCGATATGCACGCCGACGGCGGCGAGGCGGATCGCGTCAACCGTATTGCGCCGACTCTTCCCATGCAGCGCGGCGGCGAGCCGGATGAAATTGCCAACGCCATTCTCTGGCTGCTTAGCGAAGCGGCTTCTTATGTTACCGGCACTTTTATCGATGCCGCTGGCGGACGATAACGGGATAAAGGCTGTCGAATAACGGCGCCCGCGCCATTTAGTGGCTGCTTAGCGAAGCGGCTTCTTATGTCACCAGCACTTTTATTGCTGCCGCAGCCGGGCGTTACAGGGTGAAGGTCGCCGAATAACGGCCTGTTTTTCCTGGTTAAACAGCTGTTACAGCCGTTCACAGTTTATTTAAGCTTACAGTTGTACTCTGAAATCACTCTCGTCTAAGCTGAACGTGCGCAACTTTCGGACGGGCGGCTGAAAACGAGCCTGGATGCGATCCCCTTTGGCCGCCCCTCCGCTTCAGATTGGAAGAGGACAATGCATGACCAATAAAAAAGTGTTAACGGAGGGCTACTCCGTTGCAGAGGAGATAGCTAATAGCATCAGCCACGGCATCGGCTTTATCTTTGGTATTGTAGGGCTGGTGCTGCTGCTGTCGCAGGCGCTCGACAGCCAGGCCAACGCCGTCGCCATCACCAGTTACAGCCTCTATGGCGGCAGCATGATCCTGCTGTTTCTGGCCTCGACGCTTTATCACGCCATCCCTCATCCGCGCGCCAAAAGCTGGCTGAAAAAGCTGGACCATTGCGCTATTTACCTGCTGATTGCCGGCACCTATACGCCTTTTCTGCTGGTGGGACTTAAGTCGCCGCTGGCGCATGGCCTGATGGTGGTGATCTGGAGCCTGGCGCTGGTGGGCGTGCTGTTTAAACTGTTTTTTGTGCACCGCTTCGAAGCCTTATCGGTCATAACCTATCTGCTGATGGGCTGGCTGTCGCTGGTTGTGATTTATCAGCTGGCGATGAAACTGTCGGCGGGCGGCGTCTGGCTGCTGGCGGCGGGCGGCATTATCTATTCGCTGGGGGTGATTTTTTACGTCTCAAAGCGCATTCCCTATAACCACGCCATCTGGCACGGCTTTGTGCTTGGCGGCAGCATCTGCCATTTTCTGGCGATTTACTTTTATATTTCATAAAAAAAGGGGCCGTCCGGCCCCTTATTATTACGAAATCTCGTAGGGCAGCGGCTGGATAGCCAGACTGCCGCCTTCGTCGCCCTGTACCCGCAGCGCCGTTTCCGGCTCCAGATCGTTATTCAGCACCGCCTGCACCCAGACATCGCCATTATCCAGCTGACAGGCGGCCAGAATGGTGCCGGTGCGGCGCCAGTTGTCGCCCAGCTTCATTTCCAGCGCATCCGCAGCGGCCGGAACGCGGGCGGCCTTGCCGGCCAGCCAGTAAAGCGCACGCTTGTTGGCGCCGCGGAATTTAGCGCGCGCCACCATCTCCTGGCCCGTATAGCAGCCTTTTTTAAAGCTGATAGCGTCCAGCGCCTGCAGGTTTGTCGCCTGAGGAATAAACTGCGCGCTGTTCGCCGCGTCGATAACGGGCAGGCCAGCTTCGATATTCAGCGCCAGCCACTGCGAGCTGTCGGTTAGCTGTGCCTGACCGTCCAGAGCCGCGCGCAGCGCTAGTGCTCTGTCGCGATTCAGGATTAGCAGAAAGCGTTCCGCCGGTGCGGAAAACCACAGCAGCGTCGCATCATCCTGCTGCACGACTGGGTTTTCAGCGTCCGGCAGCGTGTCAAACAGCCCGGCCAGCGCGGTGCGCGCCTGAAAACCGGCTACACCCAGCAGCACCGCTTCGTCATCCGCTTCGATAGCGACTTTGGCGAAAACGGCATACTTTTTCAGCTCGCTGATTTGCGTATCGCGCAGGCTGCGGCGTTCCAGATAGGCAAAGCCTTCGCCACGGTGAAACAGACGCAGATTGCTCCACATTTTCCCTTTTGCATCACAGTGGGCGGCGGGAAGATGCGCATTGGCATCCAGCGCAGCGACGTCCAGCGTCAGCTGACCCTGCAAATAGCTGACGCGGTCCGCGCCGGTCACGTTGACCAGCGCCCACTCTTCCAGCGAGATCAGCGTAAGCGGCAGACGGGCAGAGGCCGCAGGTTGACGAGGCGGGAAAGATAAAGTCGGCATAGCGGATTCCTGAAGTCAAATAAGCCTGCATTCATGTTAAAAGAGCCGCCCGGCTTTGCAACCAATTTTCTGAAGGCGACGCACAAAAGGCGCGCTTGCGCGGCAACAAATGCTTTTATCGTGCGGCGCATTACGCAAAGCCAAATTGCGCCATCAACATCGGCTTAAAAAAGCGCTACACTAGCGGCCATCTTTCACCGACTGACGATGGGAAGCATGGATATTGAAAATAGAGCGCGCGTGCAGTGGGCCTGCCGGCGCGGTATGCGGGAACTGGATATCTCCATCATGCCGTTCTTTGAATATGAATATGACACGCTGAGCGATGGCGATAAAAAGATCTTTATTCGCCTGCTGGAAAGCGACGATCCCGATCTGTTCAACTGGATGATGAATCATGGCGAACCTGCCGATCCGGAACTGAAACGCATGGTTCACCTGATCCAGCAGCGAAACCAGCAGCGTGGCCCTGTGGCGTTCTGATCTGCGGGTCTCCTGGCAGGCGCAGTGGATGTCGCTCTCGCTGCACGGCGTGGTAGTGATAGCGCTGCTGTTGGCGCCGTGGCCGGCCAGCTTAACGGTAGTGTGGATGCTGCTGCTGACGCTGGTGGTGCTGGAGTGCGTGCGTAGCCAGCGACGCATTCGCAGCCGGGAAGGCGATATCGCGCTGCTGGCGGACCATCAGCTGCAATGGCGGCAGAAGCACTGGCGCATCTGCGGTCGGCCGTGGATGACGCGGCGGGCGATCCTGCTGGCGCTGCGCTCCGCTAAAGGCGAGCGCGAGAAGCTCTGGCTGCTGCGCGACAGCATGAACGAAAGCGAGTGGCGGCAGCTCCGTCAGCAGCTGCTCGCTATTCACTAAACGGCAGGCTTACAGCGTGGCGGCCATTTCCGTCAGGATTTGTTCGCACCACTGCGCGATACGCTCGTCCGTCAGCTCAAACTGGTTAACGTCGTCCAGCGCCAGGCCGACAAACTGCTGGCCGTCGGCGGTTAGCGGTTTGCGGCTGATAAACTCGTAGCCTTCGGTAGGCCAGTAGCCGACAAAAACGACGCCCAGCGGCTGCAGCACCTCATGCAGCATGCCAAGCGCGTCCAGAAACCACTCGCTGTACTCGGCCTGATCGCCCATACCGTACAGCGCCACGGTTTTGCCGCGCAGGTTTAGCGTAGCGAGGTCGGTCCAAACCGCCTCCCAGTCCTCCTGGATTTCGCCGAAATCCCAGGTGGGAATGCCCAGGATCAGCATGTCGTACTGCTCCATCAGCTGCGGCGAGTCCTCTTTCAGATTGTGCAGCGTAACAAGATCCTCGCCGATAAAATCGCGGATTTTCTCCGCCGCCATCTCGGTGTAACAGGTGCTGGAACCGTAAAAAAGCCCGATATTCATACGCGGTTTACTCAATTCTCCTGGTTCAATGGCGCGAATTATATCAGAATTGAGCTTTGACGGCGTGCCGTCGGGTAAGTGGAAAAGGAGTCAACGTGCAGGACAGCGATCTGACAGAGCAGTTTCTTGATGCCTTATGGATTGAGCGAAATCTTGCGCAAAATACGGTGGCTTCCTATCGGCTTGATCTGATGTCGCTGGTGAACTGGCTGGCGCATCACCAGCTGGATCTGCTGCATGTAGACAGCGCCGGGCTACAGAACTTTCTGGCCGAGCGCGTGGAAGGTGGCTATAAGGCCAGCAGTTCCGCTCGCCTGCTCAGCGCCATGCGGCGCCTGTTCCAGTATCTTTACCGGGAAAAGCTGCGTGAAGACGATCCCAGCGCGCTGCTGGCCTCGCCTAAACTGCCGCAGCGGCTGCCGAAAGATCTCAGCGAAGCGCAGATAGAGCGGCTGCTGCAGGCGCCCTCTACGGATATCCCGATAGAGCTGCGCGACAAAGCCATGCTGGAGCTGCTTTATGCCACCGGGCTGCGCGTCACGGAGCTGGTCAGCCTGACGCTCAACAACGTCAGCCTGCGCCAGGGCGTGGTGCGCGTGGTGGGCAAAGGCGATAAAGAGCGGCTGGTACCGCTGGGTGAAGAGGCGCTGCACTGGCTGGAGCATTACATTGAATATGGTCGTCCGTGGCTGCTGAACGGACAGACGCTGGACGTGCTTTTCCCCAGCAACCGCGCGCAGCAAATGACCCGACAAACGTTCTGGCACCGCATCAAGCATTATGCGACGCTGGCGGGCATCGACAGTGAAAAGCTCTCCCCCCACGTGCTGCGACACGCTTTCGCCACGCATCTGTTGAACCACGGCGCCGATCTGCGGGTCGTACAGATGCTGTTAGGGCATAGCGACCTGTCCACCACGCAAATTTATACCCATGTCGCCACCGAGCGGCTACGGCAGTTACATCAACAGCATCATCCCCGCGCCTGACGCGGTGATCAAACGGCCAAACTATAAGGCCATGAGGATAATCAATGAAAAAGCGTTACTTTCTCCTTTCTCTGCTGGTAGCAGCTGGCCTGGCGCATGCCGACGATGCGGCCATCAAGCAATCCCTGGCGAAGCTGGGACTGCAGCAGATGGAGATCCAGCCGTCGCCTTTGCCAGGGATGAAAACCGTGCTGACCGAAAGCGGCGTGCTTTACGTCAGCGAAGACGGCAAGCAGTTTATTCAGGGGCCGCTGTACGACATCAGCGGCGCGCAGCCGATCAACGTCACCAACAAACTGTTGGAGAAAAAAGTCGACGCGCTGAGCAGCGAAATGATCGTGTATAAAGCGCCGAAAGAGCAGCATGTCATCACCGTCTTTACCGACATCACCTGCGGCTACTGCCATAAGCTGCATTCGCAGATGGCGGACTACAACGCGCTGGGGATCACCGTGCGCTATCTGGCCTTCCCACGCGAAGGCATGAACGGACAGGTCGCCAAAGAGATGAAATCAATCTGGTGCGTGGCCGATCGCAAAAAAGCGTTCGACGCGGCGATGAAAGGCGAAACCCCTGCGGCGGCCGACTGCAAAATTGACCTGGCTAAGCATTACCAGCTGGGCATTCTCTACGGTATTCAGGGCACGCCAGCCATCCTGCTGCAAAACGGTATGATGATCCCTGGCTATCAGGGGCCGCAGGAGATGAAAAAGCTGCTGGATAGCCAGAAGACAGGCGGCTAAGCCCAGTGAAAGGAAAAACCGAATTACGCCGCCGCGTGGCGGCGCAGGCGTGCGAGCTGCCGGAGGATCTCCATCCTCTGCTGCGTCGCCTCTATGCGCATCGGGGCGTTAAGCAGGCCGTGGAGCTGGAGCGCGGTGCCAAAAATCTTCACGCGTTTCACTCGCTCAGCGGCATTGAGCGGGCGGCAGAGATCCTGCAAAAGGCCATTGCCGATAACCTGTGCATTATGATCGTTGGCGATTTCGACGCCGACGGCGCCACCAGCACTGCGCTGACCGTGCTGGCTTTACGCAGCATGGGCGGCCGCAATATCAAATATCTGGTGCCAAACCGGTTTGACGATGGCTACGGCCTGAGTCCGGAAGTGGTGGAGCAGGCGGTGGCGCGCGGTGCGCAGCTGATTATGACCGTGGATAACGGCATTTCTTCCCATGCTGGCGTCGCGCTGGCGCACGAAAAAGGCATCGCCGTAGTGATCACCGATCACCACCTCCCCGGCGATACGCTGCCGGATGCGGAAGCGATTGTTAATCCTAACCTGGCGGACAGCGAGTTTCCTTCACGCACGCTGGCGGGCGTGGGCGTCGCGTTTTATCTGATGCTGGCGCTGCGCGCGCGGCTGCGCGACAGCGGCGTCGCCACGCTGCCAAACCTGGCCGAGCTGCTGGATCTGGTGGCGCTGGGCACGGTGGCGGACGTGGTGCCGCTGGACGCCAACAACCGCATCCTGGTCTGGCAAGGGCTGAGCCGTATTCGCGCCGGCAAATGCCGCGTCGGCATCCGGGCGCTGCTGGAAATCGCCAATCGCGACGCGCGCCAGCTTGCCGCCAGCGACCTGGGCTTTGCGCTGGGGCCGCGTCTCAACGCTGCCGGACGGCTGGACGATATGTCGGTCGGCGTCGCGCTGTTGCTTAGCGAAGACATCGCCCAGGCGCGCATGCTGGCCAGCGAGCTGGATGCGCTGAACCAGACGCGCAAAGAGATAGAGCAGGGGATGCAGACGGAAGCGCTGGCGTTGTGCGATGCGCTGGAGCGCAGCAGCGAAGCGCTGCCGCTTGGTATCGCCATGTACCATCCGGAATGGCACCAGGGCGTGGTCGGCATCCTGGCTTCGCGGCTGAAAGAGCGCTTTCACCGTCCGGTTATCGCCTTTGCGCCCGCCGGTGACGGCACGCTGAAAGGGTCGGGACGCTCCATCAGCGGGCTGCATATGCGTGACGCGCTTGAGCGGCTGGATACGCTCTATCCCGGCCTGATTATCAAGTTTGGCGGCCACGCGATGGCGGCGGGCCTGTCGCTGGAGGCGGAAAAGTTCGATGAATTCCGCCAGCGCTTTGGCGAGCTAATCGGCGAATGGCTCAGCGAAGAGTCTTTGCAGGGCGTGGTCTGGTCAGACGGCCAGCTGATGGCGCAGGAGCTGACGTTGCCCACCGCAGAGCTGCTGCGTGAAGCCGGGCCATGGGGGCAGGCGTTTCCCGAACCGCAGTTTGACGGCAAATTTAAGCTGATCCAGCAGCGGCTGGTGGGCGAGCGTCATCTGAAGGTCATGCTGGAGCCGCTGGGCGGCGGGCCGCTGCTGGACGGTATCGCTTTCAATATTGATACCGCGCTCTGGCCCGATCCCAGCGTGAAGCAGGTAGAGCTGGCCTACAAGCTGGATATCAACGAGTTTCGCGGCAACCGCAGCGTGCAGCTGATTATCGAGCATCTCTGGCCGCTGTAGCCTGAACAGGCAAGTCTTACTCAGTCAGGAAGAGGTTGTGATTTGTCATGGCAGAGGGATAGCGTAATAAGTAAGCGCTTTTCATTATCTTGCAGTCCCAAAATGGGACTGGTATAGTCAAGGCGAATGTTTACCCAGGGAGGGGACATGAAGATTATCGCGGTAGCGCCATTACGGGAATTCTGGACCCTCCACAATCAGGCTGAGCAACCGCTTAAGGCCTGGGTTGATGAAGTCAGAAAAGCGACCTGGCGGACGCCACAGGATATGAAGAGGCGCTATCCGTCAGCCGATTTTGTGGCGAAAAACCGGGTGATATTCGAGATAAAGGGTAACGACTATCGGTTAATAGCCGCTGTGGCTTACCGCTTTCAGGCGGTATACGTGAAGTTTGTTGGAACCCACGCCCAATATAACGACATTGACGCTAAGACGGTGGAGCTATGACAAAGTATCAAATCAAACCTATTCGCACTGAAGAAGATTATCACTATGCGCTGGCTGCGGTTTCGCCGCTTTTTGATAATGAACCTGAACCCGGCTCAGAGGCGGCAGATTTTCTGGAAGTAACTATTTTGCTTATAGAAAAATATGAGCAGGAGCATTATCCCATTGAAGCGCCGGATCCAGTCGCGGCCATTAAATTTCGCATGGAGCAAATGGGAATGACCGCCAACGATCTGGTGCCGGCAATCGGTCTCAAAAATCGCGTTTATGAGGTGCTGAATTATAAACGAACGCTGACGCTGCCGATGATCCGCAGGCTGCATAAGATGTTTAACATTCCTCTGGCTTCGTTAGTGGCAGAATATCCGCCCGAGCCCCCAGCTTCTGCCGGTTAAGCGTCAACAAGCGTAACCAGCGCCGGTGCGCCTTCCGACTAAGGGATTGGCTGCGGTAAACTGCTGCCGCGCTAACGCTACAAACTCCCCGCAAATTCGTTTAAACTGCGTAGTTACATTGCAGACTTTTGAAGATCTAAATCATGTTTGAAATTAATCCGGTAAAGAACCGAATTCAGGATCTCACTGAGCGCAGCAGCGTTCTCAGGGGGTATCTTTGACTACGATGCCAAGAAAGAGCGCTTAGAAGAAGTTAACGCCGAGCTGGAACAGCCGGACGTCTGGAACGAGCCTGAACGCGCGCAGGCGCTGGGCAAAGAGCGTTCCGCGCTGGAAGCGGTAGTAGAAACGCTGGATCAGCTGAGCCAGGGGCTGGAAGATGTTGCCGGCCTGCTGGAGCTGGCGGTAGAAGCGGACGACGAAGAAACCTTCAACGAAGCGGTTGCCGAGCTGGACGGGCTGGATAAAAAGCTCGCCGATCTGGAGTTCCGCCGCATGTTCTCCGGCGAATACGACGGCGCGGACTGCTATATCGATATTCAGGCCGGCTCCGGCGGTACGGAAGCGCAGGACTGGGCCAGTATGCTGGTGCGTATGTACCTGCGCTGGGCCGAAGCGAAAGGCTTTAAAACGGAAGTGATCGAAGAGTCCGAAGGCGAAGTAGCCGGTACTAAATCCGCCACGCTGCGCATCAGCGGCGATTACGCTTTCGGCTGGCTGCGTACCGAAACCGGCGTGCATCGTCTGGTGCGTAAAAGCCCGTTCGACTCCGGCGGTCGTCGTCATACCTCTTTCAGCTCCGCGTTTGTCTACCCGGAAGTGGATGACGATATCGATATCGAGATCAACCCGGCCGACCTGCGTATTGACGTTTACCGCGCTTCCGGCGCCGGTGGTCAGCACGTTAACCGTACGGAATCGGCGGTGCGTATCACCCATATTCCAACCGGTACGGTGACCCAGTGCCAGAACGACCGTTCTCAGCATAAGAACAAAGACCAGGCGATGAAGCAGATGAAGGCGAAGCTGTACGAGCTGGAAATGCAGAAGAAAAACGCTGAGAAACAGTCGCTGGAAGATAACAAATCCGATATCGGCTGGGGCAGCCAGATCCGCTCCTACGTGCTGGACGATTCACGCATCAAGGATCTGCGCACCGGCGTGGAAACCCGTAATACTCAGGCGGTGCTGGACGGCGATCTGGACCGATTTATTGAAGCAAGTTTGAAAGCAGGGCTATAAGGAACTGACATGTCAGAACAACAACCGCAGGGCGCCGACGCCGCACTTGAGCTGAATAATGAACTGAAAGCGCGTCGCGAAAAGCTGAGCGCGCTGCGTGAGAACGGCGTGGCATTTCCCAACGATTTCCGTCGCGACAGCCTTTCCGACAAGCTGCACGCAGAATATGACGCGAAAGAGAATGAAGAGCTGGAAGCGCTGGGCGTAGAAGTCAGCGTGGCGGGACGAATGATGACGCGCCGTATTATGGGCAAGGCATCCTTTGTTACGCTGCAGGACGTAGGTGGCCGCATCCAGCTGTATGTTTCTCGCGACGATCTGGCGGAAGGCATTTACAACGAACAGTTTAAAAAGTGGGATCTCGGCGATATCGTCGGCGCTCGCGGCAAGCTGTTTAAAACCAAAACCGGCGAGCTCTCTATCCACTGTAGCGAACTGCGTCTGCTGACCAAAGCGCTGCGCCCGCTGCCGGATAAGTTCCACGGCCTGGCCGATCAGGAAACCCGCTATCGCCAGCGCTATCTGGATCTGATCTCCAACGACGACTCGCGCAAAACCTTTAAAATTCGTTCGCAGATCATGGCGGGCATCCGTAGCTTTATGGTCGGCCGCGACTTTATGGAAGTGGAAACGCCAATGATGCAGGTGATCCCCGGCGGCGCGTCTGCCCGTCCGTTTATCACCCATCATAACGCGCTGGATATTGACATGTATCTGCGCATCGCGCCCGAGCTTTACCTGAAGCGTCTGGTGGTCGGCGGCTTCGATCGCGTCTTCGAGATCAACCGTAACTTCCGTAACGAAGGGATCTCGCCGCGCCATAACCCAGAGTTCACCATGATGGAACTCTATATGGCCTATGCGGACTACAAGGATCTGATCGAACTGACCGAAAGCCTGTTCCGTACGCTGGCGCAGGACGTGCTGGGCACCACGGTAGTGCCTTACGGCGATCAGGAGTTCGACTTCGGCAAGCCGTTCGACAAACTGACGATGAAAGAAGCCATTCAGAAATACCGTCCGGAAACCGATCTGGCCGACCTGGATGATTTTGACAAAGCCTGCGCTATCGCGCAGTCGCTGGGCATCAAGGTTGAGAAGAGCTGGGGTCTGGGCCGCGTGGTAACGGAAATCTTCGAAGAGACGGCGGAAAGCCATCTGATCCAGCCGACCTTTATCACTGAATATCCGGCAGAAGTGTCGCCGCTGGCTCGCCGCAACGACGTTAACCCGGAAATCACCGACCGCTTCGAGTTCTTTATCGGCGGCCGTGAAATCGGTAACGGCTTCTCCGAGCTGAACGACGCGCAGGATCAGGCTGAACGCTTCCTGCAGCAGGTTAACGCCAAGGATGCGGGCGACGACGAAGCGATGTTCTACGACGAAGACTACGTAACGGCGCTGGAGCACGGCCTGCCGCCAACCGCAGGCCTGGGCATTGGTATCGACCGTATGGTGATGCTGTTTACCAACAGCCACACCATTCGCGACGTGATCCTGTTCCCGGCGCTGCGTCCGTCAGGAAAATAAGCAACGGCTGTGGAATTAAGGGGCGACTTGTCGCCCCTTTTTTATGGCTGATTTCAGGCGAGAGCTGGCGATGGCCTGAACGGTTCCGGGAAGTCCCCATCAAAGTGACGGATTTTGCTCTTCGCTAGGCTAAAGCCTGCGCTGGAATAAAGTACGTAATGTTTGCCTGCGCAAAACCGGTTTGTTACCGGAACCAGCAGCGCGTCCGGTGCCGCTCTTTGACCACCATCGCTCTTCATGTCGAAATAGCGATAAGCTCCTGCTGCCAGCGGAGTAAGCCGCCATGCCGTTACGATTTTATCGCCTCGTCGAGCCAATCCTTAAAGCGCGCGTAGGGCACGTACAGCGATACGTTTTTATACAGCGTTTTACCGGTTTTAATATCGTTAATGCGGTTGGAATAGCCGACGATAACGCCTGCCACAGAGTCATCGGACGCGTTATAGACTGCGCCGCCGGACATGCCCTGCACCACGCCCGCGTCGGAAGCCACCACAACGCAGCTCAGCTTGTTCCAGTCGTTCTTCAGGCCGGTATTCACCAGATTGGTGCCGGTTGAGGCCACCGGCATGGCAGAGATAAAGCTGTAGCCATACAGATTGATTTTGTCGCCCATAAAGCCGTTACGGAAGCGCGGCGCGGGAACGTTGCCGTTTTTATGGTAAACCACCGCCAGGTCGCATTCAGGATGGCGCGACTTAACGCGATAAAGCGAATATTTCGCCACGTGCGCCGCCGTCAGGCTGTAATCGGCGGTCAGCGGAATAGTGGTGCCCAGCGTGCCCACGCCCAGAATGGTCGGAATGCCGGTAACGGTCATATCCACACGCTTCTCTGCTTCGCTGCTGTACTCATATTTTCCTACTGAGCACCCGGTGATACTCAGCGTCAGCAGGCAAATAGCCAGTCGCATCTTTGCTCCTCGGTAATGAATCGATCAAGCACAGCTCAATAAACGCCCGTTGCATCCATCATCGAGGTATCGGCCAACACTCGGAAAACTTTACCTATTTAACCTCACTCCGCGTCAAATGATTATCAGATAATTGATAATTTTCCGTAATGATTACCGTCTCAATGCGCGCAAAACACGACCATTATTTACTAAAGTAGCGGCGTATTTTCCTCAAGTATAGACAAACCGCGAGGCCCAAAAACGCGCCGGAAAGGCTAAAATCGGTGGATCTGACGGTCAGTCGGCGGCGATTATTGCCTTTCAGGCAAGAGATTGTTGCCTGAGAAGGGGTATAAGTCCCTGATGAGCTGTGCTTTAATCTCTGATGTGATGTAGATCAAAATTCACATTCTGTAATACTTTCCCCGCCCTTTTTTTGCCTGTCGACCGCTGTCGGCGGAAAGATAATTTTTTCTGGAGAAGATGAGATGCCCGTTTCTTTACTGGCGCTGGCGCTGAGCGCCTTTGCTATAGGCACCACGGAATTCGTTATTATGGGCCTGCTGCCGGAAGTGGCAGGCGATCTCGGCGTAACGATCCCTTCGGCGGGCTGGTTAATCAGCGGCTATGCGCTGGGCGTGGCGATCGGCGCACCGATTATGGCGCTGCTCACGGCTAAGCTGCCGCGTAAAAAAACGCTGATTTTACTGATGTCGATCTTTATTGTCGGCAACGTGCTTTGCGCGCTGGCTTACAGCTACAACCTGTTGATGATGGCACGGGTGATCACCGCGCTTTGCCACGGCGCATTTTTCGGCATTGGCGCCGTGGTAGCCGCCAGCCTGGTCGCGCCCGACAAGCAGGCTTCCGCCGTGGCGCTGATGTTTACCGGCTTAACGCTGGCTAACGTGCTGGGCGTGCCGTTGGGTACCTGGTTTGGCCAGCTGTTTGGCTGGCGCGCCACCTTCTGGGGCGTGGCGGTGATTGGCGTGCTGGCCTTTATTGCGCTGATTGTCAGCCTGCCCACCAACCGCAACGAAAAGCCGGTACATCTGGCCAGCGAGGTCAGCGCGCTGGCTAACGGCAAGCTGTGGCTGTCGCTGCTGATGACGGTGTTTTTCGCCGCCGCCATGTTTGCGCTGTTCAGCTATATTGCGCCGCTGCTGCTCCAGGTTACCGGCATCAGCAACAAAGGCGTCAGCTGGACGCTGTTTTTAATCGGCGGCGGCCTGACCGTCGGCAATATCCTGGGCGGCAGGCTGGCCGACTGGAAAGTCTCTTTTAGCCTGATCCTCAGCTTCTCGCTGATCGCGCTGTTTTCGCTCGCCTTTAGCTGGACCAGCCATGCGCTGTGGCTGGCGGAAATCACCCTGTTTTTATGGGCGATGGCAACGTTCTCTACCGTGCCGGGACTGCAAATCAACGTGGTTCGCCACGGCAAAGAGGCGCCGAACCTTGTGTCTACGCTGAATATCTCTGCGTTTAACGTCGGCAACGCGTTTGGCGCATGGGCGGGCGGTGCAGTGATTGACGGCGGTTACGGGCTGACTTCCGTGCCGGTTGCGGCGGCCGTACTGGCCGTTATGGGCCTGCTGATTTGCCTGCTGACCTTCCGCCGCCCGCGCGGCCAGCAGCAGGCGGCGCGCGCTTAAGCCAGTAATGCCGCGAGGCGCTGGTTGAACAGGCTGCTATGCTCGCGCAGATGCAGACTGAACGCGTCAACCAGCGCCGAGCCGGGGCGGTGCTGCGGCCGGATCAGGCTGACGGTAAAAGGCACCGCAATGCTGAAGCGGCGGATTGCCACGCCGTTGCCCGCATAGTCCAGCGCCGTGAGCGGATTGACTATCGAAACGCCCACGCCCGCTCTTACCATCGCACAAACCGAGGCCGCGCTGTGCGTCTCCATCACCATTCTGCGCTGAACGCCCTGCTCGCTGAATAGCTGATCCAGTAACTGACGATAGCTGTCCGTTTGCGACAGGCTGATAAAGTTTCTCCCGGCGAAATCCTGCGGCGTCAGGCAGCTTTTTTCCGCCAGCGCGTCGTCCTGCGGCAGCACGCAAACCTCATTACCGGTAAAGATTACGCTGCGTTCCGTGCCGGCCGGCGTCTGGCCGGTTTCCGTTAAGCCTAAATCGTAACGCTGCGCCGACAGCCACTCTTCCAGCAGCGGCGACTCCTGCGGAATGATATTCAAACTGACGTCGGGATAACGCTGCAAAAAGGGCTGGCAGAGCAGGGGAAGCAGCGACTGGGAAAACACGGGCAGACAGGCCACAGACAGCTCGCCCTGGCGAAACTGGCGCAGGCTTTCGGCCGCGTTGATAATCCTGTCCAGACCGTACCAGGACCGCTGCACTTCCTCAAACAGCTTCAGTCCCTGAACGGTAGGGTGCAGACGGCCCCGGATGCGATCGAACAGCTTCAGGCCGGTCAGCTTTTCCAGCCTGGCCAGCTCGCGGCTGACCGTGGGCTGCGAGGTATGCAGCATGACCGCCGCTTCGGTCAGATTGCCGGTGGTAACAACCGCATGAAAAATTTCGATATGCCGCAGCGTGATGCCAGCCATAAAAACCCCCGCAAAAAGACTA
Source organism: Erwinia sp. TECH1 (assembly GCF_054057575.1). Lineage (NCBI taxonomy): Bacteria > Pseudomonadati > Pseudomonadota > Gammaproteobacteria > Enterobacterales > Erwiniaceae > Erwinia > Erwinia sp. TECH1. Next base: position 3,876,046 of record NZ_JBSRZK010000001.1, on the reverse strand, counting down.
ATTCATATCATGAATGAATAGACTTCGCTAAAACAGATATTTTTCATCCCGCTGTCGCTATGGCGTAATAACGCTATTACTGACAGGAGAAAGCCCGATGCCACGCCCGCTGAACACCACTGAAACCGCTCTGAACCGTGACAATTTGCTCCAGCTGGCGCGCCAGTATGGCGGCCCCGTCTGGGCTTATGATGCCGATGTCATTGCCGACCGTATCGCGCAGCTGCAACAGTTTGACGTAGTGCGTTTTGCGCAAAAAGCCTGCTCTAACGTTCATATCCTTAAGCTGATGCGCGCAGCGGGCGTTCGCGTTGATTCGGTTTCGCTGGGAGAAGTGGAGCGCGCGCTGGCGGCAGGCTTTCAGCCCGGCGGGGAAGAGATCGTCTTTACGGCCGATCTGCTGGATGCGCCTACGCTTGCCCGTCTGGCAGAGCTTGCGATCCCGGTGAATGCCGGTTCGGTTGATATGCTGCATCAGCTGGGCGAAGTGTCGCCGGGCCATAAGGTTTGGCTGCGCGTTAATCCGGGGTTTGGTCACGGCCACAGCCAGAAAACCAATACCGGCGGTGAAAACAGCAAGCACGGGATCTGGCACGGCGATCTTGAGCTGGCGCTGGCCGCTATCCGGCAGCATCGGCTGCAGCTGGTCGGCATCCATATGCATATTGGGTCGGGCGTGGATTATGGTCATCTGGAGCAGGTTTGCGACGCGATGGTCAGGCTGGTTATCGACTTCGGACAGGATGTGGAGGCGATCTCAGCCGGCGGCGGGCTTTCCATTCCTTACCGTTTTGGCGAAGAAGCGATCGATACCGCTCACTACTTTGGGCTGTGGGATGCGGCGCGCCAGCGAGTGGCGCAGCATTTAGGCCATGCGGTGAAGCTGGAAATTGAACCGGGACGCTTTCTGGTGGCGGAATCTGGCGTGCTGGTGTCTGAAGTGCGCGCCGTTAAACAGATGGGCAGCCGCCACTTCGTGCTGGTGGACGCCGGTTTTAACGATCTGATGCGCCCGGCGATGTATGGCAGCTATCATCATATCTCCGCCATTGCCGGAGACGGACGCGATCTGCAAGAGAGCCGGACGATTGACACCGTGGTGGCGGGGCCGCTGTGCGAATCCGGCGACGTTTTCACCCAGCAGGAAGGCGGCAAAGTCGAAACCCGCGCGCTGCCGCACGTCAGGCCGGGCGACTATCTGATATTTCATGATACCGGCGCTTACGGCGCGTCGATGTCCTCTAACTACAACAGCCGCCCGCTGCTGCCGGAAGTGCTGTTTGAAAACGGCCAGCCGCGCCAGATCCGCCGCGCGCAGACCGTTCAGGAGCTGCTGGCGCTGGAGACGTAAGCATCAGTCCGGCGAGCCGACCGAATGGCGGCGCACCAGCGTCGGACTGAACAGATTGGTCACCTCCGGCAGCGGCTGGTTATTAGCCAGCGCTAACGCCAGCTCCGCTGCCTGCTGCGCCATGGTGACGATAGGGTAGCGCACCGTGGTCAGTCTCGGGCGGACATAGCGCGATACCAGCACATCATCAAAACCAATCAGCGACATCTCTTCCGGCACCCGCACGCCGTTATCGCTGAGTACCGCCAGCGCGCCCGCCGCCATTGAATCGTTATAGCAGGCTACGGCGCTAAAGGCCTTGCCGCGCCCCAGCAGCTCCGTCATCGCCTGTTCGCCGCCGATCTCATCCGGTTCGCCAAACGCGACCAGGCGATCGCTGCCCGGCAGATTGTGCTCCTTCAGCGCGTCGTAATAGCCCTGCAGCCGCTCGTCCGCATCGGAAATAGGGTGGTTTGAGCAGATAAAAGCGATGTTCTGATGGCCCTGTTGGATTAGATGGCGCGTTGCCAGCCACGAGCCGTAGCGATCGTCCAGCGCAATGCAGCGCTTTTCAAAACCCGGCAGCGCACGGTTAATCAATACCATGCCGGGGATCTGCTTCATCAGAGGGATCAGGTCGGCGTCCGGGATTTTTTTTGTATGCACCACCAGCGCGCCGCAGCGGTGCCGGATCAGCTGTTCAATCGCCTGGCGCTCTTTTTGCTCATTGTGATAACCGTTGCCAATCAGCAAAAAGTTGCCGGTACCGTAGGCGACCTGCTCGACCGCCTTAACCAGCGCGCCGAAAAAGGGATCGGAAACGTCGCCGACGACCAGCCCCATGGTTTCCGTTGACTGCTGCGCCAGCGCGCGCGCGTTAGCGTTGGGATGATACTGCAACTCTTCCATTGCGCTGTTAACGGCCTGGCGAGAAGCGTCGCTGGCTTTAGGCGAATTATTAATTACGCGAGAGACCGTAGCGACGGACACACCCGCCAGCCTGGCGACATCCTTAATGGTAGCCATAGTGACAAAGCCTTCCAGGGTAAACGTTTACATGGCTCCAGTGTTGCGGAAATTGCCAGCTACTTCAAGCAGGCAGAATGCTGCGAATGTCGCAAAGCCGATGAAAAAGGCGAGGTATTATCGGCGGATCCTTTTACCGGGCCGTCTTTCCCTTAACGCTTTGCCGCTTCCCGCGCACAAGTACGCCAGCCCAGGCATTTGCAAAGAGCAGCTTCAGTAATGTGCTTTTAGCGCATCAGGCACCGGGTCAGCGGGCTTTTACCACCGCATATCGGCCGCACAGAAGTTTGCTGAAACGCACCGGAAAAATGGTAGCCTGTAGGCTGACACGAACACCAGCCGGACTGCCTGCCATGACTCTAAAAAAAGTGCCGCATCTCGCCCACTGGGGCGCCTTTACCGCCGTTGTCGAAAACGGCAAACTGCAGCGCTGCGAACCCTTTTTCGCCGATCGCGATCCGTCGCCAATGCTTAACACTATTCCCGAGCTGGTCTATTCCGACCGGCGCATTCGTCAGCCGATGGTGCGCCGCTCCTGGCTTAAATCGCGCGAGAAAAGCGACCGTACGCTGCGGGGACGGGAAGATTTTGTGGCGGTGGACTGGGAAACAGCGCTGGATTTAGTGGCGGAAGAAAACCGTCGGGTGCGCGATCGCTACGGCGCCGCCGGTATTTTTAACGGTTCTTACGGCTGGTCTTCGGCGGGGCGCGTTAACCATGCCCGCACGCTGATCCGTCGCTTCTACTTTACCGGCGGCGGCGGCGTCGATCAGCTGGGCAACTACAGCTGGGGTGCCGCGCAGTTTTTCCTGCCCTATATCATCGGCACCTATATGCCGTTGACCGGTCGCGTTACCGACTGGCCGAGCGTGGTAGAACATTGCGAAATTTTTGTCGCCTTTGGCGGACTGGCGCTGAAAAATGGCCAGGTTGCCTCCGGCGGCGCAGGGGAGCACAGCCTGAAACCGGCGCTGCTTGAACTGGCGGCCAAAGGCACGCCGGTGATCAACATCAGCCCGATGCGGGATGACTGCCCGGAATTTGTTAACGCCGAATGGATCCCGATCCGACCTAATACCGACGTGGCGCTGATGCTGGCGCTGGGGTACGAAGTGGAGCGGCTGGGCGCGGCGGATCGCACTTTTCTGGCTTCGCACTGCGTTGGCTATCCGCAGCTGCGTGGCTATCTGCTGGGCGACAGCGACGGGGTGGCAAAAACCCCGCGCTGGGCCAGCGAGATCACCGGTATTCCGGCTGCGCGCATTGAACTGTTGGCCAGACAGCTGATCGGCAAACGCAGTTTTATGACCAGTTCTTATTCCGTGCAGCGCGCCCATCGCGGCGAACAGCCTTACTGGATGATGATCGCGCTCTCGTCGATGCTGGGCCAGCCGGGCCTGCCGGGCGCCGGGTTCTCTTTTGGACATGGTTCCATGAACAGCGTGGGCAACCCGCGCATTGACGGGCCGGCACCGATGATGTCAACCGGCGTCAATCCCATTGCCGACCAGGCGATCCCGGTAGCGCGCATCAGCGATATGCTGCTGCATCCGGGCGAGCCATACGCTTTCCAGGGCCAAACCCATACTTATCCCGATATTCAGCTGATCCACTGGGCGGGCGGCAATCCGTTTCATCATCATCAGCAGCTTAACCGGCTGGTCGAGGGCTGGCAGAAGCCGGAAACGGTTATCGTGCAGGATATCGTCTGGACGCCTGCGGCGCAGATGGCGGATATCGTGCTGCCGGTGACCACCTCGCTGGAGCGCAACGATATCGGCGGCTCGTCCCGCGACCGCTTTGTGCTGGCTATGCATCAGGCGATCGAACCGCAGCATCAGGCGCGTAACGACTTTGATATTTTTGCCGATCTGGCGGAGCGCCTGGGCTATCGCGACGCTTTTACCGAAAACCGGAACGAAGCGCAGTGGATTGAGCACCTTTACCAGCAGTGCGGGGTGGCGCACCAGCGTCGGGGCGTCGACTGGCCGGATTTCCAGACTTTCTGGGAACGGGGCTACGTGGAGGTGCCAGAAGGCGACAAGCCGTTTATTTTTATGGAGGATTTTCGCCGGGATCCGCAGCAAAACCCGATCCAGACCGCCAGCGGCAAAATTGAGCTGTTCAGCGAAACCATTGCGGGCTTTGGCCTGGTGGATTTTGCGCCGCATCCGGAATGGCAGCCGCCGCAGGAGTGGCTGGGAGCGGAAATCCGCCAGCGCTTCCCGCTGCATATGATCTCCATGCAGCCTGGCGATCGTCTGCACAGCCAGATGGATGCGACGCCGACGGTGCAGGCTAACAAAACGGCCGGAAGGGAAACGCTGTGGATGCATCCGGAAGATGCCGAAACGCGCGGGATTGCCGATGGCGACACCATTGAGGTCAGCAACGATCGCGGGCGGATGCTGGCTGGCGTCAGGCTTACGGACGGCGTCAGCCGCAGCGTGGTGCTGATCGCCACCGGCGCCTGGTTCGACCCGGGTTTTGGCAAAGCCTGGCTGCCGTATGACCAGGCGGGCAATCCCAACGTGCTGACGCTGGATATCGGCACCTCGTCGCTGACGCAGGGGCCAAACGCCATGAGCTGCCTGGTAGAGATCCGCAAGGCGACGGAAGTCTGATGCCAGCAACAAAACGGACACCACTCTGATAGTGCCAATAATCGTTGATAATGGAGTGAAAAAGATTAAAAATTAGCCTGCTGACAGACCGGGCAATACAGATAAAAACCGTAAAGATCGTTTCTGCTGTCCCGGGATGGATGGCAGTTTTGAAAGCCTTCAAGGGATTATCATCCGGTTGTCCGCCGCCTGGCTAAAAAATAGCCATGACATAGCTATCAGGGAGGGATAAATTATGTATGGAACTGAAATGGATGCGGTGTCGCTTTCCGGCTACCAGGAAAACAGCGGCGGCAGAGGGGGAAATATGCGTGGTCGTGTAAGGAAGCTGGAAGAAGACGTGGCGGGCATTCGGATTGATATTGCCGTCATCAAATCGAACTATGTGACAAAGCAGGATCCCGGCGTTTTCAGAGACGAACTGAAAGGGGATAACAGCCCCCCTTTAGAAGAGGTTCGCAAGTTGAACGTGGCAATTAGCGATGCAAAAAACGCAATTATTTTTTGGTGCGTCAGCGTCGTGATTTTTGCCCAGATCATACCCACTCTGCCAGCTATCCTGAAAATTCTCTTTCCTTCCTGAGTCCGGCAGTCATCCCGCTAAGGCGGGATGTAGCTTTCAGCAACCCACTAACGTTGCAAAAACACATAGAAATCACATGGCTGGTTACATTTTGCGGGTAACTGTTGCGAATGTGGGCTGGCGAGCAGGCTGGCCCGGTTGCTACAGTTTATGTCCCAGAGGTATTGATGGGTGAACATCAAAATAACTTTGTTTCACCGACCTGCGCAGATGCGCAGGTTTTTTTTACCTGACGCTTTTGCTAAACCGCACGGCAATAATCACGATCTGAAACACAGTTTTCCTGTTATCACCCCTGCATTTTTTGTATAACTCCCGGTCAGTTATCCGCTATTCGCCGACAGAAGAGCCATGCCCCGCTTAAAGAAATCACTGGCTAAAGACCAGGAGCCGTTTCATCCCGTTCGCTTTCGCCTGATTTGTCTTGGCGTGTTCGTTTCCATGCTGCTGCTGTTGCTCTGGGTAGGGGATTTGCAGCTGATTAATCATCCTATGCTGGAAAAACAGGCGGATGAGCGCTCGCTGCGCACGGTCACTATTCCGACTAATCGCGGCACGCTGTTGGATCGTAACGGCGAAGCGCTGGCGCTGAGCGTGCCCTCGCGCGATATTATTGCCGATCCGCAGCGCGTGCTGGAAGCCAATCCCGATTTTACCAGCGCGAAATGGGAATATCTGGCTAACGCTTTGGATCAGCGACCTGAAGAGATCGCCCGGCAGATCAAAGCCAATCCCAACCGTCGCTTTCTTTACCTGGGCCATAAAATCGAGCTGGGTATCGCTAAAGATATCGCCAAACTGCATCTTTCCGGCATTTCCACCGTCTATGACGACAGCCGCTTCTATCCGATGAGCGAGGCGACTGCGCCGCTGCTCGGCATTGTCGGCGCGGACAATAGCGGCCTGAACGGGCTGGAAAAAGGTTTTGATAAGGTGTTGCAGGGCACGGCAGGCGTAGAGAAATATCGTCAGGATGCCCACGGCAATATTATCGCCATGATTAACTATGAGCCGCCTCGCCAGCCGCCGACGGTGCAGCTCAGCATCGATAAATTCGATCAGTACACCCTGTACACTAAGCTGCGCGATGGCATACTGCTGAACAAAGCCGATTCCGGCGCGGCGGTGCTGGTTAAAGTCGATACCGGCGAAATTCTGGGGATGGCGTCTTATCCTTCCTATAATCCCAATAATTTCAGCAACGTTTCGCCTGACCAGATGCGTAATGCGGCCATTAACGACAGCTATGAACCCGGCTCAACGGTAAAACCGCTGGTGGTGATGGAAGGGCTGGCGCGCAAGCTGGTGCGCCCGGATTCCGTGCTGGATACCACGCCTTATCGCGTTAACGGCCACCTGATCCGCGACGTGGGCCACTGGCCGCGACTGACCATGACCGGCATCCTGCAAAAATCGAGCGATATCGGCGTATCGCATATCGCGCTGGCGATGCCCGCTGAAGTGCTGGTCAACACCTTCCACTCTTTTGGCCTGGGGAAACCCACCGGCCTGGGGCTGACCGGCGAAAGCGTAGGCTACTTCCCGCTGCACCGTGAACGCTGGGCCGATATCGAACGGGCCACTTTCTCCTTTGGCTATGGTCTGCGCGTCACGCCGCTGCAAATAGCGCGTGAATACGCCACGCTGGGATCTTTCGGCGTTTATCGTCCGCTTTCGATTACCAAAGTGACGCCGCCCGTGATCGGCACGCGGGTAGCAGACGAAGATATCGTGCGCTCGGTGGTCCATATGATGGAAAGCGACGCGCTGCCCGGCGGCAGCGGCGTGCGCGCGGCGGTGCCGGGCTATCGACTGGCAATTAAAACGGGAACGGCCGAAAAAATGGGCTCGAGCGGTAAATATGACGGCGGCTATATCAACTATACCGCGGGCGTAGCGCCAGCCAGTAATCCTCAGGTCGCGCTGGTGATTATGATCAACCACCCGACGGCAGGGGATCACTTTGGCGGCTCGGTCGCCGCGCCGGTCTTCGGCAATATTATCGGCCCCGTGCTCAAGCATATGAACGTGGCACCGGACGCGCTCTACTCCAAGCACAGCGGCACCTGATACTGTCCAATACCTGAGGCCGCCGTCAACAAGAAGCCCACGCCAGCGCGTGGGCTTTTTTTATCTTAGCCTCCCGTCATCCGCTCCGGCTTTAACGCACAAATACCTCTGTTAAACATCAGCTATTCTGACAATTGGAAATTGTGTGATCTATTAAAATATCAATATCTGTTATATCTCCAGATAAGATCTAAACTGTTTATATCAAAGCATGGATGGCTCTACTTTCATACGATCCAAGAGGACATTCGTGCACATTATCAGATCGACTCCTGACTTTCCGGCACCTTCTCAGCTATCGGTGCTGGCCGTTTTAATCAGTACGTTATTACTTGTCGGATGTGGTGGTGGTGGTGGCGGCGGCGGTGGTGGTGGCGAAACGCTGAACATGGCGCCGGCGCCTGTAAACAATCCCGCGCCAACGCCAACGCCGACGCCGACGCCAACGCCGACAACCGAACCCGTAGCCGAGACGACGCCGACTACCGATTCGGCGCCAACCCCAGAGCCGATGCCGGTTTCGCCAGTCGTTACCTACGGCAAGGTTAAAGTCGGTATTGTCGATTCGGGCCTGGCGGCCGGTCGTTCTGACATCAACTACGACAATGTCCATTTCGCCTCTTATCTTTCCGGCGGCAGCCAGACCCTGAACGATAATAACGGTCAGGCAGGGCACGGCACGTTGGTGGCGCTGACGGCGGCCGGCCTGGCCAGCGGGGCGTTTGCCGGCGGCGTGGCGCCGGACAGCGATTTATGGATAGCGCAGGCTTCCAGTAATAACCTTTTTTATTACCAGGATACGCAAAAGGCTATCAGCGGGCTGCTCAATAACGGCGTAAAAATAATTAACATGTCTTATGCTTCCGGCGAGCGGCTGGCTACCACGGCACAGCAGCAAAGCGCCAGAACCAGCGGGCGTTACGATCTGCTGCGTGACAGCCTGAGCAGCATCGTCAGCGCTAACGCGTTGGGCGTAGTGGTGACCGGCAACAACGGGACGTCCACGCCTTCGCCGAACGCGCAGATCCCTTTAATCTACAATGACCCCAGCCTGCAAAAAGGGCTGATCGCCGTGACCGGCTATGTGCCTGGCTATACCGTGGCGCAGGGCAGCCGTCCGCCGGAGCTGTTTGTGTTTGACGCCTGTGGCGATGTCGCCGCCTGGTGTCTGGCCGCGCCCGGCTATGCGGATTACCTGCAGGACAACGGCACGCTGGGTCGCAAATACGGCACTTCTTTCGCCGCACCTCGCGTGACCGGCGCGGCATCCCGTGTGTCGGCGCAGTTTCCGTGGATGACCGGCTACAACCTTCAGCAAACTTTGCTGACGACGGCGGATTACCACAGCGATGCCGTGGCGGGCGTCAGCCAGGACACCGCCAACGGGCGGCCCTATAACAACACCTTCGGCTGGGGAAATGTGAATGTCGATAAGGCGTTACGAGGCCCGGGGATGTTTTATGGCGATGACTTTACCGCCGCGCTGACCTACGGCAGCTACGTGTTTGCCAACGATATCAGCGGCAGCGGCGGCCTGATTGTCAGCGGCGCCAGCAACGCGGGCGGCAGCCTGACGCTGAGCGGCAATAACACCTACACCGGCGCAACACGGGTGGAAAGCAACAGTCTGTTTATCGACGGCAGCGTCGCCAGCGACGTGCGCGTAACGGGCAGCGGGCTGCTGGCAGGCTCGGGCCGGATCAACGGTAATCTGAGCAACCAGGGCACGGTGGTAACCACCGCCGCTGGCGGGCTGCGCGTGGTCGGCAGCTATCAGCAAAGCGCCGACGGCACGCTGCGGATAACGCTCTCTCAGCCGCTGACGGTTGCAGGCCCGGCGACGCTCAACGGCGCGCTTCAGGTTACCTTGCCTTCCGATACCTATATTGTGCAGACCAACGAATCGCTGCTGGAAAGCGGACAGGGCATCAGCGGGCAGTTCGCCAGCGTGGATACCGGCGTCTTCCTGAAAGGCACGGTGGCCTACAGCGCCAACAGCGTTACCGGACATTTTCAGCGAGTGAATACCGTTCAGGCGGCCCAGGCGGCGGGACTGACCGGCAAAGCAACGCTGCAAAGCGCCGCCAACGTCGAGCGGGCGTTGCAGGCGGCCGACAGGCTGTCGACGCAGTCGGGCCTTTCCGCGCAGCAAACCGAACTGTTGCAGGATGCGGCGGCTTTCCAGCGTATCGGCAGCGGCGCGGCGGCTGAAGCGGTGCTGGATTCGCTTTCCGGCCAGGCACACGCCAGCGGCAATGCTATTCTCTTCAACAGCCTGGATTACCAGAACCAGCTGCTGAATAACCGCCTCGATCCGGCGCGGCAAAAGCCTTACGGCATGTGGGCGGAAACGGGCACGCTGCACGGCGATTTGCAGCAGGATGGTTATCAGGGCAGCCACTACCGCACCAACACTACGGCGATTGGCGTGGACAGCAGTTTCGACGTGCCGGGACTGCGGGTAGGCGCGGCCGTCACCGATAGCGAAATCCGGGCCAGCTACGAAGGCAGCGGCGGCAACAGCACCAACAGTTTGCAGGGCGTTATGCTTTATGGACAGTATGCCGTAACGCCGGAATGGTTCTGGCAGGGCAACCTGAGCTATCAGCATGGCGAGACCGATCTCGATCGCGTGCTGCTGCTGAACGGCGTGCGTTCATCTTCATCAGAAACGCGCAACGACAGCTGGCAGGCGCTGGTCAAAACCGGCTACCGCTGGTCGCTGGACGACAGGCTGACGCTGCAACCTTATGTCGGCATGAAGCTGAGCCAGCTCTATACCGGCGGCTTTAACGATGAGGCCGGCGCGCTGGGACTGCAAGGCGACAGTGCCCGTTACAGCCGCACCGTTGGCCTCACCGGCCTTAACCTGAGCGCGCCTCTGCTTGAGGTCGATCAATGGTGGTCGCTGCTTTCCGTCTACGGCGAGCACCAGCACGCCTTTACCAATCCGTCGCTGGATGTGAACGCCCGCTGGACAGGCACCGGTTCTGAAGGCGACAGCTTCGCCATTCCGGGCATGACGCTGGACAGGGATTCTCAGTGGTACGGGATGCGGCTGGACGTAGGCAAAGCGAAAGATGCGCGCCTGTTCCTGCGAGTGGACAAGCACGTGGCGGAGAAAGGCGACGAGTCGGTCTTCCGCGGCGGCGTGGATATCGCCTTTTAATCGCGGCGCGACAATGACAGAAGCTGGCCTTGCTGCCAGCTTTTTTTTCGCCCGTGCCTTAAAATGCCCACGCCCTGACGGCAGATGGCAATAACGCGGCGGTCTGAATTCGACGGCTGAGACTTGTAAACCACCCTTAACGGAAACCTTACGTTCTGAGCATGGAATTTAATCAGCCTGCTCAATCATAATACCGCCGGGTCAGATGACCTGCTTTTTTCTGGCGGTGACGAGATGCTGCCGCTTCTTTGTTTTATTTGATCCGACTGAGCCTCATGACCTCTACAACAGCAAAACCCTTCCGTCGCAAACTTATCCTTGCCGCTCTTATTATTCTGGCCATTTTGCTGGTCTGGCGTTTCTGGCCGCACGGCAGCGGCGCGGGCAGGCCAGGCGGCCCCGGCATGATGATGGCCGGCCCGGTAGCGGTTCACGCCGGGCTGGTTACGACCGCCGACGTGCCGGTTTACCTGACCGCACTCGGCACGGTGATCCCTAATGCTACCGTTACCGTTACCAGCCGCGTGGACGGGCAGCTGATGAAAGTTTACTTTACGGAAGGGCAGCAGGTCGAAGCCGGCCAGCTGCTGGCGCAGATCGATCCACGCAGCTATGAGGCCACGCTGGCGCAGTACCAGGGCGATCTCAGCCAGAACCAGGCGCTGCTGCAAAGCGCGGAGCTGACGCTGGCGCGCTACCGCAAGCTCTATGCGCAGGACTCTTTAGCCCGCCAGGATTTGGATACGCAGGCCGCCACGGTGGGGCAGTATCGCGGGGCGGTCAAAGCCGACCAGGCGCAAATCGCCTCGGCAAAGCTGAATATTGAATTTACACGCATCACCGCGCCGGTTTCCGGGCGCGTTGGCCTGCGCCTGGTTGACGAAGGCAATATGGTGCAGAGCAGCGACACCACCGGCCTGGTGACCATTACCCAGATGCAGCCCGCCGCCGTAACTTTCAGCGTTCCGCAAAGCAACATTCCCACGCTGATTAAGGCGCTGCACAACGGGCAGACGCTGCCAGCAACCGCGTTCGATCAGGATGGCGATAAGGCGCTGGCTTCCGGCAGCGTGCGGTTTATCAGCAACCAGATCGACACCGCTACCGGCACGGTCGAGCTGAAAGCGCTGTTCGACAATCAGGACGAGGCGCTCTATCCCAACCAGTTTGTGGATCTGCGGCTGCAAACCGGCACCCTGAAGCAGGCGACCGTGATCCCGGCGCAGGCGTTGCAGCTCAGCAGCGACGGCAGCTTCGTCTACGTGATCGGCAGCGATAAAACGGTTACGCGCCGCGCGGTGAAAACCGGGCCGACGCTGGGCGACACGCAGCAGGCGATTACCGAAGGCGTGAAGGCGGGCGAGCAGGTCGTTACCGTAGGCATCGATCGGCTAAGCAACGGCAGCAAAGTCACTGTGGTTACGGCTGATGAAACTCCGGCCGCCAGCGACAAAGCGAAAGCGCAATGAATCCGTCCCGCATTTTTATCGCGCGTCCGGTCGCCACTATCCTGCTGATGATCGGCGTGCTGATCTCCGGCGTTTTCGCCTATAAGTTTCTTTCGACCTCCGCGCTGCCGCAGGTGGATTATCCGACCATTCAGGTCACCACGCTCTATCCGGGCGCGAGTCCGGACGTGATGGCATCGGGCGTTACCGCGCCGCTGGAAAGGCAGCTGGGGCAGATGGCGGGCCTGAGCCAGATGGCCTCCAGCAGCTCGGGCGGCTCGTCGGTGATCACGCTGAAGTTCTCGCTGGATCTGTCGCTGGACGTGGCGGAGCAGGAAGTGCAGGCGGCGATCAACGCCGCCAACAGCCTGCTGCCCTCCGACTTGCCTAATCCGCCAACCTATAAAAAGGTGAACCCGGCGGATACGGCGGTGATCACGCTGGCGGCCAGCTCGGATACGCTGCCGCTGATTAAAGTCCAGGACCTGGTCAACACCCGCGTCGCGCTGAAGCTGTCGCAAATCTCCGGCGTCGGCATGGTGACGCTGGCGGGCGGCCATCAGCCCGCTATCCGCGTGCAGATGGATCCCAAAGCGCTGGCGGCGCACGGGCTGACGCTGGAAGACGTCAATACGCTGATTAGCAACAGCAACGTCAACGGCTCGAAAGGCGGTTTCGACGGCAAATACCATTCGATAACCATCGACGCCAACGACCAGCTGCGCACCGCAGAGGAATACGGCAACCTGATCCTTACATATCAGAACGGCGCGGCGCTGCAGCTGAAGGATATCGCCCATATCGAAGAGGCGGCGGAAAACAGCTATCAGTCGGCCTGGGCCAACAACAGCCCGGCGATTGTGATTAGCGTCCAGCGCCAGCCCGGCGCCAACGTGATTGCGGTGGTGGACAACATTAAAAAGCAGCTGCCGACGCTCCAGGCCGCGCTGCCGGACGGGGTAAAAGTGCAGATCCTCTCCGACCGTACCCAGACCATTCGCGCCTCCATCAGCGACGTGCAGTTTGAGCTGATGCTGTCGATTGCGCTGGTGGTGATGGTGACCTTTCTGTTTCTGCGCAACGTGGCGGCGACGCTGATCCCGAGCGTGGCGGTGCCGCTGTCGCTGGTCGGCACCTTTGGCGTGATGTATCTGGCGGGCTTCAGCCTGAATAACCTGTCGCTGATGGCGCTGACTATCGCCACCGGTTTCGTTATTGATGACGCTATCGTAGTGGTGGAAAATATCTCAAGGCGGCTGGAGCAGGGCGAAACGCCGATGGAGGCGGCGCTGAAAGGCTCGGCGCAGATTGGGCTTCACCATTATCTCGCTGACCTTTTCGCTGATTGCGGTGCTGATCCCGCTGCTGTTTATGGGCGACGTGGTCGGACGGCTGTTTCGCGAGTTCGCCATTACACTGGCGGTGTCGATTCTGGTTTCCATGCTGGTTTCGCTGACGCTTACGCCGATGCTTTGCGCCTGTCTGCTGCGCCATATCCCGGAAGAGAAGCAGAGCCGCTTTTACCGCAAGGGCGGCCAGTTCTTCGATAAGCTGGTGGCCGGTTACGATCGCCTGCTGACGATAGTGCTCAACCATCAGCGCCTGACGCTGCTGGTGGCGCTGGCGACGCTGGCGCTGACCGCGCTGCTCTATCTGGTTATTCCCAAAGGCTTTTTCCCGGCGCAGGATACCGGGTTAATCCAGGGCGTGACCGTGGCTTCTCAGGACGTTTCTTTTGGTGAAATGGCGAAGCGGCAGCAGCAGCTGGCGGCTATCGTGCTGAAGAACCCGGCGGTGGCGAGTCTTTCTTCCACTATCGGCATCGACGGCAACAATACCAGCCTGAACAGCGGGCGGCTGCAAATCAACCTGAAGTCGTTTGACCAGCGCGACGAGCGGGCCGACCAGGTGATTGCCGAACTGCAACAGGCGACCCGCAGCGTGCCGGGCATTCAGCTTTATATGCAGGCCGCGCAGGATCTGACGGTCAACGATCGGGTCACGCCGGATCGCTATCAGTTCTCGCTGGACGACGCCGACAGCGAGAACCTGGTCGCCTGGACGCCGAAGCTGGTGGCCGCGCTGGAAAAACGGCCGGAGTTCAGCTCGGTGGTCAGCGATTTGCAGGATCAGGGGCAGGTCGCCTGGGTCGAACTGAACCGCGATGCGGCGGCGCGTTACGGCATTACCGCCGCCGACGTGGATACCGCGCTGTATAACGCTTTCGGCCAGCGGCTGGTCTCCACCATTTTTACCCAGTCGAATCAGTACCGGGTGGTGCTGGAGGTCGCGCCGCAGTATCAGCAGTCTCCGGCCTCGTTTAACGACATCTGGCTGGCGGCTGCCGCTTCGTCCTCGACCACCTCCACGAGCAGCGGCACCTCAAGCGATACCGACAGCAGCTCGTCTGACAGCGCTTCTTCAACCAGCAGCGGCGGCATGGTGCGGCTGACCTCAGTCGCCACCATTCATCAGCGCATCGGCTCGCTGGTGCATATGCGGCTGAACCAGTTCCCGGCGGTGACCGTCTCGTTCAATCTCAACGACGGCTACTCGCTGGAAGAGGCGCAAAAGGCGATAGCGGAGACGCAGCAAAGCCTGAAGGTGCCGTCCAGCATGACGCTGCGCTATCAGGGCGAAACCGAAGCTTTCCAGAACGCTACCGGCAACACGCTGTGGCTGATCCTGGCCGCGCTGCTGACCATGTACGTGGTGCTGGGCATTCTTTATGAAAGCTTTATTCATCCGGTGACCATTCTCTCCACGCTGCCGTCGGCGGCGGTCGGCGCGCTGCTGACGCTGCTGCTGGCGGGCACGGAATTCAGCCTGATTGCGCTGATTGGGGTGATATTGCTGATCGGCATTGTGAAAAAGAACGCGATTATGATGATCGACTTTGCGCTGGATGCGGAGAAAAAGCAGCACCTCAGCCCGCGGGAAGCGATCCATCAGGCCTGTCTGCTGCGCTTCCGCCCGATCCTGATGACCACCATGGCGGCGCTGCTTGGCGCGCTGCCGCTGATGCTGGCCTCCGGCTCGGGCGCTGAACTGCGCCAGCCGCTGGGGCTGGTGATTGTCGGCGGCCTGATCTTCAGCCAGGTGCTGACGCTGTTCTCCACACCCGTGATCTACCTGTGGTTCGATCGCCTGGCCGGGCGGGCACGCCGCAGAATGCGGGCGGCTAAATGATTACGCGCTTTTTTATCTTCCGGCCCGTTACCACGCTGCTGTTAACGCTGGCGCTGCTGCTGCTGGGCGCGCTGGGCTATCGTTTGCTGCCCGTTGCGCCGCTGCCGCAGGTCGATTTCCCGACCATTATGGTTTCCACCAGCCTGCCGGGCGCCAGCCCGGAGACGATGGCGGCCACGGTCGCCACGCCGCTGGAGCGCGCGCTGGGGCAAATCGCGGGCATTACCGAGATGACCTCCAGCAGCTCGCAGGGCTCCAGCAATATCATTTTGCAGTTTGAGCTGACCCGCGACATCAACGGCGCGGCGCGGGATGTACAGGCGGCGATCAACGCCTCGCGCAGCCTGCTGCCGAGCAGCATGCCGTCGCTGCCGACCTATCGTAAAGCCAACCCGTCCGACGCGCCGATTGTGATGCTGGCGCTGACGTCCACTACGCGTTCCAAAGGCGAGCTGTACGATATCGCCGAGAGCAAAATCGACCAGAAAATCGCGCAGGTGCAGGGCGTCGGCGACGTCTCGCTGATGGGCAGCGCGCTGCCGGCGGTCAGAATAGATCTACAGCCGCAAATGCTGGCCCATGCCGGGATCTCGCTGGATACGGTGCGCGCCGCTATCGCCAACAGCACCAGCAATCTGCCGAAAGGGATGTTGCAGGGCGCTAACCAGAGCTGGGTGATTGACGGCAACAGCCAGCTGGACGGCGCAAAGCAGTACCGCGATTTGGTGGTCAGCTACCAGAACGGCCGCGCTATCCGCCTCAGCGACGTCGCCACCGTTTACGATTCGGTAGAGGACCAGTACAACGTCGGTTACTTCAACGGTTCGCCGTCGGTGATGATCGGCGTCACGCGCCAGGCGGGCGCCAATATGCTGCAAACTATTGATGCCATCAAAGCGCAGCTGCCGGCGCTGGAGGAAAACCTGCCGGCCGACGTCTCGCTGAAAATCGTGGTTGACCGCTCTCCCAACGTGCGCGCGTCCCTTTATGACACCGAAGAAACGTTGCTGATCGCCATCGCGCTGGTGATTGGCGTGGTCTTTATTTTCTTACGCAATTTGCAGGCGGTGGCCATTCCCGCGCTGGCGCTGCCCGTTTCGCTGGTGGGCACCTGTGCGGTGATGTATTTGCTCGGCTACAGCCTGGATAACCTGTCGCTGATGGCGCTGATCATCGCCACCGGCTTTGTGGTGGACGACGCCATCGTGGTGCTGGAAAACATCACGCGCTATATAGAAGAGGGGCTAAGCCCGGTGCGCGCCGCGCTGAAAGGCGCGAACGAGGTGAGCTTTACCGTGCTGTCGATGACGCTGTCGCTGGTGGCGGTGTTTATCCCGATCCTGCTGATGGGCAGCATCGTTGGCCGCCTGTTTCGCGAGTTTGCGGTGACGCTGACCGTTTCGCTGATTATCTCTATGCTGGTGTCGCTCAGCCTCACGCCGATGCTCTGTTCGCGGCTGCTGAAGCGTAAACCCGGCGTCACCGCGCGGCCGCATCCGCTTTATCAGTGGATCGAAAACGGCCTTAATCGTCTGCTGGCCGCCTACGCCCGCGGGCTGAACTGGGTGATGCGCCATCAGCGGCTGACGCTGTTTAGCTTGATGCTGACGGTGATCCTCAATCTGTTTCTCTATTCGGTGGTGCAGAAAGGCTTTTTCCCCAATCAGGATACCGGTCTGCTGATGGGGATGCTGCGCGCCGATCAAAACGTCTCTTTCCAGGCGATGAAGCCGAAAATGGAGGCGTTCGCTAAGCTAATCCAGCAGGATCCGGCGGTGGACGGCGTGATGTCGTCAATGGGCAGCGGCGCGTTCGGTTCGCGCAACACCGCCAACTTTTTCGTGCATCTGAAAGACTTCGACCAGCGTGACGCGACGGCGACGGAAGTCGCTAACCGGCTGAGCGGTAAAACGCGCAACGTGCCGGGCGTGGAGCTGTTTCTGATGGCGGCGCAGGATATTCATATCGGCGGCCGCAGCGCCAACGCCAGCTATCAGTACAGTCTTCAGGCTGACGATCTGGAGACGCTGCGCGTCTGGACGCCGAAGGTCAAGGCCGCGCTGGAGGCGATCCCGCAGCTGACCAGCGTCGATTCCGACTCACAAACCGGCGGCCAGGAGGTAATGGTCACGATCGACCGCGACCGCGCCAAACGGCTGGGGGTCAACGTTGAGATGGTCGATACGCTGCTGAATAATTCGTTTGCGCAGCGCCAGGTCGCCACGCTGTACAAGACGCTGAATCAGTATCATGTGGTGATGTCATTGCAGGATACATGGACGCGCGATCCGGAAACGCTTAACAAGCTGTATGTGATTAACGATGCCGGCGGCCAGGTGCCGCTTTCGGCTTTCGCCCGCTTCAGCGGCGCCAACGCGCCGCTGTCGGTGGCGCATCAGGGGCAGTCGGCTACCAGCACGATTGCCTTTAACCTGGCGGACGGCGTTTCGCTGGAGCAGGCTTCAGCACTGATTAAAGCCGCGATGGCGAAAATTGCGCTGCCGGGCGATATTCAGGCCGGTTTCCAGGGCACGGCGAAAGCCTTTGGCGATCTCACTGCGTCCATGCCGTGGCTGATCCTTGCCGCGCTGGCGGCCGTCTATATCGTGCTGGGGATGCTCTATGAAAGCTATATTCATCCGCTGACCATCCTTTCCACGCTGCCGTCCGCAGGCGTTGGCGCGCTGTTGCTGCTGCTGCTGACCGGCACGCAGCTGACGGTGATCGCCTTGATAGGCATTCTGCTGCTGATCGGCATCGTAAAAAAGAACGCCATTATGATGATCGACTTCGCGTTGGCGGCGGAACGCAAGCAGGGCATGACGCCGCAGCAGGCAATTGTGCAGGCCTGCCTGATGCGCTTCCGCCCCATTATGATGACCACGCTGGCCGCCTTTTTCGGCGCGCTGCCGCTGGCGTTGGGCAGCGGCGGCGATGCCGATCTGCGCAGTCCGCTGGGCCTGGCCATCGCTGGCGGCCTGGCGCTGAGCCAGCTGTTAACACTGTTTACCACGCCGGTGGTTTACCTCTATCTCGATCGTGCCAGCCGCGCCGCTAAACGTCAGTGGGCGCGCCTCAGAGCTTAAATAATGACAATGAAAAAATTACCGTTTCTGTCCGGGCAAAGGACAAGTTCCAGGCTCGCGCCTGTTTTCCTGGCGCTGCTGCTGAGCGGCTGCGCCGTCGGCCCGGATTACCATCGTCCGGCGGTGAACGTGCCCGCGCACTATAAAGAAGCGCAGGGCTGGCGCGAGGCCGCACCGCAGGATGCACAAAGCAAAGGCGACTGGTGGTCGGTCTATCATGACAATACGCTGAGCGGTCTGCTGCGGCAGGTTGCCGTTTCAAACCAGAACGTGGCGCAGTATGAAGCGCAGTATCGCCAGGCCAGGGCGCTGGTCAGTGAAGCGCGCTCTGACCTTCTGCCCGGTGCGACCTATAGCGGTTCCTCAACGCGCAGCGGCAGCGCTTCGACGGGCACGGGCCAGCGCACCGCCAGCGACAGCCATTCGCTACAGGCCAGCGCCAGCTGGGAAGTGGATATCTGGGGCAAGCTGCGGCGCACGCTGGAAGAGAACAAAGCCAGCGCGCAGGCCAGCGAGGCGGAGCTGGCGAATATCACCCTCAGCGCCCAGTCCGAGCTGGCGCAGGATTATTTTCAGCTGCGCATTATGGACCAGCAGATCGTGCTGTATCAGCAAAGCGTTGAGGCTTACCAGCGCTACCTGACTATTATTGAGAATAAATATCAGGCTGGCAGCGAGTCTCGCGCCACGCTCGCGCAGGCGCAAATGCAGCTGGAAACCTCGCGGGCTTCGGCGCTCGACCTCAGCTGGCAGCGGGCGCAAACCGAACACGCTATCGCTATCCTGCTCGGTAAAACGCCGGCGGAATTCAGCCTGCCGGTAACGAAAGCGATGACCGCCACGCTGCCCGCCATCCCGCAGGCCGTGCCCTCGACGCTGCTTGAGCGCCGCCCGGATATCGCTTACGCAGAACGCACTGTGGCAGCGGCCAATGCCGCCGTTGGCGTGGCGATCGCAGGCTACTATCCCGACCTCACGCTGAGCGCCACCGGCGGCTTTACCAGCTCGGCGCTGCATAATTTGCTGTCGCTGCCGAATCGCGTCTGGTCGCTCGGGCCGTCGCTCAGCGGCACGCTGCTGGACTTTGGCGCCACCTCGGCGAAAGTGGAGCAGGCGAGAGCGGCCTATGACGCCGACGTGGCCAGCTATCGCCAGGCGGTGTTGACCGGCTTTGAGGAGGTGGAAAACTACCTGGTGGAGCTGCATACGCTGCAAAACGAAATCGTGGCGCAGCAAAACGCCACCTCGGCGGCGCAGGAGTCGGCCCGCGTCACGCGTAACCAGTATGAAGCGGGGATGATTGACTATCTGGATGTCGCCACCACTGAAAACAGCAGCCTGAGCCAGCAGCAGAGCCTGCTGGCGCTGCAAAGCACGCAGTGGGTCGCCAGCGTGCAGCTGATCGCCGCGCTGGGCGGCGGCTGGCGGGAGGCATCGCGCTAACATATGGGCGTTATCGCCCCGGCGGAAACAGGTCTGAAAAGCAATTGGAATATCAGCATGGCGGGCAGTATCATCGTTAAGACTGCCCGCATCACGAATACAAATTCCAGTGCCCACAAATATCGCCACTTTGGCCGTAAAATATCTCTGGCAGCCTTAACTACATTATTTCCCGGCCAGTTGGGCCGCTGCAGCCGGGTCGTAACCTACATTATTTACCCGCCAGTTGTGCCGCCAGAGCCGGGTCGTAACGACCATCAAGCTGAACGAACAGGATACGGCAGGACTCCTGCGATCGGTTGGACCACGCATGATTAGTGCCCCGCTGTACAACTACGCTGCCGGGCCTGAGCAGCACCTCTGAGTCATCAAGCACGAGATAAACTTCGCCGTGTACTATCACGCAATAATCGACCGCCTCGCTGCGGTGCATCATGGGGTGGGGCGAATCGGCTTTTACCGTCAGCCCGTCGGTATAGTTAACCTGTTCAAAAAGATCTTTAATGCGGTTATCTTCCTGATCCAGATAAGAGGCATCGGGCGGCAGATCGACGAAGCGAATACGCGTGCCGTTGGTTGGCGCGTTGTGCATTACCGGTCCGCTAGTGGGATCCGGATCGTTATTAACCGGCGCGGGCGATGCCGACGTTTCCCAGACCTCGTGAAAAATCAGCCCCGGGATCGCTTCCGTCTCAATGACCGAAGGCAGCGAACCCTCGCTATAAATCGTTGATTTTCCTTTGGCGTCGTGTCCGGTAACAATGCGGTGGATGGCGGGTAACGGCATAGCGTACTTCTCCTCTGCGGCGAAAAATATAAATGCTCAGGCAATCCGAACATCCCTTTATTTCAGCCAGTATGTTTAAACATCTGTGTGACAGCGTTATGGCTGATGCAGCATAAATTGGGACGCGCCCATATAGCACGTCCGAAAAGTTTTAATCGCGCGTTATTAATGCTGCCCGGATGGCTCGGTGAAGTAGCGCAGCGTCCTGCTGTCATTCAGCATATGATCGCGCATGTAGTCCATATCAGCGGTGCTGAAATCCTTTTTTGTCTCCTGGCTGGTTTTTATTTCATTGGCTGCCAGATCGACGGAAAGCGCAGAGTGCGCGGTAGAAACATGGACGTTATCGTCGTCCAGATCCAGATAATCATATTGCGACCTGAGATTTTGCTGAAGCGCTGCTAAACGGGTTTGCTGCTGGTCGGCAACGGCCGGATCTTTGTCGAGAACGGTAGCCAGCGTGAGATTAATTTCAGATTCAAAATGATCGTCGAACGCCTGGCGGACGTTGGCAGCAAAATCTTTGATATCCGCTTCCGGTTGCAGATGAGCAAGCAACCCGCTTGTTTCCCCGTCACGAGAACGATAAGTGATGCCTACGCCAATACAGGGGCCGCATCCACCTGTCTCCATCTGCTGATTATCTCCTTTAAGCAAGGCGACCTGTCCCATCCCCAACAATCCTTGCCGAAGGTTGTCAGGGGCAACGCTTCCTTTAATGCCAGCCGCGCCATGATGCAAGCCGTTTAGCGGCCCTTGTAAATGGCGGGTTGCAGAGGCTGCCTGTTTATTCTGCTCTGTAGCCAGAGCGGGCGCCGATATGCCTGAACGATTAACCTGCACGCGTCTTCCTCAATAAAAGTGATGTGATATGAGGGGGCTTTAGTGTCCTTAACGCGTCAACGGTTCCCGTAAAATAATGGAATGGCCAGCAACCCGGGCGGAGCAATCGTTGTAAGGAACCATAAGTTTCACGTCGCCACTAAAGCGCTTTAGAAAATAAGGTGAACTTATGAAATTCGTTTCCGGCCAGCTAAGGCCATACCAAAACCCGAGCCAGGGAAACAGGTTACGTGAGGAAAGCACTACGCCGTTGCGCAGCGGAGAGGCTCACCAGGCCGGGCGGCCTGGCGGGCGTCGTCACAGTATGGATAGCGGGTCGGCGAATTTACATCTGCAACAACAGGTTACTGAGCTTGAAGAGCAGGTTAATAAGATCCGGGCAAAGGACGATCTCGAAGCCGCGCCCGGCACGTTCAGCGCTGATTTGCATCAGCATATGCTGGGCCAGCGTCGCTATGAAAAAGCGGCCACGGCTGATTTTTTGGGAACGCAAACCTGGAAGCGTATGCGGTGCGCGCAATTGAACGCTACTCCGGGCGGGCAGGTGGCCGCCGCGCAGTATGGGCTGGGATTTGCGCATGATGAAACAAGCGGTAAAGTCCCGTTCGGCAAGCTGGAGATCGGGCATGAAATGAATGGCTACTATCAGCGTATGGCGCCTTCGGGAAAAACCCTCAATCTGTGCCACCAGCTCTACCAGCTGCGTTATCCGCAGGCGAAGCAGCAGCAGCGTCTGTTTATCAACAGCGAATTTATGACGGATAAAATTGTTAAACGTTTCCAGGCCCAGCATCCCGGGCACGGGCCGTTAAAACAGGAAGCCGTCGCGCCGGGTATTATTGCCATCAGCTGCGACAGTGTGGATGACTGGCAAGCGCTGGATTTACTCGCTGATAAATTCGGCGCCCGTCCTTCGGCTTATCAGGTGGCCCGGAACGCCGTCGGCGCACAGCAGCAGCCTTTCATCAACGACCCGCGAGTACAGAATCACCTGACTGTTGCGGCGCTTCGCTCTCCTCATGCCCAGGGGCCGGTTACGCAGCTGAGAAAGATACCTGACTCGCTCAGCACCAGCGTGCTGGCCCGGGCGGATGCGGATATGATCGACGAACTTACCCGCATACTCAGCTACCCGCAGCTGGCCCAGCGTCATCAGCAAAATCCTTTGGTTGCGCAGGGATTGCAGGGCATCCGCTTTATTGCCGAAGCCATGCCCGCGCTGGCTACGGACAGCACCCGATTCGGCAACGCTCACCGGGCGCTGATGGAGGAAATGCAGGTGTTGCTGGGCGCCATAAGCCCGTACAAGGCCAACGCCTTTAAGGCGTACGCTTCGCAGCGCATCCGCGAAGCGCTGCCGCCGCAGCAGGCGATGCAGCTCAATCCGATCGAACCTTTCTTGTTATCCTCAGGAATGCAGGCGCTTACGGAAGCCCTTGAGGCCGCCCTGATCGCCAGCCGCAGCGGATTAGCGCCCCTGAAGAACGGGGAAAAGTGCACGCAATTCTATTACGAGGCCGAGGAGTATGCGGACAGCTTCGGCAAGCTGGCCGATCCGCAAAAGCAGTCGCCTGCGTTTTACACCTCTTTCTGCGACAGCTTTGTCGCCCACAACAGTCAACCCGAACACAGTTGGTCTTTGCAGGATATGATTGAGGGCATCGGGCAGGAGATGAAAAACCGCAAAAATAAAGCGGAGCCGCTTAACGTGGTTATCGACACCACCATTGAAAAAGAAGGAGAAATGAAGGCGCTAATGGGGACCTTTAGCGAAGCGTTAGCCAATAATGAACTCCGCTTATTCCTGTGCAAAAGCCATCAAAAGTTCGGCAATCTGGGCGCAACCAAAGTGCTGGGAGGGAGCCTGACGCTGGTGGGCGCGAAAACAGAGGGAAACGAAGCCCTACAAAAGCGGTTTCGCCATTACGAGGCCAGCCAGAACTGGTTTCATCATGGTGAAGGCCAGCTCCTTACGCACATTACTCATGCAGCCATCAGGCATGAGCCAAAAATGCTACAGCAGTCCATTGATAACGGTAACTTTATTGCTCAACACTGTTTTAACGGCGAAAACGGGCACGGCCGTTTTGCTGGTCACGATACCGATAAGCCTTTTTCCATGCTGAACACCTATAGCCTCGAACCGGAAGCGCGCTATCCCAGCTTTAAATTGAACGCAAATTCAGGGAAGGCGCAGCGCTGGTCGTACAGTCCTGCTGAGGTTGTAGAGAGTGATTTGATTCGCGCCCGAGGCTCCTTTGGCTTTACCGAAAGTACGATTAGCTCGATAGGTAATCTGCCGGGTTATGACGACAGAATGCTGCGTCTCAGTCACGGCAGCGAAACGAAACCTGAAAGCATTGAAAGAAACTGGATGCTGAGCAGGGAAATGCAGCTGGATCGTCCTTCTCTCACTATTGGGTCAGCTCTGCATCTGGCAAAACAGCTGGTTAATGATTCCCTGACGCCGGAGCAGCGCCGCTCGCTGCACGACAGGCCCTTCAGCGAAAAGCTGCGCCAGGCGGGGAAAAATGCCGCTCCGGTAATCAGTAATCAACAAAGAAATGAAGCCAGCGTCGCGGAGCTGCGCGCTACGGCGGCCCTTCCTGAAAACTTCACGCTGAATAAAGTGGCTTCGATTGTGGGGTATCTTAACCACCTGATAAGCAGTGAGGATCTGACGGAGGAAGTGGCCTACTCGGACGATCGTCAGGCGCTGGATGAACTGCTGGGGGGATTTATCGATTCCGGCATGCCCGGCGTTTCCCGTACGGGTCGTGAACAGGCGGTCAGATTACGCTGTGAGCTGAGCCTTGAAGATATGTGGAGCGACGATCCCGAAACGCGGCGGCGCGGCACCGATCATCTGCTGGCGGCTTCCGACAGCCATATCAGCCGCGGCATGGGCGTGCTTAAAGAGGCGGTGCCGGATAAAGCCTGGCAGGAAATGCCGCAAAAAGTGCGGGACCGGTTGGTCAGCGTTATTTTCGACAGGCTGGATGTTAACAGTCAGCTCGAATTTCTGCACCATAACAGCCAGTTAACCGGGCGCGGGCAGTTTACCCAGGAGTGTGCCATGCGGCTGGCCGGCAGTCTGAACGCCAGTTCGCCGGAAGCAACAAGCCAGCACTGGCAGGCCACAATAATGCAGGCCATGCTGCGTCGGGGCATTATTACGCCGGGCAATAGCTGAGAAAGGCATGGGCCGCAGGAAAATCAGCTTGCTGAGCCGGGCTGCCATCGCCTGATTTTTTATGCTGCCGTGTAGCGCAGGTGCTAAAAAAGCGTGAGCGCTACTGGTTTTGGTTGTTCGCCAGCAGGAGCCTGTTTCTTCGGCCAGCGCCGCAAATCTTTTTGCAACGCTGCGGTATCCACACATAAATTGATTCAGCACATCCTGATTTTTATGTTCCGCCATTGTCATGCGCAGCCATATCCTGCATCGTTACAGGCAAATTTATCTGCTAAGGAGATGGCATGCTGCTTTCATTTTTCCGTCTGCTGGTTGGGGTGCTCTACCGTACCCGGCTGGCTGGCGATCTTTCCCCGCTGCACCAGCCAAAGGTGCTGATTGTGCCCAACCATATGTCGTTTCTGGACGGCATGCTGCTGGCGCTGTTTTTGCCGGTTAAGCCGGTATTTGCCGTCTACTCTTCCATCAGCGAAAAATGGTATATGCGCTGGGTGCGCCCGCTGGTGGATTTTGTGCCGCTGGATCCGGCAAAGCCGCTGTCGGTCAAGCGTCTGGTAAAAACAATCGCGCAGGGCCGTCCGGTGGTGATTTTTCCCGAGGGGCGAATTACCGTCACCGGATCGCTGATGAAAATTTACGACGGTGCCGGTTTTGTCGCGGCAAAGTCGCAGGCTACCGTTGTGCCGCTGCGGATAGAGGGCGCGGAGTTTTCGCCGTTTGGTCGCCTGGCCGGCGTGTTTAAGCGCCGCCTTTTCCCGCGTATCAGCATGACCGTGCTTCCTGCCACCACCATCCCGATGCCGGAGGCCAAAACCGCGCGGGAGCGCCGCAGGCTGGCGGGAGAGCATCTGCACCATATTATGATGGAAGCGCGGATGGCGGTGCGCCCGCGCGAGACGCTTTATCAGGCGTTTCTGGCTGCCCGCACGCGCTATGGCTATTTCAAATCCTGTATTGAAGACGTCAATTTGCAGCCTGACAGCTACACGGGGCTGCTGAAGAAATCGCTGGGCGTCGGCCGGATCCTGGAGCGTTATACGTCGTCAGGCGAATACATTGGCCTGTTGCTGCCGAATACCACGGTGACCGCCGCCGCGATCCTGGGCGCGTCGATGCGTGGCCGCGTTCCGGCGATGCTTAACTACACCGCTGGCGTTAAAGGCGTGGGCAGCGCGCTGAAAGCGGCAGAGGTAAAAACGGTTTTCACCTCCCGTCAGTTTCTGGACAAGGGCAAGCTCTGGCATCTGCCGGAGCAGCTTACCGGGGTAAAATGGATCTTTCTGGAAGATCTGAAAGGAACGGTTACCACGCAGGATAAACTCTGGATCCTCGGCCATCTTCTTCTGCCACGCCATGCTGAAGTGCAGCAGCAGCCGGAAGACGCGGCGATGGTGCTGTTTACCTCCGGCTCGGAAGGCCATCCTAAAGGCGTGGTGCATTCGCATAAAAGCCTGCTGGCGAATGTGGAACAAATCCGCACGGTGGCCGACTTTACGCCGCGCGATCGCTTTATGTCCGCGCTGCCGCTGTTTCACGCTTTCGGCCTGACCGTTGGGCTGTTTACGCCGCTAATGACCGGGGCAGAAGTGTTCCTTTATCCCAGCCCGCTGCACTATCGTATTATTCCGGAGCTGGTGTATGACCGAAACTGCACCGTACTGTTCGGCACCTCCACCTTTTTGGGCAACTACGCGCGCTTTGCTAATCCGTATGATTTCGCGCGCCTGCGCTACGTGGTGGCCGGCGCAGAAAAATTGCAGGAGGGCACGCGTCAGGTCTGGATGGAGAAATTCGGCATCCGCATTCTGGAAGGCTACGGCGTGACGGAGTGCGCGCCGGTGGTGGCCATCAACGTGCCGATGGCGGCGAAAAACCATACCGTCGGGCGTATCCTGCCGGGCATGGATTCTCGTCTGATTTCCGTGCCGGGGATTGAGCAGGGCGGGCTTCTGCAGCTGCGCGGGCCGAATATTATGAAAGGCTACCTCCGGGTAGAAAAACCAGGCGTGCTGGAAGCGCCGCAGGCGGATAACGGCGAAGGACAGATGGAAGCAGGCTGGTACGATACCGGTGATATCGTCAGCTTTGACGAGCATGGTTTTTGTCAGATCCAGGGGCGCGCAAAGCGGTTTGCTAAGCTGGCGGGCGAAATGGTGTCGCTGGAAATTGTCGAGCAGATTGCGCTGAAGGCATCGGCAGAAAAACAGCACGCCGCGTCGATAAAGCCCGACGGCAACCGTGGCGAAGCGCTGGTGCTGTTTACCACCGACGGCGAATTAACCCGCGACAGGCTGCAGAAGGCGGCTCGCGAGCTGGGCGCGCCGGAGCTGGCGGTGCCGCGCGATATTCGCGTGTTGCCGCAGCTGCCGCTGTTGGGCAGCGGGAAACCCGACTTCGTTACGCTGAAAAGCATGGCGGAACAGCCGGAAAAAGAGGCGGAAAATGCATAACTCATCCGGCAGCGAAAAGCTGCTTTCGCGCGGCATGATGGCGGTTATCGCCGCGCAGTTTTTGTCGGCTTTTGGCGATAATGCGCTGCTCTTCGCCACGCTGGCGGTGCTTAAAAACCAGGTCTATCCGGACTGGAGCCAGCCGGTGCTGCAAATGGTTTTTGTCGCCACCTATATCATCCTGGCACCTTTCGTCGGCCAGGTTGCGGACAGCTTCGCCAAAGGTCGGGTGATGATGGTCGCCAACGGCCTCAAGCTGCTGGGCGCGCTGACTATCTGTTTCGGCTTTAATCCTTTTATCGGCTATGCACTGGTTGGCGTTGGCGCGGCGGCCTATTCACCAGCCAAGTACGGCATTTTGGGCGAAATCACCGGCGGCGAAACGCTGGTCAAGGCAAACGGCCTGATGGAATCCTCAACCATTGCGGCTATTTTGCTGGGATCGATCGCGGGCGGCGTGCTGGCGGACTGGAACCTGACCGGCGCGCTTATCGCCTGCGTGCTGGCCTACGGGCTTGCCGTAGCGGCGAACGTGCTGATCCCAAAACTGGCGGCGGCGAGGGCGGGGCAAAGCTGGCATCCACTGCGCATGTCG
Organism: Erwinia sp. TECH1; assembly: GCF_054057575.1. Classification (NCBI taxonomy): domain Bacteria; kingdom Pseudomonadati; phylum Pseudomonadota; class Gammaproteobacteria; order Enterobacterales; family Erwiniaceae; genus Erwinia; species Erwinia sp. TECH1. The sequence continues at coordinate 3,848,210 of NZ_JBSRZK010000001.1, read as the reverse complement.
CTCAGCTTTTTCCACGCCTGTCGCGAGCTGTGGCGCAATGGCGAAACGCGTTTTTCGCTGGTGGGCACCAGCCTCTTCTGGGGCGCGGGCGTCACCCTGCGTTTTCTGCTGGTGCTGTGGGTGCCGGTCGCGTTGGGTATTACCGATAACAAAACGCCCACGCTGCTGAATGCCATGGTCGCCATCGGCATTGTGTTCGGCGCAGGCGCGGCCGCGAAGCTGGTGACGCTGAAAACGGTCGGCAGATGCATGCCGGCAGGCGTGCTGATTGGCGTGGCGGTGGTCTTTTTCGCCTTGCAGCACACGGCGGCAGGGGCTTACGGATTACTGATAGTTATCGGCATGCTTGGCGGCTTCTTTGTGGTGCCGCTGAACGCGCTGTTGCAGATGCGCGGCAAGGAGAGCGTCGGCGCAGGCAACGCTATTGCGGTACAAAACCTGGGTGAGAACGGCGCGATGTTGATCATGCTGGGGCTTTACTCGCTGGCCGTGAAGCTGGGCGCGCCGCCGGTAGCCACCGGCGTGGGCTTCGGTGCGCTGTTTGCGCTGGCGATTGCCGTGCTGTGGGGCTGGCAGCTGGCGCAGCATCGCCACACCAGAGTGGGGAAATAAACGGATTTTCAGAGCAAAAAAGGGGCGGAATTATTCCGCCCCTTTTTACTGGCTACCGTTAACCGTTTTCGTCAAAAAACGAGTTAAGGCGACGGGAAGGTGTAGCGGCGATGGATAGCTTCCAGCCCCTGCATCACTTCCTCATCCAGCGTCAGATTATAGCTGTCGATATTCAGCTGCAGCTGTTCCAGGGTAGTCGCGCCCAGCAGCGTACTGGCGACGAAAGGCTGCTGACGGACAAAAGCCAGCGCCATCTGGGACGGGTCAAGATTATACTTTTTCGCCAGCGCCACATACTCGGCAATAGCCAGCTCGGCCTGTTCGCCGCTGTAGCGGGTAAAGCGGCTGAACAGCGTGTTGCGCGCGCCGGCAGGCTTAGCGCCGTTCAGGTATTTGCCGCTCAGCGTGCCAAAGGCCAGGCAGGAATAGGCCAGCAGCTCGACGCCTTCGTGCTGGCTGATTTCCGCCAGACCCACTTCAAAGCTGCGGTTCAGCAGGCTGTAGGGGTTCTGAATAGAGACAATGCGCGGCAGCTCGTGCTTTTCCGCCAGCTGTAAATAGCGCATCACGCCCCACGGCGTTTCGTTCGAGACGCCGATATAGCGTATTTTACCGGCACGAACCTGCTCGTTCAGCGCTTCCAGCGTCTCCAGCAGCGTGACCGTGGCGGTATCTTCCGCATATTCGTAGTTCAGCCGTCCGAAGTAGTTGGTCTGTCGCTGCGGCCAGTGCAGCTGGTAAAGATCCAGATAGTCGGTGTTCAGCCGCTTCAGGCTGGCGTCCAGCGCCTGACGGATGTTCTTGCGATCCAGCGCCTGGCCCGGTCGGATTGAAGCATCCGCACCGCGTACCGGCCCGGCGACTTTAGAGGCCAGCACCACTTTTTCGCGATTGCCGCGCGCCTTCAGCCAGCTGCCAATATAGGTTTCGGTTAACCCCTGCGTTTCCGGGCGCGGCGGCACCGGATACATCTCAGCGGTATCGATCAGGTTAATGCCGGAACGGAGCGCCAGATCAAGCTGCGCATGGGCATCGGCTTCACTGTTTTGCTCGCCAAACGTCATGGTGCCTAATCCCAGGCTGCTGATTTCCAGCGTACTGTGGGGGATGCGATGATAATGCATGTGCCGGCTTCCTTTTTTCATTATTAAAAGACCAGCCTGGCGTGCGGGGTAGAACTGTTGAAGCAAACGCCAGATCCGGCTTTTGACTATAACCGTCGGGCGCTACAGGGGGAAGAGCGGATTTATCGGGAAGTGCGGTGGGGGCCACCTGTCGGAAAGCGTCAGGTGGCGGGATTGGGCTTAGCGTTCAACAATCGATGAAACCTCATCGCCGTTGATTTGCAGCTCATGGCCGGAGCGATCGGTGTACTTCACCAGACCGGTATCCTGATCGATCTCCGGTTTACCCTGGGTCATAATCATCTTGCCTTCTTTTGTCGCCATCACGTAATCACTGCTGCAACCGCCGAGCAGCGTGGCCAGCATCAGAACGGCCGCGCCAGACATCAACTTCATACTTCGCTCCCTTAGCCTTCAATTTGCCTGCATCAGTAATAGCGCATTTTACAGAAAGCGTTAACCGCAGAACTCCTAAAAAGGCGTCACAGCACGACGAACTATTGACTTTGATCGTAAAAACAACGGGAAGAAGCCGACCGGCAGCGCCGGTCGGCCTGGTATCAGGCGTGGTTTTTTTTGCCGCGTAGCAGGTTAAGACACTCAACCGACATGGAGAAGAACATCGCGAAATAGATATAGCCTTTTGGCACGTGAATATTGAAGCTTTCCAGGATCAGGGTGAAACCTACCAGGATCAGGAAAGTCAGCGCCAGCATTTTTACTGAAGGATGGCGGTCAACAAATTCACCGATAGCGCGGGCGGCAAACATCATCACGCCCACTGCAATTACCACGGCCGCCATCATAATAATCAGATGATCGGACAGGCCAACGGCAGTAATTACCGAATCAAGACTGAAGATAATATCCAGCAGCATAATCTGCACAATCGCGCCGGCGAAGGAATGAACATTGCTTTTATGTTCTTCTTCACCGCCTTCTATTGTTTCATGGATCTCCATACTGGACTTCCACAGCAGAAAAAGCCCCCCGAACAGCAGGATTAAATCGCGCGCGGAAAAAGAGTGGTCCATCAACGTAAACAGCGGCGTGGTCAGGCGAATGACCCAGGCAATCGAGGCCAACAGACCCAGACGCATCAGCATGGCGCCCGCCAGGCCGATACGGCGCGCGGCGTTCTGCTGCTGTTTGGGAAGTTTAGCCACCACCAGAGAAAGAAAAATAATATTATCAATACCCAGAACGATTTCCAGAATCGTCAGTGTACCCAGCGCCAGCCAGGCGTTGGGATCGGCAATCCAGTCAAACATACAACGTTGCATCCTAAACGAAAGTTAAACGAAGAGTATACTCATCCGGATGCCGCTCAGCTAAAGCTTTACAGTAAAAAATGACGTGCCAGTAAGGGCGCGGTGAAAGCCTTTTTCAGGTAGAAGCCCCTGGGCAGCGTCATCACCGGCTGGCCGTTTTCGCCAATGCCTTCCGTCAGGGCTTTGCTGTTGGCGGCTTTGGGCCGGATTTGCAGCACTTCGCCGTGGCGGGCGGTAATACGCTCTACCTGTCCCAGCACGATCATATCCATCAGCTCTTCCCAGTCGCGCCGCAGCAGCAGCTCTTCTTCTTCACTGGGACTCCACAGCAGCGGGGCGCCGACGCGACGTTCGGCCAGCGGAATAGCCCGATCGCCTTCTACCGGTATCCACAATACTCTCGCCAGCTTATGTCGCACATGGCTGGTTTCCCAGACCAGACCGCTGTTGCCGGTCAACGGCGCCACGCAAACAAAGGTGGTTTCCAACGGGCGGCCCTGCGCGTCGACAGGAATAGTTTTCAGCTCCACGCCGATGTCGGCAAAATCCTGTTCCGGCTTGCTGCCTGCGCTGGCGCCCAGATAGCGTTCCAGCAGCATACCCACCCAGCCCTTATCGCGACGCAGGTCGCGCGGTATCGTAAGGCCCGCTCTCAACGCCAGTTCGCCCAGCGTAAAGCCAGCCAGCTGGCGCGCGCGTTCCAGTAACGCGGCTTCGTTTTCCGGCGGTAAAACCGGAGAAAAATAGTCTGGCATCGCCTGCTCTTGGTTGTTGGTTAAAAAATGAACAGTAGTTTTCCATATTAAAAAGGATGCGTTCATCCCTGAGGAAAAGCGCAATAATAGCATGATTAATCGCGGCTTTTTTTTGTCACTTTGCGGCCGCGATCGGGAAGTTGAAAAGGTTATGCCTGTCTGCGCACCGACAATGAACAGGATCTTACACGTAGTTATCCACAGAAAAATGGGATAAGTCGATTTTTAAAATAATACTGTTTCGATTTACAGGCTTGACGCGGCGGTTTTACCCGGGTTACCGCATTTTTTGCTTAGGATAGCAACATATCCTGTGGATAAAAAAATCGGTGTTCGATCTTTCGCCACCTGCCTGGTGTCGTTATTGATCGGGGGCCCTGAAACAGCCGAAGGACGCGGTAGAATTGGATAAATCTCAATATTTATAATGCGTTAACCAAAGTATTAACCTTAGGCTAAAAGGCGCCACTCTAAGTTTTCCCCAGCGGCCAGGAGAGTTCTGCACAAAGATATCCACAGAAAAGGTGAATAAGATCGCGCAAAAGTGGCGATTTCTGTTTATAACTCTACGAATGTTCGCAAGTTATCCCGCGAATGCCGTCAGTAACGGCCCAAAAGCAGTGGTTTACCGTCTGTAAGGAGTATGAAACAATCAGGCTATCCGAGTATTAGTTTTGAGGTAGTCCAGTGATCGATGATGATGGCTACCGCCCGAATGTTGGTATCGTAATTTGTAACAGGCAGGGACAAGTGTTGTGGGCCAGAAGGTATGGCCAGCACTCCTGGCAGTTTCCTCAGGGAGGCATCAACCCTGGCGAAACGGCAGAACAGGCGATGTATCGAGAACTCTTTGAGGAAGTCGGTTTGCACCGCAAAGATGTGCGCATCCTTGCCTCTACCCGGAACTGGTTACGCTATAAGTTGCCGAAACGTTTGGTGCGTTGGGACACAAAGCCGGTTTGTATCGGCCAGAAACAGAAGTGGTTTCTTCTGCAACTCTTGTGCAATGACGCGGATATCAACATGCAAACCAGCAGCACGCCGGAGTTCGACGGCTGGCGCTGGGTGAGCTTCTGGTATCCTGTACGTCAGGTTGTCTCTTTTAAACGCGACGTTTATCGCCGGGTGATGAAGGAGTTCGCCAGCGTGGTGATGCCCCTGCAGGAGAATGCCGTACCGCGAAATACGCCTTATCGACGGAAGAGAGGGTAAGCCGCTCAGATATGCTTATACAGCTGCGCGAGATAGTGGAGAAAGTGGCAGGAGCACCCCGGCTGACCGAGGCGCTCGACATTCTGGTCAGCGAAATCTGCCTGGCAATGGATACCGAAGTCTGTTCGGTCTACCTGGCCGATCACGACCGTCGCTGCTATTACCTGATGGCGACGCGCGGCCTGAAAAAGCCGCGCGGCCGCACCGTCGCGCTGGCTTTCGACGAAGGGATCGTCGGGCTGGTAGGGCGTCTGGCTGAACCTATCAACCTTGCCGATGCGCAAAGTCATCCCAGCTTCAAATATATTCCTTCCGTAAAAGAAGAGCGCTTCCGTTCTTTTCTCGGCGTGCCGGTTATCAGCCGCCGCCAGCTGCTGGGCGTACTGGTCGTTCAGCAGCGCGAGCACCGCCAGTTTGACGAGAGCGAAGAATCGTTTCTGGTGACGCTGGCTACGCAAATGGCCACTATTCTCTCTCAATCGCAGCTTAATACGCTGTTCGGACAGTACCGGCAAACCCGCGTGCGCGCCCTGGCCGCCGCGCCGGGCGTGGCGGTGGCCGCAGGCTGGGTAGAAAGTAACCAGCCGTCGCTGGATACCGTTTCGGCGGCCTCCACGCTGGATGCGGTGCGCGAGCGCGAAAGGCTGTCGCTGGCGATGGACGAGGCTTCCGGCGAGTTTCGCCGCTACAGCAAACGTTTCACCTCCAGCGTGCATAAAGAAAGCGCCGCCATTTTCGATCTCTATTCGCACCTGCTCAGCGACAACAGGCTGAAAAAAGATCTCTTTGCGGAGATCGACAACGGCTTCGTGGCGGAATGGGCGGTAAAGAAGGTCATTGAGAAGTTTGCCGCCCAGTTTGCCAGCCTGCAGGACAGCTATCTGCGTGAAAGGGCGGGCGATCTGCGCGCGCTGGGGCAGCGTTTGCTGTTTCACCTCGACGACACCATGCAGGGCACCAATACCTGGCCCGAACGCTTCGTGCTGGTGGCCGACGAGCTGACCGCCACGACGCTGGCCGAGCTGCCGCACGATCGCCTGGCAGGCGTGGTGGTCAGGGATGGCGCGGCCAACTCGCACGCGGCGATTATGGTGCGCGCGATGGGCATTCCGACCGTGATGGGCGCGGATATTCAGCCCGAGGCGCTCAACGGCAGGCTGCTGATCGTGGACGGCTATCGCGGCGAGCTGCTGGTGGATCCGGAACCGGTGCTGGTGCAGGAATATCAGCGGCTGATCAGCGAAGAAAACGAGCTGAGCAAGCTGGCGGAAGACGTGGTGGAGCGGCCTGCGACGCTGAAGTCGGGCGAGCCGGTAAAAGTGATGCTCAACGCGGGCCTGAGCGCGGAGCATGAGCAGGCGCAGGGCGGTCGCGTGGATGGCGTCGGGCTTTACCGTACGGAAATCCCCTTTATGCTGCAAAACGGTTTCCCTTCCGAAGAGGAGCAGGTCGCGCAGTATCAGGGGATGCTGCAACTCTTCCTGGAAAAGCCGGTTACGCTGCGCACGCTGGATATCGGCGCTGACAAACAGCTGCCCTACATGCCGATAAGCGAGGAGAACCCTTGCCTGGGCTGGCGCGGTATCCGACTAACGCTGGATCAGCCGGAGATTTTTCTGGTCCAGGTACGCGCCATGCTGCGCGCTAACGTCGCCAGCGACAACCTCAGCATTCTGCTGCCGATGATCACCAGCATTGATGAAATCGACGAGGCGCTCAGGCTAATCGAACGAGCCGGAAAGGAAGTGGAAGAGATGCTGGGCTACCCGATTCCCAGGCCGCGCGTCGGCGTGATGATTGAGGTACCCTCGATGATCTTTATGATCGGCCACCTGGCAAAGCGGGTCGATTTTATCTCCGTCGGCACTAACGATCTGACGCAGTACCTGCTGGCCGTCGATCGCAACAATACGCGCGTCGCCAGCCTTTACGACAGCCTGCATCCGGCGATGCTGCGCGCGCTGAAAACCATTGCGGAAGAGGCGAAGCGGGCCAATATCGAACTCTGTCTGTGCGGCGAAATGGCGGGCGATTCCAGCTGCGTCGCCCTGCTGGTGGGGCTGGGCTATCACCATCTGAGCATGAACGGACGCAACGTCGCCAGGGTGAAATATCTTCTGCATCATATTGATTACGAAGAGGCGCAGAAGCTGGCGGAAGCGGGCCTGCAGGCGGAACAGGCAAATGAGGTGCGCCACCTGGTCGCCGCCTTTATGGAACGGCGCGGGCTGGGCGGCCTGATCCGCGGTGGTCGATAGCTCTCTTATTAAAGTTTACAAAGTTCCATCGGGCCGCCTTCGTGCGGCCTGTGCTATGATGCGCGCCTCTGCGCGGCGCCGCACGCGCGCTTTATTCATTCCGTCACCTGAAATCAGGGACTATTAATAATGGTGAAAGATGACTAACGGCTATCTGGCTTTCCCCCAATTTGATCCGGTAATTTTCTCCGTCGGGCCGATCGCCCTGCACTGGTATGGCCTGATGTATCTGGTCGGCTTTATCTTTGCCATGTGGCTGGCCGTACGCCGCGCCAACAAGCCGGGCAGCGGCTGGAAAAAAGAAGAGGTTGAGAATCTGCTCTATGCGGGGTTCCTCGGCGTCTTCCTGGGCGGCCGCATCGGCTACGTGCTGTTTTATAATATGCCGCTGTTTCTGGATAATCCGCTCTATCTGTTCAAGGTCTGGGATGGCGGCATGTCGTTCCACGGCGGCCTGCTGGGCGTTATCTGCGTGATGCTGTGGTTCGCCCACCGTACCAAACGCAACTTTTTCCAGGTGGCGGATTTTATCGCGCCGCTGATCCCTTTCGGGCTGGGCGCCGGCCGTCTGGGCAACTTTATCAATGGTGAACTCTGGGGACGCGTAGCGCCCGATCTGCCATGGGCGATGCTGTTTCCCGGCTCGCGCGGCGAAGACGTAGCGCTGGCCGCCACCCATCCTGAATGGCAGTCGCTGCTGGCTACTTACGGCGTGCTGCCGCGCCATCCTTCTCAGCTCTATGAACTGCTGCTGGAAGGCGTGGTGCTGTTTATCATTTTGAACGTTTTTATCCGTAAAAATCGTCCGATGGGCGCGGTATCAGGCTTGTTCCTGATCGGCTACGGCGTATTCCGCTTTATCGTGGAGTATTTCCGTCAGCCAGACGCCCAGCTGGGCCTGTTCGACAATTTTATCAGCATGGGGCAAATCCTTTCGACGCCGATGATTATCGCCGGCGCGATTATGATGATTTGGGCGTATCGCCGCCGTACCGTGCAACACGTTCGTGAGGAAAAATGAAACAGTATCTGGAATTAATGCAGAAAGTGCTCAACGAGGGCACGCCGAAAAATGACCGTACCGGTACCGGCACGCTGTCGATTTTTGGTCATCAGATGCGTTTCAACCTGCAGGAAGGCTTTCCGCTGGTGACCACCAAGAAGTGCCATTTGCGTTCGATTATCCATGAGCTGCTGTGGTTTCTGAAGGGCGACACCAATATCGCCTATCTGAAAGAAAATAAAGTGACCATCTGGGACGAGTGGGCCGATAAAAACGGCGACCTTGGCCCGGTATATGGCAAGCAATGGCGCAGCTGGGGCGCGCCGGACGGCCGCCAGATTGATCAGCTGGCAAAAGTGATGGAGCAGCTGAAAAACGATCCGGACTCGCGCCGCATCATCGTCTCCGCGTGGAACGTGGGCGAGCTTGACGAGATGGCGCTGGCGCCGTGCCATGCCTTCTTCCAGTTCTACGTGGCGGACGGCAAGCTTTCCTGCCAGCTCTATCAGCGCTCTTGCGATGTGTTCCTTGGCCTGCCGTTTAATATCGCCAGCTATGCGCTGCTGGTGCATATGGTGGCGCAGCAGTGCGATCTGGAACCGGGCGACTTTGTCTGGACGGGCGGCGACACGCACCTCTACAGCAACCATCTGGAGCAGGCGAATCTGCAGCTGACCCGCGAGCCGCGTGAGATGCCGAAGCTGGTGATCAAACGTAAACCCGCTTCGCTGTTTGATTATCGTTTTGAAGATTTCGATATCGAAGGTTACGATCCGCATCCTGCCATTAAGGCGCCGGTCGCCATCTGACCGACTAAGGGAGCGAGCTTTCGCTCCCTTTTTTACGACCCGACAAAGCTGCTGCCGTTCTCTTTGCTGTACTAAATTTAAGTATCCCCGTGTTGCCACCGTTATTTCTGCCTCTTTATTTCCTGCCCAGAGCTTAAGCGCCGCTATCTTGCCGCTGCTGTTCTCTTAACCGCTTTCTTTTCTGCCCGGAGCTTAAGCGCCCACCTGTCTGAACTTTATTTTTGCCGACAGGATGGCGCGGTAAAACCGCAGCGGAAAAGGTTGTTTTTCCAATACAGGCCGCAAAAAAACAGGTAATGAAACATCCAAAGCGTAAACGGCCGGAAAGCCGCTCGCATGATGGCTTTTTGTGGCTGGCAACTTTGCTCGCCAACGGCACAATAGAGCACATGAACAGAGCAGGCTTTACCTTACCGGAATTGCTGATCGTCATGACTATCGCCAGCATGCTGATGGCCGGCGCGGTCGGTGGCTGGCAGCAGTGGCAGCAGACGCAGCGGCTAAACGCGAGCGCGCGGCAAATCCAGCATTTTTTACTGCGGCTGCGCAGCGAGACAAACTGGCATAACCGGCAGGCGCTGCTGTGGAAAACGGATGGCGCTTCGTGGTGCCTGGGCAGCGGCCCGGTGCAGGCGTCCTGCCATGGCCGCCAGCGCCGAACGTTAACTGCGCCCTGGCCTGCGATAAAAATAGCCTCGCTCACGGAGGGGATGGGATTTTATGGCCGCCGCAACGTGGCCAAACCGGGCCGGATCGTGATCGTCGGCGCGGCGGGCGAACGTCATATTATCCTGTCGTCGAGGGCAAGGGTGCGCATTTGTCAGGATGCCTGTCCGTGAAGCGCGGTGGTTTTACCCTGCCGGAAATGTTAGTGGCGTTGGCGATTAGCGGCGTACTGATGCTGGGCGCGGCAAAATTTCTGCCGCTGTTGCAGATCGGCAATCTGCGGATCCTGCTGACCTTTCAGCTTCACGAAGAGCTACAGCTGATGATGAGCACGCTGGAAAAAAGCGTGCGGCGCGCGGGCTACTGTCACGGCAAATGCCAGGGCGAAGGGCTGCAGACGATCGGCGAAAAAAACGCATGCCTGCTGGTGCGCTGGGACGAGAACAGCAACGGCCGCTGGGAAGGGCCGGGCAATGACAACAGCGACTACTATGGCTTCCGGCTGCGCGACGGCAATCTGGAGGCGCAGCGCGGCGTACAGAGCTGCGACAGCGGCGGATGGGAAAAAATGAACGACCCGGACAGCATAGTAATCAGCGATTTTCGCGTGCTTAAGCAGGCGAGACAGATCCGACTGCTGCTTGGCGGCTATGCCAGACGTTTTCCGCAGCTGCCGCTAACCGTCGAGCGCTGGATCACGGCGGAAAACTTGTGAATACGCAGCAGGGAAGCGGTGCGCTGCTGATGGCGATCCTGCTGTTGCTGATGTCGACGGCGCTGCTCAACGCCACCCGACAGCAGCTGGATGCATCGTTAAGCCTTGTGGCGGACGAGCGGCTTTATCTGCGGCAGGCCAGCCTGGCCGCTTCGGCGCTGGAGGCGGGGAAAAGGGAAAAATGGGCGTCGACGGTGGTTTGGCGCTGCCTTACGGCACGGCAGCAGCCTGACTGGCGGGCCTGTTTTAAAGTGACAACGAAAGGCGAAGCCTTATTACGTGGTGACGGCGGCAAAGACACTATCGCCTTTTATCAATGGGTAACCCACGATGAACAAAATGGCCGCGTACATCCACAGCCGCACGGCTGGCTTGATTTTTGTCCGTTGGCGCAGGAAGAAGACTGCCTGCCGGACAGGGAAACCGCAGGGCTTTAGCCTGCCGGAAACGCTGGTGGCGCTGCTGCTGTTTAGCCTGAGCTCGCTGGCGCTGGTTCAGTATCAGCTGGCGCTGGGAAGAAGCTTTCAGCTGCAGCTACAGCAGCGGGAAGCGGTCAGGCTGGCCCGGCAGCGGTTCGAAGGCTATCAGGCGCCCGGCTGGCAGACGATGCTGGAACAGCAAACGCTGACCGAAGGCTGCATGCTGTTAACGGCGCGGGTTATCAGTCCTGCCGGGGCTAAAGCTGCATTATCGCAGCTGAGCTGTAAAAGCGAAGACCAACAGGAAAGTGCAGAGCTGCACAGGTAGTTTATGCTGTCGTCGTTTTGAAAAAGCCTGAAAGCAGCCAGCGGCCGATTATCTCTTTATGAGAGATAACAGCCGGAAATCTTTTTTCTGCTGCCACAGAAAAAAACAAGCTGGCAAAATAGCGAAGGTTCGGGACGTAACTATCCATTACTTTCCCTGTCATAATATTTTTGTTTTTATCAAGTAACTTTGCTTTTCAGGCGGTTTTGAAAGTTTTTATAAAAATATCTTTTCCCGTGTCAGTATTAACACAGAACGGCAGCGGCTTTTTGTATTAAGGAGGTATACCAGGACGGTTAACTATCCCGACTGAATCTGCCTGGCAATTAATGCAGTCAGTAACAGGCTCTTTTAATAAACCTTCACGGATGAAACAAGATGAAAATAGCAACGAAACTTTTACTCTCCCTCTCTTTATCCGCGGTATTTCTTCCCCCGGCGGGCGCAGATGCCGTCAAAGATGTGACCGTGGATTATCGACACGGCTACCGCCTGCGCGACCGCACCCACTACGATAAGCTGGCGCTGGGTGCCAGCCTGCCTGATAATTACGTTTTTAGCGTCGAAACCAAATTTAAAACCGGCGGCCCGGACCCGAAAGATAAATATTATAACGACATAGTTTTGAACGTAGTCGAAATGACGCTGATGAAAAACTTTTTTTATGGCGACTGGACTTTTACCCCTTTTATTCAGCCAGAGTTCAGTTCGGTGAGAACGGAATGGAAATTTGGCGTCGTGCCCTGGTATAAAATTAATGACAGCTGGTCTGTTGGCGGTATGTATCGCCTGGAGCTAAGCGACTATGCGCATGACGGCCAGTGCGGTGAAGCCGGTCACGACTATTGCAGCCTGGACAAGCACCGTACCGTTAACCGCTTTGATGCCTATTTCCGCTACCGCTGGAAAGATTTAACCACCACCTATAAATACATTTATATGCACGGTGACGATTTACTGTTCGCCAATAAGAAAAATAACTACGAGCAGGAGCTACAGTTTGATTATGTAGTTGGCGCGAACAGAGAGTGGCGGCCTTATGTCACCTTCGCCGATATCGGCCGCAGCGCTTATTCCAGCGAGCGCCAGCTCCGCTTAAGGCTGGGGGTCGCTTACACCTTTAAATAACTTTCGGCTACATAAACGGTAAACGGCCTGACAGCCGCATTTGCAACAGCCTCCGGACGGGGTAGAGTGTGCACGCAGAGCGCAACACCGTACCAGGAGCAGGCATGTTTACCGTTTATCACTCGAATCAGCTGGATCTTTTAAAAACGCTGGCGGCTTTTCATATTGAAAACCAGCCGCTGCGCGATCCTTTCCAGTCCGAAGTGGTGCTGGTGCAGAGTCCCGGTATGGCGCAGTGGCTGCAAATGTCGCTGGCCGAGCAGTTCGGCATTGCGGCTAATATCGCCTTTCCGCTGCCCGCATCCTTTATCTGGGATATGTTTGTCCGCGTTCTGCCGGGCATTCCTAAAGAGAGCGCCTTCAGCAAAGCCAGCATGAGCTGGAAGCTGATGACTATCCTGCCGAAGCTGCTGTCGCGGCCGGAATTCGTTATGCTGAGCCACTACCTTTCCGATGATGAAGACAAGCGCAAATTGTTTCAGCTCGCGTCGCGGGTAGCCGATCTTTACGACCAGTATCTGGTTTACCGCTCGGAGTGGCTTAACAGCTGGGAAAAAGGGCAGCAGATCGAAGGGCTGGGCGAAGCGCAGCAGTGGCAGGCGCCGCTGTGGGCGGAGCTGGTTGCCTGGAACCGCGAGCTGGGCCATCCGGAATGGCACCGCGCCAATCTTTACGCGCGGTTTATCGCCACGCTGGAACAAAGCAGTACCCGGCCGCCAAACCTGCCGGATCGCGTATTTATCTGCGGCATCTCCGCGCTGCCGCCGGTGTACCTCCAGGCGCTTCAGGCGCTCGGCAAGCATATCGATATCCACCTGCTGTTTACCAACCCGTGCCGCCATTATTGGGGTGACATTCAGGATTACGCTTTTCTGGCTAAGCTGCAAAGCCGCCGCCGCGAGCACTACAAACAGCAGCGGGAAAGCGCGCTGTTTCGTGAAGAAGACGCCGCCAGCCTGTTTAACGAGGCGGGCGAGCAGCAGCTGAGCAATCCGCTGCTGGCTTCCTGGGGTAAGCTGGGGCGCGACAACCTGTTTTTGCTGGCGCAGATGGAGTGTCGGGAAATCGACGCCTTTGTCGATATCGAACCGACCACGCTGCTGCAAACGCTACAGCACGATCTGCTGGAGCTGGAAGACAATGCCGTGATCGGCCTGAAGCGGGAAGAGTGGGAATCCAGCCTGGGCAAGCGGGTGCTGGATCCCGACGACCAGTCGGTGACTTTTCACCTCTGCCACAGCCCGCAGCGCGAAGTGGAAGTGTTGCAGGACAGGCTATTGGCGATTATGGCGGAAGATCCGCAGCTTTCGCCGCGCGACATTATCGTGATGGTGGCGGATATCGACGCCTACACGCCGTTTATCCAGGCGGTTTTCGGCAATGCGCCTGCGGAACGCTGGCTGCCTTTTTCCATCTCCGACCGTCGCGCCAGCCAGGCGCATCCTGCTTTGCAGGCCTTTATTGCGCTGCTGAGCCTGCCGGACAGCCGCTTTACCTCCGAAAGCGTACTGGCACTGTTGGAAGTGCCGGCGGTTGCCAGCCGTTTCTCTGTTGATGAAGAAGGGCTGCGGCGGCTGCGGCACTGGGTCGGCGAGTGCGGCATTCGTTGGGGGCTGGATGACGACACGGTGCGCGAGCTGGATCTGCCGCCAACCGGACAGCATACCTGGCAGTTCGGCCTGACGAGAATGCTATTGGGCTACGCCATGCACAGCGATATCGGCCACTGGCAGGGCGTGCTGCCCTATGATGAATCCAGCGGCCTGATTGCCGAGCTGGTGGGGCACCTGGCCGAGCTGTTAATGCAGCTGCGTCGCTGGCGCGAGCGGCTGAGCGAGCCAAGAGCGCTGGAGGCGTGGCTGCCGCTCTGTCGCGAGCTGCTTGGCGATTTCTTTGAAGGCGATGCCGAGGCGGAAGCGGCGCTGGCGCTGATTGAAGAGCAGTGGCAGCAGGCCATCAGCTACGGTATTCAGGCCGAATATCAGCAGGCTATCCCGCTGTCGCTGCTGCGCGACGAACTGCGCGCCAGGCTGGATCAGGAGCGGATCAGCCAGCGCTTTCTTGCTGGCCCGGTTAACTTCTGTACGCTGATGCCGATGCGATCCATTCCCTTTAAGGTGGTTTGCCTGCTGGGCATGAACGACGGCGTCTACCCGCGCACGCTGCCGCCGCCGGGTTTCGATCTGATGAGCCAGCAGCCGAAAAAAGGCGACCGTAGCCGTCGCGACGACGACCGCTATCTGTTTCTGGAAGCCATTAACTCCGCTCAGCATCAGCTCTATATCAGCTATATCGGCCGCACCATTCAGGACAATTCGGAACGATTCCCTTCGGTGCTGGTCAGCGAGCTGGTGGATTATATCGGGCAAAGCTTCTGTCTGCCGGAAGACCGTCAGAGCGATGTGGATACCAGCGCGGCGCGGGTTATCGCGCATCTGCATCACCTACACAGCAGGATGCCGTTTGCGGCGGAAAACTTTCTGCCGCAGGCGCGTTATCAGAGCTATGCGGCGGAGTGGCTACCGGCAGCGAAGGCGAGCGGCGTGCCGCATCCGCCATTTATGCAGCCGCTGCCGGAGGAAAATATTACCGAGCTTAACTTCGACCAGCTGCTGCGTTTCTGGCGTCATCCGGTACGCGCCTTTTTCAGCCTGCGGTTGGGCGTCAGCTTCAGCGCGGAAGACATGGAACTGCCGGATGCGGAACCTTTTATTCTGGATAACCTCAGCCGTTACCAGCTCAATACCCAGCTGCTGAATACCCTGATTGAAGGCCAGCCGGGCGAACCGCTGTTCGATCGTCATCGCGCGGCGGGCAATCTGCCGTATGGCGCCTGGGGCGAACTGTTCTGGCAGGATCAGCTGGCGGATATGGCCGAACTGGCCGGCGTGGTGCGCGAGCAGCGCAAGGATGCCGTCAGCCAGGAAATCAATCTTCAGGTTGGCGGGCTTCAGCTGAGCGGCTGGCTGCCTGCCGTACAGGACGATGGCCTGCTGCGCTGGCGGCCAGGCCACCTTAACTTTACCGACGGGCTGGCGCTGTGGCTGGAACATCTGGTCTACTGCGTGCTGGGCGGCAGCGGCGCCAGCCGCATGTACGGACGTAAAGAGAGCCGCTGGTGGTTCCCGCCGCTCTCCGACATTGAGGCCAGCGGCTGGCTTGAACGCTATATCGAAGGCTATAAAGCAGGCATGTGCGCGCCGCTGCTGCTGCTGCCCAAAACCGGCGGTGCCTGGCTGGAGGCCTGCTATGACGAAAAGGCGGCGGCGGTCTCTTACGATGAGGCGACGCAGGCAAAAGCGCGCAATAAGCTGCTGCAGGCCTGGCAGGGCAATATGCAAATAGAAGGCGAGGGCAGCGATCCCTATCTGGCCCGGCTGTTCCGCACGCTGGATGAAGCAACGCTACAGCAAATCACGCACAACGCCGAAGTCTGGCTGCTGCCGCTGCTGCGGATGAATGACATTAACTGAGACATCCTGTAGTGTTACTTTATAACCCCATTTCGCTTTTTTTTCTGTCCGCTCTTAGCCAGCGGAGTCTTTAGGGTCGTCGTTTAGCTGTCGCCGCTTCGGGGGCGCAGAAAGCACGTTAGATTGTCGAGGAGTTTGAATGCGTCGTTATGCAGTCTGGTTCACCACGCTGTTTCTGCTTTTTACCTTCTGGAGTCCGCTGAGCCAGGCACAGTCAGGCTGGCAGCCGATCCCTGAAGCTATCCGCAAAAGTGAAAAAGATCCGCGCCAGTATCAGGCGATCAAACTCGACAACGGCATGACGGTACTGCTGGTTTCCGATCCGCAGGCGACAAAATCCCTGTCGGCGCTGACGCTGCCCATCGGCTCGCTGGACAACCCGCGTAACCAGCAGGGTCTGGCGCACTATCTTGAGCATATGCTGCTGATGGGGTCAAAACGCTATCCGCAGCCGGATAATCTGGCGGAGTTCCTGAAAAAGCACGGCGGCAGCCACAATGCCAGCACGGCGTCCTACCGCACGGCTTTCTACCTGGAAGTGGAAAACGATGCGCTGGCCCCGGCGGTGGATCGGCTGGCGGATGCCATCGCCGAACCGCTGCTGGATCCGGTTAATGCCGATCGCGAGCGCCATGCGGTGAATGCGGAGCTGACGATGGCGCGCTCGCGCGACGGCTTGCGCATGGCGCAGGTCGGCGCGGAAACGCTGAATCCTGACCATCCCAGCTCGCTTTTTTCCGGCGGCAACCTGGACACGCTGAAAGACAAACCGGACAGCAAGCTGCACGATGCGCTGAAGGATTTTTATCAGCGCTACTATTCGGCCAACCTTATGAAAGCAGTGATTTACAGCAATAAGCCGCTGGCGGAACTGCAAAAAATCGCGGCCACTACCTTTGGCAGAGTGGCGAACCACAATGCCGCAGTGCCTGCGATTACCGTGCCGGTGGTGACGGACCAGCAGAAAGGCATTGTGATCCACTACGTGCCGGCCCAGCCGCGCAAGCAGGTCAGGATCGAGTTTCGCATCGACAATAACAGCGACCAGTTTCGCAGCAAGACCGATACGTTAATCGCCTATCTGATCGGCAATCGCAGCAAAAATACGCTTTCCGACTGGCTGCAAAGCCAGGGCCTGGCCGATTCTATTGATGCCGGCGCCGATCCGGTTATCGATCGCAACGGCGGCGTCTTTTCCATCTCTATTTCGCTGACCGATCGGGGGCAGGCAAACCGCGATCGGGTGGTGGCCGCCGTGTTCAGCTATCTGAACAAGCTGCGTAACGAAGGCATCGACAAACGCTATTTTGATGAAATGGCGCACGTGCTGGATCTGGACTTCCGCTATCCGTCGATCACGCGTGACATGGACTATATCGAATGGCTGGTGGATACCATGCTGCGCGTGCCGGTTACCGACACGCTGGTCGCGTCCTATATCGCCGATCGCTACGATCCGCAGGCGATTAAAGCGCGTCTGGACGGCATGACGCCGCAGAACGCCCGGATCTGGTTTATCAGCCCGAACGAGCCGCACAATAAGACCGCCTATTTCGTTAATGCGCCTTATCAGGTCGATCGCATCACGCCGGAGCGTTTTGCCGCCTGGCAGAAGGAAAGCGCGGCTATTTCGCTGGATTTGCCCGTGCTGAATCCCTATATCCCGTCTGATTTCACGCTGATTAAACCGGCGCAGCAGGTTGACCGTCCGCAGACGCTGGTTAACCAGCCGGGCCTGCGCGTGTTTTATATGCCAAGCCGCTTTTACGCGGACGATCCCAAAGCCAACATCACGCTGGCGCTGCGGAATAAAGAGGCGATGAGTACCGCCAAAAATCAGGTACTGTTCGGCATGAATGACTACCTGGCAGGCCAGGCGCTGGACGAGCTGAACTCGCAGGCTTCGGTTGGCGGCATCAGCTTCTCCACCAGCGAAAACGACGGCGTAACCTTTAACGCCAGCGGCTTTACTCAGCACCTGCCGGAGCTGATGCAGACGCTGCTGAAACAGTACGCCAGCTATCAGCCAACGCAGCAGCAGCTGGATCAGGCGAAGTCATGGTATCTGGAGCGTCTGGACGCCGCCGAAAAAGGGAAGGCCTTCGAGCTGGCTATTCAGCCCGCGCAAATGCTGTCGCAGCTGCCCTATACCCAACGCAGCGAGCGCCGTAAGCTGGTGGCCGGTATTACGCTGGCCGATCTGAAGAATTACCGCAGTATGCTGTTGGAAAAAGCGACGCCGGAGCTGATGGTGGTCGGCAATATGACGCCGGAAAGCGTCAAGGCGCTGGCGACCACGCTGAAAGCGCAGCTTAACTGCGAAGGGCAGAGCAGCTGGCACAGCGATTATCTGACGGTGGATAAAACGGCAAACGCCAATTTACAACAGGCCGGCAGCAGCACCGATTCCGCGCTGGCCGCGCTGTACGTGCCGCTCGGCTATGAAGAGTTCGACAGCATCGCCAGCAGCGCCATGCTCAGCCAGATTGTGCAGCCGTGGTTCTATAACCAGCTGCGTACTGAGGAGCAGCTTGGCTATGCGGTATTCGCCTTCCAGATGCCGGTTGGTCGCCAGTGGGGCATCGGCTTCCTGCTGCAAAGCAACGTTAAGCAGCCCGCTTATCTGCTGCAGCGCTTTGAGGCGTTCTATCCGACGGCGGAAAAGCGCCTGCGCGAGATGAGCAAAGAGGATTTCGCCCAGTATCAGGCGGCAATGATCAACGAGCTGAAGCAGCGTCCGCAAACGCTGGATGAAGAAGCGGGCCGCTACAGTAAAGATTTCAACCGGCAGAACTACCGCTTCGACACACGTGAAAAAGTGGTTGCCCGTATTCAGGCGCTGACGCCAGAGAAGCTGGCGGCCTTTTTCCACGATGCGGTCAGCAAACCGCAGGGCCTGACGCTGCTGTCGCAGATCTCCGGCAGCCAGCACGACAAGGCCGACTATGCGAAGCCGGCGGGCTTTACCACCTGGCAGGAAGTGTCGAAGCTACAGCAATCTTTTCCGGTGCAAAGCGATAAATGAAGGTCCAGCGTCTCGATCCCCTGACGCTGCCGCTGAAAGGCGAAAGGCTGATAGAAGCCTCGGCGGGCACGGGGAAAACCTTTACCATCGGCCTGCTCTACCTGCGTCTGCTGCTGGGGCTGGGCGGCGAAGCGTCGTTCGGGCGGCCGCTGTCGGTTGAAGAGATCCTGGTGGTGACCTTTACCGAAGCGGCCACCGCAGAGCTGCGCGGCCGCATCCGTGAAAACATCCACCGGCTGCGTATCGCCTGCGTGCGCGGATATACGGCTGACGGCGTGCTGGCCCAGCTGCTGACGGAAATCGACGACCTGCCGCAGGCGGCCGCGCAGCTGCTGGCCGCAGAGCGCCAGATGGACGACGCCGGGATTTTTACCATCCACGGCTTCTGCCAGCGCATGCTGAACCTGAACGCCTTTGAGTCAGGCATGCTGTTTGAGCAGCAGCTGATTGAGGATGAGTTTCCGCTGCGCCGTCAGGCCGCCGCCGACTTCTGGCGCCGCTACTGCTATCCGCTGCCGCTGCCGATCGCGCGGGTAATGACCCAGATGTGGCAGGGGCCGGAGCAGCTGCTGACCACGCTGCTGCCCTGGCTGAACGGCGAAGCGCCGGTGCTGAAATATCCGCTTGATTTGCAGGAAACCTTTAGCGAACGTCACGACAAAATTATCGCGCAGATCGACGGCCTGAAAGCGGCCTGGCTGGCGGCCGGTAATTTGCACGATCTGATAGCGCAATCGGGCGTGGATAAGCGAAGCTACAGCAGTAAGCACTTACCTAACTGGCTGGACAAGCTGAACCAGTGGGCGATGGCGGAGACGCTGGACTATCTGTTTCCCAAAGAGCTGGAACGCTTTGGCCAGCGCGTGCTGCATGAAAAAACCAAAAAGGGCGAGCCGCCGCAGCATCCGCTGTTCGAAGAGATCGACCGTTTTCTGGCCGAGCCGCTGTCGCTGCGCGATTTAGTGATCGCCACCGCGCTGGAGGAAATCCGCCAGGCAACCCAGAAAGAGAAGCGCCAGAACGCGCTGCTGGGGTTTGACGATTTGCTACAGCGCCTCGACAGCGCGCTGCGGCAGCCGGGCGGCGAGGCGCTGGCGCAGGCGATCAGAACCCGCTATCCGGTCGCGCTGATTGATGAATTTCAGGATACCGACCCGCAGCAGTACCGTATTTTCCGCGGTATCTACGGCCAGCAGCCCGACAACGCGCTGCTGCTGATTGGCGATCCCAAACAGGCGATTTACGCTTTTCGCGGCGCGGATATTTTTACCTATATGAAAGCGCGTGGGGAAGTCAGCGCTCACTACACGCTGGAAACTAACTGGCGCTCGTCGCCGATGATGGTTAACAGCGTTAACCAGCTCTTTTCCCGCATGCAGGATCCCTTTCTGTTCAGCGAAATTCCCTTTATTCGCGTTGAGCCAGCCGCGCCCAACGCCGCGCTGAGCTTTACCGTTGAGGGCAAGGAGCAGCCCGCGCTGCGCTTCTGGCTACAGCCGGGCGACGGCGTGGGCGTGACGGAATATCAGCAGTTTATGGCGCGCCAGTGCGCGGCGGATATCTGCCGCTGGCTGAGCGCGGGACAGCAAGGCACGGCGCAGATCGGCAAGGGCGACGAGCTACGGCCGGTGCAGGCTTCGGACGTCACCGTGCTGGTGCGCAGCCGCAGCGAAGCCGCGCTGGTACGGGAAGCGCTCAACGCCCTGAATATTCCTTCGGTCTACCTTTCCAACCGCGACAGCGTGTTCGCCACCCAGGAAGCGCGTGAAATGCTGTGGCTGCTTCAGGCGGTGCTGGCGCCGGAGCAGGAACGC
The DNA here is from genome assembly GCF_054057575.1 of Erwinia sp. TECH1. Lineage (NCBI taxonomy): Bacteria > Pseudomonadati > Pseudomonadota > Gammaproteobacteria > Enterobacterales > Erwiniaceae > Erwinia > Erwinia sp. TECH1. Next base: position 3,827,598 of record NZ_JBSRZK010000001.1, on the reverse strand, counting down.
ATTCTGCGCAGCGCGCTCGCTACCAGCATCTTCGGGCTGGATGCGCCGACCTTGCAGGATCTGAGCGAGGACGAGCGCAAATGGGATGCGCTGGTGGATGAGTTCGACCACTATCGTCAGCGCTGGCTGAAGCGGGGCGTGCTGCCGATGCTGCGCGAGCTGATGGTCAACCGGCAGATTGCGGAAAACCTGCTGGCTTCAGAAAGCGGCGAGCGCCGCCTGACCGATCTGCTGCATCTGGGCGAGCTGTTGCAGGAAGCTTCCGCGTCGCTCGACAGCGAGCACGCATTGGTGCGCTGGCTGGCGCAGGAAGTAGCGCAGCCCAACGGGCAGTCGGCCAGTCAGCAGCTGCGGCTGGAGAGCGATCGCCACCTGGTGCAGATCGTCACTATCCATAAATCGAAAGGTCTGCAATATCCGCTGGTGTGGCTGCCGTTTGTTGCCAACTATCGCGAAGCGGCCACGGGCATCTATCACGATCGACAGAATTATCAGGCGCTGCTGGATCTGCGCGAGGACGAGGAAAGCCTTGCGCTGGCCGAGCAGGAGCGGCTGGCCGAAGATCTGCGCCTGCTCTATGTGGCGCTGACGCGCTCCGTTCATCACTGTAGCGTGGGCGTTGCGCCGCTGATCAAGGGCAACCGTAAAAAAGAAGGCAACAGCGATCTGCACCGCAGCGCGCTGGGCTGGCTGTTGCAGCAGGGCGAACCGGCTGACGCCACCGCGCTACGCGAGCAGCTGCTTACAATGCAAAACGAGGCGGTAGAAACCGTGCTGGCGGAGACGCCGGAAAGCGCTCCCTGGCAGCCGCAGCAGCACGCCTTACACGCGCTCAGCAGCAAAGCGATGGCGCGCAAGCTGCGCGACGAGTGGCGGGTGACCAGCTATTCCGGGCTACAGCAGCACGGCCATTCCGTCACGCTGGATCTGCTGCCGCGCCTGGACGTTGACGCGGCGGGCGAGGCGCAAAGCCAGCAGGCTGCGCAATTGACGCCGCATACTTTTCCTCGCGGCGCGGCGCCGGGCACTTTTCTGCACGGCCTGTTTGAAAACCTCGACTTTACCCAGCCGGTGGATGAAGCCTGGCTGAGCGAACAGCTTGCCGGACAGGGGCACGACCTTGCCTGGCTGCCGGTGATGAAACAGTGGCTGGAAAACGTGCTGACCACGCCGCTGAATGAAACCGGCGTCAGCCTGAGCCAGCTACCGGCGGAAAGCCGTCAGGTGGAGCTACAATTTTATCTGCCCATCAAACAAATGCTGATGGCGGAAAAGCTGGATCGGCTGGTGCGCCATTACGATCCGCTGTCGGCCGGCTGCCCGCCGCTTAACTTTCAGCAGGTGCAGGGAATGCTGAAAGGTTTTATCGATCTGGTGTTTTGCTGGCAGGGAAAATATTATCTGCTGGATTATAAATCCAACTGGCTGGGCGAGTCGGGCGAGCACTACACGCCGGAAGCGATGGCGGAAGCGATGCGCGCGCACCGTTACGATCTGCAATATCAGCTTTATACGCTGGCGCTGCATCGCTATTTGCGTCATCGTCTGGCTGACTACGATTATCAGCGCCACTTCGGCGGCGTTATCTATCTTTTCCTGCGCGGCGTGGACGGTACGGCGCGTGAAAACGGCATCTTCCGCACCTGCCCGGAAGCGGCTTTTGTGCAGTCGCTCGACGCGCTGTTTGCCGGGGAATTTCAGGAGGAACTATGGCCATAGCGCAACTGCTGCTCTCCGCCTGTGAGGCGCGACTGCTGCGTCCGTTGGACGTGCAGTTCGCCCGCATGGTGGCGGGCGACGATCATCCCGCGCTGATGCTGGCTGCGGCCTGCGTCAGCGCCGAAGCGGGCGAGGGGCACGTGTGCCTGCCGCTGACGCATCTCAGCGAAGCGCTGCTGTTCGGCGGACGCCATCCTGAGCTGGCCGGTCAGCTGTGGCAGGCCGTTGGCGAGCCGGACTGGCATCACCTGCTGTCATCGGCGCAGGCCGTGGGCGACGGCACGACGGCAACGCCGCTGGTACTGCATCAGCAGCGGCTCTATCTGCATCGCATGTGGCAGTCGGAAGGGCAGGTGGCGCAGTTTATCGTGCGTGAAGCCCATACGCCCTTTGACGAACAGCGGCTGCGCAGCGCGCTCGACAGGCATTTTGGCGAGCAGCCGGATAACTGGCAGAAAATCGCCGCAGCGGTGGCGATCACGCGGCAAATTGCGGTGATCTCCGGCGGGCCGGGAACGGGCAAAACCACCACGGTAGCCAAACTGCTGGCGACGCTGCTGGAGCTTTCTTCCGGCTCGCTGCGTATTCGCCTGGCCGCCCCGACGGGTAAAGCGGCGGCGCGGCTGACCGAATCCCTGGGCAAAGCGTTGCAGCGGCTTGAAGTCAGCGAAGCGGAAAAACAGCGTTTTCCTGCCGAGGCCACCACGCTGCATCGCCTGCTGGGCGCGGTGCCCGGCAGCCAGCGGATGCGCTATCACGCGGGCAATCCGCTGCATCTGGATCTGTTAGTGGTGGATGAAGCTTCTATGGTGGATTTGCCGATGATGGCGAGCCTGATCGCCGCGCTGCCGCCGCACGCCAGGGTGATCTTTCTGGGCGATCGCGACCAGCTTGCCTCGGTGGAAGCGGGCGCGGTGCTCGGCGATATCTGCCGCTGCGCGGAGTCCGGCTACAGCAGCCAGCGCGCGGAAATGCTGATGCGCCTGACCGGCTGCGAGATTGCAGGCCAGGAGAACAAGCTGGCGCCAGCGGTGCGCGACAGCATTTGCCTGCTGCGTAAAAGCTACCGTTTCGACGCCTCATCGGGCATCGGGCAGCTGGCGCTGGCGGTCAACGCGGGCGATATCCATCAGGTTGAAAAAGTATTTAACGCGGATTTTGCTGATATTACCCGCTTTACGCTGAGCAGCAGCGCAGAGTATCAGCATCTGCTGGACACCAGCGTGGCAGGCTATCGCGACTATCTTGAGCAGATTGCCGACCAGGCGGAACCTCGCCGGGTGATTGAGGCGTTTGGCCGCTTTCAGCTGCTGTGTGCGCTGAGGGAGGGGCCGTTTGGCGTGTTCGGACTTAATGAGCGTATTGAGGCCGCCTTGCAGAAAAAACGGCTGATCCAGCGCCAGCCGGGCAGCAAATGGTATATCGGCAGGCCGGTAATGATCGCCCGCAACGACAGCGCGCTGGGGCTGTTTAACGGTGATATCGGCATTGCGATGAACGATGCGGAAGGCGCGCTGAAGGTGTTCTTCCCGCTGCCCGACGGCAGCATTCGGGCCGTGCAGCCCAGCCGCCTGCCGCCGCATGAAACCGCCTATGCGATGACCGTGCATAAATCACAGGGCTCGGAGTTTGATCATACGCTGCTGGTGCTGCCGAATCAGTTTGCGCCGGTACTGACGCGCGAGCTGGTTTACACCGCCATCACCCGCGCCAGAGAACGCCTGACGCTGTATGCGGATAATCAGGTGCTGAACAGCGCGGTGAAGATGCGCACGCGCCGCCGCAGCGGCCTGGTGGAACGGCTGGCGGGGTAAAGTGGGGCGAAATGTCATTAACGCTTGCGCATACTTTTGACGAACGCTGGATTTTAGCTGAGGCAAAATCGTATAATTACCAGGCAATTTGCAACAGGAGGCTAATTATGGCCGTTATGAGATTTAGGGCAGCAGGAAATGCCATTGAACATACCTCGGTGAAAAGACCTGATGAAGATCTCCGTTGTAGTAAAGCTCAGGCATTAAAGCGTGCTTATGAAGGAGCTGTTCCCCACGCTCCCGGGCATGGCATTTCTGAAGAGCGCGCGCTGGAAATTTCTCAGCAATTCGTTGATTTGTATGAAAATAAAGAAAAGCGCAGGAGAGGTTTTAAGCTGGCATGACGCTAAAGGGAGATGTTTATGTCAGCGAGAATTATGAATATCTGATGGAACAGGACATAAGCCAGGGAAAGACTGAGCTTGAAACAGCGCTTAATGATTTCAAAATATATTGGCCAGGCCCTGGCTTCCATCTGAGTTTTGGTAAAGATAATCAGTTCACTCGCCCTTATAGCCCCGCTCCGGGCATTTTAAGCTGTTCAATCAGGAAAGTGCATGTCAGGCCCGTTGTATTCACACCTGTTCATGGATGGAATGGAACTCGGGCTGCATGGGATCTGCAAAAAATTCCCCGCAAAGCGACCAGTAATACTTATCTTATCTATGCGGTTAATAGCAACAGGGACGCCCTGGTTATGGCGTTGCTAAAAAACGCTCATTATGCGACGCAGTCAAATGACCTTATGCAAGGTTTTATGGAAACAGCGGATAACTGGTATGCGGATATGGGCATAAAACCTCTTCCCGTTGCCGGCCACGATTCTGTCTGGTCTGTCCATATCTGGAAAAAATAATACCGTTCCTGTCCTGCTTATGTAAATCCGTGCCTTCCGCCATGACAGCAGGCTATGCACTTGCACGAGCCTTACTGCGCAATAAATCCCAGCAAAAGGTAAGCAGTGGATGATCAAGGGCTGAGCGAAACGATTAATAAGGCTCTGGCGGGTCCTTAATTTTATGAGGCCGGGTGCGTGCAACTAAATCAGCCCAATCTCAGTTACCGAAGCAGACCGGTATAAACTCATTCGTGCGGACTCGTTACGCGCGCCCCTGTGCGAAAATAGTCTACTTATCTGCCAGACCCCGATGTCAGCAAAAGGCGGGGAAACTATAAAAAAACGTAGCGTCCCGCGCTTTGTTAATCATCGCAATTTTTACGCCATCCGCGCATGGCTCAGATCGGCCATCAGCACCTTTGAGCGGCGCTGGTAGTTATACATCTGCTTTTTGCTTTCCGGCAGCTCTTCGATATCGACCGGCGTAAAGCCGCGCTCCTGGAACCAGTGAATGCTGCGTGTGGTCAGCACAAACAGCTTTTTCAGCCCCATCTGCCGCGCCTGCAGCGCCACTCTTTCCAGCAGCGCTTCGCCGCGCGACGAGCTGCGGTAGTCCGGGTGTACCGCGACGCAGGCCATCTCGCCGATTTTCTCTTCCGGGAAAGGGTAGAGCGCCGCGCAGCCGATGGTGAGGTTATCCCGCTCGATAATCGTAAATTTGTCGATTTCGATCTCTAACTGCTCGCGCGAGCGACGCACCAGAATGCCCTGCTGCTCCAGCGGGCGGATCAGCTCAAGGATGCCGCCGATGTCGTTGATGGTGGCGCGGCGGATCTGCTCGGCGCTTTCCATCACAATCTGCGTACCGATACCGTCACGCGAGAACAGTTCCTGCAACAGCGTGCCGTCCTCCTGATAGCTAATCAGGTGGCTGCGGCGCACGCCGCTGCGGCAGGCCTTCACCGCGCCGCGTAAAAAGCGCACGGTCGCAGACAGATAGTCATGGCCTTCTTCCAGCTCGATAATGCGCTGCTGCGCTTCGTTCGGGAACAGCTCGGAGATAATTGCGCCTTCGCTGTCGGTCACGCCCTGTTCCGCGCAGAAGCCGATCATTTTTTCCGCCTTCAGCTTGATCGCCAGCTGGGTGGCGACTTCTTCCGAGGTCAGGTTAAAGCTCTCGCCGGTCACGGAAACGGCAACCGGCCCCAGCAGCACGATAGCGCCGCTGTCGAGCTGGCGGTGAATAGCCTCTTCATCGATGCGGCGGATACGGCCGCTGTGGCAGTAATCCACGCCGTCATCCACGCCCAGCGGCTGCGCGATAATAAAGTTGCCGCTGACGACGTTGATATGCGCGCCCTGGAGCGGCGTGTTGTTCAGGCTCATCGACAGGCGCGCGGTGATATCCAGCTGTAAACGGCCTGCCGCCTGCTTAACCAGCTCCAGCGACTGCGCGTCGGTGACGCGGGTATGCTTGTGATAAACCGGCTCCAGCTGATGCTCCGCCAGATTGGCGTCAATCTGCGGCCTCGCACCGTATACCACCACCAGGCGAATGCCGAGGCTGTGCAGAAGGCCAATATCATTAACGATGCTTGAGAAGTTATCATGCTCAATGGCTTCGCCGCCCAGCATAATGACAAACGTCTTACCACGATGGGCATTGATATAGGGCACGGTATGGCGAAACCCCTGAACCAGCTCGGTACTCCGTTCCTTCACGGCAAACCCTCTATGAATTATTATTCGCTAAAAATGTATTTTTATTCTTTTATCGCGCGGGCGCAAGTGCCAATTTTCAACCTTCTCTTTAACGTAGCTTAACGCTGCGGCCCGTGAAGGGCTTTTGGGGGTGACACCGGCAGCAGGATTCGCTACAGTTTTGCGCCTGGTGGTTTTTTGGTTTTATTTTTCTTTACAAAACAGCAATTTCTTACTGGAGTGGCATGTCTGATTTACCTTCGCCCGGCCGACGTCGCTGGCTACAGGGCGCTGGCGCAGCGCTGCTGCTGAGCGTCAGCAAAGCGGGACTGGCGGCAAGCAGCCATATTGTGGCCGTGCGCATCTGGCCGTCTTCAACCTATTCCCGCGTCACGCTGGAATCCAATACTCCGCTGAAATATAAACAGTTTGCGTTAAGTCATCCTGAACGCATAGTGGTGGATATCTCCGGCGTGCACCTGAATCAGACCCTGCATCAGGTCGGGCATCTGGTGCGCAGCGACGATCCCTATATTAAAAGCGCGCGCGTCGGCCAGTTCGATCGCCATACGGTGCGGCTGGTGCTGGAGCTGAAGCAGAGCGTGACGCCAAAAGTCTTTACGCTCGATCCGGTCGCCGGCATCAAAAACCGCCTGGTGCTGGATCTCTATCCGGCCAGAAACCGCAGCCATAACCATGAAGACGATCCGCTGCTGGCGCTGTTGCAGGATTACAATAAAGGCGAGCTGGAAAGCGGCCAGCCCGCTTCCGCGCCGTTGCCCGGCAAAGCGGGGCGGGATCGTCCGATTATTATCATGATCGATCCCGGTCACGGCGGCGAAGATACCGGTGCTATCGGCAAGCATAAAACCAAAGAAAAGGACGTGGTGCTGAAAATCGCCCGTCGGTTGAAAGCGCTAATCGATAAGCAGCCCAATATGCGCGCGCATATGACACGCAGCGACGACGTATTTATTCCGTTGAAGGTGCGGGTGGCAAAAGCGCGCAGATTACGCGCCGATCTGTTTGTTTCTATTCATGCCGACGCCTTTACCAGCCGGGCGGCGCGAGGCTCTTCCGTGTTCGCGCTGTCGACTAAAGGCGCAACCAGCACCGCCGCGCGCTATCTGGCGCAAACGCAGAACGAATCGGATCTGATCGGCGGCGTCAGCATGAGCGGCGATCGCTACCTGGATCACACTATGTTCGATATGGTACAGAGCCTGACCGTTAACGACAGCCTGAAGTTCGGCAAGGAAGTGCTGGGACATATGGGCAAAATTAATCATCTGCACAAGAAGAAGGTGGAGCAGGCGGCTTTTGCGGTGTTGAAAGCGCCGGATATTCCTTCCATTCTGGTGGAAACGGCTTTTATCAGTAATCTGGAGGAGGAGCGCAAACTGCGTACGGCAGCGTTCCAGCGTCAGGTGGCGGAGTCGATTCTGGCAGGGATTAAAGGCTATTTTGCCCACGGCGCACCGTTAGCACCAAGATAGGAAAGCGGGCGGCGACAGGTCGTCCGATAAAATAAGAAAGTTGGAACGCCAGAAACAAAAAAACACCCGAAAGGGTGTTTAGTTGGTTGCGGGAGCCGGATTCGAACCGACGACCTTCGGGTTATGAGCCCGACGAGCTACCAGGCTGCTCCATCCCGCGTCCGATGCTGACGCTTCCATCACGGCAGACTTTTTTACTACTACATTTTCCTGAGAAAATGGTTGCGGGAGCCGGATTTGAACCGACGACCTTCGGGTTATGAGCCCGACGAGCTACCAGGCTGCTCCATCCCGCGTCCGAACTTCCTGGCGCTTCCATCACGACAGGTTTACTGCTTTTCCCCGGAGGGAATTGGTTGCGGGAGCCGGATTTGAACCGACGACCTTCGGGTTATGAGCCCGACGAGCTACCAGGCTGCTCCATCCCGCGTCCGTGGATGCGCACTATACTCTCCGGCGATTTTGTTGCAACCCTTTTTAGCAAATTAACGCCTGAAATCGCCCTTGCTGCTTAATTTGTCAGCCGATTGTTGTATTGTTGTGCAAAAACGACGCTTCTTTTTGGCGAGGACGTTTTAATCTGTGGGGCGCTTTGCTATCTTCGCCTGCAATTGCGTATAAAGGTAGAGAATAATGAAAGGACGTTGGGCAAAGTATATGGTCACCGGGGCGTTAATCGCCCTGCTTGCGGGATGTTCCTCCAAACCTACCGATCGCGGCCAGCAGTATAAGGACGGCAAGCTGCAGCAGCCGCTGGGGCTGGTTAATCAACCTAACGCCAAAGGGCGCCCCGTTAACGGCAAAGATTTTGCCGATCAGCTGCTGGAAATCCAGGCCGCTTCGCCAGCCATGTTTTCCCGCCAGCTTTCAACCTACAGCGCGCTAAAAAGCTGGCTGATGGCGGGCGGTGATACGCGGCAGCTGCGCCAGTACGGCGTGGATGCGTATCAGATGGAAGGCACCGACAATTATGGCAACGTGCAGTTTACCGGTTACTACACGCCGGTTATCCATGCCCGCTACACCCGCCAGGGCGAATTTCAGTATCCTTTATACCGCATGCCGCCGCGCGGCAAGCGCCGTTTGCCAAGCCGAGCGGAAATCTACAGCGGCGGCCTGGATGAACGTTACGTTATCGGTTACAGCAATTCGCTGATGGATAACTTTATTATGGACGTGCAGGGCAGCGGCTACGTTGACTACGGCGACGGCCGTCCTTTGACCTTCTTCGGCTACGGCGGCAAGAACGGCCATGCTTATCGCAGCATCGGTAAGGTGCTGATCGATCGCGGCGAAGTGAAGCGCGAAGATATGTCGATGCAGGCTATCCGCCAATGGGGCGAAAACCACAGCCCGGCCGAGGTGCGCGAGCTGCTGGAGCAGAACCCGTCCTTTGTCTTCTTTAAGCCGGAAGAGTTTGCGCCGGTACGCGGCGCGAGCGCGGTACCGCTGATCGCCAAAGCTTCGGTGGCCGCCGATCGTTCGCTGATCCCGCCGGGCACGGTACTGCTGGCGGAGGTGCCTTTGCTGAACGATAAAGGCAAGTTCAACGGCAAATATGAAATGCGCGTGATGGTGGCGCTCGACGTGGGCGGCGCTATTAAGGGCCAGCACTTTGATATCTATCAGGGTATCGGCGAGCAGGCGGGCCATATGGCAGGCTGGTATAACCACTACGGTCGCGTCTGGGTGCTGAAAGCGGCGCCGGGCGCGGGCGTTTCTCCTTTCTCTATGGCACAAAATGGCAATGCCGGTGCGGCGCTGGTCAGTCGATAATTAAGGTCAACGGGCCGGCGTTTCCGGCCCGTTTCCGACGTTGAGGTAAATCATGAGGGTTCTTTCCGACGCCTGGCTACAGCGCTTTGGCGGCACGGCACGCTTATATGGTCAGTCTGCTCTGCAACTTTTCGCCGACGCGCATATCTGCGTGATCGGCATTGGCGGCGTAGGCTCCTGGGCCGCTGAAGCGCTGGCGCGCACCGGTATCGGCGCCATCACGCTGATCGATATGGACGATGTCTGCGTGACCAATACCAACAGGCAGATCCACGCGCTGAAAGGCACAGTAGGGCAGGCGAAAACCGAGGTAATGGCGCAACGCATCCTGGCCATCAACCCGGAATGCAAAGTGACCTGCGTGGATGACTTTATCACTGCGGAAAATACGGCTGAGCTGATGAGCGGCGGCTTTACCTATGTGATTGACGCCATCGACAGCGTGCGGCCAAAAGCGGCGCTGCTGGCCTGGTGCCGCCGTAATAAAATCCCGCTGGTTACCACCGGCGGCGCAGGCGGTCAGATCGATCCCACGCAGATCCAGGTGGCGGATCTGGCGAAAACGATTCAGGATCCGCTGGCGGCTAAGCTGCGCGAACGGTTAAAAAGCGATTTCAATATCGTTAAAAACAGCAAGGGCAAGCTGGGTATTGACTGCGTGTTTTCCACCGAGGCGCTGATGTATCCGCAGCCGGACGGTTCCGTTTGCGCTTCACGCAGTACGGCGGAAGGGCCAAAGCGGATGGACTGCGCTTCCGGCTTCGGCGCGGCCACGATGGTCACCGCCACTTTCGGCTTCGTGGCCGTTTCCCACGTGCTGAAAAAAATGATGGCGAAAGCGGCGCGCGCCTGACGCCGCTTCTGATTTGCTTAACCCGCTTCGCTCGCCGCCTTCACTACCGCTGTCGCCAGTGCCGCCAGTCCGGCGCTGCGCGAGGCGCTGAGCTGATCGCGCAGCCCCAGGTCATCAAACAGCGCCAGCGGATCGCTCTGCAATATCTCTTCGGGCAGCTTTCCTTCCACGCTGACCAGCAGCACCGCCAGCAGTCCGCGCACGATGCGGCCTTCGCTGTCGCCGTAAAAGTGCAGGCTGCCGTCGGGCGACTGTCGATGTCCAAGCCAGACGCGGTTTTCACAGCCGCTGAGTTCGATTTCCGCCGTTTTCCACTCCTCCGCCAGTGCGGGCAGCTGTTTTCCCACCAAAATCAGCTGGCGATAGCGTTCTTCCCACTGCGTAAAGGCGGAAAAAGTCTGTTTTAAGCCGTCGGCGGTAATCAGCGTGCCGAACGGGTGCGGAGCCGGTAAAGTCGTCATAGTTAATCTGCCAAAAGTTCCAGTGCGGTGGTCATGGCGCTGACCAGCGCTTCAACATCGTTAAGCGTATTATAGGGCGCAAAAGAGGCGCGCAGGGTGCCGTTGACGCCAAGTGTCTGTAGCAGCGGCTGGGCGCAGTGCTGGCCGGCGCGCAGCGCGATGCCGCTTTCCGCCAGCAGCGTAACAATATCACTGTGGTGTACGCCCGCGATATCAAAGGCGAGCAGGCTGGAGCCGCTGGCTCGGAAGCTGCGAAAGCCGGGCAGATCCGCCAGCCGCTCTTCCGCCACGTCGGCCAGCCCGCAGCTCCAGCTTTCTGCCGCCGCCATATCCACTGTTTCCAGCCAGCTCAGCGCCGCGCTCAGCCCGATGACGCCCGCTACGTTGGGCGTGCCTGCCTCAAAGCGCCAGGGCACCGCCTGCGGCGTAAAGCCGTCAAAGCTGACGGTGGTCAGCATTTTGCCGCCGCCCTGCCAGGGCTGCATCGCTTCCAGCAGCGCCGTTTTGCCATAGAGCACGCCTGTCCCCATCGGCCCATAAAGCTTATGGGCGGAAAAAGCATAAAAGTCGATATCCAGCGCTGCTACGTCGGGCGGCCGATGCGCCACGCCCTGCGCGCCGTCTATAACTACCTTTGCGCCCGCGCGATGCGCCAGTGCGACGGCCTTGCTTACATCCGGGCAGCCACCGGTGACGTTGGACATTTGTCCAAGCGCCAGCACCCGCGTACGCGCATTCAGTAAGGTTTCCAGCGTCGCGATGCCGGGCAGCAAATCTTTGCCGATCGGCCACTTCACCACTTTGGCGCCGGTCTGCTCAGCCACCATCAGCCATGGCACCAGATTGGCGTGATGCTCGGCTTCGCTGACGACGATCTCATCGCCTGGCCGCAGGCGTGGTCGAAAATAGCCCTGGGCGATCAGGTTGATCGCTTCCGTGGTGCCTTTGGTCCAGACAATATTGCTGGCGAGCGGGGCATTCAGCAGTCGCGCCACCTGGCCACGGGCATTTTCATAGCGGTCGGTTAGCGCACGCGCGGCGGCAAACTGGCTGCGATGCACGGTTCCGGCCCCCTGACTGTAGAACGCCTGGGTGGCTTCAATCACCGCCGCTGGCTTCAGCGTGGTGGCCGCGCTGTCAAGATAGATGCCGGCTTCGTCCAGCGCGGGAAACTGCTGGCGAAAATGAACAGGCGAAAATATGCTCATGTTCTCCTCGAATAAGGGTGGATTGATGCGGTTTTTACCGAATCCAACTGAATTACAGGCGCTTTCCTGGCAATGTCTGAAAAGCGAGTTATCCTGATTTATGCAAGGTTTAAACTATTACCCGCAAATAAGCTTTCTCAGGACAGGCAATTTACTCGCTTTTTGCCTCGGGATCGCGCATTGCGGGTGGTTTATCGCATTACTATCTGCAAGGAGATATAAAGATGAAAAAATTTGCTGCTATTATGGCCGCCTGCGCCATGACTTTTGCCCTGGCTGCCTGCTCAAGCAATTATGTTATGCATACCAATGATGGCCGTACCATCGTCGCCGACGGCAAACCCGTAGTAGATGACGATACCGGTATGATCAGCTACAAAGATGCTAACGGCAACAAGCAGCAGATCAACCGTTCAGACGTAAAAGAAATGGTTGAAATGGGCCAGTAAGTTTCAGGCAAAAAAAAGCACCGCAATTTGCGGTGCTATTAAATCTCTATGGACAGACAGGGTAAATCTAAAAGCGGTAGTCGGACTACCCGATCTGCAAAAGGCAGATCAATTGCAAACACAACATCACGACCACAAGCCAAAAGCCTTCTAAAATCCCCGCGCAAGCGCTTCAATTTCAAACTGCTTTTCGTTCCGGCTCAGGAAGTGCGGCAACTATAGGTATTTGCTGGTGCATCCTCAACGGACAAATTATAATGGCTCGGATAAAAAAAACTAATACGTAAAGCTGCGTCAGCGGCCTTATGTCCGAAGCCAACATTCTGTAACCGGTAATCATGTCGAAACGTCTTCCTCCTTTAAATGCCCTGCGCGTATTTGATGCTGCCGCACGTCATCTCAGTTTTACCCGGGCCGCAGAAGAGCTTTTTGTGACCCAGGCGGCGGTAAGCCATCAGATCAAGTCACTGGAGGATTTTCTGGGCCTTAAGCTGTTCCGGCGGCGCAACCGCTCTTTATTGCTTACCGAGGAAGGCCAGAGCTACTACCTGGATATCAAAGAGATTTTCACCGCGCTGAACGACGCTACCCGCAAGCTTCAGGCACGGAGCGCGAAGGGCGCGCTGACCGTCAGCCTGCTGCCCAGCTTTGCGATCCAATGGCTGGTGCCGCGCCTGTCCAGCTTTAACTCAGCTTATCCGGGGATAGACGTGCGTATCCAGGCCGTCGATCGGGAAGAAGAGAAGCTGGCGGATGACGTAGACGTGGCTATTTTCTATGGGCGCGGCAACTGGCCGGGCCTGCGGGTGGAAAAACTTTATGCCGAATATTTGCTGCCTGTCTGTTCACCTTTGCTGTTAACCGGCGATAATCCTCTTAAAACGCCTGCCGATCTGACGCGCTTTACGCTGCTGCATGACGCTTCCCGTCGCGACTGGCAGGCCTATACGCGCCAGCTGGGCGTAAATATCAACGTGCAGCACGGCCCTATTTTCAGCCACAGCGCGATGGTTTTACAGGCGGCTATCCACGGCCAGGGCGTGGCGCTGGCGAACAACGTGATGGCGCAAACGGAGATAGAAGCGGGCAGGCTGGCCTGTCCCTTTAACGACGTGCTGGTAAGTAAAAACGCTTTTTATCTGGTTTGTCATGACAGTCAGGCAGAACTGGGTAAAATAGCCGCCTTTCGTCAGTGGATCCTGGCAAAAGCAGCCAGCGAACAGGAAAAATTCCGCTTCCGCTACGAAAGCTGAACCCTTAATCATGCGTTGCCAGGGCGGCGGCGCGTGCTGTCTCAGAGGATGATAAGAATGTCGAGTCGTGCAATGCTGATTTTTACGGCCATCAGCGGGTTTGTTTTTGTCATGCTGGGCGCATTTGGCGCTCATGTATTAAGCCGGTCACTGGGGCCGGGCGAAATGGCCTGGCTGAAAACCGGCCTGGAGTATCAGGGTTTCCACACGCTGGCGATCCTGGGCCTGGCGGCAGCGATGCGCAGCCGCGCCAATATCTGGTTTTACTGGAGCAGCGCGCTGCTGGCGCTGGGCACCGTACTGTTTAGCGGCAGCCTTTACTGTCTGGCGCTGTCCCATCTTAAGCTTTGGGTTTACGTTACGCCGGTAGGAGGCTTCTGCTTCCTGATTGGCTGGGTTTTAATGTTGATTGGCGCGCTGCGTCTGAAGAAAAGGGCAGAACGCCATGAATAAAGTTTTACTCTATTGCCGTCAGGGCTTTGAAAAAGAGTGCGCGGCGGAGATCACCGCGAAAGCCGCAGCCAGAGAAGTATTTGGCTTTGCGCGCGTAAAGGAAGATTCCGCTTACGTGCTGTTTGAATGCTATCAGCCTGAAGACGCCGAAAAACTGCTGCGCGAGCTGCCTTTCAGCGAGCTGATTTTTTCGCGTCAGATGATCGTCGTGGGCGAGCTGCTGCGCGATTTGCCTCCTGAGGATCGCGTCACGCCGGTGACGGGGATGCTGACCGGCGTGGTGGAAAAGGGCGGCGAGCTGCGGGTTGAAGTGCCGGACACTAACGAGAGCAAAGAGCTGCTGAAATTCTGCCGCAAGTTCACCGTGCCGCTGCGTTCCAGCCTGCGCTCGGCGGGCATCCTGCTGAATTACGAAAGCGACAAGCGTCCCGTGGTGCACGTCTTTTTTATCGCGCCGGGCTACTGCTACGTCGGCTACTCGCTGCCGCAGAACAACTCCCCGTTCTTTATGGGCATTCCACGGCTGAAGTTCCCGTCCGACGCGCCAAGCCGCTCGACGTTAAAGCTGGAAGAAGCGTTTCACGTTTTTGTACCGGCCGACGAATGGGAAGAACGCCTGGGCAGCGGCCTTTATGCGGTCGATTTGGGCGCCTGTCCCGGCGGCTGGACTTATCAGCTGGTGAAGCGCAGCATGATGGTGCACGCCGTTGATAACGGCCCGATGGCGCCGAGCCTGATGGATACCGGGCAGGTTTTCCACCATCGCGAGGACGGCTTTAAATATCGCCCGACGCGCAGCAACATCTACTGGCTGGTATGCGATATGGTGGAAAAACCGGTACGCGTGGCTAACCTGATGGCCGACTGGCTGGTGAACGGCTGGTGCCGTGAAGCGATCTTCAACCTCAAGCTGCCGATGAAAAAGCGTTATGAAGAGGTGTCGCAAAACCTGGCGATGATTGACGAGAAGCTGAAGGCCAACGGCATCAACGCACAAATTCAGGCGCGCCAGCTTTATCATGACCGCGAAGAAGTCACCGTGCATATTCGCCGCATCTGGGGCGCTACGCCAGGCCGCCGCGACGAGCGCTAAAGAGAGTCCGGGCCGCAGACCGCTGGTAAAAGACAGGCGGCAACTAAGTTGCCGCTATGTCCGTTAGCAACGCCAGTCCCTGGACGCGCGCTTGCCTTTACCGCAGCCGCAGCTCCTTCAGGTTGCCCGCCAGATGCAGATCGGTTTTCAGCGTTGCAACCTCCCGGCAGATCTGCGCCATCTCCTGCTGCTGCTCCAGTTTTTTGCGCCATTTATCCGCCACTTCCGGCAGCCGCTCGTAAATCGCCGCCAGCGAGCCGTAGGTTTGCAGCAGCTCTGCCGCGCTTTTCGCGCCGATGCCGGCCACGCCCGGGATCTTGCTGCTGCTGATACCGGCCAGCCCCCAGTAATCCGTCAGCTGCGCGGGCGCTACGCCAAACTCCTTTTCAATAAACGGCAAATCCAGCCAGCGCTTCTGAAAGTAGTCGCGGATTTGAATATTTGGTGCCAGCAGCTGGCAGTAGCCCTTATCGGTCGACACTATGGTTGCCTGATGGCCGCTGTCGGCAACCTTTACCGCCAAAGTGGCGGCCAGATCGTCCGCCTCTTCGCCCGGCGCGTGCCAGCAGGCCACGCCCGCCGCCTCAAACGCCGCCCGGATCTGCGGCATCTCTGTTTTTAACGTGTCCGGCATGGGCGCGCGTCCGGCTTTATAGTCCGGCAGGCGCTGATGACGCCAGCCTTCGTGGCGATCGTCGTCGTCAAACACCGCCACCGCATGGGTCGGCTTGCTGTGCAGGATAAGCTGTTGCACAGCATGGATACAGGTTTCCTGGCAGGGAGAATCCTGCACGGCGTGGATGCGACGAATCAGATTCAGCGCATCAATAATCAACAGATGAATAGTCATAGTGGATACTGAGCGGCACGGCTGCCGCTCCGCTGAGGGTTACTTAATGATTTCGTAGCAGGGGATGTAGGCCGTTCCCGGCAGCTTCATGCGGTGCTGGGCAACAAATCCCTGTAACAAATCGTCCATGCGGCGCATGATTTCTGCATCGCCGTGTATCTTATACGGGCCTTGTTCCTTAATCGCTTTGATCCCAGGCTCCTTGACGTTGCCCGCCACAATGCCGGAGAACGCGCGGCGCAGCGAGGCCGCCAGCTGTTCGGCAGGCTGATTGGGATAAAGATTAAGATTGGCCATATTTTCGTGCGTGGGCATAAACGGCACCTGCAAATTCGGCGCGATGCGGATTGACCAGTTAAAGCTATAGGCGTCGCCCGTCTCGCGCCGATGCTCTTTCACCTTCGGCATAGCGTTTTTCATCAGGCGCGCCACTTCCGCCGCGTCATCGATAATAATGGTGTAGTGCTGACGCGCGGCTTCGCCCAGCGTGCTGACGATAAACTCATCCAGCACGCGGAAGTAATCGGCGCTCTCTTTCGGGCCGGTGAGGATCAACGGCAGCACCTGATCGCGGTTCTGCGGATTCATCAGGATGCCCAGCAGATAGAGCAGCTCTTCCGCCGTACCCACGCCGCCCGGGAAAATAATGATGCCGTGGGCGATACGCACAAAGGCTTCCAGACGTTTTTCAATGTCCGGCATGATAATCAGTTCGTTGACCAGCGGATTCGGCGGCTCGGCGGCAATGATCGACGGTTCGGTCAGGCCGATAAAACGGCTCTCTTTGTAACGCTGCTGCGCGTGGCCCACGGCGGCGCCTTTCATCGGCGCTTCCATGACGCCCGGCCCGCAGCCGGTACAGATATTCAGCTCGCGCAGGCCCAGCTGCGAACCGACGTTGCGGCAGTACTGATATTCCACGGCGTTGATCGAGTGGCCGCCCCAGCAAACCACGGTATTCGGCAGCTCGCCGACGTGCAGCGCCCTGGCGTTACGCAGCAGCGAAAACACCAGGTTGGTGATGCGCACCGAGTCATCCACGTCCTGCTGCTGAAAGCCGCTGTCAAACTGACCATTTACAAACAGAATGTCGCGCAGCACGGCAAACAGGTTGGCCTGTAGCGAGCGAATGATGCGACCGTCGACAAAGGCTTCCTCCGGCGGATTAATCAGCTCCAGCTTGACGCCGCGCTCGCGCCGCAGCACGTTGATGTCAAAGTTTTCAAAACGCGACAGCAGTTCATGGCTGCTGTCCGTCTGGCTGCCGGAGTTAAGTACGGCAAGGGAACAGTTGCGGAAGAGTTGGTAAAGGTCGCTGCTGGCGGTGCGCTTCAGCATATCGACTTCCAGTTGAGACAACAGATCCATGGAGCCTAATGGGCTGATATGTGTGATCAAATTAACTCCTTTACACCCGTCCGGGCGGTGGTCGCTCCCCATCAAAAGCCCGCCGGATAAACGGCGAGCGTGACGGCGAAAAAATGTTCCCGGGCACCCGATGCCCGCTTCAGATTAGCCTTCTTCTCAAACAGTTAACAACGTTATCGTGCGTTTATGCGCGACGGTACGCAAAGTGCTACTGGCGTACCAGCCTGGACAGGCCGGGTTTAAATGCGCCGTTGCTGCGCCAGGGATTGATATCCAGGCCGCCGCGACGGGTATAGCGGGCATAAACGCTCAGGCTTTCCGGCTGGCAGAAGCGCAAGATATCATTGAAAATGCGCTCAACGCACTGCTCATGAAATTCGTTATGGTGCCGGAACGACACCAGGTAGCGCAGCAGCGCCTCACGCTGGATACGCGGGCCGCGATAGCTGATTTGCACTGAACCCCAGTCCGGCTGGTTGGTGATCAGACAGTTGGACTTCAGCAGATGGCTCACCAGTTTTTCTTCCACTACTTCCGGCTGCGTGGCCTGCTGGAGATAGTCGGTGCTGAAGGTATAGCTGTCGATCTCAATATCCTGCTCGTCAATGCAGTGGCCGCTGAAGTGGCCTATCGGCTGGCCTTCAATTTCCCGCAGCCGGAACAGCGCAACGCTGACCTCGCCCTGCGCGCAGGCGCTGAGGTCGCGCTCCAGCGTTGCCCGGACTTCGCCCCAGTCACCAAAGCGGGTCTGATTAAAGCTGTTAAGATAGAGCTTAAAGCTCTTGGACTCGATCAGGTTAACGCTGTGGGCATCCAGGCTGACTTCGCCAATCGCCACCTGCGGCAGGCCTTTGGCATTCAGCCAGGAGAGTTCGTACAGCGTCCAGATATCGGCGCCGTGGAAGGGCAAACTGTCAGGATAAAGCCCCAGCGGCTCACGGTTCATGCTTCTTGGCACCGCCTGGAGCAAAGAAGGCTGATACTGGTCGTGGTACTCTGTAGGTTTTCCTAACGTCAGGCCGCTCAGCGCCTGATGTGTATCTGAAGACATTGCATTACCTTATAGCCTGATATGACAGGTGAAGTGGTCAATCGTCTGCGGCCGGGAAGGCCCGGGCGACGCAACTAAAAACGTATAGCCTTAGTGTAACTCAGGCACCAGAGAGTGAAAAAAGAATGATTGATGAAACCTCCCGCGCCCTGGCTGATTTTACCCGCAACTATTGCGACCGGTGGGTCAGCGAATGCGGTCATCCGCCCGCCAGCAGCGAGCTGTATGGCGTTCCCTCGCCCTGCGTGCAGCAAACCGTTGGCGATGAGGTCTGGTGGCTACCGCAGCCCTTTACCCTCGCCAAAAACCTGGAAAACGTAGAGCGCGCGCTCGATTTACAAATTCAGCCTGCCGTCGTTGCCTGGTACACCTCGCAGTTTGCAGGCGATATGAAGACGCTGGTCAACGGCCAGCCCTGCACGCTGCTGCAAATATGGAGCGAAGACGATTTCGAGCGTATGCAGGAAAACTTGATCGGCCATCTGGTTATGAAGCGCCGTCTTAAACATTCGCCTACGTTTTTTATTGCTACCACACCATCCGAGCTGGAAATCATTTCCGTATGTAATTTGAGCGGGGAAGTGATTCTGGAAAAGCTGGGTACTAAAAAGCAGACGGTACTGGCCGCGAACCTGGAGCAATTCCTTGTTTCTTTACCGATTATTGATCCCTTAAGGTAAAGCGTCATTTATCTTGTGAGAGATCTCTTACAGAGTCTGTAAGAGATCGCTTTTATATCTTAAGAAAAAAAGGCGTTTTCTCCGGTAAAAGCAAAGCAAATCATAAAGTTGTTATAACGCTTTTCGTAAAAAAACCTGCCGGGGTCAAAAAAAAGTTTTCAGCCTATTGTTTGTCAGGTTCATTAAGGCAAACTTGATCCTGTCGCAAGGGATGGTGGCTTAAGGAACAAGCCGGTCGGTAGACTGAAAGCACCTGTTAAGGACTTCAGATCTGCGCAAGATATCTCAGGAGTGAGAAAAAGGGACACCTCCGGGAAGGAGAAACGTACTGCCGGAGAGCGGTAAGCCAGGATGCTCAGGGACATCGCCATTGACGGTGAAAGTGTAGGGAAAACTGCAGGACAAAGTTATCAGGGATGAGCAGGGAGCACTAAAAGTAGCTGGATTGCTGCGAACGAACCGGGAGCACTGTTTTTACAGTGCTCCCTTTTTTTCGTCCATACTTATCCCGTTGTCGGCGGTAATGCTATGCTTGCGACCCTTTAAAACTGACCAGGAGAGCTTAGATGAGCCGGGAACTTGAAATCCGCAATCGCCTGCAGGCTATTGAGCAGGCCTTACATGACGCCGGGCTGTGGCAAAACTGCGCGCCAAACGCCGAGGCGTTTGAAAGCACCGAGCCTTTTTGCGTAGATACCATGATGCCGATCCAGTGGCTACAGTGGGTTTTCCTGCCGCGTATGCAGGCGCTGCTGGATGCGCAGTCTGCTTTGCCGGTAAAGCTGGCTATCGCCCCTTATTATGAAGTGGCGCTGGAAGGTGCTATTCCGGGCCGCGCCAATCTGCTGCACATGCTGAACCAGCTTGATCAACTGTTCGAGCACGACGCCTGATGCTGGAGATCCTTTATCAGGACGAGTGGCTGGTCGCGGTGAATAAACCCTCAGGCTGGCTGGTGCACCGCAGTTGGCTCGACAGGCATGAAAGCGTTTTCGTGATGCAAACCGTGCGCGATCAGATAGGCCAGCACGTATTTACCGTTCATCGGCTCGATCGCCCCACGTCGGGCGTGCTGTTGATGGGCTTATCCAGCGAGGTCGCCCGCCTGCTTTCGCAGCAGTTTGAGCAGCACCAGCTGCAAAAAACCTATCATGCCGTGGTCAGAGGCTGGCTGGATGGCGAAGAAACGCTGGATTACGCATTAACTGAAGAGCTGGATAAGATCGCTGACAGGTTCAGCGAGCAGAATAAGGAACCGCAGCCTGCCGTGACCCACTGGCGCGCGCTGGATAAAGCGGAGCTGCCGGTGCCGGTCAGCCGATACGATACCTCGCGCTATACGCTGATGGAGCTGAAGCCGCAGACGGGCCGCAAGCACCAGCTGCGTCGGCATATGACCCATCTGCGCCATCCGATTATCGGCGACAGCGCGCACGGCGATCTGCGGCAGAATCGCAGCGCGGCACAGCACTTCGGCATGACGCGGCTGATGCTGCACGCCAGCGAACTGCGGCTGACGCATCCGGTAACGGGCGAGCCTTTGCTGCTGCGCGCGGGTCTGGACTCGGTCTGGCAGGGAATGATGGCGCAGTTTGGCTGGGAAGACGCTCTCCCCAATCTTCCCAGGGTTGAGTTTGCGGCATCTTGCCTGCAGGATAGCGGTTCAGACCAGGCAACGAGGAGATAAGCATGGCGCAAATAGGCATTTTTGTAGGGACGGTTTACGGTAACGCGCTGCTGGTGGCGGAAGAGGCGGAGCCTTTATTGACGGATGCCGGTCATCAGGTGGAAATTTTTGAAGATCCCACGCTTGAACAGTGGCAGCGTTACGCCGACGGCGTGGCATTGGTGATCACCTCGACCACGGCTCAGGGCGATCTGCCGGACAGCATCACGCCGCTGTTTTATGCTATCAAAGACAAGCTGGGCCATCAGCCCACTCTGCGCTACGGCGTGATTGCGCTGGGCGACAGCAACTACGATGATTTCTGCGGCGCGGGGAAAAAGTTCGATGTGCTGTTGCAGGAGCACTCGGCGAAGCGGGTCGGCGATGTACTGCTGATCGATGCTAACGACTATCCGGAGCCTGAAACGCTTTCTTCGCCGTGGGTTGAAGCCTGGCTGAAGCAGCTGGATTAATAGCCGGGCCTTCGCCTTAAAGGGAAGGCCCGCAGCATCAGGTAACCGGTGCCGGATTGAATACCGCCAGCGAGTTACGGATCCCCCAGCGGTCGGACCAGGTTTGTTTCCGGCCGCTGGCGATATCCAGGATCAGCTCAAACAGCCGCCAGCCTACCTGTTCTATGGTTTCCTCGCCCGTCGCAATCGTCCCCGCATTGATATCCATTAAGTCATGCCATCTTTCCGCCAGCGCGTTGCGCGTCGCCATTTTGATTACGGGGATAGCCGCCAGGCCGTAAGGCGTGCCGCGTCCTGTAGTAAACACCTGCAAAGTAATGCCGGAAGCCATCTGCTGCGTGCCGCAGACGAAATCACTGGCGGGTGTGGCGGCATAGATCAGGCCGCGTTTGGTGGGGCGCTGGCCTGGCGACAGCACCTCAACGATAGCGCTGCGGCCCGATTTGGCGATAGAACCCAGCGCCTTTTCCACCACGTTCGCCAGCCCGCCTTTCTTGTTGCCGGGCGAAGGGTTAGCGCTGCGATCGGTTTTGCCCATATTCAGATAGTCATCGTACCAGGCCATCTCTTCCAGCAGCCGCTGGCCGACTTCTTGTGTCGCCACGCGCGGCGTCAGCAGATGCACCGCATCGCGCACTTCGGTCACCTCGGAGAACATCACCGTCGCGCCGCAGCGCACCAGCAGATCGGAAGCGAAACCTACCGCCGGGTTGGCGGTTACGCCGGAAAAGGCATCGCTGCCGCCGCACTGCATACCGACGATCAGTTCCGCTGCCGGTACCGTTTCACGCTGGCGCTGGTTCAGGCGTTGCAGATGGCGTTCGGCAACCTGCAAAATATCGGCAACCATAGATTCAAAGCCAACATGCTTCTCATCCTGTAGGCGCACCACGTCATTATCATCCAGCGAAATCGCCTGTACGTCGGGCGTGCCTTCCAGCAGGCGCTCGGGTTGAAGTTTCTCACAGCCCAGGCCGACAATCATTACTTCGCCGCCGAAGTTGGCGTTCAGCGCCAGGTTGTGAATGGTACGGATCGGCACCACGGCGGCCGGCGCGTTGATCGCCACGCCGCAGCCGTAAAGGTGATTCAGCGCCACCACGCCATCGACGTTAGGATATTTTGGCAGCAATTCACGCTCAATAATCTGCACCACGTAATCGACCACGCCCGCCACGCAGTGCACGCTGGTAGTAATCCCCAGCAGGTTGCGCGTGCCCACGCTGCCGTCGGCGTTGCGATAGCCTTCAAAGGTGTAGCCTTCAAGCGGCGGCAGGGCGGGCGGCACATTGTTGGCCAGCGGCAGGCTGGCGAGATCCGGCGCTTCCGGCAACACCACCAGCGACTCGTCAATCCAGCCGCCGCGAGGAATATCGCGCACCGCATAACCAATCACTTCGCCATAGCGAATAATATCGCCGCCTTGCGTAATATCGTTTAATGCAACTTTATGTCCCTGGGGAATATGTTCTTTTAGTACCAGTCCGCATGAAAAAGTCGTACCAGCCTTTAATCCATTATTATTTACAACAATGGCGACGTTATCGTTTTCATGCACCTTTATATAAAGGGGAAGATCGTTTCTGGAAATGTTCATTGCTCGACAAGTCCTGAGATAAATGAATCGGCACGTTCTTTATTTTAAAGGTGGGTGAGAAGCGTTTTCGGGTGGAATTATTCTGCTGTTGGACAGTATAGAGAGGCTTCAGGCCGAAAACATTATGCAAATGTCCGACATGGCGCGGTAACAATCAGCGTATTTTCAGGCAAGAGTACAGGCGACAGTGAGGAGGCTCACAAAGAAAAAGGGAACGTGACCGCGCCCGCAGAACCCGCTGTTTCCGTGAGCCACTCCGCAACGAATTGGGCATATGCAAGAACATCTCTGGGTTTTTCCCGTTTTAATAGTGCTTTTTACCGGTGCTTTACCTGAGTGGCCTCCCTATACTTTTTAACAAACGGGACGAGAGCTTTGAACGTTGTGATTATTCTGCCACTTAATCGCTGTGTTTAACCTGACATCATTCTGATACCCAACGCGATGTGTATGCAGTCCAGAGTGAGTTTGCCTGACCGCTATATTTCAGGAGTGCATCATGGATTCAATCAGCAGTGCTGCGAGCACCGTGCAAAAAAGAACTAATGCTCGCTACTGGATAGTGGTGATGCTATTTATCGTCACCTCATTTAATTATGGCGACCGCGCCACTATCGCTATCGCCGGTTCGGCAATGTCGAAAGACATCGGGCTGGATCCGGTCGGGCTGGGCTATATCTTCTCCGCTTTCTCATGGGCTTACGTAATAGGGCAGATCCCCGGCGGCTGGCTGCTGGACCGGTTCGGCTCAAAGCGCGTCTATTTCTGGAGCATCTTCCTGTGGTCGCTGTTCACGCTGTTGCAGGGCTTTGTCGATCTGCTCAGCGGCTTCAGCATTATCGTCACGCTGTTTATGCTCAGGTTTATGGTCGGCCTGGCGGAAGCGCCTTCTTTTCCCGGCAACAGCCGCATCGTCGCCGCCTGGTTCCCCGCGCAGGAGCGCGGCACCGCCGTCGCTATTTTTAACTCGGCGCAGTACTTCGCCACGGTGATCTTCGCGCCGATCATGGGCTGGCTTACCTCCGAAGTCGGCTGGGCGCACGTGTTCTGGTTTATGGGCGGGCTGGGCATCATCATCAGCTTTATCTGGCTCAAAGTGATCCACGATCCGA
This sequence comes from Erwinia sp. TECH1, assembly GCF_054057575.1. NCBI lineage: Bacteria > Pseudomonadati > Pseudomonadota > Gammaproteobacteria > Enterobacterales > Erwiniaceae > Erwinia > Erwinia sp. TECH1. Next base: position 3,803,687 of record NZ_JBSRZK010000001.1, on the reverse strand, counting down.
ACGACCATCCGGGCGTCAATAAAGCCGAGCTGGAATATATGGAGCAGGGCGGCGCGCTGATTAATATGGATATGAAAAAAGCCGAGCGTAAGGTCAGCTGGGCGGAGAAAAAAGCGCAGATAAAGCAGCTGATTACCTCAAGAATGATGATAGGTATCTACCTGGGTCAGTACTGCATTAACGCCTTAACCTACTTCTTTATCACCTGGTTCCCGGTTTATCTGGTGCAGGCGCGCGGCATGTCCATTCTGAAGGCCGGCATGGTGGCGTCGATTCCGGCCATCTGCGGTTTCCTGGGCGGCGTGCTGGGCGGCATTATTTCCGACTGGCTGATGCGTAAAACCGGCTCGCTGAATATCGCCCGTAAAACCCCAATCGTTCTCGGCATGCTGCTTTCTATCACCATGGTGGTCTGTAACTACGTCGATACGGAATGGGTGGTGGTGTTCTTTATGGCGCTGGCTTTCTTCGGCAAAGGGATTGGCGCGCTGGGCTGGGCGGTGATGGCGGATACCGCGCCGAAAGAGATCAGCGGGCTTAGCGGCGGGCTGTTCAATATGTTCGGCAACATTTCCGGCATCGTCACGCCGGTGGTGATCGGTTACATCATCGCCACGACCGGCTCCTATAACGGCGCGCTGATTTACGTTTGTATTCATGCGTTTGTCGCGGTAATGAGCTACCTGGTGCTGGTACGCGATATCAAGCGTATTGAACTGAAACCTTTGTAAGGACGAGTTATGACGACGCAAAGCAGCCCGACGATCACCGATATGAAAGTGATCCCGGTAGCGGGATACGACAGCATGTTGCTGAATATCGGCGGCGCGCACGGCGCTTACTTTACCCGCAATATCGTGGTGCTGACCGACAGCGCCGGACACACCGGCGTGGGAGAAGCGCCGGGCGGCGAGACGATTTACCAGACGCTGCTGGATGCCGTCCCCCAGGTCAAAGGGCGGGAAGTCGCCAGGATGAACCGGCTGGTGCAGGAGGTGCATCGGGGCAACCAGTCGGCGGATTTTGATAACTTCGGCAAAGGCGCGTGGACGTTTGAACTGCGCGTCAACGCGGTGGCCGCGCTGGAAGCGGCGCTGCTGGATCTGCTGGGACAGTGCCTGAACGTACCGGTCGCGGAACTGCTGGGGCCGGGCAAACAGCGTGATGAAGTGACGGTGCTGGGGTATCTGTTCTATATCGGCGACCGGGAAAAAACCGATCTTCCTTACCTGAACGGCGAGAACGCCCCGCACGACTGGTATCGCCTGCGTCATCAGAAGGCGATGGACAGCGAGGCCGTGGTGCGGCTGGCGGAAGCCGCGCAGGATAAATATGGCTTCAAGGATTTCAAGCTCAAAGGCGGCGTGCTGCCGGGCGAGCAGGAGATCGACGCGGTGAAAGCGATGAAAAAACGTTTTCCCGAAGCGCGCATCACCGTCGATCCCAACGGTGCCTGGCTGCTTGATGAAGCTATCGCGCTGTGTAAAGACATGCAGGGCATTCTGACCTATGCGGAAGATCCGTGCGGCGCGGAGCAGGGCTTTTCGGGCCGTGAGGTAATGGCGGAATTCCGCCGCGCGACCGGCCTGCCGGTTGCCACCAATATGATCGCCACTAACTGGCGGGAAATGAACCATGCCGTAATGCTGAACGCCGTCGATATTCCGCTGGCCGATCCGCACTTCTGGACGCTGAGCGGTGCGGTGCGTGTCGCCCAGCTGTGCGACGACTGGGGGCTGACCTGGGGCTGCCATTCCAATAACCACTTCGATATTTCGCTGGCGATGTTTACGCACGTGGGCGCCGCCGCGCCGGGCAAGCCGACGGCCATTGATACCCACTGGATCTGGCAGGAAGGCGATCAGCGCCTGACCAAAGAACCTTTGCAGATCCGCAACGGCAAGATCGCCGTGCCGGATGCGCCGGGGCTGGGCATTGAGCTGGACTGGGCGCAAATTGAAAAAGCCCACGCGCTTTATAAAACGCTGCCCGGCGGCGCGCGCAACGATGCCGCCGCCATGCAATACCTGATCCCCGGCTGGACATTCGATCGCAAACGCCCGGCCTTTGGGCGCTGAACCTTACAGAAGGAATACGTTATGAGTCAGGCTACTCCACTGATCACAGAAATGCAGGTCATCCCGGTCGCCGGTCACGACAGCATGTTGCTGAACCTCAGCGGCGCCCACGCGCCATTCTTTACCCGCAATATCGTTATCATTAAAGATAATTCCGGCCACACGGGCGTCGGTGAAATTCCCGGCGGCGAAAAAATTCGCAAGACGCTGGAAGAAGCGGCGGCGCTGCTGGTCGGCCACGGCATTGGCGAATATAAAAATCTGCTGAGCCACGTGCGCAACACCTTTGCCGATCGCGATGCGAGCGGGCGCGGCAACCAGACTTTCGATTTGCGTACCACTATCCACGTGGTGACCGGCATCGAAGCGGCGCTGCTGGACCTGCTGGGCCAGCACCTTGGCGTCAACGTTGCCTCTCTGCTGGGCGATGGGCAGCAGCGCGATCGCGTGGAAATGCTGGGCTATCTCTTTTACGTCGGCGATCGCCGTAAAACCTCGCTGCCTTATCAGAGCCAGCCGGACGACAGCTGCGACTGGTATCGCCTGCGTCATGAAGAGGCGCTGACGCCTGAAACCGTGGTGCGCCTGGCGGAAGCCGCCTATGAAAAATATGGCTTCAACGATTTCAAACTGAAGGGCGGCGTGCTGGCCGGGAGCGAAGAGGCCGAAGCGGTGACCGCGCTGGCGAAGCGTTTTCCCAAGGCGCGCATTACGCTCGATCCTAACGGCGCCTGGTCGCTCAACGAAGCGATCGAGCTGGGCAAGCAGCTGAAAGACGTGCTGGCCTACGCCGAAGATCCTTGCGGCGCGGAGCAGGGCTATTCCGGTCGCGAAGTGATGGCCGAGTTCCGTCGCGCAACGGGCATGCCAACGGCCACCAATATGATTGCCACCGACTGGCGTCAGATGGGGCACACGCTCTCTTTGCAGTCCGTCGACATTCCGCTGGCGGATCCGCACTTCTGGACGATGCAGGGTTCCGTACGCGTTGCGCAGATGTGTCATGACTTCGGCCTGACCTGGGGCTCCCACTCCAATAACCATTTTGACGTTTCGCTGGCGATGTTTACCCACGTTGCGGCGGCGGCACCCGGCAAAATCACCGCTATCGATACCCACTGGATCTGGCAGGAAGGCAACCAGCGCCTGACGCAGCAGCCTTTGCAAATCAAGGGCGGCATGGTACAGGTGCCGGACAGGCCGGGCCTGGGCGTAGAGCTGGATATGGATCGCGTTATGAAAGCGCACGAGCTTTACCTGAAACACGGTCTGGGCGCGCGCGACGACGCGCAGGCTATGCAATTCCTGGTGCCGGACTGGACGTTTGATAACAAACGCCCATGCCTGGTGCGCTAACCCAATTTCTGGAGAAACCGATGAGCTACGTAAATACGCCGAACAGCTTTCGTCAGCGCCTGCTGGCAGGCGAAACCTTAATCGGCAGCTGGTGCGCGCTGGCTAACCCGCTGACCACGGAAGTGTTAGGACTGGCAGGCTTCGACTGGCTGGTGCTGGATGGCGAACATGCGCCGAACGACATCACCACTTTTATTCCGCAGCTGATGGCGCTGAAGGGCAGCGTCAGCGCGCCGGTGGTGCGGCCGCCGACCAACGAGCCGGTCATCATCAAGCGCCTGCTGGATATCGGTTTTTCCAACTTCCTGATCCCGTTTGTCGAAACGGAAGAGGAAGCGGTGCGCGCGGTGGCCTCCACCCGCTATCCGCCGATGGGCATTCGCGGCGTATCGGTTTCGCACCGCAGCAATATGTACGGCACCGTGCCGCAGTACAACACCATCATCAACGACAACATCACCGTGCTGGTGCAGATCGAAACGCAGCAGGGCGTGGATAACATTGACGCTATCGCGGCGGTAGAAGGCGTGGACGGCATTTTCGTCGGGCCGGGCGATCTCTCGGCCGCGCTGGGCTACCTGGGGCAGCCCGCCCATCCGGAAGTGCTGAAGGTGATCAAATATATCTTTGAGCGCGCCAAAGCGGCCGGCAAGCCGAGCGGCATTCTGGCCCCGGTGGAGGCCGATGCCCGCCGCTATCTGGAATGGGGCGCCGGTTTTGTTGCGGTAGGCAGCGATTTAGGCGTATTCCGTGGCGCCACGCAGGCCCTGTGCGATCGCTTTAAAAAATAACCCACTGTTCAGGAGACAAAGATGAAAATCGGATTTATAGGTCTGGGTATCATGGGCAAGCCCATGAGCAAAAACTTAATTAAGGCCGGCTACTCGCTGGTGGTGCGCGATCACAATGCGGAAAGCGTGGCGGAGCTGGTTGCGCTGGGCGCGACGTCCGGCGATTCGGCAAAAGCGGTGGCGGAGCAGAGCGACGTGATTATCACCATGCTGCCCAACTCGCCGCACGTGAAAGAAGTGCTGCTGGGCGAAGGTGGCGTAATCGAAGGCGCGAAGGCGGGCACTATCGTGATCGATATGAGCTCCATCGCGCCGCTGGCGAGCCGTGAAATTCATGAAGCGCTGGCGAAAAAAAGCGTCGCGCTGCTGGATGCGCCGGTCAGCGGCGGCGAACCTAAAGCCATCGACGGCACGCTTTCGGTGATGGTCGGCGGCGACAAAGAGCTGTTCGATAAGTGCTACGATATTATGAAAGCGATGGCAGGCTCGGTGGTTCACACCGGCGAGATTGGCGCGGGCAACGTGACCAAGCTGGCTAACCAGGTGATTGTTGCGTTGAATATCGCGGCAATGGCGGAAGCGCTGACGCTGGCGACCAAAGCGGGCGTCAACCCGGATCTGGTCTACCAGGCGATACGCGGCGGCCTGGCGGGCAGCACGGTGCTGGATGCCAAAGCGCCAATGGTGATGAACCGCAACTTCAAGCCGGGTTTTCGTATCGATCTGCATATTAAAGATCTGGCTAACGCCCTGGATACGTCGCACGGCGTAGGCGCGCAGCTGCCGCTCACGGCGGCGGTAATGGAAATGATGCAGGCGCTGAAAGCTGACGGGCTGGGCACGGCCGATCACAGCGCGCTGGCCTGCTATTACGAAAAACTGGCGAAAGTCGAAATCAAATAGTCCCGTGGTCCGGCCTGCTGATCCAGGCCGGAACCTTCCCGGCCCCGCGCACGGATTAACGTATGAAAATAGTAATCGCACCGGATTCGTATAAAGAAAGCCTGTCGGCTCAGCAGGTCGCCACGCAAATCGAGCAGGGATTCAGGGAAATATTTCCCGAAGCTCAGTATGTCAAACTGCCCGTCGCGGACGGCGGCGAAGGCACGGTCGAGGCGATGGTGGCGGCGACGGGCGGCAAAACCGTACGCCTGCGCGTCACCGGCCCGCTGGGCGAAGAGGTCGACGCCTTTTACGGTCTTTCCGGTGACGACAGCTGCGCCTATATCGAAATGGCGGCGGCCAGCGGGCTGGAACTGGTGCCTGCGGCGCGGCGCGATCCGCTGATCACCACCTCCTTTGGCACCGGCGAACTGATCCGCAGCGCGCTGGATAAGGGCGTACAGCGTTTTATTATCGGCATCGGCGGCAGCGCAACCAATGACGGCGGCGCGGGTATGGTGCAGGCGCTGGGCGCAAAACTGCTCGACAGCCAGGGCAGACAAATCGGTTTAGGCGGCGGCAGGCTTAACGATCTGGCGACGATAGACATCAGCGAACTGGATGCGCGGATCAAAAACTGCCGTTTTGAGGTTGCCTGCGACGTCACCAATCCGCTGCTGGGTAAAGAGGGCGCTTCCGCCGTGTTCGGCCCGCAGAAAGGGGCTACGCCGGAGCTGGTGGAACAGCTGGATAACGCGCTGGCGCACTATGCCCGGATTATCCGGCGGGATCTGGATATCGACGTGCTGTCGATCCCTGGCGGCGGCGCGGCAGGCGGGATGGGCGTGGCGCTGCACGCTTTTTGCGGCGCGGAACTGCGGCGCGGCATTGAAATCGTGACCGAGGCGCTGGGGCTGGACGAGCTGGTGCGGGACGCCACGCTGGTGATCACCGGCGAAGGGCGCATTGACAGCCAGACCATTCACGGCAAAGTGCCGATCGGAGTAGCGAAAGTCGCCAAGCGCTATAACAAGCCGGTTATCGGCATCGCGGGCAGCCTGACCAAAGATGTCGCGGTCGTGCATCAGCACGGTCTGGATGCGGTATTCAGCGTTATTTACAGCATTTGTACGCTGGACGACGCGCTGGAAAATGCGGCGGATAACGTGCGCATGACGGCACGGAATATCGCCGCCGCGCTGGCGATTGGCCAGAAACTTTCCTGACTCGTTCACTACGTTTTGTTTGCCGTGGCCGGATGGGCAAGCGCGCCCGGTACAGTCTGAGAGCAAACAGGGCTTCTGTAACAACAAGCCTTTTGCATCGGCCTGCTGCTCCGCTGGTTTTCTCTCAGGCCGGGCCGTTGTGTTTTCCTTGCTGGCGCGACGCCTGGCCTCAGCGTCCCTTGCCCGCTACCCTCGTCAGCTTTTCCTGCGCCAGCCGGGCGACGTTTTGCATCTCGTCCAGTAGTTCAAACAGCTCCGGCTCGACGTCTTCAACGGGCATGCCGCCGCGCAGGCTTTGCTCCAGCTGCTGGCACAGCTGCTTCATGCGGGGAACGCCGCTGTAGCTGGCGCTGCCGTGCAGTTTATGAATGATATCGCGCAGCGCCCCGACGTCGCCTTCCGCCATATGGCTTTCAACCTGTTTCTGCACTTCAGGCAGGAAATCCACCAGCATTTGCAGCAGATCGCGCGCCAGATCGGGCTTGTTGGCCGCCTGACGCAGCGCCAGATCCCAGTCCAGAGAGGCAGAAAGCGTGCCCGGCGCGGCAAGAGGCTGCGCTTTGTGCGGCGCATAGCGCAGCAGCAGGTTTTCCAGCCTGGCCTCGTCGATAGGCTTGGCCAGATAATCGTTCATGCCCGCCTTAATCAGCTGCGCTCTTTCGCCATCCAGCGTATGCGCCGTCACGGCGACAATCGGCGTGGAGGCGTGCGCAGGCAGCTCGCGGATCAGCTCGCTGGCACGAATCCCGTCAATTTCCGGCATCTGAATATCCATCAGGATAACGTCCAGCGGCTGGGTTTTCGCCTGCTGGATCGCCATCATCGCGCTGTCGCACAGCACCACCCGTTCAACCTGTTCCTCCAGCAGAGCGCCGATCAGCTTCAGGTTCGCCGGATTGTCATCGACGGCCATCACCGTCAGCGGCAGCTTGTGGCGGCGGGGCAGATCGTTTTCTTCGCGGGTATGGTGATCGAGCAGCACCGGCAGCAGCCGCGACAGCGAAACCGGCTTCAGCAGGCAGGCACTGACGCCTTTATCTTTCAGCTCTTCCGCCCAGGTCTGCATCTGGCAGGGCAGAGCCATAATCACATTATCTGCACGCTCAAGCGCGGGCAGCGCCTGCCAGGGCAGCTGCCGCGAAGGTTCCTGGCTGACCGGCAAACCAATCAGCAGCGTGTCGTAATGCGCCTGCGGCAGCCCGGCAAGCGTTGGGCTATAGCTGACGGCCAGCGGCGTGCTGGCCAGCAGCGCCAGCGTGGCCTGCGCGGCGGCCGGATTCGCCTCTATATAAGCCAGCGTTTTGCCTTCCAGACAGGCTACGGCGCGCGGATCCTGAGCGGCATTCGGGTTCAGCGCCAGATTGACGTGAAACCAGAAGGTGGAGCCCTGATTCAACCGGCTATGAAAAGAGATCTCGCCGCCCATTTCGTTAACCAGCTTTTGCGTAATCACCAGCCCCAGCCCGGTGCCGCCATGGCGTCGGGAAATGCTGGCGTCGGCCTGGCGGAAAGCCTGGAACAGCTGCGACTGCTGCTTTTCAGCGATGCCGATGCCGGTATCGTGGATCTGCACCTCAAGGTCAACGCGGTTGTTGCTCTGGGAGCGCTTCTCAATGCAGATATCGATGTTGCCGTGTTCGGTAAACTTAATCGCATTGCCCAACAGGTTGACGATGATTTGCTGTAGGCGTAGCGGATCGCCGATAGTGTTGTCGGGCACGTCGGACTGAATGCTCAGCGTCAGCTCCAGCCCTTTTTCATGTGCGGACGGCGCCAGCAGGACGACGACTTCATCCAGGGTGGCGCGCAGCGGGAACGGGATGGTTTCCAGCACCAGCTTGCCCGCCTCCAGCTTGGAGAAATCCAGCACGTCGTTAATGATGCTCAGCAGGTTGTTGGCCGAACGCTCAATGGTATGCAGATAGTCGCGCTGTGTAATATTCAGCGGTGTTTTCAGCGTCTGGCGGGTAAAGCCAATTACGCCGTTAAGCGGCGTGCGCAGCTCGTGCGACATATTCGCCAGGAACTCCGACTTAATTCGCGCGGCCTCCTGGGCGCGTTTTTTAGCCAGATCCAGCTCGACGTTCTGGATCTCCATCTGTTCCAGGGTTTCGCGCAGATCGGACGTCGCCTGATCGATATTTTGCTGCATCTCTTCGTGATAGGCGGTCAGCGACATCGCCATTGAGTTAATGCCGTTTTTCAGCATATCCAGCTCGCCGAGCATATGGCCCGTGACGCGGCTGTCCAGCTGGCCGCGTCGAATACGATCGACGGTATTGACCATATCGCGGATCGGGCCGGTGACGTCGCGCATCAGACGATAGGCGAACAGCATGGCCAGGCAAAGGCAGAGCAGCAGCAGCAGGGGTGGAAACAAAAACTTCTTTATACTGCTGCAGCCGCACCGACTGCAGATCCAGTTCAATGGCGACATAGCCCAACGGATTGCCGTTGGGTTTGGCGTCCTCGACCGGCGACTCATCGGGATAATAGCTTTCCGATAAAATGGGCGTGCGCAAAATGACCGAATTGCCCAGCCGCTGATAGCTGAAGGGGGTAGAGAAGGTCGCGTCTGCCGGCAGACGCAGCTTGTCGGCGCTGGCGTGATAGTTGGACGTGACAAAAAGCTGATTCTGCGCGTCGAAAACGGTAATGGCGCGCACGATATCGGAATGGCGACGGTGGAGCAGGCTGACCAGCTGCCGCACCGCCTCTTTGCTGTGGAACGTCATGCCGTATTCGCTGGAAACCGCCAGCGGTTCGATAATATTGATGCCGGCATCCACCAGCTGGCGCTGCAGTTCGTTATAGCGATGCACGATAAAAAACGTGCTCAGCAGCAGCCCAATCATCAGCGTAGGCGCCAGAATCAAGATCATCATTCGTGCCCGCAGGCTGTATTTGGTCATAATTATCCTGTGGCGCCGTCGCCAGTCGAATTAATCCTGATGCTGGTGTAGGCTACGCGGGTTTAACCACTGTCGAGACAAAAGTAATGGCGCAATTCTACTCTGCAAAACGGCGCGTGACGACCCGCCAGATCATGACCGTGATGGTTACTGACCTTGACGGCTCCGGCCAGGGCGTGGCGCACCATCATGGCAAAACGCTGTTTGTCAGCGGTGCGCTGCCCGGCGAGCAGGCGGAAGTAGAAATCGTGGAAGAGAAACGCAGCTGGGCGCGGGCCAGGACGAAGCGCCTTCTGTCGACCAGCCCGGAACGGGTTGCGCCAGCCTGTCCTTACTTTGGCCGCTGCGGCGGCTGCCAGCAGCAGCACGCTTCGCCCGAGCTACAGCAGCGCAGCAAGGCCAAAGCGCTGTCGCGCCTGCTGAGCCAGCAAATTGGCGAGCCGGTGGCGGTGGAGAATATTATCGCCGGCAGCGCTTACGGCTACCGCCGCCGCGCTCGTCTGGGTCTGCACTATCATGCGCGCAGCCAGACGCTGCAAATGGGCTTTCGCCAGGCCGCCTCCAGCGAGCTGGTCGCCATTACGCAATGCCCCGTTTTGAAGCCCGAACTTGATGCACTGCTGCAGCCGTTGCACCAGGTACTAAGCAGCCTGCAGGCCGTAAGAAGGCTGGGCCATGCCGAGCTGGTACTGGCGGACAACGGCCCGCTGCTGGTGCTGCGCCATCTCGATCCGCTCAGCGCGGCGGACAGAGAGAAACTGGAACGGTTTTCGCATAGCCAGCAGGTCGCGCTTTTTCTGGCGCCGGACAGCGAAACGCTGGAGCAGATCGCTGGCGAGATGCCGTTCTATCAGCTCGACGGCCTGACGCTGACGTTCAGCCCGCGCGACTTTATTCAGGTCAACGGCGAGCTGAATCAGCAGATGGTGGCTCAGGCGATGGCGTGGCTGGATTTGCAGCCCACCGACCGCCTGCTGGATCTGTTCTGCGGCATGGGAAACTTTACGCTTCCTTCAGGAAAGCGGGTGGAAAATGTCACCGGTGTGGAGGGGGTTGCAGCATTAGTGGCAAAGGGTGCGTATAATGCGGGCCTGAATAATCTGAATAACATTGCATTTTATCAGCATAACCTGGAAGAAGAAGTGACGGCGCAGCCCTGGGCGGCGGAAGGTTTTAATAAGGTACTGCTGGATCCGGCCCGCGCTGGCGCGGCAGAAGCGATCCCTCACATTATTAAACTTGCGCCGGAAAGCGTGGTCTATGTTTCCTGTAATCCGACTACACTTGCCCGGGACAGCCAGATTTTCCTGGCTGCCGGCTATCGACCAGAAAGGATTACCCTGCTTGATATGTTTCCGCATACCGGGCACGTCGAATCCATGGTGTTATTCAGCCGAAAATAGCTTCCCGGAAGGAGGTTTGGAGAGGATATGGTTGCGGTAAGAAGTGCACATCTGAATACGGCCGGTGAGTTTGCGCTCGACCAGTGGATCACCAGTTTGGGGATCGCGAATCCCCAGTCATGCGAACGACTGGCTGATACCTGGCGCTATTGCGAAGAAACCACCCGCCATCATCCCGATGCGGCGCTCCTGCTCTGGCGCGGCGTCGAAATGGTGGAGATCCTCTCCATGCTCAGCATGGACAGCGAAAGCCTGCGCGCCGCGCTGCTTTTTCCTCTGGCGGACGCGGGCGTGGTGTCCGAAGAGGTGCTGGAAGAAAAGTACGGCAAAGCCATCGTCTCGCTGGTGCACGGCGTACGGGATATGGACGCCATCCGCCAGCTGAAAGCGACCCACAACGACTCTATGGCTTCGGAGCAGGTCGATAACGTCAGGCGCATGCTGCTGGCGATGGTGGAAGATTTCCGCTGCGTGGTAATCAAGCTGGCCGAGCGTATCGCCCATCTGCGCGAGGTGAAGGACGCGCCGGAAGACGAGCGCGTGCTTGCTGCCAAAGAGTGCACCAATATCTATGCGCCGCTTGCTAACCGTTTAGGGATAGGCCAGCTGAAATGGGAGCTGGAGGATTTCTGCTTCCGCTATCTGCACCCGGATGAATACAAACGCATCGCCAAACTGCTGCACGAGCGCCGCATCGACCGCGAGCAGTATATCGACACTTTCGTGCAGTCGCTGCGTGACGAGATCGTCAGGCAGGGCGTCAAAGCGGAAGTGTACGGCCGCCCGAAACATATCTACAGCATCTGGCGCAAGATGCAGAAAAAATCGCTGGCGTTCGACGAGCTGTTTGACGTGCGCGCCGTGCGTATCGTCGCCGAACGTTTGCAGGACTGCTACGGCGCATTGGGGATAGTGCATACGCTCTATCGCCACCTGCCCAGCGAATTTGACGACTACGTCGCCAATCCCAAGCCGAACGGCTATCAGTCGATTCATACCGTGGTGCTGGGGCCGAAGGGCAAAACCGTTGAGATCCAGATCCGCACGCGGCAGATGCATGAAGACGCCGAGCTGGGCGTGGCCGCACACTGGAAGTACAAAGAGGGCGGCACGACCGGCAGCGCGCGCGGCGCGTCGGGGCACGAAGAGCGTATCGCCTGGCTGCGTAAGCTGATTGCCTGGCAGGAAGAGATGGCGGACTCCGGCGAAATGCTGGACGAGGTGCGTAGCCAGGTCTTTGACGATCGCGTCTATGTGTTTACGCCTAAAGGCGACGTGGTGGATCTGCCCGCCGGCTCCACGCCGCTGGACTTTGCTTACCATATCCACAGCGATATCGGCCACCGCTGCATCGGCGCAAAAATCGGTGGCCGCATCGTGCCCTTTACCTATCAGCTGCAGATGGGCGATCAAATCGACATCATCACCCAAAAGCAGCCGAACCCAAGCCGCGACTGGCTGAATCCCAACCTGGGCTACGTCACCACCAGCCGTGGGCGATCAAAAATTCACGCCTGGTTCCGTAAGCAGGATCGCGATAAAAATATCGTCGCGGGCAAGCAGATCCTCGATAACGAGCTGGATCACCTGGATATCAGCCTGAAAGAGGCGGAAAAGCTGCTGCTGCCGCGCTATAACGTCAACTCGCTGGACGAGCTGCTGGCCGCTATCGGCGGCGGCGATATTCGTCTGAACCAGATGAGCAACTTCCTGCAATCGAAGCTGAACAAGCCGAGCGCGGAAGAAGAAGATCGCGAGGCGCTGCGCCAGCTGACGCTGAAATCCTCCGTGCCGCGCAGCAAGGAGAGCGGCCGCGTGGTGGTCGAGGGCGTCGGCAACCTGATGCACCATATCGCCCGCTGCTGCCAGCCGATCCCCGGCGACGATATCACCGGCTTTATCACCCAGGGACGCGGCATCTCTATCCACCGCGCCGACTGCGATCAGCTGACCGAGCTGATGTCGCACGCGCCGGAAAGAATTGTCGATGCGGTGTGGGGCGAAAGCTACTCCAGCGGCTACTCGCTGGTGGTGCGCGTCACCGCCAACGATCGCAGCGGCCTGCTGCGCGACATCACGACTATCCTCGCCAACGAGAAGGTCAACGTGCTGGGCGTCTCCAGCAGGAGCGATACCAAAAAGCAGCTGGCGACTATCGATATGGATATCGAAATTTACAATCAGCAGGTGCTGGGCCGCGTGCTGGCCAGGCTGAACCAGGTGCCGGATATCATTGACGCCAGAAGGCTGCATTAATGCCTTCCCCCTGCCCGGACAGGCCTGCTGAGGCGACGACCCTGCAAGCCTGCTGCCTGGTTGCCGTTTTGCGCGCCGGCCGCGTTTATCCCTGTCAGGGGATAGCGCGCTGGCCGGGCGCAGGTGGCCTGCTGATGACCGAAGCTTTATTCCTTTCCCTGCATGAATTTTGCCTTGCCATGCCGTATAGTCGTTTTTTTCTTCCTTACAAATGGACTCCGTTATGAACGCTATCGATCGCCTGCTGGGCATCATGAAAACCCTGCGCGATCCGCTAGCTGGCTGCCCGTGGGATCGTGAGCAGACCTTTGCCAGCATCGCGCCTTACACCCTTGAAGAAACCTATGAAGTGCTGGACGCCATCAGCCGCGAAGATTTTGACGACCTGCAGGGCGAGCTGGGCGATCTGCTGTTTCAGGTGGTGTTCTATGCGCAGATGGCGCAGGAAGAAGGGCGCTTTGACTTTAATGCCGTTTGCCAGACCATCAGCGACAAGCTGGAGCGTCGCCATCCGCATATCTTTGGCGATGCGCAGGTTCGCGACAGCAAAGAGGTGCTGGTGAACTGGGAAGCGATTAAAACGCAGGAACGTGCCGGTAAAGCGCAGCACTCGGCGCTGGACGATATTCCTCGCGCGCTGCCCGCGCTGATGCGCGCGCACAAAATCCAGAAGCGTTGCAGCAACGTCGGCTTTGACTGGCATACGCTTGGCCCGGTGCTGGACAAAGTTTACGAAGAAATTGATGAAGTGATGCACGAAGCCAAACAGGCGGTCATCGACCAGCAAAAGCTGGAAGAGGAGATTGGCGATCTGCTGTTTGCCACGGTTAATCTCTCGCGGCATCTGGGCAGCAAAGCGGAAACGGCGCTGCAAAAAGCCAACGATAAATTCGAGCGTCGCTTCCGTCAGGTAGAAGAAATTATCGCCGCACAGGGATTGCCAATGCAGGAGGCCACGCTGGAGCAAATGGAGGCCGCCTGGCAGCAGGTGAAGGCGAAGGAATAGCAGGGCCTGAAAAGGGAAAATCTGTTTCTCCCGTCCGTTAGCCCGTCTTTCGCGGCGGGCCAGCGCGCCCCTTTTGTTTTTTCCGCTTTGCTATCCTGGCAGCGGTCGAATTATTCCCTCGTGGCGAATAACTCGCTGACTCGATTCAACAAAAGTGTGATCGCAATCAACTTCAGCACGCAGAGAATCGGGTACTCTCGTGACGGTCAATACGATGGCTGGCACATAACCGGAAACGATTAATTGTGGCATGCAGGGGAATCCCGTATACTGTTTTCCCGTCCTGGTTATTCCATCGTCTTTAAACCTACTTTCTCAGGTTCAGCATGACAACGAACTATATTTTTGTGACCGGCGGGGTCGTATCCTCTCTGGGTAAAGGCATTGCCGCAGCCTCCCTGGCCGCCATTCTTGAAGCACGTGGTCTTAATGTGACCATCATGAAGCTGGACCCGTATATCAACGTGGATCCGGGTACCATGAGCCCTACTCAGCACGGCGAAGTCTTCGTCACCGATGACGGTGCGGAAACGGATCTCGATCTGGGCCACTATGAGCGCTTCATTCGCACCAAAATGAGCCGCCGCAACAACTTCACCACTGGCCGTATCTACTCGGAAGTGCTGCGCAAAGAGCGTCGCGGCGACTATCTGGGCGCGACCATTCAGGTGATCCCGCACATTACCAACGCCATTAAAGAACGCATCATCGAAGGTGGCGAAGGTCACGACGTGGTACTGGTGGAAATCGGCGGCACCGTCGGCGACATCGAATCCCTGCCGTTCCTTGAAGCGATCCGCCAGATGGCGGTTGACGTTGGCCGTGAGCACACCATGTACATGCACCTGACGCTGGTGCCTTATATGGCGGCGGCGGGTGAAGTCAAAACCAAGCCAACCCAGCACTCGGTGAAAGAGCTGCTCTCTATCGGCATCCAGCCTGACGTGCTGATCTGCCGTTCAGACCGCGCCGTGCCGGCCAACGAGCGGGCGAAAATCGCGCTGTTCTGTAACGTGCCGGAAAAAGCGGTTATTTCGCTGAAAGACGTTGATTCTATCTATAAAATTCCGGGTATGCTCAAATCGCAGGGCCTGGATGACTATATCTGCAAGCGCTTCAACCTTAACGCGCCGGAAGCGAACCTGGCCGAATGGGAACAGGTTATCTATGAAGAAGCCAATCCGGGCGGCGAAGTCACCATCGGCATGGTCGGCAAATATGTTGAGCTGCCGGATGCCTATAAGTCGGTGATTGAAGCGCTGAAGCACGGCGGCCTGAAAAACCGCGTAACGGTCAACATCAAGCTGATCGATTCGCAGGATGTGGAAAGCCGTGGCGTAGAAATTCTGAAAGATTTGGATGCTATCCTGATCCCTGGCGGCTTCGGCTACCGTGGCGTGGAAGGCAAGCTGATGACCGCTCGCTACGCGCGTGAAAACAATATTCCTTACCTGGGCATCTGCCTGGGGATGCAGGTCGCGCTGATGGAGTTCGCGCGTAACGTAGCCGGTATGGCGGATGCGAACTCAACGGAATTTGTGCCAGACTGTAAGTACCCGGTCGTGGCGCTGATCACCGAATGGCGCGACGAAGAGGGCAACGTTGAAGTGCGTTCTGAGAAGAGCGATCTGGGCGGCACCATGCGCCTGGGCAGCCAGCAGTGTCAGCTGACGCCGGACAGCCTGGTGCGCCAGCTGTATGGCTCTGACACCATCGTTGAGCGCCATCGCCACCGCTATGAAGTCAACAATATGCTGTTAAAGCAGATTGAAGCGGCCGGATTACGCGTTGCCGGACGTTCTGGTGACGATCAGCTGGTCGAGATCATTGAGATCCCGAACCATCCGTGGTTTGTTGCGTGTCAGTTCCACCCGGAATTCACCTCAACGCCGCGTGACGGTCATCCACTCTTCGCCGGCTTCGTTAAGGCAGCCAGCGAGCACCAGAAGCGTTTGGCGAAATAAGTAGTTTTCATGGCAGCGCGCGAATTTATACTTGCCAGGTTTTGAGCTGAAGCAAGGCGGCTATCGAGTGGATCCCCGGCGCTTACTTTAGTAAGTGACCGGGGTGAGCCAGCCAGCACCGCTCCGGCTCGAAAGATAAGAACTATTTTCGCGCGTTGTTTGTCTGAGTTTTAAGTTAACTTGTACTGAGGAAAAACTAATGTCCAAAATCGTTAAAGTCATCGGTCGCGAAATCATCGACTCTCGTGGCAACCCGACCGTTGAAGCAGAAGTGCATCTGGAAGGCGGTTTTGTCGGTATGGCGGCCGCACCATCAGGCGCTTCTACCGGTTCCCGTGAAGCGCTGGAACTGCGTGACGGTGACAAATCTCGTTTCCTGGGTAAAGGCGTGACCAAAGCCGTTGCAGCCGTTAACGGCCCAATCGCTGACGCGGTAACCGGCAAAGATGCCAAAGACCAGGCAAACATCGACAAGATCATGATCGATCTTGACGGCACCGAAAACAAATCCAAATTTGGCGCTAACGCCATTCTGGCCGTTTCTCTGGCTGCGGCTAAAGCTGCTGCTGCCGCTAAAGGCATGCCGCTGTATGAGCACATCGCCGAGCTGAACGGCACCCCGGGCAAATTCTCTATGCCGCTGCCAATGATGAACATCATCAACGGCGGTGAGCACGCCGACAACAACGTCGACATTCAGGAATTCATGATCCAGCCAGTAGGCGCGAAAACGCTGAAAGAAGCGATCCGCATGGGTTCTGAAGTGTTCCACACCCTGGCAAAAGTGCTGAAGTCTAAAGGCATGGGCACCGCTGTAGGCGACGAAGGCGGCTATGCGCCAAACCTGGGCTCCAACGCCGAAGCGCTGGCCGTTATCGCGGAAGCGGTAAAAGCAGCAGGCTACGAGCTGGGCAAAGACATCACGCTGGCGATGGACTGTGCGGCTTCTGAATTCTACAAAGACGGCAAATATGTACTGGCTGGCGAAGGCAACAAAGCCTTCACTTCCGAAGAGTTCACTCACTTCCTGGAAGATCTGACCAAACAGTACCCAATCGTCTCTATCGAAGACGGCCTGGACGAATCCGACTGGGACGGCTTTGCCTATCAGACCAAAGTGCTGGGCGACAAAATCCAGCTGGTGGGCGACGACCTGTTCGTGACCAACACCAAAATCCTGAAAGAAGGTATCGAGAAAGGCATCGCTAACTCCATTCTGATCAAATTCAACCAGATCGGTTCTCTGACCGAAACCCTGGCTGCAATCAAAATGGCGAAAGACGCGGGCTATACCGCAGTGATTTCTCACCGTTCAGGCGAAACCGAAGACGCAACTATTGCCGACCTGGCAGTAGGTACCGCAGCGGGCCAGATCAAAACCGGTTCTATGAGCCGTTCTGACCGTGTTGCCAAGTACAACCAGCTGATCCGTATCGAAGAATCGCTGGGCAGCCGTGCGCCGTTCAACGGTCTGAAAGAAGTTAAAGGTCAGTAAGCTGACGTTTTCCCGGCCTTAAAGGTCGGGATGATCTGAAAGCCCCGTCTCTGGACGGGGCTTTTTTATTGGCTATTTACCGGCCGTCACGCTTAGCCTTTCAGTTCAACCTTCAGGTTTTTGGTGCTGCTGCCCAGGGTGCTCGCATCATCGGAAGGGATAACATAGCCCTTGTCGGCGGCCACATGCTGCCGGTAATAATCCACTACCGCCGCGTCCTGCTGGTTTGAAGTCGTGGATTTTTTCAGGCCATAAACGTTGCCGTCCGCGTCTTTCGCTTTAATGCCGTCGGGCGCGTTTGAAACCAGATCGTCCAGCGTCCCGGAAACCCTGCCGTCGCCCTTCGCGGGGCCAATGGTCATGGCCGCGTTATTGCCTTCGATATAGCTGACGTCGTAATAAGTCTGTCCGCTGCCGCCGTCAAATTTCACCTCGCCCAGCGTCGCGTTGGCGCCGTCGCCTGCGGTGCTGCGGAAATTGCCCGACCAGTTGGCATCAAAGTTCTGCGTTTTGGTTTCGCCCGGTTGCAAGGTGAGATCGTCAGGCCTGGCGCTGCCGTCGGCGTTGGGCGTAAAGGCGATGGTCATGGGCTTGTCGCCTTTGTTTTCAAACGTCAGGCTGTTTTTGGCAGGATCGAGCGCTGTATTGCTGTTTACCGCCTGGCTGCTGCTGGTGGATGAGGCGGCCGTAACGTCAGCGTTTGCGGCCGTTGTGGTCTGCGACGGCGCGGCGGTTCCGTTGGCTAAGGGCGTGGTCGAAGGGCCATTAGCGACCGCTGGCGAGGCGGCGTTGATGCGTTCGGGCGAAGCGTGTGCCTTATTCACCTGCTGCGCCAGCGAATCGATAGCGGACAGCGCCGTCTGTAACAGTTTGCCAATCTGCTGCATAAACTGATTAAACGAAGAGCTGCCCGCGTCATCCTGCCCATTTTTACTCAGCTCCGGCAGATTACTGGTCGCGGGCGAGCCAAAGCTGATGCTGCCCGTGCGCGCGGCCTGCGCGCCGGACTGCTGCTGAGGCGGCTGGAACGCGCTCGACGCCTCGCTGCTGGCATTCAGCAGTACGCGATTCAGTAAACTGCTGATGGGCATGTTCATAGGATTACCTCAGAAAAGAGTGATGAGGTTAGGTGGGATAAAAAGTTGCCGGGTTCCCCCGCACAATGTGATTTGGTTAAAAAGCCGCTATCTGTCATACTTTGCGCCCTTATTTTTACAGTCAATTGAGAGCGTGATGCAGTACCCGATTAATGAAATGTTCCAGACGTTGCAGGGCGAAGGGTTTTATACCGGCGTTCCGGCAATTTTTATCCGCCTGCAGGGATGCCCGGTGGGCTGCAGCTGGTGTGATACCAAACACACCTGGGATAAGCTGGCCGATCGGGAAACCTCGCTGGGCGATATCTTGCTGAAGACGGTGGAAACCGATGCATGGGGCGCGGCGGACGCGGAGGCGTTACTGGCGGTAATTGCGCAGCGCGGCTGGACGGCCCGGCACGTGGTGATTACCGGCGGCGAGCCCTGCATTCACGATCTGACGCCGCTGACCGAAGCGCTGGAGCAGCAGGGCTTCAGCTGCCAGATTGAAACCAGCGGCACGCATCGGGTGCAGTGCAGCGAAAAAACCTGGGTTACCGTTTCGCCTAAGGTCAATATGCGCGGCGGCTATGATGTGCTGAACCAGGCGCTGGTTCGCGCTGATGAAGTGAAGCATCCGGTGGCCCGTCAGCGCGACGTAGAGGCGCTGGACGCCCTGCTGGCGACGCTGAGCGACAGCAAGCCGCGTATCATTGCCCTACAGCCGATCAGCCAGAAAGACGACGCGACCAAACTTTGCATTGAAACCTGCATCGCGCGCAACTGGCGCCTGTCGATGCAGACACACAAATACCTGAATATCGCCTGATAAAAAAAGGCGGCACCGAGGCCGCCTTTTTAGTTAATCCCTGTCATTGTTATCCATAGGCTTCGGCGACCTCTGCCGCCAGAGCATCAGCCTTTGTAAACGCAGCCCGCCGTGCAGGTCTCTTTGATCATCACGGCGCTGAGCAGAGGCAGCGTCGGCTTCATCCGATCCCAGATCCATTTTGCCAGCACTTCGCTGGTCGGGTTTTCCAGCCCTGGGATCTCGTTCAGATAATAGTGATCCAGCCTGTCGTAAAGCGGCCTGAAGGCCGCCTTCAGTTCGGCAAAATCCATGACCCAGCCGGTATGCGCGTCCACTTCGCCGGTGATTTCGAGCCGCACCAGGAAAGAGTGCCCGTGCAGGCGGCCGCATTTATGGCCTTCCGGCACGTTGGGCAGGTGGTGAGCCGCCTCGAATTGGAAATCTTTAAACAGCGTGGTAGCCATATGACAGTCTCGGTTATTTCTCAAAAAAACGGGCGAAGTCTACCTGAAAAAGCCTTTTTTCGCACCCGTTTCCCGGTCAATCCGCACATCCTGGCCCGTAGCAAAAGCGCCTTCTGACTAAGTTCATAATAAACAATAAGTTAATTAACCGGTTTCGCCGCTATCGCTTACTTGTAAAACCGTTTAGTCATTTTGGTTATTTTATATTACCAACCCTTCTTTAAGGGTTATTATGCCAGTCGTTACCCTAACGTTATCTTGCTGTCTTTACGGCCCTGACCACCGATACTGGAACTTTCAACGCAATGACGACTCAGGCACCTCCTGCTTCTCTGCTTCCGCTTAACCCGGAACAGCTTTCCCGTCTTCAGGCGGCAACCGGCGATTTCTCTACCACGCAGCTGGCCTGGCTCTCCGGCTACTTCTGGGGCATGGTCAATCAGGCGCCGGGCGCGGTAACCGCCAGCGCGCCAGCGCCGGTCGATGCGCCAACCATTACGCTGCTTTCCGCCTCGCAGACCGGCAACGCCCGTCGCGTCGCCGAGCAGCTGCGCGACGATCTGCTGGCGGCTAAGCTGAACGTGAACCTGGTCAACGCGGGCGACTACAAGTTCAAGCAGATCGCACAGGAGAAGCTGCTGGTCGTGGTTACCTCCACGCAGGGCGAGGGCGAGCCGCCGGAAGAAGCCGTGGCGCTGCATAAGTTTCTGATGTCAAAGAAAGCGCCGAAGCTGGCCGACACCGCTTTCGCAGTCTTTGGTCTGGGCGATACCTCTTATGAGTTCTTCAGCCAGGCCGGCAAAGATTTCGATAACAAGCTGAGCGAGCTGGGCGGCGAACGCCTGCTGGATCGCGTGGATGCCGATGTTGAATACGCGGCCGAAGCGGAACAGTGGCGTAAAAAGATTGTAGAGATCCTGAAAGCGCGCGTGCCGAGCGAATCGCCGGCCGCAGCGGCAGTCACCGCTACCGGCACGGTTAACGAAGTGCTTAGCAGCCCTTACACCAAAGAAGAGCCGCTGACCGCCAGCCTGGCCGTGAATCAGAAGATCACCGGCCGTAACTCCGACAAAGACGTGCGCCATATCGAAATCGACCTGGGCGATTCCGGGCTGCGCTATCAGCCGGGCGACGCGCTGGGCGTCTGGTATGAAAACGATCCTGCGCTGGTGCAGGAGCTGGTCGGGCTACTGTGGCTGAAAGGCAGTGAGCCCGTAGAGGTCAACGGCGCTACGCTGCCGCTCAGCGAAGCGCTGCAAAAGCATTTCGAGCTGACGGTCAATACCACGCAGATCGTCGAGCAGTACGGCAAGCTTAGCCGCGATGAAAATCTGCTGGCCCTGGTCGGCGATAAGAGCCGTTTGCAGCACTATGCGCAGACGACGCCGATCGTGGATATGGTGCGTCAGGCGCCAATCGAGCTGCGCGCCGAACAGCTGACGGCGCTGCTGCGTCCGCTGACGCCGCGTCTTTATTCTATCGCCTCTTCGCAGGCGGAGAGCGAAAGCGAAGTGCACATTACCGTCGGTGCGGTGCGCTATGACATCGATGGCCGCGCGCGCGCGGGCGGCGCTTCCAGCTTCCTGGCGGATCGGCTGGAAGAAGACGGCGAAGTCCGCGTCTTTATTGAACATAACGATAACTTCCGTCTGCCGGCCAATCCCGAAACGCCGGTCATTATGATTGGGCCGGGCACCGGCATCGCGCCGTTCCGCGCCTTTATGCAGCAGCGCGATAACGACGGCGCAGAAGGCAAAAACTGGCTCTTCTTCGGCAATCCGCACTTTACCGAAGACTTCCTGTACCAGGTCGAATGGCAGCGCTACGTGAAAGACGGCCTGCTGACCAATATCGATCTGGCGTGGTCGCGCGATCAGCAGCAAAAAGTTTACGTGCAGGACAAAATTCGCGCCAAAGGGGCGGAAGTGTGGCGCTGGATCCAGCAAGGCGCGCATATTTACGTGTGCGGCGACGCCAACCGTATGGCGAAGGATGTGGAGCAGGCCCTGCTGGAAGTGGTGGCGGAGCATGGCGGTATGGATACGGAAAGCGCCGACGAATTCTTAAGCGAGCTGCGTATCGAGCGCCGCTATCAGCGCGACGTCTACTAGCCGGCCCCGCCGGATATCCGGCGGCACTAACGAATATTAAAGAGAAAGCCTTATGAGCAATGAAAAACATCCTGGCCCGTTGGTGGTTGAAGGCAAGCTGACCGACGCCGAGCGCCTGAAAAAAGAGAGCAACTATCTGCGCGGCACCATCGCGGAAGATTTAGATAACGGCCTGACCGGCGGTTTCACCGGCGACAACTTTCTGCTGATCCGCTTCCACGGCATGTACCAGCAGGACGACCGCGATATTCGCGCCGAGCGCGCCGAGCAGAAGCTGGAGCCGCGTCACGCGATGATGCTGCGCTGCCGTCTGCCGGGCGGCATCATTACGCCGACGCAGTGGCTGGCTATCGATAAGTTCGCGGCGGACAACACGATTTACGGCAGCATTCGTCTGACCAACCGCCAGACCTTCCAGTTTCACGGCATCCTGAAGGGCAACGTCAAGCCTGCTCACCAGATGCTGAGCGAAGTCGGCCTGGACGCGCTGGCAACGGCGAACGACGTGAACCGTAACGTGCTGTGCACCTCGAACCCGATAGAATCCGAGCTGCATCAGGAAGCCTACGAATGGGCGAAAAAACTCTCCGAGCACCTGCTGCCGCAGACCCGCGCCTATGCGGAAATCTGGCTGGATCAGGAAAAGGTCGCCACCACGGATAAAGAGCCGATCCTGGGCGAAACCTATCTGCCGCGTAAGTTTAAAACCACCGTAGTGGTGCCGCCGCATAACGATGTGGATCTGCACGCTAACGATCTGAACTTTATTGCCATTGCCGAGAACGGCAGGCTGGTCGGCTTTAACCTGCTGGTGGGCGGCGGATTGTCTATCGATCACGGCAACAAAGCGACTTATGCGCGCACCGCCAGCGAGTTTGGCTATCTGCCGGTCGAAAAAATCCTCGACGTCGCGGAAGCGGTCGTCACCACGCAGCGCGACTGGGGCAACCGTACCGATCGTAAAAACGCCAAAACCAAGTACACGCTGGAGCGCGTGGGCGTGGAAACCTTTAAGCAGGAAGTGGAGCGCCGCGCCGGCCTGACCTTCGAGCCGATCCGCCCTTATGAATTCACCACGCGAGGCGACCGTTTCGGCTGGGTGAAAGGGATTGATAACAACTGGCATCTGACGCTGTTTATTGAAAATGGCCGCCTGCTGGACTATCCGGGCCGTCCGCTGAAAACCGGCCTGGCCGAAATTGCGAAGGTGCACAAAGGCGACTTCCGCCTGACCGCCAATCAGAACCTGATTGTGGCGGGCGTGCCGGAAGCGCACAAGCCGGCGATCGAAGCGCTGGCCCGCGAGCACGGCCTGATGGAAAACGTCACCGCGCAGCGCGAAAACTCGATGGCCTGCGTGGCGTTCCCGACCTGTCCGCTGGCGATGGCGGAAGCCGAACGTTTTCTGCCGTCGTTCGTGACCCGCGTGGAAGAGCTGATGACGGCGCACGGCGTGGGCGATGAGCATATCGTCCTGCGCGTAACCGGCTGTCCTAACGGCTGCGGCCGCGCGCTGCTGGCCGAGGTCGGCCTGGTCGGCAAAGCGCCGGGGCGCTATAACCTGCATCTGGGCGGCAACCGCATCGGCACGCGCATCCCGCGTATGTACCGTGAAAACATTACCGAAGATGAAATTTTAACCACCCTCGATCATCTGTTGGGTCGCTGGTCAAAAGAACGCGAAGCGGACGAAGGCTTTGGCGATTTCACTATCCGCGCTGGCGTGGTGGAACCTGTTCTCGATCCGGCTCGCGATTTTTGGGCATAACGGAGGCGCGAAATGGCTGTACTCGATCTCTCGGCACTGAATGCACTACCCAAAGTCGAACGCGTAATGGCGCTGGCGGAAATCAACACCAGGCTGGAAAAGCTGTCGGCACAGGATCGCGTTATTTGGGCGCTCGAAAATCTGCCCGGCGAGGCGGTGCTTTCTTCCAGCTTTGGCATCCAGGCGGCGGTGAGTCTGCATCTGGTGACCCAGGCGAAGCCGGATATTCCGGTGATCCTGACCGATACCGGCTATCTGTTCCCGGAAACCTATCAGTTTATTGACGAGCTGACCGATAAGCTCGGTCTGAACCTGAAGGTATTCCGCGCCGAACAGAGCGCGGCGTGGCAGGAAGCGCGCTACGGCAAGCTGTGGGAGCAGGGCGTGGAAGGCATCGAACGCTACAACGAGATCAACAAAGTTGAGCCGATGAACCGCGCGCTGGAAACGCTGCATGCGCAGACGTGGTTTGCCGGTCTGCGTCGCGATCAGTCCAGCAGCCGCGCCCATCTGCCGGTGCTGGCTATTCAGCGCGGCGTGTTCAAGGTGCTGCCGATTATCGACTGGGACAACCGCCAGGTTTATCAGTATCTGAAGGAGCACGGCCTGGGCTATCATCCGCTGTGGGATCAGGGCTATCTTTCGGTTGGCGACACGCACACCACGCGGAAGTGGGAGCCGGGCATGGCAGAAGAAGAAACGCGCTTCTTCGGCCTGAAACGCGAGTGCGGCCTGCACGAATAAGCCGCCAGCGGCGCGTTACCGAAGCAAAATTTCTGGCGCAGGGAAAGCGCCAGAAGAACCTGCAAAGAAAAGGCGCCGTTTCTGTCGTCAGCCGCTGTTTTTACTGCGGCTGACGCTTTTATGGTGTTGAATTAACCTTTTCCTTCCAGAAACGATTGCCCCTTTCCCGAAAACCTACAGTCCCACCAGCGCAGAAAAGTCCGCCGAGCCGCGCGTGACGTTCACTTTAGTGACCTCGTAATCCGCCACCTTCTGAAAAGCATCCTCTGCCAGAATACGATCCAGCCGAGCGCGATCGATATCCTTTATCAGGATCACGCCGCCAGTACGGGGATCTTTACGTCCGGCGGCAATAAAGGTGCCGTCGGCAAAGTAAGTATCCAGCCAGGCGATATGCGCATCCAGCGCCGCTTCCACTTCCGGCATCGGGCGGTTATAGGTCAGACTGACAATGTACATAGGCTTCCTTAAGCTTCAGGTTGAGGATTGGCTAACTCGCGGATCAGCGGCAGCAGGATTTTCACGCTGTCGCGCGTGCGGTGCGTGATGCGGCCAGGCAGCCAGCGATCGATCCAGGCAAGGTTATCGCAGCTGGCCTGCTGCTGACAGCTTCCCTGCGGAAAATGCGCGTTACTGGTATGCACCCGATGGCCTTTTTTATCCCAGTTGGCGGCGCGAACGCTCAGCAACGGAATGCCTGCCTTATCAAACGTCTCTACCGCCGGTTCATTTTTCACCGCTTTGCCCAGCGTGGCGGCAGGAATATGCGCCGAGCGCGCCAGCGCCAGCGCCCGATCGCGCGTCTGCCGCGCCACCGGTTCAGGCGTGTTGGTGCCGCTGTTGAACCAGAGCCGGTTGCCCACGAGCAGATCGTTTAGTTTTATCACCAGCAGCGTGTTCTTTTTCTCTTCCGGCTTCATGCGGGCGAGATAATCCTCTTCGCCATGCAGCGCCGAGGCGCTTAGCGCCACAAAGCGCAGGCTGTAGTGCAGCGGCGTCGACTGTAAACGCTCCGCCAGCTCCAGCATCACCGCCACCCCAGAAGCGTTATCGTCCGCGCCCTGTAAAGTCAGGCCGCCGCGGTTTTTTTGCCGATCGCTGTCGCTTAGCGGCAGCCAGGTATCGGCCTGCGCCAGAATAACTATCTGCTGCGGGACCTCGCCTGCGCGGGCGGCGATAACCGATGTCGCGATAACGCTGCGATCGCTAACGCGGCCATCCTGTGATTTATAGTGATAGTGCGCCGTAAAATCTCTTTTATTGCTCTCATAGCCCCACTGCTGAAACTGCTGTTGCAGATAGTCGGCGTTTAACATCTCGGCAGGACTGCCAGCCATACGTCCTGGAAAGTAAGTCGCGATATGGCGCAGCTGCTGTTCGGCAAGCTGACCTTCATTGGTCGCGGCGTGAAGCGGGGAAAGCACGCCCAGCGCCAGCAGGGCGCTCAGGCAAAGTCGGGAAAACATGTCACGTCCTTAATCGTCATCCTGTAACGAAACAGCGAAAATATTTTGCTGTCCCAGTATGAAAGTGTGACGGGCTCCGCACAATTACAATCCTTCTGAAAGCCCCTGAAATCGCTCCGCTAAGCACATTTTGTGCGTAGCTTTACCGTAACGTTATTCCATTCGGTAACTACTCATTCCAATTAGTAATTTCATAAGCCTCCGCCGCCGCCCTATAGTCGCGTTAACTTTTTGTTATTTAGCAAGGCTGACGTGGATTATCTTCCCCTTTTTGCAGACATCCGAAACAAACCGGTGCTGGTGGTTGGCGGCGGCGACGTAGCCGCGCGCAAAATCGAACTGCTGCGTCGCGCAGGCGCGCGGGTGCAGATTGCCGCACGCGAACTGTGTGAAGAGCTGACGGCGCTGCAGGAGAGCGGTGAAGTCGAGTGGATTGCTCGCGACTATCAGAGCGCCCAGCTCGACCTGGTCTATTTCGTGATTGCCGCCACCGACGACGGCGAACTGAACAGCCGCGTCTTTGACGATGCCAGCGAGCGCAGGCTGCTGGCTAACGTGGTCGATGACCAGCCTAAATGCTCTTTTATTTTCCCTTCTATTGTCGACCGGTCGCCGCTGGTCGTGGCTATTTCCTCCAGCGGCACGGCGCCCGTACTGGCGCGCCTGCTGCGTGAAAAGCTTGAGTCTCTGTTGCCCGCCCATCTGGGGCAGATGGCCGCGCTGGCCGGCAGCTGGCGCGACAGAGTTAAGCAGCGGCTGAGCAAAATGTCAGAGCGCCGCCGCTTCTGGGAAAAGGCGTTTAACGGTCTTTTCGCCAGCCAGGTCGCTTCCGGCAATCTGACGGGCGCGGAACAGACGCTGGCTCGCCAGCTGGACGATCCGGAGGCGAGCCAGGGCGAAATTATCCTGGTCGGCGCGGGGCCTGGCGATGCCGGCCTGCTGACGCTGCGCGGGCTGCAGGTGATGCAGCAGGCGGACGTGGTGCTGTACGACCATCTGGTCAGCGACGAGGTGCTGGATTTAGTCCGACGCGACGCCGACCGCATCTGCGTGGGCAAGCGCGCCAGCGCGCACAGCGTGCCGCAGGAAGAGACTAACCGGATGCTGGTCGAGCTGGCGAAGAAGGGCAAGCGGGTTGTGCGCCTGAAGGGCGGCGATCCCTTTATTTTTGGTCGCGGCGGCGAAGAGCTTCAGGCGGCGGTTGAGGCGGGCATTCCATTTCAGGTGGTGCCGGGCGTGACCGCAGCGGCAGGCGCGACGGCCTATGCCGGCATTCCGCTGACGCATCGCGACCATGCGCAAAGCGTGCTGTTTATCACCGGCCATTGCCGGGCCGACGGCGAAGAGATGGACTGGCCATCGCTTGCCCGAGCGCGGCAGACGCTGGCTATTTATATGGGCACGGTAAAAGCCGCCGAAATCTCGGCGCAGCTTATTGCCCATGGCCGCGACGCGCAAACGCCGGTAGCGGTGATCGGGCGCGGCACGCGTCAGGATCAGCAGGTGCTGACCGGCACGCTACAGGAATTAGAACAACTGGCACAACGTGCGCCAACGCCCGCCCTGTTAGTGATAGGGGAAGTGGTCAACCTGCATCAGCAGCTGGCGTGGTTTCAACATTCAGCGCAGCGGGCGTCCGCCGTTGTGAATTTGGCTTGAGGAAAAGTTATGGATCAAAAACGACTCACCCACCTGCGTCAACTGGAAGCGGAAAGTATCCATATCATCCGTGAAGTGGCGGCAGAGTTCGGCAATCCGGTCATGATGTACTCTATCGGCAAAGACTCTTCGGTGATGCTGCACCTGGCGCGTAAAGCGTTCTATCCGGGCACGCTGCCTTTCCCGCTGCTGCACGTGGATACCGGCTGGAAATTTCGTGAAATGTACGAATTCCGCGACCGTACGGTAAAAGAGATTGGCGCCGAGCTGCTGGTGCATAAAAACCCGGAAGGCGTGGCGATGGGCATCAATCCCTTCGTGCACGGCAGCGCCAAGCACACCGACATTATGAAAACCGAAGGGCTGAAGCAGGCGCTGAACAAATACGGCTTTGATGCCGCGTTCGGCGGCGCGCGTCGCGACGAGGAAAAATCCCGCGCGAAAGAGCGTATCTACTCCTTCCGTGACCGTTTCCACCGCTGGGATCCGAAAAACCAGCGTCCTGAGCTGTGGCACAACTACAACGGCCAGATCAATAAAGGCGAAAGCATTCGCGTTTTCCCGCTCTCTAACTGGACCGAGCTGGATATCTGGCAATATATCTTCCTGGAAAATATCGACATTGTTCCACTGTATCTGGCCGCTAAGCGTCCGGTACTGGAACGCGACGGCATGTTGATGATGATTGACGACGACCGTATCGATTTACAGCCTGGCGAGAAGATTGAGGAGCGGATGGTGCGTTTCCGTACGCTGGGCTGCTGGCCGCTAACCGGCGCGGTGGAATCTGAAGCGCAGACGCTGCCTTCGATCATCGAAGAGATGCTGGTTTCAACCACCAGCGAACGTCAGGGGCGCGTGATCGACCGCGATCAGTCCGGCTCGATGGAGCTGAAGAAACGCCAGGGTTATTTCTAAGGAGCCGAGATGAACAACGTCATTGCACAACAAATTGCCGACCAGGGCGGCGTGGAAGCCTGGCTGCACGCTCAGCAGCACAAAAGCCTGCTGCGTTTTCTGACCTGCGGCAGCGTCGACGACGGCAAAAGCACGCTGATTGGCCGCCTGCTGCACGACACGCGCCAGATTTATGAAGATCAGCTCTCTTCGCTGCACAACGACAGCAAGCGTCACGGTACCCAGGGCGAGAAACTGGATCTGGCGCTGCTGGTGGACGGCCTGCAGGCCGAGCGGGAACAGGGCATCACCATCGACGTGGCCTACCGCTATTTCTCCACTGAAAAGCGCAAATTTATTATTGCCGACACGCCGGGGCACGAGCAGTACACCCGCAATATGGCGACAGGCGCATCAACCTGCGACCTGGCCATTCTGCTGATCGACGCCCGTAAAGGCGTGCTGGATCAGACGCGTCGTCACAGCTTTATCTCCACGCTGCTGGGCATCAAGCACCTGGTGGTGGCTATTAATAAGATGGATCTGGTTGAGTACAGCGAAGAGAAGTTCGAGCAAATCAAACAGGACTATCTGGATTTTGCCGAACAGCTGCCGAACGATCTGGATATCCGCTTTGTGCCGCTGTCGGCGCTGGAAGGGGAAAACGTCGCTTCCGCGAGCGAGGCGATGGGCTGGTACACCGGTCCGACGCTGCTGGACGTGCTGGAAACCGTCGAGGTCAAGCGCGTGGTGGAACAGCAGCCGATGCGCTTCCCGGTGCAGTACGTCAACCGACCTAACCTGGATTTCCGCGGCTATGCGGGCACCCTGGCGTCGGGAACGGTACAGGTCGGCCAGCGCGTGAAGGTGCTGCCATCCGGCGTGGAATCTTCCATCGCCCGCATCGTGACCTTTGACGGCGATTTGCAGGCAGCGCAGGCCGGCGAAGCGATTACGCTGGTGCTGAAGGACGAAATCGATATCAGCCGCGGCGATCTGCTGGTAGATGCCAGTACAGAGCTGAAGCCCGTGCAGGCCGCCAGCGTGGACGTGGTATGGATGGCGGAACAGCCGCTGGCGCCGGGTCAGAGCTTCGATATTAAAATCGCCGGCAAGAAAACCCGCGCGCGCGTCGAAAAAATTCAGTATCAGGTGGAAATCAACAGTCTGGCCCAGCGTCAGGTGGAAAACCTGCCGCTGAACGGCATCGGTCTGGTGGATCTGACCTTTGACGAGCCGATGGTGCTGGATAAATACCAGCAGAATCCGGTTACCGGCGGCATGATCTTTATTGACCGTCTGAGCAACGTTACCGTCGGCGCAGGCATGATCCGCGAACCGAACGAGGAAGCGGCGCAGGCGACCGGTGATTTCAGCGCTTTTGAACTGGAATTTAACGCGCTGGTGCGTCGCCACTTCCCGCACTGGGGCGCTCGCGATATTTCAGGCGGTCAATAATGGCCGCTCACGATGAAAACGTCGTCTGGCATGCGCACGCGGTAACGCGTGCGGAGCGCGAACAGCTGCACGGTCATCAGGGCGCGGTGCTGTGGTTTACGGGGCTTTCCGGCTCCGGTAAATCCACCGTGGCGGGCGCGCTGGAGCAGGCGCTGCATCAGCTTGGCGCCAGCACCTATCTGCTGGATGGCGACAACGTGCGTCACGGCCTCTGCCGCGATCTGGGCTTCAGCGACGCCGATCGTAAAGAGAATATCCGGCGCGTCGGCGAAGTCGCAAAGCTGATGGTCGATGCGGGCCTGATCGTTCTGAGCGCCTTTATCTCTCCGCATCGGGAAGAGCGGCAGATGGTGCGCGACATGGTTGGGGAAGGGCGCTTTATTGAAGTCTTTGTCGACACGCCGCTGGCTATCTGCGAAGCGCGCGATCCCAAAGGCCTGTATAAAAAAGCGCGGGCCGGCGAGCTGCGTAATTTCACCGGCATTGACGCCGTTTATGAAGCGCCGGAACGTCCGGAAATCCGCCTGGATGGCGAACAATTGGTAACAAATTTACGGGTTCAAGTGTTAGATCTGCTGCGTGACCGCGATATTATCAAAGCCTGAGATAGCCGCGGCAAAACGCCTCAGAGCGGGCCGTATTACGCGTCAACAGGATACTTATGCATAACGTTACGCCCATGCTGGCCCGCAAAGATGACGGTCAGGAAGAGTCTTCCTGGTCGTTTCCCGGTGGAGTGGCAGGCTTTGCCTGCTACTGGTTCGCACTCGCGATCCCTTTTATGCTTTACGGCTCTAACACGCTGTTCTTCTTCCTCTATACCTGGCCCTTCTTTCTCGCGCTGCTGCCCGTTTCCGTTCTGGTCGGTATTATCGCCAGCGTGCTGCTGCGCGGCCATCTGATCTGGACGCTCCTGCTCACTGTCGTGGTGGTCATAGGCCTTTTCTGGCTGCTGTTTACGCTGCTGAGCGGTTGGTAATCGCCCTCATTGTGGTAAGGTTTGCCCGCCCGTGGGCAAAATCTGATGTCTGAATGCGCCCGGTGGTAACAGAAGGTTGCCTGACGACGCTGTTTAGCCCCGTGGAACGCTCACCGATTCGCCAAACGGCGGCAATTTCAAGGCCGCAGTGGAGTCGGGAGAAAAGTTATGGGATGATTGAGCCGTTTTTCAGGGGGCGGGGATGGGAAAACTTACGCTGCTGTTACTTGTACTACTCGGCTGGCTGCAATATTCGCTCTGGCTGGGCAAGAACGGCCTACATGACTATACGCGCGTTAACGACGATGTTGCGGTGCAGCAGAGCAGTAACGCCAAATTAAAAGCGCGCAACGATCGGCTGTTTGCGGAAATCGATGACCTGAATGGCGGTTCCGAAGCTATCGAAGAACGCGCGCGCAATGAGCTGGGCATGATCAAGCCCGGTGAGACCTTCTATCGCCTTGTGCCGGATCGCAGTAAAAACGCGCAGGCCAATCAACAACGATAAAACATGACTATCGCAGGTACTGAGGTGATTGCCGTTGTGCCCGCTGCCGGTGTCGGCAGCCGGATGCAGGCGGCCTGTCCTAAGCAATATCTTCGCATTAACGGCAAGAGCGTGCTTGAGCACGCCATTGACGGCCTGCTGGCGCATCCGCAGGTCAATCAGATTATCGTGGCTATCACGCCAGAAGATCCCTGGTTCTTTACGCTGCCGGTCGCTAAGGATCCTCGCGTGCGCTGGGTCGCCGGCGGCAAAGAACGAGCCGACTCGGTGCTGGCCGGTCTGCAAGCCGCGCCAGAGGCCCGTTGGGTGCTGGTGCACGACGCGGCGCGTCCCTGTCTGCATCCCGACGATTTACACCGCCTGCTGGCGATCACCGCGACCAGCCGCATCGGCGGCATTTTGGCCGCGCCCGTGCGTGACACCATGAAGCGCGCGGAACCCGGCTCGCCGGCAATTGCCCATACGGTGGAGCGGGAGGCGCTCTGGCACGCGCTGACGCCGCAGCTGTTTCCGCTGGAGCTGTTGCGTAGCTGTCTGCAGCGGGCGCTGCAGGAAGGTGCGTCCATCACGGACGAGGCCTCCGCGCTGGAATATTGCGGCTATCATCCCGAACTGATCGTCGGCCGCAGCGACAATATCAAGGTGACGCGACCGGAAGATCTGGCGCTGGCCGCTTTTTACCTGACTCAATTACATAATAAGGAGAGCGCATAATGCGTATCGGCCACGGTTTTGATGTACACGCGTTTGGCGGCGAAGGCCCGCTGATTATTGGCGGCGTGCGAATTCCTTATGAGAAAGGGCTGCTGGCCCATTCCGACGGCGACGTGGCGCTTCATGCGCTGACCGATGCGCTGCTGGGCGCGGCGGCGCTGGGCGATATCGGCAAGCTTTTCCCCGATACCGACGCGGCTTATAAAGGGGCAGACAGCCGCGAGCTGCTGCGTGAAGCCTGGCGCCAGATTGAGAAAAAAGGCTATCGCGTTGGTAACGTCGACGTGACTATTATCGCCCAGGCACCGAAAATGCTGCCGCACGTGCCGCAGATGCGCATTCATATCGCGGAAGATCTGGGCATCCATATGGACTGCGTCAATGTGAAAGCGACCACCACTGAAAAGCTGGGCTTTACCGGCCGTGGCGAGGGCATCGCCTGTGAAGCCGTTGCGCTGCTGATCAAGGCTGACGCTTAATGACCGCCTGGCTTTATGGGCAGCCCGCCGCCAGCGGCGTGGTCAAAGCGAACCCGGAAGATTTCGTGGTGATCGAAGATCTGGGCTACCGTCCGGACGGTGACGGTGAGCAGGTGCTGGTGCGCATTCGTAAAAACGGCTGCAATACCCGCTTTGTGGCCGAGGCGCTGGCAAAGTTCGCTAAAATTCATCCGCGCGACGTCAGCTTTGCCGGCATGAAAGATCGTCACGCCGTGACCGAGCAGTGGTTCTGCCTGCGCGTGCCCGGCAAAGAGACGCCGGATTTTACCGCTTTTCAGCTGGAAGGCTGTGAAGTGCTGGAGAGCGCGCGGCATCGTCGTAAGCTGCGTACCGGCGCGCTACAG
The DNA here is from genome assembly GCF_054057575.1 of Erwinia sp. TECH1. Lineage (NCBI taxonomy): Bacteria > Pseudomonadati > Pseudomonadota > Gammaproteobacteria > Enterobacterales > Erwiniaceae > Erwinia > Erwinia sp. TECH1. The sequence goes on along the minus strand of NZ_JBSRZK010000001.1, from coordinate 3,770,819 downwards.
GGCAATGCCTTTACGCTTATCCTGCGTCAGATTTCCGACCGGGCGTCCGTTGAGCAGCGTCTGCAGCAGATAGCGCAGGGCGGTTTCCCGAACTATTTTGGCGAGCAGCGCTTTGGCCATGCCAACAACAACCTGATTATGGCGCAGCGCTGGGCGGCGGATGAGATCCGCGTGCGCGAGCGCAACAAGCGCAGCTTTTTACTTTCCGCCGCGCGCAGCGCGCTGTTTAATCAGGTCGTCAGCGATCGCCTGAGTAAAATGGGATCGCTGACCCGCGTGATGCCGGGCGATGCGTTGCAGCTTACCGGACGCGGCAGCTGGTTTGTGGCCGCCGAAGAAGAGCTGCCTGGGCTGCAGGCGCGCACGGAGAATAACGAGCTGCGCGTGACGGCACCGCTGCCGGGCAGCGGCGATCCGGGCACCCAGGGCGAGGCGCTGGCGTTTGAGCAGCAAAGCCTGGCGCACGAAACGGCGCTGATTGCGCTGCTGGCGCGCGAGCGCGTAGAGGCGGCTCGCCGCGCCGCGCTGGTGGTGCCGCGTGATTTGCGCTGGAGCTGGTGGGATGATGTCACCGTCGAGCTTTCCTTCTGGCTGCCGGCGGGCAGTTTTGCCACCAGCCTGGTGCGCGAACTGCTTAACCAGCCGAACGGCGAGGCGGACGTAGCGGAATAGGCGCAAAAGGCGCGCCCCGGCGGCGGTCGGGGATGATATGATACCCAACAGATTGAAAAGAAGGGGTTAAATTCCAGATGCGAATATTGCTGAGTAATGATGACGGTATCCACGCGCCGGGTATTCAGACGCTGGCGGCCGCGCTGCGCGAGTTTGCAGAGGTGCAGGTGGTGGCGCCGGATCGCAACCGCAGCGGCGCATCTAACTCGCTGACGCTGGAAACGCCGCTCCGTACCTTCAGCTATCCCAACGGCGATATTGCGGTACAGATGGGCACGCCAACCGACTGCGTCTATTTGGGCGTGAACGCGCTGATGCGCCCCAAACCGGATATCGTCGTTTCCGGCATTAATGCGGGAGCGAACCTGGGCGACGACGTCATCTATTCCGGCACCGTGGCGGCGGCGATGGAAGGGCGCCATCTGGGCCTGCCCGCGCTGGCCGTCTCGCTGGACGGGCATCAGCATTACGACACCGCCGCCGCCGTAACCTGTTCTCTGCTGAGGGCGCTGCAGCGCGAGCCGTTGCGCACCGGCCGGATCCTGAACATCAACGTGCCGGATTTACCGCTCAGCGAAATTAAAGGTATCCGCATGACCCGCTGCGGCAGCCGTCATCCCAGCGATCAGGCTATCCCGCTACAGGATCCGCGCGGCCATACGCTGTACTGGATTGGCCCGCCGGGTGAAAAGTTCGACGCCGGTCCCGATACGGACTTTGCCGCCGTCGAAGAAGGTTACGTGTCGGTAACCGCGCTGCATGTCGATCTCACCGCGCATGGCGCGCAGGAGGTCGTTGCTTCATGGTTAGCCAGTTCGGGAGTTGAAAACGAATGGTAAACCGCCGCATTGAAACGCTGCTGGACCAGCTGCGCCAGCAGGGCATTACGGATGAAGCCTTGCTGAAGGCGATTGAAGCGGTGCCGCGCGAGCGTTTCGTTGATGAAGCTTTCGAGCATAAAGCCTGGGACAATACGGCGCTGCCGATTGGCTCCGGGCAAACCATTTCCCAACCCTATATCGTGGCGAAAATGACCTCGCTGCTGGCGTTGAAACCCGAGTCGCGCGTGCTGGAGATCGGCACCGGTTCGGGCTATCAAACCGCTATCCTCGCGCATCTTGTCGGGCATGTTTGCTCCGTCGAACGTATCAAAGGCCTGCAATGGCAGGCGAAACGGCGGCTGAAGCAGCTCGATCTGCACAATGTTTCCACCCGTCATGGCGATGGCTGGCAGGGCTGGCCGGCGCGCGGCCCTTTCGATGCGATTATCGTTACCGCTGCGCCGCCGGAGATCCCTGTCGAGCTGATGAACCAGCTTGATGAGGGCGGCATCATGGTGCTGCCGGTCGGCGACGAACAGCAGCAGCTCAAGCGCATCACCCGTAAAAACGGCGAATTTCTGGTGGAAACCATTGAGCCGGTGCGATTTGTGCCGCTGGTGCAGGGCGATCTGGCCTGAGCGCCCGGCCAATTGTACGCATCTGTTAATGGCTTCTATCTGTTAATGGCACGTGACGGCCGATATTGTTACTATTCAGTCTATTCAGAATTTAATGCTGCTGGCGCAGGTTTAGCCGAGCGCGGCCGCACAGTTTTGCCGTAGCGGGGGATATAAATGAGCACGGGAAGCCCGGTAGTAAAATTACGCCGTATTGCGGCGGTTTCACTCGTTGGTTTTTGGTTAGCTGGCTGTTCCAGCGATAACGCACAGGCGCCAATCAGCTCGGTAGGCGGCAATGGCAGCGCCAACAGCGGCGGGGGATTAATCAGCCAGCCACCGCCGATCGTTTCCGGTTCTGGCCGCGCCGCGCCCGCAGCGAGCGGCGGCAGAAGTGAAAATGTTGTTACGCAAAATGGGCGTATCATCTATAACCGCTCGTATGGGAATATTCCGAAAGGTAGCTACAGCGGCGAAACTTACACCGTTAAACGCGGCGATACGCTGTTCTATATTGCCTGGATTACCGGCAACGATTTCCGTGATTTAGCCGAACGAAATAACGTCTCTGCGCCTTACAGCCTCAATGTGGGCCAGCAGTTGCAGGTTAGTAACGGCTCCGGCGGCACCCTGACCGGCGGCAATGCCATCACCGCAGCGGATGCAACGGCGGGCGGCGTGCCCACTCAGCCGACCACTGCGCAAATGAAGAGCACAACGGTTGCACGTCAGCCGGTTATTACGTATTCTGAGGATTCAGGTAAACCAAGTGAAGGCAAAATGTTACCTTCAGCCGGTACAAATACTGTCGCAACGACGACAGCGCCGGTAAGTGCTCCGACCGTCAGCAGCACAACGAATAGCTCTACTCCGGTAGGCAGCTGGCGTTGGCCGACCGACGGGAAGATTATCGATAACTTTTCTGCTTCCGAAGGCGGCAACAAAGGTATCGATATCGCGGGATCGCGAGGACAGCCCGTTGTATCAACCGCCTCAGGGCGCGTTGTGTATGCCGGGAATGCGCTGCGCGGTTATGGCAACTTGATTATCATCAAACATAATGATGACTACCTGAGTGCATATGCCCATAACGACACGATGCTGGTCCGCGAGCAGCAGGAAGTAAAAGCGGGTCAGAAGATTGCGACAATGGGCAGTACCGGCACCAGTTCGGTTAGATTGCATTTTGAAATTCGTTACAAGGGGAAATCCGTAAACCCGTTGCGCTATTTGCCGCAGCGATAAACCGGCAGAACCCTGGTTGTTCTGCCCTGGGATCACGGGTAGGAGCCGCTAATGAGCCAGAATACGCTGAAAGTTAATGAGTTACATGAAGACGCGGAATTCGACGAAAACGGAGCTGAGATTTTTGATGAGAAGGCTCTTGTCGGAAATGAACCTGCTGATAACGATATAGCTGAAGAAGAGCTGTTGTCACAAGGCGCTACACAACGTGTTTTGGATGCGACGCAGCTCTACCTGGGGGAGATCGGTTATTCACCGCTCCTTACGGCAGAGGAAGAAGTTTTCTTCGCTCGTCGTGCTCTGCGTGGTGACATTCCGTCTCGTCGCCGCATGATTGAAAGTAACTTACGTCTGGTAGTGAAGATCGCCCGTCGTTACAGCAATCGTGGTCTGGCTTTGCTGGATCTGATTGAGGAAGGTAACCTGGGCCTGATCCGCGCGGTAGAGAAATTTGACCCTGAACGTGGGTTCCGTTTCTCTACTTACGCTACCTGGTGGATCCGTCAGACGATTGAACGGGCGATCATGAATCAAACCCGTACCATCCGTCTGCCAATCCACATTGTTAAAGAGCTGAACGTCTATCTGCGTACCGCCCGCGAACTGGCCCACAAGCTGGATCACGAGCCAAGCGCGGAAGAAATTGCCGAACAGCTGGACAAACCCGTTGATGACGTCAGCCGTATGCTGCGCCTCAACGAACGCATCACGTCAGTTGACACGCCGTTAGGCGGAGATTCTGAGAAAGCGCTGCTGGATATCCTGGCCGACGAGAAAGACAACGGTCCGGAAGATACCACCCAGGACGATGACATGAAGCAGAGCATCGTCAAATGGCTGTTCGAACTGAACGCCAAACAGCGTGAAGTGCTGGCGCGTCGTTTCGGCCTGTTAGGCTACGAAGCGGCAACGTTAGAAGATGTGGGTCGCGAAATCGGTCTGACCCGTGAACGTGTTCGCCAGATTCAGGTTGAAGGTCTTCGTCGTCTGCGGGAAATTCTGCAGGCTCAGGGACTGAACATTGAAGCCTTGTTTCGCGAATAATGCGGGCGCTTAAAGAGTGAAAGTGAAAAGCGGTGGTGCAAACCACCGCTTTTTTATTGCCTGTAAATCAGACAACTTCCTTAACTTTCTCTTTTGCGTCGGATTTCACATCCTGCATCGCATAGGTATCCATCACCGCGCCTTTATAAGCGCTCATCAACATCTGCATCGGCGTAACTTTGCCGGTCAACAGCCCTTGCGCCATGCCTTTTAGCGCGTCAAACGCGGTTTTCACGCCGCCCACGATGCCGCCTTTGATCACATCCCACGGATTGGTACTTTCTGCGCGACCCATCCCGGTCAGCACGTTGCTGAGTCCAGGAATAAAGGCCAGCGCCTTGCCCAGCTTCAGGCAAATGCCCTGAAAACCGCTTTTATTGGTGCCGTTCAGGTTGACCATTTCGTCGTTGGTGGTGGTTAAACGGCCGTCTTTGGGAAAGGCTTTATCCAGTCCCTGTTCCGCCACGTCTTTGACGATCGCCGCTTCCGTCCCGTGACGGGCATCGCCACTTTTGGTAAGGCCTTCGATTTTGCCGTTAGTGGAGATTTTACCGCGATCGCCGCCTTCCCGGTTATCCAGCGCCTTAACGTTATTTAAAAAGTACGACATGTTTTTGGCGGCCAGCGCCCGGCTTTTCTCGTCCGGGTTATTGGCCGTCCAGTCGCCGAACTGCTTTTTCAGCTCGCTCTGCTTGATATCTTTCTGATTGCCCAGGTTTTTCAACACCGGGTTCTCGTTGATGATTTGATCGGCGGTGCGGTTGTCGCCATCCATGTTTTTAAACAGCGTGCTGCTGGAAGGCGGAACGCTGGTGTCCTTTTCGCTGGCTGGCATCGTCTGCCCGCCGGCGTTCGCATCGGCAGTCCCGGTTGCGCCTGTGGCCGTCGCACCCAGCGAAGAGAGCAGCTCCTTAAGCTGAGACAGCGCGCTGCTGAGTTGCGTATCGGTTGTGCTGCTGTTGCCGGACGACTGCTGGCTCTCCTGGCTTTGTTTAAGCAGTTTGGTAATGCTGTCGAGCAGCATTTGCAGCTGCGACATCACGTTCTGCGTGTTTTTGGCGGAAGGGGAGCCGTTTTGCGCGCCGGTGCCTGAAGATTGCTGCTGCGCCAGCTGCTCCTTGAGCTTGCTCAGCTCCTCCTTGCCCTGCTTTAACAGCGAATCGATCAGCGTTTTATAATCGGCACTGAGCGAGGCCGTAGAGCTTTTCTGCGTAGTGGTGCCCTGCGCGCCGCCGTATTGCAACAGACTGGACTTTTCCGGTGCTGCGGCGAGGCTGCCGTTCTGCGCTTTACCCGGGCGCGCGGAGAACTGTCCCGCGTTAATCGCCTCGCTGTTTATCCCAACGGGATTCACTCTTAAATTCATGACACTCTCCACTGGATTAGATGAAATGACGCGGACAAAACGGCGCGATGCAGACCGCTAACGCTTTATCACTGTCATTACGTGGGAGAGAGGAGGGGGATAGTTCCATTGCAAAGAAAAGGCCCGCGTGAGGCGGGCCTGCGCTTAAACCATCAGCCTGCAACTAAACCAGCGATTTCAGACGATAGATCCATTCCAGCGCCTGACGCGGCGACAGCGTGTCGGGATCTAACGCTTCCAGCGCCTCAACGGCCGGGGACGTCTCTTCAACCAGCAGCGGCAGCTGTGGGCCTTCCGCGCTGCCTGCGGCCGCGCTGGCCGAGCTGGCTTCCAGCTCTTTCAGCTTCTGCCGCGCGCGCTTGATCACTTCTTTCGGCACGCCTGCCAGCGCGGCAACGGCCAGTCCGTAACTTTTGCTGGCCGCGCCGTCCTGCACGCTGTGCATAAAGGCGATGGTGTCGCCGTGCTCCACGGCATCCAGATGCACGTTGGCGACGCCTTCCATCTTCTCTTCCAGCGTGGTCAGCTCGAAATAGTGCGTGGCGAACAGCGTCATCGCTTTGATGCGGTTCGCCAGGTTTTCCGCGCAGGCCCAGGCAAGAGAAAGACCGTCGTAGGTCGAGGTGCCGCGGCCGATCTCGTCCATCAATACCAGGCTGTATTCCGTCGCGTTATGCAGAATATTGGCGGTTTCGGTCATTTCGACCATAAAGGTTGAGCGACCGGAGGCGAGATCGTCCGCCGCGCCAACGCGGGTGAAGATGCGGTCGATGGGGCCAATTACCGCTTCTTCCGCCGGAACGTAGCTGCCGATAAAGGCCATCAGCGCTATCAGCGCGGCCTGGCGCATATAGGTGCTTTTACCGCCCATGTTCGGCCCGGTGATCACCAACATGCGGCGCTGCGGTGACAGCGTCAGCGGGTTGGCGATAAACGGCTCTTTCAGCACCTGCTCGACCACCGGATGACGGCCGCCGGTCAGTCTGATGCCTGGCTTATCGGTAAAGGTTGGACAGTTGAAGTTCAGGGTCCAGGCGCGCTCGGCAAGGTTGCTCAATACGTCCAGCTCCGCCAGCGCGGCGGCGCTGATCTGTAGCGCTTCCAGATGCGGCAGCAGCAGATCGAACAGCCCGTCGTAAAGGGCCTTTTCCAGCGCCAGCGCCTTGCCTTTCGAGGTCAGAACCTTGTCTTCATACTCTTTCAGCTCGGGGATAATATAGCGCTCGGCGTTTTTCAGCGTCTGGCGACGCACGTAGTTGATCGGCACCAGATGGCTTTGCCCACGGCTGACCTGAATATAGTAGCCGTGCACGGCGTTAAAACCGACCTTGAGCGTATCCAGCCCCAGCTTTTCACGCTCGCGGATTTCCAGCTTGTCCAGATAGTCGGTGGCGCCGTCCGCCAGCGCGCGCCACTCGTCCAGCTCTTCGTTATAGCCTGGCGCAATCACGCCGCCATCGCGCACCAGCACCGGCGGTGCATCGATAATGGCATTTTCCAGCAGCTCGCGCAGCTCGTCGAACTGGCCCATCTGCTGGCGCAGCGTTTGCAGATGCGGCACGTCGCTGTCAACCAGCAGCGCGTCCAGCCCGGGCAGCTGCTGAAAAGCGTGACGCATTCTGGCCAGATCGCGCGGGCGCGCCGTGCGCAGCGCCAGCCTGGCGAGGATACGCTCCAGATCGCCGACCTGCCGCAGCAGCGGCGCCAGCTCGGCGGTAAAATCCTGTAGCGCGCCGATGCTTTGCTGCCGGTTGATAAGCGTTGCGGTGTCGCGGATCGGCATATGCAGCCAGCGTTTCAGCATGCGGCTGCCCATCGGCGTGACGGTTCTGTCCAGCACCGAAGCCAGCGTGTTATCGATGCCGCCCGCCAGGTTCTGGGTGATCTCCAGATTGCGGCGCGTGGCGGCGTCCATGATGATGCCGTCCTGCTGACGCTCCATCGTCAGCGAGCGGATATGCGGCAGCGAGGTGCGCTGGGTATCTTTTACATATTGCAGCAGGCAGCCTGCCGCACGCAGCGCAAACTGCGCCTGCTCGACGCCGAAGCCGTTCAGATCGCGGGTGCCGAACTGCATGTTCAGCTGCTGGCGCGCGGTATCCACCTCGAACTCCCACAGCGGACGACGACGTAAGCCACGACGATTTTCAATCAGCGACATGGCGGCAAAATCTTCGGGATAGAGCAGCTCCGCCGGATTGGTGCGCTGTAGCTCTGCCGCCATCGTTTCCAGATCGCTCGGCTCCGCCAGGCGGAAGCGGCCGGAGCTGATATCCAGCGTGGCGTAGCCGAAGCCGCGCGAACCCTGCCAGATGGCCGCCAGCAAATTGTCCTGACGCTCCTGCAGCAGCGCTTCGTCGCTGATGGTGCCGGGCGTGACGATGCGTACCACTTTACGCTCGACCGGGCCTTTGCTCAGCGCCGGATCGCCGATCTGTTCGCAGATCGCCACCGACTCGCCCAGCTGCACCAGTTTCGCGAGGTAGTTTTCCACGGCATGATGCGGGACGCCAGCCATCGGGATCGGTTCGCCAGCGGAAGCGCCGCGTTTGGTCAGCGAGATTTCCAACAGCTGAGAGGCGCGTTTAGCATCGTCATAAAACAGCTCGTAAAAATCGCCCATGCGGTAGAACAGCAGGATCTCCGGATGCTCGGCTTTCAAACGCAGGTACTGCTGCATCATTGGGGTGTGGGCGTCGAAATTCTCTAGTGTACTCATCAGTTTATGATGTCCATTTTCTTAAATTTTAATGAGTTAGTGATGTTTATTGTTCTCATTGAGTTTCACTTTGTCTCATTGGATCTCATGAAAACCTACATTTAAATGTAGGTTAAAGTGTAGCTTGCCAACCTATAGCCTGGTAAAATATGGCTACTTACAGCACAACCTACATTTTGTTTCATAAATGCGTAGGGAGCATGATAACGGAGTCTTTATGGCAGGAAAACAAGAGGCAAAGCCACTGTCGTTTAAAGCGATAGAAATGATGAAGCCGGGTGACAAAGATAAAGCTGATATTGGCGAAAATCGTGGTTTACGTGTCTCCTGTGGTGCTACTGGTGTTAAGTCTTTTTTCTACCGCTACACGAGCCCTGTGACTGGAAAACTTGCTCAGGTCAAAATTGGCAACTTTCCGCAGACTTCTCTCGCCGCTGCACGTCTTAAACTCAACGAATTGAAGCTGCTTCGTCAGGAAGGTCGGTGTCCTGCATCAGAACTCAAGCAGGAAAAGCAGCTTCGTGCAATCGAGGCTGAACAGGCCAAAGTACCTGAATTAACTGTGCAGGGATTAGTTGAACTGTATCTTACCGAGCGTATTGAGGATCGTAAAACGAAGGACGGGAAGATCATTCCCGGTGCGAGAAAGCCGAAAGGGCAGGCCGAGGTACGTCGTACTCTCTATGGTGATGCCGTTAAAAGCTTAGGAACCCGGAATGCTGCTGAGATTACGCGCCAGGATGTCATTAATTTAATCAATGGCATTGTAGCTCGAGGTGCAACCGTACAGGCAGGAAATGTACTGAGGGAACTTTCACTCGCATATGAATTTGCTATTGGCCTTGGGCGCTTTGATGACAGTTTTGCGAATCCAGCGTTGTTAGCAAAATCCAGCTTACGACAGACCAGAATCAAGCTCACAAATGGACGTGGAACACGAGTACTGAGTGAGGATGAGCTTGCTAAATTCCTTAATTGGCTTCCGGGCTCTGCTTATACGCCAACGATCAAAAACGTGTTACGTCTGACTCTCTGGACCGGGTGTCGTACCGGTGAAGTCTGCAATATGGCATGGAAGGATGTTGATCTTGAAAAAGGCACTATCCATCTGCGAGAAACCAAAACAGGGGTAGAGCGCTACGTACAGTTATCTGATCAGGCAATCGACTTTCTCAAAGTTTTACGCCTTACCTCTGACAAATATCTGTTTCCTTCGCAGGCGACTAAAAAGCCTATCCAGCAGAAATACCTGACTGAAAACTCATGGCGTTTACGTGAAAGCGGTCAAATGCTTGATATACCTCACTGGACGCCTCATGATCTGCGTCGTACTGTGCGGACAGGACTATCACGTTTGCAATGTCCAAATGAGGTGGCCGAGGCCATATTGGGGCATACGCGCGGTGGTGTTGAGGGGATTTATAACTTGTATAAGTATGATGCTGAGTGCCGGAAGTGGTTGCAGGTGTGGGCTGATTATTTAGACAAAGTTAAAATTTAAACTGCACCTTGAAATAATACTTTTCCGACTTTAATAGGTTAATTCTAAACAGTCGATGAATCCTTGTTTTTGAGCATTTGGGTGCGCTCTTATGTGACTATAAAAATTCGAGCTAGTAGAGAGTAAAACATTAGCCAAAAACTATTGCCTTAGAGGTCCCGTTTGATATGGCGACACAACAAATTCAATTGAAAACCGTTCATGAACTACGCACTTTCCTTGCAGATGGACAGCCCCAACGCTTTTTCATCCCAGCCTATCAGAGAGGGTACCGTTGGTCTTCGTTCCAGATAACACAGCTTTTGGATGACATCCACGAGTTCACTCAGCGACCCAACCCTCAGCCTCAGGAGTTCTACTGCTTACAGCCCTTAGTAATAAAATCGCGGCTACAAGGGGACTGGGAGGTAGTAGATGGTCAGCAACGGCTGACCACACTATTGTTGATCCTTCGTCACTTTAACGAACGTTTGGCCGAGCGCTTCCGTCAGCCACTCTATAAGCTGGATTATGAAACTCGCCCCAAACTGCCGGCCTTTTTAGAAGAGCCTTCCACTGAACTGGCGGAGACTAACGCTGACTATTTTCATCTTTATCTAGCTATGCAGACCATAGAGGACTGGTTTGCTCGACACGAGAGTGAGGTGGAAACGATCAAGGCTGCGATAATAAACCAGGTCAAGCTCATCTGGTTCGAGTTGGCAGAAGGAGATCATCCGGTTGAGGCTTTCACTAGGCTTAATGTAGGTAAGATACCGCTAACATCAGACGAACTTATCCGCGCGCTGTTTCTGCGTCGAAGCACCGGTGCCAGTGCTGATCCCACAAGCGCTCAGTTACGCATAGCCTACGAATGGGACCAGCTGGAAAAAGCCCTCCAAAATGATGCTTTTTGGTACTTCATAAGCAACAAGCCAGCTCCTGCCCAGAACCGCATTGGCCTATTGTTTGAACTGGTCGCGCAAGAAGACGGTTTATCGCACTTATGGCAGTATGACACCTATGCAACATTTCATCATGTCAATGGGCGGCTCAAGGCATCCGGTGCCAGCGTTAATGACGAGTGGGCACGCATTAAGTCCAGCTTCCTGCAGTTAGAAGAATGGTTTGAGGATCGTAGGCTCTTCCATATGGTGGGTTTTCTGGTTCATCAACGTGTCGGAATCAATGATATCCGTAAACTGGCGCAAGGCACGACTAAGAGCAGTTTCGAACTGACTTTGCGTCGTAAGATCTTCCACCTCGTTACAGGTGATGAGCTGTCTGTTCCTGTGAGCGAGGAGGTTGTACGAGAGCGCCTATCTACACATATGGATGGACTCAGCTACGATCGTAAGTCGAGTCACGGCCGCATTCGTGCTTGGCTGCTTCTATTCAACCTCGCAACCTTGTTGCAAGATGTGCGCTCAAATCTGCGTTTCCAGTTCGACAGTTTCAAGACCCAGTGCTGGGATATCGAGCATATTCGCTCCGTTAGCGATGACAGGCCTGGCCGTACGGACGCGCAAAGGACCTGGCTGGAACATTGCCTTAGATTTCTGGCTACGCAAGGCTCGAATAATGCTTTATACGAAGAGATTCGGATCAATTTAGTTGAACAAGCAGCCTCTAAGCTTCCTGAAGTGTTTGACAAACTATATGACAGAGTGCTGGAGTTTTTTTCCGAAGCGGGGGAGTGGGAGGAAGAGCATGGTTTGTGCAATCTGACTCTGCTGGATGAACATACCAATCGCAGTTACGGCAATGCCGTGTTTGCGGTAAAGCGCCAGAGATTACTATCCCTGGATCAGGCGGGTATCTTTGTGCCGCTGTGCACCCGCAACATTTTCCTGAAATGCTACAGCCCCCAGGTGGGCAATGCCCTGTTCTGGGCTGAGCATGACCGAGAAGCTTACGAAATAGCTATGCTGGATACACTCACCCACTTTATCTGCGGCAGCAAAAGGGAAATTCAATGAGCCTAGGCCAACAAATCACCTACATTCAGCTGCTGCAACAGCATATACATATCCAAATCCCGATTATTCAGCGTGACTACGCCCAAGGCCGACCTGATGAGCGAGAGGTTCGTGATACTTTCCTTGCCGCACTGGAAGATGCTCTGCTCAAGCCCGCTCATGACGTCAGCTTGCCGCTAAATTTAGACTTTATTTATGGCAGTGTTGAAGAATACCAAGGAAAGACACAGTTCCTCCCTTTGGACGGGCAGCAGCGTTTGACCACCTTGTTTCTGCTTCATTGGTATTTGGCATGGCGCGATAGCGCCTGGGAAGTATTTACAGCATTGTTCGTGGCAGAGGGAAAGTCTCGTTTCCGCTACGGAGTTCGGCCTAGTAGTAATGACTTTTTTGACCAGTTGGTGGTGTATCGTCCAACCGAAGCTGTGGACGAGGTGGTTTCGCTTGCGGACATTGTATGCGATCAACCTTGGTTTTTCCGAAGCTGGCTTCGCGACCCCTCTATCCAGTCTGTTCAAGGCATGATGGACGCCATCCATGAGCGCTTTGCAACCCATTCGAACTTATTCACTAGACTGGTAGACGAAGCTCGTCCAGCTGTCACATTTCAACTCCTAGGTCTGCATGACTTTGGCCTCTCGGATGACCTTTACATCAAGATGAATGCCCGGGGAAAGCCTCTCACTGAGTTCGAGAACTTCAAGGCTCGTTATGAGCAGTTGCTTAAAACTAAGTTTGTAGATCGCAGATTTTATATTGGTGACAGCTCATTCCCCATCCATGAATACGTGTCCATCCAACTGGACACGCATTGGGGGGACTTATTCTGGCAATTTCGTGACAAAGAAAGCAACCTATTTGATCAAGCTTTCCTTCGCATGTTTAGGGTGGTGGCTTTGGTAACTCGAGACTCTGGGGGAGAAGCATTCAATAAAGATACCGAGCTGTTGCGCAATCTATATAGCACATTGTCATTCCAAGACTATCACTACCAAGATTGGCTTGATGAGCGTTTTTCTATGTCGCTTATTTATTTGCTGGATACGTTACAAGCAGAAAAAAATAGATTGTACACGGGGTTGCTAAACGATCAGTTCTTTAATGAGTCATCCATACTAGGAAAAATTATTAGTCCGTACTTCACCTCCCTAAGCTATAGCGAAGCGGTGCAGTTCGCGGCCTATGTGGGCTATCTCCACAAACATAAGGGTAAGCCTGGGCCAGAGGCATTTCATCACTGGATGAGAGTTATCAAGAATCTGTCAGTGAATACTACCTATAACCGGGTAGATGATTTCCGGCGTAGCGTTGAAAGTGTAAATGCACTTTTGATTCATGCAGATAATATTCAGGAGTATCTAGCGAATCCTGACAACTCTGTGGATGGCTTCAATAGGCTTCAAATTAACGAGGAGCGCATCAAGTGTGCATTGATATTAGCCCATGAAGGGTGGGGGCCTCTTATCCAAACAGCAGAGGTGCATGGATACTTTACTGGACAAATTGACTTCCTAATAGAGTACTCAGGTGTTGCGGACCAGTTTAAAATGGTAGCTCCCTGTGACTGGACCGCTGATCAACATCTTGAACTCCAGCATACCTTTGAGCACTACTGGAGCTGGGCTCATGCTACCTTTTCGAATGTTGGCTTAAAGGAATTAGGTGCGTACTATTGGCTGCGGGCTCTGTTGAGTTTGGGGGACTGCTTGCTGCCAAAGGGAAAAAATCAGTCCTTCTTAGTTGATCGTGCAGATGATGAAGCCAGCTGGAAGCGATTCTTACGCTCTGAGGGAAAACGCGGTTTGCTGAAAAATCTGTGGGACCGAATGAATCCACATATTGACTTGTCGAATCAATTAGAAGATGTCATTTCTAGTGCGCCCCAGAGTGAGGACTGGCGACGATTGATTGTCGGTACTCCGGCAGTCATCAAGTTTTGTGAAGCTCGAGCCCTTCGCCTTGAATCTAACGAGAGGATTTACATACTAAAGCGCAGTCAACTTAATGGTGAACATGCCGAGTTGCTCACATTCTGCCTTTATCAGAAACTTAGGAATAAATTGCAAGCTTTTAACAATTTAAATATAACTTATATGACCGCAGTCGGTACTGCCTTCTGCCCTTATATCAGACTGAACTGCCTTCAGACTGAGGGGTGGCCTGAATTCAGCATCATCGCAGAACGCAGCCAATTCATCATAAGAACAATGTTACCTACAAAGGAAATTGATCTACAAATTGGCACCACGCTTAGAGACATTTTTCACTTCCAAGAAAATTATTATTTTCAAATAGCGACGGACAGCCGTGACATAGAACATGTGTTGGCGCAGCTAAATGGATACTCTGTCAGCAGCTAGCTGCTGTGGCTGTATGGACTGACCCATTAAGTTGGTCAGTCCACCGATCATTTATAAGGTTTACCGCCGCTCTTGAAAAAGGGACTATTCATTTGCTCATTTGCGAGAAACCAACACAAGAGCCGAGCCCTTCCTACGCCCAGTTATCCGATCAGGCTATCGACTTTCTCAAGGTTCTACGCCTTACTTCCGACAAATATCTGTTTCCTTCGCAGGCGACTTGACCTGCTCCTCATTGATTAACACACCACGATGTCAGTAATGTCTTCATCAGCAACGTGAGGGCAACCCTATGAAGAAGCGTTTTTCCGACGAACAGATCATCAGTATCCTCCGCGAGGCCGAAGCCGGAGTTTCTGTCGGTGAGCTCTGCCGTAAGGACGCAATATCAGACGCCACGTTTTACCGCCGCTTTCGGTATATCAGGCACTCAGGTCACACGTATTCTGGACAGTATTGCGCTGTTTCGCGGCTATCCGGCTACGATAAGAACTGACCAGGGGCCGGAGTTTACCTGCAGGGCACTGCACCAGTGGGCCTTTGAGCATGGCGTTGAGCTTCGGCTTATTCAGCCGAGCAAGCCGACACAGAACGGGTTTATCGAAAGCTTTAATGGTCGGTTTCGGGATGAGTGTCTGAATGAGCACTGGTTCAGCGATATTGTTCACGCCAGAAAAATCATTAACGACTGGCGGCAGAACTATAACGAGTGTCGGCCTCGTTCCTCACTAAATTATCTGACGCCAGCGGAGTTTGCAGCGGGCTGGCGAAATGCAAAAAATGAAGGTAAACAAACCGACATTACTAACTGACTATTGTGTTTAATACTGGGGGGAGGTCAAGGCCTATATCTATGCGTGTTTATCGCGCGGCTAAAGTGTAACTATTTGCTTGCCTGCAATCTCTTTTTGATCTTTAATAAATGCCTCTAACACCTCTTTATTATGGGCAAGTGTGTTTATATCGGTTTTTCCAGAAATAATACGAAAAATAAGGTGGTAATAATCCTTAAGTTTTTCATGTATTTCTAATGATATATTCCGGCCCCGATGATAATCCAATCCATTTGTAGAATCTATATTGGAAGAATTTGTTTTCATTACTAAGCTCATGAAATTATCTTTTAAGTCAAAGTACACTACTGGAATTTCATATTTTGCTAGAGTAGATGGCTTAACATAATCACCATAGCTAACCTTTATTTGTAAGCCCGCTTGGATTCCACTTAATTGGTTTCCGGAAATGGACATCATTAACTGGGATTTTTCATCATCCTTATCAATCCAAATAATATCTCGCTGAGTGTCTCCAGGATTGTATTTTTGTGGGTGGTTTAATTGAGTATATTTAAGTCCAGTGCCTAAGGCTTTATATTTATCATAAGATTTTTGAGGGGAGATATAACGTCTCGCTGCATTTGCCCATTTTGTGTTTTTTATACTATCTTTATTACATTCATCAACGATAAGAGCTTCCGCTATTTTTCCTAATATCCTCATGGTCGTTTTATGTGGATCAAGCTCTAGAACTATACGATGTTGAAGAAAACCTTTTTCGTCAACGGAGACCAAACCCAGTTCATTAGTTAATAATTGCAGCAAATCCATGCCATGTTGCACTGTAAGTAATTTAGGGTCTCGGTCGAGCAAACCGCCGTTGTTCCATAAGTCATACGATTGGGATGAGTCGAGGGAAATAGTGCCATCAGGTAACATAATAGCTACAACTAATTTCGATGTGGGTAAAGAAAATTTTTGTATTAAATGTTTCTCCGGTGTTTCTTTAAGCATAATCCAAAGGCCTTTGCATTCTTAATAATTGTTTGTAATCTTATCACAGGCTTACTGTATTCTGATATGAATTTTTTTTATTTAAATTTATTTTTTTTAATTAATAAGGTATTAAGTTATTCGAGGCTTATTGATTGCTTTTCTGTAATGATTTATTCTAATGAGTTCAATGAAATTTGGCATTATACATGGCGGAGTTTTAACCTACCACGAAAGTTTTTTAATTATGCTTATGTTATATATGTTAGGCATTAGCAATGCAGAGAGTTATCTGTGGTGCCATTTTCTTATTCTATTATTGGAGCGGGTGGTTGAAAAATAATAATGAAATGGTTAAATCTACTGTTAGTAGAGTCGCCTTTTGGGTTTGCATATTACTTATGCCACCCAAGAGGGATTTTAAAAGTCGCTAATATAATTATAAACCAGATACATTTATATAGAACTGGCCTTTACCTTCATCAGTTTTCTGAATCCGGTAGGTGATTGGCAGTGAATCTTTCAGATCAGGTTTTGTGAACGTTAAATCAGCCGCACACTGATAAACATCAAGCCCTGATTCATGGCTTATTGTTCTGACATTTTCTACTGTAATTCGTACATCCTTATCCAGTGTCATGCCCTTCTCGATTGTTTTTCTGGCAATGTCCACAACCAGATTTTTTGCATCATCACTACTGCATTTTGGCGTTTTCTCGCCGCAGCCAGCCAGCAAACCAGTAGCTATTAAAACCAGAAGCATTGTTCTTTTCATGTAAGATTCCTTCGCTAATTAAGACACTTTTTACTTCTTATTAAATAGACCATCCATTGCGCCTGCCGCAGAAGCCCCGCAGTATCCCTCGCAACCACGAGTCATAACGCTGGCCTTACCGTTTTTCAGTGCACTAATTACTGCAACACACTGGCTGGAATTGTCATTCCAGACCCAGCGACGCTTCTGGCTTTCTCCGGCAGCTATTTGCTGTGCTGTCCCCTCCATATTGCATACGCCCGAACCATCCCCCGTTGAGGCATTAATGCTGAATTCAGCATTGCCCTTTCCCGGATGCACGGTTAGAACCGCTCCGGGTTTTACGTACTGCTCTGCTGCGACAGGTAGCGTTATGGCTGCCATCAATAAGGCCAACAGTTTTCTGTTCATTATTTAATTCCCTGCTAAGTGATACGGATGTTTTTGGTGATTTTCCCCAGTGCCAGCGGCCTGCGTTTTTCCACAAAGAAATACACAACGTTGAAAGCTGATTTACGGTGATTCCCCCGACCCAGGGAGGGCCAGTTTCGGAAAGATTCGATCTGCTCTTCTGAATAGGGTGTGTCAGAGAAATCAAACAGTACAAGCAGGGCTTTACCATCGTGCTTCATCAGTTTCTTCACTTCCGTGCTGTTTACGGTTGCGGAGACATTGGAACGAGCTGCTGTTGGCTTACGGACTGCAAACTCAACGGCCACATCGTCAATCACAAAATCAATGAAACCATGACCGGATACCGTTCCTGGTAGTCTGCTTTTGACTTCTGGCGAGACGTTATCCGCAAACCAACCCAGTAAATAGCAACGTACTAATGGCAGTAATTCCCGCTCGCTGCATTCATTCAGACGCAGTGTTTTGACAAATTCACGCCGGTAAAGGGAGCTGAAAAAGTACTCAAAGCAATCCGTTATCTCAGTAATGGTGGTTGCCACAATGTTCCCCTTTCTGTCCACCTTTGTTCTAAGGCTTATCTGCTGGTCACTCAGCTCGTCAGTCTTAGTCTTGTTTTGTCTATAAATGAGTATTTACTGGATTTTAAGGTCATTATTGATGTTCATGCAAGAGTAAAAAAGACCCAAACTTCCGCTTATGGACGGACGGGAGAATAAATGATGGTTAAACTGGTTTCAGATTCAGCTGATAAGCTGGTAGGACAGCGTATTCAGAGCAGACGTAAAGAAGCCGGGTTAACCGCAGCTGAACTTGCAGAAATTATCGATATATCTCAACAGCAACTTTCCCGCTATGAACGAGGAACGAATAAGATCAATGTTGCGCATTTAGTGAAAATTGCAGTGTCTCTAAAGACACCAATAAGTTGGTTCTTTATTGATTGCATGGATGATCTGAATGCTTCTAATATCCCGTCTGACTATCTATCTGGGCTTGATAAAGAATTAAAACAACGCCTCGATCAAGTCTGGAACAAATTGGATTACGGCAAAAGGAAAAGCCTCCTCCTGTTTTTAGATGAATTCATAAAATAAATTTAAAATTAATTTCTATGTGAAATTATTTGCTTTAGAAGTATATTCCTGGTAAAATGTCATTACTGGATAGTGTCATATTATTCAGTAACTGATGCATAAACTAATAGCCAACTTAGCTTTTCATTTCATATCCCTTCTGGCGGGAGGACTTCCATCGTCTGAAAATTCAGTATGGGTTAGGTTTAATTAGTATTTATGTCATCAACCCAAACGCATATTTACCGGAATAAATACAATGAATATTATCCGTCAGGAAGGGCTGTCCATGCCCGTAAGTCAGGAGCTTATTAATATCATACTGGCTGAACTCAGTAAAAAACCGCCAGTTAAACCGAATGTTCGTGCTGTTACATTGCTGTTCAAAGATATCAATTACAGCGCTGAGAATGGTGGGTTTCATCCGGTCGAAATAAGGCTTATTTCCCGCAACGATGAATGGTATTTCGATTACATCACTGACTTTACATATATGGGGACAGATCCGGAGCTCGAAAAGGAAATCGATATCAGCTGGAGCCAGCGCTATGTCTTCCTGTCCTGTGCCGGTGATTTACCCCCGGGGGAAGGGCGCGACATTTTTGCACTCTGGCAGAGAAACTTCGTTCATTACCACTTCCTGAATATCTACACCCTCACCGTTATGTGGGAAAGCTAATCCCGCCACACTGACAGCTAATGATTGATGGAGATATTATCTGTGACTGCTAACAGAGGGATACACGCGTCTGTACAGGGAGAGCTTGACTGTCTTTGCGGCGCGTACTGTGTGGTGAATATGCTGAGCTGGCTGTATGACGGTCGGGTGAAGCGAAAACCACTCATGAACCGGCTTCTTCAGGCCTATCAGCAACGCTGGCCTTTGCATGAATGGCTGACCGAAGGGGTAGATGAAAACCGGCTCGACTGGCTGATTGCACAGGTACTCCTGAAAGGCCACTATCACCGCCAGTTTCCGGTCCAAATCAGCAAACCTTTCGAAGGAAGTCGCGGTCTTGTGGAAGGGCGGGTTTTCAGTGAAATGAGGCGGTTTCTGGCGGTAACAGACTACTCCCGTCTGATTATGCTCAGCGACCAGTTTCACTGGTCCCTTCTCACCAGAATGGACGAAGAAACGCTCTGGTTCTTTGACAGCAACGGGCGAACCTCCATGCCCCGTAAGGCCTTCTCCTTACGTGCTGGCGCGGCCCGCCGCCAGTTGTTTCCCGAAGCCATTTACTTCATCGAACGGGAGTTCTGAACATGACGACGTTTACCCTGCGTGAAACCCGCATCCTGGACCAGGCCCGCGACATTATCAGCCGGTGCTACCAGCGTGGCGTTCAGCTTTGCTCCCCTGATGATGTAAGGCGGTGCGTAATGTATGAAATGGCCCTGCTGGAGCATGAGGAGTTTGGCATCATCCTGCTCGATAACCAGCACCAGTTTCTGCATCGGGAAATGCTGTTCCGGGGCTCGTTAAACACGGTCAGCGTTTATCCCCGGGAGGTAATCAAGCGGGTACTCAGGCATAACGCTGCTGCTGTCATCCTTGTGCATAACCACCCCAGCGGTGAGGCAGAACCCAGCAAGTGCGATATCCAGATAACTAAGCGGCTGCAGGAGCTATTGCAAATGCTGGATGTACGGTTGCTGGACCACTTTATTGTGGCCGGGACGGAGACGGTGTCACTGGCTGAGCGAGGGCTGGTCTGATGCAGACAGTTACCTGGTTTAATACATGTTATAGCAGGTTAAACGCATGAGCAGGGCTGCGCTGCGTCAGGTCGCGACGGTGGTGGAAACCACCGTGATGGACGCCTATATCAGCGGTCTTGCCCCGTCGGGACGGCGGGGTATCACCAGCCTGTTAAACCGCAGCGCCAGCATACTCAAACGCGGTGCGGATGCTGCCAGTTACCCCTGGGAGCAGCTTAGCTTCGCCGCTGTCGCTAAAGTACGTGCGGCGTTGCTGGATGACGGTTACGCCGTGTCGTCGGTCAACATGGCGTTGTCAGCACTCCGGGGCATTGCGCAGACAGCCTTTAACCTCAATTGCCTGGAGGCAGACACGCTTGCCCGTATCCAGGCAGTCAAGCGCGTCAGCGGAGATAACCAGCGTAAGGGAAGGGCACTCCGCCGGGAGGAGGTTCGTGCACTCGTTCAGGCCGCTAAACGGCATCCGCAACGTATCCGATGTTGTCGTGATGCCGCCATTGTAATGACCCTTTGCGGTGCGGGTTTGCGGGCCGGGGAACTGGTCAGCCTTGAACGTCGGGACTATGACAATGGCATTCTTACAGTGAGGCAGGGGAAGGGGCGTAAATACCGGGAGATACACGTTGCGGCAGCGGTAGATAAAGCCATCCGCGCATGGATTAAAGCCAGTGGCGCAAAAGAGGCCGGGGATGCATTGTTTAACCGCATTCAGCGCAACGGCAGGGTCGCCAGCCAGCCGCTGACAACGACCGGTTTAACCGGCATCCTGGCGCAGTTACAGCATGATGCAGGCATGGCGCGTTTTACTCCTCACGACATGCGGCGCACCTTCATTACGCGCTTGTTAGAGCAAGGCGTGGATATTAACACCGTACGCCAGCTGGCAGGGCATAGCGACATATCCACGACTACCCGCTATGACTGCCGTGGGGATAAGGTAAAAGTCAGAGCCAGCCGACGGATTCAGTGCTACTAGAACATTCCCTTCTCTTACTCAATAATTAGCGGCTACCGTCGAAGCGAGCAGGTGCAGGACTGGCGGTGATTTTGATGTAATGCTTCAATGCCGGTGGACGCGAAACGCCCCGTGGATCGCCGATGAACGGGAGTTTCATAAAGGGCATCGCTGGTATTTCAACCCGCCATGTTGTATCGCCAATAAAGCTGAATTCAACTGCATTAGGTTGTATGTTCAGGTCCGTAAACGATCCTGTCAGATATGCGCCACCCAACGTCAGTATCTCTTTCACACCCTCTTTCAGGTCGAGCAGTGCGATTTTAAGTGCTTCTTCATAGGGAACGTCATCGGTAAGAAATAACAGCAGGCGTTTATCATCAACCTGAACAGCAGCTTCTATCACCTGTACTGGAACCATAATGCCCGTACCTTTTCCAGCAATCAGGACTTCATATTTTCCCATTGATGTCGGTGTAGGTTCTTCCCTGAGCATAAGTGTTACGTTGTCGAGCTGCTTAAACATAGTTAGTCCCAGAATCCGCTGATTTCCCATGCGGCAATCGCACCGCCAACAAAAGCACCAATAACAACGCAAACAGGTGCGCCAGGACCACACATCAGTCCCGCCAGCGCTCCTCCTCCCCACGCACCTGCAATCCCGGCGCTACTGATGGCAAGCTGCCGTTGAGTCTCAAGCACTCTATCCTCAGCTTCATAGATTTGGTAGACAGCTACTGCAAGAGAAAGGAATATCAATCCACGTCCGGCACCTGACAAACGCTGCATTTTGATATTTACTTCGAGGTTGGATTTACCAGCCGATTGCACCACGGCGCTGTAAACCGCGTTTTTCTGTGAAACAGAAAGATTATTAAAGTTAACTTTGTCGCCGTACAACGCCTTTGTTTTATAGGCTATCAGCTTATTGAGCGTCTTGCCCTGCGCCTTCATTTTTTGCGCCAGTGCTTTGCCAACAGGTGTGCTTCGGTAGCGGATGAGCTCCATCAGAAGGTTGCGCGTCTGGTTTGCTTCCTCTGCGGCTTTTTCCCAGCTAATGATCCCGCGTGAAGCTTTGGCATAGAGATCGTCAGACATGGCTTTGATGCGACGTGAGTACTCAAGTCTGAGCTTTGGATCAACATACAATACGCCCGAAGCAGCATTCACATCACCCTGTAGCGTTACGATTGCCCGCTCCAGCTTTTTCTTTCCTTCACCATCAAGAGACGCAAGTAAAGCAGTATCCATAGCGCTTCCACCATGTATTCATAGATCTAAAAATAGTAGCAACGAAGCGATGGATATGAAATGGCGTATGGGAGACTATCAAATGCCAAGAAAACTCAAACTACAGTCATTCCTTGTCCCCCAAGGGATTCGCACGTGTTCTTCGCTTTTTGAGCTAGTTGTCCTGGCCGTTCTAACGACTGCTACGGACTCCTGGCGCTCTTTTTCTCTGGGATCGTTTGTTCAACTTATCTAAATATTGTCTTAGAAGTTCGCCAGGCTGTGACCCATCCGCAAATAGCATGCGGACATCTCTTTTTTCCCAACGCGATATTTTGAAATTAATAGCGGTCAACGGTTTTGTTGAATACAGATCATCAGGAGTGGGATAACCAGCTTGATTTAAATAAGCAACGATCTCTGTAAGAGATTTGCCTTTGTCCTTCATTGTCGTAATTCGTTGAAATATATCATATAGCTTTTGTGCTTTAACCGTTTTCGGTGGCGGCAAAGCATCATAGATAGGGGGCATCGCACGCGATTTCTCCAGAATATTGTAAGTGGCTTCAATGCAATAACTTAATGTCTGGTTTAATGGGTCTCCGCTCTTGTTCCCTTCTCTGGCCCATTCCGGATAAAGCACAGAAGCGATAAATTGCAGCTTTCGTAGAGAATCTGCTCCAATCTTAGGGTAAATTGGGATTAAATCTTGTTCCTGCATGTAACATATCCTTTCTGTAGATGATCGTATCCGTTTTTTCGTTAATGAATACTCTGCATCGCCCACCAAGAAGTTGGAAGAAAAAAATACTCGATATTATGTGATGTAAATCACAAAACATTGATGCTTTTTAGGGCCGATAATTCGCGCATTAAAGAGGCAAACGATTGCTAATGGAAAGGTTTGAAATTCTTTTCTTTTTAATTCCAAGAGAGCCTCAAAACCATGCCGTAGGATCTTCCTATCAGATTTCAGGAGGAAGCATGGCAATAAAACGCTTGTTGAAAATTCACGATGTCTTGCACCGTTGCAGCATATCAAGATCGTCACTTTATCGCTTGATGGCTAAAGGATACTTCCCATCCCAGGTTCTATTATCACCCGAAGGACGCGGAGTCGGTTGGCTTGAAGAAGAGATTGAAGACTGGATCGCCAGTCGTAAACCTGTCAATGAGGTGAAGTTTAAATGAAAACATACAGGAATTATCCACGTAATCTTACAACCCAAATGGCCTTCCGCCCAGAACTGGAAAAGCTGGCAAAGAAGATCCGTGAGGTAATGCCGAACTTCGAAACGAAAGAAGATGCTCTAAAAGAAAATGCAATACGCGTGGGTACGTTACGTTCAGCTGGCCGGAAACTTGACAAGAAAGTTTGCCAACAACTGGCTGACAAACTGGAAAGTTGTTCTCCGGAAGAGCCATGCGGAAGTATGGCATGCAGTATTTGTCAGCATATTCGTCGATTAATTCATATTCCTGGATGGCAATCTTATATCGAAGAGCATCAGGATGAGTATGTTGCTGTAACGCTTATTTCTTACGTAGATATGGTACCAAATAATAAATTATTAGGCTGGGATTTCGATGCGATGAAAGAGCGTTATCGTAAGGCTATTTCTCGTATCGGATTTAGCTTGCCAGTTATTGGTGGTTTCGAAATGGACTACCACAACTATAGCCACGCTCCAGAAACGAGTCACTGGATGCCACATTTCCATCTATTGGTTCCCAATGAACCAGAAAAAATTGAGAGGCTGCATCACTACATGCTGAGGGGTAAAAATCTGCATGCTCGTAATGGACGCAAGAATCGACCTTTCAGGAAAGATCGTATTGATAACCCAGTTCGAGCATTGAGTTACTGCATATCAGGAATATGGATGGAGCACGTATGGTTTCGTAACGAAGAAAAGGAGGTGAAGAAACGCCGTAACCCAATACGTATAAGCGATGAGCGTATTTTTGCCAAATCACTTGTGAAGCTTGATCGCATGAGCGATGGACAACTCACATTTGGGGTAAATGTCCAGGCTATGCGGAAGAAGATATCAAGTTGATGCCACTAACTCGCTGGTTAGACGCATCGGGAGCATGAGCTGAGCCTATTATACGCATAACACTGTTTAGTTTTTATCTAACCTGGCAATGTAATTAGAAATAGCCATCATCAAAAGTGATTTGGTGATTGGCGTGTTTTCCCCAAAAATAATTAGGATATGATAATGACGGTAAGAAAGAATTTACCTGTGCGGTTGATTGCGCTTTCTGAAATGAAATCTAATATACATTCCTATCGTATAGTGAAGGTTAAAAATTGTTATAGTAATAAATTTCGGACAATTTTAATTCCTTCGCGGTTGGTTTATGATAAGCGAAAACTTATAGAGGTATTACTCAATAACGGGCTTGCTGCGGATCTCGACGTGAAAGAAATGAACGAAGTATTTGATGAGATAAAGCGTACCCCAAATATCTCTGTTCCGCTGCTAATTCGTCCTGGTTTTTACGAGCAAAAAGGCGAATTATGTTATGCAACAGGAAATGGAAAAATTATAGGTAATTATGAGGGGTTATCACCGAGACCTTACCCCGAAACCAAATCATTTAAAAATGACTGGCATCGTAAAGGTCGTCTGGTGGAATGGCAAGATAATGTTGCAACCGCTGCTATTCATAGCCCTCAGATTATGTTGTCATTATGTAGCTCCATTGCCGGTTTTTGTACCTTTTATATAAATATAGAATCAGGAGGTTTCCACATATATGGTGATAGTTCTAAAGGAAAAAGCACAGCTGTAATGGTTGCAGCTTCTGTTTATGGTGGAAGCGAATATGTTAGTGACTGGAATACAACAGAAGCTGCATTTGAAGAGTTAGCTGAATCCCGCAATCATTCCTTAGTTCTGCTGGACGAACTTGTTATGATTGATACAAGTGCTAAGGATTCTGCGCAAAAAAGGCAAAAGCTTGTTTATGCATTGGCATCCGGCCACGGAAAAGCGCGTTCAGGTAGCTATCAATCAAACAAAGCAGAATGGCGGCTTACTGTGGTCAGTAATGGCGAAAGTGCAATGGAACAGCACGCACTTGAGGGTGGTCAGAACAGGAAAAATGGAGAAAAGGCACGTCTGGTGGATGTTCCGGCAGACAGCGGCTACGGGATGGGGCTTTTCAGAACTATACCTGATGATCTATCTCCAAGCACGTATGCTGAAAGTATCATTGAGGCATGCGGACTTTATCATGGAATTGCTGGACCACTGTTTGTCAAAAAACTTCTTAGGAAAGATAAGTCTGTAGTTACTGCACTGCTTGAGGAACGAATGCAGCGTTTTTTAAATGCTATGAAAGTTGACGGTAATAATGGTCTGGAAAAGCGAATAGCTAAGCGTTTTGCATTTTCTTTCGCCGCTGGAAGTCTTGCTGCAAAATTTAAAATATTTCCATTTGGTGATGATGTAATCATGGAGGCAATCGCTTTTTGCTATATGAAAGCAGTTAGCGATGGCTCTGTTTTAAATGATTTTTTTAGCGAGAGATTGGAGTTTGAATTAAAAAATGCAACTTTCCAACCTTGTTACGAAAACTTGGATTCCAACGATTTAAACGATAAAAATGTTATTAAATATGAATTCAAAAATAAGAAGGATGATAGTAAAATAAAAGTACTGGCGGTAAAGGCGTCTTTCTTTAAAGAAAACCTCTTAGTTTCTTATGACTTGGCGATCTCTATGCTGAAAAAGCAAGGAAAGTTGCTACCAGATGCCTCTGGAAAGGCTACGCGACAAATAAATTACAAAGGTAGGGGCTTAAAAAGGCGTTATTGTCTCATTATGTAAAATGCCCGAAGAATTTTTATATTTTGATATGCCATCCGGGATTTTAGATTGGATGGCATATCATTTTAACGGTTTTAATTAACACCCAAAGCTTTATATACTGCGTCAACAGGGTCTGAGTAAAAGCTGACCTGGAACTTCGTAAAGAGCTCTGTCGGCACTGTGGGGATATCCATAGCAGAAGCCATAGGTAACAATACGCGCTTGGCACCGCTATCAAATGCCACCTGCAGGCATGCAGCCAGATCCTGCACCGGGTTAATCACACCGCCAAGCGTCATGTTACCCAGTACTACCATTTGCTCCTGAACAGGTTTAGCCAGCAACACCGAGCAGAAGGCAATCAACGCAGCAAGGCTGGTTGATATGCTGGGACCGGTACTATGGAGCTCTACAGCATGCAGATGATATTCATGGTCTGAGAACTTTGCAGTGGCACTGATACGGCTTAGATTGCCTTTGAAATAATCAAAGCCCACGCGGATAGCTTCTTTAGCGGCTGTGTTTGAACCAATCCCGGAAACCGAATGTTTACCATTTCCGGCGGTCATCTGTGTTTCGAATCGATACAGCCCGGTCATGTTACTTTCGGCCTGGGTAACCAAGTGGACAACGCCGGGTTTTGGCATACCCGCAGGGATGAGCTCACTGCCGCCTTGCTCCGGCACGCTAACAAAGAACTCTTCCAGCGTTTCGTTATCGATATAGCTAAAGTTCACATCAAAAAATTCCAGCCCACCTAGTTTTTTAAGCTGTTCTTTGACGCGACGGCGGACTTCCAATGCATATGTCAGGCAAACACGCACGTCCTCTTTGTTATAACTGCCGTGAGGATGGAGTAACTTGAGTAATCCCGAAACGGTACGGCGAACGGCGATAACATCGCGCTGATTGAGGTTGTTACCCAGTTTAAAGAATTTATCAATCGCATCGGAGAAGCTACGCTTGCGCATTTCCCGCATATATTCAGCGAGATAATCGGTGATCAGTCCGTAGCGATTGGTAAAGAATTCCGGGCGCATTTTCGGGATCTCCCAGCCAGGAATATAGGCATGG
Source organism: Erwinia sp. TECH1 (assembly GCF_054057575.1). Lineage (NCBI taxonomy): Bacteria > Pseudomonadati > Pseudomonadota > Gammaproteobacteria > Enterobacterales > Erwiniaceae > Erwinia > Erwinia sp. TECH1. The sequence continues at coordinate 3,743,704 of NZ_JBSRZK010000001.1, read as the reverse complement.
AAGCGATCGAAAAATGCGGTATCGATCATTGCCGCCGGGAATGGAGCCAGCAGGTGGCTGGTTTTTACCAATGTATCCACGCTCTGGTTGATATTACCGACAAATACCATAGAAGCTTTACCTTCAATGGAGTCTCTGCCACGAGAAAAAGAACCGGATGCCATATAATCTTTCATGATTTGCACGCCGTCCCGGTCTTTAAAAGTGATCCCGGCGACTTCATCGAATGCGACGACATCCCACATACCCACTAAACCTACCTGCCTGCTGGCCATGTTATAGAACAGGTTAGCAACGGTAGTTTGCCCACCGGAAACCAGCAATGAGTTTGGTGAGCACTCTTTATAAACATGGCTTTTACCTGTGCCGCGAGGCCCAAGCTCACAAACGTTGTAGTTATTTTCTACAAAAGGGATCATGCGGGTGATAAGGTGCCACTTTGTACGCTGCTCAATGTTGGCAGGCTCCATACCTACTGAACGTAGCAGCACGTCGATCCACTGATCGCAACTAAAGTGAGTCCGCGCGTTGAAGACTTCATCCATATCCATATTGGGCATCTGGATAGGTTTCAGCGTCATCAGTGAGAAAGGCGAAGTCTTTTGCCCTTCCTCGAAGTAATAGTTAACGGTGATCATGCACCAGATGCCGCCGGTCAGCAGTTTCTCGTTATCTTTGACCATCTGGGAAGGAACCAGTGCATCTTTAATGCCAAGGTTGGAAAGCTGGGCTTCGTAAACATCTTTCTTCTGGTTCAGCCTTACTGAAATTTTGTCGATGATTTTATAAGAGCCGCGCTCGCGGATGAGGGATTTCACCTTCTCCGCTTCGTCCGGGCGAACATAATTATCAGAAAGGATACGCTTAACGTTCTGCAAACCTTGCTCAACAATGCTGTCATCATCGGATGCACAATACATACCGAGCAGGTACTCCAGTACGTAGACGGGGACGTTCGCTCCTTCCTTGAGTTGTTTCGTAAGGTCCTTACGTACTACACGCCCCCGAAAATGTTGGTTCAGCAATGCATCCAGATCCTGTCCTTCGGTTGAGACGAGTTCCCCTTCGGATACGGCTGGAATGGGTAAATCATTATGGTTTTGCATATCGCCTCACTTAAAAGAAATCATCCTGAAACGCCAGATCGATAATGACAGGGTACTTCTGATAGCCGGTTTCGGTTTGCGCATCTTCCAGCATCAGCCAGTACTGATTCCGCCGGTTAAAGTTCGCGCCGATTAATTTTAACGTGACATCACGTACCCGTTTGTCCATGGCATCGTTATCACTGTCGAAGCTCACTTTCTCTTTACCCGACACGACATTATTTGCTTCATCAACGATAAAAATATTTAACGTTCGGGGTTCGTAAAGTTCACCAACAGGATGTGTCTGTAGCAGGCTCACCTTATCAATATTGTTCACCAGCTTGATCACGGGATGATAAGCAACAATATCGACCGGGCGACGCTGCAGTTGTTTTTCCGCTGCTGTTTTTTGCAACGCTTTTACCTGAAGCAGCGGGACACAGACTTCCTGCAGCATTGCGCCACCGTGGACAAAACGCGCGCCCCCGGAAAAGTGGAAACGTTGTATGCCTTTTGGCAACAGGAATTCACTGTCATCTGAGACACCAGCGGTATCGGCCAGTTTACCTTTCCAGCAAAAATCATCGGCAGGAAGCTGATGGCCGATAATAAAGCGCTTGTGGTTTTTAATCGTATCTTCCGGCTTGATAGCCAGAGTCGTTTTATCCTGCGTGGAAAGCTGTTGTTGCTGGAACAGGAAGCCATGATCGGCGGTGACAATAATACGCGTGGCATGGAGACGGTTAATAACGCGGGTCACCAGATCTTTTAATTCGTCCACTGCACTACGGCACGCTTCGAAGGTTTTCTCTTCCGTTGATGCACTGTCTCCCATCGCATCGATGGTGTTATGCCAGATGTAGACGACTTCAGCATCACGAATAATATCCCGGCCTTCCTGATTCTTCCATTTCAGCAGGTCGTCAGATTTTACCCCCATCCCTTTAAACTTTTTGAGGATAGTATCTCTGTTGGGGATGCCGGAAGTTGACAAGCCATCGGCATAGACAATATCGCTGTTACCTTGCTGGTAACTTAATTGCTCATGCGGTAGCAAAGCCGCCATCCCCAGCTGGGTATAGCTTGGTAATACGCCGGTCTGGGAACGTAACTCCGCGCTAAAGCGCTTCTCTTTATTGATCTGGTTGCTTAGCTCTTCGGCAACTTCATAACGCAGCGCATCCGAGATAATCACGAAGACACGCTTGATCTGCGGGTTATTAAATTGCGGCCTGACGACCTCTTTGTAAAAGTCCTGCTGCCGGGGAATACCTGGAATACGCCAATCCTGCATACGCTTTTCGTTTTCCAGCACTTTATTCCAGCTACGGCTAAGCTCAGCCAGATACCAGTTGGAATAGAGCGCTTCAATATAATCATCCAGGCTTTTAAGGATCATTGCGCCTTTACTGTGGACTAACAGTGCTGATTCGTTAAACAGGCGATAGGCCTGATCGAAGCGGAACAGCTCTTCACAATAGGCTTTCCAGAAGGTTGCGCTATCCGGATAGTGGAAACCATCAATATAGCGATTACGTAAATGCAACAGGCGCTCTGCCTGGCGCAGCGCATCGTAGATGGCATAATACTCCTGCCGCGTCTGACACCAGTATTTGCTCTGGCGCTCGGAAAGTAATTTCTTAAAGGCTTCGCGATCCAGCGTGGTGCTCTCTTCCTGTAGCTGAGTCACCAGCGCCCGGATAATCGTCTGCTCAATGCTTTCTGTGGTTTCGCATTCATGCAGCACGTAGGGAGAGCTCTGACGATAGTGATCTTCGGGATGCAGTGCTTCTTGTATCGACCGGGCGCAGTAATCGTAGGCTGATTTATAGCGACGGTCGGCACGCCAGCTAACCATAAACGCTAATGCTGAGGCCCGGCCGGATGGTGTGAGCAGGACATTTTTCTCCAGCCATTCGCGCTGTTGCGGATCGGCCTGCGCAGACAGGTCATTACAAAATAACTTCAGGATCAGGTTTTCCAGCGACGGTTGTTCAATCGGGTAACCCAATTCATCGTGTGCTATTTTCCACAATACACTGTCGAGATCGTGGCGCTTAAGCATGGCCTGGGTGTTTTCCAGCTCGCTGTCGTCATCTTGTTGCTGGTTCACATACTGATTAATCAGGCTGAACAGGATGTCCTCTGTTTTAAAAGATTTAGCTCCCGCAATGACAGCCAGCATTTTTTTATCCAGTGAATCTTCTGTTTCCTGTTCGGTGATCCACTGCTTCAGGGCCTGCGTGCGTTTGCCTTTAAAAAATGATTTACGACGTTGAATATGATCCCGCAGGCTAAGCTGCGGAATACCTAATGCATTAAGCGTAATAGCCGCAAAGTCGGCATGAAATTCCGTGCTGTAAAGTCGGATATCACGCAGCCAGTCAAGTTCAGGGGATGGCACATCATGCGGGAACCACAGCAGGAATTGCTGCTCTGGCTCATCAATTTCAATACGTTTTTTAGTTGCCAGCTGCGAGGCGTTGCTCATATTAAGCAGCGTGACGTTTTCAAGCGCCAGTTGATCGAGATCTTCAGCAAAACGTTGGTCGGGATCGTGCCAGAAAACGATGCGATAGTCGGTAAATTTTGCTTTTAGTCCGGCAGTAAGTTCCTGATTTTGCAAGGTTAAAATCCCGTGTTGTTACAGTGAATCCAGTGTAGAAAAACAGAACTACGATGTGTACGAGTTCTGATTTTTTATATGAGCGTTGGGTTTGTCTTTCATAACATCACGCATCAGCATTTTATCATGATCTGCTGCCAGGGTTGAGATGAATAAGTAAAGCACCATCGGCGGCGAACCGATGGTGCAAGAAGAGATTAAATTATTTCGGGGGCGTTACCGGTGATAGCTTTGACATCGGCTAACAGATCGCCAAATTTGCCATAGTTAACCTTTACGCCATCATCCAGATCGAGGGTGATGCGCATATCAGCGTAGTGGCGTAAGCGATCATCAAAGCTGCGCAGTTCGTTGAACTTTTTGCTTAAATTATCGCGTTCGCGCTTCAGCCGTGTCGCTTCGCCACCGGAAGATGTGTCGATCTGCTCGTTCAGACGATCGATATTCGCCTGATAACGCGCCAGCAGCGGTACTACATACTCGGTACGCATTCTCGCCAGCGTCGCGTCGTTATAACGATGCAGATAGACCAGGCACTCAAACGCTTTCTCTTTACCGGAGCTGAACAGCCAGTAGATCGGGCGCTTTTTATACATCTTCAGATGATCTTTCCAGAACTGCGTGGAAAGGTAGCGGCGGACAGTGTCCAGCGCAGATTCGCCTTTTTTCGGCTTGATCGCATACAAACAAAGACTTTCAGCGATAAATTCGAGGTTTTCCTGCAAGTGCTCCTCACCCCAGACGGTACGGACAAATTCCTTAACTCGGGTGGTAACATCGTCGTCAAACCAGGCATCATCCATCAGCGGCAGAATGCCGTCGTTATCGGCAGGGAAGGTTTTATAAGCACCTTCGGCGACAAGATCGGCAAAGCCCTGGTTGCCTTCATGGGCGTAGACCAGGCCTTCGCGATCGAGGGAGTAGCGGCCCATCATGCAGCCGATAGAATAGGATATAAATTCACGAAAAATGTCTGCTATAAAGCGTTCTCGAAGCTGGGTCAATTCTTCTTGACGATACCTGTAATATGGATTGATCGTCAAAGAAACTTTATGTAATTCGACTTCAGAATTTATTAGCTCTTCAAGGCTATAAGAATTGATTACTAAATTGTTTATTTTTTCTTCAATGTTCTTCAGTCTTTGAACATTTTCTTTTGCCCAACGAAGTGTATTTTCAAGGCTTTCTTTTAATGTGGTATTTTCTTTTATTAGAGGCGACGATTTAAATGTATTGTTTTTTTCAAAAACAGACCAGTCTTGTTTTGAGATTTCAATGGCTTGGTCTACAATGGATGTAAAATCATGAGTGTTCAGTGTGGCAATGACAGGTATTTTTTGCAAATCCCCAGCTTGGAAGTTTATTGTTGGATTTAATTCTTGTGTTAATTCTGTAAGCTTGGAGCAAAGCAATCCTAAAAGAAATTTTTCGTCTGTAGGGAATATTGCAGTGCAGGCATCTGAGTATATTTCATTTGTCTGTTTGATTCTAAATCCAAGACCGCCAGAGGTTATGCGTGACGTAAGTAAACCGTTGGAAAAATATGTTGATTCATTTTTGACCACAAGGCCAAAGTTGTTATTTAAATAAGGATATTGTGTACAGACATAATTTTTTATTTCTTCCCCATTATTCTCCCAGTTAACAACATGTTCTACGTTACCATACCATTTTCTATATTCCCCCCCTTTGGCAAAAGGAAACCATTTATGCTCTTTTAAATTATCTACTTCCCACCAGAATCTTAAAAATCGCTCAGAGTCACTAGTTTGCAATCCCGTCGATGCTTTTGAATAATCAACAATGGATTCATTATTAACGAATATATCTAAGAATTTTTCATTTACCCAATAAGCAATCGGAGAACCTGGTATTTTTTTAAACTCGCTTTGAATAAGATTGTAATAGCTATTACTCCGTGAAAGTAATAGTTCGTTCTTTTCTTTTTCATTTCCTAATGTTAAGCGGAAGTAGGTCGGCAAATAGTTACGCAACGGTGAGTTTCTAATAATCCAGGCGGTTGTTTGTACCACTTCACCGGAGATTTGGCTAAATGCACGTGAACCCAGATGTGACAATGTTATAATATATTTATTTGATAATATCCATTTGCGTAATTTTTCAAAACTAGGTAGAAACATCCAAGCTTGCATGTTAATTTGAGCATTGAATCTGTGCTCTTTGAGTAAATAGAATCCATGCTGCATAAACATCGAGAATAAGTCTGCTTTGCTTTCAGGGAAGTGGTTTTTAGCAAATTCTTTAAGATCACTGTTCATCCCTTTCGTACCCATATACGGCGGGTTCGCCACCACCGCATCATACCGCTGCGCCAGTATCCACGCCTGTTGAATATACGGAATAAACGCCTTCGCTGCGGCCTTTTGCTGGTAATCCCCTTCCAGTTCAAGGCGATACAGCGCTTCGAGAAACACCTTCAGTTCCGCTTCTTCTTCATGCGGAACCTGAATTAACGAACCCAGCGTTTTGGCATTGACAAATAATTTTAATGTACGCATTAGCAGCTGGTATTCCGGGCTATCTGTATGTGCCAGCTCGGTGCTTTCCGCAAACATATCTCCCATGCTGCCGGTCTGGCTTTTTCCATGGAAGTTCAGCTGTTGCCACAGTTTAGCGATATCCAGATGCAGGCTCTCCTGCAGGGAGAGAATATTCAGTCTTATATCGCGAGAGAATATTCGGCGGTCATCCTGCCGAGCCATCATCATTAATGCAAAGCCGGAAAGCTGCGCAGCACGATCGTCGATGTCGAGGCCGAAGATATTATTTTCCAGGATCAGCTGCGGAATATCACGCCCACGGTAACCACGCTCTTCGTAGATACTTTTCAGCACGTTGTAGGCTTCAATCAAAATATGCCCAGAGCCGCAGGCCGGGTCGAGGACTTTGATGCTTTCCGGTTCAATGCTGGATGGAGTAATCGCTGCCAGCTGCGCCTGTACTTCCGGCGTCTGCTCCGCAGGCTCAATGTAATAGTCCATTTTGCTTTTCAGCGGCGAATCCGGGTAGGTCTGTAACCACTGGCGACCGACAGAGTTCTGCACCAGATACTGCACGATCCAGTTCGGGGTAAACAGCTGGGTGGCGGCGGGGATATCTTCGCTTTTTACCACCTTGCCGATAACCGCATCTTTTTTCTCGGAGATATAGAACTGATACAGCCAGCCGATCACTTCGACCTGATCCCAGTCTTCTGGCGGGATATCGTCCACCAGATTACGCAAGATAGAGTCGGTACGGGTCAGGTTATCCGGCAGCAGCAGTTCAGCTTCATCGTCAACTGCCTCAAACAAAAACGGCATGGCGCGATGCAGCGCATGGCACTGGCCCAGCAGTAGCTCGCGATAAAGGTCTTCATCCTGATTACCGGAAAGTTTCATCTCTACTAAACGTGTTTTATCGAGCCCTAAGCTTTCGGCCACTTCCGGCACATGATCCAGCACCTCAAAACCTGTCGGGTTATCCGGGTGTGACAATACCTGGAAACCGTGATCGAGATAGCCGTGCCGTTCCATATAACGGATTGCACACAGGCGGTTAAACCAGGTATAGGCGCTGCGCTCGACCAGCACATCAAAACCCTGTTCGCGCGCGCATTTCGCCAGTTTTTCACGGCGGGGGAGGGATGATTTGTGATAGTCAAACTGCCCGTAACGCACCGTCTCGCCAATGATTTCAGCATCAGCAACCTGTAAGTGACCTTTTTTATCTATGGTGATACCCAGCGTCGTGAGCTTATCGATCACCGCATCACGGAATTGATTACGTGCCTTCGGGGCGTATTTTTTGATGTTATTGGTGTTCATAGAAAATCCTGCAAAGGGCAGCAGGACGCTGCCCTGAAATGGGTTTACTGAAGGCGAATGCGATCGCCCGCTTCAATGGTTGCCAGCAGCGTTTTACGCAGCATTTCCAGCGCTTTTTCGACCTGCTCTGCCGTTTCCAGCACCTCGCTACCTGTCGCTTTGCGCATTTCACCCGATACATTCACAAGGTGAGTTTTCTTCGGTACCGGCTGGATCGTGGCTGGTTTATCGGCGGTGTAGGGTTGCTGCGGTTCGGCAGCATGGTTTCCCTCATTGGCCTCATTTGACGCGCGCAGCTGTGCCTGCTGTTTTTTGCGTAGCTCATCAATCCACTGGTTGACCTGTTTGTCCGCTTCCGTTTGTAAAGCAATGGTTTCATGCTGTTCGGCAAGGATTTCAGGAATGGAGTGATTCTCTTCTGCACGCTTACGCGCTTTTTGCATCGGCAGCAGAATGCGGTTTTGCAGCTCCGCAGTGGCATGCGCTTCGAGTAACCGTTGGCGGGTTTCTTCAATACGCGCATCGATACGCTCTAATGCATGTTTACGATGCTGCTCAACAAGCCGCTGGTTAACACTCTGCACCTGCTCAATAAGCGGCGTAATACGGTTAAGATGTTTATACGGCTCCGTCATCTGCCAGATGCTTTCCAGCTCTGTGAGCGCTTTTAGCGCATCGGCATCTTTTTCCAGTGCGCTGCGGTTGGATTTAAAGCTACCCTGCAATGCAGCTCCCAGCTTCTGCCAGGTATTGAACTGCTTGCGGTAGAAGTCGACCAGGTCTTCACGATCTCCGCTGAAATCCAGCAGTGCATTAGCCTGGGTCGTGACTTTTTCAACCAGCGCGAAGTCTTCTTTCTCATTAAGGATAGAGTTAAGCAGCCCCAGCCCTTCTTCAATCTCCTGTTTGCCCGGGTTATTGCCCCCTTCGGCTTTAGCTTTGAAAACATCCAGCTCTTGTTTCCATGCACCCAGCACAGAACGAATATGTTCAACCAGCGCCGGTTCTTCACGTTCATTAAATGGCTGTTGGGCCACGTCTGCCATGATTTTGGCGGCTTTGAGGATCTGCGCTTCATCGTGGCGGCGAATTTTATGCAGACGTAGCTCGCTATGGCGGCGGCTGTTATTAAAGAGGTCCCACGCCTGTTTTAATTCGAGATTATTATTCTGCTGACTGAAGCTGATTTTGCGTTTTTGCGCCAGCCGCGCCACCAGTAGTTTGACTTCGTCCTCGGGCCAGCCATAAGGGCGGCGAGCGAAATGGTTGAGCACATCACGCAGGTACACTGGTTTGTGGTAATCAATACCCATGCTGATCCAGTTTTCCACTTCGCGCAGGGCGTCGCGATTGGATTCTTCCATCTCGCCCAGATTCAGCTCAGTATCATTTTCTACTGTCAGAAAGGCATGGATCTCACGGTTAATATCGCCGTTAAAGGATGTTAGAAGTTTCAGTTTGCCGAATGTGTTTTCAATCACATAACGGTAAGCTTCATCCACAATGCTGTTTGGCGTGGAGGATTTTTTCGGTAAGCGTTCACCTATCGCCCACAGTTCCGCCTCAGCCAGCAGGGACTCGATCTGGACACGTAACATTTTTTCACGCGCGTTATTTTCGCGTGCTTTCTCAGACAGCAGGCTGGCTTGTTCAGGACGTTGACCCGCATTGTCTTTGAGAAACTTCTCTGTCTGTACGACAAGATCGATATCAGTCCAGACACGCGAGTCCGCAGGCAGACGAATCAATACACAACCATTTCCTTCTGCGGTATACGGGCGGCAGGCTGCATCACTGCTATAAAAATCATACGTAGGATCTTTAGGTGTAATAATCTTCACCACCAGATCGTTGAGCATTGCGCCATCCAGCGGGTGACCGTTAAGGAAACGGCTGATATCAAAATCCTGCTTGTTTTCCGGGTAGCGATAGCGCTTATTTTTCAGGATGTCGTCAAAGATGATTGATGCGAGCTTTTTATTGATCGCTGAAAAATCCACTTCAACGTTGCGGATTTCGTTTTCAATCTCTTTCTCCTCATTGGTCAGGAAGACATATTTATCTTCCACACGGGCAATCAGCATCTCCCGTTCCAGCTTATCCAGGCTGTTCTCAACGCGGCGGCGCAGTTCTACTTTGTCGGTGTCGATCTTATCAATTGAGAGTGTTACCAGGTTATCGAGAGTACTTTTCAGCACATCGACATAACGGATCAGGAACAACGTTTTCAGCAGGTTGCCATCGAACTCGTCAAGCACGCCATTTTGACAAGCTTGTGTAATGGTCCGGCTTACCGCTGGTTCCAGGAAACTTTCAATGGCTGCGTAGAAACGCCAGAAGGGCACCAGGGAGTCGAGACCTTGTGTGGAAATCTGCTGGGCCGCTGTCTGGAAAGCTTCCAGTTGCGAACGCTCACCCATCGCCAGCTGTTTACCGGCAGCGCCTTTGGTACGAATAGACTCAAAGACTTTTTGCAGGATCTGGTAATGCCACGGGACAAACGGGTAGTTATCAATAAACTCTTCTTCACTGGTATAGGGGCGCAGTGAAGCCGTTGTCGTTGGATCAAACGCCAGTTGGTTACGCAGAATATCGCCTTTCTCCTGCCAGACTTTCGCCAGCGCAGCTTTTGCCGCATCGGTTTTTACCAGCAAACGTTTCTGGATAACTTCCGAGGTGTTGGAGCTGGAAAGTTGCAAACGCGTGGAGAAGCGACCCTGGATTTTAGAGAAATCCTGCCCGTCGCGACTGCTCATACCGCCAATAGCGGCATTGATATCAGCTTGTGAGGTGACAATCACCCAGGCGCGCCCACCGCAGATCACACCGAGGTTTTCGGTAATGGTCTGCAACTTAAGCATCATCTGCGTGTTTTTACCGATGAACTGGCCGACTTCGTCCACCATAAAGAGCAGATTTTTACCGTTCTCATCCAGCCACTCTTTCACCCACTGGCAAAAATTATTGATATCCAACGGGAAATTTTTATCCAGCTGTTCAACCCACTGGCGTGAGGCATCAATACTTTGACCAGTCGCCTGGCTTAATGCCTCTGCCATCTCATCACTAATGAAGTAGTAAGAGTCGCGCTCTTTTTCCCAGCTTGAGCCGTTGATCTTTAGAAAAGCTTCTTTAAACGTTTCGTACTGACCGCGCTTATCCAGCTCGCGCTCAAGATGAGCAATATGCGGGAAGTCTGCACAATAACCGACGCGCTCGTTAAATACTTTCAGGAAGACTTTAAGGATAGCGTCTTCTTTATCATCGACGTTGGCGCGGGAATCGATATTGAACAGGATGACTTCGGTAGGGTGATGCACTGCTTTGTTGATATCAGCCAGAAACAGCGCATCTTTGATTTTGTCTGCGAAGAAGGAGTAGGCATCGCGTTCTGAACCATCGTGGCTGACTTTTCTGTTAGACAGCAAGTACGACAGGATCTTGATAAAGTGTGACTTACCGGAGCCGAAGAAGCCTGAAACCCATACGCCAATTTTATTCTCCATTCGAATGCGCTCCGGGCCTGTTGCCGGAACATATGATTCAAAGAAGTGGCGCAGGTGGCCTTCTAACTCGCGGGTAATAACGTATTCATCCAGCTCAATCCACGCGCTGGCATCATCTGTCTGTTCGGCTTTTACGACGCCATTAATGTTACGTTTTAATGGCTTTTCAAAAATCTGTTCAATATCCATGCTGTGCTCTTCAATGAGGATTCAATGTTGCCGCTGGTCCATGCTCGGGCACCAGTCTGAAGGCGCGATAATAATTACGTGAATCAATACCTGCTAAAGGTTTAAGGTCATAGCCGCTGTAAGTGCCCGGGTAGAACATTAACAAGGGGGTAAAACCCATGACGTCCTGTAAAGCGCTCATCAGCTCATGCCCACGAACTAATGGCCAGGCATTCCCCATACCGGTAAGGATGACGAATTCCTGCGCTGGAAGATCGATTTTTTTTGCAATATATTCGGCGATTTTTTTCTGATTAAGCGGACCGGCGAGCTGCTTTTTCAGAGCCTCAGGACCGACTTTCACTTCTTGCTGACAAACGCGTTCAAACAATCCGCGCTCGGTCAACATATCGATAATGACCTGAAAAACATTCAGATGCGTAAAGTGGTGATCCTTTTCCAGGTTACGCAGCAGGTATTTCAGATGCCCGCGAACCTGCAGTTCATACTGCGCAGGGTAATCAAAGATCCAGAAACCAATCTCATTACCTGAGCCATTATTTTTAAGAAAGCGATCTTCCTCAATGCGGCTCTGAATCTGCGAAAGGCGGTAGTCAAGAACGGGATCGATCACCGTTTACCCTCCAGAATAGAAATCAAATCCTGTTGTTCAAGGCGCTGCAGCACTTCTTTAGTTTCCGGCAATAAAAAAAGTGGCTGCAGATTGCGACGGCGCGGTGTATCGAGATAACCCACCTCAGCAAGCGCTTTCACAAGATTGTTACCCATTTTAGTGATGGATGAGTCTGAGTAACTGGTAAGCACTGGGTACTGGCGTATGTGGTTAGTAACAAATTCACTCCAGCTATCACTTGGCAATTTCTCTTTAAATTGCCTGCGCAGATCATTCACCGTTTCGTCCAGAAAATCTTTCACTATTGGAGAGTGCAATATCAGGGCTATAAACAGTAGTTGAACACGTTCCCGCTCACTCCCTTCCGCAATCAACCTCCATGCGCCTTTATCCAGCATCATCAAGCGCAACCGGATCGTGGTTGCATAACGTTTTGCAGTATTAGAGGAGGAAGCCTGAAGGATGTTCTGCTCAACGATCTGTTGTTGCCAGCTGTTTTCATCCGGGTCGGACAACATCAGTTCCGCAATGACACGACTCTCCTTGCTCATCAGCGGCCCGCCCAGCAGGTCCCCAATCCATTTTTTGTCGTTATTCATCATTATCATTACCCCCAGAAAACTGCAAACTAGCCCGCAAAAAACAAAGAGAGATTGTAATGGCTAGGCGGGGGGATGTCATGGTGTGAATAGCAAGGAAACGACAGAGATTGACTGGCATTTTTATCCATCAGGCACAGGAAAAGTCAAAAGATGTGCTGCTCATTGTACGAAATTTTTATCGTCAAAAAGGTCTGAACCAGTGCGGAGCACCCTGGTGGTTTTGCTCATACTCTGTTGTCAGAGAAGCAGCATTTATCGAAGTTGTTACCAGGGGCATGCAGTTCCCTGTCATCGTTGATATAATGTAATCAGTGAATTTGTTAATCAGGAGTCGCTATGAGCAACAACAAAAAAACGCAGGTAGGTTATGTAAAACCGTCTCGTACAGACATTGTGCGTTCTGTGGCGACGTCAACGGCTGTTGAAACAGGGCAGCCTTCCTCCAGGGTTGAAGCTTCGCTGGAAGCCGCACGTAAAAAGTTTGCCCATCTTCGCCTTGCCTAACCCCTTCTTAATGCTTCACTGACCCAGTGTTTCATCGGCTCGTAGTCCATTGATACACCTGCATGAATAGCCGAGATATACTGGGTTTTGCTTTGCTCCCAGCTTTGATAATCCAGTGGTTTATATCCACCCTGAACGGCCATCACGTCGGCTAGCAGTCGCGACAGGCGCCCATTTCCCTCTCTGAATGGATGGATAAGTATCAGCTCGACATGGGTGATGGCGATAGCGGTGATGAGTTGTTCTTCGTCCATGCCGCTACATGGCGTGTATTGAGCCAGATACTTGCTGTCGAATTCGTTCAGCAGTTTTGGCAACTGCGCTGAGGGGGCAAACATAAAGCCGCCCTTACTGATATTGACCGCTCTTTCTTGTCCAGCCCACTCGTAGATGTTACCTAACCAGCGGCGGTGCCAGTTTTTCAGCATGGCTACGCTGAGCTGTCCTTCCGGGAACTGTTCTTCAAAAACGGACTGGTAGAGTTGTTCTAACAGGACAAGTTCAGCCTCATCCATCTCATCAGAAGTAGCGATCCCCAGCTTGTTAGCCAAAACTTGCTCGCCAGAGTCTTTCTCATACTGGCCTTCACTGCTGGATACATGGTATCGGCTCATGGAGATGCCCTGTGTTATTAGAGGGATAGGAATACAGAGGGATTATAACGCTGGATGAGGACAGCAAAAAATAATAGTAAAATCAGACGTTTAAATAAGTGTAGGTTAAAATATAGCTTTTGTAATGTTGTGGAAAATAACCTTTATTAATCAGCAGTAACACACCAATGCATCATGGGCGTATGGGAAGAAAGATTGTCAGTGGTCATTATCAGGTCTTCTTTTCCAGTCCATTGAATATAAAGTCGGCGCGGGACGCTGAGTTTTACTTCAAAACGGTGATTGGGCAGGCGCGCCAGCGAGGTCAGCGCAGGTGACGGGCACGAGAGCGGCGCCTTTTTCTGAGGGCTATAGTAACGCAGCGCGATCGATGCTGTCACAGGTAAAAGCCAGAGACGGGCCGCAAAGCGTAAAAATAGAGGGGGTAAAATGCGATAGCGTTGGCGAAACCGTTTAGCGACAGAGGGTGAAGCGCAGCCCTGTCCGGCGACTACTGCGGTGCCGGAAAAGCGGAGCGAAGAAAGTTTTTATCAGCCGTGGCCGTTTTGCAGCGCCCAGACGGCCGCTTCCACCCGGGATTTCAGCTTCATTTTTTTCAGCAGATGTTTAACGTGCACTTTTACCGTGCTTTCCGTAATCGACAGCTTGCGGGCAATGGCTTTATTGGTCATCCCCAGCGTGATCAGCTTCAGAATATCGCGTTCGCGGCGCGTCAGCTGTTCCACATCGCGCGCTTCTGTCGGGCGTGATTCACGCAGGCTGGCCACCAGCACGTTGGTCAGCTTTTCGCTTAACACCATCTGGCCGGCGGCGGCCTGATGCAGCGCTTTCAGCAACGCTTCCGGCTCCATATCCTTCAGCAGATAACCATCCGCGCCGTGTTTTAACGCGTTTACCACGTCATCTTCATGATCGGAAACGCTGAATACCACGATGCGCCCGGAAAGCTCGATGGTGCGCAGCTGCACCAGCGTATCCAGCCCGTTCATGCCTGGCATATTCAGATCCAAAAGGATCAGGTCGGGGTCATGCTGTTCCGCCAGTACGACGCCCTGCGCGCCGTCGCTGGCTTCTGCGATAACCTGCAAACTTTCTTCCATTTCAATCAACTGTTTAACGCCGTTCCGCAGCAGCGGATGATCGTCAATCAACAGGATAGTGGCGGCTTCTTCTTTCACGCTTGGATTTTCCACAGTCAGAGGGCGGCGAATGATTCCCGGTTAGCCTCTTAATCTTACCGATTAAAAACGTTAACCCTATACCACTAAGGGAGTAACCATAAATTTCTTCTTTCCGCAGTCTAACTGAAAAAAGCCCCCGCTGTGCGGAGTAATTACATGAATTTTATAAATATGTTTCCGATATGTCTCTACTCATCCAGGCGCAGCGGCAGCACGGAGGCAAAAGATCACCTGCATCCACGTTGATTTGCGTCAACCCGGCGTCAGAAGCGGTTAAGCAGAATGCGCTCCATTCAAACCGGAGATGACTATGACGCAACTTGCCCCTCTTCAACCCGAAGAAAACGGTGCCGTTATCCAGGACTGGCAGCCGGAAAACGAGCGGTTCTGGCAGCAGCGTGGAAAACGCATCGCCAACCGTAACCTGTGGATTTCCGTTTTCTGTTTGCTGCTCGCTTTCTGTGTCTGGATGCTGTTCAGCGCCGTTGCAGTGAACCTGAACAAAGTTGGCTTCACCTTTACCACCGAGCAGCTTTTTCTGCTGACGGCGCTGCCTTCCATTTCCGGCGCGCTGCTGCGGATCCCTTACTCTTTTGTGATCCCCGTGTTCGGCGGACGGCGCTGGACGGCTTTCAGCACCGGTATCCTGCTGGTCCCTTGCCTGTGGCTTGGGTTTGCCGTGCAGGACACCAGCACCGCTTTCAGCATTTTTGTGCTGATCGCGCTGCTGTGCGGCTTTGCGGGCGCGAACTTTGCCTCCAGCATGGGCAATATCAGCTTCTTTTTTCCTAAAGCGCAGCAGGGCGGGGCGCTGGGCATCAACGGCGGTCTGGGCAACCTGGGCGTCAGCGTAATGCAGTTCGCCGCCCCGCTGGCCGTTTCCATCGCCGTTTTCGGCGCCTTCGGCGGCGGCGCGCAGCACACCAGCAGCGGCGAAACGATCTGGCTGCAAAACGCCGCGTGGATCTGGGTGCCGTTCCTGCTTGTCGCGACGCTGGCGGCCTGGTTCGGCATGAACGACCTGGCGGCGGCGAAATCTTCTCTGCGCGAGCAGCTGCCGGTACTGAAACGCGGCCACCTGTGGGTGATGGCGCTGCTTTACCTGGCGACTTTTGGCTCTTTTATCGGCTTTTCCGCCGGTTTCGCCATGCTCGCCAAAACGCAGTTTCCGGATATCAGCATTCTTCACTACGCCTTTTTCGGCCCGCTGCTGGGCGCGCTGGCGCGGTCGGCGGGCGGCATTATTTCCGACAGGCTGGGCGGCGTACGCGTGACGCTGGCTAACTTTGTGCTGATGGCGCTGTTTGCCGCGCTGCTGTTCCTGACGCTGCCGGGCGAAGGCACCAGCGGATCCTTTAGCGCCTTTTTCGCCGTGTTTATGGGGTTGTTTTTAACCGCCGGCCTGGGCAGCGGCTCGACCTATCAGATGATCGCCGTGATTTTCCGCAAGCTCACCCTGGAGAAGGCGAGCGCGGAAGGGAAAGGCATAGAGACCGCACAGCGGGAAGCAGTGACCGAAACCTCCGCCGCGCTTGGCTTTATTTCCGCTATCGGCGCGCTGGGCGGCTTTTTCATCCCGCAGACGTTTGGCCTTTCGCTGTCCATGCTGGGCACGCCGACGGGCGCGATGAAAATCTTCCTCGCCTTCTATCTGCTTTGCGTTGGCGTCACCTGGCTGGTTTACGGCCGCAAAAATAAATTTTGATAACGTGCGGAGGCAATGTCCCTCCGCCGCCTGAGCAATATCACCTAAGCCTTCAGGAGTTTTCCGGATGAGCAAATTTCTCGACAGGTTTCGCTACTTTAAACAGCTGGCGGAACCCTTTGCTGGTCAACACGGCCAGACACTCAACACCAATCGCGACTGGGAAGAGGGCTACCGTAGCCGCTGGCAGCACGATAAAATCGTGCGCTCCACGCATGGCGTAAACTGCACCGGCTCCTGCAGCTGGAAAATTTACGTCAAAAATGGCCTCGTCACGTGGGAAACACAGCAAACCGACTATCCGCGCACCCGACCGGATTTGCCGAATCACGAGCCGCGCGGCTGTCCTCGCGGCGCCAGCTACTCCTGGTATCTCTACAGCGCCAACCGCCTGAAATATCCGCTGATGCGCAAAAAGCTGCTCAAGCTGTGGCGCGAAGCCAAAGCGGAGCATCAGGATCCGGTCGCGGCCTGGGGATCGATCGTCAGCGATCCGCAAAAAGCGCAGAGCTATAAGATCGCTCGCGGTCGCGGCGGCTTCGTCCGGTCAAGCTGGCAGGAGGTCAACGAGCTGATCGCGGCATCCAATATCTATACGGCGAAAACCTTCGGCCCGGATCGCATTATCGGCTTTTCACCGATCCCGGCGATGTCGATGGTTTCCTATGCCGCAGGCGCGCGCTATCTGTCGCTGATCGGCGGCGTCTGCCTGAGTTTTTATGACTGGTATTGCGATTTGCCGCCCGCTTCGCCCATGACCTGGGGCGAGCAGACCGACGTGCCGGAATCGGCCGACTGGTATAACTCTTCTTATATTATCGCCTGGGGCTCTAACGTGCCGCAGACGCGCACGCCGGATGCTCATTTCTTTACCGAGGTGCGCTACAAGGGCACCAAAACCGTGGCGATCACGCCTGACTATGCCGAGGTCGCCAAGCTGTGCGATCAGTGGCTGAATCCTAAGCAGGGCACCGACAGCGCGCTGGCGCTGGCTTTAGGACACGTGATGCTGAAGGAGTTTCACCTTGAGCGCGAGGTGCCTTATTTCCGTGACTACGTGCGCCGCTATACCGATATGCCGATGCTGGTGCTGCTGGAGCCGCGCGAGGGCGGCTACTACGCCGCCGGACGCCAGCTCCGCGCCAGCGATCTGATTGATAACCTGGGGCAGGAAAACAACCCGCAGTGGAAAACCATCGCCATCGACCAGGAGAGCGGTGAGCTGGTGGCGCCGCAGGGATCCATCGGCTATCGCTGGGGAGAAAAAGGCAAGTGGAACCTGGAGTCGCGTGAAGGCGGCTCGCAGCGGGAAGTCACGCTTCAGCTTAGCCTGCTGGGCAGCCATGACGAGATCGCCGAGGTCGGCTTTCCCTATTTCGGCGGCCTGGAAAGCGAAAACTTCAGCAGCGTGCCGCTGGAGGAGATCCTGCTGCACAAGCTGCCGGTGAAGCGTTTGCAGCTGGCCGACGGCAGCGCTGCGCTGGTCGCCAGCGTGTATGATCTGACGCTGGCGAACTACGGGCTGGATCGTGGTCTGCACGACGAAAACTGCGCAGGCAGCTATGACGAGATCAAAGCCTACAGCCCGGCCTGGGCCGAGCAGATCACCGGCGTGTCGCGGCAGAATATCATTCGGCTGGCGCGCGAGTTCGCCGACAACGCGGAAAAAACGCGTGGCCGCTCGATGATTATCGTCGGCGCCGGGATGAACCACTGGTATCACATGGATATGAACTACCGTGGGCTGATCAATATGCTGATCTTCTGCGGCTGCGTGGGGCAGAGCGGCGGCGGCTGGGCGCACTATGTCGGTCAGGAAAAACTGCGGCCGCAGACCGGCTGGACGCCGCTGGCTTTCGCGCTCGACTGGCAGCGTCCGCCGCGCCATATGAACAGCACCTCGTTCTTCTATAACCATTCCAGCCAGTGGCGCTACGAAACCGTGCAGACCAGCGAGCTGCTCTCGCCGCTGGCCGATAAAAAGCGCTACGGCGGCAGTTTAATCGACTTTAACGTGCGTTCCGAGCGCATGGGCTGGCTGCCTTCCGCGCCGCAGCTGAACGGCAATCCGCTGAACATCGCCGCGCAGGCGAAAGCGGCCGGGATGCCGCCGGTGGATTTCACCGTGGAAAGCCTGAAAACCGGCACGCTGCGCTTTGCCGCCGAGCAGCCGGACAATCCGCAGAACTTCCCGCGTAACCTGTTTGTCTGGCGCTCCAACCTGCTGGGATCGTCCGGCAAAGGCCATGAGTACATGCTCAAATATCTGCTGGGCACGGAAAACGGCATTCAGGGTAAAGATTTAGGCGTGCAGGGCGGCGTGAAGCCGGAAGAAGTGGAATGGCAGGAGAAAGGCGGCGAAGGCAAGCTGGATCTGGTGGTAACGCTGGATTTCCGCCTGTCCAGTACCTGTCTCTATTCCGATATCGTGCTGCCTACCGCCACCTGGTATGAAAAGGACGATATGAATACTTCGGATATGCATCCGTTTATTCATCCGCTGTCGGCGGCGGTCGATCCGGCCTGGGAAGCGAAAAGCGACTGGGAGATCTATAAAGACATCGCCAAACGCTTCTCGGAGCTTTGTCCGGGGCATCTCGGTGTGGAAACCGATATCGTCACGCTGCCGGTGCAGCACGATTCGCCGGCGGAGCTGGCGCAGCCTTTTGACGTTAAAGAGTGGAAAAAAGGCGAGTGCGACCTGATCCCCGGCAAAACCGCGCCGCACATTATTGCCGTAGAGCGCGACTATCCGGCCACCTGGGAACGCTTTACCTCGCTTGGCCCGCTGCTGGACAAGCTGGGCAACGGCGGTAAGGGCATCAGCTGGAACACGCAAAAAGAGGTCGATTTCCTTAAAGAGCTGAACTACGTCAAGACGGATGGCCCGGCCGCTGGCCGGCCGAATATCGACAGCGCCATCGATGCGGCCGAGGTCATTTTATCCCTCGCGCCGGAAACCAACGGTCAGGTAGCGGTAAAAGCCTGGCAGGCGCTGAGCGACATTACCGGCCGCGACCACACCCATCTGGCGCTGAACAAAGAAGACGAAAAAATTCGCTTCCGCGATATCCAGGCGCAGCCGCGCAAAATTATCTCCAGCCCCACCTGGTCAGGACTGGAAGACGAGCACGTCTCCTATAACGCCTGTTATACCAACGTGCATGAGCTGATCCCGTGGCGCACGCTCAGCGGACGCCAGCAGCTTTATCAGGATCACGAGTGGATGCGCGCCTTTGGCGAAAGCCTGCTGGTTTATCGTCCCCCTATTGATACCAGGGCGGCCAGGCCTTTGCTGAACAAAAAGCCGAACGGCAATCCGGAAAAGGCGCTGAACTTCCTGACGCCGCACCAGAAATGGGGCATTCACTCTACCTACAGCGACAACCTGCTGATGCTGACGCTGTCGCGCGGCGGCCCTATCGTCTGGATGAGTGAAGAAGACGCGCAGGAGCTGGGGATTGCGGACAACGACTGGATTGAAGCCTTTAACGCCAACGGATCGCTGACCGCTCGCGCAGTGGTCAGCCAGCGCGTACCGGCAGGCATGACCATGATGTACCACGCGCAGGAACGCATTGTGAACATTCCCGGTTCGGAAATTACCGGCCAGCGCGGCGGCATTCATAACTCCGTGACCCGCGCCTGTCCTAAACCAACCCATATGATCGGCGGCTACGCGCAGCTTTCCTACGGCTTTAACTATTACGGCACCGTAGGCTCCAATCGCGATGAGTTTGTGGTGGTGCGCAAAATGAATCACGTTCACTGGCTGGACGGTGAAGGTAACGACGACTGCCAGGGCGGCAAGGGGAGAAAATCATGAAAATTCGCTCGCAGGTCGGCATGGTGCTGAATCTGGATAAATGTATCGGCTGCCACACCTGTTCCGTGACCTGTAAAAACGTCTGGACCAGCCGTGAAGGGATGGAATACGCCTGGTTTAACAACGTTGAAAGCAAGCCGGGCGTCGGCTATCCGCAGGCATGGGAAGATCAGGAAAAATGGAAGGGCGGCTGGATCCGTAAAATCAACGGCAGGCTGGTGCCGCGCATGGGCAACCGCGTCGGGCTGCTGTCGAAAATTTTCGCTAACCCGGACGTGCCCGCGCTGGACGATTACTATGAGCCGTTCGACTACGACTATCAGCATTTACACAATGCGCCCGCCGGCAAACATCAGCCGATAGCGCGGCCGCGCTCGCTGATCACCGGCAAGCGGATGAAAAAAATCGAAAATGGCCCGAACTGGGAAGAGATCCTTGGCGGCGAGTTTTCCAAACGCTCGCAGGATAAAAATTTCGATAACATCCAGAAAGAGATGTACGGCCAGTTTGAACACACCTTTATGGCCTATCTGCCGCGCCTGTGCGAGCACTGCCTGAACCCGGCGTGCGTGGCGACCTGCCCGAGCGGCGCCATCTATAAGCGCGGCGAAGACGGTATCGTGCTGATCGATCAGGACAAGTGTCGCGGCTGGCGCATGTGTCTGACCGGCTGTCCCTATAAAAAAATCTACTTCAACTGGAAAAGCGGTAAATCGGAGAAGTGTATTTTCTGCTATCCGCGTATTGAAGCGGGCCAGCCCACGGTCTGTTCCGAAACCTGCGTAGGGCGCATCCGCTATCTTGGCGTGCTTTTGTACGACGCGGATCGTATTGAAGAAGCGGCAGCGAGCGAGCATGAACAGGATCTTTATGAAAGCCAGAGAGCGATCTTCCTCGATCCCCACGATCCCGATGTGGTTGCCGAAGCGTTAAAAGAAGGCATCCCGCAAAGCGTGATTGACGCAGCGCAACGCTCGCCGGTTTATAAAATGGCGATGGAGTGGAAGCTGGCGCTGCCGCTGCATCCGGAATACCGCACGCTGCCGATGGTCTGGTACGTGCCGCCGCTGTCGCCCATTCAGAGCGCGGCGGACGCGGGCGACCTGCCGCACAACGGTATTCTGCCGGACGTGGAAAGCCTGCGCATTCCCGTGCAGTACCTGGCGAACCTGCTGACGGCGGGCGATACCGCGCCGGTTTTGCTGGCGCTAAAGAGAATGCTGGCCATGCGTCATTATAAACGCGCGGAAACCGTCGATAACCTTGTCGACACGCGGGCGCTGGAACAGGTTGGCTTAAGCGAAGCGCAGGCGCAGGAGATGTACCGCTATCTGGCCATCGCCAATTACGAAGATCGTTTCGTGGTGCCTTCCAGCCATCGTGAACTGGCGCGGGAAGCCTTCCCGGAAAGCAAAGGCTGCGGCTTCAGCTTCGGCGATGGCTGCCACGGCAGCGACGGTCGCTTCAACCTGTTTAACAGCCGCCGTATCGACGCGATTGATATTGGCAAAAAAACGCAGGAGGAGCAGCCATGATTACACTACGTATCGTCGCCCGGCTGCTGGATTATCCCGATGAAGCGCTCTTTACGCATCAGGCTGAAATGCTGGCGGCGCTGGAAGCGGGCAGCGAGCTTGATGCCGCGCAGCGCGCGCAGCTCACCGATTTTATTACGGAATTCTGCGCAGGCTCGCTGCTGGACAGGCAGGCCGACTATTGCGAGCTGTTCGATCGCGGTCGGGCCACCTCTTTGCTGCTGTTCGAGCATGTTCACGGCGAGTCGCGCGATCGCGGCCAGGCAATGGTCGATCTGCTGGAGCAATATCGCGCCGACGGCCTGGAGCTGAGCGCGAAAGAGCTGCCCGATTTTCTGCCGCTCTATCTGGAGTATCTGGCCAGCCTTGACGTCACCCGCGCCCGCGCTGGCCTGGCCGACGTGGCGCCAATCCTCGCGCTGCTGGCCGCCAGGCTAAAACAGCGCCAAAGCCGCTATAGCGAGCTGTTCACCGTGCTGCTGGCGCTCTCCGGGGCCGGGCTGGCGGTAGATGACCTGACGCCGAAAATCCATAAAGAGGCCCGCGACGATACGCCAGCGGCGCTGGATGCGGTCTGGGAAGAGGAGCAGATTAAGTTTCTCGGCGAGCAGGGCTGTGCTTCCGCCCAACAGGCCGCGCATCAGCGCCGCTTTGCCGACGCCGTCGCGCCGCAGTATCTGGACGTGGCGGCAATGACAACATCCACGGGGCGTTCATCATGAATTTTCTCTCAGGTTTCTTTTTCGATATTTATCCTTATATCGCAGGCAGCGTTTTCCTGATTGGCAGCTGGCTGCGCTACGACTATGGCCAGTACAGCTGGCGCGCCGGCTCCAGCCAGATGCTGGATAAAAAAGGGATGCGGCTCGCCTCCAACCTGTTTCATATCGGCATCATTGGTATTCTCTTCGGCCATTTCGTCGGCCTGCTGACGCCGCACTGGATGTACGAGGCTTTTCTGCCGATCGCCGCCAAGCAGAAGCTGGCGATGGTGGCCGGCGGCGTTTGCGGTTTGCTGACGCTGGCGGGCGGCGGGCTGCTGCTTAAGCGTCGCCTGCTCAATCCGCGCGTCAGGGCCACCAGCAGCGCCGGCGATATCCTGATCCTGACGCTGCTGGTAGCGCAGGCCACGCTGGGGCTGCTGACCATTCCTTTCTCCGCGCAGCATATGGATGGCAGCGAAATGATGAAGCTGGTCGGCTGGGCGCAGGCGATCGTGACCTTCCATGCGGGCGCGTCGCAGCATCTGGAAGGCGTGGCGCTGATTTACCGCGTGCATATGGTACTGGGCATGACGCTGTTTCTGCTGTTTCCGTTCTGCCGCCTGGTGCATATCTGGAGCGTGCCGCTGGAATATTTGACGCGGCGCTATCAGCTGGTACGCAATCGCCGTTAGTTGTGCGGCGTTACCTTGTGCAAAAAAGGCGATCGTCTGGTTTGTTGCCAAAATGTTGAGATGTGGGTCAGCGTATCCGTTTTCCGTCTCGACTACACTGCCTGTTCTTCCGGGCCGCTCTCGCGGCTCGTTTACTTTGCTTCGCGATGAAGCCGAGCGTTTTAACAAGGCAGGAAACCAGATGATCATTTCCGCATCAACGGATTACCGGGCAGCGGCACGGCGCAGGCTGCCGCCTTTCCTTTTCCACTATATCGACGGCGGCGCCTATAGCGAGCACACCCTCAGGCGCAATACGGCCGATCTGGCCGATATCGCGCTACGCCAGCGCATCCTGAAAAATATGGCCGAGCTGAGCCTGGAAACCACGCTGTTCGACGAGAAGCTGGCGATGCCGGTCATTCTCGCGCCGGTAGGACTGACGGGCATGTATGCACGGCGTGGCGAAGTGCAGGCGGCGCGCGCGGCGGCAAAAATGGGCATTCCCTTTACGCTTTCCACCGTTTCCGTCTGTCCCATCGAAGAGGTCGCGCCTGCGATTTCACGGCCTATGTGGTTCCAGCTTTACGTCTTAAAAGACCGTGGCTTTATGCGAAACGCGCTGGAGCGGGCCAAAGCCGCAGGGGTAAAAACGCTGGTCTTTACCGTGGATATGCCGGTGCCTGGCGCGCGCTACCGCGATGCGCATTCCGGCATGAGCGGGCCGAACGCGGCTTTCCGCCGGATGGTGCAGGCCATGCTGCATCCGCAGTGGGCATGGGATGTGGGCCTGAACGGCAAGCCGCACGATCTGGGCAATGTCTCGGCCTATCGCGGCCATCCGACCACGCTGGAAGACTACATTGGCTGGCTGGGCGCCAACTTCGATCCCTCTATCTCCTGGAAAGATTTGGAGTGGATCCGTGAGTTCTGGCAAGGGCCAATGATCATTAAGGGCATTCTCGATCCGCAGGATGCGAAGGATGCCGTGAGCTTCGGCGCCGATGGCATTGTGGTGTCTAACCACGGCGGCCGTCAGCTGGACGGCGTGCTTTCTACCGCGCGTGCGCTGCCCGCCATTGCCGATGCGGTAAAAGGCGACATTAAGATCCTGGCGGATTCAGGGATACGAACCGGGTTGGACGTGGTGCGGATGCTGGCGCTGGGCGCGGACAGCGTGCTGCTGGGCCGAGCCTTTGTCTATGCGCTGGCCGCAGCGGGCGAAGCTGGCGTGGTGAATCTGCTCTCGCTGATGGAAAAAGAGATGCGCGTGGCGATGACGCTGACCGGCGCGAAATCGGTAGCCGACATCAGCCGCGAGTCGCTGACGCTGTAAAGGTTGGCAGGCGAGGGCGCCTGCCGACAGCACAGACTAGCTGGCGTTTAGCCCGCTGTAAGAGCGCCAGTGGTCAAAATAGATGTGGTCAGCCTGGAAATCGGCCGTTTCGGTATCGTCGGTCAGGCGCCAGGCCAGCTGAAAGGCGAACTCAAAACTTTTGCCCAGCCCTTTGCCGCTCAGCAGGTTGCCGTCTTCCACCACCTCCTCCGCACTATAAACGCCATCGGTAACGCCCTTATACAAATCACCTGAGCAGGTATAGCGACGGCCCTTCAACAGATGATTGCCGCCCAGCACGCGCGCGGCAGCGGAACAGATCGGCGCAATCCATTTTCCCGCTTCGTCATGACGGCGAATAAACGCCGTGACCAGCGGGTTGGCCGCCAGGTTAACGGTGCCTTCCGGCCCGCCAGGGATAACCACGGCGTCAAACTCTTTATCCAGGCCCGCCAGCAGAACATCCGCTACCACCGGCACGGCATGGTAGCTGGGCACCTCACGCGTATCATGGCAGGCGACAGTCGTTACCTTAACGTGCAGACGGTTTAATATATCAATAATAATAAAGGCCTCCGCCTCTTCGAATCCCGGCGCCAGCAGCACCGCAGCCTGTTTGCTCATTACTCCTCCTGATTTGATAAAATGCTATTTTCTATTAAATGAAATGGCGTTTTATTTTAATGGCAGCAGCGAGTTTACGCCGTCTGGCCGCGCAGGAAAAGAGAAAGGAAAAAAGCGGCAGATTTACATAACATCTGTTTTCAGAATGGCTGGCGATGTTCTAACATGAATGCTACTTTTCCGTTTTGCACTCTGGATATTCAATGCGTTATCTGGCCTCATTTTTGCCCGCGCTGCTGCTGCTTTCCGCCTGCAGCAGTAAAGCCCCTGCGCCTGAGCCTCACGGCAATCCTTTTCGGGGCAACAACAGCTTTTTACTGGATCCCGAGCATAACGTAGCGCCGCTGGACGGCGATTTCGCCAACAGCCCGACGGCCGAAGCCTTTATCGATAAAATGGTGCGCGAACACGGTTTTAACCGTCAGCAGCTGCATAACGTGCTGGCGCAGGCGAAGCGGCTGGATTGGGTGCTGCGGCTGATGGATCGGCAGGCGCCTTCTTATCAGGCACCCTCCGGCCCGAACGGCGCCTGGATCCGCTATCGCAAAAAATTTATCGTGCCGGATAACGTGCAGAACGGCGTCCAGTTCTGGAATCAATATCAGGACGCGCTCAATCGCGCCTCGGAAGTTTACGGCGTGCCGCCGGAAATCATCGTCGGCATTATCGGCGTCGAAACCCGCTGGGGACGCGTAATGGGTAAAACGCGTATTATCGATGCGCTGGCGACGCTGGCGTTCGCCTATCCTCGTCGCGCCGAGTACTTTAGCGGCGAGCTGGAAACCTTCCTGCTGATGGCGAAAGAAGAGAACGACGATCCGCTTGATTTACGCGGCTCGTTCGCTGGCGCCATGGGCTACGGCCAGTTTATGCCTTCTGCCTTTAAGCAATACGCCGTTGATTTCAATGGCGACGGCCATATCAATCTTTGGGATCCTGTAGACGCAATAGGCAGCGTGGCCCACTATTTCAGCGCGCACGGCTGGATAAAAGGCGGCACCGTAGCCGTACCGGCTAACGGCGAAGCGCCGCAGCTGGAAACGGGCTTCAAAACCCGCTATACGGCCGCGCAGCTCTCTGCCGCCGGTTTGTCGCCGCAGGTGCCGCTACAGGACAATCAGCAGGTCAGCCTGCTGCGTTTTGATATGGGCACTTACTATCAATACTGGTACGGGTTGCCGAATTTTTACGTTATTACCCGCTATAACCACAGCAATCACTATGCGATGGCCGTGTGGCAGCTGGGCCAGGCCGTACGCGACGCCCGTCAGTAACGTCAGTTTTACCTCCCGATCGCCCGGCGGCGCGTTGCCGGGCAATCGCCTGTTTCTACAACGCTTTTCCTGACTGACTTTATGAAAGCGGTTCGCAAATCCCGCCTTTGTCTCTTCGTGCCTGGCTAAAAAGTGCTAATCTTCATTCTTACGATAAGCAAGCAGGGAACAAGAATGACGGACAGCGAATTGCGCCTGTTAAGCCAGGAAATCGGTCAGCATTTACAGCGCCTTAATGCCACGGTTACCGCGGCGGAATCCTGTACGGGCGGTTGGATAGCAAAAGTGATTACCGACGTCGCCGGCAGTTCACAATGGTTTGAGCGGGGCTTTGTCACCTACAGCAATGAGGCCAAGCAGACGCTGGTGGGCGTGACGGCCGCCTCGCTGGAAAGCTTTGGCGCGGTCAGCGAACAGGTGGTGACAGAGATGGCGGAAGGGGCGCTTAAACAGGCCTGCGCGCAGTATGCCGTAGCCGTCAGCGGCATCGCTGGCCCCGATGGCGGAACGGCAGGAAAACCGGTGGGAACGGTGTGGTTCGGCTTCGCAGCGGAAGGCGCTAACTCGCTGGCGCAGCGCAAAATTTTTGCGGGCGACAGAGAGGCCGTTCGACGTCAGGCCACGGCTTATGCGCTGTTGACGCTACGTGACCATTTTCTTAAAAATTAAGCTTGATACTGTATGACTATACAGTATAATTGCACCCATATTGATTGAGACACGAAGCCGCGAAAGCGTGCTTTACCCCCACGTGATTAGGAGTGGAAATGGCTATTGACGAAAACAAGCAAAAAGCACTGGCAGCAGCGCTGGGCCAGATTGAAAAGCAATTTGGTAAAGGCTCCATCATGCGCCTGGGTGAAGACCGCACTATGGATGTGGAAACCATCTCTACCGGTTCGCTTTCGCTGGATATCGCGCTGGGCGCGGGCGGCCTGCCAATGGGCCGTATCGTCGAAATTTACGGGCCGGAATCTTCCGGTAAAACCACGCTGACGTTACAGGTTATCGCGTCTGCACAGCGCAAGGGCAAAACCTGCGCCTTTATCGATGCCGAGCATGCGCTCGATCCGGTTTACGCTAAAAAGCTGGGCGTGGACATTGATAATCTGCTCTGCTCGCAGCCGGACACCGGTGAGCAGGCGCTGGAAATCTGTGATGCGCTGGCGCGTTCCGGCGCGGTTGACGTAATCATCGTTGACTCCGTGGCGGCGCTGACGCCGAAAGCGGAAATCGAAGGCGAAATCGGCGACTCGCATATGGGTCTGGCGGCTCGTATGATGAGCCAGGCTATGCGTAAGCTGGCCGGTAACCTGAAGAACTCCAACACGCTGCTGATCTTCATCAACCAGATCCGTATGAAAATCGGCGTGATGTTCGGTAACCCGGAAACCACTACCGGCGGTAACGCGCTGAAATTCTACGCCTCTGTTCGTCTGGATATCCGCCGTATCGGCGCGATTAAAGAGGGTGACGAAGTCGTCGGTAGCGAAACCCGCGTGAAAGTGGTGAAAAACAAAATCGCCGCGCCGTTCAAGCAGGCTGAGTTCCAGATTATGTACGGCGAAGGCATCAATATCTACGGCGAGCTGGTAGACCTTGGCGTGAAGCACAAGCTGATTGAAAAAGCGGGTGCCTGGTACAGCTACAACGGCGATAAAATCGGTCAGGGTAAGGCAAACGCCGGCAACTTCCTGAAAGAGAACCCGGCTGTGGCTACCGAGATCGAAAACAAGCTGCGCGCTACGCTGATGAACAATCCGGACACGACGCCAGACTTCGTGGCTGACAAAGATGATGCCAATGAAGCCAGCGAAACTAACGAAAACTTCTGATTAGCAGCCCGCGAGGGCAGATAGTCGGAAAGCGCTGAAAAGGAGTGGCCCTGTGCCGCTCCTTTTTTATTTTCGACTTACGCTTTCTGAACCAGCTTGTTACGGCAGCAGCCAGGTTCTTTCTATTGCGCACACGCGCAAAAGAGCATTGTTTTCAGCGCTGTGAACCGCCCAGGCGAGTTTTTTTCCAGCGAACGAGCTGCCTTGTACTGATTTTTCCAGGGTACGAGTCGCCAGGCGCCCTCTGTTTTCAGCGTACGAATCACCTTGTATCAATTTTTTTCAGTGTACGAGCCGCCCGGCGGCGCCTGCTTTTAACGTACGAACTAACTTGTTTCAGGGGGCGAGCCGCCTGGCGCTACCTGTTTTAGCGTTACGAAACGCCTTGTATCACCTGTTTCCCGCTTACAAATCGCCTTTGCCGCCTTTCTCCACACATTAGCCAAAGCGCTTTGTTTCTTTTGCGGTTCCTCGCTACCCTTACCATGAGTTAATTTTTTGCATAACCGGAGCAAGATGTCTGACGCCACCGAACGAAGCCAGTTTACCCGCCTGTTAGATAGGGCCATGCGCATTCTGGCCATGCGCGATCACAGCGAGGCGGAATTTCGTCGCAAGCTTTCGCTCTCTGCAGAGCGGGCCGCGATGTATGCTAAAACGCAGGCGCAGCAGCCTGAATCCGTTACGCCAGAGCAAATCGATCGGGTCGTCGCCTGGTGTTATGAAAGCAATTATCTGGACGATGCCCGCTTTGCGGAGCGCTTTGTCGCCAGCCGCAGCCGTAAGGGCTACGGCCCGCAGCGCATCCGTATGGAGCTGGGGCAGAAGGGCGTGGCGAAGCCGCTGATCGATGAAACGCTGGCCAAAACGGAAATTGACTGGCAGCAAATGGCGTTCGACTCGGCGGAGCGGAAGTTTGGCCTGCCGCTGCCGACCGAATGGAAGGAAAAAGCCAAAGTGCAGCGCTATTTAATGACTAAAGGCTTCTTTTCCGAAGATATCCGCAGCGTTTTTTCAAATTTTGAAGATTGAGCGCCAATGGGATTTTACTTCGCACCGAAGAAAATTTATCTTATTCACCACTTTTTGTTCGTGTGTTGCTTAGCCTTACGGCAGGTTTAAACCCACGAAACGTTCGTTAGCGTGATTCCAGGACAATTATGAGCAAGAGCACTGCGGAGATTCGCCAGGCGTTTCTCGACTTTTTCCATAGCAAGGGACATCAGGTTGTAGCCAGTAGCTCCCTCGTCCCGACTAATGACCCGACGCTGCTGTTTACCAACGCCGGGATGAACCAGTTCAAAGACGTTTTCCTGGGCCAGGACAAGCGCAGCTACTCGCGCGCAACCACCTCGCAGCGCTGCGTGCGCGCAGGCGGTAAACATAATGACCTGGAAAACGTTGGCTATACCGCCCGTCACCATACCTTCTTTGAAATGCTGGGCAACTTCAGCTTCGGCGACTATTTCAAACGCGAAGCTATCGGTTTTGCGTGGGAGCTGCTGACCAGCGCGCAGTGGTTTAACCTGCCGAAA
Organism: Erwinia sp. TECH1; assembly: GCF_054057575.1. Classification (NCBI taxonomy): domain Bacteria; kingdom Pseudomonadati; phylum Pseudomonadota; class Gammaproteobacteria; order Enterobacterales; family Erwiniaceae; genus Erwinia; species Erwinia sp. TECH1. Next base: position 3,713,909 of record NZ_JBSRZK010000001.1, on the reverse strand, counting down.
GAGAAGCTGTGGGTTACCGTCTACGAAACCGATGATGAAGCCTTCAATATCTGGGCAGATGAAATCGGCGTGCCGCGTGAGCGTATTATCCGCATCGGCGATAACAAGGGCGGTGCTTACGCCTCTGATAACTTCTGGCAGATGGGCGACACCGGCCCGTGCGGCCCGTGCAGCGAAATCTTCTTTGACCACGGCGACCATATCTGGGGCGGCCCGCCGGGCAGTCCGGAGGAAGACGGCGATCGCTTTATTGAGATCTGGAACATCGTCTTTATGCAGTTCAACCGTCAGCCTGACGGCACCATGCTGCCGCTGCCGAAGCCTTCCGTCGATACCGGTATGGGCCTGGAGCGTATCTCCGCCGTGTTGCAGCACGTTAACTCCAACTACGAAATCGATCTGTTCCAGAAGCTGATCAAGGCTGTTGCAGAAGCGACTGGTGCCACCGATCTGAGCAGCAAATCACTGCGCGTCATTGCCGACCATATCCGTTCCTGCGCTTTCCTGATTTGCGATGGCGTGATCCCATCCAACGAAAACCGCGGCTACGTGCTGCGCCGCATTATTCGCCGCGCTATTCGTCACGGCAACATGCTGGGCGCGCAGGGGTCCTTCTTCTGGAAACTGGTAGCGCCGCTGATTGACGTTATGGGCGCAGCGGGCGAAGAGCTGGCGAAGCAGCAGGCTCAGGTTGAGCAGGTGCTGAAAACCGAAGAAGAGCAGTTTGCGAAAACGCTGGAGCGCGGTCTGGCGCTGCTGGACGAAGAGCTGGAGAAGCTGCAGGGCGACACGCTGGACGGCGAAACCGTTTTCCGCCTGTATGACACCTTTGGCTTCCCGGTCGATTTAACCGCCGACGTCTGTCGCGAGCGTAATCTGAAAATTGACGAAGCGGGCTTCGAGAAAGCGATGGAGCAGCAGCGTCAGCGTGCTCGTGAAGCCAGTGGCTTTGGCGCGGACTACAGCAACGTTATCCGCATTGATGAAGCCTCGACCTTCAAAGGTTATGACCAGCTTGAGCTGAGCGCGACCGTTACCGCTATCTTTGTGGACGGTCAGCCTGCAAATGCGATCGCCGCCGGTCAGGAAGGCGTTATCGTGCTGGATGAAACGCCATTCTACGGCGAATCAGGCGGCCAGGTAGGCGATACCGGCGAGCTGCGTAACAACGACGCGGTGTTCACCGTTACCGACACGCAAAAATATGCGCAGGCGATTGGTCATATCGGCAAGCTGGCTTCCGGTCAGCTGCGGGTCGGCGATCGTCTGGCCGCGCACGTGGACGAAGAGCGTCGCGCGCGTATTCGTCTGAATCACTCAGCGACGCACCTGTTACACGCTGCGCTACGTCAGGTTCTGGGCCATCATGTGGCACAGAAAGGCTCACTGGTAAACGATAAATATCTGCGCTTCGACTTCTCCCATTCTGAAGCGATGAAGCCGCAGGAAATCCGTCAGGTTGAGGAAATCGTCAACGCACAGATCCGCCGTAACCTGGCGGTCGACACCAACGTGATGGAGCTGGAAAAAGCGAAAGCGCTGGGCGCGATGGCGCTGTTTGGCGAAAAATATGACGATCGCGTCCGCGTGCTGACGATGGGCGATTTCTCTACCGAACTTTGCGGCGGCACGCACGCCAGCCGCACGGGCGATATCGGCCTGTTCCGCATCACCTCTGAAGCCGGTACGGCGGCAGGTATTCGCCGTATTGAAGCGGTGACGGGCGAAGGCGCGTTAAAGCAGATGTATGCCCAGAGCGAGCAGCTGCAGGAGATCGCTCACCTGGTGAAAGCCAACAGCAGCAATCTGAATGAAAAAGTGCGTGGCCTGATGGATAACGTCCGCGCGCTGGAAAAAGAACTGCAGCAGCTGAAAGATCAGCAGGCCGCGCAGGAGAGCGCTTCTCTCAGCAGTAAAGCTATCGACGTCAAGGGCGTTAAGCTGCTGGTAAGCGAGTTGACTAACGTCGAGCCGAAAATGCTGCGTACGATGGTGGACGATCTGAAGAACCAGCTGAAGTCAGCCGTTATCGTGCTGGCTACCGTTGCGGAAGGAAAGGTTTCGCTGATTGCCGGCGTAACCAAAGATGTAACCGATCGCGTGAAAGCCGGCGAGCTGGTGGGCGAGCTGGCTCAGCAGGTTGGCGGTAAGGGCGGCGGCCGCCCGGATATGGCTCAGGCCGGCGGCACCGATGCCGGAGCACTACCAGGGGCTCTGGCCGGTGTTGAAAGCTGGGTGGCGGCAAAACTGTAACACTATAAAAAGGCATCCCGGAAAGCGCGGTGGGGCAGGGCTTCACCGCGTCATTCTGTCAGATGTTATCGCAAAAAACACAAAGTCAGGTTGATGGTGTGTATTTCGGCTAAACTAAGTATCAGCAGAATGTATTACCGTGATGATGCACTTGTTGTGCATTTGTCATAGTCTATATTTAGCGTTATATGATGGATAATGCCGGGCGACAGTTAACCCGACTCTTTTAATCTTTCAAGGAGCAAAGAATGCTTATTCTAACTCGTCGAGTTGGTGAAACCCTCATGATCGGTGATGAGGTGACTGTAACGGTGCTGGGAGTAAAAGGGAATCAGGTTCGCATCGGTGTGAATGCCCCTAAAGAAGTTTCGGTTCATCGCGAAGAGATTTATCAGCGTATTCAGGCCGAAAAAACTCAGCAAACGAGTTACTAACGGATCCAGCGCCTTGCCGCCCAGGCGAGGCGCTACCGGTTTTGTCCTTCTTTCCCGCCTTTCTTTGTTTTTCTTTCGCTGTATCTCTTCGGGCCTGTACACACTTCCTTGCTGTGAAAGGGCCGATTATTGTTGATAAATCACTCTTTTTGCTTTCCAAATACTCATTTTGGCTGGGAAATGCGCAATCAAACGCGAGAGTGAAAAAATATGTTTGACTTATAAGGCCCAGAAAGTAATATGTGCGCCACGCAGTGCCGATGAGCAGAAACAAGTTCAGAAGCACAGCTCGATAAGAGCGCGTATGGTGAGGTGGCCGAGAGGCTGAAGGCGCTCCCCTGCTAAGGGAGTATGCGGTCAAAAGCTGCATCCGGGGTTCGAATCCCCGCCTCACCGCCATTTGCATCCGTAGCTCAGCTGGATAGAGTACTCGGCTACGAACCGAGCGGTCGGAGGTTCGAATCCTCCCGGATGCACCATATTTAAGAAGTGTTGCAGCCATTGTGTTCTGGCAAAGCAGTAAGTATTAGCCGCCAGCACAAGGGATGATAACGTTGCTTTAGCAACGGCCCGTAAGGGTGAGGCGTAAGCCGAATCATCCTCCTGGATGCACCATATTTTATAAAGTGGCTTAGCAAGTCGCCGCTTTGTTTAAGTAGTACCGATACAGCGTTAGCAGCCTGTATCAAGGTGAGTCGTCAGCACCCCTGCGTTATACCAGAATTTGTTATGCATCCGTAGCTCAGCTGGATAGAGTACTCGGCTACGAACCGAGCGGTCGGAGGTTCGAATCCTCCCGGATGCACCATATTTTGTAGAAGTCGGCAGTAGCCTCTTCTGAGAAATGAAAAGATTTAAACGTCTGTCAGTTTCTTCTGTATCTCCTCAGGTTTGTCGCGTTATCTCCCCACTGTTTCTCAATGCATCCGTAGCTCAGCTGGATAGAGTACTCGGCTACGAACCGAGCGGTCGGAGGTTCGAATCCTCCCGGATGCACCATATTTTGCAAATCTGGTCGCAATAACGTACTGGCATAGCGCAAGCAGTTACCGCCAGCACAAGGGATGATAACGTTGCTTTAGCAACGGCCCGTAAGGGTGAGGCGCCAGCCGAATCATCCTCCCGGATGCACCATATTTTAGTAATGTGGCAGCAATATCTTAACTGACATACTGTGAAAAGCTTGCAGCGTGTACAGGGAGGATAACATCGCTAAGCGATGGCCCGAAGGGTGAGGCGTAAGCCGGATCATCCTCCCGGATGCACCCTATTCAGTTGTACCAGGCAGTATCTTTAGCTTTCCTCAATGCATCCGTAGCTCAGCTGGATAGAGTACTCGGCTACGAACCGAGCGGTCGGAGGTTCGAATCCTCCCGGATGCACCATATTTTAGTAATGCGGCAGCAATATCTTAACTGACATACTGTGAAAAGGTTGCAGCGTGTACAGGGAGGATAACATCGCTAAGCGATGGCCCGAAGGGTGAGGCGTAAGCCGAATCATCCTCCCGGATGCACCATATATTGCAAATCTGGTCGCAATAACGTACTCGCATAGCGCAAGCAGTTACCGCCAGCACAAGGGATGATAACGTTGCTTTAGCAACGGCCCGTAAGGGTGAGGCGCCAGCCGAATCATCCTCCCGGATGCACCATCTTCTGAATACCTCGTCGTAACACCTTTACTGACATACTGTGAAAAGCTTGCAGCTTGTACAGGAAGAGTAAAAACGCTTAGCAATGACCCGAAGCGCAAGCCGCATTATCCTCATCTTCTGTTATTCCAACTCATAGCCATTCTGAACAGCCATACCGTATAAAGCTTATAGCGCTGATGCTACAGCAACCCTTTACGATCGAATTGTAAAAAACCTGCCTGATGCTTTTCCAATACCCTTTCCGTATCCTCATACTTGCTGCCTTAACAAGGCGAAATTATCACGCCGCTTTATAATATACATTTCCTCACTTTCTGCTTTTGCCGTTATATACCCCCGTTAATTGCCGGTCCAGAGTAGGTTCCATAGTTACACTTTTGTGCTTTTTGGCCTCAATTAAGGCTATCTGTTAACAAGGATATAATCTGATAATAAAAAACCCTATATGTTTCAAGGCATTTGCGGATCCAAGCTGACAGCGACAAGTTCGGTGCTTTACGCTAAAGTAAACGTTCGTTGATTCAGGGACGGAGGCTTCCGTGTACGACAGTTATGACGGCTTGATATTTGATATGGACGGCACGATTCTGGATACGGAACCTACGCATCGTAAAGCCTGGCGAACCGTTCTGGCGCGCTACGATATGCGCTTTGACGACCTGTCGCTGATTAAGCTGAACGGCTCGCCAACGTGGCGGATAGCGGAAGCTATCATCAACAGCTATCAGAGCAGCCTGGATCCCCATCAGCTGGCCGCAGAAAAAACCGCGGCGCTGAAAGAGATGCTTTTCGATAGCGTCCAGCCGCTGCCGCTGGTTGACGTCGTTAAAGCTTACCGCGGTAAACGGCCTATGGCGGTCGGTACCGGCAGCGAGCACGCCGTAGCCGAAGCGCTGCTGCAACATTTAGGGCTTCGCGACTATTTTGACGCGGTTGTTGGTGCTGATGACGTTAAGCGTCATAAGCCGGAACCGGATACGTTTCTGCGCTGCGCCGAATTAATCGGTGTTGCGCCTGAGCGCTGTATCGTGTTTGAAGACGCCGATTTCGGTATTCAGGCCGCGCAGGCGGCAGGCATGGCTTTTGTCGACGTCAGGCGTCTGTGAGCGACTGGCTATACGGTTCAATGTTTGTCAGCGGTTTCCTGAGCGCCACGCTGCTGCCGGGAAACTCAGAAGTGCTGCTGGTTTCGCTGCTGCTGTCGGGAAAAGCTTCCGCGCTCGGCGTGACCGGCATTGCTGCCCTGGGGAATACCCTCGGCGGTTTAACCAACGTTATCATCGGCCGCTGTCTGCCGCTAAAACAGCAGGGGCGATGGCATAACACAGCAACAGCGTGGCTGCACCGCTGGGGGCCTGCTGCGTTACTTCTTAGCTGGTTGCCGGTTATTGGCGATCTGCTTTGCGTTCTCGCGGGTTGGCTTCGCTTCGCCTGGCTTCCGGTTGCGCTCTGGCTCGCCGTGGGCAAGACGTTGCGCTATGGCGTGCTGGCTTTCGCAACATTACAGGGCATGGAATGGTGGCAGTGATTCGCTAAGCGTCGCTATCATGATTAACATTATGCTGAACAATAATAAATTTTTCCCCAAGCGGGAGGTCAATTTGATCCCGGACGTATCACAGGCGCTTTCCTGGCTGGAAGCTCACCCTGAGGCAATGAAAGGTATTGGTCGCGGCATTGAACGCGAAACGCTGCGTGTTAAACCTGATGGCCATCTGGCCACCAGCGGACACCCTAAATCGCTGGGTTCAGCCTTGACCCATAAGTGGATTACCACTGATTTTGCTGAAACGCTGCTGGAATTTATTACGCCGGTAGATCGTGACATCGATCATCTGCTGGCTTTTCTGCGCGATATTCATCGTCACGTCTCACGCGATCTCGGCGCGGAGCGGATGTGGCCAATGAGTATGCCGTGCCTGATCGACGACAGCGATAAAATAGAGCTGGCGCAGTACGGGCGCTCCAATATCGGGCAGATGAAAACGCTCTATCGGCAGGGCCTGAAGAACCGCTATGGCGCGCTGATGCAGGTCATTTCCGGCGTGCACTATAACTTCTCGCTGCCGCTCTCTTTCTGGCAGGCCTGGACGGATGGCAAAGAAGGGCAGAGCAGCACCGACGCGATCTCGGAAGGCTATCTGCGCCTGATCCGTAACTACTATCGCTTTGGCTGGATCATTCCCTATCTGTTTGGCGCTTCGCCGGCCGTTTGTTCTTCTTTCCTGCAGGGGAAAGAGACGGACTTACCGTTTGAGCGTACCGAAAATGGTCTGCTCTATCTGCCTTACGCTACCTCTTTGCGCCTGAGTGACCTGGGTTATACCAATAAATCGCAGAGCGGACTGGGCATCACCTTCAATAATCTTCCTGACTATGTCAAAGCGCTGAAGGCGGCGATTAAAACGCCTTCGGAAGAGTACGCGCGTATGGGCGTGAAGGATGAGCAGGGCAACTGGCTGCAGCTCAACACTAACGTGTTGCAGATTGAAAACGAGCTGTATGCGCCGATCCGCCCGAAACGCGTTACGCGCTCCGGCGAAAATCCCTCCGATGCGCTGCTGCGCGGCGGCATCGAGTACATTGAAGTGCGCTCGCTGGATATTAACCCGTTCTCGCCGACAGGCGTGGATGAAAATCAGGTGCGCTTCCTCGATCTGTTCCTGATCTGGTGTACGCTGGCCGACGCGCCGGAAATGAGTAGCGAAGAGCTGCTCTGCACGCGCGCCAACTGGAACCGGGTCATTCTGGAAGGGCGCAAGCCGGGCCTGATGCTGGGTATCGGTTGCGAAGAAGCGCAGTTCCCGCTGGCGGAAGTCGGCAAAAACCTGTTTAAAGATCTGCAGCGCGTGGCGGAAACGCTCGATCGTCAGCAGGGCGATCGCCATTATCAGGCCGCCTGTGACCGTCTGGCCGCCTCGTTTGACGATCCTGACCTGACCTATTCGGCGCGTTTTTTGACAGCGCTGAAAGAAAACGGGCTGGCCGGTACGGGCCTGGCGCTGGCAGAGCAGTATCATGCTCAGTTGGCGAACGAGCAGCTGGAGATCCTGACGGAGAGCGACTTTGAGCAGGAGGCTATCCGTTCAAACGTTAGCCAGCAGGAAATCGAAGAAAGTGATACGCTTAGCTTTGAAGACTTTCTGAAAAGCCGAAGCTAACGCAAAAGAAAAAGGCCACATCAATGTGGCCAAATTAACATCTCTGTTGTCAGGGATGATGATAACAAAATGCGCGTCTTTCATAGATTCAGACCACGAGTCGACAGAGAAAGTTTCATCACTGCGAAAATAAATTTATCAGAGGTAACCATATGCCATTGCTGGATAGCTTTACCGTCGATCATACCATCATGGCGGCGCCTGCGGTTCGCGTAGCGAAAACCATGAACACGCCGCACGGCGATACCATTACCGTTTTCGATCTGCGCTTCTGCCGGCCAAACAAAGAAGTGATGCCGGAGCGCGGTATCCACACGCTGGAACATCTGTTTGCCGGTTTTATGCGTAACCATCTGAACGGCGACGGCGTTGAAATCATCGATATCTCGCCAATGGGCTGCCGCACCGGTTTCTATATGAGCCTGATTGGCACGCCGGACGAGCAGCGCGTGGCGAAAGCCTGGAAAGCCGCGATGCAGGACGTGCTGAAAGTGACCGATCAGCGCAAAATTCCTGAGCTGAACGAGTACCAGTGCGGCACCTATGAAATGCACTCTCTGGATGAAGCGCAGGATATCGCGCGTCACATCATTGAGCATGATATCGGCGTGAACCACAACGACGAGCTGGCACTGCCGCAGGATAAACTGCAGGAACTGCACATCTAGTCAGTTAACCGGGCTTCCCTTGCAGAAACCCGGTTGTTTATCCCATGGCGGCAGGGGATAGCTATCAGGAACCCACCGACTCCTTCAGCGGCTTTTGCGGCGTAACGCGAACCTGTTTAATCATATTCTCCTGCACGTCGAGGATATCGATCGCATAGTGACCGATATGCACCGTAGTGTTGGGCAGCGGAATATCTTCCAGCACTTCCAGAATCATGCCGTTAACCGTACGCGCTTCCTCTTCCGGCAGCTGCCAGTTAAAGGCCTTGTTCAGCTCGCGCACGTTAGCGCTGCCTTCAATCAGCACCGAGCCGTCATTCTGTGGCATCACTTCTTCCGCCAGCGTCGGGGACATGGAGGTGGTGAAATCGCCGACTATCTCTTCCAGAATGTCTTCAATGGTGATCAGGCCTTTAATATCGCCATATTCATCAACAACCAGACCTACTTTCTTCTTATTGCGCTGGAACTTCACCAGCTGGATGTTCAGCGGCGTGCCTTCCGGCACGTAGTAAATCTCATCCGCCGCGCGCAGCATGACTTCTTTGGTGAACTCTTTTTTCTCGGTCATCAGGCGGTAGGCTTCCCGCACGCGCAGCATACTGATGGTATCGTCCAGCGAATCGCGATAGAGCACGATGCGGCCATGCGGCGAGTGCGTCAGCTGCCGCACGATGGATTTCCAGTCATCGTTGATATTAATGCCCACAATTTCATTGCGCGGCACCATAATGTCGTCAACGTTCACTTTTTCCAGATCCAGCACGGACAGCAGCATATCCTGATTGCGATGCGACATCAGCGTGCGCGATTCATACACGATGGTGCGCAGCTCTTCTTTGCTCAGCGCGGAGGTGGCGGCGCTGTCGGTTTTCATGCCGACCATCCGCATCAGCACGCGGGTAATGGTATTCAGCAGCCAGACCAGCGGCATCATGATGATTTGCAGCGGGCCTAACAGCAGGCTGCTGGGGAAAGCGACTTTTTCAGGATAAAGCGCGGCAACGGTTTTCGGCAGTACTTCCGCAAACACCAGCACCACAAAAGTCAGGATGCCGGTAGCGATGGCTACGCCTTCATCGCCGTGCAGGCGCATCCCGACGATGGTTGCCAGCGCGGAGGCGAGGATATTAACGAGGTTGTTGCCGATCAGCACCAGGCTGAGCAGGCGATCGGGGCGACGCAGCAGTTTCTCTACCCGACGGGCGGCGCGATCGCCGTTTTTAGCCTGATGGCGCAGCTTATAGCGGTTGAGCGTCATCATGCCGGTTTCGGAGCCGGCAAACCACGCCGACACCAGCACCATAACGAAAAGAATAATAATCAGCGTGGTGGTTGAAACTTGTTCCAACGAGGGAATTCCTTGTAGTGGAGGATCAGGAGGACAAAAAGTGTTGCAGCATACGGCTGCCGAAATAGGCCATGGTCAGCAGGAACGCGCCGCCGAAATTGAACCAGGCCACGCGGCGACCGCGCCACCCTTCATGATAGTGACCCCAGAGCAAAACGATATAGACAAACCAGGCCAGAATCGACAGCACGGCTTTATCCACGTTTTCACGGCTGAACAGATCCTGCATATAAAACAGACCGGTACACAGCACCAGCGTCAGCAACACTACCCCGATCTGAGTGATATGGAACATTTTGCGCTCGATGGTCATCAGCGGCGGAATGTCCTTGCTGAAAGCCAGCTTTTTGTTTTTCAGCAGCCAGTCTATCCACGCCAGCTGTAGCGCATAAAGCGCCGCAATCATTAGCGTAGCATAGGCAAACAGCGCCAGCCCGATGTGCACCATCATGCCGGGCGTGGTTTCCAGATGCGTGATAAACGCGTTGGGCACAAAGGTGGCGAAAGCCAGGTTGATCAGCGCGAAGCTGTAGACCAAAGGCAGCAGGATCCAGCCGCGATTGCGCGAGGCCACGATGGTCATAATGGCGCAGATCAGCAGGCTGACCAGCGATCCGATATTCAACAGGCTAAGGTTCTGACCGCCTTCCGCTGTGAAAATACGCTGTTCCAGCGCGACGCCATGACACACCAGCGCGACGACGGCGGAGATAACGGCCATGCCTCGCCACGCGCTCTGCTTGCGCAGCAGGCTGGGAATAATCAGGGCAAGGCTGAAAGAGTAGGCGAGCAGCGCCAGGATCGCAAAAACGGACATAGGTGGTACCGGCAAGGCTATGAAAAAAAGCAGTATAGCGCCAGCGGCCGCTGGCTCCAAACGATCTCAACGCGGATGGCTGAGATCGCCGCGTCTTCATGTTATAATCTGCGCCATTGTGTCGCCTGGCGACCTCTCATTACGTTGAGCGAGAGACGATGTTTGATAATTTAACCGACAGATTGTCGCAGACCCTGCGCAATATCAGTGGCCGTGGACGGCTGACAGAAGACAACATTAAGGACACCCTGCGCGAAGTGCGCATGGCGCTGCTTGAGGCAGACGTTGCGCTGCCGGTAGTGCGTGACTTTATCGGCCGCGTTAAAGAGCGCGCCGTGGGTCACGACGTCAACAAGAGCCTGACGCCGGGTCAGGAATTTGTGAAGATCGTTCAGAATGAGCTGGTTGCCGCCATGGGCGCCGAGAACAACACGCTCAATCTGGCCGCTCAGCCACCGGCCGTGGTGCTGATGGCGGGCTTGCAGGGTGCGGGTAAAACCACCAGCGTCGGCAAGCTGGGTAAATTCCTGCGCGAGAAGCACAAGAAGAAAGTGCTGGTGGTGTCTGCCGACGTCTATCGCCCGGCGGCGATCAAACAGCTGGAAACCCTGGCGGAGCAGGTTGGCGTCGATTTCTGTCCGTCCGACCTGAGCCAGAAGCCGGTCGACATCGTTAAGAACGCGCTTCAGCAGGCAAAACTGAAGTTCTACGACGTGCTGCTGGTGGATACCGCCGGTCGTCTGCACGTTGACGAAGCGATGATGGACGAGATCAAACAGGTCCACTCCGCCATTAATCCGGTGGAAACGCTGTTTGTGGTCGACGCCATGACCGGTCAGGATGCGGCAAACACGGCGAAAGCCTTTAACGAAGCGCTGCCGCTGACCGGCGTTATCCTGACCAAGGTTGATGGTGATGCGCGCGGCGGTGCGGCGCTTTCTATCCGTCATATCACCGGCAAGCCGATTAAGTTTATGGGCGTCGGCGAAAAAACCGAGGCGCTGGAGCCGTTCTATCCGGATCGTATCGCTTCCCGTATTCTGGGCATGGGCGACGTCCTGTCACTGATTGAAGATATCGAAAGCAAAGTCGACCGCGCGCAGGCAGAGAAACTCGCCAGCAAGCTGAAAAAAGGCGACGGCTTCGATCTCAACGACTTCCTGGAGCAGCTCAAGCAGATGCGCAACATGGGCGGCATGGCCAGCCTGATGGGCAAACTGCCGGGCATGGGCCAGCTGCCGGACAACGTTAAATCGCAGATGGATGACAAAGTGCTGGTGCGCATGGAGGCGATGATCAACTCCATGACGCGCAAAGAGCGCGAGAAGCCGGAAATTATCAAAGGGTCCCGCAAGCGTCGTATCGCGACGGGTTCCGGTATGCAGGTGCAGGACGTCAACCGTTTGCTTAAGCAGTTTGACGACATGCAGCGCATGATGAAAAAGATGAAGAAGGGCGGAATGGCGAAGATGATGCGCGGCATGAAAGGTATGATGCCGCCGGGCTTCCCGGGCCGTTAATCGAGTCGGAAAAGCGCTCAGGCGAATTAGATTGCTTTTTACGCCAAAATGAGTAAAATTTTCGGGCTTTTTATATTGCACCCGGGCCCCGTTCCCTCAATGGGGCCCGGTTGTTTTATTAACTAAAGAGGATGTTATGGTAACAATTCGTTTGGCACGTCACGGCGCTAAAAAGCGTCCGTTTTATCAGGTAGTTGTCACTGACAGCCGCAACGCTCGCAACGGCCGCTTCATCGAGCGCGTTGGTTTCTTCAACCCGATCGCTTCTGGTCAGGCTGAAGCACTGCGTCTGGATCTGGACCGCATTGAGCACTGGGTTGGCCAGGGCGCTACTCTCTCTGATCGCGTTAACGCGCTGATCAAAGAAGCTAAGAAAGCAGCTTAATCTGTCACGGTGGTCAACATGAGCAAGCAACTCACCGCCCAGCCGCCCGCTAACCCGTTAACTCTGGGAAAGATGGGGTCGGCCTACGGTATTCGTGGTTGGCTCAAAGTGTTTTCCTCCACCGAAGATGCTGAAAGCATTTTTGACTACCAACCCTGGTTTATCCAGCGGGCGGGTCAATGGCAGCTTATCGAGCTGGAAGGCTGGAAGCGCCACAATCAGGACATGATCATCAAAGTCAAAGGCATTGACGATCGTGATGCGGCCACGTTACTCACCAATTGCGAAATTGTGGTAGACGCGGAGCAGCTGCCTCCTCTGGAAAGCGGTGACTATTACTGGAAAGACCTGATGGGCTGCCAGGTAGTAACCACGCAAGGATACGAGCTGGGCAAAGTCATTGATATGATGGAAACCGGTTCAAACGACGTTCTCGTCGTGAAGGCAAACCTGAAGGATGCGTTTGGTGCGAAGGAGCGGCTGATTCCGTTCCTTGATGGACAGGTTATCAAGAATGTCGATCTCACTACCGGCACCATCGAAGTAGATTGGGATCCTGGTTTTTGAGCTCCGGACAAGACGGTAACACTCCGGCGCAGTCGATGTGGATTGGCATAATCAGCCTGTTCCCTGAGATGTTTAGCGCAATTACCGAATACGGAGTAACTGGCCGGGCAGTAAAAAATGGCCTGCTCAGCATTCAGAGCTGGAGTCCTCGCGACTTCACTCATGACCGGCACCGTACCGTGGACGATCGTCCTTACGGCGGCGGACCGGGAATGCTAATGATGGTTCAGCCCTTACGGGATGCCATCCACGCAGCAAAAGCGGCGGCAGGAGAAGGCGCTAAGGTGATTTATCTTTCACCTCAGGGACGCAAACTCGATCAAGTGGGGGTTTGCGAGCTGGCGACCAGCGAGAAGTTAATTCTGGTGTGTGGTCGCTATGAAGGGATTGATGAGCGCGTCATCCAAACCGAAATCGATGAAGAGTGGTCGATCGGGGATTACGTGCTCAGCGGTGGGGAACTGCCGGCAATGACGCTGATTGATTCGGTCGCCCGGTTTATACCTGGCGTACTGGGCAAGCAGGCGTCCGCCGAGGAAGATTCGTTTTCCGAGGGGCTGCTGGACTGTCCGCACTACACCCGACCTGAAGTGTTAGAAGGGATGGAGGTTCCCGCCAGTTCTGCTGTCGGGCAACCATGCCGAAATTCGCCGCTGGCGCCTGAAACAGTCGCTGGGCCGTACCTGGCTAAGAAGACCTGAACTTCTGGAAAACCTGGCTCTGACTGAAGAGCAAGCAAAGTTGCTGAAGGAGTTCCAAAAGGAATTCAGACGGCAACATAACGATGATGGGCAGTCCGGGCAGTAGCCGCGGCGCCTGAATATCAGTTTACCCAGGATAAGAGATTTAATTATGAGCAACATTATCAAGCAAATCGAACAAGAGCAGATGAAACAGGACGTACCTTCATTCCGTCCGGGCGATTCCGTGGAAGTGAAAGTATGGGTTGTTGAAGGCTCCAAGAAGCGTCTGCAGGCATTCGAGGGCGTGGTTATCGCTATTCGTAACCGCGGTCTGCACTCTGCATTCACCGTTCGTAAAATTTCTAACGGCGAAGGTGTTGAGCGTGTATTCCAGACTCACTCACCTGTAATCGACAGCATTGCTGTTAAACGTCGTGGTGCCGTACGTAAGGCCAAACTGTACTACCTGCGTGAGCGTACCGGTAAGTCTGCACGTATCAAAGAACGTCTGGGCGCTAAAGCAGCATCCTAAGTTAATACGAAACAGGGGGCCGGTCGAAAGACCGGCCCTTTTTTTTGCCTGCCGTAACGCGTCAGGCCGTGCGGTTATTCCTCTCCAGCGCCTTGCTGAACGCTTCCCGTCGCTGACATCTTGCTACGTAACGGGTCAATTTATCGTTAACCGGCAATGCGCACAGTTGCGCCCACATCAGCGTATGCGAGAAGAAAATATCGGCCAGCGTAAAATGCTCACCTGCAATCCACTCTTGTTCAGCTGAAAAACGGATAGCGTCAAGCGTCTTGCTGGCGTCACGGAAAGTTGTCTCAATCACTCCTGGCGAACGTAGAGCCTCGGGCAGTAAAAATTTATGTTTAAGCAAATACCAGACTGGCGATTCAAGGTCTGTCAGAGAAAAGCTGAGCCACTCATTGACTTTGGCTTTTTGCAGCGCATCCGTCGGGTAAAGTTTCCCATCCCCTTTTTTTTCGCCCAGATACTGGCAGATAGCTGCCGTTTCAAAAATAAGGCTACCTTCGTCCTCCAGTACGGGCACTTTATGTAAGGGATGAGGAGAAGAGGCCGCTGGTTCTGTGGAAAAGAGCGCTACCGGAGAAGTGGTGTAATCTAATTTTAGCTCTTCCAGAGTCCATAGCACCCTCAAGGAGCGGCTTTTAGGAAATGTATAAACGTTCATTTAGCGCCCGGCCTCCGTAAGCAAAGCGACGACCAGCGGCGAAAGCGCATGACGCAGCGACGCCCGTTCGGATTGAAACAGCGTAGCGACAAAAAATCGGTGATGGGGCAATTCTATGCCGCGCACATCGCCTTGCCGATCTCTCGCGCTGATGCGCAGCGGAAAATCGGCCAGTTCGTTCCCGAAATCAGGGTTAACGCCAAAGTTACAATGATAGCCTTCATGCGTGCTGAGTTTGCCGTAGGCTTTTGCTATCGTCGAACCGGGTTCAATGACGATGTCGCCTGTTTGTTCAACCAGCGAGCAGCTAAGCGGCGCAATCACCATACGGCCTTCCGTATCCGTTTCCGCATGTGCCGCATCTTGCCAGCCCATCACGTTGCGCGCGTACTCAATAAGCGCATACTGAAAACCGCCGCAGGAACCAAGAAAAGGGATATTGTTTTCGCGCGCCCAGGTGATAGCCATAAAAGCGCCCTGGTCATGCTGATAAGGGCTGCCCGGCACGACCCAGATCGCATTAAAATTATGCAATACGTCAGTCGAGGTAATCTCTGGGGTGGGCAACCATTCTGCCTCTACCGAAATATTGAGCGAGTCGGCGGCAAGCTTGATAGCGGGTGGGATGGCCTGGTGCGCCACGGCATCAGGACGGAAATCGCCCACCAGGGCAAGACGGACAGATTGGTGCATGTTGTTTCCTGTTTGCAGAAAAAAGAGGCTATACGTTAGCCAGCAATCTGGCTTACGCTTTTGACTATTGAGCGCAGCCGTCAGGCGTATCGGCCCGATGAGTCATGGAAATATAAAACAACCCGAAGCACAGGGTTGCGGGTTTTCAGAAAATCAGCGCGTTCGATGAAAGCGGTAAATGGCCGTATCCGCCGGCCCACTATCCAGCACGATCAATCCATGCTTAATGCCCATAAAGGCTGCGCCGCATTTTTCCGCCACGCGGCGGCTGGCCATATTTTCCGCCACTGCCAGGATTTCTACCGTATCTTTTTCCTGATCCTGCCACGCCAGATCGAGAAGATAACGCACGGCCTGGCTGGCGATGCCCTGTCGCTGCTCGCTGCTGCGTACCCAGTAGCCTATCGAGCACAGATTTTTCTGATCGCTGGAATAGCGCAGTCCGGCACCGCCCAGCAAGCGGCCATCCCCGGCGAAAAGCCCCAGCTCGTTGGCTTCGCCTGTCTCACGCAGCATGTGGGTAGCGGCAAACCAGCGGCGAGCTTCTGCTGGACTAAAACCTTCATGCGCCCAGAGCAGCCAGGGACGCAACGTATCCAGTGAGGCATTCACGGCTTGCGCAAATTCAATGGCGTCGTCGTGACGGTAAGGGCGGTAAAGCACCTGCATATGGCTTTTCCTTCAGGCTTATTAATATTTATACGGCGTTATTAATGCAGACAGAAGCCCGAAAAAAGCGGCGGCTTAAGGCAATACGGCGGATGATGCAGGTTTTTAAAGCGACGCTGCCTTTATAAAATCCCAGGGTTATTTATAAACATTTCAACAGCGACAGATCAATCAATAAAAGTAGCTATGGCTAACCTGCTGATAGCCGTACGACGTCCTTTACTTCAGGTTATCGGGTAGACGTAAGGTTAACGCATATATTGGTGTAAATTTAACTTTACATGTAGGCGTTTTGGTTTCTGGTCTTATTTTTTTATTAACTATCTGATTAAAAATCATTTATTTTTGTTTTTCTTCTTGTTTATCTTTTGTGGTAATAAAAGTGTACATAGGAAGATTGAGTTTTGTACCGCTTCTGATACAGTATTCAAACCTTGATGACAGGCTGACGGGACCACTAGAGAGCTGACGACCATGCAAAAAGATGCGCTGAACAACGTTCATATCGCCGACGAACAGATTTTAATTACGCCGCAGGAGCTGAAAAACAAGTTCCCCCTGACCGACGCGCAGCAGACGCAGATCGCTGCTTCCCGTCAGACTATTTCAGACATTATCAGCGGAAAAGATCACCGTTTGCTGGTGGTGTGCGGCCCCTGTTCGATCCACGATACCGAAGCAGCGCTGGACTATGCGCGGCATCTGAAAGCGCTCTCTGACGATCTCAAAGACCAGCTCTATATCGTGATGCGCGTCTATTTTGAAAAGCCTCGCACCACCGTTGGCTGGAAAGGGCTGATCAACGATCCCTACATGGATAACTCTTTCGATATGGAAGCCGGTCTGCATATCGCCCGTCAGCTGCTGGTTGAACTGGTCGAGATGGGGCTGCCGCTGGCAACGGAAGCGCTGGATCCTAACAGTCCGCAATACCTGGGCGATCTGTTCAGCTGGTCGGCCATCGGCGCACGCACTACCGAGTCGCAAACGCACCGGGAAATGGCTTCCGGCCTCTCTATGCCGGTCGGCTTTAAAAACGGCACGGACGGCAGTCTGGGCACGGCGATTAACGCAATGCGCGCCGCCTCTATGCCGCACCGCTTTGTGGGTATCAACCAGAGCGGCCAGGTCTGCCTGTTGCAGACCCAGGGCAATCCGGATGGCCACGTCATCCTGCGCGGCGGCAAACAGCCAAACTACGGGCCGGAAGATGTTGCGCAGTGTGAAAAAGAGATGCTTCAGGCGGGACTCCGTCCGGCGCTGATGATAGATTGCAGCCATGGTAATTCTAACAAAGACTTCCGTCGCCAGTCCGGCGTAGCCGAGTCCGCCGTCTCGCAAATCAGAGACGGCAACCGTTCCGTGATTGGCCTGATGCTGGAAAGCCATCTGCACGAAGGCAGCCAGTCGTCCGAACAGCCCAAAAGCGCCATGCGCTACGGCGTTTCCGTGACCGATGCCTGCATCAACTGGGAAACGACCGAAACGCTGTTGCGAACAATTCATCAGGAACTGGACGGAGTACTGGCGGCGCGTCTGTCGCAAGAGGGTTAATTATGGTGGCTGAACTGACCGCGCTGCGCGATCAAATTGATGAAGTGGACAAAGCCCTGCTCGATCTGCTGGCCAAAAGGCTGAGTCTGGTCGCCGAGGTGGGCGAAGTAAAAAGCCGCTACGGTCTGCCGATTTACGTGCCGGAGCGCGAAGCTTCCATGCTGGCGTCACGGCGTAAAGAGGCGGAGACGCTTGGCGTGCCGCCAGACCTGATCGAAGATGTGCTGCGCCGCGTTATGCGCGAATCCTACGCCAGTGAAAACGATAAAGGCTTCAAAACGCTGCATCCGCAGCTTCGACCGGTAGTCATCGTTGGCGGCAAGGGCAAAATGGGGCGGCTGTTTGAAAAGATGCTGACCCTTTCCGGTTATCAGGTGAAAATCCTGGATAAAGAGGAGTGGGCGCAGGCGGAAAGCCTGCTGGCGGATGCGGGAATGGTGATCATCAGCGTGCCGATCCACCTGACGGAAAAAGCGATCGCCGATCTGCCGCCGCTGCCGGAAGACTGCATCCTGGTCGATCTCGCCTCGGTGAAAAACGGCCCGCTTCAGGCGATGCTGGCCGCGCACAGCGGCCCGGTGCTGGGGCTGCATCCGATGTTCGGACCGGACAGCGGTAGCCTGGCGAAACAGGTGGTGGTCTGGTGCGACGGCCGTCAGCCGGAAGCCTATCAGTGGTTTCTGGAACAGATCCAGGTCTGGGGCGCACGTCTGCACCGCATCAGCGCGGTAGAGCATGATCAGAACATGGCCTTTATTCAGGCGCTGCGTCACTTCGCCACCTTTGCCTATGGCCTGCATCTGGCGGAAGAGAACGTGAATCTTGAGCAGCTGCTGGCGCTTTCATCGCCTATTTACCGCCTGGAGCTGGCGATGGTGGGCAGACTCTTTGCGCAGGATCCTCAGCTCTATGCGGACATCATCATGTCCTCAGAAAATAATCTGGCGCTGATTAAACGTTACTATCAGCGCTTCGGCGAGGCTATTCAGCTGCTGGAGCGGGGCGACAAGCAGGCGTTCGTCGACAGTTTCCGTCGCGTAGAGCATTGGTTTGGCGATTACGCCCAGAGCTTTATGCTGGAAAGTCGTTCGCTGCTGCGTCAGGCCAACGACAGCCGCCGATAACGGCTTTGGATAAAATGCAGGCCCGATCGCGGCCTGTATTCTCGCCTCAGGCTCTCTTCTCCAGCGGAAGAAAGCCGTCTTTCGCTAAAATTCCCTGCGCCTCGGCGCTCAGTAAGAAATCTGCCAGCGGCTGTGCTTTTGCATGACACAGGGCAAAAGCATAGTCTGCGCGGATATGGAAAGGCGGCGGGATAGTAATAGTTTTAATCCCGGGCCGCGCGGCATAGCTCTGATAGCCGATAAAAATATCCGCCCGATCGCCGTTCAGCACCCAATTCGCTGCCGGTTCCCCAGCCGGAACAGCCGGGCTGAATGGGCCGCCAACCAGCCGTAGCGCCCGCTGTTTCAGCGCGGTTCCCACTCCCGCATAGCGACGTTCAATACGATCGAAAAGCTGCCAGGCGTAGTCGCCGGATGGATCGCTTAACGGCGTAGAGGTGGCGACGCGTAAGTGCGGATGGCTTAGCAGCTCCAGCCAGCTTTTGTTCGACGCGGCCAGGGCAGCAGGCACGCTCAGGCAGAGCTGATTGTGGACAAAGACGGCGCTGTCGAGTGCGATACCTGCCGCGATCAAAGATTGCGGATGCGTCAGATTGGCCGATAAAAAGAGATCGCAGCGCTTGCCCTGCTTAATTCGCTCGCACAGTAGCCCGGCCGGGCCAAACGCTACCCTGATTGGTTGACCATACGCTGAGGCCAGCGCCGGCCACACGGCGCGCAGGCTTCCGGCAGCCAGAACGGTAAGGCTCATCAGTTGCTACCCGTATAGTGGGTACGATAGAAGCGCTGATACCAGGTATCCGCTTTTTTCTGCATATCGACATCCTGGAATTTTTCCGGGTAAAGCTTTTTCGCCATCCATAATTCGCCCAGCGCCAGCGCTTCTGGCATCGGATAGCCCCAGGCCTTGGCATATTCAGGCATCAAATAAACGCGATGATGCTTAACGGCATCCACAGCCTGCCAGGCGGGCTGCTGGTTGATCTCGTCGATCACCTGCGGATAGCGATCCTGCACGAAGATCACCTGCGGATCCCAGGCGAGGATCTGCTCCATAGAAACCTGCTTATACCCTTTCACCGCTGCGGCGGCGACGTTCAGCGCACCGGCATGCGCCATCATCAGGCCGGTATATTTGCCGGAGCCGTAGGTCGTAAGGTCGGGATTAGCCATATAGACCCGAATGCGCTGCGAAGCAGGGATCGCCTGTAACCGGTTGCCCGTTTGCTGCCGTTGATTGAAAGTGGCTTTAACCAGCGTTTCGGCCTGCTGCTGGTGGTTTACCACCTCGCCAATCAGGCGAACGCCTTCTTTTAATCCTTCACTATAAGCCTGCTCTTCGTCAGCCAGATCGGGATTCAGACGGTTTTGCTGTTGGTTATCGGCGCGTAGCGAGATGGCGATAACGGCGATGCCGAGCTTCTGGATCAGGTCAATCATCTCCTGCGGCGCATAGTTAGTGACAAAAACCACCTGCGGATGTAGCGCAACCAGCTTTTCTACATCCACATGAGTTAAATCACCCAGCGTCGGCAGATGCGTCAGTTCCGGCGCCAGCCGCGAATAGCCGTCGCCGAGCTGCTGCTTCCAGTTGCCAAGGATGCCAACAAGGGTATTGGTGGCATCCAGCTCTACCAGAATATTGAGGGTTTGATGCTGCAAGACCACGACGCGATCGACGCGATCGGGAAGCGTGACCTGGCGGCCCAGCTGATCGGTAACCTGACGATCGGCAAAAGCGGAAAAGGCCAACAGGCCAAGCGAAAGCAACACTGCGGAGCGTAAAAAGTTGCGCATAAATTTCCCTGAGAAACGTTATATAGTCGATGATATAGCGTCAGGGCGGTGCAGGTAAATGATCCAGGCGAGGTATAGGCCAAAAGTTTCAGCCGCCTCTGAAAGCGGCTGAGGCGGTACTCAGGAAGGGTCGACCGGCAGCACGTTTTCGCTTGGGTAACAGCCCAGCACTTTCAGCGAACGCGTAATCGGTGCCAGTTCGCGTAACGCCTGCTGTACTTCTTCCGAGCGCAGGTTACCCTGAAAATCGATATAAAACATCTCTTCCCATGGATTGCCGTTAATCGGGCGTGATTCCAGTTTGCTCATCACCAGATTATGCTGACGCAGCACCAACAGTGCTTCTACCAATGCACCAGCCTGCTGTCCGGTCGCCATAATTAACGTGGTTTTGGCCGGAACCTGAAGCGTGACCTCAATGGGTTTGCGCGCGAGGATAACAAAGCGGGTGATATTCTGCTGCTGGTTAGCCAGATTGCGTTCAAGCACCTGCAGGTTATACAGCTCGCCGCCCGCCTGGCTGCCCAGCGCTGCGACCTTCGGTGAATTCAGCGCTGCAACCTGCTCCATCGCGGCCGCGGTGCTTTCAGTATATTCAATCTTCCAGTGCGGATAGCGATGGATAAACTCGCTGCACTGCTGGAAAGGCTGAGGATGGCTGTAAACGGTTTCTATCTGCTGCAAGTCCGTGCTGCCGGTAACCAGCACGCAGTGATCGATAGGGAGCGTCATCTCGCCAACCAGCGAAAGGCTGGTCTGCTGCAGCAAATCGTACACCTCATTGATCGAGCCGGAACTGGTGTTTTCGATCGGCAATACCGCGTAGTCGGCCTGGCCTGTTTCCACCTGATTAAAGATGTCGCGGAAGTTCAGACAGCCGCACTCAATAAACCTATCGAAGTGGCGAGCGGCATAGTTACGTGAGGCAAGATGCGAATAAGAGCCTTTTGGGCCAAGGAAGGCGATACGCGCCGACTGCGCACTGGTCTGGTTCAGATGCTTTTGCAGCAACGCCTGCTGCGTCAGCACGGAATCTTCAATAACCAGCTGAAAAAGTCGGGTGATGTAGTGCGCATCCAGCTGATGAGCTTTACCCAGCGTGACCAGATGTTCCAGCAGGTCGCGCTCGCGATCGATATCGCGTACGGGGCGGTGCGTGGCCATTTTCGCCTTCGCAACCTCAATCGCCAGCGCCCGACGGTTAGCCAGCAGGCTCAGCAGTTGTTCATCCAGCGCGCTGATTTTTTCGCGCAGGCCCAGCAGGGGATTTTCGGTGGTCATAGGCTACCTGTCAGATGTTCATAAAAAAAAAGCCTCCCGGTTGGGAGGCCTTGTTATTCGTCTTCGCATGCTTTCTTATACGACGAATTGCCTCCCGGTCAACGGAAGGTAAAAAAGAAGGCGAAGAAGAACGGCAGCTGTTTCATCAGAGTATCCACGATTGTCAGAAGGTTAAAGTAACCGCAGCGATTTAATGCTGTCAATAAAAAACGCGTTTCGGATGGCGGAGCGGCAAAGTGTCGTCAGGCGAAAGGGCTGGTAGTGCTGGCATAGGGCGAAAGAGCAAGGCTCTTCAAGGGGATTGCAGAGCGTTTCGCCAGGCATGAGCTGTAGCCGGGCAGGGAGCAGGTTGGCTGTCCACCCAGCCCTTCTGCTGACGTTTGAGATAAGCACATGGCATTTTCTACTCTCTCAACCCAAAGCCTTACTGAATATAGTTAATATTTTGTACTGATACATTTTATATAAAATCTGAGTAGCATTTAGAATAATCATTTATTGTGAAAATTCTCTGTTAATATAATGAATTCTGTTAATTAAATTTTTATATATTAACATTGAGACTACGTTAATTGGATTATTATCCTGTTTTTATGGTAAAGAGTATCTGATATTATGCCCTCGCTTCCTTATGGTATTTGCTATGAAGGGAAGCAAAGGTTAACATGTTATTTTCATGGAAGAAGTGCCTACAGTAAGGACATGTCTATGGACAAGGATGATATAAAGCGGATCCTGGTTATTCGCATCGATTTTTTAGGGGATATGATTTGTACTACACCTTTTTTGCGGGCGTTAAAGCAAAGGTGGCCGCAGGCGGAAATACATGTTCTTGCCAGTAAATATAACTCACCCGTTCTGGATAATAACCCTGCCGTAGCCAGGGTGCACCATTATGTCTATTCTAAAAACTATGAAAAAAATGTGCGGTCGGGATTTTTAAATTACCTTAAGGATAGAGTTAAGTTAATTTTCTCGCTTCGGAAAATAAAGTTTGATTTACTTATCATCCCCAGCGGAGGGATGAACAAAAATGCAATAAACTTTGCCCGACAGCTAAACGTTGCGGACTGCCGCTGGCATAACGCTGATACGGAGTTTGACGATCGTATACCTGCGCATATGCTGGCCCGACCTTTAATTCATGAAGCACTTGCCGGTTTCTGTCTTATGCCGGAAGTCAACACGCCGGATATTAACCAGATGAATCCCCAAATTTTCCCCTGCCAGGCTCGGGTTTTATACTGGCAGCAAAAGCTGGGAGAAAAAAACAGAGCCAGAGTGGGTTTATTCATTTCGAACAATAGCGCGGAACGTCGATGGCCAGAGCAAAAATGGCAGGCATTAACCGATGCGCTTAGCGGAAAATGTGAGTTTATTATTTTTCATTCACCTCAGGATAAATGTATTTCCAAATGGCGGAGAGATGAAAAAGCGCGCTGGGTCTCTACGCAAACCGTCGCCGATTTGATCGCGGCCATGACGCAGCTGGATATTGTTGTTTCTGCGGACAGCGCACCCGTACATTTTGCATCGGCATTGCAGATCCCTCTGGTGGCCTTGTTTGAGGATCGTCCTGAAAAATACAGACGCTGGCATCCGCTTGGGGTCAGGAATATCGTGCTGCATGAAGGCGGAAACGTCAGCAATATAGCCAGTAAGTCTGTTTCTGCAGCCGTCACCCAATTGCTAAGCGAAGTTAACAGGCCTGGTTATGAGAAAGAAAAATCGGAAAACAAGAAGGCAGGGCTGGTGGCAAAACAGTCAGCTGAAAAGGACCTGGTGCTATGAGAAAATTTATCGCCTTAAAATATTGCCAGGAGTGTGGGCTCAGGCGGCGTTTTTTTGCACGGCTGTTGGCCAATGACGATGCGCTGTGTGATGACTGCTACTACAAATTTATTACAACGGTGCGGGAAAGGCATGAGTGACCAGCACCAGGGAAAAGAGAAAACCAGTCTGCGAGCTGGCTTTTCTCTGGATACTTACACTTACTATTTTTTGTTAGGCCTGCGGTAGATCTCAACTCCAGCTTCATTAAATTCCACCAGTTTATATAACGATACGACATCGTTGTTCCGTGGAGAACGCCAGCATTCAGCTTGAACCTGGCATTCTTTTTGCGGTATATATCCTTCAGAAATAAGGTATTTACGGATCCTACTTGTCTCGGTTGTACCGTTAAAATGTATGCCAAATACAAAAGCCTGGGGCCCACTGATATTTGTATAGTGAAATTCATAATCTTTAGAAATTCTTGGCATTTTCTTCAATAATTCAGGTGTGTAATACTTATATTCGCGTTTATCCTGCTCGGTATAATGCGCACTACTGGCAAATTCCATTCTCAGAACTGGCCAGATAAAAACGAACGCTATTCCGCAGAGTAGTAGCACAACAGCAAGTACCGCTATAAATTTCTTCACAATCCCATCCTGCCATTCTCTGCTCCCAGAACAACAAATGTTTTATCATTACGGGAACGGATCACATTTCCTGATGAGAAGTTGCTATATGGGGTAACGTTTTGCATAAACTTTGGCAGTACTCCCATGCGCGGCCTTGCATGAGGGAATTTTTCCGGGTCGGGGAACAGCAGAGGCTGGAACGTATCGTTTTTCCAGTTGCCGATTTTACCATAATAATCCCAGCGCTTAAGAGCTTCTGCTTTACTGACCGGCCGTAATATGGGGAAGATGTTTTGATCGGATACGACGCGGTAAAATCCCAGCAGATCGGACACCAGATCTTCACCGCTAAATCCGCTATCAGTGACCAGGTTATTAGGGAATGAACTCTGAAATATTTCGAACTGTCTCGCTATAGCCATCATCATCGCCAGCGCGATACTTTTTTGTTCAGAGTAAGGGCGACCATGTCTTAAGCGCCACGTCATTACTTTTCCTGATCGAGCCAGTCCATATGAAGACGTCATACCCTGAGAGTAAGTCACATCATAAAATTCTTTTCCGGAAGCTTCCCCCTGTCGTATTTTCCTTAGCAATTCAATTATATCTGTACCCTGAGCATGTCCAAGATCTACCCAGCCCAGCACTTCCGTATAAACCAGGCCTCTATTGAAAACGGCAGCTTTTTTGCCATCAATTATTTCTGACCTTTGACTCATCCTGAATCTCCTTTCCTTATGATAAATACGATCGGCTACATGGCCAATTTATCATAAAACCCATACTGAAACGGAAGGATTTGGTATCCATCCCGGCTGTATAAAAATTAATATTATTCCACCCGGAGACCTGTGTAGATCAAAAAAAGCCCCGTCAAAAGGGGCTGGTTTGGTCGATGTGGTCGATATGTGGACATCTATTAAAATAAATCCTTTTATTTCATTTTATTAGAACAATAAAAAACGCGCCCGCAGGCGCGTTATTAACTTTAATCCAGTTCCTGATCGATAACGCTTATATCTTTAACGCTGGCCTGGGCGCGCTTCGCTTCGCCCTTGTGCTGAACCTTGTTCAGCTGACGCTCCAGCTTATTGATCAGTTCGTTGATGGCCGCATACATATCATCATGTTTGGCGCTGGCAATCAGCGGGCCGTTCGGCGTGTTGATAGTGGCATCGGCAACGTATTCTTTCGGCTCTTTGGAAAGCACGATATGCGGATTAATCAGATGGGTTTGCCATTTTTCCAGTTTGGCGAGACGCTCTTCGACATGTTGGCGGATAGCCGGGGTGATGTCCATTTGCTTGCTGGTAATGTTCAGAACCATAGTGCTTACCTCTAATCATTTCCGTCGAATGTAGAGTAAGCATATCCTGGAAAAGGGCGTAATGCGTGATTTGTATCACTTTATTTTGTCACTTTTTGTCAAAAGTGAAGATTTTGTGAGGCAGGCTGGTAATCGTAGCGAAGGCGCTTGTAGGGAGGTTTTTTCACAGGCATGATAGGTAAGTTAACTTACCGGTGGAACAGCGTAATATGCCAGACGCCGGTGAAAAAAAGGGCAGCGCGAACGCTGCCATTTTTATGTTAAGCCTGATTGGCCGCGATAAGTTTCGCTACTTTGTCCGCTTCTGCGGTCAGCTGCATCTTACGATAAGCATTTTCCATCAGCGGCAGCGCCTGGCGCGTCGCCTGCGTATCCGGATAATCTTTCATCATTTGCTCAACGCGATTAACAACAGCGACATAAGCTTCACGCTTGGTGTAGAATTGCGCCACGGAAAGCTCATACTTCGCCAGACGATCTTTCAGATAGATAAGGCGCTTTCTTGCGTCCGTCGCGTACTGACTGTTCGGGTAACCGCGCAGCAGCTGAGAGAAGTCGTGGAAGGCATCACGCGCGTGAGAAGGATCGCGATCGGAACGATCGATACCGAAAAAGCCCTGCAGCGCGCTGTCATCAAGCGCCATATCCGTCAGACCACGCATATAAATCACGTAATCGATATTCGGGTGGGTTGGATTCAGACGCATAAAGCGGTCGATCGCGGCCTGCGCCAGCGGTAAATCGGCATTTTTATAGTAAGCGTAGATCAGGTCCAGCTGAACTTGCTGGGAGTAAGGCCCGAACGGATAGCGGTTATCAAGCGCTTCCAGTTGCGTTATCGCTCCTTTAAAGTTACCGTCCTGCAGTTTTTGCTGGGCTGTGGCATAGATCTCGGAAGGCGGGCTATCGGGCACCGTATCCTTCGAGCCGGAACAACCCGCTAATGCCAGGCTCAACGTGGCTGCAGCCACCAGATATTTCATACGCGTCATGACG
Source organism: Erwinia sp. TECH1 (assembly GCF_054057575.1). Taxonomy (NCBI): domain Bacteria; kingdom Pseudomonadati; phylum Pseudomonadota; class Gammaproteobacteria; order Enterobacterales; family Erwiniaceae; genus Erwinia; species Erwinia sp. TECH1. The sequence continues at coordinate 3,687,368 of NZ_JBSRZK010000001.1, read as the reverse complement.
ATTTGATTATCCTCAGAGTGTTATTCAGGAAGCTGTCCATGTAGCTCCCGATAGTGACCAGGTACAATAGCACATTATATTAAACGGCATCGCCGTGAAAACCCAACGTTAACGAAGAAGCTGTTTATGGCACAACAAGTAAAACTCAACGCAACGGTCTCCGAATCGCAACTCGGACAACGCTTAGATCAGGCTTTGGCCGAATTGTTCCCTGATTATTCAAGATCTCGTATAAAAGAGTGGATTCTCGACCGACGCATCAGCGTCAACGGCGTAATCATCGACAAACCGAGAGAAAAACTGCTCGGTGGCGAACAAATCGCTATCGAAGCGGAGATAGAAGAAGAAGCGCGCTGGGAAGCGCAAAACATCCCGCTGAACATCGTTTATGAAGATGACGATATTCTGGTTATCAACAAACCACGCGATCTGGTGGTGCATCCGGGCGCCGGTAATCCCGACGGTACGGTGCTGAACGCGCTGCTTTATCATTATCCGGCTATTGCAGATGTGCCGCGTGCGGGCATTGTGCACCGTCTGGACAAAGACACCACTGGCCTGATGGTGGTGGCTAAAACGGTACCTGCGCAGACGCACCTGGTAGAATCTTTACAGCTGCGTGAATTCACCCGTGAGTATGAAGCGGTGGCAATTGGCAGGATGACGGCGGGCGGCACGGTTAATGAGCCGATTAGCCGTCACTCGACCAAGCGGACGCATATGGCGGTTCATCCAATGGGCAAACCGGCTACCACGCACTATCGCATTATGGAGCATTTCCGTGCCCATACGCGCCTGCGTCTGCGTCTCGAAACGGGCCGTACTCACCAGATCCGCGTGCATATGTCTCATATCAGCCATCCGCTGGTGGGCGATCCGCTGTATGGCGGTCGTCCGCGTCCGCCAAAAGGCGCATCGGAGAATTTTATCGGTACGCTGCGTAAATTCGATCGTCAGGCGCTGCACGCCACCATGCTACGTCTTTATCATCCCGTCACCGGTATTGAGATGGAATGGCATGCGCCGCTGCCGCAGGACATGGTCGAATTGATTGAGGCGTTAAAAGCGGATACCGAAGAATTTAAAGATCAGCTGGACTGGTAATGAGCCTGCTTACGCCTGAATGGAATGCGCCCGCCAACGTGCGGGCCTGTAGCACCACGCGCCGTGATGGCGTCAGCCATGCTCCCTGGGATTCGCTGAACCTCGGGACGCATGTCGGCGATCGGGCCGCAGCGGTGCAGCACAATCGCGAGCGTCTGGTTACGCTGGCGTCAATGCCCGCTATGCCAGTCTGGCTGGAGCAGGTTCACGGCGTCAATGTCCTTGCGCTTACCGGTGAAGCACCCGCTTCCCTACAGGCTGATGCCGTTTATACCCGTCAGCCCGGCGTGGTTTGCGCGGTAATGACGGCGGATTGCCTGCCGGTTTTGTTCTGCTCGCAGGATGGGAAAGAGGTTGCTGCGGCTCATGCCGGCTGGCGGGGATTGTGCGCAGGCGTGCTGGAGGCGACGCTGGCGGCCTTTACGGCCCCGTCGGAAGAGATCATGGTCTGGTTCGGGCCGGCAATTGGCCCGCAGGCTTTTGAGGTCGGCGCGGAAGTGCGGCAGGCATTTATAGCGCAGGATGCGGAAGATGCCGCTGCTTTTACGCCCTCGGGCGATAAATATTACGCCGATATCTGGCAGCTTGCGCGTCTGCGGCTACAGCGCAAAGGCGTGCGCCACTTCACTGGTGGCGGGCTGTGCACTTTCTCGCAGCCTGACCAATTTTTTTCCTACAGACGCGATGGCGTAACAGGTCGAATGGCAAGTTTGGTCTGGCTGAGTTAACCTGTCCGCATAAGACGGTCCGGGTTGTGCTTTTTTTCACCAAAATATTCCGGTCATTTAACTTGAAAATTTGAGGGAAGACCTCATTTAATCTCCAGTAGCAATTTGACCTGAATGGGGGAATTATGCGTCTGGATCGTCTTACTAATAAATTCCAGCTTGCTCTCGCCGATGCCCAGTCTTTAGCGCTTGGGCGCGACAACCAATTTATTGAACCGCTGCATCTGATGAGCGCTCTGCTCAAACAGGAAGGCGGCTCTGTCTCTCCTTTACTGACTTCAGCCGGCGTGGATGTTGCCGCACTGCGCAACGGCGTTGAGCAGGCTATCAGCCGCTTGCCTCAGGTTGAAGGCGCGGATGGCGACGTACAGCCTTCCGCCGACCTGGTGCGCGTGCTGAATCTGTGCGACAAACTGGCGCAAAAGCGCGCCGACAACTTTATCTCATCGGAACTTTTTGTTCTGGCCGCGCTCGACTCGCGAGGCTCGCTGGCTGATTTGTTGAAATCTGCCGGGGCGACCAGCGAAAAACTCCAGCGCGCCATTGACCAGCTGCGTGGAGGCGAAACCGTGAACGATCAGGGAGCTGAAGATCAGCGCCAGGCCCTTAATAAATACACTATCGACCTGACCGAGCGAGCGGAGAAAGGAAAACTGGATCCGGTTATCGGCCGTGATGAGGAAATCCGTCGCACCATCCAGGTTCTGCAACGCCGTACCAAAAACAACCCGGTGCTGATTGGCGAGCCTGGCGTCGGTAAAACCGCAATTGTGGAAGGGCTGGCGCAGCGCATTATCAATGGCGAAGTGCCGGAAGGGCTGAAAGGTCGCCGGGTGCTGGCGCTGGATATGGGCGCGCTGGTGGCGGGCGCTAAGTATCGCGGCGAATTTGAAGAGCGCCTGAAAGGCGTGCTCAATGACCTGTCCAAACAGGAAGGCAACGTCATCCTGTTTATTGACGAGCTGCACACCATGGTTGGCGCGGGAAAAGCGGACGGCGCGATGGATGCCGGCAACATGCTGAAACCGGCGCTGGCTCGCGGTGAGCTGCACTGCGTCGGCGCCACCACGCTGGATGAGTATCGCCAGTATATAGAGAAGGATGCGGCGCTGGAGCGTCGTTTCCAGAAAGTCTTCGTGGCGGAGCCAAGCGTGGAAGACACCATCGCTATTCTGCGCGGGCTGAAAGAGCGCTACGAGCTGCATCACCATGTGCAGATTACCGACCCGGCTATCGTGGCTGCGGCTACGCTGTCGCACCGTTATATCGCCGACAGGCAGCTGCCGGATAAGGCTATCGACCTGATTGACGAGGCGGCTTCCAGCATTCGTATGCAGATTGACTCCAAGCCGGAAGCGCTGGATCGTCTGGAGCGTCGTATCATTCAGCTGAAGCTGGAACAGCAGGCGCTGAAAAAAGAGTCTGACGATGCCAGTATCAAACGGCTGGAGATGCTTGAAGAAGAGCTGAGTCAGAAAGAGCGCGACTATTCAGAGCTGGAAGAGGAATGGAAAGCAGAGAAGGCCTCGCTGTCCGGCACGCAAACTATTAAAGCGGATCTGGAACAGGCGAAGCTGTCGCTGGAGCAGGCGCGTCGCACTGGTGACCTGGCACAGATGTCGGAATTGCAATACGGCAAAATCCCGGAGCTGGAAAAACAGCTGGCTGCCGCCACGCAGGCGGAAGGGAAAACGATGCGGCTGCTGCGTAACCGCGTGACGGACGTCGAGATTGCGGACGTGCTGGCTCGCTGGACCGGTATCCCTGTGGATCGCATGATGGAAGGCGAGCGCGACAAGCTGCTGCGTATGGAACAGGAGCTGCATCAGCGCGTCATCGGACAGGATGAAGCTGTCGAAGCGGTTTCTAATGCAATCCGCCGCAGTCGTGCAGGTCTGGCCGATCCGAATCGCCCGATTGGCTCATTCCTGTTCCTTGGCCCGACGGGCGTGGGTAAAACCGAGCTGTGTAAAGCGCTGGCTAACTTTATGTTCGACAGCGATGACGCAATGGTGCGGCTGGATATGTCGGAGTTTATGGAAAAACATTCGGTATCGCGTCTGGTGGGCGCACCTCCTGGCTATGTTGGCTACGAAGAGGGCGGCTATCTGACCGAGGCCGTGCGCCGTCGCCCTTACTCCGTCATTTTGCTGGACGAGATAGAGAAAGCGCATCCGGACGTATTCAATATTCTGCTGCAGGTGCTGGATGACGGCCGCCTGACGGATGGACAGGGCAGAACGGTTGATTTCCGCAATACCGTGGTCATTATGACCTCGAACCTGGGTTCCGATCTGATTCAGGAACGTTTTGGCGCGTTAAGCTATGCGGAAATGAAAGATGTCGTCATGAATGTGGTAGGGCAGCATTTCCGTCCGGAATTTATCAACCGCATTGATGAGCTGGTGGTCTTCCATCCGCTGGGCGAAAAACACATTGCCTCTATTGCTAAAATTCAGCTGCAGCGTCTGTACGATCGTTTGACCGATCGCGGCTATGAGCTACATATTTCTGATGCCGCTCTGCAGCTGCTGGGCGAAAACGGTTATGATCCGGTATATGGGGCAAGGCCGTTAAAACGCGCAATTCAGCAGCAGATCGAGAACCCGCTGGCACAACAGATACTTTCTGGCCAGCTGGTTCCGGGGAAAACGATAGAAATGGACGTGCAGGATGGCGCTATAGTGGCTACGCAGTAACAGCCATAGCAAATAAAAATGGGCCTTCGGGCCCATTTTTGCTTATTAAGCCACCAATAACAGTGCTTTTTAGCCGTCAGAGCGCGTTTTTTAGTCGATCGAATGTTTTTTTGTAATTAGGGGTTGTCAGCCGTCAAGAACTCCCTATAATGCGCAACCACTGAGACGGCACAACGGCTTACAGGCCAGCGGCTCAGGAGGTTCAGGAAGCTGAATCGCCGGAGAAAAACTTCTGAAAAAGTGGTTGACTCTGAAGGAGGAAAGCGTAATATACGCCACCTCGCGGCAGGAAGCGAAAGCACTGCTCGCAACGCTCTTTAACAATTTATCAGACAATCTGTGTGGGCACTCGCAGGATTGATATCAAGCGTCTCCGGACGCAAAAAAAATATCAAGTCTTAAGAGTGAACACATAATGAAATTCATTATGACGTTTTACACTTGAGCATCGCTGCACTTGTTGCAGCAAATCGAACTTTTAATTGAAGAGTTTGATCATGGCTCAGATTGAACGCTGGCGGCAGGCCTAACACATGCAAGTCGAACGGTAGCACAGAGAAGCTTGCTTCTTGGGTGACGAGTGGCGGACGGGTGAGTAATGTCTGGGAAACTGCCCGATGGAGGGGGATAACTACTGGAAACGGTAGCTAATACCGCATAACGTCTTCGGACCAAAGTGGGGGACCTTCGGGCCTCACGCCATCGGATGTGCCCAGATGGGATTAGCTAGTAGGTGGGGTAACGGCTCACCTAGGCGACGATCCCTAGCTGGTCTGAGAGGATGACCAGCCACACTGGAACTGAGACACGGTCCAGACTCCTACGGGAGGCAGCAGTGGGGAATATTGCACAATGGGCGCAAGCCTGATGCAGCCATGCCGCGTGTATGAAGAAGGCCTTCGGGTTGTAAAGTACTTTCAGCGGGGAGGAAGGCGATGCGGTTAATAACCGCGTCGATTGACGTTACCCGCAGAAGAAGCACCGGCTAACTCCGTGCCAGCAGCCGCGGTAATACGGAGGGTGCAAGCGTTAATCGGAATTACTGGGCGTAAAGCGCACGCAGGCGGTCTGTCAAGTCAGATGTGAAATCCCCGGGCTTAACCTGGGAACTGCATTTGAAACTGGCAGGCTAGAGTCTTGTAGAGGGGGGTAGAATTCCAGGTGTAGCGGTGAAATGCGTAGAGATCTGGAGGAATACCGGTGGCGAAGGCGGCCCCCTGGACAAAGACTGACGCTCAGGTGCGAAAGCGTGGGGAGCAAACAGGATTAGATACCCTGGTAGTCCACGCCGTAAACGATGTCGACTTGGAGGCTGTTCCCTTGAGGAGTGGCTTCCGGAGCTAACGCGTTAAGTCGACCGCCTGGGGAGTACGGCCGCAAGGTTAAAACTCAAATGAATTGACGGGGGCCCGCACAAGCGGTGGAGCATGTGGTTTAATTCGATGCAACGCGAAGAACCTTACCTGGCCTTGACATCCAGAGAACTTAGCAGAGATGCTTTGGTGCCTTCGGGAACTCTGAGACAGGTGCTGCATGGCTGTCGTCAGCTCGTGTTGTGAAATGTTGGGTTAAGTCCCGCAACGAGCGCAACCCTTATCCTTTGTTGCCAGCGATTCGGTCGGGAACTCAAAGGAGACTGCCGGTGATAAACCGGAGGAAGGTGGGGATGACGTCAAGTCATCATGGCCCTTACGGCCAGGGCTACACACGTGCTACAATGGCGCATACAAAGAGAAGCGAACTCGCGAGAGCAAGCGGACCTCATAAAGTGCGTCGTAGTCCGGATCGGAGTCTGCAACTCGACTCCGTGAAGTCGGAATCGCTAGTAATCGTGGATCAGAATGCCACGGTGAATACGTTCCCGGGCCTTGTACACACCGCCCGTCACACCATGGGAGTGGGTTGCAAAAGAAGTAGGTAGCTTAACCTTCGGGAGGGCGCTTACCACTTTGTGATTCATGACTGGGGTGAAGTCGTAACAAGGTAACCGTAGGGGAACCTGCGGTTGGATCACCTCCTTACCTGAAGATACCTTCGTGCGCAGTGTCCACACAGATTGTCTGATAGAAAAGTAACGAGCAGAAAAAACCTCTACAGGCTTGTAGCTCAGGTGGTTAGAGCGCACCCCTGATAAGGGTGAGGTCGGTGGTTCAAGTCCACTCAGGCCTACCAAATTCTTTCCTGTCCTGCGTTGTGACTTCACTTGCATATCGTGATATGCGGCGCGAAGCCACGCCTTGACCAGAAAAGAATTACATTTCCCGTAAAAAGGACGTGTCACTCGCGGTTGAGTGGTAGTAGATGGTCTCTGCAGTAACTGTATGGGGCTATAGCTCAGCTGGGAGAGCGCCTGCCACTTGCACGCAGGAGGTCAGCGGTTCGATCCCGCTTAGCTCCACCATGCAGTTTACAAAAACTATCTCAAAACTGGCTTTCGAGTCACGTTTGAGATATTTGCTCTTTAACAATCCGGAACAAGCTGAAAATTGAAACGACATGTCGTTTTCATTCTCCGTAATAAGAATGAAGTCAACGATATGTTCGAGTCTCTCAAATGCTTGCAGCTGACAACCGTCTTTCGGGACGCTTGTGGGTTGTGAGGTTAAGTGACTAAGCGTACACGGTGGATGCCCTGGCAGTCAGAGGCGATGAAGGGCGTGCTAATCTGCGATAAGCGTCGGTAAGGTGATATGAACCGCAACAACCGACGATACCCGAATGGGGAAACCCGGTGCACTTGTGCATCATTGCAGCATGAATACATAGTGCTGCAAGGCGAACCTGGGGAACTGAAACATCTAAGTACCCAGAGGAAAAGAAATCAACCGAGATTCCCCCAGTAGCGGCGAGCGAACGGGGAACAGCCCGGAACCATCATCAGTTTGTGTGTCAGTGGAAGCGTCTGGAAAGTCGCAGGGTACAGGGTGATACTCCCGTACACAAAGGCATGCTTATTGTGGGTTCGAAGAGTAGGGCGGGACACGTGATATCCTGTCTGAAGATGGGGGGACCATCCTCCAAGGCTAAATACTCCTGACTGACCGATAGTGAACCAGTACCGTGAGGGAAAGGCGAAAAGAACCCCGGCGAGGGGAGTGAAACAGAACCTGAAACCGTGTACGTACAAGCAGTGGGAGCCTTCTTTATGGGGGTGACTGCGTACCTTTTGTATAATGGGTCAGCGACTTATATTCTGTAGCAAGGTTAACCGTATAGGGGAGCCGCAGGGAAACCGAGTCTTAACTGGGCGTTAAGTTGCAGGGTATAGACCCGAAACCCGGTGATCTAGCCATGGGCAGGTTGAAGGTTGGGTAACACTAACTGGAGGACCGAACCGACTAATGTTGAAAAATTAGCGGATGACCTGTGGCTGGGGGTGAAAGGCCAATCAAACCGGGAGATAGCTGGTTCTCCCCGAAAGCTATTTAGGTAGCGCCTCGTGAACTCATCTTCGGGGGTAGAGCACTGTTTCGGCTAGGGGGCCATCCCGGCTTACCAACCCGATGCAAACTGCGAATACCGAAGAATGTTATCACGGGAGACACACGGCGGGTGCTAACGTCCGTCGTGAAGAGGGAAACAACCCAGACCGCCAGCTAAGGTCCCAAAGTCATGGTTAAGTGGGAAACGATGTGGGAAGGCACAGACAGCCAGGATGTTGGCTTAGAAGCAGCCATCATTTAAAGAAAGCGTAATAGCTCACTGGTCGAGTCGGCCTGCGCGGAAGATGTAACGGGGCTAAACCATGCACCGAAGCTGCGGCAGCGACGCGAATGCGTTGTTGGGTAGGGGAGCGTTCTGTAAGCCGTCGAAGGTGGACTGTGAGGTCTGCTGGAGGTATCAGAAGTGCGAATGCTGACATAAGTAACGATAAAGCGGGTGAAAAGCCCGCTCGCCGGAAGACCAAGGGTTCCTGTCCAACGTTAATCGGGGCAGGGTGAGTCGACCCCTAAGGCGAGGCCGAAAGGCGTAGTCGATGGGAAACAGGTTAATATTCCTGTACTCGGTGTTACTGCGAAGGGGGGACGGAGAAGGCTATGTTGGCCGGGCGACGGTTGTCCCGGTTTAAGCGTGTAGGCTTGTGTTCCAGGCAAATCCGGAACACTTCAAGGCTGAGGCGTGATGACGAGGCACTACGGTGCTGAAGCAACAGATGCCCTGCTTCCAGGAAAAGCCTCTAAGCTCCAGGTAACACGGAATCGTACCCCAAACCGACACAGGTGGTCAGGTAGAGAATACCAAGGCGCTTGAGAGAACTCGGGTGAAGGAACTAGGCAAAATGGTGCCGTAACTTCGGGAGAAGGCACGCTGGCGCGTAGGTGGAGGGACTTGCTCCCCGAGCCGAGGCCAGTCGAAGATACCAGCTGGCTGCAACTGTTTATTAAAAACACAGCACTGTGCAAACACGAAAGTGGACGTATACGGTGTGACGCCTGCCCGGTGCCGGAAGGTTAATTGATGGGGTTATCCGCAAGGAGAAGCTCTTGATCGAAGCCCCGGTAAACGGCGGCCGTAACTATAACGGTCCTAAGGTAGCGAAATTCCTTGTCGGGTAAGTTCCGACCTGCACGAATGGCGTAATGATGGCCAGGCTGTCTCCACCCGAGACTCAGTGAAATTGAAATCGCTGTGAAGATGCAGTGTACCCGCGGCAAGACGGAAAGACCCCGTGAACCTTTACTACAGCTTGACACTGAACACTGGTCCTTGATGTGCAGGATAGGTGGGAGGCTTCGAAGCGTGGACGCCAGTCCGCGTGGAGCCGTCCTTGAAATACCACCCTTTAATGGCTGGTGTTCTAACGTGGCCCCGTAATCCGGGGTGCGGACAGTGTCTGGTGGGTAGTTTGACTGGGGCGGTCTCCTCCCAAAGAGTAACGGAGGAGCACGAAGGTCAGCTAATCACGGTCGGACATCGTGAGGTTAGTGCAATGGCATAAGCTGGCTTGACTGCGAGAGTGACGGCTCGAGCAGGTGCGAAAGCAGGTCATAGTGATCCGGTGGTTCTGTATGGAAGGGCCATCGCTCAACGGATAAAAGGTACTCCGGGGATAACAGGCTGATACCGCCCAAGAGTTCATATCGACGGCGGTGTTTGGCACCTCGATGTCGGCTCATCACATCCTGGGGCTGAAGTAGGTCCCAAGGGTACGGCTGTTCGCCGTTTAAAGTGGTACGCGAGCTGGGTTTAGAACGTCGTGAGACAGTTCGGTCCCTATCTGCCGTGGGCGCTGGAGAATTGAGAGGGGTTGCTCCTAGTACGAGAGGACCGGAGTGAACGCACCGCTGGTGTTCGGGTTGTCATGCCAATGGCACTGCCCGGTAGCTAAGTGCGGAAAAGATAAGCGCTGAAAGCATCTAAGCGCGAAACTTGCCTCGAGATGAGTTCTCCCTGTGGCTTTAAGCCACCTGAAGGGACGTTGAAGACGACGACGTTGATAGGCCGGGTGTGTAAGCGCAGCGATGCGTTGAGCTAACCGGTACTAATGACCCGTGAGGCTTAACCTTACAACGCCAGAAGCGTTCTGGTAAGCGTTATGAGAGACGCAGACAATTTTCAGCCTGTTCACGGATAAACCCGCGCGGCCTCAGGGCGGCGTGGGAAACAGAATTTGCCTGGCGGCTTTAGCGCGGTGGTCCCACCTGACCCCATGCCGAACTCAGAAGTGAAACGCCGTAGCGCCGATGGTAGTGTGGGGCCTCCCCATGCGAGAGTAGGGAACTGCCAGGCATCAAATTGCGATAACCCCGACCTCACGGTCGGGGTTTTTTGCGTTTGTGGGCCGGGAAAAAGCGGCCCCGCAGCGGATAAAGCGCGCAGGGGCCCGGAATTTCCCTTTACGGCCCGGCACGTATAAAAACCGCGCTTTATTCTCTTCAGGCGGAACTCTCGCATCATTTAACTGCTCAAAATAAAAGTTGTTATCGATCTTCTGACTCGCCTCTGCGGTTATGCCTTCATCGAGCATTTATACCCTCATCCAGTTCCTTTTTGTCGTCAGAAGAACGCTCTCCTCACGGCAAAGCAGCGCTAAAACGGATCTGCGTCACAAATCTATTCGTCTCTGAAAAAACATATTCTTAACATTACGCGGGTGCGGTTTACTGCTGGTTGCTGTTTCACTTTTGACGCTAATTATTAGCAAGGAAAAATGCGAGGAGGAATTATGTTCGATGCCGCATCGTCTAAGACAGACGCCGCCAGCACTTCTGTCATCACTACCCGTCAACGGATTTGGGCCATCGTAGGCGCTTCTTCAGGTAATCTTGTTGAATGGTTTGATTTTTATGTCTATTCCTTCTGCTCCCTCTATTTCGCCCATATCTTTTTTCCTTCGGGTAATGCCACCACGCAGCTGCTGCAAACAGCAGGCGTATTCGCCGCCGGTTTTTTAATGCGACCGGTCGGCGGGTGGCTGTTCGGCTATATTGGCGACAAACACGGGCGCAAAACTTCCATGCTGATCTCTGTTTGCATGATGTGTTTTGGCTCGCTGGTTATCGCTTGCCTGCCAGGCTACGCTGCGATTGGCGTTTGGGCGCCCGCGCTTCTGCTGCTGGCTCGTTTGTTTCAGGGATTATCAGTAGGAGGAGAATATGGCACCAGCGCGACCTATATGAGTGAAGTCGCGATTGAAGGTAAAAAGGGCTTCTATGCGTCATTCCAATACGTCACGCTGATCGGCGGTCAGCTGCTGGCTTTGCTGACCGTGGTCGTTCTGCAACAGCTTTTATCCGATGAAGATTTACGCGCATGGGGCTGGCGCATTCCTTTCGCGCTGGGCGCGCTACTTGCCGTTGTCGCGCTCTATTTACGCCGTTCTTTAAATGAAACCTCCGACAAAAAAAGCCGCACGCATCAGGATGCCGGATCGTTAAAAGGGCTCTGGAAGCACCGCCGTGCATTTATAATGGTATTAGGATTTACCGCTGGCGGTTCGTTAAGTTTTTATACTTTTACCACCTATATGCAGAAGTATCTGGTGAATACCTCAGGGATGGATACGCGCAGCGCCAGCGCATTAATGACGGCGGCACTTTTTATCTTTATGCTGATCCAGCCGTTGATCGGCGCGCTTTCCGATAAGATCGGCCGGAAAGGATCTATGCTGATCTTTGGTGGCATGGCGGCGATCTGCACCGTGCCGATCCTGACGATATTGCAAAACGTCCAAAGCAGTTGGGTCGCCTTTGCGCTGGTCATGCTTGCCCTGTTGATTACCAGTTTTTATACCTCAATTAGCGGTATCCTGAAGGCGGAGATGTTCCCGCCAGAGGTGCGTGCGTTGGGCGTGGGGCTTTCCTATGCGGTGGCTAACGCTTTATTTGGCGGATCGGCGGAATATGTGGCTCTGTCGCTTAAGGCGGCGGGAAGCGAGAATAGTTTTTTCTGGTATGTTTCCGCTATGGGCGCGGTTGCCTTCCTGGTATCGCTGCTGCTACATAAGAAAGGGAAGGGGATGAAGCTTTAACGAGCCGTATTCCAGAGAGCATAGCCGGTGGCAGCGCCGGCTATATCCCAGCTAAAATCTTTCAAGCTCCAGCCTGAACCCGCTTCGCGACTGTCATAAAACTCCTTGCCCGTGCCCAGGCTGATGGAGAACAGCAGGCCGAAACCGCCGCTGTGGCTTTCATGCCAGTTCTGACGTTCGCCGTAAGCGGTGCCCGCCGCAGAAAGAAACGCGGAAGAAAAGAAGTGTTCCGCTTTATCTTTACCTGTCCAGCTGTCTTGGGCCATATGGCTACAGCCGGAACAGCAAAGCAGAATAAGAGGAAGCAAGCGCATAAAAAAAGCCCTGTATGACTGACAGGGCTTAGTATAGCTGGCTTACAGAATACGGCTGATTAGCCTGTCGATGCGAATACGTCGCAGGCGGCGGATCAGCTTTCTGACCTTGACCGGATAGTCCGCAATGCTTTCCAAATCCCGATAGTGTTGCACAACCGTGGTATGTTCGCGGATCAGCGCCAGCTCTTTTTCGCGCTGTGCGGCCAGTTCCTGGAGCGGGTCATGGATCAACACGGCGTTTTCCAGGTCAAGCCGCCAGGCGCGCGGATTGAGGTTGTTGCCGGTGATCAGCATCCACTCTTCGTCCACCCACATGCCTTTCAGATGGTAGCTGTTCTCGCCATCTTTCCACAGCCGCACGGTCAGCTGACCGCTGGTGACATAATATTGCAGGCGGCTGAGGAAGCGGCGCAGGTTAATCTCATACAGATAAGGCAACGCGCCGATAATTTTAAAAGGCTGATCCTGCGGGATATAGAAATCATTTGCGGTCTTGTCGCCGACGATGATTTCAACGTCTTTGCCCCGGCGCAGCAGCCAGATAATATTACGGACCAGGATCGCGGGCAGGTTGAAATAGGGCGTACAAAGCGTCAGCTTCTGCTCGGCACAGGGCATCAGATGATAAATGGTTTTATTCAACAGGCTGCGTTTACCCAGCCCGACCAGCGGCGTGACCGCCAGCTGCTCGTTGTTGGCGTCGCCTTCGAAATCATAATCGAAGCCACGCAGTTCCTGACGAAACTGCCGCGTTTCGTTTTTTATCTCAGGGCTTTTCGGGCGCTCGCGCTGATCGAGCCGGTGAACGGCTTCGGCCTGAATAAGATTGGTGTCAATCCAGTTCAACAGCGTATCGGCCAGCGTGGGATTGGTAATCAGCTGGTAGCGATCGTAACGATAACGCTCGTGCTGATGCAGATAGACGTCGTTCAGACTCGCGCCCGTATAAAGCAGCGTATCGTCAATGACCGAGCCTTTCAGGTGCAGAACGCCCAGCGCTTCACGGGTATTTACCGGCACGCCGTATACAGGAATAGCGATATCGGCATTTTGTTCGGCCATCTCGCAATACCAGTCCGCGTTGGTTGCGCCGCGAGAAGCGCCGATACGGCCTCGCTGCGCGCGATGCCAGTCAACCAGAATGCGGACATCCAGCCCGGGCCGGAGGCGCTTTGCCTCGTACAGCGCGGAAAGAATAGCTCGTCCGCCGTCATCGTTTTCCAGATAGAGCGCCACAAGGCAGATACGTGTTGTCGCCGATGCTATTTTTTCCAGCAGCGTTTGGCGGAAGTCGGCAGGCGTATACAGCGTGGTAAAATCGGCAACCGACTGAGACAGTTTTGGCAGTTGCGCAAGGTGCTGTTGGTGCTTGTTACGTTTGAATTTAGACAGCATCACAGTGCGTTTCTTCTCTGTTCATGGAATAGCCTTTTGCCTTAAAATCATCGCCATAACCGCTAATGTTACCATCAGTCAGGCGGGATGTGGGCAGTTTTACGTTTCCAGACATTAACCGTTTTCCTGTAGCGTCAGGGAGAGCGCGACAATACCGTCCTCAAACTGGATATCCACGGTAAAACCCAGCTTGCGCGCCAGCGCTATCATGCCGCGATTATTCGGCATAGTAATGCCGTTGAGCTTCAGCAGACCATGTTGACGGGTATAGTCGATCATCTTTTCCAGCAGCTGACGCCCCAGGCCCAGCCCCTTCAAATCGGAACGCACCAGCACCGAAAACTCGGCGTCCACGTTGTCGGCGTCAGAGACCGCGCGGGTTACGCCGACGATCTCATGCTGACGCACCGCAACGATCGCCATCTCCCGATCGTAGTCGATCTGGGTCATGTTAGCCAAATCATCATGGGTGAACTCATTGATCTCGCTAAAGTAGCGATAATAAAGATCTTCTTTCGTCACCTGAGCAATAAACTGCTGTAGCAGTGGCTCATCTTCCGGCAGGATGGGCCGGAACAGCAGCGGTTCACCGTTTTTCAGCTGTGCCTGTTCTTCCAGCTGGTGCGGATACGGACGGATAGCCAGGCGCGCTTCGGGATCGCCGTCGAAAGGCGCCAGCTGCATAGTGACATCCAGTAACGAGAAGGTTTCGCCTGCCGCCAGCAAAGGATGGATATCAAGCCGCCTGATCTCCGGACAGTCCACGATCAGGTTGGACACCTGCACCAAAACCCGGCTAAGGCCCGAAATATCCAGCGGCGAAAGCGCGCTGCGTCCGCGTATTTTACCATTTTTAATGGCCTGAATAATCAGATAGCGGGCGAGCGCCATATTCAGCGGCGGCAAGGCTACGGCGGCCTGCCGCTCTGCCTGCCACTCAATGCCGCCTTCGCCCAGCATAATCACCGGCCCGAATACGGGATCCTGCTCCATCACGATACGCAGCTCCTGAGCGCCGGCGCGGTTGGCCATGCTCTGCACCAGCAGCCCGTCGATACGCGCCTGCGGCCAGGCGAGTTTGACCCGGTCGATAATGGCTTCCGCCGCCTGCTGCACCTCGCCAGCCGAGCGCAGATAGAGCATCACGCCCTGGACTTCCGATTTATGCGGGATATCGGGCGAGCGCAGCTTAAGCGCTACCGGATAGCCTGCCTGACTGGCTATCTGTACCGCCTCCACGCTGTCGCTGGCGATCCAGGTTGGCAACGTCGTTAAGCCATAGGCCTGCAAAATGCCCTGGACTTCGTGGGTATCCAGCGTGGTCACGCCCTCTTTCAGCGCCAGGTGAATGAGCTGGTGGGCTTCTGCCGTATTGGTCGCCAGATCGGCCGGAAGCGCGGGCGTTTCGCGCAGCTGCTTCTGATTACGGCGGTATTCCACCATATGCATAAACGCGGTGACCGCGCCTTCCGGCGTACGATAGGTGGGAATACCGGCCTCGCTGAAGTGGCGGCGCGCTTCAGGCGCAGAGAACTCGCCGCACCAGTTGGTCAGCAGGGCGATCTGTTTCGCTCGCGGATGCTTTGCCGTCACCTCTATTAATCGTTGCGCGGTGAGGGTAGCGGGCGCAACGGCGCTGGGCGCGTAAATCACCAGCAGCGCATCGATATCGTGGCTGCCGAGCAGCAGCGACACCACCTGCTGATAGCGTTCTGGCGTAGCGTCATCTTTCAGATCCAAAGGATTGCCGGCCTGGCAGCCGTCCGGCAGACAGCTTTGCAGCGCCGCCGTTAACGCCTCGCCCAGTGTTGCCAGTTTGCCGCCGCGCGCATCCAGCGCATCCAGCGCCAGCGCGGCAGGCGCGGCGCCGTTACTGATAATCATCAGTCGCTCACCGCGCAGCGGCCGCATATAGCTGAGGGTTTCCACCGCGGAAAAGAGCTCGTGCATATCCTGTACCCGCAGCAGGCCTGCACGCTGTATCGCCGCATCCCAGGCGCCGTCCATGCCGCCGGGCGCGCCCAGCAGCTGACGCGCCTGCTGCGAGCGCCCGCTTTTAATCACCAGCACCGGCTTGTTTCGGGCGGCGCTGCGGGCTGCCGAGACAAAGCGCCGTGCGTCGCTTAACTGCTCCAGACAGAGCAGAATAGCGCTGGTTTTGCCGTCGCGCGCCAGAAAATCCAGCAGGTCGTCCACGTCGATATCCAGACTGTCGCCGAGCGCGATAAACCAGGAGAAGCCCAGCTGCCGCTGCTGCGCCCAGTCGAGAATGGTATTAGAGACGGCGGCGGACTGCGAAATAAACGCCAGCCTGCCCTGATAAATAGGCACCGGGGAAAAGCTGGCGTTCAGCCCTTGCCAGGGCGCAAGCAGTCCCAGGCTGTTTGGCCCGAGCAGGCGGATCTGCAAACGGCTGGCGCACTCACGCAGCTCGTCATGCTGGCTGCCCGGCGAAGAGAGAATGATGCAGGCTTTGCAGCCGCGCTCGCCCAGCGCCTGGAGCAGGACGATATTATGGCGACTGTGCGTGCAGATTACCGCCAGGTCGGGGGCAAAGGGCAGGCTGGCGACATCGGGCCAGGCCATCACGCCGCATACGGCCTGATACTTCGGCGTGACCGGCAGAACGGAACCGCTAAACCCTCCCGCCAGCAGATTGCGCATCATCAGATAGCCCGCGCGTTCCGGGCGCGGCGAGGCACCAATAACCGCGATGGATTTGGGGCGTAACAGCGCTTCCAGCCCTCGTTGACTCATAGCCGTCTCCTGTGCAGAAAAAGTGAGTTTAACGCCAACCGACGTCTGGTGCCGTAGCCAGGCCGCAATCCTCGGCATCAGCTCACAAATTTATCTGGTTTACAGGCTGCCAGACAGCAGAGATGCAGCACGCCGTTGATTTTTTACCTGTGCCGTAGAGAAATTCTGTAATAACCGCGTTGATGTTAAAAAGGTTAAATTCTTAAAGGCTGAACGTTTTTATTTTGACGGACCGGCGCTGCCCGATAGTTACTTTTTTCTCTCTCTCAATTATTACTCTTCGACGGGTAATTATTAAGATTGAGTAAGCAGTGCCTGGCGCGTAATAATATGTCGTCAGCGAATGTTATCCGCCTTTAAGGGGAAGTGTTTTCACTGATGAATATGAATTAAATGAGTCGTCTGATTTTGTTGGTGATGGCAGGGCTTTTACTTTTCAAATAAACAAGTACCCTTGGCCTGTAACAGAAGCAGGCGGCTCATTTTCCCTTACGGGCACGCGGTTTTTCCCCTTATATCGGTACCTTCTGGAGGGCATCAGCCTGGCCTTTGCTGAGCTAAATCACCATAAGGCTGCGCAAGGGGTATCCTGTCTAAATTAACAAGTAGTGGCTTTATATCCGGCTGCTGGTTATTTTTTTTGAGTGGTTTCTGCCCAATTAGAATATCGATATAATATGTAACCGATAGTCCAGAAGAGCCGGAAATATATTATTTTAAACACACATAAAACCCAGAGAGCAGAAAAGGGCGGCCAGTATAAAGGCCGCCCTTTTTTAATCGTCGGATGTCACGGCCGCGCTTTGCTGATGAGACGGATGGTGCGGTTTACCCGCCAGATAGCGCTGGCGAAACAGATCGAAGTGCCGGAAGAGCGCCGTACCCGCTGCGGTATCGCCCGCCTGAAGCAGCAGCTCCGCCGCGACTTCGGCCGTACAGTGCTGGCCGTCGCCGTGCGACTCGCGCAGTTGATAGTTGGACGGGCGGCTGAGCGTCAGCGACATTACCGGCAACGTATCCAGCCACGGGCTTTTGCGGAACATCTTGCGCGCTTCGGTCCAGGTGCCGTCGAGCATAATAAACAGCGGGGGTTTACCGTTGACGGGAGGACGGTTTATCACCGGGCGATCCGCATCGGCGTAGGATTGCGGGAACACCACCAGCGGCTGCACGTCAGGATTTTTTACCGCGGCCAGCAGCCGGGGATCGGGCTCGGTGCGCGACCAGCCGAAAGCCTGCGTATCGGGCAGGATATCGGCAATCAGGCGGCCCGTGTTGCTGGGCTTCATCGGTTCGCTGTCAAACATCACCAGGCAAAAATGACTGCGCGCCGCTACCGGCTGTAGGGTCTCGCACAGGCAGTTCTTTTTTGGCAGCAGGCAGCGCTGACAGCGGGGGATACGATTGCCGCGAGCAAGAAAAGGACGGGTAGCCCGCGCAAGGCGCTCGGCGCGCAGGCGAAGAACGGCGTTTTCGATCATAGGAATTTATCTGGGGAAAACGCCATTCTGGCAGAAAAGCGGTAAAAACAGTAGTGGCCAGGCGAACCTGACCACCAGGGACTCAGAGGTTTTCGTCCAGCCACTCGTTGAAAGGGGCTTTAGGCATCGCGCCGCTGAGCATATCCACCATCTGACCCTGCTTAAAGATCATAATGGTCGGGATGCTGCGGATGCGAAAACGTGCGCTGATCTCCGGCTCCGCTTCGGTATTCACCTTCAGGAAGCGAACCTGGCCGCCGCGCTCTTGCGCAACGTCTTTATATACCGGCGCAAAGTTAACGCAGGGGCCGCACCACGGCGCCCAGAAATCCACGACAACCGGCAGATCGTCCTGTAAATATTTATCCAGCGTGGCTGTAGTGGCGTTAATGACCTCGCCATTGAAAAGCTCGTCGCCGCAGCGGCCGCACTTTGCGCCGTCTTCAATACGTTCCGGCGGCACGCGGTTGGTCGCCTGGCATGAAGCACAAACCGTATTCATGATACACCTCGGTAAGCGATCGCTTACTTTGTTATGATTAAGTAGCGGTAATTATGGTTCGGCTTTGCGTCAGCAACAAAGAGATTTGTTCGATGGGTACAATAGGTCGTGACTCACGCGATTTATGCTGTCTTAAAGGTCAGCACGGCACGGAAACGAGCCTTTAGCGGGAAGTTAATAGCTAAGCGGTGCCACATCAGGTAATCTGCGCGCTTCGCGCTCAGCCAGGTGGAGGGAAAATGAACGACGAATTTAAAGGTAAAAGCGGTAAAGTCAAAGTGATGTATGTCCGCGGCGATGATGAGAGCAGCAGCCGGACGGGAAATCCCCGTACCGGTAAAGGCGCGCCTCGTCCGGACGGCGACCGCCGTTCTTCACGTAATACAGAAAAGCCGCGTGGCGGGCGCGATCGCGACGTAGCAGGCGGTTCGCCATGGCGTACGGTTTCACGCGCGCCGTCAGCGGTAGATGACAAGCCCGATTACGGCGGCATCGGCGGCAAAAGCGGTATCGACCCGGAGCAGATCCGTCGTCAGCGTAATGAAGAAACGCGCGTCTATGGCGAAAACGCCTGTCAGGCGCTGTTCCAGAGCCGTCCCGACTGCATCGTGCGCGCCTGGTTCGTCCAGAGCGTGACGCCGCGTTTTCGCGATGCGCTGAAATGGATGGCCGCCAACCGTAAAGCCTACCATGTGGTAGACGATGCGGAGCTGGCGAAGGCGTCCGGCACCGAACATCACGGCGGCGTCTGCTTCCTGATCAAAAAGCGTCCCGGCATTCAGGTTCGCGAGTGGCTGGCTAAGGCACCAGAGAAAGATTGCGTGCTGGCGCTGGAAGATATCGGCAACCCGCATAACCTGGGCGGTATCATGCGCAGCTGCGCGCACTTCGGTGTGAAAGGGCTGCTGGTGCAGGATGCTTCGCTACTGGAATCCGGCGCGGCGGTACGCACGGCGGAAGGCGGCGCGGAACACGTGCAGGCTATCAGCGGTGAAAGCTTTGCTGAAGGTCTGGATGCGTTTCGCCGTGCCGGTTACGCCATCGTAACCACGTCCAGCCATCAGGGCGAGCCGCTGGCGCAGGCTGCGCTGCCCGCTAAGATGGTGCTGGTATTGGGTCAGGAGAGCGACGGCCTGTCCGACACCACGCTGGAGCAGGGCGACCTGAGCGTTTCTATCGGCGGCACCGGCAACGTGGAAAGCCTTAACGTTTCCGTAGCGACCGGCATTCTGCTGGCGGAATGGTGGCGTCAGAACGCCTGAGGCGAAGCGGGCCGTTAAGGTTCATGAAAGCTGACGGTTAAGCCATTAAAAACGGGCCATTGCGGCCCGTTTTTTTTATATCGACTCAGTGCGCGCCGCCGCCGCCGCTGCCGGAGCCAAACGGCGGCCGGGCAAACCAGACCAGCACCAGCAGAAACAGAAAGACGCCAGCGGAAGCCCAGAAAATCTCGTTGGCGGAGATAATCAGCCCCTGATTAGTGATCTGCTGCGCAATCCAGCCCGAAGCCTGATCGTGCGACATCCCCAGCTGATTCAGCTTGCCGTACATCTCCTGCGAATTGAAGTTGTAAGCGTTCACTGACTCCGTAAGCTGGCTGTGGTGCATCGCCTCGCGGTCGGTCCACATTGTGGTAGTGATCGAGGTGCCGATCGACCCGGCCAGCGTGCGCGTAAAGTTCGACAGGCTGGACGCGGCCGCCAGCCGCTCCGGCGGCAGCCCGGACAGCGTGATGGTGGTCAGCGGCATAAAGAAGCAGGCCACGGCAAAGCCCTGAATAAACTGCGGCCAGGCCGATGCGCCGAAATCCATGCCGGGTTCAAACGTATAGGCTCGCCAGTAAAAGCAAACCGCATACATAATGAAGCTGAAGGTGACCAGCTTGCGCATATCCAGCCGATGGGCGAACCGGCCGATAATAGGCGACAGGATCACCGGCAGGATGCCGACCGGCGCGGAAGCCAGCCCGGCCCAGGTGGCCGTGTAGCCGTAGACCTCCTGCAGCAGCTGCGGCAACAGCACTATCGACCCGAAATAGAGCATATAGGCCAGGCTGATACAGAGGCAGCCGATGGTGAAATTCCGCGACTTAAACAGCGACAGATCGATGATCGGATGGTCGTCCGTCAGCTCCCAGACCAGCAGCACCGCCAGCGCTATCACCGCGACAATGGTTAGCGTGATAATCTCCGGCGAGCTGAACCAGTCCAGTTCCTTGCCACGGTCGAGCATCATTTGCAGCGAGCCAATCCCGACGATCAGCAGCACCAGCCCGACCGTATCAATAGGCCGGATTGCCGTTGCCGTTTCCCGATTGCGCAACGTTTGCAGCGTCAGGATCACCACTACCACGCCGATAGGCACGTTGATAAAGAAGATCCAGCCCCAGTGATAGTTATCGCTGATCCAGCCGCCCAGGATCGGCCCGCAAATAGGCGCGACAATCACCGTCATCGCCCAGAGCGACAGGGCGATGCTGCGCTTCGCGGGCGGATAGTTGCTGAGCAGCAGGCTCTGCGACAGCGGGATCAATGGCCCGGCCACCACGCCCTGCAGGACGCGGAAGAAAATCAACATGCCCAGGCTATTGGACATGCCGCATAGCCAGGAGGCGACGGCGAAAGCGGCGGTCGCCCAGACAAAGAGCTTTACTTCACCCACGCGCTTCGCCAGCCAGCCGGTAATGGGAATAGAAATCGCGTTGGCGACGCCGAACGAGGTCACCACCCAAGTGCCCTGCGAGTTAGAGGCGCCCAGATTACCGGCGATAGTCGGAATAGCGACGTTGGCGATAGTGGAATCCAGCACCTGCATAAACGTCGCCAGCGACAGCGCGATGGTCATCAGAACCAGCTGGGCGCCTTCAAGCGGTTTTTGTGCCATAACAGCCTCCCGCGCGCTCAGCCCGCATTTGCGTGAATGATATCGGCAATCAGCTGGTTGACCGGAGCCAGATCCAACGCCAGCGCGTCGCTTTCATAAGCGGGTTTCTGGCGCACGCTGGTGGCAAGTACGCTGCCGTCTTTATTGCTGGTGTCGATTTTAACCAGCGTCGACAGACCGATGCGCAGCGGATGACGCGCGACCTCGTCAGGGTTTAGCTCGATACGCACCGGCAAACGCTGCACCACTTTGATCCAGTTGCCCGTTGCGTTCTGCGCGGGCAGCAGCGAGAACGCGCTGCCGGTGCCCATATCCAGCCCTACGACTTTGCCGTGATAAACCACGTCGTCGCCGTAAATATCGCTGACAACCGTGGCAGGCTGACCGATACGCACATCGGCCAGCTGCGTTTCTTTATAGTTGGCGTCTACCCAGAGATTTTTCTCCGGCACCACGGCCAGCAGCGGCGTAGTGGTTGAGATCTGCGAGCCAACCTGCACGCTGCGCCGGGAGATGAAACCGTCAATCGGGCTGACAATCTCGGTACGCTGCAAAGCCAGCCACGCGTCACGCAGTTCGGCCGCGCTCTGTTTCACCGCCGGCTGATTCTCCAGAGAGGTATTCAGGATTGCCGCCTGGTTGGCGTTATACTGCTCGATCGCCACCTCAAGCTGAGCCTGAGCCGTAGCGACGGCATCGCGCGCGTGCTGTAAATCTTCGCGTCCGATCAGGTTAGCGGCGCCCAGCGGTTCGCGACGTTTCAGATCGGCCTGCGCCTGCGCCAGCGCGGTTTTTTGCAGCTCAATCGTCGCCTGATACTGCTTGCCGTTGATAATCAGCTGGTGGGTCTGACGCACGCTGGTCGCCAGCGCGGTCTGCGCCTTCTCGAAAGCCTGTTCCGCGTCGGTTTTATCCAGCGTTACCAGCACGTCGCCTTTATGAACGTGGTCGGTATCGTCAAACCAGACCTTGTTGACGCTGCCCGATACCTGCGCCATGACCTGCACCTGATTGCCCGCCACGTAGGCGTCATCGGTTTCCTGGAAATGGCGCAGCACGATAAACCACCAGGCCAGCCATGCCAGCCCGGCGATAACGAATATCAACGCCAGCACGATTAGCGCGCCTTTGCGCTTCTTCTTTTTATTGTTGGGTTGCTGCTGTGCTTCTGCACTCATAAGGTTCTCCACGTTCATCCTGGCAGGCTCCGGAGGCCGGTTCCGGATCCGAAAATGCCAGCGCAAAAGCGCTGGCATCAGTTGGGTTGCGGCTAAAATAGCGATAAGCGGCGGCGGTTGTGTCGCACAATATGCTATTGCGGGAAAGCTTAGCGAGAAAGGGCGGCGATCGTCTCGTCTTCGTCCATTTTATCCAGACGCGTCAGTAGTTTACGCGTTATGCCTTCCAGCTGGCCTTTTTCTGCCGGACTGAGCGCGGACCAGAGCAGCTGCAGACACTGATGCTGCGGCGGCAGCAGCTGGCGCAGAAAATCATGGCCTTTCTCGGTTAAATGCAGATGCAGACAGCGGCGATCGTTATCGCTTTCACGGCGTTCGATCCAGCCGCGCTTTTCCAGCTCATCGGCGATACGGGTGGCGTTAGTACGGGACGAGCCCAGCGCGGAGCTGAGTTCTGAAGGCTGAATACTGTGGTTTTCCTGCGCGTCGAGCGTGATCAGCGCCATAAACAGCGTCTCGTTAATCCCCTGTGCCTTGAGCATTTTGTTGCGGTTTTCCAGCAGCTTGCTCTGCATATGCATGCAGAGGCGCGTCAGCATAATTTCCTGTAAAGGGAAATCTTTCTGACGGTTAGCGCGGAAATTCAGCATCTGTTCAATGGGGGCAAACGAACTTTCCATCTGGGGGAACCTCATAAGTTGCAACTGGTATTGTAACGACGGCGATATAATGTCGTGTCTGTCGGCTGGCATGGCCAGCCAACGCCATCTCTAATGTCCAGGTCACTCCATAACCCAGGGCGTTATGCAGCGCCGGAACGGGGCGCTGCTACAGGTTCTACCTGTCATGCCCGAACCCGGAGGTCGGGCGAAAACGGCAAACCGGCGGGAGTGGGCTGCCAAAAAACGTCAAACCCAATCGCCTGCCAGCAGGCCGGGGTAATCAGCGCGGGGCCGGTTACCCATTATTGCTACGCTATAGCCGAAAAAAATTCCGCATAGCGCCTGCGTAACAAGGGATGCTGTACCGTTAAGAATTTAATAGTTTCAATCGAAAAAGTAACTAACCTGAATAAGTGTCAGGCTAACCATACCAGACTGTGTAAACGCTTAACAGGGCGGCGGCGCTGAAAGTGTTGCAATACGTTATCAACGGGTTAATCCGTTGTCAGCTCGTAACGGGAGCCTCGCCACCAGCTCAACAGGTTAAGCACGGTGATGAAAGCACCCACCGCGCAGACGCCGTGCCAGCCAGCGTACTGATAGGCGGCGGCCGAGAGCAGCGAACCGGCGGCGCCGCCGATGAAATAGCTGGTCATATAACCGGCGGTAAGACGGTTGCGCGCCTCCGGCATAGCGCGGTAGATCACGCTCTGATTGGTAATATGTACGCCCTGTACGGCCAAATCGAGCAGGATAATGCCAATAACCAGCGCAGTCAGCGAGTGACCGCCCATCGCGGTGATCGCCCATGAGGCCAGCAGGATCAGCAGGCCGACGGTGGTGGTCAGGCGAGCCTTACCTTTATCTGCCAGCGAACCCGCCTGACGTGCCGCCAGCGCGCCTGCAGCGCCCACCAGCCCAAGCAGGCCGATTTCGCCTTCCGAGAAACCGTAAGGCGGCGAAGCCAGCAGGAAAGCCATTGAGGTCCACAGCATACTGAAGTTGGCGAACGCCAGGCAGCCGATAACCGCGCGGGTTCTTAAGATCGGCGTAGTAAAATAGAGCGTGAAGATTGAGCGCAGCAGCTGCGGATAGTTAAGCGCTACCGACTGCTTATAACGCGGCAGATAGCGCCATAACGCCAGCGCCATCAGTACCATCAGCGCGCTGGCAACCCAGTAAACGGTGCGCCAGCCGCCCAGCTGTGCCAGACCGCCTGCAATGGTGCGCGCCAGCAGAATGCCCAGCAGCAGTCCGCTCATTACGGTGCCGACGACCTTACCCCGTTTCTCCGGCGCGGCCAGCGTGGCCGCCAGCGGCACCAGGATCTGCGCCACCACCGAAAACAGCCCGGTCAGCGCCGTGCCCAGCAGCATAAAGACAATATTGGTGGAAAGCGCGGTGATCACCATGCCGCCCGCTGCCAGCAGGCTCATCACCACAATCAGCGCCCGGCGCTCCAGCATATCGCCCAGCGGTACCAGCAGCAGTAAGCCGACGGCGTAGCCAAGCTGTGCGGTGGTGACGATAAACCCCGCTTCGTTAACGGAAAGAGAAAAAGCGCGCGCGATGGTTTCCAGTAGCGGCTGCACATAATAGTTGCTGGCAACGGAAAGGCCGGTGGCGATCGACATCAGGGCAACAAGGGCAGAGCTAAGACCGTGCTGAGGGGATTTCATGGTGATAATCAGAAATTTAAAAAGAAGAATAGCTTGATAGTAACCTGAAAAACTATTTTATTTATAGAATTATTTACAATTGGCGCGGATTGCCGCCGAAAGCGGAAAGGGAACTTTTACCGCAACGCTGTAGCCAGGGAAACGAGAGAAGAGGGCGCGTGTCCCGCGCCGGAAACGACGCGGGGCACGGCAAACCGATTATCTTCTTTCACATAGCTATATCGTGGCAAACGGGCCGCGTTCTTTCACGTAGCTATATCGTGGCTAACCGGCCACATTCTTCTACATAGCTATATTGTGGCAGACGGGCCGCATGCTTCCACAGGGCTATGGCCGCGTTCTTTCACATAGCTATATCGTGGCAGACGGGCCGCATGCTTCCACATGGCTATGGCCGCGTTCTTTCACATAGCTATATCGTGGCAGACGGGCCGCATACTTCCACATGGCTATGGCCGCGTGCTTCCACATAGCTATATGATGGCTAGCCGGCCGTGCGCTTTCCCTTGTATCAAGCGGGTTTTTATTTAGCGGCGGCGAGCGCGTCGTGGATCCAGCCGTCAAACTGCGCCTGATGCGCTTTGATCCAGCCGTTGACGTGCGCATTGATATCCGCTTCGCTGGACTGACCCTGCTGCATACGCGCGTTCTGCGCATTGATATCCGCCAGCGGCAGTTTCATTTCGGCAAACAGTTTAGCCGCCGCCGGATTTTTCTCAGCCCAGGCCTTATTCGCCACGATATGCATACTGTTCACCGGGAAGCCGTAATTAGCGCCGTTCGGCAATTTAGTATCCAGAGCCTTTTGCTCACCAGGCATGGCGGAAAACGGCACCTGTAGCCAGACGACATCCCGACCGGGTACCAGCTTGTCGCTGACCCAGTAAGGCGTCCAGGTGTAGTAAAGGATCGGCTTGCCTTCTTTAAAGCGGGAAATCGTATCGGCAATCATTGCCGAATAGTTGCCCTGATTGTGTTCAACCGTATTGCTCAGGCCGTAGGCTTTGATCTGATGGTTGATAACCGCTTCGCAGCCCCAGCCTGGCGTACAGCCGGTCAGATCCGCTTTGCCGTCGTTGTTGCTGTCGAAAAGCTTCGCCAGCTCAGGATCTTTCAGCTGGTCGATTCGGGTAATATGATATTTTTCGGCGGTTTTCTTATCGATCAGATAGCCCTGCGCCGCGCCCTGCACATAGGTGCCCTGACGATAGAACTTCGCGTCGCCGCCTGCCGCTTTATACATATCGTCATGCAGCGGCTGCCAGTTGACGGCGGTAAAGGTGGCGTCGCCGGCGGCCAGCGAGGTATAGCCGACGTTGTAATCCACCTCGCTTGGCTCATCGACGGTATAGCCCAGCTTTTCCAGCGCGCGGCTGACCAGCAGCGTCTGAAAGGTTTCTTCCGAAATGGTGCTTTGAATAGGTTTAACGGTAATGCCTTTACCAGGCAAATCGGCGGCAAAAGCCGGAAGGGCCAGCGTGGAGAATGCGGCGGCTAACAGTGCTGTCTTACGCATAGAAGATCCTTGTTATTCAAAAGGCGGAGGCTGGCGACGACGTAACGCCGCCAGCAGGCAGGATTAGTGGATAAATGGACGGGTGATCAGGCCTAACGGGCCGCTGGCATACCAGCGACGGGCACCGCGGCTGCGGCTGTCGCGGCCAACGGACTGCGTCAGGCGGTCAAGGATGATGGCGAGGATAACAATGCCTACGCCGCCGACGGTGGCCAGCCCCATATCAAGACGGCCGATGCCGCGCAGCACCATCTGACCCAGGCCGCCAACGGCGATCATCGAGGCGATCACCACCATCGACAGCGCCAGCATCAGCGTCTGGTTAACGCCCGCCATAATGGTCGGCATCGCCAGCGGCAGCTGCACCTTAAATAGCATCTGGCGCGGGCTGGCACCAAAGGATTCGGCGGCTTCGGTTAAATCAGCCGGAACCTGTTTAATGCCCAGAATGGTCAGGCGCACAATCGGCGGCAGGGCGAAGATAATGGTCACCACCACGCCGGGCACGTTGCCAATGCCAAACAGCATCACGATCGGCACCAGATAGACGAACGCGGGCGTCGTCTGCATGGCATCCAGCAGGGGCCGGATAAATTTGGCGGCCTTATCGCTGCGCGCCAGCCAGATCCCCAGCGGCAGGCCAATCACCATGCAGAACAGCAGGGCAGTCAGCACCAGCGCCAGCGTCACCATCGCCTGCGACCAGGCGCCGATAGCGCCAATAATAACCAGCGAAATCAGCGTGGCGACGCCCATGCCGAAGCTGGATATCTGCCATGCGATCAGCGCAAACAGCACGATAGCGACGGGCGACGGCATCCCCAGCAGGAAGTGCTGAAAAGCGCTGAGGATATAATCAACCGGCACGCGGATGCCCTGGAACAGCGGACGGAAATGGCTGACGATCCAGTCGATCCCGCTGGTTACCCAGCTATCAAGCGGGATCAACGTTTTGTGAAAAGGATCGAACAGACTGAAATGCTCCGGCGCCGGGGCTGGCGTGCTGCTTAACCAGTCGCTGCTGCTGGCCGCCGCATCGTGACCGCCCGGCGTTCCCCAGGCATCTGCGCTGCTGGTTGAAGCGGCGTCAGCGGCTGGCGTGACGTCAGAAGGGGCGGCGGATGCGCTCTGCCACGGGTCGGTTACTGGTGTGCTCATGGCTGGCTCCCTTCACGATCTAATGCCTGTAACAACATGCCTTTGGAAATGATGCCGATATAGTGATTATCTTCGCCAACGATGGGCACCGCGCAGGGGGCCTGTGCGACATGCGACAGCAGATCGTTAAGCGACGTATCGCCGGGCATGGCGACAGGCGCGGGCAAAATAGCCTGATCCAGTCCGTTGCCTGCGGCCAGCGCAGCTTTCAGCGAATCGGTAGAGACCACGCCGACAAACTTTTGCTTTTCCAGCACGTAGCCATATTCGCGGTCTTCATCCTGCAACAGCTTGATGGCCGAACGCGGGCCAAAGCCCGGCGCTTTACGCATCAGCGCGCTGGCGCTGCGGCGGGCGATATCTTTGGCGCTGAAGACGTGGCTGATATCCACGCCGCGAAAGAAAGTGCGCACGTAGTCGTTGGCGGGATTATTCAGAATTTCATCCGGCGTGCCGACCTGAATCACTTCACCGCCTTGCATAATCGCAATACGGTCGCCAATGCGCATGGCCTCATCCAGATCGTGAGAAATAAAGACAATGGTGCGCTGGTGGCGGGATTGCAGTTTTACCAGCTCATCCTGCATCTCAGTACGGATTAAAGGATCGAGCGCGGAGAAGGCTTCATCCATCAATAATATATCCGGATTGATGGCCAGCGCGCGCGCTAATCCAACACGCTGACGCATTCCGCCGGATAATTCGTCCGGCCAGGCGTGGGCATAATTATCCAGCCCAACCTGACGCAGCGCCTCCAGCGCTTTTTCCTGCCGTTGCTGGAGCGGGACGCCAGCTAATTCCATGCCGAAAGCCGCATTATTTAAGACGGTAAGATGGGGCATCAGCGCAAATGACTGGAACACCATGCTGATTTTATTTCGGCGCACCTGACGTAATTCGCTGTCGGATATTTTCGCTATATCGACACCGTCAATAATGACCTGACCACGGGTGGGTTCTATCAGACGATTGAGAAGGCGAACCATGGTGGACTTGCCGGAGCCGGAAAGGCCCATGATCACAAATATCTCGCCTTCTTCAATGGCCAGACTGGCATTCTTTACGCCAAGCGAGAGGCCGGTTTTTTCCAGCAGTGCTTCTTTACCCATGCCTTTATCGATATACTTAAAAGCGCGATCGGGATTTTCCCCAAAAACCTTATAAAGATTTTTAACTTCAAGTTTAATAGCCATGTAATTATTTTATTCCTGAAAAATAGTTAATTTTCTTATATTTCAATCGGTCCTGGTAAAATATGAACGGTCTATACCCTAACACACTCTCAGGCTGAGGCAACCCTTTGCGCGGCCTGGCGGAATTGATCCTGAGACGTGCATCTCCGGTAATGCCAGTAAGGGTAAGGGATGACGAGGAATTTCAGACAGGGAAAATAGTGCGATATTTATTATAAAAAGACGTCCTGGAAGAGGTAATTTAGCGGGGATTTTTCGCTTGTAGACGGAATAAAGTAACGTAAAAAAGGAGAATATCTTTCAGTAAATTTTTATTGAATGTCCGATCAATAAAAATAATGCCAGCGGACGGCCAGCCAAAAAGCCGCCCGCATTTATTCAAAAATTCCAGTCCTCATCTTCGGTATCCACGGCTTTTCCCATCACATAGGAAGAGCCGGAGCCGGAGAAGAAATCGTGGTTCTCGTCGGCATTGGGAGAAAGCGCGGCCAAAATAGCGGGATCGACATTGGTTAGCTCTGGCGGGAACAGCGCCTCGTAACCTAAGTTCATCAGCGCCTTGTTAGCGTTATAGTGCAAAAACTTATTCACCTCTTCGCACCAGTCCGGGCCTTCATACAGATCCGCCGTATAGGCCAGCTCGTTTTCATACAGCGCCAGCATCAGTTCCATGGCGAACTGATGCAGCTCTTTGCGTCTGGCCTTGCTCTCTTTTTGCAGCGCCTTCTGGTATTTGTAGCCGATATAGTAGCCGTGTACCGCCTCGTCTTTGATAATCAGGCGGATCAGATCGGCGGTATTGGTCAGTTTGCCGCGGCTTGACCAGTACATCGGCAAATAAAAGCCGGAATAGAACAGAAAGGATTCCAGAAAAACGCTGGCGATTTTCTTTTTTAACGGATCGCTGTAATAATAGTGTTCCAGCACGATGTCGGCTTTTCGCTGCAAAAAGATATTATTTTCGCTCCATTCATAGGCCGCATCGACATCGCTGGTGTGGCACAGCGTG
This sequence comes from Erwinia sp. TECH1, assembly GCF_054057575.1. Classification (NCBI taxonomy): domain Bacteria; kingdom Pseudomonadati; phylum Pseudomonadota; class Gammaproteobacteria; order Enterobacterales; family Erwiniaceae; genus Erwinia; species Erwinia sp. TECH1. The sequence continues at coordinate 3,657,636 of NZ_JBSRZK010000001.1, read as the reverse complement.
GAGAAGATAGAGCTGTAGGATCGCGCATGTACCGCTTCCATAAAGCTGATATTCGATATCACCGCTTCTTCATGCGGCGTCAGCGCATCCACCATCAGCGCCGGGGCGCCAACGGTGTTCTGAATGGTGTCCAGCAGCGTCAGTCCGGTATAGACGCGGATGGTGAGCTGCTGCTCCTGTGGGGTTAACCCGTTCCAGGCCGGAATATCGTTAGAAAGCGGAATTTTTTCCGGCAGCCAGAAGTTCGAGGTCAAACGGTTCCAGACTTCCAGATCTTTTTCGTCCTCGATCTGGTTCCAGTTAATAGCGTGCACGCGTTGTAGTTTCATCATATTTTTAGCGAATGCCTTCGCTCCCTTATGGTCAGGTTAGAGCGAGCAGGAAACACAGCCTTCGACTTCAGTGCCGAGCAGGGCCATCTGACGCAGGCGAATGTAATACAGGGTTTTGATGCCTTTCTTCCAGGCGTAAATCTGCGCCTTATTGATATCGCGCGTGGTGGCGGTATCGCGGAAGAAAAGCGTCAATGACAGCCCCTGATCGACATGGCGCGTCGCTTCGGCATAGGTATCGATAATCGCTTCCGGCCCGATATCGTAGGCGTCACGGTAAAACGCCTGGTTATCGTTGGTCATAAACGGCGCGGGATAGTAGACGCGGCCCGTTTTCCCTTCCTTACGGATCTCAATACGCGAGACGATAGGGTGAATACTCGACGTGGCGTGATTGATATAGGAGATCGAGCCGGTCGGCGGGATCGCCTGCAAATTTTGATTATAGATGCCGTAGTGCGTAACCATATCGCGCAGCTGCCGCCAGTCCTCTTGCGAAGGCAGCGTAATACCCGCTTTGGCAAACAGCGCGGCGGCTTCCGGCGTGCGCGGCTGCCAGGGCTGATTAACATACTGGTCAAAGTATTCGCCGCTGGCGTAGCGAGAGGCCGCAAAACCTGCAAACCGCTCGCCGCGTTCCCGGGCAATCAGGTTAGAAGTGCGCAGCGCGTGATAGGTGACGGCATAGAAGTAAAGATTGGTAAAGTCCAGCGCCGCCGGTGAACCGTAGTGGATGCCCTCACGCGCTAAATAGCCGTGCAGATTCATCTGGCCCAGGCCGATAGCGTGCGACTGCGCGTTGCCGTTTTCGATGGAAGGCACGGAGCGGATATGGCTCTGGTCGGAAACGGCCGTCAGGCCGCGTACCGCGATCTCCACCGTGCGGGCAAAGTCAGGCGAATCCATGGTATGCGCAATATTCAGCGACCCGAGGTTGCAGGAGATATCCTTGCCGATATGACGATAGCTTAAATCCTCATGGTATTCGGTCGGCGTATTTACCTGCAGGATCTCCGAGCAAAGGTTGCTCATATTAATCCTTCCCTTGATCGGGTTGGCGCGGTTAACCGTATCCTCAAACATAATATAGGGATAGCCGGACTCGAACTGGATTTCCGCCAGCGTCTGGAAGAACTCGCGTGGATTAATAAAGGTGCGGCGGATACGCTCGTCGGCCAGCATCTCCTCATATTTCTCGCTGATGCTGATATCGGCAAAGGGCAGGCCGTAAATACGCTCGACGTCGTAAGGCGAAAAGAGCGCCATCGGCTGATTGGCCTTCGCCAGCTGGAAGGTCACGTCCGGTATCACCACGCCCAGCGACAGCGTTTTGATACGGATTTTCTCGTCGGCATTTTCCCGTTTGGTATCCAGAAAGCGCAGGATATCGGGATGATGCGCGTGCAAATATACCGCGCCCGCGCCCTGACGCGCGCCCAGCTGATTGGCGTAGGAGAAAGCATCCTCCAGCATCTTCATCACCGGGATCACGCCGGAAGACTGGTTTTCAATACGCTTGATCGGTGCACCGGCCTCGCGCAGGTTAGAAAGCAGAAACGCCACGCCGCCGCCGCGTTTGGACAGCTGGAGCGCGGAGTTCACCGAACGGCCGATCGACTCCATATTGTCTTCAATACGCAGCAGAAAACAGGAAACCAGCTCGCCGCGCTGCTGCTTGCCGCAGTTCAGAAATGTTGGCGTGGCAGGCTGAAAACGGCCGGACAGCATCTCTTCCACCAGCGCCGTCGCCAGCGCCTGGTCACCTTTGGCCAGCGTCAGCGCCACCATGCAGACGCGCTCGGTAAAGCCTTCAAGATAGCGTTTGCCGTCGAAGGTTTTCAGCGTATAGCTGGTGTAAAACTTCCACGCGCCAAGGAAAGTCTGGAAGCGGAAGCGATGCTGGTAAGCCTGCTCAAACAGCGCATTGATAAAATCAAAAGAATAAGCGTTCAGCACCTCGGCTTCGTAATAGCCTTCCGCCACCAGGTATTGTAAGCGCTCACTAACAGAGTTGAACGTTACCGTATTTGGCAGCACGTGCTGTAAGAAATAGCGGCGCGTCGCCTCACGATCTTTCTCAAACTGAATATGGCCGTCTGCATCGTAAAGGTTGAGCATTGCGTTCAGGGAATGGTAGTCGGCCGTGGCTGGCGCTATGGGTGTGCTTTCTGTTGTTGCCAAAATTGGGTTACTCCCCTGGATACGTTGGCGATGTCTTCTTCAGTGCCCAGCAGCTCGAAACGGTAGAGGCACGGGACGCGGCATTTCTGCGCAATAATGCTGCCCGCCAGGCAGTAAGCTTCGCCAAAATTGCGGTTGCCGGCGGCGATTACGCCGCGAATGCCCTGGCGGTTATCGACATCGTTAAGAAACTGAATGACCTGCTTCGGCACGGCACCTTTGGCGGTGCCGCCGCCGTAGCTGGGCACCACCAGGATATAGGGCTCAGCCACGCGCAGCGGCTGGCCGCCGATCGGGATACGGCGACAGGGCAGGCCGGTACGCAGCACAAAGCGGTGCGTGTTTTCCGACTGGCTGGAAAAATAGACCAGCATGGCGTCAGCCCTGCGCGACGGCACGGCCCAGCGCGGCGATCTTATCGGGGCGGAAGCCGCTCCAGTGTTCGCCTTCCGCCATCACCACGGGAACCTGGCGATAGCCCAACGCTTTCAGCGTCTCCAGCTCGGTGGGATCCCGATCGAGGTTGATCAGCTGATACGCAATGCCCTGCTTATCCATCGCGCTTTTCGTCGCGCCGCACTGGACACAGTTATCTTTAGTGTAAATAATAATGCGCATGATTCGTATTTCCCTTTGTAGGCGGATTTCCGGCACGGATAAGGCTGACAGACTGCTGAACAAGCTTCCGGGCAGAAACGCCGCATAACCATATATTGTGTGTTGGTTGCTGTATTAAATACTAGATGTGGTGTTTATCGATTGCAACCTTATAGCTTGTGCGCTTATCAGCACTAAGCGGGGCAAAGCCTTGCCGCACCTGGATTTAGCGCGACAAAAAAATTTCAGGCTTTTTGCATGGCAGAACTGAAAGGGGATTCGGCAAACGGCGTGGCTAAAAAACAAGCGGTACGGCGCAATAAATTCATGACGAAGGCCGGATGCTGATGGCCAGCAGAGGCGGGGCGAGAAATATCCAGTAAGAGGTTATTGGGAAGGCTGTCATAAAACAGCAGGTATTGGATATAGCTGCTAAAGCAGGGCGGTAAACCACATAAACAAGATGTCGTGTAACTGTGGCAGCAGAACTTGCCGGCCGCAGCCACTTCTGCACTCTTATCCGGCAGAATTCGCCGTCCCGCAGAAATAACAATCCCCGCATAAGCGGGGACTGATCAGAGCATACAGGCGTAAAATTAATCGCGGGAAGTGCTGGTCGCAATCAGCGCGCCAAGGAAAACGCCGATCGCCGCGCCGATGCCGACGCCGTGCCACGGGTTATCCCGCACAAAGGTATCCACATGCTCGCCTGCGTCTTTAGCGACCTGAGACACGCGGTTGCCGCCGCCGTTAAGCTTAGCGCGGGTTTCTTTCAGCAGCGCCTGCGCTTTGCTGCGCGCATCGTCAACTTCTTCTTTCGATTTGCTGCCGTAGGATTTCAGCAGGCCATCAAGGGTATCAGCCAGCAGAGTGACGTCCTGGTTGATATCAATATCTTCGTTCTTTGTCGTCCGGTTAAACATTTAGCGCTCTCCTGGAAATGATACGGACTATTTACTATAGACTATCAGAGAGATATTTCGTGCGTCGGGCTGCCGCGCACCCTGTTTCTGGACAATTCCGAAAGCCCTGCGCCCTGGCGCTAAGGTAAGGTGACGGAGTTGGCAAGTATTAGAGGATTAAGCATGTATCTACGCCCTGATGAGGTCGCTCGCGTACTGGAAAAAGCGGGATTTGAAATGGACGCGGTCACCGCAAAAGCTTACGGCTATCGCCGAGGCGACAGCTATGTGTACGTAAATCGCGAAGCGCGTCTGGGACGCACCGCGCTGGTTATCCATCCCACGCTGAAGGAAAAAAGCCACAGCTTTGCGGAACCCGCGAACGAAATCAAAACCTGTGAGCACTACGTGCAGTTTCCCATGTACCTGGTCGGCGACAGCCGGGATCACTACGGTATTCCGCACGGCTTCAGCTCGCGCGCCGCGCTGGAACGCTATCTCGAATCCGTATTCGACTGATCGCCTGACGGGCTGAAAGCGCTGCTTTACGTTTCCTGACGTTGCATTACCGGCACAGACCAGGTATAACACCTGGCCTATGTAGAAGTTTAGACGTCTATACGGATAACAGGATGCAGCAGACTCAGCAGGACAATACGCAACAATTTAAACGCAGCATGAAGGCGCGCCATCTGGTAATGCTTTCGCTTGGCGGCGTGATCGGCACCGGCCTGTTTTTTAATACCGGCTATATTATTTCCACTACCGGTGCGGCGGGTACGCTGCTGGCCTATCTGATTGGCGCGCTGGTGGTCTATCTGGTGATGCTCAGCCTGGGCGAGCTTTCCGTCGCGATGCCCGAAACCGGCGCGTTTCACGTTTATGCCGCGCGCTACCTCAGCCCGGCGACCGGCTATACCGTGGCGTGGCTTTACTGGCTGACCTGGACCGTGGCGCTGGGATCGAGCCTGACGGCCGCCGGTTTCTGTATGCAGTACTGGTTCCCCCAGTCGCCGGTCTGGCTCTGGTGCCTGCTGTTCTGCGCGCTTATCTTCCTGCTTAACGTTATCTCTTCCCGCTTCTTCGCCGAAGGGGAGTTCTGGTTTTCGCTGATCAAGGTCATCACCATTCTGGCATTTATCGTGCTCGGCGCAGGCGCGATGTTCGGCTTTATTCCGTTAAAAGACGGCAGCAGCGCGCCGTTCTTCCACAACCTGACCGCGCACGGCTGGCTGCCGCACGGCGTGCTGCCAATTTTGATGACGATGGTGGCGGTAAACTTCGCGTTCTCCGGGACCGAGTTGATTGGCATTGCCGCTGGCGAGACGGAAAATCCGCACAAGGTGCTGCCGCTGGCGATACGCACCACGGTAGCGCGACTGATTATTTTCTTTATCGGCACCGTGCTGATCCTGGCCGCGCTGATCCCGATGGATCAGGCCGGCATTGTGAAAAGCCCGTTTGTGCTGGTGTTTGAGAAAATTGGTATCCCTTACGCGGCCGATATCTTTAACTTCGTTATCCTGACCGCGATTCTGTCAGCCGCTAATTCCGGCCTGTACGCCTCTGGCCGGATGCTCTGGTCGCTCTCCAATCAGAACACGCTGCCGCGCTGCTTTGCCCGCCTGACCCGTCGCGGCATTCCGCTGACCGCGATTTCCGTCAGTATGCTGGGCGGCCTGCTGGCGCTGTTCTCCAGCGTAATCGCGCCGGATACGGTGTTCGTCGCGCTTTCCGCTATCTCTGGCTTTGCCGTGGTGGCCGTGTGGCTGAGCATCTGCGCCGCGCACTTTTTCTTCCGCCGGGCGCATCTGCGCGCGGGTAAACCGCTTGCCGAACTGAAATATCGCGCGCCGTGGTATCCGCTAACGCCGATTTTAGGTTTTGTGCTCTGCCTGCTGGCCTGCGTCGGGCTGGCTTTCGATCCCGAGCAGCGCATCGCGCTCTACTGCGGGCTGCCTTTTATCGCCGTCTGTTACGGCGCTTACTACCTTACTCAGCTGCTGCAAAAACGCGAGCAGGCAAAGGAGACTCCACATGTTGTCGATTGATGCCGTAAAACAGCAGGTAGCCGCCGGACTGGTGCTTGATGGCGCGATGGCTACCGAGCTGGAAGCGCGCGGCTGCGACCTGAGCGACGCGCTCTGGTCTGCGAAAGTGCTGATTGAAAATCCTGAACTGATTTATCAGGTGCATTACGACTACTTTAAAGCGGGCGCGCAGGTGGCGATCACCGCCAGCTATCAGGCGACGCCGCAGGGTTTTGCGCAGCGCGGGCTGGATGAAACGGCTGCGCTGGCGCTGATTGCCCGAAGCGTGGCGCTGGCCGTGAAGGCCCGCGAGGACTATCTGGCCGCCGCGCCGCAGGCCGGGCCGCTGCTGGTTGCCGGCTCCGTAGGGCCTTACGGCGCGTTTCTGGCCGACGGTTCCGAGTATCGCGGCGACTATGCGCTGCCGCAGGCGGAGATGATGGCTTTCCACCGGCCGCGCGTGCGGGCGCTGGTGGCGGCGGGGGCGGATATTCTGGCCTGCGAAACGCTGCCTTCCTTCGCGGAGATCAAGGCGCTGATCGCGCTACTGGCAGAGTTTCCCGCCACGCCGGCCTGGTTTTCATTTACGCTGCGCGACAGCGAACATCTCAGCGACGGCACGCCGTTAGCTGAAGTCATCGCCTTTTTGGATGCGCAGCCGCAGGCGGTGGCGCTGGGGATCAACTGTATCGCGCTGGATAAGGTCACGGCCGCGCTGAAAGTTTTCTCCGCGCTGAGCGCGAAGCCGCTGGTGGTCTATCCCAATTCCGGCGAGCAGTACGATGCCGTTAGTAAAAGCTGGCACAGCGACGCCTCGACCTGCACGCTGGCGGATAACCTTGCCGAATGGCAGGCCGCCGGCGCCAGGCTGATTGGCGGCTGCTGCCGCACCACGCCCGCCGATATTAAAGCTATCGCCCAACGCTGCCGATAATACCTTCAGAGCTTTGCACCATAACGCCCGCAGCCGCCGGGCGTTATTCGCTGCGCCCAACTATTCTCACTATTTAACCTGGCAGGAAAGCTTATGAAACGTATTTTACCGGTGCTGTTTGCAGCGTGGCTGCTTGGCGGATGCGCCACTATCGTGGGCGACAAAACCCAGGATGTGAGCATTCAGAGCTGGCCACAAGGGGCAAAATTTGTGGTGCAGGATGAAACCGGCCGGGCGGTGGCGGAAGGCTACACGCCAAAGACCGTGACGCTGGCAAAATCGGACGGCAGCTACTTCGGCAAAAAGAAATTTCTGCTGATGCTGGAGCAGCCGGGCTTCGTGCCGCAAACCATTCCGCTAAACGAGAAGGCCAACCTCTGGTATCTGCTGGGTAATATCCCGCTTGGCGGCTTCCCCGGCTGGCTGCTGGTCGATCCATTTAACGGCGGCATGTACCACATCGAAGAACCGCCAGCCCGGATCATTATGAATCCTGTCGGTGCGCGCGGCTGACGGAAAACGTGGTGGCCCGCGCTGCTGGCGGGCCGGATAGCCGGAGCTACTGCGCGGTGGGCTTAACCATCGTATGCGGCGGGCGGTGCTTAGCCAGATACTGATGCTGGAAGATGCACATGCGGATGGTATTGCGGTACTCGCCGTTGATAAAAAACTCGTGGATCAGCTCGCCTTCAATTTCAAATCCCAGCTTGGTGTAGATATGGATAGCCTTTTTATTCTCTTTATCGACGATTAAATAAAGCTTGTAGAGATTGAGAACGGAGAAACCGTACTCCATGGCCAGCAGCGCGGCCTTGCTGGCAAGACCTTTGCCCTGATGGCCGGGCGCGATAATAATCTGAAACTCCGCGCGACGGTGAATATGGTTGATTTCGACCAGCTCCACCAGGCCCACTTTATCTTCCGCATACTCCACCACGAAACGCCGTTCGCTCTGATCGTGAATGTGCTTGTCATAGAGATCGGACAGCTCGACAAACGCCTCATAAGGTTCTTCAAACCAGTAGCGCATCACGCTGGCGTTGTTATCCAGCTGGTGGACAAAATGCAGATCTTCGCGTTCCAGCGGACGTAATTTTACCGATTGCTCGGCCGATAAAGCAGGCATACATCATCCTTTGTTACTGAGGCACCAGGGCAAGCAGTATAGGGCGTGCAGCGGGCGGGAAAAAGCGGGAAAACAGCACCGCCAGCGCGCAAAGGGCTGGCGGTTGAGGAAGCGTTGCGGATCAGAAGTTGTAGCCAGCCACCAGATAGTAGCCCCAGCCGGTGGATTTCACTTCAAAATTACCCGTGCCGAAGTTCAGCTCCTGGCCATCTGCCCACTGGCCGCCGTTGTGGAAGTAACGCGCCACCACAGAGTAGTGCCAGTGATCGTAAACCAGCGACAGCACGTGGCTGGAAGCGATGGAGTTGCTGGTGCGTGAAGCATCGCTCTTGTCGCGCAGATCGGAACCCCAGTCAAAGTTGGTAAAGCCGATATAGCTCAGGTTACCGCCCCACAGCGAAGTCAGCGGCACAAAGTATTTCACCTTAAAGCGATAGCCGTCCCAGCTGTTTTCGTTAGCGGCACCGTAGTTCTCCCACTGGTATTTAGCGTACACGTTCAGCGACAGGTTGACCGGCGTGTGGGTATCGATATCGGTGCCCAGGCCCATGTACCAGGTGTTCTGACGGTTGTCGCTGTTACGGCCCATATCGTAGATATAGTTGTTGGCGAAATACCACTCTTTCACCGGCCCGATGCTCAGATCGGTATTGGTCAGTTTGTCGATGGAGAAGCGCGGTTCGATCTCCATAAACATCGGCGAGCCGTGGTCGAAAATGCCGTTGGCGTTGGAGTTACCGGCACCGAAGAAGTTGGTCAGATCCAGGTAGCCGTAAAAATCAAACCAGTCTTTTTTGGCGAAGGCTTCATATTCCAGATAAACGTCGTTGTTAAACTGCGGCCCGAACCGGGTGTGATAGCTGCCTACCACGTTAACGCTCTGGTGCCACCAGTCGGAAACGTACTGCGGCTGCTCGGGGGCAGCAAAAGAAGCGGTGCTGTATGAAAGCGCCATCACTGCGCCAGCCATCAGAGATTTATATTTCATTATATTACCACATGCTTATCGACCATTTTCTGCAGCCCGCGCGATGGTCTTATCTGTCGTTATCCGGAACGGAACAGGAAGGCGGTTTCAGTGCCGAAAGCGCCCGTATAAATGCCGGAAAAGTGTGCCGTCATCCGCGCTTAAGGAAATAGATATCGCTCACAGTTGTCAAACTCTGTTTCATTTCACTTTAATTAAAGTGTGATGTAGATCACGCAAAGGACGGAACTTAAGCGGGCTGTTGCTTGTCTGCGCCGAAAAAGCCTGTTTGTCGCCAGGTAAACGTTTGCCTGTTGAAGTAAGGGGGAATGCTGAGAAAAAGAAAGCGGTGCGGGGTAAATGTTATGAGGTTTTGTTATAAGATAATCTTATATAAAGGGCAGGTTTTTGCGCATTTTTTAGCCATGTAAAGAGAGCGAAGTTGCCAGGCGGCAGGTAACGGCCGCCCCTGTTTCACGCCATCCTGGCTGGCAGTACGGCGGCGGATAATTACCGCCGCTTTGGTTTGGCAGTCCGGCAGCGGCAGATAATTACCGCCGCTTTGGCCTTTCAATCCAACAGCAGCAGATGATTGCTACTACTGTGGCCTTTTACTCCAGCGGGGCAGATAGCTGCTGGAGCCTTTCACTCCAGCAGGGGCAGAACAGCCTCCAGCCGCCCGGCATCCTCACGATCAATTGACGCCAGCGGCTGCGGCAGATTAACCGCTTCCGTCAGGCCCAGCCTGGCGGCCAGCGCGGCGACAACCCGCAAACTGCCATATTTTGCAAACAGCGCCCAGAGCGGGGCCAGCCGATCGGAAAGGTTTTGCGCCTCCAGCTGCTGACCCGCGGCGCTCAGCCGGATAATCCGCTGGCAAACCTGCGGAAACAGGCCGCCCAGCACGGAAAACCACAGCTCGCCGCCCGCATTCAGGCCTCGCGCGGCCAGCGCGTCGCCGCTGACGCCAATGGCTATTTTGTCCGGCAATAGCTGGCGCAGACGGTCTATCCGCGCTTTTGCCTGGGCGGCATCGTCCGGCACGCCGGGAATTTTAATAGCGGCGAGCCTGGAAAGCCCGGCGAGTCGACCATATAGCTCATCGCTGAAGGTAAATTGCGTGGTGCCGGGATTGTCATACAGGCACAGCGGCACGGAAATAGCGTCGTTAACGCTTTGATACAGCTGAAACACCTCTTCTACCCGCAGCTTCTGGTAGGAAACTGGTGCCAGCAGCAGCGCTTTGGCACCGGCCTGCTGCGCGTCTTCGGCCAGTTCCAGCACCTGACGCGTCCGCAGCGCGCCAATGCCCACCATCACCGGCACCTTTCCCGCTTCCTCGACGGCCAGCGAAACCACACGCTTTCTCTCCTCACGCGTCAGATAAGCGTAGTTGCCCGTCGAACCCAACACGCCAAGCGACGTCACTCCGGCTGCCGCCAGTCGCTGGATCAAACCGCGAAAAGCGCGCTCATCAATTTCTGTTTCATTCATTGGCGTTAAAGGGAACGCGCTGAGACCGGTAAACATAGAGGTTTCCTTAATAGCGTGACGGATAAACACGCAGCGTAGCACCAGAAGGATTTCGGTATAAGAGGGCAAACCGCAACGGGCATTTCCCGCGGGTTCCGCCAGCTCGAAAGCAACATTTTTCCGCCGTTTAGCGCGCCCTTAATGTTGCCTTAATATTCCTGCGGGAAACTCTTCTCACCAACCTGAGGAGAACACTATGAAACAGCCGCACAGCCGTCCGCTAAGTGAATATACCGCCGTGATTTTCAGCGGCCTTGTGATCCTGGCTTTTCTGCGGGTTTGGTTCGCCGCCTGAGCTGCCGTCAGGAAAATTTTACCGAGGCGCGACAACCGCCGGTTTGCGGCCGATTTTCGAGGAAAAACTGCGCCTTATGCAGCTGGGCAATGCGGCTGACGATGCTCAGGCCCAGCCCGATGCCGCCGTAACGGCTGTCCATCCGTACAAAAGCGCGGCTCAGCTCGCCGCTTTTGCTTTCGTCAATGCCCGGCCCGCAATCCTCCACCGCCAGCACCGCGCCGGAAACGTTTTCAATGCGAACGGTCACGACGGTGCCTTTTGGGCTGTAGCGATGGGCATTCTCAAGCAGGTTCCTCAGCAGGACGCTCAGCAGCGTGGCGTCGCCGCGCACCGTGACATCCTGCGTTGCCGCCACTTCCAGCGTTTGTCCACGCTGTTGCAGCATCGCCTGCATTTCCAGGCTCATCGGCGCGATCACATCCCGCATCAGCGAAACCTGCTGATAGTTGCCGGCGGTAAAGGATTGCCCGACGCGCGCCAGTTGGAGCAGCTGAGAGACGCTGTTGGTCATCTGATCCAGACGCTCGAGCAAAGGGCGCACGTTAACGGCGTGCTTTTTCTCTATCAGCTCCAGATGCAGCCGTAGTCCGGCCAGCGGCGTGCGCAGCTCGTGGGCGACATCGGCGGTAAACAGGCGTTCGCGCTCCAGACTGGTGGTCAGACGCGTAATCAGCTGATTAACAGCCTGGGTAACGGCATCCACTTCCCGCACCGAACGGGCACAGCTGATGGGATCGAGATCGTCCTCGCTGCGGTTTTCCAGCTGCTTTTGCAGTTCAGACAGCGGCCGCGTGATCCATTTCACCACCTGGAAACAGAGCAGCAGGGCGAGCGTAATCATAATCAGGCTCGGCACGGCCAGGCTGGCGACGGCCTCATGGATCTCTTTTTCCACGTGCTTGTGCTGGTCATGATTATGCAGCGCCGCGTCCACCAGCAGCTGGATCTGCTCTTTGCTTTCGTGCCACAGCCACGCCACGCTAATCACCTGGCAGAACAGCAAAATCAGGCCAACCGCCATCAGCAGGCGAAAGCGCATTGTGTTGCCTTGACGTTGAAAGAAAAATTTACTCATCCGTATCGGCCTTGATCAGGGCATAGCCAAAGCCGCGCACGGTGCGGATCGCCGACCGGCCGATTTTTTCGCGCAGGTTGTGGATATGCACCTCCAGCGTGTTGGTGGACGGCTCGGTTTCCCAGTTGTAGATATCGTTGTAGAGGATTTCGCGATGCACCGGCTGCCCGGCCTTAAGCATCAGCCGCGACAGAATAGCGTACTCTTTCGGCGTCAGCTCCAGCAGCCTGTCGGCAAGATGGATCTGGCGATGCGTCATATCCAGCGCCAGCTGGCCGAAAGTCAGCCTGCTGTCACCCTGGTTAACATCGCGGCGGATCAGCGCCCGGATGCGCGCCAGCAGCTCTTCCAGCGCAAAAGGCTTGATCAGATAATCGTCCGCGCCCGCGTCCAGCCCGGTGATGCGGTCGCCGACCGTATCGCGCGCGGTGAGGATCAGCACAGGATACTTTTTCTTCTGGCGACGCAGACGTAGCAAAAGGCGCAGGCCGTCCTCGTCCGGCAATCCCAAATCGAGGATCAGCAGGCTATAGAGGCCGCTGGCAAGCGCGGCCTGTGCGTCGTGGCTGGTGCTTACGCCGTCGCAAACGTAGCCTTCGCCTTCCAGCGCCATAAGCAAACCCTGTAGCAGCAGGGCATCGTCTTCCACCACCAGAATTTTCACCGATTTGTGCTCCGACAGGCCGTCAGGATATCGTCGCCAGGCACATACTCACGCGTCACCGTGCCGGTCAGCCCCAGCACCGTAGAGAACAGATTATCCTGCGACCACGTATTCTTCGTCAGTTTGTTCATACAGTCCATAGCCACCGCGTGGCGCTGCTGATAGTCGGGCGACAGCCAAATCAGCATCGGCACATGCTTCTGCTCTTCCGGCGCTATCGCGTAGGGCATACCATGCAGATAGACCCCGTTTTCGCCCAACGATTCCCCGTGATCGGAAAGATAGACCAGGCTGGTGGTAAAACGATCCTGATGTGATTTTAATACGTTAATGGCTTTATCGACGATGTAATCCACATAGAGCAGGGTATTGTCGTAGGTGTTGACCAGTTGCTCCCTGGAACAGTCCTGGATCTGGTTGGTGTCGCAGGTCGGCACAAAACGGCGGAACTGCGCCGGATAGCGATGATAATAGGTTGGGCCGTGGCTGCCGATAGTATGCAGCACGATAATGCCGTTGCCCTTCAGCTGGTTGATATAGTCATCCAGGCCGTGAAACAGCACGTCATCGTAGCATTCGCCGTCGATGCACTCGCCAGGCAGATCCAGGCGCGTCATATCCTGATGCGGCACCCTGTCACAGGCGCCTTTACAGCCGCCGTCGTTCTCATTCCACAGCACGCTCAGGCCCGCGCGCTGCACGATATCCAGCAGGCCTTCCCGATGGCTGGCAAGCACATCATCATAGTACGCGCGCGGCATCCCGGAAAACATGCAGGGCACCGACACTGCCGTAGAGGTGCCGCAGGATATGGTCTGCGGGAAATAGATAACGTTATCTTTCGCCAGCAGGGGGTTGGTCTGGTGCGGATAGCCGGAAAGCGAAAAATCCGCCGCGCGCGAGGTTTCGCCCAGCACAATAATGGTCAGGCTTTTTTTCGTGCTGTTGAGCATTTGCGGGCTTTGATGCGCATCTTCTCCCAGCCTGACCAGCGGCAGGTGCGTTAGCTGGTTGTGCTTATACCAGGAAAGCGTTGCGGCAATACTGTTGGAAGGGCTAAGCGACTTCACCAGCTCTTTATGATTGCGAAACAGCGAGGCGTAATCTTTATAGAAGAGCAGGGCTATCAGTAGGATCAACATGGCAGAGGCGGCCAGGCTGATAGCGCGCGGCACCACGCTGCTCAACAGGCCCGACGGCGTTTTGAAGCGTATCCAGAACGCCAGCACGACGGCCAGCACGCCGGAAAGCAGCAGGCTGATAACAAACTGCGGCGTCATCAGGGCAAAGGATTCCGACGCGGTGGTATCCAGCATATTGACGATCATCGAGCGGTCGAGAACGATATTGTAGTTCCAGATAAAATACTGTGCCGCAGCGGAAACCAGGATAAACAGGGCGATAAGCAGCCTGTCCAGCCACAGAAACGAAGCCAGCGTCAGCACGATATTAATGACGCTGAACGCTACAAGCGGCATAGAAAGGAAAACCAGCGTACAGCGCAACGTGGTAAGCGGCATGGCCGCCAGCACCTGATGGTAGAAGGCAAGATTCAGAAACAAAGCAATGTAGGCGGAAAAGAGGATCAGGAAAAGGTGTCGACTCAGCGACACTCTTTTTAGCTGCATCAGTGACATACCAGCAATCCGGAGCAAGAAAAGAGAGGCTCAGCCTGCCAGTGAAAGGTTAGGAAAACCTTAAGGCCCTTAAGAAATCGCGTCCGGCGCGCTATGCGCTTGCTGACTGCTGGCCCGGCGTCGGCACATTTTTCAGCTCGCCAGTTAACCAGAACTTTTTATAGCGAGCGGGCGGGATGCCTACCAGATTATGAAAAATACGATGAAAGTTATTGACGTTGTCATAGCCTACCGCATTCGCCACTTCCGTTACGCCCAGTTCGGTGCTGAGTAATAAAGACTGCGCTTCGCCGATCCTGCGTCGGGTCTGATACTGTTTAGGCGAATAACCTGAAAAAGCTTTAAACAGATGCGCCAGATAAAAACGATTCATTTGCAGTTCGGCCGTAATTAAACGGAAATCAAGATTGTCTTTATAATGTTCGTCAATAAAATCTTTAATACGCTGGCCTGGCGACAGTGCGTCAGGATCGCTAACTTCGTTTTTCTCCGCCCAGATTGTCCGACAAATTAACAGCAGCGCCTGCAATAAGCTGTGGCCCGTTTCGCTGGCGTAGGGCTTTTTACTGTTGATATGTTGCCACATCTGTAAAAAGAGCTGGCGGATTTCGTCGTAATAAACGCCGCTCGGCATCATCGCCGTCTGGCCGCGCGGCGTTAAATGATTTAGCGGCAGCCCGTGAATACTGAGCTGTTCTACGCCGCAGCTGAATAACATCAGGTCGTCCGTAGCGTGCGGGCATTCGTCATGCAGCACGCCTGCATTAAACAGCAGCAGATCGCCCTGTTTCGCCTGATACTGACGCCCGTCGATATGATAAGTGCCGCTGCCCTGCATAATAAACATCAGCTCAAACCGCTCTTGATGACGGTGCATCACGCGCGGCGTGGCGGCGCCAATGCCGTCGGCCCGGCACATAAACAGCAAACGCGGCCGCATGCCGTTTGCAAAGCCGCCCGTGGCGGAGCAGTCGTTCAGGCAAAATGTCAGCATAATTTCTCCCGTGGCGTTCATCACTATTCTTACATCAATAGTCGCTGGCTGTAATCATCAAAATTAGTTTTTATTTTTCTATAAACTGCTGATTGATAATGGATATAGAAAAATAGTCGGCCAGAAAATCTCTGTTTTTGCTTTATGCCGCCGCAATCAACCAGCAAAAACGGCTGCCGTTCCACCGGTCGAGTCTTTTTTGAGCACATTTTGAAATAAAAGGTTCAACCGCCATCCCGTCGGCAAAAAGGTAAATCCCCTTTTTCGGTATGGCTTTTTAATGTTGACCGACAGGACGAAAATCATCAAAACGGCAGAATAAAAGCCTGATTGCCGCTCCAGTTACCAGCGTAATTAATGCCGTAAGATATTATCTTCCTTGTTATTTTTAATAAAAGTAAGCGTAGAAATAATCTCTTCATTCTTGCTAAGTCAACGCGTTAAAATCAGTTTGTGATTGCTGTCACCCGCTATGGGAAAATTTAAGCGGAATATTGATCTCCACCACGGTATGAATTTTTCGTTATCTTTCTATATGGCCTTTTTCTTTCACTTCGGTATACCCTTTTCTCTGTCCGCTGTAGCCTGGGATTGTTTTTAAACGGCGGCAACAGCCATTAACGGTTTATAAAAAATGATGCAAGGCGTTCCTTAAAACCAGACGGAAAACCCTATGTATAATAAAAGTCACCTGCAAAATCCCAACCGAATGCGCTTTATTACGCTGGTCTCTACTATCGGCGGATTATGTTTCGGCTATGATACCGGCGTAATTTCCGGTGCATTAATTTTTATGAAATATGATTTTAATTTAACGCCGGTGCAGGAAGGTTTTATTACTTCCTTTTTGCTGTTCGGCGCGGCGTTGGGATCGCTGTTCGGCGGTTATTTATCCGATAAGCAGGGGCGGCGGAAAAACCTGCTGTGGGTCGCGGCGATATTTATTATTGGCGCGCTGGGCACGGCTTTCGCCTGGAATGTCCCTTCCATGATCGTCGCCCGCTTTGTCCTTGGCCTGGCCGTCGGCTGCGCTTCGGTAACCGTGCCTGTTTACATCACTGAACTGGCGCGGCCAGCCCAGCGCGAGCGACTGGTTACGGTCAATGAGCTGATGATCGTTACCGGCCAGTTCCTCGCCTACTCGATGAACGCCGGTATCGTTAATTTTTATCCCGATATGTCGCATAACTGGCGCATCATGCTGGCGATCCCGGCTATTCCCGGCGCACTGCTGTGGATCGGGATGCTGATGATGCCGGAATCACCGCGCTTTCTTCTGCGCCACGGCGAAACCGATAAAGCCATAAAGGTGCTGAAAACCATCCGTCTGCCGCAAGAGGTCGATCGTGAGGTCAAAGAGATACAGCGCATTCTCCAGATTGATACGGCACGGCTGAATATCTTTGCCGAGCTGAAAAAACCCTGGGTTATCCAGCTGATTCTGATTGGCCTGATGATCGTGCTGGCCACACGCGTGACGGGCGTCAATACCATCATGTATTACGCGCCGACAGTGCTGAAAGCTACTGGTCTGGGCGATGCGGCCGCGGTCACCGGCGCGGTGGCCAACGGCGTGGTCTCCATCCTCGCAACGCTGCTGGGCATGGTGCTGATTGGCAAACACTCGCGCAGAAAAATCTTTTTCACCGGGCAGGCTGGCGTCACCCTGAGCCTGGTGCTGATCGGACTCTCCTTTAAGCTTTTCTTCCATACCGAAATCCAAAACGGCGTGGAGAGTCTGCATGCCGATTTTGCGAGCGCAAGCTACATCATCCTGGGTCTGATGCTGCTGTTTCTGGTCTTTATGCAGGGCTGGATAGCGCCGGTTTTCTGGCTGATGCTGGCGGAAATCTATCCGCTGCGGATGCGCGGCCTTGGCATGGGTATCGCCGTGTTCGGCCTGTGGATCTTCGACTTTATTATCCAGTCCATCTTCCCGCTGCTGCTGCATCACTATGGCGGCGGCATGACCTTTGGCTTCTTCGCGGCGACCAATGTCGTGATGCTGATCCTGCTGGTTAAATTTCTGCCCGAAACGCGCGGGCTGACCTTAGAACAGATTGAAAATAAATTCCGCTTTTAAAAGTGAGGTAAACGCAATGCCAGTAAATATCGGACTCATTGGCCTGGGCATGATTGGCCGCGATCATCTGCAACGCTTCAGTACAGTAATTAATAACGCCAGAGTCACGGCGGTGTGCGATATCAATAGCGGCGTAGCGGATACGCTGGCGAAGCAGTACCAGGCCACCGCTTATTATGACGCTATTGAGATGATTCATTCAGAAAGCGTGGACGCCATTTTTATTTGTTCTGTCGGCCCTGTGCACAAGGAACAGATCCTGGCCGCCATCAAAGTCGGCAAGCCAATATTTTGCGAAAAGCCGCTGACGCCGACCGCTGAAGAATCGAAAGCCATTATCGATGCGGAAACGGCATACGGTAAACGATTGCTACAGCTGGGCTTTATGCGTCGCTTCGATCCCGGCTATATCGAACTGAAAAAGAGCATCGATGCCGGCGAGCTGGGCGATATCCTGCTGATGCACTGTGCGCACCGCAATCCTTCCGTACCGGAGAGCTATACGCTGGAAATGGCGATTAACGATTCAGCAACCCATGAAATCGACATCATCCGCTACCTGCTTAACGAAAACATTGTTTCGGTACGCGTCGATATACCGCGTAAAAAAACCAGCCGCGCGCTGCCGCATTTGCAGGATCCGCTGATGGTGATTTTTGAAACGGAATCGGGCGTGCGCATCGATGACGAACTGTTTGTTAACTGCAACTACGGTTACGACATCCAGTGTGAAGTTATCGGGGAAAATGCTATCGCCAGCCTGACAGAACAGGCGCTAACCGTGAAGCGATCCGTCAGCGGCGCCGGATACCCTATCGCCAAAACCTGTATGGAACGCTTTGCCACTGCCTACGATCGGGAGGTGCAGAACTTTATCGACAATATCAGCAGCGGCAGAGAGATGAGCGGGCCGTCTTGCTGGGACGGTTACGTCGTTGCGCTGGTGTGCGATGCGGGACTCGCTTCATTGCAGGATGGCTTAAAACACGAAGTCACCGTGCCGCCGCGTCCGGCGCTCTACCGCTAATCATTAACAGGAACCGACTATGCTGGCACTTTCGCAGGACGACCTTTTTCTCGACTGCCAGGCCTCGTCAAAAACAGAGGCGATCCGTCAGGCAGCCGCAGCGCTGGAGCAGGGCGGCTACGTAAAGCATGGCTTCTTTGATGCCATGCTGGCGCGGGAAAGCAGCGTATCGACTTATCTGGGCGCGGGGATTGCTCTGCCGCACTGCGCTAAAGAGCGCATCGATCTGGTGATTAAAACCGGCTTTCAGGTTTTTCAGTTTCCACAGGGCGTGAACTGGGGGAAGGGCAAGATCGCCTTTATCGTGGTAGCGGTAGCGGCGAAGCAAAACGAGCATATCCAGGTTATCGCCGATATCGCTGACCTGTTTAGCAACGAATGGAAAAGCACGCTGCTGGCGCAGGCAACCAGCAAAACCGATTTTATTACGCTGTTTGTAAAGCCGGAATTTTAAACAGGCCGACAGCGCAATCCAGACCTGATGAATTAAGGATCACCCATGAAACTTGCACTTTGTACGGACGTCCTGGCAAATTTGTCATTTGGCGAAATGCTGGATCGGGTAAAAAGCTACGGGATTTACGGCGTGGAGATGACGGCAGGCGGCTGGTCGCCCTGTCCGCATGTGCCAACCGATGAGCTGCTGGCCTCTGCGGAAAAGCTGGCCGCTTTCCGTCATGAACTGGAACGGCGCGATATGGAGATCGTGGCGCTGAACTGTTCAGGCAATCCGCTGGCGCCTGGCGAGCTGGGGGAAAGGCACAGCAACAGCAGCTACAAAACCATTGAGCTGGCGGCCAGGCTGGGCGTGAAAAAGATAGTGATGATGAGCGGCCTGCCGGGCGGCGGCCCGGAAGATAAAATCCCAAACTGGATCGCTTCGACCGTATCCTGGCCCGACTATATGCCTGGCGTGCTGGCTTACCAGTGGGAAGAGGTGGCTATTCCCTGGTGGAAAAAATTTGTGCAGCATGCGCGTCAACACGGTATAGAGAAAATTGCTATAGAAGCCTTTCCGAGCCAGCTGGTTTACAACGCGTCGACGCTGCTTAAGCTACGTAGTGCGGTGGATGAGATGATAGGGATCAACCTTGATCCTTCGCATCTGATCGCCATGGGTGCCGATCCGATCGCCGCCGCCAGAAAGCTGGAAGGCGCGATATTCCACGTGCACGGCAAAGATGCGCGCATTGAGCGCGGTCTGGCGGATATTGATGGACTGATGGAAACGCAGCCGGTAACGGAAACGAAATCCAGAACCTGGAACTATGTAGCGGTGGGCTGCGGGAAAGATTTACTGTGGTGGAAGGAGTTTTTCTCCGTGTTGCGCATGACCGGCTACAACGACTATGTCGCGCTGGAAATGGAAGATTTGACGATGAGCGTTGAGG
The DNA here is from genome assembly GCF_054057575.1 of Erwinia sp. TECH1. Lineage (NCBI taxonomy): Bacteria > Pseudomonadati > Pseudomonadota > Gammaproteobacteria > Enterobacterales > Erwiniaceae > Erwinia > Erwinia sp. TECH1. Next base: position 3,637,865 of record NZ_JBSRZK010000001.1, on the reverse strand, counting down.
CCGGGCTGCAAACGTCAATTGAGGCGCTGAATGCCAGCATCAGCCGCTAGCGTTCGCTCCCCATCGGTCTGTGAAACCCTGTAGAGCCATAAAAGAAAAGGCCGCATAAGCGGCCTTCAACTCGATCACGATAAGCGATTACTCAGTGACTTTCTTTTTCAGATCGCTGGCGCCTTCTTTGGTCTTATTCCAGCCTTTTTCAGTGCCTTCTTTGGTTGCATCCCAACCTTTTTCGGTACCTTCTTTGGTCTTATGCCAGGTTTTCTGCGTGCCTTCGCTGATTTTGCTGGTGGTGTCGTGGCTTTTGCCTTCCGCCGCGTGTTCAGACTTCAGCTTCAGCTCTTTGCCTTCATTCTGGGTCTGGTGCAGTTTCTCTTTTGCCGTGTTGGCGCCTTCGTTAGCGGCGGCTACGGTGTCGTCCGTTGCGTGTGTGGCGGCAAAAACAGGAGAAGCCAGCAGCAGGGCAGAAAGTGCAATAATCGTTTTTTTCATGATTTCCTCACCAAACATTGATCCGTTGTGTAGTTAAGCATGGCACGGCAAATGACGCCCCGCCTTAGGAATAACCTGTATTTGAGCATAGCTGAAGCGGGCGATTTTGCTGCTTTACCGGTGGAATGGCGGTTAAAAAGCGCTTACGCAGGGATAAAGAGAAGGATTGCAGCAGCGAGAAAGCGGGGCCGGATACTGACGAACACAAAGTATCCGTCCGGCAGGGCCGAACGGAAAGAGGGCGGTATCATATCGATCAGGCGGCACGTACCTGCGGCATGGCGATATCGGCGCTGATGCGGGTTCCCTCGGCATCAAACACCATGCAGTGATGGGGGTAAAACCCAGGCTGTAAATGTTGATAAGGGCGGAAATGCACGTCGCCCGGCAGCAGCATCTTGAAGCCGTCGTGGCCGTGGCCCTGGCCAAACAGATAAGTATTGTTGCCAAGCCGTTCAACCACTTCGCAATGGAAATTGAGATGCAGCGGCGCGTCGCCGCCAATCTGCAGCTGCTCTGGACGAATGCCCAGCGTAATGGCGTCGCCCGGCTGCAGCTGGCGCACCGGCGGCGGCAGCTGTAGCGTATGCTCGCCCTCATTGATACTGGCGATCAGTCCGCCGGTGCCGCACTGCTGCACGCGCGCCGGCAGAAAATTCATTTTCGGCGAGCCGATAAAGCCCGCCACAAAGCGGTTTACCGGATTATAGTAGAGCGCCATCGGCGATCCGACCTGTTCCACCTTGCCGTAGTTCATTACCACGATCTTATCCGCCAGCGTCATCGCCTCGATCTGGTCGTGGGTGACATAGACCATGGTGGTTTTCAGTTCCTGATGCAATTTGGCAATGTGCAGCCGCATATCGACGCGCAGTTCCGCGTCCAGGTTCGAGAGCGGCTCATCGAACATAAACACGCGTGGGTTGCGCACGATAGCGCGACCGATAGCGACGCGCTGGCGCTGCCCGCCGGAGAGCTGCTTCGGTTTACGGTCGAGAAGGTGGGCAAGCTGCAGCGTTTTCGACACCATCTCAACCTGATGCTGAACCTGCGCTTTCGGCACGCCGTTAACCTTCAGGCCGTAGCCGATATTCTCCGCCACCGTCATATGCGGATAGAGCGCATAGGACTGAAAGACCATCGCCACGCCGCGATGAGCGGGCGCAACGTCATTCATCACCTCATCGCCAATTAAAATCTCGCCGTCGCTGATCTCCTCCAGTCCGGCAATCAGCCGCAGCAGGGTGGATTTACCGCAGCCGGAAGGGCCGACAAAAACGGCAAACTCGCCCGCCTCAATATCAAGCTCGATATTTTTCAGCGTTTCTGTTTTTCCAAAGCGTTTGGTGACGTTTCTCAGTCTGATGCTGGACATGCGGATCCTCATGGCGAAAAGGTTTGGCTGTGGAAGTATGTAGTACGTATAACAATTACGAGCACTTCACGTCAGCCTTGATGGTGCCTGCTTTGACTATAACGCCGCCCTGATGCACGCCCTATCGCTGTTGTTGATTTCTGTAATACCGATCACACATTGATGCGAAGGGGCTGGAGCACGACGGAAGTTACGCGTAGCTTAAGCCCACAATGCGATACGTCGTTCCTGCTTTATAGATTGTGAAAGTCGAGTAAAACCGCGAACTGCGCACATGATTTCAGCATCTTTTAGTTTGAAATGTCATACCTTCACATGGGGTCTTTAATGAGAATCAAAACTGGCGTTACGCTTCTTCTGTCAGCCCTGATGCTGAATCAGGCGGCCTGGGCCGCACCACAGCTCACCGTCTGGGAAGATATTAAAAAATCGGACGGCATCAAAACGGCGATCGTCGATTTTCAAAAGCAATTTAACGTTGAGGTGAAGGTGCAGGAAATGCCGTTCGCCCAGCAGATCGAAAAATTACGGCTTGATGGCCCGGCCGGCATCGGCCCGGACGTGCTGGTGATCCCTAACGATCAGCTTGGCAGCGCGGTAGTGCAGGGGCTGCTGGCACCGCTGAACGTCGCGGCGGCAGAGCAGGCGGCCTACACGCCATCGGCCATGGCGGCATTTGTGCACGATAAGGTGGTTTACGGCATCCCGAAAGCGGTGGAAACGCTGGTACTGATTTACAACAAGGATCTGCTGCCGTCACCGCTGAAATCACTGGATGAATATCGCGCTTTCTCTCAGAAGCAGCGCGCGGCGCAGCAGTACGGCCTGCTGGCTAAGTTCGACCAGCTTTACTACAGCTGGGGCGTGATGTCGCCAATGGGCGCTTACATCTTTGGCAAAGACGGCAAGGGCGCGCTCGCGACCCAGGATGTCGGGTTAAACACGCCCGGCAGCGTTGAAGCGGTGACTTACCTCAAGCGCTTCTTCAGCGAAGGGCTGTTGCCGAGCGGCATTATGGGCGACAACGGCCTGAATGCCATCGACTCACTGTTTACCGAGAAAAAAGCCGCGGCGGTTATCAACGGGCCGTGGGCCTTCCAGCCTTATCAGGCGGCGGGCATCAACTATGGCGTAACGCCGCTGCCGCTGCTGCCCAACGGCAAGCCGATGAGCTCGTTCCTGGGCGTAAAAGGCTATGTGGTGTCGACCTGGAGTAAAGATCGGGCGCTGGCGCAGAAGTTCATCACTTTTATCAACCAGCCGCAGTATGCGAAAGAACGCTATCAGAAGACGCAGGAGATCCCGCCGGTGACCGCGCTGATGAACGATCCGATCATCAAAAACGATGAGAAAGCGAATGCGGTAGCGGTGCAGGCGACCCGCGCCTCCGCGATGCCGGGCGTGCCGGAGATGCAGGAAGTCTGGGGCCCGGCCAATGCCGCGCTGGAGCTGAGCGTTTCCGGCAAGCAGGAACCGAAGGCCGCGCTGGATAACGCCGTGAAGCAAATTTCAATGCAGATCGAAGCGATGCAGGCCAGTAACCAGTAATGCAGGTTCGCGGGGCAACCCGCACAGGATAAGGATCCGGGTGTGACTATTTCTTCCGATGAAAAGCTGGCGATGCCTAAGCGTCCGCGCCGCCATGCGACGACCGGCGCGCTGCTGGCGCTGCTGCCTGGCTGCGGCCAGTTTTACCACCGCCAGTGGGCCAAAGGGCTCTGCTTTCTGGTTTTGCTGTGCAGCTTTACCGGCGTCTTCCACGATTTTCTCCGCGAGGGGCTGTGGGGGCTTTATACGCTGGGCGAAGAGGTGCCGCGCGATAACTCGATCTTTCTGCTGGCGGAGGGCATTATCAGCGTGCTTATCGTTGCCTTTGGGGTGGCGATTTGGGCGCTGTCGGTGCGCGATGCCTGGCTTAACGGCGCAAAGCGCGATAACCATCAGCCGCTGAACAGCGTGCGCCAGCAGTATCAGCTGCTGCTGCGTGACGGCTTTCCCTACCTGATGATTTCGCCCGGCTTTATCCTGCTGGTGTTTGTGGTGGTGTTTCCGATCCTGTTTGGTTTCGCCATCGCCTTCACCAACTATAACCTCTATCACACGCCGCCGGCGAAGCTGGTGGACTGGGTCGGCTTCAAAAACTTCGTTAATATTTTCACCCTGTCGATCTGGCGCTCCACTTTCCTGGACGTGCTGCAGTGGACGGTGGTGTGGACGCTGCTGGCCACCACGCTACAGTGTAGCGTCGGCGTCATGCTGGCGATCCTGGTCAACCAGAAAGACCTGCGCTTTAAACCGCTTATCCGCACTATTTTTATCCTGCCGTGGGCGGTGCCGGGCTTTGTCACTATTTTGGTGTTTGCCGGTATGTTCAACGACAGCTTTGGCGTGATCAACAATGCCATTCTCCATTTCTTTGGGATTGCGCCGAAGGCGTGGATGACCGATCCCTTCTGGAGTAAAACCGCGCTGATCCTGATGCAGACCTGGCTCGGTTTTCCGTTTGTCTTCGCCATGACCACCGGCGTATTGCAGGCGATCCCCGACGATCTCTACGAGGCGGCGATCATGGACGGCGCCAGCGCGTGGACGCGGCTGAAAACCATCACGCTGCCGCTGGTGCTCTACGCCATTGCGCCGATCATCATCACCCAGTACACCTTCAACTTTAATAATTTCAACATTATCTACCTGTTTAACAACGGCGGGCCGGCGGTAGCGGGATCGAACGCTGGCGGGACCGATATCCTGGTGTCATGGATCTACAAGCTCACCATGTCGTCATCGCAGTACGCTATCGCCGCCACCATCACTATTTTGCTGTCGATTTTCGTGGTGGGCCTTGCGCTGTGGCAGTTCCGCGCAACCCGATCGTTTAAACAAGATGAGATGGCGTAAGGAAGCAATTATGGCGAAGTCCGTGAGTATTAAACGCGAAAAATGGGTGCGCCTGTCGTTGACCTGGCTGGTGGTGTTAGCGGTCTCGACCATTATTATTTATCCGCTGATCTGGACGGTAGGCGCGTCGCTGAACGCCGGCAATAGCCTGCTCAGCAGCTCGATTATCCCGGAAAACGCCTCGTTGCAGCACTATCGCAACCTGTTCAACGGCACCGTGCCTTACCTGACCTGGTACTGGAACTCGATGAAAATCAGCTTCCTGACCATGGTGTTGACCCTGCTCAGCGTCAGCTGTACGGCCTATGCCTTTTCGCGCTTTCGCTTCAAAGGACGGCAAAACGGGCTGATGCTGTTTCTGCTGCTGCAGATGATCCCGCAATTTTCCGCGCTAATCGCTATTTTCGTGCTGTCGCAGCTGCTGGGGCTGATTAACAGCCATATTGCGCTGGTGCTGATATACGTGGGCGGCATGATCCCGATGAACACTTATCTGATGAAGGGCTATCTCGATTCTATCCCTAAAGATCTGGATGAATCGGCACGCATGGACGGCGCGGGCAACTTCCGTATCTTTGTGGAGATTATTATGCCGCTGTCGAAGCCGATCCTGGCGGTGGTGGCGCTGTTCTCCTTCACCGGGCCGCTGGGCGATTTTATTCTGTCCAGCACCATCCTGCGTACCCCCGAGCAATTTACGCTGCCGATTGGCCTTTATAACCTGGTGTCGCAAAAGATGGGCGCCAGCTACACCACCTATGCGGCTGGCGCGGTGCTGATTGCGCTGCCGGTCGCCGTCTTTTATCTGGCACTGCAGAAATACTTCGTCTCTGGCCTGACCTCAGGCGGCACCAAAGGATAAATCATGACACCAAAAACCTTACTTCTCGCCCTGGCGCTGGCCTGGGCGACACCGCTGCTCGCCGCCGATCCGGCACCTGTCGCCTCCGCCGGGCCGTGGCCAGCGGATTTTGTGAAGGGTGCGGATATCTCTTCACTGGCGGAACTGGAGCGACAGGGCGCGAAATTCTATAACGCGGCCAATCAGCAGCAGGATGCCATCGCCATCCTGAAAGCCAACGGCATCAATACCGTTCGTCTACGGCTGTGGGTCGATCCCCGCGACGGCAGCGGCCATACCTACGGCGGCGGCGGTAACGATCTGCCGACCACATTGGCGCTGGCAAAACGCGTAAAAGCCGCGGGCCTGAAGCTGCTGCTCGACATCCATTACAGCGACTTCTGGACCGATCCCGGCAAGCAGTTCAAGCCTAAAGCCTGGCAGTCGTTGCCGTTCCCGCAGCTGGAAACTGCGGTGCATGACTATACGCGCGACGCCATCGCCCGCTTTAAGGCGGAAGGCGTAATGCCGGATATCGTGCAGATCGGCAACGAGCTGAACGGCGGCATGCTCTGGCCAGAGGGCAAAAGCTGGGGGCAGAACGGCGGCGAGTTCGATCGGCTGGCGGCCCTGCTGAAAGCGGGCATCAGTGGCCTGCGCGAAAACCTCAGCGATCCGCAGCAGGTGAAGATCATGCTGCATCTGGCCGAAGGCACCAAAAACGATATGTTCCGCTGGTGGTTTGATGAAATCGTCAAGCGCCAGGTGCCGTTCGATATTATCGGCCTGTCGATGTACACCTACTGGAACGGCCCGATTAGCGCGCTGAAAGCCAATATGGACGACATCAGCCAGCGCTATAACAAAGACGTAATGGTGGTGGAGGCCGCCTATGGCTACACGCTGGAAAACTGCGATAGCGCCGAAAACAGCTTCCAGGCTAAAGAGGAACAGGCGGGCGGCTATCCCGGCACGGTGGCCGGTCAGGCGGCCTGGCTGCACGATCTAATCAAAGCGGTGCTGGCGGTGCCGAACCATCGCGGCAAAGGCGTGGTGTACTGGGAGCCGGCCTGGATCCCGGCGCCGGGCAATACCTGGGCGACGCCAGCCGGGATGAAGTATATCCACGACGAGTGGAAACAGGGTAACGCCCGCGAAAATCAGGCGTTGTTTGACTGTCACGGCAAGGCGCTGCCTTCGCTACAGGTTTTTCATTAATCCATTGGCGCTATCGCTGATATTTCTGACACCTCAAAGGAACAGGTATGAATAAATTTCCCCCGCTCAGCGCCAGGGTCAACGCGCTGCTGCACGGCGCTGACTACAACCCGGAACAGTGGGCTCACCAGCCGGGTATCATTGATGATGATGTAGCGATGATGAAGCAGGCACGCTGTAACGTGATGTCCGTCGGCATTTTCAGCTGGGCGAAGCTGGAGCCGGAGGAGGGACGCTACGATTTCGCCTGGCTGGACAACGTGCTGGACAAGCTGCACCAGCAGGGCATTTCGGTGTTCCTCGCCACGCCCAGCGGCGCGCGTCCGGCCTGGATGTCGCAGAAATACCCGCAGGTGCTGCGTGTTGGACGCGATCGCGTGCCCGCGCTGCATGGCGGCCGACATAATCACTGTATGACCTCGCCGGTTTACCGCCAGAAAGTGCGGGCGATGAATGAACAGCTGGCCGCGCGTTATGCGCACCATCCGGCGGTGATAGGCTGGCACATTTCCAATGAGTACGGCGGCGAATGCCATTGCGATCGCTGCCAGGAAGCTTTTCGCGGCTGGCTGCAGCACCGTTACGAAACGCTGGAAAATCTTAATCACGCCTGGTGGAGCGATTTCTGGAGCCACACCTACAGCGACTGGTCGCAGGTTGTCTCGCCGGCTCCGCAGGGCGAAGTCTCGATCCATGGCCTGAACCTCGACTGGCGGCGGTTTATGACCGATCAGGTCACCGACTTCTGTCGTGAAGAGATCAAACCGCTGAAGGCGGCGAACCCGGCGCTGCCCGCAACCACCAACTTTATGGAGTACTTTTACGATTACGACTACTGGAAGCTGGCGCAGGCGCTTGATTTCATCTCATGGGACAGCTATCCCATGTGGCACAACGACAAGGATGAAACCGCGCTCGCCTGCTATACCGCGATGTATCACGACCTGATGCGTACCCTGAAGCAGGGCAAACCCTTTGTGCTGATGGAGTCGACGCCGAGCGCCACCAACTGGCAGCCAACCAGCAAGCTTAAAAAGCCGGGTATGCATATCCTTTCCTCGCTCCAGGCGGTGGCGCATGGCGCGGACTCGGTGCAGTACTTTCAGTGGCGCAAAAGCCGCGGTTCGGTTGAAAAATTCCATGGCGCAGTGATCGACCACGTCGGCCATCTCGATACCCGCACCGGGCGTGAAGTCAGCGAGCTGGGCCGGATGCTGGCGGCGATGACGCCGGTAGTCGGCAGCCGGACTGAAGCCAAAGTGGCGATCGTCTTTGACTGGGAAAGCCGTTGGGCAATGGACAATGCCCAGGGGCCGCGCAATCTGGGCCTGCATTATGAGCGCACCGTCAACGAACACTATCGCGCGTTCTGGGAGCAGGGCGTGGCGGTGGATGTGATTAACGGCGACAGCGATTTCAGCGGCTATGCGCTGGTGATAGCGCCCATGCTCTATATGGTGCGCGACGGCTTTGCCGGGCGTGTGCAGCAGCATCTGGAGCAGGGCGGCCACTTTGTTGCCAGCTACTGGAGCGGCATCGTCAATGAAAGCGATCTCTGCTATCCCGGCGGATTTCCAGGCCCGCTGCGGCCGCTGCTGGGTATCTGGGCGGAAGAGATCGATAGCCTGACGGATGAAGAGTTCAACGGCGTGCGCGGCGTGCGCGGCAACGAGCTTGGCCTGAGCGGGCCTTATCAGGCACGCGAGCTTTGCGAGCATATCCATCTGGAAGGCGCTACGGCGCTGGCCAGCTATGAGAGCGACTTCTACGCCGGTACGCCTGCTGTCACCGTTAACCGCGTTGGCCAGGGCAAAGCCTGGTATATCGCATCGCGTAACGATCTGGCGTTCCATCGTGACTTCTACGGCGCGCTGATTAAACAGCTGGCGCTGCCGCGCGCGCTGGCGATCGATCTGCCGCCAGGCGTCACGGCCCAGCGGCGCACCGATGGCGAACGTGCCTTTATCTTTCTGCAGAATTTTAGCGGCCAAACGCATCATCTACAGCTACCGGCGGGGCTTGAGGATTTAATTGACGGCACGCCGCTGGCCGGGCCGCTGACGCTGGTGCCGTGGGGCTGCCGCGTTTTGTGCGCGCCGCTGGCTTGATGGAGCGGTAAGCGTTGTCAGTAAGACGGCGGGCAGCAGCCCGCCTTTTTTTTCTCTGAAGGAGAGCAGCATGGTGAGTCTGAAATCGTTTAAACACTACTTCAGTCGACAGGCATTGCCGACTGAGGCCGCCCCGGCCGACAGCGCTTTGCTGGATCGGCTGATGAACTGCTTTGGCGGGCGCGACAATATCCGGCAGGTAGACGCCTGTTTAACGCGGCTACGCGTAACGGTGAAATCACTGGCGGTGGTAGATTCTGCGGGGTTGCAGGAGGCGGGAGCGATTGGCGTGGTTATTCTTGGGCATGAAGTTCATGCGATTTTCGGTACGCAGTCCGATCGTCTGCGTCAGCTGCTGGAGGCGCGCTTCTTTCAGCCGGGATAAAAAAAAAGGATAACCGGCGACGGTTATCCAAAATAAGCCTCTGTATAAGAGGCTAATAATAATGACAATGAGGATAGTGCGCGTTTACCACCAGGCTTCGACCTGCACGCCGAAGTTCCAGGTATCGTTACTGGTGTTGTCCTGGAAGCTGTGGCCGTTTTCAGAGTCATTCAGGTAAGAGGCAAACACGCGCAGTTCAGGGCGCGACATAAACTCCGAACCGGCGGCCAGCGCTAAAGCCAGGGTGTATTTCTGTCCGGCCTGTTTGTAGTCGCCACCGACTTTATTCTCATCTTTCTGCCAGAAACTGCCCACTTCACCGATGCCGCGCACATACTGCGTAAACTGGTACTGACCACGGCCCACCAGCGACAGCAGCGTACTTTTATTGGTCAGGGCGGTAACGTCATCGGCCGATCCCCAGGTGAAGACCTGATTCAGCGAAAACTTATCGGTGATCGGCAGCAGGCCGGTGTTGATCACGCGGTAGCCTTTGGCATTGCTGGTGTCGTTCCACATGTCATACCAGCCGCCGCCCTGGGAGATCATGTTTTGCGCCAGCCCTTTATCCGCATATTGCAGCACCAGTTTCTGATAGCCGCCCCAGAGATCCTGACTGATTTCGCCTGTTACCATCACGCCGTTTTCAGCGTCGTACAGGCCGCCATACTCTTCCTGTTTTTTGGTGGTGTTAGGAATGGCGTAATCAATACCAAACTCGGTCCACGCGCCGCTCCAGGGTTTCCAGCCGGCATAACGAAGATCGAGGTAGTTAATATTTACGTCGTTGTCGTCATCCACGCGGTAGTCCACGTCATTGGCATCGCCACGGATCCAGGCGAAGGAGATGGCGCCGGGGCCGAGCGTATAGTTTTCAATACCGGCGCCGGAACCGGAAATATTCCAGTATTTGGTATCGATGATATGTAAATCGTGGCGCTGGTAATAGCGTTTACCGCCCCAGATCACCGCATTTTTGTCGCCAGGCATCAGCCCCTTGATCTGCAGATTAAGCTGACGCAGGCCAAACTGCGCATCGTCGCCGAAAGTGGTTTCGTTGTCGTTGGAGCCGTCGGAAAACATGCTGACCATGGTGTCGACGTAGAAGCTGACGTCATCCTGTTTATAGACTTCGCTGCCCAGCTCAACCTCGCCATAGGTATCCGCTTCGTTGCCCAGACGGCCAATCTTGTTTTTCTGCCACTCTTCCATGCCGCCATCCTGAGACACGCCTACGCCACCGCGCAGGTAGCCATGGAAATCAATGTTGTCGATCGCCGCATAAAGTGTAGGGGAGGTCAGGACTGCAGCGAGCGCCACAGCAGCAGTGCGAAGCCTTGTATTCATGTTACCCTCAGTTTAATTGTAATACGTTCACATACGGCGGCAGTAAACGCCTTTCCCCCAGAGGGTGACAATTCAAATCGCAATAATATGTGACATACTGCAAATAAAAGGGCGCATTTTGTAACGATTGGTGAAACAGATCACTTAATCCTGTATGTGAAGGTATAACTTTTTTGTTGTTTTATTGCAGTGTGATAACGGTAACCTGACCTGAAGTTACGTTATGATACTATTCCGCCACTGGTTAACAGGGATGCGAGTTATGAAATCAAAAAATGCCACCTTAGAGGACGTTGCCCGCCATGCTGGCGTGTCGTATCAGACGGTTTCGCGGGTTTTGAATAAGTCGGCAAACGTCTCGGAAGCAACGCGGCGCAAGGTGGAGGCCGCCATTGAAACTCTGCGCTACGTGCCTAACAGACTGGCGCAGCAGCTGGTCGGTAAGCAAAGCACGACGCTGGGACTGGTGACCACCTCGCTGGCGCTGCACGCGCCTTCACAGGTGGCCGCGGCGGTAAAACGCTACGCCAATGCCGCTGACTATCAGGTGCTGATCGCCATGATTGATGAGAACGTCAATCAAAGTTTGCAGGATTGTATCAATGAGCTGAAGTCGCAGCGGGTGGATAAGGTCATTATCAACGTGCCGCTGGAGAGCGAAGATGCCGAGCGGATCGTGCTGGAGAACGAAGATATCCTGTGCCTGTTTCTGGATGTCGATCCCTACACGTCGGTGTTTAACGTTTCGTTTAACCCGGCGGACGGCACCCGCGCCAGCGTCAAATATCTTTATGAGCAGGGGCACCGTGATTTTGCGTTGCTGGCCGGGCCTGAACAGTCGGTTTCCGCCAGGCTGCGTCTGAAAAGCTGGCTGGAGACGCTGGCCAGCTATGGCCTGGAGCCGGTCAGCATCCGCCACGGTAACTGGGACGCGCAGAGCGGCTATAACGGCATCCTGCAGCTGCTGCGTGAAGCGCCTGACTTCAGCGCGCTGCTGGTAGGCAACGATCAGATGGCGCTCGGCGTGTTAAGCGCGCTTCATCAGCGCGGCGTGGCGGTACCCGGACAGATTTCCGTTATTGGCTACGATGACACTTATGAAAGCGCGTTTTTCCATCCGGCTCTGACCACGGTTTCGTTGGATCTTGACCTACAGGGAAAAGAAGCGGTAGCGCGTATTCTGTTGGCCAGCGATCTCGATCGGCAACGCTCGTCATCAATCCTGCCGGCGAAGCTGGTGGTGCGCAGCTCTACCGGTGCGGCCGATCAAAAGCAGCAAAATTTAAAGCAGCTTGCCGAACAGCTGCGCCTGATTGCCAGCCAGCTGGAGTAGGTAACCGGCGAGTGGATCCTGCCAGAACGCGCTGCTGAAAGCAGGCCTGTGTAATTCGGGCCTTAGCGAAGCTGGCTGATGGATAAGCACAAAGCCCTTTTCGCGCGCTTTTTAATGGCGGGGCGAATGAGCGAAACCGCCGGATTTTACTGTCGCTGGATTTAACAGGTCACTCAAGGCTGTCGTCATGGTAGAGAATGCAATCATACCCGGCGCATATCAAAGCAGGGCATTCATGTCGTGAAAGGCGCAATATCAGTGAGGCGGCGGCAAGGCATTGCCGCTTTTCTCCGTCTGGATAGACTCCTGAGTATTTGCTACTTCCGCTTTGCTGGTGCAAGCCGGGCAGGGCGGATGATTTTATTGCTGCCTCTACGCGAGAGAGGCAGACCTAATCAGATGTAACTTTTATAATGTCGCCATTAAGGTCTAAGCGATAATTATCGCCATCATACACAGTGAACATTAAACCCATATTTATACTTTTATCTACAGAAAAGATAGCGTCCTTTTCGATGCAGTTTATTTTTGTTTTTATATCATTAAAACAGAGTCTGTCATATTTTACTTCTTCCTTATACCCTTTCCCAAACAACCAGAAGGTGACATAAAAATAGCCATTTGAATCAGGTTTTGGAATGGCATATTTATCTTTTAACATATTCTGGTTTTTTAACCACCATTTAATTTTCCCTTTATCAGTCGGTGGAAAACTAGTGACCAGCACATCACTGAAACCACTACTTCTGTGATGAATAGCGACAATCTCTACTGGACGCAGAGACAACCAAAACCAGTAGACAAGCAGCACCAAGCCAGCCAGAAAGAGCGAAGCTATAGTTTTCCTATTTTTCACTCTCATTTGTGAGCTCCCTTAATTTCTATGATGGCTTCCATGTTGGTCATAAAGGGCTTGAAGCCAAACTGATTGTATCGCTGGAGCACGAACCAGATACGGAAAAAATGGAACTGGCTGAATTTTTTCTTCAGTATATCGTCACTGTCGAGGCCAAAGTGATCCTGAACTTTGTAATGCACCACTACGCGAAAGTGATCGTTATAAATATGCAGTTATTTTATGGTGATACGCGTTGCCCAAGTATCATGAACAGTGATACCCATGCCATTAAAATCATCCTGGAAACGGTCAAATTTAGGGAGTTTCCCGCCGAGGATTATTTCTTTTAATTTATCCTTTTCTTTTGCTGGGTAATGTTTTTTATGCCAATCAATATTTTTTTTAATAACTTCATGCAGTCTTAGGCGAGTGCTATTTTTTGATTTGTCATTAAGAATATGCTCCTTTAAAGCTGTGTCCAGTGACATATCATGGAAAGGCGTACCGTTGCCGTTTTGCATATGGGTAATCATCTTTTCGATCAGGTGGCTGTACGGCCCATAAATGGAAAAATTACGGGATAACGAGCGGAACTCATCAAACAGCATCATGGCGCACTGCTGCCGACTAATTTTCTCTCCGGCTCCGCGCCGATTGCAACAGAACATGGATTGAGGCCGATCCATTGAGGAACGCCGGGTCAGCATGTAAGGATCAATACGGTCAGAGATATAGTCCAGCCGGTAATGGGATTTCAGTTGTGCTTCAGTCAGATCGCCACAGCGCATATCCTCAGCGCTATAGTCATCCATCCTATTTTGAGTTTTGAATATAGTACAGGGAAACTGTAGAGCCGCCATCATGATACATTCCTTGTGTCATTGTCCGGTGTAGAGTTAACAGAGGATAATACGCGGTGACTGGCAGTGATGTAAATGCCGTGCAATCACCACCGTAATTTTACAGAAAAGCGTTAACCACGTACGCTGGCCTGGATAAGAGCGGGTAAAGCGTAAATTCCTGCCCGTGCTGCAAAAGGCCCGATATCTGTTAAACAGGCCGCTATATATCTGGGCAGACCAGGATGTAGTATCACAGATGCAGCAGGTAGCCAGGTGTTGCCGCTTTTCTTTCCGTCGAAATAGCCCTTTGGTCTTTTGCTATCCCGCATGGCAAGTGCAATTTAGAAAGAACGGAAATTTTATTGCTGCCTTAACGGCAGGTGACTGAATTTATTCGTATTTTCTTTTATCTATCTCACCATTTTCCTTTACGTAATATTTTCCGCTATCCATTCGAAAATACAAGCCTGTATTTTTACTATATACCACCATCATTAGCGAGTTTTTATCAATGCAGTTTTTTACTGCTTTCATATCATCAAAGCAGAGTCTGTCATAACCATCAGTTTCTTTATATTCATCACCAAAATCCCAAAAAATGACGGTAAAAAAACCATCCTGGGCAGGTTTGGGGGTGTTGTAAATATCCTTTATATTTTTCTTGTTTGTCAGCCACCAATTAATTTTCCCTCGTTCAGTTAATGGAAAATTATTTACCAGGATATCGCTATAGTTATGCCTTTGGTGAATGGCTATGATCTCCACGGGACGTAATGACAACCAAAATAAGTAACCCAGCAGAGTACAGCCAACCAGTAATGATGCACAAAGCAATTTTTTATTTTTTGATTTCATTGCGTTCACCTGTAATCTCTACAGTTACTCCGATATCGGTTATGTATGGTTTGAAACCAAACTGACTGTATCGCTGCAGCACGAACCAGATACGGAAGAAATGAAACTGGTTGAATCTTGTTTGCAGAATATCATCGCTGTCCAGACCAAAGTGATCCTGGATCTGATAATGCACCACTGCCCGGTAACAGTCATTATCAATTTTTAATGACTTTATCGTAATACATGTTGCCCAGGTATCGTGAACAGTGATGCCCATACCATTATAATTATCCTGGAATCTGTCGAATTTAGGAAGCTTTCCGCTAAGTACGGCATCCCTCAGTTTGCCTGATCCTTCTCGTGGGTAACGTTTATTTTCCCAATTAATATTTATGCTTAAGGCTTCTTGCAATAATAAGTACGTACTATTTTTTGTTCTGTCGTTAAGAATATGCTCCTTTAAAGCCGTGTCCAGTGACATATCATGGAAAGGCGTACCGTTACCGTTTTGCATATGGATGATCATCTTTTCGATCAGGTGGCTGTACGGCCCATAAATGGAAAAATTACGGGATAACGAGCGGAACTCATCAAACAGCATCATGGCGCACTGCCGCCGGCTAATTTTCTCTCCGGCTCCGCGCCGATTGCAACAGAACATGGATTGAGGCCGATCCATTGAGGAACGCCGGGTCAGCATGTAAGGATCAACACGGTCAGAGATATAGTCCAGCCGGTAATGGGATTTCAGTTGTGCTTCAGTCAGATCGCCACAGCGCATATCCTCAGCGCCATAGTCATCCATCCGGTTTTGAGTTTTGAATTATAGTACAGGGAAACTGTAGAGCCGCCATCATGATACATTCCTTGTGTCATTGTCCGGTGTAGTGTTCACAGGGGATAATACGCGGTGACTGGCAGTGATGTAAATCTTCAATTATTACTGCCTGTAATCTTTTACAGCTCTTGTGCTGAGGATGCACCGCTAAGGTCTGATTTATCAAAGCGCCATTTGGCAATTTTATAATTTTTTGGTTCTTGTGCTCTTTATTTTGGATCTTCTGCTCTTTATGTTTTTAAATGGTTTTTTTGAATTCAACTTTGAGTGGTATATCAATGCCGTTTCGTCTACGGTTTTTCAACCGGTCGATAGTTAGTATCCAGGCATAGACCATTACACGGGTTGTCTTTCGCTATAGCAGGTTAAAGCTATCAAAGTTAGTGACGTGATGTCTTAGTCTGAAAGAGTAATTGTTAAACTAATTTTTTGAAGATTGTAATAAAAAATATAAGGGAAAAGTATTCACCCTGTTCACTTTTTAATTTTTGTGATTTATTATCAGTGACTTAAATGATTAATTAGGCGGAAATTCTTCGCCATTCTTCATCCGAAGGTGAACACCATTCGCCGCTAGAGATAAAATCGGCCTGGCCAGCGGGCAATGCACACTGTCTTGCCCTGCTGCTTCTGCTGGTGCGAATAGTCGACTGGAGAATTTTCCGGGAAGCACTTTCCTCACCGGAGAGCAGTTGGATACAGGCGCAGAAAATAATTACATCAATGAAATTTATACCGAAATAGTGATTTCCGGCGACAATTTATATCCGGCCCTGAACAGGAGAAACACAATGCATAAGGTCTCGAATCTACTGGTTTTTATCGGCCTTGTTAGCTTTGCAATAGCTTTGGCCGTGAACCTCTACAGCAGCTATGCCGTCAGTCATGTCAACAGCGCGCTGCTGTTCTCTACTAACTGGTGGGCGCGCTGGTTCCCGATTTATGTCTCGGGCATTGCGCTACTTTTTATTGGTCTGGTGTTGCGTCTGACCGGTCGCGCGCGTTAAGCAATAATGAGCGCATTATAGCCAGACGTCTTGCTGAGTGCAGCCCGCCAGCAAGCGCCTGGCGCACGGAGTGAGGCGGACTGGCGACAGGCGCAGGCGAGAGGAGGCCAGCTTAGCCTGGCGCATCACCAGCATTGCTGCCTGCTGCGTACATGGCGATATAGTGCATTTTCCCCTTGTTCTGGCGTAGCCGGGTTTACCTGGCGGTTAACGATATCTGCCAGCCGGATACAGGCGACGTGGCCGGATTGATGAATGAATTATCAGCAGTGATGGACTTTGCGTTTGCCGCAGAGTCAGCGGAAGGCGAGGCGGCCTAGCTGAAACTGAACGACGTGCAGATTAGCTGGCTAGCCGTTACCGATAGCTATCGTTTGGTTCATCAGCAGCAAATTACTGATTTTGATCACGCCGGCAAGCTGGCTCAGGCTATCTCCGGGGTATTGTTAAACTGGAAGCGCTGTCGTTTTCACTATTGGTCGCCCGCTACTGAGGCTGCCGGAAGCGCTTAGGGCGTGGACTACGGTAGAGAGAATGGCTGAGCGGGTTTAAGTGGGGCGATTACAGAGGTAATTGCTGATGTATAGCGGTTAATGCGGAAAGGTCTGGGCACACCGCCGCTGAAGGATACAAAAAAGCCCGCAGGGCTTATACCATACGTGCTCTCAGATCTTTGTCGGATGGGCTGGCGGAATCTGAATTTTTTCGGCAATGTTATTTATATTATTTTATAAATTCAATTTTGATGAGTATAGCTGAGCGTATGCCAAGAGCGTTTCGTCTCGCAGCTTTGTCGCCTGTTCTGGTGATAAAGAAAAGCGCCCAGAGACTGCACTAACGGCTACCGTCAGCCCTGGCCGGAGCAGGATTAGCGGAGATATCAATGTATTTCCGCAATCTCGTCGGACGACTTACACCGCGAGGATCGGAAAAGGGCAGTTTTAACGTGGGTGAAGGCGATACTTTTACTGTCCATGTGGTATCACCGATAAAGCGGAAGCTTGCGGAGCGGGGCGAAACCTTTAAATCTTTAAAGCGACCTGAAGTATAAGCGCCTCCAATAGTCAGTTCTTCTACTACGCCTTGAGAAAGATCCAACAGTAGGATCGTCAGCATTTCTTCAAAGATGACGTCATCCGTCACGAATAAAAGATAGCGACGCGCATCGACTTTTATCGCAGCCTCAAGCACTTGGCCGGGAATAATAATTCCTGTTGAGTTGTCTTCAAGCAGCACTTCAGACCGGGCCTGGGTGGTATCTGTTGCCTGATTCACTTCCGATAACGATAGTGTCGTAATTTCTTCCATCTCTATTTCCACCAGTTGCCCATTTCCCATGCCGCTAAAGCACCGCCCACAAATCCGCCTAATAGCACGCATACGGGTGCGTCAGGCCCACACATTAAACCAGCAATAGCACCGCCAGCCCGAACGCCGTCAGGCTCATGGGGTGCTGATGCCCTCTGCCCTCCATAAACGACAGGTAGGCGTGATAGAGGTAGCGGCGCGGATTCATGGGCCGGATATTGGCGTTGCCGATAAACAATCCGGTCGGAGTACTCAGCGGCGTCAGGTAGCCGCAGAAGTCGACCAGCGGGTCGGCGCTGCGCTTGATTTCCAGCGCTTCTTCTGAAGATTGCTGCGCCTGAAGCAGCTCGCGGGCGTCGTCCGGGCGGGTGAAGCGCTGCATCAGGTGGCGCACGATAACCGCCAGCTCACCGGCAATCTTTTCCAGCAGCTGCGGGTCGCGCTCGTTTGCCGGTATCACGTCCGGGAACGGCAGGATTACCCGGCGACGGGACACGCCGCCGCTGCGGTCGCTGAAGCGCATCGGGTTGTTGTTCACTGCCAGTATCACCGCGGGATGTGCGTTGAGTAGGCGTCACGGTACTTCGGGTCAATCGCCACGGCGTCGCCGCCGGTAATCGCCTTGATGCCCGCGCCGTCGCCGCTCCACTTCTCCTGGTCCGGCAGGATAATCAGCGAGTAGCCCACCACGCTTGCGCGTTCCCGTGACGATTCCAGCGTGTCGATGGTGGCGGCCGTGGTGTTGTCCTCTCCGGCCAGCAATTGCGGCCATCTCGCTTGTATCGCTCCGCGACAAATCCAGGACACAAAAAAGCCCGCAAAACTTTCGCTTTGCGGGCTTTCAGGACTTCATCGAATGGTTCTGGTAGCCATCGACCAAGAATTTGGTGGAGCTGGCGGGAGTTGAACCCGCGTCCGAAATTACTACACCGTCGGCACTACATGCTTAGTCCAGTCTTTACATTCGCCGGTTAGCTGCGAACGGACACGCTACTAACAAACTAGCCTGATTGGATTTAACGCTTCAACCCCAGGCAGGGCATCCACGCGATCTCTTTTGGGTTTGACCTCTCTTGATCCCCGTCCTAAGAGCGGAGGCTAGGGAGAGAGGGCTCTTAGCAGGTTATTAAGCTGCTAGGGCGTAGTTTTCGTCGTTTGCGACTATTTTTTTGCGGCTTTTAACGAGGCAAACCGCCCCTCGGCATGCTCCTAGGGCTTCGCAAATCCCGTCGAATCCAGAATCAGCCCCAAGTACTGTTTAGCAGTATAACAGAAAAACCTCACGCAATGCCAGTACCTTAGCGATTTGCGTGCTTCATTATACGTGCTTTGTCTGTCTTCCACTCACGCTCTTTGATGTCGTCACGCTTGTCGTGCTCTTTCTTACCTCTCGCCACGCCGATTTTCAGCTTGGCCCAGGCGTTTTTCCAGTACAGCGACAGCGGCACGATGGTGTAACCGTCGCGATTAGCTTTGCCAAACAGCGTATCCAGCTCTCGCTCCTTCAACAGAAGCTTACGGGTGCGCGTAGGATCGCAAACCACGTGAGAGGATGCGCCGGTCAGCGCCTGAAAAGTTGCGCCGAACAGGAACGCTTCACCATCGCGCAGCATAATGTAGCTTTCGCTGATGTTGGCCTTACCTGCACGGAGAGATTTGACCTCCCATCCCTGGAGCGACAGACCCGCTTCGAACTCTTCCTCAATAAAGTATTCGTGGCGCGCCCGCTTGTTCATGGCAATGGTGGCAGAACCGGGTTTATGTGCTTTTTTCTTTGTCATAGTGCAACTTAGTGTACATGAAGCGGTGAATGATGGCATCCCCTGTAACAACAAGCGCGGGGAAAAGCGCTATTTTAGCAGAACGCTGGCGGCTGAGAATTTTTGTTTACAGGCCGTCGATGTTATTATTGTAAAGTTTAAGATTAACAGGAAACGTTATGTCCCAGATTAGTCGTTCTGCGCTGGTGCCCTACAGTGCTGAGCAAATGTTCCGGTTGGTAAACGATGTGGATGCCTATCCGGAGTTTCTACCAGGGTGTACCGGCAGTCGCGTGCTGGATTCCAGTGAGCAGCAGATGACGGCGTCGGTAGATGTTTCCAAAGCCGGGATCAGCAAAACCTTCGTCACGCGCAACACGCTGAACAACAACAAGAGCATCCAGATGCAGCTGGTTGACGGGCCTTTTCGCAAATTGACCGGCGGCTGGCAGTTTACCGAACTGAGCGAAGATGCCTGTAAAGTTGAACTGAATCTGGAGTTTGAATTCACCAACATGCTGGTCGAGATGGCGTTTGGCCGCATCTTTAAAGAGCTGGCCAGCAGCATGGTGCAGGCTTTCACCAAGCGCGCAAAAGAGGTTTACAGTGCCTGATATCGCGGTAGAAGTGGTCTATGCGCTTCCTGAAAAACAGTATCTTTATACGGTTAACGTGGAAGAGGGCGCCACTGTCGAACAGGCGATTAAAGCTTCCGGACTGCTGGAGCTGCGCAACGATATCGATCTTGCCAGCAACAAAGTGGGCATTTTCAGCCGTCCGGTTAAGCTGAGCGATGAAGTGCACAGCGGCGACAGGATTGAAATCTATCGTCCGCTGCTGGCCGATCCCAAAGAGCTGCGCCGCCAGCGCGCAGAGCGAGCCGCAAAAAAATAAGGCGCTCTTCAGCGCCTTATCTGTTTTTCTTCCCGTCGCCTTCCCAATCTACACGACCGCAGTCGGGCCGACAGGTTGGTCAGCCTCTGCCTTAGCGCTTATTGGACGACAGCTGAGGCTTGTTATCGATATTGGTCAATACGCCGTTGCTGTCAAAGGTCAGCGTCAGCGTCTGCTGGGTCACAGGTTGATGGCCCGGCTCCTGACGGAAAACGTAATACCAGACGTTGCTGCCGAAAGGATCGTGCATCATCGGCGTGCCCAGGGTGTAAGCCACCTGCTGTTGGGTCATGCCGGTATGGATTTTAGAGACGTCATTCGCAACCAGGTAGTTGCCCTGGTTGATGTCCGGCCGGTAAACCACTCGCTCCAGAGTGGAACATCCGGCGGTCGTCATCAGCAGAACCACCGCCGCAGCAGTCAGCGTTTTACAGCGCATAAGTATCTTTATTCCTTTTCGGGCCAACACCTTGGGCATCAGGCTATTTTATATTCTGTATCGGTTTATCGCTTCGATCACAGCGTCAGAAGCCGATGATAATAAACCTTTCCGCAGTTGGAAACCTCTACGAAGCAAGGTTATGACCGCCGGATGCCAAAAAAGTGCCGTTTCAGGCCGCCAAAAGCTCTTTTGCGTTAGCTAAGGTGTTGCGCGTTACCTCGCTGCCGCCCAGCAGACGCGCCAGCTCCTGCAGACGCGCGCGCTTGTCCAGCGGCTGCATATGCGTTTCGGTCATCTCGCCGTCCGTTTCCTTGCTGACAAAGAAATGGTGATTACCACAGCCCGCCACCTGTGGAAGGTGGGTTACGCACATGACCTGGGTGGATTCGCCCAGCTGGCGCAGCATTTTACCGACGACCGCAGCGGTTGGGCCGCTGATACCCACATCCACCTCATCGAAAATCAAGGCTGGAGTATCCATCTTACGCGCGGTAATCACCTGAATCGCCAGCGCGATACGCGACAGCTCGCCGCCGGAGGCGACTTTAGACAGCGGCTGCAGCGGCTGCCCTGGGTTCGTGGTCACGCGGAACTCGATACGATCTGCGCCTTCTGCGGTCAGATGGTCCGGGTTGAACTGGACTTCAATAGCCAGGCGGCCGTGCGGCATTGACAGCGCGTGCATACTTTCGCCAATCAGCTGGCTCAGCTCCTGCGCATAGTGCAAACGGCGCTCATGCAGACGCTCGGCGCATTCCACGGCGGTTTTGTGATGCTTTGCCACGGCCAGCGCCAGCTCTTCCTGATTGCTTTCCTGCTGATCGAGCTGGGCCTGCTCTTCCAGCAGCTGCTGATGATAGCCAGCCAGCTCGTCCGCAGAGATGCGATGCTTGCGCGACAGCGAGATATAGCGCGACAGACGCTGCTCCAGCTCGTAAAGACGGTTAGGGTCGAGATCTAAACGTTCGCAGTAATGACGCAGTTCGTCACTGGCCTCGCTGATCTGAATGGCCGCCTCGTCCAGCATGACGCAAACGCCGTTGAGTTTATCATCCATCGCCACCAGTTCGCTCAACAGCTGCTGCGCGGTATAAAGCTGGTTCTGCAACGTAGTATGTTCACCGTCGGCCAGCAGCATTAACGCCTGCTGGCTGGTGGACAGCAGCTGACCGCTGTTCGCCAGACGCTTGTACTCTTCGTCGATGGCTTCATATTCGCCTGCAACCGGCGCAAACTCGTTCAGCTCTTTGAGCTGATACTGCAACAGCTCGCGACGGGCTTCACGCTCCTGCGACAGCTGCTGATGCTGCGCCAGCACGCGACAGCTCTGGTTCCACTGGCGATAGCTCTGCGCCACTTCCTGCATCAGGCCGTTCTCGCCTGCGTAGCCATCCAGCAGCGTTTTCTGATGTTCTGGCTTCAGCAGCAGCTGATGGGCGTGTTGACCGTGGATCTGAATCAGCAGCTGGCCCAGATCGCGCAGCTGGGAAAGCGGAACGGAGGTGCCGTTGATAAAGCCGCGAGAGCGGCCGTCGCTGCTGATTACGCGGCGCAGCAGGCATTCGCTGCCTTCGTCCAGCTGGTTCTCCACCAGCCAGGCGAGGGCAGAAGGGGTATCTTTCAGGGAGAAGCGGGCACAGAGGTCGGCGCGATTTGCGCCCTGACGCACCATATCGGCTTCAGCGCGACCGCCCAGGCAGAGGCCGAGCGCATCGATAGCAATAGATTTACCCGCGCCGGTTTCGCCGGTGATTGCGGTCATGCCACGCTGAAAATCGATTTCAAGTTCACGAACAATCGCAAAATTACTGATGGTCAGTTGTGCCAGCATAGAAAGCGTTCCTGTATGAAAACACAGATATGGTTTTTCATACAGTATATACTGGTTCTATAACCAGTAAAGTAGCTGGCAACGGATTTTAAAACAATTTTTTCGACCAGCCAAGTTTTGAGCTTAACGTATTGAAATAGTTGTAATTTTGCGGATGAATAAGATTCAGGTGATCGTCATTACGGCGGATCAGTACGTCTTCGCCTTCCTGGATAGGCAGCGCGATCTGACTGTCGCAGCTGACTTCCAAGTCGCTGCGCATATGGGAAAAGCGCAGCCGAATCGTACTGTTGCTGTTGATTACCAGCGGCCTGGCCGAAAGCGTATGCGGGAACATAGGCACAATAGCAATCGCATCCAGCGAGGGCGTCAGGATAGGGCCGCCAGCGGAAAGCGAATAGGCGGTCGACCCGGTCGGCGTAGAGATAATCAGGCCGTCGGAACGCTGCGAAAAAGCGAAGGTCTCATCGATATACACTTCAAACTCAATCATATGCGCGACCTTGCCGGGGTGCAGCACCACTTCGTTAATTGCCGTACCGACGCGCGGCTCGCGGCCCTGGCGGCAAACCCGCGCCTCCAGCAAAAAGCGGCTTTCCGTAATGTACTTGCCTTCCAGCACGTCGGCCAGCTGCTGCTGCGCGTTATCCGGATCGAGGTCGGTCAGGAAACCCAGGTTGCCGCGATTGATGCCGATGACCTTGATATCGTAGCGAGCCAGCACCCGCGCCGCGCCCAGCATATTGCCATCGCCGCCTACCACCACCGCCAGATCGGCCTTTTGCCCGATTTCTGACAGCGAGCCGGTTTCGACGTCGGCCAGATTCAGCTCGCGGGCTATCTGCTCTTCGATGATCACCTGATAGCCCTTCGCCGTAAGCCAGCGACAGAGCATTTCGTGAGTGGTCAGCGCGGTAGGATGGCGCGGATGGCCCACAATACCGATGCAGTTAAAATGGTTGTTCATGATGCTGGTGTTCCTCATGAGGTAAACTACCTCAGACAATGTAACGGGTTCCCTTGAAACCGCAATTCTGATCCCCATAATAAGCGAACCAGCGAGATGAATGTGCACAAACGCGGAGAAATTCATGAGTAGTAAAGAACAGAACACACCAAACGAGCAAGTCTCAGACGATATCGAGATGGAACAGGCAACCCAGGACGCGGAGACAGCAGAAGGCGTGGATCCGCGTGATGAGCGCATTGCCGAGCTGGAAGCCCAGCTGGCACAGGCGCAGGGTGGCGTTCGTGAAGCGCAGCTGCGTGCTCAGGCCGAAATCGAAAATATTCGTCGCCGCACCGAACTGGATGTGGAAAAAGCGCATAAATTTGCGCTGGAAAAATTCGCCAACGAGCTGCTGCCGGTTATCGACAGCCTGGAGCGCGCGCTGGAACTGGCCGACAAAGAGAACAGCGAGCTGACCGCGATGATCGAGGGTATCGATCTGACGCTGAAATCCCTGCTTGGCGCCGTGCGTAAGTTCGGCGTGGAAGTGGTTGGCGACGTCAACGTGCCGTTTAACCCGGAAATCCATCAGGCGATGTCGATGATTGAATCCGAAGACGTGGCGCCGAATCACGTGCTGATGGTCATGCAGCGCGGCTACACGCTGAACGGTCGCCTGCTGCGCCCGGCAATGGTTGCGGTAGCGAAAGCCAAAGGCTGATAGCTATAACGAAAAAAAGCACCTTCGGGTGCTTTTTTTGTGTCCGCAGCCGCAGCCAGAGAAGCTAGTCTGGCAGAACCGGCGTCCAGTCTATCGGCTGCTCACCGTGCTGTTCCAGCCATTCATTGGTTTTGGAAAAGTGTCCGCAGCCAAAGAAGCCGCGATGGGCCGAAAGCGGAGAAGGGTGGGGCGCCTGTAAAACATGATGGCGCTGGCGATCGATAATGCTGCCTTTTTTCTGCGCGTGCGATCCCCATAGCAAAAACACCACGTTCTCGCGATGCTCGTTAATGACGGCAATCACGCGGTCGGTAAAGGTTTCCCAGCCGAAACGGGCATGTGAATGCGCCTGTCCCGCCTCCACGGTTAAGACCGTATTCAACAGCAGCACGCCCTGACGCGCCCAGCTTTCCAGAAAACCATGATTGGGACGCTGGAAGCCCGGAATATCGGTGACCAGTTCCTTATACATATTCACCAGCGACGGCGGCACGGCCACGCCGGGCAGCACCGAGAAGGCAAGGCCATGCGCCTGATTAGGGCCGTGATACGGATCCTGACCGAGGATCACCACTTTGACATCGCCCAGCTCCGTCAGGCGAAAAGCATTGAACACGTCCTTTTGCGGCGGATAAACGGTTTTTCCGGCCGCACGTTCTTTAGCCACCATCGATAACGTCTCGATGAAGTAAGGTTTCTCTTTTTCCTCTGCCAGCACATCGTGCCAGGTCAGCGTATTGACCATGTCCGCCTCCTTTAGGGTAATCAGGGTGTAGCTTAGCGCGGATCGCTACCGACACAAACTTAAAATAAAGTTTAAAAATACAAAAAAACCAGGAAAGAGCGGTGCGGTAAAGTTGAGATAAATCATAAAGTTGACGATATGTGCACAGTAAAGGACGCTCACTTTTTGATTTCGGTCAAAGCTGCCTGGTTTCCAGGCTGTTATATAGGTCGGATACAGATCAATTTTCTCTGCTGATACCTCATCAGCCACCAACCGCCTGGGAGGCAACAATGATTTCCGGAATCCAAATCACCAAAGCAACTAATCCAGCGCTAGTTAACTCTTTCTGGCTACTCGATAATGAAAAAGAAGAGGCTCGCTGCATCTGCGCCAAGGACAGCTATAAAGAAGATCAAATTGTACCGGTAAGCGATTTCGGCCAGTTTGAATACCGCGACGTACCGCTGGATATCCAGCCGCAGGTACGCGTAGAGGGTGGTCAGCACCTGAACGTTAACGTGCTGCGCCGTGAAACGCTGGAAGATGCCGTCAAACATCCGGAAAAATATCCGCAGCTGACGATCCGCGTGTCAGGCTACGCCGTGCGTTTCAACGCGTTAACGCCTGAACAGCAGCGCGATGTGATTGCTCGTACCTTTACTGCAAGCCTGTAAGAGAAAGACGGCTGCCTGAGGATAATAAGGCGGGCGCTGAAAATAACATCAGGGAAATATTATCTTAGTTTATTGAAATATAAGATGTAATTTAAAAACAAGGAAAGGGCCGCGCAGCTGCATGGCAGAAATCAGTATTTCAGGCAGAAAATCAGGTTAAACAGTAATAAATAAAATAAAAGATGTAAAAAAACCGCCCTGACGAGGGCGGTTTTTTGTTGGGCAGCGTATTTATTCAGCGCTGTCGGTTTTTGGCGCAGAGCTCGGCTTGCGACGCTTGCCAACGTTTTTGGCATCGCGATGGCGTTTCTTCACGCGCGGCTTCTCTTCGCTATCTTTCTTCTCTTTCTGCTCTTTACGCTTCGCCAGCACTTTCTTCGACGGCTTGCCGTTCAGCTTTTCGCTTGGCGCGCGCGTGGTTGGACGCAGCTCATCGATGGTGCGGGCCTTCAGGGGCTCGTTGACGTAGCGGCTGATTTTACCCAGCAGTAAAAAGTCATGCGCTTCCACCAGCGAAATCGCAGTGCCTTTTTTGCCCGCGCGGCCGGTACGACCGATGCGGTGCAGATAGGTATCCGCCGTGCGCGGCAGATCGAAGTTAAAGACGTGACTGACATCGTCAATATCGATGCCGCGCGCCGCGACGTCGGTAGCCACCAGCACGTTGACACGGCCATCGACGACACGCTTAATCGCTTCGTTACGCTTGAACTGCTCCAGTTCACCTTCCAGATAGCTGGAGTTGATACCGGCGTCGCGCAGCCAGCCGCACAGCTCATGCACACGCTCGCGCTTGCGCACGAAGATCACCGAACGGGTGACTTCCGGCTGTTTCAGCAGGTGAAGCAGCAGGGCGGTTTTATGCTTAACGTCATCGGCGCGGTAATACCATTGCAGGATCTTCTTACGCTCGCGGCGGGCGGGATCGGCTTCAATCTCGACCGGCTCGTTAAGCAGGCGCTCGGAGAAATCTTTAATCGCTTCGCCTTCCAGCGTGGCGGAGAAAAGCAGCGTCTGTTTACGCCAGCGGGTTTCCGCCGCGATAGTTTCGATATCCTGCGCGAAGCCCATATCCAGCATACGGTCGGCTTCATCCAGGATCAGCGTCTCTACCGCACGGCAGTCAAAGTTCTCTTCTTTGATGTATTGCAGCAGACGACCGGTGGTAGCGACTACCACATCCTGGTTTTCGCTGAACACTTCCGCATGGTTCATATAAGCCACGCCGCCGGTGATGGTCGCGATATCCAGATGCGTGTTTTTCGCCAGCTCGCGAGCCTGATCGGCCACCTGCATCGCCAGTTCGCGAGTCGGTGTCAGGATCAGAATACGCGGCGGGCCGGATTTTTTGCGCGGGAAGTCCAGCAGATGCTGGAGCGCAGGCAGCAGGTAAGCCGCGGTTTTGCCTGTACCTGTTGGTGCCGAACCCAGAACGTCGCGACCCTCCAGTGCAGGCGGGATCGCAGCGGCCTGGATTGCCGTGGGGCGCGTGAAGCCCTTTTCCTGCAGGGCGTCCAGCAGGCTTTCATCAAGTTCGAGTTCGGAAAAAGTGGTTACAGTCATGGTCTACCTCAGTTTGGGGCGCTGATTATAGACAGATTGCGCGCGATCTTCATCTCTTTGTGTGGAATGAATGACTTTTCCTTGCATCTTAATTGTCCTATGCTAGCGCCGTTTCCCTTTCAGGTCGCTTAAATGTCACAACAAAAAGCGGTATTACGCCCTAACGGCTTTACCTTTAAACAATTTTTTATCGCGCACGATCGCTGCGCCATGAAGGTCGGCACCGACGGCGTGCTGCTGGGTGCCTGGGCACCGGTGGCGGAAGCTACCGCCGTGCTGGATATTGGCACGGGCAGCGGCCTGATTGCGCTGATGCTGGCGCAGCGTACCGGTGAAAACGTCTGCGTGGAAGCGGTTGAGCTGGATGAGCAGGCCGCGCGACAGGCGCAGGAAAACGCGGCGGCATCTCCCTGGGCCGGGCGTATCCGCATCCATCAGGACGATATTCGCCACTGGACAAAACGGTGCGAGCGCCGCTACTCGCTGATTGTCAGCAATCCGCCCTATTTTGTACCGGGCAGCGAATGCGCCACGCCGGCACGTGCCTCGGCGCGCTCTACTACCGATCTGACACATGATGTTCTGCTGGCCTGCGCCGAAGAGCTGATCACCGAAGACGGTTTCTTTTGCGTGGTGCTGCCGACAGCGGCAGGCGATCGGCTGGTGGCACTGGCGCTACAGCGCGGCTGGCATCTGCGTTTTCGTACCGACGTTGCCGACAATGATAACCGGCCGCCTAACCGCGTGCTGTTGGCGCTGTCGCCTGAATCGGGCGAGCTTTTTCAGGACAGAATGACGATACGCGGGCCGGATCAGCGTTATTCAGAAGCGCATTGCAGCCTGACCCGCGACTTTTATCTTTTCCGTTAATCAGGGCGTCAGGATGGTCGGCCTGGCTTCCGCCAGCCGCTGGGGATAATCCAGCGTATAGTGCAGGCCGCGACTCTCTTTTCTTGCCATCGCGCAGCGCACCATCAGTTCCGCCACCTGCACCAGGTTACGCAGCTCCAGCAGATTATTGGAAATACGGAAGTTGGCGTAATACTCATCAATTTCCTGCTGAAGCAGGTTAATCCGGCGCAGCGCTCTTTCCAGCCGTCGGGTGGTGCGCACTATCCCCACGTAGTCCCACATAAAAAGCCGCAGCTCATGCCAGTTATGCTGAAGGATGACCTGCTCGTCCGAGTCGTCCACGCGGCTTTCGTCCCACGCGGGCAAATTATCTACCGGCCCAACGCGCTGAAGCCAGGTGGCGATATTCTCTGCCGCCGACCAGCCGTAAACCAGGCATTCCAGCAACGAGTTAGAAGCAAGACGATTGGCGCCGTGCAGCCCGGTATAGCTGACTTCGCCTATGGCATACAGGCCGTTCAAATCGGTGCGGCCATAGTGATCCACCATCACGCCGCCGCAGGTATAGTGCGCCGCCGGGACAATCGGAATCGGCTCCTTGGTCAGATCGAAACCCAGCGTCTTCAGCTTTTCGGCAATGGTCGGGAAGTGCGCCCTGACAAATTCCGGCGGTTTATGGCTGATATCCAGATACATGCAGTCCGCGCCCAGCCGTTTCATCTCATGATCGATGGCGCGGGCGACGATATCCCTTGGCGCCAGCTCTGCGCGCTCGTCGAAGTCAGGCATAAAGCGCGTGCCGTCGGGTCGTTTCAGCAGCGCGCCTTCGCCCCGCAGCGCTTCGGTCAGCAAAAAGTTTCTCGCCTCGGGATGGTACAGGCAGGTCGGGTGAAACTGATTAAACTCCAGGTTAGCCACGCGACAGCCCGCGCGCCAGGCCATGGCGATGCCGTCGCCAGAGGCCACATCGGGATTGGTGGTGTACTGGTAAACTTTGGCGGCGCCGCCGGTCGCCAGCACTACCGCCCGGGCGCGGCAGGTTTCCACCTTTTCGCGTTTGCGGTTCCAGATCCAGGCGCCCACGACGCGGCGCTCGCCCGGCAGGCCGATTTTATCTGAGACGATCAAATCCACCGCGTTGCTGCGCTCAAGGATGGTAATGCCGGGATGGCTGAGTGCCTGGCTGACCAGCGTGGTTTCTACCGCGCGGCCGGTGGCGTCGGCGCTGTGCAGGATACGGCGATGGCTGTGGCCGCCTTCACGCGTCAGATGATAGCTGCTGTCCGTGTCCGCTTTATCAAACATCATGCCGTTATCGATTAGCCACTGCACACAGTGGCGGGCATTACTGGCGATAAAGGAAACTGCCTCCCGATCGCAAAGGCCGTCGCCCGCAACCAGCGTATCTTCCACATGTGAGGCAACGCTGTCGGTTTCATCGAAAACGGCCGCTATCCCGCCCTGGGCATACAGCGTCGAACCTTCGTTGATCGGCCCCTTGCTTAATACGGTTACCCGCTGCTGGTCGGCCAGACGCAGCGCCAGCGACAGGCCTGCCGCACCGCTGCCAATAATTAACACGTCACAACTGTAATCGGATGCCAGAGTCATAGTGTTTAATTTACTAAACAGGTTGTTTGCTGAGCATAGCGCCGTTCGCAGAAGCAAAAAAGGTTTTTTTCTGTACAGCGCAAAAAACAGTGCCCCAGACCGTTCGGACTGGCCTGAAAAATGGCGGCCTTCCTGTACATCCCGCCGGGCCGGTTTATTATGATGAACCTGCAAGATTTAAAGATGAAAAAGCGGCTTTCTTAGAGTACTCTGCGGCGATGATGCACATGACACCACAAATATAACGGCGCAACGGAACTTTACTCATGACCATTACTCTAAGCGGATGCTTGCTCGAAAATTATGAGTTACGGGTAGTTCAAATACGCGTGGAAAAAGATTTGGGGAGACATTACCTCGGATGAGCGAGCAGTTAACGGATCAGGCTCTCGTAGAGCGAGTGCAGAAGGGAGATCAGCGGTCATTCAATTTACTGGTAGTGCGCTATCAGCATAAAGTGGCGAGCCTGGTTTCCCGCTACGTGCCCTCTGGAGATGTGCCTGACGTAGTGCAGGAATCATTTATTAAAGCCTATCGCGCGCTGGAGTCGTTTCGCGGGGATAGCGCTTTTTATACCTGGCTCTATCGGATAGCCGTCAATACGGCCAAAAATTACCTGGTTGCTCAGGGACGTCGGCCGCCCGCCAGCGATGTAGACGCTATTGATGCGGAAAACTTTGAAAGCGCTGGCGCGCTGAAAGAAATATCGAACCCTGAGAACTTAATGTTGTCGGAAGAATTAAGGCAGATGGTTTTCCGTACCATTGAGACGCTGCCCGAAGATCTCCGTATGGCGATCACGCTTCGGGAACTGGATGGACTGAGCTATGAAGAGATAGCCGCCATCATGGCGTGTCCGGTGGGCACGGTTCGTTCCCGTATTTTCCGGGCGCGCGAAGCCATCGACAATAAAATTCAACCACTTATCCAACGCTAGCGATAGCGGACACAGGAAGGGTACTGAGGCATGCAGAAAGAACAACTTTCCGCTTTAATGGATGGTGAAACTTTAGATAATGAAGTTTTGTCCGCATTGTCTGAAGACGCTGTGCTGCAAAAACAGTGGGAAAGCCATCATCTTATCCGCGATACCCTGCGTGGCGACGTTGCGCCGGTAATGCATTTCGATATCGCGGCGAAAGTCGCGGCGGCTATCGAAAAAGAACCGCTGCCGTTGAAGAGAGCGATACCAGAGGCGCAGCCCGAACCGCAGAGCTATGACAAGCTGCCGTTCTGGCACAAAGTGCGTCCATGGGCCGCGCAGCTTACCCAGATCGGCGTGGCGGCGTGCGTGTCGCTGGCGGTGATCGTGGGCGTGCAGCACTATAACCAGCCTGCTGAAGGGCAGTCGCAGTCAGAGTCGCCGGTATTCAATACGCTGCCGATGATGGGCCAGGCGTCGCCGGTCAGTCTGGGCGTGCCGGCGGAAACCAACAGCAGTGCGCCACAGCAGGTGCAGGATCAGCGTCGTCGCGTTAACGCGATGCTGCAGGATTACGAACTGCAGCGCCGTCTGCATTCAGAAAGCCTGCAGTTCGAGCAGACGCCTGCCCAGCAGGCAGCTGTTCAGGTGCCGGGTAACCAGTCGTTAGGAATTCAGCAGCAGTAATGAAGCAGCTTTGGTGCGCCGTCAGCCTTATGGCTGGCAGCCTGTTTTATTCCTCCTTCGCCCCGGCGCAAACCACGTCCGGGGCGCTGTTGCAACAGATGGAGCAGGCCAGCCAGTCCCTCAATTACGAACTCGCCTATATCAACGTCTCGCGGCTGGGCATTGAGTCGCTGCGTTTTCGCCATGCCGTTCTGGACAGCAAAACCTATGCACAGCTGCTGCATATGGATGGGCCGCGCCGCGAGATTGTTCAACGCGGTAACGAGATCAGCTATTTTGAACCAGGTCTGGAGCCTTTTACTCTGCCCGGTAAACATATTGTTGATTCGCTGCCGTCGCTGGTGTTCGCCGATTTCCAAAAGCTTTCCGAATATTACGATTTTGTACCGGTAGGGCGGACGCGTATCGCCGATCAGCTGTGCGAAGTGATCCGCATCGTGGCGCGCGACGGCACTCGCTATAGCTATATTGTCTGGCTGGACAGCGATACCCGGCTGCCGTTAAGGGTCGATCTGCTCGATCGGGACGGCGAAACGCTGGAGCAATATCGCGTGGTCAGCTTTGCGGTGGATGACGGCGTCAGAAAAATGATGCAGGGGCTGGATAAAGCCAGCCTGCCGCCGTCGCTTTCGGTGCCGGCCAGCGATAAAGCCACCTTCGCATGGCGGCCGTCGTGGTTGCCGAACGGCATGAAAGAGGTTACGCAGAGCCGCAGGCAGATCCCTTCGCTGAACAAGCCGGTTGAGTCGCGCCTCTATTCTGACGGGTTGTTCAGCTTCTCGATCAACGTCAGTGCGGCGGACAAAAACAGCGTGTCGCAACAATTGCGCACGGGACGACGTACGGTGCATACGGAAATACGCAATAATAAAGAGATCACGGTGGTTGGCGAGCTTCCTCCTTCAACCGCCAAGCGTATCGCTGACAGCATAGGTAGCGCAAAATGATGAGAGAATGGGCCACGGTGGTCTCCTGGCACAACGGTGTGGCGACGCTGCATTCAGAAATGAAAACCTCCTGCAGCAGCTGCTCCGCCCGTAAAGGCTGCGGTAGCCACATGCTGAACAAGCTTGGGCCAAAGAACGCGCACGTGATGAAAATCGCCAGCGCGGAGCCGCTGGCGCCGGGGCAGCGTATTGAACTGGGCATTGAAGAGAAGAGCCTGCTCAGCTCGGCGCTGCTGGTTTATATGACGCCGCTGCTGGGCCTGTTTATCGTGGCCGGGCTGTTTCAGATGCTGTTTCACAGCGATCTGGCTGCCGCTGCGGGCGCGCTGCTTGGCGGCATCGGCGGGTTTATCATCGCTAAGGGCATTTCCGGCTATTTGGGGAAATCCGCCTCTTTTCATCCGGTGATTCTGAGCGTGGCGCTTCCGCCGGATGCGCTGCGCGTTGAAACCGAATAACGCTTAATCCGGCAGGCCGTCGGCACTTTTACCCCTTATCGCTATCCTGCGTCCCGGCGCGTGTCCCGTCGCGCTGCGGTCACGATTACAGCAGTAGACGCGCGGCCCGCAGGGAAATCATACGCTATGCATGTGAATTCTTTCGTGGCGGGGGCTAACAGTGTAAGATGCGTGCTCATTGATGGCGGGTACATTGCAGTCGGTCTCTACGGCTCTGTCCACCGCAAGAACTAAACCGAACGTTTAAGCGAAAAAATTCATATAAATGAAGCATATAAGAAACTTTTCTGTCATCGCTCATATCGACCACGGCAAATCGACGCTCTCTGACCGTTTGATTCAGATCTGCGGTGGCCTCACCGAACGCGAAATGGCGGCTCAGGTACTGGATTCTATGGATCTGGAGCGCGAGCGCGGCATTACCATCAAGGCACAGAGCGTAACGCTCGACTACCACGCTCCTGACGGTGAAACTTACCAGCTCAATTTTATCGACACGCCGGGTCACGTTGACTTCTCCTATGAGGTTTCCCGCTCGCTGGCGGCCTGTGAAGGCGCGCTGCTGGTGGTGGACGCCGGTCAGGGTGTGGAAGCGCAGACGCTGGCCAACTGCTACACCGCGATGGAAATGGATCTGGAAGTGGTACCGGTACTGAACAAGATTGACCTGCCGGCCGCCGATCCCGATCGCGTCTCGCAGGAAATCGAGGATATCGTCGGTATCGATGCTACCGACGCCGTGCGCTGTTCGGCCAAGACCGGCGTCGGCGTGCCTGACGTGCTGGAACGTCTGGTGCGCGATATCCCGCCGCCGGAAGGCGATCCGGAAGGCCCGTTGCAGGCGCTGATTATCGACTCCTGGTTCGACAATTATCTGGGCGTTGTCTCGCTGGTGCGTATCAAAAACGGCACGCTGCGCAAGGGCGAAAAAATCAAGGTAATGAGTACTGGTCAGACGTATAACGCTGACCGTCTGGGTATCTTTACCCCGAAGCGCGTCGATCGCGATGCGCTGAATTGCGGCGAAGTAGGTTGGCTGGTTTGCGCCATCAAGGACATCCTGGGCGCGCCGGTAGGCGATACGCTGACGCTGGCGCGCAACCCGGCGGAAAAAGCGCTGCCTGGCTTTAAGAAAGTGAAGCCGCAGGTCTATGCGGGCCTGTTCCCAATCAGCTCTGACGACTATGAAGCTTTCCGCGACGCGCTGGGCAAGCTGAGCCTTAACGACGCCTCGCTGTTCTACGAGCCGGAAAGCTCTACCGCGCTGGGCTTCGGCTTCCGCTGCGGCTTCCTGGGTCTGCTGCATATGGAGATCATTCAGGAGCGTCTGGAGCGTGAATACGATCTCGAACTGATCACCACGGCGCCGACGGTAGTGTATGAAGTTCTGACCACCTCAGGCGACACCGTCTACGTTGACAGCCCGGGCAAACTGCCGCCGCTGAACAATATCGAAGAGCTGCGCGAGCCGATCGCCGAGTGTCATATGCTGCTGCCGCAGGAATACCTGGGCAACGTCATCACGCTGTGTATCGAGAAGCGCGGCGTGCAGACCAACATGGTTTACCACGGTAACCAGGTGGCGCTGACCTATGACATCCCGATGGCGGAAGTGGTGCTGGACTTCTTCGACCGTCTGAAATCCACCTCCCGTGGCTACGCGTCGCTGGATTACAACTTCAAACGCTTCCAGGCTTCCAACATGGTACGCGTTGATGTGTTGATTAACTCCGAGCGCGTTGACGCGCTGGCGCTGATCACCCACAACGATAATGCGCCATACCGTGGCCGCGAGCTGGTGGAGAAGATGAAAGATCTGATCCCGCGTCAGCAGTTTGACATCGCGATCCAGGCGGCCATCGGCAACCACATTATTGCCCGTTCTACCGTTAAACAGCTGCGTAAAAACGTGCTGGCGAAGTGCTACGGCGGCGACGTCAGCCGTAAGAAAAAGCTGCTGCAGAAGCAGAAAGACGGTAAGAAGCGCATGAAGCAGGTCGGCAACGTCGAACTGCCTCAGGAAGCCTTCCTGGCCATTCTGCATGTAGGTAAAGAGAGTAAGTAAAGCCTAAGACGACGAGGGAACTGGAATGGCTAATATGTTCGCCCTGATACTGGCGATAGCAACGCTCGTAACCGGTATTATCTGGTGCGTGGACAGATACAAGTGGGCGCCGGCCCGCAGGGCCAGCCAGGCGCTTGCGGAGGCTTCAGCAGACAATGTGGGCGAGAAAAAAACCGGTCAGCCGGGCTGGATAGAGACGGCCGCGTCCGTTTTCCCGGTACTGCTGCTGGTGTTTGTGGTGCGCTCTTTTATCTATGAGCCTTTCCAGATCCCGTCAGGGTCGATGATGCCGACGCTGCTGATTGGCGACTTTATCCTGGTAGAGAAATTTGCCTATGGGATTAAAGATCCGATCACGCAGACCACGCTGATCCCAACCGGGCACCCTAAGCGCGGCGATATCGCGGTGTTTAAGTACCCGAAAGATCCAAGCATGGATTATATTAAACGCGTGGTAGGGCTGCCTGGCGACCGCGTCAGCTACGATCCGCAGAGCAAAACCGTGACGGTGAATCCGGCCTGCGCGCCAGAAAAAACCTGCGATACGGCGCTGCCGATCACCTATTCCGACGTTGAGCCAAGCGATTTTATCCAGACCTTCAGCGGCTTTGACGGCAACGAAACCGGCAATGGTTTCTGGCAGAAGCCGCAGGGTGAAACCATCCGCGGCGGTCTGCGTCTCGCTACGCGTAACGAAAAGCTGGGCGACGTCACGCACCGCATTCTGCTGGTGACCCAGGCGCAAAGCCAGGCAAGCTCTTACTATCAGCAGCCGGGCCAGCCACAGTCCACGTGGGTCGTGCCCGCCGGCATGTATTTCATGATGGGCGATAACCGTGACAACAGCGCCGACAGCCGCTACTGGGGCTTCGTGCCGGAAAGAAATCTGGTCGGCAAAGCCACCGCTATCTGGATGAGCTTTGAAAAGCAGGAAGGGCAATGGCCAACCGGCGTTCGCCTGAGCCGTATTGGCGGTATTCACTGACGGCGCGCAGGCGCCGCTGCAAAAGGGTGGCTTCCCTTGGGGAGCCACTGCACACGAAACAGTCTCGTGTTGGCGTGTCCAGCCCTGTTCCCTGTGCAGGAAAATTTTCGCATTAAGATATTGGTAACGCATGAATCCCATCGTAATTAACAGGCTCCAGCGGAAGTTGGGCTACACTTTTACCCATCAGGAACTGTTGCAGCAGGCGTTGACCCATCGCAGCGCCAGCAGTAAACACAATGAAAGACTGGAGTTTCTGGGCGACTCCATCCTCAGTTACGTGATTGCCAACGCGCTCTATCACCGTTTTCCACGCGTGGACGAAGGCGATATGAGCCGGATGCGCGCCACGCTGGTGCGGGGCAATACGCTGGCGGAGATGGCCCGGGAATTCGATTTAGGCGAATGCCTGCGTCTGGGGCCAGGCGAACTGAAAAGCGGCGGCTATCGTCGCGAGTCGATCCTGGCCGATACCGTAGAAGCGCTGATTGGCGGCGTGTTCCTGGACAGTAATATCCAGACGGTAGAACAGCTGATCCTCGACTGGTACGCCAGCCGTCTCGATCAGATTAGCCCGGGCGACAAACAGAAAGATCCAAAAACGCGTCTGCAGGAGTATCTGCAGGGTCGTCATCTGCCGCTGCCCTCCTATCTGGTGGTGCAGGTGCGTGGCGAAGCGCATGACCAGGAATTTACTATCCACTGCCAGGTAAGCGGCATGACGGATCCGGTTGTGGGAACCGGCTCCAGTCGTCGCAAAGCTGAGCAGGCAGCGGCCGAACAGGCGCTGATTAAGCTGGGACTTGAATGAGCGAACAAACCACCCATTGCGGCTTTATTGCTATCGTAGGCCGCCCGAACGTTGGAAAATCCACGCTGCTGAACCAGTTACTGGGGCAGAAGGTTTCCATTACCTCGCGTAAACCGCAAACCACGCGCCATCGCATTATGGGCATCCATACGGAAGACGGCTATCAGGCGATCTACGTCGATACGCCGGGCCTGCATATGGAAGAGAAGCGGGCGATCAACCGCCTGATGAACCGTGCGGCCAGCAGCTCAATCGGCGACGTCGAGCTGGTGATCTTCGTTGTGGAAGGCACGCGCTGGACGGCCGATGACGAAATGGTGCTGAACAAGCTGAAAGAGAACAAGGTGCCGGTGCTGCTGGCGATCAACAAGGTCGACAACGTTACCGATAAAACCATTCTGCTGCCGCATATGCAGTTCCTGAGCCAGCAGATGAATTTTATGGACGTGGTGCCGATCTCTGCCGAAACCGGTAAAAACGTTGATACCATCGCCAGCATCGTGCGCAAGCGCCTGCCGGAAGCGGAACATCACTTCCCGGAAGAGTACATCACCGATCGCTCGCAGCGCTTTATGGCCTCCGAGATGATCCGTGAAAAGCTGATGCGCTTCCTGGGCGCCGAGCTGCCTTATTCGGTGACGGTGGAAATCGAGCAGTTTGTGACCAACGATCGCGGCGGCTATGATATCCACGGCCTGATCCTGGTAGAGCGTGAAGGCCAGAAGAAAATGGTCATCGGCAACAAAGGCGCGAAGATCAAAACCATCGGTATTGAAGCGCGCAAAGACATGGAAGAAATGTTTGAAGCCAAAGTCCACCTGGAGCTGTGGGTGAAGGTTAAATCCGGTTGGGCAGACGACGAACGTGCGCTGCGTAGCCTGGGTTACGTAGACGATCTGTAATTGATGGAAGGCTGGCAACGCGCATTTGTCCTGCACGGACGTCCCTACAGCGAAACCAGCCTGATGCTCGATCTCTTTTCGGAAAACTACGGCCGCGTGCGCGTCCTGGCCAAAGGCGCGCGCGGCAAGCGTTCCAGCCTGAAAGGCGCCTTACAGCCTTTTACGCCGCTGCTGGTACGCTGGGGTGGGCGCGGCGAGGTGAAAACCCTGCGCGGCGCCGAACCCATCTCTCTTGCCCTTCCTCTGACCGGTATTTCCCTCTACTGCGGCCTGTACGTTAATGAGCTGATAGCTCGCGTGCTGGAGCAGGAAACCGCCTTTACCGAGCTTTTTTTCGACTATCTGCACTGTGTTCAGGCGCTGGCTGCGGGCGTCGGCTCGCCGGAACCGGCGCTGCGCCGCTTCGAGCTGGCGATGCTGGGCCATCTTGGCTACGGCGTCGATTTCCTGCACTGCGCGGGCAGCGGCGAAGAGGTTACGGATGATATGACCTATATCTATCGCGAGGAAAAAGGCTTTATCGCCAGCCTGGTGAAAAGCCATAAAAGCTTTACCGGACGCGAGCTGCGGGCGCTTTATGAACGCAGCTTTCCGGATAGCGAGACGCTCAGGGCCGCCAAGCGTTTCACCCGCATGGCGCTCAAGCCCTATCTGGGCGGAAAACCCCTGAAGAGCCAGGAGCTTTTTCGACAGTTCGTGCCGAAAAAACGCGCGGACGCGCCCGAGTAAAGTCGCCTGGCTGTACCGGGGAACGGCGCGGACGTACACTGTAGCCCTCGTACATTATTCTGAGGTTTGTTATGGCTGAACTCCTGTTAGGCGTCAATATCGACCACATCGCCACCGTGCGCAACGCTCGCGGCACGCATTATCCCGATCCGGTACAGGCTGCTTTTGTTTCCGAGCAGGCCGGCGCGGACGGCATCACCGTCCATCTGCGCGAAGATCGTCGCCACATCACCGATCGTGACGTCAGAATTCTTCGTCAGACCATTCAGACACGCATGAACCTCGAAATGGCCGTGACCGATGAAATGGTCGACATCGCCTGCGAGATCAAACCCCATTTCTGCTGTCTGGTGCCGGAAAAGCGCGAAGAAGTCACCACCGAAGGCGGCCTAAACGTGGCGGGCCAGCAGGAAAAAATCACCTTTGCCGTTTCGCGCCTGAAAGAGGCGGGCATTCAGGTTTCGCTGTTTATCGATCCCGACTATCGGCAGATTGATGCCGCCATGGCCTCCGGCGCGCCCTATATCGAAATTCATACCGGCGCCTATGCGGAAGCGGAAGAGGGCGCGGTACGCGACGCGGAGTTCCGTCGTATTAAAGATGCGGCGGCCTATGCGCACGACAAAGGCCTGAAGGTGAATGCGGGCCACGGGCTGACCTATCATAACGTGCAGCCGATCGCCGCGCTGCCGCAGATGCATGAGCTGAATATCGGACACGCTATTATCGGCCGCGCGGTGATGAGCGGGCTTGCCGATGCGGTAAGCGAGATGAAGGCGCTGATGCGGGAAGCGCGTCGCTAATGGCTATTCTGGGGCTGGGCACGGATATCGTGGAAATCGACCGTATCGAAGGCGTGATTTCCCGCTCCGGCGACAGGCTGGCGAAACGCGTGCTGAGCGAAAACGAATGGGCGCAGTATCAGGCGCATCAGCAGCCTGTGCGCTTTCTTGCCAAACGGTTCGCGGTAAAAGAGGCTGCGGCTAAGGCGTTTGGTACCGGCATACGCGGCGGCCTGGCTTTTAACCAGTTTGAGGTTTACAACGACGAGCTGGGCAAGCCGGGGCTGCGTTTCTTTCAGCAGGCGGCGGAAGTGGCGCAAAGGCTGGGCGTCGCGCACGTTCATGTCACGCTGGCGGACGAGCGTCACTACGCCTGCGCTACGGTAATTATCGAAAGCTAATTCGGTCGGGCTGGTTGCATCGCCAGTCCGACCGCTGCGCGCCTCAGAGGTCGCCCGTTCAGGAGGCGACGTGATGCAGGAGCACAAACTTTTCCCACAGCCTGTCGCTGCTTTCCACACATTCCGGATCGCTGATAATCGTATTATCAATAGGGCAAACCTGCTGACAGGTTGGCGTGTCGTAATGACCCACGCACTCCGTACAGCGGTTCACATCGATCTCGTAAATGCTTTCGCCCATGGAAATCGCCTGGTTCGGGCACTCCGGCTCGCACATATCGCAATTGATGCAGCGTTTAGTGATCAGTAAAGCCATGTTCAGCGAATACCCTTAACGGAAGAAGGGGCGTAATTTACCACACTGAACGACCGTTTCCCACGGCCTGTCTTCGGGTCGTTAGCCAGCCGTTGTTGCTCAGGGATGCCAGAGCGAAGATTTCGCAATGCCGGCGACATACTGCATCTGCGTAACCTCTTCAACCGGCAGGCGGATCGGGGCGTGATCCTCATTAACCGGCAGCAGATGGTAAAAGCCGTCGCGTTTAAACAGGAAGGTTTTCACCATCACCTCGCCGCTGCTGGTGACCACCAGCACCTCATCGCCCGGATGAAAATTCTGATTCGGCTCCACGATCACAAACTCACCCTCTTTGATCCTTGGCATCATCGAATCCCCCACGCATTTCAGCGCGTAGACGTCGCGATCGCAGGAAGGCCAGCGTAGAAACCCGTCACCATTGCCAACAGGATATTGCATATCGCTCCAGTAGCCGCTGTGGCCAAGTTGAGTATTGCCCAGCACCGGCACCTTATGCAGCACCAGCGAGTGAAGCTCGCCTGTCACGCCCGGCGCATGTTGCGCAGCCGATGCCTGTAAGTCGCGCTCGATCAGATCGATGGGCGAAACGTGAAAATAATCCGCCAGAGACTTCAGCGTGGTGTACTTTGGGTCTTTCACTTCTCCCGTCAGCAGCCGGTGCAGGGTGGACTGCTGTA
Source organism: Erwinia sp. TECH1 (assembly GCF_054057575.1). Classification (NCBI taxonomy): domain Bacteria; kingdom Pseudomonadati; phylum Pseudomonadota; class Gammaproteobacteria; order Enterobacterales; family Erwiniaceae; genus Erwinia; species Erwinia sp. TECH1. The sequence continues at coordinate 3,597,489 of NZ_JBSRZK010000001.1, read as the reverse complement.
GCCTGACCTTTTTAGAAAGCTCCGTCACGCTGCCGATGCCCTCTCTTTCCATCAAGTGCTTGATGTTACTGTTGAATACATCCAAATCAAAGATCATTTTATCTTCCTGTTATTGCGCGCTAACGTTGCAATTATGCGTTTTTGCATTAGAATGGGTGTTGTTAAGGCGATTATGCTTCATCAGATAATGCAGTTTAGTATAATTCATCGCCACAGTCATCCTGCCCGATCGGGCAGGCCACAAAAGAGTCAGGTAAGAAAAGGAGGTCGGTTGATGCGTAATATACAAAAAGTACTGGAACGTTGGGGCGGTTGGGCTGTGGCAGAGGGCACGCAGCTTGACTGGTCGCCGGTTGCGGCGGGCTTTAAAGGGCTGCTGCCGGATGAGCGGAGAAGCCGACTCTCCTGTAGCGACAGCGACGGGCTGATTGTCGATGCGGCTATCGCCAAATTGCACAAGGTCGGGCGTACGGACGAGGTCGAGCTGATTATCCTGCACTACCTCTATAATATTTCCAAATCCGCCATTGCCCGGAAAAAGAAATGCTCGGAAGGCAAAGTAAGGAACCAGCTGATGATAGCTGAAACCTTTATTGATGCCTGTATAATTATGAGCGATGCGGAGCTGGAAATGGATGCCTGGATATAAAATCTCTTCGTTACGAATATAAAAATATAAAAGCAAAGAATAATTTAATTATGACCAGATGTCGTAAGGCAAGTCTACGTTGTTACGCAATTTGCATACATAGCAAAAATAATATTGATCAGGGCTTTTCTTAACGATTTTATACGCGTAAAGTAGCAACATGGTTCTTTAACGATTGCGAACCACAAAGAGAATGTCTTCTATATGCACTCCGTTGTCTGCCTTATTGGCAGGCAGGAGTGCATTTTTTATGCCTCAAACTTTCCTGAGTTCTTAAATAAAAAAATTAGCACTAAGGGGTTTTCGTTACGAAATAAACCCCTTAATGTAGCAGCATGGATTAGTGACAGGCAGGGAGAAATGAAAAAGGAAAGGTTTTCGTAACGAATTTCCCGCGGTAATATAGCATCATGAATATAAACAACCGGCTGCAAAAGATATTAAAGAAAATGGTTTTCGTTACGAAATAAACCCCTTAATGTAGCAGCATGGATTAGTGACAGGCAGGGAGAAATGAAAAAGGAAAGGTTTTCGTAACGAATTTCCCGCGGTAATATAGCATCATGGATATAAACAACCGGCTGCAAAAGATATTAAAGAAAATGGTTTTCGTTACGAAATAAACCCCTTAATGTAGCAGTATGGATTAGTGACAGGCAGGGAGAAATAAAGCAGGAAAAGGGTTTCGTAACGAACTTCCCGCAGTAATATAGCATCATGGATATAAACAACCGGCTGTAAAAGATATTAAAGAAGATGGTTTTCGTTACGAAATAAATCCCTTAATGTAGCAGCATGGATTAGTGACAGGCAGGGAGAAATAAAAAATCAAAAGGTTTTCGTAACGAATAGCCCGCAATAATCTGGCAGCATATAAATAATCAAAAGATAAAAAAACTTTAAAATACATCCCAAAAAACGATGTAGGGAGCAAGCTTTCCCTGCGCCGTAATGATACAGGAGGCCAGATATAAAGCATGTTTCCTCAGGAGCCAGGCTTTTGGGCCAGTGTCGGACTCTGGCTTTACAGCCATAAAACAGAATGGGGCTATGCCGGCATCGCCGCCATGTTTTCCCTGCTGCGCAGCGCTTGTGCCCGAACCCCCTGGAGCAAGCGTGTGCTTGACGCGGTGTCGTGCAGCGCCCTGGCTTTCTTTGCGGCGCCGACGCTGCAGGTAATTGGCGCGCTGCTGAACTGGAATATGCCCGAGGCCGCCGCCCAGGTTTTTGCCGTTTATATTGGCTACGTGGGTAATGACTATATCAGCGAAAAGTTAAAGCGCTGGATCAACAAAAGAACGGGAGAGCCAGATGGAAATCAGCCCTGACGGTATCAGCTTTATCAAGCAGGAAGAAGGTGAAAAACTTACGGCCTATCGGGATAGCCGCGGCATATTAACTATCGGCGTCGGGCATACGGGCCTGGTTGCCAGTAAAACGATAGCGGACGGCATGGTCATTACGTCTGAGCAAAGTAATAAGCTGCTGCTTGCGGATATTTCGCATGTTGAGCATTTTATTAATGAAAAAGTCAGCGTCAGTCTGACGCAAAATCAGTACGATGCTTTATGTAGTCTGGTATTCAATATTGGCGTCAGCGCTTTTAATAGTTCGACGCTGTTAAAGAAATTAAATCAAGGCGATTATGAGGGCGCCGCAGAAGCCATGCTGTTATGGAAAAGGGCCGGTCAGTTATCTGACGTGCTGCTGCCACGCAGAAAAAGAGAAGCCGCTCTTTTTCTGAAAAAATAAAAACGTCCTTTTTTATTTTCTTCGCTAAAAACCGTGGCGTTTCGCTATGCCATAACCATAAAAATAACTAACCAACAACCCAAGGAAATCAAGATGATTGAAGTTAATTCATTTGCAGAGTTACGCACCACCAAACCTTCCGCCTCTGGCGATATCGCCATGCTGAAACGTTATTACGATAAAGATTCCACCTTTCAGGGCGGCGGGCGTTTCGTCGGCTTTATTGATGCGTCGATAGCAGCATCAAAGGATGATGGCGGCTCCGTGGCGGTAGCGACGGGCGGCGGCTATTACTGGAAGCGTATTATTGATAACGTCGAAGATATTAATATCTATCATTTCGGCGGCAAGCGTCTGCGCGGCGACAGTAATTTCGATGCGGACAATGGTAAAGTCAACCATGACGCCTGCATCAATATGTATAAATGGGGACAGGCTTTTTCATCGCCGATTAGCGATACCAGCAAAAATCCGATCCACGGCGTGGGTATTCGCTTCCCGGCCGGGAAATTCCTGGTAAACCCGGTCGATCTTACCGGCGAAGGCGAAATCAACTATTTCAGCCTGTACGGTGACGACTGCGAATATGGCGTGTCACCGCGCACCATTATTGTTTCCGACCAGTCCGCCGCGACGGTATTTAAAGTGAAGGCGCGCCGCACCGCTATCCGCGGCATCTTCTGGGACGGTCAGGCCACGGCGGACACCGAAACCAATACGGGCGTGATTACGCCGGAAATGGTCAGCAACACGCAGCCCTTTTTTGAAAATACCGTGATTGAAGGCGAGTTCGTCAATATTACCTGCTGCCGCATTGAGAATATCGGCGGCGCCGCTTTCAAATTGCTCGATACGCTGGATACGCGTCTGGATCAGATTTACAGCAACACCACCTATGCGCGAGTGTTTGATATCCAGTGGTCGGATTCTGTTATTGGCGTCTGGGATCACTCGACGGCGGTCGAGCTGTCGAACTGTAATTTCCAGAAAGGATACAGCGACGCCACGCTTTATATGCCGCGCGTCACCCAGGGACTGATCCGCAACGTCTGGATTGAACACACGCGTTTCCCCGGCGATTTGAGCAACGGCCAGTGGATTATCGACGCGCTGAGCATCGAGTCTTCTGAAAATCCGCTGAAGCTGAACTACACCAGGGCCACGATGCGCGCCCTCAGCCTTCAGTCCGGCGCCAAAGTCGACCTGAGCAGATCCGGTACGCCGTGGCTGTCAGGCTTTGAATACGGCTGGCGTCGCGATGAAAACTACGGTTCGGAGATGACCGGTTCCCTGAAGGCCGGCTGGTATTCCGGCTACCGCGTCAGCAACACGACGGATGAGGATAAATGGTTCCGCGTCGGCAAATTCTTTTTCCCTCATGCCAACCAGCACTGGCATCTGGAAATGCACGGCAAAACGCTAAGGGATACCGTTACGCAGCCTGCCGATGCGCCGCTGCTGACCAACGTCTGCGGTAAGGCCTACCTGAACCTTTATCGCGGCGCCAGCTCCGTTGGCGGCAACCTGCATTATGAAGGGGATTCGGGCGTGGTTGACTGCATTGTCAGAACCAGCGACAGCAAAGGCCTGTACGGCGAAGTCTGGATCAAGCTCAAGGCGCAGTGCGGCGACGTGATGATCAATCTGAAAACCACCGGCCCGTCGCGCTTTGAAGCGGGAGAGTGCTCGCTGTTCAGCGCCGACTTCTCAGAAGTCACCGATCTGGATACCACTAAACGCGTCACGCTCTCTACGGTGATGAATTTTCATAACGGCACTGCCGGTTATGGCTTTGACGGCAGCCTGGCGACGCTGACGACGGCAGTAGCGGAAGCGCCAGCGGCGACCGCAACGCCTGCAGGCTATATCACCGTTAAAATTAACGGCGTAAACCGCAAGCTGGCTTATTTCTGATAAATAAAAGGGGAGGACGGATGAAATGAATGAACGCTAAATGGCTAATCTTTATTTTTCTGTCGGTTGTTATGTTAGCCGCAGTAAAAACCGCGCTTTTTTATCATTCCCACTATGTGGATACCCGTAATCAGCTTCGGCAGCAGCAGGAGCAGGTTAATACGCTACAGCAACGGCTTAACGCCGCGGCCGCTATGGATAAAAAATATGTTTCGCAACTGCAACAGGCCAGGGAAAACGCTGGCCAGCTTGAGCATGATGTTGCTGCTGGCCAGCGCAGGCTGCAGCTCGCCGCCAGCTGCCACAGCGCCTCCACGGCCCGCGCCGTCGGCGTGGCTGATGCAGCCGGCCCCCGACTTACTGACGCCGCTCAACGGTATTATTTCACTCTCAGAGAAAGAATAGCGACGGCCCGCATTCAGATAGCGGGATTACAGGATTATATTCGCCAGCAGTGTCAGCCTTAATAAGCGATATATCCCGACGGATGAAATCTTTTCATCCGCTTTTCTGCTGCCTGCAATTTGCTTTTCATTGCAATAACTAACAGGAGGTGTGCTGGTGACGAATACCAGTAAAACAGCCGGCTGGCTGACGCCGCTTAATGACGAACCAGCCAGGGACGCCGCGCTGGAAGAACAACTCAGCACGTGGATCCAGGGGCTTACCGGCCTGGCTGCCGATCGGGTGGCGGTTGACGACGGCGCGTCGCCGCCTGCATGGCTGCCGACCGGCGAAAGCGGCTGCGCTTTTATGGTGATGAAAATCGCCGCCGAAGGCACGCCCGTGTTGACTAACCAACAGGAGGACAATGTCCAGCTGTGGCGGGATGAACGGATGGAATGCCGACTGCATTTCTATGGCCCTTCCGCCCAGCTTTATGCCGCTCGTTTTCGCGACGGAAATACGCTGGCGCAAAACCTTGCCGCTTTAAAACAGCTTTCGCTTGGCGTCAGCGATTGCAGCGATATTACCACCGTATTGGAAATGGTTAATAACGCTCAGACCCGCCGTTATGAATTAACGGTCAATGTTGTTCGTAAAATATTCCGTCTCTACGGAATTTACTCACTGGTGGAAACACCCGTTCAATTTTTTGGAGAATAAAATATGCCTCAAGGATTGCCTTTATCCGGCATCGTGAATGTTGACGTCCTGATGTCACCCGTTGCCGCTTCCGGTCGTAACTTTGGCTCAATGCTGATTATGGGAAGCGCCACGGTGATCCCCCTGACGGAACGCCTGCGTCTTTATACCGCCGCCGCCGATATCGGGGCCGACTTTGGCCTGGATTCCCCGGAATATCAGGCGGCAGCCGTCTGGTTTGCGCAGTCGCCGCAGCCGCAGCAGCTTTATATCGGCCGCTGGGCTAAAACGCTCGCCGCGGACGAAGAGGGTAAGACAGAAACGCTGGTCGAAGCCGTCAACGCCGCGCTGGAATATGCTAACTGGTACGGCCTGGCCGTGGCCACCGCCGCAGACGACGTTATCAGCGACGAAGATGTACTCGGCGTGGCGGCGGCTATCGAATCGGCCGGTCAAAGCCGTGTCTTTGCCGTTACCACCGGCAGCGCAGCGGTGCTGGATGCGACTTCCACCACGGACGTCGCCGCCCGGCTGAAAGCGGCAGGCTATGCGCGCACCTTTGTGCAGTATTCCACCCGCAGCCGCTTTGCCGCGATTTCCGCGTTCGCCCGTGCCTTTACCGTTAATTTCAACGGCAGCAACACCACGCTGACGCTGAAATTTAAGCAGGAGCCGGGCATCGCTTATGAAACCCTGAACGCCAGGCAGGCCGCCGCGCTGGAAAGCAAAAGGGCCAACGTCTATGTCCTTTTCGCCAACGACAGCGCCATTCTGCAACAGGGCGTCATGGCTAACGGCGACTTCTTTGATGAGCGCCACGGGCTGGACTGGCTGCAAAACTTCGTGCAGACCAACCTGTATAACCTGCTCTACACCTCTGCCAGCAAAATTCCGCAGACCGAAGCGGGCATTACCCGGCTGATGGGCAATGTGGAAGCATCTATGGATCAGGCCGTGACCAACGGGCTGATCGCGCCGGGCGTCTGGAACGGCGGCGAGATTGGCCAGCTGGCTGCCGGCGACATGCTCACCAAAGGCTATTACGTCTATGCCCAGCCGCTGGCGCTGCAGTCGCAGGCCGATCGCGAAGCGCGTAAAGCGCCCGCTGATGCAGGTTGCCTGCAAACTGGCCGGTGCCGTGCACTACGCCGATGTCCAAATTAACGTTGTTCGCTAAGGAAAAAAATATGTCTGCCTATTCATTTATGGATGTTACCGCCTCTTTTATTGGCCCGGGCGCGGTATTTGATTTGGGAAGCGGTTCCGGTAGCTCGGAAGAGGGCATTACCGTTTCCATGAAGGAAAATAAAAACAGCATGAAGCTGGGGATTGACGGCGAAGGGATGAATACCCTGCTGCCGGGCACCTCCGGCCAGATTACGGTTAACCTGCTGGAAACCTCGCCGGTGAATAAAAAGCTCTCGCTGGCCTATAACGCGCAGAGCGCAAGCTCTGCCAGCTGGGGGAAAAATATTATCGTGATCCGCAACAGCGCCTCGGGTGAAGTCATCACCGCGCGCGGCGTGGCCTTCCAGAAGCTGCCCGATCGTAAATTCGCCAAAGAGGGCGGCACCACCGCATGGATCTTCGACTGCATCAAAATCGATGTGGTGATGGGGGAATATTAATCGATGGAATTCACACTCAACGAAACCACGTTCCGTATCGCTAAGCTGGACGTTTTTCAACAGCTTAAAGTCTCGCGAAAGCTGCTGCCGCTGCTGGCCGGGCTGCTCTCCGACATTAACACGGTGAAATCGGCGGCGGCGCAGGGCGACTATTTCCAGGTGCTGGAAAAAGCGCTGCCCGCTATTGCGCACTCGCTGGCCGACATGAGCGAGGAAGACACCAATGCGATTTTGCATCCCTGCCTGGCGGTAGTCTCGCGCCAGCAGGCAAAAAGCTGGGTGCCGATCTTCTCTCAGGGTGTGCTGATGTTCGATGACCTCGATCTGATCACCATGCTGAAGCTGGTGCTGCGGGTAGTGGAGGATTCGCTGGGCAGTTTTTTGCCCGAACTCCCCGTCAGCAGGAGCGAGGTCCCGGCAGCGGGCTGACACTGGAAACGCTTCCTGACGGGGAAGATTTTCTGATGCGCCCGGTGGATGCCGGGCTTATCAGCTACACCGCGCTCAAGGATGGCTCAGTGGATCTGGCGGATATTGCCCGCCTGAACGACTGGCTGGATCTGAAAGCGGATAATCAACACCGCATTGAGCAATGGAAACAGGCCAATGAACGCTGAAAATACAAAAAATTTTCTGATGGTGCTGGATACACAGCTGGCGGCGGAGGCCGCCAGCTGGCAAAAAGTCAGGCAGTTTGTTGAGGCGCCGGGCTGGCAAAACAACGAACAGGCGGCAAAGGCGCTCGATCTGCAAAAGATCAAACAGACGGTAGAGCAGGCGGGTAAAGCGCTGGTGGAGTACATCAACCGCTTCGCCAGCCGTCTGGAGCAGCTTGGCGTCCGTGCGCAGAATGCCGGTACGCCAGCGGGCGATCTCAACGCGCTGGAATACGGCGCGGCCCAGACCGGCCTCAGCAACGATGCCATAGCGAAAGCTTTCCAGACCCTCATTAATAAGCCGGGCGCGGAAGCGCGCCTGAATAAGCTGGGCGTGGCAACGCGCGACGCCAGCGGCCAGAAAAAAACGGACAGCGAACTCTTCAGCGAGGCCAGCAGCAGGCTTGGCGCTATGCCGGAAGAGCAGGCGCTGGCGACCGCCAATAGTCTGGGACTTGCGCCCGATATCCTGGCCGCCATGCAAAGAGGGCTGGGGAAATTTATCGGCGACTATAACCAGCTTTCCGACTCTCTCGGCGTCAATATGACGCAGGCCGTCTCCGGCGCCGACCACTTTATGACGGCCAGGCGCAAGTTTGATGAGGTTGTCGAACTGCTGCAAACCAACAGCAGCAGCCGGCTGAACAACGGACTTGGGGAGATCTTCGATAACTTTACGAAGAAGCTGACCGACAACGCGCCTGACGTCGAGCGCGTGCTTGATGGCGCGGTAAGCCTGCTGCTGCTGCTTGCCGAAGTGGGAGAAAGGGTCATATTGCGTCTGATCCAGGCGGTGGCCGATTTAAGCGGCTGGTGGGACTCGCTGGATAGCAGTTCGCAGGAGCTGATCGTCACGCTTGGCGTAATGACGGCGGCCTGGCTGGCGCTGAACAGCGCTTTTTTACTCTCGCCCATAGGAATAGTCGTGGCGCTGGTAGCGCTGCTTTTCACGCTTTACGACAGCTATAAAACCTGGCAGGAGGGCGGAAAAACCCTGATTGACTGGGACCAGTGGGCGCCAGGCATCAACGCGGCCAAAAAGGCGCTGGACTGGCTGCTGGAGAAATTCGGCCAGCTTACGGCAGGCACGCTTGACTGGAAGGGCGGGCTACAGGCTATTACCGATTTTGTGACGGGTAACTGGTCGGCGGGCATGACCGCCGCCGTGGATAAGGTGAAGAACTATTTCGATAACTTCTTTACCGATATCACTAATAAGCTGGCCAACAGTCCAATCTGGCGCTTTGTGAAAAAAATGGCCGGAGAGACACAGGCCGCCGTGTCGGACATCTCATTGCCAGGTTTGGCGGATCCAAACAGCCCGTTGAACCCGCAGCAGGCCCGGATGCTGGCGAACGTGATGACGTGGTCTGCCAATGACAATCTGACAGGCGCGCTGCCTTTCAGCATGGGCGGCCGTTTACCCTGGCAAAGTGAAATAGCGCAGAGCCGAACGGACAGCACCGTGGGCATCCAGCAGGAAACCAATATTTATGTGCAGGGTGGCGAGCCACACCTGACGGCCCAGAGAGTGGCGGACAGTCAGTTCGACGTGAACTCGCAATTCGTCCAGACCGTAAGGAATATGCCGGTATGATAAAAGGTTTCCCCACGCTATTAATGCAAAGCAAACGTAAAATCGGTTTGCTTATTCCCAATGTGGTAATGAAAGAGAGCCACACCGACAAACTGAACGTCACCACGCATCCTGTCGAAGCGGGCGCCACCATCGCCGATCATGCTTATCTCTCGCCTGCGGAGCTGACTATGGAGGTAGGCTTTTCCGGCGGCGGTTCGCTGGTGGACTTTATGGATACAACACAATTCGGTATCCAGGCATCGTTAAGCCCGGCAGAAAGCTACCAGAATTTGCGGGAGCTGATGACCAACAGGCAGCCGCTGACCGTGGTGACCGGCAAGCGGCTGTACAACAACATGCTGATTACCTCAATTTCCGTGACAACGGATGCCTCTACGGAACACGTGCTGTTCGCCTCGTTAGGCCTGACCGAGCTGATGATTACGCAGACGCGAACGCTCAGCAGCGCGGAAAAGGAGAATATGGCGCAGGGCGCGAAGACCTCTGCCGTGCAGAATAACGGCAAGAAAGTCGCCAGGCCCGGCCCGGCGAATGTGGTTCTCACGAGGGGGAGCAGCTGATGACTATTACCGAAATTCCGCTAACGCCCGATAATCAGCTGTTCGATATTTCCATCAATAATAGCGATTATAAAATGCGCATTATCTGGCGGGAGAGCGGCTGGTTTCTCGATCTGCAAAACAGCGACGGCGGGGATATTATCGCGGGCATTCCGCTGGTGACCGGCGCCGACCTGGTGGCGCAGTATGCTTATCTGCAGCTGGGCTTTGGCCTGTGGCTGTTTTCCGACAGCAGCGGCAATACCGCGCCGGGTCAGTACGATCTCGGTTACACCGCGCATCTTTGTATTATCACGGAGGCGGCATGAGCGTTAACTGGATGCGCTACTGTGAACTGCTGCTGGAAGATGCCAGTAAAGCGTCGATTATTCTGGGCGATCTTAGCGTCGAATTTGTGATTAATACGCATGTGCAAAGCAGCGGCAGTACGGCGACTATCAGCATTTATAACCTGAGTGCGGAAACCCGCAACGCGATCGTGAGCGGTAAATATAAAAAGCTGCGCCTTATCGCGGGCTATACGGGAGTCCTGCCGAATAAGAACGAAGAGGAGCCGGTTATACCTGACTATATGGTGGGAAAAGCGATCGAAAACCCGCCGGTTAAATCAGGAGGCCCAAATTACGGCGAAATCTTTAGCGGCGAAATCCGCTATGCGTTTATTGATAAGATCGCATCCAAAGAATCTACGCAGGCCAGTCCGGAAAGCGTATTGAAAATTCAGGCTATCGATGGTCACCAGGCCGCAATGGAGGCAACGGTCAACACTACCGTCGCCGCAGGTTACGATGCCAGCGCCATCCACAGGTTAACCCTGCGCAGCTTTAATCCTTACGGCGTGACCGCTGGCGCCACCGGCACCATGCCGCCCACGCGTTTTCCCAGGGGCCGGGTGCTTTATCAAACGGCCAGCCAGGTGATGGATAACGTTGCCGCGCAGTGCCGCGCGACCTGGCAGTTTGTCGATGGCAAACTGCAAATGGTGCCGGAGGAAAGCTATCTCGAACGCATTGTGGTGCTGAACAGCCAGACCGGCATGATCGGCGCGCCCGAACTGACCACGGAAGGGGTCAACATCAAATGCCTGATCGACCCAACGCTTCGTCTGCATGGTCTGGTGCATATCAATCAGGCTGCGCTTAACAGCACGCGTAATGCCATGGAATCGGTCAACCGCGCGGCCGCCGAAGAAAGAGAGGCTGCGTCAAAAGGGAACAAAGCGCAGCCGCAGGCGGCGCCCCAGGGCGAGCAAAAGAACGCGCAGCCGCCTGCCGATATCGCGGCCGACGGCGTCTATATCGTTAAAGGTATCACTTACGAAGGTGATACCCGTGATAAGAATTGGTATATGACACTGACCTGCATCGTGCGGGATAAACAGACCGCCCTTAAGGCGCCCGCTGCGCCGCACTAATTCAACCATCCGCCTGAGGCGGTTTTTTTTTTTGGAGTTTTTATGCCCGTTTCTATCCAGTCAGTCATTGGCGGGGAAGCTCAGGCGTATCGGGCTTTAGCGGACATGGTGTCCACAACGCTACGCGTAGCCTTACCCGGCATTATTCAATCCTTCGATCCCGACACCGTAACCTGCGTGGTGCAGCCGGCCATTAAGGGCAGCGTGCGCAATGCCAGCGGCCAGCCGGTTTCTCAGGCGCTGCCTTTGCTGGTCGACGTTCCCGTGGTTTTTCCCCGCGGCGGCGGCTGTACCATCACCTTTCCCGTTAAAAAGGGCGATGAGTGCCTGGTGATCTTCAGCGATCGCTGCATCGACTTCTGGTGGCAAAACGGCGACGTGCAGGAACCGGTCGATCCGCGTCAGCACGATCTTTCCGACGCTTTCGCGCTGGTCGGGCCGCAGTCCCAGAAGGAAAAAATCAGCGCTATCAGCACGGAGGCTTTGCAAATCCGCACGGATGAAGGCCAGGCCTTTATCGAGCTGAAACAGAGCGGCGAGGTCAATATCACCACTACGCGGCTAACGCTTAACGGCAATCTGCACGTCAATGGCGATATTACCTCGACCGGCGATCAGACGGCCGCAGGCATCAGCCAGATCGATCACGTTCATGGCGGCATCCAGAGCGGCAGCAGCTACACAAGGGGGCCGCAATGAGATATCGCAGAGAAGAGCAGGACGGCGATTACGCCTTTGGCAAAGGGGACAGCGCTTTCCTGGTTAACTCGCCGGCGTGCGTGGCGCAGGCGATTAAAACGCGGCTGCAATTATGGTATGGGCAATGGTTCCTGGATACCACGGAAGGCACGCCCTGGCTGCAATCGCTTACCGGCAAGCAAAACAGCGCGACGGCGGAAATGGTTCTGCGCCAGCGCATCCTTGCCACCCAGGGCGTTAAGTCCATTCTCTCTTTTAATACCACGTTCGACTCTTCATCCCGCCGGGCAATTTTCACGGTAACCGTGGAAACGCTGTACGGCACGACGACAGTAACAAGCGAGGCATAATGGCTCTTAAGACAGACAGGCTGGGGTTATCGGCAACGATAACGGCCCAGGGGATCGGCGCGCCTGATTACCAGACAATCCTCAGCGCGCTGACCGACTATTTCCGACAAATTTATGGCACCGACGCCTATCTGGAACCGGACAGCAAAGACGGCCAGATGATAGCGATTATGGCGCTGGCTATCCACGATGCCAATAATATGGCGATAACCTGCTACAACTCGTTTTCGCCGTCCACCGCGGTGGGCGACGCGCTGACGCGCAATGTAAAAATCAACGGTATCGTGCGTAAACCCGCGACCAACTCAACGGTGGATTTACAGCTGAGCGGCACGCCGGGCACCACCATTGTTAACGGCTCGGTCAGGGACAGTAATAACGTTATCTGGAACCTGCCCGCAAGCGTAACGATTGCCACCACGGGATTGGTCACCGTGACGGCCACCTGCGCGGAAACCGGGCCGATAGCGGCGGTAAGTGGTTCCGTTAACCAAATCAACACGCCGACGCGCGGCTGGCAGACGGTGACCAACCTGAACGCGGCGGCCACGGGAAGCGTTGCCGAAACGGACGCGGAACTGCGGCTGCGCCAGGCGCAAAGCGTTTCATTGACGGCGCTGACCACTTTTGACGCGCTGGACGGCGCAATTTCAAATATCGCAGGCGTCGTCGGGCATAAGCTTTACCAGAACGACAGCGATGATAAGGATGCGAATGGGCTGCCCGGCCATACTATTTCGGCAGTGGTGCAGGGCGGTGACGCAAATACGATCGCCGACGTTATTCGCAAAAAGAAATCGCTGGGCGTAGGCACGTTTGGCAATACCACCATAACGCTTGCCGACAGCTATGGCACGCCGCAGGCGATCCGCTTTTCGCGGCCGGTGCCGGTGCCGGTTTATCTGTCGCTGGAGCTGAAAGCGCTGACGGGCTACACCAGCCCCATCGCGGAGAAAATTAAAAAGGCGCTGGCGGCCTATATCAATAGTCTGGGGATCGGCAACAGCGTTCTGCTCAGCCGTCTTTATTCGCCCGCTAACCTGACGACAGGACAGGACAGTACGGACAGCCAGTACTACGACATCCTGAGCCTGCTGGCAGGAAAAAGCGAAGCCGCGCTTTCCTCAGGCAATATCGCTATCGGCTATAACGAATTTGCCAGCTGCGAGGCAGATAATATTACGATATCGGTGACCGCATGAACTATACCGATCTGATCACCAACTACCATCGCGGAAAAGCGAAATACGTCGAGCACATTGATTTAACCACGCGGCCGCAAAAAGAAATTATCGATCTCTTTAGCGAAATCGTAGCGGCGTTAGATATAGACAACGCTACCGGCGCGCAGCTTGATATTTTAGGCGAGTGGATCGGGCGAGCCAGAAGTATTAACGCACCGATTGAAGATTACTTTTTTACCTTTGATAAGGCCTCGCTGGGCTTCGACCTTGGCAGCTGGAAAGACAGGTATGAACCCGATTCGGGCATTATCAAAGTGGATGATGAGGATTATCGCACGATGCTGCGCGCTAAAATCGGCGCCAATAAGTGGGACGGCACGGCCGACACGCTGCCCGCCATTCTGCAAGAAATCTATACGAAGCAGGATATCAATATCACCTTTACCGATAATCAGGATATGACCGTAACGGTATATGTGGCGGCAAAAAACCTGTCCACCATTACCAAAGAAATTATTAAGCAGGGCTATCTGGCGATCAAACCCGCTGGCGTCACGGTAAATTATGAAATTAATGGAGAATAACGATGGCAAAAAATGACTTTAAACCTTTTGCTACGGGCGAGAGCGCAAACGTGCTGTCACAGGCGGATTACGAAGCGCTGGATGCTACGGCAAACGGCTTTCAAACCGGCATCGCCAGAAGCGAACAGCTGAATAAGGTCTGGCGACAGGCCTCAACAATTGCTTCCGTTGTGGCAAGCTTTATGGCGGATAAATCCGGTAATGATGTGCTGGACGATGGCGACACAGCGGCATTACAGGCCACACTGTTAAAAGCCTTGTTAAATAATGCAACTGCTCAGCTGGATGGCCGGTATTTGCAGACCGGCAAAAACCTTGCGGATGTAAATAACGTAGCGCAGGCGCGCGGCAATCTTGGTTTGGGTAGCCTGGCGTTAAAAAACGGGCTTAGCGCGGCAGACGTGGGGGCTTTTCCCGCAGAAGGCGGTACTGTAGGCACCAACGGTATAAAAGCCCCCGGTATTTTTGTTAACAACCATACGATGCCTGGAAACTCGCAGGGTATGTACATGCAATGGAATGAAAGTAACGGTACGGGGGAAGGGGCATTAGTCTGTAACAGAGGTTCTGGTTCAGGTGGATTTGTTCTTCGTACTGTTAATTCAGATAATTCTGTTGAAACAGGTAGAATTACAATCAGTGGCAATGGCGATTTGAATACTTCTCGCTACCTGACTGAAATGGGGCAGCGGGTTTTTGGCCCGAACAACCCATCCACACAATTTAGTGGGGCAGGCTGGTTTAAAGATATATCGACCGGTTTTATTATTCAATGGGGGAGTACTTCAAACGGTTCAAGCAATGTTGAAAACCATAATTTTAATATTTCCTTCCCACGAGCTGCCTTGGCTGTTATTGGCAGTTTAGGAACCGATCAGGATCTGGGGAGAGTTGTTTATTTACAAGTTGCTAATAATTCTGTTTTTTCAAGCAGAACCACCACTAATAGCCTTGGTTTTCATTGGATCGCGCTAGGATATTAAATATGAATAACTATTTTTACAGTAAAAAAACTAACGGCTTTTACCCAGAGACCATGAAAGCAGATTATGAAGCCTCACCAAATGGCTGGCCCGATGATGCCGTTATGGTCAGTGAGGGGGTATATAATAAACTATATGCGGGGCAGGCTGAGGGGAAAATTATAACTGCTGATAATTATGGCAATCCAATTTTAATTGATCCGCCAGCTCCTACAGCAGAACAGTTGTTGGCCCTCGCAGAAGAACAACGTAGAACCTTAATAGCAGAAGCAACGATAGCTATCGCCCCGTTGCAGGATGCAGTCGAACTAGATGAGGCTACCAGGGAAGAAACAGCGCAGCTTACCGCATGGAAAAAATATAGGGTCTTGCTAAACCGGATTGATGTCAATGACGCTCCTGATATCGTCTGGCCTGAAAAGCCCTGAATAGTATTATAATATTCCAGTAAAGCGGCAAAAAAGCTGCTTTACTGATAGTTTTCCTGCTTGTTAGTAAAAGTAACTATGATGCAAATTATATTGCACAAGCTATGTAACGAAATAAAAATCAGTTGTTATAATATACTATTTATTTTCAGTTTCTGATGTTTTTGACTGCCTCTGAAAAATGTACTGTTTCGTGTGGTAATTCACATAATAATAAAGATTGTTTCCGCATCTTGCTCAACATGGAAATGAATAAAAATAATGGTCAAGTTCCGGGGGGCAATTTCCTAAATCTTTAGTTAAGCAAAGCATTGCCTTACGTTCGTTTAATAAAATTACATTTATTTTAGACTTAGAAAACTCTCGAGATAGTGACTTATTATTCACTACCTCGAATGCTATTGGCAGATTAATATTTTTTCTTAATGGAAATAAAGGGCCTGACAAAAGCCAGCCACAAGCTTTTCTTTACTTTTAACGTTACAGGGCGTGAATCTCTAATCCTACCCCATATTAAATTTTTCTCGTTTCTTATAGACTCTGAACCCCTGTCCCCGATAGTGGTGACTTTTTCCAACGGTTCATAGGTATTTATCAATGATGGCACTACCCCGTGAAGATCAATTAACCCAAACTCTTGAAACGTTGTCCATTGATCTGCGACGCACCAGACTGGAAAGAGGTTGGCCAGCATCTTTTTTGCCGCCGGTTTATTGATCACATAGCCGTGCGAGAAGGCTGCATTAAGTACTTTATGAACATGATGCGTATTATCTGTAGAATAAAGCTGCTTGTTCTGATATTGGTTAATATCAGAAAGCAGAGTGACGGTACTATGCCTGTCACTGTTATTTTTAGCGATACTCTCCAAATGTTTCCCAATATCGGCGGGAACGGTGACATCATCTTCCAGAATTAAGGCTAGATCATAGTCAGAGTCCACCAGCTGCTTATAAGCCTTCAAATGGCTCATTGCGCAGCCCACTTCCCCTTTAGTGATGGCGTAGCTCACCTCTCTTTTATAGAAGAAGAACTCGTCATCGGCTATTTTCGAACCGTCGACAGCTTTAATAGTAAAAAATTCTTTACCTATAGCAGCCAGCTGTCTCTGCATAGATTGTAACCTGTCTGTAGAGACAGGCAAATTGATCACGAAAATGGCTATATTACTCATCTTTTATCCGCTATTACTTTTTTATTGCTGTTGAGGCTGGCCAACAAAATCAGTGTGCTGAGCAGTACTATATACTCTATAGAGGTCAACAGCACATCTGTCATGCCATACAGCAACGCAGAGATTGCCATAATCGAGACAGGGTTACTAAAGATACCTGCTGTACCATTATCAAAAATCAATTTTATAAAAAAGAATAAAAGGATAAGGAAGCCAAAAACGCCAAATAGCGAGGTGTACTGTAGGAATTCATTGTGCAAGTGAACATCAATATATTCCAGCGCAAATGAATCAGGATGGTTTGTGGTGATCCAGTTGCGTATTATAGTGTTTCTGGTGACCTGGGTTTGACCCAGCGGATTTTCCTGAATAGCCACAAGGCCCGATTGCCACAGGGTAAAACGAGATCCCAGGGATGTGTGGTCATCACCCTGACTGAATCGTGTTATTTCATGCTGAGTGGTATCAACGCGTGAATAGATGATGCTCTTACCAAAGGTAGCGATGGCCGCAAAAGCTATAACGATGGCTATCACCGGTAAAGGTTTGATGAGTTTACCGCGCCAGAGCGCACTAATCATAATCGCCACTGACAGAAGCGTATGGATAAACATGGCAGAACGGGTTTCAGTCAGTAGAATGATATATATAGAGAGCAGGCAGGTAAGGATGATGGCGGTAAACCTGACGGATAGCGAATTTATTTGATTAAGCATGGTCATCATAGCCAACGCCAGCGCGCTATAAGCATAGGCGGTAAGCGTAGCGCGGTTTATACCAAGAACGATCCTGTCGACGCCGTTTATATGCTGCCAGATGCCGTAAACGCTGGAAAGGATAAAGGCAAAAGATAACGAAACCCACGTTAATTTATAAAGTAGCGTCTTACTGATCAGCTCTTTTTTTACGCCCCACAGGGTAAACAAAGCGATAAGCGTAGCTAAAAACCAGCGTTTAGCCGGAGTGAATAAGAGGCCGTTATCCACTCCTGGAATTTTGTTATACGATGCGAACAGTGACCATACTGTAAACATGATTGCCAATAGCAGGCCGGGAAGGATTATTTTGGAATTAAAAAGCGTTGAGCGGATATCTTTAAAGTTCAGTAAAATGCCAGCGGCGCAAAGATAGCTACAAAGATAGAATGAAACTCTGCTGGCCTTTTCATGAATAAATCCGAAAGGCAGTATCAATAAGAGTAATGCCAGAGAACCAAAAAATATTACCCTGGTGACTTGCTCATTTCTTGTGTATTTCCGGGAGGAAAGTAATTCGCTCATTTAGAATAGAGTCCTTGGCACAAGGGAAGATAAACCGTTACGAATGAACGTTAACTGAATAAATACCTGATAACATTTGCTGGGGATACTGCCGCCATTTCCTTTATGGATAATCATTGCGCCTGCCTTCAGGGGAGTAATTTTAGTACTGCCGACTGAGAAAATTAGCCTTCGTTTATAACTGATCTATAAAGAAAAATCAAAACAGCCCGCTTAAAGGTAAGTGCAGGGTCTTATCTATCTGTTTGAAAGAAATGATAAATCCCTTGGTTGCGCATTTGAACCATCCAGACAGTACTATCTTGTTTTACCGCTGGCGCGAGCCTCAAACCAGCTTCTTCACCAGCGCCTCGCTGTGGCGGATATGGCTGGAAGCGCGTTCGGGATCGTGCTGCACCAGCGCCATAAACAGCAGGTCGGTCAGCGTCAGCTGGGCGGAGGTCGAAGAGATTGCCGCGCTGCTGGTGGTTTGCTCTTCGGCCACCGTATAAAGGCAATGCGTGGCGCACTGTTGCAGCGTGTTCGGCGTAAAGCCGGTGAAGGCCAGCACGCTGGCCCCGGCACGCCGCGCTTCCTGAGCGGCAAGGTTGATTTCGCGGCGTTCGCCGGTATAGGAAATTGCCAGCAGCACATCGCCCGGATTTAACGCCTGCACGCTGGCCAATAGCGCATGCATATCCTGCTCGGCCACGGCGTGAATACCAATCTTCATCAGCTTCCACGAAAAATCTTTCGCCACCAGCCCCGACGCGCCGATACCTACCAGCACAATGCGATTCGCTTCCTTTAACAGCTGCAACGTTTCCGTTAGCTTTTCCTCGCTGTTGATATCCAGCGTGGCGCGGATAGCGGACTGTTTTTCTGCCAGCAGCTTCTCGCCCACGACTTTTAACGGATCGTCGCTTAAGATCAGGTTATGCACGGTAATAGCGTCTTTTTTCGCCAGCGATTCGCTCAGCGCCAGCTTCAGTGCCGGAAATCCCTTGTAGCCCAGCTTCTGCGCAAACTTCACCACGCTGGACTGGCTGATGCCCGCTTCTTCCGCCAGCTTTTGCGAACTGAGATGCCGCGCCTTATCCGGCTGCGACAGTAAAAAGTCAGCGAGGCGTCGCTCGTTCAGCGCCAGCGTGGGATAGAGTTGGCGAATACGTAATAGTGAGCTCATCGGCTCCTCCTTAAAACGGTCTGAACACGCTTCAGCACGTCAGCTACCCTTATAAAAGGCGGCCAGCTTAGTAAAAAAGACCCTTCGGAAAACGGTTATGAATATAATATTCAGCAATTAAGCCGAATACAGAATTAAAAATTCATTTGTGAGGATAGCATGGATCTTGGCGCACTGATTTCAGAAACACGTAATGCAGACACGATGGACCTCGACAGTCTCTCCACGCTGGAGATGGTGACGAAATTTAACGATCAGGACGCCACCGTTGCAGCAGCGGTGCGCAGGACGCTGCCGCAGGTGGCGCAGGCGGTAGACGCGGCAGCCGCTTCGTTACAGGAAGGCGGCAGGCTTATCTATATGGGCGCGGGTACCAGCGGGCGGCTCGGCGTGCTGGACGCTTCCGAATGTCCACCGACCTTCGGCGTGCCGCATGGGCTGGTGGTAGGGGTAATCGCGGGCGGGCCAGGCGCGCTGCTGAAAGCGGTCGAAGGCGCCGAGGATGATGAACAGCTGGGCGTCAGCGATTTGCAGGCGCTGAAGCTGACGCCGCAGGATATGGTGGTCGGCCTGGCTGCTTCCGGACGCACGCCTTATGTCATTGGTGCATTGCGTTTCGCCCGCCAGTCCGGCTGCCGCACCGCAGCAATCTCCTGTAACCCGGACTCGCCCATCGCGCATGAAGCGGCCATCGCCATTTCGCCGGTCGTGGGGCCAGAGGCGCTCACCGGATCGACGCGGCTAAAATCGGGAACGGCGCAGAAGCTGGTGCTGAATATGATCTCCACCGGCGCGATGGTGAAAATCGGCAAGGTCTATCAGAACCTGATGGTGGATATGCAGGCGACCAACGTCAAACTGGTCGATCGCGCCTGCCGGATGGTTTGCCAGGCGACGGGCTGCGAGCGGGAAGAGGCGGAACGGGCGCTTCGGCAAACGGCATATGAAGTAAAAACCGCTATCCTGATGGTGTTGAGCGGCCTTGACGCAACAAAAGCCGCTACGCTGCTTGCCGAACACGGCGGCTTCTTACGCGCGGCATTACAGGCGAGTATGCGCTGAAGCGGATTTACCCGCACCGCGCGCAGTTTTGACATTGCTGTCTCAGCGTCCACTATTATTAACAGCGTTATGACGGCGCGAAACGCGTCTGGTTTGTGGGTTTTCCCCGAGGAGAAAGGTTTGATAACTGGTCAGGAACGACGTGTGGTATTTTTCGATCTCGACGGCACGCTGCATCAGCAGGATATGTTCGGCACTTTTATGCGCTATTTGCTATGGCGTCAGCCGCTCAACCTGTTGCTGGTGGCGCCTTTGCTGCCCGTGATCGGCGCCGGCCTGCTTCTCAAGGGGCGCGCTTCGCGCTGGCCGATGAGTCTGCTGCTGTGGGCGATTACGTTTGGCCACAGCGAAAAGAAGCTGCTGGTGCGCGAAAAAGCCTTTGCGCAGTGGTTTCGGCAACGGGTCACCGCTTTCCCGGTGGTGCAGCAGCGGCTGACCGACTACCTGAACAGCGCTGACGCTGACGTCTGGCTGATTACCGGCTCGCCGCAGTCGCTGGTGGATCTGGTCTATTTTGACTCCGCTTTTCTGCCGAAGGTAAAAACGATCGCCAGCCAGATGTCACGCGGCTACGGTGGACGAGTGCTGACAATGCGCTGCCTGGGACATGAAAAGGTGGCGCAGCTGGAAAAACGTATCGGCACGCCTTTACAGCTTTACAGTGGCTACAGCGACAGCAAGCAGGATAACCCGCTGCTTTTCTTCTGCCAGCATCGCTGGCGGGTGACGCCGCAGGGCGAACTGCAACAGCTGGAGTAAACGGGTATACTGCCCCGCGATTTTTTGCTGGAGGCTCAGGTGAGCGATACCCAAATTGATGAAAAATGGATGCGCCATGCTTTAACGCTGGCGCGCCGTGCCTGGGAAGAAGGCGAAGTGCCCGTCGGCGCCGTGCTGGTGCAGGGCGATACCGTTATCGGCGAAGGCTGGAACCGGCCTATCGGCTATCACGATCCGACCGCGCATGCGGAGATAATGGCGCTGCGGCAGGGCGGCAAAGTGCTGGAAAACTATCGGTTGCTGGACACCACGCTGTACGTAACGCTGGAGCCGTGCGTGATGTGTGCGGGCGCGATGGTGCACGGCAGAGTAGGGCGGCTGGTGTTTGGCGCGCGGGATGAGAAAACCGGCGCGGCGGGGTCGTTGCTGGATATCTTAGGCCATGCGGGCATGAATCATCAGGTCAGCGTGGAGCAGGGCGTGCTGGCGGCAGAGTGCGCGGCTATGCTAAGCGATTTCTTCCGCCATCGTCGGGCGGAGAAAAAGGCGCTGCGCGACAGGCTGCGCGCGGAGCTGCTGAAAGGAGAATAAACAAGGGCGCTGGATAACAGCGCCCTTTTGCAGAAAAGAGCAGAGACCGTGGCCTGGCTTAAAGACGCATAAAATGTCGCCCGTGCCGCGCTCAGGGTGTTTTCACTTCCCCGCCGTTCGCCGCGCCCATATTCAGTTCATCGCCACCTGCGGCTCCACGGCCGGATAGCCTTTACCCAGCTGCGCTTCCATTGCCGCCTGCTGCGCCAGCTTCCTTTCCTGATCCTGTAAATAGCCCACCAGGCTCAGCTGGTAAATGCGGATGTTTTCCACATAGTTGTAGGCTTCCTGGCCGCGCGCGTAGCCGTAGGTGGTCTGGCTGTAATAGCGTTTCTGGCTCAGCATCGGCAGCCGCTGCTTGACGTCGGCCCAGCTGTCCGGATTGCCTTTTTGCTTTTCGGTCAGCCTGCGCGCGTCCAGCATATGCGCGTAGCCCATGTTATACGCCGCCAGCGCGAACCAGATGCGCTCATCTTCCGGGATGGTCGGCGGCACCTTCTCCATCATTTTCACCAGATACGCGCTGCCGCCGCGAATGCTCTGTTCCGGATCGGTTCTGTCGCTGACGTTGACGCTGTCCGCCGTATTGCGGGTCAGCATCATCATACCGCGCACGCCGGTAGGCGAGGTGGCCTGCGGGTTCCAGTGCGACTCCTGCCAGGAAATAGCCGCCAGCAGCCGCCAGTCGATCTCGCTGGCGTATTTTTGAAACAGCGGGCGGATAGCAGGCAACATACTGTCGATGGCGCGCAGAAAAGTGCGGGTATCGACATAGTCGAAGGTGCCGACGTGGCCCAGATACTTCTCGTCCAGCCGCGCCATCGCGCCTTCTTCCGCCATCTGGTTAAAGTAGTCCAGCATCGCCGCATACAGGCTGTCATCTTCGTCGCGCGCCATATACCAGGTTACCGGCTCTTCATCCGTGATATCGAAAGCCACCGCCAGCTGCGGATGGATCCGCTGTAGCAGCGCGATCGACACCGAATCGCCCACCGTATAGTCGAGCTTGCCGTCCGCCACCGCTTCCAGCAGGGCATTCGGGCTCTGATCGGTAGAGATGGCCCAGTCCAGATCGGGATACTGATTTTGCCGGATATCGCGCAGCGTCGAAGCGAACGCGGAATCGGACGCAACCGTCAGGCGACCCTTCAGCGCGCCCAGATTCGGCGGACGCGGCTTGCCCATCCGGTAAACCAGCTGCTGGGAAACGGAATAGTAGGTCGGGCCGGTGCGAAAGCGCGACAGGCGATCGCTGTTGTAGATTAGCCCCGCCGCCAGCACGTCTGCTTTATCCTCTTCCAGGTCGTCAAACAGCTCGCTGAGGTTTTGACGCACCGTGATTTGCAGCTTTACGCCCAGATAATCGGCAAAGCGTTTCGCCAACTCGTAATCCATACCGGCCGGTGCTTTATTCACTGTGTAGTAAGTCAGGGGCGAATTGAGCGTGCTGACGCGCAACACTCCCCGTGCTTTTATCTGTTCCGTTCGGTCCAGCCCGCTGCTGTGCCACGGGATCGACGGCCACAGCGCAAGCGCGAGCAGTACCGTCACCAGCCCGATGAACAGATAATTAATTTTCAGGCGTTTCAAATGGTTATCTCTCGATTTCTCTCAGGATTCTGTCTGTAACGGCAGTATTTGTGGTCTTTAATGGTCCCTGAGCGTGGGGCATTTTGCGCAACTCCCTGCGGCGGCGCAACCAGATTTGTGCGGAATTGTGCGCTTTTCAGGCAATTCCCTGTGCCGATTAATTCTGCGCAAACGGTTTCGTAACAGATGGGGATTCTTTATAATGGCGCCCGTTTTCCCCTGTTGCGCCCAAAGAAGCGTCGCCTGGCGCTCTGACGAGAGATCTTTAATGATGGAAATTCTGCTTGGTTCGCCCGCTCTGTCGGCATTTCGTATTAACAAACTGCTGGCCCGCTTTCAGGACGCTCACCTGCCGGTGAGTGACATTTACGCCGAGTACGTCCATTTCGCCGATGTCAGCGCGCCGCTTGACGAGGCTGAAAAAGCCCGTTTACAGCGCCTGCTGAAATATGGTCCTTCTCTCGCCGAACATACCCCCGAAGGTCGCCTGCTGCTGGTGACGCCTCGTCCGGGAACGATTTCCCCGTGGTCTTCCAAGGCGACCGATATCGCCCACAACTGCGATCTGCCGCAGGTGACGCGCCTGGAGCGCGGGCTGGCCTTCTACATCAAAGCGCCGCAGCTGACCGAAGCGCAGTGGACGCAGCTGGGCGCGCTGCTGCATGACCGCATGATGGAAGTGGTGCTCAGCGATCTGTCGCAGGCCGAACGGCTGTTCGCGCATCATGAACCGGCTCCGCTCACCAGCGTGGACGTGCTGGGCGAAGGCCGTACGGCGCTGGAGCTGGCCAACCGCAGGCTGGGCCTGGCGCTGGCGGAAGACGAAATCGACTATCTGCAGCAGGCTTTTGAAAAACTCGGGCGCAACCCGAACGACATTGAGCTGTATATGTTCGCCCAGGCTAACTCAGAGCACTGTCGTCATAAAATCTTTAACGCCGACTGGATCATCGACGGCGAACAGCAGCCAAAATCGCTGTTCAAAATGATCAAAAACACCTTTGAGAAAACGCCGGATCACGTGCTGTCCGCCTATAAAGATAACGCGGCGGTGATGGAAGGCTCGCAGGTTGGCCGCTTCTATGCCGATGCGGAAAGCCGCTACGATTTCCATCAGGAAGAGGCGCATATCCTGATGAAGGTGGAAACCCACAACCACCCGACGGCGATTTCGCCGTGGCCCGGTGCGGCAACCGGTTCCGGCGGTGAAATCCGCGATGAAGGCGCAACCGGACGCGGCGCGAAGCCCAAAGCGGGCCTGGTGGGCTTCTCGGTCTCCAACCTGCGTATTCCCGGTTTTGAACAGCCGTGGGAAGAGGATTTCGGCAAGCCTGACCGCATCGTTACCGCACTGGATATCATGACTGAAGGCCCGTTGGGCGGCGCGGCGTTTAACAACGAGTTCGGCCGTCCGGCGCTGACCGGCTACTTCCGTACCTATGAAGAAGAAGTTAACAGCCACAACGGCGTCGAGCTGCGCGGCTACCATAAGCCGATTATGCTGGCCGGCGGTATCGGCAATATTCGCGCCGATCACGTGCAGAAAGGCGAAATCACGGTGGGCGCGAAGCTGATCGTGCTGGGCGGCCCGGCGATGAATATCGGCCTGGGCGGCGGTGCAGCCTCTTCAATGGCTTCCGGCCAGTCGGATGCGGATCTCGACTTTGCCTCGGTACAGCGCGACAACCCGGAGATGGAGCGCCGCTGTCAGGAAGTGATCGACCGCTGCTGGCAGCTGGGCGAAGAGAACCCGATCCTGTTTATCCACGACGTGGGCGCGGGCGGTCTGTCTAACGCCATGCCGGAGCTGGTGAGCGACGGCGAACGCGGCGGCCGCTTCAACCTGCGCGATATCCTCAGCGATGAGCCGGGCATGAGCCCGCTGGAAGTCTGGTGTAACGAGTCGCAGGAGCGTTACGTGCTGGCCGTGTCGCCGGACAAACTGGCGCAGTTCGCTGCGCTTTGCCAGCGTGAGCGCGCGCCTTACGCCGTTATCGGCGAAGCCACGGAAGAGATGCACCTGTCGCTGAGCGACAGCCATTTCGATAACAAGCCGATCGATATGCCGCTGGACGTGCTGCTGGGCAAAACGCCGAAGATGACCCGTGAAGCCGTCACGCTGAAAGCCAAAGGCGAGCCGCTGGCGCGGGAAGGCATTACCGTTGCCGATGCCGTTAAACGCGTGCTGCATTTACCGAGCGTGGCGGAAAAAACCTTCCTGATCACTATCGGCGACCGTACCGTTACCGGCATGGTTGCGCGCGATCAGATGGTGGGGCCGTGGCAGATCCCGGTCGCCAACTGCGCCGTGACCACCGCCAGCCTCGACAGCTATTACGGCGAGGCGATGGCGCTGGGCGAGCGCGCGCCGGTAGCCCTGCTGGATTTTGCCGCTTCCGGCCGCCTGGCGGTAGGCGAGGCGCTTACTAATATCGCCGCCACGCAGATCGGTTCGTTAAAGCGCATCAAGCTTTCCGCTAACTGGATGGCGGCGGCAGGCCATCCAGGCGAAGACGCCGGGCTTTATGAAGCCGTTAAAGCGGTAGGCGAGGAGCTTTGTCCGGCGCTGGGCATCACTATCCCGGTCGGCAAAGACTCCATGTCGATGAAAACCCGCTGGCAGCAGGGCACCGAGCAGCGCGAAATGACGTCGCCGCTTTCGCTGGTGATCACCGCTTTTGCCCGCGTGGAAGACGTGCGCCGCACCGTGACGCCGCAGCTGCAAACCGCCAACCATGACAATGCGCTGCTGCTGATCGACCTTGGCCAGGGCGTGAATGCGCTGGGCGCGACGGCGCTGTCGCAGGTGTATCGTCAGCTGGGCGACAAGCCTGCCGACGTGCGCGATGCGCAGCGGCTGGCGGGCTTCTTCACGGCCATGCAGACGCTGGTGGCGGAAGAGAAGCTGCTGGCCTATCACGACCGCTCCGACGGCGGCCTGCTGGTGACGCTGGCGGAAATGGCCTTTACCGGCCACTGCGGCGTTGAGGCGGATATCGCCGCGCTGGGCAGCGATGCGCTGGCCGCGCTGTTTAACGAAGAGCTGGGCGCCGTCATTCAGATTGCGGCGGCCGATCGTGAATACGTAGAGCAGGTTTTTGCCGCTCAGGGACTGGCGGACTGCGTGCATATGCTGGGCCGCGCGCTGCCTGGCGATCGTTTTGTGATCACCTCCGGCAATTCGGCAGTCTACAGCGAAAGCCGCAGTACTCTGCGTACCTGGTGGGCAGAAACCACCTGGCAGATGCAGCGCCTGCGCGACAATCCGGCGTGCGCCGATCAGGAACATGAAGCGAAGAAAAACGATCTCGATCCGGGCCTGAACGTGAAGCTGACCTTCCGGCCGGAAGAAGACATCGCGGCGCCTTATATCGCAACGGGCGCGCGGCCAAAAGTGGCCGTATTGCGCGAGCAGGGCGTTAACTCCCACGTCGAGATGGCGGCGGCTTTCCATCGCGCCGGGTTTGATGCGGTCGACGTGCATATGAGCGATCTGCTGGCTGGCCGTCGCGATCTGGCGGATTTTCAGACGCTGGTGGCCTGCGGCGGTTTCTCCTACGGCGACGTGCTGGGCGCGGGCGAAGGCTGGGCCAAATCCATCCTGTTCAACAATCGCGTGCGCGACGAGTTTGAAACCTTCTTCCATCGTCCACAAACGCTGGCGCTGGGCGTCTGCAACGGCTGTCAGATGATGTCCAACCTGCGCGAGCTGATCCCCGGCAGCGAAGCCTGGCCGCGCTTTGTGCGTAACCAGTCAGAGCGCTTCGAGGCCCGTTTCAGCCTGGTGGAAGTGGCGGCCAGCCCGTCGCTGCTGCTGGCCGGCATGGCGGGATCGCAGATGCCGATTGCCGTTTCGCACGGCGAAGGCTTTGTGGAAGTGCGCGACGAGGCCCATCTGGCCACGCTGGAGCATAAAGGCCTGGTGGCGCTGCGCTTTGTCGACAACTTCGGCAAGGTGACCGAGCAGTATCCGGCTAACCCGAACGGCTCGCCGAACGGGATCACGGCGGTGACCAACGAAAGCGGCCGCGTCACCATTATGATGCCGCACCCGGAACGCGTTTTCCGCACGGTCAGCAACTCCTGGCATCCGGCAGAGTGGGGCGAAGACAGCCCATGGATGCGGATTTTCCGCAACGCGCGTAAGCAGCTTGGTTAAGTTTAGCCTCAACCTTAAAGGCAGCTTCGGCTGCCTTTTTTTATGTTTTCTGAGCCGATGGTGAACAACCGTTGCAAAATAGCGACAGGCCGTCAATCGGGTGTCTCTTAATGGCGACATTTAACTTATTGATTATGCTGTGTTCCTGAGGTTAATCCTAATCCTGTTCCCGAACGGAGACACTTTCTGCCAGCCGGGCGAACTCTTCTGACGCCATTGCGCCGTGCTGTTTTTAAAAAGCTATTTAAAATAAAGCGTTATAATTTAATTCCAAACATGGCATGGAATTTGCTATACTAGGCCCAGCGGCTCATTCACCTGGTTATGATAGCCCTGCGCAAGCGGTCAAGCGCTTCATAACGTTCCGAATGACGCACAATACGGTGCCTGCCGTCCAGCGAGACCGATACAGCTCCGGCTCTATCACACTCAGGGCGCAACGTTGAGTTAGGCACCACCTATTCAGGCATGTCGGGATCCCGGCATCGCATGACGGCAGGCTCCCTGAGCCTGCCGTTTTTCGTTTTACGCTAAGGCTTTCCTCTCGCAGCACACTCCGTTAGCATCGGGCTGACTAAAAACAGGAGAGCTTCCCGTGAAAAAATGGCGTCTGTTTCCCCGATCGCTGCGCCAGCTGGTGCTGATGGCCTTTCTGCTGGTGCTGCTGCCGCTGCTGGTGCTCGCCTGGCAGGCGTGGGAAAGCCTCTCCGCGCTGAGCAATCAGGCGGCCGATATCAATCGCAATACGCTGACCGATGTGCGCCGCAGCGAGGCGATGGCGCGCACCGCGCTTGAACTGGAACGAAGCTACCGCCAGTACTGCGTGCTGGACGATCCGATGCTGGCGAACCTTTATCAGACTCAACGAACCAAATATGCCCGCATGCTGGAAGAGCAGGCGGCGGCGGTGCCCGACGATCGGCTAACGCAGTCGTTGCAGCAGCTGCTGTCCGGACTGGCGAAAATAGCGTGCGACAACAGCAGTCCTGTTAAGACGGCTTCCGACAATCTGGAACGTTTTTCCGCCGTCAACGGCCGGCTGGTGCAGTCCACGCGTGATGCAGTATTTTCACGTGGGCTACAGCTGCAGCGCGAAATAGCCGAACGCGGCCAGTATTTCGGCTGGCAGGCGCTGATCCTGTTTCTGCTCAGTTTAGGGCTGGTGGTGCTGTTTACCCGCATGATCATCGGGCCGGTCAAGGCGGTCGAGCGCATGATCAACCGGCTGGGTGAAGGGCGTTCGGCCGGGCACAATCTCGCGCTGAAAGGCCCGCGCGAGCTGCGTTCTCTCGGCCAGCGGATCTTATGGCTTAGCGAGCGCCTGGCCTGGCTTGAATCGCAGCGACATGAATTCCTGCGCCATATCTCTCACGAGCTGAAAACGCCGCTGGCCAGCATGCGTGAAGGGACGGCGCTGCTGGCGGATGAAGTCGCCGGCCCGCTGACCACCGATCAGCGCGAGGTGGTCGCCATCCTTGACGAAAGCAGCCGCCATCTGCAGCGGCTGATTGAGCAGCTGCTGGACTATAACCGCAAGCTTTCAGAGGCGCAGGTGGTGCTGAAGCCGGTGGAGCTGCAACCGCTGATCGAGCGCATCGTCAGCAGCCACAACCTCACGGCACGCAAGCGCCTGATCCAGACCGATATTGCCCTGACCGCCACCGCCTGCCGGGCGGATGAAGCCCTGCTGACAAGGGCGATCGATAATCTCTACTCGAATGCGATACACTACGGCGATGAATCCGGTACCATCTGGATCCGCAGCTGGCCGCAGGGCCGCAAGGTCATCATCGAGGTCGCCAACAGCGGCACGCCGATACCGGATGCGGAGCGGACGATGATTTTTGAGCCTTTCTTTCAGGGAAGCCAGCAGCGCAAAGGCGCGGTAAAAGGCAGCGGTCTGGGCCTGAGCATCGCCAAAGACTGCGTGCATCGCCTGCTGGGCGATCTACAGCTGACCGCCAGTAAAGAGGCCGACGTCTGCTTTCGCATCGAACTTAACTCCATTGGCGAGAACAAATAATGCGATTACCTTTCTTTTTTCCGGCTGCGGGATCGGTTATGCAGCTGGGCAAATACACGGCAGCCGCGCTGCTGGCTGGCCTGCTGGCCGCCTGCGCGAGCGACGCGCCCGGCGCTAAAATCGTGGGTCATAGCGCGCCCGTAGAACCGGAAGCAAAGATAGTGGACTACCGGCTGGTGGACTGCGCCCGGATCTGGGACGTGGAAGAGAGTAAAACCAGCAATCCGCTTTACTGGCTGCGGGCGACAGACTGCGCGGCGCGGCTTTCTGCCGCTGACGCGCGCGCTCAGGCACGCCAGCAGGGCGGCGACAGCTGGCAGGGCGCTTTCAAAGAGGCGGTGCTGATGGCCAACGGTAACGTTACGCCCGTCGAGCGGCGTCAGTATATGCTCCAACTGGACGCCTTCAGCCGCGACTATCCCGCCGCTGTGCGCCCGCTGCTTCAGCTGTGGCGCGATAACCAAATGGCGCAGCTGCAGCTCTCCGAGGAGCGCACCCGCTACCATCATTTGCAGCAGACCAGCGATGCCCAGCTGGACGCGCTGCGCCAGCAGCAGGCGACGCTGAACAGCGAGCTTAAAGTCACCCGACGCAAGCTGGACACGCTAACGGATATTGAACGTCAGCTCTCCACGCGCCGTTCGCCCGACGGCAGCGACGGCCACAGCGAGAAAAACGACGCGGAAAAAGGAGCGCAGCGATGATAAAAAAATCGGCAAACCTGCTGCTGGTGGATGACGATCCCGGCCTGTTAAAGCTGTTAGGGATGCGCCTGGGCAGCGAAGGGTTTAGCGTATCCACCGCCGAAAGCGGGCCGGAGGCGCTGCGCACGCTGCAAAACGAGCGCATTGATTTGGTCATCAGCGACCTGCGCATGGATGAAATGAACGGTCTGGCGCTGTTTGCCGAGGTGCAGAAAAGCCATCCCGGCATGCCGGTGATTATTCTTACCGCTCACGGCTCGATCCCCGAAGCCGTTTCCGCCACGCAGCAGGGCGTATTCAGCTTTTTAACCAAGCCGGTGGATCGCGACGCGCTCTATAGCGCCATCGATCAGGCTCTGGCACATCGCGCGCCGGCCAGCGACGACGCCTGGCGGGAAAGCATTGTTACCCGCAGCCCGGTGATGCTGCGGCTGCTGGACCAGGCCAGGATGGTGGCGCAGTCCGACGTCAGCGTGCTAATCAACGGCCAGAGCGGAACCGGAAAAGAGATCCTGGCGCAGGCGATTCATGCCGCCAGCCCGAGAGCCGGCAAGGCTTTTATCGCGATTAACTGCGGCGCGCTGCCGGAGCAGCTGCTGGAGTCCGAGCTGTTCGGCCACGCAAAAGGCGCTTTTACCGGCGCGGTGAGCCAGCGCGAAGGGCTGTTTCAGGCCGCAGAAGGCGGCACGCTGTTTTTAGACGAAATCGGCGATATGCCGCAGGCGCTCCAGGTCAAGCTGTTACGCGTGCTGCAGGAGCGCAAGGTGCGGCCGCTGGGCAGCAATCGCGATCTGGATATTAACGTGCGTATCATTTCCGCCACGCATCGCGATCTGCCGAAGGCCATGGAGAAAAAAGAGTTCCGCGAGGATCTCTATTATCGTCTGAACGTGGTGACGCTGCGCCTGCCGGCGCTGCACGAACGCGCGGAAGATATTCCGCTGCTGGCGAACCATTTGCTGAAGCAGTCCGCCGAAAGGCATAAGCCCTTTGTCCGCAGCTTTTCTACCGATGCGATGAAGCGCCTGATCGCCGCAAGCTGGCCGGGCAACGTGCGCCAGTTGGTTAACGTCATCGAGCAGTGCGTGGCGTTAAGCTCCGCGCCGGTAATAGGCGAAGCGCTGGTGGAGCAGGCGCTGGCGGGCGAAAACACGGCGCTGCCAACTTTTGTCGAGGCCAGAAACCAGTTCGAGCTGAACTACCTGCGCAAGCTGCTGCAAATGACCAAAGGCAACGTGACGCACGCGGCGCGCCTGGCCGGACGCAACCGCACGGAATTCTACAAGCTGCTGTCGCGCCATGAGCTGGATGCCTCTGATTTTAAAGAATAGTTTTTTTGTGCCGCATCGCGGTGCAGATATGATAGTTTATCTGCCCGGCAAAAGTGACAGACCGCGCGGCGGATCCTGTCTGCTGCACATATACTGAATACGCTTACCCTCCGGCTGGCGAGGGAACAACAAGGGTCTGCCATGAAAAAGATCGATGCAATTATCAAACCGTTCAAACTGGATGATGTGCGCGAGGCGCTGGCTGAAGTCGGCATCACCGGGATGACCGTGACCGAAGTGAAGGGGTTTGGCCGCCAGAAAGGGCACACCGAACTTTATCGCGGCGCGGAATATATGGTCGATTTTCTGCCGAAAGTTAAAATCGAGATCGTTATCGCCGACGATATTGTGGATACCTGCGTGGAAACGATTATGCGCACCGCCCAGACCGGGAAAATCGGCGATGGCAAAATTTTTGTCTTCGACGTGGCGCGCGTGGTGCGTATCCGTACCGGCGAAGAAGATGAAGAAGCGATCTGAGTCGCCTGTCTTCAGGTAAAAAAGGCCGGACTATCCGGCCTTTTGCGTATTAAAGCACTTTATGCGGGCCGAATACCTCATAGTGCACGCGCTCAACCGCTACTCCCATGCTCACCAGCTGTTCAGCGATATGCTGCATAAAGCCGACCGGGCCACAAAGATAGAAGTGCATGGCCGGATCGCTGAGCTGCTCTGCGATCGGCAGCAGATCCATCAGGCCCGGCGTCTGATAGCGATCGCTATCGTCGGGCTGCGGATCCCGATACCAGATATGCTGTGAAAACTCCGCCAGCTGCTGGCCCGTCGCTACAACCTCATCAGCAAAAGCGTGGGTTTTGCCGTTATCCGCCGCGTGCAGCCAGCGTACCGGCGCAGGGTGGTGCTGTTCCGCCAGCACGTGCAGCATCGCCAGCATCGGCGTCTGACCGACGCCCGCTGAAATCAGCGTGACCGGCGTTTGCGGCGTGATATTCAGGAAGAAATCTCCGGCAGGCGCTGCCAGGCGCACCTCGTCGCCCACTTTGGCGTGATCGTGCAGCCAGCCGGAAACCGTTCCGCCCGCCTCATGCCGCACCGCAATCCGGTAATCTTTGCCGTTTGGCGAACGCGTCAGGGAATACTGGCGGATCTCCTGATTAGCAAAGCTTTTTTCCCGCAGCCAGACGCCCAGATACTGCCCGGCCTGATAATCGGCTACCGGCTGACCATCAACCGGGCTGAAGACAATACTTTTTATTACTTCGCTTTGTGGCGTAATCTCGCTGATGCGGAACGCGCGCGGCGTCCGCCAGCCGCCCACTTTTTGTTCCGACGCCTCATACAGCTCTTCTTCACGCTTAATAAACACGTTGGCCAGCACGCCATAGGCTTTTCCCCACGCATCCAGCACTTCCTGGCCGGGGCTGAGCATCTCATCCAGCGTGGCCAGCAGGTGTTCGCCCACTACCTGGTAATGTTCAGGCTGCACGGCAAAGCTGGTGTGCTTCTGCGCGATTTTCTCAACCGCCGGCAGAATAGCGGGCAGGTTTTCAATATTGCCCGCATAGGCGCAGATAGCGTTGAACAGCGCTTCACGCTGATTGCCGTTGCGCTGGTTGCTCATATTGAAGATGTCTTTCAGCTCCGGATGATGGCTGAACAGCCGATCGTAAAAGTGGGCGGTAAGGGCGGGGCCGGTAGCCAGCAAAGCCGGGATGGTCGCTTTGATGGTGCTGATAGTGCGGGCGTCTAACATGGCGAACTCCTGAGGATTTTTATAAGTTGCATTTTAAATGCATCTTATAGCGAAACGCGTCACGCTGTAAATAACCTTTAACCAGACAAGGGCATTTATTACCATAAAAAAAGGACGATGTTGAAAAACCTGCACGTAGATGATGATGAAACAGACGAGCCGCCACGCCAGGGAAAAAGAGAACTAACCCTTGCCAGCGCTGGAGCCAATCGTTTGCGTAAAAACCCTGCTTTCCGGCTATCCCTGAGCAGGCAAAACGGTTTACACTGTTGGCCTTCGCCCAAAAGGGCCGTTCAATGCCGAATAGATTGTTAGCTGAGTCAGGAGAAGCGGATGTTAAAGCGTGATATGAATATTGCCGATTATGATGCCGAGTTGTGGCAGGCAATGGAGCAGGAGAAAGTGCGTCAGGAAGAGCATATTGAACTGATTGCTTCGGAAAACTACACCAGTCCGCGCGTCATGCAGGCGCAGGGATCTCAGCTGACCAACAAATATGCGGAAGGCTATCCGGGCAAGCGCTACTACGGCGGCTGTGAGTATGTTGATATCGTAGAGCAGCTGGCGATCGATCGCGCTAAAGAGCTGTTCGGCGCCGATTTCGCCAACGTGCAGCCGCACTCCGGTTCTCAGGCTAACTTTGCCGTTTATACCGCGCTGCTGCAGCCGGGCGACACCATTCTGGGCATGAACCTGGCGCACGGCGGCCATCTGACCCACGGCTCCCCGGTTAACCTTTCCGGCAAGCTGTATAACGTGGTGCCTTACGGCATCGACGAGACCGGCAAAATCGATTATGACGATCTGGCCGCGCAGGCGCAGAAGCATAAGCCGAAAATGATCATCGGCGGTTTCTCTGCCTACTCCGGCATCTGCGACTGGGCGAAAATGCGTGAAATCGCTGACAGCATCGGCGCTTACCTGTTTGTCGACATGGCGCACGTCGCCGGTCTGATTGCCGCAGGCGTTTACCCGAACCCGGTTCCGCACGCGCATATCGTAACCACCACCACCCATAAAACCCTGGCGGGCCCGCGCGGCGGCCTGATCCTGGCGAAGGGCGGCGATGAAGATTTCTATAAGAAGCTGAACTCCGCCGTCTTCCCTGGTGGCCAGGGCGGCCCGCTGATGCACGTGATTGCCGGTAAAGCGGTAGCGCTGAAAGAAGCGATGGAGCCGGAGTTCAAGTTCTATCAGCAGCAGGTTGCCAAAAACGCTAAAGCGATGGTGGAAGTCCTGCTGGAGCGCGGTTACGACATCGTTTCCGGCGGCACCTATAACCACCTGTTCCTGATCGATCTGGTGAGCAAAGGCCTGACCGGTAAAGAAGCTGATGCGGCGCTGGGCCGTGCCAACATCACCGTTAACAAAAACAGCGTGCCGAACGATCCGAAAAGCCCGTTTGTGACTTCCGGCATCCGTATTGGCTCGCCAGCGGTGACTCGTCGCGGCTTTAAGGAAGCGGAAGTGCGCCAGCTGGCCGGCTGGATCAGCGACATCCTTGACAATATCAACGATGAAGCGACCATCGAACGCGTGAAAAAGCAGGTGCTGGAACTGTGCGCCCGCTTCCCGGTGTACGCGTAAAAGCCATAAGCCTGCGGGATGCTGTATCCCGCTTCAGAACGCCGGAGAATTTTCCGGCGCGACAACGAAACGGGACGCTACGTCCCGTTTTTTTCGTCTGTACATTGCCGGAGGAAAAATGGCAATCCGTTCTGCGTGGTGGCTGGGGCTGGGCTACTTCACCTACTTCTTTACCTACGGCGTCTGGCTGCCGTTCTGGGCCGTCTGGCTGAAAGGCATCGGACTTGATGCGGAAAAAATCGGCCTTTTATTAGGCGTCGGCATGGTTTCCCGCTTTACCGGCAGCCTGCTTATCGCTTCCCGCGTGACGACGCCTTCGCGCCTGATTAGCGTGCTGCGTCTGCTGGCGGGGCTGTCGCTGCTGTTTGCCCTGGGCTTTTGGTTTAGCGCGTTCTGGGTCTGGCTACTGCTGGTCATGATTGGCTTCAACCTGTTTTTCTCACCGCTGGTGCCGCTGAGCGACGCGCTGGCCGCCACCTGGCAACGGCAGATTGCAATGGCTTACGGCCCGGTCAGGCTGTGGGGATCGCTGGCGTTTGTTATCAGCTCGGCGCTGACCGGCGTGCTGGTTAACGCTTTCTCTTACCAGGCGATCCTGTGGCTGCTCTGTGCAGGAACGGCGGCGATGCTCGGCGGGATGCTGCTTCGCCCGGCGACCCCGCCGCAGGGGAGCGACAAGGTTGTCGCACGTGCGGGCTGGCAGGACTGGCAGCGGCTGCTGAAATCATCCTGGCGCTTTCTGCTCTGCGTCACCCTGATGCAGGGCGCGCACGCGGCCTATTATGGCTTTAGCGCTATCTGGTGGCAGGATGCAGGCTATTCGGCGAGCGTGGTGGGCTACCTCTGGTCGCTGGGCGTGGTGGCAGAAATTATCGTGTTTGCCTCCAGCAACCGGCTTTTTGGGCGCTGGACCGCACGGGACCTGCTGCTGCTCTCCGGCGTATGTGCGCTGATCCGCTGGAGCCTGATGGCCTCAACCACGGCGCTGCCGCTGCTGATCGTGGCGCAGATCCTGCACTGCGGCAGCTTTACCATTTGTCACCTGGCGGCGATGCGCTTTATCGCCGCCAGGGAAGGCGCCGAGGTTATTCGTCTGCAGTCCGTATATTCGGCGCTGGCGATGGGCGGCGGCATTGCGGTAATGACGATAGTCTGCGGGGCGCTGTTCCAGCATCTGCACGGCGATATATTTTGGGTGATGGCGCTGCTGGTGGTGCCGGCGCTGTTCCTGCGGCCGGAAAAGAGCGCTCGCATTGCGGCGAAAACCTAATCGCACTGCGGCTTTGCTAAAATACTCCCCCTTTGCGCGTAGCGCATTGGGGGAAGTACCTCAGAACTTATGCTTGACGATAATGTAGCCGTTAAACCTTACGGCACAATCCTTATCATTCACAAAAGACGACACAGTTAACCGCACGGGCGGCGGCCTCTCAACAGGCAAAAAGTAAAAATCAGGCAACAAGGTATTCAGAGCCATTGGGCATTGATTTTATGCAAAACAGGCGCTTTGCCCGCAAGTCTAACCTGCTTTTCGCAGGCGTGGGTCAGGACTCCAGCAGCAGCCTGATACGATCCTGCTGATGCGGCTGTAGCGGCAGTTCCGCATGGATTAACGGCGGAGAGTAGAGCGGCAGCGGCGTGGCATAGGGCGTAATCACCAGCGCAATACCCTTTGGGGCGCTGCTGCGCTGATATTCCGCCACGTCCAGATATTTGATGTTCAGCGGCAGCAGCGTTAATTCCCGGAGCTGCTGTTCGAGCTCTTTTTCCAGCGCGGCATCTTTTCCGGTTAGCAGCAGTACCTGCTTTTCCTGCAGCACATTTTCCTGCATCAGCCACGCGCCGAAAATAATAGCAATAAGCCCCATCTCTTCTTCAGAAAAGCGCAGCGAGTAGCGCTGTTCAAAGCCGACTATTGCCGCCTGGGTGGTACGCAACAGCCGTGGATAAAGCTGCAGAACCTCTTCCGCCAGGCTGTTATCAATGCCGATACCAAACAGGGATCGCTCCAGCGCCTGCGCCATGTGCGTATAGAGCTGTTCGCACAGGCCCTGCACGTTGCCGATACGGTGACCGGAAAGCATCTGAAATTGCTCAATCAGCCGATAAATATCGGCAAGCAGCTGCTGCTCATAGTCATGACGGATCCCGGCGAGGGTGGGCGTATGAAGCTGGCTGAACAGCAGGGCAAGCAAGCAGGCAATATTCGCCTCCGGCGCGGCCTTACAGCGTTTTTGCCAGTGCTGCACAATCTCCTGCGCTACCTGATATTCCCGACGCTTTGCCAGCCAGGCCTGCTGGGCCTCATTAAATGACAGGGGCGCCTGGCGACCCAGCGAATGCTGCATAAACAGCGCCAGAAACTGACAGTCGCGCGGCGTAAACTCTCGTGACAAACCCTGCGCGCAGTGGTGAACCAGCGCATTCAGGTTATGGTCATCATAAAGGGCTTTTTCTATCCGCAGCGTTTGCAGCTGCTGCTTCAGCGCCGGAGAAAAATGCTGCCGAACAAAATCAGGGCTTAGCCGCAGCGCGCGTTTAAGCCAGTGCAGCAGGCAAAGCCGCCGATCCAGTTCCGCACCGTCAATCCGATAGCCGTCAGTAGCGTGCTGTAGCAGCGACAGCCGGTGATAGCGCTGGATTTCTGCCGTGACCTCCGCTATATCTTGCCGGGCTACGGAAGGATCCACGCCGTTGAGCTGGCACAATAGCTCCAGCGTGACGCTGCCTGGCAGATAAAGCAGTAATAGCAGATGGCAGCGTCGCTGCGGACTGGAGAAAGCAGCTGGCCCGATTAGAGGTTGAGTCATGATCTGCTGTCCCGATAAAAGTCACCCCGCTAAGAATAGCGTGACCCGGTCGGACTAAACCGACAGCCAGCAGATTTTTTTGTAGCTTTTAAGGCAGGTCACAGATTTTTTCACCGGTTGGATAAGGAGCAGGTATTGTTACGTTATAACATTTTTATCAGGCTGCTGTGCATAGCGCTGCTGATGGTAATGCCGCAAGCATGGAGCCATCCCCATAGCTTTATCGCTATGCAGGCCACGCTGGTGCAGCAGGACGATCGGCTGACCGGCCTGAAAATGCACTGGGTGATGGATGAAATCACCTCTGCCGATTTATTGTACGACGCGGGCAAAGCCAAACCGGATTCGGTGGTCTGGAAAAAACTGGCGGCGGAAGTGATGGCCAACGTGATGGCGCAGCATTATTTCGCCGAGTTTTGGCATAAAGGCAAGCCGGTGAAATTTGGCAACTTACCGCCGGAATACCGGCTGCTGAGAGAGGGAAACAAAGCCGTGCTGGAGTTTATTCTGCCGCTGGGCGAACCGCAGCCGCTGGCCGGACAGCGCTATACCTTTTCCGTTTTCGATCCGACTTACTTTGTTGATATGACTTTTGCGTCTGAAAAATCGCTGCATCTTCCACAAGAGCTGGCGCAGCGCTGCCGATTTACGCTTAAAACGCCCAATCCCAACGCTTCGCTCCAGGCCTATGCGCTGTCGCTGGATAAAGCCGATGCGCCGCCTGCCGATATGGATCTTGGCCGTCAGTTTGCCCAAACGGTGACCTTATTATGTCAGTGATGTCCGTAGCGCAGCGATCCCGCAGCCGCTGGCTTCAGGCGTGGCCGCTTTACCTGCTGCTGCTGATATTTATCGCAGCGGGCGCGGCGGCCTGGCTGTACTGGCCGCAATTATTGCTGCAAAGCGTGGTCTGGCAGCGCAATTTGCATGTGGAGATGACGGCGCTGCTGCAGCAGGTGGCGAGCCGGCCGCATCAGGTCGGCCTGACGCTGATGGGGTTCAGCCTGATTTATGGCATCCTGCACGCGCTTGGGCCGGGCCACGGCAAAGTAGTGATTGCAACGTTTCTGGCTACGCATCCCACGAAGATGAACACCAGCATCCGGCTGACCCTGGCCGCAGCCCTCCTACAGGGCGGCGTGGCGATTGCGCTGGTGACGATAATGCTGGTGGTGCTACAGCTCTCTTCCCGCCAGCTGCATGTGGGCAGCTACTGGCTGGAAAAGGGCAGTTATCTGCTGGTAGTCGGGCTGGGGCTGTGGTTGTGCTGGCGAGCGGGCGGCAGAATTGTGCGCCTGCTGAAAAAGCCCCGCCTTGCCGTTAGCCGCCTGATGCCTGTAGAACAGGGCCATCGGCACGGCGCACACTGCGGCTGCGGGCATCAGCACGTGCCGGATAGCGGAATGCTGGATAAGGCGGTCAGCGGTAAAACCAAAGCGCTGGTGGTGCTGTCAATGGGGCTGCGGCCGTGCTCCGGCGCGATTATGATGCTGCTGTTTTCTAAAGTGATCGGCGTTTACGCATGGGGCGTGCTTTCCGCACTGGCGATGGCGGTGGGAACGGCCGTTACGGTAACGGCTATGGCCGTGCTGGTGCAGGTTTCGCGCGCGCTGGCGCTGAAGCTGAGTCGACGAGAAAACGCGCAGAGCGATCGCGCTTTTATCTGGGCAACGCTGTCGCTGGCAGGCGGCCTGCTGCTGCTGGCAACCGGCGTAATGCTGTGGTTGAGCGCGCAGCCTGCGTTATCCGGCGGGATACGACCGCTTTTTTAAATGCGCGGCAATAAAAAAGGGCTGAACAAACGTTCAGCCCTTTCTTGAGAGTGATTTAGCGCTTCAGCGCTTCGCTCAGCTCGTCGCGCATGGTCGCCAGCATCGCTTTTACCACGCGTGGGTTACCGGCGACGATGTTGCCGGAGTGCATATAGCCATGCGCGCCAACGAAGTCGGTCACCAGGCCGCCTGCTTCACGTACCAGCAGCTCGCCCGCGGCGAAATCCCACGGCTTCAGGCCGATTTCAAAGTAGCCGTCCACGCGGCCGGCGGCAACGTAAGCCAGATCCAGCGCGGCAGAACCGGTGCGACGGAAATCCGCGCACTGGGTAAAGAGTTTACCCACGATATTGATATACGGCGTGGCGTGCTGCTTCAGCTTGAACGGGAAACCGGTCGCCAGGATGGTGCCATCCAGATCGCGAGCGGTGGAGCCGCGCAGGCGATAGCCGTTCAGCTGGGTGCCCTGGCCGCGTACGGCGCTGAACAGTTCGTTACGCATTGGATCGTAAACCACGGCCACTTCGGTGCGGCCTTTGATACGTACGGCGATAGAAATACAGAAATGCGGCAGGCGCTTAATGAAGTTAGTAGTGCCATCCAGTGGATCGATAACCCATTGCACATCCTTGTCTTCTCCGGGCAGCTCACCGCTTTCTTCACAAATAATGGTGTGCTTTGGATAAGACTTGCGGATCACCTCAATAATCAGGCGCTCGGCGTCGCGGTCAACATTGGTAACGAAGTCGTTGCTGCCTTTCTGGCTGGCTTCAACGGCGTCTGGCGTTTCATAATTCTTGGCAATTAAATTACCGGCCTTGCGCGCAGCGCGCACGGCGATGTTGAGCATCGGATGCATCGGTCTCTCTCACTGGATGTTAAAGAACGGAAAACGGCGCGGATTATAGCAGGGGGCTCGGTAAAAGTCCTGAAAATATGTTAACATTGGCAAATTATCTCACAGACCTGAACTCCTATGCTGCATAACATCCGAATCGTGCTGGTGGAAACTTCTCACACCGGCAATATGGGATCCGTCGCTCGCGCGATGAAAACCATGGGCCTGACCAACCTTTATCTGGTCAATCCGCTGGTCAA
The DNA here is from genome assembly GCF_054057575.1 of Erwinia sp. TECH1. Classification (NCBI taxonomy): domain Bacteria; kingdom Pseudomonadati; phylum Pseudomonadota; class Gammaproteobacteria; order Enterobacterales; family Erwiniaceae; genus Erwinia; species Erwinia sp. TECH1. The sequence goes on along the minus strand of NZ_JBSRZK010000001.1, from coordinate 3,557,222 downwards.
ACCTGACTCGCAGGCTATCGCACTGGCCGCTGGCGCCAGCGACGTGATTGGCGAAGCGCACATCGTTGACACGCTTGATGAAGCGCTGGCCGGTTGCAGTCTGGTGGTTGGCACCAGCGCCCGTTCGCGTTCGCTACCGTGGCCGATGCTCGATCCGCGCGAGTGCGGCATCAAGAGCGTGCAGGAAGGGCAGCAGGCGCCGGTTGCGCTGGTGTTTGGCCGCGAACGCGTGGGCCTGACCAACGAAGAGCTGCAAAAGTGCCACTATCACGTAGCCATTGCCGCTAACCCGGAGTACAGCTCGCTCAACCTGGCGATGGCGGTACAGATCATCGCTTATGAAGTGCGCATGGCGTTTTTGCAATCGCAGGAAACCACGCAGCCCGACTACGAAGAGTCGCCTTATCCGCTGGTCGACGACCTTGAGCGCTTTTATCAGCATATGGAACAGATGATGGTGAGAAGCGGCTTTATACGTGAAGGCAATCCCGGCCAGGTGATGAGCAAGATGCGCCGCCTTTATACGCGTGCGCGTCCGGAGCGCGATGAGCTGAATATTCTGCGCGGCATGCTCTCTTCGCTGGAAAAGCCAAAGAGCGAGAAGTAGTCGAGACACGCAAAAAAGCAGCGGTAATAGTTGAGTAAATTACCAGGTTAAATACTTGAGTAAATTACTCGGTTAAATAGTTGACCAAAACACTCAGGAATGGCAGACTTCGACCATCAAATGTTCACGAACAACCGAGGTCGTTTACGCCATGAGACTGACATCCAAAGGCCGTTATGCCGTTACCGCTATGCTTGATGTTGCGCTGCACTCGCACGAAGGGCCAGTACCTTTAGCTGATATTTCAGAGCGTCAGGGCATTTCGCTGTCCTACCTGGAGCAGCTTTTCTCTCGCCTGCGTAAAAACGGTCTGGTGGCCAGCGTGCGTGGGCCAGGCGGCGGCTATCTGCTGGGCAAAGCGTCCGGCGAGATTGCGGTTGGCGCGGTGATCACCGCCGTGGATGAGTCTGTAGATGCGACCAAGTGTCAGGGCAAAGAAGGCTGTCAGGGCGGCGAACGCTGTCTGACCCACGTGCTGTGGCGCGACCTGAGCGAGCGCATCAGCGACTTCCTGAACAACATTACGCTGGCGGAACTGGTGAACAACCAGGAAATCCTGGATGTGGCCGATCGTCAGAACAACACTGAAAAAGCGCGCGTGCCGGCCGGCCGCCTGCATGAAACGATTAACGTCAATCTGCGAGCCTGATTAAAGCGGCGGCGAAAGCCGTCGTCCTCATACCACTCTGTGTCGGGGACGATGGTCACCGACGCGGCAGACCGCATTGAATGACATACTTAACTGTACGGAGTTCAACGCAATGAAAGTCCCGATTTACCTTGATTACGCCGCCACCACGCCCGCCGATCCCCGCGTAGCGCAAAAAATGGTGCAGTTTCTGACCCTTGACGGGACTTTTGGCAATCCGGCTTCCCGCTCCCATCGCTTTGGCTGGCAGGCGGAAGAAGCGGTCGACGTCGCCCGCAACCAGGTTGCCGAACTGATTGGTGCCGATCCCCGCGAAATCGTTTTTACCTCTGGCGCCACCGAATCCGATAATCTGGCCATCAAAGGCGCGGCCGAACTCCAGCAGGAGAAAGGCAAACACATCATCACCAGCCAGACCGAGCACAAAGCCGTGTTGGATACCTGTATCCAGCTGGAGCGCGAAGGGTTCGAGGTAACTTACCTGGCCCCGCAGGCCGACGGCATTATCACGCTGCAACAGCTGCAGGACGCGATGCGCGACGACACCATCCTGGTTTCCATTATGCACGTCAATAATGAAACCGGCGTGGTGCAGGATATTGCAGCTATCGGCGAACTGTGCCAGTCGCGCGGCGTTCTCTTCCACGTTGACGCCACGCAGAGCGTCGGCAAGCTGCCGGTGGATCTCAGCGAGCTGAAAGTCGACCTGATGTCTTTTTCCGCGCATAAGCTCTATGGCCCGAAAGGCATCGGCGGACTTTACGTGCGCAGAAAGCCCCGTATCCGTATCGCCGCGCAGATCCACGGCGGTGGTCACGAGCGCGGCATGCGTTCCGGCACGCTGCCCGTGCATCAAATCGTCGGCATGGGCGAGGCCTACCGTATCGCAAAGGAAGAGATGAGCAGCGAAAGCGCCCGGCTTAACCTGCTGCGCAGAACCCTGTGGGCGGGCCTGAGCGAAATTGACGAGGTGTATCTTAACGGTAGCCTGGAGCAGAGCGCGCCGAATATCCTTAACGTCAGCTTTGCGCACGTAGACGGCGAATCGCTGATTATGGCGCTGAAAGATCTGGCGCTCTCCTCCGGCTCCGCCTGCACCTCGGCCAGCCTTGAACCTTCCTATGTCCTGCGCGCGCTGGGCCTGAGCGAAGAGCTGGCGCACAGTTCGCTGCGCTTTTCGCTGGGGCGCTTTACCACGGGTGAGGAGATCGAATACGCTATCGAGCTGGTGCGTAAATCCATTACCCGCCTGCGTGACTTGTCTCCGCAATGGCGAGCGGCGTCTTCGCGCTAATCTTTTCCGTTCTACGGGCTGTTTAGCCCGTTATGCTTAATCTGTTAATCTTAAAACGAACAGGCAGCGTTATCGCTGCCGTCGGCCGTTGCAAGGTCGATATAACAAATTTTTAACAAGGAGCCAGGTTATGACAACCACGCCAATGATCATTACGCTGTCGACGACAGCGGCGGATGCGCGCTGGGGCGAAAAAGCGACCCTGACCAGCAACGACAGCGGCATGACCATCCACCTTAACGGCGGCGATGTGCTGACCACCATTCAGCGCGCGGCGCGCAAAATCGACGGGCAGGGCATTCGTCACGTCAGCCTGCAGGGCGACTGGGACCTGGAAAAAAGCTGGGCCTTCTGGCAGGGCTATCGCGGGCCGAAAGGCGAAAGAAAAGTTGAATGGGCCGCGCTGAGCGAGGCGGATCGGGCCGAGCTCGATCGTCGTCTGAAAATCATCGACTGGGTGCGCGACACTATCAACCTTCCGGCGGAAGAGCTTAGCCCGGAACAGCTGGCGCAGCGCGCGGTCGATCTGCTCTGCGGCGTGGCGGGCGAAAAGGCCAGCTACCGCATTACCAAAGGCGAGGATCTGCGTCTTCAGGGCTACAGCGGTCTGCATACGGTAGGGCGCGGCTCAACGCGCAGCCCGGCGCTGCTGGCGCTGGACTATAACCCGACGGGCGATGAGAAAGCGCCGGTCTTCGCCTGCCTGGTGGGCAAAGGCATCACCTTTGATACCGGCGGCTACAGCCTGAAACCCAGCGGCTCGATGGATTCAATGAAGTCGGATATGGGCGGTGCCGCCACGCTGACCGGCGCGCTGGCGCTGGCTATCGATCGCGGACTGGATAAGCGCGTGAAGCTGTATCTCTGCTGCGCCGACAACATGGTCAGCGGCAACGCTTTCCGTCTGGGCGATATTATTCGTTACCGCAACGGGAAAAGCGTAGAGGTGATGAACACCGATGCGGAAGGGCGCCTGGTGCTGGCGGACGGCCTGATCGACGCCAGCGAACAGAACCCGCAGCTGATGATCGATGCGGCGACGCTGACCGGCGCGGCCAAAACGGCGCTGGGCAACGATTATCACGCGCTGTTCAGCTTTGATGACGCGCTGGCGCAGTCGCTTCTGGAGAGCGCCGCCAGCGAGAACGAACCTTTCTGGCGACTGCCGCTGGCCGAGTTCCATCGCGGCTATCTGCCTTCTAACTTTGCCGATTTAAACAATATTGCCGCGCCTTCGCATACGGCAGGCGCCAGCACGGCCGCCGCGTTTCTGTCGCACTTTGTGAAGCACTATCAGCAGGGCTGGCTGCATATCGACTGCTCAGCGACCTACCGTAAAGGCGCGGTGGATCAGTGGTCTGCCGGCGCGACCGGACTGGGCGTACGTACCGTGGCGAATCTGCTGCTGAAATAGAACGTGTAGCCGGGCGCTGCGCCCGGCGCTTTGACTGGAAGCAAGCAATGAACGAAATCAACCAGCGCCTGGAAGAGGTGTTGAAACTGGCGGCGACCGAGCCTGCGCACCGCCCGGAGTTCTTTACGTTACTGATGGAAGCCAGCGTCTGGGTGCCTGGCGAAAGCGTGGAGCAGGCCGATGCGGAGCTGCAGCACTGGGAAAAAGAGGACGGCACCAGCATTATTCCCTTTTTCACCTCAGAGCAGGCGCTACAGCAGGCCGTCACCGAAGAACAGCCTTTTCTGGTGATGCCGGTACGCACGCTGTTTGCCATGACTCAGGGCGAAACGCTGTTTCTGAATCCCAAACTGCCCGTCGGCAAGGAGTTTTCGCCGGGGGAAATCAGCAGCCTGTTGGGGAAAGAGGGCAACGCCCTGAGCCAGCAAACGGTGCTGGAAGGCGGCGCTTCGCTGCTGCTGTCGGAAATTGCCGAACCGCCTGCGCAAACCATCGCCTCGCTGACGGAGCTGTTTGCTAAACATAAGCAGGTGCGGCGCGCATGGGTAGCGCATATTAAAGAAGCGGCGGACGCGAAGCCTAATTTGCTAATTGGCATTGAAGCCGACGGTGATATCGAAAATATCATTCAGGCGGCGGGCAGCGTGGCGACCGATACGCTGTTAGAGGATGAGCCGGTAGATATTTGCGAAGTAGTGGATAATGACAATATCAGCCACTTCTTTACCGCGCATATCACGCCCTTTTATGAGCGGCGGTGGGGCAGCTTCCTGCGCTCGCTTAAGCAGGACAGGATCCTGTAAAGCGCCGGGCGACTTCTGCTTTGCTGATGGCGCTAAAACAGCGCGGCCAGTGTAAATAGCCGCGCTGAATATCGATCGCCATCGCCCGTCTTAATAAGGCTTTCCTTCCGGCCGCCGGGGCGGCTGTTTATCGGGTAGCGATCGGCAAATCGTCGCGGCTACCCCATTCGCCCCAGGAGCCGTCATAGAGCGTGACGTTTTCCACGCCCAGCGACGTCAGCGCCAGGATCAGCACGACCGCCGTCACGCCGGAGCCGCAGCTGGCCACCACCGGCTCGTCGAGCTTCACGCCCTGACGCTGGAAAATGGCCGTCAGCGCCTCCGGCGACTTCAGCTGACCGTTTTCCACCAGTTCGTTCCACGGCACGTTCAGGCTGCCGGGAATATGACCGCGATGCAGGCCCGGACGCGGCTCGTCCACTTCACCGTAAAACCTGTTGGCGGCTCTGGCGTCGACAATCTGCGCGCCGCCTTCATGGCTGATGACCATCACGTCGGTGATCCGCTTCACCACGGCCGGATCGAAACTGGCCTCAAACTCCGCTTCCGGCAGCGCGACGTCGCCGGTAGCCACCTCGTAACCGGCTTCGCGCCAGCCGCTCAGTCCGCCGGCCAGAATGGAAACCGAGGCTACGCCGAACTGACGCAGCATCCACCAGGCGCGCGGCGCAGAGAAGAGATTACCCTCATCGTAAACCACTAAATGTTTTTCGCTGCTGACGCCCAGCTCGCGCATCGCCACGGCAAAAGCTTCCGCTCGCGGCAGCATATGCGGATAAGGGCTGGCAGGGTCGGAAAGCGCTTCGATATTGAAAAAAGGCGCGTCCGGGAGATGGCCCGCACGGTACTCCGCCTGAATATCGCGAACCTTCTCCTGGCCCGGCGGCAGCATACGCGCGTCCAGTACCTGAATATCATCATCGGCATAGTGTTCCGCCAGCCAGTCGGCGGTCACAAACAAAGAGCAAGTCATAGCGGCCTCGCAACAGGAATAGTTGCCCTGAGTGTCGGTTATCCTGACGGGCATCTCAAGATCTTCTCGGGTTTTCTCCACGCCGGGCGGCGAGCTGAAGCATTTTTGCGCGATTGCGCACTAAGGTTGCCAGTCTGTAGGCGCTTAAGCGACTTTTTTAACGATTTGTTGAATATCCGATAGGAATGCGGGCTTATGCCCCCTATAATCGGCGCCATTTTCCCGGCCGGGGAGCCTTTTCACCGGCCAAACTCGACATCAAACAGGGGTCACTATGACTATCGAACGTACTTTTTCTATCGTAAAACCAAACGCGGTGGCAAAAAACGTAATTGGTGCCATTTTTAACCGTTTTGAAAGCGCTGGCTTCAAAATCGTTGGCACCAAAATGCTGCACCTGACCAAAGAGCAGGCTGAAGGCTTCTACGCAGAACACCAGGGTCGTCCTTTCTTCGACGGCCTGGTTGAATTCATGACCTCTGGCCCGGTAGTGGTTTCCGTGCTGGAAGGCGAAAACGCCGTACAGCGTCACCGCGATCTGATGGGCGCAACTAACCCGGACAACGCGCTGGCTGGTACGCTGCGTGCCGACTACGCGGACAGCTTCACCGAGAACGCGACCCACGGTTCTGACTCTGCCGAGTCTGCCGCTCGCGAAATCGCCTTCTTCTTTGGCGAAGGCGAAGTGTGCCCACGCACTCGTTAATTATTGATTATTGATGGCAGGGGAATGCGGCGCGTTTACAATTTATTTTCATAACGCCCTTTAATCCGCAGACGCTCTGCCTGTACAATAATGCGCCCCTGCTCAGCGGGGGCGTTTCATTTATACTTCTTATTAACCTCCCCAGCGCCATAACGTGTAACAACGAGGCCAGAGAATATTATGTCTGAACAAATTGTCACCCCGTCATCTGCTATCACCACGCCAAAAAAAGAAAAAATCAACCTGCTCGATTTGAACCGTCAGCAAATGCGCGAATTTTTTGTTGGCCTGGGCGAAAAGCCGTTCCGTGCCGATCAGGTAATGAAGTGGATTTATCACTACTGCTGTGATGATTTCGATGAGATGACCGACATCAACAAGGTTTTCCGCGGCAAGCTGAAAGAGCTGGCCGAAATCCGCGCGCCGGAAGTGGCGGAAGAGCAGCGCTCGGCGGACGGCACCATCAAATGGGCGATCACGGTCGGTGGCCAGCAGGTGGAAACCGTTTATATTCCGGAGAAAGATCGCGCTACGCTGTGCGTCTCCTCGCAGGTCGGCTGCGCGCTGGAGTGTAAATTCTGCTCGACCGCGCAGCAGGGCTTCAACCGCAACCTGCGCGTATCCGAAATCATCGGCCAGGTCTGGCGCGCGGCTAAAATTATCGGCGCGTCGAAAGTGACCGGCCAGCGTCCTATCACCAACGTGGTGATGATGGGCATGGGCGAGCCGCTGCTCAACCTGAATAATGTTGTCCCGGCGATGGAAATCATGCTGGACGATTTCGGCTTCGGGCTGTCAAAACGCCGCGTGACGCTGTCCACCTCCGGGGTTGTTCCCGCGCTGGACAAGCTGGGCGATATGATCGACGTAGCGCTGGCGATTTCGCTACATGCGCCAAACGACGCTATCCGCGACGAAATCGTGCCGATCAACAAAAAATATAATATCGAAACCTTCCTGGCTTCCGTCGCGCGCTACATCTCCAAGTCCAACGCCAATCAGGGCCGCGTGACCATCGAGTATGTCATGCTGGATCACGTCAACGACAGCACCGATAACGCGCATGAGCTGGCCGCGCTGCTGAAAGAGACGCCGTGCAAGATTAACCTTATTCCGTGGAACCCCTTCCCGGGCGCGCCGTATGGCCGGAGTTCGAACAGTCGCATCGATCGCTTCTCTAAAGTGTTGATGGATTATGGTTTTACCACTATTGTGCGTAAGACCCGCGGCGATGATATTGATGCCGCCTGCGGCCAGCTTGCTGGTGAAGTCATCGACCGCACGCGCCGCACGATGCGTAAAAAAATGGCCGGCGAAGCGATTTCTGTGAAAGCGCTCTGAAAGCCAGGCTCGCGGCTTGTCCGCTGAGTAAAAGGGCGTAACATCGCTTCCGCTAAGGAGGCGATGATGAATAAGGGATTATCATTTTGGCTGGTCGCGCTGCTGCTTGCGGGCTGTAGCCTGACGACACCGCGCAGCGAGCTGGCCGGGACGCGACTACAATTAGGCCTGGCCTGGCTGGCGCAGGATCAGCTGGCCCCGGCGGAACGGAATTTACGACAGGCGCTGCAGCTGGCGCCTGACGACTATCGCTGCAGGCTTGCCATGGCGCGCTATTTTCAGCGCGTGGGCGACAACGCCGCGGCGCAGGAGCATTACCGAAAAGCCGTGGCGCTGGCAGGACAAAACCGTGACGTAATCAATAATTACGGTGCGTTTCTCTGTCTTTTAGGGCAGTATGATGCGGCCCAGCAGCAGTTCAATAAGGCGATCCGAATACCGGGTCGCGCCGACGCCCTGGAGAATGCCGGCTATTGCTATCTGCGGGCAGGTGAAGCGCAGAAGGCCAAAGCCGCGTTGCTGGAAGCGACGCAAAACGATGCGGAAAAGGGCGCTGCGCTGCTGGCGGAAGCCGAAAGGCGATTTGGAAAGAACGAGCGCGATTCATCGCGGCTCCTGTTAGATGTTTATCAACACAACTTTGCCGCTTCGGCGCAGAGCTTGTGGTTAGAGATTCGCTTCGCCGCGCGGGCAGGGCATCCGGAGAGCATCCGGCTTGCCGGGGAACAGCTGGCGCGAAATTTTCCACAATCGATACAGTACCTGCATTTTTTAGCTAATGAATACTGAAGCCACTCAAGATAAATCAGCAGTAAATTCAACAGGCGAGCGCCTGCGCGTAGCCCGTGAGCAAATGGGCCTGTCTCAGCAGAACGTTGCGGAGCGCCTTTGCCTGAAACTTTCCACCGTCCGCGATATTGAAGAGGACAAGGCGCCTGCGGATCTGGCGTCTACCTTCCTGCGTGGCTATATCCGTTCTTACGCCCGGCTGGTGCACGTGCCGGAAGAAGAGCTGCTGCCGATGATGGCGAAGCAGGCACCCGTACGGGCTGCCAAAGTCGAGCCGATGCAGAGTTTTTCCCTGGGCAAACGCCGCAAAAAACGCGACGGCTGGCTGATGATTTTTACCTGGCTGGTGCTGTTTGTGGTGGTAGGCCTGACCGGTGCATGGTGGTGGCAGAACCACAAGGCGGCGCAGGACGATCTGGTTTCAATGGCCGATCAGAATGTCGGCGCAGGCGGCGATAACAGCCAGTCCATTCCGCTGAACAACAGCGGCGCGGACGGCATGTCGCCAGCTGAAGAGGCGCCGACGGCGCCGGCCCAGAGCGCGCCTGCGGATACTGCGGCCGCGCCTGACGCTGCTGCCACTTCTTCCGCGACCAATACTTCAGCTGCCGCGACCGGTTCAGCTGCTTCTGCAGCCAATACTTCAGCCGCTGCTACTGGCTCAGCCGCGCCGGTTGCGGTTTCGCCTTCGCAGGTGCCGGCCGACAACGGCCAGATGCCGACGGCTTCTGCAGGCGTTAGCGCGCCAGCCGCCGAGGCCAATGCGCTGGTTATGAACTTCAGCAAAGAGTGCTGGCTGGAAGTTTCCGATGCGACAGGCAAGAAACTGTTCAGCGGGATCCAACGTAGTGGTGGTAAACTCAGCCTTTCCGGCACGGCGCCATATCGTCTTAAGATTGGCGCGCCGGGCGCCGTTCAGATCCAGTATCAGGGCCAGCCGGTCGATCTGAGTCGTTTTATCCGTAGCAACCAGGTTGCCCGCCTGACAGTCGGTGCGCAATAACGCATCTTCTGGTCGCGAGTAATTTCGGAGAAAGAATATGCATAACGAAGCACCCATTATCCGTCGCAAATCAAAGCGCATTTACGTCGGCCAGGTGCCAGTGGGCGACGGCGCGCCTATCGCCGTCCAGTCCATGACCAATACGCGAACCACCGATGTGGCCGCAACGGTTAACCAAATCAAAGCGCTTGAGCGCGTCGGCGTTGATATCGTTCGCGTCTCTGTTCCCACCATGGATGCCGCCGAAGCGTTCCGCCTTATCAAGCAGCAGGTTAACGTCCCGCTGGTTGCCGATATCCATTTTGACTACCGTATCGCGCTGAAAGTGGCTGAATACGGCGTTGACTGCCTGCGCATCAACCCCGGCAATATCGGCAACGAAGAGCGTATTCGGCAGGTCGTTGACTGCGCGCGTTACAATAATATCCCAATCCGTATCGGCGTTAACGCCGGATCGCTGGAAAAGGATCTGCAGGAAAAGTATGGCGAGCCGACGCCGCAGGCGCTGCTGGAATCCGCTATGCGCCATGTCGATCACCTCGATCGTCTTAACTTCGATCAGTTCAAGGTCAGCGTAAAAGCGTCGGACGTGTTCCTGGCGGTGGAGTCGTATCGCCTGCTGGCTAAGCAGATCGAGCAGCCGCTGCACCTGGGCATTACCGAGGCAGGCGGCGCGCGCGCCGGCGCGGTGAAATCCGCGATTGGCCTGGGCCTGCTGCTGTCGGAAGGCATTGGCGATACGCTGCGTATTTCGCTGGCGGCCGATCCAATCGAAGAGGTGAAAGTCGGTTTTGATATTCTGAAATCGCTGCGCATTCGCTCCAGAGGCATTAACTTTATCGCCTGTCCAACCTGCTCCCGTCAGGAGTTTGATGTGATCGGCACCGTTAACGCACTGGAGCAGCGGCTGGAAGATATCATTACGCCCATGGACGTTTCTATTATCGGCTGCGTGGTCAACGGGCCGGGCGAGGCGCTGGTTTCCACGCTGGGCGTCACCGGCAGCAACAAGAAAAGCGGGTTTTACGAGGACGGCGTGCGCCTGCGCGAGCGTCTGGATAACCACGATATGATTGACCAGCTGGAAGCGCGTATTCGTGCCAAAGCCGCGATGATGGACGAATCCCGTCGTATCGATGTGCAGCAGGTTGAAAAATAAATAATGGCGGGGCGGGCCGCAGCTTGCGCGTCCGCCCCCGAAAGGAAAGAAGAGAAAACAGTGGCGAAGAATATTCAGGCAATCCGCGGCATGAACGACTATCTGCCTGTGGATACCGCGGTGTGGCAGCGTATTGAACAAACCCTTAAGCAGGTGCTGGCCAGCTATGGCTACAGCGAAATCCGCACGCCGATTGTAGAGCAGACCCCGTTATTCAAACGCGCTATCGGTGAAGTCACCGACGTGGTTGAAAAAGAGATGTACACCTTCGACGATCGCAACGGCGAAAGCCTGACGCTGCGTCCTGAAGGCACGGCAAGCTGCGTGCGCGCCGGCATCGAGCACGGTCTGCTCTACAATCAGGAACAGCGCCTGTGGTATATCGGGCCGATGTTCCGCTACGAGCGTCCGCAGAAGGGCCGCTATCGTCAGTTCCATCAAATCGGTGCGGAAGTGTTTGGTCTTCAGGGGCCGGATATCGACGCCGAGCTGATTATGATGACCGCGCGCTGGTGGAAGTCGCTGGGCATTGCCGATCACGTCCGTCTGGAGCTGAACTCTATCGGTTCGCTGGAGGCGCGCGCCAGCTACCGCGATGCGCTGGTGGCTTTCCTGGAACAGCATAAAGAAGTGCTGGACGAGGATTGTAAACGCCGCATGTACAGCAATCCGCTGCGCGTGCTGGACAGCAAAAACCCGGACGTCCAGCAGCTGCTGAACGACGCGCCGGTGCTGGGCGACTATCTGGATGCTGACTCCCGCGAACACTTTGACGGTCTTTGCCAGCTGCTGGATGCCGCCGGTATCGCCTACACGGTGAACCAGCGCCTGGTGCGCGGCCTGGACTACTATAACCGTACCGTCTTTGAATGGGTGACCAGCAGCCTGGGCGCGCAGGGCACGGTGTGCGCTGGCGGCCGCTACGATGGGCTGGTCGAACAGCTGGGCGGTCGCGCTACGCCGGCCGTCGGTTTTGCGATGGGGCTGGAGCGTCTGGTGCTGCTGGTGCAGGCGGTGAATCCGGAATTTGAACCGACGCGCATTGTCGATGTCTATGTTATCGCTTCAGGGGCTGGCGTACAGTCTGCGGCGATGCAGCTGGCGGAAAAACTGCGCGATGCGGATCCGTCTCTGAAGCTGATGACCAATTTTGGCGGCGGCAACTTCAAGAAGCAGTTTGCCCGCGCGGACAAGTGGGGCGCACGCGTCGCGCTGGTGCTGGGCGAGGAAGAAGTGGCCAACAATCAGGTTGTCATCAAAGATTTGCGCAACGGCGAGCAGCAGAAGCTGGAGCAGCATGAGGCGGCAGCGACGCTGGCAGCAATGCTGAAGCAGACGGCCGCGATTTAAGGAGAGTTTGCGTGGAAGTGTATAGCAACGAAAACGAGCAGGTCGACGCGCTAAAAGGCTTTTTCGCGCAGAACGGCAAGGCGCTGGCTATCGGCGTGATTATCGGCATCGGCGCGCTGGCGGGCTGGCGCTACTGGAGCAGCCATCAGGACACCAGCAGCCGCGAAGTCTCGGCGACCTACCAGCAGGTTTCGGGCGCGCTGGACGCCAGCAAGCCGGAAACGCTGACGGCGGCGGCGAAATTCGCCGACAGCAACAGCAACACCTATGGCGCGCTGGCTTCGCTGGATGTGGCAAAACGCTATGTTGACAACAACGAGCTGGATAAAGCCGCCGCGCAGCTGCAAAGCGGCCTGAAGGCGACCAAAGACGCCAATCTGCAGGCGGTGTTGAACCTGCGCCTGGCGCGTATTCAGCTGCAGCAGAAGCAGCCGGATGCGGTACTGAAGACCCTGGATGCGATCAAGGGCGACGGCTGGACGGCTATCATTGCTGACGTACGCGGCGAAGCGCTGCTCAGCAAGGGCGACAGCAAGGGCGCTCGCGAAGCCTGGAGTAAAGGCATTGCTTCCAACGCCTCGCCGGCGCTGAAAGAGATGCTGCAGATGAAAATGAATAATTTGCCAGGTTAATAATTGCCGCAACGGGCTTAAGAGGGATTTCATGGAATTGCGTAAGATACTGCTGCCGGCACTGATTTCAGTCACGCTGCTCAGCGGATGTTCATGGTTCAGCGGTGAAGAAGACGTGGTCAAAATGTCGCCGCTGCCGAAAGTGGAAAATCAGTTTACCCCGGAAGAGGTCTGGAGCACGTCGGTAGGCGATGGCGTGGGCGATTACTACTCCAACCTGCATCCGGCCTGGTCTGAGAACACCGTTTACGCCGCCGATCGTTTCGGCGTGGTAAAAGCGCTGAACGCGGGCGACGGCAAAGAACAGTGGAAGGTCGATCTGTCGACCAAAACGGGCTTCTTCTCTAAGAACCTGCCCGCGCTGCTTTCCGGCGGCCTCTCTTACGACGGCGGTCACGTCTATGTCGGCAGCGAGCGCGGCCAGGTTTATGCGCTGAACAGCAGCGATGGTTCCATCGCCTGGCAGACCAAAGCGGCTGGCGAAGTGCTGTCGCGCCCGGTTGCCAGCGACGGTCTGGTGCTGGTGCATACCAGCAACGGCATGCTGCAGGGCCTGGATCAGAGCAGCGGCGTCGTAAAGTGGACGGTTAACCTTGACGTGCCGGCGCTGTCGCTGCGCGGTGAGTCCGCGCCTGCTACCGCCTTTGGTGCGGCTATCGTCGGCGGCGATAACGGTCGCGTCAGCGCGGTGATGATGAACCAGGGCCAGATTATCTGGCAGCAGCGTATCTCCCAGCCGGGCGGCGCGACGGAAATCGATCGTCTTGCCGATGTGGATACCACGCCGGTCGTCGTTGACGGCGTGGTTTACGCGCTGGCCTATAACGGCAGCCTGGCGGCGCTGGATCTGCGCTCAGGACAGGTGATGTGGAAACGCGAAATCGGCTCCGTAAACGATATGATCGTGGACGCGGGACGCATCTACCTGGTTGACCAGGACGATCGCGTAGTGGCCTTGAGCACCGATGGTGGCGTAACCCTGTGGCGTCAGAGCGATCTGTTGCACCGCAACCTGACCGCGCCGGTGCTTTATAATGGCTATCTGGTCGTAGGCGATAGCGAAGGCTACCTGCACTGGGTGAATACCACCGACGGCCGTTTTGTTGCGCAGCAGAAAGTGGACGGCTCTGGCTTCCAGACCTCGCCGGTGGTCGCCAGCGACAAGCTGCTGATCCAGGCGAAAGGCGGCGAAGTCTACGCTTTCACGCGCTAATACGCTGCCTGCACGTCGAAACGGCTCCTGATTGTTCAGGGGCCGTTTCGTTTTTTTACAGGCGTGGTATCCTCTACGCCTTCAGCCTGCGTGTGCGCCAGTAATCAAGTTGCAAGCGGTCAGGCGTTTAATTTTAGTAATGAGGCTTCAATATGGTACCTGTGGTCGCGCTGGTCGGGCGTCCCAATGTGGGAAAATCTACACTTTTTAACCGTCTTACGCGCACGCGAGATGCGCTGGTAGCGGATTTTCCTGGGCTAACCCGTGACCGTAAGTATGGTCGCGCCGAGGTCGAAGGGCGTGAGTTTATCTGCATTGATACCGGCGGTATCGATGGCAATGAAGAGGGCGTGGAAACCCGTATGGCCGAACAGTCGCTGCTGGCGATCGAAGAGGCCGACGTGGTGCTGTTTATGGTTGATGCGCGTGCGGGCCTGATGCCTGCCGATCAGGCCATTGCCCAACATTTGCGCTCACGCCAGAAACCCACTTTTCTGGTAGCCAACAAAACCGACGGCATGGATCCGGATTCCGCCGTGGTCGATTTCTATTCGCTGGGGCTGGGTGAAATCCATGCTATCGCCGCTTCGCACGGTCGTGGCGTTACCGGCCTGCTGGAAATGGTGCTGCTGCCGTGGATGGATAAGGTTGCGCCGCAGGCGGAGCTGACGGAAGAAGAAGAGAACGAAGCCTACTGGGCGGAGCTGGCGGCGAAAGAGAGCGGCGCAGAGCAGGAAGAAGAGGAAGACGACTTCAACCCGCTGGATCTGCCGATCAAGCTGGCTATCGTCGGTCGGCCTAACGTGGGTAAATCCACGCTGACTAACCGTATCCTCGGTGAGGATCGCGTTGTGGTTTACGATATGCCGGGCACCACGCGCGACAGCATCTATATCCCTATGGAACGCGACGGCCGCGAATATATCCTGATCGACACGGCAGGCGTGCGCAAGCGCGGCAAAATTACCGAAACGGTCGAGAAGTTCTCGGTGATCAAAACGCTACAGGCGATCGAAGACGCTAACGTGGTGATGCTGGTGATCGACGCCCACGAAGGGATTTCCGATCAGGATCTGTCGCTGCTCGGCTTTATCCTCAACAGCGGTCGCTCGCTGGTGATTGTGGTGAACAAATGGGACGGCCTGTCGCAGGAAGTGCGCGAAGAAGTTAAAGAAACCCTCGACTTCCGTCTTGGCTTTATCGATTTTGCCCGCGTGCACTTTATCTCCGCGCTGCACGGCAGCGGCGTAGGCAACCTGTTCGAATCGGTTACCGAAGCTTACGACTGCTCAACCCGTCGCGTGAATACCTCAATGCTGACCCGCATTATGAATATGGCAGCCGACGATCATCAGCCGCCGCTGGTGCGCGGTCGCCGCGTGAAGCTGAAGTATGCGCATGCCGGCGGCTACAACCCGCCGATTGTGGTGATCCACGGCAACCAGGTGAAAGATCTGCCGGATTCCTACAAGCGCTATCTGATGAACTACTTCCGCCGCTCGCTGGAAGTGATGGGTACGCCTATTCGCATCCAGTTTAAAGAAGGGGATAACCCTTTTGCCGGTAAACGCAACCTGCTGACGCCTAACCAGCAGCGCAAGCGCAAACGCCTGCTGAGCCATCTGAAAAAGAACAAACGCTGATTTGCGGGGCGATGCCTTATCGCCCTGACAACGGTGTTTTCCGGGCCCGGCATTCTGTCGGGCTCGCTTTTTTGGGGTCGGAATTGATGTCGGCGAGCGGCTTTTCTCTTTGCGGGCCGCCAGCCGGTTACCTCTTTTCTTATTGCCCGACAAAGGCTGCTTCTTAAATGCGGCGGTGCAACTTTGTTTTATACTTATCAAATAAAACAGGAGAAAACGATGAGTGAACATTGCCCGATTTGCCAGCATCCCCTTGTCATCCAGGATGAACGGCTGTACTGCGCCAGCTGCCAGCGTGATTTTGCCGCCAAAGCTATCTGCCCTGATTGCGATCGGCCGCTACAGCTCCTCAAGGCCTGTGGCGCTACCGACTATTTTTGCCCTAACGGCGACGGCTTAATATCCAGAAAGCGGGTTGTCTTCAGGCCGCTGATTGAATCGCTGTAAGCGTATTAAAATAATGCTTCGCTCTGAATGCAGGTTGCTGCTAAGTGGCGAGGCCATTTTCATCAACTCTGCTTTTATTTCCCCGCCCTGAATCCGCTTTAACCCTTTCTTTTTTCGTACCGCCGCGTGCTGCTTATTAAGCTGGCGTGAACTATTATCCCGCGAAATTGTTTAGTAAAAGTTAAAATAACGTACCAATAAATGTGCTTAATACGCACGAGTGTGAAGTTTGTTAATTTTGTGTGTAGTTATTTATGAACCGCGTGGTACAATTTTGCCGTTAGCGGTCGGCAGGCCGCCAACGCAGGACGGGGTCAACCCGTATCGCCTTGTTAAGCGTCTATAGCATAATGTTGAGTTGCTTTACGCCGCGCCCGTTTAAAATGGGTGCAGAAGCAGCCTGAGATTACGCTAAACGCTGTTTTCCAGGAGTGTTTTTCCATGTCTCAAACAAATGCCCGGTCGTCGAAATGGCTGGGCCTGTGGTGCGTTCTGCTGGGCCTGATCTTGCTGGCAACCGGCCTGTTCTTCGTGGTTGGTGGCGGAAAACTGCTGTCGCTGGGCGGCAGCTGGTATTTCATGATCGCCGGTATTTTGACCGTGATTGCCGCTATCCAGTTTTTCCGCCGCAAATCTTCCGCCGTTGCGGTTTACGCGCTGGTCTTTATCGGCACGGTAATCTGGGCGCTGCTGGAGGTCGGTCTGGATTTCTGGCCGCTGGTTTCGCGCCTGATGACCATCGCCGGGCTGATGCTGCTGGCCTTGATTACGCTGCCCGCGCTGCGCAGGCACGAAGGGAAATCTGCTGCGGCTAAGCCTGCTTATATTTCTGCTGCCGTGCTGGTTGTAGGCCTGGTGGCGACCTTTGTACAGATGTTCCAGCCACACGCGCCGGTTGCCGACGGCAGCGAACTGCCGCTGGTGCCGGTAAATAAAGCGACCGAACAGAAAAACTGGGACAACTACGGCAATACGCCGGGCGGCAGCCGCTTTGTGGCGCTGGACCAGATCACGCGCGACAACGTGAAAGACCTGAAGGTAGCCTGGACTTTCCGTACCGGCGATATTCCTGACAGCCCAACCGGCAACGGCGCGGAAGATCAGCAAACGCCTTTGCAGATTGGCGATGTGCTCTACCTTTGCACGCCGCACAACAACGTGATCGCGGTCAACGCCGACACGGGGAAAAAGATGTGGGAACACGTGGTGAATGCGCAGGCAGAGGTCTGGAACCGCTGTCGCGGCCTGGCTTACTTTGACGCCACTCAGCCACTGAAACAGCCTTCAGTGCCTGGCTCTACGCCGGTGCCGCAGGCCGTGCTGCCTGCGGGCGACAGCTGCCAGCGTCGTCTGCTGATGAATACCATCGATGCGCGCCTGATGGCTATCAACGCCGACAATGGCGAACTGTGCCAGAACTTTGGCGACCACGGTGTGGTTGACCTGAAAGCGGGCCTGGGCGAAGCGCAGGATCCAAAATATCAGCTGACCTCTGCGCCAACGCTTGCGGGCACCACCGTTGTGGTCGGCGGCCGCGTTGCGGATAACGTCCAGACCGATATGCCTGGCGGCGTGATCCGTGGCTTTGACGTGATTACCGGCCAGATGCGCTGGGCCTTTGATACGGGCAATGACGATCCGAATGCAAAATTGCAGCCGGGCCAGAGCTATGCCCGCAGCACGCCTAATTCCTGGGCGCCGATGTCCTACGATCCCGCGATGAATACCGTGTTTATGCCAATGGGCAGTTCGTCGGTCGATCTGTATGGCGCAACGCGTACCGCGCTGAACCATAAATATGGCGCTTCCATTCTGGCGGTCGATGCGACTACCGGCAAAGAGAAGTGGGTTTACCAGACCGTGCACAACGATCTGTGGGATTTTGACCTGCCGATGCAGCCAAGCCTGATCGACTTCCCGATGAAGGATGGCACCAGCAAACCGGCCGTAGTGATTGGCACCAAAGCGGGCCAGATCTATGTGCTGGATCGGCTGACCGGCAAGCCGCTGACCGAAGTGAAAGAAGTACCGGTTAAAAAAGGCAATATCCCGAACGAGCAGTATACGCCAACTCAGCCTAAGTCTGTCGGCATGCCGCAGATTGGCGCGGAAACGCTGAAAGAGTCTGATATGTGGGGCGCTACGCCGTTCGATCAGCTTGCCTGCCGCGTGGCCTTTAAATCCATGCGCTACGATGGCCTGTACACCGTGCCGGGCACCGACAAAGCCCTGAGCTTCCCTGGCTCGCTGGGCGGCATGAACTGGGGCAGCCTGTCTACCGATCCGAACAATCACTACATCTTCGTCAACGACATGCGTCTTGGCCTGTGGGTGCAGATGATCCCGGCCAATACCGGCGCTACCGCTCGCGGCAGCAACGGCGGGGAAGCGATCAACACCGGCATGGGTGCGGTGCCGCTGAAAGGCACGCCTTATGCGGTAAACAAAAACCGCTTTATGTCGCCGCTGGGCATTCCTTGCCAGAAACCGCCGTTCGGTACGCTCTCTGCTATCGATCTGAAAACGCAGAAGCTGGTATGGCAGGTTCCGGTTGGTACGGTGCAGGATACCGGCCCGTTCGGCATCAAAATGCACGCGCAGATGCCGGTAGGGATGCCGACGCTGGGCGGCACGCTGGCTACGCAGGGCGGCCTGGTGTTTATCGCGGGCACGCAGGATTACTATCTGCGCGCGTTTGACACGGCTACCGGTAAAGAGGTGTGGAAAGCACGTCTGCCGGTTGGCAGTCAGGGCGGCCCCATTAGCTACAAGTCGCCGAAAACAGGCAAGCAGTACATCCTGATTTCAGCCGGCGGCGCGCGTCAGTCTCCGGATCGCGGCGACTACGTAATTGCTTACGCGCTGGATAAATAAGCGCGATAATAAAAAGCCCCGCCAGCAACGGCGGGGCTTTTTTCTGGCTACTGGCCATCGTGCCAGAGCTGCACCAGCTCGGGCGGCGCCAGATCCTCAGGGATTAGGATCACCAGATTGCCGACCTGCTGCTGCGTGGCATAGCTGATTTCGATACGGTAATAGCGCTGATCGCCTCTTCCGGCGCGGCTTTGCTCTCCCGGCGGTTCTCCCAGCCGCAGTGCATGGCGCAATACGCTGCACACATGTTCCCGCTGCGGAGGATCCAGTTGGGCCAGCGCGATGCGTCTTGGGCTGGACAGTTTAGGGATAAAAGCAAAACCGCCTTCGCGCGCCACGTCGATGACTGCGTCGTCGCTCAGTTCCGGAAGTGAATTCATAACACGCCAACCTCCTTCCAGGCATTTTCAATGGCCTGACCTACCGATTTATTAAAACGTTTCTGACCGTGATTAACAGTATACTGCGCGAAAGTTTTAAAGTCGGCATTCTGCGGCAGCGTTTTATCGCATACCGTATCGTACCAGGCGTAGCCGGCCAGCTCCCAGGCGTAGCCGCCGAGCGTCTTCGCGGCCAGATAGAAAGCGCGATTGGGAATGCCGGAGTTCAGATGCACGCCGCCGTTGTCTTCGCGCGTCTGGATATAGCCTTTCATATCCGCAGGCTGAGGATCTTTGCCCAGCAGCGGATCGTCGTAGGCCGTTCCCGGCGCCGACATAGAGCGTAGTCCTTTGCCGTTAATGCCTTCGGCCAGCAGCCCTTCGCCGATTAGCCAGTCCGCCTGATCGGCCGTCTGCTTGCGGCTGAACTGCTTAACCAGCGAGCCAAACACGTCCGACAGCGATTCATTCAGCGCGCCCGCCTGCTCAAAATAGATCAGGCCGGCTTCGGTTTCCGTTACGCCGTGCGCCAGCTCGTGGCCGACCACATCCAGCGCGATGGTAAAACGATTGAAAATTTCGCCGTCGCCGTCGCCGAACACCATTTGCTGACCGTTCCAGAAGGCGTTCTGATAGTCTTTGCCATAGTGCACGGTGCCTTTCAGCGTCAGCCCCTGATTATCCAGGGAATTACGCTTATAGGCCTGCCAGAAAAAGTCGTAGGTGACGCCAAGATAGTCGTAAGCCTCATTGGCGGCAACGTCGTTATTGCCTGACTGGCCTTCGCTGCGCACCAGCGTGCCGGGAAGATTTTGGGTCTGCTCTGAATCATAGATTTCCCGCTGGACCTGGCCCGGCGCGGCGGTTTTTGCCCCGTCCGGTTTGACCCAGGTTTCCGCCATCAGCGTCTGCACGTGCGCCAGAGTCTGACGCGCGCAGCTCTGCTGCAGGCCGGAGCCGTTATCAATGATTTTGCTCAGCATATAGGGAGGGATGACGCCGTAATGCATACCATGCTCCTTGGTCCATCGTAAATGTCCAAAAAGTATAGTGGCTGCTTTGCGTACGCGCATAAACGGGCCTGCGGCATAGTCGCACTATGTCTGCAGGAGCCGCCACAGCCTGGGTTCTCGTCAAAGTAATGCAGGACGTCAGAGCGATAAGGCAGCCAGAAATCCCAATTTGGACAGGCTATTTTATGCAAAACCAGTCTTTTTTCTTAAAAAATAGAGTTAGTGCCGGAACTGGTTTTCCTGATGTGGCCAGGGCCATTACTATCGGGATCGGATAATTATTGAACAATGACATGTTATGGAAAACGGTTTAACTATTGCGATGACGCCGGTACAGCTTGCGGCTGTAATGGCAGATGAAACCGCTACAGGGGATGCAATCAGCAACCGCATATGGGGCGGAGTAGGATTTCTGGGGAGCGTACTCGAACTTGCCAGCGCGACTGCTCTGTGTCTGGTGCCCGAGCCTACAGGTTTGACCAAGGCGGGTTGTATTATTGTGGGCGCTCACAGCCTGGACGGGATCGGTTCATCGGCTTATCAGGTATACACTGGCAAAAAGACAGCATCAGTGACCGCTCGTGCCACAGCGGGTATTGCCAGAGAACTCGGCGCTTCAAACAAAACGGCTGAGCAGGTTGGGATAGCTGTCGATATGGTCATTCCGTTCGCCGTGGCTGGTGCGGCTCGGGTCGCTTCTGTGACGATGGGTCAGGTTAAGCTGATAAGCCAGGAGGCCGTTAAAGGTATCATGGGCGGCGGACACACCATTAAAAAGCACGTTGGCAAAACTGCGCAGGAATTAATGGAAAAGGTCTTAAGAGGGAAACAGTCTGGCACGTTTAAAGCAGGGCATTCTGCCAGCTCATTTACTTCTCTGGAAATTGCTGAAAAGGCTATAAGTAAGGCCGTTAAGGCCAACCGGGTTAAAATTCGTCAATGGGCAAAGAGCAACGGTGCTGATAGTGAAAATTATCTTGTCTTCAGCTATGACGTTAAATCCAGGATAGGAGTTGTGGTTAAATATGATGCAACCCAGGCGGCAAGTGCGACCAGGATCGAGGTTGTTATGAAGAAAAAGCAATATAACAACAAGCCTTATTACATCGCCACAGCTTATCCGGTACTTTGAAATATGAAAAACTTCACCCCTGTCAGCAATTTCTTCGTCGTCTTTTTCGGCCAGGACAGCGATGAATATGGCGACAGTTATCCAGAGATTGTTGACGCTGCTTTCAAAATTTATCTCGAAGACGGCCCGCATTATCTTGATAATTTAATTCGTAATATCGATGATTTTCGGCGTACTTATCCAGATAATGAAACGGCCGCAGTAGCGCTGAATGAATTAACGCGAGGTTCCGCAGGTGACACAAGGGAATATACTCCGACGCTTATTGGTTTTCTTGATTGGTTATCAGCCTACCTCAAAAAAAAGCGGGATGGCATCTGGTTTTTTTGGATCTTATTTAATCCAGACTGGGGAGACATATACCCTTAAATCGTAGATACGTATCTTGAGTATCAGGATATGATTGAAGAATTTATTAAGCAAGTTGACGCGTTTTTAAAACGATTATCCAGATAATAAATCAGCAATCTCCGCCCTTCAGCTGCGCCGCCATCAGCATCTGCACGTGCGCCAGAGTCTGACGCGCGCAACTCTGCCGCAGGCCGGAGCCGTTATCAATGATTTTGCGCAGAATATAGGGAGAGATGACGCCATAATGCATACCATGCTCCCTGGTCCATCGTAAATGTCCTTTGCGTACCCGCATAAACAAGCCTGCGGCGCGTCCCGCATTTTTAAAACAGCGATTTTCTTTTGGTTTCTTCAGAGGGTAGATTTGTTTACGGCAACGCTGAATGGCGAAAAGGACGCTTGAAATGTGGTCTTGTTGTGTCCACAATATCAGGCGGAGCTACCCCGACCATTTAGCCTTGACCGAAGGAGTAAATATGAACGCAGATGCACTGGTAAAGGCTCGTATCCCGCAAGATATCAAGGAACGAGCCGTCGCTGCCCTTAACAAAATGGGCCTCAGCACATCGGATGTAATCCGCATGGTAATGATCCGCGTGGCGGACGAAGGCCGTCTTCCTTTTGAGGTAAAAACCCCAAATGTGGCTACCCAGGCTGCTATGGAAGAGCTGGATAATGGCCACGGAGAACGCTTTGAATCCGCTGACGCTCTGTTTAAGGACACAGGGATCTGATGTTAAAACCGGTACTGGCGAGTGCCTTCAAAGGAGATATAAAAAGACAGCAACGACGCGGCAAAGATATGACCCGACTGAAAATATTAATCACGTTGTTGGCCGAGGGGAGGAAGATCCCCTCTGAATATGAAGATCATCCTTTGCAGGGCACCTGGCGCGGCTACCGCGATGCGCATATTGAAGGCGACTGGATCTTGATTTACAAAGTCGTAGGTAACGATCTCAAACTCGCAAGAACCGGTACGCATCAGGATATCTTCAGCAGCGCCTGAGGTGAGAAACCCGAAGGCGGCGAAGCGATATGTCTGCCAAAAGCCTCACGCCTTTTTAGCGCGGGCTTTTTTAACGGGCGTGACCGCCGTGACTTCGCTCTCTACCCAGCCGTCGCTCAGCCGGGTTTTCAGCCTGTCGCCCGCCTTCAGCTGCGCGGCCTTTTTAATGGCCTGACCGTCGGCTGCCGTAGTGACGCTGAAACCGCGCGCCAGCGTCGCCAACGGGCTGACGCCTTCCAGCTGGGCCGCCAGCGTGGCGAACTGCTGTTTGCCGCCGTTGAGCTGCGCCTGCATCGCCTGCTGTAAACGGTAGCGCCACTGCTGAAGCTGCTGCTGCGCGCGATAAAGCCGGTTCTGCGGCTGCGTGGCGGCAAGCCGCTGCGTGGCCTGTTCCTGCTGACGAGCGGCCTGGCGCAGTCGCAGCTGCATGGCGTCATCCAGCCTGCGGTGGAGCCGCATCAGCATCGTCTGCTGGCGCGCCAGCCGTAGCTGGGGATGCTGCTGCTGTAAACGGTGGTGCAGGCGGGTAAAGGTGCGGTTCTGCTGCGCAAGATAGTAGTCCATCGCCATTTCCAGCCTTGTCTGCTGCGACTGAAGCTGGCGCAGCAGCTCAAGCTGGTTGCGGCTGACCAGCTCCGCTGCCGCAGAAGGCGTTGGCGCGCGCAGATCCGCAACGAAGTCGGCGATAGTCACGTCGGTTTCGTGCCCTACGGCGCTGACGATAGCGATGCGGCTGGCGAAAATTGCCCGTGCCACGCGCTCGTCGTTGAAGCTCCACAGATCCTCCAGCGAGCCGCCGCCGCGTCCGACGATCAGCACGTCACACTCTGCGCGCTGGTTGGCCAGCTCAATCGCCCGCACAATGCTGGCTGGCGCATCCGCCCCTTGAACCGGCGTGGGATAAATCACCACCGGCAGGGAAGGGTCGCGGCGGTGTAAAACCCGCAGCACATCGTGCAGCGCCGCGCCGGTGGCAGAGGTGATCACGCCTACCTGGCGTGCAGGATCGGGCAGCGGCTGCTTATGGCTCTGTTCAAACAGGCCTTCGCTCGTCAGCTTTTGCTTCAGCTGTTCAAACTGCTGCTGAAGCAGGCCGTCGCCGGCAGGCTGCATACTTTCGGCAATCAGCTGATAGTCGCCGCGCGGTTCATAAAGCGTGATGGTGGCCCTGACCAGCACCTGCTGGCCGTTTTGCGGACGAAAGGTTACGCGGCGGTTGCTGTTGCGGAACATCGCGCAGCGTACCTGTGCGCCGTCGTCCTTCAGCGTAAAATACCAGTGGCCGGAAGAGGGCTGGGAAAAGTTAGAGATCTCGGCGCTCAGCCAGACCTGGCCCATCTCCATTTCCAGCAGCTTGCGCACCGTGGTATTCAGGCGGCTGACGGTAAAAATATTGGCGGTTGGCGGTAGCGACATGTGATAGAGATCAAACTTTAAATCAGAGGGTTAATTAACCGATACTACATGCCTGACGGGAGGGATCAAGAGTTTTTCGTAAATAATGCTGGAGGCAATCGATTACGCCCTGTATAATGCCGCGGCAATATTTTACAAGTTCTCATTCACCCTGAGGTTGAGATATTGCCATGCTAAGAATCGCTAAAGAAGCCCTGACATTTGACGACGTGCTGCTCGTTCCCGCTCATTCGACTGTGTTGCCTAATACGGCCGACCTCAGTACCCAGCTTACCAAAACCATTCGCCTGAATATTCCTATGCTCTCTGCGGCTATGGACACCGTGACCGAAGCGGGCCTGGCTATTGCGCTGGCGCAGGAAGGCGGGCTGGGCTTTATTCATAAAAATATGTCCATCGAGCGCCAGGCGGAAGAAGTCCGCAAGGTGAAGAAACATGAAAGCGGCGTGGTGACCGATCCGCAAACCGTGCTGCCCACTACGGCGCTGAGCGAAGTGAAGCTGCTGACCGAGCGTAACGGCTTTGCGGGCTATCCGGTGGTTAACGGCGACAACGAGCTGGTAGGTATCATCACCGGCCGCGACGTGCGTTTCGTCACCGATATGAGCCTGCCGGTTTCGGCGGTCATGACGCCAAAAGAGCGTCTGGTCACCGTACGCGAAGGCGAAGCGCGTGAAGTCGTGCTGCAAAAGATGCACGAAAAACGCATCGAAAAAGCGCTGGTGGTGGACGATGCTTTCCATCTGCTGGGCATGATCACCGTTAAAGATTTCCAGAAAGCCGAACGCAAGCCTAACGCCTGTAAAGACCAGGAAGGTCGTCTGCGCGTCGGCGCAGCGGTAGGCGCGGGCGCGGGCAACGAAGAGCGCGTGGACGCGCTGGTCGCGGCTGGCGTTGACGTGCTGCTGATTGACTCTTCTCACGGCCACTCTGAAGGCGTATTGCAGCGTATCCGTGAAACCCGTGCTAAATATCCTGACCTGCAGATCCTCGGCGGCAACGTCGCGACCGGCGCTGGCGCGCTGGCGCTGGTTGAGGCTGGCGTAAGTGCGGTGAAAGTGGGTATCGGCCCTGGCTCCATCTGTACCACCCGTATCGTCACCGGCGTGGGCGTGCCGCAGATCACTGCAGTTTCTGACGCGGTCGCCGCGCTGGAAGGTACCGGTATTCCTGTTATCGCCGACGGCGGCATTCGCTTCTCCGGCGACATCGCCAAGGCGATTGCGGCTGGCGCCAGCGCGGTGATGGTCGGCTCTATGCTGGCGGGCACCGAAGAATCGCCGGGCGAAATCGAACTGTATCAGGGCCGCTCGTTCAAATCCTATCGCGGCATGGGCTCGCTGGGCGCGATGTCCAAAGGCTCTTCCGACCGTTACTTCCAGACCGATAACGCGGCGGACAAGCTGGTGCCGGAAGGTATCGAAGGTCGCGTGGCCTATAAAGGCCGTCTGAAAGAGATCGTACATCAGCAGATGGGCGGCCTGCGCTCCTGTATGGGTCTGACCGGCTGCGGCACCATCGAAGCTCTGCGCACCAAAGCGGAATTCGTTCGCATCAGCGGCGCGGGCATCACCGAAAGCCACGTGCACGACGTCACCATTACCAAAGAGTCGCCAAACTACCGCATGGGTTCCTGATAACCCGGCCCGATGCCCGGCGCTGACCGGGCATTTTACTTAATCCCTGTATTTGTTTATCGCTCTGGAATAGCCCAATGACCACGGAAAATATCCATAAACACCGCATCCTGATCCTTGATTTCGGCTCGCAGTATACGCAGCTGGTGGCACGCCGCGTGCGCGAGCTGGGCGTCTACTGTGAACTTTGGGCGTGGGACGTCACTGAAGAGCAGATCCGCCAGTTTAATCCAAACGGCATCATTCTTTCCGGCGGCCCGGAAAGCACCACCGAACACAACAGCCCGCGCGCGCCGGAATACGTTTTCAACGCGGGCGTGCCGGTATTCGGCGTTTGCTACGGGATGCAGACCATGGCGCTGCAGCTTGGCGGCAAGGTGGAAGGCTCCAGCGAGCGCGAGTTTGGCTATGCGCAGGTAGAAGTTGGCGTGGACAGCGCGCTGACTCGCGGCATTGAAGATTCCCTGAGCGCGGACGGCAAACCGCTGCTGGACGTCTGGATGAGCCACGGCGACAAAGTTACCGCTATCCCGTCCGATTTTGTGACCGTTGCCAGCACCGAAAGCTGTCCGTTCGCCATTATGGCTAACGAAGAGAAGCGCCTGTACGGCGTGCAGTTCCACCCGGAAGTGACGCACACGCGTCAGGGCCAGCGGATGCTGGAGCGTTTTGTGCTGGATATCTGCCAGTGTGAAGCGCTGTGGACGCCGGCAAAAATCATCGAAGACGCGGTTGAGCGTCTGCGCGTGCAGGTGGGCAACGACAGGGTGATCCTGGGCCTGTCTGGCGGCGTGGACTCTTCCGTGACCGCGATGCTGCTGCACCGCGCCATCGGCGATCGTCTGACCTGCGTATTCGTCGACAACGGCCTGCTGCGCCTGAACGAAGCGGAGCAGGTGCTGGAGATGTTCGGCGATCACTTTGGCCTGAACATTGTCCACGTGGAAGGCGAAAAACGTTTCCTGGACGCGCTGGCGGGCGTCGACGAGCCGGAAGCCAAGCGAAAAATCATTGGCCGCGTCTTCGTGGAAGTGTTCGATGAAGAGGCGCTGAAGCTGGAAGACGTGAAGTGGCTGGCGCAGGGCACCATCTATCCGGACGTGATCGAATCCGCCGCTTCTGCTACCGGCAAAGCGCACGTTATCAAGTCGCACCACAACGTGGGCGGCCTGCCGAAAGAGATGAAGATGGGCCTGGTTGAACCGCTGCGTGAGCTGTTCAAAGACGAAGTGCGTAAAATCGGCCTGGAGCTTGGTCTGCCGTACAACATGCTTTACCGTCATCCGTTCCCTGGACCGGGTCTGGGCGTGCGCGTGCTGGGCGAAGTAAAGAAAGAGTATTGCGATCTGCTGCGTCGCGCCGATGCGATCTTTATCGAAGAGCTGCACAAGGCCGATCTGTATAACAAGGTCAGCCAGGCGTTCACCGTGTTCCTGCCTGTACGTTCAGTAGGCGTGATGGGCGACGGGCGTAAGTATGACTGGGTGGTTTCGCTGCGTGCGGTAGAAACCATCGACTTTATGACCGCGCACTGGGCGCACCTGCCTTATGAGTTCCTGGGCCGCGTCTCTAACCGCATCATCAATGAAATCAACGGTATTTCCCGCGTGGTTTACGATATCTCCGGCAAGCCGCCGGCGACGATCGAGTGGGAATAGTACTGTAGTTAACCGCCTGTTTTTATACCTGGAATAAAAACAGGCGGTGGTTTTTCTGCGTCATCAATCGTTTTGGTGCGCAGTGCAGGCCTCATCAGAAAAGCCCCTCGAAACCCTGTTCAGTTAGTTAATGCTGACAGGGTATCAGGCACGCTTGTCCGCTCAACGCAGCAAGCGAAAAGTCTCACGCACATGGTCGGTAAGCACTGCCGGGTTTTCCATCGCGGCAAAGTGGCCGCCGTGCTCAGCTTCCGCAAAGAACCTCAAATCCTCGAAACGCGCCTGCGCCCAGCGCCGTGAGAGACGAAGCAGCTCGCCCGGAAACATGCTCACGCCCGCAGGGGTGGGGATGGCAGAAGCGGGACCTTGCTGTTGCATTTCACGTATTCCTTCCCAGTAGAAGCGGACCGAGCTTGGGCCGGCGTTAGGCAGCCAGTACAGCATGATGTCATCGATCAGGGCGTTGATGTCGATTGCCCGCTCAGGCTCGCCGCCGCTGTCGGAGGCGTCCTGAAATAGCGCGTATATCCATGCGGCCAGGCCCACGGGGGAGTCTGCCAGGGCAAAACCTACCGACTGCGGCCGGGTGCTTTGCACCTTCATATAGCCCGAAAGCTCCTGGTCGTAGCGTTGCGCATCAGCCAGCATGCGCTGCTCTTCAGGGGTGGCCTGCGCGATTTCATCCTGGGTCGGCTGATACATCACCATGTTCAGGTGAATGCCGACCAGGCCTGGCGGGCGCATATGCCCCAGAGCGGTGGTCACGGCCGATCCCCAGTCTCCACCCTGGGCAGCCCAGCGCTGGCCATAGCCCAAACGCGCCATTAGCTGCACCCAGGCGCTGGCGGTTTTACCCACGCCCCATCCCGGGGAAGTTGGCTTATCACTGAAACCAAAACCCGGTAGCGCAGGGATAACCAAATGGAACGCATCGCTGGCTTGCCCCCCATAGGCCGTAGGGTCGGTAAGCGGGCCGATCATTGCCCTGAATTCAAGAACAGAGCCTGGCCACCCGTGGGTCATCAGCAAGGGAAGGGCGTCAGAATGGGGCGAGCGAATATGCAGAAAGTGAATGCCGAGGCCGTCGATCTCAGTGCGGCTGCTGTTCCACTGGTTGAGCTGGGTTTCAGTGGCGCGCCAGTCATAGTCTTTTTGCCAGTGCGCTACCAGAGCGCGAAGACGTTCAAGCTTCGGCCCCTGGCTGTTGTCGCTTACGGTTTCCGGATCTGGCCACCGGGTTTGCGCCAGGCGCTGGGCCAGATCGTCAAGCTGCGTCTGGGGAATGTGAATGGGGAAGGACTCTACAGGACTGGTCATCGTTTGATTCCTTGCATAGAGGTGTGGGCCAGTGTGTCGCGGATGGAAGCCCATTCCCGCAGGCTATGGCGTGAGCCGCTATCTTGCAAACCCTGCCGGGCGGGAAAGGGGGTTTACGCGCAGGCGTTAGCGCGCGCTACGCTGATAAGGGTGGACAGCGTCCCGATATTGCCGGGTGGTGTGATCCATAAAGCACCTGTTGGTTAGTGGATGCGGATGAGTAAAGCAACGGTTATACGTGTTGATTCCTGACGTTACCGTTTAATTAACGAACAAACAAGGCATGGATAAGTTGCAGGCCATATCGTTGACCCAATTTGGACTTTATTATCTTGTCCTGCCGGGCGGGAGTAGCGCCATACTGCTAACGCCATCGGCTACCCGCTGGCGTAGCGGAAAGTCGCCGTTATCGCTGCCATAACCAGAGCTTTGCAGGCGCGCGCAACAGCTTCTCATCAGCGGCATCCTGCTCTCTACAGCAGCGCGTCCGGCCCTCTGAAGGCCCGACGCCATTCGCTGGGGCTGACGGCAAACCGGTGTTTAAAATTCTGTCGGAACGATACCGGCGACTGAAATCCCGACATGGCTGCCACCACCTCAATACTGTGATCCGTCGACTCCAGCAGCACCTGGCTGCGCTGAAGCCGCTCGCTGATCAGCCAGTCGCTCAGCGTCAGGCCGGTAGCGGCAAAAAAGTGGCGGGTCAGGGTGCGGCGGCTCATATTGCAAAAGGCCGCCAGCGAATCGATAGTGTGCGGTCTTTCGAGGTTTCTGCGCAGATAGCCGATCAGTTCGTTAATCGCATTATCGCGAGTGGTTTCCGGGACGGGACGCTCGATATACTGCGCCTGTCCGCCTTCCCGATAGGGCGGCATCACCATGCGCCTGGCGACCTTGTTGGCTAACACGCTGCCATAATGATCGCGCACGATACTCAGGCAGCAGTCGATGCCGGCAGCCGTCCCGGCGGAAGTGGTCAGGCGTTCATCAGTGATATAAAGCGCGTTGGTATCAAGATGCACCTGCGGGAAGCGTTCCGTGAAGTCTTTTTCATATTCCCAGTGCGTAGCCGCGCGTCGGTTTTCCAGCAGTCCTGCATAGGCCAGCACGTAGGTGCCCAGACATAATCCCACCACCTCTGCGCCGCGCCGCCAGGCTGCTTTTAGCGCGCTGAGCAGCGCCGGAGAGGGTTTCTCTTCCGGACGATCCCAGAAAGGCACCACGATAATATCGGCCTTTTCCAGCAGCGCCAGCCCGTGTTTTACGTTAATAAACAGGCCAATATCGGACAGAACGTTGCCGGGCGTTTCCGCACAGATTTGCAGATCGAAGCGATCCGGCTCGGGCAGCGCCTTGCCGAAAACGATACAGGGGACGGAAAAGTGAAAGGTGCTGACTCCGGCAGTGGCAATCACGGCAACAACAGGAACGGTCACGTTTTTTCTCCTGACTGGGCTGGGAACCCGCCGAACTGAGCAGGTTCCCCAAAAGCATCAGAATACCAGCGTTTCGCCATCTTCAGGCGCGCACACGCTCTGTTGCATACCTTTTTGCTGAGCAAACTCACGGATTTCCGCGCGGGTCAGCACGCAGTGATTAACGGCTTCCAGATGCGAAGCCACGATCGTCGCCTCCGGCAGCATTTGGTGAGTACGCAGGATATCTTTGGTGCCCATAATAATGGCGCCATAACCGTCGACCTGAGCAAAACCGGCATTAAGCACCACGACGTCCGGCCGGTGGCTTTGCAGGCTTTCCTCATAGGGTTTCACCCAGATAGTATCGCCGGCGATATACAGCACTTTTTCATCGGCGTGGCGGAACACCAGGCCGCAGGCATCACCCAGCATGGCAGCCATTTCCGGGTTTGCATAGGCTTCATCGCTGCCGTGCTGCCCGCCCGTTTTAATGATAGTAATGCCTTCATAGCTGTTTTCCGTCGTCAACACGCGAACGTTGGTAAAGCCCTGGCTGCGGATCAGCGTGGCATCAGCATCGTGCTGGGTAAAAATAAGCTTGTCGTCAGGAATAAGCTGCTGCGCCGCATCGTCCCAGTGGTCGGGATGGGTATGGGTCACGATCACCGCATCGACGTTCAGCAGGGTATCCACGGCAACCGGCAGCGCCACCAGCGGGTTACGCAGATGCGGACGTGCCGTTCCGGGAAAGCCCGGCCAGGCTTCTTTGTCCGCCAGCATAGGATCGATAAGAAATTTTTTCCCCGCATATTCAAGAATAAGCGTGGCGTTACGGATTTGCGTCAGTTTCATCGTTTCTTCCTTCTGTAGTCTTTTTCCGCGTAGCGAAAGGCTTTTAAGCAGGTACGGAAGCAGTATAGGGAGGATAAACAGCGAGGCGTGAGTAGCCCGATGGTCAATAAGCGATGAGATTGGGCCAACCTGAAAGTGAGGGTGTGCCGGGGCGTTTCGATCAGGATCGCAGCTGAATCAGCCTGCCTTTCCAGCGCACTATGCCTTTACTATCAAGCAAATACCGCGACAACTATGGCCGTTCTGAAGCAACAGCGCACAAATTACCTGGCGATCCTTTTGCAAGCGACAGGAAAATCTGCCAGGATTATCTAGTGCACTAGATAATCAACCAACAGATATTACGAGATGACCATTAACAAACAACGCCGGGAAATAGGCACCGAGCTTTCCTTTGCCCTTTACGGGGCGGCAAACAGGATGAACCGGATGCATAAACCTTTCCTCGATCCGCTGGGGCTGACCTTCCCGCAGTATCTGGTGATGCTGGAATTGTTTAACGGAACGCCCCGATCGGTAGGGGATTTGGGCGGCAGGCTGGGGATGGATACGGGCACCATTACGCCGCTCCTGAAGCGGTTGGAAGCGGCGGGGAAAGTATCCCGCCGACGCGATCCAAAAGACGAACGTCGGGTGCTGGTCACGCTGACAGAGAGCGGAGAGGCGCTGCGTGACACCCTGTGGGCCGTGACCGATCAAATCAGGTCGGCCTGCAAACTGACGGAAGCAGGGCTGGTTCAGCTACGCGACACGCTCAATGACTTTGCCCATCCGGCAGCCGAATAACCCCTCAGCAATCAGGAGACATTTATGAATATCGGCATTATTGGCGCGGGAAATATCGGCGCCACACTGGCAGCCAAACTCTCTGCCTGCGGCCATAGCGTCAGGCTGGCAAATTCACGGGGGCCGGAAACCATCGCCGAGGTCGCCCGCAAGGCTGGCGCAACGGCGGTGACGCGGGAAGAGGCCGTCAAAGGCGCCGACGCCGTTATCCTGTCAACGCCCTTTACCGCTCACCAGGGTCTGGCTGAACTGTTGAAAATCGTGCCGGCCAGCGTACCGGTTATCGATACCTCTAACTACTATCCGTTTCGGGATGATGCTATTCCCGCTCTCGCGCAAGGTAAGCCGGAAAGCGTTTGGGCCAGCGAGCATGCAGGCAGACCGCTTATCAAAGCCTGGAATGCCGTGCTGGCGGCTACCCTGGCTGACAAGGGGATGCCTGTGGGCGTAACCGAACGGATTGCCATTCCGGTCGCTGGCGATGATGAAACAGCCAAACGCATCGCGATGGCGCTGGTCAGCGATACCGGGTTTGATGCCGTGGATGCCGGTAGCCTCGCGGAGTCCTGGCGTCAGCAGCCCGGTACGCCAGCCTACTGTACAGAACTTAGCGCAGCGGCGCTGAAGAAGGCGCTGCTGGCGGCAGATAAAGAACGTGCCCCCGTAAACCGCGAGGCGCTGCTGAAAGAGTTTATGTCTGCCAGCGAACCGCTGACCCACGAGCATATCGTTGCCCGCAACCGGGCAGTGACGGCATAACGCCGTTTGCACAATGACAATAATCACGGCGTTCGGGCTGTAGATATCGCCAAAGACACGCCGTATTGGAGAACGCTGCCCCGAGCGGCAGCCAATAAGACAGGAGAGAACCATGAACCCTTCATCCCCTTTGAAAATCGGTATTCTCGGTACAGGTCATATAGGCAAAACCCTGGTCCGTAAGCTGGCCGCCGCCGGGCACCAGGTGAAGGTCGCCAACTCGCGCGGGCCGGAAACCATCGAGGCAGAAACGCTTGCCACGGGCGCCCAGGCGGTAAGAACAGAAGAGGCCGTTAACGATATTGACGTCCTGATCCTTTCTATTCCGCTCGTCCGCATTCCGGACGTGGCGCCGCTTATTCGCGCGCTGCCTTCCGGCGTTGTGGTGGCGGATACCTCCAATTATTATCCGCACCGGGATCTGAAAATCGACGCTATCGAAAATGGCCAGCCAGAAAGCCTGTGGGTGTCAGAGCAGATCGGTCGACCCGTGATCAAAGCCTGGAACGCCATCGGCTCGGGATCTTTTGCCGAAAAGGGCATGCCGCAAGGCGCGGCGGATCGCATTGCGATACCGGTTGCCGGCGATGATGAGGCGAGTCGGCAGCTGATTATGCGTCTGGTGAATGATACCGGCTTCGATGCTTTTGACGCCGGCAGCCTGGCGGATTCCTGGCGTCAGCAGCCTGGCTCGCCGGTTTACTGCACGGATTTGCACTATGATGAGATCCCGGCGGCGTTGGCCGAGGCCGATATCTCTCGTATGCCGAAAAGAAGAGATCTTGCCGTTGCTGTTTTCCAGGAGCGGGCTGGCGACTCGGTTACCAATCCGAACGCGGATTTTGGCGTCCAGGTATCGCGGATAATCTTCAGGTAAGCGAACTACAAATCTTAAAGTCCTGGCAGCGTGGCGTCTGTTCAGAGGATGTCGGGCGAGGATAAAAGAGTGGCCGTGGGGCGCGGGTACAAAGTGAACAGGCTTTGCGCGCGCGCCCCGGACGATACCGTTATTTATGCAGTAAAAAAATCGTCGCCAGACCCAGGAAAATGAAAAAGCCGCCGGTATCGGTCAGCGCGGTGATCAGTACGCTGGAGCCGACTGCCGGATCGCGTTTTAGTTTGGTCATAATCAGCGGAATAAGGACGCCCATCAGCGCCGCCAGCAGCAGATTCAGCACCATCGCCAGCATCATGACGCCGCCCAGCGCCGGATTGCCGTACATCGCCCAGGTGACGCCGCCCATAATACCGCCCCAGCAAAGGCCGTTAATCAACGCCACGCCCAGTTCGCGCGCGATCAAAAACGAAAAGTTGCCCGGTTCGACCTGATGCAGCGCCAGCGCGCGCACGATCATGGTAATGGTCTGATTGCCGGTATTGCCGCCGATCCCGGCTACAATCGGCATCAGCGTCGCCAGCGCCACCAGCTGGGAAATCGTATCCTCAAACAGGCCGATCACGCGTGAGGCGACAAAGGCTGTACAGAGGTTAACCGCCAGCCATGTCCAGCGAGTGCGTACCGCTTTCCTGACCGGGGCAAAAACGTCCTCGTCAGGGTTTACGCCGCCCATCTTACGAATATTGCTGTCGTTCGCCTCGTTAACCAGGTCGATAACGTCTTCGATGGTGACGCGCCCCATCAGCTTGCCTTTGGCATCGATAACGGCGGCAGAGATCAGATCGTAACGCTCAAACGCGCCCGCCGCGTCTTCAGCCTTGTCATCCAGCCGAAAGGTCACCGGCCTGTCGTTCATCACCTCGAAAACCCGCTTGCCGGGCTTGTTCAGCAGAATATCCATCAGCGTCAGCTCGCCCAGCAGCATATTGTTTTCGTCGGTAATAAAAAGCTTATCGGTGCCTTCCGGCATCACTTTCTTCCGTCGCAGATAGCGCTGTACGGTTGCAAGCTTGATGTCGGCCGGTACGGTAACCAGCTTAAAATCCATGATGCGCCCGACGCGGTCGCGGTCGAAATCCATCACTTCCAGCACGCGTGAACGCTGCGCCGGATCGAGCGAGGTCAGCAGCCGGCCCGTTAAATCACGCGATAAATACTTGGCGAGATAAACCTGTTCATCAATATCCAGCGGTTCGATCGCCTGGAGCAGATCGCGATCGCTCATCTCCTCGATCAGGCTTTCCCAGACGTTTTCAGACGCTTCGACCAGCACTTCGCCGCGTCGGTTGGTACCGACCAGCTGCCAGAGCGCCTGGCGTTCCTCTTCCGGCAGCGCTTCCAGCAGGTCGGCGATATCCGCCGCGTGCAGCAGCGGCAGATAGTCTCTCAGCTCCTGCACCTGCTCCTGATGCGCTGCAGCTTCGGCTTCGCTTTGTTTCAGCGGTTTGCGGAGCAGCGTATCCACGAGGTCGTTGTCGTTGAGCAGAAGATTAAGTATACGGTTACGGATTTCAGCAAGCTGCTGAGCATGTGACTGAGCTACAGACATAAAAATTCCCTTGTGTCTGGCAAAAGCGGACAAAGAAGTAAGTATTGCTTAATTTGGGCGGATGAACGGAATAAGTTGCACTTTTTCAGGCTGCCAGGCTGCTATTTAGCGCCGGGGGCAGAGACCGTCGTTTCCTGCTGTTTTTGTTTGTGGTGTTCGATAGCCCCGGGCAGCACATAAAGCAGGCGTGCTGCCAGGATAATAAAGCTGACCAGCAAAACGATCCGGGTCATACGGCTTGTTTTACGCTGTTTTCTGAATGGCATGGCGCGGTTCACGCAAGTTTCCTGAAGTTAGCCCGTAGGCAATTGCACAATTTAGACACAGCGCGGCTGCCAGGTCAATGCCGATCGCCCGAAGGAGAGGGCTTTGTTCAGACGCGCGGCGCGGCGGGTTTACCTCTCAGCTTCCCTGACGGCAGCGAGATTCTGGCAGAGAAAAGCACTGAAAATGATGAAGATCAATTTTAGCCGGAGGAATATGCATAGTATTGCGGATACGCCAGCGCCGGTCTGCTCCGGCCTATCCTGTTCGGGCGTGATCGCCCTGTTATCCAGCGAGTATCATGATCATCACGGCCCGCCTTAACCGCTTCCGTCAAAGCCCCTGGGGGCTAGCCCTTATTCTGCCGGCTATTCTGATGCCGCTCACCACGCAGCTTTCGGTGCGCCTTTGGATGCTGGATGGCTACGTTTATCTGATCTATCTGCCGCTGGCTATGATCATAGCGATGCTGCTGGTGTATGACTGGAAGGCTTTTCCGGGGATAGCAACAGGGCTGAGCCTCTACTATTTTAACCGCTACGCGCCCGGGCCTGCGGCGGCGATCGCCGCTACCTGGCTGTTGGTGCTGTTAAGCGGCTGGAGCGGCTACCGGCTTCAGGTGAAACGGCGCTGGGGCGTCAGCTATGGCGAGCTGCGCCTGATGCCCAACAGGCTGTTCTGGCTGGCTTTTTTTATCCCCTCGCTGTTTGTTTTTATGATGCAGGGGCTGGCGACGGCAGGCCTTGTGCCGCTAAAAGGCTCGATTTTCCCCTGGGAACCGTTTTCGCTGCATACGTTGCTGAATTTTCAGTCCGTGCTGCTGGCTTGCGTCACTATGGTGCCGGTCTGCTATCTGGTTGTCCGCAGCCTGCGCAGCCCGGGCTATCTGCGGCTGACGATCTTTCGCCTTCGCCAGCAGTTTTCACCCGAGGTCAGCAAAACGGAAGGCGTGGTATGGACGCTGCTGTTGGCGTTTCTGTTGACCATGCTGCTACAGGTCGCGCCTGGCCGGCAGAATCTGTTGGCCACCGAATACGGTTTGCCCCTGATGCTGCCTTTAATGCTCTGGGCAGCGATGCGTTTCGGCTATCTTTTTACCGGCCTGCTCTGGGCGCTGCTGCTGATGGTGCTTTATCAGCTGCGCGATCGTTTTCTTCATCCGGATACCGGGCCTTATCAGCTGGCGGTTATTTCAGCCAACCTGCTGGTGTTCAGCCTTAGCCTGCTGCTGATGGCGGCTATCACCACGCGCCAGCGCCGCACGCTGGCCAGAACCAAAGCGGCGGCGTTAAACGATCCCGTCATGAATCT
Source organism: Erwinia sp. TECH1 (assembly GCF_054057575.1). Lineage (NCBI taxonomy): Bacteria > Pseudomonadati > Pseudomonadota > Gammaproteobacteria > Enterobacterales > Erwiniaceae > Erwinia > Erwinia sp. TECH1. The sequence continues at coordinate 3,520,575 of NZ_JBSRZK010000001.1, read as the reverse complement.
GCCTAATCTGCGCGCGCTAAGCCTGGCGCTGGCAAACAGCCCCGGCTCCACGCTCTGCTTTCTGACTATCCCCGATCTGGATCGCCTGAGCCGTATCTATGGACTGCGCCTGCGTATTCATTATAAAAGCAGCCTGGCCGCCCATTTGAAGCCTGAACTTCAGCCGGAGGAAGACGTTTATCAGCTCCCCGGCTTCGATTTAGTGATGCGGCTGGAAGGGAGCGGGCAGCTGGCGCGGATTGAAAAGATCACGGCCCGGCTGAAAGATTACTGCCTGAGCTGGGACGGCCTGCCGGTGCATCCCGGTATCGGCGTCAGCTATTGCAGCGTCCTGCCGCCGGTCAATCATCTTTATGAGCTGCTCGGCGAGCTGAGCGGCATGGCGGAGCTCTCGCTGACCAGCGGCATAACGGAGAACCTGCAGCAGAAAATGACGCAGCCGGTGCAGTACCGCATCAGCAAAAAAATCGCGCTGCTGAATACCATCCAGCAGGCGCTAAAATCCAACGGTTTCCAGCTGATTGCGCAGAGAATTTGCGGCGTGCGCGGCGACGACTATCACGCGGTCTGGCTTGCTTTGGAAAACGACCATCGCGAACCGGTACCGGCAACAGAGTTTTATGCGGTCATCAACGAGTTCGGCTTAACCTGGGAGCTGGACTGCTGGCGGTTGCGCCAGATCCTCTCTTTTATCAACCAGCATCGGACAAGGCTGCCCGGGATCCGCATTGCGACGGAGCTTTTCACCCTTAGCCTGTGCAGGCCGGGGCTGGCGAAAGAGATACAGGCGATGTTACAGGATTACTGCGTTGAGCCGTGGCAGCTGATCTTTTACGTGGAAGAGTCGCCGATGCTGACGCCGCACGGCGGTGGCTATCGGGCCATCGACCAGCTGCGCTATCTGGGTTGCCGCGTCGCTATCAGCAACTTTGGCCACGGCTACGGCAGCTACGCGCTGTTAAAGCAGATCGAAGCGGATATGCTGCGGCTTAACGGCGAGTTTGTCCGCAATATGTTTAATAACAGCCTGGATTATCAAATCATTGAATCAACCTGCATTATGGCCCGGCTGAAAAAGATGCAGATTGTGGCGGCGGATGTGGAAACGCAGGAGGCAGACACTCTGCTGCGCAAGCTGGGCGTGGATTACCTTCAGGGCGCGCTGTACGGCGAAGCAAAGCCGCTGTATTCGCTGGTGGAGAAGGACGAGGCGCCTCCGCAGAGGCTGCCCGACTAGCCGCTACTCTTTCACCCGTTCTTTTTGCGCCAGCAGCGTGGCGAAACGCAGCGAGATGCGGTTGCCGTGCTCGTCCGTGCGGTGCAGCTGGCCGACATGCTCGTTATATTTCACGATCCGCCATTTGCGATAGTACTCGCTCAGCTCGCCGGATTTAAACGTGAAGGGGAACAGCGAACACGGATAGTCCTCCGTGTCCATTGCCGAGACAATCAGGTTATAGCCGCCCCGTACCGTGCTGGCCTGCATATCGGCAATCAGCTGCGGGATGGCTTCCGGCTGTAAAAACATCATCACCACGGTAGAGAGCACCAGCTCGTAAGCGCCGTTAAACCTCACGTCATTAAGATCTTTAACCGCCGTGTGAATGCCGCTCAGCTGCTCTTCCGCAATAATTTGCTCAAGCCGCGCCGGATTGCGATCCCAGGCGGTTACCTCAAATCCCTTCAGATGGAGATAAAGCGAATTCCGCCCGCTGCCGCAGCCCAGATCGAGCGCCCGACCGCCGGGCGCTATCTGACTAACGGCCGCCACCACTTCAGAGTGCGGGGCGGTAAGCTGATACTTTTCGGTGTAGTAATGGTCGGGCTTCTGGTTCATTCATCGGACTCTTTGATCGTCAGCTGCCAGCCGGTCACCTCTTTCCAGTAGCTCTGTTCGCGTTCCAGATCGAGCTGAACCAGATTGTTCTGGCTAAAGTAATCGCGGGGGAAGGTCAGCGTCCAGTGGCCGTCGTCCGTCTCCAGCAGCAGCGAATCGGGCGTCGAAGTCGCCTGGCGCTGATTGTTCAGCAGCGTGCCCAGCCGCAGCAGAAACACCAGCGGCAGAAACTGCTTTTTCTTGTACAGCGTCAGGCGCGGCAGCTCGTCCACCTTCACCGCTTTGCGATGCCAGCGTACCAGCGTCGCCAGCAGCGTTTGCTGATCCTGATTAAAGCCCGGCATATTGGTGTTTTGCAGGATATAGGACGAATGGCGATGCAGGCCGCTATGGTTGATGGTCAGCCCCACCTCATGCAGCATCGCCGCCCATTTCAGCAGCGCGGCCAGCTGCGGATTCGCCTGCTTAGGATTTTGATCCCGCCACTGGACGTAGAGCTGTTCGGTGGTGTCCAGCACGCGCCGCGCCTGGTCGCTGTCGATAGCGTAATGGTTCGCCATGCTCTGCGCGGTACGGCTGCGAATATCCTGATGGCGGAAGCGGCCCTCCATCTCATAAAGCACGCCTTCGCGCAGCGCGCCGTCGGAAAGCCGAAGCTCGCGGATAGCCAGCGCGTCAAAGACGCCGCAGAGAATCGCCAGGCCCGGCACAAACACCACCTTACGCTCGTCGGAAAGGCCCGGCAGGCTCAGGCTGTCGAAAGACTTATGCTTAATCACCTCGTCATAAAGACTCTCCAGCCGCTCTGGCGTAATCAGCTTGTCTTTCTCGCCCATCGCCTGGAGCACTTCCACCGTGGCTTTGATGGTGCCGGACGCGCCCAGCGCGTACTGCCAGCCGTGCAGGCGATACTGCCAGGAGAGCGTTTCCAGCTTTTGCGTGGCGGCCAGCCGCGCGCGGCGGAAATTCTCTTTGCTGATGGCGCCGCCGGGGAAATAGAGATTGGCGAAGCTGACGCAGCCCATGCGGCGGCTTTCCACCAGTTTGGGTTCGAAATCTTCACCGATCACCAGTTCGGTCGAGCCGCCGCCGATATCGATCACCAGCTTGCGGCCTTTTTCAGGCTGGGTGTGCTCCACGCCCATAAAAATCAGGCGCGCCTCTTCCTGCCCGGAAATAACTTCAATCGGGTAGGGGATGACGTCCGCCGCGCGCCGTAAAAAGTCTTCCGCATTCACCGCCTGGCGCAGCGTGTGGGTGCCGACGATGGTAACGTTGGCCGCGCTGAAGCCCTGCAAACGCTCGGCGAACAGCGCCAGACAGCTCAGGCCGCGTTCAATCGCCTCTTCGGCCAGCACGTTGTTGTGATCCAGACCGTCGGCCAGATGCACCCGCTGTTTCAACCTGCCGAGCACCTGCATGGCGCCGTCCACCACGCGGGCAATCACCATATGAAAACTGTTTGAGCCCAAGTCGATGGCGGCGAATTCCTGGGGTTTGGGCGTACTTTTCTGGGATATTGGCATAGTGGTTAGTCAGGTTGTTCCAGAGATTTAATGTAATCGTAAATAGCCAGCTGCGCGCGCACCTTACGGCGGTTGCCGCGCGGAACGTAACGGTTGCTAAGCTCTTTGTCTACGAAGCGCGCCTTAAGCGTATCACTGAAGAGGATGCCAATAATATCCAGCACCCGCTGTTTCAGAATAGGGTCAAGGATGCAGCAGGCCACTTCAATACGGTAATCGATATTGCGTGTCATCCAGTCGGCGGAGGAGAGGAACACTTTTTTGTCGCCGCCGTTATCGAAAATATAGACGCGATCGTGCTCCAGATAGCGATCGACAATGCTGATCACGCGGATATTATCGCTGATGCCTTCCAGATTGGGGATCAGCGAGCACATGCCGCGCACCAGCAGGTTAACCTTCACGCCGACGCTGGAGGCGGTGTAAAGCCGATCCACCAGGCCTTTATCGACCAGATTGTTGATCTTCAGCGTGATGCCGGCCTGAATGCCTTTCTGCGCGTTGGCTATTTCGTTATCAATCAGCTGATAGAGCATCTGACGCGAGTTCTGCGGCGACACCATCAGGTGCTCGAAACTCACCGGGCGATAGGGGTTTTCGATAAAGTTAAAGACGCGTCTGACCTCGTTGGTGATGCGGGCATCTGCGGTCAGTAAGGAGTAGTCGGTGTAAATCCGCGCCGTTTTTTCGTTGAAATTGCCGGTGCCGATATGGGCGTAGCGGACGATCTCGCCGTTTTCACGACGGGAAATTAAAAACAGCTTGGCGTGAATTTTCAGGCCCGGCGCGGAGAAAATCACGTGCACGCCCGCTTCCGTCAGGCGTTTCGCCCAGTGAATATTCGCCTCTTCGTCGAAACGCGCCTGTAGCTCCACCACCACGGTGACTTTTTTACCGTTATAGGCCGCGTGGATCATCGCATCGATAATGCGTGAATTCTTCGCCACGCGGTAAATGTTGATCTTTATCGCCAGCACGGCAGGGTCGAAAGAAGCCTGGCGCAGCAGCTCCAGCACGTGCTCAAAGGTGTGATAAGGATAGTAAAGCAGCACGTCGCGATTGCGGATGGCGTCAAAGCCGTTGCGGAAGCGGTCAAACCAGATGTGGCGCAGCTGCGGCAGCGGTTTGTTGACCAGATTGGCCTTGCCGACGTTCGGGAAGCCGATAAAGTCTTTAAAGTTATGGTAGCGGCCGCCGGGCACGATGGAGTCATAGTTGCTGATGTTCAGCTTCTTGCTGAGCATCTCCACCATCGCGTCGGGCATATCGCGCTGATAGACAAAGCGCACCGGCTCGGCGGTCAGGCGCTGCTTCAGGCTGGAAGACATCAGCTCCAGCAGGCTGGACTCCATTTCGGTGACCAGGTCATATTCCGCATCGCGGGTCATCTTCATCGAATAGGCGTTCAGCGCATCGTAATCAAAAAAGCCGCGGAAGATATCGCCCAGACAGTAGCGCAGAATGTTATCCAGCAGGATCATCGGTTTGCGGCGGCGCGGTGTTTCCGGCGGCAGGTTGACAAAGCGCGGCACCTTATCAGACGGGATCTCCAGCAGCGCATAGTCAATCTTTTCGCCGCGAATAATCTCTACCGCCAGATAGGTGTAGTCGTCTTTCAGAAACTCAATCAGATCGGTGTCGGGATAAACCAGGATCGGCGTAATGTGCTGCCGCAGCTCGTGTTTAAAATAGTGCCGCAGCCAGCTTTGCTGATTGGGAGAGAGCTGACGTTCGTTGATCAGAAAAATTTGGTTGCGCGCCATTTCCAGCAGCAGATCGTTATACAACCCGTCAAATTCCTGATCGGCTTTCAGCACGCGCGCCTGGATTTTTTTCAGCAGATGGCGCGGCGTGTCGGGCGAACCCTGTTCTTCCCCAATCAAAATGCGGCGTTTCAGATCGGCGAAGCGGACTTTATAAAACTCTTCCAGATTATTGGAGTAGATGCCCAAAAACCGCATCCGTTCAATCAGGGGATTGGATTTGTCCGCCGCTTCCTGTAAAACGCGCTCATTAAAGGATAACCAGCTTAGTTCTTTCTCTATATAAAGCTTTTCCTGACCCATTTTTACTCCGTTCCACAGATCCTGTAAAAAACCAGGCATTGTCTCGGGGCATTATGACGAGAGTATGACAGCCCTGTCTATGGCGAATCCCGATTGTCTTATTAGCCACATACGGGCAACATAAGGCGCTTAAGCGCATTTTATAGCGAAGACTGGCATGAACCCAATTCCCATTCCTGCACATTATAACGATCGGCGGCGGCAGTTTATCGATCGGCTGACCCGACGCGTGGTGATGGCCTGCGGACTGGCGATTTTGCTGGTGATGCTGCTGCTGTTCGTCTGGCTGATCTGGGTGGTGGTGCCGCTTTTTTCGTCGCCGACGCTCAGCAGCGTTAGCCGCATTGCGCTGGATCAGGACCAGCCGGCCGTAGCAATGGGCATGGACGCGCAGCAGCAGTGGGGATGGCGTATTGACGCGCAGGGCAGGGCGGAATTCCTTTCGCTGATGAATCAGTCGAAAGTGCCTGCGCTATGGCTGGCGCAGGGCCGCGTCGCCGTTGCGACGGATAACGACAGCGTCCTGCTGAAAAGCGCCGCCGGCCTGACGCTGGTGCAGCCCGACTTCAGCGAAGCGGAGCCGCGCTGGAAGTTTCCGCTGGGCGACCAGCCGCTGGGCGGCAATCCCGACGCGAAGGTTATTGCGCTGGCGCAGACGGCGGAAAACCGCTGGCTGGTGGCCGAGGCCAGCGCCACGCAGATCACGCTTTACCGCTTTCAGCCGCTACAGGCGCCGGCAAGCTTCAGCGTCAGCGTGCCGGACGTCAGCCAGCTGATGATTTCGCCCGATGGACGGCTGCTGTACGGCCTTGCCAAAAACAGCCTGCGCGTCTGGCGCATCACCGACGGCGGTCTGACGCTGCGCGAATCCCACACCTTACTGCAACAGCCGGAACGGCTGGCCCAGCTCAGCGGGGGCAGCACGCTGCTGATGGCTGACCACGACAGCATCACACAGTGGTTTGATATCGCCAGCGCGACCGGCCCGCATCTGAACGCTATCCGTGCTTTCTATCACGCCAGCAACCAGCCTCTGCTGTTAAGCGAGGCGCATCGCCGCGTGTTCGCTACCTTAAACCCGGCGGGCGAATTTAAGCTGTTCGCCAGCAAGCAGGAAGGCGTGGTGCTGCGCAGCCAGCTCGATCCCGGTGTGCTGAACGCGGCCTTTGCTCCGCGCGGCGACGGGCTGCTGGTGGAGCGACAAGGCAGCTGGCAGCATTATCACCTTAGCAACCCCTGGCCGGATATCAGCTGGCGCAATCTGTGGCAAAAAGTCTGGTATGAGCACTATCCGCAGGCGGACTACGTCTGGCAGTCCACGTCGGCCAACGACGATTACCAGGGCAAGTTCAGCCTGGTGCCAATGGTGGTCGGCACGCTGAAGGCGGCGGGACTGGCGATGCTGTTCGCCACGCCGCTGGCGCTGGCCGCCGCTATGTATACGGCCTGGTTTATGGCGCCCGCGCTGCGTCGCTGGGTAAAACCGGCGATAGAAATGATGGGCGCGCTGCCCAGCGTGGTGATCGGGCTGATTGCCGGGCTGTGGCTGGCGCCGCAGCTGGCGGATCGCCTGGCGGGCGTGCTGCTGTGGCCGCTGGCGCTGGCCGCCGTGCTGCTGCTGTGCAGCCACGTTTCACAACGGCTGCCGGAAAAATGGCGCAGGCGGCTGTGCGACGAAGGGCGTGAAATCTGGATTTTACTGCCGGTGCTGCTGCTGGTGACGCTGGGCTGCCTCTGGCTGCTGCCGATGCTGGAACATCGCGTGCTGGGCGTCAGCCTGGCCGACAGCCTGTGCGGCGGCTATCAGCAGCGTAACCTGCTGATCGCCAGCGTGGCGATGGGCTTTGCGCTGGTGCCGCTGATCTTCACCCTGGCCGAGGACGCCATTTTCAGCGTGCCGCCGTCGCTGGGGCAGGGATCGCTGGCGCTGGGCGCGACGCAGTGGCAAACCTTAACGCGCGTCGTGCTGCCGGGCGCGTCCGCCGGTATTTTTGCGGCGCTGATGATCGGCTTTGGCCGGGCGATAGGAGAAACCATGATCGTGCTGATGGCAACGGGCAACACGCCGGTGACGGAAGGCGGATTGTTACAGGGCGTACGCACGCTCTCCGCTAACGTGGCGATAGAAATGCCGGAAGCCGCTGCAGGCAGCGGCCATTATCGGGTGCTGTTTCTGAGCGCGCTGGTGCTGCTGGTCTTTACGCTGGTGGTCAACACCCTGGCGGAGCTGGTGCGTCAGCGGTTGCGTCAGCGCTTCAGCCAGCAGGAAATGCAGGGATGAGCGCCGTTAGCCGCAATCATCGCTGGCGATGGCTGACCGGCGGCGCGGTGGCGCTGAGCCTGTTGGCGTTTCTGTTGCTGATCGCGCTGCTCGGCTGGTCGGCCATGCGCTACTTCTGGCCGCAGCCGGTGACGCTGTTTACGGTGGATCATGCGCCGCAGACGCTGGGTGAAATCGCCAGCTCTCAGGGCGTCCCGCGCGAGCGTCTCGAGGCCAGCGGCGCGCCGCTGCCGGATAGTCTGCCGGAACACGTGACGCGTTACCTGATTAAAACCGGCAACCGCGACTTCAGCGACAGTGATTTTCACAGCCTGCTCAGCAGCGATATTATCGCGACGGAGCGGCCAGGCAACGTTATCGCCCTGCAACGTCGCGTCGGCGGTATGGCCTACGGCTGGTTTGACGGCCTGCGCGAAAACGGAAGGCCGCTGGTGGCTGCCGATATGATGCGCGTGCTACAGCAGCGGATTAAAGAGACGCGGCAGCGCCAGCGGCAGGCAGAAAAAATTCGCCATGTGGCGCTGGCGCGGCTGAACAGCGAAATGGAGCAGCTGGATCGTAAACGGCAGCGCCTGGAGCAGGAGCAGCGCTATACGCCGCAGGCGCAGAGCATCTGGCAGGCGGACAGCGCCGAGCTTCAGCGGCAGTTTCGCCAGCAGGCGCAGGCGCTGACCGGACTGAGCCAGGAGAACGAAGGCACCGTGCTGGTGCTGCGCGACGTCACGGGATCGCAGCATCTTATTCCGCTGACGCAGATCCTGGCGGCCTGGTATCCCAACGCCATGAGCTACGGCGAAAAGTGGCGCCATTTTGGCTCGCAGCTGTGGCATTTTGTCAGCGGCGCTTCCGGCGGCAGCCTGGGCGAAGATGGCGTATTTCCCGGCTATTTTCGGCACGATTTTAATGGTGCTGCTGATGTCCGTGGTGGTGATGCCGCTTGGCGTGGTGGCGGCGATCTGGCTGCATGAGTATGCCGGCAACGGTTTTCTTACGCGTCTTGTACGCATCGCGGTAGTCAATCTGGCTGGCGTGCCCTCCATCGTTTACGGCGTGTTCGGCCTGGGCTTTTTTGTCTGGCTGGTCGGCGGCAGCCTGGATCGGCTTTTCTTCGCGCACGCGTTGCCCGATCCCACTTTCGGCACGCCGGGCCTGCTCTGGGCGTCGCTGACGCTGGCGCTGCTGACGCTGCCGGTGGTGATTGTCGCCACGGAAGAGGGGCTGTCGCGCATTCCGCAGACGCTGCGGCAGGGATCGCTGGCGCTGGGCGCAACCCAGGCGGAAACGCTGTGGCATGTGGTTTTGCCGCTGTCGATCCCGGCGATGCTGACCGGGCTGATCCTGGCGGTGGCGCGAGCGGCAGGCGAAACCGCGCCGCTGATGCTGGTTGGCGTGGTGAAAATGGTGCCGGAGCTGCCGGTGAATGCGGTTTTCCCCTATCTGCATCTTGACCGCAAATTTATGCATCTTGGCTTCCAAATCTACGATCTGGCGTTTCAGAATCCCCACGCGCAGGCGGACAGGCCGCTGGTTTTCGCCACGGCGCTGCTGCTGGTGCTGATTATTCTGGCGCTGAACCTGCTGGCGATGGCGCTGCGCCACCGGCTGCGCGAACGCTACCGCGCGCTGATTAATTAATGGAGAAGAGCGTAATGCCAAACGAGCAGGACACCGCGCTGAAGGTGGAGAACCTTTCGCTGTGGTATGGCGAGAAACAGGCGCTGAAGGCAATCGATCTACGCGTGCCCAAAAACCGCATTACCGCGCTGATTGGCCCGTCGGGCTGCGGTAAATCGACGCTGCTGCGCTGCTTTAACCGCATGAACGATCTGATTGACGGCTGTCGGGTTACGGGCGATATCCGCCTGCAGCAGCAGTCGATTCTGGGCGGTAATGAGGATCTCGCGGCGCTGCGCAGAAGAGTCGGCATGGTTTTTCAGCGGCCAAACCCGTTCCCCAAAACCATCTATGAAAACGTGGTGTACGGGCTGCGTCTTCAGGGCGTACGCGACAGGCGCGTGCTGGACGAGGCGGTGGAAAGCGCGCTGCGCGCGGCGGCGCTCTGGTCAGAGGTAAAAAACAACCTCTGGCAGAATGCCTTAACGCTCTCCAGCGGCCAGCAGCAGCGGCTGGTGATCGCCAGAGCCATCGCCATCGAACCGGAAATTTTGCTGCTGGACGAGCCGACCTCGGCGCTCGATCCGATCTCCACGCTGGTGATTGAAGAACTGATGAGCACGCTGAAACAGCATTTCACGCTGGTGCTGGTCACGCATAATATGCAGCAGGCCGCGCGCGTATCCGACTATACCGCGTTTATGCATCATGGCAGCGTGGTGGAGTTTGACGAAACGGACAGGATTTTTACCGCGCCGCGCCAGCGACGCACAGAGGATTATATTACGGGACGCTATGGCTGAATAAAAAAGGGAAACGCCGGTTTCCCTTTTAGCCCCAGGCGTAGCCTTCCGGCGGCAGTTGCTCGCCGTCCAGCCAGGCCGCGCCGTCCTGCATTTTCAGGCGGCCATCCGCAAACCAGCCGACCACCAGCGGATAAATAGCGTGCTCCTGATGCTGCACGCGCGCCGCGACCTCATCGATCGTATCTCCGGAAAAAACCGGTACTTTGGCCTGAAGGATCACCGGGCCACCGTCCAGCTCTTCGGTAACGAAATGCACCGAGGTGCCGTGCTCTTCGTCGCCGTTTTCAATCGCCTGGCGATGCGTGTGCAGGCCAGGATATTTCGGCAGCAGGGAAGGGTGGATATTCAGCATCCTGCCCGCGTAGCGCGCCACGAAATCCGCACTCAGAATGCGCATATAGCCTGCCAGGATCACCAGGTCGGGCGCGTAGGCGTCAATTTCCAGCATCAGCTGGCGATCGAAGGCGTCGCGATCGGCAAACTGCGCGGCCGCCAGCGCATGGGCGGGCACGCCCGCCTCGCGCGCGCGCGTCAGGCCGTAAGCGTCGGCTTTGTTGCTGAACACGGCAGCAACGCTGCCGTGGATCCGTCCCTGCCGGCAGGCGTCCAGAATGGCCTGGAGATTGCTCCCCTGGCCGGAAACCAGCACGACGAGCCGCTTCATGCGTTAATCACCACGCGCTCTTCGGCATCGGAGGCTTTAATCACGCCAATCTTCCAGGCTTTTTCGCCGGCGGCGGTCATCAGCTCTACCGCTTTATCCGCTTCGCTGGCATCCAGCGCAATCACCATGCCGACGCCGCAGTTAAAGGTGCGATACATTTCAAAGCGGCTGACGTTGCCCGCTTCCTGCATCCAGCCGAACACGGCAGGCCACTGCCAGCTTGACTCCGACAGCACCGCCTGGGTGTTGTCCGGCAGCACGCGCGGGATGTTTTCCCAGAAGCCGCCGCCGGTCAGGTGGGCGATAGCGTGGACGTCAACCTGCTCAATCAGGCTGAGAATATTTTTAACGTAAATGCGGGTTGGTTCCAGCAGATGATCCGCCAGCGGCTTGCCTTCAAGCAGGGTGGTTTCCGGGTCGGTATTGCTGAACGCCAGAATTTTGCGCACCAGCGAATAGCCGTTGGAGTGCGGGCCGCTTGAACCCAGCGCAATCAGCACGTCGCCGTCTTTGACTTTGCTGCCGTCGATAATTTCCGACTTTTCCACCACGCCAACGCAGAAGCCCGCCACGTCGTAATCTTCGCCGTGATACATGCCGGGCATTTCAGCCGTTTCGCCGCCGACCAGCGCGCAGCCGGACTGCAGGCAGCCTTCTGCGATACCGGTGATCACGCTGGCGGCCGTCTCCACATCCAGCTTGCCGGTGGCGTAGTAATCAAGGAAGAACAGCGGCTCGGCGCCCTGAACCACCAAATCGTTTACGCACATCGCAACCAGGTCGATACCGATGGCATCGTGGCGCTTCAGGTCCATGGCCAGACGCAGCTTGGTGCCGACGCCGTCAGTGCCGGAAACCAGAACCGGTTCACGGTATTTTTGCGGCAGCGCACAAAGCGCACCGAAACCGCCCAGTCCGCCCATCACTTCCGGGCGACGAGTCTTTTTCACTACGCCTTTGATACGGTCGACTAAAGCATTGCCAGCATCGATATCTACACCGGCGTCTTTATAGCTGAGAGAGGTTTTGTCGGTCACTGCGAAATCCCCACGCGGTTTGCGGTTGGTGGTTGGTAATAAAGCGCGGCAATTCTAACAGCGCAGGCAAACGTTTGCGAGCCTCATCTTCGCCACCATTGCGCCGCGCTCACTTTGCGCTAATCCTTAAGGGGATGGCAGGGATCCGGCAGAAGTCGGATTAAGTAATAGGTACTGGCTGCTAAATGGCGCTATAATCTCGCGATTTTTTTTTGCAGCCATACACTCCGGGAGTAAAACAATGAAGATCGTGGAAGTCAAACACCCGCTGGTCAAACATAAACTGGGTCTGATGCGTGAACAGGACGTCAGCACCAAACGTTTTCGTGAACTCGCCTCGGAGGTGGGAAGTCTGCTGACTTATGAAGCCACATCGGATTTAGAAACGGAAAAGGTCACTATCGAAGGCTGGAACGGCCCGGTGGAAATCGACCAGATCAAAGGCAAAAAAATTACCGTTGTGCCTATCCTGCGTGCCGGCCTGGGCATGATGGAAGGCGTGCTGGAGCACGTGCCCAGCGCGCGCATCAGCGTCGTGGGCGTGTATCGCGACGAAGAGACGCTGGAGCCGGTGCCTTATTTTCAAAAGCTGGTTTCCAATATCGAAGAGCGCATGGCGCTGGTGGTTGACCCTATGCTGGCGACCGGCGGCTCGATGATCGCCACTATCGACCTGCTGAAGAAAGCGGGCTGCAGCAGTATTAAAGTGCTGGTGCTGGTTGCCGCGCCGGAAGGCATCGCGGCGCTGGAAAAAGCGCATCCGGACGTGGAGCTGTATACCGCCTCCGTCGATCAGGGACTGAACGAAAAAGGATATATCATTCCGGGCCTTGGCGACGCGGGCGACAAGATCTTCGGTACGAAATGATAAAGCCGCAGGCCTTTTTATCCGCCCGTCCGGGGCCGGACAGCGTCCGGCATCGCCGCGCGTTGCCCAACGGCCGTGCCGGGCATCGGCCTGCAACCCGCGTTTTATCATGACTGCCAGCGATCAAGCCGACCAGAGAGTCGGTTTTTTATTGTGAAAAATAAGGGGTAACTCACCATGACGCGTCGCGCTATCGGCGTAAGCGAGCGGCCACCGCTGCTGCAAACCATCCCACTCAGCTTCCAACATCTGTTCGCCATGTTTGGCGCGACGGTGCTGGTGCCTATCCTGTTTCATATCAATCCGGCCACCGTGCTGCTGTTTAACGGCATCGGCACGCTGCTGTACCTTTTTATCTGTAAAGGGAAAATCCCGGCCTATCTGGGCTCCAGCTTTGCCTTTATTTCGCCGGTGCTGCTGCTGCTGCCGCTGGGCTACGAGGTGGCGCTGGGCGGCTTTATCCTTTGCGGCGTGCTGTTCTGCCTGGTGGCGCTGATTGTGAAAAAAGCCGGAACGGGCTGGCTGGATGTGATGTTTCCACCGGCTGCGATGGGCGCTATCGTGGCGGTCATCGGGCTGGAGCTGGCCGGCGTGGCGGCGAATATGGCCGGCCTGCTGCCGGCTAACGGGGCGGCGGTCGACGGCAAAACCATTCTGATTTCCATGGTGACGCTGGCGGTGACCGTTTTCGGCTCGGTGCTGTTCCGCGGCTTTCTGGCGATTATCCCTATCCTGATCGGCGTGCTGGTCGGCTATGCGCTTTCCTGGTTTATGGGCATCGTAAACTGGTCATCGGTTGAAGCGGCACCGTGGTTTGCGCTGCCGACCTTCTACACGCCGCGCTTCGAGTGGGCGGCAATGCTGACCATTCTGCCTGCGGCGCTGGTGGTGATCGCCGAGCATGTCGGGCATCTGGTGGTTACGGCGAACATCGTTAAAAAAGACCTGCTGAAAGATCCCGGCCTGCATCGCTCGATGTTTGCCAACGGCGTCTCGACGATTTTTTCCGGCCTGTTCGGCTCTACGCCTAACACCACCTATGGCGAAAATATTGGCGTGATGGCAATTACCCGCGTTTACAGCACCTGGGTGATTGGCGGCGCGGCTATTCTTGCCATTCTGCTTTCCTGCGTTGGCAAGCTGGCCGCCGCGATCCAGGCGGTGCCGGTGCCGGTGATGGGCGGCGTGTCGCTGCTGCTGTACGGCGTGATTGGCGCTTCCGGTATCCGCGTGCTGATTGAATCCAAAGTGGATTACAACAAGGCGCAGAACCTGATCCTGACCTCGGTGATCCTGATCATCGGCGTCAGCGGCGCCACGGTGCATATTGGCGCGGCAGAGCTGAAAGGCATGGCGCTGGCGACTATCGTCGGCATCGGGCTGAGCCTGATCTTCCGGCTGATTACGCTGATCCGCCCGGAAGAGGTCATTCTGGATCCGCAGGATCGCGAGTAAAGATCTGACGGGCAGCGGCGCTGCCCGTTTCATAATCCTTAAAGAACTGTGATAAACTGCCGCCGGATTTCGACCCATTACTGAGGTGCTTCTGAACACTCCGGCACAGCTCTCACTGCCGCTCTATTTGCCCGATGATGAAACCTTCGCCAGCTTCTGGCCGGGGGATAACCCGTCGCTGATCGCCGCGCTGCAAGGGGCGTTACAGCAGGAGCACGGCAGCTATCTCTATTTCTGGTCGCGTGAAGGCGGCGGGCGCAGCCATCTGCTCCACGCGGCCTGTGCGGAACTCTCCGCGCGTGGCGAAGCCGTGGGCTACGTGCCGCTCGACAAGCGTACCTGGTTCGTGCCTGAAGTACTGGACGGTATGGAACAGCTGGCGCTGATCTGCATCGACAACATCGAGTGCATCGCCGGCGACGAACCCTGGGAAATGGCGATTTTCGATCTCTATAACCGTATTCTGGAAACGGGCCGCACCCGTCTGCTGATCACCGGCGATCGCCCGCCGCGCCAGCTGAACCTGAAGCTGCCCGATCTCGCTTCCCGTCTGGACTGGGGACAAATCTATCGTTTGCAGCCGCTGTCGGATGACGACAAGCTTCAGGCGCTCCAGCTGCGGGCGCGGCTGCGCGGTTTTGAACTGCCAGAAGATGTCGGCCGCTTTCTGCTAAAAAGGCTGGATCGGGAAATGCGCACGCTGTTTATGACGCTGGACAAGCTGGATCGCGCCTCGATCAGCGCCCAGCGCAAGCTGACCATTCCCTTCGTGAAAGAGGCGCTGGATCTTTAAAGGATAGCCAGCACCTGCTCCGGCGGCCTGCCCAGCCGCGCCTTGCCGTTAGCCACCACGATCGGGCGCTCAATCAGCTCCGGATAAGCGACCATTGCCGCCAGCAAATCCGCTTCGCTAAGCGTGGGATCGTCCAGGTTCAGCGCCTGATAGCGCGCCTCTTTGCTGCGCATCAGCTTGCGCGCAGAGCTGAAGCCCGCCTGAAGGAGCAGTCTTTCCAGCGTGGCGACAGTCGGCGGATTTTTCAGATAGAGCACGACTTCCGGTTCAATCCCTTTACTTTGCAACAGCGCCAGCGTTTCGCGGCTTTTGGAGCAGCGTGGGTTATGGTAAATCTCAACGTTCGACATCATTCGCTTACCTTTTCTGATACTGACGGAAACGCTGCTGTAAATAGCGCAGCTGATCGATACGGGCATCGTAGCGGGCCTGCTTGAGGCTGCCCAGCGGCACGGCGGCGCTGGCGTCGCTCAGGCTGCGGATCGCCTGATCCAGCTGGCCGTTCAGCGCCAGGCTTTCCGCCCGCGCCGCCTCTTCTTCATCCGTCAGCCCCTGAGCGGACGACGCCTGCGCCAGCAGATCCCAGCCGTTGGGATCGTCTTTATGCGTCCAGGTATAGCGATAAAGGATTTTGCTGGCGCTGGCGGGCTGCTTCGCCTCGACGTAAGCGTTAGCCAGGTTGAGCTGTACCACCGGGCTGGATGCTTTGGCTTTTTCCAGCAGGGCGATAGCGCGCTGCGGCTGCTTCAGGCCGATATCAATATCGGTCATCAGATCCAGATACCAGACGTTATTCGGCTGAGCGGCCAGCAGCGGCGCGATAATGCGTCGGGCGTTGTCATAGCTTTTCGCCTGCAGGAACTGAACGGCCTTGCCGTACTGCGCGGCGGTCTGCTCGCGCGTGTTGCCTTTACTCAATGTTTCCAGCAGATCGTCACCAAGCTGGTTTTTTCCCGTCGCGTACATGCCCAGCACGCGCACTTTCGCCATATAGAAATCCTGTGACGACTGCACCACGACGGGCTTCATCTGGTTGGCGCGGTTGCGGGCATCGGCCAGGCGGCTGTCGGGCAGGGGATGGGTCAGCAAAATTTCCGGCGGCTTAGAGGCGAAGCGGGACTGGTCGGACAGCTTTTGCAGAAAGTTGGGCATCGCCTGGGGATCGAACCCCGCGCGCTGCAAGACCTGAATGCCGATACGGTCAGCCTCCTGCTCGTTCTGCTGGGTAAAGCTGATCACGCCCTGCTGCGCGCCCGCCAGCGTGCCGCTTAACGCCGCCATCCCGGCCTGCGGGTTTGCCATCGCCAGCAGAATGGAGCCAAGCGCGCCCACCCAGGTCAGCGGCGCGTTACGCTGCTGCTCTTCCATCGCGCGCGCCAGGTGACGCTGGGTAACGTGAGAAATTTCGTGTGCCAGCACCGAGGCCAGCTGGCTTTCGTTTTCGGTATAGCGGAACAGGGCGGAATGCAGCACCACGTTGCCGCCGAAAAAGGCAAAGGCGTTCAGCTCGTCATTGCTGACCAGGAAAAAGTGGAACGGCGTCTTGACCGACCAGGCGTGCGCCACCAGCCGCTGGCCCAGCTGGTTGATATAGTCATTGAGCAGGGGATCGTTGATCAGCGGCGCGCTGGCCCGCAGCTGGCGAACATAGAAATCCCCCATCGCCAGTTCCTGATTAACGGAAAGCGTATTGCCTGCGGTGGTGCCGATATCCGGCAAAGTATCGCTGATGTCGGCCCTGGCAGGCTGCGCGGCTATCGTGGGCAGCAGGATCAGCGACGCCAGCGCGCACCTTTTCAGTCGGTTAATCATGCAAAATCCTATTCTGATAACGTCCTCAATTGCCCGGCAGAAGGATTAACGGTTCTGCAGGACGGCGCTCTTCAGCGGCTATCTTAACCAGAGGTGATAAGGAAGGAAACGCCGCTAAGCATGAATAAATACCGGGCCGGACGAGCATACCTTAAAGTCAGCGAAAAAAACTGAACGTAGGCCCTGCTGGCACACAGGGGCAGGAAAGCGGATTATTAAGTAAATTCAGGTAAATTTATTCAGTAAAATTGAATATGGCACGAAAATTGTTTAGGTTTACTCCTAAAAATGGCTGTAAACCGATCCTTCTCGCCGTCTCTTGCACAGGCCTTCCTTGCGTTTATCTTTATAATCCCGCTCCAGGCTTTATCAGAATTTTTTGCTTAGCCAAAGAACCATGGCTGACTCAGCAGGAATAATAAAAAGCGTTGAGGAGGAAATGCTTTTATACGCTGGCACTTTTTTCTGATTAAAAATATATCTCGCTTTTAAATAAAACAGATAAATAAAACCGACGAGCAGTGCCGCACTTATAAAAGCAGAGTAGCGCTTATTTACAGCAAGAAATAATTTACTCAATCTTTGCGTCAGATTTACACGATAACTTCACTTCCCTCTGTTCCGTTTCCGATTCGTTACGCTTTCTGGAGAGCATACTATGCGTCCTGTTGTGTCTTACGTTTTAATCGCTGCCGTGGCCGGTTTTATTGGCGCCAGCTTCTCTTCCGCCCCGGCTATTGCAGAGAAAATCAGCCAGCACTTCGGCGTTCAGGATAACGATCCTGACGGCTTCTGGAGCACGCCGGCTATCGATGGCTACGGCAAAATTCATTATGAGGCGGATGCGGCTTATAAGCCGGCCGTGGGCGACAGCAATAAAGTCGTGTTCCAGATAACCAAAGCGGAAAATGGCCCTAAAGTCCCTAACCTTGGCCTGGAGCGCGTTGCCCGCGTGGTGAATTTATATATTGCTTCCGGGGTGCCGCAGGAGCAGCTTAAATTTGTGGTCTCGGTGACCGGCGACGGTACGCCAGCAATGTTAAATAACGCGGAATATAAAAAAGTCTTCGGCGTGGATAACCCTAATCTGAAGCTGATTAGCGAACTGCGCGCTAAAGGCGTGGACGTCTCCGTCTGCGATCAGTCAGTGGCTTTCCATCACTTTAAGCATGAGTGGATTGATACCTCCGTTACCCATGCACTTTCCAGCCCGACCACGGTCGCCACGCTGGAAAACCAGGGTTACGCTTTCCTCGCTATGTAGCCATCTTTGTCCCGCCCGTTATCGGTGCGGGACGCTACCCCCGCTGTCGCCTGAATTCGCCTTCTTATCAGTTACCTCTGCCCATCTGCAAAAAATTGAGTTAAAATCTCTAAGATTATTCCTAATGCTGACGATACTCCTTGTATGACTCCATGCTTCACCAGGGCATGACGCGTTACCAAACCAAATTAAAAAAAAGAAGCGACATCTATGAAATGTTTCCTCGGGGCTAATCTATGAGGCTTCCTCGTCTGAAGCTGGATTTGCGCACGCTGATTATGCTGCTGGCCTTCGCCAGCATTGCCATCACGTTGGCCAACTCTTTGTACGCCACCCGGCAAGTGCAGCGGGAAGTGCTGATCGAAAATACGCTGGAATCCAACCGGGTTTATGCGACCAAGCTCGCCTCTACCACGGAAATGTTTTTTCAGCTGGCGGAATCGCAGCTGGCTTTCAGTGCCAAAACGCTGGGACAGGGCGGCAATGATGACGCGCTGATGCAGCGTGAAGTCATGCGCCTGCGCGAGCAGACCAACAGTTTTAACTCGGCGGTGATTGTCGATGCCAACGGCTGGGTAAAAGCCATCTCTCCCGACTCGCTGATGCTCAAAGGCGTGCATCTGACCACGCCGGTTACCCGACAGGCGCTGAAAGAGCGTAAACCGCTGGTCAGCCAGCCTTCGCTGTCGGTCGCCAATAATTTAATGGTGTTCGTCTCCTATCCTATCTGGTCGCCCAACGGCGTCTATCTGGGTTTTGTTGGCGGCACCATCTACCTGAAGAAAAAGAGTATTCTCAACGAGCTACTGGGCGAGCAGTTCTACCGTGACGGCTCTTCTCTTTACGTGGTCGACAGCGGCAACCGCGTGCTGTATCACCAAAACGGCACGTTAATCGGGCAGAAAATCGCGCCGCTGATTAGCGACGAGATGAAACAGGATAACGGCTCTCAGCAGGTGTCGAAGCAAAACGGCGAGCCGATGCTGGCGGGCTACGCAATGGTTGCCACGCCCGGCTGGATGATTGTGGCGATGAAGCCGACGCCCACCACGCTGACGCCGCTTACCAGCATGATGCTGCAGGTGGTGCAGCGCGCCGTTCCGCTGGCGCTGTTGACGCTGGCGTTAGCCTGGCTGTTTGCCTGGCTGATCGCGCGGCCGCTGGGGCAGCTGGCGGACAACGCCAGCCAGATGGATGCGCCCGGCGCGTCTACGGAGATTGGCGCCATCCGCTCCTGGTATTACGAAGCGGCGCAGATCAAGCGGGCAATGCTCACCGGCCTCGGCCTGCTGCAGGATAAAATTGGTCGCCTGAAGTTTGAGGTGCAGACCGATCCCATGACCTCCTTGCTGAACCGTCGCGGCCTGCACGCCGTGCTGGAGTATTTTTACGCCACGCGCCAGCCTTTTGCCGTGCTGGCGCTGGATATCGATCACTTTAAACGCGTCAACGACGGCTGGGGCCACGACGTGGGCGACAGCGTGATTAAAAGCGTGGCGCAGGAGCTGAGCAAAAGCTCGCGCCAGACCGATGTGGTATGCCGCAACGGCGGCGAAGAGTTTTTGATGATCCTGCCGGGCGCGGACCGGGAAATGGCGGCGGTAATTGCCGAGCGCGTGCGTAAAAAAATTGAACAGCTGGCGCTGGCCCCGGTGGGATGCGTGACGCTGTCGATTGGCGTAGCGCTGTGGAACGCGGACGAGATGCCGCTGGAGCAGGTATTTAAACAGGCGGACGACGCCCTCTACAGCGCCAAACATGCCGGACGCAACCGCGTGGTGGTGAGCGGGCAATGGCAGGAAACGGCGCAGGAGATTTACCGTCAGTATGGCTGAGGCCGGCGCTGGAAGCCGCGCGGCCAGCCATTTTTTCAGGTAGACTCTGCGGCTTCCTTCAGTAAGCCAGGACTTTTCCATGCTGGATCTTCTACTACAGTGGTATCGCCGGCGCTTTAGCGATCCCCAGGCTATCGCGCTGCTGGCGATACTGCTTGCCGCTTTCGGCATCCTTTTCTTCTTTAACGGCCTGCTGGCGCCGCTGCTGGTGGCGCTGGTTGTTGCTTATCTGCTGGAGTGGCCGACGGTACGTCTGGAACGGCTTGGCTGCTCGCGCGCCTGGGCCACTACTATCGTACTGATTTTCTTCGCCACTATTGTGCTGGTGCTGATCCTGGTCGTGGCGCCCGTCGCCTGGCAACAGGGCATCAATTTAGCGCACGAGCTGCCTACGATGCTAACCAGCCTGTATCACTTTGCCACGCGTCTGCCGGAGCGTTTCCCGGCGCTGATAGATGTCGGGCTGGTCGATATCGTGGTGGAAAACCTGCGCGCCAGGCTGAGCGGTATCGGCGATCAGCTGCTGCGCTATTCTCTGGCTTCGCTGGTGGGCCTGATGACGCTGGCGATTTACCTGGTGCTGGTGCCTCTGATGGTGTTCTTCCTGCTTAAGGATAAAGAGCAGATGCTGGCGGCGATCGGCCGCATTTTACCGCGTAATCGCGGCCTGGCCGGACAGGTCTGGCTGGAGATGAATCAGCAGGTTTCCAACTATATTCGCGGCAAAGTGCTGGAAATGGTGGTGGTCGGCGTGGCGAGCTGGATCGGTTTTCTGGCTATCGGCATGAACTACGCGCTGCTGCTGGCGGTGCTGGTTGGCGTGTCGGTACTGATCCCTTACATAGGCGCGCTGGCCGTGACCGTGCCGGTTATTGGCGTAGGCCTGGCGCAGTGGGGGCTGGGCGGCGATTTCTGGACGATGATTATCGTTTATCTGATTATTCAGGGGCTGGACGGCAATATTCTGGTGCCGGTGCTGTTTTCCGAAGCGGTGAATCTGCATCCGCTGGTAATTATTCTGTCGGTGGTTATCTTTGGCGGCCTGTGGGGCTTCTGGGGCGTATTTTTCGCTATTCCGCTGGCCTCGCTGGTGAAAGCGGTGCTTCATGCCTGGCCTGATGAACTGAATTCTGAACGTTTAGGGCTTAAATAGGTAATAAAGAGAGGAGAGAATATCTCCTCTCTTTATCTATTAATTCTTGTTGCGCTATTCATGAAATTATTTTCTGTATAATCGAGTCGCTATTTCGCAAAGGGATAATGAATTAAAGTTTTTTTCCGTGGAAGGAAGCGTAATGTTTTAGGTTTTTTTAAAGCCCTTCCTTTAACTCTTCTTCAAAAGGATTTTTATGGAAAGATTAAGCGGAAAACATTGGGTAAAAGAGTTTTTTGGCAGAGAGCCTGGCCGCAGCAGCGGAAATGATGGCAGCATTTGGCATGGCAAACCTGAACGTTGCGCCATCGTTAAGAAGCTGGCATACGGAAGGGAAAGCTATTGATATGGCCATTTCCTGGTCTGGGGTGTTAATAATAGAAGACAATAATAAAAAAACACTAACTATCAGATCATTTCCGAAAGACGGCATGAATAAAGAACTTCATGAGGTGGGGAAAATATTTGGCGTCATTAAATACCGTGGTGGTATAAGCGATAAACCTCATTGGTCCTCGGATGGGCGGTAATATGAAAGCTCACTTAGCTGTTCTTGTTTTTAATTTTACTGTTTGCGGTTGTTCGTATGCCAATAAGCCTCCATCTGTACGCAAAGATTTGAAGGCATTTTTGGATAACGCCGAAGATTGCCAGCACTTTTCAGGCGAATGGGACAGTACGCTTTCAGCGGCACGCCAAAATGAGATAGAAAAGAAGGTAGAAACCGTCTGTGACCAGGCCAGAAGACAAAAGGAAAAATTAAAGAAAAGGTATTATGGAAATAAAATGATTGAAGCACAGCTGGATGACTACGATTTTTAACATCAGAAAACGTTATCGCAATGGGCGGTAATCACACCGCCCGTTTCACCATCAGGCCGATTGCAAATAGTCCATCACTATATCGTGGTGGTTGCTGGTTTTGAAATCATCAAACACTTTTTCGATTTTGCCGTCGGTACCAATCAGGAAGCTGATGCGGTGGATGCCGTCATAGGTTTTGCCCATAAAGGTTTTCTCGCCCCAGATGCCGAACTGCTCGCAAACCCGATGATTTTCATCCGACAGCAGCGTGAAGTTCAGCAGCTCCTTCTCGACAAAACGCGAGAGTTTTTCCGGTTTATCGGTGCTGATGCCCAGCACTTCCACGCCCGCTTTTTTCAGCTCGTCCATGCTGTCGCGCAGACCGCACGCCTGTACGGTGCAGCCCGGCGTCATGGCTTTTGGGTAAAAATAGACCAGAACGCGCTGTCCCTGGAAGTCGGTCAGGTTTACCTGCTCGCCATCCTGGTCGGGCAAGCTAAAGACGGGTGCGGGATCGCCGGCTTTCAGTGGATTCATCACTATTCTCCGTTTTTTCATCATGCTGTGGATACTGGACGACGCTAATAGTGCCTTGTGCACTTAACTCTGTACAGAGGCTGTTAAACGCCTGCTCAATAATGGCAGCATCCTGGCTGGCAGGACTGTGCGCGGTAATTTGAATATAGAGCAAAGGCGGCTGATTTTCTGCCGCAGGTTGCGTGCGTGAGACCAGTTCAGCAATATGCATCTGATGGGAATCAAAGAGATCGGTAAAGCGTTCGATAATATGCGCGGAGTCGGTGACTTCAATCTGCACCCAGACGGTAGCGGGCATAGGCGGCCTTTCGCGAAAGGTGGTGCGCTTCATCACGATCAGCAGCTCCAGCTCGGCGCCTTTCAGCGGCAGCGTCGATTCAATCAGCGCGATAGCGTTCCAGCTTCCTGAAAGCAGCATAATAAAAGTGAATTCATCACCCAATATGGCCAGGCGGCTGTCTTCGATATTGCAATCGCAGCTGCTGACGTGGCGGGTAATGGTATTAACAATCCCCGGTCGGTCGACGCCCACGGCGGTAATAACCAGGTGATGTTGCTCTGACTGCGGCAAAATAATGCTTCCTGTACGTCTCAGTGATTAGCAATTGTGATAACTCTTAGGTAAACATAAAAAATACCCTGTGCCAAGGGGCCTGGCAGGCTTGCCCGCTTGCTTTTCGTGGGCCGTCAAACGTACCATGAAGCACTTGTTTGTGGAGGGGATGGCTAATGTTTACGGGAAGTATTGTTGCGCTCGTTACGCCGATGGACGACAAAGGGTCCGTCTGTCGCGCAAGTCTGAAAAAACTGATTGATTATCATGTTGCCAGCGGAACAGCGGCAATTGTCTCCGTAGGAACAACGGGCGAATCGGCAACATTAAGCCACGACGAGCATGGTGACGTGGTCATGCTGACGCTGGAGCTGGCCGACGGGCGCATTCCCATCATTGCCGGTACCGGCGCCAACGCCACGGCAGAAGGCATCGCGCTGACGCATCGTTTTGAAAACAGCGGCGTGGTAGGCTGCCTTACCGTCACCCCATACTACAATCGTCCAACCCAGGAAGGGTTGTACCAGCACTTTAAAGCCATCGCCGAAAGCACCGATCTTCCGCAAATGCTCTACAATGTGCCGTCGCGTACCGGTTGCGATATGCTGCCGGAAACCGTAGGCCGTCTGGCGAAGATCAAAAATATTATCGGAATCAAAGAGGCGACCGGGAACTTATCGCGGGTTAGCCAGATCCAAGAGCTGGTCGATGACGATTTCGTGCTGGTCAGCGGCGACGACCTTTCTGCCCTCGACTTTATGCAGCTGGGCGGCAGGGGCGTTATCTCCGTAACGGCCAACATCGCCGCGCGCGAAATGGCGGAGCTCTGCGCGCTTGCGCAGCAGGGCAACTTCCGGGAAGCGCGCCGCCTTAACCAGCGTCTGATGCCTCTGCATCAGAAGCTATTTATTGAGCCTAATCCTGTCCCGGTAAAATGGGCGGCTAAAAAATTAGGATTAATTGCAACCGATACGCTGCGTCTACCAATGACGCCGATGACTGATGCCGGTCGTCCGGTTGTTGAGCAGGCACTGAAAGACGCAGGCCTGCTGTAAATTTAGGGAGAAGTAATGGCTTACTCAGTACAAAAGTCGGCAATCGCAAAAGTGGTTGGCCTGTCGCTGGTGATGTTGTTGGCGGCATGTTCGAGCGATCAGCGCTACAAGCGCCAGGTCAGCGGCGACGAATCTTACCTCAAAGCTGCGGATATCAACGAGCTGCACGCGCCAGCAGGAATGATCCTGCCGCTGCAAAACGGTGATTTTGATATCCCTTCCGCCAGCGCGAAAGGCGCCGTCGGCAAGCAGCTGGATATCCGTCCACCGGCCCAGCCGCTGGCGCTGATCAACGGCGCCCGCACTCAGTTTGCCGGCAACTCCGGCGTGCTGCTAATCGATAACGCCAGCGGCGCGCTGTGGCCGCAGGTTGTGACGGTAGTGCAGACGCGCAACTATCCGATTGCCAGCCGCACCGACGGCAGCCAGACGCTGACCACCGACTGGGTGCAGTGGAACCGCGCTGATGAAGATCATCAGTATCGCGGCCGCTACCAGATAGCCGTGCAGCAGCAGGGCTATCAGCAGGCGCTGAGCGTGAAGCTGCTGGAGCTGGAGCAGGAAGGTAAAGCCGTTACTTCACCCGTCCAGCTGCAGCGCTACACCGCGCAGATGCTGAACGAGCTGAGCGCTGGCCTGGATAAAATCGCCACGACTCGCGACGACGCGGCGGTTAAAGGCAGCACTGCGCAAATCAACGTGCAGAGCGGCGCGGACGATACCGGCCTGCCTACGCTGGTGGTGCGCGCGCCGTTTAACCTGGTCTGGGAGCGTCTGCCGACCGCGCTGGAGCGCGTGGGCATGAAGATCACCGACCGCAACCGTCCGCAGGGCAGCCTGAACGTGACCTACAGCGCCCCGTCCAGCGAGACCTGGGACAGCATTGGCGCGAAAGATCCTGAGCTGACCGACGGCAACTATAAGCTACAGGTCGGCGATCTGGATAACCGCAGCAGCCTGCAGTTCCTGGATCCAAAAGGCCATGCGCTGACCCAGTCGCAAAACGATGCGCTGGTCGCCGTGTTCCAGGCGGCATTTAACAAATAATCGAAAGGCCGACGCGCGTCGGCCTTTTTTATTTGCTGCCGCGTAATCGATTGCTTCGGTTTTTTCGCGTCCGATCATACAATGGACGCAACAGTTCATACCCGACCGGTTTCGGCCTGTTCGCAGGCGCAAAGCACCGGGCATTTCACGTTTGGAGTAAAGAGATGAAAAAGCAAGCTGAGTTGTATCGCGGCAAAGCGAAAACCGTTTACAGCACCGAAAATCCGGATCTGCTGATACTCGAATTCCGCAACGATACATCAGCCCTGGACGGTGAGCGCATCGAACAGTTTGACCGCAAAGGAATGATTAACAATAAATTTAATCACTTTATCATGAGCAAGCTGGCGGAAGCGGGCATCCCTACCCAGATGGAAGCGCTGCTGTCGGACAACGAAGCGCTGGTCAAAAAGCTGGAAATGGTGCCGGTGGAGTGTGTAGTGCGCAACCGCGCGGCAGGGTCGCTGGTGAAGCGCCTGGGCGTGGAAGAGGGCACCATCCTGAACCCGCCGCTGTTCGATCTGTTTTTAAAAGACGATGCGCGTCACGATCCCATGATCAACGAATCCTACTGTGAAACCTTTGGCTGGGTGAGCAAAGAGAACCTGGCGCGTATGCGCGAGCTGACCTACAAAGCCAACGACGTGCTGAGCCAGCTTTTCTCCGATGCCGGTCTGATCCTGGTGGACTTCAAGCTCGAGTTCGGCCTGTTCCACGGCGAAGTCACGCTGGGCGATGAGTTTTCCCCGGACGGCGCGCGCCTGTGGGACAAAGAGACGCTGAATAAAATGGATAAAGATCGCTATCGCCAGAGTCTGGGCGGTCTGATTGAAGCCTATGAAGAAGTGGCGAATCGTCTGGGCGTGAAGCTGGACTGATTTCCCCCGGCCGTGGGTGTCGCCACGGCCGCTTTTCTCTTACCTGCTCCGCTAATCTACCTCTATTCTGAAATACCTTTCCGTTCCGGCCCGGCAGCCGCCGCAAGGCTGGTGTTAGCGGCTATGCGCGACTAAAATCACTCCAACAGTTCATAATCCGAGGTAGTGTATGCGTTGGCAAGGGCGCCGTGAGAGCGATAACGTGGAAGATCGCCGTAATGAATCCGGTGGTAACTCAATGGGCGCGGGACGGATGCGTATTCCGCGCGGCAAAGGCGGCATTATTCTGCTGATCGTCGTGATGATTGCGGGCTACTACGGCTACGATTTAACGCCTTTATTGACCGGCGAGTCGACCTCGCTCTCTTCACAACAGCAGCAGCAGCGAAGCACGCCGCAGCAGGATGAGGCGGCGAAATTCACCTCGGTGATGCTGGCCACCACGGAAGACACCTGGCAAAAAATCTTCGAGAAAATGGGCAAAACCTATACGCCACCCAAGCTGGTGATGTATCGCGGTGCAACCCGTACCGGCTGCGGCACGGGACAGTCCGTGATGGGGCCGTTCTACTGCCCGACCGACAGCACCGTCTACATCGATCTGTCGTTCTATGATGAAATGAAAAACAAGCTTGGCGCCGATGGCGACTTTGCGCAGGGCTACGTGGTCGCGCACGAGGTCGGACACCACGTGCAGCATCTTCTTGGTATTGAACCTAAGGTGCGTCAGCTGCAGCAGCAGGGCGGCCAAAAGCAGGCGAACCAGCTTTCAGTGAAGCTGGAGCTACAGGCCGACTGCTTTGCCGGCGTTTGGGGCCACTACATGCAGCAGGAAAACGTGCTGGAGCCGGGCGATTTGCAGGAGGCGCTGAACGCCGCCGAAGCGATCGGGGACGATCGTCTGCAACAGAAAAGCCAGGGACGCGTAGTGCCGGACAGTTTCACCCACGGCACCTCGGAGCAGCGCTACAGCTGGTTTAAAAAAGGGTTCGACAGCGGCAATCCTGGCCAGTGTGACACTTTCAGTGGCTGATCTGCGCGACGTCATTACGCAAACGGAACAGCTACAGCGGCAGGGAATGCGCAGGCTGATGGTTATCAGCGGCGAGGGGGAGTGGTGCCAGCAGCAGGCGCAGCAGTGGCTATCGCTGCTGCCCGGCGACTGGCTGTGGCTTGGCGATGCGCCGCAAAGCCCGCTGCATTGCGCGCCCGAAGCGGTGCGGACGCTGCTGGGGCAGGAGTTTCTGCACGCCGTGTTTGACGCGCGTCACGGCTTCAACGCCGAGGCGCTGGCGGTGCTGGCGGGCACGCTGAAAGCGGGAAGCTGGCTGCTGATGCTGGTGCCGGAATGGGCCGGCTGGCCAACGCAACCCGATAAAGATTCGCTGCGCTGGGGAGATACCGCTACGCCGCTCGCCACGCCTAATTTTGTCTCCCGTCTGCAAAAGCTGCTGCTGGCCGATCCACAGGCCGCGCGGTTTTGCCAGCATCAGGCGCCCGTTTTGCCTGCGCCGCCGTTCGCGCCAGACTGGCAGCCCGATGACGACGGTCAGCAGCAGGCTCTGTTGGAGCAATTGCTGATGGCGAAACCGGGTATCTACGTGGTCACCGCGCCGCGAGGACGAGGCAAATCCGCGCTTGCCGGGTTGCTTGCCGCCCGCTGGCCCGGCCGTGCGCTTATCTCCGCCCCCGCGAAAGCCGCCACCGACGTGCTGGCAACCTACGCGGGCGACGCTTTTGATTTTATCGCGCCGGACAGGCTGCTGGCGCTCGACCCGGCGGCGCGTCCCCGGGATGTTGACTGGCTGCTGATTGACGAAGCGGCAGCGATCCCCGCGCCGATGCTTGAGCAGCTGGTCAGGCTTTTTCCGCGCACGCTGTTAACCACCACCTTGCAGGGTTATGAAGGGACGGGGCGCGGCTTTATGCTGAAGTTCTGCGACAGCCTGCCCAACGCTACGCTGTGCCGACTTGACCAGCCTTTGCGCTGGTCGGCGCACGATCCGCTTGAGCAGTTTATCGATCGCGCCCTGCTGTTCAGCGAAGCGGAGCCTGAAATTGTCAGCGCGCCGGTGCGCTTTTGTTTTCCGCAGCAGGCGGAATGGCAGGAAAACCCGGCGGTGCTGGAGGCGATTTATCAGCTGCTCGCCAGCGCGCACTACCGCACTTCGCCGATCGATCTTCGGCGCATGATGGACGCGCCGGGCATGCGCTTCAGCGCCGCGCTGCAGGCGGACAAAGTTCAGGGCGCGCTCTGGCTGGTGGAGGAAGGCGGATTAACGGCGGAGCTGGCGCAGGCCGTGTGGGCGGGACTGCGTCGTCCGCCAGGCAACCTGGTGGCGCAGTCGCTGGCGGCCCACGGCGGCTGGCCGGAAGCGGCGCAGATGCGCTCACGCCGTATCAGCCGCATCGCCATCATGCCCGCGCTGCGGCGGCAGGGTGTCGGCAGGGAGATGGTGCGGCACAGCGTCAGTCAGGCGGAAGGGCTGGACTTTTTCTCGGTGAGTTTTGGCTATACGCCTTCGCTATGGCGTTTCTGGCAGGCCTGCGGGTTCCGGCTGGCGCGGGTGGGCACGCGAACGGAAGCGAGCAGCGGCTGCCACACCGCGATGGCGATTCTGCCGCTGAGCGAACGGGGAAGGGCGCTGGCCGACAGGGCGGAGCGTCGGCTGGCGCGCGACTGGCGCTGGCTGCGTCCTTTTCTTCATGACGTCGATCTGACTTTCCCGAACGTTGAGGCCACTGGCCTGGATGAGGACGACTGGCGCGAGCTGGCGGGCTTTGCGTGGGCGCAGCGCTCGTTCGAGGCCGCTATCGGTGAGCTGGGCCGACTGCTGGAAAACGCCCCGCAGCCGCTGCCGTTATTACAGGGCGCGCTGACGGAAGGGCTGGCTCAGGCAGAGCTGGTCAAACTGTCGGGGCTGTCGGGGCGTAAGGCGTTGCTGAACGGCTGGCGGCAGGAGGCGGAACGGGCGCTGACAGCGCTGGATAATGAGCGGGCAGAAACATGGCGGCTAAAGATAATGAAGACAGGGCAGTCGGACATAAATTAAAACAGGGGCCGTCGCCCCTGTCGTTTACTTCTTCTTCGGCCAGTCGTCTTCATCGTCCCATTTATCGTTAAAATCGCGATGCGGCGGCAAATCCGGGCGGTTATCCATATATTTTTTATGGTCGATACGCTTCAGGTCTTTATACACATTCATCAGAATGCCCACCATCAGCACAATCCCCAGCAACCACCAGTACTCTTTCAGCCATTCCATATTTGATCCTTACGCTATCAATTGTTCCATAATGCGCTGATACATCCGACTCAGCAGCTGGAGGTCGGCAGCCTTAACGCACTCATTTATTTTGTGAATGGTGGCGTTGACCGGCCCTAACTCCACAACCTGCGCGCCCATACGGGCAATAAAGCGGCCGTCGGACGTGCCGCCGGTCGTCAGCAGCTGCGGCTTGATCTCATTATAGTGCTCAACGGCGTTTACCACCGCCTCGACCAGTTTGCCGGTAGAGGTTAAAAAAGGCTGGCCGGAAACCACCCAGTCAAGCGTATAGCGCAGCTGATGCCGATCCAGCAGCGCCTGTACGCGCTCTTTGATCAGCGCGTCGGTCAGCTCGGTGCTGAAACGGAAATTAAACTGCACGAAAAACTCGCCGGGGATCACGTTGTTGCTGCCGGTTCCGGCCTGGACATTGGCAATCTGCATGCTGGTCGGCGGGAAAAACTCGTTGCCCCGATCCCATTCTGTCGCCGTCAGCTCGTTCAGCGCAGGCAGCGCGCGATGTACCGGATTATCAGCGAGGTGCGGATAAGCGACGTGGCCCTGTACGCCATGAATGGTCAGGTTGGCGGTCATCGAACCGCGACGGCCGTTTTTCACCACGTCGCCCACGATTTCCGTGCTGGAAGGCTCGCCGACCAGGCAGTAGTCCAGGCGCTCGTTGCGCGCCATCAGCGTCTCGACAACTTTGACCGTGCCGTTTACGGCGCTGGCTTCTTCATCGGAGGTAATCAGAAAGGCCAGGCGGCCCTTGTGGTGCGGATGGGCGGCGACAAAACGCTCGGCGGCGACAACCATGGCGGCCAGCGAGCCTTTCATATCCGCCGCGCCGCGTCCAAACAGCATGCCGTCGCGGATGGCGGGTTCAAACGGCGGGTTGATCCAGCGGTTGGCATCACCTGCGGGCACCACGTCGGTATGCCCGGCAAAGGCCAGCGTTTCGCCTTCGCCGCGCCATGCCCAGAAATTTTGCGTATCGCCAATATTCATTAATTCAACGGTAAAGCCCAGCGCCTTAAGGCGCTCGATCATCACAGCCTGGCAACCGGCATCATCCGGGCTGAGGGAAGGGCGACGAATAAGCTGCTGCGTCAGCTCAATGACCGGACAATACATAATCAGGACTTCTCCACGATAAAAGATGCGTAAGCGGTTTCGTTAAAACCCAGCAGCATAGAGCCGTCGGCCCGGCAGAGCAATGGGCGTTTAATCATCGCCGGCTGTGCCAGCATAAGCTGCTGCGCGGCCGCCGCGTTGTCTACCGCGCTGCGCGTCGCTTCATCCAGTTTGCGCCAGGTGGTTCCACGCGTGTTCAGCAACGCCTCCCAGCCCAGCGTATCGCTGAAGCGCTGGAGCAAATCCGCCTCCAGCCCGTCGGCGCGATAGTCGTGAAACTGGTAAGCTACACCGTTAGCATCCAGGTACTTTCGTGCCTTTTTGATGGTGTCGCAGTTTTTAATGCCGTACATCGTCAGCATGGCGGGTTCCCTTCTATTTTCTGTGGGCTTCATCTATATTCGATACTGCTCAGGCGCTGAGTTTACAATGGATACGCCTGCGAGGCACGGAAGACGGCATAAACCCAGGAACAGAGGAGAGGGAGGGATAATATGAACTATATGGAAGCGTCTTCCGCCCATACGGTTGAAGAGACGAAATCGACAATTGTGATCGCCAGAAAAAAAGAGACCCGCTGCGATGAGTTTAATCACATCGTTGAAGCGGTACTGGCCGAGCATCCCGATGCCAAAACCCATATAGACAGCGAGAGCGGCGGCTACGACAAAATTATTGTGCTGAAGTAGTAAATGCGCGAGGGGGCTTCAGGCCCCCTCAAAAATTTCCCGTGCTTCATACCTCGTGCTTCGCCTGATGTCTCTTACCGCGTACCTCGTACTTTGTGCCTGATGTCTCTTACTACGTACTTCAAAACTTGTACTTCGTGCCTGATGTCTCATACCGCGCGCTTCATATCTGAAGCCCGGTTGTGTCTTGCCAAATGCCTTTTGCTGACATATCAGCCTAATCAAGCGGTTAGCCGATCGTCCGATCCCTGATGATAAGCAGGCTATTAATTCCCTTAAAAATCAACCGATAAGAAATGTGCGCGGCCGCACGTTTTAAGATAATTCTTAATTTTATACCCCTGTTCATGGCCGAAAGTTGTTCACTTCGCCTTAGGAATAATCCTATAATGACCGCAACACAACGAGAGAGGTGATGTATGATTGATTTAGAACTGGGGAACTGGAAAGACTTTATCGAAACGATGTTGACTCGTAAGTAACACATTCATAAAGAAAAATCCGGCAGCACGCCGGCAAGCTTTACCTTCAGTAACCGAATTTAAAAAAGGCAGCCTTCAGGCTGCCTTTGCTCTTTTATGCGATCGGCCTCTCTTTTAACGGAAAGCGTCGGCGCACCAGCACAAAGAAAATCGGCACAAAGAACAGCGCCAGCACGGTGGCGGCGATCATCCCGCCCATCACGCCCGTGCCTACCGCGTGCTGGCTGCTGGAGCCTGCGCCGTTGCCGACAGTCATCGGCAGCACGCCAAAAATAAAGGCCAGCGACGTCATCAGAATAGGGCGCAGGCGTTGACGCGAGGCTTCCAGCGTCGCCTCCAGCAAATCGCATCCGTTACTGTTCATCTCGTTAGCAAACTCCACGATAAGAATGGCGTTTTTCGCCGACAGCCCGATCACCGTCAGCAGCCCTACCTGGAAATAGACGTCGTTTTCCAGCCCGCGCAGCCAGGTCGCCGCCAGCGCGCCCACCACGCCCAGCGGGACGACCAGCATCACGGAGAAAGGCACCGACCAGCTTTCATAAAGCGCCGCCAGGCAGAGAAAAACCACCAGCAGAGAAATGGCATAGAGCGCGGGCGCCTGCGAGCCGCTCATCCGCTCCTGAAACGACGCGCCGGTCCACTGCACGCCAAAACCGGTCGGCAGCTTGCTGACCAGCTGCTCCATGCTGTCCATCGCGGTGCCGGTGCTGACGCCCTGAGCGGATTCGCCAACGATCTCTACCGATGAATAGCCGTTATAGCGCTCCAGACGCGGCGAGCCGGTTTCCCAGCGGGTGCTGGCGAAAGCGGAAAAGGGCACCATGCCGCCGCTGCTGTTGCGCACGTACCATTTATTGATATCGTCCGGCAGCATGCGGAAAGGCGCGGCCGCCTGCACGTAGACTTTTTTTACGCGTCCGCGATCGAGAAAGTCATTTACATAGGTCGAGCCCCAGCCGGTGGTGAGCGTGTCGTTGATATCGTCCACCGACACGCCCAGCGCCTGCGCCTTGTGCTGATCGATATCGATCCGCAGCTGCGGCGTATCGTCCAGGCCGTTATGACGCACGCGAGCCAGTGACGGATCGCTCTCCGCCATCGCCAGCAGCCGATCGCGCGCCTGCATCAGCGCGTCGTGGCCCAGACCGGCATGATCCTGCAATTCCATATCGAAGCCGGCCGAGTTGCCCATGCCGGTGATTGCGGGCGGGCTGCTGGCGATCACGCGGCCCTCGCGGATTGATTTAAAAGCCACGGTTGCGCGTTCAATAATGGCAAACGAGCTGTTGTCCTTGCCCGGCCGATCCCGCCAGTCTTTCAGCCGGACAAACATGCGCGCCACGTTCTGTCCGTTGCCGCCTGGCCCGGCGCCGATAGTTGAAAACACCGACAGCACGTTATCCTTTTCCCGGGTCAGGTAATATTGCTCAACTCTATTCACCACTTTATTCGTCTGTTGCAGCGTGGAGCCTGGCGGTAGCTGCACCTGAGTGGTAAAGACGCCGCGATCTTCCAGCGGCAGAAAAGAGGTCGGCAGATGCAGGAACAGCAGCGCCATGCCGGCGATAAGCAGCACATAAAGCAGCAGCCAGCGTCCCGCTTTCGCTACGATGCGCCCTACGCCGCGCTTATAGCGGTCTGCGTTACGGTTAAAGGTGCGGTTAAACCAGCCGAAGAATCCTCGCCGTTCATGATGCGCGCCCGGCGTCAGTGGTTTTAACAGCGTGGCGCAGAGGGCGGGCGTCAGCACCATCGCCACCAGCACGGAAAGCACCATAGCGGAAACGATAGTGATGGAAAACTGCCGGTAAATGGCGCCGGTGGTGCCGCCAAAAAAGGCCATCGGCACGAAAACGGCGGAGAGCACCAGCGCTATCCCCACCAGCGCGCCCTGAATTTGCCCCATTGACTTTCGCGTGGCCTCGCGCGGCGAGAGGCCTTCCTCACTCATTATTCGCTCGACGTTTTCCACCACCACAATCGCGTCGTCCACCAGCAGGCCGATCGCCAACACCATCGCAAACATCGTCAGCGTGTTAATACTGAATCCGCAGGCAGAGAGAATGGCAAAAGTGCCAAGCAGTACCACCGGCACGGCAATGGTGGGAATAAGCGTGGCGCGAAAATTCTGCAAAAACAGGTACATCACCACGAACACCAGTACGATGGCCTCCAGCAGCGTTTTCACCACGTCTTCAATAGAGGCGACCACGAAAGGCGTGGTTTCATAAGCGATTTCCGCCTTAAGGCCGGGCGGGAAATAGTGGGAAAGTTCTTCAATGCGCGCTCTGACCAGCTTGTCCGTTTGCAGCTCGTTCGCGCCCGAAGCCAGCTTTACGCCCAGACCCGAAGCGGCCTGGCCGTTGTACTGGCTCAGATAGTCATATTTTTCCGCGCCCAATGCCACCTGCGCCACGTCGCCCAGCCGCACCTCCGAACCATCCTGGTTAACGCGCAGCGTAATCTGACGAAACTGCTCGGGCGTGGTCAGTAACGACTGAGAGTTAATAGTAGCGTTGAGCGCCTGGCGTTCTACGGAAGGCAGGCCGCCCAGCTGGCCCACGGCAACCTGGCTGTTTTGCGATTCGATGGCGCTGACGATATCGGAGGTGGTCAGCGCATAGTTGATCAATTTGTCAGGATCGAGCCAGATGCGCATGGCGTATTGCGAGCCGTAGGCGTCTACCTGGCCCACGCCGTCGATGCGGCTCAGCGGATCCTGCACGTTGCTGGCGACGTAATCCGCAATGTCCTGTTTGTCCATGCTGCCGTCGGTAGAGACGAAGGCCACCATCAGAATATTGGTGTCACCGGTTTTGGTTACCGTCACCCCCTGAGACTGCACGGCCTGAGGCAGCTTGCGCAGCGCGGTTTGCAGCTGGTTTTGCACCTGCTGGCGCGCCTCGTCGGGATTGGTGCCCGCAACAAAAGTCAGCGTAATCGTCGCCTGGCCGGTATTGCTGCTTTGCGAAGACATGTACATCAGGTTATCGATGCCGGTCATATTCTGCTCGATCACCTGAGTAACCGTATTTTCCAGCGTCTGCGCGGAAGCGCCGGGATAGTTAGCGGTAATACGGACGTTAGGCGGCGCCAGCGCCGGATATTGCTCTACGGGCAGCGAAAAAATAGCCAGAGTACCGGTCAGACACAGCAAAATTGCTATCACCCACGCAAATATGGGGCGATCGATAAAAAAATTCGCCATCAGCGGCTCCAGGCTAGCGTCGGGAAAGGTTACGACCGGGCGACGCCGTGCAGAATGCATCGCTGCCCGTAACAAAGCGTTTAAGCAGAGCGTTTCACTTTACCCGGCGTCCCTGGCGGAATCGTGGAGAAAATGAGGATAAAATGTAAATTATCATGCAAAATTTCAGCGCCGTGCGCCTTAGCTTTTGTCCGGTATAAAACGGAGGAGCACCCGCGTGCCGCCTTGCGCTTGCGGGGTAATTTCCAGCTGCGCGTTCAGACTTTTTGCGCGCTCCTGCATTATAGCCAAACCGTAGTGGCCGGGTTTGGCATCGGCCAGACAAAATCCCTGGCCGTTATCGCTGACCTCAATATGCAGCAAATCGGCGGCCGACTGCGTAACGCGTACCGCAATGTCGCTGGCGCGCGCGTGGCGGAGAGCGTTGAGCAGCGCTTCCCGGACGATTTGTAAAACGTGTACCTGCTGTTGCGCATTCAAACGCTGCTGCCGCGCCTCGCTGATAAGCTTAATATCCGCTTCCGTTTGCCGGTTAAGCTGCGCGACGACCTGTTCCAGCGCGGTAGTGAGATCGGCTGGCTCCACCGACAGGCGAAAAGTGGTCAGCAGTTCGCGCAGCTGGCGATTGGCTTCGGCCAGCGCCACGTCGATTTCGCCGACGATAGCTGCCGGCGGCGTCTCTTTGTCGACCACGCGCTTCAGCCGTGCCAGCTGAATGCGCAGGTAAACCAGCGACTGCGCCAGGGAATCGTGTAGCTCTCTGGCGATAGTGGCGCGCTCTTCCATCAGCAGCAAATGGCGGCCTTTTTCTTCAGCGTCGTCCAGCTGTAACGAGCGGCCCAGCATCGTCGCCAGCCCCTGCATCAGCGAGGGTTCGCTGTCACTTGCCTGCCAGCGCAGCACCCCGCCTTGCGTCTGCTCCAGCGGCAGGCTGTGCCAGGCGAGACGTTTATCCTCTTCGCCAGCGGTCAGCTGCCAGCGAGGCGCCACGTCCAGAGCGATAATCGGCAGATTTTCATGCTCTTTCGCCAGCTCAAGCACCTGCGCATAGGCCTTATCGTGTCCGCGCAGCATCTCGGAGCAGCGATAAAGCAGTTTCAGGCGGCGATTCGCCTGGCGCAGATCGCCGGTTCGCTCTTTGACCGCCTGTTCAAGCCACAGATACTGTTTTTCTAAATCGCCCGACATGCGGGCAAAGGCTTTCGCCAGCAGGGCAATGGCAATAAAGCCCAGCAGGCAGGCGCCTGCCACCAGTTTCATTTTCAGCTCCGCCCAGCGCTGCAGGGCAAGCACAAATCGATCTATCTGCGCGACATAGTGCGAGACATGCTGCCGGAAGCGCTGACCATCGTCCCTGGTCAGCTCGGGCTGTAGCTTTTGCCAGGCCGTCAGCATTTCGTGATAGCGCGCTTTAACATTGTTTGGCACCCAGGCATGCTGTAGCGAAAGCAGCACCGGCGCCTGAAGCGACTGCTGATAGCTGAGGATATCGCTGTCCAGCGAGGGCGAGCGGGTTGCGGCATCCAGCGCCAGGCGGTAGCTCTGCATGCGCAGCGAACCGGCCATATTGAGCGCCTCGGCATCGCGCAGGCTGGCTGAAAGCGTCAGCAGCGCCAGAAAAGAACAGCACACGGCCAGCAGCACGATAGCGAACAGCGCGCGAGCCAGGCTGCGGGTAACGGAACGTTTTAACATGCAATGCTCCCGTAAAGGGCGTTAACGCCGCGGATAGCGTCATCGGCCAGCGTCAGCCAGATAAGGCCTGTCGCAGTATAAGCTTTTCCTCGCGCGGTGCAGCGCATGAACGCCAGCGCTTTGCGAAAGATCAAAAGTGTGCGGTTGCGCACTTGAAGCCAGACGCGGCGGCGGGTAGAGTTAAAAAGTCGTCATAAAATTACGCTGCGCATTAATATAAAGTTACATCATGCAGAAAAAGTAACTTTTATTGACGCTTCTTGGGATAAATGTTTGTCACGCCCACATTCCTTTAACGCTTTTACCGCGCGCTTACCCTGCTTTGCACCTCATCCGTCATAGTTAACGCCGTATCCCGAATCATGCTATCCGCTAATCCGGATAAGGAGCTAACTATGAATAAACTGCCTGCAACGATTGCCGCTGCCATTCTGGCCGCCACCTCATTTTCAACGCTGGCCGCCACCCAGGTCAGCACTGAACAGAGTCAAAACCTGCAACAAATGGGCACGGTTTCCGTGACCGGCGTGACCGGCTCGCTGGATGACGCCACCGCGCAGCTGGCGCAAAAAGCCGAAGAAATGGGTGCCAGCCACTATCGCGTGATCCGTGCCGACACCCCCGGCGACTCCAGCCTGTGGAGCGGCAACGCCGAGATTTACCGCTAGAACCTGTCCTGTCCCATGTAGCCTTTCCCTGTTGGAGAACCGACCGTCTTAAGCGGTCGGTTTTTTTTTGCCTCCTCTGATGGAAGTCACAAAACCTCACGATTTCGCCTACAGATTTTTTGCGTCGGCTTTACAGAACGGTTAGGATGCATCGCCGTGATTTTCCCGCTTCCGTCAACACAATAACTACAGGAAGAGGGGAAAACGCCCGAACGCCTGCGGGCAACGCAATCGTTTGGTTAGCGCAACAGAAATCAGGTCGCCCGGGAATGGTAGCCGTATCACTGTGGACAGGATAATTAGGAAAGAAAATGAAAGCTGATAAAAAAGCGGTAGCAGACAAGCGCGCCGCAAGAAGACGTTGGTTAAATTCTCATGATTCCGGCTATCACAAAGCGATGGACAATCGCCATGTGCAGATGATTGCTATCGGCGGGGCTATTGGTACCGGCCTGTTCCTGGGTGCGGGCGCGCGATTGCAAATTGCCGGTCCGGCGCTGGCTATCGTCTACCTGGTATGCGGCATCTTCTCTTTCTTTATACTCCGCGCGTTGGGCGAGCTGGTTTTACATCGTCCTTCCAGCGGCAGCTTCGTTTCTTACGCACGTGAATTCCTGGGCGAAAAAGCCTCGTACGTTGCAGGCTGGATGTACTTTGTTAACTGGGCGATGACCGGGATCGTGGATATCACCGCCGTAGCGCTTTATATGCACTACTGGGGCGCGTTTGGTGATGTGCCGCAGTGGGTATTCGCGCTGGGCGCGCTGGCTATCGTCGGTACCATGAACATGATCGGCGTAAAATGGTTTGCCGAAATGGAGTTCTGGTTTGCGCTGGTGAAGGTGCTGGCTATCGCGCTTTTCCTGATTGTGGGCGTGGTGTTTCTTGGCAGCGGCAAGCCGCTGGACGGCAACGCCACCGGCTTCCACTTGATTACCGATAACGGCGGCTTCTTCCCGCACGGTTTGCTGCCTGCGCTGGTGCTGGTGCAGGGCGTCGTTTTCGCCTTCGCCTCTATCGAGCTGGTTGGCACGGCGGCGGGAGAGTGTAAAGATCCGAAGACCATGCTGCCGAAAGCGATCAACAGCGTGATCTGGCGTATCGGCCTGTTCTATGTCGGCTCCGTGGTGTTGCTGGTGCTGCTGCTGCCGTGGAACGCCTATCAGGCGGGTCAAAGCCCGTTTGTTACCTTCTTCTCGAAGCTGGGCGTGCCCTATATCGGCAGCATCATGAATATCGTGGTGCTCAGCGCGGCGCTCTCCAGCCTGAACTCTGGCCTCTATTCTACCGGCCGTATTCTGCGCTCGATGTCTATGGGCGGATCGGCACCAAAGTTCCTCTCTAAAATGAGCGGTCAACAGGTGCCTTATATGGGCATCCTGGTCACCATAGCCGTCTATATCGTGGGCGTCTGGCTGAACTATATCGTGCCTTCGCGCGTGTTCGAAATCGTACTGAATATCGCTTCCTTAGGGATTATCTCTTCCTGGGCCTTTATCGTGGTTTGCCAGATGCGTCTGCGTAAGGCGATTAAAGAAGGCCGCGCGGAAGACGTCAGCTTTAAGCTGCCGTGGGCGCCGTTTACGTCCTGGCTGACGCTGCTGTTCCTGGCCAGCGTGCTGGTGCTGATGGCGTTTGACTACCCGAACGGCACCTACACTATCGCCGCCGTGCCGCTGATCGCCGTCGTGCTGGTGCTGGGCTGGTTCGGCGTGCGTAAACGCGCTAACCAAATCGCGCAGACCGAGCACGATCACGTGGCGGAAGAGACGTCGCGCTGAAGCTGAAGCAGCAGTAAAAGGCGGCCCCGGTGGCCGCCTTTTTTATGTCCGCTGATAGTTTTCCCCCAGGGCAGGCCTTATGATGGCTCACTTCCGCTAAAGGCAACGGAGCCTGTATGTCAGTCAAAGTCGAAGTGATCAAAGATAAAATCCTGTCGGAAAATTGGTTCCTGCTGCGCAACTTCACCTATGACCTTACGACGAAAAATGGGGAAACCCTGCGTCATAAGCGCGAAGTTTACGATCGCGGCGACGGCGCCACCATCCTGCTTTACAACCGTGAAAAAAACAGCGTGGTCCTGACCCGTCAGTTTCGTATCGCCACCTGGCTGAACGGCAACGACAGCGGCCTGCTGATCGAAACCTGCGCCGGCTTGCTGGACGATGATTCGCCGGAAGTCTGTATCCGTAAGGAAGCGGTTGAGGAAACCGGCTATGAAGTGGGAGAAGTGGTCAAGCTTTACGATCTGTATATGTCGCCAGGAGGCGTAACCGAACGGCTGCATTTTTTTGCCGCAGAGTATAACGACTCGCTGCGGGCCACGGCAGGCGGCGGCGTTGACGATGAAGATATTGACGTGATGGAGCTGAGCTTTCCCGATGCCTGGAGCAGGGTGAAAACAGGGCAGATTAAAGATGCTAAAACGGTGATGCTGCTCCAGTATGCGCTGATTGAAGGTTGGTTAACGCTGGGTTAAAAATGACGGACTGATGATTAACAGCTGGTCTTAATAAGATAAGAGCGTCCGGGTCAATAAATAAAATAATCCGCAAATATTAACCTTAGTTTTTGCGGGTTAACTTCAGTTAATTATTTATTTAATATCTTCGCAGACGATGGCATAAATATAAGCTAAACAGGGAGGAGAATAAACTTTTTGCATGTGCCTCTGAGCAGGCTATTCAGGCTGGCATCAGAACTATCTGC
This sequence comes from Erwinia sp. TECH1, assembly GCF_054057575.1. Classification (NCBI taxonomy): domain Bacteria; kingdom Pseudomonadati; phylum Pseudomonadota; class Gammaproteobacteria; order Enterobacterales; family Erwiniaceae; genus Erwinia; species Erwinia sp. TECH1. The sequence goes on along the minus strand of NZ_JBSRZK010000001.1, from coordinate 3,480,833 downwards.
TTATATGATGAAATTTCAGGCTTAACAATCTTATTCGGACAGCTTGCAGCCGCCGCACAGGCTTTGCCGCGCCGGGTGCAAAAGGTGATGAAGCTCACACTATTACCGCAGTTTTAATCCTTTCTAAACAAAAAAACTTTATTTTCATCTGATAATAAGCGATTTTTTGACGGTCCTGCGGCGCTTTTTTCCTTGTCCGATTTATCTGATTGAGCCGCCTGCACATAAAGTTCAATATAATTAAAGCGGGTAATTATTCTTTTAATGCGCTGCGGCTGATTTAATTGTGCCGAGCGGTAACCGCTACGCTATGCTTACTGCTTAACTGTCATTCGGGGATACGGGTATCGATGCATTATTGGATAAAGTTACCTTTGGCGCTGCTGTTTTTTGCCGCCGGACTGCATGCCGAACCCCTGCAAAAAACCTTTTCTGACTGGCAGATAACCTGTAATAACCAGAACTACTGCGTGGCCCGGAGCGTGCCGGGCGTCAACGGGCTGGTGATGACCATCAGCCGTCATGCCGGCGTTAACGATCGGCCCTTTCTGCGTATTGATTACGGCAGTCGCTATACCGGCAAGCTGAGCGGCGCGCCTTTGCAGGACAATCTGCTGCTGGACGGCCAGCGGCTGAAGCCCGATTTAAAACATTGGGAGGTTCAGCCGCATCACCTTTCTACCGGCCATGCTATCTCCATCAATGAGTTTCTGTCGCTGGTGATGGACGCTGATAATCTACAACTGCTTTATCGGCCGCGCGCCACTATCTCGCTGCACGGCCTGAAAGCGGCGCTGCTGCTGATGGATGATATCCAGGGGCGGGTCAACGGCATGAGCGCCTGGATTAAAAAGGGTGAACGTCCGGCAATGGACGTGCCGCCACCGCCCGATTTCCCCGAAGCTCCCCGTCTGCAACCGGTGCCGCCCGCCCTGACGCGTGAAGAAACTACCGGCCTGCTGGATTACGGCACCTGGCGCGTCAATACCGATCGCTGCTCGTTGGATCCTCAGCGTCGCCAGGTCAGCGTCGCGCCGCTGAACGATAAAAAAGCCCTGTTGCTGGTCAGCTGTGAAATGGGTGCCTATAACGTTATCGATCTTGCTTTCGAGGTCACCCGCAGCCAGCCCTATATGGCCAGAGGATTGACCCTGACGCTGCCTTTTACGCCGCCGCGTCATGGAGAAAAAAAGCTGGAGCTGATCAATGCCGATTATGATGCCAGCCGCGGCGAGCTGCTGACGTTTGGCAAAGGAAGAGGCCTTGGCGACTGCGGTACGGCTACCCGCTGGCAGTATGACGGGCGCGAGTTTGTGCTGACAGAATATGCGGAAGAGGGAACCTGCGATGCCTGGCACGGCAGCGACGACTGGCCGACGCTCTGGACCAGCAAAAGGGATATGCCGCCTGCGCCAGAGCAGGCGTCTACGGAGTGAAAAGGCTTCATTGAGTATGCTTTCCTGAACGGCGTAGAAAAGCGCAAAGCTTTTACCTGATTCACGGCGCCCCAGCCCGGTGAGGCGCCCGTTTACGCGATCAGCTGCCGCGATAGGTTGAGTAGCCGTACTGGCTAAGCAGCAGCGGCACATGATAATGCTCGGCCGTGTTGCTGATATGAAACTCTACCGGGATCTCCGGGAAGAAGCTCTCCTGCTTTTGCTCGCTAAAATAGCGTCCGGTTTTAAATACGACGCGGTAATCGCCGGTGGCTGCAGGCTGCGCAGGCCAGAACTGTTTAATACGTCCATCCTTATCGGTGCTGGCCTTGTTAAGGAATTTCCAGCCCGCGTCCTGTTTCTGCTCCAGCGTAACTTCCACATTCGATGCCGGTTTGCCAGTTTGCTGGTTCAGCACGTGTACGCTTAAAAGATTCTGCTCTGCGGCCATCGCGGAGGCAGAAGCGGTAAGGGCCAGCGCCAGCGCTGCCGCGTTGAAATACTGTTTCATCATCACTTCTCCTGTTTGAATATGCCTCTTTATAACGTAGAACAAAGGGAAACAACCTGACGCGAGCATGACAAAAATGTCAGATTGGCTGAAGTTCGGGGACAAAATTTCCGCCTCGTGGCAGACTTGTGCTTATGAAACTATTGCTGATTGAAGATAACCAGAAAGCCAGCGACTGGCTTTGTCAGGGCCTGCGCGAAGCCGGATTTGTGGTGGACAGCGTCACCGACGGCCGCGACGGACTGCACCTGGCCCTGAGCCAGAACTATGCGCTTATCGTGCTGGATATCATGCTGCCCGGCATGGACGGATGGCAGGTATTACGCTCGCTACGTACCGCCCGCGCCACGCCGGTAATTTGCCTGACGGCAAGAGATTCGGTAAACGATCGCGTTAAAGGGCTGGAGCTGGGCGCCAATGATTACCTGGTCAAACCTTTCTCTTTTGCCGAGCTGCTGGCCCGCATCAGAGCGCAGCTGCGCCAGAATCACCCTACACAAGCGGTGCTGACGGTTGGCGATCTGGTCATGGATTCGGTGCGGCAGACGGCCAGCCGGCAGGGCGAATCGGTCGCACTGACCCGTAGAGAATTCGCGCTGCTGTGGCTGCTTGCCAGCCGACGCGGAGAAATAGTGCCGAGAACGCTGATCGCCAGCGAGGTCTGGGGCATTAATTTTGACAGCGAAACGAACACGGTTGACGTAGCCATCCGCCGTTTGCGTCGCAAGATAGACGACCCCTACGAGCCGAAACTGATCGACACCGTGCGCGGGATGGGATACCGGCTGGCTGAGCCGGGAGAACCGCATGCGTAAGATCTCGCTGACGGCCCGACTCACGATCATTTTTGTGCTGATTATGGCGGCGGCCTGCGGCGGCATCACGCTGACGCTTTACGGCGCGTTACGCCACGAGCTGATCTGGCGTGACGATCGCACGCTGATTAATCGGGCGCTTCAGCTGCGCCAGCTGTTGCAGGATGGCGCGAAGCCGGAAATGCTGCCGCTTTATTTCAGCCGCATGGTGGACACGCAGCAGGATATCCTGCTGATCCGTCAGGCTGCGGGGCCGGACGTGACGATTAACCAGACGGGCATTGGGCTGGCGGCGCTGACCGCAGAAAACCAGCCGGGCGTGCTTCGCCGACAGCGCACCAAAGAAGGTGAAGAGCTAACCATTCTCAGTCTGCAAGGCGAATCGAACGGCGGCGCGGTGACGCTGACGGTAGCGCGGCTGGCGCGCGAAAGAGCCAAAATGCTGGAGCAGTATCGCCAGGAAAGCCTGCTGGTGTGCCTGGCTGCGCTGATGCTTGGGGCTATCCTGAGTCCTCTGCTGATCCGGCGGGGACTAAGAGCCATAGGCGCGCTCAGCAAAATCACCGCGGCCACACACGCCGACAGGCTTTCTGACAGCGTTCCGCTGAATACTTTGCCCCGCGAGCTGCTGCCGCTGGGCGAGGCGCTTAACGTGATGCGCAGCCGCCTGGCGCACGATTTTACCCGGCTGACCCGATTTGCCGACGATCTGGCGCATGAGCTCCGCACGCCGGTCAACGTGATGCTCAGCCAGAATCAGGTCGCGCTGGGGCAGGAGCGCACGCCGGAAGCGTACCAGCAGCTGCTGGAAGGAAATATCGAAGAGCTGGAGAATCTCTCTCGCCTGACCGACAACATTCTGTTCCTGGCCAGAGCCGATCACCACAACGTGGCGCTCAGAAAAGAGGTTTTTTCGCTGCCCGACACGCTGGAAAATATCACCGATTTTCTGGAGCCGCTGGCGGAAGAAAAAGGGCTACGTTTTGCGCTGGAGGCGGAAGGCGATATTCAGGCCGATAAAATGCTGTTTCAGCGGGCGCTGGTTAATCTGATTACCAATGCCGTTCGCCACGCGCCGGAAAACACGCTGGTTCGCATAAAAACCGAGGCGACAGGAGAAGCTGTCGATATAGCCGTGGGTAATAAGGGTGAGCCTTTGGCGGAGACGGAAAAATTATTTGAGCGCTTCTGGCGCGGAGACGAGGCGCGCAACAGCGTGGGATCGGGACTGGGTCTGGCGCTGGTTAAAGCTATTGCGGAACTGCACGGCGGCTACGCCTGGTATCAGCATCGCGAAGGGGAAAATCTGTTTGGTATCAGGCTGGGCGGTGAGACTCCTGCCCGCCAGGGGCGGGCAGGAGAACAGGCTTAGTGAGGCTTCAGCAGTTTTTCTGCATGGCTGACGATGTTTTCCACCGTGAAGCCAAACTCGTTAAACAGCTTCTCTGCCGGTGCGGACTCACCAAAGGTGGTCATCCCGACAATCGCGCCGTTCAGGCCGACATACTTATACCAGTAGTCTGCGATGCCCGCTTCCACCGCCACGCGAGCGGTAACGCCGGAAGGCAGCACCGATTCGCGATAGGCCAGATCCTGCTTATCAAACAGGTCGGTTGAAGGCATAGACACCACGCGAACTTTATGGCCGTTGGCGGTCAGTTTTGCTGCCGCGCCCAGCGTGATTTCCACTTCAGAACCGGTTGCGATCAGGATCACTTCCGGCGTGCCTTCGCTATCTTTCAGCACGTAGGCACCGCGAGAGATGTTTTCCAGCTGCTCTTTGGTACGCTCCGGCTGCGCCAGGTTCTGACGGGAAAGGATCAGCGCGGTCGGGCCGTGGTGGCGCTCAATCGCGTGTTTCCAGGCCACGGCGGTTTCTACCTGATCGCAAGGACGCCAGACGCTCATGTTTGGCGTAACGCGCAGGCTGGCGATCTGCTCAACCGGCTGGTGCGTCGGGCCATCTTCGCCCAGACCGATGGAGTCGTGTGTGTAGACCAGGATCTGACGCGCCTTCATCAGCGCCGCCATACGCACGGCGTTACGCGCATACTCGACGAACATCAGGAAGGTAGCGGTGTAAGGCACAAAGCCGCCGTGATGCGCGATGCCGTTAGCGATAGCGGTCATACCGAATTCGCGCACGCCGTAGTGGATATAGTTACCCGCCAGGTCGTCTTTAATCGATTTGGAACCGGACCAGATAGTCAGGTTGCTTGGCGCCAGGTCAGCGGAACCGCCCAGGAATTCCGGCAGCAGCTTGCCATAGGCTTCCAGCGAGTTCTGGGAAGCTTTACGGCTGGCGATTTTCGCCGGATTAGCCTGCAGCTCTTCGATAAACTTCTGCGTTTCCTGCTGCCAGTTTTCCGGCATGCCGCCATCCATACGACGAGCGTACTCTTTCGCCAGTTCCGGATAAGCCGCTTTATAAGCTGCGAACTTGTCGTTCCATGCTTTCTCATACTGCTGGCCCGCTTCTTTGGCATCCCACTGTGCGTAAATTTCCTGCGGGATTTCGAACGGCGGATAGTTCCAGCCCAGCTGTTTGCGGGTCAGTGCGATCTCTTCATCGCCCAGCGCCGCGCCCGTGCGCTTCTTCTTTACCGGCTTTGTTTGGCGAACCGTAGCCGATAATGGTACGGCAGATGATCAGAGAAGGCTTATCGGTCACGCTCTGCGCTTCTTTGATCGCTTTCGCTACCGCTTCGGCGTCGTGACCGTCTACTTCGCTGATCACATGCCAGTTGTAGGCTTCAAAACGCTTGGCGGTATCATCGCTGAACCAGCCTTCCACTTCGCCGTCGATCGAAATGCCGTTGTGATCGTAGAAACCGATCAGCTTGCCAAGGCCCAGCGTGCCGGCCAGCGAGCAAACTTCATGCGAGATACCTTCCATCAGGCAGCCGTCGCCCATAAACACATAGGTATGGTGATCGACGATCTCATGATCGGGACGGTTAAACTGCGCGGCCAGCGTGCGTTCGGCAATCGCCAGACCCACGGCGTTGGCCAGACCCTGACCCAGCGGGCCGGTAGTGGTTTCCACGCCTGGCGTGTAGCCGATTTCCGGGTGGCCCGGCGTTTTGGAATGCAGCTGGCGGAAGTTTTTCAGTTCTTCAATCGGCAGGTCATAGCCGCTCAGGTGCAGCAGGCTGTACAGCAGCATGGAGCCGTGACCGTTGGAAAGGATAAAACGGTCGCGATCGGCCCAGGCAGGGTTAGTCGGGTTGTGATGCAAAAAGTCGCGCCACAGCACTTCTGCAATATCTGCCATGCCCATTGGGGCGCCTGGGTGACCCGATTTGGCTTTTTGCACCGCATCCATACTCAGCGCACGGATTGCATTAGCCAACTCTCTACGTGAAGACATATTTTTCTCCCTGATATTTTTGGGGGGACGAACTGGGCAAATAAACGTCGGGCGACTTTCCCCGACGCGCGTCGGGGAGGCCCGTGAACGAAATTACAGCTTAGCGGCCAGCACGTCTTCCAGGTGCTGTTGGTCAACGGCAAACTGGCGGATACCTTCGGCCAGTTTTTCTACCGCCATAGGATCCTGATTGTGCTCCCAGCGGAACTCCGATTCAGAAAGCGGAGCAGGCTGGTGGAAAGCTTCAGTTGACGGCGTCAGCTTGCGCTCAACCGGCGCGTCGCTGGCCTGCAGCTCTTCCAGCAGGTTTGGTGAAATAGTCAGGCGATCGCAGCCCGCCAGCGCGATGATTTGTTCCGTTTTACGGAAGCTGGCTCCCATGATGATAGTGTTATAGCGGTGCTGCTTGTAGTACTCGTAGATTTTACGAACGGAAACCACGCCTGGATCTTCATCCACCACATAAGGGTCAAGCGGCTTGCGGGTGTTGTACCAGTCGTAGATACGGCCGACAAACGGCGAAATCAGGAACACGCCCGCTTCCGCACAGGCGCGCGCCTGGGCAAAGGAGAACAGCAGCGTCAGGTTACAGTTGATGCCGTTTTTCTCTAGCTCTTCCGCCGCGCGGATGCCTTCCCAGGTGGAAGCGAGCTTGATCAGAATACGTGAACGGTCGATACCGTTGTCTTCGTACATTCTCACCAGCTTCTCGGCTTTGGTCACGCACATGCCGCGGTCAAACGACAGGCGAGCGTCCACCTCGGTAGAAACGCGGCCAGGCACGCTTTTCAGGATTTCCATACCGAGGTTGACGTTGACTTTGTCGCTGGCGTTGATGATTTGCGTCTCTTTGCTGCCGCCCTGTTTTTTGGCGTAGTCGATAGCGTCGGTGATCAGGTGCTTGTAAGAGTCGAGGCTGGAGGCTTTCAGGATCAGAGATGGGTTGGTGGTGGCATCTTCAGGGTGATAATTACGAATAGATTCGATATCGCCACTGTCCGCCACCACGGTGGTGTATTGTTTCAGTGCGTCTAGCTGGTTCATCTCATGGCTCCTTGATGGGCAATCTGCAAAACTAATGATGACCGTGCCGGAACATCGGCTGTCGCCGGGCTACAAAGCCCAATAGCGAACGAACCGGGCCGCAATCCTGTGCATTTACGCAGGGCCGGCTTCCGACGCGGTGGATTATTCTCAGGCCAAACATTGCATCAGACGTCCTGTAATGGGAATGCGTTTTCTCTGATTGTTGCAATGGGTTAGCCCAATGGCTGGTAAAACGCGGTACCTGAAAGTGTAGCACTTCTTCAGGATTACGGCAGGCGGCAGCACTGGCTGCTACATTTTTGGGGAAGGCGAGGGGAAAAATAGCGAGCGGCGGCTTCCGGCTCGCTATATCAATGTTAAATCCAGGCTTTAACCGGCAGGAAATCGGTGTACAGCGCGGCTTCCGGCGTGCCCGGCTGCGGCTGGTAGTCGTATTCCCAGCGTACCAGCGGCGGCATCGACATCAGAATGGATTCGGTACGGCCGCCGGTCTGCAGACCAAACAGCGTGCCGCGATCCCACACCAGGTTGAACTCCACATAGCGGCCACGGCGGTAAAGCTGGAACTGGCGCTCGCGCTCGCCCCACGGCAGCGTTTTGCGCCGCGCCACTATCGGCAAATAAGCGTTGAGGAAGCCTTCGCCGACCGCCTGCATAAAGCGAAAACAGTGGTCAAAATCCGGCGTGTTCAAATCGTCAAAAAACAGGCCGCCGATGCCGCGCTGCTCGTTACGGTGTTTAATAAAGAAATAGTCGTCACACCACTTTTTGTAGCGTGGATAGACCTCTTCGCCAAAGGGCTGACAGAGATCGGCCGCGGTTTGATGCCAGTGCACCGCGTCTTCCGTAAAGCCATAGTAAGGCGTCATATCGAAACCGCCGCCGAACCACCATACCGGGTCGGCGCCCGGCTTTTCGGCAATAAAAAAGCGCACGTTGGCGTGGCTGGTGGGCACGTAAGGATTGGACGGATGGATCACCAGCGATACGCCCATCGCTTCAAAACTGCGGCCGGCCAGCTCCGGCCGGTGCGCGGTGGCGGAGGCGGGCATCTGGTCGCCGTGCACATGAGAAAAGTTAACGCCAGCCTGTTCAAACACCGCGCCGTTGCGCAGCACGCGGCTTCTGCCGCCGCCGCCGCCTTCGCGCGTCCAGCTGTCTTCCGCAAACTGCGCCTTGCCGTCAGCCTGCGCCAGCTGCTGACAGATTGTGTCCTGTAACCTGAGCAGAAACTGCTTTACCAGGGCGATATCGGGTGTATTCATGGTTTTGCCTGACTGTAAAATGACGCGCGAAGTATACGTCAAAATGCCCTAGCCGGGGCGGCGGTTGTTGGCATCGAACTCATTAAAATAGCTGATAACGCCATCCACTATAGCGCCGGCGATTTTCCGACGGAAAGCGGTGGTGCCCAGCAAGCGCTCTTCGGCGGGGTTGGTAATAAAAGAGGTTTCCACCAGCACCGAAGGGATAGAAGGCGATTTCAGCACGGCAAAAGCGGCCTGCTCGGGATGCTGACTGTGCAAATGGTGAATCGGCCGGATCTGGCTCAGCACGTGCTTGCCCAGCGTCAGGCTATTTTTAATCGTATCGGTCTGCACCAAATCAAACAGCACCTGCTGTAGATAGTGATCCTTTTGCGCTACCTTGACGCCGCCCACGGCATCGGCAGCGTTTTCGCGCTCGGACAGATAGCGGGCCATTCGGCTGCTGGCACCACGGTTAGAAAGGGCGAAAACCGAAGCGCCGTTGGCATCGGGGCTGGTAAAACCGTCGGCGTGTATCGACATAAAAAGATCGGCGCCGTGCTGGTGTGCAATTTCCACGCGCTCGCCCAGCGGGATAAAGCGATCGTTATCCCGCGTCAGTCGCGCCTCGATATGAGGATGATCGCTCAGCATCTGACGGATATGTCCGGCTATCTCCAGCACCACGTGTTTTTCTTCCGAACCTTCTTCACCTACCGCGCCAGAATCGATGCCGCCGTGGCCGGGATCGATCATCACAATCCTTTTACCCTTTGCTTTAGGCGGCGTGGCCCCGTGCGCGGATGCTGTTTTAAGCGGTGCTTCTTTTGCCCTGGCGGCACTGCCGCCCAGCAGCGCCAGCGCCAGGCCGGAAAGCAGCAGCTGACGGCGGGAAGTAAGCGGGGTCATCGGGCCAAACTTTTTCATTACAACATCCTCAGGGCGCAAAGTGCTTACTGTTATATCGTAACAATAAGACGACAGCGAGGCTGGAACTATTTCAACGTTTTACTTTTTATTTCAGGCCGCTAACGGCAGCGTAAATTCACTGCTCGTGCAGCCAGCTGGAAAAGCGATCGCGCGCTATCTGGGGATTATGTAGCCGCTTTCTGCCACTTTCAGGCAATTATCTCTTCGGAGGGTTGCGCCCGCGAAAGAAACCGCGATAATCAGCGAATTGTGGTTAACATCTGGGACAACGCTATGGAAATTCGCGTATTTAGCCAGGACGATTTTGAAGAAGTGATCACCCTGTGGGAACGCTGCGATCTGCTGCGCCCGTGGAACGATCCGGAAATGGATATTGAGCGCAAACTTAATCACGATCCCGACCTGTTTCTGGTGGCGGTGGTCGGTGGCGCCGTGGTCGGTACGCTGATGGGCGGTTATGATGGCCATCGCGGTTCAGCCTACTATCTGGGCGTGCATCCCGACTATCAGGGCCGTGGCTTCGCCAATGCGCTGATCAACCGGCTTGAAAAAAAGCTGATTGCGCGCGGCTGTCCGAAAATCAACGTGATGGTGCGGGAAGAGAACGACGCGGTGTTGGGTTTCTATGAAAAGCTGGACTACGAGACGCAGGACAGCATGTTACTTGGTAAGCGCCTGATTGAAGACCGCGAATATTAAGCCAGCCGACCGTTCCGCCATGTGCCTCTACACGCCCGACGACTACGATGCCAAAGGCCAGCTGAAGCTGCCGCTGGCCTTCTGGGGCGTGCTGCTGCTGCAGGCGCGCACCTGGCTACTGTTTATTATGGCCGGTGCCTCTCGCGATCAGGGCACGGCGCTGTTGGCGCTGTTCTATCCGGATACGCGCGCGTTCTGGACGGGCATTGCGCTGGGCGTGCCTGCGGCGGTAGGGCTGCTGCTGACCGGCTATCGCCAGCGTCTGCCGCGGCTCTGGCAGGCGTGGCGCTGGGTACTCTGCCTGTCGCTGGCCGTGATGCTCTGCGTGCAGTTCGCCAGCCTCTGGCTGGGCGAGGACACGCTGTCGCCGTGGATGATCCTGTTTACCGGTTTCGATCTGCTGGCGCTGGGCTGGTTTGCCTTCAGCGCGCGGCTGCGCGACTGTTTTGCGCCAGAGCAGCACCTCGAATAAACTTTTCTGCCGATCCGTACTCCAACCTTTCTTTGGGGCTGCCGTAAAAGGCGTTGTGCTATGGCAGCCGCCTCTCTTTTTGTCAGGAGTTTTCATGAAAACCGTTCGTCCTTTAGCCCTGGCCGCGGCCGTTATGCTGGCTGGCTGCGCCAGTTCCGGCGACGCCGCACCGGCCACTCACGGGGCCACCTGGTGGAACCCGCTGACCTATTCCTGGTCCAGCCTCTCGCCCTGGCACTGGTTCGGTTCTGCTACTGAGGTCAGCGAGCAGGGCGTTGGCGGCCTGAACGGCGCGACCGCGATGAACGAGCAGGCGGTTGGCGAAGCGCTGAACGACGACTATCAGATACGTAAAGGGATGCGCGGCGAAAACGGCAAGGTTATCACCTTCTTCCAGGCGCTCGACGGCAAAGAGGTGAAGCTGGAAATCACGGGCGAAACCAGCGTCAGCGAGGTGCGGGTGATGGATGACAGCATCCAGACTACCTCTGGTGTGAAGATCGGCACGCCTTTTAGCGACCTCTATAGCCGCGCTTTCGGTGCCTGTCAGAAGGCGGCTGGCGGCAAGGGAGTAGAGTGCCGCGCGCCGGACAGCCAGCATATCAGCTACGTCTTTACCGGCGAATGGCACGGGCCGGAAGGGCTGTTGCCGTCTGATGATACGCTGAAGAAATGGCAGGTAAGCCAGATCGTCTGGCGCCGCTGATTGGCCTGCGGCTGTGTGTCACAGGACAGATAGCCGCCGCTACCGTTATCCGAAACAGATCGGGATAGTCATTGCGCTTGCTGTCCCTTTCCCGATCGTTCCACGCGCGCAGCCAGCACACGCCGCCCGGCGTATCCGCGACAGTTCCCTGGACATGGTGTTCCCCTTGCGCGATCGTTGCTTCAAACAGGCTTTCTATTTCTGCCCGCTGCATAACCTGTCCCGCCCGCTTATAGCTTTTTAAACTTCCAAATCACCAAACGGTATATAAAACAGTTACTCCTTTTCGTGTGGTTATAAATAAACTGAACCCTCTCAGGCCGTGAGACGGGCCATCATTCCGGGATGAACAGCATGACCACACTGAAAAAAATCTGTAGCGGCGCCGTTCTGCTGCTGCTGGCCGGGTCAGCCCAGGCGACAGAGCTGCTGAACAGCTCTTATGATGTCTCACGCGAACTGTTTGCGGCCCTGAACACGCCTTTTGAACAGCGTTGGGCGCAGCAAAACGGCGGCGACAAGCTGACGATCAGGCAGTCACACGCCGGGTCGTCCAAACAGGCGCTGGCCATTTTGCAGGGCCTGAAAGCCGATGTCGTAACCTATAACCAGTTGACCGACGTGCAGATCCTGCACGATCGCGGCAACCTCATTCCGGCGGACTGGCAGCAGCGTTTGCCCAACAACAGCTCGCCTTTCTATTCCACCATGGCTTTTCTGGTGCGCAAGGGCAATCCAAAGCAGATCCATGACTGGCGCGACCTGGTCAAAAGCGACGTAAAGCTGATATTTCCTAATCCAAAAACCTCCGGCAATGGTCGTTATACCTGGCTGGCGGCGTGGGGCGCGGCGGATAAAGCGGACGGACACGACAAAGCAAAAACCGAACGGTTTATGGCGCAGTTCCTTAAAAACGTCGAGGTTTTTGATACCGGCGGGCGCGGCGCGACCACCACTTTCGTCGAGCGCGGGCTTGGCGACGTGCTGATCAGTTTTGAGTCGGAAGTGAATACCATCCGTAATCAGTACCCGCAGCAGGATTTTGAGGTGATTGTCCCGCACAGCAACGTGCTGGCGGAATTCCCGGTCACATGGATCGATAAAAACGTGGCGGCCAACCATACGGAAAAAGCGGCCAAAGCGTACCTGAACTATCTCTACACGCCTGCGGCGCAGAAAATCATCACTCAATATTATTACCGCGTAAATAATCCTGAGCTGATGGCGCAGCAGCGGCAGCGCTTTCCGGCCGTCGATTTGTTCCGCGTGGAACAGGTATTCGGCAGCTGGGAGCAGGTCATGAAAACGCAGTTCGCCAGCGGTGGCGAACTGGATAAGTTGTTAGCAGCGGGACGTGAGTAATGTTTGCCACTAAAAGTAAGCGCGTGCTGCCCGGCTTTGGACTGAGCCTGGGCAGTAGTCTGTTTTTTACCTGTCTGATCCTGCTGTTGCCGATCAGCGCGCTGCTGATGCAGCTGTCTGAGATGACGCTGGCACAGTACTGGGATGTGGTAACCAATCCCCAGATGATTGCCGCCTATAAGGTGACGCTGCTGTCGGCGGGCGTCGCCTCGGTGTTTAACGCCTTTTTCGGCATGCTGATGGCCTGGATCCTGACGCGCTACCGTTTTCCGGGGCGCGCGCTGCTGGATGGCTTAATGGATCTGCCTTTTGCGCTGCCGACGGCGGTAGCAGGCCTGACGCTGGCCGGGCTTTTTTCCGTGAACGGCTGGTACGGGCAGTGGCTGGCGCAGTTCGATATTAAAGTTTCCTACACCTGGCTGGGGATCGCCGTGGCGATGGCCTTTACCAGCATTCCTTTCGTGGTGCGCACGGTGCAGCCGGTGCTGGAAGAGCTTGGCCCGGAATATGAAGAGGCGGCGGAAACCCTCGGCGCCACGCCGTTTCAGAGCTTCCGCCGCGTGGTGCTGCCGGAAGTTGGCCCGGCGCTGCTGGCCGGCACGGCGCTCTCTTTTACCCGCAGCCTGGGCGAGTTCGGCGCGGTGATCTTTATTGCCGGTAATATCGCCTGGAAAACCGAGGTGACCTCGCTGATGATTTTCGTGCGTCTGCAGGAGTTCGACTATCCGGCCGCCAGCGCCATCGCTTCGGTGATCCTGGCCGCCTCGCTGCTGCTGCTGTTTGCGATTAACACTCTACAAAGCCGCTTTGGCCGTCGTCTTGGAGGTCAATAATGGCTGACGTTACCGAACTGAATCACGTTGGACGCGAGCGTCCGCGCTGGGGCAAATGGCTGCTGATCGCCACGGGCATGATCGTCTCGCTCGGCCTGCTGGTGGTGCCGCTTATCGCTATTTTCGCCAGCGCCTTTTCCGACGGCGTGACGGCGATGTTCAGCAACCTGAAAGATGGCGACATGCTGCACGCCATCTGGCTGACCGTGCTGATGGCGCTGATCACCGTGCCGGTTAACCTGGTGTTCGGCACGCTGCTGGCCTGGCTGGTGACGCGCTTCACCTTTCCCGGCCGCCAGCTGCTGCTGACGCTGTTTGATATTCCTTTTGCCGTGTCGCCGGTGGTGGCGGGGCTGATGTATCTGCTGTTCTGGGGCGTAAACGGCCCGGCGGGCGGCTGGCTGGACGAGCACAGCATTCAGCTGATGTTCTCCTGGCCGGGTATGGCGATGGTCACTATCTTCGTGACCTGTCCGTTTGTGGTGCGCGAACTGGTGCCGGTGATGCTGAGCCAGGGCAGCAGCGAAGATGAAGCCGCGGTGCTGCTTGGCGCCTCCGGCTGGAAGATGTTCTGGCGCGTTACGCTGCCAAATATCCGCTGGGCGCTGCTGTACGGCCTGGTATTAACTAACGCGCGCGCGATTGGCGAGTTTGGCGCGGTTTCGGTGGTTTCGGGATCGATTCGCGGCGAAACCTACACGCTGCCGCTACAGGTAGAATTGCTGCATCAGGACTACAACAGCGTGGGCGCTTTTACCGCCGCCGCGCTGCTGACCCTGATGGCGATAGTCACGCTGTTTCTGAAAAGCGCGCTGCAATGGCGTTTAGAACGCCGCGCGCAACGGGAGGGGGAACAATGAGCATTGAAATCAGTAACATCAACAAATCCTTTGGCCGGACTAAAGTGCTGAACGATATTTCGCTGGATATCCCTTCTGGTCAGATGGTGGCGCTGCTGGGCCCGTCCGGCTCCGGGAAAACCACGCTGCTGCGTATTATCGCCGGTCTGGAGAGCCAGAACAGCGGCCGTCTGAGCTTTCACGGCAACGATGTGACGCGGCTGCACGCCCGCGACCGTCGCGTCGGCTTTGTATTCCAGCACTATGCGCTGTTTCGCCATATGACGGTATTCGACAATATCGCGTTTGGACTGACGGTGCTGCCGCGCCGCGAGCGTCCTTCTGCGGCGGCCATTAAAGAAAAAGTCACGCGCCTGCTGGAGATGGTGCAGCTGGGACATCTGGCCGGGCGTTTCCCGGCACAGCTTTCCGGCGGTCAGAAACAGCGGGTGGCGCTGGCGCGTGCGCTGGCGGTCGATCCGCAAATTCTGCTGCTTGATGAACCCTTTGGCGCGCTGGATGCGCAGGTGCGTAAAGAGCTGCGCCGCTGGCTGCGACAGCTGCACGAAGAGCTGAAGTTCACCAGCGTCTTTGTTACCCACGATCAGGAAGAGGCGATGGAAGTCGCCGATCGCGTGGTGGTGATGAGCCAGGGCAATATCGAGCAGGCTGGCGCGCCGGATGAAGTATGGCGCGATCCGGCCACCCGTTTCGTGCTGGAATTCCTGGGCGAAGTGAACCGCTTTGATGCTGAAGTGCACGGTTCGCAGTTCCATGTCGGCGCGCATCGCTGGCCACTGGGCTATGCGCCAGCGCACCAGGGTGCGGTCGAACTGTTCCTGCGCCCGTGGGAAATCGACGTCAGCCGCCAGAGCAGCCTGGAAACGCCGCTGCCGGTGCAGGTGCTGGAAGTCAGCCCGCGCGGCCACTACTGGCAGCTGGTGGCGCAGCCCACGGGCTGGGGTGAGCAGCATGAACCGATCACCGTAGTGATGGAAGGCGAGCAAACCGCGCCGATCCGCGGCGAGCGTCTTTTTGTTGGCCTGCAACAGGCGCGCCTTTATAAAGGCGATACGCCGCTGCGGCAGGTTGCCTTTGCGCAGAGCGCCTGATATTTTCTACCGCCATCCGGGTCAGGTTATGCCTGACCTTTTTTGCCGGTAAGGCCTTCTTCAGGAACCATCACTTGACCACGCTCGAACACACCATCGGCAACACGCCATTGATCAAGCTTCAGCGGCTGACGCCAGACAACGGCAGCGAAATCTGGCTGAAGCTTGAGGGCAATAACCCCGGCGGCTCGGTCAAAGATCGCGCCGCGCTGTCGATGATCCAGCAGGCGGAGCGGCGTGGCGAAATCCGGCCCGGCGATATGCTGATCGAAGCGACCAGCGGCAATACGGGCATCGCGCTGGCGATGATCGCCGCGATGAAAGGCTACCGTATCAAGCTGCTGATGCCCGATAACATGAGCATGGAGCGTCAGGCGGCGATGCGGGCCTACGGCGCGGAGCTGCTGCTGGTAAGCCGCGAGCTGGGCATGGAGGGCGCGCGCGATTTGGCCCGCGATATGGAAGCGCGCGGAGAGGGTAAAGTGCTCGATCAGTTTAACAATCCTGATAACCCGCTGGGCCACTACGTTACCACCGGCCCGGAAATCTGGCAGCAAAGCGCAGGAAGGCTGACGCACTTTGTTTCCAGTATGGGCACTACCGGCACCATCACCGGCGTGGGACGCTATCTGAAAGAGCAGAGCGGAACGATAGCTATCGTGGGATTACAGCCCGCCGAAGGCAACAGCATTCCCGGCATCCGCCGCTGGCCGCAGGCCTATCTTCCCGCCATCTATCGACCGGAGCTGATCGACCGTATCCTGGATATGACCCAGCAGGAGGCGGAGGAAACCATGCGCCTGCTGGCGCGCCGTGAAGGCATTTTCTGCGGCGTCAGTTCCGGCGGGGCGGTGGCCGGCGCGCTGCGTATTGCGCAAGAGCAGCCCGGCAGCGTTATTGTCGCTATCGTCTGCGATCGTGGCGACAGGTACCTCTCTACCGGCGTGCATTCGTCACCAGACTGATCCCTCTATCGGCGTGCATTCCCAGACCGATCTCTCTACCTACCGGCGTGCATACGCCAGCCCGCTCTCTCTCCTGACAGGCCCACGCTTTCGGGCCGCTCAATTTGTGCTCATGCCGTTACACTGTAAGGATTGGGTAAAACCTGCTGCTATTGTTTGAGCAACAGGTAAAAATAGCGCCTGGCCTGGAGAGAGATAACGCATGAAAATTTTACTGGTTGATGACGATCTGGAGCTGGGCACCATGCTCAGCCAGTATCTGATTGCCGAAGGATTTGACGCCACACTGGTACTGAGCGGCAAAGCGGGGATTGAAGGGGCGATGTCGGGCGGCTATAGCGCAATGATCCTGGACATCATGCTGCCGGATATGAGCGGCATTGATGTGCTGCGTCAGGTGCGGCAGAGTAGCCGCCTGCCGGTCATCATGCTGACGGCGAAGGGCGACAATATCGATCGCGTCATCGGCCTGGAAATGGGTGCCGATGACTATATGCCTAAACCTTGCTATCCGCGCGAGCTGGTCGCCAGGCTGCGCGCCGTGCTGCGCCGCGTTGAAGAACAGCCGGTGGTGGTGGAAAGCCGTGAAGTGGTCAGCTGGGGCGAGCTGACGCTAAACCCGGCCACACGCATCAGCGAATGGCAGAAGCAGCCGTTCGATCTCACCGCTTCGGAATTTAATCTGCTGGATCTGCTGCTGCGCTCGCCCGATCGCGTGGTTTCTAAAGATGAGCTGTCGGAAAAGGGGCTGGGTCGTCCTCGTGAAGCCTACGATCGCAGCGTGGACGTGCATATCAGCAATATCCGCCAGAAGCTTTCCGCTTTAACCTGTGACGCCATCACCATCGAAACCGTTCGCAGCATCGGCTATCGCATCCGATGACGGCGGGCTTTCGTGGGCTGCTCTTCTGGAAGATCCTGCTGGGTTTCTGGCTGACGTTTCTGATTATGAGCCAGCTGCTGTGGCTGAGCTTTTCCCTGTATGGCCGGCACCACGAACCGCCGGAAAACCTGGCGGCCCGGCGCATCGTTAATTTGCAGATGACCTCGGCCGTCTCGGTATTGCAGCGCGGCGGCATGGATGCGCTCAACGATATGATGGCGGACTGGTCCGCCAACGATCGCCGCTTCTTCTCGGTACAGGTGATGAAAAAGCCGCCGCAGGAGCTACCGCACGGCGACCTTAACCGCGATTTACGGCCCGGCGAGTTCCCGAAAGAAGTGATCGAATGGGTGACCGGTGCCGATGGTCAGCAGTATCAGCTGCGCTACGACGTGCAGGGGCTGCGCGAAGACAGCCATATGGCCGGTGGCCACCGCAGCTTTCTGAATATTCCTGAACCCATGCTGTTTATGGCGGGCGGCGGCGGGCTGCTGTTCAGCCTGTTTCTGGCGTGGAACCTGACCCGACCTATGCGTCAGCTGCGAGAAGGTTTCGATCGCGTCTCCAAAGGCGATCTCTCCGTGCGGCTGTTTCCCAAAATGCGTCGGCGGCATGACGAGCTGTCGGTGGTGGCGCAGGATTTTGACGCCATGGTTGAACGCCTTTCCGTGCTGGTTAAGGCGCGCGAGGAGCTGCTGCACGATGTTTCTCACGAGCTGCGCTCTCCGCTGGCGCGTCTTCAGCTGGCGACCGGGCTGGCGCGGCAAACGCCGGAGTCGGTAGGGCAATCGCTCGACAGGATCGACGAAGAGGCGCGGCGGCTGGATAAGATGATCGGCGAGCTGCTGACGCTGTCGCGCGCCGATCATCAAAGCCTGCCGGACGAGCAGTATTTCGATCTGCTTGGGCTGCTGGAGGCGGTCGCCAACGATGCGCGCTACGAGGCTCAGGGTTCCGGCGTGGAAATCATGCTGAATGCGGACCAGAACGGCGACTACACGGTTAAAGGCGACGCCAAGCTGATCCGTTCCGCAGTGGAAAACGTGGTGCGTAACGCGCTGCGTTTTTCCGGGCAGGGGCAGCAGGTCAGGATCTCGCTACAGCAGGACAGCGGCTGGCTCACCATCGGCGTCAGCGACCAGGGCCCCGGCGTGGATGCGGACAAGCTTTCCAGCATTTTCGATCCCTTTGTGCGCGTGAATTCGCCGCTATCCGGCAAAGGCTACGGCCTGGGGCTATCAATTGTGCGTAAGGTGATCCTGGCGCATCAGGGCGAGGTCAGCGCGGTGAACGGTAAAAACGGCGGGCTGGAACTGACGCTGAAGCTACCGCACTGGGTGGCTTAGCTTAACGAGGGTGCTATCATTGTCCGACACCTTTTATTCGCATTTATGAGGTAAAGGATGAATAAAGCGTCGTCCAGTAAGCAACAGGAAGTGCAGCGGATTGTGGATGCCATCTCCAACGCCATTGCGCAGCATCGGCTTAAGCCGGGCACACGGTTAATCGAAGCCCAGATTGTCGAGGTGCTGGTGGCCAACCGCAATCACGTGCAGAGCGCGCTACAGCGTCTGGCGATGCAGCATATCGTCACCATTGAACCGCATCGCGGCGCGATGGTCGCCAAACCGGAAGCGCGCGAAGCCCGGGAAGTCTTTACCGCCCGGCGAGCGGTAGAGAACGCCATTATAGCCGGTATCACCACGCAGCAGATGCAGCGCTATCAGACTGAGCTGATCGCGCAGCGACAGGCGGAGAAAGAGGCAATTGCCAGCAATAACCGCCTGGAAATTGTACGGCAGCTGTCGCAGTTCCATCTTTTGCTGGCGGAAATCAGCGATAACCGCGTGCTCAGCGAAATTCTTACCAATCTTACCGTACGCAGCTCGCTGATTGTCGCGCTCTACCAGCGCAATGAGGATCCGGCCAGCCACTGCGAACAGCACAGCTCGATAGTCGCTGCGCTGCAGGCGGGTGACAACCACCGCGCACAGCAGTTGATGCATCATCATATGCATGAACTTGAGCTACAGCTGTCGCTGGATGAGATAGAAGAAGTGCCCAGCCTGCGCGATGCGTTAGCCTGAAAAAAAAAGGCCGCCTGATTGCTCAGGCGACCTTTCAGACAGGCACGGCTTACTTTTTGATGCGGATCACCGGTGTTTCGCCCACGGTAACGCTACCCGTCAGCTTAACCAGCTCTTTGATCTCGTCCATATTAGAGATCACCACCGGCGTCAGCGTAGATTTCGCTTTTTCTTCCAGCAAAGGCAGATCGAATTCGATGATCACGTCACCTTTCTTCACTTTCTGGCCTTCTTCAGCGATACGCTTAAACCCTTCACCCTTCAGTTCAACGGTATCAATCCCGAAGTGAACGAACAGCTCAATGCCGCTGTCCGATTCAATGGAAAATGCATGATTGGTTTCGAAGATTTTACCGATGGTGCCGTCAACAGGCGCCACCATTTTGTTGCCGGCAGGTTTGATTGCGATACCGTCGCCAACAATTTTCTCCGCAAATACCACGTCCGGCACGTCTTCAATGTTTACGATTTCGCCGGACAGCGGTGCCACGATCTCAATGGCACCAGATGCGGTATCTGACTTATCGCCAAAAAGTTTTGAAAACAAACCCATGATCTTCTCCTAAGCAGTAATATTTGGCCAGCGCTTCTGGATCTCAGCAGAGTGTTTTTTCTTCAATGAACTTGTTGACCAGGTTCATCAACTCTTCCGCTGTCGGTTGAGCCAGAGCCTGTTCTGCTAACGCCTTAGCATCTTCAAAATTCGTATTACGAATAATTTTTTTGATGCGCGGGATAGAAATGGCACTCATGCTGAATTCGTCCAGCCCCATTCCCAGTAACAGTAGTGTAGCACGTTCATCGCCTGCCAGCTCACCACACATCCCTGTCCATTTCCCTTCAGCATGAGATGCGTCAATAACTTGCTTGATCAGCGTCAGCACGGAAGGGGTCATTGGGTTGTACAAATGCGAAATCAGATCGTTACCGCGATCGACCGCCAGCGTGTACTGCGTCAGGTCGTTGGTGCCGATACTGAAGAAATCGACTTCTTTAGCCAGATGATGCGCGATTGCGGCTGAAGCTGGCGTTTCCACCATAATGCCGACCTCAATCTGCTCGTCAAAGGCTTTGCCTTCTTCACGCAGCTGCGCCTTCAGCGTTTCCAGCTCGGCCTTCAGCGTGCGCACTTCCTCAACGGAAATGATCATCGGGAACATAATGCGCAGCTTGCCGAAAGCGGAAGCGCGCAGGATGGCGCGCAGCTGGGCGTGCAGGATTTCCGGGCGATCCATCGCAATACGGATGGCGCGCCAGCCGAGGAACGGGTTGTCTTCTTTTGGCAGGTTCATATAGGGCAGATCTTTATCGCCGCCGATGTCCATCGTGCGTACGATAACGGCCTGCGAACCCATCGCTTCCGCCACGGCTTTGTAGGCCTGGAACTGCTCTTCTTCGCTCGGCAGCGAGTCGCGATCCATAAACAGGAATTCGGTACGGTAGAGGCCCACGCCTTCCGCGCCGTTACGCTCCGCGCCAGCTACATCGCGCACGGTGCCGATGTTGGCGCAGACTTCAACCTGATGACCGTCAAGCGTTACCGCAGGCAGATCTTTCAGCTTGGCCAGATCGTTCTTTTCCGTCACGTACTGAGTGTGGATAGCTTTCAGTTCGTCGATCTGCTCCGGCGTTGGATTAACGTAAACCTGGTTGTTCACGCCGTCCAGAATCAGATAATCGCCATTCTTCACCTGGCTGGTTACGTCGCCCGTGCCGACGATGGCCGGCAGCTCCAGCGAGCGCGCCATGATGGAGGTGTGGGAAGTACGGCCGCCCAGGTCGGTAATAAACCCAAGCACTTTGTTCAGGTTCAGCTGCGCGGTTTCAGACGGCGTCAGATCTTTGGCAACCAGCAGCACTTCTTCGGCAATGGCGCTGAGATCGACGATATGCAGGCCGAGAATGTTTTGCAGCAGACGTTTACCGATGTCGCGCACGTCGGCGGCGCGCTCTTTCAGGTACTCGTCGTCCAGTTCTTCCAGCGCTTTCGCCTGGCCTTCAATCACGGAGTGGGCGGCCGAGTCGGCTGAGGCCAGCTCGTCTTTAATCAGGGCTATGATTTCCTGCTCAAGCTCTTCATCTTCCAGCAGCATGATGTGGCCTTCAAAGATGGCCTCTTTCTCTTCGCCGAAGGTCTCCCCGGCTTTGGTTTTGATCGCCTCAAGCTGCGCGGCAGCCTTGCTGCGACCATCGAGAAAACGCTGAACTTCCTGCTCAACCTGGTCGGTAGTAATTTTTTTCCGGTTGATGACTATTTCATCTTCTTTCAGCAGAAGCGCTTTGCCAAAAGCGATACCCGGTGATGCTAAAATGCCTGAAATCATAACCCTACCTTTTTAATTACTGATAATCGCGAGCGAGAAACTGCGGCGAACCCGGCACCGGCGAGAAACCCGGCGGCCACCCGCATCTGACAGGCGCTCCACTGTATTAAAACAACAACGCGGACATGCTGTCCGCGATCAATTATGTTGCAATAAAGTGCCTGTCGCGTAGAAAAAGCTGACGCTTATTCGAGTTCGGCCATCAGTTTGACCAGGTGCTCAACGGCTTTCTGCTCGTCTTCGCCTTCGGCGGAAAGCGTCACGACGGTGCCCTGAGTCAGGCCCAGCGTCTGCAGTTTAAACAGGCTTTTGGCGCTGGCGGATTTGCCGTTAGAGGTCACGGTGATTTCAGAAACGAAAGCCTTGGCTTCTTTAACAAACTGAGCGGCAGGGCGAGTGTGTAGACCGTTAGGCGCGGTAATGGTGACTTCTTGCTGGAACATGTTGTTTCCCCAACTTAATTTATTTGGCGTTATTCCAAAGCTTAGCCTGGCGGCGCCGCTTTGGCCTGAATGTCTCGCGCAATCCGTGTTTAACAACGTGCCAGAAATGCGCCGAAATATGACAGATAGCGCGCGGATAACATGGCACACCGGCTGCGCTTTCTTCCTCTTCATTATGCCGTGCTTTCTGCTTTCGCGCCAAACCGGTAAATCGATTCAGCTACAGGCAATTCACGCAGCGATTAATTTTGAGGTTCGAAATAATTGGTTGCTTAGATACCAGACACCCGCAGGTAAAAGCAATGTGGAAAGTGGCAAAAGTTTGACGTGCTCCACAAAAAAGCACCCTGGCGGGTGCTTTTTCAGACAGTTTCAGGCAACCGCAATCGCTACTGTAATTCTTTCTCGGTAAAGAGATCGGCAAACAGCGCCGTACTTAAGTAGCGCTCGCCGGAAGAGGGCAGGATCACCACGATAGTTTTATTGGCAAAAGCTTCATCTTCCTGCAGCTTGAGGGCAGCGGCAACCGCAGCGCCAGAGGAGATCCCGGCCAGAATGCCTTCTTCTTCCATCAGACGGCGCGCCGTAGAGATAGACTCTTCGTTGGTGATAGCCACCACACGATCGACCAGATCCAAATCCAGGTTGCCAGGGATAAAGCCGGCACCGATACCCTGAATTTTATGCGGGCCAGGCTTGATCTCTTCACCAGCCAGCGCCTGGGCGATGACCGGCGAATCCGACGGCTCTACCGCGACGGCGATCAGATCCTTTTTGCCTTTGGTATTTTTGATATAGCGGCTGACGCCGGTCAGCGTGCCGCCCGTGCCCACGCCGGCGATAAAGACGTCGACTTCGCCGTCAGTATCTTCCCAGATTTCCGGGCCGGTGGTTTTTTCATGAATTTCCGGGTTAGCCGGGTTGCTGAACTGCTGTAGCAGCACAAATTTGTCCGGATCGCTGGCGACGATTTCTTCCGCTTTGGCAATCGCGCCCTTCATGCCCTTAGCGCCTTCCGTCAGGATCAGATTCGCACCCAGCGCCTTCAGCAGCTTGCGGCGCTCCACGCTCATGGTTTCCGGCATGGTCAGCGTCAGCTTGTAGCCGCGCGCGGCGGCCACGTAGGCCAGCGCGATGCCGGTGTTGCCGCTGGTTGGCTCAACCAGTTCGACGCCAGGTTTCAGAATGCCTCTTTTCTCGGCGTCCCAGATCATGTTGGCGCCGATGCGGCATTTCACGCTGAAGCTCGGGTTACGGGATTCGACTTTAGCCAGAATGCGTCCGTTACCAATCCGGTTCAGGCGAACCAGAGGCGTATGGCCGATTGTTAACGAATTGTCTTCATAGATCTTACTCATAACCCGTCCTTAACTGTATGAAAAATGGGAACTGCATCAAGCATACCCGGTTCAATTTTTCAAGGAAGTAAAGAAATAGTATATATATATGTTCTGCGGCAATAAGGGTGAAGCAAAAAGCATAAGCCTTATTTTACCTGCCCCAGCGCGCCGCGATAGCGATCGACCCACATGGCGGTCGCGCCGCAAACGGCTACCGGCATAATCGCCAGATTCAGTATCGGCACCATGGTAAATAAACTCACCAGCGCGCCGAACTGCATCACATCCGTTTTATGCCGTTTTAGCGATGTACGCATCTGCCGAAAACTGACCTTATGGTTATCAAACGGATAATCGCAGTACTGAATCGAGAGCATCCAGGCGCTGAATAAAAACCAGAGAACAGGCGCGACCGTTTGCCCAAATCCGGGGATAAAATAGAGCAGTAGCAGAACGAGCGCGCGCGGCAGATACCATGCTAGCTTTTGCCATTCGCGCTTCATAATGCGCGGAATATCCTTCACCATGCCCGCCCAGCCGCTGTCCGGCATCGGTTTTCCGGTGAGTTTAGCCTCCAGCTGTTCGGCTAACAGCCCGCAAAAGGGCGCGGCTATCCAGTTGGCCACGGTCGAAAAGAAATAGCTGAATACCAGCAGCACAAAAATAACCGTCAGCGGCCACAGCAGATAGTTGAGCCAGTGCAGCCAGTCGGGCACATGAGACATTAAAGCGGGAAGCCACTGCTCCAGCCTGAAGAACAGCCAGATAAACGCGCCACCCATCAATAAAAAATTAAGCGCCAAAGGCACAATAACAAAGCGGCGAATGCCGGGCAGTCGGATCAGCTGCCAGCCTTGGGCAAAATAGTGGATCCCATTGCCGGAAGCGCCGGTACGGTGAAGAGCCATGTCTGCTTTCCTTAAGTTAACAAGCCGTGCGCGGCTATCATAACTCAGCCGTTTGCGCTGAGCAGAAGAGATTTGCGCGAAAAAACAGCAAATAACCGTGTCGTTTCACGCTTATTTGTCAGAAAATACTGCACGGACTTGCACTTGTGCAGCGGGGCAAATACAGTTAGGGGATAAAGTTTGCCGCGGTGGCAAGGTATTGGAACAACAGAGAATACAATGATGCAGGATTTGCGTCTGATATTAATCGTTGTTGGCGCGATCGCTATAATAGCGCTTCTGCTTCACGGCTTCTGGACCAGCCGTAAAGAGCGCTCATCCGTTTTTCGCGATCGTCCTCACAAACGTTTAAAACAGGATAGAGAAGAGGCTTTTGACGACGTCGATGATGACGCGGGCAGTGCTCGCGGCAAAAGCCCGCGTCCGCGTAAAGCAGAAGAAGATGAGCCGGTAGTCGGCAGCTTTGACGAGCAGGCGCCGCCGCGCCCGGTAAAACCGCGCGCTCAGCCAGAACCTGTTCGCCATCAGCATCCGGTTGATGAGTCTCCCGAGCTGGATCCGCTCTTCGGCGGCGATTTGCCGCAGGAAGCCGATGACGAACCTTCCGTTCCGGTAAGCCGCAGGCAGCCGGAAGCGCCGCAGCCGGTTCAGTCTGCTCCGGCACGGCCTCAGCCGGTTGAGTCTGCTCCGGTACAGCCGCAGCCGTCCCCGTCTGTTCAGCCTGCTCCGGCACGGCCGCAGCCGGTACAGTCTGAACCGACCTTCGTCGAGCCGGAACCGGAACCCGCGCCGCAGCCTGAGCGCCCGGTCGCACCGCAGGAAAAACCTAAAGAAACGGTACTGGTGCTGCACGTTAGCGCCCATGCCGGCGGCGTACTGAACGGCGAGGCGCTCCTGCAGGGCGTGCTGCAGGCCGGTTTCCAGTTTGGCGAAATGAACATTTTCCATCGTCATCTCAGCCCGGCGGGCAGCGGCCCGGTGCTGTTTAGCCTGGCGAATATGGTCAAGCCCGGCTCGTTTAATCCTGATGAAATGTCAGATTTTTCTACGCCCGGCGTCTCTATCTTTATGATGGTGCCTTCCTATGGCGATGCGAATCAGAACTTTAAGCTGATGTTGCAGTCCGCCCAGCGCATCGCTGACGACGTTGGCGGCGTGGTGCTGGATGACGAGCGCCGGATGATGACGCCGCAAAAGCTGGAAACCTATAAAAACCGCATTCGTGACGTTATTGAGGCGAACGCCTGAGTTACCGGCACGCCTTCCTCTCTGTACACAAGACCCCCGCCAGCCGGGGGTTTTTTATCGCTATGGTGCCGCTATGGAATCCGTACAAGACAAAATCATCGCTCTGCAAACCACGCTTCGCCATTACGAATACCAGTATCACGTCCTTGATGAACCGGTAGTGCCGGACGCCGAATACGATCGCTTGATGGGCGAACTGCGCAAGCTGGAAGCGGCGCATCCCGATCTGGTGACGCCCGATTCGCCGACCCAGCGCGTAGGCGCCGCGCCGCTGAGCGCGTTTGAGCAGGTGCGTCATGAAATCCCGATGCTGTCGCTGGACAATGCTTTTGATGATGAAAGTTACCTTGCCTTTAACAAACGCGTGCAGGACAGGCTAAAAAGCGTTGATGAAATCACTTTCTGCTGTGAGCTAAAGCTGGACGGCCTGGCCGTCAGCCTGCTGTATGAGAACGGGCTGCTGGTGCGGGCGGCAACGCGCGGCGACGGCACCACCGGCGAGAACATCACCTCTAACGTGCGCACCATCCGCGCTATACCGCTGCGGCTGCACGGTGACAATATCCCGGCACGCGTTGAAGTACGCGGTGAGGTTTTTATGCCGCAGGCAGGTTTCGAGGCGCTGAACGAAGAAGCGCGGCGTACCGGCAGCAAAGTTTTCGCCAACCCGCGTAATGCTGCGGCCGGGTCGCTGCGCCAGCTCGACCCGCGTATTACCGCTAAGCGTCCGCTAACGTTTTTCTGCTACGGGCTGGGGCTGTTGGAAGGCGGTGAAATGCCGCGCAGCCACCTGGGCCGCCTGCAACAGTTTAAGGCCTGGGGGCTGCCGGTCAGCGACCGTGTGCGCCTCTGCCACACGCCGGAAGAGGTGCTGGCTTTCTATCGCAAGGTGGAAGAGGATCGCGCCACGCTGGGCTTCGATATTGACGGCGTGGTGATAAAAGTGGACTCGCTGGATCTCCAGGAGCAGCTGGGCTTCGTGGCGCGCGCGCCGCGCTGGGCGATAGCGTTTAAATTCCCGGCCCAGGAGCAGATGACGCACGTGCGCGACGTTGAATTCCAGGTTGGCCGGACGGGCGCGATTACCCCGGTCGCCAGGCTGGAGCCCGTACAGGTCGCGGGCGTGATGGTCAGCAACGCCACGCTGCACAATGCTGATGAGATAGACCGTCTGGGCTTGCGTATCGGCGATCGGGTGGTGATCCGCCGCGCGGGTGACGTTATCCCGCAGGTAGTCGGCGTGATCGAGGCCGATCGTCCGGCAGATGCCAGAGCGGTAGAGTTTCCTACGCACTGCCCGGTTTGCGGCTCGGACGTGGAGCGTGTAGAAGGCGAAGTGGTGGCGCGCTGTACCGGCGGCCTGATTTGCGGCGCGCAGCGCAAAGGCGCGTTAAAACATTTCGTTTCTCGCCGTGCGATGGACGTGGACGGCATGGGCGATAAAATCATCGACCAGCTGGTGGAAAAAGAGTACGTCAAAACGCCTGCCGACCTGTATAAGCTGACCGCGGGCAAGCTCACCGGCCTGGATCGCATGGGGCCGAAGTCTGCACAGAACGTGGTGGACGCGCTGGAAAAATCGAAGCAAACCACGCTGGCCCGTTTCCTTTATGCGCTGGGCATTACGGAGGTGGGCGAGGCGACGGCAGCCAACCTCGCCGCGCATTTTGGCTCGCTGGAAAGCATCATCAGCGCCGATCTGGACGCGTTGATCGGCGTGCAGGATGTCGGTAAGGTAGTGGCTGCCCATGTGCGAAATTTCATGGACGAGGAGAGCAACCGCGAGGTTATCCGCCAGCTGGTGGAAGAGGCCGGTATTCACTGGCCAGCGGTTGCGGTAGTCAAAGCGGAGGAGATCGACAGTCCTTTCGCCGGCAAAACCGTGGTGCTGACCGGGTCGCTGACGCAGCTTTCGCGCGATGAGGCCAAAGATCGCCTGGCCGCACTGGGCGCTAAAGTCAGCGGCAGCGTCTCGAAAAAAACCGATCTGGTGATTGCCGGGGAAGCAGCAGGCTCCAAGCTGACCAGGGCGCAGGAGCTGGGAATTACGGTGATCGACGAAGCGGAGATGATTCGACTGCTGGGTGAATAAATGGAAAAAGAGCACCTGATTGAGATTGCCAACACCGAAATGCCCTTTGGAAAATATAAAGGGCGTTTCCTGATCGATTTGCCGGAGCCTTATCTGCTGTGGTTTGCGCGTAAGGACGAGTTTCCGGCAGGTCATCTGGGCGAGTTAATGCGTCTTACGCTGGCAATAAAGATTGAAGGCCTGGAAGGCCTGCTTAAACCACTTAAAAAAAGCTGAAATAACGGGGGAAGTCGCTTCCCCCGCTGCGGCTATTTCTGCGATTCCACCACCGTTTTAGCTTTCGATACCTGCTTTTCCACCTGTTTTTCTCCCGCCTTTTTATAGCGTTGCGCCAGCATAGAGCAGACCATCAGCTGCACCTGATGAAAAATCATCAGCGGCAGCACGATGATGCCGACCGCAGCAGAAGGAAACAGGATATTTGCCATCGGCACACCGTTCGCCAGGCTCTTTTTTGATCCGCAAAACAGAATGGTAATTTCATCCGCCCGGTTAAAGCCAAACAGACGCGCGGCCAGCAGATTAATGGCCAGCGCCACAAACAGAATGCCGAGGCTGCCGATCAGGATATAGAGCAGGGTCATCGCGCCGACGCGGTGCCAGATGCCGTTTACCACCGCTTCGCTAAAGGCGGAATAGACTACCAGCAGAATAGAAGCCTGATCCGTTTTACCAATCAGCCCGCGATGTTTTTCGACCCACTCTGCAATCCAGCGACGCGAGATATGCCCCAGAATAAAAGGCACCAGCAGCTGCAGCATAATGCTGCCTATCTGCGTCAGGCTACCGTTGGCGGCATCGTTATGCACGTTCATCACCAGCCCGACCAGCAGCGGAGAGATAAACACGCCCAGCAGGCTGGAAGCCGACGCGCTGCACACCGCAGCCGCCACGTTGCCGCCAGCCAGCGAAGTAAGCGCAATTGCCGACTGCACGGTCGCGGGCAAAATACAAAGGTAGAGGAAGCCGGTATAGATTTCTGCGCTGACCGGCAGCGGATGCCACCAGACAAACAGCAGGCCGAGCAAAGGAAACAGCACGAAGGTGCTGATCATTACCCATAAATGCAACCGCCAGTGGCCGCCGCCGGCAATGATTTTTTCGCGCGACAGCTTGGCGCCGTGCATAAAAAACAGCAGGGCGATAGCGGCCGTGGTCAGCCACTCAAAGAAAGTCACAAAGTGGCCGCGCGCGGGCAGGAACGTTGCCAGCAGTACGGTAATAATCAGTTTAACCATCATGGGATCGAGCCGGAGAAACCGCATTGTTAATGCCTCGTTAATAAATCAATGTCGCTATTGTGCGTCAGCAGGGTTTAGAAATAAAATTGATTTATTGAATTCATATATGAGTTAAATCGATGAATTATACGCTCAGGCAGCTGCGGGTGTTTGTCGCCGTCGCGCAGCAGAGGAGCTTCAGCCAGGCGGGCCAGATGATAGGGCTGAGCCAGTCGGCCGTCAGCCACAGCGTCAAAGAGCTGGAAAGCGAGATGGGTATCCGTCTGCTGGACCGTACAACGCGTGAAGTGATGCTGACCGAAGCTGGCGTCCAGCTGGCCAGCCGCCTGGAGCGCCTGTTGGAAGAGCTGAATACCACGCTGCTGGACGTGCGCAGCTACGGTCAGCAGCGCAGCGGCACGGTCAGGATCGCCGCCAGCCAGACCATCTCCGCGCATCTGATGCCGCAGTGCCTGGCCGCCAGCCAGCTGCATTTTCCTGAAATTAAAATCATGCTTCGCGACAGGCCACAGCAGTGGGTACTGCAAAGCATCCGCAACGCGGAAGTGGATTTCGGGATCGTGATAGGGCCGCTCCAGGTAGACGATCTGGAGGGCGAAGCGATTCTGGAAGAACCCTTTCTGCTGCTCTGTCGTCAGGACGATCCGCTCGCTGCAGAGAAAGAAATTAGCTGGCAAATGCTGAACCGACGGCTGTTGGTGCTACAGGACTATTCATCAGGTAGTCGGATATTAATCGACGAGGCGCTGCGCCAGCAACAGGTAAAAGTGGAAATCGTGCAGGAGATAGGGCATCCGGCGACGCTTTACCCGATGGTGGAAGCGGGAATAGGCATCAGCATTTTGCCGGCGCTTGCGCTGCCGCTGCCGCAGGGGAGGCCGCTGCTGGTAAGAAGAATAACGCCGGAAATCAATCGCTCGATTATGCTGGTCAGACGCAAGAACCGCTCGCTGTCGCCCGCGGCGGAAGCTATCTGGCAGGAAGTGCGCCAGCAGGCTGCCCTGCTGACGCAGCAACGCGCGCTTGCGCCAGCGTTTTAGATATAAACGTTGAGCGAATTAGCTGCGGTTGGCCGGTTTACGCCGTCGGCTACTTTGCTGTAGGCCGAGGCCGGATCCTGCTGTGCTTCCTTTTTATCCTGCGCTTTCTGCGCCTGCTGCTGCTCCAGCTGAGTAATTTGTGCCTGTAGCAGCTGGATCTGACTATTGATAACCTGTTCCTGCTCCGTTTTCTGCTCATTGGTGAGGGTGGTATCCGTCGCCAGCGATTTTAGCTGGTTTTGCAGGTTGACTACCTGCTTGTTCAACGCAGCAATTTTGGACGTCGAGCCGGCCGATGAACTGCCGGAACCGATCGAAGTGTTGGTACTGGTTGTAATTGTTGTCATCGCTATCTCCTTTGTATTTAACCACTACGGTTATCGGTAAGCACCACGGGAGACTTGACTACAAAAAGCGTAAAAGAAGTGATAAGAATTCGAAAGGGGGGCTAAGACCCGAATTACGCACGGCAAAAAGGCGCCTTTAGGGCGCCTTTCTACATTGGTGGGTCGTGCAGGATGACTCGGCTGAAGCCTCGCCCTTCGGGTCGTTGCCTTTGGCAACGCTGTCTCCCTCTGGTCGACTCGACCTGCGGCAGGTTCGAACCCCGCCCGAATTACAAACGGCAAAAAGGCGCCTTTAGGGCGCCTTTCTACATTGGTGGGTCGTGCAGGATTCGAACCTGCGACCAATTGATTAAAAGTCAACTGCTCTACCAACTGAGCTAACGACCCGAAGTGGTGGGTGATGACGGGCTCGAACCGCCGACCCCCTCCGTGTAAAGGAGATGCTCTACCAACTGAGCTAATCACCCACTTCGGTACTTCAAACCAGGCCTGCAAGAGATGGTGGGTGATGACGGGCTCGAACCGCCGACCCCCTCCGTGTAAAGGAGATGCTCTACCAACTGAGCTAATCACCCATTTCTTACACTCTGGGAACTGCTACACTGCGAAGCCACCGTTTAGAGTGGTGGGTGATGACGGGCTCGAACCGCCGACCCCCTCCGTGTAAAGGAGATGCTCTACCAACTGAGCTAATCACCCCCGCTGTGTGGAGTCGCATTATAGGGATCGCGCAAAATGAGTCAACGATTTTTAGAAGGAAAAATTGCGTTCGTCTTAAAATTAAACAAGATGTTGCGATTTCAGGCAAAAGCGTCACGGCGCCGTCGGCTTTTGCAGCAAAGGCGGCGCGAAAGCAGGGGATTGCCGTTGAGGATTCATCTTGTGATGATAGAATGTTGCCCACTTTATTCTGGATTTATCAGAGCTCCCCGCTTCTGATAGCGTAAAAAGGCAGCTGTTAATGAAAATCAAAACCCGTTTCGCACCCAGCCCGACGGGCTACCTGCACGTTGGCGGCGCTCGTACCGCGCTTTATTCCTGGCTGTTTGCCCGTAACCAGGGCGGCGAATTCGTGCTGCGTATAGAAGATACCGATCTGGAGCGCTCCACCCAGCAGGCTATCGACGCGATCATGGACGGCATGAACTGGCTGAACCTGGACTGGGATGAAGGCCCGTACTATCAGACCAAACGTTTCGATCGCTACAATGCAGTGATCGATCAGATGCTGGAAGCGGGCACGGCCTACAAATGCTACTGCTCCAAAGAGCGTCTGGAAGCGCTGCGCGAAACGCAGATGGCGAACAATGAAAAGCCACGCTATGACGGTCGCTGCCGCGACAGCCACGAACACCATGCCGATGATGAGCCTTGCGTAGTGCGTTTCCGCAATCCGCAGGAAGGTTCGGTCATTTTTGACGACCAGATCCGTGGCCCCATCGAATTCAGCAACCAGGAGCTGGACGATCTGATCATCCGCCGTACCGATGGTTCGCCGACCTACAACTTCTGTGTCGTGATCGACGACTGGGATATGGAAATTACCCACGTTATCCGCGGTGAAGATCATATCAATAACACGCCTCGCCAGATCAACATCCTGAAAGCGATCGGCGCACAGGTGCCGGTTTACGCGCACGTCTCCATGATCCTGGGCGACGACGGCAAAAAGCTTTCCAAACGTCACGGCGCCGTAGGCGTGATGCAGTATCGCGACGACGGTTATCTGCCGGAAGCGCTGCTGAACTATCTGGTGCGTCTGGGCTGGTCGCATGGCGACCAGGAGATCTTCAGCATTGAAGAGATGAAGCAGCTGTTCGATCTGGATGCGGTCAGCAAATCCGCCAGCGCCTTCAACACCGAAAAACTGCAGTGGCTGAACCATCACTACATCACCACGCTGGCGCCGGAGTACGTGGCGACGCATCTGCAATGGCATATCGAGCAGGAAAATATCGATACCCGCACCGGCCCTGAGCTGGCTCAGCTGGTTCGTCTGCTTGGCGAGCGCTGCAAGACGCTGAAAGAAATGGCCGCTTCCTGCCGTTACTTCTACGAAGACTTTGCAGAGTTTGATGCGGATGCGGCGAAAAAACATCTGCGTCCCGTAGCCCGTCAGCCGCTGGAAGTGGTTCGTGACAAGCTGGCCGCCATCAGCGTCTGGAACGCGGAAAACGTGCATCAGGCTATTCAGTCCGCTGCGGACGAGCTGGAAGTGGGCATGGGCAAAGTCGGCATGCCGCTGCGCGTTGCCGTTACCGGTGCAGGCCAGTCACCTGCGCTGGACGTGACGGTAGAAGCAATTGGTCAGTCGCGCAGCGTTGCGCGTATCGAAAAAGCGCTGAGCTGGATTGCGGCTCGCGAAGCGCAGGCTTAATCCTCTAAATAAAAGAACCGGCATCAGCCGGTTCTTTTTTCAACGTGCAACCTGCTCGGCAGGCGTGGAAACCTACTTCTCAACCTGAGAAATATCCAGCCGTTGCAGCATACCCTGAATGCCTTCACGTAACAGTAATGCATAAAGCTTCTCTTGTTCATCGCTGTTCATTTGCTGAATAGAGGTCATTAGCAGAGCGGGAAGAGAGTTTTGCGTGACGCGATAGGTGGCGGTCGGCTCGGCGACGTGGCGGGTGGATTTCAGGAAATTTCTTACATTCTCATCAATATGGATCATACGGGCCTTGCCGCCCTGTACGCCGGGCTTGGGTACGGTCGTCCATTGCTCTTTTTTAACCCATTTATTGATAGTCTGACGGCTGAAACCTGTTTCCTGTGCCAGTTCTTCCGGCGTTAACCATTCCTTTTTCATTATGCAATATCCTTTTTGCGTTGATATGTAACGGACATATATTACAGGAATTTATTGTTCGAACAACTAACAGGCAAGACTAATCTGAGCAGATAATTAGCAGCGGGGAGAAATGATATTTCCCCCTGCCGGGCGGCAGAGGGAAGAAAGCCTTACTGTGGGGTAGCAGCAGACTGATTTTGCGGACGATAGGCGATGTAGTAAGCCAGACCGACAAATACCGCGCCACCGACCGTATTGCCCAGGAAAACGGCAGCAAAATTAGGCAGGTAGTCGGCCCAGCTCAGCTGGCCGGCAAAAATAGCGGCCGGGATAATAAACATGTTCGCCACCACGTGCTGGAAGCCGATAGCCACGAACGCCATCACCGGGAACCACATGCCAAAAATCTTGCCGACCATGTCTTTACTGGCGAACGCCATCCAGGTCGCCAGACACACCAGCCAGTTACAGCCGATACCGGAAATGAAAGAGTGCATAAAGTCGGCGTGGACTTTGGCCGAGGCGATAGCCACGGTCTTTTTAAGGTAGTCGCCTTCGGTCATGCCAAGCACATGGCCAAAGAACCATGCTACGGCTATGCTGCCGATAAAGTTGGCAATGGTTACCCAGAACCAGTTACGCACTACGCTAAAGCCGCTGACCTGACGGGCGAACCAGGCGATCGGCATGGTCATCATATTGCCGGTCAGCAGCTCACCGCCAGCCAGCACGGTCAGAATAATCCCCACCGGAAACACCGCTGCGCCAAGCAGGCCGCCAAAGGAGCCCCAGTTAGCGGGCAGCTGATTAATAACGTGCAGATCCAGCAGGAAGCCGGTGGCGATAAAAGCCCCTGCAATAAAGCCGAGGATCAACAGGGTAGGGACAGACGAACGGCTTTTGGCGATACCAGCCTGAATAGCGACCGCCGCAATTTCTTTAGGTGAGTACAAGGACATAGTGGCTCTGATTCTGGTGTAGTGAAAGAAAGAATGGCCGAATCCGTCGCGTTATACGCGCGCATCCAGCGCTGAGAAGGGTTCGGCATTCGAAAACGCGGGAAGTTTTGCACGAGATTTTAACAAAAACAAGCGCAATTAAGCGCACAATTAACGCTCTGTTTACAGGATTAAACCCGACGCGCTGTGATTGCAGCGGGAACGTTGCCGGATTGCATTCACGACACCATTTGATCGCTGACATAACGGCGATTAAGGCGGATTATGCTGTGTGGCAAAAGGTGCGGATGCGGCCTTTTGCATCGCTTTGGCCGCTTTTTCAGCGATCGCACACAGATTGGCATTTTGCCGTTGACACGTTCGGCCCCGTTTCATATTATGCCCGCCGTCAAGACGACAAAGGTTTTTCGGCTCGGGGGTATAGCTCAGCTGGGAGAGCGCTTGCATGGCATGCAAGAGGTCAGCGGTTCGATCCCGCTTATCTCCACCAAATCTTCACCAGACGATTTGGCGCGAAAAACCGGTATTTTGTTGTGGGGGTATAGCTCAGCTGGGAGAGCGCTTGCATGGCATGCAAGAGGTCAGCGGTTCGATCCCGCTTATCTCCACCAATCACTTCTTTCGTCCTTCTCTGTTTCTGGCAGCGCTTGCGCAGCCGCATCCCTGTTGTTTTCTTCTGTTTATCCGTTCTGCTTATCAGCTCCCGCTCCTGTTTTGCCTGTTACCTGATAAATCGGGCCTTAATCCTGTAAATGCGTTAAACCCTCCAGCTGAATAGCTGAATAGCTGAATAGCTGAATAGCTGAATAGCTGAATAGCTGAATAAGGGGCCGCAGCTAAAATCTGGGTTAGATCTTCCGTAAGGCCAGGGCCGCGTATTTCTCCTGAGAACGCCGCAACAATGGCATTAATGTGAACAATTACGCTAATCCCGTTTACAAAACGCGCGCCAGTGATTGAGAAAAAGCGGAGACGTTAGTCTCCGCTGAGGCAGGTTAAAGCGCGGCGGCGAAGGTCAGCATCCTTTCAGCCAGCTTCTGCGGCGTTTGTAGCGGCATCAGGTGGCCCGCGCCCGCAATCACTTCCAGCCGCCCGGCGGGAAGGTGCGAGAGCGTCATTTTTTGCTGATCTTCAGCAGAAGGCACCTGATCGTCGGCCGAGCCGGCGATCAACAGGGCCGGACAGTCGACGGTACCGATACGCGCCGACCAGTCTTCCCGACTGCCAGCTTCAGGCCAGGCACGCCAGGCGTTGAGATTAGCGCGGCGGGCGTCGCGGATAGCTATCTCGCGCACCACATCGGGCAAACGCTCGCTGGCTGCCGTATCCACAAACTGTTCCGCTTCTTCCCGGCTGCCGCCATAGTTAATCTGGCTGCGGCGATCTTCCTCGCTCATCGGCTGCGGGCCGGGCGGCGAAGGCGCGACCAGAATCAGTCCTTTCAGGTAGTCTGGCCGACGCGCCGCCAGCGCCAGGGCGACTTTTCCGGTCATCGAATGACCGACCAGGATACAGTTGTTGAGCTGCAGTGCACGAATGCTTTCGTCGAACTGCGCTACCATCGACGCTACGTCATAGCCGGGAATATTGGTCGCTGCGCCAAAGCCTGGCGTATCCAGCGTTACGCAGCGGTGGTGCTCGTCCAGCCAGCTGATGGTCGGATACCAGGTATGTCCAGAGCCGCCTAAATAGTGCAGCAGGACGAAAACCGGCGCATCGTTCGCCTTGCCGTGCAGAGAACAGGGCAGCATAAAACACTCCTAACGTAATTGATCTTTGACGTCACCGAGCATGGCGATAGCCTGCTCATCATAACCGCGCGCCCGCAAAGGCTGGTTCACTTCGGCTTCCAGATCCGGCACATAGCCCACCAGGAACTCGCCGGGTGTGCTGAAAGTGACTTTGCCCAGCGCGGCGGGCAGCAGCAGCGTTTCCGCGCGTTCCAACGTCCAGCTTTCGCCCGCCGCCTCAATTTGCAGCGGCTCGCCCAGGTTGGAAATAATGCGCGCGCGCGTGAAGCCGTAGTCACAGGCGGCGGAAACCCGCCAGCGTTCCAGCGCGAAATAAGGCCCGGCACAGCAAAACAGCCGCGTGACCCGATCGTTTTCTTCCACGGTCAGGCCCTGATGCGGCCGCGTGGTCAGCTCCGGACGCAGCTCCGCCAGCAGCGCGTCGATGTTCTTCTCCCGCTCCTGCGGCGATATTTTGCTGCCGTCCTCCATCTGCCACGGCATGGCGTGCTGCTGGATATTGGACGTTTGCTCAATTTCATAAATCAGCGTATCCGGGCCGAAAGAGTGCAGCATGCCGCCCGGCACATAAAAAGTGTCGCCGGTTTTAACCGGATAGCGTTCCATTACCTCGTCGTATTCTTCAGCCAGCAGAGCAGCGCGCAGGCGTGGCTGGCTGACGCCGGGCTTGATGCCTGCCAGGCAGCTGGCACCGGGCGCGGCCCATAAAATATGCCAGGCCTCGCTTTTGCCGTTGGGCTGCTGCTCAAGGCGCTGCGCTGCCTCATCGTTGGCGTGCAGATGCACCGGCAGCATCCCGGTGCCGTCAATAAATTTGCTCAGCAGCGGGAAATGCGGGCCGCGCCAGCCGGGCGCAACCAGCTCGTCGGGATAGCGTTCGGTCAGCTCGTGCAGGCTCATACCGGCATAGTCGCCGTTTTTAACGGTGGCGCGCATGCCTTCCACATCGCTAACTTCCCAGGTTTCCGCTATGCGTCCGTCAGGCAGGCCCGTTTTGGCGAGGCGGGTTTTAATCAGTTCGCCACCGAAGATATGGGTGGCAATCGGCAGCGTCAGCCGTAAGGGATAGGCTTTCATCTTCGCTCCTTAAAAGACGTCCGTTCTCTGTCCTTAGGGCGTGACAAGGCCGTCCGGGCAGGAAAGCGGGAAGAGAACGGGCGAGAAGGCTATGGAGCCGCAGCCCCATAGCCAGACGATCAGATGACGGCAACGCCGCCGGTGACGGCGATGGTCGCGCCGGAGATATAGCTGGCTTCGTCGCTGGCCAGCATCACATAGGCAGGTGCCAGCTCGGCAGGCTGCCCGGCGCGCTGCATTGGCACTTCGCTGCCGAAGTTTTTAACCTGTTCGGTCGGCATCGTGGCAGGGATCAGCGGCGTCCAGATCGGGCCAGGGGCCACGGCGTTGGAGCGAATACCTTTATCCGCCAGCAGAGCAGCCAGGCTGCCGGAAAAGTTGATAATCGCCGCTTTGGTGGCGGAATAGGCAATCAGTTTCGGCTTGGGCTGATCGGCATTAACCGAGGCGGTATTGATAATAGAGCCGCCCGCAGGCATATGCGGCACCGCCGCTTTACAGATGCGGAACATGGCATAGATATTGGTTTTCATCGTGCGGTCAAACTCGTCATCGCTGATCTCATCCAGCGACTCACGGGTCATCTGGAAGGCGGCGTTATTGACCACGATATTGATTTCGCCGAAGGCTTCCACGGCCTTGCTGACGATAGCCTTGCAGTGTTCCGCTTCGGTCACGTCGCCAGCCACCAGTACTGCTTTCTGTCCCGCTTCTTCAATCAGGCGCGCGGTTTCTTTCGCATCTTCGTGCTCGTCCAGATAGGAAATCAGCACGTCCGCGCCTTCACGAGCATAGGCGATAGCCACGGCGCGGCCGATACCGGAGTCGCCACCGGTAATAATGGCTTTTTTACCTTTCAGACGGCCGGAGCCTTGATAGCTGGCTTCGCCGTGATCGGGAACGGGCTGCATTTCGTTAGTCGCTCCCGGCCATGTTTGCTGTTGTTCTGGGAGTGGAGGTTGGGGGCGATTTGTCGTCGACATAGGCTCTCCTCTTGAACCAGCAAGAATGCCGGTGATAAATGAATTATGCTGCCGCAGGAACCTGAGTTCGCTCGGCAACAGAATGAATAACAATGATTTTTACAACGGATTCGGTGATTTCTGACCGTTAAGGACTAAGCATAGTCAAAAAAAACGAAAGTGCTAAACCGATTCGACCAACGGGGCAGAAAAGCGGCGGGCGGGAAACCAGGCCGCTTTAACACGGCCTGGCAAAGTCAGGCGGAGGGCGTAAGGACGTTAAAACCGTGCGTGCCGTCGCGATCCAGCTGCGAAATCAGGCCATATTCCCAGTCCAGGTAGGCCTGCATCGCAGAGGCGGCATTGTCGGTGCCTTCATAAGGGCGACGGTAGCGATCGTCCCGCGGTTGCAGAAGTCTTGTTTCACCCTGCTGTATGGGTAAACCGGCAGCTCGCCAGGCTGCGTTGCCGCCTTTAAGAACCGTTACCGGTTTTTGCGTCAGCGCGGACAGCTCTTCTACGGCGTAGCGAGCCAGCAGGCTGCTGCCGCAGGTCACCACGTAACGCTCTGCCGTCGGCAGCGCAGCGCTGCCCGTCCGCGTCAGCAGCGAGCGTTGCAGCCAGGACGCGCCGGGGATATGGCCCGCCACATAGTTCGCGCTGGTGGTGAAATCCAGCACCTGCGTGTCGCCCGCTTCCAGCCATGCGGCCAGCCCGGCTGGCTCCACTTCCGGCAGGGCGGGCAGGGGCGGCACCGTGGGTTTCCAGTCGCCGTGCTCAATAAAATCTTGTCGGCTGACATTATCCACAACCGCAACGTCCCAGCCCATCTGCGTCAGCCAGGAGGCACTCATATCGGCGCGCGCTTTTTTGTCGTCAACCAGCACGATTTTTGCACCGCGCACGCTGGCATAGTGATCCGTTTCCTGCACCAGCTGGCCGCCCGGCACGTGGCGAGCGCCGGGTAAATGACCCGCTGCGTATTCTTCGGCGTCGCGCACGTCAAACAGATAAACCGTGCGCTGGGTTTGCTGCCGCAAAGCGGTCAAATCAGCGAGCGTAATCTGCCTGACGCCAGCGCGATCGGCAACCTTCCGGGCGCTGCGTGCGGCCTGAAGCTGCGCGGTCTCGCTCACCTCGCCGTAACGGCGGTTCTGCTGATGATCCAGCGCCAGCCCGGCCAGCGTCCAGCCAATGGTGCCATTGCGCAGCGCATAAATCGGATTACGCACGCCCGCATTGACCAGCGACTGCGTACCGATAATGCTGCGAGTGCGTCCGGCGCAGTTGACGATAATT
Organism: Erwinia sp. TECH1; assembly: GCF_054057575.1. Taxonomy (NCBI): domain Bacteria; kingdom Pseudomonadati; phylum Pseudomonadota; class Gammaproteobacteria; order Enterobacterales; family Erwiniaceae; genus Erwinia; species Erwinia sp. TECH1. Next base: position 3,441,697 of record NZ_JBSRZK010000001.1, on the reverse strand, counting down.
TTTGTTTCCGGCGACGGGGCCAGATCCCTGACCCGCAGCACCAGCTCGGCGCCCGGCACGCTGATGCCGCCCGGAATGCTCATGGTCTGATATTCGTCAAAGCGGCGGCTGTCCAGCACCACTACCGGCTCACCGCTTTGCAGCAGGGCATGGACCTCCTGCGCGGGCAGCGAAGGCGTGTGGGCACGGCTTTCGACCAGTTCGCCAAACGCCTTGCTCGGCGAATTGACGTCGATAAAGATTTCGCCGCCCGCTTCGATCCAGCCCTGCAGGCCGCCCGCCAGCAGCGCCACGTTGCTGTAGCCCAGCGCGATTAACCTTTCGGCGGCGGCCTGCGCCAGGCCTTCGCCGTTGTCATACAGCGTGACGGGCGTCGCCAGGCGTGGGACGCGGTTAATTATCTCCAGTTCCAGCTTCGACAAGGGAATATTAGCGGCAAACAGCGGGTGGCCTTCGGCGTAATAAGCCTCTTCCCGCACGTCCAGCAGCGCAGTTTCCTGGCGCTGGAGCAGGGCGTAGCGAATATCGCTGTAGTGACGTAAAGGCAGTGATTGCTTAGCCATGTGAGAGATCCCAAATATTTGGTAAAAAAGCGTTGTTATAGCCGGAGATGAACGGTTTTTCGCTGCCGTCCTCGTTATAAACGGCCCGTTTCACCGCGCCGATATTGCCGCCGTAAACGTGAATGCTGATGGAGGGGCGATCGGCAAAAGCGTTGCTGACGCGGTGGATATCACCCACCTCAGGCGAAACGGCCTCTACGTCGCCAGCATTCAGGCGAACGGGCTCGCCTTCGGGCCAGAGTGCGCCTTGCTCATCACGACGAAAGTGCTGCGCAACTTCCGCGCCGCGCAGCATGCCAATTAACCCCCAGACCCGGTGGTCGTGCACCGGCGTTGACTGGCCCGCTCCCCAGACGAAACTGACAACAGAAAAGCGCTGCTGCGCGTCGGCATACAGCAGATATTGTTGATAGCGCTGCGGATCGGTCTGCGTAAAAGGCTCAGCCAGCCAGTCATCGTGGCGGATAAGCTGTTTTAGCAGCTCGCTGCCTTCTTGCAGCACGCGCTGTTCTGGAGGCTTTGTGTCCAGCAGCGTAGCCAGATCGCCGACAAAGGCGCGCAAACGATGGTGCTGAAGGTTACTCATGGCTGTTCTCCCCGGCAGGCTGTGTTAATCCGGCGGCCGCCTGATTAGCCTGGCCCGCCAGCTGATAATCGAAAGCCTGGCGGACATTCACCGCTTTCGGCAGCACGCGGTAACGTAAGAAAAAGTCGGCGGAATGCTGGAGCGAATCCGCCAGCGTGGGCGTGAAATTGACCGGACGGATCTGCGCGCTGGCGATCCAGCGCTGCGTAATGGCGGGCGGCATCCCCAGCGATTTGCTCAGCGCGTCGGCAAAGGCTGCCGGATGCTGTATCGCCCAGATCTGCGCTTTGGCCAGTCGGCCCTGAAGATCGGCGATCGCCTGACGTTTAGCCGGATCCTTTAACGCTTCCTCGCGGGCGAGCGCATACGAATAGCCGGAAAGAATGCCTTTGCCGCCGCCCTGCGGCACCAGTACCGCGTTATCCACCACGATGGCCGAAGAGACATAGGGTTCCCAGGTCGCCCAGGCATCTACGGCATGGCTGGCCAGCGCGGCGCGGCCATCAACCGGGCCAAGAAAACGCAGCTTAACGTCGGCGGGCTTCAGTCCGGCGCGCTCAAGCAGCCCCAGCACCAGATAGTGTCCCCAGCCGCCGCGATTGACGGCGATCTGTTTGCCTTTCAGATCGCTCAGCTTGTGAATACCGCTGTCTGGCCGCGTCAGCAGGGCGATGCTGTCGGGATTGTTTTGCCATGCGCCTACCGCCTTCACCGGCGCGCCGGCGGCATAGACAAACAGGAAAGGCAGATCGCCGGTAAAACCTACGTCCAGCGCGCCGGCGTTCAGCGCTTCCTGCACCGGCGCGCCGGAGTCAAATGAGGTCAGTTTCAGCTCATAAGGTAAATTATTCAGCTCGCCGGACTCTCGTAGCGAAATAAAGCGATCGCCCTTAACGTCACCCAGGCGCAGCGTCACTTTTTCTGCCGCCGTAGCGGCGCCAGCCATAACCGAAAGCAGGATGGCGACGACCAGACGCATCAGGCGCTCCTTGCGACACGGCGCGCCGCAACTTTTTCGCGCGTCAGCGGGATCAGCTCTTTGCCATACTCCAGCGCGTCGTTGAGCGGATCGAAACCCCGGATCAGCACGCTTTCGATGCCCAGGTTGTAGTAATCCAGTAGCGCGTCGGAAACCTGATCCGGCGTGCCGACCAGCGAAGTGGAGTTATAGCCGCCGCCGACCAGTTTGGCGATGCCGGTCCACAGATTTTTATCCAGGCGATCGCCTTCGTTAGCAGCGGCGAACAGCCGTTCCGCACCGACGCTCTGCGGTTTTGGCAGGCCGAAGTCGTGGCCGGTAGCGAGCAGCTTCTGCCGGGCCGTTTCGCGGATATACTCCGCTTTTTCCCAGGCTTCTTTTTCGGTCGCGGCGATAATCGGACGGAAAGAGATATTAAAACCGATCTGTCGACCATGGCGAGCGGCGGCGGCACGTACCGTACGCACGGTTTCGGCCGCGCCCGCCAGCGGTTCGCCCCACAGCGCGAAAACGTCGGCATGTTTCGCCGCCACGCTAATCGCTTCCGGCGAGGAACCGCCAAAATAGACCGGCAGCTGCGGCTGTAGCGGCTTGACGGCGGAAAAAGCCTGTTCAGCCTGATAAAGCTCGCCCTGATGGTCGAAAGGCGCTTCGGCCGTGAGGCTGTTTTTCAGCACCTGCAAAAACTCATCGGTGCGCGCATAGCGTTCGGCTTTGTTAAGGTAATCACCGTCGCGACGCTGTTCGGCATCGTTGCCGCCGCTGATGATATGCACCGCCAGGCGGCCATCGGTCAGCTGATCCAGCGTCGCCAGCTTGCGGGCGGCAAGGGTAGGGGAGACAAAGCCGGGACGGTGCGCCAGCAGGAACTTCACTTTTGAGGTATGTGCCGCCGCGTGGGCGGTGACCAGAAAGCCGTCGGGCTGATCTGACCAATAACCGACCAGAACGCGATCGAAGCCGGCCTGTTCATGGGCACGGGCGAAGTCGGCGATATACTGTTTGTTAAAAATGGGGCCGCTGGGCGGAATGATTTCCGAGGCCAGGCGATGGCCGATCATGCCAAGAAACTGAATGCTCATCCTGAATTCTCCGAAGTGGGCGGGCAGAAAAGGGCGTAGAAGGAACCCTACTTTCAGAGACGTAAGCTGTGAAATTCTTATATGTGCTGAGGAAAGTTAAAAAACAGCTATGGCGAAGGCGGCTTTTGGCGCATAACGAACGAGCCGCTGGCTAAACGCTGCGGTGTGTTGACTAAACGGGCGAGACGCTGGCTAAACGCCGAGGTGCACTGATTTAACGCTGAGGTATGTTGGCTGAATGCTGCGGCGTGCTGATTAAAAGGTAAGGCGTGCTGACTAAGAAAATAACGCGAAGCAAGCAGCGCGCCGGAAGCCTGGGAGGCTTATCGAACCGACCCGCGAAAGGCGGGTCAGGAAAGGCAAAAGCTTTCAGTCACCCATCTTAAAAGGCTTGCTGACTATCTCGCCTGCCTGTTCCGCTTTTTTCTTCGCCTGCAGGAGCTGCCTAATCATTGCCTTTTTTTGCATGCGGATAGCGTCGAAATCAATATGTTGGGTTGGGGTTTCAATTGTCCGTTTGTAGCACATAGTTCGCTCCTTCTTTAAATACCCTGAGGTTGCGCGGGCCAGCCTGCTGCCTGACCAGCCGATCGTAAACTTTAATCAGTTGAGGAGTATACGCCTGGAAGGTCAGGAGTTGTATGTTTTCTCGCCTGGCAACCTGCAGAATGATGTCGATCAGAGACGCGTAAAAAAACAGCGTTTCATGTAGCGTAAGCGCGGCGGCGGCTGGCGGCCTGTCGAACATATCGCAGTCGGGATTATCCTGTGCTTCAAGGTTGTAAAAGCTGACGACGGCCTGGTTGGCGTCAGCTACTTCATCACCGAACAGCTTTATGAGTAGCGGTATTTCGGCTGCCGCTTTCGCAAAAAAGGCCAATCGGAAAGTCATCTGCCGATTTACCTGGGCAGCAAACATAAATCTGATATCCATCGTCCTGTAGACATCAAATCCCTGCAGCTCGCTATGTAAGATTTCATAGTGGCAGCCCGCCATAACAAATCCTCATCCTGAGTCTCATGGGCTGCTTTATAGCATTACTTTTATTATGGGTTAAAGGCGATCTTCCCGGATGCGCGACATAAAATGTTTTACTGCGAGACGATACGCAAAAAAAAGGCGAACCCGGAGATTCGCCTTTCTTGTCGAGCCAGACCGCTATCAGCCCAGCACCAGGCCTGCAATGGAAGCGGAGAGCACGCTAACCAGCGTCGAACCGTACAGCAGCTTCATGCCGAAGCGCGACACTACGTTGCCCTGTTCTTCGTTCAGGCCTTTGATAGCGCCCGCCACGATGCCGATAGAGGAGAAGTTGGCAAAAGAAACCAGGAACACGGAAAGGATGCCTTCGCCGCGCGGCGACAGAGTACCGGCAATTTTTTGCAGGTCGATCATCGCCACGAATTCGTTGGAAACCAGCTTGGTCGCCATGATACTGCCGACCTGCAACGCTTCGCTGGCGGGCACGCCCATTACCCAGGCAAAAGGATAGAACACATAGCCCAGCACGCCCTGGAAGCTGATACCAAAAATCGTATCAAACAGCGTATTGACGGCGGAGATCAGCGCGATAAAGCCAATCAGCATCGCGGCGACGATGACCGCCACTTTGAAACCGGCAAGGATATATTCGCCCAGCATTTCAAAGAAGCTCTGTCCCTGATGCAGATCGTTCAGCTTCAGGTCTTCTTCGTTTTCGATGCGGTACGGGTTGATCAACGACAGCACGATAAAGGTGCTGAACATATTCAGGATCAGCGCGGCCACCACATATTTCGGCTGGAGCATGGTCATATAGGCGCCGACGATGGACATCGATACGGTCGACATCGCCGTAGCGGCCATGGTGTACATGCGGCGCTGCGACATTTTGCCCAGAATATCTTTATAGGCGATAAAGTTTTCTGACTGTCCCAAAATCAGCGAGCTTACCGCGTTAAAAGATTCCAGCTTACCCATGCCGTTGACTTTTGACAGCACGGTGCCGATTGCCCGGATAACCACGGGCAGAATACGGAAGTGTTGCAGAATACCAATAAGGGCGGAGATAAAGACGATAGGGCAGAGTACGTTAAGCCAGAAGAACGCCAGGCCTTTATCGTTCATGCCACCAAAGACAAAGCTGGTGCCCTGAGCGGCAAAGCCCAGCAGCTTGTCGAAGAAGCCGGCAAAGCCTTTGACAAACCCTAAGCCGATTTCGGAGTTCAGGAAGAACCAGGCCAGCAGCACCTCGATCACCAGAAGCTGAATAATAAAACGGACGCGGATATTTTTCCGATCGCTGCTGACCAGTAAGGCCAGTAACGTCACCACCACCAGCGCCAAAGCAAAATGCAGAATGCGGGACATGAGTGCTCCAAATTTGAAGGCTGTTATATTTCGCTGCACATTCTATGTAACAAGTTGCAGAAAAACGAGACTAAAGCCTCAATATAATAAATTCCTATCGGCTTAAATCGACATTCTGCTTTCCTGTCACATCCTGATACTGTTTAAAAAACCACCCGTCAACTTGTGGGGGAATACTTTTTAACCTAAAGTAAGTTTATCGCTTACAAATCGGCCACACGAAACGCTACCTTTGGGTATAGCAAAGGCTATACTTTTTAGCGTAGGCTATTACAGCGATAAGTTTAACCAGTGCAAATGATGTTGATAATCATTATCATTTGAATGACAATACCTTCCTCGGGTGTATTAAGGGGTAAGACGATGTTTGAAGGCCGCACCGCGGAGCAGACGGTCCGTAGTTCCCGTAAAATCAAATTCGCGCTGATGGGGCCCGCTTTTATTGCGGCGATTGGCTATATCGATCCCGGCAACTTCGCGACCAATATCCAGGCTGGCGCTTCCTATGGCTATAAGCTGCTGTGGGTGGTGGTCTGGGCCAATATCATGGCGATGGTGATCCAGTTAATGTCCGCTAAGCTGGGCATCGCCACCGGCAAAAACCTGGCGGAGCATATCCGCGATCGCTTTCCGCGTCCTGCCGTATGGTTCTACTGGATCCAGGCGGAAATTATCGCCATGGCCACCGACCTGGCCGAGTTTATCGGCGCGGCTATCGGCTTTAAGCTGCTCTTTGGCGTCAGTTTACTGCAGGGTGCGGTGCTGACGGGCGTGGTGACGTTCCTGATTTTGATGCTGCAAAGCCGGGGCCAGAAGCCGCTGGAACTGGTCATCGGCGGCCTGCTGCTGTTTGTGGCGGCGGCCTATGTGATCGAGCTGTTTTTCTCTCAGCCAAAAGTGATGGATCTGATGCAGGGCCTTGCCGTGCCGACGCTGCCGACCGCCGATGCGGTGCTGCTGGCGGCGGGCGTGCTGGGCGCAACGATTATGCCGCACGTGATTTATCTGCACTCTTCCTTAACGCAAAGCCCTGACGGCGGCAGCCGCGCAGAGCGCTACTCCTCGACAAAACTGGATGTGGCGGTCGCCATGACCATCGCGGGATTTGTGAATCTGGCGATGATGGCGACGGCGGCGGCGGCTTTTCACTTCAGCGGCCATACCGGCATCGCGGATCTGGATCAGGCCTATCTGACGCTCGATCCGCTGCTGGGCCGTGCGGCGGCCATAGTCTTCGGTCTGAGCCTGCTGGCGGCCGGACTCTCTTCCACCGTAGTGGGAACGATGGCGGGGCAGGTGGTAATGCAGGGCTTTATCCATATACGTATTCCGCTCCTGGTGCGGCGTGTTGTGACGATGCTGCCCTCGTTTATCGTGATCCTGGCTGGCTGGGAGCCGACGCGCATTCTGGTGATGAGCCAGGTGCTGCTCAGCTTCGGTATCGCGCTGGCGCTTATCCCGCTGCTCTCTTTTACCGGCAATCGCGAACTGATGGGCGAACTGGTGAACTCGCGCCTGATGCAGGCGGCAGGCAAGGTTATCGTGGTGGTGGTGGTGGCGCTGAACTTCTATCTGCTGATATCTATAGCGATGGAGCTTTAGGCGAGACGCTAAGCAACAAGTGAAAAAGGGTGCTCCTGTGAGCACCCTTTTTTTTACCAGCGTCCGTCGTGGTGACGATCCCGCTCGTGACGCCATTCGCGCTGCCTTTCGTGGTCGCGCCAGCGCTGGTCGCGTCGCCATTCATGCCGTTGACGCATCTCCTGTTGACGGCGCCACTGTTCATGGCGCCACCAGCGGCCTTCGCCATAGCGATAGTTGTTGCGCCACCAGTGGCCTTCGCGCCACCGGCCGCCGTCCCAGTAACGCCCGTGACGATCGCGATCGCCCAGATGAAGCGAAACGCCCGGCGCTAACATAATCCGGGCGCTATCAGCCTGTGCTGTGTGTAAGGCTGAACCTGCCAGCAAAGCGGCAATAAGCAATAGATGTTTCATTTTCTCTCCTTATCAGCGGCACAACTGCTCCGCCCTGATGCCAGTATTATAAGGAGAGCGCAGGGGTTTCGCCTGGCTAATTCCTAAAAGTGTCGAAAAAGTGTTAAAGGAAATGTCAGTAAGACAGGCCGCCGCAGGACGCGGCGGCAAAGGGATCAGGCGAGGATCGCGTCGATGCGATCCAGCTCGCTTTGACTGAATTCGCGCTGGTTCAGCATCGTTATGGCATCGTCTATCTGACTGGTTTTGCTGGCGCCGATCAGCACTGACGTGACGCGACCGCCGCGCAGTACCCAGGCCAGCGCCATTTGCGACAGTTTCTGGCCGCGCTGCTGCGCCAGCTCGTTCAGCTGCCGCACTTTCTCCATTTTCTCCGGCGTCAGCTGCTCGCTGCTGAGGAAACGGCTGCCGCTGGCGGCGCGTGAATCTTCCGGAATGCCCTGCAAATAACGATCGGTCAGCACGCCGCCCGCCAGCGGTGAGAAAGCAATACAGCCGACGCCCTGCTGTTGCAGCACGTCCAGCAGGCCGTTTTCCGGCGCGCGTTCAAACATGGAGTATTTCGGCTGGTGGATCAAACAGGGCGTACCCAGCTGCTTAAGGATGGCAATGGCCTCCGCCGCCAGCTGCGCCGGATAGTTAGAAAGCGCGATGTAAAGCGCTTTCCCCTGGCGCACCAGGTGATCCAGCGCGGTCATGGTTTCTTCCAGCGGCGTTTCCGGATCGGGACGGTGGTGATAAAAAATATCGACATAGTCCAGGCCCATACGCTTCAGGCTCTGATCGAGGCTGGCGATCAGATATTTACGTGAGCCCCAGTCGCCGTAAGGCCCGTCCCACATTGTATAGCCCGCTTTGGAAGAGATAATCAGCTCGTCGCGCAGCGAAGCGAAATCCTGACGCAGAATGCGACCGAAGTTTTCTTCTGCCGAGCCGGGCGGCGGGCCGTAATTATTGGCAAGGTCAAAATGGGTAATGCCCTGGTCGAAAGCGTGGCGCAGCAGCGCGCGGCTGTTCTCTACCAGCGTGCTGTCGCCAAAGTTATGCCACAGGCCGAGCGAGACGGCGGGCAGCTTCAGGCCGGTGCGGCCGCAGCGGTGATAACTCATTGTCTGATAACGATTTTCGTCAGGCTGATAAACCATGAAAAGTTCCTGTGCTCAGAAGGAAAGGCAAAATGAGCATAGCAGTGTATACGGTTACACCGAACCGGTTCGCGCGGCGGATCGCAACTTGCGGAAAAGTCTCAGGCGTCATCTTTGCTTGCCATCGCGGGCGACGACGGATTTCACATGGCGCGCAAAGGATGCGCAATACTCATTACAACCTATCAGAGGAGAAAGCCATGCAAAGCGTTGGAGACTATCTGTTGCTGCGTCTGCAGGAAATCGGCATCGGGCATCTGTTCGGCGTGCCGGGCGATTACAATTTGCAGTTTCTGGATCACGTTATCGCCAGCAAAAAGATTGCCTGGGCGGGCAGCAGCAACGAGCTGAACGCGGCCTATGCCGCCGACGGCTATGCGCGCTGTCGCGGCGCGGCGGCGCTGCTCACCACTTTCGGCGTGGGTGAACTGAGTGCCTTAAACGGCGTGGCGGGCAGCTATGCCGAATATCTGCCGGTTATCCATATTGTCGGCGCGCCAGCCAGCGCGGCGCAGGAAGAGAAGCTGTTGCTGCACCATACGCTGGGCGACGGCGACTACGCGCATTTTCTACGCATTGCCCGTGAGGTCACCATAGCGCAGGCCGTATTGACCAGAGAAAACGCGGCGGCGGAAATCGACCGGCTGCTGATTACCGCGCTGCGCGAACATCGTCCCGTTTACCTCTTTATGCCTACGGACGTGGCGGAAGCGCCCATCCAGCCGCCCATCGGCACGCTGACTTACCGGGCCGAATCGCTGCAAAGCAGTCTGGATTCCTTCAGCGCGGCGGCGGAAGCCCTGCTGGCGGAAGCTGAAAGCGTCTCGCTGCTGGCCGATTTTCTTGCCGATCGCGCCGCAATGCGTGAGCCGCTGCATAAACTGGTAACGGCAACGGCTTTGCCTTTTTCAACCTTGCTGATGGGCAAAAGCGTGCTGCCGGAACAGCAGCCGGGCTTTGTCGGCACCTACTCAGGCGCCGCCAGCGCGGGCGATACGCAGCGGCATATCGAACAGCGCGACGTGGTGATCACCGTCGGCACGCTCTGGACGGATACCATCACTGCCGGGTTCACCCAGCATATCGATCCGCTACGTAATATTGATATTGGCCTGTATCGCTGCCGGGTTGGTACACAGACGTTCAGTCAGATCGCCATGAAGGATGCCGTTGCCGTGTTGCATCAGCTGGCAACACGCTATGGCGAAGGCTGGCGCGATGTGCAGGCGCTGCCGCCGGCGCTGCCCGAGCTGACCGCTGGCGCACTGAGTCAGAATGCGTTCTGGCGCATCATGCAGGACTTTTTGCGTCCCGGCGATATCGTGCTGGCCGATCAGGGCACGGCCGCGTTTGGCGCGGCGGCGCTGCGGCTGCCTGAAGACGTTACCTTTATCTGTCAGCCGCTGTGGGGATCGATCGGCTTTACGCTGCCCGCCGCCTGGGGCGCACAGCTCGCCTGTCCGGCGCGGCGCGTGATTTTGCTCTGCGGCGACGGAGCGGCCCAGCTGACCATCCAGGAGCTGGGATCGATGCTGCGCGACGGCCTGAAACCGATCGTCTTTATTCTTAATAATGACGGCTATACTGTTGAGCGGGCTATTCACGGCGAGCATCAGCGCTACAATGACATTGCTCAGTGGAACTGGACACAGCTGCCGCAGGCGCTGAGCACGCGCGGCGAGGCGCAAAGCTGGCGGGTAGAAGAGAGCGCTCAATTGCAGGAAGTGGTAAAAGTGATTGAACAGACCTCGCGTCTCTCGCTGGTGGAGGTTATGCTGCCGCAGCTGGATGTGCCGCCCCTTTTGCAGGCGGTAACGGCGGCGCTGGACAAGCGCAACGCGTCCTGAAAAATCTGATAACGGATTCAGACGCCAGATTCAGATTGATGCCCGTGGGAAATTGCGGCCAGTGCAGGTAAGGTAGTCGGTCGCAGCGCGATTTTACGTTCGCCCGTGAGGGTTGGGCGTTGTTGTTTGAGTGGGGGAAATTTATAGTGTGTACAAATGACGTAAGCGGAGCAAAACAATAATGACTAAGTATGCTTTGGTAGGTGATGTAGGCGGCACCAATGCGCGCCTGGCACTGTGCGAAGTCGAGAACGGTGCCATCTCACAAGCCAAAACGTTCTCCACAGCAGACTACGATAGCCTTGAGGCAGTCATCCGTTTTTATCTTGCCGAGCAGCAGCAGGATGTCACGGATGGCTGCATCGCCATCGCCTGCCCGATCACCGATGACTGGGTGGATATGACCAACCACGACTGGGCTTTCTCCACCAGCAAGATGAAGGCGAATCTGGGCTTTGATCATCTTGAGATCATCAACGACTTCACTGCCGTGTCGATGGCGATCCCGATGCTGACCGAGCAGGACGTGATGCAGTTTGGCGGCACGACGCCGGTTAAAGACAAACCGGTCGCCGTCTACGGCGCCGGAACCGGTCTGGGCGTGGCGCATCTGGTTCATGTGGATAAACGCTGGGTGAGCCTGCCGGGCGAGGGCGGCCACGTGGATTTCGCCGCCAACAGCGAAGAGGAAGATCTGATCCTGGAAGTGCTGCGCGAAGAGCTGGGCCACGTGTCCGCCGAGCGCGTGCTGTCCGGCGCGGGCCTGGTCAACCTTTACCGCGCGATTGTCAAAGCCGACAACCGCGTGCCGGAGAACCTGAAGCCGAAGGACGTTTCTCAGCGCGCGCTGGACGACAGCTGCACCGACTGCCGTCGCGCTCTGGCGATGTTCTGCGTGATCATGGGCCGTTTCGGCGGTAACCTGGCGCTGACCATGGGCACCTTCGGCGGCGTCTATATCGCTGGCGGCATCGTGCCTCGCTTCCTGGAATTCTTTAAAGCCTCCGGTTTCCGTGCCGCTTTTGAAGACAAGGGCCGTTTTAAAGATTACGTGCAGAATATTCCTGTCTACCTGATTACGCATGAAAAGCCTGGCCTGCTGGGCGCGGGTGCGCATCTGCGTCAGACGTTAGGCACCATTCTGTAAGCAAAAAAGGCCGGTTTTCCGGCCTTTTTTACAGCCGCATCAGCTGGCGAAACTCCCGCACTTTACTGCGGCTGACCGGCACCTGAAACTCCAGGTCGCGCAGCTTCAGAATATAGGTATTGTTAAACCAGGGTTCAATTTCGCGGATTTTGCTCAGATTCACGCAGTAAGAACGATGGCAGCGGAAAAAAGCCTCTTCGGGCAACCGACTGCAAAATTCGGTGATATTCATCGACATCACGTACTCCTCCCGCCGCGTATAAACAAATGTCATTTTTTCATGGGCTTCGGCGTAATAAATATCGTTGATATCCGTCACGATAATGCGCTCGTCCCGCGTCAGGTTAATGGTATGCACCTGGCTACGCGGGCTGTCTGTGCCGCCGGAAGCGGCCTGCTGTAGCGTATTTTCCAGCTTGCGCAACATGGTGATAATACGCATTTCATGGTAGGGCTTAAGGATATAGTCAAACGCCTCCAGCTCGAAGGCCTCTACCGCGTGCTCTTTATAGGCGGTGATAAAAACGATATGCGGACGATGGGCGAATTTACTGATATTTTGCGCCAGCAGCACGCCATCCAGCGACGGAATATTAATATCCAGAAAGATGACGTCCGGCTGGTGGTTTTGCAGATATTTCAACACGTCCAGCCCGTCGTCGAACGTGGCCTCGATTTGCAGCTGGCTGTGCTGGCGGATCAGCCAGCTCAGCTCCTGCTGCGCCAGAAATTCGTCTTCGACAATAATGGCTTTCACATCGCTTTCCCGGTGAATGCGGCCCTAAGCCGTCAGTGAAACACGTTCGGGCAGAGTCGCCCCTTTTTTGGTGATATAAAAAGCAATTTCGGTGCCCGGATGGCGACGGTGAATATGCAGCCCCTCGCCGTAAAGCAGCCTGACGCGGTGATGCACGTTGAGCAGGCCTATCTTGTTGCCGGGCATCTCGTTGCGCTCCACGCGCTGGATCACCTCTTCGCTGATGCCGTTGCCCGTATCGCGCACCGCAATACGTATCCGCTCGCCCGCATCCTGCACGCTGATGGTGACCACACCTTTGCCGCGACAGGGATGTACGCCGTGCACGATGGCGTTTTCCACCAGCGGCTGGATCAGCAGGCTGGGCAGCGAGCAGCTGATGTCTTCGTCAATTTCATAAATGACCGTCAGCTTATCGCCAAAACGCGCCTGTTCGATGGCGATATAATCTTTGATTTGATAAAGCTCTTTTTTAATATCAATGATTTCGTCGTCGTTCAGCTCCAGGTTGTAACGTAGATAGCGCGAAAGGTTGCTGATCAGCTGCCTGGCGGTATCGGGATTCAGGCGGATCGACGACGAGATGGCGTTCAGCGCGTTAAACAGAAAGTGCGGGTTTATTTTGCTTTGCAGCGCGCGTAGCTCGGCCTTATTCGCCATTTCACGCAGCTGTTCGGCGCGGGAAACTTCCAGCTGCGTGGAGATAATTTGCGACAGACCGATGGCCATTTCCCGCAGCGACCAGGTAATGCGGTGCGCGTGGCGATAGTAAATTTTCAGCGTGCCGGTGACTTCGCCCAGCTCCCGCAGCGGGATCACAATCATTGAATGGATTTCCGGCGTGCGGTGCGCCTCATCGTTGTTGCGGATAATGATTTCGCCATTGGCGATAGCTCTGGCCGTGGTCGGGCTGATGCCGTCGTCGCCTTCGCGGTAATTCTGCTCGCCAACGCCAACATAGGCCAGGATCTGATTTTTGTTGGTGATGGCAACCGCATCCGCGCTGATATCGTCGCGAATAATTTCGCAGACTTTACGCAGCGAACGGCTGTTGACCTGGCGAAACAGCGGCAGCGTTTTATTGGCGATATCCAGCGCCAGCTTGGCCTGACGGGCGGCTATCGCCTCTTTTTCGCCCTCGACGCTCTGGATCAGCAGCACGATCAGGCCGATGCTGACCGCGCCCAGGATCATCGGCACGGCGATCTCTTCGACGATCGCCAGGCCCAGCGCGTAAGGTCTGGCCCAGACCAGGATCAGGATCATCGTTAACGACTCACACAGCATGCCGCCGATAATGCCGACGCTCCAGCGCCGCGCTTTGGCGACCTTCAGGTTAATCCAGCCTGCGGCAACGCCCGCGATAATGCTGGTGATCAGGCAGGGCACCGAGGTGACGCCGTGGACATCGATTAAAAAACGGTGCAGCCCGGCCACCACGCCGGTCACAATACCGACCCACGGGCCAAACAGGATACCGCCAGCCATAATCGCGATGGTGCGCACGTTCACCAGCGAGCCGTCAACGTTGATGCCGCTCCAGGTGCCAAACAGCGCGAACAGCGAGAAGATAGCCGTTACCGCCACCAGCTCCTGACGTGAGTGCTCATCTTTCTGTAACAGTTGACGAAAATGACGGGTGCGTGTCATAAAAAACAGGCAGATAAGCATAAGAGCGGCGCGATCTAATACCGCAAGCAACATCTCAAACATCGAATGCACGGGCGCCTCGGCTGGCGGAGAAACAGTAGCGACATAATAAGGAAAGCGAGCGGGATGCGCCAGGCAAGCGCGCGCCGATTTCAGTCAATCCCTGTCTGGATCAATTTTGTTACGATTAGCCGTGCGTAAGGTATCAAGGTAGCCTCGCTGCAAAGCCTGGGTGAAAAGGGGAAACCCTGGTAACAAAAAGGGGATGTATCATGCAATTAACGACCGAAAGATTGCTGTTGGAAAAGCTCCAGCCGGAAGACTGGTCGCTGTTCCACGAGGTGCACAGCGATCCCGTCAGTATGCAGTTTATCAGCGCCGTCCCGCAGCTGGCGGATATCCGGCAGCGCTTTCAGACCCGACTACAGCCCTGGCAGGTAACCAGCCTGCATATGCTTTGTTTAACTGTGCGGCTGCGGGCAAGCGGCGAAGCGATAGGGCTGATAGGCGCGAATGCGGAATGGACGCCCTGGCGGCAGGCCGAAGTCGGCTACTCGCTGCTGAACCGCTATACCGGCAAGGGCTACGGCAGCGAGGCGCTTGGCGCGATGGCCGCTTACCTGCTCAGCCAGTGTCGCTTCCACAAGCTGACCGCGCAGGTGGTGGAGGGCAACTGGCCTTCGCGACGCGTTCTGGAAAAAAACGGCTTCCGGCTTGAGGGCACGCTGCGGGAAAATTATCTGCTGCGCGGCGAGTGGGTTGACGACTGGCTGTTCGGCAAACTGGAATCAGATTAATTCGGCTCGACAGCCTGGCGAACTCTGCGCTATGTTGGCTCTTCGACCATTTTCTGGTCAGCGTCGCTCGGACGGTTCCGGGCGCTAACGTACTCAGAGGTCTTTATGGCTGACAACAGCTCCGCACGCCGATTTTCCCGTATTGAACGCCTTCCGCCCTATGTTTTTAATATCACTGCCGAACTGAAGATGGCGGCGCGCCGTCGCGGCGAAGATATTATCGATTTCAGCATGGGCAACCCGGACGGCCCTACGCCGCCCCATATCGTTGAAAAACTCTGCTCGGTGGCGCAACGAGAGGACACGCACGGCTATTCGACCTCGCGCGGCATCCCGCGTTTGCGCCGGGCAATTTCACGCTGGTATGCCGATCGCTATCAGGTGGATATCGACCCGGAGTCAGAAGCGATTGTGACCATCGGCTCGAAAGAGGGGCTGGCGCACCTGATGCTGGCTACGCTCGATCATGGCGATACCGTGCTGGTGCCGAATCCCAGCTACCCCATCCACATTTACGGCGCGGTTATCGCGGGCGCTCAGGTGCGCTCCGTGCCGCTGGTGGAAGGCGTGGACTTCTTTAACGAGCTGGAGCGTGCCATTCGCGAAAGCTATCCCAAACCCAAAATGATGATCCTTGGCTTTCCGTCCAATCCTACTGCGCAGTGCGTCGAGCTGGACTTTTTCGAGCGCGTGATCGCGCTGGCCAAACAATATAACGTGCTGGTGATCCACGATCTGGCCTATGCCGATATCGTCTATGATGGCTGGAAAGCGCCTTCGATTATGGAAGTGCCGGGCGCTCGCGACGTGGCAGTAGAGTTTTTCACGCTCTCCAAAAGCTACAATATGGCGGGCTGGCGTATCGGCTTTATGGTCGGCAACAAAGAGCTGGTCGCCGCGCTGGCGCGGATCAAAAGCTATCACGACTACGGCACCTTTACGCCGCTGCAGGTTGCCGCCATCGCCGCGCTGGAGGGCGATCAGCAGTGCGTGCGGGATATCGCGCAGCAGTACAAGCGCCGCCGCGACGTGCTGGTGAAAGGGCTGCACGAGGCGGGCTGGATGGTGGAAACGCCCAAGGCCTCGATGTATGTCTGGGCGAAAATCCCGGACCACTATGCGCATATGGGTTCGCTGGAGTTTGCTAAGCATATGTTGCAGGAGGCGAAGGTCTGCGTCTCGCCGGGTATCGGTTTTGGCGACTACGGCGATACGCACGTGCGCTTTGCGCTGATTGAAAACAGCGACCGTATTCGCCAGGCGGTAAGAGGGATTAAAGCGATGTTCCGCGCCGATGGTATTCTGCCGGGAACGGTAAAAAGTGAGGCGGACCAGGGTAGTTAAGAACAACTGTTAAGGGCAGGCCAGGCGCCTGCCTTTTTCGTTAGCCGGCGGGCTACAGCATCAGATAGAAGGTGCCTGCCCAGGCCAGCAACAGAAACGAAATGCCCATTAATGCATATTTCACGAAAAAACTCCTTTGAGCGATGATAGCCGGAACCTGCGTCGCCGCGTTTTCCGGCTCGGGCCGTCAGCTTCCGTCACAGGATCGCCCGCTAATTTACCCGCACCGCGCGGCAAAATAAAGCCGGCATTTCCAGGAATTATCTTTTTTTTCAGGACCCTGCTTTACGCGCGGGCGTTGAATAAACCGCCCGCGTCCGGTCAGTGGGCCAGCTCCGGCACCACCGACATACCTACCTTCAGGCGCGCCAGATCGGGCTGGCCCGGTTCAAGCAGGATTTTGACCGGCAAACGCTGCGCCACTTTGGTGAAGTTGCCCGTGGCGTTATCGGCGGCGATAGCGGCAAACGTCGAGCCGGTGGCAGGCGCTATGCTATCCACATGGCCACGCAGCGTGACGCCAGGCAGCGCGTCCACGCTCAGCGTAACGCCAGCACCGGCCTCTACGCCAGCCAGCTGCGTTTCCAGGAAGTTTGCCACCACGTAAGTTTGCTGTAGCGGCACCACGGCCATCAGACGCGTCCCGGCGGCAACCCAGGCGCCCTGGCGTGCCGCTCGCTGACCGACGGCGCCGTCGATTGGTGCGGTGATAACGGTATAAGAAAGATTCAGCCGAGCCTGATCGACGCTGGCGGTTGACGCGGCGATATCCGCTTTAGCCTGGCGCAGGCTGGCTTCCAGCACGCCCACTTCTTTCCGGGCGGCCAGCGCGGCGGCCTGGCTTTGACGCAGCTGCGCCGCCGCTTCCTGCATGGATGCGCTGGTTTTCTGCTGCTCGTCTGCCGTGGCGGTGCCGCTTTTCAGCAGGCGGCGATAGCGTTCGGCATTTTGCCCGGCATAGTTCAGGGTCGCCTGGCTGGCCGCGACGGCGGCGTCGTTTTGCGCAATGGTCGCCTGCTGCTGCTCAAGCTGGGCCTGAACGCTGGCCAGCTTCGCCTGGCTGACCGCCAGGTTCGCTTCGGCAGTTTCCAGCGCGACGCGGTAGTCACGATCGTCAATCGTCGCCAGCACGTCGCCCGCTTTTACCTGCTGGTTATCGCCGACGTTAACGGTGCGAATATAGCCGGAAACTTTCGGCGCGATGGCCGTGTAGTCGGCGGTCACTACGGCATCATCGGTACGGGCCTGATGGCGGCTCATGGCCGACCAGACGAAAAAGGCGATCCCCAGCAGTACCAGCAGCAGCGCGGCCAGCGTTAAGGTTCTTTTTGCAGGTGTGAACATTGTTATTATCTCACGGCTTTAGTTTGAGTTTGAATAAGGGTTTGCGGCGGCCAGACACGTTTAGGCAGCCAGGCGGTCAGCAGCACCAGCAGCAGCGCGAAGCCGATCAGCAGCAGGTAGGCGTCGCTGATGCTGAGGATCACCGCCTGGTGCTTAAGCAGCGTGGCGAAATGACCTAAATTTTCGGCCGAGCTGGCTGAACCGTCCGGCAGCAGCGGCTTCATCGCCGAGGCATCGGCGCTGTTCGCCGCCGTCATCAGCCACGGACGATTGCCCAGCTGATCGACCAGGGTGTGTGAATGAAACTTTTCCCGGTGGGTCAGAAAATTCTCTACCAGGCTGCCGGCCGCCACGCTGGAAAAGCCGCGCACGGTATTAAACATCGCCGAGGCGTACGGCCCTTCAGGCGGCAGGATCACGCTGGTGGCGCTCATCAACACCGGCAGAATCAACATTGGCTGCCCAAAAGCCTGTAGCAACTGGATCAGCCAGAAATTTTGCCTGGCCCAGTCGTCGGTCAGCTGCGCGCCCATCAGGCACGATACGCTGAGCAGCGCCGCGCCGCAGGTCAGCATCCAGCGGCAGTCGATCCAGCGCAGGTTCAGCAGGAAAGCCATAAAAGGCGCAATCAGCAGCTGCGGCAGGCCGATAGCCAGCGCCAGCGGCGCAAACTGCACGGGGCGGAACCCTTCCACCTGAGCGAAATAAGCCGAAGGCAGGGCGGAGCCGGAAAGCGCCACCAGCAGCACGCCAGCCAGCACCAGCAGCCCGTGCGTTAAATTTTTACGCTGTAGCAGCTGCAATTTAAACAGCGGCAGCGGATGCGACCACTCGTTGATTAAAAACGCTACCAGCAGCGCGACGGACGCGCACAGCATGCCGGTAATCAACGGCGATTGCAGCCAGTCGAGCCGCTCGCCCTGCGACAGCGTCAGCACCATCAGCGCAACGCCGCTACAGCCGGTCAGCATGCCGAACAAATCTATCTGCTTAAAACGCTCCAGGCGCAGCGGATCCTGCGGCAATCCCCAGCCAATCAGCACGCCGGCAAGCAGCAGCGGCGGCACAATCTGCCAGAACACAAACTGCCAGCCGACGGCATCGGTCCAGAAAGCTGCCAGCGAGGCGGCCACGTTGGGGCCGAAAGTGGCGGTTAAGGCATAGGCGGACAGCCCGTAAAGCTTGATGCCCGGCGGCAAAAAACGCAGCGCTACCGTCATCAGCAGCGGCGGCAGCGCGCCGCCGAACAGGCCCTGGATAACACGCAGGCCGATAAACAGCCCTGGCGTCGCGGTAAAGGGCTGCAGTATGCCGGCCAGCGCAAAACCAAACGCGACGGCCAGCGCAAAGCGGCGCAGCGAAAAGGTCACCGCAAACCAGGGCGCGACCATCATCGCCGCCACTTCAGCAGCCTGATAGGCCGAGGTAATCCAGGTCGCCCGATCGTAGCTAAAACCGATAGCTGCGCGAACGTCGGCCAGCGCTAAGTCGGTTACGCGATCGTTAAGTCCTGAGGTCAGCGCAGCAATCAGCACGCCCACCAGCCCCAGCGCCAGACGCAGGGTAAAAGGGTGGGTGGCCGGGGCTGCGGGTTGAGCGTTCATAGCCGGTGCTCCGCAAGAAAAGATGAAGTGATGCACTGTATTGCATTGTGATACATTGGCGGCAGATATTACATGGTGATTGACTGTATTGCAATGCGATACAGCCTGCCGGAGAGGGGAAAAGAGTGCTACAGTATCGCCATCAACAAGGAAGGAGATCTCATGTCTGAACCTGCAGCTTTACGCGACGAGGAGCGTACCGGCGGTATCCAGGTTATCTCACGCGCGGCAAAAATTCTGGACGCGTTGGGCGACAGCCCCAACGGCATGAGCCTGGGCGAAATCGCTCAGGCCGTCGATTTGCCCCGCTCAACCGTGCAGCGAATCGTTGGCGCGCTGGATTCGGTGCAGCTGGTGCGCAGTCACGGCGCGGGCGGCGTACGTCTTGGCCCGGCGCTGCTGCGGCTGATCGCCAGCGTGCACACCGATGTAGTGGCGATTGTGCAGCCGTGGCTACAGGCGTTGAGCGACGCCACGGGCGAAACAGTGTCGCTGGCCCGAGCCAGCGGATTACAGCTGGCTATCGTGCATTACGTGGTCGCCGATCGCGAGCTGCGCGTGGTGCCGCGCATCGGGCTGAACCTGCCGCTTTACAGCACCTCCGGCGGCCGCGCGCTGCTGGCGCTGGACAGCGACGAAGAGGCCAGGGCGTGGGTAGGTGATGCCTACGAAGCGATTACCGAACTGACCGTCAAAGCGTATCCCGATTTGATGGAAAGACTGCAGGAAATCCGCCGCACCGGTCTCTCTTACGATCGTGGCGAGACGCTGGAAGGGATCTCCACCATGGCGGTAGCGATAGATACCATACTGGGACGCTTTTCCATCAGCCTGCTGGTGCCTTCTGCCCGTTTTCAAAAGCACGAAGCGCTCTTCCGCGAAGAGATCCTGAAGTGCAAAGAGGCTCTGGTGGATGAAATTGGCAAAGCGACTTTACGTGACTGACAGGAGCGGCAAATGAAAAAGCTTTTAGTGGCGGTGGATAATTCGGCGCTGGCGCGCAAGGTGGTTTCCCTGGCGGACGGAGCAGGCACGCGCGCTTGATGCGGACGTGGTGGTGTTGTGCTGTGTCGACGCCAGCTATGCCAGCACGACGGCGGATTACGTTATTGAGGCGGGGGAAGATCCCGGCGACTTCGGCAGCGCGCTGGACGAGCAAAACACGGCGGAAGCCGCCGTTCGCCAGGCGCTGGCGGAGCTACAGGGCAGCGGCGTTCGCGCCACGGGGCGGGTGCTGGCGGGCGAGTCCGCCGAAACCATCGTGGCCCACGCCAATCAGATTGGCGCCGCGATGATTATTATGGGCCGCCGCCATCTCTCTTCCTTTAATCGCCTGCTGAAAGGATCGGTCAGCGCTGCCGTTATTGAGCGAGCCAGCTGCCCGGTGCTGGTCGACGTGCGCGCCGACTGAGCGCACGCCTTTTAATAACGGCACTTCAGGTTAATTTCTCAGCGGACGCACCCAATATAATAGCGTCCGCATCCCGAATTCAGCGCAAAAAAAAAGCCCGCTCGCCGCGGGCATAAATCTTTGTAATTATAAATAAAATTCCTGGTGTTGCGCAGACATGTCGCTGTGTCTGGATGTATATTGGCATTCATTTTCGCCTCACGCTACACGGCAGCCTGAATCGATTCAATCGGTAAAATATTGCATCAAGGTTAAAGAAGTGCAAAAGCGGTTTTTTCCGATGGTATCGCCGTGCCGCTTAAGTAAGATGCGTCGGCAAAGAAAGGAGTTAAGATGAAAAAAATAATTGGCGCGCTGGCGCTTGCTGTTTTGCTGTCCGCTGGCTGTACTTCCCACAAGCCCGGCGCTTTTGAAAAGGTAGCAGAAGACCCTGCGGTAAATAGCGTGCTTTATCGTTTCGATCCCGATACGGTAAACAAAACGGCCATGGAGCAGGACGTTGAGCATTATTGCGCGGAGCGCGGCTTTGATAAAGTCGAGCCGATAAAGCCGCAGGAAAGTCGACTGCCAGGGTTAATGAAAGCCTGGTATCAGTGTAATTACAGCATTAAAAGCTAATAAAAGAAGGCGGGTAATTACCCGCCTTGAAGACTGCATTTTATTTTTATATTGCCGTGTGCAGGCTTTGCCCGCTTTCAGGATGAAAGAACTTCACCCATTTATAATTCTTTACCAGCCCCTGTGCTGGCCATGGTGTCCGCCGTGATGATAGCCCGGCCCGCCGTGGTGGTGGCCGCGATAGCCGTCATGAATAATACAGCCGCTCAGCATACTTATTACGCCCAGAAGCGCAATCGATCTAATTAGTTTCATTATTCTTACTCTCTCGCTTTCCAATAGCTAACACTCTACAAAACAAAAGTGGAGGAATAATGCCGCTTTTGTAGAGTTATTAGAGTAAATATTTCCAAATAATTCAGTATGGAAATTTTGCGATCTATTCCACCAGAAAGAAATAAGAGAAGGCTTAAAAGACCCACTTTTAACACAGAATGTTCTTAAATAGACTTCTTTATCCGGTCGAATGAAAAATTTGCGTTAATAACGGCAGAAAAGGATTTATGCGATAGACTTAAGGCAATTTTTCAAGACAAGGACATGCTATGCGTTATCAGGTTAAAAATGTGCTGGCGGCCCAGGCAGAGCTGGGCGAGTGCCCGGTCTGGTCAGTGCGCGAACAGGCGCTTTACTTTGTCGATATTCTGGCGCCTGCGCTGCATCGCTTCGATCCGCAAAGCGGCGAGCATAAAATCATGCCGGTGCCGGAACATATCGGCTGTTTTGGCCTGAACGAGCAGGGCGGCTTCGTGGCGGCGCTGCGCAGCGGCGTTTGCCTGCTGGATGAAGAAGGCATCATCACCCGGCGCGTGGCGGCCAATCCTGGTGAAGCGGCCTTCAGCCGTTTTAACGACGGCCGCGTTGACCGACACGGGCGCTTCTGGTGCGGCAGCCTGTGGGAGCCGCAGGATCGCAACGGCGGCAAGCTCTGTCGCCTGGACGAGCATCTGCGCCTGACCGTCGAGGCGGAAGACATCAAAATTTCCAACGGGCTGGCCTTTTCGCCTGATGATAAATGGATGTACCACACCGACACGCCCAACGGTGTGCTTTATCGCTATCCGGTCGATGACAAGGGCGATATCGGCCCGCGTGAAGTCATCCGGCATTTTGTGCAGGAACAAGGCGGCCTGCCCGATGGCGCAGCGGTAGACAGCGAAGGATTCTACTGGTCGGCAATGTTTGACGGCTCGCGGGTCATTCGTCTTAATCCGGTCACCGGCGAAATCGTGGACGAGATCCCGCTGCCGGTGCGCTGGCCGACGATGGTCGCTTTTGGCGGGCCGGATCTGAAAACGCTTTATATTACGAGTTCACGCGAAGATCGAAGCGCAGAGGAGCTGGCGGCTTATCCGCAGTCTGGCGATGTGTTTGCCGTGGAGGTCGCCGTTGCGGGCCTGCCGGAACCGCTTTTCCGGCAGGCATAAGGTAAGTAAGAAGAGTCAACTACAGCGGCTGCGCCTGGCGCAGCCCTTCTGCGGCTTTAGCCGGACAGTGCGGCAGACGGATAGTCAGCGACATAATCAGCGACAGCACCAGCAGCGCCATAATCAGGCTAAAGGTCACAATAAAGCCGCCAAACAGCGAAGCAATTAGCGAACCCAGCACGCTGCCAATGCCGAAGCCCAGATAGATCAGGCCGTAGTTTTTGGTCAGGTTGTTCAGACCGAAAAAGTCGCTGACCAGCGAAGGATAAACGGTGATGGTGCCGCCGAAGCTGAAGGCCACGCAGGCTACGGAAATAAAGAAGGTGGTTTCGGTCATATGGCTGAACAGTAAAATGCCCATGCCCGCCAGCGAAACGATTTGCGCCAGCGTAATCACGCGAATGCGCGCCATCCTGTCGGAAAGGATCCCCAGCACCAGACGACCGCTCAGGTTGGCAATAGCAATAACCGTAACGGCACTGGCTGCGGTTTGCATGGAAAGATTAACCATGCCTTCGCCAATATCCTTCGCCACGCCAATGACGTACAGCCCGCTCATACAGGCGGTCAGAAACATTACCGCTAACATCCAGTACTGCGGCAGACGCGCCGCCTGGGTCAGCGAAAAGTCGCGAACGCTGGCGGCGTCGCCTGCTACCGCCTGCTGTTTCGGCGCGTCTTTCATCAGCAGCGCGCCGGCGATAATCATCGCCATCGCTATACCGCCCCAGATCAGGAAAGTGTGCTCCAGGCTGTTTACGCTCAGCAAATAGCTGCAAATAAATTTAAAGCCCAGGCTGCCCAGCCCGTAAGCGCCAATCGCACAGGCCGAAATCACGCCTTTGCGTTCGGGAAACCACTTCACGCAGTTGGAAAGCGTCATCAGGTAGCCCGCGCCGTCGGCCAGACCAACCAGTACGCCCGCGCTCAGATAGAGCATAAACAGGCTGTCGGCCTGCGAAGTCAGCCAGAAGCCGAAAGCCATCAGCACGCCCGCGCCGATCGTTACGTTGCGCACGCCAAAGCGTTCCTGAAGCTTTCCGGCCAGCGAAGAGGAGATGGCCAGCCCCAGGCTCAGCAGGCCGAAAGAGAAGGCGACCTGGCTAACCGACGCCTCCAGCTTGTGGGAGAGCTGGCCGTTGAACAGGCTCCAGGTATAAACCGAGCCCAGCGCAAACTGCGTAATAATGGTGCCGGCCAGGGTTAGCCAGCGAACGCGAGAACTGACGGTTGGTGTGCTCATGGGGATGCTCCCGGAAAGAGTAATAAATTAAGCACAGAATACGGCGGGTTTTAGCAACGCGGGGCGAAGAGGGCATGAACTGCCGTCATTCAGGAATGAAATGCCGCTGAGGCGGAATGAATGGCGGCGTAAAATGCAGCGAAAGCAGGGAAACGACGGGCGCAAGCAGACAGGAGCAGCAGGGAAACGACGGGCGCAAGCAGACAGGAGCAGCGGCGAAACGACGGAGGCAGGCAGACAAGAGCAGCGGCGAAACGACGGGTGCAGGCGAACAAAAACAGGCTAAGCGACGGGCGCAAGGCTGCGCCCGTCCGAGGCGTTACTCCGCCGACTGGATGCGCAGGTTACGCAGATCGTTGCCGGTCGGCGTCTGGTGCACGCGCAAACCGAACTCCGGCAGAACGGCAAAAATATGGTCAAAGATATCGGACTGGATCCTTTCATATTCCAGCCAGACGGTGGTGTTGGTAAAAACGTAGATCTCCAGCGGCAGGCCGTCCGCGCCCGGCGCCAGCTGACGTACCATCAGCGTCATGCCTTTATGCGTGTGCGGATGCGCCCTGAGCCAGGCTTCCAGCCAGGCGCGAAACGTGCCGATATTGGTCATGCGGCGACCGTTCAGCGGCGTGCTGGTATCCAGACCGGCGTTATAGGCCGAAACCTCCTGCATTTTGCTTTCCAGGTAGGGCGTTAGCAGCTGAGCGCGCTTCAGTCTGGCTACCTCATCTTCGCTCAGAAAGTGAATGCTGGTGGTATCAATATTAATGCTGCGTTTGATGCGGCGGCCGCCCGACTCCGACATTGCTCGCCAGTTTTTAAAGGAGTCGGAAATCAACGCGTAGGTAGGAATAGTGGTAATAGTGTTATCCCAGTTGCGCACTTTTACCGTGGTCAGCGCGATATCCACCACCGAGCCGTCCGCGCCATATTTCGGCATATCCAGCCAGTCGCCCAGCTTCAGCATATTGTTGGCGGAGAGCTGGATCCCGGCCACCAGCCCCAGAATGGGATCCTTAAAGACCAGCATCAGCACGGCGGTCATCGCGCCCAGACCGGTCAGCAGCACCAGCGGCGATTTACCGATAAGCACCGAGATAATCATCAGCGCCACCAGCAGCGCGGCAATCAGCTTCAGGCTCTGGAAAATCCCGCGCAGCGGCATCTGGCTGGCCATTGCGCTTTTCTCCGACAGCTCCAGAAAGATATCCAGCAGCGAGAAGAACATCAGCAGGCCGAATACCATGATCCAGACCTCGCTAAGGATCATCAGCGCGCTGTAAGCCGGTTCCAGGCCGGAGAGAAACAGCTCCAGCTGGATTTGCAGAAAAACGCCCTGCATCAGCAGCGCAAAGCGGCTGAAAAGCTTGTTATCTATCAGTGATTTTGGCCACTGACGGCTCGATTTTTCCGCCATACGCCGCAGCAGAGGCAGCAGCACGCGGTGTAACAGGCCGTGCGCTATCAGGGAAATCAGCAGAATGACGGCCAGAACGGCCACGAGCGCAATCAGCGGCGCCCAGGGCACAGCGAACGCGTTGAGCTGCGCAAGAATAAAATGGTGCATATGGTTAGTTCCCTCTAATCAGGTCAGTCCAGAACGCGCGAAAACAGCGCGTTATGACGCAGAAGCAGACGTTCTGCGCGGCGTCAGGGTAGCCTGGCCGCTGTGGCAAAATCAAATCGGATTTTCCTCAGGGTTTTATGCTGCGCTACGGGCGTTATCACCCGGCAGGCGCGTTCAGGTTTTAGCCAGCTTTGCCGATAATCCGCGTAAGCGCTGACGAAATATCGCGCAATTCAACTATTCAGGCGCCGTTTTGCCACTGTTCTGTTTTGAGGAATACATTATGCCGGGGATACCAGTTCGTCTGTCAGGGAAATTGATCTTTGGCGGCATTTCGATGCTGCTGTTAACCATGCTGCTGGTTTGGTTCGCTATTACCCTGCGCGGACAGCCGCGCGTGGTCGAGGCCAGCAACAGCCTGATCCAGCAAACCGGTGAAAACATCGTGGGCCAGCTGAATCAGCAACTGCTGCGCATTGAAGGTGAAGTGGTGAGCATGGCGCGCCTGGCGGAAGTGCTGCCGCACCAGGAGACATTGGTGAAAAGCGTGCTGCCGCAGATTATCGACAGCAAGGGCGATAAAAGCATTGCGGGGGGCGGTATCTGGCCGGAACCCAACGCCTTTACCGAAGGCGTTGCTCGCCGTAGCTTCTTCTGGTCTCGTGGCGCAGGCGGCGCGCTGGTCTGGTCAGACGGCTACAACGAGCCGGGCAGCGCGGGCTACCATAACGAGAGCTGGTATACCTCTGCCCGGGAAGCGTCGCGCAGCAAATGCAGCTGGTCGGAAGTTTATCAGGATCCGATTTCCCAGGTGAATATGGTCACCTGTAGCGTGCCTTACGTGCAGGGCGAAAAGTTTGCCGGCGTGGCGACTTTTGACGTGCTGCTGGATAACCTTTCCGGTTTTATGCAGAGCCACGGCAATCTGACCGGCGGCTACGCCTTTGCGCTGGATGGCGCGGGCAACGTGCTCTATTTCCCCGGCGGCAAAGATAAGGCGCTGAAGAAGTTCAGCGCGCTGGCGGCGGAAAAACCCTGGCTGGCGCCGGTGCTGAAGGGCATCGCGGAAAATAAAACCATGACTACCCTGAATCACATTCAGGATGGCGTACTGAATAAGCAGGCGCAGGTTACGCTGTTCAGGATGCCCGACACAGGCTGGATTATCGGCCTGGTAACGCCGCAGGCGAAAGTCACCGCGCTGGCGGATAATATCCTGCAGGATATCTTTATCGTGCTGATCCCGGCGCTGGTGGTTCTGCTTGTGCTGGTCTGGCTGTTTGCCCGTCGTCTGGCGGCAAGGCTGGAGTCAACCCGCGCGGCGCTGGATGAAATCGCCAACGGCGACGGCGACCTGACCCGTCGTCTGGCCACGGTCGGTAAAGATGAGATCGCCGAAATCGCGGTGTCGTTTAACCAGTTCGTCGATAAAATCGCAGGCGTGATCACCAGCGTACAGGCCAGCGGCGTCAACGTGGCCGCCAGCGCCAGTTCGCTGGCGGAAGGCAACCAGGCGTTCTCGGCAAAAATCAGCGATCAGGCGGCGGCGCTGGAGCAGAGCGCGGCGGCAATGGAGCAGCTCAACGCCACGGTACAGCTGAATGCGGAAAATACCCGTCTGGCGGACTCCTTTACGGAGCAGACGGCGCAGATCGCCCGCAGCAGCAGCGAGGTAATGAATCAGGTGATTGCTACTATGGCTTCGATCAAAACGTCCTCCAGCCGCGTGGGCGAAATCCTCAGCGTGATTGATGGGATCGCCTTCCAGACCAATATACTGGCGCTGAACGCGGCGGTGGAAGCGGCCAGGGCGGGCGAACAGGGGCGTGGCTTTGCCGTGGTCGCGGCGGAAGTGCGTGCTCTGGCGCAGCGCAGCGCCGCTGCGGCGCAGGAGATCAAAGCATTGATTAGCGAGTCCGACACCACGGTGCTGGCCGGCAGTCGGCTGGTGGAAGGCGCGGGCGAAAAGCTGGCGGGCCTGGTGAACGACGTGCTGAAAGTCAAAGAGGTAGTGGGTGAAATCCGCGTAGCGGGCGACGAACAGAGCAAAGGCATCAGCGAGGTCACCCTGGCGGTGTCGCAGATGGAGCGCGGCATTCAGCAGAACCTGCTGCTGGTGACGCAGACGGCGGAAAACACCGAAGCGCTGCGCACGGAAGCCGCCCAGCTGGCGCAGGATATCTCCGCGTTCAGAGTGGCCTGACGCTAACTAATAAAAACCCGGCATCGTGCCGGGTTTTTATTTTCGTTCCTGCATCGCTTTATGGAGAAGGGCGATGGCTTCAGGATAAAGGGTTACGCGATCTTTATCAGGCGTAATCCGGCCTGTAGATCAGCGTTTGCAGCCAGTTGTCAATCTCCTGCGGCTCTTCCACACCGGCCAAACCGTGCTTAAACAGGTAGCGTATCAGGCCGCTGGCTATGGCGATTTCCGTTTTAACGATATCGGCCTGGGAAGGATAGAGCTTGCCTTTTTCCCGCTCCGCCTTGCTGACCTGACGTGCGCACAGGCGGGCCGCTTCGATAAACAGCTTGTCGTCCACGCGCGCCGGTCTGGCGGCGTAAATCGCCAGGCTGACCGCCGGGAAAATATAAAAATTATTCGCCTGGCCGGGATAGCGCGTTTCACCGTTAATTTTTTCTTCTCCGAACTGCACGCCCGCCGCAAACAGCGCCTTGCCGTCGCTCCATTCATAGGCCTGTTTTGCGGTACATTCCGCATTTTCGGTGGGATTGGAGAGTGCAAAAATGATTGGCCGGTCGTTCAGCTTACTCATCGCTTTTACCACGCCTTCGCTGAACAGCCCGCCCTGAGTGCTGACGCCAATCAGCATGGTGGGCTTAACG
This sequence comes from Erwinia sp. TECH1, assembly GCF_054057575.1. NCBI lineage: Bacteria > Pseudomonadati > Pseudomonadota > Gammaproteobacteria > Enterobacterales > Erwiniaceae > Erwinia > Erwinia sp. TECH1. Next base: position 3,413,395 of record NZ_JBSRZK010000001.1, on the reverse strand, counting down.
CGCTCAACCACTTTTTGCAGATCGCTTTCTGCGGGCATGTCGTGTGCATAGGCTTTTTGCGATGTATTCAGGTCGTCGCGCTCAGCGGTAATCAGTCCTTGTTTATCAAACAGCGTAATTGCCTGTTGCGCTTGTTTCCGATCGGCACCTTCCTGCACCATAGCGTCAACCAGCATATTGGCGATACCGGTGCCTGCCGAACCTGCACCGGCAAACAGCACGCGCTGTTCCGCCAGCCTGCCGCCGGTTGTCTCCAGCGCGGTCAGCAGGCCCGCAAGCACCACGCTGGCAGTGCCCTGAATATCATCGTTATACACCAGCGCCTGCTGCTGGTAGCGCTGGAGATAGCGGATGGCGTCGTCGCCCTGCCAGTCCTCAAAATGGATGCAGCAGCCGGGAAATACGTCGTTGACGGCGGCGACAAATTCATCCAGCAGCTCGTCCAGCGCCTGCTGGTCAAGCTTTGCTTCCCGCAGGCCGGTATAAAGCGGATCGTCCCGAAGCTGTTCGTTGCCGGTGCCGATATCCAGATGCACCGGCAGCAGCCCCTGAGGCGGCACGGCGGCGCAGGCGGTATAAAGCTGCAGCTTGCCCACCGGAATGGGCGCGCCGTTGGCGCCAATATCGCCCAGCCCTAAGATGCGGCCACCAGAGGTCACGCAGATAAAGCGCACCTCTTTTTGCGGCCAGTTACGCAAAACTTCTTTCAGTCGGCCTTTCATTTGCCGGGTCAGATACATGCCTTTGGGACGTCGATAGATATGGCCATATTTTCGGCAGGCGTCGGCGATAGTCGGATCGTAAACCAGCGGGATAAAAGTAACCGGATCGGACATCAGCGTGGCGTAAAACAGCGTTTCGTTGCGGTCAGCCAGCTCCTGCAAATAGATATACTTCTCAATATCGTCGGGTTTGTTGTCCAGATGTTCCAGCACACGCTGCATTTGCGTTGCCAGCGAATCCACCGCAGGCGGCAGCAGCCCTTCAAGATGCGCGTCCGCTCTTTCCTGCTGGCTGAAAGCGGTATCTTTATTCTGCGTGGCGGAAGCCAACAGGCGGTAGTCTGGTCTGGTCATCACATTCCCTTACTGGTCGCAATACATCAATTCGGTAAGCCTGGCTGAAAGCGCTTAAGGTTGCTGGAGGGAAAATGTAACAAAATCAAAGAGGATAAGCGGTAAGGGCAAAAAAAAACCTCGCCTTGGCGAGGTCAGGAACCTACTTAATATAGCTGCGGATAGCCTCAGCAATGGCTTTGTTCGGCCCGCGGTGATCCTCGCGCTGTTCCGTATCATCGGCCACTTTTTGCAGGTATTTATTCAGCTTGCCGCCGGTCGGCACGTTGCCATAGGCAATCAGCATCTGCACGATCTGCCTGAGCGCAAGTAGCTCGACGGTAAGACGTTCAACAACAGGATCTTTATCTGGCATCAGGGGGGACTCCGGTACGGTTTTCCAGTGACTTTATGGTGATTTTACGGCGGGCGCGTAAAAACCAATCAGTGGAATACCGCAGAATAACGGCGTCAAATCCTGGCGGTGCAGACGTCAGGAAAGATAAAGCACCGCGCCCGGTACCTGTAGCAGGGTGTAAAGCTCCGCAGAGGAAGGGTCAGCAAGCTCCTGCTGTAGCTGCGGTGAACGGTAGCGCATCACATGGATTTTCTTCAGCTGATGCCAGACCAGGATAGCGGAAACCGTCAGCGAGCAGGTATGGTCGCTTTGCAGACAGAGCAGCGTGTAATGCCACTCCTCATCCAGCTCGTTGGAAAAAAACTGTACGCTTTCCGGCGGCAGCAGCGCGCGCAGATCCGGCAGCAGAAACTGGCTGACGTCCCGGGTAAGACGCAGGGTAAAAGTGGCGGTTCGCATAGAGCATTCCTTGTCGTTAGTCGGCCGTTGCAGGCGCTGAGGCGAGTATCAATCCCAATCCTTTGGCGTTAATCGTTAACTCAGTGAGCGGTGATTGACGTACCGCACCTTAAACTATAGCGCTTACTATTGTTATCTGACTGATAATGAGACGCAATGGGATCCATCTGAACAGAGGTGATAATGAGAAAGAATTTATTGTTTATCTGTGCCTTATTGGCAACCGGCTGTGCGCAGAATGCCAGTAAACCAACCTCGTTGAACATGAAAAACCCGGCGGCGGCCTGGTGCGTTGAGCAGGGCGGTACATCAGAGATCGTGAAAACGGCGCAGGGCCAGAGAGGCTACTGCACGCTGCCTGGCGGCGAGCGCATCGACGAGTGGCAGCTTTATCGGCGGGATCATAAATAAAGGCGTGCTCAACAAAGAAATGCCGGTAGTAAAGGGAATAACTTTATGTGCCGGCATTGCTGTACAACGCGGTTTATCTGTCTTGTAAACTTATAAAGGTACGTTTTTTGCTATGCCGTAGCTGATTGAGTATTTTAAGGCAAAGCTGCAATGTATTTTTGAAGTCTGGTTGCGTATGAGTGAGTATTCGCATCAACGCCTGCAGGCTCGTCATCCTTCGCCACCGACAATCTTACGCTGGCCGTGGGTCTACACAGTTGGATTTGTACCGGCTGGCTGACGTTATTGTTTTGATAAAAATAAATAAGCCTCGTTCAAGTGAATAATAAAAAGGTATGAAATTCTGTATATTTCATCAGTTTTGTACATGCTCAGTCACGTCCTGGCTCTCATTTTTGATAAAAATACAAAATCAAAAATTCACGTGATTGAAGGAGGTTTTATACGGTTTTATCCCTAAGTTAAATTGATCTTTTGTTGCACACCCTTATTCCATAAGGTCTGAAAGGGCTATGCAATAAATTTCATACAAATCATAAAGATGATCTAATTTTGTTAAACCTTTTCGATGTAATGTTTAGTTACATTATTTTGTTTTTAGTCATGCGCAAACATTCTTACACTCCGGCTATAAGGTCTTGTCCGAAAATCTTCGATTTCAGATAAAAGCCCAAAAAATATAGTGTCGATATGCTGGTGAATGGAATGCGCTCGCTTTTAATTCCTGGGTGTTGATTCTTGTCGGATGATGAGAACCGGGATGTTGTTCTGGCAGGGTTTGCCTTTTTTGTTAATTTCTCACTGGTATTGACCGTTTCTATAATTTCATAGAACAGGGACAGCCATGTCTGACTCTTCCTTTCAGTGCGAAATACCCAAGGCACGTATTAATTTAAAAATTGATTTGCATACGGGTGGAGCGAGCAAGAAAACCGAGCTTCCCCTGAAATTACTGGTTGCGGGCGATTTCAGCAACGGCCGGGCGTCTGCACCACTATCTGAGCGCAAAAAAGTTAATCTGAACAAAAATAACTTTGACTCAGTTCTTTCTGAATATTCCCCAAAAATAAATCTGACCGTTAAAAATACGCTTGCCGGTGACGGTTGCGAAGACAACGTCAGTCTGACATTCCGGAGCATAAATGAATTCTCCCCGGAGCAGGTTTCCCGCCAAATCCCGCAGCGGTACGCGACTGGATGCGTGACACCGGCGATGTGCCGGAAAGCTGTTTTGCGGTGCAGGGCTATAGCGCAAGCCGTCCGATCGCAACCAATGACGCCCCGAAGGGCCGTGCACTCAACCGCCGTGTCGAAATCAGTCTGGTACCGCAGGCCAACGCCTGTCAGATATCGGGCAAAACCCTGGCGTCATCGCAGGATGATGACGCATCACAACACAATGGAGAGTAATTTCATGGCAATTCCTGTTTATCTTTGGCTGAAAGACGACGGTGGTGCGGCCATTAAAGGGTCTGTGGACGTTCAGGATCGTGACGGTAGCATCGAAGTGGTGGCGCAGGAGCATAACCTGTACATCCCGACCAACAATAACACCGGCAAGCTGACCGGTACCCGTATCCACACTCCGTTCCTGTTCACCAGGGAAATCGACTCGTCCAGCCCGTATCTGTACAAGGCGGTGACCACCGGTCAGACCCTGAAATCTGCGGAATTCAAGTGGTACAAAATCAACAACTCGGGCCAGGAAGTGGAGTACTTCAACACCAAACTGGAAAACGTGAAAGTGGTGAAAGTAAACCCGGTGATGCACGACATCAAGGATCCTGCTTACGAGAAGCATAACCACCTTGAGCAGATCGAGCTGCGTTACGAAAAAATCACCTGGACCTACAAAGACGGCAACATCGTTCATTCCGACTCCTGGAACGAACGCGCCACCGCCTGATTACGCGTCATATTTCGCGCCGCAGGTGCGTTGGCTCGCTCCGGTCATACAGTTATCTATGTTCCCGGAGACTTACGAACTTGCCGCCTTCCTGCGACACGAACTCTTTAGCGTAATCCTCGTTTTTAAGCGGAGGGGATAACCTTTCTGCTGTTTTGCTGAACGTCTGCAGTACGCGGGCTTTCAGCAAAGAAACCGACAAACTGTCTGCCAGCCTGACCTTGTGCGCTTTGGTCCCCTGAACAAAGGGAAACAGCGAAGGGCGGTAGCGTGACCAGGAACCGATAAAGAGAGAATCTCATGGAGAATCCGGCAAGCCTTCTTCGACGTCTTAATCCCTACTGCGCCCGTGCGATGGAAGGGGCTGCCTCCCTGTGTCAGACCCGCACCCATGCAGAAATCCTGCCTGAGCACTGGCTGCTGACGCTGCCCGAACAGGGGGAAGACCATCAGAGGGTGGACATTCTTTCCCTTTGTCGTAAGAACAACCCGATCCTGGTTGGCGAGCCTGGCGTGGGTAAAACCGCGCTGACCGCCGCCTGCCTGCTGCCGGATACCGGCGCACGCAACGTCAACAGTCTGCTCAATCAACAAATTCTGCCGGTGCTGAGTCAGCAGTTGCTGACCCACATGGCTGCAAAACAGAAACCCGGTCGTACGCCTTAGCCCGAGTGAGAAAGAGGGTATCGGACTGGAGTTTGGCCGTACACAAGGAGTGAACGTATGAGCATCAACTTGCCGATAAGATTCAGCCATAACCACCATCAGCTGGCGGTAAAAGAGTGCAGTTCGGAGCTTGATGTGCTGGCGTTTGAAGGTGATGAAGCCCTGAGCACGCCGTTCAGCTACCGTATTGAATTTACCAGCGGTAACCATGCCATCAGCAAAGAAATGATGCTGATGAAAGCCTCCTCTCTGACGCTGCAGGCCCCGGTTGACCGGGGTTACGGTATTAAAGTGCAGCAGCCAGTGCGGGTAATTCAGGGCGTGGTTACGGGCTTTGAACGTCTCAGTACCTCAAAAGATGAGACGCATTATGCCCTGACGCTCCGGCCACGCCTGGCCCTGCTTGACCGTTCACACCAGAACGCCATTTACCAGGACATGTCGGTGCCACAAATCGTGGAAAAAGTCCTGCGCGAGCGTCACAACATGCGCGGTCAGGATTTTCTGTTCTCGCTAAGTCGTGAATACCCGCAGCGTGAACAGGTGATGCAGTACGGTGAAGACGACCTGCACTTCATCACCCGCCTGTTGGGTGAGGTGGGTATCTGGTTCCGCTTTACCACTGATACGCGTCTGAACATCGACGTCGTGGAGTTTTACGACGGTCAGCAGGGGTATGAAAAAGGCCTGACGCTGCCATCGGTTCCGCCATCAGGACAGCATTCGGAGGGCGTGGACCCGGTCTGGGGCATGGAGAGCCACCATAACGTGGTACAGAAGCAGGTCAGCACCCGTGATTACAACTACCGTCAGGCCACGGATGACATGGACACCCGGGTCGATGCCACCCGCGGGGATGCCACCACCTACGGTGAGGCCTATCACTATGCGGATAACTATCTGACGGCGGGTGATACCCATGACCACCATCCGGCACCGGAGTCCGGGGTGTTTTATGCCCGCATTCGTCATGAGCGCTACCTGAATGGCCAGACGCAGACCCATGCCATCACCAGCTGCCCGACGCTCTCTCCGGGTCAGGTTCTGAAAGTCACCGGCGGGTACGAAGTGGCCGACGTGTTTGCTCATGGCGTGGTCATCACGGCGATGCACAGCCATGCGCGGCGTGATGAGGACTTCGGCGTCAGGTTTGACGGTATCCCGGACAGCACCGACTTTTGTTATCGTCCTGAGCCGGGTTCACGCCCGGTGATGGCCGGCACATTACCGGCCCGCGTCACCAGCACCATCGAAAATGACACCTACGGCCATATCGATAAAGACGGCCGCTACCGCGTCAACATGCTGTTTGACCGTGATAACCGGGAGACCGGGTTCGAGAGCCTGTGGGTCCGGCAGTCACGTCCCTATGCCGGCGATACTTACGGCCTGCACCTGCCACTGCTGGCGGGCACCGAAGTGGCGATTGGCTTTGAGGACGGTAACCCGGACCGGCCGTACATCTCCGGCGTGCTGCACGACTCGGCCCACGGCGACCATGTCACTATCCGAAACTACAAACGTAACGTCCTGCGCACGCCGGCGAACAACAAAATCCGCCTCGATGACAGTCGTGATCAGGAGCATATCAAGGTCTCCACCGAGTACGGCGGCAAGAGTCAGCTGAATCTGGGACATTTAGTGGATGCTGAGAAGCAGAAGCGCGGTGAGGGTTTTGAGCTCAGAACCGACAGCTGGGGAGCCATCCGGGCACAGAAAGGGATGTTCATCAGCGCTGATGGCCAGACGAAAGCGCAGGGCCAGGTGCTGGAGATGCAGCCGGCGGTCAGCAATCTGGGTAACGCCCGGGAGCAGATGACATCCATCTCCGATGACGCGCAGAAGGCGACCGCGAACCCGGCCGATCTCCAGGCGCAGGTCATGCTGCTGGAACAGCAGCTGACGGGCCTCAAAAAATCGGTGCTGCTGCTCAGCGCGCCGGAGGGTATGGCGATGACCAGTGGACAACATCTGCAGGTGTCTGCTGGCCAGAACCTGATAGCCACTGCCGGTAAAAATGCAGACGTCAGCGTGGTGAAAAATCTGTTCATCGGCGTGGGTAATGCCCTGAGCGTGTTTGTTCGGAAGCTGGGGATCAAGCTCATCGCGAACCAGGGGCCGGTAAAAATACAGGCGCAGAATGATTTGATGGAACTGGTGGCGCGTGGGGAACTCAGTATTACCAGCACTGAGGATGAGATCCACATTACGGCAAATAAGCGTGTGGTGATCAATGGCGGCGGAAGTTATATCAACCTGGATGCCAACGGCATCGAATCTGCCACGTTGGGCGAATACCGGACAAAAGCGGGGCACTACGGGCGCAAAGAAAAGGCTAATAACTCCGAACAATTCCCGAGCATTGCCCTGGAAACCACCGGGCCTTCCCGCAAATTCAGCTTTTCCTGACATGGAGTCATAACATGATTATCAGCCCACCATTCCTGAAAGCGAAAAATGCCCATGAAACCGATGCAGCATGGATTGAAAGAGTGATGACCGTAGTTGACCGCCGCGATTACCCGGTCAATGGCCATGGCTCATGGCATGGCGGGATCCACATAGCCCATACTGATGGCGGCAGGCCTTTTGAGAGTGTAAGAGCTGTTGCGGATGGGATCGTGGTTTCCGTGCGTAAAAGTTCAGGCATCGATAAACGAGATAAGGCACCGCTGAACCTCAATGTGGATCAACCCAATGTCAAAGGCAGTGACGATGGCTACGTGCTGCTAAAGCACGAAACGGAGATCGGCAGTGGTGAGGGGGCTAAAGTGGTCTTTTATTCGCTTTACATGCACCTGAAGTCGCTTGAATCAACAGTGAAAATCGGGGAGAAGGTGTCCCGGAAAGATCCGCTTGGTACCTCCGGGATGGTCGATGCGGTCAATGCCTTCCATTTCCAGATTTTCTGTGATGACGACAACATCAGCAAACTGACGGGCAGGAAGAGCCGCGAACTGGACGTGTCGAAAGATGGCCGAACCGATGCCGTTTATGGTGATATTCACTTTTATCTGCCACCGCAGACAAAGTTTTATGACAGGGCACCCGCAAATAACAGTACCTCCATAACCGGGCTTTCTGAGCTGTATACCAGCAGTGCGCCTCTGTATGTCAGCATGACCCTGGCACAGGGCAACTGTACGATGGTGACCCGACAGAAGAATACGCAGACTGACGGGAAGCATGATCTGCTGGGCGAGCCGCTGGTTAACGCCGATGGTGAAGATTATGAATACAATCTTTATAAAACTGCTATGCGGAATTATAAGGAAAGCCCCAGTGCCGGATTTGAGTTGCTTCGTTTTGGGCGGGTAATCAATACCGAGCATGAAACGCTGGTGCCGGCAGATGCGCCATTATGGATGACGGTCAGTTATCCGGGTGGAGCTGGCGTGGTAAATCTTGCCGCTCCCGGTATTAAAAAGTTTAGCGATGCCGATTTCCCTCACTGGACGGGATGGCTGCTGGTTGATGATGACAATGATACCCATAGCCAGTGTAATTCGTCGATCATCAGAAAGTTACAGGAAGAGGGCAGTTACGAAACTCAAAGCAACAGGCTTATCTGCTGTTTACCGTTCGAGTGGGAAAAAAGCACAATAGATGCCAGGTATAAATGGTTGATGACCGGTTTACCTTGGGAGCAGTGCACTTCAGAAAAAACGGCCATATGGCAGGTTCCCGGGACGCAGGAATCAAATGAACGAACGCTGATGAGTGAGGAAGACTATGGCAAATTTAAGCAACACGCAGAAGCGCTGTGTTTTGATTCAGGAGCTCTCGGTAGCGGAAGATTATGGCATTTCAATCCTGTGTATTTTATTGAACACATGAGACGTTGTGGCTGGTTAGGGAAGGAGGATGTGATTAGGCTAGTCAGACGAAATGAAGAGCGTGCGCATCGACCAAATCTGTCCCGTTCGACGTTAGAGCAATGGATTGAAAGTGAAGGCACCCATCATTCCGAAATTATACGTCCGGCAAACATTAAAGATATAATGCCAAAAGTTTTGAACAAATACGGCATAGTTTCACCATTGCGAATTGCGCATTTCTTTGGGCAAATGGCAAGGGAAACAGGGCGATTTGAGTTTTTTGTAGAAAAGGGTGATGACTCATATTTTGATAAATATGAGCCACGTATGCCCCAAGGTAGAAAACTTGGCAATACCCATATAGGGGATGGTGTTTGATCCTACCCACGTAATGTGGACACGGCCCTAAGCGAGGTTTTGGTTTTCAAACTGTTCCGGGCTAAGACCGCCACAGGCACTGTGACGACGCCAGCGATTGTAATCGCACTCGATATAATTAAACACTGCCGTTCGCATTATTTCCCGGCTGGCAAAGTTCTCTCCGTGGATACATTCCACCTTCAGTGAGTGAAAGAAGCTTTCCGCACAGGCATTGTCGTAACAACAGCCTTTAGCGCTCATACTGCCCTGCAGATTATGCCGTTTCAGTAAGCTCTGGTAATTCGTTGAACAGTACTGACCACCCCGGTCTGTGTGCACGATGACATTTTCCGGGCGTTTACGCCGCCATAACGCCATCTGCAGTGCATCGCAGGCAAGCTGTGCCGTCATCCGTGAGGACATCGACCAGCCAATGACTGACCGCGACCACAGGTCAATCACCACCGCCAGATACAGCCAGCCTTCACCGGTGCGCAGATACGTGATGTCACCCACCCACTTCTGATTCGGGCCGCTGGCGTAAAAGTCCTGATTCAACAGATTCTCGGATACTGGCAGACCATGCTCACGGTAACTGACCGGGCTGAACCGGCGCGAGGCTTTCGCCCGCAGCCCCTGACGACGCAGACTGGCGGCGATAGTCTTGATGTTGTACTCCGGCAGTTCATCAGCAAGACGAGGTGCTCCATAACGCTGTTTTGCCCTGGCAAAGGTCTGTCGAACCGCATCATCGCAGACAAGTCGGAACTGTTGACGTCGGTTTATCTGGTGACGACGCTGACGCCAGGCATACCAGCCACTGCGGGCGACCTGCAGTACCCGGCACATGGCTTTAATACTGAACTCAGCCTGATGCTTTTCGATAAAGACATACTTCATTTCAGGCGTCTGGCGAAGTATGTCGCGGCCTTTTGGAGAATGGCCAGCTCCTCGTCCCGTTCAGCCAGTTGGCGTTTGAGGCGGGCATTCTCAGCGGCGAGTTCGCTCTCACGTTCAGAGGACGTTGCCTGTTGCTGCCGCTTGCTACGCCAGGTGTAAATTTGCGACTCATAAAGGCTGAGTTCGCGGGCGGCTGCGGCCACACCAATGCGCTCGGCCAGTTTCATGGCTTCGTTGCGGAATTCAGGTGTATGTTGCTTGCGTGGCTTTTTGGTGGTTGATACTGATTTTGTCATGTGAGTCACCTCTTGCTTGAGAGTTTACTCACTTAGTCGCGTGTCCACTATTGCTGGGTAAGATCAGTTAAATTTAAAGGTAGAGGGGCAATTCATCTTACTGGGCGACACAATTATGCTAACTATAGTGCATTCCGATTAGGCCCGCAGCATAGGGGAATGGAGTACTATACAATACCACCAAATAATACCAGACCAGTTACTGATGCTTATACAGCCTTTGATGCTGCTGGTTATTATTGGTCTAGCAAACAAAAATATTCAACCACGTTAAGCCCTTTAGGTAAGCTTGGGATCAATTATTGGGCCGACAAAGGCGCTCAAGAATCTGATGCATCTGAAGTTACACGGAGAATAAATCCAGGCCGGGATGGATTTTTAACAGTTAGATGGCCAGCTTTCATTCATGCGTGGTATGCAATTAATGATGAAAAGAATCCACCTGAAGATTACAGGCCAATAAAATAAGAGAGGATATACACAATGAGAATCTCAACTTACAAAATCATTGCCATTGTTTTATCTGCATTTTCTGTCAATGTGTGTTCGGCAACTGAACAAGCAGATAAAGAGCCGATTTCACTATGTGCAAAGATAGACACAGGTGCTATTACTGATGTTTTTGATGGGAGTAATGTGAAATACTCAAAAGATTACTCGTATCTATTATTTACTAGTGATGCGAATGGAACTAATTATACTGACGGTGATGATAGATTAACAATTGATGGTCATGTGTACATATCAAATGATTCTGTGCTGCAACTGAAAACACTCATAATTGCAAGCATGAAAGATGGCAAGCTGAATGATGAAGTTATTTATTTAAGCAAGGGGAATAAGACTACTGGGGGGCTTTTTTACAATAACACCCCAAGTGGAAATAATGGTAAAGAAAATATAGTTTATATTGGAGTTGCAGGTGATGTATATCACCTCACAATACCAACCGCTAAAGATAAAGAGTGCCTGAATCATTTCCCTAAGAAAATATTAGATGGCTTGTCTACTGAGTAATTGTTTTTGGAAAACCTTCTGGGAGCGTTGAGGTTTATATGTAGTTCATAGCTGTCTTTTGAGTAGTAATAGGAAATTGAATGTCGTATTCACTGAAACATCTTCCTGAATGTTATCCACGACCGGTCACACCAAAAAAGACACGTTGGATTGCTGTCCTGGTAGCGATGTTGGCATCAGCGTGATCTTCATGCGTATATCCTGGGCGAATACCGGACAAAAGCGGGGGGTACTACGGGCGAAAAGAAAAGGTCAATAAGCCAGAAGACTTCCCGAGCATTGCCCTGGAAACCACCGGGCCTTCCCGCAAATTCAGCTTTTCCTGACATGGAGTCATACATGATTATCAGCCCGCCATTCCTGAAAGCGAAAAATGCCCATGAAACCGATGCAGCATGGATTGAAAGAGTGATGACCGTAGTTGACCGCCGCGATTACCCGGTCAATGGCCATGGCTCATGGCATGGCGGGATCCACATAGCCCATACTGATGGCGGCAGGCCTTTTGAGAGTGTAAGAGCTGTTGCGGATGGGATCGTGGTTTCCGTGCGTAAAAGTTCAGGCATCGATAAACGAGATAAGGCACCGCTGAACCTCAATGTGGATCAACCCAATGTCAAAGGCAGTGACGATGGCTACGTGCTGCTAAAGCACGAAACGGAGATCGGCAGTGGTGAGGGGGCTAAAGTGGTCTTTTATTCGCTTTACATGCACCTGAAGTCGCTTGAATCAACAGTGAAAATCGGGGAGAAGGTGTACCGGAAAGATCCGCTTGGTACCTCCGGGATGGTCGATGCGGTCAATGCCTTCCATTTCCAGATTTTCTGTGATGACGACAACATCAGCAAACTGACGGGCAGGAAGAGCCGCGAACTGGACGTGTCGAAAGATGGCCGAACCGATGCCGTTTATGGTGATATTCACTTTTATCTGCCACCGCAGACAAAGTTTTATGACAGGGCACCCGCAAATAACAGTACCTCCATAACCGGGCTTTCTGAGCTGTATACCAGCAGTGCACCTCTGTATGTCAGCATGACCCTGGCCCAGGGCAGCTGCACTATGGTAACGCGGCAGAAAAATACGCAGGTTGACGGGAAATATGATCTGCTGGGCGAGCCACTGGTGAATGCTGATGGCAAAGACTACGAATACAATCTTTATAAAACCGCGATGCGGAATTATAAGGAGAGCCCCAGTGCCGGATTTGAGTTGCTTCGTTTTGGGCGGGTAATCAATACCGAGCATGAAACGCTGGTGCCTGCGGATGCACCACTGTGGATGACCGTAAGGTACCCGGGTGGAAAAGGGGTGGTCAACCTTGCTGTCCCCAGTATTAAAAAGTTTAGTGACGCTGATTTCCCTCACTGGACGGGCTGGCAGTTGGTTGATGACGACAGTGACAGCGACAGCCAGTGTAACTCGGTCACGATTGCCAGCCTGACCGAAGGCGGCGACTACGTTAATCAGTGTGGAAAACTGATCTGTCATTTTCCGTTTGAGTGGGAAAAAAGCACGATCGATAGCCGTTTTTCATGGCTGAAAACCGGCAGTGAAGAGCATGATCCGATGACGGAAGAAGATTATGCAAAATTCAAGGCTCATGCCGAAGCGTTGTGTTTTGATTCAGGAGCATTCAGTAGTGGAAGGTTATGGCATTTTGAACCAAAGGCATTTATTGAACATTTGAGGAATTGTAGTTGGATGAGTCTTGATGAGTTAGCTTCTACATTTCCGAAGTATTTATTTTACTCATCAAGCGGCAACCCAAGAACTGCTCAAAAGCAGCCTGCAAGCGTGTATTCAATAAATCATGCCCATGCTAAAAGTAGAATTGAGTCACATTATGACTCTTTGAATTTAAGTATTAGAAAATATATTGGAGGCGATAAGAAAAGAATGTCATTCTTCTTACCCCAGACATTACTAGAAACTGCGCAGTGGAGAGATTTAGGTGGCAGTAGAAGGTTATTACATGAGTGGGGGTTTGGTCGTTATAACTCAGTGAATCCAGCCACGGAGTATTATACTGTTTTTTATGGTAGAGGGATCATGCAACTTACATGGGCTGGACTGTATAAAACCTACGGTGAATACCGAAGTTTTCCAAACCACTCAGGCTCATATACTGATAGATTACACCCTGATGCCCCTCGGCTTACTGCAGTCTCAACTCATTATACAGCCCATCCCGATGATGGTGGTACTTTGTTCCGATGGTCTCCAAGATTTGATCCCGATATTGTGGCTGAAGATTCATACAACGCTTGTGATTCAGGTGGCTTTTATTGGGCTTCAAAAGTCTATAAACACAAAATGTCAATAAATAGAGTCGCAGATGAAGATTTTACTGCGGACAATGTTGGATTAATTAATCGTTTGGTTAATGGAGGGTCAAATGGATACTATGAAAGGCAAGCGTACTCAAAATTTATAGGACTTTATTTGATGGATGAAGTAAATACTAACACCACGGTCAGCGTAAGTCCTACTGGAAAGTCTCGCATTGTTGTGGACTTAACAAAATCATAAAGGTATTACTATGAAATATGCTTTTTTCTTTTTTTTCATTTTTACCAAAATTGCATTTGGTTGTGATAATAATATTTTAGATATTAATAGTGAAAAAAATATTTCTGCAAAGGTTTTTCTGAAAGATAATGATTCGTTGGAAGTATCAGTTTTAGAAGCCGGCAAGCAGGTTAATCTAGAAAATGTTGATGTGTCATCGGAGAAAAAAATCACATTACATTTGAAGATTACAATCGTGATGGCTATAAAGATTTTAGTGTTTGGCATCTGGATGAGGGAATGGGTACTTATAAAATCTATAAATTATTTGTCTTTTCCCCTGCTGACAAAAAGTTCAAAGAGATAAAGCCTACATGCGGCGATGACTTTGTTAACGTAAGGATTGAAGGTCATGATTTAATTAATATGATTTATGACGATAACACTCCAAGGTCATGCACCACCCCCCTTAAAAGTCTTAAATAACTGCTTTCGATATGTAAGCGTGAGAGATAGAGTTAAAAAAATATTTAATTGAAAAAGCATATCAATCGTTGAAGCCTGGGTGAAAATAAAATTCATAGTCATTAGGACATCCCTGAAAGGATGTACGCACAGGGCGTAATGTTATGGAAAAGGTTTACATGTCATTCATTATCGGTTTCAATTCTTTCTCTATAGCTTCTGTTCTTGCTGCTAATGCAGGAGTTGTATCTGCAACCAGAGCCCTGTCATCTGATTCAAGTGCCAACATTTCTTCATCATCCAGTTTTGATGCATACAATATGCATTTTAGTGACTTTAAATACCCTGCATTGTCTGATGATGAGTATTTCAAAAAAAATCACCAATATCGGAGTGGACTTGTCTGTATTCTGGTGAATTATTTTAAGCAGGATATGATGTACAGCAAGTGAACAATAAGGAGGGCAGTGTTAGTGGCGCTGATAATAAATTTGTTTATGACTAAAAAAATAAGGAATGGAGATCCATTTCGGATGCTACATATGTGAATAATGGGAAGGGAAATCATCTATCTCTATTGCAGTTTAAAAGCAAGGATGCATCTGTTTTATGGCTGTTAATACCATGACGAAACCTAAAGATGGAACGCCAGACCAGAGTGTTTATTTTTGTTTGACACATAAAAATAATGCCCTATGTGGTTCTGGTGTTAATTCTTCGGATGACAAAGGTGAAGATCTATCTAAAGAAAAATTGAAATTGCTTAAGAGCATTTCATTTGATGGTGACTAACCTTAGTTGAATTTTAGAAATTTTGAAGTATGAGAGTATAAATGCCGTATTCCCTTAAACATCTTCCTGAATGTTATCTTCGACCAGTTCCACCAAAAGCATCTCGTTGGTTTGCTGTCCTGGTTGCGATGTTGGTCATCAGCGTGATCCTTATGCGGATATTCGTACGATACATCGATAATAGCCACTTCTGGATGTTTGCCATTGGCACACCATTCGTTGTGTGGATTGTAACTTTCGGTTTTCGTATGTGGATCTGGTCATTACAGGACAGTAAAGCGAATGGTTTTGACCAGCGTCGGGAACAATGGATCCTGAGTGAGACCCGTAGGGCTCGTCGTGCGCTTCAAGTGTTGAATACGACATTTATTACAGCCCATCAGGAAGACGAACAGCGTTATGTCGCTGTTGATATGCTTAATAATAACAGCATTATCATTTCGCAGCCGGACTGGAAAGGCGAAAAAAGCATGAGGCTGAGCCGTATTACGGCAGAACCAGAAGATACCCCTGGATTGGTCATCTCACGTCTGTTCTCTGAACTCATTGCTGATCTTCCAGTTCACCAGTTTCCGGAGAACGCTTCGCTTGTTGTCATCCTCGATATCTCGTCATCTCTGTCATTCCCTGCTGTCAGAGATATCTGGCAGGAAGTTTGGCAGGAGAGTGGCCTAACCTGCGCTGTTGAATATGTAGATAGCAATGGGCTGGAGGTAGTCAACCACTGGCTGGAACACCGCATTAAAGATAAAGCAATGTTATTGATTGTTGGCCTCCAGATTGACCCGGTTGTTTCAAACAATACTGCTGAAGCAGCCGTTGCTCTGCTTCTTGGCAACCGCCTGACCCAGGAGGCGCTCGAGCCTCTCGCGTTGCTGCACCGGCCTGATCCTGCTCCATCAGGTGAACTGCGCGAGGGGATGAACATGGCCGCCTGGAACGTCCCGCTCAAAGAAAATATCGTGAAAAATTTATGGCTTGCCGGTCTTACGGGTAAGCAGCGCGCAGAGGTTATCGAGTGCCAGAATGCTCACCCTGCGCAGTCTGTAGAGGACGAAGCCGTCATTTCGCTCGATATATCCATGGGACATGCCGGAGCCGCAGCCCCCTGGCTGGCTATCGCTGCCGCCACTGAAATCGCCCGACAAACTCAGTCACCACAGATGATTATCTGCGGAGATACCACACAGAATGTGCTGTGGAGCACGCTCATTACCCCGATTGCTTCCCGACAGGAGATGGATCCGTGAAGCTACCTTTAGCACCGAAGACTACGGAAGGCCGCTATCTTGCTGTCGCATTGATTTTCTTTTTGCTGTTAGCCGTTATGACGTTCATGGTCTGGAAGCATCCGGATACTGCCGGGATTGAAGACGGTAGTCAGCAGCAAATTTACTGGCTTATCGCTGGCGGATGTATTTCAGGCTGTGCCCTAATTGTATCAGTGGTGCTTCTGGCGGCAGTACGTAGTGTCGGTAAGCAGGAGTTTAATGCGCTTGTCGACAATACCAACGGTGATGATGAGAAAAAGAAACGGGAAAATGATAAAGCGCCTGTTCATCCTGCGGTGGCCATGTGTGACAGGATTCGGGGGCATCTCCGCTCCCGTATTGGCCTTTACTGGCGTCGTAAAACCCGCCTGTTGCTGATTACCGGTGACGAAGCTGCGATTGAACAGCTGGTACCCGGCCTGCAACAGCAGCAGTGGCTTGAAGGCAACCGTACCGTGCTGATTTACGGCGGTAGTCTGACTGCTGAACCGGACAAGGGAAAATATACCGCGCTACGCAAACTGCGTCGCGGACGCCCACTGGACGGTATTGTCCGCGTCTTACCTCAGTCACTTAACCTCACACCTCAGATTAGCGATAACGATTTACGCGGGCTGGAAAAAATCAGCGAATTACTGCGCTATTCCGCCCCGGTCTGGCTGTGGCAACTGTGCGACAGCAAGTGGTCGCAGGCAAAACGCACTGAACAGACGGTAGGTGCCAGTTTCCCGCTGCGTGCTAAGCCTGACGAAATTACCCACCAGCTTGAGCTGATGCTTCCAGCCCTGCGAACGCAGGGGATGAGTCAGGTCGCTGAGAACAACGGCCACGACTTCCTGCTGCGCCTGGGCCAGCACCTCAAAGACGGCGGTATCGCCCGCTGGACTCAGCAACTGGTGCCATGGCTGGCAGCCTCCCAACAGCGCGTTCCGCTGCGTGGCCTGATGTTTAGCCTGCCGGAGAATAAACCCGCCGCTATCGCAGGAGAAACAGCCGGTGCTGCACCTGCCGACGCTGAGAAATATATCCCGGAATCACAACGCCATGCGCTGACCCTGCCGGTGACCTGGCAGGGGATCGTTGATGACTGTACCCGCGTGCGTGGCCGCCGTGTCGGTATGGCGCGGGAACAGACGCTGGCCTGGACACTGATGGCCATTATCGGTGTCTGGGGGGCGGGGACGTTGCTGTCGTTTGCGGTCAACCGTCTGCAGATTGTCTCTGTGGCGCAGCAGGCGCATGCTCTGGTGGAGCATTCTTCCGTATCGGATTACCAGCTGACGGCTCTGCATATGCTGCGTAATGACGCCGGCCGCCTGCAGCAGCATATTGAGGATGGTGCCCCTTGGTACCAGCGCTTCGGTCTTGACCATAACCAGCAACTGCTCGATGCGTTGCTGCCCTGGTACGGTGTGGCAAACAACCGCCTGATACGTGACCCGGCGAACGAGGCGCTTACGCAAAAGCTCAGCGCGCTGGCAGGCTCTGTACCCGGCAGCGACCAGCGGGCACAGCTGGCGAAGCCGGGCTATGACCAACTGAAAGCCTGGTTAATGATGGCCCGTCCGGATAAAGTCGACGGCGCGTATTACGCCCAGACCATGAAAGCCGTGCAGCCGACGCGGATGGGCATTTCAACCGGCCTTTGGCAAAGCCTGTCGCCGGACTTGTGGGCCTTCTACATCACCGAACTGCCTGAGCAACCACAGTGGAAAATCAGGCCGGATGCGCAGCTGGTGAGTCAGAGCCGCCAGGTGCTGTTGCAGCAAATTGGACGGCGTAACGCCGAAAGCACCCTGTATGAGAACATGCTCAAATCGGTGCGTCGTAACTTTGCCGATGTGTCTCTGGAAGACATGACCAGCGGTACCGATGCGCGGCGACTGTTCACCACCGAGGAAGTGGTGCCAGGCATGTTTACCCGTCAGGCGTGGGAAGGGGGCATCCAGCAGGCTATCGCAAAGGCTGCAAATTCCCGCCGGGATGAAATTGACTGGGTGTTGAGCGATTCCCATAAGGCCATATCAGCTGACCTGTCACCGGAAGCCCTGAAGGCGCGTCTGACGCAACGCTACTTCACTGACTTTGCCGGCAGCTGGCTGAGCTTCCTCAACAGCCTGCGACTTAACCAGGCAAACAACATTGCTGACGTTACCGACCAGCTTACGCTGATGAGTGATGTCCGGCAGTCGCCACTGATTGCCCTGATGAATACCCTCGCCTGGCAGGGGCAGACCGGCCAGCAAAGCGAAAGTCTTTCGGATTCCATCATCAAATCGGCTAAAGATCTCGTAGGTGGAAAAGATAAACCCGCGATTGAGCAGTCTGCGTCAGGGCCGCAGGGGCCGCTGGATGAAACCTTTGGTCCACTGCTTCAGCTTCTGGGTAAAAATAAAGGCAGTAACGTCATGTCGGCTGACACCTCCCTGAGCCTGCAGACGTATCTGACCCGTATCACCCGCGTGCGTCTGCGACTGCAACAGGTGGCCAGCGCCTCAGATCCGCAGGCGATGATGCAGATCCTGGCGCAGACCGTATTCCAGGGCAAAAGCGTGGATCTGACAGACACTCAGCAATACGGCAGTCTGATTTCGGCAAGCCTTGGCGAAGAGTGGAGTGGTTTTGGCAACACGATGTTTGTGCAGCCACTGACCCAGGCCTGGGAGACTGTGCTTCAGCCGTCGGCAGCCAGTCTGAATGATAAATGGAGCCGCTCGGTTGTCGCGAACTGGCAAACTGCTTTTGACGGGCGTTTCCCGTTTGCGGCCAGCAAAAGTGATGCTTCTTTACCCATGATGGCTGAATTTGTGCGTAAGGACAGCGGACGTATAGAGCGCTTCCTGACCACGGAACTCAGCGGTGTGTTGCACAAAGAGGGCAGCCAGTGGGTACCGGATAAGGTCAACAGCCAGGGGCTTACCTTTAACCCGGCCTTCCTGCGGGCCATTAACCAGCTGAGCCAGCTGTCAGACATTCTGTTCACCGATGGCAGTCAGGGCATCCGCTTTGAGCTGCAGGCGCGTCCTGTACCACAGGTGGTGGAAACTCAGCTGACTATTGATGGACAAAAGCTGCACTACTTCAACCAGATGGCCGACTGGCAAAGCTTCCGCTGGCCGGGAGACACTTACAAGCCGGGGACTATGCTGACCTGGATCACGGTCAATGCCGGAACGCGTCTGTTCGGGGATTACAGCGGGGCCTGGGGCTTTATTCGCTGGCTGGATCAGGGCAAGCGCCAGCAGCTTAACCGCAGCCAGTGGATGATGAGTTTCACCGCGCCAGATGGTCGCACGCTGCAGTGGGTACTGCGTTCACAACTTGGAAAAGGTCCGCTGGCGCTACTGGATCTGCACGGTTTCACGTTACCGGATCAGATATTCAGTGTCGACAGCGCGGCTACCGCTCAGGCGCTGATGGCCAATACCGGAAACAGTGACATGGATGAAGTCGAATAATAAGCACTCTGCAAAATCTGGTCGCTGCCTGTCAGACTAACGACAGCAACAGGCACACGCACGGAAAGCTGGCAGCCCTGGCTTGCTGCGGTAAGTGGCACCAGTCCGACCGGAGAAGACCCATGCTCAAATGCCTCTATCTGCAGCAGAGCTGGCTGGAGATTCTGGAGCAGGCGGACAGCACTTTCTCGCGTGGCGCCAATCACCTCTGGCTGGATTTGCAGTGGTATATCCATCAGACGATATTCTGGCCCTTGAGCCGGAAGCGCTGGAGAAAGCAGACAGCGAAGGCCTGGATGCCACGCTCCACTGGCTGCAGACCCGGCCAGGAACCGACTCTATAAGAGACAAATGGCTGCTGCGTCTGCTGATAGCCCGTGTGGCCGAGCAAAAGGGCAAAAATGAACTGGCCCTGCATCTGTTGGATGAACTCGACAGCGCCGCACAGTCAATCACCCTCACGCAGTGGACACAGGCACTGCTATTTGAAGTGAAATTGCGTCGCCTCAGACTGCTGTGCATGAAAGCCACACGCAGTGAAACCGATAAATCACAGCTTCAGCCGGAGATGGACCAGCTTCTGTCCGGTCTGATTGCGCTCGATCCGGCAAGCAGTGCGGTGCTTTGCGGATAACCCGGACAGAATTCAGCTAAAGGGAAAAATATGGCAGCAGAAGGCTTTTATCTGGTGCAGGGCGACAAAACGACCTGCGGAGGGAAAATCACCACGGGCGCAGAGGATCACACTCTGTTTGATAAACCTGTAGCCCGGGAACAGGACAGTGTGACCTGCGGTAAACATGCCGGGCTTTTCAGGATAGCCGGTGGCATTGACAACGATACCATTCATGACCGGCGAATGGCCAGAACCCTCGACAGCTACAGTACTTGTCCTTGTAAAGCGAAGTTTATTCCGTCTATGTGGAATGATACGTATGAGAAAAATGGGGGGGCGGGATCACCTTCCACGAATTCACTAGCGAAAAATGCGGCGCAGCTGCTTAACAATGCTATAGATAGCACCCATGCTGCTCAAAGTGACTTTGCGGGAATGTGTTTTGCGGAACCAAATGAATTGCGTAATGGTGTTTTTCTTTGGACAGAAACACAGGGAGCAGGGCATGTCTTCGTTTCAATTCACGACAATAGCACCGTTTATGTGTTTACATATGGTAGGTATGATCAGGAAGGGTTTAGCCCTTTTGGCGAGGGCGTATTAATTAAATACTCCGGTGAAAAAGCTGATACGTTTTACTCAAAAGAACTCTATCGAATGGGATCGTCAGTTTATAAAATACTAGACGTTGATGAAACAGACACGTTATCAATATTTAGTTCTTTATGGGCGTCCAGTGATGTTCGTCCTGATGGTGAGAACACTAACCCTGATATAAAAGAAAATGGTCGTATCATTGATATCTATAATCTTGCTGTCAACAATTGTACGACAACAACAGTGACAGGCCTTAAAAAGGCAGGTACAGAAATGTTCGATGTGAAATTACTTAATTTATTTGGCCACAGTGAGGATTTTGCAATCCCCTCATCTTTGAATGACTATCTGATGGATTTATCCAAAAATCCTGCTGATATGCGAGTGATAAGAATGACTGATGAATTTATAGCTAAGTATCATAACTCTTCTGATTATAAGAAAATTGAAGGCGCTGGCAGTGGTAACGAGACAGCCGGTACGATAGGTAAGGGAAGTGGGCTCGCAGGGAAGGGATCAAGCGGCTATGCTCCGACCACATTCACCCAATCCCAGGGAGTAGAGAATGATTAAGAAGCTACTGTTTGTTTTTCTGCCTGTAGCGCTGTTTTTAGTTGTCAGTACAGGTGTACTTTCTCTTTCATTTATGGATATAAAATATACTTATGAACCAGCGTTAATTGGCTCTCATCTGGATTATCTTGTTGGCGAAACCTATTCCATAGCCTGGTTGTTCTACGGTGTGTTAAATGTTGCGTTTATAATAATATATGTTATTTCTTTTTTTATTTTTAACAGGCTGAGCAAAAAACATCGATCTTTATCCTCTCAATGAACTGCTGTGACAACGATACCATTCACGACAGGCGAATGGTCGGAACCCTAGACAGCTACAGTACCTGCCCCTGTAAGGCGAAGTTTATTCTGTCGATGATGGATGATACGTACGATAAGAGCAGTGGAGCTTCCGCTGGAGAATCGGCAGCAGGCTTTACAGCGACTCCGACGCAGACTTCTCCTGAGCTGCCTGGTTATCTGACCGGTGAGCAAAAACCATCTGGTTTTGTGCCAGATTACCCGGTATTACTTAACACACGTAACTTCCCGGATAGTAAGTTAAGGGCCATGCTGCAGGCCAATAGCCAGGAAGTAATGCTACTTACCCTCGGCGAAGTATATGAAATACTGTCATCATGGAGATTTTACAAAAATGGTGGGTGGAACTGACACAAAGTCAGCCGGGACAGATTGCAGTAAATTATGGCCTGGGTATTAAAGATGCCATTACAACAACCATGCTTATTGCCGATTTAAAACTGTATGATATTAAATCTACGGTGTACGTAAATAAAAATGGAAATGAACTCATAAAACTGACTGGATATGCAGGGATGCGAAAAATATTAAACGCACCTGTATATGTTCTAAAAAATCCCAAAGTCGTCAGCTTGGGGATTGGGAAGTTCGGTGTTAAAAGTACCATTGTAGAAGGCACTGTTATAACGTTTTATTTCGCTCTCGCTTATCGTACCATTGATTTCATAATGAATGATGATACCAGTCTGGCTGAATTTATAGGCTCACTGGCAACAGATGTCGTAAAAATCGGCATTGCTTCCGCTGTCAGTTGGGGGGCTGGTGCTTTGTTGACAATGACTCCATTTGTTATTGGCCCACTTGTAGCTGTCGTACTTGTTGGTCTCGGGGCAAGCATCGCATTGAACGTGCTGGACGATCACTTTAAAGTGACTGATAAGCTTGTTGAATTGATTGAGAATGCACAGCAGGAGTTTATCGATAAAGCTCGCGAGATCGAGGATGGGTTCTGGGATCTTGGCGCTATGTATCTGGATGGGATGCTACGGACCGGGAGAGAGTTTGTTATTGCAGAAACCAAAAAATATCTGCGTGAAACGTTACAAGAAATTATCCCAATGGATTATTGACAATGTATCCTTTTAAACAACGAGTCATGGCACTTTTTGGAGTTGCATTCTTTCTGATGGTTTCCATCGGGATTTCATATCTCGGTATTTTTAAGTTGCGTGAATACCTTTCTTACCCCGAAGTCGTTAACTTCTCTTTTTGGGTTACTTTTGCTGCCGCATTTTTCTTTTTTTTCTCACCGTTATTGGTGATGATTTTTCCTGTTATTTTTACCGGGAAGCAGATAACCGTTACATCAGGTAAAAAATTACTGAAAACCACGTTTATCATCTTAGGGTTAACTATCCTGGGAATGTTCATTTTTTCAGAAAGATACACAACATCTTTAATGCATAAAGGTTACACAGAATGTCAGGGGATCCCTTCTGGTTGGATGCCTGGCATGGCAAAAAAATATGCCATAGAACCGTCCCTTTGTACTCAGCATTGATGGTTCTCTTTTCTATATGATTACCCGTGCCAGACTCCCGGAGTCTGCTTCAGTGTTTAACACGCAGCAATTTACTAAGCAGAATAAATATGGATGATTTAACCCTGCGTTATTATGACGCTGAAATGCGCTACCTGCTGGAAGCCGGTGAAAAGTTTGCTCGTGCTCACCCCGAGCAGGCGGCAATGCTCAATCTTGATAAAGCGGGTGCGCGTGACCCGTACGTGGAGCGCCTGTTTGAAGGCTTTGCCTTTCTGATGGGACGACTGCGTGAGAAGCTCGATGACGACCTGCCGGAACTGACCGAAGGGCTGGTCAGCCTGCTGTGGCCGCATTATCTGCGCACCATTCCGTCAATGTCGGTGGTGGAGTTCACCCCTGACTGGCGTGAGATGAAAGAGCAGATGCGGATTGACTAAGGTTTCGAGGTGAACTCGCGGCCGATCGGGGAGAAAGACACACGCTGCCGGTACACCACCACCAAAAAGATAACGCTTCAGCCGCTGTCGCTGGAGCGGGCCAGCCTGGTGATCGATACCGATGGCCGTTCGGTTGTCACGCTGCATTTTAACTGCAGTCAGCTTGCAGACTGGAACCGTATCGATTTAAGCCATATTTCGTTCTGTTTCAATGCCGACGCGCTGCTGGCGTGTGTGATGCACGAAGCTTTCACCCTGAACGTGGCCCGGATGTGGCTGCGAATGCCGGGTGACATGGACAGAATTCAGCTAAAGGGAAAATATGGCAGCAGAAGGCTTTTATCTGGTGCAGGGCGACAAAACGACCTGCGGAGGGAAAATCACCACGGGCGCAGAGGATCACACTCTGTTTGATAAACCTGTGGCCCGAGAGCAGGACAGCGTGACCTGCGGTAAACATGCCGGGCTTTTCAGGATAGCTGGTGGCATCGACAACGATACCATTCATGACCGGCGAATGGCCGGAACCCTCGACAGCTACAGTACTTGTCCTTGTAAAGCGAAGTTTATTCCGTCGATGATGGATGATACGTACGAGAAGAGCAGTGGAGCTTCCGCTGGCGAATCGGCAGCAGGTTTTGTGGCACCGGGGCAAACTTCCCCGGAATTGCCCTCTTATCTCACTGGTGAGCAAAAGCCAACGGGATTTGTACCTGATTATCCAGTTTTACGGAATACGCATGATTTACCTGACGGTAATTTGAGGGCAATGCTAAGGCAAACTAATCAGGATGTGATGCTGCTCACTCTTCCAGAAGCTTTCGAAATATTGTCCTCGTGGGGGGCATGGAAACACGGATGGGTAGCAATAACAGAAAGTGACCCCGGACAAATAGTTGTAAATTATGGAACAAATATTAAGGATGTTGTGACTGCATCCATGTTGATCAACCAATTGGGAAGCTTCAGCATAAAAGCAACAACATATGTAAACCGCAACGGTACAGAACTGATAAAAATAAGTGGTTATCCTGGTGTAAGGAAGATATTGAATGCACCTGTGTTTGCGGCTAAAAATCCAAAGATTGTTGATTTGGGAATTGGTAAATATGGGTTTGCAAAATCTGTTGTTGAAGGAGCACGGCTGACATTTTATGTTGCAGCCGCTTACAGGACTCTTGATTTTATTTTGAACGATGAGAGATCTTTAGCTGAATTCATAGGATCTCTGGCTACTGATGTAATGAAAATCGGCATTGTATCAGTAGTCACATTTGTCGTTGGAAGTGTCGTAGTAACCCCGTTGATTGCATTTAACCTTGTAATAGTCATTGGCGTTGGATTTTTTGCTGCCTGGGGTTTAAATAAGCTGGACCAGAAGTTTGGTGTGACAGACAAAGTAGTTGAGTACATTGATGCGGCTCAACAAGAATTTGCTGAAAAAGCCAGAGAAATGGAAGATGGTTTTTGGGACTTAGGTGCTATGTTTGCAGAGAAGATGTTAATTAAAGGCAAGAAAATTATAGAGTCAGAAATTAGAGGGTTTTTGAGAAACTCAATTGACGATATTACAAAGAGGATATACTAACATATGACGAAAAAAATCAATGCTTTTTTTTCAATTCTTATATTGTTGGTTGTTTCTATCCTGTCGTTTTATTTTTGGTTGAGCGAGGTCTTTGATTTCCTCAAGTTTCATGATGAAATTATTTTTTCGTGGATGTCATTAAGTCTTATATCAATACCAATTATGTTTGTGTTTCCTTTATACTGGTTTTACCTTTCGCTCCGATATGAGCAAGAATACGCACTTAAAAAAGTGAATAAAATTATGCCGCATTTCAAGTGTATGTGTGTGTTTGCTTTTGCTTTGTCATGTACTATTTCGTTTGGCTATTTGTCAGCACTTAAAAGCAAAGGTTACATTCTTTGCTCAGGAGTGCCATCTGGATGGACACCCGGAACGGCCAGAAAGTATGTGGTCGATAAAAAATTATGCTTCAGTTCGGGTAGGCAGCATGAAAGATAGAATTCGTGAATTTTTCGCTATAGTGATCATTCTTGGGTCGTGAGCTCTGAGCTTTTATCTTGGAAAAGGTATATTTAAAGAATATTCCAGCTTTGGTGATGAAATTGTTTTTTCATGGTTAACCGTTGCTTTGGTTGCGTTGCCTTTCGTGATGCTATTCCCACTGGCCTATTTTATTCTGGCTCTCTTCAGGGGGAAAAGAGTTTGCTTTCAAGAAGATGGATTACTATATCGTTTATTTAAAATGGGGTTGCATTGCTATCGTAATACTGGGTCTGTTGTACTCCATTCTCTATCCCAAAGAGCTGATTAGCAGAGGATATGTACGCTGCAATGGAATTCCATCGGGCTGGATGCCAGGCACAACCACTTGTTATGTAAAAGAAGTATTCTCCTGTAAACCATATTGATGAGCGACCTTTTTTATTTGAAGTCGCCTGTCGGTTTTTGGAATTCCCTTAATCGCTCATCACGCAGTAATTAACTAAACAGAAACTATTATGGATGATTTAACCCTGCGTTATTACGACGCCGAAATGCGCTACCTGCTGGAAGCCGGTGAAGAGTTTGCTCGTGCTCACCCCGAGCAGGCGGCAATGCTCAATCTTGATAAAGCGGGTGCGCGTGACCCGTACGTGGAGCGCCTGTTTGAAGGCTTTGCCTTTCTGATGGGACGACTGCGTGAGAAGCTCGATGATGACCTGCCGGAACTGACCGAAGGGCTGGTCAGCCTGCTGTGGCCGCATTATCTGCGCACCATTCCGTCAATGTCGGTGGTGGAGTTCACTCCTGACTGGCGCGAAATGAAAGAGCAGATGCGCATTGACAAAGGTTTCGAGGTGAACTCGCGGCCGATCGGGGAGAAAGGCACACGCTGCCGGTACACCACCACCAAAAAGATAACGCTTCAGCCGCTGTCGCTGGAGCGGGCCAGCCTGGTGATCGATACCGATGGCCGTTCGGTTGTCACGCTGCGTTTTAACTGCAGTCAGCTTGCAGACTGGAACCGTATCGATTTAAGCCATATTTCGTTCTGTTTCAATGCCGACGCGCTGCTGGCGTGTGCGATGCACGAAGCTTTCACCCTGAACGTGGCCCGGATGTGGCTGCGAATGCCGGGTGACATGGACAGAATTCAGCTAAAGGAAAAAATATGGCAGCAGAAGGCTTTTATCTGGTGCAGGGCGACAAAACGACCTGCGGAGGGAAAATCACCACGGGCGCAGAGGATCACACGCTGTTTGATAAACCTGTAGCTCGGGAACAGGATAGCGTGACCTGCGGTAAACATGCCGGGCTTTTCAGGATAGCTGGTGGCATCGACAACGATACCATTCACGACAGGCGGATGGCCGGGACTCTCGACAGCTACAGTACTTGTCCTTGTAAAGCGAAGTTTATTCCGTCGATGATGGATGATACGTATGAAAAGAGTGGGGGTAGTGCAAATTCTGCTGAGGGAACAACGGCAGCTACAGCCACTTTATCAGCAACTACTCCACCAGTAACGACTACCGGGCAGTCGTCAGATCTTAAGAGTAAACTGCATTGTCGTCATACTGACGGCGCTATAAAGGTTGCTGACTATATACTCAATGAAATTAAAACCAATGTCAGAGGTCGGATTGCAAATGTTATAAGAGGTTATATCGATGATGAAACCATGAAAAACACATTAAAAGAATGGAATAATCTACCTTTTTACGCGAAATTAGCTCCTCGTCCTGAGCCTCATCTTTCTGAAGCTATAATTGTTTGGTATCAAACAGTGAAAACAGGTTCCGTGTGGGATCATAAGCCAAAAATTCGTGATATGTTTGGTTCAGTAGCTGTTGCGCGACCCCTCCCTGGTAATACTCCATCTAAGTCTTATTATCATAAATATAAACATTATGATTATTTTTATGATATTTGGTCAAATATCCACTATGGGTATGTCGGTCTTAGTGTTGGGTTTAAGGAAAATTTATTGTTATCGGGCTCGATATGGGAGCAAAACATGACCCCAGGAGCTGTCGGAAATGATACATTGGATGATGTGACTAGCATGAAAATTGGTTTTTCGTTGTATCATCGGCATGGGAAAATGGCAGATACACTAACCACTCAGGATATTCTGAATGCTTTGGATAGCACAGCTGAAGAATCACTTCCAGTTTCTAAGCAGAAGCACTGGTGCTGGAATAATAAAAACCCTAAAAAAATCGAGCCGTAGATGCCATGAAAAAAAAAGCGATATTAACATTCATCTTTCTTCTTATTGCAATTCTTGTGCTTTTTTTTATTCCTGTAAGGCCGGTAGTTATCGTTCAGAACACAACGAAAGAACGTGTGTATTTGTACACCAATGAGAGTGTTTACGGTATCGAACCAACTCCTGAGGAAGTTGATGAAATAATAAGGGATCGTCCTGATATAATCGAGTCGGGAGAAGAGGTCAGGATAAAAAGCTCTTTTTCATCCATAATAATGGATAATTATGAATTAAGTATTGGTTGGTCAACCGGTGGGCGGTTTGAGTATAATTCAAATGGTGGCGGTGGGGTAGGTTTTCGTTTGTCATCGAAATCAAATATATGTTCTGCAAAGCTAATAATACAGCCAGGGTATAATCACTTTAAAATGGTTGATCAAGATCAGGGTATATGTCTTAAAAAGCTTTCTTTTATTAAAGGTAACCATTAAGAAATGCAAAATTGATTGAGCTTGATTAGAGTGAAAGCGACGACCAGATTCCGTCACAAAGGCGGAATGATGCGTCATGAAGCGCCGGAATATTACTACCACACCCGCGTGCCAAATACGAGCCACGCCTGAAAAAAATAACTGTTGTCCTGCTGGCGTAGAACGTCCCCGGCGAGCTGCGCTATGCCATTGATGTCGAGCTCAAGAGTATTGGCCTTGTGCGCTATGCAACAGAGTTTGCACCAGAAGGACGGGTTCTTCTGCGACATCTTAAGCAACAGCAGTATCTCGACACGACAACTCGTATGTAAGGCAAGATAACACTATGTCAGTAAAATCACAGTTTCTCAAAAAATTGCAGGCCAGACAGCCCGCTGCGGCTTCATTTGTCAGTAAGAGTCAGGCTTGGTTGATTTTAGCGCTCCTTGCATAGCGGAACCGGAATGAGTAATCGTTATTTTTTTGCCTGTTAGTCATTGCGTATTTACCTGGCGAAACAGTCAACAGCTGACGAAAAAAACCCGAAATAACGAAATAAATCACGGATCCGGAAATGCGAAAACCTGACAGCCAATATGCGCTCCTCTTTTATATGGCGATCAAGCCCGGATAAGGGGTTATCGGCGTCAATCGATAGTTCTGAGATATTAATACTGTTTATAAAAGGAATGATTTTGAATAATTTTGCAAGAAAAATGGATAATGTTCTTTTGTTAGTACTGACCGTAATGGCTTTATCGGGTTGTGCAACAAAAAACCTGAAAAATGACATAAAACACCATGAAAATGGCTGGGCGTTGTATAACAATGATGTGCTCACTGCAGCAACCATCACCGAATCGGGAAAGGAAAATTATAGCTGGGTTTTTATTGGCAATAATTTTGATTATGCACTTACCTCAGGCGCGAGTGATTTTTTGCGTACACTGGTGTCTGGTAAAATTGATAAGGCCAGAGTCAGGGTATCTGAAGATGGTACATTCACGCTGAATAAAGAAAAAAATCAGTTCAGCGGGGAGGTTACCCTGAAATATAGCTATCGGGATCAGTCTGAGAAAATGCTAATCTTAAATATCCTCAAACTATCAGAGTGGTATTGCACCGGTAATAATAAAGGTGCTGGTGAGTGCGAAATCAAACTCTCTGGTCTGCAGGGAACCATACATCAAAAAGCGCATGTTCCTGCTGATGTATTCCGTTTTGATCATCCGATTAAGGTGAAATTCTATACCCGCAATACTCTCTCCGCGAAACGACTTCTCTATCCGGCTGCAGTGGCAACGGACGTTGTGCTGTCTCCACTGTACCTTCTTGGCGGTGTCGCTGTTTTATCTGTCTACGGCATTATTCTACTGCATTAATAGTTATCCATTATTTTTGTGGGAGAGTTCAGCGGTTTGAGTAATGAAAGAACTGTCAAGGAGGATTAATGAGGGAATGTGCAGGTATACCTGCGCGCCATTAAATTGATGGTGATGACATCTGACGCCATAGCTACCATATTTAAAGTATGCGGTGTTTTCACTATATTTTATCATTGGCAGTAAACATTAAAATGCCAGATGGTGAATTTTTTCTGATAAATGGACTATCAAATTACAATATGACTCTTTACGATATTAAACCAAAATTTCAGGATTTATTACGGCCTTTAGTCCGCGTGCTATTTGTCCGGGGCGTAACGGCCAATCAGGTGACCGTCAGTGCGGCAGTCTTCTCGGTAATACCTGGCGCAGGGCTGATGCTATTTCCCGACCCCCGCCTTTACATTTTACTACCTATCTTTCTGTTTATTCGTATGGCACTGAATGCGATAGATGGCATGCTGGCGCGAGAGTTTAATCAGAAGAGTCAGCTCGGAGCCATTCTTAATGAGGTCGGGGATATCATAGCTGATGCAGCGCTTTATCTGACATTTGCATTTTTAACCGGGGTATCACCGTGGCTGGTTGTGCTGGTGGTGTTGCTGTCGTGGTTGACGGAGTTCTGCGGCATCATCGCCCAGACGCTGACGGGTAGCCGAAATTATCGTGGTCCGATGGGTAAAAGCGACCGTGCCTTTGTTTTGGGGGCTTTAGGTTTGTTTATCGCGCTTTGGCCGCAGTACAGCATCGTGACCAATATCGTCTTTAGTGCCTCGGCAGTGCTTCTGGCCTGGACCTCGATCAATCGTTGCCATAGCGTGCTGGTGGTCAAAAATGCCTGATTCTCTGTACACATTGTATTACTGCCTCGGCGGGTTCTTCAGCATTTTATTGCTGGCGACTGTTATCCTCTGCGTCTTAAAAAAATGCTGCCCGCAGCGCGACTGGCTTGAGCTTCAGCAACGTATCAATAGCTGGTGGGTTATTGTTGGCTTATTTTCGCTGGCGATGCTTTCACCCAAAGGGCTGGCGCTCGCCTTCTTCGGTTTTCTCAGCTTCCTGTCACTGAAGGAATATTTAACGCTGGCACCTACCCGCCGCTCCGACAGCGTGCCGTTGCTGTGGATGTATGCCGCGATCCCGCTGCAATATATCTGGGTGGGCATGTCATGGTATGGCATGTTTATTATCTTTATTCCGATTTACGTCTTTTTATTCCTGCCCGCCCGCATGGTGCTGGTAGGCGATACGAAAGGATTCGTGCACTCTGCATCCGTCATGCACTGGGGCATGATGACTACGGTCTTTGCTTTAAGCCATGTAGCTTTCCTGATGATGTTGCCAGGCGTGGATACTAAAGCTGGCGCATTACTGGTGATATTTTTGGTGGCGACCACCGAGCTTAACGACATAGCGCAATACCTGTGGGGGAAATCGCTGGGTAAAATCAAGGTCACGCCGAAGGTCAGCCCGAATAAAACGCTGGCCGGATTGCTGGGGGGCGTGCTGACCACTACGCTGCTGGCTGCCATTTTGGGTCCGCAGCTCACACCAATGAACTGGCTCCATTCGTCAGGGGCTGGAGTGATTATCGGTCTGGGCGGGTTCTGTGGCGATGTGGTGATGTCGGCCATCAAGCGTGATTTTGGCGTGAAAGACTCCGGGAAACTCCTGCCGGGGCACGGGGGTATTCTTGACCGCCTGGATTCGCTGATTTACACCGCGCCGCTGTTCTTCCACTTCTATTACTACTTCTACGTATAAGGGGCGCAGATGAACCGTTTACTGCGCTGGATCTTTACCCTGTGCATCGCGTACCCCGTAGTCTGGATTTGGCTGGGCGTTCGCGTGTCTGGTCGAAAAAAGCTGCCTGTGGAAGGCCCGGCAATTATCGTGGCGAACCACAACAGCCATCTGGATGTGTTGACGCTTTTCACGCTGTTTCCACTTTCAACGCTGGTGAACGTGCAGCCCGTGGCGGCGGCAGATTATTTCCTGCGAAACAAAGTGGTTGGCTGGTTTGCCCTGAAGGTCATAGGCATCATTCCTGTTTATCGCGGAGCCCATCAGGCAAATCCGCTACAGGCCTGTATTGATGCGCTGGCAGCAAAGAAAATTGTGATTATTTTCCCTGAAGGCACGCGCGGCGAGCCGGGGAAATTCTCAGAGATCAAATCCGGCATCTGGCATTTAAGCCAGCAGTGTCCGGAGGTGCCGATTATCCCCGTTTACATGCACGGCCTGGACCGTTCGATGGGCAAAGGGCAGAAAATCCCCGTCCCGTTTTTTATCGACATCTTCATTGACGAACCGCTTTTTTACGACGCGTCTAAAGTCACGTTTAAACAATCGTTATTCACTCGTTTCGTCACATTACAACAGCAGGCGACAAGGAAAGTCCCATGAGTCAGGAAGCACGTTTATTTCAGGAAAATACATTCGTAACCAGCGATGGAGAGTCGCTCTATTTTCGCCATTGGCCAGCAATGAAAGGTAACGGTAAAAAAGTGATTGTGCTGTTTCACCGTGGACATGAACACTCCGGACGGCTGCAGCACATTGTCGATGAGCTGGTCATGCCCGATACGCATTTTTACGCCTGGGATGCTCGCGGTCACGGTCAGTCTCCGGGCGATCGTGGTTACAGTCCAGGCCTGGCCCGCTCCGTTCTGGACGTGGATGAGTTTGTAAGTTTTGTGGCGAAGGACGCGCAGGTCAGCCTTGAGGATATCGTAGTGATTGCGCAGAGCGTGGGAGCAGTTCTGGTATCCACCTGGGTTCACGACTATGCGCCGAAAATTCGGGGAATGGTGCTGGCTTCTCCGGCTTTTAAGGTCAAACTGTATGTGCCGTTCGCTCGTACGGGCCTTGGGTTGATGCAGCGGCTCCGAGGTCTGTTCTACGTTAACTCCTACGTGAAAGGGAAATTCCTCAGCCACGATCCGGAGCGTGTCGCCAGTTTTGAGCAGGATAAACTCATCACGCGGGCAATCGCGGTGAATATTCTTCTCGATCTCTACAAAACGGCTGAGCGCATTGTTTCCGACTCTGCCGCCATTACACTGCCGACTCAGTTGCTTATCTCTGGCGATGATTTTGTTGTGCATGCGAAGCCGCAAAAACAGTTCTACGCCGGTTTGCGCAGCGTTATCAAAGAGCAGCATATTTTGCCTGGCTTCTATCACGATACGCTGGGCGAAAAAGATCGCGCCCTGGCCTTCGATAAAATGAAAACCTTTATCGACAAACTCTACGCGGTTCAGCCTTACACCTTCGATTACAGCCATGAAGACCAGTGGAGCCCGAGCGCCGACGCGTACCGTGAGCTGCAGGCACCGCCCAAAGCACACTCGCTGGAGGGCATGTTCTATTCCTCATTGAACTATGGCATGAAAACGATCGGCAGACTTTCAAAAGGTATGCGGCTAGGCTATGAAACGGGCTTTGATTCCGGCAGTACGCTGGATTATGTGTACCGTAACTATGCGGAAGGCAAAGGTATTCTGGGGCGCATGATTGACCGGCACTACCTCAACAGTATCGGCTGGCAGGGGATCCGGGTACGAAAAGTCAATATCCAGCAGGTCATAGAGCAGGCGGTCACAAGGCTGAAAGAGAGTGATATGCCGGTACGTGTGGTGGATATCGCGGCTGGGCACGGGCGCTATGTGCTCGACGCACTGGAAAAACATCAGGATATCGAAAGCATTCTACTGCGCGATTATAGCGACCTGAACGTTGAAAAAGGGCAGGCCTTGATTGAAGGGCGCAGGTTGAGCCACCTCGCTCAGTTCAAAAAGGGTAATGCCTTTGACTATGACTCTCTTGCCACGCTTGATCCCGCGCCGACACTGGGGATCGTTTCCGGGCTGTACGAACTCTTCCCGGATAACGCCTTGATTAAAGCCTCACTCGCCGGGCTGGCTGCAGCAATACCACCTGGCGGCGTACTGGTCTACACCGGGCAGCCCTGGCACCCGCAGTTAAAAACCATCGCTTATACCTTAACCAGCCATCAGAACGGCATTCCGTGGATGATGCGTGTGCGTAGTCAAAAAGAAATGGATACGCTGGTGGAACAGGCGGGCTTCGAGAAATGTCATCAGGCGATTGATGAATTTGGTATTTTCACCGTCTCACTGGCCGTGAGAAAGCAGCATGGTTGAGTCGCCGCTAATGCAGAACAAATGCAGCCTCTGGAAACAGGGGCTGTGCTGGCTGGTGCTGTTGGGACCGCTTTTTTTCTTTAGCTATGGGCAGGTGAATCAGTTCACGGCCACGCGTCATGATGTGGGGAGTGTGGTCTTGGGTTGGGAACATGCCATCCCGTTTATGCCGTGGACCATTGTGCCTTACTGGAGCATAGACCTGCTGTATGGTATTTCGCTGTTTATCTGTACATCAAAGCAGGAACTGACTCGCCATGGCTGGCGGCTGCTTGCCGCATCGCTAATTGCCTGCTTAGGCTTTCTTCTGTTCCCGCTGAGATACACCTTTATTCGCCCGGAAACGCAGGGGATGTTTGGCTGGCTGTTTCAACAGCTCGAACAATTTGATTTGCCTTATAACCAGGCTCCATCGCTGCATATCATCCTGACATGGCTGCTATGGCTGCGTTTTCGTCAGCATCTGGGAAAAGGCGCAGGGCTGCTT
Source organism: Erwinia sp. TECH1 (assembly GCF_054057575.1). Classification (NCBI taxonomy): domain Bacteria; kingdom Pseudomonadati; phylum Pseudomonadota; class Gammaproteobacteria; order Enterobacterales; family Erwiniaceae; genus Erwinia; species Erwinia sp. TECH1. The sequence continues at coordinate 3,378,912 of NZ_JBSRZK010000001.1, read as the reverse complement.
TCTGGTGCGTGGTTTTTACTGATAGCTGCGTCTGTAATCACCACCTGGCAGCACCATGTCATTGATGTAATTAGCGGGTTTGTTGTCGGGGTGATGATTAGCTATGTCATTCCGGTTGAAGGCCGTTGGCGATGGCGGCGCCCGTCTGCTCACGCCTTGCTGCTCGTCATGAAATACTGTGCTGGTGGGATGGTGTTTTTACTGGCGGCATTATGGCGCTCACAGGGCTTCATTTTGCTGTGGCCTGCTGTGGCATTATTGGTGGTGGCAGCGGGCTATGCCGGACTCGGCGTGTCGGTGTTCCAGAAAGACAAAAACGGCGAGTTAAGCCTCTCTGCCCGCTGGCTGTTGTTTCCCTATTTAGCCGGGGCATGGCTTTCAAAAAAATGGTTTTCCCGACGAATAGCCCTGAGCAACGTTATTTATGACGGCATGGCATTGGGCCGGTTCCCGGACAATACCGTGGCGCAGGCCGCTGTCCTCGACCTGACGGCTGAATTTCATAAAATCAGTTGCAGGACAAAGTGCTGGGAAGCTTATCCGATGATGGATTTAGTTGCACCGGAAATTCAGAGTATCCGGCAGGCCGTCGCCAGGCTCCGCCGGTTGCGGCAAGGACATAAAAGTGTCCTTGTGTGCTGCGCCTTAGGCTTATCCCGCAGCGCAACCGTTGTTGCGGCCTGGTTGCTGAGTGAAGGGCATGCCAGGTCTGTAACGCAGGCTGTGGCGCTAATCAAATCCCGGCGCCCTCAGGTGGTACTGACGCCCGCTCATATCCAGGTTCTGGAAAGATTCAGCAGGGAGCTGCAATGTCATCAGGTATCACCATGACCAGAAAAATCATGCAAATTCATCTGTCGAGCTGGCGCTATTTCGCTGCTCTGACGCTGCCGCCGTTAGCACTGATTTTTAACCTTTTGTTTTCAGCCGATTGCGTGTTGCTGATGGGACTCTTTTTGCTGACTCATTACTACTGCTGGCGTCTATGGCTGGATGAACGATTTTTTCAGCTCATTGAGAGTGAAAACGACCTCATTGAGTTTGATAACGGGATTGCGCATTTGTGGGCAAAAAGAAAGGGGAGCACTCGCTCTCTGGTTGAGCGTTGGTACGGGGCTAAGATTTTATTTTATAAAGCTATTTTTTCATTGTTGATGCTGTGGCTTTTTTCATCGTGCATGATCATTTACAAGATTTCAGGTTGAGTAGTCAGGACTCAAATGACTTTGAATCCCCGTATGCTTTTAACGTTAATTTTTAAGGTATTACATCATGAAAATCCCCTGTAAGCCGTTGTTTTTAAAAGGGGGTAGGATAAAGAGCCTTTCAGCAACAGGCTGATTTAATACATCGCTGCCCCAGCGGGGATACAGGCTATTGATTCAAAGGTGCTGGTAACTTTAAGGGCATTTTGGAACCATTGAACAGGACAAGCTCTCACTTAGGCCCCAGGCGCTTATTGATTCACATTGAAGTGGGTAGACATCAGTTGACGTCGCATAGCCAAAATAGAGGGTTTCTCACTGATTACAAGGGGTTTTATTAAATTCGGTACATAACACGAGATGTGTACATGGTGTCCCCTGCAGGAATCGAACCTGCAACTAGCCCTTAGGAGGGGCTCGTTATATCCATTTAACTAAGGAGACAGCGGCAGGATAAACGGGGGCGTTCATCCAGTTGCGTATGTTACCGTAAGTGTGGCTGCGCCTCAAGGCCTTCATTTCTCAACACGTTTTCCCCTGTACCGGTCTTTGCATCATATGGTGGCAAATTGAACGCATTGGCGTTTAAACAGGCGAATGGCAAATAATGCACCGGAAATACGTTCCATTTCGCCTGGGTTTTAAGCAAAAGTCACGAGTCCGCCACGGTGGCAGGCTCAAGCGGTTCAGATGAACAGTTACCAGAGCCAGCAGGATCAACAGCGAGACGATCGGCGGCGGCCAGCGTAGCTAAAGACGCCTGGAGAACTTTATCCGTATCGAAAGGAAGAGTGGTTCTGTTAACGATTATTTGCCGTACGTTTTCTCCAATGGGCTTGAAGATAGTATTGCTCTGTAACGCATCGTTATAATTTATATTGGTAGAATAAAATATACTGACGAGTTTTTTATTTAGCGCGCAGGCGACATGGACAATAGCTGTTTCCACCGAGATAACGAGATCGGCCTTATTGACCAACGAGATGGTATGCCACAAGGAATCGAAGGCGCAGATAAAAACATTGGCTGAGGTATGATCAAGCGTCGCCAGCTGGTGCTTCTCACCCGTAATAAAAATGTTGCAATCCACACTATGCTGCAGCTTTGCAATAAGATCGAAGATTTGCTGTCGCGTCATGGTTCTTTCGCTCACGCTGGCGAAAGGGCTCAGCACAATCAGGGTTTTTTTAGCATATTTCTGCAGGCAGTCTTTGATAAACGCATCGCTAAAAGACGAGGGGTTTAGCCAATAGCGCAGTGTATTACACGGATGTCCCAGCGCTGCCAGCAGCTGTTTTTGCGGATCGGTAATATGAAAGTTATCGGGTAAATCCAGCGTGATATGATAAGGACGCTTCAACCAGCCACCGATGCTGATGGCATAGCTATAATTAATCCGCGACAGCAGTTTTATCTCCAGAAGCTCCTTGCGCTGCATCCAGGAGTACATGCTGATAACGATATCGCTATCGATTTTCTCCAGCCGGTCAATATGATTGATATCGACAATAAACACGTCATCGACACAGTCCAGCCCTTTAAAAAATACCTCACTTCTGGTCTCGGCAATGATTTGTACTCTGTAGCCCAAATCCTTTAATTTTCGCCATAATCCGGTATGGCATACCGCATCGCCAATCCCAAGGTTAACAAAAGGAAAAACCACGCGCTGCGGCGCCTGAGGGATTTTTTCATGCTTGTTGGCACTACGCAGAAGCATGGCTGACAGCACCAGCCGAATTCTCCTTTTTTGCTCGTGAAGGTAACGATTCCTTTGCCGATTAAGTCTTTTTAACGCGCCAGGCAGTTCTGACAGAGACAGGCTCATTCGTAGGGGCACTCCTTATACGCCTCGGGTTTTTCATCCGTGAGAAAATAATGCGATAAAATAAAACCAACCATTAACCATGAAGAAATAAAACAAATTAAAAACATGTATTTTACTTTATTGTGATGATGGCTTTGCGGAAGGTTATAGTAACAGATAATAGCAGTGCCGCAAGGAAGAGGGAATTCTGCTGCCGGTATTTGCAATGCTTTTTATTAATTATTAAGGTGGTTTGTTTTTATTTTTATTTTTGATTTATTTTAAATGTGAATTTTGGCTTTATTATTTATAATAAAATATATAAAAGTTTCAGTTTTGATAATATTTTTGTAGCTGAGTAGCTGAGTAGCTGAGTAGCTGAGTAGCTGAGTAGCTGAGTAGCTGAGTAGCTGAGTAGCTGAGTAGCTGAGTAGCTGAGTAGCTGATTAAGCTGGCCGCTGAGTGATTAACGTTGATCTGAACAAGGTTGAGCAAAGAAGCCGTTAGCCGATTAGTGGAAGATAGTTGCGCTGGATCAAGAACTGCGATCTGACAGAGGACTAATGTAAAGCGAATTCAAGCAAGGTTACTCGTTTGTTTAGCTCATAAAAGAGGTCGCTATGTCCCTGAAACTGTCGCTCGGTCTTATCATGCTGGTCTGGCTGGCCTATGTCGCTTTCGCCAGCAATTTCTATATGCACACTTTTGCGCTGTTCAGCTAAAGCCGCCCCATAGCTGGATGCTTTTTCTGAACTGCCCGCCGATAACGGCAGCGCCCCCTATGAGACGACTGCCGCTTAGCGATAACTTTAGCGGCTTGCCGCCAGCCGGTTAACCCTCTTCAGCCTTCTCTTTCTTATCACGCTTTTTCTTCGCTTCGGCTTTCGCTTTCGCCTCCGCTTTAGCGCGGGTGCTCATATCGTTGCGGATCTGCGCGTGGCTAATCAGTGCAAAAATAAAGGTGCCGCCGATAATATTGCCGGCCAGCGTAGGAAGAGCAAAAGGCCATAAAAATTCCTGCCAGCTGATAAGACCGTTAAAGACCAGATAAAGGACTTCTACCGAACCCACCACGATATGCGCCAGGTCGCCCAGCGCCACCAGCCAGGTCATCAGCACAATTATCCAAATTTTCGCGTTGCCGGCGGAAGGAAACATCCAGACCATCGTGGCGATAATCCAGCCGGAGATCACCGCATTGGCGAACATCTCGCCCGGCGTGTTTTCCATCACTTTCTGGCTGATAGCCACAAAAGCCTGCCGCGTGGCATCGTCAAAGATCGGCATATGGGTAAAGGCCAGCGAAGCCAGCGCCGTTCCGATCAAATTGCCGAACAGCACTACGGCCCACAGCCTCAGCAGCAGGACCAGATTGCCGCCGGTTGGTTTGTGCATAACCGGCAGTACGGCGGTCACGGTGTTCTCTGTAAACAGCTGCTGGCGCGCCATAATGACAATGATAAAACCAAAGGTGTAGCCAAGATTTTCCAACAGAAAAGCGCCGGGCACGCCGTCAAGATGCGCCTGAAAAATCCCTTTCGCCATCAGCGAGGCGCCCATAGAAAGCCCCGCAGCGATAGCCGAAAACAGCAGCGCCAGTCCGTCGCGCTCCAGCTCTTTCTCGCCGTCCTGGCGTATCTCCTCATGGATAGCCGCCGCACGCGAGGGCAGCGCTTCCTCATCCACCTCTATCTCTTCTCCTTCACGTTCTTCACTCTCGACTTCCACATTATCTTCTTTCATTCTTCCTGCTCCCGTAATCGACACTCTGCCTAAGCGTAGCGGGTTTTAGCGTTGCTGAAATGTAACTGCGTTTCAGAATAAACGTAACAAGGATTTAACGAGGCGGCATTTTTCGGCATTAAGCGGCCTGCACAGGGCATAATAGCGGCAACTTAAGCATCCAGTGATACCGCGCAGGCTGCGATACCATTATCAGCTGTGGTACTATTTCACGCACTATTAACAAGCGCGATGCCACCTGATGCTCCAGGCCCACAATCTGACCTGCGTTCGTGATGAACGTATGCTGTTCAGCGAACTCAGTTTTACCGTTTCCGCAGGCGATATCGTTCAAATAGAAGGCGCCAACGGCGCGGGAAAAACCTCGCTGCTGCGCATTCTGGCGGGCTTAAGCCGGGCTGAGCAGGGCGAGGTGCTTTGGCAGCAGCAGCCTGTGCGCAAACAGCGAGAAGTCTGGCACCGCGCGTTACTCTATCTGGGGCATCAGCCCGGCGTGAAAGCGGTGCTGACCGCACGGGAAAATCTGCAATTTTTTCATGCGCTGGAGCCGGAAGAAAAACTGTGGCAGGCGCTGGAAGAGGTCGACCTGGCGGGATATGAAGAGGTGCCTGTCGCGCAGCTTTCCGCGGGACAGCAGCGTCGCGTTGCGCTGGCCAGGCTCTGGCTGAGCCGTTCCCCGCTGTGGATCCTTGATGAGCCGCTGACCGCTATAGATAAATCAGGCGTGACAAAGCTGATGGCGCTGTTTGCCCGTCATGCCGATAATGGCGGTTCAGTGATCCTGACCACCCATCAGGAGCTGCCGGGATCGGCGCAGCGCGTGCGCAAAATTCGGCTTTCCGTCACGGAGGCGGGATGATGATCGGACGCATTATTATGCGGGAGCTGCGCGTGGCTTTTCGTAGCGGCGCGGAAGTGGTTAATCCGCTGTGGTTTTTCCTGATCGTTATTACGCTGTTTCCGCTGGGGATTGGTCCCGAACCGCAGCTATTAGCGCGTATCGCGCCGGGCATTGTCTGGGTCGCGGCGCTGCTCTCTTCGCTGCTGGCGCTGGAAAGGCTGTTTCGCGATGATTTTATCGATGGTTCGCTGGAACAGCTGCTGCTGTTGCCGACGCCGCTGCCGATAACGGTATTGGGGAAAGTGATCGCGCACTGGCTGGTGACCGGCCTGCCGCTGCTGCTGCTTTCGCCGCTGGTGGCGCTGCTGCTGTCGCTGGATTTCGCCACCTGGCGTGCGATGGCGCTTTCTCTGCTGTTGGGCACCCCGACGTTAAGTTTCCTGGGCGCGATAGGCGTAGGATTAACGGTCGGGCTGCGACGCGGCGGCGTTTTACTGAGCCTGCTGGTGCTGCCGCTGGCGGTGCCGGTACTGATTTTCGCCTCGGCGGCCATTGACGCTGCGGGAATGGGCCTGGCGATAAACGGCCAGCTGGCCATCCTCGGCGCGATGCTGGTCGCCAGCGCAACACTGGCGCCTTTCGCTACGGCTGCGGCACTGCGGGTTAGCGTACACTAACAATAACAGACAGAAACGCGTTTCTTTTTAGATGAGCAATTAACAATGTGGAAATGGTTACATCAGTCAGGGAAGCCCGACAGGCTTTACCAGTTATGTGGTCGCCTGCTGCCCTGGTTTGCAGTTGCCGCGACGGTTACGTTAGCCACCGGCTGGATATGGGGATTTGGTTTTGCGCCGTCCGACTATCAGCAGGGCGACAGCTATCGCATCATTTATATTCATGTTCCCGCCGCGATGTGGTCAATGGGTATCTACGCCGCCATGGCGATCGCCGCGTTCACCGGCCTGGTCTGGCAGTGGAAAACGGCCGATCTTGCCGCTGCGGCGATGGCGCCCGTCGGCGCGGTGTTCACCTTTATCGCGCTGGTCACCGGCTCCGCCTGGGGGAAGCCGATGTGGGGAACCTGGTGGATCTGGGATGCGCGCCTGACCTCGGAACTGGTGCTGCTGTTCCTCTATATGGGCGTAATCGCGCTTTATAACGCCTTTGACGATCGCCGTATGGCGGGCCGGGCGGCTGGCATCCTTGTCCTGGTGGGCGTGGTAAACCTGCCGATAATCCACTATTCGGTGCAGTGGTGGAATACGCTGCATCAGGGCTCTTCCGGCGTCTTCCAGCAGGCGATAGCGCCTTCCATGCGCACGCCTTTACGTTGGGCTATTGCGGGCTTCTGGCTGCTGTTTATCTCGCTGACGCTGATGCGTCTGCGTAATTTGCTGCTGTTGAGCGAGCGCCATCGTCCCTGGGTAAGGGAAGTGGCGGAAAAAGGAGCGCGCCAATGACGGCTTTCTCATCCTGGCAGGCTTTCTGGGCGATGGGCGGCTACGCCTTTTACGTCTGGCTTGCCGTCGCCTGCACGCTGATGGCGCTGGGCGCGCTGGTGCTGCACACCATCATTAGCCGTCGGCGGCTGTTGGCCGACATTCGCCAGCGCGAGTCGCGGGAGCGCCGCATCAAAGCGGCAAAAATGAAAAAGCAGGGAGCATCATTGTGAATACCCGTCGTAAAAATCGCCTGCTCGTAGCGATTGCCATCCTGGCCGGACTCGGGCTGGCGACCGCGCTGGTTATGTATGCGTTACGTTCGAATATCGATCTGTTCTACACCCCCAGCGAAATCCTGAACGGCAAAGGCGAAAGCCAGCAAAAACCGACGCCGGGCCAGCGTCTGCGCGTCGGCGGCATGGTGATGCCCGGCAGCGTCAAGCGCGATCCCAACACGTTACAGGTTTCCTTTAAACTCTACGACGCTAACGGCGTGGTCAGCGTGAGCTATCTTGGCATCCTGCCGGATCTGTTCCGGGAAGGGCAGGGCGTGGTCGCGCAGGGCGTGCTGGAGCAGGGCAACCTGATCGAAGCGAAAGAAGTGCTGGCGAAGCATGATGAAAAATACACGCCGCCGGAAATTGAGGATGCAATGAAAAAGAACCATAAGATTGCGGTGAACCAGCCATGATACCGGAAATCGGCAGTTTTCTGCTTGCACTGGGCGTGGCGCTGGCGCTGCTGCTGAGCATCTATCCCCTGTGGGGCGCTTCCCGTCAGGACAGACGGCTGATGGGCCTGGCCAGGCCGCTGAGCTACGCGCTGTTCGCCTGCGTGCTCGCCGCTTTTATCGTGCTGGTGCACGCCTTTGTGGTGAATGATTTCAGCGTCGCTTACGTCGCCACCAACTCCAACACGCTACTGCCGGTCTACTACCGCATTGCGGCGACCTGGGGCGCGCACGAAGGTTCGCTGCTGCTGTGGCTGCTGCTGCTCAGCACCTGGACGCTGGCGGTTGCGTTGTTCAGCCGCGCGATGCCGCTGGATTCCGTGGCCCGCGTGCTGGCCGTCATGGGCATGATCAATCTTGGCTTTTTGCTGTTTATCACGCTGACCTCAAACCCGTTTACCCGCACGCTGCCTGACTTCCCGATCGACGGCAGCGATCTTAACCCGATGCTGCAGGATATCGGTCTGATCTTCCATCCGCCGCTGCTTTATATGGGCTACGTCGGGTTCTCCGTGGCTTTCGCTTTTGCCATCGCCTCGCTGATGACGGGCAGGCTGGATACCGCCTGGGCGCGCTGGTCGCGTCCCTGGACCACGGCGGCCTGGGTTTTTCTGACCGTCGGTATCGTGCTCGGCTCGGCATGGGCCTATTACGAGCTTGGCTGGGGCGGCTGGTGGTTCTGGGATCCGGTAGAAAACGCCTCCTTTATGCCGTGGCTGGCGGGTACGGCGCTGATCCACTCGCTGGCGGTAACGGAAAAGCGCGGCACCTTTAAGGCCTGGACGGTGCTGCTGGCTATCACCGCGTTTTCGCTCAGCCTGCTGGGGACGTTCCTGGTGCGTTCGGGCGTGCTGATTTCGGTGCACTCTTTCGCCTCCGATCCGGCGCGCGGCATGTTTATCCTGGCTTTTCTGGTGATCGTTATCGGCAGTTCGCTGCTGCTGTACGCCATCAAAGGCAGCAAGGTGCGCGGCCGCGTACAGAACGAGCTTTGGTCGCGCGAATCCTTCCTGCTGGGCAACAATATTCTGCTGATTGCCGCCATGCTGGTGGTGCTGCTCGGCACGCTGCTGCCTTTGGTGCACAAGCAGCTGGGCCTGGGCAGCATCTCTATCGGCGAACCTTTCTTTAATACGCTGTTCACCTGGCTGATGGCGCCGCTGGCGCTGCTGTTGGGCATCGGGCCGCTGGTGCGCTGGCGTCGCGACGAGCCGCAAAAGCTGTGGAAGCGGCTGGCGCTGGCGCTGGTTGCCACGCTGGCGTTGTCCATTTTGCTGCCGTGGCTGATGCAGGACAGCATTGAAGCGATGACGGTAGTGGGACTGCTGATGTCGCTGTGGGTTATCTTCCTGACGCTGATGGAGCTGCACGAGCGCGCTACCCATCGCCATCGCTTTTTCACCGGGCTGCGTCACCTTTCACGCAGCCACTGGGGCATGGTGCTGGGGCATCTTGGCGTCGCCGTGACCGTTATCGGCATCGCTTTCAGCCAGAACTACAGCGTGGAGCGCGATGTCCGTATGCGTGCGGGCGATACGGTTGATATCCATAACTATCACTTTATCTTTCGCGATGTGCGTAACCTACAGGGCGCAAACTACACCGGCGGCGTGGGCATCATCGACGTAACGCGCAACGGCAAGCATGAAGCAACGCTGCATGCCGAAAAGCGCTACTACAGCGTGGCGCACACTATGATGACCGAAGCGGCAATCGACGGCGGCTTTACGCGCGATCTCTACGCGGCGCTGGGCGAAGAGCTGGAGGATAATTCCTGGGCGGTGCGTATCTATTACAAACCATTCGTGCGCTGGATCTGGTTCGGTGGCCTGTTTATGGCGGCCGGCGGCATATTATGCCTGCTCGATCCGCGCTATCGCTCGCGTAAAAAGGTGCCGGCATGAAAAAGACCCTTTATATTCCGCTGGCGCTGTTTCTGCTGCTGGCCGCCGCGCTGATGTGGCAACTCACCCGCAACGCCAACGGCGACGATCCGACAAAGCTGGAATCGGCGCTGGTAGGCAAGCCCGTGCCGGTTTTCCGGCTGGAATCGCTGGACAGGCCCGGCAAAATCTACGACCAGTCGGTACTGCATGACGGTAAACCGATCCTGCTCAACGTCTGGGCGACCTGGTGTCCTACCTGTCGCGCCGAACACCAGTATCTCAATACGCTGGCGGTACAGGGCATCCGCGTCGTGGGGCTGAACTACAAGGACGATCGCAGCAAGGCCGTTAACTGGCTCAACTCGCTGGGTAATCCTTATGCGTTGAGTCTCTACGATGGCGACGGTATGCTGGGGCTTGATTTGGGCGTCTACGGCGCGCCTGAAACCTTTTTAATCGATGGCAAAGGGATTATTCGCTATCGCCACGCCGGGGATATGAACGACCGGGTATGGAACAGCGAAGTAAAGCCATTGTGGGATAAATACAGCAAGGAAGCAGGCCAATGAAACGCGTTTTACTTCTCGCCGCACTGATCTTCTCTTTCGGCGTACTGGCGGACAACATAGACACCTACCGATTCTCATCGGTAACCCAGGAGCAGCAGTACCGGCATCTGACGGAATCGCTGCGCTGCCCCAAATGCCAGAACAACAGCATTGCGGATTCAAACGCGATGATTGCCGCCGATATGCGGCTGAAGGTTTATCAGCTGCTGCAAAGCGGCCAGACGCCGGAGCAGGTCAAAGCCTGGATGGTGGCGCGCTATGGTAATTTCGTCACTTACGAGCCGCCGGTGATGGCCTCCACGCTGATCCTGTGGGCTGGCCCCGTGCTGTTTGTAGTCGCGGGCGCGGTGGTGATGGTACTACGCAGCAGAAAACGCACCGGTTCCGGGCTGGATGCGGAGCAGCAGGCGCGGCTTGACGCGCTGTTAAATAACAGGAAGCAAACATGAGTGAATTCTGGCTCACCGTTCTGGCTTTACTGGTGGCCGCCAGTACGCTGCTGCTGATCGCCGGAGGCCGCAAGCGCGCGGCGCTGGCGACAGACCGTGACACGCTGAACAAAACTTTTTACCATCAGCGCCTTCAGGAGCTGGAGCAGGACGAAGCGCAGGGCGTCGTGGCAGAGCGCGCGGAGATGATCCGCGAGCTACAGCAGACGCTGCTGCTGGACATTCCTCAGGAAGCGCCAACCCACGAGCGCGCGCTCAGCCGCTGGGTCTTGTTGCCCGGCGTGGTGATTCTGGTGGTCGTCAGCCTGGGCGTCTATTTCAAAACCGGCGGCTTTGCGCAGGTGCTTGCCTGGCAGCAGGTCAATAACGAACTGCCCACGCTGCGGGCGCAGCTGATGGATCCGCAGGCAAAGCCGCTGACAATGGAACAGCTGGCCCGGCTTGGGCTGGGGATCCGCACCTCGCTGCAACAGGATCCGCGCAACGTAAGCGACTGGCTGATGCTGGGCCGTATCGGCATGGTGCTGAACAACGCCGCTACGGCAACCCAGGCTTTTCGCCGCGCCATGCAGCTTGCTCCCACGGATCCGGAAGTAAAGCTAAGCTACGCCGATGCCCTGACGCGCTCGCAGGATCCGCAGGATAATCGCCAGGCAACGGCTATGCTCAACGAGATGGTGAAAAGCGACGGCGACAATATTCGCCTGCTCAGCCTGTTGGCATTTAATGCTTTTAGCCAGCAGCGTTACGCGCAGGCCACAGCGGTCTGGCAAAAGATGTTACAATTGTTACCGGCCGACGATAAGCGGGTGGCGGCGATCCGCCGCAGCATCGAGCAGGCTAAAACCGAGTCCGGCGGACAAACCAGCCGCCTGGCGCTGACCGTGACGCTGGCCGCCGGCGCGGAAAAGCAGCTGCCCGAAGGCGGCGTGCTCTATATTTCTGTTTCCGACGGCGTGGCGAAAGTGCCGGTGGCGGTGAAAAGAGTGCCGTTGAGCCATTTCCCGCTCTCGCTGACGCTGGATGACAGCAACGCCATGATGCCGGAGCGTCTGCTCTCGGCGCAGCATCAGGTTCAGGTGCGCGTGCGCATCTCGCGAGACGGCAGCGCCAATCCGCAGGCCGGCGACTGGTTCGGTGCCAGCGCGGTCACGCCTTTCGATGGTCATCAACAGCTGGCCGTTGAGATTAACCAACAGCAGCCGTAGTCGGCTTGATTTAACAGGGAGAGAGAGATGAACTACCGCGTGATGGGCGTGGCGTTGGCCAGCGTACTGCTGATTGGCTGCGCCAGTTCGCAGACGGCGGATGAACCCCAGGGGCGCTCCGATCCCCTGGAAGGGTTCAACCGCACGATGTTCGACTTTAATTACAACGTGCTGGATCCCTATGTTGTTCGTCCCGTCGCCGTCGCCTGGCGCGATTACGTGCCGGTACCCGCGCGCAGCGGCCTGAGCAACTTTCTCGGCAACCTGAGCGAGCCGTCTACCATGGTGAACTACTTTATTGAGGGCAAGCCCTATAAAGCGATGATCCACTTTAACCGCTTCTTCCTGAATACCATTCTGGGTCTGGGCGGCTTTATCGACGTGGCCGGCATGGCCAACCCGACGCTGGCGAAGGAAGAGCCGCGCCGTTTCGGCAGCACGCTGGGCAACTATGGCGTGGGTTATGGCACCTATGTTGAATTGCCGGGCTACGGCAGCTTTACGCCGCGTGAAGACGTGGGCGGCATGGTCGACGATCTTTATGCGCCGCTGAGCTGGCTGACCTGGTGGATGACCGCCGGTAAGTGGGCGCTGGAAGGCGTGGAAACCCGCGCGCAGCTGCTGGATTCCGACGCTATTCTGCACAACAGCAAAGATCCCTATGCCTTTGTCCGCGCGGCCTATTTCCAGCGCCACGATTTCCTTGCCAGCGACGGCAAGCTGATCCCGCAGGAAAACCCGAACGCCGCCGCCATTCAGGGCGATTTGGACGATATCGACGCCAACTGATTTGCCGCATGCTGTTTGCAAAAAAGGCCCGAATCGGGCCTTTTTTATTGGCTTAAGCCTCAGAACTTGTAGTTAAAGTTAGCGCCGTAAAGCCAGGCTTTGCCGGTGGAACGGAAAGTATAGGGGCCTTCCTCTACCGTGACGTGCTGGCCGTGCATATAAGAAAGCCCCACGTCCACGGACGCATCCTGATTAAAGGCGTAGGACGCGCCGGTGCTTAGCCACAGGCGATCCTGATCGGGAATAGAGATGGAGCGCTGATCGGCAGGTACCGGGCTGTCATCAAACGCGATACCGGCGCGAAACGTCCAGTTATCATCGTAGAAGTAGGACGTGCCCAGCGCGAGGCGGTAAGCATCCTTATAGCTCTCTTCCTTATAGAACAGCGTCTGACCGCCGCTGCCGGTGGCCTTCAACTCCTGGAACTGGCTCCAGCTGGTATAGGTCAGGCTGTAGTGCACGGCCCACTGCGGGGCAACTTTATGGTAGCCCGAGACTTCCCACATTTCCGGCAGGTTTAGCGTCAGCGCGCCGGGAATGGTCGATCCGCTGGTGCCATAGGGCAGGCCCAGGTTAAGCGCCTGATTAAGCGGGTTGATAGCGCCCGGAATGCTGCTTTTATAGTCGCCGTCGAAATCGACTTTAACCTCGGAACGGTAAGTAAAGCCGAAGCGGTTATCCTCATCCACTTCGTACAGGATGCCCGCGTTCCAGCCGTAGCCCCACTCATCGCCCTTCAGGTGCGCAATTTGCGTATCGGTTGGAAAGCCCAGCGCGCGGCCCGCTTCGCCTGCGTAACGTTCAATCTTCGCGCGCGCATAGACGGCATCAAAGCCGACGCCAAAGCTGAAATGCTGGTTCAGTCGATAAGCGGTGCTTAAGTTAAAGTTAACGGTTTGCAGATCCGTTTTACCGGCATACGGCCCGGCGGCGTAATCATTATTAAATTCCGTCGCCAGTCCATAATTAGCGGTCGCGGACGCGCCCAGCCACCACTGGTCGTTTAGCGGCTGCACGTAATGGAGATTGGGCACCCACTGCGTGGGCGCGATATTGTCCGCGTTCAGACTCTGGCCGGACAGGCTGCTGGTGCCGTCAATACTGACGCCCGGATCGATAAAAACCGCGCCTGCCGAAAACATTGGACGATCCATCAACGCCATGGTCGCCGGGTTACGGCTGGCGGAAGCGGCGGTATCGCCCATTGCGCCTTCGCCAGAATAGGCACGACCTAATCCGGCAGAGGAAAATTCATGAAGTTGAAAGCCGGCTGCAAAAGCATGGGAAGAAACAATGGCCACTGCGGCTGCAAGAGCAGACTTCGCAAACAGGTTTTTATGGTTCATGACCACAACCTCTTTATCTGATTTTATTAATACCGTTACGCAGGCAACGGCAGGACGCTACAGAGGGGCTGAAAGACGGCTAACTAATCAGACCAGTGGCCCCAGTATAGGTCTGGCCCCTGTAGTTGTTGCAATATTGTTTTATAAATATTTCTAAATTGATCAATAAAAAGCGATCTGCTTAACAAAAACCTGCGAGTCACAACAGGCGGCGTTGAGTCTAGCCTGTTTCAGATCAAATTTATCTTTGATTTTCATTACCGGATGACGCTTATTCACTGAATCACCGGACAGAAAAAAAGGGCAGGCGTAGAATAAAAGCATTATGACCTTAAGTCCGCCCCGAGCGGCCGCTAACCGGAGGATCTTATGACCCACGCCATCAATAAATGTAGCGCCAACGAAACCGCCGCCTGTTGCTGTGTGGATGTCGGTACTATCATGGATAACACCGACTGCACAGCCAGCTGGCGTCACCTGTACGAAAATCGCCAGCAGGCTGAAGCCGCCCTGCAGGAGCTTATCGGCAAGGCGCGCCAGGTGGAATCCGAACCTTGCGATATCGTCGGCCGTTTCGAAGAGAAGCCGGACGGCGTGCAGCTGGATGCAGATTTTACTTTTAGTTGCCAGGCAGAAACGATGATCTTTCAGCTGGCGCTGCGCTAATTGTTCAACGCGGAACCGCCGGGCCTGGCCCGGCATTCTTAAAAAAATGAGTGGGCTACGCCCGCTCATGGTTCCCAAAACCGTGGTTTCCCTCGCACTTTTCTTTTCCACATTATGCAAAATGTAAAAATCTGGTTAACAATAAACAGGTCTGACCTCTTTTGGCAGTGATGCCGCTGATTTTTACAGGTGAATAATGAAAGCGCTCCCTTTGCTGACGCGTCAGGGTCAACGCATAGCGATAACGCACGGTTTACGCACCCCTTTTGCTCGCCAGGCCACGGCACTTCAGGCTATACCGGCTATTGAGCTGGGGCGAATGGTGGTCAGCGAACTGCTGGTACGCAGCGATATCCCGCCCGACGTTATTGAACAGCTGGTGTTTGGCCAGGTGATCCAGATGCCCGAAGCGCCGAATATCGCGCGCGAAATCGTCCTCGGCACTTCCTTAAGCGTACATACCGACGCCTATAGCGTAAGCCGCGCCTGCGCCACCAGTTTCCAGGCCGTCGCTAACGTGGCCGAAAGCCTGCTGGCCGGCACCATTCAGGCCGGTATTGCAGGCGGCGCGGACTCCGCTTCCGTCTTGCCTATCGGCGTCAGCAAACAGCTGGGCCGCGTGCTGGTGGACCTCAGTAAAACCCGCTCTCTGGTGCAAAAATTACGGCTGCTCAGCCAGCTTCGCCCGCGCGACTTGCTGCCCGTGCCGCCTGCCGTAGCGGAATATTCCACCGGCCTGCGCATGGGCGATACCGCAGAACAGATGGCGAAAAGCTACGGCATCACGCGCGAGCAGCAGGACGCGCTGGCGCATCGTTCGCACCTGCGTGCGGCAAAGGCCTGGGAAGAGAACAGGCTGGCGCAGGAGGTAATGACGGCCTGGGTGCCGCCGTGGCGCAGCCCTTTACAGCAGGATAACAACGTGCGTCTGCATTCCAGCCTGAAAGATTATGCCCGGCTACGTCCCGCTTTCGACCGTAAACACGGTACGGTAACGGCGGCTAACAGCACGCCGCTGACCGACGGCGCGGCAGCGGTAGTACTGATGACGGAAGCGCGCGCCAGAGAGCTGGGCATTACGCCGCTGGGCTATCTGCGCAGCTACGCCTTCACCGCCATCGGCGTGCAGGAGGATATGCTGCTTGGCCCGGCCTGGGCATCGCCGCTGGCGCTCGACAGAGCAGGCATTACCCTGAAGGATTTAACGCTTATTGATATGCACGAGGCATTTGCGGCCCAGACGCTGGCCAACCTCAACATGTTCGCCGATGAGCGGTTCGCTCGTGAAGTCCTGAACCGGCCTCATGCGCTGGGCGAGGTGGACGAAGAAAAATTTAACGTGCTGGGCGGCTCTATCGCCTATGGACATCCTTTTGCCGCGACCGGCGCACGCATGATCACCCAGACGCTGCACGAGCTACGGCGTCGCGGCGGCGGCCTGGGGCTGGTCACGGCCTGCGCCGCTGGCGGTCTTGGTGCGGCTATGGTTCTGGAGGCGGAATAATGACGGCATCCGCATTTACATTCAGCCTGCGTGCCGACAACGTGGGCGTCATTACTTTCGATGTGCCGGGTGAAAAGCTCAATACGCTAAAGGCAGAATTCGTCGGGCAGATCCGGGAAGTGATTGCGCAGGCGCGTCGTCAGCCGGAGCTGGCTGGCCTGGTTTTTATCTCCGGCAAGCCGGACAGTTTTATCGCGGGCGCGGATATCACCATGATTGCTGCCTGCCGCTCGGCAGAAGAGGCGGCTGCGCTGGCGCGACAGGGGCAAAAGGTCATGGCAGAGATCGCCGCCTTGCCTTTTCCGGCGGTGGCCGCCATTCACGGCGCCTGTCTGGGCGGCGGGCTGGAGTTGGCGCTGGCCTGCCACCAGCGCGTCTGCACGCTGGACGAGAAAACGCGGCTGGGCCTGCCGGAAGTGCAGCTGGGCCTTTTGCCCGGCTCCGGCGGCACGCAGCGGCTGCCCAGGCTGATTGGCGCCTCTCACGCGCTGGATCTGATGCTGACCGGCAAAACGCTGCGTGCAAAGCAGGCGTTAAAGCTGGGCCTGGTGGAAGAGGCTGTGCCGCAGACAATTCTGCTGGAAACGGCGGTGGACATGGTGCTCAGAGGCCGACAGCCGCGCCGCGTGCTGCCATTGAGCGAGCGGATGCTTAACGCGCCCATGGGACGCGCGTTGCTCTTTAAGATGGCGACCAGACGGGCGGAAGCGAAAACGCGCGGTAACTATCCGGCCACGCGCAAAATTCTTTCGGTGGTGCGTACCGGCCTGCAGCAGGGCCGTAGCGCCGGTTACGCCGCCGAGGCTAAAGCGTTCGGCGAGCTGGCGATGTCGCCGGAATCCATCGCGCTGCGCGGCCTGTTCTTTGCGACCACGGAAATAAAGAAAGAGAGCGGGGCACAGGCGGCGCCGCAAGAGGTGAAATCCGTTGCGGTGCTGGGCGGTGGACTGATGGGCGGCGGCATTGCTTACGTCACCGCCTGTCGGGGAAATCTGCCGGTGCGCATCAAAGATGTGCGGCCGGAAGGGATTACGCATGCGCTGAAATATAGCTGGGATCTGCTGGAGAAAAAGATCGCGCGCCGCCAGCTGACGCCGGGTCAGCGCCAGCGGCAAATGGCCCTGATTAGCGGCGGCCTGGACTATCAGGGATTTCGGCGTCGTGACCTGGTGATCGAAGCGGTATTTGAAGACCTTTTTTTGAAGCAGAAAATGGTGGCGGAAGTGGAGGCTAACGCGTCGCCCGACACGATTTTCGCCTCCAATACTTCCTCGCTGCCGATTAGCGATATCGCCGCGCACGCCCGCCGCCCGGAGAATGTTATCGGGCTGCACTATTTCAGCCCGGTCGACAAAATGCCGCTGGTGGAGGTTATCCCCCACGCGCAGACCAGCGAGCAAACCCTCGCTACCACGGTAAAGCTGGCGAAATTGCAGGGTAAAACGCCGATAGTGGTGGCGGACAGCGCCGGGTTTTACGTTAACCGTATTCTGACGCCCTGCATCAACGAGGCGCTGCGCTGCCTGCTGGAAGGCGAGCCGATAGAAAACATTGATGAGGCGCTGGCGGACTTCGGCTTTCCCGTCGGGCCGATCCAGCTATTGGATGAGG
This sequence comes from Erwinia sp. TECH1, assembly GCF_054057575.1. Classification (NCBI taxonomy): domain Bacteria; kingdom Pseudomonadati; phylum Pseudomonadota; class Gammaproteobacteria; order Enterobacterales; family Erwiniaceae; genus Erwinia; species Erwinia sp. TECH1. The sequence continues at coordinate 3,361,113 of NZ_JBSRZK010000001.1, read as the reverse complement.
TCGGCATCGATACAGGTGCCCATATCCTGCCGGTGCTGGCCGCAGCCTGGGGCGAACGCTTTCAGGCGCCGCCCGCGCTGGACGCCGTCCTGAACGATAACCGCAAGGGACGCAAAAACGGGCGGGGATTTTATCGCTACGGCAAGAAAGGGGGCGGCAAAAAACGGCCCGATGCGACAATTTATAAATTACTGAACGTTCATCCAAAAGCGCACCTGAGCAAAGAGCTTATCGCGCGACGCTGCGTAATGATGTTGCTGAATGAAGCGGCGAGAGCCTTTGATGAAAACGTGATTCGCTGCGCGCGCGACGGCGATATTGGCGCGGTGTTCGGGATAGGTTTTCCGCCGTTTACCGGCGGCCCGTTCCGCTATATGGACGCGCTGGGCGCGGGGCAGATAGTGGCGCAGCTGGAACAGCTTTCCCGCACCTGCGGCGCGCGTTTTACCCCCTGCGAACGCCTGCAAAAAATGGCGCAAACGGGAGAAACCTTTTACAAAACTACAGGTAAGGCGAATACCCAGCCTGTTTCAACGGGTTAGATCGGACGCTTCTGAAAGGTGCTGATAACCGTTTGTCAACAGGCGGTTATTTAGTAAACAATCGGTTGACTTGCCTTCTGGCATTAGGGTACAACACAGCGTTCATTCACAGAGTGAAGAGTCGGAAAACCTGATTTTCCGGCGTTTATGTTTAATAACAGCGGTGCAATATGCAAGTTTTCATTATGCGTCACGGCGATGCGGCACTGGATGCAGCCAGTGATGCGGTAAGGCCTTTGACCCACTGCGGCTGCGACGAGTCGCGGCAGATGGCAGGCTGGCTCAACGGTCAGAAAGTGGATATCGATCGGGTGTTGGTCAGTCCCTATTTGCGAGCTGAGCAGACGCTCTCTACGGTACGTGAAGCGCTGATCCTGCCCGTGGAGCAGGAAGTGCTGCCGGAGCTGACGCCGGGCGGCGATCCGGCGCTGGTGGCCTGCTATCTTCAGGCGTTGGCGAAGGAAGGCGTCAAAGCGGTGCTGGTGATTTCCCATCTGCCTCTGGTGGGCTATCTGGTGTCCGAGCTTTGCCCGCAGGAAACGCCGCCGATGTTCGCCACTTCCGCCATCGCCAGCGTCACGCTGAACGACGAAAGCGGCTGCGGCAAGCTGGAATGGCAGGTCAGCCCTGGACGGCTGGCAAAAGCGATGTGATCGTGCCGGGCCGGTTGATCCGGCCTGAGGTTGTTGACAAACTCATTCTCCGCCATCAAGTGGCTTTCAGGCTGGTGAAAAGCAGCAGAGGCAGATCGGAACACGGACACGCCGTGAATCCGTCCATGGAGGCTCGTTTCGCGCGTCCATGCGCGACCGCCTATCCGCTCAGCCTCTGCCGCCGAGAAACAGCTGAGTTGCTGTAAAAAACGCCAGGATGCCTCGGCTATTTAGGTTTGTCAGCAGTCTGGGGCCGGTTGAACCGGCCTGCTTCGTGGCTGGCGTCGCGTCGTAAGATAAAGCGGCCAGCCCCAACGCTGTTCGCCGGGAGGCGGCCTGACTAAGGCAGCTCCGGCGGCTGCCACTCTTCTACTTCAATCAGCACCAGCAAAGCGGCATCGCCGCCAAACATTTTCGGCGCCTGATGAAAGGCCATCACCATAGGATGCTGCGCCAGCCACAGCGGCGTCTGCTGCTTGAGCACGTGCTTGCCGTGACCGTGCATCACGCTGGCGCAAAAGATATGCTCGCGGCGGCAGGCGGCTATCAGCGCGCCCAACTCCTCTTTTGCCTGTTTCTGCGTCAGCCCGTGCAAATCCAGAAAAATCTCCGGCGTATAGTCGCCTCGCCTGAGCTTCTTCAGCTCGTAATGGCTGACGTCGCTTCTGACGTAGCGCACTGGCCCTTCAGCGGACAGCAGAGGCTGAAACTCATCGGAAAAATAGTGGCTGTTGTCTATCTGCTCGGACAGCAGGCGCTTTTGCGGCACCTGCGAGAATGTTTTCCGCAATGGCTTATGCACTATCGTGTCCTGAGCCAGCTTACGCGTGCCGGTCATTAATCCACGGAACAGCGCTTCATCTTCGGCGCTCAGGGGCTGTTTTTTACTCATCTGATCCTCAGGCGGCACGCGGCGGCGGGATTTTTAACAATAATCCCATCAGTTTACCCTGTCTAATCCCTGCAAATAAACAAATGTCAGTTTTTTCACGCCTGCGCGCTGGATTCTCGTCAGCTTCATGGCAAACTAGCTGCCGAGTTGAGTTTGGCCTGTGGAGGGCACTTTGGACAAAATTTTCGTTGATGAGGCAGTCAGTGAGCTGCATACCATCCAGGATATGCTGCGCTGGACGGTGAGTCGGTTTGCCGCCGCGGAGATCTGGTACGGCCACGGCACCGATAACCCCTGGGACGAAGCCGTTCAGCTGGTGCTGCCCACGCTGTATCTGCCGCTGGATATCCCGGAAGATATGCGTACCGCGCGCCTGACTTCCAGCGAGCGTCACCGCATTGTCGAGCGCGTTATTCGCCGCATCAACGAGCGTCTTCCCGTCGCCTATCTGACCAACAAAGCCTGGTTCTGCGGCCACGAGTTTTACGTGGATGAACGCGTGCTGGTGCCGCGCTCGCCGGTCGGCGAACTGATCAATGACCGCTTCGCCGGCATTATCGCGCATGAACCCAGCCATATTCTGGATATGTGCACCGGCAGCGGCTGCATTGCCATCGCCTGCGCCTATGCCTTCCCGGAAGCGGAAGTGGACGCCGTAGATATTTCTGCGGACGCGCTGGCCGTGGCCGAGCAGAATATCACCGCGCACGGTATGGATCATAACGTGACGCCGATCCGCTCCGATCTGTTCCGCGATCTGCCAAAGACCCCTTACGATCTGATCGTCACCAATCCGCCCTACGTGGATGAAGAGGATATGGGCGATCTGCCGGAGGAATATCAGCACGAGCCGGAGCTGGGGCTGGCCGCCGGGCGCGACGGCCTGAAGCTGGCGCGCCGCATTCTGGCCTGTGCGCCGGACTACCTGAGCGAAGAAGGCGTGCTGGTCTGCGAAGTGGGCAACAGCATGGTGCATATGATCGAACAGTATCCCGACGTGCCGTTCACCTGGCTGGAATTCGCCAACGGCGGCGACGGCGTATTTATGCTGACCCGCGAGCAAATTGTCGCTGCGCAACATCATTTCGGCATTTATAAAGACTAAAAAACATCACAGGCATCCCCGGCGCAGGCGGTTTTGCTCCGATCAGCGCGGAAACCGTAGCCTGTGCACGGATTTCGCGCTGGCCGGAACGGAAGCGGCAAACGGGATGGCCTCCTGAAAAGTTCAGAGGACTTCATGGCTGGTAATACGATTGGACAGGTTTTCCGCGTCACCACCTTTGGTGAATCGCACGGGCTGGCGCTGGGCTGTATTGTCGACGGCGTGCCGCCCGGCATCCCCCTGACGGAAGCCGATTTGCAGCACGATCTGGATCGCCGCCGTCCCGGCACCTCACGCTACACCACCCAGCGCCGCGAGCCGGACCAGGTCAAAATCCTCTCCGGCGTGTTTGAAGGCGTCACCACCGGCACCAGCATCGGCCTGCTGATTGAAAATACCGACCAGCGCTCGCAGGATTACGGCGCCATCAAAGACGTCTTCCGTCCCGGCCACGCCGACTATACCTATGAACAAAAGTACGGCCTGCGCGACTATCGCGGCGGCGGGCGCTCTTCCGCGCGTGAAACCGCTATGCGTGTGGCGGCGGGCGCTATCGCCAAAAAATACCTCGCCCTGAAGCACGGCGTGAAGGTGCGCGGCTATCTGGCGCAGATTGGCGACGTGGCCTGCGAGCTGAAGGACTGGGATCAGGTGGAACAGAACCCGTTCTTCTGCCCGGATCCGTCAAAAATCGAGGCGCTGGACGAGCTGATGCGCGCGCTGAAGAAAGAGGGCGATTCTATCGGCGCTAAAGTCTCCGTAATGGCGGAGAACGTGCCGGTTGGCCTGGGCGAGCCGGTTTTCGATCGTCTGGACGCGGATCTGGCGCATGCGCTGATGAGCATTAACGCGGTGAAAGGCGTGGAAATCGGCGACGGCTTTGCCGTGGTCAACCAGCGCGGCAGCGAACATCGTGATGAAATTCGCGCGGGCGGCTTTCAGAGCAACCACGCGGGCGGCATTCTGGGCGGCATCAGCAGCGGCCAGCCGATCCTGGCGACGCTGGCGATGAAGCCAACGTCCAGCATTACCGTGCCGGGCAAAACCATTACCCGCACGGGCGAAGAAACGGAAATGATCACCAAAGGCCGTCACGATCCCTGCGTAGGGATCCGCGCCGTGCCGATCGCGGAAGCCATGATGGCGATCGTGCTGATGGATCATTTACTGCGTCATCGCGGACAGAATGCGGACGTGCAGACGAACATTCCACGCTGGTAATCACCATGAAAAAGACGCTGTTCGCGCTTTGCGGCCTGCTGCTCAGCGCTTCCACGCTGGCGGCTACGCCCTGGCAATCGATCCGGCAGCCAATAAGCGGCGCGCCGCACGCTATCGGCTCTTTCGCCAACGGCTGTATCGTCGGCGCGCAGGCGCTGCCGCTTAACGATCCGACCTATCAGGTGATGCGTCAGGACCAGCGTCGCTTTTATGGTCATCCCGATCTGATCCTGTTTATTCAGCGGCTGGGCGCTCAGGTGCATAATTTGCAGCTGGGCGAAGTGCTGATTGGGGATATGGGCATGGCGGCGGGCGGTCGCTTCAGCAGCGGCCATGCCAGCCACCAGACCGGGCTGGATGTTGATATCTGGCTGCAGTTACCGCAGACGCGCTGGAGCTCACAAATGCTGCTGAAGCCGCAGCCGCTGGATCTGGTGGCGGCAGACGGGAAAAACGTGGTGGCGCGCCACTGGCAGCCGCAGATCGACAGCCTGATCAAGCTGGCGGCAAAAGATGACGACGTCACGCGTATCTTTGTGAATCCGGCGATTAAAAAACAGCTCTGCGCCGATGCGGGCAGCGATCGCGACTGGCTGCGCAAGGTACGCCCATGGTTCGGCCATCGGGCGCATATGCACGTGCGCCTGCGTTGTCCTACGGACAGCCTGGAGTGCCAGGATCAGCCCGCGCCGCCGCCAGGGGATGGCTGTGGCGCAGAGCTGGCAAGCTGGTTCGCGCCGCCAAAACCTTCCGGCGCGCCGATAAAACGCGAGCCGCCGCCGTTGCCGCCTTCCTGTCAGGCGCTTCTGGATAACCATCAGCTTTAGGAAGAAAAAATGGAATGGTTTGCCGTCAGCCCGCTGCTGCTTGGGCTACTGTTTTGCATCGCCGTGCTGGCCGCTTTTATCGATTCTATCGCCGGCGGCGGCGGGCTGCTGACCGTACCGGCGCTGCTGGCGGCCGGGCTTTCTCCGGCGCAGGCGCTGGCGACCAACAAGCTTCAGTCCGTCGGCGGCTCTTTTTCCGCCAGCCTCTATTTTATTCGGCGCAAGGCGGTGGATCTTAAAGCGCAGCGGCTGAATATCCTGATGGCGTTTATCGGCTCGATTCTCGGCGCAATGCTGATCCAACACATTCAGCCGGGGCTGCTGCGTCAGGTGCTGCCGCTGCTGATTATCTCGATCGGCCTCTATTTTCTGCTGATGCCTAAGATCGGCGAAGAAGATCGCCATCGTCGCCTGCACGGCCTGCCATTTGCGCTGGTGGCGGGCGGCTGCGTCGGCTTTTATGACGGCTTTTTCGGGCCGGGCGCTGGCTCCTTCTATGCGTTGGCCTTCGTCACGCTTTGCGGTTTCAACCTGGCGAAATCTACCGCGCACGCCAAGGTGCTGAATTTGACCTCTAACCTGGGCGGCCTGCTGTTTTTTATTTTCGGCGGCAAAGTGGTGTGGGGCACCGGCCTGATTATGCTGCTCGGCGCCATTTGCGGCGCACGGCTCGGCGCACGGCTGGTGCTGAGCCGGGGACAGCAGCTGATCCGCCCGATGGTGGTCACCGTTTCCATTGTCATGAGCGGGAAGCTGCTCTATGACAGCCACGGCGCAGAGATCGCCGCCTGGTTTCACCATCTGTTTAGCTGAATCTTAATGTTGACGCGTCACAAGACGTGAAATTTTTGCAGAAGAGAACAATGCGTACTCACGACTATTCGCAGCTGATCGAGATTTTCGACCGCTGTTTTTTTGACGATTTTCAGACCCGCCTGGTGAAGGGCGATGACGAACCCATCTACCTGCCCGCCGATGAGGAAGTCAGCTATCACCGCGTGGTGTTCGCCCACGGCTATTACGCCAGCGCGCTGCATGAAATCTCCCACTGGTGTATCGCCGGAGCCGAGCGGCGCAAGCTGGTGGATTTCGGCTACTGGTATTGTCCCGACGGCCGCGACGCCATGACGCAAGGCCAGTTTGAAGCGGTGGAGGTCAGGCCGCAGGCGCTGGAATGGCTGTTTTGTGTAGCGGCGGGCTTTCCCTTCAACGTAAGTTGTGACAATCTCAATGGCGATTTCGAGCCGGACCGCATTGCGTTCCAGCGCAAGGTACACGCGCAGGTAATGGCTCATCTGGAAAAGGGAATTCCGTCACGGCCAGCCCGTTTTATCACCGAACTGGGTCGCTACTACTCAACGCCGCCGCTGACCGCAGCGCAGTTTCCCTGGCCGGAAGATCTCTGACCAGCATGGTAAATAAGGAATTGTATGATTGATGAATTTGAAGCGCGTATCCTGGCCCTGATCGATAACATGGTGGAGAGCGCCAGCGATGACGAGCTGTTCGCCAGCGGCTATCTGCGCGGGCATCTGACGCTGGCCGTGGCCGAAATTGAGCAGTCGGGCGAGCACACGCCGGAAGCGCTGCAAATCCAGGTGCTGAACAGCCTGGAGACGGCGATCCACGCCGGAGAGCTTTCGCCGCGCGACCAGGCGCTGGTGCTGGGCATGTGGGATAATTTGTTCCTGCAGGCGCGCCATCCCTCCTGATCCCTGACGGCGCCGTCGGCAACAAGCAAGGCCGCCGTGATTTTAGCGGCCTGATGCGTCCGGCGTCTCCGGTTTCCAGTCTGCCCTGGGCGGCATCCCCAATTTCCTGTCTGCTCTACGCGACGTCTCCGGTTTCCTGTCTGCCCTCCGGGGCGGCAGCGGCTTTTAGCCTGCCGCCTTCACCGCTTTACCTTTCAGCAGCTTGCGCACCCAGTAGCGATTAGGATGGGTGGCCGCCAGCGTCTGCCTGTCCAGCGGGATCGGTTCGCCGCACAGCTCCGCCGCCAGCGCTTCTGCCGCCAGCGGCGCGCTGCATAATCCCCTGGAGCCTAACGCGCCCAACACAAACAGGCCGCGCCAGAGGGGCGCCGGCTGCGCCGTGGCTTTGTTTTGCGCCAGATCTGCGTATTGCGCCAGCGTTTGCTGATAGTCCGGCAGCGGGCCAATCATCGGCAGATGATCGCGGGTGGCGCAGCGCACGCCGTTGCGGGCGCTGCCTGCGCTAACGTCCACTTCGCGAGGCCATTCCGCCTCCGGCAGACAGCGGAGCAGCCGCTCGCGGTTTTCCTGCTGATCTTCTTCGCGATAGGCGGTAGCGCTGTCGGCGCGATGATAGCTTGCGCCGATACAGTGCTGCTGATTATGCGGATTAACCGGCGTCAGATAGCCGTCGTAGCATAAAACCTGTTTAAGCTGGCCCAGCGCGGGCGTAGTCGGGATATGGCTGACCTGGCCGCTGACGGCATAGGCGGGCAGCTTTTCACTCTGCGGCAGCGCGGTCAGCGCGTGGCCGGTCGCCAGCACCACGTTGCGGTGAGTCTGCGCGGGCCGATCGGCAAAATCGAGCTGCCAGCCCGTCGGTGTTGCGGTCAGTGCGGTCAGCCTGTGATGCCAGCGCGTAATCAGCCCCTGCTGCTGCGCCAGCGCAAACAGCGCAGGCGTCAGCTGGGCGGGTGAGAGCCAGCCGCCAGCCGGATAGGTAATGCCGCCAAAGCCGGTTTCCACCCCGCACAGCGCTTCGGCTTCCTGCCTGTCCACACCGCGAGCGATGGTTTCCGGCAGCTGCATGGTCAGCATTTTAGTGATTTTGTCCGCGCTTTTTTCATCCCAGCCCAGCTGGGTAACGCCACACCACTCGTGATCGAACGCGACCGGCAGGCTATCGTAAACACGACGGGCAAAGGTAAATGCGGCCGGAAAAAAGCGCGCCAGCGCCGGATCGTGATGGTTCAGCAGCGGATAAAGCGCGCCCTGGCGGTTGCCGGAAGCGCCCCGGGCCGGTTCGCCGTCGGCGCTGTAGAGCGTGACTTTTTTACCGCGACGCAGCAGCGCCAGCGCCAGCAGCGCGCTGGCCACGCCGCCGCCGATTACCGCAATGTCGTCGCCTTCCGCCGCCGGACGGTGATACCACGGCGCTTCGGCTGGCGCGTCGATAGCGTTCTCCAGCACGCCCGCCAGCATTTCCCGTTTGGGGCCAAAGCCTTTACGCTTGCCGACGGTAAAACCCGCCTCCTGCAATCCGCGCCGCACAAAGCCTGCCGAGGTAAAGGTGGCCAGCGTGCCGCCGGGACGCGCCATTTTCGCCATGCAGGCGAACAGTGCCGGCGTCCACATGTCAGGATTTTTCGACGGCGCAAAGCCATCCAGAAACCAGGCGTCGACCTGATGATTGAGGCTGTCATCGAAGGTCGGGATCAGCTGGTTAATATCGCCGAACCAGAGATCGAGCGTGACGCGACCCTCGGCCAGCAGCAGCCGGTGACAGCCGGGCAGGGCGGCTGGCCACTGTTCGCGCAGCGCGCGCGCGTATGCTGCCAGTTCAGGCCAGCTTTGATGCGCGCTGGCGAGATCGTTGACGCTGAGCGGATACTTTTCACAGCTGATAAAGTGCAGGCGCTGCAAACGAGCCTGCGGCTGCTCGGCGCAAAAGCGCTCGAAAGCCTGCCAGAGCGTTAAAAAATTCAGGCCGGTGCCAAAACCGGTTTCCGCCGTGATAAACAGGTCGCGAGAATGGTGCGCAAAACGGTCGGGCAAGCCGTTGCCGCCAAGAAACACGTGACGCGTTTCCTCCAGGCCGTTTGCGTCGGAAAAATAGACGTCGCCAAAGGTTCGGGATACAGGTGTACCCTGTTCATTCCAGCTTAGTTCTGCATACTCTATTGGGGCGCTGTTCACGGCAAAAGCTCAGTTATCTCGCGGTGCGGCGATTGTAACTCTGGGGGTACGCCTACGCAAATTTACAAAAATCAGGCGCTGGTTGGACTTGTTCGGCTTACAACTGTACGCTAAAGTGCGTGTCGAATCCTAATATAAGTAGTTAACGAGGTATTGAATGAAACGTGCAGTGATTACTGGCCTGGGTATCGTTTCCAGCATTGGTAATAACCAACAGGAAGTCCTTGCATCCCTGCGTGAAGGCCGCTCCGGCATTACCTTCTCTCAGGAGCTGAAAGATTCCGGTATGCGTAGTCACGTCTGGGGCAACGTCAAACTCGATAAAGACGAAATCTCCAGCCTCATCGATCGCAAAACCCTGCGTTTTATGAGTGATGCGTCCATTTATGCCTATATTTCTATGCTGGAAGCGGTAAAAGATTCCGGTTTGACCGTTGAACAATACCAGAACAACCCGCGCGTGGGTCTGGTGGCCGGTTCCGGCGGCGGCTCGCCGATCAACCAGGTAGCCAGCGTTGACGGAATGCGCGCCAAAGGCCTGCGCGGCGTCGGCCCTTATATGGTGACCAAAGCGATGGCGTCCGGCGTTTCCGCTTGCCTGGCGACCCCGTTCAAAATCCACGGCGTAAACTACTCCATCAGCTCCGCCTGCGCGACCTCGGCACACTGCATCGGCAACGCCGTTGAGCAGATCCAGCTGGGCAAACAGGATGTGGTATTTGCAGGCGGCGGCGAAGAGCTGTGCTGGGAAATGTCCTGCGAGTTCGATGCGATGGGTGCGCTGTCCACCAAATATAACGAAACGCCGGAAAAAGCGTCCCGTACCTATGACAACAGCCGCGACGGCTTTGTTATCGCAGGCGGCGGCGGCATGGTTGTTGTGGAAGAGCTGGAGCACGCGCTGGCTCGCGGCGCGCACATCTACGCAGAAGTGGTTGGCTACGGCGCCACCTCCGACGGCGCAGACATGGTAGCGCCATCAGGCGAGGGCGCAGCACGCTGTATGCGTCTGGCTATGCACGGCCTGGATACGCCGATTGACTATCTGAACACGCACGGCACCTCTACGCCGGTAGGCGATGTGAAAGAGCTGGGCGCCATCCGCGAAGTCTTCGGCGACAACACGCCGGCGATGTCGGCCACCAAAGCCATGACCGGCCACTCTCTGGGTGCGGCGGGCGTGCAGGAAGCTATTTACTCGCTGCTGATGCTGGAGCACGGCTTTATCGCGCCAAGCATCAACATTGAAGAGCTGGATGCGGCGGCGGAAGGTCTGAACATCGTGACCAAACCAACCGAGCAGCAGCTGACTACCGTGATGTCCAACAGCTTCGGCTTCGGCGGCACCAACGCCACGCTGGTGATGCGCAAGCTGTAATCAGTAAGCAATTTCATAAAAGGATGCTCCGCAAGGGCATCCTTTTTTTATGGCCGCAGTATGCCGATGTATAAGATAAGCCTCGCCAGAGACAAAGGTTAGCAGCCATGCCGTAAGGCCAGGCGTTAGCGTCAAATACGTTAACCTTCCCACTCCGCCGTAATCACAGAAGCGTTGTAGCCGGATGATCATCAGGCATATCGCCCGGCTGAGGGCGCAGGGACATCCACCGTTTCGCGCGGGCTGAATGGCGAAGGCCGCGTCAGTCAGAAAACGCGTGAGAAAGCGGAAGCCGTTAGCCTGCAAAAACACGGGCCAGCTTTTCCACCGCGCTGACAATCTCTGCTGGCGCCAGGGCGGAAAAACCCAGCAGCCAGCCTTCCTGCTGCGCATCTCCCTGATACAGGGGCGACAGGCGCGGCAGCACCAGGCCTGCCTGCAAAGCCTGACGCGTTAATTTTTTTTCGCCGCCGTCCGGCAGCGTGGCCGTCAGCTGTAGCCCATGCTGGTGGCTCAGCGGATGCAGCCTGTCTCCCAGCTTTGTCGCCAGCTCTGTCAGCAGCAGTTCGCGGCGGCTGCCGTAAAGTTTGCGCATCAGCCGCAGATGCGCCTGAAAATGGCCGCGATCGAGAAAATCCGCCGTCACCGCCTGCATCAGCTGCGCGCTGTGTCCGTCCATCACGCTGCGCATCCGGCAGCAGGCGTCAACCAGCGCGGGCGGCACCGCCAGATAAGCCAGCCGCAGGGAAGGGAACAGCGTTTTGGAAAAGGTGCCGAGGTAGAGCACGCGCCCGGCCTTATCCAGCCCCTGAAGCGCGGGCGCAGGCTGTGCGCCGTAATAAAATTCGCTGTCGTAGTCATCCTCAATCAGCCAGCTACCGTGGGCGCGCGCGTACGCCAGCCAGGCCAGACGACGCGTCAGGCTCATGGTCGCGCCGGTGGGATACTGATGGGATGGGGTCAGGTAGATCAGCTTCGCCGCCGGCCGGTCGGGTATTTTTGCGCCCTCGTCGTCCAGCTCCAGCGTGCCGATGGTCGCGCCCGCGCTGTTGAAAGCATGATAAGCGCCGCGATAGCCCGGCTCTTCCAGCCAGACGGCATCGCCCGGATCGCACAGCAGCATCGCCAGCATCTGCAACGCCTGCTGAGAGCTGGTCAGGATGATAATTTGCCCGGCATCGCAGCGCACGCCGCGCGCCTGGGCAAGATAACGCGCCACCGCTTCACGCAGTTCAGCCAGCCCCTGTGGCGCGCCATAGTCCATCATTTTTTCCGGCGTATGGCGCAGCCGCTGCGCCACCAGCCGCCGCCAGATAGCGTGAGGAAAAGCCCGCAGATCCGGCGAACCGGCGGCAAAAGCCAGGGGAAAAAGCGGATCGTCGCAGCCGCCAGAGGCGACAATGTTGCTGCCGCGTGACGAGAGCGCGGGAGCCGCTGTCGATGACGCTGGCGTGGGGCGTCGCGGCACCGGCAGATCGGCGGCGACGAAAGTGCCTTTGCCGCTGTGCCGCAGCAGGCAGCCTTCGCTTTCCAGCTGCGCATAGGCCGCTTCCACCGTCACTCGGGACAGCGACAGATCGACGGCAAGCAGCCGGGAAGAGGGTAGCCGCTCGCCTTGCCGCAGCGTGCCATCGGTGATGAGCTGACGCAAGGCGGCGCATAGCCTGTCCCGTCGGGTGCGGGCCTGCTGCGAGGCGAACAGCTGGATTAAGGGCACGTTGGTCAGCGGCATAATGGTCTTATCACCTGATTAAAATGGGTATCCTTTTTAAGGCCGTTTTACCCTATCATCAGGCAGACCTTAAGCAAAGGAGTACACATGATGACCCTGTCCGCCGTTTTACAATTTCCACCGCCTGACGCCGCACGCAGCGAAGCATGGCTACGCGAAAAGCTGGCTTACTACAGCGATGCCTGGGATCTGGCGCAGGATCTCGCCAACGGCATTACCGATATCGTGGTGATCGATACCCGTGCGGCAGAGCAGTATCAGACCGCGCATATTCCCGGCGCGATAAGCTTTCCTCACCGCACCATGAGCGCAGAAACGCTGGCGGCGCTGGACGGCAGCAAAGTTTACGTGACCTACTGTGACGGCATTGGCTGCAACGGCTCGACCAAAGGCGCATGGAAACTGGCCTCGGCGGGACTGCGGGTTAAAGAGCTGATTGGCGGGCTGGATTTCTGGCTGCGCGACCGTCATCCGGTCGCGCAAGGAGAAGAAGCGGGCAGCTGGCCGCAACAGGATTTACAGGCGTGCGGCTGTTAAGCCTAAAGGAACAGCCACAGCAGAAAAATAAACAGCACCAGCGCGGCAAAAGCTGTTACGGCCGGACGCGTCGCCAGCGGCCTTAGCACCGGCGGCACGTAGCCGGAAATAATCGGCTGCGGATGGATCTCGCTGTCGGCCAGCGGCATCTCCTTCAGCCGTTCGGCCCGCCGCGCAAACAGCAGATTCATCAAATCCTGCGCCTGGGCTGCGGTAAGGATCGCCTGCGGCGGCAGCTGGAAGCGCTGCTGGCTGGCCTCCTCCAGCATGCGCTGCTCTGCATGATCGGAAGGCACCTTCAGCGAGGCGAGAAGCGTATGCAGCGTCGGGGCAGGCTGCTGGCTCAGCGTCTGGCTAACCTGAAGATACTGGGTCAGCAGCGGGAACAGGCGTGAAGGAATGGGATCGCCGCTGTGCAGGTTGACCACCTTCAGCACGGAAGTCCACAGCTTCACCGGCTGTTCGCCGGTAACGGCAGCCAGGCGAGCGACCTGCTGATTGAGCGCGTGGTGCTCCGCCGGCAGCAGCGAGCGATCGGTGACGCGGTTCTGCTGCGGCTGCGGGATCGCCATCTGGCCGTTTTGCAGCATGGTCAGCACCTGGCGCAGCTGATCGGGATTCAGCGAGCTGAGCACCGTATGACCAAACTGCTGCCGGATAAAATCGCTTACCGCCTGGCGATTATTGCCCGCAGGCAGCAAATCGCTCAGCTGCTGAAACAGCTGTCGGGTGGCGTGCGTGTTCTGCACCTGCGCAAGCCGCGTATTAAGAAACTGCTCCGCCGCCGGAAAATGACGCGCCAGCAGACCGGCATCGTTCTTCACGCCCACTTCATGACGCAGTCCGGCCCATAGCTCCGGGGCCTTTAGCGAACTGAGCGACATGATTTTGACAATCAGCCTTTCCAGCGTGGTGCGCTGAGCAGGGGTCAGCGGCTGATCGCCCGGTCCGGTTCGGCCGGTATCAGCGACCGTCGCTCGTTCGCCGGGTAATGGCGCGCCTGGGCCATTAAGAGGTTGCATGGCAAAATCCTTAACTCAACACTGTCCGGAAAGCGCCGGAAAAAAGGGGGATTGGCTATGATAACAATCCCGTTACGCGATAGGTAGTAGCGGCGCGCCGCGCGGCGGATTATTTTTCAGGGATCCGCCGTCGCGCGCGCTGTTTTGCCGATCCGCAGCGGCGTACGCAGCCGCTGCGCCAGGATCACGCCGCATAACGTGACGCCGCCGCCGATAAAGTGATAGCTGTGCAGCTTTTCATGCAGAAAAAGCACGGCGATAACTGCTGTAAAGACAGGCGTCAGATTCATAAAAATCGAGGCGGTGCTGGCACCCATGCGCATCACGCCCTGGATCCATAAAAACGGCGCAAGAATAGAAGCCGGAAGCGCGGCAAACAGCACCAGCGGCAGGTTATGCGCGTTCAGCGCCACGTCTTTTGCCAGTAAAAAGCCCGGCAGCAGCAGTATGACGCCAAACACAATTTGCACGTACAGGCTTTGCCAGTTTGGCAGCGGGATCGCCCAGCGACGGGTCAGCACGCCATACAGCGCGTAAGAGGTGGAAGCGGCAAACAGCATCAGCTCGCCCGTGCCCATGCCCTGCGTCAGCAGCCGTTCGGGACTGCCCTGGCTAATCAGCCACACCAGCCCACCAAAAGAGAGCACGCTGCCGATAAGAATGCCCAGCGTGGGCGCCACTTTCAGCAGCACAATGCTGATCAGCACGGTCAGCAGAGGGATCAGCGAAACCAGAATACCCATCGAAAGCGCGCTGACGCTGTGCGCGGCATAGTAGGCAAGGCTTTGATAAAGCACCATGCCGAGCAGACCCAGCGTCAGCAGCCGCCACCACTGCTGCCTGACCTGCGTCCGGTTGCGCCATACCGCAGGCAGCACGAAGGGCGTCAGCGCCACCAGCGCTATCAGCCAGCGATAAAAGGAAATAGCGGCAGGATCGATAACGTTCGCCGAGACTTTGCTGACGATGGCGTTAAACGACCAGATCAACACCGCCATCAAAGGATAAAGAAAATTCATTGTCGAGCCTGAATCAGTAATAAGAGCCGAGAGTGTACCCGTCTGCGGCTACAAATAAATAACCTTTATTACCGCTGCCTGATTTTTCTCCTGCCTCTTCTCTGCATAGTAAAGCGTCACTGCGTAAAACCCTCCAGGCGGAAATAAGAAAAGGCTATGGCAAAACGGCCTGAAGCCTTTTACTCCTTTTTCGGCAACGTTCAGAATTAATTCAGGAAATGACAGTTTTATGACGGCGAAACTGAAAAAAGGAATTTGCACGAGCTAAGCGCTAACGTCCACTACGCTAAGGCAGGAATTACGATGAGTTATTCAGCAAAACCGCCATCCACGCTGGGCGATGGGTTATCCAGTCGCCAGGTCACCATGATTTCCATCGCCGGGATTATCGGCGCCGGTCTGTTTATCGGCTCTGCCAGCGCCATTGCCACCGCAGGGCCGGCTATCTTAATTTCTTATATATTAACGGGTTTTTTGGTGCTGCTGGTGATGAGAATGCTGGGAGAAATGGCGGTTATGCAGCCTGACTCCGGCTCCTTTTCCACCTACGCTTCACGGGCGCTTGGCCCCTGGGCAGGCTTTACCATTGGCTGGCTCTACTGGTGGTTCTGGGTGCTGGTGATCCCGGTGGAGGCGATAGCCGGCGCGAACATCCTTCATACCGCTTTACCCGCCGTGCCCGCCTGGGTTTACACACTCTCTATTATGACTCTGCTGACCTGCACCAATCTTTTCAACGTGAAAAACTTCGGCGAGTTTGAATTCTGGTTTTCCCTGATTAAAGTGGTGGCTATCCTGGCTTTTATCGCGGTGGGCATCGCGGCGGTCGCGGGCTACTGGCCTCTGGCACACGTCAGCGGCGTGTCGCGCCTGTGGGATAGCGGCGGCTTTATGCCACACGGCGGCGGCGCGGTGCTTTCCGGCGTGCTGATCACCATCTTCTCCTTCTTTGGCGCGGAAATCGTGACCATTGCCGCCGCCGAGACAAAGGATCCGGGGCAGCAGATCCGGCGCTCGACTAACCTGGTGGTTTACCGTATTGCCTTGTTCTATCTGCTGTCGATTTTCCTGGTGGTGTCGCTGGTCGCCTGGAACGATCCACAACTGAAAGAACAGGGAACCTTTCAATACGCGCTGAACGTGCTGCATCTGCCGGGCGCGGGTATCCTGGTCAGCTCGGTAGTGTTTATCGCCGTATGCAGCTGCATGAACTCCGGGCTGTATACCGCCTCCCGCATGTTTTACTCGCTGGCGCAGCGTGGTGATGCGCCGCAGGCCGGCGCGCGAATTTCCGCCGGCGGCGTGCCCCGCGTTGCCGTACTCAGCTCAACGCTGGCCGGTTTTGCAGGCTGTTTCGCTAACTACGCTTTTCCCGGCAGGGTTTTCGACTTTCTGCTTTCCACCACCGGCGCCATCGCGCTGCTGGTCTATCTGGTTATCGCCGTTTCCCAGCTGATTATGCGCCGCAGGCTGGAACGCAGCGGCCGGACGCCGGAATTTAAGATGTGGCTGTTTCCGTGGCTGACGCTGTTTACCATCGGCATTATTCTGGTGGTATTGGGCTATATGTTTATTTCGCCCGATTATCGTTATGAAACGCTGATGACCGCCGCCGTGGCCGCTATCGTGCTGATGCTGAGTTTTATTGTCACGCGCAGGCGCACGGCGCAGACGCAAAAAATCGGCAGCGGCAAAATGCAGCCTCGCGAGGTGCAAACGATGCGTTAACGGAGGTTGCTGACAAAATCATCCTCTGTCATCAAGTCGCGTTCAGGCCGGTGAAAAGCAGCGGAGGCCGGAACAACTCGTCCACGGGGGCTCGTTTCGCGCATCCATGCGCGAACGGCTGGCCGTTCAGCCTCTGCTGCTGTGAAGCTGCCGTTTCGCGGCAAAAAATCCAGGCCGTACGAACCCTCTGGCTTTGTCAGCAGTCTGAGCCATTCCTGCGAATGGCTTTGTTAGTGGCCGTCGCCACACCGCGCAAACAGGCGAAAAACAGGGCGAATAACCGGCCGCCGGGCGCTATGCTTGAAGAAAGGTTTTCGCTGTTTAGGCGCCCTCTATCATAAGGCCAGACTATGACCCGGTTTAGTTCGCCCGATGCGATCCGCGACGCCTTTTCCAAAGCGATGTCGCTGATGTACCAGCAGGAAGTGCCGCAGTACCGCACGCTGTTGCAGTTAGTGAAAGAGGTGAACGCCCGCTATTTGCAGGCCCATCCCGAGACCTTTGCGGACGCCGACAGCGCGCCGGAGCTGAACCGGCTGGCCGTTGAACGGCACGGCGCTATCCGCCTTGGCAAAGCGCAGGAGCTGGCGACCATGCGCCGACTGTTTGCGGTAATGGGCATGTATCCGGTCAGCTATTACGATCTTTCTGCGGCAGGCGTGCCGGTGCACGCTACCGCTTTCCGCCCCGTCGACGCGCGTTCGCTGCAATATAATCCTTTCCGCGTGTTTACCTCGCTGCTGCGCCTGGAGCTGATCGATGATGACGGACTGAAGCAGAAGGTGAGCCAGATCCTCGACCAGCGGAATATCTTTACGCCGCGTCTGCTGGAACTGCTTGAGATCGGCCATGCTCAGCAAGGCTTAACCGCCGCACAGGCGGATGAGTTTGTCGCCGAAGCGCTGAAAACCTTTCAGTGGCACAGCGAAGCGCAGGTGGACGGGGCAACTTATCAGTCGCTGCTGGATCAGCACCGCCTGATTGCGGACGTGGTTTCTTTTAAAGGGCCGCACATTAACCACCTTACGCCGCGCACGCTGGATATTGACGCCGTGCAGCGGCAGATGCCCGCTTATCAGATCGTGCCGAAAGAGAGCATTGAAGGGCCGCCGCCGCGTCGCGTGCCCATTCTGCTGCGTCAGACCAGCTTTAAGGCGCTGAGCGAAAAAATCACCTTTACCGACAACAGCGAGGGCAGGCACACCGCGCGCTTTGGTGAAATCGAGCAGCGCGGGCTGGCGCTGACGCCCGCAGGCCGTGCGCTTTACGATCGGCTTTTGCAACAGCCGACGGCGGGGGATAAAGCCGCCGGGCTGGCCGCGAACTTTGCCGCTTTCCCGGATGATATGCACGAGCTGCGTCGGCAGAAGCTGGGCTATTTTAGCTATCGGCTGTCGGCGGGCGCGACGCTGCCGGAGCAGGCCAGCCGTGAGCAGCTGCAAAGCCTGATCGACGACGGCACCATAGAGGCCAGGCCAGTGGTTTATGAAGATTTTCTGCCGGTCAGCGCCGCGGGCATTTTCCAGTCGAACCTGGGCAGCGAAAGGGGAGCAGCGGGCAAGGGCCATCCCAATCAGTTGGCCTTTGAGCAGGCGCTGGGCTGCGCGGTTATCGACGAGTTTTCGCTGTATCAACAGCTGGAAGAGGCGTCGCTGGCGGCCATTTTCGATCGCCCTTGACCGCGCTCTGTCTTTGACGTGGCTGCCGACTTAAGCCTAAAGTTAGCGCGGCGCACAGGCCGCTTTTCAAGGAGAATTTTATGTATACCCGGCTGGCTATTCTGCTGCTATCCCTGTTTCTCGGCATGGGGAACGTTTATGCAGCCACCACGCAGGAAGTGGATCAGCGTCTGGATGTTCTGTTTGGCTCCCATCAGAAATACCAGGATTTTCTTGGCGAACTGCAACAGGCGGTGGCGGCAAAAGACAAAGCCAAAGTGGCGACGATGATTGCTTATCCGCTTGAGGTCGGTTTAAAAGGGAAAGCGAAAACCTATCGCACTGCGGCAATGTTAAAGAAGCACTACGGCAGCGTATTCACGCCTGATTTAAGCCGCGTCATTATCGCGCAGAAATATGAAGATCTGTTCGCCAGGGATCAGGGCGTAATGGTGGGCGACAGCGGCCAGCTGTGGTTTAGCGAAGTGTGTCAGGACAAAGCCTGTCACAACACCCGCGTGCTGATTACACGCATCAATCAGTAGCCGATAATGCTTCAAGGACTCAATCATTTAACGCTGGCCGTTACGGACTTACGTGTTAGCCTGGCATTTTACCAGCGGCTGGCGGCCTGTCGCAAAAACCCTTATGCAAAAATGATCTTTAAATAGGGCGGCTTATTGGCTCGCCGCACCACGGGCTTATCCCTTTCCCGGCTTTATGGCAGAATAACGTCCCTCACTGTTACCGAGCAGGAACCCCGATTGTGAAAATTCTCGTTGATGAAAACATGCCCTATGCGCGCGAACTGTTTAGCCGCACGGGCGATGTAGTGGCCGTTCCCGGCCGTCCCGTCCCGCAGGCCGAGCTGGATGACGCTGACGGCCTGATGGTGCGCTCCGTGACCAAAGTCAATGCGGAGCTGTTAAACGGCAAGCCGGTAAAATTTGTCGGCACGGCCACGGCAGGCACCGATCATATTGATGAGGCTTTTCTGCAACAACAGGGGATCGCTTTTTCGGCGGCACCGGGCTGTAACGCCATCGCCGTGGTGGAATACGTTTTCTCTGCGCTGCTGTTGCTGGCGGAACGCGACGGCTTCGCGCTGAAAGATCGCACCGTCGGCATTGTCGGCGTCGGCAACGTCGGCGGGCGCCTGCAGGCTCGTCTTGCCGCGCTGGGGATCCGCACTTTGCTTTGCGATCCTCCGCGTGCCGATCGAGGCGACGAAGGGGACTTCCTGCCGCTTTCACAGCTGGTGGCGGAAGCCGATATCCTGACCTTCCACACGCCGCTGTTTAAGCAGGGCGCCTACAAAACGCTGCATCTGGCCGACGAGGCGCTGCTGCGGGCGCTGAAACCCAACGCTATTCTGATCAACGCCTGCCGTGGGCCGGTAGTGGACAATCAGGCGCTGCTGAAGGTGCTGGAAACGCGCCGCGATCTCAGCGTGGTGCTGGACGTGTGGGAGCCGGAGCCGGAGCTTTCCCTGCCGCTGCTGGAAAAAGTGGATATCGCCACCGCCCATATCGCGGGCTACACCCTGGAAGGGAAAGCGCGCGGCACCACCCAGGTATTTGAAGCCTGGACGCAGTTTTTAGGCAACCCGCAGCAGGTGGCGCTGGAAACCCTGCTGCCCGCGCCGGAGTTTGGTCAGATCACGCTGCGCGGCGAACTGGATCAGCCGACGCTGAAAAGACTGGTGCATCTGGTGTATGATGTGCGCCGCGACGACGCGCCGCTGCGAAAAGTGGCGGCCGTACCGGGTGAATTCGATCGCCTGCGTAAAAATTATCTGGAACGTCGCGAATGGTCTTCGCTGCGCGTGCAGTGCAATAGCGAAAGCACCGCGACGCTGCTGTCGGCGCTGGGTTTCAGCGCGTACTGGCAGGCCGATTGCTAAAAATTTCAGGCGGCGCGCCCCCACGTAAGGGCGCGACGCCCGCTACGAACAATTCTGAATCGTCGGGCGGTGTCGTCACCGCCCTCTGTTTTTTATGTACATTATCTGGAGTAAACCAACATGTCTGACGGCTGGAATATTGCGCTACTGGGCGCGACAGGCGCAGTAGGGGGAGCAGTACTGGAATTACTGGCCGAGCGTCAGTTCCCGGTTGGTGAGCTGTATCTGCTGGCGAGCGAACGCAGCGCGGGCGAAAACCTGCGTTTTGAAGGCAGAACGCTGCTGGTTAACAACGCCAGCGAGTTCGACTGGTCGCAGGTGCAGCTGGCCTTTTTCGCCGCCGGTCGCGAAGCCTCGGCGCGCTATGCCGAAGAAGCCGCGAGCGCGGGCTGCCTGGTGATCGACAGCAGCGATCTTTTCGCGCTGGAGCCGGACGTGCCGCTGGTGGTGCCGGACGTGAACCCGCAGGTGCTGGCCGACTACCGCAACCGCAATATCATCAGCGTGGCCGACAGCGTCACCAGCCAGCTGCTCTGCGCGATCAAACCGCTGGTGGATCAGGCGGGCCTGAGCCGTTTGCAGGTGACCAGCCTGATTGCCGCTTCGGCACACGGCAAGGCCGCTGTGGACTCGCTGGCGGGCGAAAGCGCGCGGCTGCTGAACGGGATGCCGGCGGAAGAGAACTTCTTCGGTCGCCAGCTGGCTTTCAACATGCTGCCGCTGCTGCCGGACGCCGAAGGCAGCGTGCTGCAGGAGCGCCGCCTGATCGATCAGGTGCGTAAAGTGCTGCAGGATGAAGGGCTGCCGATTTCGGTCACCACCGTTCAGGCGCCGGTTTTTTACGGCAACGCGCAAATTGTGCACGTGGAAAACCTGCGCCCGATGTCGGCGGAAGAGGCGCGCGAAGCGCTGATGCAGGCGGAAGATATCGCGCTTTCCGATGAAAACGACTATCCGACGCAGGTCGGCGACGCATCGGGCAGCGCACTGCTCAGCCTGGGCTGCGTGCGCAACGATTACGGCATCCCGGAGCTGCTGCAATTCTGGTCGGTAGCGGACAACGTACGCTTTGGCGGCGCGCTGATGGCGGTGAAAACCGCTGAGAAACTGGTACAGGAGTACTTCTGGTAATGTCGGCGCCGCAAACGTACAAACTGGCGCTGGGCATTGAGTATGACGGCAGCCGCTATTACGGCTGGCAGCGGCAGCAGGAAGTCAGAAGCGTGCAGGAGAAGCTGGAAAAAGCGCTCTCTAAGGTGGCCGATCATCCGGTGGTGGTGTTCTGCGCAGGCCGAACCGATGCGGGCGTGCACGGTACTGGCCAGGTGGTGCATTTTGAAACTACCTCGCTGCGTAAAGATGCCGCCTGGACGCTGGGCGTCAACGCCAACCTGCCGGACGATATCGCCGTGCGCTGGGTGAAGCCGGTTGCGGACGATTTTCACGCCCGCTTCAGCGCCACGGCGCGGCGCTATCGTTACGTCATCTATAACCGTCGTCTGCGTCCGGCGATTTTGCACGGCGGCGTAACGCATTTTTACCATCCGCTGGATGTGGAAAAAATGCAGCGGGCAGGGCAGGCGCTGCTGGGCGAAAACGACTTTACCTCTTTTCGCGCGGTGCAGTGCCAGTCACGCACGCCCTGGCGCAACGTCATACACCTTAATGTCAGCCGTCACGGGGCTTACGTGGTGGTGGATATCAAAGCCAACGCTTTTGTGCACCATATGGTGCGCAACATTGTCGGTAGCCTGATGGAAATAGGCTGTGGAAATCAGCAGGAAAGCTGGATGGCCGAGCTGCTGGCGGCGAAAGATCGCACGCTGGCGGCGGCAACGGCGCGGGCCGAAGGGCTTTATCTGGTCGCGGTCGATTACCCGGAACGTTATGATTTACCCCGTCCGCCGATGGGGCCGCTATTCCTCGAGGATTAACGCATTAAGGAACCTGTATGGAAGTGATTCACACCGTCATCGACTTTATTTTGCACATTGATGTGCATCTGCAGGCGATGGTTGCACAGTATGGCGTCTGGATTTATGCCATTTTGTTTTTGATTCTGTTTTGCGAGACGGGGCTGGTGGTGACGCCTTTCCTGCCCGGCGATTCGCTGCTGTTTGTGGCGGGTGCGCTGGCGGCTATCCCGGACAGCGCGCTGAACGTGCACGTGATGGCGCTGCTGCTTTGCGTGGCGGCGATTGTCGGCGATGCGGTGAATTACACCATCGGACGCCTGTTCGGCAATAAGCTGTTCAGCAATCCGAACTCAAAAGTTTTCCGCCGCAGCTACCTGGATAAAACGCATCAGTTCTATGAGCGTCACGGCGGCAAAACGATTATCCTGGCGCGCTTTGTGCCGATAGTCCGCACCTTTGCGCCGTTCGTCGCCGGTATGGGCAAAATGTCCTATCGCCATTTTGCGCTGTTCAACGTGGCGGGCGGTATTCTTTGGGTGGTGCTGTTCTCTTATGCCGGCTACTTCTTCGGCAACCTGCCTGCTATCCAGCAAAATCTGCACTATCTGATCGTCGCTATTATTCTGGTTTCGGTTCTGCCAGGCGTGGTGGAAGTGTTACGTCATCGCCGCGCGGCGCGTCAGCAGAAGCCGCAATAGCCTCTCTGTTATCGTCCGTCCGCCGGTAGCGGCGGCGGACGAGTTCCTTCCTGATGCTTTTGCTCATAAAATACGTTTTCATGGTCGTTGCTGACCGCTTCGCGGCATGATAAATAAACAGCCCGGCCCGCCCGTGCGCGGTGGCGCAAAAGGGAAACGCGGGCCGTTGACGAATTGGTAGCGCGCAAAACGGTTTTATGATGTAATACCGCCTAATTCTCAGGCGATAATCTGTGTTAAGTATCTGATTTAGCACAATAAACAACATAACAGGTCATCAATGAGCTGGATTGAAAGAATTCTCAACAAGAGCACAATCACCCCATCGCGCAAAGCCAGCATTCCGGAAGGCGTCTGGACCAAATGCGACAGCTGCGGCCAGGTTCTCTACCGTGCCGAGCTGGAACGCAATCTGGAAGTTTGCCCGAAATGCGATCACCATATGCGTATGCACGGACGTGACCGTCTGCACAGCCTGCTGGACGAAGGTTCGATGACCGAACTGGGCAGCGAGCTGGAACCGAAAGATGTGCTCAAGTTCCGGGATTCCAAAAAATACAAGGATCGTCTGGCCGCGGCGCAGAAAGACACCGGCGAGAAAGACGCGCTGATTGTGATGAAAGGCACGCTGCACGGCATGCCGGTTGTGACGGCCGCGTTTGAGTTCTCCTTTATGGGCGGCTCGATGGGCTCCGTGGTTGGCGCTCGCTTTGTGCGTGCCGTTGAGCAGGCGCTGGAAGACAACTGCCCGCTGATCTGCTTCTCCGCCTCCGGCGGCGCCCGTATGCAGGAAGCGCTGATGTCGCTGATGCAGATGGCGAAAACCAGCGCCGCGCTGGCGAAAATGCAGGCGCGCGGTCTGCCTTATATCTCCGTGCTGACCGATCCGACCATGGGCGGCGTTTCCGCCAGCTTCGCCATGCTGGGCGATCTGAACATCGCCGAGCCTAAAGCGCTGATTGGCTTTGCCGGCCCACGCGTGATCGAACAGACCGTGCGTGAAAAACTGCCGCCGGGCTTCCAGCGCAGCGAATTTTTAATCGAGAAGGGCGCTATCGACATGATCGTGCGCCGTCCGGTGATGCGCTTTAAGCTCGCCTCCGTGCTGGCGAAGATGATGAATCTGCCGGCGCCGCAGGAAGAGCGCGTGCCAGAGGTGGAAGAGGCGCCGCAAAGCCCTGAAGCCTGACCGATGTCCGAAAGGGCGCGCGTCGCCCTTTCACCAATGAACCGTAACTTGTGAACGGGATACATGGATACTCTTCCTCAAGCCACGTCGCCTCTGGCCACGTGGCTTCATTATCTTGAGAATCTGCATTCTCAGGCTATCGAACTCGGGCTGGCGCGCGTTCAGCGCGTCGCCGCACGGCTTGACCTTCTTAAACCTGCTCCGTTTGTTTTTACCGTCGCCGGCACCAACGGCAAAGGCACCACCTGCCGGACGCTGGAAACGCTGCTGATGGCCGCCGGCTATCGCGTCGGCGTCTACAGCTCGCCGCACCTGGTGCGCTATACCGAACGCGTGCGCATTCAGGGGCTTGAGCTGGCCGAAGCGGAGCATACCGCCTCATTTGCCGATATTGAAAAAGGGCGCGGCGACACTTCGCTGACCTATTTCGAGTACGGTACGCTTTCCGCGCTCTGGCTGTTTAAGCGTGCGCAGCTTGATGTGGTGATCCTGGAAGTGGGGCTGGGTGGCCGCCTGGACGCGACCAATATCGTGGATGCCGACGTATCGGTAATCACCAGCATCGCGCTCGATCATACCGACTGGCTTGGCCCGGATCGTGAAAGCATTGGCCGCGAAAAAGCGGGCGTCTTTCGTGGCGGCAAGCCTGCTATCGTTGGCGAACCTGATATGCCGCATACCATTGGCGAAGTGGCCGATGAGCTGGGCGCGCAGTTATTGAAGCGTGGTCGCGACTGGTCTTACCGCGTTGGCGGGCACGACTGGAGCTTTACCGACGCGCGGGGCACGCTGAACGGCCTGCCGATGCCGCAGGTGCCGCTGCCGAATGCCGCCACCGCGCTGGCCGCGCTGCGCGCATCATCGTTAAAAGTTGATGACGCCACGCTTTACGAGCTGGACAAAGCGATTTTGCCCGGTCGTTTTCAGACCGTTGCACAATCGCCGCGCATTATTCTGGATGTCGCGCATAATCCTCATGCGGCTGGCTACCTGGCCGAACGCCTGGGCGAGCTGCCGAAAGCCGGAAAGGTCCATGCGGTGGTCGGCATGCTGCACGACAAAGATATCGCCGGGACGCTGGCCTGCCTGGCGCCGCAGGTCGACTACTGGTACTGCGCGCCGCTGGCAGGGCCACGAGGCGCAAGCGCGGAGCAGCTGCTGGCGCATTTGCCGGGCGCGCAGGCCTGTGCCAGCGTGGCGGCGGCGTTTGACCAGGCGCGGCGACAGGCCGGGCCGCAGGATATCGTGCTGGTGTGCGGTTCTTTCCACACCGTAGCGCAGGTAATGGAAACGATGGAAACGGAGAGTGGCAGTGGCAAGTAAGTTTCAAAATCGTTTGGTCGGAACGGTGATCATCGTGGCGCTGGGCGTTATCGTGCTGCCGGGCCTGCTGGACGGTAAGAAAAAGCACTATAAAGAAGAGTTCGCCGCGATCCCGCTGGTGCCTAAGCCTGGCGATCAGCAGGAAACGGAGATGGTGCCGCCGGTCACGCAGTCGCTGCCAGCCCAGCCGCCGGAAGGCGCGGGCACAGCGATAGCGGGCCAGACCAATGAAAATACCTCGCAGGCTGAAAGCGGCTCTACCGCGCCGCAGGCGGGCAACCAGCCGACCGTGGTGTCGCCGCCGCCGGTAAGTCATGTTGTGACGGAAAAACCGGTCGAAAAACCCAAAGCGCAGCCAAAACCCGTAGAGAAGCCGAAGGCGGAACCTAAGCCGGTAGCGAAGCCGGAAACCAAACCGGAACCGAAACCGGAGCCGAAGCCCGTACAGCAGGAGAGCGCGCCGGCAGGTCAGGCGTGGGTCGTGCAGCTGGGGGCGCTGAAGAACGCCGCTAAGGTTAACGAAATCGTCGCCTCGCTGCGCCTTTCCGGCTATCGCGCCTTTACGGTGCCGTCAACGCCGGTGCAGGGCCAGATTACCCGCGTTTATGTCGGGCCGGACGCTTCAAAAGCGAAGATGCAGGCCGCCGTGGGCGAGCTGAAAGGCATCTCCGGACTGAGCGGCGTGGTAAAGCCTTATAGCGCACGTTAGATTGTTGCTATCGCAGCAAGAGACGGCGCCTTTCAGGCGCTGAAATCGGGCTGTCGTTGTGCCGTTTCAGGCGAGGCGGCAGCCCGTAAAACAAAGTAAATCAAACAGTTGCCGGGACGAGTCGGCCAGCCTGTTTTCCCGTTATCTCTGCAGGTTTTGCGCTGGTTTTTTTCACGCCCGGTTTTCATCAGGACGGTTAAGGAAAAGCTACGCAAACGTTTTCTTTTTCTGTTAGAATTCGCCCCGAACTCAGGTTGTGTCCCTGTGCTGCCCGTGCCGACGCGGCAGACAGCAGAGGGATGCAGCCTGATCAGAGGCACAGTCGCTGGAAGAGTTCATGGTCTGGATAGATTACGTCATTATTGCGGTTATTGGTTTTTCGGCTCTTGTCAGCCTGATCCGCGGGTTCGTTCGGGAAGCACTTTCGCTCGTCACCTGGGGTTGCGCATTTTTTGTCGCCAGTCATTATTACTCCTTCCTTGCTGTCTGGTTCACAGGTTTTGAAGACGAACTGGTTCGAAATGGAATCGCCATCGCGGCATTGTTTATCGCCACGCTGATTGTCGGCGCGATAGTCAACTATGTGATTGGCTCGCTGGTTGAAAAAACCGGCCTGTCGGGAACCGACAGGGTGCTGGGAGTCTGTTTCGGGGCATTACGCGGCGTACTGATTGTGTCGGCCATGCTGTTTTTCCTTGATACCTTCACCGGCTTTTCCAAAAGCCCGGACTGGCAGCAGTCCCAGCTGATTCCCCAGTTTAGCTATATAATCAGGTGGTTTTTTGACTACCTGAAAAGCACGTCGAGTTTTTTACCCCGGTAATTGAGCCGGGGTTGCGGCTTATGAGGAAATGACCACATGTGCGGTATTGTCGGGATCGCCGGTTTTATGCCGGTCAACCAGTCGATTTATGATGCGTTAACGGTGCTGCAGCACCGTGGCCAGGATGCCGCAGGCATCGTTACCATTGATGCCCTGAACTGCTTCCGCCTGCGTAAAGCAAACGGCCTGGTGAGCGATGTTTTTGAAGCCCGCCATATGCAGCGTTTGCAGGGCAATATGGGGATCGGCCACGTCCGCTACCCGACCGCCGGAAGCTCCAGCGCTTCTGAAGCGCAGCCCTTCTACGTTAACTCGCCTTACGGCATTACGCTTGCGCACAACGGTAACCTGACCAACGCCCACGAGCTGCGCAAGCAGCTGTTTGAAAGCGGCCGCCGTCACGTGAACACCACTTCCGATTCGGAAATCCTGCTGAATATTTTCGCCACCGAGCTGGATCGTTTTCAGCACTATCCGCTGGAAGCGGAGAACATCTTCGCGGCGGTGGCGGCGGTGCACCAGCACGTGCGCGGCGCTTATGCCTGCGTAGCGATGATTATCGGCCACGGCCTGGTCGCCTTCCGCGATCCCAACGGCATCCGTCCGCTGGTTATCGGCAAGCGCGCAATGAAGGACGGCCGCAGCGAGTATATGGTGGCTTCCGAAAGCGTGGCGCTGGATACGCTGGGCTTTGAGTTCCTGCGCGACGTGGCGCCGGGCGAAGCGGTTTACGTCACTGAGAAAGGGCAGCTGTTCACCCGTCAATGCGCGGAAAACCCCAAATGCAACCCGTGCCTGTTCGAGTACGTCTATTTTGCCCGCCCGGATTCCTTCCTGGACAAAATTTCCGTATACAGCGCCCGCGTGCGCATGGGCACCAAGCTGGGCGAAAAGATCGCCCGCGAATGGGAAGACCTGGATATTGACGTGGTGATCCCGATCCCGGAAACCTCCTGCGATATCGCGCTGGAAATGGCGCGCATTCTGGACAAGCCTTACCGTCAGGGTTTTGTGAAAAACCGCTACGTGGGCCGCACCTTTATTATGCCGGGCCAGCACCAGCGCCGCAGCGCGGTGCGCCGCAAGCTGAACGCCAACCGCGCGGAATTTCGCGGTAAGAACGTGCTGCTGGTGGACGATTCCATCGTGCGCGGCACCACGTCGGAACAGATTATTGAAATGGCGCGCGAAGCCGGGGCGAAAAAAGTCTATCTGGCTTCCGCCGCGCCGGAAATCCGCTTCCCGAACGTCTACGGCATCGATATGCCAAGCGCGACCGAGCTGATTGCGCACGGGCGGGAAGTGGACGAGATCTGCAAGCTGATCAAAGCCGACGCGCTGATTTTCCAGGACCTGGACGATCTGATTGAGGCGGTGCGCGAAGAAAATCCGGATATTGCCCAGTTTGAATGTTCGGTGTTTAACGGCGTCTACGTGACGAAAGATGTCGATCAGCGCTATCTGGAGCATATCCAGTCGCTGCGCAACGACGACGCAAAAGCGCTGGCGCGCCAGAACGAGGTCGAAAACCTGGAAATGCACAACGAGGGCTGATGCGCTCGCCGCTTTCCTGGTATCATGGGTCGGAAGCTATTCCGGCCCATTTTTTTTGGGCCGGCCCCAGGAAGGTTAAGGATTATTATGAAACGACTTATCATCGGCATTTCGGGCGCCAGCGGCGTAATTTACGGCATTCGCACGCTCCAGATACTGCAACAGGTCGATGGAGTGGAAACGCATCTGGTGATGAGCCAGGCCGCGCGGCAGACGCTGGCGCTGGAAAGCGACTATTCCGTGCGCGACGTGCAGGCGATGGCGGATGTGGTGCATGACGCGCGGGATATCGCCGCCAGCATCTCTTCCGGCTCGTTCAAAACCGACGGAATGGCTATCCTGCCCTGTTCAATGAAAACGCTGTCCGGCATCGTCCACAGCTACAGCGACGGTCTGCTGACGCGTGCGGCGGACGTGATCCTGAAAGAGCGTCGTCGGCTGGTGCTCTGCGTGCGGGAAACGCCGCTGCATCTTGGGCATCTGCGGATGATGACCACGGCGGCGGAGCTGGGCGCGATTATCATGCCGCCCGTACCGGCCTTCTATCATCGTCCTGAGAACGTCATGGACATCGTTGACCAGACGGTCAACCGCGTGCTGGATCAGTTTGATATCGAGCTGGATAACGATCTTTTCACGCGCTGGCAGGGTGCATAGAAGCCTGTCTCCTGCGCTTTTTTGGTGCGCCCGCTCCCATAAACACGCTTTGCGTGCAGAAAATGCACCAAAGCGAGGCATTCTTCTTCCATAATCCTGCTGTCGGGTCGCGTTTTTTTAACTTCTTTATGCGCCGGTGCGCTTTCGTGACCCTCTGGTAAAGGTGGCATGAAAGCTGCACGTCTTTACGCTGGCCCCTCCATAATAAAAGTGACTCTGAGGATAATCTATGAAGAAGCAGGTGATGGCTCTTTCTCTGCTGCTGGCGTTCTCTGCCGGTAGCGCGCTGGCCGCCGTGCCCAAAACGCTGCGTATCGGCACCGACCCAACCTATGCGCCGTTTGAATCCAAAAACGCGCAGGGCGAACTGGTGGGCTTTGATATCGACCTTGCCAACGAGATCTGTAAGCGTATGGCAACGAAATGTACCTTCGTCGAAAGCGATTTCGACGCGCTGATCCCGTCGCTGAAGGCGAAAAAAATCGATGCGATTATCTCTTCGCTTTCTATTACCGAAAAGCGTCAGCAGGAGATCGCCTTCTCTGAAAAACTTTATGCCGCCAACGCCCGCCTGATCGCCCCTAAAGGTGCCAAAATCGAACCGACCGTGGCGTCGCTGAAGGGCAAAACTATTGGTTTGCTGCAGGGCACAACGCAGGAAACCTATGCCAACCAGTACTGGCGCACGCAGGGCGTAACCGTAACGCCTTATGCCAATCAGGATTTGGTTTATCAGGATCTGACGGCGGGACGTATCGACGCCGCGTTTCAGGATGAAGTGGCCGCCAGCGAAGGCTTCCTCAAGCAGCCTGTCGGTAAAGACTACGCTTTTGCCGGCCCGGCAGTGAAGGACGAAAAAATCTTTGGCGTTGGCACAGGTATGGGGCTGCCGAAAGAAAGCACCGAGCTGAAAGCCGCTATCGATAAAGCCGTGGCGGCGATGCGCCAGGACGGCACCTATGACAAGCTGGCGAAAAAATATTTTAACTTTGACGTCTACGGCGGCTAAGAAAACCTGTCAGGGGGCGGCGCTGGCGGCCCCCGATTTGCCCCCGGCGTTGGGGCAAACGCCTTAAATCAGACAGGAAACTCCTTATGCTGTATGGCTACTCTGCAATCATTTTCAAAGGCGCGATGGTGACGCTGGAGCTGGCGCTATGTTCGGTGCTGCTTTCGGTGGTGCTGGGCCTTATTGGCGCGGGCGCAAAGCTTTCCGGCCGTCGTCCGCTGGCAATGCTGTTTGAAAGCTACACCACGCTGATCCGCGGCGTGCCCGATCTGGTGCTGATGCTGCTGATCTTCTATGGGCTGCAAATCGCGCTTAACCAGGTTACCGAGCTGATGGGCCTCAGCCAGTTTGATATCGATCCGATGACGGCGGGCATTATTACGCTGGGTTTTATCTACGGCGCCTATTTCACGGAAACGTTTCGCGGCGCCTTTATGGCGGTATCGAAAGGGCAAATCGAAGCGGCCACCGCGTTCGGCTTTACCGCGTCGCAAACGTTCCGCCGCATCCTGTTCCCGGCGATGATGCGCTATGCGCTGCCCGGCATCGGCAACAACTGGCAGGTGATCCTCAAGGCGACCGCGCTGGTGTCGCTGCTGGGGTTGGAGGATGTGGTAAAAGCCACGCAGCTGGCGGGCAAAAGCACCTGGCAGCCGTTTTATTTCGCCATCGTCGCCGGTGTGGTTTACCTGATTTTCACCACGCTTTCTAACGGCGTGCTGTGGTGGCTTACGCGTCGCTACTCCGTGGGCGTGAAAAGGGCGGACTTATGATCGACATTTTGCAGGAATACTGGAAGGCCCTGCTGTGGACGGACGGCTACCGCTTTTCCGGCGTGGCGATTACGCTCTGGCTGCTGATTATCTCCGTGGCGCTGGGCGGCTGTCTGGCGATACTGCTGGCGATCGCCCGCGTGTCGTCCATTAAAGCCGTACGCTTTCCGGTCTGGCTGTTTACCTATCTGTTTCGCGGCACGCCGCTGTATGTCCAGCTGCTGGTGTTCTACTCAGGCATGTATACGCTGGACGTGGTTAAAGGCAACGATCTGCTGAATACCTTTTTCCGCAGCGGCCTGAACTGTACGCTGCTGGCGCTGACGCTGAATACCTGCGCCTACACCACGGAAATTTTCGCTGGCGCCATCCGCGCCGTGCCGCATGGTGAAATCGAGGCGGCGCGCGCCTATGGCTTCTCTACCTTTAAGCTCTATCGCTGCATTATGCTGCCTTCGGCGCTGCGCATCGCGCTGCCCGCCTACAGCAATGAGGTAATTTTGATGCTGCACTCTACGGCGCTGGCCTTTACCGCGACCGTGCCCGATTTGCTGAAAGTCGCGCGCGATATCAACTCCGCCACCTATCGGCCTTTCGTTGCTTTCGGCATCGCGGCGGCGCTGTATCTGATTATCTCTTATGTATTGATTAGCCTGTTCCGCAGGGCGGAAAAACGCTGGCTGGCGCATATGAAACCTTCATCGACCCATTGAGTAGACCTATGTCCAATAAACTAAACGTCACCGAGCTGCATAAACGCTATGGCGATCATGAAGTGCTGAAGGGCGTCTCGCTCCAGGCGAAGGCGGGCGATGTTATCACCATTATTGGCTCTTCCGGCTCGGGGAAAAGTACCTTTCTGCGCTGCATTAACTTTCTGGAGAAGCCGAGCGAAGGCTCTATTGCCGTTAATAATCAGCTGATTAATCTGGTGCGCGACACCGACGGCCAGCTAAAAGTCGCCAATAAAGAGCAGCTGCGGGCGCTGCGCACCAGCCTGACGATGGTGTTCCAGCACTTTAACCTGTGGAGCCATCTGACGGTGCTGCAAAACGTGATGGAGGCGCCCATCCAGGTGCTGGGCCTGAGCAAGGCCGAGGCGCAGTCGCGGGCCATTCGCTATCTGGATAAGGTCGGCATCGACGAGCGCGCGCGGGCAAAATATCCGGTGCATCTCTCCGGCGGCCAGCAGCAGCGCGTTTCCATTGCCCGCGCGCTGGCAATGGAGCCGGAAGTGCTGCTGTTTGATGAACCAACCTCGGCGCTAGATCCGGAGCTGGTGGGCGAAGTTTTGCGGATTATGCAAAAGCTGGCGGAAGAGGGCAAAACCATGGTGGTAGTGACGCACGAAATGGAATTTGCCCGCCACGTCTCCAGCCACGTGATTTTTTTACATCAGGGCCGGATAGAAGAGCAGGGGCCGCCGGAGGTGCTGTTTAACCATCCGCAAAGTCCGCGGCTGCAGCAGTTTTTAGCGGGCGCATTGAAATAGGGCCGTTACACCACGTCCGCCAGCGCTTCGTCCAGCTGATACCAGCGAAAGCTGAAGCCTGACGCTTCCAGCCGCTTCGGCAACACGTGCTGACCGCCCAGCACCAGTACCGCAGATTCGCCCATCATCAGCTTAATCGCGCTGGCGGGCGTGCGCATAAAGGCTGGTCGGTGCAGCGCGTGACCCAGCATGGCGGCGAACTGCTCGTTGCGTACCGCGTAGGGCGAAACCATATTGAACGGCCCGCGCAGATCCGGGTTATCCAGCAGCCACAGGATCGCGTTCAGCATATCGTCCAGGTGGATCCACGGCATATATTGCTGTCCGCTGCCAAGGGGGCCGCCGATGCCCAGTTTGAAGGGCAGCTTCATTTTGCTCAGCGCGCCGCCGGTTTTAGCCAGCACGACGCCGGTACGCAGCAGGCAAACCCGTGTTCTGTCGCTGTCGGCCGCCATCGCCAGCGCTTCCCAGTGC
The DNA here is from genome assembly GCF_054057575.1 of Erwinia sp. TECH1. Classification (NCBI taxonomy): domain Bacteria; kingdom Pseudomonadati; phylum Pseudomonadota; class Gammaproteobacteria; order Enterobacterales; family Erwiniaceae; genus Erwinia; species Erwinia sp. TECH1. Next base: position 3,328,392 of record NZ_JBSRZK010000001.1, on the reverse strand, counting down.
GCGCACAGCTTATGGGTAAATTCCGCATGGCCGGGATCGTCTTCAGTGATCACCACATCGCCGGTATCGCCGTAAAACCCCGTTGCCGAACCGGAGATAAAAACTTTCGGCGGGGTCGTACTGGCATTGATCAGCGTGGCCAGCTTTTCGGTCATCTGCCAGCGGCTTTCACAAAGATGCTGCTTTTGCTGTTCGGTCCAGCGCTTGTCGGCGATAGGCTCGCCGGCCAGGTTGATAACGGCATCCACGCCGTCAAGGTTACGCTGCTGATCCAGCCCGGACCACAGGCTAACCTTTTCCCCCAGTTTCTGCCGTGCGCTGACGACGTCGCGCGTGACCACGCTCACGCTGTCGCCCCGGGATAGAAGACGAGGGATCAGATGGCTGCCGATCAGACCGGTGCCGCCCGTGAGTAAAATGTGCATTTTTTTCTCCTCAAAGGGTGTCGTCAATGCCATAAGCTTAGGCGAAGTTGACGGGAAAGCGCGACGCGCGTCGGCAAAGTAACCGACGCCGGTCAGGAGAGATTGCCTTCTGTTAAAAAAATGGGTAAACAGGTTGCAGACGCCGCCTGATAAGGAACCGAGGATGAATTATCCCAACGTTGTTTTGTGGTCAGATGCCTGTTTTTTTAGTCCCTATGTGATGTCTGTTTTTGTGGCGCTCAGCGAAAAGGGAGTGCCTTTTTCAGTAAAGCGTGTCGATTTGGCCAGCGACCAGCACCTTGAGGCGGGCTATGGCGCGCTGTCGCTGACGCGCCGCGTGCCCACTTTGCAGCTTGATGATTTTATGCTTTCTGAATCCTCCGCCATCGCCGAATATCTGGAGGAGCGCTTTCCTGCGCCGGAGTTTGAACGGCTTTATCCGCAGGGCCGGGAAAAGCGCGCCAGGGCCAGAGAGATCCAGGCCTGGTTGCGCAGTGATTTTCTGCCGCTTCGCCAGGAGCGCCCCACGGAAGTTCTGTTTGCTGGCGAAACCTTTGCGCCGCTGTCGACGGCGGCGCAGCGCTCCGCTAATAAACTGATAAGCGCCGTTGAAAAGCTGCTGCCGTCGGGCCAGCAGAATCTTTTTGGCGAGTGGTCGATAGCGGATACGGATTTAGCGATAATGATTAACAGGCTGGCGCTGCATGGCGACAGCGTACCGGCGCGCGTGGCGGATTACGCTCATTTTCAGTGGCAGCGGGCGTCGGTGCAGCTTTGGCTGTCTGAATCTTCTAAAGATACCGCAGAATGACACAGCGGGATCAGTATCTTAAGGCGACCCGTGGCAGACTGCGCGGGCAGGCATCAACGAGCGCGAAGGCGCCAGAAAAGTAAGGGTTGGGGATGGTGGAGCAAGACAGCGGCACGGAGTGGGTGGATATCGTTAACGAAGATAACGAGGTAATCGCGAAGTCCAGCCGGGCGCAGATGCGGGCGCAATGTTTACGTCATCGCGCCACCTATATCGTGGTGCATAACGGCGCAGGCAAGATCCTGGTGCAGCGCCGGACGCAGAACAAAGACTTTATGCCGGGAATGCTGGATGCAACCGCTGGCGGCGTAGTGCAAAGCGGCGAAGATATGCTGGAGTCGGCGCGTCGGGAAGCAGAAGAAGAGCTGGGCATTGCCGCTGTGCCTTTTGCGGAGCATGGTCTGTTCTATTATGAAGACCAGCACTGTCGCGTGTGGGGAGGCCTGTTTAGCTGCGTGTCTCACGGCCCGTTCGCGATGCAGGAAGAAGAGGTCGAAGAGATATTCTGGATGACGCCGGAAGAGATCACTGGCCGCTGCGACGAGTTTACGGATGATTCGCTGAAAGCGCTGTCGCTGTGGCTGAGCCGCAACGGCGAGCAGAATCGCTAAAAAAAAAGGCCGCATAAGCGGCCTTTTTAGCACTGGTGATTAGCGAGTTTCGCGTACGGCCAGGCGGGGCTGTGTTTTACGACCCAGCATACCCATCCAACCTGCGATCGCGGCTTCCACCAGCAGCGTGATCAGGGCGATCCAGCTGGCTTTTGCCGTAGCGGCGGCGGCTTGCTCACCGGCTTCACGGGCTTTCTGCTCCGCTTGTTTTTTCAGTTCCTGATATTTCTGGTAAGCCTGCTCGTAGCTCTGTTGCGTCTGAGCAACGATCTGATCGACTTCCTGATCGCTCTTACCAGTACGGGCTTTAACGATGTTTTTCAGCGCGTCAACGTCGGCAGCCTGAAGGGTAGCCTGGTTACGCTGCACGACGCCTGAGAACCAGCTGGCTAAATCGGTATCGGCATTCTGCTGATCTTTGGCAGTGTCCTCAGCCTGATTTTGCGCGGTATCGGCTTCTTTATTAGCGTCCTGCTGCAGTTTTTCCGGCTGCAATTCTGGCTTGCCGGTCTGACGCAGCGTGGTTTCCAGCTCGTTTTGCAGATTGTTCAGGTCAATATTGTTTTCCTGCAGTTTCTGCTTAATGTTCTGGCCTACAGAAGGCGCTACGCTGGAAATACCGTTGCCCAGCATGTTGAAGCCGGAGCCGATCACGCTGGCAGTACCGCTAACGGCGCTGCTAAGCACAATAGCGAACAGCCACACGCAAACCAGCGTGTTCACGGCCCACATCAGTAATCCGTGCAGCGCGCCTTCACGCTGTGCCAGGCGGCCGGTGATATAGGCGCCCGCACCGACAGAGATCAGCATGCTCAGCCCTGTCCAGATAGTGGCGCCCGTGCCCAGGCCTTCAAGCGGATTTTGTTCTTTTAACGGATCGATCGTGGTCGCGCCAATTGCCGTACCCAGAATGGTTAGCAGCAAATAAATAACCACGGAAAGGATCACGCCTGCGAAAATAGCGCTCCATGAAATACGCTTTAGCGGAATGCCGCTATTTACTTCATTGTAAACCGGATGAACTTGGTGATCGCTCATGAGAGAACTCCCTTGCCTGATATAGGTGTTGTTCCTGAAGACATTATTATCAAAAAGACTCTGTCTCTTGCCATGATAAGCCTGGCACCGGAACCTGGATTCTACCAGGAATAATTTTATTCAGAATTTTTATTTTTTATATCAGAGAGTTGTGTGTTTTTTCTTTGCGTAAAAATGAATGTTCCAGGACGGGCGCAAATACCGGGGGTAATGTTATTCCGCCAGGATGACTTTTTTATTTCCGCAAAAAAAAAGCGGACCTTTCGATCCGCTTCAATTTAAAGTGCGTATTAACCTTCGGCCTGTTTCGCCTGAATGGCGGTCAGGGCGATAGTATAAACAATATCGTCTACTAACGCGCCGCGCGACAGATCGTTAACCGGCTTGCGCATACCCTGCAGCATCGGCCCGATGGAAATAAGATCGGCAGAGCGCTGTACGGCTTTATAGGTGGTGTTACCGGTATTCAGATCCGGGAAGATAAACACGGTGGCGCGACCGGCGACCGGTGAATCCGGCGCTTTGGATTTGGCGACGTCGGCCATAATCGCAGCGTCGTACTGCAACGGGCCGTCGATCACCAGATCCGGGCGTTTCTCTTTGGCGATGCGCGTAGCCTCGCGCACTTTTTCCACGTCGCTGCCCGCGCCGGAGTTGCCGGTCGAGTAGGAGATCATCGCCACGCGCGGCTCAATGCCGAAAGCGGTAGCGGAATCGGCAGACTGGATGGCGATTTCAGCCAGCTGCTCCGGATTCGGATCCGGATTGATGGCGCAGTCGCCATACACCAGCACCTGCTCCGGCAGCAGCATAAAGAACACCGAAGAGACCAGCGAACTGCCCGGCGCGGTTTTAATCAGCTGTAACGGCGGACGAATGGTGTTGGCCGTGGTGTGCACCGCGCCGGAAACCAGACCGTCCACTTCGCTGCTTTCCAGCATCATGGTGCCCAGCATCACGTTGTCTTCCAGCTGCTCCTGCGCCACAACCTCGGTCATACCTTTGTTTTTACGCAGCTCCACCAGGCGAGGCACATAGTTTTCCCGCACCTGCTGTGGATCGACGATTTCGATGCCTTTGCCCAGCTCGACGCCCTGGGCGGCGGCTACGCGCTGGATCTCATCCGGATTGCCCAGCAGCACGCAGGTAGCGATGCCGCGTTCGGCACAGATAGCGGCCGCTTTAACGGTACGCGGCTCGTCGCCTTCCGGCAGAACGATGCGCTTGCGGGCATGGCGGGCCAGCTCGGTCAGCTGATAGCGGAAGGCCGGCGGCGACAGGCGGCGGCTGCGCTCGGAGGCGGCGGTCAGCGAGTCAATCCAGTCGGCGCTGATATGGCTGGCCACGTATTCCTGCACCCGCTCAACGCGCTGGGTATCGTCGCTGGGCACTTCCAGGTTAAAGCTTTGCAGGCTCAGCGAGGTCTGCCAGGTATTGGTTTTCACCATAAACACCGGCAGGCCGGTCGCGAAGGCGCGTTCGCACAGGCGCTGGATAGGCGCATCGATCTGATAGCCGCCGGTCAGCAGGATAGCGCCGATCTCCACGCCGTTCATTGCCGCCAGGCAGGCAGCCACCAGCACGTCAGGACGGTCGGCGGAGGTCACCAGCAGCGAGCCGGGACGAAAATGCTCCAGCATATGCGGCAGGCTGCGGGCGCAGAACGTCACCGACTTCACGCGGCGCGTGGCAATATCGCCTTCGTTAATAATCTGCGCATTAAGATGGTGGCACATATCGATAGCGCGGGTAGCTATCAGATCGAAGCTCCACGGCACGCAGCCCAGCACCGGCAGCGGACTGTTGACGGCCAGCTGCTGCGGATCGATATTGGCAATGCTGGCCTTGGTGGAGTCATCAAAAATTTCGGAAAGGTCGGGACGGGTACGGCCCTGTTCATCAACAGGCGCGTTCAGCTTATTAACGATCACGCCCGTGATGTTTTTATTTTTGCTGCCGCCGAAACTGCTGCGCGTCAGCTTGATACGCTCCTGTAGCGCTTCCGGCGAATCGTTGCCGGGCGACATCACAAAAACGATCTCCGCGTTCAGCGTTTTGGCGATCTCATAGTTCAGCGCCGTAGCGAACTGATGCTTGCGCGTCGGCACCAGGCCTTCCACCAGCACCACTTCTGCATCTTTGGTGTTCTCGTGGTAGCGCGCGATGATCTCTTCCATCAGCACGTCCTGCTGATTAGCGCCGAGCAGCGATTCCACGCGGCTCATCTGCAGCGGTTCGGCTGCCGGAATCGCGGAGTTTTTACGGATAATCAGCGTGGTCTGGTCAAGCGAATCGCCGCCGGTACGCGGCTGGGCGATAGGTTTAAACACGCTGAGACGGACGCCTTTACGCTCCATCGCGCGGATAACGCCAAGGCTGACGCTGGTAAGACCGACGCTGGTGCCGGTAGGGATGAGCATTATGGTACGAGACAAGGTAAACCTCTCATAATTAGACCCGTTATGCCGATGCTTTAGCGATAACTGCCGGAAAAACAGCGGCGGTGGGTTTCCTGATGTCTGAAACAGCACCGTCAGCCTGAGCTGACGGTGTGCACTTAAGCGGTTAAGCGGCTGGCGTCCTGCGCAATCACCAGCTCTTCGTTAGTCGGGATGACAATAGCAGGTCGGGTGCCTTCTTTATTGATAAAACCCGCTTTGCCGAAGCGAGCGGCCAGATTACGCTCATGATCGGGTTCAAAACCGAGCAGCGCCAGTTTCTTCAGCGTCAGCTCGCGCACCATTGCGGCGTTTTCGCCAATGCCGCCGGTAAAGATAACCGCGTCCAGCCGGCCTTCCATCAGCGCCGTATAGGAACCGATGTATTTGGCAAGACGATGGCAATAAACGTCCATCGCGCGCTTAGCATCTTCTTTGGTGGTGTAGTTCTCTTCCACGTAGCGGCAGTCGCTGGTCACGCCGGTCAGGCCAAGCAGCCCGGACTCTTTGGTCAGCATTTTGTTGATGGCGTCAACGCTCATCCCCAGCGTATCGTGCAGGAAAAACACAATCGCCGGATCGATATCGCCGGAGCGGGTGCCCATGACCAGGCCTTCCAGCGGCGTCAGGCCCATAGAGGTGTCCACGCACTCGCCGTTACGAATTGCGCTGACGGAACCGCCGTTGCCCAGATGACAGGTAATGATGTTCAGTTCATGCAGCGGCTTGTTAAGCGCTTTGGCCGCTTCGTGCGTGACGTAGTAGTGGCTGGTACCGTGAGCGCCGTAGCGGCGCACGCCGTGTTCCTTATATAAATGATAAGGAAGGGCATACAGGTAAGACTCTTCCGGCATGCTCTGATGAAACGCGGTATCGAACACCGCCACGTTTTTATCGGAAAGATGCGGAAAGTTTTTCATCGCTTCATCGATACCGATCAGGTGCGCCGGATTATGCAACGGCGCAAAAGAAGAGGCGTCTTTAATACCCTGAACAACGTCCTGGTCAATCACCACGGACTGGGTCAGCTTTTCGCCGCCGTGCACGATACGGTGACCTATTGCAGTAATTTGTGCAGACAGCGCTGGTTTTTGTGCCAGAATAGTTTTAACGATAAAGTTAAGAGCTTCACTGTGAGCTGCGCCAGCGCCCAGGGCCGCTTCCTGTTTTTCGCCTTCCAGTTTCCACTTGATGCGCGCTTCGGGCAGGTGGAAACATTCGGCTAAACCGGAAAGATATTCGTCGCCGTTTGCGGGATCAAGAATGGCGAATTTTAACGAAGAGCTACCGCAGTTCAAAACCAGAACTAACTTACTCGACATGGTAGGTCCTATTGGTTGAGGGTGGCGAAAAAAAACTCAATCAGACTATCAGCGTAGCGCATGAAAGCTGGTACATTATGATGAACATCATGCTGTCGGCATAATTTGTCCGAAAGCAAAAAAATTTCATAAAAACCCAAAGATTTTTTGAATTTGTGCGGGCCGACCCGTGTGAGCTCAGCAGAATCGCAGCAAGCATGTAACAGCCATTCAACAATCGCGCACAGGATAACCAGAGTGCCTTGTAAAGACAAAATTTTTTGAAGGCTGTAAGGTAAAGTTGTTACGTGGTATTTTTTGTTTAATTTTTATCCGTGAAGTTGAGGTCAACCATGGCAAATGAATCCGGCACTGTCGGTTGGGTCAAGCTGTTTCAGAACGGGCAGCATTATATGAAGACGTGGCCAGCCGACAAGCGTCTTGCGCCTCTGTTTCCGGAAAACAGAGTTACCACGGCGACGCGATTCGGCATCCGTTTTATGCCGCCGCTGGCCGTCTTCGCCATGACCTGGCAGATCGCGTTGGGGGGCCAGCTTGGACCTGCCGTCGCCACCGCGCTGTTCGCCTGTAGCCTGCCGATGCAGGGCCTGTGGTGGCTGGGCAAACGTTCCGCCACGCCGCTGCCGCCCACGCTGCTTAGCTGGTTTCACGAAGTGCGCGAAAAACTTCAGGCCGCTGGCCAGGCGCTGGCGCCTGTTGAAGGCAAACCTACTTACCAGGCTCTCGCCGACGTGCTGAAGCGCGCTTTCGGTCAGCTGGACAAAACTTTCCTCGACGATCTCTGAGTTCTACGGTTTTCGCCGCTGCGGCGGCGAAAAACTGCCCTGCATCAAAGAAGTAGCGGTTTGCTGTGCCTCGCCACAGCGCGTTATGCGATCCTTGCGCCATCCTTTCATTTTGTCCACCGTGACACCAGGAGTTGATGATGGAAATGAGCCATGCGCAGCGTTTAATCCTTTCTAACCAGTACAAGCTGATGAGCCTGTTGGATCCCGATAATCTTGAGCGCTATCGTCGTCTGCAAACGATCGTCGAACGCGGCTATGGCCTGCAAATGCGCGAGCTGGATCGCGAATTCGGCGAGCTGCCGGAATCCGTCTGCCGTACGCTGATTGATATTATGGAGATGCACCACGCGCTGCATGTGTCCTGGACAAATCTGAAAGATCCCAGCGAAATCGAAGCGCGTCGCCTGCAGTTTTTAGGCTTCGACGCCGCTACCGAGGCGCGATTCCTTGGCTACGTGCGGTTTATGGTACAGATTGAAGGCCGCTATACTCAGTTTGATGCGGGCAGCCACGGCTTTAACGCCCAGACGCCGATGTGGGAAAAGTATCAACGGATGCTGGCCGTATGGCACACTTGCCCAAGGCAGTATCATCTGAGCGCGAACGAGATCGCGCAAATCATCAACGCCTGAGAAGGAACATGTAGTGAAGTGTAAAGGTTTTCTGTTTGATTTGGACGGCACGCTGGTGGACTCTCTCCCGGTAGTCGAACGCGCCTGGGTAAACTGGGCCTCGCGGCACAACATCGCAGCGGATGAGGTGCTGAATTTTATCCACGGCAAGCAGGCTATCACCTCACTGCGTCATTTTATGGCCGGCGCGTCTGAAGAGGCCATCCAGCAGGAGTTTCTGGCGCTGGAAAAAACCGAAGCGGAAGATACCGACGGCATCGTAGCTTTACCGGGCGCGCAGGAACTGCTCGCCACGCTTAACGAGCTGCATATTCCGTGGGCTATCGTTACGTCCGGCTCCGTTCCCGTTGCTTCTGCCCGGCGTAAGGCGGCTGGCCTGCCGGAACCGGAGGTATTCGTCACCGCTGAACGCGTGCAAAACGGTAAGCCGGCACCGGATGCCTATTTACTGGGCGCCCAGCTGCTGGAGCTGGAGCCGGAAGAGTGCGTGGTGGTGGAAGACGCCGCTGCGGGTATCCTTTCCGGCCTCGCGGCGGGCAGCCATGTGATTGCCGTCAACGCCCCTGCCGGTTCACCTCGTCTGGAAGAGGTCGCCATGCAGCTCAGCTCGCTGGAGGAGCTGATCATCAATAAAAACGGTGACGGCACCATCGACGTGCATCGAAAGCACTAACTTATGATTTAGCCCCGCATCCGCGGGGCTTTTTTATGGCATCCTCCCGACAGTTTTGCTCATAAGCGGGAAGCGGATGTGAATAACGAGCTTATCTGGGTGCTGAGCCTGCTGGCAATGGCGATCGCGCTGTTTGTCAGCGGCAAGGTGCGTATGGATGTTGTGGCGCTGCTGGTGATTATCGCCTTTGTGCTTAGCGGCACGCTGACCTTGCAGGAAGCCACGATGGGCTTCAGCGACGCTAACGTGCTGCTGATCGCGGCGCTGTTTGTGATCGGTGAAGGGCTGGTTCGTACCGGCGTGGCGCTGAGAATGGGCGACTGGCTGATGAAAATGGCGGGCAGCAGCGAAGCGAAAATGCTGGCTTTGCTGATGCTGACCGTAGCCGGTCTGGGCGCGTTTATGAGCTCTACCGGCGTGGTGGCGATTTTTATCCCGGTAGTGATGAGCGTCTCGGCGAAGATGAACCGTTCGCCGGGCAGGCTGATGATGCCACTGAGCTTCGCGGGGCTGATCAGCGGCATGCTGACGCTGGTCGCGACGGCGCCCAATCTGGTGATCAACAGCGAGCTGGTGCGGGAAGGGCTGGCGGGTTTCGGCTTCTTCGACGTCACGCCGATCGGGCTGGTCGCGCTGCTGCTGGGTATCGGCTATATGCTTGTCGCGCGTTTCTGGCTGGGCGCGGCGGAAAACAAACAGGCCAGAAAAGGACAGGAACGCACTTTCCGCGATCTGATCAGGGATTACAGGCTGAGCGGCAGAGCGCGCCGCCTGGCCGTGCACCCCGGTTCGCCGCTGATTGGCGAGCCGCTGGACGATTTACGGTTGCGCGAGCGCTACGGCATTAACGTGGTTGGGCTGGAGCGCTGGCGCAAATTCCGGCGGGTGATGGTGCCGGTGACCGGCATGACGCAGTTTCGCGCCCGCGACGTGCTGCTGATCGATATGTCCGCCGCCGATATCGATATCCGCGAATTTTGCAGCGAATACCGGCTGGAACCGATGATCCTGCGCGGCGAATACTTTTCCGATCGGGCGCAGGATGTCGGCATGGCGGAAGTGCTGATTTTTCCCGATTCCGAACTGCAGGGCAAAACGCTGCGGGAAAGCTCGTTCCGTACGCGTTACGGCGTGAGCGTGATCGGCATCCGCCGTCGCGGCGAGGTACTGGAAGGCTTACTGAGCGATCTGCCGCTGGAGCTGGGGGACTGTTTGCTGGTGATCGGCGACTGGAAAAAAATCACTCAGCTGCAGCTACAAAAGCGGGACGTGCTGCTGCTCAGCCTGCCTGCTGAGGTTAAAGACGTCGCGCCCGCCAGCAGCCAGGCGCCGCACGCCATTTTTTGCCTGGCGCTGATGGTTGCCATGATGCTTACCAATGAAATCCCCAATCCCATAGCGGCGCTCATTGCCTGTTTGCTGATGGGTAAATTTCGCTGCATCGATATGGAAAGCGCCTACCGGGCGATCCACTGGCCGAGCATTATTTTAATTGTGGGCATGATGCCGTTTGCGCTGGCGCTGCAAAAAACCGGGGGAATAACGCTGATTGTCGACGGATTGATGGATCTGGCCGGCGGCTATACGCCGCACGTCATGCTGACCTGCCTGTTCGTTCTGTGCGCGACTATCGGTCTGTTTATCTCTAATACCGCCACGGCGGTGCTGATGGCGCCGGTTGGCGTCGCCGCAGCGCATCAAATGGGCGTTTCGCCTTATCCTTTCGCCATGATTGTCGCGGTAGCGGCTTCCAGCGCCTTTATGACGCCGGTTTCCAGTCCGGTCAACACGCTGGTGCTGGGGCCGGGCGGCTATCGCTTCAGCGATTTTGTCAAAACGGGCGTGCCTTTTACGCTGCTGATTATGGTGGTCAGCGTGCTGCTGGTGCCGCTGCTCTTCCCGTTTTGAGCGCGGCTATAGCGATTGCTGGCTGATTTCATCCAGCGACAGGCTGAAGCTCGGCACGAAGACCTCTACAAAATAGTCCATTTCCGGGCTGCGCCGTTGAGTCAGGGTCTTTTCCAGCCGGGCTTTCGCCAGCTGAAACTCATGGTTACCGGCGGCCAGCTCTTCCAGACATTTCAGGTAGGCGCAGAGCGCATCAGCCTGCTTGACGATAGCCGTCTCGTCTTCGCTGCGCTGCTGCTCGTCCAGCAGCGGTCGCCAGGCATCCTGCAGCTCGTCGGGCAGCATCTCGACCAGCTTCTGCTGCGCTATCTTTTCAATCTTCTTATATTCGTTGGCGATCTGCGCGTTGTAATACTTTACCGGCGTTGGCAAATCGCCCGTCAGGACTTCGCTGGCGTCGTGGTACATCGCCATCAGCGCGATCCGTTCCGCGTTAAGGTTGCCGTTGAATTTTTTATTTTTAATCACCGCCAGCGCATGGGCCACCATCGCCACCTGCAGGCTATGTTCGGAAACGTTTTCCGTGCGCACGTTGCGCATTAGCGGCCAGCGGTTGATGAGTTTAAGACGGGAGAGATGGGCGAAAAAATGACTTTGATTCATCGGACGGTTTCCTGTGCCTGAAGACCAGAGCGGTAAGTATTCCGCTCTGGCATCACGGTAGTTTACAGAATGCAGCGATATTGGCCGATCCGGTTCGGTATCAGACTACTGGCGATAGCCTTCCAGGAAACGGCCGAACTTGCTGATAGCCATTTCAAGATCGTTTACGTGGGGAAGGGTGACGATGCGCACATGATCCGGCCATGGCCAGTTAAAGGCGCTGCCCTGCACCAGCAGCACTTTTTCCTGCAGCAGGAAATCCAGCACCATTTTCTGATCGTCATGGAGATTGAATTTTTTGGCATCGATTTTCGGGAACATATAAAGCGCGCCGTCCGGCTTGACGCAGCTGACGCCCGGAATATCGTTGATCAGTTCCCAGGCGCGCTGGCGCTGTTCATACAGCCTGCCGCCCGGCACGATAAACTCGCTGATGCTCTGGTAGCCGCCCAGCGCGGTCTGAATGGCGTGCTGCGCAGGCACGTTAGCGCACAGGCGCATTGAGGCCAGCATTTCCAGCCCTTCAATGTAGCCTTTGGCATGTTTTTTCGGCCCGTTCAGCACCATCCAGCCCTGGCGGAACCCCGCCACGCGGTAGGTTTTTGACAGACCGTTAAAGGTAATGGTTAACAGATCCGGCGCCAGCGCGGCGATAGAGTGGTGCTGAGCGGCGTCATAAAGGATTTTGTCGTAGATTTCATCGGCGAAAATGATCAAATTATGCTGTCTGGCCAGCTCCACGACTTCCAGCAGCAGCTCCTTGCTGTAAACTGCGCCGGTTGGGTTATTTGGGTTAATAATCACGATACCGCGCGTGCGCGGAGTGATTTTACTGCGAATGTCGTCCAGGTCCGGGAACCAGCCAGCCGACTCGTCACAAAGGTAGTGCACCGCTTTACCGCTGGAAAGCGAAACGGCGGCCGTCCATAGCGGATAATCGGGCGCCGGCACCAGCATCTCATCGCCGCTGTTCAGCAATGCCTGCATCGATTGCACGATCAGTTCGGAAACGCCGTTGCCGATATAAACGTCCTCGACGGTGATTTCGCGCAGGCCGCGAGCCTGATAGTGCTGCACGATAGCTTTACGCGCCGAATAGAGACCTTTAGAGTCGCAGTAACCCTGCGCGCTCGGCAGGTTGCGAATAACATCGACCAGGATTTCGTCAGGGGCTTCAAAACCAAAAGGCGCAGGATTGCCAATATTGAGCTTGAGGACTTTATTGCCTTCTTCTTCAAGGCGTCTGGCTTCTTTTAATACCGGGCCTCGGATGTCATAACAAACGTTATCGAGCTTGCTGGATTTATCAATTGGGGTCATTTCATTCGCCTTTGGCTGAGCCGCATTCCTGCCGTGGAAAAGTAAACCCGCACAATGTACTCCTCTCGCCAGCGCTTTTGAAGCCCGATAGCGGGTTTGCCCGGCGCGCCTGCGCGTTGTCTGAACGGCACAGCAGCAAAGCCCGTTCAGGTTCGACGCTTTTTCCTGGAGAAGGTTTAATAAAACTTACGCCTGCATTGGGTGCAGGAGCGTGTAAAAAAGCCCGTTTTTTTGCAAGCAAGAAGGCCATTTTTGTAACGATTAGGTAAAATAAGATGCATTGACACCGCATGAAACTATTCAGCTTTGCTTAACTGGCTGGTCAGTGGTTGCCCATCACCGCAGCAACAGGCGACGGTGGCAAAAAGCGACAGAACCTTAACGGGAGAGCAGTCGTTGCTGATATATTGTTACTAATTGATAAATTTTTATGGTGCAAAGCGAGCAGAAGGTGCGATCCACAATAAAAAATTATTTTACTGATAAGAATAATCGGATTTGGGCTTAAAAAGTAATCGACAGTATGTCAGGATATCCTTCAGGAAAAAGGACGTATGACGAGCCTGTTTCCGGAACAATATTTAGCGCGTTTTATCGCCAATAATGTTAAGCTTTGTTTATTATTATTCCACTGTGACTACAGTGTTCTGGCTGTTTGATTTTTTATGGTTGTCTTACACTAACAGCGCCGGGCTAATCCAGCGGGCGGCTGGACGGTAACAGGGTATGGCGGCAGGTAACCTGACGCACGCTGAAGTACCAAACGTATAAATCTGTCAGCGGCCTTGCAACGGCATCAGTCGGGCATATTGGGCCGCTGGGATAACGCGTTTGTGATTAAGGCAATGACGAGCCAACGGGTCGCATTGCCTACGGTTGTCTCTCTATCTTATTGATAAAGCAGATAATAACACCAGGATAGTAGTATCTTAAAAATCTTATAAAAGTGAAGAAAACATGACCAGTGCAAATCGTCCAATTCTTAATCTCGATCTCGATCTGCTCAGAACGTTTGTGGCCGTCGCCGATCTGAATACTTTTGCCGCTGCCGCGGCGGCAGTATGCCGTACGCAGTCTGCTGTCAGCCAGCAGATGCAGCGTCTGGAGCAGCTGGTAGGGAAAGAGCTGTTCGCCCGGCATGGCCGTAATAAGCTGCTGACCGAGCACGGTATTCAGCTGCTGGGCTACGCCAGAAAAATCCTGCGCTTTAACGATGAAGCCTGCACCTCGCTGATGTACAGCAATATCCAGGGCGTGCTGACTATCGGCGCTTCTGACGATACGTCAGACACCATTCTGCCTTTCCTGCTCAACCGCGTGACCTCGGTTTATCCGAAGCTGGCTATCGATGTTCGCGTCAAGCGTAATCCATTTATGATGGAAATGCTGAACCAGGGAGAAGTAGACCTGGTGGTAACCACTTCCAGCCCGATGAACTTTACCTGGCAGGTCCTGCGTACTTCGCCTACGCTCTGGTACTGTGCGGCCGATTACGTGTTCCAGCGCGGAGAAGCAATTCCTCTGGTGCTGCTGGACGAGCCAAGCCCTTATCGTGATATGGCTATTGATCACCTTAACGAAGCGGGTATCCCGTGGCGCATCTCTTATGTGGCCTCTACGCTGGCTGCCGTCCGCGCCGCCGTTAAAGCGGGTCTGGGCGTGACCGCTCGTCCGGTAGAGATGATGAGCCCGGAACTCCGCGTGATGGGTGCAGCCGAAGGGTTGCCGATGCTGCCGGATACGGAATACCTGCTGTGCCGCAATCCGGAAAGCGACAACGAACTGGCGCTGGCTATTTTCAACGCCATGGAGTCAAGCAACGATCCCTACAATCTGACCGCTACGGGTCAGGATCGCTCCGCTTTTGCAGATGAAGACGAGTGATAATGCGGTTTCTCTAACATCCTGATTAATATTCACAAAAGTTAGCAGAGCTGTCTAAAAAAGCCTTTCGAAACGGTTAGTGTTTCGGAGGGCTTTTTTTATGCCTTAATTTCCTTTCTCCCGCGTTTTTCTCCTGGTCTTTTTTATGCTGGTGTTTTAAAAAGCGCCAACGCCGTTTGTTGACCTTATCCGGCATCGTGAAAAAATTAAAAATCAAATTGAATTGATTTTGCTCACTTCTGCCTGGCTATTTTTTTCTCATAAAGACTAAAACCGTGTGCTGGATCAAAAAAATAACCCTTGTAAGGGGAAGGAAATGCAGGCAATTCCTGCCAGAATAGCCTGTGTTAAAACCGCGATCCGTGCAGGGAAATACCCGCTACACTTTAGTGCAGGGTCGGTCACTGACACGATTTAGCGCAATCTTTGCGCATCAAATGTTAAATAAATGCTACTTGTGTAAAATAACCTACGGATACTTTTATGAAAGTTGACAGAAGGTTATATAAAGGAGTAAAAAACCCCATAAAATTGCTGCTTAATCAACAAAGACAGCATAGTTTATCTGGTTTTTTATTTTTTCCCGTGAATCGAGGCTTCAGCCAACTGCCGTGCATGAGAGCAGCCCCCTGACGCCCTTTATTGAGTTAAGCAGAGTGTATGTCAACAACCACTGAAGTCGTCGCTCATCATTGGGCGTTTGCCGTATTTCTGATCGTCTCCATCGGTCTGTGCTGTGCAATGTTAGCCGGAGCGTGGTTTCTGGGCGGAAAAGCACGCGGAAGATACACAAATACCCCTTTTGAGTCCGGCGCCGCGCCGGTCGGCACCGCCAAGATGCGCATGTCCGCCAAGTTCTACCTGGTCGCCATGTTCTTCGTCATTTTCGACGTGGAAGCGCTCTATCTGTATGCATGGTCGACCGCCATCCGCGAAAGCGGCTGGATCGGCTTTATCGAAGCCACCATCTTTATTTTGGTACTGCTTGCCGGACTGGTTTATCTGGTGCGGATCCGCGCGCTGGACTGGGCACCCCCACCTCGCCGTGTGGTAGCCAAAACCACTACCGTTTCGCATTCCCATCGTCACACGCAGTAAAAGCGAGGCATAACAATGGATTATACGCTAACCCGCGCAGACCCGAACGGCGATAACGATCGCTACCCGCTGCAGAAGCAGGAGATCGTCACCGACCCGCTGGAAAAGCACGTTCATCAAAGCGTTTATATGGGCAAGCTCGAACATGCTCTGCACGATATGGTGAACTGGGGACGTAAAAACTCTCTGTGGCCGTTTAACTTCGGCCTTTCCTGTTGTTACGTAGAGATGACAACTTCCTTTACCTCCGTGCACGACGTGGCGCGATTTGGTTCCGAAGTTATCCGCGCCTCGCCTCGTCAGGCCGACTTCATGGTAGTAGCCGGTACGCCTTTCACCAAAATGGCACCGGTTATTCAGCGTCTTTACGACCAGATGCTGGAGCCCAAGTGGGTGATTTCGATGGGTGCCTGCGCTAACTCGGGCGGCATGTACGATATCTATTCCGTGGTGCAGGGCGTGGATAAATTCCTGCCGGTTGACGTTTATATTCCCGGCTGTCCGCCGCGCCCCGAAGCCTATATGCAGGCTCTGCTGCTGCTCCAGGAATCGATCGGCAAAGAGCGTCGTCCGCTTTCCTGGGTGGTCGGCGATCAGGGCGTTTATCGAGCCAACATGCAGTCCGAACGTGAAAGGAAGCAGGGCGAACGCATTGCGGTCACCAACTTGCGCACCCCGGACGAAATTTAAGAGTTAATGAACAAGGCCCAAACAGCACGCAGAAAAAAATAATACGCGGGCGGCCTGTTCTGACGCCAATACTGAGTGCCTGTCGACAGGCCCACATGGTGAACGACCTATGACAGATTTAACCACGCAAGATCTCGCTCAGCCAGAATGGCAAACCCGGGATCACCTGGATGATCCGGTGATCGGCGAATTGCGTAACCGTTTTGGGCCAGATGCCTTTACCGTTCAGCCAACCCGCACCGGCATTCCGGTGGTCTGGGTAAGACGCGAACAATTATTGGAAATTGTAGAGTTTCTGCGCAAGCTGCCGAAGCCTTATGTCATGCTGTACGATCTGCACGGTATGGACGAACGCCTGCGCACGCATCGCGACGGACTGCCAGCGGCGGATTTTTCCGTTTTCTATCACCTGCTGTCCATTGAGCGCAATCGCGACATTATGCTCAAGGTGGCGCTGTCCGAAAACGATTTGCATGTACCTACCATCACCAAAATTTTCGCCAACGCCAACTGGTACGAGCGCGAAACCTGGGAGATGTTCGGTATTACGTTTGACGGCCATCCGCACCTGACGCGCATCATGATGCCGCAAACCTGGGAAGGTCATCCGCTGCGTAAAGATTACCCGGCGCGCGCTACCGAATTCGATCCCTTCGAGCTGACCAAGCAGAAAGAAGATCTGGAAATGGAGGCGATGACCTTCAAACCGGAAGAGTGGGGCATGAAGCGCGGCACCGCCAACGAGGACTTTATGTTCCTCAACCTGGGCCCTAACCATCCTTCGGCGCACGGTGCTTTCCGCATTATTTTGCAGCTGGACGGCGAAGAGATTGTCGACTGCGTGCCGGATATCGGCTACCACCATCGTGGCGCGGAGAAGATGGGCGAGCGCCAGTCCTGGCACAGCTATATCCCCTATACCGACCGCATTGAATATCTTGGCGGCTGCGTAAACGAGATGCCTTACGTGCTGGCGGTAGAAAAGCTGGCGGGCATTAAAGTGCCTGAGCGCGTTGACGTGATCCGCGTGATGCTTTCCGAACTGTTCCGTATCAACAGCCACCTTCTCTATATTTCTACTTTTATTCAGGACGTCGGGGCGATGTCACCGGTGTTCTTTGCCTTTACCGACCGCCAGAAAATTTATGACGTGGTGGAAGCTATTACCGGCTTCCGTATGCATCCGGCGTGGTTCCGCATCGGCGGCGTGGCGCACGATCTGCCGAAGGGCTGGGATCGTCTGCTGCGCGAATTCCTTGACTGGATGCCGAAGCGCCTGAAGGCCTACGAACAGACGGCGCTGAAAAACTCCGTGCTGATTGGCCGCGCCAAAGGCGTATCCGCCTACAACATGGAAGAGGCGCTGGCATGGGGCACCACGGGCGCGGGCCTGCGCGCAACCGGTCTGGACTTCGACGTGCGCAAATGGCGTCCTTACTCCGGCTACGAAAACTTTGATTTTGAAGTGCCGATTGGTGACGGCATCAGCTGCGCCTACACCCGCGTTATGCTGAAAATGGAAGAGATGCGGCAGAGTATGCGCATCCTGGAACAGTGCCTGAAAAACATGCCGGAAGGGCCGTTTAAAGCCGATCATCCGCTGACCACGCCGCCGCCGAAAGAGCGCACGCTGCAGCATATTGAAACGCTGATCACCCACTTCCTGCAGGTTTCGTGGGGTCCGGTGATGCCGGCCAACGAGTCTTTCCAGATGATTGAAGCTACCAAAGGGATCAACAGCTACTATCTGACCAGCGACGGCAGCACCATGAGCTACCGCACCCGCGTGCGCACGCCTAGCTTCCCGCATCTGCAGCAGATCCCTTCCGTCATCAACGGCAGCCTGGTATCCGATCTGATCGTTTACCTCGGCAGTATTGATTTTGTTATGTCAGACGTGGACCGCTAATTATGCACGATCAAAGAATTGCGATCGAAACGATCGAGCCTTCAGATGCTTTCGTCCTGAGTGCGACAGAGCATGATGCGATAGAACAGGAAAAGCACCATTACGAAGATGCGCGGGCGGCGTCGATTGAAGCGCTGAAAATCGTGCAGAAACAGCGTGGCTGGGTGCCGGATGGCGCTATCAAAGCCATTGCCGACGTGCTGGGCATTCCGGCCAGCGACGTAGAGGGCGTAGCCACGTTTTACAGCCAGATCTTCCGCCAGCCGGTTGGCCGCCATGTGATCCGCTACTGCGACAGCGTGGTGTGCCATATCACCGGCTATCAGGGTATTCAGGCAGCGCTGGAAGCCAGCCTGAACATCAAGCCGGGCCAGACCACGCCGGACGGCCGCTTTACGCTGCTGCCGACCTGCTGCCTGGGCAACTGCGACAAAGGCCCGACGATGATGGTGGATGAGGACACGCATGTGCATCTCACGCCGGAAAACGTCGTCACGTTACTGGAGCAGTATCAATGACCATTAAAGAGATTGTTCGTACTGCAGAGACGCACCCGCTGACCTGGCGTATGCGCGAAGACAAGCAGGCGGTGTTCCTCGATGAATATCGCAGCAAAAACGGCTATGCCGGAGCGGAAAAGGCGCTGAAGGGCATGGCGCCTGACGAAATCGTGGCGCTGGTAAAAGATTCCGGCCTGAAAGGGCGCGGCGGCGCAGGTTTCTCCACGGGACTGAAGTGGAGCCTGATGCCGAAAGACGAATCCATGAACATTCGTTACCTGCTGTGTAACGCCGATGAGATGGAGCCGGGCACCTATAAAGACCGTCTGCTGATGGAGCAAATGCCGCACCAGCTGGTGGAAGGGATGCTGATTAGCGCCTTCGCGCTGAAAGCGTATCGCGGCTATATCTTCCTGCGCGGCGAATATATTGAAGCGGCCGTCAACCTGCGTCGCGCCATCGCGGAAGCGACCGAAGCGGGCTATCTCGGCAAAAACATTCTGGGCACCGGCTTTGATTTCGAGCTGATCGTGCATACCGGCGCGGGCCGCTATATCTGCGGTGAAGAAACCGCGCTGATCAACTCGCTGGAAGGCCGCCGCGCTAACCCGCGCTCCAAGCCGCCTTTCCCTGCTTCGGCAGGCGTCTGGGGCAAGCCGACCTGCGTCAATAACGTGGAAACGCTGTCCAACGTGCCGGCCATCCTCGCCAATGGCGTCGACTGGTACAAGAACATCTCTAAGAGCGACGATACCGGCACCAAGATGATGGGCTTTTCCGGCCGGGTGAAAAACCCTGGCGTCTGGGAGCTGCCTTTCGGCACCACGGCGCGCGAAATTCTGGAAGAGTACGCGGGCGGCATGCGCGATGGCCTGAAGTTTAAAGCCTGGCAGCCGGGTGGCGCGGGCACCGACTTCCTGACCGAATCGCATCTGGATCTGCCGATGGAGTTCGCCAGCATTGGCAAAGCGGGCAGCCGTCTGGGCACCGCGCTGGCGATGGCGGTCGACCACGAAATCAATATGGTATCGCTGGTGCGCAACCTGGAAGAGTTTTTTGCTCGCGAGTCGTGCGGCTGGTGTACGCCGTGCCGCGACGGCCTGCCGTGGAGCGTAAAAATCCTGCGCGCGCTGGAGCGGAAAGAAGGGCAGCCGGGCGATATCGAAACCCTGCTGCAGCTTTGCCGCCAGCTTGGGCCGGGCAAAACTTTCTGTGCGCACGCGCCGGGCGCGGTAGAGCCGCTGCAGAGCGCCATCAAGTATTTCCGTGAAGAATTTGAAGCCGGCATGGCGCCGCAGGTTTACAGCAACGCGCACGCGATCGCCGGTATCCAGGCGAACCTGTTGAAGGCGCGCTGGTAAAAATACCGTGCAAACAAAGAAATGCGCGAAATAACCAAATTAATTGGCGTTGTAGCCAGGCAGCAAGAGAACGCATCCCCGGCAGCTTACTTCAGTAAGTGACCGGGGTAAGAGAACGCCGCTAACACCGCTACAACGTCAGGTAAGACGGTTATTTAAAGAATTGTGTTTAACGCTCGGTTTCGAGCCTTACTTGAGCAATTTCACTATGGCTACAATTCATGTAGACGGTAAAGAATACGACGTCGACGGCGCGGACAACCTGCTACAGGCTTGCCTCTCGCTCGGCCTTGATATTCCTTATTTTTGCTGGCATCCGGCGCTCGGTAGCGTCGGTGCCTGCCGCCAGTGCGCGGTAAAGCAATTCCAGAATGCCGAAGATACCCGTGGTCGCCTGGTGATGTCCTGTATGACGCCAGCCTCCGACGGCACCTTTATTTCTATTGATGACGGCGAAGCGAAAGAGTTTCGGGAAAGCGTGGTGGAGTGGCTGATGACCAACCACCCGCACGACTGTCCGGTCTGTGAAGAGGGCGGTAACTGCCATCTCCAGGATATGACGGTGATGACCGGCCACAGCTTCCGCCGCTACCGCTTTACCAAACGCACCCACCGCAATCAGGATCTCGGCCCGTTCATCTCGCACGAAATGAACCGTTGTATCGCCTGCTATCGCTGCGTGCGCTACTACAAAGATTACGCGGACGGCAAAGACCTGGGCGTGTATGGCGCGCATGACAACGTCTACTTCGGTCGCCCGGAAGACGGTGTGCTGGAGAGCGAGTTCTCCGGCAACCTGGTGGAAATCTGCCCTACCGGCGTATTTACCGATAAAACGCACTCCGAGCGTTATAACCGTAAATGGGATATGCAGTACGCGCCAAGCATCTGCCAGCAGTGCAGCGTCGGCTGCAACACCAGCCCCGGCGAGCGTTACGGCGAACTGCGTCGTATTGAGAACCGCTATAACGGCACCGTAAACCAGTACTTCCTGTGCGACCGTGGCCGCTTCGGCTATGGCTACGTCAACCTGAAGGATCGTCCGCGCCAGCCGATGCAGCGTCGCGGCGACGACTGGATCGCGCTCAACGCCGAGCAGGCGATGCAGGGCGCGGCGGACGTGCTGCGCCAGGCGAAAAAAGTGATTGGTATCGGTTCGCCACGCGCCAGCGTTGAAAGCAACTTCGCGCTGCGTGAGCTGGTCGGTGCCGAGAACTTCTCCACCGGTATTCCGGCTGGCGAGCAGGCGCGTCTGGAACTGATGCTGAAAGTACTGCGCGAAGGCGGTATCCATACGCCAGCGCTACGCGAAATCGAAAGCTACGATGCCGTGCTGGTGCTGGGCGAAGATCTGACCCAGGTCGGCGCACGCATCGCGCTCTCCGTGCGCCAGGCCGTTAAGGGCAAAGCGCGCGAAATGGCGGCGGCGCAGAAAGTGGCCGACTGGCAGATTGCGGCGATTATGAACATCGGCCAACACGCCAAACATCCGCTGTTTGTCACCAACGTAGACGAAACCCGTCTGGACGACATCGCCGCCTGGAGCTATCGCGCACCGGTGGAAGATCAGGCGCGTCTGGGCTTCGCTATTGCTAACGCGCTGGATGAAACGGCGCCGGCGGTAGACGGTCTCGATCGTGAACTGAGCGGTAAGATCGACGTAGTGGTACAGGCGCTGGCCGGCGCGAAGAAACCGCTGATTATTTCCGGCGTGCACGCGGGCAGCGAGGCGATGATCCAGGCGGCGGCTAACGTTGCCAGAGCGCTGAAAGGACGCGGCGCGGACGTGGGTATCACTTTGCTATCCGGCGCAGCCAATAGCGTGGGCCTGGGCATGATCGGCGGCAAGCCGCTGGATGCAGCGCTCGACGAGCTTTCAAGTGGCTCTGCCGATGCTGTTATCATTATGGAAAACGATCTCTATCGCCATGCGCCAAAAGCCCGTGTCGATGCGGCGTTGACCAACACGCCGAACGTGATCGTTATCGATCATCAACGCACGGCGACCACCGAGAAAGCGGGTCTGATCCTTTCCACCGCCAGCTTTGCAGAAAGCGACGGCACCGTGGTCAATCAGGAAGGCCGCGCGCAGCGCTTCTTCCAGGTTTACGATCCGTCCTACTACGATGACAAAATCCAGATGCTGGAAAGCTGGCGCTGGCTGCACTCGCTGGCCAGCACCATCAGCAGCCGCGAAGTGGACTGGACGCAGCTCGATCACGTGATCGATGCCTGCGTGGCGGCACTGCCGCAGCTGGCCGGGATCAAGGCCGCCGCGCCGGACGCCAGCTTCCGTATTCGCGGTCAGAAACTGGCCCGCTCGCCGATCCGCGCCAGCGGCCGTACCGCGGCTCGCGCCAATATCAGCGTGCACGAACCGCGTCAGCCGCAGGATAAAGACACCATGTTCGCCTTCTCTATGGAAGGGAACAACCAGCCGAATGCGCCTCGTTCGCAGATCCCGTTTGCCTGGGCGCCAGGCTGGAACTCTCCGCAGGCGTGGAATAAGTTCCAGGACGAAGTGGGCGGCAAACTGCGCTTTGGCGATCCGGGCGTGCGCCTGTTCGAAGCGGGCGAAGGCCAGCTGGAATGGTTCACCGCCGTGCCGGAAGCCTTCGCGGGCAAAGAGAACGGCTGGCGCGTCGCGCCTTACTTCCATCTGTTCGGCAGCGAAGAGATGACCCAGCGTTCACCGGTATTCCAGCAGCGTATGCCGCTGCCTTACGTGATGGTTAACCCGCAAGACGCGGCGAAACTGGGCGTCAACGCAGGCGCTACGGTCGCCTTCCGCTGCGCGGGCGAAACGCTGCGTCTGCCGGTTCGCTTCTCGACCGCCTTGCAGGCAGGGCAGGTGGGTTTACCGTTGGGCTTGCCGGGCGTACCGCCGTTCCTGCTGGGGGCAAGTATTGAGGATCTGCAGGAGGCAACACAATGAGCTGGCTGACACCGGAAGTTACAGATGTACTGATTGCCGTCGGCAAAGCGCTGGTGATCCTGTTTGTGGTGGTAGGCTGCGGCGCCTTTATGAGCTTTGGCGAACGTCGCCTGCTGGGCCTGTTCCAGAACCGCTACGGGCCAAACCGCGTCGGCTGGGGCGGTTCGCTCCAGCTGGTGGCGGACATGATCAAAATGTTCTTTAAAGAGGACTGGACGCCGCCGTTTACCGACCGCGTGATTTTTACGCTGGCGCCGATGATCGCGTTCACCTCGCTGCTGCTGGCAATGGCCATTGTGCCGGTCACCTCGACCTGGATGGGCGCGGATCTGAATATCGGTCTGCTGTTTTTCCTGATGATGGCCGGTCTGGCCGTGTACGCGGTGCTGTTTGCGGGCTGGTCGAGTAATAACAAATACTCGCTGCTGGGCGCGATGCGCGCCTCGGCGCAGACGCTGAGCTACGAAGTGTTCCTCGGCCTGTCGCTGATGGGCGTGGTGGCGCAGGCCGGTTCCTTCAATATGGTGGATATCGTCAACAGCCAGCAGCACCTGTGGAACATCATTCCGCAGTTCTTTGGCTTCCTGACCTTTGCCATTGCGGGCGTCGCGGTCTGTCACCGTCATCCTTTTGACCAGCCGGAAGCAGAGCAGGAGCTGGCCGACGGTTACCACATCGAATACGCCGGTATGAAGTTCGGCCTGTTCTTTGTCGGTGAATACGTCGGTATCGTAACCGTCTCTTCCCTGATTGTGACGCTGTTCTTCGGCGGCTGGAACGGTCCGTGGCTGCCGCCCGTTTTCTGGTTCGCGATTAAAACAGCTTTCTTCATGATGATGTTTATTCTGATCCGTGCTGCGCTGCCGCGTCCGCGCTACGACCAGGTGATGTCGTTCGGCTGGAAAGTATGTCTGCCGTTGACGCTGTTGAACCTGCTGGCGACTGCCGCAGTGATTCTGTACAACGCGCAGTAAGAGGTTATTACCATGAAAATAAAAGATATTCTGGTAGGGTTCGGCACCACGGTACGCAGTATCGTCCTGATCGGATCGAATGCTTTTGCCAAGCGTGAAACGCAGATGTACCCGGAGGAGCCGGTCTATTTGCCGCCTCGCTACCGTGGCCGCATCGTGCTGACCCGCGATCCCGACGGCCAGGAGCGCTGCGTGGCCTGTAACCTGTGCGCGGTAGCCTGTCCGGTAGGCTGTATTTCGCTGCAAAAGGCAGAAACGCTGGACGGCCGTTGGTATCCGGAGTTTTTCCGCATCAACTTCTCGCGCTGCATTTTCTGCGGCCTGTGTGAAGAAGCCTGTCCGACCACCGCTATCCAGCTTACCCCCGATTTCGAGCTGGGCGAGTTTAAGCGGCAGGATCTGGTTTATGAAAAAGAGAACCTGCTGATCTCCGGGCCGGGCAAATATCCGGAATATAACTTCTACCGGATGGCGGGCATGGCGATCGAAGGCAAAGACAAAGGTGAAGCGGAAAGCGAAGCCAAACCCATCGACGTCAAGGGTTTGTTACCTTAAGGAGCCAGGCATGGAATTTGCGTTTTATCTTTGCGGACTGGTGGCCGTGCTGACGACGTTGCGCGTTATCACCCACACCAACCCGGTCCACGCGCTGTTATATCTGATTATTTCACTGCTTTCGGTGGCGGGCGTGTTTTTCTCGCTGGGCGCTTATTTCGCCGGGGCGCTGGAAATTATCGTTTATGCGGGCGCTATCATGGTGCTGTTCGTGTTTGTGGTGATGATGCTAAACCTGGGCGACAGCGTGCAGGCGCAGGAGCGCGAGTGGCTGAAGCCGGGCGTCTGGTTCGGCCCCGGTCTGCTGTCGCTGCTGCTGCTGGTGGTGATGGTTTACGCCATCCTGACTATTAATGACCAGGGCATTGACGGCACGATGATCGATGCCAAAGCGGTCGGCATCAGCCTGTTCGGCCCTTACGTTCTGGCGGTGGAGCTGGCTTCCATGCTGCTGCTGGCCGGTCTGGTGGTGGCTTACCATATCGGTCGCGAACAGCGTCCGGGCGAGGTGTTAAGCAATCGCCCTGATGCGGTGAAGAAGGAGGAAAACGCATGATCCCTTTGCAACACGGGCTTATCCTGGCGGCCATCCTGTTTGTGCTTGGCCTGACCGGCGTGGTGATCCGCCGCAACCTGCTGTTTATGCTGATCAGCCTTGAGATCATGATCAACGCGGCGGCGCTGGCGTTTGTGGTCGCGGGCAGCTATTGGGGACAGGCGGACGGTCAGGTGATGTATATCCTGGCGATCAGCCTGGCCGCTGCCGAGGCAAGTATTGGCCTGGCGCTGCTGCTGCAGCTGCATCGTCGCAGCCAGAACCTCAATATTGATAAAGTGAGCGAGATGCGCGGATGAATCTTCTCTATTTAACTATTTTATTCCCGCTGATCGGTTTCGTGCTGCTGGCGTTTTCGCGCGGCCGCTGGTCAGAAAATCTGGCCGCTACGGTAGGGATGGGCTCCGTAGGGCTGGCCGCGCTGGTCACGCTCTATGCCGGACTGGATTTCTTTGCGCAGGGCCAGGCTGTTTTTAATCAGGCGCTGTGGACCTGGATGCACGTTGGCAACTTTGATATCAAAGTCAACCTGACGCTGGACGGCCTGTCGCTGACCATGCTGTCGGTGGTCACGGGCGTTGGCTTCTTTATCCATATGTTCGCCTCCTGGTATATGCGCGGCGAAGAGGGCTACTCGCGCTTTTTCGCCTATACCAACCTGTTTATCGCCAGCATGGTGGTATTGGTGCTGGCCGATAACCTGATGCTGATGTATCTGGGCTGGGAAGGCGTGGGGCTTTGCTCTTACCTGCTGATCGGTTTCTACTATACCAACCCGAACAACGGCGCGGCGGCGATGAAAGCTTTTATCATCACGCGCGTCGGCGACGTCTTCCTGGCGTTTGCGCTGTTTATTCTCTACAACGAGCTGGGCACGCTGAACTTCCGTGAGATGGTCGAGCTGGCGCCTGCGCACTTTGCGGCGGATAACCCTATGCTGCAATGGGCGACGCTGATGCTGCTTGGCGGCGCGGTAGGTAAATCGGCACAGCTGCCGCTGCAAACCTGGCTGGCGGATGCGATGGCAGGCCCGACGCCGGTCTCTGCGCTGATCCACGCCGCGACCATGGTAACGGCGGGCGTTTATCTGATTGCCCGCAGCCACGGTCTGTTCCTGATGACGCCGGAAGTGCTGCACCTGGTGGGGATTATTGGCGCGATTACGCTGGTGCTGGCGGGATTTGCCGCGCTGGTGCAAACCGATATCAAACGCGTGCTTGCCTACTCCACCATGAGCCAGATTGGCTACATGTTCCTGGCGCTTGGCGTGCAGGCGTGGGATGCGGCGATTTTCCATCTGATGACCCATGCGTTCTTTAAAGCGCTGCTGTTCCTCTCGTCCGGTTCGGTGATCCTGGCCTGCCACCACGAGCAGAACATTTTCAAAATGGGCGGCCTGCGCAAAAGCATCCCGCTGGTTTATGCCTGCTTCCTGGTAGGCGGCGCGGCGCTGTCGGCGCTGCCGCTGATCACCGCTGGCTTCTTCAGTAAGGACGAGATCCTGGCGGGTGCGCTGGCGAACGGTCATATTAATCTGATGGTGGCCGGTCTGGTCGGGGCCTTTATGACCTCGCTCTACACCTTCCGCATGATTTTTATTACCTTCCACGGCGAAGAGAAAATTCACGCGCACGCAGGCAAAGGCATTACGCACCATCTGCCGCTGATTGTGCTGCTGATCCTCTCCACCTTTATTGGTGCGCTGATTGTTCCTCCGCTGCGCGGCGTGCTGCCGGAAACCACCGAGCTGGCGCACGGCAGCGTGCTGACGCTGGAAATCACTTCTGGCGTAGTGGCGATTATCGGCATCCTGCTGGCGGCCTTTCTGTGGCTGGGCAAACGCTCGCTGGTTAACAGCATCGCTGGCAGCGCGGTTGGCCGATTCTTCACCACCTGGTGGTTCGCCGCCTGGGGCTTCGACTGGCTTTACGACAAGATTTTCGTCAAGCCTTATCTGTTCGTCGCCTGGGCCCTGTCACGCGATCCGCTGAATGCGCTGATGAATATCCCGGCCCTGTTCTCCCGCCTGGCGAACAAAGGGCTGGTGGTCAGCGAAAACGGCTATCTGCGCTGGTACGTCGCTTCGATGAGCGTCGGTGCGGTCGTGGTGCTCGCGCTGTTGATGGTGGTCTAAAAGTTTGTGAGCGGGGTGGGGTAAACACTCACCCAGAATTAAGAGATGTTAAAAATTACCTGAATGTTGGGCGTCATCGGCGCAGTCAGTTTTGTCACCGCCAGCGCGCCGCACCCGCAGCATACTTTAGTATGTGAGGACTGCGAGCACTGCCGGGGGCAAAAATGGCCAGTAAGATAGCCCATGCAGGTTCAGAAAAGGGAATCAAATCGCCATGTTATTACCCTGGCTTATACTCATCCCGTTCATCGGCGGCCTGCTTTGCTGGCAGTTTGAACGCTTCGGGAGCAAGGTGCCGCGTTGGATAGCGCTGATCTCGATGGGGCTGACGCTGGCGCTCTCGCTACAGCTCTGGCTGCAGGGCGGCTATTCGCTGACCCAGGCCGCCGGGCTGCCGCAGTGGCAATCCGAGTTTCTGGTTTCCTGGATACCGCGTTTCGGTATCAACGTGCATCTGGCGCTGGACGGCCTGTCGCTGCTGATGGTGGTGCTTACTGGCCTGCTGGGCGTGATGGCTATCCTCTGCTCATGGAACGAAATTGAGAAATGGCAGGGCTTTTTCCACCTGAACCTGCTGTGGATCCTGGGCGGCGTTATCGGCGTGTTCCTGGCTATCGATCTGTTCCTGTTCTTCTTCTTCTGGGAAATGATGCTGGTGCCGATGTACTTCCTGATCGCGCTGTGGGGACACAAGGCGTCGGACGGGAAAACGCGTATCACCGCGGCCACCAAGTTCTTTATCTACACTCAGGCCAGCGGCCTGGTGATGCTGATTTCGATTCTGGCGCTGGTCTTCGTTAACTACAACGCCACGGGCGTCTGGACGTTTAACTACGAAGATCTGCTGAAAACGCCAATGAGCAACACCGTTGAGTATCTGCTGATGCTGGGCTTCTTTATCGCCTTCGCGGTGAAAATGCCGGTGGTGCCCCTGCACGGCTGGCTGCCGGATGCGCACAGTCAGGCCCCGACGGCCGGTTCCGTTGACCTGGCGGGCATTCTGCTGAAAACGGCGGCTTACGGTCTGCTGCGCTTTGCGCTGCCGCTGTTCCCGAACGCGTCCGCCGAGTTCGCGCCGATTGCGATGTGGCTGGGGATTATCGGGATTTTCTACGGTGCCTGGATGGCCTTCTCGCAGTACGACATCAAACGCCTGATCGCCTACACCTCTATTTCGCACATGGGCTTTGTGCTGATTGCTATCTATACCGGCAGCCAGCTCGCTTTCCAGGGCGCGGTGGTGCAGATGATTGCGCACGGTCTTTCCGCCGCAGCGCTGTTTATCCTGTGCGGCCAGCTTTATGAGCGTCTGCACACTCGCGATATGCGTCAGATGGGCGGGCTGTGGGCGCGCATCAAGTGGCTGCCAGGTCTGTCGCTGTTCTTTGCCGTAGCGAATCTGGGGATGCCGGGCACGGGTAATTTCGTTGGCGAATTTATGATCCTGACCGGCAGCTTCCAGTCGGTGCCGGTGATCATCGTCATTGCTACCTTTGGTCTGGTGTTCGCTTCCGTATACTCGCTGATTATGATGCAGCGGGCCTATTACGGCGCACCGAAGTCAGAAACGCCGCTGCGGGGGATGTCGCCGCGCGAGTTCCTGATGATTATGGTGCTGGTGGTTCTGCTGCTGCTGCTGGGCGTTTACCCACAGCCGATTCTGGACACCTCACATGCTGCAATGAGCAATATTCAGCAGTGGTTTACCGCTTCAATTTCAACTACAAGGCCGTAATTCGCCATGACAATAACTCCTCAACATTTGATCGCGCTGCTGCCCATGCTGATCGTCGGATTGACGGTGGTAGTCGTGATGCTCTCCATTGCGTGGCGGCGCAACCACTTCGTCAATGCCACGCTGGCGGTAGTAGGGCTGAACCTGGCGCTGTTCTCGCTCTGGTTCGTGGGACACGCGGGCGCGATGGACGTGACGCCGCTGCTGCGCGTCGATGGCTATTCAATGCTCTATACCGGCCTGGTGATTTTAGCCAGCCTGGCAACCTGCACCTTCGCCTATCCGTGGCTGACCAACTACCCGGATAACCAGGAAGAGTTCTACCTGCTGGTGCTCATTGCGGCATTGGGCGGCGTGGTGCTGGCAAGCGCTAATCACCTGGCTTCGCTGTTTATCGGTATTGAGCTGATTTCCCTGCCGCTGTTCGGCCTGGTGGGCTACGCCTTCCAGCTGAAGCGCTCGCTGGAAGCCAGCATCAAATACACCATTATGTCCGCTGTGGCTTCCTCTTTTCTGCTGTTCGGTATGGCGCTGCTTTATGCCAACTCCGGCAACCTGGGCTTTATTGCGCTGGGCCGCAGCCTGAACGACGGAATGCTGCAACAGCCGCTGCTGCTGGCGGGGCTGGGCATGATGATTGTGGGCCTGGGCTTTAAGCTGTCGCTGGTGCCTTTCCACCTGTGGACGCCGGATGTCTACCAGGGCGCGCCTGCGCCGGTGTCGACCTTCCTGGCGACCGCCAGCAAAATCGCCATTTTCGGCGTGGTGATGCGCCTGTTCCTGTACGCGCCGGCCGCCGACAGCGAAGCGGTACGTCTGGTGCTGGCGATTATCGCGTTTGCCTCGATTCTGTTCGGCAACCTGATGGCGATTTCGCAGAGCAATATCAAACGTCTGCTGGGCTACTCTTCCATTGCGCATCTGGGCTATCTGCTGGTGGCGCTGATCGCTATCCAGACGCATCAGCTGTCGCTGGAAACGGTGGGCGTTTACCTGGCCGGTTATCTGTTCAGCAGCCTGGGCGCTTTCGGCGTGGTCAGCCTGATGTCCAGCCCGTATCGCGGCCCGGACGCGGACTCGCTGTATTCCTATCGCGGCCTGTTCTGGCACCGTCCGATCCTGTCGGCGGTGATGACGGTAATGATGCTGTCGCTGGCGGGTATCCCAATGACGCTGGGCTTTATCGGTAAATTTTACGTGATTGCCGTAGGCGTGGGCGCGCAGCTGTGGTGGCTGACTGGTGCGGTAGTGGTAGGCAGCGCAATCGGCCTTTACTACTATCTGCGCGTGACCGTTAGCCTGTATCTGAACCCACCGGAGCTGTTGCAGCGCGATACGCCAGCTAACTGGGCCTTTACCGCCGGCGGCGTGGTTGTACTGATCTCGGCGATTCTGGTGCTGGTGCTGGGTATTTATCCGCAGCCGCTGATCTCGC
Organism: Erwinia sp. TECH1; assembly: GCF_054057575.1. Classification (NCBI taxonomy): domain Bacteria; kingdom Pseudomonadati; phylum Pseudomonadota; class Gammaproteobacteria; order Enterobacterales; family Erwiniaceae; genus Erwinia; species Erwinia sp. TECH1. The sequence continues at coordinate 3,298,057 of NZ_JBSRZK010000001.1, read as the reverse complement.
TGGTGCAGATGGCGCAGCCGCTGATGTAACTCAGCAGGCTGTTAAAAAATCCCGGCTCCTGACTGACAGGCCGGGATTTTTTTTGTGCGCAACCGGGCAGGCTTCAGTCCACCAGGTTGACGCCCAGGCTTTCCAGCAGGCTTAACGCTTCCAGACGGGAAAACGTTGCGCCTGCCACCGAATTGTTCAGTACATTGATGGAGAAATCGCGCGAGTCGGTCAAATCCGCCGCCTGAAGATTGGTTCTGTTAAACAAGCTTCCGGCCAGATCGCAGTTCAGTATTTCGGCTTTGCTCAGATCGCACTCTCTGAAATCCACGTCATGCAATTGGCACTCCATCATTTTCACTTCTTGCAGCGTCAGGCCGAAAAAGGAGACGTTGGACAACAGGCATTGCGTAAAACGCAGCTCGTGATCCAGATTAAAAGCGGGCCAGTAAGCGCGCGTCCAGTCTGTGCCGCTGAGTTTGCATTCGGTAAAGCTGACCTCGTTAAAACGCGAATCGGGCATTTCCATCACGCTGAGATTACACTGGTCGAAGCGGCAGTTAATAAATTTGCAGCGGATAAACCTGGCGGCGGTAAAGTTGCAGTGGCTGAAGTCGCATCCTTCAAAAATGACGCCTTCAAAACAGGCGGACGGCAGCGCCTGCCTGTCGAAGCAGGTATCGAAATACTCTTTATGATCGGTTATTTTTGTCATATAAAACCTTAGCCTGTGCGGAAGGGAATGGCAGTATCCCTCACCTGACAGTAACAAAATTGACGCACATCGGGAGAAAGAAAATGGAGATCCGCTGGCAGAATCTACATCATAGCGAGCTGAATGCAACTCAGCTGTACCAGATCCTGGCGTTACGCAATGCGGTGTTTATCGTCGAGCAGAACTGTCCTTATCAGGACGTGGACGGCGCGGATCTGGCCGGTGAGAACCGTCATTTACTGGGCATAGCGAATAACCAGCTGCTGGCCTATGCGCGCCTGCTTGCGCCAAAAAACGACGAGGAGCCGGTAAAGATTGGGCGAGTGATCGTCTCTGGCGAGGCGCGAGGCCTGAAGCTGGGCAACCGGCTGATGGAGCAGGCGATTGTTGACTGCGAGCGCCACTGGCCGCAGCACGACATCTTTTTATCCGCTCAGGCGCATCTGCAGGATTTTTACGGACAGTTTGGCTTTAAGCCGACGGGCGAGGTCTATCCGGAAGACGGCATCCCGCATGTGGATATGGAAAGGGCGCGGATACACAAATAAGTAAGAGAGCGGAAAGACGCCTTAACAATGGCTTCTTAACAGCACGTCGGCTGCTGACATTTGCCAGCGGTGGCAAGCCCTGCGTTAGCAGGGCTATCCGGGCGGGTCACGCCACTTTTTTTGCTTTCTTGCCGGACTGTTTTTTCATCTCTTCAGAGTGAACCTGGCGTAAAATTCTTTTTTTCTCGCAGTCGGTAAATCTTGTCAGCACCTGCCTGATCAGCGGCTGATAGCCCAGCCCCGCAAGCTCTGCAATCATTTTGAGATCTTCAATCAGCGACTTGTTAAGACGTATTGAGATGGGCTGTAGCTCAAGCGCCTCATTAATCTCTTTTTCAAACGCCGCAGCGCTTGCCTCGCTGGAAATTTTAACATGCGCTTCGCTACGCCCAAGCACGCCTTCTTCCCATGCGGCATCCGTTGAGGCGATGAGAGAGGCGTTTTGGTCTGGCTTGTTAACGTTGTTACTCATAGTTTTTCGTATCCATATTTGTTGTAGATGCGTATTTCGTCATCGTTAGGGGCGTAGGCCGTCCTGATAGCTACCCCTCTACCCGGATAAAAGATAAAAACCACTTTGAGTTTTATTCCATAATCCGTTTCAGCAATAAACCAACGCGTCGGAGGATCTGACTGATGATCCTCTCTGTTATCTTCAAGAAAATGCCCGTCCCTGTTGGAAAAGCACTGGATTATTTCATCTTCCGTTACGGGAGGCTTTTTTTCAGACAGTTTCAGCCTGATTTTCTGAGAAATCATCAGCTCCATGATGTTTCATCCTTCTTCCCTGGTTTTTGTATATACAAGATAAGTCCACTTTATAGCCATTTCAAGTGGTTTTCTTATTTTAATACCAAAGTTAAAGGATTTTTTGTATATACAATTTTCCATTGCGGATATTGGCGATCGGATTGATGACAGAGGCCAGCAAGCTCGATACGGAGTGGCTGGCTTAGAATTACTTAGCTCAACCGGGCGTGAGGCAGGGGCGTCAGGTTGGCTTGCGCTACCCGATGGGATAATGCTGTCCGATTTTTTCTACAGCAGGCAGCGCCGTTCTTCTCGCGCCAGGCATCGTAGCCTGATGTCGGCACAGGACTTTCTTTGTAGGTAACAGAAATTAGCCGGACGGCTTTTGCGAGTACCCCTGTGCCATTTGCCTGAATTGAACAGGGATAAAAAAGGCGAGGAGTTCCTCGCCTGTTAACGTTTAGCCCGCCGTCATCTGCCGGTCATCAACGTATTTACGCTTATCCGGCGCCGGTGGGAAATACTGATAGAGCCAGGTTTCGGTCAGCGTCTGGTCTTTGGTGCGCAGGAACAAACGCAGGTTAACCGGCTCGACGGAATCGCTGTTCGGATACCAGTCAAACAGAATGCGATAGCCGTCAATCGGCTCGACATACAGGATCTCGACCTGTTTAACGGTGCCCGAGGTAACCGTAATCACCGGTTCGATGCCTTTTGGCGCGGCCGCTTTCAGATCGCCGCCGACAAAATCCACCGCAAAACGGCGTGCCCAGACGTCCGGATAATGCTCGCCCGGCGCCCAGCCTTCAGGGAAGCCGCCCATACCGGTGCGGGTTGCCTTCACGCGCGACAGATCGCTGTGAACCGGCGGCAGGCCGCTCCAGTAAAGCTTGTAGCTGAAGCTGTGCGCGCTGCCGGCCTTGATGCTTTCTGTAGGACGCCAGAAGCACACGATATTATCCAGCGTTTCGCCCGTGGTCGGGATCTCCATCAGGTTAATTGCGCCTTTGCCCCACTTGCCGACCGGCTCCACCCACAGGCTCGGACGCTTGTTGTACCAGCCGATCACATCCTGATAATTCTCAAAGTCGTGATCCAGCTGCAACATGCCGAAGCCGCGCGGGTTCTCGTCCTGATAGGCGTTAAACGTCAGCCGCTGTGGATTATTCAGCGGGCGGCAAATCCACTCGCCGCTGCCGGTCCACATCGCCAGGCGATCGGAGTCGTGGATCTGCGGATGGATAGTGTCACACATGCGGCGCTCGTTGGTGCCGCAGCTGAACATGGTGGTCATTGGTGCAATGCCCAGCTGGTCGATATCTTTACGGGCATAAAGGTGGTTTTCCACCTCCATGACTACGCGTTTCTCTTCGCAGTGAATAATAAATTTAAACGCGCCGGTGCAGCTCTCGCCGTCCAGTAAGGTATAGACGGTGAAGGTGGTGTCATCGGCTTTTGGCGTTTCAAACCAGAAGGCGGTAAAGTCCGGAAACTCTTCTTTGCTGCCGAAGGTGTTGATAGCCACGCCGCGTGCGGAAAGACCATACTGATAAGTATCGTCAACCGCGCGGAAGTAGCTGGCGCCCAGAAAGGAGACGATATCACGGCTGGCCAGCTCCGGCTTTTTAAACGCGCGGAAACCGGCGAAGCCTAAATCGGTTTTGCCTTCCAGCTGTTTAGTATCGACTTTGGCGTCGTTGTAGTTAAACAGCTCGGGGCGGAAGTGAATTTCACGCGCCTGCCGATCGGCATCCACGGAGAACATGCGTAAACGGCGTTTAAACCCCATGCCGACGTGGAAAAACTGCACGTCAAGCTCGCGATCGGCGTTGCCGTTCCACAGCGAATGATTCGCATCGTACTGAATTTCGTTGTAGGCCTGCGGCGTCAGGGTGGCCAGCGTTTCGGGCAGGGGAGCGGGCGCGCCGCCGTAAGGTTTCTGCGCAAGGGTTGCGGCCATTTTTTGCAACACGTCAAAATCGAAACGCTTTGCCGAGCCGTCGGCGATATCGGTGTCGGCCCAGGCGGCCTGTGCAAACAACGTCGATAAACCGGACATCCCGCTTACCGTAGCGAAAGCCATTGACGCCTTCATAAACATTCTTCGATTCATGCCAGAGTCATATCCTTTGCTGAACGGAACTGTAAAAACTGCGCTAGATCTGTGGCTATAAGAGCCTGTTTTAGCTGAATTGTGAGCGGGTCACAGGGAGTTACGACAGCGTGTGGCGTCAGAAATTCAGTCAGGCAAAATTTAGCAGATAAATCTGACAAAAGCAGGCATTTAACGGGAATCAATATCAGCCGATTCCTGGGCGGATAAACAAGCAAAGCGGCAAAAAGTGTCTATAGTTAAAGGTATTATTCGCACAAGGAGATGTTATGGCTAAGACAACTGACCCACAAGAACTCGACACCCGCCTGGATGACGATCTGGCTCTGCTGACCGAAACGCTGGAGGAAGTGCTGAAATCATCTGGCGATCCGGCCGATCAGAAATATGTTGAGCTGAAAGCCAAAGCGGAAAAATCGCTGAACGACGTTAAAGCACGCGTCAGCAACGCCTCAGATAACTACTACCATCGCGCTAAACAAGTTGCCAGCCGTGCTGATGAGTATGTTCATGAGAAGCCGTGGCAGGGCATCGGCGTAGGCGCTACGCTGGGCCTGGTGGTAGGACTGCTGCTGGCGCGTCGCTAAGCGATAACGCCGGGCGCTACGCCAGTAATAACGGGCACCTTCAGGGTGCCCGTTTTGTTTTTGCCGCCCAGGTTGCCAAAGTGAAAATAACACGTTAATCCTGCCCTAAATCAAAATCGGCCCGCCTGGGCGCTCTTATACTGCCCGCTGCTTGTTTGATCTGGAGTGGGTGATGTCGCACAGTATCTTCAACCGCCGCTGGGCCGCCGTTATACTGGCAGCCCTTAGCCGTCATGGCGTGCAGCACATCTGTATTGCACCCGGTTCCCGATCCGCGCCGCTGACGCTGGAAGCCGCCGCGGGCAACCTGATCTGTCATACCCACTTTGACGAGCGCGGCCTCGGCTATCTGGCGCTGGGCCTGGCGAAAGCGACGCAGCGTCCGGTGGCGTTAATCGTCACTTCCGGCACCGCCGTCGCCAATCTTGCGCCCGCCGTGATCGAAGCCAGCCTGACCGGCGAACGCCTTATCGTGCTCAGCGCCGATCGCCCGCCGGAACTCATCGGTTGCGGCGCCAATCAGGCCATCATCCAGCCCGGTATTTTCGCCAGCCACGTCGGCGGCGCGCTGGATCTTCCCCGACCCTCTGCGGATATTCCGGCTCGCTGGCTGGTTTCGGCCATTGATGCGCTGCTGCAACAGCATCCTACAGGCGCCGTGCATATCAACGTGCCTTTTGCCGAACCTTTATACGGCGAAGCGTCATCGGCGTTCCAGACCTGGCACGATGCGCTGGGCAAATGGTGGCTCGAAGACACGCCCTGGCTGAACATCCATGCGGAGCGGGCCACGCCTGTGCTCGACAGCTGGCCGCGCTGGCGGCAAAAGCGTGGGCTGATTATCGCGGGCAAAATCACGGCGCAGGAGGGCGTGGCGCTGGCTGAATGGGCAGAGACGCTGGGCTGGCCGCTGCTGGCGGATATACAGTCCCATACCGGCGCGCCGTTTCCCTGTAGCGAACTCTGGCTCCAGGAGGAACATGCGCGGCAGGCGCTCGATCGGGCGGAAATCCTTATTCAGTTTGGCGCCCGGCTTACCGGGAAAAGGCTGACCAGCTGGCTGGCGGCAGCGGATCCGGCGGCATACTGGCTCATCGATCCGCTGTCCGGCCATCTGGATCCCGCCCATCATCGCAGTCAGCGCATAGTGGCCGACATCGGCAAATGGCTTGTCGCGCATCAAGCCGTTTCGCAACCCGCATGGCTGCCTTCTCTACAGGCGCTGGCGCTGGAAACCCATGCAGCGCTCGCCGAAAGGCTACAGGATTTTGGTGAAGCGCAGCTGGCGCAGCGGCTGGCAGAGCTGCTGCCGGAGCAGGGCGCGCTGTTTCTGGGCAACAGCCTGACCATCAGGCTGGCCAACGCCTTTGCCCGCCTGCCTGCTGGCTATCCCGTCTATGCCAGCCGCGGTGCCAGCGGCATTGATGGGCTACTTGCCACCGCGACCGGCGTACAGCGCGGCAGCCGCAAACCGTTGCTGGCGATAGTGGGCGATCTCTCGGCGCTGTATGACCTCAACAGCCTGGCGCTGACCGCCGGGCCGCTGGTGCTGATTGTGGTCAATAACGGCGGCGGACAGATTTTTTCCCTGCTGCCGACGCCTGAAAACGAGCGGGCGCGCTTTTTCACCCTGCCGCAGCAGGCGTGTTTCGCCAGCGCCGCCGCTATGTTCGGCCTGGCTTACCGTCAGCCGGAAGACTGGCCGTCGCTGCAGGCCGCTGTTGAAGCGGGCTGGCGTAGCACCACCGCCACGCTGATTGAGCTGAAGGTTGAGGCGGGCGCACCGTGGCTCGCCGGAGCATGGCGAAAATGATACTGCACGCGCGCTGGCAGGGCGAACACCGCAGCGACAGGCCGACGCTGGTCTGGCTGCACGGCTTTTTGGGCAGCGGTCGGGAGTGGCAGCCGGTGCAGGATTTTTTCCGCGACTGGCCGCAGCTGAGCATTGACCTAGCCGGACACGGCGGCTCACGGGCGCAGCGGGTCAGCGGTTTTGAACAGCTTTCGGCGCGGCTGAACGCCACTTTGCGACAGCATCGCATTCAACGCTACTGGCTGATCGGCTATTCGCTCGGCGGCCGCGCGGCGCTGTATCACGCCTGCCGCTATGCAGATTCGTCGCTGGCTGGCGTGGTGGTGGAAGGCGCTCACTTCGGGCTGGCGTCGCCCCATGAGCGGGCGCAGCGGCTGGCTGACGATCGCCACTGGGCCAGCCTGTTCCGCCAGCAGCCGCTGGGCGACACGCTGCATAAGTGGTATCGCCAGCCGGTGTTTGCCGATCTGCGCGAACCGCAGCGGCAACAGCTGATCGCCCTGCGAGCCGATAACGATCCGCAGGCGCTGGCCGCTATGCTGCTCAATACCTCGCTCGCCCGCCAGCCGTATCTGCTGCCGGAAATCCAGCGCCTTCCTGTTTTCCACTATCTCTGCGGCGAGCACGACCTCAAATTTCAGCGTCTGGCCGCCGGGGCCGGGCTGCCGGTTACCACTATCCCGGCGGCGGGTCACAACGCCCATCGCGCCTGCCCACAGGCCTTTGCCGCCGCCCTGGCGCAAAAGCTCAACCCCGTTTAAGGAGAAATCATGATTTATCCCGATGAAGCGATGCTGTATGCGCCGACAGAGTGGCGGCCATGTGGCGACTACAGCGATATCCTCTATCACAAAACGTCGGACGGCATCGCCAGGATCGCCATCAACCGGCCCGAGGTGCGCAACGCTTTTCGGCCGCAAACCGTTAAGGAGATGCTGTATGCTCTGAGCGACGCGCGGCACGACGAGCAAATCGGCGTCATTATCCTTACCGGATCGGGCGATAAGGCTTTCTGCGCCGGCGGCGATCAAAAAATTCGCGGTGACTACGGCGGCTACCGCGACGAGGCAGGCGTACATCATCTTAACGTGCTGGATTTTCAGCGTCAGATCCGCACCTGTCCCAAGCCGGTAGTGGCGATGGTGGCAGGCTATGCGGTCGGCGGCGGGCACGTGTTGCATATGCTGTGCGATTTAACGATAGCGGCGGACAATGCGCAGTTTGGCCAGACCGGCCCCAAAGTCGGTTCTTTCGACGGCGGCTGGGGTGCGTCTTATATGGCGCGCATTGTTGGTCAGAAAAAGGCGCGTGAAATTTGGTTCCTGTGCCGGATGTACAACGCGCAGCGGGCGCTGGAAATGGGCCTGGTTAATACGGTCGTGCCGCTGGCTGAACTGGAAAAAGAGACGGTGCGCTGGTGTCGTGAGATGCTGCAAAACAGCCCGATGGCGCTGCGCTGCCTGAAGGCGGCGCTGAACGCCGACTGCGACGGCCAGTCGGGGTTGCAGGAGCTGGCGGGCAACGCCACCATGCTGTTCTACATGACGGAAGAGGGCCAGGAAGGGCGCAACGCTTTTAATCAGAAGCGGCAGCCGGATTTCAGCCGCTTTAAGCGAAATCCCTGATGCGCCGGGCGACGCTCTTTAATTACAACATACTAATGACGGCGGGCGTGGTACTGCGCGATCGGCGGGTAGCATCGCGCCACGGGCTGCTGGTCAGGCTGGAAGAGGCGGGCCGGGAAGGCTGGGGCGAGATAGCGCCGCTGCCCGGCTTCAGTACGGAAACGGCGGCGCAGGCGCAGGCTGAAACGCTGCGTTGGCTGCAAGGCTGGCGATCGGGCGCGGAAACGGGACATGGCTTGCTGACGCCCGTGTCGCCATCGCTTTCGTCCTCAGCGCCATTACCAAAAGAGCACGGCCTGTCGCCTTCCGTGGCGTTTGGCCTCAGCTGCGCGCTGGCGGAACTGGCTGGCCTGCTGCCGTCAGCGGGCAACTATTCTGGCGCAATGCTGTGCACAGGCGATCCCGACGAGCTGATTGTTCAGCTTAACCAGCGGCCGCAGCCGGTAGCCAAGCTGAAAGTGGGCCTTTACGAAGCGGTGCGCGATGGCATAACCGCATCGCTGCTGCTGGAAGCGGTACCGACGCTGAGGCTGCGGCTGGATGCGAACCAGCAGTGGAGCCTGGAGAAAGCCAGGCAGTTCGCCCGTTTTGTGCCGGAGCCTCTGCGCTCGCGTATCGCTTTTATCGAGGAGCCGTGCCGAACGCAGGAGGATTCACGTCTCTTTGCGCAGGAAACGGGCATCGCGCTGGCCTGGGATGAGAGCAGCCGCCTGCCGGGATACGTTCCGACCGCGGAACCCCATTTGCGCGCTATCGTGATCAAGCCAACGCTTGTCGGCAGCCTGGCGACGGTTTGCGAAACTATCGCCCGAGCCAGCGAGGCCGGCCTGACGGCGGTGATTAGCTCGTCGGTGGAGTCGAGCCTGGGCCTGACGCAGCTGGCGCGGATAGCCAGCTGGCTGACGCCTGGCGTCGCGCCCGGTCTGGATACGCTTTCGCTAATGCAGCAGCAGCTGGTACGCGCCTGGCCGGGGTCGCCGCTGCCGCTGACGGCTGCTGAAGACCTGGAGGAAGTATGCTGAGCGCTGACTGCTGGCCCTGGCTGTCGCTGACGGCTGCTGAAGACCTGGAGGGAGTATGCTGACTTCAGGCTGCTGGCCCTGGCTGCCGCTGACGCCTGCTAAAGACCTGGAGGAAGTATGCTGAGCGCTGACTGTTGGCCATGGCTGTACTGGGCGAAGCTGGCGCCGACTCGCCTCGCGCTGACGGTTGACGATCGCGCCTACTGCTGGGCGCAGCTGGCAGACCAAATCGAGGCGCTGGCGGCAGGCTTCCACGCGCAGGGCGTAAGCGCCGGAAGCGGCGTGGTGTTACAGGCCGCCAACAGCGAACGGGCCGTGCTGGCCTGGCTGGCGCTGCTGCGCTGCGGCGCGCGCCTGCTGCCTGTCAATCCCCGGCTGCCGGCCTGGCAGACTGCCGCGCTGCTGCCTTCGTTAAATATGGACTATGCGCTGACGCTGAACGGCGAGGGGCCAGCAAATATCCCTGCGTTAAAGATAATCAATCAAGCTGGCCCGATCCCGGCCCGCTGGCAGCGCGACGCCATCGCCACGCTGACGTTAACCTCCGGCTCCATCGGCCTGCCGAAAGCCGCTGCACACACCTTTAACGCGCATTTCGCCAGCGCGCATGGCGTAACAACGAGGCTTAACTTCGGGGCGGACGACAGCTGGCTGCTCTCGCTGCCGCTGTTTCATATTTCCGGCCAGGGCATTTTCTGGCGCTGGCTTTACCGCGGCGCAAGGCTGGTGCTCAGCGATAACAAAATCAGCCCGGAAGCGACTTTTGCCTCGCTGGTGCCTACGCAGCTCTGGCGTTTACTGCAGGAGCCGACGCTGCGGCTGGGCACCGTTTTGCTTGGCGGGGCGGCTATTCCGCCAGCTTTGACCGCTCAGGCGGAAGCGCGCGGCATCGCCTGCTGGTGCGGCTACGGCATGACGGAAACGGCCTCGACCGTGGCGGCGAAAAGGGCGGACGGCGAGCCAGGTGTCGGCGAGCCGCTGCCTGGTCATAGCATCAGGCTAAACGAGGGAGAAATTACGCTACGTTCAGAGGCGTTGGCCTGTGGCTACTGGCAGGACGGGAAGCTGCTGCCGCTTACCGATAAGGAAGGATGGTTTCACACGCGCGATGGTGGTGTGCAGCGCGGTAACAATCTGCTGATTAGCGGTCGTCTGGACAATCTGTTTTTCTCGGCGGGGGAAGGTATTCAGCCCGAACAGCTGGAAGCGGTGCTGGCCCGGCACGAAACGGTGGAGCAGGTTTTTATCGTGCCGCAGCCTGATGAGGAATATGGTCACCGGCCGGTTGCGCTGGTGGCGCTCAAGGGCACGTCTTCGTTCGCGCCGCTCCAGGACTGGGCGGCAAAAAATCTGGCCGGGTTTCAACGCCCGGTGCGCTGGTACACACTGCCGAAGCTGAGCGGCGGCGGCATCAAGCCTTCCCGCAGGCAGCTGGCGGAGTGGGTGTTACGGCAGGAAAAACAGTAATGCCGGAACAAATTCCGGCATTACTGACTGTTGACAAAACTATGCTCAGCCGTCAGTTCGCTACTTCGTTGGGTGAATAGCCGCAGAGACAGAGCGGAACACGGAGACGCCGTGAATACGACTATCCAGGCTTGTTGCCCGTCCGCTCAGCCTCTACCGCTGTGGTGCTGCTGTAAAAAACGGCAATACACCCGCAGGCTTTTAAGTTGGTCATCAAACAATAATGCCGGGAAAATATCCCGGCATGGCTATGCTGACTGACGCTATCGAGGCCGAAGACGGCCCGGCATTTAGCCCTGTTTTGCTTCTTTCAGCGCCTGTTCCACGCCTGCGCCGTAGGCCGGATGCACCTGATAAAAGAGCGCGAGCTGGCGCTGCTGGATAAACTCCGGTATCTGACGCAGCTCTCCGGCGATACGCTGGAACATCCGCTGGTGTTCCTCTTCGCTCAGCAGGTTAAACAGCGCGCGCGGCTGGGTGAAGTAGTCATCATCTTCGCGATGGTTCCAGTGGTCGGCTGCGCCCTCCAGCGACAGCGGCGGCTCGCTGAAATCGGGCTGCTCCTGGAACACGTTAAAGCTGTTGGGTTCGTAGGTGGCGCCGTTGCCGCTGTTACCGTCCACGCGCATCGCGCCGTCGCGATGATAGTTGTGGAAGGGACACTTCGGCGCGTTCACCGGGATCTGATGATGGTTGACGCCCAGACGATAGCGGTGCGCGTCACCATAGGAGAACAGGCGACCCTGTAGCATCCGATCCGGCGAGAAACCGATGCCGGGCACTACGTTAGCCGGGCTCATGGCGACCTGTTCCACTTCGGCAAAGTAGTTGTCCGGATTGCGGTTCAGCTCAAACTCGCCCACTTCAATCAGCGGATAGTCGGCGTGCGGCCAGACTTTGGTCAGATCGAACGGGTTGTAAGGCGTGGAGGAGGCTTCGGCTTCCGGCATAACCTGCACAAAGAATTTCCAGCGCGGGAAATTGCCTTGCTCAATGGCGTCGAACAGATCGCGCTGCGAGCTTTCACGGTCGCGACCAATCAGCAGCGCGGCCTCATCGTCCATCAGGTTCTGAATGCCCTGTTCGCAGCGCATATGGAATTTAACCCAGAAGCGCTCCTGCTGGTCGTTGATAAAACTATAGGTGTGGCTGCCGAAACCGTGGATATGGCGATAGGAAGTGGGCAGGCCGCGATCGCTGAAGTCGATGGTCAGCTGGTGCAGCGACTCCGGCAGCTGCGAGAAGAAATCCCATTTGTAGGTTGGGTTACGCAGGTTGGTACGCGGATCGCGTTTCACCACGTGGTTCAGATCGGGGAACTTCAGCGGATCGCGCAGATAGAAAACGGGGGTGTTGTTGCCGACCAGATCCCAGTTGCCTTCTTCGGTATAAAATTTCATCGAGAAACCGCGAATATCACGCTCGGCATCGGCACCGCCGCGCTCGCCGGCCACGGTAGAAAAGCGCATAAACAGGTCGGTTTTTTTACCCACTTCGGAAAAAATCTTCGCCCGGCTGAAACGGGTAATATCTTTAGTTACGGTAAAGGTGCCGTAAGCGCCGGAGCCTTTGGCGTGCATACGGCGCTCCGGGATCACTTCGCGGTCGAAGTGGGCCAGCTTTTCCAGAAACCAAACGTCCTGTAGCAGCATCGGGCCGCGGCGTCCGGCAGTCATTACATTATTATTATGGGCGACTGGCGCGCCTGAGGCGGTGGTGAGTCCTTTTTTGGTCATGAGCGCATATCCTCGTTAACTGAAGTGATACCTTTCAAAATTTCTTTTTCAATCGGCACTGGCTATTGTGTGAGCTATATTGCCCGCTTCGGTTAATCGACGGCAATCTGGCGTTAGCTATTGCTGCCATTTGCCGTATTGATGGTGAAATGACGTTGTAATTTCCCGTGAGGCTTCATACTGTTAAACAGGTCTGAACAATGCGGAGAAGAACATGATCAGAGTGGAAATGCTATCTACCGGCGATGAAGTGCTGCACGGGCAAATCGTGGATACCAATGCGGCCTGGCTGGCCGAACTGTTGTTTCAAGAGGGATTACCCATGACGAGCCGCCAGACCGTTGGCGACAGTATGGAAGAGCTGGTCAGCGTGCTTACCGAGCGCAGCAAGGTGGCGGATGTGCTGATCGTCAACGGCGGCCTGGGGCCGACCAGCGATGATTTAAGCGCGGTTGCGGCGGCGAAAGCGGCAGGCGTCGGGCTGGTGATGCAGGAAGAGTGGCTGGCGAAGATGGAGGCGTTTTTTGCCGGACGCGGCCGCAAAATGGCCGACAGCAACCGCAAGCAGGCGGAAATCCCGGCGGGTGCCGAGATGATCGACAATCCGATCGGCACCGCCTGCGGTTTTGCGCTTCAGCTCAACCGCTGCTGGATCTTCTTCACCCCCGGCGTGCCGTCAGAATATAAAAGAATGGTCGAGGAGCAAATTCTGCCTCGTCTTAAAGCTCGCTTCCCGGTGTCAGACCCGCCGGTATGCCTGCGGTTGACTACCTTTGGTCGCGGAGAAAGCGATCTGGCGTCAGAAATCGAACCGCTGCCGCTGCCGGAAGGCGTGGTAATGGGCTACCGCGCCTCAATGCCGATTATCGAGCTGAAGCTGAATGGCCCGGCCTCTAAGCTGCCTGAGATGGAGCAGTTCTGGCAGCAGGTGCGCGAGATCGCTGGCGAAAGCACGATTTTTGAAGGTGCGGAAGGGCTGCCCGCGCAGCTGTCGCGTCGCCTGCAGGAGCAGACCCATCGCCTGGCGGTCAGCGAACAATTTACCGCCGGACTGGTGCAGTATCAGCTCGCCTCGGTACAGGCGCCGCTGGCGGCGGGCAACGTGCTGCCGTCACAGGATGAAAGCCTGGCTGAACTGATGCAGCGCGCGCAACGGTTAGCCGAAGCGGATAAAGCCGATCTGGCGCTGGTGGTTGGCGCAGAAAAAGAAAATCACCTCGGCTTTGCCCTCTTTACGCCGCAGGGCTGCTGGAGCCAGCGGGTAAAGTTCAGCAACAACCGGCACGGGCTGAAGGCGCGTCAGGACGTCTCTGCCATGATGGCGCTGAATATGCTGCGGCGCTGGCTGGATGGTCTGGAGGTTACGGGTGGCCACGGCTGGATTGACGTGGTGGAGACGCAGCGGGGCTAAAAAAACCGCGCCGGAGGGCGCGGTTATTCAGCGTACAACTAAAGGTGCAGGATCTCGATCTCAATATCACCTTTAGCCTTGCAGCAGCACGGCAGGATCTCTCCCGGCTGAATAAAGGCCAGCGGTTTCTCCGCATAGCTGACTTCCCCTTTTACCAGGCGCATACGACAGGAGCCGCAGTAGCCTTCACGGCACTGAAACTCCACCTGATAGTTGTGGGCTTCCAGCGTCGTCAGCAGGTTAGGGTGATCCTCAGCGCATTCCAGACGCGTGCCGCAGGCGCTGAGGGTAACGTACATCCGCATGTTACAGCTGGAAGTCGTCGAAGTCGTTTTCGCCTACTTCGGAATCGATCTGCCCAACCAGATAAGAGCTGACCTCTACTTCCTGCGGCGCAACCTGCACGTTGTCCGAAACCAGCCAGGAGTTGATCCACGGGATCGGGTTAGAGCGGGTTTTAAACGGCAGCTCCAGACCCACAGCGTTCATGCGGATATTGGTGATGTATTCGATGTACTGGCAAAGAATATCTTTGTTCAGGCCAATCATCGAGCCGTCGCGGAACAGGTATTCCGCCCACTCTTTCTCTTGCTGCGCGGCCAGCACAAACAGGTCGTAGCACTCCTGCTGGCACTCTTTAGCGATTTCCGCCATCTCCGGATCGTCTTCGCCGCTTCTCAGCAGGTTCAGCATATGCTGAGTGCCGGTCAGGTGCAGCGCTTCATCACGGGCAATCAGCTTGATGATTTTCGCGTTGCCTTCCATCAGTTCACGCTCGGCAAAAGCAAACGAGCAGGCAAAGCTGACGTAGAAGCGGATCGCTTCCAGCGCGTTCACGCTCATCAGGCAGACATAAAGCTGTTTTTTCAGCGCTCTCAGGTTAACGGTCACGGTTTTGCCGTTGACCTGATGCGTGCCTTCGCCCAGCAGATGCCAGTAGTTGGTCATCTCGATCAGATCGTCGTAGTAGCCGGAGATATCTTTGGCGCGCGACAGGATCTGCTCGTTGGTAACGATATCGTCAAACACCACCGCCGGATCGTTAACGATGTTGCGGATGATATGCGTATAAGAGCGCGAGTGGATGGTTTCAGAAAACGCCCAGGTCTCGACCCAGGTTTCCAGCTCGGGGATCGAAATCAGCGGCAGCAGCGCCACGTTCGGGCTACGTCCCTGAATGGAATCCAGCAGCGTCTGGTATTTCAGGTTGCTGATAAAGATATGCTTTTCGTGGTCCGGCAGGCCCTGGTAGTCGATGCGGTCGCGCGACACGTCCACCTCTTCCGGACGCCAGAAAAAGGAGAGCTGCTTTTCGATCAGCTTTTCAAAAATGCCGTATTTCTGCTGGTCGTAGCGGGCGACGTTGACCGGCTGGCCGAAAAACATCGGTTCGTTCAGCTGGTCGTTTTTATTTTGCGAGAACGTGGTGTAAGCCATGACATTATCCAGTGAGGAAGGGCAGGGAAAACCCGGCCCGACGTAAAATCAGGGGGCGAAGCTCGCCCCGCTTTGGTTAAATCTTGCAGGCGCCGCTTTCACAGCCGTCATCCTGAATGGATGGCGCCAGGTCGTCCTGAGCATCTTCCGCGCCGTCGCGGGTGTTCTGGTAATAAAGCGTTTTCACGCCGAACTTATAGGCGGTCAGCAGATCTTTCAGCAGCTGTTTCATCGGCACGCGACCGTTGGCAAAGCGCGTCGGATCGTAGTTGGTGTTCGATGAAATCGCCTGGTCGATAAACTTCTGCATCAGGCCGACCAGCTGCAGATAGCCGTCGTTATTCGGCATATCCCACAGCAGCTCATACTGATCTTTCAGACGCTCATACTCCGGCACTACCTGACGCAGAATGCCGTCTTTGGAAGCCTTGATGCTGATATGGCCGCGCGGCGGCTCAATGCCGTTGGTGGCGTTGGAGATCTGCGAAGAGGTCTCTGACGGCATCAGCGCGGAAAGCGTGGAGTTGCGCAGGCCGTGCGTTTTAATCGCCTCGCGCAGCGCTTCCCAGTCCAGGTGCAGCGGCTCGTTGCTGATCGCATCCAGATCTTTCTTGTAGGTGTCGATCGGCAGAATGCCCTGCGCATAGGTGGTTTCGTTAAACCACGGGCAGGCGCCTTGCTCCTGCGCCAGCTCGTTGGAGGCCTTCAGCAGGTAGTACTGAATGGCTTCAAAGGTTTTGTGCGTCAGGTTGTTGGCGCTGCCGTCGGAATAGCGCACGCCGTGCTTCGCCAGATAGTACGCGAAGTTGATCACGCCGATACCCAGCGTACGACGGCCCATCGCGCCGCGTTTGGCGGCCGGGATTGGGTAATCCTGATAGTCCAGCAGCGCATCCAGCGCGCGCACTGCCAGCGTGGCCAGCTCCTGCAGATCGTCCAGGCTTTCAATGGCGCCAAGGTTGAACGCCGACAGCGTACAGAGCGCGATTTCGCCGTTCTCGTCGTTGACGTCCATCAGCGGTTTGGTCGGCAGCGCAATCTCCAGGCAGAGGTTGGACTGGCGCACGGGCGCGATAGCCGGATCGAACGGGCTGTGGGTGTTGCAGTGGTCAACGTTCTGAATATAGATACGGCCGGTTGAGGCGCGTTCCTGCATCATCAGTGAGAACAGGTCTACCGCTTTTACGCGCTGCTTGCGGATGCTGTCGTCCTTCTCGTATTTGGTATACAGGCGCTCAAACTCTTCCTGATCGGCAAAGAAAGCGTCATACAGGCCAGGCACGTCGGACGGGCTGAACAGGGTGATTTCTTCGCCCTTCAGCAGACGGGTGTACATCAGTTTGTTGATCTGTACGCCGTAGTCCATGTGACGCACGCGGTTGCCTTCCACGCCACGGTTGTTTTTCAGCACCAGCAGGCTTTCTACTTCCAGATGCCACATTGGGTAGAACAGCGTCGCTGCACCGCCGCGCACGCCGCCCTGCGAGCAGGATTTCACCGCCGTCTGGAAATGCTTGTAGAAAGGAATACAGCCGGTGTGGAAGGCTTCGCCGCCACGGATCGGGCTGCCCAGCGCGCGGATGCGGCCAGCGTTGATGCCGATACCGGCGCGCTGGGAAACATATTTCACGATGGCGCTGGAGGTGGCGTTAATCGAATCCAGGCTGTCGCCGCACTCGATCAGCACGCAGGAGCTGAACTGGCGGGTTGGGGTGCGCACGCCGGACATAATCGGCGTCGGCAGGGAAATCTTAAAGGTAGAAATCGCGTCGTAGAAACGTTTTACGTAATCCAGACGCGTCTCACGTGGATAGCCGGAGAACAGGCAGGCCGCCACCAGAATATAGAGGAACTGCGCGCTTTCGTAGATATCGCCGCTCACGCGGTTCTGCACCAGATATTTGCCTTCCAGCTGCTTAACGGCGGCATAGGAGAAGTTCATATCGCGCCAGTGGTCGATAAAGCCGTCCATCTGCTCGAACTCTTCCACGCTGTAGTCTTCCAGCAGGTGGCGATCGTATTTACCCAGATCGACCATGCGCTTCACCTGATCGTAAAGCTTCGGCGGCTCAAACTGGCCGTAGGCTTTTTTACGCAGGTGGAAGATAGCCAGGCGCGCGGCCATGTACTGATAGTCCGGCGCATCGCGGGAGATCAGGTCGGCAGCAGACTTGATGATCGTCTCGTGGATGTCGGAGGTCTTGATGCCTTCGTAAAACTGGATATGGGAACGCAGTTCAACCTGAGAGACGGAAACGTTTTGCAGACCTTCTGCAGCCCAGTCAAGCACGCGGTGGATTTTATCCAGATTGATGCGTTCGGTGCGGCCATCGCGTTTAGTGACAAGCAGGCTCTGATTCATGTGGCGTTTTTATCCTGTCCGTGAGATCGAAAATATCCCCCGTTTATACACAGACTGCTCACGTGTGAGTAACTCTGTGGATAAACACTATATATAGGGGGTGGATGAAGTATTGATAACAATATGGTGGTTATTTTAGTAATTTCTGCGATCTTAACAAGCCTTGACGCAGCGGCAATTTTACTGATCGCGGGCTGGCCGTTTTCCTAAGTCCGCGTTTCTCAAGGCCCTGGGTCCATGTCAACAGGGCGAGAAATTTTTTCTTATTTTTCCTGAATGCGGGATCTTTGCGCACCCTTGATCCGCCGCCTTTTTTTTTGGCCAAAAAGTATACTTCAGATGCTGAAAATATCCTGACGAATGGCGAAAAAAGCGACGCAGGCACGAAATAAAATTTACGCCGAAGCTAATAAGAAATTCCTGCAAAGGCAGAAGGACAAAAAGTGCGGTGCGAGAAGGGAAGTGCAGCCAAAGCGGAGGCAGGAAAAAATTTCCCTTAAGAAACAGCGTCCTTAAGGGAAGAGGCGTTATTCCGCAGGGCGGTGCGTATGCACCATATAGTTAACGTCGACGCCCGGCGCCAGCTTGAACTTGTTGGTCAGCGGATTGTAATGCAGGCCAATCATATGACGCTCGCGCAGCGAGGTTTCATCAACCCAGTTCAGCAGCTCGCCGGGGCGGATAAACTTTTTAATATCGTGCGTACCGCGCGGCACCATGCGCAGCACATACTCCGCACCGATCACCGCCATCAGCCAGGATTTGCTGTTGCGGTTAAGGGTGGAAAAGAACACTTCGCCGCCGGGCTTAACCAGCTTCGCGCAGGCGTGCACCACCGAGCGCGGATCCGGCACGTGCTCCAGCATCTCCATACAGGTCACCACGTCGTACTGACCGGCGAACTGCTCCGCATGCTCTTCAACGGTTTGCTGTACGTAGTCGACCTTCACGCCGCTTTCCAGCGCATGGAGACGGGCGATCTCCAGCGGTTCCGCGCCCATATCCAGGCCGGTCACTTCGGCGCCTTCACGCGCCATGCTTTCCGCCAGGATGCCGCCGCCGCAGCCGACGTCCAGCACCTTTTTGCCAAACAGGCCGTCGCTGTGCTGAGCGATATAACCCAGGCGCAGCGGGTTAATGCGGTGCAGCGGTTTAAACTCGCCTTCCAGATCCCACCAGCGCGACGCGACCGCCTCGAACTTGGCAATTTCCTGATGATCCACGTTAGCCGTGGCGCTGTTTTGCTCTGCCTTCATTGTTTCTTACTCCCTGGAAGTTTGGCTTCAGTATACATCTTTCCGCAGGCGAACGGCCGACAGGATAAAAGCGCGCGATTAAAGCGGGCGGAACGACGCTTTCCGTTCACCATAGTGCCTAAAGGTGATATACTTTCGCACCTTTAAATCCGGGTATAATTTAGAAGGAAAGCGCCTCCATGAGTGACCTGGCCAGAGAAATCACACCGGTCAATATCGAAGAAGAGCTAAAGAACTCTTACCTTGATTATGCCATGTCGGTCATCGTTGGCCGTGCATTGCCAGACGTCCGCGATGGCCTGAAGCCAGTACACCGTCGCGTGCTCTATGCCATGAACGTGCTGGGCAATGACTGGAACAAACCTTATAAAAAGTCAGCCCGTGTTGTCGGCGACGTTATTGGTAAATATCACCCGCATGGCGATACCGCCGTGTATGACACTATCGTGCGTATGGCGCAGCCTTTCTCGCTGCGCTACATGCTGGTAGACGGCCAGGGCAACTTCGGTTCCGTTGACGGCGACTCCGCTGCGGCAATGCGTTATACCGAAGTGCGCATGTCTAAAATCGCTCACGAGCTGCTGGCGGATCTGGAAAAAGAAACCGTCGACTACGTGCCGAACTATGACGGCACCGAGCAGATCCCGGAAGTCATGCCGACCAAGATCCCGAACCTGCTGGTTAACGGTTCTTCGGGCATCGCCGTGGGCATGGCGACCAACATTCCGCCGCACAACCTGACGGAAGTGATCAACGGCTGTCTGGCCTATATCGAAGATGAGAACATCAGCATTGAAGGGCTGATGGAACACATTCCGGGGCCGGACTTCCCGACCGCCGCCATCATCAACGGCCGTCGCGGCATTGAAGAAGCCTATCGTACCGGGCGCGGCAAAATCTATATCCGCGCGCGTGGCGAAGTGGAAGTGGACGCTAAAACCGGCCGCGAAACCATCATCATCCACGAAATTCCCTATCAGGTGAACAAAGCGCGCCTGATCGAGAAAATGGCGGAGCTGGTGAAAGAGAAACGTCTGGAAGGGATCAGCGCGCTGCGCGATGAGTCCGATAAAGACGGGATGCGCATCGTGGTGGAAGTGAAGCGCGATGCGGTAGGCGAAGTGGTGCTGAACAACCTCTACTCGCTGACCCAGCTGCAAACCTCTTTCGGCATCAACATGGTGGCGCTGCATCAGGGCCAGCCGAAGATCATGCCGCTGAAGGATATTCTGGAAGCCTTTGTTCGCCACCGCCGTGAAGTGGTGACGCGCCGGACTATCTTTGAACTGCGCAAGGCTCGCGATCGCGCGCATATCCTTGAAGCGCTGGCGATCGCGCTGGCCAACATCGATCCTATTATCGAGCTAATCCGCCACGCGCCAACGCCAGCGGAAGCGAAAGCGGGTCTGGTGGCGCGTCCGTGGGAGCTGGGCAACGTTTCCGCCATGCTGGAACGCGCGGGCGACAACGCGGCGCGTCCGGAGTGGCTGGAAGAAGAGTACGGCATTCGCGACGGCCAGTATTACCTGACCGAACAGCAGGCCCAGGCGATCCTGGATCTGCGTCTGCAGAAGCTGACCGGCCTGGAGCACGAAAAGCTGCTGGACGAGTACAAAGAGCTGCTGGAGCAAATTGCCGAGCTGATCCGCATTCTGGAAAGCGCAGAGCGCCTGATGGAAGTGATCCGCGAAGAGCTGGAGCTGGTGCGTGACCAGTTTGGCGACAAACGCCGCACGGAAATCACCGCCAACAGCGCCGATATTAATATTGAAGATCTGATCAACCAGGAAGATGTGGTCGTGACCCTGTCGCATCAGGGCTACGTGAAATATCAGCCGCTGACGGATTACGAAGCGCAGCGTCGCGGCGGCAAAGGCAAGTCGGCAGCACGCATCAAGGAAGAAGACTTTATCGACCGCCTGCTGGTGGCCAACACCCACGATACGATCCTCTGCTTCTCCAGCCGTGGTCGTCTCTACTGGATGAAGGTCTATCAGCTGCCGGAAGCGAGCCGTGGCGCGCGTGGACGTCCTATCGTCAACCTGCTGCCGCTGGAAGCGAACGAGCGCATCACCGCAATTCTGCCGGTGCGTGAATACGCGGAAGGCTGGAACATCTTTATGGCGACCGCCAGCGGCACCGTGAAGAAAACCGCGCTGACCGAGTTCAGCCGTCCACGCAGCGCCGGCATTATCGCCGTCAACCTGCGCGAAGACGATGAGCTGATTGGCGTGGCGCTGACCAACGGCAACGATGAAGCGATGCTCTTCTCTGCGGCGGGTAAAGTGGTGCGCTTCGCCGAGAACGCGGTGCGCGCGATGGGCCGTACCGCATCGGGCGTGCGCGGCATTAAGCTGGCGGAAGGCGATCGTGTGGTCTCGCTGATCGTGCCGCGTGATGACGGCGCTATCCTGACGGTGACGCAGAACGGCTACGGTAAGCGTACCGCCAACAGCGAGTACCCGACCAAGTCTCGTGCGACCCAGGGCGTTATCTCGATCAAGGTTACCGAGCGCAACGGGCCGGTTATCGGCGCGGTGCAGGTGGTCGACAGCGATCAGATCATGATGATCACCGATGCCGGTACGCTGGTGCGTACCCGCGTGTCTGAGGTCAGCGTGGTTGGCCGTAACACCCAGGGCGTTATTCTGATCCGTACTGCGGAAGATGAAAACGTGGTGGGCCTACAGCGCGTGGCCGAGCCGGTTGCCGAAGAAGAGCTGGATGCTATCGACGGCAGCGTGGCCGAAGGCGACGAGGACATCGCGCCGGAAGTGATGGAAGACGACGCGCCAGAAGGCGACGAAGAAGAGTAATTTCTTCCGCTTAAGGTGCCAGAGGCCGGTTCAGTGAACCGGCCTTTTTTTATGCGCCGAAGAAAATGCGGAAGACGCTACGCAGGATTGGCGTCCGAAACGGACAGCGGCGAAGAGGATTGCTATACACGCAGGGCGAACTACGGAGGGTTGCCATGCAAATCAAAGCCGAACGTTATTTTTCTCCGCTGACGGGCAGGGGAGAATGTTATCTGGTCAGCGTAATTAAGCGGGACGGAAGAAACCGGGAATACATTGTTGAGATCAATCCATTACACAGGGCAATGTACTTTCTTTTTACTGGAAACTGGACGCATGATTATGTTGAAAATTTCGCCTGGATAGTAAGCTTTTATCCGCACGATGCGCTATTGTTGCCAGGCAAAGAGGGACGTTTTAAGCCTGACGGCGGCATGAACTTTACGCGTAGCGAGCTGGAGAAGTTTATGGTGCAGGGAATTGGGGCCGCCATAGAGGATTTTTCGCAACGGCATCGGCCGATGATGCTGGTAGCGGTGGCGATCCGGAAAAAGCTGGGCAGGTTGTATCATCGTCTTCTTATCCGGCACGCAGAGGCGGCCGGTTATCTTTATCATCAGACATATGTGCAGGAGGCTATTTATGTTATCGAGAAAAAATCAAAAAGCGCAAAGCCAGAGCGCGCGCCGACCTTCCAGAGAGGAGATTATTGCGCTATCGCTGGGTTGTATGAATGAATCTGCCGAGAAACTGGCCGCGCTGGCGCAAAAAAGCGACGTTTTTGCGGCCTGTCGCCGTTCCGCTGACGGTTATCCAGAAAAGTCTTAAGTAAGCGCGGCGTTTTACGCAGAAAACAGCGCGTTGAGCGTACGGGTAACTGGCTTTTTAACGGCTCTGGCGGTACTGTAGCGGGATCGTATTTGTCATCCCGACCAGCCGCCACTGTAGGTTCCGTTTGAAATATTTAGTCTCGTTCAGAACAACGTTAAGGATCTCTCGCTATCTGTTCCGGGCGCTGGCGCTGATGCTCTGGACGCTCGGTGCGCTGCTCACCACCTTTTATATTATTAACGTGCTGCACGAGAAAGAGGCGCAGGTACGGCAGGAGTTCAACGCCAGCTTTGAGCAGGCGCAGTGGTATATTCGCCATTCTACAGACGTTACGCGAGAACTGAAATATATCGCCGAGAACCGGCTGAACGCGTCCGCCAATGGCCTTGACGTGCTCAACGGCGTTTTTCCCGGCAAAACGGCGCTGCCACAGTTCTATCCGCTCTATTCCGACTCTGACTGTAGCGCCATGAGCGATGTCTGGCGCAATTCGCTGGAGTCGCTGAGCTATTTCCTGCACTACTGGAAAGCCAATTTCGCTTCCGCCTATGAGCTGAACAGGGTGTTCTTTATTGGCGGTGAAAGCCTGTGCCTGGCAGACTTTGGCGTCGGCAACGCCTCCGCCGACCGCGAGCGCGCGCTGAAAGCGCTGCACGAACGCATCCTGAAATACCGCAGCGGCAATGATGAAGAGCGCAAAAACAGCTTCTTCTGGATCGCGCCGGCCAGCCAGCCCGGTACGGGCTACTACTATATGGTGACGCCGGTGTATGTCGCCAGCAAAATGGCGGCGCTGCTGGGCATTGAGCAAACCATCCGCCTGGATGATTTTGTGGTGCCGGGCAGCTTCCCGGTCAATGCTATGCTGCTGGACGCAGACAATCAGCGCGTGCTGGCCTCTTCCCGGCCCGGCAGCCGGGTATCGCTGGACGATCTGCCCGACGACAGTACCTGGTTCGGCTATATCAACGGCTACAAACAGCTGGTGCTGAAAAAAACGCTGACGCCGTCTTCGCTGACCATGGTCTATTCGGTGCAGACCAACGAGATGGTCGAAAAGCTGAAAATGCTGATCATCAATGCCATCCTGCTGAACGTCATCAGCGCCATTATTCTGTTTACGCTGGCCTGGCTGTTTGAGCGGCGCATGTTTTTGCCCGCCGAAGATAATGCCCATCGCCTGGAAGAGCACGAGCAGTTTAACCGTAAAATCGTCGCCTCTGCTCCGGTCGGCATTTGCATCCTGCGCACCAGCGACGGCACCAATATCCTCAGCAACGAGCTGGCGCATAACTACCTCAGTATGCTGACGCAGGAAGACAGGCAGCGCCTGACCGAAATTATTTGCGGCCAGCAGGTTAACTTTGTCGACGTGCTGACCGGCAGCAATACCAATTTGCAAATCAGCTTTGTGCATTCGCGCTATCGCAACGAAAACGTGGCGATTTGCGTGCTGGTGGACGTCAGCGCACGCGTGAAAATGGAAGAGTCGCTACAGGAAATGGCACAGGCTGCCGAGCAGGCCAGCCAGTCGAAATCCATGTTCCTGGCCACGGTCAGCCACGAGCTGCGCACGCCGCTGTACGGCATTATCGGCAACCTGGATCTGCTGCAAACCCGCGCGCTGCCGAAAGGCGTAGAGTCGCTGGTCACGGCGATGAATAACTCCTCCAGCCTGCTGCTGAAAATCATCAGCGATATTCTCGACTTCTCTAAAATTGAGTCCGAGCAGCTGCGTATTGAACCACGGGAATTCGCGCCGCGCGAGGTGATCACCCATATCGCCTCTAACTATCTGGCGATGGTGGTGAAAAAACGCCTGACGCTCTGGTGCTTTATCGACAGCGACGTGCCGGTCACGCTGGACGGCGATCCGATCCGCCTTCAGCAGGTCATCTCTAACCTGTTGAACAACGCAATTAAGTTTACCCACACCGGCGGCATTATTTTGCAGGCCTACGTTAAAGACGGCTATCTGGCTTTCCGCGTGCGTGATACCGGTGTGGGCATACCGGCCAAAGAGATCACCCGCCTGTTCGATCCGTTCTTTCAGGTCGGCACCGGCGTGCAGCGTAATTTCCAGGGCACCGGCCTGGGGCTGGCTATCTGTGAAAAGCTGATCAATATGATGGACGGTGATATTGAGGTCGATTCCGAACCGGGAATGGGCAGCCAGTTTATCGTGCGCATTCCGCTTTATAACAGCAAGGTGAAAACCCCGCAGCGGCACGAAGGCCTGGAAGGCAAAACCTGCTGGCTGGAACTGCGTAACGAGGCGCTGGCCGCTTTCCTGGAAAAATTGCTCGACGGGCACGGCCTGAAGGTGCAGCGCCTGCATGAGCTAAGCCGCTGCGAGCCGGATGACGTGATCGTGACCGATTACGACTTCCAGAGTCAGCAGGTGCACCGGGCGACTATCCGCTTTGACGGCAGCCATAACGATGGCCCGCAGGAGCTCTCGCCGGGGCGTTGGGTTTACGGCACCACCACGCCGCACGAGCTGCCCGCGCTGTTGGGACGCATCTATCGTGTTGAAGTAGAGATGCCGGACGCTTCGTCAGAGCTGCCGGAAACGGACGAGAAAAGCGTCACCAACGAAGATATTCTTATCCTGGTGGTGGACGATCACCCTATCAACCGCATGCTGCTGTCCGATCAGCTTGGCTCGCTGGGCTATCGGGTGAAAACGGCGCAGGATGGCGTGGATGCGCTCAACGTGCTGAGCCGCAACGAGATTGATATTGTCCTGACCGACGTCAACATGCCGAATATGGACGGTTATCGCCTGACGCAGCGCCTGCGGCAGCTGGGCCTGACCTTCCCGGTGGTCGGCGTCACCGCCAACGCGCTGGCGGAAGAAAAACAGCGCTGTATGGAAGCGGGTATGGATAACTGTCTGTCGAAGCCGGTTACGCTGGACACGCTACAGCAGACGCTGGCGTTTTACGCGGATCGGGTCAGGAAAAGCCGGGAAGGGTAACGCGGACAATAAAAAAAGCCTGGCGGGAGCCAGGCTCAGGACAAGCCCTGGGGGTTTAGTCTTTATCCACCGGCATGGTGCTGACGGATGAAAGATAGTTCAGCAGCGCGATATCGTTATCCACGCCCAGCTTCATCATCGCCGACTTCTTCTGGCTACTGATGGTTTTGATGCTGCGGTTCAGCTTCTTGGCGATTTCGGTTACCAGGAAACCTTCCGCAAACAGGCGCAGCACTTCGCTCTCTTTCGGGGACAGGCGCTTGTCGCCGTAGCCGCCCGCGCTGATTTTCTCCAGCAGTTTAGCCACGCTTTCCGGCGTATACTTCTTGCCTTTTTGCAGTGCGGCCAGCGCCTTAGGCAGGTCGGTTGGCGCGCCCTGTTTCAGCACGATCCCTTCAATGTCCAGGTCCAGCACGGCGCTGAGGATGGCCGGGTTGTTGTTCATGGTCAGAACGATGATCGACAGGTCCGGATAGTGACGCTTGATATACTTAATCAGCGTAATACCGTCGCCATATTTTTCACCAGGCATCGACAGATCGGTGATCAGGACGTTGGCGTCGAGCTTGGAAAGGCTGTTGATTAATGCTGTGGAATCTTCGAACTCACCGACAACATTGACCCATTCAATCTGTTCAAGTGACTTGCGAATGCCGAACAGAACAATAGGATGGTCATCGGCAATAATTACGTTCAGGTTGTTCATATTATTGGTTACCTTGCTGCAGCAGTTCGTTGACGTAGCGGTCAATTTCACTGGTGGTATTTTTAATGTTTGAATTGTCACACTCGGTTATGTGCTGTTCTAACGTTTCACAAAGCTGCTTGCCCGGTGTCAAATTAAGCATGGCAAACACACCCTTCAGGCGATGCGCAGTCTGAGCAAGCGAACTCAAGTCCCTTTCTGCTGCCTCATTATACAATCTCTTTACATCATCTGGTACTGTCTCAACAAACAGCTGGAAATAGCCTGGCGCGAACAGCTGCGCAGGCGTCTCCTCTTCTTCGGTCTCATCCAGGGCCAGCTGAAGCTCAATAAGCTGCAGTAACGCATCCTGCATAGCGCTGCTGATATTGAAATTCACCCTGAAGCGATCGCGGGAAAGCGCGGTGTAGCCCGCCTCATCATCCGTCAGCAGCAGCGACCAGGCCGTCAGGCTGGCCGGGTCGTCCGTGACCAGCACATCGTGATCCTGTCCGGAAAAGCGCTCGTCCGGCGTAATACAGCTGGCGCCCCAGTTTTCTAACTGGTGCACCACAATTTTTCTGACCTCATCCACGTTGATATCAATTAACGCGGTCAGACCTTCCAGCAGCTTCTCTTCCTGAGCCTGCTGGTGTTCCTGCGGCGCATGAACCTGGATGCTGTAACGGGTGCCGATATCGGGACGCGCGACAATTTCAAGATGCCCGCCAAGCTGTTTGCACAGCTGCTTACAAAGGAAAAACGCCAGCCCCGAAGCCTGACCAAAACGGTCAAAGCTGGTTTCGCCGAGGAAAGGAAAATCGGTGTTGCCCATCTCGTCCACCGTCAGTCCGGCGCCGGTATCCACCATTTCAATCGCCAGCCTGTCCGGCCGATCGGCAGGATGGCTGACCTCAATAGAGATGCGGCCCCAGCTGGTGCTGGTAATGGAATAGTGCAGCAGGGTGGTCAGGATTTTGTAAATAGCGCGCCGATCGCCAAAACGGTTCTCGTCGCTGTTCAGACGGTTGCTGACCACCAGTTTCAGCCCCTTACGCCGCAGCGAGGGCAGGGCCTCGGTCACCAGCTCATCAAGCACGCTTTGCAGGTTAAAGGCTTCGGCGTCCGGCGCCCAGTCGTGCGTTTCCAGACGATTTAACAGCACGATATCATCCACCAGCCGACGCAGCGCCTGCGCTTCCTGCAGCGCGTCTTCCAGCTGCTCGCCAGGCTGCGCGGATTCGATAGCCTGCAAATGGCCGATCACATCGCCCAGCGGCCGGTTCAGCGCGTGTCCCAGATTCTGCAACAGCTGCTGACGCGTCTGGTGGCTTTTATCCAGCACCTGCTGCGCTTTTTGCAGCTTTTTATTCACCAACAGCTCGCGATCCTGATCGCGCATCATAAACAGCTGGGTGCTGGCCGCCAGCATACTGCGCGCATGGCGGATCTCATAAACTTCGTTGTTGACGGTAGCCTGCAACACGCCCTGATGCTGATCGGACATATTGATAATCTTTTGCAGATTGAGATGCGGCAGCAGGTGCTCGGCGATTTTGTTGCTGATAATCGTGCGGTTGCTGGCAAAGTCATACACCAGCAGGCCAACCGGCAGGCTGGCCACAATCTCTTCGTTGAGGATGCGCAGCGACTCCAGTTCGGCGCTCTGGTTTTCGCTGGGGCGCAGCGACTGCTGGCGCAGCAGCAGCAGACCGGCCAACGAAAGCAGCAGCAGCACAAAATTCGCCAGCAGCGGCCACATCAGGTTACGCAGCGTGTCGGCGATCAGGCCGAGGATCGGCACGCGATAAACCAGCTGCAACGGCGTGCTGGACAGCGAGGCGGCGATTTCTACATTGGGATTCAGCAGCGTGACTTTAGTGCTGTGCGTACTGTCTTCATCCACGCTGGCGCTGCTGCCGGTACCGGCCATATCCTGCTTCAGCTGGAAATTTTCCAGCGGCATATTCAGTGGGATCAGATCGTTAATCGGCAAATCGAAGGCGACCACGGTGGCCAGGTGGCCCGGCTGGTTAAAGGTGGTGCGCACGGTAAAATAGTGGTCATTCTGCCAGGTAAAGCGGCGCAGCGGCGAGAAGCTTTCCCGCTCGTCCAGCGCGTTGGCCTGCTGGAGCATCTCCGCGCGGCGCGCATCGACAATAGTGCTGATGGCGCTCTCTTTATAACGCGTCGCCATATCTTTTAACGGCAGCGTCGAAATTAAAATCAGGCTGTTATCCTGCCCGTTGAGAAAATACATTGACCAGGTGCTGTTTTCGGCGCCCCATAGCGTATCCAGATAGTTAGACATACGCAGCGTCATATCCAGCGTGCTGCTGTCGTGCGAGCCAAAAATCAGCGCTTCGGTTTTACGGCGGGTTTTCTCAAGATAATAGACATCGGGACGCAGGCGGGTTTCCTGCAGGCTGTTCGGCGGCGAGCCTGCGGCATTGGCCGCAAGATTTTCATAAATCTGCCAGGTAGCGAACCGGTAGGTGTCGATACGCTTCTGCATAACGTGAGCGATATCCGCCATCGCATAGCGTTTATCGGTCAGCCAGGCGTTAACGGCGTTGTGGATCATAAATCCGGATGCCAACAGCAGTACCAGGATAAACATCACGAAAAACCGGGTGACGTTACCGGAAGTCAGTGGAAATTTGTAGGGCATCATAGCCGTGGAACCCCAGTTAACGAGCCATCAGTCAGGCACAGGTAAAGGCAAGCCGCGAACAAAAGGCCGGATGAGACAACGGAAGACGGGCAGTGGCTGCCTGGCGATTCATGGGAACACACGGATCTGTTGTGCGGCCACGCGCGCGTAAACAAAGAAATCGCGTGGGGTGCTGCCAGCGCGCAGGCGCTTGCGGGTCTGGCATCCTGAATCGTCATAGGTTCCGTTAAAAGCTTGTCGCGGTAAACACTACTTTTTATCACATTTCGCTAAATTAAAGAAGAACGCGCCACGGGCAAGGCGCATATTATATCGCGACAAAACCATAGCGACGCGGGCGTTTGTGTTAAATAACCTGAAAAAAAGCCCCTGTTAATCAAATATTGAGGCTAAAGGTGATTTTACAGATAACTCCTGGTGGATAGCGCGCGATCTTCGCTTAACTCAAATCATTGGCTAAAGGTAAAAAAAACGTTTTGACGCGCTTTAGCTCCGCTTTACGCTCTTGCTGTTTTTTTGTACTACCCCTGCCGTTTGCCTTTGCCGATTTCTGCACGCTGATATGAAAATTTGCGCGCGGTCAAAAAAAACGAGCCGCAGCAGCGGCAGAAAATTTTCTGGAAACTGTTACAGTTTTTACACTTCCTTAAAAAAATTCCTTAAGTTAAATCAATTTATTAATGCGTTATTTCATCAATTTTACTTGATAGTTGACAGTTTCCAGAATTGTAAACTAAGTCAAATTATAAATTATGTTTATCCTGTCGATAAATATTAATCAAGGCGAGTGGCGGGGTTTTTCATACTATCAGAAAGATAAAAGTTAAAAAAAATAGCGTATCAGCGCCTCTTTTTAGATTGTTTTTAACATTTCTACGCCGTCCGGAAATGTCGTTGCACCAGGTAAAGCCGCCTGCCCTCGGGTAAGGCGATCTATTACTTTGCGCGTAAAGCTGAAGGTTTTCTTCATGTTTACGTGCGAAACATCCAATGTCTGGTGTACACGAGGTTACTATGGCTCAGCTTACTGATGGCAGCGTGGAAATACTTTCGCGCGACGATGGCAGCATTCTTTCTCAGGTCGCAGCAGGGAATTCCAACAATACCATCCTCCTGAATCAACCCAGCGTAGTGCGCATTCACGGAACCCGCGCCATGGTGACCGAGTTCGAACGCCAGGGTAACGATCTCATCGTCCACATGCGTGACGGCAGCGTTAAACGCTATCAGCAATTCTTCCTGGATGACGTTGACGGCGATCACAGCGAGCTGGTTTTTGATGACGGCGTCAATCCGCCTGAGCACGCACTCTTCCCGGTCACCAACGAATTCGCCGATGCGCAGGCGGTGGTAGCGATTACGCCACAGTATGAGTCGCTTGGCTCGCTGGAACCGCTGCTGCTGGCTGATACCGGTGCTACCACCGGCGTTATCACCGCCGCAGGTATTGGCGCGCTTGGTCTTGGCGCAGCAGGCGTCGCCGCACTGGCGGGCGGCGGCGGTGGCGGCGGTGATGATGCAGTGACAGTAGCGCCATCCCTTACCGTCAATCCGTTAACCGGCGATAATACCCTGTCGACGGCGGAAAAAAATTCTGACCAGACGCTGAACGGCACCACCAGCGGCACGGAAGCGGGCAACACCGTTACCGTCGTGCTCAACGGCGTGACCTATACCACCACGGTCGGGGCAGACGGCAGCTGGAGCATCACCTTACCGGCCGCCGCGCTGGCTACGTTGCCGGAAGGCAGCAATACGCTGACCATCAGCGTGACCAACAATGCAGGCGCCACGGCGACCACCGCTGAAACCTTTACGGTAGAGGCCGGTGCGGTCACGCCCACCACGCCTTCCATCGCTATCGCCGCTTTTGCAGGTGACGACGTGCTGGATAACGGCGAGCAGCAGCAGGCGCAGATCATCAGCGGCACCACCACCAACGTGCAGCAGGGCCAGACCGTTACCGTTACCCTGAACGGCCAAACCTACACCACCACCGTTGACGGCAGCGGCGCGTGGAGCGTGGCCGTTCCGGCTGCGGCCGTGCAGGCGCTGGCGGCGGGCACCACGACCATTACCGCCACCGTTACCGATGCGGCGGGCGCGGCGGCAACCACCACGCACGATTTCACCGTTAACGCCCCGGCGACCGTACCGGCCATCACCATCGCCGCCTTTGCGGGCGACGACGTGCTGGACAACGGCGAGCAGCAGCAGGCGCAGATCATCAGCGGCACCACCACCAACGTGCAGCAGGGCCAGACCGTTACCGTTACCCTGAACGGCCAAACCTACACCGCCACCGTTGACGGCAGCGGCGCGTGGAGCGTGGCCGTTCCGGCTGCGGCCGTGCAGGCGCTGGCGGCGGGCACCGCGACCATTACCGCCACCGTTACCGATGCGGCGGGCGCGGCGGCAACCACCACGCACGATTTCACCGTTAGCGCCCCGGCTACCGCTCCGGCCATCACCATCGCCGCCTTTGCGGGCGACGACGTGCTGGACAACGGCGAGCAGCAGCAGGCGCAGATCATCAGCGGCACCACCACCAACGTGCAGCAGGGCCAGACCGTTACCGTTACCCTGAACGGCCAAACCTACACCGCCACCGTTGACGGCAGCGGCGCGTGGAGCGTGACCGTTCCGGCTGGCGCCTTACAGGCGCTGGCGGCGGGCACCACGACCATTACCGCCACCGTTACCGATGCGGCGGGCGCGGCGGCAACCACCACGCACGATTTCACCGTACCAGCCTTTGGCATCGGCAGCATTAGCGTTAATGCGCCGGGCGGCGACGGCTATCTCAGTATTACCGAAGCGCAGTCCGATCTCACCGTTTCCGGCTCTTCAGCCGATCTTCCTGCCGGCACGGTTATCCGGGTATCGCTGGGCGGGCGCGAATATACTGCCACCGTGGCGGCAGACGGCAGCTGGAGCGCCACCATCCCCGCCGCCGATCTGCAACAGCTGTCGCAGGGTCAGAATCTCATTATCGCGTCAGCCACCCTGGCGGACGGCACCGTCGTACAAAATGGCTCTGCCGCTTCGCTTAACGTTATTACCACCGAACCGAACGCCGGGCTTAATGTGCCCTTCGGCGACAGCGTTATTAGCGGCAGTGAAGCGGGCGCCGATCAGACGCTGACCGGCAATACCGGCGTGGCGGGCGCAGGCCAGTCGGTCACAGCGACAATAGGCGGCACGGACTATACCGGCACGGTCAACAACGACGGTAGCTGGAGCGTGACGCTGCCGGCCGGCTCGCTGCAAAACCTGCCGCAGGGCAGCAACGATATCACCGTAGTGATTACCGATCCGGCAGGCAACAGCAGCACCTCGACCACGCCGGTAAACGTAGCGACCGCCGCGCCAGCTCTTACCGTTACGCCACCGGATGCGACGCTGAACCAGGACGATGTAACCCAGCCGCTGATCCTGAGCGGCGTCAGCGCTGACAGTCAGAGCGTCACCGTCACGCTGAACGGCGTGACCTATAACACCACCGTTAACCCGGACGGCAGCTGGAACGTGAATATTCCGGCTTCCGATCTGCAACAGCTTGCCGATGGTGATTACACGCTGGGCGTGGTCGCTACCGACGGTTACGGCAACAGCACCACGCAAAATATTCCGCTGGCCGTGGACGCCACGCCGCCGACGGCGACGGTTAATCCGCTGGGCGGTGACGGCTATGTGAATGCGGGCGAAGTTGGTCAGCCGCTGGTTATTACCGGCACCACCCAGCCGGGCAGCACGGTGCTGGTGCGTTTTGACAGCGTTGACGTGCCCGCCACTGTCGACCCGGTTACCGGCGCCTGGACGGCGACGTTAAGCCCGGACAGCCAGGCCGCCATTGCTGACGGCACCTACGTCGTCACCGTCGTTACCACCGATGCGGCCGGTAACGCCAGCGAGACCTATACCACTGTAACCTATGCAACCACCACGCCGATCGTGACGGTTAATGAACTCACCGCCGACGGCTCGCTGAACAGCGCAGAAGTCACGGTCGATCAGGTGCTGACCGGGACGGCCACTAATGTCGCCCCAGGCAGCCCCGTGACCCTGCAGCTGGCAGACGGCACAATCTTTACCGGCAGCATTGAGCCGGGCGGCAACTGGAATATCACGCTGCCTGCGGCCACGCTAACGGCGCTGGCGAACGGCACGCAAAACTATACCGTTAGCGTCAGCGATGCGGCGGGCAATACCGGCAACGCCACCGGCAGTTTTGCGGTGGCCGTTGATAACACCGTGGCCGCGCTGGCTATTGCGCCGGTCAGCGGCGATAACGCTATTAACACGACAGAAGCGCAGGCGGATCTGGTTATCAGCGGCAGCAGCGCTGGCCTTGCCGCCGCCACGCCGCTGACGGTTACCTTTAACGGCGTGGATTACGCCTCTACGGTTAATCCGGACGGCAGCTGGACGGTAACCGTGCCTGCCGCCGCCTTGACCGGCATTGCCAACGGCAGCTATGCCGTTACCGTGACGGGCACGGACGCCAACAGCAATCCGATCGCCGGCACCAGCGACGTGAACGTGCGTACTTCGTTCCCGACAGAAATTATCCTTAACTCGCCGTTTGGCGACGGCGTGCTGAACGCGGCTGAAAGCACGGCGGCGCAAACGCTGACGGGCAATACCGGCGTCAACTTCCCGGATCAGGCGGTAACGGTAACCGTTGACGGCGTAAGTTATCCCGCTACCGTCGATACCCTTACCGGCAGCTGGAGCGTGGCGCTGCTGCCGCCGGCGTTGGCCTCGCTACAGGACGGCACCGCAGATATTGTCGTTACCGTTACGGATTCGCTGGGCAATACGGCCAGCTCAACCACGCCAATCGTGGTCGATACCGCCGCGCCAGCGTTGGACGTCGCCATTCCGGGCGATAACGGCGTGATTAACGCGCAGGCGCAGAACCAGCCGCTGACCGTGAGCGGCACGGCGGAAGCGGGCAGCACGCTCAGCATAGTGCTGGCGGGCGTCACTTATTTAACCGGCGCAGATGCGGACGGCAACTGGAGCCTGGCGATTTCGCCTTCCGCACTACAGTCGCTGCCGGACGGTAAATATGATATTACCGTGACCGCTACGGACGCGGGCGGTAACCAGACCACCTCATTGACGCCGGTAACCCTGGATACCGCGACGCCTGCATTGACCATTGCGCCGGTTTCCGGCGACGGCTATCTGAACGCGGCGGAACACGACGCCGCGCTCAGCGTAACGGGCACGGCCGATGCGGGATCGGCGATTGTCGTTACGCTTAATAACGTTACCTATAACGCCGTGTCCGACGCCAACGGCAACTGGAGCGTCAGCGTGCCTGCTGGCGACGTCAATGCGCTGACGGACGGCACCTATGCGGTGAGCGTGCAGGCCACGGACAGCGCGGGCAACGCTACGTCAAGCCTGCAACCGCTGACGGTAGTGGCGGGCGCGGGCGCGCAGCCAACGATCGCCGTAGACGCCTTCACGGGCGACGGCGTGCTGGACGGCGCGGAGCAGGATCTCAATCAGCTGGTTACCGGCACCACGACCAACGTTCAGGCAGGCCAGATCGTTACGCTGACCATGAACGGCGCGCAGTATACGGGTACCGTACAGGCGGACGGCAGCTACAGCGTGCTGGTGCCGGCTACGGCCTATTACGGACTGGCCAACGGCACGCAAACCTTTACCGTTGATGTGGCCGACGTCGCGGGCAATCCGGCCACGGCGACCAGCGGCTATACCATCGATAATACCTTTAGCTCAATTGCTATTGGCGTCATCAGCGATGATAACGCTATCAACACCGTTGAAGCGCAAAACCCGCTGGTGATCCACGGCAGCACCCGCTTTGTCGCCTTTGGTGCGCGCATCCTGGTGCGCTTTAACAATGCGGATTATGAAACCACCGCCAATAATGACGGCAGCTGGAGCGTGACCGTTCCGGCCAGTGCGCTGAGCGGCCTGCCTAACGGCAACCAGACGATCACCGCGACGGCGACCGACGTTAACGGCAACCAGATCGCTACCACGCAGAGCCTGGATTCCGCTATTAATCCAGACTTTACCGTGACGCTGAACGAGCCGTTTATCGATGGTGCGCTGAACGGCACGGAGGCGCTCAGCGACCAGTCCCTTTCCGGCTCGACCGGCATTACCGGCAGCGGCCAGGCCGTTAGCCTGCTGCTGAACGGCATCACCTATACGGCAAACGTGGATGCGGACGGCAACTGGTCGGTCACGCTGCCCAATGCGGTGCTGCAAGGCCTGCCGCAGGGCGATAACACGCTGACCGTGACCGCCACCGATCCGGCTGGCAATACTTCTTCACTGACCAATACCTTTACCGTAGATACCTCAACGCCGACGCTGACGCTGAATGCGCTGGCGGAAGATAACCGCCTGAGCCTGGCGGAGCAGGGCCAGGCGCTGACGGTAACGGGCGACGGCGAGCCGGGCAACGTGGTCACGCTGGTGCTGAACAACACCACCTATACCGCGACGGTGACCGGCACCGGCAGCTGGAGCATTGAGCTGCCGGCGGCGGCGCTGCTGGCGTTAACCGACGGCAGCTATCCTGTTTCGGTCAGCGTGGTTGATGCGGCAGGCAACGTCTCTGCGCTGACCCGCACGCTGGATGTGGATCTGACGCCGCCAGCGTTGACGGTGAACCCCGTCTCCGGCGATGGCTATCTTAACGCTGCCGACACCAGCCAGCCGCTGGTGGTCAGCGGCACGGGCGAAACCGGCAACACTATCGCCGTCGAGCTGAACGGCACCGTTTACAACACTATTGTTGGCGCTAACGGTCAGTGGACGCTGACCGTGCCCAACACGGCGGTAAATACGCTGGCGGAAGGTAACTATACGCTTGCCGTTACCGCCAGCGATGCGGCCGGTAACGTGACCACCGCCAGCACGCCGCTGGTGGTGGATACCAGCGCGCCGGTTATTGCCGTTAACGATCTGACCGCTAACAATATTATCGACGGCGCGGAACAGCAGACCGACCAGCTGCTCAGCGGGACGGTAACCAATGCGGAAGTGGGGCAAACGGTCACCGTAACGCTTAACGGTGCCGATTATGTGACCACGGTGCAAACCGGCGGCGGCTGGCAGGTGGCGATCCCGGCCGCCGATCTGAGCGCGCTGGCCAACGGCACGCAGACGCTCAGCGTCACCGTGGCCGATCTGGCAGGCAACAGCAGTACCGTTGCCAAAACCTTTACCGTCGACAGTACGCTCAGCAGCGTGGCGTTCGATCCGCTCAGCGGCGACGGCTATCTGAACGCGCTTGAGGCGCAGACGGATCTGACCGTTACCGGCTCTACGGCGAACGTGGCGGCTGGCAGCACGGTCACCTTTACGCTCGGCGGCCAAACCTACACCGGCACCGTAGCGGCAAACGGCAGCTGGACAGCGACTATCCCGGCAGCAGATTTGCAGGCGCTGGCAGAAGGGCCGCAAACCGCGACGGCCAGCGTTATCGCACAAAACGGCAATACCGTGACCAGCGAAAACACGCTGAACGTGTACGTCGATCGCGTGCCGGATCCCACGCTGCAAACGCCGTTTATTGACGGCACCCTGACCGGCCAGGAAGCAGGCGTCACGCAGACGCTGACCGGCACCACGGGGCAGGAAGGCGTTGGTCAGACCGTAACGGTCAACATCGGCGGCACCGATTATGCCGCCACCGTTAACAGCTCCGGCGTCTGGACGCTGGATCTGGCGCCGGCGGTGCTTCAGGCGCTGCCACAGGGACAGTCTGCCGTGACGGTGACGGTCACCGACGTGGCGGGCAACGTTTCCGCCATTACGCCAGCGCCAGTTATCACCGTGGCCACTGCGCTGCCAACGCTGACGCTGGATCCGGTCGCAGGCGGCGATAACATTATCAACGCCGACGAGCAGGGCGCAGCGCTGGCTATCAGCGGCACGGGCACGGCTGACAATGACGTTACCGTTACGCTGAACGGCGTAACCTATACCACCACGGTCAATACGGACGGCAGCTGGAGCGTAACCGTTCCGGCGACCGATCTGGCGGCGCTGGCCGACGGCCCTTATGCGCTTCAGGTCAGCACCAGCGATGCCTTTGGCAATACCGCTACGCAAAACCTGGGTCTTTCCGTGGATACCGCGACGCCAGCCTTTACGGTGGATCCGGTCACCGGCGACAATACCATTGACCAGGTCGAACAAGGCCAGGCGCAGAACATTACCGGCAGCGGCAGCGAAGGCGACACTATCTCCGTTACGCTGGGCGGCGCTACCTATACCACTACCGTCGGCACTGGCGGGCAGTGGACGATTAGCGTACCGGCCAGCACGCTGGCTAACCTCACGGAAGGCGCTAATACGCTGACCGTAACGGCGACCTCGCCTGCGGGCAACGTCGCGAGCCAGGACACCACGCTGACGCTGGATACGGCGGTAGACGTGACTCTGATTATCAATGCCGTTTCCGGCGATGATTTAATCAACGCCGCCGAAGCCGCCCAGGGCTTTACCGTGACCGGCAGCGTGCCTGATGACACCAGCACGGTAGTCGTAAGCTTTAACGGCACGGATTATCCGGCGACCGTGGGCGCAAACGGCCTGTGGAGCGCGGCGATCCCGGCCGCGGCGCTGGCGGGCGTAGCGGACGGTGATTACACCCTGACCGTTACCGCCTCGCCTGCCAGCGGCGGCAGCCTGGCGCTGCCTCACGCCATTACCATAGATACCGCTGCGCCAGTTCTGACCGTTGCGGCTATCGCTGAAGACAACTTCCTGAACGTCGCCGAACAGGGTCAGCCGCTGGCTATTACCGGCACCGGCGAAGCGGGCGACAGCGTGCGCGTGGCGCTGAACGGCAGCGTCTATACCGCCACCGTAGACGGCGACGGCAACTGGACGGTTACGGTTCCCGCGACGGCGACTATCGCTTTAACCGGCGGCAGCTATCCGGTCACCGTCACCGCGACGGATCCGGCGGGCAACGCCGTCACGCAAACCAGCGCGCTGGTTGTGGATGTCAGCACGCCTGTGCTGACGGTTAATCCGCTGAGCGGCGACGGTATCCTGAACGCCGAAGAGCAGGCGCAGCCGCTGACCGTTAGCGGCACGGCAGAGAACGGTTCAACCGTTACCGTCACGCTGGAGGGCACGGACTACACCGCCACGGCAGGCGCTAACGGCCAGTGGTCGCTGGCTATTCCGGCTGCGGATCTGGCCGGGCTGGCCAACGGCGACTACACGCTGACCGTAGCGACCGCCGACGCGGCAGGCAACGTGACGACTCAGGAGAGCACGCTGACGGTAGTGGCCGATGCCGCTACGCTGCCAACGCTGACGCTGGACAATTTTGCGGGCAACAACATTCTGGACGGCGCAGAGCAGCAGGTCAGCCAGACAATCAGCGGCACCACCACTAACGTCCAGGCGGGCCAGGTGGTGACGGTGACGCTGAACGGCTCGGTTTACAGCGGTCTGGTGCAGGACAGCGGCGCGTGGAGCGTCACTATTCCTGCTGCGGTACTGGCAGCGCTGCCAGCGGGCACGCAGACCTATAGCGTTTCCGTGGGCGATGCGGCGGGCAATGGGGTTACGGCAGGCGGCAGCTTCGATGTTAATACTGATATCAGCTCGGTAGCCATTAACCCGCTTAGCGATGACGGCTACCTGAACGCCACGGAGGCGCAGGGCGATCTGACCGTGAGCGGTGCGGTTTCTAACGTGCCGGAAGGCAATACCGTGACGGTAACCCTGAACGGCATTGACTACACCACTACGGTAACGACGGGCGGTACGTGGAGCCTGACGGTACCGGCGGCGGATCTGGCGGCGCTGGCTGAAGGCCCGGTGACCGTCAGCGCCAGCGTGCCTGACGTGGACGGCAACGCCGTGACCAACGAGGCGACGCTGAACGTAGCGACCACGCTGCCGACGCTGGCTATCGAGACGCCGTTTACCGACGGCGCGCTGAATGCGGGCGAGGCGGGAACGGCGCAAACGCTGACCGGTACGACCGGCCTCACGGGCGACGGTCAGAACGTCAGCATCGCTATTAACGGCAGCACCTATGCCGGCACCGTTGACGGCGACGGCAACTGGCGCATCGTTCTGTCGCCGGAAGTGCTACAGGCGCTGCCGCAGGGCGATACCCTGGCGACCGTTGCCGTCAGCGATGCGGCGGGCAACTCGGCGACTGCTCCGCTGACCTTGAGCGTGGACACGCTGCCGCCTGCGGTTGCGGTTAACGCTATCGCTGGCGACAACATTCTTAACGCGGCGGAACAGGGCAGCGATCTGCCCGTTAGCGGCACAGGTGAAGCTAATGCCGCTATCGTGGTAACGCTGAACGGCATCGA
Organism: Erwinia sp. TECH1; assembly: GCF_054057575.1. Taxonomy (NCBI): domain Bacteria; kingdom Pseudomonadati; phylum Pseudomonadota; class Gammaproteobacteria; order Enterobacterales; family Erwiniaceae; genus Erwinia; species Erwinia sp. TECH1. The sequence goes on along the minus strand of NZ_JBSRZK010000001.1, from coordinate 3,258,913 downwards.
CTACACCACCACGGTGGGCACGGATGGCCAGTGGACGGTAACGGTGCCGGCAGCCGATCTGGCCGCGCTGGCGGACGGCAGCTATGTGATCACCACTACCGTGACCGATCCGGCAGGCAACAGCGCAACCGCCGACAGCCCGCTGACGGTTAAAGCCAGCGCGGCCGCGCTGCCAACCCTTTCTGTCGATCCTTTCACCGGCAACGATACGCTTAACGGCGCCGAACAGCAGACTACGCAATATCTCAGCGGTACGACCACTAACGTCGAGGCTGGGCAGCAGCTGACCGCCACGCTTAACGGCGTGGCTTACACCACGCGCGTGCTGGCCAGCGGTGCATGGCGCGTGGCGATCCCTTCTTCCGCGCTGGCGACGCTGGCTGACGGCACGGCGACCTTCAGCGTGGCGGTCAGCGACGCGGCGGGCAATCCGATCACCGTCAGTCATGATGTAACCGTGGACAGCACGGCGGCGGGCATCAGCCTCGATCCACTCAGCACCGACGGCTACCTGAACGCTGCGGAAGCCCAGGATGCGCTGATTGTTACCGGCACTACCACCGGCCTGGCGCAGGGCGCGCCGGTGACCGTCACCTTTAACGGACAAACTTTTACCGGCGTGGTCGGCACCGGCGGCACATGGAACGCCGTGATCCCGGCCGCCTCGCTGGCTGGCCTGGCGGACGGTGCTAACACGCTGACCGTCACCGCGACCGATGCCAGCGGTGCTACGGCAACCGGCACCGCTACGCTGAACGTGCAGGTCAACGATTTGCCTGCGGTCGCGGCGGATACGCCATTTAACGGCGGCGTGCTGAACGGCGCACAGGCGGCGACGGATCAGACGCTGACCGGTTCTACTGGCGTAACGGGCGACGGGCAAACCGTTGCCGTGGCGGTGGGCGATACCACCTATACCGGCACTGTAGACGCGAACGGCAACTGGAGCGTCACTATCCCGACCGCTGAACTTCAGGCGTTGCCGCAGGGCGCAAACGCGCTACAGGTTACCGTAGCCGATGCGGCCGGCAACGCCAGCACGGTGGCGGTGCCGGTCACCGTGGATACCGTCGCGCCGACCCTGACGCTTAATCCGGTGGCGGGCGACGGCGTGGTCAACGGTAGCGAAGCAGCGGCGGATATCACCGTCAGCGGCGGCAGCACCGGCGCGGAAGAAGGTCAGCTGGTCACGGTTTCGCTGAACGGCCAGACTTACACCACCGCCATCGCGGCGGACGGCAGCTGGAGCCTTGCGCTGCCGGCCGGTCTGCTTCAGGCGTCGCCGAACGGCACTTATCCTGTTACCGTTTCCCTTAGCGACGCGGCGGGCAACACGGCTTCAACCGCTGCCGATATCACGCTGTCGACCGTGGCGCTACAGCCAACGCTGGATACGCCATTTATCGACAGCTACATCAACGTTACCGAGTCGCAGAGCGATCAGACGCTGAGCGGCACGACCGGCGCGACCGGCGCAGGCCAGACCGTAACGGTCAATATTGCCGGAACGGACTACACCGCCACGGTGGATAACGCCGGCAACTGGACGCTGCCGGTCAGCGCCGCCACGCTACAGGCGCTGGGCGAAGGCGTTCAGGGCATCACCGTGACCGCCACGGATGCCATCGGCAATACGGGCACCGCGACGACTTCTGTTAGCGTTGATTTGACTGCGCCAACGCTGACGGTCAATCCGGTCGCGGGCGATAACATTATCAACGCGGCGGAAAGCGTAGGGCCGGTAACCATTACGGGCACTGCTTCAGCCAGCGAAGCGGGCCAGCTGGTGATCGTCACCTTCAACGGCGTCGACTATCAACAGTCGGTGCAGGACGACGGCAACTGGACGGTCAATCTGCCCGCCAGCGTCACTCAGGGCATTGCGGACGGGACTTATCCAGTGAGCGTCAGCCTGACCGATGCGGCGGGCAACGTGTCCACTCAGGCGCTGACGGTCGTGGTCGATGCCAGCCTGGCAAGCCAGCCGACCGTGGCGCTGGATGCCATCAGCGGCGATAACTACCTTAATCAGAGCGAAGCGGGCGCGGATCTGGCCGTTACCGGCACCACCACCAACGTGACGGCAGGGCAGACCGTGACCGTCACGCTTAACGGCGTCGCCTATACGGCGCTGGTGCAGGCGGACGGCAGCTGGTCCGCGACGGTTCCGGCGGCGGATCTTGCCGCGCTGACCGACGGCGCGCAAACGCTGACCGCCACGGTCGCCGATGTGGCGGGCAACACGGGCAGCAATTTTGCGGAGTTTACCGTGGTCGCCCAGGCCGCCAGCCTGCCGACTATCTCAATCGATCCGGTCACCAGCGACGATGTGGTCAATAATCAGGAAGCGCAGAGCGATGTGCTGATCACCGGCTCCAGCCAGCGCATCCCGGAAGGCGGCACCGTGACGGTAACGCTGAACGGCGCGACCTATACCGGCACCGTTGACGCCGACGGCAACTGGAGCGCTACTGTGCCGGCTGCTGCGGTACAGGCGCTGACGCCGGGCGCCAATACGCTGACCGCCAGCGGCAGCGACGTGGCGGGCAACGTGGCGACGACAGCGGATAACTTTACCGTTGATACCACCGCGCCGGTGCTGAACGTGGCGTTAAGCGCGGGCGTGGATAACGTGCTGAACGCGGCGGAAGCGGCGGCCGGTCTGGTCGTCAGCGGCACCACCGATGCGGGCCTGCCGGTGAGCGTCACCCTTAACGACAAGGTGTACGCGACCACGGCAGATGCGGACGGCAACTGGAGCCTGACTATCGCCAGTGGCGATCTGACGGCGCTGGGCGACGGCACCACTCCGCTCAGCGTGGCGGTAACCGACGCCAGCGGCAACGTCGCTACCAGCGTCACCAACCTGACCGTGGCGGTCAATGCGCTGCCGGCTCTGACGCTGAATACGCCGTTCGTCGATGGTCTGGTCAACGCGACCGAAGCGGCGGCAGAACAGACGCTGACCGGCACGGCGACCAACCTTGCCGTCGGCACGGCGGTAACGGTTACGCTTGGCGATCAAACCTTTACCGGCGCGGTCAATGCGGACGGCACATGGAGCGCCGCCGTGCCGGCAGGCACGCTTGCCGCCCTGACCGACGGGCTCTATCAGCTGACGGTCGCCAGCGCGGATGCGGCGGGCAACCCGGCGACGGCCGAAGCCAGCATCGAGGTGCTGGTCACGACGCTGCCGACGGCCGCGATCAATACGCCGTTTATTGACGGCCTGCTGAACGCTGGCGAAGCGGGCGTCGATCAGGTAATTAACGGCACCACCGGCATTACCGGCGCGGGCCAGACGGTTACGCTGAATATCGACGGCAACGCCATTGCCACTACGGTCGACGACAACGGCAACTGGACGGCCACGCTGACGCCTGCGCTGGCGGCCACGCTGGGCAACGGCGAGCACACCATTAACGTGACGGTTGCCGATGTGGCGGGCAACAGCAGCACCGATTCGCTGGCCTATACCGCTATCGTTACCGGTCTGCCGACGCCGACGCTGACCCAGCCTTTCGTCGATGGCATATTAAACGCCGCCGAGGCGGCAGCGGGCCAGACGCTGGCGGGCACCACCGGCATTACCGGTGCGCAAACCGTTAGCGTGGATATCAACGGCACCGCTTACCAGGCGAACGTCGATCCGGCTACGGGTGACTGGACGCTGCCTCTGGAGGCTGGCGTGCTCTCTGCGCTGCCGGACGGCACGCTGCCGATTACGGTGACGGTCACGGATGCCGTGGGCAACGTCGGGACGGCCGGCGATTCGGCACTGGTCGCCGTTAACGCGCTGCCGGCGGTCACCATCGATCTGCCATTTACCGATGGCCTGCTCAACGTGGCTGAAGCTGCCACCACGCAGACGCTGAGCGGTAACACCGGGCTGGTCGCGGCGGGGCAGACGGTCACTGTTGCTATCGACGGCGGCGCGCCGCTAACGGCGACGGTCAACGCCAACGGCAACTGGACGCTCGATCTGACTTCGGCACAGCTGACCGCGCTGGGCAGCGGCACCCATACTTTTGCGGTCACCGCGACCGATACCGCAGGCAATGCCAGCACGGCCACGCTTGATTTTGACGCGCTGCTGGCGCTGCCGCAGCCGACCATCGGTTCACCGCTGTTTACCGACGATATCCTGAATATTGCCGAGGCGGGAACGGCTATCACTCTGGCGGGCACCACGGGCGTCACCGGAGCGAATCAGGGCGTGCAGCTGCAAATCGACGTAGCTGGTATTACTTATACCGGCAGCGTGGACGCCAACGGCAACTGGGCGGTGGCGCTACCAGCCGGGGCGCTGAGCGCGTTGGCTGACGGCGCGCACACCGTAGATGTTACCGTGATTGACGCGGCGGGCAATATCAATACCAGTTCGCTCGGCTTCACCGCCGCGCTGACCGCACCAACGCCGACGCTGGATGTGCCTTTTGATGATACCTGGCTTAACGCGGCCGACGTGGCTGCGGGCGTGGCGCTTACCGGCACTACCGGGCTGGCAGGCGCGGGCCAGGCCGTTACGGTCACGCTGGGCGGCGTTAACTACGACGCAACGGTAGATGCAGACGGCAACTGGACGCTGCCGCTCTCCACGGCGCAGCTGGGCGCGCTGGATCAGGGGCTGCAAAACTATACCGTGGTGGCGGCAGATATCGGTGGTAACACGGCGACGGCGACGGGCAGCTTTACCGTCGACACGTCCGTGCCAACCATCGCCATCACGCCATTCACCGGCGATGGGGCGCTGGACTATCTGGAAAGCCTGACCACCCAGACGCTGAGCGGCACCACGACCGGCGCGGGCGAAGGCCAGGTGGTGACGGTCACCATCGGCACGGCGACCGTGAGCGGCGTGGTAGCCGCAGACGGTAGCTGGTCGGTTAACCTGACGCCGGAAGCGCTGGCGCAGCTGGGCACGACAGGCGATACCGGCACCATCAACGCTTCGGTCGTGGATGTCGCAGGCAATACGGGCACCGCGACCGCTGCGGTCACGGTCGACCTGACGCCGCCTCCAACGCCGCTGCTGACGCTGGCGCCGGTTTCCGACGACAACATCATCAACAGCACGGACGGCGCGACGCTGACGCTGAGCGGAACATTCGCTAATCTGCCTGTCGACGGCGGCGGCGCGGTGACGGGAACCGTAGCGGTCAGCATCAACGGCGTGGCGCAGGCCGGAACGGCCGTGGTCAATAGCGTCGACGGTACCTGGACGCTCACCGTGCCGAACACGGCGGCGAATATCGCCGACGGCATCGCCACCGTAACCGCGACGCTGACCACCGATCAGAACACTACGCTGGAGGCAAGCAGCCAGGTGCTGGTGGATCGCTCCGTGCCTGTCGTCACCATCAACGCCTTTGCCGGCGACGACGTGCTGAACGGCGCGGAAGCGGCGGTTACCCAGATAATTAGCGGGACGGCGTCCGCCAGTGAGGCGGGCAGAGCGGTAACCCTCACGCTGAATGACAAGACCTATACGGCCATCGTTCAGGCGGACGGCAGCTGGTCTGCCACGCTGCCGTCAGGTGATTTGCAGGCGCTGGGCCAGGCGGGCCAAACTCTGACCGCCACGCTGACCGATGCGGCGGGCAACACCGGCACCATTACGCGCGACTTTACCGTAGACACCGGCGCACCGCTGATTGCGGTGGACGCGCTGGTGGGCGATAACGTATTGAACGCTGCGGATATCCTGACCACTCAGGTAGTGACGGGAACAGCTAGCGGTGCCGAAGGCCAGACTATCGGCCTCTATCTGGGTGACGGCGCGCCGATCGCCACGGCGCTGGTCAATGCCGACGGCACCTTCAGCCTTGATCTGACGCCGGAGGTGTTGGGCAGCCTCACTGACGGCACGCTGGTGTTCGGCCTGCGGGTTAACGACGCCGCGGGCAACGCCACCGACGCCACGCTGACGGTAAATAAAGTGGTCAACGCGGCGCTGAATCTGGTGGTGGATTCCGTCTTCGGCGACGGCTTCCTGAACGCGGTCGACACCACGGTAGCGCAAACCATTACCGGTCTGGCCAGCTCCGCCGGGATTGGCGCGACCGTATCGCTGACGCTGGGCGGCACCACGCTGACGGCGGATGTCGGTCAGGATGGACGCTTCGCGTTGGTCGTACCGCCAAGCCTGCTTGGTTTGTTAAGCGATGGCGACACCGCGCTGAACATTGTGCTGACCGATGGCGCAGGCAACACCCGCACCGTGGGTGAAACCGTCACCGCCATTCTGGAAGCGCCGACCATCAGTGCCATCACCGGCCTGTTTGGCGGCGACAACCTGCTGAACATCGCCGAAGCGGCGCTGGCGCAGACGGTTGGCGGCACCATTGACGGCGCGGTCGGCTCCACGGTGACCGTGACGCTGGGCAGCAAAACCTACCAGACCACGCTTCAGGCGGGCGGCGCATGGAACGTGACTATTCCGCCGCTGGATCTGGCGGCGCTGACCACCGGCAACCAGACGCTGGGTGTCTCGGTGACCGATCCGGCGGGCAACACCTCGTCAACGTCGGCCACTATCGGCATCTTTACCGCCCAGCCATCCATTACGCTTAACCCAATCTTTGGCGACGGCATTCTGAATATCGCCGATGCGCTGGTTAACCAGACCATCAGCGGCACGGTCAATAACGTAGCGGCCGGTTCGACCATTAACCTGACGCTGGGCAATTCTACGGTGCAGGCGGCGGTAGGGCCGAACGGCGCCTTTACCGCCACGGTCACGCCGGACATTCTCGGTACGCTGACCAGCGGCACCCTGGCGGTGGGCGCCAGCGTGACCGATGCGGCAGGCAACATCGCCACCACCACCGGCAACCTGGTGGCCAAGCTGACCGCGCCGGTAGTCAATATCGCGCAGCTGTTTGGCGACGGCCTGCTTAACGCGGCGGATGCGGCGCTGGGCCAGACCATCGGCGGTACCATTACCAATGCCGAGCCGGGATCGCGGGTGGTGGTTAACGTAGCCGGGACGCAATTTGTGACCGCCACGGCAGCGGACGGCACCTTTAACGTGGCGCTAACGCCGACGTTATTGAAAGGGCTGCTGGACGGCAACCTGACCGTGGGCGTCAGCGTAACGGACAGCGCAGGCAACACTACTACCGCTAACGCCGGCGCGACGGTCGGCGTCAATACGCTGCCAACCGTGACGCTAAACCCGGTCTTTGGCGGCGATGGCGTGCTGAACCTGGTGGAATCGCTGGTCACGCAGACCATCAGCGGGACGGCCAGCAATGTAGCGCCGGGATCGACCGTTACCATCAACCTCGGCAACACCATTGTTACCACCACGGTCGGTGCGAACGGCGCCTATAGCGCCCAGGTGTCGCCTGCTCTGCTCAGCACGTTGCTGGACGGTAATCTTACCGTGGGCGTCGCCGTTACCGATGCGGTAGGCAACACCGCCAGCGCCAGCACGGGCGTGCGGGTTGGCATCCAGACTACGCCAACCCTGACGGTCAATACGGTATTTGGGGACAGCGTGCTCAGCGCCAACGATATCAACACCGTCCAGACTATCAGCGGTATAGCCCGTAACGTTACGGCCGGCTCCATTGTGACCGTTACGCTGAACGGTAAAACCTACACGGCGCCGGTTAACAGCAGCGGCGGCTGGACGCTGAACGTGCCGAAAGCCGATCTCAGCGCGCTGGCGAACGGCGTGCTGACGGTCAACGCCTCGGTAACGGACAGCTACGGCAACGTGGCGACCAATACCGGACAGCTGGTTGTGATTGCGCAGACGCCGCCGTCGGTCACTATCTCCAGCATCTTTGGCGATGGCCTGCTGAGCGCGGTCGATGCGCAAACCGCCCAGACGATTACCGGTTCGTCTACCAATGCCGAAGGCTCGATCCTGAACGTGCGCGTAGGCACCTCGACGTTGACCACCACTATCGGCGCGAACGGCACCTGGAGCGTGCTGGTGCCGGCCGCGACGCTGGCCGCGCTGCCGGATGGCAACGCGACAGTCACCGCCAGCGTAACCAATGCGGTAGGGAATATCGGTTCCGGTACCGATACGGCGGTGGTGAAAACCCATACGCTGCCAAGCGTGACTATTAATAACAGCACCATGTTTGGCGGCGACCACTACCTCAATCTGAGCGAGGCCAACACGCCGGCCACCATTAGCGGCAGCTCGGTTAATGCGGTCGGCAGTACGGTGACGGTTAATATTGCGGGCAACCTTTACACCACAACCGTGGGTTCTACAGGTGCATGGAGCGTCACGGTGCCTTCCGCCACGCTGAAAGGCATCGCAGACGGCAGCTATACCGTCACGGCTACCGTATCTGATGTGGTAGGCAACACCGCCACCGGCAGTAATACCTTTACGGCCATTACCCATAACCTGCCGGCTATTGGCGTCGATCCGGTGCTGAGCCTGGTCAACGTGCTGCTGACAGGGCTGACCGTGACCGGCGGCACGCTGAACCTGCCGCAGGGCACTACGCTGAGCGTCACGCTGAACGGTTCAACGCAGACCACCACCACGGATGCGCTTGGCCGCTATAGCGTGAAGTTCACCGGCGGCCTGTTAACCTCTATAAGCCTGAACTCTATCGTTACCGTAACCGCAGCAGATGTGGCAGGCAACCGCGCCACCACCAGTAACACCCTGCTGTTGGGATCGCTGTTGCCGGCTGCGGGCACCTCTTCTGCGGCGGCGGCAACGGCGCTGTTGGCAATGGCGGCGGATGATGCCACGGCTATCGCCTCTGCGGATACCAGCGACGCCGGCAACGCCTCTGTGGCTACGGCTTCCGCACAGGTGGCGACGGCGAACGCGGCACACAGCGAGTCAGACAGCGCGACGGCCAGCAGTACGGCGGATGCCACCACCACGGCAGATGCCACCACCACGGCAGATGCCACCACCACGACAGATGCCACCACCACGACAGAGACTACGGCTACAGCGGATGCATCCGCTACGACCGCCGTAGCCGATGACGGCAGCTACAGCATCGGTGGGTTAATCGCGGCGCTGGCGGATGGTCAGATGGTAGAGGGTGCGTCGGTCGCGGGCAGCAGCGGCGAAGATACCGTAACGCTTAATACGCTGAACTTTACGCATATTGATGGCGGTGCGGGTACCGATACGCTGGTGCTCAACGGCGAGCATATGACGCTGGATCTCACCACGCTCGGGCTGAAGGTGGAGCATATCGAAATCATCAACTTAGGGCAAAGCGGCACCAACAGCGTCAAGCTGGATCTCAACGAGGCGCTGAATATTACCGATAAACAGACCGACGATCTGATGATCAAGGGGGTAACCGGCGATCAGGTTACGCTGGCCAACGGCGACGGCGGCACCTGGGCTGCCACTGCGCAGCGTACGGTAGACGGGCAGGTATTCGACGTTTACCACAACTCGGCGCTGGATGCGGCAAACACCCTGGGCGATGTGCTGATCCAGCATAATCTTCAGGTTCATCTGGTATAACAAGACCTTCCCTGCGCGAGGGCGGTATGGCTCGCGCAGGGATGTTAACGTTAAGGAGGGTTTATCATTTGTAACAACAAAAAAAGCATAAACGAAAATAAAGAATGGCGAGGTTTTGTCATTTTTGCGTAAAGTGACGTTAAAGACATTAATAAGAAAAAATTGCCGTTTGGAACCACTTTCCAGATTTACGCCAGTAGTAAAGTGTGTATTAGCGGACTAGGTTATCCACTATCCAGCGTCGACTGCTCGCCTTTTTTTGACGATAAGTTATTGAGGTAAAAAGTGGTAAGTCGGGCCGAATCTCGGTTATGGCAAAGAGTGGTACTGTTTTTTTTTGCCGGCGAAATAAAATCCTCGCCTTGTCGTTAGCATTTTTTTTGGAAATTTTTTTTACCATTAGCCTTGTTGTGGATTATTTTGTAAATCCAGAAAGCACCGGGTCTGGCCTGGCACCTTTTTTGAGGCGCTGGCCGCTGCATGTCCGCTTTAAGTAAAGTAAATCTTTACTTTTACGCGGCGTCACTTTACTCATTTAACTGGTGCACAAGGGGATTTTTATGGCGTATTCAGGCTCAGGCCGCGTCAATATCGTGTCGCTGGCAAGCGGTGAAACACTGCTCGTCGAAAACGATTCACAGGCTTACACCCTCAGCGAACCCAGTATCGTCACCTTACAGGGCGCGCCTTCTCAGGTTTCTGCCTGGCAGAGGCAGGGCAGCGATTTGATCCTGTATCAGGATGGCGGCGTCTCGCGTTTTCAGCAGTTTTTTAGTACCGATCCACAATCGCAAAGCCAGCTGATTTTTCAGGATGGCGCTACGCAGCAGCAGGCGCTGTTCGCAAACGAAGCAGATGAGGCTGAAACAACCGTCACACTGACGCCGACGCTGGCTGCGGTGCCGGCAGCCGTCGAAACAGTGGATTCCACGCTGATTGTTAACAATATGGCCGTGCCTGTTGATAGCGTAGCAGCGGCCGTCACCACCACTCCCACAACGCCTTCGCCAACGCCTGGCACCGGCGCTGTTACCGCAGAAGCCTCGAACACACTGCCGACGCTGACCATCAATCCGGTTTCTGGCGATGACGCGGTTAACTATAAAGAGGGCGTTTACGGCGTCGAAATTACCGGCACCAGCACGCAGCTGGCCTCCGGCACGCGGGTAGAGCTGACGCTGGATGGTAAAACCTGGTCCGGCTACGTCAATAACAACGTCTGGTCGGTGCAGGTTGGCGACAGCGATCTGGCGGCGATCAAAGACGGCAGCTACACCTTTTCCGTCAGCGCCACCGACGCCAGCGGCAACAGCGTCAGCGCCACGCGCGATCTGCTGCTTATCAGCCACTACAACAGCAGCATCCCGCTGGTCACCACCGATGAGCTGACGCTGGCCGACGTGACTTATCAAAACGGCGAGCCGATCTACACCGTGACCGGCACGATGCAAACGCCTTTTCCGCTGACCATGTTTGCCGTTAAGGGCGAGATCGAGAGCTATCGTACCGGCACGCTGAATGCGGACGGCAGCTGGAGCGTGCAGCTCACTTCCCAGGATATCCATACTCAGCATGGGCAAAACGCGCTGGTGCTGGGCGTGCAGGACGGCGCGGGCAACTGGTTCGAGCAGCAGATTTATGTTACCACCGATTTGGAGACGCCGGTCGGCACGGGCGGCGGTGGCGCGGAAGTGCCGGTTCCTGTTCCGCCGGTAGAAAACCCAACGGACGGTACGCCGCCGGATAACCCAGGCACCACGCCGCCGGAAACGGGCGGCGGCGCGACCGCTACGCCGAAGCCAACTATTGCCGTACCTTTCGGCGATGGCTGGCTGAATCACGATGAGAAAACCCATAGCGAAACGCTGAGCGGCACCACGGGCGTGACGGGCAGCGGTCAACAGGTAGCGATCAATATCAGCGGCAGCCGCTATCAGGCAACGGTGGCGGACGACGGTAAATGGAGCCTGGCGCTGACCTCCGCCCAGCTGATGGGCACTGATTTCTCTACCGGCAAGCACTGGATTAACGTCTACGCCACTAATGCCGAAGGCGAAAGCGGTAAGACCGGCGCCTACTTCTTTACCGATATCAGTACGCCGCATGTCAGCGTCGATACGCTGTCGAACACGGATATCAACCTGAATAGCGCCCGGCAAAACGGCCTGGCCTTTACCGGCACGGGCGATGCGGGCGACGGACTGACGCTGACGCTGGGCACCCAGACCTGGCAGACGCTGGTCGGCTTCGACGGCACCTGGCGGGTAGACATCACGCCGCAGCAGGCGCAGCAGCTGCAATTGGGCAACTATACGCTGAAAGCCAGCGTGACCGATCCGGCGAAAAACGTTGGCACGGAGACGCAGGATATTACGTTTTACAACGGCGCGGTGACGCCCGCTGCGGCTGTTGACAGTGTTTCCGCCGACGATGCCGCCGCAGCCGCAGCCGCGACCGCCGGGCAGGCGATCCCCGCTGCCCAGCCTGAAGCAGACAGTAGCGGCGTGCTGCTGGCCGCCACCGCCGTGCCGCATCCCACTATCAATACGCCTTTTGGCGATGGCTGGCTGAATCGCAGTGAAAAGCTTGACGGTCAGGCCCTGGTCGGCACGACCGGCGCGATCGGCAGCGGCCAGACGGTTACGGTGAATATCAACGGCGTGGACTACCAGGCCGCGGTGACCAACGATGGGAACTGGCGTCTGGATCTGAATACCGAAACGCTGCTGCACAGCGAATTTAATACCGGCAAGCGCTGGATCACCGTGACCGCCAGCAACGCGGAAGGCGAAACGGGTAGCACCCAGGCTTACTTCTTTACCGACGTCAGCACGCCGCAAACGGCTATCGACACCCCTGCTGACGGGACGCACATCAATCTCAACCAGATCGCCGAAAATTATCTCTTTACCGGCACGGGCGATGCGGGCGATGCGCTGACCCTGACGCTGGGCGCGCTGACCTGGCACACCACGGTCGGCTTTGACGGAACCTGGCAGGCGGCGCTGACGCCGCAGCAGGCGCAGCAGCTGACCGCGGGCGACTACACGCTACAGGCCACGATTTCGGACATGGCGAAAAACGTCGGCTCCAGTTCGCTGGCGCTGGACTTTTACAGCGGCAGCACGTCGCCGACCGTCACCATTAACAGCCTCTCCGACGACAACCGCGTCAATCTCAACACCCTTACCGATGATTACGCCATCAGGGGAACCGGCGAGGTGGGGGCCAGGGTTACCGTGTCCATCGGCTCGCTTGCACTCGGCTCGGTTATCGTAGGGCAGAACGGCGAATGGACAACCTGGCTGTACGAGAACGACGCTAAGCAGCTGACCGCCGGTAATACCACGATACTCGCCAGCGTGCAGGATTCGGCCGGGCATGAACACAGCGCGTCGCTAAGCGTGGAGCTTTATGCGGCGGACGTGCAGCCAACGCTGACCATGGATACGGTGGAAATCAACGATATCGTTGATTACGCCAACTATCAGAATGATGTCCAGCTGCACGGCGACAGCTGGGGTCTGCATACGGACACCGAAGTCACCATTACCCTGGCCGACAAAACCTATACTGGCTATGTCTACGCCAATCACTGGATGGCCACGATCCCTTCAGCGGATATAGAGGCGACGGCGGACGGCTACTATAACCTTAAGGTCAGCGTTGAAAGCGCGGGCGGCAATGCCAGCGCCAGCCGCGACGTCCTGCTGCTGTCGCATTTTCACAGTAGCGATCCCGTGCTGACGTTTAACGCGCTGACGCCAGAAGATGTTGTTTATCACGACGATAATGCTTACTACCTTATCAGCGGTACGGTGACCGAACCGCTCCCCGTAGACAAGCTGTCGTTTTATGGCGGCGAGCTGCTTAATTACTATGATATCAACGTGGCGGCGGACGGCACTTTCACCTCCGAGGTGCCGGTAAGCGAATATACCTCCATTTCTTCTACGCCTGGCTTCTACGTCTCCTATCAGGACGCGGCGGGCCATTGGTATGAGACGCGGGATAGCGTCACTCTGCCGGATGCGCCAGCCACAGTAGAAACGGCCGATCAAAGTACGTTTAGCCTGCTTGCGGAGGCTAATCCCCTGGATGACGTTAGTCACGCCAGCGCCACGGATGCGCACGAGAGCAGCGCGGCAGCCGTAACGGAAAGCGGCGCTACCGGCGGCGAACCGGCCGTAGCCAGCCACGTCGAAAGCGTTGCTCCCACCGCTGGCACCGAGGGCAATGACACCTTTACGCTCTCCACGTTGAATCTGCTCAGCAATCTGAACGGCGGCGCCGGTCACGACACGCTGGTGCTGGGCGGTGCGCACGAAGCGCTGGATTTCGCCTCGCTGGGCCTGAAGATTGGCAGCGTTGAAACGATCGACCTCGGCACCTCCGGCAGCAACAGCCTTACGCTGGGGCAAAAGGATCTGCTGGCGCTGACCGACAACGCCAGCGAGGCGCTGACCATCAAAGGCGCGGACGGCAGCGCGGTGACGCTGAGCACCGCCGAAGGCGGCGTCTGGAACGAGGCCGGTATGCAGACGATCGCCGGTCAGCAGTTTGATCTCTATCACAATTCCTCCGCAAGCCATGAAGGCACGCTGGCGGATGTCTTAATTCAACATAATCTACAGGTACAGACTGCCTGACGTAACAGGCCGGCGCGGGGTTGCCGCACCGGCCGTTTTTTCACCAAAAAGGAAGAAGGAAGAGAGGACCAGGATGAAGAAAGTGTGGGTATCTTTGTGCCTGGCCGCGCTGTGCGGCACCGTGGGACAGAATGCGCTGGCAGCAAAGCAGCAGAAAGTGGAATTTAACTGGCGTGCCGCTCCCACCGAGGAGCAAATCTCAACGCTGACGCTACGTGAAGCTATCCTCCGGGCCTTTGCCCGCAACCCAAAAATCTCCGAGGCCGCCGCGCAAATCCGCGTGGGCGAGGCCGATCTGGATGCCGCCGAAAGCGCCTGGTATCCGCAAATTTCCCTGGCGGCGACCGGTGGACGATCGCATACCACCGACTCCTCCGGCAGCCTCAACAACAACGGCTCTGGCGGCATTACCCTCAGCCAGCTGCTGTATGACTTTGGCCGCACCGGCGGCGCTATTGACGAACAGCATCACCTCTCGGAAGCCTATCGCTTCGCCCTTTACGACACCATGACCACGGTGGCGCAGGATACGCTACAGGCCTATTTGCAGGTCAAACGCTACCGGGCGCTGGTGGAGGCGGCCAAAAACAACGTCGCCTCGCTGGAACATGTCAAGGACATCGCCCATATGCGCGCCGACGCGGGGTTAAGCTCGCAGTCGGACGTGCTACAGGCGGAAACCCGCATCGCCGGGATGCACGCGACGATGGAGCAGTACCGCGCTTCAGAACGCTCTGCGCTGGCGCAGCTGACGGTGCTGACCGGCGTGGTGCCCAGCGCGCTGCCGGAGCTGCCGCAGTCGCTGTTGAATCAGCAGATCACGCTGGACAGGATCGCCTACGAAAAAAGCGCGGCGGTGCGCAGCGCGCAGGCCAAACAGGAAGCGGCGATCGAACGCGTTCGCCAGGCGTCCTCTAACCACTGGCCGACCATCAAAGTGCAGGCGGGCCGCACGCGTTATGAAAACGCCACCCGATCCTATTGGGACGATGAGCTACAGCTTCAGGTAGAAGCGCCGCTTTATCAGGGCGGTCTGGTCAACGCCAGAACCCGCGCGGCGGAAGGCGACCGCGAAGCGGCCCAGGCCGCCGTCGAACAGTCCAAGCTGGATATCAATCAGAGCGCCTCCACCGCCTATGCCGACATGATTGGCGCGCAGCAGCGCCAGACGGCAGGCGAGCAGCAGCTGAGCAGCGCCGCTCACACCCGCTCGGTTTACGCCGACGAATACAAATTAAATAAGCGCAGCCTCAACGATTTACTGAGCGTTGAGCAGGATGTCTTTCAGGCTGACAGCAGCCGTCTGACCGCGCTTTACGACGGCTGGGACGCCACCGTGCGCTACGCTTCCGCCGTCGACAACCTGCTGGATATTATGGGCATCGATCGTGAAGCCACCAGCGGACAAACCCTGCCATCGCTCTGATGCCAAACAAGATAAGGCCGTACTTATGACCAAAACCGCTAGTACTGAAAACTGGATTGACGCGATGCTGCGCGTGGCGGCGCGCTTTGGCAAACCGGCGGATGGCTCCACGCTGCGTCAGCAGATGCGCTGGTTCGAGCATCTGACGCCCGCGCAGCAGCTGGAACGGCTGGCGGGCCTGCTGGGCCTGCATCTGACCATGATGCCGCGCGATAAAATTCGCTGGCGGCAGGAGGTGACGCCGGTGGTGCTGATTATGGAAAACGGCAGCGTGGTGGTGGTGGAAACCATCGATACGGAGGGCAAAGCGCGCTACTGGCTGAGCGACGGCGGCGACGTGGTGCGGGAAAGCGAGCTGGCGGTGCTGCTGGCGCAAAGCCAGGAGCAGGTCGGCATTGTCGGCGTGGCGGCGCGCGGACGCGACGCGCGCATCGACGAATTTGTGCAGCCGTACAAAAAGCACTGGTTCTGGGAAAACTTTCGCGGCATGGGCCGCCGCATCATGGAGATTTCGCTGGCTTCGGTGGTCGGCAACGTGCTGGCGCTGGCCGGCATCCTTTTCTCCATGCAGGTTTATGACCGCGTGATCCCGGCGCAGTCGGAGCCGACGCTGTGGGTACTGTTCGCCGGCGTGCTGATTGCCGCCGCCATCGAATATGTGATTCGTTTGATGCGCACCCAGGTTTCGGATCTGATGGGAAAGCGCATCGATCTGAAAGTTTCCTCCATGCTGTTCGCGCGTGCGATGAATATTCGCAACGAAGCGCGGCCAAAATCCACCGGGTCTTTTATCTCGCAGCTGCGTGAAATCGATCAGGTTCGCGAGCTGCTGACCTCGACCACCGTGGGCGCGGCGGCGGATATGCCTTTTGTGATCCTGTTTTTATGCCTGATGGGCTTTATCGGCGGCCCGCTGGTGATTATTCCGCTGCTGGCGATCCCGCTGATCGTTATTCCGGGGCTGCTGGTACAGTTCCCGATGGCGAAGCTGGCGAAAGAGGGGCTACGCGAGGGCGCGCTGCGCAACGCGGTGCTGGTGGAAACCATCGAAGGCATCGAAGATATCAAATCTTTACAGGCGGAACCCTATTTCCAGCGGCAGTGGGAGCAGACGCATGAGGTCAGCGCCACTATCGGCATGCAGCAAAGGCTGTGGGGCGCGAGGCTGACCGGCTGGGCCTCGACGGTGCAGCAGCTGACCTATGCCAGCATGTTGGTGTTCGGCGTTTACCTGGTGCTGAACGGCGATATCACCACCGGGACGCTGGTCGCCAGCAGTCTGCTCTCATCGCGCACCATCGCGCCGCTGATGCAGCTGACCATGGTGTTTTCGCGCTGGCAACATGCCAAAACCGCGATGGCGGGTCTGGATGAGCTGCTGAAAAAACCGCTGGATCAGCCGGAAGAGGGCGAAATGGCGCACTGTCCGACGCTGACCGGCCATTACGATCTGCGCGGCGTACAGTACAGCTACGATGAGGAAAACGTCAAAAACGTGGTCACCATCAACCAGCTGCAAATCAAGCCGGGCGAGCGCGTGGCGATCCTCGGTAAGGTCGGCGCGGGGAAATCCACGCTGCTGAAGCTGCTGGCCGGGCAGGCGCGGGCAACGCAGGGCAAAGTGATCGTCGACGGCGTGGACGTTCAGCGCATCGATCCGGTAGATCTGCGTCGTCAGCTGGGCTGGCTGTCGCAGGACTCGCGCCTGTTTTTCGGCACGCTGCGGCAAAACCTGATGCTGGGCAATCCGCACGCCAGCGAGCAGGAAATGCTCCAGGCCCTGAAGGTCAGCGGCGCGCTGAGCCTGGTGCAGCAGGATGCGTCCAGCCTTGACCGTATTATCAACGAGGGCGGGCGCGGCCTGTCCGGCGGGCAGCGGCAGATGGTGATGCTCAGCCGCATGATCCTGCGGCAGCCGCAGGTGGTGCTGATGGACGAGCCGACCGCCTCGATGGATGAAGCGCTGGAAGAGTATGTGATCCGGCAGATGCAGGGCTGGCTGTCGGGCCGCACGCTGGTGCTGGTCACGCACCGTCCGGCGCTGCTGAAGCTGGTGGACAGAATTATCGTTATGGATAACGGGCGCATCGTGGCGGACGGCCCGCGCGATGATATTTTACGCGCCGCCGCCGCGCAGACGGCGAAGCAAACCGGCGGACAGGGGGACGCAGCATGAGCCTGATACTGATCGACCGCAGCCTGAAACGTAACGAAAAGCGCACCTCGGCTATTATCTGGCTCTGTACCGCCGCGCTGGTGATCTTTTTTGTCTGGGCGCACTTCGCCATTCTGGACGAGGTCACGGTCGGCACCGGTAAAGTCACGCCGTCCAGCCGCGCGCAGATTATCGACAGCCTGGACGGCGGCATCGTCAATCAGCTGAACGTGCATGAAGGCGATATCGTCGAAAAGGGCCAGGTG
The DNA here is from genome assembly GCF_054057575.1 of Erwinia sp. TECH1. NCBI lineage: Bacteria > Pseudomonadati > Pseudomonadota > Gammaproteobacteria > Enterobacterales > Erwiniaceae > Erwinia > Erwinia sp. TECH1. The sequence goes on along the minus strand of NZ_JBSRZK010000001.1, from coordinate 3,240,945 downwards.
CTGGGCCGTCTCGACCCCACGCGCTTTCAGTCCAATTTTGGCGAGGCGGCAGCTAAAGCCCGTACGCTGCGCGCCTCGGCGGAACGACTGCGTGCTGAACTGACCGGCGCGCCGCTGGCGTTCAGCGCTGAAACGCTCAAGGAGCCGGAGCTGGTGGCGCGCGAGACGCAGCTTTTCCAGTCGCGTCGGCGCAACCTCACGGAAACGGTCAGCAACCTTACCCAGTCGATGAAGCTGGTGCAGGACGAGCTGCGCATGACCGAGCCGCTGGTGGCGAAAGGCGCGGCGGGGCAGGTGGAGGTGATCCGGCTGCGTCGGCAGATTAGCGATCTGCGCGGTAAGATCGACGAGGCAAAAAATGACTACGCGGTACGCGCGCGCGAGGAACAGGTTAAAAACAATGCCGATCTGGATGCTCAGCTCCAGGTACTGACCGGTAAAGAGGATCAGCTGACGCGCGCCACGCTCTATTCGCCGGTGCGCGGCATCGTCAAAGATATCCAGGTCACCACCGTCGGCGGTGTGCTGCAACCGGGCGGTAAGCTGATGGAGATTGTTCCGCTGGAGGATCAGCTGCTGATTGAAACCCGCATCAACCCGCGCGATATCGCCTATATCCGTCCGGGCTTGCCTGCGGTGGTCAAAATCACCGCCTACGACTCTTCTATCTACGGCAATCTGGATGGCGAAGTGGAGACGGTTTCGCCGGATACGCTGCAGGACGAGGTTAAACGCGACCAGTATTACTATCGCGTTTACGTACGTACGCAGAAGGCGGAGCTGGTCAATAAGGCCGGCAGAAAATTCCCTATCGTGCCCGGCATGGTGGCGAACGTTGAAATTAAAACCGGCCAGAAATCGGTCATGGATTACCTGGTTAAGCCGCTGAATAAGGTTAAAGAGTCGCTGCGCGAAAGATAATTACTTACGCCGCTGAATAGTGAATGAAATAAACTTTTATCATTCGCCGTTCAGCGGTTTTTTTTGGCCTTAATTATAACCGTAGAAACAGCGAGGCGTTCTGCAGATAGCGGCCATAAAAAAAGCCGAACACAAGGTTCGGCCGAAAAATAGGGTAAAACAAAACATTCGGGGTGAATGAAGGTAATAATGAAATAAAATGATGATAGCCCGGTTATTATAAACCAAAATGCTACGCCTTTTTATCATTCAGTGCTCACACAAGTAACATTACATAACCATATGAATCTTCAAAGATTAGCTATTACTTGACATTACGTGCGTTATTTTTTATCACTGCGTGCGGCCATAAAGTTCCCGGTTATTATCATTTTGTAATATTTGAATTACAAAATGAAACACATTCGGAAATTTAGTAGCATTTTCTTTATAGATTATTACTGTCCGCGCTCTACCATGAGGGTGCCGACTGAATTTTCGACGTTCAGCACGCAGTGGTAAATAAGGCATATAACAAGAGGGTAATACAAAATGAAACTTCGCGTTCTCTCCCTGGCCGTTCCGGCCATGCTGATCGCAGGTTCTGCCGGCGCGGCAGAAATCTACAATAAAGACGGGAACAAGCTCGACCTGTTTGGCAAAGTAGACGGCCTGCACTATTTCTCTGATAACGATGGCTCCGATGGCGACCAGTCTTATCTGCGCTTCGGCTTCAAGGGCGAAACCCAAATCAGCAACGAGCTGACCGGTTACGGCCAGTGGGAATACCAGGCGGCGCTGAACACCACGGAAAATGAAGGCACCGCAGACAGCTACACGCGTGTTGGCTTTGCCGGTCTGAAATTCGGCGATGCGGGCTCTCTGGACTATGGTCGTAATTACGGCGTGGCTTACGATATCGGCGCATGGACCGACGTGCTGCCGGAGTTCGGCGGCGACACCTACGGCGCGGACAACTTTATGTTCCAGCGCTCCAGCGGCCTGGCGACCTACCGCAACAACAATTTCTTCGGTGCGGTTGAAGGCCTGAACTTCGCTATCCAGTATCAGGGCAAAAACAACAGCGGCACCGAGCTGGACGGACGTGACGTGCTGGCGCGCAACGGCGACGGCTGGGGTTTGTCCACCACTTACGATCTGGGTTCCGGCTTCGGTATCGGCGCGGCGATGTTCAGCTCTGACCGCACCAACGAACAGAACAATAACACCAACGGCATTCTGGGTAACGGCGACAAGGCAACAGCCTATACCGGCGGTCTGAAATATGATGCTAACAACATCTACCTGGCGGCGATGTATACCCGTTCTTACAACGCAACCCGCTTTGGCGACAGCAGAAGCGACGACAGCATCTACGGTTACGCCAACACGGCGGATAACTGGGAAGTGGTGGCGCAGTATCAGTTTGACTTCGGCCTGCGTCCGTCTCTGGCGTTCGTCAGCTCTCGCGGCTCCGATATCGAAGGATACGGCACGCAGAACCTGAAAAAATATGTGGATGTAGGCGCGACTTACTACTTTAACAAAAACATGTCTACCTACGTTGACTACCAGATCAACCTGCTTGATGACAACAACTTTACCGACGCTGCCGGCATCAACACCGATGACGTAGTAGCGCTGGGCTTAGTATACCAGTTCTGATTTACGCGGGAGCGCGCCATGCGCTCCCGCTTCTTAACTCTTCGCCGTTTCCCTGCGCTTAGCGTACCTCCCTGACCACTTTCTCAGCGAAAACGTGGACGATTGAGCTGTCTGGTATGCGTCTGCTTGTAATGCTTGTAGCCTGAAAAGATAATCAGCGCGAGACAGACGAAAGGCAGCAGAAAGTAGATCATAAAGACCTCCATTATTGCGGCAAAGCGCCGCGGTAAAGTGGGTTCAATGGGTATACTGAGTAGCATCCGTCAGAAGATCAACCCCGCCTGGTCCGGCGCCATGCTGCATTTTCACGCTTTCAGGACCAAAACTATTGCAGGGAAATTTGCGTAATATGAAGAAGAAATGGCTGTACTATCCTGTTATGGCAGCATTTATCCTGCTTTCCGGCTGTGACCGTCATCGTGAAACCGTTGGTGCGTCAGCCATGGTGCTGGAAGGACGCACTATGGGAACATTCTGGAGGGTTAGCCTCGCCAACGTTGACCCCGGCCTGAAAGAAAATCTGCAAAAAGCGGTACAGCAGCAGCTGGATAATGACGATCGGGAGCTGTCGACCTGGAAAGCCGATTCGGTGCTTTCGCGCTTTAATCAGTATCGCGGCAGCGACCCGCAGCCGGTCAGCGACAACATGGCGGACATCGTCACTCTGGCGCTGCGCATCGGCCAGAAAACGCACGGCAAAATGGACATCACCGTCGGGCCGCTGGTCAATTTGTGGGGATTTGGGCCGGTTAAGCAGCCTGCCACCGTGCCGACGCAGGCGCAGATTGCGGCGGCGCGCGCGCTGACCGGCCTGCAACATCTGCGCGTTATCCAGCGCAGCGAAGGGGCTTATCTGCAAAAGGATCTGCCGAATCTTTATGTCGATCTGTCCACCATGGGAGAAGGGTTCGCCACCGATCATCTGGCGCGCCTGCTGGAAAAAGAAGGGATCAATAATTACCTGGTTTCCGTTGGCGGCGCGGTGCTGACGCGCGGCCAAAACGCCGAAGGCAAGGCGTGGAAAGTAGCGATCCAGAAGCCTACCGATAAAGAAAACGCGGTGCAGGCGGTAGTGGATCTGCAGGGGCACGGTATCAGTACCTCCGGCAGCTATCGCAACTATTATGAGCTGAACGGCAAACGCATTTCGCATGTGATCGATCCGACCACCGGCGAGCCGATCCAGCACAAGCTGGTTTCCGCAACGGTGATCGCGACCACCGCGCTGGAAGCAGACGGTTGGGATACCGGCCTGATGGTGCTTGGCGAAGAGCAGGCGAAGGCGCTGGCGCTGCGCGAACAGCTGGCGGTTTATCTGATCGTGAAGCAGGGCAACGGCTTTAGCAGCTGGATGTCGCCGCAGTTCAGCGCCTTCCTGCTGCCGGAAGCGCAATAGCGGCATTTACTCACGGGCAACGGCCCGCTAAGGAGCCATTATGCTGGACTTATTTAGTGAAGAAGCGCCCTGGCTGGAGCCGCTGGCGGAAGGCGCGGCTATCCTGCGTCGACGCGCGCGGGACGAGGCGGCAGCGCTGCTGGCGCTGGTTGACGATATCGCCGCGCAGAATCCTTTTCATCACCGCATTACGCCGGGCGGACACCGCATGTCGGTGGCGATGACCAACTGCGGCGATTTCGGCTGGTCGACGGACGCGCGCGGCTATCAGTACAGCGAATACGACAGCGTTAGCGGCCAGCGCTGGCCGGCGATGCCGGATCGCTTCCATCAGCTGGCGGTGGCCTGCGCGGAAGAGGCCGGTTTTCCCCATTTTCAGCCCGATGCCTGCCTGATTAACCGCTATGCGCCGGAGGCGAAGCTCAGCCTGCATCAGGACAAGGACGAACAGGATATGCGCCAGCCTATCGTCTCTGTTTCGCTGGGCCTGCCCGCCGTGTTTCAGTTTGGCGGCTTCGAGCGAGGCGACGCGGTGCAGCGCGTGCTGCTGGAGCATGGCGACGTGGTGGTATGGGGCGGGCCGTCGCGCCTGCGCTATCACGGCATCCTGCCGTTAAAAGCGGGCAGCCATCCGGCCACCGGCGCATTTCGCTATAATCTGACCTTCCGGCGCGCTTTTCGGTAAACGAGAATTATTATTGCTATCGTCCCGCTTCTCATTAAACTGCAGGCTGCTCAGAATAATGGGATAGTGTCATGGAGTTGCTTCGCGTCGTTTACCGCCAGTATCGCTGGCCTTTTGTGCTGGTTATTGGCCTCAGTTTGCTGAGCGCCGCGCTCGGTATCGGGCTGATCGCTTTTATCAACCGCGAGCTGATTGTTTCGCTGAACGCCGGTACCTGGCTGCTGCCGTCTTTCCTTGGGCTGCTGCTGCTGCTGATGGCGGTGACCCTGGCCTCGCAGCTGGCGCTGACGCTGCTTGGCCACCATTTTGTTTATCGGCTGCGCGGTGAGTTTATTCGACGCATTCTGGATACGCAGATCGAACGTATCGAACAGATCGGCAGCGCCCAGCTGCTGGCCGCGCTGACCAGCGACGTCCGCAGCATTACCCTTGCCTTTGTGCGCCTGCCCGAGCTGATCCAGGGCGTGATCCTGACTTTAGGTTCGGCCGCTTACCTGGCGTGGCTGTCGCCGAAAATGCTGCTGATCACCACTCTCTGGCTGACCATCACCATCGTCGGCGGCTGGCTGCTGGTCTCCAGAGTCTATCGCCATCTGGCGAAGCTGCGCGAGCTTGAAGACGCGCTTTACGCCGACTATCAAACCATTATCGAAGGGCGCAAAGAGTTGGCGCTTAACCGCCAGCGCGCGCAGCAAATTTACGAGACGGTTTATCAGGAAGACGCTCGAGCATATCGTCACCATATTGTGCGCGCCGATACTTTCCATCTCAGCGCGGTGAACTGGTCGAATATCATGATGCTGGGCGCCATCGGGCTGGTCTTCTTTATGGCTAACGGTCTGGGCTGGGCGAATACGGCGGTAGCGGCGACCTATTCGCTGACGCTGCTGTTCCTGCGCACGCCGCTGCTTTCCGCCGTCGGCGCGCTGCCTACGCTGCTGAGCGCCCAGGTTGCCTTTAACAAGCTCCACACCTTCAGGCTGGCGGCTTACCAGGAAAGCTTTGCGCAGCCCGCCGCCGCGCGTGCGTGGCAAACGCTGGAGCTGCGTGACGTGGTGTTTCATTATGGCGACGGCGGCTTTGCCGTCGGCCCGATCGACATGACGCTGAAACGCGGCGAGCTGGTCTTTCTGATCGGCGGCAACGGCAGCGGTAAATCCACGCTGGCGATGCTGCTGACCGGCCTTTATCAGCCGGTATCCGGGCAGATCCTGCTGGACGGCGTGCCGGTGGCGGCAACGGAGATGGCGGACTATCGACGCCTTTTCTCCGCCGTCTTTACCGATGTTCACCTGTTTGACCGCCTGATCGACGCCAGCGGCGAGCCGGCCGATCCGGCTCAGGTACAGCTGTGGCTGGAGCGCCTGCATATGCAGGATAAACTCAAGCTGGAAGGCAACCGGGTGCTGAACCTTAAACTGTCGAAAGGGCAGAGCAAGCGTCTGGCGATGCTGCTTGCTACGGCGGAGCAGCGCGACATTCTGCTGCTGGACGAATGGGCCGCCGATCAGGATCCGCATTTCCGCCGCATCTTCTACCGCGAGCTGCTGCCGTGGCTGAAAGAGATGGGCAAAACCGTTGTTGCCATCAGCCATGACGACCACTATTTTCTGCACGCCGACAGGCTGCTGGAAATGCGTGAAGGCAAACTAAGCGAGCTGATCGGCGAAGCGCGCGATCAGGCTACGCTGGATGCGGTAAAACGCACCGGCACCGACTAGCCTGCCGACGCCGGCTTGCCGTCACTCAGGCTGGCTAAAAAATGGATAAGCCAGCCTGAGGCTATGGCTTAATAAGGGCCAGTGGGCGTATCGGCCGCCTGCGTGACGATGACCCAGCTGGTCAGCTGCCCTTCAGCCAGCGCCACGCGGCCGGTAAACAGCGTGCCGACGGGAAAGCCTGGCGATAAGGCCCGGTTCAACCGCAGCGTGACGTTGGTCAGGCCGGCCCGGCAAGCGATGATTTCCGCCTCGTTGAAATGCATAAACTGGCGGAAAAGCGGGAACAGCGCCTTATACAGACTCTCCTTGAGGGAAAAAGCGGCGGTGAGCGCGGTCGCGAACGGCACGCCGCTGCTCTGTAAAATGCCGTGTTCGCGCTCGTTAATAATCATCTCACGCATCTCTTCCGCCGCTTCGGGCCGCATAATCTCTTCGCAATCCACGCCGGGCTGCTTTCCCGTCACCTTATCGGCCAGCAGGAGGCTGATGCAGGCGCGGGTATGCGAAAGGGAACCCGCTATTCCTTCTGGCCAGACCGGCGCGCGGTCGGCATCGTTAGTCAACAGGAAGTCGTCAAAGCCAAACTGACGCAGCGCTGCACGCACGCACAAGCGGCTGGCAAGGTATTCCGCCCGGCGTTTCGCCACGGCTTTATTCAGGTGAGCAGGGAAGGGCAGGCGATAGTCGGTGAACAGTTGGTCGCTGTAATAAGCCAGATCGTAGCGGGCCTGTACCAGCAGAACATCAGGATGTTCTGCCAGTCGGGAACTGACGGGCGCGGCTAAAAACCGATCTTTGGGTAAGGTGGCGCCCGACAAAATCGCCGGTTCGCTCTGTGCCGGTCTGTTGAGCCAATCAGAACGCATTTCTTCTGCCTGTTAATCAAAAAGAGGATTTAAGCAGGTTAGCGTACCGAGAGTAAAGCACGGCGCAGGTTACTTGTTGGGAGGAATGTGCAGCCCTTTCAGTGAAACGACAAAGTGCTTATTGCCGCGGGAAATCTTCGCGCCGCGATCGCACCAGTGGCTGGCGAATCGAAAAAAATCATCGCTGTCAATGTCATAGGCCAGTTCAACCTTGCTGATACCGGACTGCAGCATCTCTTCAGCGTCCCTGTAATTTCTTGCCTTAATGATTGCCATTGGGTTACCTGTTACTGCCTCAAAAAGTGTAGGGTCAGCCTATGTCAAGAAGATGACAGTTTTGTTGCAGCGTCTGGCTTTAAGATTAAGGCTAATGCCAACCGGGCCGGCAAGAAGTGTGCTTTATGACGGAAGCACTTTCGTAGAGGCTTTCTGGTCAACGTATTGAAGCTAAATTGGCGACTTTTTAATGACTTATAATTGGTCTCAGGATCACAGGGCGCTGAAAATGCTGGCCTGACACCTGACACCTGACGCCTGACGCCTGACGCCTGACGCCTGACGCCTGACGCCTGACGCCTGAACCCTGACACCTGACACCTGACACCTGACACCTGACACCTGACACCTGACTCCTGAGCCTGAGCCTGAGCCTGAGCCTGAGCCTGAGCCTGAGCCTGAGCCTGAGCCTGAGCCTGAGCCTGAGCCTGAGCCCCGAAGGCTGTAAGTAATTATACGCGGCTGTATCAGGCTGTTGGCCAGTCAGCGCTGAACCACCATACCGCCTTGATCTGGCTGATATCTCAGTAAGCATTGGCTGGTACTTTCTGATAATAATTAATTAGCGCGATATTCAAGTGTGGAAAATGGTTACTTTCACTATCTGAATAAGCTGGGCGGTGGGCAAAAAGGCTGAATTGTAAACGTTTACAGACAGGCAAAGCTTTTTCAGAACTTTCCGGTAAGAGACGTCACCTTATGCTCGTTTTCGTTATACTTTGTAAGTTATTTAAAATTAAGGTGATTTTTTTACAACCCTGCTTCTCTGGCGGCCAGCTTTTATGCCGCATCCTTTTCTAAGATTCCTCCCATGTGTGAAGTGTTGTTTATGAGTGCTATGTTGCCGCTTTTGTTGTTTTAGGCTATCAGAGGTCACCATGGAAACGCGAATAAAACACCTGGATGGAATGCGGGGACTAGCAATACTGCTGGTGATCGGCTTTCATGCCTGGGCCAGATGGCCTGAATACCTGGGGTACGTTTCGTTTACTAAGGATTTTCCTTTATTCGCCTGGGGCTATCTGGGCGTGCCGCTGTTCTTTATGATTTCCGGGTTCGTTATTTTTATGACCCTGGATAAATCAAAAAGCTTTATAAACTTTATGTTTAAGCGCTGGCTGCGGCTCTTCCCGGCCATGCTGATAGTAACGCTGCTGATCTTCGCTACGGCCAGCTTATTTAGCGAAAGACCGCTCGGCGTCCCGCATCCGGCCAATGCCATTCCGGGCCTGACTTTTATCAGTCCAGAGATACTCCAGTATTTGACCGGTGTGACCTTTAAACCGCTGGAAGGATCGTTCTGGTCGCTTTACGTTGAAGCCGCGTTTTATATCTTTATCGGTGCCGTCTACTTTACGCTGGGCAGAAAATACTGCCTGCCTTCGCTGCTGGTGCCGATGTTTCTGGTGGCGGGCGCCTCCGCCTTCAAAATGATTGGTCATCCGGCCATTGCGGATTTTATCTCCAAGTTCGGCTTTATCCACTACTCATGGTTTATGATCGGTTGCCTGGTGTATGAGCGGCTGCATCAGCGCGACGCCAAATTCCATTACGCACTGGTGCTGGTGGCGGTGTTGATTAACTTCAGTTATTACATCAAAAACAATGGCTATATCGTTATTTTACCGCTGCTGCTGATGCTGGCGCTGTTTATCGTCAGCTTTTACAGCCGGCTCGTGGAACGACTGCTGTCAGGAAAGTTTCTGACGCTCACCGGCTTTATCAGCTACACCATCTATCTGCTGCATGAAAACATGCTGATCGCTACGTTAAGGAAGCTGGAGCGCCATATCAGCAGCGATTACGTGATGGTCTTTATGCCGATAGCGGTAGTCGCCGCGCTTTACCTGGTTGCCTGGCTGATCACTAAATACATTGAACCGGCCGTCAGAGATACGCTGAGGAACCTTATTCTGTTCCGAGGGAAAAAGAAGGCACTGCCCAACGGCTAAGCGCGAACGGGCAGGGCGGTTGCTGGCAGAGAGGGCACAGCGGCCGTAAAGCCGTAAAAAAAAGGGCGCAGATGACTGCGCCCTGAGTTTATTTCACTTCGGTAATCACGCTGCCTTCATGGGTGGACGGCTGCTCTTTTGTCTTGCGGAAGATCGCCACCGCCAGCACCAGCGCCGCGACGGCAGGTATAGCGCCGATATAGCCCACCGAGGACATGGAAAGATCCAGGCTAACCTTATTGCCCAGCAGCGCGCCCGCGCCGATGCCAATATTGAAAATACCGGAGAACATCGCCATAGCAACATCGGTGGCGTCCGGTGCCAGCGTCAGCACTTTCATCTGCATCCCCATGCCGATCATCATAAAGGCCATGCCCCAGAACAGCCCCAGCACAATCAGACCGGCCTTGCTGGCCGCTACCGACGCCAGCAGCAGCAGGCAGATCGACAGCAGTGCGATAGAGCCGGTCAGCAGCGGCGACAGGCGTTTTTCGCCGCTCTTGCCAAAAATAATGCTGCCGGTAATGCCCGCAATGCCGAAAATCAGCAGCAGAAGCGTGGCGAAGCTTTGGTCAAATCCGGCTACTTTCTCGACAAAAGGTTCAATGTAGGTAAACGCGGTAAAGTGCGCGGTCACCACGGCGACGGCCAGCACGTAAAGGCCTACCAGCGCAGGGCGGCGCAGCAGATCCGGCAGGCTTTTCAGCGAGCCGGTATGCTCCGACGGCACGCGCGGCATAATTTTTAAAATCAGACCCAGCAGCACTAAAGCTCCGACGCCAATGGCCAGGAAGGTGCTGCGCCAGCCGAATGCCTGACCGATAATTCTGCCCAACGGCAGGCCCAGCACGGAAGCCAGCGCGGTAGCGGTCGCAATCAGGCTCAGCGCCTGCGCTCTTTTACCCGGCGGGGCCAGCCTGACCGCCAGCGATGCGGTAATAGACCAGAACAGCGCATGGGCCAGCGCTACGCCCGCGCGGCTCAGCAGCAGCACGTCGAAGCTCCAGGCGAAAAAGGCCAGCACATGGCTAAAGGTAAACAGGCCAAAGATCGCAATCAGCAGCACGCGCCGATCGGTATTGCTGGTCATCAGCATCAGTGGCAGCGACATTAGCGCCACAATCCACGCATAGATGGTCAGCATAATGCCCGCCTGCGCCGATTCCATGCCGAAGCTATGGCCGATATCGGACAGCAGGCCGACAGGCATATATTCCGTGGTATTAAAGATAAACGCAGCAACAGCCAAAGCCAGAACGCGTGACCAGGCAACTTTGCGTGAAACGGTAACGGTGTTCATATCAGTCATAGGCTTCTGCTCCGCAAAACTCAAAACGCGTCATTCTAAAGCCGGCCGCATAAAATTCAATCCGAAAGTGATCGTCATCACACTTTTTACATAGTTTGAAGGTTTAGAAAAGGCTATATCCTGCTACGACGTCGCTGGCCAACAGACCTGGGGAGTTATTTGCGGGCAGGCAGCAGCATGCGGTCAGGCGTAGATGTTCAGCAAAGGAGGAAACAGATAAGCATAAAGAGAGGCGCTAACGGGGGGGCCGAGGACAGTCTTGGTTACGCTGCGTTTACCACCTCGTTGATATCAGCCGCACGCTTTTGGCTTTTCCCTTCTGGTCATTTTCAGCCCCTGAATGCATTTGCGATAAAACAGCCCTGTGAGGGGCTTTGATCTATCTATAAAAGCCTGACGTCTGCCCATCAGTTCAGGCCGTCAGACCGTTGCGGGCCATCACCAGCGGTTTAAAAGCCAGTCAGGCGGCGTGTTGACCCGCTGCCATGATCCGATCGAATACGTCTACGGCAGCGCTGGCACCGCCTGCCTGAGAGATTTCTTGCTGTAAGACGGCCAGGTTTCTCTGACAGGCCGGATCGGCGCTTATCTCCTGCGATGCCATAAGCAGACTGGCTGCAGAAAGGGTTTCCCGAGGCAAATATTTTCCTATGCCCAGCGCCTGAATCCGCCGGGCATTGAGGCGTTGTTCGGCCTGCTGCGGTACGGCTATCATCGGCACCCCGAAATAAACGGCCTCCATCAGGCTGTTCATTCCGGCATGGGTGATAAACAGGCTTGCCGCCTGTAGCACATCAAGCTGGGGTATCTGACGGTGAATTTCAATATTGGCGGGCAGCTCTCCCAGCTGGGCAGAATCGACATAGCGGCCAATAGCCATTACGACATGCCACTCGCTATTGGTGAAAGCCTGAATGCAGGTGCGGAAAAAGGCGGTCTGATGCGTATAAACCGAACCCAGCGAGATGACGACAACCGGCCGTCCTGCTGTTTTTAGTCGCCAGCCAGGCTGCGCGGCCAGTGGCCTGATTTCGGGCCCGACAAAGGTTACGCCAGGGGGAATAGTGTCTGGTTTTTCCTGAAAAGAGCGCGGAATAAAGGCAATGGCAGTATCGCGGGCAGCCAGGATGGCACGAAGATCCACGTTCAAATTATTGTCGTGCAGCATTTTTTCCAGAATCGGTATGCAGGGCCACTCTTCGCCCGACAGGCCCAGCCACTCCTCGGACTGCCCCTGATAGCTGACGTGGGTAGGATTAAGGCTGATGGCCGGAACTTGCCAAAGATGGGCGAATATCTTGCCCAGCCAGCTAAGCGGGCCGTAGGCGATAATGTCGGGCCGGTCGTTCTCAAAGGCCGCCAGCAAAGGGCGACAGGTCGCCTGTGCTTCCCGTGCCAGCTCGCGGACAACGTAGCCCATCTCCTCTGGTCGTGGCTGCTCTTTAGTAAAAGTGGGTTCAAACAGAACCGGCGTGGCGCCGCAGGAAGCGACAAGAGAGGAAAACTCTGGCGAGGTGGTATAGCTGACCCTGTAGCCCCGCGCGACCAGTGCCTTGACCAGCCCCAGGGTCGGGTTGACGTGTCCTTGTTCAGCGCAGTTAAAAATGGCCACGTGCCGTTGGGTATTCTTGCCGCTTATATTCACCGTCATAGTCAGTTTTCCTGAAAGAATGAGAGTTAAAACCGCTTTAGTTTTCCCTGTGCCCGGCCACTGTTGTAACCGCCCGTATAGCTGGCCATTGCTATCAGTCACGTTGGCTCAGGGATTCTCAAAGATATCATTCAGTTAATGAAATTAATATGTCAGGATTTTCTCATAACAAAGAGCGCCGCCGGGCTAACAGCCTTGCACCGGGTATGAGCCGGCATGACAATATTTGGGATAATGTGGTGGCCGAGTCGTTCTTCGATTTACTGAAAAAAGAGCGTATAAGAAAAGGATCTACAAAACTCGCGATCTGGCCCGCGCCGATATCTTCGATTACATTGAAGTGCTCTGAAATCAGGCCCGGTATCATAGCCAGCCCGGGGCATCAGTCCGTAGGCCTGCGGACAGGTTTCAGCGTGAGGACAGGATCTGTCTATTGTTGAGAGGGCAGCGCGGATCTTAGCTTCTGTTGGATAGCTTTTGCCGTATGTGGTATTGCTGGCTTTGCTGCTTCTCATCTTGTCAGAGAGTGGATGGATAAAAAATGAAGAAACTTTTACTTATAGTCGCTATTTCCATGAATATAGTTAACTTTGCCTGTGCGTCTCCTACACCCAATCACACCGTTCCTGCTGGTAAGGTTGCGCAGTGGAAAGGATATGATGTCATTGTTAAGAGGGACAGCTTAGGGATTGTCACTGTTGACGGAAAACCAGCGGCTGTAGATGAAATCACAGAGAAGGCTACAGCCTATCAGCAAGGGCTGTTTAGTGTGATCATCTATAAGAGCGGTAAAGTCGCTTTGATGAAGCAAGGGCAGTTTGTAGGCTATTTGAAGAAAAGCTGACCAGGAAGGGCTGATGAGTCTCTTTTTTATGGGGCATTTGGGGAAATGTACATCATACGAGGATAGGCTTATCAAGCGCTCTGTACTATCCTGATCCCAAAATGAGTCCCTGACTGACAGACTCAGTAGTGATGCCTTTGCCAGGCCATAACTACTGTGGATTGACCGCAAATAAGGCTTACTTTTTGTGCATCACGATGCAAATAAATCCTTACAGCGTGGCGATGAGTGTACATATAGTGACTATTAACGAAGCGACTTACACCTGTCAGGAACAGTTCGTTGCCCGGTCGGACAGAGTTGTGAGCCTCTCCAGACCAATCTTAAAAAATCCATTTGTATACGTTAAATCCCGCTACCTACAGGCAACAAAAAACCCGCAAACTCAAAGAGAATGCGGGTTCTTGCGGGGTTTCCATCAGTAACCGGTACTGACAGAATATGTATTTGGTCGGCACGAGAGGATTTGAACCTCCGACCCCCGACACCCCATGACGGTGCGCTACCAGGCTGCGCTACGTGCCGACGCGTGAGCTAATAGTACGCAAATTCGCTACGATTGCAAGCGGCTAACACGTTGACTGCTATGAAAATAGCCAACGTTGCCGTCTGGTTTACGCAGAGCAGGGCGCGGGAAATAATCTTTAAAACCCACGCCTCAGTTAGCGATAAAGCGTTTCTCTTCCGTCAGCACCTGCAACAGCAGCGTCAGCTGCGGCTTGTGATCTTTCAACCGCTGGCCCTGAGCATCCCAGGCGGTATAGCTGCCGTTGCTGTTCAGCTCCAGCGTCAGGTTCGGCGTAGTCACCACCAGCTGGCCGTCATGCATACTGGTTATCCAGTTATGGCTGCGGCGCACGGCAAACAGATCTTCGCCCTGCGAATAATCAGAAGCTGGCGTACGCACGTGCAGCAGCCGCTGCATCAGCGTAGTCATAATATCCTGATGGCTGGTCAGCTTATCAATCTGCTGCGATGGCGTATTCGGCCAGTGGATCACCAGCGGCACCTGTAGGTTTGCACGGTTGCCCATATCGTCATCGTCGTTCAACGCCACGCCGTGCTGCGCCGTGATCACCACCACCGTATTATCCAGCAGGCCTTTCTCCTGTAACGTGGCGAGCACGTTCTGGATTTGCCCATCCACCTCTGCCGCACTGCGCGCGTAGCGCCGTGCCGCTTCTTTCGCCACGCCAGCGTTTTTGCCGCCGGACAAAGAAAGATAGGAGAACCAGGGGGCGCTTTTCGCTTTCTGCGTCTCCAGCCAGCGTTGCCACTGCGCAACGGTTTGTGCATCGGACTGGCTTTCTGAAGTGGGCAGCGAATAGTCCGCCAGCAGCGCCTGACGATAGAGCGGCGAGGCAAAGCCGTCGCTGGCAAACAGGCCAAACTGGTAACCCTGTTTCGCCAGCGCCTCCGTCAGCGCCGAAGGCACGCGCGAAGAGAGCACGCCGTCCATATAGCCTGCCGAAATACCGTAAAAGAGGCCGAACAGACCGCTGTCGGCCTGGCTGCCCGCGCTGAAATGCTGCGTAAAACGCACGTTGTCCTGAGCGAACCGGGCCAGATGCGGCAGCTGTTTCGGCATCGTGGCCTCGTTCAGGCCATCCACGGTGACGATCAGCAGATTGCTGCGGGTGCCGCCATCGCGGAAAGTAATATCGTTCAGCGGATAGGCGACCGAAAGCGCCTCCGGATTACCCTGCTGCACCAGCCTGCGCTGATACTCCTGCGCATCCAGCAGGCCATGGCGTTCCAGAAAGCGGCGGGCCGTCATCGGATAAGAGAGCGGCAGGTTGGAACGCTGCATGGTGACAGGCCGATAGAAATTCGCATCGGCCCAGATATACATCAAATGGCTGGCAAAGAACGTGACGATAAACAGCACGGCCAGCGGCTTGCCAAAGCTGCGGCGATTCAGGCTGCGCAGCTTTTGCCAGCTCCAGGTAGCGAACAGCATCTCGACCAGGAAAATAGCCGGTACGCTGATAAACATCAGCTGCCAGTCACGCGCCATTTCGCTTTGATCGGGATTGACCACCAGCTCCCAGACGACCGGGTTGAGGTGCAGGTGGAAGCGGGCGAACACCGCGCTGTCAATAAGCAGCAGCGTCAGCCCGGTGGTAGCGATGATGGCGGAAAGAAAGCGCAGCAGTCTTTGCGACATCACCACAAACGTCAGGGGAAAAACAATCAGCAGATAGGCGGCGAAAACAATAAAGCTAAAATGGCCTGTCCAGCTGGTAAACGCATAGATACGCCCGACCAGCGAGGCAGGCCAGTCGGCAACAATCAGATAGCGACTACCCAGGATAAGGGCAAAGATAATGTTAAACAGGGCGAACCAGTGCCCCCAGCCAATCATCTGGGAGACTTTATCACGGTAGCGCGGCTGACTTGTTACCATAGCGGGATCACATCAGTGTGCTTTATCTTCACGTACCGAAGCCTGAAGCGCCTCGGCAAATGAACGCGCAAGCGCGCGGCGTTGCTCCGGAGCAACGCTGGTGTTCAGCAGGTTAGTCACCATATTGCCCAGCACCATCAAAGAGAGATCGGTGGGCGCCTTGTCTTTTTCAAGCACGTTGACCATTTCGGCGAGGAGTTTTTCCACGCGGTCGTCGCTGTAACGGGATGATTGTGGCATAGCGTCAAATTTATCGAGTATTAAAAGGCGGCATCTTACCGTAAAAGCGCGATTCTTTCTGCAATTTTATCATGTGGAAAAGGTTAATGTTGTTGCCTGTTGATCCCGACCACGCTCGGTGATTGAATACGCGCTTAAGTTTAAAGGAGAGTTTACATGAGTCTGGATATCGAGCAGATTGCCCTTCATCAGATGATTAAGCGTGACGAGCAGACGCTGGAGCTGGTGCTGCGGGAGTCGCTGCTGCCGGCCACTGGCCCGGTTACGGCGATGATGGAGGAGCTGCATCGCGTCTACAGCGCCAAAAGCAAGGCTTACGGCCTGTTTAATGAAGAGAGCGAGCTGGCCGACGCGCTGCGCAACTGCCGGAAGGGCCAGGATGATTTTCTGGCCTTCAGCCGCGCGGCGACCGGACGTTTACGCGACGAACTCGCTAAGTATCCCTTTGCGGACGGCGGCGTCGTGCTGTTTGCACACTATCGCTATCTGGCGGTGGAGTATTTGCTGGTTGCGGTGCTGAACAGCCAGAACAGCATGCGCGTTAACGAAGAGCTGGATATCAGCACCACGCACTATCTGGATATCAACCATGCGGATATCGTGGCGCGTATCGATCTGACCGAATGGGAAACCAATCCGGAATCAACTCGCTACCTGACCTTCCTGCGTGGCAGAGTAGGGCGCAAGGTCGCCGACTTCTTTATGGATTTCCTTGGTGCCAGCGTGGGCCTGGATACCAAAGCGCAAAACCGTGGTCTGCTCCAGGCGGTGGACGACTACTGTGCCGAGGCGGCGCTGGATAAAAACGAGCGTCAGAACTATCGCCAGCAGGTTTACAGCTACTGTAACGAACAACTGCAGTCGGGCGAAGAGATTGAGCTGGAAGGCCTGTCGAAAGAGCTGGCGCCGCTGGGCGAAAAAACCTTTCAGGATTTCACCCAGGAGCAGGGCTACGAGCTGGAAGAGAGCTTCCCGGCGGATCGCAGCACGCTGCGCCAGCTGACGAAGTTCGCCGGCAGCGGCGGCGGGCTGACCATTAACTTTGACGCCATGCTGCTGGGCGAGCGCATTTTCTGGGATCCGGCTACCGATACGCTGACCATCAAAGGCACGCCGCCTAATCTGCGCGACCAGCTACAGCGTCGCAGCGGCGGCAAATAAGCGCAGCGGCAGGGATGCCCGCTGCTGACAAACGCCCATAAAAAAACGCCGCATTAAGCGGCGTTTTCTTCACACAGAGATCGGTCGGCGATTAAGCGCGAACGAAGTCGATGTGGTGCAGTTTTGGCTTGAACGGGTGACGCTGTACAGCCTGCACTTTTACTTTAGTTTCTTTACCGTCAACAACCAGAGTCAGCACGTCGGTGTAGAACTCAGGCTTAACCTGCATGTTCATCACGTAGTCGTGATCCAGTTCGATAGCTACAGCTGCTTCGTTACCGCCATAGATGATGGCCGGGAATTTGTTAGCTGTACGCAGGCGGCGGCTCGCACCCTTACCCTGCTCTTTACGTTCTTCTGCATTGATAGTGAACATTGTTCAGTCTCTTTCTAAGTAATTATCCTGCTACAGGCGACCCAGCAACAGGTTGGATTGTTCAGCTTTCGCCAGCGGCAAAAGCGGGGCGCATTGTAGCAGGCAAGGCCGGTGCGGGCAACGCATTAAACACCGTGTGCCCTAACGGATCTCATTAGCGCGTCGAAAACGGCCCTGATAATCGAACACTTTTTCACGGATCTGCCAGAAATTGCGCTGTTTGCGGGCCACCACAAAATCGGGGTGGCGTAGCAGCGGCTGCATCGCTACGATATCCGCCGCGTTTTCCCAGCCGAGCGGCACGCCGGGCGCTCGCTGATGCGGCCGCATAAACAGCTGCTCGAAGGCTTTGCGCTGCGCGGGCGTGCTCAGGCGGAAGCGCTCGCTCACTTCGGTTGCTTCCTCATCGAAATAGCGCGCCTTCAGCCACTCGCCTTTCTCATCGCGACCGTTTTCCAGCACCATCGCGGCGCAGCGCAGCACCAGCGCATCCTTCAGCTTTAGCGCCGCTTTCAGCATATCGTCGGGATCGACCAGCACCGCGTCGCACTGATGGCAGCGGCGGGCGGCGATATCGTTCTCGGCGTTGCAGTGCGGGCAGCTTTTAAAGCGGAAGCGGAAGTCGCACTGCTCGCGCTCGCCTTCGTCGTCTTCCATCACGCCCTGACAACGGCGGCCAAAGTGCTCAATGATGGTGCCGTCGGCGGTGGTTTTGCCCCAGAACGTATTGGCAAAGCCGCAGGCCGGGCAGAAAACCTGCACCGGTTTATTGTCGCTTTTGCCCTTGGGCGCGCCCACTTCCGGCGTAAAGATATCGTGCGGATTACCCGCGTAGTCCAGGATCAGGCAGTCGGTTTTGCCAGGGCACAGCCGCAGCCCGCGTCCGACAATCTGCTGATACAGGCTGACCGATTCCGTAGGGCGAAGGATGGCGATAAGATCGACGTGCGGCGCGTCAAAGCCGGTAGTCAAGACCGCCACGTTAACCATGTAGCGCAGCTCGCGCGCTTTAAAGGCGGTAATAAGGGCATCGCGCTCGGCGGCGGGCGTGGTGGCGCTGATCAGCGCCTTGCTGTCGGGCAGCAGGCCCAGCACCTCTTTGGCATGCTCGACCGTGGCGGCAAAAATCATCACGCCCTGGCGATCCTGCGCAAACTCAACGATCTGCTGAATAATATGCGGCGTAATGCGCTGCTGCTGCTTCAGCTCCAGGTTGAGATCCGCCTCGCTGAACAGGCCGTTTTCCCTGGCGGTCAGGCGGCTGAAATCGTACTGCACCACCGGCATATCCAGCCTTTCCGGCGGCACCAGAAAGCCGTGTTTGATCATATAGCGCAGCGGCAGCTCGTAGATGCAGTCGCGAAACAGCGCCCGCTCGTCGCCGCGCACCATGCCGTGATAGTGGAACTGATAGATCCAGCCCTTGCCCAGGCGATAGGGCGTGGCGGTCAGGCCCAGCAGGCGCAGCTGCGGATTGCGCTGGCGCAGATGGTTGAGGATCTGCTGGTACTGGCTGTCTTCGGCGTCGCCAATGCGGTGACACTCATCCACAATCAGCAGCGAAAACTCGCTGTCGAACTGCGCCAGATTGCGGGCCACCGACTGTACGCTGCCGAACACCACCTTGCTGCGGCTCTCTTTCTTTTGCAGACCGGCGGCAAAGATATCGGCCTGCAGGCCGTAAGCCTGATATTTGCTGTGGTTCTGCGCCACCAGCTCTTTGACGTGCGCCAGCACCAGCACGCGTCCGCGCGCCAGCCGCGCCAGTTCGGCGATCACCAGGCTTTTGCCCGCGCCGGTCGGCAGGACAATCACGGCGGGCTGGTGAGAGCGACGGAAGTAGCTGAGCGTGGCGTCAACGGCTTCCTGTTGGTAGGGGCGCAGGGTAAAGGACATGATTAAATCCGCGAGCAAAGCCGCATTATGCCACGAAAGTCCGCTCCGTGCGCGCGCGCCTCTGTGCCTGAGCCGCAACTCCCGATATACTTCTGCTGTTACTCTCTTCTGACGTTCCCTACAGGAACGGTGAATTCATTCATTGAAACAGGCAGTGCAGATTTAATGCGACTTGATAAATTTTTATCTCAGCAACTGGAAGTCAGCCGGGCGATTGCCGCTCGCGAGCTGCGCGCGCGTAAGGTGACGGTTGATGGGGAAGTGGTGCGCGAAGGGTCTTTTAAGCTCAGCCCGGAAAGCGAAGTGGAATATGACGGCAATCCGTTACGGCTGCAGATCGGCCCGCGCTATTTTATGCTGAACAAGCCGCAGGGCTACGTCTGCTCCACCGACGATCCGGATCACCCAACGGTGCTCTATTTTCTGGAAGAGCCCACCGCGTATAAACTGCACGCGGCAGGGCGGCTTGATATCGACACCACCGGCCTGGTGCTGATGACCGATGATGGCCAGTGGTCGCACCGCATCACCTCGCCGCGCCATCACTGTGAAAAAACCTACCTGGTGACGCTGGAAAACGCGCTGGCCGAGGATACGGCGGAGCAGTTCGCCGCAGGCGTGCAGCTGCATAACGAAAAAGACCTCACTAAGCCAGCCAGCCTGGAAGTCATCAGTGAAAATCAGGTGCGGCTGACCATCAGCGAAGGGCGCTATCACCAGGTAAAACGGATGTTCGCTGCGGTGGGTAACCACGTGGTGGCGCTGCATCGCGAGCGTATTGGCGATATCGTGCTCGATGAGGAACTGGAGCCGGGCGAGTATCGCGCCCTGACGGCGGAAGAGATCGCCAGCGTGAGACTGCCCGCAGAATTAAAATAAGGAAACAGGGATGCGTAAGGAAAAGAACTCGTCGGCGGGACTGGTCGTTATTCTTGGCCTGCTGGCTATGCTAATGCCGTTGTCGATCGACATGTATTTGCCTGCGCTTCCGCAAATCGCCCGCGAATTTGGCGTGTCGGCCGGCAGCGTGCAGATGACGCTGAACCTCTATATCCTGGGCTTTGCGCTGGGGCAGTTAATCTACGGCCCGCTGGCCGACAGCTTTGGCCGCAAGCCGGTGATAGCCGTGGGCACGCTGATTTTCGCCGTCGCGGCGGCGGCCTGCGCGCTGGCGCAAACCATCGATCAGCTGATCTTTATGCGTTTGCTGCACGGCCTGTCGGCGGCGGCGGGCAGCGTGGTGATCAGCGCCCTGATGCGCGACAGCTACTCGAAAGAGGAGTTCTCGCGCATGATGTCCTTTGTCATGCTGGTCACCACCATCGCGCCGCTGCTGGCGCCTATCCTGGGCGGTTGGATGCTGCTGCTGTGGAACTGGCACGCCATCTTCTGGGCTATCTCGCTGGCCGCCGTGGTCACCACGCTGCTGGTGGTCACGCAGATCAAAGAGACGCTGCCGCACGATAAGCGGCAAAAATTCAATATGCGCACCACGCTGCGCAACTTTCTGTCGCTGTTTCGCCACAAGCGCGTGTTCAGCTATATGATGGCCAGCGGCTTTTCCTTTGCCGGGATGTTCTCTTTCCTTAACGCCGGCCCCTTTGTCTATATCGAGCTGAACCATATTTCGCCGCAGGATTTTGGTTACTACTTTGCGCTGAACGTGGTTTTCCTGTTCCTGATGACGCTGCTGAACAGCCGCTGCGTGCGCCGCTTCGGCCCGCTGGCGATGTTCCGTCTGGGGCTGCTGATCCAGTTTACGATGGGCATCTGGCTGGTGGTGGTCAGCGCACTGAACCTCGGTTTCCTGCCGCTGGTGTTTGGCGTGGCAATGTTTATCGGCTGCGTGGCGATGGTTTCTTCTAACGCCATGGCGGTGATCCTGGAAGAGTTTCCGCATATGGCGGGCACCGCTTCCTCGCTGGCGGGCACGCTGCGCTTTGGCGTGGGCGCGCTGGTCGGCGCGCTGCTCTCCACAATGACCTTTACCAGCGCCTGGCCGATGGTTGGCTCCATTTTTATCTGCGCCGCGTTTTCCGTGCTGCTGTTTATCTACGCCACGCGCCCGCGTAAAAGCCGTCAGCGCAGCTTGCCATAACATTGACGCCCGCATCCGCGTAACAGCCTGACCCGCTTAATCCTCGCCAAAACGGGAAGCCTTGCTTCCCGGCTTTTCTGAAGCTTTGCTTCCCGGCTTTTCTGCTGATACACGCTATAATGTTGCCTTATTGTAAAAATAACTAAGCTTAAATTACTTTTGTGCAACAAAATTGATTGTTATTACGGCGCCGACGCGGTAAAAATGAGAACAAAATCACGAACTGGCGGTACTAAGCCCTCGCAGATGGGGTATGTCCACGACCAGAAACAGGCAGAAATGATGATGGCTACGGGCTGGGGAGTAGGGGTGAACAGATTACAACATTCGGTGGTGCATCGCCTGCCGCAAAGCTATCGCTGGGGAGCCGGAAAGCGGCTGGAGCCGCGTGCGCTCAGTGGTACAGAGGCGGAGGATGACCTGGTAGGCCTGAGCCTGCTCAGTCATCAGGGCGTACAGGCCTGGGATATCATGCAGATGCTGAAAGAGGCGCTGGCGGAAATTCAGCTCGACTGCGCCGTGGTCGAGTGGGAAGGCGAGCCGTGCCTGTTCGTGGCGCGTAATGATGAATGCGCCACTACCTGCCGCCTGAAAAACTTTGGCGTCGGCATTGCTGAAGCCTTTAAAAATATACCTGCCTGAGCCAGGCCTCAGGCAAGCGCAATTAGCTCCTGCGTATAGCGCGCTTTCGGCGCGGTAAAAATAGTTTCGCAATCGCCTTGCTCCACGACTTCTCCCTGGCGCAGCACCACCACCTGGTGGCACAGCGATCTGACTACGCGCAGATCGTGGCTGATAAAAATATAGGCCAGCTGACGATCCCGTTGGAGCTTTTTCAGCAGCGCCAGGATCTGTTTTTGTACGGAACGATCCAGTGAAGAGGTTGGTTCATCCAGCACGATCAGCTGCGGCTGAAGGATCAGCGCGCGCGCGATGGCGATGCGCTGCCGCTGTCCGCCGGAAAACTCCGATGGGTAACGATGACGGGTTTCCGCATCCAGTCCCACTTCCTGCATTGCCTGGATCACCAGCGCCTCGCGCTGTTCCGCGCTCAGTTCAGGCTGGTGCACCTGCAAGCCTTCCGCAATGATCTGCTGCACGTTCAGCCGGGGATTGAGCGCAGAATTCGGATCCTGAAAAACCACCTGCATTTCCCGACGTACCGGCAGCATTTGCCTGCGATCCCACTGGTGCAGCGGTCTGTCGCCCAGCCAGATTTCGCCTTTGGCCTCGATTAGCCGCAGCAGCGCCAGGCCGGTGGTGCTTTTGCCCGAGCCGGATTCCCCGACCAGTCCCAGGCTTTCGCCCGGACGTAGCTCAAAACTCAGCGACTTCAGCGCCTGATGCGCACCCACTACGCGGCGCATCAGACCCTTTTTCAGGGAAAAAGCGACGCTGAGGTTGCTGACCTTCAGCAGCGGTGGCGCCGCGCTGTCAACAGGATCGGGGCTGCCTTCCGGCTCCGCATCCAGCAGCGTGCGGGTATAGGGATGTTCGGGCGCGCTGAACAGCTGGCGACTGGTATTGCGCTCCACGCCCTGGCCGTTACGCATCACCAGCACGTTGTCGGCCAGCTGCCGCACAATATTCAGGTTGTGGGTGATAAACAGCAGGCCCATATTCATCTCCTGCTTCAGCTCCTTCAGCAGAACCAGGATCTGCGCCTGCACGGTAACGTCCAGCGCGGTGGTCGGCTCATCGGCAATCAGCAGCTGAGGCCGCGTCAGCAGCGCCATCGCAATCATTACCCGCTGCCGTTCGCCGCCGGAAAGCTGATGCGGAAAATCGCCCATTCGCTTGGCGGGCTGCCGAATGCCCACGCGATCCAGACAGCTAAGGATCTCGGCCTTCGCCGCCGCCGCGCGCATGCCACGGTGCAGCGATAACACCTCATACAGCTGTTTTTCAATGCTGTGCAGCGGATTCAGCGACACCATCGGCTCCTGAAAAATCATCGCCATACGGTTGCCGCGCAGGCCGCGCAGCGTGCGCTCATCGGCCTTCAGTACATCCTGACCGGCGAACAGGATTTCGCCCTGCGGATAGACCACCGGCGGCGTGGGCAGCAGGCGCATCATCGACAGGGCGGTCACGCTTTTGCCCGAGCCGGATTCGCCCACCAGCGCCAGCGTCTCGCCCGCTGCGACGCTCAGCGACAAATTATCGACAACCTGACGCTCAACGCCGGCCTGGCGAAAGGCAATGCTTAAGTTTTTGACGGTCAGCAACGACATCAGTGCACCTTACTGGGATCGAAGGCGTCACGAACCGCCTCACCGATAAAGATCAACAGCGACAGCAGGATCGCCAGCGAGAAAAAGGCCGCCATGCCGAGCCAGGGCGCCTGAAGGTTATTTTTGCCCTGTAGCAGCAGCTCGCCCAGCGAAGGCGACCCCATCGGCAGCCCGAAGCCGAGGAAATCCAGCGAGGTCAGCGTGGTAATAGAGCCGCACAGAATAAAGGGCAAATAGGTCAGCGTCGCCACCATCGCATTCGGCAGCATATGGCGCAGCATAATAGTCCGGTCGCCGACGCCCAGCGCTTGCGCGGCGCGAATATAGTCAAAGTTGCGCGCGCGTAAGAATTCAGCGCGCACCACGCCGACCAGCTGCATCCAGCCAAACAGCACGTTAATGGCCAGCAGCCACCAGAAGCCGGGCTGCACCACGCTCGACAACAAAATAATCAGAAACAGCGTGGGCATCCCCGACCAGACTTCGATAAAGCGCTGGCCCCACAAATCTACCCGCCCGCCATAATAACCCTGACAGGCGCCGACGATGATGCCGACTACGCTGGACATCAGCGTCAGCATCAGGCCAAACAGCAGCGAAATACGCGTGCCGTAGAGGATCCTTGCCAGCACGTCGCCGCCGTTAGCATCGGTGCCCAGCCAGTTTTGCAGCGAGGGTGGCGAAGGGAAGGGGACGCTGGAGGCGAAATTGATGGTGCCATCGCCAAATTTGATCGGCGCCCAGATGGCCCAGCCTTCCTTATCCAGGCGGGATTTCAGCCACGGATCCTGATAGTCGGCTTTGGTCGCCAGCTGGCCGCCAAAATCGGTTTCGCTGTAGTCCACCAGCAGCGGAAAATAGAAGCGATGATCGTAGCGCACCAGCAGCGGCTTATCGTTAGCCAGCAGCTCGGAGCCAAGGCAGAGCACAAACAGAACGGCAAAAATCCACAGCGACCAGTAGCCACGACGGTTATGTCGAAAACGCTGCCAGCGCGCGTGATTAACGGGGCTTAATCGGCTCATCAGCGACCTTCAAAATCAATGCGCGGATCGACCAGCGTATAGGTGATATCGCTGAGGATATTCAGCAGCAGGCCGATCAGGGTGAAAATGTAAAGCGTGCCGAACATAACCGGATAGTCACGCTGAATGGTGGCGTCGTAGCCCAGCAGGCCCAGCCCGTTCAGAGAGAACATCACCTCAATCAGCAGCGATCCGGTAAAGAACATGCTGATAAAGGTGGCCGGGAAACCGGCGATCACCAGCAGCATGGCGTTGCGGAAAACGTGACGGTAGAGAATTTTGCTCTCGTCCAGCCCTTTGGCCCGCGCCGTGACCACGTACTGCTTGCGGATTTCATCAAGAAACGAGTTTTTGGTCAGCATAGTCAGCGTGGCGAAGCCGCCGATCACCGTCGCCAGCACCGGCAGGGTAATATGCCAGAGATAGTCCGTGATTTTGCCGTACCAGGGCAGCGAGTCGAACTGCGCCGACACCAGCCCGCGCAGCGGAAACCAGTCCAGATAGCTGCCGCCTGCAAACAGCACGATCAGCAGCGTGGCGAACAGGAACGAGGGAATGGCGTAGCCGATGATAATCAGCGAGCTGCTCCAGATATCGAAGGCGCTGCCGTTATGCACGGCTTTGCGGATGCCAAGCGGGATAGAGACCAGGTAGATAATCAGCGTGCTCCACAGCCCCAGCGAGACGGAAACCGGCAGGCTCTCTTTAATCAGCTGCACAACCGAGCTGCTGCGAAACAGGCTGTCGCCAAAATCGAAGCGCACATAGTTCCACAGCATATCCAGGTAGCGCTGATACATCGGCTTGTCGAAACCGTAACGTTTGGTGATTTCCGCCACCACTTCCGGATCCAGCCCGCGCGACCCGCGATATTGGCTGTCACCGGGCTGAGCATGCAGCGCGCTGCGTCCCTGCGCCTGCGGCGTATTGCCGGCGCCCGGCATTCCGGTAGTCTGGCCGAATTCGATATTGGCCAGCGCCTGATCGACCGGGCCGCCCGGCGCAATCTGCACGATAAAAAAGTTAATCGTAATAATCGCCCACAGCGTGGGAATGATTAATAGAAGTCTGCGTAGCAAATAGGCGCCCAAACTGCTCTCCTTAACGACGCTGGGCCGGCAGCTGCGCGGCTTTATTAACGTCATACCACCAGCTGTCGAAGCCTAAAGAATAAGTCGGCCGCGTGGCGGGCATCGAAAATTTATCCCACCAGGCATAGCGATCGCTGGCACCATACCACATCGGTATCATGTAATAGTTCCACAGCAGCACCCGATCCAGCGCGCGACCCAGCGGCAGCAGCGCGGCTTCATCGCTCTGATGCTGATTTATCTTTTCAATCAGCTGGTCGATTACCGGGCTGGCGACATGCGGCCGGTTGTAGGTGGAATTTACATAGGCGCTTGACCAGTAAATTTGCAAGTTGCTGTCGGGGTAGGGGATAGCCGGGTAGGGCGAAACCAGCATATCAAAGTCGCTTTTGCGCATGCGGGCCAGATATTGCGAGCTGTCTACCTGCCGGATGACCAGGTTGATGCCCAGGCGCGCCAGATTGTGCTGAAAAGGCAGCACCCACTGATCGTTGCCGCCGCTGCGCAGCAGCAGTTCAAAGGTGAAAGGCTGGCCGCTGGCGTTGACCAGGCGCTGATTTTTCAACGTCCAGCCGGCCTGCTCCAGCAGCGCCGTGGCCTTCAGCAGATTGGCGCGATCGTACCCGCTGCCGTCGGTGTGAGGCGGCTGATAAATCTGCGAGAAAACCTCATCAGGAATTTTGCCCTTAAAGGGCGCCAGAATTTCCAGTTCTTTAGCGTCGGGATAGTCGGTAGCGGCATAGTCCGTGTTCTGAAAATAGCTGCGGGTGCGCTTATAAGCGCCGTAAAATAACGCCTTATTCATCCACTCAAAATCGAACGCCAGCGAAACTGCTTCGCGCACGCGGCGATCGGCAAACAGGGGTTTCTGTACGTTAAACGCCAGCCAGTTTGAGGAGGTAGCCACGGTATTCGGCTTTGCGTCTTTCACGATGTAATGGCTGTCGAAATTCCGGCCGCGATACTGGGTGGCCCACTTTTTGGCGGAGCCTTCGGCACGAAAGTCAAACGCGCCCGCTTTAAACGCCTCGAAAGCCACATTGTCATCCAGATAGTAGTCGTAGCGCAGCGTATCGAAATTAAAACGGCCTTTATTGACGGGCAAATTAGCGGCCCAATAATCTTTGACCCGTGACCAGGTCACGGACTGACCAACTTTATAGGCCGACACGCGATACGGCCCGCTGCCGGGCGGCGGTGCAGGTAACGGCTCGCTGAGATTATGATCTTTCCAGAAGCTCTGCGGGAAAACGGGCAGCGTAAGCAGCGAAAGCATCATATCTTTGTTGCCGACCGGCAGCTCAAAGCGCACCGTCAGCTGCGCAATGGCTTTGACCGTGACGCCTTTGTAGAACACCCGAAACTGCGGTACGCCCTGCTGCATAAATTTATTAAAGGTAAAAGCAACATCTTCTGCGGTGATGGATGAACCGTCCTGGTAACGCGCCTGGGGATTCAGCGTGACTTCCACCCAGCGATAGCTATCCGGGTAGCGAGCGAATTCGGCAATCAGCGGATAGTAGCTGCCCACTTCGTCTTCTGAGTTCACGAACAGCGTATCGTAAAGCGTATCCGTGCCCTGCGCCGGATTGCCGCGCGAGGCGAAACGGTTAAAGTTATCGTAAGTGCCGATAGCGGCAAGCGTCGCGCTACCGCCCTTGGGCGCAGCCGGATTGGCGTAGTCAAAATGCGTGAAGTTCACGGCATATTTAGGCTCGCCCAGCTGGGCAAAGGCGTAGCTCTCATGAATTTCTTCAGCCCGAGCCGTCGTCGCGGCGCAGCAGAACAGCAGCAAAGCTAACCAGCGAAAAATCATCTTATTATCCGATCCTGATAAAAAACGCAGCGCGATCCCCAGCCTGCCAGAGCATTGCGCAATGCGCCAGCGAAGCACATTTAAAAAGCGTAGCGCAATAACTCATCCGGCAGCCGGTTCGCTGCGGGGCTCATGCTGAAAATAATCAATCAGCTGCGTCACCGTACGCGGGCGGCTGAATAAATAGCCCTGAAAATGACAGACGCCACGGTGGCGCAGCCAGCGCGCCTGCTCACCGGTTTCTACGCCTTCAGCTACCGTCAGCAGATTGAGTTTTTTCGCCAGCGCCAGCACCGCATCCAGCACCGGCGAAGAAAACGACTCGCGGGCGATGTTTTTTACAAATCCCCGATCTATTTTCAGGTAGTCAAAACGGAATTTTTCCAGATAAATTAAGGCACTGTGTCCGGTGCCGAAATCATCCAGCGCGATACGAATATTTTGGCCGCGCAGCCAGTCGAACACCGACTGGGCGTTGCGGGTTTCTACCATAGTCCGTTCGGTAATTTCAAAAACGTAGCTGAAGTGATCCTTAGGCATCGCTTCCAGCCACGCTAAAACGTCCTGGAAAAAGGTTTTATCGCCCAGGTGAGCAGGCGAAAGGTTCAGGTTGAGATTGATGCCGGCCGGCACGGCATGTTGCAGCGTATGGCAATCGCGCGCCACCAGTTCAAACAGGTGCCGGGTTAAGGGCACAATCAAATTTTTGTTTTCGGCGTAGCGGATAAAAACGTCGGGCGGGATGGCGCCAGCTTCGGGATGCGTCCAGCGCAGCAGCGCTTCCAGACCGCAGGCCTGGCCGGTCGCCGCGGCAATAACCGGCTGGTACTCTACGTGGAATTCCCCGCGCCGAATGCCCTGCAGGATTTCCTTGCCCGGTCGGATAAAGAGCGTGAGCAGGGCATAGCAGGCAAAGCCGCCGGTCAGGCTCAGCAACAAACCGGCCAGCAGCACCAGCGTAATATCGTCACTATTCAGCCTGCCGCCATAAAGCTTTAACTGTAAAGGATAGCCGGGTAGCGTCATGGTTTTTGACGGATCGTCGGGCAACGAGCTGGTTGCCGTTACGCGCTGTTCCCAGCTGGTTAACGCCCGCTTGCCGGTCACGATAGCTATACCTGACATCTCATGCTGCCGTTCGGTATACAGCAGCCAGGGCGTCAGATTAATCTTTAGCGTGACCAGCAGGCCGTTGCCTGCCTCGCCATTCTGCAACCAGAGGTGAAGAACCGGTTTATCAGGCGTCAGCGGCGCGGCGGCAAGCTGAATATCAAGCGGCTTGCGGGTGTCCGTCGTAGGGGAAAACTGGCGCATAGCGATTTGGGTTTCTCCGGCCAGCGAAGAGCACCATGCCCGATTGTGATTAACCATCAGGATAGCCTGAATATTATCATCCAGGGCGGCGCGCTCAATCAGGTCATTTTTTATGGCGGAGCAGGCAGGGCGAGGCGACGTTTGTAACGGCAACAGTTTCCGCTTTAGTTCATCGAGCATCGTCAGCACATAGGCCTGGGTGTTTCTGGCCATTTCATCGTGATTGTCGGCCCGGCGATGAAGCATAACGGCCAGCGCGATGATGATAAATGCCAGAAAAAGAAGTAAGCCGAGGGTCGCGCTGAAGCAGGCAATCTTGCGAGGATTGAGAAGTGGCCGCGTAAGGCTTGATGAGAGTGGCATGGGGTTTATCTCCCGAAAGTGCCGGTTAAGTCATTGCGCTGTCCTGCACAACAGACGCCGTTTCAATCCGGCAGGATATACCGGGAAAGTGCCGTTTGTCTTCTTATTATTATGATTAGCTTCGGTTTTTTAACGCATTATGTCAGTTATTTCGCTCGTGCGCGCAGGCAGGGCGCAATAAAACAAACCATCAGAACGGCCGATGTAGCCAAAAAGCTTTTGAATATAAATATTTGTGCGTCTGTTATTAATAACAAATTAGTGCCAGTTAATATTGAAGCAAGAGTGTCAGGCTCAGCGGAAAACAGGTTTCTTTGTGCTGGCCTCTCTTTGTCGTTTTCCAACGGGGCTTTAGTGAAAAAGGGGAAGAGCCAGGAAGCAGCCAGCCTTTACCCATAAAAAACCCCGCTTATAGCGGGGCTCGGAACCGTTTTGCACAGACTTCAGGGGGATCAGCTTTGCGTTCGGCTTAGTACCCGGCGGCCTTCGCGATAGCGATTTTTCCAGTAGGCGTCGTTGAGATTGGAAATCATCACGCCGCTACTGGTAGAGGCATGCACGAAATTATCGTTGCCCAGGTAGATGCCGACATGGCGGCCGGTAGAGCCGGCGCGGAACAGCACTAAATCGCCCGGGCGCAGTTTGCCGCGCTGGATGCTTTTGCCGGTGTCTTCCTGTTCATAGGTTGAGCGGGGCAGATCCAGGCCAAACTGTTCACGAAAGGTGGTCTGCACAAAGGCAGAACAGTCAATGCCGCGTTTACTGGTACCGCCAAGACGGTAACGAACGCCCTTCCAGTCCGAATATTGATCCATCAGGCGGGATTTAATATCCACATTCTGAACCATCTGTTCGAATTCATCCTGAGACGCCTGAAGTAAAAAGCCGTTATGGCCATTAACTGCATGCGTATCAGTTTGTGCATTGCTGTTGGTATTCGTCGAGCTACAGGCTGAAAGCAGCGTGGCTAAAGCCACTGCGGGCAATACCCGCCATATATATCTCAGAATCGGTTGAGACTTGACCATTATGTTTGTGATCCCTTGAAGTCCTTAACGACAGAAGTCGCTAGCTATGCGAAACGGAACGAGATTAATTAGCGCACACGGGCAAAACAATTCCACAAAATTCAAATTGTGCGAAAGCGCACAGTTTAAAATGTAAATAATGGAAATATCTTACAGCTTTGTCCTAATCGGAAATGAGATTACCCGATTAACTGCGTGCTGGCGAGGGGTTTTAACGACTTTTTTATTGATTTTTATCATAAGAAACAGAGAGGTCGTAGTCTGGCCACTTTATCGGCACAAACGCTGAAAACCTGAGGCGTGAAAGGCTAAAAGAGCGTTAAAAAATGTGTGTTAGCCACAATTCAGTTTAATCCTGCTGTACGTTTCTTAAAGGCAGAAGATTCCGCTGGGGAGCAAACATCACGGCAGCTGTAGCATAAAGTGGGATTTTGAGAGCTGCATCGCATAAAAAAGCAACGAAAGTGGCGTAAATCACTTTTCGTTGCTTCCTGAAAACGGTAAAAAAAGCGGCTTAATTAATTAGCCGGCTTATATTTACCTGGTAAAGCACGATATAAAATATTCACCAGCCAGTCGCTGCCCGGCGTAATTAACCACCAGCTCGTCCCTACCAGCACCACGGAAAGCGAGCCTACCGCGACATCGGTAAACCAGTGCGCGCCAATCATAATGCGCGGCGTAGCGAATATCAGCACGATCCCCACGGCAATTAAAAAAGCACGAACGCCAAAGTAGCGCAGCATAAAGCTGGCAAAAATCATCAGCATCATGCCGTGATCGCCAGGAAAACTATCGGAAGAGGCATCTTTAGTTGGAATGCCGGTTAATGTCGTCACGTGATGAACGTCCGGGAAATATTTGGTCGGGCTGGGATGCGAAACCGGGATCAGATGACCAAGCTGGTTCAGCACCACCGCCGTCAGCAGCATAGCGATGCCGATAGCCAGCAGCCGCCTGCGCCCCTGGGGCGTTTCACGCCGCCAGAAACTGTAATAAAGCGCGCCCATCGCCAGCAGCGACACCGCGTCAAAAGGGCGAAAGTTGGTAATAGCAACCAGCCATAACAGCGCTTTATTGGTTGCCAGCCGCTCGTTAAACCAATAAAAAAGGTTTTTATCGAGCGTAAACCAGGCGCCGTGATTCTCCGGCAAATACCAGGAAAAAAAGAGCGCCAGTCCCAGCGCGTTAAGCACCAGGATAGTGATCAGTTGATTAGCACGCATTTTATTAAGATTAAGTTAAGAAGAAGTGACGGCGTACATTATACAACAGCAGTTAAACGAAGTTTCAACAAAGATGCCTGGAGGCTGTTCCAGTCGGCTTCTTCTTCATGAATAATTTCGATCCGGCTGTCTGGCGGCGCAGCCTGACGCGTTTCGATATTAAGATCCTCGCCCTGACGATTCACGCTCAGCAGGCCTTCCTGAATGCGCACCACGCCTTTTACCCGGCTAACCGGAGCGAGCCGCGCCCACTCCAACACGCCAACCGTATCGAACACGGTTTCTGCATCAAACACCCAGCCGCAGGAATAGTAGCCCTGGCCCTGATTCAGCGAACGCCGCCAGCGCGTATTCTGCACGGGCGCCAGCGCCGCCAGTCGCGAAGCGGGCCTGGCATGATGGTGTGCCGCCTGCGGCAGCGGCTGCTGATTCAACCGTGGACGCGTCAGCAGTTCGCCAGCGATCTGGCCGAAACGCGCGGGAATAATGGGGCGCTGTAAAGCGTCCTGCGCGCGCCAGTCTTGCAGCGCTGCCAGCGTGGCCTCATCCCAGCGATCCTCTTTATTGGCCACGATAATATCGGCGGCGGCGAGCTGATCGCGGAAGTTTTCATTAGCCGTAATGCGGGCATCGCCTAGCTGACGTGGATCGAGCAGGCAGAGCGTGGCATCCAGCGTCAGCCAGGGCTGATAAACCTCCGCAGACAGCAGGTCGAGGATCTGTTTAGGGTGACCAAGGCCGGTCGGCTCAATCAGCAGACGGTCGGGCCTGGTTTGCTTCAGCAGCATATTCAGGCCCACCTGCATCGGCAGGCCGTTAACGCAGCACATGCAGCCGCCGGGGATCTCTTTTAGCACCGCGCCGCTTTCCGCCAGCAGCGCGCCGTCTATACCTACCTCGCCGAACTCATTAACCAGCACCGCCCACTTTTCTCCCTGTGGTTTCTGCGCCAGCAGATGCAGCAGCGTAGTGGTTTTGCCGCTGCCCAGAAAACCGGTAATCAGGTTTACGCGAGTCATTATTTTCTCCTTGAGTTGTGGCCGGTTGTGCTTATCGGCTTTCGGAAAGCGTATTGCCGACTATGTTAATTAAGAGACGCTAATAAATGAGGTAAGTATGAGCAAACTTAACTTTTCGCTGGCCCTTTTTTTGATGGTTCCGGCAGGTAGCGCGCTGGCGACGGTAGCCGCAGGCACCGGCGTTATCACTTTTTCCGGAGCGATCACGGAGCCGGGTTGCGCTGTGCAACAGGAACAGAATCAAATCAGCGCTACCTGTTATCGCGACGGCCAGCTAAAAGTATCGCCGATCTCGCTACAGGCCAACGGTACGCTGCCATCCGGCATCGCCCGTATCGACGTTGAATGGCTGGACCAGGCGCGACGACAGGGCATACTGACCGTTAGCTATCGCTAGTAGTGTAATAATATAACAATAACGGCGAGGCGTGGCGCGCTCGCCGTTTTATTAGTCTGCGCGGCCCATATAGCGGCGTTCGGCAATATGGATGCGGATGCGCTCGCCGCTGCTGAGGTATTCCGGCACCTGGATCACCAGGCCGGTGCTCATGGTGGCAGGCTTGGTACGCGCGCTGGCGGAAGCGCCTTTAATGCCCGGCGTGGTTTCGATAATTTCCATATCCAGCGTTTGCGGCAGCTCAAGCGCCAAAATTTGCCCGTCCATCGTCAGCACCTGAATGCCCGGAATGCCGCCTTCCGGGATAAACAGCAGCTCTTCTTCGATCTGATCTTTTTTGAAGACGTAAGGCGTGTAGTCCTCGTCATCCATAAAGACGTATTCGTCACCGTCTACGTAAGAGAAGGTAACCTGACGACGGCTCAGCGAGATCGCTTCCAGGATGTCGTCACCCTTGAAGCGCTCCTCGACTTTCATGCCGGTACGAATATCGGTAAAACGCATTTTATAAAGGGTAGAAGCCCCGCGCGCGCTGGGGCTTTGGACATCAATATCTTTGACTAACAGCAGCTTACCGTTATGGCTGACGGCCATGCCTTTTTTGATTTCGTTTGCTCTTGGCATTGTGTTATCTCGATGAAAGGGGCAATGAAAATGTTCGCGACAAATTACTCTTGCTGACGGCTTCAGGCAAGTGCTGAACGAGGAAGAAAAGCGGGGATGGCGACCATAGTATTCCCACTGCGCGCCTGCTATTGTCGCGTCTCTTAAAGGGGATAACCAATGCAATGTCGAGCTTCCTGCGGCGCCTGCTGTACCGCGCCGTCTATTTCCACACCGATCCCCGGAATGCCCGACGGCAAACCGGCCAACACGCCCTGCGTTCAGCTGGATGAACAGCAGCGCTGCAAAATCTTTACCTCGCCGCTGCGGCCGTCGGTCTGCGGCAGCCTGAAACCCGATGCTGAAATGTGCCGTAACAGTCGGGAAGAGGCGATGGTCTGGCTACTGGATCTGGAAAAACAGACCGCCTGGTGTTAATTGCCTGTTGGCTAAAAGTAAGGCATCAGCCATCCATCGGCCGATGAGACCTTTTTCCCAAAAAGAAAAGTCGAAGTGTGCGTCGCTTCAAAAATCTGCTATGCCGTTGGCAGTAAAACTTGCCATAAACGCAGGAACGGGGCCAAAATCATTGAAACGTTTCAGCGTCGTCTGCACAGGCAGTTAGCGGCCTGAAAGCTTATTTTTCCGTCCGCCAGCTGAAACGATTCAATGAAGCAGTGAGGAGAACTATGTTCCAGCTTGAACTGAATGCAATCCATCCCGGTGCCAGGGCCGGAGATAAAGAAGAGGCCATCCGACAGGTGGCAGCCGCTTTAACCTCAGCCGGCAACGTGGGTGAAGGATATGTTAACGGTATGCTGGCCCGCGAGCAGCAAACCTCGACCTATCTGGGTAACGGCATCGCTATTCCCCATGGCACGACCGACACGCGCGATCTGGTGTTGAAAACCGGCGTGCAGGTTTATCAGTTTCCGCAGGGCATCGCCTGGGGCGAAGACCAGACCGCCTATGTGGTGATCGGCATCGCCGCTAAATCGGACGAGCATCTGGCGCTGCTGCGTCAGCTGACGCACGTGCTGAGCGATGACAGCGTGGCGGAACAGCTGAAAACCACGGACTCCGCAGAAACGCTGCGCGGTTTGCTGATGGGGGAAAAGCAGGGAACGGAATTTAAATTCGACACCTCGCTGATCACAGTTGACGTGGCGGCCACCGATCTGATGACGCTCCAGGCGCTGAACGCCGGTCGCCTACAGCAGGCCGGCGCGGTTGATGCGAGCTTTGTCAGCCGCGTTATCGCTTCGCGTCCGCTGAATTTAGGGCAGGGCGTCTGGCTGAGCGACAGCACCGAAGGCAACCTGGGCAGCGCCGTCGCCGTAAGCCGTAGCGCGACACCCTTTGAAGTAGACGGCGAAAAAGCCGCGCTGCTGGTGACGGTTGCCGTAGCCGACGAGCAGCCGCTGAACGTGCTGAACTATCTAAGCGATCTGCTGATTAAGCAAAAAGCGGATCGCCTGCTGAGCGCCGATGCCGCAGGGATCCTGGCGCTGCTGACCAGCGAAGTCTCCGAACAGGCCGATACGCTGACGGAAGAGTTTACTATCCGCAACGAGCACGGCCTGCATGCCCGTCCGGGCACGGCGCTGGTCAGCGTCATTAAAAAATTCAACTGCGACGTCACGGTGACCAACCTTGACGGCAGCGGCAAGCCGGCTAACGGCCGCAGCCTGATGAAAGTAGTGGCGCTGGGCGTGAAAAAAGGTCACCGCCTGCGCTTCACCGCCAGCGGCGAAGATGCCCGCGCGGCGCTGGATGCGATCGGCGAGGCTATCAGCGCTGGTTTAGGCGAGGGGGCGGCATGAGCAGACGCGTAGCAACCATCACGCTGAATCCCGCTTACGATCTGGTGGGCTATACGCCGGAAATCGAGCGCGGCGAAGTCAACCTGGTGAAAACCACCGGCCTGCACGCCGCCGGGAAAGGCATCAACGTTGCCAAAGTGCTGAAAGATTTGGGCATCGATGTCACCGTTGGCGGCTTCCTGGGCAAAGAGAATCAGGATGGCTTTCAGCATTTGTTCAGCGATCTGGGCATTGCTAACCGTTTTCAGGTGGTCGAAGGCCGGACCCGCATCAACGTTAAGCTGACTGAAAAAGATGGCGAGGTCACCGATCTTAACTTTTCCGGTTTTGACGTCACCCCGCAGGACTGGGAGCGCTTCACCACGGATTCTCTGACGTGGCTGGGCCAGTTCGATATGGTCTGCGTCAGCGGCAGCCTGCCCGCAGGCGTCAATCCCGATGCCTTTACGGAGTGGATGATCGCGCTGCGTACGCACTGCCCGTGCATTATTTTCGACAGCAGCCGCGAAGCGCTGGTGGCGGGCCTGAAAGCCGCGCCCTGGCTGGTTAAGCCAAACCGTCGCGAGCTGGAAATCTGGGCCGGGCGCAAGCTGCCGACCCTGCAGGATGTGATTGAGGCGGCGCATGCGCTGCGTGAACAGGGGATCGCCCACGTGGTGATTTCGCTGGGCGCAGAAGGCGCGCTGTGGGTTAACGCTTCAGGCGAATGGATCGCCAAACCGCCGGCCTGTGAGGTGGTGAGTACCGTGGGGGCCGGGGATTCGATGGTGGGCGGGCTGATTTACGGCCTGCTGATGCGCGAATCCAGCGAGCATACCCTACGCCTGGCTACCGCCGTAGCAGCCCTGGCCGTAAGCCAGAGCAATGTGGGCGTAAGCGATCGTACCCAGTTGGCCGCGATGATGGCGCGCGTCGACCTGAAACCTTTTAACTGACAGCAGGAGAGGCATAATGAAAACGCTGCTGATACTTGATCCTTCGCTGGGACTGGCTACCGGTCATCTGGCAAAAAATATCACCAGAGCGAGCGCGGCCGCAAAAGGACTGACGCTAACGGAAAATCTGGCCGAAGCGGACCAGGTGATCCTGGTGGGCGACACGCTGCCCGCCAACATCGACCTGACGGGTAAAACCGTTTATCAGACCACGGCGGAGCAGCTGCTGCGCCAGCCGGAAGCAGAGCTGGCCCGCGCGCAAACCGAGGCGAAAGCCTGGCAGGCGCCTGCCGCCGTAGCTAAACCTGCCGCGGTGAACACGGCCGACGCGGTTGCCAGCGGGCCAAAACGCATTGTCGCCATTACCGCCTGTCCAACCGGCGTGGCGCACACCTTTATGGCGGCCGAAGCCATTGACGCCGAAGCGAAAAAACGCGGCTGGTGGGTGAAGGTCGAAACGCGCGGCTCCGTAGGCGCGGGCAATGCCATCACGCCGGAAGAAGTCGCCCAGGCTGACCTGGTTATCGTGGCGGCGGATATCGAAGTCGATCTGGCTAAGTTTGCCGGTAAGCCGATGTATCGCACCTCGACCGGCCTGGCGCTGAAGAAAACCGCACAGGAGTTTGATAAGGCGCTGGCGCAGGCCAAACCTTATCAGCCGCAGGGCGGCGGTCAACCAGCGGCGCAGGGCGAGAAAAAAGAGGGCGCAGGCGCCTATCGTCATCTGCTGACCGGCGTTTCCTATATGCTGCCGATGGTGGTGGCGGGCGGCCTGAGCATCGCGCTCTCTTTCGCCTTCGGCATTACCGCGTTTAAAGAGCAGGGTACGCTGGCGGCGGCGCTGATGGAAATCGGCGGCGGCAGCGCCTTCAAACTGATGGTGCCGGTGCTGGCGGGCTTTATCGCCTTCTCAATTGCCGATCGTCCTGGTCTGACGCCTGGCCTGATTGGCGGCTGGCTGGCCAGCACCATCAACGCCGGTTTCCTTGGCGGCATTATTGCCGGTTTTATTGCCGGTTACGCCGCGAAGTTTATCAGCGCTAAGCTTAAGCTTCCGCAGAGTATGGAGGCGTTAAAACCGATCCTGATTATTCCGCTGGTCGCCAGTCTGATCACCGGCCTGCTGATGATTTATGTGGTTGGCGGCCCGGTTGCCCAGATTATGGCGGGGCTGACCCACTGGCTGAGCAATATGGGCACGGGTAACGCGGTTCTGCTGGGTGCGGTACTGGGCGGCATGATGTGTACCGATATGGGCGGCCCGGTGAACAAAGTGGCCTATGCGTTTGGCGTCGGCCTGCTCAGTTCGCAAACCTATGCGCCGATGGCGGCCATTATGGCGGGCGGCATGGTGCCTCCGTTGGCGATGGGCGTCGCTACGCTGGTGGCGCGCCGGAAATTCAACAAAGGCCAGCAGGAAGGCGGTAAAGCGGCGCTGGTGCTGGGCCTGTGCTTTATTTCCGAAGGCGCTATTCCGTTTGCGGCGCGTGACCCGATGCGCGTTCTGCCATGCTGTATCGTTGGCGGCGCGCTGACCGGCGCTATATCTATGTGGGTAGGCGCGAAGCTGATGGCGCCGCACGGCGGGCTGTTTGTGCTGCTGATCCCTGGCGCTATTACGCCGGTGCTGGGCTATCTGATAGCGATTATCGTCGGCACGCTGGTTGCCGGACTCTCTTACGCGGTGCTGAAGCGCCCGGAAGCGGAAATGGCTAAAGCCTGATCCAGGCGGGCATAATAAAAAAGCGCGGGCGACCGCGCTTTTTTTTCGTCTATAGATCAGACCTGCTGCGACTTGAGCCAGGCGATTTCATCTTTCCAGATATCAGGATTGACGGTTTCCAGGATCAGCGGAATACCGTCGAAGCGAGCATCCTTCATCAGCCAGCTGAACACCGTATTGCCGATATTACCTTCGCCCAGGCTGTGATGACGGTCAACGCGGCTGGCAAACGCGCTTTTGGCATCGTTAAGATGCATCCCGCGCAGATACTCAAAGCCCACCACGCGACCAAACTCCTCAAAGGTTTTCACGCAATCTTCTTCAGTACGCAGATCGTAACCGCCCGCAAAGGCGTGGCAGGTGTCAATACAGACGCCGATGCGCGACTTATCCTCTACGCCGTCGATAATGGCTGCCAGGTGCTCAAAGCGGAAGCCCAGATTGCTGCCCTGACCGGCGGTATTTTCAATCACGGCGGTGACGCCCTGGGTTTTATCCAGCGCGACGTTAACCGATTCGGCGATGCGCTTCAGGCAGGCGTCCTCGTCAATCTGCTGCAAATGGCTGCCGGGATGGAAGTTCAACAGCGTCAGGCCCAGCTGCTCGCAGCGCTGTAGTTCGTCGATAAAGGCGAGGCGGGACTTTTCCAGCGCCTCTTCCTGTGGATGGCCCAGGTTAATTAAAAAGCTGTCGTGCGGCAGGATCTGGGCCGCGCTGTAGTGATATTTTTCGCAGGCGTTGCGGAAAGCGGCAATCACCTCTTTGCTCAGCGGGGCCGCGCGCCACTGACGCTGATTTTTAGTGAAAAGCGCAAAGGCCGTCGCCTCGATTTCATGGGCGCGAAGCACCGCCTGATCCACGCCGCCGGATGCGCTGACGTGGGCGCCGATATATTTCATGCCTGCTCTCCTGTTGGTTTTACTGTAAAGCGGGCCATGATAACCGGAAACGGCGCGGATTTATGCCAGCAAATGCTGGATAGCCAGGTTTATCGCGCCGCCGCCCAGCAGCAGCCAGACGAATAACAGCAGGCCCAGCAGTAAAGGCCTTAGTCCCGCCTTTTTCAACAGGCTGAACTGCGTGGTTAATCCCAGCGCCGCCATCGCCACGGCCAGTAAAAAATTGTCCAGCTCGTTCAGGCCGCTAACCAGCGACGGCGGCAGCAGATGCAGCGAGTTAAACAGCGCCACGCCGATAAAACCCAGCGCGAACCAGGGAAAGCTTACTTCGCCGCCGCCGCTGTCGTCGGCACGCACGAAACGGCTGAGCAGCAGCAGGAAGGGCGCCAGCATCATCACGCGCAGCATTTTAGTAATGACCGCCGCGTTCTCCGTTTCCGCGCTCACGGCGTGCCCGGCCGCCACTACCTGTGCCACTTCATGCAGCGTAGAGCCGGTAAAGATCCCCCATTGCGTCGGCGTCAGGCCCGGCAGCAGAGCGGCCAGCTCATGCCATAGCAGTGGATAAAGAAAGATGCCGAGCGTGCCAAACAGCACCACGGTAGCCACCGCTACCGCCACTTTTTGCGGCTCCGCTTTAATTACCGGCTCCGTCGCCATAATCGCCGCCGCGCCGCAAATGCTGCTGCCCGCGCCAATCAGCCAGGCGGTATCGCGATCCAGATGCAACACGCGACGGCCCAGCCAGCAGGCCAGCAGAAAAGTGGAGGTCAGCAGCAGCAGATCGGTCAGCACGCCGCTTAAGCCGATATCGGCAAGTTGCTGAAAGGTCAGCCGAAAACCGTACAGCATGATGCCAAGCCGCAGCAGCTGCTGTTTGGCAAAGTGTACGCCTGTGCCGCAGCGCGCAGCCAGGCGGCCATAAACCGTATTGCCTGCTACGATCCCCAACAGCATCGCCAGCGTTAAGGTGCCCAGCCCGGCCGTTTTCAGCACGGGCAGGTT
This sequence comes from Erwinia sp. TECH1, assembly GCF_054057575.1. Taxonomy (NCBI): domain Bacteria; kingdom Pseudomonadati; phylum Pseudomonadota; class Gammaproteobacteria; order Enterobacterales; family Erwiniaceae; genus Erwinia; species Erwinia sp. TECH1. Next base: position 3,201,001 of record NZ_JBSRZK010000001.1, on the reverse strand, counting down.
GCCAGCCTGAAGGGCAGCAGCGGCCAGCAGCATTGCCAGCCCGAGGCCTGCGCCATAGCGCAGCGGACGAGAAGAAGGAAATGCCAGTTCAGCCATATCAGCCTCCTTAGTAGACAGACGCAGCATGGCGCAGGCTGGCTTAAAAGAGAAATTGATTATATATTTATAATTAACCAGAATAAGTGATATGAGAGGGCGGGGATGTTCAGGCGATTAACAAGATGGGTAAGCGTAATCAGAAAAGATGGCGTCACGCTGTGGTATGCCTGCCGCGATCCGCGTACGCCACTGTGGCAAAAGGGCATGGCCGTGCTGCTGGCGGTTTATGCGCTAAGCCCCGTTGATTTTATTCCCGACGTTATTCCCTTTGTTGGGCTACTGGACGACGCTATTATCGTGCCGTCGGGCATGATGCTGCTGCTGCGCCTGCTGCCGGCGGAGGTCAGGGCCGCCAGCCAACAGCGAACCGCCCGGCAGGCCCACAGGAAAAAGAAGCTTGGCGGCTGGCTGGCGATAGTGCTGCTGGTATGGCTGGCGATGATTATCTGGCTGGTGAAGACATGGAGTCAGTAAGGAAGAACAATGCATATCACATTAAGGCAGCTTGAGGTCTTTGCTGAGGTGCTGAAAAGCGGCTCGACAACTCAGGCCTCGCAGGTGCTGTCGCTGTCGCAGTCGGCGGTCAGCGCGGCGCTGGCGGATCTGGAAAATCAGCTGGGCGTTCAGCTGTTCGACAGGGTCGGAAAACGGCTGGTGGTTAACGAGCACGGCCGCCTGCTTTATCCACGGGCGGTGGCGCTGCTGGAGCAAACCACTGAAATCGAACAGCTGTTTCGCGAAGATAACGGCGCGCTGCGGGTTTACGCCAGCAGCACCATTGGTAACTATCTGTTGCCGGGCATGATTGCCGGCTGGCGGCGCGACTTTCCCGAGCTGCCGCTGGAGCTGAGCGTGGGCAACAGCCAGGATGTGATTAACGCCGTGGCTGATTTTCGCGTCGATGTGGGTTTTATCGAAGGGCCGTGCCACGTCAGCGAGCTGGTTGGCGAACCCTGGCTGGAAGATGAGCTGGTGGTTTTTGCCGCCGCCGACGCGGCTATTCTGCGTCAGCCGGTAACGCTGGAAAGCCTGGCGGCCGCGTCGTGGATCCTGCGCGAACACGGCTCCGGCACGCGCGAAATCGTCGATTATCTGCTGCTTTCGCATCTGCCGCAGTTTAGCCTGGCGCTGGAGCTGGGCAACTCAGAGGCAATCAAGCATGCCGTGCGCCACGGGATGGGCATCAGCTGTCTGTCGCGGCGGGTTATTGCGGAACAGCTGGCGGCAGGCACGTTAAAAGAAGTGCCGATCCCGCTGCCCAAACTCAAACGCACGCTGTACCGTATTCATCATCGGCAGAAGCATCTCTCGAAGGCGCTGCTGCGTTTTCTAAGCTACTGCGCGGAATAAAGCGGAGCAGTCAGAAAAACGGGGCTTAATCAGGCGCTAATAATTCACCGCAGATCATGAAGCTATCTTATAACGTCGCGGAATGACTTCTTCTGACGAAGGAGTTTGTTACAATCGCGCCTCATTTTAGCCAGAGCACAGCATTTACCAATGGATCATGACACAAAAACAACACAACAGCCTGAATTACAGCGCAAACTAAAGGCGCGTCATTTGACGATGATCGCCATCGGCGGTTCCATAGGCACCGGCCTGTTTGTCGCTTCCGGCGCGACTATCTCCCAGGCTGGCCCCGGCGGCGCGCTGCTTTCCTATGCCCTGATCGGCCTGATGGTCTATTTCCTGATGACCAGCCTCGGCGAACTGGCCGCCTTTATGCCGGTATCCGGCTCCTTTTCTACCTATGGCTCCAACTTCGTTGAAGAAGGCTTCGGCTTTGCGCTGGGCTGGAACTACTGGTACAACTGGGCCGTGACCGTGGCGATTGAACTGGTTGCCGCGCAGCTGGTGATGACCTACTGGTTCCCCGATACGCCCGGCTGGATCTGGAGCGTACTCTTTCTGAGCGTTATCTTCCTGCTCAACTACATCTCGGTAAAGGGCTTTGGTGAGGCAGAATACTGGTTCTCCCTGATCAAAGTGGTCACGGTAGTGATTTTTATCGTAGTGGGCGTGATGATGATCCTCGGCATTCTGCGCGGCGACCAGCCGGTCGCGGGCTGGGGTAACTGGCAGATCGGCGATGCGCCTTTCTCCGGCGGCTTTTCCGCCATGATCGGCGTGGCGATGATTGCCGGCTTCTCCTTCCAGGGAACGGAACTGATTGGTATCGCCGCAGGCGAATCGGAAGATCCGGCCAAAAATATTCCGCGCTCGGTTCGTCAGGTCTTCTGGCGCATCCTGCTGTTTTATATCCTGGCGATCCTGGTGATCAGCCTGATTATCCCTTACACCGACCCAAGCCTGCTGCGTAACGATGTGAAAGACATCAGCGTCAGCCCGTTCACGCTGGTGTTTAAACATGCCGGGCTGCTTTCAGCGGCGGCGATCATGAATGCCGTGATCCTCACCGCTATTCTGTCAGCGGGCAACTCCGGGATGTATGCGTCGACCCGTATGCTGTTTACGCTGGCGCGCGAAGGCAAAGCGCCGCGTATGTTTGGCAAGCTGTCAAAAGGCGGCGTGCCGCGCAATGCGCTGTATGCCACCACCGTGGTTGCCGCGCTCTGTTTCCTGACCTCAATGTTCGGCAACCAGACGGTCTATCTCTGGCTGCTGAATACTTCCGGCATGACCGGTTTTATCGCCTGGCTGGGGATAGCCATCAGCCATTACCGTTTCCGTCGCGGCTTTGTCTCGCAGGGCTACGATATCAACGATCTGCCGTACCGCTCTAAGTTCTTCCCGCTGGGGCCGATCTTCGCTTTCGTGCTCTGCCTGATCATCACCCTGGGGCAAAACTACCAGGCGTTCCTGGCGGATCGCATCGACTGGTACGGCGCGGCGGCAACCTATATCGGCATCCCGCTGTTCCTGATTATCTGGTTCGGCTACAAGCTGACGAAGCGCACGCGCTTTGTGAAATACAGCGAAATGCAGTTCCCCAAATTTAAATAAGGGTGAAGGCGCGGTTTCCGCGCCTTTTTCTTTGACATACTCTGTTACATATAGGATTGATAACTATTATCATTTCCTTTATTGTTAGCGCCGTACGTTTTCCGCTTTGCTAATTTTCAGGGTTTGCAGCCGGCCTGGTGCGAACTCCATGACAGGTAGAAACCATGAGCGTGACCCACAACACCGACCGCTACGCCAGCGTCCAACAGCACGAAGGCGCGATGGATCGTTATCATCATCTGCTGCGCCGCCGCCTGTTTTTTATGGGCGTGCTGGTGTTGGCTATCCTCGCTTCGCTGCTGTTCGACTTTACTTTAGGCCCGTCGGGCCTGTCGCTGGAAACGCTGTGGCAAACGCTGCTGTCGCCGCAGAGCGTGGATGCCGGTTCGCGCGTTATCGTCTGGGATATTCGTTTACCTTACGCGCTGATGGCAGTGGTGGTCGGGCTGGCGCTGGGGCTGGCCGGGGCGGAAATGCAGACTATCCTGAATAACCCGCTGGCCAGTCCGTTTACGCTGGGCGTCTCTTCCGCCGCCGCCTTTGGCGCCGCGCTGGCTATCGTGCTGGGCATCGGTTTGCCCGGTATCCCGGATCAGTGGTTTATCTCAGCTAACGCCTTTATTTTTGCGCTGCTGGCCGCGCTGATGCTGGACGGCGTTACCCGCTGGACGCGCGTGGCGACTTCCGGCGTGGTGCTGTTCGGCATCGCGCTGGTGTTTACCTTTAACGCGCTGGTATCCATGATGCAGTTTATCGCCAGCGAAGATACGTTGCAGGGCCTGGTGTTCTGGACGATGGGCAGCCTGGCGCGCGCCTCCTGGGAGAAACTGGGCGTGCTGACGCTGGCGCTGCTGCTGGTTCTGCCGTTCTCCATGATGAGCGCCTGGAAGCTCACCGCGCTGCGCCTGGGCGAAGATCGCGCCGTCAGTTTTGGTATTGACGTGCGCCGCCTGCGGCTGGGCACGCTGCTGCGCATCAGCGTGCTTTCCGCGCTGGCGGTGGCTTTTGTCGGCCCAATCGGGTTTATCGGCCTGGTGGCGCCGCATATCGCTCGCCTGATCTTTGGCGAGGATCACCGTTTTTACCTGCCAGCCAGCGCGCTGACCGGCGCGCTGGTGCTGTCAATGGCGTCGGTGGTGTCGAAAAACCTGGTGCCCGGCGTGATTATCCCGGTCGGCATCGTCACTTCTCTGGTCGGCGTGCCGTTCTTCCTGAGCATTATTCTGCGTCATCGGGGGAGCGTCTGATGGACGGTTTAGCTATTAAAGGCTTTCACGCCGGTTATCCTAAACGCAAGATTATCAGCAACCTGAACGTGCCGCTGCTGCCGCGAGGCAAAATCACCGTGCTGCTGGGGCCGAACGGCTGCGGAAAATCCACGCTGCTGCGCTCGATTGCCGGACTGAATCAGGCGCAGGGCGAGCTGTGGCTGAACGGCACGGAGCTGCTGAGCCAGCCGTTTGCCCGCCGGGCGGAAAAAGTGGTGTACCTGCCGCAGTCGCTGCCCGCTGGCGTGCATCTGCACGTGCTTGAATCCATTATTGTCGCCCAGCGCGCTTCCGGCGCACGCGGTAGCGCGACGAGCGAGGCGGAAGTGATGGCGCTGCTGGAAAGGCTGGGCATCGCGCATCTGGCGCTGAGCTACCTCGATCAGCTTTCCGGCGGCCAGAAGCAGCTGGTTGGCCTGGCGCAGTCGCTGATCCGTCGCCCGGAGCTGCTGCTGCTGGACGAGCCGCTAAGCGCGCTGGATCTTAACTATCAGTTCCACGTCATGGATTTAGTGCGCCGGGAAACCAGCAAGCGGAATATCGTTACCGTAGTCGTGGTGCACGATATCAATATCGCTCTGCGTCACGGTCAGCACGTGCTGATGCTGCAAAACGGCGGCCTGATTGCTGACGGTCTGCCGGAAGAGGTGATTACACCGGAAAGCCTGGCGAAGGTATACGGCGTGCGGGGCCGTATTGAGCGCTGCTCGCAGGGGACGCCGCAGGTGCTGATTGATGGCCTGGTCAGCGAGCCGGTTTCCTGAATGGACGAGTCGGTTTCTTGCCGGCTCTCTTGTGCATTGCTTCCCTCTCTGTCTGGCGCATCATTGTTAATTCCCTGACGCTCAGATTTTTACCCTGCGTTTGTGCTCAGATAGCGAAAACATCGGGGCCTTTTACCGCCAGCGTGTTCAGTATGCGCAGAACCGGGCCGCTTGGGGTAATCTCGCCACGCTCCCATTTGGAAACGCTGTCTACCGTCATGCCCAACGTATAGGCCAGCGTGGCCTGGGTCAGTCCCCAGCGGGCGCGAACGGCTTTGATTTCGCTGGCGGACATGGTGCGGACTGCGGCAATACGTTGACGAAACTCACGCAGGCTGACGCGGGCAGCGATTTCCTGCACATCGTTATTGCTCATTAGCCCCAGCGCCTGTAGCTCTTTAGCATCGTCAAGCATCTCATGTAACTCGGCCGGTTTCGTTTTCATTGTTTTACCTCTCTGAACGTCCCGCTTGCTTTCAGTCGATCCAGCATGTTTTTATCCGCTTTAAAATAAGCTCTGGCGAGCTTCTTATAAATCTCCAGCTCATCCTCGCCAATCTCTTTTGCCGCTTTTTTCGAACCGTCTTTCAGCCAGCCATCATAAAAAAAACAGATTGTTATCTTTTTTAAAAAATACCACTGTGCGGGCGCCGCCGCGTTTGCCTGCATTCAAAGCAATCCGCTTTTTTTTAACGCCCCCGCCCAAATCTGCCTCATAGTTGCCGCACTCAATCTCCCTTGCGGCCAGACAAAGGTCGGTATCTGCAATGCCAGCTTTTGCAAACATCTTGTCCAGGCGCTTATGGATATAAATCGCCATTTCCCTGGCCTCCGCTCCATATAGTAACCATTATTATAATAACCATTACGGCTTCACTACAAGTGGTTATGGCCATGCCGACAGGAGGATGTATTGCTATTGCAGGGCGGATCCTGAGGGGAGCGCAAGAAAAAAAAGGCCGGGAAGATCCCGGCCCTGAAGGGTTACGCCAGCAAATAGCGGGCATGGAAGCGCAGATGATCTTCCACGAAGCTGGCGATAAAGTAGTAGCTGTGATCGTAACCGGGCTGAATGCGCACGGTCAGCGGATAGTTTTTCTCGCTGGCCACCGCTTCCAGCCGTTCCGGGCGCAGCTGATCGGCGAGGAACTGATCGCTGTCGCCCTGATCCAGCAGCATCGGCAGCGGATGCGTCGCCTGCTGCATCAGCAGACAGCTGTCCCAGGCTTCCCACAGCGCGCGATCCTCGCCCAGATAGGCCGTAAAGGCTTTTTCGCCCCACGGCACCTGCGTTGGATTAACGATCGGCGCAAAGGCGGAGGCCGAAACATAGCGCTGCGGATTACGCAGCGCCAGCATCAGCGCGCCGTGACCGCCCATAGAATGGCCCATAATCGCCTGCTTATCGCTGACGTTAAAGTTGCCGGCAATCAGCGCGGGCAGCTCTTCCGTCAGGTAGTCGTACATCCGAAAATGCGCATCCCACGGCGCCTGGGTCGCGTTCAGATAGAATCCGGCACCCTGGCCCAGATCGTAGGCTTCGTCGTTGGGCACCACTTCGCCGCGCGGGCTGGTATCCGGCATCACCAGCACCAGACCCAGCTCTGCCGCCGCGCGCTGCGCGCCCGCTTTGGTCGAGAAATTCTCGTCGCTACAGGTCAGCCCGGCCAGAAACCAGAGCACCGGCGGGGCGGTATCGCCTTTCGGACCCGGCAAAAAAATGCTGAAGGTCATAGAGCAGTTCAGCGTGGCCGACTGGTGGCGATAGCGCTGCTGCCAGCCGCCAAACATGCGGTGTTCTTCCAGTAACTCCAGGGTGGATACCATCCTTGTCTCCTTATTTAGAAAAATGCACCACGGAACGGATAGATTTCCCTTCGTGCATCAGATCGAACGCGTCGTTGATCTCTTCCAGCGGCATATTGTGGGTGATGAAATCATTCAGCTGGAATTCACCATCCAGGTAGCGCTGGACGATCCCCGGCAGCTCCGAGCGGCCTTTCACGCCGCCAAACGCGGAGCCGCGCCAGACGCGTCCGGTCACCAGCTGGAACGGGCGGGTAGAAATCTCTTCGCCTGCACCAGCCACGCCGATAATCACGGACTCGCCCCAGCCTTTGTGGCAGCACTCCAGCGCGGAACGCATCACGTTAACGTTGCCGATGCACTCAAAGGAGAAATCGACGCCGCCATCGGTCATTTCAACAATCACATCCTGAATGGGCTTATCGTAATCTTTTGGATTAACCAGGTCGGTGGCGCCCAGCTTTCTGGCGAGATCGAACTTGCTGGTATTGAGATCGATACCGATAATCCGGCCCGCTTTCGCCATCTTCGCGCCGATAATCGCCGAAAGGCCGATGCCGCCCAGACCGAAGATCGCCACGGTATCGCCTTCTTTTACCTTGGCCGTGTTCATCACCGCGCCCATACCGGTGGTGACGCCGCAGCCCAGCAGGCAAACTTCTTCCAGCGGCGCTTCTTTACTGATTTTCGCCAGTGAAATTTCCGGGATAACGGTGTACTCAGAGAAGGTCGAGGTGCCCATATAGTGGAAAATCGGCTTGCCGTCCTTAAAGAAACGGGTGGTGCCGTCCGGCATTAGCCCTTTGCCCTGGGTGGCGCGGATAGCCTGGCACAGGTTGGTTTTGCCGGAGAGGCAGAACTTACATTTGCCGCATTCCGGCGTGTACAGCGGAATGACGTGATCGCCGACCGCCACGCTGGTAACGCCTTCGCCAACCGCTTCGACAATACCGCCGCCTTCGTGGCCCAGAATAGCCGGGAACACGCCCTCAGGATCTTTTCCTGAAAGGGTATAGGCATCGGTGTGGCAGACGCCGGTCGCGACGATGCGTACCAGCACTTCGCCTTTCTGCGGCGGCATCAGGTCGACTTCTTCAATCGACAGCGGCTCGCCGGCGGCCCAGGCAACAGCGGCGCGAGTTTTAATCATCTGCATATCAGTTTATTCCTTGTAGAGGTTGCCATTTGGCAGGGATCTGGCGAGCGGCCTGACGCCGCTCAAACCATTTAATTATGGCTGAATTTCATCGTCCGGGGATTGCTCTATAATCAGGTACTTCAGCGCCTTGACGTTGGGGGTAAACGCATCCCGACGCCACACCAGGTAAGTCGTGGTCTCGCTGATATCCGCAGGCAGCGCATGTTTTTGCACCTGGCCCGGCGCGGCGATCCTTTCCAGCACCGATTCCGGCAGTATCGCCAGCCCGGCGCCGCTGGCTACGCAGGCCAGCATGGCGTGATAGGACTGGATCTCCATAAACGGGCCGGGTGAAATCCCCGCCTGACGAAACCAGTTTTCTAAACGAAGACGGTAAGAGCAGCCGGGACGGAAGGCGAACAGCGTATCGCCTGCGGCATCTTCAGGGCGCTGAATGGGCGCATGGTGCAGGTTGCTGATCAGCACCATGCGCTCGCTAAAGGTTTTGCAGCTGTTCAGCTCGTCGGCCACGACCGGGCCTTCGGCCAGCGCGGCGGCCAGCGTGCCTTTCCGCACCTGCTCAATGATTTCACCCGAGGTACCGGTGACCAGCGACAGCGTGACCTCAGGATAGCGCTGATGGTAGGTTGACAATAAAGAGGGCAGGTGGACAGCGGCGGTGCTCTCCATCGATCCCAGCGCAAATATGCCGCCAGGCTCGCCGTTGTGCGTCATTGCCAGCGCTTCCTCGCTGAGCGCCAGGATCCGCTGCGCATAGCACAAAAAATTATGGCCCATCGGCGACAGCCGCAGGCGCTGCTTTTCGCGGATAAAAAGATCGATGCCCGTTTCCTGCTCCAGCTGGCGCAGCCTGGTCGTCAGGTTGGACGGCACGCGATGCAGCTGTTCGGCGGCGCGCGCCAGCGAACCGGTCTCCGCTACCGCGCAGAACATTTTAAGCTGGGTCAGATCCATTTATTCTCTTTTCGTAAACAAGTTGGTTTGTATTATTCACTTTTTGTAAGTCTATCCATGATGCAGACTGACTGCAACACTTTCATCAAGCCGGATAAAGCCGGAAGGGAGAACAAATGGCAATACGGGTAGCGCTAAGCGCTTTTATTGCGCTGATTGTCGCGATGGGCATTGGGCGGTTTACCTTTACGCCGCAGGTGCCGCTGATGATTACGGAGCATCAGCTGACGCTGACCAGCGCGGCGGTGGTCGCGGCCTTCAACTACCTGGGCTACCTCTGCGGCTCCTGGAACGCGATGCGGACGACCACGCACGTGGAGGCCAGGCTTAAGGCAGGCATCGGCGGCGCGGTGATCCTGACGCTGCTTTCCGCCTGCGTGTCCGATGCCTGGCTGCACGGCGTGGTGCGCTTTGCGATCGGCTGGGCCAGCGGCTGGGCGATGGTGCTGGTAGCGGCATGGAGCAACGAGCAGCTGCATAAATATGGCCGTCCCGGCTTAAGCGCCGCCGTCTTCGCCGGGCCGGGCATGGGCATCTTTCTGAGCGGGCTGCTGGCCGTGTTTCTTCACGCACGCCAGGTCAGCGCCGCGCAGGCCTGGTGCGCCTATGGCGTGCTGGCGCTGGTGCTGGCTTCTCTTATTTTTCGTTTCCTGCCGCGTAAAGGCGAGCTGCACCGGCCCGAAACCACGCCGGAACCGCTGGTGCTGACCAGCGGGCTGAAAAAGCTGGTCTGGAGCTACAGCCTGGCCGGCTTTGGCTACATCATTCCCGCCACGTTTCTGTCGCAGATGGCGGCGGCCCGTTTCCCTGCCAGCGCTTTTGCGCAGTTTGTCTGGCCCATTTTTGGCGGCACGGCGGTGTTAGGCGTCGGGCTGGGCATTGTTATGCGGCATATCGGTTCATCCAATACGCGGCTGGCGTTTAACCTGTGGGCGCAGGCGCTGGGCGTGCTGTGCGCCGCCGTGGTGCCGGGTTTGAGCGGGCTGGTGGTCGGTTCAATACTGATGGGCATTGGCTTTCTTAACCTGGTGTCGCTTTCGCTGCAATATGCCCGCGAGATGGCGCCACGCCATAGCCGGTATATGGCGGGTCTGCTGACCACCGGTTACGCTATCGGCCAGCTGGCCGGGCCGCTGGTTTCCGCACTTTCCACCACTTTTACCCATCGCCTCGAGCCAGCGCTTTACGTCGCGGGCGCGGGACTGCTGGTGGCCGGGCTGCTGGTCTGGCGGCGCGATCCCGGTGCTGCATGAAACAGTTTCAGGGTGGTTTAGCTTGATTCGCTGGATTAACGACGCGTTGTGTACCAAAATACGCCCTCTGAAATTGTACCGGTCCCGTCGGGACCGGCGTTACACCTGCTGGAGAATAGATCGCCATGGCTACGTTAAGTCAGGAAGCCACACTTGTTCACGAAGCGCTGCTTGCGCGTGGACTGGAAACACCCCTACGCTCGCCTGCGCGTGATATGGATGACGAAACCCGCAGGCGGCTGATCGCCGGGCACATGACCGAAGTCATGCAGCTGCTTAATCTTGATTTAGAAGATGACAGCCTGATGGAAACGCCGCACCGCATCGCTAAGATGTATGTGAATGAGGTGTTCTCCGGCCTGGACTACGCCAACTTCCCGAAAATCACCCTGATTGAAAACAAAATGAAGGTGGACGAAATGGTGACGGTGCGGGATATCACGCTGACCAGCACCTGCGAGCACCACTTTGTGATCATCGACGGCAAAGCGACGGTAGCCTATATCCCGAAAGATAAAGTGATTGGCCTGTCGAAGATTAACCGCATCGTGCAGTTTTTCTCTTCCCGTCCACAGGTACAGGAAAGGCTGACCCAGCAGATCCTGGTTGCGCTGCAAACGCTGCTTGGCACCAATAACGTCGCGGTTTCCATCGACGCGGTGCACTACTGCGTAAAAGCGCGCGGCATTCGTGATGCGACCAGCGCCACCACCACCACTTCACTGGGCGGCCTGTTCAAATCCAGCCAGAACACCCGTCAGGAGTTTCTGCGCGCCGTTCGCCACAGCTAAGCTACGGCGCGCCGTCGTAGCCAGTTGTTACCCTTCACCACAGTCAGGGCCTGCCGATGCCTCGTATTCAGACGCTGGATTTTATTCGGGGCATCGCCATTCTGGGGATCCTGCTGCTCAACATTAACGCCTTCGGTCTGCCGGGCGCCGCCTATCTGAACCCGGCGTGGCAGGGCAGCGTTACGCCGGGCGATGCCTGGACGTGGGCGCTGATCGATTTCTTTGCCCAGCTGAAATTCCTCGCGCTGTTTGCGCTGCTGTTTGGCGGCGGCTTGCAATTGCTGCTTTCGCGCGGCAAACGCTGGCTACAGGCGCGCCTGAGCTGGCTGGTGCTGCTCGGTTTTCTGCACTGTCTGCTGTTCTGGGAAGGGGACATCCTGCTGGATTACGGGCTGATTGGGCTGGTAGCCTGGCGGATGATCCGCGACGTCTCCTCGACGCGGCAGCTGTTTAATACCGGCGTGATGCTTTATATCGTGGGCTGCGGCGTGCTGCTGGTGTTCGGCCTGCTGTCGGGCCATCAGCCTAACAATTCCTGGCTGGCGGGGGCGGCGGATATTCAGTATGAAACCTTCTGGAAAACCCACGGCGGTTGGGAAGCGGTGCGCAACCGTCTCGATCTGCTCTCGTCAGGCCTGCTGTCGCTGGCGGCGCAGTACGGCTGGCAGCTGGCCGGCCTGATGCTGATTGGCGGCGCCTTGATGCGCAGCGGCTGGCTACAGGGGCGCTGGAGCCTGACCCACTACCGGCGCACTGCGCTGATGCTGCTGCTGCTGGCGGCCATCATCGAAATACCGGGCATTTATCTGCAGTGGGCTTGCGGCTGGGCATTTTATCCGTCAGCGTTCTATTTACAGCTGCCGCGCGAGCTGAGCGCGCCGCTTCAGGCTATCGGCTATGCCGCGCTTTGCTTTGGTTTCTGGCCTACGCTGGCCCGTTTTACCCTCACGCGCGCCATCAGCAGCGTAGGGCGGATGGCGCTGAGCAACTATTTACTGCAAACGCTGCTTTGCACCACGCTTTTTAACCATTTCGGCTGGTTCAACCGGCTCGATCGGCCGCAGCTGCTGGTGGTAGTGCTGCTGGTCTGGCTGGTAAATCTCCTCTTTTCGCTGTGCTGGCTGCGCTATTTCCGCCAGGGGCCGGTCGAATGGTGCTGGCGTCAGCTCACCCGTCTGAGCAGCCGCGACGTAATGTTACAAAAATGATAAGCGTCACAAATGTGACGGAAAGGGATGTAACCGTTTTCATCAGTGTGACCTGATTCACGCAGTCTTGCCTTGCCCTTTGTCAGAATAGCCCCGCAAACAACGCATCCGGGAGGGCTATGCAAACCTTATCTTCCACAGGCAGTCAGCCATGATCACCATTCGCGATGTAGCCCGTGAGGCTGGCGTGTCGGTGGCGACGGTTTCACGCGTGCTTAACCACAGCGCGGCGGTCACACAGGAAACGCGGGAAAAAGTGCTGGGCATCGTCGGCCAGCTGGGCTACCGACCCAACGCCAACGCGCAGGCGCTGGCTTCCCAGGTCAGCGATACCATCGGCGTGGTGGTGATGGACGTCTCCGATCCCTTCTTCGGCGCGCTGGTCAAAGCGGTGGATACCGTCGCGCAGCGTATGCAAAAACACGTACTTATCAACAACTCCTATCATCAGGCGGACAAAGAGCGGCACGCTATCGAGGTGCTGATCCGTCAGCGTTGCGGCGCGCTGATCGTTCATGCCAAAGCCCTGGCAGACGACGAGCTGGCCTCGCTGATGGATCAGGTGCCCGGCATGGTGCTGATCAACCGCGTAGTGCCGGGCTACGCGCACCGCTGCGTCTGCCTGGACAACGTCAGCGGCGCGCTGATGGCGATGCGCATGTTGCAACAGCAGGGCCACCGGCGCATCGGTTATCTGGGGTCGAGCCATACTATCGAAGATACAGACCAGCGACGCGCGGGCTGGCGGCAGGCGCTGGCCGAGCAGGCTACCCAGCCTGCCGAAAGCTGGATCGCCAGCGCCGAGCCGGATATGCAGGGCGGAGAGGCGGCGATGGTGGAGCTGCTGGGGCGTAATCTCCACCTCAGCGCCGTGTTCGCCTATAACGACAGCATGGCCGCCGGGGCGCTGACCGCGCTGAAAGATAACGGCATTGCGGTGCCGCAGCAGCTGTCGGTGATTGGCTTCGACGATATCCCCATTTCCCGCTATACCGACCCGCAGCTGACGACCGTCCGCTATCCTATTGTTTCCATGGCTAAACTGGCTACCGAACTGGCGTTGAAAGGCGCGGCGGGCCTGCTGGACGAGTCGGCCGGTCACTGCTTTATGCCAACGCTGGTGCGCCGTCATTCCGTCGCGCCCTGCCAAAGTGTGGCGGCGATCACTATACGCAACGATACCGCCATGTAACCGTTTTCAATCCGTGAGTAAGTTCACAGTTAATTAACATCTGCTTCACTAAGATGGCCGTGCCTGGCCGGGACAGAATAACAACACGGTCCGGCTGCACACGCATACCGACCCTACAAAGAACCGGAGAGAACAATGAAGAAGGCATTCACCCTCACAGCCCTGGTTGCCAGCATGATGTTTGGCGCAACGGCGCAGGCGGCCGATACCCGCATTGGCGTAACCATTTATAAATATGATGACAACTTTATGTCCGTGGTGCGCAAGGATATCGAGAAGGAAGCGAAAAACAGCAGCGGCATTCAGCTGCTGATGAACGATTCGCAGAACAGCCAGTCAACGCAAAACGATCAGATTGACGTGATGGTGGCGAAAGGCGTGAAGGCGCTGGCGATTAACCTTGTCGATCCGGCGGCGGCGGCGGTGGTTATCAGTAAAGCCAAAGCCAACGATATTCCGATTGTTTTCTTCAACAAAGAGCCTTCTGCTAAAGCGCTGGCCAGCTACGACAAGGCTTACTATGTCGGTACCGATTCTAAAGAGTCCGGCGTCAAGCAGGGCGAGCTGATTGAGAAACACTGGAAAGCCAATGCCAACTGGGATCTGAACAAAGACGGCGTGGTGCAGTTTGTGCTGCTGAAAGGCGAGCCGGGCCACCCGGATGCCGAAGCGCGTACCAAATACGTGATCGAAACCCTGAATAAAGACGGCCTGAAAACGCAGCAGCTGCATCTGGATACCGCCATGTGGGATACCGCTCAGGCAAAAGACAAGATGGACGCGTGGCTCTCCGGCCCGAACGGCAACAAAATCGAAGTGGTGATCGCCAATAACGATGCGATGGCGATGGGCGCGGTAGAAGCGCTGAAGGCGCATAACAAAACGTCCGTACCGGTCTTCGGCGTGGATGCGTTGCCGGAAGCGATGGCGATGGTGAAATCCGGCGCGATGGAAGGCACCGTGCTGAACGATGCGGAAAACCAGGCCAGAGCCACTTTTGAAATGGCGAAAAACCTGGCGGCGGGCAAACCGGCGACCGAAGGCACCAACTACAAGCTGGAAGGTAAAGTGGTGCGCGTGGCCTATGTGCCGGTTGATAAAGAGAACCTCGCTCAGTTCAGTAAATAAGTCTTTCCGGGCGCACTCGCGTCCGTTACCGGGCCCGTCGCAGAACGGGCCCGATCGTAAAACGATCCGCCAGGTAGAATTATGAGCAGCGATCAGGGGCAGTATCTGCTGGAAATGACTAACGTCAGCAAGTCCTTTCCGGGCGTAAAGGCGTTAGATAACGTTAATTTAAAAATTCGTCCCCATTCGGTTCACGCGCTGATGGGGGAAAACGGCGCGGGCAAATCGACTTTATTAAAATGCCTGTTTGGTATTTATAGCAAAGACACGGGAAGCATTCTTTTTCAGGGCAAAGAGATCGACTTTAAAAGTTCCAAAGAGGCGCTGGAAAACGGCGTATCTATGGTGCATCAGGAATTAAACCTGGTTTTACAGCGCACGGTCATGGATAACATGTGGCTGGGCCGCTATCCGCGAAAAGGCTTTTTCGTCGACCAGGATAAAATGTATCGCGATACCAAAGCCATTTTTGAAGAGCTGGATATTGATATCGATCCGCGCGACAAAGTGATTAACCTTTCCGTTTCGCAGATGCAGATGATAGAGATAGCTAAAGCGTTCTCTTATGATGCCAAAATTGTCATTATGGACGAGCCGACCTCTTCATTAACGGAAAAAGAAGTGAACCACCTGTTCACTATTATCCGTAAATTAAAAGATCGCGGCTGCGGCATAGTTTATATCTCCCACAAGATGGAAGAGATTTTCCAGCTGTGCGACGAAATTACTATTTTGCGCGACGGCCAGTGGATCGCTACCCAGCCGCTGGAAGGGCTGGATATGGATAAGATCATCGCCATGATGGTAGGGCGCTCGCTGAACCAGCGCTTCCCGGATAAGTCCAACGTGCCGGGCGAAACTATCCTGGAGGTGCGTAACCTTACCTCACTGCGCCAGCCGTCTATTCGCGATATTTCGTTCGATCTGCGCAAGGGCGAAATCCTTGGCGTGGCCGGGCTGGTGGGGGCTAAACGTACCGATATCGTGGAAACGCTGTTCGGCATCCGCGAAAAGTCCGGCGGCACCATTAAGCTGCACGGCAAAAAAATCAACAATAACTCGGCTAACGAAGCGATTAATCACGGCTTTGCGCTGGTGACGGAGGAGCGTCGCGCCACGGGGATTTATGCGTTTCTGGATATCGGTTTTAACTCGCTGATTTCAAATATTCGCAAATATAAAAACTCGATTGGCCTGCTGGATAATAACCGGATGAAAAGCGATACCCAATGGGTTATCGATGCCATGCGGGTAAAAACACCGGGACACGCGACCTCTATCGGCTCGCTTTCGGGCGGCAACCAGCAGAAAGTCATTATTGGCCGCTGGCTGTTAACCCAGCCGGAAATATTAATGCTGGACGAACCGACGCGCGGCATCGACGTCGGCGCAAAGTTTGAAATTTATCAGCTGATTTCCGATCTGGCGAAAAAAGAGAAGGGCATCATTATTATCTCTTCCGAAATGCCGGAGCTGCTGGGCATTACCGACAGGATCCTGGTCATGAGCAACGGCATGGTCGCAGGCATTGTCGAAACCAAAACTACCACGCAAAACGAAATATTACGTTTAGCATCCAAGCACCTTTAATGAGGTAAGGGCTGTCCATGAATGCTGTGAATAAGAAGAATGCGCTCACCTGGCTGAAAGAGGGTGGCATCTATGTTGTGTTGCTGGTTCTGCTGGCGATTATTATTTTCCAGGATCCGACATTTTTAAGCCTGATGAACCTGAGTAATATTCTGACCCAGTCCTCCGTGCGCATTATTATTGCGCTTGGCGTGGCCGGGCTGATTGTAACGCAGGGCACCGACCTTTCCGCCGGTCGTCAGGTTGGTCTGGCCGCGGTAGTGGCGGCGACGCTGCTCCAGGCGATGGATAACGCCAACAAGGTGTTTCCACATATGGATACCGTGCCGATCCCGCTGGTTATCCTGATTGTCTGCGTTGTCGGCGGCCTGATTGGCCTGATCAACGGCGTGATCATCGCCTATCTGAAGGTGACGCCTTTTATCACCACGCTGGGCACGATGATTATCGTTTACGGCATTAACTCGCTTTATTACGACTATGTAGGCGCTTCGCCGATCGCCGGGTTCGATGAGAAATTCTCGACCTTTGCGCAGGGCTTTATTCGCCTGGGCGACTTCAAGCTCTCCTACATTACGTTCTATGCGGCTATTGCTATCTTCTTTGTCTGGATTTTGTGGAACAAGACCCGCTTTGGCAAAAACATCTTTGCTATCGGCGGCAACCCGGAAGCGGCAAAAGTGTCGGGCGTGAACGTTAACTTCAACCTGATCCTGATTTATGCGCTTTCCGGCGTGTTCTACGCCTTCGGCGGGATGCTGGAAGCGGGACGTATCGGCTCGGCAACCAATAACCTGGGCTTTATGTACGAGCTGGATGCGATTGCGGCCTGCGTAGTAGGCGGCGTCTCCTTCGCCGGCGGCGTGGGCACCGTGGCCGGTGTGGTAACGGGCGTGCTGATTTTCACCGTTATCAACTACGGCCTGACCTATATCGGCGTTAACCCTTACTGGCAGTACATTATCAAAGGCGGCATCATTATTTTCGCCGTGGCGCTCGACTCCCTGAAATACGCCCGCAAGAAATAGTGTGCTTCTATAGAGAAAGGCCAGCCCGGCCTTTCTCTTTTTCCTGTCAGAACTGCACGCCTTTGGTCAGCCCGCCGTCCACCAGGAGATTAGTGCCGGTGGTGAAACTGGCCGCCTCGCTGGCAAGAAACACCGTGGCTTTCGCTACTTCCTGCGGCGTCGCCATTCTTCCCAGCGGATTCGCCGCCAGGCATTTGGCAAAGGTTTCCGGCTGGTTGCGTTCAATATCGCCCCACACGCCTTCACTGAAATAAACGTTGCCCGGCGAAACGGTATTCACGCGAATGCCATCTGCCGCGTGGCGTTCCGATAAGGTTTTGCCGTAATGGATCAGCGCCGCTTTCATAATGCCGTACGGCTCGGCAAACATATCGACCTCGCGTCCCGCCACGCTGGAGATCAGCACGATAGATGCAGCAGAGGATTTTTTCAGGTAAGGAAGGGCGCCCTGCACCATCGTTACGGTGCCCATCAGGTCGGTGTCGAACGCTTTACGCCACACGTCCGGATCGCTGCCTGCCGCCAGCGCGCTGACGTTAGGCACGATAATATCCAGCCCGCCAAGGCGGTTCGCCGCTTCCTGAATCCATGTTTGCATCTGCTCTGGGGAGGTGACATCGACCGCCGTGCCGTTTGCGCGTGAACCCAGCGCCTGTTGCGCTTCCTGCACGCCTTCAGGGCTGCGCGCGCAAAACTCCACCCGTGCGCCTTCGGCAAGAAAGCATTCCACAATTGCTCGTCCAATGCCGCGCGAGCCGCCGCTGACCAGTACGCGACGATCCTTCAAGTTCAGATCCATTTGTCTCTCCTGTTAACGTTTAGTGATCTATTCGGCAGACAGACTGACAGAAGAAGCGGGCAGGTTCATAACAATCAGTGCGTTAACGGCGGCATGTCACGCTGGCGGACGGGCATCCGCCTTCATTTTTTGTTCCAGCTCCAGCAGCTGTTCAGGCGTGACCGCCGGATAGCTCTGCGCATCTTCCGGGACTTCGTGCCGCGCCGGGATCGGCACCAGCGGCCCCAAAAAGCGCGGTTCGCGCTTCATCAGATACAGATCGGCCAGCGCGCCCAGGCGAGCCGCCACTTCCCTGGTGCGGATATTCAGCATGTTTTTCGGCGAGGGCACCGCGTAACACTGCGCCTGAATGCCCATATGCAGCGCAATAAACAGCGCGCGCTCGCAGTGGAAACGCTGGGTGATGATGATGAAGTCGTTGGTGTCGAAGACCTTGCGCGTGCGCACGATAGAATCCAGCGTACGGAAGCCGGCGTAATCCAGCACAATATCGGCAGGCGCCACGCCGGCGGCAATCAAATCCCGCCGCATGGTCATCGGCTCGTTGTAGCTTTGCTGCGCATTATCGCCGCTCAGCAGCAGATAGTTAACCTTGCCGCTGTTATAGGCGTTGAGCGCGCCCTGCATCCGATAAAGGTAATACTGATTGATGACGCCGGTACGATAATATTTTGCCGTGCCTAATACGACGCCGACCTGACGATGGGGCAGGGATTTGAGATTATCGTAGACGTAAGGCGCGGTTTTGACGCTTATCCAGCGATCCAGGCCGAGCGCGGTTATTACCATCAGGGTAACGATGATAATCAGGCCGTAGATCAAGCGTTTTATCATGCCGTACGGTACTCAGACTGAAGCCGAAAAGGTGGCTCAAGGCTACTGTACCCGACGAGGTGAAGCAAGCGGTAGCGCACCGGCTGGCGGCTTTTTGCACAAAATCGTCAAACGCTGTGGAAAGGGGATAAAAACCGGGCGCACGGCGCGCCCGGTCAGCGGTATTAAATAGAAGTACGGCGATAGTTACGGTACTGCGGCAACCAGAAATTGGCGGCAATCGCTTTGGACAGCACATCTTCCGAGGTGACCACCGCCACGCCGGCCAGCTGCGCCGCTTTGCCTACGGCCATCGCAATTATTTTCGACACGCCCTGAATATCTTTCACTTCCGGCAGCACCGGGCCAGCGCCGTCGTTGACCAGCGGTGAACAGTCGGCCAGCGCGCGGCTGGCGGCCATCAGCATACTGTCGGTCACGCGGGTGGCGCCCGAAGCGATCACGCCCAGGCCGATGCCGGGGAAGATATAGGAGTTGTTGCACTGCGCGATCGGGAACGTTTGCTCTTTCCAGGTGACCGGCGCGAACGGGCTGCCGGTCGCGACCAGCGCGGCACCGTCGGTCCACGCCATAATATCCTGCGGCGTTGCTTCCACGCGGGAGGTCGGGTTGGAGAGCGGCATGACGATTGGGCGCGCGCAGTGCTTGTGCATCTCGCGGATAATCTCTTCGCTGAACAGGCCGGGCTGGCCGGAAACGCCGATCAGAATATCCGGGCGCGCGTTACGCACCACGTCCAGCAGCGACAGGGAATCGGAACTGGAATCCCAGTCGGCCAGATCCTCGCTCTTCTGCACCAGCTTGCTCTGGAAGCTGAGCAGGTTTGGCTGCTTGTCGGTGAGCAGGCCGAAGCGATCCACCATAAAGACGCGCGCGCGGGCTTCTTCGTCGCTCAGACCTTCTGATTTCATCTGCGCGATAATCTGCTCGGCGATGCCGCAGCCGGCAGACCCCGCGCCCAAAAACACTACTTTCTGCTCGCTCATTTTGCTGCCTGCTGCGCGGCTGGCGGCGATCAGCGTGCCCAGCGTGACGGCGGCGGTGCCCTGGATATCGTCATTAAAGCAGCAGACTTCATCGCGATAGCGCTCCAGCAGCGGCATGGCGTTTTTCTGCGCGAAATCCTCAAACTGCAGCAGCACGTTTGGCCAGCGGCTTTTTACCGCCTGGATAAATTCATTAACGAAGTTATCGTACTCTTCGCCGGTGATACGCGGATGACGCCAGCCCATATAGAGCGGATCGTTCAGCAGCTGCTGGTTGTTGGTGCCGACGTCCAGCACCACCGGCAGCGTATAGGCCGGGCTGATGCCGCCGCAGGCGGTATACAGCGACAGCTTGCCGATAGGAATGCCCATGCCGCCGATGCCCTGATCGCCCAGGCCAAGAATACGCTCGCCGTCGGTGACTACGATGACCTTCACGTTCTGCTTGGTGGCGTTTTGCAGCATATCTTCAATGCTGGCGCGGTTCGGATAGGAGATAAACAGCCCGCGCGCGCGACGATAGATTTCAGAAAAGTGTTCACAGGCCGCGCCGACGGTCGGGGTATAGATAATCGGCATCATCTCTTCAAGATGATTATCCAGCAGGCGGTAGAACAGCGTTTCGTTGGTGTCCTGAATGTTGCGCAGATAAACGTGCTTGTCGTTGGCGTTTTTGAAATCCTGAAACTGACGCCAGGCGCGCTGGGCCTGCTCTTCAATGGTTTCCACCGTCTCGGGCAGCAGACCGTTCAGGTTAAAGTCATTGCGTTCTTCTATAGAGAAGGCGCTGCCCTTATTCAACAGCGGAAATTCCAGCAGGATAGGGCCAGCGTAGGGAATGTAGAGAGGGCGTTTACTTTCGTAGTCGAGTTCCATGTAATCAATGCTCACTGGGATCGGTAGTGGCCCAATCCTAAAATAATTCATCCGAAAGTACAGCATTTGTTAACAGCTTATAACAAATGCGGGCACTTTTTTGGCAATAAAAAGCCAGCCGGCAGCGGGGCTTGCGGGCTGGCGAAGCGGATCAGCGCAGCGGCACGGTTTGCAACGTCGCGCAGCCCAGCGCCTGAAGCGTCGCGGCGGTTGCCTGTCGCTGGATAAGGCGGGCATCGGGCGCTTCCGCCAGCACGGCGCGCTGAATTTGCAGCACGTCGTAGCCTGCAAGGTTCAGCAGGATCAGCGCGGCCTGCAGCGGCGGCAGGCTTGGGTTAAAGGCGGCGTTTTCCGCATAGCTGCCGGCAAAAATCGCGCCGTCGGCCATTTGCAGCGCCACGCCGCTTAACGCCTGCGAGTAAGGCGCATGGCTGCGGTTAGCCGCCTCAAGCGCGGCCCTGACCAGCGCGTCGCCGGTAATGGTCAGGCCGTGATCGACCTCGTCCAGCAGCAGCGTCTCAATCGCTAAATCGCGCGGGCCGAAAGCATCTGGCAGGTAATCGCCCAGCGTCGCCGGTTCGCGTCCCGGCAGATGAATGCGCAGCGCGGTGCCGCTGTTCAGCTCGTTCATAAACTGGCGGCAGTGGCCGCAGGGCGTGTAGTTGACGGTAATCGCCTCAAGACCTTTTTCGCCGCGCAGCCAGGCATGGGTTACCGCGCTCTGTTCGGCGTGGACGGTTTGCTGCATGGTCGCGCCGGAAAACTCCATGTTTGCGCCAAAATAGAGATGGCCGCTGCGGCCCAGCGCCAGCGCGCCGACGTTAAAGCGCGACAGCGGCGCGACGGCACAGGCGGCCGCCAGCGGCAGCAGCGCAAAGGTAAGTTCGCGGTTGTCCAGACCGGTTTCGGTTCTGATGGCGGCCATTTGTTCTGGGGTAAAAAAAGCGGGAAAGGTGTCGGTCAGCAAAGGCTGCAACGCCGCCTGCAGCGGGGAAGGCAGCGCGGCGAAAGCCGCTTGAAAACGTGGTTGCATAGTGGCTTCTCTTGCATAAGTGGCCGCTTATTCTGGCGGGCAGCCAGGCTAATGTATGTGATTATAATCACACAGATTATGCAATTTATGAAAGAGAACCACAAAATGCGCGACGCATCGCAAGTTTTATCGCCAGAAATGCATCAGTAGCGGAAAAAGAAACGGTGCCAGCAGCGAAGTGATAATGCCGCAGATCACCAGCGCCAGCGAGCTGTAGGCGCCTTCCTGGTAATCCAGCTCCGAGCAGCGCGCCGTACCCAGCGCGTGAGAAGCGTTGCCGATCGCCAGACCGCGCGAGGCCTTGCTGCGGATCTTCAGCAGGTTAAGCAGCATATGACCGAAAACCGCGCCGAGTACGCCCGCAATCAGCACGCAAATGGCGCTGATGGCCGGAATGCCGCCCAGCGTGGCGGAAACCGCCATGGCAATCGGCGTGGTCACGGATTTAGGCATAATAGTCGCCGCTATCTGCGGCGTGGCGCCCATCCACAGCGCGATAGCCGTACCGGAAATCATCGCCGTCATGCTGCCGATAAAGCAGACGCCGATAATTGACTTCCAGCGCGCGCGGATCTGATGCATCTGTTCATACAGCGGCAGCGCCAGCGCCACCACGGCGGGCTGCAACAGCTGGTTCAGGATCGCGCTGCCCTGAAAATAGCGGGCGTAGGGCATCTGCATCAGCAGCAGCAGCGGAATGATGACCGCCATGGAGATCAGCAACGGATTGAGCAGGGAAATTTTCACCTTCGCCGCCACCCGGCGAGCGCCGAAAAAGACCAGCATGGTCAGCGGCAGAGACCACCAGATATCACTCATCGCCTGTTCCTTTCACTTTGCCATGCAGCTGGTGCGAAGCCAGCCCCACGGTCAGCAAAACAATAAAGGTGCTGACCACGCAGGAAACCACTATCGGGCCGAACTGCGCGCTGAGCAGGTCGGTATAGCTCATCACGCCGACGCTGATCGGCACAAACAGCAGCGCCATATAGCGGATCAGGAGCAGGCTGCCGGGCCTGATCCAGTCGGGTGGAACCAGTTGAAAAGCCAGCAGAAAAAACAGGATCAGCATACCGATAATGCTGCCCGGGATCGTGACCGGCAGCAGCAGCCCCAGCGCGTTTCCGGCATAGAGGCAGAGATAGATAATCAGAAAGGCGCGCAGATAGCGCCAGAGGATCAACAGTACGGTACGCATGATAAGCTCCGGTTTTGCAACGCATTAATCATACGATCGGCAGGAGATTTGTGCCAGAGATCACAGTGGGCCGCAAAAAAACGGGCGAATCGCTTCGCCCGTCTCCGTTGCTTATTTCACCTGCATTCCCGGCTGAGCGCCGCTGTCCGGCGACAGCAGGAAGATCTCTTTGCCGCCAGGGCCGGCGGCCATCACCATACCTTCCGAGATGCCGAAGCGCATCTTACGCGGCGCCAGGTTAGCCACCATCATGGTCAGGCGGCCTACCAGCACCGACGGATCCGGATAGGCGGTACGAATGCCGGAGAAAATGTTGCGGGTTTCGCCGCCCAGATCCAGCGTCAGGCGCAGCAGCTTATCGGAGCCTTCGACAAACTCGGCGTTCTGGATCAGCGCGATACGCATATCCACTTTGGCAAAGTCGTCAAACGTAATGGTTTCCTGAATCGGATCGTCCGCCAGCGGGCCGGTCAGCGCCGGTTTGTTCGCCGCCGCCGCGTCCTCTTTCGAGGCCTCGATCAGCGCGTTGACCTTGTCCATCTCGACGCGGTTGTACAGCGCTTTAAAGGCGGAAAGCGTGTGATCGCGCAGCGGCTGCGCAATACCGTCCCAGCTCAGCTCCTGGTTCAGGAAGGCTTCGGCGCGCTCGCTCAGCGAAGGCAGCACCGGCTTCAGCCAGGTCATCAGCACGCGGAACATATTGATGCCCATTGAGCAGATCGCCTGCAGGTCGGCATCGCGGCCTTCCTGCTTCGCCACCACCCACGGCGCCTGCTCGTCAACGTAGCGGTTCGCTACGTCCGCCATCGCCATGATTTCACGCACCGCACGGCCAAACTCACGGCTCTGCCAGGCTTCCGCAATGCTGGCGGAGGCGTCCACAAAGGATTGATACAGCGCCGGATCGGCCAGCTCGGCGGACAGCTTGCCGCCAAAGCGCTTGTTGATAAATCCGGCGTTACGGGACGCCAGGTTAACCACTTTATTAACGATATCCGCATTCACGCGCTGGACGAAATCTTCCAGATTCAGGTCGATATCATCAATGCGCGAAGAGAGCTTGGCGGCATAGTAGTAGCGCAGGCTGTCGGCATCCAGATGCTGTAGCCAGGTGCTGGCCTTAATGAAGGTGCCGCGCGACTTGGACATTTTCGCGCCGTTAACCGTCACGTACCCGTGGACAAACAGGTTGTTCGGCTTGCGGAAGTTGCTGCCTTCCAGCATGGCTGGCCAGAACAGGCTGTGGAAATAGACGATGTCCTTGCCGATAAAGTGATACAGCTCGGTCTCGGAGTCTTTTTGCCAGAAGGCGTCGAAATCAATATCGCCGCGCTTGTCGCAGAGATTTTTAAACGAGCCCATATAGCCGATAGGCGCATCCAGCCAGACGTAGAAATATTTGCCCGGCGCGCCCGGAATTTCAAAGCCGAAGTAGGGCGCATCGCGTGAGATATCCCACTGTTGCAGACCCGACTCGAACCACTCCTGCATCTTGTTGGCGACCTGCTCCTGCAGGGCACCGGAACGGGTCCAGGCCTGTAGCATGGCGCTGAACTCCGGCAGATCGAAGAAGAAGTGCTCGGAGTCGCGCAGTACCGGCGTCGCGCCGGACACCACGGATTTAGGATCGATCAGCTCGGTCGGGCTGTAGGTGGCGCTGCACACTTCGCAGTTGTCGCCGTACTGATCCGGCGATTTACATTTCGGGCAGGTGCCTTTCACAAAGCGATCCGGCAGGAACATGCCTTTTTCCGGGTCGTAAAGCTGCGAAATAGTCCGGTTTTTGATAAAACCGTTCTCTTTCAGACGGGTATAGATCAGCTCCGACAGCTCGCGGTTCTCCTCGCTGTGCGTGGAGTGGTAGTTATCGTAGCTGATATTGAAACCGGCGAAGTCATTCTGATGTTCCTGACTCATCTCGGCAATCATCTGCTCAGGCGCAATGCCCATCTGCTGAGCTTTCAGCATGATCGGCGTACCGTGCGCATCGTCGGCGCAGATGAAGTAAACCTCGTTGCCGCGCATTCGCTGGTAACGGACCCAAATATCCGCCTGGATATGCTCGAGCATGTGGCCGAGATGAATAGAACCGTTGGCGTAAGGGAGTGCGCACGTTACCAATATTTTTTTCGCGACTTGAGTCATAGTGAGACTTGCTATACCTGTTTAAAATAGGGGGTTCCGATGTTACCCGAAAGGCCCGGCCTGCGTAAACAACGCCGCGCCGACCGTGCCGTTTTTTACTGCCTGCCGCCGACAGCCTTATCTGATATGCTCTGAATAACGTCACAGAAAAAAAGGAGCCGGGATGATGCCTCAATCCCAACATTCACCTGAAGCGCTGCGCGCGATAGTGATGGGCGTTTTAACCACGTTTGAACATCCGACGCTACAGCGCAACCTCACCGCGCTGAAGGCGCTGCACCATTGCGCAATGCTGGACAACACCCTGCATATTGAACTGCTGATGCCTTTCGCCTGGCACAGCGGCTTTGAAGCCTTAAAGGAGAGCGCCAGCGCGGAGCTGCTGCGCCTGACTAATGCCACCGCCATCAGCTGGAAGCTGAGCCTGGATATCGCCACGCTGAAAAGGGTGAAGAACCAGCCAGGCGTAAAGGGCGTGAAAAATATTATTGCCGTCAGCTCCGGCAAGGGCGGCGTCGGCAAATCCAGCACGGCGGTCAACCTGGCGCTGGCGCTGATGGCCGAAGGCGCGAAAGTCGGCCTGCTGGATGCGGATATCTATGGCCCGTCGATCCCTGATATGCTCGGCACGCAAAACGAACGGCCTACCTCGCCGGACGGTACGCATATGGCGCCGATTATGGCGCACGGGCTGGCGACCAACTCTATCGGCTATCTGGTGACCGATGACAACGCGATGGTGTGGCGCGGGCCGATGGCCAGCAAGGCGCTGATGCAGCTGCTGAACGAAACGCTGTGGCCGGATCTGGACTACCTGATCCTGGATATGCCGCCAGGCACGGGCGATATTCAGCTGACGCTGGCGCAAAACGTGCCGGTGACCGGCGCGCTGGTGGTGACCACGCCGCAGGATATCGCGCTGATCGACGCCCGTAAGGGGATTGTGATGTTTGAAAAGGTCAGCGTGCCGGTGCTGGGCATCGTCGAGAACATGAGCGTGCACGTGTGCAGCAACTGCGGTCATCACGAGCCGATTTTCGGCAGCGGCGGCGCGCTGGCGCTGGCGGAACAGTATCACACGCGCCTGCTGAGCCAGCTGCCGCTGCACATCACGCTGCGCGAGGATCTGGACGACGGAATGCCGACGGTGGTGCGCCGTCCCGACAGCGAATTTACCTGGCTGTATCGCCAGCTGGCAGGCCAGGTCGCCGCACAGCTCTACTGGGATGGCGAAGTGATCCCGGACGATATCGCTTTCCGTGTAGTCTGACGGCAAATGTGCGATACGGGCGCACCAGGCGCCCGTTTTCTTTTACAGCACGTAGTGCAGCAGCAGATATTCTCCCTGTTCGCCTTCACCGCTGCTGATAACCTGCCAGCCGTGACCCTGATAAAAAGCCAGCGCCCGGTCGTTTGCCTTAAGGCACTTTAGCGCGCCGGTCGACGTGAAGCCGGCCTGCACCGCCTCCAGCAGCTCGCTGCCAATACCCTGACCCTGACACGCCGGGTCGACAAATAAACTGTGCAAAAAATTATCGGCGGGCAGCAGCGCGGCAAAGCCCGTGCGGTGGCCGTCGTGCTCGGCGACCAGGATGCGTTCGCCCAGCGTTACGCGGTCGAAATCCTCCAGCTGCCAGGCGCTGCCGTCAAGCCAGTGCCAGTTCGCCTTGCGGGCGGCCAGAAACAGCGTGCGCAGAAAAGGGCGGTCGGCTTCGGTAAAGGCGCGTACCGTCATCCGTTCTCTCCCCAGACGGGCTTTACGTGTCTTTCGCCCTCAATGCCCGTGCCGCGATAGTCATAATCGATTTTGCCCGCTTCAAAAAGCTGATCCAGCAGGCGGAAATTGTCGGGGGGCGTAACGTTACAGCGGCTATTCAGCACGGTATCCTGAATGGTAAAGGCACGATCGCCGCGCGCTATCTGTTGCAGATAGTGCAGCATTTGCAGCGCCGCGACGCTGATGCCGTATTGTTCATTAAGCGGTCTTGTCATCTTACTTCTCGTCAGGACAGGGATGGCGTTCAGATTAGCGAATGGGCGGACTTTATCAAAAGCCGCTACGGGATCGGAGAGTATGACGCAAAAATTCCCGGCGGCAAAAGAGACCGCCGGAAAATAATCAGAAATTCACCGTCACGCCGCCAGCCAGCAGCCAGTCGTTGGCGCCTTCCCGTTGCAGCCTGCGCTGATGGTTGAGGCGGGTGGAGAAGGTCACATTGTCGGTAACGGCCAGCCTGGCCTCCGCTTGCACAGCCAGCGCATCGCCGCCGTTGCCGGTACGGAAGGCGTCACGGTTGTGGCCATCGCTAACGGTTACTTTGCCCTGGCCTGCCGGACGATGAAGCCAGTGCATGTCCATGCCCAGATGCAGGGTGCCAGGGACTATCGGCAGCGTGTAATCCCAGGCCAGGCCGCCAATCCATGCCGTCCGCCGCTGCTGCTGCTGGCGCTGGCGCTGGCAGCAGTGTAAACCCTGGCGCTATCTGCGTTAGCAAGCCGTTCCGCGCTTGCGTAAAACAGCGCGTTTCCCTATGCTGGCAAGCACTACGACTCGGGGTGCCCTTCCTTGTGAAGGCTGAGAAATACCCGTTGAACCTGAACTGGATAATGCCAGCGGAGGGAAGTCAGATGCTTTATCGCATCGCCTTCTTGATCGCCGGTTGGGAGCGCTATGATCCAACCTACTCACTATACGGCCAGCCCGGCCGCGTCTCTTGCTCTGTTCCGCCAGCGGTCGCCGCTGGTTCACTGCCTGACCAATGATGTGGTACAAAGCCTGACGGCTAACGTGCTGCTGGCGCTGGACGCGTCGCCCGCGATGGTGACTGAACCTGTGGAAGCGGCACAGTTCAGCGCCATTGCCGATGCCGTGCTGATCAACGTCGGCACGCTGACCGCTGCACGTAGCGAAGCGATGCTGGCCGCGGTGCAGGGAGCGACGGCGGCAGGCCGACCGTGGACGCTGGATCCGGTTGCCGTCGGCGCGCTGACTTTTCGCAGCGATTTTTGCCAGCGGCTGCTGGCATTCCGTCCTGCCGCCATTCGCGGCAACGCCTCTGAAATTATGGCGCTGGCCCGACAGGCGGTTTCCGGTCGCGGCGTCGACAGCCAGCATCATCCTTCCGCCGCGCTGGAGGCCGCTATTCAGCTGGCGCAGTCCAGCGGCGCGGTGGTTGCCGTGACGTGCGAAACGGATTACGTCACCGATGGACGGCGGCTGCTGGCGGTATCGGGCGGCTCTCCGCTGATGACGCGCGTGGTCGGCACGGGCTGCGCGCTCTCCGCCGTGGTGGCCGCATTTTGCGCACTGCCGGGCGACAGGCTGCTGCATATCGCTGCCGCCTGTCGGGTAATGAGCCAGGCGGGCGAGCAGGCGGCGGCGGCGGCCAACGGGCCGGGCACCTTTGAACCGCTGTTTCTCGATGCGCTCTACCGTCTGTACAAGGAGGCGGTATGAGAGTCAACGCATTGACCATCGCCGGTACGGATCCCAGCGGCGGAGCCGGGATCCAGGCCGATCTGAAAACGTTCTCCGCGCTTGAAGCCTACGGTACCAGCGTGATCACCGCGCTGGTGGCGCAGAACACCTGCGGCGTGCAGGCCGTCTATCCCGTGGCGGCCGATTTTGTTTCGGCCCAGCTAGCCTCGGTATTAAGCGACGTGCGCATCGACAGCGTCAAAATCGGTATGTTGCAGGACAGCGATATTGTGGAGGCGGTAGCAGAAGGGCTGGCAAAGGCGGCGATCCCCTGGCGGGTGTTGGATACGGTGATGCTGGCGAAAAGCGGCGATCCGCTGCTTTCCGGGCGGGCCGTGGCGACGCTGCGGGAAAAACTGCTGCCGCAGGTTTCCATTATCACGCCGAATCTGCCGGAAGCCGCTGCGCTGCTGGAGTGCTCACCGGCCCGCAACGAACAGGAGATGCTGCAACAGGGCAGGGCGCTGCTGGCGCTGGGCTGTCAGGCGGTGCTGATGAAAGGCGGCCACCTGAGCGACAACGAAAGCCCGGACTGGCTGCTGACCCCGGAAGGAGAAGAGCGCTTTACCGCGCCGCGCGTGCCGACTAAAAATACGCACGGCACCGGCTGCACGCTTTCTTCCGCGCTGGCCGCGCTGCGCCCGCGTCATACCAGCTGGCCGGGTACGGTAAGCGCAGCGAAACAGTGGCTGCAGGGCGCATTGCAGCACGCAGATACGCTGGAAGTGGGTAAAGGCATTGGCCCGGTGCATCATTTCTACCGCTGGTGGTAGCGCGCTGGAACGCTATCAGCGGGCAAACTGCTGACGGGCCGGGAGAGGATGATTAGTAGTGCATCGACGAGCGAAAACGTTACGGCTGAACCGGCGCGTGTAGCGGTAGTGATGAGACGCGCGGGTGGAAGGACGCTGACGGCCGGAACCGCTCGCCAGCCCGGCAGGATTACTCCTGTTCAAACCACGCGCCGTTTTGCTCTGCAATCGGCGTGATGGAAAAAATCATCTCCTGCAAATGATGCCGCAGCGCCCGTTCGGCGGCGTCGGCGTCTTTCGCCAGCAGCGCCTGCAGGATCTCTTCATGCTGATTGATCAGGCTTTCCGGCGGCGAAACCTTACTGAGGGTCAGGAAGCGCACGCGATCCATCGTCGCCTTGATATTTTCTACCGTTTCCCATGCCAGCTCACAGTTGATGCTCTGCGCGATAAGGCGGTGGAACTCATCATCCAGCAGCAAAAACGCCTGGCTGTCGTTGCGCTCCGCAGACAGCTTTTGCAGGCGCAAATTATGCTCCAGCCGGGCCAGCGCCTCTGGGGTCGCTTCCGTCGCCGCTCGCCTTATTACCGCCGTTTCCACCGCTTCACGAATAAAACGGCCGTCGGCAACGCGTCGCGCAGAAATCTTGCGCACAAAGGTGCCGCGCTGCGGCAGAATTTGCACCAGATCGGCCTCGGCCAGCTTAATAAAGGCTTCCCGCACCGGCTGGCGCGAGACGCTGAAACGGGCAGAAACCTCTTTTTCAGACAGTAAGGCACCCGGTGAAATCACGCAGGTCACAATATCCTGGCGTAAAAAGCGATAGATTTGCTGATTGACTGGTTCGCTGGCGGTAATGATATAGGCAGTAGACATGCGGCAATTTTCATTTCATTAGTGCGTCGCGAAGCCTGACGCTGGAAACAGCCAGTCTAATCAGCCTGCTGCGCCAGCGCCAGTTCTTTTGCCATTAAGCGGCGGTCAGCCGATAACCTGCCTGACCGTTTCTTTCGCGCCCAACTTCAGTAACAGCGCGTAGTAATGGCCGACTTTTTCGCGGAACAGCGAATTATCGGGCAGATCCTCGCCAAAAACAGCCCGCAGCGAGAGCAGAGCGGCGACGCGCTCATCGCCTTCCTGACTGTCGTTTACCCGCTGCGCCAGCTCCGCACGCAGCGGATCGTTAATGACGATTGGCTTGCCCTGCTCATCCACGCCGCCAACAAAGCGTATCCAGCCTGCCACGCCCAGCGCCAGCAGCGTAAAATCGCTGCCGTTAGCCAGATGCCAGCGAATACTGTCCAGCCAGCGCTGCGGCAGCTTTTGCGTGCCGTCGGTAGCGATCTGATAAGTGCGGTGCTTAATCGCCCGGTTGCGATAACGCGCGATCAGCGAATCCGCATAGGCTGTCAGATCCACATTTTTAGTGCTCAGCGTGGGCGCCTGCTCATCCAGCATCAGGCTGCGGGCGGCCTTGAGGTAGTAAGGATCGTCCATACAGTCGCTGATATGCTCATAGCCAGCCAGATAGCCGAGGTAGGCCAGCAGCGAATGGCTGCCGTTGAGCATCCGCAGCTTCATCTCCTCAAACGGCAGGACGTCCGCCACCAGCTCCGCGCCCGCTTTTTCCCATGCCGGGCGACCATTCACAAAATTATCTTCAATGACCCACTGGAAAAAAGGCTCGCATTCGACGCCCACCGGATCGGCGCAGCCCAGCTTGCGGCTCAGTTCGTCAAAGGCTTCCGGCGTCATGGCGGGCACGATGCGGTCCACCATAGTGGAAGGGAAGGTAAGGTGTTTACGGATATAGTCGGCCAGCGCCGGCTCCTGCTGCTGCGCCAGCTGCGTGATGACGTTGCGCGTTACCCGACCGTTTTCCGGCATATTGTCGCAGGACATCACGCTGAAGGGCGGCAGGCCGAGCGCGCGCCGACGTCTGATGGCCGCCAGCACGATCCCCGGAAAAGAAACAGGCTGCTCAGGATGAGCCAGGTCATGCACAATGGACGGATGCGTCAGGTTTAGCTCGCCGCTGGCAGGCTGGTAGCAGTAGCCTTTTTCCGTGATGGTGGCGGAGACAATCGCCACGTCCGGCTGGCAGAGCGCGGTAATAACGCGCTCGACGCCGTCTTCGCGCGCAAAGAGCGCTTCTTTGACCACGCCAACCACGCGGGTGCGCAACTCGTCGGCGGTTTTTTCCGTTACGCTGTAGAGACAATCCTGCCCGCGCAGCGCTTTAATCAGATCGCCGCTGTTAAGCTGGCATTCGCAATAGCCCCAGTCGCTTTGCTGCTCGGCGGCCAGCCTGTCGGTACACACGGCCTGATGAGCGCGATGGAAAGCGCCGAAGCCAAAATGCACGATACGCGTACGCAGCGCGCTACGATCGTAACGCGGGAGGAGGGTGCCTTCAGGTAACACATCGACAAGTAACATGATAAATCCTTATCAAATAAAAGGCGCCGCAATGCGCCAGTCAGACGGAAACTCGCGCCGCCGCGTTTTTTGGGCTTTTGATCACCAGCAGTACCAGCACAGCGCCCACGGCGGCAATCACGCCGGCCAGCACGAAAGCGCTGTCGAACTTGCCGGTGTGGTGCACGATATAGCCGGTAACGACAGGGCCGATAATGCCGGAAAGGCTGCCGATCAGGTGGATAAAGCCGCTGATGCTGCCGACGCGGCTTTTATGCACCACATCCTGAATAATCGCCCAGTAGATAGCCCCGGTGATATAGAGGAAAAAGATAGAGACCGACATCAGGATAACGGCCGGATAAACCCCTTTTACCGAGCCGGCGAAAGCGACGCAGATAGCGGCGGCCAGCAGCGACACCACCAGCACAATTTTTCTGGAGAGCAGGAGCTTACCGGTGACCTTAAAGATTTTGTCGGAGATTAAGCCGCCCAGCGCCAGCCCGACGAACCCCACCACCCAGGGGATCACCGTAGTCATACTCATCGATTTGATATCAAGGTTATGCGCCTGCACCAGATAGGCCGGGAACCAGCTCAGGAAGAAAAACAGAATATAGTTGTAGCAGAAGAAGGCAAAGGCGGTCACCAGGATAATCGGCTGGCGCAGATAGTAGCCCAGGCCGTGGGACGCCTGCGCCAGCTCTTCGTCCGGCGTGGTTTGCTCCGCTTTCAGACTGGCAATCAGCTCACGCTCGCGCGCGCTGACAAGGCGGCTTTTTAACGGGTTATCCGCGGCGATAAAGAACCACGCCACCATCCAGACGATACCAATAGAGCAAATAATCATAAACGCCGGCCGCCAGCCGAAGGCCAGCGCCAGATAGCCGATAATCGGGCCGGCTACCGCGCCGCCCAGCGGCGAACCGGCGCTGAGAAAGCCCATCGCGGTCGCGGCCTGTTTTTTAGGAAACCAGCCGTTGATCGCCTTATTCGCCGAGGCGCAGATCGGCCCTTCGGCCATGCCAAACAGCACCCGCAGGATCAGCATCGACCAGAAGCCGGTAGCCAGCGCGGTAAAGCCGCAGAACAGCGACCACAGGCCGACGGCAATCCCCAGCACCAGCGTCGGGCCATATTTATCGGTGGCCAGGCCGCCAACAAAGTTGAAAATCGCATAGCCAAAGAAAAAGCTGCCGAAAATCAAACCGAACTGTTCGGCGTTCAGCAACAGATCTTTTTCAATCATCGGCACGGTCAGAGAGAGCGCCACACGATCGAGATAGTTGATCATGTAGACCAGAAACAGCAGGAGTACGATAGTCCAGCGGAGATGCTTGAACATATAAAATCCTTATTTCTTATGGTTTTAAGTGATTCTCTTGACGACTCAGGGAGCCTGGTAACGGGAGGCTGGCCCTCCCTTACCGACTACCGCCCTGACCGTTAAGCCCGGCGTTCGTTAACTGACTTTAAGGACAACTTTGCAGCAGCTGCGCGGATCTTTTTCAAACAGCGTCATCGCTGCCTCCACCTCGCTCAGCGGCAGATAATGCGTGACCAGCTTTTCTGGCTGGATCAGGCGTTTTTCCATCCACTCGATCACCTGAGGGAAACGGTGGCTATTCAGCCTTGAGGTAAACAGGGAGAGCTCTTTGCTGGTCAGGCTTTGCTGCGTTACGGTGCACGGCTCGCCGGAAAAACCCAGTAGCCCGATACGCGCCGCTGGCGAAGCGAGCGCGACGGCTTCGGCCAGAATAGCGGGATGGCAGGCGGCATCGATAATCAGCGTTGGCTTGACCCCTTCCAGCTGGGCAGCCAGCGGGATCTCGCTGTTATCCAGCACGGTATCCGCGCCGTTTTCTTGCGCCATCGTCAGCCTTTCCGGCAGCCTGTCCGCCACAATGACGTTACGCACGTTGAATACGCCTTTCAGCGCCTGGATAGCGGTTAAGCCCATCGGGCCGGCCCCGAAGATCAGCGCAACATCGTCCGGCACGGGCTTCAGGAAAGCACAGATATTGGCGGCGATGGTAAAAGGCTCGATCAGGCTGGCGAGCTTATCGGGGATCGATGGCGGCACCACGTAAGCGTTGCGCGCCGGTACGACGGCATAGTCGCTAAAACCGCCGTCGCGGTGGACGCCGATCACCTGTAGCTCGCTACAAACGTTGGGGCGACCAACGGAGCAGGGATAGCAGTGGCCGCAGCTGACCACCGGATCGACCGCTACGCGCTCGCCAACGCGCGATGCCTCTACGCCCGGGCCTGCTGCCTCGATCACGCCAAAAAACTCGTGGCCGATCACGCGCGGATAGCGGGCGAAAGGATTGTGGCCGTGCCAGATATGCACGTCTGAACCGCAGATGCTGGCATAGGCTATTTTTACCCGTACTTCGCCAGCGGCTGGCTCCGGTAAGGCGCGCTCCTCAATTACCAGCTCGCCGGGTTTAGCAATAACGACGCTTTTCATTTTATTTTCCTCACCAGTTCCATAAAGTGCCGTCTTCAAGGCGGGCTACCGGCAGGTAGGCAGGCTCATAGGGGTATTTCGCCGCCAGCTTCTCGTCAAACTCAATGCCCAGGCCCGGTTTATCGCCCGGATGCATATAGCCGTCTTCAAAAGTCCAGCTGTGCTGGAACACTTCCATCATCTGTTCGGAATAGCCCATATATTCCTGCACGCCGAAGTTCGGTACCCAAAGGTCAAAATGCAGCGCGGCCGCCATGCAGATTGGCGACAGATCGGACGGGCCGTGCGAACCGGTACGTACCTGATAAAGCGAAGCGAAATCGGCGATGCGGCGCATACCGGTAATGCCGCCCGCATGGGTGATGGTGGTACGGATATAGTCGATCAGCTGCTCTTCTATCAGCTGCTTGCAGTCCCAGATGCTGTTGAAGACTTCGCCTACCGCAATCGGCGTAACGGTGTGCTGGCGGATCAGGCGGAAACATTCCTGATTTTCGGCAGGCGTCGGATCCTCCATCCAGAACAGACGGTAATCTTCCACGCTTTTACCAAAGCGGGCGGCCTCAATCGGCGTCAGGCGGTGGTGCATATCATGCAGCAGATGCTCATTAAAACCGAACCTGTCGCGAATGGCGGCAAACAGTTTAGGGGTAAAATCGAGGTATTTTTCCGTAGACCAGAGCTGCTCTTCCGGCCAGTCGCCTTTGGTGGCCGGCTCGTAGGCCAGGCCCTTGCCTTTGGCCATCCCGTAGGTGGTTTTCATGCCCGGCACGCCGCACTGCGCGCGGATAGCCTTAAAGCCCATCTCTTTATGCTTTGCGTAGTCGTCCATGACTTCATCAATGCTGTGGCCGGTGGTGTGACAGTAAACCATCACGCCCTCGCGCGAGGCGCCGCCCAGCAGCTGGTAGACCGGCATATTGGCCGCTTTGCCTTTGATGTCCCACAGTGCCTGATCGACAGCCGAAATGGCAGACATGGTCACTGGGCCGCGACGCCAGTAGGCGCCTTTATAGAAATATTGCCAGATGTCCTCGATCTGATGCGCGTTGCGACCGATCAGCTGCGGGCAAACGTGATCTTTCAGATAGGAGGCCACCGGCAGCTCGCGGCCGTTCAGCGTGGCGTCGCCGATGCCGGTCAGCCCCTGATCCGTGGTGATCTTAACCATAACGAAGTTCCTGCCGGGGCAGGTAACAAAGACTTCCGCTTTTACAATTTTCATTCTTGTCGTCCTGGTGAAGAGAATGAGGAGAAAATACGTTCTGGCGTACTACCATACAAGTTGCAGGGGACGAAACTCCGATAGCGATCACACTTGTGAAAGCATTGTTATGAGCAGAGGGGCATTTTTGCTGGCGGAAGCCGATGCCGGATCCACCGGAAGCGCGCTTTTCAGCATCCAGACGGAAACGGCGCCGCTATGCGGCAGGAGATAAGATCGGTAACGGCGGAAGAGGGCGCGCGCCGGTTCGCGCTGAACGTTAAGGCTGGCGGTCAGCGCCGGTCGCTCTGAACGTTAAGGCTGGTGGCCTGCGCTGGTCGCCCTGAACGTTAAGGCTGGCGGTCAGCGCCGGTCGTCCTGAACGCTAAGGCTTGCGGTCAGCGCCGGTCGCCCTGAACGTTCAGGCTGGCGGCCTGCGTGGGACAAGGCTAAAAGCCTGCCTTCGCCTTTATGCATCGCTGTCCAAAACCGGGGCGCAATGGCCCCGGTCGGTCAGGCCAGAAGCTCGCAGGAAGGCGGCAGGCGGCAGGCCAGCGCGGCGGGCAAAATCTCAATATGGAAAGTGGTGCCGCGCAGCGGTTCGCCATCAAGATTAAAGGCCATCTCGTTTGGCGAGGTAATTTCCAGCCACGGCAGCGAAGCGCGAATGATGTTTGGATTTTCATCATCGCCGCCGGTCAGCGAGTTAAACAGCGTCGGCAAAATTTCTTTTGAGGTGACAATGGTCAGCTCCAGCCGGCCGTCGTTGATCAGCGCGGTCGGACAGAGCCGCTGGCCGCCGCCCGCCTGGCGTCCGTTGCCGATGCCGATCACCAGCGCGTCGCCCTGCCAGCTAAAATCCGGGCCGCGCAGTTCGCAGCTGTCCGCCTTAAGCGTATCCATGCGCAGCAGGCCGTGGATCAGATAAGAGACGCCGCCCAGCGCCGATTTGAGCTTCTCCGGCGTTTCGGTGGTAATACGCGTGCCGAAGCCGCCGGTCGCCATATTGATAAAGTAGCGATCCTGATTAACCCGCGCCAGATCGACGGAGGTGGCCTTGCCGACGATAGCCAGACGCAGCGCGTGCTCCATCTCTTCAGGTATGCCCGCGCTGGTGGCGAAATCGTTGGCGGTGCCGAGGGGAATAATCCCCAATACCGGACGTAGCGGCGCATCCACGCCCGCCAGCGCGGTAGCGATTTCGTTAATCGTGCCGTCGCCGCCGCCCGCAACTACGGTCGCCGCGTGCAGATCTACCGCCTCTTTGACGAAGCGTTCGCCATCGCCGTGTTCCCAGGTAACGCGGACTTCAATCTGCAGTCCTTCCTCGCGCAGCGACAGAATAGCTTCGCGCAGTTCCTCATTACCTGCACCTTTACCATTAAGGATTACCAGCGTAAGCGATTGTTGGTCCATCTTCTTTTCCTGTCAAAATGGCCTTAGCCAGACGAGCTTCTGTTATAGCACATCCGACCATCGGTGGAAAAAACCGTGGCTAAAAGAAAGGCCCGCTCGGCGAGCCGGGCGGGCCAGGAGGTGGTTTTAAAAACCGCTATTTAGAATTTTTCATTCGAGGCCCGTGCATCATAACCGGAAACGGCGCGCCGGAATGTGATGGCATTCTAAAAGTCACGTCAGGAAACTTTTAGCACCCTGAACGTTATGCCGATTCAGGAAAATTGCGCATCAGCAGCGCGAAAGCGAGGTCGATCGCTTCCGGCACCGGGATCCAGACAAAGTGGCCGTTGCCCGGCGCGACGCTGGTCGGTTGGCCTTTTTGATTTTCCATCTGCTCCAGGCGGAAATTGACGTTGCCTGCCGGCGTCATCAGCTCCAGGCTGTCGCCCAGGCTGAACTTGTTTTTTACTTCGACCAGCGCCATGTCGCCACGGCGTTCGCCGGTAAACTCGCCGACAAACTGCTGGCGCTCGGAAGCGGAGAAGCTGCGGTCGTAAGTCTGGTAGCTGTCATGCGTGTGGCGGCGTAAAAAGCCTTCCGTATAGCCGCGATGGGCCAGGCCTTCCAGCGTTTCCAGCAGGGAGGCATCGAAGGGTTTGCCTGCGGCGGCGTCATCGATGGCGCGACGATAAACCTGCGCGGTGCGGGCGCAGTAATAATGCGATTTGGTACGGCCTTCAATTTTCAGCGAGTGCACGCCCATCTTCGTCAGCTGCTCCACGTGCGCCACCGCGCGCAGATCTTTGGAGTTCATAATATAGGTGCCGTGCTCATCCTCAAAGGCGGTCATATACTCGCCGGGACGCATGGCTTCCTCAATCATAAAGACTTTGTCGGTTGGCTGGCCCACGCCCAGCGTCGGCTCGACGTTTTTTACCGGAATGGGCTGATACTGGTGCACGATATTGCCGATTTCATCCTCTTTGCCTTCCTGCACCTTATATTCCCAGCGGCAGGCGTTGGTGCAGGTGCCCTGATTCGGGTCGCGCTTGTTGATATAGCCGGAAAGCAGGCAGCGGCCGGAATAGGCCATGCAGAGCGCGCCGTGCACGAAAATTTCCAGTTCCATTTCCGGCACGCGCTCGCGGATTTCGGCGATCTCCTCCAGCGAAAGCTCGCGCGAGAGGATAACGCGCGTCAGCCCCATCTGCTGCCAGAACCTGACCGTGGCCCAGTTGACCGCGTTGGCCTGCACGGAAAGGTGAACGTCCATCTCCGGGAAGGCATCGCGCACCATCATAATTAAACCGGGATCGGACATAATCAGCGCGTCCGGCCCCATCGCCACGACGGGCGTCAGATCGCGGATAAAGGTTTTCAGCTTGGCGTTATGCGGCGCGATATTCACCACGACGTAGAATCGCTTTCCCTGCGCGTGCGCTTCACTGATGCCGATAGCCAGATTTTCGTGGTTGAACTCATTGTTGCGCACGCGCAGGCTGTAGCGAGGCTGACCGGCATAGACGGCGTCCGCGCCATAGGCAAAGGCGTAGCGCATATTTTTCAGCGAGCCGGCGGGAGAAAGCAGTTCTGGTTTAAACATAGAGGTCTCAATCCTGGCATAAGGCCGTCTGACGGCCTTACAAAATGTGCGGGGATTGTAAAAGCTGGCGGCAGGAATGTAAATTGCGCTAGATCAAGCGGCACACGTCCGCTTCCCAGCGGTAGCCCATGCCGTAGACCGCGCGGATAAAGGGCTGATCGGCATCCAGCGCCTCCAGCTTGCGGCGCAGATTCTTGATATGGCTGTCGATAGTGCGGTCGGTCACCACGCGATAATCGTCATAGAGATGGTTCAGCAGCATCTCGCGCGAAAAGACTTTGCCTGGCTCGTGCGCCAGCGTTTTCAGCAGGCGAAACTCGGCGGGCGTCAGCTCCAGCGGCGTGCTGTTCCAGCTGGCCTGAAAACGCGCTTCATCCACCACCAGCAGCGACGCTTTTTGCGCCTCTTCCGGCGTACGCTTGCAGCGCTTGAGAATAGTTTTCACCCGCGCGACCACTTCACGCGGGCTGAAGGGCTTGCAGATATAGTCGTCGGCGCCAATCTCCAGCCCCAACAGCCGGTCGATCTCTTCCATTCTGGCGGTAACCATAATCACCGGCAGATCGGAGAAACGGCGCAGCTCGCGGCACAGCGTCAGGCCATCCACGCCCGGCAGCATTAAATCCAGCAGCATCAGATCCGGCGGCGTCTGCTTAACCCATTCCAGCACTTCATCGCCGCGCAGCAGATGATGCGTGCGGTAATTGGCGGCCTGCAAATAATCGACCAGCAGCTGGCCGAGCTTGGGTTCATCCTCAACCACCAGGATCAGTGGGCTAAGCGGTTCCTGATTCATGACACTCTTCTTTGCAAGCAGGCGCATTACGCCCGGGTTAGTCTTGCGGGTAAGTGTACCGTAATTTTAAGGCCACCGGCAGCAGAGTGATCCGCTTTGATCGCGCCCTCGTGCGCCTCTACGATA
Source organism: Erwinia sp. TECH1 (assembly GCF_054057575.1). Classification (NCBI taxonomy): domain Bacteria; kingdom Pseudomonadati; phylum Pseudomonadota; class Gammaproteobacteria; order Enterobacterales; family Erwiniaceae; genus Erwinia; species Erwinia sp. TECH1. The sequence goes on along the minus strand of NZ_JBSRZK010000001.1, from coordinate 3,161,674 downwards.
TTCTGACAGATGGCCAGCCCCAGGCCGGAACCGCCGCTGGCGCGGTTGCGCGAGCTTTCCGCCCGGTAGAAACGCTCAAAAATCTGCTCGCGCTGCTCGTCGGTAATGCCCGGCGCGCTGTCTTCAAAATCAATGATTTGCTGGCCCTGTTCCGCGCGCAGCGTCACCACCAGGCCGCCGCCCGCATCGGTATAGCGCAGGCTGTTTTCCATCAGGTTGGTGAACAGCTGCATCAGGCGATCCGGATCGCCAAACAGCGGCGCGGAATCGGGCAGGCGAAGCTGCAAAGTCAGATGTCGGCTTTGGTAGCGTCCCGCAAAATTCGCGGCGACCATTTCCAGCAGCGGCACCAGATCGATATCGCTGCGGCGATAGGCCAGCGCGCCTTCGTCAGAGAGTGAAAGCTGATGCACGTCCTCCACCAGCTTGGTCAGCGTCGCGACTTCACCCTGTAGGGAGACAATTGACTCCGGCGTCAGCTTGCGCACGCCGTCCTGAATGGCCTCCAGCTCGCCGCGCAGGATCGCCAGCGGCGTGCGCAGCTCGTGCGAAATATCCGCCATAAAAGCGCGCCGCATACTTTCGTTTTTCTCCAGCGTGCTGGCCAGGCGGTTAAAATCCTGGCCCAGGCGGCCCAGCTCGTCGCGGCTGTCGGCCTTAACGCGCGTGGCGAAATCCCCGGCGGCCAGGTGATGCGTGCCCTCGACCAGCCTTTTCACCGGCGCGAGCAGGCCGCGCGACATCAGCCAGGTCACCAGCGCCGCCAGCAGCATGGTCAGGCCGACAATCATCCAGCTGGTGCGCTTCTGCTGCTGATCGAAGTTAATATCCGCGCTGCGGGTCAGCCTTTCCGGCGGCGAGCCGATCACCCAGCCCACGATATGGCCGCTGCTGGTGGTAATGCTGCGGCGGGTGCCTTCCGGCGGCACCGGCCCGCGCGGCCCCATCATCACGCGATATTGCTGATCGATGATCCAGAACTGCGTGCGCCAGCCGTGCGGCGGCAGCTGATTATTCGCCTCCGGGTTCTGCTCCAGCGAATGCAGGATCTGAAACACCAGCTTGTTGTTATGGCGCAGAAAGTCCCAGTTGCCGTGCTGCTCGTACTGATCGGCCAGCGCGTCGCTCAGCAGCCCCAGCCGCTGCTCGTTGCCTTTTTTGATATAGTCGATAAAGCCGTGCTCAAAGCTGAGGCGCACGCCCCAGTGCATGGTGATCAGCACCAGCATACAGGTGGAAAAAATAGCGATAAACAGCTTGGCGGTGATGCCGATACGTAATTTTGCAAACATTCAGGGCTTTCTCCGACGGCTCAGCACCACGTTTTTGGTGACGTCTGGCGGCACGTGGCGAAACACCAGCGCGGGCAGAACAATCACCGCCGCCATACAGATCCAGGTTGAAATAAAGGCCTGCTGCATCAGCTCAGGCTGCGACTGTTGAGCAGCAAAGGTGCCGAGCAGCAGCCCGGCCAGCGTGACGCCCACGCTCGTCGACAGCTGCATTACCATCGACAGCAGGCTGTTGCCGCTGCTGGCCAGCTCGTCCGGCAAATCCTTCAGCGTTAGCGTGTTCATGGCCGAAAAACGAATGGCGTTAACCATGCCCTGAAGGAACAGCACCAGCGGCAGCAGCGCCTCCCAGCCAAGCAGCGCCGTCACCGGGAACTGCAGCACCACCAGCGCCAGGGCGACGGTAGCGCCGACCAGCACGTTACGGTAGCCGAAACGGTTAACGATCTGCACCACAATGCGCTTCATGCCCATATTGCCCAGCACCATCGGGATCATCATCAGCCCCGCGTGAAAAGGGGTATAGCCCATGCCGACCTGCAGGAAGATCGGCGTCATAAAAGGCAGCATGCCGCTGCCGATCCGCCCGGTAAGGCTGCCCAACAGGCCGACAGAATAAATACGGTTGTCGAACAGCTTCAGGCTGAACAGCGCCTGGTCGTTGGCGCGGGCATAGAGCAGATAGGACAGCAGGGCCAGGACGCCCGTCAGGATAAACAAACAGAGCAGCAGCGGAGAAAAAACGGCGCCGCGCGAGCCGTCCAGCGCCAGCGTCAGCGTCGCCATGCCTGCGGCCAGCAGCAGAAAACCGCGAAAGTCAAAGCGGCGGCGCGGCAGGCGCAGATCGGGCAGCAGCAGCAGCGTTGCCGCCGCGCCCGCCAGGCCGACCGGCAGGTTCAGCAGGAAAATCCAGTGCCAGCTGGCGTACTGCACCAGCGCGCCACCCAGAACCGGCCCCAGCAGCGGCCCGATCTGGCCCGGCAGCGTCACAAAGGTCATCGCGGCCATATACTGCGCGCGCGGCACCAGCTTCATCACCGTCAGCCTGCCGACCGGCACCATCATCGCGCCGCCTAATCCTTGCAGCACGCGCGAGGCGATTAGCTGGTCAAGCGTGGAGGAGAGCGCGCAGAACAGCGAACCAACGCTGAACAGCACGATGGCGCTGAAGAAGATATTGCGCACGCCGAAGCGATCGGCCAGCCAGCCGCTGACCGGCAGCATCACCGCGACGGTCAGCACGTAGGAAACCACCACCGAATGCATCTGCAGCGGATCCTGGTGCAGGCTGTGCGCCATCGCGGGCAGCGCGGTGTTGACGATAGTGGTGTCCAGCGACTGCATAAAGAAGCCGAACGCCACAATCCACAGCTGCCAGCGCACGCCGGCCGGAAGCGTCTCCATCAGCCGGTCGCGCCTGCGCGCCTGCGCGCGGCCGGTTTTCTGCGCAGCTTATCCATATAGAGATAAACCACCGGCGTGGTGTAGAGCGTCAGCAGCTGGCTCATCACCAGGCCGCCGACGATGGTGATCCCCAGCGGCTGGCGCAGCTCCGCGCCGTCGCCCGTGGTCAGCACCAGCGGCAGCGCGCCCAACAGCGCCGCCAGCGTGGTCATCATAATAGGGCGGAAGCGCAGCAGGCTGGCCTGGAAGATTGCCTCGCGCGCGCTCAGATTACCGTTGCGCTGCGCATCCAGCGCGAAGTCGACCATCATGATAGCGTTCTTTTTCACGATGCCGATCAGCAGCAGAATGCCGATCAGCGCAATCAGGCTGAAGGGCGCGCCAAACAGCTCCAGCGCCAGCAGCGCGCCCACGCCCGCAGAGGGCAGGGTGGAGAGGATAGTCAGCGGATGCACATAGCTCTCGTAAAGAATGCCCAGCACGATATAAACGGTGGCGATGGCGGCCAGGATCAGCCACAGCTGGCTGCTTTGCGTCTCCTGAAAGATCTGCGCCGTGCCGGCAAAGCTGCCGCGCACGCTGGACGGTACGCCCAGCGCGGTCATGCTGCGCTCGATAGCCTCGGACGCCTGAGAAAGCGAGACGCCTTCCGGCAGGTTAAACGACACCGTCGAAGCGGCGGAAAGCCCCTCATGGTTCACCGACAGCGGCGCGTTGGCGGGCTGCCACTTCGCAAAGCCGGAAAGCGGAATCGCCTTGCCGTCGTTGTTGATCACGTACATCAGATCCAGCGAGCTGACGTCCTGGGTATAGCGCGGGTCGACCTCCATCACCACCTTATACTGATTCAGCGGCTGGTAAATGGTGGAGATCTGCCGCTGGCCGAAGGCGTTATTCAGCAGGCTGTTGGCGTCGGCGACGTTGATGCCCAGCTGCGCCATGCGGGTGCGATCGTAAACCAGCGCCATCTCGGCGCCTTTGTCCTGCTGATCGGAGTTAACGTCCGCCAGCTCGGGCAGCTTAGAAAACGCCTGACGAATTTTCGGCTCCCAGCTGCGCAAATCGTCCAGATCGTCCGACAGCAGCGTGTACTGATAGCCCGCGTTCGACTCGCGCCCGCCCACTCTTAAATCCTGTACCGCCATTAAAAACAGGCTCGCGCCCGGTTCTTTCGCCAGCTTGCCGCGTAGCCGGGCGATCACCGCCTGGGCGCTGTCGCTGCGTTCGCTGAGCGGTTTAAGCGAAATAAACATTGAGCCGCTGTTGGTGCGCGAGCCGCCGGTAAAGCCGACCACGCTTTCCACCGCCGGATCGTCACGGACGATTTTCATAAAATCTTCCAGCTTGCCGCGCATCGACTGGAAAGAGATGCTCTGATCCGCCTGGATAAAGCCCATCAGCCGCCCGGTATCCTGCTCTGGCATAAAGGTTTTCGGCACCACGACGTACAGGTACATGGTCAGGCCGATGGTGGCGATAAACACCAGCAGCGTCCAGCGCGAATGGTTCAGCACCCAGTTCAGCGAGCGGCCGTAGCCCTGCTGAATGCCCGTCAGCACGCGGCCGAAACCGCGCAGGCGCGGCTGCTCGCGGCGGGGATGCGCTTTCAGCAGGCGGCCGCACATCATCGGCGTCAGCGTCACCGAGATCAGCAGCGAAATGATAATGGAGACGGAGAGCGTCACGGCGAACTCGCGGAAAAAGCGGCCAATCAGCCCGCCGAGCATCAGCAACGGCAGGAACACCGCCACCAGCGACAGGCTCATCGACAGCACGGTAAAGCCGACCTCGCGCGTTCCCTGCAGCGCGGCCTGAATCGGCTTCATGCCCGCCTCCACGTGGCGGGAAATATTTTCCAGCACCACGATGGCGTCATCCACCACAAACCCCGTCGCCACCGTCAGCGCCATCAGCGACAGGTTGTTGAGGCTGAAGCCGCAGAGATACATGGCGGCAAAGGTGCCGATCAGCGATACCGGCACGGCAACGGCAGGGATCAGCGTGGCGCGGCCCGAACGCAAGAAGGCGAACACCACCAGGATTACCAGCCCGACGGAAATAACCAGCGACTGTTCCACTTCGGCCAGCGACGCGCGGATAGTTGGTGAGCGATCCTGCGCGACATCCAGCTGAATGGAGGCGGGAATGCTGTTGCGCAGCTCCGGCACCGCCGCGCGAATACGATCGACGGTATCGATAATATTGGCTTCGGGCAGCTTGCGGATCAGCAGCAAAATCGCCGGTTTAGCGTTGGCCATCCCGGCGTTGCGCACGTCCTGCACCGAGTCGGTGACGTTGGCGACATCCTGGAGCCGCACCGCCGCGCCGTTGCTGTAGTGCACGATCAGCGGCTGATACTCCGCCGCCGTTTTCAGCTCGTCGTTGGTTTTGATCTGCCAGCGTTGATGGCTGTCTTCAATCGCGCCCTGTGGCCTGCGCTGGTTGGCGTTGCTGATAGCCGTGCGCACCGCGTCCAGCGACACGCCCTGGTTAAACAGCGCCTGCGGATTCAGATCCACGCGCACCGCTGGCAGCGAGCTGCCGCCTACGGAGACGTCGCCCACGCCCTCGATCTGCGCCAGCTTCTGCGCCAGCTGGGTAGAGGCGTAGTCGTACAGATCGCCCTGCGACCAGGCATCCGACGTCAGCGTCATAATCATAATCGGCGCGTCGGAAGGGTTGATTTTGCGCCAGGTCGGCCGGCTCGGCATCCCCGTCGGCAGCAGGCTTTGCGCCGCGTTGATCGCGCCCTGCACGTCGCGCGCCGCGCCGTTGATATCGCGATCGTAATCAAAAACCAGAATGATGCGCGTGCTGCCCAGCGAGCTGGTGGAGGTCATCTCGCTGACGCCCGCGATGCGGCCCAGCGACCGCTCCAGCGGCGTGGCCACTGACGAAGCCATCGTCTCCGGCGATGCGCCGGGCAGCGAAGCGGAGATTAAAATCACCGGGAAATCGACCTGCGGCAGCGGCGCGACCGGCAGCAGGCGAAAGCTCAGCGCGCCCGCCAGCGCGATGGCGATGGTCAGCAGAATAGTGGCGACCGGACGGTGAATAAACAGCGCAAAAAATTTCACTGCGCCTCCTTCGACGGCAGGCGACGACGGGCGGCCTGCGCCAGGCGATCGAACAGCAGATAGATGACCGGCGTGGTGAACAGCGTCAGCACCTGGCTGACGATCAGGCCGCCCACCATCGCCACGCCCAGCGGATGCCGCAGCTCGGCACCGACGCCGGTGCTCAGCATCAGCGGCAGCGCGCCCAGCAGCGCCGCCAGCGTGGTCATCAGGATCGGCCGGAAGCGCAGCAGGCAGGCCTGATAGATCGCGTCATAAGGCGTCATGCCCTGTTCGCGCTCCGCCGCCAGCGCGAAGTCAATCATCATAATGGCGTTTTTCTTCACGATGCCGATCAGCAGGATGATGCCGATGATAGCGATCACATCCAGCTCGTTGCCGCTGAGCATCAGCGCCAGCAGCGCGCCGACGCCCGCCCGTCGGCAGCGTGGAAAGAATGGTGATCGGATGGATAAAACTTTCATACAGCACGCCCAGCACGATATACATCGCCACCACGGCGGCCACGATCAGCCAGACGGTGCTGGAGAGCGCCGCCTGAAACGCCAGCGTGCTGCCCTGGAACTTCGTGACGATCTCGGCGGGCATTGCCATCGTCTGTTCAGCCTGAGTAATGGCGTTCACCGCCTCCTCCAGCGAATAGCCGTCGCGGACGTTAAACGAGAAGGTGGTGGAAGGGAACTGATCCAGATGATTGATGCTTAACGCGCCGTGACGCTGCTCCACGCTGGCAATAGCGCTGAGCGGCACGCTGCCGCCGTCGGTGCTGGTCAGGCGAATCGATTCCAGCGCGGCCAGGCCCGGCGTGGCGGAAATATCGTTTTCCAGCACCACGCGATACTGGCTGGCCTGGGTATAGATAGTGGAGATCAGCCGCTGACCAAAGGCGTTATAGAGCGCGTTGTCGACGTCCGCCATGCTGATGCCAAGACGGCTGGCGTTATCGCGATCCACCTTGATATAGGCTTCCAGCCCGCGATCCTGCCAGTCGCTGCTGACATCCTTTAGCTGTGGCAGCTGGTTCAGCGCCTCGGTGAGCTTCGGCACCCACAGGCTCAGCGAATCCAGCGAGCCGGTTTGCAGCGTAAACTGATACTGCGTGCGGCTGAGCTGGGTATCGATGGTGAGATCCTGCACCGGCTGAAGATAAAGATTAATGCCGGGCAGGGCGGCGACCGCCTGCTGTAAACGGGCAATCACCGCCGGAATGCGATCCTCACGCTCGTCCAGCGGCTTAAGGTTGATTTGCAGCCGTCCGCTGTTCAGCGCCGGATTGGTGCCGTCCACGCCGACAAACGAGGTCAGGCTCTGTACCGCCGGATCTTTCATAATAATCGACGCGACCTGCTGCTGGCGCTGCGCCATGCTGGCCCAGGAAACCGACTGCGGCGCCTGCACCGTGCCCTGAATAATGCCGTTATCCTGCAAGGGGAAAAAGCCTTTCGGGATAGCTATCCACAGCAGCACGGTGATGGCCAGCGTGCCGAGCGCCACGCCAAGCGTCAGCCACTGGTGATCCAGCACGCGCTTGAGAAAGCGGCCATAGGCGGCAATGACGCGATCGAACATCGCCTCGCTGGCGCGCGAAAAGCGGTTCTGCTTGCGCAAGGATTCCACGCTGAGCATCCGCGCGCACATCATCGGCGTCAGCGTCAGCGACACCACGGCGGAAATCAGGATTGATACCGCCAGCGTAACGGCAAACTCGCGGAACAGCCTGCCGACGATATCGCCCATAAACAGCAGCGGGATCAGCACCGCAATCAGCGAGAAGGTCAGTGAGATAATGGTAAAGCCGATCTCGCCCGCGCCCTTCAGCGCCGCGTCCAGCGGCTTTTCGCCTTTTTCGATATAGCGGGAGATATTTTCAATTACCACGATAGCGTCATCGACCACAAAGCCGGTGGCGATGGTCAACGCCATCAGCGTCAGGTTATTGACGGAGAAGCCGAGGAAGTAGATCACGGCAAAGGTGCCGACCAGCGACAGCGGCACCGCGACCGCCGGAATAATCGTTGCCGGCACGTTGCGCAGAAACAGATAGATGATCATCACCACCAGCGCGATTGCCAGCATCAGCTCGAACTGCACGTCGTTGACCGAGGCGCGAATATTGGTGGTGCGGTCGGTCAGCACTTTGACCTCGACCGACTTCGGCAGGGAGGCGGTCAGCGCGGGCAGCATCTGGCGAATGCTGTCGGCGGTGGTGATAATGTTTGCGCCCGGCTGCCGCTGAATATTAAGCACGATAGCCTGCTGGCGGTTAGCCCAGGCGCCCAGCCAGCTGTTTTCCGCTCCCTGTTCCACGGTAGCGACGTCGCGCAGGCGCACCGGCGCACCGTTCTGCCAGCTGATAATCAGCTGCCGATAATCTTCCGCCGACTTCATCTGATCGTTGGCGGAAAGCGTAATCGAGCGCTCCGGGCCGTCCAGACTGCCTTTAGCCGAATTGACGTTGGCGCTGCTGATGGCGGTGCGCACCGTTTCGCTGGTTAAGCCCAGCGAGGCCAGCGCCTGCGCGTTAAGCTTCACCCGCACCGCTGGCCGCTGGCCGCCCGCGAGCGTCACCAGCCCCACGCCGGAAACCTGCGAAATCTTCTGCGCCACGCGCGTCTCCACCATATCCTGCACCTGGGTCATCGGCATACTGGTGGTGGTTACGGCCAGCGTCATGATCGGCGGATCGGCGGGGTTCACCTTGCTGTAAACCGGCGGGTTTGGCAGATCGGACGGCAGCAGATTGGTCGCGGCGTTGATGGCGGCCTGCACCTCCTGCTCGGCCACGTCCAGCGGCAGCGTTAGCTGAAACTGTAGCGTCACGACCGACGCGCCGCCGGAACTCTGCGAAGCCATCTGCTTTAAGCCCGACATCTGGCCGAACTGGCGCTCCAGCGGCGCGGTAACGGCCGAGGTCATCACGTCCGGGCTGGCGCCGGGGTAGAGCGTCACCACCTGAATGGTGGGATAGTCGACCTCCGGCAGCGCCGAAACGGGCAGCGAGCGGTAGCCCAGAATACCGGCCAGCAGGATAGCGACCATCAGCAGCGTGGTTGCCACCGGACGCATAATAAACTGGCGGGAAGGGCCGCCGCCGGGGTTGGAAGGCATCACCTGCATTACTGGCGCGCTCCCTTAGCGGGCGGCGTGCCGGTGCCCGGCAGCGGCGTGGCCTGCGGCGCGACCACTTCTACCGTGGCGCCTTCCGTCAGGCGATCGATACCGTCGGTCACCACTTTTTCGCCTTCATCCAGTCCGGCATCCACAATCGCTTTTTCGCTGTCCTGCACGCTGACGGTGATAGTCTTTTTACTGACCTTGCCGTCGCTGTTAACCACCCAGACAAAATGCCCCTCGTTGCCCATTTGCAGCGCCGCTACCGGGATAACAATGGCGTCGTGCAGCGTGTTGACCTGCAAACGCGCGTTGACAAACTGATTAGGAAACAGGCGGTCGTCCTGATTAGTGAACTGCGCTTTGACTTTAATCGTACCGGTCGTGACGTCGATCTGATTATCCATGCTCAGCAGCGAACCGGTCGCCAGCAGCGTTTTGTTGCTGCGGTCCCAGGCTTCTACCGGCACCGTCTGCCCGGATTTTTGCGCGTTCAGCAGGGTTTCGATCTGGTTTTCAGGCAGGCTGAACACCAGCTCGACAGGATGCGTTTGGGTGATCACCACGATGCCGTTGGTATCGCCGCTGCTGATATAGTTGCCAATATCTACCTGACGCAGCCCGACGCGGCCGGAAATGGGCGAGGTGATGCGGCTGTAGGTCAGGTTCAGCTGCGCGCTGGCAACGCTGCCCTCGTCCGCTTTGATCGTGCCCAGGGTTTCACTGACCAGCGCGCGCTGCGTATCCAGCTCCTGCTGCGAAACCAGGTTGGTTTTCACCAGCTTCTCCAGCCGCGCCAGATCGCGACGCGCGTTGGCAAGCGTCGCCTGATCTCTTGCCAGCTGGCCCTGCGCCTGCGTCAGCGCGACCTGGAAGGGGCGAGGATCGATTTCCGCCAGCAGCTGGCCCGCTTTAACTTCCTGGCCTTCGGTAAAGTGAAGCGCCATCAGATCGCCATCGACGCGGCTGCGCAGCGTAACGGTATTGGCGGCGGCCACGGTGCCCAGCCCGGTCAGGTATTGCGGCACGCTCTGACGCGCGGCGGCGGCGGCCTGCACCGGCGCCAGCGGGCCGCCTGCGGCTTTACGACCGCCGCCGGAAGCGTGCGGGCGTTCGGCTGTTTTTTGCGGCTCGCCGTGGCTGTGCCACCAGTAAAGTCCGCCCGCTGCGATAGCCGCGAGCACCACAAGTATGATTTTAAAACGGCGCCGGGTGTTCATCCTGTTATCAGCTCTCCAAAGGCAAAAGTTAGCGTCGGTAAAGCAATCTCGCCGGTCGAAAAGCATGGCTGTTTTCCGGGGCCGGCCGAGACTGAAGACGCTTAATATTTCAATTTTAACGGATTTATCGATTATAAAAATGAAGGAATTAAGAATAACCGTTCAGCAAGTGTAAGTATTCCTGCCCCGGCGTGCCTGTACCGTCAATCAACAAACGGCTCGTGTGGATATTTGCTACGCTAATAGTCACTTCAGAAACCCTTCCAATACAGGAGTATAAAGATGATCCAAACGCATCGCGAGCTGGGCCGTACCGGTATTCAGGTTCCCACGCTGACTTTTGGCGGCAACGTTTTCGGCTGGACGGTCGATCGGCAAACTTCTTTTTCTCTGCTGGACGCGCTGGTGGAAAAAGGCCTCTTCTTTATTGATACCGCCGACTGCTATTCGCGCTGGGCGCCGGGCAACGAGGGCGGCGAATCAGAAACCATCATCGGCGACTGGCTGAAGAAAACCGGCAAGCGCAATCAAATCGTGCTGGCCACCAAGGTCGGCATGGAGATGGGCGAAGGCAAAACCGGCCTGTCGCCCGCCTATATTCGCCAGGCGGTAGAGGCCTCGCTAAAACGTTTGCAAACCGACTATATCGATCTCTATCAGGCGCACCGCGACGATAGCGACACCCCTTTGCAGGAGACGCTGGCGACCTTCGACTCGCTGATTAAAGAAGGCAAGGTGCGGGCCATCGGCGCCTCTAACTACAGTGCGGAAAGGCTGCAGGAAGCGCTGAATATCAGCAAACAGCAGGGCCTGGCCCGCTATGAAACGCTACAGCCGGAATACAATCTTTATGACCGCCAGGGTTACGAAAGCGGCCTGGAGCAGGTAGCACGGGAACATGGCCTGGGCGTCATCAACTACTATTCGCTGGCCAGCGGCTTTTTAAGCGGCAAATATCGCAGCAAGGCCGACGCGAACAAAAGCAAGCGCGGCGAAGGCGTGGTCGAGAAGTACCTGAACGATCGCGGCCTGCGCATCCTGAAAGCGTTAGACGAGGTGGCGGAAGAGAGCCAGGCCACGCCAACGCAGGTTGCGCTGGCGTGGCAGATTGCCCGTCCGGGCATCACCGCGCCGATTGTCAGCGTGACCTCGCTTCCTCAGCTGGAAGAGCTGAGCAAGGCTGCCAGTCTTCAGCTTAGCGAGGAAGCGATCCGCAAGCTTACCGAAGCGAGCCGCTATTAATTAGCGAAACAGCACCTGCGCCCAGCGCGCCAGACCGGCGGTGACGGAACCGAAGTCATCGCCGCTGGCGAGCGGGATGTCCGGCAGCTGCTTTTGCAGCGCCTCGCGCAGCACCGGCGAGCGGGCGCTGCCGCCCGTCAGATAGATCACGTCCGGTCGGGTGCCGCTGCCGTCCAGCGCCAGCTTTACCTGTTCCTGAATGCGCTCCAGCGGCTGGGCGATAGCGCTTTTCAGCGCGTCCACGCTGATATCGGTCGCCAGCGACTGCTCAATAAAATCCAGCGTCGAGGTGGCCGAAGGCCGATCGGAAAGGGCGATCTTGCTCTCTTCCGCCGCGCGCACCAGGCGATAGCCCAGCCGCTGCTGCCAGACTTTCAGCAGGCGCTGCACTTTTTCCGGCTCGCGGGCGTCGCGGATCAAATCCTGAAGCTGTTTGCGGCTGGCCGTGGCGTAAAAGTCGCTTTGCGCAGGCACGTCGTTGATAGCGATAGCGTTCCACCACGGCAGCGCAGGCAGCGCGATGCCTTTGTGCGTCTGGCCGCCGCTGCCCAGCAGCGGCATCAGCTCTTTAAAGGCCAGCATTATGTCCAGGTCGTTACCGCCGACGCGGCAGCCGCTGTGGCCCAGCAGGCTCTCCTGTCGCTCGGCCCTGTCGTGCCATTGCGGGCCCATCAGCAGCACGGAGCAGTCGGTGGTACCGCCGCCGATATCCACAATCAGCACGCGCGTCTCTTTTTTCAGCGTCGCTTCAAATTCCAGACCGGCCGCGACCGGCTCGAACTGGAACTCAACTTCTTTAAACCCGGCGCGGCTGGCGGCGCGCGCCAGGATGCCCTGCGCCTGGCGGTTGGCTTCTTCGCCGCCCAGCCCCTGGAAGTTGACCGGACGGCCAATCACCGCCTGGGTAATGCTTTCCTGCGTCTGCGCTTCGGCCTGCTGGCGGATATGTAGCATCATCGCGCACACCAGATCTTCAAAGAAGGCGACCTGCTGCGGCTTCAGGCCGCTCGCGCCCAGGAAGGATTTTGGCGATTTAACGAACCAGGTATCTTCCGGCTCGGCCATATACTGCGCCAGCGAAGCCAGACCGAACTGCACGCTGGCGGGCGTGACTTCGATATCTTCTTCACGGTTGAACGCGATGGCGCGCCGTAAAATCGCCTGATTTTCGGCTTCGGGCGTTGGCACCTGGTGATGGCGAAACAGCCATTCGCTGACCGTATCGCGCGTCGGCGCGCAGAGCATTGAGGGTAGCAGGCTGGAACCGTTTTCCAGCGGCAGCAGCGCGGGCACGCCCTCTTTCATGATGGCGACCGAGCAGTTTGCCGTCCCGTAATCAAAGCCGATAAACATTCCTTCCCTCCGCTAATAAAAAAAGGGGGCGACTTTAGCCCAGGGGCGGCAGGAGAGCAAGCGCCGGGTAAGCTTTAATTGACGCGCGCGGCGCTGGTTGTGTGCCAGGGCGAACAAAGGCTACCGCAGCGGGCTGCTGTTATTGCCTTGAGAAGAGAGCTGCTGCGGTAAAATTTGTTCGTTTTCGCGCTGTGACAGCACGGGTTTAAGCGTATCTATCAGCTTTGCTTCATAAATGGAAAACTGGCCGCGACCGTTGTGCTTGGCGTTGTAGCAGGCCAGATCGGCCTGAGCCATCACGTCGCTGGCGTGAGCGTTGTCCTTGCTGAGCTGGGTGATGCCCGCGCTGGCGCCAATGCGGTGCAGCTGGCCTTCCCACAGAAAAGGATAATGATTTACTGCCACCACCAGGCACTCTGCGATATCGCGAGCCTCACCAAGCGCGCAGTCCGGCAGCAGCACGCCAAACTCATCGCCGCCCAGGCGCGCCAGAAAATCGCCGCTGCGCAAATGCTGTTTCATCTGGCCCGATATCTCCCGCAGCAGCGCATCGCCGGCGGCATGCCCGGCGCTGTCGTTGACCGCCTTAAAGCGATCGAGATCGATAAAGATCAGCGCGTGTTGACGCTGCTGCTGGCTGGCGCTGTGCAGCAGCTGTTTCAGACGCTGTTCGAAGCTGACGCGGTTAGGCAGGCGGGTCAGCATATCGTGCGAGGCGCCGTAGCTCAGCCGCCGCATCATCTCCCGCGATTCGCTGACGTCCTGGATCACCATCACGCTGCCGATATAGCCGCCTTCCAGCGTTTTCAGCGGCGTAATGCTGTAGTGAATATCAAAACAGTCGCCGGAACGAGTATGCAGCACCAGCTCTTCGGCCAGTTCCGGCACCGATTTGCTGTGCGGCAGCCCGCATAACAGCAGGTTTTCCATTTCCGGGCCGTCGCTACCGTGAGTGATGCGCAGCAGATCGCTGAGCCGTTTTCCTGCCGCCTCTTCCTGCGTCCAGCCGCTCATCACTTCCGCTACCGGGTTCATAAACGTCACCCGCATCTCTTCATCCGTGCTGATCACCGCCTCGCCGATGGCGTCCAGCGTAATGTGCATTCGCTCTTTTTCCTGGTAGAGCGCGTCGGTCAGCTGACGCATCGCGGTCACGTCCTGATTGATGCCAAGCATTCTTTCAACGTTGCCGTCGTCGCCAAAAACCAGCGTCGACTGGCTGTGAATAAAGCGGATGCCGTCATCCGTAGCGATACGGAACACGATATCTACCGGCAGGGATTCTTTGATGCCCTTATCAAAAGCGTCGATAGCCATTTGACGATCGGCAGGCAGCAGGCTGTTAACCCACGTCAGATAGGTCGCCTGGCCTTCTTCCTTCAATCCATAGAGCTGAAACATGCGCTTGTCCCAGTTCATTTTGCCGGTCTTCAGGCTCAGATCCCAGACGCCGATGCCGCCCGCCTCATTAGCCAGCGTAATACGTTGCATCAGGCGACGGTTGGCGGCTTCGGTCTGCTTCAGGTCGGAAATATCTTCAATTTGAGAAATAAAGTAGAGCGGCCGCTGCTCGCTGTCGCGCACCAGCGAGGTTGCCAGCAGCGCCCAAACAATCCCCCCGTCTTTACGCAGATAGCGTTTTTCATGACTGTAGGTTTCGATCTCGCCTGCCAGCAGCTCGTGAAACTTGCTTTCATCAACCGCCAGGTCATCAGGGTGCGTCAGCATCTGAAAGGTCATCGTAACCAGCGCGGTTTGGGCGTAGCCCAGCAGCCGACAAAGCGATTGATTCACCTGTAGAAAGCGGCCTTCCGGCGACACCAGCGCCATGCCGATCACCGAATACTCCATGGCATGACGGAATCTGGCCTCGCTCTGGGAGATATGCTTTTTTTCCTCCCGGAACGAGTGCATCACCTGCGCCATAATATGGCTGGGAATGATCGCCAGCAAAAACGGCAGCCAGGGCGCGCTGTTCACGATAGTCACCGCGTTGGTATATTGCACCAGCTGGTTTAGCGCCAGCAGCAGGCTCATCATCAGCAGCGTGGCGAAGAAAACAATAAAGGCAGACAGGCGCGGCAGGCGTACGGCGCTGTAGAACAGCACCACCATCACAAAGGTAAAAGACCACGGCAGATAGCGTAACGCGCAGTAGCTCAGCGCCAGCGTCACGATCAGCGTCAATAACGTTTCCACCAGCGCGTGCTGGCTAAGGGATTTGCGCAGCTCTTCGGGTCGCCATAGCAGGCAAACCGGGCCGATCGCCAGCATCCCGATAGTTTCCGAAACCGCCCAGGTGGTAAAAAAGTGGAAGTTGGCCCGCCCGGTAAAGTTCAGTGACCAGCAGGCGAGCAGCGCGCCGAGCAGCGGCGTAAAGATGCCGACCGATACCACCATCTTGCTCCAGCCGAGCAGCGAATCCAGCGGCGCTTCTCTGTCCAGCAGCCTGCGCAACAGCGCGCCGCCCAGCAGCGCCTGAAGTAAATTGATTAGCGGAAACGTCAATACGACGACGGCTGTGCCTACCATCAGCGCGTTGGCGGCGATAATGCCGACCATACAGCCGCCCAGCAGTCCCGGCAGCCTGCGCGGCGGATAGTGGAACACCAGCAGGGTCATCAGGGCGGTGGGCAGCCAAAGCGAAGAGATTTGAATGCTGACTTTAATCAGTTCCAGACAAAACAGCGTCAGGACAAAGGAAAGCACGCCAAACATCGCTCCCCTGAGCCAGGGGAGAGAGGAGCGGTCAGCGGGGGAAAACGTATCAGTCGTCATAAAAATCCAGCGAGGCAACGGGGAACGGTCAGCTCGAACCAGGTAACTTAAGGCATGCTAACACATTCGTTTTTGAATGCCTGCGCTAATTCAAAAGATCGCTTTATTCGGGCGATTGACCGCCGCGCGCCGCTGGTGGACGGGAATTACTGCCGAAGCTTCAGCAAATCGTCACGTGTCCAGGGATGGTCAATGCCGGCAATCTGCACGGAAAGACGCTGTAAAAACTGTTGCGTGGTGGCAAGACGACCGTGGCTCAGCAGCAGCAGAGGCAGCAGGAGCGCAATGCAAAGCTGCAGCGTGGAAAAGCCCTGTACTCTGGCGCGCCGCTGGCTGACCAGGAAAGCCGTGCTCAGGGTAAAGCCCAGGATCAGACCGGTAATCACTTCGCTGGTGGAGTGGTAGCTAAGCAGCAGCCGCGAGACGCCGACCAGGATGGGGATCAGGTAGCCGATACCAACGGCAAACAGGCGGCCCTTGTCCGACAGGCGTCCGCTGAGCAGCCACAGCATCACCGGCCACAGCGTTGCCGACATGGCGGTGTGGCCGCTGAAGCCGGTAAAGTTCAGGTGCGCGCTGCCAAGGCCAAAGCCCATAAAAGCCACTTTAGAGAGGCTCACCACGGCACCGGCGGTGCAGAACGCCAGCGCCCAATACCAGGCCGCGCGCCGATCGCTGTTTTTCCAGCTAATCAGCCCGGCCATCACGATAGCGGTAGGGATAAGCAACATGCTGTCGCCAAAATAGGTCAAAAAATGCAATGTACGCCAGTACACGGTGTTTCCTTATTATGCTGTGATAACCCGCTACGCTGTTGCAACAGGGTGCCTGCAACGGCCGGGCCGACATTGTGAATCTGACAGCCAACAGTTTAGCGAGAGGGGCAGCAGAGGTATAACGGGAAAGTCTTAAAAGCCTTCCGCCGGTTTTTTCTGGCATCAACACCCCGAAATCCCTATAATTACGCGCGAATTCATCCTCTCCATCTGTCTCAGACACAAATCAGGTCTTTAATTTATGACTGACAAGTCGCATCAGTGCGTCATCGTAGGTATCGCCGGCGCATCTGCCTCGGGAAAAAGTCTTATCGCCAGTACGCTCTATCGTGAAGTTCGCGATCGGGTCGGCGATGAAAATATTGGTGTTATCCCTGAGGATGCTTATTACAAAGACCAAAGCCATCTGACCATGGATGAACGGGTTAAAACAAACTATGACCACCCCAGCGCCATGGATCACAACCTGCTGCTGCAACATTTGCAGATGCTGAAAGCAGGGGAAGCGATCGATCTGCCGGTTTACAGCTATGTAGAACATACCCGTACCGCGCAGACTATTGAGCTGAAACCGAAGAAAGTCATTATTCTGGAAGGGATCCTGCTGCTGACGGACGCGCGGCTGCGCGCCGAAATGAACTTTTCGATCTTCGTGGATACGCCGCTGGATATCTGCCTGATGCGCCGCATGAAGCGCGACGTCAACGAACGAGGCCGCTCAATGGACTCCGTGATGGCGCAGTATCAGAAAACCGTGCGTCCGATGTTCCTGCAGTTTATCGAACCTTCCAAACAGTACGCTGACATTATCGTGCCTCGCGGCGGTAAAAACCGCATCGCGATCGATATCCTGAAGGCGAAGATCAATCAGTTCTTCGAGTAAACCTGCCCCGGCGGCCGAAAGGGCCAGCCGGGTAGCCCGCGCAGGGAGCGCTCATGCTCCCGCCGCTCAGCCTGTTATTAATTTGGGAGTATCTGTCCATGCGTTTATGCGACCGTGATATAGAAGCCTGGCTCGACAGCGGCCAGCTTGATATCTCTCCGCGTCCGCCGGTAGAGCGTATTAACGGCGCTACCGTTGACGTCCGCCTCGGCAATCAGTTCCGCACTTTCCGCGGCCACACCGCTGCCTTTATCGATCTCAGCGGCCCGAAAGACGAGGTCAGCGCGGCGCTTGACCGCGTGATGAGCGACGAAATCGTGCTGCCGGAAGGCGAAGCGTTCTTTTTACACCCTGGCGAACTGGCCCTGGCGGTGACGTTTGAATCCGTGACCCTTCCTGATAACCTGGTCGGCTGGCTGGACGGGCGTTCATCGCTGGCCCGGCTGGGACTGATGGTGCACGTTACCGCCCACCGTATCGATCCAGGCTGGCAGGGACGTATCGTGCTGGAGTTCTATAATTCTGGTAAGCTGCCGCTGGCGTTACGGCCGGGGATGCTGATTGGCGCGCTGAGCTTTGAACCGCTTTCCGGGCCGGCGGCTCGTCCTTATAACCGCCGTCAGGATGCCAAATACAAAGGGCAACAGGGCGCGGACGCCAGCCGTATCGATAAAGATCAGGACGACGTATAGCGGCGGCGGGGCAGGGCCTGAGCCGGCGGCATGCGTCAGGAAGTGGAAGCTATAAGGGGAAGGCATGAAAAGGTTTATCACCACGTTGGCCATTTTGCTGGTGGTTATCGTGGCCGGCATGACGGCGCTGGTTTTGCTGGTCAATCCCAATGATTTTCGCGCCTATATGGCCAGACAGGTCGAACAGCGCAGCGGCTATCAGCTGGCGCTGAACGGCGATTTGCGCTGGCACGTCTGGCCGCAGCTCAGCATTCTCTCCGGCCCGATGACCCTGACCGCGCCCGGCGCGCAGCAGCCCTTCGTCAGCGCCAGCAATATGCGGCTTGACGTCAAGCTCCTTCCTTTGCTTTCTCATCAGCTGGCGGTTAAACAGGTTCTGCTGAAAGGGGCAGTGATCCGCCTGACGCCCGACAGCGCGGCGCAGCGTCCGGCCAATGCGCCGCAGGGCCCGGCGGATACCGCACCGCCGCCGCCGCTGACTCAGCGCTGGACCTTTGATATCGATAATTTGCAGGTTGCCGACAGCCTGCTGATATGGCAACAGAACAGCGGCGAGCAGCTTAACGTTCGCGATCTGAACCTGCAGCTGTCGCAGAACGCGCAGCGCCATGCCCATATTGAATTTGGCAGCCGCGTCAGCCGTGACCAGCGTGAGCTGTTGGTGAATCTGAATGCGGATGTGGATCTCAGCCACTATCCACAGCATCTTGCAGCCACGGTAAACCAGCTGGACTACCAGCTGAGCGGGGCCGATCTGCCGCGTGAAGGCGTCAAAGGGCAGGCGACCCTGCAGGCGGAGTGGCGCGACAGCGATGCTTTCAGCCTGAAAAATCTGGCGCTAAGCCTTAACGACAGCCAGCTCAACGGCAGCGCCAGCGGGACGCTGGGCGACCGCCCGCAAATCTCGCTGGATCTGCATGCCTCCGTGCTGAATCTGGATCCCCTGTTGGGGCTGGAAACCGAGGTCAACAGCGAAGGCCAAAATATCCAGACTCAGCGCGGCGGCCCTGCGCCCGTTATTGCTCAACCCGTGCAGGATAACGCCAGCTCGCCGTTTAACCAGATGGACGGACAGCTGGCGCTGTCGGCAGATAAGCTTAACTGGCGCGGTATGACGTTTGACGGGGTGACGCTACAGGGCAACAGCAGTAATGGCCTGGTGACGCTGGCGACGCTGACCGGCAAAACGGGCAATGGGCAGTTTTCCCTGCCGGGCAGCCTTGATTTCCGCCATGCACAGACGCAGATCGCGCTGACGCCTTCCTTGCAGAATATCGCCGTGGCGCCGCTGCTTAAAGCGTTTGAGCTGCCGGCTTCGCTGAGCGGCGATCTGACGCTGAACGGCAGCTTCAGCGGCGCGGGCCTGAGCGTGCCCGCCTTTAAACATGCCTGGCAGGGCAGTGCCGAAATCAGCCTGAACAACGCGCTGCTCTCCGGACTGAACTTTCAGCGTATGATCCAGCGCGCCGTAGAGCGTAGCAGCAGCCGCGTTCACGCCGCCGCCGGGCCGGAGAACGACTTCCAGCAAATCACGGGTAAGATGTCGCTGCAAAAAGGGCTGCTGGCTTTCGTCGACCTGCACGGACGCGCCTCCATGCTTAACTATAGCGGCAAGGGCACGGTGAATATGGCAGACAAACAGGCGGATATGAACTTTGGCGTAACGGTCACCGAGGGCTGGCAGGGCGACAGCGAGCTGATTGGACGGCTTCAGCAGACGCCGGTGCCGTTAAGGATCTACGGCCCGTGGGATGGCCTGAACTATTCGCTGCAAATCGATCAGGTACTGCGCCAGCAGCTACAGGATGAAGCGAAGAAGCGTCTGAAAGCGTGGTCGGAGAATAATCCGCAAAGCGGCAAAAGCAGTTCGGTACAGAAACTGATTAACGACCTTTGATGGGCAGCGCTGATAAAGCAGCATCGCTTTATCAGCGCCGGTGTTACCAGTCTTCTTCTTCCGTCACCAGAGGGATAATTTGGACTTTCTGCACGCGGTGGCTTTCCACTTTAAGCGTGCGGAACAGGCAGTCGTTAATCTGGATCTCTTCGCCTTCCTGCGGCACCCGCTGCATATGCTCCATCAGCAGTCCCGCCAGCGTGTGATACTCCCTTTTTTCATCCAGCGGCAGCGGCACGTACATAATCAGGTCGTCCAGCGGCATATGCCCGTTGGCCGTCCAGCTGCCGTCTGCGTTTTGCTGGATATCGTAGCGGGGATCGATAGCTTCGCCTTCGTTAGGCAGGTTGCCCGCGATGGTTTCCATCACGTCGCTGAGCGTGACCACGCCCTCTACCGACCCAAACTCATCCACCACAAAGGCAAAATGCGTGCGCGCATTGCGAAACTGCTCCAGCGCCGGCAACAGCGACAGCTGCTCGGGGAACACCAGCGGCTGACGGATCAGCGCGCGGATATCCAGACTGTCGCCGTGCAGCGCCTGCTTCAGCAGGTCAATAACGTGCACCACGCCGAGCGGATCCTCGCTGTTTTCCGTGACCACCAGCCGCGTATGCTGGTTCTGGTCAAGCATCGCCATAATTTCTGCCGGCGACTCGCTGAGATCCACAGAAGCGATATCCTGACGGGAGGTCATAATGCTGCTGACCGTGCGCTGCCCCATGCCAAGCACGCGCGCAATCATCATGCGCTCCTGCTTGTTAAATATCGCCTGGCTGCTGCTGTCGGCAACCAGCGAAGAGGTTTCCGCATCCAGCTCCGCCTGCTCGTGGCTGCCGCGCAGCAGGCGCAGCACGGCTTCGGCGGTACGTTTACGCAGGGGCGCCTTGGAAGAGAGGAAGCGGCGACGGTTGAAATGCGCCAGCTGATTCAGCGCTTCGATAATCACCGAGAAACCGATAGCGGCGTAAAGGTAGCCTTTAGGAATATGATAGCCAAAGCCGTCCGCCACCAGGCTGAAACCAATCATCAGCAGGAAGCTCAGGCAGAGGATAACGATCGTCGGGTGTTGATTAACGAAACGCGTCAGCGGCTTGCTGGCCAGCAACATTAAGCAAATTGCGATAATAACGGCCGCCATCATCACGGCCAGATGGTCCACCATCCCTACGGCCGTGATCACGGAATCCAGGGAAAAGACGGCGTCCAGCACCACAATTTGCGCTACCACTGGCCAGAATTTAGCCCCACGCTTTTGTGGATTTTCATCCTCATCTTTGCCTTCCAGCCGTTCGTTCAGCTCCACTGTCGCTTTAAACAGCAGAAAAACGCCGCCCAGCAGCATGATTAAATCGCGCGCGCTGAAGGCGTGTCCGCCGACCGAGAAGAGGGCAGAGGTCAGTGAAGAAAGCCAGGAGATAGAGGCCAGCAGCAGCAGACGCATAATCAGCGCCAGCATCAGGCCCGTGACGCGGGCGCGGTCACGCTGCGCGGGCGGCAGCTTTTCCGCCAGGATAGCGATGAAGACAAGATTATCAATGCCCAGCACCAGTTCCAGCACGATCAGGGTGACAAGGCCAGCCCAGATTGACGGATCGACGATCCATTCAAACATCAGAAGTTCACTCATACAGATTAAGGAAATGCCATGATGATAGTGAACGCCGCCTGATTCAACAAATAATCCCCTGAAAGTCGCCGCAAGGTCGATAAACAGCCGAATAAATCGCCACTCATTCCTGGAATTGCCCGCGCAAAATTTGGCATCTGATTAAAAGGTTTTCAGGAATATTCGCATAGGTCTGCCTGTTGAAATAAGGGATACTTAAGCAATGAAGTAAAGTCAGACAGGAATATTCTGACTGTGACAGTAAAGCTAATCTGAATTTATCGTGAGGATAAAGATGAAAGGTATGGTTTAGCATGGCGCTGAAGGTAGTCTTAATCCTAAAAGCGCGCATGGGTAGCGGCAGGCTCTTGTAAACAGGCCAGTAATAACTAGTATAGCAATGTGTTAGTAAATGGCTGCGTTAATGTAGCAATTAGCACGGTCGCGTCTTAACGTTCTTTTTTATGTTCGGCTTTATGTAGACGCGCCAGTTAGTGCCTTTAGATGGCAGGATAAAACCAACACTTCAGGACAAAATACAGCGCATTGGCAGCTACAAGCCAGGGGCGGTAGCGTGTCCGAAGCGGTGAAAAGACCACGCCTTTTGGCGATAAAATCACCGCAGTTGTTGATTTTACATGTCATTCTCTGATTGTACTGCCAGTTACCATGAGCTTTTACACAATTTCTGAATACGTCTCCTGTGTAATAAAGAGCGTGTCGATAAGATACGCAATCCTTAGCGGTGGGAATTATTAAATCACAGGCTTTTGAAGAAAAAATAAGAGTTAACTATGCGCGATATAGAATTTACATTTAAAGGACTGTTAATAAAAATATCACTGGCACTTTCAGATCTTATTTTCTTTAACGCCTCCTTATTTATTGCTGTTCTGCTGATGAAAACTTTTCCAAACAGTTTGTTGGAAAATATGTCAGAGCAGGATCTGCAATTAAAAATAAGCACACACATCATTCTCTCTGTGATTTGTATCGGCTGGTTCTGGGTTCGCCTGCGCCACTATACCTATCGCAAACCGTTCTGGTTTGAATTAAAAGAAGTCTTCCGCAGCGTGCTGATCTTCTCCGTTATTGACCTGTCGATTACGGCATTGTCAAAATGGGAAATGTCCCGCTGGGTGTGGATTATTACCTGGCTGCTGGCGCTGATCCTTATTCCTGTCGGCCGCGCCATCGTTAAGCGTGTGCTGAACCGTAACGGCCTGTGGAAAAAGCAGTCCATTATTATCGGCAGCGGTAAAAATGCGGAAGAAGCCTATCTGGCGCTGCAAAGCGAAGAGGTAATGGGCTTTGACGTGGTGGCTTTCTACGATGTGGATGGCACTACGCCCGCGCCTGCGCTGTTCGGCATTCCGGTCATTCGCGATGAAACCTCGCTCTGGCAGCTGGTCAACAGCGAAACGCAATTTATTGTCGCCGTAGAATATGAACAGAGTCAGTATCGTGATCTCTGGCTGAAAAATCTGGCGAAACATAATTGCCGTTCCGTTTCCGTTATTCCTTCACTGCGTGGCGTACCGCTATACGGTACTGATATGGCTTATATCTTCAGCCATGAAGTTATGATCCTGCGCGTCAGCAATAATTTGGCGAAGCGCACCTCGCGTTTCCTTAAGCGTACCTTCGATATTGTCGGTGCCTTAAGTATTATCACCATGCTGATGCCTGCGCTGGCCTTCCTGATCTTTATGGTCGCTCGCGACGGCGGCAATCCTATTTATGGGCATGAGCGAGTAGGGCGCAACGGACGCAAATTTAAATGCCTTAAGTTCCGTTCAATGGTGGTGAATTCCAAAGAGGTACTGGAAGAAGTGCTACGCACCGATCCTGTAGCGCGTGCGGAATGGGATAAAGACTTTAAGCTGAAGAACGATCCCCGCATCACCCGCATCGGTCACTTTATTCGTAAAACCAGCCTTGATGAGCTGCCGCAGCTGTGGAACGTGGTTCGCGGCGAGATGAGCCTGGTCGGCCCGCGTCCGGTGATTGAAGACGAGCTGGAGCGCTATGCGGGCGACGTTGACTACTACTTTATGGCTAAGCCTGGTATGACCGGCCTGTGGCAGGTAAGCGGACGTAACGATGTCGATTATGAAACCCGCGTTTATTTTGACTCCTGGTACGTAAAAAACTGGTCATTGTGGAACGATATCGCCATCCTGTTCAAAACCATCGGGGTGGTGCTTAAGCGCGACGGCGCCTATTAATTTGAGCTTTCGACGCGCTCTTCGGAGCGCGTCGCTGTTATAGCGTAGTTTGACTGTAACCGTCATGGACTTACGCGCTCACCACTTTCTTTGTTAAGCGTCGGTTCACAGCGAGTCGGCAAGGCATTAAAAAAGGATAGGGATCGGACGATAATGACTGACAGTTATAGCGATTGAAACGCTTATCTTTACTTTTGCAAGACGCTACACAGCGGCGGATCCGCCACTATCAATCAAATTACTGATAGCGATGAAACAGATGATTACAATCAAAACGAAGTTACTGCCCTTGTTGATATCGGCTACCCTCCTTTCCGGATGTACGGTAGTTCCGGGTTCAAAGCTTTCCACCAGCGGAAAAGACGTAATTAAGCAGCAGGACAACGATTTTGACATTGATAAATACGTTAATGTCTTCCCGATGACCCCAAGCCTGGTTGACCGTATGCGTCCGGCGCCCGTTGTGGCGCGACAGAACGTTCAGCTGCAAAATGAACTGCAAAACTATGAGTATCGTATCGGCGTCGGCGATGTGCTGACCGTTATCGTCTGGGACCACCCGGAGCTGACCACGCCAGCGGGCCAGTACCGCAGCGCCAGCGACACCGGTAACTGGGTTCACTCAGACGGCACCATCTTTTACCCTTATATCGGCCGCGTTCGCGTAGCCGGTCGTACCGTGCAGGAAGTGCGTACCGAAGTCGCCGGCCGCCTGGCGCAGTATATCGAAAGCCCGCAGGTTGACGTCAGCGTCGCCTCGTTCAAGTCGCAGAAAGCGTACGTGACGGGAGAAGTGACCACGTCTGGCCAGCAGCCGATTACCAACGTGCCGCTGACTATTCTGGATGCGATCAACGCCGCAGGCGGCCTGACCGCCAATGCCGACTGGCGCAACGTGGTGCTGACCCACAACGGCAGCGAAGTGCCGGTTTCTCTGCAGGCGCTGATGCAAAA
The DNA here is from genome assembly GCF_054057575.1 of Erwinia sp. TECH1. Classification (NCBI taxonomy): domain Bacteria; kingdom Pseudomonadati; phylum Pseudomonadota; class Gammaproteobacteria; order Enterobacterales; family Erwiniaceae; genus Erwinia; species Erwinia sp. TECH1. Next base: position 3,137,158 of record NZ_JBSRZK010000001.1, on the reverse strand, counting down.
CGGCGATCTGTCGCAGAACCATCTGCTTTATCCGGGCGATATCCTGTTTGTGCCGCGCAACGACGATCTGAAAGTCTTTGTGATGGGCGAAGTCAGACAGCAGACCACGCTGAAAATGGATCGCAGCGGCATGACGCTTTCTGAAGCGTTGGGCAGCGCCCAGGGGATGGATCAGACCGCCTCTGACGCGACGGGCGTATTTGTTATCCGTCCAATCAAAGGGAAAAACCGCACCAAGATCGCCAACATCTATCAGCTGAACCTGAAGGATGCGTCGGCGATGGTGATGGGCTCCGAATTCCAGCTGGAACCGTATGACATCGTTTATGTCACCTCAACGCCGCTGACGCGTTGGAACCGTGTTATTTCGCAGCTGACCCCAACTATCACCGGTATCTATAACGCGAGCGAAAACGCACAGATCATTCACAGATGGTAACGGCGGGGCATGATGATTAATTCAATCTTAGTGGTCTGCGTCGGCAATATCTGCCGCTCTCCTACGGGGGAGCGGCTGCTGAAACAGGCGCTACCGGATAAAAAGATCGCCTCGGCGGGGCTGAGCGCGCTGGTCGACCATCCGGCCGACGAAACCGCCAGCAGCGTCGCCAGCGAACATGGGGTTTCGCTGGCGGGCCATCAGGCACGGCAGCTGACCTCCGGCATGTGCCGGGATTACGATCTCATCCTGGTGATGGAAAAAAGGCATGTCGATCTGGTCAACCGCATTAACCCCTCCGTACGTGGCAAGACCATGTTATTTGGCCACTGGCTCAACCAGCAGGAAATAGCGGATCCCTATAAGAAAAGCCGCGATGCCTTTGAAGCCGTGTACGGATTACTCGAAAAAGCTGCCCAGAAATGGGTCACCGCATTAAGCCGATAGTTGGGATACTCGATGAATATAAAAAGTAAGGCGCCGACCGCGTCGAAAGAGGAAGCTGGCGGGTGGGATTTAGCGCACCTTGTCGGACAGCTGGTTGATCATCGCTGGATTATCGTGGCCGTTACGGCCTTCTTCCTGCTGCTCGGCACGCTCTATTCGCTGTTCGCCACGCCTATCTACAGTGCGGACGCGCTGGTACAGGTAGAGCAGAAAAGCCCTAACACCGTGCTGACCGATCTGACCGAGGCGCCGGTGGAACCCGCTTCCGCCACGGAAATCCAGATCATCCAGTCTCGTATGGTGATTGGCAAAACGGTAGACGATTTGGGCCTGAATATTCAGGTTGAGCAAAATCACTTCCCCGTAGTGGGCAAAGGCTTTGCCCGCCTGCTGGGCGAAAAGCCGGCCAAAATCGCGGTATCCCGTCTTGAGATGCCGAAAAGCTGGAAAGATGCCAGCGTAAAGGTTGAGATCACCGGCGCCGACAGCTACACCGTTTCGAAAGACGGCGACGATCTGTTCAAAGGTAAAATCGGCCAGTTCCAGCAGCAGCATGGCGTGTCGATGCTGGTTAGCGGCATTGACGCTGAACCGGGCACCACTTTTACCGTCTCTAAGCTGTCCACGCTGGCGGCGATCGGCATGGTCACTAACAACCTTGCCGTGGCCGACAAAGGCAAAGATACCGGCGTGATGGGTCTGACCTATACCGGTGAAGATCCGGAGCTGATTAGCCAGGTGCTGGATCGGGTGATGAGCAACTACCTGATGCAGAACGTGGAGCGTAAATCCGCCGAAGCGCAGAAGAGCCTGGAGTTCCTGCAGCATCAGCTGCCGCAGGTGCGCAGCAAGCTGGACGAAGCGGAAGACAAGCTTAACACCTATCGTCGTAATAACGATTCGGTGGATATGTCGCTGGAAGCCAAATCGGCGCTGGACTCCTCTGTTAGCGTACAGAGCCAGCTAAACGAGCTGACCTTCCGTGAAGCGGAAGTTTCCCAGCTGTTCACCAAGGATCACCCGACCTATCGCGCATTGCTGGAAAAACGTAAAACGCTGGAAGACGAGCAGAAAAAACTGAACCAGAAAATCGGTCAGATGCCGCAGACCCAGCAGGAAATTTTACGTCTGACCCGCGACGTGCAGGCCGGTCAGGAAATCTACATGCAGCTGCTTAACCGTCAGCAGGAGCTGAGCATCAGCAAAGCCAGTACGGTTGGCGACGTGCGCATCATCGACCATGCGGAAACCGCATCCAAGCCGGTTGCGCCGAAGAAAATGCTGATTATGCTGGCCAGCCTGATTGCAGGCCTGGTGATCTCCGTGGGCATCATCCTGCTGAAAGCGCTGTTCCACCACGGCATCACCGCGCCGGACCAGCTGGAAGAAGCCGGTATGAACGTTTATGCCAGCGTGCCGCTTTCCGAATGGCAGCGTAAGAAAGACGTCGAGGCGCTGAACAAGCGCGGCGTGAAGGTCGATCCGCACAACAGCCTGCTGGCGTTGGGCAACCCGACCGACCTCTCTATCGAAGCGATCCGTAGCCTGCGTACCAGCCTGCACTTCGCGATGATGGAAGCCCGTAACAACGTGCTGATGATCACCGGCGCCAGCCCTGGCATTGGTAAAACCTTTATCAGCGCCAACCTGGCGGCGCTGGTTGCACAGGCGGGGCAGAAAGTGCTGTTTATCGATGGCGATATGCGCCGTGGCTATACGCACGAGCTGCTGGGCGCGGCCAATAAGTCCGGACTGTCCACCATCCTGTCGGGCAAAACCGCCTTCACGCAGGATCTGATCCAGCACGGTGAATACGGCTTTGACTTTATTCCGCGCGGACAGGTGCCGCCAAACCCTTCCGAGCTGTTGATGCACAGCCGCATGAACGAGCTGCTGGAGTGGGCGAGCAAAAATTACGATCTGGTACTGATCGATACGCCGCCGGTGCTGGCCGTGACCGATGCAACTATTATCGGCAAGCTGGCAGGCACCGCGCTGATGGTAGCGCGCTTTGAAACCAACACGCTGAAAGAAGTAGAGTTCAGCTACAAGCGCTTTGCGCAAAACGGTATCGATATTAAAGGCGTCATTCTTAACGCCGTCGTGCGGAAAGCCGCCAATGCGTACGGCTACGGCTACGACTATTACGATTACAGCTACAAAGGCAATGCAAAAAGCTAATGCTTAAAAGGATCCGCCGCAAGGCGGATCCTTTCGCCTCTGGAATCAGGCCTGTTTCCGGCTGTTTTATGTATAACGTTTAAAAGGTGCCTTGTGATGAAGGATATTTTCTTCTCGATCGTTATCCCTGCCTATAACGCCTCCGAATCGATCGTCACCACGCTGGACTGCGTTAAAGCGCAAAGCTATAAGCATTTTGAAGTGATTATCGTCGACGACAAGTCGGCCGATGCGGCAAAGCTGGCCGAGGTCGTTAACAGCGATCGCTACAGCGACCTGAAAATTAATCTGGTGCTGTCAGAGGTCAAACTCAACGGCGCGGGCGCGCGCAACCGGGGCATTGACCTGGCGACGGGCGACTATGTCTGCTTCCTGGACGCCGACGATGAATGGCATGAAGACAAGCTGCTGGAAAACGTCAAAAAAATCCAGGAGCTGACTGCCAGAGGCAAAGACCGCTTTGTGATCTACAGCCAGGTGAACATTATGCAGGACGGCGCCTTTTTAAAGGTGATGCCGATCAATTTGCCTGCGCACAATGAAAGCATCGCCGAATATCTGTTTGGCTGCTACGGCTTTATCCAGACCAGTACTATTGTGCTGAAGCGCGAGCACGCGGCGGAAATTAAGTTTGATGAGCGGTTTATCCGTCATCAGGACTACGACTTCTGCATCCGCGCGGATAAAAACGATTTTGAATTCGTGATGATTGCAAAACCGCTGGCTAACTACCATATGGTGAGCAAATTCAACTCCAGTCATAAAGGCGAGTCCGTAAAGTACTCCACCTTCTGGCTGAAAAGCATGAGCCCGTATCTGAGCAAGCGGGATGTTTATACCTATAAAGCGTATAAGCTGCCGATCCGCTATAAAATGGATGGCAAGGTGCTGCACGCCAGCCTGAGCTTCGCGCAATATTTCTTTTTAACCAACAAAGGCAATCGCGATTATTTTCTCGGCCGTTTAAAACAGAAGTTCTCAGAACGTATTGCAAAAAAATAGCCCTGATTAAAATAATAAGACGGCGGAACAACAATGGCCATATATTGGATAATCAGTTACAGCATTCTGGCGTGCTGTATTTTTGAGTTGGCAGCAATCAACCAGCTTAACGACCCCAGGATCAAACGCGTCATCATGTGGCTGGCGTTTATCTGCACGATGGCGCTGATCTGTTTCGGCGGCTCGCGCGGTCTGCACTCCGGCATGGATGACAGCCAGTACCTGGACTTTTTCGCGGATTTTTCGGCACAGCTTCACGTCAACACCTATGACGCGATCACCGACACCTATCGCTATGAAAAACTCTTTATGCTGCTGGCCTGGCTGTTTTCACTGGTCACCAGCCAGAGCTACTATTTTCTCTTTTTTATCTGCTTTATTGCGGTTTCGACTAACGCTTACTGCTACAAAAAGTATTCTCCGCTGATCCTCTGTTCGCTTTGTTTATATTCAACTCACCTGTTTATCAACAAAGACATGAACCAGATCCGCTTTGGCTTATCCAGCGCCTTTGCTATCGCCTTTATCTGCTCGCTGGCGACGAAGAGAAACGTGTTGGCGCTGGTATTCCTGGTGCTCAGTACGCAGTCGCACGCCACGGGTTATACCATCCTGCTGGCGGTGCCGTTCTTCTTCCTGCGCGAGCGCAAGTATCTGCCGCTGATTATCGTCTTCGCCTGTATTCCGCTGGGAATTATCGGCGGGAAAAAGCTCTTTCTCGACTCGTTGGGCATCGTGCCTGGCCTGGGCGAACGAGCGGCGGGCTATAGCGGCACCGACTTCGATACCGCCTCGCCGGTGTTTGGCCTGGCCAACCTGAAAAACATCTTCTTTATTGCCGCCTTTACCCTTTACTACTTCCGTAACGGCATCCAGAAAGGCGATCGTCTGGTTTATATCCTGCTGGTCTCGTATGCGGTGGGCGCGGGCGTGCGTATTACATTCTCCGACTTCAGTATCTTTGGCGGCAGGGTGGGCAACCTGTTCCTTCACGCCGAACCGATACTTTTCTCTTTCTTGCTGCTGCGAATACGCAATCTGCTGGTAAACGTCGCCTTGTTAGCGGGGATCTGTTCTTACTACCTCGCCTATAACACGATACTTTCCGCGCAGTCGATTACCGGCTATAGCGTAGCGCCGCTGTTCCGTATGTTCAGCGGCTAGGCGGCCCTGAGCCGCGCTTTTTGCTCAATTTCAACAGGATGATTGAATATGTACAAATTGCTGATCCTTATTGACGGCATTTCCAACAGCGGCGGTACGGATCGCGTTGCCAGCACCTTATCCAGCCTGCTCAGCAATAATGATTACGACGTCACGCTCTATTCGTTGAACAAAGGCGATCCTTACTATCCGACCGATGCGAAAGTGAAAATTCGCTATCCCGAAGCGACCGCGCGCCTGCTTAAGATCCGCGAGTTTATCCGCTTTGCGAAATCGCAGCCCTTTGACGGCATTATGATTATCTCCATGGGCAAGCTTTCCGTGCAGGCGCTGCTGGCCATGAAGCTGTTCGGCGTGAAGTCAAAAATCATCTGCTGCGATCACGTCTCGATTGAAACCTTTAAAACGCCGATCCGTCGCCTGAAAGTGTTCTGCTACGGCCTGGCGGACAAAATCGCCGTGCTTACCGATCACGATAAAAGCTATCTGGAAAAAAATTACGGCGTGAAAAACGTGCACGTGATGAGAAACATCTCGCCTTTCCATGCTGAAAGCAGCGCCAGCAGCTTTGATGACGTTTTCGCCGGCAAGCAGGATCGGGTGTTGGCGGTGGGCCGTCTCACTTACCAGAAAAATTTCGACCGGATGCTCGACGTCTGGCAACGCGTGGATAAGCAGGGCTGGACGCTGCAAATCGTCGGCGACGGCGAAGACAAACCCGCGCTGCTGGCGAAAATTAAAAGCTACGGCATGGAAGCGAGCACGGAAATCATTACGCCCAGCAAAAAGATCAACGATTACTACCGCGCCGCCGGCATCATCATCATGACCTCCCGTTATGAAGGCCTGCCGATGGTGCTGATCGAGGCGAAAAACTTTGCGCTGCCCGCCGTCGCCTTCGACTGCAAAACCGGCCCGGCGGAAATTATCAAAGACGACGGGTTCGTTATCGATTACGACAACGACGACGCCTTTGTGGCGCAGCTGAACATGCTGATCGCCGACGAGCAAAAGCGCAAAACCTTTGCCCACGCGGCCTGGCGCAACGCCGAAAACTACGGGCCGACGCTGATCTTACAAAAGTGGAATGAACTTCTGAATTAACGGGTGATGTTATGTTTTCAGTTCTTATGTCTCTCTATCACAGAGAGAAACCGGAAAATGTTGAGCAGTGCATGCAGAGCCTGTACGAGCAGACGCTGCCAGCTGACGAGATCGTGCTGGTCTACGACGGCCCGCTGGGCGACGATCTGAAAGCGGCGGTCAACAACTGGATGGACAAGCTGCCGCTTGTCATCGTGCCGCTGGAAAAAAACGTCGGTCTGGGCAAGGCGCTTAACGCGGGTCTGGAGCGCTGCTCGCATAATATCGTCGCGCGCATGGACACCGACGACATCTGCCTGCCGGAACGCTTTGAAAAACAGATCCCCTATATGGAAGCGCATCCTGATATGGCGCTGCTGGGCGCGGCGGTAATTGAATTTGATGAATTCGGCAACGAGCGTCTGAAGCGTCTGCCGCTGAACAACGCAGAGATCCGCCATTTCGCCCGCATGAAAAACCCGTTCAACCATATGTGCGTGGTGTTCCGTAAGGATAAGGTATTGGCGGCGGGCAGCTACCAGCACCACCTGTTTATGGAAGATTACAATTTGTGGCTGCGTATGCTCTCGCAGGGCTATGACGTCGCCAACCTGCACGATGTGCTGATGCGTGTGCGCTCGGGCAGCGAGATGGTCAGCAAGCGCCGCGGCATGACCTATATCAAAAGCGAGGTGCAGCTGTGGTCGTTAAAGAATCGCCTGCGCCAGACTAACTTCGTGAACGGCACGCTCTATTTTTTGATCCGCACCTCAACGCGGGTGATGCCGGTAAGCGTAATGAAGTTCCTGTACGAGCGGGATCGCAAAGGATAAAAAAGCCTGCACCGGACTATACCTCTGGATGAAACAGCATCGACACTTACCTGATTAACGGAATTTTGTATGAAGCGCAGAGAATTAATCCGAACAGCATTTTCCTCTATCGTGGCAACCGCAGCACTGAGTTCGCTACCCGCAGCCGCCCGCAGTGAAGAAGCGGGTCTGAAGCTGAAGAAAGTGCCGGCCGATGCCATTCCCAAAAATGACGTGCCGATTTTTTCACCTGACGACGTCTTCACCATGCCCGCCGAATTCTGGCATGACTTTAACGGCAAGCTCTATATCGGCAAGGCGGGCACCGATCCCGCTCAGCATCCGATCGACGTTTTTGTTAAAAGCGCCAACGGCGAAGTTTCGCTGCTGTCGCAGCCCGTGTCGTTGAACAGCGATACTTTAAAACGTTTTGTGGCAGCCAAAGGCGCGCTGTGGTCAAACAGCGAATATTCGATGGCGCTCTATAACGATCGCGACGAGCAGCTGTTCTACGTGCCGGATGTGAAAAACAGCGGCGCTTCCGAATTCAGCCGCCGTCTGGCGCAGCCTTCCGGCTACCAGCTGATTGGCGAAATCGGCTCTTACGATGAATTACGCCAGACCCGACCGCTGTTCAACGGCGCAAAAGTGCGGCTTAAGGGCTGGCACGCCGGAACGGAAACGGGCGGCGGCGCCTTTGTCGGCGAGCTGAGCAAAGCACAGGATGACGGTGGCTATATCGCCTCGTCCGGTCAGGATTACCACTGGCGTCGCATCTCTGACGATCTGAACGCGCTGACCATCTTTGACTTTGGCGCGGTGGCCGACGGCCGCACCGACTCGCTGCCCGCCATTCAGGCAATGTTCCACTGGGCGCAGGATAACAACAGAATGTTGTCCGTGCAGTTCCCGGCCGGGCGCTTTTTCGTCTCCTCGTTTGATATCTCCGCTAACTACGTCAGCTACTTCCGCGTATCGGGCGCGCCTATCAACTTCGGCTATTTCCCCTCGACCACGATTGTCTCCGATGGCAAATCGGACTTTGCCTTTAAGGTGAACGCGCGTTGGGTAGAGATCAGCAACCTGAGCTTTGAAGGCCGCAATAAAGAACTGCCGAACACGCAGGGATTTTATCACAACTCGTGTCCGGCGGGGCAGTACTTCCGCGGTTCCTGTCTGCGCTTTATTGGCGTTGGCGGCACGTCGCTGAGCCTGGTTGATACGCTGGATTGTAAAATCGACCAGTGGTATGCCAATAACTGTACCGGCGATGTGATCAAAGCGACCTGGTCCTATACCAAAAAAGGCAACTGGGACCACAGCACCGCTATCGAACTGTCGAACTTCAACGTGCAGCACTGCTCTAAAGGCATGGCGCTGAACCTGCCGCGCTGTACGCAGTCGATTATTCACAACGGCTGGATTGAGCACACCGAGTTTCCGGGCGATCTCTCTAACGGTCAGTGGATCGTGGATGCGTTAAGCATTGAAACCTGCCCGAACCCGCTGATTGCCCACCACTCGCGGCTGAATATGCGGCAAATCAACCTGCAGGCGAAAAGCTGGATTGATAACTCGCTGCAGGGCGATGAGTGGCTTGGCCCTTACGAACGCGGTTCTACTCGCGTAGAGTCTTACGGCATCGCCGCCGACGGCAGCATGAAGTACAACTATCTGACTTCACGCTTTCGTATTCAGAACAACAGCAACCAGGAAAAATGGTATCTGTTGGGCAACATCCATACGCCGGATGTGGGCGACAGCTGGGAAATTGAGATCCTCGGGCAGTCGCAGTTCAGCAATGGCACCACGTCGGAGCCGCTGCATAATCTGTTGAACGATCGCAACACCGGCGGTAAAGCCGTTATCACCTTGCAACGTAAGGTTCACGGTTTTGAAGGAAGCTGGCACATCGAGGGCAGCAGCCCGATTGTCGACGTGATGTATACCACTACGCACGATGCCGATACGCAGGTCTTTGTGAAGCTGGCAGGCTGGGTCGGCTCGTCCGGCGTGATGATGAAAACCACGGCGCGCGATCGCTTCCTGACCGGCCAGTGCGCCCGCTTCGATGCGGAGATGGACTTCAAAAATCCGCCGCAGGGCGCGCGTCAGGCCGTGCGTCGCTTCTCGCTGCACAATGGCAAAGCAGGGATAGGCGCCAACGAGCAGGGCGATCTGCTGGTGCAGTCGCGGCAGTTGGATGCGGCCGAGGTCGATACCACCAAACCCGGCGGTTTTGTTTCCATGGTGATCAACGGCCAGCAGGTTGCGGTGCCCTGGTATGCGCTAAAAAATCAGGGTTAACGGCTGTTTTCGGCGGTCAGCCTGCTTTTAATCGTAAAAAAGCAGGCTAGCCGGTTGATTTTTAGGATAATTACGCTTGCCTGGCTGCACAGGTTAGCTGCTAGTATTAGATAAAATTGATCAAGCTGTTCGGGGCAGGGCGAGACGTTCCTGCCCTGTTGCTAAAACCGCCTCTTGGTGGATACGACGCTGCGAATATTATGTCTTTCGCCCCGGGCGATCCGCCAGTCTGCGCAGGAGCGCGTTCCCGGGACTTACTACCGAAGACGTCGTCAGTATTTTAGGGTAAATCGATGAAACTAACTTTTTTCACCATGCGTTTTCCGGTAGCGTCAGAAACCTTTGTGCTCAACCAGGTAACCCACTTCATTGACAGTGGATATGACGTAGAGATCATTTCGGTATTTCCGGGCGATCACGTTAACCGGCATGCGGCTTTCGATCGCTACAATCTGGCGGAACGTATTCATTATCTGTTGCCGGAAGAGCAAAAAAACAACGCGGAAAAGCTAAAGCAGCGCCTGAAAATGATCCTGCCGAAGCTCTTCAAGCCTGGGGTTATTAAGGCCATGAACGTGGGTCGCTATGGCGATCAGTCCATGAAGCTGCTGCTGCCGGCTATCGTCGCCTGGGCTAAGAAACCTATTACTTCAGATGTGTTTCTGGTGCATTTCGGCTACGCGGGCGCGCTGGCCAACAAGCTGCGTGAGCTGAAAGTGCTGCGCGGCAAGCAGGCAACGGTTTTTCACGGCGCGGATATTTCCCGTCGCTTTATCCTCAACGAGCACCGTAAAGATTATCCCATCCTTTTCCGCGATACCGAGCTGCTGCTGCCTATCAGCCATCTGTGGGAAAGAAAGCTGATTGCCATGGGCTGCCCGCCGGAGAAAATCCAGGTCACGCGGATGGGTATTGAACCTGAAAAATTCAATATGAAAGCGCGTGAAGCGCTGCATCAGCCGTTACGTATCCTTACCGTGGCGCGTCTGACCGAGAAAAAAGGCCTGGGCGTGGCGGTGGAAGCCTGCAAATATCTGAAAGAGAAAGGCGCTAATTTCCAGTACACCATTATCGGCAACGGCGATATGGAAGAGCAGATGCGCGACACTATTCGTCAGGCTCATCTGGAAGACTGCGTGCAGATGGTCGGCTTTAAGCCTCAGGAAGAGATTAAGCGTTACCTGGACGAAGCCGACATCTTCCTGCTGCCTTCGCTGACCGCCGCCGATGGTGATATGGAAGGCATTCCCGTTGCGCTGATGGAAGCGATGGCCGTAGGGCTACCGGTGGTTTCCAGCGATCACAGCGGCATTCCGGAGCTGATTGAAAACAACGTTTCCGGCTGGCTGGCCCCGGAAAGCGATGCGCAGGCGCTGAGCGATATCCTGTTCCGGCTGTCCAAAGGCGATGTGGACGTCGCGCCCGTGGTCGCCGCCGCTCGCCAAAAAGTGGAAACGGAGTTTAACCAGCATATTGCCTATCAGGAACTGGCGGAAACGCTGGAAAAGCTGGCTAAGCGTTAATAAATCGTACTATTAATTTCAGATAATCTTTATTAAAGCGGCAGAGTAAATTTGCCGCTGAGTGCAGCGTAATTATATTTTTGTGCGGACTTATCGAATACCCGACAATTAATTCAGCGCTAAGCTAAGACAGGTAAAGGCGATTGCTGTGGCAATGGCCTTTTTTTATTTAAGCCCGATAAGTTATCGAAACTGAACGAGGTTCACGGCAAAGTCTGGCAAAGCCGCGCCGCCTGCGTTTGCAGGCTCGCAGCTCAAGGGCCGTTTGCCGCGTGCATTTATGAAAATTCATGGGCTAAGCATTAAAATGCCGGTCCTTATATGGGCCAGCCGCAGCTAAATTTTCAGATTAAGATTATACTTGCTGAATATCACTTTAATGCATAATTGCTGAACGTTTTTTACTTCATTTATATGGAAAAAATATGACCAAGCTTAAAGCAGTTATCCCCGTTGCGGGTCTGGGTATGCACATGCTCCCTGCTACAAAAGCCATTCCTAAAGAGATGCTGCCCGTTGTCGACAAGCCGATGATCCAGTACATCATCGACGAGTGCGTAGCGGCAGGCATCAAGGAAATTGTTCTGGTCACCCACGCGTCCAAGAATGCGGTTGAAAACCATTTCGATACCTCTTATGAGCTGGAAGCCCTGCTGGAAGCGCGCGTGAAGCGTTCGCTGCTGAGCGAAGTGCAGTCAATCTGTCCGCCAGGCGTGACCATCATGAACGTGCGTCAGCCACAGCCGCTGGGCCTGGCTAACTCTATTCTGTGCGCTCGTCCTATGCTGCACGACGAAGCTTTCGTGGTCGTCCTGCCGGACGTGCTGCTGGACGACTCTACTGCCGATCCGCTGCGCTATAACCTGGCCGCGATGGTTGCGCGTTTCGAAGAAACCGGCCACAGCCAGGTGCTGGCGCACCATATGCCTGAAGCCGACCTTTCCGAATACTCCGTAATTAAAACGAAAGAAGTCATGGATAACCCGGGTCAGACCAGCCAGATCCTGGAGTTCGTGGAGAAGCCGGATCAGCCGCAGACGCTGCAATCCGATCTGGCTGCGGTAGGCCGCTACGTGCTGTCCGCCGATATCTGGGCCGAGCTGGAAAATCTGGAGCCGGGCGCCTGGGGCCGCTACCAGCTGACCGACGCTATCGCCAGCCTGGCGAAAAAGCAGCGTGTTGACGCGCAGCAGCTGACCGGTACCAGCTTCGACTGCGGCCGTAAATTAGGCTACATGAAAGCTTTTGTCTCCTGGGGACTGAGAAATAACGCGCAGGGCCGCGAGTTCCGCGAAGAAATCAAAAAGATCCTCGCTAAGTAATTTCCCATTATTTAAGGTCGCGCCAGCGCGGCCATAAAGGAGTCAATATGGCTATTTTGGTAACGGGCGGAGCGGGCTACATCGGTTCGCACACGGTACTGACGCTTCTGGAACGCGGCGATGACGTGGTGGTTCTGGATAACCTGAGCAACGCTTCCCGCGAATCTATCGTTCGGGTAGAAAAGCTGACCGGTAAAAAGGCCGTTTTTTGCGAAGGTGATATCCTGGATCGCGCCTGCCTGCGCGACCTTTTCGCTCAGCATAATATCACTGCGGTTATTCACTTTGCTGGTCTGAAGGCGGTTGGGGAATCTACCCGTATGCCGCTGGAATACTATCAGAATAACGTGACCGGCACGCTGGTGCTGCTGGAAGAGATGCGCGCGGCCGGCGCGTGAATCAGTTTATTTTCAGCTCTTCCGCCACCGTTTACGGCGCGGATGCGCCGGTACCCTACGTTGAAACTACGCCAATCGGCGGCACGACCAGCCCTTACGGCACCTCTAAGCTGATGGTTGAGCTGATCCTGCGTGACTATGCCAAAGCCAATCCGGAGCTGAAAGCCATTGCGCTGCGCTACTTTAACCCGGTAGGCGCGCATGAATCCGGCCAGATTGGCGAGGATCCAAACGGTATCCCTAACAACCTGCTGCCTTATATTGCGCAGGTTGCGATTGGCCGTCTTGAAAAGCTGGGTATCTTTGGCGACGACTATCCGACTAAAGATGGCACCGGCGTACGTGACTATATTCACGTAATGGATCTGGCAGAAGGCCACCTGAAAGCGCTGGATCATCTGTCGGCTATCAGCGGTTATAAAGCCTATAACCTGGGCGCGGGCGAAGGCTATTCCGTACTGGAAATGGTGAAGGCGTTCGAGAAGGCTTCCGGTCGTCCGGTGCCTTACCAGGTCTCGCCTCGTCGCGATGGCGATCTGGCAGCGTTCTGGGCCGACGCCTCGCTGGCGGACAAAGAGCTGGACTGGCGCGTTTCACGCGGCATCGACGAGATGATGCGCGACACCTGGAACTGGCAGAGCAATAACCCTAACGGTTATAAGTAAAAAAAAGCACAGCGGAAGCTGTGCTTCAGGTAAAACGTCGAGCACAGCTTCCGCTGTGCTTTTTTAAATCTTTTCGTCGATCAGATTTTGCAGATACTGGCCATAAGAGGTTTTGGACAGCAGTTTTGCCTGTGCGGCCACTTCGTCATAATTCAACCAGCCTTTACGCCAGGCGATTTCCTCCAGGCAGGCAACCTTCATTCCCTGACGTTTTTCGATAGTATGGATAAACTGCGATGCCTCAATCAGGCTGTCGTGCGTGCCCGTATCCAGCCAGGCGAAACCACGCCCCAGCAGTTCAACATTCAACTGACCTTTTTCCATATACATTTCGTTCAGCGTGGTAATTTCCAGCTCGCCACGATGGGAAGGCTTCACCTGTTTAGCCATTTCTACTACGCTGTTGTCGTAGAAATAGAGGCCGGTTACGGCCCAGTGCGATTTCGGCTTCAATGGTTTTTCTTCAATAGAAAGCGCACGGAAGTTTTCATCGAACTCAACTACGCCAAAACGTTCCGGGTCCATTACCTGATAACCGAATACGGTGGCACCGGTTTTTAGCTGCGCGGCGGTTTCCAGCTTCTTGCCAAAGCTCTGACCAAAGAAGATGTTGTCGCCCAGCACCAGCGCGCAGGGATCGCCGGCAATAAATTCCTCACCGATAATAAAGGCCTGCGCCAGGCCATCAGGAGAAGGCTGGACGGCATATTCCAGCTGAATGCCAAACTGACTGCCGTCGCCCAACAAACGCTGAAACGAAGACAGATCGTCCGGCGTGGTGATAATCAAAATTTCTCTGATCCCTGACAGCATCAGTACGGAAAGCGGATGATAGATCATCGGCTTATCGTAGATGGGCAGCAGCTGTTTTGATATGCCGCGGGTAATAGGGTACAGACGCGTTCCGGAGCCTCCGGCTAAAACGATGCCTTTCATAAAATACCTTTTATTTATTTAAACCCAGACGTTCGCCTGCATAGGCGCCGCTTTGCACACGCTGCCACCACTCGCTATTATTCAGATACCACTCAACGGTTTTACGAATACCGGTTTCAAACGTTTCCTGAGGCTTCCAGCCCAGCTCGCGAGCGATTTTGCTGGCATCAATGGCGTAGCGCATATCATGGCCAGGACGATCGGTAACGTGGGTGATCAGCTCGGCAAAATGGCTCACACCGTTTGGTTTGTCAGCAATCAGCTCATCCAGGATCGAGCAAATGGTTTTCACCACCTCGATATTTTTCCGTTCGTTGTGGCCGCCGATGTTGTAGGTTTCGCCCACTTCGCCTTCCGATACGACTTTATACAGCGCTCGGGCATGGTCTTCGACATAGAGCCAGTCGCGGATTTGCAGGCCTTCGCCGTAAACGGGCAGCGGCTTACCGGCCAGCGCGTTCAGGATCACCAGAGGGATCAGTTTTTCTGGAAAGTGATAAGGTCCATAATTATTTGAACAGTTGGTAATAATTACCGGCAGGCCGTAGGTACGATGCCACGCGCGCACCAGGTGATCGCTGGAAGCTTTAGAAGCGGAATAGGGACTGCTTGGTGCATAAGGCGTAGTTTCCACGAAAAGATCGTCCGTACCGTGCAGGTCGCCATAAACCTCATCGGTGGAGATATGATGGAAACGGAAAGCAGATTTCTTCTCACTGGAAAGCGAGGACCAATAAGCTCGGGCCGCTTCTAACAGCGTATAGGTGCCGACAATATTGGTTTCGATAAAAGCAGCCGGGCCATCGATAGAACGGTCAACATGGCTTTCTGCCGCCAGATGCATAACGGCATCCGGTTGAAATTCTGTGAAGGTTCTTTTCATGGCGGCCGCATCGCAAATGTCAGCCTGAATGAAGTGATAGCGAGGACTTTGTGAAACGGCAGCTAAAGATTCCAGATTGCCGGCATAGGTCAGGCTATCCACCACCAGTACCGTCGCCTGAATATCGTTAATAAGATGCCTGACGACGGCTGAACCGATAAAACCTGCACCGCCTGTTACAAGAATTTTCATGAATTAAAGCTCACTCATTTGCTATCGCGAAGTTATCCAGCATATTAAGCCGCAGGATCAGAGAGATAACCTGACCACAGGTTAAGAGAGCAAATTATACCTGTAACCACAATCGCCTCAACCATCGAAGGGCAAAAAACACGCGTTTAGTTACAGTTTTTCCCAGTATCATTCCTGCCTGTAACCGCTCATAAGGATATAAAGGCTGATGAGATGTAAATGAGCAGCAGGCGCAAGAATATTTTAAGGGTGCAATGGCGAAAATTTCTTTAAGTCAAGAGCTTATATGACCTTTATATGAAATTCCTTTACAGACAAACTCGTAAGAAAAAAAAGAATTACTGACACAGGGTTCAGCGTCGATCGAGTTAATGCTAAGATCAACCCCTTAAAACTGGCTCTTTTGATTTTGTTGAATGATCCATAAAATACGAATCAGCGCCAAAAGCATGTATTAACGGATGACGAACGGTGTACAAATGAAAGTTACTGAGACGCGTGTACAGGGTGTAAAACTCATCGAGCCAAAGGTTTTTGGCGATGAGCGAGGTTTTTTTCTCGAAACATTCCAGAAAGAGCGTTACCAGGCGTTGCTGGACATAGATTTAGATTTTGTGCAGGACAATCACTCCCGTTCGTCTCAGGGGGTTTTGAGAGGGCTGCATTTTCAAACTTCAAGGCCGCAGGGCAAGCTGGTCCGGGTCGTACGTGGTGAAGTTTTCGATGTGGCGGTAGACATTCGTCCTGATTCGCCTACGTTTGGCCAGTGGGCTGGCGTTTATCTTTCCGAAGAAAATAAAAACCAGTTCTGGGTTCCACCCGGCCTGGCGCACGGGTTCGTAGTGATTTCAGAATTTGCTGATTTTGAATACAAGTGTACAGACTATTATGACCCGCAACACGAAGGCTGTCTGCTGTGGAACGATCCTCAATTGAATATCGAGTGGCCTGTCGCTGAGCCACTACTTTCCGGTAAAGACGCGCAAGGTAAATTGTTCAGAGAGCTGTTCAAATGAAAGTGCTGTTAACCGGTGCATCTGGTCAGGTTGGTTCTTGCTTCCAGGATCTTGCTAAAGAGAAGTTTCCGCAGGTTACGCTGCTGGCTACCGATCGCTCGCAGCTGGATATCTCTGACGCTGCCGCTGTTGAACGGCTTGTCGGACAATTTCAGCCAGACGTTATTTTTAATGCGGCTGCCTATACTGCGGTAGATCGCGCGGAATCCGATCCTGAAGGTGCCTGGAACGTAAATGTACAGGCTGTAGAAAACCTTGCACTTGCCGCTCAGCGCCATCATGCGTTTCTTATCCATATTTCTACCGATTACGTTTTTAATGGAGAAGCAGATAAGCCTTGGGCTGAGGATCATCCCTGCGATCCGCAAAGCATATATGGTTCTACCAAACTGGCTGGTGAGAAAGCGGCGCTGACCTGTGAGCAGGCAATAGTACTGAGGACGTCATGGGTATTTAGCGAATATGGCAATAATTTTCTGAAAACCATGCTGCGGTTGGGTAAAGAGCGCCCCGCACTAAGCATTATTGACGATCAGCGTGGATGCCCTACCTATGCAGGCGATATAGCCAGTGCTGCGATGGAGATAATATTTGCCGCCCCGCGCCCTACAGGTATTTATCACTATAGCGGTGTAGGTGAAACTAGCTGGTTTGGCTTCGCAGAAGCCATTTTACAGAAGGCCTGTGTCGCCGGACTGCTGGAAAAAATGCCTGAGCTGACGCCCATCCCGACCACCCAGTTTCCTACGCCAGCGAAACGACCAAAGTATTCGGTTATGTCTACGCAAAAGATTGCAGCAGCAGGCATTATGCCCGTTAGCTGGCTGCCACGTATTGATCTCGTATTGCAAAAGCTGAAGACAAGCCTATCCTGAAAAACCTGGCGTTCGCGCAACATGCAAATCAGAGCAACGGACCGGCACACGGGACAGGTGCTAATTTCAGACAGGTTTAACGATGGATAATAACCCATATATGCAAATAGTCGCCTCAATCGTTCTGTATCGTCATACTCAGGCAGACATCGAGCCAACGCTGGCTTCTTTGTTAAGCGAGGAAACGGTAGAAAAGATCGTGCTGGTGGACAATGGCGGTGCTGACTGGGCTGCAAAGTTGCATCATCCGCGAGTTGACTATATTCGGGCTGAAAGCAACCGTGGGTTTGGCGCGGGACACAATATTGCAATAAAAAAATACCTTAAGCAATCTGAGTATTTTTTAATCTGCAATCCTGATATACGCTTTCATGAAGGATCTGTTTCCGCTTTATATCACGTGGCCAGGCAAAACAAATATAAATTTGTTTCGCCCTCAATTGTTTATTCGGACGGATCAAAACAGTTTAGCTGCCGTCTTTTACCTACGCCAGTAAATTTATTTGTTCGTCGGTTTATCCCGGCATTGGCAAAGGATCTCGATAATAAATATGAGCTGCGAAATGCAGATTTTTCGAAAGTTTTCACTGTACCTTCAGTATCTGGCTGTTTTATGTTTTTAGAATCCGATCTGCTTGCCAGACTGGAAGGTTTTGATGACAGATACTTTATGTATATGGAAGATATTGATCTTTGCCGCCGAGCCCTAAAGTATACAGATATTATTTACTATTCAGATGTCACTGTTACACATCTTTTTAAGAAAGGATCTTATAAAAGTAAATACCTCTTATTGCAACATATTTTATCATCGATAAAATATTTTAATAAATGGGGCTGGTTTTTCGATCCGCTAAGACGTTCAAAAAATAAAGAGTGTTTGAAGTCGGTACCCACCAGGGCCGATACCTAAATACTGTTTGAGGTATTAATAATATGTTCAAAAAATTTATTATGGCAGGTTCAGAGAGGGGAGAGAAATGAGCAACCCTCATTTAAAACAGCGTATTTCCGTCAGGGCGATGCTGGCTTCAATTTTTCGTCATAAGCAATTGATTTATCAAATGACCAAGCGAGAAGTTGTCGGCCGTTATAAAGGCTCCAGCATGGGGCTGGCCTGGTCTTTTCTGAATCCTTTATTTATGCTCGCGGTTTATACCTTCGTCTTTTCCGTAGCCTTTAAAGCCCGCTGGTCCGTGGGCGGTGATGAAAGTAAAACGCAATTTGCACTGATACTGTTTGTGGGCATGATTGTGCATGGTCTGTTCGCTGAGGTGGTAAACAAAGCCCCAACAATTATTTTGGGAAATATCAATTACGTCAAAAAAGTTGTTTACCCCCTTGAAACGTTATCCGTTATCAGCCTGCTTTCCGCTATTTTTCATAGCGTAATTAGCCTGTTTGTCCTGATGCTCGCTTTCTTTACTTTTAACGGCTATCTGCACTGGACAAGCGTCTTTCTACCCGCTGTGTTTATACCTTTGATAATTTTTTGTCTTGGCTTATCCTGGATCCTTTCTTCACTAGGTGTTTATATTCGTGATGTAGGGCAAACCACCATGATCATTACTACCATCATGATGTTTCTCTCTCCGGTATTTTTTCCTATCACGGCTATTCCTGAAAAGTTCCGTATCTGGATTATGCTTAATCCGCTCACTTTTATCATTGAGCAAGCACGTGAAGTTCTAATTTGGGGGCATATACCAAACTGGAAAGGATTATTAATCTATACCGGCTGTGCCTCTGTTATTGCCTGGCTCGGCTTTGCTTTCTTCCAGAAAACCAGAAAGGGATTCGCTGATGTCCTCTAATGAATTTGCTGTCCGCATTGAAGGACTGAGTAAGTGCTATCACATCTACGATCGTCCCAGGGATCGCCTGAAACAATTCGTCCTCCCGCACGCGCGCCGCTTCGCAGGGAAAAGTACCCAAAATTATTTTAAAGAGTTTTGGGCCTTGAGGAATGTTTCTTTTACCATTAACCGTGGTGAAACCGTAGGTATTATTGGCCGCAACGGCGCAGGAAAATCGACGCTGTTACAGATGATCTGTGGGACGCTTTCCCCTACGGCGGGGAGCGTAGAAATCAACGGCCGCGTCGCCGCTCTGCTGGAACTGGGCGCAGGATTTAATCCGGAATTTACCGGACGCGAAAATGTCTACCTCAACGCCAGCGTATTAGGCATGAGTAGAAGCGAAACTGACGCTAAGCTTGACGAAATTTTAAGCTTTGCCGATATAGGCAACTTTATCGATCAGCCTGTAAAAACTTACTCCAGCGGCATGTACGTGCGACTTGCTTTTGCCGTGCAGGCCTGTGTGGATCCAGAAATATTGATTGTCGATGAAGCATTGGCGGTAGGCGATATCGGATTCCAATACAAATGCTTCAAACGCATGGAAGCCTTAAAGAAAAAGGGCACAACTATCCTGATGGTGACGCATTCGACTGGCAGTATCCTGGAATATGCCGATCGCTGCATCGTGATGAAAAACGGCGAATTGGTCGCTGACACCACGGATGTTCTGGCTGCCGTGCTTGCCTATGAAAAAGGCATGATCCTTTCGCAAGCCGAAGCGGTAGAAAATGTTAAGCCTCAAAACGAAACTCTTGCTGCCACGGCTTTCAGTGTCCCAGATCTACAGCGGATTCAGCAGACAGGTATTCATCGTGAAGTCGATGAAAAACGCTTCGGTAGCGCTCGCGCTATTATAGAAAAAATGGCCGTCATCAAGTCTGACGGTACGCCTCTGGAAGAGAAGCCAATGGTGAAAGCCGGTGAGGCGCTCACTTTTAACTTCACCCTGTTGGTTGCGGAGGAAATTAAAGAAGCCGTACTGGGTATTTCTTTGTCCAGAGCGCAGGGGGGAGACGTTTGGGGCGATAATAATATTGCCGCCGGGCAACCTTTTCATCTTAAACCGGGTAAATATTATATTGATTACAAGGTAACTCTGCCTCTCAATGCGGGTGATTATTTAATCCATTGTGGGCTGGCTTCTTTGGATAATGGACAGCGTGAAGAGCTGGATCAGCGTCGCCCGATGCACAAAATAAAATATTGGGCGCCGCGTGAGCAGGGTGGTGTGCTTTACGCCCCGGTCAAGGTTTCCTTTAAAGAGAGTGCCGACAAATGATTGTCGCCTATTTCCCTTCTTTTCCATTCAGGGGGCAGTCTGCCCCTTATTTATGGATATTTTATAAGCTATTGACGACCTATGGCGATCGACTGCATTTTCTAACTGACGATCTTTATCGTAGAGATATCGATATCTGGCGTCAGTATGAACGCTGGGAATTGCTGGACGATTCGCAAACTCGTCAGGGCTATCGGCTGCCTACTCCGGCAGAACTGGCCGCTATGAGCTTCACCCCTTTTAACAGCGACTTTTTTGTCCGAAAGTTGGCCGAGCATAACGGTAATCCGACGCGTGCGTTTTATGATTACCTCACTACAGAAGATGCTACGCTTGAAAAAGATTTCCATGATACGATTTTGTCAATCGGAAAGGTCGAAGTTGTACTAAACTGGTGTAATTGTCCTTCTTTATCCCTGGCTTGTAAAAAGTTGAATATACCAGTAATGAATATGGAGTTAGGGCCGTTAAGACACCCGGAATACATCTCTACGGGCTACCTTGATTTTAGCGGCGTCAATGGCAACACTGAAGCAGCGACTCGCTATGCGGCCGTGGCGAAAGAATGCCGGTTAGACCTGACGCTTGAAGATTTAAGAGATTTTTTTGCCTCTTCGCCGTTGCCCCCGCTGACAAAAGAATACAAATCAGGCATAGTGCTACAGGTCGAAAATGACTCTAATCTTATTGCTTATGCTAATGGTTTCAATAATCAGGTATTGCTCGATTACGCACGCTTAAACTACGACAGCGATTTTATCGTGCGTAGCCATCCGGGCAGCGCTTTCAGATTAAATGACGAACTTTTTAATGTAGACAAATCAGCTACCAGCATTGATTTTATTGCTCGTTGTAAAAAAATAGTGACTATCAATTCCAGTGTAGGTCTTGAAGCGTTGTTAATGGGCGTGCCGGTTGCTGCTTTTGGCGATTCATCTTTTCGATTTATTTTAGAGGCAGAAGATGAAAAGGAACGTATTAACCGCCTTGGGTTTTACCTGTTTGCTTATCTGGTACCCTATTCCCTTATCTTTGATTTAGACTATATACGTTTCAGGCTCGCTAAGCCCGATGAAAAAGCGATTATAAAAAAACATCTTCAATTTTATGAAAGTGCAGGAAATACAAAATGAATGATAACGATAAGGGATCACTGGCATCCGATATCGAAAACGGCGTTAAGGACCGTAAGATAAAGGAATTAACCTCCAGCATCGCTGCGTTGCAGAATACTATAGCCATGCTGGAAGCTAATCGTGTTGAAACCCAGGCTGGCCATATTGCTTCAGCTAATGACCATTCAACGCTGGAAGCGGAAAATCAGACGCTGAAAGAGCAGGTAGCCGCTCTAATAACCCAGTTGGATGAGGTGCAGGCTAGCCACCGCAAAGCGCTGGCACGCAACGAAATTGATCTGTCGAAAACGGTTGACGTCATTGTCCCTGTCTATGCTGGCCTGGAAGAAACCCAAGAGTGTATTGAATCCACGTTGGCTTCAATTCCGGACTGGGCGCAGCTGGTCGTTATTAACGATTGCTCACCGGAGCCGGAGCTGACGGAGTGGTTACGCGCGCGTAGCAGCAATGATGAGTTTATCCTGCTGGAAAACGAAACCAATCTGGGCTTTGTGGCTACAGTCAACCGCGGAATGCAGCTTCACCTGCGTAATGACGTGCTGTTACTCAACAGCGACGTTGAAGTAGCGAACGACTGGCTTGAAAGGATTAAAGATGCCGCTTATAGCAAAGAGCGCGTAGGCAGCATTACGCCGTTTTCAAATAATGCCACTATTTGCAGCTTCCCTAACTTCTGTGAAGATAACGAACTGTTGCTCGGGCTGGACGTTAAGGCATTGGACGACCATTTCTCCAGTTATGGCACCCAGGACAACCTGGTTGAGATCCCAACAGGGATCGGTTTCTGCATGTATATTCGTCGTGACTGTTTAAATCAGGTAGGCTATTTCGATGTCGAAACCTTTGGTCGCGGCTATGGTGAAGAAAATGACTGGTGTCAGCGAGCGGATAAGCTGGGGTGGAAGAATTATCATCAGCTGAACGTATTTGCCTACCATAAAGGCGGCGTCAGTTTTGCTGGCGAGCAAAGCCCACGTAAGATCAAAGCTATGGAGCTTTTGTCCGAACTGCACCCGAATTATACTGCTGACGTTATGTCCTTTATCGCTGCCGATCCGGCTAAAAAAGCTCGTCAACAGATGATGGCGCGTATTATCGCTACCACGCCGGTCCCTAAAGTGCTGCTGGTCAGCCATAAAATGGGCGGCGGCGTAGTTACCCATCTAAATGAGCTTATTGCGCATTACAAGAATAAAGTGCATTTTTTACTGCTGTCGCCAGGTGAAAAAGAGAATACCTATGCACTGGCGCTAACGGCAGAAGGTGCGGCCAACAAAGACCGGATTATTTTCGATCTGGATCAGGGCACAGATAAATTAATAGATTTGCTGACCTTCGTAGGTGTAGGTAATATTCACTATCACCATATTATGGGATTCAGCAAAGAGATCCTGGCGCTGCATGAAAAGCTGAAATGCAGTTATGATATAACGGTACATGACTACTTTTTAATTAACGGCAACCCCACGTTAACCGACCGAAACGGACGCTTCTGCGGCGATGATTTAACCACTATGGATCAGCTCTGCATTGAGCACTATCCAGTGCCAATGTATATGCCGCTGGAAGACTACCGCAAGCATGTCGCCGTCTGGCTACAGGGCGCACAGCGCGTGATTTTTCCATCAATTGATACGCAGGCGCGCTATGCCAACGTATACGATGCGAAAAATTACAATGCGGTCAGCGCGTGGCATATCGACCATCATGTTAAACAGCTTGATGTGCCGGTTAAAGCGCCGCAGCCTTCGCGCAATCTGAATGTCCTCATTATTGGTGCTATCAGCAAAGAGAAGGGCGCTGTTCTTCTGGAAGAAACCGCCGTCGCCCTGAATGGACATCCGGTGAAATTTACCCTGATGGGATATGCTTTCCGTCCGTTACACAGTGCAATTAATACGCTGGGCGGCTATTCAGATGCCGATATCGAAAAAATCATTGAGGAAGTGAAGCCTGACGTGGTCTGGTATCCTGCTCAATGGCCAGAAACCTATAGCTATACGCTTAGCATCGCCCTGGAGAATAGTTTGCCTGTGATCGTGCCTAACATTGGCGCATTCCCGGAGCGGGTTAACGAGCGTCAATATAGCAGAGTCATCCAGTGGGATATGGCGATCCCGGCGCTGAAGGAATTCTTCCTCTCGCTGGCGGCCGATCCGGCACTGCTGAATAATGGTGAAAATAAGCACAATATACTTGATGATAAAGGCATCAAGCTAAATAAAGGATTTTATCAGGCGGAATACCTCAATCCTGAATGGCAGCGCAAAGGGAAACTCGGCATTATCGATTACAAAACGTTGATCAATCATGTTGAGGTTACCAGGGTAATTAGCGATCAGCTCTCGCAAAAAGAGGTCTATCTGGCGAAACTGTGGAAGCTCATTCAGCTTCCTGGCGTTAAAGTTGTTGCGCGGCTAATCCCTTATCGTTTGCAGCGTTATGTGAAACGGCGATTATCAAATCGTGCTATTCACGAGATTGTTAAATAGTGCCTGGGCCCCCGCATCGCGGGGGCTTTTTATTTCAGAGTGTAAATAATGCTGTCGCGGTTACTATTAATGACTGTTTTTTATTCATTGACATGCTTTATATATGGTTATTACTTAAGCATTAATCTGAAAAGAGTAATAGCTGTGATAGCTTTGAATGTTAATTTTGCTATGTACAATAGAATGGATAATCTCTAAGGTAGAGAGACAGTTCAAGCACTAAAACGAGGGCGATGCAAGCCATTGTTTTTACATGACAGGAGTATGTAATGTCCAAGCAACAGATCGGCGTTGTAGGTATGGCGGTAATGGGTCGTAACCTGGCTCTTAACATCGAAAGCCGCGGCTATACCGTATCCATCTTTAACCGCTCTCGCGAAAAGACTGACGAAGTCATCGCCGAGAACGAAGGCAAAAAGCTGGCGCCTTACTACACCATCGAAGAGTTTGTTGAATCCCTTGAGAAACCTCGTCGTATTCTGCTGATGGTGCAGGCAGGCGAAGCGACTGACAAAACTATCGCTTCTCTGACGCCACACCTCGATAAAGGCGATATCCTGATCGACGGCGGCAACACTTTCTATAAAGACACCATTCGCCGCAACCGCGAGCTGTCTGAGCAGGGCTTCAACTTTATCGGTACCGGCGTTTCCGGCGGTGAAGAGGGCGCACTGAAAGGCCCATCCATCATGCCTGGCGGCCAGAAAGAAGCTTACGAGCTGGTTGCACCGATCCTGGATAAAATTGCCGCGCGTGCCGAAGGCGAAGCCTGTGTTGCCTACATCGGCCCGGACGGCGCTGGTCACTATGTGAAAATGGTGCACAACGGTATCGAATACGGCGACATGCAGCTGATTGCAGAAGCCTACTCGCTGCTGAAAAACGCCCTGAACCTGAGCAACGAAGATCTGGCTAAGACCTTCAGCGAATGGAACGAAGGCGAGCTGAGCAGCTACCTGATCGACATCACCAAAGACATCTTCACCAAGAAAGACGAAGAGGGTAACTACCTGGTTGATGTGATTCTGGATGAAGCGGCCAACAAAGGCACCGGTAAATGGACCAGCCAGAGCTCTCTGGATCTGGGCGAGCCGCTGTCGCTGATCACCGAATCCGTATTCGCACGCTACCTCTCCTCACTGAAAACTCAGCGCGTTGCCGCTTCCAAAGTTCTGAGCGGCCCGACCGTGCAGACCGTTTCCGGCGATAAAGCAGAGTTCGTTGAGAAAGTGCGCCGCGCGCTTTACCTGGGCAAAATCGTTTCCTACGCACAGGGCTTCTCTCAGCTGAAAGCGGCTTCCACCGAAAACAACTGGGATCTGAACTACGGCGAGATTGCTAAAATCTTCCGCGCTGGCTGCATCATCCGCGCACAGTTCCTGCAGAAAATTACCGATGCCTATGCGGATAACGCCGACATTGCTAACCTGCTGCTGGCACCGTACTTCAAGAACATCGCGGACGAATACCAGCAGGCGCTGCGTGACGTTGTGGCCTATGCCGTACAGAACGGTATCCCAACGCCAACCTTCTCCGCCGCTATCGCTTACTACGACAGCTACCGTTCAGCGGTGCTGCCAGCGAACCTGATCCAGGCGCAGCGTGACTACTTCGGCGCGCATACCTACAAGCGTACCGATAAAGAAGGTGTGTTCCACACCGAGTGGCTGGATTAAGTTTCTCCGCAGGCTGAAACAGCATAAAGTAAAACCCCACGCTCTGCGGTGGGGTTTTTTTTTGCCCGTTGCCGCTATGCTTTTAAAATATCAGCCGGGAGCGACGGCGCGATACGCTGATAATCCTGCGCGTTCAGCACCACTGATTTCTCCAGCAGTCCGGCGTTAAACGCAATCTCGCTGTTACGCTCGCACAGCGTAGGATCGACGACGACTTTCAGCTCATCATGAAAGCTGAAGGGCGGGATCGCACCAAACACGCAGCCGGTCAGCCGGTCAACTTCCGCCGGGCTGGCCAGCGAGGCGCGCAGGCCACCGACCGCTTTTGCCACCTTGCTTAAATCGGCCTGCTGGTCGGCAGGTAATACCGCCAGAACATATTGCTTAACGCCGTTGCCTTTGACATGGCACACCAGCGCCTTGGCACCCTGACCAACCGCAGTTCCGCGGATGGCCGCGACCTCTTCACATTTGCCGGTCGGCTCATGCGTCATGATCTTATAACGTGCCTGCTGGCCGTCCAGCAGAGTGATTAACTTGTCAAACGTGCTCATCTTGCTCCCTTAATAAAAAAGGCCGGTTTCCCGACCTTGCTATTTGTTGCTATACCCCGGCTTGGTTACTTATGCCGCTGGCGCAGGTTTTCGATTACCGCACTCAGATTAAGATCCTGATCCTGAAGCAGCACCAGCAGGTGATACACCAGGTCGGAAGCCTCGTTAGTCAGCTCATTGCGATCGTTAACGGTGGCCGCCAGCGCGGTTTCCACGCCTTCTTCACCGACCTTCTGTGCGATGCGCTTGGTGCCGCTGGCGTACAGGCTGGCAGTATAGGAACTGGCCGGATCGGCGTGCTTGCGTTCGGCCAGCAGCTGTTCCAGCTGATACAGGAAAGCCCAGTCGGCGGCGGCAGGCGAGAAGCAGCTGCTGGTGCCGCGATGGCAGGTTGGGCCAACCGGGTTGACCAGCAGCAGCAGCGTATCGTTATCGCAGTCAGGCGTGATGCTGACGACGTTAAGAAAATGCGCCGAGGTTTCGCCCTTGGTCCACAAACGCTGTTTGGTACGCGACCAGAAGGTCACTTTACCGGTCTCCAGCGTTTTCGTCAGCGCTTCCTGATTCATATAGCCGTGCATCAATACTTCGCCGGAGACGGCGTGCTGCACGATAGCCGGCATCATGCCGTCGGTTTTTGCCCAGTCAAGTTGGGCAAGCTGTTGTTCTGTTAACACGCGCGGATCTCCACACCCTGGTCGAGCAGAAAAGCCTTCAGCTCGCCAATATTAATGATTTGCTTATGGAATACGCTGGCTGCCAGCGCGCCATCGACGTTGGCGTCGCGGAAAGCCTCAAGGAAATGCTCCATGGTGCCCGCGCCGCCGGAAGCAATTAATGGCACCTTGCAGACTTCGCGGACTTTTTGCAGCTGGGTCAGATCGTAGCCGTTACGCACGCCGTCCTGGTTCATCATATTCAGCACGATTTCGCCCGCGCCGCGCTTCTGCACCTCCTGTACCCAGTCCAGCGTTTCCCACGTCGTGACCTGCGTACGCGCTTCGTCGCCGGTATACTGATTCACATGGTATTTGCCGCTTTCGCTGTCGTACCAGGTATCAATCCCGACCACGATGCACTGTACGCCGAAGCGATCCGCCAGCCGCGTGATCAGCTCAGGATCGGCCAGCGCCGGTGAGTTAATCGAGATTTTGTCCGCGCCGAAAGAGAGAATTTGCGCCGCGTCTTCCGCCGATTTAATGCCGCCCGCCACGCAAAAAGGAATATCGATCACTTCCGCTACGCGAGCTACCCAGCTTTTATCCACCACGCGACCGGCCGAAGAGGCGGTAATATCGTAAAATACCAGCTCGTCCGCGCCTTCCTGCGCGTAGCGCTGCGCCAGCGGCACGATATCGCCGATGATCTCATGATTGCGGAACTGCACGCCTTTGACCACCTGGCCGTCACGCACGTCCAGGCAGGGGATTATCCGTTTTGCCAGCATGTTATCGCCTCCGATACGTTGAATTTACCTTCCAGCAGAGCACGGCCGACAATCACGCCCGCAGCGCCACAGCCGCGCAGGGCACGAATATCCTCCAGCGAGCCGATGCCGCCGGAAGATTGAAAGGCGATTTGCGGATAGCGGGCCGAGACTTCACGATACAGCGCCACGTTAGAGCCGCCGAGCGTGCCGTCGCGGGAGATATCGGTACAAAGCACATGTTTCAGGCCATAAGGCCGAAACTGTTCGATAACTTCTTCCAGCGTCACGCCAGCCGCTTCCTGCCAGCCGCTGATCGCTACTTCTTTGCGGTTAGCCGCGTCGATACGCACATCCAGCGCCAGCACGATCGCCTCCGCGCCGTACTGCTTAAACCAGCGCTGCACTTCTTCGGGGTTTTTTACCGCCGTAGAGCCAACCACCACGCGCGTGGCGCCCGCCTCCAGCAGCGCCTCCACATCTTCCCGCGTGCGGATGCCGCCGCCAACCTGTACCGGCACGCCGACGCCCGCCAGCAGGGTTTTCAGCAGCGGGATCTGCCGCGCCGCCGGATCTTTCGCGCCGGTCAAATCGACCAGGTGCAGTACCTGGGCGCCCTGAGCCTCGTATTCCTGCAGGCGCGGCAGGGGATCGCTGCCGTAGTCGCGCTGCTGACCGTAATCACCCTGATGCAGCCGCACCACTTTTCCTTCAATTAAATCCAATGCGGGAATAATCACTTACATCTCCAGGAAGTTTTTCAGCAGCTGCGCGCCAGCCGCGCCGGAACGTTCCGGATGGAACTGGACGCCGAAGAAGTTATCTTTCTGCACCGCGGCGGTAAAAGGCTCGCCGTAGTTGCACTGCGCGATGGTGCAGGCATTTACCGGCATAGCGTAGCTGTGCACAAAATAGAAGTACGCGCCGTCGGGAATGCCGCGAAACAGATGGTTGCCCGCCTGAGCGGTAATCTGGTTCCAGCCCATATGCGGCAGCGGCAGCCCGCAGTCGTTCATCTGCTCAACCGCTTGATCGATAATCCCCAGCGTGGTGACGCCGTTGCTCTCCTCGCTGTGCGAGCCAAGCAGCTGCATCCCCAGGCAGATCCCCAGCACCGGCTGGGTACAGGCTTTAATCAGCTCGATCAGCTCGCGCTCGCGCAGCTGATCCATCGCCGCCTGCGCCGTACCGACGCCCGGCAGCAGCAGCTTGTCGGCCTGTAGCACGACGTCGGCCTCACGGCTGACCACTGGCTCATAGCCCAGGCGCTGGATCGCCCATTTAACGGAGGAAAGGTTGGCGCAGCCGGTATCCAGGATCACCACGTTCATTACAGCACTCCTTTCGAGCTGGGCAGGGTATTGCCTTCCACGCGGATCGCCTGGCGCAGCGTGCGGCCAAAGGCTTTAAACAGGCTCTCCACGCGGTGGTGATCGTTCTTGCCTTTGGTTTTCAGGTGCAGCGTGCTGGCCATGGTATAGGAAAGCGAGCGGAAGAAGTGTTCCACCATCTCGGTGCTGAGATCGCCCACGCGCTGATAGCTGAACTCGGCTTTATATTCCAGGTGCGGACGGCCGGAGATATCGAGCGCGCAGCGCGCCAGGCACTCGTCCATCGGCAGCACAAAGCCGAAGCGGCCGATGCCGCGCTTGTCGCCCAGCGCTTTCAGCAGCGCCTCGCCCAGCGCCAGGCCGGTGTCTTCCACCGTGTGGTGATCGTCGATATAGAGATCGCCTTTCACCTCAATATTCATGCGGAAGCCGCCGTGGGTGGCGATCTGATCCAGCATATGGTCAAAGAAGCCCACGCCGGTATTGAACTGGCTGTTGCCTTCGCGATCCAGCCAGACCTCTACTTTAATCTGTGTCTCTTTGGTGTTGCGGTTCACCAGCGCGTGACGATCGCGTTTGGTCAGCTGTTGCTGAATACCCTGCCAGTTAAGGCCTTCCTTAGAGTAGTGCAGCCCCTGAATGCCCATATTACTTGCCAGCTGCAGGTCGGTGGTGCGATCGCCGATAACATAGCTGTTAGCGGTATCCAGCACGCCTTCCGCCAGCCATGCCGTGACCAGTTTGGTTTTCGGTTTACGGCAGTCGCAGCCGTCTTCCGGCAGATGCGGACAGATCAGCACGTCATCAAAGCGGATGCCCTGCGAGCTTAAAACCTGCATCATCAGCTGGTGCGGGCCGTCAAAATCCGCCTGCGGGAAGCTGGCGGTACCCAGCCCGTCCTGATTGGTGATCATCACCAGTCGATAACCGGCATTTTGCAGCGCCAGCAGGGCAGGGATCACGTCCGGCTCAAAGGCCAGCTTCTCCATGCGGTCAACCTGATAATCTTCCGGCGGTTCGGCGATAATCGTTCCGTCGCGATCGATAAAAAGAACTTTCTGGCTCATGCTTGCTCCATGGATGCGGACGCGCCGGATAACTTTTGCAGCGCGGAGATAACGCGGTCACACTCTTCAGCCGTGCCGACGGAGATGCGCAGGCAGCCCGCCAGTCCCGGCTGTTTGTTCTGGTCACGCAGAATAATGCCCTGATCCCACAAGGTTTTAAAGACCAGCGCGGAGTCAGTGAAGCGGGCCAGCACGTAGTTGGTCTCGCTGGGGAAAACTTTTTCCACGCAGCGGCAGTCGCGCAGATCGCTAATCAGCTTGTCACGCGTCGCCAGCAGCTCGTCGACGTGCTCCTTCATCAGGGCGACGCCCTGTTCGCTCAGCGCCTGGGCAGCGATATCGGCTACCGGCGTGGCAAGCGGGTAAGGCGCGATAACTTTTAATAGCAGCGCAATAACTTCGGCGTTGGCCAGCGTAAAGCCGCAGCGCAGTCCGGCCAGCGCAAACGCCTTGGAGAGCGTACGCAGGATCACCAGGTGCGGATATTCCTTCAGCCAGCCGGTCAGCGTCGCCGTCGGGCAGAACTCTATATAGGCTTCGTCTGCTATCACCAGCGCCTTGCCGCGCGTCATCTCCAGCAGCTGGCGGATGGCCTCCGGCTTCACCAGGTTGCCGGTAGGATTGTTTGGGCTGCACACGTAAACCAGCTTCACGCCGTCAAGTTTTTCAGCAATGGCGGACAGGTTAAGCTGCCAGCCCTCCTGCGCGGGCACGGTGCGGTATTCCACGCCCAGCGTTTCGGCGCTGACGCTGTACATGCCGTAGGTCGGCGGACAGAACAGCACGGCGTCTTTGCCCGGCTCGCAAAATGCGCGCATCAGCAGCTCGATGCCTTCGTCCGCGCCACGGCTGACCAGCACCTGCTCCGGCGACAAACCCGCATAGGCCGCATAGCGCTCAATTACGGCTTTCGGCTGGCACTCGGGATAGCGGTTCAGCGTCTGCTGACGGAGGTCGAACGGCACCGCCAGCGGATACTCATTGGCGTTGAGCCAGACATCGCCGTTGCCGCCAAGACGACGAGCGGACTGATAGGGCGTCAGCTGGCGCACGTTGGCGCGGGCGAGATCTTCAATCTTGCTCATTGCTTCTCCTTCAGCGCGGCAACGCGCAGCGTCACGGCGTTTTTGTGGGCGGTCAGCTGCTCGGCGGCGGCCAGGGTTTCAATGGTCGGCGCCAGATTTAAAAAGCCCTGCGGCGTCAGCTCCTGCACCGTCATCCGCTTCTGGAAATCGGCCAGTCCCAGGCTTGAACAGGTCGCCGTAAAGCCATAGGTCGGCAGCACGTGATTGGTGCCGGAGGCGTAATCACCGGCGGATTCCGGCGACCAGTCGCCCAGAAACACGGAACCGGCGCTGGTGATGTCTGCAACCAGATCGCGCGCCTGGCGCGTCTGGATAATCAGGTGTTCCGGCCCGTAGCGGTTGCTGATTTCAACGCACTGCGCCAAATCTTTCGCCACGATCAGGCGGCTGGCGGCCAGCGCCTGACGAGCCGTTTCGGCGCGCGGCAGGCTGGCCAGCTGCTTTTCTACCGCGTCGGCGACCGCTTCGGCCATCTGGCGATCGGGCGTCAGCAGGATCACCTGCGAATCGGGGCCGTGCTCCGCCTGAGAAAGCAGATCGGAGGCGACAAAATCCGGTGTGGCTGCACCATCCGCAATCACCAGCACCTCGGAAGGGCCGGCAGGCATGTCGATCGCCGCGCCGTCAAGACGCTGGCTGACCTGACGTTTCGCTTCGGTCACCCAGGCGTTGCCCGGCCCGAAGATTTTATCGACCTTCGGCACGGATGCGGTGCCCAGCGCCATGGCGGCGATAGCCTGTGCGCCGCCGACCTGAAACACCTCCTGCACGCCACACAGCTTAGCGGCATATAAAATCTCATCGGCGATCGGCGGCGGCGAGCAGAGCACCACGCGCTTGCAGCCGGCAATGCGGGCGGGAGTCGCCAGCATCAGCACGGTAGAGAAGAGCGGGGCGGAGCCGCCGGGAATATAGAGGCCGACGGACGCCACGGGGCGGGTGATCTGCTGACAGCGCACGCCGGGCTGGGTTTCAATATCCACTTCCGGCAGCTTTTGTGCCTGGTGAAATTTATCGATATTGGCGACTGCCACCGCCATCGCCTGTTTGACCTCATCGCCAAGCCGCGCTGACGCCGCCTCTATCTCTTCGCTGGTGACGCGCAGCGCCTCAACTTCAGTTTTGTCAAAAGCGGCGCTGTAGTAGCGCAACGCCTCGTCGCCTTCCGCTTTTACCTTTTCCAGGATAGCGCGCACGCTGGCGGTAATGTTTTCAGAAGCGGAGATAGCCGGACGAGTCAGCAGCATCTGCTGTTCTTCGGTGCTACACGCCTGCCAGTCAATCGGGGTCATCATCGCTTACTCCATCATCTTCTCAATAGGCAGCACAAGGATGGAGCTGGCGCCCAGCGCTTTCAGTTTCTCCATCGTTTCCCAGAACAGCGTTTCGCTGCTCACCATGTGCATGGCGACGCGGCTCTTGTCGCCCGCCAGCGGCAGAACGGTTGGACGCTCCGCGCCCGGCAGCAGAGCGATGATATCTTCCAGACGTTCGCTCGGCGCGTGCAGCATGATGTACTTGGATTCACGTGCCTGGATAACGCCCTGAATGCGGGTCATCAGCTTGTCGATTAGCTCCTGCTTGGCGGCAGGCATTTCGCCGTCGCGCTGGATCAGACAGGCTTTAGAGCGGTAAATAACTTCGACTTCGCGCAGGCCGTTGGCTTCCAGCGTCGCGCCGGTGGAAACCAGGTCGCAAATGGCGTCGGCCAGGCCGGCGCGAGGTGCCACTTCGACGGAGCCGTTCAGCAGGCAGGATTTAAAAGCGACGCCCTGTTTGTCGAGATACTTTTTCAGCAGGTGAGGATAAGAGGTGGCGATACGGGCATTTTGCAAACACTGCGGGCCGGTATATTCATCATCAACCGACATCGCCAGCGACAGGCGGCAGCCGCCGAAATCAAGACGGCGCAGCAGGGCATAACGAGGATCCTCGCCCTGCGCGCGGCGGGTCAGCAGCTCTTCTTCCAGCACGTTTTCGCCGATAATGCCTAAATCGACAACGCCATCCATTACCAGCCCCGGAATATCGTCATCACGCACGCGCAGGATATCGATCGGCATGTTCTCGGCGAAAGCGATCAGGCGCTGCTGTTGCAGATTAATTTTGATGCCGCAGCGGGCCAGCAGTTCGCGTGATTCATCGCTTAAACGGCCTGATTTCTGCATAGCTATGCGTAAACGTTTGTTATCTAACATCGGTGCTTATCCTCTTTTCCTGTCTGCTCGATTTAACTGCCAGCGTCGTTCGTCCTTTCAGGCCCGGGCCTGCGCCCATAAAAAAAGCCCCCGGAAGGCGATCTTCCGGGGGCTTTTTTTGCGTTCTGCACCGCTGGAAGATCTGAATGTCTCCCAGCACACATCGCCTGAAAGACTAGTCAGGATGATGGTGATGATGGTGGTTGAACTGAACGCGTGTCATAGTCTTCTCAAATAGGGTTGAATGATTATTCATTTCGTGACCAATAACCTAACTCAGGACAAATGTCGGGCGCAACACTTTTTTATCATTGATGACAGATAAAAAGGCTTAACCGATTGTTGTTGACGAAAGGCTGGCGTAGTTTTAGGGCATGGTTGAGAAAGCAGGGAACAAAGATGAAAAAAGTGGCGATTGTAGGACTGGGCTGGCTGGGTATGCCGCTGGGGCTGGCGATGACGGCGCGAGGCTGGCAGGTCACCGGCAGCAAAACCACGGCTGACGGCGTGGAGGCGGCGCGCATGTGCGGGCTGGAAAGCGTGCTGCTGACGCTGACGCCGGAACTGGAGTGCGATCCCGACGATCTTGACGCGCTGCTGGACGTGGAGGCGTTGGTCATCACCTTACCTGCCAGCCGCACGGCGGAGGGCGGCGAAAATTATCTGCTGGCGGTTCAGCAAATCGTGGACAGCGCGCTGGCGGCAAACGTGCCGCGCATTGTTTTTACCAGTTCCACCTCTGTTTACGGCAGTGGAAACGGCGAGATGAATGAAGACAGCCCGCTTGAGCCGGTTACGGTAGCGGGTAAAACGCTGAAAGAGCTGGAAACCTGGCTACATAATCTGCCGGGCACCTCGGTAGATATTCTGCGGCTGTCCGGCCTGGTGGGGCCGCAGCGGCATCCGGGCCGCTTCCTGGCGGGTAAAACCGATTTAGGCGACGGTTCACACGGCGTTAATCTGGTGCACCTGGAAGATGTGGTTGCCGCTATTATCCTGCTGCTGGAAAACGGCGAAGGTGGAAGAACTTATAACCTGAGCGCGCCGCATCATCCTGCCCGCAAAGATTTTTATCCGGCGGTTGCCCGTCAGCTGGGGCTGACGCCGCCGACGTTTCTTGCAGAAGCGGGCGAGGCAACGGGCAAAATCATCAACGGCGAGCGTATTTGTCAGGAACTGGGTTTCTACTATCGCTATACAGATCCGGGGAAAATGCCGGTTAGTTAATAAGAATCTGATTATAGAATTATAGTAATAATAGAGTAAGTAACTTCGTAAACTTACTCTATTATTCTATTATTCTATTATTCTGTTACTCTGTTACTCTGTTACTCTGTTACTCTGTTACTCTGTTACTCTGTTACTCTGTTACTCTGTTACTCTGTTACTCTGTTACTCTGTTACTCTGTTACTCTGTTACTCTGTTACTCTGTTACTCTGTTACTCTGTTACTCTGTTACTCTGTTACTCCATTGCTCTATTGCTCTTCGCTATAAAAAGACTTTTTGTATGATCTGATTAATAAAAAAGTATAGTGAGCTAAAGTAGTAAGGCAGTATATTAATTCATTGGGGCGCTAAGTTAAGATTAGTCCATATTTTTATATGAGGATAGATGTTAAAAAATAACAACAATATTCAACATCATATGCTGAAATTTCATTAAATTGGTTCAAATCAGGTAAAATATAAACTACATTTACCAATGTCTAAAGGAGAGTGGGTAAAAATGTAAAAAATTAATTCTATCTTTATAAGATAACTTTTTAGGTCAGGCAGGAAAAGAGAGTAGCTAATCGACGTTGGGGTAAACTTTAAGTGAAAAGCTATTTTCATGCAGTTATCTTTTTAAAAACATGCAGAGCTGTTATCTTTATAGTAAATTTATGCCCACACCACATACGAAATGTTGTCTTTATAAATTTACGCTTCAATTTTATTTTTTGTTTCTTTATTTGAACTGCTGTAGGCAATAACTAAAAAATATAGACGTGCAAAATCTTGATAAAGCAAAAAGGATTTTTCTAAAAACATGCAATATGCTGAGTTGTCGTTAAGTTACCACTATAGAAATGTGGCAGTAACATATTAATGAAAATAGCAGTCAAAATAGCGACAACACTGTGAAAGGAGCCAATATTGAAATTTACATAATTATTGGTACAAATAACCTTTATCATCACGCCCACAATTTTGAACAGACTCGCTGAGACAAGAAATATTCTTGTGCGCTCTATACTGTTACAGAGATATAGGATATTTTTTTACTATTGTTAGTTAAGTATCTTAATTTAAGGAAGTAATAAAATTTTATGTTTTTTTGTAGCGTGATTCACACTGAGAGCCCTGCTTGTTATTTTAAAAAGAATGAATGCAGAAGAGAAAGGTCAATTAGGAAAGGCAAGATAGTCAGGGTATGGAGATTGGCTTAGCTTGCATTATAACAGCAGCAATGCAAAGTCAGCGAAGACAAGCATATTAATTCTGTACGCTAAAGGATAGATTGACAAAAGAAACGGAAACCTGGTTGTATAATTTGCCAGGAAGCTTGACAGGTGTTCCGCAGCTTTCCGTGCCGGTAACATCCTGGACATCTTCATCTGACAGTAATTTACCAGCCAATCCTGACGCCGCTGAGATTCACAAAGAAGAGCGGCACAGAATGTATATGATAATCGAGGGTAATCATATTTTTATAAGCTCCTGTTGCCGCAATAATGATACTGATCATTAAGAAAAGAATTTTCATAATGATTTTGTAGAACAATGAATGAATTATTAAAATAAAAGCGGGAATACCCGCTTTTATCAATTAACATTTCGTATGGCTGAAGTCAATTACGGCAAAATTTTCATTTCTATAAAGTGAATAAATTCTATTAGAAGAGATTTTTTTCAAAGTGCATATTTTTGATCTGCCGGTTTCCGAAGGTAAATAGTTTTTGTCAAAATAGTATTGATTTAGCTGTACATTTCCCCAGAGTAAATCTTGTCCAATATTATTAGAGTTAAGGAATTTTATAATTGGGAAGTTTTTCTCCGCAAGATCAGATTGATAACTGGTAGGTGCATTACCAAGTATACTTATATTCTGTATATCATTCATATTATGACTGGAAAAGTCACTTTGAATACGAGTAATTAAAGATACTTCAAATTTTTCTGTGGTTTTCTGTGCATTATATAAAGAATACGCTAACGTAAACAGGCCAAAAACAGGAAGTAAAATCCAAAACTGTGCTTTGGGATGTTTTTTGAGGAGGATAAACGATAATGTAAAGATGCCACACATTAATCCTGATGCTCCTAACAGAGTTCTTGCAGAAGTTATAGGATTAATTAGCAATAGCATTGGTCCATATACAGCCATGTACAATAAGAAAGGAGACAGGGAAATAATGATGCAAGAGATGATCTTTGATATAAATGATATATTTTGAGATAGTATTTTCTTGAAAATAATAGCTATAGCTGCGGGGGCTATGATAGCAAAAGGTAAAAAGAATACCCATAAATTACCTATAAAAGCGCTAAGGAATATCTCACCTAGTAGATGATGGTTTCTTATTATCGTTGATAAGATTAAATTCAGGTTACTGGTTGCAATTTCGCCATGTGTTATATTATATTCACCATAAATTACAAACTTTTTGATGATTAAAATATACATGATGTTTGCCAGTAAGTAAGCGATGAGCTGATACTTTATTTGCTCTAATGCTTTTATAGTTTTCCCATTATTGATATTTAACAGGAAGAATAAAATAGAAAGGCTAATGAATATGTTTAAGGCTGCCTGATAGAAGCATAAAGAGGAAAATAACAAAAAGGTTGTAAGGATTGTCTTTTTTAGAAATGAATTACCCTCGTTAAGGAGAAACGGAAGAGTGGCCAGAAAAACAGAAAGAGACATTGTTAATGAATCATACTTATATGACCAGTTTTCCAGGTAGTAGGGAGAGATGGCAAGAGGCAGAAAAGTAAACAGGGGAATAAAAATCCGGCTGTCATCAATTTTACCTGACAAACAGCTAATTGTAATCGCCATTATTACCGCAGCCAGTAACTGTGGTAGTGGTGAAATATCATTAAAAAGGCCACCAGCCATCATAATCTTAAACGTCAATACCGAAAGGGGACGGCCATTAGATAACCAACCTGTTACACCAACCATTGAATGAACAAGGTCGTCAGAATAATAATGTTCAGATACAATAAGAGGTAGGATATATAATATTATTATGCCTAAGCTTATGTAAAATACCTTGTTAAAATCTTTTCTAATGGAGAAGCTTTTTGAGATTAATTCTTTTAAGTACAACATTTTTAATTTTTACCTTTTGATTTAATATATTTCGGTCTTCTTTTTACCTCTGTATAGATTCGACCTATATATTCACCTAGCACACCAATACCAATAAGTTGAACTCCACCGAGAAAAAGGATTGAAACCATAATAGAAGGATAACCCCTGACCGAATTCCCCCAGATAATTTTTTCAATTATCATCCATGAACCATATAAAAAGGAAAGGGCAGCAACTAACAGGCCTAAATATGTCCAAACACGCAAAGGGAATGTGGAAAAGGAGGTGATACCTTCTAAAGCAAGATTCCATAGTTTCCAGCCGTTAAACTTAGTAACGCCTGCTACTCGTTCTTCTCTGACATACTCAACAATAGCTGTTTTTCCCCCAACCCAACTCAGGATGCCTTTCATAAAAAGGTTTCGTTCCTCTAGTTGCTTAATGTTATCCACGATTTCCCGTGAAAGCAGGCGGAAATCACCAACGTTTTCCTCTATCTTTGGTGTGCTTATTTTATTATGCAGGCGGTAGAACCATTCAGCTGTCTTTCTTTTCAGATGGCCATCAGAACTGCGATCTATTCTTTTAGCCAAAACAACATCTGCGCCGCTTTGCCATTTTTCAATAAGTTTTGGAATAACTGATATAGGATCCTGTAAATCGACATCAACAGGTATTACAGCATCGCCCGTAGCATATTCAAGCCCTGCAAAAAGGGCAGGTTCTTTACCAAAATTACGGGTGAAATTAATTAAACGGACAGCATCGTCCTGGGCAGCTAATTCCTGTGCAATAACACTGGTGCTATCCGTGCTCCCGTCATTGATGAAAATGATCTCTAGTATATATTGCGTTAGTTCCCTTTTTACTGTGCTATAAAAAATAGGTATAGCTTCCTCTTCATTATATACAGGCACGATTAGCGATATTTTCATTAAAACCCCCCCCTATACACCACTAATTTGGAGTAGATAAACCCGGTGGTAAGACTGATAAACGAGAAAGTAATAAGCGTAACTATTAGCGGAAGATTTAATTTGTCAGCAATATGGCCAGTTAGCCATGCCAGTGTTCCCATAAAAATGACAAATAAAAAATAGCGTTTTTTTGTCGCTTCGCTTTTAAAAGTCCATCTTGCATTAGCAATGAAACTAAAGCTTACAGCAATAAAGAACGCCAATAAGTTAGCAAAGGATTGTGAGCAGGCGAGAACATAAACAAAAAATGAGAAGCTAATCCAATGGAGCAGCGTGTTAACTATGCCAACAGACATATATTTTGCAAATAATTTCCACATAATAGCATTCTTTTTTTAAAAATTATGACAATCTTAACATTTACAAAGAGATAAGCAAAGGGACTACTAACGTGAAAATATTATATCATGATTAATCATAGTGGGTTTATTTTCCGTATAGCATCCATGAGCATAGGTAAAAACTTTAAACCCCCAATCTGTCCCTCAGCGCATACCAGGCGGCGCCCAGCGCCGTCAGAGGCGCGCGCAGACGGCGACCGCCCGGGAAAGGCAGATGCGGCAGGCGGGCGAACGCATCGAAGCGTTTTGGCTCGCCCTGCAACGCTTCACAAACCAGTTTGCCTGCCAGATGCGTCCAGGTCACGCCGTGCCCGCTGTCGCCCTGCATATAGTAAACGCCGTTTTCCAGCCTGCCGATCTGCGGCATACGGGACAGCGTCAGCAAAAAGTTCCCGCTCCAGGCATAATCAAATTTTATTCCTTCCAGCTGTGGAAAGGTCTTTAGCAGTCTGGGCCGGATCAGCTCGTGGATGTTGCCCGGCTCGCGCGCGCCATAGCTCACGCCGCCGCCATACAGCAGGCGGTTGTCGGCCGTCAGGCGATAGTAATCCAACAGATAGTTACGGTCTTCTACACAGTAGTTGTCCGGCAGCAGCGCCAGCGCCTTATCGCGTGAGAGCGGTTCCGTGACGACGATCTGCGAGCTACAGGGCAGGCTCTTGCTCGCCAGTCTGGGTTCCAGCTGCGGCGCCAGATAGGCATTACCGGCAAAAATAACGTATTTTGCCAATACGCTACCCTGAGCCGTCCTGACGCGATGCGGCGTGCCGTAGGTCACGGCGGTCGCCTCTGACTCTTCATAAATCCTGCCGCCGTGACGGCGAATCGCCTCCGCTTCGCCCAGCGCAAGATTCAGAGGATGCAGATGACCGCCGCTACGATCCAGCAGGCCGCCGACATAGCGTTCGCTGGCGATTTTACGCCGGATGCCCAGCTCGTCCAGCAGCTCCAGCTGATGATTGCCATAGTGCTGCCAGCGTTGGTGCTGCTGCTTTAAATGGCTAAACTGACGGCTGTTAAGCGCGGCAAAAACGCCGCCGGGCCGGTAGTCGCAGCTAATGGCGTAGCGATCG
Source organism: Erwinia sp. TECH1 (assembly GCF_054057575.1). Classification (NCBI taxonomy): domain Bacteria; kingdom Pseudomonadati; phylum Pseudomonadota; class Gammaproteobacteria; order Enterobacterales; family Erwiniaceae; genus Erwinia; species Erwinia sp. TECH1. The sequence continues at coordinate 3,097,111 of NZ_JBSRZK010000001.1, read as the reverse complement.
ATACGGTCGCGGATCGTCGCTGCGCCTTCAAACATCATGCTGCCCAGCAGTCGTGCGCTTTCTTTGCCGTAGCGGCGCTCAATAACGTCAATATCACGGCTGTAGGAGTTAACCACCTGCCCGCCGTTGCGGCCGCTGGCACCAAAGCCAACCCTGGCCGCTTCCAACACCACCACGTCATAACCCGCTTCGGTAAGGTAGAGCGCCGAGGAAAGGCCGGTAAAACCGCCGCCGATGATGCAGACGTCGCAGAGAATATCATCCGTCAGCCGCGGCCAGCGGTCATGAGGATTGGCCGTAGCGGCGTAATAGCTCTGCACATGTTCCATAGCTTTCTCCAACAAAAAGCGCGAAGCGGCGTCAACTGGCGATCAAAAGGTGGTTGGGGTATGCGCGCTGACGATCCGGCAGGGCTGCGCAGAGGTGTTATTAAAGCTGTGGGGATGGCCGGTATCGATAACGTAGCTTTGGCCAGCCCGAAGCTGATAGCGCTGGCCGTCGACGGTTAAGGTGATTTCGCCTTCCAGCAGCGTACCGATCTCTTCACCCTGATGACGAATTTTTTCGGTTGTCGCGCCGGATTCATAGGTTTCTAACATCATCGCCAGCGTCCGCTCGGGGCTGCCGTTATGGATCAACCGCAGCGAGACCCCCTGGCTGCCAATATCAATCAGCTCATTTGCCTCTATTACCACCTTTGGCCTGGCAGGCTGGACCGGCTCGGAAAAGAATTCGGAAAGGGAGAGGCCATAAACTTTTAACAGCTTCTGTAATGTACCGACGGCGGGACTGACCTTGTCCTGCTCGATAGTGCTGATGGCGCTGTGCGTCAGGCCGGAAAGCTCGGCCACGCGCCGCTGCGACAGGCCCTGCTGCTGGCGGATTTCAGCCAGGCGGCGGCCGGGGGCCAGAGAAATATCGCTCATCGACGGGTTTCCTTTTGCTGCCGAAAAAACGCACGTAAAGGCGTTAATAAATAGTCTTCCTTAAGGTCAAAGCCAGCATACCCGGTTGGGTTTTGCCATGCCGGGCAGGCATCGGGAAGCGCCGTCGTCAGGGCCTGTTTGCTGAGGCTTGCCTGATACATTATTACGTCAATCAAGGGGTTGTTCGAAATAATGCCCATCCCAACTCTCCGTCCGGTTTTAGTGAGCGCGGAAAGGCAGGACGGATCCGTGCCTTATCCAGCCAATCTGGCACTCTGCAAGGCAATATGCAAAAGATTTTGCCTGGAAAATAAACTCTGTCATAACATTTGCCGCGCTGAATAGTTGACGCTATGTTAAGAAGGCGGCGCTTATTTTGAGCGGCGCGCAAACATCAGACTGAGCGAAGGCGGGTGGCATCATGACCAATATCGTCGAAGTGGAAGATTTTACGCGGCACGGCGAGCGAACCAGCGCGTTCCAGCTTGAAGTAGAAACTTATCTGGAACGCTATCCTGAAACACAGCATGTTGATGTTCTGCTTAATGATTTAAACGGTGTTTTTCGCGGCAAACGCCTCCCGATCGGCAGTTTGCTCAGGCTGGAAAAAGGCTGTTATTTTCCCGCTTCCGTCTATGCCATGGATATTCTCGGCAACACGGTGGAAGAGGCCGGACTTGGCCAGGCGCTGGGTGAACCGGATAATATCTGCTTTCCTGTCGAAGGCACGCTGACTCCCTCCGCAACCGATCCGCAGCGCCTGGCGCAGCTTTTGCTGACCATGCGTAATCAAGATGGTACTCCCTTTGACGTTGAACCCCGGAATGTCCTGAATCACCTTTGGCAGCAGTTGCGCAATCGGGGGTTATTTCCGGTGGTAGCGGTAGAGCTGGAGTTCTATCTCGTCGATAAAAAACGCGATGCGGAAGGCGCAATTCAGCCGCCGTGCTCGCCGGGCAGCGACGATCGTAACCGGCAAAGCCAGGTTTATTCGGTTGATAATCTCGACTGTTTTGCCGCCGTGCTCAATGATATCGACAGGCTGGCCAGACTGCAGGGTATTCCGGCCGACGGCGCGCTGGCGGAAGCCTCGCCAGGCCAGTTTGAAATCAATCTGCGCCATACCCGCAACGTGCTCAGCGCCTGCGATCATGCCGTGCAGCTGAAGCGGCTAATCCGTCAGGTGGCAGAAAATCACGGGATGAACGCTACCTTTATGGCAAAACCCTACGAGGCCTGGGCCGGTAGCGGAATGCACGTTCATATCAGCCTGCTGGACGCCGCCGATCATAACGCCTTTATCACCGATGACGGCAGCGATTCGCCCCTGCTGAAGCGAGCGCTGGCCGGGATGATCGATCTGATGCCCGCCTCCATGGCGTTGCTGGCGCCTAACGTTAATGCCTATCGTCGCTTTTTACCGGAAGCCTTTGTGCCTCTACAGGCATCCTGGGGGCACAACAACCGTACGGTAGCGTTGCGTATTCCCTGTGGCGAAGCGGAAAACCATCGCGTGGAGTACCGCGTGGCAGGCGCGGATGCCAATCCTTATCTGGTGGTCGCCGCGGTGCTGGCGGGCATTCTGCACGGCATCGATAATCAGCTGCCGCTGCCGTCGGCCATTACCGGCAACGGCCATGAAGCCGACGGCAGACCGTTGCCGATCAGGCAAAGCGATGCGCTGGACGAATTTGCCCAAAGCTCTCCGCTGCAAAAGCTGCTGGGCGAGCGCTTTGGGTTTGTCTGGCACAGCTGCAAACATCATGAACTAATGCATTTTGAACGGCTGATCACCGCCACCGAAATCGACTGGATGTTGAAAAATGCCTGACGTTTCCTGTAAAGAAATGGCGCAGAAAGGCTTTAAAAACTTGTATTCTGTCTTACAGCCTGGCAAAATATACGGACTGTAAATGAATAACCGACGCTTAACGCGCCGGTTATTTTTTTTGCACAAAAAAACGAAGCCAAAGAGGCCGGCTCAGCCGGACTGATACACACTGACAGTGTTTTTGAGGAAATAAAGATGGGGCAACACTTCATTACGCCGGCCGCAGCCGGTAAACATCTGCGCGACGACTACGGCGCAGCGGCAGCCGTCACCTTCACGCCTGCCTGCTTTACCTTCCCAAATCAGAACAACGCTCGCATAAAGCGAAGTTTCCCTGTGGTTCAACCCAGAAAGGTTGATGCTATGGGGAGGCTGAATCATGTCGCATAATTCCCAGACCGCCGCGCCGCGCGCGCACCTGAAAAAAACGCTGACTCTGATGCCTGTAGTGATGATGGGCCTGGCTTATATGCAGCCAATGACCCTGTTCGATACGTTCGGCATCGTTTCCGGCCTCACAGACGGTCACGTAGCAACCGCCTACGCCTTCGCGTTAATCGCGATCCTGTTTACTGCGCTGAGCTACGGCAAGCTGGTTCGCCGCTTTCCGTCTGCCGGCTCGGCCTATACCTATGCCCAAAAAGCCATCAGCCCGCACGTCGGCTTTATGGTGGGCTGGTCCTCGCTGCTGGATTACCTGATCATGCCGATGATCAATATCCTGCTGGCGAAAATCTATTTTGAAGCGCTGGTGCCGGGTGTCCCGTCATGGATATTCGTGGTGCTGCTGGTTGGTTTTATGACCCTTTCTAACCTCAAGGGCATTAAAACCGTCGCCAATTTCAACAGTATTATCGTGGTGCTGCAAATGGCGGTCATGGTGGCGATTACCGGTATGGTAATTTACGGCGTGTCCCATGGCGAAGGGGCCGGCACCCTGACCAGCAGCAAGCCGTTCTGGTCTGAGCAGGCGCACGTGGTGCCTATGATCACCGGCGCGACCATTCTGTGCTTCTCGTTCCTGGGCTTTGACGGCATCAGTTCGCTGTCGGAAGAAACCAAGGATGCGGGTCGAGTGATCCCGAAAGCGATCTTTTTGACCGCCCTGATTGGCGGCGTGATCTTTATCGTGGTTTCTTACTTCCTGCAGCTTTATTTCCCGGATATCTCGCGCTTTAAAGATCCGGACGCGTCGCAGCCGGAAATCATGCTCTACGTGGCGGGTAAAACCTTCCAGTTCGGCATTCTGATTTTCTCCTGCATCACCGTGCTGGCTTCCGGCATGGCGGCGCACGCGGGCGTTTCCCGTTTGATGTATGTGATGGGGCGTGACGGCGTGTTCCCGGAGCGCTTCTTCGGCTATATTCATCCGAAGCTGCATACGCCAGCGCTGAACGTATTGTTGGTAGGCGCTATCGCGCTTTCCGCCATTACCTTCGACCTGGTGACGGCGACGGCGTTGATCAACTTCGGCGCGCTGGTGGCCTTTACCTTTGTTAACCTTTCGGTGATCTCGCAGTTCTGGATCCGTGAAGGGCGCAACAAGACGCTGAAGGACAACATCAACTTCCTGCTGCTGCCGCTGTGCGGCGCGCTGACGGTGGGCGCGCTGTGGATCAATCTGGAAGAAAGCTCGATGATCCTCGGCCTGGTCTGGGGCGCAATTGGCCTGGTCTATCTGGCCGTGGTGACGCAGCGCTTCCGCAAACCGGTGCCGCAGTACACCGAAGAGCCGATGTAACCCAGCCCGCATTTAGCGTGGTGATGGGCTAAAAAGAAGGGCGCGGTTCTGTGAACCGCGCCCTTTTTAATTGCCGCTGCCCGTAGCCGAAAAATCAGGAAACCAGTTCGCGAGCGTAATCAAACAGCGCTTTCAGCTGCGTCATCTTCGCCTTATCGCCGTCGTACTGATTAAACAGCATCTCCAGCTCCTGCACATAGTTCTGCACGCGTTCCGGGCTGAGCGCCTCACGGCGATGCTGCAACCAGCGCTTTTGCTCGGCCTCATCCAGCGTGCCGGGGAAGTTGCGCGCCCGAAAGCGGAACAGCAGCTTCTCAATACGCTTATCGTTAAAGGTCAGATCCAGCGCGGGCAGGTTTTCCGGCGTCGTTTGCCGGATAATATTCATGGCGCTGCGATCGGCGTCGCTGAAAAAGCCGTCGTAGAGCTGGGCGTCCACATCGTCAGAAGCCACAAACGGCTCCGCTTCTGCATAGAGCGCCACCACTTTTTCACGCGCCTCCGGGTGCTGACGCAGCAGCGCCAGATTATCCAGGCAGCGCTGACGATCGATCCCCAGACGCTCCGCATCTTCCGGGCGTAACGTATTGGCCGGTGCGACGACCGGACATTTATTGATATGCACCAGCTTGATCGGTACGGGGGCGGCATCGCCCAAATCTTCCCGGCGCGTGTAGAGTCTCTCACGCAGCGCATCGGCATCCAGCGCCAGGAGCGGAGAAATATCCTGGGCCAGATCGCAGGTAATCAGCGCGTTTTTATTGGTGGGATGCCAGGCGAGCGGGGCGATCCAGCTGGTATTGCCGCGCTGGGCGCCAAACATGCCGGAGATGTGCATCAGCGGCTTCATCTGCGGAATATCGATAAGCGTCATAATTTTCTGCTTGTTGCGATGGCTGAACAGAAAATCATACAGGCGCGGCTGCTTCTCTTTTACCAGCTTTGCCATAGCGATGGTTGCGTAAACATCGGACATCGCATCGTGCGCGTTTTCGTGCGCCACGCCGTTGGCTTTGGTCAGATGTTCCAGGCGAAAGCTGGGAAAGCCGTCGTCATTTTCCGGCCACTCGATACCTTCCGGCCTCAGCGCGTAGCAGGCGCGCATCACGTCCAGCAAATCCCAGCGGCTGTTGCCGTTCTGCCAGCTCCAGCCGTAAGGATCGTAAAAGTTGCGGTAGAGCAGATTGCGCGTGACCTCGTCGTCGAAACGGATATTGTTATAGCCGACGATGCAGGTATTGGGCTCGCTAAACAGCTGGTGAATACGCTGGGTGAAAGCGGCCTCGTTCATGCCTTTGGCTTTCGCCAGCTGCGGCGTAATGCCGGTGATCATCACGGCTTCCGGCTGCGGCAGATAGTCGTCTGCAGGCTGGCAGTAGAACACTTCCGGTTCGCCAATAATGTTAAAATCCATATCGGTGCGGATGCCGGCAAACTGCGCAGGGCGGTCCAGCGATGGGCTTTTCCCGAAAGTTTCGTAGTCGTGGAAAAGGAACGTAGGTTGATTGCTTTCGTTTTTCACTGTTTATCTCGGTTCACTTCTGTTTGTTAACTTCCTGAAAACGCAGTATCAAACCTTGATGTTTCGGCCCTCTACGTTTATTAGTGTTCACTTTTGATTATTGATGTTCGCTTTAGTCCATGCAATATTGCGTACAAAGTTGGTACAGAATCCCTGAAACCACGCGTACAGAATATTATTATGGCCCTCAGCGATACTAAACTCCGCTCTATACATGGTAAACCATATTCAGGAAGTCCAGAAGTGGCAGACGCCGATGGGCTCGGCGCACGCATCTCGCCAAAGGGCGTGATCACCTTTCAATACCGTTACAGATGGAACGGCAAAGCTCAGCGTCTTGGACTAGGCCGATACCCAGCTGTAAGCCTGAAAGACGCCAGGGCAATTACTGCCGACCTGCGCGTTATGTATGACAGCGGCAAAGACCCGCGTTTCTTCTTTGAGAAGGAGTCCGGCGATAGGAGCATGACCGTAGCCGACTGCCTGGATTACTGGCACGATAATTACGTTAAAGTGGCCCTCAGGCCTAAGACGCAAACCCTGTATGAATCAACTCTGCTGAAAAACTTGCATGGGGCTTTCCCCGGGCGTCCCATATCAGATATCTCAGTTAAGCAGTGGGTTGATCTGTTCGCGAAGCAGGAAAGAGAAAATCCCCGTCGTGCGCGGCAACTGTTGGCACAAATGCGATCGGCAATAAGCTGGTGTATCCGTCGCCAAGTTATCGATAACTGCTCAATTATGCGTATCTCACCTAAGGATGTTGGTGTGCGAGCTGAGACAGGGAGCAGGGTGCTCACTTATACAGAGCTGGCTCATATCTGGATCGCGATAGAAAGAAGCCGAGCCGCCACCTCAAATAAGCTTCTGCACCAAATGTTGATGCTTTGGGGGGCGCGTGTCTCTGAGCTTCGCCTGGCTGAGCGTTCTGAGTTTGATATGAACGAACTTGTCTGGAGCGTACCCAAGGAACACAGCAAGATGGGGAACATCATCAGGCGACCCATCTTCGAGCAAATAAAGCCACTGTTAGAAAAAGCGATGTTAACCTATGACACGATACTTTTCCCTGGCGCCGACATAAAAAAGCCGATCACCATAGCGGCGGCGAATCGATACATTCAGCGAGTCAGAGAAGGAATGGATTTAAATTACTGGCGCGCGCATGACTTCAGGCGAACCCTGGTCACGCGCTTATCTGAGGAAGGCATTGCCCCGCACGTCACTGAAAGGATGCTGGGGCATGAGCTTGGTGGGGTAATGGCGGTTTATAACAAGCACGACTGGCTGGATGATCAAATGAAGGCGTACGAGCTGCACGCTGATAAGCTGTTCTGGCACGTCAAGAAGCTTTCTGGTTAACACCGCCGTTGATAAGCCAGTCCTCAAACGCTGAGCGCAGGTAAGCTTTTGGGCGTGTACGGACTGGCTGCGGAAAATTGTGTAATTTGCAGTATTTCCACATAGTGGTGCGAGATGAGACATGGAGTTTCTCCATAACTTCATCCTCTTTGATCAGAGTTGTATCTGCCATATTGACCTCGTTTATTTTTTGCGATGATGTGGGGAGGGTGATTAGTGCTGACGGAGAATTAAGTCACCTTTTATCAGGGCCTGTTTAATGGCGTTGAATTCCCAGCAATAAATATTGGCGTCCACGTACACACGCAGACCATCACGGTAATCATGTTTTTTGCGGGCGATGAAGGCTTCTGCTGCTTCGCGGGTGAAATGGCTATTAACGTACTCCCATTCCCATTGGTAGCCGGTCACGGTATGGTCATCCAATTCACCGACCAGATACCACCGATCCCGGTCTTCGGCCTTCATGAATTGCTTATCGCACCAGTCCTGCGATTTTTTATTAAGTTCAACCCGTGATTCATAGTCCAGATCATCCCAGTATTCCTGGATACTGAACCAGTGATTATCGTCGCAATAAATCATCAACTGATCCGTATAGTCGGTGTCAATGCCGCTCACCAGCCGCCTGCGTTCAACGATAAAAATCGCATCAGCAGTACAATGTTCGCTGACTCCCTCTCCCTCGCAGTGGTATTTAAGGCGGCTTACAAAATCGGCGAATGTTTCGGGTGTAAGCTTGTCGCCAGTCGCTAAAGTCATGCTTTCATCTCCTTATCCACCACGCGCACGAAGTAGACCAGCCATTGTCTGGCCGGGTATCTGCCTGGCGGCAGCGCGGTGATTAGTTTTGTGTATTTGTCTAAAAGGTGCGACGCAATTTGGTCACGCTCTGACTTTGGCTTGTCAGCAATAGAATTGAGGATTTCAGCCCGGCAAGCGCGAGCGACAGACCGAATAGCATTCTCTTGTACAGGTGACATTGCTCTTCCGATTCAATACCTAATTCCCGTGATTCGAAAATTCACCGTGCAGCTTAATTCGAGCTTCTTGCACAGCTAACTCTGCTGCAGCGAGGGTGGTGAAATATCCGAGGTGTGCATTCTTACTGTTAATGCATATTTGCGCTTGCCATTTTCTCGCAAATTTATCCCAGCAAACGCCTTTGACACCTGATGTATTGGCCGAGCTAATCGACCTGTTTTGGTTATTTTCTGCGCGCGTAGCTTGGCGTAAGTTAACCCAGCGATTATCATCACGGATTCCGTTGATGTGATCACACATATCTGTCGGAAACTCGCCTGTCATGAAAAGGAAGGCTAAGCGGTGAGCCCTATAGTTCTTTCCTTTTATCTGAATCGTCAAATATCCATTATTGCAAAGGTTCCCAGCTATTCTCCCGGCACGCGCAGTACCTTGGCGATTCGTCTTCCATGTGAAAAATCCAGTTTCCGCATCGTAGTGCAGCAAAGCCTTCAGTTCTTCTTCAGTCATATCACTCTCCTTTGTTGTTCAGCCCGCGCCAGCCTTTCCGCATCTTCCCGGCACTCCGGTGAGCAATAGCTGGTGCCTGGCTGCGACTTCTCGCCGCAATCCCCGTTGCGGCAAACCGGCGACGGCGGATCCGGCAATTTGGACGTAAAAAAACCACCGCTTTGGTGGTTTTATTAACTATTTACCTGCTATGTTTGGGTCAGGTATGTGTGTTGGATTGTGGATGCTAAGGAATATTTGTGCATCCCTATATTGCTGTCTTAATATATCATTTGTGAATGCATCTGGCACTTTCATTAAAGAATTTGGCTTTTTTATTTCGCCAACTATACCTGGGCGCAAATGCCTTCTAAAAAAAGAAGCTAACTCTTTTTTGTCTTTTATTTCCAATGTTGATTCTTCTAAGGCTTGACGAGCAAGAGTTAATGCCGTCGCCATTTCAACAAGGCTGGCATAATTTTCCCTGACTAAAGAATCCTCATTGATTACGGTGTTACTTCTTTCAGCTAAACGATAAAGTTCATCCTTTAACTGAAGATTATTGTTTTGCCGAATCGACTCTTCAATCGTTTTCTTTGAAATCTGCGTAGCTAATCTGGCTTGCCTGGTTGATAGCCAAGCAAATACCGCTGAAGCGAGGCCGCCAACAGCTGAAATAAAGCCTATATAATCCTCATGATGCCAGCTCACTCTATCTCCTCAAAATTAATAATTAGTACAATTTTGGATAATAGCTTGGCGGCTTCAATCTTTCCACACAGCCCACGCTATCAGGGCTATGAATGCGAGGTTGATGGCTATCATGGGGTGGGGGCTGCGGCGAGCATGGCCTGATATGCCGCCTTGTCATCATAGAATCCTTCCCAGAAATCCACTCTGTCCCATGCCGTTGAGCTTTGTGCTGCATTAATCATTTCTACTGTCGGCTCTAACGGCACAAGCCGCCATCCCTCTGGAACAGCAACCGGCTCTGCGGTCAGGGAGGTCAGGGCTATCTGATAAACCTTTTTTTCATCACTTTCATCACCGTATTGCTGGTGAGCCAATATTGACGACTCGCAAAGATTAATTAGCCTCGCCTTTTCTTCTGTAGTCATTCTGCAATCTCCCCGCCAGCGACTTTGGGTGGGATTACACCGTTAACATGATCGCCTTCCGTTATCAGGCGATAAAGCATTGCGATTGTTTGTACAACCTCGCCCTCCAGGGCTGCCCATGTTTCCCGGCCTTCCGCGTAATGAACGCCAGCCTGAACCACTTCGCCAGCCTCTTCTGCCACTTTCAAAAGTACGTAATTAGGCTGTGGAAACTTAACCATCGCTTTTTGTGCCGCTTCTACCGCTGACGTAACAATTCCCGCAAAGTAATCCGGCGCTACCTGCGGCGGGCAGCCAAGTTCCAAGGCGTCGGCGCGACACTCGTTATACCCCTCCACTTTCGCCCGCGCTAACGCTCTTTTGGCCCAATCATAAGCCTTGAATTCTTCTCCCAGGCCCTTTTCCGGCGGAAGCACTGCCGGGCGTGGGCTGACTTCCTGTTTATCGCATTTGTGCTTCAGAAACCAGCAACGAAGCCGCTCGCCGTTTGTTGCGGTAGCCAGCACATCGTTAAGTGAGGCCACAGTGAAAAGATTCCCTCCAGGTGCCATGTAGGTGTCCCCGACTTTTACACCGTTCTTTGCTTTTTGCTGTGTCCTATTTTTCACCTGTGCCTTTAGCCGATCCATCTCTGCCTCTGCGGCCAGTAGTGCGCGCTGATGGCGTCGGTTGCTTTAAACGGGTTTTCCCCTTCAACATCACGAGCAACGTGACTATTTATCTCCGATACATATTCAAGTGGGATTAGCGCGTACATCTGATCATCATGCGTACATTCCTCATGATTTTCGGTGATGTCAGTGAGAAGTCGCAGCATCGCCAAATTTTCCCCCGCCAGCTCGTTCACCTGCTGCTTAAATTCATAAATCTGGTCTTGCAGCATAACGTTTTTGACTGCTGTTTTGTGCTCACTATCAGCTAACTCTTTGAATCGCCACGGGTTTAACAGACACCTCAGAGTCATTTAAGATGGCTGAAAGAGAGGTGCCCATGAGCGGTAAGCGTTATCCAGAAGAGTTTAAAATTGAAGCAGTCAAACAGGTTGTCGATCGTGGCCATTCTGTTTCCAGCGTTGCAACACGTCTCGATATCACTACCCACAGCCTTTACGCATGGATAAAGAAGTACGGTCCGGATTCTTCCACTAATAAAGAACAGTCAGATGCTCAGGCCGAGATCCGCCGTCTCCAGAAAGAGCTGAAGCGGGTTACCGACGAACGGGACATATTAAAAAAAGCCGCGGCGTACTTCGCAAAGCTGTCCGACTGAGGTACGCCTTTATCCGTGACAACACCTGTTGCTGGCCTGTTCGCCTGCTCTGTCGGGTGCTGGATGTTCATCCCAGTGGTTTTTACGCCTGGCTTCAGCAGCCGCATTCACCACGCCATCAGGCAGACCTGGGACTGACAGGACAGATTAAACAGTTCTGGCTGGAATCGGGATGCGTCTATGGTTATCGCAAGATCCATTTGGATCTGCGGGACAGCGGGCAACAGTGCGGAGTGAACAGAGTCTGGCGACTGATGAAACGTGTCGGGATAAAGGCTCAGGTCGGATACCGGAGCCCGCGGGCACGTAAAGGCGAGGCCAGTATCGTGTCGCCCAACAGGCTCCAGCGACAGTTCAATCCGGATGCTCCGGATGAGCGTTGGGTAACGGACATAACCTACATCAGGACCCACGAAGGCTGGCTGTATCTTGCCGTGGTTGTTGATCTGTTCTCACGCAAAATTATCGGCTGGTCCATGCAATCCCGGATGACAAAGGACATTGTCCTGAACGCACTGCTGATGGCTGTATGGCGGCGTAATCCCCAAAAACAGGTGCTGGTTCATTCGGATCAGGGCAGTCAGTACACAAGCCATGAGTGGCAGTCGTTCCTGAAATCACACGGCCTGGAGGGCAGCATGAGCCGTCGCGGTAACTGCCATGATAATGCGGTTGCAGAAAGCTTTTTCCAGTTGTTGAAACGCGAACGGATAAAGAAAAAGATCTACGGAACGCGGGAAGAAGCCCGCAGCGATATTTTTGATTACATCGAAATGTTTTATAACAGTAAGCGTCGGCATGGTTCTAGCGATCAAATGTCACCGATAGAATATGAAAACCAGTATTATCAACGGCTCGGAAGTGTCTAGATTATCCGTGGCGATTCACTCCCGTGCTTTTAAAATACTTAATGCCGTAATAAACCTTTCACCAGCTAAACTGGCGATCACTGCATTAGCAGCTGGCGCGCTGTTGATTATCAACAACTGGGATCAGATTGGCCCGGTTGTAAAACAGGTTTGGTCAGAGGTAGACAAGGTCGCTCAGGAAATGGGTGGATGGCAGACTGTTATTGAAGGTATTGGCATGGTGATGGCTGGTTCGTTTGCCATTAAAACTATTGGTTCTCTTCAGCAGGCTGTGACGCTCGCTGGCTCGCTATCGGGTTTATTGGGCAAGATCGGGCGTATGGGTGCAATGACGATTACGATAGGCATTGCTATTTCATTGCTGAAGCAATTGCAGGATTTGGAGAAGGACTCATCTGCTGCCGGAGTGTCTAAGGGGGAATTCCTGACCAGAAAAATGCAATCACAGGAACGAGAACGAGGCTATAAAGGTTTCATTCCCCGGCTACGTGAGCTATTGGGCATGGACAACCCTATTCCTGATGGCCGCTATAACCCAAAGGTTGGACTCGATAAACCATCCGTTACCGGAAGGCTGCAGGCAGGGGAGCTAAAGGTCAGTTTTGATAATGCTCCTCCAGGAATGCGAGTTGCCAGCCCAGCCGGTAACGCTACCCCATGGTTATCTTATGATGTTGGTTATAATCGTTTTAGCGGTAATAACTAGTCGCGCCAGCCGTGTTTGCATGTAAAATAACCAAATTAAATATCAATTATCTCTGGTGATGGATCATGCAAAAATTATTGGCTACGTTGCTCGCTACTACTTTTGTTTTCTCTGCCTACGCGAAAGAAAATTCTTATACTGCAAACTTTGTGAATGAAGTTAAGAAAGCCGCAGATAGTGATGGGCAATTAAGCGAACAACTCGTTATTGAGTGCCCGGTCCCTTCAGCGAGCGGAACCTTCCTGATAACTAAAGCTACCTATGATTTCAGCAATAACCTTGGGGTTTACGTTTTCAAAAATGGTCAAGGCCATGACGCCAAGCTTGACTGGATTGGGGCAAAAACTAAGGGTGATGATCTGTCTTCCGATGAAGTGGTTGGTTTTGATTTTGGACTGACGATGCCAGGCGGCCAGTTCTTCATTACCGTTATGAAAAACGGAAAAGTTAAAGTCGGCGTTAACAAAAATGGAACTTCTGGAGTTAAAGAGATTACATGCAAGGTCGTTGTTCCAGACTGACAGAAGTTATAAAAGAACAACTCGCTTCGGCGGGTTTTTTTATGCCCGGAGAAAGCCATGAGCTGGAAAGACAATCTGCAGGATGCCTCGCTGCGGGGCGTCGCATTTAAGGTTGATGAAGACGAGGCCACCCTTGGCCGTCGTGTACAGGTACATGAATACCCTAATCGCGACAAGCCATGGGCTGAGGATTTAGGCCGCGCCACGCGCCGGTTTAGTGTGCAGGCCTATCTGATAGGCAATGACTTTTTTGAGCAGCGGAACCGGCTGATCGAAGCCATTGAGAAACCCGGAAGTTGTACGCTGGTTCACCCCTATTATGGAGAGATGACCGTCACGGTTGATGATGCTGTGCGCGTGTCCCACTCAGTAAGTGAAGGGCGCATGTGCCGTATCAGCTTCAGCTTTATTGAGTCTGGCGAATTGTCATTTCCCACCGCCGGGCTGGCTACTGGCCAGAAGCTTTCTTCTTCCGTTTCTTTCCTGGATGACACGATTTCATCGGCGTTCGGCGCCTTTGGTATGGATGGGTTGCCTGACTTTTTGCAGGACGGCGTACTGGATGAGGCGGCTGGTATGTTCAGTACCGTCACCGATGCCTTCCAGTATGTTGATTCGGGCATAAGCGCCGCATCTCGCCTTATGCAGGGCGATTTGTCCGTGTTGCTTAGCCCGCCGTCAAGCGGAATGAGCTTCGTTAACCGCCTACAAACTATGTGGCGGGCAGGTACTCGCCTGACCAGCAACACCTCCGATCTCATATCAATGATAAAAGGGCTGACAGGCGTCACGGTCGATAGCGGTCTGGCGCCGCGTGGCGTCTGGAAGACCGACAGCAAGACCACACAGTCGCAGACAACTCAGCGGAACTATGTTGCCCAAGCGGTAAGGACTACCGCCATCAGCGAGGCTGCCTATACGGTTACAAGCCTGCCGCAGATGACAAATCGTTCGGTAACGCGGCAGCAGGATCAACAACAGCCAGTGATGGTCTCACATCCTGCAGTCAGTGACATCCAGACGGATGCCGGAATCGACAGCGCCGCCGCATCAGCGGGCGTTACCAGCTCTCTCGATAATGCCACTGTTATTTCATGGGATGACCTGGCAGGCGTGCGGGACAGCCTGAACGAGGCTATCGATAAAGAAATGGAGCGCGTTACTGACGATGCGCTTTTTCAGGCGCTTGTTACTGTCAGGACGGACGTTAACCGGGATATTTCAGCCCGAATCGAACAGGTTGAGCGCCTTACCGAAAGAACGCCACAGCAGGTCACTCCGGCGCTTGTGCTGGCAGCCGACTGGTACGACTCCGCAGCGCGCGCATCAGAAATAACCGCACGAAACGGTATTCGCCATCCCGGCTTTGTGCCGGTCAAGACATTAAGGGTGCCGGTCAGATGAATAATACTGTGATTCTGCGTGTGAACGGGCAGGAGTGGGGCGGATGGACATCAGTACGGATCGCCGCAGGCATAGAGCGAATTGCCCGTGATTTTACCGTAGAGATAACCCGTAGCTGGCCAGGCGACACCGACCAGGCTGCCACAACCAGCCGTATAAAAAACAGCGATTTGGTTGAGGTGTTGATTGGCACCGATAAAGTGTTGACCGGCTATGTCGAAGCCACACCAGTGAGGTATGACGCTCGCAGCATCAGCGTGGGAATCTCGGGGAGAAGCAAGACAGCTGACCTCATCGACTGCTCCGCGACGCCATCACAGTATGCCGGGCGCTCCCTTGTTCAGGTGGCCGCAGAGCTGGCTAAACCATTCAGTATTTCAGTCGTTGATGCCGGCGGTGCAGCGGGCGCGCTACAGGGCATTCAGGCCGATCAGGGCGAAAGCGTTATGGACGTGCTGAACAAGATGCTTGGGTTGCAGCAGGCACTTGCCTATGACAACGAGCAGGGAAATCTGGTTATCGGCGGCATTGGCAGCCAACAGGCTCACACTGCTTTGGTGCTGGGCGAGAACATCCTTTCCTGTGATACCGAAAAAAGTATTCGCGATCGCTTCAGTGACTATCAGGTTTCCGGGCAGCGCAAAGGGAATGATGATGATTTTGGCGAAACCACAACGACCGCCATCAGAGCGAAGACGATTGACGGTGGCCTGAAGCGGTACCGCCCCATGCTTATCCGACAGACCGGGAATGCGACAACAGCAACCTGTAGCGAGCGGGCGGAGTTTGAGATGCGCCAGCGTGCCGCGCGTACTGATGAGGTCACCTACACCGTTCAGGGCTGGCGTCAGGGTGATGGTGCGCTGTGGCGCCCAAATCTACAGGTTATTGTGTTTGACCCCATCAACGGCTTCAACAACCGGAAGATGATTATTGCTGAAGTGACCTATCAGCAGGATGGGAACGGCACGATCACCGAGCTGCGTGTCGGGCCGCCTGACGCTTATCTACCCGAGCCGACTAAGCCTGGTAAGCGTAAAAAGAAAAAAGAAGAGGATGATTTCTGATGGCTAACCCTTTATCAGCAATGGGGCGGGGTATCTCTAACCTGCTGGCCCGCGCCGTTGTTCGCGGCCTGAATACAGCAACAAAATGCCAGATGCTGCAGATTGAAATGACGGGCGGCGAGGGGAAAAGCGACATTGAGCACATGGAGCCTTATGGCTTTACTGCCGCACCGCTGATGGGCGCTGAAGCTGTGGCCGCTTATTTTGACGGGGATCGCTCTCACGGCGTGGTGCTGGTCGTCTCTGACCGCCGCTATCGCATTAAGGGGCTTAAGTCCGGCGAGGTGGCGGTATATGACGACCTCGGCCAGGCGGTAACCCTCACCCGTACTGGTATCGTTGTTAACGGTGCCGGCAAACCGGTGACTATCACTAACGCACCTAAAGCGCGCTTTGAGATGGATATTGAAGCCACAGGAGAAATTAAAGATAAGTGCGATTCTTCCGGGTTAACAATGTCAGCGATGCGGCAGGCATATAACGGGCATACGCATAAAGAGAACGGCGATGGCGGAGGAACAACCGACGCGACAACACAGAAAATGGTGGCGTCATGATAGTTGTTATAAATGGCGTCCAGCGTGACGCGACGTGGCCTTCAGATGCGATGACTCGCGCTGTCATTATCTCCCTTTTTTCATGGCGCCGCGCCGATCCCGACGACAGCCCGCAGCAGGATAACGGCTGGTGGGGGGACAGTTTCCCGACGGTGCAGAATGACCGCATAGGCTCACGCCTGTATCTGCTCAGTCGCGAAAAACTTACGAACAAAACTCCTTTGCGGGCCCGTGAATATATCAGCCAGGCGTTGCAGTGGCTGATTGATGATGGCGTGGCAGTGCGCGTGGATGTAAAAACCGAACGCACAGGAATAAATACGCTAAGTGCGTCCATCACTATCAGCCAGAAAAATGGCAACAGGACCGCTTACTCATTCGATGATTTATGGAGTGAACTTAATGGCTGACAGTGGATTTTCCCGCCCGACACTCCCCCAGTTAATTACCACAATCCGAAGCGACATTTTGACCCGACTGACAGCTGACAGCACGCTGGCCGCCTTGCGTCGTACGGATGCCGAAGTCTATGGGCGCGTGCAGGCAGCGGCGGTATATACGGTTTATGGTTACATCGATTATCTTGCAAGAAACCTCCTGCCTGATATGGCTGATAAGGAGTGGCTGGTGCGCCATGCCAATATGAAGCGATGCCCACGAAAAGCGGCGACTTATGCTGCCGGCTATGTGCGCTGGGATGTGGCGACTAATGGCATTGAAATTCCGGCAGGCGTGACTATTCAGCGTGACGACCTGGTTTCATTTACCACGTCCGGCGCAGTGAGGTCTGCTGGTGGCGTGCTGCGCGTTCCCGTTATCTGTGATGTAGCAGGCAGCACAGGAAACACAGATGATGGCCTTGCGATGCGCCTGACCAGCCCTGTTACCGGCCTGGCATCTGCGGCGGTGGCTGACAGCATTCAGGGTGGCGCCGATATTGAGGATTTGGAAGTGTAGCGCGCCCGCGTCATTGAGCGCTGGTACTGGACTCCACAGGGCGGCGCTGATGGTGATTATGAGGTATGGGCAAAAGAAGTTGCGGGTGTCACCCGGGCCTGGACCTATCGCCACTGGAGCGGCAGGGGGACGGTAGGCGTAATGATTGCAAACAGCGATCTGACAAACCCAATACCAGATGCTGCTACTGTTGCTGCTGTTCAGGCATATATAGAACCACTGGCGCCGGTAGCGGGTGCAGATATCTATGTTTTCGCTCCATCTCCCCATCCGGTGGATTTTGAGATACGTCTAAGCCCGGACAGTGAGGAAATCAGGTATGCCGTTGAGGCTGAGCTTCGCTCGATGATGCTACGTGACGGTGTTCCTCAGGGCGTAATCAAACCATCACGGATCAGCGAAGCAATCAGCATTGCAACCGGTGAATACAGCCATGTGCTGGTAAGCCCGGCAACAGATATTGCTATCGCGAAAGGCGAGGTTGGCGTGGTGGGGGATATATCGTGGACTTAACGGCGCAGTACCGGCAGATGTTGGGGGCGTTATTGCCACGTGGCCCGGCATGGGATGCAGACGACCCGCTGCTAACAGGCATTGCACCATCGTTTTCAGTGGTGCACGAGCGTGGTGACGCGCTGATGCTGGAAGCCGATCCGCGCTCAGTGACAGAACTGATTGATCGGTACGAGGAGATCAGCTGCCTTCCCGATAGTTGCGCCCCTGCAGGTGTACAGACCATTCAGCAGCGGCGGCAGCGCCTGGATGCAAAGCTTAATTTGCCAGGTGGTATTAACGAGGCGTTTTATCTTAAGCAGCTTGAAGCGCTGGGCTATTCAAATGTGACTATCACCCGTTACAACAATAGCCAGTTCACCTGCTTTGCCAGTTGTACTGACTCACTCTATAACGACGACTGGCGTTATTACTGGCAGGTTAATATGCCTTCTTCAACGCAGATAAATGATATGAACGCAATCAGCAACTGCACTGACAGCCTGCGCACATGGGGTGACACGGTCGCTGAATGCGTGCTCGAAAAACTCGCGCCTTCTCATACCTACGTTATTTTCAGATATCCGGAGTAAATATGCATCGTATTGATACATCTACCGCGCAGGTGGATAAATTTGGCGCGGGTAAAAATGGTTTTACTGGCGGAAACCCACAGACTGGAGAGCTACCTACGGCACTCGACGCAGACTTTTTTGACTCTGTGCAAGAAGAAATAGCCACTTTAATTGAGTCTTCCGGAATAGTGCTTGATAAAGCCAAAAATAATCAGCTTTTAACATCTCTCAAAAAATTATTCGGATCCGGAAGGCTTAATGGTGCGCCGGTTGTCCTCAATGCCAGTGGTACATACAACTCAAGAGCAGGAACTAACGCCGTTCTGGTTTACGCTATGGGCGGTGGAGCTGCAGGAGGTGGCACAACAGCCGTCAGCCAAGGCTCAGCTTCGGCGGGAGGTGGCGGCGGTGGCGGCGGGCTTGCTGTAGGCTATTTTACCTCTGGATTCAATGGCATTAACGTTACCATTGGCTCTGGAGGAGTGGGAAATATTGGGGCAGCAGGGGGCAGTGGCGGTGCAACATCATTTGGCTCGCTTCTTTCCGCTGGAGGAGCAAGCCCTGGCGCACTTGGTGGCGCGCAGTCATCAGCCTACTTTTATAGTAACGGTCAGGGTGGTTCCGTTTTTTCAGGCTCGCCACTTTATAGTAAAAAAGGAAACCCTGGCGGTGTTGGACAAACATTTAATGCAACAACAGCCTTAGGCGGTAGCGGAGCAATTAGTGAATATGGACAAGGTGGTAATAACGCAGGAGCCACTGTAGGAGGGAGTTATTTTTATGGGGCATCAGGAATTGGTTATGGAGCGGGAGGAGCTGGCGGTGTAGCGTGCGGTGGATCGCCAGCGACAAAAGGTGGTGATGGTTCTGCTGGAATTATTATTGTTTGGGAGTATACATAATGGATAATTATGCATTAATTAATAATTACGGAGTGGTTGAGAATATTATTGTTTGGGATGGGGAATCAAAATGGAACCCTCCAGATAATAGCATCGTCGCAAGGATAGATAATGGTGTTTTTGTGGATATAGGCTATACATATCAGAAAGGGGCGTTCGCCCCGCCGAAAGAAAATAATCAATAAAAACTTAGCGTGGTGATATCCTATCCCTAATCATTAGGATTCTTTTTTCTAATGATTTATGTATGAAAATAGATATCATCAACGTAGAGGATAGGTATACTACCCACCAGATCATCCCTTGAAATTTTGTGGTTTGGGTTGGTACATAGTTATGCATAAAATATAGCACTGGAAGGTTTACCAGATATGCTATATATGAGCACCTTGCAACAATGTTTGTGATTTTATTTAAAACCCTATGAATTTTTAAATCTAACCCACAGACAATTACTGAAGCACATACTATGCCAGATGCATTAAATAAAAAAACATTCATGATACAAATGTTATTTATGGTATCATCTGGCAGATGGGTAATGTAAGCCAATATTGGAAATAAAATTGCTACTTTCTTTGAGAAAGATATTATCGCATCCTTACGACTAGGGAAAAAGTAGAGCGCCCAAGCAAAAAAAACACCATACATAATGGAGTCAAGCCTTGCTAAGGATATGGTTCTTATTTCATTTAGTGACAGGCTTGATGTGTTTGTAAGATAAATTCGATAAAGAGTAGGAGCTATCATCATTATCAACAGGCAAAAGAATAGACTTTTTTTTGTGCTTTTGAAGAAATAAAATAAAACCGCGTAAAGCAAAGGAGTCATAAAGTAGAATAACTCTTCTATAGCAAGGCTCCATGCCTCCCCAAAGAAAGTCGGGTGTGGGGATGCTAGCGCTTGGGTAAATGTTAAGTATAGATATTCATCAGTATTAGGAGCGGGCCTAACCCAGTATAATAATAAAATATTTATCAGGAGAAAAATTAAATATATTGGGTATGTTCGCGCCCATCGCCTAAACCAAAAAGGAGATATCCATGATAATCCATTATCACTTATTGATTTTCTTATTATTATCTTTCCAATCAAAAAACCTGAAAGCGCAAAAAAAAGCTCAACACCTAAAAAGCCGCCAAATTTAAAGCCATTAAAAGGTTCCCATATGGGAATCAAGTACCCTCTACCATGCGAAAGCAATACCATTAAGATAGCAAGTGCTCTACATATATCTAACCATTGGTTATTATCATTTTTGTTCATTTAATTGCCAATTAATAACATATAACTAATATTTTTATTTAATCATATCACTGACCTTAAATCTAGTTGCCATGCTGCCCAGGCCTGAACTACTGTATATAAAAACAGTAACAGGAGTTGCATTATGGGCTTCCCATCCCCGGCGCAAGACTACGTTGAGTCGCGTATCGATTTGAACAACCTATTCATCCGGCATCCATCCGCGACGTTCCTCGTTAAGCGCGGTAACCTGAGCTACGTCGTGGACTCGTCGCTGAAGCCACAGCCAGGCGACGAGGTTTGCTACGAGCTGTTCGGGGAGCAGGGGGTCGGCAAGATGATGGGTCGCGCGATAATCACGCCGGACGGGAACGCCCTGGAGGGAACGATGCTGGACGACATGCTGATCCGTGGCGTCGTGGTTCTGCAGGTGATGAAGGTGTGGGATGAGCGGTTGCCATATTAATTACTAATTATGTACATAAGTGTGTACATAATTAGGGTTTATGTCCGGCGAGGTCAATACTGGCGCGGCTTGAAAGGTCGCGTTTCGTAGTCGTGGAAAGGAACGTAGGTTGATTGCTTTCGTTTTTCACTGTTTATCTCTGTCCACTTCTGTTTGTTAACTTCCTGATTCGAAGCATTTGTTTCAACTTCTTTGGCCTGCTACGTCGATTTAAGATTAGTCAGTATCTACCATAAAGTGCGTCAGTCGAGTGATTTTCAGGGAGAGTAGGGTCGTCTTTCATGTCAAACGCGTGTTTTACATGGTAAACCATATCCAAAGCGTTCAGAAGCGGCAGATGAACAAGCATTTGTACAAAGTATTCCGGCACCAACATTTCGTTGCCATGCAGACCCCCGGCATCATGCCGTTACCGGCCGTACAACGCGAAAGGTAATAGCCGCAGCATCACGGTAGCATTAGCCGGGGCCTCCCGGCTCGACTAGTATACCGCTTTAAACTGTTTTTATTCTTCTTCTGATTTTATTTATCCGTTCTTCAAGCTGTACTAACAAATAGCAAACTAAAAGCGACAGCACCATGCTGGATAAAAAAAGACTCCATGAATGCACGACCATTCCTGATAATTTATAGACAATAAAACCACAAGGAAGATGGACAAGGTAAAGCGGGTAAGAGTAGTTGCCGATAGCTTTTGAAAATTTACCTTCTTTGATTTTGAAAAGGAAAATAACGATGACTGCACTCAATAACATATTCAGATAATAAAAATAAACAGATAACAGCACGGCAAAAACATCGTTAAGGCGAAAAAAATAGCTAATCATCCCTGCGCCATGAAGCAAAGCAAGCTGCAAAATAGCAAAAGCGCCCAGAGTGACAGGGATCCTGATCTTATGCTGATAAAGTGACAGCAAACAACCGACTGAAAAGCCCAGCGAGCCCGCCAGTACTGAGCCGTATCTGGCGTTCCAGTCAAAATAAGGCTGACGGGATACAGCGATAATATAGCCATGCCAGGTAACCGAGGCCAGGAACCAAATCCAGACCGCACGGCGACCAGAAATCAGCACGAAGGGGATAAAGATGTAATAGCTTAGCTCAATAAATAAAGTCCATGCTGGCGGAACGCTTCTCTGCTGAACAAAAAAGTCCATACCTATGAGGGTGATATTTTTTGCCCATAGCCTAATGTCGGAAGGAATGTCCAGATTGACATCGAAAGCACTAATGTTTTCTGTACCGAGCAAAAACATAGCGCTGATGGCGATGAAAAAAACAATCAGGTAGGTGGGGTAGATCCTTAATATTCTGTTCATGGCATATTTTGCTATGCCTCCGGGCGTTAAGCCGTCCGTACCTCTCATTAAGGATGGCGGTCATTAAAACCCGCTAAGGATATAAAATGAGAACACCGCATACCTTCCAAGTCCACCGATGCTGGAAAGATGGTTACAGCAGACGACAACGGCCAGAATAAACCTAAAGTACCCCAATTGCACACCTCATATCTAATAACAATACGTTAACAGTAATTCTGCCTGAAAGTTGGTCTGTGCAGCCAGACTCTATATTGTTGAATGTTATAGGTTACGATATTTATTTTGATTGTATCTTTAAAAAGGCAGACATGCCCATGAGCCAATTCTTTAGCTATCCGTTTTAAAAGAAATCAAATCCTGCTTCCAAAGTCAGTTGCGTTCGTTTCAGACCGGGCTGAAACGAACGCATTTCTCTATTTTTTCAGAAAAACCGTTCTGATATAGACGCAAAGCGTGGCCAGCGAGCATACTTCAAAGACAAACAGGACTCTTTGAGCCGAGGCATAAACAGTCGGCGAGAACCCTATCATCATCACGGTCGCGCAGCCCGTCAGCAATGAAATCAAAGCGAAAAGCGCCATGTTTGTGTTATAAATATGACGATAAGAAAGTAACAAAAGTGAGAACAGGGCAGCCAGCGTAAAGAAAAAGGAACTGTATATCTTAAAGCCGAACCAGGACTGCGCGCTAATGAAATCTTCGTTGTAAATAAAGTCGCGTACTCCGTGTTGAAAATGCGCCAGAAGAAAGCCGACCAGCTTCAAAATAATAAAGCCAACGGCTGCAAAATCTGAACCGGTCAGGTTTTTTTGTCTTAACGTGTTAGCTAAGGCCATGACGAACAGTGCGTTGATAAGCAGATTGTCTGGATCGCTGACATGGTGGTTCAGACGATCTACGCCCAGCGTTAATTTATCGATAAAGTTGTAATCGGCAAATTCAGGGAAAGAGTTTTTTATCTCAAAAAAGTATCTTAACGCATTGCCGGGCGCTGTCAGCAAAATCGTGATAAAAACGATAGCTACGACTATAAATAGAATATCATAGCGTCTTTTCTGCTCTTTATGGCAAAATAGAGCAATAGCGGCAATTAACAAAGCCAGGGCGACCTGTTCACTAAAGCAGCTAAGCAGTAGCGTTAAAAGCGCCGCTGTTTTTGCCATTGGTGAGGCTGTTTCCGAGTTTTTTAAAATAAAAAGCGACCAGCTTGCCAGCGCTACGGGAAGCAAATAATTATAAAACCCCGTTACCCACCATGCGGCATCCATATTGACGCTGGGCGTGATTATCATAAATAGAGCAATACCACCTGGAACAGCATAAGCCGCTTTTACCGTATCGGCGAAGAACACTTTCCACGCACAGTATGAAAGCAGCATAATCGAACCAATAATAGCCAGCTTCCAGAACCAGATGATATTAATTGTTTTTATTAATAATGCTTCTATGGTAAGGCGCCCGCTCCATTCAAGATAGCGCTGTTGCAACAAAGGGGACAATCTTTGCCCGTCTAAAATATGAGCAAACATTTTATCATCGCCATTGGATCCCAGTTTGACTGACAGAAAGATGCAGAAAAGCAATAAAAAAGCTGCTCCCCAGGCAAGAAGGGGTATCAGCGATTTTTTATTTACATTCATGATAGATAACACTGCTTTTCCCCTGATGAATTAATTCAATAGCAAATTTGCCTGTCATTAAGCGGGCTTCGTGCACGGCAACGGAGGCCACAAAGCCAGACTTTTTAAAAGCAGCATTTTTGTGAAATTTTCTTACGATATCATTTCGTTCAGTTGTCGTTTTCCTTATTTTATGAAACTGATTGTTTTGATCGATAAGATAAATGTTGGTGATAACATCACGCCCACCATCCGTTAGCCCGGCCCAGCCTGCGACAAGGAAAAATCGCGGCGTAGCTTTACAGTATTCTATTTTGTAATAAATCGGACTCAGACTGGTCTCTGTCAGAGGAGGCGTCGCGCTACCATAAGTATTCAATGAAGATCGGGAGATAATAATAAATACGGCACTAAAAAAAAGTGCAGCGGAAAAAAGCAGTGTGCTGCGCTTAATGGTCATTTTTCAGCTCCGTATTTTTGGTCTCTTTGACCAGATATCTTGGGCGACGTTTAGATTCAAGGTAAATACGACCTATATACTCGCCCAGAACACCGATGCCAATCAGCTGTACGCCGCCCAGGAAAAGGATAGACACGATGATGGAAGGGTAACCCGGAACATTATTTCCCCAGATAATTTTATCGATAATCATCCAGCCGCCATAGGCAAAGGAGAAAAATGCGACAAACAGGCCTATATAAGTCCAGATCCTGAGCGGGAAAGTAGAAAAGGAGGTAATGCCTTCAAGTGCCAAATTCCACAGCTTCCAGCCATTGAATTTGGTTGTGCCGGCTACTCTTTCTGCACGACTGTATTCAACAATTTCAGTTTTACCGCCAACCCAGCTAAGTACGCCTTTCATAAACAGGTTTCTTTCAGGAAGCCTGAGAATATTGTCAACAGTAAATTTATTCATTAATCTGAAATCACCTACATTTTCAACAATCTTAGAGTGGCTAATAGCATTATGTAATTTATAAAACCAGCTGGCAGTTTTTTTCTTTAAAGCCGTGTCGCTGCTTCTGTCAATACGCTTTGCCAGCACAACATCAGCCCCTGACTGCCATTTCTCCAGCATTAGTGGAATAACTTCAATAGGATCCTGTAGATCCACATCCATAGGGATTATAGCATCGCCGCTTGAAAATTCGAGTCCGGCAAAGAGGGCTGCTTCTTTGCCAAAGTTACGAGTGAAGCTAATCATTTTAACACCAGGGTCCGCTACTGATAATGCTAATATAATATTTTCGGTATTATCATTACTCCCATCATTAATGAAAATTATTTCTATATCATAATTTTTCAAAATATCATAGCCCTTTACCGTTTTATAAAAAATCGGTATTGTATCCTCCTCATTATAAACAGGTACAATAAGAGAAACTTTCATATTTTCCTCCTGAAAACTATAAAATTGCTAAAGAGAAAACCAAATATCATGCTCAGGGATGAAAACACAATCAGCGTTAACAAAGGCGCTAACCGGATCTTGTCTGCAGTATAACCAACCACTAATGCCATAATTCCCATAAAAGCGGTAAAAATAATGTATTGAGCCAGGCCTGCTGAGCTTTTGAAAGTCCATTTTGCATTTGCAAAAAAGCTGAAACTAACTGCTATAATAAAAGCAAGCAGATTGGAAATCATTTGATCAAGATTTAGCAAGTAATGTCCTGTAGCAAATGCCAGCCAGTGTATCAGCGTGTTTATAACCCCAACGGAGACATACCTAGTAAGGAGGGTTAACATTATAAATCCTTATTTTACAGTTGGTTATGCATGGCTGTGCCAGCTGAATGATAAGTTTATAACAAAACGGCGGGGAAAACGAGAGAGGAAGTATTGTATAGACGTTCGTGAAGCGGCTGAATAAGAAACAGGCATCTTTATTTTGGATGCCTGTAAAAACCAGGAATAAATTATTTATTTTGGGCGGACAATCGCATAAGCCAGCCATGTTTTATTATTTTTTTATAAATTTGCATTGCCGGAACTTCGATCCATTTTGAAGATAAATATCCTGCCAGTACAGCTATTAGCATAGCTAGTATTTGTGAAAAATAAATGTTTACATCAAGGAACTGAGAGATAAGCTGTTGAATAAGAAACCCCCATAAATATACACCATAGGATATATCATATTTTATATGCAGCTTTTTAACGGGTTCTTATGCAGCTTTTTAACGGGTTCTAATGATGAAAACCATAATGCTGTTGTACAATAAAAAAACGGAATAAAAACTTTGAAAGTAAAGGGTAATATTTTTCTGTAACAAAATATATTATTAATAAAATCAGCGGAATTAAGAGAGAGACGCGGATTTTATCTTTATGAATAGCATATATCCCTCCCAGCGCAAAGCAGGAGAAAATAATAACAACATAAAAGAAGTTATATAAGGGTATGACATTTTTAAGGGGTTCAATAGCGGGTGCGAACATAACCAATAAGCATAAAGCGGTGCTGATGATTTTGTTTTTAGTGAGTCTTAATATAAATAAAAATGGCAAAATTATGTAGCATAATACTTCATAACGAATCGTCCATAAGGAGCCATTGACGCTAATAGGGTAAGAGTTATTTTGAAATACACCAGGCAAAGAAAACTGCGTATTCATTAATAAATTATTTGTAATATACTGGTGCCATTGCGTGGAAGAAAAATACTCGCTTATCGTTAAAGATGTTACTAAAGGACCAATGATTAATGCGGTTGTAAGCAATAAAAAAGCGAGGGCAGGAATAATTCTGCAGAAACGGGAAAGGATAAACTCGGCAATATTTTTCTTGGTTAATAGGCTGTTAGTAACTAACATTCCGCTAATAAAGAAAAAAACGTAAACGGCTATACTGCCACCCGTTTGCTTACCGGTAAGCCAGGAAATTGGCTCAATCAACTTTCCATTATTATTGATAGCATAGGCATGACTCCATATAACCATGAGTGCAGCGAAAATACGTACTAAGTCGAGATTATTGTTGCCACGCTGCAACAGGCTAGCTACAGTTATTGACGGCATTGTAAAATCATCCAGAGGTTATGTATATTTTCATTATAAATCTTACTGGCATAATTTCAACGCGAAATTTATATATAAATTTTTAAAGGTTTATTTTTTTTCCTGTTTGCCATTTATTTAGAATAGTATGTTATGCATACCTTCTGGCCTGAAGAGAAGATATTAGTACTTTCGGCTAAGAATAGCGTTTAGCAGGGAAGGCTGGTCAAAATTATACCACCCTAATCTTAATATTTTCTTGCACTTTTTTAACACGTTACGACAGCAAATCCCGTACAACAGGCTGTTTTTTTCCAGTCTATTGAGGATTTACCGTTGAAGAAGCGTCAGCTTGCAAGTATCAGCCTGGTTCTGGCCGTGGTCGCCGTGGCCCATGCTGAAGATAACCCCTTAGCTTTTCCTCTGACCGCGCCCGCTATCGACGCCGCTTCCTGGGTGCTGATGGATGCCACGACCGGTCAGGTGCTGACGCAGGGCAATGCCGACGAACGCCGCAATCCGGCCAGCCTGACCAAGCTGATGACGGGCTACGTGGTGGATCGCGCTATCGACAGCAAACGCATCAGCCGCGACGACATGGTCACCGTGGGTAAAGATGCCTGGGCCGCCGGTAATCCCGTGTTTAAAGGGTCTTCGCTGATGTTTCTTAAGCCCGGCGAGAAAGTCTCGGTACGCGATCTGAGCCGCGGCGTCATTATCGATTCCGGCAACGACGCCTGCGTGGCGCTGGCGGATTATGTTGCGGGCAGCCAGGCCGCTTTTGTCGAGCAGATGAATCAGTATGTGGTTAAGCTTGGCCTTAAAAACACCCATTTTGAAACGGTTCACGGCCTGGATGCGCCGGGACAGTACACCACGGCTGGCGATCTGGCTAAGCTGTCGCGCGCCATTATCTCCGGCGAGCCGGATTTTTATCAGATGTACAGCGAGAAATCGCTGACGTGGAACGGCATTACCCAGCAGAATCGTAACGGTTTGTTATGGGATAAAACGCTGCACGTCGACGGCCTGAAGACCGGCCACACCGAAAGCGCGGGTTTCAATATCATTGCTTCCAGCGTGGACGGCCAGCGCCGACTGATCGCCGTGATCATGGGCGGCAAAAGCCCTAAAGGGCGCGAAGAGCAGGCGCGCAAGCTGCTGATCTGGGGACAGAACAATTTTGATACCGTGCAGCTGTTCCATGCTGGTAAAGAGATCGGCCATGAGAATGTCTGGTACGGCAATCCGCATCAGGTAGCCGTAGGCAGCGATAAGGATGTTTATCTCTCCTTGCCTCGTGAAGACGTCAAAAAAATCAAGGCCAGGTACGTCATTGACCGCAAGGATCTTGAGGCGCCGCTGAAGCTGCATGAGCAGGTCGGGACTATCCAGCTGGTGGATGGCGACAAAGAGCTGGCCTCTTACCCGTTGGTGACGCTGAAACCGGTGGAAAAAGCGGGCGTGATCACTCGCATTACTGACTACATCAAACGCAAGCTGTAACCCCTGATGGCGATCCGCAACGGGTCGCCATTTTGCCTGTTTGTTGAGCTGCTGTTGCACCACTGTTATCGTGAGACGGCAATACGCAAAAAAGCGGGCGAAGCCCCGCAGGGCAGGGTATGATGCCGGAAAATAGCCCGCCCCTGGAGAAAGTTTTGCGTCCCGACAAGCCGCTATCGGCCTTTGAATTCACCCTCTATCGTAACTATCGCACGGTGCACGGCATTCGCATCGCGCTGGCGTTCGTGCTGACGTTTCTGCTGATCCGCCTGTTCTCTATCCCGGAAGGCAGCTGGCCGCTGATTACGCTGGTGGTGGTGATGGGGCCGATTTCCTCCTGGGGTAACGTCTTTCCGCGTGCGATCCAGCGCATCGGCGGTACGATATTCGGCTCGGTTTCGGGGCTGATTGCGCTCTGGCTGGAGCTGTGGTCGCTGCCGGTAATGCTGGCCTGGTGCACGCTGGTGATGTTTTTATGCGGTTTTCTGACGCTGGGCAAGCACCCTTATATGGCGCTGCTGATCGGCATTACGCTGGCGGTGATCTGCGGCGGCGCGCCGGGCGATATGACCATGGCGCTGTGGCGAGGCGGCGACGTGATCCTGGGTTCGGTGCTGGCGCTGTTTTTTACCAGCATTTATCCGCAAAAGGCCTATACCCACTGGCGCATCAAGCTTTCCGATTCCCTGCTGGAAACCGCTAAAATTTACCATGCCGGCTGTTCACCTAACCTGGTGGACAAGCCCCGGCTGACGCGCCCCCTGCAGCGGCTGCTGACCGGCGTGGTGAAAATACGGTCGCTGATCGATCCCGCCAGCAAGGAAACGCGTATTCCGCGTTCGGTTTTTGAAGGTATTCAGACGCTGAACCGCAATATGGTCTGCACGCTGGAGCTGCAGCTGAACGCCTGGTGGTCCTCTCGCGAAAGCCACCTGATAATGCTGAACGCGCCTACGCTGAGGCGCACCCAGCAGATGACGGAAAATACGCTGCGCGCGCTGTCAAATGCGATAGTGGCGGGCAGCACGGACCAAATCTCCGCCAACAGCGCGGAGCTGGCGGAAATCACCCGCGAGCTGCGGCAGCTGATCAAAGCCTCCAACAGCGACGAGCTGGTGGAAACGCCGATCCACGGCTACGTCTGGCTGAGTCTGGAGATGGCCGCGCAGCTGGAAAGGCTGTCGGATCTGATGCGTCTGGTGCTGCGTAAATAAACGATTAATAACAACTTACTGCGAAAAGCGCCGGTTCGCGCTAAGATAACGCCAGTCCGACTCTACAACTAATCGCCTCGACAGCGGTTCGCCGCTACGCTGAGCGCAATGATAATAATGCCTGCCTTGCAGGCCTGAACAGAAGGTGTTTCCATGGAAAATGCAAAGCAATCCTTTCAGGACGTACTGGAGTTTGTGCGGATGTTCCGTCGTAAGAACAAGCTGCAGCGTGAAATCCACGATATTGAAAAGAAAATCCGCGACAACCAGAAACGCGTGCTGCTGCTGGATAACCTGAGTGAATATATCAAGCCCGGCATGAGCGTCGAAGCCATTCAGGAAATTATCAGCAGCATGCGCAGCGATTACGAAGATCGCGTTGACGATTACATCATCAAAAACGCCGATCTTTCCAAAGAGCGTCGTGAGCTTTCCAAAAGGCTCAAGGCGCTGGGCGAGCCTAAAGCGCAGTAGTCAGGGCTGGAGAACCAAAAAAGGCGATCGACGATCGCCTTTTTTGATCGTACAGGGCACGGCGCTATCCGCAGGGGAAAATCACTTTTCTCCGGAAAAGACTTTGCATATCAGAGCGCCTTTTACCATCATCAGTAGAGTCTTCTCCATTTCTGGCAGGCAGCACTTTGCAAATATTCCGTATTTCTCCGTTAGAGGCCATCAGGCGTACGCCCTGGTATCCCAAAAGACGTTCTTATCGGGTTCTGTTCTGGCGAGAAATCACGCCGCTGGCGGTACCGATCTTTTTTGAGAACCTTTGTGTGCTGTTGATGGGCGTGCTGAGCACTTTCCTGGTGAGCTGGCTGGGCAAGGAGGCGATGGCGGGCGTCGGGCTGGCCGACAGTTTTAATATGGTCATCATCGCTTTTTTTGCCGCTATCGATCTGGGTACTACGGTGGTGGTCGCCTTCAGCCTGGGCAAGCTTAACCGTGAACGGGCCCAGGCGGCCGCCCGCCAGTCGCTGGTGCTGATGACTATTTTCGCCGTGCTGCTGGCAATAGGCATTGAGTTTTACGGCGAGTGGATCATCAATCTTATCGCCGGTAACGCAGAACCGCGGGTAAAAGAGATGGCGCTGATCTATCTCAATATCACCGCCTGGAGCTATCCGGCCGCCGCGATTGCGCTGATTGGCTGCGGCGCGCTGCGTGGCGCGGGCAATACCAAGATCCCCATGCTGATTAACGGCGGCATGAATATCCTGAATATTATTTTCAGTACGGTGCTGATCTACGGCTGTTTCTCCTGGAAAGGGATGGGCTTTGTCGGTGCCGGACTGGGGCTGACCATCGCCCGCTATATCGGCGCGGCGGCGGTAATTTATGTGCTGGCTATCGGCTTCAATCCGCGCCTGAAAATCACGCTGAAAAGCTATTTCACCCGGCTCAACACCAATATCCTGATGGAGGTGCTGAGCATCGGCGTGCCCGCCAGTATCGAATCGGTGCTGTTCAACGGCGGCAAGCTGCTGACGCAGGTTTTTGTCGCGGGAATGGGCACCGACGTGATCGCCGGTAACTTTATCGCCTTTTCCATTGCCTCGATGATCAACCTGCCGGGCAACTCCCTTGGCTCCGCCTCAACCATTATTGTCGGCACCCGCCTGGGCAAAGGACAGCTGAAGCAGCCGGAAAGGCAGCTGCGGCATATTTTTTGGCTTTCAACCATCGGGCTGTGCGCGCTGGCGGCGTTGACGGTGCCTTTTGCGGGCATTCTGGCTTCGTTTTATACCCGCGACGAGGAGGTTATCCACGTGGTCAAAATCCTGATCTGGCTGAACGCGCTGTTTATGCCGTTCTGGGCCGCATCCTGGGTTTTACCGGCGGGGCTGAAGGGCGCGCGCGACGCCAGGTTTACCATGTGGGTTTCGCTGTTGGGCATGTGGGGATGCCGCATTGTGGCGGGCTACGGACTGGGCGTGGTACTCGGCTTTGGCGTGGTGGGGATCTGGCTGGGCATGTTTCTGGACTGGATTGTCCGTGGTATCTTCTTCTACCGCCGCATGACCAGCGGACGCTGGCTGTGGAAATATGCGCCCCGGCAGGAGCCGGCCGCTCAGGATTTGGCGCTGTCAAAAAAATAACCGGAAATCACCATGCAATCGCCTACTTCCGCCGGGTCGGAATCGCTGTTTCACCATCGCTCTTTTGTCGCTTTCTGGCTGGCCCGCACCAGCTCCAGTTTCGGTTTTCAGATGCTCTCTATCGCGGTCGGCTGGCAGATTTATGCGCTTACCGGCCGCGCCTTCGATTTAGGCTTAATCGGGCTGGCGCAGTTTCTGCCGGCGGTGGTGCTGGCCTTGCCGGCAGGGCACGTTGCCGATCAGTTTGACCGTCGTCGCGTCGTATTACTGGGGCAGTTTACCGAACTGCTGGCGATTGCCGCGCTGGCGGTGCTGACGCTGATGCACCTGACCAACGAGCTGGTGATCCTGGCGCTGATTTTCGTGCTCTCTATCGCCAAAACGTTAGAGGCGCCGTCGCTGCAGTCCATGCTGCCCGCGCTGGTGCCGCCCTCGATACTGGCGCGGGCGACGGCCGCTAACGCCGCATCGATGCAAACGGCTTCCATGCTTGGCCCGGCGCTCGGCGGCTTTTTATACGTTGCCGGGCCGCAGGCGGTCTATATCACCACTGGCGTGCTCTATCTTATCTCCGTCGTGATGGTCAGCCGCCTGCGCTACGACCATGCGCCGCCGCCGCGCACGCCCGCCACTTTCGCCAGCGTCTTTGCCGGGGTGAAATTTATCCGTAACCGGCCGGACGTGCTGGGCGTCATTTCGCTGGATCTGTTTGCGGTACTGCTGGGCGGGGCGACGGCGCTGCTGCCCATTTTCGCCAAAGATATTCTGCATACCGGGCCGTGGGGGCTGGGCCTGCTGCGCGGCGCGCCAGCGGTTGGCGGCCTGCTGGTCGGCTTCTGGCTCAGCCGTCGTTCGCTGGAGCGCAACGTCGGTAAAATCATGTTTGCCTCCGTAGCCGGTTTCGGCGTGGCGACGCTGGTGTTTGCGCTCTCTGAAGAGCTGTGGCTGTCGCTGCTGGCGCTGTTTGCGCTGGGCGGGTTCGATATGGTCAGTATGGTGATCCGCGGCTCGCTGGTGCAGCTGGATACGCCGGATGAGATGCGCGGACGCGTCAGCGCGGTTAACTCTATTTTTATTAATACCTCTAATCAGCTTGGTGAATTTGAGTCGGGGATGCTGGCAGCCTGGCTGGGCGCGGCGCCGGCGGCGGCAGTCGGCGGTATTGGCACGCTGATCGTGGTCGGCCTGTGGATGGCCTGGTTCCCGAGCCTTCGCAAGCGCCAGCGGCTGCACGATCCCGTTTCTTCTTCCTGATCCCACCCTTAATAAGCGCCGTTAATGATTAACGGCGCCGTTACCGCTTTTCTCCCCCTCGTTTTTTTCGCCAGGCTGGCCGCGCCGATAGGTTATCGACAGCCTGTTTTTTCCGTGGTCGCTTCCTTTTTTCCTTATCTTTTCTGCGGGTTAAGACCAAGCGGTACGTCTCGACGGTCTGAAAAACGTGATGATTTCTTATTGCAAATGAAAACCATTATCAATAAAATCGACGCCTTGCAGTTCCTGTTTTCATGGCACTAATGATGGAAGATGATGATATGACAGGCGGTTGGGATAGCGACGCGCAGGCGAGCTGGCAGCACAAGCTGAGCCTGGGGTCGCCAGCGGTCGTGACGGAAGGTGACATCTGCACCGTCACCTTTTACTGGCGGGATCCCGCCGGAACGGAACAGACTTCGCCGGTGCGCCGGGTATGGATTTATATCACCGGCGTAACCGATCATCACCAGCAGCGCGCGCCGCAAAGCCTGCAACGCATCAGCGGCACGGCTATCTGGCAGTGGCAGGTTCGGCTAAATGCGGGCTGGCGAGGCAGCTACTGCTTTATCCCTTCCGTAAACGAAAATGATTTTCCCCCCGAGGCGCTGCAAAGTCCGCCGGACCGCGCGGCGCTGCGCGAAGGCTGGCGCAGGCTGCTGCCGCAGGCGATAGCCGATCCGCTTAATCCCCATACCAGCTGGCGAGGCGGACGCGGCCATCCCGTCTCCGCGCTGCATCTGCCGCAGGCGCCTGTGCAGCCGGGTTGGACAGAGCGCGTTGAGTTCGCTGCGCCGTGCTGCCTGACGTGGGAAAGCAAAAGGCTGGGCAATCAGCGTCGGGTATGGCTTTTCACCACTGGCGAAAGCCAGCCGGAACAGCGCCCGCTGGCCGTGCTGCTGGATGGCCAGTTCTGGGCGGAGCAGATGCCGGTCTGGTCTGCACTGCAGGCGCAAACCGATCGCGGTCAGCTGCCACAGGCGGTTTATCTGCTGATTGATGCCATCGACACGCAGCATCGCGGCGAGGAACTGACCTGCAATCCCGACTTCTGGCTGGCGGTCCAGGAAGAGCTGCTGCCGCTGCTTGCGCAGCACGCGCGCTGGCGCGACGATCCGGCGACCACCGTGGTGGCCGGACAGAGCTTCGGCGGTCTTTCCGCCCTCTATGCCGCGCTGCACTGGCCGCAGCGTTTCGGCTGCGCGCTCAGCCAGTCCGGCTCTTTCTGGTGGCCGCATCGCCAGCGCACCGGCGAGGACGGCTGGTTGACAGAGCAGCTGATGCAGGGCCGGCTCAGCGCCGCGCCGCTGCGCATTTATCTGGAAGCGGGCCTGCGCGAACCTGTCGTTTTGCAGGCTAACCAGCGCATTTATCCGCTGCTGCAACGGGCCTGCCCGACGCTGCACTATCGCCTTGTTGACGGCGGCCACGACGCTCTGTGCTGGCGAGGCGGCCTGATTAACGGGCTGACCACGCTGTGGCAGTCTGTCCCTGCTAAATCCGGAGTTTCCGATGGAACAGAGTAATCCTTTCGATCGCCCTGAGGGGCCGTTTTTCGTGCTGCAAAATCATCTGGGCTACAGTCTGTGGCCAGCCCACTGCGCCCGGCCCGCTGGCTGGCAGCCGGCGTATGGCCCGGCGACGCAGCACGAATGCAACGACTGGCTGGCGCGCTGGCAAACGCTGACCCCGGCCCATTTTGCGGCGGGAGTCACAGCGTGAAAAGTGAAATGAGCGAGGCGCTGATAAATAAAGTGCAGCAGCAAATGATGCCGCTGGTAGCGGCGCAGTCCGGTATCTGGATGGCGGAACAGCTTTCGTCACAGGTAAACGCCTGGAGCGTGGTGCACTATGTGGAGCTGAACGGCGCGTTGAATGAGCCGCTGCTGCGCAAGGCCGTGGTGTGCGGGATGCAGGAGGCGGACACGCTGCGGATGCGCTTTACCGAAAGGGACGGCGTGCCGATGCAGTGGGTCGATGCCGACGCTGACTTTACCCTGCCGGAGTGCGTCGATCTGCGCCACGAGGCCGATCCCGCAGCGGCGGCGCTGGCGCGTATGCAGCAGGATCTGGATCAGGATTTGCGCATCAGCAGCGGCAGCCCGATCTACCGTCATATTCTTTTTCGCCTGAGCGAAAGCCGCTGGTACTGGTATCAGCGTTTTCATCATCTGGTGGTGGACGGCTTCAGCTTTACCGCCATCACCCGTCGCATTGCGGAGATTTATACTGCGCTTTGCACCGGCAGCGAGCCGAAGCCTTCGCCTTTCGTCCCTTTCAGCGACGTGGTGGAGGAGTACGATCGCTATAGCGCCTCCGCGACCCGCCAGCGCGATGCCGCCTTCTGGAAAGAGCAGGCGAGCCAGCTGCCGATGCCCGCCAGCCTGTCGCCGCTGCCGCTGAACGGACAAAGCGCCACCACGCATCTTATTCGTCAGCATTTGCAGCTGAGCCGCGAAGATTTCCGCGAGCTGCGGGCGCAAAGCCAGCTCAGCGCGTCGGAACTGGCGCTGGCGCTGGTTGCGGTGTGGCTGGGCCGCCTCAGCGCGCGGGCGGAATACAGCGCGGGCTTTATCTTTATGCGCCGCCTGGGATCGGCCGCGCTGAGCGCCACCGGGCCGGTGCTCAACGTGCTGCCAATGGCGATACGGCTCGATCCTCAGGCCACGTTGCCACAGCTGGCGGAGGCGCTGCAGCAGCAGTTGAAAAAAGCGCGCCGCCATCAGCGCTACGACGCGGAGCAAATCCAAAGGGATATCGGCCAGCTGAGCGAGCCGCTGTTCGGCCCGGTCATTAACCTGAAAATGTTTGACTACCGGCTGGATTTTGCCGGTATCGAAGGCGTGACCCACCAGCTGGCTTCCGGCCCGGTACGCGATCTGGAAATCGCGCTCTACCCGGACGAAGAGGGCAACGTCTCGCTGGAAATCCTGGCGAACGCGGAGCGCTATCAGGCGGAAACGCTGCGTGAGCATCTTGCCCGCCTGCCGCTGCTGCTTAGCCAGTTCGCGGGCCATCCGACGTTGACCTACGCGCAGGCGACGCTGCTGCACCCGCATGAGGAAAAGCGGCTACGGCAGATTAACGACACGGCGATCGAGGTACCGCAAACCACGCTGAGCAGCCTGATTATGGCGCAGGCGCAGCGCACCCCGGACGCGGACGCGCTGGCGGATGACCAGCATAGTTTTACCTACCGCGAGATGCGTCAGCAGGTAACGGCGCTGGCTCAGGCGCTGCAAAAGCGAGGCGTGCAGGCGGGCGACATCGTGGCCGTGGCGCTGCCGCGTTCGGTATTTTTGTCGCTTGCCCTACAGGCCATTGTGGAGCTGGGCGCCGCCTGGCTGCCGCTGGATACCGGCTATCCGACCGATCGGCTGAGCATGATGCTGGAAGATGCTAACCCGCGTCTGTTAATCACCACCGAAGAACAGCTGGGCCGCTTTGCGCAGCTCGAAAATCTGCAAAGCTTCTGCTACCACCAGCCGCTGCCGACAGTGGATCTTGCGCCTGCTCAGGATCTGTCACGCCCGCACCATACCGCCTATGTGATTTATACCTCCGGCTCAACCGGACGGCCAAAAGGCGTCATGGTCGGCCAGCAGGCGATCGTAAACCGCCTGCTGTGGATGCAGGACCACTATCGATTGACTACCGACGATGTAGTGCTGCAAAAGACGCCGTGCAGTTTTGACGTCTCGGTCTGGGAATTTTTCTGGCCGTTTCTGACCGGCGCGCAGCTGGTGATGGCGCCGCCGGAAGCGCATCGCGATCCGCAGGCGCTCCAGGCGCTGCTCAGCCGTTACGGTGTCACAACTACGCACTTCGTTCCTTCCATGCTGGCGGCGTTTGTCACCGCGTTAACCGATGACGAGGCCGTGGCCCACTGTGCTTCTTTACGGCGGGTATTCTGTAGCGGCGAGGCGCTGCCGACCGATCTCTGTCGCCAGTGGCAGGACAAAACGGCCGTGCCGCTGCACAATCTTTATGGCCCGACCGAAGCGGCGGTGGATGTGAGCTGGTATCCGGCCTACGGCGAAGCGTTGGCAAACGTAACGGGCGCAAGCGTGCCGATTGGCTATCCGGTCTGGAACACCGGGCTGCGCATCCTGGATGGCAATATGCAGCCAGTACCGCCGGGTATTGCGGGCGATCTCTATCTGACCGGCGTGCAGCTGGCGCAGGGCTATCTGGCGCGAGCCGATTTGACCGCCAGCCGTTTTATTGCCGATCCGGAAGGCGAGGGCGCAAGAATGTACCGCACCGGCGACGTGGCGCGCTGGCTGGAGAACGGCGCGGTGGAATATCTGGGCCGCAGCGACGATCAGCTTAAGATCCGTGGGCAGAGGATCGAGCTGGGCGAGATCGATCAGGCGCTGCTGTCGCTGGATAATGTGGCGCAGGCGGTTACCCATGCCTGCGTGCTCGGCAACGCCAGCGCGGGCGGCGGCGATCAACGGCAGCTGGTGGGCTACGTGGTGGCCGTGTCCGGCGAACTGGATACGGCCGCGCTACGCGAGCAGCTTAGCGATCGCCTGCCCGCGCACATGGTGCCGGTGGTGCTGGTGCAGCTGGCGGCTTTCCCGCTAAGCGCCAACGGCAAGCTGGATCGCAAGGCGCTGCCGCTGCCACAGCTGGCCCACGCCGCAGGTCGCGCGCCGGCAGAGGGTGTGGAAACCGTGGTGGCCGAAGCCTTTGCCCGCCTGCTGGACTGCGAGATCCGCTCGGTTAATGATGACTTCTTTGCCCTCGGCGGCCATTCACTGCTGGCGATGCGGCTGGCGGTCGATCTGCGTCGCCGTCTCGACAGGCCGGTGACGCCGGGGCTGATTATGGTGGCGTCCACCGTCGGCGCGCTGGCGGAAAAGCTGACGTGGCAGAGCGAAGAAGAGGCGAGCCGCGCGGGCATGGAAACCATCCTGCCGCTGCGGCGTTCGCACGGCCCCACGCTGTTTTGCTTCCATCCGGCCTCCGGCTTCGCCTGGCAGTTCAGCATTCTGCAACGCTATCTGGACGCGCGCTGGTCGCTGATCGGCATTCAGTCGCCGCGCCCGCACGGGCCAATGCGGCAGGCGGAAAATCTTGATGAGCTTTGCGAGCGGCATCTGGCCACGCTGCGCGAGCAGCAGCCGCACGGCCCTTACTATCTGCTGGGCTATTCGCTGGGCGGCACGCTGGCGCACGCTATCGCGGCGCGCCTGCAGGCGCAGGGCGAAAAAGTCGCCTTCCTGGGGCTGCTGGATACCTGGCCGCCGGAAACGCAAAACTGGTCACAGAATAACCAGCTGGATGCCGAAGTGCTGGCGGAAATCGACCGCGAGCGTGAAGCCTTTATGGCCGCCCAGGCGTCGCTGCGCGAGTCGCTGGCGGCCTCGGCCAGCCAGGCGCTGTTTGGCGCTATCGAAGGCAACTACGGCGATGCGGTCAGGCTGCTGGCGACCGCGAAAAGCCGCCGCTTCGTCGGGGAAGCCACGCTGTTCGTCGCGCAGAAAACGCTGAAGCCGGGGCAGGATGCGCACACCGCGTGGGCGCCATGGCTCGACACGCTGCAAACCTTCCCGGTGGAATGCGCGCATGTGGATATTATTTCGGCAGAGGCGTTTACCCATATCGGCCCACGCCTTAACCAACTGCTGGATCGGGCAACACAATGAAAAAACAGACCTTTATGCTCAGCCTCAGCCTGCTGAAGACGCACCCTGATTTTCGGGCGGTGTTTATCGCCCGCTTTATCTCTATCCTGGCGCTGGGCCTGCTTGGCGTCGGCGTGCCGGTGCAGATCCAGCAGCTGACCGGTTCTGCCTGGCAGGTAAGCCTGGCGGTCACGCTGACCGGCGCGGCCCTGTTTACCGGTTTGATGCTGGGCGGCGTGCTGGCGGATCGCCACGAGCGTCGGCGGCTGATCCTGTTCGCGCGATCGACCTGCGGGCTGGGCTTTATCGGCCTGTGCGTCAATGCCGCCATGCCGTCCCCGTCGCTGACCGCCATCTACCTGCTGGGCATCTGGGACGGCTTTTTCGGCGCCATCGGCGTGACGGCGCTGCTTGCCGCCACGCCCGCGCTGGTGGGCCGTGAAAACCTGATGCAGGCCGGGGCGATCACCATGCTCACGGTCAGACTGGGCGCGGTGATCTCGCCGATGGTGGGCGGCGTGCTGCTCGCAGCGGGCGGCGTATTCTGGAACTTCGCGCTGGCGGCGGCGGGCACCTTTATTACGCTGATCCCGCTGCTGCGTCTGCCGTCGTTGCCGCCGCCGCCGCAGTCGCACGCCAGGCCGCTACGGTCGCTGGCGGAAGGCTTTACCTTTCTGCTCGGCCATCGTCTGATCGGCGGCGTGGCGCTGGTGGGCGCGCTGCTGACCATGGCGACGGCGGTACGCGTGCTTTATCCGGCGCTGGCTATTCGCTGGGAGCTGAGCGCGCAGCAGATCGGCTTTCTCTATGCTGCCGTACCGCTCGGCGCGGCCGCAGGCGCGCTGACCAGCGGCAATCTGGCACAGCATCCGCGTCCGGGCAAGGTGATGCTTTTCACCGCCGTCGCCGCTTTCGTCGCGGTAGGGCTGTGCGGCCTGATGCCTTACTGGGAGGCGGGCGCGCTCTGTCTGATGCTGTTCGGCTACCTGAGCGCCCTGAGCGCGCTGCTGCAATACACGCTGATCCAGACGCTGACGCCGGACGCGATGCTGGGCCGTATCAACGGCCTGTGGACGGCGCAAAACGTGATGGGTGACTCGCTGGGCGCGCTGCTGCTGGGCGCGATGACCACGGTGATGCTGCCCGCCACCGCCGCCAGCAGCAGCGGCCTGGGGCTGGCCATCGTCAGCCTGGTGCTGGCCGCCGCCTTCGGTTCGCTCCGACGCTATCGCCAGCCCGCGCCCGCTTCGCCGGGAGAAAGCGTAACTGAAT
Source organism: Erwinia sp. TECH1 (assembly GCF_054057575.1). NCBI lineage: Bacteria > Pseudomonadati > Pseudomonadota > Gammaproteobacteria > Enterobacterales > Erwiniaceae > Erwinia > Erwinia sp. TECH1. The sequence continues at coordinate 3,057,188 of NZ_JBSRZK010000001.1, read as the reverse complement.
AACATCGGGTTTTAGTCCTTCCTTACCTGCCCTGGCGGCAGGTAATGCTGCCAAATGATGCTAATAACGGCGCAAACGTTGCGCCCGGTCGCGGCGTGGTGTTTTGCACTGTTTTAAACTGCGAAACGTTGCTTGACATCACAAAGAATTTACTTAAAGTTACGCGGTAATAATGCAAATGATAATCATTATTATACTTTTTATCGTTGTGGCTGGAGGCCGTTATGGAGACGCTTTGCGCTGATGCAGTTAAACCATCAGTTTCTCTCTCATCTGAGAGCTTTTTCTTCGCATCGCCGTGGAAAAGCTTTATCACCACTGGTCGCTTTGCCGAAATTACCTGTCCCGCCGCCGACGGCGACAACCTGCAGGGCGCTTTCCAGCAGCAGGTACGCAGCGCCTTTGCCGCAGCCAGGGCCAAAGGGATTATGCGCCCGGTGATGGTTGGCGCCATCCCCTTTGATACGCGCCAGCCTTCCGCGCTATTTATTCCTGAGCGTCATGAGGCATTCTCCCGCCAGCAGCAGCCAGAGTCGGCGCAGCAGGCGAGATCTGCCGTAGAGCCAGTAATTACCGCGCGCCAGAACATTCCTGAACAGGCTGAATTTATGGAGATGGTGGCGAAAGCAGCGGAAGCGACCGCCCAGCCTGGCCTGGATAAAGTGGTGCTCTCGCGTCTGATCGATATCACTACCGCCGAGCCGGTGCAGGCTACGGCGTTAATGGATCGCCTGATTGCGCTCAACCCTGGCAGCTATCACTTCCATGTTCCGCTGGCCGACGGCAGCACGCTGCTGGGCGCCAGCCCGGAGCTGCTGCTGCGTAAGTCGGGCGAAACCTACACTTCGCTGCCGCTGGCGGGCTCGGCCAGACGCGATCGCAGCGACAAAGCGCGCGATCTTGCGGTAGGCGAAAAGCTGATGTACTCGCAAAAAGATCGCTACGAGCACCGCCTGGTGACCAACGCCATGTACGACGTGCTGAAACCGCGCAGCCGCTCTCTGGCGGTGCCGGACAAGCCGGAGCTGATCACTACTTCGACGCTGTGGCACCTTGCTACCGCGATTGAAGGCAAAGCCGCAGCGGCTGAGGAAACGGCGCTGTCGCTCGCCTGCCTGCTGCATCCTACGCCCGCGCTGAGCGGTTATCCGCACGTTGCCGCTTGCGAGTGGATTGAAAAGCTGGAGCCGTTTAACCGCGAGCTGTTCGGCGGCATCGTCGGCTGGTGCGACGACGAAGGCAACGGCGAATGGGTGGTGACCATTCGCTGCGGCACGCTGGCCGGAAAAAACATTCGCCTGTTCGCCGGCGCGGGCATCGTTCCGGCCTCTTCGCCGGAATCGGAATGGCGCGAAACCGGCGTCAAGCTCAGCACCATGCTGCACGTATTTGGACTGCAATAAGGCTATTTTATGACGATTTCCTATTCCCGCTGGCCCGACGATTTTGCGGCCCGCTACCGTGAAAAAGGCTACTGGCTTGATCTGCCCTTAACGGATATTTTAACTCGCCATGCCGACAGCACGGAAACGGCGCTGATCGAAGGCGACCGTAAATACAGCTATCAGCAACTTGAGAGCGCCAGCACCCGTCTGGCGGCGGCCTTACAGCGTCGCGGCCTGAAGTGCGGCGATACCGCGCTGGTGCAGCTGGGCAACGTGGCCGAATTCTATATCGTGCTGTTTGCACTGCTGAAACTCGGCGTCGCGCCGGTCAACGCGCTGTTCAGCCATCAGCGCCAGGAGCTGGACGCCTACGCCAGCCAGATTGAGCCTGCTTTGCTGATCGCCGATCGTCAGCACGCGCTGTTCGCCACCGACGACTATCTGCAACCGCTGCGCCAGCGCTATCCGTCGCTGCGTGAGGTGGTGCTGCGCAACGCTCGTGAGGACGATACCTCGCTTGCGGCCTTAATTGACGAGGCGCAAGGCGAGTTTGTCGCTGCGCCTTCCGCCGCTGACGAAGTCGCGTTTTTCCAGCTTTCCGGCGGCAGTACCGGCACGCCCAAGCTGATCCCGCGTACCCATAACGACTACTACTACAGCATCCGCCGCAGCGTGGAAGTCTGTTGCTTTAACGAAAAAACCCGCTATCTCTGCGCTTTGCCCGCCGCGCACAACTATCCGCTCAGTTCGCCGGGCGCCTTCGGCGTGTTTTATGGCGGCGGCCTGGTGGTGCTGGCAGGCGATCCGAGCGCCAACCTTTGTTTCCCGCTGATTGAAAAACACCAGATTACGGCGACGGCGCTGGTGCCGCCAGCGGTCAGCCTCTGGCTACAGGCGATTCAGGAGTGGGGCAGCAATCGGGCGCTTGGCTCGCTCCAGCTGTTGCAGGTGGGCGGCGCGCGCTTAAGCGAAGCGCTGGCGGCACGCATTCCGGCAGAAATCGGCTGCCGGCTGCAACAGGTCTTCGGCATGGCGGAAGGGCTGGTCAACTATACGCAGCTGACCGACGACGAGTGGCACATCTTCTCGACGCAGGGCACGCCGATGAGCCCGGACGATGAGGTCTGGGTTGCGGACGAGCAGGGCAATCCGCTGCCGCAGGGCGAAACCGGACGGCTGATGACGCGCGGCCCGTACACCTTCCGCGGCTATTACCGCAGCCCGGAGCACAACGCGCAGGCCTTTGACGCCAACGGCTTCTATTGTTCCGGCGACCTGGTCTCCATTACGCCGGACGGCTATATCTGCGTGCAGGGCCGCGAAAAAGATCAGATCAATCGCGGCGGCGAGAAAATTGCCGCTGAAGAGATCGAAAACCTGCTGTTACGCCACGAGGCCATTCTGCACGTTGCGCTGGTTTCGATGGAGGACAGCCTGCTGGGCGAAAAAAGCTGCGCCTTTATCGTGGGCAAACGTCCCGTGCGCGCCGTGGAGATCCGCCGCTATCTGCGCGAGCTTGGCGTGGCGGACTACAAGCTGCCCGATCGTATTGAAACCGTTGACGAACTGCCGCTGACGCCCGTCGGTAAAGTGGATAAAAAACGCCTGCGTCAACAGCTGGCCGCCAGCCAGACCAACTGAATTCCGGAGAAAAAATGACTATCCCTGCACTAAAAGCCTATGCGCTGCCTGCCGCCGCCGACCTGCCAGAAAACAAGGTCAAATGGACGTTTGAACCTGCCAGGGGCGCGCTGCTGATCCACGATATGCAGAACTATTTTATTAATTTCTGGGGCGAAGACTGCCCGATGATCAAACAGGTCATCAGCAATATCGCCGCGCTGCGTGAATACTGCCGCCAGAACGGCATTCCGGTTTACTACACGGCGCAGCCTAATCATCAAAGCGATAAAGACCGCGCGCTGCTGAACGATATGTGGGGGCCGGGGCTGAATAAACATCCGGAGCAGCAGAAAGTCGTAGCCGAACTGGCGCCGGAAGAGGGTGACGAAGTGCTGGTGAAATGGCGCTACAGCGCCTTCCATCGCTCGCCGCTGGAACAGCACCTGAAAGAGACCGGCCGCGACCAGCTGATTATCTGCGGCGTGTACGCGCATATCGGCTGCCTGACCACCGCTATCGATGCCTTTATGCGGGATATCCAGCCCTTTATGGTGGCGGATGCGCTGGCTGACTTCAGCCGCGATGAGCACCTGATGGCGCTGAAATACACCGCCGGTCGCGCCGGGAAAGTGGTGCTGACGGAAGATCTGCTGCCGGTGCCGCTGAGCATGGCGCAGCTGCGCGCGCTGGTGCAGCCGATGCTGGATGAGGACGAAACGCCGGAAGAGGATGAGAACCTGATCGATTACGGCCTGGATTCGGTGCGCATGATGGCGCTGGCGGCGCGCTGGCGTAAAGTTTACGGCGATATCGATTTTGTGATGCTGGCGAAAGAGCCGACGCTGGCGGCCTGGTGGCGTCTGCTGTCGCGGGAGCGCGCATGAGCCTCGATTTTACCAATAAACATATTTGGGTAACCGGTGCCGGTAAAGGCATTGGCTATGCCACCGCGCTGGCCTTTCACGAGGCGGGCGCGACGGTAGTCGGGCTGGATCTCGCTTTCCCGCAGGCCGATTACCCGTTTCAGACCGTGGAGCTGAACGTGGCCGACGCGCAGCAGGTAAAAGCGGTATGCCAGCGGCTGCGGCCGGAAACGCCGCGACTGGACGTGCTGGTCAACGGCGCGGGCATTCTGCGGATGGGCGCGACGGATGAGCTGGACGTGGCGGACTGGGAAGCGGTGATGGCCGTCAACGTCGGCGGCGCGTTTAACCTGTTCCAGCAGACCATGCCGTGGTTCCGCGAGCAGCGCGGCGGCGCTATCGTCACCGTGGCGTCGGACGCTGCGCACTGTCCGCGCATCGGCATGTCGGCCTACGGCGCGTCGAAAGCGGCGCTGCGCAGCCTCAGCCTGACGGTTGGCCTGGAGCTGGCCTCTTTCGGCGTGCGCTGCAACCTGGTGTCGCCAGGCTCGACCGATACCGATATGCAGCGCACGCTGTGGAAAAGCCCGGATGCCGAGCAGCAGCGCATTCGCGGCTTCGCGGAGCAGTTTAAAGTCGGTATTCCGCTGGGCAAAATCGCCCGGCCAGAGGAGGTTGCCAGCACCATCCTGTTCCTTGCGTCCGATCAAGCCAGCCATATCACGATGCAGGATATTGTGATCGACGGTGGCAGCACGCTGGGGGCGTAATGACAAAATCTATCTGGAAGCGCCAGCTGAGTCTGGATGAGCTTAACCGCATGGGCGACGGATCGATGGTCGCCCATTTGGGCATGACCTTTACGCTGCTGGAAGAGGCCAGGCTGGAGGCGACCATGCCGGTCGATGCCCGTACGCAGCAGCCTTTTGGCCTGCTGCACGGCGGCGCGTCGGTCGCGCTGGCGGAAACGTTAGGATCGATGGCCGGCTTTTTGACCAGCCAGGAAGGGCAGTGCGTGGTCGGCACGGAGATTAACGCCAGCCACCATCGCGCCGTGACCGGCGGCCTGGTGCGCGGCGTGTGTCAGCCGCTGCATCTGGGCAGAAGCCAGCAGGTCTGGGAAATCGCTATCTATGACGACAGGGACAGGCGCTGCTGTACCGCAAGATTGACCACGGCGCTGCTGGGCTAATTTTCGGCCCGCCGCCGCAAGACAGCGCGTCGGGCCGCTTTACCTCTGATCATTCAGTTACATGGAGAGAATATGAACGCTACCTTCAGCCGTGGAAAAGGCTACCTGTTAACGCTGGCGCTGTTTGCCGCCGCGATCCCCGCCCACAGTGAAACCGCTGAACCGCTGCGCCAGGCCGTTGCCAAAGGCGCTTATGAAATGGCTTACAGCCCGTCGCAGCAGGCGCTGTATGTGGCAACCTCCGGCAGCCGCCAGCTGGATAAGGGCGGCGTGGTTTACCGCCTCGATCCGCAGACCCTGGCCATTACTCAGGCGATCCACAACGACCTCAAGCCCTTTGGTACGGCAATCAACAATAAAACCGACACGCTTTTTGTCGGCAACACGCTGGACAGCACGGTCACCGCGATCGATGTAAAAAGCGGTCAGGTAAAAGGACGTCTGGTGCTGGATGCGCGTCCGCGCAGCGAAAATTTCCGTCCGCTGGCGCCGCGTGAGCTGGCGGTAGATGAAAATACCAATACGGTTTATATCGGCGGCGTGGGCGAAGAGAGCCGCATCTGGGTGGTGGATGGCGATAAGCTGACGCTGCGCCATACGCTGGAGGGCTTAGGCAAGCACGCTACCGGCCTGACGCTGGACACCGCCGCGCACCGCCTTTACGCCACCGGCGGCGATAACGAACTCTTCACTTTCGACACCGCCAGCAACAGGCTGCTTGGCAAAGTGAAGCTGGCAGAGGGCGAGCACTTCTTTCTGAATATCAGCCTGGATCCGGCCACGCATCGCGCCTTTATCACCGACTCTAAGCAGCCTGAGCTGCTGGTGGTGAACACCGAAGACGGCAAGGTCATACAGAAGGTCGCCGTGCCAAAATCGCTGGCGGTGCTGTTTAATCCGCAGCGCAATGAAATTTATGTGACCCACCGTGAGGCGGGCGAAGTCAGCATTATTGACGGCAAAACCTATAAAGTTGTCAAAACCCTTAAGGCGCCGACCCATCCAAACAGCCTTGCGCTGTCGCCGGATGGTCAGACGTTGTATATCTTCGTTAAGCAGGCTTCTTCCCGCAAACAGGAAGCCGCCGCGCCTGACGAGGTGATGCGCGTCGCGCTGTAATCCGTTGCCCCGATCGCTGACGTCGGGGCTTTATCTTTACGTTTCCGTTCAAAAAGCGACCTTGTCAGTAATGATGGTTATGTTATATTGATCATAACTACCATCACCAAGGATAAAGCTATGAGCGCCATTCCGGTTTCTTCAGGTATCGCCACGCTGGTAGGCACTCCGAAAGAGATCCAGGCCCGTTTAAATAAGTCTCAGGCCGATCGCGTATTGGCCATGACCTTTGTTCATCAACAGCCGGGCGTGGTCGAGACGTTAACGGAAAACATTATGAACATGACCGTTTCTTTGCTTGAGGTGCTGCGGGAGCGTCAGGAGCAGTCATCGCTGGAGCGGCTGGCGGAAATCATGTTGCCGTCGGCGCCGGTCTCGCCAACGCTGCTGAAAGAAGCCGCTATGCTGATCCAGGCCCGTAAGGCCGTACTGGAAAGCGGAGACTGGCTGACGGCGGCAGAAGTGGCCGGGCTGGCCGGGTTCAGCGCGCGCAACCCCAGCGCGCAGCCGCATAAGTGGAAAAAACAGCAGCAGATTTTTACCATTCAGCATCACGGTATTGATTACTATCCTGCCTGGGCTCTGGCGGCGGACACCGGGTTCCGGCCCTGTAAGGCGCTGGCGGAAATCATAAAAATCTTCACCGATAGCAAGGACGGTTGGGGAATGGCCTACTGGTTTCGGGCCGACAACAGCGCCCTGGGCGGCAGGCGTCCGCAGGATTTGCTGCTCAGCAGCCCGGAACAGGTAATAGAAGCAGCGAAAGATGAGGTAGAAGGCGTTGAACATGGCTAGCTCTGCCGATGCTTTACTGCTTCCCGCTCCCACGGCAGAGCTTGCTGTTACCCTGACGCTCCTTAACGCCGGTGAAAAGCTACACCGTATCCATCTGGATAAATATCAAGCGACGCAGTTTAATCCGGGCCTTAAAGGCAACGCGCGATTCAGCCCCATTAAAGATGAGAAAGATCGCGCTATTCCCACGCTGTATGCCGGTACGACGTTTTCCTGCGCGCTGATGGAAACGCTGTTTCACGACGTTCCGCATACCGCCGGGTTCAAAAGCATGGACAAGGCAAAGTTTACCGGCCAGCAGCACTCGGTTATTGAGGTAACGGAAGCGCTGAGGCTGGTGGATTTACGCAGCCTGGCTTTACACAAGCTCGGCCTGAAGCGTAGCCAGCTAATCGATACCGAAAAAGATTGCTATCCGGCCACCCGAAAATGGGCCGAAGCTATTTATTGCCAGTGTCCGCAGGCGCAGGGATTGCTCTGGATATCCAGACAGGATGACGCGGCGCGCGCCATCGTGCTTTTTGGCGATCGCCTCGGCGTAAAAACGCTACGGCCCACGGGCGTTTCCCGTTCTCTGCTACAGGATCACGGCACCTGGTTTAAAGTGCTGGAGCTGGCAGAACGCATAGCGCTGACCATTGTGCCCGCACGGCATTAATCGGCTTCTTTCCTGTCTGCCATCCTGCTTTTGCTTTAAAATCGTCGCTGGTACAAATCTTGTCATCAATTGCCGTTAAAACTTGCCGTTTTAAAAAGGATGAATGCAATGAAAGAAAGATTTCCGCAAGGCTTTATGTGGGGCGGCGCGACCGCCGCGAATCAGGTAGAAGGCGCCTACAACGAGGATGGCAAAGGGCTTTCCATCGTGGACGCCATTCCCGGCGGCAAGTCCCGCCTGGCTATCGTTTCCTCGCCTGATTTTGATTTCACCCTCGACCCTTCCCGCTACACCTATCCCAACCATAAAGGCATCGATCACTATCACCGCTTCCGCGAGGATATCGCGCTGTTTAAGGAGATGGGTTTTAAGTGCTATCGCTTCTCCATTGCCTGGACCCGCATCTATCCAAACGGCGTTGAGAAGCAGCCCAACGAAGCGGGCCTGCGTCATTATGATGAGGTGATTGCTACCTGTCTTGCGCACGGCATCGAGCCGGTTATCACTCTTTCCCATTATGAAATGCCGCTGCATCTCGCCACCGAATTCGGCGGCTGGAAAAATCGTGAAGTCATTGAGCATTTTGAACGCTTTGCCCGGACGGTGCTGGAACGCTACGGCCAGAAAGTAAAGTACTGGATGACCTTTAACGAGATCAACAGCGCGGTACATTTCCCGATGATGAGCCAGAGCCTGACGGTAAAAACCGGCGCGCTGGATCCGCAGGCGAAGTTCCAGGCGTGGCATAACCAGTTTGTCGCCAGCAGCATGGCGGTGAAAATCGCGCACGAAACCAATCCCGCCATTCAGATTGGCTGCATGATTATCTACGCTACCGCCTATGCCTTTGACTGTAACCCGCTTAATCAGCTGGCCACGCTGAAAGAGATGCAGTCGTTTAACTTCTACTGCGCCGACGTGCAGGCAAAGGGCGACTACCCTTATTACGCCAAAAGCCTGTGGAAATCGCTGGGCGTGACGCTGGATATCCAGCCGGGCGACATGGCGTTAATCAAAGCGCATACCGTGGATTACATCGGCTTCAGCTACTACATGTCCACCACCATCAATAAAACCGCGGAAGCGGAATCCGCTCAGGGCAATCTGCTGGGCGGCGCGCGTAACCCGTTCCTGGAGGCCAGCGACTGGGGCTGGGAAATCGATCCTGTCGGCCTGCGCATCGGGCTGAATCAGCTCTACGATCGCTACCAGAAGCCGCTGTTTATTGTCGAAAACGGCCTGGGCGCCATTGATAAGCCTGATGAAAACTTCCGGGTGGAAGACGACTACCGCATCAACTATCTGCGCCAGCATATTGAAGCGATGGCGGAAGCGATTGACGACGGCGTCGAGCTGATGGGCTACACGCCGTGGGGCTGCATCGACCTGGTCAGCATGTCCACCGGCGAAATGAGCAAGCGCTACGGCTTTATCTATGTCGATCTGGACGACACTATCTCCGGCACCGGCAACCGCTATAAGAAAAAATCGTTCTACTGGTATCAGAAGGTGATTGCCAGCAACGGCAGCGATCTGGAGTAGGGTATGGGCCGTACAAGATCTGTTCTGTACGGCCCAACGCCGCCGGCGTCAGAACGATAGCCGCTCTTTTAGCTCGTTAACGAAAGAGACATCATCCAGTTCTGCGCTCAGTTCATGACGAATAGCATTGCTGAAATTACCTGAACCCTCGCAGCTGTGATGATAACCATGTGACAGCCAGTTCCAGCTACCCAGGGTGATGTAGCGTCCGTCAACAACCAGCAGTTTTTCGTGCGTCCCTTCCGGCAGGCGGATGACATTCTCTTTACCCAACTGGTCGCAATACTCTGCAACCAAATCGTTATCGTTATCTTCGCCCCGATCCAGCCGCTGATGATGATAGCCATAACAGACTTTTACCGTTATGCCGCGACGCTGTGCGGCCACCAGCATCGCTAATTCCGGCCGCTGCCAAAGGCCGCCGCGTCTTATCCATGGCGTTACTACCAGCAGTTCCTGTTCGCAAGTGGCCGCCTTAGCGGCAAAAGCCGCAATATGCTCACAATCTTTATAGTATCGCTGTAGCCGTGGCGTCTGGCTTATCCGTTCGAAATCGGGGTGTTGGCTACCTTGTTCAAGGAGAAAATCATCGGCCAGCGTTTGCGCCACTATTGCCAGATAGCCACCAGCCTGCTTCAGGCGGCGGTAATTTCCCACTACGATAAATTGTTGCCTGGCTCGGGATACGACGACGTTCAGCATATTGGGCGCATCGTTCTGAAAACCTTCTTTATCCAGAGGATGAAAAATGACCGGACTATAAATAATGACTTCAAAACCTACGCCCTGAAACTGATGAACTGTCCCGATACAGTTTTTTTCCCAGTGGTTCATTCTTTTAGCAAAACGTTGGACCAGTAAAGACTTTTGATTGCTGTAAGGCGTCACAATGCCTACGTCGGCGCACAGGTCGTAACCTGCGTCTTCAAGTTTATCCAGCAGCTGGCCAATGGCTTCCGCCTCATCGAGATTGGTATTGGCGACGCGGCCTTTCTGGCCTTCCACGCTGTAAAACATCAGATGATGACCGCCCGCCTTTTCAAAAGCCTGGGCTATTCTTTTATCAGGTGGCGCCGTTTCTACCGTGACGCCTTGATAGCCCGCCACGCGCGTGAACAGCCTGGCTATAGGTAACTGACAGCGGCGATGCTCGTCCAGAATTATACCATTGCCTATATCGCCAGCACGGCCGGTAGCGCTGCCAGCTGCCCGATGATAGGCGGTGACGGTGGCAGGCGAGACTCGCTCATAAAGGAGATTATTGGTAGCGAAATGACGCTGGCGTAACAGCTGTTGCGTTCCTTCAGAAAGCGTACGGATAGGTTCGATTTGCAAAGGATCACCTACAATCATCGCTTTTTCGCTGCGGCTCAGTAACGGTACCAGCGACTCTGCCGAAATCATGCCCGCCTCATCACAAAGCGCCAGTGCCCAAGGCTTATGGCCTTTCAGTTCGCTGAGTTTAGCGTATCCCGCCATTTTGTAAGCGGAGACCAGCGTGGTCGCCATGATCGGATAAACCAGCGACAGCGCGCTATAAAAATCATCCAGCCTCTCCAGCCAGCGGTAGTAGCCTGCGCCTGTTTTCTGACGAGATATAAGCGCGCGCCAGTGCGTGACTACCTCTTCCAGATCGTGTTTACGTTTCAGCTGTTCCTGCCAGAGATAACCTGTAGCATCTGCAAACATTTCACGGTGTTGTCGGATAAAGCGTTTACGTAAAATGTCGCACCAGCTGCCTTCAGGATAACGCTGCGCATGTTCGTCGATGTAGTGCTGCGCCAATTCAACCCTGCGCTGTAACGTCATTAATTCAGCAATTTCTTTTTCCAGCGCGTCCAGGGTTATCAGTTCTTCAGGATCCGGTTCAGGCGTCAGCAACAGCTTTAGTAACTGAACGGCTTCTTTGTCTGCCGATAGGTTTGCGCCAGCGTCTGCCAGTTCGACTAGCTGCTGGTGGGAAAACTCAATAAGCATCATTCGCTGATAGCTATCAGCATAGCGTGCGCGCATCTTATCGCAGCGAGTCTGATATTTGCCTGTTAAAACACGCGCCAGTAAATGTCGGATGCCCTGGCGTGGATAATCATGGTAATTTTTTTCCAGCACTGGGCGCAGCGGGTCGTCCAGCCAGGCGACGATAGATTGCCAGTTATGCGGCAGTGGCCAGGTTGACTCAATCTCCATGGCCAACTGCCATGCCTGCTTACGCCGCCGTTTTGCTTCAATAAACGCCTCTTTTTGTAGTTCAATAGCCAAATCAAGCGAAAAGAGATCGTCAGACTGCGTGACCAGCAGAGGAGGGAAATTGGCTGCCTTGACGAAAAAGTTCGCTACTTTCGTTGCTAAAGCAGCCTTTACTTCCGTGATATCGGTCGTCGGGAATCCACAGTCGCTTATACTCTGTAACGTGCAGGCCTTATGGTTAATATATTCTTGATAACACGCGTTAATTTGCTGGCGGTGCTGGTTTAAACTTTCCAGAAAGGCCTGCTGACGTTCCGGCTCATAGCTTCCCTGTCGCCAGCGGTCTATTAATCTTTCCAGGCGAGAAAATTCTTGTTGTATCTGTTTATTTGAGCCGCCCTGAAACCATAGCCAGTCAAGATTCTGAGTAACCGGATCTTTACGAAGATCGTCGATAATATTTTCTACGGCTTTGATAGCCGTTGAGGTCACCAGCATACCGCAGTTGCGATCCTGACCATCGGCGATGGCGAGAGCCCGCTCTACGAGCTTTTGTGCAATCAGTGATTTAAAAAGCGTGGTTTTACCGGTGCCTGGGGCGCCCTGAACTGCGATCAGCCGCTCCTCCTGATTTATCGCCTGTATCGCCTGCATCTGGCCATGGCCCAGAGGATACTTTTGCTCAAACAAGCCATGGGTAGGCAAATCAAAACAGGCGGGAGCTTCATCCGCTGAATGCTCATAAGTCAAATACTGTTCCAGCAGAGGAAAAGTCCCCTCGGGCTTATCGCAGAGCCACTGATAATCCTTACCGTCGCGTTGGGTAGTAAAATCTTCATTATGTAACGGCGCGATAAGAGCATTGAAAGCCGTTTCAGGCGTCTGGCGCTGTTGACTAATCCACTGTAGCAATCCCTCAAAAGCAGCGTAAAAACCCTCATACTTATGGCCGGTCAGCGCGCTGACGATGCTCATCATATGCCGGTTTTCTCCCAGCTCTGCCAGCTCAATAGAAAACGTATTGCGGAACGCAAAAGGGAAGGCGCTGACCTGCTGACCATCATTTACCGGGATCAGCAGCGTATTGTCTTGCGAGGTAAAAAAGGATTTAGGAACAGGGAAAGAGAAAAGCGGCAGATATTTCGCATTAGCGTTACCATTTTCTGCATCAACGCAGCGTATGATGGGGAAAAGAAAGCTAATGGGTTCGATATGACTGATATAACCTTTATCATCATACTTAACGAAGCGTCGACGCCAGCTTTCGGCCATTTCCGCAGGGATAGTCAGGCGGACGCCGGACTCTTCGTCGCGGCAGTGCTGTCTGGTAATAAAAAGCTGTTGATATTCGTGCACCTTACTCGCAGGTATTTTACTTTTTTCTGCGCCACTATGCTGGACATAGTCTTGCCAGGCAGTAAGGATAAGGTTAGAAGTATTATTCATTAGAAGAGGCAAATCCTTGTAGGTCTTTGTCCTGTCAAATTGCATTTCAGGCAGAATATCACAAAATAACAGCGGCTTTCAGCCCGCAATTTTTTTTAGCGCGCTGCGGCTTTATAGCTAAAAGGTAAGGGGGATTTATACAAGCGTGCAGAGAAGCCACGCTATCGCAGCAAGCAAAAGCAAAAAGCCTGCTTACGTTTTTCACGCAGGATTTTCAAATCAAACCCTCTGCCTGAACCCGACCCGACGATACAAGAATTCATTGTTCTGCGGGCTGAAATATAAGCAAAGCTTGGAGTAAGGCTTACATTCACGCTATGTCGGATTGTTGCTACGAAAACGCTTACTCACAAGGATGAAAAGCGTCGTTATCGATAGTGAATGATTGGCGGCATTCTGGCAGACCACGGCTTAGGCCGACGGATATAGAATCCGGGCGTGCTGACCTCTCAGGCGAATGCAGCAGCAGGCTTGACGATAACGGCCCAAATGAAAATGCGAAACAGTAAAAAGCCCGCTCAGGTAACCCTGAGCGGGCTTTTCAAATCTGGCTCCTCTGACTGGACTCGAACCAGTGACATACGGATTAACAGTCCGCCGTTCTACCGACTGAACTACAGAGGAATTGTTGGGACGGGGCGCATAATATCTATAGCGATTTGCGATGTCAAAGCCTGTTTGCACTTTTTTCGCTGACTGCTGCATTAATCGGCAATTAAGCGGCGGGCATCGCCCGACGCGAAAAACGCCGTCGGCCAGGCTTTGCGTAGCGCCTCGCAATCCGTGAATGTAACCACTGAATAACGCAGCAATTTTCGTCAGCATGATCACGTTTATTTCATTTTCACATTGTTCAGACGGATTTTGAAATATACATTCCATCGACGCGCCTCGTTCACCCGTAAGGAACCCCAATGAAAAAAGTCAGGATAGGTTTGATCGGCACCGGCTATATCGGACGCTGTCACGCGATTGCTTATGCGCAGGCGGCCACCGTCTTTGCGCTGAAAGGCGAGATCGTGCGCGAGATGGTGGCGGAGGTCAGCCCGGCGGTCGCCAAAGCGCAGGCCGCAGCGCTGGGTTTTGCCCGCTGGACAGGGGACTGGCGCGAGCTGGCGGCAGACCCGGCGATCGACGTGGTGGATATCTGCGCGCCCAATTTTCTGCACAAAGAAATGGCGCTGGAGGCTATCCGCCACGGCAAGCATGTCTATTCTGAAAAGCCGCTGGCGCTGAGCGTGGCGGATGCCGAGGAGATGACGCGGGCCGCCGCGCAGGCCGGGGTGAAAACGCTGGTGGGCTTTAATTATATGAAAAACCCTACCAGCCAGCTGGCGAAAGAGATTATCGCCAGCGGCGAGATAGGCGAGGTGGTGCATTTTTACGGCACGCATAATGAAGATTATCTCGCCAGCCCGCAGGCACCGCTGGACTGGCACTGTCAGAAGGCGCTGGCCGGGCTGGGCGCGCTTGGCGACCTGGGCGCGCATATCGTTAATATGGCGCATTATCTGGTAGGCGAAATCCGCGAGGTTTCTGGCGATATGCAGACGGTGATCGGGCAACGTCCCGATGCGAAAAATCCCGCCGTGCTGCGCGAGGTAGAAAACGAAGATCAGGCCAGCGCGCTGCTGCGCTTTGCCAACGGCGCGCACGGCGTGATTGAAACGTCGCGTATCGCCTGCGGCAGCAAAATGGGGCTGACCTACGTGGTGACCGGCACGAAAGGAGCGATCCGCTACAGCCAGGAGAGAATGGCGGAACTGGCGCTTTATCAGCATGAGGACGCCGCCGGACGACAGGGGTTTAAAACCATTCTGACCGGCCCGGCGCATCCTGATTATGCTGCCTTTTGCATTTCTGCCGGACACGGCATCGGCTTTAACGATCAAAAAACAGTGGAAATCCGGGATCTAATCAACGGCATCGCGGCGGGCGATCCGATGTGGCCAGACTTTGCCGAAGGGCTACAGGTATCGAAAGTGTTGGAGGCGATAGCCGTTTCTGCGCTGGAGCGTCGCTGGATTGAGGTGCAGGGCACGTCCCGGTTTTAATGCGGCGTTTTTATGCTTTTTCGCCGGAGATAAGAATGACCACTTTAGCGATACCAGCTGCTGGCTTTGGCGACATCAGTCTCTGACAGGCGGAGGCTTCTACCTCCGCCCTGTTGCTCAGCGGAACGGCGGCTCGTTAAAGGTACGAAGCTTACGCGAATGCAGCTTATCGCCCTCCGCGCGCAGCAGATCTATCGCGCAGATGCCAATCTGTAGATGTTCAGAGATCGCGCCTTCGTAAAAACGGTTAGCCTGGCCGGGCAGCTTGATCTCACCGTGGATCGGCTTATCGGAGACGCAGAGCAGCGTGCCGTAAGGCACCCGAAAGCGATAGCCCTGGGCCGCGATGGTGGCGCTTTCCATATCCACCGCTACCGCGCGGCTGAGGTTAAACCGCAGAGCGGAGGCGGAATAGCGCAGCTCCCAGTTGCGATCGTCCGTCGTCACCACCGTGCCGGTACGCAGGCGCTGTTTAACTTCTTCGCCCGGCATGCCGCTAACCTGTTTGGTGGCGTCAAACAGGGCGCGCTGCACTTCGGCAATGCTCGGTACCGGAATATCCGGCGGCAGTACCGCGTCCAGCACGTGATCGTCGCGCAGGTAAGCGTGAGCCAGCACGTAGTCGCCAATCGTCTGGCTTTCACGCAGGCCGCCGCAGTGGCCAATCATCAGCCAGGCATGCGGACGCAGCACCGCCAGATGATCGCAGATGGTTTTCGCATTGGAGGGGCCAACACCGATATTAATCAGCGTAATGCCCTGGCCCTCTTTGGCAATTAAATGCCAGGCCGGCATCTGGTGGTTTTTCCACGCCAGGCCGGAAATAGTGGTCTGGGGATCCGGCGTTTCGGCAGTCACGCAGATATTGCCCGCGCAGGAAAGAGCTTCGTAAGGCGAATCCGGATCTGCTATCTGCTCGCAGCTCCAGCGCACGAATTCGTCAACGTAGCGGGTGTAGTTGGTAAACAGCACCCACGACTGAAAATGCTCGACCGGCGTGCCGGTATAGTGACGCAGTCGCGCCAGTGAAAAGTCGGTGCGCAGCGCGTCAAAATGCGACAAAGGGAACTTTTCGCCCGGCTGGTAAAGGCCGTCCGCGTTCTCATCGCCAATTTGCGCCAGCTCGGTAGTCGGAAAATGCTGCGCCAGCCCGGCGCTCATGCTGCGATCCAGCCCCAGGTTGGAGCCGTCGATAACGTAAGGGAAAGGGATCTCCTGCTGCGAAGGCCTGACTTCCAGCGTTACCGGATACTCGCTGCAAAGCATGGAAAGCTGTTCGGAAAGATAGTGGCGAAACAGCGCGGGGCGGGTGATGGTGGTGGCATAGCTGCCGGGGCGGGTAAAACGGCCAAAGGCGCGCGACAGCTTGTGGCCCGCCGCATCACCCTGCCAGCTGACGCGCAGCTCCGGGTAAACAAACAGGCCGGCGGCGCGGCTGGCCGCATCCGGCAAGGTGCCTTCGCTGACATAGGTGGTAATCGCCTGGCGCAGCGCGCTGACCGCTGCTTCGTACAGGTCATCCAGCTTATCCAGCGCCTCGTCTACGGTTAATCCTGATGGTGGCCGCGTCATAAGTCTCTCCTGGGCGGTTATTGTTTTCTTAACAGCATGTTAGCTGAAATAAAGCGTGCGCGCTCAGGCGCAGTCTGAATTCATCCCCACAGGGGATAATTTGCGCTACGCTGGTAGCCCCGAACGTTAATAAGGGGAATGGGATATGGATAAGCATGAGCACAGGGAAAAAACGATCGGCGTTCTGGTTATCGCGGCCGGTCAGGGACAGCGGTTTACCGAAGCGGGTGGCGCAACCGATAAGCTCCAGGCGGCGTTCGCCGATGCGTCAGGGCTGGTAAAATCGGTGTTTGTTCACAGCTGCCAGGCGGCGCAGCAGAGCGGCCTGCCGGTATGCGTGGTGACGCGGCCCGCGCAGCAGGCCATCCGGGACTACTGCGAGCAGCAGGGCATTCCGACGGTGCTGGTGGAAAATACCCGCATGGGCGAATCGATCGCCGCCGGCGTTCGCCAGACGGCGGCATGGGACGGCTGGCTGATCCATCTGGCCGATATGCCCTTTATTTCTGCGGCCACGCTGCGGCTGGTAGCCAGTAAAGTGGTTGAGGAGGGGATCGTGCGCCCCGTTTTTCGCGCCAGTCCGGGGCATCCGGTGGGGTTTGGCCGCTGCGCTTTCAGGGCGCTCAGCGCCTTGACCGATGAGCAGGGCGCACGCAGCCTGCTGGTGCAGTTTCCCCTGTATACGATTGAGCTACAGGATACGTCAATTTTGCAGGATATCGATCTGCCTTCACAGCTGCCAGCAGGAGAGAGCCCTGCTGTCGCTCAACGATCGGGTTATGCGCCAGGCGCTGAGCTGGACTAAAGATCGGCCCGTCTGGCTCTGTATCGTCATCAAAACCTGGGGATCGTCGCCTTGGGCAGTGGGATCGCTGCCGATCGTTGACGGGGGCGGTGCGGTTTGCGCCGGTAGGGCTGGCGATCGGCAGCAAAACGCCAGCCGAAACAGCGCTGGCGCCGCATAAAAATCGCGGGCCGTTTGCCAGCCCGCCTGCGGTTATAACAGCTTGTCCTGAGTGATGGGTAAATCGCGGATGCGTTTGCCGGTGGCGTGCCAGACCGCATTGGATATGGCGGCCGCCACGCCGACGATCCCCAGCTCGCCGACCGCTTTGCCGCCCAGCACGGTAGCCAGGTAATCCGGCTTGCCAACGTCAATCGTGGTCAGTTCAGGGATATCCGCGTTGACCGCTATCAGATAGTCGGCCAGGTTGGCGTTGGCTATCCAGCCGTCGCGATCGTCTATCTGTCCCTGCTCCAGCAGCGCCTGGCCAATGCCCATCACCATGCCGCCAATCCACTGGCTTTCTGCCAGCTTAGGATTGTAAACCCGGCCGGAATCAAAGGCGCCGACCATTCTTTTAACCCGCACCGTGCCGAAGTCTTCATCTACTGCGACTTCGACAAAGATAGCGCTCCAGCTGTGGGCCGACACGCCGCCATCGGTAGGCGGCAGCATCATAGTGGAAGTACGATCCGCTTTGTTGCGATCTTCCTCGCTGGCGGTTTTATCGAAAGTGTCCTGATGCGCTACCAGCTTTTCGCGGCCGCTAAGCTTCAGCAGCTCGGCAAAGCTAATCCGTAATCCCGGGCTGTTGCTCAGCCAGAGATAACCGTCGGCCAGCGAGAGAGCGGAAGGCGGCTGCTGCCACAGCGGCGATTTCTCCGTGGCAGTCGCCAGCGTTATCAGCCTATCGCGCAGCGCCTGCGCGGTCTTATGCACCGCGCCGGTCAGCAAATTCGCCAGCTGCGAACCGCCCGCAACCGGCGCACGGGGCAGCAGCGTATCGCCAAGCGACACGGTGATGCTTTCCGGCGCAACCAGCAGCACGTCCGCCGCCGTCTGCGCCAGAATAGTGTAGGTGCCCGTGCCGATATCCACCCCGCTGCTCTGCACCTCAATACTGCCGTCAGCGGACAAAACAATCTGCGCCTCGCCGGGCGTACGGCGTACCGGATAGGTACCGGAAGCCATTCCCCAACCGATCAGCTGGCGGCCTTCGCGCAGGCTGCGCGGCTCAAGAGGACGTTTACTCCAGCCAAATGCGTCGGCGCCCTGTTGATAAGCCTCGCGCAGCTGGCGAGAGCTCCAGGGGATCCTGGCCTGCGGATCCTGCTCCGCATAGTTTTTCAGGCGCAGCGCCAGCGGATCCATTTTTAGCGCCCACGCCAGCTCGTCCATTGCCACTTCCAGCGCAAAGGCGCTCGGGTTTTCGCCCGGCGCGCGCATCCAGCTTGGATTGACGGTATTCAGGTGGATCAGCTTGTGGTGCGATAAAAAGTTTGGCGAGGCGTACATCAGCGCCGTTACGGAATTACAAGGCTCCTTGTGCACATCGTTCAGCGCGGTTTCGTTCCAGCTGTCGTGCACGATAGCCTGTAACAGCCCGTCACGGTTGGCGCCCAGCGCCAGCTGCTGATGCGTGCGCGGCCTGCCGCCGAAAGCGGTAAAGGTCTGCGGCCGGGTCAGCGCCAGTTTAATCGGCCGGTTAAGCTCGCGCGAGGCCACGCAGGCCAGCGCGCTATGCGGCTGTATCCCGCCTTTGCAACCGAAGCCGCCGCCGACAAAGGGTGAAATCACGCGCACCTTGTCGTGATCTATCGCCAGCCATTCCGATACTACCTGACGCGCGCCGCCCGGCCACTGGCTCGGTTCCCACAGCGTCAGGCTGCCGTTTTGCCAGTGCGCGATACAGCCGTGCGGCTCAATGGGCGAGTTATATTCTCTGGGCGTGGTATAGATGCCGCCTACCTGCACCTCCGCCTGGGTCAGCGCAGGGATGGCGTCGCCCCAGTCAATCGTTAACGCATCCACCGTTTCTGGTTTAGCGTTGGGGTGGGTCGGATGCACCACAGGCGGCTGTTGTTCATATTCCGTCTCAATTAGCGCGGCGGCCTCGGTGGCCTGCTCCAGCGTTTCGGCCACGACCAGCGCAATATGCTGACCGTTCCACAAAACCTTATCGTCCTGCAACGGCAGAAAAGCCTGCGCCGCCGCGCCGCCTTCGCCAAAGGTTTTGGCTGAATGAATGGTTAATCCGCTTTCGTGGTTATACACCGCCAACACGCCGGGCGACTGGCGCGCTCGCTCGGTATGCATCGCGGTAATACGTCCATAGGCGATGGTTGACTGAACCACTACCGCGTAAGCGAGATTATCCAGCGATTTTTCGACAGCGTAGGTCGCCAGCCCCTGAATTTTCAGCCTGCCGTCGGCGCGATCCAGCGGGCTGCCTAAAGCCTGCTGACGACCGATCGAAGACGTTTCGAGCGTGCTCATACCAGACCTCCCACGGTCATCAAAGCCCTGGCGATAACGCGAGGCGCAAGAATAATTTTGTGCCCGTTATGCTGGCGGGCAATGGCGCCTTCCGTCACTTTTTCCGCCGCTTTGCGCAGCGTTTTCTCCTCCAGCCGCTGGCCTTTCAGCGCCTGCTCTACCTGGTAAGCGCGCCAGGGTTTGGTTGCCACGCCGCCCAGCGCGACGCGTACCTCTTTGATGGTCAGGTTATCTTCTTCCATCTCCAGCCCTACGGCCGCGCTGGCAGCGGCGAATTCGTAGGAGCTACGATCGCGCACTTTAAGGTAGTGCGAGCGGGCCAGCGCGGCGCTACGCGGCACCGTCAGGCTGACGATCATCTCGCCAGGCGCGAGCTGGTGTTCAAGATCGGGACGATCGGACGGCAGGCGGAAAAAATCGGTAACGGGAACGGAACGCAGTTCGCCCGCGCTGTTTTGCAGGTTCAGCACCGCGTCGAAAGCGGTCAGCGCCACCGCAAAATCGCCGGGATAGAGCGCGATGCAGCTGTCGCTGGTGCCCAGCACCGCATGATTATGATTCAGGCCGTTCAGCGCGGCGCAGCCGGAACCGGGGTTGCGCTTGTTGCAGGCGGACCAGGCCAGCGGATCGCGAAAATAGCTGCAGCGGGTGCGCTGTAGGATATTGCCGCCCAGCGAGGCCATATTGCGCAGCTGCGCCGAGGCGGCGAGCGAAAGGCTTTCCGCCAGCGCGGGCGCAAAAGTTTTTACCGTTTTGCTGTCGGCCGCCTGGCTCATCTTTACCAGGGTGCCGAGCGTCAGCTCACCGTCGCTGAGCGTAATATCATGCAGATCCTGCAAATGCGTAATATCCACCAGCGTGGCGGGACGCTCAACGCCGCACTTCATCAGATCCAGCTGCGTCGTGCCGCCGGCGAGAATGCGCGCCTCTGGCTGGCTGGCCAGCGTCGTGGCCTGGCTGACGTCGGTCGCGCGTTGATAGTTGAACGATCTCATGATGTGGCCTCCTGGCTCAGGCTGGCCGCCGCGTCCTTCACGGCTTTGACGATATTGGGATAGGCGCCGCAGCGGCATAAATTCCCGCTCATATATTCGCGGATTTCGTCATCGGAACGGGCATGACCTTCTTTGATGCAGGCGACGGCCGACATGATTTGGCCGGAGGTGCAATAGCCGCACTGGAAGGCATCGTGGCGCAGGAAAGCGGCCTGCACCGCGTGCAGCGTCCCGTCCGGCGCGGCCAGGCCTTCAATGGTGGTAATATCTCTGCCCGCCGCCTGGGCCGCCAGCGTCAGGCAGCTCAGCACGCGTTCGCCGTCGATATGCACGGTACAGGCGCCGCACTGCCCCTGGTCGCAGCCCTTTTTTGAGCCGGTTAAACCAATATGCTCCCGCAGCGCATCCAGCAGGGTAGTGCGCGGATCGACCATCAGCTGACAGCTTTCACCGTTGACGGTGAGCTGCAAAGGATAAAGTTGAGTCATTGTCGTCTCCAGATTGGGGAGGTCACTGACAGTGTGCGCAGCGCTTACTCATGTCGACACTGCCTCATTGCTCGAAATACAGGCACGCCTGAAAAGGTGAATGCGATCGCTCTTTTTAGAGGAGCGTATCGGAAAGATAAGGATAGTCAGATTTGGGAAAAAGGGCGCGCGGCAGTTTGCAGGCGCAGATGCCGCATCCTGGCTTCAGGCGTGCGAATAAATTTCCTCCGCCCGCTGAATAAATACGCCCGGCAGCATTCTGACCATCAGGCTGAAAAAAGGGGCGAGGGTCAATCGCAGCAGGCCGTTAGCGAAGCGATATTTCACCGCGAAAGTCACGGTACAGGTTTTTTCTCCCGTAGCCTCAAAAAACCAGTCGCCCTCAAACTGCGACAGAAAGGAACCGCTTACCAGCCGCAGATGCAGCGAGGAGGGGGGATGGAAAGTGGCGCGGGTTGTCAGGCTAAGTTCAGGAAACTGCTGAAAGCGCAACCCGATGCGCACCATTTTTGCTTCCGGTTGGCTGGCAAGGATCTCGACCTGCCGACACCAGGGCAAGAAGTCGGGATAAGCGGCGACGTCGGCGACAAGGTTATACATCTGGCTCTGGCTGAAATTAACCTGAATGCGTTTTTCAAAAGTTGTCATCTTAACCCTTAGCCTGTTTGGCATCGCGCGCAGCCAACATAGCCGCTGCTCAAGGCTAATAAGTTACTTTCTAACGCTTATTGATCGGCCGCAAAAGAATTCGTTACAGACAGAAAACTGCGCTTTCCGAGGCACAGTTTTGCGAGCGGCGCTGCATTCACACTGCAAGCAAGGCATACGTGCACGCTTTCTCAGGAAAGCGCTTCTGATTTTAGCAAACAGGCAGCGGCATCTTACAAAAAAAGCCGTCATTATAGTTTTACACCTATATAGGTCTGGAGATATATTAACGGAGGCCGCATATGTGGTTGCTCAAAACAACGGACAGGTTTGACTGGTGGTTCAGCACGCTTCAGGATCACGAACGGGCAGCCGTGCTGGGTTCGCTGCTGGTACTGCGCGCAAGAGGGCCGGAGCTGCCACGTCCCAGGGCCGACAGCATTCAGGGTTCGCGCTACAGCAATATGAAAGAGCTTCGCGTGCAGTGCCGTGGCAAACCGATACGGATCTTTTTCGCTTTTGATCCACAGAGAACCGGCGTGCTGCTTTGCGCAGGCGGCAAAACAGGCAATGAAAAACGTTTTTATCGCGTGATGATCCCGATAGCCGATCGGGAGTTTACTGACTATCTGAACAGGACCAGAGGTAACGTATGCGTACATTAGAACAGATGCTGGCGGAAGAAGCACCGCATGTCGTGGCAGAAGCGGAAAAGCTGGCCGCAGAGATACAGCTGGATATTCAGCTTGCTGAACTGCGTGAGCGGGTGCAGAAAACCCAGAGCGAGATGGCGCAGGCGCTGGGTGTAAAACAGCCTACCGTGGCGGGCATGGAAAAGCCGGGGCGCGATATCAAACTTTCCACGCTAAAACGCTATATCGAAGCGGCGGGCGGCAAGCTGCAGCTGAACATAGAGCTGCCGGACGGCTCGCACTATGGGTTCAAGGTGTAAAACCGCAGGCAAAAGGGCATAGGCAACGGGCCAGCCAGCCGTTATTATTTCACCCTCTTTTTTCAGGGTTAAAGGCAAAAGCAGGGAGGCGATAGCTGGCGGCATGAGCAGAAAAATCACAGGGCGCGCGGCGTCAAACCACAGCCCGTATCAAGGCTGCGCAGGGGGAGGCGGGGATCGCACCAGTCCCTGCCTGAGCCGGAATCGCTCTCAAGGCGGTGCGCAGGGAGGCAGGTTTGAACGCTAAAGCCGCACTCCCGCACCGACAACATGCGTTCCGCTATGCGCCATTCAGAAACCTTTTTCTGGCCCGTTTCCTTACCGTATTGGGCAACAGCATTGCGCCCGTTGCGCTGGCTTTCGCCGTGCTGGATATGGGCGGATCCGCAGCGGATTTGGGACTGGTGGTGGCGGCGCGCTCCATTTTCAACGTTGCCTTTCTGCTGTTCGGCGGCGTGCTGGCGGATCGCTATTCGCGCAGCCTGGTGCTTTTTTCCTCCTCCGCCGTGGCTGCTTTGTCGCAGGGCGTGGTGGCATGGCTGGTGCTGGAAGGGATGGCGACTATTCCGCTGCTGGTTCTGCTCGGCACGGTGAACGGCGCGGCGGCCGGTATTGCGCTGCCTGCCTCCTCAGCGCTTGTACCGCAAACCGTCCCCTCGCCAACGCTGCGTCAGGCTAACGCCTTTATTCAGGTCGGCATCTATATCGGGACGGTGTTTGGCGCGTCGTTCGGCGGCGTGTTGACCAGCGCGGTTGGGCCGGGCTGGGGGCTTGCCGTTGATGCGCTGGGGTTCGCTGCCGCCGCGCCGCTCTATCGGTGCATCCGTATTAGCTATCAGCCTGTCGATGCGCCGGGTAATCTCTGGCTGGATCTGCGCGACGGCTGGCGCGAGTTTACGGCGCGTGCCTGGGTCTGGGCGGTGGTGGCGCAGTTTGCGGTGGTGAACGCCGCTTTTACCGGCATGGTCATGGTGCTGGGGCCGGTGATCGCCGACGCCTCTTTTGGCCGCACCCGCTGGGGCATGATGATTGCCGCGCAAAGCGTCGGGCTGATCCTCGGCTCGTGCGTCGCGCTGCGCTGGCGACCGCAGCGCGCGATGTTTATCGGCGTCATGCTGGTGGCGCTTTGTGCCGTTCCTGTTTTGCAGCTGGCGACCGGCGCGACGGCGCTGGCACTGATGGGCGGGTTTTGCCTGGCGGGCGCAGGATTCGGGCAGTTTGGCGTGGTCTGGGCGCATGCGCTACAAACGCATATTCCCCGTGACAGGCTGGCGCGCGTTTACGCTTATGACGCTATGGGGTCTTTTGTTGCTATCCCCGTTGGCGAGCTGGCCGCCGGGCCGCTGGCGATCCGCTACGGCAATAGCGCCGTGCTGCTGTGTTGCGCTGCTGCCGTGGTTATCGCTACCGTTGCAACCAGCCTGGTTCCGGCAATAAGGCAGCTGAAAAGTAATGCATCGGTTAAATAGCAGCCGATGCCTGTGCCTTTGACAAAACGCCGGTAAGAAAAACCACAGGCCCGTTGTAAATGGGCTGCACCCTAAAAGTTGGTCACCCAACCGAGTAAGGTGCAGTTTTTTATGGCAAAGCTGATATTCTTTTTAGCCAGGGCTGGCTGTCGTAATCACTCCGCCCGGGAAGATGGGCCGCCTCCCGTGCACGAGTCGGTCAGTCCGCCAGTTTCTCACTCAGCCCGGCTGAAGCGGGTTTTTTCCATTGGGATTCCAGCTCTTCCAGCGATTTGCCTTTGGTTTCCGGCACAAACTTCCACATAAACAGCGCCGCCAGCAGCCCCATCACGCCATACAACCAGTAGGCGAAACCGTTGTTGAAATGCGCATTGAGCGTGCTGTTTTTATCCATCATCGGGAAGGTCCAGGAAACCAGATAGTTTGCCACCCACTGCGCCGCCACGGCCAGCGACATCGCTTTACTGCGGATGCGGTTGGGGAAAATTTCCGCCAGCAGCACCCAGCAGACCGGCCCCCACGAGATGGCAAAGGACGCCACGTAAAACAGCATTGCGCCCAGCGCCACCACGCCGGACATTTTGCTGTAGAAAGCGGTGCCCAGCGTAAACATGCCGATCGCCATACCCAGCGCGCCGATAATTTGTAGCGGCTTACGGCCAAAATTATCCACCGTCATAATGGCAATAGTGGTAAAAATTAAATTAATGACGCCCACAATGATAGTTTGTAACAGAGCAACATCCGTACTGGAGCCAACAGAGCGAAAGACCTCCGGCGCATAATATAAAACCACATTAATACCAACGAACTGCTGAAACACGGAAAGCATAATGCCAATAACAATGACGCCAGCGCCAAAAGAAAACAGCGGAGCGCTTTTGCTGGTACGGGTATTAACCGACTGTAAAATATTCTGTAGCTCTTTCTGGCTTTGCGCTTTACCAAAAAGCTTCTCCAGAATGGCGGCGGCTTTATCATTCATACCTTTGGCTGCCAGCCAGCGCGGACTTTCCGGGACGGCAAACAATAAAATGAAAAATAATAAAGAAGGAATGGCGCCGGAAAGAAACATTAGCCGCCATCCCATCGTATCCAGCCAGTCGGCATTGCCGGACAGCGCAATGCTGTAATTCACGCAATAAACTAACAGCTGCCCTAAAATAATAGCGAACTGATTACAGGCAACCATACGGCCACGAATTTTCGCCGGCGTAATTTCCGCGATATACATAGGGGAAACCATAGAGGCCAGGCCTACGCCAATCCCGCCGACGATACGGTAGATCACAAATTCGCTGAGATAGCCCGACAGGTAATAAGGCACGCCGCTGTCAGTACCGACGGCGCGGTGGCCGATTTCAGGGAAAGCTGAACCCAGCGCAGATAAAAAGAACAGCACGGCAGCCACCAGCAGCGTTTTCTTTCTGCCAAAGCGGGCGCTTAACGGGCCGCCCAGCACGCCGCCGATAATACAGCCGATCAGCGCGCTGGCGACGCAAAAGCCCAGCAGGGAGTTGGCCGCCGATTCGCTTAATCCTCTGGGCGAAATAAAAACTTTATCCAGGGAGGAAACGGTGCCGGAGATCACCGCCGTATCATAACCAAATAATAACCCGCCTAATGTCGCCACCAGCGTGACAGAGATTATATAACGATTGTTGGCTTTCATCTCGGATGCTATTGCCATAACAAACCTCTTGGGTAGAAAGGAACAGGATAAAACGCGTTTATATTTGGAGGTAAGACGGATGCTTTTTATAAACTTCCACGCGTTTATTTTTTGAACTCCCTATGTCGCGAGGTAAACATAATCTTCCTGACTCGCCAAAGAAATTACAATTTTTTGTAATCGCTATGCTCGTTTTGCTTTTTATGAGAGGGATCACGGGTGTCTTCGTTCACGCCGGTAGCAACTTTGTGACTAAGGTCATGGTTGGGATATTACAGCGCCGCTTTGTGAAATTTTATAATTGAGTGTCGCGCTTTGTTGTTTGCATAGTGATGGGGTTACCGCTAATTCCTGAACATATCTTTAAGGATAATGACCATGGCAGACTATTTCGATCGTATTACCAAAATTGCTTATGAAGGCAGCGACAGCCAGAACGATCTGGCCTTTCATTTTTATAATCCGGATGAAGTCATTCTGGGTAAAACCATGAAAGAACACCTGCGGTTTGCCGCCTGCTACTGGCACACCTTCTGCTGGGCCGGCACCGATATGTTCGGCACGGGCGCTTTCGATCGTCCCTGGTTTAAGGGCGGTGACGAGCTGGAACAGGCGAAAGCGAAAGCGGATATCGCCTTTGAGTTTTTCGATAAGCTCAACGTGCCGTTTTACTGCTTTCACGATGCCGACGTGGCGCCGCAGGGCCACTCCGTCAAAGACTATCTGCATAACTTTGCGGTGATGACGGATATCCTGGCGGAAAAACAGCAGCAGACCGGGGTGAAATTGCTGTGGGGCACGGCAAACTGTTTTACCCATCCACGCTACGGTGCGGGCGCGGCGACCAGTCCGGACCCGGAAATCTTTGCCTGGGCCGCTTTGCAGGTTAATGCGGCAATGGCCGCCACGCAAAAGCTGGGCGGTGAAAATTACGTGTTGTGGGGCGGTCGTGAAGGGTATGAAACCCTGTTAAATACCGATCTTAAACAGGAACGTGCGCAGATTGGCCGGTTTATGCAGATGGTAGTGGAGAACAAGCACCGCATCGGTTTTACCGGCACCTTGCTCATCGAGCCAAAGCCGCAGGAGCCAACCAAACACCAGTATGATTATGATGTGGCAACCGTTTATGGCTTCCTGAAGGAGTTCGGGCTGGAAAACGAAATCAAGGTCAACGTAGAGGCCAACCACGCGACGCTGGCCGGGCACTCCTTCCAGCATGAAATTGCCACGGCGGCAGCGCTGGGCATTTTTGGCTCTGTGGATGCCAATCGGGGTGATTTGCAGCTGGGCTGGGATACCGATCAGTTCCCGAACAGCGTGGAGGAAAACGCGCTGATTATGTATGAGATCCTGAAAGCGGGCGGCTTCACCACCGGCGGACTGAACTTCGATGCCAAAGTTCGTCGGCAGAGCACCGATCCTTACGATCTGTTCTACGGCCATATTGGCGGGATGGATGTGATGGCACAGGGCCTGCGGATTGCCGCTCGTCTGATCGAAGAAGGACGGCTTGAACAGGCTCGCGAAGCACGCTACGCGGGCTGGAAGGGCCAGCTGGGCCAGGACATTCTTACCGGGAAATTCTCTTTGCAGGAGCTGGCGCGCTATACGGAAAAATCAGCGTTCTTTCCGGAACACCGCAGCGGCCATCAGGAGCGGCTGGAAAATATTGTCAACCAGGCGCTCTACCGCTAGTGTCTTTTAGCCTCACGCCAGAGGAAGCGACGCATGTATATAGGAATCGATCTGGGTACGTCCGGCGTAAAAGCCGTATTGCTGGACGAAAACAACGCGGTATTGGCCAGCCACACGGAGAAGCTGACCGTCTCACGGCCGCATCCTTTGTGGTCGGAGCAGGATCCGCAGGCATGGTGGCAGGCCACCGATCGGGTGATGCTGGCGCTGGCCGCACAGCGGTCGCTGAAGGCGGTTCGGGCTGTCGGGCTGACCGGGCAAATGCACGGCGCCGTGCTGATGGGACGACAGCATGAGGTACTGCGGCCCGCTATTTTGTGGAATGATGGCCGCAGCGCGCGGGCCTGCCAGCAGCTGGAGGCAAGCGTGCCGGATGCGCGAAAGATCACGGGCAATCTGATGATGCCGGGCTTCACCGCGCCAAAGCTGCTATGGGTAAAAGAGCATGAGCCGGCGATCTTTAATCAGATAGCGCATGTTCTGCTGCCGAAGGATTATCTACGTTGGCGGATGACCGGCGATTTCGCCAGCGATATGTCCGACGCGGCGGGCACGATGTGGCTGGATGTCGGCAAGCGCGCCTGGAGCGATAAGCTGCTGGCCGCCTGTGGACTGACGCGCGACCAGATGCCGACGCTGTTTGAAGGCAACGAAGTCACGGGACAGATAACCGCAGAGCTGAGTCAGCGCTGGTCGCTGCCCTCTGAGCTGCCGGTGGTGGCGGGCGGGGGAGATAACGCCGCCGGCGCGATTGGTGCCGGGATCTGGCAGCCGGGCCAGGCGATGCTGTCGCTAGGCACTTCCGGCGTCTGTTTTGCGGTCAGCGAGCGCTTTCTCAGCAATCCCGACCAGGCGGTGCACAGCTTCTGCCATGCGTTGCCCGACACCTGGCACCTGATGTCGGTGATGCTCAGCGCCGCTTCCTGTCTGGACTGGGCGGCGCGGCTGACCGGGCAGCCTTCGGTAGCGGCGCTACTGGCGCTGGCCGAAAAGGCGCAACCGGGAGATAGATCGCCCTGTTTTCTGCCTTATCTGTCCGGTGAGCGTACGCCGCATAATAATCCTGACGCTACCGGCGTGTTCTGGGGCTTCACCCATCAGCACGGTCCGGAAGATCTGGCGATGGCGGTGCTGGAAGGCGTCAGCCTGGGGCTGGCGGAAGGAATGGCCGCGCTACAGGCGACGGGCATCAGGCCGGCTGCCGTCACGCTGATTGGCGGCGGGGCGCGCAGCGCGTTCTGGCGGCAGCTGCTGGCGGATATCTCCGGCGTAACCATGGAATACCGCACGGGCGGCGATGTCGGCCCGGCGCTGGGCGCCGCCAGGCTTGCCCGCATGAGCTGTCATCCGGGCGTTTCGCCGGCGGAGCTGTTGCCGGTGCTGCCGCTGGAGTCCCGCTATACGCCCCGCGCCGATCGCCATGACTTCTACCGCCAGCGACAAAGGCTGTTCAGCGCGCTTTATCAACAAACCGCCTCGCTTTAAGGCGCGGCCACAGCTTATCAACAAGCCTGGCGTTTTGGCAGCAACGCCACCGCTTTGCTTTAAGCGGTAGCCAGCGGCTTCTTCGCGGTAACGGGAGGAAGCCGCGCCGCATTTTTTTGATCGCCCGAGCAGACCTGACGGTTGCTCCCCCCAATCCCTTGTCTTTACAAAAAAACTCTTCATATTGAAGCGGTCGCTTTAGTTTCAGGGTCTGAATATGAAGAAAAATGAGGCTCCCGCCAGGCACGCCAGGATTTCGCTGCTGTTCAACGCTAACAAAGCCTATGACCGCCAGATCATTGAGGGGATAGGCGAGTATTTTTACGCCTCGCAGTGCGACTGGGATATCTATATAGAAGAAGATTTCAGCGTTCATCACCTGAACGAGAACATTCTTTCCGGCAGCGGTATTATTGCGGACTTTGACGACGCGCAGCTGGCCGCACAGCTTAGCCAGATCGCTATGCCTGTTGTGGGCGTGGGCGGCTCCTACAGTAATCGGGAAGACTATCCCGGCGTCAGCTATGTCGCCACGGACAACGAGGCGCTGGTGGCTGCGGCTTTGCATCATCTTACCGAGAAAGGCATTGAGCGCTTCGCTTTTTTCGGCCTGCCCGCCGAGGCAGGAAAACGCTGGGCGCAGGAGCGGGCCGCGGCGTTCCGGCGTTTGACCTGCGATATGGCCTTTCCCGGCATGCTTTATGAAGGCATGGTCACGGACAGCAACACCTGGGAAACGGCCCAGCAGAAGCTGGCCGAATGGCTGCATTCGCTGCCCGCCCATACCGGCATCGTCGCCGTCACGGATGCCCGCGCCAGGCACATCCTGCAAACCTGTGAGCATATCGGCATTGCGGTGCCGGAATGCCTGTGCGTGATCGGCATTGATAATGAAGAATTAACTCGATATCTGTCGCGAATTTCGCTCTCTTCGGTAGTGCAGGGCACGCGCAGAATGGGATTCGAAGCGGCCAGGCTGCTGGACAATCTGCTTTCAGGCCGTCGCGTAAGTAGCGAACCGGTGATAATCGCCCCGGAAAGCGTAATTGCCCGGCAGTCTACCGATTACCGATCGATTATCGACGCTATGGTGGTGAAGGCGATGGGGTTTATCCGTAAAAACGCCTGCCGGGGCGCCACCGTTGAGCAGGTTCTGGAAGCGGTCGGCACCTCTCGTTCCAATTTGGATAAAAAATTTATGACCGAGCTGGGCACCACGATCCATAAGGTGATCCAGGATGAGAAATTTGCCAGAGCGAAGGAGCTGCTGGAAACCACCTCGCTGCCGGTGGCCGAAATCAGCCGTCTGTGCGGTTACAGCACGCCGCAATATTTTTGCACCGTTTCACGGCAAAACCTGGCCATGACGCCGATAAAATATCGCAGCAGCCGGAACGGCATGACGAGGGCGTAACAGCGTAGCGCTTGTTCCGTCACAGGCAGCAGCTATGGTTAAAAGGCACATATCCCTGGCATGGAGAGGCGAATGAAAATTAACGAGCTGATTGCTGCAAGACTGGCGCTGACCGCAGAGCAACGAGAACAAACCCGCGCGGCCCTGGCGCAGGGTGAGCAGGCCGAGCCGGATCGGCGACGCGCGCAGCGCTATGCTTTTCAGCAGCGAACCCGGCAGAGCCTGATTATTGGCGAGCGCGATCTGCTGCCGGTTTCTTTTTTGCAGCAGGGCCTGAGTTCGGCGCGGGCGGTAGGGCTGATCCGCAAAGACGGCATTCCTGAGGGCAGCGGCTTTCTGACCCACGGCGGCCTGTTTATCACCAACCATCACGTGCTGCCTGAACCGCCTGCTTCAGGCACGGTGACGGTACAGTTCGGCTTCCGTCAGAGCGAGACCGGCGAAATTAGCGACGGGCGGCTTTACACGCTGGATGCAGAGCGTTTCTGGCTGACCAGCCCGACAGAGGCGTTCGACTGCACGCTGATTGCGCTGGGCGAAGCCCTTAGCGGCAGCGGGGAGACGCCGTTGCCGCTGGCGCTTAACGATCGCAACGATAAACATGCGCTGGGTATCAGCCTGAACCTTATCCATCATCCGAGCGGCGCGCCACAGCAGCTCACGCTGCGTAATAATGCGCTGCTGGCGCGGCACGAGCAGTTTCTGCATTACGAAGCCGACAGCGAGGGCGGATCGTCCGGCGCGCCCGTGTTCAACGACGGCTGGCAGCTGGTGGCGCTGCACCACGGTGCCGTTGAGGACGGCGAAAAATGGGTTAATGAAGGCATACGCCTCAGCGCCTTAACCGACTGGCTGAAAGGCGAGCTGCCGCAGCTGTCCGCCGATATGCAGGCACAGCTGATGCAGGCGTTAACTTCGGACGCCACGCCGCTGCGTCCCGTCGCCAGCGCCGCCGCGCCGGAGAGCAATTATGGTAATCGTGATGGTTATCAGGCCGATTTTCTTGCCGGTACGCATATTGATATGGCGGAGATTATCGCTCCGCGCGCGGCGGAAGTCGCCCCATTGCGCGACGGCAGCAAAGGCGCAGGGGCCAGGCTCGACTATCAGCACTTTTCTCTGCTGATGAGCGGTGAGCGGCGGCTGGCCTTTTTTACCGCCACCAACATTGATGGCGCGAGCTATATCAATATCGATCGCGACAGCGGACAGCCTTCGCTGCTGCCGGAGGGCGACCGCTGGTATGAAGACAGCCGCATCGACAGCCGTTTCGTCACCGGTCAGGCGTTTTACAGCGAGTTCAGCCGCTGGTTCGATCGGGGCCATCTGACCCGCCGCAGCGATCCCACCTGGGGCAGCGCGGCCGAAGCGGTTCGCGCCAATAAAGATACTTTTCACTTTACCAACTGCTCGCCGCAGCATTTCCGCTTTAATCAGAGTTTGCAGTACTGGCAGGGCGTTGAGCGCTACATCCTTGAGTCTGGCGTCCTGCAGTCAAAGCAGCGGATCAGCGTGCTGACCGGGCCGGTGCTTAACGAGCAAAGCAGGCAATATGCGGATTTAGCGGTGCCGCTGATGTTCTGGAAGGTCGTTTTGCGCATCGGGCCGCAGGGCAAGCCACAGGCTACGGCACTGCTGGTGAGCCAGGATAAATTGCTGGACGAACCGCGCCGCGTATTGCCGCAGGCGCAGCCGGAAGCGGTGCCCAATGTGGATGAATACCGGGTTGCCGTCAGCGCGCTGGAAACCCTGACCGGGCTTGATTTCAGCGCTTTCCGCGCCTGGGACAGCTGGCAGCCGGACGCGGCGCTGCTGGCGGAGCCGTTACCGGCGAAGCTGATTATGACGTGGCGGGATCTACTGTAGCTGATGCCACTTGCCGCAAGGGGAAGAGCAAAAAGCCCGCTGTAAAAGCGGGCTTTTTTAAATCGAAACCTTATTTCGTCTCGTCTTCCTGACCGAGAATACGCGAGCGGCTAACAGCCAGAATCTCATCGGCCAGAGCAGAATCATCAGGGCAGGCACGTGACAGCACCAGCGCGCCGACAAGCTGTGCAAGGGTAGCAAGCAGGTCGGCACGGGTTTCGGCGCTTGCCTGCTCTTCATGCGCTAAACGGGCCAGATGGTTTTCAATACCCGCCGCAAATACAGCCTTAATTGATTCAGGCTGACGCGCCGTATCGGCCGCCAGCGCCGAAATCGCACACCCTTTTCCCATCGCATCCCGATGCTGCCGTGACAGATAGTGTTCAACAAATTGTTCCCGACCGGCGCCTGAAGCATTCTCGGCGGAGCGCGCAAAACCGCAGCCCAGCGCCTCTGCCATCAAATCAGCTTTGGAACCAAAGTGCTTGTAGAACCCACCGTGGGTTAAACCGGCGGCTGACATCAGCTCCGCAACGCCCACACCGTCGTAGCCCCGCTCGCGAAACAGCTCCGAAGCCGTTTCGACAATGCGCCTGCGGTTTTCACGAACCTGCTCTTTCGACACCTTCATCGGTTTACCCTTTCCACCTGTCATTTCCACGCTCAGTATACATTGATGATGGTCGTAATCAAACTGATTGACTTTTTAGATTACGATCACCATCATTAATTTGCGTCATCGGACGTTTATTGGTAGGGGAAGCGCCAGCACCTGTTTCCCCCCTGTGGGCCTCGATGGCGCCGCTAACGCATAACCTTGCCAGCGCCCGATTCTGTCTGTATCGCCTGGCGCCGCTCTCATTTATTTTTTAACAGAGAAGAATAACTTATGACCCAATCGACAGTTCTTATTACCGGCGCTTCTACAGGGATTGGTGCTGTATACGCGGAACGGTTCGCCTCACGGGGCCACAACCTTGTGCTGGTCGCTCGCGACAAGACAAAACTGGATAGCCTTGCAGAACGTTTGCGTCATGAAAGGGGGATTTCCGTCGACGTTCTGCCTGCCGATCTCACCCAGGCAGAGGATTTAACGGCTGTCGAAGCTCGTCTGCGTGATGACGCGCGGATCGGTATTCTTATCAATAACGCGGGCGTCGGCCAGTCGGGTAACTTTATCGGCCAGCAGCCTGATGCGATCGAGCGGCTTATCGCGCTTAACATAACGGCGCTGACGCGACTGGCGAGAGCGGCAGCGGCACGCTTTGTTGAAGCTGGTGAAGGCGCAATCGTCAACATCGGCTCCGTTGTCGGCCTGGCCCCTGAATTTGGCATGTCGGTTTATGGCGCGACCAAAGCCTTTGTTCTCTTTTTATCGCAGGGGATGGATCACGAGCTCTCTTCCAAAGGCATTTACGTGCAGGCGGTGCTTCCTGCCGGAACCTATACGGAAATCTGGCAGCGGACAGGCATTGATACCCGCACTTTGCCCCAAATGATGGAAGTGGGCGAGCTGGTCGATGCCGCGCTGGTTGGCTTTGACCGTCGGGAACTTGTCACCATTCCGCCTTTACATAATGCGGCACGCTGGGATGCCCTTGATGCTGCCCGTCAGGCTCTGATGGCGGATATCAGACAGGCGGAAGCGGCGGAGCGATATAAAGCGCTTTAGCCAAAGCGAGGGAGCCAGCAGGACGAGGCAATATCCCTTGAGTTGTTTTGTCGGCGCAGGGTCTTTTTCTTTTCACGGAAAAGCCGTGCGCCGGCGAAATTACCCGGCAAAGCCGAAATAGCCTTAGCTTGATAAGAAAGAATATTTTCGCAACCGGCTGTTGCAGGTAAATAATAAATGAATAAAACGATGAAAGCCTTCACGTTTAAACGCTATGGCAAACATCCTGAGCTGGGGTTCGAAAAAGTCGATTATCCAGCGATCAACGCCAATGAAATTCTGGTAAAAATTTACGCGGTGGGGCTGAACCCCATTGATAATATGATCCCCACTGGAATATTTAAGCCGGTTCTGCATTTTAAACTTCCGGGAGTATTGGGGAGCGACTTGTCTGGCGTAGTTATGCGGTGGGCAAGCAGGTCACTCGCTTCAGGCCAGGCGATGAAGTTTTTGCCAGCCTGTTCGACAGTGGAACAGGCTCTCTTGCCGAATTTGCAGCCGTGCCTGAAAGTGCAGCCGCCTTAAAACCCGCAAATCTCGATTTCGTGCAGGCGGCGTCGCTGCCGATGGTAAGCCTCACGGCCTGGCAGGCGCTGACGGAGCGGGGCAGACTGCGGCCGGGCCAGAAGATTTTCATTCCGGCAGGCTCGGGAGGCATTGGCACCTTTGCTATCCAGCTGGCTAAGCACCTGGGCGCCACGACGGCCACGACTACCAGCACGGCTAACGTCGGGTGGGTTAGTCAGCTTGGCGCCGATAAAGTGATAGATTATAAACAAGAAAAGTTTGAAAACGTTTTAAGCAGCTACGATGTCGTTCTGGGCACCCTCAAAGGCGATACGATTGAAAAATCCGTGCAGATCCTTAAGCCTGGAGGACAGATTATTTCTCTCGTCGGGCCTTTAGATGCCGCCTTCGCACGGGACAGAGGGGTAAACTTTTTTCTGACTTTTGTGATGAAAATGATGAGCCGAAAAATCACGCGCCTCACCAAAAAACGACGTCTGACCTATTCTTTTCTTTTTGTTCGCCCGGAGGGGGAGCAGCTGACCCAAATTGGCAAGCTAATAGAGGCTGAACAAATCAAACCAACGATCGACAAAGTATTTTCCTTTGCTGAAACAAAGAAGGCGCTGGCCTGGCTTGGCCAGGGACATGCAAAAGGGAAGGTGGTGGTTACGATGCAGGCGCCTTCAGATACCGAACCAGCGGCCGGTCGTTAAAGAATGAACAAGGGCCGCCGCCAGTCCATTCCCTTCGCGCAGAATACCTGACGGCACAAACGCAAAAAGCCCGCTTAAATTTCTTTAAGCGGGCTTCTCTAATCTGGCTCCTCTGACTGGACTCGAACCAGTGACATACGGATTAACAGTCCGCCGTTCTACCGACTGAACTACAGAGGAATTGTTGGAACGGGCGCATAATATCCAGAGGGCAGAGGGATGTCAAAGCCTGATTGCACCTTTTTAACCGGCTGCTGAATAAATCAGCATTTTGTTGAAATTTCCTCAGGTTAGAAGGTGTTCCTCATCGCTGTTCTTTGCGGAATGCTCCGCAGGTCTCTGACAAATGGCAACAAGCATAACAGCCGTTTACGTCAGAATAATTACGTTTATTTCATTTCGTGGTTGCCGCCTCTTATTTTGAAATATGCATTCCATGCACGCGCTTCGCTCACCGGCAAGGAACAAGAATGGAAAAGGTCAGAGTTGGACTGATTGGTAGCGGCTATATCGGACGCTGCCACGCAATTGCTTATGCACAGGTTTCCACCGTTTTTTCGTTAAAGGGGGGAAATGGTGGCGGAAGTGAACCTTGAGGTGGCGAAACCGCGGGCTGCATTGCTGGGGTTCAAACGGTCAACAGGCGACTGGCGTGAACGGGTTGCCGAGCCTGAGAGAGATGGGGTGGATATTTGCGCGCCCAACTGCCTGCACAAGGAGATGGCGCTGGAAGCGATTCGCCACGGTAAGCACGTCTTCTCAGAAAAACCGCTGGCGCTGATGTGGCTGATGCCGAAGAGATGACCCGGGCAGCAGAGGCGGCAGGAGTAAAAATGCTGGTGGGAGGGACAGGTAAAGCCACAATACCGGGTGAAATATGATCTTTACAGACGAGGGGCGGGTAAAGCCCCAATATCGAATGAGACAGGCTCTGTTCAGCAACAGATCATGACGCATTACTCAGTAGATAACCTTCAACTGTCATTTGTGAGGCGCTGTAAGCCTTGTGGTAGTCGTTGAAAGAGTGCAGCTTTCCATCGCTTATCACTAAAAAGCGTTTGCAGACCTTTTCAATAAGACTACGATCGTGCGAGACCAGAAGCACAGTGCCGTTAAACTCTGCTAACTGACGTTCAAGGGCCTCTTTACCTGAAATATCCAGATGGTTAGTGGGCTCATCCAGCAAAAGCAGATGACTGTTGATAAGGGATATACCTGCAAATAATAATCTTGCTCTTTCTCCCCCACTCAATGTTCTGACTTTACTCTGCAGACGTTCCCAGGGGAATCCGGCTTTAAGTAACGCCTGCTTCAGCTGCTCATTATTGGCATTCACGCGCGACGTACTGCAGAAACTGAATAATGCATTCATCATATCCAGCTCGCTATCCACGCCATTTTGCAGCTGATCGTAATAGGCCATCACCGTCGAGTCATGCAGCGTAATGGCCCGATCCCGTTCCAGATAACTCTTCCAGATAAGCTGCAGCAGAGTCGACTTACCCATGCCATTGGCACCGATTAAAGCAATTTTTTCTCCTGGCTGAATCAACAGCTCATCTATTGCGTACAGGATTGTAGTCTGCCCTGGCGCTCTGACCATGACCTCATTGCAAAACAGGAGTCGTTTTGCCGGCAGCATTTGTCCGGGAAAGGAGAGATTCCAGGGATAAGGCTCTGGTAAAGTATTTTGCTCAAGCTTGAGTTTGTCGACACGTTTGAACATGGACTGCGCTTTTCTTGCCGAGCTTTTACTGTGCTGCTCTTTACCCCACACCGCCAGCTGACGCGCGCTGGCTTCAATGCGCTCAATTTCGTTTGCCTGATCCTGATATTGCTGCTGGCAGGCAAGATCGCTTTGTTCGTGCTGCACTAAAGCTTGCGTGCAGGGGAGTCGATATTGATGCACGCCGCCATTAGCGATAATCCAGGTACTGTTGGTGACAGTATCAAGCATGCGGGTATCATGGGAAACCAGAATTAAGCTTCCACGCCAGTCTGCTAAAAAGGTTTCAAGCCAGATTAACGTCGGCAAATCAAGATGGTTTGAAGGCTCATCAAGTAAAAGAACATTGGGAGCAGAGAGCTGCGCTCTACCCAGTAACAGGCGCGTCTGCTGGCCACCGCTAAGTTCTGAACACGGCGTGTCACGCTGGGTAAGCCCCATACCAATATTTTCAAGAATAACTTCAGCGCGCCAGCTTTCACTTATGCGCTCATCAGTTTCTAAAACATCAAGAAGAGCCTCTTCTGGCGTCAAAGATAATAAGTGCTCTGGAAAACGCTGTTCCACCAGATAATAACGTAACGATTTGGCGTGAGTAACCTGGCCTGAACTCGGCTCCAGCTTCTTAGTCAACAGCTGTAGCAGGGTAGACTTACCGGCACCGTTGAATCCAACTAAGCCCACCTTTTCAGCGGAGTTTAATGAAAGAGAGACATCGCTAAACAACAGATGGGTTGTATTATGGTAACTCAACTGATTAGTTGAGAGGAAAACTTGTTCTTTACGATTCACGAAGATCCCCTTTACGATAAAAAAGCACAATCACAATGCCCGCTAGCGCAAGAACCGACTGAGTCAGGTAAACCCCCTGCGAGGATAAGCCATTCCCTTCTTTTGCCATAAGAAGATACATGGCAAGAATAAGTATTCCCGACAGACCGTTAAAAGTAGCCTGAAGTCTCCCCTGATACTCAGGCTCACAGTGAAGTTGTGAAAGAGATATCGACAGGGCCCAGCTGGAAATCCCAAAACCAATAAGGAAATAAACCGGGAATACCAAAATAACAGCATCATTTACAGAGAGAATATATAAACCGCCAGCCATGACCAATAAAAGCAAGGCCAGCGTTTTCCTGATGCTGGTTTTTTTACAAAGCACAGGTGATAAAAAGCCGCCGGCCAAAACTCCCAGCGAATAGAGCGCTTCATAAAGGGCAAATACTCGTGTGCTCGCATGCAGCACTTCACGAGTATAAGGAACTAAAATAATAGGAATAGTCATCAAAAGAACCATTATTATCATCTGGCTCATATAAGGCATAAAAAGCGCAGGCTTACTTTTAAAGTATCTCAGCGAAGAGGTATAGCTATACCACCAGCCTTCACTTTGTTTATTTGCGCTTTCTGCCGTTGCTACCGTACGCATGGCAAGGTTGAAAAGGCCGGCGATAATAAAAAGTATACCACCGATAAGCAGCGTGCCTTTGATGCCTGCTACAGCCAGTATGAAGCCACTTAAACCCATTCCCATAATAGTGCCGAATTCGTAAACCATATCAATGGTCGCATTAGCGCTAACAAGCTCCTTTTCAGGCACGATACTTTGAATAAAAGGCACCGCGGAAGGCATGTAAAATGAGATAAACACCCCAAGCAGAGAGCACAAAATCATCAGATCTGGCTCAATATTCATTTCCCACATCAGGACCCATGCAACGATAACCATCCCCCTGACCAGATTTGAGATAATGATTTGTGCTTTACGATTGTAACGATCGGCAAGCAGGCCAAATAAAGGGGCGAAAAGGATACTGGGCATCCAGATGCAAAACATCATTATCGCCACGCCTTTAACAGAGTTGGTTTTGTTATAGGCCAGCCAGGAAAGCGCAATATAATTTAATCCGTTGCCAAAAGTGGCAAAAAGGCCGCTCACGGTGAAAAACAAAAAATTCTTGTTTTCAAACAGTGCCAGCCGTTCCTTTACTTCTGCTCTAAACATTCTCTTACCCCAATGACCGGAATCCATTACACAACCAGTTAATTCTGTCGCCGAAATAGCCACGTTTTTTCGCTGCTGACTGCACTCTTTGTATCAAGGCCGGCATTTGAGAGATGGCATCATCCAAAAAGGCGGTCATATTGTACAGATTTACTGTACTATGAATGAAGGTCACCGAGCATTCAATCGTTTTTGCCTGATGCCACCAGTGCGCAGGAAAGTAAAGAAAATCACCGGGATGAAGCACTACGCACTCAAAAGGAATACCCAACGCTTCGAGCTCGTATGTGCTGTAAAATTTACCCTCTTCAAGCGCATACTGCGGTGCCACTAACGTAAATTCTTTTACGCCCTGCAACTGTCCGACAATGCCGTTCACGCTGAGCATATCCTGATGCATGCTGGTGACTGTTTCAGGCGCAGACATCAAAATCCAGGGTGCAAGAACCAGCTCGCCTACTAACGATTTCTCAATATTATTTAATGTAATGGCTTTGGGCACGGTGAAACTGTCGTTAAGTGATTTTGCGTGGGAAAGATGTGGCTGCCATGACCAGTTACCCATGCCTTTAACGCCAGATTGAATACGCTTGATATAATCACTTACCGTAATTTCCACTCTGCCCGATTTATTTATTCCTTCCTCAATAAATATCTTATCG
The DNA here is from genome assembly GCF_054057575.1 of Erwinia sp. TECH1. Taxonomy (NCBI): domain Bacteria; kingdom Pseudomonadati; phylum Pseudomonadota; class Gammaproteobacteria; order Enterobacterales; family Erwiniaceae; genus Erwinia; species Erwinia sp. TECH1. Next base: position 3,017,500 of record NZ_JBSRZK010000001.1, on the reverse strand, counting down.
CTACCGTAATTTTTCTCAATAAAAGAAAAATTGCCCTGCGTAAACAATGGCCAGTGAAAACAATACTCATGAATAAGAAAACATGTACCTGTCAAATCATTAATGCGGCAGTTTTCCAAAAATGCTTGCTCATTTTTAAATAATTGCACTGGCTGCATCCTCTTTCTGAAATTGAGATAAGACCAAACACATTTCTTCTGCTATGCTACTGCCTTGTGCCGTAAGGAAATTCTTATGGTCAAACTGCGCCAGTGTCTCCTGCAATAACAGCGATGCTTTGTTAATATTGACGGCGGCAGACTGCTTATGTGCTCCTGGGAAGGTAAGGTTTCGCATATAAAAAATAATGCGAGTTAAAACAAATGCAGCATGAAAGACCCCGTTGGCAGGACGGGGTTGATCACGAAAAGGACTTTTCAGGTAAGTTCCTGTCGATACAAGGGGATCGAGCAGTTGCTTAATATAGAGTTCAATATGAGACATCTCGTGAATAATATTTTCGACATAATCAGATAGCGTCCAGTCTTCTTTAGGCGAGATAACAATAAGACCTAAAAAAAGCACGGAACTGGTTGCTACAAGTGAGTCGCAACTGACAACAACAACACGACCAATAAGATTCCTCAAGGTATAATCCATCACGGCACTGTTGGTAGAGAGCAATTCAATCGCTGCCAGAATATTTTCTCTGTAACTGTTCATTGCAGAGTAATGTATTGCCGAGAATTTTTCATTTTGACGTTGCATTTCCGCAGCAACTGATTTCAGAACTGCCTGATAATCGTCACGATTGGCTGCCTGATAGCAAACAACCTTTTCGGGCCAGGGAGCGTAGGCGTGGTTTTCTGTAAGGAAATTAAGAATGGTTTGTTTTTTATTACAGGCAACAAATTGACGCCAGAGTGTACACTCTTGTTCAACAACTTCCCGGTTTAAATATATGGAAAAAATATCTCTTTTAGTTATTGTCATAGCTTATTTCCCCCATTGTAATCATGCTGACAGGATTATATATTTTTCTCACATTAATCAAGTCGGGTTTGCTAAAAGGATAAAAAAGGCTGGTAATATTGTTAGCCAATATTGCACTCAGCAGTAAATTAGTGGATGCGATAGATCCTGTTATAGGTTTTGTTACTGCGTGTGAACTCTTCTGCAAAAGGCTAAGGAATTCGGTTTTGGCCGCTTCAGTGGTTAACAGAGGGCCTGCTGTAATAGTATCGTATCCTGCAGATCCAAAGATAACCGGGACTTTGTGGCGCATAGCATATTCAACGATGTAGAGGGATGACTTAATGGCAGGCGTATCGATAGCGGATACCAGTAAATTAACATCATCAGGGAGACAATGCAGATCTTCTGAGCAGGTAATTTTACGCTCGTATAAAGAAACGTTGACCTCAGCATTTATTCTGAGCAATTTATCTTTTAAGCACTGCACCTTGCTTTTGCCAATATCGGCAGAATCATAAGCAAACTGGCGGTTCAGATTACTTATCTGAACTTTATCATAGTCGATCAGCGTGAATTTTTTGATCCCCGATGAGGCCAGACACAGCCCTACATTTGATCCTGTTCCACCGCATCCAATCAGGGCTATATGGATATCATTCTTGAAGCTAAACGGTGAGTGTAACGTTCCTAAATGAAAATTAAGGAAATCATAGGTTTTCTCTAAAACGGTGCCACTATATTTATTTTCCGACAGTACCAGCAAATTCAAGCTGCACATTGTTTTATAAAGTGCATAGCAGCAATCATCTTTAAGCCACGACTGTAATTCTGTCTCGTCCAGGCCTGTTTCAAGCCTGGTTAAAAAATATTCCACCTCAGGCCCAATAATGTCGGTCATCTGGTAATTTTTTTTACCCAAAAATATGATTTTATCATCGGATCTTATGATCGAGGCATTCAGTTTAATTTTCACTCACGGTTTCCTTTATGAGAACCTTACGTCCCGGAGCATATAAGGTGTTTTCCAGAATTGAACTGTGACAAAAAAAACCAGTGGGAAAGATAAATAACGGAAGGCTAAGACACTGCTCCCGCAAATAAAAATCAATAGCTTTGAATATTTCTGGTTGTTGAGATGATAGCGCTTCAGTAAAAAGCAAGGAATACAGCTTTTTTATTTTCTCAAATTTTACATGACTCGTAGATACATGACTCAAATCAGATCGAATGATTTGTACAGGATTTCGCTGAGGAATTTTACGAATTTCAAAGCGTAAATGGGATTCGGAACGCCAGTAGCCATATTTGTCCTGATGTTTGCGGACCTCAATATTAAAGCAAGAGAGTTGTTCAGCAATATCTTCAAGAATTTCATCATTTGGATAGAAATCTTCGTAAGATATGTCGATAACAAAGCTGTTTTTTGAGTAGGTGATAGTATCCCTGAGCGGATGATAAGAACCATCAAAATACACAGACATCCATGACGTAACCGGCTTTAATATATTGTCGTAACGTGCCGCAATTGAGCTGCGATTAATTTTACAAGTTAAAATTTCTTTGACGTAGTCTGGCAGTTTATCAAATTTTCTTCCGGGAGAAAGTATCATCATTAAGTTCCCTTCAGCAGCCACAAAATTTTGCTTAGCCGTGAAGGTACGGTAATTTTTCAGGTTAACGGCAGTGTTGCAACTGACATGCACTTTACCGTCAAAAAAGGCCTCGCCGTTCGGATCTTTTTCAACCAGAAGATAATTGATTTTTTCCACATTAGGCAGGTGCTTATCAAGTGTAAAATATTTATTAGCAACCAGCTGATAAACGTTATCCTGTTTTTTCAAAAGAATATAAGGTCCGGCAGAAACGTCATCACTATGCTCGTGTTTGGGAGAGAAATTCAATAAAGATAAATACTGAATAATAAAGGGGTCATACCATGAGGTTTGAATAGTGAAGCTGTGGTCATTATGGATTTCTGTTTCTGAACCCAGTTTCGCTACAGATGCAAGGATCTTATTATAACGATTATTCTCATCATAACAGATATGTCTGATCGCCCCGCACATAATCCGCAGCTTTCACGTTATCGCCATTACTCCAGAATAAATCTTTTCTGATAGTTATTCTGAGGGAGTCAGCCGTCTGTTGGAAGGATTCGGCACCTAAGAGCTCGACTTCGCCCTTTTCCAAAGAGAATAACGGGAGCGCAAGCTTGCTGTAAATTTGCTCTCCGCTGTAATCACAGATCGACCAGATATCTTCTTTATAAGGGAAAACATCAACAGCGATATTTAAATTATTCATGATATTCAGGCCGTTTACCTAAGCGGTTGTCTTAATCATCTCTTCATACATTTTTTGTTTTCTAAGCAAGATCTCTATTTTTTCTTTAGTGTAAGAGACCTCCTCTATAATAGAATTCCTGACTTCATCCGATATTTTTAATTTATTTTCTGTAAGCACTTCGAGGTAATCATTGAAAGCAATGTCACTCTCATTTGAATCTCGGGAGATATAGGAGTGATAATTTTTATAAAATCTTATGGCATGCTGTCTGGAGGTAAAACCACCTGTCACCATGATATTATCCGTGTCATTACGGATTTCATGTACCCATCCAGTCGGCACGTAGAGAATAGTCCCGGGAGTAAGAGTGAATTCAACGATCTCAACGTTCAATTCATCCAGATGTGCTACGACTTCCTCATTAAATAATGAAGTCCCCATTTCAATATGGTGACGATGAAGTGGAGATATAGCGCGGAATGTTTTTTGACCTTCAATCATCATTAACCATGCGCTGGTTGAAAAACAGTCAATGTGAAGATCGCAATTTATTCCTTTTTTTCCAAAAAACACCCATCGTCTGCGGAATTGCATTCTTTTTGGCAAACGATCGATGAAATCATCCGGGTGGAATTTTGGAAAAAAGATATCTTCGTCCAGCTCAGGCAAGCTTTTTTGATAACTCCAGCCTGTCATATAGGGGCATTGCTCGCCATTTTTCATCAGATCAATGTATTCTGATATTGAAATCTTTCTGGTGATGTTTGCCGGATCCTCTAAGTTATCACTTACCTGACATAATATCTCGCTACAGCGCGCTTTAAAAAATTCAAAACTCCATTTTTTATAGGCAGGCATGTCGCTGTTCAAATTTGCATACTGCACGGGCTGGGTCTTATTGAAAAATGTTTCTTCAAACTGGTGGTTTTCAACACTTGCGACATCTTCAACATGTGGCCGGAATACGCTCATAGAGAATTCTCACGATAAGTTATAAATTTAAGTTCTGGGGTTGCCCCCAGAACCCGACGATCTTATTAGCAGCGGTGAGTTGCTAATAACAGTTCGTTATCCAGTTCAATCTCAGCCAGCTGTACATTTTCAATTTTGAATTCAACATCAAAATCTTGAGTCTCAGTTGGAGATACATAAGAACGAAACTCTTTGCTTTCGAAATCATTCATGGTTATTGCTCCTGTAATTTGACTTGGATTGTTGTTAAACAAAAATGTAAACGCAGTGATCTTTAATTAATGTAAGGAAAATTAAGTAAATGTCACCGGAGATTTAAAAGTAATGTAATTTGATAATTTTATGTTAATACATTTTTATGTAAGTGTGAGTGCTATCACAATAAATCATTGATTATTGATTAGTAAAACTGGAGTGTATCTTTTATGGAGAGAATGTGCTCTTTTCAACTAATTGATAATTATGTTGTTTTTTGTTGGTCAAGATTTTATTTTTCTTCTGAACTGCTAAAGGTGTAGAAATGTTGAATTGTTACAGTTCATAATTTCTTATGGTTATATATTAACCTTTTTGAGATTTTCATCTCGATTATTGACGATTTTCCATAAGAAAAAGCGATGGCGTTCAGGTATGAAACCTGAGCGAGAGAAAGAAAAGGCCCATAGCTTGCAGCGAAAACTATTGCAGCGTCCACCCTGGATCGGCATACACCCAATCTTGCAAAAGCACGAATGATCCTGCGTAAGATTGCTGCAACCCTTAGCCGGTTGCACACTCCGCCTGTTACAGGAATGAGCCCAACCTGTGTCGTAATCTATTGGCTGACCAGTAAATTTTTTACTCAGAAGAGGTTGGGTTCAGGCGCACTTACGCAGGCGCAAAGCGCCGATCACCGATGCTGTATTCAGAAACGCTTTGCCTTGCCATAGCCCCCGGGATCGGCGGCTGCAGCCTGTTCATATTTTTCAATAGTTCGTCGGGTACTGGATAGGGATGAGGCAGACATGACGTCAAAAGGTTTCGCCGCCCGGGCGGGATCGTCAGTGAAGCGGGTACTGGGATCTTTCGCCAGCGAGCGTACGTCATAACGTCCGGGTTCCTTCGCCCGCGCACTTTCTACCATATGTTTGACAAATTTTTTCCCCACTGGCGGATAGGTAGTCGAGGTTAATATATCCTCGATCTCCGCCATTGGCATGGTACGTACATGGCGCAGCGCCCACTGGGCGTGCGGATCGGGGCGGGGATCGTTTCGCTGCTGGATAACGTCAAGCCTGCCCGGATCGAGCCTGCTGTTCTCCAGCGTGGTCACAATCGGCAGATGTTGCCAGGCATCAAGCACTACCGGATCTTCCTGACGTTTGTCTCCTAACAGCACCAGGACGTGGTCATTATTGTAGAGAGTATTAAACACGGGCTTATTGGCTCCTCTGGCCGCCACTTGCGTGTAGGCCAGATCGGCAAATTCCTGACAGTGTCCTCCTTGCACTCTCAGGGCGCTGTGTCCACTCGCATAAGCACGATCCAGGCCTGTCGCCGCGTCAGGAAACCGTTGTGTAAAGCGTTCACTGGCTTCATGACTAAAGCGGTCTGCAGCGCGCACGGCCATGATACCGCGCATCGCACTCTCTCCCTGATCGGCAACGAGCGGCAACCACTGATTACCACCACGCCCTAATTGCGTACGCACTTCCTGTTGGACTTGCGCCGCCAGATCCATGCTTTGCAGCGTCTGTGGTGAAACCACCCTGACCTGATGCTGAAAGGGGCCGGATGCCTGCATTTGTGTCGCGCTGAGGCTCTGATGAGCGGGCTGGCTCTGCTGGGTCTGGCGGCTGCTGCCAGAAGAAAATATACGCATCATAATCCGACTCCGACTTCATCAGGAAGGTGCTGGCTGATAATGCCCAGACGCTGTCCCAGCGTATGAGTATAAAAAGCCATATTTTCGTACAGGGCAATCAGGGCCTGAGGATCTGCCGTGTTCATCGGCAAACGCGACCATATCACCAGCTCGTCACTGTTTGCCGAAGCCGCCAGCACAATGGGAGGGAAATCTTCGTTCATCAAATTTGCCTGTAGAAGTTCCCAGAGAAGCTCAGTGGTGATGTCATTAGCCGTCCTGAAAGGAAGCAGGCAGCTAAAGGTGATGTGGTTACCGGGATAATGCAAAAGCCGCAGCGATAAATCTGACCACATCACTAACTCAAAGGCTTCTTCATCGCCCCGCATCTCAGGCGTTAGCTTGAGGTAATTGAACAAGGGAATAAGAGCACTATTAAAGGTTGTTGACATAAATCCTCCTTTTTATTTGTCTCAGGTAGCAAACCGGCACGGCAAGGGCAGCCCGATCCGACTTCACTGCAAAGTAAGAAAGAGTAAGTGAACAGAAAAACCGCCTGGTTCCTTAAGCTGTGGAACAATAGCGAGCAGATGTGATGAGGTTAAAAGAGTAGCGTTGATAAAGGGGCATGACACCAATCGGCTAACGAGAGAATGCTTAACCTTGGGCGGCAGCGCCATGCAGTCAGCACTTTACCGGCACCCTTTTGGCACGGCACCCTGCTGAGCCAGGGCGCAGAGTGTTTATCCGAAGCACTGCGTAATCAGGGCGAGACCAGGATCGATGAAAACGCAACGCCGACAGATAAAGAGTAAAAGGCAGAACAAGGTCGATAAGCAAGAAGCCCGCTTAAGTTTCCTTAAGCGGGCTTCTCTAATCTGGCTCCTCTGACTGGACTCGAACCAGTGACATACGGATTAACAGTCCGCCGTTCTACCGACTGAACTACAGAGGAATTGTTGAAACGGGGCGAATTATAACGAGGACGCAGCAGACTATCAAAGGGGAAGTGTGATTTTTGGATGCGACTGATTCAAATATAGGCAAAAAAATAAGTTCACCGCTTGGGGCGCCAAAAATGAATAAAAAAACACAGCGCCTGGCTAAAGAACAAGCGTTATGACAAAATTCCCTGTGAAGGTTTATCTTTAAGCTCCGAAATAAGGTTAATAATTAACGTTATTAAGGCCATAGAAAACGGCCCTGCGGTATAGGCTTATCCTTTTTTTATAAGGATCACCAAATGGCTGCCGTTTCAACTGAAACAATTAGTGGCGCTATCATTTCAGGTATAGAAAAAGCGCATAAAGATTATCGTCAAATGTCCGGCGGATACTGGGTCTGGACGGCTGCGGAATATATGCTCACTACCTATATTGCCAAAGCGCTAAGCGACATGCCGGGCGCTAAATTCGTGACGCTTGAAAGCAATGGGCTTAGCTCAATGGATCACGCGGGCGCGATAGCGCCGGGGCCAAAGCCGGTTAAGGCGCGTTTGAGCGGCCGTTTCGATCTCCTGCTGTGGTGGGGAAAAGCCCAGCCGCGAGCGGTAATCGAAGTCAAAAACCAGCCGGGCGGCCCGTCGGGCTGGTATCACGATATTGAAAGGATAACCTCAGTGCTTTCTATTAACCGCGACGCCTCATCCATAAAATTTGGCGTATTTGCTTACTATTATTCGGCAGCGGATGGCGAATTGCTCAGCGGGGCGCAGAAAGTGCTTAATAAATTCGAACGCGTAGAAACCTATGTCAGCGAGAATATCTCCGATCGTTATCGGGTCGAACAGATTATTTCCGATATCCATGATGAAGGCAGCGAGGGCGCCTGGGGTGCCGCCTGTTTAATTATCAGACCTTGCTGAAAAAACGCAGCGCGTAAAAAGGCGGCGCAGCTAAGGTGCCAACCTCAGGGTTGTCTAAAATTGATAAATCACTATGTAGCAGAACGGGTTTTCGGTGAGCTGCTTTGGTTTTTTGCCGCCGAACTTAAATCAACGCGTTAGATACGCACTGCCGACGGTGTGATGTTTATCAATAAGGTGACCGCATGACGCAACCGACTGCTATCCTGCCGACATTATTGCGTCGCTGAAAAAAGGGAGAGGTCGCTGGCGGCCGTTTCCCGTAACGGTGGGCTGGCGTCCTCCACGCTGTCCAACGCTCTTAACCAGCTCTGGCCCACGGCGAAAAGCTGATAGCGGAAGTGCTGGGCCTGCGCCTGAAAAAACGGGCCTTCGCGCTATCACTGATAACCCTCCGGCGCAGCCTGAATACGGAAGATATGCCGCATTTTGTTTATCCGATTCGTAATAAATCTTTGCACCGAAAAAACAGTTTTCTATTATCGGCCCTCTTTGTCGCGCATCAAGCTCCTCTCTGCATGGCATGCTTTAGGATCTGAAAGAAACGCCTGATATATCAGAATGCTTGCCGTTTTACCGGCAATGCCGCTTTGAAAACTACCGGCTCTGTCCTTCGATGGGTTAAGGCTTTCTTACGCTAAGGAAATCACAATGAATCTGATGAATAATTGTGCATCGCCTGCCCTGGATGTTATATTAAAATATAATATCCGGAGGTGCTCTATGTATACCACTCGCCTGAAAAAGGTCGGCGGATCCGTCATGTTGGCGGTTCCTCCTGCCGTGTTGAAAACGCTGGCGCTGTCGACGGACAGCGAAGTAGGTATGACCATTGATAATGGCTGCCTGATTATTGAACCCCAAAAACGGCCCCGTTATTCGCTTGAGGAGCTGCTGGCGCAGTGTGATCCGCACGCCGAAATGAGCGAAGAGGATCGTGAATGGATTGATGCGCCTGCGATGGGCAAGGAGATCCTGTAAATGGACAGAGGGGAAATCTGGCTTGTTTCACTGGATCCGATTGCCGGCCACGAGCAAAGTGGACAACGTCCGGTACTGATCGTATCGAAGGCATCGTTTAACAAGCTGACCCGGCTACCCGTTATTGTTCCCGTTACCCACGGCGGAAACTTTGCTCGAACAGCCGGTTTTACCGTTTCACTGGACGAGGCGGGAACAAAAACGACGGGCGTGATCCGCTGCGACCAGCCCAGAACCATTGATATGGCGGCCCGAAATGGTAAGCGGCTGGAACGTATACCTGACGTCGTTGTGAATGAAGTGCTGGCCCGCCTGGAGGCCATGTTGAGCTAATGTTTTTTAGGCCACCTGAACGAGGGCGCTGTCACATACAGCGCCCTCGTTTTTGCGAGGCTTGCGAATATGCATCCAGAGCAAGGGAAGATCCTTTCGGTTAAAGCGATATTTGAAATACCAGAGGTTTTAACCGCCTGAATCGACAAGCAAATACAGGAGATGAGAATCGGTCAGCGTAAAGGGATTTTCAGAAGGCTTAAAGCTGTGGATTTTAGTGACGTTCAGAAACACTGGGCGGTCACTCCATAGTAAAACTGAAATGACCCCAAATCTTGCCCAATGCAGAGGGGCAATGAAAATGCATTGGGTAGGTTTTCACGCTAGCTTGTTGAATCTAAATAATATAAAGATTCGTGAAGATGCATGACAACATAAATATGGCTCCTCTGACTGGACTCGAACCAGTGACATACGGATTAACAGTCCGCCGTTCTACCGACTGAACTACAGAGGAATCGGTTTCGATGGGGCGCATAGTAACGGCCGCGTCCGGGCGTGTCAAAGGTCGAATGCCATTTTGCCGCGCGTTCGGCCGCAAAATCAGCAACCCGCTCTGTTTCTCGCCCGTTCGGGCAAAATTCAATCTCTTGCGCCAGATCGCACTTTACGGCGAATGCCTTGCTGATGTTAGAGGTGTGTCAAAATTTTGTTGTTTGCCGTTTTTAAAACGTGCGTTTCGGTGCTTTTATGTAAAAAGTTTCAAAAATGTTAATTATGGAATAATTGCACTGATCAGTCAGTCGGCCGCTATATGTCGAAGCGATAAAGACTGAAAAACTAAATTAAGCTTTTGATAAATATTGTTAATAACCAGGAGCAATCTGACTAAGACATTGCTTTTTCACCACTTAAAAATGTTATCCAGGCACCGGTGAAGTTGTGTGAATGTAAAAAATATCTTTCATTCGAGGTCCAGCCAGCCGCACAAGCTAATCACATAAGGGCTCTATCATGAAAAAATTCGTTGCAGGGTTACTGTTAGTCTGTTCGCTGCCTGCTGTCGCGCTGGCAAAAGATCTCCAGATGGGTGTCTCAATGGCGCTGTTTGACGACAACTTCCTCACCATCGTTCGCAATTCTATGCAAAAAGAACTTCAAAAAGAAAACGTTAAAGGGCAGGTAGAAGATGCCAAAAACGATGTTTCCCAGCAGCTACAGCAGGTGCAGAACTTTATCGGGCAGGGCGTGGACGCCATTATCGTCAATCCGGTCGACACCAACGCGGTTAAACCGATTATGGATCAGGCCAGCAAGGCGGGCATCCCGCTGATTTTTATTAACCGCCGTCCCGCAGCCGAACTGACGGGCAAAATGGCCTATGTTGGCTCCAACTCGCAGCTGGCGGGGCGTTTGCAGATGGAAGCGCTGGCTAAACAAATGAATTACAAAGGCAACGTCGCCATCCTGTTAGGCGATCTGGCCAATGAATCGACGCGTGAACGTACCAAAGGCGTGAAAGAGATTGTTGCGAAATATCCTGGTTTAAAAATCGTTCAGGAGCAGACCGCGAAGTTTATGCGTAACGATGCGGTAGATGTGGTCAGCAACTGGCTCACCGCTGGCGACGATATTCAGGCGATCGCTGCCAATAATGACGAAATGGCGATTGGCGCGCTTCAGGCGCTGGGAAAAAACAGCGACCACGTGCTGGTGGCGGGGGTTGACGGCACGCCGGACGCGCTGCAAATGATCAAAAACGGCAAAATGGTCGCTACCGTTTTTCAGGACGCAAAAGGCCAGGGCGAGGGGGCGGTACAGGCGGCGGTGAAGCTGGCAAAAGGTGAAAACGTGGAATCGAACGTCGATATCCCTTTCCAGCTGATCACCAAAGAAAACATGGCGAAGTTTACCAGCCTGAACCAGAAATAGCCGGGGTGCATCATGACCGCATATGCGCTTGAAGCCGAAGGCATCAGCAAGTTTTTTCCTGGCGTAAAGGCACTGAACAACGTCTCTTTACGGGTCAGGCCCGGCAGCGTACACGCGCTGATGGGCGAAAACGGCGCGGGAAAATCCACGCTGATGAAATGCCTGATAGGAATTTATCGCCCGGATGAAGGCTTAATCCGCGTCAGGGGCGAGGCGGTAGCGTTTCAGGACACGCTGGGCGCGCTGCGCGCAGGCATTTCGATGATCCACCAGGAGCTTAACCTGGTGCCTCATATGACAGTGGCGGAAAACATCTGGCTGGGCCGCGAGCCGATGAAATATGGCTTTGTCGATCACGGCAGCCTTCATCGCCAGACCCGCGAGTTGTTAAGCAAGCTGAACATTCTCCTTGCGCCGGACGATCTGGTGGGCGATTTGAGCATCGCCTCACAGCAAATGGTAGAGATCGCTAAAGCCGTATCCTGGAATGCGGATGTGGTGATCATGGATGAGCCAACCTCCGCGCTGACTGAAACCGAGGTTTCGCATCTTTTCGCTATCATTCGCGATCTCAGAGAGCAGGGTAAAGCCATCATCTATATCAGCCACAAAATGGATGAAATCTTTACGATTACCGATGAGGTCAGCGTATTTCGCGACGGTGCCTGGGTCGGTAGCAGCGCGACGGCGGACTATACGCGGCAGTCGCTGATTACCCAGATGGTCGGGCGCGAGCTGACCCAGCTTTTTCCCAAGTTCAACACGGCCATTGGCGAAGAGGTGCTGACGGTACGTCATTTACAGCGTAAAGGCGTGTTTGATGACATCAGCTTCGGCGTGCGCCGTGGTGAAATTCTGGGCGTGGCGGGGCTGGTCGGCGCGGGCCGCAGCGAGGTGATGGAAAGCCTGTTTGGCATGACCAGCCCCGACGGCGGCGAAATTCTGATAGACGGCGTGCCGGTAAAAATAGATTCGCCTGCCACGGCGATAGAAAAGGGGCTGGCTTTTCTTACTGAAGATCGGAAAAAGTCCGGGCTGTTTCTGGTGCTGTCGGTGATGGAAAACATGAGCATCGTCAATATGCCGGAATACAGCAGCCGCGCGGGCTTTGTCAGCCATATCCAGATGGCGAAGGACTGCATGGAGCAGATCCGTCGGCTGAACATCAAAACGCCCACTATGGATCAAATCATCAATAACCTCAGCGGCGGCAACCAGCAAAAGGTGCTGATCGCCCGCTGGCTGCTGGCACAGCCCAAAGTCCTGATTCTGGACGAGCCGACGCGCGGTATCGACGTGGGCGCGAAAGCGGAAATTTACCGGCTAATCAGCGAGCTGGCGAATCGCGGCGTCGCCATCATCATGGTTTCTTCTGAACTGCCGGAAATACTCGGCATGAGCGATCGGGTGATGGTCATGCACGGCGGCCGCATCACCGGCATCCTCAATAAAGAAGAGGCCGATCAGGAATCCATTTTGTCACTGGCGTCTGAATAAGGGCTGAAACCATGAGCGACGTAAAAATGAGTGGCCAACAGCCGTCTTCGGCGACGTTTTTAAGCAGTTTTAAGGGAAAGATGCCGAAGGATACCGGCATTTTTATCGTGATGGTCGCCATCGCGCTGATTTTTGAAGCGGCAGGCTGGTACGTGCGCGATCAATCGTTTTTGCTTAATCCAAACCGGCTGGTGCTGATTATTTTGCAGGTTGCCATTATCGGCATTATTGCGGTCGGTGTGACCCAGGTGATTATTACCACGGGGATCGATCTCTCATCCGGCTCGGTGATTGCTTTAACCGCCGTGGTGGCGGCCAGCCTGGCGCAAACCTCCGACAGCCTTTCCCCGATGTTCCCGTCGCTGGTCAACATGCCTGCGGCGGTGCCGATCGTAGCCGGGGTCGGCGTGGGGTTGCTTTGCGGGGTGGTGAACGGCGTGCTGATCACTAAAACCGGTATTCCGCCCTTTATCGCCACGCTGGGCATGATGGTTTCCGCGCGCGGGCTGGCGCAATACTACACGCAGGGCAACCCGATCAGCTTCCTTTCCGACAGTTTTACCGCCATCGGCCAGGGCGCAATGCCGGTAGTCATCTTCCTGGTCGTCGCGGTCATTTTCCATATTGCGCTGAAACACACCCGTTATGGCAAGTACGTTTACGCCATTGGCGGCAATATGACCTCGGCGAAAGTTTCCGGGATTAACGTCAATAAATACCTGGTGATTGTTTATACCATCGCGGGCGGGCTTTCCGGCCTGGCTGGCGTAGTCCTGGCGGCGCGCGTCAGCAGTGGCCAGTCCAGCATGGGCATGTCCTATGAGCTGGATGCGATTGCCGCCGCCGTCATCGGCGGCAGCAGCCTGATGGGTGGCGTAGGGAGGATTACAGGTACGCTGATCGGCGCGGTGATTTTAGGGCTGATTAAGAGCGGCTTTACCTTTGTTGGCGTGGACGCCTACGTTCAGGACATTATCAAAGGCATTATTATCGTCAGCGCCGTTTCAGTGGATATGTACCGCAATCGTAAAAAGCGCTAGCGGGCAGGGGCCAGGCCGGCCCCTGTATTCCTCTCAGCCGCCGCTTTTTTATGCCATGTAAACGTTACCATGCACAGCCTGACAGCATATTTTGCACCTCATCGGTGCAGGCAAGCGGTTGGTGAAAGCATTAAAAAAAAGCGTTACTCCTTTAGAGGTAATCAGATTCTCTTATTTTACCGGCGCTTAGCCTGAAACAAATGGGCTGAAAGCGCAGCCGGAAGTTTCTGGCACGTCACTTGCAATTCTTAACCCGCACCAGAGTGAAAACTTATTTTTTAGCGCCAGTAACAATGGCGTCCCGTGACGGAGGCAAAATGAACTTAAGACGACTGAAATATTTTGTAAAAATCGTCGATATTGGCAGCCTGACCCAGGCCGCAGAGGTGCTGCATATTGCGCAGCCTGCGCTCAGTCAGCAGGTTGCCACGCTGGAGAACGAGCTGGACCAGCAGCTGCTTATCCGTACCAAGCGCGGCGTGACGCCTACGGAAGCCGGGAAGATTTTATACGCCCACGCCCGTACCATTTTACGGCAGTGCGAACAGGCGCAAACGGCGGTGATCAACGCCGGGCAGACGCTGACCGGTCAGGTTTCAATCGGTCTGGCGCCGGGAACCGCCGCCTCTTCGCTGACCATGCCTTTATTGCAAACCGTGCGCGAACAGTTTCCGGAAGTGCTGGTTTACCTGCACGAAAACAGCGGCGCATCGCTAAACGAAAAAGTGATGGATGGGCAGCTTGATATGGCCGTACTTTACGACCGCGCGCCGTCCGCCGGCATCACCAGCCTGCCGTTGATGAAAGAAGAACTTTATCTGGTTGGCGCAACCGACTGCCCTGGACAAAACATCGATTTAGCCGACGTGGCCAAAATGAACCTGTTTCTGCCGCGCGACTACAGCGCCGTGCGCAAACGCGTCGACGAAGCGTTTTCGCTGCGCCGCCTGAGCGCCCGCATTATCGGCGAAATTGAATCGATCGCCACGCTGACCGCCGCCGTCTCCAGCGGCATGGGTGTGACCGTACTGCCGGAATCCGCAGCGCGCGCGCTGGTCAGCTCCACCGATGCCTGGATGGCGCGCATCAACAGCCCGACGCTGAACCTGCCGCTGTCGCTGAACGTTTCGGCGCGCTCGCCGCTTTCTCCTTCTGCGCAAGCGGTAAAAAATATCCTGCTGTCGCTGCTCAACAAACCGACGATTGAAGAGCGTGAACTGATGCTGGTGAGCTAATGCCTTTCTGCGGGCGCGCGTCGGCGCGCCTCACTCCTATATCGCTAAAAAGCATATAAAACCTCTTTTTATTATTTGTTGCTATCAATGTGCCTTATTAACATGGCTGAAACCAACAGATAACAGAGGGAGAGGCGCACGTGAATTTTCAGCAACTTAAAATCATCCGGGAAGCGGCACGCTGCGAGTTTAACCTGACCGAAGTGGCTAATGCGCTCTTTACCTCCCAGTCAGGGGTCAGCCGCCATATACGCGATCTGGAAGATGAGCTGGGCGTGGAGATCTTTATCCGTCGCGGCAAGCGGCTGCTCGGCATGACCGAGCCAGGCAAGGCGTTGCTGACTATTGCTGAACGCATCCTGGATGAAGCCGGAAAGGTGCGCCGTCTGGCCGATGTCTTTACCAACGAATCCAGCGGCGTGCTAACCATCGCCACCACGCATACCCAGGCGCGCTATAGTCTGCCAAAGGTGATCAAAGCGTTTCGCGCGCTCTATCCCGGTGTTCGCCTGGAGTTAAATCAGGGCACGCCGCAGGAGATTGTCGCCATGCTGATGGCGGGCGAAGCCGATATCGGTATTGCCAGCGAACAGGTCGTCAATAATCCGTCGCTGGCGGCTTTTCCCTGGTTCAGCTGGCATCATGCGCTGCTGGTGCCAAAGGGGCATCCGCTGGAGCAGGAGCAGCCGGTTTCGCTGGCGGCGCTCAGCCGCTATCCCTTAATTACCTATCGCCAGGGCATTACCGGCCGTTCCCGCGTTGACCGCGCCTTTCATGCCGCCGGGCTGACGCCGGATATCGTGCTCAGCGCGCAGGATTCCGACGTGGTAAAAACCTATGTCGAACTTGGGCTGGGCGTGGGCGTGCTGGCGGATCAGGCCTGCCAGCTGGATGCGCAGGCCGCGCTGACCCGGCTGGAAGCCAAACACCTGTTTGAATCCAATACCGTCTGGCTGGGCCTGAAGCGTGGGCAGCTACAGCGCAACTACGTCTGGCAGTTTCTGGAACTGTGCAACGCCAACCTGTCGCTGGAAGAGATCAAGCGCAAGGCGCTTTCCACGCATGACGCGGTAGAACCGGTGCTGGATTTTCAGATTTAAAATTTCAGAGGCGTCCCGAAGAACAGCAAAGAAAGCCGTTCGCCCGGCAATATTGCCTTGTTTTTGCCCCTGGGCTTGGGTAGCTTGCGTTCGGTGTCGTGCAGCAAAAATTTTTTATGGTGGGGTTTTATTCATTGGATGCGATCCATAGTGGTAATAGCCTTTAGCGCGCCTGGCCAGGCGCGCTATCGCCGTACAGCATGTTATTGAAAGCAAAGCGGCGGGGCGATAGCACAGTTAACACTGCCAGCAAGTAAATCAACGGCGAACGACTATGCTGTAAAGCAGGTTTATCCACCAGGGGGTTGTATGGTTGTTGCTAAAAGAACGCTGCCTTTTGCTCTCCTCGCTATTTTATTGACCGGCTGTGCCAGCAAAACCGCCGAGCAGTCGCAATATTCCGGCTTTTTAGGAAATTATGCCGAGATGAAACCGGTAAAAACAGCAAGCGGGCATGAAACGCTGCGCTGGATTGCGCCCGATTATCAGTCAGATCGTTATACCAGCCTCTATTTTGCGCCTGTTACTTATTATCCTCGCGCGTTACCCAACAGTCGGGTCTCTGCCGCCACGCTGGAGCAAATTCGTAGCTATACCGAATCCAGTCTTAAAAGCGCGCTGGCCGGGCGTAAGAAGATTGTCGACACCCCTCAGCCTGGCGGTCTGATAGTGAAAACGGCCATTACTGCCGTAACCGCTGAAAACAAAGATCTCCAGTTTTATGAGGTGGTGCCGGTCGCCGCCGTGGTAGCAGGCACGATGGCCGCCACCGGGCATCGCAGCCAGAACGCCGAGCTATTTATCGAGGCGGAAGCGATTGATATTGCTACCGGCAAGCCGGTTATTAAAATTATCCGTAAAGGATACGGTAAAAGCGTGGCGAACGGCACTGTGCCAATTACCCCGGCGGACGTGAAGGGCGCTATTGACGATATGGTGAAGGATGTGGCGACGTTCTCAACGCCATAGCCAGGCTTGCGGCGGTAAAGCGCCAACGGCCTGACCGCTGTCGGAAAGTATGTTTGAAAATTTATAAAAATGAACGGAGAAAATTATCGGGCCTTGATGCGGCCCGATAATCGCCCCCAATAAGCTTTCCCTTATTCAGCGCATAAAATGTTGTTGTGCAATATCTGGCATTATCCGGCCACATCATAATTTTTCTGGACTCGTTTAAGCCCTGTTATCTCCGCCCGCAGAAAAAACCTGCGCCGCGCACGGCTGCGCGTCCACAATATAAACCTCTGTTGCACATGGCCGCGCGTCCACAATATAAACCTCTGTTGTACATGGCTGCGCGTCCACAGTATAAATTCCTGTTGCACATGGCTGAGCGTCCTAACCTGTGCCGTACAAAGGCTGCGCTATGCGCGGTAGTTTTATCCCATATTGAAAACCAGGCGCAAAAACCTCAGGCTGGAACGGGGCCTGATGCCTTTCCTGCGAGAACCGGGTGCCGGGCGACTGGCCGCTGATTTAGCGACCGATTCTGCGCCGGTAATTGATCCCACGCCGTCCCGCTATGCCAGGCTGACAGACGGCAGCGGCCAGCAACAGCCAGGCATGATTTAAGGAGAAAAGGATGAACATAGTAACGATGAACGAGCAGCATCTTGATGCCGCTTATGCCCTGACGCAGCGGTTACATTGGCCGCACCGCCGTGAAGACTGGCAGCAGGCGCTGGCGCTGGGTGAAGGCCTGGCGGCGATGGAAAACGGCGAGCTGATTGGCACCGTGCTTTACTGGCGCTGGGGCGACTACGCCACCCTTGGTCTGGTGAACGTCGCCGGCAGCGCGCAGGGCAAAGGTATCGGTAAACAGCTTATGCAGACGGCGCTGGCCGCGCTGGAAGGGCATCAGCTGCGCCTGCACGCCACGGAAATGGGCAAAGGGCTGTATGAAAAGCTGGGGTTTGTGGTCACGGGAACGATCGCTCAGCATCAATGTCGCGCGCTGGCACCGGGCGAACGCGTTCTACCGCAGGCGTCGCAAAGCCTGCGCCCCGCTCGCCGCGAAGAGCTGACGGCGCTGAGCAAGCTGGAAACCAGGGCGCACGGGCAGCATCGTCCGGCACTGATCGCCGAGCTTTTTGCCAGCGCAGACCGCTTTCTGGTACTGGAAGAGCAGGATCAAACGGCGGGATTCGCCTGCCTGCGCCGCTTCGGGCACGGCTTCGCTATCGGCCCCATTATCTGTGCCAGTCTACAGCAGGGGAAAGTACTGGTCAGCGAACTGCTTGCCGGTCTGGAAGGCGCCTTCGTCCGTATCGATACCGACAGCGCCTGCGGGCTGGGCGAATGGCTCGTCGCCCTGGGTATGGTTCAGGTTGACGAGCCCATCACCATGTATAAAGGCACTCCCTGGCAGCCGCAGGACGTGCGGGCGTTCGCGCTGGTGAGCCAGGCAATGGCATAAATATCCTCCAGCAATCAGAGCCGGAGCGCGGCCTTATCCGGGCGGCATTGGTGGCGGAGCCGGCGGCGTAAGCGGTGTTTCGCCAGTGGCCGGATATCGGCGAGGCGTTACATATCCCTGCTCTGGTACAGCTGCAAAAGGCCGGTCGCATCAGTCATGTAAACCTTGCCAACGCTGTCGGGCTTTCACCCAGTCCCTGTCTACAGCGGGTAAAACGTCTGGAAACGGCAGGGTTTATTACCGGTTACGAGGCGCACGTTAATTTACCTAAAATTACCGATTCCGTTACCGTCTTCACCGGGGTTACGCTGGCCGGACACCGGCGCGAAGACTTTATGCGTTTTGAAAACGCGCTCCGGGAGGTGGACGAACTGATGGCGTGTCATTTGATTACCGGTGGATACGATTATCTGCTGCGTTTTATTACCCGCAGCATCGAACATTACCAGGAAGTCATTGAAAGCGTTCTGGACGCTAAAATCGGGATAGATAAATACTTTAGCTACATTGTTATTAAATCGCCGATCCTGAAAAGCAGCGTGCCGCTGCGTTCGCTTATCTTTCGTCAAACGATGGAGTTCTGATGGCTGTCGGACATAATGACGGCAAAAATGTTATGAAGGGCGTTATCCTTTCTTATTTTCCCTGGTTGGCGATACGCCAGGGATAGTTCGCTTTTCACCGTCGCGGATGATACCAGTCATTAATTCTGGCGCCATGCTTTACCCGCCAGATCAGGAAAAAGTTTTTTCCCGATGCGTTTCCCGTTGTCCCTCAGCCTGTAAGAATGTTAAAAAAGAGACATCCTGTCTCTGTTATCACGCATTTACCTGTGCGGCGTCAACGGTGTCTAACGCATATTTCAAAGAGAACTCACGTTCTTTCAGATAGTAGATATAGGTTTTAAGCTCCGGGAATGATTTTTCGACTCTGTAACTTAACTCACTGAAATTACTTATTTTGCTTTGATAAAATGACACCATTGATTCACTGATTAGCCCAACGGCTTCGCCATTGGCAATCAGCGAAATATAATCATAAATATCATCCACGATAATAACCTGCGCCGTAGGACACATAGTCAGGATTTTGGCGTGCGCGTTTTTCACATAGTGTTCGTAAAAGCCATTGGTAGGAATGATGACGGGCGTGTTTTTTATATCGCTAAGCTGCGAATCGGGGAACTTTTTAGAATAGAGATAGCAGGCGGGCTCGCTGAAAAAATTCATCGACAGGATCCCGTTATCGTTGATTTCCCGATGGGAAATAACGCCGTGGATCTCGCCGGAAAGCAGCGATTCCACCGAAGTTTTGGTATCGCAGGAACAATAAGAGACGCTTTCGGTCTTCTTGCGGGTTTTTACCAGCAGGTTGAATAAAAAGGGATTGAGGTTTTCTACACCAATCATCAGGCCACGGCGAATATTAACGTTGGTTCTTTTTCGTGAAAAATAGTCTTCCAGTTCCGTCATCTTATCGTAATGCGGCATTATTTTATCGTAGAGTTCCAGCCCTTTTTTGGTCAGGGTGAAATCATGGTCCGTGCGTGAAAATAATTTAAATCCCAGCTCGTCTTCTAATATTTTTATCCGGCGAGAAATAGGGGAAGAGGTAACGAATAATATCTCAGAAGCCTTCTTTAATGACTTCTCTTTCGCCAGCACAATAAAGCATTTCAGATTAGATGACAGAAACATAAAACCTCCAGATCGTTTAACAACTGTTAACTTGGCGTAAATTTATGAAAAATATAGCATACTTACGAAAGCTCTGGATGGGGGGTATTTACAAAATAAGACTGTTTTTATTTTGCTAATCATAGAGATGCTAATTTCTACGCGTGAGCATCATTTTTTAAAATTGTATGAATGGCCTTCAATTATTATCCTGTCAATTCTAAAAACTAAAGCAAGAAATATGGTTTAAACCGCGTTTTTTGGTGGAAACCTAAACCAACATTAAATGCAAGCCTGCAACCCATCAGAAAATGCAACCATCGTATAATATATATTTAATAAAGAGGCTTTAAATGAGTGTCATTGGTGACAACAACCAGGATAATTTAACATCACAACAGGTTAAGTTAAATGAAATGGTCAGGAACTTAAACGTACTTGATAAAGATGGCAAAGCTATTGACTTCGACAGAATTGTATATCTTGCGCATTCAGCTGATGAAGAAAATAACTTTTCTATGCTGAACTCTATTGATGAATTACGGGCGCACGAGCCTGCCGCCCACGGCGAACTGGCTATTGTGCTTTCTTATAGTGCAGGAACCGGCTACGGCGGCGGTATTTTTATCAGTGACTTTAACGACAAGACGGCGCCGGAAGATGGCGGCATGACTATCGTTACTCCCCGAAATATGCGCTGGAAACGTTATATTACCGATAACGCGGGCGTAACCGTGGTCGATTTCGGCGCTATCCCGGATGGCAAAACGGACTGTCTGGAAGCCGTTACCCGTATGTGGCACTGGTCACGCATCATGGATCGTCAAAACAATGTACGTACCCATGAAAACGTCGGCATCCGCTTTCCGGCAGGTAACTTCTTTATCTCTAAATTTGATTTCTCCGGCCAGGAGGTAAACCGTTTCCGTCTCTCTGGCGCCCACGTCAACTTCGGCTACTTCCCTAACACCCGTCTTTTCTCTGACCAGAAAGACGGCGAATACATGTTTACCGTCAACGCCCGTTGGACCTATATCAGCGGCATTATCGTTAACGGGCAGGACAACACTAAAACCAAAGGGTTCTTTAAAAATATCATCCCCGGCGGTCAGTATCTGCGCGTGACCGGGGTGCATTTCCAGGATTTGGGCGGCCGCGCGCTGGATCTGCTCGATACGCTGGATTGTAAGATCGATCAGTGGTACGCCACCCGCTGCGCCGGCAGCGTTATCTATGGCCGCTGGTCCGATCGCGCCGCTGGCTCCTGGGATCACCTTACCGCTATCGAGCTCAGCAACTTTAATATCCAGTACGGCGTGAAGTCTGAAATGATCGATCTGCCGCGCGCGACGCAGTGCGTGCTGCATAACGGCTGGATTGAGCATACCGAATTCCCCGGCGACCTTTCCAACGGCCAGTGGAAGGTCAATGCGCTGAATCTGGAAGGCAATAAAAATCCGCTCAAGTGCCATCATACGCGCCTTATTTCTACCATGCTGAATGTGCATAACGGCGAGGGGCTGGATCTCTCTGACAGCGGCGAGCGCTGGCTGCCTGTATATGAAGAAGGGCAGATATTCCTTGAAAACCACGGCGCGCGTATTGAAGGTTCGCTGAACTACGAGTACATCACTTCCCAGGAACGTATGGATAACCGTCAGGATCGGGAAACCTGGTTTAAAGTGGGCGAGATTGAGATGCCGGAATGGACCACGCAGATGCAGATGCGCATTATCGGTTCCTCTCAGTTTAATGCGATGCCGGAAACGCAAATCGACTTCACGTCACGCACGCCGGAAGGCGAAGCGATAATCTCTATTCAGAACGTGAACGGCAGCTTTAACGCCTCCTGGGCAGCGGAAGGATCGTGCCCGGTGACGCGGGTCAGGGTGAGATCGCTGGGCAGCAGCAGAGGGGAAATATTTGTTAAGCTGGCTAAATACACCGGCTTCTGTATCGCTCTGATCACCACTAACTGCCACGATCGTTTCTCGCGCGGCGTTCATTTCCGCTTTATCAAGTCTTATACGCAGGTTTCTGCTGCGGAAGCGGCCGTGCTGGATGCCGAGCCGGTAACGGCATTTTTGCAGCACTGGGAAGGAACGGATCGGGTCGGCTATGGTTACAACAATAATAACGACCTGATTATGCGTGGCCGCGTGGTCAGCACCGCGTCGGTTGGTACGGCCAGAGAATGCCTGCGGGTAAGGGTAAACGGTCTTGATTACGCGATTGAACTAAAACCCATAAACAGCTAATGCCCATTAGTAAAAAACCGGCCTTGATATGGCCGGTTTTTTTTCATGTTACTCTTGCATAAAATAACGCAATATTTATTTTTATTTTATTTGCCCACCTGAATCTCTGGCCGCATCTACTGCTCCTTTCCCTGATTAATTACCAAAATGAAATGACGATGTAATGGAATGCCTTTGCTGGTGTTTGCACAAGGTTATAAAATTAAATAACAGCTAAACATATAAATTCTTATACTGTAATTTAAAAAGTAAATAGAATAATCAAAGGTGTTTATTCAGGGTTTAAATAAAACTAAATGACGAGGCGCTTCTATAGATAATTCATATAAAACAAAGGCTTTTCAATTATTAATAGCTAAATGCAATTATTGAGTTTGTCTGTTTTGCCTGGCTGAATAAAATAGAACGCATGCAGTAAGCGCATTATTTTGCTTGCTGGCTGCATAACAAAAAGAACATTTTACATAATGGAATATGCATCATGGCAGATGCATATGGAGGAATTATGCCAGCTTCTAAAAATTTATCGGCAGGTCAGATTGCCGGAAACCGCTCCGCGCAAAATAAAATCGTTATGGGCTTCTGGCACAACTGGCCAGCCGTAGGCGCTCAGGGTTATAAACAGGGCCGCTTCACGGAAATGACCCTGTCCGAAATTCCTGTGCAATATAACATTATCGCCGTCGCTTTTATGAAAGTGCTGGATGACAGCGACCGCATCCCTGATTTCAAACCGTATAAAGGAACGGATGCTGAATTCCGCAGCGAAATCGCGAAAGTGCAGGCTCAGGGCCGTAAAGTTCTGATTTCCATGGGCGGTGCCGATGCGCATATCGAAATGCACGCCGGGGACGAAGTGGCGCTGGCCGAGCGTATTATCGCGCTGAGCGATAAATATGGCTTTGACGGCCTGGATATCGATCTGGAGCAGTCTGCGATTACCGCTGCCGATAACCAGACGGTGATCCCTGCTGCGCTGCGCGTGGTGAAAGATCACTACCGCAAGTTCGGTAAGAACTTCATCATCAGCATGGCGCCAGAATTCCCTTACCTGACCAATGGCGGCCATTACAGCCCTTATATCATCGGCCTGGAAGGCTACTACGATTACGTTGCGCCACAGTTCTATAACCAGGGCGGCGACGGCGTCTGGGTTGATGAAATTAACCAATGGGTGTCGCAAAGCAACGACGCGATTAAAGAAGATTTTCTCTATTACCTGACTGAAAGCCTGGTCACCGGTACCCGTAATTTCCTGAAGATCCCAAGCGAAAAATTCATTATCGGCCTGCCAACCAATAACGATGCGGCAGCGACCGGTTATGTCATTAATCCACAGGATGTGAAAAATGCCCTGGCTCGCCTTGAGGCCGCTGGTCTGCCTGTTGCGGGTCTGATGACCTGGTCCGTTAACTGGGATGCCGGTTTTACCAGCGATAACGTGCCTTACAACTGGGAATTTATCCGTCGCTACGGCTACCTGGCCGGTGATGGTGTAGTGCCTGGGCCGACGCCAACTCCGGAACCAACGCCTGAGCCTACTCCGGAACCAACCCCGGAACCAACGCCTGAGCCAACACCGGAACCAACCCCAGAGCCAACGCCTGAACCGCAGTTTGAACAGTGGCGCGCGGGTGTGCGTTATATCGATGGTGCCCGCGTGAGCTGGCAGTCACGTAACTATATCTGCGTCATGCAGCATGACTCTAACCTTTTCTGGACGCCTGAGCTGGCTACATCGCTCTGGCAGCCAATTTCCACCAACAAAACCACTACGGAATTTAAAACAATGTCAAATAACATCGGTCCGGCACTGCGCCATGGTCATATCGCCACGCCAGCTTCACGTGCTTTCTTTGCATGGCAGGAAGGCAAACTGAACGCCGGTCAGCTGAACCAGCGCGAAGCGGGTAAATTCTTCCCGGCTGCGCAGAGCGGTCTGCGTGACGCTGTAGCGCCGGACGACAGCCCGAATGCTGTGCCACCACGCGACGGCGAAATCGCCAGCGCCAACCAGGGCGACGGTCGCTTCCTGGATGAGCCAGGCACCCACTGGAAAAAACACACGGTAACCCCAGGCGAAATCATGAAATTCGTCTGGACCTATACCGCAGCTCACACCACTCGTCGCTATAACTACTTTATTACCCGCGAAGACTGGAATCCAAACCAGCCGCTGAGCCGCGCGCAGTTTGAATCCACGCCGTTCTTTAAAGCGGAATTTATCGAGCAGCCTTACTGGAGCCACGGCGCCACGCTGCGTCCGACCGGCCCAACCACGCATGAAATCCAGCTGCCACAGCGTCGCGGCTATCATGTGCTGCTGGCGGTATGGGAAGTTGCCGATACCGGTAACGCGTTCTACCAGGTTATCGATCTGGATTTCGTGGGCAACGGCAACGGCGGCGAAACTGCGCCTGCGGTGCCAGCCAGCCTGCACGCGACCGATATCACCACCAGCAGCATTGCGCTGGCGTGGAACGCTTCTTCAACCGCAGGCGTTTCTTACCGTCTGTATCGTGACAACAACATGATCTTCAACGGTACCCAGCTGAGCTTTGTGGATAACGGCCTGGAGGCAAACACCGCTTACCGCTACACCATCAGCGCGGTCAGCGCTACAGGCAGAGAATCCGTTCGCAGCGAAGCTGTTATCGTGACCACTAAAAATCCTGACGCCTCCACCACGCCACCAACTGCGCCAGCACAGCTGCACAGCATGGGCGTGACCGCAGACAGCGTTGCGCTGATGTGGGGTTCTTCTCAAGGCAGCAACGCCATTGCCGGCTACATCGTTTACCGCGAAGGTGATGAAATCGCTCGCGTGGCGGCTTCTCAGCTCAGCTATACCGACAGCGGCCTGCGTGCAGAAACCACTTACCGTTACTTTGTTGCCGCT
Source organism: Erwinia sp. TECH1 (assembly GCF_054057575.1). Classification (NCBI taxonomy): domain Bacteria; kingdom Pseudomonadati; phylum Pseudomonadota; class Gammaproteobacteria; order Enterobacterales; family Erwiniaceae; genus Erwinia; species Erwinia sp. TECH1. Next base: position 2,992,274 of record NZ_JBSRZK010000001.1, on the reverse strand, counting down.
GTGGATTCTCAGGATCTGCTTTCCGTTCCGAGCAACGTACTGAGCATCACCACTCTGGCTAACGGCAACGACGACAACGACAACGGCAACGACGACAACGACAACGGCAACGACGACAACGGCGATAACGGCCAGTATCCGGCATGGGTGCTGGGCGGATCTTACACCGCTGGCGATATCGTTACCCATCAAGGTAAAAACTGGGTTTGTATCCAGACGCATGTTGCCCACGCCGTTGACTGGGCGCCGGGTCTGGCAGAAACCCTGTGGCGTCAGGCACGTTAATTTATCCTTGCGGGCCAAAGGGACGCGGCCCGTTCGCCTGACATAAATTAAATCAAATCACGTTGTTAAGTCGTTAACGGCTACTACAGCGTGATTTTTAATACGCCTTCGCCGTTTAACAGCCGCGCGTATTAAAAATCACGTCGGTTTGTCCGTCATTAATCAGCCAGCCGAGCGCTGCATATGGGCAACAGCGTTAATCAGCAAACAGAGAACGGAAAGCAGAATGAACATTAGCGAAAAAGGTATCCGCTTTATTAAAGAGGAAGAGGGCGAGAAGCTGAGCGGCTATCTGGATTCGGTCGGGATAGCGACGATTGGCGTAGGGCATACCGGCCACGTCGATGGCGTTGCCGTCAGCAAAGAGATGATGATCAGCGCGGAAAAATCCACCGAGCTGCTGCGCAAAGATTTAGCGGTCGTCGAGCAGGCTATTGCAAAGCATGTCGCCGTGCCGCTTAGCCAGAATCAATATGACGCGCTTTGCAGCCTGATTTTTAATATTGGCGTAACGGCTTTCGTTAATTCCACGGTCAGAAAAAAACTGAATGAAAAACACTATCAGGAAGCCGCAGAGGCTTTTCTGCTGTGGAAAAGAGCGGGCAAACTGGTCAATCTCCTGCTGCCGCGCAGAAAGCGCGAAAGAATGCTGTTTTTGACGCCGGATGCGCAGCGCTGAAGGCTGACGGGACGGCCCAGTCTGATTTTCATCAGAACGCCACGCATTTTTAACGTCGCTGTCATTTTTTTCTGCCATGCTTAAAAACTTAACGGCTATTCCGTTGCCGTCCGTTCTGCGGGCCGACCAACCAGCCTATTATCTCACAGGAAAATTTATGACTTTGATTGCCAGCTTCAGCCACTCTTTTGCCGATTCGCAGCGCGCCTTCCGCCTTATTCTGAAAGCGATAAGCGAACCCGGTGTAAAAGTGACGCTGCCGCAAATCCCGGTATGGGGCAACGCTTCGCCTGCGGCAACGGCTATTTTAATGACGCTGGTGGATCGGGAAACGCCGTTCTGGCTGGACAGCTCGCTCGGCGACGAGGCGATGCTGGAAAATCTACAGCGTTTTGGCGCCAGAACCACGGCCAAAGCGGAAGCGTCGGTGGCGCTGCTTCATGCCGCTTCCGACATGGCCATTGCGGAATTTTCGCCAGGCGACGCGCCCGCTACCGTGATTATTGAGGTGCCTGCGCTAAGCGGCGGCCTGACGCTGCGCTTAAGCGGCCCGGCCCTGCGTGAGTCTCGCGCCGTTGCGCCAAAGCTGCCGAAAGCGGTTCTGCATTACCTGCGTGAGCGGGTACACTCTTTCCCTCAGCCGATCGACCTGATTTTTACCTGCGGCGATCAGATGATGGCGCTGCCGCACACCACCAACGTTGTGGTCTGTTAACCGGCAATCTCCCACCACATTTTATTCAGCGAGTAGTAGCGATCGTCAGGATTAGGCTGACGCTCCCACGGCTTATCGATAATGTAATGAATATTCTTCACTTCAGGCAGGTGCCACATGGCGCTGTGCTGGAAGGGAAGGGTTTTCAGCGCATTATAGATATAGGGCAGCGGCCGCCAGCGTTGATGATAGTAGTCGTTAAGAAAATCCTGCTCGGCAAACAGATAGCGCGACAAATCCTTCACCTCCGCCAGCTTTTGCAGCATATCGTCATAGACGGCGCGATCCGGCGTCAGCACCAGAAAACCTCCGTTCAGATAATTATCCACTTCGTCAGGCTGCTCCGTATGATCCACGCCCCGGCAGTAGCTATAGAAGCAGTTTTCCGGCGTCCAGTTTTTCGGGTAGCTCGGGATCTTGTTAGGATTGCAGCGGCAGGCGTGGCACGCGGCGATACTCTCTTTTGCCAGCGTCAAGGCAAAGAGTTCATCCATGTTCTGCACCACCAGCATGTCCGCATCTAAGAAAACGATACGCTTAAATTCCGTCAGCTGCCAGGCGGCCAGCTTGGTCCACACTTCGGAGAAGCGCGCGTTGGCGTAGTGCTGCTCCAGGCTGCTGTCGGGGCTGATCGGCTGCACTTCCCGCACCAGGCAGCCTTCCTGCTCCAGGATCTGCCGGCTTTGGGCGTCGATATTTTCCGTGACCATTACCACCAGCGGATAGCGGCTGCCGCTTTTTTTCAGCGAGCGATTCAACGCGCTGACGCCCACCAGATAGCCCGGCTGCGTCAGCAGGGTTGCCCATGCCTTCATTGGCATTCTCCTTAATTAATCAAACAGTGCTGCGGTAAACGCATTATCAAATTTATGCTGCGGATCCAGCGTCTCGCGAACCTGCCGAAACGCCTGCCACTGCGGGTAAATTTCCGGCCAGTGGTAAAGCGACTCGTCAAAGTATTTGCCCCAGTGCGGTCTGCCGCCTTCCGCCGCCAGCACCCGCTCGATGGCCTGCAAAAAGCTGACGCCCTCTTCAGAAAGCGAGCCGTCTTCGGCGTAATAAACCACAAAGCCAAAGAAACAGGTATCTACGCCGTAAGCCGGGCTGAGCCAGCTGGCGGAAGGGCCGGTACAGCGCAAGATAATCGGGTAGTGCATATGCGGCTGCGTTTCGCTGTGCCAGTCTTTAATCTTACGGATGACCTCGCCCACGCGCGACATGGGAATACCGATTTCAACGTTGATCTGCGGCGTAGCGATACCGCGACAGAACACCTGGTAAACGTCGCCGGTTACGTCGGAGAAATCTTTAAAACGCGTGACGGTGCGGAACGGCTTGCCGTTTTCATCCACGATTTTGGTATCGCTGCGCATATGTTCCAGCGTCTGGTCGATGGTTTCGTTCATCGCATCGCTGGTTTGTTCCTGCTTCACCAGATCGTTATTATTGGCGCGATACTGCGCAATCTCTTCGCTATCGGCTTCGCGAGCCGTCCAGACGTGCACCTGATTTTCGTTAGGGAACCACCAGGCTTTGCTCAGCGCATAGTTATGGTTCCAGTCATAGATATCCTGCTCCAGGGTATCGCCGCTGACCGCATTTTTATAACAGGTGTAGATCAGCGAAGATCGCGTGCGCAACGTTACCTGGGTCACAATGCCCAGCGCGCCCACGCCCAGCTGCACGGCGTGAAAGAACGGATGATCGCGATTGAAATCCGCCACCGTGCCGTCGGCCAGCACCATGCGAATGCTCAGCGCCTCGTCGGCGATAGAGCTTTGCTGCAGACCCTGACCGTGCGTGCCGGTCGCCAGCGCGCCCGCCAGCGTTTGCGCGGCGATAACACCGGGCGAGGAGGGCAGCATTTTGCCTTCGGCGCTGAGGATTTCATAAATCTCATGCATGGGCGTGCTGCCCGCAAAGGTCGCGCTGTTCTCATCCATCGCGATTAATCCTCGCAGATGGCGCAAATCCAGCAGCGTATCGCCTGCGGCGGCCAGTTTCAGCACGCGGCCAGGCGACATTTTATTGCCCATTACGCGGATTTTACCGCGGCTGGCAGCAATCAGGCGGCACAGCTCTTCTTCCGTTTTGGGGGCGCTGACGGCGTGGCTGTCGGCCAGCGTCGCGTTCTGCGCCCAGTTCATTATTTTGCCTTCTTCGGCATCCGGCTTACGGCGTGGGTAACCGGAATTTTCGCTTGCCATTGGCAACTCCTGGCGTGAGGCCTTTCAATAGATAAAATGCGGGACGAACTAAAGGGGTTAACCTCAGTAAGCGTAGCTGAATCACCCTGGAACAACAGCGGTTCAGGGTAAAAAAGTTGTACAACATATTTGTAAGTTGTACAACCTTATGCGGCACCGGGCCGCAGATAGCGCAGCGTGGCATCCACTACCAGCTGGCGATTGCGGGCAATACTTTGCTGTTCGCTTTCGTTATCGCCAAACAGCGTATTGAAGGTGTAGCGGTTAGAGACATTATGCGTACAGATGCTGCTAATCAGGCGGTGCACGTCCACCGTATTGACGTTGGGGTCGAAAACGCCGTCGGCTTTGCCCCGCGTTAAGATCTCTTCCAGCACGTTAAGCGCGCTCTGATTTAACGTCTTAATGCGCGCAGACTGGCTGATATAGCGGCCGCGCATCAGGTTTTCGCTGCATACCAGGCGCATAAAGTCGGGATGGGAGAGATGATAGTCAAAACTCGCTTCCGCCAGCCTTTGCATCGCCAGCTGCGGCGGCAGTTCGGTCAGGTTCAGCTCGGTTTCGTGCTGGCGAATAGCCTGGTAGACCTGTTCCAGCACCGCCATGTACAGGTTTTCTTTATTGGTAAAGTGGTAGACCACCATACGTTTAGTGGTGTCGGCGTGGTCGGCGATCTGCTCCATGCGCGCGCCCTGTAAACCAAATTCGGCAAAAGTAGCCAGCGCGCCGGCAAGAATACGTTTCTTTAACCCTTCCGGGTCGTTTTTTCGTTTGGCAAGTGCGGGCATAGCAAATCAGTTAATCCGTGATCCAGAGCCTGAGCGGCTGAAGCGGACAAGAATACCATAAAAACCCTAAGCTGATTTTTGGGAAAGGTTGGAAGAAGTGGATATTTCCCTGCCAGGCGCACCTGCGGTTAAATCCGCTTAACGCATCTATCCGCTTTGCAGGAGAAATTTATGTCTCGTCTGAAAAAGTATTTTGCCGCCTTTTCCGGCTGGTTTACGCCATCGGTTACACCCGAAGAGAGCATCGATCCGTCAAGGCTGAGTGAATCGCTGCTGCCGATCGGCCAGCTGTACGGCTTTGAGATGAGCTGGCTGCGCGCAAGGGGCTACGGTGAAAAATAATCGCTACCGCCTGACGCTGCGCTACAGCTACTGGAATGAACTGTGCGCTTTAGCGTGCCGCGTCTTCAGCAACGCGGCACGTCTTCGCTTTTAGTGCAGCGGCCAGTTGCCGGCCAGCTCCAGCGCGGCGTGACTAATAGCCTCCACGCTTTGCTCAAACTCTTCCGCCGTCATTTTTTCCAGCTCGCTAAAGTGCTCTTCCTTGCCATGTAGTGCAATGGCATGGAGCGCAGGCTTAAGGTGATCCGGCAGCGCCGACCAGTCGCTTAACGCTACGCCTTTCATATAGCCAATGCACCACTCTTCCACGATAGTGACTTCCAGATCTTCCTCGCTGCTGGTGCCGAACAGCGGCTCGAACTGCTCGGGATACTCTTTCAGCCGCTCGGCGATATCGTTCTGATGCTGCGTCACCAGTTCGGTGAAACGCTGCTGGTCTGTTTCATTCCAAAGCGGAAGATTGTTTTCGCCGCCCCAAATAATGGCCTGCAAACGCTCGTCGGAGACAGGTTCCGGCGAAGAGAGCAGGGCGGTTAACAATCCATCCAGTTCTGAGGCATCAAGCACCGCGTCATCGGTGCCGTACTGCGCCAGAATATTATCGAGCCATTCCAGCTCTTCAGCCGTTAAGGGTCCTTGTTGCATGTTATAACCTCTTTTTATTCCGTGAATGACTGTTTCAGGGCGCTATTCTCGATGCAAGGGGCGCAAAAAGCCATCCTGTCAGCCCGCTGCCGCTAAAAAAGCGTCCTGCTATCGCGATCTGAGCGACTGGTGAACGCATCTGTGCTCTGACAGCAAGTATGATGCCTTTGTTAAATTTTGGCGGCTAAAGTTGTTGGATTTTCAGCGGGCGTAACGTGAAGCCAACAGGTAAGACCGCCTTTTGAAGGGGAGCAGGAGGTAATCTGTTGAAGTTGTAAAGCCTTTATCGCACTTTATATATTTCCACAATAAATAGATGAGGCCCTTTATCGTGCAGCACTAGCTCTGTACTCCGACGCTCCAAACAGCAAGGCTGGTAGGTAATGAGCAGGGCATGCGCTTTTAAAATAAATGAAGGTTATTTTTAAATTGGTTTGGATGAATTTTCATTTGTGATTGATAAAAATATAGTTATCCAGATATGCTCAAGGGATCTGTTGCAATGCGAAAATAGCTAAAATTTCCCCTCACGATAAAGCCTTATATTTCAAAAAATATGTTCACCAAAGTAATATTTCCCAAAGAATTAGCAATGTAAAATTATTCTGCACGTACTTTTCGCGACACCTGCGTTACTTCTATTACCATTAATATTTAATGATGGCGTAAGTAGTCTTTATCAATTTCAATCCCAACGTGGCATTGATTGTTCATTTCAGGTTTTTCTTGAATGAATTCGCTAACGTCGTTATATTATTTGAACTGCCTGTACTCCACATCCGGTGGCGTTTTACTTCATCCTTCAATACGCCCCGTAGGTAGGAGATTTGTCGATATTGGTAAGCCGCTTTATTTGACCGCTTTTCGTGTTATTAAGGAGTATTCCGGTAAAGCGATACCGCTTTACTATTTCAGTATGAGTAAAGAATCAATGTTTATGTCTCTGATACTGACGGCATGATATAGGTAAGCCCACCTGCCGTTGACCTTTTATGTACTTTTCATTAAGAGATGTAGGAGCAGAAAACGGAAGGCTCACGCCGATATCAGCGTAATCGCCTTTCCGTCTCCTGTGCTAATGCTGAGCCCAGATATAACGTGTTAATTGCTCGACATCCACGCTACGTTAAGCCAGCATTTACGGCAGTACACGATAGCTGATGCCATATTGGTATAACCTGCGAACCGTCCACAAAATAATGTTTTGGGTAAAATGACGGCCTTTGAATAAATTTATGCCACGCATTCAGCGCTGAATTATTAATGGCTAGATCTTTGCAATCATGCCAAATAACTTGCTATTTCTCAGGTATCATTCCCAACTGCCGTAAATCAAAAATATACTTTCTGATTAGTGCAGGCGTAATGGATGGAATGTCAAGTGATAACTCTTTAAGTGTGCTTGAAAATCGGTGCGAGGGGATAATCGAACCAGAAATAACATCTTGTGGCTTTTTAATTCCGTATAATAGAGGAAGGTATGACTGTGTTTTCAAAGTATCAGGTAGAGTACTCATTGCTGCTTCAAACTCCTTCAGCCAGTCATCATAATTAACAATTTTCTTAATATTTATACCCCATTGGATTAACCAGTTAATGACAGTGTCCAGAGAAATACCATCATGATGTGGATTAACCAGATTATATGTAATATATCTGTCCGCATTATGGTTCGCTAAAGCCACAATAGAGGATGCCGTAAAATCTACTGGTAAGCCATCATAATGAGGCATGAGTTCCTCATAAGGTTGATAAAAAGAGCTTGGTGCAATACCGGTATTGATAATACTAGCAACGAGCCGGGTAAACATATCAGTCGCATTAAGTTGCCTTTCATAGTGACTGTGCGCCAGGATCATGCTTGATCTGAATATTGTTATTGGGAGGCCGTAGGCGTCATGTGCCTCTTTTAACAAGATTTCTCCAGCCCATTTGCTGATAGCATAGCCACTGGCATAGTCACTGGTGATCTTTTGATAGGGAATGTCAGTTCTAATGTCGGTATATTCATCTAACTGTGTCTGAGCCCCAACAGCAATACTTGACATGAAAACTATTTTTTTTATATGTTTTGACAATGCAAGTTCAATAAGTTCAACGGTGCCTGAAATATTAGCATTAAAAAGACGGCTATAGGGCAGCACATGATTAACTAAAGCACCAATATGATAAATGGTATCAATTTCATCTGATAGATATTCCCATGATTCGTCATCCAAGCCAAGCCGTGGTTCTGAAATATCACCAGCGATCACAATAAGGCATTTATCAGCAAGTGACCTAAAATGTCCGGCTAATACGCCATCAGGTGCACCAAAGGCGCTTTCCAGTCTCTGTCTTGCGGAATGAATATCTTTGCCGCGTACGATACAAACTAACTCGCCATTTACTTGACTTAAATCTTCCATCAGTTTCAGGCAAATAAAGCGACCTAAATAGCCACTGGCACCCGTCAGAAGAATTTTTTTTGTAGTCTTTCTTTTTATGTTAAAATGGCTTGACTGTTCCAATATCGTTTTATCGATAAACTTGTTCAACGTTAATTGGCCAGCATAGACCTCTGTAGGCGCGACACCGTGTATAGTGGAAAAATCAGGCCGGGTGCTATTGTGGTCATGTCTAAAATCAATGTATTTGGCTATGTCATTTAAGGAATAGAGCGGGCCAACAATTTTATCTATAGGCATATTAATATCAAAAACTTCTTCTAAGGTCAGAGAGAAATTGACGGCTGACAAGGAGTCGCCACCAATATCTCTGAAATTAGCAGAGGGCTCGATATTTGCGCCTTCAATATCGCCAACCATGTTGTTTGCTATCTGCATAACCGTTTCAAGCGTGCTTTGCTGATCTTTCACCTTATAAATATTGAATAATCCATTGAGTTCATTATCAGACAGCTTTTCATACAATTTATTAAGTGTGGTGTGGTAATACTCTCTTAATTTTGGCCACATTGGTTTCCCATGTTCAGAAAGTAAGCCATTGAATTGGCTAAATGGGACTAACTCAATAACAAAATCTCTTGGAATTTCGTAAGGTCTTAAATTGTAATCTTTTGCAATTTTCCGCATCGATTCTCTTAATGATTTTTTTAATTCCCGGTCACTATGTTTATATTTATTCAAAATATCATCTGTGGGAACAATAACAGCTAGTAAGCTTGACCACTCGCTTCTGGCATGTATAAATATCTGTCGAATCAATGGGCTGGCGCTAAATATAACCTCAAGGTTAGAAATAGCGACGAATTCTCCCTGCGAGAGTTTAATAACATTTTTTCTACGATCGATAAATTGTAGATGTTGATGCCCAATTTCTTCTACTATATCTCCTGTAACATAATAGCCGTCCTGGTCGAATAATTCTTTATTTAATTCAACTTGATTGTAATACCCTGGAATGATTGATTTTGTTTTTAGTATTAATTCTCCGCGCGGGTGTGGTAAATCGGTGGTAAAGTATCCCAGTTCAGGTACATCTATAATTTTATAGTCACTGATTGGCGGGCTTAGCAACTTATTATCAACCCAAATGACACCAGCCTCCGTAGAGCCATAAATATTATGCAGTTTTATTTTAAGTACTGATTCAATAAAGACATATAAATCTTTAGATAGTGGTGCCGACGCGCAGCCTGCCCATTCAATTCTTCCCCCCAAAAGTGTAGTTCGCATGTGCTCTTTTAAATCTGACTCAATGCCCTTACGGTCATCTCCTGCCAATTTGCGTTTAATCAATTCGCTATGATACTGCTGATAAATCATCTCACAAACCCGCGGAACAAGAGATAATTCAGTGGGTTTCACGAGTGAAATATCATCAAAGAAGCTGGCTAAGTTGCTTTTGGACGTAAAGCAGCTAATCCCCCCCCTGGCCAGGTTATTTTTTAGTGATGAATGTCCGGCAACGTGGCTCATTGGCATGTAATGAATGTTTGTAGCGATTTTAGCAGAGAAGATTTTCGACCAATTCCCACCCCACATTCCAGAGGCTAATCGCTCGGTATAAATGGCGCCTTTCGGTGACCCAGTACTGCCAGAGGTGTAAATCAACATTGACAGCGGATCGTCGTGTGTGTCATCAGGGAACGGCGCCGAGGGTAAAACAGCAGCAGCGTTAATTATATTATTTAATGGTTCAATCGAGAATGGAGCTTGAGCTTTTTCAAGTTTTAAGTTTAACTCCCTGACCTGATTAACATGAGCGCTAAGCTTTTCATGGTAATCAAATACCACCACACGCTTGACTAAAGAGGTTACTTTAGCCAGTTCAACCGCAATGGCAATATATTCAATGCTGGCCGCAATAATCGTCGGTTCAGTTTCTTGTATAATGGCTTCCATCTGCCCTTTCGCGGAGCTGGTTTGTAAATGAACGGAAACGGCACCAAGTCTTGTACAGGCAATATCGATAGCCGCATAATCACTGCTTGTAAATGCTAAAATAGCAACCCTGTCACCGTCTTTTAACGGACAAGCTGCATGATGATGCCACTCGCTGGCAATTGTCTCAACTCTATTTTGCAGTTGTTTGAACGTTTGCGTCCTATATCCAGGTAGTAAATTCATGATAACTGCATTATTCAGTGGATCGGTTTGATATTCATAATCTCTTTCGCCAATTGCAGGGAGTTCTGAATATTTTTCAAATACTTTATTTATAACGTGAGCCAGGCGCATTTTAATTTCCTTTTGTCGTTATCATTCATGTGGTTTATTCAGAAATAGTTTTAGGTACCCAGATCATCGCTAAAACAGCGACGATTAATGTCAATACACTAGCTACACCCACAGCAATATGCATCCCACCAATGAAGGCTTGTTGGGCGTTATCAATGGCTTCCGTCGTCAGCTCCGTATGATTTAAAGTTTCATTTAATGTTCCAGCGATGTTTGGTCCAGTTAATCTGAAATAAAATGCAGCTAAAGAGCCCAATACAGTAATTCCTAAAGCATTACCAATCTCGTTACTTGTTTCAGCCAGAGAAGCGGCGGCACCGGCACGTTCAGGCGGCACAGCGGAAACTGCAATCTCAGCCACCAAACTAAAGGACAGGCCATAGCCGACACCAGCAACCATTGTGGAAGCAATGACGGCAAAGACACCATATTCGGTATTTGTCAGAAGCAAAATCGCCACGCCCGCGCTGATCATTAAATGCGTTAAAACTAAAGCATTCTTTCTGCCAATACGATCTACTATTTTATTCGTCCAGATACAGGTTGCCGTTAAAATAACTGCACCTGGTAAAGCAAATAAGGCTGCAGTGAAAACATCGAAATTAAGAACAGATTGAAGGTAAATACCGGTCAGGTATCCACTGGCAGACCAGACAACAAGAGACAATAGTCCGGTAGCAATAGCAATAGAAAAAACGCGGTCTTTAAATAAAGACAGATCGAGGAGCGGATAGCTAACATAGCCTTGTCTTTTAACAAACCCTAGCAGACTAATTAGTCCTAAGGAGCCGATGAGTAGCTGATCTCCAGATATACCGTAGGCAGCGGCGGTTTTAAGTGAGTATGTAAATAGTAAAATGCCAACAAAAGATAAAACGAGGCTGAAGACATCTATTTTTCCATAGTTTGATACTTTCACTTCAGTAAGCACCATAGGCGAGAAAATTAGAAAAAGAACAATAACCGGAAGGTTGATAAAAAATACTGATCCCCATTCAAATCGGCTAAGAAGCAATCCACCAATAATAGGACCAATGGCAAACCCGGCGGCAAATGTTGCCGCAAAAATTCCAATAGCTTGTGAGCGCTGCTTTGGGTTTAAGAATAAATTGCTTAGTATTGCCAGTCCCGATGGCAATAAGGTTGCTCCTCCTAATCCCATAACAGCACGACTGATGATGAGCATTTCAGAGCTTGTTGAGAGGGCAGCAGTGGTTGATCCTATACCAAATGTGATAGCCCCGCATATGATGAGCTTTAGACGGCCATAGTGGTCACCTATGTTACCAAAGGCGACCAGTAAGGAACCGACAACGAAACCGTAGATATCCAGTATCCATAAAGATTGATCGGCGGTGGGTAGAATTGCTGATGTGATCTTTGGCATCGCCAGATAAAGAACTGAGCCATCCATAGCCACAAGAAGAACGAGCGCAAGAACCGTAAATAAACCAAACCATTCTTTTTTTCCTGCTCTAATCTCGCTATTTTCATCAAAGCATATTTCATTGTTTTTTTGATTCATAAAAGCACCCTATATTAATACATATATGTCAAATTATCTGTAAGCTAATGATCTATTTGCATTGACTATTTCTAATATTCTTTGAGAAAGAATTCTAACACCTTCCAGGGTTAAAATAGACTCAGGATGAAACTGCATCGATGAAAAATTATCGCCGCGTAGGGCGTGGATTTCGTGGCTGTACTCATCCCGACTGATTTCAATCATGCCTATCTCTTTAATCAACATATCTTTATTTTTTGACCTGCCAGAGTAAGAGTTATAAAAACCTACATGCTCGATATTTCCAAACAGATCGATTTGTTTTTGCGTTCCTTGATTGGGATGATCTTTTAAAAATACACTTAACCCTAAATGAGCACATAAAACTTGATGGCTCAGGCAGATAGCAAGAAATTTCGATTTGTTTTTAAGTAACGCTGTGATGGTGCGTTTGAGCGCGGATATTCGTATATCACCCTGATTATTAGGGTCACCTGGTCCCGGACCTAATACGCACAGGTCATAGTCATGAACGTTAAAAGGTTCGTCAAACCGCCTTAGCTTAACGTGAAGGCCAAGAGACTGTAATAATTGGCACAACATAGACGTGAAAGTATCTTCTGCATCGATGATCAACGTCTTTAAACCAGCTAGATCTGGATTCATATTGACGTTAGAACGATACCGTTCTTGTTGCCAAAACTTTGAGATAGATTTATTTCGCTGCTTAAGTGCTTTTATCACCAAAATATTATTATTAATACCGTATCTTCGAGCTTTTGGGCTAATTTTATTCACCGGGTCAACCTTGTGAATGGCGGTTAACATACTGGCAGCTTTTGCCTTTGTTTCCAGGTACTCTAATTCTGGATCAGAATGGCGCACAAGCGTTGAGCCGACACTAAAGCTTAACCTACCTTGATGATTGATATGTGCACTCCGAATAATAATTGAGGAGTCTAATTCTGGGGTTTGGTTCGGACATTGAGTGATAAGCGCAATAACACCACTATAATAGCCGCGGCCTTGTGGTTCATATTTTTTGATCACACGGCAAGCATTTTCCAGTGGACTGCCCGTAACAGTTGGCGCAAACAATGTTTCTTTAAGAATTTTTGTGGGGGTTAATGATGTGCGGCCTTTTATCAAATATTCAGTATGCGCGAGATTTGCCATTTCTTTGATATAAGGCCCGTAGAGCGTACCGCCTGAAAGGCAAAGATTGGAAACCATTTTTAACTCCTCGTCCACCACCATGAAGAGTTCTTCGGTTTCTTTCTTATCATTAAGGAAATTCATAATTCCATTGACGGATAACCCTGATTTTGAGTAACGATAGGTCCCGCTAACCGGGTTCATGGTCACGATTTGTTCGGATAGGGTGATATGGCGCTCAGGCGTTGCTCCAACGAGTACTTGCTCTCCGGTATAAACGATAAATGTCCAATACGCTCCAGATTCCAGATTTAGAAGGTTTTTAAATATTGAAAATGCTTTGGTAATATTGTAATTCTCTATAGTAGCCGAGTATTCTCTTTTCAGTACAAAATTCGCTCCCGCACCCTGGCCAATTTCATCAGAGATGATTTTTCTTACTGTATCTTTATATTCATCATCACTTATGTCATAGCGTTCATTATTTAAATTAATCGATGTGTCTTTTAGGTTTTCTAGTATATCAGCCTTACTAAGTGTGGTGTGCTTGTCTATCTTGATTGCAATTAATGGTGTCTGATCATTCACATAATCAAAATTTCTTTCTTTTATTTGTTGATAGGGAATTAACACCAGAACATCATGTCCATTATTTAATTCGTGCTCGTCACATCCGATGGGAATATCGTCTAATGTTTCGTAAGCCGTCACATTACCGATAAAGATATCCAATAAATCAGGGTTCGTTTCCGGGCGATATATAATGGCGAAAGGCGGAGGGTTATCAGAGAATATGGGTGAAAAATGTTTATTTATTTCATGAGTATTTATTTTGGGGTTCATTTAATAATATCTCCATTAGTTATAATAACCGCGCAACATTTGGAGGTGTAATTCAACATCATACGATGCTCTTCTATTGAAAAATCAGCAATGGCATCAGCAACAATAAAGGTCTCTATATTATTGGTGTAAGATTCGAGAGCGGTCATTAAGATACCCACATGACCATAGATGCCAGTAATAATTAGTTGATCCCGCTTAGAACGACGCATTTTCGCCAAAAGATCGGATTTGAAGAACGCGCTGTACCGCCATTTGGTGAATACCCAATCTTTCTCCGATGAAGCAATTTCTTTAGGGATTTCCCTGTCAGCGGCAGAGACTTCCATGCCGAACCCCCAAAAGTCTTTTAGTAAGCCTCTCTGTTTTTCTGTCATTCCTCCGGGTTGAGCCGAGTAAGCGATTTGCACGTTGTTTTCCACTGCCCATTGCCTCATTGAGGCAATGGACTTTATCAAGTCTGCTCGCAGCTCCTGACTAAATGATCTGAGGAAAAAATTTTGCATATCATGGATTAGTAATACAGCCCGTCCGGGAGTGATGGTCCATTTGGCGATGTTTGTTGGTAGTTCTTGCTTCTTTGGCAAATCGTAAGAGATTTCTATAGGAATGTATTTCATTGAGTTACCTAAAAAATTGAATTTAAAGGATTTATCAGTAATATTGTCACTATATGACAAATGGCAGTGTATGACATTTGTCTTTGGGTGACAACATTTGTTTAAAAGACAGTCGCTATGTGCAAAAATGGCAGAGAAGATCTGGATTTAACCTGGCGGTTTTTAACAGAATTCAGAGCAGAAAATTCATAAAATTGAAATAGTAATCAACGATTCAGCGAGAGTGCTTTGTGAGAGACGTGATCAGTCATCGAGAAAGAAAAAAAATGCAGCTACGAGAAGATCTGATTGAGGCGGCGTATCGACTTTTTGTTAAGAAAGGGTTCGATAATACGACAGTCAAAGACATTACCGATCTAGTTAAAGTCTCTTCCCGTACATTTTTCCGTTATTTTTCCTGTAAAGAAGACGTGATCCTGGACTATGAAATTGTCGAGTATGAAGAAATTATCACAGCGTTAGCGGAACGTCCGAAAAGCGAGCCTATCCTGACCGCGCTACGCAGAGCATCTGTTATGGTCACCAGAGGTTGTGAAGAAGGCGCGTTCGGCATCGATCCCAAAAGATTTAAAACATTGAGAGATTTAATCAGAAATCATCCCCTCATTAAGGCAAAGAATGTCGGCATGTTAAAAACAAAAAAAGAGGGGCTGACTACGTTGATTGCACGCAAAATGGGTGTCGATCCTTTACAAGATATCAGACCACAAACTATCGCGACTATTTTGGAATTTGTTTACAGTTCAGCTTATGACATCTGGAAAGAACGAGAAGCTGAAGTCACTTATTATGATGTCCTTGATGAAGTTTTTTCCCTTATTGAAGAAGGGGTAAACTATTCTTGTGTATCATAAAATTTGCAAATACATAGCTGCGCAATACTGAACCTCACTTAGCTCAGTTGTAGAGTGACTACGTTCCGGTAGATGCGCGTCGGTAGGTCTATACCAGGTAACCCCATTACCGAACTAATTTACCCTCAGAATTGACCACCCATTTTTCCCATTGCGAAAAGTAAAACCAAAAGCACAGGAAGGCTTTTACTCGGACAGGTTGGAGCGGGTGGTACAGCCAGGCATCAGAATATAAAAAAGCAAAAAGCCCGCTCAAGTTTCCTTGAGCGGGCTTCTTTAATATGGCTCCTCTGACTGGACTCGAACCAGTGACATACGGATTAACAGTCCGCCGTTCTACCGACTGAACTACAGAGGAATCGGTTTCGATGGGGCGCATAGTAGCGAGGGCGGACCGGCGTGTCAACAGGAAAAAAGTCCAGCCCTTTCAACTGGCTATCTTTAAAACAGGGCGCGCAGCTAATGTACTGCGCCCGCGCCGTTGCGCAAAAGCGGATCCTGGCGATAGAAGCGGCAAAAATGCGGATAAAGCGCAGGAAAGCGATCGTTCAGCAGCTCAGGAGCGCTGAAGAAATATTCCGACAGGACCGCAAAGCACTCCGCCGGATCGCTGGCCGCATAGGCATCAATCGTTGCGGCATTTTCGCCGACCAGTTCGATTTCTTCTGCAATACTGGTCATCGCGGCATTCAGCTCGTGCTCCCACGCCGCGACGTGACGCAGCGGCATAGCCGGCACGCCGTTGGCATGGTCGCTGCCCCGGCTGTCGAGCTTGTGGGCAACCTCGTGAACGATCAGGTTATAGCCGGAAAGATCGAACGAATCCTGCACGTCCAGCCAGTTGAGCACCACCGGACCCTGCTGCCAGCTCTGGCCCGACTGCACCATACTCTCGCGATGCACCAGGCCAAACTCATCCTGCCATTCGTCGTCAACGATAAAAGGCGCGGGATAGATCAGCACCTCGTGAAACCCGTCCAGCCAGTCGTAACCCAGATTAAGTACCGGCAGACAGAACAGCAGGGCCAGCCGGGCCGACTTCAGCTCATCCAGCGCGAAATCCTGTAGCGCCACCAGCCGTTTCTGCTGTAGGAAGCGCGTGGCCAGCTGGATAAGCTGTTGCCGCTCGGCGTCATTCAGCGCGCCAAGCAGCGGAATAGCTAACGCCTGCTGCCAGGGCAGCGCGTCGAACACAGCATCGTTGGATTTCCGGAACCATTTAATCATGATGCAACCCACAGCAGAAAAACCTCACCCTGCCTCGGCGGATCGCTTGGCGCAGTCTCCGGCGAGCAGGCCATATAAAAGGGCACAGCAGCATGGAACAGCAGAGCGAACTTAAGCAAGCTTTTCAGCGATTTTCTGTGACGAAGCGAGATATTCAGGCCCCGGCGGCCCAGACCAGCCGGAGCCTGCGGGCAGCGTTATATACGCTCGAATTCAATAACCCACACCCAGGGGTTCACTTCCCAGCTGGTGCCGCCATACTGCAATGCCCACTGCTTGCGGTAGGCATCCTTGGGCGAAACGACCTCGTTGTGCATGGTGAAGAAGTTATTCAGAAAATGGGAGTCTGTCTGCACGCCTTCGGCCAGCACATCATCGTCGCTGATATCCTGAATTTTCTCTGCCCGAACGGCGGTCACCATTAAATCAATGCGGCTTGCCCAGCGCGGCATATGGATGCCGGCCTGCCAGCCAAAATGCTCGTCTTCTTCGCCTGCGCTGGAGAACTCGCTGGTATCGGCACGATAGCGGCACCAGGCGGAAGATTTAAACTGGGCCGGATTGCGCTCGTAGTTGGCCATCTCTTCTACGGGAACCACCGGGCCGCGCCAGGTCTCTCTTACCCACAGGCGATCGCCAGGCTGACCGTAAGGGCAGTGGTAGCTCAAGTTCTCCATGCCCATCACGCGGTTGCCCTGCAAGTGATTGTTCAGAACATCAATCCCGTAGCATCCTTCATGGTTATCCTGGCCTGGACCAAAAAGTTGTGACTTCATAATGCGTCGGGTCTGGCGCTGCTGGCCTGAGAGCAGTGCTCGCACCCGTTGATCGCTAAACAAAATCGGGCGTTCTTTCATGGTTTGACCCCTGTTTCTTATTAGTTAAGACCCGCTCGCCGCCGTCAGGCGAAAAGGGATCCGGCATATGCTGTTAGCCTGTAGTGAAAAGTGTATACAAAAAGTATGCAATCATTAGCCGTGCTTGTTTATTTTTGAACCCGTTCTGCGCTCTCGCTTTCTGTGTGCGACGGGTGGCCAGGATCGGGTTCGGAAGGCCGGTTAGCGCCGGATTATCCGGGCCATCATAAATTTGACATATGCCGCCTTTACAATCCCTTACAGTAGCCGCAAGGGTGTATTATCGGAGCTTTCTGATGATGGCATGAGCTAAAAACAACGACCGACCGGCATTGATTCTAACTTACTGTGCAACAAAATGCTGGTAACTTATTGCAAAAACAACATTATAAGCGTTTATCTTTTTGGTTAAAAACGCGCCACCTGATAATGGCGGGCGACGAAGGTAACGGGAAAGGGGTTGTGGAAGTGTTAAGACAAACGTTATAAACATGAAGTAGATCGCATTTTTATCGCCGGTGGCGCCGCGGTGAAGCAAGGCCGCTGACGTCTCTGCAATTTTACATTACAGGGAGAAGGCTATGACACTAACCCACTGGCAAACCCGCTTTGAAAGCTGGCTGTTTGAGACCTGGCCGCAGGATGATAAAGCGCACGACATCGCCCATTTACGGCGCGTCTGGCTGACTGCACAGCGTATTATGAAAGGGATGGCGGTGGATGAACTGGTTGTGCTCACCAGCTGTTATTTCCACGATATCGTCAACCTGCCTAAGAACCATCCCGAAAGACACCTGGCTTCAGCAAAGGCGGCAGTTGAAACGCGGCGAATTTTGTCGGAAGTGTTTCCTGATTTTCCTGCCGATAAGCGTGAGGCGGTAGCGCATGCGGTACATGCCCACAGCTTTAGCGCCAACGTAACGGCGGAAACGCTGGAGGCAAAAATTGTTCAGGACGCCGACCGGCTGGAATCGCTGGGCGCGATCGGGCTGGCTCGGGTGTTTTATGTTTCCGGCGCGCTGGGCCGCTCGCTGTTCGACAGCGCCGATCCGCTGGGTCGCGATCGCCCGCTAAATGATGCTGAATGGGCGCTCGATCACTTCCAGAAGAAGCTGCTTAAGCTGCCGCAAACCATGCAGACGGCGGAAGGGCGTCGGCTTGCCGAGCATAATGCGGATTTCCTGATTACCTATATGGCCAAACTCTGCGCCGAACTGAAAGGGGAGTTTTGCGAGCTGGATCCGGATGTGCTGCGTGAATTTGTCGCGGCGCGGGGGAAATATTAAATTTTTGTGACAGTATGGTTAAGCAGATCTTTTCAGGCTACCGTGTTGCTAACATTTATCAGGAGATTCAGGCATGACCGACGCTGTTAGCTTAACGTTAAAAATTGACCCCGCTTTGAAAGAAACGCTGAAAAACCTGGCGCAGGAAAACCAGATTTCGCTCAGCCAGGAAGTCAGCCAGCGTTTACAGCTCAGTCTGACCACCCAGCAGCATCCGGCCGTGGACAACCAGAGCGTGCTCGAAGACGTCGATCCCCAGCTGAACGCCAGCGAGCTGAAACAGGTACGCGCCTTGCTGAAAAAAACGAAGAAGAAGAAGTAAAAAGGCCTTTCCGTCCCTGACTGCCCGGTCAGGGACGCCTGTCAGCCGCTACTCGTCTTCATCACCGTAATAGAGTACGCCAAGCTTAATCAACGGACGCCCCTGGCTTTTACGATGCAGGTTGCTGTCGCGCAGTGAATAAACGCAGCCGCAATATTCCTGCTGATAAAAACGTTCGCGCTTGCTGATTTCAATCATGCGCGCCGATCCGCCTTTTTTCCGCCAGTTGTAATCCCAATAGACCAGCCCCGGATAGGGCGCCGCGGCCCGCTCGCCGCAGTCGTTAATTTGCTGCATATTTTTCCAGCGCGAGATGCCCAGGCAGCTGGTGATAACGGGAAAGCCGTTTTCGTGCGCATAAAGCGCGGTGCGTTCAAAACGCATATCAAAACACATCGTGCAGCGCGCGCCGCGCTCCGGCTCCCATTCCATGCCCTTAGCCCGCTCAAACCAGTTATCGGTATCGTAATCGGCATCGATAAAAGGCACGCCGTACTTCTCGGCAAAGCGAATATTCTCCTCTTTGCGCAGCAGATACTCTTTTTGTGGATGAATGTTGGGGTTATAGAAAAAGATGGTGTAATCGATGCCGGCCGCCGCGATGGCTTCCATAACCTCGCCAGAGCAGGGCGCGCAGCAGGAGTGCAGCAGCAGTTTGTTCGCGCCGTTCGGCAAAGTTAACGGCGGTCGCGTAATATCGCTCATCATTTCAGCTCCATTGTTTTAAACACGGCAAGTTTAGGCTGATGGCCGCCCGATGTCACGGATCGTGGCCCGCAGTAAAAGGCGGTTGCCCCTGGTTTTAGCGTGATGAAGTGGTAGACTGGCAGGCGTTTATTTCCGGAGAGACTATGAGCGAGTTCGACACTATTGCAGAGGCGCAGCCTGGACTGGAAGATCGCCAGCTGGCCGCCCGCCTGCAGGCCGTTTACGATATCAAAACCCTTCTGGCTACGCTGCAGCAGGTTGGTCACGCTAAGTGGACGCGGGAATCGTTAAGCCGCTGGCTGAAAGGCACGGGCGGGACGTTAAGCCAGGCGGAAGCGGACGCGCTGGCGCGCCTGTTACCTCAGCCGCCCGCGCACCATCCGCATTACGCTTTCCGCTTTATCGATCTGTTTGCCGGTATCGGCGGTATCCGCAGCGGCTTTGAGGCGATTGGCGGGCAGTGCGTGTTTACCAGCGAATGGAATAAATACTCGGTCAGAACCTATAAGGCGAACTGGTACTGCGATCCGCAGGCGCACGTTTTCAATCAGGATATCCGCGACGTGACGCTAAGCGCGCAGCCGGTCAGCGAGCAGGAAGCCTATCGACATATTGACCAGCAGGTACCGGATCACGACGTGCTGCTGGCCGGTTTTCCCTGCCAGCCGTTTTCGCTGGCGGGCGTATCGAAAAAAAATGCGCTGGGCCGCGCTCATGGCTTTGAGTGCGAAGCGCAGGGCACGCTGTTTTTCGACGTGGCGCGCATTATCACCGCGAAGAAACCGGCGATCTTCGTGCTGGAAAACGTCAAAAACCTGAAGAGCCACGACAAAGGCAAAACCTTCCGCATCATTATGGAAACGCTGGACGAGCTGGGCTACGACGTGGCCGATGCGGATCTCAACGGCGCCGCCGATCCGAAAATCGTCGACGGCAGGCATTTTCTGCCGCAGCACCGTGAACGTATCGTGCTGGTCGGGTTTCGGCGCGATTTAAACCTGCCCAAATTCACGCTTTCCGCGCTCGCTCAGCACTATCCGCAGCAAAGGATCCCGCTGCGCCAGCTGCTGGACAGCCAGGTCGAGGCCAAATATATTCTGACGCCGTCGCTGTGGAAATATCTCTATAACTACGCGAAAAAGCATCAGGCGAAGGGCAACGGCTTTGGCTACGGGCTGGTCGACCCGGATAAAGAGCACGGCGTGGTGCGCACGCTCTCCGCGCGCTACTACAAAGACGGCTCGGAAATCCTGATCGATCGCGGCTGGGACAAAGAGCAGGGCGAGGTGGATTTCGACCATCCGCAAAACCAGCAGCGCCGTCCGCGCCGCCTGACGCCAAGAGAGTGCGCCCGCCTGATGGGCTTTGAGGCGCCGGGCGAAACGCGTTTCCGCATTCCGGTTTCAGACAGTCAGGCCTATCGCCAGTTTGGCAATTCAGTGGTGGTGCCCGCCTTTGCCGCCGTCGCCAGACTGTTGCAGCCCTGGATAGCGCAGGCGGTTAAGCAGGCGGAGAAGTAGGCCCGGAGGCGTCTATACTTAAGCCACCTCAAGGAGGATGCTATGGCTGATGTTCACACTTCCGCAATTCGCAGTAAAAATATGCGCGCTATCCGTACCCAGGATACCGCCATTGAAACCCGCCTGGCCGAGCTGTTGGCCGAGCGCGGGTTCAGCTATCGCGTGCAGGATAAGACGCTGCCGGGAAAGCCGGACTTCGTGCTGGAGAACCCTCAGGCCATTATTTTTGTGCACGGCTGCTTCTGGCATCATCACGACTGCTATCTGTTTAAAGTGCCGGCAACCCGCACCGAATTCTGGATGAATAAAATCAGCGGCAACGTGACGCGCGATAAGCGTTTTATCGATCAGCTGAGCGCCAGCGGCTGGCGGGTGCTGGTGGTTTGGGAATGCGCGCTGCGCGGTAAGCACAAGCTGGCGGACGAGGCGATAAGCGCCAGGCTGGAAGAGTGGCTTTTTGCCGGCGAGGGTAACGCCGAAATCGACTGGCAGGGCATTCACCTGATGCGCGAACGCCCTGCATAGTGCTCTGGCCATTGATGACTGAGGGCATCCACTAATGGATAAAAGCCCCGCATAGCGCCTTAGTCTGGACGAGATACCGATTTAATCACCGGCCTGCCGGGAAAAAGATATTTGCCCAGTGTGACCAGCACCACTGCAAAAAGGATCACCCCCAGCGCCAGCCATTCGCGCGGCGACAGGCTTTCACCGGCGAAGCTAATCCCCAGCAGCACCGCCACCACCGGATTAACGTAGGCGTAGCTGGTGGCGACCGCCGGGCTGACGTTGCGGATCAAAAACATATAGGCGTTGATGGCGATAATCGAACCGAACAGCGTCAGGTAGCCCAGCGCCAGCAGGCCGGACAGGCCCGGCGCGGCAGCCAGCTTTTCGCCACTAAGCTGGCTGCCCGCCAGCAGAACCACACCCGCCGCCAGCATTTCTATTGCGCCCGCCATCATGCCTGTCGGGAGCGTGATGCGCGATCCCCATACCGAGCCAAACGCCCAGCTGATCGAGCCGATCAGAATGATCAATGCGCCCCAGGGATTACCGCCCAGGTGGCCGCCGCTGTTCAGCAGAATAATGCCGACCAGGCCAACCGCAATGCCCAGCCACTCTATCCAGCGGGTTGCCATGCCGAACAGGCGGCTAAAGCACATTGCAAACAGCGGCACGGTAGCGACCATCACGGCGGCGATACCGGAAGGCACCTGCTGATGCTCGGCAATCGTCACCGCGCCGTTGCCAATGGTCAGCAGCATAATCCCCACCAGCGCGGCGTTACCTGCCGCTCGCCAGCCGGGAAGCCGCTCGCCGCGCAGCAGCAGAAAGACCAGCAGGACGACGCCCGCCAGCACGAAGCGCACGCCAGCCAGCATCATCGGCGGCCAGCTTTCTACCCCAATACGAATAACGAAATAGGTCGATCCCCAGATAAAGTAAAGGGCGAACAAAGCGGCCAGAAGCGGAAGCAGAGCGGGCGCACGACGTAACATAAGGTTTCTCACAGCGGGTTGGGGTCGTTAAGTTACCGTTAAAAAAAGATTTCAACCAGATGAAATAGTGTCTTTTTAACGGCCGGAAAGCGATTCAGTCCACATAATTTGCATCTCTCGTGCATACTTGCTTAGATCACACTCTTTAACATCCTGTAGCAGGACAGACGATGGCCAGTATCAAACTCACAGTCAGACGGCTGTACAAAATCAGCGGCGAGCGCATGGTCAACACGCAGGCTACCGCGCGCATTTTTGTCGGCGAGCAGCTGGTGGCGACGGAGAAGATCGCCGGGATGACCGAAAGCCCGGTCAGCAAATTTGTGCATCACAACCTGGACGCGGGCCAGCCGGTGAGGGTTGAGTGGGATTGCGAAGGCATAGCCGATATGACGGTAGCGGAAGTCAGCGTCTGTCCCTGCTGTCAGCATGATGAACATTAAATAAGGAAGGAAATTTTGGCGGGTAGTAGCTTACTGACTTTACTGGATGATATCGCCACGTTGATGGACGATATCTCGATCATGGGCAAGGTGGCGGCAAAGAAGACCGTCGGCGTGCTGGGCGACGATCTGTCGCTGAACGCGCAGCAGGTCAGCGGCGTCAAAGCCAACCGGGAACTGCCTGTGGTCTGGGGCGTGGCGAAAGGCTCTTTTCTTAACAAGCTGATCCTGGTGCCGCTGGCGCTGGCCATCAGCGCGTGGATCCCCTGGGCGATCACGCCGCTGCTGATGCTGGGCGGTGCTTACCTTAGCTATGAAGGCGTGGAAAAGGTGCTGCATAGCCTGCACGGCAAAGAGAAAAACAGCGATGCGGCGCGAGAACAGCGGCTGCGCAATCTCTCGCAGCAGGAAGCCGCCGCCTTCGAGAAGAAAAAGGTCAAAGGCGCAGTGCGCACGGACTTTATTCTGTCGGCAGAAATTGTGGCCATTACGCTGGGTATCGTTTCCGAAGCGCCGCTGCTGAGCCAGGTGATGATCCTGGCGGGTATCGCCATTCTGGTTACCGTCGGCGTGTACGGCATTGTCGCCTGTATCGTGAAAATCGACGATCTGGGCCTGTGGCTGCAACAGAAAACCTCATCGCTGGCCAAAGGTATCGGCAGCGTGCTGCTGACCCTGGCGCCAAAAATGATGAAGGTGCTGACGGTAGTCGGCACAATAGCGATGTTTCTGGTCGGCGGCGGCATCATTGCGCACGGCGTGCCCTTCATCCATCACTTTATTGAGCATCTGGCCGCGGGCCACAGCGGTTTTATCAGCTCGCTTATCAGCAACGGCGCAAATCTGGTGATTGGTTTTATCGTCGGATCGATCGTGCTGTGCGGGGTAAATCTGGCTGGCAAACTGCGGGCATAATCAGTATAAAGACACCCCTTCACCAAACCGGGAGCGAAGATGAAAGACGATATTTTTGAATTTGATATTGATGCCGAGCTGGAACAGGCAGAAGCCAACGCCGAGAAAAAAGCCAGCGAAGTCCCGACTGACCTGAGCGACGAAGCGGACTGCGAAGGCTGCAAAATCTGAGTTCGACCCTTCTTTGAAGCGAGTAATCCTTACTCGCTTTTTTTAATTTTCGCCTTTTTAACTGCTTATTCCTTTTTAACAAAACTTTTACCTACCGTTAACGGCGCGCCGCGCGATTGCCTGCTATACCTGAATTTTCCCCGAAGTTTCCAGCTCAGGAGAAACGGCATGATCATGGTCAGTGAGGCAGTGCAGCTTAAAGAAGGCGGTCCGGCAATGGTGGTTACCGGCTATGCCAGCGGTATGGTGGAGTGTCGCTGGTATGACGGCTACAGCGTGCGGCGCGAAGCGTTTCGGGAAGAGGAGCTTTGTGCGCTGAGCGCGGGGCAAAACCGGCTTGCCAGCTAGCGTTGACCGAACGGGACGAGAAATTTCGTCCTGTTATCATTTACTTCCCGCCGCGCCGCTGCTGGCGCAACCTTCCTGCCGCAACTAAACTGAAAAGCTCTTTCCCGCTAGCAGGAGCGTTGCCGTGTGAAGCTGGCCCATTCCCATCCTGAGGCGGTTATTCATGTCTGTTTTCTGCTGGTCTTTCTTTTCTCCTCGGTACTGACCTGGCGAGAAGGCAGCGTGTTAAAAGCAACCTATGAGCTTAGCCAGCGCGCCAGCCTGAAAGATATTGCCGACGATCTCGATCGCCAGTTTCAGTTCAGCCTTGACCAGCTGTTGTTCTGCCGCAATATGCTGCAACAGGTCATGCGCGCGCCTGCCGAAAACAGCCAGATGCGGCGACAGCTGGACTATTTTTCGCTGCTGCGTAGCCAGCCGGTCTGGCATCTCTACGCCAGCATGACCCACAGCCTGCCGCTATCCGGTATTGCCGACGACGCGATTGCCGCCTATCCGCTACTCAGGCGCGACGACGCCAGGCTAAAGCCGGAGCTGGCGGCAACGCTGATGATGAGCCTGATTTTGCAGCTTAACGACGCCAACAGAGATTTTCATTCGCGGCTCTGGTACCTCTCGCGGGCGGGATTCTGGCTTAGCTCCACGCCGTTGCCGCAGGGCGAGGATACGCTGCGCTATCTTACCCGCGTGGTGAGCGCGCCCTGGTTTACCGCTATGCGGCCTGAAAGCAATCTGTCCAGGCAGCCGCGCTGGAGCGGCCCGGACGCGACTGCCGCAGGCCGCAGCGCGTTGACGCTCAGTCTGCCTGTCGATCTGGACGGCTACTGGTATGGCGTGCTGGCAATGGATTTTTCGGCCGCCAACATTCGCCAACAGCTTTTGCTGTCGCTGCCTGAACGGCCAATGGGCAGCATACTTTTTTATGATATCAACCTGAGGCCGCTGGCCAGCGCCGTAGACGGGCCAGCGACCGCACATTTTACCGCTGAGCAGATCGCCCGGCTGCAACGGGCCATCGCCCACAGCGATCGCGGCGCGCTGCGGCTTGATACGCGCTATATCAGCTGGGTCAAAACCCGTTATGCCCGAGGCGTATTGATTAATGTCGATACGCTGCGGCAGAGTCTGACGGGCAGCACCGGTCAGGTAGCGCTGGCGTTGCTGGGGATGTGGCTGCTGTTTACGCTGGCGCTGCTGCTGTCGCACCAGCTCATTATTCGTCTGGTCAGGCGCCTGCTGGCAATGCAGGAAAAACTCCGCTGGCGCGCCAGCCATGACGGACTGACGAAGATGCTGAACCGCAGCGCGTTTTTCGAACGGGCTAACGCGCTGGCGTACGAGAGCCAGCTCAGGCAGAGGCCTTTTTCGGTGATCCAGCTGGATCTCGACCGCTTTAAACAGGTAAACGACGGCTATGGTCATGAGGCAGGCGATCGCGTGCTGGCCTATGCCGCCGCCGTGATAGATGACACCATTGACCCGTCGGCGATCGCCGGGCGCGTTGGCGGTGAAGAGTTTTGCATTGCGCTGGCCGTTACTGCCGCCCAGGCCGTGACAATAGCGGAGAAAGTTCGCGTCGCGCTGGCGCAAAAGCAGGTGTTTGCCGGGAATTCAGCATGGCTGAGGGTAACGGCCTCGCTGGGAGTCGCCTCCAGCGAGGCGTCGGGCGACTACCATTTTGAAAGCCTGCGCTCGATTGCCGACCGCAGGCTCTATATAGCCAAAACGTCAGGACGCAATCGCGTCTGCGACCGGGACTAAACGTTGCCCTTGTTATCCTCTTCCACCGCCTGATAGATACGCTGCATAATGTCAGGGAAAGCGGACTGCACGCGGCTCCAGCTTGGAATAAACGGTTTTTCGTTCGGCCGCTCGATAAAGGACTGTCCGGCTTCCAGAATCGACTGAGTAAACATTTCCACCGCCGCCTCTTCCGCGTGCTGATCGAACTTCAGCCCGTTCATCGCCGCTTCATGGCTGTAGATCTCCATCATATCCAGCGCGTTGCGGTAATAGGTCGCTTTCAACACGCGGAACGAGTCGCTGGTCAAATCCACGCCCATTGTCGCCATCTTGCGCAGCAAAGACTGGACGATATCGTTACTCATCCGGCGCAGGCCGCCGGTGCCGTCCTCTTCCGACAGCGGCTGGTGTTTATGATCGTAATTATGCGCGATCTCAACCTGGCAGCTCTGGCGCGTGGTGTAGTTGCGATAGATTTCAGACAGCACGCCGATTTCCAGCCCCCAGTCGCCGGGGATTTTTATATTGTTCAGCACGTGCGTGCGCATTGCGAACTCGCCGGAAAGCGGATAGCGGAAGCTGGTCAGATAGTCCAGGTATTCCGAATGGCCGTACACTTTCTGCAGCGAACGCAGCAGCGGCCCAACCAGCAGTCGGCCAACGCGACCGTTCAGCTTGTTGTCGGCCACGCGGGCGTAAAAACCCTTACAGAACTCATACTGAAAAGACGGGTTCGCCAGCGGATAGAGCAGCCTTGCCAGCATGCCGCGTTCATACGTTACGATATCGCAGTCGTGCAGCGCCACGCAGCTGGTACTTTCCGAAGAGAGCGTATAGCCGGTACAGAACCAGACATTACGACCCTTGCCCGGTTGAGAAGGGGAAAGTCCTTCTTTATCCAGCTCGGCATCAATCGCCTTCAGGCGCGGCCCGTCGTTCCACAAAATACGATGGCGCTGCGGCAGGCGGGAAAAAAAGTCGCGGGCGTAAAGAAACTGCTCGCGATCGGCGCGATCCAGGCCGATAACTATCTCTTCGAGATAGGGCACCTTAGCCAGCTCGTCAACGATATGGCCGAGCGCCGGGCCTTCCAGTTCGGAAAAAAGCGAAGGCAGGATCAGTCCCATCTTGCGCCGCGTGGCGAACTGCACCAGCTCCTGCTCCAGTTCCTCAACTGGACGTGCGGTGAGATTATGAAAGTTGGTGATAACGCCGTTCTGGAAAAAATCACTCATCGCGTGTTCCTTAAGCCGGGCCCGTAGTTGGGCTGCATGGGAAATCTGTTATCAGGTAATGTAGTGCGTCAGGCCCTCGCTCCAGCCCTCCGGGCCAAAGCCTGCGCTGTAAAAAACATGTTGCTGACGCTTCAGCGTCACGCCGGTTTTGCTATAGCCTTTGATCACGACGGCATAATCTACTTTCTCCAGCATGGGCGCATCGTTGGGACCGTCGCCCAGACCGATAGTGATCCAGCGGCCGCTGCCGGGAGGCGGGTAGTGCGTCAGCAGCCAGTCAAGCGCCGCGCCCTTACCGCGTCCCTGATTCATGACGTGCCAGAAACGCCCGCCCTGAACCAGCTCCAGCTGTTGCGCCGCCAGCGCCTGTTGGAAAGCGGTAAACTGCTCGCTGGTATCTCGCCAGATCAAACTTTCCGACCCTTCCCGCGTTTTCGCCAGGGCGGCGTCGCGCGGCGTCAGGCCTGTCCAGTCCGCCACCTCTTTTTCCGTCACGTCGGCGAACCCGGTAAATTTAAAGCCATCCTGCTCACGCAATTGCCGCAGCGTCTTGCAGATCGCCGCATAATCTTTTGCGGAAGGCCGATCGGCAGCGACAGGCGTTTGCTGCTGCCATTTCACAATGGCCCCGTTTTCCGCAATAAAAGGCGCGCCGACGATATCCAGCGCCCGCTGCAGAGGCTCAATTTCCGCCGCCGTCTTGCTTGAACAGATCACGATGGGAATATCGGCCGCCTTCAGACGCGCCAGCCAGGCCTCGGCAGCCTCCCAGCTGTAGGTATGATGATCCAGCAGGGAACCATCTAAATCCGTAACTATCATCAGGGGATCATGCAGCGCCGGCATCGTTGTTTCTCCATAGCCTGAGGCAAGTGACTCAAGTATAGCGGTATCCATCGAAGGCGCAGAAAAGGCAGGCAAACAAACGAAGCGGTTCGCCCAGGAATTCTCTTAAAAAACAGCAATAACTCACGTAAGTAACTACTTACAGGCGAGCAGGCGAGGCGACAGGGCTTCAGACAAAAAAGGTGGATAAATTCACAGGAAAAAAATAATGTGCTATGAAGTTAAGAAAATTCTTAATAAGGCCAATCGGTAGGCTACGCGGGTCAGAGATTTTTCTCTGTAGCGAATTTTAATTTTTTCCCGGCCGCTGGCCGGGTTTTTTTTGCGCATAACCGACGCAATGCCTGAAAAAAAGGCAAAAAAAAGCCCGCGCTGCGCGGGCAAAAATCCTTGTTACTTTTTAGGTTGACTGCGCCTTTGGGGTTGGTGCAGTGGGAACAGTGTATGCCGGGCCGTTGTCAGAAGTCTCACCGTAAAACGTTAAAAAAGTGAAAAATATACGTTCATTACGTTGTTTTACATGCGGCGGCAGGCGCAACGGCAGATTCGGGCTATACTGAACAAACGATTACAAAACAAGCTGTTATCCGCGCTATGGAGGCGACATGGATCTTTTACGTATTATTATTGCTATTCTTCTGCCCCCGCTGGGTGTTTTTATGCAGGTCGGTTTTGGCGGCGCCTTCTGGCTGAATATCCTGCTGACGCTCTGCGGCTACATTCCGGGTATTGTGCACGCCGTTTGGGTCATTGCGCGTCGTTAAGCGCGCCGGTTTCCGGGTAAGATGCGCTATCTTATTTGTAGCGCACCTACCAGGAGAAAAAAATGAAGGTAAACGATCGGGTCACGGTAAAGACCGACGGCGGGCCGCGCCGCGCCGGCACGGTACTGGCGGTAGAGGACTTTAGCGAAGGCACCATGTATCTGGTCTCGCTGGAGGATTATCCGCAGGGGATCTGGTTTTTTAACGAGCTGGGGCAGCGGGACGGCATTTTTGTAGAACCGCATACCGAATAGCCGCGCAGGATGAAAAAGGGCGAAGCAATTCGCCCTTTTTTACGCCCGTTCTAAAATTTTTCCCAGTTATCGCCGTCCGCCAGCGCCGGACGCAATGGTGCCGCTTTGGTTTTCAGCACTGGCGCAGTCGGCTGCGGCGTGCCGCTAAGATTAAAGGCCGCTACGGCCTGCGTCAGACGTGAGGCCTGCTCTTCCAGCGATGAGGCGGCGGCGGAGGCCTGTTCCACCAGCGAGGCGTTCTGCTGGGTAACGTTATCCATTTCCGATACGGCCTGGCTCACCTGCTGGATGCCCCGGCTTTGTTCATCAGAAGCAGAAGCAATCTCGGCCATAATCTCCGTAACGCTGTGTACGGCCTGGACGATATCCGTCATTCTCTCGCCTGCATGGCTGACCTGAGTCGATCCCCGATCGATCAGGCTGACCGATTCGGCAATCAACCCTTCAATTTCCTTCGCCGCGCCCGCACTGCGCTGCGCCAGATTCCGCACCTCGCTGGCCACCACGGCGAAACCGCGACCCTGTTCGCCCGCCCGCGCCGCTTCAACGGCGGCATTCAGCGCCAGAATATTGGTCTGGAATGCGATGCTGTTGATAACCGTGGTAATTTCAGCAATTTTCTTTGAGCTGGCGGAAATATTATTCATGGTGCCGATCACGCCGGAAACGATATCCCCGCCCTGGCGGGCTTTCCCGGAGGCGTCGCCCGCCAGCTGGCTGGCATGGTGCGCATTTTCCGCATTCTGCTTCACGGTTGCGGTCAGCTGTTCCATGCTGGCCGCCGTTTCTTCCAGCGCCGCCGCCTGCTGCTCGGTACGGGAGGATAGATCGGTATTGCCCGCCGAAATTTCGGTCGAGCCCTGATAGATAGCTACCGCACCTTCACGCACCGTGCCGACCGTTTTCACCAGCGCCTGCTGCATCGTTTGCAGATTGCTGCCCAACGCGCCGATTTCACTGCGGCCCCAGGCCTGCGGCGGCGCGGTCAGATCGCCATGCGAAATACGCTCAATTCGCTGCACCGCCTGGCGTAGCGGGGCAATGATCACGCGACGCAGGAAGATAAAGGTAGCCAGCGTCAGCAGCAGCGCGGCGGCGAAAGCGCCGGCCATCATAATAAAGCCCATGCGGGTTTGCGCCTCCGCGCCCGCGTTAATGGCGGTGGCGCGCTGGGTACGAATGGCGATGGCTTTCAGCAGTACGGCGTTATAGTCATTATCCAGGCCGCGCGTGAAATCTGTTTCTCGCGTTATCACATTTTCAAAGCTGCCGTCTTTGGCGCTTTTTACCATTGGCAGCAAACCCTCGCTGACATAGGCCGTAAAGCGGGTGGTCAATTCACCATCCAGCGCTTCGTCCGCCGGGGTTTTAATGCGCCGTTGCGTGTAGGCTTTAAAATTCTCGCCAGCCAGCTGAATACGCTTTTCCGCCTGTTTAAGATTCGCGTTAAACAGATCCATATCGCCAATGCGCACCGCCGCGCCCGCGTGAATAATATTCAGCCGGGCCGTACGCAGGTGATTGGAGCTGTTAGAGATAGCCATACGTACCTGGATCTCTTCGGTAACGTCCTTGAGCGACTGATTACTCTGGATCAGATAATAGCTCGCCAGGCCGATGCACAGGGCGAACAGAAACAGGATGGCACCGAGAATAGTGGTGAACAGGGGAACGAGGCGCAGATGCTGCCAGAAACTTAAGTGAGAAGAACCTTCGGGTTGGGGGAGTGGTGTCATGTCCTTGTGCTCTCTGTCTGGGTAAACGAAGCGACAGGCTTCGCTTTGTTTACAACTCATCGGCAGAGAGAGGCGAAAGGTTAACGGAAAAGTGTGATCCTGTTAACATTAGTGGATAAAATAAAGCCGGCATAAGCCGGCTTCTTTAACGCTTAGCGTACGTTGACGT
This sequence comes from Erwinia sp. TECH1, assembly GCF_054057575.1. NCBI lineage: Bacteria > Pseudomonadati > Pseudomonadota > Gammaproteobacteria > Enterobacterales > Erwiniaceae > Erwinia > Erwinia sp. TECH1. The sequence goes on along the minus strand of NZ_JBSRZK010000001.1, from coordinate 2,960,906 downwards.
AGATACCGCTGGTGACGTTATCAGTCAGGCGCACAACATGATAGATGACCTGTTTATTATGAGTCTTAATCTTGCGTTTAATATTGCCTTTATGCGAAGAAACCGTTTTGGCTTTAATTTGCATTTTGTCCGAGATCTGAATGGTATCGTGACCGGACATCCACATTTTAAGCATGTTCGACTCGGTTTGGCTTAGCGTCAATGGATGAACATCGAAGCCAGCGGAATAGCGAGGCGACACGTTGAGTTTCTTCTGGAAATAGGACAGAAGTAAGTTATCGAGTGTAGCAGGCTTAATCGATTTTGACGTAATAATCAGGTTCTTACGAACGTAGAGGTATTCCTCAAAATGGATGTTAGAGATAGCCATAAAGATGAAAAACAGCGTGTCAGGATGCTGCGTAATAATGTCTCTTATACGCTGGCTGGCATCTGCTTCATAAATAAAACAATCTTCGTTAATAAATACAACGCCCGGTTGGAGCTGCTGGCATTTAATTTGAAGCTGATCGATGTCGGTAACGGAAGTTATGTTTTTCTTTTTAACTCCCTTGACGGACATATAATCAGTAAGACCTAAGCGTGTGTAGCTGCATGAATCCATTATAATTGTTGGCATAACTGCGACCCTCACCAAATTGTTATTCGTTTAAACTAACGATGAATTACGCGTTGTGTAAGTTACGAGAGTAATATGTTCTGTTTTCAATTTTATTATTTGTACTCAGCATTAAGTCTGTTAGCGGACGCTGAACAAACCTGTCCATGCTCGATGTAACCGTTTAGTTTAGGCAAACCACCCACTACCAACGCGGTAAAACATCCGTAGACAGATGGAGGATCTGACAGAAGTTTGCCGCACTGCTTTGTGAACTTCGCCACTATCGCGCAGAACGCAGAGAAATCTGATAGGACGAATCCTAAAAAACATTCATCACGCGAATGTGTGCCGCTGTATAGGGCACTAAACCTGCTGTGAAATACGATTTGCTACAAGAATAACGGCAAAAAATAAAATTTCCAGTAAAAACAGACGTTTTTATTCACTCCGATGCTTAACATTTAAGCAACATTGCATCCGTTTCGTTAAACAAAATACGCTAACTGGCATTTAATAAGAATAATTTTCATCGGGTGAAGCGATTAATCAGATTTTCCTTAAGAATTTTCTGGTATCGGCGGTTTGAAAAATGTGCAAAAACATTCTACACGCTTAACAATGCACCCTGGGCCTCTCTTGAGGTGGTTCTGAATACTTAAGTTTATTTGGCAGGAAGTTCGCTAAGGATCTGTGAGAGTAAATCAAATACTTCGCTGAATAAATGCTCACAAAACGGGGCCAGGAGCGGCATCATCAGGCTCAGGAAGATAAGACCGATTGATAAGGTGATAGGAAAGCCGATGGCAAAAACCGACAGCTGAGGTGAAACACGGTTTAACAAACCCAGTGCCAGGTTAATGATGAGCAGCAGCGTTATCAGGGGTAACGCTAATCGCATTCCATTAAGGAAAATCAGACTGGCTGCTTTCGTTAACGCCAGAAACGCGTTGCCGTTAATCAGCTCTCCGCCAACAGGCAGCGTATGAAAGCTGTCGGCGACCATAGAAATTAACCACAGGTGACCGTTAAAAGATAAAAACAGCAGCATGGCCAGCATATCCATAAAGCGGGCCAGCACCGGCATATTCAGTCGGCTTGAAGGATCGAAAAAGGTGGCAAAAGAGATACCCATCTGCAAACCAATGACTTCACCTGCGGTTCTGACTGCCGCAAAGGCAAATTGCATCGTAAAACCGATAGCCACGCCAATCAGAATCTGCTGAATCAGCAGCCAGAAGCCGCCAATTGAGAATAAGGTCACATTAACCGGCGGCAGCGTGGGGATCAAAACCCAGGTAATCATCAGGCCTAAGCCGAGCTTAACCTTTTTGCTAATCGATTTTTCACTGAGGATCGGGGCGGTCATGATTAACGCCAGCACGCGGGCGAGGGGCCAAAAAAGTTGCCCCATCCATAACATCAGCTGGCTGCTGTCGAAGTTAATCATTTAACCGATCATATTAGGCAGGTTGGTAAACAGGGTGCGCATATAGTCCAGCACCAGGCTCAGCATCCACGGGCCAGCCACGACGATGGTCGCAACGACGGCGAGGATTTTTGGAATAAAAGAGAGCGTTTGTTCGTTGATTTGCGTCGCCGCCTGCAGCAGGCTAATCAGCAGACCGCTGACCAGCGCCGCCAGCAGCAGAGGTGCGGCCAGGATCAGCCCAACGTGCAGCGCATCATGACCAATTGACATAACCGATTCTGGTGTCATCACGACTCCGGGAAAATTGAGGGCCTATATCGTCGCGACAGGCAGCGCCGCGATTTTTGCCGGGCGACGTCGTCGCCCGATTATTATGAATAGAAGCTTTGCGCCAGCGAGCTAATCAGCAGCTGCCAGCCGTCTACCAGCACGAACAGCATCAGCTTAAAGGGCAGCGCGATGGTCGCGGGCGGCACCATCATCATCCCCAGCGCCATCAGCACGCTGGCGACGACAAGGTCGATAATCAGAAACGGGATAAACACGGTAAAGCCAATCTGGAACGCCGTTTTCAGCTCGCTGGTCACGTAGGCCGGCAGCAGAATGCGCATCGGCACCGCTTCCGGGCCTTGCAAAGGCGGGGAGTTGGCCAGGCGAGCAAACAGGGCCAGATCCGCTTCGCGAGTCTGCCGCAGCATAAATTCACGCAGCGGCTGCGCGCCTTTATCCAGCGCGTCCTGCATACTGATCTTGTCTTCGCTGAACGGCAGATAGGCGTTCTGATAAATCTTGTCCAACACCGGACTCATAATAAAGAAGGTCAGAAACAGCGCCAGGCCGAGCAGCACCTGGTTTGGCGGCGCGGACGGCGTGCCCAGCGCGTTACGCAGCAGGCCGAAAACAATGATGATGCGCGTAAAGCTGGTCATCATCAGCAAAATAGCGGGCAGGAAAGTCAGCGAGGTGATAAACACCAGCGTCTGCACCGGCAGCGACCAGCTCTGACCGCCGTTAGCCGTCGGACGGCTGACCAGGCCCGGCAGCTGGGCGTGAACTTCAGGCGCCAGCAGCAGCAGCAGCGCTAAGAAAGGAAGAATGCGTTTCATTTTGGTTTTCCGGCGCGTTTAATAAGCTCTAACACCTGACGGAAATCGCCAGCGGGCTGCGGCTCTTCCGGATTTTCCTGCACCGGTGAGGGCGGCAGGGTATGCAGATGGGTGATCTGCTGTGCGGTCACGCCCAGCACCAGCCGGGCATCCTGCACGTCAACGATAACCACGCGCTCGCGCTGCCCAACCTGGCAGCTGGCGCTGATCGAGATATCCCGCTGGCCGCGCTTGCCCGTTTTGGGCGCGAAGCCAAATCGTTTCGCCAGCCAGGCGCAGGCCAGAATCAACAGAATAATCACGGCCAACACGCTGCTGACCTGCGTCAACACTGAACCGGTGGAAGCGGCCGGCTGGCCTGGCGGCTGTTGCGTTTGTCCGACGTTGACCGGCGAATGCGCCGCCGGTTGCTGCTGGCCCGTGCTCATTGGCGCTTGCTCCTGCTGCGTTTGGCTGGCGGTCGTCATTAACGGCTCAGTCGACGCATACGTTCAGATGGCGTAATGATGTCGGTGATGCGCACGCCGTATTTATCGGCAACCACCACGACTTCGCCCTGGGCAATCAGATAACCGTTGATCAGAATATCCAGCGGCTCGCCGGCCAGGCCTTCCAGCGCCACCACGGAACCCTGCGTCAGACGCAGCAGCTCTTTAATGGTCATCTTGGTGCGGCCCAGTTCCACGGTCAGCTTGACCGGGATATCCATAATCAGGTCGATATCTTGGAGCGAACCGGCGATATCATTACTTTCCAGAGATTTAAACACCCCTTCGGACGCGGTGCTGGTTGAGTTTGACTGCTCGTTCAGCGCGTCAGCCCAAAGGTCGTCCGCAGAGAGGTCGTCAACGGACGGCTTATTGGTGTCACTCATGGGGCTGTTCCTCATTCATCGAGTTCAAAATCGGGTTAATCAGATGTTCCACACGCAGCGCGTACTGCCCGTTCAGGGTGCCGTACTGGCTGGTTAAGACCGGCACGCCATCGACATGAGCGATAATGCGATCCGGTTTTTCTATCGGTAATACATCGCCGGGCTTCAGGGCCAGCAGGCGTGAAATCCGCATCGAGACGTCGGCAAAGTTCGCAATCAGCTCCAGTTCGGAGTGCTGAACCTGCTTCACCAGCGTCTCGCGCCAGTTGTGATCTTCCTGACGCGAGTTCTCCAGCGGCGGGTTGACCAGGGTTTCACGCAGCGGTTCAATCATGCTGAACGGAATGCAGATATTGAACTCGCCAATCAGGTTGCCAATCTCCACCTGGAACGGCGTGGTAATCACGATATCGTTAGGTGAAGTAGTAATATTAGTAAACTTTACCTGCATTTCGGAGCGAACATACTCCACGTCCAGCGGATAAATCGGTTTCCACGCTTCGCTGTAGCCTTCCAGCGCCAGTTTTAGCATCTTGCGAATGACGCGCTGTTCGGTTGCCGTAAACTCGCGCCCTTCTACTTTAGTAGGGAAGCGACCGTCTCCGCCAAACAGGTTATCCACGGCGATAAACACCAGGCTTGGCGAAAACACCACCAGCGCCGTACCGCGCAGCGGCTTCAGGTGGATCAGGTTCAGGTTCGTCGGCACCGGCAGGTTGCGAGCAAATTCATGATACGGCTGAATTTTAATCGCGCCTACCGTGATATCCGGGCTACGACGCAGCAGGTTAAACAGCGCCATCCTGTATGAACGCGCAAAGCGTTCGTTAATGATCTCCAGCGCCTGCAGACGTTCGCGAACCATGCGACGCTGGGTATTGGGATCGTAAGGACGAATATCACTGTCGCCCGCGCTGCTGACGTTTTCTTCCGCCGCGCTGTCGCTGTCGCCGTTAAGCAGCGCGTCAATTTCCGCTTGTGAGAGAATGCTGTCGGCCATTTTGCCCTACCTCAGGATAAAGGCGGTGAACAGAACGTCCGTCACCTTTTGCGGAGGTTGTCCCGGCACCAGCGGCGGCGCAAGCGTGGCTTTAATCTGTTTGACCAGCTCTTGCTTGCCCTGTTCGTTGCCCAGCGACGCGGCGTTCTGGTTAGAGAGCAGCAGCAGCAGGCGGCTGCGAACTTCCGGCAGATAATCATTTACGCGCTGCAGCGTTTCCTGATCGGGCAGACGCAGCGTGAAGCCAACGTAAAGCACGCGATCGGGATCGTTATCCGGGTTGATCAGGTTAACGGTAAACGTATCCAGCGCCAGGAATACCGGTGCAGGCGGCGGCGCAGGCTTTTCAGCTTTTGCCGTGTCGGCAGACCCGTGCATTTTATGCCAGACCAGATAGCCTCCTGCGCCACAAGCGGCCAGAACCACCAGCGCTATCAGGATAATCAAGAGTTTACGTTTGCCGCTTTTGGCTTTCTTCTCAGTCATACGGGCGATAATTCCTGTGAGTATGTTCAAGAGCCGGGAGTGCCTGCTCTCTGACGACGTTATGGGCAGATTATCCCGCATCGCTCGCTAAACAATAGGGCGAAAAGACGCGGGTTTTGCCGTTAGCTTTGGCGTTTGTGATCGTCAGGCGAAGATATCAACGGCATTACTGCCCGAAGCGCGCGCCTGGAGGGAGGCAGGAACGGCGATAGGGGTGATCTCGCTGTCGGCGTCGGCAGCAAGACTAAAGGTGTTGCCACGGCTGTTATTACGCTGCTCCTGCTGGCCGCTAAAGCTCTGGCTCTGCGCCTGGGCGTCGCTGCTGACGTTGGTCTGCCCAAGGTTGATGCCGCTCTGCGCCAGCGCTTCCTTCAGCTGCGGCATGGCGGCCTCCAGCGCGGCGCGCACCTGGCTGTGGTTCGACACCATGCTCAGCTGCGCCTGATCGCTGTCCAGCTTCAGGCTAATCTGGATGCTGCCCAGATCCAGCGGATGCAGATGCAGCTCGGCGGTCTGCTGACCGTTGCGGCTGAACATCACAATCTGCTGGCCCAGCGCCTGCTGCCATTCCGGGCTGCCCAGCTGAGAGCTCAGCTGCGGCGTAGCCGGTGCGCTAACCAGCGAGGTTGTAGCTGGCGTCACGGCGGCGGAAGCAGCGCTGATAACACCAGGTGTAATCGTTGTCTGGCTGGCAGCACTGTCTTTATCGCTGTCTTTAGTCACCTGGCCCAGCACCTGCTGGAAGGCGCTGTTCAGCGTAGCGATATCGCCTTTCTGCGTGCCGGCCGCTGCGCTCAGGGTGTTAGTGCTGCTCAGCGGCATGCTGCTGTCGCTGTCTTTTGCGGTTTCATCGCCGTCGACGGCTGTCGTCTTAGCTCCGCCCGCGCTGGCTAACAGCGAGGCAAGGGTAGCGTTAGCGTTGCTGCCTTTGATATTGCCTTCGGTCAGGCTATCGCCGCCTTTGGCAAGGGCTGCGGTCGGCTGCTGCTGCGCCTGCGGCAGCATGGCGAACAGCGCCTGAAGCGCCTGCATATCGCTGCTGCTCAGGGGCGTCGCGGCGGCGGCGGTTTCGCTGTCGTCCTGGGTTTTAGTCAGCGCGATCGCGTTGTCTTCCGACGGCGTTTTCGCGGACTGTAGCAGCGAGTTCAGCGTTTCCGGTTTATCCAGCGCGGCCAGCAGCGCGTTCAGTTTCGCCTTCGGCGAGGCGGCATTTTTATCGTCGGCAGCGGCAACGGCCGCCGTCGCCGAGGCGGGCAGGGCTGTTTGCCCCTGCTGCGCCAGCGTCAGCAGCTTATTGCCAAGCAGCGACAGAAAGCCCGCGTTGCCGGTTTGCGCGCCGTCGGCCGTAGCCGCACCGCCAATATCCGTGCCGATATCGGTAGCATCCGCCGCCGCGCCGTTAGTGGAAGCGGTCGCGGTTTTCGCCGCCGTGTTAACCAGTGGCAAAGTCATCATTCGCCTTTCCTCAATGATGCCCGTTGGGCAAATTCATCCATCCGTTTCTGATCGAGACGGTTTTCCTGTAATAGTGCGGTTGCTGCCGCGCGAGCCTGTAGGGTTTCATAAGCATGAAGCCGCTGCTGCTTGTCGCGCCACAGGCGCAATGCGTTTTCTACCCGGCCGTTCCAGTTCGCCAGCTGCTGGCGATGCTGTTCGATCGCTTTTTCCAGCGTCTCGATAAACTGGTGGTAGTTGTACCAGCGGGTGCTGTTAATCCCTTCCGCCATGGTGGTGTTCAGCGTTTTGCGATATTCGTCCTGATAGTTCAGCAGCATATGTAGCTGCTCATCAGCCTGTTTCTGACCGCGACGAACGTCGCCCAGCTGGATGGCGGCCTTTTCCAGATCTTTCTGTGCCAGGCCGCACAAGGTTTCAATTGGCGATGCGTGTTTTGCCATCAGTCAGCCCTTAACCAAAAATTGCCTGCAGATGCAGACAGGCGTCGTCAAACGTACTGCGCTCAAACATGCCCTGCTGTAAGAAGGTTTCCAGCTCCGGATAGAGCTTGATCGCTTTATCCAGCGTCGGATCGCTGCCGGCGGCATAGGCGCCCACGCTTACCAGATCGCGGTTGCGCTGATAGCTGGAAAGCAGCTGTTTGAACTGGCGAACCCGCGCATAGTGCGTATCGTCGATCAGATGCGACATCACGCGGCTGATCGACGCTTCAATATCAATGGCCGGATAGTGGCCCGACTCCGCCAGGCGACGCGACAGCACGATGTGACCGTCAAGAATGGCGCGCGCGGAGTCCGCAATGGGATCCTGCTGGTCATCGCCTTCGGTCAGCACCGTATAAAAAGCGGTGATGGAGCCGCCGCCATCAATGCCGTTACCGGCACGTTCCACCAGCGCGGGCAGCTTGGCGAAAACGGAAGGCGGATAGCCTTTGGTGGCAGGCGGCTCACCGATAGCCAGGGCGATTTCACGCTGGGCCATGGCGTAACGAGTCAGGGAATCCATAATCAACAGCACGTGCTGGCCGCGATCGCGAAAATCTTCCGCGATGCGCGTGGCGTAGGCCGCGCCCTGCATACGCAGCAGCGGAGAAACATCCGCTGGCGCCGCGATCACTACAGAGCGCGCGCGGCCCTCGGCGCCCAGAATATTTTCAATAAAGTCTTTTACTTCACGGCCACGCTCGCCAATCAGCCCAACCACAATTACGTCGGCTTTGGTGTAGCGCGCCATCATGCCCAGCAGCACGCTTTTACCCACGCCGGACCCGGCGAACAGGCCCATACGCTGGCCGCGACCCACGGTCAGCAGGGCGTTAATGGCCCGCACGCCGGTGTCCAGCACGTCGGTAATCGGCGTACGCTGCAGCGGGTTAAACGGCGGCGTAATCAAGGGCGCGCGATAGCCGGTTTCCGGCGAAGGCAGCCCGTCCAGCGGCCGACCGCTGCCGTCGAGCACGCGTCCCAGCAGCTCCGGGCCAAGCATCAGCTGTTTGCCGCTGTGCTGGCTGTCGCCGGCCACGCGGGCATACACGCGCGCGCCAGGCAAAATGCCTTCTACTTCTTCCAGCGGCATCAAAAACAGCCTCTGGCCGTTAAAACCGACGACTTCGCTCTCGACTTCGCTGACGCCGTTGCCGTCCATGCGCTCGATCACGCAGGTCGCGCCCAGCGGCAGCTGCAGGCCGGTCGCTTCCAGCACCAGGCCGGTGGCGCGGGTCAGGCGACCATAGCGGCGAACGTCCGGCACATTGGCCAGACGCTGTTCGAAAGAGTCAAGCGCGCCAAGCCAGCGCGACAGGCGAGAGGTGGTCATTACAGTTCTCCCGGCGCGGCAAGGCGGCAGAGTTCGTGCCAGCGGGTAGCGATGCTGGCGTCAAGGTCGCCATCTTCGGCGCTGACTTTACAGCCGCCGGGATGGATAGTGCTGTCCGCCATCAGGCGCCAGCCGTGCAGGCTGAGCGTGGCGCCCAGCGACTGCTCAATACGCTGTAAATCATCCGGATGCACGCGCAGCGTGGGTTTACCGCTGAACATCGGCTCCTGCTGGATCATGCCCTGGATTTGACGAAGCAGGGCGGTGCCGTCGACGTGCGGCGCCTGGCCAATCACCTGGCGAGCGGCCTCCAGCGCCAGCTGCATCAGACGGGCGGCGATCACGCTGTCCAACGCTTCCAGCGTGTGGGAAAACTCAGAGACCAGCTGCTGCATACGGGCCTGAAGCGGCGCCTGCTGCTGCTGCGCCTCGGCCAGCCCCTGCTGAAAGCCGGCTTCATAGCCTGCTTTCTGTCCTTCACTGAACCCCTGCTGATGCCCTTCGGCATAGCCCTGGCCCTGCGCTTCGCTGCGCGCCTGGTTTTGCATCTGCTCCAGCTCAGACTGCTGCTGGCTGAACGGATCGTCTGTCAGATCCGCCAGCGGCGCTTCCGGCTCGTCGAACGAGGCCATCAGCGGCTTATTCGGCTGCCCAAGATCGTTGGGCTGCCAGCGCTGCCAGGGAAGTGAAGATTTATCAGACATACTGTTCCTCGCCGCCGCCAATCACCATCTCGCCGCTTTCCGCCAGACGACGAACGATAAGCAGGATGGCTTTCTGTTCGCTTTCCACTGCCGACATACGCATCGGGCCACGGTTCGCCAGGTCGTCGCGCAGAATATCTGCCGCACGCTGCGACATGTTGCGCAGGAACTTCTCGCGCAGCGGCTGTTCGGAGCCTTTCAGCGCCACCAGCAGCGATTCCGATTCCACTTCCTGCAACAGACGCTGGATGCTGCGGTCGTCGACCTCCACCAGGTTTTCGAACAGGAACATTTCGTCGATAATTTTCTGCGCCAGTTCGCCGTCGAAGTCGCGTACCGCTTCGATAACCGCTTCTTCCTGCTGCGTCTTCATCAGGTTGATGATTTCCGCTGCGGTTCTCACGCCGCCCATCTTCGCACGCTTGAGGTTCTGACCATCGAGCAGGCCGTTCAGTACTTCGGTCAGCTCGGCCAGCGCCGCTGGCTGCACGCCGCCGAAGGTGGCGATACGCAGCATCACGTCGTGACGCAGACGCTCGTCGAACTGGGCCAGGATATCGGCCGCCTGCGAACGCTTCAGGTGTACCATAATGGTAGCAATGATCTGCGGATGCTCGTCGCGGATCAGGTCTGCCGCCGCCTGTGGCTCCATAAAGTTGAGCGTTTCCATGCCCGTAGTGGTTTCGCGGGTTTCCAGAATATCTTCCAGCAGGCTGGCTGCGCGCTCTTCACCCAGCGCTTTAGTCAGTACGGAGCGCAGGTAGTCGTTAGAGTTAACGCTCAGCGCCGCAAACTGTTCGGCATCGTTTTCAAACTCATGCAGTACTTCGGTCAGCTGCTTGTGAGAAACCTGACGCATATTTGAAATCGCGGCGCTCAGGTGCTGCACCTCGCGGGCACCAAGGTGTTTGAACACCTCGGCCGCGCGGTCTTCGCCAATCGTCATCATCAGAATGGCGCTTTTTTCGGTACCGGTGAGACTCATAGTTCGTCCTTCATCCACTGGCGAATGACCAGAGCCACCACGCGTGGGTCGTTTTCCGACATCTCACGAATACGCTGGCTCATTACCTCAGCACTCATGCGGTGCTGAGACTTACGTTCTTGATCAAGCTCGTCTTTCGACAGCTTCACGGAGACGGCATCGTCATCGCTGCCCGCTCTTGCCTGGGTCGCGGCATCCACCATCGCTTTCTCCTGAAGCGCTTTACGCTGCAGCTGTGGACGAACCAGCTTGCGGTAAAGGATCCAGGCCACAATCAGTACCAGCAACCAGCGTCCGGCTTCCATTATCTGGTCGATAAAGGACTGCTGCTGCCAGAATGGCAGGTCGCCACCGATTTCCTGCGTATCGTTGAACTGGGAGTTCACCACGTTCAGCGTATCGCCGCGCTGCTCTGAATAGCCCATCGCTTCACGCGTCAGGTTGTCAATCTGCTTCAGCTGCGCATCGGTCAGCGCTATCGGCTTGCCGGCCGCGTCGGTTTTGTAGTTCACCACTACGGCTACAGAAAGACGCTGTACTTCACCTACATTCATCTTGGTATGCAGGATGGTGCGGTCTACTTCGTAGTTCGTGGTGTCATCATTACGGCTACTTAACGGCCCGGTTTTTGTCGTGCTGCTGTTCTGGTTTGCCGTGGCGTTGTTCGCCGTGGTGCTGTTTGCACCGTTCGCACCGTTCGCACCGTTTGCGCCATTAGCTGGCGTCGTCACCGGCGCGCTGTTGGCAGGCGCAGGCTGGTTAGAGAGTGCGCCGGGCACGCCGCCGGACTGACCGCCGGACTGCTCGCTGTTGCTGCTCTGCCGTGAGCGGATCGCCTGTTTAGAAGGATCGGTGTTGGGCTGATACTTCTCGTCGGTCTGCTCACGAGCATTAAAATCAATCTGCGCCGTTACCTGAGCGTGTACGTTGCCGTTACCCAAAATCGGGTTCAGGATCGCTTCGATACGCTGCTGGTAGCGGGTTTCCACATCGCTGGCGTATTTCAGCTGCGCGTCATTCAGATCGCGGTCGGCATTATCGGACTGCGTCAGCAGATGACCGGCCTGGTCGACCACGGTCACGTTGCCCGGCGGCAGGCCGGCAACGCTGCTGGATACCATATGCACGATGGCGCTGATTTGACCCTGGTCCAGCGCACGGCCGGGCTGCAGCGTCAGGGTAACCGATGCGGTTGGCGCTTTCTGTTCACGCACAAACAGCGACGGTTTTGGCATGGCAAGATGTACGCGTACGTTCTTGACCGGGCCTAACGTTTCGATAGTACGGGACAGTTCGCCTTCCAGCGCGCGCTGGTAGTTAACCTGCTCGCTAAACTGGCTGATGCCGAACTTTTCCTGATCCAGCAGTTCGAAGCCGACCGCACCGCCTTTCGGCAGGCCCTGTTGGGCCAGGCGCAGACGCAGCTCGTGCACTTTCTCAGCGGGCACCATCAGCGCGCCGCCCTTATCATCGAACTGATAAGGAATGTTCATCTGGGTCAGCTGAGTGACGATGGCGCCGCCATCTTCATCGCTGAGGTTGTTGTAAAGCACACGGTACTCAGGCTGTTTGGCCCACAGCACCATGGCGATTACAATGGCAACGGCAGCCGCCGCAGCGATGATAATCGGGATGCGAGGATTTGCCTTTAAACGAGCAAAAAGGTCGTTCAAACCTTTCTTCTCTGGTTGATCCTGCGTGACAGTTGCATTCATGACTCTTTCCCGCCTGACAGTTGACCGGACTGTTTCGTGTAGTGTCGTAACAAATCTGACTCCCTGATGTGCTGGCTAAACAAATTAATCCACCTCTTATGGGGTGCCATTATTTTCTGAAATGAAAAATTCGATGGCTGGATAAGCTATGACTTTTGCTCTTATTTACGGGCTTTGTCTTATTGACATTGTGGTAAGTTTTCACACAGCAAAAATCTTCTCCCTTTTCTAACCGAGGTAAGTCATGGCAATTCAGGGTATTGAGAGCGTAATGCAGCAGCTGCAGACCGCAGCGATTCAGGCAAGCGGTAAGCAGACCGATGCGGTCAGCCACGCAGATTTCGCAGACGCGATGAAAGTTGCGCTGAACAAAATCAGCGATACGCAAACTGAAGCACGTACGCAGGCGCAGGATTTTGAGTTGGGTAAACCCGGCGTGAACCTGAATGACGTTATGATCGATATGCAGAAGGCATCGCTTTCTATGCAGATGGGCATTCAGGTGCGCAACAAGCTGGTCAATGCCTACTCCGAAGTGATGAATATGCAGGTATAGTCCGCCAGCCTTCTGGTTTAAAACCGCTTATTACCGCCGTATTTCGCGCCAGGGCCATACGCAGGCCTGGGCGCCAACGTTTCTGGGGTAGGGCCATCGCGCCATTGCGCATCTGGCTGGCTTACGGATGCCAGCAGCAGCTTTGCCGGGCGAATGCCGTGGCCTGCCGGCTTAAGGGCTGAAGTAGTGAATAAAAGCAGGTAAAAGCTGCACCAGAAAAATGGCACTTACCACCCATAAAATAATGCTTTGTTTCGCTTCGCTGACGTCTGCCCGTGTGGCATAGCTGGCCTTGATGACCGCCACGTCTGTCCGGACGATGTACATATCTTCTTCCAGTTTTTTGATTCGGTTAAGCATCCTTTCTTCTCCGCTGATCTGGCCGTCATGAGGCTGGTTTAACGCCGGGAACGGCAAGCTGACTGTTTTCTTTACTTGCCTTCGCATAAGTTACGCTCCCTTGCCATACTGCTTTTGGCATCCGTTGTAACGGTCTGTCCTGACTTTTCTCTGACTTCGTTTTGTATCCTAAGCCTGTTGCCGAAAGGCTGTCACCGACAACTTCTTTCAGATCTGACGTTTATTCCAAAAAATAAAATCTCTTACAGCCGACTTGCAGAAGAATGCATAACCCTTCGCAAAACGGGAGCAAAAAATCGTTATAGCGGCGTCAGATAGCGCTTACCAGAAGGGCAGAACAGGACATTTATGCAGCATGTTGGCAAAGCGTTTAGCGGCGTCGGGCAAAAATAGGGACTTCATCAAATCATTAAGGCAGGCTTTTAATGGAAACGTTGATTGGCTCAGCTCTGATTTTTTTTACCCTGCTTCTGGTTACGTACGGTAGCCGGAAACGGGTCGCAAAAAACACCACGGTAAAATCCCCCGCAAAGAATTGATAAACAAGATTTGACTGTTTCTGAGTGTGAAAGGCGTAAGGCTTGACAAGGGGGTGGTACGACTACGCTATCCGGATTATGTCTACCGGGGTAAATGCCTCTTGAGTTTAGTCTTAATGTCGGCAAAAGGCCTTAAAGGCCGTGAATATATCAAGGATCCGCAGGATCCGGGCTGCTATGACGGCAGCCCGCTTCAGAGCCGCTGTCGAGCGACTGACACCGTTACGGCACGCTACCAGGGTGACAGGACGTTAATGGATAAAAATGCTGTGACAGCGCTGTGATGGCGTTTTAGCAGGCGTATCCATATCAGAAGCGGCTTTAAGAACTTCACCAACGTCAACGAAGCAGTTTGACGGAATAAATAATCGCATTTATTGATGTGGAACGGGTGTTAGATTCGACAGAGACGGCAGGGAGTGTTAGGCTGGAGCTTCAATTTCGTAAAACTAAGGCTACTTATTCCTCCTATCAAATTCAGATGTCCGACATGCCACGGATGTCAGTACCGCTTCTCGCTCCACAGTATCACGCCTAAAAATCCTCACGGCGCTAACTGCATCTTCTGCAAAGCCACCATGACGGTTAGCTACAAAGCTTTCGCCAGCTAGTCTATCGCCCCAAAAAAGTTTTTTTCCGGCCTGTCACGCTGCTAACGCCGATCGGGCCTGATTTTCCGTCGGCCTGCGCGCATTTTACTGCGCAGACCTGCACTGTTGCGCCCTGCGACAGTACGGGGGAACGGTGGGAAGGGGAGAACGACCTTTAAAACCGTACCAGCCGCTATGAAAAAAACTTGCCTGCCCGGTAAAAGAAATAATACTGTATATAAAACCAGTATAAATTACAGGAGCAGGCCATTGTGTCACTTGTGTACCGCCTTCAGCACCCTCAAACTGCAGCCCGCCAACGTTCGCGTTATCCGCCGGGCAAGCTGTTCTTCCTGCGCCAACACCTTCTGCATCTCGGCACGTCTGGCCTTATAACGGCTCTTGCTGGTGCCGGCAGGACGGGACTTTTTCCAGATGATAATGGTCATAAACAACCCTCCGGTTACGGGCAAATTAGTCGATTTCCCAGCGACTTAAACAAGGCGATGAGGAATGTTAAGTGGGGGGAATTTGTCCACCTTAAAAAACAATAGCCATAGTTATTATTAATATCAATAGGTATTGCAAGTATAACTTTTGTTATTGGCTTAAGTTGTTGTTTTTGTTTGCTTAATTATTTTATTGACGCTTTTTTTACGTATTATTCTGGCGATGTTATTAAAAGCTTTACTAATCTATTCAGTTGAATCAATGCGCCAAAGCCTCTGCGCAGATTAACTGTTACAGAGGATGGGTTTTCGCGAGGATAAGCTGATGATATCTGTGCTGCACAGAGTGTCTGGGGGGCGTTACAAAGAAACCATTCTGCCAGGGCAGGATGTCAGTAACTATCGCCTTAAATCACGGATTAGAAAGATCGCTACGCCAATCAGTTCTGACTCATCGGAGAGTTCTACGGCGGGCAATCGGGGATCGTCCACGGTTAAAAAACCATTGGAGGGGCCTTCCAGATAGCGATAAACCGAGATGCGTGAACTCACCCTGGCCATGACCAAATCTCCAGATTCGGGTGGTACGTCGGTATCGACAATAACGATGCTGCCGGTAGTGGCTTCCGCGCAGCCACTGTTCCTGTCAAGAATGTAGGCGCGCCAGGTCTTCTTCGCCTTTACTCCATTGGGCGAAGAGACTATTTCCCCTGTTTTCCCTTCCGGTCCCCAGACCGGAATCGTCGATCCACTTTTTACTTTATCAATAGCGCTCAGCCCAGCGTTGCCGCGCATCTCTCCTTCGCCGCTGGCCAGCCATTGCACATTAACATCCAGCGCTCTGGCAATATCGACCAGTTTGCGCGACCCTTCGGCCTCTCCCTTGGTCAGACGCCAGATCGTAGGTTGTGATACGCCCGATGCTTTAGCTAAAGCACCCTGGGTGATCCCCATCATGGTCATAGCCATGTTCAGTCGGTAGGCGAGTGTATTCGGTTTCATATACCAGAATTTATAGCGACGCGTATTTTTCGTCAAACACGCTTTGCTATTGGCAGGTTTAATAACCTATGCTATTAATTAAGGTGTGTTGATACTTAAGCGGATAAAAGTTCTTCCTTCAGGCTATCAGTTTCAGCACGCCCGCTCTTTGACAATCAGGCCGTCCAGCCTAACCGCTGGCAACCCATTTGACCCAGGGAAAACAAGCGAAGCGGCAGCGCCGCACGCAAAAAAACAGTACCGTTTTGAAATTAGCAGGTGTTAAGAGAAAGTGTGGGAAACTTCATTTTTTCTTCTGCTTTACTCACTCTGAGGGGGTCAAGATGCGAGACATGAAACGCTTGCTGGAAAAATGGGGAGGCTGGGCGGCGACGGAACAGAGCGGCGTCAGCTATTCACACATCGCCGCCGGATTCCGCGGATTGATTACCGCCGCGCCTTCCGATCGTCCTACCTGTAGTGATAACGACGGCATGATCCTTGATAGCTGCATCAGCAGACTGAAAATTAATCATCCTGACGAACATGCGCTGCTGGTGGCGCACTATCACTATCGGATCTCACTGCGCTCTATTGCGCGCCGTCGTCGCTGTGCGGACGGCACCATTCGTAAACAGCTGCAAACCGCCGAGGGCTTTGTTGAAGGCGTGCTGAGCGCGCTGGAGGTAGAGCTGGAGTGCGAAAAATAATTTTCGCCTCGTTACGGGCCTAAATATTTTATTTCCTTTAAAAAATTCCTTTAACTTTAAATATCTTTTCCTATAGCTTGAAAATTTTTTTAAGAAAAATTGGTTGCGTACGCAATTTCGGTTCTAGTGTGTTAGAAAGGCAATTTAAACCGCCTGCATAAATATAAAATTCATTTTCACCGGGGAAAGGTCCTTATCCATTCCGCTACGGCGGCTTATTCGATGAAGGGGTGAAAAATGAGTAAGATAATTCAAATTTTGGCCTATGAAGAAGGCTATAAAGAGAAGCCATATATCGATACTGAAGGCTACCCAACGGTGGGGTGCGGTATTCTCATTGGCCCCAAAGAGGCGCCGCTGAAATATTATTCATTCACCGTTCCGCGTGAGGTCGGCGATGTATGGATGCAAAAAATAATTAACGACAAAATAAAGGAAATGAATAACAGACCGGTATTAGTAGCCGCGCTCAAAGAGTGCAACGAAGCTCGCGCTGATGTGCTTTACAGTATGGCTTATCAGCTTGGCATCGACGGGCTGGCCGCGTTTAAAAATACGCTGGTCATGATTTCCAATAAAAACTTTTCAGGCGCGGCGGAAGGAATGCTGAGCAGCCTCTGGGCAAAACAGACGCCTGCCCGAGCGAAGCGTCATGCAGAGGCTATGCGCAGCGGAACTTATGATGCGTGGCAGGGGGCGTTATGAAATTTATCCTCTTTATTCTTATTGTGATGGCGATCGGGTTTATTGTCTGGTGGAGCAGTAAACACGGCAACATCCAGCTGGTAGCCCACGCTAAGCTCCTGTTCAAAACCTGGTCTGTCTGGCTGGCCTCCGCCGGCTCGGCCATCGGCGCCTGGGTGCAGTCCTTCCCGGATTCCGCTTCCAGCGCGTGGAACGGCCTGCCTGAGGATGTAAAAACGGTTATTCCGCAGCATTTTCTGGGCTTCCTGGCCTCTTTTATGGTCGCGATGGCGGTAATCGCCCAGTTTATCCGACAGAAAAAATTAGCGGCGGAAAAAGGGCAGCTGGCCGCCGGGCCAACGGCGGAAATAAGGCCAATTCGGGTGCCGGTCGCTAACCCGCTAACCGCGGTTACGGCGCCGGCTATGGCTTCCGGCTCGGTGATGCCAGAGATATTAGCAATGCCAATGGCAGCAGCATCGGGGATGGGATCCTCCTCAGCCATGATGTCGGTCGTGACGTCAGAGCAAACCCCCGTGCCCGGCAGGCCGGTTACGCCGGAAACGACGACGCCGCCTGACGCAACGACGCCGTCTGACGCAGCACCTGCGGCATCTGATTCAACGCCTGCGGCACCGGTATCAACGCCCGTGGCACCTGAGGTGTCAGTCGTGACATCGGAGCAAACTCCGGTGCCCGGCAGGCCGGTTACGCCGGAAACGACGCAGCCTGACGCAATGACGCCGTCTGACGCAGCACCTGCGGAATCTGATTCAACGCCTGCGGCACCGGTATCAACGCCCGTGGCGCCTGAGGTTTCAGTCGTGACATCGGAGCAAACCCCGGTGCCCGGCAGGCCGGTTACGCCGGAAACGACGCAGCCTGACGCAACGACGCAGCCTGACGCAACGACGCCGCCTGACGCAGCGCCTGCGGACTCTGATTCAGCGCCCGCCGCGCCGATATCAACGCCCGTGGCACCTGAGGTTTCAGTCGTGACATCGGAGCAAACTCCGGTGCCCGGCAGACCGGTTACGCCGGAAACGACAACGACGCCTGACGCAGCACCTGCGGAATCTGACACAACGACGCCGCCTGACGCAGCGCCTGCGGAATCTGACTCAACGCCCGCAGCGCCGGTATCAACGCCCGTGGCGCCTGAGGTGTCGGTCGTGACGTCAGAGCAAACCGCGGTACCCGGCAGGCCGACCATGTCAGAAACGACAACGCCGCCCGATCCGACACCTGCGGAATCTGACTCAACGCCTGCGGCACCAGTATCAACGCCCGTGGCGCCTGAGGTGTCAGTCGTGACGTCGGAGCAAACCGCGGTACCCGGCAGGCCGGTCACGCCGGAAACGACGGCACCTGACGCAACGACGCCATCTGACCCGGCACCTGCGGACTCTGACGCAACGCCCGTAGCGCCGGTATCAACGCCCGTAGCGCCTGAAGTTTCGGTAGTAACGTCGGATCAAACTGCCGTAGCCGGCAGGCCAGGCGGTTCGCATACGGCGGCAGCACCTGCTTCAGCCCCTGTGGCACCGGAAACGCAGCCTAAACCGGGAGAGAAATCATGACAAGTTTCCTCGCCTTATTTAACGGGAGCTGGCATGTCCTTGCCGGGATCGGCGTAGTAATCGCGGCAGTCGTGGCCAGCTGGTTCGGCGGTAAAAAAACCGGCAAGGTGCAGGAGAAAGCGAAAGCGGACGTTCAGGCCGCAAAGGTTGAAAGCGCGCAAATTTCCGCCGTTGCTGAAAAGCAGGCAAAAAATAGCGAGGAAGCCAAAAATGTTCAGGCCGCTAATAATGCTCTTAATGACGACGACGCTCGTCGCAAGCTGCGCGAGTCGCAATACAACGACAAACAGCCCTAGGCTAATTGTGGATTCATCCTGTACGTTTTTCTCACCTATTAAAACATACGGGGAAGACTGGAAACTCATGGACATCAGGACAGTGAAGGAAATAAATGTGCACAATGATATGTGGAATAAACTCTGCACAAATAAAACGGACACTAATCGTCCTCCAGGGGAAGGAGCAGGCGGGAAATAATAAAGGCTAAATCTGTTTAACTATTCTTTTATTCACTACAGGCAATTTGCACCTGCTTATTGTCGCGGAGGTTATTATGATTGAAGTTAACTCTTTTGCTGAACTGAAAACAACTGCGCCATCCAAAACCGGCGAGCTGGCTATCCTGCGTCGTTATTATAATAACGACAACTACTATCGCGGCGGCGGTAATTTCGTGGGCTACGTTACCACCTCTTTGCCGGCAGATAATGGCGGTACCATTGCGGTCGGAAACGGCTTCTACTGGCGCCGCGTGGTGGACGATCCGGATGAGGTAAACCTGTTCCATTTCGGCGCACGCGGTGATGGCGCTAACGACGATACTACGCCGGTTAAAAACATGCTGAACTGGGCACAGACGTATAACACCAGTATGCGTGATATCGCCGTGCGCTTCCCGGCGGGTAAATTTCTGGTTAAGCCCATTGATATTTCAGCAAGTGAGACGGCGTTCTTCTATCTCTACGGGGATCATAACCCGCACGGCGCCATCCCCCGTACCACCATTATTTCCGATAAGTCATCATCGCCGGTATTCAAGGTTAAATCGCGGCGTGTCACCATTGAAGGTATCTGCTGGGATGGTCAGACGGCGGCTGATGTTAAAACCAATACGGGGGCGATTACGGCGGCGATGTGTTCCAACACGCAGCCGTTCTTTGAAAATACCATCGTGGCGGGCGAATCCGTACTGATTGACGGTTTCCGCGCGCAGTACTGCGGCGGTACGGTTATCAAGCTGCTGGATACGTTGGATACCAAGTTTAACCAGGTTTATACCACCACCACCTACGGCCGGATTTTTGACGTCAACTATTCCGGCACGGCGGCGGGTTCGTGGGATCACTCAACGGCAATTGAGCTGACGAATGCGAACTTCCAGTACGGCTATGGCGAAGCGACGCTGTGGATGCCGCGCGTGACCCAGGGGTTGATCAACAACGTCTGGATCGAACATACCCGCTTCCCCGGCAACTTAAGTGACGGGCAGTGGATTGTCGATGCGCTGAGCGTGGAGGATTGCGCCAACAAGCTGAATATGACCAACAGCCGCGTGCAGATGCGTCAGCTTAACCTGCAAAGCGGCAGCGCGCTGGACCTGACCTTTGATGATAAAAGCCGCTGGCTGTCCGCCTTTGAGTACGGCTGGCGCCGCGATGAAAACTACGGTATCTCGCTCAACGGTTCGATTCGTCCCGGCTGGTACTCCGGCTATCGGGTGACGAACAATACCAGCACCGATAAGTGGTTCAATCTGGGATTAATTAACTTCCCGAAAGATAACCTGCAATGGGTTTTTGAGATTATCGGCAAGCTAAGTACGGAAGCGTTGGATAAAACGCTGGGCAATCCGATCACCTCAACCAACTCCTGTATGACCTGGCTGAATATTTCGCGCTGCTGGAACGGTATTTATGGCGATATGCAGCACAAAGGCTTGCCGTCCGTGCTGGAGGCCAAAATTAACCGTGTTGGGATGACCGTTGCGGAAGTCTTTATCAAGGTGAAAGCCAACAGCGGCGATACCTCGTTCAGCCTGCGGGCGACGGGCCCAAGCCGCTTTGATTCCGGCGAGTGCTGTTACTACCGACCCAGCCTGGCAGAAGCCGATGCCAGCGTCGTAGGGACAACGGTGGTCAACGCCAGGATGAGCCTGCACAACGGACTGGCAGGGATTGGCGCCAATGAAAAAGGCGTGCTGACGATAGCTACCGCTACCGCTACAGCACCTTCGACCACGACAGTAGCAGGCTATGTCACGGTCAATATTAACGGTACAGACCGTAAAATTGCTTACTATTAGCCGTTAAGGCTTTGGCCGCCAGTGATGGCGGCCTTTTTTTTTACAGCACAACTTCCGGACAGACCCGATTGCGGCCGCTGCTTTTGGCCAGATAGAGCTGTTTATCCGCGCTCTTAATCGCTTCATCCAGCGTTTTAGCATCAACCCGCTCCAGCGAGCTGATACCGATGCTGATCGTCACGCTTAAATCGTCGTCGTTAAGAATGATCGTATGCTGCTCAATGCTCTGCCGCAGCCGGTTGGCGAGCAGAAAAGCGCGAGGCAGCGAAATATCCTCAATTAAAATTAAAAACTCCTCACCCCCCATCCGACTGATAATCGCCGTTTGCTGTAGCGTCTGACGAATACGCTCGACGGTTTGCGCCAGCACATAATCTCCCGCCGCATGTCCAAAAGTGTCGTTGATATTTTTAAAGCGATCGATATCCACCACAAAAGCCGCGCCGTTAAAGTTATGATCCCTGCGCGCCATCAAAGCGTCGAGCCTGGCGGCCAGACCGCTGCGGGTCAGCGCGCCGGTAAGCAGATCGTAATCGGCCCGTCGGGTAATGCGCGCCACCAGCTTTTTATTGGCGGTAGCGCTAAGGGCGACGATCAGCGGACTGACCGTCATCGCCGCTACGCCCAGCCGCGCCGAAGCAAGACTATCGATCAGAAAGAAATCGTCTCTGCCCTGAATCGTTAATACGTTGCTGGCGACCAGGATAATTTCAGTGATGCCCGTGATAAGCGTCAGCAGACAGGTGATAAAAAGCGGATAGCTGACCGCGCACCACATCAGCGCCGGGAGGGGAAAAATCAGGCTGCCGCCGCCGCCCACGCTAATGCCGGCGGCGATGGATACGCCCAGCGAAATCAGCGGCAGCGGCGAAACCTGACGGCACTCCCTCAGCAGCTCGTTGATTTCATCGCTGCGGGGCAAGGTAATCATGACCGGCAACAGCAGAATAGAAGTGGATACCTGCTCGCAAAACCAGGAAATCCAGCCCTGCACCAAATCGTCATGAAAATAGTGCTGGCTGGCGACCGAGCCGATAACCGCGCATACCGCTGCGCCCACGACAGAAGCCGGAAAAACGCGGTTCAGCGCCTGCAGGCGGCGTGACGTAGTGCTGCCGGTTAGCAGGACGCCAAGGCCGGTGACGATAAAAGAGAGGTTGGCCGCGTCCATGCCCATTGAGGCAGCGACATGCGTGCCAAAAGCGATATCCGCAGTCACCAGCCCAACGTAAATAGCCGGAAAAGTCAGGGCCGAGCTAAGCTGGGGAAAACGGACCAGCAGACCCAGCAGCATCGCGTTGCAGGGCCAGAAAAGAGAAAGCGCGGCGTTAGTGCGGCAGTAAAGCCCCAGCATTGCCATACAAAGAGTGATAAAAAATAGCAGAATAACCAGGTTAATTTTATATTTACTTAATGGCATTTCGGTGGCTCAAATTTTATTTAAGGCAATGCCGCAAACGTGGCCTGCGCTTATACTTCCAGCTATCACAGTTGGTTTTCTGACTTTAGTATTCTTAATAATTTCTTATGATTCAAACAGGTAAAGCAGATAATGCCCCTGGTCGCGACAAGGCAATAAAGTCAGGCTTATTTATCCAGGCGGAAAAGCGCGTAAAGAATATCCTTATAATTTGCTGTTTTCAATCTCCTGAAAAATTAATCATCCTGTCGCGATCTATCACGAGATACAGGCGTTAAGGCTATATATACCGTAAAAAAGTGCGCTTTACGCATTATTATTCACTGCGCTTTTCTGTTTGAGAGCATTCTCACCGGGGCCGGTCCTGAAGTTGCGTTTATCCGGCGCAACAGAGGGATTACGCCGGAAAAAAGCAGGATAAACGGCTACAGCTCGTTTTTAATGCAGAATTCTTCCCAGCTCATGCCGAGCGCTTCGGCGTGCTGGCGCAGGTAGGCTTCGATAGCCTGAGCCGCTACGGCTTTATCCGGCTCGGCCAGCTGGATGGCGAACAACATGCCATCCAGCTTTTTTTCACGCGTAAACGCAGCATAGGCGCGATCGGTTTGCATACGCTGTAAGGCCGGTAACGACATGCCGAGCGTCTCTGCGTCCTGCTGGCTCAGCGCGGCGATACCGGCTTTGATTTCCGGGTGCGCTTCCAGAAAAAGCGCGGTGGCGGCGGCGTAATACTCTTCAATGGTTTTCATAGCGGGGTCCGGCAAAAAAATGATGCGCCAGTTTACACGTCCGGCGTCTTTTCAGCATCTGCTGTTGAAAAGCGCGTAGGGCAGGGCGAGACAGCTTGAATTGTACGGGTAAAAAATTATAACGTAGCGCCTGGCTGAAGAATCAGGAACTGAACATGAAAAAGTGGATTTTAGCGGCCGCTGCCGTCGCGATGACTGGCTGTGCGCAAATACCTAATTACCAGAGCGCGATTAAAACGCCGCCGCCTGCAAACCTGGTTGGTAACTGGCAGACGATGGGGCCGCAGAAGGGGCTGGTCAGCAAAGAGGCAAAAGCCAGCCTGATCGTTACCGCCGAAGGCGATACGCTGGACTGTCGCCAGTGGCAGCGCGTTATCGCCAAGCCGGGCAAGATTACCCTGTTCTCCGGCGACTGGGTGAATGTAAATAATGAAGTGCGCGTCATGCCGCTGGTGCTGGAAGGACAGGCGCTGCACTACGACAAGCTGGTGATGCAGAAGGTGCAGCAGCCAACCGCCGAGTGTCAGGAAGCGTTAAAACAGGCTACAGAGCAGGCGCAGGCGCAAAAAGTCGCCAAAGCACATAGCAACGGCCGGTCGCATCATAAAGTGATGATGAAAAACGGTAAATCCTGATCCTGTACAAGCCGCGCGCGGCCCGCCGCGCGCGCATTTTTTTAAATATCCAGCACCCAAACGCTGACGCTGCCCGCATTGCAGAAGAAGGTCGCGTTGCCTTCTTCGTCCGAGGTCACCTGTTCTTCACGATGGCCCAGGTAGTCGTGCCATGTTTTACCGGCAAAATCCATGCCCAGCGGCAGCGTTTTCTCGCCCTGTTCGCCGTTTGACATAATCACCACGCAGCCCGCGTGTTCATCCGTGCCGCTGCGCGCGAAAGCCACACAGTTCGGATGATCGAACCATTCGGTCTGGATGCCGTGCGCATGTTCCTGGCGCGCGCGCAGCAATGCAGGCAGCTCCGGGATTGCCGGCATATCAATCTGATACTCTTCGCCATCGCCGCCCGTGTCTTTGTAGCTGGTACCAAACAGGTCGGGATAGAAGACGCAGGGTACGCCCTGTTCGCGCAGCAGGATCAGCGCATAGGCCAGCGGTTTAAACCAGGGCTCTACCGGCGCCTCCAGCGACTGGAGCGGCTGGGTATCATGGTTAGCGACAATAGTTACAGCATGCCAGTGATCGTGTTCGACCAGCGTCCCGCTGAAAATCTGGCTGAGGTCGAAGTTGGCGCCCTCGCGGGAGGCATTGTGGAATCTCATCTGGAGCGGCGCGTCGAACAGCATGGTTTTGCCTTCGACCTGATGAATATAGTTTTGCAGCTTCTCGACCTCGTGCGACCAGTATTCCGCCACGATAAACATCGGCTGCTCTGCCACTTCCTGAATATGATCGATCCACTGCTTATAGAACCAGGCGGGAATGTGCTTGACGGCATCCAGACGAAAGCCGGTGCAGGGCAGCTGCTGCATCATCCAGCGCGCCCAGAACTTCAGTTCTTCGGTAACCGCGCGATTGCGGAAATCGATATTGGCGCCCATAAGATAATCAAAATTGCCCAGCTCGTCGTCAACCTGTTCGTTCCAGCCGTCGCCGGTATAGGCATTGATGATCTTAAAGACGCCGTACTCCTCCGGGTTATCAATGCAGTCCACGCCGTTAAAGCATTTATAATCCCAGGTAAATTTTGAGTACTGGCCGCCACGGCCCGGAAACGTAAAACGGGTCCAGGCTTCCGCCTCAATCACCTCGTCATCGATCTCTTCCCGGTTTTCAGGGTTAACGCGATTGACCTGCACCTTCTCTTTTTCGTCCGCGCCCATTTTATGGTTGAAGACCACGTCCATAATGACGCCGACCTCATGCTCTCTCAGCGCGTTTGCCGCCGCGATCAGCTGCTCTTTATCGCCATATTTGGTGGCGCGGCTGCCTTTCTGTTCAAATTCCCCAAGGTCAAAAAGATCGTAAGTGGCGTAGCCTACGCCTGTTGCGCCTTCGGAGCTTTTATAGGCTGGTGGCAGCCAGACATCGGTGATCCCCGCCTGCGCCAGCCATTCGGCGCGTTCAGCCACTTCTGGCCACAGCCTGCTTCCTTCGGGGTAATACCAGTGAAAGAACTGTAATAATGTGGGGTTACGCATGCCATTGCTCCAATAGTCATCAGCGGGAAACTGAAGTATGGAAGAGGCGGCGGGAAAAGCGCGGTAAGCGCAGAAATATTTTCCGCTGCGCTTACTGGCTTCATTCGGGACGATTGCCCGAGTGGAATTAAACGCCCTGGGCGTTTTGCGGGAACAGGATCACGCCCGCCATGCCGCCATAGGCTTTATTGACGGTTTTCTGACGGCTGGTCTGGCTAATCAGCTGCGCCAGCTCTGCCTTGCGCGCCTGCAGCAGGTTTTTCACTTCCGCTTCGTTGGCAAGGATATGGCGCAGTACAGGACGTAACTGGTCCTGAGTCTGAGCCGAGACGGGTGTTTGCTGCGTACACTCCGCCAGTTTTCCCACCGCACTGACATAATCGACTTCCATTTCGATCAATTTATCCCACTCGCCTTCTGTTGCCAGACGCAACATTGACTGGCTGAGCACTAAAAGCTGTTGGTAAATCGAGAGCAGATGCGGTGCAATATTCATTAAACGGCGTCCTGAAGAACAGTATTAACAGTGACTTCTTTCCAGGCATCGGCAATGTTGCGCAGCAGATCTTCTACTTCCTGAACGGCAGCGACATCATTCTGCAAATTACCCTGGAGAAGGCGTCTTATCATGTAGTCATAGAGCGCGAGCAGATTGGCAGCCAGCTCGTCGCCGCTTTCATCCACCAGGCCCACTTTTAACCCATTTTCAATAATGTTGATGGCTTTGGAGATGGCGTTGCCTTTGCCTTCAATCTGGCCATCCAGCATAAACAACCGTGCGCGAACCAGGGCGCTAAGCGCCCCGTCGAACAACAGCGTGGTCAGCTGCTGCTGGCTGGCGCCCAGCACGCTGCTTTCCAAACCTACTTTGCGGTAGAGCTGTGCTCCTGAATCTTTATACATATCGTCCCCGGCTTAATTAGCTGGATGAAGTTGAAGTGAACTGCGACGTCAGGTAGGTCGACGTGTTGGTCAGGGAGTTTACGAGCGTACTCAGGTTCGTAAACTGCGTCTTGTACCGGGCCATCGTCGCGTCAATCGAATCGCTCATTTGATCATAGCGATTGCTCAGCGTTTTCAGCGTGGTATTGATGCCATCCTCTGCGTTCTTGATGATGCCTTCTTTACCGACCGTGGTGCTCAGCATCGCGGTTAAGGTGCTGTTCAGCTTGGTCGCGAAACCAGTGGTGCTGCCGTCGCCGATAAAGAACTGGCTGACAGCCTGCGGGTTATTGGTCAGCGCGGCGGTCAGCTTGGTGTCGTCTACGGTCAGTGCGCCGGTAGAACCGTCGCTCTGCACGGCCGGATCGATAGTGATGCCCAGCTGCGCCAGAATCGAGTAGGAACCGCCCTGCACGGTGGTCAGGATCGAGTTCATGCTGTTTTCTACCGCACGAACCGTACTGTCGCCCAGCAGCGCGCCGTTGCTGCTTGCCTGCGTTTCGCCAGCTGAAACGGCGGTATACTTGGTAACCGAAGCAATAGTCGACTTCAGCGAGTTATAGGCCGTAACAAAAGCATTGATGGTTTTTTTGCTGTCATCAATAGAGCGTGAAACCGTCAGCTTCTCGCCGGAGGCGTCGGTGCTGGCAGCGTTCAGGTTCAGCGTAACGCCGGTTAACGCATCGGTAATATTGTTGCTGCTGCGCTCAATCGCCACGCCGTTAATGTTGAGTTTGGCGTTTTGAGAGGCGGTCTGCACCGACATATTTTGCGTGCCGGTCGCGCTGGCGCTATAGCCAATCGCGCTTTGCAGCGTATCGTCGCCGGTCACGCTGACGGTCATATCACTGTCGGTGCCGGTAGTCTTCGAGCTGAGCATCAGACGGTAATCGCCGCTGCTGGCTTTAATAATGCTGGCGCTGACGTTGCCGGCGCTTTTGTTAATGGCGTCGGCAATGCCGGACAGCGACGTCTGGCTGTCGGTCAGCGTAATCGTCAGCGGCGTAGTGCTGCCGCCCTGGGCGATGGTCAGCGTACGGCTGTTGCCGCTGGTGGTGCCGCCCAGCGCCGTGCTGTTGCTGCTAAACGAGCCGGACATCAGCGTCTGCGCTTTCGCTATTTGATCAACGTCAACGCTGTAATCGCCGGTTGAGGCCGTTGCGTCGGTAGTAGCGGTAAAGGAAGTATTGGTGCTGGTTACGGCCGTCGCGCTGAAAGCAGACGTCTTGGTCAGCGCCGCCGCCGCCGTTTGCAGCGCGGCCATAGAACTCTGCAGCTTGCTATAAGAGCTGAGCTGGGAATTATAGGTCGTCTGTTGTTTAGTAATCGCGGTCAGTTTTGTCTTCTCAGCGGTTTCTAAACTGGTGTAAAGGGTATCCAGATCAAGGCTGGTACCGACTCCGAGCGAGCTTACACTTGCCATGAGAGATCCTTAAGAATGAGATAGGTGCAAAACACATATCGGCCGCAGAGATAAAAAGTTTACGCCGCAGAAAAAAATTTAATGGGCAGAATAAGAGGGGTATCCGCAGGTAATTAGCCAGATCGTTTCTTCAGGCCGGGGTTACTATAATGAGAGTTGCAGAGTACGTATCGGCCGCGAAACGGCGGTTGGGAAGGGTAGAATAGTCACGATTTTTAATGTTGATTCAACGGGCTAATGGGTTTTTCACTTTTTTTCTAAAGTTCAGATTAACCCAACCGATAACTTCAGTAACGGTGGCAGACGCCGTGAGCGTGAAAAGCTCAGCCTAACAAACTAACTGATTTTGAAGGAAACTATTATGTCCGTTATTAACACTAACATCATGTCACTGACTACTCAGAACAACCTGAACAAATCACAGGCTTCTCTGAGCACCGCTATCGAGCGTCTTTCTTCCGGTCTGCGTATCAACAGCGCAAAAGACGACGCCGCGGGTGAAGCTATTGCTAACCGCATGAACTCTCAGATCAAAGGTCTGACTCAGGCGGCACGTAACGCCAACGACGGTATCTCTCTGACTCAGACGGCTGAAGGCTCTCTGAACGAGATGAACACCAACTTACAGCGTATCCGTGAACTGACTGTTCAGGCGAAAAACGGCACCAACAGCGCCGACGACATCGACTCAATCCAGAAAGAAGTTGACGCGCGTCTGTCTGAAATCAACCGTATCGGTAAAGCTTCTACCTTCAACGGCACGGCGATTTTTGATACGACCGGCAGCGTAAAAATCCAGGTTGGCGCCAACGACGCAACCGACGCTAACGTCATCAACATCGACCTGTCAGGCGCTGGCTTCCAGACTTCTGGCCTGGGCGCAACGTTCAACGTGACCACCGACAACCTGTCTGACCTGGACGCGCGTATCAAGAGCGTCGATACCGCACGTAGCGGCCTGGGTGCGATTCAGAACCGTTTTGAATCCACCATCAACAACCTGAACACCTCTGTGACCAACCTGACCGCGTCACAGTCACGTATCCAGGATGCTGACTACGCAACTGAAGTTTCTAACATGTCGAAGGCGCAGATCCTTCAGCAGGCTGGTACCTCCGTGCTGTCAAAAGCCAACCAGGTTCCACAGGGCGTTCTGTCTCTGCTGCAGTAATCTCGCACGACACGTTTCGTCGACCCGGCTACGGCCGGGTTTTTTCTGTCTTGCCCACATAAGATGGCGCGGAGAAAAAGTATGAATCGTCTTTTAATTACTATTGATCAACTTAACCGGTTAACTGATACAGAAACGACCCTGATGGATGTGGTCGAGCATTTTCACGCGCAGGGCTGGCAGATTGACCTGGTCACGCGGCTGGTGGAAGGCACCTATTTACGGCGGCTGAAGGCGTTGCAGCAAAGCGGCAACGTACAGTGCTTTATGGAAGATGAGCATCCGCTGGCGGCCCACTACGATTTGATCTGGATTTGCCAGGGCTACATGAGTCTGAAAATGATCTCGGCTCTGCAGAAAGGCGAAATATCTGGCGTTTGCGTTTTTCAGCACTACTACGCCTATGCGGACCAGGACCTGCCCTATGGCGCGGCGCTGGAAAACAAACTGGCGGCCTACAGCCTCGCCGTTTCCGCCATCTCCTATGCGAAACTCGCGCTGAAAGGCATCGATCAACGCAAACTCCATATATTTCCTCTTTCCGTTAGCGACAGCTTCGCTCAGGTACAGCCGCAGGCTATGCCGCCGCTGTCGCGCATTTTGCTGATCTCTGAAGAACAAAATGACGCCATTGGCGAGCTGCGGACGCTGCTGGCCGCGAAGGGCATCAGCCTTGACCATATCAACGCCCGACGTCGCGAGGTTGAGCTGACGCCTGAGTTCCTTTCCACCTATCAGCTGGTGATGGCACAGACTCGTCCGGTGGTCCAGGCGCTGGCTGCCGGTGTCCCTGTTTATCTTACCGATACGGTTTCCGGCGCGGGCTATGTAAACGGCGAAACGCTGGAAGCGGGGCTGGATGCGCATTTCCTTGCCGATTACGGCAGTGCGCCGCATCAAAGCCCTGAAGAGTGGGTACAGGATATCGTTGAGCCTTATGCCGATGCCTGGCAGTGGACGCAGGACTTCCGCGAAGAAGCTTTCCGGCAGTGGTCGCTCAGCGCGCAGGTCGAGGCCGTGCTGGCCCGCTTGCCGAAAGCGGACAGGCTGCAGGTTACCGAAGCCGAAGCCGCCAGCCTGACGCTGCACCGCAAGGTGATTGCCGACGACGCCGAAAAATCCCGCGTGCTGGAAAGCTGGCTGAAAACGCGCCAGCCTTCCGAAGCGCGCATCAGCGTGCTGCTCTCCTTTATTAACCAGATGCCGGAAACCGGCAATATCGGCCTGGCGATCCTCGATCCGCACGGCGACAGTGCCGCCGTTGAGAAGACGCTTGCCTCGCTGGAGGCTCAGTATCTACAGCCGGCCCTCGTGGAAAAAGTGCGCGACAGCCAGCAGCTGGCCGGGCTGTTCAGCCAGACGCAGGCCGATTCCTTGCTGCTGGTCACCGCCGGCAGCGAGCTGATGCCGTGGGCGCTGCTGGTCTTTGCCGAGCACCGTCTGCGCCAGCCTGACGCCGCGCTCTGGTACTGCGACAGCGTCACGGGCGAAACCCTGCTGGCCGCCGAAAGCCTGTTTAAACCCGATCTGAATATCGATCTACTGCGCAGCCAGCCCTATATTGGCGAACAGATGCTGATTAACGTCGCGGCCGCGCGTGAGGCGGGCGGTTTCGACGCTGGTTTTACGCGCCTGGGCGGCATCGATCTGGCGTGGAAATTTATCGAAACCCGCGGCGCGCAGTCCATCGGCCATATCGCCGACGCGCTGATGCTGGTGCCGGAAACGGCGGAAAGCTGGCTACAGCTGCCGGAAATCGTGGCGGAAAGCGCGGCCGTGACCGCTGCGCATCTGGCGCGCTGCAATCTGCCCGCCGTGGTCGAGCCGGGCCTGCTACCGGGGCTGCATCGCGTACGCTTTACTCATCAGCAGCAGCCGCTGGTCTCCATCGTCATCCCGACGCGCGATCGCCTGCCGCTGCTGCGCCGCTGCATCGAAAGCCTGATGGAAAAAACGCAGTGGCCACATTATGAACTGCTGATCGTGGACAACAATTCTCAGGACGAGGCGACCTGTGACTATCTGGCGCAGCTTGAGGCGCTGAATATCGCTCAGCTGCGCGTGCTGCGCTGGCCGCAGGCGTTCAGCTTCTCCGCGATCAATAATTTTGCCGCCGAGCAGGCGCGCGGCGATCTGCTGCTGTTTTTAAATAACGATACCGAAATCGTCGAGGGCGAGTGGCTGTCGGCGATGGTCGAACACGCCACGCGTCCCGAAGTGGGCATTGTGGGCGCGCGGCTGGAATACCACGACGGCCGCATCCAGCATGCCGGCATCGTCGCGGGCGTGGGACTCGGCGTCTCGCCGGTTTACGACGGCGTCAGCGTGGATAACACCGGCTATATGCAGCGCCTGCAATCGATCCTGAACGTGACCGCCGTCAGCGCGGCCTGCATGATGGTGCCGAAAGAGGTCTTTGTCGAGCTGGGCGGCTTCAGCGTCGATGAGTTCCCGGTCTACCTGGGCGACGTGGATTTTGCGCTGAAGGCGCGTGCCAGCGGCTATCTCACCGTATGGACGCCTTATGCGCGTCTGCTGCATATGGGCGGCGCAACCCGCGTGCTGGGCGAAGAAGTCGGCATTGCGTCCCATGTCGGGCCGGAGATGTTTGATACGCTGCGTGAAAAATGGCGCGGGCAGCTCAGCGTGGATGTCAGCTATAACCGTCAGCTCACCAAGGTTGGCGGCAACTTCCAGCTGGGCACGCGTCAGTCGCGCTATCAGCAGCCGCTGCCGGGCCGACCGCTGCCGGTAATGATGGCCTGTCATAAAAACCTGACCGGCTGCGGCAACTATCGCGTGATCAAGCCGTTCAAGGCGCTGGAAGGCAATTTGATACTGGAAGGCGGCCTGACGCACGGCCTGCCTGCGGTGATGGAGGTGGCGGAAATACAGCCCGACACGCTGCTGCTGGAGCTGGTGACCGACGTCTCCATCCCCGAGCGCGTGAAGCAGTATCGTCAGGTCAGCAATACCAAAATCATTATGGAATACGATGACTACATTCCAAACCTGCCGCTGAAAAGCGTCTTCCGCAAGCAGCTGCCGAAGGATATCGTGCGCCAGCTGCGCCGTTCGGTAGAGCAGGCGGACTGGCTGGTGGTCTCCACCGTGCCGCTGGCCGAAGCCTATGCGCCGTTCCATCACGATATTCGCGTGGCTCAGAACCGCCTGGACGATCAGTGGGCCGCGCTTAACAGCCTGCGTCGTCAGGGGAAAAAGCCGCGCGTCGGCTGGGCGGGCGGCAGCAGCCATACCGGCGACCTGGAAATCCTTCTGCCCTTTATGAAAGAGCTGGAGAACGAGGTCGAGTGGGTCTTTATGGGCATGAAGCCGCAGAACGTGAAGTGCGAATTCCACTACGGCGTGCCGTTCGAGTTTTATCCCGAAAAGCTGGCGACGCTGAACCTGGATTTGGCGCTGGTGCCGCTGGAGATGAACTTCTTTAACGAGTGTAAAAGTAACCTGCGTCTGCTGGAGCTTGGCGCCTGCGGTGTGCCGGTGATCTGTACCGATATTGAGCCTTACCGCTGCGATCTGCCGGTCACCCGCGTAACCAACCGCTACAAAGACTGGATGAACGCCATTCGCGAACATCTGGCCGATATGGACGCGCTGGCGGCCAGGGGCGACGCGCTGCGCGCCGGCGTATTCCGCGACTGGATGCTGCGTGACGAAGGCCTGACGGACTGGCAGAACGCCTGGCTGCCGCGAGGCTAGTTTCAGGTGATTTTTATGGCTGACCGGGAGCGCCTGGTCAGCCCGCTCTAATTAAAAAGTACGGCTCGCAAGGGGGCAGGATGATTGGCGGAAAAAAAATTGGCGTAGGCATCGTGACCTATAATCGCAAAGCCGGACTGATAAAACTTTATCAGTCGCTGCCTCGCGATATTATCGACGCGTTAGTCGTGGTTAACGACGGCGCTTATTATCCCGAACTCGGCGAGCTGGATTGCCATCTTCACCATAACGAAGTGAATCAGGGCGTTGGCCGCAGCAAAAATATTGCGCTGCGCTATCTTCAGGCTCAGGAAGTCGACCATTTCTTTCTGATCGAAGATGATATTTTCGTTAAGGATCCGTCCGTTTTTGCCCGTTATATCGAATTATCTGCCCGCACCGGCATTCAACATTTTAATTTTAGCCAGCATGGCGATAAAAATGTGCAGCCGGACGGTACGCCGCGTCCTTGCTATATTATGGATTACGGCGATTTTGTTATGCCGCTGTATCCGGCCTGCGTGGGCGCATTCTGCTATTACTCCAGAGCCTGCCTGGAAAAAGTCGGGCTGATGGATGAAATTTACTATAACGCCGTGGAGCATCTCGACCACACCTATGCCGTTATTAAAGCGGGACTGCATCCGTCCTATCACTATTTCCCGGATTTGGATAATTCAGGCCAGTATCTGGGCGATGAAGGCTGGAGCCCGCAGCAGTCAACGATTTCCGGCAAGCTCTCTTCCCGGGCCATAAGCCTGGTCGCCGCGACGTACTTCCAGGAAAAGCATGGCTGCCTGCCGCCGAAAATTCCTGTGGTATCGACCGAGGCATTGAAAAAAGAGCTGGCTACGCTGAAAAAGCGTTATGCCATTAGCGCCAGCCTGGTTAGCTAACCGTTTTCTGCGTTATTCACTTCTGCTTCTCTGGCACGCTTCGCTTTTCTGGCGAAGCGGGTCTTTTTATCTCGCCTGTTTTTTTTGCCTGAAACTTGCCGTCTGGCCCGTATCCAAAAGCCGCTTATTTTGTTATCACACTCAGGTTTTGCCCTTGCGGCACTGGAGAAAAAATGCGCCAGGCCGATAACTCTTTTTTATAACAATTCATTTTGATCCTCTTGCGGAGTGTGACATGCGCTTCAATTACGACCTGCTGCCTGGCGAACTGTTGCCGTTCGATGAAATTGCCGAACGCTATGGCCAGAAATACCCTGAGGATAAATCGCTAACCCCTCATGGATTACTCAGTCCTTCTACCTCCAGCAAGAACTGGATTATCCGGGCGATTTTCGCCAGCAGGGATATCCACGGCGCGCTGGAGGATGTGCTTTTTATCTCTAACGACAACGAACGTAAAAACTATTTGCAGCGCTTTGAGCACTACCTGCAAAAACAGGAGAGCTTTCTCTATTTTCGTCGCCCGCCCGCACCCGCGCCGTGGAACGTCTGGAAGGTGATGGGCGAGAGCAAGGTGGTGGCGATGCTGGATCCTGCCTCGATTATGGCGCAAAGCCTGATGGCACAGCGTGGTTTTACGCTCAGCCTGCTGCGCACCGATGAGGAAGACGAGTACTGGCAGCTGTACGACAGCCAGACGCGGCCCTGTTTTGAATATGCGAGACAGCTCCAGTTCCTGGTGGTGCTCAGCTCGCCGCTGCTGCCGCCTACGGCAGGTGTAATGCCCGGAACGCAGGTAGGGCGCCGCGTCAAAGCGCGTCTCTGGCAGCGCATCAGCCAGCAGTCCTTCAGCACGGCGGTGCGTGAACGCTACGGCGCCTGTGTGATCACCGGCACCAAAGTGCATGAAAATGCCAGCTACCCGTGGGTAGAGGCCTGCCATATTGTGACGGAAGAGAACGAAAGCGGTTTTCTGAAAGACAATAACGTGGATAACGGGCTTTTTCTGCGCAGCGACCTGCAACGGCTGTTCGCCAGCCATCTGCTGTTGATTGATGGCGAGACGGGCAGGATCTCTTTTCGACACAGCCTGCCAGCCGATGAAGAGTTAAGCACTGCTTATCAGGATCTTGCCGGTAAAACCTGTGCATTATGGGAGCAGGTGCCCACAGCGACACGGCAGAGACTGCTAAGGTTGCGTTAGCTTTCCGTAAAAAGCGGTGCCCGACGCCGCTTTTTTCCACAAAAATGAAATAACCCGCCTTTTTTACCGCTATTCCTCCAATCAATCCGCACTACAGAAACAGATAATCATGCCGATAACTTAACTAACGCAGGATAGTCATAGTGAACGATCTATATACCGTCGGTGGCGTGATGGATAAAAACTCGCTGTGGCAGCGCTATGTGCCGCTGGTGCGTCATGAGGCGCTGCGCTTACAGGTCAGGTTGCCAGCCAGTGTTGAACTGGACGACCTCCTGCAGGCGGGTGGCATTGGGCTGCTGAATGCCGTCGAACGTTACGATGCGCTGCAGGGCACGGCATTTACTACCTATGCCGTACAGCGCATACGTGGCGCGATGCTGGATGAATTACGTAGCCGTGACTGGGCGCCTCGCAGCGTGCGTCGTAACGCGCGCGAAGTTGCCACCGCCATGCATCGCGTCGAACAAAGTCTTGGAAGGCCGGCCAGCGAGCAGGAAGTCGCGGCACAGCTTGACGTGTCATTAGAAGAGTACCGGCAGATCCTGCTGGATACCAATAATAGCCAGCTGTTCTCTTACGACGAATATCGTGAGGAACATGGCGACAGCGCGGAGCTGGTGACGGAAGGCCACGAAGAGGCTAACCCGCTACACCAGTTAATGGAAGGGAATCTGCGCGAACGCGTCATTGAAGCGATCGAGGCGCTGCCCGAACGCGAAAAAATGGTGCTGACGCTTTATTACCAGGAAGAGCTGAATCTGAAAGAGATTGGCGCAGTGCTGGAGGTCGGGGAATCCCGTGTCAGCCAGCTGCACAGTCAGGCGATAAAACGCCTGCGCGCCCGGTTAACGGGAGCGCGCTGACGGAGTCAGTTTTGCACTCTCAACACCAACCGGGGACTCCAAATGGGATCCAAAATTAAAATGAGGCCGCTGAGCCGCTATTTGAAAGATTTTAAGCACAGCCAGACTAACTGTTCACACTGTAGTAAAGTTCTCGACCGTATGGCGTTGGTTTTCCGCGGGCAGATCATCAATAAAGAGGCGATCGCCCGCATGGACCAGCCGATTGACGACCAGGTCTGGTCAAAGCTCCAGCTTGAGCTGACCGCGCTGTGTCGTTTTTGCAGTGATATTTACTGCAATACGAATCCTACCTATTTTGACATCATGGCGTTTAAACAGTATCTGTTTGAGCAGACCGAGATGAGCCACAGCACGATCCGCGAATATGTTGTTCGCCTGCGTCGCCTTGACGGGATGCTGTCGGCCCGTAATTTTCCGGCGGAAAGACTGGCCGGCAACAGCTGGCACGAATGTCTGGAAAACGATCTTCCCGATGCGGGCAACAATAATTACCGCATCGCCCTGCGCAAATACGATCAGTTTTTAGGCTGGCAGCGCAATTAGATTGGGACGACAGCCTCTTTTACGTTACCTTTTAGCTATGTTTTGTAAAACCGTAATAACTTTTCCTGCGTTGTTAAGGGATTGGTTAAGTAAAGGCTTACAAAATAAACTTATAAAAAATATACCTCTGAAAAAGTTACAGCGGTTTGTAACGGTTTCTGACATGTCTGAATGTGGGCATGACGTGGACATCAGGGCAGCGCAATATCGCTGCCCTGAATTTACAGTATCAGCAGTCCTGAACTGTTAACCTGCCAGCCAACGGCCCCAGCGCGATGGTATTTTCCCGATCTCAAAGCTATATGCGCATAACTCATCGTCAGCGCTATGCTTGCGAGCCCACACATTTGCTGTAAAACATGATATTTCCCTCGTTCATCATGACGTGACCAGTAAATATATGCCGCAATATGTGGAGTGATTGGCCTGGCGGGATATCGGGTTTAATTTGTTTGCGCACCCCACAGAATTTTCTGCAATCGACATTAAACAAGCTGGTGCTGGCTGTCGACATCATGTTGTGTTCTGGCTCTGCCGAAATCGGAACCGCACGCCGTTTACCGTTTTGGTTTTCAAATACATGACGCGACAGTTAACAATCTGCGACCGTTTTAACGTGACAACTTCTGTCCGGCGTCCGACTGCACTGAGTGTTACCAGAGCCCCAGGAGCGCATCACCGGGCAGCGTATTGAGTAGGGCGGCGATTTCATCTTTGCTAAATGACATCTCCTGGATCAGTACAGGCAGTGAGCCAGATCCTCTAATCGGATCCTCACCCGAGCATTCGCTAATCTCCGCCAGCCGTGTGAACATGCCTGGCAGTGGGTAGATCTCACGATTATTCGCGCCGGGCTAAACAACTGTGAACCAATGCCTGATGCAACATCAGTTGAACATCTGAAAATTGCTCCCTAAAAGCAATGCGTGTTGCGCACCGCGCATCGGCGGTGTTATTATGCGCATAACGCAACACAGGGAGTGATTAACGTGATCAGGAGTTTTAAGCATAAGGGGCTGAAGAAATTTTTTGAAACTGGCTCAACGGCTGGGATTGATTCACGCAACGCTGACAAAATCGCGTTTCGCTTGTCTGCACTGGATAACGCTAAAATCATTGATGACGTTGATATTGCCGGTTTTAACCTGCATCCCCTGCGAGGGGATCGGGCGGGGATCTGGTCTGTGACGGTAACAGGCAACTGGCGAATAACCTTTGAATTTACAGACGGTGATGTATTTATCATTAATATGGAGGACTACCACTGATGGGCAGAATGTTTAATCCCCCTCATCCTGGGGGGCTAATCCGCGAGTCTATGGAATCGCTCGGGCTGAGCGCACGTCAGCTTGCATCGGCGCTGCACGTTGCACCCTCAACGGTTCAGCGGTTAATTGTGAGTAAGTCTGACATATCTCCTGAGATGGCGCTAAGACTTGCAGCCGTCCTGGGTGGTTCTGCTGACGTGTGGTTGGCAATGCAGCGCGATCACGATTTATGGCGTGCACGGCAGCGTATCGATCTGTCAGTGCTGCACAGATTGCAGCCTGCATAAGCGCATAAAAAACCCCGCGTTTGCGGGGTGTCCGCTATCTGGCTTGTAACAAATCTAACGCCATCTGCCGTTCTTCCGGCGTAATCAGCCCAATCAGTTTTTTTCAGCAGGTCGTTACCGGCGCGCGCTGGGCTGAGCGTATGCGAAAAC
This sequence comes from Erwinia sp. TECH1, assembly GCF_054057575.1. NCBI lineage: Bacteria > Pseudomonadati > Pseudomonadota > Gammaproteobacteria > Enterobacterales > Erwiniaceae > Erwinia > Erwinia sp. TECH1. The sequence goes on along the minus strand of NZ_JBSRZK010000001.1, from coordinate 2,923,182 downwards.
GACTGATTCGTCACGAAAGTGTGGTCGCATTCCACGTCAGAGCACTGGCAATAAATATCTGACGGTTCGGGATGCTTGCGGTTAGTCTTCCGTATGATTGCTTTGGCATTGCATTGCGGGAAAATAATTTTTAGTACGCGCATAGCCATACTCATTCATCAACCAACGCACTGACAACTCGCGCCCAAGGGCTACTGTACCGATCGCAAAGTGAAAAGTTGAAGCCAGTTTCACTTTTTTCCAGAAAATATTGGGGAAGTATCGTATAAAATGCAACATACGGAAAGAATACAGTTATTGCTGTTTTTCGCAATTTGAATGAAATTTCAAGAGGGAGAATATGCAGGGGCGATTAGTTTTTTAAATTAAAACTATACGTTAAAAAAATTATTATTCTTTAAGGAGCTGAAATACCTTACGGATAGAAATAGCTATCCCTGTTAGTTATTCTTGACACGGTTTATTGGACGAAAGGGAAAATGTATGGATGCAAAATCTATTGCCCGTGGGGTAGTTGAGGGTATCTCGTCAGTACCTTCTGGGATGTATGACGGCGTAATCAGAACCTGGAATCTGATGAAAATCTTGATATGGTTTATTTTTTGGTCGAGCCTGCGCTTGAACCTTATCTGAAATATATCAACAGTAGCCCAATGATTTGTAAGGCGGTTCAGCATGAACTCTGCAAAATCCTCGCTAAGTAAATTGGGCAAAATTGCCAGCTGGGGCACTTCTCATTTTCTCGAGGCCATGATTACCGGACTTTGCTCAATAGCTGCTTTTTTGTCGTTGTTTCTGCTGGAGGGCGGTGTAATGAAAACAGTTGGCTTTGTCGGCTTCTTTGTTTTGGGATACCTGCTTTCACTTGGACTCGGACTGCTGAGAGGAGAGCGTTAGCGCTTTGCTTTCACCTGGACCTGGACTATTGAGAGGAGAGCGTTAGCGCTTTGCGATCCCTGATAGCTTATAATATGCAAGCCCGCCTGGAAGCGGGTTTTTTTTATATAGTCAATGTGTGGTATTGGTTTAAAACCATTTTTTTTCAATATGTTATCCTTGCCTTCGCAACAGTAAGGATGACTTTTTGCTGCTGTGGAGGCTACGTTGTCCTTACATCTTTTACACTCATTTCCCCGGCTGGAACTGCTTGGCGCGCCGACGCCGCTTGAGCATCTGCCTCGTCTTTCCGACTATCTGGGGCGCGATATTTTTATCAAACGCGACGACTTCACGCCCGTAGCCCTGGGCGGCAACAAACTGCGCAAGCTTGAGTTCCTGGCGGCGGATGCGCTGCGCCAGGGCGCGGACGTGCTGCTGACCGCCGGCGCTATCCAGTCTAACCATGTCCGTCAAACCGCCGCCGTGGCCGCAAAGCTGGGCCTGAAGTGCGTGGCGCTGCTGGAAAATCCGGGCATTACCCATCTTGAAAATTACGCCACTAACGGCAATCGCCTGCTGCTGGACCTGATGGATGTGGAAGTAGTCATGGTTGATGCGCTGCACGATCCCGCCGCGCAGCTGGCTGAACAGTGTACGCGGCTGGAAGCGCAGGGCTTTCGGCCTTATGTAGTGCCGGTTGGCGGCTCCAACGCGCTGGGCGCGCTGGGATACGTAGAATGTGCTCAGGAAATTGCTCATCAGAGCGAAGGCGTGGTAGATTTTGCCGCTGTCGTTGTTGCCTCCGGCAGTGCCGGAACCCATGCCGGTCTCGCCGTAGGACTGGAGCAGCTGCTGCCGGACACCGAGCTGGTTGGCGTAACCGTTTCGCGCAGCGTTGCTGAACAGCAGCCTAAAGTGGTCGCTATTCAACAGGCGCTCGCCGCGCAGCTTGAGCTAACAGCGCAGGCGCCCGTGACGCTCTGGGACGACTATTTCGCGCCGGGCTACGGGATGCCGAGCGAAGAGGGCACGGAGGCGATCAAACTGTTGGCCAGGCTTGAAGGGATATTTCTGGACCCGGTCTATACTGGCAAGGTAATGGCCGGATTGATTGACGGCATCGCACAAAAGCGTTTTCGCCGCGAAGGCCCGCTACTGTTCGTTCACACGGGTGGTTCGCCGGCGCTGTTTGCTTATCATCCTCTGCGGTGATCCGCAGGCCTTCGGAAAGAAAGCTGACTACACACTATTAATCTGCATCTCAACATGGAGCGCTTATGAATTTTTCTCTGGTTCGTCGCCAACTGGTAACGGGAATGATGTCGCTGGCGCTGGTGGCTGGCGTTGCCACCAAGGCTACTGCTGCCCCGGAAAACCTGCTGAATAAAGTAAAAGAACGCGGCACGCTGCTGGTGGGCCTGGAAGGAACCTATCCGCCATTCAGCTTCCAGGACGAAAACGGCAAACTGGCCGGTTTTGAGGTCGATTTCGCCAACGCCCTGGCACAGCATCTGGGCGTCAAGGCCAGCCTGAAACCGACCAAGTGGGACGGCATGTTGGCCTCGCTGGACTCAAAGCGCATCGATGTGGTGATCAACCAGGTCACCATCTCCGACGAGCGCAAAAAGAAGTATGACTTCTCTACGCCTTATACCGTTTCCGGTATCCAGGCGCTGACCAAAGCCGATAAGGCCGACAGCATCACTAAGCCTGCCGATCTCAGCGGCAAAAAAGTGGGGCTGGGACTGGGCACCAACTACGAGCAGTGGCTGCGTGAAAACGTGAAGAACGTCGATATCCGTACTTATGACGACGATCCAACTAAATATCAGGATCTGCGCGTTGGCCGAATTGATGCGATCCTGGTTGACCGTCTGGCCGCGCTGGATCTGGTGAAGAAAACCGGTAAAACGCTGGCGGTAGCCGGCCCGGCCTTCTCTCGTCAGGAAGCGGGCGTGGCGCTGCGCAAAGACAACCCGGAAATGCTGGCGGCGGTCGATAAAGCCATTGCGGACATGCAGAAAGACGGTTCGCTGGCTAAGATTTCCGACAAATGGTTTGGCGTGGACGTAACTAAATAATGCAGGAAAGTTTACAACTGGTGCTGGATTCAGCACCATTTTTACTGAAAGGCGCGCTTTTCACCCTCCAGCTCAGCATCGGCGGCATGTTCTTCGGGCTGCTGCTGGGCTTCGTGCTGGCGATGATGCGTCTTTCCCACTTCTGGCCCATAGCCTGGCTGTCGCGTTTCTACGTGTCGATATTTCGCGGCACGCCGCTGATCGCCCAGCTGTTTATGATCTACTACGGCCTGCCGCAGTTCGGCATTGAGCTGGATCCAATCCCTTCCGCCATGATTGGCCTGTCGCTGAATACGGCGGCCTACGCTTCCGAATCGCTGCGCGGTGCTATCGCCGCCATCGAGCGCGGCCAGTGGGAAGCGGCGGCCAGTATCGGCATGACGCGCTGGCAGACGCTGCGCCGGGTTATTCTGCCGCAGGCCGCCCGTACCGCGCTGCCGCCGTTAGGCAACAGCTTTATCAGCCTCGTGAAAGATACCTCGCTGGCCGCCACCATTCAGGTGCCGGAGCTGTTCCGCCAGGCGCAGCTGATCACCTCGCGCACGCTGGAAGTTTTTACCATGTATCTGGCGGCTTCGCTGATTTACTGGGTGATGGCGACTTTACTCTCCATGCTGCAAAGCAGGCTGGAAAACCACGTTAACCGCCAGGATCGGGAGGCAAAATGAGCGCCATTGAAGTCAGCGGGCTGGTGAAGAAATTTAACGGCCACACGGTGCTGCACGATATCGATCTGGAGGTCGCTTCGGGCGAAGTGGTGGCGATAATCGGCCCAAGCGGCTCGGGCAAAACCACGCTGCTGCGCAGCATCAATCTGCTGGAAACCCCGGACAGCGGCACCATTAAAGTGGGCAATATCCGTATTGATGCCGCCGCCGGCATGAACCGTCAGAAAGAGCAGGTACGCCGTCTGCGCCAGCAGGTAGGCTTTGTTTTCCAGAACTTTAATCTGTTTCCCCATCGTTCGGTGCTGGAAAACATCATTGAAGGGCCAACCATCGTGAAAGGCGAACCAAAAGCCGAAGCGGTGGCGCGTGCGCGTCAGCTGCTGGAGAAGGTTGGGCTGGCGGGCAGGGAAGAGAGCTATCCGCGTCGGCTTTCCGGCGGCCAGCAGCAGCGCGTGGCTATCGCCCGTGCGCTGGCGATGCGCCCGGAGGTGATCCTGTTCGATGAGCCGACCTCCGCGCTGGATCCCGAGCTGGTAGGCGAAGTGCTCAATACCATCAGGGCGCTGGCGCAGGAGAAGCGCACTATGGTTATCGTCACGCATGAGATGAGCTTTGCGCGTGACGTTGCCGATCGCGCCATCTTTATGGATCAGGGTCGCATCGTGGAGCAGGGCAGCGCAAAAGCACTGTTCAGCCATCCCGAACACCCGCGCACCCGTCAGTTCCTGGAAAAGTTTCTTTCGCAATAACCCTGTAAAATTGCCGGTTAATTCCGGCAATTTTCAGCGCGCCAGCTGAATAAGCTTTTTCTTAAATATCTTTCATGCCGCTTCGTTATAAAATAGCCGTTCTTCCTGCGTAAACAGCTCTCCCGCCTGTGCTTTCCCTTACCCGCCTTCGTTTTGGAGAAGTTCCTTAAGACGTCAGTCTCTTAAAAGAGGAATAATTTATTAACTTATTGCAAATTTCCAGGGTAAGGTAAATTCGCTTCGCGAGAAGAGGAATGTTCTGAATATGCATGATGCCGGGCATGACTAAGTATTCAGGGCCAGCAGCAGCCACATTGTATATATTTGTCAGCGTACGGTCAGGGCCAGATAATATTAAATATCTCGGCTACGGGGAGGTATCGCTACCTCATGTTATCCCAGTTTATGACGGTCGGAGTAATATAATGAATACGACTCAAAAGCAGGATATTGCCTGGATAAACAGTTTAAAAGGCCTCTGCATTTTACTCGTGGTTTTATATCATGTTGTCCTGCCAGGCTATGTCGAAATGATTGGCCATCTGGTTGCTGGCTTTATGCCTGCTAAATTGTGGCTGGCCTTTAATAATTATCTTTCGCCGCTGAGGATGCCCGCCTTTTTCTTTGTCTCTGGCCTGCTGGCGACCAACGGCATTATTAACCGTCCATGGAAGCAGGTTTTTACCAGTCGCGTTACCAATCTTTTCTATCTCTATTTCCTTTGGGGCGTGATCCAATGGCTGATGATCCGGGGCGTCTCCAATGAGGTGATGGGCGAACAGCTCTCCAAAAACACCAACGCGGCCTGGGCGGCCACGCCGGTGGAGTCGGTTAAATTAATGCTGCTGGCGATGAGCTCCTCCTGGTATCTTTATGCGCTTGGCCTGTTTTTTGTGTTCGCCAAACTGTTCCGCGAGCAGCGGCTTGCGATGATGACCATTGCGGTTTTGCTGAATTACGCCGCCGTCATGAAAATCATCCCAGGCTGGGGACCGGAAAGCGTCGCGCAGTATCTGATCTTCTTCCTGCTGGGTACCTTTTACAGCAGCACTTTGCTGCGCTGGAGCGAATGGCGTCGCAGCAATCTGGTGCCCTGGGCCGCGCTGATAGCGCTGTCGCTGATCCACGCTAAGCTCGGTATTCCCCATAGCCTGTTCCTGTGTGCGCTCGCTGTTTTAATCTCCGTCGCCGCCTGCCGGACGCTGAATCGCTACTTTACGCTGGGCTGGCTAAACTGGCTGGGCAGAAACACGCTGCAAATTTACGTGCTGCACCGCATCTTTATCGAATTCTTTGGCATGTCCGCCATTTTGTTCGCGGAACATCATCAGCTGTTCGCTAACAAAGCGTTCTCCATGCTGTGGGCGACAGCTTTCCCGGTGGTAATGGTGGCGCTGTGCGCGGGCTGTTCGGTAGGCGTGTGGACGTTGCTTAATCGGGGCATCGGCAAAAATCTGTTTATCTATCCACGGCTGCTGCGCGTCAAAGTTGATGCCTGACAGAAAACACCAGGCGTAAGAAGGCCGCTTATTAGCGGCCTTTTTCTTATGACTTTAAACGCATCAGGTGGCTACTTTTTCCGGTCAGCCGCGCGGCTAAACCAAAAAAGGGGCGAACTGCTTCGCCCCTTGTACGGAATCCGCTGCTTTAAGCCTGTCGGGCAGGCCGACGGGCGCGTTAGCCGATGGTCATCAGGCTGGCGTTGCCGCCTGCCGCTGCGGTATTGACGCTCAGCGAGCGCTCAATCAGCAGGCGTTCCAGCAGCAGATTGGTTTCGCCGCGGGCAAAGCCCTGGACGGAAACAATCGCGCCTTCACGAGCGGCCACCGTTTCGCAAACTGTTCTGAGCTGATCGGCATCGCCGTGGTAAATCACCGCCTCAAACTCGTTATGCTGCGCCAGCGGTTCGACCGCAAAGTCGATACGGCTCTGCACGGCTGTGGGCAGTTTCTTCGCCAGCGCGCGATGCAGTTCATCATCCTGCCACAGCGCGCGGCTGCCCACGGCGGTGACCGCCGCCAGCTGCACCAGCGCATCCTGCTCGTTATCCGCCAGGCAGACCACGCGCTCGCGCGGCAGCAGGGTAAAGGTGTTGCGTTCGCCCGTCGGGCCGGGCAGCAGGCGAACGGTGCCGCTCTGGCCCAGCTCGGCAAACTGTTTGCAGACCGCAGCCAGCTCCGGCTTGTCTTTCGCCCACTCCGTCAGCGCCTGATGAGTGGTCAGCAGCACCGGACGCAGCGCCGCATCAACCGGACGCTCGACGTCCTGGCGATCCAGCGTAACCTTCAGCGCGCCTTCCGGGCGATGCGAGAGCAGACGATAGAGATAGAGCGGGCCGCCCGCTTTCGGACCGGTGCCGGACAGGCCTTCGCCACCGAACGGCTGGACGCCTACGACGGCCCCTACCATATTGCGGTTGACGTACAGGTTGCCGACTTTGGCGCGGCTGGTGACCTGATTGATGGTTTCATCAATACGGGTATGCACGCCCAGCGTCAGGCCGTAGCCGGAAGCGTTGATCTGCTCAATAATTTTCGGCAGCGTGCTGCGGTTGTAGCGCACCACGTGCAGCACCGGCCCGAAAATTTCCTTATCCAGATCGGCGACGTTTTCCAGCTCAATCAGCGTTGGCGGAATAAAGGTGCCGGTCTGCCACTCTTTGCTGTCGTGCTTATCGTTAAACGCCGCCTGATACACTTTCATGCCTTTGCTGCGCATCGCCTGAATATGGCGTTCGATATTTTCTTTCGCTTCGCTGTCGATCACCGGCCCGATATCTGTAGACAGGCGCTCCGGGTTGCCCATACGGCATTCGGCCATCGCGCCGCGCAGCATTTGCAGCGTGTGGTCGGCAACATCATCCTGAATACAGAGCAGACGCAGGGCAGAGCAGCGTTGACCGGCGCTGTCAAAGGCAGAAGCCACGATATCGACCACGACCTGTTCCGTCAGCGCGGAGGAGTCCACGATCATGGTGTTCATGCCGCCGGTTTCCGCAATCAGCGGCGTCGGTCTGCCTTGCGGATCCAGACGACCGGCCAGATTACGTTGCAGTAGCGTTGCTACGGCAGTCGACCCGGTAAACATCACGCCGCGTACGCGGTCGTCGCCGGTCAGCTGAGCGCCGACGGTTTCACCCAGGCCCGGCAGCAGCTGTAGGGCACCAACCGGCACGCCCGCTTCATGCAGAATAGCGACGGCGGCAGCGGCCACCAGCGGCGTCTGCTCGGCAGGCTTGGCCAGCACGCTGTTGCCTGCTGCCAGCGCTGCGGCAATTTGACCGGTGAAGATTGCCAGCGGGAAGTTCCACGGGCTGATGCAAACCACCGGGCCAAGCGGACGGTGCGTTTCGTTATCGAAATCGTCGCGAACCTGGCCTGCATAGTAGTGCAGGAAGTCGACCGCTTCGCGTACCTCGGCGATAGCGTTGTTAAAGGTCTTTCCGGCCTCACGCACCAGGATCCCCAACAGGCGCTGTAGCTGAGCTTCCATCAGCTCGGCGGCACGGGTCAGGATCTCCGCACGGGCGGCAGGCGGCGTGGCGAACCAAATCGGGCCGGCATTGACGGCGGCGTCCAGCGCGGTCGAAACATCTTTCCCGGTAGCGTGGCGCACATAGCCCACGATATCGGCAGGCTCCGCCGGATTGAGCACCGGCAGCTGTTCGCTGGCTTCCGTTTCGCCATCGATAACCGGCGCGGCGTACCACGGCTGGATAGCGCTGTTCAGCAGGGCGCTGGAGAGCGAAGCCAGGCGGTGTTCGTTAGCCAGATCCAGACCGGCGGAGTTCTGACGCGTTGCGCCATAGAGATCGCGCGGCAGCGGGATCTTCGGATGCGGCAGACCAATCGCCCCTTCGGTGCGGGCCAGTTTTTCCACTTCATCGACCGGATCGGCGACCAGATCTTCAATCTGGAGCGTGTTATCGGCAATGCGGTTCACAAACGACGTGTTGGCACCGTTTTCCAGCAGGCGGCGCACCAGGTAGGCCAGCAGCGTTTCGTGCGTGCCGACCGGTGCATAGATCCGGCACGGGCGGTTAAGCTTGCCATCCGCCACTTTGCCGACCACCTGCTCGTACAGCGGTTCGCCCATGCCGTGCAGGCACTGGAACTCGTACTGACCAGGGTAGTAGTTATTGCCCGCCATCTGATAGATAACCGCCAGCGTATGCGCGTTGTGCGTCGCGAACTGCGGATAGATCAGGTTCGGTACGGCCAGCAGTTTACGGGCGCAGGCCAGATAAGAGATGTCGGTGTAAACCTTACGGGTGAACACCGGATAGCCTTCCAGGCCGTCCATCTGGGCGCGCTTGATCTCGCTGTCCCAGTAGGCACCTTTCACCAGGCGGATCATCAGGCGGCGACGGCTGCGCTGGGCCATGTCGATCAGCGCGTCGATCACAAACGGGCAGCGCTTCTGATAGGCCTGGATAACAAAGCCGATGCCGTTCCAGCCTTCCAGCTCCGGCTCAAAGCAGAGTTTTTCCAGCAGATCCAGCGACAGCTCCAGGCGATCCGCTTCTTCCGCATCGATGTTGATGCCAATGTCGTAAGAGCGTGCCAGCAGCGTCAGCGATTTCAAAATGGGGTAAAGTTCGTTCATCACGCGCTCGTACTGCGCGCGGCTGTAGCGCGGATGCAGCGCGGAAAGCTTGATGGAAATGCCCGGCCCTTCATAGATGCCGCGACCGTTGGAGGCTTTACCGATAGCGTGGATCGCCTGCTGATAGGAAACCAGATAGGCTTCAGCGTCTTTTGCCGTCAGCGCGGCCTCGCCCAGCATATCGTAAGAGTAGCGGAAGCCTTTCTCTTCCAGCTTGCGGGCGTTCGCCAGCGCTTCCGCGATGGTTTCGCCAGTGACAAACTGCTCGCCCATCAGGCGCATCGCCATATCCACGCCTTTGCGGATCAGCGGCTCGCCGCTTTTACCGATGATGCGGTTCAGCGAGCGCGACAAATTCGCCTCGTTGTGCGTGGCGACCAGGCGGCCGGTAAACAGCAGGCCCCAGGTGGCGGCGTTAACAAACATCGAAGGGCTGCGGCCCAGATGCGACTGCCAGTTGCCGTTGCTGATTTTATCGCGGATCAGCGCGTCACGGGTTGGCTTATCTGGAATACGCAGCAGCGCTTCCGCCAGGCACATCAGCGCAACGCCTTCCTGTGAAGAAAGTGAAAACTCCTGAAGCAGCGATTGCACCATACCGGCGCGGCCGCCTGCCCCTTTTTGGTGCCTGAGCGCCGAAGCCAGCTTGTGGGCAAGACGTTGGGTTTGCTGCGCCAGCGGCTGCGGCAGACGTGCCTGTTCAAGGAGCATCGGCACTGCTTCCGTCTCCGGGCGACGCCACGCGGCGGTAATGGCGGAGCGGGTTACCGATTGCGGCAGAATATGTTCGGCAAACTCCAGAAAAGGCTGATGCAGCTCCTCGACCGGCGCGTCTTCGCTCTCCTGAGCCGTAGCCTGCAAGGGGAATTCCGGCAGGGCGTCGCCTCTCTCCAGCTGTTCCAGATAGTTAAAAATAGCCTGTTTGATCAGCCAGTGAGGTGTGCGATCGATCTGGCCCGCAGCCTGACGAATGCGGTCACGCGTGGCCTCGTCCAGCTTAACGCCCATAGTGGTTGTGCCCATGCCTTAAAACTCCTTGCAAATAGTCAAAACAGATCTGGCAAGCAATATCACTTAAGTTGCAACTTTGTGCAACCTTGTTAAATGTGAGGCTGATTGCAGAGTGTAAAAACGCTTTTTTAAAAAGCGGCATGGATATTGCTGCAAAAATCCGGCCAGCTTTACAGATTGCAGTAAAACTGGGTTCTGAAAAGGTTTTTTGAGAGGTGTAACCGGTGACACTGTGATCCAGTGCAACCTGTCGAATCTTCTTTCCAGATGCAAGGTGAAATTAATGTAACGATTGTGTTAAACCATTGGCGAGTATTGTGCCCGTCAGTGCTTTGCGGCAGGATACCCCGCCCTGGGTGGTTAAAAGTGGCGCCGCAACGTTCCGGCGGCGGGGCAGGGTTGCGCATTAACAATAATAAGTGGAGAACCTGAATGACAGTAAGCACACCTATGATGGTGACCTTTTGCGTTTACATTCTTGGCATGGTGTTTATCGGCTTTTTGGCCTGGCGCTCAACCAAAAATTTTGATGACTATATCCTGGGAGGACGCAGTCTGGGCAGCGTGGTCACCGCGCTTTCCGCCGGTGCATCTGATATGAGCGGCTGGCTGCTGATGGGCCTGCCGGGCGCCATTTTCATCTCCGGCATCTCCGAAAGCTGGATTGCTATCGGCCTGACGCTGGGCGCTTACCTTAACTGGAAAATCGTCGCCGGACGCCTGCGCGTGCAGACTGAACACCATGATAATGCGCTGACGCTGCCCGATTTTTTCGCCAGCCGTTTTGAAGACAGAAGCAAAATCCTGCGCGTTATCTCTGCGGTCGTCATCCTGGTTTTCTTCACTATCTATTGCGCTTCCGGCATCGTAGCCGGCGCCCGCCTGTTTGAAAGCACCTTCGGCATGAGCTACGAAACGGCGCTGTGGGCTGGCGCAGCCGCCACTATTATCTATACCTTTGTCGGCGGTTTTCTGGCCGTAAGCTGGACCGATACCGTGCAGGCGAGCCTGATGATCTTCGCTCTGATCCTGACGCCGGTGATGGTTATTATTGCAGTAGGCGGCCTGAGCGATTCCCTGGCGGTTATCCAGGCGAAGAGCATTGAAAATATGGATATGCTGAAAAACCTGAACTTTGTCGCGGTGATCTCGCTGCTCGGCTGGGGACTGGGCTACTTTGGTCAGCCGCATATCCTGGCGCGTTTTATGGCGGCGGATTCGCACCATTCTATCCGCAGCGCGCGCCGTATCGGCATGACGTGGATGATCCTGTGCCTGGGCGGTGCGGTAGCGGTCGGCTTCTTTGGTATCGCCTACTTCCAGAACCATCCCGAGCAGGCAACAGGCGTCACCGACAACAGCGAACGTATTTTTATCGAGCTGGCTCGTATTCTGTTTAATCCGTGGATCGCCGGTATCCTGCTTTCTGCTATCCTGGCGGCGGTGATGTCGACGCTGAGCTGCCAGCTGCTGGTTTGCTCCAGCGCGCTGACGGAAGATCTCTATAAAAACTTCCTGCGTAAAGGTGCCAGCCAACGTGAGCTGGTATGGGTAGGGCGTCTGATGGTGTTGCTGGTGGCGGTCGTAGCTATCGCGCTGGCTTCCGATCCGAACAACCGCGTACTGGGGCTGGTAAGCTACGCCTGGGCCGGCTTTGGTGCGGCGTTCGGGCCTGTAGTGATCTTCTCGCTGGTGTGGAAGCGTATGACCCGTAACGGCGCGCTGGCCGGGATTATCGTAGGCGCGGCTACCGTGCTGATCTGGAAACAGTACGCCTGGCTGGATCTGTATGAAATTATTCCGGGCTTCCTGTTTGCCAGCATCGCCATCGTGCTGTTCAGCCTGGTGGGCAGCAAGCCTTCCACTGCGGCCGTAAAACGATTTGAGGCAGCCGAAGCCGAGTTCCATTCGCGTTAATCACGCTGATAACTACGACAGGCTCGCTTCGGCGGGCCTTTTTTTTAAGAACGGAAAACCTGGTCAGGGAGGACGGCATAAAGCCATCATGGCTTGTCATCCTCTTGCGATAAGGTTATGAACCGCTCATAAATCAAGGATGAGTTAAATGGATTATGGATTAGCGACCCTGCTGAGCCTGCACGGCACCCGCTATATTTATGCCTGCGGCTACTGGTATGAAATTATGGATCATTTTTTCACCGCGGTAGATAAAATCGTGGCTGAAGCAACCAGATAAAAAGGGATGATGATGAAAGCACTGATCGGCGTAATGCCAGAAAATGAGTTTCGCCAGCGGGTCATGGCGATTGTCAGCAATGAGTACTTTCCTGAAGAAAACGAACCCAAAATCTGGTTCTCCTCGCTAAACGCGGTAGCGCAGATTTTAAGCCCTGAAAATCTGGCGCTGCTGGATATGATGGATCGGGAGAAACCGGAAAGCATCTCTCAGCTGGCCCGGCTGGCCGGGCGGGCGGTGAGCAATCTTTCCGCCACGCTGTCGACGCTGGAAAAACACGGCTTCGTGAAAAAAGTAAAAGGGAAAAACTGTATGAAACCGGTGGCGCTTTACACCGAGTTCGTTATCCACACCGCACATTTCCCGGCCAAAAAAGCCAGCGACGCTGCCTGAGTTGGCCCCGGTACAACGGCGCGCATATTTGGTTATCTTAAATTTTCTGCTGTTCGATTCGTGGCAATTACTGTCCCCACGGCAAACAAACCGCAACAGGAATAAAAACGGGACGTGAGTTGCTACCAGTGGCGATAAGGCGGATCTGAGCGCACCGCCTGGGCCCTGGGACGATACGCTGGCTGAGCCGTTGCAATAAACGTGTTACGCATCAATGGGAGGCGAACGTCCTGACATGCGGCACGCATCAGTTTCGGGGCCGGACGAACGTCCAGACAGGCGATCGGACAATTGGTTTTAGTTGGTGATTGAGCCCCAAACTGTCTGTCGTCATCGGCCAATAACGTGATTACAAATAATCTTCTCGATGACTTCATAAATTGACTTCGAAAACCAGGGTTAATAAAATGACTTCATAGAGTGAAGCTATGGCAGGGATAAAGCTATGGTTGCATTAAGGAAGAAGCATAAACTCATACTGACTAAAATTTTTGCGCTGCCTGTTCCTGCCAACATTAAGTGGGCAGAAATCGAGTCGCTTATCCGGGCTTTAGGTGGTGAAGTTACCGAAGGTAGCGGATCCCGGTGCCGATTCAAACTCAATGGCAGTATCGCAAGATTCCACCGCCCACATCCTGCCCCTGATACCGACAAAGGCGCAGTTAACAGCGTTAAAGAATGGTTAGAAAGTATAGGGATTGAACCATGAGCAAAGCAAAACCCAACAAATATGAGATAGCCGGGCAGCCGGTTGTTGTCAGCTTCGTACCTGAACTGAACGCGTTTCGCGGCAAATTCCTGGGGCTCAGTGGTTATTGTGATTTTGTTGCTGACAGCGTAGAAGGGCTGCGGAGAGAAGGCGAAATTTCCTTAAAGGAATATCTGAAAGATTGTCGGGAAGAGGGGATAGATCCTTATGCCCGACAGGAAAAAACGAAGACATTTACTTTACGCTATAACGAGACGCTTGCTGAAAAATTAAGTCATGTGGCAGCTGAAAACGATATGTCAGTAAATACTTTCATCATTGAAACGCTGGAAGAGCGAATCAGACACGCATAATAAAAGCCCCGTCCAGGCGGGGCTTTCTGCCAAAACCAGCTCCTTTCCTTTCGGATAGTCTTCGGGTACAGAAATAAACAGGTAGGGAAGTTTCCGACGCCCTTTGATAGCGCATTTTCCTTTAATCCCTTGCCACGCCCGATGAAAATAACCGTCCAGCCTCTTGTATTTCTTCCGGCGATAATGATAATCGGTATCGTTTAGATTTACACTTCTTTACCCGCGTGAAAACGCCTTATATGTCTGAAGGTGCCTATGTTTGTGCCGTTCCTGATTATGTTACGCGAAGGACTGGAAGCCGCGCTGATCGTCAGCCTGATTGCCAGCTATTTACAGCGCACGCAGCGCAGCGAGTGGTTCGGCGCAATGTGGCTTGGCGTCTTCATCGCCGCCGCGCTCTGCCTGGTGCTGGGCTATGTGATTAATGAAACCACCGGCGAATTCCCGCAAAGAGAGCAGGAGCTGTTCGAGGGCATGGTGGCGGTGGTGGCCGTCTGCATTCTGACCTGGATGGTGTTCTGGATGCGCAAAGTCTCGCGCAATATTAAAGCGCAGCTGGAAGGCGCGGTGGATAACGCGCTGCAGCGCGGCAAAGGCGGCGGCTGGGCGCTGATTTTTATGGTCTTCCTGGCCGTCGCGCGGGAAGGGCTGGAGTCCGTGTTCTTCCTGCTGGCGGCTTTCCAGCAGGACGTGGGCATTGCGCCGCCGGTCGGCGCCATCCTGGGCCTCGCTACCGCTATCGTGCTGGGTATGCTGATCTACTGGGGCGGCGTGCGGCTGAATATGGCGCTCTTCTTCCGTTGGACCAGCCTGTTTATTCTGCTGGTCGCGGCGGGCCTGGCGGCTGGCGCCATCCGTGCTTTCCATGAGGCCGGACTATGGAATGCCTTCCAGAGCCAGGCGTTCGATTTCAGCGAGGTGCTCTCCACCAGCACGCTGATGGGCACGCTGCTGGAAGGCCTTTTCGGCTATCAGGAAGCGCCCAGCGTCAGTGAAGTGGTGGTCTGGTTCTGCTATCTCATTCCTGCGCTGATCCTGTTTTTCCTGCCCGGACGCCCGCCAACGACGGCAGTCCGTCTTTAACGCTTTTCCGCTTTCTTATTTAAGGGATTTATCATGATTCGTGGTTTTTCAATGTTACCGCTGGCGGCGGCGTTACTGGCCAGCTTTTCTGCCGTGCAGGCTGCCGACGTGCCGCAGGTAAAAATTGTCGTTAACGACAAACAGTGCGAGCCGATGAGCGTTACCGTTAAAGCCGGTAAAACGCAGTTTGTGATCCAGAACCACAGCCAGAAAGGGCTGGAGTGGGAGATCCTGAAAGGGGTGATGGTAGTGGAGGAGCGCGAAAATATCGCGCCGGGCTTCACGCAAAAGCTGACGGCCAGTCTGCAACCGGGCGAGTATGAGATGACCTGCGGCCTGTTGAGCAATCCCAAAGGTAAGCTGATTGTGCAGGGCGCAGAGGATGCAGCAGGCGCGCAGCCAACGCTGATGCAGCTGACCGGCCCTGTTACCGACTACAAAGCTTACGTGATGCAGGAAGTCGCCGCGCTGGTTACCAGCACGCAAGCCTTTACCGGGGCGGTAAAAGCGGGCGATATCGATAAGGCGAAAGCCCTCTATGCGCCGACGCGCGCTCACTATGAGCGTATCGAACCGATAGCGGAACTGTTCTCCGATCTGGACGGCAGCATTGACGCTCGCGAAGATGATTATGAGCAGAAAGCCGCCGATCCTAAGTTCACCGGCTTCCATCGTCTGGAAAAAGCGCTGTGGGGCGACGGCTCGACCAAAGGTGTGGAAACCTATGCCGACAGGCTTTATGCAGACGTGCAGGCGCTGCAAAAGCGGGTCAGCGAACTGGCATTTCCACCGGGTAAAGTGGTCGGCGGCGCGGCCGGTCTGATTGAAGAAGTGGCTTCCAGCAAAATCTCCGGCGAAGAAGACCGCTACAGCCGCACCGATTTGTGGGATTTTCAGGCCAACGTTGATGGCGCGCAGAAGATCGTGAATTTGCTGCGTCCGATGCTGCAACAGGCCGATCCGGCGCTGCTGGCAAAAATCGACCGTAATTTCAGAAAGGTAGACGCTATCCTGAAGAAATACCGCAGCGGCGACGGCTTTGCCTCCTATGACAAGCTTACCGATGCCGATCGCACTGCGATGAAAGGCCCGATCACGGCGCTGGCGGAAGATCTCGCTCTGCTGCGCGGAACGCTGGGGCTGGATTAAGTTATGAAGCAAGCTGATGACGAGGCGGCTCAGCCTTCACGCCGCCGTCTGCTGAAGGGGATGGGCCTCCTTGGCGGCGCGCTGGCGTTAGCAGGAGGCTGTCCGGCGCATGGCGCGCCGGCGGCCTTTTCGCCCGGCGCGCTGTCGCCCAATGCCCGCCAGCAGAGACAGCCTTTTTACGGGCCGCACCAGGCGGGGATCGTCACGCCACAGCAGGCGTCGATGATGCTGGTGGCTTTTGACGTACTGGCAACGGACAAGGCCGATCTGGAGCGGTTATTTCGTTTGCTGACCGACCGTATCGCTTTTCTGACCAGGGGAGGAGAAGCGCCGCAAACGGTTAATCCGCGTCTGCCGCCGATGGATTCCGGCATTCTGGGCGGTCATATCTACCCGGATAATCTGACCATTACGGTATCGGTCGGCCGCGCCTTGTTTGACGATCGCTACGGATTGCAGGCGCAAAAGCCGCGCAGGCTGCAAACCATGACGCGCTTTCCCAATGATGCGCTGGATGCCGGGCTGTGCCACGGCGATCTGCTGCTGCAAATCTGCGCCAATACCAACGATACGGTGATCCACGCGCTGCGCGATATCATCAAGCATTCGCCGGATTTGCTGAGCGTGCGCTGGCGGCGGGAAGGCTTTATCTCCGATCATGCAGCGCGCAGTCAGGGCAGGGAGACGCCAGTCAATCTGTTGGGCTTTAAGGACGGCACGGCCAATCCCGATACGGCCGACGCGGCGATGATGGATAAAATCCTGTGGGTCACGGCGGAACAGGATGAACCTGCCTGGGCGATCGGCGGCAGCTATCAGGCTGCGCGCATCATTCAGTTCCACGTAGAGTTTTGGGACAGAACGCCGCTGCGCGAGCAGGAAACGATCTTTGGCCGGGTGAAGCAGAGCGGCGCGCCGCTGGGAATGACGCACGAACATGATGTACCGGACTATGCCAGCGATCCCGATGGCCTCGTTACGCCGTTAGACGCGCATATTCGCCTGGCTAACCCGCGCACGTCACAAACGCAGGACAGCCTGATGCTCCGCCGTGGCTACAGCTACTCGCTGGGCGTATCCAATGCCGGTCAGCTGGAGATGGGCCTGTTATTTGTCTGCTATCAGCACGACCTGGAAAAGGGTTTTCTTACCGTACAAAAAAGACTCAACGGCGAGGCGCTGGAGGAATATATCAAACCCGTCGGCGGCGGATATTTCTTTGTGCTGCCTGGCGTCATTGACGAAAAACATTATCTCGGGCAGGCTTTACTTCAGGCCTGAGCCTTTCTTCAGCCTCCCGCCCGCGCCTCGTGCGGGAGGTTGTTTTTTAACCAGAGGTGTTCAGCCGGCTGTTAAACATTTCAGATTACCGCACTCAGCATAAAATAAATTGTTATCTCTTTGATCCTGTTAGGATCCTAATTAACCTGCCGCGTACGCGTTCGCTTATTTGGTACTTTTCGCTTGCCGCCAGGTAAAATTAATGTTGCATTATTCCAGGAATCTGTTGAAATTTAATTATCAGGCGTCAGTTGTTTCCAGTGTGCAACACGGAGATCGCGAATGGACAAGTCCTTTTACGGACATAAGCGTCAGACAAATAGCGTGACAGCTTCCCGGCGCGAGGGCTTTATCGCCCCAATGACTTCCTCTTCCCTTTGCCATTTCAGCCAGTTTATTAACACCCTCCGGTGCCCGGCATCGTCACTCCGCGTACCATTTCTACGGCCAGACAAGGCTTACAAGGAAGCCAGCAAAACCTCTAAAGCGTTCACGTAATCGCACTGCCGTTCCAGGTGCGGGAAATGAAACCAACTGTAAGGTGCCACTATGGGAAGACAGAAAGCAGTGATCAAAGCTCGTCGTGAAGCCAAGCGCGTGCTTCGTAGCGATTCACGCAGTCATCGTCAGCGTGAAGAAGAATCGGTCACCTCGCTGGTGCAGATGGGTGGGCTGGACGCAATCGGCATGGCGCGCGATACCCGCGACCATTCGCCCATTGAGGCCCGTAATGAAGCTCAGGCGCACTATCTTAAAGCCATAGAGAGTAAACAGCTGATTTTCGCTACCGGCGAAGCGGGCTGCGGAAAAACCTGGATTAGCGCCGCCAAAGCGGCCGAAGCCCTGATCAATAAGGATGTCGACAGGATCATCGTCACCAGGCCGGTACTACAGGCAGATGAAGATCTGGGCTTTTTACCCGGTAATATCGCAGAAAAGTTCGCTCCTTATTTTCGACCCGTCTATGACGTTCTGGTTAAACGTCTTGGTTCTTCCTTTATGCAGTACTGCCTGCGTCCCGAAATCGGCAAGGTGGAGATTGCGCCTTTCGCCTATATGCGCGGACGTACCTTTGAAAACGCCGTGGTGATCCTTGATGAGGCGCAAAACGTCACCGCCGCCCAGATGAAAATGTTTCTGACCCGCCTCGGGGAAAACGTCACCGTCATCGTCAATGGCGATATCACGCAATGTGATTTGCCATCGCATGTTCAGTCCGGCCTTAGCGACGCGCTGGCCCGCTTTAAAGAGGACGAGATGATTGGGGTGGTGCGTTTTGGTAAACAAGACTGCGTGCGCTCGGAGCTGTGCCAGCATACGCTGATGGCCTACGGCTAAAACGGGTGCATGTAAATATCGTCTGAAGACAACGCAGTTAATTAACCGCTCATTTTGATAATAAAAAACCGGCCTCCTGCGAGGCCGGTTTTTCCCTTTTCAGAGGAATTTCCCGGGCGAAAAACGCCTGAGTATCATGCCTTACTCCACCTTATCCCAGGCTTGCTGCCAGTGCAGGCCCGTGCCCGGCGCATAGGCCCAGGCCGCGCCCGCACACCAGCCGGTGTAAGGTGCCGATTTACAGGCATAGATGCCGCCCGCTGCGCTTACCCGTTCGCCTGCTTTATAGGCTGTGCCTTCCACATAGGCCGGATAGACTGGCGGTGCCGGCGGCGGCGTAACGGAAATAATTTCCAGAGCATGAGTGCTGATGGCTGTACGCGTTCCGTCCGCGCTGGCTGCTTCCAGGTCGACCAGGTAATGACCGCCTGCATAATTTTGCGCCGCGATTGTAAACTCGCGCGCCGTGCTCTGCGCCAGCGTTTTGCCGTTCTGCTTCAGGCTCCACTGCCAGTGGCTGGCGGTAAAGTTGCTCTGGCTCGTTAACGTGATGCTTTCACCTTGTTTAACGCTGGCCGCGCCTTGGATCTGCGCGTGCGGGGCGCTCACGGTTACGGTGACGGTTTTTCTGTCCACAACGCCGCCTGTACCGGTAGCCAGAAGCTCATAGGTCACTTTTCCTGAGGCATTACGAGGGAAAGCGGCCCTGACTATCTTCTGCTGGTGCACTTCTCTCACGATCGGGCCTGACGCCACTTCCTGCAGGCCGGAAGGGCCGTCGCTGGTTACCCGCCAGATAAAGCCTTTACCGGTGCTGCTGCTGCCGTCAAGCTGGTGAATAGTGGCGGTTGTGGAGCGGGACACGAGGCTGAAGTCTTCAGGCACCACGGCTACCGGCACAACGACAGGCTCGGGAGCGATAATCTCTAAAGCATGGGTGCTGGTTGCCGTACGCAGGCCGTCTGCACTGGTGGCTTCAAGCACCACCTGGTAGTGACCGGCGGCATGGTTATTTGTTGCCAGCACAAACTCGCGCGCATTGCTCTGCGCCACGGTTTCTTCACCCTGCTTCAGGCTCCACTGCCAGTGCGTGGCGGTAAAGTTGTCCTGGCCTGTCAGCGTTACGCTGTCGCCATGCTTAACGCTGGCCGGGCCCTGGATCTGCGCGTGCGGCGCAGTCACGGTGACGGTCACGGTTTTTTTATCCACCGAGCCGTCTGAACCGGTTGCCGTCAGCTCATAGGTGACGATGCCTGAGGTGTTGCGGGGAAAAGCGGCGCGGGCCACGGCACCCTGTACTTCTTTTACGATCGGCCCTGACGCCACTTCCTGCAAACCGGCAGCGCCGTCGCTGGTCACCCGCCAGACAAAACTTTTCCCGGTACTTCCGCTGCCGTCCAGTATATGGATGGTGGCGGTAGTAGAACGAGATACGAAGCTGAAGTCTTCAGGCACCACGGCTACCGGCACAACGGCAGGCTCGGGAGCGATAATCTCTAAAGCATGGGTGCTGGTTGCCGTACGCAGGCCGTCTGCGCTGGTGGCTTCAAGCACCACCTGATAGTGACCGGCGGCATGGTTATTTGTCGCAAGGACAAACTCGCGCGCATTGCTTTGCGCCACGGTTTTTTCACCCTGCTTCAGGCTCCACTGCCAGTGTGTGGCGGTAAAGTTGTCCTGGCCTGTCAGCGTTACGCTGTCGCCCTGCTTAACGCTGGCCGGGCCCTGGATCTGCGCGTGCGGCGCAGTTACGGTGACGGTCACGGTTTTTTTATCCACCGAGCCGTCTGAACCGGTTGCCGTCAGCTCATAGGTGACGATGCCTGAGGTATTGCGAGGAAAAGCGGCGCGGGCCACGGCACCCTGTACTTCTCTTACGATCGGGCCTGACGCCACTTCCTGCAGGCCGGAAGGGCCGTCGCTGGTCACCCGCCAGACAAAACTTTTACCTGTGCTCCTGCTGCCGTCCAGCTGGTGGATGGCGGCGGTGGTGGAACGGGAGATAAGGCTGAAATCGTCAGGTACTACGGCAACCGGCTTCACGACTGGTGTGGTAGAGGTGATCTCTAACACATGGGTGCTTCTGCCGGTATGCATACCGTCTGCGCTGGTCGCTTCCAGCTCGACCGCATATTTCCCAGGCGCATAGCCCCGTGTATTCAGAGTAAACTGGCGCGATGTACTTTGAGCAATCGTCTGGCTGCCGTTTATCAGGCGCCACTGCCAGCGGGTAGCGGTAAAGTTTACCTGACCGTTCAGGGTAACGGTATCGCCCTGTTTAACGCTGGCCGCACCCTGAATTTGCGCACGTGGAGCGGTAACGGTAACGGTAACAATTTTTTTATCCACCCGGCCGTTGGAGCCATGCACCGTCAGTTCATAAACAGCCTGGCCGGAAGAGTTGGCAGGGAAGGCGGCTCTGACGTTCGCGACGTTGTGGATTTCTCTGACGACAGGACCAGAAGGGACTTCCTGCAAGCCCATGGGGCCGTCGCTTAATACTTTCCAGACGTGGCCGTAACCGTCACTGGATCTGCCGTCCAGCTCGCGGATTAACGTAGTATTGCTACGCGAAAGGATGCTGAAATTACCCGGCACCACGGCTTTCGGCGTTACGTTGCTGTAAAACCTTGAGATCATTCCACGCCGTTCATTGAGCCGACGAGCGTTGTCCTCATACTGTGCAGTTCCGGTAGGCGTATTGCGGAAGAGAACGCGCGGGTTGGAAAACATATTGACCTGGCTACAGTTAGGGGAGCAGTTGTAGGCCATGATGGTGCGCCATCTGTCCATCCCTGTGCCCAGACGCCGGTAGCCATGTTGATAGCAAGGGGAACCATAAGGGTTACCGCCATTCTGGGCTCTGTCGTGTTGCAGCCCGATATTGTGACCCATTTCATGGGCAAACGTATTGGTTTCGGTGAAGGCAAGATAGTTGACTACGGCATGAGCGCTTTCTCTGGTCGCATTGACCCAGGCTATGCCGTTGAGATCTCTACGAACTGCCAACAGAACTACCAGATCGGCCTCGTGCTGTTGTCTGAAGGCAAGGATAGCGTTGCGCAATTCGCCATTCATATCTCGCAGCATTTGGCTCTGGGTACTTTTCTCGTTGTAATCAGGATTCAGTACGCCAGCGTTAACAAAAGTGATGCGAACGTTACTGTTTAAGGCACCCTGATTTACTTTTTCAAAAGCAAGTTTGGCCAGCGCATCAAAATCTAATGAAGAGAAAGCCGCACGGGACTGATTGGTGGTCACCAGACCCACCCGGATAACCACCTGTTGCGAAGGGGCCGGATCCTCATAATTTCCCGGTGCCGGGCAGTTAACCCTGTTTTCCGGGGCGCTGAAGACCTCGTCATGCTTTTCTTTTTCAGCGACTTTATTTGCATCCACTTTAATAATAACCAGTGAATTTTTTTCCTGAGCCAGCGGCAGGATCTGAAAGGTGTCACCTTTGAACGTTAGCGAACCATAGATTTTGCCCTGTTTGATAATCAGGATCGCCGTATTTTCCGGATCGGGATTGCCGTTGGATAACCGGTTGGTAATAGGGGCGGCAATTTCACCTGTCCAGGTGAGGCTGCCGTCTTCGTCTTTCTTTTCAGACCAGCGTTGAAAAGTGACATGCCCGCCATCCGGCAGCGTCAGGCTGACGCTGTCAATATCCTGCGGGGGGATATTGTCCGTACTCTTAAGCAGCGCCATTTTTTCCGTAATGGGGGAGGCGGATAAATTACGTAAATAACGGTTGTGCGATACAATCGATTTTTCGTTGGTGTTATGTAAGACAGCAAGCTTAAGCACTGCTGCATGCGAGGCGCTGCCGCACATAAATAATATAAGAGTGATGCACCTGACAAGGTGCGATAAAATTCGCTTCATGTTTTCCTGCTATTAGTCAAAGGGGTTATTATTGGCTTTATATACGGATGGTCTTATTTATTAGTCGGTTAGAACCTTTATAAGGTGGTCGTTATTTATTGTCAGCTGAAAATTACCATGATAGTACGTCAGAATATTTCCGGGTTATCTTATGGTCAGCGGAATTTAAATTTAAACTATTAAGATGACTGTTTTATAGTGTTACAGGTGGCGTATTTCTTCAAGGTTAAAAATTGACATGCGGATGGCAGAATTTGCCGGGTAAAAATCGAGTTAATATTTTGTATCAGGTCTGCTGTTTTTAAAATAAAGATACCGGGCGGAAAACTCCGCCGCGACTTTTATTATATAGCCTGTTGGATTTGGCTTATCGCCAACTGTAAAATTTTATTAACGTACAGGCAGGCTGCTGCTTTGCTGATGACGGCATCGGGTTTTATCCCTGGAAGCAGTCGATCGCAGGCAGCACCACGCTGGCGGAGTGGTGTTGCCTGCGATCGACTGCATGACCATGGCTAAGCGACAGGCTTACTGAAGGGTAAAAGCTAAGGTCGGGATACAGCCTTATCAGCCGGCTCCTTTTTGTTTTATATCCTTATGCTTGATGTTTTTTTCAAAATTCCTGCAAATACCTTAGCGTGGCTCAAGCTTTTCACCTTGCACCGGAAACGGTTTTTTTATGGATTAACTCGCTATCATCATAATTAAAAAGGAGTTTTTATTTTCTTTTTTTCTGTTTTTAACGGCCTTCTTGTTTTTTAACTATTTTATTAATCACTTATATGAATATCTGCGTGTTCAACAGCAAAAAATAAGCAGATTTACTAAAGCTTACGAAAGGCAGGCCGATAAAGCACGGGTATAACAGAAACGATGTTTGCACCTTTAATCTTCTGAGAGCGTGGAAAAGATGTTTAAAAACTTTTCGGTCAGTACGAAATTTATAGCGGCTTTTGGCGTCGTGGCAGCCTTATTACTGCTGCTGTGCGGCACTTTTTACGTTAACTTTTCGCGCATTGTAAACTCCAATAACTGGAACGTGCATACCTGGCGTGTCATCGATGAAAGCCGATCGCTGACCCAAAGCCTGGTGAATATGGAAACCGGGCTGCGCGGCTATGCAGTAAACGGTAAAGAAGAGATGCTGGCGCCGTGGCAGGAAGGTCAGAAAGCCTTTTCTCAGCACGTGCAGAAGGCGCGCTCTTTGACGTCGGATAATGCAAGACAGCAGGATAGGCTGAGCAAACTGACCGCGCAGGAACAGGCGTGGGAAGCCTCTTTTGTTACGCCGCTGATGAAAAATCGCCAGGCGCTGAACACCGGCGCGCTCTCTTATGAAACGTTTCTGGCGGCTTTTAATGCCAACACGGGCAAAGCGCAGATGGACGGAATGCGGAAGATCATCGATGAACTTGCTGCCGAAGAGAAGGGCTTACTGGCGGAAAGGCAACTCACCGTTGATGCTACCGAAGCGCAAACCAAGCTGACCCTGATCGTTGGCGCGCTTGCCGGGCTGGCTATCGCCTCTCTGCTGGGCTATCTGCTGTCGCGTGCGATTACCGTCCCTCTGCGCCAGGCTGTTAAAGCGGCGCGCTCTATCGCGGATGGCGATTTAACATCGGTACTGATCCCGCAGTCAAAAGATGAAACCGGCGTGCTGATTGCTACTTTTGCAGAGATGCAGGAGCAGCTAAGAAAAGTCGTTTCGGAGATCCAGAACGCCGCCGCTTCTATCGATAGCGCCGCAAAAGAGGTTTCTATGGGCAATACCGATCTGTCCAGCCGAACTGAACAGCAGGCCGCGTCGCTTGAAGAAACGTCAGCCAGTATGGAACAGCTGACCGCCACAGTGCGCCAGAACTCTTCTAACGCACAACATGCCAGCAGCCTCGCTTCTGACGCGTCACGCGTGGCGGAGCATGGTGGCGCAGTGGTAGGAAAAGTCGTGTCCACCATGTCCGCTATTCATGACAGCTCGAACAGCGTGGCTGAAATCATCAGCACGATAGAAAGCATCGCGTTCCAGACGAACATTCTGGCGCTTAATGCCGCGGTGGAAGCTGCTCGCGCTGGTGAACAGGGCCGGGGCTTTGCCGTCGTGGCTTCGGAAGTCAGGGCGCTGGCCCAGCGAAGCGCGGTAGCCGCTAAAGAAATTAAAACGCTGATCGAAACATCAAGCCTGCGTATTACAGAAGGTAGCCAGCTGGTGGCCAATGCCGGAAAAACTATGGATGACATCGTTGCTTCCATCGGCAATGTTTCCGGCATTATGTCGGAGATTTTTTCAGCGTCGGGCGAGCAGGTCAACGGTATTGAGCACGTAAGCATTGCGGTCAGCCAGATGGACGAAGTGACCCAGCAGAACGCCGCGCTGGTGCAGGAAGCCGCCGCTGCGGCCGCTTCGCTGGAAGATCAGGCTGCGCAGCTGACTCGTGCTATTGCCGTATTTAAAGTTGCCTGATGCCATATGGCCAGGCGGTAAAAAAGAGATTGGCCATAAAAAAAGCCTGAACGTGAGTTCAGGCTTTTTCTTTGAATATGGCGATGAGGAAGGGATTGAGTCGCTTTGCTCGCCCTGCGGGCAGTTCGGCCGCGGGACGTCCGAACTGTCCAACCGGCTGAAGCCGGTTGTCGAACCCGGTCAAGGGTTCTCACCCTTCCTCGTGGGGAACATGCATAAAAAAAAGCCTGAACGTGAGTTCAGGCTTTTTCTTTGAATATGGCGGTGAGGAAGGGATTGACTCGCTTTGCTCGCCCTGCGGGCAGTTCGGCCGCGGGACGTCCGAACTGTCCAACCGGCTGAAGCCGGTTGTCGAACCCGGTCAAGGGTTCTCACCCTTCCTCGTGGGGAATATGCATAAAAAAGAGCCTGAACGTGAGTTCAGGCTCTTTCTTTAAATATGGCGGTGAGGAAGGGATTCGAACCCTTGATACGTTGCCGTATACACACTTTCCAGGCGTGCTCCTTCAGCCACTCGGACACCTCACCATATTGTAAACTTCATCCCCCTCTCGGGCGACGGGGCGCTACTATAGGGAGTCCGGGCCGAACGGTCAAGGGAATTTTCTCTTTTTATTCTGGCAGGTTAAGCGGTAAGCAGGCCGCGCTCGCTGTCGATTGAGAAACGCACAGGTGTAGTCATCAAGTTGCCACGCGGCCGACACAAAAGCGTCACGATTGTGTCGCAAACTAAACGCCTGAAATTTTTAGAAACGTTTTCTCATGGAGCCGTCTGATGAAAAAAAGCCTGTTTACGCTTTCCTTTACCGCCACGCTGTTATCCATCACGCTTTGCGCCCAGGCCGCCGATTATCAGCGTGCCGCACAGGGAGATATTACACAGCCCGGCGGCGCTCGCCGTTTAAGCGAGGATCAGACCGAAGCGCTGAAAGCTTCACTGAGCAGTAAAACAGCTAAAAACGTTATCCTGCTGATCGGTGACGGTATGGGCGACTCCGAAATTACCGCCGCGCGTAACTATGCTGAAGGCGCAGGTGGCTTTTTCAAAGGCATCGATGCGCTGCCGCTGACCGGTCAGTATACGCATTACTCGCTGGACAAAAAAACGCATAAGCCCGATTACGTTACGGATTCCGCCGCTTCGGCAACGGCGTGGAGCACCGGCGTAAAATCTTATAACGGGGCGATCGGCGTGGATGTGAACGGTAAAGATCATCAGACGATTATGGAAAGGGCAAAGGCAGCAGGTAAAGCGACCGGCAACGTCTCTACCGCAGAGCTGGAAGACGCTACGCCCGCCGCGCAGATGGCGCATGTGACCTCCCGTAAATGCTATGGCCCGGAGAAAACCAGCGAGCTGTGCGCAGGCAACGCGCTGGAAAAGGGCGGCAAAGGATCTATTGCCGAACAATTGTTGAACGCCCGTGTTGACGTCACTTTCGGCGGCGGCGGCAAAACCTTTGCCGAAAGCGCTAAGGCAGGCGAGTGGCAGGGCAAGACGCTGAGCGAGCAGGCGAAGCTGCGCGGCTACCAGCTGATTGATAACCTTGACGGCATGAACGCTATTACCGAAGCCACGCAGGATAAACCCGTGCTGGGCCTGTTCGCGGATGGCAATATGCCGGTGCGCTGGAAAGGGCCGAAAGCGACCCTGCACGGTAATCTGGAAGGCAACCCCATCAGCTGCGAGGTAAACAGCGATCGTCCTGCTTCCACGCCAACGCTGGCGCAGATGACCGATAAGGCTATCCAGCTGCTGAGCAAAAATCAGAACGGTTTCTTCTTACAGGTGGAAAGCGCGTCGATCGATAAGCAGGATCATGCAGCAAACCCCTGCGGCCAGATTGGCGAAACGGTAGATTTGGATGAGGCAGTACAGAAAGCGCTGGAGTTTGCCCGTAAAGACGGCAACACGCTGGTTATTGTCACGGCGGACCATGCGCATTCCAGCCAGATTATCCCTAATGACAGTAAGGCTCCCGGCCTGACGCAAAAGCTGGCAACTAAAGAGGGCGGCCTGATGACTATCAGCTACGGTAACTCGGAAGAGGACTCGCAGGAGCATACCGGCACGCAGCTGCGCATCGCCGCTTATGGGCCACACGCCGCTAACGTGGTCGGGCTGACCGATCAGACCGATCTGTTTTATACCATGAAGGCCGCGATGGAAATTAAGTAGTCTTTATAAAAACTGATTGATTATATAAAAGCACTGTTGCTGAAAGGTAACGGTGCTTTTTTATTTGCCTTGTTTACTTAGGGTTTATTTCTTCCTGGCGTAATAATGACCAGGCTGGCTCCATTATTCCTGTATCAGGACAGGTTGTTAATAAGGGGCCGGGGAAGTGTATTTATTTAAGAAGATTGAGCATCAGGGTAAAATTTTTCGTCACCTTTTACAGAAAGAAGAAAAATATTTGCTAACGACCTACCGCAAAAGACACTGTGGAGCAGATGTTTTCCGCAATCCTGAGTCGTTGAATGAAAAAATTATCCACCGTATGCTCTACACAAGCAACGATCTTTATACCCAACTGGCTGATAAATACCTGGCCCGTGACTACGTTGCAAAGAAAATCGGCGAAAACTATTTGATCCCATTGCTGGGCGTGTGGCGGCGCACGGCGGATATTGACTATGCTGCATTACCCGATAAATTTGTACTCAAATGCAACCATGATAGCGGCAGCTGCCAGATGGTGTTTGCCAAAGATGCGGCAGCAATAGCGCGCTATAATAAAAAGCTCGATTTTTTTCTTAATCGTAACTTTTACTATGTCTCGCTGGAATGGCAATACAAAAACATCCCACCCTTTATCCTGGCCGAGCAGTATATAGATATTTTTGCGAACGCCAATCCGGATATTACACCGGAACTTTACCGCGTTCACTGCTTTCATCAAAAAGCGAAATTTACAGAGGCGGATTTTACGGATGCCGCCGGAAATAAGCTCACCAATATTTATGATGAAGGCTGGCGCCTGCAGCCTTTTACTATGGGGCAGAGCAATAATCCGCGCGACATTCCCCGGCCCGCTGGCTATGCTCGCTTACTTGAACTGGCGGAAACGCTCGCAGAAGGTATTGATTACTGCCGGGTGGATTTCTTTATGCATAAAGAAAATATCTGGTTTAGTGAAATAACCTTTACGCCAGAGAGAGGCAAGATAAAGTTTTCGCCAAGAATATGGGATTACAGGCTTGGCGAGCTGTGGCAACTGCCGTCAGACATCAATAAATAAGTTGGGCATAAAAAAAAGCCTGAACGTGAGTTCAGGCTCTTTCTTTAAATATGGCGGTGAGGAAGGGATAACATGAGGCCCGTCGGGCCTCACCCTGACGGGCGGCAGTTTGCCGTACAAAACCGTTCGCTGACGGAACGGTTTTGTCGAACCCGGTCAAGGGTTCTCACCCTTCCTCGTGGGGAACATGCATAAAAAAAAGCCTGAACGTGAGTTCAGGCTCTTTCTTTAAATATGGCGGTGAGGAAGGGATTCGAACCCTTGATACGTTGCCGTATACACACTTTCCAGGCGTGCTCCTTCAGCCACTCGGACACCTCACCATATTGTTACGCAAGCTTGCTGCGTGGCCGGTAATGTAGGGAAAAGTCGTGCGCGGGTCAACACCCTTTCTGCACTTTTCCGCTCGTTTACTCATTTTTGCAGCAGGCTGCTGCTAAATTCGGCAAAAGGACCGTTTACTAAAGTAAAACGCAACGGTATCAGCGCAATTGGCCGAACAATGTGCATAATGATTCGCTTTATCAGGCTAAAAAATCACGAGGCCACAGTGACTATCCAGACTAAAAACGGTGGAGCGACAGGGCAGGAAGGTACGCGCGCGCTTTTCTTTATCCAGATTTTCGCCACCCTTGGCTTTGCCGTGCTCTATTCCACCCTGGTGCTTTATGCCACCAAACGACTCGGCTTCAGCGAGGCGCAGGCCAACGCCATGATGGGCGTGTTCGGCGCTTTCAACTACGGGCTGCATCTGTTTGGCGGCTACCTCGGCGGACGCTACCTCAGCAACCGTAACCTGTTTGTGCTGGGCATGGTGTTGCAGGTCATTGGTTGTTGGATCCTCTCCGGGCAAAGCGCGGACGGGCTGTACTGGGGGCTGGCGATGTTTCTGACCGGCAGCGGCCTGAACGTAACCTGTATCAATATGATGCTGACCCAGCGTTTTACGCCGGAAGACAGCCGTCGCGAAAGCGCCTTCCTGTGGAACTATGCCGGGATGAACCTGGGCTTCTTTATCGGCTTCACCGGCGCGGGCTATTTCCAGCTACAGGAGCATTACCAGGCGCTGTTCCTGTTCGCCACGCTGGGCAACGCCGTCGCCATCGTTATTTCTCTGCTGCGCTGGAAAACGCTGGCGGATATCGATACGCCGCTGCTGCACGTCAACAAATCGCAGCTGCGGCTGCGGATGCTGGCGGGCCTGCTGATCCTGGTGGTGCTGGTGCCGATTATCCGCCTGATGCTGACCCATGCTGATTTTACCGGCACTTTTGTCCTGATCCTTGGCGCGGTTGTTTTCCTGTTGCTTGCCGCCACTACGCTGCGACATCGCCCACGGGAAGAACAGCGCCGAATGGCCGCCTACTTGATCCTGGCATTGGGCGCGCTGGTGTTCTGGACGCTTTACCAGCTGGCGCCGATGGGGCTGATGCTGTTTACCGAACACAATATTATGCTGAACGTTTGGGGCATCCGGGTTGCGCCGCAGTGGGTGCAAAACATCAATACGCTGGTGATTGTTTTCGGCGGGCCGCTGTTGGCAATGGGCTTTCGTAACATGCGCGAGCGTGGCTGGCGCATCGATATTCCTTTGCAGTTCGCTTCTTCGCTGTTCTGTATCGGGCTGGGGATGCTGGTCTTACCCGTGGGTATTATGCTGGCCGGCGGCGACGGCATGGTGGCGTTCAAATGGATCGCGATCAGCTACATTCTGCAAAGCCTGGCCGAGCTGCTGATTTCGCCGGTTGGCTACGCGATGATCGGCAGACTGGCGCCGCTACGTTATCAGGGCGTGATGATGGGCTGCTGGATGATGGTAACAGGCGTCGCGTCGGTGCTGGCCGGTCACGTTTCCGGCATGATGCCGGAGAACAGCGGCAGTTCGCCTGCGCTGACCAACCCTGGCTACAGCCATATCTTTATGCTGCTGGGCTGCGGCAGCGTCGCCACAGGTCTGATCCTGCTGCTGTTGATGCCGCTGCTGCGCAGGCTTATCCAGACGACACGCTAGCCAGGGGGGCCATAACGGCCCCCTTATTTTTTGCTTGCCACGGGCTGCATTTTCCCTGAGCCTGAAGGAAAAACAGGAGAAGCCGCGTGGATATCATTTTTTATCATCCTTCCTTTAATGCAAAAAAATGGCAGGCCGGATTAGAGCAGCGTTTGCCGCAGGCCCGCGTGCGTGAATGGACACCGGGCGATCGGGCTCCTGCAGATTACGCGCTGGTGCGCCAGCCGCCGGTAGCGATGCTGCAGGGCCGTACGGATTTAAAAGGCGTTTTTGCGCTGGGCGCGGGCGTGGATGATATTCTCAACCAGCTGCGCGAACATCCGCAGATGCTGGCGGCTGGCGTGCCGCTGTTTCGTCTGGAGGATACCGGCATGGGTCGCCAGATGCAGGAATATGCGGTCTGGCACGTGCTGGGCTGGTTCCGCCGCTTTAACGACTATCAGCAGCAGAAAAGCCAGGCGCTGTGGCAGCCGCTGCGCAACCCTGGCCGGGACGCCTTTACCATCGGCATTCTGGGCGCGGGCGTGTTGGGGCGCAGCGTGGCGGAAAGCCTGCGCTACTGGGGTTTTCCGGTGCGCTGCTGGAGCCGCACGCCGAAAACGCTGCCGGGCGTCACCAGTTTCCACGGCGAAGCGCAGCTGAGCGAGTTTCTTTCCGGCACCCGCGTGCTGATTAACCTGTTGCCGAACACGCCGCAAACCGTCGGCATTCTGAACCGTGGTTTACTGAGTCAGCTTCAGCCGGAAGCTTATCTGATTAATCTGGCGCGCGGCGCGCATCTGGTGGAAGAAGATCTGCTGGCGGCGCTGGCGGCGGGCGAAATCAAGGCGGCGGCGCTGGACGTTTTTGCGCAGGAGCCGCTGGCGCAGGATCATCCTTTCTGGACGCATCCGGCTATCGCCATCACGCCGCATAATGCGGCTGTCACCTTGCCGGAGGAAGCTATGGACTACATTGCTGACGCCATCCGCCAGCGTGAAGCGGGTGATATGCCCGCCGGTCAGGTCGATCTGGCGCGAGGCTACTAACTCGTCCGGGCCGAGTGCCCGTCAACAAGGAGAAATTATGTACCCTGTCGATCTTCATATGCACACCGTTGCCAGCACCCATGCCTATAGCACGCTGCGTGACTACGTCCAGCAGGCGCAAACCTGCGGCGTCAAACTGCTGGCGATCACCGATCACGGCCCCGATATGGCCGATGCGCCGCACCACTGGCATTTTATCAATATGCGAGTCTGGCCGCGCGTGGTGGACGGCATTGGCATCCTGCGCGGTATTGAAGCCAATATTAAAAACCTGGCGGGCGATATCGACTGCACCGGGCCGATGATGGAGGCCATGGATATCGTGGTGGCAGGCTTTCACGAGCCGGTTTTCGCACCGCGCGACAAGGCGACCAATACCGAAGCGATGATCGCCGCCATGGCCAGCGGCAACGTGCATATCATCAGCCATCCGGGCAACCCGAAGTACCCTGTTGATATTCCTGCTATTGCCGAGGCCGCCGCAAAATATGAGGTGGCGCTGGAGCTGAACAACTCCTCTTTTACCCACTCGCGCAAGGGTAGCGAGCCTAACTGTCGTGCTATTGCAGCCGCAGTACGCGATGCCGGCGGCTGGATCGCCTGCGGCTCGGATTCCCATACTGCCTTTACGCTGGGCAATTTTGAGCATTGTCTGCGGATCATGAAGGAAGTGGATTTTCCCGAAGAACGCGTATTAAATGTCACGCCGCGCCGCCTGCTGGATTTTTTACAGCGCAGAACCGGCACGACCATTACAGAATTTGCTGACCTGTGACGTTGTCACGCTTAACGCTATGGACCCATCCCGATGAATGAATTTTCGATTATCTGCCGCATCCTTGGCTCGCTCTATAACCGCCAGCCGCAGGATCCGCTGCTGGTGCCGCTGTTTACGCTGTTGCGCGAGGGTAAGCTGCAGCAGCAGTGGCCGCTGGAGCAGGACGAGTTGCTGACGCGTTTGCAGCAGAACAGCGATCCGCAGGCGCTGGCCGCTGACTATAACGCGCTGTTTGTTGGCAGCGACTGCAAGGTGTCGCCGGAGGGTTCAAAGTGGGAAAACGGCCCGCAGGAGAGCGAAGTGCGGGCGTTTTTGCAGAGCCGTGGCATGCCGCTTGGCGAAGGCCCGGCCGATCGGTTTGGCTCGCTGCTGCTGGCCGCTTCCTGGCTGGAGGATCAGTCGCAGGAGGATGAGGTACAGGCGCAAATTACGCTGTTCGACGACTATCTGCTGCCGTGGTGCGGTCAGTTCCTGGGCAAGGTGGAAGCCTGGGCCGATACGCCGTTTTACCGTACGCTGGCCGCGCTAAGTCGCGAAGCGATTCAGGCGATGCGCGACGAGCTGGCGGAAGAAGACGAAGCGTAAAGCTGCGGACAATCCGGCTGGCCTGGTTTCTGCCGGTAGTCACTGAGTAAAGCCAGTACCGCGCCCGGCGATACTGGCTTTACTTTATCAGTTAACAGGTGCGCAAAGCGGGCCGATCGTCTTGCTGTACTTTGTCACTTAACAGGTGCGCGAAACGGCCCGGTCATCTGGCTTTACTTTATCAGTTAACAGGTGCGCGAAACGGCCCGGTCATCTGGCTTTACTTTATTAGCTAACAGGCGCGTAGCCAGCGGGTTAATCCCGCCACGCTGCGCGCGCAGAACCCAACGGCGAGGCGGAAGCAGACCAAACCAGCGGCGTGCCGGGCAACTCCACCGGCGGTTTAAGGCGCAGGCCGATCCCCCAGGCGTTTATCTCCGTTTCGACATTGTTATCATGCGGTTGTGCGCTAACCAGCCTTTTGGGCTGCATCGCCTCGGGATAAGGATTATCGGTCAGCAGGCAGGCAGTGCGGGCCAGCGACAGCCTGGCGCTGAAGCCCGTGCCGTTTTGCAGCCTGAGCCGCATACCTTCCAGTGCGGCGGCGGCCATCAGATAGCCGGTAGCATGGTCGAGCGCCTGTACCGGCAGAGGCACCGGTTTCTCGCTGTGCTGCCACTGACGGCCGGTTTCCGCTATGCCGCAGCCCATCTGCACCAGGCTGTCAAAACCGCGCCGGTTGCGCCACGGCCCCGTCCAGCCCCAGGCGTTCAGGCTGACGTCGATCAGGCCAGGAGAAAGCTTTTGTCGTGCCTCCGTATCATACCCCAGCGCGCTCAGCACATCGGCACGATAGCCGTGGATCAGAATATCCGCCTGGCCCAGCAGCTGTGCAAAAATCTGCCTGCCTGCCGCCGACTTTAAATCGAGGCGCGCGCAGCGTTTGCCCAGCGTGACTTCCTCCTCCAGCGTCGGCTCCTGCCAGCCCGGCGGATCGAGCCGCAGCACGTCGGCGCCCAGCCCGGCCAGAAAGCGCGTGGCGACCGGCCCGGCGATAATTCGGGTCAGATCCAGCACCCTGACGCCTTGCAGCGGCCGCAGCCCTGGCAGCGCCCAGCCCGGCGCGGCGGCCTGCGGCTGTACGCTTTGCGCTATCAGCGGCTCGTGCCGTACGCTTTGCCCCTGTGGGTGCTGCCGCCAGGCTTCCACGCTGCGCATCTCTGCCGCACAGCCGCCCGCGTCAATCACCGCCTGTTCAAGCGCGGTTTTGTCCCAGCGGCTGACGGCCTGCGCCAAATCGGCGCGGCTGGCGTGCGTGCCCAGCACGTTTTCCATCGCCGCCCGGTGATGCGGCGCGTTGGTGTGCAGGCGGATCCAGCCGTTTGCGGCGGCGTAGTCTCCGGCAAAGGCATCCCACAGCGAGGGCGCAGAGCGGTTTACGGGCTGAAAGCTGTGTTGAAACCAGCGGGACGCCAGGCGCATATCGACGCGCTGACGGGCGGGATTGCCGGTCAGGGCTGCGGCCGCCTGCATCGCCAGCGCCATGCTGGTGGCCGCCAGCTCGGTGACCGGAAAGGCGGAAGGGAGACGCTGCTCGCCGATAAAATGGACATCGGGCGCGTCGTCATTGCGTAATGCCTGCCAGAGCTGTTGCCAGCATTGTGCGGTTAACCGGGTCGTCATTGCTTCCTCCTTTAATTTAACCATAGCAATGAAGATCGGCGGTCGCTAGCGCAGCCGCTTCAGCTTTGGCAGGCGGGCGTGCATCCTCAGGTTGCGCAGGTTGATCACCGCAATCGCCGTGCCGGCCACCACCAGCAGCGAGCCGAAAACCTTAAAGATATTCATGCTGTCGCCCAGCACCAGCACGCCCATAATCACCGACAGCACCGGTGTCAGCAGGGAATAGGGCATAATCAGATTGACGTTATAGGTGCGCAGCAGGCCATACCACAGCGAATAGGCGACGATGGAAGAGCAGATTGCGCTGTACAAAATCGCGAACCAGCCTCGCCATGAAGCGTTAACCAGGCTGGTCAGCTGACCGCTTTCCATAAAGAAGGACGAGAGGCCCACGATGGGGATCGCCAGAAAAGAGAGCCAGCCGGTCATGGTAAGCGGCTTGATCGACGGGGATTTCTTCACGATAAGGTTGCTGACGGCCCAGCCCACCGCGCTGCAAAGCAGCAGGCACAGCACCCACCATGTTGGAATGGTCGGGCTGCCCGCCAGCACCACCACGCCGCTCAGCGAAATGGCGATGCCCAACATCTGTACCAGCGACAGTTTTTCCTGCAAAAAAATCATTGCCAGGATCATCGCGAAAGGCGTACCCAGCTGCACCACGATGGCGCCCGTGCCCGCGTCGGTATATTTCAGGCCGAGAAACAGCAGCGAGAAGTGCATAAAGCCAAAGGTAAAGGCCAGCGGCACCAGATAGCGCAGCTGTTCACGCGTAACGCGGGTAAAAGGCACCAGGATCAGCGCCACCACCACAAAGCGCATCAGCGTCAGAAACAGCGGCGGCACCTCGCCAAGCCCCCATTTTACCGCAACGTTATTGAAAGCCCAGGTGGTGACCACCAGCAAAATCAGGAAAAAATGACGTACAGCCACAACGCAATCCTTTAGTGTGTTTAATCATTAGCCTATGATGGCACGAATCGCCATGATGTTAAGCGTGAAGGCCCTTTTTTCTTGTAAGATTCCGAATCAGCCGCATAAGGAGATTGCCAGACAATGAACGCGCTTCCTTTCGCTATTATCCAGTTTGAAACGCCGCCTGCGGGCGTCATGGCGCAGGTGGGCGAGCAGCAGCACTGGTTTATCGCCGCTGCGGGTTTACAGCCGGATGCCTGGCTGATCGTGCGTCCCGATCTGGGCGAAGCGCTGCCCGATCCCGCTTTGCTGTCGGGGGCCATTCTCTCCGGCTCCTGGGCGATGGTAACCGACCATGCGGAGTGGAGCGAGCGCACGGCGGCGTGGATACGCAGCGCTATGGATCATCAGCTACCGCTGCTGGGCGTCTGCTATGGTCACCAGCTCATGGCTTATGCGCTGGGTGGCAAGGTCGGCGATAATCCGCGTGGCTGGGAAGGGGGCGTGCAGCAGATCACCCGTCACGAAGAGGGCGCTGAAGATGTATTGCTGGGCGCGCTGCCGGGGCAGTTTTCCGCGTGGCTTTCCCATCGTCAGTCGGTGCTGCGACCGCCGACCGGTGCGCGGGTGCTGGCCTCTTCCGTGATGGATCCGTGTCAGATCGTTCGCTACAGCCCACAGGCGCTCTCGGTGCAGTTCCATCCCGAGTTTACGTCGGCGATTATGGCGGCCTGTCAGCAAAACAGCTCAAGGCCCGAAGCCGCTGGCGAAGCGCTCCCCGAACCCAGCTGGCCGCTGCGGCTTTTGCAGAATTTTTGTCAGCAGCCGCGCGCGATAGCGCGCCTCGCCTGACGCAACGGGGCGGCTTTGCCGTCCTCTTTCCTCGCTTTAGCGCTTTCCTTTCGGCGCGGTCACACTTTCCGCCCGGCCCGGCTGTCAATTTCTCCTGTTCTGTTAATGTTAATTTCAAGTTGTTTAATTGTTAATTATCGCGGAGAGACGATCATGCGCTACGCATATCCGGGCAGTCAGGATTCCTTAATCGTGCTGAAATCGCACTACGGCAATTTTATCAACGGCGAGTTTGTTGCGCCGGTAAACGGTAATTACTTTACCAATACGTCACCGGTTAACGGCTCGACCATCGGCGAGTTCCCACGTTCAGATAAGGTGGATGTTGAAAACGCCATCGATGCGGCGCACGCGGCGGCGGAAGCCTGGGGCAAAACTTCCGTCCAGTCGCGTTCGCTGACGCTGCTGAAAATCGCCGATCGGCTGGAAGAGAAGCTGGAATATCTGGCCGTCAACGAAAGCTGGGACAATGGCAAACCGGTACGCGAGACGCTGGCGGCGGATCTGCCGTTGGCGGTCGATCATTTTCGCTATTTCGCGGGCTGCCTGCGCGCGCAGGAAGGCACGGCGGCGGAAATCGACGAGTTTACCGCCGCCTACCATTTTCACGAACCGCTGGGCGTGGTCGGCCAGATTATCCCGTGGAACTTTCCACTGCTGATGGCGGCCTGGAAGCTGGCACCGGCGCTTGGCGCGGGCAACTGTGTGGTGCTGAAACCGGCGGAGCAGACGCCGCTGTCAATCACGCTGTTTGTCGAGCTGATCGCCGACCTGCTGCCGAAAGGCGTGCTGAACGTAGTGCATGGCTTTGGTCGTGAAGCGGGCGAGGCGCTGGCGGGCAATCCGCGCATCGCCAAAATCGCCTTTACCGGCTCTACCGCTACCGGCGGCCATATCCTGGAGCTGGCGGCGAAAAACCTTATTCCTTCAACGGTTGAGCTGGGCGGCAAGTCACCGAACATCTTCTTTGAGGACATCATGCAGGCCGAGCCTTCTTTTATAGAGAAAGCGGCGGAAGGCGTGGTGCTGGGCTTTCTGAATCAGGGCGAGGTATGCACCTGTCCTTCGCGCGCGCTGGTGCAGGAATCCATTTATGCGCCCTTTATGGAAGCGGTATTAAAAAGAATTAAAACCATCAGGCGCGGCGATCCTATGGATACCGACACCATGATCGGCGCGCAGGCTTCGCAGCAGCAGTTTGATAAAATTCTCTCTTATCTGGACATTGCGCGGCAGGAAGGCGCAGAGGTGCTGACCGGCGGCGGCGTGGAGAAGCTGGACGACGATCTGGCCGGCGGCTATTACATTCAGCCCACGCTGCTCAAGGGCAACAACAGTATGCGCGTGTTCCAGGAGGAGATTTTCGGGCCTGTTGTAGGCATCACGACCTTTAAAGATGAGGCGGAAGCTATCGCCATTGCCAACGACTCGATCTATGGGCTGGGCGCGGGCGTCTGGACGCGCGATATCAACCGCGCTTATCGGGTTGGCAGGGCGATTAGGGCAGGGCGCGTCTGGACCAACTGCTATCATCTGTATCCGGCACACGCGGCGTTTGGCGGCTACAAAAAGTCCGGCATCGGGCGGGAAACGCATAAAATGATGCTCGATCACTATCAGCAAACCAAAAACCTGCTGGTCAGCTACAGCACCGAACCGCTGGGTTTCTTTTAACATCCTGCGCCGCGCGTCGTTAATGAACGGGCGCGGCGTCAATAAGAAGGTGACGTTGTCACGCTGCGTTAGCTGGCTTTATCGGGAGCCAGCAGCGCAGCAATTTCCTGTTCCGATACGGCCTGCGAAAAAAGGTAGCCCTGTAGCTCATTACAACCCGCCTCCGCCAGCGCCGCCATCTGGCTGTTGGTTTCCACGCCTTCTGCGGTTACGGTCAGCCCCATTGCCTGGCCCAGTCTTACCACCGATTCGATGATGGCGGTTGAGTTCTCCGTCACGCCCAGCGACTGGGTAAAGGAGCGGTCGATTTTGATTTTATCCACCGAGAAATGACTCAGGTAATTCAGGCTGGAGTAGCCCGTGCCGAAATCATCCAGCGCGATACGGAAACCCGCTTCACGCAGCGCGCGCATAATCTCCTGCGCGCCTTTCTCATCTTCAATCAGCACGCCTTCGGTAATTTCCAGCTCAATACGGGAAGGCAGCGTTTTTTCCTGCTGGACGATGGCTTTAAACCGCTCCACAAAGCCCGCTGAACGAAACTGTAAAGGGGAGACATTAATAGCCATGGAGATATCGGGCCACGCCAGCGACACGCGGCAGGCTTCACGCAGCACCCATTCGCCAATCTGGATAATCAGGCCCATTTCCTCCGCCAGCGGAATAAATTCGCCGGGCGAAATCACGCCGCGCTGCGGATGATGCCAGCGCATCAGCGCTTCCAGACCCACGACTTGCTGCCCGGAAATATCCATCAGCGGCTGATAGTAAACGGCCAGATCGCGCTTGTTTTGCAGCGCGGCGCGTAAATCAGCCGCAATCAGCTGGCGCGTTTTGACCTGTTCATCCATCGAGTTATCAAACACGCGATACTGACCGCGCCCCTGGCTTTTGGCCTCGTACAGCGCGATATCCGCTTTACGCATCATTTCCAGCCGATCGCTCGCATCCTGAGGCGCCATCGCCACGCCAATACTGACGCCTATCCAGGTTTCACTGCCCAGCAGCGTAAAAGGCCGCGCCAGCGAGGCAATGATCCGCTCGCACAGCTTCTGAATATCGCTGAACGCGGTGATCCCTTCCACGATAACCACAAATTCGTCGCCGCCAAGCCGGCCTACGGTATCGGCTTCTCTGACCTCCTGACTAAGGCGATGCCCCACGTCGATAATCAGCGCGTCTCCCGCATGGTGCCCATAGGTGTCATTAACCTGTTTAAAACGGTCGAGATCCAGCAGCAGCAGCGCGACATGTTCAGGACTGCGGTTCAGCTTGCCCAGCGCCTGCGTCAGCCGTTCCTCAACCAGCGCGCGATTAGGCAGGCCGGTCAGCACGTCGTGGAAAGCCAGATGCTGCGCCTGCGCCTCGCTGGCGCTCAGCTGAAGCAGCGACTGTGAGAGCTTGAGCGAGGACAGCCACAGGCGGCGGATCATCACTCCGCAGATCAGCGTGATAATCAGCACCATTGCCAGCCCGACCGGGCCGATAACCTGAAACATTTGCGTGCCGGGCGCGGCCGGGCGCCAGCTGATATAGCCCAGCGCGTCGCCGAGGTGATTTTTTAATAAATAGTTAGCGCCCGTTTTCATCGGCTTGCCGTCGGCGTAGTGCAGATCGTGCAGCAGGCTGCGTTGAGAGAGGGAATTGAGATAGCTGGCGTCCAGATATTTTACGCTCACCAGCCGAAAACGCCCGCTGCCGCCGTAGCCGTCGTCAATAATGCTGATGGCGAGCGCAGCGGGCCGTTTATCGATCAGGGTAAAGTCGATCGCTTCGGCGTGTCCGCCGCTGGCAAAAGGGGTTTTAAGCCGGGCCGATAGCTCATTGATCGGCTGACGCAGATGTTCGAACTGCGCCACAGGGACGTTTTTATCCCACTCCCAGCGATACACCGGCCGATCTTCCTCATCAAGAATATAGATAAGCTGGTGGCCGAACATGGTCGACAGCCAGGTGCCGACGTTCTGGTTCAGCCAGGGCGTATCCTGTAGCGCGCGATCCAGACGACGGCCAAGCGGCTGCCACAGCGCCAGGCTGCGATTCTGTTTGATCATTTCCGTCAGGCTTTGCGTCAGCGAAGTCTCGATAATCTGCTGCTGCTGGTGAGCGGCGTCGCGATTGGTTTTCGCGGTGGCCCACCAGACCGTAAACGTTGCCGCAGTAAAAATAATTAATAACACCAGCACCAAAGGTATAAGCACTTCGCGGATAAAATGGCTGCGAAAACTCTCTGATATTTTCATGTTTTTTATCAACCCACTCTCAGGACGGCAACACTCCCTCTACTTTGAGGCTAGCATAAATCCCGGCCGCGGTTGGCTGAGGTGGCAGAGGCGGAATTATGCGTCAGAAGATTGAATGTGATCTCTGTCACGTTAGTCGTGGCAGCCTGCCTCTTTGTGGCAGAAACAGCGGAAAAAGAGACGGCCGGCCGCGCGCTTTATGCGCCCCATCATGGTTGCGCCAGGCCAGCTCCTGGCAGGGATAAAACCGTTATTTTGATAAAATCACAGTAAAAACAGCAGGTTGAAAATTTCCGCATGGCGGGCAAACACCCTCGGGAACGGCAGGGAAAAGCACGGATACGGCGCTTAAACTAAAAGAGTAGTGATTTTTATTATCGCTATCCTACAACAAGCTGATTCACATTTTTATTTTCTTATTCAGGTCATTTTTATTTTATGCGGGTAAAATAGTAAAGAAGATGATATTTATTTTTATCTTTAATCGTATTGGTGTGTTTTTTTATCACGGTCGTCCAGGTTTTTTTAAACTAATTAATAAAACGAGGCATAAAAAATAACGATTGAGTTAGCATCGGTTTTTCTGTGCCTTAAAGCGCTCAGCATTCATTGGTCCGAATAGAAAATAAGCCGGTGGAATAGTGAGCTGAAAACGGGTTAACTGTCCGCGCTTATGACAGGGCAGGATCCTCATCAGGGCCGATTGGGGGAATTTTTCGCCAGAGGCTGAATTTGCGCGCGCTGCCGGTTGGCTTCAGGCTTCACTCCGCGCAGCTTTTCGCTATCCATAAGCCGCCTTTTTCTGTTGGCGGACGAGGCTGCCGCGTCGGGCAGCCGGCAAGGGCCAGAAGAAACTAAAAGCCTGTCTCAGAATCAGGGCCACCCGCTAAACCTTGTCGGCCATGATTTTCGCCATGCTCACGACATCGCTCCAGATAAAAATGGCCCGGCAGAATGTAAAAAGCGGATAATGATTGTTCAGCCTTTTTTATCTCAGACTTACTATTTTTTTAATAGCCTGTATTGGACGTTAAAGATACAAACTTGCCGCATTCTTTTATAACAACCTGTTGCCGGGCGGTACTATTCAGGCGTGGCTTCGGGCACCGCGCATCGCGCTTTTAAGACTATTTCCCGGATGTAGTTCGGGCAGCGATTTGTTAGTCTGCGTTATTGATAAATGATAAACCGAGCACGATAGAAGAGATTATGTCGATTAAGCGTAATGCGGTTGCGAATTATGTCGGTCAGATTTATATCACGCTTGCCGGGATACTGGTCGTACCCTTATATATTCATCAACTGGGCATGGAGATTTACGGCCTTATCGGCTTTTTCTCGATCCTGTTGACCTGGCTACAGCTGCTGGACGTGGGGATTTCCACCACGCTGCTGCGTGAGGCGGCCCGCTATCGCGCCGATCGGGAGCAAAACCCGTGGTTTCCCTCGCTGTTCGCTACGCTGGGTAAGTTCTTTCTGATCTCTTCCGCCGTGCTGGTGGTGATGGGCTGGTTCGCCTCGCCTTATGTCGCCTCGCACTGGCTGCATGCGAAAACTATCCCGCATCAGGATTTGGTGATTGCCGTCGGCATCATGGTGCTGACCGCCGCTATCCGCTGGCGTATCGGGCCTTATCGCAGCGTAATTGTCGGCTATGAACATCAGGTCTGGCTGAACGCGCTGAACCTGGTGGTGATTACGCTGCGCACCTTTGGCGCGGTGTTCGTTATTCGTTTCGCGTCGAACCCGGTCATCTTCTTCTTCTGCTGGCAGCTGTTGATTTCACTGGGCGAGGCCTTCTTCTGCATTCGCAAATCCTACCAGCTGGTGCCTAAAAGCGATCGCAACACCAGGGTGGATAACCTGAAAGGCGTGCTGAAGCCTTTCCTGCGCTTTGCCGTCGGCGCGGCTTTTTCCAGCGCCATCTGGACGTTTATTTCGCAGATTGACCGTCTGGTGCTGTCCAAAACGCTGCCGCTGGCGACCTACGGTTCCTTTACCGTGGTGGCGACGGCGGCAACCGGCATCGTGATGCTCAGCAGCCCGATTATGCAGGCGATTGTGCCGCGCATGACGGGGATGCGTACCAAAAGCGAGAACGGCGAGCAGGAAACGCTGAAGCTGTATCGCTGGACAACCCAGGCGGTAAGCATCTTTATGGCGCCGCTCAGCCTCACCATCGCTTTCTATCCAACCCAGCTGATTTGGGCCTGGACGCAGAACGCGCAGATTGGCGAGCAGATGTCGCTGGTAATGACGCTGTATGCGCTGGGCAGCGGCGTGCAGGCGATTGTCGGCCTGCTTTATAATTTGCAGTATGTGAACGGCAACCTGTCGCTGCATATGAAAGGCTTTACGCTGTTTGCCATTATCCTGATCCCGCTGAATATCTTTGCGGCCATCCACTATGGCGCGCTGGGTACCGGCATCGTGTGGGTTGCGCAAAACATTTTCTACCTGCTGGTCTGGTCATGGATTGTGCACAGGAAGTTTGCGCCGACGATCCATATGCAGTGGCTGACCCGCGACGTGCTGCTGATCTGGGCCGTTTCCGCCTGCGTGACCTTCCTTACGCTGTCGATCCCTTTCGAGTGGAACGATAACCGCTGGCTGAACCTGCTCTACCTGGGGCTGATCGGTTTTGTGAACCTGGTTATCTGCTGCCTGCTGCACAGTAAAGTAGGCGACTACCTTAAAAATGTAACTTTCCGTCGGCTGAACCTGCGAGGTGAAAGATGAGTAACCAGGACGATCTGGCGCAGCCTACGCTGTCCGTGATTATGCCCGTCTATAATGGCCGGGCCGATCTGAGCGAGGCTGTTGATTCGCTGCTGCAACAAACGGTAGTACCGCAGCAGATTATTATTATCGACGATGGCTCGACCGACGGTACCGATCGGCTGATTGAAGAGTATTGCCAGCGCGATCCGCGTATTCAGCTGGTGCGTAACGCGCACGGCGGCGTCAGCGCCGCCAGGAATAAAGGGCTGGAGCTGGCCACCGGCGACTTCATCTACTTTATGGATGCCGACGATCT
The DNA here is from genome assembly GCF_054057575.1 of Erwinia sp. TECH1. Classification (NCBI taxonomy): domain Bacteria; kingdom Pseudomonadati; phylum Pseudomonadota; class Gammaproteobacteria; order Enterobacterales; family Erwiniaceae; genus Erwinia; species Erwinia sp. TECH1. The sequence continues at coordinate 2,880,349 of NZ_JBSRZK010000001.1, read as the reverse complement.
CACCGGCCCGACGCTGTTTGCCGACTTCCTGCGTGAAAAGCGCGCCTGTCCGGAGCTGGAGATGTTCTGCTTCGCCGCCAAAATGTTTATGGACGTGCCGGTGGCAGAGCGCAAGCCTGAGATCACGCACGCCCGTAACCTGAAAGGGGTGTACAGCGGCGGCACGGCCTTTATTGAGCAGCTGAACGGCAGCGGCTCCGCGCATCGCGTGCTCTGGTCCAGCATTATCTCTCGCGAGCTGATTGTCCGGACCAAAAGCCGCTTTCTGCCGATCCAGAATCACGAAGACGCGCCTTTTATGTTTACCCTCTATTTGCAGGCAAAACAGGTTTTCGTGACGCCAGAAGCCTACTACTTTAAGCGCTATACCACGACGTCGCTTTCCGTCCGTACGCGCGATTTTTCCTGGGTGAAGAACTACTTTATCGCTCGTGAAGGTACCGAAGAGGCTATCCGCGCCGCCAACGTGCCGGTGGAACGTTCGCTGGTGGATGATTACTATTTTCCGGTGATGAGCGGCTGCCTGAAAATGTTGCGCGAGCATGATATGACCGTGCCGAAGGAGTACCAGCCCAGGGTAAACGCGCTGGTACGCCAACTGACGCGAAACAATATCAAACTGATGGTTATCTGGTATCTGAACCCGCTTTACAGCAGCCTGGTCTACTGTAAGAAAAAACTCTCCAGCGCGTTATAACGCTTATTCGTCCTGCTCTTTGGCGGCGGCTATTTTGGCCTGCCGCCAGTTGAGCAGCGGCGTGACCGAAATCCCATGCACGATGACGCTGGCAACGATTAACGTAAAGGCGATATTCGCCATGCGCGTCATCTCTTCGCCCGCCACGCCGTGCGTATAGGCCCAGGCAATATAGTTGATACTGCCAATCCCCCTGATCCCCAGCCAGCCGATAATCATCTTCTGCTGCCACGGCACTTTAATGCCTGTCGTGCCGAGCCATACTGCCGCAGGGCGGATAAATACAAACAGCACCAGCGCCATCAGCAGCCCGTCCGGATCCCAGTGATGCGCCAGCGTCACGCCCAGCACGATAATAATGCCGGCCGCAAACAGGCGTTCCACGGTATCACCGAACGACAGCGCATCGCCGACGACCAGGCCTACCGAGCGCGCCGGATCCGGATCAAGAGATTCATGACGGATATGCGGATTGACCAGCACCTCCGCCGGTGGGCGATGGTCGCTGTCGTCAAACGCATCGGCAGGCTGGCGGCGGATAACGTTGACTTCCGCCCGACGCAGACCCACGCCAGCGGCAAAAGCGGCCAGGAAGCCGGAGGCGTCCAGCGCCTGAGCCGCCGCATAGCTCAGCGCAATCAGCGCCAGCGCCAGGAAATCATTCGGGGCGACATCTTTATGCGCGTAGCGCAGGTGCGTGACGTACTGGCCGACAAAGCGGCCAAACACAAAGCCGATGCCCAGCCCGCCGGTGATCCCCCAGAGCACGTCCTTTAACGCCCAGTGGCGGAAAAGATCCAGCGTCATTTCCTGCTGCGTGGTCAGCAGCGTCACCGCCAGCATCAGCAGCGGCAGGGCGGTGCCGTCGTTCATCCCGGCCTCGCTGGAGAGCGACACGCGCAGGTTGTCGTCATCGCGGGCATCGTTAACGGAAATCAGGCTGGCCAGTACGGGATCGGTCGGCGCGACGATGGCGCTAAAGGCGATGGCAAACGGCCAGGAAAGGCCGACCAGATAGTGTGCCGCCAGCGACATACCCAGCACGGTCAGCAGCATGCCGGGGAAAGCCAGCCGCATCCCTAGCCGCCAGCCCTGATGCCGGAACGGCAGCCTGAGTTTCAGCCCGGTGATAAACAGCGAGGCCGCCATTGCGATCTCGGTAAGGTGAGCGGTCAGTTCGGCATGAGCGGCAATATCGATATGCAGCAGATCCAGCACCCAAGGGCCACAAATTACGCCGGCAATCAGGTAGAGAGAAAACGTGGTGATCGGGCCGCGATTGATCCAGCCTGATGCCAGCGACATCAGTAATAAAAGCCCGCCCGTTGCGGCTGTCCAGCCAAGAAAATCCATCGATACGCCTCCATAGTCGTCAGGGGTGATATGGACGCTGACTTAACATGCAAAGCGCCACAGAAAAAAATACAACAAAAACAAGCATATATATTATAAATTTAAGGTTTCCCTTTTCCCGGTGACAGCAAATTGTCTACTTAAATCATATACCTGGCTCACTGAGTATAGACCTAAAAAAAGGGGCGCTTGCGCAAATGGGCCGTCAGGCGGAAACCCGTCCGTGGCGAAACGTCTTTAGCGCCAGTTCTGCGCAACGTCCGTCTGGAACTGCAATTTCCGGGATGAGCGTTATGGCTCAGGGCTGGGGCTGCTTTTTGTCCGCCTTCATTTGCCGTGCCTGAACTGATAAGCCCACAAAATGACTGAGTGCTGAACCACACCCGAAAAACGATTAGCGTTAGCGGCCAGAGGCTTTACAAGGCCGGGCAAAATTTCAGGATGTCATGGCGTCCGATCATGAAAATTCTCACCAGGATTACCGCCTGTCTGTTACTTATTTCAGCGCGGCCAACAGAGGCGGCGTCGCGGATTACAACCCAGGCATTCTGTGCCGTTCGCCAGTGAAGAAAAGCGACAGACATTGTCAGAAAGCGCCTGTGGGTATACTGTTAACGGACTTTCTTTTTATCCCTGCGGCGCCTCTCTGCCGCTGACTATCTGCTAAACCGAGGTTGTTTTGTCGACTCTATCCCCAATTCTTCGTCCACGACGCCTGCGTCAAACGCCTTCCTTCCGCTCGCTGTTTCAGGAAACATCGCTCAGCATTAACGATCTGGCGCTGCCGATCTTTGTTGAAGAGGGTCTGGACGACTATAAAGCGATTCAGGCCATGCCTGGCGTGATGCGTATTCCGGAAAAACGTCTGGCCTATGAGATCGAGCGCATCGCGAAAGCGGGCATCCGTTCGGTAATGACCTTCGGCATCTCTCATCATACCGACGCCGACGGCAGCGATACCTGGCAGGAAAACGGGCTGGTTTCGCGCATGTCCCGTATCTGTAAAGAGACCGTCCCGGAAATGATCGTTATGTCCGATACCTGTTTTTGCGAATACACCTCGCACGGGCACTGCGGCGTGCTGCACGATCATGGCGTGGACAACGACGCCACGCTGATTAACCTGGGCAAGCAGGCGGTTGCCGCCGCGCGCGCGGGTGCCGACTTTATCGCGCCTTCCGCCGCGATGGATGGTCAGGTCGCGGCTATCCGCCACGCGCTGGATGAAGCGGGCTTTACCGATACGGCTATCATGTCCTACTCCACTAAGTTCGCCTCTTCCTTCTATGGCCCGTTCCGTGAAGCGGCAGGCACCTCGCTGAAGGGCGATCGCAAAACCTATCAGATGAACCCGATGAACCGCCGCGAAGCGATCCGCGAGTCGTTAATCGACCAGGCCGAAGGCGCGGACGCGCTGATGGTAAAACCAGCGGGTGCCTATCTGGATATCATCCGTGACGTGCGCGAACGTACCGAGCTGCCGCTGGCGGCCTACCAGGTCAGCGGCGAGTACGCGATGCTGAAGTTCGCCGCGCAGGCGGGGGCGATCAACGAGCGCGAAGTGGTGCTGGAAAGCCTGGGCGCCATCAAGCGTGCGGGCGCCGATCTGATCTTCAGCTACTTTGCGCTGGATCTGGCCGAGAAAAACCTGCTGTAACCGTAGCGCTTCATTTTAGCCACCAGGGTTAATCACCGGGCAGGGCGGGTTTTACCTGTTCTGCCCGGATAACCGCATCTCAGCGCGGCCCGCGATACCTGACCGCTTCCACAAAGGCGGAAAACGCCGAAGAAGTGTTGCGACGGTTGGGATAATAAAGATGAAATCCTTCAAACGTCGGGCACCAGTCCGCCAGTACCTCTACCAGCCGACCCGCCTCAATATGGGGTTTCGCCATAAAATCCGGGATGCAGGCCAGGCCGATACCGTCCAGCGCGCCGTTCAGGATATGAATATTGCTGTTGCACAACAGCGGGCCGTTGGCCTTGATATTCAGTTTTTTCCCGTCTTTTTCAAATTCCCAGGCGTAAATACTGCCGCCGACCGAATGCCGGATATTAATACAGCGATGGGCGGTCAGATCCTGCGGAACGACAGGGTGTGGATTGCGGCGGAAATAGTCCGGCGCGCCGACCACGGACAGACGCCAGTCCGGCCCGAGGCGCACGGCGATCATATCCCGGCTGATCGATTCGCCTAAACGAATACCGGCATCAAAACGCTCGCTGACAATATTGGTAAAGCCGTAATCAATGCAGATCTCTACGCTGATATCAGGATAGGTGTTGAAAAACGCGGGCAGTATCGGCCGCAGCAAATTTTCCGCCGCGTCGTCTGAGCAGGTGATGCGAATATTACCGGCAGGCGTATGGCGCAGCTCGCCAATGCTGTCAATTTCGCTGTTAATCTGATCGAAAAGCGGCCCAACCGACTGCAACAGACGCTCGCCGGCTTCGGTAGGCGCAACGTTGCGCGTGGTGCGCGCCAGCAGGCGCACGCCCAGCCGTTCTTCCAGATTGCGAATGGTATGGCTCAGCGCCGAAGGGCTGACGCCAAGACCGGCGGCGGCTTTGGTAAAGCTTTGCGCCCGGGCAACGGCCAGAAAGGCCACGATATCGTTCATAGTATCCACGCAGAATTGCTGATTAAATTTCACAAGCGCGTAAAAATTACCCCATCCGATCGCATTACTCTATCTCTTTTACCGCTTCGCCTGCCTGCGGCGCACAAAACTCCAAAGCCCTGCAGTGCCGCTCTTTATGCGTGCTCACGGGTCTTTGAGGCTTTGCGTTCGTTGATTGATGCAAAAAATTCACAATTACATGCGATTACGCCCGTCTAATCATTAACCCGGCCAGCGTGCAAAATAGCGCAAGTGTTAATAATATCGGAATCGTTCATGAATAGTGCTGTAGCGGAACAATCTCGTCATCACCCTGCCTGGGGCGCCGTCTTTTCGATGGCGCTTGGCGTAGTGGTGCTGATCGCCTCAGAATTTATGCCGGTCAGCCTGCTGACGCCCATCGCGCAGGGGTTAGGGATCAGTCAGGGCCATGCCGGACAGGCAATTTCCGTCAGCGGTTTTTTTGCCGTGCTCACCAGCCTGCTTAACACGCCGCTGACCGGGCGTTTCGATCGTAAAAAAGTGCTGATCGCCTTTACGCTGCTGCTGGCGCTTTCCGGGCTGACGGTAACCTTTTCGACCAATGGCCTGATGTTTATGGTCGGCAGGGCGCTGTTGGGGATCGCCATTGGCGGCTTCTGGTCGATGTCGACGGCGACGGTGATGCGCCTTGTGCCTGCTCACGCGGTAGCGAAGGGCCTGGCGCTGATCAACGGCGGTAACGCGCTGGCCGCTACCGTCGCCGCGCCGTTGGGCAGTTTTCTTGGGCAGTATATTGGCTGGCGCGGGGCGTTCTTTATGGTGGTGCCGCTGGCCGTTATCGCCTTTATCTGGCAATGGCGCAGCATTCCATCATTGCCCGGCAACGGCCGCAACAAAGCCGCCAACCCGCTGCGCCTGCTTGTTCGGCCGCCCGTGGCGCTGGGCATGGCGGGCATTATGTTTCTGTTTATGGGGCAGTTTGGCATTTTTACCTATCTGCGCCCGTTTATGGAAACCGTTACCGGCGCCAACGTCAACCAGCTCTCTTTGCTGCTGCTGTTGCTGGGCGGGGCGGGACTCATCGGCACCTGGCTTATCGGTACGCTGCTTGAGCGCCGCCTCTACGCTTATCTGATCGCCATTCCGCTCGGCATGGCGCTGCTGGCCGCCTTGCTGATCGCGCTGGGGCATTCTCTGCTGCTGACCGGCGTGCTGCTGGCGCTTTGGGGGCTGGTAGCGACGCCTGCGCCGGTGGCGTGGGGGCTGTGGCTAAGCCGCGCGCTGCCCGACGATGCCGAAGCGGGCGGCGGCCTGATGGTGGCGGTGATCCAGATGGCGATCACGCTTGGCGCGGGGCTGGGCGGCCTGCTGTTTGACGCGGCCGGCTGGTGGAGTCCGTTCGCCTTCGGCCTGGCGCTGCTGGTGCTGTCGGCGCTGTTTGCCGGGCTGGCCCGTCGCTGGTTTTACTTCGCCGTCGGCAAATCGCTGTAGCGCGTGGTCCAGGCGGGAGAGAGCATCTCCCGCTTCATCGACCAGCTTTTCTCAATGCCCTGGCCGGCAAACCAGACTTTCCCTTTGCCGGAGCGGTTCAGCGTATCAATGGCGGTCATTAACGCCGCGCTGTTGGCCTTCGGCTGCGTTTCGGCAAACAGATCCAGCTGCGCCACGCCTTCGCTGTAAAAATCGCTCAGCATCACGCCCGCTTTGATATAGCGTTCGCCTTCGCGCCAGATACGGTCCAGCGCCTCGGTCGCCACCCGAATAATATCGCGCGTATCGTTCGAGGGCAGCAGCAGCCTGCCGGAGGCCTGGTTGTTATAGCCGGTGCCGTTGTCGTCGTGCGGGCTGGTGCGGATAAAAACGCTGATAAAGCGGCAATACTGTTTCTCGCCGCGCAGCTTTTCCGCCGCGCGTTCGGCCCAGGCGCAGATCGCCTGATGCATATCCTGATAGTCGGTGACGCGGTGCCCGAAAGAGCGGCTACAGACGATCTGCTGTTTAGCGGGTGCCATTTCCTCTAACGCCAGGCAGGATTCGCCGCGCAGCTCGCGCACCGTTCTCTCCATCACCACGCTGAAGTGCTTGCGGAGGGTGGGGACGGGACTGTCGGCCAGATCCAGCGCGTTTTTAATGCCCATCAGCTGCAAACGCTTGCCGACGCGACGGCCAATGCCCCAGACTTCTTCAACCGGCACCAGCGGCAGCAGCCTGCGCTGGCGCGCCGGATCGGAGAGATCGACCACGCCGCCGGTTTTGCTCCACTTCTTCGCCGCATAGTTAGCAAGCTTGGCCAGCGTTTTGGTTGGCGCGATGCCGACGCCGACCGTCAGGCCGGTAGCTTTCAGCACCTGCTGCCGGATGTCGCGGCCAAAATCCTCCAGCGAGAGACAGTTGCTGACGCCGGTCAGATCCAGAAAAGCCTCGTCAATAGAGTAAATTTCGCTCGCAGGCGCCAGCTCGCCAAGCAGGGTCATCACCCGATGGCTGAGATCGGCATACAGCGCATAGTTTGAGCTGAAAACCTGCACCTGCTGACGCTGGAGATCCTGTTTAATTTTAAAATAAGGTTCGCCCATTTTAATGCCCAGCGCTTTTGCCTCGGCCGATCGGGAAATAATACAGCCGTCGTTGTTGGAAACGACCACCACCGGCCTGCCGCGCAAATCGGGACGGAACACCGTTTCGCAGGAGGTATAAAAGCTGTTGACGTCAACCAGCGCGAACATTTTTGGTGGATTTCAGAATAAAAGTGACCACGCCAAAAATTTCCAGCTCTTCCGCATCGTGAAACGTAATCGGAGAATAGTGACGATTGCGCGGCATCAGCTGTAAAAAAGGGCGGAGGCGTAGCTCTTTAACGGTAAATTCACCGGCCACGGCCGCCACCACGATATCGCCATGCTCTGCGGTCAGCGAACGATCCACCACCAGCAGATCGTCATGGCCGATCCCGGCCTCAATCATCGAGTCGCCGCTTACTTTGATAAAATAGGTGGCGCTGGGATGACGCAGCACCAGCTTATTCAAATCCAGACGGTCCTCAATATAATCCTGGGCCGGACTGGGAAAGCCGCAGGGTACGCGCTCAATAAACAGCGGTAAAAAAAGATCTTCCATAATTTCAGCAGGGGAAATCGGCTGCATAATGCTTATTCCGGTTTAACTGTGTTTATATACAGTATCGCTGAATGCGGGCGGCAGGCAAGGCATTGATCGGAACTTTCCGGCAACAGATTGTAATAACAGGAATTTATTCGCTTTTTCTTAAAGGTGCGTCCCCGGTTAATAAAGCAGCTTATACTGCAGCGGAAATAATAGTTGTGCCGGGGCAGAAGGATAAGAGCCGCTTATTTCTTTTTTGCGCTAAGTAAAATTCAGCGTGGATGCACGGCCACCAGCCTCGTTTTATGCATCTTAATAATGGCTTTCTGCGCAGGAAAATGTCATAAAATATCAACTTTTCCACTGACGCCTTATCATTTTTTCTTTGGGATAATCACGCACGCTTATGTTTTCTTTCGACTGGCACCGCTTTTTCTTGAACGATCTTTCCATTACTTTTTTAGGCGAGGTCGCGGTTCGGGTACTCTTCGCCTACATCGTTGTTTTTCTCTTTCTGAAAGTTTCCGGCAGGCGCGGCATTCGCCAGCTGTCGCTGTTTGAGCTGGTGATTATCCTGACGTTGGGATCGGCCTCAGGAGACGTCACTTTTTATGATGATGTGCCTGTGCTGCCGGTCGCGATGGTTTTCCTGGTGCTGCTGGTACTTTATCGTTTTACGACTTTTCTGACCGCACGCAGCTCACGGGTCGCCCGATGGGTGGAGGGCGAAGTGATCACACTGATTCAGGACGGTCTGTATGTGCTGGACAGCCTGGACGGGCTGAACATTTCTGAGGACGAATTCTTTATGGAGCTGCGGCAGGAGGGCGTGGAGCATCTGGGTCAGATCCGGCTGGCGCTGATCGAGCTGGACGGCGATATCAGCGCCTATTACTACGATCGCGAAGAAGTGCGGCCGGGCCTTTCCGTGCTGCCGCCTCAACATCGGCAGGATTATACCTGCGTGCCCGCAGATGGCCTCTACGCCTGCAACCATTGCGGAGAAACGCAGCGGCTACAGGCGCAGCAGCAGCTGAGTTGCCCCCGCTGCCAGCGCAATCTCTGGTCGCTGGCGCTGACCACCCAACGGGCGCGCTAGCGAGGCTGACGTAGCCAGCATAACGGCAGGCTGCCCAACGAGCGCTGACAGAATTATTGGTATAGCCTTGCCAATGGCGCCAGCGATGTTGCTGGGCTTAGCCTTGCCGACGGCGCCCGTGAGCTGCTTGACGAGCGTTGGCGAGCCTTGCCGTTGGCGCCTGTGGATTGCCTGACAAGCGCGCCAGCGATGTTGCTGGGCTTAGCCTTGCCAATGGCGCCCGTGCGCGTTGATACGCCTGTCAGCCGTGTGTATCGCGCTGGTTACTTTGCAGGAAGTGCCAGGCCGCGCCTAACATCCCGGAATCGTTGCCGAAGGTGGCCGTATCCACCGGGATGGTTTTGCCGAACCAGGCCAGATGAAACTTCACCTCCTCCAGAAAATCCTCGCGCTCGGTGATGCCGCCGCCCAGAAAAATGCATTCGGGATCGAATACGTTCGCCAGGTTATAAATGCCGGCGCACAGATCCTGATAAAAGGTGGTGACCAGCCTGGTGGCGACCGGCTCTTTATTATCCCAGCCGGAAAAAACGTCTTTGCCGCTGACCTCGTCCACATCACGCCCGCTGTGCAGCGCATAGCTTTTGCGCAGCGCGGTCATCGTACAGTTGTCGCCCATCGTATAGTGGCTGACGCTGCCGCCAGCGGGACGCGCCACCAGCAGGCAGCCGAACTCGCCGGCGCGATCCTGCTTGCCGCGTACCAGCGCGTCGTTGCAGAAGGCCGCGCCGCCCAGCCCGGTGCCGATGGTGATCATCAAAAAATCGGACATATTGCGTGCTTTACCCAGCCAGCGTTCGGCCAGCAGGGCGCAGTGCGCGTCGTTTTCCACGGTGGCGGGCAGGGAGGTTTTTTCCGTCAGCCATTTACTCAGGTGGAAATCATCAAATGCCCTGACCGTGCCGCCCATCGACACAAACCCGTTGTGCGGATCGACATAGCCCGGCACGCTAACGGCAATGCCTTCGCAGCCGGGTTTTTTTTCCAGCCAGTCCAGGATAGCGCCCAGAATAGCCTCGCGCGATCCTTCGTTATCCGCTTTATCACTGGCCAGAATGTCGCCTTTATCCGTTACAACGCCCATTTTTAACGAGGTACCGCCAATATCAAATACGGCAAGTTTCATATCCTTCTCCTTTTGTTTTTTTATCAGTATAGCCGCAGACCAATTGCGCCGTTGCGTTGTGCGGACAGCGATAACAAAAGTGCGGCGGCCTGTTTTTTATTACGGGCGAGGCTACGGATTAAGGCGGAATATAAAGGCAGGTGAACAAGATATAAAAGGGCCAACGATAAACGCGAAAACGAACCCGTCAGCCGGGTTCGTTAGCCGCAAAAAGATTATTTACGGTCGAGATCTTTCCGTTCTTCCAGCGTTTGCTGATACTCATCCAGAAAAACTTTTTCCGCAGGATCCAGTCTGTCCATGCCGCTGGTGAAACGGTGCCAGTACGGATAGCGCGGCGCAGGACGCGTCGCCTGCTCAATACGTTTGATCTGCGCTTCGCTCAGCGTCAGCTCCGCTGCGGCCAGGTTGTCCTGTAAATGCTGTTCGGTGCGGTTGCCAACAATCAGCGACGTGATGCCCGGACGCGTCAGCAGCCAGGCCAGGCAGACCCGCGCGGTTGATACATTATGCTCTTTGCCCACTTCGGTCAGCACGTCGATAACCCGGTAAGCGTGCTCCATATCGTGCACGTAGGGTTCCGGCCAGCCGTTGCCCTGACGGGAGGTCGCTGGCGTTTTCACGTTGCGCTGTACGGTGCCGGTCAGCAGACCTTCGCCCATTGGCCCCCAAATTAGCGTGCCGATATTCTGATCCAGCGCCATCGGCAGCAGCTCGAACTCCGCCTCGCGCGACTCCGGCGTGTAGTAAATCTGCTGGCTTACCGGCTTCAGCAGATGATTCACCTCGGCGCAGCCCAGCGTTTTCATCATCTGCCAGCCGGTATAGTTCGAGGTGCCGAAATAGCGGATTTTGCCGCTTTTCACCAGATCTTCCAGCGCGCGCAGCGTCTCTTCCACCGGCGTCACGCCGTCCCAGTTATGGATCTGATAGAGATCGATATGATCCGTTTTCAGACGCTTTAAGCTGTTCTCGCAGGACTTAATCAGATGAAAGCGTGTGGCGCCGCTGTCGTTAGGATCGTCGCTCATCGGGCTGCGGGCTTTCGTGGCCAGGATAACGCGCTGACGATTGCCACCCAGCGCCTCGCCCAGCGTTTCTTCCGCCCCGCCTTTGGAATAAAGGTCGGCCGTGTCCACGGTATTGACGCCTCGTTCCAGCGCTATCTCAATAAAACGGCGGGCCTGGCGAACATCGACGTTGCCGGTTTTTTCAAAGCCGGCCTGGCCGTTAAAGGTTAACGTCCCGAGCGTCAGCTCAGAAACCATCAGGCCGGAATGGCCCAGTTTTCTGTACTTCATTGCTTTCTCCTCACTATGAAAACCCGAGGGCAAGCATAGACCACAAAAAACCAGACCAGGCCGCGCGGAAACTATTTCGTACAAATGCAGATTATTCAGGTGTTTTATTCCGGCAAACACGAAATAAGAAATCCCATACGGCAGCAATCATCGCTGCGTAATTCGCATGGCAATCTTAATGATAATTATTTCGCTAAGACGGCGGGTTAAAACAGCTATTTAGCCTGGCAGGACGCAATTCTGTTTTTCCCTGGTCGTAATTAACGCCCCAGGACTAATCTTATTCGTTTTACTTTCCGCTCAGATACCTTGCAGGGGAAAAAAGTAAACTATGCTTTAAACGAGGTTTTTAAACCTGAATAGTGACGTTGAATATCCTCAAGCAGAAATACCCCATGTAATCTATTTCTGCCGCCATAACTCAGGTATGAAAACCAGCAATAAAGAGCGGAGAGATCTGCCGCAGAGCAGATTGCCGGAAGCCTTTTCTGACTGGAGTGAGCTATGTTCAGACACGTAAAAAAATTGCAGTATACCGTTCGCGTTGCCGAGCCAAATCCCGGACTGGCTAACCTGCTGCTGGAACAGTTCGGCGGGCCACAGGGCGAGCTGGCCGCGGCCTGCCGCTACTTTACCCAGGGCCTGTCGGACGAAGACGAAGGCCGTCGCGATATGCTGATGGATATTGCCACCGAAGAGCTGAGCCACCTGGAAATTATCGGTTCGCTGGTCGGGATGCTGAACAAAGGCGCCAAAGGCAAGCTGGCCGAAGGCACGGAAGAAGAGGGCGAGCTGTACCGCTCCATCACCGGCAATGGTAACGACAGCCACCTGACGTCGATTCTTTACGGCGGCGGCCCGGCGCTGACCAACTCCGGCGGCGTGCCGTGGACGGCAGCCTATATTGATACCATCGGCGAACCTACAGCCGATCTGCGCTCTAATATCGCCGCCGAAGCGCGCGCTAAAATCCTCTATGAGCGCCTGATTAACGTAACGGACGATCCGGGCGTTAAGGATGCGTTAGGCTTTCTGATGACCCGCGAAGTTGCGCATCAGATCTCTTTTGAAAAGGCGCTTTATTCCATTCGTAATAACTTCCCGGTCGGCAAGCTGCCGCCTATCGAGCAGTACTCAAACGTTTATTACAATATGTCAGAAGGCGGCGAGGTGCGTGGAAGCTGGAACTCGGACGAAAACTTCACCTACGTAGCCGATCCGGCACCGGCGGTAGATGGCGGCGACGGTTATGCCAGCATCACGCTGCCGTCCGATCAGAAAACCGAGCTGGATAATCTGGCGTTGCGTACCGCTTCCGATACCACGGTGAATCCGGTCACCGGCACCGATCTTGGCGCATCAGGGCCAATCGAAAACGAAACCGTAGGCAAATCTGCAGTAAACGTACCGAAAAAATAAGGCGTCATCGCGGGGAGACAGCCGTTCTCCCCCGTTTTTACTCTTGGTTGTACAAGTTTGCGCTTAAGCCTGTCATTTCCTGTTTTTGTTATAACCGGCTAAATATTTTGAGAAAAGGTTGTTAGTTATTAACTAAAATGTGACCAAATAACGCCTTTTATGTCTCAAAAAAGCATTTTTTGCAAAAAAATCCGCCCCAGACTTTTAAGATACTGTACATTAATTGAAAAGCTGTACAGGGTAGAAACGTTACCCCCTTCGGGCATTCTTTCACCTGCTTAAGAGGATCCATTATGCGTCAGGATAATTTCAACACACAAACTGCGGACATGAGCCTCTACTTCGGCGCCCATGACGCTGCTGTACCTTCTCATCAGGAAACGCTGGGTGAGGTAGTGATGGAGATTTTAAAATCCGGCATGACGGTTAATCGCCAGTCAATCTGTGCAAAGCTGCTGAGCCGCCTGGCCGATGTCAGTGAGCCCGACCTCGAAAAACATCATCACGAACTGATTGCTATGCTGTTCGGTCGCGAAAGCTAAACGCCCGCGTAGCCCACCGCTCGTTCGACCTGCTTTTTCTTTCCGCGTGGGTTCAGGCGTTCCGTCCTGCCACGCGGAAAGCGATCCACGCGGCAGACAAGCCAGAGAAGTTTCCATGGACCATCGCCATTCTGAAAAATTACGGGATCTGATGCTGGGAGAAGCCACGCTGGCGCTTCTTGAGCAGCAGCGCCCGCTTAATCTTGCCTCGCTTATTAATGAACTGCGCGCGCTGGCGGCCCGACAAACGGATGAAGAGCACCGCAAAGCCTGCCTTGCCGCTATCAGAGAGCTTCGCCATGCTCAGGTCAGCGCCGGTGAAGCCCTGAATCGCCGTTCCGCCAGCGACGACAACGTTATTCACTAATCTTCCCGAAGCCGACCTCCGTACGGCGTAATGCCTTCTTCGCCTTCCAGCCTGAAAACGACTTACCTTTTCAGGCTGGCGAACAGCCTGCCCCGGGCAATGTAAATAAATCGAAAAAAGCAAAATAAGCGGCGACAATGGCTGAAGGTTTTTTTCGTGCCGCCGATACCTGTGCAGATTGGAGGAAAAGGCAGGAGGGGCAGGAGGGGGGAAATGATAATAAGAATTCAGATACACGAGTTGCGCACCGGCATGTACGTGCACAAGCTGGAAGTTTTCTGGCTGAAGCATCCCCTCGTGCGTAACCATATGCTGCTTACCACGCAGCAGCAGATTGACGTCATCGTGGAAAGCGGCATAAAAGAAGTCTGGATCGATCTGGAGAAAGGGCGTGGCCCGGACAGTCAGGATCCGCTTCACGAACAGCTTGCCCTGCCCAGGGTATCGGGTATCCATGAAGAGATCGCGCAGGCGCAGGCGATCTGCTTGCATGCCAAAGGCGAAGTGATGAGCATGTTTAACGATGCGCGCCTCGGTAAAACGATTGATACCCGCAGCACGCTGCCGCTGGTGGACGAAATCGGCGGTTCCCTCAGCCGCCATCCGGCCGCGCTGCTGAGCGTAGTACGGCTGAAAACGCACGATGATTATACCTACCTGCACTCCGTGGCGGTCTGCGCGCTGATGGTATCGCTCGCCCGCCAGCTTAACCTCAATGATGAACAGACGCGCCTGGCAGGCACGGCCGGCCTGCTGCACGATGTCGGCAAGGCGGGCGTATCGCTGGAGATCCTCAACAAGCCCGGCAAGCTCACGGACGATGAGTTCGACGTGATGAAACAGCATCCGGTCATGGGCGAGGATCTGCTGCGCCGCAGCGGTGAAAACGAAGCGGTGCTGGACGTGGCGCTGCATCATCATGAAAAAATCAACGGCAGCGGCTACCCGCACGGCCTGAAAGGCAAAGATATCTCCCAGCTGGCGCGCATGGCGGCGATTTGCGACGTCTATGACGCCGTCACCTCCAATCGTCCTTATAAAGCGGGCTGGAATCCGGCCAGCGCGATGCACCAGATGGCCAGCTGGGAAGGGCATTTCGATCGCAAAATCTTTTACGCCTTTGTGAAAGCCGTCGGCATCTATCCGGTCGGCTCAATCGTGCGTCTGGCTTCCGGTCGCGTGGCCGTGGTGATTGAACCGGGCGAAAGCTCGCTGCTGCTGCCCAGGGTTTGCGTGTTCTATTCGCTTTCCGCCAATCATATGCTGCGGCCGGAAGTAATCGATCTGGCCGATCGCTACTGTTGGGACAGTATTGCCGGGCCGGAAGAGGCGGAGACCTGGAGCCATTACAACCTGAATACGCTGTGGATGTCGCCCGTCGCCTGACGGGCAGGAACAACAGCGCGCTAACATTTCAACACCAACTTTCCTGTTTCTACCAAAAATTTCACAATTTCGTATTACTCCTGGGGTTTTTGTCGCGATTATTTGCCATGTTAGAGGCGTAACAAGCGGCCCCGGAGCCAGCACGTCTGGCAGAGCCGCTATCAGTGACTATACTGATAGCTGATGTTGTTACGTATGTGGCAACGAGATGAGACAGACTGCACGAGGCGTGCAGAGATTATGCAGAAGGAATCAGCGCCGAATACCCTCTCTAACGCATCCTCTTTCTCGCTCCGCCACATCCGCTGACAAAAATTTTTTCCTCGTGCGTTGTGGGCAAAGCAGACCTGACGTCTGTTTCCGCCAACGTCAGTCCAGACATTGGGCCGACGTAGCGCCGTGGCACACATAATCAGGAGGAATATTTGTGAATACGCTGGAATCCGTACCCCCTTTAGTGCCTGAAGGACGTTACGCTTTTTTCTTTGATGTGGACGGCACGCTGGCCGCTATCCAGTCACGCCCGGAAGAGGTTTTTATCCCTGCTGCGGCCAAAGCCGCGCTTTCCCGCCTGGCCGAACTGAGCGACGGCGCGCTGGCGCTGGTTTCCGGCCGTCCGACGCGCGAGCTGGATGCGCTGGTGGCGCCTTTGCGCTTTCCGCTGGCCGGCGTGCACGGCGCGGAGCGTCGCGATGCAGCCGGGCATACCGAGCGGCTTTCCCTGCCGGACGACGTCTCTGCCTCATTGACGTCGCTGCTGAGCGAAGCCGTGGCGAAGATGCCGGATACGCAGCTGGAAACGAAGGGCATGGCATTTGCGCTGCACTACCGCCGCGCACCGCACTATCAGCAGGCTATCCTGACGCTGGCGGAAACGATGACCCAACGCTTTCCCGAGCTGGCGCTACAGCCAGGCAAATGCGTGGTGGAGCTAAAGCCGAAAGGCGTCAGTAAAGGTGCCGCCATTGCCGATTTTATGCAGCAGGCCCCTTTTGCCGGCAGAACGCCGGTATTTTTAGGTGATGATTTGACCGATGAGGCAGGTTTTGAAGCGGTCAATGCCCTGGACGGCATCGCAATCAAGGTAGGTGAAGGTGAGACAAAAGCGGGCTATCGCCTGGCTGACGTCGAGGCCGTTTATCACTGGCTTGAGCAAACATTATTAAAACTAGATCAAGACGATAAGTCATTAAGGAGTCAAGGTTATGAGTCGCTTAGTAGTCGTATCTAACCGCATCGCCGTACCGGATGGGTCAAAAACCAGCGCGGGCGGACTGACCGTTGGCATTATGGATGCGCTGAAAACCACCGGCGGCCTGTGGTTTGGTTGGAATGGGGAAATCAACGAGATCGGCGAAGAAGACAAGGAGATGGATCTGTTTGAAAAAGATAACGTCACCTACGCTTCTTTTGGCCTTAATCAAAACGATTACGACCTTTATTACCTGCAATTTTCCAATGCGGTCGTCTGGCCAGCCTTCCACTACCGCCTTGACCTGGTAAACTTCCAGCGCGAGGCCTGGGATGGCTACTGTCACGTCAACACCATGCTGGCGAAACGCCTGCTGCCGCTGATTGAGCCGGACGACGTGCTGTGGATCCACGATTATCATCTGCTGCCGTTCGCCGCCGCATTGCGCAAGCTGGGCGTGAAAAACCGCATCGGCTTCTTCCTGCATATTCCTTTCCCGACGCCGGAAATCTTCAACGCGCTGCCGCCGCATAATGAGCTGCTGGAGATGATGTGCGATTACGATCTGCTGGGCTTCCAGACCGAGAGCGACCGTATGGCGTTCCTGGAGTCACTGGCGCTGCTGACCAACGTGCAGACCAACGGCAAAACGCACGTGGCGTTCGGCAATCAGTTCTCTACCGAGGTGTATCCGATAGGCATCGAGCCGGACAGCATTAAAGAGATGGCTGAAGGGCCGCTGCCGCCGAAGATGGCCGCGATGAAACGCGACCTCGGCGACGCCAAAAACATTATTGCCTGTGAGCGCCTGGACTACTCGAAAGGGCTGCCGGAGCGTTTCCTTGCCTATGAAGCGCTGCTGGAAAACTTCCCCGAGCATCGTGGGAAAATCCGCTATTCGCAAATTGCGCCAACCTCGCGCGGCGACGTGCAGGCCTATCAGGATATTCGTCATCAGCTGGAAACGGAAGCAGGCCGCATTAACGGTAAATATGGCACGCTGGGCTGGACGCCGCTTTACTACCTGAACCAGCATTTCGATCGCCGCCTGCTGATGAAAATCTTCCGCCTGACCGATATTGGTCTGGTGACGCCGCTGCGTGACGGGATGAACCTGGTGGCAAAAGAGTATGTGGCCGCGCAGAATCCGGAAGATCCTGGCGTACTGGTGCTGTCACGCTTTGCCGGGGCGGCCAACGAGCTGACCTCCGCGCTTATCGTTAACCCTTACGATCGTGATGAAGTGGCTGCCGCGCTGAACCAGGCGTTAACCATGCCGCTGGACGAGCGTATCTCACGCTACAACGACATGATGGACGTGCTGCGTAAGAACGATATTACGCACTGGCGCAAATCCTATCTGAAAGATCTCCAGGCATTGCCGGTACGTAGCCAGGCACAGGGCGGGGCGGATAAAGCGGCGACGCTCTCCGTCTAGCATAAGTCATGCCAGTTAATTTAGGGGCGACCGTGGGTCGCCCTTTTTTTTAATTTTTTAAGTCCGTATTGCTCAAAAAAGTGCCTTAAAAGGACCACCGGAAAGAAAAAAAAGGAAAAAAATCACTTTTTACTAAAGAAAACAAGGCGCGTGCCGATACCTACTGCCTGAGGTTAAATTTTTGGCACAAACATTCGCGTTGCTAATGTTACCCCTGGTTACATCCGCTGGCACCCGCTAAACACAGGGCTGACGCGGCTTACACTCCCTAAACACTTCCTGCCGTAAACCTGCAATATCTTACTCTGCACGCATCATTGCCCCTGTCGATAGTTACCTTTGGTGATTACGATTTACACATGCTTAACATACAAAAATCAGCATATTCCTCTGCATATTTGTCTTTTATGCGTTTTTACATCCAGTTGTGCGCGTAAACACATCATTCCTCCATTCAATCGACGTAAAAGGAACCATTTTCATCGGTAAATGATCGCGTAGAGTTAAAATTTAACAAAAAAGTCCAAATTTGCTTAGTTAGTGAACTAATCAACAGCGTTTCTGAAGGATAATTTTGTCAAATTACCCCCAAAAGTGTGATCTGGATCACACTTTATCTAAAATTTTAGCTGGCCTCCGTTGTATCCGGAAATTAGAGCAGATAAAGTTGCGTTGTTTTCGGAATAGTCCTAAACCAGAGCAACTTTCAGTCAGGGAGAACGTCAGGGAAGCGGACGAAAACAAGGGAGCAGTAACCGGCAAAATGAGTTAATGACTACTTTCTGCAGGCCGCTTTCAGGGCCGCCTGGAGCTTCGCGAACGTTTGGCTTTTGCCACTTAATTTTTTGCCACAATAAGATTTACCAGCAGCAACAAAGGTAGCGGCGCAATCCGCCAACGTTTAAGTCGTGTCAGTCAGGACGGATAAAAATGGGTACATCAGAATTACTAAAAAATATTTACGATATCAACTTGTCTTATTTATTACTTGCTCAACGCCTTATTAATCAGGAAAAAGCCTCAGCAATGTTTCGTCTGGGCATTGATGAGCAGATGGCCGATGCGCTCGCTCACTTAACGCTGCCAGAAATGGTGAAGCTGGCCGAGACAAATCAGCTGATATGCCAGTTTCGCTTTACCGATCACGTAACGATTAATCGCTTAACTCAGGAATCTCGCGTGGATGATTTGCAGCAAATCCACACCGGCATTTTGTTATCCAGCCGTTTATTGCGTAATGCATCAGCTAAAAATGACGAACTGCCGAAAAAGAGGGCGAGTTAATGAGTGAAAAAAGTATTGTTCAGGAAGCGCGTGATATTCAGCTGGCGATTGAATTAATTACTTTAGGCGCTCGCCTGCAAATGTTAGAAAGCGAAACGCAGCTAAGCCGCGGCCGCTTAATTAAACTTTATAAAGAACTGCGCGGCAGCCCGCCGCCAAAAGGCATGCTGCCTTTTTCTACCGACTGGTTTATGACCTGGGAACAGAACATTCACTCTTCTATGTTCTGTAACGCCTGGCAGTTTTTACTCAAAAGCGGTTTGAGCACCGGTGTGGACGCGGTGATTAAAGCCTACCGTCTCTACCTGGAGCAATGCCCGCAACAGGACGAAGGCCCGCTGTTGGCGCTCACCCGCGCCTGGACCTTAGTCCGGTTTGTTGAGAGCGGCATGCTGGAGCTTTCCGACTGCAAATGCTGCGGCGGAAGCTTTATTAACCACGCGCACCAGCCGGTCGGCAGCTTTGTTTGCAGCCTGTGCCAGCCGCCTTCTCGTGCGGTAAAAAGACGTAAACTTATCGCAGAACCTGCCGATAACATTTCACAACTGCTGGATGAACAGGTAAAACTTGCCGTTTAATGTTCGCCACGTGGAGTGAATCCAGCAGCGGTTAAATACCGCTGCTTTTTTTTTGCCCACGCGACGGAATAAACCTGACCTAATCCGGTTCATCTTTAACCCACACGTCGCCAGACGTAAGGATTTATTGTGTTAGTTATTTTGGGGTATATCCTGGTTCTCGGGTCGGTGTTGGGCGGCTACGCAATGGTAGGCGGACATCTGGGCGCGCTTTATCAACCTTCCGAGCTGTTAATTATCGGCGGAGCGGGCATTGGCGCATTTTTAGCGGGCAATAACGGCAAGGCAATTAAAGCAACGTTAAAAGCGATGCCGCTGCTGATGAAAGGCTCGAAATACAATAAAGCGGTTTATATGGATCTGATGGCGTTACTTTATCGCCTGATGGCCAAATCGCGCCAGCAGGGGATGCTCTCGCTGGAAGCCGATATTGAAAGTCCGCAGGAAAGTGAAATTTTTGCTAATTACCCGCGCATCCTTGCCGATAAAAGACTGGTGGACTTTATCACCGATTATCTGCGACTGATGGTGAGCGGCAATATGAACGCATTTGAAATCGAAGCCCTGATGGATGAAGAGATTGAAACCTACGAACACGAATGTGACGTACCGGCTACGGCTATCGGTACGGTAGGCGACTCTTTACCCGCGTTTGGTATCGTGGCGGCGGTGATGGGCGTGGTGCACACCCTGGCGTCGGCAGATCGTCCGCCAGCCGAGTTGGGCGAGCTGATCGCTCACGCGATGGTCGGTACCTTCCTGGGTATTTTGCTGGCGTACGGGTTTATTTCCCCGCTGGCCGGACTGCTGCGTCAGAAATGTGCTGAAACCACCAAGATGATGCAGTGTATCAAGGTCACGCTGCTTTCCAGCCTGAATGGCTATGCGCCGCAGATCGCCGTTGAGTTTGGCCGTAAAACGCTGTACTCCACCGAGCGGCCATCCTTCTCTGAGCTGGAAGAGCACGTTCGTAACGCGAAATCGCCGGCGAAAGGTCAGGACGCATGAAGAACGACAATCACCCGATTATCCTGGTTAAGAAGAAAAAGCATTCCGCGCACGCGGGCGGCCACGGCTCCTGGAAGATTGCCTATGCCGACTTTATGACCGCGATGATGGCCTTTTTCATGGTGATGTGGCTGATTGCGATCGCCAAGCCTCAGGAATTAGCGGGGATTGCCGATTACTTTAAGACGCCGCTGCGGGTGGCTATCACCGGCGGCACCAAAACCAGCGAAAGCACCAGCGTTATTCCTGGCGGCGGTATGGATCCCAGCCAGCAGAAAGGCGAAGTGCACAAGGTTATCGATATGGACGCGGAGAAACGCAAGCTGGACGATATCCGCTTAAACCGTCTGCGCGAAAAGCTGGATCAGCTGATTGAAGCCGATCCGCGTCTGAAGGCGCTGCGCCCGCACCTGATTATCAACATGGTGGAAGAGGGCCTGCGTATTCAGATTATCGACAGCCAGAATCGACCGATGTTTAAAACCGGCAGCGCGGACGTCGAGCCTTATATGCGCGATATCCTGCGGGCCATTGCGCCGATCCTGAACGATATTCCGAACAGGATCAGCCTGGCAGGCCATACGGACGATATTCAGTACGCTAACGGCCTGCGCGGCTACAGCAACTGGGAACTGTCGGCCGACCGGGCCAACGCCTCGCGGCGGGAGCTGATTATCGGCGGGCTGGCCAGCGACAAAATGCTGCGCGTGGTGGGCATGGCCGACACCATGAAGCTGAAGAACCGTGGCGGCGACGCCGCCGTCAACCGCCGTATCAGCCTGCTGGTGCTGAACCATGACACCGAAGCGCAGATTGAGAAAGAGAACTCGGAAAGCGACGCGGTACAGATCAGCGACAGCGAGCCGGCAGCATTACAGCAAATCGTGGCACCGTCCGTTCCGGGCGATGCCGCAAAAAAACCAAACCCGGCCGAGCCGCCAGGCGAACAGGCAGCACCAACTTTAACACCAGCATCGCCTGTGCCAGCGGCCCAGACCGATCGCGACTCACAGCAGAGGTGATACCGTGAGCATGGATATCAGCGATTTTTATCAGACGTTTTTCGATGAGGCTGACGAATTGTTAGCCGACATGGAACAACACCTGTTGGGGTTAGACCCGCAGGAACCGGATGCGGAGCAGCTTAACGCTATTTTCCGTGCGGCCCACTCCATCAAAGGCGGCGCGGGCACCTTTGGTTTTACTGTATTACAGGAAACCACGCACATCCTGGAGAACATTCTTGACGGTGCGCGACGCGGCGAAATGCAGCTAAGCACGCCTATCATCAACCTGTTTTTGGAAACCAAAGATATTATGCAGGAACAGCTGGATGCCTATAAAACCGCGACCGAGCCGGACGCTGCAACCTTTGAATATATCTGTCAGGCGCTGCGTCAGCTGGCGCTGGAAGCCAAAGGCGAAAGCGCGCCCGTAGCCGTAGCGGCACCGGCCGCGTCTGCCGCTGCTCCGGCTTCGGCCGGCCTGCGGATGGCGCTGGTGAACCTGAAACCCACTGAAATCCCGCTGATGCTGGAAGAGCTGGGCAATCTGGGCACCGTCTCCGACGTGATCAAAGGCGAAACCTCGGTAGAGGTCACGCTGGATTCCTCGGTCGGTCAGGACGATATCGTTGCCGTGCTTTGCTTTGTGATTGAAGAATCGCAGATCAAATTCCTGGATGCGTCGTCGGCTCCTGCCGTGACAGAAGCCGCGCCGGCTGCCGTGGAAGAAGCGCCTGCGCCAGCTCCTCAGCCCGTTGCGGTAGCGGAAGCGGCGGCTCCGGCCAAACGTGAAGCGGCCAAAAAACCGGCGGCGGCCAAGGCCAGCGAATCCACCAGCATCCGCGTAGCGGTTGAAAAGGTCGATCAGCTGATTAACCTGGTCGGCGAACTGGTGATCACGCAGTCCATGCTGGCCCAGCGTTCCAACGAGCTGGATCCGGTAGCGCATGGCGACCTGCTGAACAGCATGGGCCAGCTGGAGCGTAACGCCCGTGACCTGCAGGAATCGGTGATGTCCATCCGTATGATGCCGATGGAATATGTCTTCAGCCGCTTCCCACGCCTGGTGCGCGATCTGGCCAGCAAGCTGGGTAAAGAAGTTGAACTGACGCTGTTGGGCAGCTCCACCGAGCTGGACAAGAGCCTGATCGAACGCATTATCGACCCGTTAACGCACCTGGTGCGTAACAGTCTGGATCACGGCATCGAATCGCCGGAAAAACGCGTGGCGGCCGGGAAATCGGGCGTCGGCAACCTGACGCTCTCTGCAGAGCACCAGGGCGGCAATATCTGTATCGAAGTGATCGATGACGGCGCCGGTCTGAACCGCGAACGTATCCTGGCGAAAGCGCTTTCTTCCGGCCTGCCGGTGAGCGACGCGATGAGCGATGAAGAAGTAGGCATGTTGATTTTCGCGCCGGGCTTCTCCACCGCCGAGCAGGTTACCGACGTCTCCGGGCGTGGCGTGGGCATGGACGTGGTGAAACGTAACATCCAGGAGATGGGCGGCCACGTAGAAATTGCCTCTAAGCAGGGCAAGGGCACGACCATTCGTATCCTGCTGCCGCTGACGCTGGCGATCCTGGACGGCATGTCCGTTCGCGTCGCTGACGAAGTCTTTATTCTGCCGCTGAACGCGGTAATGGAATCTCTGCAGCCGCTGGCTGACGATCTGCACCCGCTGGCCGGTGGCGAGCGCGTGCTGGAAGTCCGTGGCGAATACCTGCCGCTGGTTGAGCTGTGGAACGTCTTTGATGTGCAGGGCGCGAAAACCGAGGCGACTCAGGGCATCGTGGTGATCCTGCAAAGCGCGGGCAAGCGCTATGCGCTGCTGGTGGACCAGCTGATTGGCCAGCACCAGGTGGTGGTCAAAAACCTTGAAAGCAACTATCGCAAAGTACCGGGCATTTCGGCAGCGACCATCCTGGGTGATGGCAGCGTGGCGCTGATTGTCGACGTGTCGGCTCTGCAGTCTCTCAACCGTGAAAAGCGTGTGGCGGGAGCCGCAGCCTGACTTTAACCGATTAAGGGTAGAACTATGACTGGAATGGCAACTGTCACTAAACTCGCTGGCGAAACCGTAGGCCAGGAGTTCCTGGTATTTACGCTGGGTGACGAAGAATACGGCATTGATATTTTAAAAGTGCAGGAGATCCGCGGTTACGATCAGGTAACCCGCATCGCCAACACGCCTGCTTTTATTAAAGGCGTCACTAATTTGCGCGGCGTTATCGTGCCTATTATTGACCTGCGTATTAAATTCGCGCAGCCGGATGTGGTTTATAACGATAATACCGTGGTGATCGTACTGAATCTTGAGCAGCGCGTGGTGGGTATCGTGGTTGACGGCGTGTCCGACGTGCTGTCGCTGACCACCGATCAGATCCGTCCTTCGCCAGAGTTTGCGGTCACCATGTCCACCGAATACCTGACCGGCCTGGGCGCGCTGGGCGAACGCATGCTGATTTTGGTCGACATCGAGAAGCTGTTGAACAGCGAAGAGATGGCGCTGATGGATACGCTGCGCAGCGCGTAATTGCCGCCTTAAATAAAGTATCAGGCACCCTGTTGGTATTATGCCGGCAGGGTGTTTTTTATGGTTTGAATAAAGTCTTGCGGCCGGATAATTAATTTAGTTATTAAAGTATCACTTCTGTAAATCTGTTCCGGGCGCACATAAAGTTCCATTAATTTACGCCGATATATTCGGTGTTGATTCATTTTACTTCTACCAAGGGTACCCTATGTTTAAACGCATTAAGGTCGTCACCAGCCTGCTGTTAGTGCTGCTGGTATTCGGCTCACTCCAGTTGTTGGCGGGCGGATTATTTATTAACGCGCTGACCAGCGATAAAACTAACTTTTCTATTGCTCAGAACTCCAGTGAGAACGTCGCCGCTTTTACTGACGCCTGGGTTGCGCTAAACCAGACCCGTATTAGCATTAACCGCGGCATGTTGCGCCTGCAAAGCGAAACGGCCAACAGCATTAACAGCGCCTCGCTGACCGATATCAGCAACCAGAGCAAATCGCTGCTGGCTGATGCTGATAAATCTTATGCGCGCTACCAGGGCATTCCCAATACCAAAGGGATGGATCCGCTGATCACCGAAGCGTTAGAAAAAAATTACGAAACCTATTCCAAAGCGCTGGGCCAGATGGTGACGCTGATGGAAAACAGGCAGCTGGCCGAGATGTTCAAGATGAATATCGAGCAGAAGCAGAACGATATGCAGGATGCCTACCAGGCCTGGCGTAACGCGCAGAACGTGCTGACCACGAAAGGCGTGGCGGATAACGAAAGCGCCTATACCAAAATGCTGTGGGTGATTGGCACGGTCATGGCGCTGGTTGTCGCGCTGATCGCGCTGTGCTGGGTCGGTCTGCGTTCCGTGCTGATCAAGCCGCTGCAGGAAAATATCGCGCACATCAGCCATATCGCCGGCGGCGACCTGACCCACACGATTGAAGTGGAAGGCCGTAACGAAATGGCGCAGCTGGCCAACAGCCTGAAAGAGATGCAGCAGGCGCTGGTGCGTACCGTCAGCGACGTGCGCGACGGCTCCGACGCTATCTATACCGGCGCAAGCGAAATCGCGGCGGGCAACAACGATCTTTCTGCCCGTACCGAGCAGCAGGCCGCCTCGCTGGAAGAAACCGCCGCGAGCATGGAGCAGCTGACCGCTACCGTGAAGCAGAACGCCGAAAACGCCCGTCAGGCTTCGCAGCTGGCGCTGAGCGCGTCGGAAACGGCGCAGAAGGGCGGCAAAGTGGTGGACGGCGTGGTGAAAACCATGAGCGACATCGCGGGCAGTTCGAAGAAGATCGCCGATATTACCAGCGTGATCGACGGCATCGCCTTCCAGACCAATATTCTGGCGCTGAACGCCGCGGTAGAGGCAGCGCGTGCCGGCGAACAGGGCCGTGGCTTTGCGGTCGTGGCCGGTGAAGTCCGTAATCTGGCGCAGCGCAGCGCGCAGGCCGCCAAAGAAATCAAAGGCCTGATTGAAGATTCCGTGGCGCGCGTGGACAGCGGTTCCGTCCTGGTGGGCACCGCCGGTGAAACCATGAACGATATCGTCAACGCCGTTACCCGCGTGACCGACATCATGGGCGAAATCGCCTCTGCTTCCGACGAGCAGAGCCGCGGTATCGACCAGGTTGGCACCGCCGTAACCGAGATGGATCGCGTGACGCAGCAGAACGCCTCGCTGGTGGAAGAGTCCGCCACGGCCGCCGCAGCGCTGGAAGATCAGGCCAGCCGTCTGACTCAGGCCGTTGCCGTGTTCCGCGTACGCAAAGAACAGGCCGCTCGTGCCGCTGCACCTGCGCCGCGTACGCTGAAGCCCGCGCTGCGTAAAGCCGCCGCGCCAGGCGCTGAAGAAGGCAACTGGGAAACGTTTTAAGTAAAGAGCACAAGCGCTTAATCCTTAACAGCATGTTAATCAGCCCGCTCCGGCACCGTGCCCGAGCGGGCTTCTTTTTAGCCGTCGCGAGGCGGGTAGAAGGAAGCCGTCGCCACAAGCCACCTTTCTGGCTGCCGATACCGGCAGGAAATCGTGCCTGGCAGAGGTTTTCCAAAACAATTAACCAGCCGTTCTGCATGAACCAGACACATCGGCACAGCCCTGTAGTGCTTTCCGGAAAGCGCCCTACAGCTCAATAAAGATCCCCCCGCGTCTGCCGATAACTAAAACAAATAGCCCCCAACTGAGGTAGTTATGTTCAAGAGTATAAAAGTAGTGACCGGCCTGGTGAGCGTGCTGGTGTTGTTTGCTGTATTGCAGCTGGGGACCGGCGGTTTGTTCTTCAAAGCCGTGCACAGCGACAAACAGAATTTTGAATTAAGTCAGCAGATGCGCATCCTGCAACAGTCCATGGGCAACTCATGGGTGTCGCTGGTGCAGGCACGCAACACGCTGAACCGCGCCGGTATTCGTTACCTGCAGGATGTCAGCAAATCGGGCGCGGGCACCTCTGCCACCGATCTGATGACGCAGGCAAAGGCCGACCTGGCCGCTGCCGATAAATCCCTGGCGGTGTTCAACGCCACGCTGACCGAAGACGGGAAAAAAGCGGAGGACGTGCAGACGCTGCTGGCTAACTACAAGCAGTTCCACACCGCGCTTTCCGAGCTGATTGTGATGATGGAAACCGGCCGTTTTGACGACTTCGTCGCGCAGCCGACCCAAAGCTATCAGGAACAGTTCCAGCAGGCTTATAACCACTGGCTGGAAGTGGTTAATCAGCTGACGGCGCAGGGTATTAAAACCAATGAAGACGCTTACCACCAGACTATCTGGCTGCTGCTGGGCGTGCTGCTGGTTTCCGCTGCGGTCATCGCGCTGGCGTGGAGCGGCATCCGTAAACTGCTGCTGCTGCCGCTGAACAGCAATATCGAGCACATTCGTCACATCGCCAGCGGCGACCTGACGCAGACCATTGAAGTGGAAGGCCGTAGCGAAATGACGCTGTTGGCGGAAAGCCTGCGCGATATGCAGCAGTCGCTGGTGCGTACCGTCAGCGACGTGCGCGACGGCTCTGACGCTATCTATACCGGCGCGAGCGAAATTTCTGCGGGCAACAACGATCTCTCTTCGCGTACCGAGCAGCAGGCCGCCTCGCTGGAAGAAACCGCCGCGAGCATGGAGCAGCTGACCGCTACCGTGAAGCAGAACGCCGAGAACGCCCGTCAGGCTTCGCAGCTGGCGCTGAGCGCGTCGGAAACGGCGCAGAAGGGCGGCAAGGTGGTGGACGGCGTGGTGAAAACTATGAGCGATATAGCGGGCAGCTCGAAGAAAATCGCCGATATTACCAGCGTAATCGACGGCATCGCCTTCCAGACCAACATTCTCGCGTTGAACGCTGCGGTAGAGGCAGCGCGCGCGGGCGAACAGGGCCGTGGCTTTGCGGTCGTGGCTGGTGAAGTCCGTAACCTGGCGCAGCGCAGCGCGCAGGCCGCCAAAGAAATCAAAGGTCTGATTGAAGATTCCGTGGCGCGTGTCGATACCGGATCGCAGCTGGTGGAAAGCGCGGGTGAAACGATGGCGGATATTGTGAACGCCGTTACCCGCGTAACCGACATCATGGGCGAAATCGCTTCCGCATCGGGCGAGCAGAGTCGCGGTATCGATCAGGTCGGCATCGCCGTAACCGAGATGGATCGCGTGACGCAGCAGAACGCCTCGCTGGTTGAGGAATCTGCCGCCGCCGCCGCCGCGCTGGAAGTGCAGGCCAGCCGTCTGACCCAGGCCGTCGCCGTGTTCCGCATTCGTAAGGACAGCGTCGTGCAGGCTACCAGCAAGCCGATGGCCGTTGCCGCCGCGCCGAAGAAAGCGCAGGCCGCCCCGGTTTCCAACGATAACTGGGAAACGTTCTAATCCCTGAACCCCGCGCCGCCGTCTGTGGAGGGCGGCGCGAGGCTGGTTATTAAGACGGCAGGCAGTAAAAAATAAGGCTTTAACGCAATTTGGCCTCAGGAAGATCGAATTGCTGCCGATAAACAGTTAAGCAATCTGAATTTGTAGTTAGCCAGTGTCATAGCCACCGGACGATGCAAAGCAGAGCAACAGAACGCCGCGCTGGTAGTGGAAGCGGCAGCAGCCCAGGCACGCTCGGGTTGGTTCAGGAGAAGGCAAACCGCCTCGGATACTGACCCACAGGGAACACACTGTTTTAACCCCTTAATCTGTACTTTGCAGGGTGGATCTGGATGAAAAAATCGACGTTGGTAGCACCGCCGGAGAACGCAACGCTGTTGTCACAGATGGTACAGCGCCTGCCGTTATCCGATGCGCACTTTAAGCGCATCAGCCAGCTTATTTATCAGCGGGCCGGCATTGTTCTCGCCGACCATAAGCGCGAGATGGTTTATAACCGCCTGGTGCGCCGGTTACGGACGTTAGGCATCGACGATTTTGGTCGTTACCTGGCGCTGCTGGAGAGTGATTCCGGCAGTGCAGAGTGGCAGGCCTTTATCAACTCGCTGACCACTAACCTGACGGCGTTCTTTCGCGAGGCGCATCACTTTCCGATTCTGGCCGATCACGCCAGGCGGCGCGGCGGCAGTTTCAACGTCTGGTGCGCGGCGGCGTCGACGGGCGAGGAGCCTTACTCCATCGCCATGACGCTGGCGGAAACGTTAGGCGCAGGCAAGTTCCAGGTTCACGCCAGCGATATCGATACCCAGGTGCTGGAAAAAGCGCTGTCGGGCGTCTATCGCCAGGAAGAGCTGCGCACGCTGTCGCCTCAGCAGCTGCAACGCTTCTTCTTTCGCGGTACCGGCCCGCACGCTGGCATGGTGCGCGTTCGGCCTGAACTGGCTAACACCATTACATTTTCCCAGCTCAACCTGCTGGGCAACGAGTGGGCCGTTCCCGGCCCGTTCGACGCGATTTTTTGCCGCAACGTAATGATCTATTTCGACAAAGAGACGCAGGAAAAGATCCTGCGGCGTTTTGTCCCGATGCTGAAACCTGGCGGCATTCTTTTTGCCGGACACTCTGAAAACTTCAGCCAGATCAGCAAAGAGTTTTACCTGCGAGGCCAGACGGTTTACGGGCTGACTAAGGAAAGATAATGGGCAAAATCAAAGTGTTATGTGTTGATGACTCTTCGCTGATGCGTCAGTTGATGACGGAGATTATTAACAGTCATTCGGACATGGAGATGGTGGCGACGGCGCCCGATCCGTTGGTGGCTCGCGATTTAATTAAAGAATTCAATCCCGACGTGCTGACGCTGGACGTGGAAATGCCGCGCATGGACGGACTGGATTTTCTGGAAAAGCTGATGCGCCTGCGGCCGATGCCGGTGGTGATGGTCTCTTCGCTGACCGGCCAGGGTTCCGAAGTGACGCTGCGCGCGCTGGAGCTGGGCGCGGTGGATTTTGTCACCAAGCCGTCGTTGGGTATCCGCGAAGGCATGCTGGCCTACAGCCAGATGATTGCCGATAAGGTGCGCGCCGCTTCAAGGGCGAAGCTGCACGTGCGTCGGTCGCAGCCAGCGCCGGTGATGCTGAAAGCCGGGCCAATGCTGAGCAGTGAAAAGCTGATCGCAATCGGCGCCTCTACGGGCGGTACGGAAGCGATCAGGCATGTGTTGCAGCCGCTGCCGGCCACCAGTCCGGCGCTGATGATTACGCAGCATATGCCGCCAGGCTTCACCCGCTCTTTTGCCGAACGGCTGAACAAGCTGTGTCAGATCACGGTAAAAGAGGCAGAAGACGGCGAGCGCGTGCTGCCGGGCCATGCCTATATCGCGCCGGGCGCGATGCACATGGAGCTGGCACGCAGCGGCGCAAACTATCAGGTAAAACTGCACGACGGCCCGCCGGTCAATCGGCATAAGCCTTCGGTAGACGTGTTATTTAAATCAGTCGCGCAGTATGCCGGTCGCAACGCCGTTGGCGTGATCCTGACCGGTATGGGCAACGACGGCGCCGCAGGCCTGCTGACCATGAACAAAGCAGGCGCGTGGACCATCGCCCAGAACGAAGCGAGCTGTGTCGTATTTGGTATGCCCCGCGAAGCAATTGCGCTCGGGGGCGCCAGTGAAGTGGTGGATCTCCACCAAATCAGCCAGCACATGCTGGCAAAAATTAGCGCCGGACAGGCATTACGTATCTAACGCAGCGCCCGTCCCGCGGGGCTACACAAACAGGAGTAATTATGGCTGACAAAAATATGCGGTTTCTGGTGGTCGACGATTTCAACACGATGCGTCGTATCGTCCGTAACCTGCTGAAAGAGCTCGGCTTCAATAACGTTGAAGAAGCAGAAGACGGCGTTGACGCGCTGGCTAAGCTGCGTGCCGGCGGCTTTGACTTCGTGATTTCTGACTGGAACATGCCAAACATGGACGGTCTGCAGCTGCTGCAAACCATTCGTGCAGACGGCACGCTCGGCAAGCTGCCGGTGCTGATGGTCACGGCCGAAGCCAAAAAAGAGAACATTATTGCGGCTGCTCAGGCGGGTGCCAGCGGCTATGTCGTTAAACCTTTTACCGCAGCGACCCTTGAAGAGAAGTTAGGCAAGATCTTCGAAAAGCTGGGTATGTAAGGAGCCGAGATGAGCGAACTTCCGAAACCAAGTGTCGACGCGGCTTCCGCGAACGACATTATCTCCCGAATTGGTTCGTTGACGCGGATGCTGCGCGACAGCCTGCGTGAGCTGGGACTGGATCAGGCCATTGCTGAAGCGGCGGAAGCCATTCCCGACGCCCGCGATCGCCTGGACTACGTAGTGCAAATGACCGCTCAGGCGGCTGAACGCGCGCTGAACTGTGTGGAAGCCGCGCAGCCACGTCAGACAGAGATGGAGAATGGAGCTAAAGCGCTGAAAGGCCGTTGGGATGAGTGGTTTGAGAATCCTATCGAACTGGCAGATGCCCGCTCGCTGGTTTCGGATACCCGTGGTTATCTGGAATCGGTGCCGCAGCATACGAGCTTCACCAATGCGCAGCTGATGGAAATCATGATGGCGCAGGATTTCCAGGATCTGACCGGTCAGGTCATCAAGCGCATGATGGATGTGATCCAGGAAATCGAGCGTCAGCTGTTGATGGTGCTGTTGGAAAACATGCCGGAACAGCCTGCCCGTCCGAAGAAAGATGCGGACAGCCTGAAAAACGGCCCGCAGATTAACGGTGAAGCGCCCGGCGTGGTGGCTAACCAGGATCAGGTCGACGACCTGCTCGACAGCCTCGGGTTTTAAGCTTGTCCTTCCGCTCAGGGCCGATCCTTATCGGCCCTTTTTTGCTATTACCTGAATAACCCCCTTTTTACGCGTTTACTCGCGGCATCATCCCTGCGCCTTTTTGGCATCCTAACCGCATTCATTCCGTACTCCAGAAATTCCCTGAGGATAGCCTGTGTCTGGTGACAGCGAAGAGGAAAAGACCGAATCCGCAACCCCCCACCGACTTGAAAAAGCACGAGAAGAAGGGCAGGTTCCGCGCTCGCGCGAGCTGACCTCGGTGCTGATGCTGGTGGCGGGGTTGGGTATTTTGTGGATGGGCGGCGAAAGCATGGCCCGCAAAATCGGTCAGCTGCTGGCTCAGGGATTAGTGTTCAACCACTCGGTGGTCAGCGATACCAGCCAGATGCTGCACCTGATCGGCAGACTTTTTGTGCAGGCGGTGTATACGCTGCTGCCGATGATGGCGGGGCTGGTGCTGGTAGCGATTGCCGCGCCGATGCTGCTGGGCGGCGTGCTGATCAGCGGCAAAGCGATTAAGTTCGACGTTGGCAAGATGAATCCAATTAAAGGCTTAGCCAAGCTGGTCTCCGCGCAGACCGCGACGGAACTGGTGAAATCGATTCTGAAAGCGGTGCTGGTCGGCTGCGTGACCTGGCTGTATGTCAGCCATAACTGGCCGGAAATGATGCGCCTGATCAGCGAATCGCCCTATACCGCGCTGGCCAGCTCGCTGAACATGATTGCCATGTGCTGCGTGCTGGTGGTGCTGGGCCTGTCGCCGATGGTGGGATTTGACGTTTTCTGGCAGTTGTACAGCTACTACAAAGGGCTGCGCATGACTCGCCAGGAAATCCGTGACGAATATAAACAGCAGGAAGGCGATCCGCACGTTAAGGGGCGTATTCGTCAGCAGATGCGCGCGGCGGCCCGCCGACGCATGATGGCGGATGTACCGAAAGCGGACGTTATCGTGACCAACCCGACGCACTATTCCGTCGCCTTGCAGTATGACGAACGGAAAATGAGCGCGCCCAAAGTGGTGGCGAAAGGCGCAGGCGAAGTGGCGCTGCGTATTCGCGAATTAGGTAAAGAACACCGTATTCCTGTCCTGGAGGCGCCGCCGCTGGCGCGCGCGCTCTATCGACATAGTGAAATTGGTCAGCATATTCCCGGTACGTTATATGCGGCTGTTGCAGAAGTGTTGGCCTGGGTCTGGCAGCTCCGTCGCTGGAAGCTGGAAGGCGGCCTGGCCCCGAAAAAACCTGCTAATTTACCGGTGCCGGAAGCGCTGGACTTTGGCTCTGGAGAGAAAGACTGATGGCGAATCTGGCCACATTGTTGCGCTTACCGAATATGAAAGATACCCAATGGCAGATTATGGCCGGGCCGGTATTGATTATGATGATCCTGGCGATGATGGTGCTGCCGTTGCCGCCGTTCATCCTCGATCTGCTGTTCACCTTTAATATCGCGCTGTCGATAATGGTGCTGCTGGTAGCGATGTTTACCCAGAAAACGCTGGAGTTCGCTGCGTTTCCGACCATTCTGCTTTTCTCCACCCTGTTGCGCCTGGCGCTGAACGTCGCCTCAACCCGTATCATCCTGATGGAAGGGCATACGGGCGCGGCGGCGGCCGGACAGGTGGTTGAGGCCTTCGGGCACTTTCTGGTGGGCGGCAACTTCGCCATCGGTATCGTGGTCTTTATCATCCTCGTTATCATCAACTTTATGGTTATCACCAAGGGTGCTGGCCGTATCGCCGAAGTGGGCGCGCGCTTTGTGCTGGACGGGATGCCCGGTAAGCAGATGGCGATCGACGCCGACCTGAACGCCGGCCTGATTGGTGAAGACGAAGCGAAAAAACGCCGTGCGGAAGTCACCCAGGAAGCGGACTTCTACGGGTCAATGGACGGTGCGAGTAAGTTCGTTCGCGGCGACGCCGTTGCAGGCATTATGATCATGGTCATCAACGTTATCGGCGGTCTGCTGGTGGGCGTGGTGCAGCATGGTATGGATATGGGGCACGCAGGCGAAACCTATACGCTGCTGACCATCGGTGACGGTCTGGTTGCTCAGATCCCGGCGCTGGTTATCTCAACCGCAGCCGGCGTTATCGTGACCCGCGTGGCGACCGATCAGGACGTTGGCGAACAGATGGTTACCCAGCTGTTCAAAAATCCACGCGTGATGATGCTGAGCGCCGGCGTGCTGGGTTTACTGGGTCTGATCCCGGGAATGCCGAACCTGGTGTTCCTGCTGTTTACCGCCGCGCTGCTGGGCCTTGCGTGGTATATGCGCGGTCAGGAGACCAAACCGAAAGCCATGCCGCAGAGCAGCATGGTGAAAAGCGCGGAAACGCCGGTGAATGTAGAAGCGTCCTGGACCGATGTGCAGCTGGAAGACACGCTGGGCATGGAAGTCGGCTATCGACTGATCCCCATGGTGGACAATACGCAGGATGGCGAGTTGCTGGGTCGTATCCGCAGCATTCGTAAGAAATTCGCGCAGGAGATGGGCTTTCTGCCGCCGGTGGTGCATATCCGCGACAATATGGAGCTGCCGCCAGCGCGCTACCGTATTCTGATGAAGGGCGTAGAAATCGGCAGCGGCGACGCCTATCCGGGCCGCTGGATGGCGATCAACCCCGGCACCGCCGCAGGCACGCTGCCGGGCGAAGTGACGGTGGATCCAGCCTTTGGTCTGGCCGCTATCTGGATCGACAGCGCGCTGAAAGAGCAGGCGCAGATCCAGGGTTATACCGTAGTGGAAGCGAGTACCGTAGTCGCTACGCACCTGAACCATTTGATTGGCCAGTACGCCAGCGAGCTGTTTGGCCGTCAGGAAGCGCAGCAGCTGCTGGATCGCGTTACCCAGGATATGCCGAAGCTGACGGAAGATTTAATCCCTGGCGTGATTACGCTGACCACGCTGCATAAGGTGTTGCAGAATTTGCTGTCGGAGCGCGTTTCCATCCGCGATATGCGCACCATTATTGAAACGCTGGCGGAGCACGCGACCGTGCAGACCGATCCGCACGAGCTGACTTCCGTAGTGCGCGTGGCGCTGGGCCGGGCGATTACCCAGCAGTGGTATCCGGGCAACGGCGAAGTGCAGGTTATCGGACTGGATACCACGCTGGAACGTCTGCTGCTGCAGGCGTTGCAGGGCGGCGGCGGTCTGGAGCCGGGCCTGGCAGATCGTTTGCTGGCGCAGGCGCAGGGCGCGCTGGCGCATCAGGAGTCGCTGGGCGCGCCGCCGGTGCTGTTGGTTAACCATCCGTTGCGCGCGCTGCTGGCCCGCTTCCTGCGTCGCAACCTGCCGCAGCTGATGGTGATTTCTAACCTGGAGCTGACCGATAATCGTCAGATCCGCATGACGTCGACTATCGGTGGTCATTGATGAAAAAGGCGCTGCTGTTTTTGTGCTGTCTGCCACAGCTGGCGTTGGCTGCCGGCGGCGCCTGGCACGCCTCCGCGCCGGGGCCGGGATTGCTGAATCGCGGGATGCAGTTAACGTCGCCCGCGCTGAAGGCGTCGGAGACGGTGACCGGCGCGATAACGGAGATCAGCTGGCGCTATGAGCTGACCGGCTCAATGCCTTCCGGTTTTGCCGCCTGGCTTTGTGCCGAAAGGCGTTGCGTGCCGCTTGACGGCGCGAGCGGCGCGACGCGAGGGTTAACCAATATTCATGCCGGAGAAACGCTGCACTTTGTCTATGGCGTGCAGGGACAAGGTCGGCTGCCTCAGACGCTGCGCGTGCTGAGTAATGAAGTGATGGTGAATTACCGGTAGCCTGGCGGGCAAAGCCAGGCAGTGCAGGGCAAAAGCAGGCAGTGCAGAAAGGGGCGAAGCGATTCGCCCCTTTTTTGCGTTCTGAAGCCGGAGAAAAGCCGCTGTGACTTGGGGCAGGTTACAGAAGTCGCTGCGGGGCAAGTGGCAGGCAGCAAGGGACGGTGCGGAACACGGACGCGCCGTAAATCCATCCGTGGAGGCTCGGTTGGCGCGTCCCTGCGCCAAACGGTCCGCTTATCCGCACTGCCCCTTACTGCGGTCAGGCAGCGGCGTTGCGGTAAGAATGGCTTTGGGATTGGCGATGGGTTACGCAAGTCTGCGGGAAAAGGTCGTTGCGATTAGAGGCAGGTTACAGAAGTCGCTGCGGGGTGAATGGCAGGCAGTAGGGGGCGGGTTGCAAAGGTCGCTGCGGCACTGAAGAAAAGCAAAAGGACAGACCGCTGCGGATTGAATGCGGCCTGTCTTTCCCGGTGAATTTAGCGAACCTGGACTAAACCGTTCCAGGTTTCCATATAGCGCGGGGCTTTCAGCTCGTCCACCTGATAATTGACCAGATCGAACAGCAGATCGTTGAGCGTCAGTCTGGCTTCCGCATCAATCTGGTTGTGAATTAATAGCCGGGTTAAAGCCTGGCAATATTGGGTGACTCTTTCCGGTTCCGCAATAAAAGTGACAGGATGAAAAGCCGTAATAGTCGACGCCGTTAGCTGTGGAAGGCGCTCGTCAGGCACCGGTTCTTCATAAGTCGTCGCCAGCTGTTCAAGGCTGGCGGCCATTTTTTTATAAAGAGAAAGACGCTCCATATCATTATCCGTTTCCATTAAGGCGGCAACCAGACGCTCGTTATATTCCGCCAGATCGATAAAGTCCATTCCCGCAGGTAGCGAGGAAAAATTTGTAAACTCAGGGCGAGTTTGGGTACACTGTTTTACAGCCATGATGTTAGTCCTCATAACATTGTGGTCAGAGGCTCGTCAGTGTTCCACCACTGGCGGGCTTCGCTATTTCTGCTTCGCTTCAGGCGTCGCCCATCAACTCTATGCTTTTTCTTTACGCCGTCAATACTCCATGGATCGTTTTCTTTCAAAGGATTGTGCCTTTATTTAGTTATGGAAAGCTGCTCGTAAAATAAGATGAAAATAAACAGGTGTTGCTTATTTTTTTGTGAGGCAGGCCGCAAGCAAGCGGCGTGAGATCGCACGGCTATTTATTGTCTGCAAAGAACTCAGCATTAATCCTGTTTAACTTTCGGTAATTAAATAACAATGTGGTCAGAAGGTGGGAAACGAAAGTAGCTCGGCAGTATTATTATATAACGGTGTTATTTTCAAATATTTTGTGCAGTTCCTGATAAACAGGCTGAATCAGTCCGCTTATCCGCATGGCCTCTTACTGCGGTCAGGCAGCGGCGTGGCGGTAAGGATGGTGCGGGATTGGCGATGGGTTACGCAAGTCTGCGGAAAAGGTCGTTGCGGCATGGGCGGCAGGTTACAGAAGTCATTGTAGGGCAGGCGACGGCATCAGGGAGCGGTTTGTCATAACAGACAAAACGTAAATAGTGCAATAAGGTGAACTTAATCATTTTTTTGCGGTGCGATGTGTGATGAAAATACGTTGCCCGCTTTTCAGGAAGAGGGGGAAATAACGGCGGGTATCCCACTCATTATGCTACTTATTTTCGAAAAGGATAGAGCGTATAAGGGGCAGTCCGCTTCAGCTAAACCAGAATAATTTTGGCATATCCTGGTCGCTAAATCACCTAATCAGGCCACCTGGAACCGCACAGATTTGTATAAGGATAATGCACATGGCATGGATTTATCAGCAATCTACGGGAAATCTTTATCACGATAGCGAGTATATCGACCGTGGTTATTCAGGTATGCTGACCAATAAGAATAATCCCGACCGACAGCAGGTAAGAGGAATGGGGCCGATCCCGCGTGGTAAATGGCGTATCACGCAGCGTACCCACACAAAAGGGCCAATGACGATCGTGCTCAGGCAAATCACTGGTGAAACCTTTGGGCGCACGGAGTTTCGTATTCATGGCGAACGTATAGGCAAACCAGCAGGCTTTGCTTCCCAGGGATGTATTATCCTGAGGTCTGCGACCCGGGATCGTATCTGGTCTTCCCATGACAGAGAGCTGGAGGTAATAAGATGAGAAATCTATCTTTCTTGTTGATGACGTTATGTCTGTTTTCCACTTCCGCAGCCTGTAGCTCAGTGATGGTCGAAGAAAACTGGGGGCAATTTATTAGCAATATTGCAAAAGGGAATAGCCAGACGATTGCGGTATTACCTGGAAAAATAAAAGCGATAAGTCATTCAATTACCGACCCACAGGCTATTGAGCTCGTTGAGGCAATAAGTTTTGCATTGATCAATAAGCCGTTGGCAACGCTTCAGGCAACGGAAGAAATAGGGACATCCGCTGATACGCTTGTTCAGCGATTTGATTCCGGCAGCATTTGCTCTGTACCTGCCATCCTGTCTTACACGAAATCTTCTGTGCTGAAATATTACGCTCTGGCAACGGAAGCGCTTAAAAAAGCAGGTAAACCAGCCGCAGAGTGCCTGAATATTATGCAGGCAGCTATGGCGGAAATTCAGCAGGAGGATGAGCGAGGCGAGATGAAATGGGGAAATAAAAGCTTTAATCCGGTACGGGCTTCCGGGTAAATTTTCCAGGCAGAATAAAACAGACTAAATCTTTAGCGATAAAAAGGGACGAAAGCTCGTCCCTTTGCGGATCGCCTGTTACATTCTTTCGACGGTTTCGATACCCAGCGTATCCAGACCCTGCTTCAGGGTTTTCGCGGTCAGCAGCGCCAGCTTCAGGCGGCTCTGCTTCGTCGCTTCGTCTTCGGCAGACAGGATCGGGCAGTGCTCGTAGAAACCAGAGAACAGACCGGCCAGATCGTAGAGGTAAGCACACATCACGTGCGGCGTGCCGTCGCGCGCGACCTGGGTGATGGTTTCTTCAAATTGCAGCAGGCGTACGGCCAGTGCCGCTTCGCGATCTTCAGCAATCACGGTTTTGCCCGTGACGGCGGATTCTTCAATGCCCGCCTTGCGGAACACGGAAAGCACACGCGTATAGGCATACTGCATATACGGCGCGGTGTTGCCTTCAAAGGCCAGCATGTTGTCCCAGTCAAACACATAATCCGTGGTGCGGCTTTTAGAAAGATCCGCATATTTGACCGCGCCGATACCCACCGTGTTGGCAAGCTTCGCCAGTTCGTCGGCTGGCATATCCGGGTTTTTCTCGCTAACCAGCTTCGTGGCGCGCTCGACCGCTTCGTCCAGCAGATCGGAAAGCTTGATGGTGCCGCCCGCGCGGGTTTTAAATGGCTTGCCGTCCTTGCCCAGCATCATGCCAAACGCATGGTGTTCTAAAGGCACGGACGTCGGCACATAACCGGCTTTACGCACGATGGTCCACGCCTGCTGTAGATGCTGGTGCTGACGTGAATCGATATAGTAGAGCACGCGATCGGCATGAAGCGTTTCATAACGGTATTTCGCGCAGGCGATATCGGTGGTGGTATAAAGATAGCCGCCATCCTTTTTCTGGATGATAACGCCCATCGGCTCGCCATCTTTATTTTTGTACTCGTCCAGGAAAACCACGGTAGCGCCTTCGCTTTCTACCGCCAGGCCTTTGGCTTTCAGATCGGCAACGATGCCCGGCAGCATATCGTTGTACAGGCTTTCGCCCATGACGTCTTTGCGGCTCAGCGTCACGTTCATGCGGTCGTAGACTTTCTGGTTCTGCGACATGGTGATGTCCACCAGACGCTTCCACATTTTACGGCAGTATTCATCGCCGCCCTGAAGTTTTACCACGTAGCCGCGCGCGCGTTCGGCAAAAGCCGGATCTTCGTCATAGGTACGCTTGGCTTCGCGGTAGAAGGCTTCCAGATCGGATAAAGCGATCTCTTCATGGGCTTCGTTCTGCTGTTTTTCCAGGTAAGCGATCAGCATCCCGAACTGCGTGCCCCAGTCGCCCACATGGTTGGCGCGGATCACGTTGTGGCCCAGGAAGGAGAGCGTGCGCACCGCCGCATCACCAATGATGGTGGAGCGAACGTGACCAACGTGCATCTCTTTGGCGACGTTAGGCGCAGAGTAGTCGATAACGATAGTCTGCGGTTCGACCGGCGACACGCCCAGGCGCGGCGCGTCGACAACGCGGTCTACCTGGGCGGCAAGCCAGTCGGCGTCAAGAAACAGATTGATAAAACCCGGTCCGGCGATTTCAACCTTGCTGGCGATCCCCTGTAGATCGAGATGGGTCAGCACCTCTTCAGCAAGCTGGCGCGGCGCCTTGCCCAGTTTTTTCGCAACGGCCATAATACCGTTTGCCTGGTAATCGCCGAACTGTGCCTTAGCGGACTGACGCACCTGCGGCTCGCAGTCGGCCGGAGCCCCTGCCGCGATCATCGCCTGACTGACTTTATCTGAGAGAAGAGCCTGAATATTCACCGGATTACCTTTATATGCAAAAACGCCTGCGCGCTGAGGCCAGGCCGTCATACTAAACGGAGTCGGACAGCAGAGTGGCTGTTCGCTACCGCTAAAAAAGAAGGGAAAAAGTATACTGCATTTAGGCTGTAGTTATCCAGGCGTGTAAACAGGAGAAGGCACAGGAAACAGCGGGCGCTGCTTCCTGGTTGTCTGGTCAGGTGCGACGACGGTGAGGGCGATGCGGGCTGGCGATAGTCGTCTTTTCGTTACGAAGCTTCCAGTGCCTCACCAGAGCAAAGCCCGTCATAACGATAAGCGCTGCAATAAGTATTAACATCAGCATTTGCTATTCCTTGTGTGAGAAGCGAAACGAATCTATAAGAAATAAGAATACCCTGGAGTCGACGAACGGGATTTAAGAATAGTCGCATTGTATAAATTTAACTAAATTAAAACATTAAGTTAAGCCAAATTTTCTAAATAATATGCTGGGACTAAACCAAATTTAACTAAAGAAAAGGATAATAATCCGCAATTATCGAGCTATCCTGGGCTGTTACGTTTTTCTTCATCAGGAAAGCTGGCCCGAAAACGGGGTGTGATGGCATAAAAATGATTAATATTTTTAAAGTAATTTAACGAGGAAGGCATGTTTTCAGGTAAAGTAGCGGAAGAATTAAACGATTTAGTTAAGGATTCTGGAGAGTTTCTATACAAAATTAACCATCTGGCGACGCGGCTCGGGCTGGATCTGGCTGCGCATCATGCCGATCACATCGCCGTACGCTGCCATCAGGTCGCGACGGCGGAACGCTGGAAAAAAGGTTTTTTGCAGCACGGCGTGCTGTTTTCAGAAAAGATGATAGGCGGACGGCCGGTCGCGCTGTTTGAGCTGCATGAACCATTACGGGTCGGGCCATGGCAAATCAGCATGGTGGAGCTGCCCTGGCCCGGTGAAAAAGTCTATCGGCATGAAGGCTGGGAGCACGTTGAGATCGTGCTGCCGGGCGATGAAGCGCAGCTGAGCGTGCGTGCGCTGGCGCTGTTGTCGGATGAGAGCCTCTCTAAACCAGGGATAGCCATTAAAAATAGCGCGCCGAAAGGAGAGGGCGAAAGGCTGCCTAATCCGACGCTCGCGGTCAGCGACGGCCAGGTGACGATCAAGTTCCATCCCTGGAGCCTGAAAGAGATTGTAGAGAGCGAGCTAGCGTCGTAACGTCCGCACGGCTTTTTCCATCCGTCGCACCGCTTCCACAATCAGATCGCGCGGGCAGCCAAAGTTAAAGCGTACAAAGCTATCGTCGCCAAAATCGCGCCCGGCGGAAAAGCCCAGCCCGTGCCGTTCAAAAAACAGCGCCGGGCTGGCAACATTAAGCTGGCTGGCGTCAATCCACGCCAGATAGGTCGCCTCCGGGCGGGCCAGCGAAAGCCCCTCAATAGCGTTGACACGCTCGGTCAGCCAGTCCCTTGAGGTTTTAAGATAGGCCAGCTGCTCGTCCAGCCACGGCTGCCCGTCTCGCCAGGCGGCCGTCGCGGCGACCAGCGCCAGGATATCCGGTTGCGGCACAATACCCAGGCGTGCTTTGTTGAAACGCGCGCGCAACGCTTTATCGGGAATAATGGCCAGCGAAGCGCCCAGCCCGGCAATATTGAACGTCTTTGAGGGCGAAATCAGCGTCACGGAGCGTCGCTGCGCGTCTTCGTTAAGACTGCCAAAAGGAATATGCTGCACGCCGTCTTCCAGCAGCAGGTCGCAGTGAATTTCATCAGAGCAGACGATCAGATCGTGACGTTGCGCAAAGCGCAGCTGTGCCTCCAGCTCCTCGCGACGATAAACCGTGCCGCCGGGATTTTGCGGATTGCACAGCATTAACAGTTTTTCGTTGCCGGTCATGGCGGTTGATAGCTCGTCAAAATCCGCCAGCCAGCGTCCCTCATGCAGTTTTAACGGCACGTTAAGCTGCGCGCGGTCGGCCAGCTTCGCCGCAGAGCGGAACGGCGGATAAATCGGCGTGGGCGCGACGGTGCCTTGATGCGGCTCGGTAAAAGCGCGTACCGCTAAATTCAGCCCGCTGACCACGCCCGGCAGTAAAACCAGCCATTCCGGATCGATTTTCCACTGATAGCGCGCCAGCATTCGCGCCGTGGTGACGGCAATCAGCTCATCCGGCGTGGTGCCATAGCCGAAAATACCATGGGCCACGCGCTGCTGAAGCGCGTTAATCACACATTGCGGCGAGCGGAAATCGGTATCTGCTACCCAGAGCGGCAAAATATCCTGACCGCCATATTTCTGCCATTTCAGACTATCGCTGTGACGGCGATCGATACGCTGGTCGAAAGTGCATGTCATGTTGGTGATTCCCGTTACTATTATTTTTAATGTTCGAAAGCAGACTAAACAGCGAAACAGATTTACACAACCAGCCGGCAGTCATTAACAGGAGAATGAAATGTTAAAACTGGAAGTATGCTGCTATGGGATTGATTGCGCGCTGGCCGCGCAAACCGCTGGCGCCGATCGGGTGGAGCTTTGCGCTGCGCCTTCGGAAGGCGGATTAACGCCTTCGGCTGGCAGCCTGTTGCAGGCTCGCGAAACCGTGTCCATACCCGTTCATCCCCTGGTGCGTCCGCGCGGCGGTGATTTCTGCTTCAGTGACAACGAGTTTCGTCAGATTAAAGACGATGTCGCCTGGATCCGCGAGCTTGGTTTTCCGGGCGTGGTGGTCGGCATACTGGATGTGGACGGGCATATTGATATCGCCAGGATGAAGCAGGTCATGGCGCTTTGCGCAGGCATGGAGGTGACCTTTCACCGCGCTTTCGATCTCTGTCACAACCCGCTGACGGCGCTGCGGCAGCTTACCGACCTGGGCGTGGCGCGCATCCTGACTTCCGGCCAGCAACAAAGCGCCGAAAGCGGTTTACCTTTATTAAGGGAACTTAATCAGCTTACCCAGGGTCCAATCATTATGGCCGGCGCTGGCGTCCGCATGAGCAACCTGCATAAGTTTGTGGAAGCCGGATTGCGTGAGCTACACAGCTCCGCCAGCCAGCGAATCGCCTCTGCAATGCGCTACCGTAAAGCCGGTGTTTCCATGACTTCCGTCGCGGAAACGGACGAGTTCAGCCGCGCCTGCGTTGACGGCGATATGGTGGAAGCCATGAAAGCCTCGCTCTCGCTCTCGTTTGGCTCGTCGGCAAGCGTAGCCTGACCCCGATTTTGCCGCACAGCACGCCAGGTTAACGACGTGATGTTTGCAAGTACCAGGCCTCATCATTTTGGTGAGGCTTTTTTTCTGCCGCAGAACCGAAATTCCTCTTACACTGAACACATCTCTGGCTGCTGCGAGTTCACTGATGAAAGTCATAATGACCGCCAACGTTTTTCTGCTGCCGCTCATGCTATTGGCGGGCGCGGCACAGGGCGCAGATACCTGTCCCGCCAACGCCGCACGGGTTAACGACAGCAACAGCCTGCTGCTGCTGGGCGGTACCGCGAAAGGGCCGATAAAACAGGTTGTAATGGGCGAGTTTGGTAAGGATGTCGACCAGCAAAAACGCATTCTCGGTGAGTTCGATCGCTGTGGCGCGCTGCTGCGGGCGGATATCAGCTTTGACAAGAACGAAGGTAACGTCGCGCTCAGAATGGTGCAAAGCATTACTCGCGTCGCCACCGGCTGGCAGGCCGACTACGTTCTGTCGATCTTCGTGCTGCAAAAGGGCAAGCTGGTGGAAGTCAGCAATAAACAGGGAACCGTCAACTATCTGACCGGTAAAACGGGCACCATTACCAGCTCGTCCGAGGCGTTTCTGTTGCAGGGAAAAAAGGGCTTTACGGAAACCACTAACAGCTACGACAGCCGTCAGCGGCTGATAAAAAGCGTGGCGAGAGGATCGGACGCGCAGGCCAACGGCGAGTTTCACTATAGCTGGAATGCGGAAAATCTGCTGATCGCCAGCCGCTCGGGCAACAGCGAAATGCAGTGGAGCTATGACGATAAAAAGCGGGAAAAGGGGCTACTGATGCAAACGCATAACCCCGATAGCGAGCTGACCACGCAGGATGAATGCCAGCTGTGGGACGAGCGGGGCAACTGCACGCTAAGCTACTCGCATGAGAGAGAAGTCTTTGCGCACGGTGAAGTGCTGCGCAATATCAGCGCGGCTTACCGCTTTGAATACTGGGATAAAGCGGAAGGCGCGGACAAATAAGCGGCCCGCGCCAAACGCTGTTATTTCACGGTCTGGCTGAAAGCGTCTACTGCCAGGATAGCGCTGACGATATCCTGCGCGCTAAGGTTAGGGTTAAGGTTCTTCAGCGTATCGCCTTCGCTGTTAGCCAGTTCGCCCACTTTCAGCAGGTTCTCCCAGCTTTCGTTTTCCAGATGCATCTCTTTTAGCGTGGTCGGCATTTTTATCGCGCGATAAAAGCGGACATAGCGTGCAATCTCTTCATCGGGCCGCTGCTCCAGCACCATTTGCGTCAGCGTGCCGTAGGCGACCTTTTCACCGTGCGTCAGATGGTGGATGTCGCCGTCGATAGCGGTAAAGCCGTT
Organism: Erwinia sp. TECH1; assembly: GCF_054057575.1. Lineage (NCBI taxonomy): Bacteria > Pseudomonadati > Pseudomonadota > Gammaproteobacteria > Enterobacterales > Erwiniaceae > Erwinia > Erwinia sp. TECH1. The sequence continues at coordinate 2,836,326 of NZ_JBSRZK010000001.1, read as the reverse complement.
ATGGATAGCGTGCGCGCCCGCTAAACCTGCGTTTTCAAAGCCCAGGCCGGAAAGCAGCGTATTGGCTTCCACTACCGCCTCTACGGCTGGCGTAACCACTTTTTTCTCTACCGCCTGATAAGCGCTGTATCCCCAGGTCAGCAGCGTTTTTTCGCAGGCTTCGGCAATCGCCATACCTGCAATCGTCGGATCGCCATCCACCATCGATTTGCTGTGCGAACGTTTGACCGCCTGCGCTTCGACAAAAGTCGCCAGACCATCAGCGATGCCGGAAGCGAACAGCCTGACCGGCGCCTGGGCGCAGACCTGCGTATCCACCAGCACCAGATCCGGGTTTTTGTTATAGAAGCGGTAGCTTTCGAATACGCCGCTGTCGGAGTAGATCACGGAAAGCGCGCTGCACGGCGCATCCGTCGAGGCGATAGTCGGTACAATCACCACCGGCCGCTTCAGCTCGTCGGCCACTGCTTTAACCGTATCCAACGTTTTGCCGCCGCCTACGCCGATCACCAGCTGCGCATCGGCCTCTTTCGCCAGCGCCGTAAGGCGAGCGATCTCATTGCCGGAAGCCTCGCCGTTGAACTGCTGATAATGAAACTCGACGTTGCGCTGCTGCAAAGCATCCTGCACCGTCTTGCCCGTCAGTTTCCAGACGATTTCATCCGCCACCACAAAAGCTTTATTGCCCAGTTCCGCTACGTAGTCGCCCAGCTGAGCCATGACGCCAGCGCCCTGAACGTACTTGCGCGGTGAAGAGAATACGAACTTACTCATGGGAACTCCTTTTGGTGAAATAAAAGTCGTACAGGTTCAACCGTAGACCTTTTAACGCAAAAAGGGGGGATGGAAATGTGACATAACGAAAATTGGTAGTAGGCAATCAGCCGCGTAATCGCTAAACTTTTTTTCCTTTCCAGGGAAATCAGTATGACCTCGTTATTAACCTTTCTGTTCGCCATTACGCTGCTGACCATGACGCCGGGTTTCGATACGGCATTGATCCTGCGTACGTCCGCCGCCAGCGGCTGGAAAAAAGCGCTGGCGACCAGCATGGGCGTCAATGCCGGCTGTATGACGTGGGGCACTGCGGTGGGCGTGGGGCTTGGCGCACTGCTTCTGGCATCGGAAGTGGCCTATAACATTTTAAGGCTGGCGGGCGCGGCGTATCTGCTATGGCTCGGCGTGGGGCTACTGTTAAAACCGCGCAGCGCCTTCCAGGACGCTCTGCCGCAGGCTAAGCAGGACGGCTATCGCCGCGTATTTATGCGTGGTTTTTTAGGCAATTTGCTTAACCCTAAGGTCGGCATCTTCTACGTCTCGTTTTTGCCGCAATTTATTCCTGCTGGTGGCTCGGTGGCGCTCTGGAGTATCGGCATGGCCTTTACCCACGTGGTCGTCGGCACGTTGTGGAACGGGATGCTGATCGCCTGCACGCATTACTTTGCGGAAAAGCTGCGTAAGCCGGCGGTGATAAAAATCATGGATCGCCTGACCGGCTGCGTCTTTATCGGCTTTGCCGCAAAGCTGGCGCTGGCGAAGCGTTAAGACCTGCCGGGGAAGGGGGAAAGCACGGATAATGAACGCACTTTTCGCGCGTCCCTGCGCGAAAATGGTCGTCCGGCTTTATTTACTACAGCGAGGCTAAAACCAGCAGCCACCCGCGCCGGACGAACTAAGGCTGGCTATCAGTCAGGCCGCTTATGCCCGAAGCTTGCGCACCGCGTCAGCCGCACGGGTAGCTAAAGCTGGCAGTTATGAGCCACGAGTAAAGCTAAGGCTTTACGCCCACGGCGACGCCGGTCGTGCTAAGGCTTGCGCGCCACCAGTACGGCACGCAGCGGCGCCGGATAGCCTTCGACGGTTTTGCTGCTGTCGTTGGGATCCAGAAACTCCGCCAGCGATTCGCTGGTCATCCAGTCGGTGCGGCGCTGCTCTTCCGTCGACGTCACGGAATAGTCCGCGATCTTCACATCAACAAAGCCGCATTTCTCCAGCCAGTTTTTCAGCGCGCCGGTAGAGGGAATAAAATAGACGTTGCGCATCTGCGCATAGCGTTCGCCTGGCACCAGCACCGCGTGCTCGTCGCCTTCGACCACCAGGGTTTCCAGCACCAGCTCGCCGCCGCTGACCAGCTGGTTCTTCAGCTGATAAAGGTGATCCAGCGGCGAGCGGCGATGATAGAGCACGCCCATCGAAAAAACCGTATCAAACGCTTTCAGCTCCGGCAGCTGCTCGATGCCGAGCGGCAGCACGTGCGCGCGCTGATCGTTGCCCAGCAGCTTGCGCACGGCCTCGAACTGGCAGATAAACAGCTGCATCGGATCGATGCCCACCACCAGATTTGCGCCCGCACCAACCATGCGCCACATGTGATAGCCGCTGCCGCAGCCGACGTCCAGCACGGTTCGGCCCGCCAGCGGGGAAATATGCGGCAGCACGCGGTCCCATTTCCAGTCGGAGCGCCATTCGGTATTAATATGCACGCCATACAGCGAGTAGGGGCCTTTGCGCCACGGCATCAGATTACGCAGCAGGCTTTCGATACCGCCGCGCTGCCGCTCACTGAGCTGGCTGCTGTCGGCGGTGACACCGTGCAGCAGATCCAACGTTTCCGGCACGATGGTCGGCAGATGCTCAACCGAGCGATCCCAGTTTTTAAAATGCCCGTGCAGCTGTTCGCGCTGCCAGGCGGCAATCTGTGCAGGCAGCGTTTCCAGCCAGTGCGACAGCGGGCTTTTGGCGATCAGCTGATAAAAATTACCGAAATCCATCAGTCCGTCCCAGCCTTAAGCGCAATTAACGAGCCAAAATTAAAGCACTGGAACCAGAGTTCGGCGTGCTCAAAACCGGCCAGGCGCAGGCGCTCTTTGTGCGTTTCCACGCTGTCGGTCAGCATCACGTTTTCCAGCATACTGCGCTTCTGGCTGATCTCCAGTTCGCTGTAGCCGTTAGCCCGCTTGAAGTCATGATGCATATTGAACAGCAGTTCGCCCACGCTGGCGTCGGCGAAGCTGAATTTTTCGGAAAGCACCAGTGCGCCGCCGGGACGCAGGCCTTGCCAGATGGTATTCAGCAGGCTCTGCCGCTCGGCAGGCTCTAAAAACTGCAGCGTAAAGTTCAGCACCACCAGCGAGGCGTTTTCAATCGGAACGGCGCGAATATCGGCCTCAATCACCTCGACCGGCGTGTCGGCGCGGAAAGCGTCAATATGGCGACGGCAGCGCTCCACCATCGCGGGCGAGTTATCAACGGAGATAATTTTGCAGCCTTCGGCTTTGATATTGCGGCGCACCGAAAGGGTGGCGGCGCCCAGCGAGCAGCCCAGATCGTAAACCTGGCTGTGCGGCTGTACAAAACGCTCGGCCAGCATCCCGATCATCGAAATAATATTGGAATAGCCAGGCACGGAGCGCTGGATCATATCGGGAAAAACTTCGGCCACGCGCTCGTCAAACGTCCAGTCGCCCAGTTTGGCAATCGGCGCGGAGAACAGCGTATCGCGGTTAGACATAGTGGTAAGTCCGGAACAAAAACGGAAAGGGCGTATTCTGGCAGAAAGCGGCGCGGGCTGCACCTTTTCCGCCTCAGCCCAGTGTGAAAACCAAATCCCAGGGCAGAAAAACAAGGTTAAGCACGATCATGCCCAGCAGCGATGCCAGCGTCAGGATCATACCGTTTTTCCGCCACAGCAGCGTGCTGGTGCGCATACCGTAGCTGTGCAGCGCGCGGCCCAGGAAAAAGAAGAGGCCGGTCAGGTGCAGCATCCACATTTCCGCGCCGTTCATTTCCATAATCACCAGCAGCAGCAGGGCGAGCGGAATATACTCTACGGCGTTGCCGTGAATACGAATGGCGGTCTGCAATTCATAAAAGCCGCCGTCGCCGTGCGCCACGTGATACTGGCGACGCAGCCGCACTACGTCAAAAGAAAACTTGATAATAAACAGTGCTCCCAGCACTACATACAGCGCGCTGACCATCCTTACTCCACCCGGTCGAAAATTTCTGGCGCCATCATAGCGGTGAAAAGAGCAGCTGTCAGCATATGTGCAGCGTCGCCCGGGATCAGAACAGACTGTCCTGCTGCGGCCAGTCCGGCGGCTCGCCGATATCGGGCACCGCCTGGCGCAACGCCCCCCACAGGCTCTGCACCATCGCCGGCGCAAAGGCCACGTCAGGCGTATGAATAAACAGCCACGGCTGGCCCTGTTCGCACCACTGCGGCAGCTTGTTTTGCCAGGCTGTAAACCATTTCAGGTTAGCGCTTACCTCGTCGCCGCCGATAAAACGGATCATTGGCTGGTCGGCTGTCATCACCGCATGCACCGGCAGGTGCGGTTTTTTGCGCTGCGCGTCAATAATGGCCGGATTGCTGGGTATGGCGGAATGGACGCCGCGCGTATCCAGGATCACCCGATTCACGCCGCGCTGATGCAGCCCCGCGTTCAGGGCTTTTTCAGCCTCGCCCTTGGCAAAAAATTCCGGATGACGCACTTCCACGCCGTAGCTGAAGCTTTTCGGCAGGCCGTCAAGAAAGGCCCAAAGCGCCGGGAGATCCGCCGGCGAAAACGCGGAGGGCAATTGCAGCCAGTACTGACCGATGCGGGAGGCGAGCGGCGTCAGCAGGCTGAAAAATTCGGCGGTCAGATCGCCGCTGTCGCGCAGCGCGGCCTTGTGGCTGATGGTGGCAGGAAACTTAAAGCAGAAGCGGAAATCGTCATGGGTCATATCGTACCAGCGCTGGACGATCTCAGGGCGCGGCAGCGCGTAGAGCGTTGTATTGCCTTCCACACAGTTAAAATAACGCGCGTAGTCGGCAAGGGTTTCCATGCCCAACTTTTTCCATTGCGGATGCTGCCACTGCGGCAGACCCAGATAAAAAGGTTTCATCGCTCCTCTCTTATCATGCCGACGATAACGATCGCTTCCCTGCGATCGCGGGGAAAATTACAGCGCGGCCATAATCTCGTCTGAGGTGCGTACACGACCCAGACGGGGGAAAATATGCTTAAAGCTGCCGTTGTGCTCTTCGCTGCTGCCCGCGCTACAGATATCTTCCGCGACGATCAGGTTAAAGCCCAGCTCCCAGGCGTTACGGGCGGTAGATTCCACGCCGATATTGGTCGAGATGCCGCCCAGCACAATAGTATCAATACCGCGACGACGCAGCTGCAGCTCCAGATCGGTGCCGTAAAACGCGCCCCACTGATGTTTGACCACTTCAATATCGCTGTCCTGTTTGCCCAGGGCTGTCGGCCAGTCCCACCAGTTTTCCGGCAGCGGGCCGCCGTGGCTGTTATCAACTACCTGCTTCGGCGCGTCGCCGAAATCTTTCGCCCAGCCCACGCGCACCAGCACGACGGGCGCATTGACGGCGCGGAATTTATCGGCCAGCTTTGCCGAACGGGCCACCACGTCTTCTGCCTTATAAGGGCCGCCAGCGAAAGGCAGAATGCCTTCCTGCAAATCGATCAGCACCAGCGCGGTGGTTGCAGCGTTTAATTCCAACATACTTGCTCCGGGTGTTTGGGGAAAACCGTTGAGAATACAGGCAGTCAGCCTTAATGCGCGATAACAACAATGTCAGAGACGCGGGAAATTTGTTAGCTTTTGTGAGGCGCAGGCTAATTGTAGCGACTTTCGGCATAGCTTGCAGGAAGCGACTCTTATCGCGCCGGGCTTTTTCCATTATAATAGCCGCCTTTTTCGCGGCGGCATCGCCCCGAACAGATAACTAAAGATGCTGCCCGCGAGCGGCGAAGTTAAAAGGATAGCGTTATGCGTACCGAGTATTGCGGACAGATCAACCTGTCTCACGTAGGCCAACAGGTGACACTTTGCGGATGGGTTAACCGCCGCCGCGATCTGGGCAGCCTGATCTTCATCGATATGCGCGACCGTGAAGGCATCGTGCAGGTCTTTTTCGATCCCGATCGCCAGGAAGCCTTTCAGCTGGCCTCTGAACTGCGTAACGAGTTCTGTATCCAGCTGACCGGCACCGTGCGTGCGCGTGACGAAAAAAACAAAAACAGCGAGATGGCGACGGGCGAAGTAGAAGTGTTCGCCACCGATCTGACCATTATCAACCGCGCCGAGCCGCTGCCGCTGGATCCCAATCAGACCAACAGCGAAGAAGCGCGCCTGAAATATCGCTATCTGGATCTGCGTCGTCCGGATATGGCGCAGCGCCTGAAGGCCCGCGCGAAAATCACCAGCTTCGTGCGCCGCTTTATGGACGACAACGGCTTTCTGGATATCGAAACGCCGATGCTGACCAAAGCCACGCCGGAAGGCGCGCGCGACTATCTGGTGCCGAGCCGCGTGCACAAAGGCAAATTCTATGCGCTGCCGCAGTCGCCTCAGCTGTTCAAGCAGCTGCTGATGATGTCCGGCTTCGACCGCTACTATCAGATTGTCAAATGCTTCCGCGATGAAGATCTGCGCGCCGACCGCCAGCCTGAATTTACCCAGATCGACGTCGAAACCTCCTTTATGACCGCGCCACAGGTGCGGGAAATCATGGAGAAAATGGTGCGCGAGCTGTGGCAGGACGTGAAAGGCGTCGAACTGGGCGATTTCCCGATGATGACCTTCGCCGAAGCAATGCGCCGTTACGGTTCCGACAAGCCGGATCTGCGTAACCCGATGGAGCTGGTGGACGTGGCCGATCTGCTGAAAGATGTAGAGTTCAAGGTCTTCTCCGGCCCGGCCAACGATGCCAAAGGCCGCGTCGCCGCGCTGCGCGTGCCGGGCGGTGCTCAGCTCAGCCGCAAGCAGATTGATGAATACGGCAAGTTTGTCGAAATCTACGGCGCGAAAGGCCTGGCGTGGATGAAAGTCAACGAACGCGCCAAAGGTCTGGAAGGCGTCAGCAGCCCGGTCGCCAAGTTCCTGAACGCGGACATCGTGGAAGCGATCCTGAGCCGTACCGAGGCCGCTGACGGCGACGCGATCTTCTTTGGCGCGGACAGCGAGAAAATCGTGGCCGACGCGCTGGGCGCGCTGCGCCTGAAGCTGGGTCGCGACCTGGATATTACCAACGGCAACGCCTGGGCGCCGCTGTGGGTCGTTGACTTCCCAATGTTTGAAGACGACGGCGAAGGCGGGCTGACTGCGATGCACCATCCGTTCACCGCGCCGCGCGACATGACACCAATCGATCTGAAAAACGCGCCGGAAACGGCGATCGCCAACGCCTATGACATGGTGATCAACGGCTACGAAGTGGGCGGCGGCTCGGTGCGTATTCACCGTGGCGACATGCAGCAGACGGTATTCGGCATTCTGGGCATCACCGAGCAGGAGCAGCGTGAGAAGTTCGGCTTCCTGCTGGATGCGCTGAAGTTCGGTACGCCGCCGCACGCTGGTTTAGCCTTTGGTCTGGATCGCCTGGTTATGCTGTTAACCGGCACCGACAACATCCGCGACGTTATCGCCTTCCCGAAAACCACGGCGGCGGCCTGCCTGATGACCGAAGCGCCAAGCTTCGCCAATCCGGCTTCGCTGACGGAGCTGGGGATCCAGGTGATAAAAAAGGATAAGCCTGAGAGCAACTAAGATGGCTTTCAAGCGGCCCGTATCGGTTCTGGTGGTGATCTTCGCCCGCGATACCGGGCGGGTGCTGATGCTGCAACGGCGCGACGATCCGGATTTCTGGCAATCCGTTACCGGCAGTCAGGAAGAGGGCGAAAGCCTGGCGGAAACCGCGCGGCGGGAAGTGCTGGAAGAAACAGGGATTGATATCAACGCCGGGCAGCTCACATTAGTGGACTGCCGGCGTCGGATAGAATTCGAAATCTTTGCGCATTTTCGCCACCGCTACGCGCCGGAGGTCACGCATAACAGCGAACACTGGTTTTATCTGGCGCTGCCTGCCGAACAGCCGGTCACGCTAAGCGAGCATCTGGCCTGGCGCTGGATGGCGGCCGCAGAAGGTGCGGCGCTGTGCAAGTCCTGGAGCAACCGCCAGGCCATTGAAGAATTTGTAGTTTAGCTCCCTGGCTTCTGGCTAATGGCCGGGTAAAGGGATGGAATTAGTTAAATGTTCAGGCTTTTATCGGCGCGGTGAGTTTGTTCGCTGCCGGCATGCGTCCGTGAGGACTGCGGACACTGCCAGCGGACAACATCACGCGCAGGATAGCCTGTCCGATCTATATCTGGAGAAAGAGTTAATGGCTGGTCACAGTAAATGGGCTAACACCAAGCACCGTAAAGCGGCTCAGGATGCCAAACGCGGTAAAATTTTCACCAAAATTATCCGCGAGCTGGTTACGGCAGCTAAGCTGGGCGGTGGCGATCCGGGTTCTAACCCGCGCCTGCGCGCGGCAATGGATAAGGCGCTGTCCAACAACATGACGCGCGATACCATGAACCGTGCTATCGCGCGCGGCGTGGGCGGCGAAGACGACAGCAACATGGAAACCATCATCTATGAAGGCTATGGTCCTGGCGGCACGGCGGTGATGGTGGAATGCCTGAGCGACAACCGCAACCGTACCGTTTCCGAAGTGCGTCACGCCTTCACCAAAACCGGTGGCAACCTGGGCACCGACGGCTCCGTGGCCTATCTGTTTACCCGCAAAGGCGTGATCTCTTTCGCTCCGGGTCTGGAAGAAGACACCCTGATGGATGCCGCGCTGGAAGCGGGTGCGGACGACGTGGTGACCTATGACGACGGCGCGATGGATGTCTTTACCGCGTGGGAATCGCTGGGCGAAGTGAAAGACGCGCTGGCCGCAGCGGGCCTGACTGCCGACAGCGCCGAAGTCACCATGATCCCTTCCACCAAAGCGGATATGGATGCGGAAACGGCGCCGAAGCTGCTACGCCTGATCGATATGCTGGAAGATTGCGACGACGTGCAGGAAGTTTACCATAACGGCGAGATCTCCGACGAGGTCGCGGCAACGCTGTAATGGCGCACTTCACGCAACGGCCGGGAGAGGCGTAATGGCGATCATTTTAGGTATCGATCCCGGCTCGCGGATAACCGGCTACGGTATTATCCGTCAGGTAGGTCGCCAGTTGACCTACCTGGGCAGCGGCTGCATCCGCACCAATTCGACCGATCTGCCGTCCCGCCTGAAGCTGATTTATGCGGGCGTCAGCGAGATCATTACCCAGTTTCAGCCGGAATACTTCGCCATTGAGCAGGTCTTTATGGCGAAAAACGCCGATTCGGCGCTGAAGCTGGGCCAGGCTCGCGGCGCGGCCATCGTGGCGGCGGTCAATCACGATCTGCCGGTGTTCGAATACGCGGCGCGTCAGGTCAAGCAAACCGTGGTCGGCATCGGCAGCGCAGAGAAAAGCCAGGTGCAGCATATGGTGAAAACGCTGCTGAAGCTCTCCGCCAGCCCGCAGGCGGACGCGGCAGATGCGCTGGCTATCGCCATCACCCACTGCCATCTCAGCCAGAATATTAACCGGCTGGGCGAAGGCAAACTCAACCTGGCGCGCGGTCGCCTGCGTTCCTGATAAGCTGGATATCTATCCAGCTTTTTTTATGATATAAATCCCCGCATTAACACATTTCTGAAGGAAGCTTACGGTGATAGGTCGTCTGAGAGGCAAGATTCTGGAAAAACAGCCGCCGCTGGTGCTGTTGGAAGTCGGCGGCGTGGGTTATGAAGTGCATATGCCGATGACCTGTTTTTATGAGCTTCCCGAGCTGGATCACGAAGCAACGCTGTTCACCCACTTTGTGGTGCGCGAGGACGCGCAGCTGCTGTTCGGTTTCAACAGCCGTCAGGAGAGAGCGCTGTTTCGCGAGCTGATCAAGGTTAACGGCGTTGGGCCAAAGCTGGCGCTGGCGATCCTGTCCGGCATGTCGGCGCAGCAGTTTGTTACGGCCGTAGAGCGCGAAGAGATCGCCTCGCTGGTGAAGCTGCCGGGCGTGGGCAAAAAGACCGCCGAGCGTCTGGTGGTCGAAATGAAAGACCGCTTTAAAGGGATGCATGGCGACCTGTTTGCCGCCGATGCGCCTTTCGCGCTGACCAGCGAAGTGCAGGCGCCTGCCGCAGGCAACAGCGCGGAAGAGGAAGCCGTTGCCGCACTGGTGTCGCTGGGGTATAAACCTCAGGAAGCCAGCCGGATGATCGGCAAAGTCGGCCGCCCGGATGCAGATTGTGAAACGCTGATCCGTGAAGCCCTGCGCGCAGCTATTTGAGGTAAAGCATGATTGAAGCCGATCGCCTGGTATCGCCGGGAACCTTCAGCGAAGAAGAAGTCATTGATCGCGCCATCCGGCCGAAGCTGCTGGAAGAGTATGTCGGCCAGCCGGTAGTGCGCGAGCAGATGGAGATTTTTATCCAGGCCGCCAAAATGCGCGGCGACGCGCTGGATCATCTGCTGGTATTCGGCCCGCCGGGGCTGGGAAAAACCACGCTGGCCGGGATCGTCGCCAACGAGCTGGGCGTCAACCTGCGCACCACCTCCGGGCCGGTGCTGGAGAAAGCGGGCGACCTGGCCGCCATGCTGACCAACCTTGAACCGCACGACGTGCTCTTTATCGATGAGATCCATCGTCTTTCGCCGGTGGTGGAAGAGGTGCTTTATCCGGCGATGGAAGACTATCAGCTGGATATTATGATCGGTGAAGGTCCGGCCGCGCGCTCCATCAAACTGGATCTGCCGCCGTTTACCCTGATTGGCGCGACGACGCGGGCCGGCTCGCTAACGTCGCCGCTGCGTGACCGTTTCGGTATCGTGCAGCGTCTGGAGTTTTATCAGGTGAAAGACCTTCAGCATATCGTCGGCCGCAGCGCCAGCTGTCTGGGCCTGCCGCTGAGCGAAGAGGGCGCGCTGGAAATCGCCCGCCGCTCGCGCGGCACGCCGCGTATCGCCAACCGTCTGCTGCGCCGCGTCAGGGATTTCTCCGAGGTCAAAGCGCAGGGCAGCCTGAGCGGCGACGTGGCCGCCAGAGCGCTGGATATGCTGAACGTGGACACGGAAGGCTTCGATTATATGGACCGCAAGCTGCTGCTGGCGATCATCGATAAGTTTACCGGCGGCCCGGTCGGGCTGGACAACCTGGCGGCGGCGATCGGCGAAGAGCGCGAAACCATTGAGGACGTGCTGGAGCCTTATCTGATCCAGCAGGGCTTTATTCAGCGCACGCCGCGCGGCCGGATGGCGACGCAGCATGCCTATAAGCACTTCGGCATCACGCGGGAAGAGTAAGCCATAAAAAAACCGGTCAGCGACGACCGGTTTTTTATTTTCCTGACGGACATTTCAGACCGCCGGTTTTTTTACCATGCTGAGCATAAACATCAGCGACGCGCCCAGCACCACCGACGGCCCGGCCGGCGTATCGTAAAAGGCGGAGAAGGTCAGGCCGGCAGTCACCGCCAGAATCCCCACCAGCACCGCGACCCCAGCCATCTGCTCCGGCGAGCGCGCAAACCGTCGTGCCGTTGCGGCAGGAATGATCAGCAGCGAGGTGATAATCAACGCGCCGACGAACTTCATCGCCACGCCGATGGTCAGCGCCGTTACCAGCATCAACACCATCTTAGTCCGCTGGATATTGACGCCGTCTACCTGGGCCAGCTCCGGGCTGATGGTCATGGAAAGCAGCGAGCGCCAGTTAGCCGCCAGCACCGCCAGCACCACGACCACGCCAGCGGCGATGGTATAAAGATCGGTCGGCGTCACGGACAGCAGATCGCCGAACAGATAGGCCATCAGATCCACCCGCACGCCGGACATCAGGCTGACCACCACCAGGCCCAGCGACAGCGCGCTGTGCGCCATAATGCCCAGCAGCGTATCGATAGCCAGATGCGGCCGACGCTCCAGCCAGACCAGCAGCAGCGCCAGCAGTAGCGTAACGGCGATCACCGCATAAAACGGGCTGACGTTCAGCAACAGTCCAAAAGCCACGCCAAGCAGTGAAGCGTGCGCCAGCGTATCGCCAAAATAGGACATGCGGCGCCAGACCACAAACGAGCCGAGCGGGCCAGCCGCCAGCGCCAGAAAGAAACCCGCCAGCCAGCCGGGCAGCAACAGTTCAATCACTTGGTTTGTCCTCTGCGTAAAACGATACGTCCCTGAAGGTCGTGACGATGGTTATGCTGATGGCGATAGATAGCCAGCTGCTCGGCGCCGCGCGGGCCAAACATAGAGATAAATTCCGGATGCTGAGAGACCGCCTCCGGCGTACCGGAACAGCAGATATGCTGATTCAGGCACAGCACCTCGTCGGTCTTTGCCATAACCAGATGCAAATCATGGGAAACCATCAGCACGCCACAGTTCAGCTCGCGCCGTAGCTGATCGATCAGATCGTAAAGCGCCACCTGGCCGTTCACGTCAACGCCCTGCGTCGGCTCGTCCAGCACCAGCAGCTGCGGCTGGTTGAGCAGGGCGCGGGCCAGCAGCACGCGCTGCATTTCCCCGCCGGAGAGCTTTTGCAGCGGCGCGTCCACCAGCTGTGCGGCCTGCACCCTTTTCAGCGCGGGCAGGATATCGCCGCGCTTGACGCCGCCGCGCAGCAGCATAAAGCGCTCGACGGTCAGCGGCAGCGTAGCGTCCAGATGAATTTTTTGCGGCACGTAGCCAATACGCAGCTGTTCGTGGCGCACCACGCTGCCTCGCGTTGGCGAAATTAGTCCCAGTACCACGCGCACCAGCGTAGACTTACCGGCACCGTTAGGCCCGAGCAGCGTTAATATTTTGCCCGGCTCCAGCGTCAGCGAAACGTTAGAAAGCACGGCGCGCTGACCAAAGCTGACGGAAATTTTTTCAAGGCTAATCAGTGAGGTCATAGTGATTACGGGTTGCAGAAGTTATCGAATGTTATAATATCACAATTCTTCGACCTGTCACGATGGACTGAATCATTATGTTACATAAAACCAAGCCCTTGTTAACGCTGCTTTCTGCCCTGGGATTTGCCGCTTCGCTGACCTCTACCGCCCAGGCTGCGGTAGTGGCCTCTGTTAAACCGTTGGGCTTTATCGCTGCCGCTATTGCCGATGGCGTTACGCCGGTGGAAATTTTACTGCCGGATGGGGCTTCAGAGCATGACTACGCGCTGCGTCCTTCGGACATTAAACGCCTGCAGAGCGCGGATCTTGTGGTCTGGATCGGGCCGGAAATGGAGGCTTTCTTGCCGAAGGCGGTCGCCGCGCTGCCCGCGCAAAAAAACCTCGAACTGGCTGAGTTAACGGCGGTTAAACCCCTGCTGGTTCGTGGGGCGGATGACGATGCGCACGAGCATGAGGAGGGCGCTGAAGCAGCGGATGAACATGCCCATGCGCACCACCACGGCGAATATAATATGCACTTGTGGATGTCCCCGGAAATCGCAAGGCAATCTGCGGTTGCAATCCATGCAAAATTATTGGAACTTATGCCGCAGAGCAGAGACAAACTAGACGCGAACCTGCAGCATTTTGAGGCAGAATTGGCCACGGCTGATACGCAAATAGCCGCTCAGCTTGAGCCGGTAAAAGGGAAGGGTTATTTCGTTTTTCACGATGCTTACACCTACTTTGAAAAACATTTCGGTCTGACTCCTGCGGGTCATTTTACCGTCAACCCTGAAATCCAGCCCGGCGCTCAGCGTTTACATCAAATTCGAACAGAGTTGGTTGAGCAAAAGGCCGTCTGCGTCTTTGCTGAGCCACAATTCAGGCCGGCCGTGATCGATGCTGTTGCCAGAGGAACCAAAGTGCGTACAGGAACGCTGGATCCGCTGGGAACGGACATCACTCCGGGAAGAGACAGCTATGTGAAATTCCTCTCACAGCTGTCCAGCCAGTACGCGAGCTGCCTGAAAGGAGCTTAGAGGAACTAATACGTGCAGCAAATTGCCCGCGCTGTCGCTATGGCGTTTAATACATTGCCGCGAACCCACCGCGTTATGCTGGGTTCGCTCACCGTTGTTACGCTGGCCGTCTCCGTATGGCGGCCTTTCGTTTACCATCCCACCGTCAGCGGTGAAAATCCGATCGTCAAAAGCATAGAGCTGGATAAAGAGCAGCTGCGTACGCTGTTGCCGGAAGCCAGCGAGCCAATCGATCAGGATATGCCTTCGCCTGATGACGACGTGCCGAAAGATGAGATAGACCAGGATGTGCCCAGCGAAACCGGCACGCATGATTACGTGGTGTCATCGGGAGATACGTTAAGCAGCGTTCTTAATCAGTATGGCATCGATATGGGAGATATCAACCAGCTGGTCAAGGTGGATAAGGATCTGCGTAACCTGCAAATTGGTCAGCAGCTCTCCTGGACGTTAACCGACGACGGCCAGCTGCAGCGGCTAACATGGGAAGCGTCGCGCCGCGAAACCCGCACCTACGATCGTTCCGGCAACACCTTTAAATCCTCCGCTGCGGTTCAGCAGGGCGAGTGGCAAAACAACGTGCTCTCCGGCACCGTGGAGGGCAGTTTCGTGACCAGCGCGCGAAACGCCGGGCTGAGCAGCGGCGAAATCAGCGCCGTGATCAAAGCGTTGCAGTGGCAGATGGACTTCCGTAAGTTGCGTAACGGCGACCGTTTCTCCGTGCTGATGTCACGCGAGATGATGGATGGCAAGAGCCAGCAGAGCCGCCTTGCCGGCGTTCGTCTGCAAACCGGCGGCAAAGACTACTATGCGATTCGCGCTGCCGACGGCAAATTCTACGATCGCAGCGGCGCCGGACTGGCGCACGGCTTTATGCGCTTCCCGACGGCCAGACAGTATCGCGTGTCATCCAACTTCAACCCGCATCGCCTGAATCCGGTGACCGGTCGTGTCGCGCCGCATAAGGGCGTGGACTTCGCTATCCCGCTGGGCACGCCGGTGCTGGCGGTAGGCGACGGTGAAGTGATCGTGGCAAAACGCAGCGGCGGCGCGGGCAACTATGTTGCCATTCGTCATGGCCGTCAGTATATGACGCGCTATATGCATATGAAAAAGCTGCTGGTGAAGCCAGGCGATAAAGTGAAGCGCGGCGAGCGCGTTGGTCTGAGCGGCAATACCGGCCGCTCAACGGGGCCGCATCTGCACTTTGAAGTCTGGATCAACAACCAGGCCGTCAATCCGCTCACGGCGAAGCTGCCGCGTATGGAAGGGCTGACCGGTAAAGACCGCAGCGATTATCTGGCGCAGGTTCGCGAAGTCACGCCACAGCTGCGCTTTAAGTAAGCATTAACTTTCCCGCGAAAAAAGCCGACGCTTTAGCCGTCGGCTTTTCTTTATGGGTAAAATGAGGCGGGCATTGCAAAATTGTGCGTCGGCACTATCATTAGCCGCTCAGAATTTGAGGCGAGTGCATGGAAAACAAGAAAAGCAATAATGAATTTATTCCCACCTTTCGGAAATCCTTTCTGCTGCCGCGCTATTGGGGAAGCTGGCTGGCGATTGGGCTTTGCGCCGGCATGGCCTGGCTCCCGGCAAAAATGCGGGATCCGTTACTGGGCGCGCTGGGGCGCTTCGCCGGAAAATACGCGAAGAGCGCGCGACGTCGTGCGCAAATCAATTTGTTTTACTGTATGCCTGAGGTAGCAGAAGCCGATCGCGAAAAAATCATTGATGAAATGTTCGCCACGGCGCCGCAGTCTATAGTGATGATGGCCGAGCTGGCTCTGCGTCCGGCCCATGCAGTGCAGCGTATCACCTGGCATAATAAAGAAATTATTGAGCAGATCGGCGCGCAAAATCAGAACATCATCTTTCTGGTACCGCACGGCTGGGCAGTGGATATCCCGGCAATGGCGCTGGCTTCGGAAGGGCATAAAATGGCGGCCATGTTCCATCACCAGCGGAACCCGGTAATGGACTATATCTGGAACGCGGTGCGCCGCCGTTTTGGCGGCCGTATGCACTCCCGGGATAACGGCATCAAGCCGTTTATCAGCTCGGTGCGCCAGGGATACTGTGGCTATTACTTGCCGGATGAGGATCATGGCGCAGAGCACAGCGAATTCGTGGATTTCTTCGCCACCTACAAGGCCACGCTGCCTGCGTTAGGGAGGCTGATGAAGGTCTGCCGTGCCCGCGCGGTGCCGCTGTTCCCGGTTTACAACAGCAAAACGCATCGGCTGGATATCTATTTGCGCTCGCCAATGGACGATCTGCTGGCAGCGGATGATAAAACGCTGGCGCGCAGAATGAATGAGGAAGTGGAGCTTCTGGTGCGGCCTAATCCTGAGCAGTACGCCTGGATTTTGAAGCTGCTGAAGACCCGCAAAGAGGGTGAGACTGAGCCTTACCGCCGCAAAGATATTTTTCCTCAAAAATAAAAAAAGCCCGGCCGTCTGGCGGTGCTTTCAGACTGCTGATAAACCTAAATAGCCGAGGCATCCTGCCGTTTTTTTACAGCAATTCGGCTGTTTCTCGGCGGCAGAGGCTGAGCGGATAAGCGGACCGTTTTCGCGCATGGACGCGCGAAACGAGCCTCCATGGACGGATTCACGGCGTGTCCGTGTTCCGATCTGCCTCTGCTGCTTTTCACCGGCCTGAAAGCGATTTGATGGCAGAGAATCAGTTTGTCGGCAACCCCAAAGCCCCGCCGTCTGGCGGGGCTTTTTTACTGTGCCAGCGCTATCCGTCGGTTACGCTCGCGCAGAAAGGCTTTCACCAGCCAGAACCAGAGCAGTCCGCAGGCCAGATTGACCAGGCTGAACCAGAAGCTGCCGCCGCTGAAATAGGCGCTTTTCACCGCTTCGATCCCTAACGTAAAGACCAGAATACTCACCATGCCCAGCATCGCGGCGACGCTGCCTTTGCCCGACGAGCTGGAAAACAGCGTCAGGCGGTACAGGCCGGCGTTAACCAGCCCCGTGCCAAAACCGTACAGGCTCAGGCCTGCGGTAAGCCAGAGGTAGCTGTGGGCGTTCAGCGCGCTGGCAAGCGTTGCTACCGCCAGGCCAATCAGGATCGGCCACGCGGCCAGCTTCAGCGGCTGCTCAATCGGTACGCGGCCGGACAGACGGCCCAGGGTCAGATTGCCGATAATCATCGCCACAAACACCGGCAGCTGGAGCAGCGCGTAGGTCATACGGGAAAGATGCTCGTCATGGATCAGGATCACCGGCGACAGCGCTACCCAGCCCAGGCAGGGAATACTGACCAGGCCGATAGCCAGCGAACCGCTCATCACCTGGCGATCCCGCACCAGGCTAAGATAGCCTTTGCCCAGCGACTTAACTGAAACGGAGGTGCTGCGGTCGCCCGCGGTTTCCGGCATCGTTCGCCACAGGCCGACCAGCGCTACCGCGCTGACGGCACCGAACAGCCAGAACATCGTGCGCCAGTCGCCCACCGAGAGAAAGGCGGCACCGGCCAGCGGGCCTGCCAACGGTGCCAGTAGCGCTACGTTAGCCATCAGCGCCATCATTTTCACGCTCAGGGCTTCGTTAAAGGCTTCCTGGATGGCGGCATAGCCGACCGCGCCAATAAAACAGAGGCTGGTGCCCTGCAGGAAGCGCATCAGGATAAACTGCCCGACGGAGCCGACCCAATGCGTCCCAACGCAGGCCAGGGTAAAAAAGGCCACGCCTGCCAGCATCACCGGCCTGCGGCCAAGCTTGTCGGAAAGCGGCCCCAGCAGCCATTGCAGCACGATGCCGCCGGCCAGATAGGCGGTTAGCGAGGCGGAAACCCATTCCGGGCCGACGCCGAACTCGTTGGTCACCAGCAGCATTCCGGGCTGGATCATGTCATGGGCGATATAGCTGGCGAACTCAAACAGCACCAGCGAAAGGGGAAAAATCAAATGGCGACGAGTAATGGCCGTCACCGGAACAAAAGCGGGCATTAAGGCTCCTTCCAGAGTAAACAGGATCTAAATCGCGACAGCATACGGGAGTTGTATGACGGGCGGATAAAAAGTTGCTGAAAAAATAGCGGAAAAGGGAACAGCAGGGTGGAAAAAGTTATCGGGCGCGAAGGCCCGATAACCGTAAGCGTTATTCTACCCGCAGCACGCGGCTGGTATTGGTGGTGCCGGTGGTGCTCATAACGTCGCCCTGGGTGACGATGACCAGATCGCCAGACATCAGGAAGCCTTTATCACGCAGCAGATTAATCGCATCATGCGCCGCAACCACGCCGTCATTGTTGCTGTCGAAATAGACCGGCGTCACGCCGCGATACAGCGCGGTGAGGTTTAACGTGTGCTCATGGCGCGACATCGCAAAAATCGGCAGGCCGGAAGTGATGCGTGAGGTCATCAGCGCGGTGCGGCCGGACTCCGTCATGGTGATAATCGCGGTAACGCCCTGAAGATGGTTGGCGGCGTACATCGCGGACATGGCGATGGCCTCTTCGATATTGTCGAACTGCACGTCCAGACGGTGCTTGGAGACGTTGATACTCGGGATTTTCTCCGCGCCAAGGCAGACCTTAGCCATGGCTGTGACGGTTTCCGCCGGATACTGGCCCGCTGCGGTTTCCGCCGACAGCATAACGGCATCGGTTCCGTCCAGCACGGCATTCGCCACGTCCATAACTTCTGCGCGCGTCGGCATAGGATTGGTGATCATCGACTCCATCATTTGGGTTGCGGTGATAACCGAACGGTTCAGCTGGCGAGCGCGGCGGATCAGCGCTTTCTGGATGCCGACCAGTTCCGGATCGCCAATTTCAACGCCCAAATCGCCCCTGGCGACCATCACCACGTCCGACGCCAGGATAATGTCATCCATGGCTTCCTGCGACGCTACGGCTTCCGCACGTTCAACTTTAGAAACGATTTTCGCCTCGCAGCCTGCTTCGCGAGCCAGACGGCGAGCGTAATTCAGATCTTCGCCGCAGCGTGGGAAGGAGACGGCCAGATAATCCACGTCGATTTTAGCGGCGGTGATAATGTCCGCTTTATCTTTTTCCGTCAGCGCGTCGGCAGACAGCCCGCCGCCCAGCTTATTGATGCCTTTATTATTGGAAAGCGGGCCGCCGACGGTGACTTCGGTAAAGACTTTCATGCCCTGGACTTCCAGTACTTTCAACTGTACGCGGCCGTCGTCCAGCAGCAGGATATCGCCCGGCACAACGTCGGCCGGCAGGCCTTTATAGTCGATACCTACCTTTTCTTTATCGCCTTCGCCTTTACTCAGGCTGGCATCCAGCAAAAAGCGGTCGCCCTGGTTAAGGAAGACTTTGCCTTCTTTAAAGGTGGATACGCGAATTTTAGGGCCCTGAAGATCGCCCAGAATGGCCACATGACGGCCCAGCTTTGCCGCAATTGCGCGCACGTTGCTGGCGCGCTGCATATGATCTTCTGGCGTCCCGTGTGAGAAGTTAAGTCGAACCACGTTGGCCCCGGCAGCGATAATTTTTTCGAGATTATTGTCGCGATCGGTAGCCGGACCCAGGGTGGTAACGATCTTGGTTCTTCTTAAACGTCGAGTCATGGGGAGTTCCTTGTGTTTAAAAACCACGGATGAAAGGTCAGGCCGTCACCCGCGGTGCATCTGTGCACATCTATACTGATGAAACAAAGCGGGAACCGTTCTGTTTCTTTTAGTATTGGTTCTGCAGACGGGCGGCAAAGCCCTCAATGGATACAATACTGGGACGCGTGGCTGAAGTCACCACCTTGTCTCCGTCCGCCGCCGCAATTTTAACAGGCGGCGTAATCTCACCAGGCGATCCGGTAGCAAAAAGGGAGCAAAAAGCTTAAGCGATTATTCCGATTCTGAAGAAAAAAACCGCCGAGAAAATGCCTTAAATTAGCCGTGTTTTCCGACAGACTGTAGCCACTCTGTACGCCGCTATTCTCACGGGCGCAGCATTTAATGCCAGAGCGAAGCCGCAAACCAACGGATAGTAGCGACTAATTTATCAACAGTAATCATTCACAACGCTCGCGAAATAATTATCACTTAAGTTTATTATCCACAGAGAGGACTTTCACGCTTAAAACAAAAGTGGAATTTGGTCGCCGATGACAATGCCCAATGAGTAATAATGTTGACGTTAAAAAAACCAGGTGTTAAAACATAACCATATTATAACAATTGATTTATTATTTTGTATCAGGGGAATAACAATAATAACTTTTGTGAGGGTGTATGCCGTTCCAATACTATGAAGACGTTATCGAAGACCTGGACTTATATAAAATATCAAAAATCATCCTGGAAGGAAATGCTGATGGCAGAGTGCTTTATATCATTCGTAATGCGGTAGACCCGGCGGTCTGTGAAAAAATAAAAAGTAATTTTTATGAAATTATGCGGATAAAAGGCAATCACCGCCCGGATGACGGCTTTGTGAAAACAGAACAGATAGGTTCTTCACAATTCCATAAAACCGGAATGGAATACATCAATGCCACCCTGGAGTCGGATGCGGACGTTCTGAATTTATATCAGGGTATGTCTGATGATGTAGTGAGAACGCTTTATATGGATAAACAGCTGGAAAATTTCTTTTCTCAGGAAAAAATTTCTTATCGACCGTCGGCGTTTAAAAGCCATAATGCCAATTTTGCCACCACCAGACGATGGCTGGACAACGGTAATATGTCGTTATGGCCACATGATGACAGCGCCCAGTTAAAATTTGCTGAGCAAGACGGTTATGAAATTGCAGCGGCTAAAAACGTTATTTCTTCCAATCTGTGCGTTTGCGATGCTGCTAACGGCGGGGAACTGAAGGTGTGGAACTGTAGGCCGGATGACAATATCCGTAAAGAATTTGATGTTCTGGACACAGGTTATCCTTATCCATTGGCGTTCGCTGATAGCTTTGAAAGTTTCACAGTGCGCTTAAAACCTGGCGATCTTTATTTTCTCAATGCTTCCTATCTCCATGGCGTGACCAGTTCGGTAGAGAACGAGAGGATCAGCTCCGGTCGCTTTATCGGTTATATCGATAATAAAGTGGTCTGGTGGACGTAGAAAAATGGAAATAGATAATATTGTTCAGGATTTACAAGGGCAGGGTTACGCTAAGTTTAATCTTAAGAACTTCACAGATTTCACCATTGCTGAAGATGAGCTTAAAATTTTAAAGGCTAATTTTGCCGATATGCCTTTGGATACCTATTCTGAAGGAAATCGATTAAGAAATTATATTCAGGTTGCCTGGCAGAACAACGAGGTAACTTATGGAAAGTTTGAACCTTATCAGCAAACTAAAAGATATAATCCCGTAACAGGTGGCGTGGTCAGAGACTATCAAAATATCGGTGCGGAAATCCTCAAAACAGCGCTGTTCAATAAGATAGTGAAAACAGATATCGACATTGTAAAAAATATCGAAGACATGCCGCCCGTTGAAGAGTTAATGATTGGTGTACATCTGTTTCGCTATAACGCGGGAAAAGAACCGGCGTACAGTTCTCCTGCATGGCTACACAAAGATGATGAGGACGTCGTTTTTATGCATCTGGTGGATGTTTCGGAAGATCTTGTCGGCGGAGAAAGCATAATAGCTAAGCATCCTAAGAGGATTGACCGTGTATTAAGGATGAAAAAAACCTTTGATACGTTAGTGGTTAATCATCGCTGTTTTCATGCGGTCACGCCAATGAGTGTGCCAGAGGAATATGACGATAATGCATTTTTGCACAGGGATATCATCCTGGTAACTTTCCAAAAAAGGGAAACGGGTGAAAGTATTGAATGAAAATATAGCAATTGTTACCGGAAGTAATGGCGGTATTGGCAAAGAAATCGTTTACTCCCTGCTCGAGAGGAACTATCAGGTATTCGGACTGGATCTTGAAAACGATATAGTTCGTGATGGCTTTAAATTTATCAGAACGGATTTGATGGACCTGAATGCTCTGAATGAAAATTCATTCAATGACTTACCGTTCGGCGAATACAACCTTCTGATCAACGCTGCCGGTATCAGGGAGATCGTACCCTTGCTGGACCTGAGTCTTGAAAACTGGTCGGCTGTATATGCAATCAATACCACCGCGCCTTTTCTAATTTCGAGAAACTTTTGCAGAAAGCTGGTCGCACAAAACAAAGAGGGAAGTATTGTTAACATTGCTTCTGTAAGCGGGATTCTGGCTGAACCTGACAGAACCGCCTATGTCTCGTCGAAACATGCTTTAATTGGCCTGACAAAACAGTTCGCTCTGGAGTTTGGTCGTCAAGGAATAAGGTGTAACTCAGTATCACCGGCTATTACCCGTACGGGAATGACTGAACACTATTTTCATGAAGAAGCCACCATGAAAAAAATATACAGTGGAATGTATTCAACCCGAACAGGCGAACCCCAGGATATTGCCGCCGTGGTTAATCTGCTCTCCGACAGAAATTCGCAATTTATCAACGGCGCGAATTTTGTTATTGATGGCGGATGGACCTGCGGCAAAGATTTGTAATAGCGGTCTGTTAACAGCTGCGTTAAATAATTACTGGAGAATATCAGTGATCGAAACCGTATGGATTTCATGGGAAGAACAGCAGGGCCTGAAAAGACTGGCTGAAAGTTTTAAAGAGTTTGATGATGAGATGCTTTTTTCCTCGCTCTCAAGTCTGAAAGAACAAGTTAAAAATATCCTTAGCCCGGAGACGTTCGCCGCTCTAATTGGTTTTATGCCTGGTGAAGGAAATATTCTGCGCGTCAACGGTCTGCCTTTTGACTATAACGTTAAAGAGACACCTTATACCGGCTATGTTGATAACGCCGATCTGCCGATAGCCAGCGTCATGCAGTTTGCTGTTTTCGCAGCCTGCGGTATTTTCCCGATATCTTATCTGCGTGAGAACAAAGGGCTCCTGTTCCGTCACGTGGTGCCGACGCGAAAAAGGGCAAAAAGAGTCAGCTCTCACGGCAGCGCATTAACGTTGGATATGCATGTTTCAAATCCGATCCTGCCGATAATCCCGGAGGAAACCAATAATGTATCAGGTTCGCCGGAAATTTTATCTTTCTATGGTATACGCCCGGATCCGGACGTCTTCACAGAAGTCGTGGAGCTGGATGAGGTGTTGCAACAGCTTGAACAACGCGTTATTGACGAGCTATGTGAGAAAAAATACTACTTTCGGATGCCATCGTCATTTAATGGCGATGAGTTGAAAGGGCCGCTAGCTATCCTTGGCATCAAAGACGGGATGTACTACAACAGGACAGATATGGATACGGTTATTCCTGTTGACTATCCTGCGCTGGTCAGCTTAAACATTTTTATGGAAGCCACCAAGAAGGTTAAGCATTATCACCGCCTTCAGCTTCCACCAGGCGATATGTTGCTGTTTAAAAATCAGCGTACCCTGCATTCCCGACAGAAGTTTGTAGCCCGATATAACGGGCTGGATCGCTGGATGGTGCGCCTGTACGGTAGTGCAAACATGGCCCGCCATCACGCGGCAGATGAATCAAAAAGATACCTTGGGTTAACTTATTAATATTATGAAAAATCTTATCATCAGTGATTCAGTCGTCAACCTGAGTAAAATCGATGCGGCGCTGACCGATAACGCTTGCGTAGTGAAAGGTTACTATCCGGAAGAAGCGGATACTTCTCCCTTTGTTGCCATCGGCTCCAGTCTACATGAAGCTGTAGCCGACAGTGAAAATATTGTTATTTCACTCGAGGAAGATAAGTGGGACAACATATTACTGGGATTAGCAGGGATTCTTACCAGAATTTCGGAAGAAACTAAAATTTTCAACTATACCGCCCTCGATCAAGAGAAGTTAAAAATCTATACGCAATTTTTAACCTCAAAAAACCTTGTATTTATAAATAAGGTCTGATTCAGGTAGCCATTTCCCCGGTTTATGTTGCAAAAAAATAGAAGCTAACAAACGCTGCCTGGCTTTGCTGCGGGCGGCTTTTTTACATGGAAAAAAGTAATGATTACCGCGCAATTAGGCTCCTCACATTATTGTAGTTACAGAATTTTAACAGTAAGATAAAACGGCGATTAAAAAAATAATTTTCATTGGGAGTGAGCAATGCTTTCTAAAAAGTCCGCTGGTATCAAATCCTCTGCTGTCAGAGAATTGCTGAAATTCAGCAAAATTCCCGGTGTTATATCGCTTGCAGGAGGAATTCCTGCCACCGATCTTATCGATGTTGAAGGTATCGATACCGTTCTCAAAGATATTTTATCTCGTGAGCACAGAGGTTTATTCCAGTATAGCGTTACCGAAGGCGAGGAACACCTGCGTGAGCAGCTTTCTCGCTGGAACAGCGGGCATAATCTGAATGTGGATGCGGAAAGCATTATTATTACTAACGGGTCGCAACAGGCTATCGATCTTTTAAGTCGCGTTTTCCTTGAAAAGGGTGACAAAGTATTTGTTGAACGGCCAACTTATCTGGCGGCGCTGCAAATTTTTGGCTATACCGACGCCACGGTCGTTGAGCTGGAATATGATTCTGAAGGTATTGAACTGAACCTGCTGGAAAAAGAGATGGCGGCAGGCGGGGTGAAAATGGTTTACCTTACGCCAAACTTCGCCAACCCTACCGGTAATACCATCAGTTATGAACAGCGCGTGAAAATCGCTAAGCTGTCGCAACAATACCAGGTGGTTATTATTGAAGACGATCCTTATGGGCATCTGCGCTTCAGCGGTGACCCCGTTCCCTCAATATTTTCTGTCGCGCAAAGTCTGTTCGGTAAAAATCATAACGTCTGCTATATGTCCAGCTTCTCAAAAATCTTCTCACCAGGATTACGATTGGGCTGGCTGGCCGTGCCCGAACATTTCCACATGGCAACGGTTGTCGCCAAGCAGGCATTAGATTTGCATACTTCTACTTTAAATCAAAGCATAGCCGCACATTATATTGAGTCCGGTAGAATCAATGAAAGAGTGGAGATATTAAAGGCCACCTACAAAGACCGACGCGATTACCTGATTGGATCCTTACATGAATATTCAGGCGGCGATATCACGTGGAATACGCCTGATGGGGGAATGTTCCTGTGGTGTCACCTCGCGGAGGGTATCGACGCCTCGCAGCTTTTGCAGGAATGTATTAAAGAAAATGTCGTGTTCGTACCCGGAGAAGTGTTTTTTGCGCGGGATCCGCAAAAAAATTCACTGCGGCTCTCTTATTCCATGCTTACCGCAGAAACGGCGCGGGAAGCAGTGATACGAATTTCCAGGGCGCTGAAAAAAATAAAATAGTCCAATAAGGATCGTTAGCTTTACGGCTAATGGTTCTCGATCGCAGCGCGGCTTTTGCCGCCCTTAATCGTGCCTGCTGTTAATGAACGGGGCAGGTTACGTATGTAAAAAATGCAGCGGCAGACAGTAAAACATAAGATTATTTAGAGGGAAGTTTATGAATAAGCATGGCGATTATATCCTTCTGGTAGGGGCAGAAGTCCCTTTCCGCGAACGTGCCTTTGCCGGCGCTTTACGCGCTTCTGAAGGAATGGATGTTTTTACCGTCAGTAATACTATTTTTTCTCATACGCTTAAATATTTTGATGGCTATATTTGTGCACCCATCTCGGATCATGAGAAAGTTCTACAGGAAGTTATACGGTACGAGGAATTAACCGGAAGAACGCCGAGGGCGGTTATTCCTACCAATGATTTTACCGTAGTTACTGCTGCCTTCGTTGCTAAACATTACGGATTACCCCACAACGATCTCTCCGTTGTCGAAAGATGCAGAGATAAATTTATCATGCGGGAATGTTTGCAAAATGCGGGCCTGCCGGTGCCAAAATATTATCAGGTTGCCAAACTTGACGAGCTACGTAGCGCCGTTGCGCAGACAGGTTATCCGGCCATTATTAAACCACGCCTTATGGCGGGCAGCCTGGGCGTAATAAAAGTTTCTTCGGAAGAAGAGCTGGTGCGCGCTTTCGAAAAAAGCATTGCCGATGTCAAAAGCATCAATGGCGAAGCCAATGCCGACGAAAGTTTATTTATTGTCGAAGAATTTATCGCATATGAGTTTGAAGTCAGTGTGGAAGTCCTGAATACCCCTGATTTTAGCCGTGTTATTGGCGTGACGGATAAATACCTTGGCGCGCCGCCGCATTTCGTTGAACTGGGGCATGTAGTACCTTCCCGATTTACCTCCCATCGCGATCTTATTGAACTTGCTGAAAGAACCTGTCGTACGTTAGGGATTAAATACGGTATTGCTCATTTCGAAGCCAAAGTCAGCGCTAAGGGCGAGATTAAAATTATTGAAGTAGCCGCCAGGACGGGCGGTGATAGCATCATGAGTCTGGTTGAAAAGGTTTATGGCTATAACCCTTATCAGCTGCATGTCTCATCCTATATTAATCCTGAAATGGTTTTCGCTTCCCGCCTCGACTCCGCCAAAGGCATTGCCGCTATTGCTTTTATGAAAGCGGAAACGGGGAGGCTTACGCAGATAAACGTGCCTGCCTCGTTGCCTGAAGAAATCCTGCATCTCAATGTCATGGCCGTACAGGGCCAACAGATTTTTCCGCTGGACTCGTGGCGTAACCGGGAAGGTATTATCGAATTTTTCTGGCCGGGCGAAACGCAAAGTGAAACGCTGTTTACCCGACATCTTGAAATGGCAAAAACGCTTTCAGCGCAAACTTTTATAACGGAATCTGTGTAACAGAGTAAAGGAGTCGTTTTGGGCGCTTTTAATTTTCATAAATTCATCATTAGCAGAGGACTGGGCGCCCTTTGCGATCAGTTTCTGATGTTCGCCGTTCCTTTGGCTATCCTTAAATCAACCGGTTCGACCAGCCTGTCTGCTTTATCATTTGTTATCGAGTGGATACCCCGAGTGCTGTTTTTTCCGATTGCCGGAAGTTTACTGCAGGGGAAAAACTTCAAAAAAATATTTTTGTCGTTAGATGTCTTCAGATGCGCAGCCCTGGCGGCTGCTTTTTTACTGGTTAACATCACCGGCATATTTGCCACGCTGACCACGCTGATGGCCATCATGTCTCTGTGTTACGTCCTGAATTTTGTCTCGATCGAGTCCATTATACCGGCCAATGTTCCACGTGAAGAGTATGCCAGAGTGCATTCCAGGATACAGACGGTAGAGCAATTTTCACAGATCCTTGGGCCAGCCATCGCCATTGTTATTTATAGCCACGCACACGTAAATGGCATTCTTTTAATCTCGGCCGCGCTGTTTTTGCTGTCGGCCGCGAACCTTTTAACATTATCTATTGCCTCGCCTGAATCCGCAGGAGTGACTAAGGTCAAAGATATCCTGCGCTCTAATCGCGAAGCCTTTGTTTATCTTTTCGAAGACAAGAAAATTATTTATCTGTGCACTATGACATGGATTGTCAATATCATTTATGGCGTGGTTTTAGCTATCTCTCCGGCCGTTATCCTTAAGCATTTTAAGCTGGAGTCGGGAGCGTTAGGCCTGATGCAAAGCGTTGCGGCTTTAGCGTCAGTGCTGCTTTTTTACCTTATTCCTCGGTTGACGCTTCGCTTCAGCGTGACGCTGATTGGGCAACTTTCACTGTTAATCATATTAGCGAGCGGCCTGTTTCTTGGACTGGCAGGTAATTATTATGCTTACGTGGCGCTTTATGCGCTTCTGAGCGCCTTTGACGGAGGCTTCAGCGTTTATATCAGAATTATGCGTAGCACGATTATTCCTGCTGCAATTTTGTCCAGGGTAATCGGCGTGGTCGGCATGTTGAATTTGCTTTCTATTCCAGTAGGCGGCCTCGCCGTAAGCCTGCTCTCTGAAAAGACCACGCTGCAGAACATCATTCTACTGGCCTTTGCGCTCTCGTTTGTACTGACCATAGTCCTGCTTTTTGTTGGTCGACTAAAGTTTGGCTATAAAAAATATTTCCCTCAGGTGCCAAAAGAGGCGAGCTGATATTTTGCCATCGCTGATGCTCGCGTTCTGCAAGGGGGAAGGTTTAGCTCTCTTCGCGACATTCTGGATACTGCTGCATGGCGGATTATGAAAAGACTGGCGCAACTTCTGTTGTAACTTTAAACAGTGACAGTGCTTTTTTACTATCTGTTTCGTCGATTTCTTTTAAAGGCGAAATCGATGATTTTTTGCTGCGGTAAAAAGCGTTAGTTAACTGTCGTTGAGCTGCTTTTCGCTGATTTTAACGCATTATCCTCGTTATATTCCGTGTGCTTCTGGTCGGAACGCTTAGTAAGCGAGCGGAAATTTTAAGCACAAACTGCCTGTGTATTGGGCGGCAAAAAGCTTTGAGACTGGCTACTCTGTGCTGGCGGGGCGTCGCCAGGTTTACGCCGACCCGGCAAAAGCAGTACATTGTATTGAAAGAAAATTAAAAGCCTGACCGCGCTGGGATCCGCCGGTCGGGTTTATCCTGCAACGAGGAGAATAGAATGGCGGTTACACAAACAGCCCAGGCATGCGATCTGGTGATTTTTGGTGCCAAAGGCGACCTTGCACGCCGGAAACTGTTGCCTTCCCTGTACCAGCTGGAAAAAGCCGGACAAATCCATGAAGAGTCACGCATTATTGGCGTGGGCCGCGCGGAATGGGATAAAGCGGCTTATACCAAAGTCGTTCGTGAAGCGCTGGAAACCTTTATGAAGGAAACCATCGACGAGGCGCTTTGGGATAAGCTGAGCAGCCGACTCGACTTCTGTAATCTGGACGTTAATGACGCGGCCCACTTTACCAAACTGGGCAAAATGCTTGACCAGAAAAAGCGCGTCACCATCAACTACTTTGCTATGCCACCGGGAACGTTCGGCGCCATCTGTAAAGGTCTGGGCACCGCTAAACTGAACACGCAGCCTGCACGCGTCGTGATGGAGAAGCCGCTGGGCACCTCGCTGGAAACCTCGCGCGAGATCAACGATCAGGTGGGCGAATACTTCGAAGAGAACCAGGTTTTCCGTATCGACCATTATTTGGGAAAAGAGACGGTACTGAACCTGCTGGCGCTGCGCTTCGCCAACTCGCTGTTTGCCTCTAACTGGGATAACCGCACCATCGATCACGTGCAGATTACCGTGGCGGAAGAGGTGGGTATCGAAGGACGCTGGGGTTACTTCGATAAAGCGGGCCAGATGCGCGATATGATCCAGAACCACCTGTTACAGGTTCTGACCATGATTGCGATGTCGCCGCCGGCCGATCTGACCGCTGACCGTATCCGCGATGAAAAAGTCAAAGTGCTGCGCTCGCTGCGCCGTATCGACCACACTAACGTGCGCGATAAAACCGTGCGCGGACAGTACACCTCCGGCTTTGTGCAGGGCAAAAAAGTCCCTGGCTATCTTGAGGAAGAAGACGCCAACAAATCCAGCAATACCGAAACCTTCGTCTCTATTCGTGTCGATATCGACGACTGGCGCTGGGCTGGCGTGCCGTTCTACCTGCGTACCGGCAAGCGTCTGCCGACCAAGTGTTCGGAAGTCGTGGTTTATTTTAAAAACCCGGCGCTGAATCTGTTTAAAGATTCCTGGCAGGAACTGCCGCAGAACAAGCTGACCATTCGTCTGCAGCCGGATGAAGGGGTGGATATCCAGATCCTGAATAAAGTACCGGGGCTGGATCACAAGCACAATCTGCAAACCACCAAACTGGATCTAAGCTTCTCGGAAACCTTTAACCAGTCGCACCTGGCCGACGCCTACGAGCGTCTGCTGCTGGAGACGATGCGCGGCATCCAGGCGCTGTTTGTACGTCGCGACGAGGTGGAAGAGGCCTGGAAGTGGGTCGATTCCATCATGGAAGCCTGGGCGGCCGATAACGAAGCGCCTAAACCGTATCAGGCCGGGACCTGGGGGCCGGTTGCCTCAGTCGCGATGATTACCCGCGACGGCCGTTCCTGGAACGAGTTCGAATAAAACGCTCGACTAACCCGCTTCGGCGGGTTTTTTTACGCCTGGCGTCGGCCTGTAAAAAATTGAACCGCAGTTTCAAAAATATCTTTGGCGCATGGACGCACCCGCTCATAATCCTGTATGGTAGCAGACGATCACTTTTCGGACGCCGCGCGCGTCGTTTTTGCCCGCCTTATTGAAGCAGGCAGGCCTGACAGGAGAAGCAGGACGATGAGTAACTGGGAAACAAGCGCTGAAAAAATTCTTACCACCGGGCCGGTCGTACCGGTCATCGTAGTCAACAAGCTGGAACATGCGGTGCCGATGGCGAAAGCGCTGGTCGCGGGCGGGGTGAAAGTGCTTGAGGTAACCTTGAGAACGGCCTGCGCAATGGATGCGATAAAAGCGATGATCGCAGAAGTGCCTGAAGCCATCGTCGGCGCGGGCACGGTGCTGAACGTGCAGCAGCTGCGGGAAGTGACCCAGGCGGGCGCGAAATTTGTTATCAGTCCCGGCATCACCGAGCCGCTGCTACAGGCTGCCGTGGAAGGGCCAATCCCGCTAATTCCGGGGATCAGTACCGTATCTGAGCTGATGGCCGGCATGGATCACGGCCTGCGCGAGTTTAAATTTTTCCCGGCGGAAGCCAACGGCGGCGTGAAAGCGCTCCAGGCCATCAGCGGACCTTTCCCACAGGTTCGCTTCTGTCCGACCGGCGGCATCTCTCCGGCCAACTACCGGGACTATCTGGCGCTGAAAAGCGTGCTGTGCATCGGCGGTTCGTGGCTGGTGCCGGCGGATGCGCTGGAAGCAGGGGATTACGATCGCATTACGCAGCTGGCTAAAGAGGCGGTAGCAGGCGCGCGCTAATGCCGTTCAGAGCGTAAAACTAAAAAAGGATGGCTGGCGGCCATCCTTTTTGCTGAGGCGGGTACAGCGCCGGCCGCCAGCTTTACAGAGGCGGGAGCGCATCAGCCGCTGATTTTACGCTAACGATGCAGAAGCGCGCACAGCGTCAACCGCTGACTTTTACGCCAGCAGCGCAGAAGCGGGGCAGCATCAGCCGCAGATTTTACGCTAATTATGCAGTAGCGCGCACGGCGTCAACCGCTGACTTTTACGCCAGCGGCGCAGGCGACAGCACGCTGCACGGCCTCATCAATATCGTCACCGGTTGCCAGCGCAACGCCCATGCGACGTTTGCCCTGAACTTCCGGCTTGCCGAACAGACGAAGCTGCAAGCCCGCGCCAAGTACCGTATCCAGATTGGCGAACTGCACGTTATCGCTGCTCAGTTCCGGCAGGATCACCGCCGAGGCCGCCGGGCCATACTGGCGGATGCCGCCAACGGGCAGGCCAAGAAAAGCGCGGACATGCAGCGCAAATTCCGAAAGATCCTGAGAAATCAGCGTTACCATGCCGGTGTCGTGCGGGCGAGGGGAAACCTCGCTAAACACCACTTCATCCCCGCAAACGAACAGCTCCACGCCAAACAGCCCGTGCCCGCCCAGTGCGATAACCACTTTCTCGGCAATCTGCTGCGCGCGCTGTAAAGCCAGCTCGCTCATCTGCTGCGGCTGCCAGGATTCGCGGTAGTCGCCATCTTCCTGGCGGTGGCCAATCGGCGCACAGAAGTGGATCCCGTCGGCAGCGCTGACGGTCAGCAGCGTGATCTCAAAATCGAACTTCACTACGCCTTCCACTATCACCCGGCCTGCACCGGCGCGTCCGCCCTGTTGGGCATATCCCCATGCGGCAGCAAGCCCTGCGGCCTCGCGGATAAAACTTTGCCCCTTGCCGGAAGAGCTCATGACCGGCTTCACGATGCAGGGAAAGCCAATTTCCTGCGCGGCCTGATTAAAGTCCGCCACGTTGTCGGCAAAGCGATAAGAAGAGGTCGGCAGCGCCAGCTCTTCTGCAGCCAGGCGGCGGATACCTTCGCGGTTCATGGTCAGACGAGCGGCGCGAGCCGTCGGCACCACGCGCTGCCCCTGTTTTTCCAGCTCAATCAGCATATCGGTAGCGATGGCTTCGATTTCCGGCACGATATAGTCCGGACGCTCCTGCGCCACCAGCGCTTTCAGCGCCTCGCCATCCAGCATATTGATTACGTGACTGCGATGGGCGACATGCATCGCCGGTGCATCGGCATAGCGATCCACCGCAATGACTTCAACGCCCAGACGCTGACATTCCAGCGCCACTTCTTTACCCAGCTCGCCAGAGCCAAGCAGCATTACACGCGTTGCCGCAGGACGCAGCGCAGTACCAAGAGTTGTCATAAATCTCTACCTGATTAGAGGAAAAAATGCGGGCGCAGTATAAACGAAAACGATTGCGTCTTCATCCGATTTCCGGGCTTGAGAAAAATTCCCGGCCTGATATACTGTATAAAAATACAGTTAAACGAGGTGGGCACTATGGCTGTTGAAATCAAATATGTTGTCGTCAGAAAAGGTGAGGAAAAGATGACTTTCGCCAGTAAGAAAGAAGCCGACGCTTATGACAAAATGCTGGATATGGCCGAAGTGTTCTGCGACTGGCTGAGCGCTGCGCCATTGGATATGGATGAAAATCAGCGCGAGGCGTTGGGGATGTTCCTGTCGGAAAACAAAGATGCCGTGCAGCATATCCTGCGTACCAGCAAAATGCCGGAAGCGGAGTCCTCCCGTCCCGTTGCGTCAGTCGCTGCGTTAACCGCTGAGGATGCCGATGCCGATGCGGAAGAGAAGAAGCCCAAAGCGGGGCGCATTAAAGCAGCCTGAGGCGGTCTCGTCTGTAGTATGTGACGTTGTGGCTTGTTTACCAGCCCTGTCGCTACCAGATGCCCTGATAAGAGGGCGTTATCAGTAGCAGCCTGTCCTCGGACAGGCTTTTTATCTTTCTGTTTAGCGTTTACAGACCACAGCTTTTCAGGTTCAGGCGATTGTCGCCTGCGCACAGCAGCGTTTCAGCGCGTGCATGGCTTCTTTCGCCGCATCGGAAGGCGAGCGCTGTTTAATCTCATCATTAAAGACTTCCAGCCCAACCGGCCCGCTGTAGCCTTCCGCTTCCAGATAGTCCAGCAGCGTATAGAGCGGGAAGTTGCCCTGGCCCGGCAACAGCCGATGGTGCCTTGCCGTTTCCACCAGTTCGCTGCCGGAAGGCAGCGTGGCTAAATCGGAAAGCTGTACCAGGAAAATTTTGTCCATCGGGATGCCGTTTAAGTCGGCCACGGTTCGGTTGCGTACAAAAATATGGAAGGCATCCACGACCAGGCCCAGATTAGGCTCGTTAATACGCTGTACCAGCTGCCAGGCGGCGGCCGTAGTATTGATATGGGTGCTCCATGCCATCGCCTCAAAGGCGACCCGCAGCCCACGCTTTCCCGCTTCCTGCGCCAGCCAGCGAATATCCTCTTCTTCACGCCCGGCGATACACTCTTTTTGCGTAGAGGCTGGCGTCAGCAGGGTGGTGGCGCCCAGCGCCGCCGCTGTCTCCATCATTTTCAGCGCGTCGCGGCGTTTTTCCTCGCGCTGATCGTCCGGTGCGCCGTCAAAATCCAGCAGCACCTGGTAATCCGTCAGGGCAAGCCGCTGTTCCTCAAGCAGGCTGGCTACAGCCTGAGGCGTACCTTCAGCCGGGTCCACATCCTGCCGCCACAATTCCAGCTGGCTGAAGCCAGCCTGAGCGGCGGCGATAATTTTCTCTTCCGTTGTGCCGCTCAGTAAAACCGTATTAATAAAAAGTGGATTATGTTGAAAACGCATCCTGTTCCCCTTAAAGCTCAATAGCAAAAAAATGGACAGAGAGCCGGTAAACGGTCCGACCTTTTGACTCTCGCCTGCTGACAAGTATAGCGACCTGTGCCGATTCGCCAGCCTCATCAGCGCGCTAAAGGTTTTCCAGGCTTTGCCTGACTTGACGCTTCCTGACGTTAGCCGCTCTATGCTGGTTTTTTTACAATAAGGAGAGCATATGACTAACTGGCTGCAACAAATTCAAACCGTGTTAGGGAAAGGCAAGGGCGGCGGCGAGGGCCTGAGTAAAATGCTGGCGCCGGGCGCTTTAGGCGGCCTGGCCGGGCTGCTGATCGCCAATAAATCTTCCCGTAACCTGCTGAGCAAATACGGTAAAAACGCGCTGATTATTGGCGGCAGCGCGGCGGCGGGCGCGCTGCTCTGGAACAAGTACAAGCAGCGCGTCAGCGAAACGCATCGTGAAGAGCCGCAGTTTGGGCAGCAGGCCACCGCAGTGGACAGACGCGCGGAGCGGCTGGTGCAGGCGCTGGTGTTTGCGGCAAAAAGCGACGGGCATATTGACGGCGAAGAACGTAAGGCCATCAATGAGCATATTCATCAGACGGGGCTGGGCGCGGAAGGCGAGCAGCTGTTGCAGCGCGCTATCGATATGCCGCTGGATCCTAAAATGCTGGCGCAGGATGTGAAAAACGAAGAGGAAGCGCTGGAACTCTACTTCCTCAGTAATCTGGTCATTGATGTCGATCACTTTATGGAGCGCAGCTATCTGCAGGCGCTGGGCGACGAGCTGAAAATTCCGCAGGACGTCCGCGAGAGCATGGCGAAAGATATCCAGCAGGAGAAGCAAAAGCTGGTCGCCTGACTCTTTCCGGGCGCCTTACCCGGCCCGGAAAGCTTTTTTAACGTTGTTTATCAACTCTTGTCAACGCGCTGCGCTTGGCAATCACCGCCGTAGCTGCCACCCTTACTCTGTATAACTGATTCAGCGGGGCAGCAAATGATAAAACCACCAGTCGCTAAAAAAATACCTTACGAGATGAGCGCGCACGGCGAGACGCGCATAGACAATTACTATTGGCTGCGTGACGACAAGCGTGAAGATACGGCCGTGCTGGACTACCTGCATGCGGAAAACGACTACGGGCAGGCCGTAATGCAGACGCAGCAGGCGCTGCAGGAAAAATTACTGAAAGAGATGGTCGATCGCGTGCCGCAGCGCGACAGTTCCGTTCCCTATGTCAAAAACGGCTATCGCTACCAGCGACGCTATGATGAGGGCAACGAATATGCCGTCTACACCCGCCAGCCGGAAGAAACCGCCACGCCGGAAGAGTGGGAGGTGCTCGTTGACGGCAACCAGCGCGCCGCCCACAGCGAATTTTATACGCTGGGCGGCCTCGGCATCAGCCCAAACAATGAAGTGATGGCGCTGGCGGAGGATTTTCTGTCGCGCCGTCAGTACGGCATCCGCTTCCGCAACCTTAAAACCGGCAACTGGTATCCGGAGGTGTTGGATCACGTCTCTTCCAGCTTCGTCTGGGCCAGCGACAGCCGCACTTTTTACTATGTGCTGAAGGATAAACAGACGCTGCTGCCCTGGCAGGTATGGCGTCACCGGCTGGGCACCCCACAGCGGGATGACGAACTGGTCTATGAAGAGCAGGATGAGACTTTTTACGTCAGCCTGCATAAAACGATGTCCGAGCACTTTATTCTGATTGTGCTCAATAGCACCACTACCAGCGAAATCCGGCTGCTGGACGCCGAATTTGCCGATGCACAGCCGCAAATTTTCTGCCCGCGCCGTAAGGATCACGAATACAGCCTGGATCATTACGATCACCATTTTTACGTGCGATCCAACCGCGAAGGCAAAAATTTCGGCCTGTATCTCACCGATCATGTGAAAGAGGAAAAATGGCAAACGCTGATTGCGCCGCGCGATCACGTTATGCTGGAGGATTTTGCGCTGTTTCGCGACTGGCTGGTGGTGGAAGAGCGTCAGCGCGGCCTGACCAGCCTGCGGCAGATTAACTGGCAGAGCGGAGAAGATTACGGTATCGCTTTTGACGATCCGGCCTATGTCACCTGGCTTTCCGTCAATCCCACGGCGAATACCAGCAAGCTGCGCTATGGCTACTCCTCAATGACCACGCCGGATACGCTGTTCGAGCTGGATATGGACAGCGGCGAGCGGAAAATCCTCAAGCAGATGGAAGTTAAGGGTTTTGACGCCAACGACTACCGCAGCGAACATCACTGGATCAAGGCCCGTGACGGTGTCGAAGTGCCCGTTTCGCTGGTCTATCATCGACAGCACTATCGACCTGGTAAAAGCCCGATGCTGGTTTACGGCTATGGCTCTTACGGCAGCTGTATGGATGCGGACTTCAGCTCCAGCCGCCTGAGCCTGTTGGATCGCGGCTTCGTCTTCGCGCTGGCGCACATTCGCGGCGGCGGCGAGCTGGGCCAGCAGTGGTACGAAGATGGCAAATTGCTGAACAAGCTCAATACCTTTCATGATTTTATCGACGTGACCAATACGCTGGTGGAAAAAGGCTATGGTAACCCGGAAAAGCTCTATGCCATGGGCGGCAGCGCTGGCGGCCTGCTGATGGGCGCAGTTATCAATATGGCGCCGACGCGCTTTCACGGCGTGGTGGCGCAGGTGCCGTTTGTGGATGTGGTCACCACGATGCTCGACGAATCTATCCCGCTGACCACGGGAGAATATGATGAGTGGGGCAATCCGGCGGACGAGCGTTACTATCGCTATATGCGTCAGTACAGCCCTTATGACTGCGTCACCGCGCAGCACTATCCGCATATGTTGGTGACCACCGGGCTGCATGATTCCCAGGTTCAGTATTGGGAACCGGCGAAATGGGTCGCGAAACTGCGTGAGTTTAAAACAGACGATAATCTGCTGCTGCTTTGTACCGATATGGATGCGGGGCACGGCGGTAAATCAGGCCGTTTTAAATCTTATGAGGGCGTGGCGCTGGAATACGCTTTCCTGATTGGCCTGGCGCAGGAGACGCTAAGCGCCGCCAGCGCCCGTTAATCCGCCGACAGAGCCCGTTCCATTG
This sequence comes from Erwinia sp. TECH1, assembly GCF_054057575.1. Classification (NCBI taxonomy): domain Bacteria; kingdom Pseudomonadati; phylum Pseudomonadota; class Gammaproteobacteria; order Enterobacterales; family Erwiniaceae; genus Erwinia; species Erwinia sp. TECH1. Next base: position 2,799,838 of record NZ_JBSRZK010000001.1, on the reverse strand, counting down.
CGCTTTTGAGATCGGGCTTCAGATCCGGGATATTTTTTAGCATCCACTTCAGGTATCCCGGATCGCGTTTCACCACATCATCAATACGGCTACCGCGATATTTGCCGAACGGGAAAGTGGCGCTGGAGCCGCGAACCTGCATCCGGCGCACCATTTCTGGCGCATCCCAGCCGGAAAATTCCATAATACGGATCAGCAAAGCCGCCGTAACGTAGCAGTCGTACAGCGCCCGGTGAGCGTGGAGATCCGCTGGCGGCGTCACGTCCAGCTGTAAAGCTTCACGCAGCGCCTGGTTGCCGTATTTTTTTCCGGGCCACAGGCCTCTCGCCAGCGTCATAGTACAAATCCATTCGCCCGGCATTTCCGGCAGCATCCGACGGTCAAAGCTGGCATTGTGAGCGACGTAGTAAGGGCTGCCGTGATAGCGGCCAATCGCTTCTTCAATGGTGGGCTTGCCCAGCACCATCGTTTCAGTGATGCGGTGGATGGCCATAGCCTGACGGCTGATGGGCCGATCCGGACTGATCAGATCGCTCATAGGGTTCACGATCCTGCCGTCGATAACGTCAACGGAGGCGACTTCCACTACGCCGCCCTGCAAGCCACAGGTTTCGGTATCTATTACGCGTAACATAATTTCTCTCTTTCAGAGGGCGGTAGCCGTGCGTAAATCGTGTACTTCGCCCTGCCATTTACTGTCCTGACGTCGGGCGATAACCAGCTGCTCGCCACGACCGCCAGCGATAACCTGCCGGCCATTTTCATCCCAGACGGCGCTTTTCCCCGCGCTGTCAAAACCGCCCGTGGGCAGAGCGTGGTTAGCCATCAGCACGGCAATATTGAACTTACGCGACCAGCGCGCCAGATATTCGCAATCCTTGTGATAACCTTTTTCAGAAAGGAGCACGCTGGTGGCATAAAGATTAGCGCCACGATGCGCGGCATCGCGAGCGTAGTCTTCCACGCTGATATCGGCGCAGACCGCCATCGCCACATGATGATGTTGGTAGCCAAACACGGGAACGCTTTGTCCGGGATGGAAGAAGGGTTTTTCCGCCTCTACCAGATTGCGTTTAAAATAGGCCAGGCGCGTGCCGTCAGGCAAAAAAGCCAGCGCGCAAAGGCGTATTTTATCGCCATCCTGCAAAGGAACGCCGGTAACAATACTCATACGGTATTCTGTCGCCGCTTCGGCAAAAGCGTTAAGGCGCACATCGTCTATCGACATCGCCAGCTGGCTGGCAAGCGCAAGCTCATAGCCGGTGATGGAAAGCTCCGGGAACAGCAGTAAATCAACCTGATGTTCAGCGGCCTGACGAACAAAAGCCAGATGGCGTTCTATATTCCACTCGATTTCTCCGGGACGAGACCCTGATTGCGCGGCGGCGATGCTCCAGACGGACATAAATATACTCGCGATACGGTTTTTGAGACGTTATCTCAACCGAAGCGACCAGGAAACACAAGTTATTCGCGTAACTATTTTTGCTTCGGCTCATACGGCAGGCGGGAAAGGCTGAGCGACGCCTGTCGATAATGCGTCAGCCGCTGACGAAACCAGTCGCGCAGGGCCTCCGGCTGCTCGCGCTCCACCATCTCCGCCACGACCGGCATATTGTAGCGCTCTTTAAACGCCACGCCTGCGGCAGCTATATCAACATTGATTTTGTCTTTTTCTTCCTGCGGCAGCACCGCCAGATTGTAGTTCATGATGGCCTCCATTGACTCGCGGCAAAAATAAAGCAGACGGCCGCGTTTCGCAAGCCTGACGGCGGGGTAAAGCCCTTAACGACTCGACACTTTATTGGTAGCGGAGTATTCTTTCGGCCTTGTCGCAGCCCCGGGCTGCACCAAACGGGATGGATTCAATGCGTAGGTCAATGATTTTCGCGCTGGCGCTGAGTGCCGCCGCTTTTTCACAGCAGGTTTCTGCTCACGCCCACCTTAAAAGCCAGTACCCGGCAGCGAATGCCAATGTGGAAGCTTCGCCGCAGGCGCTGACGCTGACGTTTTCGGAAGATATCGAACCGGCTTTCAGCGGCGTTGAGGTCACGAACGCTCAGCAGCAGGCCATGCCGCTCTCCGAAGCCGAGCGTGCACCAAAGCAGCATAATCAGCTAATCGTGCCGCTGGCGAAGCCGCTGAGCAGCGGACAGTATCAGGTCAACTGGCATGTGCTGTCGGTTGATGGTCATAAAACTAAAGGAACCTACACCTTTAGCGTGCAGTAATATGTCCCTCAGCCTGTTTTATCTGCTTTCTCGCTGGCTGCATTTTGCCGCGTTGATGACGCTGACGGGCGGCGCAATCTACACCACGTTGTTGGCGCCCGCGCGTTTCCGGCCGCATCTGGCACGGCGTCTTCACCGGCTGCTGGTGGCGGCTTCGCTGCTTGCGCTGGCAACGGCGATAATGCTGCTGGTGGCGCAAACCGGTCTGATGGCCGACGGCTGGCGCGATATTGGCGATAGCGCCATATGGCAGGCGGTGCTGCAAACACGTTTCGGGCAGGCCTGGCAATGGCAGCTGCTCGCCGCGCTGTTGGGCGTCGTCGCCTTATCAGCCAGGGGACAGCTGCGGCAGTGGCTGTTATTACTGAGTGGGGCGGGGCAGCTGGTTGGGCTGGCCTTTGTGGGCCATGCGACCATGCTGGATGGCACGGCCGGTTGGCTACAGCGTCTGAATCATAGCGTACATCTGCTGTCGGCTGCCTTCTGGGCGGGCGGCCTGCTCCCGGTAGTGATTTTGATGCGCGATATGGCGCGTTTCCCGGCGGGCTATGACGCTATCCGTACGCTGATGCGCTTTTCCCGTTACGGTCATCTGGCTGTGGCATTGGTTATTATCAGCGGCACGATTGACGCTTTTATCCTGCTGCCTGGCTGGCCGCCGGCATTTGGGCGCTACAGCCAGCTGTTGCTGCTGAAGGCGCTATTGGTAGCGGTGATGTGCGGCGTCGCGCTGTTTAATCGTTACTGGCTGGTGCCGCGCTTTCAGCCCGACGGGGACCGCGCCCGGCACCTTTTTATCCTGACCACGCTGGCCGAGCTGCTGCTTGCCGCGCTGGTAATAGCGCTGGTGAGCGTCTTTGCTACTCTGGAGCCAGCCTGAATTTTTACCGCCTGCTGTTGGGCGTTTCTACAAGAGGTAGTGCAACATCATGAAAAAATTAGTCGGCCTGATGCTAGCTTTAAGTTTTTGTTCCAGCGCGATGGCGTCAGAGGTGATTACCGTCAGCCGCTTTGAAGTGGGCAAGGACAAATGGGCCTTTAACCGCGAAGAGGTGATGCTAACCTGTACCAAAGACGGCGCGCTGTACGCAATTAATCCCAGCACGCTGATGCAGTATCCGCTGAACGATATCGCAAAGCAGCAGCTGAAAAGCGGGCAGGTGAAAGGCCAGCCGATCGACGTTATTCAGATTGATGACCCTGCGCAGCCGGGCCAGAAAAAGAGCCTGACGCCAATTATTGAGCGTGCGCAAAAGCTGTGTGATTAAACGTTTTGCCGCGCTGGCTTCCCGGCCAGCGCGGTAGCAGTAATTGTCCACTCCTGCCATCTTGTCACTGTTTCTGCCGTTACGATCACAGAGCTGTCATATTTTAGCTGGCCCTGAACCCTACAGCTGGAAAATCTCCGCGCCTGAACTACCTTATAAAGAGCAAGGCGTCATAGCCTGCATAAATGCCAACTTTTAGCGCACGGCTCCTACCAGAGCCATTCCCCTGGACCAAAGACAGGAATCGTCTTTGGTCTTTTTTTGTTAGGGGTTTTAAAACAGAAACTTACATTTAAATCAATCATTTAAGATCCCCCCAGTTGCACCTTATTACCCCCTGTAAGAACCTATGTAGACACTTTGTAGTCACTTTTTTGGGCCATTCTTGCCAGCAGATTGTTGGTCACGGCCTCTTCCAGATGATCAGGTGCGCATGACGCATGGTCACGCCGATATCGGAATGGCCTGAGATGCGTAGCAATACCACGATATTACCTCCGGCCATCATAAAGTGGCTGGCAAAGCCGTGACGCACGCCGTGGCTCATTTGGCCTTCTGGTAACTATTACGAAGCATTAATCGCGCAAAGTGATATAAAGCCTTTTGAATTTCGTAGTGAACGCCATCAATTAGATCTGGTACTCAGGAAACTGAATGATGTTGATAGTGTGATTATTGAGTATGTTCTTAGACCAGAAGCACATGCTGACAGTGTCCGGGTTAAAGGAGATTTCAGTATCAACGAAAGTTATTTTCCTGAGATACTGAAACGGCTGGATGAAATGATTACGTGGCAGAATTAAACATCCCGGCATCAGGTATGTTTATCAGATAATCCCCGCCGGGCGGGGATTGGTATCATGCTGGCTTTCACGGCCAGACAATATCCGGCGTGCCGGTATCAACGGTCTGCACGTACTTCATGCACGCGGTCAGTAATGCCTTAATTTGAGCGTAGTACGGCAACGTGATTCAGCCCGGCCACTCTCGCGTGCCAGAATTACGTTGAATTAAGGTTGCCGGACTGTTTTTTAAATGTATAACTTAATTATTTTTTAAAGGAAAAAAAGAAATAAATTATCCAGTTTATAGCGGGGGTGATAGGATGCTATTCTGCAATGACTCATAAGGGACTTATAAAGCCATGGCTTACATCGATGCTAATCTTATCAAAAACGAAACGCTGCTTTATCGCGGTGAGGTAACATTATGGGCCTTACTGCCCTGGGTGATTTGGGGTGTCCTTTTAGGCGCTATTACGGCAGGTTTAGGGTTATTGTTGATACCTTTTGGCTATTTTGTAATACGTTCTAACGAAGCCGGGATAACGGACAGACGCGTAATTGCTAAAACTGGTATTATCAAGCGAGATACAATCGAGATAGGGTTGAATAAAGTTTCCAGTCTGCAAATAAAACAAAGTATCGCAGGCCGTATTCTCGGCTATGGTTCTTTAATTATTTGCGATGTAGGTGCATCCCGTGCCCCTATAAAGTATATAAAGGATCCTATGGCGTTCAGACGCCGTTTTTTTGAGCTACAGGAAGAGAACGACGTGAAGTAATAGCGCCGCATGGAAAGTTAACCCAGCCGAAGCGCTGGGTTTTTTATTGGCTGAAGACTGTAATCCTGCAATGTTTAATGCATAGTGGTAGCTGTATATTCGGCTACCATATTGAATAATGCCAGAAAGCTTTTTTTGCCGACTGGCGTAATGGCGTAATGGCGTAATGGCGTAATGGCGTGATGGCGTAATGGCGTGATGGCGTGATGGCGTGATGGCAGCTCATCCATCCCTCACGGCAGCGTCAGGAAAAATGCAGTTAGTTGCCTGGCAGAAGCAAGCCTCAGCTATCTGCCGGGGTTGCTTTATGCGTGGGCTGCCTGAAAAGTATTTATGATGTACTTTCGGGATAACCCAGCAGGTAAAAAGGACATTGCGTTAAGCAGAAAAGTGGGTCTTCCGTACAATTATTACCAGGGAAAACGGCCCCCTACGTTTAACTCCTCAGAACCAAAATCAGGTGATTCTCCTCGTCTTGCCCGAATTTTTTCATCTTTTGTTGGCTTATGTGTATCGGCCCTGCTGGGGGGTTTACCCGGAAGGCTATCACAGCCAAACCCTTTGCAAATTTTCAGGGAAGGCGTCTTGTCCTGAGGCTGTGGGTTTGAGCATGCCGCAAGGGTAAGGGAAAGGCTCACCAGCGCAATATATTTCATTAACATTTTAAGTTCCTTTTAATAATGCCAGTTTCCATAGTAATGCTGATAATTTAAACAAAGCGTCTACGAGTACAAATTAATCGTTTGCGGTACTGGCACCATCCGTTAGTGCAATCGCCATACGCATTTTTTTTGCTACTTAACCTAATTTTTTCAATTCTGTTGCCGATAAGAGCCTCTGACTATTGTAGTTTCAGCCTGCCAATATGAGTGACGGCTGGTCTGTTTTTTAAACACATGGTGTTTTTTAACAAGGAATAAAAAATGAAAAAAGTAGTAAAATGGGTGTTCTTCGTTATTGTTGCGCTAATTGTGATTCGCGCGCTTACCGGCCCCAGCGAGCAGAGTAAAAACGCGGCAAATACCGGCCAGGCGCAGCAGGGTAGCGCGACAGCATCCTCTTCACCGCAAAAAGAGGTTTACCATGTTTCCGCCACTAAACTTTTTAAAGATTATGAAGCAAACGAAGTTGCCACAGATGAGGCGATGAAAGGGAAACTTATTGCCGTAACGGGCACGGTACAGTCTATCGATAAAGATTTTACCAATGCCATTATTATCAGACTGAAAACCCCGAATCAGTTTATGGCCGCCAGTATGGAGATGCAGGATTCTGAGAAAAACACGGCTTTAACGCTCAAGAAGGGCAGTCAGGTTGAGGTGGTTTGTCAGCGCATGTCACGCGTTATCGGCACGCCTTCTGGCCGTCGCTGCGTATTTAATTAACGTGCGCACGGACTATTTCTGAAACACAGCCCGGCTTCCGGCTGGCTTAAAATAGCGTGAACGCCCTGGCCACCGAGCCGGGGCTTATTTTTGCCGCAGCAGGCGCAAAGTAAGCTATCAATTTAACAGGGTCAAACTATCCCGGAAATAAGGGCCGCATCCCGTATTAAGCGGTCTGGATTATCGGCCTGTTTTAACTCATCAAACAGGGAAAGGAGAGACGCTGCTGCAAAATAATACCGGCGGGAAGCCGGTATCGAAAAGCGTAACGGCCTTGATTACGACTGCGGCTGACCTACCGGGCCTGCGCCCAGCGTACCGCCCGGCACGGACTGCGCGCTTGGTGCATGAGGACGGCCGTCGTTACCTACCGCGCTGCTGCGATTCATACAACCCGCCAGGGATAAAACGGCCAGCAGAGCGATAAGACCTTTAGTGCAATTTTTCATAATATTTTCCGTGGGTTGAAAAAGATTCAGAGCCTTAAGCGTAGCCTGGCGTTTGTTGATTGCCAGCAGCGGCCTGACAAAAACAGAGCGGAAAAATTTTCCTGCTTCTTTATCGGACGGTGACAGAAAAATCCTCTACTACACTTAACTAACTGCAAACTAAAGGAGGCAGTTATGTTTAAACATGAAACGAATAAAGAACGTAAAGATGAAGGCGACGTGCATAAAGGTCTGCCGGAAGCCGCGCCTTCGGCTGGTAATGCTTACGAGGAAGACGATTATCCGGCCAAGGATGCGCCTGATGAACACGGTGAAGTGCCGCGGACTCGCGATGATAGCCAGGCAGATAAAAAAGATCCTTATCAGGAAAAATAAGGTTTACTCAGGCCCGCTGCGGGCCTGATGCCCGCAGGTTATACGATTGCTTTAGGGTTGTGGACAGCGCTATTCTTTAGCTTCTGAAAAAAGGAAAAGCGCCTTGCAAAGGAGAGTGCAATGAAACATAGCCGCAAATATCGGGTCTGTTACTACGGCAGCCTGATAACCATTTTCTTTTTTCTGTCGCATACTTGCCTGCCGGCCCACGATCTCATCTTCCATCCTTTTCTGCTGCTTACCTGGATTTTTATTATTCGGGGTATAGTCGCGCTGTGGCAGGATGCTGTACGTTTTTGGCAGTGGTTTAACGGCTGACGCGCGCTTAAGCAAATAAATCTGCCGCCTGGTAACGATACTGGCTGGAGTAGGATCGGTACTGACTCCGGGCCCGCTAGCGCGTTATTATGAAAAAGCCCTGGATAAGGGTGAATAAACGCCGAACGTTTATTCTTCTGGTGCCGGGTAAAGTGCTTTTCAACACGATACTTTACCTTTCAGGCTTGTTTATCAGAGATGAAAGCTCTACGCTGCCGTTTCCACGCCACGCGATTTACGCGTCTGGCGTACTGGCAGGAGCAAGCCTGATGAAAAGTAGCAAAGAGATTTCGATCGATCAGTTTACCGACAGCGAAAAAGAGCTGATTGACGCTAAAGTGAAAGCCCTCACGCTGAAAAAAGGCCATGTTCCTTCGCAAAAAGAAGAAAAAGAGATCCTGAAAGAGGCCAAACGGCTGGTAATGAAGGATCGCGTCATCAAAGAGACCAGCAAAGCCGTCGTGGCTAAAAAACCACGCAAGCCCGCCGCCGCCAAAGAAAGCGAAGTCAAAGAGTTTAACTGGTCTGCCTCCCTGCGCAAAAATCCACGGGCGCTAAAAGGCAGCTAGCCGATAAACACTAAATGCAGCGCCCTGAATAAGACTTCCAGCAGCAAGGCGCCGCCGATGATAACCAGTGCCAGCATCAGACTGAACTGTTGATCTGTTTCCATGTTATTGCCGCTCCCTGATAAGTTAACAGACTATACTTTAGAGCCTGTTAACTGAACATTTCGTAAACATTCCAGTCATTTTTCCTTCAGGATGCAACTATGGTGTATCAATACCTTAACGGCACGGCGTGGCGGCATATCTATATTGTGGGTGATATTCATGGCTGTCTCGCCATGCTGCACGAAGAGTTAGAGGCTCAGCGATTCGATGCCGGGCAGGATCTGCTGATAGCCGTAGGCGATTTGATCGATCGTGGCCCGGACAGCCCTGGCTGCGTGGCGCTGTTGAATAAGCCCTGGTTTCGCAGCGTGCGCGGCAATCATGAAGAGATGGCTATCGGGGCGCTGACGCGGGGCGATCATCAGCAGTGGATCGGCAACGGCGGCGACTGGTTCTATAAGCTGGAAGGCATGAAAATGATTGAGGCGAAACATGCGCTCAGCCGTTGTCGCCTGATGCCCTTAATTATTCATCTGGAACTGGAAAATAGCGTGGTGGTGGTCGCTCATGCCGACTATCCGGCCGAACGCTATGCGTGGGAGGCAGCAGTCGATCCTTTTAAGGTCGTCTGGAGCCGCAGCCGCGTTGAACAGGTACAGCAAGGAAAGGGCAAGGCCATCAGCGGCGCGGACGCTTTCTATTTTGGCCACACGCCGCTAAGCAAGCCGCTGAGTGCGGCGAATTTGCACTTTATCGATACCGGCGCCGTATTCGGCAACCGGCTCACAATGGTGCAGGTACAGTAATGCTCAGGAGAACAGCTTGCCGTCCCGCACCAGCTCCCGCGGGTAGCTGTTTTTAATCCGGCTCGATACTTTCTTTGCCAGGCCAATCGGCTGCTGTTGACAGGTGACAATCACTTCGTCGGCGGGCAGCGCACGCTCAGGATAAATGTCCCGTCCGCGATACCACTCTTCGGCTTCCGCCAGCGTCAGCTCAAAACGATTTGACGCCTGCGGCTGCGTCAGAGCGATAACCGCTTCGTGCTGCCAGCGATAGCCTTTGGCAAAGGTTTCAGCCAGCTTCAGGCCGATACGCGAAAAGCGAACCCGGCCCAGCAGCGGCTCCACGGCGCGCGGAAACAGCCAGAGCTCCTTATCACGCTGCCAAAGCGCATGGGCAGCGCTGTCCCACGCCAGCCCTGATTTAGCGGCAGCGGCCGTAATTTCCTGCTCATCTTTACGTTTTACCGGCGTAAAAGGCAGCTTACCCAGTTTATAATTTGGCGCGGGCATGGGCGGCACGCCCGCTGTTTTGCGCAGTCGCGCGACAAAGAAGCCTTCACTGTCAAAAATATGTGGGAAAACGTGCAAAAAGCCTTCCGGGGTGCTGGCCCGTTCGGCGCCGGCAAACAGGTCGTCTAAAGGTTCGATGACAACGGCGTCCGGATAGCGCGCCAGCAGCCAGGCGATGACCTGCTGATTTTCGCTGCGGTTCAGGGTGCAGGTGGAATAGACCAGCGTCCCGCCGGGTTTAAGGGCATGAAAGGCGCTATCGATTAAATCGTGCTGAGTGGCGGCAATCGCCTCGGTGCTTTCCGGCGACCAGTTGCGCAGCGCATCGGCGTCCTTACGGATTACGCCTTCGCCAGAGCAGGGCGCATCCAGCAAAATGGCGTCGAAGGTTTCCGGCAGCGCCGGCCCGAAGACGCGGCCGTCGAAATGGGCGATCGCCGTATTGCTGACGCCGCAGCGGCTGATGTTGGCGTGCAGCACCTTGACCCGGCTGGCGGAGTATTCGTTGGCGAGAAGCACGCCCTTGTTGCTCATCGAGGCGGCAATCTGGGTGGTTTTAGATCCCGGCGCGGCGGCCATGTCCATTACGCGTTCCGGCGCGGGCGAACCGGCAAACAGCGCGGTTACCGGCAGCATGGAACTGGCTTCCTGAATATAAAACAGCCCCGCCAGATGTTCCGCCGTACTGCCTAAAGGCAGCGTGTCGGCATCGTCACGGCTGATCCAGAACCCTTCCTTACACCAGGGGACGGGCGTCAGCGCCCATTGATAAGGCTCGACCAGCGCCAGAAACGCCTCAACGCTGATTTTCAAGGTATTGACGCGCAGGCTGCGGCGCAGCGGCTGCTGGCTGAAGGCAATAAACTGCTCGAACTCGGCGCTGTCGGGCAGCAGCTCGCGCATCTGATTTAAGAAAAGATCCGGGAAGTACACGCGTGAAGAAGAAGACACTGAAAGATTCCGCTGGCAATAAAGTGGGGCGAGTTTATCACACTCTGCGGCGGCAAAAAAAAACGGGCAGCCAGGCTGCCCGTTTCGATTATTTTGCCGGCAGCGCCGTGCCCCATTTACGCCAGTCTTTCGGCTCCTCGTCCTCCAGCAGATAATGCTTGCCGCTGGTGGCCTGCGGTGCCAGCGGCACGGTCGGCGGGGTGGCAAACTGAATGCCGCCCTGAATAAACTGTTGGAAGGTGCCGGTTTTCACCACGCCGCCAATCAGGCCAAACTTGAAGTTGTAGCCGGAGGCCAGCCAGAACACCGAGTTATTGCGCACCAGATGCTGGTATTTTTTGCTGATGCGTAGCGTAATCTGCACGCGATCGGCCATCGATCCCAGCGAGGTGCCCGTTACCGTACCGACCTCGATTCCCCGGAACAGTACCGGCGTACCGACAGACAGCGAGCCGCCTTCAGGCGCGTCCAGCACCACGTTCAGGCCATCCAGATAGCGTGCGTCGGTAATGGTTGATTCCTGTAGTTCAAAGGTGCGCTGCGCGCGGCCTTTGCCGGGATCGACATTGATATAAGGCTGGAGCAGGGTATCCAGATGATTAACGCCCGCTGCGGAAATCTCCGGCGACACTACCGAGAACCGGCTGCCCAGCCGCGCGAAATCCTGTACGTATTCCGGATAAAGCACGGCTTTGGCAATCACCTGATTTTTGTCGTTATTGAGCGCCAGAGATTCCAGCTGGCCGATGGTGATGCCGAGATAGCGGATAGGCATCCCTGAGGAGAGCTTGCTGGCGTCGTAGGTATGCAGCGTAATCTGACTGCCGACCGCTCTGGCCGCCGTTTCTGATTCAAACAGCGTGCGCTTGTCTTTACTCGTCAGGCCCGCACCGGCGCCGCTGAGGTTATCAAAGCTGATAGCGCCCTTCAGCGCGCGGTTAAGCGGCGAAGCCTGCACGGTCAGGCCGCTGCCGTTAAGCTGCACGCGCGCGCCGCCTTCCGACCAGAACACGCTGTTCGGCGTCAGCAGCTTGCGGTATTCCGGCTTGATGTGCACGCGCACGTCGAACTCGTTAGCTCTTGGCGTGACCTCCACGATCTCGCCGACCTGAAACTTACGATAGAGCACCACTGAACCGGCCTGAATATCCGGCAGGCTGTTGGCGGTCAGCGTCAGGGTGGTAGGCAACTGGTTGGTGGTAATGCCTTCGGCGGCTTTTTCCGCATTAGCAAACAGCGGATAGCTCTCTTTTGGCGCACCCTTGCTGCCGGGATCCAGGCGAATGCCGCCGTCGATCCATTCGCGTGCGCTGGCGCCCAGCACTTCCATACCGTCCAGCCCCAGCTTAACGTCCAGCCGACTGTTGATAATAAATTTGCTGTCGCCGTGCACCAGTTCGCGATACTCAGGCGTAACAGCGATAATAAAATTCACGCCTTTTTCATTGAGCTTGCGGCTGACCACCTGACCAATCTGCATCCCGTGCAGCATTACGGGCTGGCCTGCATCGATACCGTAGCTTTCCGGCGCGGTCAGCTTCACTTCCAGCGTGTCAGGCCGCTGCAGCAGCGACTCGTTGCTTTGCAGCACGGTAAAGCGATCCTGCGGTTCGCCTTCGCCAGGCACCAGTTCGAGCGTGCTGCCGGTTAACAGACTGCTGAGGCTGGTATCGGCGAGGGTGATTTTGGGGCTGCGCATCTCAATGCGGGTGCCGGTACGCATCAGGCCGGTTACCGACGGATCGATGGTCAGTTCGCCTTTTACCTTGCCGTCGGGCTGTAAGTTCAGCGCGGTTAGCGTGCCGACCTCCAGTCCCTGATACATCAGCGGCGTGCTGCCCGCCTTCAGGTTTTTGCCGCCGGGCAGGTCAAGCGTGATAATCACGCCGCGATGGCTGTGCGCCAAATCCGGGTAGAGCTGATAGCTGTCATCGCTTTTTGCCTGCGCGGAGTCGGCTGGCGAGTCAAACGCAATCGCACCGTTGACCAGCGCCGCCAGGCTCTCCAGCTGCACTTTGGCACCGCTCAGGCCCACATCGGCCTTCACCCCGGAGACGTTCCAGAAGCGGCTCTCTTTTTTCACCAGGTTGGTGAAGCGGCGCTCGATCAGCACGTCAACGGTTACGCCCTGATTGCCAGGGTTGATGCTGTAGTCATAGACGCGGCCAACCGGGATTTTACGGAAATAGACCAGCGAGCCGGTATTCAGCGAGCTTAAATCGGCGGCGTGCAGATGGATCATCATCTCGCCCGTGTTCATGCGATATTTCGGCTGCGTATCCAGCGCCACAAAATGCTCCTGCGGCTTGCCTTTGCCCGGCATCATGCCGATATAGTTGCCGCCCACCAGCGCATCGAGGCCCGACACGCCCGCCAGTGACGCTTTCGGCGTCACCAGCCAGAACTGCGTTTTATCGCGCAGCGCGTCTTTCATATCGCTCTTGATGCTGGCCTTGATCTTAATGGTGCGCAGGTCGTCAGTCATGCTGATGCCCTGCACCAGACCCACCTCGACGCCCTGATAGCGCACCGGCGTTCGGCCAGGCACAATGCCGTCAGCGGTGGCGAAATCGATGGTAACCGTGGTGCCGCGCTCCTGGTAATTGTTCCAGACGAGCCAGCCCGCTATCAACAGCGCAATCAAAGGCAGCAGCCAGAACGGCGAAATTTTGCGGCGGCTTTTCACGCGTGCGCTAGTCGGTGTAGTCGGCGTTTCCTGTTGCATGTGCATCCCAAAGTAAACGGCTATCCAGCCACTCGACGGCAAGGATAGTAAGAATAACCGCTGAGCCAAAATAGAAGGCAGCCGGTCCCATAGTAAAAGCCAGAAGCTGGTCGCGATTCACCAGCGACATGGTTAAGGCAATAACAAACAGGTCCAGCATAGACCAGCGTCCGACCCAGGTAACTACCCGCAGCAGACGAACGCGCGTTTTCAGACCCTGTTCACATTTAAAATGGATGCTGAGCAGCAGCGTCAGCAGCACGATAACCTTGGTGAAAGGCACCAGGATACTGGCGATAAAAACCACGATCGCTACCGGAATATTGCCGGAAGCGAGGGAAAGAATACCGGAAAGAATAGTATCCTCCTGGCGCGCGCCGTTGAGATAAATAACGGAAATCGGCAGCAGATTGGCCGGGATCAGCAATACCACCGCAGAGATCAGCGCCGCCCAGGATTTTTGCAGGCTGTGGCGACGACGCAGTCGTAGCGGCGTATGGCAGCGCGGGCAGCGGCCCCGTTCGTCAGGCAGGCCGGTATGATGGCAGTTCAGGCAAACGCGCAGCTGCTCGGGGGCGATATGCGGCTGCGGCTGCGGATAAAAGCGATGCCACAGCTGTTCAACGTTGATATGAATAAGCGTCACCAGGCTCAGCGCGGCCAGCGACAGGAAGGCGAGCAGGCCGGTGCCGGGATTGATATCCGCATAGTCCTGCACCTTGATAGAAGCGACGGCGATACCGACCAGATAGATATCCAGCATGACCCACTCTTTGAGCCGATCGAGCATCAGCAGCACCGGCCGCAAATTTAAACCCAGCCGGTCACCAAAAAAAAGCCAGCCGATTGACGCCACCAGCGTGGCGGGCGCACCGATAGTGCAAAAGGCCACCATAGAGGCGGTAATCACGTTGCCCTGCTGCGCCATCTGGATAATGCCTTCCAGCAGGCTGGCGCGGATAGTGGTGCCCAGCAGCCGGATAGTCAGCAGCGGTTCGCTAAAGGCAAACGGCATCAGCAGCAGCATAGTGACGGCCATTGCCGCCAGCCGCGTCATCGACCAGTCGCGTCCGTTAAGGATACGGGCGTTGCAGCGCGGGCAGTGCGCCGACTGGTTCGATTTAACATCTGGTAAGGAAAAAAGGGTATCGCATTGCGGACAACGCTGATAACGTTCCTGAGGCAGAATTTGGCTGATAGCGTATATTTTCACGAATTATCCGGATTTGCAGGGTACGGTCAGGCAAAATCGCCCCGGCGAACCACTCTTACGTTTGTTTTTAAAGCTTCAGACCAACAAGGGTATATTAACTAACGGAATCATTCACCTTGTCCGTCTGGACATTTAATGCTTATTTTATCAGGCGAAGCCATTCCGGGCTTCGTAACAGTTTTAATAATGGTTAAAAAATGACTAAAAAAGAATTTTACTCGGATCTCAATCGTGATTTACGCGCGCTTATCGCCGGCGAAACCAGTTTTCTGGCCGCGATGGGCAACTGCAGCGCGCTGCTGTTTGAGCGCCTGGAAGGCGTTAACTGGGCCGGGTTTTATCTGCTGACGGAAGAGAAGACCCTGGTGCTGGGACCGTTTCAGGGCAAAATCGCCTGCGTACGCATTCCGGTAGGCCGCGGCGTCTGCGGAACGGCGGTGGCGGAGAGCGCCGTACAGCGCGTGGACGACGTCCATGCCTTCCCCGGGCATATTGCCTGCGACGCGGCCAGCAATGCCGAAATCGTGCTGCCGCTGGTGGTAAACGGCGAGACGATCGGCGTACTGGATATCGACAGCGTGGAATATAATCGCTTCGATCAGGAAGACGAAAACGGGCTGATTACGCTGGTTGACGGGCTGTGTGAAGTGCTTGCCGGCACGGACGTGGAAAAATTTATTCACATGAAACGCAGCTAAAGTGCTGGATCACGTAGCATTTGCTGATGGTGTCATTATAATGACGCCTGTTCATGCCTGCGCTGGTTGGCAAACCCGTTGTAATCAGGAAATTTCATGGAAAATCAACCTAAGTTGAATAGCAGTAAAGAAGTAATCGCCTTTCTGGCGGAGCGGTTCCCACAGTGCTTCAGTGCCGAAGGCGAAGCGCGACCGCTAAAAATCGGCATCTTTCAGGATTTAGTCGACCGTGTGCAGGGCGAAATGGGCCTGAGTAAAACTCAGCTTCGTTCCGCGCTGCGCCTTTATACTTCAAGCTGGCGCTATTTATACGGCATCAAAGCTGGTGCCACCCGCGTTGACCTGGACGGCAACGCCTGCGGCGTTCTGGACGAGCAGCACGTGGAACACGCCCGTAAGCAGCTCGAAGAGGCCAAGGCGCGCGTTCAGGCGCAGCGCGAGCAGCAGCAAGCGAAAAAACGCGAAGCGGGTGAAGAAACTGCCCCTCGTCGTCCACGCAAGCCGGTTCGTAAACCTTCTGCTGAAGGCGAGCAGCCTCGGGCCGCACGCAGCAAGCCGCAGCGTAATCCTGGCCGCGCGCCTTCCGCAGAACGCCAACCGCAACGCACGACACCCGTTACGGATACCGCAGCATTGCAGGTGGGTCAAAACATCAAAGTCACGGCAGGCAAAAGTGCGATGGATGCAACCATTCTTGAGATTACAAAAGATGGCGTCCGGGTACAGCTGGCTTCCGGCCTGGCAATGATAGTGCGCGCAGAACACTTGCAGTTCTGATACGGAGGCCAATCAGGGCATGAACAACTTTTTTAAAACCACCGTTATTGCTGCACTGTTGTTTACCGGACATGTTTTCGCCGCCGATGCTATTACGCGCGCCGAGCAAATTCCGCAGCTTCATCAGGAACCGCAGCACGCGACCGTCAGCGAGCGCGTGACGTCGCGCTTTACGCGTTCCCACTATCGTCAGTTCGACCTGGATAAAGATTTCTCCGCGAAAATTTTCGCCCGCTATCTGAATCTGTTGGACTACAACCACAATGTGCTGCTGGCTTCTGACGTGGCGCAGTACAACACCAAAAAAACCACGCTGGGCGATGAACTGAAATCGGGTCAGCTGAATGTTTTTTACGATTTATATAACCTGGCGCAGAAACGCCGTTTTGAGCGCTATCAATACGCGCTGACGGTGCTGAACAAGCCGATGAATTTTAGCGGTCACGATACTATTGATATCGACCGCAGCAAGGCACCCTGGCCGCAAACCACTGCGGAGCTGAACCAGCTTTGGGATGCCAAAGTCAAATATGACGAGCTGAGCCTGAAGCTGACGGGCAAAGAGGAAAAGGAGATCCGCGAGGTTCTCACCAAGCGCTATCAGTTTGCTATCCGCCGTCTGGCGCAGAGCAACAGCGAGGACGTTTTCCAGCTGGCGATGACCGCTTTCGCGCGTGAAATCGATCCGCATACCAGCTACCTGTCTCCGCGCAATACCGATCAGTTCAATACTGAAATGAGCCTGTCGCTGGAAGGCATCGGCGCCGTACTGCAAATGGATGATGATTACACCGTGATCAACTCCATGGTTGCAGGCGGCCCGGCAGCCAAAAGCAAAGCGATTACCGTGGGCGATCGTATCGTCGGCGTCGGCCAGCCCGGCAAACCGGTTCAGGACGTGATCGGCTGGCGTCTGGATGACGTCGTGGCGCAGATTAAAGGCCCGAAAGGCAGCAAAGTGCGTCTGGAGATCCTGCCGGCCGGCAAGGGCACCAAAACCCGTATTATTACGCTGACCCGTGAAAAAATCCGTCTGGAAGATCGCGCGGTGAAAATGAGCGTGCATAACGTCGGCAAAGAGAAGGTCGGCGTACTGGATATTCCGGGCTTCTACGTGGGTCTGACCGACGATGTTAAAGTGCAGCTGCAAAAGCTGCAGAAGCAGAATGTCGACAGCGTAGTGATCGACCTGCGTACCAACGGCGGCGGGGCGCTGACGGAGGCGGTATCGCTTTCCGGCCTGTTTATTCCGGGCGGCCCGGTGGTGCAGGTGCGCGATAACAACGGCAAGGTGCGTCAGGACAGCGATACCGACAGCATGGTTTACTATAAAGGCCCGCTGGTGGTGCTGGTAGACCGTTTCAGCGCCTCGGCTTCCGAGATCTTTGCCGCCGCCATGCAGGATTATGGTCGCGCGCTGATCGTCGGTGAACCGACCTTTGGTAAAGGCACCGTGCAGCAGTATCGCTCGCTGAACCGTATCTACGATCAGATGCTGCGTCCCGAATGGCCCGCGTTGGGATCCATCACCTACACCATCCAGAAGTTCTACCGCGTTAACGGCGGCAGTACCCAGCGTAAAGGCGTTACGCCGGATCTGCTGATGCCGACCGGCGTGGAAGCGGTGGAAACCGGTGAGAAATTCGAGGATAACGCGCTGCCGTGGGACAGCATTGATGCGGCGGCCTACACCAAAACCGGCGATGTTAAACCGCTGATCCCGCAGCTGCTCAAGACGCATCAGGATCGTATCGCGAAGGATATGGAGTTCCAGTACATCCTGAAAGATATTGCCCGCTTCAACGCGATGAAGGATAAGCGCAATATCATCTCGCTGAATCTTGCCGAGCGCGAGAAAGAAAACCACGAGGATGATGCGCTGCGGCTGGAGCGGATTAACGCCCGTCTCAAGCTGGAAGGCAAAAAGCCGCTGGCGAAGCTTGAGGATCTGCCGAAGGATTACAAAGAGCCGGATCCTTACCTGGACGAAACGGTCAATATCGCCAATGATATGGCGCAGCTGGAAAAAAGCCAGAGCACCAAATAACCCCCAGGGCACAGCGCAAGCTGTGCCTTATTTTTACCTGAACTTTCCCAATCCACGCGGTAACTTTGCCTTTCCTGACAGTCAATGTTTTCCTGAACGTTAAAAGTTAAGACAAAATGTAAAGTTATGTCTTTTTAGACACTTAATGCCCTTTGCCGCTTGAAATGTTTTGCCGCGCCCATAGGATAGTTATCCGCTATAAGCGATTTTTTAACTGAGGAAGAAGAAATTTTATGATGCGTATTGCGCTTTTCCTGTTAACCAACCTGGGCGTAATGTTGGTTTTTGGACTGATCCTCAGTCTGACGGGAATTCAGTCAAGCAGTGTTCAGGGCCTGATGATCATGGCGGGTCTGTTTGGCTTTGGCGGTGCGTTTGTCTCACTGCTGATGTCTAAATGGATGGCGCTGCGCTCCGTAGGCGGTGAGGTCATTGAGCAGCCACGTAACGAAACCGAGCGCTGGCTGATGCAGACCATTGCCGGACAGGCGCAGCAGGCGGGCATTGCTATGCCGCAGGTCGCTATTTATCATGCGCCGGACATTAATGCCTTTGCTACCGGCGCGCGCCGCGATGCCTCACTGGTTGCGGTTTCTACCGGGCTGCTGCAAAACATGAACCGCGATGAGGCCGAGGCGGTGCTGGCGCATGAAATCAGCCATATCGCCAACGGCGATATGGTGACGATGACGCTGATCCAGGGCGTGGTAAACACCTTTGTGATCTTTATCTCGCGTATTATCGCGCAGATAGCCGCAGGCTTTATGTCGGGCGATCGCGAAGAGGGCGAAAGCAGCAACGGCAACCCGCTGGTCTATTTTGCGGTGTCGATGGTGCTGGAGCTGGTGTTCGGTATTCTGGCCAGCATTATCACCATGTGGTTCTCGCGCCATCGTGAGTACCATGCCGATGCCGGTTCGGCGCGTCTGGTTGGCCGCGAGAAAATGATCGCCGCGCTGCAACGTCTGAAAACCAGCTATGAGCCGCAGGAAGCAAGCACCATGATGGCGTTCTGCATTAACGGTAAATCGAAGTCGCTGAGCGAGCTGTTTATGTCGCATCCACCGCTGGATAAGCGTATCGAGGCGTTGCGCAGCGGCCAGTACCTGAAATAGTCGTTAAGATGATAAATGCCGGTCGCTGACCGGCATTTTTTTGCCTGTCGATCAGCCCGCTTTCTGTTGCGGCCCCGGCTGCGTCAGCCGAAGCGCGCTGACGATGGCGGCCAGCGTAGAAAATCCCCCCGCCAGCAGCAGCGAGGCGTGCGTGCCCTGATCGCTGAACAGATTGAACATTAACGCGACCAGCGCCGCGCCGCTGGTTTGACCCAGCAGGCGCGCCGTGCCCAACATGCCGCTCGCGCCACCGCTGCGATGACGTGGCGCCGAACTGATAATAGTGTGGTTGTTGGGCGACTGAAACAGGCCAAAGCCCGCGCCGCAGATCATCATGCGCCAGATAATGTTCCAGTTATCCGGCGAAGCTGGCAGTAGCGCCAGCGAAAACAGGCCGATAGCAAAGCATCCCAGCCCTATAGCGCCCAACAGCCCGGCATGGTAGCGCTCGATGAGTCTGCCCGCTATCGGTGCCATCACCATCGTTGCCAGCGGCCACGGCGTCAGCAGCAGGCCTGTCGCTACCTCGTCGCGATGCAGCACGGTTTGCAGAAAAAACGGCAGCGACACCATCGCCAGCATCTGCGCGCAAAAGGAGCATACCGAGGTGCCGAGCGACAGCGAGAATACCGGGATACGCAGCAGGTCGACCGGCAGCAGCGGCACCGGCAGCCGCAGCTGCCGACGAATAAACACCACGCCAATAACTACCAGCGCGACCAGTTCCGCCGCAACCAGTTTGCCGCTCTGACCCTGGGCGAAACCGCTCAGCGCAGAGATTAACAGGCCAAACGTCAGCGCGTTCATGATGGCACTGGGAATATCAAAGCGCTGTTCGCTGGCTTTTTGCGGATTATCGGGTAGAAAGCGGAAGGCGAGAAATAGCGCGCCGAGGCCTACCGGCACGTTAATCAGGAACAGCCATTGCCAGGAGGCGACAGAGAGCACGGCAGCGGCCACGGTCGGGCCAGCGGCGGTTGAGACGGCGACGATGAGGGAGTTAATGCCCATTCCGCGCCCCAGGTAGCGCTGCGGATAAATGATGCGGATCAGCGCGGTGTTCACGCTCATCAGTGCCGCGCCGCCAAAACCCTGCAGCACCCTGGCGAAGGTCAACATGCCCAGCGAGTCGGAAAACGCGCAGAACAGCGAGGTACAGGTAAATACCACCAGTCCACACTGATAGACGCGGCGGTAGCCCAGGATATCGCCCAGAAAAGAGAGCGAAAGCAGCGAGACGATAATCGCCAGCTGATAGGCGTTGACGATCCAGATCGAGGCCGCCGGACTGGCCTGAAGATCGCGGGCAATAGTTGGCAGCGCCACGTTGGCGATAGCGCCGTCCAGCACGGCAACGGTAATACCCAGTGCGATAGCTAAAATCGCGCCATAGCGCTGCGGAACGGGCAGGCCATCCGATGGAAGAGTTTGCGGCATAGAGAAAATAGTCAGGAGAGTGAATATCATAATGCTAATGATTTTTTCCTTGCCTTACCATTTATTCAGCGCGCTCAACCATCAGCAAATGTGTCTGTGCTGCCGACAGGTTAGCGTTGCGCTGCCGCTGCGGCAAAAAGTATACTGGGAATAGTGTTCCATTTTTTATAAAACAATAAGGCAAAAGCGTTATGGCGAAGGATGAGGTGGATAAACAGCCCGATTCGGTCTCTTCCGTACTGAAAGTGTTTGGCATTTTACAGGCGTTAGGCGAAGAGCGAGCGCACGGCATTACCGAGCTGTCACAGCGGGTGATGATGTCGAAAAGCACCGTTTATCGTTTTTTACAGACCATGAAGTCGCTGGGCTACGTTGCGCAGGAAGGCGACACGGAAAAATATAGCCTGACCCTGAAGCTGTTTGAGCTGGGCGCAAAGGCGTTACAGAATGTCGATCTGATACGCAGCGCCGATATCCAGATGCGCGAACTTTCCCGCCTCACCCGCGAGACGATCCACCTGGGCGCGCTGGAAGAAGACAGTATTGTTTATATTCACAAAATCGACTCGCTTTACAATCTGCGCATGTACTCGCGCATTGGCCGACGCAATCCGCTTTACAGCACCGCTATTGGTAAAGTGCTATTGGCCTGGCGCGATCCGGAAGAGGTGAAAAGCATCCTGGCAGAGGTCAGCTTTCAGAAGAATACCTCCCGCACGCTTACGTCTACGGACGCGCTGATAACCCAGCTGGAACGGGTACGCGCACAGGGCTTTGGCGAAGATAACGAAGAACAGGAAGAGGGATTGCGCTGCATTGCCGTGCCGATATTCGATCGCTTTGGCGTGGTGATTGCCGGACTGAGCATCTCCTTCCCGACCATCCGTTTTACGGAAGAAGAGAAGGGCAACTATGTTGCGATGCTGCACCGTGCGGGCAGGCTGATATCGGAACAGATGGGCTATCGGGACTATCCTTTCTAAACCGACGGGCCGACAGCACTCGGCCCGTCGCGGTTTCAGTTATCGATCACTTCACTGCTTTTTTTCAGCAAAGGGCAGTCGGTGACGCCGACAATGCCGCTGTCGCTGTGCAGATACTGGGCGGTGGTCATGCCGCGAGCGGTAAGATACTGGCATTGCAGCCCCATCCCTGCGACATTCTTATGGCTTCCGGCCAGTACGCCATAGCCGGTGACCAGCAGAGCCAGCCAAATCACGACCAGCAGGCCAACAAGACGAACAAAAAATTTCATGCTTTCTCCTTTATGCGTCGGCCTTTCCCGTAGTCGCCGACGCCAGTACATTGTGAGCAGATACGCAAAACATTGTCAGCATACAGCAGTGCCGCCATAAAGCCTGCGCGAAGGTTCCTAAATTTCCATCAGCGCGCTATCAATTCGTTGATGAGCAGGTAAAATTCGGCTCATTATAATTATATGTAACATCAGGAGTATAGGTATGTTAAACGAGGTCGCCAATGGCGCGGCGGGAGCCGGCTTGCTTATCGGCATTATGCTTGTCGGGCTGGTCGCCTGGTTTTTTATTACTCGCGCCAGCGTCAGAGCTAATGAACAGATCCGCCTGCTGGAGGCGCTGCTTGACGAGCAGAAACGGCAGAACCAGCTGCTGATAAAGCTTGTCGGCGCGCGGCAGGTGCCGGCTGAAGATAACAATGAGACTGATTTTATTCGTTTAATTCCGGAGCGCTAATCGCTCCGGCACAAGGAGCACCGCATGGCCTGGCAAAACCCCTGGTACGATCCGCAAAAAGCGCACCACACGCCGGAAGGCTTCCGTAACCCTGAACAGGATCTCCGCCAGCCCGGTGATTTACAGCGCTGGCGCAAAGAGCGCAAGGCGCAGGGGCTGCCTTTTCCACCGGCGCAGGGCTACGATGCGTTTATTCGTCAGTGGTGGCAGCCTGCCGATTTAAGCGGCGAGGAGGATGCCGTCTGGTGGCTGGGCCATGCCTGCCTGCTGCTGCGCACCTCGGGCAAATACACGCTGATCGATCCCGCGCTGGCGTCGCGCGCGTCGCCGCTCCAATTTTACGGGCCGCAGCGCAAAACGCCTGCCGCGCTGAAAGTCGAAGACCTGCCCGCGTTGGATCGCGTACTGATTTCGCACAGCCATTACGACCATCTTGACTGGCCTACCATCAAACTGATCCTGCGTCATTTTCCGGACGTGCATTTTGTGGTGCCGCTGGGGCTGGCGCCCTGGTTTAAAAAACGCGGGGCGAAAAAGGTCACGCAGCTGGACTGGTGGGAAAGCGTCACCGATCGCGAAATGCAGATCTTTGCCGTTCCGGCGCGTCACTGGAGTATGCGTACGCCCTGGGATCGCAACCGCTCTTTATGGTGCGGTTGGGTAGTAAAGAGTCAGGGCGTAAATTTCTGGTTCAGCGGCGACAGCGGCTATTCCGAAAGGCTGCTGGAGATCCCGCGCAGGCTGGGGCCTTTCAACCTGGCTGCTTTGCCAACGGGCGCTTATGCGCCGCAGTGGTTTATGCGCGGACAGCATATGGATCCGGACGAGGCCATTTCGCTACATCAGGCGCTGGGCCAGCCCGTCACCATTCCCATTCATTGGGGCGTATTCGAGCTGGCGGACGAATCGCTGGACGAGCCGCCGCGCGTGCTGAGCGAAAAGATGCAGGCAGCAAAGCTGGACGAGCACCGTTTCAGCGCGTGGAAAATTGGCGCGAGGATGCCCCTTAAAAATATAAATTAAGAATAATCCTGGTAAGGGAATTTAAAATGCGTACGCGCTGATATCAATGCCGGTTAATCCAAATAGATTGATGGTACTAATGGCAATTAATCGGGAAGGGGGCTGCATTTAAATGGGGCAGGCAAAAATACATTTTCCTGATTTTGGTGCAGTTTAAATTTAAATATGAACCATATGCTCCTTTTGATACCCCAATGCCATTCTAATTTTGCGTGGCGCGGAGCCATCTTTAAATGAAGATTTTTGAGTAAGCAATGTCATATTTCTGCAATAAGCCAGATGGAAAATCGCCCGGAGCGCAGCGAGAAGCCGTAGACTTGGCAGCGGCGGCAGGCTAAGATGTGCTTAGAAAATTGCATGACCGACGGGCCTGTGCCATTCGGTTTTACTCTGGCGACGTTCAATAATTCCTTTGTTGATGTGCAATAAGTGCCGCAGACGTTTCAAATATGTGCGACAGTCCGACGACCTTATAAAAATGACTTGCCATTAATAATCGAATATGTGATAACGCTTTTGGTAAAACGGGGTACAGTTCTGTTTATGTATGGCATCTTCAGTAAAGAAGTTCTGAGTAAAGACGTTACGTTGAATACCGCTTCCTTGCCGAGCCTTAATTTATGCCTCATGCAGTTGTGTCTCTGATTTTTCTGTACGTCACGCCCCCGGGCGAATTAACACTCTAAGGAATTTGCAAAATGGCAAAGATTAAAGGTCAGGTTAAGTGGTTCAACGAGTCTAAAGGTTTTGGCTTCATTACCCCTGCAGACGGCAGCAAAGACGTGTTCGTACACTTCTCTGCTATCCAGGGCAATGGCTTCAAAACTCTGGCTGAAGGCCAGAACGTTGAGTTCGAAATTCAGGACGGCCAGAAAGGCCCTGCTGCTGTGAACGTCACCGCTATCTAATTTTCGATCTTGCCGTTGCCCGCGCGACGGTTCAGGCAAGCATCAGAATAATAAAGCCCTGCCGGTATCGGCGGGGCTTTTTCCTTTCCGGCCATGAAAACCTGCCCTGGCCTGCATATTTCCGGTAAACTGCCGCTCTTAACGTTACCGGAGAGTTGTTATGTCTTATCTTTGCCCGCTTTGCCATCATCCCTTGCTGCCCGATGCTTCCGGCTGGCGATGTGAGAACCGGCATCAGTTCGATCGGGCAAAAGAGGGCTACGTCAATCTGCTGCCGGTGCAGCACAAGCGATCTAAGCAGCCGGGCGACAGCGCCGAGATGATGCAGGCGCGACGTGAATTTCTGGATGCCGGGCACTATCAGCCTCTCCAGTCCAGCGTCTGCGATATTTTCCAGCGCATCCTGCCGCCCGAAAACGCCAGCGTGCTCGATATTGGCTGTGGCGAAGGCTACTACACCCACGCGGTGGCCGATATGCTGCAAAAAAACGGCGAGGCGGAAGTCCACGCGCTGGATGTATCCAGAGTCGCGGTGCGTGCTGGCGCTAAACGCTATCGCAACGTTCGTTTTTGCGTGGCGTCCAGCCACCGGCTGCCGTTTGCCAGCGAACAGTTTGATGCCGTGCTGCGTATCTATGCGCCCTGCAAGGCGGAGGAGCTGGCGCGGGTAGTAAAGCCCCACGGCTACGTCCTGACCGTTACGCCGGGGCCGCGTCACCTGCTGCAGTTCAAAGAGCTAATCTATCAGGAAGCACGCCTGCATGATGAAACGCCCGAAGCGTTGCCGGGCTTTACGCTGGTAGAGCAGCATTCGCTTAATTATTTAATGAGCCTTAACAGTGAGACGTCCGCCGCACTCTTGCAGATGACGCCTTTTGCGTGGCGCGCCCGTCCTGAAGTCTGGGGCGTGCTGGCTACCACGCCGTCGTTTGAGGTTGAAACGGACTTTACGCTGCGCCTGTGGCAAAAGGAAAAGCCTGAGGCTGCGCAGCAGACAGAGGCGCCTTCTTCTGGCGAATAGCGGAGCAGGGCCGTTTGTGACTGAACGGTCTTCTGTAAATGTAAGCAAATATTTTGACGTTGTCCCGTGCGCTGTTTACAGTAGAACTCCTTAATTTTTACAGGAGCCACGGGCCTGCGCCCTCCCTATGGATCGTCACCGAAGTTGTTTAACTAAGCCACCGGCCTACGCGGCCACTCTGACTTTGCCTTTTGATGGCGCTTATCTTTCCTTGTCTCCAGCCATAAGCTGCGCGATGGTGTTGCCAGTTTCTTTTTCCCCTATCTCTGTTCGGAGCCTGTCATGGAATTTCTCTTAGACCCGTCAATCTGGGCCGGTCTGCTGACGCTGGTCGTCCTTGAAATCGTGTTGGGAATAGATAACCTGGTTTTTATCGCCATCCTGGCCGATAAGCTGCCGCCAAAGCAGCGTGATAAAGCCCGTCTGATAGGCCTGTCTCTGGCGCTGATTATGCGTCTGGGTCTGCTTTCTCTGATCTCCTGGATGGTGACCCTGACGCGTCCGTTGTTCAGCGTCGCGGATTTCAGCTTTTCGGGGCGCGATCTGATCCTGCTGGTCGGCGGTTTCTTTCTGCTGTTCAAAGCGACGATGGAGCTGCATGAAAGGCTGGAAAACCGTGAGCACATCGGCGGAGGCGCTAAGGGCTATGCCAGCTTTTGGTCCGTGGTTATCCAGATTGTGGTGCTGGATGCCGTCTTCTCGCTGGATGCGGTGATCACCGCCGTTGGCATGGTCAACAACCTGGCGATTATGATGACGGCGGTAGTGATCGCGATGGGCGTAATGCTGCTGGCCTCAAAACCGCTGACCCGATTTGTCAACGCGCATCCTACGGTCGTGGTGCTCTGCCTCAGCTTCCTGTTGATGATCGGGCTTAGCCTGGTGGCGGAAGGCTTTGGCTTCCATATTCCAAAAGGCTACCTCTACGCGGCTATCGGCTTCTCTATTCTGATCGAGCTGTTTAACCAGATCGCGCGGGTGAATTTTCTTCGCCATCAGTCCAAAAGACCGATGCGTGAGCGTACCGCCGAAGCTATTCAGCGGCTTATGGGGGGACGACGCGGCGGCCATACGGATAACGGCGAACAGGAGAGCGAAACCCTCAAGCTGATGCCGCAGGAAACCTTTAAAGATGAAGAGCGTTATATGATTAACGGCGTGCTGACGCTGGCCTCGCGCTCGGTACGCAGCATTATGACGCCGCGCGGTGATATTTCCTGGGTCAACGCCGAGCGTCCGGCGGATGAAATCCGCGTTCAGCTGCTGGATACGCCGCACAGCCTGTTCCCCGTCTGCCGGGGAGAGCTGGATGAGATTGTCGGCGTCGTGCGGGCAAAAGAGCTGCTGGTGGCCCTGGATCAGGGCATTGATGTCGCCACCTACGCTGCCGCTATGCCGCCGGTGATCGTGCCGGAAACGCTGGATCCGATCAATCTGCTGGGCGTGCTGCGTCGCGCCAGGGGCAGCTTTGTGGTGGTAAGCAATGAGTTCGGCGTGGTGCAGGGTCTGATAACGCCGCTGGACGTGCTGGAGGCGATTGCGGGCGAGTTCCCGGATGAGGATGAAACGCCTGATATCGTCGCTGATGGCGAAGGCTGGCTGGTGAAGGGCGGCACCGATCTGCATTCTTTGCAGCAGCTGCTGGATACCCAGATGCTGGTGAAGCCGGCAGACGATCATGCTTCGCTGGCGGGACTGCTGATTGCCCAGAAAGGCCAGCTGCCCCAGGCGGGCGAGGTAATAGCACTGCCGCCGTTCGCCTTCCAGATTGTCTCTGCTACCGACTATCGTATTGATCTGGTCCGCGTGACGCGGGAAAAAGCCCCGGTGGAAGAAGGCTAAACCTGACGACACATCAGCCGCCGCCGGGCGGCTGATGTTCGCTAAGCCACTGAGGGAAACTTTCCAGCGGCATCGGTCGGGCAAACAGATATCCCTGCAACACATCCACGCCTTTCTCACGCAGGTAGGCCGCCTGAGCTGCCGTTTCCACGCCTTCCGCAACCAGGCTGATATTCAGCCGCTGCGCCAGGGAAATCACCATATCCGTAACGGTCGCGTTAATCGCGTCTGTCCCTATCGCCGCGGTAAAAACCTTATCGATTTTCAGCACGTCCGGGCTGAGCGTTTTCAGATAGGAGAGCGAACTGTGGCCGGTGCCGAAATCGTCAATCGCCAGCTTCACGCCGTTCTGGCGCAGCTGAGCCACCACGCGCTGGTCAACCTCCGGCAGCGCATCGCGCTCGGTCAGTTCCACAATCAGCTGCGGAGCCGGGTTCGCCGGCCACCAGAGCTGCTTCAAATCCGTCACGATTTGCCGGTCATGAAAATGGCTGGAAGCGACGTTGATGGCAATATGGAAATCGGAGCGGGCCGGCAGCAGCGGCAGCTGGCTGACCACCTCGGTTAACACATAACGCGTCAGCGGCGCGATTAAATTATGCCGCTCGGCCAGCGGAATAAAAAGATCCGGCGATACCCAGCCCTGGCGGTCGTTATGCCAGCGCAGCAGCAGCTCGATGCCTTCGCATTCGCCGCTGCGGGCGTTAATCAGCGGCTGGCAGTACACCATAAATTCACGCGCGTTAATGCCGTAGCTGATCTGCCAGGCAAGGCTCATGCGGTTCGCGGTCGCCAGCCAGACAATGTAGCCGGACAGCAGGCTCAGCAGCAGCGCCAGCGGCAGCTGTTCAGGCAGCGCCAGCAGCGCCAGCCTGGCGGGCGCCGGCCCATACAGCGTGACGGAAAAAGGATAGCGCAGCGAGGCGTCCTGATAGCTGACTTCATCCTCGGACGGCAGCGCTTTTTCAATCAGGGGATTGCCGTATTCCAGGCTGTGTTCGCCTACGTTGAAAATAACGCGTTCCACCCACGGCAACTCAGGCTCAAGCAGGTAGTTGCTCATCAGCTCGATATTAACGAGTTGCAGGATCCCGGCCCTGTTGCCTGCTTCCAGCGGCGTCCACAGCAGCAGTACCGGTGATCCCTTAAGCAGATGATCGTCGGTGCTTAGCAACATTCGCTGATTGTTTACGGCCAGTTCGGGATAGGTGGCGCTGAAGGCAAGATTGGTACTGCCATAAATGCTGGAACAGTACATATTGTCCCGATCGACCAGGATAATTGATCGCACGGTTTGCAGCGAGGCCAGCTTTTCTACCAGCGGAAAACGAACCTGATCGCACGGCAGGCCCACCAGCCCCTGCGTATTATTAGCCGCCACGTCAAGCGGCGAAAAAAGGCGATCGAAACGCTGGATCGCTTTGCTGGCAAAAGTGTGCGACAGCTTTTCGATATGATTTTTTTCGACGATAAAGCGTAAAGCCAGGGTAAGGATAAGCACCAGCGCGGCGACTACCACAGCAATTAACAAGCGTCTGCGGCGAAACGCCCCAGTGGCTTCCTGTGACACTTGCATTAATGACCATCCTTAAAGCGAAACGCGAACCAGCCTGTTATCGGCAAAAGTAAGATTAAGTTTAGTCCTGAGAAATGAAAAACGGGGTTAAACAGCGGGTTGCCAACAGCAGAAATAGAGGGAAAAGGAAAGCGCCAGCGCCGCAGAAGGCGCTGGCGGAAAATCAGTCACACTGTACTTTTATCGCCAGGCCGCCGCGGGAAGTTTCACGGTATTTGGCGTTCATATCCTTGCCGGTTTCATACATCGTTTCGATCACTTTATCCAGCGAAACGCGTGCCTCACTGGTACGCCGCATCGCCATGCGCGCGGAGTTAATCGCTTTTACCGAAGCAATGGCGTTACGTTCGATGCAGGGAACCTGCACCTGACCCGCAACCGGATCGCAGGTCAGGCCCAGGTTGTGCTCCATGCCGATTTCCGCCGCCACGCAAACCTGCTCCGGGCTGGCGCCCAGCAGCTCGGCCAGACCCGCCGCCGCCATTGAACAGGCCACGCCGACCTCGCCCTGGCAGCCCACTTCCGCGCCGGAAATCGAGGCGTTCATCTTGTACAGGATGCCGACAGCGCCCGCCGCCATAAAATAGCGGATAAAAATATCGGGACTGACCGAAGCGATAAAGTGATCGTAATAGGCCAGCACGGCCGGCACGATGCCGCAGGCGCCGTTGGTTGGGGCCGTCACCACCCGGCCGCCCGCCGCGTTCTCTTCGTTAACGGCCAGCGCAAACATGTTTACCCAGTCGATCACGTTCATAGGATCGCTGGAAAGTTTGTCGGAGGAAACCAGCAAACGGCGCAGCGCGGGCGGCGCGGCGCGGTACGCGCAGCGGGCCAGGCAGAACGCCTTCGGTATTCAGGCCGCGATCGATACAGTCGCGCATGCTCTGCCAGACGTCCGCGAAATAGTGTTCGATCTCCGCCCGGCTGTGCAGCGCCAGTTCGTTCTTCATCACCATACCGGAAAGCGACAGG
This sequence comes from Erwinia sp. TECH1, assembly GCF_054057575.1. Classification (NCBI taxonomy): domain Bacteria; kingdom Pseudomonadati; phylum Pseudomonadota; class Gammaproteobacteria; order Enterobacterales; family Erwiniaceae; genus Erwinia; species Erwinia sp. TECH1. The sequence continues at coordinate 2,770,319 of NZ_JBSRZK010000001.1, read as the reverse complement.
CCGGTTTCATGACAGTGGGCCAGCATCTCTTTCGCCGAGTTGAACGGATAGGGCACCGACACTTCGTTCAGCGTGGACTGGCCGAAATGCTCTTCATCGACGATAAAGCCGCCGCCGATGGAATAGTAGGTTTTGCTGTAAATCAGCTCGTCGCCCGAGAAGGCATGAATGCGCATACCGTTTTCATGCAGGGAGAGATTATCGCTGCGAAACACCATGCCGCCTTCGCGTGGAAAATCGACTTCGTGCGCGCCGCCGGCCAGCAGCAGACGCTGTCGCGCCTCTACATCACGAATAAAGGCCGGAATGCCGTCGATATCCACACTTTCCGGCGAGGCGCCCGACAGGCCCATAATAATCGCGATATCGGTGTGGTGCCCTTTACCGGTCAGAGAAAGCGAACCGTAAACGTCGACGGCGATGCGCGTCACATCGGTTAATTTGCCCAGGCTGACCAGATCGTCAACAAACTGTTTGCCGGCTTTCATCGGCCCCACCGTATGGGAACTGGATGGGCCTATGCCGATCTTAAACATGTCGAAAACGCTAATCACATTCTGCTCCCGGGTCCGCAGTTAATCGCTGGATAATATTTAATGGTAATCATCATGTGAACGATAGTCGCATGAAATAAACTAATCTTCTGCAGACAGAAAAGTTATTGCGGGCTGCATCACACTGGCGTCCGCTGCTTTTTTCTGCCTGACCTGAACTAAGGCAAACAAAAACCGGCCCGCTATGATTCGGGGCCGGTCTTTTGCGCTGCAATATAAAGGATTTACGCTAATTGTGAAGGGGTAAGGCAAACTAAAAGAGGGAATTTCTTTGCCGTTTTGCTGTAAAGCTCTGGCAAAGCGGGCAAGCGACGCTATTTTGTGCGAAACCGCTACTCTGTTACCTGCAGGCTGAGCTGGCGGATAATGCCCGCAGTCATGCCCCAGATAAAATAGTCGTCAAACCAGGAAAGCCAGATCCGGTGTGTTATGCCGTGGCGCTGGATATCCAGCGGTGCATAGCGCCCCAGCCGGAGTGCTTCCTGAAGCGGCATCTCAAAAACCGATTCCACCTCCGCTTCATTGGCGTGCCAGGCAAGATTATCAGGCAGAATGCCTACTACCGGCGTAACCTGAAAACCGGTGCTGCTGGTCACGGGCGGCAGCACGCCGATCACCTTTACGCTTTCAGGCGGAATAGCGACCTCTTCCTGCGCTTCGCGCAGCGCGGTGTAAATCAGTGACCGATCTTCATTATCCCGCATCCCGCCGGGGAAGGCGACCTGCCCGGCATGCTTGCGCAGCGTGGCGGCGCGTCGGGTCAGCAGCAGCGCAGGACGCGGACGGTTAATAATCGGCACCAGCACCGCCGCCTGGCGCGTGGGCAGCTGAGGCACGGCAGGCTCGGGCCGCTGTAGCTGAAAACGGGTGATAAAACGCTCCAGCGCCGGTGACGCGTCAGGCATGATAGTGCTCCAGACAGGGAAGAATGCGGTTTACCTTATCGAACGTTTCCTGATATTCCGCCTGCTCGTCGCTGTCGGCCACGATACCGCCGCCAGCGGTACAGTAAAGCTGGCCGTTTTCCGCCGTCAGGGTGCGGATGGTGATGCTGGTATCCATGCGGCCGCAGACGCTGAGATAACCGATGCTGCCGCACCAGGCGTTGCGGCGGTGCGGTTCAAGCTCATCGATAATAGCCATTGCCCGTACTTTAGGCGCACCGGTGATAGATCCGCCAGGGAAACAGGCGCGCAGCAGAGCGCAGGCCGTAAGCCCGGGTTTCAGCGTGCCGGTAATGGTACTGACCAGATGATGCACCGCCGGGAAAGGCTCTACGACAAACAGCTCCGGCACTTTTACCGTGCCGGGTACGGCTACGCGGCCAATATCGTTGCGCAGCAGGTCGACAATCATCAGGTTTTCCGCCCGATCCTTAGGCGACTGCGCCAGCTTCTCCGCCTGACGGCGATCGGCCTGGGGATCGCTCAGGCGCGGCAGCGTGCCCTTAATTGGGCGAGTTTCGATTTCGCCCGCCGCCATATGCAGAAAGCGTTCGGGCGAAAGGCTTAAGATGGCGCTGTCCGGCAGGCGAAGAAAGGCGCTGAAGGGCGCACGGTTCTGGCGGGTCAGCGATCTGTATGCCTGCCATTCATCGCCGCTGTAGCTGGCCTGAAAGCGCTGGGCCAGATTGATTTGATAGCAGTCGCCGCTGCGCAGCCATGCCTGAACCTGACGGAACTTCTCGCCGTAGGCTTCACGACTCATATTGGAAGCCCAGGCGCTGGTCAGGCGAAAAGGCTCGGGCACCTGCGGCGTTTGTTCATCGAGCCAGCGCAGCCGTTGCGCGGCGTCGCCATGCGTGATCAGCGTCAGGGTCTGGCGATGGTGATCGGCAATCAGCGCCCAGTCGTAAATGCCCACGGCCATATCCGGCGTGGTTAAATCCGGCTTCGCCCGCTGCGGCAGCTTCTCGAACCGCCGCCCCAGATCATAGCCGAACAGCCCCAGCGCGCCGCCCTGAAAAGGGTAGTCGCTGCTTTCAGCCGCCTGCAAATTGCTCTCCTGCAACGTCTGATGCAGCAGAACGAGCGGATCCTGTTCGCTTTCCGTCACCAGGCCGTCACGTACTACGCAGGTCAGACCGCCGCAGGTGGTCAGCGTGGCGACGGGGTCGGCGACCATAATATCGAAGCGATTGTCGCTGTGTTCCGCAAAGCCGGAGTCCAGCAGCATCGCCCAGGGCTGATGGGCGACAACAGTAAACAGATCCCCGAGCGATTCGGGCGTATACTCCAGAGGATAATAAACAGGTGGCATGATTAAGGCAGATCAGAACTAAAACAGGCAGCAAGCCTGACATATTTTTCTGCTGCTGGCATCTGTTTGTTACGCGTGGAATAATTCCCGCGACTGAAACAGGAGCAATTATGATTAGTGGTTTACCGGCGCTGTCGCTTGAGCAGCAACAGCAGGCAGTGGAGCGTATCCAGGAGCTGATGGCCGACGGCATGAGCAGCGGACAGGCTATCCAGCTGGTGGCGGCTGAAATTCGCGAAACGCACACGGGCGAGATGATTGCCGTTCGTTTTGACGATGAAGATGAAGAGGATGAAGACGAGGCGCGCGAGCGGGCTAACTACCACGACGCTCACCACGCTGACGACGAAGAAGAAGAGTAAGTAAATGGCGCACCACCCGGTGCGCCATAAGTTTATCTGGCGGCGACGATCTTGATCTCAACCAGATATTTCGGGTTCATCAGGCCGGCCTGCACGGTGCAGCGCACCGGCGCGTTGCCTGGCGACACCCAGGCGTCCCAGGCGCGGTTCATCGCCGGAAAATCCTCTTTGTGTACCAGAAAAATCGTGGCGTCCAGAATACGGCTTTTATCCGAGCCCAGGCGGGTCAGGATGCGGTCGATTACGGCCAGCGCGTTAGCCGTCTGCGCTTCGGCGTCCTCCTCCAGGTTTTCCGGCACGCTGGTGTAATAAATCGTATCGTTATGCACAACCGCTTCCGACATGCGGTGTTCAACCGGTTCAACCCTGATTATTTCCTTAGACATATCAAAACCTTAATTGTTGTTTGTTCCACTCTTAAAATCAGTGTGGGACAGATTTGGGACATTCTGGTTAAAAATATCATCAATACGCCTGGCGTGCAGGGACAAATGGCCTGATGAAAAGTGAGCGTATCGCCTTACCATGTTGATATTTTGCCAGCCACCCATTTCCTGCAGAACGGAGATGGGAACGCCAGCCATAATCAACCACGATGCCCAGGTGTGTCTCAGATCGTGAAATCTGAAATCTTCTATCCCAGCCCGCTTTAAAGCCGCTCTCCACCCGGTATTGGTATTGCTTCTTACGGGCCGTGTAGTTTTTGTCACTTCACCGTTATCGTGTTTAACTGTATCTACGTATGCGAAAACGTATTCGTCATTCCTGCCGATATTCTTTCTCAATACCGTGCAGGCTGTATCATTCAGGGCAACGCCAATTGCCCTGCCTGATTTACTCTCATCCGCATAAATCCACGCCATCCTCTTCTGCAGGTCAATCTGCTCCCACTTCAGGTTAGTGATATTTGAGCGCCTCAGGCCGGTACATAGCGCAAACTCTACGGTAGATTTTAGAGGCTCAGAGCACTCTTTAATCAGGCGCTGCGCCTCTTCAGGCTTCAGCCATCTGATCCGCCTTTCCTTTGCTACGGGGACTTTTACAACCGGCGCTCTGTCCAGCGCTTTCCAGTCTCTTTCAGCTGCCCGCAGGAGAGACCTGATGAAGGAGAGGCGCTTTATCCTTGTGCCCTGTGAAGCAAGCTTAGGCTTGTATTCTGGAGCTGGTGTTCCTCTTTTTGCACAAGCCTCTGCTCTCTGCTTCCAACGGTTAAAGTGATTGCGATTTTCTATCTTCGCTACCGCCGCGTAGATTTCCCTTTCAGTGATATCCCTCAGTTGCTTTCCTGCCATCGACTCAAGCCAAAATTTAATGATGTGCTTATCGTCATCGAGACTTTTCTTTTCTGACTTCTCGTGTATCCAGCGAACGCAGGCCTCTTCGAATGTCATAGAGACCGGCTCTCCCAACTTAACGATTCTCCATGACTCAGCTTTTAGCCTGTCGTGGAGTTCCTGCGCCTGCTGCTTGTCGGACGTGCCAAGAGATTGCTTAACTCTTTTGCCGCCCGATGTTGTGAAACTGGCGTACCAAATTTCACCCCTGCGGAAGATCGACATGGTGATTTCTCCTCATGTGCATCAGCCGCGCTCACGGCGACAGTGTGCAACGGATTATTCAGCGCGGCAATACACGCCTGCCGCGTGACCAGGTAAGGCGATTTATTTTTGCTCGGGTCTTTGCGTGTCGCGGTAAGGCGCCCTGACCGGATCCAGTTGCTGGCCGTCGGGCGCGAGATACCGAGAAACGCGCAGGCCTCATCGAGCGTAAGTGAGTACGCTTCCATATTGACCTCGATTATTTGGTTGCGATGATGTGGGGGAGGGTGATTACAGGGTGCGGCGGTTAAATCTCCATGCTTCACAGCTGCTATCGTTGCAACCTTCAAAATCGTAAGGATCGAACTGCCAGTGAATACGCCCGCACTCCGGGCAGTTAAAGCGAGTTTTCCCGCTGGAGTTTTTACGGCGCCTTAAACGCTGAATATGTGCTGGGATACGCAACCCGGCACCTTGAACCATTCGGCGGTGATCAAGCATGGCGATCGGGAACGTGCGGCGCTTCACTGCATCAGTTACGCTAAATGGCAGCCAGACAAGATTAGCTGTGTCGCCTGGCTTATCGAAAATGGTCGCCTGCGTGAAGTCTGTCGTCGGCAGGTCGCCATTGCGCAGCCAGTACAGGTCGTTGCCGTCCCAGCGCCCTTTCTGGAAGGCAACATATTGGCTGCAACCCGGCTCAAATACTGATTCACCGGGTACGTGCTGGTGGTCAACGTGAACAACTGCCAGAGCATCAACACTGTCAGCACAAACTGGCTGATCAATCTCGCGCCCGGTGTTCCAATGGCTCTGAGCCTCCTCCAGTGTATAAACATGCGCCTTGTCGATATTGGTGTTATATCCGTGCCCATTGTGACACCAGAAGGAAGCATTACTGCCTACGGTGTCCCTTTTGCAAATCATGTAAAAACGATTCTTCACGCTTTCATCTCCTTATCCACCACGCGCACGAAGTAGACCAGCCATTGTCTGGCCGGGTATCTGCCAGGCGGCAGCGCGGTGATTAGTTTTGTGTATTTGTCCAACAGAAGGGTGGTAATGCGGTCGTGCTCTGATTTGGGCGCTTCGGCTTTGGCTGACAGTATTTCCGATCGGCAATTTCGGGCGACTGACCGCAGGGCGTTTTCAGTCGCTGGTGTCATCGGCCAGCCTTATGCCGGGGATTTTACCGGCCGCGATGGCATCGTAAACTGACTCAGCCATATCGCTGCGATTACCTTCGCGATCAGCTTTCGTCATTGCCCCATAGATGCGGTCGCACAATTCGCTACGTCTGCGCTCTGCTTCGGTGCGGATCGGTCTGGTTTTGATTACTGAGACTCGCAACCAACTCTCTCCATATCCATCAATATCAACAATTGCAAACTTTTCTCCCGCATACTTCATTAATGCTTTATTCCATCGCGGGCCAGCGTAATACTCAAATTCACACCCAACCGGCGGCAACCCTGTACCATCCCATTCAATGCTCATGACACTCTCCTTTGGCTTTCAGCCCACAAAAACACCTCATGGTCGTGGCGGCAATCCGCATCACAATAGTGACCGGAGGCGATCGACTCTTCGCACCAGTGACACTCGCCGGTGTATACCATCTGTGGCTTCTTGCGGTTAGCCAGGGCCACCTCTATCATCTGCTGCTCGCGTGCTGCTGCCTCATCTAACTGATCTGCGTACATGGGTAACTCCTGAATTTGGGCGTAAAAAAACCACCGCTTGGGTGGTTTTCAATTCAGTTCTTTAATCACTTAAGTGATAAGAGCCTTTCGTCTAATAATTCTTTCATTTCCTTTTGCATTGATTCGTCATTAGCGTCAATGTGAACCGAGTGCTCTAAATAATAATTCTCACCCTCATCGTTTTTCCAGTATATAAGCCAATCCCCGGAGTTTTTATTGTTAGAGAAAAAAAGTTTTTGTATTAGCGGATTTATTTGCTCACGAAGGCTTGAAAGAGTCTTGTCAAACCCTTCTTTTTGCGATTTGGCGCTACTTTTAATGGCTGCGGTCAAATGGTCATTGTCGCCATCTGTATAGGGTATGTTATTGCTTTTTAAATACCTTAAGAAAACACTTCTAACTGATTGTTCTATAACTTCATCAGGTGATGGGTTTTTTATTGGCGTTGGGTTATTATTGCCAATATTATTATAAGTCCTAGTTAAGTGATCCTCTGATACGTGAATATGCCAGTAATCAGATAGTAAACCTTTTAATTTTCTTTCTTTGTGTAGCATGGCTTTTGTTGATTGGGCAATACTCTCATTTTCAAGAAGTCTTATTGCTTCTAATATCCCGCGAGATATAAAACCTGAGCCATCAATATCATTAACTATTTTATCTTTCAAACCCTTGGCAATTCTGTGTGCGTAGGCTGTATCAAATATATCAGACATTTTTTTTCCAAACTAAGTAGGGTATTTAACCATAACTTAACTTGCTCAGTCTTTCCACACAGCCCACGCTATCAGGGCTATGAATGCGAGTTTGATGGCTATCATGGGGTGGCATCTTTGATATCAGCCCGCAGATGAATCACCCGACCATCTGGCATGGGGATAAGCAAAATGTCGTCACGCGTTACCATGTGCTGAGCAACAGCCGCCAGAGCCTGCTGGGTAACATCGAACTTCTCGCCGGTAAACTTCATTGCTCCCGGCGCCGCGCCTTTAAATTGCTTCGCGCGGCCTGCAAAAATGGTGTTTGTCAGTGGGCTACATCCGATCGTGATTGGGTTGCTCATTCTGCAGTCTCCCCGCCAGCGTTAACCATTTTTATGCCTAACCGGATATCATCCATCTGAATGTCACCTGATATTTCTGCATGCCTGAAAGCTATGCTAATAAATTCAAGGCACTGCTTGTCTGTCCATTCCTGCGGCGCTGCAGGTCGTGGTTCTGCTTGCTTGTGGCAGTAGTGCTCACCATTAGGCCTGGAAGACCTAACGCCGCATCGCGGGCAAGGCTCCTGCGCATCCCGGCGCGCTAGTTCTGCTTCTGCTGTGTCAGCGCGTTTGCAGTGCTTCCTTTCTCTTCCCTCTGCATTTTCCAGCCTTGCCTCAAGCTTCTTGTAATCTGCAAAGGTGACGTAGCCGCCATTGTCGCAGTGCTCAATTTTACCGTCGTATCGCTTAACCGATTTCATTGGCCTTTCTCCTCTGGCTGGCGGAGCTGGGCGGCGAACTGTTTTGCATGGTGAACTGAATCACTGTGATAGAGAGCAATATATTTACCAAATTCTTCAACACCTTTTGCCATCCATTGGCGCTTGATGGCGTCGGTTACTGGCGTTTCGATATTCACAGCGGTATCTATTTCTTGTGCCAAAATATCCGAAACGCCTGTCTCGTAAGCATTTGCTATTGCACCAATCGCGCTATCTAAAACCTTATTCTCAGCCGCCAGCGCGTTCACCTGCTGCTGAAGGGCGATATGTTGTTTTGCCAGCCACACCACTACTTCTTCGTGATCCTTGCCCATGCATGATGGCGGCAGGCCATCAGCCAGTTTCTGAATTTGTTCCGGTGTCATTTCATAGCTCCTGTTGGGCCAGATGGCCGGGGAGGGTTATTGCGTGGCTTCGGCCAGTTCGTCGCGGCGGATGCTGTATACGTCAGTGGCTAAATCCAGCTTTTCAGTATCGCCAGCCAGCTTCCGGGCAGCGTACCTGTAGAGCTTGTCCAGTTCATCTATGCCTGAAGCTTTGCTTGCCGCTTCGGTGAAGTCTTTCAGCAACTCTTCTGGCGATCGGGCTTCTGCATGTACACTTTCTGTAGGTGCCGCGTCGGCTGGCTTCTGGTTGATGAGGTTGTTCAAATCCTGCCGGGTGCGGGCCGGGGTAACGTCGCGCTCGATACGCTCTTTCTGCTCGAACTCGTCCGGCGTGTAGACGCCCAAAATGACGTCCGGGCAGTAGAGGCGGGCCCAGTACTTCACGGCCAGATAGGCCAGCTGCTGCTTCGGCGCCGTCTTCCAGAGGGGGGAGTTACGCGTGGTAACGAACTCCATGTAAAGTGGCTCGCCCCACGTGATATCCGTTTCGCCACGCAGCACGGCACCGACACGAACGCACAGCCCTTTTTCATTTTCCGCATTGGGCGGGCCCGGACGGAAGTTTTCCCAGCTACCACCGTACTCGTATTTAAATCGACCCTGAACGGCTGTAGAGCTGGTAACTACTGCGTTGACCAGCTGCGCCTCATAGCCCAGCGTGCCGTTTACCAGGTGCGTCTTTTGCGCTACGGCGAATGGGTTCATTCCCCACTGCGCAGCCTGTAGCGCCACCGCCAGGCAGTCTGCTGGTTTTCCTGCCAGATGTGCCGGGACGGTCGTTTTGCCCTGCGCCATTACTTCAGCGAATGCCTGAAGCTTTTGCAGTCCTGACGGGCTGAAGATGGCCGCTTTGGTGTCGGCCTCGTTAACCGGAGCGTGGATGATTTCGTTGCTCATGAGTAATCCTTTTTCTTCGCCCAGGCCGGGCGGGTGATTTCTTCAATGCCGCCCCAGCTATCGGTCGTGCGGCATTCGTGATAGGTGTCCAGGCTGCGCCGAAACAATTCAAAGCCTGCGGCGGTGTCTTCTTCGCTGAGCTGGTAAACGCGCGTGGGGTAACGGCCACAGTCGATGTTTTCGCTTACGGCGATGAAGATAAACATGGGGTATTCGCCGAAGTGCCGGTAAAAGCCCTCGCGGTACATGGCATCCTGCATGTGATAGCGAAATTCTTCGACGTGTCGCGGGAAGCGGTCCATATCCGCAACCTTTTTCACGTCGACAACGACCGGTTGACCGTTGAGGAATTTGTCCGGCCGGAACCGGCAAAGTTCGCCTGTCTGTTCGTCGTTCCAGTAAATTGACGCCTCGCAATGGCCGTCAGCCTCCAACAGCCAGCGGGCCGCCGGATGCGCCAGCGCGCTCTCGCGCATCAGCTTTAATTTCCGGCCCTGTTCGGCATCCATAATCGTCATACCGCTGTCGTCGCAGCTTTGCAAAAATCGCTTTTCATCTTCCTTGCCTGCGGTCGTGCGCCGGTTAAATTCCGGGGCCACGATAAAGCGCTTATCGAATTCCTGCGGCTCCAGCAGCAGGCAGTGCAGGGCGGTGCCCATGTCCAGGGCTTTCAGTTTTTCGGTATCGACCGGGGCATCCTGCCGCCACCTGAAGATCGCCGGGTTAACCAGTATATCGTCCAGCTGCGATTTGCTGACGCCAGCCCCGGCGTGATAGTCCTCGTTGCTGATATCGAGATAGAGGCCCGGCTCCATCAGTGCTCCTCCATAAAGCCGATCTCAATGAGCTGGTCATGTTCTTCAGCCTGCAGGCGCGCCAGCCGATCAACGAAAGCCGCGTATTCGTCCTGGGCCTGCGTTCCACGCAGAAACATGCGTATCTCAATCGGCAAGTTCAGCATTGCGGCAAAATCAGTAATGTCTTCCGGATACTGGTTTGCAAGGCTTGCCGCGATAACGTCAATGCGTGAGACGCGCTTGGCCTCCTGCTGCTCTGCTGCGTCCTGCTGGTCTTTCAGTCGATCCTGAGCAAGGTAAGCATTCATGGGCGACCCTCCGCTTTGAGGATTTCCCAGAGACGCTGCAGCCAGCTTTTACGCGGCGGCGGGGTAAATGACGCGCTGGTAAGAATGTTGGAGCGGTGAAACTGGATGCTGTTGATAGGGTGAAAAGGGCGGGGCGCGACGGCACCGCCCGTGATGGCTAATGTCATCGCGGACTCCTGGGATTATTTTTAGGTTTTGGTTAGTAGGTGATTCGGACTGCGGTTACTTCGCCCTTTGCAATCGCAGTGATAACGACGCGGGCCAGTTCTTCGGTAAGACCGGCAGACACAAGGTCAGCCAGCGCTTTGTTATTAACGGTTTTGCGGTGCTGCACATCTGCGGCACGGGCGGCGGCTTCATCGGCGATCCGCTTTTCTTCAGCTAGGCGTGCGGCTTCAGCCTGTTCGGCACGGCGGCGCTCTGCGGCAATGGCTTCCTGCTTTTCGCGTTCTGCGCGTTGTCCAGCTTCGATACGCTGGCGCTCGGCATGCTCAGCCGCTTCTTTGGCTTCGCGCTCTGCCTTCTCCTGCGCAGCCAGGCTGTCACGTTCAGCCTGCTCAGCTTGGGCTTTCAGTGCAGCTTCCCGGCGGGCTGCCTCATCACGTTCACGCTGCGCTGCTGCCTCTGCTTCAACACGTACCCGCTCATCTGCCTGACGCTTTAACTCTTCTTCCTGAGCAATGCGCTGGCGCTCAGCTTCAGCTTTTGCCTCAGCGGCTTCCCGGTCGAATTTGTCATTCAACAGCAGGGCGATTTCATGATCCGATTCGATGCGCTCCGCCAGCGCTTTGTCTCGAGCCTCATTCATCTCCAGCGCTTCAGCATGCCATTCGTTCATTTGGTTTTCGGCCTTGATGCGATCCTGCTCTGCTTCCCACTCGGTGAGCGGGCGGCGCGTTTCGTCACGCAGCGCATCACATTCAGCAACCCAGCGGCGTAATTCCGCTTCAGCGGGCTTTACCGCTTCTTTCAAATGCCGGAGGTAGTCGCGCCCCGGTTTCTCTACCGCCGTTTTACTACGTGATACCAGCGCCGCCAGTGATGCTACCCGCGCCCGACCTTTAGCCGTGGTCAGGTCAGGCACCTCATTCACCTGCTGGCGAATCTGCGCAAGGTAATTGTCGAGTCCGTTCGGCACATACAGCGCCGGAGCCTGCTCTGGTTTGATTTCGAGTACTGCAATATCCGTTGTTTCGCTCATTTTCCTCTCCTGTGGGCATAAAAAAGCCCTCGCGAAGAGGGCAAATATGGCAGTGGATGATGGGTAACATCGTCATGGCCTGCCGCAACAAGCCATTGGGTTGCTACCAGTTGCCGCCAGCGGTTTCCGATTCACCGAAACAGCATGGCCCGCACAGCCTAGTAGGGTGAACCGTGGGTTTCTGCCCACAGTTATCACACGCTACCTGCCAGTTTTTTGCACCGTCAGCGAGCTGCGCGGGCGTTTCTTTCTTCTCTTTCTTTTTGCTCAAAAACCCTCCGGCTATGATGTTTTCCCTGAATGAAGGCGTAAAAAAAGCCGCTTATGCGGCCTATTCGAAAACTGATTCGTCAGAAAAATCGCATATCGAAACATGCACATTAAACCCTGCATAATCTCTTGAGGTATCTAGGTCTTTAGCGATAGCATGCATTAACTCATTCTCAGTCAGACCCATTTCGTCCAGCTCGCCGTCCGTCACTTTTACGTCAATTCTCATACTCACCTCGCTGAAACGCTGTCTGTTTTCTTGCGGAACCCGGCGTTGTAGATAGCCACATCGCCCAGGCAGATATTGTCAGCGCTTGGCTGATCCTTAACGCGCCAGTTCGGCGCCTGTGTAACGGCTTTCAGTACGCGGCCAGAACAGCCGGTCATAGCCTGCGTCAGTTTGCGTTCAAAACGCTGCTGCCCGATCTGCTCAGCTGATTTCTTGGCGTTAAATGCAGCCATACGGCGTTGATTTCTGTTCATGGGTATTCCTCGATGAGTGCTTGGGTGGTGCAGACAGTCGGGCGACTAACTCCGATCGCGTACTCATTGCCAAGCTCCTTCGCCGAGAAGGTTAGCTTCTGCCTGCACCCCGAAGCACTCGCCTCGGCCTGTGTATTCACAGGGTCATATTGTTAAAGAGCGTGCTATCCGTTTCGTATTGCTTCAGCGTCCTGCTGATGGGATTTAATTTAGCGTTATGCTAAATGAATGGCAATAGCAAAATGCTAAATAAATGAGTTATGAGATTTAGCGTATTGATTAATAATGGAATTTATTTTTTCAGAAAGGCACATCACAGGCAGGAGGCAAATTGCAGGCATAAAAAACCCGGCGCTATGGCCGGGTTCAGTAGAACTAAGTTCTTTTAGCTGGCGTTCTCGCAGCCAGGCTGGCCGCGGTCGATAACTTCAGTACCTTCGATGATGTAGCCAAACCGGCCGAAGAGGAAGGAATAGTTGAACTGAGTGACCACTACATCTGATAGAGCAACTGAGCAACGATTCTTCTCGATAGCTCTGTCAATGGCGGTTTTCACGTTAGGAATACCCAATGGGAAAATGACCACTGGTGCTGCGTCTTCAGCCTTCACGCGAGCTCCTTTAACGAAGTTATTCGAGTTCAAATTGTAGTTTTTAGTACTGGCAACAGTCAGATCTGCCACTCGGTTACTACATCCTGCCAGCGCCATTACTACCGCAGCTAAAGCTAAAATCTTTTTCACTTATGTTTTCCTTTGATTGCAATCGGAAATATCTTAACAAATCATTTTGTAAATCTCACCAAAAACATTACAAAAGTTGACTTTTTTGGAAGCAAATCGCAGGCACAAAAAAGCCCGCAAGGGGGCGGGCAAGTGGTTCAGTTCAGGCTTAGCCTGCAATTCTCGTCTTACGCGCAATCATCCTTTTGCGTGTAGGCTTTGAATGTTAAAAGTTATGCCAAATTATAGATGTGAGAATGGTCTTACAAATCGTAAAGTTAGGATTGTTCTGGGTGGGAAGCGCAAAAAAAACCGCCGAAGCGGGTCTATCCATACTTATGCTGTGTGGAAAAGCCAAAGGCAAAAACAGAACATTCATTCTCGTAACTACAACACGTCAATGTGTAGTGCCGCCAAGAATAGCCCATTTGATGAAAATTGCCGGTGATTTACATGCTTTTTCTGTAAAAGAAAACATCATGATACCCATTTGATTTATGTGCGCGATTTCTTCGGTGCACTCATCCTGGCCGCGTGAAATCCGGTGAAGAGGTGGCACAAAAAAGCCCGCTCAGCGCGGGCTAGATAACAATTGCTTCTGCCTGTATTTTTAAATTAGAGTGCTTTCTCTTGGCAGACGCATTGGTGGATGACTATCGTAATGTACGAATCTAGCAGTATTATTGGTATTTTGATAATGAACTACGTGGCTAGAAGTCCAATCACCGAATAATTTATTCTGATCATATTTGATAAACCCTACATGATAATGCCATAAATTTTTATCTATAGCATATTGAATAAGCCTTAGCCGATCGTAGTGTCTTTCACTAACGCCCGTAGATGGCTTATTCCTCCCAGGCAAACATGAGTAACCGCTTGTTTTTACTAGTGTAACGAAATCGCCAATTAATCTTAATTCTTCAGTAGAAAGGCTTTGCATCAAATTAATAAAAGATTGCGAATAAGTAACACTAACAGGCATCATGCTTCCTTTTTCATCGACTGTATCCAACCTACAAAATCATCGCCATTCTTAACCCATTCAGGATGGCGAATTGTGTCTGATTCGATGGACTCATTTAAAACTGAGATGTCGAAATTAAATTCATCATCCTGTTTAACCAAATACAAATCCACTAAACGATACAGCTCTTCTGTAACATTTTTATACTCTTCAAAGGCTTGCATTGATTTTGTCTTTATATACCTTAATTGCGACATGTGCGGACTCCAAGATCCGTCTGACTCTGCCTTAAAAAAGGTATAAGCAAGCCTATTGTTGCCATTTTTGAGTTCAGAAGCTAATTTTCCTAATACAAGGGCTGAATCCTCTTTCAATTCAAGCTCTTCGATTTCTCTTAAATCACCTTTCCTAAGGACGGCTATCATTTTGTAACCAGCTGCAATCATCTGATTAACTTGGTCAACCAAAGAGTCAGCTTTTTTGATAGCTAAAAAGACCTGTTTTTTCGCAACCGAACGGCTGTGACTTCGATCGAAATCGTCCAGCGGCCTCTCAATAGTATGAGAAACCTCGGAAAAAATACCCTGAACCTTATCTAGGTTGGGGTTGTGAAAGGCCATGGCCTCGATACCGATCATATCATCCATCCCATGAGTGTATGGGCTAAAACAAGTGGGGGCAAATAATGCCTTATCTTATCATGTTAGACAACACAAGTTGCACTCGCACCTCACTCGATGATTGAATTTAGAGCAGCCTAAACTAGCCGCATCTTCGTCTCAATCGCCACGCCGATGATCCGGCAGTTGCCGTTGATAGGCACCATAGGCCACTGCGGGTTTAGCCCTCTCAGGTACTTCTGGCTACCGTCTATCACCAACTTCTTAAACGTCGCTTGGTTGTCGTCGACTAACTTGGCAACGACCAGGCTGCCGTTTACCGGCTCCCGTCCAGTATCGAACAGCACGAACGAACCTTCCGGGATGCTGAGCCCCATCGGTGCTGTCATTGAATCGCCATCCACCTCAAGCCAGAACGCATCACCTTGTGTGCTTGCGTCTGATTCGAGCCATAGGTCAACATCCTTAAGAGTGTACGGCTCGCATGCCTCTGCCCACGACCCGGCCTGTACTTTGCTCAGTACAGGGTAGCGGCTGCCTGGCGTGTATGGCCTTAAATTAGAAACATTGCTCTCTGACTCAGTTGCTGCATGGATAGAGTCCAGCCAGCCATTGGGGAGGCTCAAGGCCACCTCAATTTTCCTTGCCGTCCGATCACCTACGTTTCTGACACTGTTCTCACCAAGCAACTGGCTGAACTGGGATGCGCTCATCCCGACAGTCTCTGCAAAGCTGGCTTTGGTATTGCCATCTCGCTCTAAATGCTTGGCGAGAAGCAGCGAAAGGTTGGCCTTTCTGATGTTTTTATTTTCCATGACACGATTCTCACACTATTTAGCAATACGATAAATATGCAAATTGCTAAATATTGCTTGTTTGTTATTTAGCATAACGCTAAACTTGCCTTGTTTACTAAAACAGGAGGCACCAATGGGTAACGAACTACTCCGCTGGCGCAAAGAGGCTACCTCAGATGACTGGGTACGCCTTGCAAAGCTGGCTAAAACATCTGTTGGCTACCTCGACCAGATCGCTTACGGGTTCCGCAGGGCTTCACCGGGTAAAGCATCAGCAATCGAGGAAGCTACCAAGCAAATTATCGGCTACGTGCCGGTGAAAAAGGAAAGTCTGGTATTTGCGCCGCAGCGCGCATCAGCCGCTTAAGCAACACCGCTCTTTATCAATCTGACCCTCCCTCGGAATACCAGGGAAAACCAAATGTGGCACCCCACGGTGCCGACACGTAACTAACTAACCAATACGGAAATTCTACGAGATGGAATTAGCAAAACACAGCAAAAAGATTCGTGAAGTCGAAAGCGAGATCCGCTCCCGCCTTGTCACGATGGGGCAGACGAATTTCGCCAAGATGGCTGGATGGGCCGATTCAAAGGTCAGCAGGCTGAACATTCACGATATGGCTGTGACTTTCGTGCTTCTGGAGAACGTCTGGGAGACGAGTTTAATCAGGGAAGTCGCAAGACAGGCTGTAGAGGCTGTGATGCCCCAAAAGAAAAAATCCCCGGCGGCAACCGAGGATTCTCAAATCAATATGACGTTTTAACTGGATTAACGTACAGGAGTAATTATGAGTTCTTTATCACTGCTTTACAAGGCAAAAGACAAAAACGGCACCGAAACGACCGTTAAAAAAACGTTTCTGGTTCCACTGAGCGAGTTGTATGTCGAGCCGGGCTATAACGTCCGTGAAATCGACCAGGATCACGTTGCAGAATTTCGCGATGCATTTATCGCTGGCGAGTTCGTGCCGCCGCTGGCGGTGCAGGTAACGGAGCAGGGCGTGAAGGTTATCGACGGCCATCACCGCTATTACGGCGCCATTATGGCTACCGATGCCGGGCATGAAGTCGCCAGGCTGGAATGCAAGGACTTCGTGGGAACCGAAGCCGATCGCATTGCTTTCATGGTCACCAGTTCGCAGGGTAAGGCGCTGGCCCCGTTGGAACGCGCAGCGGCATATCAGCGCCTCAGCAATCAGGGCTGGGAAGCTTCGGAGATAGCGAAGAAGGTCAAGCGCTCCGTGGCTGACGTTAATTATCACCTGCAACTGCTGGAATGTGGCGACGGCCTGATCGCAATGGTCAAATCCGGCGAGGTGGCCCCGACAACGGCTGTGGCTCTTTCCCAGCAGCACGGCGCCAAAGCTGAATCGGTGGCGCTGGCGCAGATGGATAAAGCCCGTGCCGCCGGGAAGAAGAAGCTGACAAAAAGCGATGCCATGCCGCAATTCAGCGCAAAGAAAGCACGTCGCCTAGTTGAGCTGCTGGTGGATGCTGAACACGAACGAGATGGGGGCTTTGACAACCTGATCCTTTCTCATGGCACCGCAGAAGAAATTAACCGCATTCTGACAGAGTACCGCGCCGGGATTGCCCCATCAACACAGTAAGGCCGTCACCATGAGCATGAATTTAATGGCTAAAGCCATGAGCATCACCGTTGGCAACCCATTGAGAAAGTTGGTGCTGATTAAGCTTGCTGACAACGCCAACGATAAAGGCGAGTGCTGGCCTTCATACCAGCATATTGCTGATCAGTGTGAAATCAGTAAGCGCTCAGTAATGCGCCATATTGACGATCTCTGTGAGTTTGGATTCTTACGAAAAGAGTATCGGCCTGGGCCAAAAGGGAACTCCAGCAATATCTACCATCTGAGTTTAGATGGTGACAGAGAGTCACCACGGGTAGTGACAGAGAGTCATCCCCCTGGTGACAGAGAGTCACCACCCCCTAGTGACACAGTGTCACCCAGAACCAGTCACTCTTTTGAACCAGTAAAAGAACCTATAACCCCTAAATCCCCTAAAGGGGAATCGAAAGGTTTTAACCCCCTTGAAGTAACGATCCCTGAATGGCTAAACGAGCAAGCCTGGAGGGAATGGGTTCAGTACCGCAGCCAGTCGAAGAAGCCAATCAAAACGGCGCTGACGGTCAGCAAAGCATTCAACCTGCTGAAAGAATGTTTTGACGAAGGTCACGACCCGGCAGAGGTGATCAACACCAGTATCGCGAACGGCTATCAGGGCCTGTTCAAGCCGAAGTTTCAAAACCGCAAGCAGCAGCAAGCCGATCCACAAACACCGCACTGGAACAGCCGTGAAGGCTGGGAGGATTTTATATGAGCCTGCAACTGGTAGAGGCCATTAACAATCGCGACGCGTCCGCTATGGCCCGTATGGCTGGCGGAAGTTACCAACCTGAGAAAATCATCAGCAGCGAAGCTGAACAGCTGGTTGACTCGCTGTTTCGCCAGCTGAAGCAAATTTTTCCGGCAGCGGTCAGCACCAGCCTGCGCAGCGAAGCGGAAGAGAAAACCACTAAGAGACAGTGGATCGCTGCCTTCGCCGAAAACGGCATCAAAACCCGTGACCAGCTGGCGGCAGGCGTGCGGCACGCCAGGGCGAGCAACTCCGACTTCTGGCCGTCGCCTGGCAAATTCATCAGCTGGTGCAAAGACAGTTCGGTAATCCTCGGCGTGACCGTGGAAGAGGTCATGCAGGAGTTCCACCGCTACAGCCGTGATAAGGGATTGTACACTGGCGGCGCGGAGCGCTTCCCATGGTCGAAACCCGTCATGTACTGGATTGTCTGCGATACCCGCCGCGCCATGTACCAGCGCCAGCTGAGCGAGGCTGAAGTTGAAAAGTACGCAGCGAAGCAGCTGGACGAATGGTCGAAAAAAGTCGCTGCCGGCCAAAGCATTCCCGATCCGGTAGTCAGCCTGGAAGTTAAGCGCGACGTGATGCCGGTAAACGACCAGCCCACTGGCGACGATTTGAAAATGCGATGGATGCCAGACGCCCGCGTCCTGGGTTCGGTAACTCCGGCGCAGTGGCTTTATTCAGAATGCCAGCGCCGCAAGTCGGTAGGGTTGGTGTGAAATGACACAGCAATTTGAGAAGCAGGGCAAGCCAAAGAAAGGGGGCGGGTTTTGAAAATTTACAGCGTAAGAGCTTAGTTATTTTCCTGCGCACTTAAGTTTAATTTGACATAAGTAGCGTTATTTTCTTTATCTAACATAATGAATATTCTTTCGTAAAAATACTGGCTTCCCAAATGGGTGAGGGTGTCATGGACGGTAGGTTTATAGCGGTAATTGCTCTTGAGGGAAAAGCTCTTGAATGGGCAGTCTTAAAATCTATTGGTGGCCAATGGCCCGCCAATCTAAACGGGCGCTGGGATAAGGCAGGGTTCTTGATAGGTAACCTGCATATTTTCATCAGCGGAGGCGGCCAGAAGGGGACATTTGTGGCTTTTATCGACGAACGCACACCGTCAACAGGGCATGACTTACCTGAAGCCGTTTTCAGAGCCGTTGTTCAGTCAGTGATGGGTAATCTGGTGCTTATACCCGGATCGGTGTTTGAGGACGATTCAAACCAAAATTTATCAGGAGAAACTTATGACAGCTGAAATTATGCCAATTAAGTCCCGAACGGATCATCTGTCTGAAGTAAGCGCAGGTCTGGCTCTTTTAAAAATGTTCCATAAAACCGGCGGCCACAACCATCAAACTATCGAGCTGATTATGGCGAAGATGGAAGATGACCTGGCTAAGGTGCAGGAGACCATCAACCGGAGGTGAAGCGTGCAGGATTTTTGTTTGCACAAATCCACCCTGGGGCAGTTTACCAAACACATCTTCGACCTCGTCTCTTCCGGCAAACGCTGGCGCATCAAAATCACAGAATGGCGTGATCAACGCAGTATCCCTCAGAACTCCCTACAACACTTGTGGTACGCAGAGCTGAGCGCTTATTTGATTAAGCGCGGTAAGCCCTTTGCATCTCCTGAATGGGTCAAGGATGCTATGAAACACACCTATCTGGGTTACGAAGAGCGCGTGATGGTCGACGTGGTAACTGGTGGACGAACTCAGGTACAGACGCTAAGGCACACGGCCGACCTGGACACTGGCGAAATGCATCATTACCTGTCGCAGGTAGAAGCATGGGCGCTCAATGTCGGGTGCAGGCTGACCGTTCCGGCTGACAGCGAATATAATCAACTCAGGAAAAAGCAGGTCGCATAATGAAGGCAACCGCCAATAAGCCAAAACGACGGCGCTGTAAAATATGTCGTGAATGGTTTCACTATCAGGATTTCAGAACCTGGTGGTGTTGCCCTGAACACGGAGCGCGATTCGCTCTTCAGAAAAGGGAGGCAGACCGAGAGAAAAAAAAGAAAGACGAAGCGCAGCAGGAAAGACGAAGCATTAAAATCCGCAAGTTAGCAGTACAACCCCTTAGTTACTTCCATAAGCAAGCTCAAAAAGCCTTCAACGAATTCATCCGCACCCGAGATGCCGGGCAGCCCTGTATCAGTTGCGATCGCAACACAGGCGCGAAGATGAATGCCGGTCACTACCGCACGGTAGGCGCCAGTAAAGAAACCCGTTACGACGAAAGCAACTGCCATCTTCAGTGCGAGCACTGCAACTCTTACCTGTCCGGCAATATTGGTGAATACAAGTCACGGCTGATTACTAAAATCGGCCAGGCTGCTTTCGATCGCCTTATAGGGCCGCACGAGCTTAAGAAGTGGACGCGTGAAGAGCTGCAAGAGCTGGCGAAACATTACCGGCAGAAAACCAGAGAGCTGATTAAACAAAGAGAGGCAGCAGCATGAATAGTGACGCACTCGCACAACTCGCACAGGTGATGCGCAAATCAGATCTGAAGAAGCGATACCTAAAGCCGGTAAAGCTCATTACTCCACTGCAATCCGCCTGGGTGAGATGCCTGCTTGATGTATGGGGCGAAAAGTACGGCGGCAGCGTCGGACCAGACAGCGGGAAAACCAGCGTCATCGGCCGCCTGATGGTTCGCAAGGAGTGGAACGACCGCGAGTCAGCCCGGATTATGGAAGTGGTCGATAACCTGCATAAGCAGGGCTACAAGGGGAATGAGCTTTTCCTGAAGGCCCAGCAGATTATCAATCCACAAAACTCAGTCAGCAATCTTCTCGACCGCGCCAACGAACAGGAAGATGCCGACCTCGTAGAATCCATTATCGCCCAGATATTCGCGCCAGATAATCCGATCCGGCATGTGGCTATTAAGCACTACTGCGAGCGCAAATGCTCGCAAGATATTGCGAAAGAGCTGTCGCGGCTGACTGGTATACATGTTGAATCCAGCAGGAAGCGCATCAGGTGGTGCCGAGAGCTGCTTGAGGCATCCGTATATCACTCGATAATGCACGAAATGAATGGGAAAACTCACAAAATTGCAGCTTAAATGCAAAATATCGCAAAATTAACTTGAAAACGAGACGTGAGCCTGGTACTTTTCTGATATGCTCGTGACACAAGTAGTTGAGCAACAGAATTAAAGAAAGCCCCGGCCTAACCGCTGGGGCTTTTTGCCATTAAATAAAGAATAAGTGAGCACATTGGTGGTTGTTAGTTGTATTATAAGGAATATTTTCTTTGTGATTTAAAGGTCGAAGATGAACCGTTCGTTATTAATCTCTATTACTTCCGCTGTTATGATGGTTTCCTCCTGTAGCTCTCATTCTTCTGAACAAACCCGTAATCAAGGCAGTCAGCAGTCTCATGATTCTGCCGTTACTCAAGATGGTCGATTGTCCATGACACTGGCAAAAGAGTCTTTGATATATTCATTAGATAAAGGGGCGATCAGCAGATGTTTGCAAGTCAGCGAGAGGGGGCCAGAGGTAAATTCTCAGGGGGTGCAGCAGATGGTGAGATTATTCTCATGTGATAATGGTAATTATCTCGCAATGAATATTTTTAAAACCGACTATCCTACCCAGGTTCATCTTTTCGATAGTAACCAGAAGCCAATTTACAGCAACATTATCATTGATACTTACTGATCCGCATTTATTAGGCGTTACAATGAATTTTGAGGCTGCCTCCGGGTGGCTTTTTTAATGCCAAAAATCTGCACAATGGCAAGGGCATTGATATTGGCGGCGACTAGCCTCTAACCGTTTGGCGACGCAATACTCTTGGCCGTTGTGGTGAATGCGCAGGCTGATGGGCCGCAACTACAGTAGTGCGCGCTTTGCGGGGCTTGCTACAACCCTGAGTCGGATTTCAGCGCCGACCACCACACACCAAATCGAACTACTGCAAAATCTTCAGTAGTTGAAAAATGAACAATCCAAGGTCGCCACAGAGCGGCCTTTTTCTTTTGCGCCCACTCAAGATTTCCCCATGTGACAGGGGTGGAGCGCTTTTTACATGGATTTGGATCGGTGACTGACGCACAGCGGGAAGATTTCTCAGGTGACATTGGGAAGTTTAACCGGACTCGCTCAGCTCACAACCTCATCAAATCCTAAAGCGAGTCCCCGTATTCGGGGGTGGAAATGAAACGTATGCCAGATAAAGATCCGGGCTACTGGGCAAGCCTGATAGCCTGGCTTTATGCCCATAAGAGTGAATCAGGATACGCGGCACTGGCCGGGGCTATGGCTCTACTCAGGGCTTCGTATTTCGGTAAAGACACATGGCCGCGCCGCTTAATGGATGCCGCTATGTGCAGTATGTTCGCCTTTTTCGTCAAGCCAACCTTGCAGGTGATCATTTCTATCTTCGGCTGGAATGTCGGGGACGACTTCGCCTGGGTGGCGGCAATCCTTATCGGCTTCATCGGTGTCGATTACATCTCGTTCCGGTTCAAGAAGCTTACCGATCGGAAATTTGGAGGCGCGGATGAAACTCAGTAATTCAGGCATTGCATTTATCAAGCGTGAAGAGGGTGAGAGGCTTCTGGCGTATCCCGACTCTGTTGGCGTCTGGACTATCGGTGTGGGCCATACCGGCACTGTGGACGGTAAGCCGATCGCAAAAGGGATGACAATCACGCCAGCCCAGTCGACAAGCCTGCTGTTAGGCGATCTGGCCTGGGTAGAGTCAGCCATTAACGGCAATGTGAAAGTGCCGCTGACGCAGAACCAGTACGACGCATTGTGTAGCTTCGTTTTCAACGTTGGCCGGACAGCCTTCGTTAATTCCACGCTGCTGAAAAAGCTCAACGTGAAGGACTACGCGGGCGCCGCTGACCAGTTTTTGCAGTGGAAACGTGCCGGCCAGTTTGCGGATCTGCTTCTGCCGCGCCGTAAGCGAGAAAGGGAGCTGTTCATCACATGAAAATTATCGGCTTTATCCGGAATTATTCGCATCTCATCGTGATCGGCCTCATCTGCGTCTGCCTGTGGGGGCTGAATGCCCGCAACTCTCAGCTGACGGCCACAAATGACCGCCTCGAAAAGCTGGCAAACAGTAAAGACGATCAGATTAACGATCTGCGCTCTAAAAACGATGGCCTGGCATCCTCAGTGAATGACCTGGTCACAGCAGTGAATAAGCAAAGCGCCGTCATGTCTCAGGTAGTTGAGCAACGGGCAGAAACAGCACAGCAAAACAGGAAGCTCCAGAGTGAAATTAAACGTTACCTTGCGGCGGACAAGTGCGCTGTTGCTGCTGTTCCCGCTGGCGCTGCTGACCGGTTGCGCGACGCAGCAAAAACCGCTGGTAGAGTACCGGACAATCAGCCAGCCAAATCTACCGCTTCCCACTGAGTTAACCAGCCCGATTGACGTGCCGCCGGTGCCGGACAATATGACGTTCGGCCAAGCGGTGGAGTTGTCCGCAGAGCTGTACGGATTGCTGGGGCAGGCCAATATCGACCGGGCTGCTATCCGCAGTATTGAATCAGCTCGCATGACAAACCCCAAGAAGATTCCTGTCTTCTGACAGAGCACTATCAGCCTCGCACCTGCGGGGCTTTTTTTATATGCATTTCACCGCGCCATGCCCGGCGCATTAACCACACAGAGCCTTTCAGGGATCAGCTTCGGAGATAACCGTTATAAGCGGCGGCTTCTCTGTGGACGGTTATCTGGGCAACGAGGCTTATTCACTAAAAGGTAAGACGCATTGAAAAACTTTGTCGAAAGAACATCAAGAATAGGGCGGCTTTATTCAGAGTTCCTCCGCACTAAAAGCGGAGAAATGGAAGTGCTGTATGAGATTGAAAAACTATCAGAAGAGTTAAGAGAGTCGGGGTGCGTTAACGCGGGGTTTTTTGATGCTCTGCTTCGCCAGGGGTTCATGTTTGACCTCATGGCAGCAAATAAAGAAAGGGCGACAGGGGCTCCTCATGTTTACGTTCTTCATGCAAAAGATAGTGGGCTTACAAAAATAGGCTTCAGCACAAGAGTTGAGAAGCGCGTGTCTGAATTATCAAACATGAGCGGAGCGAGACTCAAACTGATAGCTAAGATACTGGCCAACAGATGCTTGGAAACTGAGCTTCACCAAAAGTATGACAGCTTCAGGGCTCATGGTGAGTGGTTCAGCTTAAGGGATGACCAAATTGCTGAGTTGGCATCTTATCCCGGTAATTTGTTGGTGAGTCGGTAACCATCACAAGGCGCATTTACGAGTGCGCCTGATGATGGTTAATTTTGCTTCACTAAGAACATTCTTAACGCTAATGTGTAACCTCCATTATAAGAAGGAGGTTGTTATGCTAGAAGGTTATTATGCTAGTGGATTGGGTTCCAAGGCTGTAACTTCTGAAGAGAAACAGAGGCTTGCAGTCGTTCAAGCTGCTCTCCAAATTGCGGAGGCCTGCGTGAGTGCGTCTTCAGCCAATACAAATCCAACAAGAGTTCAAGATGCATTAGATGGCGTAGCCAAAAGTATCGATAAGCTTGCCGATGCAATAGAAGCAGCTATAAGCAAAGAAAAATAAACTAAGCCGCCTCCGGGCGGTTTTTTATTGGAACAAACATGATCACAACCCCGAATGCTCCGGTAATCGGGGCAAAGTCATTCCGCGGTATCTGGGTGCCGGGCGCGCTGAGTCTTGGCAAGGCGTTAAAGGCTGGCATTAAGGCTATCGACCTGACCGCACTTAACCTCGACAGCCGCATCTCCTATAACGGCCCGGCCCATCTCTACTGGGACGAATCAGGCAAGCTGGCGACCTCTACTGCTAACGTCTGGCCTCTCGAATACCGCGACGGCGTGGCGATCGGCAGGCATCAGCCGGAACCAGCATCAACGAATATTCAGGTGAACGGGCGCGCCATTGCGGAAAGCACCAACGTGCAGAAGTCCGGCACGTTCTCGATTGTGGTAGACCAGACTGGTGCGCCGGACGGTAAAGCGATTGGCCGCCTGCCGGTGGCAGCGTCGAGCTACATGGTAAGCCAGGACGTAGGCGGCGCTCAGATAGTGCCGCTGGCCCGATACAACCTCACCAGCAAATGGCAGCGTATGGCCGCAGCTGCAAGGGTGACTGACTCCAGCCGGGTGCGTATCTGGTTGGGGCGCAATGCAGAAGCCAGCAACGGGCAACCGTCTTTGTGGCTCACACAGAGCGCAAACGTGGCCGCTGGTAATTACGTGTTCTCCTGGTTCGTTAAAGCGAGCGATGACGGCGTAACGTTTCCGGCTGGCCTGGGCATGATAGAGATGGGCAACTACCCCTACGCCACGTCACCGATCGTCACTGAGTCCACCTCAACGCTAACGCGCCCGGCATCATCGGTAACTGTCCAGAGAGACGGCAACGCCAGCGGCATCAAGATTTATTTCAGCGACAACACCAACACCACTATTCCATTTAACGGTGCCGCATCGGTAACCGTCCCGTTTGCTACTACTCACTGGGGCGAGAGATACATGACGCGCATTGAGTACGAGGCATAACGAACGATGGCGACCGAGACAATTACGCTCACCGATAGCGAATACATCCAGATCACCGATGGCACCAATAACGCTTATATGACCGTTGTAAGCTGGCCCGGCTTCTCTGAGGTGTGCTGGTCGGATTCACCATCAAAGCCTGCTGTTAACGCACCAGCGCATGATGAGACAGGGAAGATAGGGTTCACCGCGCCTCTTAAAATATGGATAAGAGCGAAGAAAGGCCGGGCGTTAGTTGCAATAACCAAATGGAGTTCTTAGTTTAGGGCACATCATGAACAACCTGCTTTAGATCGATATAAACAGATTGTTCAGCTTATTTAATCTCAGCTTCTACGGATATTGCCACCAGTTGGCTGATTTCCGTTATAAAAATCATGCCCGGCTGCATTTACACGAATGTTTTTTAATTCGCCCTGCCATGGCATTCCTGACCCTGATGCAGTGAATTTTAAATTACTTTCTATCAGCTTCTTATCTTGAAGGTACACGATTACGGCCATCACTTCCTCGTGTCCCGATAAGCAGTCCTCTAACTCTTGCCAATCCTCGGGTTGTGTAATCATAGGATAAGCATCAATGAGCATTTCCAACACAGCATTTACACTTTGCGGTTTAATTTGCATTTCTTTCTCTAGATAGTTGTTTGTAAGAAAACGCATTATATCAGGA
The DNA here is from genome assembly GCF_054057575.1 of Erwinia sp. TECH1. Taxonomy (NCBI): domain Bacteria; kingdom Pseudomonadati; phylum Pseudomonadota; class Gammaproteobacteria; order Enterobacterales; family Erwiniaceae; genus Erwinia; species Erwinia sp. TECH1. The sequence continues at coordinate 2,744,382 of NZ_JBSRZK010000001.1, read as the reverse complement.
ATTATCTGATTATGTTTCAAGGTGCATTATGCCATCAGCTATACCTCGCGCATGCCGTAAGCTTGGCTGCCCCAAGACAACAACCGATCGCTCTGGATACTGTGATAACCATCGCAACGAAGGCTGGCAACAGCACCAGCGCGGACAGAGCAGACACCAGAGAGGATATGGCAGTAAGTGGGACATCATCCGCGCCCGCATCCTGAAACGTGACCGGCACATCTGCCAGCAATGCCTGAAGAAGGGCAAGCCTGTACCCGCATCTACCGTTGACCATATCAAACCTAAAGCCCACGGTGGGACAGACGACGACAGCAACCTGCAATCATTGTGCTGGCCGTGTCATAAAGCCAAGACGGCAACCGAAAGAAGTCGTCAGGGTACCCATCAGCAACCTGCTGAAATGTAAAGAAATGACATCAAATGAGAGTCATTCTCATCAAGGCGACCAAGGGGGAGGGCGGGCCAGGAGTTCAGAGCCTGCGCCCCAAAGGACCGCCGCCTAAGTTTTTCTCGCATCGCCGCAGGTTAGAAAACTTTTTTATGGGTACCCCCGATGTACCCTCTCAGTGGAGTTTCCCCCATGTCAGGACCACCGAAAACCCCGTCACACCTGGTTTTGGTGAGGGGGAACCCATCCAAGCGACCGGTAAACCAGAACGAACCTAAGCCAGAGAAAGGGGTACCCAATACTCCGAAGCATCTCGACAAAATGGGCAAGTACTGGTTCCAGCAGATTGCTCAGGATCTTGACGGTATCGGCGTGCTTACTCAGCTCGACGGAAAAGCGCTTGAGCTGCTGATAGAAGCCTATACCGAATATCGCCGCCATTGCGCAACGCTCGATACGGAAGGTTATACGTATCGGGTGGAGACACAAACCGGCGACGTGATGATAAAAGCGCATCCGGCCGCAGCAATGAAGTCAGATGCCTGGAAGCGCATTCGCGCCATGCTGTCAGAGTTCGGTATGACCCCGGCATCGCGAAGCAAAGTTAATGCTGGTGGTCCCGATAAAGTCGATCCGCTGGAAGAATTCCTGAAAGCGAGGGACTGATGGCAAAGGTTGCAGACGGTATCCGCTACGCCGAGCGCGTGATAAGCGGCGAAATCGTTGCGTGCAAATATGTGAAGCAGGCCTGCGCCCGGTTCCTGGACGATCTGCAGGTCGGCGAACAGCGCAACGTTTTCTTCAGCGAAAGCCGCGCGCAGCACATCCTCAATTTTTATAAATTTGTGCCGCACGTCAAAGGCGATCTGGCCGGTAAGCCGATTGACCTGATGGACTGGCACATCTTTATCCTGATTAACATTTTTGGCTTCGTCGTGCCGCAGATAAACGAGCTGACGGGTGAGCAGGTGCTGAACAGTAAGGGCAAGCCGGTAATGGTGCGCCGTTTCCGCACGGCTTATAACGAGGTGGCGCGTAAAAATGCTAAATCAACGCTGTCCTCCGGCATCGGCCTGTATATGGCTGGTGCCGACGGGGAAGGCGGGGCCGAAGTGTATTCCGCCGCCACCACGCGCGACCAGGCGCGTATCGTTTTTAACGACGCCGTGAACATGATTAAGCAGTCCCGCGCCGCGCTGGGCAGGCTGTTCGATTACAATAAGCTGGCAATTTTTCAGGAGCGCACCGCCTCAAAGTTTGAGCCGCTCTCCAGCGATGCCAATAACCTCGACGGCCTGAATATCCACTGCGCGATCGTTGATGAGCTGCACGCGCACCGCACCCGCGACGTGTGGGACGTGCTGGAAACCGCAACCGGCGCCCGTTCGCAGTCCCTGCTGTTTGCCATTACCACCGCAGGCTTTAACCGTGAGGGCATCTGTTACGAGCTGCGCGATTACGCGGTGAAGGTACTGAGCGGCGTGGTGGATGACGACACCTTTTTCGGGATCATCTTTACCCTGGACGAGGGCGACGAGCCTTTCGACGAAAAAGTGTGGCAGAAGGCCAATCCGGGCCTGGGCATCTGTAAGCGCTGGGACGATCTGCGCCGGCTGGCGAAAAAGGCACAGGAGCAGGTTTCCGCCCGCAACAACTTTTTCACCAAGCACCTGAATATCTGGGTCAGCGCCGAGTCGGCCTGGATGGATATGGTGAAGTGGGAAGAATGCGCGCCGCTGGCGCCGGTGCACGAGCTTAAGACGTACCCGATGTGGGTCGGCGTGGATCTGGCAAACAAGATTGATATCTGCGCGGCGGTGAAAGTCTGGCGGGCGCCAGCGGGGCACGTGCATGCAGACTTTATGTTCTGGCTCCCTGAGGGGCGTCTGGATCGCTGCTCCCGACAGATGGCCGAGCTGTACCAGAAATGGCGCGACAGCGGCCACCTGACGCTGACGGACGGTGACGTTGTGGATCACGCCGTTATCAAAGAAGACCTGCTGAAGTGGATCGCCGGTGAAAACCTGCGGGAAATCGGTTTTGACCCGTGGGGTGCAACGCAATTCAGCCTCTCACTGGCGGAAGAGGGCGTGCCGATGGTGGAGGTGGCGCAGACGGTGCGCAATCTGTCCGAAGCCATGAAGGAAACGGAGGCGCTGGCCTACGCCGGGCGCCTGCACCACAACAATCATCCGGTCATGACCTGGATGATGAGCAACGTTACCGCAAAGACCGACAAAAACGACAACGTGTTTCCCAATAAATCGACGCCAGAGGCAAAAATAGACGGCCCGGTCGCCATGTTTACCGGGCTCAGTCGTCTGATCCTCAACGGCGGAGAAGAGCCGCAGGACTTAAGCGGCTTCTTTGATAATCCGATAATGGTAGGTTTCTGATGAAAGAGAACAAACAGCCCGGCAAGGTGAAAAGCGCGCTGCTGAACTGGCTGGGCGTACCGATCGGACTGACTACCGGTACGTTCTGGCAGGAATGGATGGGCATGAGCAGCAGCGGAAAGGTGGTATCGACTGACAAAGCGATGCACCTGTCCGCCGTCTGGGCCTGCGTCCGGCTGCTGAGCGAGTCCGTTTCCACGCTACCGCTGAAGATTTACGAGCGCCAGCCGGACGGATCACGCAAGCCAGCCACGTCGCACCCGGCCTATCAGGTGCTGTGCCGCCGCCCGAATATGGAAATGACGCCGTCGCGTTTCATGCTGATGGTGGTTGCCAGCATCTGCCTGCGCGGCAATGCGTTTGTCGAAAAAAAGATGATCGGCAATCGTATGGTGTCGCTGGTGCCGCTGCTGCCGCAGAACATGGTCGTAAAGCGGCTGGATAACGGCAATCTGGAATACACCTATACCGAGGTGCAGACGCAGCGCGTCATTCCGGTAAAAAACCTGATGCACATTCGCGGCTTTGGCCTGGATGGCGTCTGCGGCATGATGCCGATGATGGCCGGGCGTGACGTGATCGGCTCCGCAATGGCTGTTGAGGAGTCGGCGGCCAAGATATTTGAGAACGGGCTGCAAAGCTCCGGATTTCTGTCAGCAGAGCAGGCGCTGGATAAAGACCAGCGCGAGAGGTTACGCGGCTATATGCAGGCGTTCACCGGATCCAAAAACGCCGGAAAGATTATGGTACTGGAAGGCGGGCTGAAATATCAGAACGTCACCATGAATCCCGAAGCCGCCCAGATGCTGGAATCGCGCGCATTCAGCATTGAGGAAATCTGCCGCTGGTTCCGCGTGCCGCCGTTTATGGTCGGCCATGCCGATAAGCAGAGTAGCTGGGCGTCAAGCGTTGAGGGCATGAACCTCCAGTTTCTGACCAACACGCTGCGCCCGCTGCTGGTAAACATTGAGCAGGAGATTTCGCGCTGCCTGCTGGACGGTGACGAAGACCTTTTCGCGGAATTTTCCGTTGAAGGCCTGCTGCGTGCCGACAGCGCCGGACGCGCCGCGTACTACACGACGGCGCTGCAGAACGGCTGGATGTCACGCAATGACGTGCGCCGCCTTGAGAACATGCCGCCGATTGAAGGTGGCGAGCTTTACACCGTCCAGCTGAACCTGACGCCGCTGGAGGATTTGAAAGCCAACGGCCAGGCCGCTCAGGCCGCACAGCTGCGGAAACTGCATAACCATATTTTCCCCGACATACCTTTTGAGCAATCCCCGCTGAAACAGGCGGCTTAGGAGCTAATCCCATGACACTGAAAAGCCTTCCGGAAGCACCGGCGGGGCGGCCTTCTGCACTCTCAAAACGGGATTTGCCGTCCGCCGCGATGGAACGCTGGAACGGCGGCATCAGGGCCGCAAACGCTGACGACAACAGCATCTCTGTTTTTGACGTAATTGGCGCCGATTACTGGGGCGACGGCGTAACGGCCAGCCGCATTGCCGGGGCGCTGCGCTCGATGAACGGCGCGGACGTCACCGTCAATATCAACTCGCCGGGCGGCGATATGTTTGAAGGCCTGGCGATTTATAACCTGCTGCGCGAGTACAAAGGCCGGGTTACGGTAAAGGTGATGGGCCTGGCGGCGTCTGCTGCCTCCATCATCGCGATGGCCGGCGACGACGTGCAAATCGGACGCGGCGCTTTCCTGATGATCCACAACTGCTGGGTTTATGCGATGGGCAACCGTCACGACCTGGCGCAGGTCGCAGCGGATATGGAGCCTTTCGATAAGGCCATGAATGATATTTACGGCGCCAGAACCGGACTGGATTCTGAAACCATTGAGGCGATGATGAATGCCGAAACCTATATCGGCGGCAGTGATGCCGTTGAAAAAGGCTTTGCCGATCGCCTGCTGTCCGCTGATGAAATCGCGGACGACGACGACAGTCCGGCCGCCGCGCTGCGCAAGCTTGATGCGTTGCTGGCAAAGACCGACACGCCGCGATCCGAGCGTCGAAAACTGCTTAAAGCTTTATCCGGCAGCAAGCCAGGCGCTGCTGCCAGTCCTGAAGGTATGCCGGGCGCTACCGACGAAATCAATCCTGAAAATATTACACAACTTCAAAACGCGCTGGCCGCGTTCGGCAAATAAGGAATCACCATGTCAGATGTAAACGAGTTACTGAAAAAAGTCTCCGCCAAGCTGGAAGAAGTTTCCGGCACCTTCAGCCAGAAGGCCGAAGACGCGCTGAAAGAGGCGAAAAACTCCGGCCAGCTCTCTGCCCAGACCAAGGACGCAGTGGACAAGATTGCCACCGAGTTCAACGCGCTGAACGAAGCGAATAAAACCCTGAAGGCTTCTCTGGGCGAGCTTGAGCAGCATGTTGCTAACATGCCGCTGGCAAACGCGAAAAAGGTCGTCGAGTCCGTGGGTCATACCGTGATCAGCTCAGAAGCCCTCAAGGCGTTCGCCGCCAGCGTGGAAGGGGGCAAGCGCGTCAGCGTGCCGGTTAATGCTGCGCTGCTGTCAACCGGCGTCGCTGATGGCGTGGTTGAGCCTCAGCGCCAGCCGGGTATCGACACCGCCCCGAAACAGCGCCTGTTTATTCGCGACCTCATCGCACCGGGCCGCACCAGCGCGCCGGCCATCTTCTGGGTACAGCAGACCGGCTTTACCAATAAGGCCGCCGTCGTGCCGGAGGGGACGACCAAGCCATACAGCGATATCGAATTCGCCACGCAGATCACGCCGGTAACCACCATCGCCCACATGTTCAAGGCGTCCAAGCAGATTCTGGACGACTTCGCACAGCTGCAGTCCACCGTTGATGCGGAGATGCGCTATGGCCTGAAGTATGTCGAAGAGCAGGAGATTCTGTTCGGTGACGGCACCGGTGCGCACCTGAAAGGCATAGTGCCGCAGGCATCCGCGTTTAAGGCTGCGTTCAGCGTTGAGCAGCAGAACGGTATCGACGATTTGCGCCTGGCGATGCTTCAGGCGCAGCTGGCGCGCTTCCCGGCGTCCGGCCACGTTCTGCACTTCATCGACTGGGCGAAGATCGAGCTGACCAAAGACACGCTGGGCCGCTATATCCTGGCGAACCCGTCCGCGCTGACCGGGCCGACGCTGTGGGGCCTGCCAGTTGTGGCCACCGAGGCCGCCGCGTTCCAGGGCAAGTTCCTTACCGGCGCCTTCAATGCCGCCGCGCAGCTGTTCGACCGTGAAGACGCCAACGTGGTTATCTCCACCGAGAACGCCGACGACTTCGAGAAGAACATGATTTCTATCCGCTGTGAGGAGCGTCTGGCGCTGGCCGTCAAGCGCCCCGAGGCGTTTATCTACGGCACCTTTACCGCACCGGCAGCCGCTGGCGCATAACCCCCTGATGGCGGCCCGCAGGCCGCCAGTGCAATGAGGAAACAGCCATGAAACTGCGATCCATCAAGCCCATCTATCACCAGGGCGAGGTACTGACCGAGGGCACCACGTTTGAAACGCTGGAGCAGCACGGGCGCGAGCTTATCCAGCGGGGCTATGCCGAGGAGCCGGGCGCGAAAAAAGAGTCCGGTGACGACGGCAGCGCCAAAGGCAAGGCGAAAACGAAGTAAGGAGTGATTATGCTGACCGTTGATCAGGTAAAGCATCACTGCAACATCGAGCAGGACTTTACCGAGGATGATGCCTGGCTGGCGGCGCGCATAAAGGCGGCGGCGCGGTACGTGGAAAATTCTACCCGCCGCACGCTTTACGAAGATTCCGTCGATCCTCTTTATCTGGCCGATCCGGACGCGCTGCTGTACGGCGAGGACATTGAAACCGCCATGCTGATGCTGATTGCGCACTGGTATGCCAACCGCGAAGCGGTGGTGACCGGCGTCAGCGTGGCCACGCCGGATTTCGCGGTTGAAGCGTTCCTTCAGCCCTACCGGATTTATGGCGTATGAGGGCGGGACCGATGCGTTACCGGGTGACGCTGCAAAAACCCGCCAGCGGCCGCCTGCCGTCCGGCCAGCCCGCTACCGGCTGGGAAAATGTGGCAAGCTGCCGGGCTTCCATAGCCGACGTGTCCGGGCGTGAGCTGCTGAACGCCGGTGCCGAGCTTTCCGGTACCACCACCCGCATCTGGATCCGCAACAATCTGCGCGAGGCTATCTCAACCGGCTGGCGCGTGGTGCACAATCCGCCGACCGGCACCGGTGAGGTCTACGACATCAAATCAGCCATCACCGCCGAAAACGGTACCCGGCTGGAGCTGCTTTGTGAGAAGGGGGTGAAAAAGTGATTGATACACTTCTGGATTTCTCCGGCCTGACGGATATCGCCAGAGACCTGGAAACGCTCAGCCGGGCGGAAAATAACAAGGTGCTGCGTGACGCCACGCGCGCCGGCGCCGGTGTGCTGCGTGATGAAGTCATTGCCAAAGCGCCCGTGCAGACCGGAAAGCTGAAGAAAAACGTTGTTGTGATGACGCAAAAAGCGCGGCGCCGGGGGGAAATCTCTTCCGGCGTGCACATCCGGGGCGTGAATCCCAACACCGGCAACAGTGATAACACCATGAAGGCCAGTAACCCGCGTAACGCCTTCTACTGGCGGTTTGTGGAAATGGGCACCTCAAAGATGGCGGCACATCCTTTTGTGCGTCCGGCTTTCGACGTCAGGCAGGAAGAAGCCTCGCGCGTGGCGCTGGCGCGAATGAATCAGGCCATTGATGAGGTATTGTCGAAATGACGGAGGCCGATATTTATCCCCTGATTGGCAGCCTGGCGGGCGGGAACGTATTTCCTTACGTTGCGCCTTCCGGCACCGCCGCGCCGTGGGTGGTTTTCCTGTTGCCCACGGCCGTATCCGGCGATGTGTTTTGCGGTCAGGCCGAAACGGCCAGTACGCTGCAAATTGATGCCTGGGCGCAATCCGTTGATGAAGCGCGGGCGATCCGCAGCCAGCTTCGCACGGCGATCGCGCCGCTCAGCCCCGTCTCACTTAATGAACTAAACGACTATGAGCCTGAAACGTCGCTTTACCGCGCCACGCTCGAAGTTCAAATCTGGGATTAACCCCGAACAGGCCGCCTCCGGGCGGCTTTTTACTATCCGGAGATAACCATGTCCTCAAAGTATGAAAAAACGCAGGGAACGAAAATCAACGTTTCCGCCGATGCGGCCACGGAAGCCAACCCGACCGGCGCCACCTGGCAGAGTATCAACTGCTCCACCAAGGAGCTGAGCTATACCGGCGGCCAGAAGTCCGATATCGAAACCACCACGCTGTGCTCCACCGAGCAGGAGATGACGAACGGTCTGGCCGCGCCCGGCGAGGTAACGCTGTCCGGTAACTGGTCAGCGGATGAGGTCGGGCAGAGCACGCTGCGCACCGCCTATGAAACAGATGCGGTACACGCGTTTCAGGTGATTTTCCCGTCGGGTAACGGCTATGCCTTCCTGGCCGAAGTACGCCAGAACAGCTGGAGCCTGTCCACTGCGGGCGTGGTCACCGCGTCGTTTACGCTGCGCGTGAAGGGCAAGCCTGTGGCGATAGTCCCGGCGCCGGCAGCAGCATAATAACGGCGGCTCAGGCCGCTTTCTCCCGCATCAGTCAGAGAGTAATAAAATGGCAAAGAAGGCATCAACCAACCCCTTACGCGCGCTGGCGCTGGCGCCTATGGCCGGATTTCGCAGCAAGGTTATCACCGTTCCCGAATGGGAAAACACCAGCGTAAAACTGCGCGAGCCGTCGGGCCAGGCCTGGCTGGAATGGCAGCAGATAATTAACCCCAATCCGGAAGGCGAGCCGGAAACACTCACTGCCGCCGAGCGCGCGCTGCGCAACAAAAGCGCCGACGTGGTGCTGTTTATCGACGTGCTGCTCGATGAAGAAGATATGCCGGTGTTTACCGCCGAAGATAAGCCGCTTATTGAAAATATCTATGGCCCGGTACATGCCCGGCTGCTTAAGCAGGCGCTTGACCTGAGCACGTCGCAGGCGGCCGCAGAGGCAAAGTAAAAGAGCCCGGCACTTTCTTTCTGATGACGCTGGCGCTGCGGCTGGGGCGTACCCTCCATGAGCTGAAAGAGACGCTGACCGCCAGCGAACTCCGGATGTGGATTGAATACGACAGGGTGAACCCCATCAGCGACCGGCGCGGCGACATTCAGGCCGCCCAGATCGCCACCGCCGTTCTTAACTCGCAGGGGGCGAAGGTCAAAATGGAAGACGTTCTGCTCCAGTGGCGCGAGCCCGATCCGGTCGAGGAAAGTGGCGGGCTTGAAGATTTCTTTGCTGCGCTGTCCGGTTAGCGCAACACAAACAGGGTGATTTATGGCTACGCTGCGCGAACTTATTATCAAGATTTCGGCAAATTCCAGCTCGTTTCAGTCCGAGATTGCGCGCGCGTCGCGGATGGGCTCTGATTACTACAAAACGATGGAGCAGGGCGGTCGTCGGGCAGCTGCCGCGACGCGGGAAACGCAGCGATCGCTGGGCGAGCTTAACTCTCAGCTGGCGTCCGTCCGCTCTACCGCAACCGGTATGGCGGGCGCCTTCGCTGGCGCCTTTGCTACCAGTCAGCTAATCCATTATGCGGACACGTGGAACCAGCTCAGCGGTCGCCTGCGGCTGGCGTCGACTTCAGCGGATGATTTTGCGAATTCACAGCAAACGCTGATGACCATCAGCCAGCGCACCGGTACCTCGTTTGAAGCCAACGCCAACCTTTACAGCCGTATTGCTTCATCCCTTCGCGATGCGGGCTATGCGTCTGCGGACGTGGCAAAAGTCACAGAAACCGTGGCCACATCGCTGAAGCTTTCGGGCGCAAGCACGGAAGAGGCCAGTTCGGTTATTACCCAGCTCAGCCAGGCGCTGGGATCGGGCGTACTGCGGGGGGAAGAATTCAACGCCATTATGGAAAGCGGCGGGCGGCTGGCTAAGTTTCTGGCCGACGGCCTGCACACCACGATCGGCGGCCTGCGCAACATGGCCAACAATGGTCAGCTGACCACCGATAAAATTGTGCCGCTGCTGACCAACGTTGAGCAGCTGCGCAAGGAGTTCGACACGCTTCCGGCCTCCATCAGCGGATCGGCTCAGAAGGTGGAAAACGCCTTTATGCAGTGGGTCGGTGGCGCTAACAATGCCGTGGGCGCGTCGTCCTCTCTGTCCGGCGTGCTGGATGGCCTGGCGAAAAACATTGATACCGTTGCCAATGTGGCAGGCGCGCTGGTCGGCCTGGGCGTGGCCAGATATTTCGGAAACATGGTTTCCAGCGTTACCACGGCGACCGCTTCAGTTATCTCCAATACGGCCGCCGAGGTTGCGCTGGCAGAAGCGCAGGTTCGCGGCACGCAGGTAAGCGTTGCCACGGCGAGGCAGGCTGTTTACCGCGCTCAACAGGCAAGGGCGGCGGCATCAGGCATAGAGGCGCAGATTGCGGCAGAACGTCAGCTGACGGCCGCCCAGGCCGGGCTTAACGCGTCCATTGCCAGCAGGAGTGCGGCAGCCGGACGCCTGACGGAAACGGCATCAGTGATGTCACGGCTTGGCGGCGGCGTGCTGGGGATCCTTGGCGGCTGGCCTGGCGTCATCATCGCCGCAGGCACCGCGCTCTACGGCGTATCTCAGCACATGGAGCAGGTGCATAACGAGGCCGTGGGTTTCGCTGACAGCCTTGATGCCATTAACGGCAAGCTGCAAAAAATGTCGGTAGCCGGCCTGCGATCAACCTCTGCCGACGCGCGCGGATCGCTGGATGCGCAGAAAAAAGACCTGGCTGATATCGACGAGCAGATCCGCAGAACGCGCGACAGTCTTCGCGGTATGCAGGACATGGAAAAGCAGTACGATGAGCACCCCTGGCTGGCGCGCATCAATAATCTGATGACGGCAGAAGAGCTGACGAAACGGCAGCAGGAAGCCACCGATCAGCTCAGCAGGCTGGATTACCAGCGTGAGCAGGCAGCGGCCAAAGTCGAAGCCACGCAAAAGCTGGTGAATGACGCCAGCGAGCTGGCTACGAAAAAAGCCATTGAGCAGGCGGGTGCCGTTTCGATTTTGAAAGGCGCTTACGATCTCCTCAATCGCTCAATGAGCGCCACTGGGAGCGCCACGCCGCCGCAGTATGCCGGGCCGGTTGTTTCACTGGCAAAGGCCACACCTCAGCAGACGACTGCACTCGAAAAAGCGCGTCGTGATAACGAGCTGGCCAGCCTTTCAGGACTGCAAAAACTGCACGCCCAGCATCAGTATGAAGCCGACGATCTGAAGCTTACCGGCGCGCTGTATACGCAGTACGTTTATAACAAAGACCAGGCGGCGAAAAAGGATGCCGAATCAGCCCAGGCTAAAAAGGACGACACCGCCGCAACCAACGCCCAGAAGAAAGCAGCGCGTGAGGCTGCGCAGACGGCAGAGCAGTATTCCCGAAAAATGGCCGATCTCAGCGTGGCTGTGGAAGTGCAACGGGTGCGCGCCACGGACGGGGAGAAAGCCTCCGAGCTCTATGCCGCGTCGCATCAGGCCGGTGTTAAATGGACGGACGAACAGCGAAAGGCAATTCGTGCATCTTCGGTCGAGCTTGAAACGTGGACGCAGAAAGCGGACGCGAACGTTAAAAAGCAGCGCGAGCAGACCGAAGCACTGAAAGACCTGACCGACGCCGCGCGCAAATACCGTGATGACGCCACGTTAACGACAACCACTGCTGGCATGGGCGATCGGCAGCGCAATCGCTTCGGAGAACAACAACAGGTTGAACGCGTCTTTGATAAAACCGACAAAGGCGCAGAAGCCATTGCGGCGCGTAATGCAGCACTGGATGCGCTGGATAAAAAGTACCAGGCGACCGCTGCTGCAGAATCCAGCTGGCTGAATGGCGCTGCCCGCGGCTATGAAAACTGGCTCGAAAGCGCCAGCAATATCTCCGGCACGGTTTCGCAGGGGATTACCTCTACCATGGACAGCGCGCTGGATAACATGGCGGCAGGACTGGCAGGGAGTAAGGCCGACTGGAAAAGCTGGGGGCTGTCTGTTCTGCAGATGATTTCCAAAGTGGCGCTACAGATGGCGATTGTGAACTCGCTTCAGTCGGCGGGCGGATCTGCTCTGTCCGGTATATTTGGCGGGCTGGCAAGCGGTATCGGCGGTGCCGCTACGGGTGCGGCAGGGGCAGCGGGTGGTACCGGCGCGATGGGAATGCCGACCAGCTTCAGTGCCTATGACGGCGGCGGATTTACCGGTGCCGGTGGGAAATTCGATCCGGCCGGTATTGTGCACCGGGGGGAATTCGTCTTCACCAAAGAAGCCACTGACCGGATCGGCGTATCCAACCTGTACAGCATGATGAAAGGCTATGCCAGCGGGGGCGTGGTAGGCGGCACGGCGGGCATCAACGCTTTTTCCTCCGGCGTAAATGCGGCTACCGGTAACGGCATGGGCGGTATTCAGGTTAATGCACCTGTCACGATTATGCAGGACAGCGGAGCCGGAAGCGTCAGCAGCGCCAGCACAGCCAGCACGGCGAAGCAATTACAGGCCATCGTTCAGACCACCGTTACCGACAGGCTGAGGAAAGAAATGTCGCCCGGCGGGCTGCTTTACAGGAGTTAATTTATGGCAATCGACACATTTAACTGGTGTCCGCAGGTGCAGGCCAGCGAGCAGCTGGCCGTTGCTACGCTTCAGGCTCAGTTCGGGGATGGTTATAAACAGGTGGCCAGCGCGGGCATAAACACGGCTGTGGAATTATGGGCATTGTCCTGCAATGGCAATAAAGCTGACATGCTGGCGCTGCGGGCGTTTCTGAAGGCACATGTGCTGGCTTCTTTCTGGTGGACTAATCCCTGGGGCGAAAAGCACCTCTATCGGGTGAAGCCTGACTCCATCAATCCTAAATTCATTAACGGTAACTTTGCAGAAATAGCCTTCACATTCGAACAGGCCTTTGCGCCTTAACCGCCGAGATGCAGGAGATTTAGATGAAGAAAAATAAAAGAAAAGACAGGAAAAGCAGAAAGCCACTTTTCCTGTCAGCATTAATAGGCGCATCTACTATTCAGAAATCTTTACTTTGTTTATCAAAGTAAGCATGATTTTCCTTTCTGCTTCAGAAATATTTTTGTTTCCAAAGTTGGTTAGATCGGCATTCTCAATCAGTTCCTGAACGCCATCTCGTCTAACCACTCCCGCGCTAATCATTGCAGAAATGATGTACATAGTTAGCTCGCTTCGGATATGCAGATGTGTGAACTTTCCTTCGAGTTCAACAATGCGTTTCTCTAAACGAGCAATAAGTAAATCAGAAACCATTTTATTTCCTTTCAGAGGTAATCGGCCATCCCTCATTACTGTGTGCGCCCATGCCCCAAACATGGACGGGCTGAATACTCAACATATCCTTAACGGTCTATCAGCGGAATCCTGATATTCGATCAGTAACCAACCAGCGGTCGCCATAGTGCGTCCCTTTTTTATGGGCTGAATATGAGCTTTACACAGGACATACAGCAGCTGGAGTCGGGCCAGCTTATCCAGCTGCTGGAAATTGACGGCACCGCCTTTGGCCTGGACAACATCCTGCGCTTTCACGCGCACAACATCGCATCAGAAGGCTGGGCATCATTCGCCGCTGATAACCTGCCGTCGATTATCTGGCAGGGCAATGAGTACGAGCCTTATCCGTATGAGCTGAAGGGGCTGGAGCTTTCCAGTACCGGATCGCAACCGACGCCAACGCTTTCCGTGGGCAACGTCGGAAACTACGTCACCGCTCTGTGCCTGCAGTTTGACGATCTGGTTAAGGCGAAGGTCAGGGTACATACCACGCTCGCCCGGTATCTCGACGCGGCGAACTGGACGGCGGGCAATGCAAACGCGCAGCCGACGGAAGAGCGCGTGCAGCTTTTTTATGTAAACGCGAAGAAAACCGAAACGCGTTCACAGGTGGATTTTGAGCTGTGCTCGCCGTTTGACGTGCAGAGCCTGCAATTACCCTCCCGGCAAATCACGCCGGTCTGCACCTGGTGCATGCGCGGCCGGTACCGTACCGGCACGGGCTGCGACTACAACGGCACGCGCTATTTCCTGAAAGACGGCACGCCGACGGATAACCCGGCGCTGGACGTGTGCGGCGGCCGCCTCAGCGACTGCAAGCTGCGTTTCGGCGACGATCAGCCGCTGCCGTTCGGTGGCTTCCCGGCAGCGAACCTTCAGGGGAGATAGCGATGCGGAAAAAAATTATGGCTGCCATCACTGCCCACGTGCAGGCTGAATACCCGAAAGAAGCCTGCGGCGTGGTGGTTCAGACTGGCCGGGCGCAGGAGTACCTGCCGTGCCGGAACATCTCCGACACGCCGACCGAGAGCTTTACCCTGGCGCCGGACGATTACGCCGCAGCGGAAGATCAGGGCGAGGTGCTGATGATTATTCATTCTCACCCTGACGTGGTGCAGCTGGTGCCGTCTGAAGTTGACCGCATCCAGTGCGATCACTCCGGCGTAGAATGGGGAATTATGTCATGGCCGGACGGCGATTTCTGCACGCTTTCGCCACGGGGAGATCGGGAGCTGGCCGGGCGGCGCTGGGTGCTTGGCCACGCCGACTGCTGGACGCTGGTTATGGATTATTACCGGCAGGAGCACGGCCTTGAGCTGAATAACTGGTCGGTGGATTACGAGTGGTGGAAAGACGGCAAAGAAAACCGCTATGACGACAACTGGCAGACGGAAGGATTTGTTGAGGTGCCGCGTGAGGATATGCGGCCGGGCGACATGGTGATGATGCAGGTCAGCGCGCCGGTCACCAACCACGCTGCCATATATCTCGGCGACAACATCATTTTACACCACGCCTTCGGCAACCTGTCGGCGCGGGTGCCCTACGGCAAATATTATCGGGATCGGACGGTGCGTGTCGTGCGCAGAAAGGAGTTAATGGATGCTTAAAACACTGACGCTCGGCGGCGCGGCGGGCAAGAAATTTGGCAAAACGCACCGGTACCACGTGGCCGACCTGCGGGAGATGCTGCGCGCAATGTGCGCCACCGTGCCGGGATTCAAAAAGTACGTGTCGAACGCTCACCTCAACGGCGTGCGCTTCACGTTCTGGTGCGGCGGCAACAATATCGGCCTGGCGGAATTTGATATGTCGGGCGGCGCGGAAGAATACCGCATGATGCCGGTGATCGAAGGGCGCAAAAGCGGCGGCGCGCTGCAAATTGTGGTCGGCGCGGTGGCGCTGGTTGCGGCGTTCTTCACTGCCGGCGCTTCGCTGGGCGCGTGGGGCGCAACAATGGGGCTGGCAACCGGCGCCGCGGCGGCAACGGGCGGAACCGCGCTGGCGGTAACTGCCCTGACCGGGATGGGGCTGTCGATGATGCTCGGGGGCGTGGTGAGCATGCTGACGCCGCAGCCAAAATACAATATTGGCTCAGCCTCCAGCACCGATAACCAGCCCAACTACGCGTTTGGCGCGCCGGTTAACACCGTTTCAATGGGCTATCCGGTGCCGCTGCTGTACGGCAGCAGGGAGATTGGCGGCGCGATTATCAGCGCGGGCATCTTCTCCAGCGACCAGCAGTAGCAATCAAATCAGCTTCAGGCCGCCACAGCGCGGCCTTTTTTGTGGGTGAAATATGCAATTACTCCAGGGCGCAACGATGATCCAGGGCAGAAAAGGCGGCGGCGGAAGCGCGCATACGCCTGTGGAAGAACCGGACGATCTGCTGTCCGTGGCCAAACTGAAAATGCTGCTGGCCATCTCTGAGGGAGAGATTCAGGGAGAGCTGACCGCGCAGCAAATTTTCCTGAACGATACGCCGCTGGCTAACGATGACGGTTCATACAATTTCAGCGGCGTGAAGTGGGAATACCGCAACGGTACGCAGGATCAGACCTACATACAGGGTCTGCCGGAAATTGATAACGAGCTGAGCATTGGCGTGCAGGTAAAGGCCGCTTCGCCCTGGGTGCGCCAGTTCACCGATCTGAATCTAGACGCGGTGCGCGTGAAGCTGAGCCTTCCGGCCCAGTATGCCTATAAAGACAACGTCGATATGGTTGGCACCGTGACGCAGTACGCGATTGACCTGTCTGTTGACGGCGGAGCATGGCAGAACGTCGTGAATGCCTCGTTTGACGGGAAAACCACGTCAGAGTACCAGCGCGATCACCGTATCGATCTGCCTTCTGCTGCGTCCGGCTGGTCGGTTCGCGTCCGGCGCATCACTGCTGATTCCACCTCAACCAAACTGGTTAACGCCTTCAGCGTGTATTCAGTGGCAGAGGTCATCGACAGCAAGCTGCGCTATCCCAACACTGCGCTGCTGTATATGGAGCTGGACTCCAGCCAGTTTAACGGCAGCGTACCGAAAACAACATGCAAGCCGAAGGGCAAGCTGGTACGGGTGCCGACAACCTACGAGCCTGCCACGCGCACCTATGGCGGCACCTGGGCGGGTGACTTCCGCTGGGCTTACTCCAATAACCCGGCATGGGTTTTCTATGACCTGGTGCTGGACGAGATTTACGGTATGGGCAACCGCGTCGATGCGACCATGATCGACAAATGGGAGCTGTACGCCATTGCGCAATACTGCGATGAGATGGTGCCGGACGGCGCGGGCGGCACGGAGCCGCGCTTTACCTGCAACGTTTACATCCAGAGCCAGCAGGACGCCTATAACGTGCTGAAGGACATTGCGGCCATCTTTCGCGGCATCACCTTCTGGGGTAACGACCAGATTTATGTGAAGGCTGACGTGCCGCAGAACGACGTGGATTTTGTCTATCACGCTTCTAACGTTATCGACGGCCTGTTTACCTACGCGGGCGGGACGTACAAGAACCGCTACACGTCGTGTCAGGTATCCTGGTCAGACCCGCAGAACCACTATTCCGACACGATTGAGGGCGTCTACGATACTGACCTGGTACAGCGCTACGGCGTGAACGAAACGCAGCTGACGGCCATTGGCTGCACGTCGCAAAGCGAAGCGCACAGGCGCGGCCGCTGGGCTATCCTGTCGAACGCGAAGGACGGGACTATTTCGTTTGGCGTGGGCCTTGACGGTTATATCCCGCTGCCGGCTGAAATCATTGGCGTGGCCGATCCGTACCGGGCGGGCAAGCCGAACGGCGGCCGCGTCAGCGCTGTGAATGGTCTGAGTATTACCCTGGACCGCGCGGCAGATTACGCCGCTGGCGATCGTCTGGTGCTTAACCTGCCGGACGGCAGCGCGCAGACGCGTACCATTGCCTCTGTCAGCGCCGATAAAAAAACGATGCGCGTCAGCACTGCCTACAGCCAGACGCCAGCCGCTGGCGCGGTGTGGGCTATCGACAGCGACAACCTGGCTATCCAGTACTTCCGCGTAACCTCCATCGCGTCCGGCGACGACGGAACTTTTACAGTGTCAGGCGTGCAGCATGATCCGAACAAATACCGTTACATCGACGATGGCGTGAAGATTGACCCGGCACCGATTACCGTGACGCCGCCCGGCGTGATGCAGGCGCCTAAAAACATCATCATCACCGAAGTGGATCACGTTGCCCAGGGCCTTACAGTGGCCTCCATGCAGGTGACGTGGGACAGGGCCGACAATGCCATCCGCTATACGGCACAGTGGCGCAAGGACAATGGCGACTGGGTAAACGTGGGCCAGGTCAGCTCGCAGGGTTTCACCATTCAGGGCATTTACGCCGGTGTCTACGATGTCCGCGTGCGGTCGGTGAATGCGATGGAAGTGTCCTCGCCGTGGGGCTACGCCGAATCAACCACGCTGAATGGCAAGGTTGGCAAGCCCGGTACGCCGGTAAGCCTGAAAGCCACTGATGATGTGGTGTGGGCAATCGACATTACCTGGGCGTTCCCGGACGGATCCGGCGACACGGCCTACACCGAAATCCAGCAGGCCACCACGGCGGACGGCCAGAATCCGCTACTGCTGGCAAACGTGCCTTATCCCGGCGTTAGCTATCAGCACGGGCCGATGCCCGCAGGCGTGCGCCGCTGGTACCGGGCGCGGCTTATTGACCGTATCGGCAATAAGGGTGACTGGACGCCGTTTGTCGGCGGCATGTCAAACGTGGACGCCACCGCGCTTCTGAAAGACGTTACAGATAAATTTCTGACCGCAGAGGACGGAAAGGCGCTGCTCTCAGAGCTGGAAACCGATCCGGAAGCACTGTTGCAGAGCATGCTGGCGACCTACGAAACGGTTGATCAGCAGTGGGCCACCTACGGCGAGAACCGCGCGGGCATACTCCAGGCGCAGAAAGTGGCAGCCGACGCTGAAAGCTCAGTAGCTCAACTGGAAACGGATGTGGTGGCGCAGTACGCTGAGACGCAGGCCGCGCTGCAGCAGAAATTTACGGCCTACGCTGATGCGTCCGGCGGCTCGGCGATATATACGCTGAAAACAGGGCTGCGCTACGGCGGCACGAACTACGACGCGGGCCTGTCTGTCGCGGTCACCATCAATGGCTCTTCAGTTGATACCCGCCTTGCTGTGAACGCTAACCAGTTCGTTGTAATCAGTGGCAGCAGCGGAAACTATTATTCGCCATTTGTCATTAAAGACGGTCAGACGCTGATTAACCAGGCGTTCATTGGAGAGGGCTGGATAACCAACGCCATGATTGGGAATTATATCCAGTCGAATAATTATGTTGCAGGAAGCACGGGGTGGAATATTAACAAGGCAGGAACGTTTGAGATTAATGGCTCGGTGGCGGGGCAGGGCAGGCTGCTGATTTCCAATAACAGGATTGTTTCTTATGACGAGAACAACAATCCGGTGGCGGTAATGGGGCAGCGTCTATGAGTGTGGGGCATCAAGCTTTTGTAAAAGGTACGTCATTTGACGTCCTTAATGCGATGTCATTTAACTTTGTCGCTGATGTTATAGACATATCAGGCTCTGGCAGTAAAACTTATTTGCTACCGGGATTCACCCTTTCCGCAGCGCTAATGAATACGTTCTCTTCTGCCGGGACTGATAACCGAAGGTATTTAGTGTCAGTTAGCGGCCAAACCGTTTCATGGGACGTCGCCAACGGCTGTAAAATGATGGTCACTGCTACACCAGCATCGGGCGCTGGCAGCAGCCTTTATTTCGGCTTCACACTGTATGACTACAGCACGAATCCACCTACTTTTAAAATCGCACCCGACTTCACTCCTTATAATTTGGCGCAGGTGATTGACCTGACGCCGGGTTATGGGCAGATACTCCAGACAAACATTCCGGTATCCGTACCAATGATCGCCTTTCATCGCGCGTTGAATGGGGGTTATGACCACGTCTGGTGGGAAGAAGTAAATCAGAACGGTTATTGGTCATTAAAATTCAGGGGTAACACTGGCCTGAATGCAATGCAGGCATGCAGAATTTACCTGTTTGCAAAGATGATGGTTAACGCACCGAACTGGGGCTTCTTCCTTTACCGGCAAGGTCAGATGGTCTGGCATAACAACTGCCTGCCGTTAAAAATGTCCATTTTAAACGGGGGAACCACGGCATCATCTGTACCTCTTGCTTCGACAAACGGTGTGACTTCCTGCCTCTTCCAGATGAACGATCCGGCATTTCCCGGAAATGGGATTCAGTGGTTTGAATGCGCCAGCGGTGGGGTGAATTCTGCTGGTAACTACGCTGTAACGGCCAATGACCGCTATCAGCAAAATCAGGTAACCGGCAGCTCGCGCCCAGCAACCTGGGTGGCAGGAACTATCGGTTATATTGAATGCAATGTTTACGACGCTTATTACAGACAGGCACTGGGCTTATAGCTTGTCACATTCTGACGTGTCAACAAACTGTGATTCATCAGTCCATGTATAGAAAGGATACCCGGCCATATAACGGGAGTTCTCTTTTTTAAAGACGGCAATGTCATAAACATGATTAGTGATATTTGCTTTGTTATAGCAAATTGGAGGCGAGCCGGAAACGCATCCGGAAACAGTACAAACGGCGAAGATGATGATGGTAATCTTTTTCATTTAAATATCCTTGTATTATGTACATTTAATAACATTAATTATCTGGCCTATCCAGATAATAAAAGGCTTTTTTTACTCTTAATTGATTAATCAAAAATTAAAGACGACTGTCTATATCGGAGATGGCTATGCCAGCAGGCACTATTGCTTTAACGAACGGATCGGCAACTGTTGCCGGTACCGGAACGTCTTTTACGACTGAGCTTAAAACAGGAGACTTTCTCGGTGTGGTTGTTGGCGGCGTACCCTATACGCTTATTGTCCAAACGATCGCTTCCGACACGTCCCTGACGATTGCCGCGCCATTTACCGGGCCGACAACGAGTGGCCTGGCCTGGAGTGCTGTTCCTGCAACATTGCAGACAGCGATTACGCAGCAGGCCATGAACGACATGTCGAAAATCATTCGCGGCATGATCCAGGAGAAAGCGAACTGGCAGCAGGTTTACAGCGGTACCGGCAATGTCACCGTCAAACTACCAGACGGGAGCACATACAGCGGCCCATCGTGGAATTCAATTACTAACCTGATTGCTGGCAAAGCAGATTTGACGAACGGTGCGGTCGCTGTTTCGCACGGCGGCACCGGGGCAAAAACTAAAGCTGATGCGTTAGTTGCCCTGGGCATTGGGGCTACAGACACGCCTACATTTGGCGGAGTTAATATTAAAGCTGCCGCTCCATCTATGAATTTTTTATACAACAACAGCACCTCAACTACATCAAGGTTCGTTCAATATGACGCGAGTAATGTCGCATTGCTTGGCGCTAACTTCAGAGCACCTAAATATTTAATAGGTGATGGCGCAAATGGCGCAATCGAATTTACTCCTGATTCGACCCTCAGCACTATCACAATGAGCGGCGCTCCAGTTCTCTTTAAGAACGGCATTGCAGGGGCCGGATCAAATGGTGTGAAAGTTAACAACTACTGGAACATGCTTTATAACGGCACCCTGAACTGGTTCATCAACAACAACAATGTCGGGTACGTTTCAGTTACGACTTCTGACAGAAATCTCAAGAAAGATATCGATTATGACATCGACTACGCAGACGATCTGAAAAAAATAATGTCAGTTAAACCGGCTTCTTTCGTGTGGGATGACGGTCGCGAGGATAAAAGCACAAAGCGCGGCTTTATTGCCCAAGACCTGTATGAAGTCGCTGATGATATGGCACTCAAGCCACTTGATATCTGGGGTGTAGAGATGCTGCCGCTGCTGAGTAGGCTGGTAGGTGCCGTCAAAGCCCAACAGGGAATTATCGACAATCAGTCGACAGATATTAACGAGTTGAAAGCCCGCATGAAAGCCATCGACGGACTCGATGCCTGACCCTTCCGCCAGTTGCCATGTTGACCATGCTTAAACTACTGTATATAAAAACAGTAAATAAAGGAGGGCATATGGCACGCTATGACGATATCGGGACGGCATACAGAGAAAGCATCAAAATAAGCCCACAGGGCCGCCGCACAGTAACCACAATGGACTTTGTGCAGAACCTTGCAAAGTACAATCATATCTGGACGCTGCGCGAGGCTAATGAGTGGATAGAAATCTACCAGTGCAGCTTCAAGGACGTTTCCACCGAAGAAGGCGATCGCCGGACTTTTCAGCTATTCAATCCCAATAACGGGGGCTTTTGATGGGATTCCCCAACATAGGAAGTAGGTAAGTGCATGAGGTAGAGACCAAGCACAAAAAAGCCCGCTATGAGCGGGCCTTAAGGGTTCAGGATAAAATTACGCTTTTCAGGGTGCAAGTAGCTTGTACAGTAACAAAGCTAACGCTATTAATGTCCCGATTGACCAGATAATCTGTTTATTAGTTGCTTGTGATATAAGTTTTTCAACTTCATCCTTACTGGGCTTTTTGTCCAGCTTTGCATCATAGTTGATGTAATTTTGAACAATCGCAGCATTGCCCGCCTTCACGTCGGCGATGGTATTAACGATCAAATCAAGCTTAGCATCCATTGCTTTTGCGGTTGCCACGAGATGCTCAACGCTGTTCTCTAATTTGGCAATTCTTTCGCTCATTTCATCTCCCAAGAGATCTGGATGGTTATCCAATAGAGTCATTGTAGCAGAACTAACCGCTCTGACTCCAGAGGATAGTACTTGTATATCGCTAGCCACCCTTGATGACAGTACCAAAAAATAATTACGTACATCTATATCTTCTGGCAAATCTATGTCTACAGCAATGGGTGGCGAAGTGATAGCTATCTGTAACTTACAAGTCCTTTCAACAGGGGTTACAAGCATTGTCACCACGCTTAAATCTTAGCTAGGTTACTTAGTTGATGTTCTATGGCCTTAATGAGTTCTTTGGCTTGCCCTGCCGATAGAGTCACAGCAGCAACTTTGGAAAAGACTAAGTTAGCCTCTTGCTGCTGCAAACCGTCTTCTCCGGGGATCGATGTAGGTAACGAGGCCTCATTAACTACAAAATGCGATCTTAAAAACATTAAATCGACATAGGCTTCTTCGCCCGCTTTATATGATGCCGCTGCTGCTGTGCTGGCATAGACGGGAATACTGTTTGTAATTTCCTGATCGTTTTTAATGCTCATGACTACCTCACATATATCATTACCGTTAATGAATGGCTATCGGTAAAATCTCGGATATCTTTAACATAAAATTTTACTTTGCATCACTCAAACAGCTCATATACCTACGAACCACGTTATCATAACCCATGCTAATGTATTGGCGCCTATGTGAATTTAATCATGCTGGATGAATGTACAGCCAAGAAAGCATCTTAAAAATGGCTGATCCGTGGCGTCGTCGTTCTGCAGGTGATGAAAGTGTGGGATGACCGGCTGCCGTTTTGATGGGACAGATCTGGGACACGCAAAGGCTTGTGACCTTTTCCAAGCCTTTGCATGTTTTGTCATCATGGGACGTGTGAGCGCGGCAGGATGCGGTAATTTATTGATTTAAAGTATGAATTGTCGCTTCCGACATGCGGTGTTCCGGGTCAAGACGATCAATAGGCATCAGGTTCTCTCTTGTTATCACTTTAGTGGCCGATAGCCTGGCATAATGCCTGCGTGGTTGTCATCCCTCAGCATTCCTGTCGGCGGCAGGAGAATGCTATGCTGGCGCTCTGCCTTACTTTTTCTGCCTGGATTGATTATGCCCGCCATTGACGATCTTTTTCTGCGCCTGTCGCGCTCGCCGTTTCGGCAAAAATTCCATTTAGGCCACCGCGAATACCGCTATTGCCTGGACAAGGGCGAAGAGGAGATCGTCGCGCATGCTGCTGACTTTATTCGTGAGCGCCTTGCTCCCGCAGAGCCTGTTAATGACGGCAAGCAAACGCCGATGCGCGGTCATCCGGTATTTATTGCCCAGCATGCCACGGCCACCTGCTGTCGCGGCTGCCTGAGCAAATGGCACCAGATACCTGCGCACCAGCCGCTAACGGCAGCGCAGCAGGCGTGGGTTGTGCAGGCGATCCTGCACTGGCTGCGGCTGGAGATGCAGCGGCCGCAGCCTCCCGCGCCGCGCCGCAAAAAAGACCCGACAAAGGATAAACAGCTCAGGCTGCTGTAAGGCCCGTGGCGGGATGTGGCTATAAAAACGAAATATGCATTAACAAAGTTAATTGAATTGATAAAGGGAAAGGCTTGCGATTTTACCGGTAACATTCTAGTTTTGCTCTGGCAGGCAAATCCACTGGTAAAATAAGGGGTATTCGTATGCAATCTTCTAAGATTATTGTTTTAATTGAAAAAATATCCATAGCCGTTTTTGCGGTTTTGCTGGTCTATTTTATCGCGACCGGCTTGCTTTCGGCGTCGGGCTGGGATCATAGCTGGCCTTACCCACACCGCTAAAGATGATTCTTTCACCAGGGAAAATAAAGCAGTGTTAATACTATAAGCGCCTCGCTACAGTGGCGCAGCCTCCTCCTTTTCTGACCCCCTTTCTTTGTGTCCGTTCGCGGCATAACATGCCTGATTCAGCTATAACCTTTTGATTTGTATTGGTTTGTATCCTTACGGTAATACTGCCATAATAGCCTGCTTTTTTTAACGGGCGGTGAGGATACGTGGTAAACGATTTTGCAGCAGACGGCGCGCTGGCGCAGGCCATTCCAGGCTTTAAGCCACGCGAACCTCAGCGCCTGATGGCGGAGGCGGTCACAACGGCCATCGATAACAAGCGCGAGCTGGTAGTAGAAGCGGGCACCGGAACCGGCAAAACCTATGCCTACCTGGCACCGGCGCTGCGCTCGGGTAAAAAAGTCATTATTTCTACCGGATCTAAAGCGCTTCAGGATCAGCTTTACAGCCGCGATTTGCCTACGGTCGCCCGTGCATTAGCATTTAAAGGGAAACTGGCGCTGCTGAAAGGGCGCTCGAACTACCTCTGCCTGGAGCGGCTGGAGCAGCAGTCGATGGCGGGCGGCGAGCTGGCGGCGCAGGCGATGAGCGATCTGGTGCACCTGCGCGGCTGGTCGAGCGAAACGGTGGACGGTGATATCAGCACCTGCGGCGGCGTGGCGGAAGACAGCCCGGTCTGGCCGCTGGTCACCAGCACCAATGACAACTGCCTGGGCAGCGACTGTCCTCTCTATCAGGACTGTTTCGTGGTGAAAGCGCGCCGCAAAGCGATGGACGCGGATGTGGTGGTGGTGAACCATCATCTCTTTCTGGCCGATATGGTGGTAAAAGAGAGCGGTTTTGCGGAGCTGATCCCGGAGGCGGACGTGATGATCTTTGATGAAGCGCATCAGGTGCCGGATATCGCCAGCCAGTACTTCGGCCAGCAGCTTTCCAGCAAGCAGCTGCTGGATCTCGCCAAAGACATCACCATCGCCTATCGCACCGAGGTGCGTGACGCCCAGCAGCTGCAAAAATCTGCAGATCGGCTGGCGCAAAGCGCGCAGGATTTCCGCCTGGCGCTGGGCGATCCCGGCTTTCGCGGCAATCTGCGGGAAGTCCTTAATAACGCCAATATTCAGCGCGCGCTGTTGCTGCTGGACGATGCGCTGGAGCTTTGTTATGACGTCGCGAAGCTGTCGCTGGGCCGTTCGGCGCTGCTGGATGCGGCCTTTGAACGGGCGGCGCTCTATCGCGGCAGGCTGAAGCGGCTGAAAGATGTCTCGCAGCCCGGTTTCAGCTACTGGTATGAGTGCAACAGCCGCCATTTTGTGCTGGCGCTGACGCCGCTGTCGGTATCGGATCGCTTCCGGGAAGTAATGGACGAGCGCCCAGCCAGCTGGATTTTCACCTCCGCCACGCTGGCGGTAAATGAGCAGATGACCCACTTTGTTGAAAGGCTGGGCGTCGCTGGCGCAGAAACGCTGATCCTTAATAGCCCGTTCGATTTCGCCAGCCAGGCGCTGCTGTGCGTGCCGCGCAATCTGCCTTCGCCCAATCAGCCCGGTGGCGCCAGACAGCTGGCGCGCATGTTGCTGCCGCTGATCGAGGCTAACAACGGCCGCTGCTTCTTCCTTTGTACCTCGCATCAGATGATGCGCGAGCTGGCCGAGCAGTTCCGCGCCATGCTGACGCTGCCCGTATTACTACAGGGAGAAACCAGCAAAGGCGAGCTGTTAAAACAGTTTATCGCGGCAGGCAACGCGGTGCTGGTGGCGACCAGTAGCTTCTGGGAAGGGGTGGACGTGCGCGGCGATGCGCTGTCGCTGGTCATTATCGACAAGCTGCCGTTTACCTCGCCTGACGATCCCTTGCTGAAAGCGCGCATGGAAGACTGTAAGCTGCGCGGCGGCGATCCGTTTGACGAGGTGCAGCTGCCGGACGCGGTTATCACGCTTAAACAGGGCGTCGGCCGCCTGATCCGCGACGTTGACGATCGCGGCGTGCTGGTGATCTGCGATAACCGCCTGGTGATGCGTCCCTACGGCGCGGTGTTTCTGAACAGCCTGCCGCCCACGCCGCGTACGCGGGATATTCAACAGGCGGTGGATTTCCTGCGGCCGCAGTAATTACCCGCGCAGTATGCTATGCTGCGCGCCGAAAATTTTGTCCCGCCTGAGGTAAAAATCCATGCGAATTTTAGCTATTGATACGGCCACCGAGGCCTGTTCGGTCGCGTTGCTGAATAATGGCAAGGTCACGGCGCATTTTGAGCTGTGCGCCCGCGAACATACGCAACGTATCCTGCCGCTGGTGCAGGCGCAGCTGCAACAAGAAGCGCTGACCCTGAACGAACTGGACGGACTGGCCTTCGGTAAAGGGCCGGGCAGCTTTACCGGCGTCCGTATCGGAACCGGCATCGCGCAGGGGCTGGCTTTGGGCGCGGCGCTGCCGTTAATCGGCGTGTCGACGCTGAAGAC
Organism: Erwinia sp. TECH1; assembly: GCF_054057575.1. NCBI lineage: Bacteria > Pseudomonadati > Pseudomonadota > Gammaproteobacteria > Enterobacterales > Erwiniaceae > Erwinia > Erwinia sp. TECH1. The sequence goes on along the minus strand of NZ_JBSRZK010000001.1, from coordinate 2,718,264 downwards.
CATGGCGCAGAGCGCCTGGCGTTTACAGGGCGCCGATCGCGTGCTGGCCGCGATAGATGCGCGTATGGGCGAAGTGTACTGGGCACAGTATCAGCGCGACGAGCAGGGCGTCTGGCAGGGAGAAGAGACCGAAGCGGTGCTCAAACCAGAGGACGCGCTGGCGCGTATGACGCAGCTGAACGGTAGCTGGGCGATGGTGGGAACCGGCTGGCAGGCGTATCCGCAGCTGAGCGCGGAGAGTACGCTGACCTTACAGGCGACCGAGGTAACGCTGCCCTGTGCGGAAGATATGATCCCGTTGGCGGCGCTTGAGCTGGCGGCAGGCAATACGGTGCTGCCGGAAGAGGCGGAACCGACCTACCTGCGCAACGAAGTCACCTGGAAAAAGCTGCCGGGCAGGGAATAAGTCTGGCCGCGCCGCGCCTTAAGCTGCGTGAAACGAGCCGGGCAGAGAAAAACTCAGCAACTAATTGGCCCGAAAGGAGTCAAAGTGAGTAGTGTCCCTGGAGAGTTTTTATGCGTAATAAACGGTTATTGCGGTCAGGTAGTTTGCTGTTAATTTCCCTGCTGCTGGCGGGCTGCGCCAGCGTGCCGGATTCCGTCAAAGGGCATTCGCCTACGCCGCAGCAGGATTTGGCGCGGGTGCTGAATGCGCCGCAGCTGTATGTCGGCCAGGAGTCGCGCTTTGGCGGCAAGGTGGTGAAGGTCACCAATCAGAACGGCTCGACCCGGCTGGAGATTGCCGCCATGCGGCTGGACGATTTTGCGCGTCCGCTGCTGGGCAGTCCATCGATTGGCCGTATTTATGCGGATATCAATGGCTTTGTCGATCCTGTCGACCTCAATAATCAGATGGTGACGGTTGTCGGTACGATCAAAGGCACGGAAAAGGGCGAAATCGGCCAGGCGAGCTACCAGTTTGTCACGGTCGCCGTGACGGGCTATCAGCGCTGGCGCCTGACGCAGCAGGTTGTTTCACCGCAGCCGCCGATGGATCCCTGGATCTGGTATGGCCCGCCGCGCGGTCGCCATCGTGGCGGCTACTGGGGCCCGCCGCCGGGAATGATGTTCTATAATCCAGGGCCAGCGGAAGTGCAAACTATCCTGACCGAATAGCGCTCAGACCGAGCGTTACAGACCCGACGGCTGGTTTCCGGCCGTCGGGTTATTTTTTGGCTTCTCAAAACGAGAAGAAATTAGTGATATGCTTCGCAACCTCAAAACGGAACGGGCCAGCAAACTGGTACGCTGAGTTAATATAATGTTAACAGATGGAGCAGTTAAGAGGTTGTGATGACGACAACGTTGAGTTTCCGAGGTGTTTCCTTGAATAAGGTTTGGCTGAACCGCTACCCTGCAGATGTTCCCGCAGAAATCGATGCCGATCGTTATCCTTCCCTGATCGATCTTTTCGAACACGCCGCTAACCGCTATGCCGACAGGCCCGCCTTTATGAACATGGGCCAGGCGATGACCTATCGTAAACTGGAAGAGCGCAGCCGGGCTTTCGCCGCCTATCTCCAGCAGGGACTGGGACTGAAAAAGGGCGATCGCGTCGCGCTGATGATGCCCAACCTGTTGCAGTATCCGATTGCGCTGTTTGGCGTTCTGCGTGCAGGCATGATTGTTGTTAACGTCAATCCACTCTATACGCCGCGCGAGCTGGAGCACCAGCTTAACGACAGCGGCGCCAGCGCCATCGTCATCGTGTCAAACTTCGCCCATACGCTGGAAAAAGTGGTAGCGAAAACGCAGCTTAAGCACGTGATCCTGACCCGGTTGGGCGACCAGCTTTCCCCGGCTAAGGGCACGCTGGTTAATTTTGTGGTGCGCTATATCAAGCGGATGGTGCCGAAATACCATCTGCCGGGCGCTATCTCCTTCCGTCGCGTGCTGCAAGAAGGCTACCGGATGCAGTATGTCCGGCCTGCGATCGTGAACGACGATCTGGCTTTTTTGCAGTATACGGGCGGGACGACAGGCGTGGCGAAAGGGGCGATGCTGACCCATCGCAATATGCAGGCCAACCTGGAGCAGACCAAGGCGACCTATGGCTCGCTGCTGAAAGCGGGCGAAGAAACGGTAGTGACCGCCTTGCCGCTTTATCATATTTTCGCGCTGACGGTGAACTGCCTGCTGTTTATCGATCTGGGCGGGGCGAACCTGCTGATCACCAATCCGCGCGATATTCCGGGGCTGGTGAAAGAGCTGGCGAAAAACCGCTTTACCGCCATTACCGGCGTCAACACGCTTTTTAACGCGCTGTTGAACGACAAAGACTTCCAGCAGCTGGATTTTTCCAGCCTGTCGCTGTCGGCGGGCGGCGGCATGGCCGTGCAGAAAGCCGTTGCCGAACGCTGGGAGAAGCTTACCGGTCATTATCTGCTGGAAGGTTACGGCCTGACGGAGTGTTCGCCGCTGGTTTCGGTGAATCCTTACGATATCCGTTACCACAGCGGCAGCATCGGCCTGCCGGTGCCGTCGACCGATATCCGCATCGTGGACGGCGAGGGTAACGAGGTAGCGCCGGGCGAACCGGGCGAGCTTTGCATTAAAGGGCCGCAGGTTATGCCGGGCTACTGGAATCATCCGCAGGCCACCGGCGAGGTGCTGAAAAACGGCTGGCTGCACAGCGGCGACATTGTTACCGTCGATGCGGAAGGATTTATTCGCATCGTCGATCGGAAAAAAGATATGATTCTGGTTTCCGGTTTTAACGTTTATCCTAATGAGATCGAAGATGTGGCTATGCTGCATCCCAAAGTGCGCGAGGCGGCGGCGGTAGGCGTTCCTGATGCGGTAGCCGGCGAGACGGTGAAGATCTGCGTGGTAAAAAAAGACGCCTCGCTGACCAAAGAAGAGTTAATCGCCCACTGTAAGAAGCATCTGACCGGATATAAAATTCCTAAGATTGTCGAATTCCGCGACGAGCTGCCGAAAACCAACGTCGGCAAAATTTTGCGCCGCGAGCTGCGCGACGCGTCGGCAAAAACGACGCCGTAGCCGTAGTCAGGCGCACGCCAGTAACTTCTACGCCGGTTAAGCCGGCGTTTTTATTGAACCACACTGAGGCACAAGAAGCCGCAGCGAGAGGATCACCTTGAATTACACCATGATAACCACCAACGAGGCGCTGGCCGAAGTGTGCCAGGCCGCCCGTCAGGTTCCCGCCGTGGCGCTGGACACCGAGTTTGTTCGCACCCGCACCTATTATCCCGGCCTTGGACTGATTCAGCTGTTTGACGGCGAGCGGGTTTCACTGATCGATCCGCTGCCCATCAGCGAATGGACGCCGTTTCGTGAGCTGCTCCTCGATCAAAACGTCATTAAATATCTGCACGCGGGCAGCGAGGATTTGGAAGTTTTCCTGCATGAGTATGGCGTGCTGCCGGAACCGATGATTGATACGCAAATCCTGGCTGCTTTCACCGGCCGGCCGCTCTCCTGCGGTTTTGCCACCATTGTGGAATCTTTTACCGGCATCGCGCTGGATAAGAGCGAATCGCGCACCGACTGGCTGGCGCGTCCGCTGACGGAAAAGCAGTGCCACTATGCCGCCGCGGACGTCTGGTATCTGCTGCCGATTGCGCAGAAACTGATGGCGGAAGCCGAAGCGGCCGGTCGGCTCAACGCCGCGCTGAACGAGTGTGGCCTGCTGTGTCAGCGTCGCCGTACCGTTGTGGTGCCGGAAGAGGCCTGGCGCGACATCGCCAATGCCTGGCAGCTGCGTCCTCGCCAGCTTGCCGCGCTGCGCCTGATGGCCGCATGGCGTCTGGAGCTGGCGCGTGAAAAAGACATGGCCGTGAATTTTGTGGTGCGGGAAGAGAACCTCTGGAAGGTGGCGCGGTATATGCCGGGTTCGCTGGGCGAACTGGATCACCTTGGCCTGGGCGGCCAGGAAATACGATTCCACGGCAAGGCGCTGGTGGCGATGGTGGCGCAGGCCAATGCGTTGCCGGAAAGCGAACTGCCAGAGCCGGTCGCTAACCTGATCGACAATCCCGCCTATAAAAAAGTCTTTAAAGCGCTGAAGGCACTAATGGCGGAAGCGGCGGAGAAAAACGGCGTCAGTCAGGAACTGCTGGCCTCGCGGCGGCAGATTAATCAGCTGCTGAACTGGCACTGGAAGCTGAAACCGATGGGGACGCCGGAGCTGCTCGACGGCTGGCGGGGCGATCTGCTGCGCGACGACATTCTGGCGTTGCTGGCAGACTACTAACGACGCGGGCTGCCCGCAGCCCTTTTCCCCTGCAAACAGGCAGGGGAAAGTCAGGCGTGGCAAAGGCTCATTTCGGGGTTTCTTCTGCCTCAGGCAGCGTCACGTTAAGCTCCAGAATGGAGATATCGTCATCTTTCTGATCCAGTTTAACGCTCAGCATTTCCGGATCGATCTTCACGTATTTGCAGATAACTTCCAGAATGTCTCTTTTCAGCTGCGGCAGATAGTGAGGCTCGGCGTCGCCCCTCCTGCGCTCCGCCACGATAATCTGCAGCCGTTCCTTGGCTATATTGGCTGTGCTTTTTTTACGGGATAAAAAGAAATCAAGTAAGGCCATGTTTTATCCCCCAAACAGGCGTTTCAGGAAACCCTTCTTCTCTTCTTCAATGAAGCGGAAGGGACGTTCTTCACCCAGAAGACGATCGACGGTATCGGCATAGGCTTTGCCCGCGTCGGAATCGATATCCAGAATGACCGGTTCGCCCTGGTTAGATGCGCGCAGCACGGACTGATCTTCAGGGATCACGCCCGCCAGCGGAATGCGCAGGATCTCCAGCACGTCTTCCATGCTCAGCATATCGCCGCGGCTAACGCGCCCCGGATTGTAACGGGTGAGCAGCAGATGTTCTTTAATCGGATCCTGACCGTTTTCCGCGCGGCGAGACTTGGAAGAGAGAATGCCGAGAATACGGTCGGAGTCGCGGACAGAGGAGACTTCCGGGTTGGTGGTGATAATCGCTTCGTCAGCGAAATAGAGCGCCATCAGCGCGCCGGTTTCAATACCCGCCGGTGAATCGCATACGATGAAATCAAACGCCATCGTGGCTAAATCGTTAAGCACTTTTTCCACGCCTTCGCGGGTCAGGGCATCTTTGTCACGCGTCTGTGAAGCAGGCAGGATAAACAGATTTTCAGTACGCTTATCTTTAATCAGCGCCTGATTAAGCGTGGCGTCACCCTGGATGACGTTAACGAAATCGTAGACTACCCGGCGCTCACAGCCCATGATCAGGTCGAGATTTCGCAGACCGATATCGAAATCGATCACGACGGTTTTTTTACCTTTCTGGGCTAAACCGGTAGCGATGGCCGCGCTGGACGTGGTTTTGCCCACGCCTCCTTTACCCGATGTAACAACAATAATGCGTGCCATATAATAATTTTCCTTAAGAAAAGAAAGGGCTCGTGAGCCTGGCTCAGTTCAGTGTCTGTATAGTCAGGGCGCCATCTTTTAAGCAAAGACGTGACGCTTTTCCAAAAAATTCAGCAGGGATTTGGTCCATAATCCAGTACTCACCGGCAATGGACACTAACTCTGCGGATAAATTCGTGCAAAAAATCTGGCAGTCGCGATCGCCGCCGGCCCCGGCTAAGGCCCGGCCGCGCATCATGCCATAGATATGGATATTGCCGTCGGCTATCAGTTCGGCACCCGCGCTGACGCTGCTGGTGACGATCAGGTCGCTGTTTTTCGCGTATATTTGCTGGCCAGAGCGAACGGGCGCGTTGATGACGCGCGTTCTGGCCGCCGGGATCTCAACGGGCTTAGCCGGCTCCGGCGCTTCAGGCGCGGGCTTTTGTTCTTTGCCTTCAGACAGCAGCGGCAGACCGGCGCGCACAATCATGCGCTTGAGCGCCTCGTCTTTGCAGCCGCTGACGCCGACAATATGCAGGCCGGTCGACGCGATAGCCTGCTGCATCTGCCGCCAGTTAACCTCGCTGGTTAAGGTGGAAACATTCAGCACAACCGGCGCGTTTTTCAGGAAAGCGGGAGCCTGGCTGACTTTATCCTGAAGCGCCTGGCGCACCACATCCGCATCGTGGTGGTGTAAGTGAACTACAGACAGAGTAAAACTGCTGCCCTTTAACTCGATTGGCGTTTGTGACATCTGTCCCGCTCAGTCCTGTTATTTCAAATCCCGGCGAAATCTCCGTCAGAGTGACGGTTAATCGCGCCCGGACGATATTCCGAAGTTCAGCAAGCATGTTATAGTTACTGCTATATTCAGGCAAGCCACCGACCAGGTTAATTCGAGTAAAAAATATGTTTTGTGTGATCTACAGAAGTCCTAAACGTGACCAGACTTATCTTTATGTTGAAAAAAAAGACGATTTCTCGCGCGTGCCTGCTGAACTGCTTCAGGGATTTGGTAAACCCCAGCTGGCGATGGTCCTGCCGCTGGACGGCAGTAAACGCCTGGCCAATGCGGACCAGGCAAAAGTGAAAACGGCGCTGCTGGAGCAAGGTTATTATTTACAGGTGCCGCCGCCGATGGAAAGTCTGCTTAAGATGCATCTGGAAAAAGGTAAAAAAGATTAATTAGGAATCATCTGCAAGCTATTTTCCCACCGCTTTTCTTCCCGCCGGATATTATTGACGGCGGGAAGCACGTAAAAAGGGCCTTTTATGAAGCAACCTCTCTTCACCACGCTTATTTTTTCCCTGCTGCTGGCCGGCTGTGCCAGCAAGAACAGTAAAGCCCTTGAGAAAAAAAACGCCGCGCCGGCGCAGCAGAAAACCACGCTGGCCGCAACCGGGCGCGATCCGGCGGAGTTTCCCGCCTATGTCGAGGAGCTTAAGCGCCAGGCGCGGGAGCAGGGCATAGATGCCGCCACTATCGACACTGCCTTCAGCAATATTCATTTCGTCGACCGCGCTATTTCTGCCGACCGTAACCAGTTAGAAAAGAAAGTCACGCTGGACGACTATCTGACGCGCGTGCTGCCGGAATGGAAAAAGCAGCGTGCGCGCGAAAACTTCCAGCAGTATTTGCCGCAGCTGCAAACGGCCAGCCAGCGTTATGGCGTGCAGCCGGAATATATAGTGGCGCTTTGGGCGATGGAAAGCAGCTTCGGCAAAATCCAGGGAAAAGAAGAGATCGTCTCTGCGCTCTCTACGCTGGCTTTTGAAGGACGCCGCGAAGCCTTCTTCACTAAAGAGCTGATGGCGGCGCTGCGGATTATTCAGCAGCAGCATATCAGCGCGGCGCAGATGAAGGGCTCCTGGGCTGGCGCGATGGGGCAGAATCAGTTTATGCCTTCTTCTTTCCTGCGCTACGGCGCGGACGGCGACGGCGACGGGCAAATCGATATCTGGAATAACGTGGAGGATGTGTTTGCTTCTACGGCCAACTATCTGGCAACGGAAGGCTGGAAGCCCGGCGGGCGCTGGGGCCAGGAGGTGATCCTGCCGGTCGATTTTGCTAAAGCGCAGGCAGGGCTGAAAACCGACCAGGCGAAATCGGTTGGCGACTGGCAAAAACTGGGCGTACGCTTCAGCGATGATGCGCCGCTGCCGGATAATGCGCAGCGCAGCTGGATTATTTTGCCCGACGACGCGCCGGGCCGGGCCTTTATGGTTTACGACAACTTCCGCGTCATTATGCACTGGAACCGATCATATTATTTCGCCATCAGTATCGGCATGATGGCCGACGCCATTTCTCAACAGGATGTGGTCCACTGACCACTCACGCAAACAGGCAGGGGAACAGTATGTATCAGCATCATAACTGGCAGGGCGCTTTATTAGATTACCCGGTGAGCAAAGTGGTCTGCGTAGGCAGCAACTATGCAAAACATATTAAAGAGATGGGCAGCGCGACGCCTGCTGAGCCTGTCCTGTTTATCAAGCCGGAAACCGCGCTGTGCGATCTTCGTCAGCCGCTGTCGATCCCGAAAGATCTGGGCGCGGTGCATCATGAAGTTGAGCTGGCAGTGTTGATTGGCGCCACGCTGAAACAGGCAACGGAAGAGCACGTGGCGAAAGCTATTGCAGGCTACGGCGTGGCGCTGGATTTAACGCTGCGTGACGTGCAGGCCGGCTGTAAAAAAGCGGGACAGCCGTGGGAAAAAGCGAAAGGCTTCGACAATTCCTGCCCGGTTTCCGGTTTTATTGCCGCCAGCGAGCTGGGCGCCGATCCGCAGGATATCGAGCTAAAGCTGATCGTCAATGGCGAAATGCGTCAGCAGGGTTCCACTGCGGATATGATCCATAAAATCCTGCCGCTGATTGCCTATATGAGTAAGTTCTTCACGCTGCGCGCGGGCGATATTATCCTGACCGGCACGCCTGAAGGCGTTGGCCCGATGTCCTCTGGCGATACGCTGGAAGTGTCGCTGGGCGGACGCGGCGTGGCGACGCGCGTGCTGTAAGACTTGCAACTCAGGCCCGAACTGTTTATAAGGTGCGGGCTTTTAACTAAACAGGACAGCAAAATGAGTGATACCCCTTTCTGGCAGCAAAAGACGCTGGAGCAAATGAGCGATGAGGAATGGGAATCCCTGTGCGACGGCTGTGGCCAGTGCTGTCTGAACAAGCTGCAGGACGCCGATACGGATGAAATCTACTTCACTAACGTCGCCTGCAATCAGCTGAATATCAAAACCTGCCAGTGTCGTAACTACGAACGCCGCTTTGAGCTGGAAGAAGACTGTATCAAGCTGACGCGCGATAACCTGCCGACGTTTTCCTGGCTGCCGCCGAGCTGTGCTTACCGGGTGCTGGCCGAAGGCAAGAATCTGCCCGTCTGGCATCCGTTGCGCAGCGGCAGCAAGGCGGCGATGCACGCGGCACGTATTTCTGTTCGCCATATTGCCGTACGCGAAAGCGAAGTGCAGGACTGGGAAGATCACATCATCAATAAGCCGCGCTGGTACGGTAAATAGACTAACGGGCTGACAGATGTCTTCAGTTCCGGCTGCTGCTACCTGACTACGCAGTTTAGGTTTTGCCTATCTCAATGAGAATCAGCACCGCCTGGATAAGTTGCGTGACTCTGCAAATAATCAGGGTATGACTACATACCGTGTGAGAGTGGGTTTCCATAACCCTTCAGCCCTGACTTTCAGGCAGCTTGATGAAATATTGGAACAGCAGAGGTTCTGGAGAACAGCATCGCGCAGCGCTACGTTTCGTTATTTTATGGAATATGAATACGAATCAGAGGTACGCGATCTGTGTGAGGTTTGTGAACTCGCCTACTCCCAGGCCTGTAAGGTTAAAAAATGCCCTTTGGTCATGGTCGTCGAGGAGACGAGCGAGGAAAAAACGCTTGCTGACATGCAGCAATAGCTGTCCTGCTGCGCACTCTAACGATAAGAGCGCAGACTGACTGCGGGACAGTTGTCCCGCTCTGTTTCTAAGCCCGGCTGTTATCCCCATTCCGTAAGATGAGCCGGCTTGCTTTTTAGCACGCTTAAAACAAGCCCACGACGCATTAGCGTTGCGCTTCGTCATTTGGCCTTTTCACTGCTTCAGGGTCTGTCTTCAGGCCATTTCTGACCTTTCCATGGACTGATTGGGGTTTATGGTAGACGGCAATACGTTGTTAGCTGCCAAAATCAGCTCGCCGTCTGGCCTGACTGCACATTTGTGCCCAATACAGCCAGACGACGGCAATACGTTGTTGCAGTGCAAATCAGCCGTTCGCATAGTTTCACCCAAGAAAGTTAAACGAAAACAGCTTGTTAGTGAGCAGTCTGTCCACAGATATTCGCAAAGAACGACAAGGTAACCAGCCAGGTAGGGTAATTCGTCTGTTTCATTGGTGTTTTCTTAAATATCAAAATGTAATTTTTTGTTTCTTGCACCTTTGGGGTTATTCTTATTCTATTAGATAAATTATTATCCCTGAACGGAAAAAATCACGCGCCCTATATTTAAATTTGTACACGTCGGTGTGCTTGTATAATTTTTTATTAAGCGAAGCGGTTAACACTTTTGCAAATACAAAGCTTTTATCTACTCTTAATTACGCAACACGAAATTCCCGGCGTAAAAGCCGGTTGCCAATTAACTAATGAAGTTTGTATTCAGGAGGAGATTATGGCTGAACATCGTGGCGGTTCTGGAAACTTTGCAGAAGACCGTGAAAAAGCCTCTGAGGCAGGTAAAAAAGGCGGTCAAAATAGCGCAGGTAATTTTGCTAACGACCGTGAAAAAGCATCAGAAGCAGGCAAGAAAGGGGGTGAGCATAGCCACGGCGGCGGACGCAAGTCTGAATAAAAGCGAACGGAAATTTATCGCTTAATATGCCAGCCCCGGCATTTAATGCCGGGGTTAAATTTATTTATACAGGTAAATTCTCTATCTGAACTTTATAAAAAATGAAGTTATTAGTCTTTTTATAGACTTTCTTTTGAGCCTTCTTACCCCGCCAGTATTCTTCCAGATAGGGTATAAGTTCAAAAAACAGTATTCCGGCCAGAACACAGGCAATATATGCGTCAGGTAAAGGATCGGCTCGCTGATGAAGATCGAAGCGGGCAGGCTCTGCGCCCAGGCCGAACAGCGCCAGAAACTGCGACCAGTGTCGCGAAATCACCAGTAACAGCGCCATTAACGGCACCCTCTCCAGAAAACTGTGGATATGCTGCTCTACGGGCGATACTCGCCGGGCGGTTACGGCATAGCTGACGTCCCACAATGCTGTCGCTTCGTGGCAGAAGAACATCACGATCATAAAGCCAATCACCAGCGCATTGATATCCAGGAAAAGCGCAGCGAGAAGCGGGGCGCCCATCTCCAGAAACATCAGAAGATGAATAAAGGTTTATTTCAGCCCGGCGGTGGTCTCTATGTTTGTGGCTCTGTGGCATAAATAGTCGGCGAAACCGGCAATAAGCCAGACGGGCAGCACAAAATAAAGCAGCACCAGCATCTGCGGATCAAAATTTTGCATAGCGACGGCTCATCGGTGTAAGAATGCATAAAGCATAGGCATACAAAACAGAGATGCCAGAATAATGTGCTGTTTCCGGAGTGATGTCAGATTTGCATTATTTCTGAGGTATGACAGAAAAGTCGGCTAATTAAACTCAGGGTGCGCCGCGCTAAACGCTAAGTAAGCTATTATTCAGTAGACGTTGATGCCGCTCCAGGTATTGCCCGCAGTTTACTCAATAAGGAACACCAGATGCTCACTTCTACAATGGATAGTTATATTCGCAAGGTAAAAATGAAACCGATCCTTCTTTCCATGCTTGCCGTGGCACTTGCTTTGCCACAGCTTGCTTTGGCGGATATTAAATGCGGGCCTTTTCGTCTGGCCGGGCAGACGGCGAACGGCAGTTGGGCTACCGTGGACGGCGTAAAAACCCGCAGGCAGCAGGTCAGCTGGCTGCAGCAGAAAGGCGATGTCGACAATGTGAAAATGCACTGGACCGTGGCTGCTACCAAGTTTCAGGGCGATTACGGGATGACGTACCTGAATAAGGCGGGTAGCGCCACGCTGGACGTTGAGGTATTGCGCAGCAGCCGCAGCCAGATAAAAATTTCCGGCTCGTACGACTGTCGTAAGATCGATTAGCGTCTGGCATCCGTCAAGGGCAGTGCGCTACCGGCTTGATTTCCTTTGCTATGCTTAAAATCTTTACCCTTAACCGGGAGGTAAAGCGTTATGCATCGCAGAGAGTTTATCGGTTGCGGAGGCGCACTGGTCGCCCTTTCGCTTACGTCTTCCACACCTGCCGCCGCAGCGGCCTCCGAAGCTTCGACACCGCCTCAGCTTGATAAACCCGTTCTGAAACTGAAAGGGATCGCTATTGGCGAAGGCCAGCCCAAAGTAATTATTCCAACCACTGCCAGCAGCGAAAAGGCGGTTTTAGCCTTCGTTGATAAGATTGCGGACAGAAGCGATTTTCATATGCTGGAGCTAAGGCTCGATCCGCTGGACAACGTTGACGATACCGACGCGATGGCGGCTTTAACGCGGCAGGTGTTCTCGCGTCTTGGCGACAAGCTATTGCTGCTGACGTTTCGCACCAAAGCCGAAGGCGGCAAGAAAGCCATCAGCGATCGGAAGTATGCCGCGCTGTATCACGCCTTACTGACGGCTGGCCAGTTCGATCTGCTGGATATTGAAATGTACCGCGACAGCACGCTGACCGATCCGCTGATCGGGCTGGCGCATCAACAGGGTAAACATATCATTCTCTCCAGCCATGAGCTGCACGCTACGCCTTCCGCTCAGGAAATTATCGCCCGCCTGAGCGAGCAGCAGCGGCGCGGCGCGGATGTGTTGAAGCTGGCGGCGATGCCGAAAGGCCCGGAAGACGTGCTGACCCTGCTTAACGCTACGCTGGATATGCATCAGCATTATGCGCAGCGCCCGCTGTTAACGATGTCGATGGGTGAAACGGGCGTACTGTCACGCATGAGCGGAGAATTGTCCGGTTCGGCGCTGACTTTCGCTATGTTTGGCGACGCTTCGGCGTCGGGGCAGGTTGACGTACAGGATCTGGGAAAGGTGCTGGAGGTGGTACATAAAGGAATGCGTTCATAAGGCAGCTACAGGCACATCCTGACGTTCTGAGCAGATCGTTTCCGATGCGGCCTGTAGCCTGGGGGCGGGACGCAAAGCGTCGCCACCCCGTACTGCATTAAGCGGTGACGGTGACCACTGAGACGTTCGTGGTTACCTGGTTGGTGGTCACGGTGGCGTCCACGGCACCGACCTGTCCCTTGATCACGCAGCGATACTGGCCGGCATCGGCGGTAGTCACGGCTGCTTTGCTCCAGGTGGCGCTTTTCGCATTGGCGATATTCGTCCAGGTAGTGCCGTTGGTCGACTTCTGCCACTGCCAGGTTGCGGCATCCTTAGCCGCAACGGTCAGATTTAACGTGCCGCCCGCCGCGACGGAAACCGTGGCTGCCGGCTGGGTGTCAATCTGCGGCGTAAAGGCGTAATAAGGCATCGCGTATTCAATTCCGTTGATGTTAATGCGCATCCACTGCCGCGGTTTAGATTGCTCAACCGGCACGGTAGTCGAGGCCTGGGAGCGAGTACTGATCCCGGCAACATCATCCTGTGCGCCAAAACCGGCCAGGCCGTTGTTCATCGACATCCGCGCCTGCGCCGCCACGCCGCCTTCCGGCGCTGCGCTCTGCGTCACGCCGCTTGGCGTAAACCTTGCCCAGCTGCCGTTATCTTCGCGCATTTCACCAGTGCCGCGAACGTGCACGCCATATTCGGCAATGGTATCAGGCAGCTTGACCCACAGGCCCGGCAGGATATCGTTAAAATCCTGAGGGATATACTGCACTTCGCTAATACCCGGCGTGCCTTCCATCCAGTAGCTTACTGCCGGAACCGAGCCCGCGCCACGCGCTACGTGGATATGCAGCGTACCGGCTGCACGGTCGTTCTGGATCGGCATGGCGGTGTCGCCACCGATGCCGCCGTAGGTACTGCGGCAGTCCACCTCAATTTTCCAGTGGCTGCCGGTTTTCGGCATCCGAAACGTACCGATATTCAACCAGCGCTGGCTGCTGTCAATGGTGCCGCGCAGCACGCCGCTCAGCCACTGCGCGCGCAGCGGATGGTCCAGATAGGTGCCGCTGTTTTGAAACAGCGACATGCCCATTTCATACCCGGAGAGTCTGGCGACAATATCGCTGCCGTCCGGGTTTTTCGGATAGCTGAACCAGGTTGCGCTGCCTGGCGCAGAAGTGCGGTCGTACTCCACGCCGGTCGGATTTGACCATTGCGACATAATAACGCGTGAATTAAAGAACACGGCATCGTAGGTAGAGGACTCAATGCTCAGCGCTTCAATCAGCCACTGGCCGTTGTTGATATCTATCGGAACGGCGCTGTGTTCGATCCAGCCGTTACGGATCAGGCCCTGACCATGACGAGGGATCCAGATAGCTGGCGCGTAGCAGTACTGGAAGTTAAATTCCGTAAGCTCAATCGCCGTGGAGTGATCCCAGGCGCCGGACGGACGGTTGCTCCAGCCTACCTTAATCACCGGGCCCGCCACGCGGCTGCAGTAAATCTGGGTGAATTTACTGTCAAGACTGTCGAGGTAGTAAATCGCCGCTTCACCGGTATTGCTGGCTTTAAAGTAGGAGACGTTGGCAAAGGTGCCGCCCACGCATTCGTTAGTGATAAACGGCTGTTTATTGGAGGCGGTATCGTTAAATACGCCCACCGTTGCGCCAATCAGCATATTGGTTTTTTCGTCCTGCTTCACCGTTTGCTGGCCTTCCCACTCAATGCCGTAGATGGAAAAGTAGCGGTGGTTCAGCGCCAGCACGGCCGAAGCGGATTTGTCAGAGATAATACGCGTGCCGATCTGCTTGCCGAAGCTGGTGGTCACGCCGCGCATCACGAAATCGCCGGCAGCGAAGTAGCCGCTTGGGTTATAAGGCAGTTCCGAATGGTTGGCCGGGATTTTGTCGCCATAGGTGCGCAGGTCGAGCGGCTTAACCAGGTAGGTGCCCGTGCCGAAACGGATACCGACTTTGCTGGAAAGGCCGTCGGTAAAGCCGCGGGCGAAGCTGCCGGTCATAAATTCATACATCGCCTTAACGGCAGGCGCGCAGTCAACCTTGCCGCCCGGTACGGCGCCGAAGTCATGAACGGTTAACGCTTCAATATCGCTGTCGCGACGCCAGTGGTACGCGCCGCCGTTGCTGGCGATAAAGCCGCCGTCGTCCGCCGCCGCGACCAGATAACCGGTAAACCAACCTTCGCCGAAGGTGACAGAGCGGTCGCCGGCAGCGCGGGCATTCCAGGAGCTCAGGAAAACGCGTTCGCCTTCAGCGGCAGGTTTGCGGGCACGCAGCGCGGCGAATGAAGCAACTTCATTAAAAATCAGTGTATCAGCCATAATGTTTCCATCCTTTGTTAGTGAGTTTTTAACTGTATGTTTATACAGTAACTGCACTGTATTCCTTTGGTGAAGAATTGGCAATAGTGTTTTTTATTATTTATTTCATGTAGTTAAACGATTATCTCGTTACGATTTAATAAGCGGCGTGATATTAACTTAACAATATTTCTTATGTTTTAAGCAGGTTAAAAAAGGGAAGGTAAACGGTGAAATGACGTTCTGAACCCGGACTGGCTTTAAGGTGCCGGAGGGAGAAAGGCAAAAAAATCCCCTGAGCGCGTGACTTCAGGGGAGGCGGGTTCAGGACTGAGGCTGACCGACAGGGCCGCTGCCGCCCGGTGCGCCCGGAGGCTGCTGTCCACTCGGCGGCGCCGGCGGCGGGCTGTGCGTATCATTGGCGCCCCAGTGGGCGCAGCCGGAGAGTAGCGTAACGGAAAAAGCAAAGGAGAGGGCTAACGCAATGTTTTTCATAGTTTCCCTTTTCGCATCGAAGTATGCCTAAAGCGTAGCCGCCTTGTTAAGGGCTGACAACGCGGCCTGCGGGAAAAGGCAAAGCCCGGCCGCCCGCAGACAACGGGCACGACCGGGAGGAGGAGTGCGTTTAGCGGGAAAAAAGATCGCGTTTTTTCGGCGTGAAAAACTGCGCAAGCAGCACCAGCAGGGCGACAACGAGGTAGGCGGCAAAGATAATCGTCATCCACTGCGGCATACCCAGCGAAAACAGCGACCACTGATTTTCCGCACAGTCGCCCGTCGCAACGAATACCGACGGCAGCCACTTATCAAGAGGCAGCCACTGCGGGAAGCGGGCGGCGAAATCACAGGTGGTAAAAGGATTCGGATGCAGCTGGATCATCGTATGCTCCCATGCCAGACGCACGCCTTCCACGGCGCTATAGATCCAAATCAGGATCGCCACCCAGCGCAACGGCGTTTTGGGGGGCAATAGCGCCCACCAGCGCAGCGCCAAGAATACCGAACAGGGCGCAGCGTTCGTAAATACACATCACGCAGGGCTTTAGCAGCATCACGTGCTGGAAATAGAGCGCAACCATCTCCAGAGCAAAAGCCGTCAGCGCCATCAGCAACCAGGCGCCGCGACCACGAGAACGGCTATTAAAATAGTGCAACATAATCAATCCCTGTAATAAGCGTTGAACCGGCAGTGTAAACCAAAAGGGCTGCCGTGCCAGCCACTATGCGGTAAATTTACGCTGCTGAATACGGCGCGGCTTAGCCGCTGTGTAAAAAAATGTATCGCTTCGACGGCGCGCTGAAAGCGGCCACGGCTTAATAACGTAAATCAAGGGCTTAATTTCAGGAGAAATGCGATTTCGGCAGCGTTTTACGCTTTCGTCAGTCTAGGTGACGGCTAAGCCATCTGGTATGATGAGCCGAATTTTTGCAGCCCTGAACGCAACGGAAACAATACGCTATGGTTATTAAGGCCCAGAGCCCTGCGGGCTTCGCTGAAGAATATATTATCGAAAGTATCTGGAACAGCCGCTTCCCGCCGGGGTCAATTCTGCCTGCTGAGCGCGAGCTGTCAGAGCTGATCGGCGTGACCCGCACCACGCTGCGTGAGGTGCTGCAGCGCCTGGCGCGCGACGGCTGGCTGACCATTCAACACGGCAAGCCGACCCGGGTAAATAATTTCTGGGAAACCTCGGGCTTAAGCATCCTTGAAACGCTGGCGCGTCTCGATCATGACAGCGTGCCGCAGCTTATCGACAGCCTGCTTTCGGTTCGCACCGATATTTCCTCCGTATTTATTCGCCGCGCTATCCGTATTCATCCGGATAAAGCTGAGGCGGTTCTGGTCACCGCGCAGCAGGTAGAAGACAAGGCGGAAGCCTATACCGAGCTGGATTACAATATCTTTCGCGGGCTGGCTTTTGCCTCCGGTAATCCTATCTACGGCCTGATCCTTAACGGGCTGAAAGGGCTGTACACCCGCGTAGGCCGTCACTATTTTTCAAATCCGGAAGCGCGTCGCGTGGCGCGTGAATTCTATCAGCAGCTGCTGACGATTTGTCAGGCCCAGCAGCTGGACAAGATTGTGGAAACGGTGCGCGATTACGGCCATCGCAGCGGTGAAATCTGGCACGGCATGCAAAACACCATGCCCGCTGAATCCGGCATACGTCGTTAGTATTCCTGTAAAATCTCTGGATAAGCCGTAAAAAAGCCGGTCTTCAGCACCGGCTTTTCAGGTTATTACAGGGAAGTGGGGCGGGGCGGACAGCGGTCGAGGATTTCCGTGCTGCCGTCGTCATTTTGCTGCTCCAGATGGACATCAAAGCCCCACAGGCGATGCACGTGCTTCAACACTTCGCGGCGGCTCTTATCCAGCGGCGCGCGGCTATGCGGCACGTAGCGCAGCGTTAATGAGCGATCGCCGCGCAGATCGACATCATAAACCTGAATATTAGGCTCCAGGTTGCTTAAATTATACTGCGCGGAAAGCTGCTGACGGATCGCCCGATAGCCCGCCTCGTCATGGATAGCGGCAATTTCCAGGAAGTTATTGCGATCGTCATCCATCACCGTAAACAGGCGGAAATCCCGCATGATTTTGGGCGACAGGAACTGGCTGATAAAGCTCTCGTCCTTGAACTCGCGCATCGCGAAGTGCAGCGTTTCCAGCCAGTCTGAACCGGCAATATCCGGGAACCAGTAACGATCTTCTTCCGTCGGCTCCTGACAGATGCGCTTGATATCCTGAAACATGGCGAAGCCCAGCGCGTAAGGGTTAATACCGTTATACCACTGGCTGTTATAGGGCGGCTGATAAACCACGTTGGTATGGCTGTGCAGAAACTCCAGCATAAAGCGCTCGCTGACTTTGCCCTCGTCATACAGATGATTAAGGATGGTGTAGTGCCAGAAGGTCGCCCAGCCCTCGTTCATCACCTGCGTCTGCTTCTGCGGATAAAAATACTGGCTGACTTTACGCACGATACGCAGGATTTCTCGCTGCCACGACTCCAGCAGAGGCGCGTTTTTTTCCATAAAATAGAGCAGGTTTTCCTGCGGCTCGTTGGGATAGCGTGCTGCTTCGGTATGGGTCGCCTCCGCTTCGCGACGCGGCAGCGTGCGCCACAGCATGTTCACCTGGCTTTGCAGATACTCTTCGCGGCTGCGTTGACGGGCCTTCTCCTCCTGCAAGGAGATCTTTTGCGGGCGCTTGTAGCGATCGACGCCATAGTTCATCAGCGCATGGCAGGAATCCAGTAGCCGTTCGACTTCCTCCACGCCGTAGCGCTCTTCACACTCGCTGATATAGTTACGGGCGAAAATCAGGTAGTCAACGATAGAGCTGGCATCCGTCCAGCTGCGGAACAGGTAGTTATTTTTAAAAAAGGAGTTATGGCCATAGCAGGCGTGCGCCATCACCAGCGCCTGCATAGTGATGGTATTTTCCTCCATCAGATAGGCGATACACGGATTGGAGTTAATGACGATTTCATAAGCCAGGCCCTGCTGACCGTGCTTATAGCGCTGTTCGGTTTCGATAAATTTTTTACCGAATGACCAGTGCGCGTAGTTGATGGGCATCCCGACGCTGGAATAAGCGTCCATCATCTGTTCAGAAGTGATGACTTCGATTTGATGCGGATAGGTATCAAGGCGATAGAGTTTGGCGACGCGGTCAATTTCTGCAAGGTAGACGTCCAGTAGATCGAACGTCCAGTCGGGACCGTCGCTGAGTCGTTGGCTGTTCGTAATGGACTCATCAAAGATAGTCGTCATAGCGCACCCCTTTTTTAAAACCGGTTTTCGACGTTACATCAGTAGCGACAAACATCCGTTTTCATTACGACCTGCCATGACGCTGCCGCCGTCGGAACAGGCCTGGAATTGAAGCCAGTAACTCAATGATAGTTCACTCTCTCCGATCGCTCAGGGGAATACAATGGAAATCTTCGGCAGAAAATAGAGCGGAAGCCGGAAAATCATTTTAACGTCAGGCAAAGCGCAAAAAATAATAATCCGGACAGGATAATATCCTGTATATAAGCGGAAAATATGGCGTAATCATATTCTGCTGCGGAAAGGAATAAATAGCGCCTTCATGATTATTTGCTGCTGCCGTCGCAACTATTGCAATATTAAACTCCGATTTATCATCGGCATCTTGTTTTTATTCCCGCCCAGGGTAAAAAAGAAGGGCAATATTTTTACAGGGCGTCCGCTGTCATCCCGCAGCTTTTTTCACCGCAGCGGCCGCCTGTATCCAGTGTATTCATCTTTAAGAAACCGGCGGTGGAGTAGCGATGCGAGTTGTCATTCTGGGAAGTGGCGTGGTGGGCGTGGCCAGCGCCTGGTATCTGGCCCAAAGCGGGCATGAGGTGACGGTTATCGACCGTCAGCCCGACGTGGCGCTGGAAACCAGCGCGGGCAACGCGGGACAAATTTCGCCCGGCTATGCGGCACCGTGGGCGGCGCCCGGCGTGCCGCTGAAGGCGATAAAATGGATGTTTCAGCGTCATGCGCCGCTGGCTATCCGCCCGGACGGCAGCCGTTTCCAACTGGCCTGGATGTGGCAAATGCTGCGTAACTGCGATATGCGCCACTATCAGGAAAATAAAAGCCGCATGGTGCGCATCGCCGAATACAGCCGCGACTGCATGAAGGCGCTGCGCCATGAGACGGGTATTGCCTATGAGGGACGCCAGGGTGGAACGCTGCAGCTTTTCCGCACCGCGCAGCAGTTTGAAAGCGCCACCAAGGATATTGCGGTATTAAAAGAGGCGGGCGTGCCCTATGAACTGCTGGAAGCCAGCCAGCTGGCCGAAGCGGAACCCGCGCTGGCGACGACTAGGCATCTGCTGACCGGCGGTCTGCGCCTGCCTAACGACGAAACCGGCGACTGTCAGCTGTTTACCCGTCGGCTGGCGGAGATGGCGAAGGCGGCAGGCGTGACTTTCCGCTTTAATACGCCCGTTGACGCGCTGCTGCAGGAGCATAACCAGATTGTTGGTGTGAAATGCGGCGCTGAGATCGTGACGGCGGACGCGTACGTAGTGGCGTTCGGCTCTTATTCCACTTCGCTGCTTCGCGACATTATCGCTATCCCTGTTTATCCGCTGAAAGGCTATTCGCTGACTATCCCGATTACCAATCCGGAGGCGGCGCCCGTTTCCACGGTGCTGGACGAAACCTATAAAGTGGCGATTACGCGTTTTGATAATCGGATCCGCGTGGGCGGCATGGCGGAGATCGTCGGCTTCAATACCAAACTGCTGCCCGCCAGACGCGAAACGCTGGAGATGGTGGTGCGGGATCTCTATCCGCAGGGCGGCGATCTCGCCCAGGCGACGTTCTGGACCGGGCTGCGTCCGATGACCCCGGACGGCACGCCGATTGTCGGCCGCACGCCGTTTAAAAATCTTTATCTGAATACCGGTCACGGAACGCTCGGTTGGACCATGGCCTGCGGCTCCGGACAGCTGCTTTCTGATATTATCTCAGGACGCGCTCCGGCGATTGCCGCTGACGATTTATCGGTTATGCGTTATCTGCCGGGATTTCTGCCCACTACAGGCCCAATACTGCACGGCGCGCGCTAGTTTCCGCTTATAACAGGAGAAGTTATGTCTCGTCCTATTGTCGCAACTATCGACACCAGCGCGTTGCGGCATAACCTGGCCGTCGCCCGCCAGGCTGCTCCTCGCTCCCACGTCTGGTCGGTGGTAAAAGCCAACGCCTACGGACACAGTATCGCTCGCGTCTGGCAAAGCCTGTCAGAGACCGACGGTTTTGCGCTGCTGAATCTTGAAGAGGCTATTCTGCTGCGCGAAAGCGGCTGGAATAAGCCCATCCTGCTGCTGGAAGGTTTTTTCCATGCGGACGAGCTGCCGATTCTGGATCGCTACCGGCTGACCACCAGCGTGCACAGCAACTGGCAGATCCAGGCGTTGGCGAAGGCGAAGCTTTCCGCGCCGCTGGATATTTACCTGAAAATGAACAGCGGCATGAACCGTCTTGGCTTTCAGCCCGCGCTGGTACAGCAGGTGTGGCACAAGCTTAAAACGCTGCCGAACGTTGGCGAGATCACGCTGATGGCGCATTTTGCCGAAGCGGAAAGCAATGAAGGCGTGACGGCGCCGATGGCGCGCATCAATCAGGCGGCGGAAGGGCTGAACTGCCCGCGCTCGCTGGCGAATTCGGCGGCGACGTTGTGGCACAGCCACACCCATTACGACTGGGTGCGTCCGGGCATTATCCTCTATGGCGCTTCGCCAAGCGGCGACTGGCAGGATGTCGCCAGCAGCGGGCTACGGCCAGCCATGACGCTGAACGGTGAAATCATCGGCGTCCAGTCGCTCAGGCGCGGCGATGGCGTAGGGTATGGCGCACGCTACCGCGCCAGCGACGAGCAGCGTATCGGCATCGTTGCCTGCGGCTATGCCGACGGCTATCCGCGCCATGCGCCAACCGGCACGCCGGTTTGGGTTGATGGCGTCAGAACGCAGATTGTCGGCGCGGTTTCCATGGATATGATCACGGTGGATTTGACGCCCTGCCAGCAGGCGGGCATCGGTACTCAGGTGGAGCTGTGGGGTAACAACATCAAAATCGACGAGGTGGCAAAAGCGGCCGGTACGGTAGGCTATGAGCTGATGTGCGCGCTCGCGCCTCGTGTACCGGTAAACGTCGTTTAAAGTTAAAGCGCGGTCAGCGTGCCGCGCACTTTTTTACTGTAGTACCAGGCCGTTCCCGTCAGTATCGCGCCCACCACCATCATCAGCGCCAGCGCGGATTTTTCCGCCAGCGGCAGCGCCATCGCCAACAGCCCACCCGACGCGCCGCCGGCCATCTGGATAAAGCCCGCCAGCGCGGAAGCGACGCCCGCCTGTTTCTGATAGGGCTCCAGCGCGTAGCTGGTGGCCGGGCCGACGGTAAAAGCCAGCCCGGCGACGGATACCGCCACCGGCAGCATATAGAGCGCCCAGTGATGCTGCCATGCCAGCGGTAACAGCAGCACGCCGCCCAACAGCATCACCGCGCCCAGCGTCATCGCCACGCTGCCCGTCGCCAGACAAATCGGGCGACCCAGCTTGCGGATCATCTTATTCACCAGCACGCTGACCAGCATGATCCAGAAACCGTTGGCGCCAAAGGCGATGGAGAACTGCAGCGCAGAGAGCTGGCCCTCGGTCATCAGCACCTGCGGCGCCAGCGAGACGTAAGTTAATACCATCCCCAGCGCGCCCGCGTTGGCAAAGGCGAAAGCCAGGAAGCGAGGCTGACGCAGGATCTGCCAGTACTGACGCAGCGGAATGCCTTTTACGGCCAGCGTGCCTGCCGGGCGGGTCTCCGGTAAAAAGAAAATCACCAGCAGACCAATGACGACCGCATAGGCGGTTAAAAACCAGAAGGGCGCGCGCCAGCCAAAGGCCTCGGCAAGAAAGCCGCCCAGCATTGGCGCCAGCGCGGGCACGATATTCAGCGCGCCGTTCAGAAAACCATAGGCGCGGGCGGCATCGTCGCCGTCAAGCCTGTCGCGCACGCCGCTGAAGGCGACCACGGCGGTACAGCAAACGGCGCAGCCCTGCACCACGCGCGCGCAGAGGAACTGCGGCCAGCCGGAAGCGGTGGCGGCCAGCACGCTGCCAACGATATACAGCAGCAGCCCGGCCAGCGCCACGGGCTTTCTGCCCAGGTTATCCACCAGCGGGCCGGCGACAATCTGCCCCAGGCCCATCACCAGCAGAAACAGAGGAATAGTCGTTTGCACGGTGCTGACCGGCGTATTCAGCCCAAGCGCGATATCGGGCAGCGTAGGCAAATAAAGATCGATGCCAAGCGGTGCTAACAGAACCAGGCTGAGAAGAAGTAAGGTGAATTTTTGCATCGAGTCGGCGGCGTCCAGTAAAAAAAGCAAGCCGCACAGAGTAGTGATAACGGGGAGAAAAGAAAAGGAAAACTTATGGGGCGGTGCCGCAGCAGCCGCCCCGGAACTCAGTAAGCGCCGTCGCGACGCAGCACCACGCCAGCCGTTTTAAACAGGATGGCGATATCCGTCCACAGCGCCCAGTTTTTCACATACCAGGAGTCGAAATAGACGCGGGTATCGTAGTCGATATCGTTACGGCCGCTAACCTGCCACAGGCCGGTCATCCCCGGTTTCGCCATCAGATAATAGTCAACGTCGCCCGCGTAGCGCTCCAGCTCCGCTTCAATCACCGGACGCGGCCCGACCAGGCTCATCTCGCCACGGATCACGTTCCATAGCTGCGGCAGCTCGTCCAGGCTGGTTTTACGCAGGAAAGCACCGATTTTGGTTACGCGTGGATCGTTTTTCAGCTTGAAGTCTTTATCCCATTCGGCGCGCGCTTCGGCGCTGGTTGCCAATAGCTCTTCCAGCACCTCTTTCGAGTTGGTGACCATTGAGCGGAACTTCAGGCATTTAAACTTCTTGCCGTCCTGACCGACGCGTTCGTGACCGTAAATTTTGTTACCGCCGTCCCGGCCCACCAGCCAGCAGATCAGGCCGAAAGCCGGGGCCAGGAACAGCAGCAGCAGCGAGGCGACCACCACGTCGAACACGCGCTTCAGGAAGCGTGAAGAGCGTTTGGCCAGGTTATTGCTGACGCGCAGGATCATCACTTCATGACTGAAGATAAAAGACATATCGGTGCCGTAGAGCGGCACACCGCGCAGCGTCGGGACGACCGAAACGCTGCGGCATTTCTTTTTCGACAGCAGCTTGAGCCACTTATCGCGCATCGCCTGCTGCTCGTACTCCATGGCAACGATAAACTGGGTGTTTTCCAGATCGACCGTGTCCCAGACGATGTCCTTCGCGGTAATAACCGGCACGCCGTTCAGGCTTTCCGCGCCGGTATGGCCGTTAGAGGCGACAAAAGCTTTTACCTCATAGCCCAGGATCTCTTCGCTTTGCAGCGCCGCATAGGCTTCGCGGGCGTTTTTACCGGAGCCGATGATGATAGTTTGCTTCTGCCACTGTCCCGCTTTCAGAATGGCGTGCTTGACGCTGGAGCGCAGCAGCGGCACCAGGACCAGCGCATAGATCCAGGTGAAGCTCCACAGCAGACGGGAGAAATCCCATTTTGAAAACGCAATCAGCGCCAGGTCGAGCAGGGAGAAAATTACCAGGGTTTTAATAATCTCTTTCAGCTCAAACCAGAAAGGCTTGCGGTAGGTATAGTGACGAAGCCGCATCCAGAACCAGGCCGTACAGACTACGGACATCACAAACTGGGCGGTAAAGCGTATTTGCACTTCCTGCGGGGGAAGAAATATATCCAGGTTCCCCCAAATACCTCGTACGGTTGCCGTGGATAAAAACAGCGCCAGGTTAATGGAGATTAAGTCGCTAAGACTTAATGCCAGCTTGGCGATAATGTTTTTCCGGGTGCCGCTAAATGCGCGGCGACGGTCATTCAGTACCAGAGTACTTGCCATAATGCCTGCTCTCTTTTCATAAGGGATTGCTGACCTGACGAGGATCAAGCACGCGTTCAGGGGTTATCATACTGAAATTAAGTGTTTTAATTTCAGCGTATTAAATAGTTAACGGCCGTATGTTTCAGGAGATTAAATAAATGAAACACGTCGGCGTTGTTTCATCATGAAGCAGTGACAGAGTATGCAGGAGAGCAGAGAGTTAGTTAATACGGGTAATTCCTAAAATGGGAAAAATGCTTTTTGAAAGGAAATGGAAAGTAAACGAAGCGGGAAATTAAATTGCAAAAGATAATTTATGACAGGCATATAACAAATATAAGACATTATTATAGCTCACCGCCGCGAAATAACGCGGCGGCAAGATAATTGGCTTTGGTTCAGATTCAGGCTGGCTTTTTCAGTACCCACTGATCCTGCTCGGTATCGTAGTGACCGATAGCCAGATCGACAGGTTCGCCATCAATCCAGGCGGGCACGCTGGTCTCATTATCCCACCCGTCGAGTTGATAGCTCAGCGCCGGGTTGGTCTTGCAGGGAATAATGACCGTATCGACATTTTGCGCATCCAGCTCTGCGTCGATAATTTCATAGCGACCAATCTTTACGACATGACCCATGATTTTCTCCCTTCCGGATTAGACACGAACTTTAAGCGTAGTCGTTATTTGCCAGTCGGCCCCAGGATTATTCTCGCTCTTCCGCCATCCGCACGCCGATTTTCACTATTTCGTTATCCTGCTTTTCCGCCACGGTCCAAATCATGTTTTTCCATTCCACCTGATCGCCGACCACCGGCGCGCCGCCGATCATGCTGGCGACCAGATGCCCGAGCGTCTGCTGCATATTCATCTCTTCATCCAGCTCGATACCGTAAATTTCTGAAACGTCGTGCAGGCGAGCATCGGCCTGAAGAATAAAGTCGCCAAAGAAGCGCTGATCGAGCGAAACGGGCGGCGACTGGCTGAACAGTTTGCCCAGTTCCGGCAGATCCTTTTCGCGGCCAATCACGCACAGCACGTCGCCTTCGCGCAGACGGGTATTGCCGGTTGGATGCAGCAGCAGATTATCGCGGAAAAGCGCGGCGATACGCGTCTCGCGCGGCATTTTCAGCTCGCGTAGCGCGGCGCCGATACACCATTTATCAGCGCCCAGCTGGTAGACAAACTGCTCCCAGGGATTCTCAGGGTGGATATCCAGGCCCACGCGGGAAACAGGCGAGGCGGTAGGCGGCACGATCACCCTGGCTTTGCGGGCAGCATAGCCGAGAGAGGTTCCCTGTACCATCAGCGAAACCAGCACCACAAAGAATGCGATGTTAAAGAACAGCGAGGCATGCGGCAGTCCGGCCATCATCGGGAAAACCGCCAGGATAATAGGCACCGCACCGCGCAGACCAACCCAGCTGATAAAGAAGCGCTCACGCGTGGTAAACCCACGAAACGGCAGCAGGCCGACAAAAACGGAGAGCGGACGGGCAAACAGGATCAGCCACAGCGACAGCAGCATGGCCGGTAAGGCGATATTCCAGAGATCGGTAGGATTCACCAGCAGCCCCAGCACCAGGAACATACCGATCTGGCTCAGCCAGGCCATGCCGTCAAAGGTTTGCAGAATGCCGTGCCGGTTGCGGATTGGGTTATTGCCCAGCCAGAAGCCGCAAAGATAGACCGCCAGAATGCCGCTGCCTTCCAGCACGGTGGTCAGCGCAAACACCAGAATGCCCCCGCTGACGGCCAGCAGCGGATAAAGCCCGCTGGGCAGCGAGACGCGATTAATCAGCTGCAACAGCCCCCAGCCGCCGCCCAGGCCCAACACGATACCCAAACCAAACTGCTGAATAAGATGCACGATAAACATCCAGCTCAGGCCGGTCTGACCCTGTTCCAGCATTTCGATCAGCGTAATGGTCAGGAACACCGCCATAGGATCGTTGCTGCCGGATTCCATTTCCAGCGTGGCGCTGACGCGTTCATTCAGCCCTTTACCGCCGAGCAGCGAAAATACGGCCGCCGCGTCGGTCGAACCGATAATCGCCCCGACCAGGAAGCCCTCAATCATGCTCAGGTTAAACAGCCAGGCGGCCGCCATGCCGGTCAGCCCGGCCGTAATCAGCACGCCGATGGTCGACAGCGAGAGCGCCGGGCCCAGCGCGACTTTGAACGAGCTGGCCTGGGTGCGCATTCCGCCATCCAGCAGGATCACCGCCAGCGCCAGGTTACTGATAAGGTAAGCGGCAGGATAATTATCAAAAGCGATGCCGCCAATGCCGTCCACGCCGGCCAACATGCCCAGCGCGAGGAAAATAACCAGAATAGGGATGCCGAGCTTTGAAGAGAAGGAACTGAGCAAGATGCTTGCCGCCACCAGCACTGAACCGATGATAAACAGACTATAGATAGCACTGGCTTCCAATGGGGCAATCTCCTGTATCTGATAAAAAAACTGCGTCGATGGCGAGGCGTAAGCATACCCTGAATATAGGAATAGGGGCAATTTTGTTTCGCCACGGCTGTTTTGGCGTGTTTTCTGCTGCTGCAGCTAACAAGTGTATGATAATTTAGAAATTCTGGAACGATCGCGGGAATAATAGTAACAAATAGCCTGTGCTTTTGACATCAGAATACGATTAATGTCGTTAGCTTGAGAGGGACTGGCGGTAAGGATGGGAGCGAAACGGGAGAAAGAAGGGGTATTTACTGCATAATCAGCAGCGGTAAGCGTTGCATCGGACGTCGTTTTTAGCGTAAGCCTGGCCTGACGGCGGCGAAGGCTGAGAGAAGGGTAAAAACGCTTAAGCATCGAAAGCGAAACGCAATCCACTCTTCAGGAGCAAGGTTTTTTCAGAAGGCTGCTGCCTGACCCAGGCATAAGTACGTTGCCCGGCCCGGCACGTCATTTTGCCAAAGCTGTAAATAGCCCGGGGTTGAAAGGCGGCTTCAGGCAGCGCTGAATGTTGCTAAGCGGGTAAGAAAATCAGCCAGCCCGAAATGCTGACTGATTTATCACTACTTTCAGGCGTTTTCCGCCTGCTTGTGGAAAAGCTCACGGAATACCGGATAAATATCTTCCGGCTCACGAATATGTTGGATAGCAAAGTTGTCGAACATCGCCTGTAAATGCTCGTACTCGCGCCACAGCGTCTGATGGGCGCGGCGGGTAATTTCGATGTAGCTGTAATAACGCACTACCGGCAAAATATGCTTGGCCAGGATTTCATGACAGAGCGGTGAATCGTCCGCCCAGTTATCGCCATCGGAAGCCTGAGCAGCATAAATATTCCACTGCGCCGGATCGTAACGCTCTTTCACCACTTCATCCATCAGCTTCAGGGCGCTGGAAACAATAGTGCCCCCCGTTTCCTGCGAGTAGAAGAACTCCTGCTCGTCCACTTCTTTCGCCTGCGTATGGTGGCGAATATAGACCACCTCAACATTTTTATAGGTTCTGCTCAGGAACAGATAGAGCAGAATATAAAAGCGTTTAGCCATATCTTTGGTGGCCTGATCCATGGAGCCGGAAACGTCCATCAGGCAGAACATCACGGCCTGGCTGGACGGTTCGGGACGCTTCTCAAAGTTTTTATAGCGCAGGTCAAAGGTATCAATAAAGGGCACGCGTTTAATACGGGCGCGCAGGTCGGCAATCTCCTGGCGCAGGCGTTCTTCTTCCAGCAGCTGGGCCGGTTCGGCTTTCTGCACGGCTTCCAGCGCGGCCTCCAGCTCGCCCAGCATTCGCCGCTTCCCGGCTGTCATGGCCGTACGCCGCGCCAGCGAGTTCTGGAGCGAACGCACCACGCTGATATTTGCCGGCACGCCGTTAGAGGTGAAGCCGGCGCGATGCACCTTGTACTCGTTCAGCTGACGATGCTGATTCTTTTTCAGGTTCGGCAGGGCCAGATCTTCAAATAACAGATCCAGATACTCATCCTTAGAGATATTAAAGACGAATTCATCTTTGCCCTCGCCATCCTGACTGGCATTGCCCTGTCCGCTACCGCCGCCGCCGCCGCCTCCCTGAGGGCGTTCGACACGATCGTTTTGCACAAAATGGTCATTGCCGGGATGCACGCGATGGCGCTGGCCGCCACGGCCCTGATGAAATACCGGTTCGTTGATATCATCAACGGGGATAGAAACTGACTCGCCGCTCTCAATGTCGGTTACCGAACGCTTATTAATGGCCTCGGAGATCGACTGTTTGATTTGCGACTTATAGCGGCGTAAAAAGCGCTGACGGTTCACCGCGCTTTTGTTTTTACCGTTAAGACGCCGATCGATAAAATAGGCCATAATTCCCCCAAACAACGTTGCCGTTGGGCCAGGTTTGCTGACCCACGGGAATGCATTTATGAAGTCGGGTTTAGGATGATTTTCTCACGCGCAGATACCATTCGCACAGCAGACGAACCTGCTTGCGGGTATAGCCTTTTTCCATCATACGGTCGACGAAATCATCATGTTTTTTCTGTTCATCCGTGGACGTTTTGGCATTGAACGAAATAACCGGCAGCAGTTCCTCGGTATTCGAGAACATTTTCTTCTCGATTACCGTGCGCAGTTTTTCATAGCTGGTCCAGTTTGGATTACGCCCGCTGTTGTGGGCACGGGCACGCAGCACAAAGTTGACGATTTCGTTACGGAAGTCTTTCGGATTGCTGATCCCGGCAGGCTTCTCGATTTTTTCCAGCTCCGCATTCAGCGATTCACGGTCGAACAGCTGGCCGGTATCCGGGTCGCGGTATTCCTGATCCTGGATCCAGAAATCGGCATAGGTTACGTAGCGGTCAAAGATATTCTGACCGTACTCTGAATAAGATTCCAGGTAGGCGGTCTGGATCTCTTTGCCAATAAACTCGGCATATTTCGGGATCAGATAGCCTTTCAGGTGCTCAAGGTATTTTTCGGCTAAATCCTGCGGGAACTGTTCGCGTTCGATCTGCTGCTCCAGCACGTAGAACAAATGCACCGGGTTGGCGGCAACTTCGGTATGATCGAAGTTAAACACGCGGGACAGGATTTTAAAGGCGAAGCGGGTGGATAAACCGTTCATCCCTTCATCGACCCCGGCGTAATCACGGTATTCCTGGTAGGATTTAGCTTTTGGATCGGTATCTTTCAGGCTTTCGCCGTCATAGACGCGCATTTTCGAGTAGGTGCTGGAGTTTTCCGGCTCTTTCAGGCGAGAAAGAATGGAGAAGCGCGCCAGCGTTTCCAGCGTGCCGGGCGCGCATGGCGCGTGCGTCAGCTCACTGTGGTCAAGCAGCTTGTCGTAGATCTTGATCTCTTCCGACACGCGCAGGCAGTAAGGCACCTTGACGATATAAACACGGTCAAGAAACGCCTCGTTGTTTTTGTTATTACGGAAGGTCACCCATTCTGATTCGTTGGAGTGCGCCAGAATGATGCCGTTGAAAGGCAGGGCGGAAATCCCTTCGGTACCGTTATAGTTACCTTCCTGGGTCGCCGTCAGTAAAGGATGCAGCACCTTGATTGGCGCTTTAAACATCTCTACGAATTCCATAATCCCCTGGTTAGCCCGGCACAGCGCGCCAGAATAGCCATAGGCGTCCGGATCGTTCTGTGCGTGGTTCTCCAGTTTACGGATATCTACTTTACCTACCAGCGCGGAAATATCCTGGTTGTTTTCATCGCCCGGTTCGGTTTTGGCAATGGCGAGCTGTTCCAGAATCGACGGCCAGACTTTTACAACTTTAAAGCGGGAGATATCGCCGCCAAACTCATGCAGCCGTTTGGCCGCCCAGGGCGACATAATGGTGCCGAGGTAACGCCGCGGCACGCCGTACTCTTTTTCAAGGATATTGGCGTCTTCCTGCGGGTTAAACAGGCACAGCGGATGATCGTTGACCGGGCTACGTTCGCCGTCGGCGCTGAGCACGTAAATGGGTACGCGCTGCATCAAAGATTTCAGACGCTCGGCAAGCGAAGATTTACCGCCGCCCACCGGGCCCAGCAGATAGAGGATCTGTTTCTTCTCTTCCAGCCCCTGCGCGGCATGCTTCAGATAAGAAACGATTTGCTCAATCGCTTCCTCCATGCCGTAAAACTCCTCAAAGGCGGGATAGCGTGCAATGACGCGATTGGAAAACAGTCGGGAAAGGCGTGGCTCCTGAGCAGTATCGACCATTATTGGCTCACCAATAGCCATTAATAGCCTTTCTGCCGCGTTGGCGTATGCACTACGATCTTGCCGGCAAACGGTAAGAAATTCCTGCAGTGTGAACTCTTCGTCCTTGGCAGCTTCATAACGCTGACGATAGTGATCGAATATATTCATAGCGATGCCCGTCCTTTCGTTTTTAGCACAGGTACCAGGAGCCTAATGAGGGAAAGCCCCTGAAGGAACTTATAATGAGTACAGCAACCCTTATGCCAACCTGACTTCTAATCGGGATACACAACAAAGATGGTTACTCTGCTCTTCAAACTTAGCGTCTTTGATTAAAGCTTAGTTGGCATTCAGGAAATTTCCTGAACCTCCTCGCATTTCTGATGCAATTTCAATAACAAAGTCAGAATTGATCTTAGCGCTGCCCCTTGCCTGATGCGGGCTGGCGGGATTTTGTAAATAAGCACGCCTGGTATCTTCAGGCGCTGGCAGCGTTAAAGTTGATTCTGCGTGCGGCAGAATCTTTAAAATTTTAAACAAATGATGTAACACTGATAAACTCACTCTGCTGATTGTTATATTTATGGAATGAATTAATTGTGAACTATTTCAAAGTTAGCGCGCTTGCCGCGCTTTTACCCGTTTGTTTTACCGCTGGCGTAGCTCATGCTAATCCGTTAACGCTTGGCGCCTCGGTGATTTACAGCCAAAGCCCTTACAAAGGTGGTGACGATCGTTATTACCCGGTACCGGTCATTAACTATGAAGGCGACAGCTTTTATGTGCGCAGCCTGACGGCGGGCTACTACCTCTGGAAAGATTCACAGGATCAGCTGTCGCTGACGGTGTTGGGCTCGCCGCAGAACTTCGATCCCGATGATACCGACAATAAACAGCTGAAAGCGCTGGATAAGCGTCATATGACGCTGATGGGCGGCCTGGCTTATCGCCATACGGCTGACTGGGGTACGATCAGGACGGTGCTGGCTGGCGATATGCTGGATAACAGCGACGGCTATATCTGGGATCTGACTTATCTCTACAGCTTCCACTTCGGCGATTTCAGCCTGACGCCGGGCATCGGCGCGCTCTACAGCAGCGAAAACCAGAACGATTACTATTATGGCGTTTCTAAGAATGAATCGCGCCGTAGCGGATTGCGCAGCTACGAGGCCGACGACAGCTGGAACCCTTACCTGGAGCTGACGGCTGCCTGGTCGATTAATCAGAGCTGGAACGCCACGGTTGCCGGTCGCTATACGCGCCTGAGCGACGAGGTCAAAGACAGCCCGATGGTGGACAAAGATTCTCAGGTCAGCGTCTGGACCGGCATCAGCTACACCTTTTAATTAAGGCTGCATCATAAAAGGGCGCTCAGCGCCCTTTTGCATCATGATGGCGATCTGAAACAGTGCAGGAGGGCATGATGACCAAAACCGTAACTTTCTCCGACCAGAGCGTACCGGCTATCGGCCAGGGAACCTGGTATATGGGCGAGGAAAGCAGCAAGCGAGGCCAGGAAGTCGCGGCATTGCAGGCCGGCCTTGAGCACGGGCTGAAGCTGATTGATACCGCTGAAATGTATGCGGACGGCGGCGCGGAAGAGGTGGTAGGCGAAGCGCTGCGCGGCCGTCGCGACAGCGCCTGGCTGGTTTCAAAAGTTTATCCGTGGAACGCGGGCGTAGTGGATGCCGTAGAAGCCTGCGAACGCAGCTTACGTCGTCTGCAAACTGACTATCTCGATCTTTATCTTCTCCACTGGCGCGGCACTGTTCCGCTGGAAGAAACCATCACGGCGATGGAAAAGCTACAGCAGGCAGGCAAAATTCGACGCTGGGGCGTGTCAAATTTTGACAGTAGCGACTTAAAAGAACTGCTGGCCGAAGAGGGGGGCAACGCCTGCGCGGCTAATCAGGTGCTTTACCATCTGGCTTCGCGCGGCATTGAGTATGATTTATTGCCGGACTGCCAGCAGCATGCGATCCCGGTAATGGCCTATTGCCCTTTGGCGCAGGCTGGCCGACTGCGGCACGATTTGCTGACCCATCCTGTTCTGAACAATATTGCACAACAAAAGGGCATTACGACGGCGCAGCTGCTGCTGGCCTGGGTTATTCGCAAAGAAGGCGTGATGGCGATCCCTAAAGCCAGTTCGCTGCAGCACGTGGCTGAAAACGCCGCCGCGCTGGAAGTTGTGTTAAGCAATGAGGAGCTGGCGTTAATCAACGAAGCTTTCCCGCCGCCCAATCGCAAAATGCCGCTGGACGTGGTGTAGAACCGCAGGCGGGCATTGGGCCCGCCGTCTTCACTAAGCGCGTTTACGCACTTTAATCGTGGTTGCCAGCCGGGCCGGAGACTCGCCCGCGCTGACCATGGGCTGCGTCACGTGAGCCGTTTCCACGCATACCATGCTTTTATAGCCTTCGTTTGCCATATCGCTCATGCTGCACGAAAGCGCCGGGCCGGGATTCCAGGTGACAACGTCACTATGATAGTGATGATAAACCTCTATGATCCTGTTACCCGCCGTATCGTGGATAGTGCTGCAATCTTCCGGCTGGGTAAATATGCGATCGACGCGGTCAGGATAGGTTTGCCTGCCGTTTTCGGCACGGCCTTCAGCATTCTCTTTTACCTTATCGATATAAGGCTGACCCAGTCCGCTCACCTCTACGCCCGCGATATCCTCAACGGCAAAGTAAGTGTGCAGGGCACCGGTGGCCTGAAAGTCGCCGTGCGCTTCCAGCTCAATTTCACAGCGATCGCTGAAGCGGAAACGGGCAAACAGCGTAAAATCGTGCGGCCAGAATTTTTTCGTCTGCTCGCTGCTTTCCAGCGTCAGCGTCAGCATCACGCTTTCTTCGTTCTCGTCGTGCGCCGACAGCGTCCAGGGCAGCGAGCGGGCAAAGCCGTGCGCCGGTTCGCCGGCCGGGCCAAACCATGGCCAGCAGACGGGCACGCCGCCGCGAATGGCTTTGCCAGACGTCCACGCCGTTTTCTCACTCAGCCAGATAACCGGTTTCTCGCCGCTGGGCTGCCAGGCAACCAGCTGCGCGCCCTGAAGCGTCACCGCCGCGCGCACCTTCGGATGCGCGATAACGACTACGGGCAGCTCGCCCATTAAGCGCAGTGAAATATAGGGCGTGATTTGGTCGGCTACGGGCAGCGAAAAAAGTTTTTCGTTCATCGGAGCTCCTGTTATTCAGCGAAAAAAAAGGGCGACCGCAGTCGCCCTCAGAATCAGCTAATCGCGATTATTTTGCGATATGTGCGATCAGATCCAGAACCTTGTTAGAGTAACCGGTTTCGTTATCGTACCAGGAAACCAGCTTAACAAAGGTGTCGCTCAGTGCGATACCGGCTTTAGCATCGAATACGGAAGTCAGGGTTTCGCCGTTGAAATCGGTAGAAACCACTTCGTCTTCGGTATAGCCCAGGATGCCTTTCAGCTCGCCTTCAGCCGCTGCCTTGATAGCTTCACAAATTTCTTTGTAAGAAGCAGGCTTAGCCAGACGCGCGGTCAGGTCAACCACGGAAACGTTAGGAGTAGGTACGCGGAAAGCCATACCGGTCAGTTTGCCGTTCAGCTCAGGGATCACTTTACCTACCGCTTTAGCTGCGCCGGTAGAAGATGGGATGATGTTCTGAGATGCGCCACGGCCGCCGCGCCAGTCTTTGTGAGACGGGCCGTCAACGGTTTTCTGGGTAGCGGTGGTAGCGTGAACGGTGGTCATCAGCGCTTCAACGATGCCGAACTTGTCGTTGATAACTTTTGCCAGCGGTGCCAGGCAGTTGGTGGTGCAGGATGCGTTAGACACGATTTCCTGGCCAGCATACGCCTTGTGGTTAACACCCATAACGAACATTGGGGTGTCATCTTTGGAAGGACCGGTCAGAACAACTTTCTTCGCGCCAGCCTGGATGTGTTTACGAGCGGTTTCGTCGGTCAGGAAGATACCTGTTGCTTCGGCAACCACGTCAACACCGACTTCGTCCCACTTCAGGTTAGCTGGATCTCTTTCAGCGGTAACACGGATGGTTTTGCCGTTAACAACCAGATGGCCATCTTTAACTTCTACGGTGCCGTCGAAACGACCGTGAGTAGAGTCATACTTCAGCATGTAAGCCATGTACTCGGCGTCCAGCAGATCGTTGATTGCAACGATTTCTACGTCAGAACGCTGCTGAGCAGCACGGAAAACGATGCGACCGATGCGGCCAAAACCGTTGATACCTACTTTGATAGTCATATATTCCACCAGCTGTTGTTAGTGAATAAAAGGTTGGCTGTAAAATTACAAAAACCTTATCAGGCGTCAAGCGGAATCGCTTCAATAGTTGCGACAAATCAAACCCTGGAGCAGGAATAATCGCCTGAAAACGCCTTCCGCGACGAGCGTCTTACCTTTAGTTTGGGGCATTCGGCCCGAATATAAAGGGGTCGGGATTTTAAAGGGTGATCCAGGTCACAATTTCATTGCCTGCTTACTTTCAGACTCCGCCTGAGCATGAAAAATCCCCTGACGTTGTTATGCATTTGTTAGAATGTAGAAATCTTCAGACCACTTTGCCAGAGATACCTGATATGGCCGAACGCCCACTGAAACCTGAAACCGATCTAAACGAAATGCAGCGCTACGTCACTCAGCAGCGCGGGACAGAGCCGCCGTACTCCGGCAAGCTGCTGCATAACAAGCACGAAGGGATTTATCACTGCCTCGTTTGCAACTCGCCGCTGTTTCTGTCCGGCACCAAGTATGATTCCGGCTGCGGCTGGCCGAGTTTTTATCAGCCCTACAGCGATGACGCCATCCGCTATCTGGAAGATGACTCGCACGGGATGCAGCGAATCGAGATCCGTTGCGGTACCTGCGATGCCCATCTGGGGCACGTTTTTCCCGACGGCCCTCAGCCGACAGGCGAGCGCTACTGCGTCAACTCTGCTTCATTAAGTTTCACCGATGAAGATGGCACTCAGATTAAAGGATAGACGTTATGGAGCTGGATGAGATCATTGCTGCCATGACGCCCGAGGTTTATCAGCGTCTGGCTACGGCGGTAGAAACCGGTAAATGGGCCGACGGCGTGGCCCTGACTCCGGAGCAGAAAGAGAATAGCCTGCAGCTGGTGATGCTATGGCAGGCGCGTCACAACGACGAGCCGCAGCATATGAGCGTGGGCAAGGGCGGCGAAATGGTGACCAAAAGCAAGAAACAGCTGAAAGAGGAATTTGGCATCGACGACGACATCACGCCTATCAGACTGCACTAACATCGTTTGATGCCGTGATAAAGCCCGGCTACGTATTGATAACCGGGCGAGCGGGCCCTCTTAGCCTGGTGACTAAAAGCTGCATGGATGCGACGCCGAACGAGGCAGCGTCTGCGGCGCCGTTTAAATAATGACTGCGCCTTTAGCCGCCATTTCTGCCAGCGCGATTTCACTGTCCTGCGGTGACAGGTTTACGCCCCGACAGCCTGCGGCGACGACCTGAACCTGATAACCGAGCGCCAGCGCGTCCAGCACACTATATTTTACACAGTAGTCCGTCGCCAGGCCCATCATCGTCAGGCTGGTGACGCCACGGCTCTTCAACCAGCTATCCAGCCTTGTTTTGTTGCGGTGGCCGTTATCGAAAAATGCGCTATAGCTGTCGATAAGCGGCTGCTCGCCTTTATAAATCTGTGTGGTCAGATAGCGCCGATCCAGCTCAGGGTGCAGCTCTGCGCCTGCGCTATGCTGCACGCAATGATCCGGCCACCCTATTTGCGGCAGGCCGTCCAGTTCGCCCAGCGTGCCCACCGATTGCCCCGACACTGACGCAAAGCTGCCGTGGTTAGCCGGATGCCAGTCCAGCGTTGCCACCACCGGCCGCTGAAGCCGATGAAATTCTGCCGCATATTGGTTAGCGACGGCGAGGGTGCTGTCGCCGTCCTTCACGGCCAGCGCGCCGCCGGGGCAAAAATCATTTTGCAGATCGATCAGGATCAGGGCCTGGTTCATGCTTATCTCACTTTTCGTCAGGAGTCAGCTCACCGCGCAAATTCACCTGCATTTGCTGGCGAACTTCATCGCTGGAAAGGTTCTGGCTGAGCAGGAAGTGCAGCTTGGTCAGCGTTGCCTCCACGGTCATATCGTAGCCGCTTACCACGCCCGCCAGCGCCAGCGCGTTCCCCGTCGCATAGCCGCCCATGTTTACCTTGCCGGACATACATTGCGTCAGGTTCACCACGACAATGCCGCGATCGGAAGCTTCTTGCAGCTCTTTCAGGAAAGCCGGATTCTGCGGCGCATTGCCAACCCCGTAGGAGCGCAGGATCAGCGCTTTTACCGGCTGGCGCAGGAAGTTGCTCACCACGTCGGCAGAAATTCCCGGATAGATCGTGACGACGCCGACAGGCTGAGGCGTAATCGAGCGCACAATGAGCGGTCCCTGGCCGCCAGGAGCCGGAGGCGTATTCAGACGACGAATATGGATACCCGCTTCCAGCAGCGGCGCCAGGTTAGGCGAGGCAAAAGCGTTAAAGCCGTCGGCATGGGCTTTAGTGGTGCGGTTACCGCGATAAAGCTGATTATTGAAGAAAAGGGCGACTTCATTAATGGGATAGTTAGCCGCGACAAACAGCGAATTAAGCAGGTTTTGCTGACCGTCGGAACGCAGCTCCGCCAGTGGGATCTGTGACCCTGTCACAATTACCGGCTTGGCCAGGTTTTCCAGCATAAAAGAGAGCGCGGAGGCGGTAAACGCCATGGTATCGGTGCCGTGCAGGATCACGAAACCGTCGTAATTATCATAATTAGCCTGAATATCATCCGCAATCGTTTGCCAGTCCTGCGGCGTCATATCGGAAGAGTCGATCAGCGGCTGGTACTCGTGAATGGTAAAATCCGGCATTTCGGCACGATGGAATTCCGGCATCTTCGCCAGCTGATTTTGCAGATGACCAGAAACAGGCACATAGCCATGCTCGGAACGCTGCATCCCGATGGTGCCGCCGGTATAGGCTACATAGATGGATTTTTTTTGCATGTGATTACTCAGGCTTGAAAAAGAGGGCAGTATAAGGGGAAAAACCGGGAAAAGCAGCCCGACCAGCGGGCTGCTTTCGGCTTATTTGACCTGGCTACAGGTCAGGCAGAACGCATAGCGGTTCTGCGGGTCGTTCAGGTTGTCGAGCAGGCCCGGCTGATTTTTCATCGCGGCCATTACGTCATACATTGGCGCAGGCAGATACGCTTGCAGCGCCTCGGGCAGCGCCGCACGTGCGGATGCGTCCATCTGGCTGAACAGCAGATCCATAAAGCCAGGCTCATCCTGATACCAGTTCAGCTGGTATTGCTTGAGATGCGCCAGCTCCGCCGCCTTCGCCACCGCGTCGTCGAAGTCGCCCAGCGCGTCGACCAGGCCATTGCTTTTGGCGTCGCTGCCTGTCCAGACGTGGCCCTGAGCGATTTGATCGATCTGCTCCGGCGTTTTGCCCCGCGAGCTGGCTACCAGACCCAGGAAGTTTTTATAGCCGTTTTCAATGCTCAGCTGCATCAGCTGCTGCACTTCCGGCGGCAGCGCTTTGGTCGTCGTCACGTCCGCCAGCGGCGAAGTCGCCACGCCGTCGGTATGGACGCCAATCGCATCCAGCGAATTTTCAACCGTATTGATCACCCCGAAGATACCGATAGAGCCGGTCAGCGTGCTCGGGCTGGCAATAATGTAATTCGCCGGCGTAGAGATCCAGTAGCCGCCGGAAGCCGCCATACCGCCCATCGACACCACCACCGGCTTGCCTGCCGCTTTGGCCGCCGCCAGCTCCTCACGAATGGTTTCAGACGCGCTGACGCTGCCGCCAGGGCTGTTGACGCGCAGAATAATCGCCTTGACCTTGTCATCCAGGCGCGCCTTGCGAATAGCCAGCGCGGTGGTATCGCCGCCGACGTTGCCCGGCGTTTCCTCGCCGTCCATGATCGCGCCGTTAGCCATGATGACGGCAATATTGCCGTTGGCCACCGGTTTGTCCTTCAGCGGGTAATCGTAGATGCTGGTGCCGTTAAAGTCCTGCGCCTGCTTGTCCCAGCCGAAAACTTTGCCCAGCTGCGCATCCACGACTGAACGAGAAGCCAGTTCATCCACCAGTTTGTTATCTTTTGCATAGCGCGCGGTATCGCCGCCTACTTTCTGCAGGCCATCAAGCACGCCCTGTGCGCCCGGGAACAGCTGCTGCGGCGTTACCTGGCGATTGGCAGCGACAGTATTAAGATAGTTTTGCCACAGCTCGCCAATCCAGCGGCTGTCCGCATCACGCGCGGCAGGCGACATATCATCGCGCAGGAAAGGCTCTACCGCCGACTTATAGGTGCCGACGCGGAAAACATGCGAGCTGACCTTCAGCTTGTCCAGCAGCGTTTTGTAGTAAAGCCCGTTGGTGGCGAAACCGTGTAAATCGACCGTGCCCTGCGGCGACAGATAGATCTTATTGGCGAAGCTGGCGAGGTAGTATTGCGCCTGGCTGTAGCTGTCGCCCGTGGCGTAAATCTGTTTGCCGCTGTCGCGGAATTCGCGCAGCGCTTTGCCCATATAGCTCAGCGAGGGCTGATCGGCCCCGGCGAAATCGCGCAGATCGAGCACCATGCCGGTAATATTGGCATCGCTTTTCGCCTGGCGAATCGCATCCACGACGTCAAACAGCGAATTCTCTTTCAGCCGATCGCTGCTGGTGCCAAGCAGCTGGCGGCCAATCTTGCTGAGCTTATTGCTGACCGAAGGCTTGTCGACAATCACACCGGCAAGGTCGACCACCAGCGCGCCTTTCTGCGTTTCCACAGGCGCGGAAGATTTGGTGAACTGAAAATAGACCACGGCGCAGATCAAAATCAGCAGCACCAGGAAAAGATTAAGAATAAATTCCCGAATAAAATTCAGCAGGCGCCAGGCCCATTTAAAAACGCCAGCGATCGCTCGCCACAAAGTGCGCATAGTCTCTCCATAATCGCGATAATAAACCCGGAAAATCGACGGAAACCAGCCCGTGCCGGGTCGGGATGGTGACATCCTAAAGAGCAGGGGCAAACTTGTCAGCAGGAAAAAGCGGAATGCTGTAACAAATCATCATCCTGTGCTAGCTTCAGCTGCTCAGCATTCTTATCAGGAGTAAGTTATGGACGCACTGGATCTGGTAGTCAACCGTCGTTCCGCCTCACGTTTAAGCGAACCTGCGCCCGCCGGAGAAGCGCTGGAAAATATCATCCGCGCCGGGATGCGCGCGCCCGATCACGGCACGCTGCAACCGTGGCGTTTTATTGTTGTAGAGAACGAAGGACGCGACCGCTTCAGCCAGCTGCTGGAAAAAGCCGCGCGTGACGACAATATGGAGCCGAAAGCGATTGAGAAGGCTAAGCAGTCGCCGTTTCGCGCGCCGATGATTATCACCGTGGTGGCCCATTGTGAAGAGCACCATAAGGTGCCGCGTTGGGAACAGGTGGTGTCCGCCGGCTGCGCGGTGATGGTGATGCAGATGGCGGCCGTGGCGCAAGGTTTTAACGGCATCTGGCGCAGCGGCGCCTGGACCGAGCATCAGGCCGTGCGCGAGGCGTTTAACTGCCGCGAGCAGGACGCCATCGTCGGCTTTCTTTATTTAGGCACGCCGCAGTTGAAATCCTCCACCACGCTTGTTCCGCCCGATACAACGCCTTTTGTCAGCTATTTCTGACAGATTGTCACCTTCAAAAAAGGCAGAATAGTCGCCTGACCGTCATTTTGCCGGGATAATAAGCGAACGGACGGTGAAACGCTTATCACCGTCTGTTGAAAACGCTACCATCTACCCACTGTTATCCCCTGAAGGAAGCCATCGCCGGATGCGTTTGTTTATTGCCGAAAAACCCAGCCTCGCTCGCGCGATTGCGGACGTTCTACCCAAGCCGCATCGTCGGGGCGACGGCTATATCGCCTGCGGCAGCGATGATGTAGTGACCTGGTGCGTCGGTCACCTGCTGGAGCAGGCGCAGCCCGACAGCTACGATAGCCGCTATGCGCGCTGGTCGCTGGCCGACCTGCCTATCGTGCCGGAAAAATGGCGCCTCCAGCCGCGTCCTTCCGTAGCAAAGCAGCTTAACGTCATTAAAACGCTGTTGGAGAAAGCCAGCGACGTGGTACACGCGGGCGACCCGGACAGAGAAGGGCAGCTGCTGGTGGACGAAGTACTGGACTATCTGGCGCTGCCGCCGCAGAAGCGCGAGCGGGTACAGCGCTGCCTGATCAACGATCTGAACCCACAGGCTGTTTCAAGGGCGATAGATCGTCTGCGGGAGAACCGCGAATTTATCCCTCTGTGCGTATCGGCGCTGGCGCGGGCGCGGGCGGACTGGCTTTACGGCATCAATATGACCCGCGCCTATACGCTGCTGGGCCGTAATGCCGGTTACGATGGCGTGCTGTCGGTCGGGCGCGTGCA
This sequence comes from Erwinia sp. TECH1, assembly GCF_054057575.1. Lineage (NCBI taxonomy): Bacteria > Pseudomonadati > Pseudomonadota > Gammaproteobacteria > Enterobacterales > Erwiniaceae > Erwinia > Erwinia sp. TECH1. The sequence continues at coordinate 2,677,416 of NZ_JBSRZK010000001.1, read as the reverse complement.
GACGCCGGTGCTTGGGCTGGTGGTACGGCGCGATGAAGAGATCGAGAATTTCGTGCCGAAAGATTTCTTTGAGGTAAAGGCGCATATCGTCACGCCGAAGGATGAGCGCTTTGTCGCTACCTGGCAGCCGAGCGAAGCCTGCGAGCCGCATCAGGATGAAGAAGGACGGTTGCTTAATCGCCAGCTCGCCGAGCACGTAGTCGCGCGTATCGGCGGCCAGCCAGCGCACGTGACCAGCTATAACGACAAGCGCGAGAACGACACCGCGCCGCTGCCTTTCTCGCTTTCTTCTTTACAGATAGAAGCGGCCAGGCGCTTTGGCCTGAGCGCGCAAACGGTGCTGGATACCTGTCAGAAACTTTATGAAACGCATAAGCTCATCACCTATCCGCGTTCGGACAGCCGCTATCTGCCCGATGAGCATTTTGCCGGCAGGCATGCTGTGCTCAACGCCATCAATGCGCATCAGCCAGAACTCACGCCGCCAGCCGATTTTGACAGCGATCGCCGCAACCGCTGCTGGGATGATAAGAAGGTGGATGCGCACCACGCTATTATTCCTACGGCGCGCAGCGGGCAGGTGAGGCTGACGGAAAACGAAGCGAATATTTATCGCCTGATCGCCACGCAGTATCTGATGCAGTTCTGTCCCGATGCCATTTACCGTAAATGCGTGATCGAGCTGGACATCGCGGGCGGGAAATTTATCGCTAAAGCGCGCTTTCTTGCCGAAGCGGGCTGGCGCGCGCTGCTGGGCAGCAAAGAGCGGGACGAGGAAAACGACGGCACGCCGCTGCCCGTAGTGGCGAAAGGCGATGAGCTATTGTGCGAAAGCGGAGAGGTGGTCAGCAAGCAGACTCAGCCGCCTCGTGCCTTTACCGATGCCACGCTGTTATCGGCCATGACCGGCATTGCGCGATTTGTTCAGGATAAAGATCTAAAGAAAGTGCTGCGTGCGACCGATGGTTTAGGAACAGAGGCGACGCGCGCCGGGATTATCGAACTGCTGTTTAAACGCGCTTTCCTGATTAAGAAAGGGCGTTACATCAATGCGACTCCCGCCGGGCGCGCGCTGATCCACTCGCTGCCGGAAATGGCGGCGCGTCCGGATATGACCGCCCAGTGGGAATCCACGCTGACCAAAATCAGTGAGAAGCAGTGTCGCTACCAGGACTTTATGCAGCCGCTGGTGGGGACGCTCTATACTCTGATCGATCAGGCGCGACAGCAGCCCGCTGCGCACGCGTTCCGTGGCCTTCCATCACCGGCGGGTAACCGTAAAAAGCCGCAGCGTAAGGCGGCGAAAGCGAAGGGGAATTAAGCGATGAAAAGCATTTTAGTCACGGTCGCGCTGCTGTTTTGTGCTCCGCTGTATGCGGCAGGCGGCATGCATCTCAGCACCGGCCACGGCGATTATGAGCAGGAACCGCCGCAGGGCGGCGGCGTCAATGCCGATGTGATGGTGGATATGCCGCCGGAAGCGTGGACGCAGGGGCAGAACAATCAGCCGCCGTGCCTGCGCTGCTGTACCTATCAAAATCGCAGCTATACGGAAGGCTCGGTAGTGAAGATGGAAGGCGTGCTGTTGCAGTGCAGCCGCGATGAAAAATCTTACGGCACCAATAATCTGATTTGGCAGACCATTAAGTAATCTGTGCGAGCCAGGCGGCCAGCAAGGGAATATCCGCTGGCGCCAGCTCGTAACGCATTGCTTCCTGCGGCAAACACCAGGCGAGCGCCTGATGACAGTTAAGCCCGGGTTCACCGGTAAAGGCTTCTACCAGCCAGGCGTGCAGATGGATCTGCCGCCCGCTGACTTCCCGGCTTTCGCTGGCGATATAGCCACCGATAGCGGCCTCAATGCCCAGCTCCTCTTTCAGTTCCCTTTGCAGCGCCTGAGGCTGGCTTTCGCCTGCCTCCACTTTGCCGCCCGGAAACTCCCACAGGCCGGCCTGATCGCCATGCGGGCCGCGCTGCGCCAGCAAAATTTTCCCCTGACGTACAATCAGCGCGGCCACTACGTCAAGCCGTTCAGCTGCCATCAGAAGCGGAATTCGGCCCAGACGGGCGCGTGGTCGGAAGGCTTTTCCATGCTGCGGATATCGTAATCAATGCCGGTTGCTACGCAGCGCTCGGCCAGCGGCTGGCTTGCCAGCAGCAGATCGATACGCAGGCCCCGGTTGTCATCGAAGCCCTTAGAACGGTAATCGAACCACGAGAAGCGATCGTTGATGTCAGAATTCTGCGCGCGCCAGGTATCGACCAGGCCCCAGTTCAGCAGGCGATCCATCCATTCCCGCTCTTCCGGCAGGAAGGAACATTTGCCGGTGCGCAGCCAGCGCTTGCGGCTCTCTTCGCCGATACCAATATCCAGATCGGTCGTGCTGATATTCATATCGCCCATAATCAGTACAGGATTACCGGGCTGGTGCTCCTGCTCCAGATAGCTTTGCAGATCGCGGTAAAACTTCTCTTTTGCCGGGAATTTTGTCGCATGATCGCGGCTCTCGCCCTGAGGGAAGTAGCCGTTGATCACGGTAATATTGCCGATTGGGCTGGCGATATCCGCCATAATCAGGCGGCGCTGCGCATCCTCATCGTCACCGGGAAAACCGCGACGTACCGCTACCGGCTCGCTTTTAGTCAGCAGCGCGACGCCGTAGTGGCCTTTCTGTCCGTGGTAAAACACGTTGTAGCCCAGGCTGGCGACTTCTTCGAGCGGAAACATGTCATCGTGGACTTTGGTTTCCTGTAGCCCGATGACGTCCGGCTGGTGCTGCTCGACGAGCGCGGCAAGCTGATGAGGGCGGGCGCGCAGCCCGTTGATATTAAAAGAGACGAATTTCATAACTGCACCCGGTGGCGGGAAAAAAGATGTGCGGATGGTAGCAGAATCGGGCGCGGGCTGTCATTAACGCGCTTTTACTCTATTGACAGACCGGCTTATTGCAGAGCTTGTCATAAAAAAGCATGGCGTCGTGCTTTCGGTTATTCTATCTTCACACGAATCGTTCGATCCGCACCATTTATCCCATGAGGAACCTCTATGTTAAGTTTTACCGCCAATCAGGCTAAAACGCAGTTTGGTGATTTGATGACCAAAGCCCAGCGTGAGCCAGTCAGCATAACCCGTAATGGTCGTCCTGCCGTTGTTGTGGTTTCTGCCGCAGATTATGAGGTCATCGAACAGCTGAAACTGGAAGCCTTACGCACAAGGTTGGCCCATTCGATTGCGCAGATGGAAGCCGGCCAGGTTCAGGATGGCGAAGCCGTATTTGATGAGCTCATGAAGGATTTGTAATGGGAAAGTATACGCTTACGGATGATGCAAAGCAGGACGTGGAAGAGATTAAAGCTTATTCAATGGAGACCTGGAACCGTGAAACTGCAAAGGCGTATTTGACAGGGATGCGTCTTGCTATACAAAGGCTTGCGGATAATCCCGGCATTGGCGAAGACGCCAGTGATAATACCTGGCCGGGAGTGCGTAGCTGGCCTTATGAGAGACACTATATCTTTTTCGTGCCGAACCCTGAAGGGGTGACCGTGGTCGGCATTCTTCATCAATCCCGCTTGCCAAAGGCATTTAAAAAACGCGCGCCGTGACTTTATTGATACATCTTTACAGGATTAGGCCGAAGCTTCTCATCCTTCCCCGTGGGGGATCTGGAAGATTGTGCTTAAACATTGGGATTCAAAGAGGTCTGAAATGGTGGTGCTGAGGATGGCATCGTGCGGGAAGGATTCACGTCACTGCGTTCCGTGCCCTTCGGGTCAAACCTTCGAGGTCGAAGCTTCTCATCCTTCCCCGTGGGGGATCTGGAAGAATGTGCTTAAACATTGGGATTCAAAGAGGTCTGAAATGGTGGTGCTGAGGTTGGCATCGTGCGGGAAGGATTCACGTCACTGCGTTCCGTGCCCTGCGGGTCAAACCTTCGAGGTCGAAGCTTCTCATCCTTCCCCGTGGGGGATCTGGAAGATTGTGCTTAAACATTGGAATCCGAAGAGGTCTGAAATGGTGGTGGGGGAAGGATTCACGTCACTGCGTTCCGTGCCCTGCGGGTCAAACCTTCGAGGTCGAAGCTTCTCATCCTTCCCCGTGGGGGATCTGGAAGATTGTGCTTAAACATTGGGATCCGAAGAGGTCTGAAATGGTGGTGGGGGAAGGATTCACGTCACTGCGTTCCGTGCCCTGCGGGTCAAACCTTCGAGGTCGAAGCTTCTCATCCTTCCCCGTGGGGGATCTGGAAGATTGTGCTTAAACATTGGGATCCGAAGAGGTCTGAAATGGTGGTGGGGGAAGGATTCGAACCTTCGAAGTCGATGACGGCAGATTTACAGTCTGCTCCCTTTGGCCGCTCGGGAACCCCACCAGGGGAAGCGTACTACTTGTTGGCTTTAAACGCCGAACCAACATAAGTTGGAAATGGTGCAAACTAACTTGTGCTGCTGTGCAGGAAGGATTCACGTCACTGCGTTCCGTGCCCTTCGGGTCAAACCTTCGAGGTCGAAGCTTCTCATCCTTCCCCATGGGGAATATGACAGAGCGTGCTTAAACGCCGGACCAACATAAGTTGGAAATGGTGGTGGGGGAAGGATTCGAACCTTCGAAGTCGATGACGGCAGATTTACAGTCTGCTCCCTTTGGCCGCTCGGGAACCCCACCACTGGCCTTGCTTCCTGCTTGCTGAAGCGGGGCGCATCATATCAAATGCTGGCCCGCTGTAAAGCCCGGATTCAGCGATTATAACGCGTTTGCCGCTTTTTTATTCTGACTGCTGCTTTGTCCGACAAAACAGCAGTCTTTAACCTTTACAGAATGATAGTGCGATTGCCGTAGACAAATACGCGCTGCGCCAGCACTTGATAAAGCGCGCGGCTCAGCACATTTTTCTCTACGTCACGTCCCGCACGCATCATATCTTCCGCCGTGTAGGTGTGATCCACATGGATGACGTCCTGCATGATAATCGGGCCTTCGTCCAGATTGTCATTAACGTAGTGCGCGGTAGCCCCGATAATCTTCACACCACGCTCGTAGGCCTGGTGATAAGGCCGCGCGCCGATAAAGGCAGGCAGGAACGAGTGGTGGATATTGATAATCTGATTAGGATAGCGCTGCACAAAAGCAGGCGTCAGCACGCGCATATACTTGGCCAGCACCACATAATCAGGCTGGAAACGGTCAATCTCCGCCGCCATGTTATTGTCGTGATCTTCCCGCGTCAGGCCTTCATGGCTCACCAGAATAAACGGAATATCAAAGCGTTCGACCAGCGTCCGCAGCGTTTCGTGGTTGCCGATAACCGCCGCGATTTCAACATCCAGACCGCCATAGGTGCTCTTCATTAACAGATCGCCCAGGCAATGCGCTTCTTTCGTCACCAGGATCACCACGCGGCGACGGCCCGCAGCGTTCAGCTCTCTGAACGATCCGGCAGGCAGGGCGTTGTCCAGCTCGGCCAGCAGTGTGGCATCGTTAAAAACGCCTTCCAGCTCGGTGCGCATAAAAAAGCGGCCGGTGCGATGATCAACAAACTCATTGTTCTGCACGATGTTCAGCTCGTGCTGGTAACAAATGCTGGTAATTTTGGCGATCAGGCCTTTGGCATCAGGGCAAATGGTTCGTAAAACTTTTCGTTGTAGTGTTTGCGCTTGCATTGCGATGGTAATCCTGTCAAAGCAATTCTGAGGGAATGCGGGGGACCATTACTGGCCACAACATTTTTTAAATTTTTTTCCGGAGCCGCACGGGCATCGGTCGTTTCGCCCTGTTTCGGGGAAGGTTCCGTCAACATAATACCAGCGTTGCGCCAGACGAAGAAAGCGCGAACGCTCATGAATAAAGCTGTTGCGCTGATTTTCAGAGAAACGGGCGAAGAAGGTGACGTAGCCTTCTGCATTATCCCCTGGTGCTTGTGCCTCAACTATATGTAAACTAAGCCATCTGGTCACGGCAAAGCTCTCTTCCAGGCTCTCGCGGAAGCGCGCGGCATCGCAGTCAGGATGCCAGGTGGCAATCAGGTAATCGGCATCGCCTTTGGCGTAAGCGGTATAGCGCGAGCGCATCAATGCTTGCGGCGTAGGGGGAATGCCGTCACCATTGAGCCAGGGCTGGCAACATAAGCTATACTCCAATCCGCTACAGCATGGGCAGGATTCAGACACGTTGTCTCCAGAGGATAATAAAAAGCAGAGTGAGTTTTGGGCGTCATGGTAACCGAGCTGTGTGAGTGGCGCCATTGGTTCGTTAAGCAAACACCAGAGGTGGAATGAGACAGGTTAAGATTGGGCTGGCACTGGGATCGGGTGCAGCCAAAGGGTGGGCTCATATCGGCGTGATTGAGGCGCTGGAACGAGCCGGCATCAGGATTGATGTGGTGGCAGGTTGCTCCGTGGGAGCGCTTGTCGGCGCCGCTTATGCCAGTCAACGTCTTCCTCTTCTCGCCGGTTGGGTGCAGGGTTTCAGCTATTGGGAAGTGCTGCGCCTGATGGACTTCTCCTGGCAGCGTGGCGGCCTGCTGCGCGGCGAGCGCGTGTTCAGCCATGTACGTCGCCTGCTGCCGCATACGCATATTGAGGCTTGCAGCCTGCCGTTTGGCGCCGTCACCACCAATCTCAGTACCGGACGCGAACTCTGGCTGACGGAAGGGGATCTTCATCAGGCCATTCGCGCCTCATGCAGTATGCCGGGTCTGCTTTCGCCGGTCGCCTGGAACGGCTACTGGCTGGTGGACGGTGCCGTCGTCAATCCCGTGCCCATTTCTTTAACCCGTGCGCTGGGCGCCGATATCGTTATCGCCGTCGATTTACAGCACGACGCGCATCTGATGCAGCAAAACTTACTCTCCGTTACGCCACAAACCGTGAAGCTGCCCGCTGCTGCCGATGGCTGGCGCGGCAAGCTGCGACAAAAACTGAGCGAGATAGCCCAGAAAAAAGTTAATCAAACGCCGGGAGCGATGGAAATTATGACTACCTCGATTCAGGTGCTCGAAAACAGAGTCAAGCGCAACCGGATGGCCGGCGATCCGCCGGATGTGCTGATACAGCCTTTCTGCCCGCAGATTTCCACCCTGGATTTTCATCGGGCGGAAGAGGCCATTGAGGCAGGCAGGCTTGCCGTAGAGAAAAAGATGGATGAATTGCTTCCGCTGGTCCGTCAGTACGCAATGCCGGAAGAGAAATGAACAGACTTCGGGCAAATCTGAGAGGCGCAATTGTGGTTTTTGAGCCACTATTGACTTATCTGGCGCACAAGGGGGGACAATGGAGAAGCCATTAAGCGGAAAACAGATCCTGATAGTTGAAGACGAAGTGGTTTTCCGTTCTCTGCTGGATAATTTTCTGAGCGCGCTGGGCGCCGTTACCTCGCTTGCCGATGATGGCGTTCAGGCTCTGGAAAGTATGCAGCACCAGGTCTTTGACCTGATGATATGCGACCTGGCTATGCCGCGCATGAACGGTATCAAGCTGGTTGAACATCTGCGCACCCGGGGCAACCCCGTGCCGATCCTGGTGATTTCCGCCACTGAAAACATGTCTGATATCGCACACGTACTGCGTCTTGGCGTGCAGGATGTGCTGTTGAAGCCGTTAAAAGATCTGGAAAGGCTGCGCGAGGCGGTTTACGAATGCCTCTATCCTTCTATGTTCACTTCCAAAGTCGAGGAGGACGAGCAGCTCTTTCAGGACTGGGACGCCCTGGTGCGCGATCCCCAGGCGGCGGCAAAGTTGTTAAAGCAGCTGCAGCCGCCGGTACAGCAGGAAATCGCTAACTGCCGCATTAACTATCGTCAGCTGACGATGGCGGAACAGCCGGGCCTGGTGCTCGACGTCGCGGCGCTTTCTGATAAAGACCTGGCTTTTTATTGTCTGGACGTTACGCGCGCGGGCGATAACGGCGTGTTGGCCGCGTTATTATTAAGGGCATTATTTAACGGCCTGCTTCAGGATCAGCTTTCGGGTCAGGCGCAACGTCTGCCCGAGCTAAATAGTTTGCTGAAACAGGTTAATTTACTTTTACGCCAGGCCAACCTTCAGGGGCAATTTCCATTGCTGGTCGGCTATTATCACCAGGGATTAAAAAACCTTATCCTGGTTTCTGCTGGTTTAAACGCCACTCTGAATATTCATTCTCATCAAATACAGCTGAGTAATGGCGTTCCGCTTGGCACGCTGGGCAGTACGCATCTTAATCAAATCAGCCAGCGCTGCGATGCCTGGCAGTGTCAGGTGTGGGGCGCCGGCGGCAGGCTGCGCCTGATGTTGTCCACCGATTAAACGTCCCTTTCCTTTTTATCGCTGCGTGCCAGGGACAGGACCAGCGATAAGCTTTACACTTAGGTAATAGTCTTAAATTGCGTGGAAATGAATGAACCAGGATAAATCCATCCGGGTTCAGCTGATATACTCACTTCGTTTTTTAACTCGACATATCAAGTAATAACTTGAACGGCCTAAAGAGAGGTACTTAGATGTCTGCCTATAAGTCCAAAGTAAAAAAAGCGGTTATCCCTGTTGCTGGTCTGGGAACCCGTATGTTACCTGCCACCAAAGCAATTCCTAAAGAGATGCTGCCGCTGGTTGATAAGCCGTTAATTCAGTATGTCGTTAACGAGTGTATCGCTGCTGGTATCACCGAGATCGTGCTGGTAACGCACTCATCTAAAAACTCTATCGAAAACCATTTTGATACCAGCTTTGAGCTGGAAGCGATGCTGGAAAAACGCGTTAAGCGTCAGCTGCTGGAAGAAATCCAGTCTATCTGCCCGCCTCACGTGACCATCATGCAGGTACGTCAGGGTCTGGCGAAAGGCCTGGGCCACGCGGTAATGTGCGCTTATCCGGTTGTCGGTAACGAGCCGGTAGCGGTTATCCTGCCTGACGTTATCATCGACGAGTACGAATCTAACCTGGCTCAGGACAACCTGGCCGACATGATGCGTCGCTTCGATGAAACCGGCCACAGCCAGATCATGGTAGAGCCTGTAGAAGACGTGACCGCATACGGCGTGGTTGACTGCCAGGGCGCAGAGCTGAAAGCGGGCGAAAGCGCGCCGATGGTCGGTGTGGTAGAGAAGCCTAAAGCAGATAAAGCGCCATCTAACCTGGCGGTTGTGGGTCGTTACGTGCTGTCTGCGGATATCTGGCCTCTGCTGGCGAAAACGCCTCCGGGCGCAGGTGATGAAATCCAGCTGACTGACTCTATCGCTATGCTGATGGACAAAGAAACCGTTGAAGCTTACCACCTGAAAGGCATCAGCCACGACTGCGGTAACAAACTGGGCTACATGCAGGCATTCGTCGAATACGGCGTGCGTCATAATACGCTGGGTGCAGATTTCAAAGCATGGCTTGAAAGCACCGTTGGCAACGAGAAATAAGATTAATTTTTTAACCGGGACAATTCAATGAAAGTCACCGTATTTGGTATCGGCTATGTGGGTCTGGTTCAGGCTGCGGTTTTGGCCGAAGTCGGACATGACGTTCTTTGTATCGATGTCGACGCAAACAAAGTCGAGAATCTGAAGAAAGGGATCATTCCAATTTTTGAACCAGGCCTGACGCCGCTGGTGATGCAGAACTATGAGGCCGGTCGCCTTAAGTTCTCCACCAATGCGGAAGAGGGTGTTAACCACGGCATTATGCAGTTTATCGCTGTGGGCACGCCTCCGGATGAGGATGGCTCTGCGGATCTGAAATATGTCACCGCGGTAGCGCGTACGATTGCCCAACATATGAACGATCATAAAGTGGTTATCGACAAGTCAACCGTACCGGTAGGAACGGCTGACCGCGTGCGCGGCGTGATGGAAGAAACGCTGAAGGCGCGTGGCAAAGAGATCGCTTTCGATGTGGTATCTAACCCGGAATTCCTGAAGGAAGGTGCGGCGGTCAACGACTGTATGCGTCCTGAGCGTATTGTGGTAGGTACCGACAACGAAGCGGTAGTAGACCTGCTGCGCGAGCTGTATGAGCCATTCAACCGCAATCACGATCGCATGATCCTGATGGATATCCGCAGCGCCGAGCTGACCAAGTATGCGGCTAACTGCATGCTGGCAACAAAAATCAGCTTTATGAACGAGATCTCCAACCTGGCTGAACGCCTGGGTGCGGACGTCGAGAAAGTGCGTCAGGGTATTGGTTCCGATTCCCGTATCGGCTACTCCTTTATTTACCCTGGCTGCGGCTACGGCGGCTCCTGCTTCCCGAAAGACGTGCAGGCGCTGATCCGCACCGCCGAGCAGATTGGCTATAAGCCGCGTCTGCTGCAGGCTGTGGAAGACGTTAACGACTCGCAGAAGCACAAGCTGCCGGACTTTATCAAGCGTCACTTTGGCGACAACCTTCAGGGCAAAACCTTTGCGCTGTGGGGACTCTCCTTTAAGCCAAACACCGACGATATGCGTGAAGCGTCAAGCCGCGTGCTGATGGAAGCACTGTGGCAGGCCGGGGCTTCCGTTCAGGCTTTCGATCCGGAAGCGATGGACGAAGCGCAGCGCATCTATGGTCACCGCAGCGATCTTAAGCTGATGGGCACCAAAGAAGCGGCATTGCAGGGCGCAGATGGCCTGGTTATCTGCACCGAATGGCAAAACTTCCGCGCGCCGGATTTTGATGTCATTAAAAATGCGCTGAAAGAACCCGTGATTTTTGATGGTCGTAACCTGTATGATCCAGAAAGAGTCAGCAAACGCGGTTTCGTTTATTATGCAATCGGCCGCGGAGCTTCTATCCAAATTGCATAATTAACGAGGGAAGTATGAAATATCTGGTTACCGGCGCAGCAGGCTTTATCGGTTTTCATGTCGCACAACGCCTGTCAGGCGCCGGTCACCAGGTTGTCGGTCTCGACAACCTGAATGACTATTATGATGTAAAACTCAAACTCGCCCGCCTGGATTTACTCAAACCTTTTTCAAACTTCACTTTTATTGAGCTTGACCTTGCCGACAGGGAAGGGATGGCCGCGCTTTTTGCCGCCGAAGGTTTTGACCGCGTTATTCACCTGGCCGCGCAGGCAGGCGTTCGTTATTCGCTGGAAAACCCGCTGGCCTATGCCGATGCCAATCTCATCGGACATTTAAATATTCTGGAAGGATGCCGCCATAATAAAGTCGGTCATCTGCTTTATGCTTCTTCCAGCTCCGTATATGGCCTGAACCGCAAAATGCCGTTCTCAACCGACGATACGGTAGACCATCCGGTTTCCCTGTATGCGGCGACTAAAAAAGCCAATGAGCTGATGTCTCATACCTATTCTCATCTTTATGGCATCCCAACTACTGGCCTGCGGTTTTTCACCGTCTACGGCCCGTGGGGACGCCCTGATATGGCCTTGTTTAAGTTTACCCGCGCCATGATTGCGGGTGAAAAGATTGACGTATATAACAATGGCCAGATGCGCCGCGACTTCACCTATATCGACGATATTGCCGAGGCCATCGTACGTCTGCAGGACGTTATTCCTCAGCCAGACGCCAGCTGGACAGTAGAAAGCGGCAGCCCGGCGACCAGTTCGGCGCCGTATCGCGTCTATAATATCGGCAACAGCAGCCCGGTGACGTTAATGGCTTATATCGAGGCGCTGGAGAAAGCGTTAGGCATGACCGCCGAGAAAAACATGCTGCCTATGCAGCCAGGCGACGTGCTGGAGACCAGCGCGGATACCACGGCGCTTTATAAGGCGATTGGATTTAAGCCACAGACTGGTGTAGAGGAAGGCGTAAGTCGATTTGTTAACTGGTATCGCACTTTCTATCAGGTATAACGGTAATAAAAAAAGGAAGCTTCGGCTTCCTTTTTTTATGTAGCCCGGATGAAAATTCATCCGCTGAAGAAATTTACAGCATGAAATCTTCGAGTTTTTTACCCTGTTCTTCGATAGCTTTTTTGATTACGGCTGGCGTACGACCCTGGCCGGTCCAGGTTTTCGTTTCGCCATTTTCATCCACATATTTATACTTGGCAGGACGGGCAGCGCGCTTGGCTTTACCCACGCTTTTTGCAGCGTTCTGCGTAGCAAGCAGTTCATTAGGATCGATGCCGTCGGCAATCAGCATTTCACGATATTGCTGCAGTTTACGGGTGCGCTCTTCGATTTCAGCCTGAGCGTGGCTCTCTTCATCACGGCGTTCGTGCACAACAACTTCCAGCTTCTCCAGCATCTCTTCTAAAGTTTCCAGCGAGCATTCTCTGGCCTGTGCACGCAGAGTACGGATGTTGTTCAAAATTTTAAGTGCTTCGCTCATTGTTCTAATCTCAAAAATTATAATGGGGGAATGTTCTGCCTGATAATAATAGAGTGCGTCATAATGAACTGCAATAGCTAATTTTGTAAGGGAAAGAAATGTGTTTATCTTTCGACGCTGACAATCCCTTATTAAGCCCTGGACAAATAGGCTTAAGATGAATAAAAGATTGATTGTTGCAACAGATAACCACTTCAGCTTACCCCAACGCCTGGAATTATAATCAAAGTTGTAGGCTTGTTTTGCTAAATGGTGTTCAAAGCTAACCCACAGAAAACGCAGTGAATAATAGCAAGAACACAATCCTTTTTTTAATCGTTAAATGCGATAAAAATAGCCGCGGTAAAACCCGTTGCGAAAAGGGGCCGGCGATTTCGCCTGTCCATTAGTACAGTCTTTACGCCAGCGGCTACGCAATACTGCACGAAAAAGGCGCGCCGCAGGGTCATCCTGGTCTTTGATGAGTGTGATACAATAATCTTAACCCGTTAAACTTTAATTCGGAGCAAGGCCAGATGGCTCAGCTTTATTTTTATTATTCCGTAATGAATGCAGGTAAATCGACTGCGCTATTGCAGTCCTCATATAACTATCATGAGCGCGGGATGCGCACGCTGGTCTATACAGCAGAAATTGATAATCGTTTTGGATTGGGCAAAGTGAGTTCGCGTATTGGCCTTTCTTCTCCAGCAAAATTGTATAATAACGACACGGCACTTTTTGATGAGATAAAAGCAGAACAGCAAATGGAACCGGTTCACTGCGTGCTGATAGATGAATCGCAATTTCTGACCAGAGAGCAGGTAAAAGCGTTATCTGACGTGGTGGATAATCTGGATATCCCGGTTCTCTGTTATGGTTTGCGAACCGATTTTCGCGGGGAGTTATTTAGCGGCAGCCACTATCTTCTTGCCTGGGCCGACAAGCTTGTCGAGCTGAAAACAGTTTGCCACTGCGGAAGAAAAGCGGGAATGGTATTAAGAGTCGATGAAAACGGCGAGCCTTACGATGAGGGCGAGCAGGTAGTGATCGGCGGCAACGAGCGCTACGTCTCGGTCTGCCGTAAGCATTATAAGGCGGCGCTTGAGCAGCACTCGCTGGAGGCGGTTTACGGGGAAAAAGGCCGCAAGCCAGCCTGAAAAGGGGAAAGGCGATGCGACAAAACCAGAGCGGTTCTTAACGCCTGATGTGCGCAGGATGATTAGCCCGGCTTAAGGATAAAAAAAACCCGCCTTGCGGCGGGTTTCAGTCAGGTTAGATTATTTTTTCACTTTCTTGCGCATTTCGACCGGCTGCGCCACCAGGGCTTCGGCTACGGAATCGAAAGGCTCTACGTATTCACGACCGTAGAAGGTATCCATCATAATTTGCTTCAGCTCGGCAATCAGCGGATAGCGCGGGTTAGCACCGGTACACTGATCGTCAAAGGCATCTTCCGCCAGCTTATCCACTTTTGCCAGGAAGTCCGCTTCCTGTACGCCAGCCTCGCGAATCGATTTAGGAATACCCAGTTCCGCTTTCATTCCTTCGAGCCACGCAAGCAGTTTTTCAATTTTCTGCGCGGTGCGGTCGCCAGGCGCGCTAAGACGCAAATGGTCGGCTATTTCAGCATAGCGGCGGCGAGCCTGCGGACGATCGTACTGGCTGAACGCCGTCTGCTTGGTTGGGTTATCGTTAGCGTTGTAGCGGATAACGTTGCTGATCAGCAGGGCGTTAGCCAGACCGTGTGGAATATGGAACTCAGAGCCTAACTTGTGCGCCATGGAGTGGCAGACGCCCAGGAAGGCGTTGGCAAAAGCGATACCGGCGATGGTCGCGGCGTTATGGACGCGCTCACGAGCAACAGGGTTTTTCGCGCCGTCACGATAGCTCGCCGGTAAATTTTCCTGCAGCAGCTTCAGCGCCTGGAGCGCCTGGCCGTCGGAATATTCGTTAGCAAGCACGGAAACATAGGCTTCCAGCGCGTGGGTCACGGCATCCAGACCGCCAAAAGCACACAGCGACTTCGGCATGTTCATCACCAGGTTGGCGTCAACGATAGCCATATCCGGCGTCAGCGCATAGTCAGCCAGCGGATATTTCTGGCCGGTCGCGTCATCGGTCACCACCGCAAAAGGCGTAACTTCTGAACCGGTGCCGGACGTAGTGGTAATGGCAATCATCTTCGCCTTCACGCCCATTTTCGGGAACTTATAGATACGTTTACGGATATCCATAAAGCGCAACGCCAGCTCTTCGAAATGGGTTTCAGGATGCTCGTACATCACCCACATAATTTTTGCCGCATCCATTGGCGAACCGCCGCCGAGAGCAATAATCACGTCCGGTTTGAAGGAGTTCATCTGCTCCGCGCCCTTACGCACGATGCTCAGCGTCGGATCCGCTTCGACTTCAAAGAACACTTCGGTTTCAAGGCCGTGAGATTTCAATACCGATACCACCTGATCCGCATAGCCGTTGTTAAACAGGTAACGGTCGGTAACGATAAAGGCGCGTTTGGCACCGTCGGTCGCCACTTCTTCCATGGCGATAGGCAGGGAACCGCGGCGGAAGTAGATAGACTTAGGAAGTTTATGCCACAACATATTTTCTGCTCGCTTGGCCACGGTTTTTTTGTTGATCAGATGTTTAGGTCCTACGTTCTCGGAGATAGAGTTGCCGCCCCAGGAGCCGCAGCCCAGCGTCAGTGACGGAGCAAGTTTAAAGTTATACAGGTCGCCGATGCCGCCCTGCGAAGCCGGGGTATTAATCAGAATACGCGCGGTTTTCATTCTGTCGCCGAAGTAGTTAACGCGCTCACGCTCGTTATCCTGATCGGTGTACAGGCAGGAGGTGTGACCGATACCGCCCATCGCCACCAGTTTCTCCGCTTTGCTGACCGCGTCTTCAAAATCTTTTGCACGGTACATGGCAAGCGTAGGGGAAAGTTTTTCATGCGCGAAAGGTTCGGACTCATCGACCAGCTTCACTTCGCCAATCAGGATCTTGGTGCTGGGCGGTACGCTGATACCTGCCATTTCGGCAATTTTCACCGCTGGCTGGCCCACAATCGCCGCGTTCAGACCGCCGTTTTTCAGGATGATATCCTGTACCGCTTTCAGCTCTTTGCCCTGCAGCAGATAGCCGCCGTGGCTGGCGAAGCGTTCGCGTACGGCGTCGTAGGCGGAATCCACTACGATAACAGACTGTTCAGAGGCGCAGATTACGCCGTTATCGAATGTTTTAGACATCAGGATGGAAGCTACGGCGCGTTTGATATCCGCCGTCTCGTCAATCACGACCGGGGTATTACCGGCACCGACGCCGATAGCCGGTTTACCGGAGCTATAGGCCGCTTTCACCATGCCTGGCCCGCCGGTCGCAAGGATCAGGTTAATATCCGGATGGTGCATCAGCTGATTGGAAAGCTCCACGGAAGGCGCGTCAATCCAGCCGATAATATCTTTTGGTGCACCGGCGGCAATAGCTGCCTGCAGCACGATGTCCGCCGCTTTGTTGGTGGCGTCTTTAGCGCGCGGGTGCGGAGAAAAGATAATACCGTTGCGGGTTTTAAGGCTAATCAGCGCTTTAAAAATAGCGGTGGACGTTGGGTTAGTGGTGGGGACAATGCCGCAGATCAGGCCGGTAGGTTCGGCGATAGTGATGGTGCCGAAGGTGTCATCAGTGTCGAGAATACCGCAGGTTTTCTCATCTTTATAAGCGTTATAGATATATTCAGAGGCAAAATGGTTTTTGATGACTTTATCTTCAACAATCCCCATTCCGGATTCCGCTACGGCCATTTTAGCCAGAGGAATGCGGGCGTCGGCAGCAGCCAGAGCGGCAGCGCGGAAAATCTTGTCGACCTGTTCCTGAGTGAAATTCGCGTACTCTCGCTGGGCTTTCTTTACACGTTCGACCAGTGCGTTAAGCTCAGCAACGTTAGTAACGGTCATAATGCTCTCCTGATGAAAGTTAAACTCTGTTAGTAAACAAGTCAGAACTGTCAATTATAGACAAGGGCGCCTGGTTGTTACCGAAACGTGCTGGCTTTTTGGTTTCCAGGTTCTACAGGTTTACTAAAAGAGTCTACGCATCATTACCGTTACAGGCGGTGAATCTGCGGGTAATTCCGTTTACTGAGTACAATAGTACGCACAGGTCTGGCCGATGATTTTGATGTAGATCAAGAAGCATTCATGCTGACACCTTTCAGCATCAGCCTTGCGGCCTGTTACCTGAATTTTCAATAGGCTACATTTGCCGAACAGGCTAAATTATTAGCGCTATAGTTTGCTAATATATGAATTATTAGAGTAATTAACTGCTTAAACAGCTGTCGAAGGGAGCAAATCTACGGCAGCCCGGGCTTGACCGACGCGTTAAGCGACATCCCCCTTACTGGAGTAAAGCGTGAACCCGACCATCCTCGATCTTTCAGGCTATATAAAATTTTTCGTCGGGCTTTTTGCGCTGGTAAACCCGGTCGGCATTATTCCCGTCTTTATCAGTATGACCAGCTATCAGCTGCCGGCAGCCCGTAACAAAACCAACCTGACGGCCAGCCTTTCCGTCGCCATTATTCTCTGGACCTCGCTGTTTTTAGGCGACGCCATTCTGCATCTGTTCGGTATCTCGATTGATTCTTTCCGCATTGCGGGCGGAATACTGGTGGTGACTATCGCGATGTCGATGATCAGCGGCAAGCTGGGCGAGGATAAACAGAACAAGCAGGAAAAAACAGAAACCGCCGTGCGCGAAAGCGTGGGCGTAGTGCCGCTGGCGCTGCCTTTAATGGCGGGGCCTGGCGCCATCAGCTCGACCATTGTCTGGAGCACCCGCTATCACAGCTGGGTAAACCTGCTTGGCTTTAGCGTGGCGATTGCGCTTTTCGCCGTCTGCTGCTGGCTGCTGTTTCGCGCGGCACCGCTGATGGTCAGGGCGCTGGGGCAGACAGGAATCAACGTTATCACCCGTATTATGGGACTGTTGCTGATGGCGTTGGGTATCGAATTTATCGTCACCGGCGTCAGGGCGCTGTTTCCGGGGCTGGTGGGATAAAACTCCTCACTATAAAACGGGCCTGTAGAGGCATAATCTGCGCTTAATTCACCGATGCAATAAAATGGCGCCCCAAAATTGTGCAAAAGAGTGCCGCGCTGCCCTTTTTTGGTGCGAGTATTCTTCTGGCTTAACCAGCTGCGCAGATTATTAATGTAATTACTGAAAAATAACCTTTTTTCAGAAGCTCATCAGAAAATGTTATTTCAATAACAAATTTTATCGCTGTTATGATGCGTGCATCACACAGTAAATGTCATGATAAAGGTTTCATCTATTATTTTATGCTAAGAAATAGGGGTTAAAGCCCCATCTCTGCTGCAACATACCAATAACGGCAAGAAATAGCGGATTTTTAAAGAAATTATTTCCAAATCAAAGGGTTGCCTTTTGTTTTTTGTTCAAAATAAGTTATGTATTCGTTAACTTCTGCGTAATAAAAGCGAATTGGTTAACATTTTCGTTATTTTACCTTGGCGCGAAAAGTCGGCATCTGATAGGTTTTGCTGCAGCGGACAAAACTGGCATCAGATGTGCAAAGCCTGTCAGGCAACGTTTACGTCAGAAATTTTCGTACAGAGGTAGAAATCGTTTAATGAGATTATTGCTGAAGCCTCTGAAGCTGGCCGTCGCTGTCTGTAGCGCGTTGACCGCTTCCTCCCTGAGCGCTGCGCCCGCAGGCATTGCACTGGCCCCGCAGCAAAGCATCACGATTAATAACGGCGGCGAAGTCTCCACGCTCGACCCGCAAAAAATTGAGGGCGTGCCGGAAAGCAACGTGGTGATCAACCTGCTGGAAGGGCTGGTGGCGACCGACAACAATGGCCATATCGTGCCGGGTATGGCCGAGAGCTGGCACAGCGAGGCGGGCAAGGTCTGGAATTTTACGCTGCGTAAGGCCATGTGGAGCAACGGCGAGCCGGTAACCGCACAGGATTTCGTTTACAGCTGGCAGCGCCTGGCCGATCCGCATACGGCTTCACCCTATGCCAGCTATCTGCAATACGCGCATATTGAAAACATTGACGAGATCCTGGCCGGAAAAAAACCACCGACAAGTCTTGGCATCCGCGCGGTTGACGACACTCATCTACAGATAGTGCTGAGCGAGCCGGTACCTTATTTTATCGCGCTGGCGGCCTACGCGGCACTGAAGCCGGTAAACCGTAAAGCCGTCGAACAGTGGGGCGAGAAGTGGACGCAGCCTGCGCACTACGTCGGCAACGGCGCTTATACCCTCAGCGACTGGGTAATCAACGAAAAAATCGTGCTGAAGCGCAATCCTCACTACTGGAACAATGCGCAGACCACTATCGAAACGGCCACCTTTCTGCCCATAACGTCTGAAGCGACCGATGTTAACCGCTATCGCAGCGGCGAAATCGATATGACCAACAGCGTGCTGCCGCCCGAGCTTTTCCCCATGCTGAAGAAAACGCTGGGCACTCAGGTGCGCGTCAGCCCGCTGCTGTGCACCTTCTATTATGAACTGAATAATAAGCGACCGCCGTTTAACGATCCGCGCGTGCGTACAGCGGTCAAGCTGACCCTGGATCGCGATATTATCGCCAACAAGATTATGGGGCAGGGGCAGATCCCGGCGGGCGGGTTTACGCCGCCTTTTATTGACGGCGCGGATTTACCTCCACCGGCCTGGATGAAGCTGACGCAGCAACAGCGCAACGAACAGGCGAAGGCCTTGCTGAGCGAGGCAGGCTACAGCGCGGAAAAACCGCTGCGTTTCCGGCTGCTTTATAACACTTCCGATTTAAATAAAAAGCAGGCTATCGCTGCGGCTTCAATGTGGCAGAAAAACCTGGGCGCGCAGGTCACGCTGGATAATCAGGAGTGGAAAACCATGCTGGATACCCGGCATCAGGGCGATTTTGAGGTGGCTCGCGCTACCTGGTGCGCCGACTACAACGAACCCTCCACCTTTCTTAACGCCATGCAGAGCCAGTCTTCCAACAACACGGCGTTCTATAAAAGCGATAAATTCGACGAGCTGTTGGCAAAAACGCTGTCGGCTGACGATGCCGCACAGCGCGCCTCGCTTTATCAGCAGGCCGAGCAGCAGCTCGATCGCGATTCCGCTATCGTTCCCGTCTATTACCGCGTCAGCGCAAGGTTGATCAAGCCCTGGGTTGGCGGTTTTACCGGTAAAGATCCGCAGGATCAGCCGGATATAAAATATTTATATATTATAAAGCATTGATTTGTAAGGAAGGTAATAGCTAGTGATGACAGCAGCCAGGGCAAATAAAAAACGGCCGTGACGTATTCGTTCCCCGTCATGAGCCGTGGCCCGGCAAAGAGGGATAGCTAAAGCGTCCCGGTAATAATAAAAACTGGAGTAGCAAAATGACCAACATCACGAAAAAGCGCCTGCTGGCGCTGGGTATTCTGAGCGCGCTGACCGGCATGGCATCGGCCGCTACGGTGCCCGCAGGCGTGCAGCTTGCCGCTAAGCAGGAGCTGATTAAAGGTAACGGCGACGAAGTGCAGTCGCTGGATCCCCATAAAATTGAAGGCGTGCCGGAATCTAACGTCAGCTACGACCTGCTGGAAGGGCTGCTGATCAACGACACCAACGGCCATCCCATTCCGGGCGTGGCGGAAAGCTGGGAAAACAAGGACGGCAAGGTCTGGACTTTCCATCTGCGCAACAACGCTAAATGGTCTAACGGCGAGCCGGTCACCGCACAGGATTTCGTCTACAGCTGGCAGCGCCTGGCCGATCCTAAAACGGCATCGCCTTACGCCAGCTACCTGCAATACGGGCATCTGGCCAATATCGACGATATTATCGCGGGCAAGCAGAAGCCCGACCAGCTGGGCGTAAAGGCGCTTGATGCGCACACGCTTCAGGTCACTTTGACCGAATCGGTGCCTTATTTTTATAAGCTGCTGATCCATCCATCCATGTCGCCGGTTTATAAACCCGCTATCGACAAGGCTGGCGAAAAGTGGACGCAGCCGGAAAACTGGGTCGGCAACGGCGCCTATAAGCTACAGGAACACATTATTAACGAGCGCATCGTCGTGGTGCGCAACCCGCAGTATTGGGACAACGCGCATACCGTGCTCGATAAGGTTACCTTCCTGCCGATCCCTTCTGAAGTTAACGACGTTAACCGCTACTTCAGCAGCAACGGCAGCGATATGACCTACACCAACCTGCCGATCGAGCTGTTTAAAAAGTTGCAAAAAGAGAATCCGAAGGAATTGCGCGTCGACCCTTATCTCTGCACCTATTATTACGAACTCAACAATCAGAAAGCGCCTTTTAACGATCCTCGAGTCCGCACCGCGCTGAAGCTGGGGCTGGACCGCGATATCATGGTCAATAAAGTGCTGGCGCAGGGTCAGCAGCCCGCCTGGAGCTATACACCGCCGGCCATTGACGGCGCCGATTTAGTCAAGCCGGAATGGATGAGCTGGACGCAAGAGAAGCGTAACGAAGAGGCGAAAAAACTGCTGGCGGAAGCGGGCTACACTGCCGATAAGCCGCTGACCTTCGAGCTGCTTTATAACACTTCCGATCTGCATAAGAAGTTGGCTATCGCCGTCTCGTCGATCTGGAAGAAAAACCTGGGCGTCAATATCAAGCTGAATAACCAGGAGTGGAAAACCTTCCTGGATACCCGTCATCAGGGCAATTTTGACGTGGCGCGCGCCGCCTGGTGTGCGGACTATAACGAGCCGACCTCGTTCCTGAACACTATGCTCTCCGACAGCAGCAACAATACCTCGCACTATAAATCGCCAGCCTTCGACAAAATTATGGCGTCGGCCATGGCGGCCAGCGACGAAGCGGCCCGCAGCAAAGCTTATACCCAGGCGGAGCAGCAGCTGGATAAAGATTCGACCATCGCGCCGGTGTTCTACTACGCCAATACGCGCCTGGTTAAGCCTTACGTCGGCGGCTATACCGGCAAAGATCCGTTGAACTATCTGTACGATAAAAATCTCTACATCATCAAACACTAAAAAAATCGGGGGAAGGAACGCTTCCCCCATGTAATTCTTTTGAGCAGTGCTGAAGCACAGGCCAGCAGGTACGGGCAATGTTAAAATTTATTTTTCGTCGTTTTCTGGAAGCGATTCCGACGTTACTGATCCTGATTACTATCTCTTTCTTTATGATGCGCCTCGCACCCGGCAGCCCTTTTACCGGCGAGCGTACGCTGTCGCCCGAAGTGATGGCGAACATCGAAGCCAAATATCATTTAAACGATCCCATCTGGAAACAGTATCTGGACTATTTGATCCAGCTGGCGCGCGGCGATTTCGGGCCGTCGTTTAAATACAAAGACTATTCGGTCAACTACCTGGTCGGACACGCCTTTCCGGTATCGGCCAAACTGGGTTTTGCTGCTTTTATCCTGGCGATTGTGCTGGGCGTGACGGCGGGCGTAATAGCCGCGCTGAAGCAGAACAGCAAATGGGATTTCCTGGTGATGGGCGTGGCGATGACCGGCGTGGTGATCCCCAGCTTTGTGGTGGCGCCGCTGCTGGTGCTGGTGTTCGCCATCGTGCTGAAATGGCTGCCGGGCGGCGGCTGGAACGGCGGGGCTATCCAGTACATGATTTTGCCGATGGTGGCGCTGTCGCTGGCCTATATCGCCAGTATCGCCCGCATCACGCGCGGATCGATGATCGAGGTGCTTCACGCCAACTTTATCCGCACGGCGCGCGCTAAAGGGTTGCCGATGCGCCGCATTATTCTGCGCCACGCGTTGAAGCCTGCGATGCTGCCGGTGCTTTCCTACCTTGGCCCGGCGTTTGTCGGCATTATTACCGGTTCAATGGTTATCGAAACCATTTACGGCCTGCCGGGTATTGGGCAGCTGTTCGTGAATGGCGCGCTGAACCGCGACTACTCGCTGGTGCTCAGCCTGACCATTCTGGTCGGCGTGTTGACCATTCTTTTTAACGCGATCGTTGACGTGCTTTATGCGGTTATCGATCCAAAAATTCGTTATTAATCGCGGAGTTCGCCATGATACTGAGTAAGAAAAACAGCGAAGCTCTCGACGCCTTTAGCGAAAAGCTGGAGATCGAAGGCCGCAGCCTGTGGCAGGACGCCCGCCGTCGCTTTATTCATAACCGGGCGGCGCTGGCCAGCCTGAGCGTGCTGGTGCTGATTGCGCTCTTTGTGATCTTCGCGCCCATGCTCTCCTCGTTCACCTACGATGATACCGACTGGGGCATGATGTCCAGCGCGCCGGATATGGTGTCTAAGCACTACTTCGGCACGGACTCGTCGGGACGCGATCTGCTGGTGCGCGTGGCGATCGGCGGACGGATCTCGCTGATGGTCGGCATCGCTTCCGCGCTGGTGGCGGTGCTGGTGGGCACGCTTTACGGCTCGCTGGCCGGTTACCTGGGCGGCAAAGTCGATTCGGTGATGATGCGCCTGCTGGAAATCCTTAACTCCTTTCCGTTTATGTTCTTCGTGATCCTGCTGGTGACCTTTTTTGGCCGTAATATCCTGCTGATTTTCGTGGCGATCGGGCTGGTTTCCTGGCTGGATATGGCGCGTATCGTGCGCGGCCAGACGCTGAGCCTGAAGCGCAAAGAGTTTATCGAGGCGGCGCATGTCGGCGGCGTCTCTACCGCCAGCATCGTGCTGCGCCATATCGTGCCTAACGTGCTGGGCGTGGTGGTGGTTTATGCCTCGCTGCTGGTGCCGAGCATGATCCTGTTTGAATCCTTCCTCAGCTTCTTAGGCCTGGGCACGCAGGAGCCGTTGAGCAGCTGGGGCGCGCTGCTCAGCGACGGCGCCAACTCGATGGAAGTCTCGCCGTGGCTGCTGCTGTTCCCGGCCGGTTTTCTGGTGGTGACGCTGTTCTGTTTCAACTTTATCGGCGATGGTCTGCGTGATGCCCTCGACCCGAAAGATCGCTAAGGAGTTTCCCGATGAACGTTACACAACTACAGCCAGCGATGGCCACGCAGGCGGGAAGCGAACTGCTGCTGTCGGTAAAAGATTTGCGCGTGACTTTCACCACGCCGGACGGCGATGTGACCGCCGTTAACGACCTTAATTTTGACCTGCGGGCGGGCGAAACGCTGGGCATCGTCGGCGAGTCCGGCTCCGGCAAGTCGCAGACGGCTTTTGCGCTGATGGGGCTGCTGGCGGGCAACGGGCGCATCGGCGGCTCGGCGCGTTTTCGCGGCAATGAGATCCTCAACCTGCCGGAAAAGCAGCTTAACCGGCTGCGGGCGGAACAGATCGCGATGATTTTTCAGGATCCCATGACCTCGTTAAATCCCTATATGCGGGTGGGCGAGCAGCTGATGGAAGTGTTGCAGCTGCATAAAGGCTTGAGCAGCGCGCAGGCTTTTGAAGAATCGGTGCGGATGCTGGATGCGGTGAAAATGCCCGAGGCGCGCAAGCGCATGAAGATGTATCCGCACGAGTTCTCCGGCGGGATGCGGCAGCGCGTGATGATCGCGATGGCGCTGCTGTGTCGGCCTAAGCTGCTGATTGCCGACGAACCGACCACGGCGCTGGACGTCACCGTGCAGGCGCAAATTATGACGCTGCTCAACGATCTGAAAAGAGAGTTCAACACCGCGATTATTATGATCACCCATGATTTGGGCGTGGTGGCGGGCATCTGCGATCGCGTGCTGGTGATGTATGCCGGACGTACGATGGAGTACGGCAAAGCGCGCGATATCTTCTATCAGCCAACGCACCCTTATTCGATTGGTTTGCTCAACGCCGTGCCGCGCCTCGACGCGGAGGGCGAATCCCTGACCACCATTCCCGGCAATCCACCCAACCTGCTGCGGCTGCCAAAAGGCTGTCCGTTTCAGCCTCGCTGCCCCCACGCGATGGAAATTTGCGCCACGATGCCGCCGCTGGAGCCGTTTGGACAGGAGCGGCTGCGCGCCTGCTTTAAACCTGCGGAGGAGCTGGTATGAGCACGACAGAAAAGAACGTTCTGCTGGAAATCGCCGATCTGAAAGTGCATTTCGCGATCAAAGACAGCGGGCAGTGGTTCTGGCAGCCGCCGAAAACGCTGAAGGCCGTGGACGGCGTCAGCCTGCGCCTGTACGAAGGCGAAACCCTGGGCGTGGTGGGCGAGTCCGGCTGCGGGAAATCAACGCTGGCCCGCGCCATCATCGGGCTGGTCAAGGCCACGGAAGGGCGCGTCGCCTGGCTGGGCCGCGACCTGCTGGGGCAAAGCGAAGAGGAGTGGCGCAGGGCGCGTAGCGATATCCAGATGATATTTCAGGATCCGCTGGCCTCGCTGAATCCGCGTATGACCATCGGCGATATTATTGCTGAACCGCTGCGTACCTATCATCCCAAAATGGCGCGTCAGGAAGTCAAAGAGCGGGTCAAAACAATGATGATGAAGGTGGGGCTGCTGCCGAACCTGATTAACCGCTACCCGCACGAATTTTCAGGCGGCCAGTGCCAGCGCATCGGCATTGCCCGGGCGTTAATTCTGGAGCCCAAACTGATTATCTGCGACGAGCCGGTTTCCGCGCTGGATGTTTCTATCCAGGCGCAGGTGGTCAACCTGCTCCAGCAGCTACAGCGCGAGATGGGGCTGTCGCTGATCTTTATCGCCCACGATCTGGCGGTGGTAAAACATATCTCCGATCGCGTGCTGGTGATGTATCTGGGTCATGCGGTAGAGCTGGGCACCTATGATGAGGTTTATCAGAACCCGCAGCATCCTTACACCAGGGCTTTAATGTCCGCCGTGCCGATCCCCGATCCCGACCTGGAGAAAAACAAGGTTATCCAGCTGCTGGAAGGGGAGCTGCCTTCGCCGATCGATCCGCCGTCGGGCTGCGTATTTCGCACCCGCTGTCCGATAGCCGGGCCGGAGTGTGCCAAAACGCGTCCGCTGCTGGAAGGCAGCTTCCGTCATGCGGTCTCCTGCCTGAAGGTCGATCCGTTATAAAAACCAGACCGCATCCCGGCGACGGGATGCGGCTGCGGTTTATTCACGCCACAGAATATGGCAGAGCTTGTGGTCTTTTTCGCGGCACAGCAGGACGCGAGCGAAGATATCGGTCACCGGGTCGCCGTCGTTTTCTCCCAGGCCAATCACCACCTCGGCAAAAAAGTCCGGGTTCAGATCGAAATCCACATGCTCGGCCCAGTCCTCGGCGGGATCGTGCAGCTCTGCACCGCCGCGCTCTTCAAACTGAAGATTAAAGAGCAGGATATCAGCCGGATCGAGATTATCGCCCGCCAGCTCCAGAAAAATATCGTAGGCCTGTTCCAGGGTTTCATCTTCGGTAAGGCGGTTATTTAAATCCATAAAATTTCCCATAATGCCCGTCAGGGCTGTGCAATGCCGCTCGTTTTACAACAGCGGGCTGAAGAAATAAAACAGTCGTTCGACAATCCTCTGCCACCAGGCGCGCCGCGTCCACTGTTTTGCATCCAGCAGCCGCGAACGGGCGATATAATCATCCTGTACGCGCGCCAGATCGCCGCCGAAACCGTCATCATCAATCACCAGCGTAATCTCGAAATTGAGCCACAGGCTGCGCATATCCAGGTTAACCGTGCCGATGAGGCTCAGCTGCCCGTCAACCAGCACGCTTTTGGTATGCAGCAGGCCTTCTTCAAACTGATAAATTCTGACGCCCGCTTCCAGCAGTTCCGCAAAAAAAGCGCGGCTCGCCCAGCCTACCAGCAGTGAATCATTATGTCTTGGCACGATAATGCTCACCTCGACGCCGCGCTGCGCGGCGGTACAGATAGCGTGCAGCAAATCGTCGCTGGGCACGAAATAGGGAGTGGTCATAATCAGCTGCTCGCGCGCCGAATAGACGGCGGTCAGCAGCGCCTGGTGAATCAGATCTTCAGGAAAGCCCGGCCCGGAGGCGATAACCTGAATGGTGTGGCCGCTTTCCTGCTCGAAAGGCATAATAGTGCCGTCCGGCGGCGGCGGCAGAATGCGCTTGCCGGTTTCAATCTCCCAGTCGCAGGAGTAAATGATGCCCATGGTGGTTGCCACCGGGCCTTCCATGCGCGCCATCAGGTCAATCCACTGGCCCACGCCCGCATCCTGTTTAAAAAAGCGCGGATCGACCAGGTTCATGCTGCCGGTATAGGCAATATAGTTATCGATCAGCACCACTTTGCGATGCTGGCGCAGATCCATGCGGCGTAAAAAGACGCGCAGCAGGCTGACTTTCAACGACTCCACGACATCAATGCCCGCGTTGCGCATCATCGCGGGCCAGTCGCTGCGGAAAAACTGCACGCTGCCGGCGGAGTCCAGCATCAGCCGACAGTGAACGCCGCGCCGCGCCGCCGCCATCAGCACTTCCGCCACTTCATCCGCCATGCCGCCGGGCTGCCAGATATAAAACACCATCTCGATATTATGGCGAGCCAGCTGGATATCGCGGATCAGCGCCTGCATCGTATCGTCCGTAGAGGTGAGCAGCTGTAGCTGGTTACCTTTTACCCCGGCGATACCCTGACGGTTTTCACAAAGCTGAAACAGCGAGCGCGCCACGTCGCTGTTATCACGGGCAAAAATATGGTGACAGGATTTCAGATCGTTCAGCCATTTGGCGGTGGAAGGCCACATGGTGCGGGCGCGTTCGGCACGACGCTTCCCCAGATGCAGCTCGCCAAAGGAAAGATAGGCGACGATGCCTACCAGAGGGAGAATATAAATAATCAGCAGCCAGGCCATCGCCGAAGGCACCGCGCGGCGCTTCATCAGAATGCGCAGCGTGACCCCGGCAATCAGCAGCCAGTAACCAAACAGCAGCAGCCAGCTCATTAAAGTATAAAAAGTCGTCATAAAAGCGGAAGTCCTGTTCACCTCTGATTACAGGAGTTTACGTGCAGATCGGAGCGGACGAAACCTTTTCCTCAAGTCATCGGACTTGGCGTAGAGACAGAAGTCTTTATAATGCGGCGCGAGTTTTTGCAAGCGAAGAGGGTAATATGAGACGGAGTAGAAATGAAGTCGCACGCTGGCGCATGTCGCGTCAAATTCAGCGCCGACGGGCGCGCTGGCTGGAAGGGCAGTCGAGACGCTACGGACGGATGCACGCCATTCGCCATCAGCTAAGCCAACAGCAGCGTCGTTCTATTCTGTTTATTACCCAGCTGGTCTGAGCGTAAATACCCGGCCTTGCGCCGGGTTTCTTTTACTGCCTGCGCCTCAGGCGCCCGGCATCCAGGCACCGCTGGCGATAAACCATATCAGCAGCGCCGCGCCTGCTATACCGACCGCGGCCGGGAAAAGATAGCCAATTTTCATCAGGGTTCCAGGCGGAAGGCGTTAAAACGTGCGCTTAAATGGTTTAACGGCAACCTGCTTATACACGCCCGCGGCGATATAAGGATCGTCCTGCGCCCAGGATTGCGCCTCTTCCAGCGACGAGAACTCGGCGATCACGGTAGAGCCGGTAAAGCCCGCCACGCCAGGTTCGTTGCTGTCCACCGCCGGCATCGGCCCGGCGATAATCAGGCGTCCCTCATCCTGTAACAGCTGCAAACGTGCCACATGCGCGGGGCGAACCGCCTGCCGCTTTGTCAGTGAATCCGCATTATCTTCTGCATAAATTACGTAGAGCACGTTAACTCCTGTCCATCGCTAATGATTGGCGATCACGTTAAGGCATCGTTCGCTATTCTGCAAATGAAAGATGCTCTTGCAGGCGCGGCGCGTAAGGCTAACCGATTTTCTGACAAATTCACGCCTGAAAAGAGGCGAGTTGTTGAAACTGATTGCTATTTGCATTTAAACTTACGCCTCAACTTTTACAGCAGAAAGATTATGACGACGCTGACAGAAACTTCATTTTCTCGCCGACTTTCGCTACCGACCCTGCTTTCCGTGGGTCTGCACGCCGTGGTGATTGGCGGAATACTTTATGCTTCTTTTCACCAGACCGTGGAAGTGCCAAAAGCGTCTCAGCCTATCAGCGTCTCTCTGGTCGCGCCGGAAGTGCAGCCGGAGCCACAGCCAGCGCCCCAGCCTGCGCCGCAGCCGGTAGCGGAGCCTGAACCCGAACCTGAACCCGTGCCGGAGCCGGAGCCGCCTAAAGCGGAACCGGTGCCGATCCCGAAACCCGTTCCCAGGCCTAAACCCAAACCTAAGCCTAAAAAGGAAGTGGTGAAGCCGAAGAAAGAGGTGAAGCCGCGCGAGGAGCCTCGCCAGGCCGCGCCGTTGAATAACGATCGTACGGCTACCGCGACCAAACCTTCTACCGCGCCGAAAACATCGGCAGCGCCTTCAACGGCCGTCTCTTCCGGCCCGAAAGCGATGAGCATTGGCAAACCGGCCTATCCGTCACGCGCCTTTGCGCTGCGTCTGGAAGGGCATGTTCGCGTGCAGTTTGACGTGGACAGCTCGGGGCAGGTGGGAAATATCCGCATTCTCGAGGCCGAGCCGCGCAATATGTTCGAGCGTGAAGTGAAAAACGCCATGCGTAAGTGGCGCTATGAGGCGGGCAAGCCGGGCAAGGATTTGAAAATGAACGTTGTCTTTAAAATCAACGGCGGCAGCAGCATTGAGTAACGGGTGATGTTGCCCATCATAAAAAAACGGGAGCAAATTTTGCTCCCGTTTTTTATGCCGTTACGCTTCGCTAAAATGGCTTTTTTCCGGTGGCAGCGGTCGCGATTTGCCTTCGCTGTCAACGGCAACGTAGATAAATACCGCTTCGGTGGTACAGTAGCGCTGGCCAATCGGTTCTGAAGACACCTTCTTAATCCAGACTTCTACGTTAATCGTAATCGAGCTGCTGCCGGTACGAATGCAGCGCGCATAACAGCTGACCACGTCACCTACCGCAACCGGCTTCAGAAAGGTCATGCCGTCAGCCCGCACCGTCACCACGCGGCCGCCCGCGATCTCTTTTGCCAGAATGGCGCCGCCCATATCCATTTGCGACATCAGCCAGCCGCCGAAGATATCGCCGTTGGCGTTAGTATCCGCAGGCATAGC
Source organism: Erwinia sp. TECH1 (assembly GCF_054057575.1). Lineage (NCBI taxonomy): Bacteria > Pseudomonadati > Pseudomonadota > Gammaproteobacteria > Enterobacterales > Erwiniaceae > Erwinia > Erwinia sp. TECH1. The sequence goes on along the minus strand of NZ_JBSRZK010000001.1, from coordinate 2,648,162 downwards.
CAGCGTGCGCAGCACCATTTCGCCCTCAGGCTGTCGTTGTTCGTCGCTCATTATCTTGCTTCCGCATAAAAACGCCGTATCCGGCGCTGAATTATTTTTCTTCCTGCGGCATCAGGCGATAGATATAGACGCCGCTGAGCAGGGTGAAGAGCAGAGTCAGGCCGGTCAGGCCAAACACTTTAAAGTTAACCCAGAAATCCTGCGGTAGCCAAAAGGCGACGTAGATATTGGCCAGGCCACAGGCCAGAAAGAATATCGCCCAGGCCACGTTCAGCCTGCGCCACGCGGCCTGCGGTAACGTCAGCTCTTTACCCAACATGCTCTGGATCAGCGTCTGTTTCATCCAGAACTGGCTGTAGAGCAGCGCGGCAGAGAACAGCGTGTAGATAACCGTGACTTTCCATTTAATAAATTCGTCATTATGAAAAACCAGCGTCAGCGTGCCGAAAACGGCGACCAGCACAAAAGTGACGATGGTCATCTTCTCCAGCCTGCGATAAAGCAGCCAGCTGGCCACCAGCGCCAGCGCGGTGGCGACGATCAGCGCGCCCGAGGCGACGAAAATATCGTAGAGCTTATAAAAAACGAAAAAGACCACGAGAGGAAGAAAATCGAGTAACTGCTTCATAAGGGCTTCCGGTTATCAGATCAACACATCGGCTGCGCGCCGGTGAAGCGCGCAGCGACTGATTAACGTAACAGCATATACAGGCGGCTGAGGTAAATGATCAGCAGCGCCGAAACGAGATTGCTTAGCGCGTTCAGCAGCACCGAGGTGACGTTGGCCGGCAGCACGGTCAGCGACGAGGCCATCAGCAGCACCAGCACCTTCGCCAGCAGCCAGCCCAGGATAGCGGGTGCCACCACCTTAACATGTCCCCACACCAGCCGAGTGCTGGCGCGCATCGCGGCGAAAATGCCGACTTTTTCCGCCGTCATGATCATCGGCGACAGCGACAGGATGATAGCGAAAATAATGCCGGGCACCATCAACGCCATAAAGCCGAGCTGAATAATCAGCGTCATAAAAAACACCAGCGGCAGCAGTCGCAGCAGCATCGGCGCGGAAGCGCCCATGGCGCGCAGGGCGCTGACGCGCTCGCCGGCGGTAACCATAGGGATCAGGCAGAGCATCGCGCCCAGCAGCAGCGTATTGCCGACCAGCGAGGCAAGCGTACCCGCAGCGGAAGCGTGCAGCAGCAGCTGCTGCTGTTCTGGCGTCATGGTACGGATCCACTCCATCAGGCTCATTGAGCCGCTGTTGCCATCCGCCAGCCCGGAAATATCAGGCGTCAGCGCATGGCCGATCAGTACCGTAATAAAAGAGGTTAACAGCGCGATCAGTACGATGGTAACAAACTGATGGCGAAAGAAATTTCCCGTGTCACGGTATAACGAAGCCGCCGTGAATGACATGTACACTCCTTGAGAGCCGAATTTAGCGATCCGGCGATTGTACATGGTCTTAAGCCAACCTGGCACCCTGGCTTACACAACTTTCGCTTTGGCGATTTCTCGTGCCGTCTGACGTACACCGCCTGCACGCTTCATATAACACTATCTGGCCAATAAACCCGCATCAGATCACTTTTTAACTTAATTTTTCTTTATGAAATAAAGGTGGTTTTGATCCAGATCAATTTTTAGTGGATTTGCCGTTTATTGTGTTTCTGTGAGGGTGATCTTTCTGAAAATAAAGATAAAATCAGCACATTAAAAATAAGGGTGACAATTTGCGCTTTTTTCTATGTACACAGGAGTGATTATGAAAATTTCAGTATTGGCCTTGCTGGTCGCGGCCTGCGCGCCGGTAGCCGCTTCGGCACATCAGGCCGGCGATTTCTTTATGCGTGCGGGTTCCGCGACCGTGCGTCCAACCGGCGGCTCGGATAACGTCCTGGGACTGGGCGAATTCGACATCAACAACAATACCCAGCTGGGCCTGACGTTTACCTATATGCTGACCGATCACGTCGGCGTTGAGCTGCTGGGCGCCACGCCGTTCCGTCACAAGGTCGGGCTGGCCTCTACCGGCACGCTGGCTACCGTGCATCAGCTGCCGCCAACGCTGATGGCGCAGTGGTATTTCATGGATAACAACAGCAAGCTGCAGCCCTATGCCGGTATCGGCGTGAACTACACCATGTTTTATGACACCGATTTTAACCAGACCGGCCGCGATGCGGGCCTGAGCAACCTGAGCGTAAAAAACAGCTGGGGCGTGGCGGGCCAGGTCGGCCTGGACTATCAGCTAACGCCGCAGTGGATGCTGAACGCCTCGCTGTGGTACATGGATATTAATACCAAAGTGCGCTTTGACGCGGCGGGCGCAGGCCGCCAGAGTATCGACACCCATATCAACCCGTTCGTGTTCTTCTTTGGCGCGGGTTACCGCTTCTGATCGCCGCCGTCAGACAGCAAAAAGGCGCATACGCTGCGCCTTTTGTCGATCCTGTTACGCCCGAAAAGCGTTATTTGATCTGCATATTATTTACTACGGACTTCACGCCTTTCACGCTGCGGGTCACCTGCACGGCACGGCTGGCCATCTGGGCCGAGCTGACGAAACCGCTGAGCTGTACGCGGCCCTTAAAGGTTTCCACGTTGATTTCACGGGACTTCAGCGCTTCATCGTTCAGCAGCTGCGTTTTAACTTTGGTGGTGATGACGGTGTCGTCAATATAGCCGCCTGTGCCTTCCTGCTTTGCCGTTGGCGCGCAGGCGCTAACTGAAACAGCCACAACGGCTGCGATAACCATACCCGTCAACATTTTAAACAGCTTCATGGTAAATCTCCCTGTTATTTCCGAATGGCCTGGGCCGTGATTACAGATTCGCTCTGTAAAAGAAGCGTAGACCTGGGCGGCGAATTTTCCACAAAACAGCGCAAAAAGAGCGTGTTACTTGTTTACGGGGCGGTAAAGCGGCTGCCTGAGGCTACGCGGCTGGCCTGCTCTCGATCGGGCGGGCGTAACGGCTCAGCAATCACGACTGAGCCGCAAAAATAATAAAAGTACAGGAGGGGCAAAGCCCTGCCAGAGCGACAGGGCGGACGGTTAGCGCGTGGCGGCCTTCAGCTTCGCGACGAAAGCTTCCAGCTCGGCCAGCATCGTGGCCGGTTCATTGTGATGACGCTCGATGATTTTGACGATAGCGGAGCCGGAAATCGCACCCGCTGCGCCAGCGGCAAGCGCTTCCTTCACCTGAGACGGTTCAGAAATCCCGAAGCCCTGTAGCGGCGGCGCGGCGTGGTATTCGGTCAGCTTGTCCACCAGATGATGCAACGACTGGCTGACGCCACGGCTTTCCGTGCCGGTTACGCCCGCGCGGGAAAGCAGATAGGTATAGCCGCGCCCGTGTGAAGCGATCTCGCGCAGCAGATCGTCGCTGGCGTTCGGCGGGCAAATAAAGATCGGCGCAACATTATGCCGCATCGCCGACTGGCGGAACGGCGCGGACTCTTCGACCGGCACGTCTGCAATCAGCACGGAATCCACGCCCGCCTGCTGGCAGCGCGCATAAAAGTTGTCGATGCCGTTGGCGAAGACCAGGTTGGCGTACATCAGCAGCCCGATCGGGATGGTCGGATGCTTCTGGCGGACGGCGGCCAGCAGCTCAAAGCAGTGGCTGGGCGTCACGCCGGCGGCAAAGGCGCGCAGCGTGGCGTTCTGGATGGTCGGGCCGTCGGCCAGCGGATCGGAGAAGGGGATCCCCAGCTCCAGCGCGTCGGCACCGCCCGCGATCAGCGCATCGATAATTTGCAGCGACAGCTCGGGCGTGGGATCGCCCAGGGTGACGAAAGGCACAAAGGCGCCTTCCTTACGCGCGTTCAGCCGCTGAAAAAGCTGGTCATAACGTTCCATCAGATCTCTCCCTTCGCTGTCAGAATCTCGTGCACGGTGAAAATATCTTTATCGCCGCGGCCGGACAGGTTCACCACCAGCAGCTGCTCTTTTTCCGGCGCTTCACGCATCATTTTCAGGGCGTGAGCCAGCGCGTGGGAAGACTCCAGCGCGGGAATAATGCCTTCGCTGCGGCAAAGGGTTTTAAACGCGTCCAGCGCTTCGTCATCGGTAATGGAAACGTAGTCGGCGCGGCCGATGCTGTTCAGATGCGCGTGCTGCGGCCCCACGGAAGGGAAATCCAGACCGGCGGAAATCGAATAGGACTCCTCAATCTGACCCTCTTCCGTCTGCATCATCGGTGCTTTCATGCCGAAATAGATGCCGACGCGGCCATGCTTCAGCGGCGCGCCGTGCTCGCCGGTTTCAATACCGTGACCGGCAGGCTCCACGCCAATCAGCCCGACGGAAGCCTCGTCGATAAAGTCCGCGAACATGCCGATAGCGTTGGAGCCGCCGCCCACGCAGGCGATAATCGCATCCGGCAGGCGGCCTTCCTGCTCCTGGATCTGCACTTTAGTTTCTTCACCGATCATGCGCTGGAATTCGCGCACTATAGTCGGGAAAGGATGCGGGCCCGCCGCCGTGCCTAACATATAGTGGGCGTTTTCATAGCTGCCCGACCAGTCGCGCAGCGCCTCGTTACAGGCATCTTTCAGCGTGGCGGAGCCGCTGTGCACTGGGATCACCTCTGCGCCCATCAGCTTCATGCGGAACACGTTGGGCGACTGGCGCTCAATATCCTTGGCGCCCATATAGATGCGGCACTTCAGACCCAGCAGGGCGCTGGCGAGCGCCGAAGCGACGCCGTGCTGGCCCGCACCGGTTTCCGCGATAATTTCGGTTTTGCCCATGCGCTTCGCCAGCAGCGCCTGGCCCAGCACCTGATTGGTTTTGTGCGCGCCGCCGTGCAGCAGATCTTCACGCTTCAGGTAAAGACGGGTTTTGGTGCCTTTGGTCAGGTTCTTACACAGCGTCAGCGCAGTGGGGCGACCGGCGTAATTTTTCAGCAGGCCGAGGAATTCCGCCTGAAACTCAGGATCGCGCTGGGCGCTGACAAAGGCCTCTTCCAGCTGTTGCAGCGCGGGCATCAGGATCTGCGGCACGTACATACCGCCGAACTCGCCAAACCAGGGATTTAATAAAGTCATTTCGCTTCCTTATTCGCAGTTGCGCCGCCGTAGCGACGCCAGACGGTCAGTAGGCTCTCAGCGTTTGAAACACCGAGGCGATTTTGTCCGCATCCTTCAGGCCGGGTGCACTTTCGACGCCGGAGTTAAAATCCAGGCCGGCGCAGCCAAGTCGGGCGGCGCTGACGCAGTTGTCGGCGCCCAGGCCGCCCGCCAGCAGCACGTTATCCAGCTTTTCGCCTTCCAGCAGTGCCCAGTCGAAACGGTTGCCGGTGCCGCCGCTGCCGTTGTCAAAGACGTAGCGATCGACGTGCGGCCAGTCGCGGGCAGGCAGCGCGGAACGAATGCTGAACGCCTTCCAGATTTTTACCTCATCCGGCAGCTGACGGCGTAGCTCGGCGACAAAATCCCGATCTTCATCACCATGCAGCTGTACGGCAGAAAGGCCCAGCTCGCGGCTGATAGTGACAACGTCACTAAGGGAGTTGTTACGGAACACGCCGACGTATTTCAGCGCGCCGCCCGCCATCACCGTTTTCGCCTGCTCCGGCGTCACTTTGCGTGGCGAGCCTTCGGCGAAAATCAGGCCGCCGTAGACCGCCCCGGCTTCCAGCGCGCTCCGCGCATCCCCGGCGCGGGTCAGGCCGCACACTTTGTTATCGCCAATAATGACCCGACGCACGGCGGCGGAAAGATCCGCCTCCGACATCAGGGCGGAGCCGATTAAAAAGCCGTTGGCGAAGTGGCTCAGCTCGCGAACCTGAGCATAGTTATTGATGCCTGATTCGCTGATCACCGTTACGCCATGGGCAACTTTAGGCGCAAGACGACGCGTGCGGTCGAGATCGATAGAGAGATCGCGCAGGTCACGGTTATTGATGCCAACCACTTTGGCGCCCAGCGCGGTGGCGCGAGCCAGCTCTTCGTCGCTGATCACCTCAGTCAGTACGCCCATATTCAGGCTGTGCGCCACGGCGGCCAGCTGGCGATACTGCTCGTCATTCACTACGGAAAGCATCAGCAGGATCGCGTCTGCCTGGTAGTAGCGCGCCAGATAAATTTGATACGGATCGATAATAAAATCTTTGCACAGCACGGGCTGGGTAATGGCGGCGCTGACCACCGGCAGAAAATCGAAGCTGCCCTGGAAATATTTTTCGTCGGTCAGTACCGAAACGGCCGAAGCGTGATCTTTATAAACGCCCGCAATGGCGGCCGGATCGAAATCTTCCCGGATCACGCCTTTTGAGGGCGAGGCCTTTTTGCATTCCAGAATAAAAACGGTTCTGGCGCCTGACAGCGCATGATAAAAGCTGCGGGTCGCCGGTTCGATCTCGTTCTGAAACGAGGCCAGCGGCTGGCGCTGCTGGCGCTCGGCCAGCCAAATCGCCTTATCCTGCACAATTTTGTTCAGTACGGTTTCCATATTATCCTCTTGCTGCCAGCGCGACCACGCGCTCATAGGCCTGGCCGCTGCGGATCGCTTTCAGCGCCTTTTGCGCATTTTCCCGTAAGTCTTCCTGGCCGAAAATCTTCAGCAGCAGCGCGACGTTAACGGCCACGGCCTCTTCGTGCGCCTGCTCGCCTTTACCCTGGAGCAATCGCGTCAGAATGTCACGGTTTTCTTCCGGCGAGCCGCCCGCCAGCGCCTCCTGGGGATGATAGCTCAGGCCAAAATCTTCTGGCGTCAGCTGATAGCTGGTGATTTCGCCGTCACGCAGCTCCGCCACCTGCGTCGTGCTGTGCAACGCCACTTCGTCCATGCCGCCGCCGTGCACCACCGCCGCGCGCTGATAGCCCAGCACTTTCAGCGTCTGGGCAATCGGCAGCACCAGCTCCGGGCTGTAAACGCCGATCACCGCCAGCGGCGGCCGCGCCGGGTTGATTAGCGGGCCAAGCACGTTGAACAGCGTGCGGGTCTTCAGCTGCTGGCGCACCGGCATCGCGTGGCGGAACCCGGTATGGTACTGCGGCGCAAACAGGAAGCAGACGTTAAGATCGTCCAGCGCCTGGCGCGCCTGTTCGGCTGGCATAGCCAGATTGATGCCGAATGCTGCCAGCAGATCGGAAGATCCGGATTTGCTGGAGACGCTGCGGTTGCCATGTTTTGCCACCTTCAGCCCGCAGGCCGCCGCCACAAAGGCGCTGGCGGTAGAAATATTGATGCTGTTGCTGCCGTCGCCGCCGGTGCCAACGATATCGGCAAAGGCGTACTCCGGGCGCGGAAAGGGTTTGGCGTCCGCCAGCAGCGCCGTGGCGGCCCCGGCGATCTCTTCAGGCCGTTCGCCGCGGATCTTCATGGCGATCAGCGCGCCGGCCAGCTGGGTTGGCTCCAGCTGTCCGGTGACAATGGCGGAGAACAGCTGGTGGCTCTCGTCGCGGGTCAGGGTCTGCGCCTGGTACAGTTTTTCCAGTATTGCGTTCATCATGCTCTCCTTATTTCGCCAGCGCCCAGGCCAGGGTCTGCTCCAGCAGGCGTGCGCCCTGACTGGTCAGAATCGATTCCGGGTGAAACTGGAAACCGCAGACGCGGTCGGCGTCGTGACGCACCGCCATCACCATGCCGTTAAAAGTCGCGTTAATTGTTAGCTCAATCGGTACGTTGCTGCCGACCAGCGAGTGGTAGCGTGCCACGGGCAGCGGATTGCTCAGCCCGGCGAACATGGCCGACTCGTCATGGGCGATGGCTGAGGCTTTACCGTGCAGGATCTCGCCCGCCTGGCCGACGTGGCCGCCGTAGGCTTCCACAATTGCCTGATGGCCCAGGCAGATCCCGATAATCGGTAGCTGTCCGCGCAGGCGCCGCAGCAGTTCCGGCATACAGCCCGCATCGGACGGCGCGCCAGGGCCTGGCGACAGCAGCAGCACCGGATTGTCCATCTCCTGCAAACGGGCGATCAGCGTGTCGGCAGGCACGTTATTGCGGTAGATCACTACGTTATGACCGAAAGCGCGCACCTGGTCGACGAGGTTCCAGGTAAAAGAGTCGATATTGTCGAGCAGCAGAATATCAGCCATCAGAAAATCTCCTTGCAATGATGGGCAGTGGCGATGGCGCGCAGCACCGCGCGGGCTTTATTGCGGCTCTCATCGGCTTCCGCCTGCGGGTTGGAATCCAGCACCACGCCCGCGCCGGCCTGAACGGTAGCGACGCCGTCCTCGACGTAGGCTGAGCGGATCACGATGCAGGTATCCAGATCGCCGCTGGCGGTAAAGTAGCCGACCGCGCCGCCGTAGCTGCCGCGCCGGGTGCCTTCCGCCTCGGCGATCAGGCGCATGGCGCGAACTTTCGGCGCGCCGCTCAGCGTGCCCATATTCATACAGGCGCGGTAGGCATGCAGCACATCCAGATCCTCACGCAGTTTGCCTACCACGCGGGAAACCAGGTGCATCACAAAAGAGTAGCGGTCGACCTTGGTTAAATCGGCCACGTAGCGGCTGCCCGGCTCGCAGATGCGCGCCAGATCGTTACGCGCCAGGTCGACCAGCATCAGGTGCTCGGCCAGTTCTTTATGGTCGGTACGCATTTCCAGCTCGATACGGCTGTCGAGATCGCGATCCAGCGAGCCGTCGGCATGACGACCGCGCGGGCGGGTTCCGGCAATCGGATAAATTTCGATCTGGCGGCTGTCGGCCGAATACTTCAGCGAGCTTTCCGGCGAGGCGCCGAACAGGCTGAAATCCTGATCCTGCATAAAAAACATATAGGGGCTGGGGTTGCTGTTCTTCAGCGTGTCGTAGGCGGCCAGCGGCGACGGGCAGGGCAGCGAGAAGCGGCGCGACGGCACCACCTGGAAGATTTCGCCGCTGCGGATGGCTTCCTGCATCTTGCGCACCACGGCGCAATACTCTTCGTCGTTCTGGCTGACGGCAAGGGACATTGTCTCCAGCGGCTGCACCGGAATAGCGGACGCGGGCTGCAGCATCTGGCCGTGCAGCTGTTCGATACGGCGCTGCAGGCGTAAAAATTCGCCGGGCGCTGCCGTAAACAGGCTGGCCTGTAAGCGCGCGCTCTGGCTTTGATGGTCGATCACCAGTAACGTTTCGGCCAGATAAAAGCAGTAATCGGGACAGCGCTGGTCGTTGTCCAGCCCGGGCAGGTCTTCAAATCCTGCCACCAGGTCGTAAGCGAACAGGCCGCCAAGCAGCATCGCCTCGCGCTCGTCCGCCGGGCTTTTCAGCAAATGCGGGATCAGGCGCAGCGCGTCGAACACCGACAGCGTCTTCAGACGGGAATCCTCATCCTGCACCGCATTATCCTGCGGAAAACGCAGCTCGCGGCCGTCGGGACGTACGGTATTGATAACCGACTCCGGCAGCGCGGCATCCAGCAGCGGCAGCAGCGCGCGGCCATTCTCCGACAGCGCCTGGACGGTAACGGTATCGTCCAGCGCCTTAATGCGCAGCGCGCTGTCGATAATCAGCAGGCTTTTCAGGTTGCGTTTGCTGTCAATGTCCGCCGACTCCAGCAGCAGCGTAGCGGGACGCGCGCCGCAGAGCTGGTGGAAGAGCGCGGCCGGATCCTCACGGTAGGGCGCGGCGCCGGTAATCAACTTCACTGTAGTTTGCGTTTGCATAAGGTCAGTTCTCAAATTTGGCTAAAAAAAAGGCCCGCTTGCGGCGGGCCTGGGTAGCGTTACAGCGACAGCTGCGTGCACGACTTCTCCGCCCGTTCAGGAAGAAGTACGCCACCAGCCGTTCGTTGTCATTGTGTTTTTCATTTTTCGCTACCTTGTGTGTGAACTTGCGTACTAGTTAACTGGTTCGTGGCGGAAATGTCAATACTCTTTTTCTCTTGCCCGCAATTGCGGGTATCATGCAGCGACCTTTTTAGCGCTTTCCGGAGTCGTTTTGTCTGCAACCCCGCTTAATCCCTGGCCCATCTACGATTTACACAGCCACACCCGCGCCTCTGACGGCCTGTTAACGCCTGAAGAACTGGTGCTCAGAGCCGTGGAGCAACGCGTCGGTGTCCTTGCTATCACCGATCACGATTCGGTTGACGGCGTGCAGCCCGCCCGCGAAGCCATCACCAGACACCAGCTGCCGCTGCGGCTGATAGCGGGCGTCGAAGTTTCTTCGCTATGGGAAAATCACGAAATTCATATTGTCGGACTGGGCGTGGAAGAAGAGCATCCCGTGCTGAAGCAGTTTCTGCAGGCGCAGAGCGATCGTCGAATGGTTCGCGCGCAGCTGATAGCTGAACGGCTGGAGAAAGCGCGCATTCCCGGTGCGCTGGAAGGCGCGCTGGCGCTGGCCGACGGCGGCGCGATCACCCGAGGCCATTTTGCCCGCTTCTTAATTGCGCAGGGCAAGGCCGATAATATGGCGCAGGTCTTTAAAAATTACCTGGCGCGCGGCAAAACCGGCTACGTGCCGCCACAGTGGTGTACAATTAAACAAGCCATTGATGCTATTCATCATTCTGGCGGGCGTGCCGTGTTGGCTCATCCGGGCCGCTACGGCCTTTCCGCAAAATGGTTGAAGCGTTTAATCGCCCACTTTAAAGAAGAAGGGGGGGATGCAATGGAGGTCGCACAGTGCCAGCAGGCGCCCAACGAGCGCACGCAGCTGGCGCGTTACGCGCAGGACTACCAGCTGGCCGCGTCGCAGGGATCTGATTTCCATCAGCCCTGTCCGTGGATAGAGCTGGGAAAAAAATTATGGCTTCCGGCCGGTGTGGAAGCCGTCTGGCTGCGCTTTCCTGAAATTTGATCCTGTTCGCCCGTCGCGCGACAGGCATGAGGTCGATTATGAGTCAGTTCTTTTATATACACCCGGAAAACCCCCAGCCCCGGCTGATCAAACAGGCCGTAGAGCTGCTGCATAAAGGGTCGGTCATCGTTTATCCTACGGACTCGGGCTATGCGCTGGGCTGCAGGCTGGAAGATAAAAACGCGATGGAGCGCATCTGTCGCATCAGGCAGCTGGACAGCGACCATAACTTTACGCTGGTCTGCCGCGATCTTTCAGAGCTGTCTACCTATGCGTACGTGGACAATACCGCGTTTCGCCTGATTAAAAATAATACGCCAGGCAACTACACGTTTATTTTGAAGGCGACCAAAGAGGTGCCGCGCCGTCTGATGAGCGATAAGCGTAAGACGATTGGTCTGCGTGTGCCTTCCAATCCGGTGGCGCTGGCGCTGCTGGAGGCGCTGAACGAACCCTTAATGTCCACTTCGCTGATGCTGCCGGGCAACGATTTTACCGAATCCGATCCGGAAGCGATTCAGGAGACGATCGGCAAGCAGGTTGATTTAATTATTCACGGCGGCTATCTGGGACAGCAACCTACTACGGTTATCGATTTAACCGAAAGTACGCCGCAGGTCGTGCGCGAAGGCGCAGGCGACGTTAAACCTTTTCTCTGAATAATATCAGGCTCGTCAAAAAGGCGAGCCTTAATAAATAAACATAGATAATTACTTTTCAGATATTAATACGCGAGCATATTATTCTCACGACGTTGTTTTTTGCAGCCAGTCTTTAAAGTCCGCATAAGGAATATAAAGTGACACATCTTTCAACGGTCCGCTACCGGCCTTATGCCTCTTAATCTGATTGGTAAAACCGACTATCACGCCGCCGATTGTATCATCGCCGTTATAGACCGCGCCGCCCGACATGCCTTTCACCACGCCCGCATTGGAAGCCATCGCTACGCAGGGACGTTTATTCCACTCATTGCGAATACCGGTCAATGCCAGGTTCACGCCGGAAGATTCCACCGGCATGGCGGTAATAAAGCTGTAGCCGTACATTTTCACCGGCGCGCCAATTTCACCTTCGCGAAATTTCGGCAGGGTTTTCATGTCGTTTTTATGATAGATAATCGCCAGGTCGCAGTAAGGATGATAAGCCTTAACGCGCTGTACGGAGAGTTTAGCCACGTGAGCGGCAGTCAGGCTGTACTCGGGCGTAATCGGAATGCTGGTACCCAGCGAGCCGACGCCCAGCACGGTAGGAATGCCGGTAAAGTTCATATCGACACGTTTCAGTGCTTCTCTGCTGTACTCATATTTACCTACAGAGCAGCCGGTCAGCGTCAGCAAAGCCAACGCCGCGAGGGGCATTATTCTTTTCATAATAGTTACACTTTGTCGGACACGTCAGTAAATCCCTGGTGAAGATTGACGACGTGCAAGGCCGATGCCGATTGAAATCGGCGTTATACAGGGAGTCGTGCTCCCCTCTGTTTTTTAACTGACGTTTACTGCAAAAATAATTTACGACTTAACTAAAATTTTTATTGTGACTGTTTAACAATTCACTGTGCAGGCTCTTTTTGGCCTGAGTGAATTCTACACAAACTAATTAGTGGATCAAATAAATAAACAGCCGAAAATAATTAAAACCGCAATTACGATGAATTAACTCAATCTAAAATGGCGATAAGCTATTTGTTTGGAGAGGGCTTTAGCATTTGTGTGGGTCATTTGTGTTAAGTCAGTTTAAATCACTGGCGTGGCGTAAAAAATTGGTTTTAACATCGGAGAAACATTTTGCTTAATGGATTCACCCTCTGCTGAGGTGGCTATTTGGGTTTAATTAAGGTGAAATTCAGGCGCGGCGCAGTATCGGCAGAAAATATATTAACTTTAATTTAACTTAAAATAACTAAATATATATCAACAAGGCGATAACATTTGCCTTAAATAACGCGGCGCGGCCCGGCGTTAAATTGGCTTAGGGCGGCCGCTTTGGTAAGCGCAGGGAATGAGTGACCGTCCGTCGATAGCGGGCGACGCCGCCGCTTTTCAGGATGGCGCATCTTTTCCCTGGCAAACGGCCCGGTAGCGTTATCAATAGCCGATAACTTAGTGTAGAATGCGCTTCCCCTGAAAATGGGGCGGGCGTCGCGTGCATTCAGCCGCAAAAAGCCCCGCCTCCTGAGTAACGGCCCATTCATTTTATGACGCCTGGGAAGGCGACAAAGAGGCAGCGCCATGAGCGAAAAATTACAGAAAGTCTTAGCGCGCGCCGGGCATGGTTCCCGCCGCGAAATTGAAACCATGATTTCTGCCGGACGCGTTAGCGTGGACGGCAAAATGGCCACGCTGGGCGACCGCGTAGAGCCGAGTAAAGCATTAAAAATCCGTATCGACGGCCATCTGGTTTCGGTAGCGGAATCCACTAATGAAGTTTGCCGCGTGCTGGCCTATTACAAACCGGAAGGCGAACTCTGCACCCGTAACGATCCCGAAGGCCGTCCTACCGTATTCGACCGTTTACCCAAGCTGCGTGGCGCACGCTGGATCGCCGTAGGGCGTCTGGACGTTAACACCTGCGGCCTGCTGCTGTTCACAACGGATGGCGAGCTGGCTAACCGTTTGATGCACCCAAGCCGGGAAGTGGAAAGGGAATACGCCGTACGCGTGTTTGGGCAGGTCGATGACGATAAGCTGAAGCAGCTGAGCCGTGGCGTACAGCTGGAAGATGGCCCGGCGTCGTTTAAAACGCTGAAGTTTACCGGCGGCGAAGGCATCAACCAGTGGTATAGCGTTACGCTGACCGAAGGCCGCAACCGCGAAGTGCGTCGCCTGTGGGAATCGGTAGGCGTGCAGGTCAGCCGTCTGATCCGTACCCGCTACGGCGACATCACGCTGCCGAAAGGGCTGCCGCGCGGCGGCTGGACGGAGCTGGATCTGCCGCCGACCAACTATCTGCGCGAGCTGGTTGGGCTGCCGCCGGAAACCACCAGCAAAGTGGCGTTGGAAAAAGATCGTCGCCGTACCAAGGCCAATCAGATCCGTCGCGCCGTCAAGCGCCACACTCAGGTCAGCGGCAACCGCCGTACGACCAGCAAGCGTTAACAGAAAAGGGCGAAGCGATTCGCCCTTTTTTTTGGCCTGTTACCAGTCGATACCCTGCTGCGCCTGGATCCCCGCATCAAAAGCGTGTTTAACCGGACGCATTTCGGTTACGGTATCCGCCAGCGCCAGCAAATCGCGATGACAGCCCCGGCCGGTAATGATAACGCTCTGCTGAGGCGGACGGGCGCGCAGCGCCGCCATGACCTCTTCCAGCGGCAGATAGTCAAAGCTCACCATATAGGTCAGCTCATCCATCACCACCAGATCCAGCGACGCATCCTGCAACATCCGTTTGCCGTGCTGCCAGACTTCAAGGCAGGCGGCGGTATCAGTTTCGCGGTTCTGCGTATCCCAGGTGAAGCCGGTGGCCATCACCTGAAACTCCACGCCGTGCGGCTCCAGCAAATTGCGTTCGCCGTTTGGCCATTCGCCCTTGATAAACTGAATGACGCCCACGCGCTTTTGATGGCCCACCGCACGGGCGGCAGTGCCGAAAGCGGCCGTGGTCTTGCCTTTGCCGTTACCGGTAAACACCATCAGAATGCCGCGCGTTTCGGTCGCGGCGGCAATGCGCGCGTCAACTTTTTCCTTCAGCTTTTGTTGACGCTGCTGGTGGCGATCGTCGGCCATTATTCCGCTGCTCCCGGTTTGCGTCCTGGCTGCGCATCGAAGCTGACGCCGCTTTCCGTGCAGTCATCGCCCATCACGTAAAGGTAAGTGGGCATAATATCCGCCGGGGTTTTCAGCTTGCCTGCGTTCTCCTGCGGGAAGGCGCTGGCGCGCATTTTGGTGCGTGTGCCGCCGGGGTTAATGCAGTTGACGCGCAGCTGGCCGCGATACTCTTCAGCCAGCACCTGCATCATGCCTTCGGTGGCGAATTTAGAGACGGAGTAGGCGCCCCAGCCCGCGCGTCCCTGGCGGCCCACGCTGGAAGAGGTAAACACCAGCGAGCCGGCCTGTGACTTCAGCAGCAGCGGCAGCAGCGCCTGAGTCAGGAAGAAAGTGGCGTCAACGTTTACGCGCATCACCTGCTGCCAGACGGCGGGATCCTGCTCGGTCATGGGCACCACGTCGCCCAGCAGGCCCGCGTTATGCAGCACGCCGTCCAGCCTGGAGACATGACGGGAAATTTCATCGGCCAGCTGACGGCACGCTTCGGGCGTGGCGCTGTCCAAATCCAGCGTAAAGAAAAGCGGCGAAGGCTTGCCGACAGCGGCGATTTCATCCGCCACATTTTGCAGCTTCTGCGCGTTGCGTCCCAGCAAAATAACCTGCGCGCCATAGCGAGCGTAGGTGACAGCAGCCTCGCGGCCAATGCCGTCGCTGGCGCCGGTAACAAGAATAATACGATCGTTGAGCAATTGACTGGCAGGTTGATAATTCATTGATGCGCCTCTGGCGATGCTTAGTGCGGAAGGGAAACAGGGTAACGCCGCTAATCCATTGACCGCAACAGTAAACCGCCCGAATGCCTGGTCTCTGCGCAGCGCTATCTTTGCGTACTCAACGGATCCGGGCGACGACGGGCAGCGACTCGGCTACACTAGCTGCTGATCTAATTGGATGTTAAATAAGGCGGAATGCGTGGAACTACTCTCTTACTACGGACTTTTTCTGGCCAAGACGGTCACGGTGGTCGTGGCGATCGCGGCCATTGCTATTTTGATTACGCATCTGGCCATGCGTAAACGCGCTCAGGGCGGCCAGCTGCGCCTGACGCGGCTGAATGAGGCGTATCAGGAGATAAAAGATGAAATGCGCCTGGCGAGCATGAAGCCGCATGACAAAAAACGCTGGTATAAAGAGCAGAAAAAAAAGGACAAGCTGGAGGCGAAAACCGCTAAAGCCGAGGCGAAACAAGGTATTAAGCCAGCCGAAAGCAAACCCACGCTGTACGTGATGGATTTTAAAGGCAGCATGGACGCGCACGAGGTCGCCTCGCTGCGTGAAGAGATCTCGGCGGTTATGGCCGTCGCCAGACCGCAGGATGAAGTGCTGCTGCGTCTGGAAAGTCCGGGTGGCGTGGTGCACGGCTACGGGCTGGCCTCTTCCCAGCTTCAGCGGCTGCGCGATAAGAACATCCGTTTGACCGTGGCGGTGGATAAGGTAGCGGCGAGCGGCGGCTATATGATGGCCTGCGTGGCCGATCGCATCGTGGCTGCACCGTTTTCTATCATTGGCTCGATCGGCGTGGTTGCCCAGATCCCTAACTTCAACCGCCTGCTGAAGCGCAATGAAATTGACGTAGAGCTGCATACAGCCGGAGAGTACAAGCGCACGCTGACGCTGTTTGGCGAAAACACCGAGCAGGGCCGCGAAAAATTCCGCGAGGATCTCAACGAGACGCATCAGCTGTTTAAAGAGTTTGTGCATCAGATGCGTCCGACGCTGGACATCGACAGCGTGGCGACGGGCGAACACTGGTTCGGCACCCAGGCGCTGGAAAAAGGCCTGGTTGACGCTATCGGCACCAGCGACGATCTGATTATCGACCAGATGCAGGCGCGGGAAGTGGTTGCGGTGCACTACGTGAAGCGCAAAAAAATGATGGATCGCTTTACGCAAAGCGCCAGCGTCAGCGTCGAACGCCTGCTGCTGCGCCTGTGGCAGCGTGGCGAGAAGCCGCTGCTGTAGTCCTGTTAGCGCCTGCCTGGCGGGCGCTATTCCTGCAAGTGATAAAGCGGCGACAGCTCCGTGGCCAGAAACTTAAAAACGTTAAACACCACCGTGCTTTTACTGCCGGGCAAGCCTTGCTCGTCCAGAAAATAGTCGCCGCAAAAAACCAGCACGTCGCCTTTCTGCTCCACGTCGGTGGCGCTCAGTCCGGGAAAAAAATCCTTGTGCTCCGCGATGAGCTCGTTCGCCTTTTGCAGGAGTGCGGATTTATCAATAGCCTGGGTATGCTTCACAGAATTCTCTCCTTTATAGAGACGGCAGATGAGCAGTATATTACGCCGCGCTGCCGCAAAAACTCAATGCCGATGGGCGCTTGCCTGCCCACACGCTTTTTTATGACTTTCTGGCGTAAATCCGTTGTGGATGCTAATTAAGTTGCGTAACAGATTTTATCAGGTAGAGTGTGGGCGTTTCGGGTTCCGGGCGTAAAACTGGCTTTACGCTTTGTTAGTGATGCGCTTAACAGTTTGTAAAAGGTGTCGTTAATCAGTGAGTTGGCTTCCTGAGCGGGAAGCGTTAACAGGGAAAGTGCCGGATTCTGCCGTCGGCCATGAAGGTTTTAACGCGCTGGATTGCCCGCAGGCTTTCGGCACAATTTACTCTCGGATGTTTTAATCAGGTAAAGGTAAATATGGGCAAAGCTCTCGTAATAGTTGAGTCCCCGGCAAAAGCCAAAACAATCAATAAATATCTCGGAAACGACTACGTGGTGAAATCCAGCGTCGGTCATATCCGCGATTTGCCGACCAGTGGATCAACAGTTAAAAAGAGCGCTGACTCTACAACCAGTAAGACCACCAAAAAGGTGAAAAAGGACGAGAAGGCCGCGCTGGTCAGCCGGATGGGCGTCGATCCCTATCACGGCTGGGAAGCGAACTATCAGATCCTTCCCGGCAAGGAGAAAGTGGTCTCCGAGCTGAAAGCGCTGGCGCAAAATGCCGACCACATCTATCTCGCAACCGACCTTGACCGCGAAGGGGAAGCCATTGCCTGGCACCTGCGGGAAGTGATCGGCGGTGATGATTCGCGCTTCAGCCGCGTGGTGTTTAACGAAATCACCAAAAATGCTATTCGTCAGGCTTTCGACAAGCCGGGCGAACTGAATATCAATCGGGTTAACGCTCAGCAGGCGCGCCGCTTTATGGACCGCGTGGTGGGCTATATGGTTTCGCCGCTGCTGTGGAAGAAAATCGCTCGCGGACTGTCCGCCGGGCGCGTGCAGTCGGTCGCCGTGCGGCTGGTGGTGGAGCGCGAGCGCGAAATCAAAGCGTTCGTGCCGGAAGAGTATTGGGAACTGCATGCCGATCTGAATACGCCGGAAGGCACGCTGCTGCCGATGGAAGTGACTCATCAGCACGACAAGCCTTTCCGTCCGGTTAACGGCGAGCAGACCCAGGCCGCCGTCAGCCTGCTGGAAAAAGCGCGCTATCAGGTTACCGACCGTGAAGATAAGCCGACCAGCAGCAAGCCCGGCGCGCCGTTTATTACCTCAACGCTGCAACAGGCGGCCAGTACCCGTCTGGGCTACGGCGTGAAAAAAACCATGATGATGGCACAGCGCCTCTATGAAGCGGGCCACATTACCTATATGCGTACCGACTCGACCAATCTGAGTCAGGATGCGGTCAGCATGGTGCGCGGCTACATTGAAAACGAATTTGGCGAAAAATATTTGCCGAAGGCCGCCAATGCCTATGCCAGCAAAGATAACTCGCAGGAAGCGCACGAAGCGATCCGTCCTTCGGACGTCGCCGTCCTGGCCGAGCAGCTGAAGGATATGGAAGCCGACGCGCAGAAGCTGTATCAGCTAATCTGGCGTCAGTTCGTTGCCTGTCAGATGATGCCGGCGCAGTATGACTCCACGACGCTGACCGTCAGCGCCGGCGAGTTTAAACTCAAGGCGAAAGGGCGCACGCTGCGCTTTGACGGCTGGACCCGCGTGATGCCTGCGCTGCGCAAGGGCGATGAAGATCGCACGCTGCCGCCGGTTGAAGTGGGTAAAGAGCTGGCGCTGCAGCAGCTGAAGCCAAGCCAGCACTTTACCAAACCGCCGGCACGCTTCAGCGAAGCCTCGCTGGTGCGCGAGCTGGAAAAACGCGGCATCGGTCGACCTTCTACCTACGCCTCGATTATCTCGACCATTCAGGATCGCGGCTACGTGCGCGTGGAAAGTCGTCGCTTCTATGCGGAAAAGATGGGCGAAATCGTTACCGACCGGCTGGAAGAAAACTTCCGCGAGCTGATGAACTACGACTTCACCGCGCATATGGAAAACAGCCTGGATCAGGTTGCCAACAACGAAGCGCAGTGGAAAGGCGTGCTGGATAAATTTTTCGCCGACTTCAGCCAGCAGCTGGAAAAGGCGGATAAAGATCCGGAAGAGGGCGGCATGCAGCCGAACCAGATGGTGCTGACCACCATCGATTGCCCAACCTGCGGGCGTAAGATGGGTATCCGTACCGCCAGCACCGGCGTGTTCCTCGGCTGCTCGGGCTATGCGCTGCCGCCGAAAGAGCGCTGCAAACAAACCATCAATCTGATCCCAGAGAATGAAGTACTGAATATTCTCGAAGGCGAAGATGCGGAAACCAACGCGCTGCGCGCGCGCCGTCGCTGCGGCAAATGCGGCACGGCGATGGACAGCTATCTGATCGACAACCAGCGCAAACTGCACGTGTGCGGCAACAACCCAAGCTGCGACGGTTACGAAATCGAGCAGGGCGAATTCCGTATCAAAGGCTATGACGGGCCGATCGTAGAGTGCGAAAAGTGTGGCTCGGAGATGCACCTGAAAATGGGGCGTTTCGGCAAGTATATGGCCTGCACCAACGACGACTGTAAAAATACCCGTAAGATCCTGCGTAACGGCGACGTTGCGCCGCCGAAAGAAGATCCGGTTCCGCTGCCGGAGCTGCAGTGCGAAAAATCGGATGCTTACTTTGTACTGCGCGACGGCGCGGCAGGCGTTTTCCTGGCGGCTAACACCTTCCCTAAATCCAGGGAAACGCGCGCGCCGCTGGTGGAAGAGCTGCAACGCTTCCGCGATCGCCTGCCGGAAAAGCTGCGCTATCTGGCCGACGCGCCGGTTGCCGATGATGAAGGCAACAAGACGGTAGTGCGCTTCAGCCGCAAAACGAAGCAGCAGTACGTCAGTACGGAAAAAGAAGGTAAGGCTACAGGCTGGACGGCGTTCTACGTAGACGGCAAATGGGCCGTCACCGAAAAAGCGGCGAAAGCCAGTAAGAAATAACCTGTCGGGCCGGCGTTTCAGCTGGCCCGTTTTTCTCCTGCGGCTTCAGCCCTGCTATACATTCCACCCATCTTTGATATGATTGTTATAGATATACCTTTCCTTATTATAAAATCGCATTAGGCCGATACGTTGTGCTCTGTCAGCACAGCCCGTCGGCGCGCGGCGCCAAACTGGACGGATCAAACATGAAATTGCAGCAGCTGCGTTACATCGTTGAAGTGGTCAATCACAATCTGAACGTCTCTTCAACGGCTGAGGGGCTTTATACATCGCAACCCGGGATCAGTAAGCAAGTACGTATGCTGGAAGACGAGTTGGGTATCCAGATCTTTGCCCGCAGCGGCAAGCATCTGACGCAGGTCACGCCCGCAGGCCAGGAAATTATCCGTATCGCCCGCGAAGTGCTGTCAAAAGTCGAAGCCATCAAATCAGTCGCCGGGGAACATACCTGGCCGGATAAAGGCTCGCTGTATGTTGCTACAACGCACACGCAGGCCCGCTACGCGCTGCCCAACGTGATTAAAGGCTTTATCGAACGCTATCCTCGCGTTTCGCTGCATATGCATCAGGGCTCGCCTACGCAAATTGCAGAAGCGGTGTCTAAAGGCAACGCGGATTTTGCTATCGCTACCGAAGCGCTGCATCTTTATGACGATCTGGTTATGCTGCCTTGCTATCACTGGAATCGCGCCATCGTGGTGACGCCGGATCATCCGCTGGCAGGCAAAGAAAAAGTCTCTATCGAAGAGTTAGCCGAGTATCCGCTGGTTACCTATACCTTCGGCTTTACCGGGCGTTCAGAGCTGGATACGGCGTTTAATCGGGCTGGCCTGACGCCGCGTATTGTTTTCACCGCGACGGATGCGGACGTGATTAAAACTTACGTACGTTTAGGGTTGGGCGTGGGCGTCATCGCCAGCATGGCGGTCGATCCGGTCTCGGATCCGGATCTGGTCAGAATAGAAGCTACGGACGTCTTCAGCTTCAGCACCACCAAAATCGGCTTCCGCCGCAGCACCTTTTTGCGCAGTTACATGTATGATTTTATTCAGCGTTTCGCGCCGCATCTGACCCGTGACGTCGTCGATACGGCCGTGGGGCTGCGCTCGAACGAAGATATTGAAGCAATGTTTAAAGATATTAAATTACCCGCCAAATAATTTTTTGCCCCTGCATCCCTATTCAGAGCCGCGACGCGGCTCTGCAATAATCATTGGTCCTGCCTGTTACTGCAATTGATAAAATCTTTTTATTCTTTTTACGTAAATGCCGCCCCCATCACATGTTTTTCCAAAGTTATTCATTAAATGAGAAACAGTACACATTTTTCAGCGGGCATCTTTGCGCACCTCCAGGATGATTCTCATACTCTGGTTATCAAGGCGCGACAGGGCGCGAACGGCAAGGAGGTTTCAATAAATGCTGATTTATCAATGGTGCGAAATGGTGCGAAAAAACAGCTATTGTCAGTAAATTTGGCTTAAAGGGTAATTTGTTAACGCGAGTTTGGTTAAGTACGATCAATAGATTTCATAAACTTTAATGAATACTATTAATCGTTCGGCGTAATAAAAATAGCTGGATTTCACGCCATAAAATGTTTAGGATTCCTCCTAATTTCTGATTGCTCAAAACAATCGTTTCAATGAGAGTGATTATCAAAAACTATGGCTAGCAGAATTTCTGTAGAAACCGACTTCGGTCACAAAGCTCTGAAGGTTCAGCGTAACAGCAATCTGAGACGCAAGGCCTGGTTAGCGGTATTCGCCGCATCGGCGCTGTTTTGGGGAGCTGTTGCAGTCGTGATTTGGCAGATATGGGGGTAGCGATGCACCTGCAGTATTCGGATCAAAAACCACAGCAAGCTGTTAAGTTGAAAAAAGTAGAGTGTAAAAGCAAAGCGAGAGAGAGCATCATCCCGGAAAGCTGGGGGCTGAGCGAAGTGCAACGCAACTTTATTGATTTTATGACGGATAAAACGAATAAAGCTTAAGCCTTACGCTTATATTCACTCTTTGTTTTAACCATGACAAATATAAATATTAACATTATTTAACGGACCAGCTATTTCTGGTCAGGGCACGCTGTCGGCCCAACGATGGGAAACCACAATGGCAACCCATTGATAAACGGTAAAACCTGCTCGCAAAGGCGTGAGGTTTTGAAGTAATACGTTTGGTCTTATAAGACCTGAGTGAGGGCAAAAATGAATTTAACTCAAATGACATGGTTCAGTGCCTGGACGTTTTCAGCCTTATTCTGGGCTAGCCTGCTCTGGCTGAGCATGGTCATGCATTAATAAAGCATATTTAAACAGATATTAACGACGCTTCGCTGAGCAATCAGCGGGGCGTTTTTCTTTTATGCTTCATCGATGTTATCAAAACGTTACGCCAACTTTGTACTATCTTTAAATCAAACCCTGCTTTTATTCAGGTTATGCGAAGATAAACGAAGGAGGAGTAATGTCGTCTACCCTACGTGAAATAACAAAAGACGCGCTGGAAGTTAAAGGTCAACGTTATCACTATTACAGCCTGGCCAAAGCCGCCGGGCAGCTTGGCGATCTCTCCCGTATGCCCAAATCCCTGAAAGTGCTGCTGGAAAACTTGCTGCGCTGGCAGGATGAAGATTCCGTTACCGATGAGGACATCCGCGCGCTGGCAGGCTGGCTGGCTCAGGCGCATGCCGACCGCGAGATCGCCTATCGGCCCGCCCGCGTGCTGATGCAGGACTTTACCGGCGTGCCCGCGGTGGTCGATCTGGCCGCTATGCGCGAAGCGGTGAAAAGACTGGGCGGGGACGTGGCTAAAGTGAATCCGCTTTCGCCAGTCGATCTGGTTATCGACCACTCGGTTACCGTTGACCGTTTCGGCGACGACGACGCCTTTGAAGAAAACGTGCGTCTGGAGATGGAGCGTAACCATGAGCGCTACGTCTTTTTGCGCTGGGGGCAGAAAGCCTTTAACCGTTTTAGCGTGGTGCCGCCGGGCACCGGGATTTGCCACCAGGTCAACCTGGAATATCTCGGCCAGGCGGTATGGCATGAAATGCAGGACGGTGAGGAAGTTGCCTATCCCGACACGCTTGTTGGCACGGACTCGCACACTACCATGATTAACGCGCTGGGCGTGTTGGGCTGGGGCGTGGGCGGTATCGAGGCGGAAGCCGCTATGCTGGGGCAGCCGGTGTCAATGCTTATCCCTGACGTGGTTGGCTTCAAGCTTAACGGTAAACTCAATCCTGGCATTACCGCCACGGAT
Organism: Erwinia sp. TECH1; assembly: GCF_054057575.1. Classification (NCBI taxonomy): domain Bacteria; kingdom Pseudomonadati; phylum Pseudomonadota; class Gammaproteobacteria; order Enterobacterales; family Erwiniaceae; genus Erwinia; species Erwinia sp. TECH1. The sequence continues at coordinate 2,625,122 of NZ_JBSRZK010000001.1, read as the reverse complement.
TTAGTGCTGACCGTGACCCAGATGCTGCGTAAACACGGCGTGGTAGGGAAATTCGTTGAATTCTATGGTGATGGCCTGGCTGACCTGCCGCTGGCGGATCGCGCTACCATCGCCAATATGGCGCCGGAATATGGCGCAACCTGCGGCTTTTTCCCGCTGGACGACGTCACGCTGGGCTATATGAAACTTACCGGCCGCAGCAGCGAACAGGTGGCGCTGGTGGAAGCCTACGCCAAAGCGCAGGGGCTGTGGCGTAATCCCGGCGATGAGCCGGTATTTACCAGTTCACTGGCGCTGGATATGGCTACCGTTGAAGCGAGCGTAGCCGGGCCGAAACGGCCGCAGGATCGCGTTTCGCTGGGCGAAGTGCCGCAGGCTTTCCAGGCCAGTAACGAGCTGGAAGTCAATCGGGCGCAGAAACAGCACCAGTCGGTCAGCTATCGCGACAGCGCCACGGGCAAGGAGCATCAGCTGGAAGATGGCGCAGTAGTGATTTCAGCCATTACTTCCTGCACCAATACCTCCAATGCCAGTATCCTGATGGCGGCGGGCCTGCTGGCGAAAAACGCGGTAATGCTTGGCCTGGACCGCAAGCCGTGGGTAAAAGCGTCGCTGGCGCCGGGATCCAAAGTGGTTTCCGACTATCTGGCGGCGGCGCGACTGACGCCTTATCTGGACAAGCTGGGCTTTAACCTTGTTGGCTACGGCTGTACTACCTGTATCGGTAACTCCGGCCCGCTGCCTGACGCTATCGAGAGCGCGATTAAAAAAGGCGACCTGACGGTTGGCGCGGTGCTTTCCGGCAACCGCAACTTTGAAGGCCGAATCCATCCTTATGTCAAAACCAACTGGCTTGCTTCGCCGCCGTTGGTGGTGGCCTATGCGCTGGCCGGCAATATGAATGTTAATCTGGAAACGGATCCGCTTGGTACTGACAAGACCGGCAAGCCGGTATATCTGAAAGATATCTGGCCGTCACCGGAGGCGATTGCGGAAGCGGTACAGCTGGTTTCCACCGATATGTTCCATAAAGAGTACGCGGAAGTGTTTGAAGGCACGCCGGACTGGCAGGCCATCAGCGTTAGCGAAGCGGCCACCTACGACTGGGACGAAGGATCTACCTATATTCGCCTTTCACCGTTCTTTGATGATATGGAAAAAGAGCCGAAGCCGGTTGTTGATATCAAGGGCGCCAGGATCCTCGCGATGCTGGGCGACTCGGTCACTACCGACCATATTTCGCCTGCCGGCAGTATCAAAGCGGAAAGCCCGGCCGGGCGCTATCTGCTTGCTCATGGCGTCGAGCGGGGCGATTTTAACTCTTACGGCTCGCGACGCGGCAACCATGAAGTGATGATGCGCGGTACCTTTGCCAACATTCGCATCCGCAACGAAATGGTGCCGGGCGTGGAAGGCGGCATGACGCGTTTCGTGCCCGGCGACGAGCAGCTGGCGATCTACGATGCGGCGATGAAATATCAGCAGCAGGGGACGCCGCTGGCGGTGATCGCCGGGAAAGAATATGGCTCCGGCTCCAGCCGCGACTGGGCGGCTAAAGGCCCGCGCCTGCTGGGGGTGCGCGTGGTCATCGCCGAATCTTTTGAGCGTATCCACCGTTCAAATCTGATTGGGATGGGCATACTGCCGCTGGAGTTCCCGGAAGGCGTAACGCGTAAAACGCTGGGGCTGACCGGTGACGAGCAGATCGACGTGGAAAACCTGAGCCAGCTGAAGCCCGGCGGCACGGTGAAAGTCACGCTGACCCGTGCGGACGGCAGTCAGGAAACGCTGCAAACGCGCTGCCGTATCGATACCGGCAATGAGCTGACCTACTACCGCAACGACGGCATCCTGCACTACGTTATACGTAACATGCTGGTCGAGAGCTAAAATAAAAATGCCCCTGATAAGGGGCATTTTTTTGCGCGGAAGGGGGAAAGCGCCGCGCGGAAAAACAAAACGGGACGCTGTCGGCCCCGTATCCGTTACTCTTTTGGCAAGAGATGACCCATCTTCTCGGCTTTGGTATCAAGGTAGTGCGCGTTTTCAGGATTGCGCCCGACAATCAGCGGCACGCGCTCGATGATATTAATCCCCGCCTCGCTAAGGATCTCGACCTTACGCGGATTGTTGGTCAGCAAACGCACTTCATTAACGCCCAGCAGCTTAAACATGTCCGCGCAAAGGGTAAAATCGCGCTCGTCGGCCGCAAAGCCAAGCTGGTGGTTAGCCTCAACGGTATCGTAGCCTTTATCCTGCAGGGCATAGGCGCGGATTTTATTCAGCAGACCGATATTGCGGCCTTCCTGACGGTGATAAAGCAGAACGCCGCGGCCTTCTTCCGCGATATGGTTCAGCGCCGCCTCCAGCTGGAAACCGCAGTCGCAGCGCAGGCTGAACAGAGCATCGCCCGTCAGGCACTCGGAATGCACGCGCGCCAGCACCGCCTCGCTGTTCGTTATATCGCCATAAACCAGCGCCACATGGTCGTGACCGGTTGCCAGTTCTTCAAAACCAACCATGAGGAAATCTCCCCACGGCGTGGGCAGTTTGGCTTCTGCTACCCGTTTAAGCTGCATGTGACTCTCCAGATACATCAGGGGCTGCGCTAACCTTTGCGCCGACCATTCATAATAGCTATTTTGCCACAATCGGGCGTCGGGCGGTTAACCTCTTCGAGCGATTGTTTTAATACCGCACAATTATCGCCATCTCAATCAATATGTTATTATTTTTTATCACGTTGTCATCAGAAATAAATCAATGCCTTACTGAATCGCCGGGGAAAGCCATGTTTGAGATCGCCAAACGCACCACGCTGGGTGCTCTGTTGCTGTTGATTATGCCGTTCGGCGTGCTGCTGTCCGGCTGGCGCTGGCAGCCGGTGGAAACAGGGTGGGGCCATCAGCTGCTGTTCTGGCTGACCGAAACCGTGACCAGTCCATGGGGAACCTTAACCAGCGTGATCCTCTGCGCGTGGTTCCTGTGGTGCCTGCGCTATCGCCTTAAGTCGGCAATTATTCTGTTGCTGATCGTGGTGTCGGCAATCCTGCTCGGGCAGTACACCAAAACGTTTATTAAAGATCAGGTACGCGAGCCGCGCCCTTATGTGCTGTGGCTGGAGCAAAACCACGGGCTTGATGAAAAATACTTTTACGAGCAGACCCGCAAGCAGCGCAGCGTAATGGTGCGGGAAGCGATTGCGGAAGATCCTCGCCTGCCTGACTGGCTGAAGGCGCACTGGGAATTTGAAACCGGCTATGCTTTCCCTTCTGGTCATACCATGTTTGCAGCCAGCTGGGCGCTGCTGGCGGTAGGGCTGTTATGGCCTCGCCGCCGTATCGTCACGCTGTGCGTGCTGGTGGCCTGGGCGATTGGCGTGATGGCAAGCCGTCTGGTGCTGGGAATGCACTGGCCGCGCGACCTGATTACCTCAACGCTTATCAGCTGGGTGCTGGTCACGCTGGCGACCTGGCTGGTGCAGCGCTACAGCGGGCCGCTCACCGTTCCGCCGGCGGAAGAGCAGGAAATAAGCGAACGCGACGAGGCGTGATTGTGTTCGCGCCGTTTGCCCCCATAACCTGAGGATTGGGCAGGCATTTCATGCGCCCTGCGCGCATCAGGCAAGCAACAGGGCTAATTTTTTGGCATAATTCATCTGGTTATCACCAGACTATGGGACGGACTGTGAAATACTTGCTGATTTTTTTACTGGTTTTAGTGATTTTCATTATCTCTATTACGCTTGGCGCGCATAACGATCAGGTGGTTACCTTTAACTATCTGCTGGCGCAGGGCGAATATCGCGTTTCGACGCTGCTGGCTACGCTGTTCGCTGCGGGTTTTTTAATCGGCTGGGCGATTTGCGGTCTGTTCTGGCTCCGTCTGCGCGTGGCGCTGGCTAATTCCCAGCGTAAACTGAAACGTCTCCAGCAGAAGCTGGGGCAGGCAGAAGAAGCGGCGGCTCAGCCAGCCGTGCCTGCCGTTAAGGAATAATCCCCTATGTTGGAACTGCTGTTTCTGTTGCTGCCTGTTGCCGCTGCCTATGGTTGGTATATGGGGCGCAGGAGCGCGCAGCAGGATAAGCAACAGGAAGCGAGCCGCCTGTCGCGCGATTACGTCGCCGGCGTCAATTTCCTGCTGTCCAATCAGCAGGATAAAGCGGTCGATCTCTTTCTGGATATGCTGAAGGAAGACAGCGGCACGGTAGAGGCGCATCTGACGTTGGGTAACCTGTTTCGCTCGCGAGGCGAGGTTGACCGGGCTATCCGCATTCATCAGGCCCTGATGGAAAGCGCTTCGCTGACCTACGATCAGCGCCTGCTGGCCGTGCAGCAGCTGGGCCGCGACTATATGGCCGCGGGTTTTTACGATCGGGCGGAAGAAATGTTCAGCCAGCTGACCGATGAGACGGACTTCCGCGTCGGCGCGCTGCAGCAGCTGCTGCTTATTCATCAGGCGACCAGCGACTGGCCAAAAGCCATCGAGGTGGCCGAACGGCTGGTAAAGCTGGGCAAAGAAAAGCAGCGTATGGAAATTGCGCATTTCTACTGCGAGCTGGCGCTCCAGGCGATGGGCAGCGACGATCTGGATCGCGCTATGGGCCTGCTGAAAAAAGGCGAATCCGCCGACAGGCAGAGCGCCCGCGTCTCGATCATGATGGGGCGTATCCACATGGCGAAAGGCGACTATGCAAAAGCGGTTGGGTTTTTACAGCGCGTGATAGAACAGGATAAAGAGCTGGTCAGTGAAACGCTGGCGATGCTGGAAACCTGCTATCAACAGCTGCAACAGCCCAACGCCTGGGCCGAGTATCTGAAGCGCTGCGTTGAGGAAAATACCGGCGCGGCGGCCGAGCTTTACCTCTCTGACGTCATTGAAAAAGACGAGGGCGGCGAAGTGGCGCAGATCTATATTAATCGCCAGCTGCAGCGCCATCCTACCATGCGCGTTTTCCATCGTCTGATGGATTACCACCTGCATGAAGCGGAAGACGGTAGGGCAAAAGAGAGCCTGATGGTGCTGCGGGATATGGTCGGCGAACAGATCCGCACCAAGCCGCGCTACCGCTGCCACAAGTGCGGCTTTACCGCCCATGCGCTTTACTGGCACTGTCCTTCCTGTCGCGCCTGGTCCTCGGTTAAACCTATCCGCGGCCTGGACGGGCAATAAACCGGCCAGCGGCTCCTGTTGTGGAGCGCTGGCTTTTTTAACAGGTCAAAAATAGTTACAACATACCAATGAGTAAACTTCATATCAGGGTTTCAGCAGCAATGAGAGCCGCATGGTCTGGCAGGCGAAAAGGGAAAACTTGCCGCTAAACTGTGAATTTAACGACGTCGCAGGTAGAATGCTTGCCGTTTATCTCCTGCACCCTGCGGTGCGCTATTTCAGAGGGTTTCAACATGCAATCATCTCACGGCTCCCGGATCCTGGTGGCGCTGGACTACGCTAATCACGCCAGCGCCATGGCCTTTGTTGACCGTATCGATCCGCGCAGCTGCCGCCTGAAAGTCGGCAAAGAGATGTTTACGCTGTTTGGCCCCCAGCTGGTGCGGGATTTACAGCAGCGCGGCTTTGAGGTGTTTCTGGACCTGAAATTCCATGACATCCCCAATACCACCGCACATGCCGTTGCGGCGGCGGCCGATCTGGGCGTCTGGATGGTTAACGTCCACGCCAGCGGTGGCGCGCGGATGATGACGGCCGCTCGTGAGGCGCTAAAGCCCTTTGGTAAAGACGCGCCGTTGCTGATCGCCGTGACCGTACTGACCAGTATGGAAGCGGAGGATCTGCGCGGGATTGGCATCGAGCTTTTGCCAGCGGAGCATGCTGAAAGGCTGGCGCGGCTCACGCAGCAGTGCGGCCTGGACGGTGTGGTATGCTCAGCGCAGGAAGCGGCGCGCTTCAAACAGACGCTGGGCAGCGATTTTAAATTGGTCACGCCGGGCATTCGTCCTGCGGGCAGCGAGGCGGGCGATCAGCGGCGCATTATGACTCCGCAGCAGGCGCTACAGGCCGGGGTGGATTATATGGTGATTGGTCGTCCCGTCACCCAGGCCGCTGACCCGGCAGCCGCGTTGAAGAACATCATCGCATCACTTCAGGAGGCATAATGGCCGATAACAACAGCCGTCTGGTCTATTCCACCGAAACCGGACGCATCGATGAACCCAAAGCGGCGGTACAGCGGCCAAAAGGCGACGGCATCGTGCGCATACAGCGGCAAACCAGCGGCCGTAAAGGCAAGGGCGTATGCCTGGTCACGGGCGTCGATCTGCCGGATGCCGAGCTGGAAAAGCTGGCGGCCGAGCTGAAGAAAAAATGCGGCTGTGGCGGATCGGTTAAAGAGGGCGTGATTGAAATTCAGGGCGACAAGCGCGATCTGCTGAAAACGCTGCTGGAAGCTAAAGGGCTGAAAGTGAAGCTGGCGGGCGGCTGAAGCAAAAAGGCCGCGTTTTGTCGCGGCCTTGTGCTTTCTTTGCTTAACGGTCAGCCGTTACCGGCTGATCTGATGACCGATGATCCCGCCCACAGCGGCACCGCCGACGGTGCCCAGACCGCTGCCGTTAGAAAGAATAGACCCGCCGATAGCACCTGCGCCCGCGCCGATAGCGGTATTGCGATCGCGTTTCGACCAGTTTGAGCATCCGCTTAAGGAAAGCACCAGAGTGGCGGCCAGCAGGCCAGCGGTAATACGTTTAATTGTTACTGACATAGTCACTTCTCCATCATTGCTGCTGCAGGAATAACGCTATAAGTATAGAGGTTTACCTTGCCTTTTGGCCCGGATACGCCCGTTTCTTAGCGATTTATCTCACGTAAATAAAACATTGCCATCATATATCACGTCGTTCTTACCGTACTCGTGAAGCAACACTTACACATTTGTTAAGTTTCAGACTTATTTCTGTAAAGGTATTGCTGGCACGTATTCTAAGCATAGACGATCGTCTTCACAGGTAAAAAATCTTAATTTCCCACGCTTTTTACCGTCACCCAGCTAATTTCTGCCACGCATCCAGCGATTGCCTCCATACCCTGATGGCTGGCCAGCGGGGACAATGTAGAAAAAAGTGGGAGAAACCAAATGCTGGAAGAACTGAAACAACAGGTGTTGGAAGCCAATCTGGCGCTGCCTCGCCACGGTCTGGTGGTGTTCACCTGGGGTAACGTAAGCGCGGTCGATCGTGAGCAGGGCCTGATAGTGATTAAACCTTCCGGGGTCAGCTATGAGGCGATGAAACGCGAAGATATGGTCGTGGTCGATCTGCACAGCGGCGAGGTGCGGGAAGGCAATATGCGGCCTTCTTCCGATACCGACACGCACCGCGCGCTCTATCTGGCCTGGCCTGAGGTAGGCAGCATTGTCCATACGCATTCCCGCCATGCCACCATTTGGGCGCAGGCGGGCAGAGAGATCCCCGCCTGGGGCACTACCCACGCCGATGATTTTTACGGCGCCATTCCCTGTAGTCGCCAAATGACGCCGGAAGAAATCGGCTCCCGCTATGAGTGGGAAACGGGGCAGGTGATTATCGAAACTTTCCGTGAAAAAGATCTGGATCCGCTGGCTGTGCCGGCCGTTCTGGTCAATTCCCACGGCCCGTTTTGCTGGGGAAAAACGCCGGAAAAAGCCGTGCATTCGGCGGTCGTGCTGGAAGAAGTCGCCTATATGGGCATTTACAGCCAGCTGTTAACGCCGTCGCTGCCCGCCATTCAGCAACCGCTGCTGGACTGCCATTATTTACGCAAGCACGGCAGCAATGCCTGGTATGGTCAGATAAAATAATTTAATCAGAAATCATAACGTTATTTCCCTCCACCGGTCTTTGCGGTAAAAACCGTCAGTTATTAGCGCCTCGCTGGCTTTCAGGCCGGCGGGGTGAAAATAATTTACCTTTAAAATCAAACGAAAGTACAGCCGTCTCGCACTCTGCATTACGCTTGGAGCGCGCTTAAGCGCACCCATAAACAGAGGATGAGAATATGACCGTAATTAATCAGACCACCTGCCGGCTGTTTAGCGAAGCTGGACAAACCACTCAGCTTTCCGCCTACTACGAAGAAGGACGACGCACGTTATGGATGATGCTACGCGCGCAGCCGCGCCCCAGCTTTAACCATGAGCTTATCGAAGAGATAATGAACCTTAGCTATGCCGCGCAGCGTTCCGGCTTGCCCATCGACTTTTGGGTAACCGGCTCGCTGGTGCCGACGATGTTTAATGCGGGCGGCGACCTCGGATTTTTTGTGGAATGCATTAAAAACGGGCGTCGTGAAGCGCTGCGGGCCTACGCGCGCGCCTGCGTGGACTGCATTCATGCGGCGGCGCGCGGGTTTGATACCGGCGCGGTGACCATCGCCATGATCGAGGGCAGCGCGCTGGGCGGCGGCTTTGAGGCCGCGCTGGCGCACCACTTTATCCTGGCGCAGGACACGGCGCGCATGGGCTTCCCGGAAATTGCGTTCAACCTGTTTCCGGGCATGGGCGGCTATTCGCTGGTGGCCCGGCGTTCGGGCATGAAGCTGGCGGAAGAGCTGATCTGCGAAGGAGAGTCGCATTCGGCGGAATGGTTCGAAACGCGAGGGTTGGTCGATCGGCTGTTCCAGCCGGGCGAGGGCTACCAGACTACCCGCACCTTTATCGACACGATGAAACCGAAACTCAACGGCGTCAGAGCGATGTTAAAGGCGCGTCAGCGAGTATTGCAGCTGACGCGGGCAGAGCTGATGGATATCACCGAAGATTGGGTGGAATTCGCCTTTTCTATCGAACCCAAGGATATAGCCTATATGGAAAGGCTGGTACAGCTGCAGAACCGCCACAGCGCGCAGGTTATGCGTAAAGCGGGTTAAGCACCGGCGTAACGTTTTGCCAGCCATTGCTCCAGCGCGTCTGCGGGCATAGGCCTGGCATATAAAAATCCCTGGCGAGCGTCCACACCGCTCGCCATTATAAATGTCTCTTCCTCTGTCGTTTCGATACCTTCCGCGATAACCTGCAAATTCAACGCCTTCGCGACCGCGACAATCGCCCGCACCAGCGATTGTGAAACCGGCTGACTGTTAACGCCGCGAATAAAGCTTTGATCCAGCTTGATGGCGTTAATCGGCACGCGCGCCAGCTGCGAAAGGGAGGAGTAACCGGTGCCGAAATCGTCCAGATGCACTTCCGCTCCCAGCGCCTGGAACTGATTCATCAGCGTCAACGCCTGCTGCTCGTTTTCAATCAGGCAGCTTTCGGTCAGCTCAATATCCAGCGGGCAGCTCGCCAGGTTCGCTTTGCCCAGCGCGCGCTTCAGATCGATATAGATGCTTTCATCAAGCAGCTGGCGCGGCGAGACGTTAACGGCCACGCGCAGGTTGATGCCTTTTTTGCGCCAGGCCAGGATCTGTTCAAGCGCGGTCAGCATGACCCAGCGGCCCAGCGGCACGATCAGCCCCGACTCTTCGGCATAGGAGATAAAGTCCGCCGGTGAAACCAGCCCGCGTTCCGGCGACACCCAGCGTACCAGCGCCTCTACGCTATGCACTTCACCGGCCCGATCCAGCTTGGGCTGATAGTGGATAATCAGCTGATCCTGCTCCAGCGCCTTGCGAAGATTGGTATCCAGCCAGAGATATTCAAATACCCGCTGATTCATTTCAGCCGCAAAAATGCAGTACTTGCCGCGCCCGTTCTCTTTTGCCGTATACATGGCCGTATCCGCATTGCGGATCAGGCTCTCGCGATCTTCACCATGCTGCGGACTCAGCGCGATGCCGATAGAGCAGCCGGAATAGACTTCAATCAGCCCGATGCGGAAGGGCTGTCTGAGCCTGTCGAGAATGCGCGTAGCCATCGCTTCCAGCTCTTGCTGCGTCGCGCCGACCGCCAGCACCAGGAATTCGTCGCCGCCCAGGCGCGCCAGCGTCTGGTTCTTTGCCAGGCAGCTTAAGATAGCCAGCGACACCGCTTTTAACAGCTGATCGCCGAACATATGGCCATAGGCGTCGTTAACCTTCTTGAAATTATCCAGGTCGAGATAGACGATACCGATCTGCTGCTGCACCTCTTCCGCCAGCGCTTCTGCGATAGCGTTATTGATCGCATTACGATTGGGCAGGCCAGTAATGCCGTCGGTGTTCGCCAGTACCCGCAGACGCTCCTGCGCCCGTCGCTCTTCGGTAATATCGGTGCCGGAGCAGATCAGGAAGATTTCATTTTTCCCGCTGCCGCTGTGGACAAACTTGTTTCGGAAAAGAAACAAACGCTGTCCCTGACGGGTTTTCACCCATCTTTCCACTTCGTAAGAGTTGCCGTCGCGGAAAAAACCGCTGATGTTGCGACGTGACGAAGCCGCCTCCTGGCGGGTCATAAATAGTTGGAAGACGTTGCGGCCGATAACTTCCTGCTCTTTCAGCCCGGTATACTCCTCGCTTTTGCGGTTAAAGCGCTGAATATTGCCGCGCTGGTCCAGGATAACGATCACCGAGTTGGCTTCCGACACCACCTGTTCGGCAAACGAAAGGCCCAGCGCCAGATCGCGCGCCACGCTTGCGGTATCGCCCCAGGCGGAGGCGCTGCCCGCCCATTCGGTCTGGTTAACGCGGCGGCCAACCAGATGCATGGAAAGCGGCTCGCCATACAGCGACACCGTCAGGTTCACGCTGGAGGTGATCACGGTCATCGCGCGCAGCAGGCTCGCCTGCGTAGGCGTTAAGGGGATAACGACGTGCGTATCGGCCGATTCATCCTCTGCAAATAAAAGCGCATCGCTGTCGGACTTTAAACGCCAATGAGGGCTGTTAGTACCAAACCAGGTATAAAGTAGTGATTGCCCTTGCTCATCGGTCATCAGATTTCTCCCTGGAGGATGCAATACAGGCTGTATCTTCTTATTTTAGCAACAGTATTCGGCAAACAGGATAATCACAAGCGCAATGTTTAAGATATTTTTTATGTCGGAAATTAACTATGGCGAAAAAAGCCCCGACCGCGCGATCGGGGCGGAGATCAGCAGGGACATTTTCCGACTTTTCCCGCCACGGAAGGAAAGCGGGCTTCCAGGCAGTAGCGGTGAAACTCTTTCTCCGTCATGGCCTTATTAGCGGGATGATGCTGCTGCATATGTCGCAGGTAGGTTTGATAGTCCTGAACGCCAACCATCAGGCGAAAACACTGCGCCAGCCGCGACATTAACAAACGTAACGTTAGTGATTCTTTTAATACCGTTGTGGCTAAAGGTCGACAGCGGATCACCTGAAGCCGGTTTCTTGCAGGTCGGGAAAAAATCGCTCTAGCCATGACGCGCCTCGCTTCGCAGGGAAATATCGGCTTCGTGCACCGTCGGACTTTGACTGTTTAATGCGCGACGAATGACGAAAAAAGCCGCGATAAGCATGGTAACGGCAACCAGCATAAAAAAGGCGCAGAGCGCGGCGTTGATCTGATTGCTGAACACGATAGTCTGCATATCCGCTACAGTTTTGGCTGGCGCGATAATCATGCCGTCCTCAATGCCTTTAGAAAACTTTCTGGCCTGAGCAAGAAAGCCAATGGCCGGTTTTTCGTGGAAAATCTTCTGCCAGCCTGCATACATTGAGGTGATAAAAAGCCACGCCGTCGGCAGGATGGTCACCCAGGCGTAACGCTGTTTTTTCATCTTAAACAGGACAACGGTGCCGAGGATCAGCGCCATTGAGGCCAGCATCTGATTACCGATGCCGAACAGCGGCCACAGCGTGTTGATGCCGCCAAGCGGATCGACCACGCCCTGATAGACAAAGAACCCCCAGCCCGCTACCGCCACGGTGGTGCCCGCCATATTGCCCAGCCAGGAACGGTTGTTCGCCAGCGACGGCACCACGGTGCCCACCAGATCCTGCACCATAAACCGGCAGGCGCGGGTGCCCGCATCCACGGCGGTCAGAATAAACAGCGCCTCAAACAGAATGGCAAAGTGATACCAGAACGCCATCATGGCGCGGCTGTTAAACACTTCGGTAATGATATGCGCCATGCCTACGGCAAAAGTAGGCGCGCCGCCGGCACGAGAAAGGATAGTGCCTTCGCCAACATCTCTGGCGATGCCGCTCAGCATTTCCGGCGTCACCACAAAGCCCCAGCCGTTAATAGCCTGCGAGGCGGATTCTACCGTAGTGCCGATTAGTGCGGCAGGCGAGTTCATGGCGAAATAGACGCCAGGCTCAATGACCGAAGCGCAGATCAGCGCCATAATCGCGACAAACGATTCCATCAGCATCGCGCCGTAGCCAATCATGCGGATATGGCTCTCACGTTCAATCAGCTTGGGCGTGGTGCCGCTGGAGACCAGCGCGTGAAAGCCGGAGATAGCGCCGCAGGCGATAGTGATAAACAGGAAAGGAAACAGGCTGCCGGCGAACACCGGGCCGCTGCCGTCAATAAAACGCGTCACGGCGGGCATTTTCATCTCCGGCATGGCAAACAAAATGCCGATAGCCAGACCAACAATCACGCCGATTTTCAGGAAGGTGGAAAGGTAATCGCGCGGCGCCAGCAGCAGCCACACCGGCAGCACGGAAGCGACAAAACCGTAAATAACTAACACCCAGGTCAGCGTAGTGCCTTTGAGGGTAAAAAACGGCCCCCAAAACTCGTGTTGCGCGATGTTGCCGCCGTAGATAATTGCCGCCATCATCAGCACAAAACCAATCAGCGATACTTCTGCGATTTTTCCCGGACGCAGAAAGCGCATATAAATCCCCATAAACAGGGCAATAGGGATGGTGGCCGCGATAGTAAACAATCCCCAGGGGCTGTTGGCCAGCGCTTTGACCACCACCAGCGCCAGCGCGGAAAGAATAATGATCATTACGCCCAGCGCGCCCAGCATGGTTACAACGCCCGCGAACGCGCCCAGCTCCTGTTTCGCCATTTCGCCCAGCGAGCGGCCGTCGCGGCGGGTGGAGATAAACAGGATCAGGAAATCCTGTACCGCACCCGCAAGCATTACGCCGATCAGGATCCACAGCGTGCCGGGCAAAAAGCCCATTTGCGCCGCCAGAATCGGGCCGACCAGCGGGCCGGCGCCGGCGATAGCGGCAAAATGGTGGCCGAACAGTACCCATTTATTGGTGGGCACGTAGTCCAGCCCGTCGTTGAGCCTTTCGGCGGGAGTGAGCCGACGGTCGTCCAGTTCGAACACGTTTTTGGCGATAAAGCGGCTGTAGAACCGCCATGCGATGCTGTAGCAGGCCACGGCGGCCACCACCAGCCAGAGCGCGTTAACCTGTTCACCGCGGCTGAGCGCCAGCATGGCGAAGGCGATCGCGCCGACTATCGCCACGCCGGCCCAGACAATGGCCGATTTTACCTTGATCATCACAATACTCCTTGTTATCTCCCAGCGAGATAACGCTAAAGTAATGTTGATATTTTGTTAGTGAAAGCAGGGGGAATAAGAAGTGTGAGGCAAGAGGTTTTTTTCTCCGCGCGACCTCAGAGAGCAAGGGCGACAGAAGCAGGCGGGACAGGGCGTCCCGCCTGACAGAGCATCAGGCTGCCGGACGAGCCACGATGCTACGGGTTTCCATCCGCACTTCTGCGATGGTCACTTCGATCAGATCGGTCACGCGATAAACCACTTCGCCTTTGATCTGCACCGTGCCGCTTTCCTGGCTGCATACCATCTCATCACGTACCGCGTGAATAAACGGCGCAGGGATAAAGGCAACGGCGCCGTTAGCGGTCAGGCGCACGCGCATGCCGCCGCGAGACACATCGATAATCTCCGCCGCAAAGCGCTCGTCGGTGCCCGCCGCTTTCTGCAGGAAACGGGAATAGAGCCAGTCGCCCACGTCACGCTCTGCCATACGGTTCAGGCGGCGGCGCTCGCTCATCTTCACGGTAATCTCATCCTGCGGACGGGAAGCCGCTTCGCCTTTGATCATCGCTTTCAGCAGGCGATGGTTGATCATATCGCCGTACTTACGAATAGGCGACGTCCAGGTCGCATAGGCTTCCAGTCCCAGCCCGAAGTGCGGACCAGGCTCGATGCCGATTTCGGCGAACGACTGGAAACGACGGATGCGGCTGTCCAGGAACTGGGTCGGCTGCGCGTCCAGTTCGCGACGCAGCACGCGGAAACCTTCCAGCGTGGCGATAGCCTGCGGATCGACCTTCACGCCGTGGTTTTCCAGCACGCTGGCGGCCTGCTCGGCGTTCACCAGGTCAAAACCGAGGTGAATGTTGTAGATCCCGAAGCCCAGCTTCTCGCGCAGCACGGTGGCAGCGCAGATGTTGGCGGTGATCATCGCTTCTTCCACGATGCGGTTAGCGATGCGGCGATGTTCAGCAACGATATCCAGCACTTCGCCTTTTTCGCCCAGCAGGAAGCGGAAGTCAGGGCGATCTTTAAACACCAGCGCGTGGGTTTTACGCCACTCGCCGCGCGCCAGGCACAGCTTGTGCAGCAGACGGATCTGGGTAGCGATCGCGTCGTTTTCCGGCTGCCAGTCGCCGCTGTTTTCCAGCCAGTCGGAAACCTGGTCGTAAACCAGCTTGGCTTTGGATTCAATCCAGGCCGCGAAGAAGTGGATATCTTCGCCCAGCGTGCCGTCGGCCGCTACCGTTACGCGGCAGGCAAGCACCGGACGGCGCTCGTTGGGACGCAGCGAGCAGACGTCATCGGAAAGCTGGCGCGGCAGCATCGGAATGTTAAAGCCCGGCAGGTAGTTGGTGAACGCGCGCTCGGCGGCAATAGCATCCAGCTCGCTGTTCGCCGCCACGTAAGCGGTCGGATCGGCGATAGCGATAGTCAGGCGCAGCTGGCCTTCCGGTAATGCTTCTACGTACAGCGCATCGTCCATATCTTCCGTGCTGGCGCTGTCGATGGTAACAAAATCCAGCGCGGTCAGATCTTCGCGCTCAAGCTGCTCGTCAAGCATCTCGCCAGCCACGGCTTCCGGCGCTTCGCGCTCCAGATTGTGGTGGGAAAGCGTCACCCACCACGGCGCCAGATGGTCGTCAGCGGTGGTGATAAAAGCGGTCAGCTCGGCGTAGAAAGTGCGATCGCCTTTCAGCGGATGGCGCTTCATCTCGGCCACGGCCCAGTCGCCAGCCTGGAATTCATGATTCAGGTTGCGGTCGGGACGGCACTGAATAGCGTCTTTGAGCAGTGGATGATCGGGCACGATAGAAAGGCGATCGTCTTTCTTCTGCACGCGGCCGACAAAACGCGTCAGGAAAGGCTCAACAAGTTTTTCCGGATCGGCGACTTCACGATCCTTATCGGTTTGCAGCACGGCAACAATGCGGTCACCGTGCATCACTTTTTTCATGAACGGCGGCGGAATGAAATAGCTTTTCTGGGCATCAACTTCCAGAAAGCCGAAGCCTTTTTCGGTGCCTTTTACCACCCCTTCAACACGCGGCGTCTGGGAGTGGAGTTTCTCTTTGAGCTGCGCGAGCAGCGGGTTATCCTGGAACATAATCTCAACGTTTTCGTGGCCTAAGAGCGGCAGACAGTTTTACGCGATTAACCGCCCCGCGGCAAGTAAAAAGCCCGGAAAATCGCGGGCTTTGCGAGACTGTGCGCTGAATTGTCGCGCTTTTTTTGGCACGGGCTGGCGGCGGCAAAAGGGCGGAAGAATTTTCCAGCCGCGAATGCCTGTCGCCAGCCGTAAGAAATAAAAAAGCCGGGAAAATCCCGGCCTGGTGTTAGCGCATTGTGACTCAGGCGATACGCAAGCCTGGCTTCACTTCGGACAGGGTGATTTTCACCGGCACCGATTTAGACGTTGGCGTGCCGCTGCCGTCGCCAAAGCTGGAAAGCGGCACCAGCGGGTTGGTTTCCGGATAGTAGGCCGCCAGGTTGCCTTTTGGAATGTTGTAAGGCACCAGCTTGAACTCGCTGACTTTACGGGTGATCCCGTCGTTCCACAGCGTTTCGATATCCACCTTGTCGCCCGCCGCAAAGCCCAGACGCGCCATATCTTCCGGATGGATAAACAGCACTTCGCGCTGGCCATACACGCCACGGTAGCGGTCATCAAGGCCGTAAATCGTGGTGTTGTACTGGTCGTGCGAGCGCAGCGTTTGCAGCGTAAACGGCACTTCCACATCCAGCTGCGGGAACAGCGAGTCCGGCAGGCTGGCGGCGCTGAACTGCGCTTTATTGTTCAGCGTATTGAAACGGAACTCTGCCGCGGCGTTGCCCAGATAGAAACCGCCCTTGATATCGCACTTAGCGTTGAAATCCGTAAAGCCCGGAATGGTAGCGGCGATATGGTCGCGGATCAGATTGTAATCCGCTGCCAGGCCCAGCCAGTCCACTTTTTCCGAACCCAGCACGGCGTGCGCGATACCGGCAACGATCGCCGTTTCGGAACGCTGCGTCTCGGCGATAGGCTTGCCCACGCCTTCAGAGGCGTGAACCATGCTGAAGGAGTCTTCCACGGTGATAAACTGCGGGCCGGTCGCCTGGATATCCTGCTCGGTACGCCCCAGCGTCGGCAGGATCAGCGCGTCAACGGCACCAGGACACAGGTGGCTGCGGTTCAGCTTGGTGCTGATCTGCACGGTCAGGCCGCAGCGACGCAGCGCCTCTTCGGTGCGCGGGCTGTCCGGCGCGGCGGCGGCCAGGTTGCCGCCCAGCGCGATCAGCACTTTGATCTCGTCACGCAGCATCGCTTCCAGCGCTTCAACCGTGTTGTGACCGATTTCGCGCGGTGGCTCAAAGCCAAAGTGTTTGCCCAGGCTGTCGAGGAAGGCCTGAGAAGGCTTCTCGTCAATGCCCATGGTGCGGTTGCCCTGCACGTTGCTGTGGCCGCGAACCGGGCAAAGGCCTGCGCCTTTTTTGCCCAGCTGGCCAAACAGCAGCTGCAGGTTAACGATCTCGCGCACCGTATCCACAGAATGCTTGTGCTGCGTGATGCCCATCGCCCAGGTACAGATCACGCGCTCGGCGCTCTGGTAGATAGCGGCCGCTTCACGGATCTGCTGTTCGGTCAGGCCGGACTGCTGAACGATATGCGACCATTCCGTCGCCTCGACGGCAGCCAGGTAAGCTTCCATGCCTTCGGTTTTGGCATTGATAAAGACTTCATCAAACAGGCCAGGTTCGCCAGCAGCCAGACGGGCATAATGCGTTTCCGCCAGCGCTTTCACCATGCCGCGCACCGCTGCCATATCACCGCCGAGGTTCGGCTGATAATAGGTAGAGCTGATGGTGCCCGCTTTACTGGTTACCACTTCCAGCGGCTTCTGCGGATCCGCAAAGCGCTCCAGGCCACGTTCGCGCAGCGTGTTGAAGGTCACGATTTTTGCACCGTGATCGGCGGCGTGACGCAGGCTGTGCAGCATACGCGGGTGGTTGGTGCCGGGGTTCTGGCCGAAAACAAAAATAGCGTCCGCATGATCGAAATCATCCAGGCGAATAGTGCCTTTGCCCACGCCGATGCTGCGCTTCAGGCCGGTGCCGCTGGCCTCGTGGCACATATTTGAGCAGTCCGGGAAGTTATTGCTGCCGTTCATACGGCCAAACAGCTGATAAAGCCAGGAGGCTTCGTTGCTGGCGCGGCCAGAGGTGTAAAGCTCCATCTGGTCAGGATTGTCCATCGCCTTGATATGGCGGGCGATCAGGGCAAACGCGTCGTCCCAGCTGATGGGCTCGTAATGGTCGGTTTCACGATTGTAGCGTAGCGGCTCGGTCAGGCGACCCTGATATTCCAGGAAGTAGTCGCTCTGCTTATAGAGGGCGGAAACGCTGTGTTGAGCAAAGAAGCTGGCGTCGATAAAGCGGCGCGTCGCTTCCCAGGTCACGGCCTTGGCGCCGTTTTCACAAAAGCTGAAGGTGCTTTTGTTATCGTCGCCCCAGGCGCAGCCGGGACAGTCAAAGCCTTTGGCTTTGTTCATGCGCATCAGGTTGCGCATATTTTTCAGAACTTGTTTGCTGTCAAAAACGAAACGGGTTGTCGCTTCCAGTGATCCCCAGCCGCCCGCCGCCGCCTGGTAGGGTTTTATTGCAGTTTTAAATTTCATAGTGCTTCGCAGGTGGTTACAATGTTTTTGTCTTGTTAAGAAGTTATTACTTCTTTTATCGGCACAGTCTGTGACTTCTTAACAAAATTGTCTAATTGATTGCTTTAATCATGCGATAGGTGGGGTTTATCGCTAAAGCGTGAGACATATCAAAGAATCATACGGAAGCATATGCATTTCTCCGCGTCCCGTCTTGCGCTGGATCATACTCAGGCTTTCAGCCGGAAAGACGAGGGGCCTGTGAAAGAATTTGCCAGTAAAATTCATGCTTTCGGCAAAGCGCTGATGATGCCGATCTCCGTTATCGCCGCCGCCGGTATCTTTCTGGGCGTGGCGGCCGCGCTGCAAAACCCGGCGATAACCGGCGATGCGTTTGCCAGCCTGCACGTTCCACAGCTGATTATTGGCTTTATCCGCAAGGTGGCGGGCGCGCTGTTTGCCAATCTGCCGCTCTTTTTTGCCGTTGCCAGCGCGATTGGCCTGGCGAAAGCGGAAAAGCCGACCGCCGCCTTTGCTGCCGTTATCGGCTTTATCGCCATGCATGTCGGCGTCAGCGCCACGCTTGCGGCGCAGGGATTGACGGCGGCTACGACCACGCCGGAAGCGCTGCAGGCGAAAGGCATGGAGCAAACGGCCGCCATGATGACCTCGGCGGAATATATCCCGATGCTGGGTATCTTTACCTATAACATGAGCGTGCTGGGCGGCGTTATTGCCGGTTTGCTGACCGCGACCATTCATAACCGCTTCTATACCACGCAGCTGCCTACCGCTATCAGCTTCTTCGGCGGGCGACGTTTTGTGCCGATCGTGACCGTGCTGGTGCTGCCGCTGATGGGCGTGCTGCTGGCGGCGATCTGGCCCACTATCGGCGCCGGTATCGCCTGGGTTGGCGAGCTAATCGGCAAAAGCGGGCAGTATGGGGCGTTCTTATATGGCACCAGCGAACGCCTGCTTATCCCTACCGGCCTGCATCATATCCTTAACGAAACGGTGCGCTTCACGCCTATTGGTGGCGTCGCTACCGTGGATAATCAGACCATCGTGGGCGCGCTGAATATCTTTAATACCGCGCTGACCCATCCCGGCTCCGTACCGGATGACATTATCAGAAACGCCACGCAGTTCCTGGCGCAGGGAAAAATCCCGGTGATGATGTTTGGCCTGCCGGCGGCCGCGCTGGCGATCTATCACTGTGCGAGGCCGGAGCACAAGCAGCGGGTCAAAGCGCTGATGCTGGCGGGCGCGCTCACTTCGTTTACGACCGGCATCACCGAGCCGCTGGAATTCTGCTTTATCTTTGTTTCGCCCATTCTTTATCTGCTGCACGCGCTCCTTAGCGGCCTGTCTTTTATGCTGATGTCGATGCTGCACCTGATGATCGGCAATATTCAGGGCGGCGCTATCGATCTCGTGGTGTTTGGTATTCTTGGCGGCAGCAAAACTCAATGGTGGTGGACGCTGGTGCTTGGCGCCATCTACGTGCCGGTTTACTACTACGGTTTTCGCTTTGTTATCCTGCGTATGCGGGTAGAAACGCCGGGCAGGGAAGCGGAAGAGACGGAGCCGGAAAGCAAAACGGTCGCGGCCGATCAGCGTATTCGGGTGATCATTAGCGGACTGGGCGGCGAAGGCAATATAGAGGACGTCGATTGCTGCTTTACCCGACTGCGGGTGCGGGTAAAAGAGATGAAAGAGGTCGTCGATCAAACGCTGATGACCACGGGCGCCAACGGCATCAACCGCGTCAGCGACCACGATATCCAGGTCATTTACGGGCCGCAGGTTGAAAAAATCGCCAGCGAGGTGAAAGCTGCCCTGGGCGTGGCCTGACTGCTGCCGTCCCTGGCAGGCCGCATTTACAGAACGTTCGCCGTGTCAGGCTTTCCGGGCGAGGGCGGCGGCGACCAGGCCATCCAGCCATGCCTGATGGCCGTTAATCATCGGGTTTGGCGTGGTTTTCGCCAGTGCTTTAGCCGGATGGCCGTTCTGGGTTTCCTGGGTCAGGATACGTACGCGTCCGCCGGCCAAATCTTCCAGCAGCCAGGCATGATGCACATCCAGCCGCGTTTCGCCTTCGCCGGACCAGCCATGCCACGCCACGCGCGCCGGTTCGCCGGTGGATGGCGCTACGCATTCAGTTACCTGCGCCTCGACAGGAAAACCAAAAGTCGTGAAGTAGAAACGCACCTCCTGCGCCAGCTGCGGACCTTTACCGTGACAGAAACGAATATCAGCAACATTTTCATAATAGGTTGGCCACAGCGCTGGGGTATTCAACAGCGGCCAGACTTCCGCCGTGGACAGACCTGCCACAATAACCTCGTTCGAGGCGAAGTTATCACAAAAACCCGGAATATAGCCTTCAGGCCAGATAATAGCGTTCATTAGTCACCCATAAAAACAGAGCACAGCGCCAGTCGCTGTTGGTAAAGCGAGTATGCGGAGAGTGCTGATATAAGGCTAATCAGGGTTTGTTATTACTGATATCATGAAGAATGATATCTAAAGGGGAAGCGAAGCGAGATGAAAACGGATATCCGCACAATGGATTTGAATCTGTTGAAAACCCTGGATGCATTGTTGGATGAACGCAGCGTTACGCGTGCGGCAGCCAGGCTGTCGCTTACTCAGCCAGCCGTCAGCGGAATGCTGACGCGGCTGCGCGACTGTTTTGACGATCCGCTGTTCAGCCGAACGCAAAGAGGGATAGTGCCCACGCCACGCGCGCTGGAGCTGGCTGCGCCGGTGAAAAGGATCCTCAGCGAAACGGAAGCGTTATTACAAAGAAAAGTGTTTAACCCGGCCAGCGCAGAGATGACGATCACCGTCGCCGCCACGGATTATGCTTTAAAAGCGGTTATCGTGCCGTTTGTGACCGCGCTGCGTCGACAGGCACCGGGCATTCGCGTGGCTGTGGTGCCGGTTGAGGCCGGCCAGCTCGCAGATCAGCTGGCGCGGGGCGAAATCGATTTCGCCCTGGTCACGCCTGAAACCACGCCGCAGGAGCTGCACACCCGCCACCTTTTTGATGAACGCTATGTCTGCATGATGCGCAAAGATCATCCTGATGCCGGCCCCCGGCCGCTGACGTTGGACCGTTTCTGCCAGCTTGACCAGGTTCTGGTTTCTTTTACCGGGGACAGATTTTCCGGCGTGACCGATCGCGCTTTAGCGGCGTTGGGACGAGAAAGAAGGGTGGTCATGGCGATCAACAGCTTTCTGATGCTGCCGGAAATTTTGCAGCTCAGCGATCTGATTGCGGTAACGCCTTATCGACTGACCGTGGGCGTCGAGAAAATGGCGATACAGGCGCCGCCGCTGGTCATTCCCGGCTTTACCAAAACCCTGGCGTGGCACGACCGTACGCATCGTGACGCCGGGCACCGCTGGCTGCGAGCCTTGTTTACCGCTCTGTTCAGCGATGAGCCGTAATCAGACAGGGACAGACGGCCCTTCTGCCGTCTTGCTATTGCAATGGGTATATTTCATTACAGAGATAAAGGCTTAAGCCTGCTGTGGTTTATTAACTGTTATTTTAAAACATTATTAATAATCCTGAAAGATTATGTCATATTTGTCGCGTCTATATATTTTACTGATTTGGCTGGCTTTTTCAGGGGTGCGTATGAGAAAGCCTGTGGAATATAAAATGAAACAGGCGGCCCGCCATTAAATAAGGGTTTTTTCTTGCAGCCTGACGAGAGGTTGCTATAGTTATTCATGCACGACGTTCACCGGCGTTCGGTAAAAACAGCAGTAGCCGAGCTATATTATCCGGTGAGAAATTGAATACACGAAGAGGAAGCTATTATGACTCAGCATCGTGGAAATTCCGGTAACTTCGCCGAGGATCGTGAAAAAGCATCAGAAGCAGGTAAGAAAGGCGGCCAGAGCAGCAGCGGTTCTTTCAAAAATGACCGTGAAAAGGCCTCCGAAGCCGGTAAAAAAGGTGGGCAGAATAGCCACCGCAGCTAAGTAATATGGGATGACCACAGGTAGTATCGGGCCGTTTAAATTGGCTAAACTATTAGCCGATTGGTTAAGTTGGCCGAAGAAAGTAATTTAAGGTTGTCCCGTAACCGGCTAAAACCCGCATCCCTCTGTTTCAGGGGTGGCGGGTTTTTTTTATGCATTATTATTAATTTCTACAACTTATTCAGAAGTGGGAGCTTCATTTTCGCTTTTGCCGATAATTTTATATCTGCATGGTTCCAGATTTGCCGCTTCGTTTATATCCTTCTTTTGGAACAGGTGGAGAAAATTCAGATCGCGAGAAAGGGCGTGCGCCGTATAAGACGGCTTTTTTACGCTTGCCGCCTGTCTGTGAATATGCGAAAAACGGACTTCATTTTTTCAGGAGAAAAGCATGTCTGCCCAAACCCTTGCCATTGGCCTTTTGCTTTACCCCGATTTAACCCAGCTCGATCTTACCGGCCCTTTTGAAGTTTTTGCCCGTGCGCCTGGCGCGCAGGTGCATCTCATCTGGAAAACGCGGGAACCGGTAGTGTCCGATCGCGGCATGGCGATCCTGCCTTCCACAACCTTTGAGGCTTGCCCAAAACTGGATGTCCTTTGCGTGCCCGGCGGCCCAGGGCAGATCGCGCTGATGGAAGACAACGATACGTTGGCATTTATCCGCCGCAAAAGCGCAGAGGTTAATTTGCTTACCTCCGTTTGTACCGGCTCGCTGGTGTTGGGCGCCGCCGGGCTTTTACAGGGACGCAAAGCGACCTGCCACTGGGGATCGCTGTCGCAGCTGGCGTTACTGGGTGCCGAGCCGGTAGGCGAGCGCGTAGTGCGGGATGGTAATCTTATTACCGGCGCTGGCGTGACTTCCGGCATCGATTTTGCGCTTAGCGTGGTGGCCGCGCTCTACGGCGACGAAATCGCTCAGGCTATCCAGCTGCAGATGGAATACGATCCTGCGCCGCCGTTTGACTGCGGCTCCCCTCGCGTGGCTTCAGCAGAGCAGGTCGCAAGAGCCAGCGCACAGGCGGCGGGATTCATTGCTAAAAGGCTGAAGGCAACGCAAAAAGCGGCATTACGGCTGAGCAATTCTGCCTGCCGGTCGTGACCGGGACCGGCAGGCAGGTGACGGCGTCACTAAAAGACGATGCTGGCTTGATATTTATTACAGCGGTAATTAACACCGGGGCCAATTCTGAATATAAGCCGGGATGTCAATAAATAAGAATAGTCTGCTTTGTCCTTAGGGTATTAATAATAAAGAGCGGCGGCCAGGCATGGCCTGATTCTGAATATAAGCGACAAAAGCATTATCAGGGTGCATTCGTTACCGAAGTATGGAATAACTGGCAACAATTTAGCAGCTAACGCTTTTCTGCCAGGCAAGGCAGGCTTACGGGGAATATAATGCAGACTGAAACCGTTCAAACCGACGAACTGGAAGGCAAAGCCCTGGAATGGGCCGTGCTTAAAGCTATAGGCGGCGCCTGGCCGAAAGGCGCGGCTACGACGTGGGACAAGGCTGGATATCTGATAAGCAATCTGAATATATTCCTGAGCAGCGGCGGCCATAAACAGATGTTTATCGCTTATCTGGACGAAAGAGCGCCCTCCGTGGGCAAAACCTTACCGGAGGCGGTGTACCGCGCCGTGGTTCACGCTTCAATAGGCAGCTGGATATCAGTGCCGGTATCAATTTTAAAGGCTTAGCCGCCGTGAAGGAATAAAGACAAAGGCGGTGAAATTAATGAGCTTTTCTATATTTTACAGTGGCACTAAAAACCTTGTATTCTGAAACCATCTTATCGCACACGGATAGTTAAGGCCTCGTGCCACTGAATACGGTTATTATAATATCTGTCCTCGCTTTAAATTAACTATCTGCTTTCTGGCTCGCTTTCAGTGTAACCTCTCTATAGAAAATATTAGCGCTTTTATCAGCACCTATTAAACCTGAACCGTGCGCGCTTTTGGTAAAAATAGCAGCTATATCATGCTCATCTCTGTGCTGACACGGACAGGTAAGGCGTTATTCAGGATTATTTATATAAAAAAAGCCCGCAGGGAGCCGCGGGCAAAAAAACGAAGTTAACTCTGTTTTGCCTCACCACCCTAAAGTAATACGCAGACCATAAAGTGATCCGAATCACATCCCGGTGGTTAAATTTTGTTCTGAGACGAATCTTATTAAGGGATGTTTACCCTGAAATGCTGCCAATACCGCCGTGCGAGCCAAAGTATGGAGAGAGGTTTAGCAGCATAAGTGCCGCCATCAGGCCACTTTAAACAGCTGTTACCGGCACGGCGGTTGGTCATCTCGCCTGAACCACAGCGCCTGGCCATCGGCTCTTAATTTGCTATTTGCTGAACCATAACTATGCTTAATCAGGTAGTCGCCAATGCGCCGCCCGACCGACGGACTGACCCTTAATCAGTGATGATAAACAGGCGCACCAAATTTCAGGCTCTGCTCAGGCAGGGCCTTTTTTCTGTCTGCGGTGTACTACACTACCAGAACATGCTCCTGCGCGAGGGACGTATCAACCATGCTTCTCCTCAGGGAGACGGGTGAACAAGCTGCGCTAACGATTTTACCGGAACGTAACCGGAATCAGGTTACCGGAACGCAACTGGCATCAGGTTACCGGAACGTAACCGGCATCAGGATTAAACCGCCGTTAGCTCACCTGGAGAGAGCATCAGCCACGGAGCTGAAGGTTTGGGGTTCGAATCCCTGACGGCGGTCCAGTACTTGTTCTGAAGGTCACCCTGGGTGGCCTTTTTTTACGCCTGCGCTTTATTAACCTTTTTATATAAAGGGTATTATAGGGGGATCAGCGTAAGAGATAACGTTTTGAGCGTTGTCTGTCCGTTATTGGAATAAGGTGCGCAAACAACCTGAGCCTCGCCAACGCGGGGCTTTTTTACGTCCGGAAGAAGGAGAACACTATGCTGACCGTTAAAAGTATCATCGGGGGTGTGACGCATATCTGTGAGGTGAACAATATCACTATTGCAAGACGCGGTTCGGAAACCTTCGGCTATGTTCTGACGCTGACCAAAGAGCATCCCAATCCCGATTTTGCTGAGGTAATGCCTGCTATCTATGAAAATGAAGAGAAAAGCAAAGTCTTACAGCAAGAGGCCATTATGATCAGTGAAAGGGATGGCGTACTGGTCGGGGACGCTGTAGCTGTGCTTATCAGCGAGGTGGATAGCGTGAAAATGCCTGGCCTTAAAGAAGCGGATGGAACGCTGTATCAATACATCTATCCGGGAGACAAGGTCTACGTGATGAATTCGCACGGTTCAACTATTGAGACAGTCAAATGATCAAGGTTTCCCCACAGAGAAAGCCAGGCGTTAAAGTGCGGCAGCCTAATCCAGATCGAAAATGCAGGTTAGTTGAGTAAAATTTGCGCAGGGATGGTATAATCAGGCTCACTTCTCACAAGGCCAAATACCATGTCCTTTTTCGCTCAGATGATGGATCGTATCGCCAGAATAAACGCTGACGCCAAATGCCCTATATGCGGAAAAAGCTCTAAGCATTCAGTTGCAAAAATTTCTCGAGAGCAGGCATTGCTCTGCCCACATTGCAAATCCCTTTTTGTTATTCACGGTTAAATAGTGCTGAAAAGCTAAGCCGCCTCCGGGCGGTTTTTATCGGCGTGTTTAATACTGACCGCGCCAGGAATGGCTGTTACGGCGCCAGAAACAGGGGCGTCCAGATGATTTATCCTTAAAACATGAAACATAACTTGCTAAATTAATTAACACATACAGTGAGTTTTGGCTTACAGGCTGAAGATTAAAAGGGCCGGGTGACCAAAACGATAAAAAGCCGATAGCACAATACGGATCCTTTGCACGTCAGTATTACGTGAACAAATGTAACTTAAGTAATAAAATCAATATTAATAATAGGTTGTATTGCCCTGCACGAAAAAAAATTTAAACTTGATACAAGGGCTAATTTTTTTCAATGGCATACCGATAACCCTACCCTGGGGACAAAAGGTCTTCTTAGGGCTTATTAAATTATCAGGTTTGAGGTAGGTATGAATATTACGCAGCGTTTGTTCCTGACGTTTACCCTGTTGGCGCTGGCTTTATGCACGCTGGCAGCGGTATCGTTCTCAATTATATCGGGTTTTCAATCCCGCTTCGAATATGTGCAGAATAATGCTATCCCCAGCATTAAGGATCTTAACAAATCCATTAGCGCTTCCAGCGCTTTGGGCTTGGCCTTATACAAGCACCAGGCGCTTACCGATGATACAAAGCTGCCTGCCGCTGAACGCCATATCGACGACACGCTGGATGAATTGAAAAAGCTGACTGATTACTACATGGCTAATGATATCTCCAGTGCTGAAGATCGTAGTATGACAGAGCAGATCTACCGTGACATCGACGCAGTACGGGCTGACTTACCGGCGTTCCTTAACGCTTCCCGCGCGCAAAATGAGAGCGTAACGCTGGCCTTGCTTCAGGGTGAATCAGGTATAGGTGCTGCAGGTAGAAAATTAGCATCAGATTTGAATAAGCAGATTGAACTTAATATCCAGATTGGCAATGAGCTAAAAAAAATCAATAAAGAAATCTATTCAAAAACAATCTGGATGATGTCAACTGCGGTTCTTTTGGTGATTGTGCTGCTCAGCTTTTTTGCCATAAAAACCATTCTGAATATCAGAAGAAGCCTTCTGAATATAGAAGAGACAATGCTGGAAGTCAGCAACACGTTAGACCTTACTCGCCAGGCTGACGACAGCCACGCTGATGAAATAGGAAAAACCGCTTCAGCGTTTAATAAATTACTGACTAAGTTTTCAGAGACGTTAACGGCTGTTAATAGCGCATCGTTATCCGTAAGCTCAGGATCTTCACAAATTGCCGCAGGTAATGAAGATTTGTCTTCTCGTACCGAGCAGCAGGCGGCTTCGCTTGAAGAGACCTCTTCGAGTATGGCTGCACTGAGTGAAACGGTAAAAAATAACTCCTTCAGTGCCAGCGAGGCGAGCACGCTGGCCGATAGCGCTAATAAGCTGTCGACAGAAAACGGTCAGTCCGTGAGGAATATGTTGAATACGATGGAAGATATCCGCACCAGCTCCGGAAAAATTTCCGAAATAACGGGGCTGATCGAGGGGATTTCATTCCAGACCAATATTCTGGCGCTGAACGCTGCCGTTGAGGCGGCAAGAGCTGGCGAGCATGGCAGAGGCTTTGCAGTGGTGGCAAGCGAAGTGCGTAATCTTGCGCAGCGTTCTTCCTCTGCGGCAAAAGAGATTAAAGATCTGATCAACGCCTCCGTTATGCACGTCGAAAGCGGGGCGTTGCAGGCAGCCAGCGTGGGTGAAAACTCAGCAAAAGTAACCAGCTCAATCAACCAGGTCGCGACTATTGTCAATGAGATTGCTACTTCGGCAGCGGAACAAAGCCGCGGTATTGAGCAGGTTCATTTGGCTATCGGGCAGATGGACGAAGTGACGCAACAAAATGCTGCGCTGGTCGAGGAAGCCTCGTCCGCGTCCAGATCGCTACAGGATCAGGCGGAGACGCTCAGCCAACTGGTGTCTGCCTTTAAGTTAACTTCAGATACGCGGATGTACAAAAAAACCGAGACCTTTGTTAAGCCATCCGTGAGCCGTACGCCCGCGAAGGCGGCCGCTGTATCAGCCGGGGATTGGGAAAGTTTTTAATGTGGTTCGCCCCCAGTAATGGGGGCTTTGGCGTTAAAGTCATTTTCCACGCTCTTGATCCACAGCCAATGCAGCGCCGATAGCCCTTTCGGGCGTGCTCGTTGGGCTGATATCGTCACCAGTCATCAGCAATAACGTTTAGTCGAACCAGTCTGCCATTTTTTCTGTAGCCTGGTTTTTACATCTTCGTTGATATACATCGACACAGCAGCCAGCGCCCCAGCCGGGACACCAGGGTCATCCGTAAAGTCAACAACGGGCAAAGCATCAGGGACGGCATCAATCGGCAAAACGAAATAAGCAAGCGCAGCGTAAATCGTCATTTTGCCCAAATTGGCGTGTCTGGTCTCTGCGCAGAAAAATAGAACCAAAGCGCTTTTTCAATGACTTCATGCCCCGCTTTTTTAACGTACTTAACAATTTTTACCAAAAGCCGTCATCGTTAAAATCTTTAGCGGTGGTGAACTTGTTTTCCATCTCTTTCTCCTGAAATTAAACCCTGTTGTTCATCGGCATATCTCTTCAGGGCTTTATCTCTTTGTGAGCGGCCCGGTATTTATGTACGGATTCTGTCGTAAAACTAAAGCTACCGTTAACCATTTCAGTAAAGAGATGCCGGGCAACTTTATTACGCACCAAAAAAATGCCGCAATTGTCGGGCTGCAATAATAAAAATCCATTATTAACGAGCTATCTGGCCTGAAGGTAAAAAAAGCCTGTAAGGGATGCAGGCAAATAATCAGAGCCGGTTGACCCGGCACACTAAATTAATCCCAATGTTATAAAATGGCTGGAGGCACGTACCTGAGCCTGAAATTTGTTCCGACGGAATTTTATCAGGGAAACTTGCATACAAATGCTTTTGCTGAATGAGCGCGGACAACAGCCATTATTGACGTTCAGCAGCACGACATTAGCCTTTAGGGCTCTTTAAATTGACATCTCAGGCGCGCTGGCTGAAGATCTTCTTTAGTCAGCAATGCCTGTCGACCGGGCTGATTTTGCGCCCGGATGCCTGCTTACCAGTCAATAAAGCCTGTCTGACATAACCTTCTGAAAAATAAGAAAAATGGATATAAAACAACTTATTTACCTGTGTAACCTTGAGCGCGAGCGCCATTTTGGCCGTGCGGCGGAGGCGAGCTTCGTCAGCCAGCCGACGCTGTCGATGCGTCTGAAAAACCTGGAGCGCGAGCTGGGGCTATCGCTGATCAACCGCAGCAATAACTTCGACGGCTTTACGCCAGAAGGCGAAAGGGTGCTGACGTGGGCGCGGGAAATCGTCTCCGTCTATCAGGGCCTCAAGCTGGAAGTCGAATCGTTAAAACATGGCGTTGCGGGCACGCTACGTATTGGCGTGGTGCCGCAGTGCAGCATCTCGCTGCCGCTGGTGCTGAAAGGCATCCAGGAACGTTATCCGCAGCTTAACTATCGCGTCTCGGTGCTCAGCGCCGATCAGCTGCTTGACGCATTGAACAGCTATACGGTGGACGTCGGCATTGGCTTTTTTGAGCTGGTCACGCTGCGCGAGCTGCATTTCCAGGCCGAACCGCTGGCAGACAACGGCGTGGAAGTGGTTTTCCATCCCGAACATTTTCCGCAGCTGGTGGGCGAAGCGCCGCTGAGCCTGAACGAACTAAAAGAGATCCCGCTGTGTCTGGCGGAGCAGACGCGCTATTTCCGACGCTATCTGGATACCCACTTTCGGGAAGCCGATATCCATCTGCGGGTGATACTGGAAACCACCTCCGTGTTTCAACTGGCGCAGGGCGTTCAGGTAGGGCTGGGCTGCCTGATTTCGCCTCGCGGCCATCTGCTGCCGGCCATGACGCCGGAATTGCAGTCGCGCCCGCTGGCCATTGCGCCGATGAGCCGCCAGGCCGCAGTGGTTATTGCCGAGCCGGGCAGAGCGACGCCGCTGTCCCAGCACTTTTTTGACGAGGTACGCCGCTGGCTTAGCGAACGTTAGCCGCGACGAACGCTAACTCCCCAGCGACTGCATCAGCCGGTTATTCCAGCCTGCCAGCGCCGTACTGAAAATCACGTTCATCATTCTCTGCAGCGAAAAACCCGCCTCTTTCAGCGGCTGTAAATGCGCGGCGCTGAAGCGCTCCGGCGAGCGGGTCAGCTGCGCGGCGGTCTGTATCACTGCCCGATCGACGGCGCTGGCGCTTCCGATCGCGTCATCAACGCCTGTTTTTAACGCGCTACGCAGCGCTTCCGGCGCGTACCGGTTAAAGCAGGCTGCACTGCCGTTGATCCGTGCGGCTACAGCGGCGGCAAGCTGGCCTTCCGGCGTCGTCGTTTGCTCTTCCAGTACCTTAATCAGCTGACCCCAGCCGTACAGGGCATCCCCGTCGTGCGCCAGCAGCCAGGCGCTGCGGCTTAATGCCTGCTGCGGCTGGCAGAAGGTCAGCGCTTCCAGCTGGCTGTGCGTGGCGTAACGCAGCTCAACGGGCGTCAGCCGGGGCTGCCAGCTATGCTGGTCGGTAAAGCCGCATTCGTCCGCATCTGGCGGAACGGTTACGCCAGGGATCCAGCGAACCGGCAGGGCGAGCAGGGCATGCACGCCAGCCGCCACTCGCGCCTGATAACAGACAAAACCGATAATCTGGCTAAAGGTGATGATATCCGGCGCGGTCAGGCCTGCCTCATCCAGCCGCTGCAATGCTGCCTCGTCAATCAGCGTCGGCTGCATCGCCAGCTGGCGGGCATATTCGGTAATTTGCGTCAGGCGACGGTTGCTCTCACGTGAAGAGTCCGGCCCGCTTAGCGGGTTGAGGCGTGCGGCGTAATGGTTACACAGGCGCTGAACGCCGGTAACCTGCGCCACGGTAAGTGCGGTGCTGAGACGATCGTATAACGTCAGTGTATGCGTCAGCGAGGCGGTCAGCGACGAAGGAAACAGCAGCGAGTAGAGATCCCTGGAAGCCAGCAGCGCCGGCTGCGCTTCCTGTAGCGTCTGCCGCAGCCCGCCTTCACAAAGCGCGGCCAGTCCCAGCAAAAAACGGTCTTCAATATCAGCGGCCTCGGGCACCAGAGGCTCTGCCCGGCTGGCGAGCGTGGCCTGAGTTTCGTGATACCAGTGGCTATGGCTTTTAAGCCGACGCTGTTCCATAGTCATTCCTTTTCAAGTTGGCTGGCCCTGAGTACGGACCGGAGGGCAAGCCTATCCTCGCGCAAGCGGAATAACCGGCAAAGACCGATCGGTGCTAATAAATAGCGGAAAAGCATAATGGTGAAAGAAGCAGCGGAACCGGCTGGAAATTCGCCCATTCCTGGCAGAACGGGCGTTTAAAAGAGCCGGACTAACGATCTTTACGCCAGGCGTCCGCCGTCAGCGCTTCGCCAAAGTGGCTGGTAATCAGTCTTTTCGTCAGATCGTGTAGCGGGCAGGCGAGGACATCTGCGGTGCTGCCGCGCTCTACTACTTCGCCGTGATGCATGACGATTACCTGATCGCTGATATGCTTCATCATGCCCAGATGCTGCGTCACATAGATATAGGCGATGCCGTGCTTGTCCTGTAGCTCCAGCATCAGATTCACCAGCTGCGAGCGCATAGACATATCCAGTGAGGCCAGCGCCTCGTCGGCGACAATGACCTTAGGTTGCAGGATCAACGCGCGGGCAAGACCGACGCGCTGCTTCTGTCCTGGCGCCAGCATATGAGGATAATAAGCAGCGTGATCGCGCAGTAAACCGACCTGGCGCAGGGTGGCGATAATGCGCTTTTCCCGCGCTTCGGCGGTCAGATCGGTATTCAGACGCAGCGGGAAATCCAGGATCTGGCCGATGCGCTGGCGTGGATTCAGCGAAGTGGACGGATCCTGAAAGATCATACGGATACGCTGGCTGCGGTAGCCGTAATCGCCATATTGCAGCGGCCGATCGTCAATCAGGATTTCGCCCGCGCTCGGCTCAATCATGCCGCTGAGCATTTTCGCCAGCGTCGACTTGCCGGAGCCGTTTTCGCCGATGATCGCCAGCGTCTGTCTTTCGCGTAGCGTAAAGCTGACCTCTTTGACCGCCTCAACATGCTGACGCCGAAACAGGCCGGTTCGGTAACGGTAGGTTTTACTGAGGTTGCGTACCTCCAGCAGCGTTTCAACCATTACTGACTCTCCATATTCAGCGGGAAATGACAGGCGAACAGGTGCGATTTTCCGCCCGCCAGGCGGGGCGTTTCGATACATTTTTTCTGCGCATAAGGGCAGCGCGGCCCCAGACGGCAGCCAATGGGCAGGTGCTCCAGCGAAGGGATCGCGCCGGGCAGGGTGTTCAGACGACTCTTATGCGGCAGCGAGCGCCCAAAATCCGGCATCGCCCTGATTAGCGCCTGCGTATAAGGATGGTGCGGCTGCACGATCAAATCTTCGCTGGTGGCGGTTTCCACCGTCTGGCCGCAGTACATCACGTTGATGCGGTTCGCCCAGTGGCTCAGCATCTGCAAATCGTGGCTGATCAGCAAAATCGTGGTGTTGTTGTTCTGATTAAGCCGGGAAAGCAGACGGAAAATCTGCGCCTGCGTCGTCGGCTCCATTGCGTTAGTGGGTTCATCGGCAATCAGCAGGCGCGGCTGGTTGGCCAGCGCAATGGCGATCATCACTTTCTGGCATTCGCCTTCGGTCAACTCATAGGGAAAACTGCGCATAATATCTTTATGATCTTTGATGCCCACGCGGTGCAGCAGCTCGATAGCGCGACGATGCCGCCAGCCGAAACGCTGGTACCAGCGGCCTTTCCACGTCCAGCGGGGAATAGCCTGTTTTAGCTGTTTACCCACGCTTTCAGAAGGATCCAGGCAGGACTGCGGCTCCTGAAAAATCATCGACACGTTATGGCCAACAAGTTTACGCCTTTCGCGCGGCGACAGCTTAAGCAGGTCGATATCGTCAAAGCGCATACGGTCGGCAGTAACCCGCCAGTTATCTTTGGTCACGCCGCAGATCGCTTTGGCGATCAGGCTTTTGCCCGAGCCGGATTCGCCCACCAGGCCGCGAACTTCCCCTTCGGTCAGCGTAATACTGACGCGATCGACCGCCTTGACCGGGCCATCGGCGGTCATAAACTCAATGGTCAGATTACGAATATCGAGCAGCGGCATTATTCAACTCCCGCAACGATGGCGCGACGAATACCGTCGCCCAGCAAATTGACAATCAGCACGCTGAGCATTATCGCCGCGCCGGGCAGCATCACCGTCCAGGGTGCGACGTAAATCAGCTCCAGCGCATCACCAAGCATGGCTCCCCATTCGGGAGAAGGCAACTGCGCGCCCAGATCCAGAAAGCCCAGCGCGGCAATATCCAGGATAGCCATCGACAGCGCGCGGGTAAATTCCGAAACCAGCAGCGCCAGGATATTGGGGAAAATCGCATAGCGAAGAATATTCATGCTGGAAGCACCATCCAGACGGGCGGCGGTGACATACTCTTTTTCCAGTTCGTCGTGCACGGCGGTATAGACCGAGCGCACCAGACGAGGAATTATCGCCAGGAATACTGCCAGCCAGGCATGGCTTAAACCTGGGCCAAAAAACGCCACCACGATGATCGCCAGCAGCAGCGAAGGAATGGAAAGAAAGGTATCCAGAATGTGGTTCATCACCGCCGAACGCAATCCTCTGGTCAGCCCGGCAAAAACGCCCAGCACCATGGCGCAAAGCGAGGCCAGTACGGTAATGGCTATAGCCGATCCTACCGTTGGCGCCGCACCGCTCAGCAGGCGGCTCAGCAGATCGCGGCCCAAATCGTCCGTGCCGAGAAAAAATGAAACATCGCCGTAGCGCGACCACGAGGGCGGCAGCAGCTGATAACCTAAAAACTGCTGCGCCAGCCCGTAAGGCGCAAGCAGGCGGCCAAACAGGCACAGCAGCAGCAGCGCGATAAACAGGTAGAAGCCGACCATCGCGGTGGTGTCATGATAAAACAGCCGCCACGTGGTGCGGAAAGTGCTGGGCAGCCGTTTTTCGGCGTAAATATTATCGGAGGGCATACCATTCCTTATGCTTCAGCGGCGTTGTCAGCGCGCCCAGAATATCGGCCAGCACGTTCACAGTAATCACCAGGCCGCCAACCATCATTACGCCTGCGGAGATCGCCGCGTAGTCCTGCTGCCTGATGGCGTCCACCAGCCAGCGTCCCAGACCTGGCCAGCTGAACACCACTTCAGTGATCATTGCCAACGTCAGCATGGTAGAGAATTGTAGTCCCAGGCGAGGCACAACCGGCGGCAGCGCATTATGCAGCACGTGACGGCGGATAATGGTCAGTCGTGAAAGACCGCGAGTGGCGGCGGCTTTAATATAGTTTTGCTCCATCACTTCGCGCGTGCTGATACGCAGCAGACGCACCACTTCCGTAGTAGGCGCCACGGCCAGCGCCGTCACCGGCAATATCAGGTGCAGCAGCACGCTTTTCAACATCTCGTGCCGCCAGGGCGAATCGCTCAGCCAGGCGTCAATCAGCGCAAAACCGGTGATGTTTTTCATGGGATAAAGCAGATCGACGCGGCCAGAAACAGGCAGCCAGCCCAGATCCAGCGAGAAAAACAGCGTCAGCAGCAGCGCCAGCCAGAACACGGGCATTGAAAAGCCCAGCAGCGCCAGCGCGCTGATCGCTTTATCCTGCCAGCGGTTGCGCATCACGCCGGCGGCAATGCCGAACGGGATGCCAACGGCCATCGCCAGCACGAAAGCAAGAATGCACAGCTCAAGCGTAGCGGGGAAGACTTCTAACAGCTGCAGGGAAACCGGCTCGCCGTTAATGCTGGATACGCCGAAGTCAAACTGCATCAGCCCCTGATACCAGAACAGTATTGCATCACTAAACGAAGCGCCCTGTAGCGGCGCGTGGGGCGTAAAGTAACTCAGGCTGAAACCGACCACCGTCAGCAGAAACAGCGTCACCAGCCACAGCACCAGCCTTCTCAGCGTATAGATAATCATGGCTTCGTCCTTGGGTCGCGATAAACGCCGGCAAAAGAGGCATTGCCGAACGGGCTGAGCACCAGGCCGTGAATATCATGGCGATAGGCCTGAAGCCGCAGCGAGTAGGCCAGCGGCAGCACCGGCAGCGACTGCGCCAGCATAGCCTGCGCCTTGCCGTAGTACTCGATGCGCGACGCCAGCTGTTGCGAGAGCAGTGCTTTTTGTAGCGTCTCGTCAAAAGCGGCGTCACACCAGTGCGCAAAATTGGTCTGCGAGCCGATAGCGGCGCAGCTTAACAGCGGGCGGAAAAAGCTGTCGGGATCGTTACTGTCGGTAGCCCAGCCCGTTAGCGTCAGATCGTGATTCATCTCCATCAGGCGCGCTTCCTGAAAGCGTCCCTCGACGGGCACAATTTTTACCGTAACGCCAACCTGCGCCAGATCGGCCTGGATCAGCTCGGCGGTTTTCAACGGGCTGGGGTTCCAGGCCTGCGAGGTGGCCGGTACCCACAGCGTCAGCTGGAGATCTTCCACGCCCAGCGCCTTGAGCATCTCACGTGATTTTTGCGGATTGTATTCGGTGACGCGCGCGTTGTTATCATAAGCCCAGGAAGCACGTGGCAAAATAGAAGCCGCCGTTTCCGCCGTGCCGTAGTAAACGGACTCCATCAGCCGCTCATTATTAATTGCCAGCGCCAGCGCCTGACGCACCTCGGCGCGATCCAGCGGCGCTTTGCGCGTGTTAAACGCCAGATAGGCGATATTCATACCGGGCCGCAGCGTCAGCCGCAGGCGCGGATCGTCGCGCAGCACTGAAATCTGGCTGGCGGCAGGATAGGCCAGCACGTCGCATTCGCCGGTCAGGAGTTTGGAAAGGCGTCCGGTGCCGCCCGCGCCCATATCAATCACCACCATCGGCATGCGCGGCATGCCTTTCCAGTAATTAGTATGGCGGGCGAGGCGGATATACTGGCCGGTGCGGTATTCGCTAAGCTTAAACGGCCCGGTGCCGACAGGCTGGCGATCCAGCTGCTCCTGCCGATCGACTTTACTCAACTG
Source organism: Erwinia sp. TECH1 (assembly GCF_054057575.1). Lineage (NCBI taxonomy): Bacteria > Pseudomonadati > Pseudomonadota > Gammaproteobacteria > Enterobacterales > Erwiniaceae > Erwinia > Erwinia sp. TECH1. The sequence goes on along the minus strand of NZ_JBSRZK010000001.1, from coordinate 2,589,449 downwards.
CGCGGCATATTCCGCCGAAAGCACCGGCGCATAGTGGGTCGCCAGGTGCCACAAAAAGGAAGCGTCCGGTGCGTTCAGCCGGATCTCGACCGTGTCGCTGCTCAGCTTTTTCACGCTGGCGACGCTGTCGGCGAACTGCAGGCTGTCGAAATAGGGATAACTGCCGCCGTTAACGCCATGCCAGGCGGATTTGCGGTCGAAAATACGCTGAAAGCTGAACACCACGTCGTCCGCGTTCATAGGTCGGCCAGGGGTGAACCATGCCGTTTTCTGAAAAGGCACGTTGTGCCGCAGATGAAAGCGGTAGGTCGCGCCGTTATCCAGCGTCTCCCAGCTTGCCGCCAGTTCCGGGATCAGACGATAGGTGTAGGGGTCGACATCCAGCAGGCGATCGTAAAGCTGCGCAGCCAGCGTATCAACCACCAGCCCGCCGCTGACCAGCTGCGGATTAAAGGTGGTCGCCGCGCCGTTCACGCAATAGACAAAACCGCTCTGACGGATGTCTTCCGGCGGAGCGGCGGCAACCATAGCGCTGAACAGGCTAAGGCCGACAAGAAAAGTGCAGAGTAGTTTGCGCATAGGTCATCTGAAATATCAGGCAATTCTCACAGTGTACCGCACTCTTGGTGCTCCCCCAAAGTTTGCGGGGACAACTGACGTTTTTTCATACGCGGGCCGTTGTGTGCTTTGGGGTTGATGCTCCTTTGTTATTGATAAAAGGTCGCGAAGCGTTGGTCAAAAACGTCAGGCGTTTTCTGGCAGCGAGCAAGGTCAGGTTGGCGAAATACGCCCGATCTTAGTGTGGTAATGAGAATTATTCTCAATAAATACTTTACAGCTATGTATGAGAATGATTATTATTCTTCTGCGCTTCAACGGTGGCTCTACCGGAGAAGGGCACGACATTGCTCACATTGCTTCCAGTATTTTTAGCCCGCCCTGCGCGGGCTTTTTTTTGCGCATTTTGCGGCGGTCTACGATCGTGCCGCGGTGAAAGAGAGGCCACGGCCGACTATACTGGTAGCTAAAAGGAGGCGCTTATGTCTGATAAAATCAAATTATTACAGGGTGATATTACGCAAATCCCCGTAGAGGCGATGGTCAACGCGGCTAACTCGTCGCTGCTGGGCGGCGGCGGCGTGGATGGCGCGATACATCGCGCCGGGGGAAAATCGATTCTGGAAGAGTGCAGGGCGATCCGCGCGCGACAGGGCGGCTGTAAAGAAGGCGATGCCGTAATAACGGGAGCGGGCAACCTGCCTGCCCGTTACGTTATCCATACCGTAGGGCCGGTGTGGAACGGCGGGCAAAACGGCGAGCCTGACCTGTTACGTAGCGCTTATCACCGCTGCTTCGACCTGATTGACGAGCATAAAATTAAATCCGTTTCATTTCCTAATATCAGCACCGGCATCTATCGTTTCCCCAAAACGCTGGCGGCAGAAATTGCCTTTGAAGCGATCTCCGCCAGGCTGCACGAGGCGGTAGAACAGGTCAATATCGTCTGCTTTGAGCAGGAGAGTTACGCTATCTGGCACAATTTGCTCCAGCAGCGCGGCTAAAATGGCCTATACCTCGCCGTCTTCAGCGCCGATTTCCACGTTGTGCTTTTTCATCATTGCGCGCAGCTGATGATAGGTAACGCCCAGCAAATCCGCCGCGCGGCGCTGGTTGTAGAGCGCCTGCTTTAAACTCTTTTGCAGCAGATCCCTTTCCTGCTGATGCTGCCAGCGGCGGAGATCCAGCGGCAGCGCGGGCAGCCGCTCTGCCGCTGGCGCTGTGGGGGCGGCGTACAGGCGCTGAAAAGGATTGATAATAATGGTATCCAGCTCCTGATCCGTTTCGCTGTGACGATAGACTGACCTTTCCACCACGTTTTTTAGTTCCCGCACGTTACCCGGCCAGCCATAGTCCAGCAGAGCCTGCCGCGCCCCCGGCGAGAAGCCGGGGAAGAAAGCCAGGCCCAGCTCCCGACACATCTGAATAGCAAAATGCTCCGCCATCACCAGGATATCGCTACGACGCTCGCGCAGCGGCGGCAGCTGCACCACGTCAAAAGCAAGCCTGTCCAGCAGATCGGCACGGAATTTTCCCTCTTCGGCCAGCTGCGGCAAATCGGCGTTGGTGGCGCAGACCAGCCGCACGCTGACCTGCAAAGGCTGACTGCCGCCGACGCGTTCCAGCTGCCCATATTCAATCACCCGCAGCAGTTTCTCCTGTACCAGCATCGGCGCCGTCGCCAGCTCGTCCAGAAACAGCGTACCGCCGTCGGCGCGCTCGAACCGACCCAGATGACGCTTCTGCGCGCCGGTAAACGCGCCGGCTTCGTGGCCGAAAAGCTCGGAATCCAGCAGATTCTCGTTCAGCGCCGCACAGTTTAATGAAATAAAAGGGCCCTGCCAGCGCTCGGAAAGATAGTGCAGCCGGCTGGCGATCAGCTCTTTGCCGGTACCGCGCTCGCCGATAACCAGCACCGGCTTATTCAGCGGTGCCAGACGTGAAACCTGCTCCAGCACCTCCAGAAAGTTATTCGACTCGCCAAGCAGGGTTTCTTTTTCCATTTTTTTTACCAGGTATTGGTTAATTACGCCACTTTAGAGAAACAAGGCGCGGCTGTAAACCGGCGTAATTAAGGAAAATCAATAAGATAAAAGTTGGCACGCGATTTGAATAGTAATACCCGTAACGCCAAAACAATTTAAGAGGATGAAGATTATGGGTATTTTTTCTCGCTTTGCCGACATCGTGAACGCCAACATTAATTCGCTGCTGGAAAAAGCAGAGGATCCGCAAAAGCTGGTGCGCCTGATGATTCAGGAAATGGAAGATACGCTGGTGGAAGTGCGTTCCACTTCGGCCCGCGCGCTGGCAGAGAAAAAGCAGCTGCAGCGCCGCATTGAACAGGCGGAGATCCAGCAGGCCGAGTGGCAGGAGAAAGCGGAGCTGGCGCTGCGTAAAGATAAAGACGACCTGGCCCGCGCCGCGCTGATTGAGAAACAAAGACTGAACGATCTGACCGCCTCGCTGACGCGCGAAGCCGAACAGGTTGAAGAAACGCTGACCCGTATGAAGGGCGAAATCGGCGAGCTGGAGAAAAAGCTGAGCGAAACGCGCGCTCGTCAGCAGGCGTTGACGCTGCGTCATCAGGCCGCTTCTTCTTCCCGCGACGTGCGTCGCCAGCTGGACAGCGGTAAAATTGACGAGGCGATGGCTCGTTTTGAATCCTTTGAGCGCCGCATCGACCATATGGAAGCCGAGGCGGAAAGCCACAGCTTTGGCAAAAAGAAAACGCTGGATCAGGAATTTGCCGATCTTCAGGCCGACGATGCCATCTCTGAGCAGCTGGCGGCGCTGAAGGCAAAAATGAACCGTAGCGAATAATCTTTGCCGGTGGCATTCCCCGGAATGCCCGGCATATCAATTCAAGGAGAATGAATGAGCGCGTTATTTCTGGCGATCCCGCTGACGATATTTATGCTGTTTGTGGCCCCCATCTGGCTATGGCTGCACTACAGCAAGCGTCAAAACAGTGATGCCACACTGTCGCAAGGCGAGCTACAAAGGCTGCAGCAGCTGACTCAGGATGCCCGCAGGATGCGCGAACGTATCAAGGCGCTGGAGGAGATCCTCGACGCCGAGCACCCTAACTGGAGGCAGCCATGAGCAGCAGGAAACTTTACCGCATTCCCGCGCGCGGCAAGGTAAAAGGCGTCTGCGCCGGGATTGCCGACTATCTGGATATCCCGGTACGGCTGGTGCGGGTTATCGTCGTGCTGTCGATGATCTTTGGTCTGTTTATGCTCACGCTGATCGCCTATTTTCTGCTGGCCTTTGTGCTGGACGAGAAGCCGCAAAGCGCGGAGGAAAACGCCCCGACGGCACATATGCTTTTAGACCAGCTGGAGGCGGAGCTGCGCGGCGGAGAGCCAGGCGTACGCGATATAGAACGCTACGTCACTTCTGAAACCTTTAGCGTGCGCAGCCGATTCCGTCAGCTGTAGGCGCCCGGAGAACACCATGCGTAACTGGCAATCTGCTTTACACCGCAACGCCGCGCCCACGCTGAAAAAGGCCGGTAAGTTCGTGCTGCTGGGCGCGTTAAGCTACGGCCCGGCTGGCCTGACCGGCTGGGCGGTGAAATCCGTCGCGCGTCGGCCGCTGAAAATATTGTTAGCCTGGGCGCTGGAGCCGCTTATCCGCCGCGCGCTGCGGGGCGCAACGGCGCGCTGGAACAAACCCTGAACGTCGCGGCTATGCTATTCTGAGCCGTCGGCCTTAAGGATATGGACCAATGAAACGACTTCAGACAGAACTGCTTTCATTAATGAACCGGGGCGCAGATCGTCATTTGCGCCTCGCCGTCACCGGCCTGAGCCGCAGCGGCAAAACGGCTTTTATCACCTCGCTGGTCAATCAACTGCTTAACGTCAACGCCGACGCGCGTCTGCCGATGTTTTCCGCTGCGCGAGAAGGCCGCCTGCTGGGCGTTAAGCGCGTGCCACAGCGCGATATGGGTATTCAGCGCTTTACCTATGATGAAGGCCTGGCGCAGCTGTATGGCGAGCCACCCGCCTGGCCGACGCCGACGCGCGGGGTCAGCGAAATGCGTCTGGCGCTGCGCTATCGCTCGCAGGAATCTTTGCTGCGCCATTTTAAAGATGCCTCCACGCTTTATCTTGAAATTGTCGACTACCCCGGCGAATGGCTGCTAGATCTGCCCATGCTGGCGCAGGACTATCCTGGCTGGTCGCGACAGATGGCGGGTCTGTTGAATGGCGATCGCGCCAGCTGGTCAGCGCCATGGCGCAAGCTTTGCGCCGATCTGGATCCGTTTGCGCCTGCGGATGAAAACCGGCTGGCGGCAATCGCGGCGGCGTGGACAGACTACCTGCATAAGTGTAAACGGGAAGGGCTGCACTTTATCCAGCCTGGCCGCTTTGTGCTGCCGGGCGATATGGCCGGCGCGCCAGCCTTACAGTTTTTCCCCTGGCCGCAGGCGGAAGAGGCGGACGCCTCCAGGCTGGCGCAGGCGGATGCCAACAGTAATATCGGGATGCTGCGCGCGCGCTATAACTACTATTGCCAGCACGTGGTTAAAGACTTCTACAAAAACCACTTCCTGCGCTTTGACCGCCAAATCGTGCTGGTGGACTGTTTGCAGCCGCTTAACAGCGGGCCACAGGCGTTTAACGATATGCGGCTGGCGCTGACGCAGCTGATGCAAAGCTTTTCCTACGGCCAGCGCACGCTGTTCCGCCGCCTTTTCTCGCCGGTAATCGATAAGCTCCTGTTTGCCGCCACCAAATCCGATCACGTTACCAGCGATCAGCACGCCAACCTGGTGTCGCTGTTGCAGCAGCTGGTACAGGATGCGTGGCAGAATGCTGCTTTTGAGGGTATCGATATGGAGTGCCTGGGCCTGGCGTCGGTGCAGGCTACGCAAAGCGGGCTGGTCGATCATCAGGGCGAAAAGATACCGGCGCTGCGCGGTCACCGGCTGACCGACAACGAACCGCTAACCGTCTATCCGGGCGAGGTGCCGCCGCGCCTGCCGGGCAACGTATTCTGGCAGCAGCAGGGGTTTCATTTTGAACAGTTCAGGCCGCAGCAGCTGGATGCAGACAGGCCTTTGCCGCATATCCGTCTGGACGCGGCGCTGGAATTTTTACTGGGAGATAAACTGCGATGAACGCACCGCTTAAACCGCGTATCGACTTTGCGCAGCCGCTGACCGCGGAAAAAGATGCCGCTATAAAATCCGCCAGACATTTTACCCCGCAGGAGGCGAGCTTTATCGCTGCGGAGCCGGAAGCGCATGTGGAAGAGGAAGACGCGGGCGAAAAGGCGGTCGAGGCGGCGCTGCGGCCTAAACGTAGCCTGTGGCGCACGCTGGTAAAAACCGGTCTGGCGCTGTTTGGCCTGAGCGTCGTGGCGCAGGGCGTGCAGTGGACTTATCAGGCCTGGCAGGCGCAGGACTGGATCGCCCTGGGAGGCTACGCGGCGGGCGGATTGATCGTCGTGGCCGGCGCCGGTTCCCTGGTAGGCGAGTGGCGACGGCTTTACCGGCTGCGCGAGCGGGCCGAAGAGCGAGATATCGGTCGCGAGCTGTTAAACAGCCAGAGCATGGGCAAAGGGCGCGAGTTTTGTGAAAGGCTGGCGCGCCAGGCCGGGCTGGATCGCACTAACCCGGCGCTGCAACGCTGGCATGCCTCGCTGCACGAAACGCATAACGATCGCGAAGTCGTGGCGCTCTATGCACAGATAGTGCAGCCGATGCTGGATAGCCAGGCGCGACGCGAAATCGGCCGCAGCGCCGCCGAGTCAACGCTGATGATCGCCGTCAGCCCGCTGGCGCTGGTGGATATGGCGTTTATCGCCTGGCGCAACCTGCGGCTGGTTAACCGCATCGCCGCGCTGTACGGCATCGAGCTGGGCTATTTCAGCCGCATTCGTCTGTTCCGGCTGGTGCTGTTAAACATTGCGTTCGCTGGCGCTTCCGAGCTGGTGCGGGAAGTGGGTATGGACTGGATGTCGCAGGACATTGCCGCGCGCTTCTCCGCTCGCGCCGCGCAGGGCATCGGTGCAGGCCTGCTCACCGCTCGGCTGGGCATCAAGACGATGGAGCTGTGCCGTCCGCTGCCCTGGCTGGAAGGCGACAAGCCGAGGCTGGGCGATTTCCGCCGCGACCTGGTGGTGAAATTGAAAGAGACGTTGCAGAAGTAGGCAGGTAAAGGTCGGTTATGAGCATGGAGCCTCAACTAACTTTTTGAGGTTCCTCAATCTCTTTATGCCATTCTTCAATGAACTCTTGTGATGCTAATAATGCTTCATAATACACCGCATCCCATTGGTTAATATTTACCCTTGAAATAGACGTTTTTCTAAGGGTTAGTGTAGCAATAAGATTTTTTGTAGAATCTAACTTCAGGCTGCAATAAAAATATTTTTCTGAAATTAATAATGTTGCGGCGTGGCTTTCATAAAGGCTCTTAATTTCAAGCGTATTGAAGTGGTTTTCAATTCTTTCCTTTAATAATGCAGGTGTGCCGGGAGGTGTATCGACATAGTACTCCAGTCTGACTTTTGGTGTATTGAAGACTCGTGCACGTAGCCAACGTATATTAACGATATCATCAAAATATGGGTGAATGGTTTGCGAATTTTTAGGTAATTGATACTTATCTCTTTTTGCATTGTTACAGTCTGTGCAGCATGGGTAGAGGTTAATAGGCATAATAGCATATTGTGGGTAGTGAGCTTTAGGTAAATAATGATCCAAAGTGTTTATTTTTCTTAAGGCACATAATGGGCAGACATTATTTAAGGATGCATCATAGATTTCATCGTAGTGTTCCCTGCCTTTTACGAGTTTTACCATGCCTTTAGTGTATAGATTTTCCATTTCTTTAGCAGTAATAATGCCATAAACCTTACTTAGCACTGGTAGGGTGTTGAGTGAGGCAGTTACGCCTTTTATATGATAAATAGCGTTGAAAAAAAAAATATACTATTAATTATTGTTTTTTTTATAAGTGCTATATATTCCACTTATTGGGTTTTTGTCAGAGATGCTATCCCGATGTGCCTGAAAGTAACAAGTAGTAGGCTTAGGCAGTTTTAACATATAGTTTTACCTCGAGGTCAGGGCAGAAAGAATTGTGATGGCTTCAGAGCCAAGTTTTCCATCAAATTTTTCGAGTGCGGAGGTAAAACTGTCTTGGGGTGATACGGCCCTTTTTATTAGAGATACATATCCACTCTTGTCATTATCGAGCATAAATACACGATGTGTTAAAAGCGAAACATTTTCACCAAAGGTTTCATATTCCGGACGGCAGGAGCGGGTAGTTGTACCGGGCCGATTTAAAATGGTAACACAGTTTCTGGATATCTCCTGAAGTACCACAGGTGAATGCGTTGCTAAGACGGCTACCCCATTGGTGCTAATCAGTAAATCGGATAACGCCCTGACAAGGTTAGCCAGCATAGGGGGATGGAGATGAACCTCAGGTTCATCAAACAAAACCAGGCTTTTTTCCTGAATTTTTTCCACCAGAGAAGTCAGTGTCAGTATAACTATCTTGTGGCCAGAGCTTAATTTATTGAAAAAAGATATGTGCTCATTATTGCGGATAAAATAAAATTCAGTTTGTGAAGGTGAGTTGATAATATCATTGATAACATCGAGCATAATTTCTGGTAGAGCTAGCTTATTGAGTGCGTCAAGGAGGAATTCTTTTTTAGGTGAGTATTTGCAAGCCTGTATGCTGCTCATGAAATCAAACCCGAGCTCATATTTATCATGTGGGTAGTGATTTCTATAGAATGAAATATTTTCATTTTCTGGTCTTATTTTGTTAATGCCAATATGTGAATAATTTATCATGGATTGTGCGTTATGATGTTCATTTGCACTCTCAAATCCACCAAATGCACTGAATGATATCGCAATAAGATTAGCGAATCGGTCATCGTTACGCATTTGCGTTTTGATATTTCCGCTGCCCCATTGTAGATTCTCAATTATTGAATTCAACAGGTGTGACTTACCCACGCCGTTGTCACCAATGATTGCATGAATATTAGTCGGAAGAATTGATGTGGGCAATACATCGAAATCGATATTTAGCTTAAAGTCCCTGTCATTGGCAAAGCAAGAGAATTCATAACTACTGAGTTTACTTCGACCGGATAAAATGTTACGAAACTGACCTGTTATCGTTGGAGTAGCGACATAGCGCTGTAATGACTCCGTCATGATATCCTGATATTGGTTGCGGTAAAATAAACTTTCATTCCAAACGATATCATTCATAATATTCAGGATTGAATGCATCACAGATGGCGTAAGAGCTTTTAGATTCTCATAATACCGATCGCTTTGCCCTAAACTGAAATAACCTTCCGGAAGTTTGGGGCAGGAATCTGGTAGAGAAGGTCTTTTACCGCTAAGCTTTTCATTTGGGCAGCCTATTTTTACATAACCAATAGTGTGCTTATCACCTTTGCTATCAGCAAACACCATCAGATACTGTGTATTAAAACGCCCCCAGTCGTCCCAGTTATCCTGTATCAGGATAACTGCATTTTTCCTTTTCAAAGAAGCAAGCTGGCTTTGTACAATTCGAAAAATTTCAAGCATCAGGTAAACCCATAATTTAAGAATAAAGAGGTATAAGAAACATCCTAATGCTGCCTTTAATTTATAACAAGCTGCTAACAAAGGTAGGTGATACCTTTTGTTAATCAGACATAACAGGCTTGGCTGTCAACTTTTCCTTCCAGAACGCTTCTGACCCCTGCGGCAATGGGGTATTATTAATGTCCGCCCGGAATTGATAAAGGTTTATACATGCGTCTGGAAGTCTTTTGCCACGACCGACTTGGTCTGACCCGCGAACTGCTCGATCTGCTGGTTGAAAGGAACATCGACCTGCGCGGCATCGAGATTGCCTCAATCGGCCGCATCTATCTTAACTTTTCAGCTGTGCCCTTCGAGCAGTTCAGCCAGCTGATGGCGGAAATCCGTCGTATTCCCAGCGTCACCGACGTGCGCACGGTGGCGTTTTTGCCGTCCGAACGCGAGCATCGGGCGCTGAGCGCGCTGCTGATTGCGCTGCCGGAGCCGGTGTTTTCCATCGATATGAAAAGCAAAATTGAGCTGGCGAACCCGGCAGCTCAGGCGCTGTTTTCGCTTAATGAAGAGAAAATGCGTAACTACGGCGCAGGCGCGCTGATTGGCGGCTTTAATTTTCAGCGCTGGCTGGAAAACGAGCGCATTGAGCCGCAGGCGCATCATGTGGTATTGCAGGGCCGCGACTTTCTGATGGAAATCACGCCTATTTTTACCGCAGGCGAGCACGAACAGGCAGACCGGCCAGCTGGCGCGGTAGTTATGCTTAAATCCACCGCCCGAATGGGCCAACAGCTACAGAACCTGGCGGTTAACGACGACAGCGAGTTCCAGCATATCGTGGCGGTTACGCCAAAAATGCGTCAGGTCGTGGACCAGGCGCGCAAGCTGGCGATGCTGGATGCGCCGCTGCTGATTGTAGGCGATACCGGCACCGGCAAAGATATGCTGGCACGCGCCTGCCATCTGCGCAGCGCGCGCGGTAAAAAACCTTTCCTGGCGCTGAACTGCGCCTCGCTGCCGGACGACGTGGCGGAAAGCGAGCTGTTTGGTCATGCCGCCGGCGCCTATCCCAACGCGCTGGAAGGCAAAAAGGGCTTTTTTGAGCAGGCCAACGGCGGCTCGGTGCTGCTGGACGAGATAGGCGAGATGTCGCCAAGAATGCAAACCAAGCTGCTGCGTTTTCTTAACGACGGCACTTTCCGCCGCGTAGGCGAAGAGCATGAAGTGCACGTAGACGTGCGGGTAATCTGCGCCACGCAGAAAAACCTGACGGAAATGGTGCAGCGCGGCGAGTTTCGCGAAGATCTCTTTTATCGACTGAACGTGCTGACGCTGAACCTGCCGCCGCTGCGCGATCGCCCTCAGGATATTTTGCCGCTGACGGAAATGTTTGTTGCGCGTTTCGCCGACGAGCAGGGCGTCGCCAGACCCAAGCTTTCTCCTCAGCTTAATGCCTTCCTTAGCCGCTATACCTGGCCCGGCAACGTCCGCCAGCTGAAAAACGCGCTTTATCGGGCGCTGACCCAGCTGGAAGGTTATGAGCTGCGGCCGCAGGATATCGTTCTGCCGGAGTTTTCGATGGATATTCAGCTTGGCGAAGAGGCAATGGAAGGATCGCTGGACGACATCACCAGCCGCTTCGAGCGTTCGGTGCTGACCAAACTTTATCTCTCTTATCCCAGCACGCGCAAGCTGGCGAAACGGCTTGGCGTCTCGCATACCGCTATCGCCAACAAGCTGAGGGAATATGGGCTGAGTAAAAAAGCGGACAGCGAAGGGAAATAATTGATTAATGATCGTTCAGCAAGAGTCATGGCTGATATGATCACATAGTCATTAAAGAAAAATAAAATGACATCGGATAAATTTTATCTGATCAATTAAGGCAAGACCGTAACAAGGTTCTCGTGTTGGGGTTAGGCAACAGATGCCCCCCTAAATGAGGGGGGGCATCTAGAAATAAGCTCGTCTGGATGGTATAACTCTTGGTGATGATTAACATAATTTCCTTACCAAGGGTTATTATTAAGATGGTTGATTAAAAATAGCAACAGATGGTGAATGTGGCTGCCAGGATTTATTTGTAAGCCCTTAAAGTGATATGTTAAAGGATGTCTGTATCATATTAAAAAGAATACCGAAATTATTATTTTCTAAACTGACTGCCGGAGGTTGAAAATGAAGATGGAATTTCAAGTCAATGATATTATTAAAGAATTTATTGAAGCGGCACTACACCATCTTGGTGAGCTAAAATGGGCTTACGTTATCCTTTCTAAAAAAAATCTGTCACGTATATTTCATGTTACTAATTACCCTGCTGAATGGGTGAAATACTATCAAGAAAATAGCCTGCAATACACCGATCCCGTGGTTATTACGGCTTTGAATCGTCTCACACCATTCTTCTGGGACGAGAAAATCAAGGTTGGAAACGATTTTGATTTATCAGGAATATTCGCCAAAGCAAAAAAGCATAGTGTCATTAATGGTTTTACCTGTGTTTTGCATGATTATAAAAATAACCTTGCCACTCTCTCTTTTATTATTGATCCTGAAAAAAAAGAAGAAATAAAATCCTGTCTCAATGAAAATAAAGCTCTCATCGACTTATTGCTTGCCACCGTCCATGAGAAATACTTAGCGCTTAATTCATTGCCAGATAACGAAGAGGAAACTGTATCTGGAACTGATCTTTTTACAGAAAGAGAAAATGAAGTATTGTATTGGACAAGTGTGGGGAAAACTTACCCTGAAACGGGAATGATTTTAGGTATTAAAACTACTACAGTGAAGTTTCATATGTCTAATATCGTTAAAAAGTTAGGCGTAACAAATGCAAGGCACGCAGTGCGTCTCGGCGTGGAACTTCAACTTGTGAGGCCAGTTAGATAAAAATTAAAGCTTATTAAGCACAAAAGGCCACTGTTCTAACAAAGTTTGAGGAAGTTTTTTTTCTTTATCAAGGATTTCCTCTTTTAATTTCCTACAACTTTCATCATCAATATGTCCTAATAATAAATGGACAGGCTCGCCCTTCTCTGACTGTCCTGTTTTCAGTTTTGTGATTTTCCAGCCTGATTGTTCAATGATTTGCATCATAGCATGACTGGCTACAGCAATGATGCCTTCATATTGGTGTTTCCGTGCAAAATTAATTAGCGATAAAAAAAGAATTTTAGTGACGGGGAAGTTATATTCTAATAGATTTCTGGTGCGCATTTTATCCACAAAAAAGCGTGTTGATTCAATATACTTTCCTTCCGGTATTTCGATATCTTTGAAAAAGCTAAAGAATGTTTTTTCAAGCATATTAGCATTACTCATAGGGATTATTCTTGTTCCGCATATTATTTCTTGATCGACAACACCAAGAATATAGTTTGTTTGTACATCATCAAACTGATCGTTTTCCATTCCATTTATACATGTCACAGCCCATCCAAGTCTGTCATAAAAAGTGCTTTTCCTTAGGGTATACAAATCAATTTTTGCCCTCGAAGAAAGATCTACATAGTTAATGCTATAAATATTAAACATAATGCTACCCGTATAAATTTTGAGTTTATATGCGGCAACACAATTTGATTTCCTGAGATGACGCCGAGACCTGAAAATGATAATGGTAATTATCATTTTTGCGAGTGATTTATGATGTAGAAAAAAAGATTTCATTCTTACAATAAGTTGCAGGACGAAGTGCAGATATTTTTCTGCATGGCAGGGGAGTTTAACGGTTATCAAAAGGATTGAGATTTAAAAATTTTTGAATTGATAACCGTAAGATTTTACGGAGATGTATTTTCTTTTAAGAAAAACTAAAGTATTAAACGTGGCTAATAAAAACACCTAAAAAATAACAAGCCGGTTACTAACCGGCTTACTAAATTACTTCAGCACGGCCAGCGCGGCGTCATAATCCGGCTCGGTGGCGATTTCATCGACCAGCTGGCTATGCAGCACCTTATCCTGCTCGTCCAGCACGACGACGGCACGCGCCGTCAGTCCTCTTAGCGCGCCGTCGTTAAGCGCCACGCCATACTCTTCTTTAAACGTCTCACCACGCAGGGTGGAAAGCGTAACCACGTTATTCAGGCCTTCCGCGCCGCAAAAACGCGACTGGGCAAATGGCAGATCGGAAGAAATGCACAGCACTACCGTGTTTTCTACCTTTCCGGCAAGCTCATTAAATTTACGCACCGAGGCGGCGCAAACGCCGGTATCCACGCTCGGGAAAATATTCAGCACCTTGCGCTTGCCCGCATAGTGCGAGAGCGAAACATCAGAAAAATCTTTAGCTACCAGCGTAAATGGTTTCGCGGTCTGGCCCGGCGTCGGCAGCTCGCCTGCCACGGCGACCGGATTGCCCTGAAAATGTACGGTCTGAGTCATAACTTTTCCTTATTAACGCGGTAAACGAATGTCTGAGTGTAAGCTATGGGGCTAAACTCCAACAGCGCTAAACACAACATTTCCCGCTTTATTGTCAAAATCCCCGTGGAATGGCTATGGTGTGGAAAGAATCATTGCTCTGCCAAAAGGAACCTTTAATGAGAAGTGTCAAAGTCTGGCCGGAAACCTGGCCGTTGCGCGCGCCTTTTGTTATCGCACGCGGCGGCCGCAACGAAGCGGACGTGCTGGTGGTGGAACTGGAGGAAGAGGGGATCGTCGGCACCGGCGAAGCCACGCCCTATGCGCGCTATGGTGAAACGGCGGCTTCAGTGCAGGCGCAAATCACGGCGCTGACCAAAGATCTGGAGCAGGGCATGACGCGTGAGCAGCTACAGCAGGCGTTACCCGCTGGCGCGGCGCGTAATGCTATCGACTCCGCGCTGTGGGATCTGGAAACCCGCAGGGCAAACAGCGATCTGTGGCGGATGACTCATGTTGTGCGTCCCGATGTGGTGGAAATGGCTCAGACCATCAGTATCGACTCGCCGGAAGTCATGGCCAGCGGCGCGCTGGCGCTGTGGCAGAACGGCGCGAAGGTGTTGAAAATCAAAATGGACAACGCGCTGATCACGGAAAGGCTGGTGGCTATCCGCACCGCCGTGCCGGACGCCACGCTGATCGTCGATGCCAATGAGTCCTGGCACAGCGAAGGCCTGGCGGCGCGCTGTCAGCTGCTGGCGGATCTGGGCGTGGTGATGCTTGAGCAGCCCTTACCGGCGGCGGACGATGCGCTGCTGGCCAACTTTATCCATCCGCTGCCGATCTGCGCCGATGAAAGCTGCCACACCCGCGAAAGCCTGCCTCAGCTGGCGGGACGTTATGAAATGATTAACATCAAGCTGGATAAAACGGGCGGGCTGACCGAGGCGCTGGCGCTGGCCGCCGCCGCCAAAACGGCCGGGCTGGAGGTGATGCTGGGCTGTATGCTTTGCACCTCCAGAGCCATTCGCGCCGCGCTGCCGCTGGCCGGCACGGCCCGTTTTGTCGATCTGGACGGGCCTACCTGGCTGGCGCAGGACGTGACCGCCTTGCCGTTCCGCTGCGGCAGAATCGCGCTTTCAGAAAGTCTTACTCAATAGCTCGACCAGCGCGGTCAGATATTTTTCGCTGGCCTCGTCTGCCGAAACGGGCGGCAGCTCGGCGGTGATCACCGGCAGCCCCAAATCGGCGCACCAGCTGCCGAACGAGCCTGGCGTGGCGTAGCCGACAGACGTGACCAGCGGCAGCCCCATCTTTTCGGCCAGCCAGCGGCCCGGCTCGCTGTCGAGCGGATCCTCAATACAGGCCAGCGGCTCGTGAAAACTCACTACCCAGGCGGGTTTAAGCTGGTGGATCAGCGCACAAAGCGCCTGCGTTTCCGGTTCTGATCCAGCGCTTTCCCCTGTGGAAAGCGTCACGTCCCGTTCATTCGCCGCGCTATTCCAGCGATAAACTGTCTCGCCCGGCTGCCAGTTAGCCGCAGGAAAATTACGGTTCAAATCCACGCCGCGCGCGTTTGCCCGTAGGCCAAGCTGGCAGCCGTCGGGATTAACCGCCAGCACCACGTGATGGCGACGATGCCTTTCGTGCAGCGTGCGCATGGCGCAGGAAAGGGTGATCACCGCCGCCGTTTCGTCGCCGTGTGTCCCGGCCAGGATCAGCCCGCTGGCATCATCCGCATTCGGCGCGGGAAACCAGAGCAGGGGGGCGCCCAGCACGCTGCTGCCATAGCGCAGGCGATCGGCCTCCAGCTTGCCGCGCCGGGGCCGTGGATGATTCTGAGGCATAGTGACTCCAGAGGATTTGTCTAAAAGCTTTTTATAGCAGACTCGGCGTACTCAAAGGAGGATGTTTTACGTGTTGTGAACTGACGAGCCGGAAAATGCTGTAATTATCACAATCAGTTGCGCTAAAGTTCCCTCTAAATTCCGTTGCCCTGACTGAGGTATCCTGATGAGGAACGCTTTTCGTTTTACGCTGACGCTGCTGGCCCTGAGCGTCAGCGCTTCTCTCTGCGCCGCAGAGGTGCCGGCCGGCACCGAACTGGCCGCCCGCCAGGAAATCGTTCGGCATATCAAAGACGAACCCGCCTCGCTCGATCCCGCTAAGGCGGTAGGGCTGCCGGAAATCCAGGTTATCCGCGATCTCTTTGAAGGATTGACCAATCAAAACGCGCAGGGCGAAAGCGTGCCGGGCGTGGCGACCCAGTGGCAAACCACCGACAATAAAACCTGGATTTTCACGCTGCGTAAGGATGCCCGCTGGTCGAATGGCGATCCCGTGACCGCCAGCGATTTTGTTTACAGCTGGCGGCGGCTGGTCGACCCGAAAACCGCCTCCACCTTCGCCTGGTTTGCCGATCTGGCCGGGATCGCTAACGCCGCCGCTATCACCAAAGGCGAGATGACGCCCGATAAGCTGGGGGTTAGCGCGCTGGACGACCATCGGCTGAAAGTGACGCTGGACAAGCCCGTGCCTTACTTCGTCAGCCTGACCGCTAACTTCAGCCTCTATCCGGTACCGCAAAAAGTAGTGGAGCAGCAGGGCTCTGCCTGGACGCAGCCCGACAGGCTGACAGGCAACGGCGCCTATAAATTGCAGGAAAGGGTGGTAAATGAAAAGCTGGTGCTGGTGCGCAACGATCGCTATTGGGATAACGCGCATAGCGTCATTAATAAAGTGACTTTCGTGCCCATCAACGAGGAGTCAAGCGCGACCAAACGCTATCGCGCGGGTGATATCGATATTACCGAATCTTTTCCTAAAAACATGTATGGCCTGCTGAAAAAGCAGATCCCTGACGAGGTGTATACGCCGGATCAGCTGGGCACTTATTACTACGCTTTTAACACGCAGAAAGGGCCGACGGCGGATGTGCGCGTGCGCAAAGCGCTTTCGTGGAGTATCGATCGCCGTATTATTGCGGAAAAAGTGCTGGGCACCGGCGAGAAACCCGCCTGGCATTTTACGCCGGACGTTACCAACGGCTTTAAGCCGCAGCCGGGCTTCCTGCAGCAGCATTCTCAGGCAGAGCTGGACGCTCAGGCTAAAACGCTGCTGGCGGCGGCGGGCTATGGGCCGACGCACCCGCTCAGCCTGACGCTGCTGTATAACAGCTCTGAAAACAATCAGAAGGTCGCCATCGCCGTCGCGTCTATGTGGAAGAAAAACCTGGGCGTTAACGTGAAGCTACAGAATCAGGAGTGGAAAACCTATATCGACAGCCGTAACAGCGGCAGTTTCGATGTGATCCGCGCTTCCTGGGTAGGCGACTATAATGAGCCTTCCTCTTTTCTGAGCCTGCTGACCGCCAGCCACAGCGGCAATATTTCGCGCTTTAAAGATGCGGCCTATGACGAGTTGCTGACCAAAGCGAGCCGGGAAACCAATGCCGGGATCCGTAATGAGAATTACAATCGGGCGGAACAAATCCTCGCGGATCGGGTGCCCATCGCGCCTCTTTATCAACTCTCTAACGGCCGCCTGATCAAGCCCTGGGTCAAAGGTTATCCGATAACGAATCCGGAGGATGTGGCGTACAGCCGGATGCTTTATATCGTTAAGCATAACTAAGTACGCGCCGGAGCAGCTGTCGCTCCGGCCATAGCAGGCGGCCTCTTCGCTAACGCTCAATAAACCAGCTAATCGTGCAGGTGCTTTACGCATCGTTATCGGATTGACGAGAGATAATAACGGACAGTGACTCCCCGTTATCAGGTGCTTTATGACTAAAATCGTTACGCTGCTTTCTTTACTAGTGCTGTTATCCGGCTGCGCGTTGAAACACTATCCTTCTTCACCCTCGGTGAGTGAAGTACAAAAAACGACTCTGGACTGCCCGGCAGTGCAAAAGGAAATTGCCAGCCAGCAGCAGGTACAGCAGCAGATTGATAAAACCGGCGAGTTCAGCGGGCTTACCGTACTGGGTTTTATCGGTGACTTCGGCATTGGCAACGGCGTGGCGAAAAGCCTGGCGCAGAAACATGCTGACCAGCGGATGATCCAGTTGAAACAACTGGAAAAAACCAAATGTTCCGCCACGCTGCCGGGCTGAAAAACGCGATTTACGAGAGATCTCACAGTTTCATCACGCAGCGCTTGAGCTACACCCGCAATGATCTATGGTAGCGGCTGGATTGCTACTGCTTCGCTGCAGGCAAAACCTGACATCGGCGCGATCCGACCGTCAGGTTTTTTTATTTGTGGGTAACTAAATGGATATTATCAAAGTACTCAATAACAACGTGGCGATAGTGCTGGATAAACAGGGCAAAGAGCAGGTCGTGATGGGGCGCGGGCTGGCCTTTCAGAAACGACCGGGCGAGCGGCTTGATCCCACGCGGGTGGAAAAAGTCTTTGCCTTGCAAAGCAGCGAGCTGACAGGGCGGTTAGCCGAGCTGCTGACGGAAATCCCGCCAGAGGTGCTTGCCGTCAGCGAATGCATTATCGCGCAGGCGAGGCAGGCGCTGACCACCGCTCTGCATGAAAGCGTGGCGATTGGTCTGACCGATCATATCCACTTCGCGCTTCAGCGCCAGCAGCAGCAAATTCCCTTGCGCAACGTACTGCGTTGGGAGATCCGCTCGCTTTACCCTAAAGAATATGAGCTTGGCCTGGCGGCGCTGACGATTAGTGAGAAGCGGCTGGGCATGCGTCTTGAAGAAGATGAAGCTGGTTTCATTGCGCTGCATCTGGTTAACGCGCAGCTGCATAGCGCGATGCCGGAGGTACACGCCATCACGCGGTTTATGCAGCAAATTTTGGATATCGTGAAATATCATCTGCAGATCGAATATCAGCCCGACTCGCTGAGCTATAACCGCTTTGTCACCCATCTTAAGTTCTTTGCCCAGCGGATGTTGGGGAAAAACGGCGTGGTCAGCGACGACCGCTCGCTGCACGACGTGGTGCGCAACCGCTACCCACAAGCCTATCGCTGCGTTGAGAAGATCGACCGCCATATCGTAAAAAATTATGCCTATACGCTGGGAACGGAAGAGCGCATGTTTCTGACCATTCATATTGAGCGGGTCAGAAAAGAGACGCTGGCCCTGGAAGAGCATGAGGATGAGGCGTAAGCTCGCAGGGCAGGCCTGACAAAGAGCAGGGCGACGAAATCTGGTATCGGGATACCGGGCCGCGGCTTATAGTAAGCATTATCAGTTATGCCTTACGTGCTATGGATTACAGGCTACAGATTTCAAACCTTATCAGGGCTGCTTACAAATCCACTATCAGAGAACGCCGCCTGAAGTCTCCCATACCGGCGGAAAATTCATCGCGGCGTGCCGATGTTTTTAATCAGAAAGTAATAACCGTTTTTACTCCTGTTACCCAGGCGTCCTGCGTTTCCCGTAAAGCACCGGGACGGTGCCAGTATTGCACTACTGGCTGAACCTCCAACCACGAGGTCGCACGCAGGCGATAGTAGAGCTCGGCGTTGACGGTGTGACCAGGAAGAGGGTGATAAAGCGCATCGACATCGTCGTGTGTTCCCTGTAGCTCGTTAAGGTATTGCTGGTTCCGGCGGTAATCCTTGCTTATTTCAATCCATGTAGCGCCCAGTCCCAGCCAGTCATCGGGCCGTGCATCGGCCAGGCCGTGATAGCGTAACGAAACGGCTGCGACCCGATGCAGCAGGTTACTGCGCCTATCGCTTAAACTCATACTGAATGAAGAGCTCAGCCCGCGGGTGGCATCGTCTTTGTGTCGGGTAAGCTGCTGGTTAAAGCCGCCGTACAGAAACCAGGTTCGATGATGGCTACGATAACCTTCCGCATCGTCAGCGCCGGTAGCCTGGGACTTTCCGGCATAAAAATCGGTTTGCGTCGCATTGGTAAACAGCAGGCCCAGGTTATAAATTCCGGGCAGGTTATTTATGCGAGTTTTTATTTCCAGCTCCAACGGCAGCACCACGCCTTTGCTGCCTCTGGTTGACCCGCTCCAGGCATGGCCGCGCGACTCAGCATTTGGGTTCTGCTCCATTATGCCGCTTTTTAAGGTCAGCTCATCGTTAAGTTTATATTGCAGCGTGGTTCCCCAGTAATGCACGTTCCAGTTATACCAGGTAAAAGAGTTAGCTGATTTGCCGCCGCACTGCGAAAGTAGCTGAAAGTCACAGGGGATTATTTGATCGAAATCCTGCACCTTGTTCATCATACCAATGCGCCAGTGCAGACGGCGATCGTGAAAGGTCCGGGCGAAAGTTAACCAGCCCAGACGGGTGATGGAACCCCGGCCGGAGCTTTCCTGAGCAATATCGTTAGCGCTGACCCTGGGATCCTGTAATCGTTTAAAGGTCAGGCTGTCATCGTGATTGCGATTAACAATATTGCCCTCGATTTTGGCATCGGCAATATTCGTCAGGTCTTCAAGATCCTGCCCGAACGTCAGCGAAAACTGATCGATATAGGCTGCATGACGATCGTGGTTGTAACCACCGGCAGCATTATAAGCAACCTGACTTAAATAGCCGAGGTTGAAATGGAAACCATCCGCCTCCAGAACCGGCCTTACCCCACCCATGTCGCCGAGCAGCCCTGGCGTGGAAGGAACAAAGCCCAGGGCCTCTCCCTGCCAGGCTTCGCTGGCGTAAGCGGGCGGGCCTGAAACCATCAGGCCAAAAACGATTGGCGTAATGAGCGTTCTGACTTTAAAGGTGTAAGCGATCTTTCTCATCCGTTATTCCTTTAACCGATTCAGGCAGGCTATTAACGACATTGCCGGAAGGCGTTAACTGCCCTCCGGATTGAGCATGTCCGGCCTGGATTTATTCACCGCTGGCTCAGAGAGGCACCCTGGGTTTTTATAACCTCGCGATACCACCAAAAACTCTTTTTGGGCCTGCGCGCCAGCGTACCGTTTCCCTGGTCGTCGCGATCGACATAGATAAAACCGTAGCGTTTGGAAAACTCGGCTTTCGAGGCGCTCACTAAATCAATTGGCCCCCAGCTGGTATAGCCCCAGACCTCCACGCCGTCTTTAATGGCTTCACGCACCTGCACCAGATGATCGTTCAGATAAGCGATGCGATAATCGTCGTTGATTGCGCCATCCGCTTCTGCCTTATCCCTGGCGCCCAGGCCGTTCTCCACGATAAACAGCGGCTTTTGATAGCGATCGGCAAGCATATTCAGCAGCAGCCGCAGTCCCTGCGGGTCGATCTGCCATCCCCATTCAGAGGCGGGAAGATGTGGGTTCGGCACCATATCCAGCACGTTGCCACGCGCCAGGGCCGCTGTTTTATCCGCCGTGGCGCAGCCGCTCATGTAATAACTGAAGGAGATAAAATCAACGGGTTCGCGCAGATCGATGTTGTCCTGCTCGCTGATAGCTATTTCGATACCTTGCTGTTTAAAAAAGCGTGCCATATAGGGTGGGTAAGCGCCGCGCGCCTGTACATCGCCAAAGAACAGCCATTCACGATTTTTTTGTAGCGCTTCGAGCATATCTTCAGGACGGCAGGTCAGAGGATAAAGCAGGCCGCCCAGCAGCATATTGCCGATTTTGCCTTCAGGCACAATTTGATGGCAGGCTTTTACTGCCCGTGCGCTTGCCACCAGCTGATGGTGAATGGCCTGGTATATCGCCTGTCTGCTGCTGTTTTCCGGCAGGCCTACGCCGGTGAAAGGCGCATGCAGTGACATATTGATCTCATTAAAGGTGAGCCAGTATTTTACTTTGTGCCTGTAGCGCTCAAATACCGTGCGGGCATAGCGTTCAAAAAAAACAATTGTTTGACGGTTGCCCCAGCCGCCGTAATTGCTGACCAGGCCGTAGGGCATTTCGTAATGCGAAAGCGTCACCATCGGCGCAATATTATATTTAGCCATCTCGTCAAACAGGCGATCGTAAAAAGCCAGTCCGGCCTCGCAGGGTTGCTCCTCGTCGCCCTGTGGGAAAATGCGTGTCCAGGCGATGGAGATGCGTAACACCGTGAAGCCCATTTCGGCGAACAGCCGGATATCTTCCGGATAGCGATGATAAAAATCGATGGCAATATCCTTGATGTTAAAATCGCCCGGCTGGCGCGCAACGCGTTCGCCAAAAATGCCGTGCGGTTGCAGATCGGAGGTCGACAGGCCTTTACCACCTTCCCGCCATGCTCCCTCAACCTGATTAGCGGCCATCGCGCCGCCCCAAAGAAAGTTTTGTGGAAATGTATGCATAATTGCTCCTTAAGCAGTTACATAATCAGCTTCAGCAACGCGCCGTTTTCCGCTACCTGTTCCCGATCGCTGGCGGGAAGCACGTCAAGATAGTCGTCGCTGTTGCTGATGATGACGGGCGTGGTCAGGTCATAACCGGCTTCACGCAGGGCCGGAAGATCGAACTCAATGAGCAGCTCCCCACGGCGCACTGGCTGATCCTGCGCCACGTGAACGGTGAAATAGTTGCCGTTCAGCTGTACCGTATCCAGCCCGACGTGGATCAGCAGCTCCACGCCGTTTTCGGCGATCAGGCCAATCGCGTGTCCGGTGCGAAACAGCGAAGCCACGCGACCGTCCAGTGGGGAAACGACACGACCGCAGTCGGGCACAATCCCTACGCCTTTCCCCAGCAGGCCGCTGGCAAAGGTTTCGTCGGCGATCTGTTCCAGCGGCACTACTTTGCCGCTTAGCGGGCTGGTCAGGGTAAAGGTGTGCGTCAGCTTTTCCGGGGGAGGCTCCGGCGTCGCATCGACGAGGGTTTCGGTTTCCTGCTGTGGAGCAAGACCGAAAAAGTAAGTGGCGACGGCCGCAAAAATCAGCGACAGCAGGGCCCCTGCCAGTACGGCATAAACGGTGATATCAATGCCCGTTTTAGGCACGCTCTGAAAAATCGTAAAGATGCTGGCCAGTCCAAACGAATAAACGCTGGCATGGTAAAAACCGATCAGCGCCGCGCCCAGCGCGCCGCCGATACAGCCAAAGATAAAGGGACGGCGGTTAGGCAGAGTGACGCCATAAACCGCCGGCTCGGTAATGCCAAAAATGGTGGCGCTGAAGGCGGAAGCGGCAATGCCTTTCAGCCTGCGATCGCGGGTTCGCAGCAGCACGCCCAGCGTCGCGCCGCTCTGGCCCATTACGGCGGCGAACAGCAGCGGCATCATAAAGTCCTGGCTATGCATGCTGAGGTTATTAATCATCAGCGGCACCAGCCCCCAGTGCAGGCCAAAAATAACCAGCACCTGCCAGAAACCGCCGAGGAAAAGCCCGGCGATCAGCGGACTCAGGGCGTAAATCCACAGATAGCCGTCAGCCAGCTGGTTACTGAGCCAGGTGGCGACCGGACCGATAACTAAAAAGCTCAGCGGTACCACCACCCCCAGACAAAGCAGCGGCGTAATAAAATTCCGGATGGCATCCGGCAGGCGCGAATTAACCATTTTCTCCAGCAGGCTGGCGACCCAGGCGGCGAGTAAAATGGGGATCACCGACGAGGCGTAATTGATAAGGATCAGAGGAACGCCGAAAAAGGAGAGCGGCGCTTCGCCGCTTTGCGCCTGATTAAAGGCTTCCAGCATTAAGGGATGCACCAGCGCAGCCCCAATCGCCATCGACGTAAAAGGGTTGCCGCCGAATTTTTTACCGGCACAGTAGCCGAGCACGAGGGGGAAAAAATAAAACAGCGCATCGCTGGCGACGAAAAGAACCCGATAGCTGCCGCTCTGCTCCTGCAGCAGCCCGATCGCCAGCGCCAGCGCCAGCAGGCCTTTCAGCACGCCGGAAGCGGCCATTACGCCAAGGAACGGGGTGAAAATGCCCGAAACGATATCGATAAAACGATTAAAGAGAGACAGTTTTACGGGCGCAGCGGCAGCCTGTTCGCCTTCACTTAAGCCGCCTTCGCTCAACAGCGCCTGATAGACGTCGCCGACATGATTGCCTATCACCACCTGATACTGACCGCCGCTCTCGACGATCGTAATAATTCCCGGATTGTTTTTTAGCGAGGCCGTATCGGCCAGCGCTACGGATTTAAGCCTGAAGCGCAGTCGGGTCGCGCAGTGTACCAGTGACGCTATGTTTTCCCGGCCGCCCACGCCTTGCAGAATTTGTTGGGCCAGCTGCTGATAGTTCATAAAACGCTCCCTGCACCTTCGCCTTAACTGAAAAAAACCAAAAAAAACCTGAACCGCTTATTTTCGTCACGGGCATGAAAATAAGCGGTTCAGGTTTTGCCTGCGTAGACAGTGACAACCCTGATTAGCATTCAGGATAGTTTCTTAAAGGCGAACAAATAACAAGCATCGGCGATGGGTTGATGACTGAATCGTGAGGCGGATCGAGTTTTATTTGCACACTGACACGCTTTTTAACCTGTGTGCTCAGAAAGGAGGTTTTGCATTGGCATTCGCGCAGGCTAGACTGTATCGCATTGATTATGCTGCGAGGAAAGGTTGTGGAAAGCATAGCAGGCAAGGCCTTACAGGTATCGGACGCCATTATTTCCTGCCAGCTGGACGGAAAGGGCGGACTGATCCCGATTGATGATAAAGACGTAATTCACTGTGACAAGCCCTGCTGGCTGCACCTGAATTACACCCACCGGGAAAGCGCAGAATGGCTGATGTCCACGCCGCTGCTCCCGGACGCCGTGCGGGACGCCCTGGGCGGCGACAGTATGCGCCCAAGAGTCAATCGACTGGGCGACGGAACGATGATTACGCTACGCAGCGTCAACCTGAACACCGAATCGCGTCCCGATCAGCTGGTGGTTGTGCGGGTATTTATTAATGACCGGCTCATTGTTTCTACCCGCCAGCGTAAGGTGTTCGCTATTGATGAAGTGCTGACCGATCTGCAAAACGGCAACGGCCCCACCAACGGCGGCGGCTGGCTGGTGGACGTTTGCGACGCCTTAACCGATCACACCAGCGAGTTTATTGAGGACCTACACGATAAAATTATCGAACTGGAAGATGCGGTAGTCGATCAGCAGGTGCCGCCCAGAGGCGAGCTGGCGCTGATCCGTAAACAGCTGATTATTATGCGGCGCTATATGGCGCCTCAGCGCGACGTATTTTCGCGTATCGCCAGTGAAAGGCTGCCGTGGATGAGCGATGACGATCGACGACGCATGCAGGATATCGCCGACAGGCTGGGTCGTGGGCTGGACGACCTGGATGCCAGCGTGGCGCGCACGGCAGTCTTGTCGGATGAAATCAGCACGGTGATGGCGGAAGCAATGAACCGTCGCACCTATACCATGTCGCTGCTGGCGATGGTCTTTTTACCGACAACCTTTCTCACCGGCCTGTTTGGCGTCAACCTTGGCGGCATCCCGGGCGGCGAGTGGCGCTTCGGCTTTGCCACCTTCTGCTTTTTGTTAGTGGCGCTGGTGCTTGGCGTTGCCTGGTGGTTACGTCGCCGTAAATGGCTGTAATTTACCGCCACTCTGCCGCGATAAAGCGCAAAAAGGGGCAATAAAGCTGATCGATATCAATAAAAGGAGCAGACGGCTGGGGCAAACTCTTTCTCGCAGGTGAATGCAACGTCAAGC
Organism: Erwinia sp. TECH1; assembly: GCF_054057575.1. NCBI lineage: Bacteria > Pseudomonadati > Pseudomonadota > Gammaproteobacteria > Enterobacterales > Erwiniaceae > Erwinia > Erwinia sp. TECH1. The sequence continues at coordinate 2,564,398 of NZ_JBSRZK010000001.1, read as the reverse complement.
GATGGGCGTTGCGCTCCATATTGTCTTACTTCCTTTTTTGAATTACTGCATAGCATTTTTAATTCATACAGGCCGGCGTAAGCCGGCTTTTTTTTGCCCGTTTGCCAGCGCTGGCGGTGGTGCCTATGCTTACAGTTCACCTTATGTTCGAGGAGGAAGATATGCTGTCCGACTACGTAATGGATACACCAAGAGCTTCCGATCCGGTGCCGACCGATCCCGTACCGATTCCCGATCCTATTCCAACACCGCAGCCGATGCCCGATCCGCCGCCTGATATGCCGGATCCCATCACCGATCCGCCGCCGCATATGTAGCACGGCCAGGCCGGTTAACATCGCCGGCCTTTTTTGCAGCTGACGGCCGCTTCCCGAATATTTCCACCTCTGTTAAAAACCCGTATAATCCGCGACAGTCCAACGCTCAACCAGGAAACCCGCCGCCGGTTTGTCCGCTCGGCGTAATAAGTATTTATGAATCAGACTGATACAAGAAAAGAGACGCTCGAATTCAACAAGTTGCAAAAGCGCCTCAGAAGAAACGTCGGCAACGCCATCATTGATTACAACATGATTGAAGAGAATGACGTGGTGATGGCCTGCATGAGCGGCGGTAAAGATTCCTTTGCCATGCTGGATATTTTGCTGGGTCTGCAAAAGGTTGCGCCCGTGAAGTTTGAGGTGGTCGCCGTGAATCTCGACCAGAAGCAGCCTGGTTTTCCCGAGCATATTTTGCCAGAGTACTTCGAGAGCCTGAATATCCCTTACTATATCGTGGATAAAGACACTTACTCTGTTGTAAAAGAGAAAATTCCCGAAGGCAAAACCACCTGTGGGCTTTGTTCAAGACTGCGCCGCGGCACGCTCTATTCTTTTGCAGAACGCATCGGCGCCACCAAAATCGCGCTGGGCCACCATCTTGATGATATTGTGGAAACCCTGTTTCTGAATATTTTTCACGGCGCGCGCATGAAGGCAATGCCGCCCAAGCTGCGTTCCGACGATGGCCGCAATGTGGTTATCCGGCCGCTGGCCTACTGCCGCGAAAAAGATCTGATCGCCTATGCTGAGCAGAAAGACTTCCCGATTATTCCCTGCAACCTTTGCGGATCGCAGGAAAACCTACAGCGTCAGGCGATTAAAGCAATGCTTGCCGAGTGGGATAAAAAAGAGCCTGGACGCGTGGAAAGCGTATTCAAATCGCTGCAAAACGTCAGTCCAAGCCAGCTGGCGGATCGCAATCTGTTCGATTTCGTCAATCTGCCGTTGGATCGCGAAGGCGAAAGAGAGGAGTACGCTTTTACCGAAGCGACGGTTTCCTCTACCAACATTGATAAAGCGATGTTTATCGACGTCACCAATATCTGAGTAAGCCGGGGAGGCCGCTCCCCGTCGTTAACCGTGCAGCGGAAGCCGCGCCTGCTTTTTTCAGCCGCTGCTTTTGCTGCCCGTGCATCCCTTCGTCGGCCCGGCACACAATTCCCTCCGCGGCAGTAACGTCCGCCAGCGCTTTTCTGCTACACTCAGCGGCAATTTCCCCTCCGGTTTTTCAGAGAGTAATTTGTGAGCGCTTTTTCAACCCTGACTTCCCTGCCAGCCAGCCAGATCGCCAATCTGAACGAGCTGGGCTACCACACCATGACCCCCATTCAGGCCGCATCGTTACCGGCGATCCTGGAAGGTCGCGACGTCCGCGCGCAGGCAAAAACGGGCAGCGGCAAAACGGCCGCTTTCGGCCTTGGCGTGATGCAGCGCATCGACGCCACGCAGTTTGTTACCCAATCGCTGGTGCTTTGCCCGACGCGCGAGCTGGCCGATCAGGTCACCAAAGAGCTGCGTCGCCTGGCGCGTTTTACCGCCAATATCAAAATCCTGACCCTGTGCGGCGGCCAGCCGATGGGCGCCCAGCGTGATTCGCTGGTGCATGCGCCGCATATTGTCGTCGGCACGCCGGGGCGTATTCTGGATCATCTGAAGCGTGAAACCTTGCAGCTGGGCCAGCTAAGTACGCTGGTGCTGGACGAAGCCGACCGCATGTTAGAGATGGGCTTCCGCGATGATATCGACGCCATTATCAGCCACACGCCGCCCGCGCGTCAGACGCTGCTGTTCTCCGCGACCTGGCCGCAGGATATCGCAAAGATTAGCCAGCGTGTTCAGCGCGATCCGCTGAGCGTGGAAACAGATGTGGTCAGCGATTTGCCAGCGGTTGAGCAAACTTTTTATGAAGCCGGCTCGCGAGAGAAACTGCCCGCGTTAATCGGCCTGCTTAGCGATAAGCAGCCGTCTTCCTGCGTGGTGTTCTGCAACACCCGACGCGAATGCGACGATATCGCCGCCGCGCTGGAAGGGCAGCAAATCAGCGCGCTGGCGCTGCATGGCGATTTGGAACAGCGCGACCGCGACCAGGTGCTGATCCGTTTTGCCAACGGCAGCTGTCGCGTGCTGGTGGCTACGGATGTCGCCGCGCGCGGACTGGATATTAAAGCGCTGGCAATGGTGGTCAACTATCAGCTTTCGTACGATCCGGAAGTGCACGTGCACCGCATTGGCCGTACGGCCCGCGCGGGTGCGGAAGGGTTGGCGATCAGTCTGGTTGCGCCGGACGAGATGATCCGCGCCCACGCGCTGGAAGACTTTTTACAGCAGAAGCTGAGCTGGCGCAGCGTGTCGGAGCTGAAAAGCGTGGCGCCTCGTCCGCTACCTGCGGAAATGGCGACGCTGAGCCTGGACGGCGGGCGTAAGGCAAAAATCCGCCCTGGCGATATTCTGGGCGCGTTAACCGGTGAGGCAGGGCTGAGCGGCGACGCTATCGGTAAAATCGATATTGGCCCAACGCAGGCGTATGTCGCTATCCGTCAGAGCAGCGCGCGCCAGGTGATGAAGCAGTTGCAGCAGGTGAAAATCAAAGGGAAAACCTGCCGCGCCCGACTTTTGAAGTAGCGGCGCCGGCAGGCCCGGAACACCCTGAACAGGGTGTTCTTGCTTCAGAACTTCAGCACTTCCGGCGGCTGCGCCACCAGAGGTTCGGCATCGGCCATCAGCGTTTTAAAGTGCGGCTGATTGCCATGCGTCTCTACAGCCTGCGCGTCCTGCCAGGTTTCGTGAAAAAGGAACACGTTGCCGTCTTCTACGCTGCGGTACAGGTCATAATGAATACAGCCTTCTTCCGCGCGTGCCGGCTTAACGCCCGCGTTTAGCACTTTCTTCAGTTCGTCTGCTTTACCTGCTCTGGCGGTAAACTTCGCCACGATACGCACATGTTTGTCGCTCATTTTATTCTCCTTAGATAAAACCCGGTGTAAGGCCGTTTCCGTTCGACAGGATTAGCTGCCGAAGAGAGAAAGCTATCATGCCATAAATTGCTTAAGCCTTCAGGTCGTTACGCTATTTATTCAGCCAGGCTTTAGTGTCAACGCACGTAATGCCAACAGCTAAAAGTCGACGAAGGTGACAACGTCACGCTTATGCTCAGCTTCAGGCGGGCGCCAGGTTCATCCTGGTGACACTGTCACTACTGTCTGCGTTGATGACCTTATTGGTAAAATCAGACCAGCGGCTATTGCCATTCATTATTTTTAATTTAGTAAATATTCGTGACTGCGCTCGACCCTGACGGCATCCTGACATATGCTGACCCACGCCCAAGTCCTTCTTCCGGAGTTTTCTGATGAGAGCAGCGATATTTCTGCTTGCTGGTTGCGTCCTGCTTACCGGCTGTAGCCACGATAACGAGCCGCCGCAGCAGGCTACCAGCGCCCACGTGCCGCCTAAAGTCGTGATGTCCGATCTGGCCGCCAGCGCCTGTTCAGACGCCGGGGGAACGCTGGCGCTTTCGCGCCAGCTGGATGGAAGTGCTGTAGGCATGTGCCAGCTGGCCAACGGGCGTCGCTGCGGCGAAAGCGCGCTGGCCAGCGGCAGCTGCGCCCGCTAAAAACCGGCGTTAGCCCGTCAGCTCATTATCGCAGAGATCGCCTTTTTCCAGCTGCTGCAGATTTTGCAAGGTGGTCTCGGCAATGCTGGTCAGGGCTTCTGCCGTCAGGAAAGCCTGATGGCCGGTAAACAGAACATTATGGCAGGCGGACAGGCGACGGAAGATATCGTCCTGAATAACGTCATTAGATTTATCTTCGAAAAAGAGATCGCGTTCGTTTTCGTAAACGTCCATACCCAGCGAGCCGATCTTCTGCATTTTTAGCGCGTCAATCGCCGCCTGAGAATCAATCAGGCCGCCACGGCTGGTATTAATAATCATCACGCCATCTTTCATCTGCTGGAAAGCCGCCATATTCAGCAGATGATTATTCTCGGGTGTTAGCGGACAGTGGAGCGAAATCACATCCGATTCCCTGAACAGCGTTTTGATATCGACGTAGGTGGCACCCAGTTCCAGCGCCTGGGGATTGGGATAAGGATCGAAAGCCAGCAGCCGCATACCAAATCCTTTCAAGATACGCAGCGTGGCAAGGCCGATTTTGCCCGTACCGATAATACCGGCGGTACGACCGTGCATATTGAAGCCGATCAGGCCTTCCAGCGAGAAGTTGGCGTCGCGGGTTCGCTGATAAGCCCGGTGAATACGGCGGTTCAGCGTCATCATCATACCAACGGCGTGTTCCGCTACGGCTTCAGGCGAATAGGCCGGCACGCGCACCACTTTCAATCCCAACGTTTTTGCCGCCTCCAGATCCACGTTATTGAATCCGGCGCAGCGCAGCGCGATATATTTGACGCCCAGCGACGCCAGCTCCTCCAGCACCTCGCGGCCGCCATCGTCGTTAACGAAAATGCAGACGCCGTCGCAGCCAGCCGCCGTCTTCGCGGTGCGCGCGGTCAGCAGAAAATCAAAATATTCCAGCTCAAATCCATAGCTTTCGTTAACCTGCTCAAGATATTTCCGGTCGTACTGTTTGGTACTGTATACCGCAAGTTTCATGCATGATCTCCTGTATCCGTCAGACAGCTCTCCCTTAACAATACTTCGCATTGGACGGCTAGTCAGCCAATGGCAGGCAATATTTGTTCGGCAGGTGAATAATTACCCGCTAAAATCTTCTCGCGGCGCGCAGGACGTGCCATGATTTACGCCTTAACATAAGGAATGGATTGAAGTATGGGCCGGGGCTGGAAGCTATTTATTATTGCCATCGCGGCCGCTGCGGTTTTAAGCGGCGCCGGACTGCTGACGCTGAGCTGGTGGCTGCCGCGGCTGGCGGGCTTCTGGCTGCCCGCTGCCACCACGGTCAGGCTGGATGGCAACCCCCGCTGGCGTTCAGGCGCCTTGTGGCTGCCCGGCCTTCGCTATCGCACAGGCGACTGCGAGCTGGCGAGGGCGAGCAATGTGACGCTGGGAAGCGCCGAAGGCCGCTGGAAGCTGGGTGCGACGCTACTTGAAGTCAACAGCGCCTGTTTCAGCAAGCTGTCGACAAGCAGCGATCAGCCTGCCGCGCCGCGTTCGCTGGCGGAGTGGCAGTCAATGCTGCCAAAAGCAGACGTTGCCATTGAGCGCGTCAGCCTGCTTCCCTGGCAAAGCTGGGCGGGAGCGCTACGGCTCAACCTCGATCCACAACGGCAGCTTATTCACTGGCAGGGCGAAAACCTTTCGTTACGGGCCGTGCTGGCGGGCCAACAGCTGGATGTACAGTCGCTGGCGCTTAGCGTAGCGGGCACGACCGATCCCATCACCATGAACGGTTTGCTGACGCTGCCGAAAATACCTGACCGGCTGCCGGATAGCGGCGAGCTGGCGGCCACGCTGAAAACGGCCAGCGTTCCACAGCCGCTGCGGGCCAGCCTCAACTGGCAGCAGAACAGCGGCACGCTGACCCTCAGGGCGCAGGATCTGGAGGAGCCGCTGCTGCTGCTGCCGTGGCGGGTTTCCGCGCAGCAAATTGCGATTAGCCAGGGCAAATGGCGCTGGCCCTGGGCCGCACAACCGGTGTCCGGCGGCGTGGCCCTGACGCTAAAAGACTGGCGGCAAGGGCTGCCGGGGATGGAAGTCACAGGGAGACTCAATGTGCTGACGCAGGGACGCGGCGGCAAAGGCAACGTCGTGCTGTCAGTCGGGCCGGGCCATCTGGACTGGACGCAGAGCGAGCTGCCGTTTCGCCTGACGGGCGAGAGCAAACTGGCGCAGCTGCTTTTTTTCGCCGGCATTCCCGGCAAGCTACAGGGCCCGCTGCTTGATCCCGTGCTGCGCCTTCAGCCCGGCGCGCTGTTGCGGATGCGCGGGCGTCTGCTCTCTACGCTGGAGGTGGACGAAGCGCGCTGGCCGCTTTCCGGCGTGGCGGTCTCTTCAGCGGGCATCGAGGGGCGGCTACAGGCCATTCTTAGCGCGCACGATAACCAGATGGGACGGTTCCGCCTGCATCTGGACGGTCGCGCCACGGGATTCTGGCCGGACAAAGGCCGCTGGCTGTGGCGCTATTGGGGCGACGGGCTGATGGCGCCGCTGGCGGCCAAATGGGATGTAAAAGGGCGTGGAAGCTGGCAGGATCGGCAGATTGAACTCGCTTCTTTGTCCACCGGATTCGATCAAATTCGCTACGGCGGGGTAACAATGGCCGCGCCCAGGCTAACGCTGGCCAGGCCGGTTCGCTGGCTACGCGACGAGAAAACCCCTGCTTTTAGCGCAAGCTTGCGGCTCAACGCGCAGCGCACCAGCCTCGACAGCGGCGGCTATCTGCCGCCCGCAGAGTTAATGCTTGACCTCAACGGTAGCGATCCCGCTCGTTTCCTCTATAAGGGCAAACTGACCGCCGATCCGGTCGGCCCGGTACGGATACAGGGCCGCTGGGACGGTACGCGGCTGCGTGGCCAGGCCTGGTGGCCGCAGCAGTCGCTAAGGGTTTTCCAGTCACTGTTGAACGACGATCTGAAAATGTCTGTTCGCGGCGGCACGCTGAAAGCTCAGGTCGCTTTTTCAGCGGCGGCGGATCAGGGTTTTGCCGCAGGCGGCCACTGGGTGGTCAGCGACGGCAGCGTGCGCACGCCGGATAACCAGTTTACCGGCATCGATTTCTCTTTGCCGTTCAGGCTGCAAGCGGGCCAGTGGTACTTTGGCGCCAAAGGCCCGGTTTCGCTGCGCATCAAGGCAATTAAAAACCAGTTTGCGCTAAAAAATATTCGCGCCGATCTTCAGGGCTGGTATCCGTGGAGCGCCGCCCGGCCGCTGCGCCTGAGCAACGTCGGGGTGGAGGTGCTGGGCGGCGAGCTGAGTTTGCTTAGCCTTCAGCTACCGCAAACCGAAGCGGCCACGCTACGGCTGAAAGCTATCAGCATGAGCGAGCTGGTAACGGCCATTCAGCCGAAAAAAATCGCCATGTCCGGCCGCGTTGACGGCGCGCTGCCGCTGTGGCTGCAAAACTCTGCCTGGCTGGTCAAAGAGGGCTGGATCACCAACAGCGGCCCGCTGACGCTGCGGCTGGATAAAGATTTCGCCGACGCGCTGGCTTCCGGTAATATTGCCACCGGCGCGGCGATGGACTGGCTACGCTATATGGAAATTTCCCGCAGTCGGGCCACGCTGAATATTGATAATAAAGGCGAGATGACCATGACGGCGCAGGTCAACGGCACCAGCCGCTTCAGCGATAAAAATCAGCACGTCTCGCTGCACTACACGCAGCAGGAAAATATTTTTCAGCTGTGGCGTAGCCTGCGCTTTGGTGACAATTTGCAATCCTGGACAGAGCAGCACGCCACGCTGTCAGCACAAGGAAAAACCGAATGAAAACAGCTCTGCCGATCCTCGCGGGGATGCTGCTCAGCGGCTGCGTGCCCCGTATTGAGGTCGCTGCCCCAAAAGAGCCGATTACCATCAATATGAACGTGAAAATCGAGCATGAAATCGTGATTAAAGCGGACAAAGACGTGCAGACGCTGCTGAAAAACGGCGAGGATGCGCCGCTGCGGCAATAAAAAAGCAGCCGGGCGGCTGCTTTTTCAGGCGAGATCTGAGGAAAAGATCAGGCGTTAACCAGCTGGTTCAGCGTGGCTTTCGCTTCTTCGCTGGCTTTGGTGGCCGCTTCCGGGCCGTATGCCATGCCTTCAGCGTAAACGAACTGTACGTCGCTCAGACCCAGGAAGCCCAGGAACAGCTTCAGGTAAGGCGTTTGCAGATCGGCTGGCGTATCTTTATGGATGCCGCCGCGGCTGGTGATCACAATCACTTTTTTACCGACGATCAGACCTTCCGGGCCTTTCTCGGTGTAGCGGAAAGTTACGCCGGCGCGGGCAATCAGGTCAAAGTAGTTTTTTAATTGCGTCGGGATGTTGAAATTGTACATCGGCGCCGTAATAACAACGGTATCCACAGACTGAATTTCAGCAATCAGCTCGTCGGAAAGCGCCAGGGCTTCCTGCTGACGCGGCGTCAGAGCAGCATCGGAAGGACGCAGCGCGCCGACCAGTTCGCCGTCCAGTACCGGAATCGGATTTGCAGCCAGATCGCGGATCACGATCTCATCGCCGCTGTGCGCCGCTTTCCACTCTGCAACAAAGTGATCGGCCAGCTGGTTGGACTGTGAGTAGCCTGCGAGAATGCTCGATTTCAGTACTAAAACTTTGCTCATAATGAATTTCCTTTGTTATGCGGATGTGTCCGCTCAATGACTTACACTCTATTGGCAAATCAGCCGTAGGGATAGTGCAATATTCTGAAGCCCGTGTTCGAATTTACTGAACAAGGTTAGCGCGCCGCAGCCGTAGCTAAGTGGTTGTCTGTGCTACAATACGCAAAATTTTTTATTCATACTTTATTGTTTGCCAGCCTGCTGGCGATTAGCGAGCTTTTTTATGTCTGATACTCCCCGTACGCCTTTAACGACGCTGGCGCCGCGCCTGGACGCGCTGATGCTCAGAGATCGTCAGCGGCTGCAAAAGCGCCTGCACGGCGCAAAAAAAGTGAAGAACCCTGCGGCTCAGCAGGCGATAGCCGATGAGCTGAGCGGCGAAATCGCCGCGGCGGAACAGCGCGTGGCGCTGCGGAAAGCGGCCACGCCGACCATCCGCTACCCGGAAAACCTGCCGGTCAGCCAGAAGAAACAGGAAATCGCCGAGGCTATTCGCGATCACCAGGTGGTGATTGTGGCAGGCGAAACCGGCTCGGGGAAAACCACCCAGCTGCCGAAGATTTGCATGGAGCTGGGCCGGGGCATCACGGGGCTGATTGGTCACACCCAGCCGCGTCGTCTGGCGGCGAGAACCGTGGCCGATCGCATTGCGGCCGAGCTGGAAACCTCGCTCGGCGGCTGCGTGGGCTACAAGGTGCGCTTCAACGATCAGGTCAGCGAAACGACCCAGATCAAGCTGATGACCGACGGTATCCTGCTGGCGGAAATCCAGCAGGATCGCCTGCTGATGCAGTACGACACCATCATTATTGATGAGGCGCACGAGCGCAGCCTGAATATCGACTTCCTGCTGGGCTATCTGCGCGAGCTGCTGCCGCGCCGTCCTGATTTAAAGATTATCATTACCTCGGCCACTATCGATCCACAGCGCTTTTCCCGGCACTTTCACCATGCGCCGGTGATTGAAGTCTCCGGCCGCACTTATCCGGTCGAAGTGCGTTACCGGCCGATTGTGGAAGAGGCGGACGACACCGAACGCGATCAGCTACAGGCGATTTTTGACGCGGTGGACGAGCTGGGTCAGGAAAGCCGTGGCGATATCCTGATCTTTATGAGCGGCGAAAGGGAAATTCGCGACACCGCCGATGCGCTGAACCGGCGCGATCTGCCGCATACGGAGATCCTGCCGCTCTATGCGCGCCTTTCCAACGCCGAGCAGAACCGCGTCTTCCAGTCGCACAGCGGCAGGCGCATCGTGCTGGCGACCAACGTGGCGGAAACGTCGCTGACCGTGCCCGGTATTAAGTACGTTATCGATCCCGGCACGGCGCGTATCAGCCGCTACAGCTTCCGCACCAAGGTTCAGCGTTTGCCGATTGAGCCGATTTCCCAGGCGTCGGCAAACCAGCGTAAAGGACGCTGCGGCCGCGTTTCCGAGGGCATCTGTATCCGCCTTTATTCGGAAGAGGATTTTTTAAGCCGTCCGGCCTTTACCGATCCGGAAATTTTGCGCACCAATCTGGCCTCGGTCATCTTGCAAATGACCGCGCTGGGGCTGGGCGATATCGGCGCGTTTCCTTTTGTGGAAGCGCCGGACAAACGCAATATTCAGGATGGCGTCAAGCTGCTGGAAGAGCTGGGCGCGATAACCCTGGACGACCAGCACTATAAGCTGACGCCTTCCGGCCGTTCGCTGGCGCAGCTGCCGGTCGATCCGCGCCTGGCGAAAATGGTGCTGGAGGCGCAAAAATACGCCTGTACCCGCGAAGTGATGATTATCACTGCCGCGCTTTCAATTCAGGATCCGCGCGAGCGCCCGGTAGAGAAACAGCAGGCATCCGACGAGAAACATCGCCGTTTTGCCGACAAAGAGTCCGATTTCCTCTCCTTCGTCAATCTGTGGAACTACCTTCAGGAGCAGCAGAAAGCGCTGTCGTCCAGCCAGTTCCGACGCCTGTGCAAAACGGACTACCTGAACTATCTGCGCGTGCGCGAATGGCAGGATATCTACACCCAGCTGCGGCAGGTGGTGCGCGAGCTGGGTATTCTGCTGAACAGCGAACCGGCGGATTTCCGGGGCGTGCATACTGCGCTGCTGACCGGGCTGCTTTCCCATATTGGTCAGAAAGACGTCGAGAAGCAGGAGTACTCCGGCGCGCGCAACGCCCGCTTCTCGATTTTCCCCGGCTCCGGCCTGTTTAAAAAGCCGCCGAAGTGGACGATGGTCGCTGAACTGGTGGAAACCAGCCGTCTCTGGGGCCGTATTGCCGCCCGTATCGAGCCGGAATGGATCGAGCCGCTGGCGCAGCATCTGATTAAACGCAGCTACAGCGAGCCGCACTGGGAGAAAGGCCAGGGCGCCGTGATGGCCAGTGAAAAAGTCACGCTGTACGGCCTGCCGATCGTAGCGGCGCGCAAGGTCAACTACGGCCCGATCGATCCGGTGCTGTCGCGCGAGCTGTTTATCCGCCACGCGCTGGTGGAAGGCGACTGGCAGACGCGTCACGCCTTCTTCCGCGCTAATCTTAAGCTGCGCGAAGAGGTGGAAGAGCTGGAGCATAAATCGCGCCGCCGCGATATCCTGGTGGATGACGAGACGCTGTTTACCTTTTATGACCAGCGTATTCCGCACGAGGTGATTTCCGCCCGCCATTTCGACAGCTGGTGGAAAAAGGCGAGCCGCGAGCAGCCCGAGCTGCTTAATTTTGCTAAAGAGATGCTGATCCGCGAAGGCGCTGAGAACATCAGCAAGCTGGATTACCCTAACTTTTGGCAGCAGGGCAACCTGAAGCTGAAGCTGAGCTACCAGTTCGAGCCGGGAACCGATGCGGATGGCGTTACGGTGCATATCCCGCTGCCGCTGCTGAATCAGGTTGAGGAAAAAGGCTTCGAGTGGCAGATCCCCGGCGTGCGGCGGGAGCTGGTTATCGCGCTGATTAAGTCGTTGCCAAAACCGTTACGCCGTAACTTTGTGCCCGCGCCGAATTACGCCGACGCTTTTCTGGCGCGCGCCACGCCGCTGGAGCTGCCGCTGGTGGACGCGCTGGAGCGCGAATTCCGTCGGATGAGCGGCGTCACTATCGACCGTGAGGCCTGGCAATGGGATCAGGTGCCCGATCATCTTAAAATGACTTTCCGCGTGGTGGACGAACATAACCGCAAGCTGGCGGAAGGACGCGATCTCGCCGCGCTGAAAGAGCAGCTGAAGGCCAAAGTGCAGGAAACGCTGTCGCTGGTGGCGGATGACGGGCTGGAGCAGAGCGGCCTGCATATCTGGAGCTTCGGCGATCTGCCAGACCATTTCGAGCAGAAGCGCGGCAGCTACAGCGTGAAGGCCTGGCCCGCGCTGGTGGATGAAAAAGAGAGCGTGGCGATCCGGCTGTTTGATTCCGAGCACGAGCAGAAAAAAGCGATGTGGCGCGGTCAGCGCAGGCTGCTGCTGCTCAATATCCCTTCGCCGATTAAATATCTGCATGAAAAGCTGCCGAACAAAGCCAAGCTGGGGCTTTACTTTAACCCTTATGGCAAAGTGCTGGATTTGATAGATGACTGCATCGCCTGCGGCGTGGACAAGCTGATTGCTGAATATGGCGGCCCGACCTGGCAGGAAGAGGGCTTCCGCCAGCTGCATGAAAAAGTGCGAGCGGAGCTGAACGAAACCGTGGTGGAAATAGCCAAAAAGGTCGAGCAGATCCTGACGGCGGTGTTTGCTATCAACAAGCGGCTGAAAGGGCGCGTGGATATGACGATGGCGCTGGCGCTTTCCGATATCAAAGCGCAGATGAACGGCCTGGTATATCGCGGTTTCGTTACCGGCAACGGCTGGAACAAGTTTGCCGACACCCTTCGCTATTTGCAGGCTATCGAGCGCCGTCTGGAAAAGCTGCCGGTCGATCCGCACAGCGACCGCGCCAGAATGGTCAAGATAGAGAAAGTTCAGCAGGCCTGGCAGGGGTGGTTTAACAAGCTGCCGCCGGTTTGCCGCGATGATGAGGATGTAAAAGAGATCCGCTGGATGATTGAAGAGCTGCGCGTCAGCTATTTCGCTCAGCAGCTGGGCACGCCTTATCCGGTTTCGGAAAAGCGTATTCAGCAGGCAATGGATGAGATAGTGCTCTGAGATTAACTCGTCCGCTGGCAATACAGGCCAGCGGACGCTCTTAAACTTAAATAGCTGTTGCTAAAAGAATTAGCAGTAAAAGCGCGTTAAGGATTGGTGAGCGGCTTTGCCTGCTGCATCCGGCTGGAGAAAAGGCAAAAAGGATATTCACTAGTACAGCTTAAAAACCTGCCTGAATGCCGCAAACCGACGGCATTCATTTATCCCTTTATTCCTGCGCCAGCGTTTCCAGGCCGTCCCGGAAGGCGGTGACGGCAATGGCGCGGTTATCCGCTTCGTAACGATCTTTTGCCGCCGGTGCAGAGCTTTGTACCGCAATCAGCTGCCAGCCGCTGTCGCTTTTTAGCAGGAGCGGCGAACCGCTGTCGCCAGGCAGGGTGTCGCACTGATGCGACAGCACATTTTTCTGCGCCCAGCCGGTAATCAGACAGTTGCTGTGTGAATAGAGCGTATCAAGATGATCTTCCGGGTAGCCCGCCTGAGTTACCCGACGCTGTTGCGTTTTCAGCGCGGCGGTCAGATCGCTGCGGCTGCCGTCAAACAGCGGCACGGGCGTTATGCCGGAAGGCGGGTTATGCAGTACGACCAGCCCGTAATCGTAAGGTGCGGCCGATGAAGGCACGATCCAGCCGTCGCCGTCGGCCTTAAGCTTTCTGCCTAAAGCGGGATCGACCCGGGTATCCACATCGTGAATTTCGTAGCGCCAGTCGCCATCATGCCCGATAAAACGCAGCGCAACGACTTTATCGATTTTGCCCGGCGGCGCCAGCAGACAGTGGCCGGCAGTCAGGGCTAAATGAGGCGAAATCAGGGTGGCGCTACACAGGTTGCCGCTGGCGGTTTCCAGCTGGCCTATTGCTTCCCACGGCTGGCTGGCGGTATCGCTGACAGGGTGGCGATCGTCTTTGCCGAAAAACAGCGTTCTGACATCCTGTGCGTCGTCGTCACCGGCGTGGCTACAAAATGAAAGGGCTAAACATCCCATTAAAAAAAAAGCTTTCAGGCGCATGTCTCTCTCTGAATGGAGATTAAAAACCGCAGGTGGTAATAACTATAGTCGGCTGGCGGTAAAAAGGAAGTTTAATTTATAAATCAGCAGGCTACGGGTATTAAAGATAGAAGCTAAAGGCGATAGCGCCGCAGATAATCATACAGGCCAGGATAATTTCGAATAAATAGCGGCGCACCATCATCCGATACTCCAGGAAAAAAACACCCGGCTGAACCGGGTGTTTAAGTGAACAGACTAAGTTGAAGGCTTGCTTCGGCAATTACGCTTTAGGCGCGGCGGCTTTCTTAGCGGTTTTCTTGTGGTGTACTTTCTTGGCGGCCTGAGCTTTCTGCGCTACTGGCTTAGCGGCTTTCTTGTGGTGTACTTTCTTGGCGGCCTGAGCTTTCTGCGCTACTGGCTTGGTTGCTTTTTTATGGTGCACTTTCTTGGCGGCCTGCGCTTTCTGCGCTACTGGTTTAGCCGCTTTTTTGTGGTGTACTTTCTTGGCAGCCTGCGCTTTCTGTGCAGCTGGCTTAACGGCTTTCTTGTGGGCCTTCTTGGCTGCCTGAGCTTTCTGGGCTACCGGCTGTTTAACGGCTTTCTTGTGTTTTTTAGCTGCCTGCGCTTTCTGCACGGCTTTCTTGTGCGCTTTGTGATGCTTAGCGGCATGAGCTGGCGCGGCGGTAGTAGAAGCAGCCGGTGCGGTAGTGGCTGGCGCGGCGGTGGTTTCAGCAGCAAAAGCAACTGAAGAGATACCCATAGCAGCGGCTACAACCAGAGCGAATAATTTTTTCATTGCACAACCCTCAAAGTGTTATTTCATTTTTCAGCCCACTGCGGGGCCGGTGAAGAGACTATAAGGGAAGGGCGGCGGGCTTTCCGTGAGTGATTGGTATCGGCGTGTTACCGATTGTACAAAGCCCGCCGGCGCGACGGGCTTGCGAACTGGTTACAGGTAGCGGTTTTCCAGATGCTGCCGGAAAAAGCGCGGATTAAGATCTTCGCCGGTGGCGTTTTCAATCAGCTGACGGGTGGTGAAACGACTGCCGTGCTGCCAGATATTCTGCTGTAGCCAGTCAAAGATCGGTTGCAGATTTCCTTCGCGGATATCGCTGTGCACCTGCGGCAGCGCCTTTTTCACGCTGTTGAAAAGCTGTGCCGCGTACATGGCACCCAGCGTGTAGGTAGGGAAATAGCCGAACGAGCCGTCCGTCCAGTGAATGTCCTGCATACAGCCGTCGCGATAGTTGCCGGTCGTGTCCAGCCCCAGCAGCGCCTGCATCTTCTCCTGCCACAGCGTCGGGATGTCGTCCACTTCAATCTCGCTTTCGATCAGCGCACGCTCGATCTCATAACGCAGAATGATATGCGCGGGATAGCTCACTTCATCCGCATCCACGCGGATCAAACCAGGCTTAACGCGCTGGTTAAGGGCGATAAAGTTAGCTTCTTCCAGCTCAGGACGGTCGCCCATCAGCGTTTTAACCTGCGGCAGCAGCAGGCTCAAAAACTCCGTGCTGCGGCCCAGCTGCTTTTCAAAGAAAAGGCTTTGCGACTCGTGAATCGCGGTGGAGCGGGCCAGTGCAACGGGCTGACCGGCCCACTGCTTCGGCAGATTCTGCTCGTAGCAGGCGTGGCCAGTTTCGTGGATCACGCCCATCATCGCGCTGATAAATTCGTTAGCGTTGTAGCGGGTAGTAATGCGTACATCTTCCGGAACGCCGCCGCAAAACGGATGCGCGCTGACGTCCAGTCGCCCGGCGTTAAAGTCAAAATTAAGCAGCTTCATCAGCGCGTTGCCCAGCAGCTGCTGCGACTCCACCGCGAAAGGGCCAACCGGTACGGCAACCGGCTGGCGTGACTGCTTCTCGACAATACGCGCCAGCAGCGAAGGCAGCCACTGCTTCAGCTCGCCGAAGGTGCTGTCCAGCTTGGCGGCGGTCATGCCAGGCTCATAAAGATCCAGTAACGCATCGTAACGGGAGCGGCCGTTCGCCTGCGCGCGCAGCTCGGCTTCCGCCCGGCTCAGCTTTACTACTTCCTTCAGATTAGCGGCAAAACCCTGCCAGTCATTGGCGGGGCGCTGCTGACGCCAGGCGTGTTCGCAGCGGGCGCCGACGAGAGATTTTTCCTCGACCAGCGCGGCAGGCAGCAGGGCGGCCTGATCGTAAGCGCGGCGCATCTCACGCAGGTTAGCGCGCTCCACGTCATTCAGGGTTTCATTGGCAGCCTGATCCAGCCATTGCGCCACGGCTTTATCGGTCAGGATTTCATGACGCAGCACGCTCAGTTCGGCCAGCGCCGCGCCGCGTGCGCTACTGCCGCCGGGCGGCATCATGGTCATCATATCCCAGCCGGCGATGGCTGACAGATGGCCGAAGCGGGAAAGACGGGTAAAGGTTCGGGTCAGATTTGCATAGGCGGATGACATAGATATCCTTTTAGTCATGGCGCTGTCAGACAGCGCGAGGAGGCGTTAAGGGTAAATCAACCGGCCAGCAAAAGCGAACGCTTGCGCCGCCAAGCGGGCTGGCGTCGATAGTCACGGTGCCGCCAAAGGCCTGCGCTACCGAGTGCACAATCGCCAGCCCAAGCCCGCAGCCGCCGGTCGCGCGGTCGCGGCTGGGGTCAAGACGCACGAAAGGCTCGAATACCCGTTCGCGCTCGGCCAGTGGAATGCCCGGCCCGTCATCCTCTACCTGCAAGCAGGCGGTATCGCCGTCGAACCACAGCCCGACGCGCAGGCGCTGCCGGGCATAGCGCAACGCGTTATTGACCAGGTTATCCAGCACTCGCTCCATCAGCCGCGTGTCCGCCACGCCCAGGTTCTGACGCTGCGGCGTATCCAGCTCCAGGGTAAATTCGGGATGCACCATGCGGATATCGTCCAGCCGTTCGCTCAGCCAGGCAGCCAGATCGAGCGACTGAAGATGCAGATCGACCTTTGGCCTGTCCAGGCGGGCGTAGGTCAGCAATTCTTCAATCAGCGACTCCAGCTGGCCGATATCGCGATTCAGCGCGGCGGCTTCGCTGGCGCTAAGATTATCGCTCATCTCCAGCCGGTAGCGCAGGCGCACCAGCGGCGTGCGTAGCTCATGGGCGATGCCGTCAATCAGCTGCTTTTTACTGACCACCAGCGTATTGATATTGTCCGCCATCTGATTAAAGGCCACGCCGAGCCGCAACAGGCTGGAGGCGTTATCAAAATGGATCCGCTCGTCCAGATGGCCCTGGCCGAAGCGCTGCGCCGCCGACTCCAGCCGCAGCATGTCTTTCCAGTGCGGCCGCATCCAGATAAACACCGGCAGCGCCAGCGAAATGCCGATAAAGGCCAGCAGCACGATATCCAGGATGCGCATTTCGTGCAGGAAAAAGAGGTAAGGGATCGGCCCCACGGCCAGCACATAATGGCTGCGCGGAATGTGCTGTAAAAAAGTGTATTCGTCATCAAGGGCGACGATCCCGCCCGCGCGCAGGCGGCGCATGGTAGGCGCATCCAGCTGATACTTGTTCATCGGCTCGATATGCAGCTTAAAAGAGAGGTTAAGATCCAGATTATCGATGGTTTTATTCCAGTCGCGGGGCGGGATTTCCCGCAGCTCGCTGCGCATCAGGTAGAGCGAGCTTTTCATCAGGTCATCCATTGACTCTCGCCCGGCACGCTCGGCGGTAAATTTATACACCAGCCCCACCAGCATCGCCATGACCAGAAAACAGACAAACAGCAGCAGATAAAACTGAATAAACAGCTTCTTCATTTTTTTTACCTAAAAAACATAAATTTAGCTATATCGCGATGGCTGAAAGGGCACTGTGGGGGCAGGACGTAATCCCCCTGTGCGCTGGTTCAACAGTTCGGCCCAGTGCATTTATTCACGGTGAGCAGACGGTGTAAACCATTTCTGCATCCTCCGATTAGCAATGAAAGCCGGGCCTGCGTCGGCAGATAGCCTCCAGCAGGTAAAATGTATGCCTTGACTGATATGGGCGGCGATAAAACCCTGCTCGCCTCACGGCTCTGTCCCGGATAGATGTTCCAGAGTCCCGATAGTGAGAGGCCTGGCTACCACGCTTCGATCCGGAGACGAACACAAAATAAAGCTTGTGTATCCTTGTGGTGCAAAATCCGCGCCGCTGAAGAGTCACGGAAATTTTTGGAAAATATCCCGTAAGCTTTTTCTGCTCCCTTAACGTATAAAACTCGGGGGGAGGTAATTTTATAGTATGAATACCGCCGCTATACATTCGGCGAACCCCTGTTTCAGCATGGACAGCTTATTGATAGTACAGTTATAGCCCCGGAAAAAATGGGGTTTTGTGTTGCCCTTTGCATCGAGCGCGTTATTATAACTGATGGGGATAACGTCAAGTAAGGATGACAGATGACAAATATTAAAATGGAAGAAAAACTTTCAGAGCAGGGGTTTAGTGCCAGGGAAATTGCTTTGCTCAAACATCGGGTTGAACAAGATACAACAACGTATCAGGCGCTGCTGATTGACTTAAGGAAAAGGTTTATTGGATGTGTAATATTTCTTTTAGTTGTGCTTTTTTATTTTGGAGGGGCTTATTTTATCAGAGGACAGTCCGATTTTTTATCAACCTTTTTAACATTAATTTTTACTTTGATTGTTTTCTGGTTTCTGGCACCGTTAAAGTTGGGTGCCAAGGCATATCTGTTTATCAGGAATAACAGCTAGTTATGATGTTCACCATGAATTGATTTAATTGTCATGGCATCACTTCCAATTTCAATCAGAAGGTCGGTTCGTGACATGTTCTTAATGTTCCGCACATAATCCGATCTCAGGTAGTGAAACAGCCTCCATGCTTCTGGTTTCATAATCAGTCGCGACATACCATAAGCTGATAAGAATAAATCCATATAGCTATATGCAAGCCTGCCGGTTCTGCTATCGAAGCCAGGGAGTTTCACCGCGTAGATATAACCTTGTTTTAAATCACCAATACGATCGTTTTTACCATCAAAAAAGTCAGAAATGCTTTCCTGAAATGCGTTAAGACCGTGTAAGGCGAGCATACCACCAAATGCAACTCCAATAATGTTGCCCGATCCAATCGAAGCCGCTAATATCCCACCACCCGCAACAATCTGAAACCCACTCAGTACTACGCCAACACCATTAATTACATAACCCCATATTCCATTTTCCTGCCTTAACTGAGCGGTCGCAACGATTTTAGCATTACCCATGCTTAGCTGGCGATCCTGACTTTCCAGAAACGCTCTTTCCTGCTTCAGATTATTGAGAGATTGCTGGCAGAGACGATCCTGCCGGGCGGTTCGGATAGTTTGTAACTGATGAACGATAAAATTTTGTATATTGTCTCTGAAATCCATTCTTACAGCTGTATTTCTGAGGTGGCGATCCGCCAGTTGGGCAGCAAGTCTTGAAAGTTGCCGTGCCTCAAGGTCTGCCATTGTAAGGAAGTAACGGGTGAAGGGGGCTCTCGCTAAGTAGTTATCCATAACTCATCCTTTTATCCATTGAAATAGCTTACCGGTAAGATAGTTAAAATAAGGCCGTTTCTGAAGGGGAATTAGATGAAAATACTATGTGTTTTTCTCTGGTGATTGTAAAGAGACATTCTTTAAAATCCCAACGAATTTCTCTCCAAAAACAGATTTACTTAATTATTAATATTGGAACTTATAGCTATTTTTATAGCGGTTATTTGATTTTTATTTTCAAAAAAGTTATTTAATTGGAATGTGTTAATGTGTCTTTGCATAAATCCTCTTTCACCCTATGGAGAAGTTGAAAAGGCTTATCTGTTTTCACGGTATCATCAACTTATAACGTCTGGTTTCAGAACAGGAAAGGAAGGATTTTGGCGCTAAAAAGTGATGCATGTCCTTGGGTGTTCGCTTTTGTGTCATGTTTTCTCATGCCAGAAAAAATTTTCTGTATTAAATTGATCCTGGGCATTAAATTTGAAGAATGCTGTAAAACTCCCTTTGCATTTAACGTTGGTATAAAATCCCAGCCATATTCTGAGCGGGTGCTACTTAACCGGAAAAGATTATGTTTGTAAAAAAAGTAATATCAGGTTTGCTCATAGTATTGGGAAGCGCAGCCCTGGCTGGCTGCGTAGTGGCTGACGGCACGCATCATCATTCCAGCCCATCATCAGACCGGCATCATCATGCTGGTGCGCCAGGGACAGCAGGCAGCGGCAGTCAACATATAGGGCCACCGCCGCTTCCACGGAGCGCGGCTCAGCATTTTGGCCCTCCGGGCCATACCGGATTTTACCACTGAAAATGCAAAGGCCCACTTCGGTGGGCCTTGTCACAGGTTTATTCGGTTTTATTAAAGTGCTGAGCCGCTGTTTCGGTTACATGTCCCGGCTGGTAATGTCGGAAACAGGACTACCTGCTGCGCGATTGTCCTTGAACGAATCGGCAGAACAAAAAGGCTGCCTGCTGCACAATCGTCCTGACACGGATCGGCAGAACAAAATTTTACCGACATCCGCCAGACGAACGATTTTTATTGCGTATCCCAGGCGTGTGGCGCAAACAGATAGCCTTTATTACGGATGGTTTTAATGCGATAAGGCTCGGTTGCGCTGTCCAGCAGCTTTTTACGCAGGCGTGAGATCGCCACGTCGATGCTGCGGTCCATGCCGTCGTAACTCACGCCGCGCAGCGTTTTCAACAGGGCATCGCGGTTAAGAATCGATCCGGCATGCGTCGCCAGCTCCCACAGCAGATCGAAGTCAGCGGTGGAAAGAGCGATGATTTCGCCGCCCAGCGTGACCTGGCGGTTAACGGCATCCACGGTCAACGTGCCGAAACGCAGGGTTTTCTGTGCGCTCATGGCCGGAGCAATCACCGCCTCGTCGCCGCTGTGCGTCGCGGCCTGACGCAGATGCAGCCGCAGGCGCGCCAGCAGCACCGCAGGCGGCGTGGTTTTAAGGATATAGTCGTTGGCGCCCATCTCCAACGATAAAATATGATTCATATCGCTGTCCAGCGAGGTCAGCAGCACAATCGGGCCGGACCATGTTTGGCTGGCGCGCAGATCGCGGCACAGCGTCATGCCGTCCTTGCCGGGCAGCATAATATCCAGCATCACCAGATCCGGCATGGCGGCCTCAATGGTGGCTTCGGCGCGGTCGCCACGGCTTTCTACGATCACTTCAATATCATGACGCTTCAGGTAGGCGGCGATAAGTTCGCCCACATCCCGATCGTCCTCAACGAATACTATTTTATTCATAGCGACATTTTTTTACCTGGGAGTAACAACATTACCCAATGTTT
Source organism: Erwinia sp. TECH1 (assembly GCF_054057575.1). NCBI lineage: Bacteria > Pseudomonadati > Pseudomonadota > Gammaproteobacteria > Enterobacterales > Erwiniaceae > Erwinia > Erwinia sp. TECH1. The sequence continues at coordinate 2,543,424 of NZ_JBSRZK010000001.1, read as the reverse complement.
ACGCTGACTACTATAAGTCAGGGCTAAATAACTCTCGATGTATAGTATAAATGGCGTAAAATATGTCATTATATTCGACAGGGTTGTTGCCTGACGACGCGGTGCGTTGATTAACGGAGAAAGGGGAGAAAAGGGTGTCTGATAAAGAGCTGGCTTCAACGGGACGGGATTGCCATATCTGCCTGAACTATATCGATTTTCTCGCGGCTTCCTGTAAAAAACGCTGGAGCTTTGTCGACGCTATTTACGGCGTCATGCCTATTTTCGGCATGGTGACCAAAAACTCGCCCGACCAGTCCTGTCCGCCATCGGAAAGGCTGAAAGCGCTGGCGCTGCAAATCATTTCTACCCAGGTAAGCGATGAGATAAATATCGCCCGATTGATAACCCTGGCTGAACAACAGCACATTGAACGCTTTGAAATCCTGCTGCCTTATCCGCTTTCTGAACAGCAGCTTGAGGCTATCCGCGAAGAGTACGTCAAGCCACTTTCGCTGGAACAGCATGACGATCGGTTAACGATCGCCATGCCCGCTTTTTCTCACTAACGCAGCAGCATCCACGTTGCCGGTGCAGCACCGGCAATCAGCACGCCCATCGCTATTTTTTCCAGTTTATTCAGATAGCCATTTCCCCGGCCGTTGCGGCGCGCCCAGATAAACAGCAGCATCCCGGGCGCATAAAGCACCACGGAAAGCAGCAGGTGCAGCGGCCCGGAGGCGTACAGTAGCCACAAACCGTAGGCGCTGGCACCCAACGCGACGATCAGCGCCGCCGTTTTCTGCTGCGCGCGAGCGACTTTAAACAGGTAGGCACCGACCAGAAGATAGGGCACCAGCACCATTTCGGAAGCGATGGTCAGCAGCGTGTTGTAATCGGAACCGGTCAGCCAAATCAGGATCAGGCAGCCCTGAACGCTCAGATTGGTCAGCCAAAGCGAGGCAGAGGGCGCGCCGCGCGCGTTCTGCTTCGCCAGCGAGCGCGGGAAGGTGCCGTTTCCGGCCGCCAGCATCGGCACTTCCGCCGCCATAATCGTCCAGCTGAGATAGGCGCCGCTAACCGAGACGATCAGCCCCAGCGCGATAACCATATCGCCCCATGAGCCAATCAGGCGGTTCAGCAGGCCCGCCATCGAAGGATTACGCATCTGGGCCAGTTCCGCTCGCGGCACAATGCCAAGAGAAAGCAGCGTAACCAACAGATAGACCACCAGCGCGGCAATTACCGCCAGCAGCGTGGCGCGTCCTACGTCTTTTTTGTTCCTCGCCCGTGCGGAAACCACTACCGCGCCTTCCACGCCGATAAACACCCACAGCGTGATCAGCATGGTGTTTTTGACCTGCTCCCAAACCGGCACGCCCAGCTCGATACCTGAAAAATCAAAGCGGAAACGATCGAGATTGAAGGCCGCTATCGCCAGCACCACAAACAGCCCCAGCGGCACCAGTTTGCCCAGGGTGGCGACAAGGTTAATACTCGCTGCCGTCTGCACGCCGCGCAGCACCAGCCAGTGCACCAGCCAGAGCAGCACCGAAGCGCCCAGCATGGCCTGCCAGGTATTGCCATCGCCAAACACCACGTGGCCCGGCGAGTCGGTAAAGAAGCTCAGGGCGGAGAACACAATCACCAGATATGAGACGTTAGCGATAACCGCGCACAGCCAGTAGCCCCAGGCCGAGCAGAAGCCGACCAGCTCGCCAAAACCGGCACGGGCATAGGTATAGATGCCGCCGTCCAGCTCGGGTTTAAGGCGGGTCAGCAGCAGCAGCGCCAGCGACAGCATAATAATGCCGACGCCGGTGATCGCCCAGCCCGTCAGCAGCGCCGCCGGGCCGGCCACTAACGCCATATTTTGCGGCAGACTAAAAACGCCGGCGCCCAGCATGGAACTCAGTACCAGCGCCGTCAGCGCGGTAAGACCTAATTTTTTGTCCAAAAAAGCATCCCAAAACCAGAATAAAAAACCATAACAGGATGAATGGCTCGCAATTTATACGCTTTGCACGGCTAAACCCGAAGAGATCCCCTGAAACCGGCGGCGATTTTACGGAGTGGCCCAGCGAGATGCAATGCGAAAGAGGGCGAAAAGTGATTGAGTATGCAAATTATGGCGGGAAGTTATGCAGCGGGGCGGCGGTGAGCGCTGTAGCGTTTTGCCTGAGAGAGGCGCGCCAGACGTACAGGCGCGCCTTTGCTGATGCTTACTTAAACAGGTCGGCAGAAACGGTCAGGTTGCCGCCGCTCTGGTTAGACCACTGGCGAGTAATATGATAATACTTGGCGCCTTTCTCAATCGCGGCCCGGCCCACGGCGTCGGAGATCTCCGTAGGCGTACCGAAGTGGCCGGTAAAGGTTACGCTGTCGAACGGCTGCATCTGCGCTGCGGTAATGGCGTTGACTTCCTGCACGCTTTTGCCCTGCGGCGTTCTCACGGTATAGCGTTCGCCGGTAGAGGACTGCGTTTCAAAGAAGCGGCCAACTTTATTGCTTGGCGTTTCGGAAGAGGCGACGCCGGGGATCTGCACAGCCTTCGCGGCAGTACCGCCTGCGGCGATGGCAGCTTTACCTGCCTGAGAATCGGCCGGGATCAGATCCGGAGACTGCACCTGGCGCGCTTTCGCATCGGCTTTGTAAACATAGGCGGTAATATACTGATTGCCGCCGCTGTTGGCGTCGATCTGACGGATAATAAAGAACGAAGCCGCGCCTTTCTCTTTCGCTTTTCGGGTAATAGCGTCGTTAACGTCCGGCTGGCTGTGGTAGAAGCCGCTGACGGAAACCGTATCAAAGGGTTCCAGCTTATAGGCTTCCGACTTGGTCAGCTCGCGCACGCCATTGATCACGCGATCCTGCGATTTCGGCGCCGGCTGCGCATCGTCGCGATAGATATCCGCCACCACGCGCCAGTTGCCGCCATTGTTGTTGCTGTCGTTAATACTTTGTACGTAAAAAGCTTTCGCGCCCAGCTCGTCGGCACGTTTTGAAATCGCCTCGTTGGCTTCGTTAATGGCATTAAAACGGCCGGTAATACTGATGCGATCGAAAGGCTTCAGCGCCGCCGCTTTTTCCGGCGTCAGTTCCTGGGCCGCATAAGCGGAAAGTGAGGTGAGCGACAACAGGGCTGATGCCAGAATAGTAATCTTCAGCTTCATAAAAATAATCCTTCGCCTTGCGCAAAAAAAATGAGTACGAAAACGTGCTGGACTCTTGATGTGTAACAGATTAGCTCTCGATTATTGCATGTAATAATGCGTCCTGTCTCAGCCATTTTGAGTCAGGCGGCACCGCGATAAGCGCAGCGGCGGCAGGTCATATTAAAAAAATGTTAAATAATACCTTTGCCAACGGCTTTACCACTTAAGCCACTAAATACTATCGTTATTACAGTTAATTGGCTGTTAAATATTACCTTTTGTCGCCGCTTCTTTACCGTTTTGTTACTTTTCCTTAGCAGATTATGCGAGGAATATCGCGAAATAAGCGCTGAAAATCGCGTTTTTGCCGCCTGCGCCGAATTTTTCAGATATAAAAAGGGCAAACGGTACGGCAACGGCTGGTATGACCGTGCCGTTTTCAGTAGTTTATAAGGTGTTCGCAGTAAAACAGGTGGCGCTTAAGCCGCGCCGCCGCAGTAAGAAATCGTCTTACCTCTGATGAAAGGGAATACTATGCTGATTGGAATTACCAAAGAGCGGTTGCCCAATGAAACGCGAGTCGCCGCCACGCCCAAAACGGTTGAGCAGCTGCTGGCGCTGGGCTTCAGCGTGGCGGTGGAGCGGGGCGCAGGCAGGTTAGCCAGCTTTGACGACGACGCTTATGCCGCAGCGGGCGCTACGCTGGTCGATACCGACGCCGTCTGGCAGGCGGATATCGTGCTCAAAGTCAACGCGCCCGGGGATGAAGAAATTACGCAAACCCGTGAGGGCAGTACGCTGGTCAGCTTTATCTGGCCCGCGCAAAATCCGGCGCTGCTGGAGAAGCTGGCGGCGCGCAACGTCACCGTGATGTCGATGGATGCGGTGCCGCGTATTTCCCGCGCGCAGTCGCTGGATGCGCTCAGCTCGATGGCTAACATCGCCGGCTATCGTGCGATCATCGAGGCCGCGCATGAGTTTGGCCGCTTCTTTACGGGCCAGATCACCGCCGCAGGCAAAGTGCCACCGGCTAAGGTGATGGTTATCGGCGCAGGCGTCGCCGGGCTGGCGGCCATCGGTGCGGCAGGCAGCCTTGGCGCTATCGTGCGTGCTTTTGATACCCGCCCGGAAGTGAAAGAGCAGGTGCAGAGCATGGGCGCGGAATTCCTTGAACTCGATTTCGAGGAAGAGGCGGGCAGCGGCGACGGCTATGCGAAAGTGATGTCAGAGGCCTTTATTAAAGCGGAAATGGCGCTGTTCGCCGCGCAGGCGAAGGAAGTGGATATCATTGTCACCACTGCGCTAATCCCCGGCAAACCTGCACCGAAACTGATCACCGCCGACATGGTGGCTGCCATGAAGCCAGGCAGCGTTATTGTCGATCTTGCGGCACAAACCGGCGGCAACTGTGAGCTGACCGTAGCGGACCAGGTCACCACAACTGAAAACGGCGTGAAAATTATCGGCTATACCGATCTGCCGGGCCGCCTGCCTGGTCAATCCTCACAGCTTTACGGCACCAACCTCGTCAACCTGCTTAAACTGCTTTGCAAGGAGAAGAATGGCGAGATTACTGTCGACTTCGACGATGTGGTCATCCGGGGCGTAACCGTGGTGCGCCAGGGCGAAATCACCTGGCCTGCGCCGCCGATTCAGGTTTCCGCCGCGCCGAAAGCGGCGCCTGCGGCCGCCAAAGCGCCAGAGAAACCAGAAGCGAAACCCGCTTCACCCTTCCGAAAATATGCGCTGTTTGCGCTGGCTATCGTGCTGTTCGGCTGGCTCGCTAACGTTGCGCCGCCCGCCTTCCTGACCCATTTTACCGTGTTCGCGCTCGCCTGCGTGGTGGGTTACTACGTGGTGTGGAACGTCAGCCACGCGCTGCATACGCCGCTGATGTCGGTCACTAACGCTATCTCCGGCATCATCGTGGTCGGCGCGGTACTGCAAATGGGGCACGGCGGCTGGGTCAGCTTCTTCTCCTTTATTGCCGTGCTGATTGCCAGCATCAATATCTTCGGTGGCTTCACCGTGACTCAGCGCATGCTGAAAATGTTTCGTAAGAACTAAGGGGTAATCAATGTCTGGCGGATTAGTGACTGCAGCATACATTGTTGCCGCAATTCTTTTTATTTGCAGCCTGGCCGGGCTGTCGAAGCATGAAACCGCTAAGCAGGGCAACCTGTTTGGCATCAGCGGCATGGCGATTGCGCTGCTGGCGACGCTGCTTGGCCCCGACAGCAGCAGCGTCGGCTGGGTGCTGTTGGCGATGGTGATCGGCGGCGCGATTGGCGTGCGGCTGGCAAAAAAGGTCGAAATGACCGAAATGCCGGAGCTGGTGGCGGTGCTGCACAGCTTCGTTGGCCTGGCTGCGGTGCTGGTGGGCTTTAACAGCTATCTCGATCACGCGCCCGGAATGGATGCGGTGATAGAGAACATTCATCTCACTGAGGTCTTTATCGGTATCTTTATCGGCGCGGTGACCTTCACCGGTTCGCTGGTCGCCTGGGGCAAGCTGTGCGGGAAACTCTCTTCCCGGCCGCTGGCGCTGCCGCACCGGCACCGGCTTAACCTGCTGGCGCTGGTGGTATCGCTTTGCCTGCTGATTATCTTTGTGCGCACCGACAGCACGGGATGGCAGGGCTTTGCGCTATTGCTGATGACCATCATTGCGCTGGCGTTCGGCTGGCATCTGGTGGCTTCCATCGGCGGCGCGGATATGCCGGTCGTGGTATCTATGCTCAACTCCTATTCGGGCTGGGCGGCGGCGGCGGCGGGCTTTATGCTCAGCAACGACCTGCTGATCGTGACCGGCGCGCTGGTCGGTTCAAGCGGCGCCATTCTCTCTTACATTATGTGTAAGGCGATGAACCGCTCCTTTATCAGCGTTATCGCAGGCGGTTTCGGCACCGACAGCAGCTCGACCGGCGAAGGCGAGGAAGCGGGCGAGTACCGCGAAATCGACGTGCAGGGAACGGCGGAACTGCTGAAGAACTCGCGCAGCGTGATCATTACCCCGGGCTACGGGATGGCGGTAGCGCAGGCGCAGTATCCCGTAGCGGAAATCACCGAGAAGCTGCGTGCGCAGGGCATTAAGGTGCGCTTTGGCATTCATCCGGTCGCCGGACGTCTGCCGGGCCATATGAACGTGCTGCTGGCCGAGGCGCGGGTGCCTTACGATATCGTGCTGGAAATGGATGAAATCAACGACGACTTCAGCGAAACGGATACCGTGCTGGTGATTGGCGCCAACGATACCGTCAACCCGGCGGCGCAGGAAGATCCGCGTAGCCCAATCGCGGGGATGCCGGTGCTGGAAGTGTGGAAAGCGCAGAACGTGGTGGTCTTTAAGCGTTCCATGAACACCGGCTATGCCGGCGTGCAGAACCCGCTGTTCTTTCGTGACAACACCCAGATGCTGTTTGGTGATGCGAAAGCCACGGTGGATGCCATTCTGAAAGCGCTGTAACAGGCGCTGAAGGTAAGAGGCCGGGGAGTTCCCCGGCCTTTTTTTTGACTAACGATCAGTCGTCTTCGTCATCATCCAGTTCGATCGGCGATACGAAGCCTTCCGGCTTGATCGCCAGCAGATCGCAACGCAGATGATCGATAACCTGCTCCGCCGTATTGCCCAGGAAAGCCGCTGACAGTCCGGTGCGGCCAATAGTGCCAAGCACCACCACGCCAGCGTCCAGCCGATCCGCCAGGTCCGGGATCACTTCTTCCGGCAGGCCTTTTGCTACATGAGTAAACTTTTCGTCGATGCTGAAGCTTTGCCGTAATGCCTTCATCGCCAGCAGGTGCTGACCACGGATCGCATCGTTGTAAACGCTGGGATCGAAGTCGGGCAGCTCAATGGCGATATTTACCGGGGTAACAGGATAGGCGCCAACCAGATGGACTTCGGTATGGTTGACCTGTTTCGCCAGCTCCAGCGTCTCTTTGACCAGTTGAGTATTCAACGGGTCGTGATGTGGCTCTTCGCTGGCGAGATTTACCGCCACTACCGCCTTGCCGCCTTCCGGCCAGGGCTGGTCTTTTACCATCCATACCGGGCAGGGACACTTGCGCAGCAGGTGCCAGTCGGTAGGCGTAAACACCACCGACTGAAGTCGGTCGTGCTGATGTGCCATCTTCAGCAGCAGATCGTAGCCGCCGTCCAGCACTTCCTGAATAATCGCCTCGTAGGGGCGGTTATGCCAGACCACCTTGATATCAATGTTCACGCCCGCGGCCAGATAGGCTTTTGCCTGCTCGCGGATCCATTCGGTGCGCTGGCTAATCACCCCTTTGCGCATGGTGACGCGCTCGTCGGGCGACAGCAGCGTCGTCATTTCGTAAGAAAAATCATAGATAGGCAGAAAAGCCGTGATCTGACCACCGAGGCGCTGATTAAGATAGACAGCACGGCGCAGCGCTGGCTGGTCGTCCTGTTGCGCGTCGATCGCCACGAGAATGTTTTGGTACTTAGCCATAACGGGTCCTCCATACGCTGGTTAGCTTAAAAGATAGCCCAATCAACGTCGGGAAAGAAAGAAAAAGTTATAGCCAGATCAATATTATAACAAAAGAATCGCTAAAAGCGGCTGGTACGGTCGTCTGCCTGCTTTTCCACTGCGCGAAAACGGCTAAACGGGGGCTATGACAGCATAGTGAAAGGCAAGAGGTAAGCCGGAAAATGGGTCTGACGCTCAGTGGAACGAAAACTCACATTAAACAATATTGTCTTCCTCTGACGCCTCTTTTAATGGCCGCAGATGCCCTTTTGTCACCAGTTTTGCCATAATGGCCGGGCATATTGATATGTCCGTGGCAAAGCAAAGCGGTGAGAGGCGTGCAATATCTTTATCATTCAGGGTTTTCCCCTGTGCCCGGAGATGATCCAGGGCTGCCTGCATATAAATAGTATTCCATAACACGACGGCGTTAGTGACTAGCCCCATGCTCCCAGTTGATCTTCCTGACCGTCGGTATATCACTTTCTTATCTCACCTTTCTGACCGTGACAGATAGCTCTGGCAACGGCATGGCGGCTTTCTCCACGGTTAAGTTGAGTCAGGATGCGCCTGCGATAATCTTCATCATCAATATAATTAAGCAGATACAGCGTTTTGTTAATGCGTCCCACTTCAATGATTGCCCGAGTTAGTCCGAAGGGGCGTCCACTTTTCAGTAATGAACGGACCAGCACCGAAGCCTGTACCTTGCCCAGTTTCAGAGAGCCTGCGGCCCGGATCATTTCGTCCCACTGAAGGACTATTTTTTAGGGATCTGACTGCCCTCTGGCAATATCATTCAGTACGCCATAATCGGCGTCATTGTCCATGCGCCAGAAAACCGAAGCACCGGCATCAGCCAGGCGCGGGGAAAACGGGTATCCCAGCAGCCAGAAAAGACCAAAGACGAGATCGCTGGCCCCTGCGGTATCGGTCATAATTTCGGTGGGATTCAGCCCTGTTTCCTGTTCCAGAAGGCCTTCCAGCACAAAGATCGAGTCCCTCAGCGTCCCCGGTATAACGATGCCATGAAAGCCGGAATACTGATCGGACATAAAGTTGTATCAGGTGATCCTCCTGTTATGGCCAAAGTATTTGCGGTTCGGTCCGGCATTGATTGTTTTGACCGGCGTAACAAAGTGCATTCCGCCTGCAGAGGCCACTTCGCCACCACCCCAGACCTGCGCCAGTGTTGCCTGAAAATCAACCAGCCTGGCATTCGCACTGGTGATAGTTTCAGCCCGAAGGTAGTTTGCTTTTTTCCAGTTCAGTCGGTGTTGGGTCAGGGCAGGATCATATGATCATATCAGGGGTTCCAGGAGGATATTGAAGGCCTCGGCCATTAGTACGGCGCTGTTGCTGACGGAGAGATCGTCAACTCTGACGCTGGCTTCACTGGCGTGGAAAAACTCATCAGCAAATCCGGTATGGGCGTTGATTTCGAGCAACAGCTCTGTCAAATCCACAGTCGGGAGTAGATCACTGACCTGTTTGCTCATTCGTTTCTGGGAAACATGGTAGTCACTATTCTGTCGGCTGTAGCCCAAGCCGAAAGGCAGAGAATTCTGGAACGTACAAACGAAGGCAGACAGGCGGCAAAGCTGAAAGCCATACGCTTTGGCCGCAAGCGAACACTCAACCCGGAACAGGTGCTGGCTCTACGGCAGGAAGGCTTGGATGCATCAGAAATAGCCCGCCGACTGAATATTGCCCGCTCAACAGTCTATAAAATTCTGAGCGAAGCATAATGATTTGCCGCTTTCCCTGTCCGTCATCAACGTTTGTATAAATAAAAGTGCGTTACCCTGCGACCTCTTAAATTTCAGACCCGACAGGGAGTCAGCATGATAATCAGTCCACCGTTTGTTCGCCCCCGGAACGCCGGAGAAAGCGATCCGTCATGGGTCAACAGAATGATGCCCGTGGATATAAACCGGGATTTCCCGCTCAACCGGCATGCGTCATGGCACGGTGGTGTGCATGTTCTCCACACCGACCGCCGCGAGGAAGGCTACGACCGCATTGAGTTCGTCCGCGCCATTGCGGACGGGGAGGTTGTTTCTTTTCGTTCTCCGTCTTCCACAGACAAACGCGATGCATTCCCGCTGAATTATGATGGCAGAACCAATGACGGGTACGTGCTGCTGAAGCATCAGACCGATATCGGTGAAAACTGTAGCGTCGTGTATTACTCCCTGTACATGCATCTCATGGACCGGCTGGACCCGTCAATCAGGGCCGGCGCAAGAGTCTGGCGCAAGGACCGCATCGGGCAGAGCGGTACGGTGGATAACGTGAATGCTTTTCACTTTGAGGTGTTCTGTGACAACGAAAACATGCTGAAGCTGACCGGGCGCACCACGCCCGAACTCGATATCACCCGTGACGGCAGAACCGACACGGTTTACGGCGATATCCATTTTTATTTACCGTCAGGCACACAGTTTTATGACCATGTGCCTGACGCAAGCTCACCGGTCACAGACCACCTTAATTTTGTCCATACCAGCACAGAACCGTTGTACGTCAGCATGACCTTCGAAAAAGGCGACTGTACGATGGTCACCCGCAGACAGAGCGCTACTGCGGCGGCACTTTTCGACTCTGTGGGGGAGCCATTGGTCAACACCGATGCCGTAGCTGATGATGAAATTCCGTATGAATACAGTCTGTACCGGACAGCCCGTAGACTGTACCCGCAGAATCCGTCTGCCGGGTTCGAACTGCTCCGTTTCGGGCGGGTCATCAGTACCGGACATGAAACCCTGACGCCCGCTGATGCCACGCTGTGGCGTACCGTCAGCTTCCCCGGCGGAACGGGCATGGTCAATCTGGCCTCCCCTGACATCAAAAAATTCAGCGATGCCGACTTCCCGCACTGGACGGGGTGGGGGATAGTGGACGATGACACGGACAACAACAGCCAGTGTAATTCCCCTCTTATCGCCGCATTACAGGAAAGCGGGCGCCTCAGCGACCCGAGCAGCCGTCTGGTCTGCCATTTTCCGGTGGAGTGGAATGCCGCCACCTTTGACCCGCGCTATGCCTGGCTCAGAACCGGCTCTGACGATGTTCCTGCCATGTCTGATGAGGACTATGCCCGGCTGAAAAGTCATGCCTCAGCGCTGTGCTTTGACACAGGAGAACTCGGTACTGGTCGGATGTGGCATTTTCATCCGACGGCTTTTATTGCCCATTTCCGCAAGTGCTGCTGGCTCAGCAAGTCAGAGCTGAAGCAGCTTGTTCCCCGGAACCTGTTAAGAATGGCCGGCCGGAATGATTATCGCTGGGAGGCCATCACCTACCGGGACGGCGCCGGCAGCGTCGCGGACAACATCCGCACGCACATAAACAGGGCAATGCAGAAATACCTGATAACCACCCCGCTGCGCATCGCCTGTTTCCTGGGAAACGGCATTCAGGAAACGGGCTGGCTGGGGTCGATGGAGGAAGGGTATCGCTATACGGAAACAGACCCGCGCACGCGTCAGGTCATTCGACGCTACAACATCTGGTACTACCCGTGGTACGGGCGCGGCCTGTTACAGCTGACTAATCCTGAAAACTACTTTAATTATTTCAGCTTCAGGGGGCGAACCTGCCCGGAAAATATCAGGAACACCCTGATAAATGAATACCGTCGTCTGTATGCCCACCGCCCACTTCGCTACACCGACAATCACCTGTCTGATACCGAAAACCACGTCCCGGAGAACATTATCCGGTGGCGGAATAACGTCAGCAGCGACCTCTATGAGGCGGCCAGCAGCGCCGGATTTTACTGGGTTTCAATGAGTATGGCCCCCTACGCTGATGCCGAACATGTGCTGGAGCGGTGCAGCGTCACTCCCCGGCGGAGCGGGATAAAGATTTACTATCGCAGCCAGGCCTTCTGGCAGGCCAGCGCCGCCGTTAACCTGCCGGGTCAGATCGATAACGAACACTATCAGGGGCTGAATGGCTTTGATACCCGCTGCTGCGTCTACGGCAGCGCGATAGCCGTCCTCACCGAGCAGAAATTTCCGGACAGCCATAACAACCCGGTCAACGAAAAACCCGAATCAGACCAGCTAAGGAAAGGCTGATGAAAAAATTATTACTGCTGATGGCAATCCCGTTTTTTTCCTCAGGAGAAATAACCCCCGAGATTACTACTCCAGACAAATTCAGTGCTCTGCCTTTTTACCAAAAAACATTACATCGATATGACTACCTGGCGGATACAGGCTGTGGAATTGTTTCATTAAAATTATTCTACCCAGCTGAGCATAATAAATATCCACCATCAGGTCCCAGCCCATGGCTTTGTCTGTATGCTGTAGATGTCATCAGCAACGGATACGGACCGGGACAGGTCCTGCCTGAAAGGATCTACCTTGATAAAAAAACAGGACAGTGGAAAAAGAAAAAGTACGCCCTGAGCAGGGAAAGTACACAACGTTCCCTTGAAGTTTATGGCATTAAAAGCCTGAGTGAGCTGCAGCCTCTGGATCTGTATAATATCCGGTCCGTCAATGCCCGTGGCTATGCGATAGTAAACCGCAATATTCCCCTGGAGGAAAAAAAGAAAGGGGTGAAGAAAAAAATGTCATTCTGCCTGATACAAAACCAGAGCTATTCTGCTTTCTGCGGTTCAAGATCGATGCTCAAACTCGTCGACGGGAAAGAAGTAGATTTCACCCCCTATATGCTTAAATCTCTTGAAACGGTCGAAATGGGTTTGTCGGAATAATAAAATAATTGACTGCGATTGAAATTCGTCATAAGCCCAATTCAGAGCCATATAAACAGCTAAGGTTCTCACAAGCAAAAGGATCTAATAAGGATCTTTTTGCTTATCCTGGCTTACCATAATCTCCTGGCTTGAGTTTTCGTTCCACGGAGCGTCAGACCCCGAAAGAAAGCGGCAGGATGGACAAAACTGCCAGGTCAGCGCACCGGGCCAGACAATGGAAAAACAGGCGGATTAACGCACCGGGCCAGAGAATGGAAAAACAGGCGGATTAACGTACCGGGCCAGAGAATGGAAAAACAGATGGATTAACGCACCAGGCCAGAGAATGAAAAACCGGCCGGATTAACGTACCGGGCCAGAGAATGGAAAAACAGATGGATTAACGCACCGGGTCACCAGGCGAAAAAAACAGCCGGACTGGCGAACCAGTCCGGCATAGCATCAGGCAATCGCGCGGCTTTGACCAGCCAGCTGCGACAGCACCTCATGATTTTCGATAGTGATGTATTTGCCTTTCACCGCCAGCATACCGCTTTTCTGAAAGCGGCCCAGCAGGCGGCTGATGGTTTCAACCGTCAGGCCGAGGTAGTTGCCGATATCGCCACGGGTCATGGTCAGACGGAATTCGCGCTGGGAGAAGCCGCGCTCGCCGAAGCGGCGGGAAAGGCCATAGATAAAGGCGGCAAGACGCTCTTCCGCATTTTTCTTCGACAGTAGCAGGATCATCTCCTGATCGCCCTTAATCTCGCCGCTCATCAGCCGCATCATCTGCTGACGCAGGCTGGGCATTTTGCCAGACAGATCGTCCAGGGTTTCAAAAGGAATTTCGCAGACCATAGCGGTTTCCAGCGCCTGAGAAAAGCTGGGGTGCTGACCGCCGCTGATGGCGTCGAAGCCTACCAGATCGCCCGCCAGGTGAAAGCCGGTGATCTGCTCGTCGCCCTGTTCGGTAATGGTATAGCTTTTGATGGTCCCGGAACGAATGGCGTACAGCGACTTCAGTTCGTCACCGGCTTTGAACAGCGTTTGCCCTTTCTGAATAGGCTTTTTGCGCTCGATGATGTTATCCAGCTGGTCGAGTTCGTGCTCGTTCAGCGTGAAAGGAATACAGAGCTGGCTGATGCTGCAATCCTGACAGTGAATCGCACAACCGCCAGACTGGATACGTCTGTTGATAACACGTTTTTCCGGGATCATAGTGTTGGCTCGAGTGATTATTGATTGAGGTCAATTTTAACATTTTTTGCTCAGCAAAGGGAACTCATCCAGGCCTTTTTAGCCACATAAAAAACAGGGACGTCACTTTTGGTGACGTCCCGTTTAAAAAAGTGCCAAAAGCCAAACCTACGTTTTATCGGGCGTCGCGGCCGTTGAACCGTAGTTATTAAGGTTGTTTTTAGCGCTTTTTCTGGAGGGTTGTTCTACCTGAATAATCAACGTCAGCACCCCGGCTAACAGGTAAAGCGCGGTGTAGGTCCAGACCACGCCCTTGATATCAAAAAAGGGCAGTACCAGCGAGGCGATGGCGGGCGCAAGAAAATTGCTTAGGCCAGCGGAGAGGTTGTAGATGGAGATCGCCGCACCTTTATGCTTCGGCTCCAGCACGGGAAATACCGCCGTCATCGGCACAAACGCCGCGACGGTAATGCCCAGCATGACGGCGGGCACCAGCGCCATCCAGAAGTTATGACCAAAGGTCACTGGCAGGTAATAGAAGGCCAGGCTGGAAATCGCGCAGCCCAGGCAGCCAAACCAGCGCACCTGACGGATCCAGCCGATATATTCGCCCAGCACACCCCACATAATATTGGTGAAGATGGTAACGAAAAAGAATACCGCCCAGATTTGCAGCCATTCCGACATGGTAAAGCCCAGGCGCCCGACGAACAGCATCGGCATAATCACTGCAAAGCCAAACAGCGACAGCGTATTGATAATGCGGATCAGGCAGGCCAGGAAGATGTTGCGGTTAGTGAAGAGAATGGTCACGGCCCGCGACAGCTCGGTCAGTTTTTCACGTGGGGAAAGATTGGCTTTCTCGCTCTCGCCGCCGACCTTGCGCAGCAGAGTCATCGCCATCAGCCCGCCAGCCGCTACCCAGGCTATAGCAAACCACAGGGTGCCGGTTTCACCGAGCCAGGGAATGGTAAAGCTGGGCAGATAGCTGCCGACGCAGCCGATGCCGATGGAATACATCGCCCAAAACCAGCCCATGGCGGAAGAGAGCTGGTGTTTAGGCACGTTCTGCACAATCAGCATCACAAACGAATAAATGAACAGCGGATAGGCAAGACCGCGAATGCCGTAGAACAGCAGCATCAGCGGATAGTTGCGCAGCCCCAGGCCCAGCGTCATAAACAGAATATGCATCACTACCCACAGCAGAAAACCGATACGCATTGCGCGCTGCGGCGTAATGATCTCCGCGACTACGCCGGAGCTCCAGGCCGCCAGCGCCGCTGCGCCGCCGTAAACCGTGAACACCAGCGCAGACTGCGCGGGCGAAAAGCCGAGATCGGTAATGTGCTTCGACAGGAAAGCCATTTCAAAGCCGTCCCCGCTCATAAAGACGGCGATGGCGATATAACCCCATATTAACGACAAGGGGAGGCCGAACCAGTTATTGGCTGATTTCATCATATTTCCTCTCAGGCGTGCAGGTGACGGACGCCTGAGGCGTCCGCATCAGTGTTCAGAAACCGGATGCGCGAGCATCGCGCTGCTGTTGGTAGAGCAGGCGGAAGTGGTCGAGCCGCCTTTGCAAATGATGATGACGAAGCGCATTGGGCAGATAGCGCCGCAGCACGGCAGGTTTACGGCAGACCTCGGCCGGATCGCCGCCGTCGGCCAGCCAGCCCAGACGCGCCGCGCCCAATGCGCCGCCCGCTTCGCCGCCCTGATGGGTAACTATCGGCAGATCCAGCGTATCCGCAATCAGCTGCGCCCAGAACCCGCTTCGCGCGCCGCCGCCGGTCAACGAACAGCTTTCCAGCTCGGTGCCCGCCGCCCGCAACGCCTGTAGGCCGTCGGCAATGCCGAAGGCGACGCCCTCCAGCACGCTATAGGCCAGCGCTGCACGGTTAGTGGCATGGGTCAGACCATGAAAAGCGCCGGTGGCCTGCGGATCGTTATGCGGCGTGCGTTCACCGGAAAGGTAGGGCAAAAAGAGCGGGGCGCTGCGCTGAACCGTCTCGCTTAGCGCCGCCACCTCGGCCAGCAGATCGGTTTCGGTGGCGTTCAGCAGATCGCACAGCCAGCGCAGGCTGGAGGCCGCCGTCAGCATGACGCTCATCTGGTGCCAGCGATCGGGCAAGGCATGGCAAAAAGCGTGTACGGCCGAGGCGGGCGCGGGACGAAAACGATCGTTGACCGCAAACAGCACGCCGGAGGTGCCAAGGGAAATAAAAGCGTCGCCGGGTTCGATCGCCCCCAGCCCGACCGCGCTGGCCGCGTTATCGCCACCGCCGCCCGCAATCACTATACCTTCCTGCAAGCCCCAGCGCCGCGCGACATCAGCCTGTAGCCTGCCGCCGGGCTGCGATCCCTCCGTCAGCCGCGGCATCTGGTCGCGGTTCAGCCCGCAGGCCGCCAGCAGGGCATCCGACCAGTCGCGCCTGGCGATATCCAGCCACAGCGTACCGGCGGCATCGGACATATCGCTGATCTTTTCACCGCACATCTGCCAGCGCAGATAGTCCTTAGGCAGCAGAACGCTGGCGATGCGAGAAAAAATCTCGGGTTCATGGCGGGCGACCCACAGCAGCTTCGGCGCGGTAAAACCGGGCATCGCTAAATTGCCCGCCACGCTGTGCAGGTCGGCAGCCCGTTGCGTCAGCTCCTCGCACTCGGCTGCGCTACGCGTGTCGTTCCATAATATGCACGGGCGCAATACCTGATTTTCCCTGTCCAGCAGCACCGCGCCATGCATCTGGCCGGAAAGCCCGATGGCGCGGATTTGCTGCCAGCGAGCACCAGCCTGCTGGCGCAGCTCGTCAATGGCCTGCTCCAGCGCCAGCCACCAGCTGTGCGGATCCTGCTCCGCGTAGTGGGGCTGCGGCCGCTGTACGTCCAGTTTTACACCGCTGGCGGCCACGATTTCGCCTGCGGCATCGATAACCAGCGTTTTGATTTCAGAGGTGCCAAGATCGATCCCGAGATACATTACCGACTCCTTACTCGTTCACCGGTTGAGGGACTTTGGCCCATTCATCGAGCGTGGCAACCGTCTCCGCCAGCAGCGTGGCAAAGGCGGTATCGTGGGCAAGCGGGCCAAACAGCGCCTCGTCGGCGGCAAAACGTGCGAGCGCGTCCGGGCTTGCCATGATGCGGTGCCAGCTTTCTGCTTCCAGCGCGCCATCCTGATAGACATAAGGAAGCTCGCCGCGATGCCAGCGCTGTAAAAACAGGAAGAAGAGCGCGGGCAGCACCGCCGTCGCGCGAGGCGTCTCGCCACGGGCGTAGCATTCCGTCAGGGTCGGCGTAATAAATCCCGGGATTTTTGACAGGCCGTCCGCCGCGACCCGCTGGTTGGTATCGCGGATATAAGGATTGGCAAAGCGGGCCAACACTACGTCGCGGTATGCTTCCAGCTCAAGCGGGCTGGGCGACAGCGAGGGAATAACGTCCTGGGTCACATACTCCCAGGCCATCTCTTTGATCGCCTGGGTCTGCGTGCTCTGGTGAATAAAGTCCTGTCCGACCAGCGTCCCTGCCCAGGCGATGCAGCTGTGGCTGGCGTTAAGAATGCGGATTTTTGCCTCTTCCCACGGCAGAACGGAGTCGACCAGGGTCACGCCGACCTTCTCCAGTGCAGGTCGTCCGGCGGCAAAGTTATCTTCAATCACCCATTGAATAAAGGCTTCGCCCATAACCGGTGCGCTGTCGGCAAAACCGGTCGCTTCCAGCACGCGCGGGGCGATATCCGCCGTCGGGCGCGGAGTGATGCGATCCACCATCGTATTGGGCGAGGTCGTCTGCTCCGTTACCCACGCCAGCAGCGCATCGTCGTGACATAAACGCAGAAAAGCGAGAAAGCCCTCACGGAAACGCTCGCCGTTATGCCGCAGATTATCGCAGTTTAACAGCGTAACCGGCTGACCGTGCGCCTGCATTCGCGCCTGCAAAACGCGGCGTAACGCGCCATAAAGCGTGCGCGCTTCGCCCTGCAAATCTGCGGTAATATCAGGGTGACGCGGATCGAGACGGTGGTCGCTGTCCAGGTAGTAGCCGCTCTCGGTGACGGTAAAGGCGATCACTTTCGTGGCGGCGTCTGCGCCTCGCGCAACCATAGCCGTTAGCCCGGCGTCCCACGGGACGATATGTTTGATTGAGGTAATTTTCTCATACTGACGTTCGCCTGTTGGGGTGACCGTTTCCAGCACGTATTCGCCGTTTTGCTGCGTCAGGGCATTCAGCAAGGGCACGGCATCATCGCGAATATTGCTGAGCGCGATTTCCCAGCGCGGGCCGTCCTGCTGCAACAGACGATGCAGATACCAGGCCTGATGGGCGCGATGAAAAGAACCGGCGCCGATATGTAACCAGACAGAGGGGGAAGCAGCGGTCATCATTCTCTCCTGTAAATGGGCTTTTGCTCTTGTGTTGAGCTTTTGCTTAGTTGCGTTACAGCCTGATGAATTTTTTACCAACGGTCTGCGGGAGCGATCACAAAATTTGCTTTTGCCCTTCAATCGGGCAATTATTCGGACTGGGCTTAAGGAGTGGGATATCACAATGAGCAAGCACGACAAAAAGCTGGATCTGGCGGCCAGAGCAGCCTGGATGTATTACGTGGCGGGAGAAACCCAGCAGGATATCGCTGAAAAACTTGGCGTATCGCGTCAGGTAGCGCAGCGGCTGGTGGCGCTGGCGTCAGAACAGGGGCTGGTGAGCGTCAGCGTCAATCATGCCGTGGCCGACTGCATGACGCTGGCGCAGCAGCTACAGGAAAAATTCAGCCTGGCGTTTTGTCAGGTAGTGCCGTCTGGCAATGTGGAAGGCGGCGGCTTACAGCAGATGATTGCCGTAGCGGGTGCGGAAGTGATGGCGCAAACGCTGAAAAGCGAGCGCCCGCAAATTGTCGCGGTAGGATCCGGAAGAACCCTGCGGGCCACTATCAACGAGCTGCCAGAGCTGGACAGGCCGCAGCACAGCTGCGTTTCGTTGATCGGCGCTATCGCCAGTGACGGCTCCTGCACCCGTTATGATGTGCCGCTGTGGATGGCGGAAAAAACGCAGGGACGCTATTTTATCCTGCCCGCGCCGCTGTATGCCGACAGCGTCGACGATCGCGATTTGTGGTGCAATCATCGCATCTACCGCACCGTTACGGAGAAGGCCGCCCAGGCGGATATTATGTTTGTCGGCATTGGTCAGGTTTCGCCGGGCTGCCCGCTGAACGCGGATGGCTTTATCAGCGACGATGAAGTGACCACGCTGTTGGCGGATCGGGTGGCCGCAGAGATGCTTGGCCATTTTATCGGTGAGGAAGGCGAAAGAGCGGCAACCGCTCTGGACAGCCGTTTGACCAGCGTGCGGCTGACGGCCCATACCCAACGCAATATCGTCGCCTTTGCGGGAGGCAGCGAAAAGCATCGGGCGATAGCCGCCGTGCTAAAGGGCGGTTGGATCAGCGGGCTGGTCACCGACGAGGCGAGCGCACGTTATGCGCTGGCGGCGTCCGCCTGAAGTTTTGCCAGAGCGGCCCGGTGAGGATACCATTACACTATCCTTAATCGTGGCCACCGGGGAACCTGTATCATGAGCTTTAATGATGAAGACCTGTTTAAAGACGCGATGGAAGACGTTACGCCGCTCAAGGATTGCAGCAACATTCTTTGGTTAAAATCCCCTTCGACGAAATCGCCTCGCCAGCGCCAGGAAGAGCAGCAGCTGGATAATCCGCTGACCAGCGGCTTTTTGACCGTTATCCCCCGGGAAACGCCGTTGGAATACAAAGCGGAGGGGATCCAGCAGGGCGTGCTGGATAAGCTGCGGTTGGGCAAATATCAGATCGATGCCAGTCTTAATCTGCTGCGTCAGCCGGTGGAAATCTGCCGTCAGTCACTTTACAGCTTTATGCTGCAGGCGGAGCGCGAAAATTACCGCAATCTGCTGATCGTGCATGGTAAAGGCAAAGAGGACGAATCGCACGCCAATATCGTCCGCAGCTATCTGGCGCGCTGGCTACAGCAGTTTGATCAGGTGCAGACGTTTTGCAGCGCTCAGCCGCAGCACGGCGGCAACGGCGCCTGCTATGTGGGGCTACGTAAAAGCGAGCAGGCGCGCCTGGACAACCGCGAACGGCACGCCAAGCGCAGCCGCTAGCCGGAGTGGGATTTACGAATGGTCGCCATCAGTACTTCGGCGCTGCGGCTAAGGGGCGCGCCGGTACGGGTAATAATGCCGACCGGTTCGCCCGGCCCATGTGAGGCGACGGGCAGCGCGGCCAGCGCATTATGCAGCAGGTCGTCCTTGATCGCGCCGGAAGGCACGAACCAGACATAGTTATAGCGAAGCGCCAGCTGACGGGCGAGCGAGGTCGCAGAGGTTTCCACTACCGCGTCCGGCAGGCGGCAGCCGTGATCTTTCAGCATCGCATCGGCGATACGGCGCGGCGCGGTGCCCTCCGGTGAAATCACTACGGGCCAGTTAAGCGCCCGCGACAGCGTGACGTTGTCACTTAATAGCGGGTGTTCGGGCCTTACCACCAGCCGCAAAGACTCCAGAAACAACAGCTCGTAGGTCAGCCCGGTCATCATCTCCGTTTCGGCCATGCGGCCAATACCAACTTCAAATTCGCCCGCTCTCAGTCCGGCAAGCAGCACGTTGTTGTGCAGCGTAGCGACCTGAACCAGCGTTCTGGGCTGCTGCTGGTGAAAGCGTTCCAGAATTGAAGGCAGCATCCCCAGCGCTACCGTGGTTAACACGCCGATGCGCAGCACGGCCGGATCGCGCGCGGCCACGGGGCTGAGCGACTGACCGGCATGGTTAAGCGCATCCAGAATCCGCACCGCATGGGTCAGAAACTGCTCGCCCGCCGTGGTCAGCTGCGCGCCAAGACGGCCTCGCTCAAACAGTCTGGCCCCGGCCATCTCTTCCAGCTCGTTCAGTGTCTTTGACAGCGCAGGCTGGCTAAGCGACAGCACCTCGGCGGCGCGCCCCAGCGTGCCTTGCTGCGCCACGGCGACAAAAGTATGCAGATGGCGCAGACGAATGCGCTGATTAAACAGGTAATTTTTTTCCATAACTGCAGCGTAGTCAGCAAGGTGGCGGGCAGGCAAGCGGCGCGTTGGAATACTGTTAACCTTATTGCAAAATTTCATTAACATAAGGGCGTTTTTCCATCACTTTTCGCCGCCCGGAGGCAATAGCCTCATCACCTTTACTGATAAAAGCCCTTTTTTTCCTTGCAGGTGCTTGCTTTTTCCGGGGAAATTGCTACGCAAACGGGTAATTCACCGGGTGAAATCGATAACAATCCGTTATGATAGCCAACACTTTTTTTCGGAACCGACGCCAGCCGCTTTGCACACCGCTGGCCATGGAGCGCTAACGTGGAGAGTATTGTTGCGACAGATGTCCGCACCCTGATCAACGAAGGCAGCGTCAGTCGCTATCAGCAGCGTATTATCGCTCTCTGTTTTGCGGTGGTGGCGATGGACGGCATGGATATCGCCCTGATGGGCTTTATCGCGCCGGCGCTTAAGGTTTCCTGGGGCGTCACCACGCAGCAGCTGGGCGCTATCATCAGCGCCGCGCTGATCGGTCTGGCGCTGGGCGCCCTGTTTGCCGGCCCGCTAGCCGATCGCTTTGGCCGTCGCGTCATCATCATCAGCAGCGTTTTTTTCTTTGGCCTGTGGACGCTGGCGACCGCCTTTTCGCATAACGCCGATCAGATGATGCTGTTCCGCTTTCTTACCGGCCTTGGGCTGGGCGCGGCCATGCCCAACGTGGGCACGCTGGTGGCGGAATACTCTCCCGAGCGCAAGCGCGCTTTCATTATTACCGTGGTGTTCTGCGGCTTTACCTTCGGCGCGGCGGGCGGCGGCTTTGCTGCGTCCTGGCTAATCCCTCATTACGGCTGGCACGCCGTGCTGATTCTGGGCGGGCTGCTGCCGCTGCTGATCGTGCCGCTGTTGCTGAAATGGTTACCGGAATCGGTGCGCTTTTTGCTGTCGCGGCAGGCGCCCGTAGAGCGCATCCGGCAGATAGTTGAAAAAATGGCGCCGGGCCAGGTACAGCAGGGAAGCCAGTTCGCCATGGCGGAAAAAGCGCAGCGCGAGGGCGCGGTGAAGCTGGTGCTGACGCGACCTTATCTCTCCGGCAGCGTGCTGCTGTGGGGCAGCTACTTTATGGGGCTGTTTCTGGTCTATCTGATCGGCAGCTGGCTACCTTCGCTGGTGAAAGATATGGGCATGACGGTTACGCAGGCCGCGCTGGTGACCGCCATGTATCAGGCCGGCGGCACCGTTGGCTCGCTGTTTGCCGGCTGGATGATGGATCGCTTTAACGCCAACCTGGCGCTGGCCGCCATCTACTTTACCGGCGCTATCGCGACGGTAGCGATTGGCTACGCGCCGGCAAATACGCTAATCCTGAGCCTGGTCGCTTTTTGCAGCGGTTTCTGCCTTAACGGGGCTAATACCGGCATGAACGCGCTGTCGGCCAGCTATTATCCTACCCACGCCCGCGCGACCGGCTCCAGCTGGATGCACGGCGTAGGGCGCATGGGCGCTATTCTCAGCGCCTTTGCCGGCGCGCAGATGCTGGCGATGGGCTGGCATATTACGGAAGTTTTCTCCAGCCTGGCTATTCCGGCTGTGCTGACCTCGCTGATGCTGCTGGCGAAATACCGCTTCGGCCACCAGCGTAGCGAAGAATAGTTTCCGGCCAGCAGTCGTCATTTCGTCGTCAAACGCATGCCTGAAACGGCGCGGTAATAGCTTTCAGCCAGCCAGCGTCATTTCGTTATCAAACCGTGTCGGAAACGATGCGGTAATAGCTTTCAGCCCGCCGTCGCCATTTCGTTATCAAAGCCGTGTCGGAAACGATGCGGCTTGAGCTGACTTTGGCTGTAAATATCCCCTTACGCCTTGCAAAAGAACGACGTTGATTTCCCGGTTCTGTTGATTAGCAGACTGCAAATTACAGCATGAACTGAACGGTTCGATAAATAATAATCATTTGATTAATAATCAGAAAAACTGGAAGAGCATGATGCAAATGTTAAGGAACCGTAAGCATTTTCTGTAAATGAGGTCACCTGTTGGACTTTGCCGTGGCGCTTGCAAATAATAGTCAGCAGATTACTCAGGACGCAGCAATGAAAAACGAACGCTTGATAAGGATAAGGACGGCAGAAGGGACCCTGTGCGGCAGTCTGGATAAGGACGTTTTTGTTTTCAGGGGCATACCTTATGCCGCGCCGCCTGTCGGCGAGTATCGCTGGCGATCGCCGAAGCCGGTAACGCCATGGCAGGGAGAGCGTGACGCCACGGCATGGGGGGCGGCCAGCTGGCAGAACCGGCAATATTGCACGGCGGTGGGCGGCGGCGATCCGGGCGCGTTCAGTGAGGATTGTCTCTATCTGAACGTCTGGACGCCGGAAACGGAGCCGGCGGGCCCAATGCCGGTCATGGTCTGGATCCACGGCGGCGGTTTTACCATTGGCGCGGCGGGCCTGGCGCCCTATATCGGCCAGCCGCTGGCCTCGCAGGGCGTGGTGGTGGTTACCCTTAACTATCGGCTGGGTCATCTGGGATTTTTTGCGCATCCGGCGCTGGATAAAGAGTATGCGCCGGGCGAAGTCGTCAATAATTTTGCGCTGCTGGATCAAATCGCTGCTTTGCAATGGATACAGCGTAATATCGCTGCCTTCGGCGGCAATCCGCATAACGTAACGATCTTCGGAGAATCATCCGGCGCGCGCAGCGTGCTTTCGCTTTTTTCCTCGCCGCTTTCGGTTGGATTGTTCCATAAAGGCATCGCGCAAAGCCCCTATGCGCTGCCCGATCTACCGCGCGAAAAGGCGTTGGCAAACGGCGAAAAGCTGGCCCGCCATTTTGATTTGCCGCACGCCACGGCGGAGCAGCTGCGCGCGCTGCCTGCCGACGCCTTCTGGCCGCTGGAGAGTTCGCTGGCTAACGGCCCGGTGGCGATAGCGGGCGATCGGGTTTTACCCGTACCCATGCTGAAAGTCTTTAACAACGCCGCCCAGCACAAACTGCCGTTAATGATCGGCAGCAACAGCGATGAGGCCAGCGTCCTCAGCTATTTTGGGGTCGATCCCGCGCTGATTATCCGGCAGCTGCGCGCCACGCAGCGCCTGGGATTGCGTATGAAAATGATCCGCCTGCTGTACGACGGCCTGTATGATGACGACAAGCTCGGCAGGCAGGTGGCGCGTGATATGACTTTTACCGCCATGGGCTATATCGCCGCGCTCTCCCACGCCCGCAAAGGTATCCCTGTCTGGCGCTACTACTTCGATTACGTATCAGAAAATTCGCGTGACCTTTATCCTGACGGAACCTGGCACGGCAATGAGATCCCCTATACGCTCAATACCCTCGACGAGCTGACCACGCAAATGGGCGATCGCCCCTTTACCGCAGGCGATCGCGAGTTTGCTAAAAAGGTTAGCGGTTACTGGCTGAATTTTGCCCGCCACGCCAGCCTCTTTTCTCACCGGCTCGAAGGCGAACCCAACTGGCCGGTTTGGCAGCCTGGCACAGACGTAATGATGCGCTTCGGCGAAACGGGCCCGACGCTCAGGCTGGAGAAAAACTTTATGCGCAGACGGATGCAGCTGTTTCGCCTGCTGATGAAAAATATTGTTAAACTCCGGGAATAATTTTTTAACATCGTCCCGCTGGATTTATAACGGATTAAAAAAACAAATAACAGGCGCAGCAAGGACTTAACGCTGCGTTATGGTCAGTAACGCCCTGAATAAGAAAGAAATAATTACTCATGATTTTGTTGGCGATGCCGATAACTCCTGTCAAGCGTCCACCACGCAGGACGAGCACTCGGGTTTTAACATCGTTACGGAGTAGTTATGAATTTGCTAAAAGATTTTACCATCCGCAGCGTAATGCTGTCGATCCTCGGGCTTTTCTGCCTGCTATGGACGGCGGTGGGCATTTACAGCGTCTGCGCGCTGAATTCGCTGGGCCAGGGCAACGAGGTTGACCGTGAGCTGGTGAACCAGATGACCACCCTGAGCAAGGGCAACGATCAATATTTTCGCTTTATTACTCGTCTGACGCGCGCAGTGGAATCCCGCCAGGCGGGAAGCCCAACGGCGGCTGCGGATATGGCCTCGGTACAAAAAGCGCTGGATAACATGACCACGCTGCTGGCCGATTTCAAAGCCGAAGCGCCAGGCCCACTGGCACCAGGCTACGCTGCTGCCGTCATCGCCAGCTGGCAGAAACTGCTGGACGAAGGGGTTCTGCCGCAGATGCAGCTGGCGCAGCAGGCGTCGCTGGACGATTTCCGTCGTCATGCCGCCAGCGTGACGCCGCCGCTGAGCCGCGCTTTTGGCGCCAGCGTGGATAAATTCAACCTTGCCGCTGGCGAAAAGCTGGACGTAACGCGGGTCACCGTCGATCACCTGACCGATATGACTAAAATGATCATTGTTATGGCGGTGATTGCCGGCCTGCTGATCCTGCTTTTTACCGACCGCTACCTGGTAAAAATGCTGGTGCGCCCGCTGGATGGAATGCGCGAGCACTTCCGCCGCATCGCCGAGGGCGATTTGAGCCATCCGCTGGAAGATATTGGCCGCAACTGCGTTGGCCGACTGATGCCGCTGCTGCGCGCCATGCAGGATAGCCTGCGTGAAGCCGTCAGCGCCATCCGCAGCGGCACGGATAATATCTACCGTGGCGCGGCGGAAATCTCTTCCGGTAACAACGATCTTTCCTCTCGCACCGAACAGCAGGCCGCCGCGCTGGAAGAAACCGCCGCGAGCATGGAGCAATTAACGGCCACCGTGAAATTCAACGCCGATAACGCGCGTCAGGCCAGCGAACTGGCGCAGAGCGCCTCAACCACCGCCAGCAAGGGCGGCAAGCTGGTAAAAGACGTGGTGGATACCATGCAGGGCATTTCCGGCAGTTCTCGCAAGATTGCGGAAATCACCAGCGTGATTAACAGCATCGCTTTCCAGACCAACATTCTGGCGCTGAACGCAGCGGTAGAGGCGGCGCGGGCAGGCGAGCAGGGCCGTGGTTTCGCCGTGGTAGCCAGCGAAGTGCGCAACCTTGCCCAGCGCAGCGCCGGGGCGGCTAAAGAGATTGAAACGCTGATTGCGGATTCCGTTACTCGCGTGAATCAGGGATCCCGACTGGTTGGCGAAGCCGGTAGCACGATGGACGACATGCTACAGGCGGTAGCGGAAGTTGTGGAGATCATGAAGCAGATCGCCTCCGCTTCGGAAGAGCAAAGCAAGGGCATTTCGCAGATTGGCACCGCCATTACCGAAATGGACAGCGTGACGCAGCAAAATGCCTCGCTGGTGGAAGAGGTTTCTACAGCGGCCAGCGCGCTGGAGCGCCAGACCGAAGAGCTGACGCTCTCCGTTTCTAAGTTCCGTCTTTCACCGGCTACAGCCGCCAGGCCGTCACCGACGCCTTACGTCAAGGCCGCGCCGATTAGCGCACGGCCAGCCGTGGCGAAAGCCAGCGCCGATGACTGGGTCTCTTTCTGATCCTCGTTATGCCTTAGCCTGAAGCGCCGTAACCCGGCGCTTTTTTTATGCCTGCCGCGCGGCCAGCAGGCAAAGCTGCTCTGCCACCTGATAAGACTTCACAAAGGAGGAGACCGGCAGGAATTCAAAGCGGGAATGGAAGTTGTGCGCGCCGGTAAAAAAGTTTGGCGTCAGCAGGCCCTTCGCCGACAGCGCCGCGCCGTCGGTTCCGCCGCGCATCGGCGTAACCTTCGCGGTAATGTTCAGCGTCTCCAGCGCGGCAAACAGCAGATCTATCGCTCGTCGATCTTCGCCGATAGCGTTGCTGATATTGCTGTAGATCTCGCTGATGCTGACCTCCACCTTGCCGGTCGGATACTGTCCGGCAATCAAGGCGGCGACCTCGTTGATTTGCTGCTTGCGTTGCGCAAAGCCCGTCAGCCCGAAATCACGGATAGAGGCTTTTAGTCTTGCCTCGCTCGCGTTTGCCGTCATCTCGTTAAACCAGATATAGCCTTCGCGTCCGGCCGTGTGCTCCGGCGTCTGGCGGCGGTCAAAATGGCTGATAAAATCCCAGGCCATCAGCAGGGGATTCACCAGTACGCCTTTGCCTGACATCGGATGCGCCGGCACGCCGGTGAAGCGGATATCCGCCGACGCCGCGTTGAAATTTTCATAGACCACTTCGCCCAGCTCGCAGCAGTCAATGGTATAAGCGAAATCGACGTTAAAGCGTTTCTCCAGATCCAGCGCTTTGGCACCGCGCAGGCCGATCTCTTCATCAGGCACAAAGGCGACCACGATATCGCCGTGCGTCGCTGCGTCGCGGAGGTTTTCCAGGAGCGTCATCACGACCGTAACGGCCGCCTTATTATCGGCGCCCAGCACGCTGGTGCCGTCGCTAAAGATAATTTCCTCATGCTGATAAGGGACGATCTCCGGGTGTTCAGCCACCCGCAGCCAGATCTCCTGTTCACTGTTGAGGCAGAGATCCTGGCCTTCAAAGCGCAAAATCTGCGGGTGAATATGGGGCGAGAGGCCGACATCGACGGTGTCGATATGGGTGATAAAACCGATACGCGGCGCGCCCGGCGCCTTGCCGGGCAGGACAGCGGTAACGGTCGCGCATTCATCGACCTGCACATTTTCCAGCCGCAGGGCGCGCAGCTCTTCCGCCAGCAGGTTAGCCAGCGTCTGCTGACCGGGCGTGCTGGGCAGGCTGGTCGCGGCGGCATCGCTCTGGCTGGTGACGGCAAGATAGCGGAAAAAACGGCTGGTTAACTGGCTGGCCAGTTGCTGAGACATAGACAATCCTGTGCTTAAGAGAAGAAAAGGGCCGGGCGGCCCTGCTTATCAGCAAACGCCAAAGTCGCCGTCTTCATGGTAAAGATTGACCGAGCTGGCAGGCACCTCGATCTCTTTTTTGTCGGCATCATCCACTCTGGCACAATAAAGCGTCTCGCCTTTAACCTGCAATACCACCATCTTTGGGCCGCCGGTTTTACTTTGCACAATATCATCAGTTTTAAACATGGTATTTCTCCTGTGGTCTCCTTCTATTAACGGTTAGTAAATGAGCATTTGCAAGTGCTTCGTCAGCAAACTGCTGAAAAGTCACTATACTTACCCTTCATGCAAAGCAAACGGGAGGATATTGATGACTATTCATAAGAAAGGTCAGGCACACTGGGAAGGCGATATCAAGAAAGGTAAGGGCACTATCAGCACCGAAAGCGGCGCGCTGAAAGAACAGCCTTACGGTTTCAACACCCGCTTTGAAGGCAAGCCGGGCACTAACCCGGAAGAGCTGATCGGCGCGGCACACGCTGCCTGCTTCTCGATGGCGCTCTCGCTGATGCTGGGTAACGAAGGTCTGGTGCCGGACAGCATTGACACCACGGCGGACGTCTCGCTGGATAAAGTTGGCGAAGGCTTTAAGATCACCAAAATCGCGCTGCAGAGCCAGATCGCTCTGCCGGGCGTCGACAGCGCTAAGTTTGATGAAATCATCAATCAGGCCAAAGCGGGCTGTCCGGTTTCCCAGTTGATGAATGCGGAAATTACGCTGGATTATAAGCTGAACTAATCGGGCCCCGATACCCTGCCGCCCGGCAGGGTATTATCTCTTCTTTCTACTGAAAATCTCTTTATAGCGCGCTGGCAATGTGTTGCTAATTACCCGTTAATTAAATCTCCTCGGTAAACATCCTCTAAATACCTGGCCGATCTTAACAGCAGGTCTGTTTAATCAGCGTTATCTCCAACGCGCTATTTTATTTCGCTTCTGCCGGGGCGCGCATTCAGGATTAACCGTAACATCAGTAAGTTGTATGGATAAATATCAAACCGAATTCCCTTTGCTATTTGGATAAAACAAGGTTAATAGTGGTTTGCGGCTTGATTCCGACTCAGGCTTCACGGCATTGATATCCGGCACTGACTTAATCTTTTAATCAGGGGAGAAGGGGATGAAGCAATCGGTATTGAAAGGAGTAACAGCCGCTATGCTACTGGCAGCGGCAACGGGCGCGGCGGCCAATACGCTGGTATTCTGCTCGGAGGGATCGCCAGAAAATTTTAATCCGCAGCTTTATACGTCAGGCACCAGCGTAGATGCCAGCGCCGCGACCGTTTATAACCGGCTGGTGGACTTTAAACCCGGCACCACTGAACTTATGCCAAGCCTGGCAGAAAGCTGGGATCTCAGTGCTGACGGCACCGTTTACACCTTTCATTTACGCAAAGGCGTAAAATTTCAAAGCAACCGCTATTTTCATCCCACGCGCGATTTTGGCGCAGACGACGTAATTTTTTCTTTTATGCGGCAGAAAGATCCGCAGCACCCTTATCACAACGTTTCCGGCGGCACCTACGCCAACTTTGAAAGCCTGGAGTTCGGCTCGCTGATTAAAAATATCGAGAAACTGGACGAGCACACCGTGCGCTTTACGCTGGCCCATGCCGAAGCGCCGTTTCTGGCCGATCTGGCCTGGTATTTTGCTTCTATTCTTTCGGCTGACTATGCCGATGCCATGCTGAAAGCGGGCACGCCGGAGAAGGTCGACAGCGATCCGCTCGGCACCGGGCCTTTTGTGCTCGCGCAGTATCAGAAAGATTCGCGCATTCTTTACCGCGCTTTCCCTGAATACTGGCAGGGGAAAGCGAAGCTGGACAGGCTGGTTTTCTCTATTACCCCGGATGCCTCGGTACGTCTCGCCAAGCTGACCAAAAATGAATGCCAGGTGATGCCGTTTCCCAACCCGGCCGATTTGCCCAAAATACGGGCGGACAGCAATCTGGTGGTGATGCAAAAACCCGGACTCAACACGGGCTTTCTGGCGTTTAACACGCAAAAAGCCCCGACGGATAACGTCCGGGTGCGCCAGGCGCTGGCGATGGCGATCAACAAACCTGCGATTATCGACGCTATTTTTCAGGGTACGGGCACGACGGCAAAAAATTTGCTGCCGCCTGACGTCTGGAGCGCCGCCAGCGATTTACAGGATTATCCTTACGATCCGCAGCGCGCTAAAGCGCTGTTAAAAGAGGCGGGCGTGGCGCCGGGCACCGCCATAGAGCTGTGGGCGATGCCGGTTCAGCGGCCTTACAACCCCAACGCGCGCCGTATGGCGGAGATGATCCAGGCCGACTGGCAAAAAGTGGGCATCAACGCCCATATCGTCACCTTTGAATGGGGCGAGTATCTGCAGCGCGTTAAAAACGGCGAGCATCAGGCGGCGCTGATGGGCTGGACCACCGCAACAGGCGATCCGGATAATTTCTTCGGGCCGCTGTTCAGCTGTACCGCGACGAAAGGCGGATCGAATTCGGCTAAGTGGTGTTACAAGCCGTTTGATGCGCTGATTACTGAGGCGCGCTCGGAACAGGATCATCAGAAGCGCGTGGTCCTTTACCGCCAGGCGCAGCAGATGATGCACGATCAAATGCCGGCGGTGATGATTGCCCATTCCACCATTTTTGAACCGGTACGCAAAGAGGTGACGGGCTATCAGGTTGATCCTTTTGGCAAACACCTTTTCTGGCAGGTCGATCTTAAATAGCCGCGGCTATTCGGCGCGGGAGCGGGCTGTTTCAGCGCCCGTTCCCGCTGTGCTTGCCTAATTCTTCGCAGGCATAGGCAAGGAACAGATTCAGCGCCGCTGAACGCTGACGGCCGGTCACGGTCTGAACCTGCAATGTACGCTGGGTCAGCTGATCGATCCCGAGAGAACGCAACGCCAGATCCAGTCCTGCGTGCTGGAATAGCACCGTGAATGGGCTGCATAGCGTGATCGCCAGCGGGTTTTGCTGTAAAAATGCATAGAGCGTACTGAAATTATTGCAGGTGAGTACCGGCTCGATAAAGGTGCCGTTCATCTGACAGGAGAGATCAAACAGCTGGCGCACCGTGGTGGCGCGATCGGGCAGCGCCATCGGCCAGGCGGATAAATCCTGCAGTCGGATCGACTTTTCCGCCAGCGGATGGTCTTTACGCATCACCATCAGCACCGGCGCGGGCCAGGAGCCCAGCACCTCGACGCCGCGCTCCGGATGCAGGCTGAACTGAAAAGCCACATCGCATTCGCCCTGGCGCAAAATATCCGCCACCTCCTCAACGCTTCCTACGGTCAGGTTAAAGCTGACCGCCGGATTGAGCTGACGGAACCGCGAACACAGCCCCGGCAGCAGGCTGAACGCCATGCCGTCGGTACAGGCGACGCGCAGCGCCGTGCGCCGTACCGCCTTCAGGCCTTTGATTTCCGCTTTTGCCTGCTCCATGCCCAGCAGGCTTCGCCTGACGTGACCCTCAAAAATTCTGCCCGCATCGTTAAGGATCATACCGCGCGCATGGCGCTCAAACAGCGGCGCGCCAATATCCGCCTCCAGACGCTGGATCTGACGACTGATAGCCGAAACGGCCACAAACAGCTGCTGGCTGGCGGCGCTAAGCGAACCTGTACTGGCGACGGCCAGAAAATAGCGGACTTCAGGACTAAGCATAAACCTGCCTCTTTATGGTGCATGCTGCCTGGTAGTGCAGCGAACCTTTGCTTTTGCAGCAAAGCTTGTTTGATATTTTTATAATTGTGGCAAAGCCAGATTTTAGCTTAGATGGAAGCCATAACACTATAAAAGCAAACACAGGTGACTTATGACCCTTGAGCAGCTTCTGACGCAGGCCATGGCATGGTTTGACCGCGGTGAGTTTAAACAGGTGCTGGCCAGACGCATCGCCATTCGTTCCGAAAGCCAGCGGGAGAACCGCGAGGCGGAGATCCAGCGCTACCTGCAGCAGGAAATCGCCCCGGCCATGCAGGCAATGGGCTTTGAGCTAATCGCAATCGATAATCCTCAGGCGCCGCGCTACCCGTTTCTGCTGGCCTCGCGTATTGAAGACGCCGCGCTGCCGACGCTGCTCTGCTACGGACACGGCGACGTAGTGTTCGGCGACGACGAAAACTGGCGCGAAGGGCTGGCTCCGTGGCGGCTGACGGAAGAGGGCGACCGCTGGTACGGGCGGGGCAGCGCGGACAACAAAGGCCAGCACTCGGTCAATATCGCCGCGCTCGAACAGATCTACGCGGCTCGCGGCGGCAGGCTGGGGTTTAACTGCAAATTTTTGTTCGAAATGGGCGAAGAGATCAGCTCGCCCGGCCTGGCGCAAATCTGTCGCGAAAACCCGGAACTGCTCGGCGCAGATATTTTTATCGCCTCTGACGGCCCCAGGCTGAGCGCCGAAAGGCCCACGCTGTTTCTTGGCTCGCGCGGGGCGGTAAACGTTCGGCTGAGCATCAACGCCCGCGATCGCGACTACCATTCCGGCAACTGGGGCGGCCTGCTCAGCAATCCTGGCACCCAGCTGGCGAACGCTTTTTCCTCTCTGGTGAACCAGCACGGCCAGCTTCAGGTTGCGTCGCTGAAGCCGCCGGCGCTGACGGAAGAGATCCGCGCGATCCTGAGCGACATTACCCTGCAACAGGATGTCAACGGCCCGCAGATCGATGCGCAATGGGGCGAAGCGGGGCTGACGCCCACTGAACGGCTCTATGGCTGGAACACTCTGGAGATGCTGTCCTTTCTGACGGGCAATCCGGCGCGGCCGATGAACGCTATTCCCGGCAGCGCAACGGCGGTCTGCCAGCTGCGTTTTGTGCCGGGCACCGACTGGGAAAACATTGAGCGTCACCTGCGTGAGCACCTGGCCGCAGCAGGATTCAGCCAGGTAGAAGTGAAGATGCTGCGCGGCTCGCCAGCAACCCGGCTCGATCCGCGCAATCCGCTGGTGGGCTGGGCGCTGGAGGCAATCCAGCAGGTCAGCGGCAAAAAGCCCGCGCTGCTGCCAAACCTGGGCGGTTCACTGCCGAATGACGTCTTCGCGCATATTCTGAACCTGCCCACGCTCTGGATCCCGCACTCCTATCCGGCCTGCGGCCAACACGCCGTGGATGAACACATGCTGCAATCTGTTGCGCGTGAGGGTTTGCAGATAATGACCCGGCTGCTGTGGGATCTGGGCGAGAAGGGCAGCGAACTGATTGCCAGCCACCAGCGGTTCAGGCAGCAGCAAGGAGGCGCGCAATGAGTACCTTAATCGACCAGCAGCGTTCTGTAGCGGCCACGCCCAACCTGTATAAAACGCTGTTCGCCACCTGTATCGGCAACGCGCTGGAGTGGTTCGATATTGCGATTTATGGCTTCTTCGCCAGCTATATCGCGCAGGCTTTTTTCCCCACGGCGGATCCGGCGGTGTCGCTGCTGCTGACCTTCGGCAGTTTTGGCGTTTCTTTTCTGATCCGCCCGCTTGGCGCGGTGGTGCTGGGCGCCTATGCCGATCGCGTCGGGCGCAAAAAAGCGCTGCTGATGTCCATTTCCCTGATGATGCTGGGCGGCGCTATCATTGTTCTTATGCCCGCTTACGCCACTATCGGCCTGGCCGCGCCGGTGTTGGTGCTGCTGGCTCGCCTGATCCAGGGTTTTTCCGCCGGCGGCGAATTCGGCAGCTCGACGGCTTTCCTGGTTGAGCACTTCCCGCAGCGCCGCGCTTTTATCGCCAGCTGGCAGTTCGCCACTCAGGGAGCCAGCACGCTGATGGCTTCGGCGTTTGGTCTTGGGCTGGCACACTCTCTGAGCGAGGCGCAGATGGAAAGCTGGGGCTGGCGCCTTCCTTTTGCCTTCGGCCTGCTGATTGGCCCGGTCGGGCTGTACATTCGTCGTCATTTGCACGAGCCGGAAAGCTTCAGCCGCCGCGAGAAAATTCGCTCGCCGCTTCGGCTGTTGGCAGGGCAGCAGAAAAGCCTGATGCTGCTGGCGATCGGCCTGATGATTATTTCAACCGGCATCAACTATATGCTTAACTACGTGCCGACCTACGCCACCAAAAGCCTGCATCTTTCTGCGACCACGGCCTTCAGCGCCACGCTGCTTGCGGGCATAATCCTGACGGTGGTCACGCCGCTGATGGGGCTGTGGGCGGAAAAAATCGGGCGCAGGCCGCTGATGTGGGGCTCGCTGTCGCTGCTGCTGGTAACTATTTATCCGGCTTTCGCACTGGTGGTGAACCAGCCGACGGCGGGCAGGCTGCTGTTGCTGGTCGGCTGGTTGGCGCTGCTGAAATCGGTCTACTTCTCAGTGGTGCCGTCAATGATGGCCGATCTCTTCCCGGTGACCACGCGCGCCAGCGGTATGGCGATTAGTTACAACGTTGCTGTGACCTTGTTCGGTGGTTTTGCGCCGCTGATCTGTACGTTACTGATTAGCGCGACCGGCACCAGCCTGGCACCGGGCTATTATCTGATGGCACTGACGCTGCTCAGCGGCTGGGCGCTACTGAAAAGTCAAACCAGGCCAGGAGAAGAACAAACGGGCGAGCGGGGTGGAAGCGCTGTAGAAGCAGCCCGAAACGAAAGGTTCATGCCTTTAGTAAAAACTCTGGCAACCGGCCAGGAACGAGCCTTTGTTAAAAACTCTGGCAACTGGCCAGGAACAAAAGATGCGTGCCTTATAAAACCAGCCTGAAACAACGGATATGCGCCTTTCAGGCTATGTGCAGCAACCAAACGCGACAGGCGCGCGCCTTTCTAAAGCGATAAAAAGCCCGCGTGGTTATGACGCGGGCCAAACAGGGCAACGATCGATACGGCTAAGCCAACCCTGGCTTAACTGGCGGTGACCACTTTAATTGCCAGGCCGCCACGAGAAGTCTCACGATATTTAGCATTCATATCTTTTCCCGTTTCATACATGGTTTCAATCACCTTATCCAGACAGACCCGAGGCTCGCTGACGCGATAAAGCGCCATCCGTGCCGCGTTAACCGCTTTGACGGCCGCGATGGCGTTGCGCTCAATGCAGGGTACCTGCACCTGGCCCGCCACCGGATCGCAGGTCAGCCCAAGGTTATGCTCCATGGCAATCTCCGCCGCGATGCAAACCTGGGCTGGGCTGCCGCCCAGCAGTTCGGCCAGCCCGGCGGCGGCCATGGAGCAGGCGACGCCCACTTCTCCCTGGCAGCCTACTTCCGCGCCCGAAATCGAGGCGTTCATCTTATACAGCGAGCCAATAGCGCTGGCGGCCAGGATAAAGCGAGCCAGCGAACCGGCGTTGACTTCACGAATAAACTTATCGTAATAGGCAAGCACCGCCGGGATAATACCGCAGGCGCCGTTGGTCGGTGCGGTTACCACGCGGCCGCCCGTGGCGTTTTCCTCGCTGACCGCCAACGCAAACATATTGATCCAGTCAACTACCGCCAGGGGATCGCTGGTGGTTTTATCGCTGCTGACCAGCGTGCGGCGCAGGGCTGCCGCACGACGCGGCACCCGCAAACGGCCTGGCATAATGCCTTCCGTAGTCATGCCGCGAGCAATGCCGTTGCTCATGACTTCCCACAACCGCAACAGGTAAGCATCCAACTCCTGCGGAGAATGTAAAGCCCGCTCGTTTTGCATCATCAGCCCGGAAAGCGACAGCCCGGTTTCGGCGCAGTGCTGGCGCAGGTCGGCGGAATTTTTATAGGGCCAGGGCACCGCAACGGCGCTTTGCCGTGGCTGATGAAAATGCGCTTCATCAACGATAAAGCCGCCGCCCACGGAATAGTAGACTCTGGTCAACAGGCGCCGGGAACCGGCAAAGGCGGTAATACGCATCCCGTTTTCATGAAGCGGCAAATTCACGCTGTGAAAAACCATGCACTGCTCAAGCGGAAAGGCGACTTCGTGTTTGCTTTCAGCCAGGGAAAGACGACCCGTAGCGGCCAGCTGCTGCATAAAAGGCGCAATGGCATCAATATTGACGCTTTCCGGCAGCCAGCCGGCCAGCCCCATAATAATAGCGGTGTCGGTATTGTGTCCTTTGCCCGTCGCCGCAAGCGAGCCGTATAAATCCACAACCAGCGAGGTGGCGTCAAGGAGCAGATGGTGGGCAATTAATTCATCAATAAAAGTTTTACCGGCCTTCATTGGCCCGACGGTATGCGAGCTGGAAGGCCCGATACCGATTTTAAACATGTCGAAAACGCTAATCATAAAAACTCCGCGCGAAAAGAGAAGGCCCGGCCGATTAATTCATCAGCGAGTAAACAATGCCCGAAATGGCGACCAGGCCTGCCAGCACCACGAAAAGGTTGCTGAGGTGGCCGCGATACTGCTGCATCGCCGGGATCCTGCGGATCGCATACATCGGCATCAGGAACAGGATCATGGCGATCACCGGGCCGCCGAGCGTTTCGATAATGCCCAGAATGCTGGGATTCAGCGTGGCGACAAGCCAGCAGGTCAGCAGCATAAACAGCGCCGTCAGGCGGTTAAGCTTTTTCGGCTCGATCTCTTTTCCGACGGAGCGCAACGATTTTGCTACGATGCCGTTAAAGCCCTCGCGCGCGCCTAAATAGTGTCCCAGGAAAGATTTTGTTATAGCGATCATGGCGATAATCGGCGCCATCCAGGCGATAACCGGGGCGTTAAAATGATTGGCCAGATAAGAAAGAATGGAGATATTTTGCGCTTTAGCCGCGGCCAGATCGGCCGGCGTCAGGCTGAGGACGCAGCTGAAAACAAAAAACATCACCGTCAGCACCATCATGCCGTGCGCGCGTGCCAGAATGCGGGAACATTTCGGCTCGGCGTCCGCGCCATACTCTTTGCGTTTGGCGACGGCAAAAGAAGAGATAATTGGCGAATGGTTAAAAGAAAATACCATCACCGGTATCGCCAGCCAGAGCGTCAACATCAGGCTGCCTGAGCTGGTCGTAGTAAAAGAAAGCGTATCCAGCGCGGCGCTGTTCCAGCGAGGGATCAGATAAACGGCCAGCACCATCAGCGCGGCGACAAATGGAAAAACCAGCACGCTCATCGCTTTTACGATCATCTGTTCGCCAAACCGCACGATAGCCATCATCGCCACGATCAACAGCAGCGACAGCACCATACGCGGTGGGCTGATCATACCCAGCTGATGCGTCAGAAAACTCTCTACCGTATTGGTTATCGCCACGCTGTAAACCAGCAGAATAGGATAGATAGCTAAAAAATAGAGCAGGGTTATCAGCTTGCCTGCGCCGCGACCAAAATGTTCTTCCACCACTTCCGTTATATCTTCGCCGGGATTTTTACCCGACAGCACAAAACGAGTCAGCCCGCGATGGGCGTAATAGGTCATAGGGAAGGCGAGAAGGGTCATAATAATCAGCGGAATTAACCCGCCAACGCCGGCATTGATCGGCAGGAAAAGCACCCCTGCGCCGATGGCGGTGCCGTATAGTCCCAGCATCCAGACGGTATCGGTTTTACGCCACGTCGTAGCGGCAAGCGGTTCTGCGGCTGCCTGAGGAATATGCATTGTACTCTCCGGTTAAAATAATAATCTAAAAAGCTGCCAAATTATCAAAATTTAGTATGGGTTATTCCGCTCGGAGCGCGATATTAAACTACTCAGGCGGCGGCAAGGAAACTAACCTGAACGCGCCGGATAAACAGTGATTCGGATCTCGCATCGGATATTAAAAAAGTCTTAACGCGCACTTTATTATTTTGCTGAGAAGGTTTGTTGAGTATTAATAATCAGGAGGGATAAAAATCAGGCTGGAAATAAAATATATTTTATATTTTAAAAAAATTAACTAAGCGGAGGTAACATGCATAATTATAAGCGCGTGGTAACTTTTGAGTGAGAAGAAAAAGGCCGACTACCATCGGCCCTGGTTATTCAGCGTGCCTGTAAATAAACGACGTGGGTCTGTAGATATTCTTCCAGGCCGTGGCGACCGTCGGCGCCGCCAATGCCGGATTTACGCCAGCCAGCATGGAAACCCTGCATCGCTTCAAAATTTTCGCGGTTAACGTAGGTTTCGCCAAACCGCAGCTTTTTCATCGCCTGCATCGCCGTATTCAGGTTTTCGGTAAAAATGGAGGAGGTCAGCCCATATTCGCTGTCGTTAGCCAGCGCGATCGCGTCATCCAGCGTTGCGAAGGGGATAACCGGCAACACCGGGCCAAAAGTCTCTTCCCGGACGATAGCCATGTCCTGGCGTACGTTGGTCAGCAGCGTTGGCTCAAAGAAGAACCCGCGATCGCCTTTGCGTTTGCCGCCAGCCACTACAGTCGCGCCCTGTTCCACAGCATGGGCCACTTTGTGCTCCAGCCGCGCCAGCGCGTCGGCAGAAATCAGCGGGCCCATATCCAGCGTGTCGTCCTGCGCGGGATCGCCGCAGCTGACCGCATTAAAAGCCGCCGTCAGGCGGCGCACCACCTCATCATAAACGCCTTCCTGGACATAAAGGCGCTCCGTACAGTTGCAGACCTGCCCGGTATTAATCATGCGCGAAGCCACGATGGCTTTTACCGCCAGATCCAGATCCGCATCGTTCATGACGATGGCGGGCGCTTTGCCGCCCAGCTCCAGCGCGACTTTGGTGACGTTTTTTGCCGCCGCCTCCAGCGTGGCGATCCCGGCGTTTACGCTACCGGTCAGGCTGACCATTCCCACTTCCGGGCTGGCGGCCAGAGCCTGTCCTACCTCCGGCCCATAGCCGGTTACCAGATTGAACACGCCCGGCGGCAGCCCAATCTCTTCAACGATTTCAGCAAATATTATCGCGTTGGCCGGCGTCAGCTCGCTGGGTTTGATCACAATGGTATTGCCGGTTATCAATGCCGGAGCGGCTTTGCGGGCAATCAGGAAAAAAGGGAAGTTCCACGGCAGGATCCCCGTGGTCACGCCAATCGCTTTTTTCAATATCAGGATGGTTTCGTCAGGGCGATCGCTTTGCACAATCTCTCCTTCATAACGGCGCGCCCATTCGGCCATATAGTCCAGATAGTCTGCGGTAAACAGCACTTCCGTCTGGGCCAGCTGCTGCGTTTTGCCGCCTTCCGCCACGATAGTGGCGGTCAGCTCCGCTTCACGACGACGAATGCCTGCCGCAATCTGGCGCAGCCAGCGTCCACGTTCAACGGCCGGTAACGCTTCCCAGGCGGGTTGGGCAGCTTTGGCCGCGCTGATGGCGCGATCGGCCTCTTCTTTATCGCTTTGCGGGATGCGGCACAGCAGCACTTCGGTAGCGGGGTTAATCACGTCAATCCAGCGATCGCTGCGATTCTCAACAAACTGGCCGTTAATAAAACAATGATGCAGGCGCGTCACAGGCGTCGTCTCCGTAAATGATATTTTGCGTTTTAGTTAATGTAATGTTGCAGTTATGCTGCCGCATTGAGAGGGTTAATGCCTTTCTCTGAGCGCCACGTCACGCGTGAAACTGGCAAAAAGACAAAGAGATTTGACTAAGAGTGCTGAATAAACAGCAGGTTAATGGAAATATTTGGATGTTTTTCAGAGCAAAGACAGATAACCTGTATCTGTGATCGCAGACGGGATAAGACGGTGGATTTTGCCATTTTCATGCCGGCGCAGGCAGCCAGCCAAAGGTGTGGAGAGAGGCAACCTTCGTAGACTCAGCCTACCGGGAATTTTACCCTCCTATGAAGGAAAAAAAGCATGAGCCACCTTATCTTTGCAGGTATTTTCTGGCATCTGGTGGGCGCGGCCAGCGCCGCCTGCTTCTATGCGCCATTTAAAAAAGTGCGTCACTGGTCCTGGGAAACCATGTGGTCCGTAGGCGGGATCATGTCATGGCTTATTCTGCCCTGGGCCGTCAGCGCCGCGCTGCTGCCTGATTTTTGGGAATTTTACGGCTCTTTTTCGCTCGCGCAGCTGCTGCCTGTTTTTCTGTTCGGCGCCATGTGGGGGATTGGCAATATTAACTATGGTTTAACCATGCGCTACCTGGGCATGTCGATGGGAATAGGGATCGCTATCGGCGTAACGCTGGTGGTCGGCACGCTGATGACGCCGCTGTTACAGGGGCGATTTGTCGAACTGTTCAGCTCCACGGGCGGCCGGCTGACGCTGCTGGGGGTACTGGTGGCGCTGTGCGGCGTGGCGATTGTTTCCCGCGCCGGGCTGCTGAAAGAGCGGGCAATGGGCATTACGGCGGAAGAGTTCAACCTTAAAAAAGGGCTGGTGCTGGCTGTGTTCTGCGGAATTTTCTCCGCCGGCATGTCGTTTGCGATGAACGCCGCCAAACCGATGCAAGACGCCGCCCTGGAGCTGGGCATCAATCCTTTATATGCCGCGCTGCCCAGCTATGTGGTGATTATGGGCGGCGGCGCGCTGGTTAACCTGGGCTACTGCTTTATCCGTCTGGCTACCCAGTCCAGCCTGTCGGTAAAGGCGGATTTCTCGGTAGCGAAACCGCTGCTGGTCAGCAATCTGCTGCTGTCGCTGCTGGGCGGCACCATGTGGTATCTGCAATTCTTCTTCTATGCCTGGGGCCACGCCCGCATTCCCGCGCAGTATGACTTTATCAGCTGGATGCTGCACATGAGTTTCTACGTGCTCTGCGGAGGGCTGGTCGGGCTGGTGCTGAAAGAGTGGAAGAACGTCGGCAAACGTCCGGTCAGCGTGCTGTGCGGCGGCTGTCTGGTTATTATTCTTGCCGCCAACATCGTTGGTCTGGGGATGATCTCCTGATCGGAACGCCACAGGGATGTGGCGCTTACCATGCGGCGGCTTTTTTCTGACGGTGCTGTTCGAACTGCTGGCGAAAGGCGCTGGGCGTCATGCCGGTTTCCCGGGTAAACACGACGGAAAAATAGTTGCTGTCCTCAAAGCCGCACAGCGCGGCCACGTCGCCAATCAGCGAAGGCGTGCTGCGCAGCAAAAATTTAGCCTTACACATGCGCAGCTGCCGCAGATACTGGCCTGGCGTCATGCCGGTCTGCTGACGAAACAGCTGCTTGAGCGCGCGCTCCGACAGCTGATGCTGAAGACAAAAATCGCTGAGATCGAAATGGGCCAGCTGGCCCTGAATGGCCGACATTAGCAGATCCAGCTGTTCGCCCTCAGGCAGCTGCCAGGCAACGTCCGCCGCGTAGCGGTGACGCTGTAGGATCAACACCAGCTGTAAAAACAGCGCCTCCGTCAGCTGACGCGACAGCCGATCGCTTTTGGCGCTCTCCTGCGCCAGCTGCTGGATCACGCTTCTCGCCAAAGCCATGCCGCGCGTCGTCAGCCGCCAGGCCTTTTTTTCCTGCGGCAGAAACTGCGACCAGTCCAGGCCAAGACGAAAGCGCTCCGGGCAGTAGATCACGTTGTCCAGCACCAGCTCGTTGACCGACTCATAGCTGTGGCAGTCTTCAGGACTGATGTAGAACAGATCGCCGC
Source organism: Erwinia sp. TECH1 (assembly GCF_054057575.1). NCBI lineage: Bacteria > Pseudomonadati > Pseudomonadota > Gammaproteobacteria > Enterobacterales > Erwiniaceae > Erwinia > Erwinia sp. TECH1. Next base: position 2,502,645 of record NZ_JBSRZK010000001.1, on the reverse strand, counting down.
AGGTAATAAGCCAGGGGCGATCGTTCATCACGTGCAGCCCGTTGCCGCGCCAGACGATCACCAGCTCGCAGAACTCATGAATATGGGACGGGAAAGTTTGCTGGGGCGCGCGGTCGGCAATAGCGACCGGCATCAGCCCGGACGGAAAATAGTCGGCTTTCGCCAGACAAAGCGGCTTGCTCACGTGTCACCTCACAGGTCATTTTGCCTGATGGTACGCGGAGAAAAGCCAAATTCACGCTTAAAAAGGGTAGAAAAGTGATTGCTGTCACCAAATCCGCAGTGGTAGGCGATATCGGTAATACGCATTTCACTGTGGCGTAACAAATGCCGCGCCTGCAACAGACGCAGGCGGTTAAGGTAACGCTGGGGCGTGCTGCCCGTCTGTTGTTTCAGCTGGCGATGCAGCGTGCGCAGCGAAAGTGAAAACTTATCCGCCAGCGCGTCCCAGTCCACTTCCTCGCTGTAATGGTCGGCCAGCCAGTCCAGCAGACCGCGCATTCTCCCGCTCTGATCGTCACCGGGCTGCTCGCTGCATCCGCGCCGCAACAGCACCAGCAGCTGCATAAAGCGCAGCTCCTGCTCGGCCCTCGCTTCGGGCTGTTTCGGATCTACCGGCGCGCCCAGTTCTTTAATCAGCGTTTTCGCCTGTTCCATCACCCGGCCGCTGATACGCCAGTGCGAGGGGTAATGTCCTTCTTTTTCCTGAGGTAAAAGATGCTGGAAGTTGGTAATAAAGCGAAACGCCTCCGGCCCACGATAAAGCACGTTGGTCAGGATCAGACGATCCGTTTTTTCATAAAGATGGCGATCATGATCGCGCACAAAGCAAACGCATCCGCCGCAAAGCGTACGGGGTTCGCCGTTGAACACGTGCACGCCCGCACCCTGTTCAACCAGCACAATTTCGTGAAAATCCTCGTGGTGATGTTCAGGAAAGGCGCTCTGCGGCATACGAGGTTCAATGGCAACGGGCAGGCCGCCGCCGGGAAAAAAGTCCACGCTATGTAGTAGGGTCATGGTGCATCTCCTGGGTCGACTCTGGGGTCAGTTTACCGCCGCCGCCTGCGTTGCTGCCTTGATTTTTTGACCGGAAACATCGGCAAATCCGCTTGTTTTTCAAGAAAGTGCGCAGGCAAGTTGGGAAGTGCGCGTCGCGTCACACCGTTAATTTGCCGGTGCCTCAGCAGGAAATGTGAGCTGCTTCACGTTCACCTTTGCCCTGTTGCCAGCGAGGGATCACGCCTGGCACTGGCAGGAAGGTGCCAAAAGCAGCGGCTTTTAGACTAGGGGGCACTAAACAGACAGGAAGCCATCGCCATGAGCCTACAAAATTGTGTTGCCATCGACATGGGCGCCTCCAGCGGACGCGTGATGCTGGGCCGCTTTGATCTGCAAAGCGGCAAGCTGGCGCTGGAAGAGGTCGCCCGCTGCGTCAATAGCCTGGTCGTCAGGGAAGAGCGGCAATGCTGGGATGTGGATGCACTGGAAAAATTTATCCTTGCTTCGCTGGACAAGCTGATTCAGCAGGGCATTGCGCCGGACAGTATCGGTATTGATACCTGGGGCGTGGATTACGTGCTGCTGAATAAGCAGGGTGAGCGGATTGGGCTGCCGGTTTCCTATCGTGACGACCGGACCTGGGGCGTAATGCAGAAGGCCTGCGCCGATTTGGGTCGGGAAGCCATCTACCAGCGCACCGCAATCCAGTTCCTGCCTTTCAACACCCTTTATCAGCTGCGTGCGCTGTGCGAGAGCCAGCCGGAATGGCTCAATGACGTACGTCACGCTTTGCTGATCCCGGACTATTTCCACTATCGCCTGACCGGCAAGCTTAACTGGGAATACACCAACGCCACCACCACGCAGCTGCTGAATAGCCAGAGCGGCGAGTGGGATAATGCGCTGCTGGAATGGACGGGTGCCAATCCCGCCTGGTTCGGCAAGCCCACCGCGCCCGGCGTAAAAATTGGCGACTGGAAGGCCAGCACCGGCTTATCCGTCCCGGTCATCGCCGTCGCTACGCACGATACGGCCAGCGCCGTGCTGGCGGCGCCGCTCACCACGGACAACGTCGCCTGGCTCAGCTCCGGCACCTGGTCGCTGATGGGCTTTGAAAGCCTGCAACCTTATAACGATGCCGCCGCGCTGGCCGCCAACATTACCAACGAGGGCGGCGCGGAAGGGCGCTACCGCGTGCTGAAAAATATTATGGGCCTTTGGCTGCTGCAGCGCGTCTGCCGCGAACTGGCTATCGACGATCTGCCGGCGCTGGTGCGGGAAGCAGAAGCGCAGCCTGCCTGCCGGTCGCTTATTAACCCCAACGATGAACGCTTTATCAATCCGGTCAATATGGTGCGCGAAATTCAGGACGCCTGCGCCGGACAGGGGATGCCGACGCCTGCCACGGCCGCCGCGCTGGCTCGCTGTATTTTTGACAGTCTGGCGCTCTATTACCGCTTCGTGCTGGAAGAGCTTGCCGCTGTACGGGGCGCGCCTTTCAGCCAGCTGCACATCGTTGGCGGCGGCTGTCAGAATCCGCTGCTGAATCAGCTTTGTGCCAACGCCTGCGGTATTCCGGTGGTTGCCGGGCCGGTCGAAGCCTCCACGCTTGGCAATATCGGCAGCCAGCTGATCGCCCACGGCAGCGTCAGGGATGTCACCCATTTCCGCCAGCTGGTCACCCAAAATTTCCCGCTGAACACTTTTATTCCACAGGCCAGTGACGCTTACAGCCGCAGCTGGGCGCTTTTTCAGTCACTGACACATTCGGTTAAGGAGCTATGCGTATGACCCAAGCAATTGAGCAGGCGTTTGAACTGGCAAAATCACGCTTTGCCGAGCAAGGCGTGGACGTTGACGCCGCACTGAAGCAGCTGGATCAGCTGCCGATCTCAATGCACTGCTGGCAGGGCGATGACGTCCGCGGTTTTGAAAATCCTCAGGGCGCGTTGACCGGCGGCATCCAGGCGACCGGCAACTATCCGGGAAGAGCCAGAACGGCGGTCGAACTTCGCGCCGATCTGGAACAGGCGATGTCGCTGATCCCTGGCCCCAAAAGGCTGAACCTGCACGCCATTTATCTGGAAAGCGACAGCCGGGTCGAACGCAACGAAATCAAACCGCAGCACTTTGCCAACTGGGTGGAATGGGCAAAAACCAACGGCCTGGGTCTGGATTTCAACCCGTCCTGCTTTTCGCATCCGCTGAGCGAAAACGGCTTTACGCTGGCCAGCGCCAATAAAGAGATCCGTGAATTCTGGATCGAACATTGTAAAGCCAGCCGCAAAATTTCGGCCGCGTTTGGCGAACAGCTGGGCACGCCGTCGATTATGAATATCTGGATCCCGGACGGCATGAAAGATCTGCCCATCGATCGCTTTGCGCCGCGCGAACGCCTGGCGAACTCGCTTGACGAGATCATCAGCGAGAAGCTGGATCCGGCGCACCATATCGATGCGGTAGAGAGCAAACTTTTCGGCATCGGCGCGGAAAGCTATACCGTTGGCTCAAACGAATTCTGCCTGGGCTATGCCGCCAGCCGCCAGACGGCGCTGACGCTGGATGCCGGTCATTTTCATCCGACTGAAGTTATCTCCGACAAGATCTCAACTGCCATGCTCTACGTGCCGCGTCTGCTGCTGCACGTCAGCCGCCCGGTGCGCTGGGACAGCGATCACGTGGTGCTGCTGGATGACGAAACCCAGGCCATCGCGCATGAAATCGTGCGTCAGCGCCTGTTTGACAAGGTGCATATTGGTCTCGACTTCTTTGACGCCTCCATCAACCGTATCGCCGCCTGGGTTATCGGCACGCGCAACGCCAAAAAAGCGCTGCTGCGGGCGCTGCTGGAGCCGGTGGACAAACTGAAAAAGCTGGAGCTGGAAGGCGACTACACCGCGCGTCTGGCCCTGCTGGAAGAACAAAAATCGCTGCCGTGGCAGGCGGTGTGGGAAGCGTACTGCGTACGTCACGACGTCCCGGCGGGCGCAGGCTGGCTTGACAGCGTTCGCCATTATGAACAACAAACTCTCAGCAAACGTTAAGGATGCAACATGCAACACATTCTGACTTCATGGTTCGTCCAGGGAATGGTAAAAGCCACTACGGATATGTGGTTAAAAGGGTGGGATGAACGCAACGGCGGCAACGTCAGCTACCGCTTACTTGATGAAGAAGTCCGGCCGTTTGCTCAGGATTTCTACCGTGAGCCGCGCACGGTTGAACTGACGCAGCCCGTACCGGAACTGGCAAACTGCTGGTTTATCGTCACCGGCTCCGGCAAATTTTTCCGCAACGTGCAGCTGGATCCGGCGGACTGCCTGGTGCTGCTGCGCGTCAGCGAAGACGGCCGCGCCTACAGCATTTATTGGGGATTGAGCAACGGCGGCCTGCCCACTTCCGAGCTGGCCTCCCATTTCCAGTCGCACAGCGTGCGCATGAAAGTGACCAACGGCGCCGATCGCGTCATCATGCACTGCCATGCCACTAACTTTATGTCGCTGAGCTATGTGGTGGAGCTGGACTCCGCGCTGTTTACCCGCCTGCTGTGGGAAGGCAGCACCGAATGTCTGGTGGTGTTCCCGGACGGCGTGGGCATCGTGCCGTGGATGGTGCCGGGCACCGACGGCATCGGCGAAAAAACCGCGGAGCAGATGGCGTCGCACAGCCTGGTGATGTGGCCGTTCCACGGCATTTTCGGCGCAGGCCCGACGCTGGACGAAACCTTTGGCCTGATCGACACGGCGGAGAAATCTTCCGAGGTGGTGGTAAAAGTGCTGTCGATGGGCGGAATGCGCCAGAGCATTACCACGGAACAGCTGGTCGCGCTGGGTGAACGGTTCAATGTGCAGCCATGGCACGCCGCGCTGGAAGCAAGGCATCCGCATGTTGCGTAAGGCTTTTGTGATGCAGGTGCATCCTGATAAGCATCAGGAGTATGAGCAGCGGCATAATCCCATCTGGCCAGAACTGGCGCAGACGCTGAAAGCGCACGGCGCGCATCATTACAGCATCTTTCTGGACGAGTCGCGCCATCTGCTGTTTGCGGTGGTGGAGATCGAATCGGAAGCGCGCTGGAACGCGGTCGCCAGCACGGAAGTGTGCCAGCGCTGGTGGCGGTCGATGTGTGAACTGATGCCGTCAAACCCGGATTTCAGCCCGGTCAGCGAAGAGCTTAAGCCGGTATTCTACCTGGCATAAGCCCGGCTGACTTAACCGGTTAACGCTAAAAAAGCCTGATAATTATTATCAGGCTTTTTTTACGAGTTGGATGACACACTTAAAAGCCTGCGGCTATTCACCAGATTTATAGCGAACTGATGGCTGAGCATAGGTTTATCAACAGATTATTACGGGTTCTGAGAATATATTTTGCAACACAAAGATCCCATCATTTTTTAAGCACGCTCCGTTATTAATTGAAATTGTGAACTTTCAGGCATCGGCATACGATCGCGGCGTCCTTATTTCTGGCGTACTGATCAAAGAGGCTATGTATGAAACTTCACACGTTAACCGATCTTGAGGCTGCTCATGATATCGATGATGGATTAGAGTATGTTAAAAATAATCCTGTTTTATTAAATTATAACGTCGCTCAAGGCATTAGCGATACGCTATCCGCGGGGCTCTCGACGGGCGCGGTACTTGCCAACTTCCCGGCCTCTCAGCCTTCAAGAAATGTTGAGAAGATCAGAATTAAAAATAACTCTTTATGTATTCTCTGCCCGGAATTCGCCAGGGCAACGGCAAACCCTCAAGGCGAAGCACGTTTTAGTCGTACGCCTGGCGTACTTTTTCCTGGCGATGAAGGAGAGTTTGAGTTTAGCTACCGGCCTACGGCCTATGGGATCAATAATGGCAATGCCGTCTTCCACCTTAGCTTTCTGGTTATTAGCGCCGATGTGAATTTTACCGGTATGGATTCTTACCCCAGTACCGACGAAATCCCTATGTTAAGAATTAATTTTTATTCTCACAGGTTTAGCAAGTTATTCATCTGGGACGTCACCGTTAATAATGAAACGCTGGAACCTGTTTATGCTTCAGGCCTTGACCCCCGTGGCAACGATAACGTGATGACCTATATGACTTATCGGGGTACCGAGAACAGCAGAGAGCCTTCTTTCGGGATGGCCTATAACGATGTCAGAGCAGCGACAATTAACGAACGCAATGCGACCGGTTCGACCACGCTTGTCTTCACTCCCTCTGCAAAACGTTCTGGCGATCCTGTCAGACAGTTAGACAATCCCGGCACAGGCGTATGGAGTGAAGCGGCTATAAGAAACTTCCTTCGGGTATGCCTGCATAAGTACCGTGCCAAAACGCAGGTTCAGACGAAATCCTTTGCTGCTATAAGTTCTCTGATTGGCCTGTTGTCAACGGCTAAAGATATTTATTCCAGTATTTCTACCCGCACGGACAGCAGAACTTACCTTACGGTAAGTATGAAAAACCTGACCGGGAAAAATATGTTTATCCTGCGCAGGAAATACAGTAATTCGATGAGGATGGATAACGGGATTGTTCTTGATGGTGAAACAGCGGTAATCCCTCTGGCATTTAGCTCATTCCGACCTGCCGAACCCGAGCTGTTTATTCGCATTGTTGAAGGCAATGGTGAAGCTATTGATTTGGTACTTTATTTTTCAGATTATGGCGCTGGCAACTCCATCAAAGTCAGCCGTGTTATGCAATCCGGGCCTGGATTGATTCAGCGCGATCCCGTCTATAGCTCACCCGGCTCAGCCACAAACTGCGTCTACAGTTTTGTTTCTCCAACCAGAAAGCACAGAGTATTTATTCAGCCGACTATTGTGACCAGCCATGACAGTCCTACCCTGGATATTTCCCTTGTTATGGTGGAGAATCGCCCTGAATTTACCCCGCCTGGCGAGCAAATACCTGGCAATGAATTACCTCCCCCGGTAGAGGATGGAGGTGGCGCGCAGATCCCTGATCCCATTTTCCCGCTGCCACGCTTTGCGGACTGAAGCCATCCTGCTTCAGTCCACGGAAGGCGACGGTAAGATAATCCGCTTTCCTGGGCAAATCTGACGTTCAGGAAATGCACAGGCCAGGGAAACAGCTGACGGTTAATCGAAATGTTGATTAACCGTTAATCCGCAGCTGCGGATAGCGTTTCATACTCCAGGCGCACCAGGCCAGCGAAAAGAGACCGATTGCGCCGCCGGCATAGCCGATATGCGCCATGCCCAAATGCAGGCTCACCTGATTGCCCAGCAGCGCGCCGCCGCCAATGCCCAGATTATAGATGCCCGACATCAGCGACATCGCCACGTCGGTGGCGTCCGGCGCCAGCGTCAGAACTCTGACCTGAACCGCCAGGCCGATAATCATCATCGACAGCCCCCAGATAACACACAGCGTCGAGATCGCCACGGTATGCGTTGCCGCGATTAACAGCGCGAGCATACAGACCGACACCAGCGTAATCGCGCCCAGCAGAAACGCCGCCGGAAACTTGTTGCCCAACGCGCTGAACAGCACGCTACCGATAATGCCCGCCGCGCCGAAAATCAGCAGCAGGAAGGTGGTGAAATTACCGCCCATCTGCGCCACGGCCTGAATAAAGGGTTCGATATAGCTATAGGCCGTATAGTGCGCCGTAACAATCAGCACGATCAGCAGGTACAGCGAGACCAGGGCAGGGCGACGGAACAGCATCGGCACGCTTTTTAGCGAGCCGGTATGTTCGCTTGGTAGCTTCGGCAGCAGTTTCGCCAGGGTTAGCATAGTCATCAGCGCCACCACGCCGATTACGCCAAAAGTGATACGCCAGCCAAGATACTGTCCGATGACGCGGCCAATCGGCAGGCCCAGCACCATAGCCAGCGCCGTACCGGTCGCCAGCATACTCAGCGCCTGGGTTTTCTTGCCGGCTGGCGCCACGCGAATAGCCAGCGAGGCGGTAATTGACCAGAAAATAGCATGTGACAGCGCGATGCCAATGCGCGAAACCACCAGCACGTTGAAACTCCACGCGAACGCCGAAAGCGCATGGCTGGCGATAAAGAGCAGGAAGATGGCAATGAGCAGAAAACGCCGTTCGATTTGCCGCGTAAGCAGCATCATCGGCAGCGACATCAGCGCCACCACCCAGGCATAAATCGTCAGCATCAGGCCGACCTGGGCGGTCTGCATGGCGAAGCTGCTGGCGATATCGGAAAGCAGGCCAACCGGCGCGAACTCGGTGGTGTTAAAAATAAATGCGGCGATGGCCAGCATAATGACGCGTAGCCATGCGGTCTTGCGAGAAACGGTTATTGATTGCATCAGGTTTAACGACTTGTTGATAAGTGAGTTCCGCGTTACGCGAAAACAGAAAAGTGTCCATATTGTGTTTGATTTGTGCGACAGATGACATTGAAAAACGCCGTTTTTATGTAAATCAGCATAATCGGCGCGTGGCGAAGGTCATTCACCGCTTTTCACCCTTGTTTCTTGATTTAACGGCGAAAAATCTGTCGACCGGTGAGTATAGCCACAATTACGGGATGCGCCAGGCAGGGAACACCTTCTTACATAACCGCTGCGGGAAAATCAGCATTTCGCACGGGGTTGCGCTACCCTGGAAAGAGAATACCGTTATTTATCGCTTACGATAAGGAGTCTGTAATGAATCAACGTTCCGCTGTAGCCGTATTGGGATTGGGCGCGATGGGGCACGCTTTTGCCGCGAACCTGCTGAAAAACGGCTTTGTCACCAGCGGCTGGAACCGTACCAGCGCGCGCGGTGAAGATTTGCAAAGCGCCGGCCTGAGGCTGGCGGAAACGCCGGAACAGGCGGTGAAAGAGGCCGACGTGGTCATCAGCATGTTGGCGAATGCGGAAATCACCGAGGAAGTGCTGCAAAAAACGCTGTCGAGCCTGAAACAGGGCGCGATCCTGGTGCAAATGGGCACGATTGGCGTAGAGGCGACGGAAAAGCTGCTCGCAACCCTGCACGAGAAGCGTCCGGACGTGATTTTTCTGGATGCGCCCGTTTCGGGCACTAAAGCACCTGCAGAAAACGCGCAAATACTGGTGTTGGCCAGCGGCGACCGGGAGAAAGCGCAGGCCGTCGAGCCGGTTTTTGCCGCCATCTCAAAAGGCGTGAAGTGGTTGGGGGCGGCGGGCGCGGCGTCGCGCATGAAGCTGGTGGTCAACGCCTGGCTTATTTCTATGGTGCAGGGGCTGGCGGAAAGTACCCAAATGGCGGAAGAGTTTGGCTTTACACCGGATGAATTCTGGGACGTACTGGACGGCGGGCCGCTGGCGGTTCCCTATGCCAAAGCGAAACTGGGCATGATCAAAGAGGGCAGCTATGAACCGCAAATGCACCTGACCTGGGCGTTAAAAGATGCTCGCCTGGCGCTGGCGGCGGCAAAAGAAAGCCGTCTGCCGGGATTAACCACCATCGCCGAACTGTGGCAGCAGGCCGTGGATGCAGGCTATGGCGAAAAAGATCTGTCGGTCATCTATCGCTATTTGCAGGAAAACAGATAACTTTCTTGTCAAAACAGAGGGAATAATCCCTCTGTTATTCAGGGTTATAGCGTAAATAGCAGGAACTGCTTAACGGCTTTCTTCTAAAGTGCAACACTATTTGGTATATTAATTTACTATCATCTTTATTAGTTGATTGATTTTAATGCTTTTTTAGATCACCGCCGATACGGTGAGGCACAGCTAAAAGCAAGGATCTGAACATGCTTGATATTCGTTTTCCTACAGCTTTACAAATGGTGCTCTGCATAGCCCAGGCGGAGCGGGAAGGTAAACGCAGCACCAGCAAAATTCTGGCAATGGGCCTTGAGGCCAACCCCAGTTTTGTCCGTAAAATGATGGTGCCGCTGACCCGCGATGGCATTATCGTCTCTACGCTGGGCCGTACCGGAACTATCCGGCTGGGGCGTCCGGCGGAGGAGATTACGCTTTGCGATATCTATACTTCCGTGCTGGAGGATAAACCGCTGCTGGCAGGCCGCCCGGAAGTGCCGGCGCGTTGTCTGGTTAGCGCCAACACCTGCTGGTTCTTTAAAGAGCTGGCTCACGAGGCCGAGCAGGCGTCGCTCAACGTGCTGGCGAAGCGGACGGTTGCCGACGCGCTACGGGAAATCTATGAGCGCGACCGCCGCTATCCCGAAGGCAGCTGCGAGGCGATGAAAACCCGTGAAAATGCTGAAACCTGAAGGGCAAGATAACCCTGAATATGGCCGGGCACTGACAATGCCCGGCTTTTTTATTGTCTTAAATCCTGTCGGGCCGCCACGGCTGCCGTAATCTTTACGCACTACGCCGCTTGTTGTGCGCTCTCTTTTTGCCGCTTCGCGATCGCATTTAATGCAACAATTATACTTGCATTAAGCGCGCGTCTGTTTTACCGTTACTAAATGCACTAATGACAGTTACCTTTTACCCCGCCCGGCGGCGGAGGTCAACAGCAAAAACAGGTTATAATTCTAAGGGGAAGACAATGAGCCATGATGATTTTATCAGCGACCTGGTAATGTGGATCGACACGCATATTGAAGGCAAGATGGATTTGGATACCGTGGCCCGCCGGGCAGGGTACTCCAAATGGCATCTGCAGCGTATGTTTAAGCAGCATACCGGCCACGCTTTAGGCGAATATATCCGCGCGCGTCGTCTGAAAAAATCCGCCGAGCGCCTGGCTAAAGGCGGCGAGCCTATTCTGGACGTGGCGATTTCATTCGGTTTCGATTCCCAGCAATCTTTTAACCGCAGCTTCAAACGTCAGTTCGGCCAGTCGCCGGGCGCATGGCGTCGTCAGGTGCAGGTCAGCGCCTGATTGCTTTTCAATGGCGGGCGTAGCGGCCCGCTTTGACTTTTCCGTTCCGCCTCCGTTTCGTTCCTCGCCGCATCGCATAAATATCAGTTCGACCAGGGCAAAACTAACTTTTCCGTCCCGCCTCCGTTTCGTTCTCCTGCCGCAGTGCATAAATATAGGTTCGGCCAAATCAAAACAGGCCTGAAAAAACGCGGAGGATTGTATACTGTCTGAATTGTAATGCTTTTTGACTTCAGACAGACAGGAATCCCTATGGAGATACGGAACCTCACCAAACGCCAGCTTTGCGAAGCCGCCAGCTATCTGCTGGTCTTTATCGCGCTGCTGATGATTTTTCCTTTACGCCTGCTGCCGTGTTTTCTGGCCGGATTTATCGTTTACGAAACCATTCTGGCGCTGACGCCCTGGATAGAGAGGCTGGTCAAAGGGCCGCTGGCGCGTTGGATCACCATTTTCTTTCTTACCGTGGTGGTGCTGTTAGCGCTGGCGGGCGGTATCACCAAACTGATTGGCTTTCTGCTGCACGACTTCCACAGTCCGGCGGCCTTCCATGCCGCCGCCAGCAAGCTGCTTGAGGATGCGCAGGATACGCTGTCGCCGGTGGTCACGCGCTATCTGCCCGCAGATATCGATGAACTGCAGCATCAGGTTATGGCCTGGCTGCGCGAGCATCTGGTTGTGGTGCAAACGCTGGGCCGTACCGCCGCGCACACCTTTGCCACTATGCTTATCGGAATGCTGCTGGGCGCGATTATCTCGCTGCGCATCAGCGGCAGCGATACCAGCAACGCGCCGCTAACCCAGGCAATGCTAAAACGTCTGACGCTGCTTGCGGCTTCTTTTCACGATGTGGTTTTCGCACAAATCAAAGTCTCGCTGGTCAACACGCTGCTGACCTGTGGCTTTCTGTTCGGCGTGCTGCCGCTGTTCGGGCTGCACTTTCCGTTTGCCAAAACCGTTATCGTCCTGACCTTTATTGCCGGAATGCTGCCGGTGATCGGCAATCTGATCTCCAACACGGTTATTGTTTTGATTGGGCTTTCCATCTCTTTGCAGGCAGCGCTGATCGCGCTGATTTTCCTGATTCTGGTGCACAAGCTGGAATACTTCATCAATGCCCGTATCTTTGGCACCCGTATCAACGCCAAAACCTGGGAAATCCTGCTGGCGATGCTGGTGTTTGAATCCGCCTTTGGCCTGGCGGGCGTGGTTGCCGCGCCGGTGTTTTACGCCTATCTGAAAAGCGAACTGCGCCACGCCCGCCTGATTTAAGCTGCTTTACTGGCCCCGTTCGGGGCCAGTCTCCGCTATAAAGCTTCTTTATTCTTCTGCCGATAACTTCTCCTGAAGAACCGGAAAATTGCTTCCGCTTCATCTACCAGGGCATCAAATGAAACTCTCTAATTATAAGATCGGCGTGCGTTTAGGCCTGCTGGCCGCAGTATTGCTTTGCGCCACGCTATTTATCGGCCTGCGCGGCCTCGCTATCAACGAAAACGCGCTTGAGCAAAGCAGTCAGATCATGCAGCAGGAAATGCAGATTGAGCGGGTTATCGACACCGCGCGAAATGCACAAGTGCAGTTTAAGATTCAGGTACAGGAGTGGAAAAATACGCTGCTGCGCGGCGGCCAGAGTCCGGAGGCTTTTGCTAAGTACAGGACGGCTTTTATTGAACAGGGCGACAAGACTCAGCAGCTGCTTGCCACGCTGATCGAAACGATGCCGACGGTAGGCATGGATAACCGTGAAGCGCGGGAGACGCGTAAGCTTCATGGCGAGCTGCAAGAGCGCTATCTCAGCGCGCTACAGGCTTACCAGCAGGGTGATGCCGACAGCGCGCAGCGCGTCGATCGTCTGGTCACCGGCGTCGATCGTCTGCCGACGAAAATGATCGACGAAGTGGTAGCCAACGTGCTGACGCACACGCAAAGCCTACATAAGCAGATCGCCGCTGCTAATCAGCAAAGTTATCAGCACACCAGACTGATCCTGGCCTTGTCGATGCTGTTAGCGCTGTTGACCGGCTGCATCATTACCTGGTGGCTGGTACGCAGCATCACCCAGCCGCTGGCGCAGGCAGTAAAAATCGCCCAGACGGTGGCGGCCGGCGATCTGCAGACGCAAATCGTGGTGAAAGGCCGTGATGAAACGGCCTCGCTCATGGCCGCGCTGAAAGAGATGAACACCAATCTTACGCGTATCGTTTCCGACGTGCGTGACGGCACGGAAACTATCGCCTCGGCTTCGTCACAGATTGCCCTGGGCAGTCAGGATCTCTCCGGTCGTAATGAGGCACAGGCCAGCGCGCTGGAAGAAACGGCGGCCTCGATGGAGCAGTTAACATCCGTAGTCAGAAAAAATGCCGACAACGCACGTCATGCCAGTGATATCGCTCAGGATGCCACGTCAGCCGCGCAGCTGGGCGGCAGCGTGGTGAAGGAAGTAGTACATACGATGGGCGAGATTCAGCATTTTTCCAGCCAAATTAGCAATATTATCAGCCTGATTGATGGCATCGCCTTCCAGACCAATATTCTGGCGCTGAACGCCGCCGTTGAAGCCGCAAGGGCAGGAAGCGAAGGGCGGGGCTTTGCCGTGGTGGCCGCTGAAGTGCGGGCGCTGTCGCAACGTTCTGCCGCTGCCGCCAGGGATATTAAAACCTTAATTGACAGCTCGGTCAGCCGCATCAATACGGGTAACGCGCTGGTCGAACGCGCGGGTCAGGCGATGGAAAATATTGTGGAAAACGTGCACCGCGTCAGCTCGCTGGTGGCAGAGATCTCGCTGGCAAGTAATGAGCAAAGCGTCGGTATCGATCAGGTTAACCTCGCGGTAACGCAAATGGATGATGCCACTCAGCAGAACGCCTCATTGTCGCAGGAATCGACCGTAGCGGCGCAGTCCCTGCAGCAGCAGGCTGAAAATCTGCTGCGTAGCGTCAGCGTGTTTAAGCTTTCCGCTATTGTATAGGACACAGAAACGCGACGGCGGCCCGGCTGCTGTCGCATTCTCTCTTTACTAAATAAATAGGCGGAAGACCTGCCCAACGTACCTTTTCGTTCTGCTATTTTTGCCACAGAGTACACTGTTAAATAACCATCATTTCACTATTAAAAAAATAAATTATTTAGCGGCAGGGTTAAGAATGTGACATTTTACTGTTAAGCCAGCAGGGTAATTATATTTTGCTATTCTTTTTTTCATGGCGTTTATCCTTTCGTTAATTAAAGAGATAGCCACCTCCTTCATTTAATGCTGACCTGTTATCAATAATTGCCGCCTGGCGATAACGCTTGCCTGATATCTTTCTTTGGACATAAACCCTGAAGAGAAAATAATCATGGCAACCCAGAGTAAAGTAAAAACACATATATTCCCTGGAAAGGCCGGTATGGATGGATGCGGCCGGTCTGAGTAAGGGTATTAATCATGACCGTCAGCATCTGGGAATTATCCTGTCTGCAGGGCAGGCGATCAAAGTCCGCCAGCTATCGCCCAATAACGGCTCATTGACGCTGCGTTTACTGAATAATGATGATCAAACTGAAGCTTCTGTCAGCTTTGGCTCCGCCTGGGTGAAGTTAAGTGCCGGCGCGGCCTCTGTGCCTTTTATTGATACCCCTTACGATCTTTCCACTGCCGTTGTGGAATATGAATATGACGACAGGGCTAACACGCTGCCTGTCTATGAGCAAGGCGGCAGCGAAAGCGCTTTCTTTCAGCTGTGGGACAGCCAGAACGCTGAGTTTGCATTAATCAGCAGCGAGTTTGTGAATATTTTAATTCCGGCAGCCGATAAACAAAAACTGCGTACGCTCCACGCGCAAAATAGCATCGACCGTTTAATCGAAGGCTACAGCAATATCTTTAATTTTTATAACACGCTGCTTGGCCTTTCTTTCCAGACGCCTGTTATTACCGACAGGAATATCCGCAACCGCTACTTTATCAAGGCGGACAAAAGCGGCCCGGGCGCGGCTTATTACAGCGATCGCTGGACCGCCGAAACCAGCCCGACCGTTAGCGACTTCTGGCTGTTCAGCAAAGAGCCCGGCTGGGGCTGCCTGCACGAAATTGCCCATGGTTATGAAGGCAAATTCATGTCGGACAGATTTATCGACGTGCGCGAGGTCTGGAACAATATTCACTGTGCCTGCTACCAGCATCTTACAATGGGCGACAGGCAATATCAGGAAGGCTGGCTGTACGACTACGGCAGACAGGCTGCGGTGGAAAAAGTTATCAATGATTTTGTGCGTAACGGCACGCCAGTAAATCAGTGGGATCTGCGCTCGAAACTCTACTTTATGATGCAGATGGTCAACAAGGCGGGCATGGAAGCCTTTACCCACTTTAATCAGCAGTACCGTCTGCTCAGTAACCGCGACGGCTTTATTGCTGAAGAACATTCGCTGCTGGATATGCTTTCTGTCAGCTTTGCCGAAGCGGGCGCCAAAATTGACGTTACGCCTTTTATGCAGCTGGTTGGCGCGCCACTCACTCGCCAGCAGCGCGACAATAATCTGTTTTGCCAGGGTAAGGCGGTTTATCCGTTAAATCAGCTGGTAGAAGAGGGACGGCTGGCGGCGTTGCAGCAGCAGCTGAATTTGCGTAGTCCGCTGGCGCTGGTGGATGTTCAGCAACTGAAAATAACCGGTCTGACCGGCAGCGTCAGCCTGAAACTGGATATCGATGACTTCCGTCAGATTGAAAATGAAACCCTGACGCTGCTTGACGGCGCAACGGTCGTACGGCAGGTAAAAATTAACCGGCAGGAAGTGCTGCTTGAGGATCTGCCTGTTGGCGTTTACACGCTGCATTTACCCACCGGTAAAAGCCAAAAGTATGCTGTGCAGCCAGGCTATCTGAAAGTTAAAACCGGGCAGTCAGCGCAGGTTATTCATTACCAGCGTAAAATAGCCTCACCGTTACTTAATCAGGTATTTAACCTGCTGGGGCTGGGCGATGCCAGTTTTGCCAGCGTCGAGCTGGACCACAGCAAAGGCCTGCTCAGCATTAATGCGGGTGGAAACAGTCCGCACGTTTATTTCCCGGATCAAACCTATGCTCAGATTACGATCCGCGACGGCAGCAACAGAGAAATCTATAAAAGAACTTTTCTGGGCAACGATCGCCTTATTGCTCACGACGAAATCGCTTTCTCTTACGGGGATCGGATTGAAATCTACCATCGTGAACCTTCTCGTTTACGTTTGTCGCCCGCCGTATCCGGCATAATCGATGCTACTGGCGAAACCAATCATTTTGTTATTACGGCCAGCGGCCTGAAAAATGAAAAATTAAACAACAACCCAGAAACGGATCTGGCCGAGAGACTGGAAAGCGCTTCGCTGGCGATTGCCGCTAACCATGCGGTTGTGGGCGCGGATTATGCGGCGGCTAAAGACGATCTCTGGCTGGCCGTCATGGCTTTGAGCCGTCCGCTGCGTGATATCCTGTTTGCAAAATATTATATTTATCTTTCTATGCATAACGAGCTGACGGAGCATCCTGAAGTGCCTGAAGTGCCTGAAGTGCCTGAAGAACCGGTGGCGCCGGCTCCGCCGCTTTATCCGCTTTGGGAAGCCGGTCGCATATACGTCGGAGGCGACAGGGTGACGCACAAAGGACGAAACTATCTGGCTAAATGGTGGATTGGGCAGGGCACCGAACCCGGCCTGGAGAGCACGACCGGGGCGGCAGACGGCGACGGCCGTCCATGGACAGAGATCTAACCCAGGTCTGAGTCAGGCAGCCTGAAAAGTATTCATTTCGGGCTGCTGTTAAATGGCAACGCAGAGCACATGGGAAGGGTACTCTGCGTTTTTTACCTTTATTGAAAGTAACCAGCGGTTCAACTAAACCGCCGCCATCCTGCAACGGCTTTCTCCCGTGCCTGCTACTTACCTGTCTGCTTCAAAATCTCAGCCAGCTGCGCGCGGTGCTCGCCGTCAATCTCCCGAGCGGCGGAATAACCGGCGTTCAGCAGAATGGTTTCATTCAGCCCCACCAGCCAGTCATAGATATAGTAGGCGGCATGGTTATTAGGCTTCAGCGCCAGCTTTGTCAGCCGCTGGCCCGGCCCCAGGCTGGCGGCCTGGGTTTCCGGACGGGCGAAGATCTTCTGGCCACGATTGATTTTACTGTCGGGGCGCGCCGACTCTGGCAGATGCTGGAAGCCGAGCCAGGCGACGAAATCGCCCAGCACGCTCAGCGCGCGGGAGACCTGGCGATCGGCCAGCATCTCGGCCGGGGTATTCGCCGCATCTTTATCCGTCAGGATTTTCACCAGCGCGCCTTCAATATCCAGACGAATACTGGCCGTGGTCAGCTCTTCGGTCAGCATCTCCAGCGTGGGGCGCGTCACGCCCAGCAGCTCCAGCAGCGCGTCCTGTTCGGGCAGCTGTCCCAGCAGGTTGATCCAGTAACGGTAGACCTGTTGCGCAAAGCCATTTTCCGCTTCGCTCTCCTCGCCCGTTTGCTGCGCATCCAGCGGCAGCGGTAAAGGATCGTTGCTCAACAGATCGATACTCATTCCAATGCCGAAGGGATCCTCTTCCGTCAGGGCATACTCTTCGTTGCTGCGGCGCTCGGCGGGGTGTTGCTGCTGCATAAACAGGTGACGCAGCGTTTCGCGCGTCGGCAGCAGCCGCTCCAGCAGCTCGCCGTGCACGCCGGTTCTGGTTTGCAACGCCTTCAGCAGCGATTCGGCAACGCGCAGGCGGGCCTCCGGCTCCTCTTTTTCCGCCGCCAGATACCAGCGGCCCAGCAGGTTATCGCTCAGCTCGCGACGGATCTCGCTGAGCTGTTCCTGCAAGCGCGTCATTTTGTTTTCGCGGCTGACTTCGCTGGTCAGCCAGCCCGCCATCCGCTTCACGCCCTTATCGTCCATCGTCAGCATGGTGCCCCAGGCATCGCCGGGATTGCCCACGTAGCGCTGTACGGCGGCGTCGTGGTTCTGACCGTGCGTAATACGCTGGTCAAAAGGCGTCAGCGCCCAGATTAGCGCAGGTTTGCGGCCGCTGTGCGGCTGGCCCTGGGTCTGCTTCACCCAGTTGTCCAGCACACGGCCCACGATGCGGGTATCCGCGCGCTGGCTGGAAGCGTTACAGACCATCAGCAAGTCGACATCCTGCCGTTCTGCGGCGCGGGTTAACAGGAAAGGACGCTTGGCGGTGGTAAAGGCCAGCGCCAGTTCGTGCGCGCTGTCATCCGGCAGAACTGACGGTTCTTCAAAACCGGGAAAGTCCAGCAGATCGACCTGTTCAAACAGGTTTTCACGCGGCGCGCTGTAGAACGGCAGCAGCACTTCGCGGCTCAGCAGGTTCAGCTCGCCCAGCGCCAGGTTAACCGGCCTCAGGCTGCGGCCGTTATGCTGCGGCACTACCTGAATAACGCGATCCGATGAGGCGTTAAAATAGCGCAGGCCGCTGCTGTTTAATACGCTCAGGCCGGGATCGTCCACCGTGCTGATGGGCGCCAGCACGCGTCGCGCGCCGGAAAGATGATGCAGCACGTGCGCCAGCTGGCGATAAAGCGCGGAAAGATCGCGGTCTTCATTCCACAGCAGGGAAAAGAGGCGGGCGCGATCGTCCACGCCCAGCATCGGCGCCAGCTCCACGGCCTGCGGCCAGAAATGACTTTCCAGCGCCTTGCTGCGGCAAATCTGGGCGGCGTTCAGACGGTGCCACAGCGCCACCACGTTATTGCTGCTCATGCCTTCCACGCTCTGCGCCTGGCGATAAACGGCGACGCTTTTCATGCGCTCGGCAATCTGTTGCTCATCCAGCGCGATGGTTTCGCTGCCGCTGCGTTTGGCCCAGATTTGCGCCAGCACGCCGGCGATCTCTTCTTCGCTCATCAGCGACAGCTGCACCGGCCATTCGTTATCGGTGCTGGTCTGCCGGCCGCTGAAGCGCATCACCATGGTGGCGCTCTGCTGCTGCGGATTAAGCTGCGCATAGTCAAAGGTGGTATTGCCCAGCGCCAGCTCCATCCGGCCTTTTTCACTGGCGGCCAGCGCGGCGATCAGCCAGGCTTTGCCCGCCTGCGCCAGGCCGAAAAAGCCGACCGCGCACTCATTGCTCGCGGCCTCATTCAACCGGGTTGCCTTGTTATGCTGATGCCGCAGCCGGACGCCAAGGCGATCCGCTTCCATATTAAGACGTGGGGCGGTGGTACGGGCGCTTTCCAGCCAAATCAGCGCGCGATCGATACCCTTGGTCACGTTTTCCAGTTTTTTGCCGAACTGCCCCGATGGCTTAGGCGTCAACGCTTTCATTTTTTATATACGCTCCCACTGTCAATCCAGTAATGGGTTAATCCTGAGCCGCTGCTGGCCAGCGTATTCAGCCTGAGCCGCAGATGTTCCAGCGGCACGCGGCTGCCGTCGTCCAGCGTTGCCTCGGCAATAGCAAATCTTTCCGGGCCGAATTCGCCTTTGGTTTCCGCCACCGCCAGCTTGATCTTCAGCACCTTGTCGCCTGCCACGCTGCGGGCCAGCTGCGGATCGGCGATCGACAGGGTGTAAAGCGGCGAAGCGGGCCAGCGATCGTTATCCAGCTGCCGGAATCCCAGCGTCAGCGCGCCGCGAACCTGAAAACGCTCGCGTGGGTCGAGCCGGAAATTATCGTCATCCAGATCGATATCGGCATACCAGACGTTCTCGGCGCTCAGGCTGCCGTTACCGTCCAGCATGCCCAGATAGCGAATAGTGGAGTACGGCTGAAAATCACCTGCCTTAAACCAGAAGTTCGCCAGCCTTAAATCCAGCGACAGCAGGCACAGCATAGCGCCGACCGCCGCCGTGGATTTCGGGTTCTCAATCCGGCCCTGTTTGTTAAAGGGATACCAGTCGTTGGTGTGGTAGCCGTCCAGCGACAGAATACGGCTGACCGGCAGCGGCTGGAGATGGCGGAACAGCGCCTGCACGCCAGGGAAGCGCGAAGGGCGACCCGTCAGCAGCAGCACATCGCAGTCATACACGGCGACCACTTCCGACATCGAGCGCAGGCTCTGGGTAATATTCATACGCGGCGACAGGAACTCCGCATGAAGCTTGCTCAGCCTGACCACCAGCGGGACACGCAGCAGATCGAAAGCTTCCGCCTCGTTCGGCAGCTCGCGCTGGATCTCGCGGTTGATATAGTCGAGCAGCTTTTGCGTCGGCGCCTGGGCCAGCAGCTCGCCAAAGCGGGCATCCAGCTCGGCGTTCAGCTCCAGCGGATCGAATTTTTCATAGGCTTCCAGAATCGCCTGGCCTACCGGAATGAAAATTTGCAGCGTAACCTGCTGACGCAGCGTGGAATGTCCGTCCAGACGACCTTCATGGCCGAAAAGCCGCGTCATTACGCCTTCCGGGTTCACCATACCGGCTTCTTTGAACGCGTGCTGCAAGGCGGGCAGCACGTAAAGCTGGATCACATCCAGCAGAATGTCGTCGCCGGCCTGCTTAAAGCCTTCGCGGAACAGCAGGCGCGGCATAATCTTCACGTTGTTACCGACGCCGTCATCCAGGCGATACTGGGTGATCGCCAGATCGGTGGTGCCGCCGCCGATATCAATGGAGGCGATACGCAGCGTTTTGCCCACCGGCTCGTCGGGCGCGCGAACGCGATCGGGGCGCGCCATGCTGACAAAGAACGCCTCGGCGCGACCGCCGAAGTTCACCTGCGTTTCGTTATAGAGATAAACCATCTGGCCGCAGGTCGCTTCGTCCCATTCCATCTGGACTTCCGGTACCGGCACGCTGCTTTTTGCCTTGTCTTTGGCGCTGGTAAAGTCGTCATCCGCCGGATGCCAGCCCATCGCTTTCCAGATCAGCGCGATCGCTTCCTGCATCCGACGACGGAAAATCTCGCGCTCCGGTTTAGGCATAGCGGAAGGCAGCGTCAGGATAATATTACGCAGCTGGCGCGGCGCGCTGCTGTGCAGCATCTTCTGGCGCTGCAGCGCGCTGTTCATTTGCAGCAGCGCCTGCGCCAGCAGTTCGCCAAGCATAAACGTCATTACGGAACTACGGCTGTACTGCGGCGTAAAGACCGGCAGGCGCTCCTCCAGCGGCTGGCTGAACAGCGGCTCGCCTTCGTCATTAACCAGATTAGTCAGCGGCGCGGCGGTTGCCAGCGGCTCCAGCGCGGCGTTGCCCGGCGTGCGGCTGAAGCGCCAGCCTGGCGTGTAGGCATCCTCATCCCAAAGATAGCGGCGCGGGCTGGAAATGCCGGTTGCGCCTTCCGTGCCTAAACGCTGCAGCGCCAGGTTGCTCGCCTCGCGGCCTACGCGGGTAATCGAAGGCCAGATAAAGGCGTCATCGCGTCCGCTTTCCATCGAGAAGTTCTGCTTGCCAAAGCTGGCCTGGGCAAATTCAACGCGGCTCTCGAACAGCTCGTTATAGACGCGGTGCGGCGTGCCCAGATCCCGCAGATGCAGCTCATAGGTGTGCTTGAGGCCGTGATGATCGTCAACGTGATCTTCCACCATAATGCCGCAGGTATGCGAGTTGCCAACGTCCAGGATCAAATCGACCGGGATGGCCGGCTCCTGTAGCGTGGCGGCGCTGATCTTCAGCTCCGGCATCGCCAGCTGGTGGCCGAGCATATGCAGAATATTCAGGTAATGGGCCTGGTATTCGAATTCGCGCAGCGCTGTGCGGATATTAACCTGCGGACGCTGCTCGACGGCGGCGGCCTGCTGGCTGAAGACCTCGCGCAGCCAGCCGTCGATCCAGGTATGATCCAGAAACTCGCCCAGCTCGTTGCTGCGATAAGCCAGCGCGAAGCTGACGCCGTTTTTGACGTCGCTCTCCACCAGCGCCAGCGACTCGTCTTCGCCTTCCTGCCAGGTGCGGGTTTCGAAAGCCAGGCAAATGCGATGCGTCTTGCCGTTTTGATCGGGCTTATCCAGCGCGACAATCTGCACGCGCGCCCAGTTATCAGGCCCGCCGATAAAAGTGCGGGGCGGATTAAAGCGAAAGAAGGGCAGCGGCAGCCACACGCCGTCCAGCAGCGCCAGCGACTGCGCCAGCGGAAAACTGAACTCGGGCTTCACCACTTCCGGCATGCCGCCCACCGCGATCGGCAGCAAATATTTGCCGCTCTGCGCGTTAAAGTTCAGACGCAGCAGCGGGCCGTTGGCCGTCTGGCGGACAAATTTGCCCGGCAAATCGTTTTCCGGATCCGGCGTCAGGGCAAAATCCAGGAACTGGATGCCGCTGTTCTGAATCAGCGTCATGTTCGGTTTAAAATCTGCGGTCGCCAGCATCATTATTTACTCTCGCGCTTCATCGTCATCGGTAATACGGTATCGGCATCATATTGGCCGCTACAGGCGGCGGCGGTGCCTTCGGCGCCCTGTACACAGGTCAGCTCGGGCATGTGGTAGCGCGAACCGTCGCTGCATTTTGCTCGGGTGCGGCTATTAATTACCAGGTTGCCGGATTTCATCACGCCCGCGTAGACCTCCACGCGACAAACCGTGCCGTCGCCCTGGGTCATCTGCGCCTGGCCTTTGCCGTTGCGCAGCTGATAGCGCAGCACGGGCGGCTTGCCGGTGAGCGGGGTTTTAATGCCGACAATCACGCGCCAGTTGCCGTTAAGGAAACGGGTAGAGCCTAGCTTGACCGCGTCCGCAGGCAGCACTAAATCATCTTTACCCGCAGGCACGGCAGGCGGCTGTTCAACCGGGGCTGGCGTGGTCTCAGCAGCGGACTGCGCCGGCGTCACCGTAACGGCCGCGACGCTGGCGGGTGCTACCGGCAGCGCAACGGCAGACTGCTTAACCGCATCAGCAGCAGGCTGCGTTTCGGCAGGTTGTTTAGCCGCATCGGCAGCCGGCTTCGTCTCAGCGGTTTGTTTAGCCGGTTCGGCAGCAGATTGCTTGATATCAGCAGCGGTTTTCTCGGGCGCAACCGCAGGTTTCGGCTCATTTACGTTCGCGGCTTGTGACGCTGTCACTTCCTGACGCATGGCGGAAAAATAGTTTTTCATCTGCACGCCAAACACAACCAGCAGCGCGGCAGCAGGCAGTATCCAGCCATAGCGCAGCAGGTTTTGCTTAGCCGTATTTTTCACAGGCTCGGGTTTAACGGGCGCTGATGCAGCGGGCGGCGGCTCAGGCGCATTTTCCGGCTCGGCGGAGGTCTGATAAGCCGCAATGGCAGGTGTAACGACAGGCGTAACGACAGGCGCGACGGCGGCAGCGACAGGCGGCGCGCTTACCGCAGGCGCGACGGCAACCACCGGCGCGGCCGCCGTCATTTTCGACAGCGTCAACGGCACTTCTTCTTCGACGGCGCGCAGACAATCCAGCGGATCCAGCTGGCCTTTTTTCTCAAGGCTGACAAATCCCCAGAAGGTCAGAACGGGTTTGCCGCCGACCAGATAGACAAAGTTTTGATCGGGAAACTGAATCGCTTTAGCCAGCAGCGCGCCAAAAAGTTTCTGACTGTTATTATCCGACTGCAGCGCACGCTGGCACAGGTCGGCCACCGTTTGCTGACAGGCAACCAGCTGATTTAACGCGTGCGCGCGTGCGCTGTCGCTGGCCGCAGCCCAGGAGATAACTTTGCCGGAAATGGGCGAATACCAGTCCAGACGGTCACCGGCATCGTTGGGTTGAGGGATAGCCAGGCAGTCAGCTATCTGCTGCTGTTTCCGCAGGCGCAGCGTCTCGCGCAGCTGCAGGGCTGATAAATAAACGGGCTGACCGTTTTCGCCAAGAGGCAGAACCGCGTCCAGGCTTCCGCTGCGTAAAAATAGTTTAGCCACGCAAAGACCTTTTTTAGTCAGGATTCAATAAGTTTTAATCCAAATTTCTATTTACTGTAGTCGAGTGGACTTAAATCAAATGCAGAAATAAGAGGGTAAAGCGTGTTTTACTCAGCTCATGACGCAAAAAAAAGTCAGGAACAGGTTAATTTTTAAGGAAAATAGCTGGAAAAAGCAGCGCCTATCGCAATAACAGGCGCGGCCGAGGTTAATTTTTTACCCAAAGTGCCGATAACGATTTTGTGACGAATACCATAAATATGACAAAAGGTTACAACATGATCGGCTCTACCAAATCGGGGATATTATCCTGGCTGAAATCCAACGCCAGCCATTTACGCGCAACGCTCAGCTCGCTGAACAACGCCATCGCCATGATCGAATTTACGCCACAGGGTCATATCCTGACGGCAAATGCACTTTTTTTAGAGACAATGGGCTACAAACTGAGCGAAATCGTTGGCAAGCATCATCGGCTTTTCTGTACCGACGAGCTGATTCACTCGCCGGAATATGGTCAGTTCTGGCAGCGCCTTGCGCGTGGCGAAAGTTTCAGCGATAAGTTCCTGCGGCTGGCAAAAAATCAGCGCCCGATCTGGCTTGAAGCTAACTATGTGCCGGTACAGGATCGCCACGGCCGGGTGATTAAAATCGTTAAGCTAGCCTCCGATATTACTAGCCATATTCAGGATGCGCAGGAGCAGCGGGCGATGACGACTGCTATCAGCCGCTCAATGGCGGTGATTGCTTTTAACCTGAAGGGTGAAGTATTACGCGCCAACCAGAACTTTTTAAAAACCACCGGCTATAGCCATGAGCAAATTATCGGGCGTCATCACCGCATGTTTTGCGCGCCGGAAGTGTATAACAGCCGTGAATACAGCGAGTTCTGGCACAAGCTGCAAAAGGGCGACTTTGTCGCCGGGCAATTCCCCCGCGTTAACAGCAAGGGCGAAACGATTTGGCTACGCGCCACCTATAACCCGATTTTCGATGCTAACAACGAGCTTTATGAGGTTGTCAAATTCGCTACCGACGTAACGGCACAGGTAGAGAAAAACCAGCAGGAGCGCGAAGCGGTCGATCACGCGTATAAAGCGGCGGTGGAAACCAGTCAAAACACGCGGCTCGGCGTCAGCGTGATTGAAAACAGCGTGGCGCGCATGAACGAAGTCGCCAGCGAGATGCATAAAGTCTCAGGAGACATCAACGGCCTTAGCTCCCAGTCCGCGCAAATTGGCGAGATAGTGGAAACAATCCGTTCTATCGCCAATCAGACCAACTTGCTGGCGTTAAACGCCGCCGTTGAAGCGGCCAGAGCGGGCACGCATGGACGCAGCTTTGCGGTCGTGGCTAACGAGGTGCGCAGCCTGGCGGCCAATATCAATAGCGCCAGCCAGGAGATCGCGAGCGTGGTCGATCGTAACCAGCAGCTGGCACAGCTGGCGCAAAAAAATATTACCGCAAACCTGGCGCGGGCCGACAGCGGCGTGGCGCTGGTAAAAGAAGCGGGCGACGTTATCGTAAATATTCAGAACAACTCCGAGCAGGTGGTTGACGCCATCGGCAACGTGACGCAGCATCTGACCAAATAGCGGCTTCATCTTCCGGCGGGCTGCCGCAATAGTGGACATATTGCGGCGCAGATCGTCAATTTTTACATCCTGATACACTCCCTGCCGCTAATGACTCGTTTCGCTCCCTGACCATCCGGCGAGCTTTGCTAAACTCAGTCCGTTAACGAAACAGAGGAAGAGAGCATGAAAATCAAAAGCTATGCAGCGATGGAAGCCGGTAAGGCCCTGGAGCTGTATGAGTATGATGCGCCTGAGCTGAGCGCCGAGGAAGTGGAAGTCGAAGTGGAATATTGCGGCGTCTGCCATTCCGATCTCTCAATGATCGATAACGAGTGGGGCATCTCACGCTATCCGACTATTGCCGGCCATGAAGTGATTGGTCGCGTGTCCGCCATGGGCGAAGCAGCGAAGTCCAAAGGGCTTTCCGTTGGCCAGCGCGTGGGCATTGGCTGGACGGCGAAAAGCTGTCAGCACTGCGACGCCTGTATCAATGGCGAGCAGGTTAACTGCGAGCAGGGTTCAATCCCTACCATTCTGAACAACGGCGGCTTTGCCGAGAAGCTTCGCGCCGACTGGCAATGGGTTATTCCGCTGCCGGAAAACCTGGACGCGGCGACCGCTGGCCCGCTGCTGTGCGGCGGCATCACCGTCTTTAAACCGCTGCTGATGAGCAACGTCACGGCGACCAGCCGCGTGGGCGTCATCGGCATTGGTGGCCTGGGCCATATCGCTATCAAGATCCTTCGCGCGATGGGCGCGGAAGTGGTGGCGTTCAGCTCCACGCCGGATAAAAAGCAGTCCATCCTGGAAATGGGCGCGGACGAGGTCATCAACAGCCGCGATCCGGAAGCGCTGAAAAGCCAGGCGGGCCGTTTCGATCTGATTATCAGCACTGTAGCAGTGGATCTGGACTGGAAACCTTACTTCGACGCGCTGGCGCCGCAGGGCAAATTCCACACCGTGGGCGCCGTGCTGAAACCGTTTGAAGTCTCCGCTTTCCAGCTAATTATGGGCGATAAAGCGTTGACCGGCTCGTCTACCGGTTCTCCGGGCCAGCTGCGCTCGCTGCTGAAGCTGGCGTCACGCCGCGATATCGCGCCGCGCGTGGAGTATTTCCCGATGTCAAAAATCAATGAAGCGCTGGATCACGTGCGCGCCGGTAAGGCGAACTATCGTGTGGTGCTGAAAGCGGATTTCTGATGCGGTCTTTTAGCTGCTGATATGCTGAACGGCGACCCTGCGGTCGCCGTTTTTTTTAGCCTGCCCTGGCCGGATACAACCATGATGTGTACTTAGCCCTGGCCTGCGTCCGTTTCAGTAAAAGCAGGGGTCTTCAGGCCGGTGGAGTAGGCTACCTTTTTTACTTTTTCCGGCGTGGTGGTCACTTTTACCGCCGGGATAGTGACACGCCCAAAGCCGAGCAGGGTAGGGACATAGCCGCCAACCTGGTGCTCGCCTGCGGGCAAATGCAGTTGCAGGCTCTGACCGCGGATCAGCGCGCCGGCATCTTTACCGTCCACTGTGACATAAACGGCAGAGCCGTCATCGGTGCGGCTGGTGACGTGGGAAACGTCAACCTGAGTTGGCCCCGTGGAGAAATCTTCGGCCGAAACCACGGCCGGGCCTTTAAAGAAATCTTTAGCCGATGCCGTTATCGATGTTGTGGCCGGTTCATCTTTCTTGTGGCTGGTGCAGCCGGTCAGGGTTATGGCGGCCATCGCTACGGCCAGGGTGAAACGACAGATCATTATACCTCACTATCCTCTACGGCTTTTAAGGCGCTATTTTAGCGCCTGGCCGCGTCTGAAAACAGTCAGGTCTCTTCTTAAAATGTGCCTTATCGCATTTTTTAACCGGCGCAGACAAAGACCTGACGCGCCTGAGCAGGCAAGATCTCAGTTTTCCGATAATCGTGATGGATAAAAACCGGCTAACGGGAGTCATGATCGCACTTTAGTTACATCATACTAAAGGTACTGATAATAATTCCATACCTAAACTCCAGAGATAACACGCATTCATACAGGCTAAAACGCAGCTAAATCAGATACAGACTATCAGTAAGAAAGGCATTTTTTGCGGGTAAAGTGCCGCTTCGAATCAGGAACGAAGCGGCAAATGGCTTAACCTATCACCTTATTTCTTCCCGCCAGCGGCGCAATCGCCACCTGTAACAGGCTTAACGCAATCATAAACAGCAGCGGGGCCGACCAGCTGTCAAAATGCTCGTGCAGCACGCCGAAAACCAGCGGGCCCAGCGCGGCCAGACCGTAACCTACGCATTGTGCCATGCCTGATAAGCGCGAAGCCTGATGATGATCGCCCGAACGCAGACCAAACAGAGAAAGGCTTATCACCAAAGAGGCGCCCGCGCCCAGTCCGGCAATAATCAACCAAAACACGGCCAGGGCAGGGAACAGATAAAGGCCGCACAGCCCGGTAAAAATTGCCAGCGAAGCCAGCAGGGCGATAGCGCGCTGATCGGCCAGGCGTTTCAGCGCCCGCATACAGGCAAGATTGGCGACGATTGCCACAATCTGATAGAGAAACAGCAGCCAGCCGGCGGCAAACTGGCTGAATCCTTGCGCCTCAGCCCAGGGCGTAAACCACGCAATCAGCGTGTAAAAGGCCAGCGACTGCAATCCCATAAACAGCGAAACCTGCCAGCCTAATGCGGCACGCCACGGCGAGCGCAGCGTAGAAACCGCCAGCGGTGTGCGCGTCGTTTGTCGTTGCCGGGCGCGTTTCAGCAGCGGTAGCCAGGCCGCCAGCGCGATGGCCGCCGGGATCAGCCAGACGGCCAGCGAAAAAAACCAGCCCGCATTCGTTAACGATGCCAGCGGCACCGCGATACCGGAAGCCAGGCTGGCGGTAATCGACATGACACAGGCATAAAGACCGATATAGCGGGCGGAATGCCGGGCGAAATCACGCTTAATCAGCGGCGGCAGCAGCACGTTGGCGGCGGCAATACCACCGCTCAGGATCGCCGTGCCCAGCCATAGCGCAGCGCTGCTGCCGGCAATGCGCAGAGCGGAACCGGATAAGATCAGCCAGACCGCGAGCCACAGCGTTTTCTCCAGTCCAAAGCGATTGCCTGACCACGCTGCAGGTGGCGCGAGCAGGGCAAACATCATCAGCGGAATAAAATTAAGCAGGCCAGCGTCGGTAGCCGTCAGGCTAAAGGTCAGGCGAATATCTTCCAGCACCGGGCCAATCGACGTCAGGGGGGCGCGCAAACAGGCTGCGGTAAGCAGTAAAACAGTAAGGAAAAAACCGGAACGGGTAAAAATTGGGGACATTATCGACATCGCAAAAAGAGCAGGCGCGGCCCGCTGATTATGCGTTGGTTGACGTTAACGCTTACGCAACCGAGCTGGCCCGGCTGTCTGGGCGCTATGTTAACGGCTAAAAAGCGCCGTTGTAAACCTTTTCAGAATGCCCTTATGTAGCCGGTTTACCCGTCATGGCTTACGTCTTACAAAATCCTGAAAAGTTCATTAATAGTCTTTTACATAAGAAATAAAAAAAATTATAGTTCTCATTCGCATTTGTAGATGACCGTATCATTCGGCGATCGCCGGGGTAGCAGCGTCGGTAAAAGCGTTCCATAAAACAAAAATCACAGTGGCTAAACGGCTCAGGCCGTTAATGACAAGATCGAGGTAGTGATGTTTTTTGCTCAGCACATTAACAGGGAAATCCGCCGGCACGGCGGCGTAGCCACTTCTTACTCCATCGTCGCCGCGCTGGTCGCCGTGGCGTTACAGATGCCTCAGGCAGCAGCGGCGGAAACCGCAGAACAAACGCTTACGGTGAGCGCCGCGTCAGATAATGTCACCGATACCTCCGCTACCGATTACAGCATTCCCGTCACCTCTTCGGGCACCAAAATGCCGATGATTGCGCGCGATATTCCCCAGTCAGTCAGTATTATCAGCAAGCAGCGCATGGAAGATCAGCAGCTGCAATCGCTGGGCGATGTGTTGAACAATACAACGGGCGTGATGCAGTCCGTAGCGGATATGGATCGCCGCACCTATTACTCGCGTGGCTTCCTGATCGACAACTATATGGTCGATGGCATCCCGACCGTATTTGAAGAACGCTGGAATCTGGGGGACGCCCAGTCTGATACGGCACTGTACGAGCGTATCGAAGTCGTACGTGGCGCAACCGGCCTGATGACCGGCGCGGGCAACCCTTCCGCCGCGGTCAATATGGTGCGCAAACATGCGGACAGCAAAACCGCGACGGGCGAGCTTTCCGCCACTTACGGCAGCTGGGACAAGCAGCGTTACGTAGCCGATCTCTCTTCGCCGCTGAGCGAATCCGGCAACGTACGAGGCCGTGTAGTTGCCGGTTATCAGGACAACAACAGCTTCGTTGAGCGCTACGGCGCCGAAAAGAAATTTATCTACGGCGTGGTGGATGCCGATCTGACCGATTACACCACGCTTTCCGTTGGCTATGAATACCAGCAAACCAACGCGGACAGCCCAACCTGGAGCGGCGTGCCTCGCTGGCATAGCGATGGATCGCCCACCGACTATCGTCGCGGCTATAACACGGCGCCAGAGTGGGCCTATAACGATAAAGAAAGCAAAAAGGTTTTTGTTAACCTGAAGCAGCGTTTTGACAATGGCTGGATGCTGACGCTAAACGGCACCCATAACGAAACCTTCCTTGACAGCCGTCAGCTCTATATCGACGGTTTCTTCGATAAGAACACCGGCGCGGGCGTCTCTTCCTATGCGGATTACCCGATCGTAGGCGGCACCGGTTATAACACCGGTAAACGCAAGGTCGACTCGGTCGATACCTTCGCCAGCGGCCCTTATGAGCTGTTTGGTCGCCAGCACGAGCTGATGGCGGGCGTCAGCTACAGCAAGCAGAAGAACACTTATTACAGCGCTTTTGACAACATTTCCTCAGAGATGCTGGGCGATTTCAACAGTTATAACGGCCAATACCCGGAAACAGAATGGAGCGAGCGAACGCTCGCGCAGGAAGACGTGACGCGTCAGAAATCCGCCTATATGGCAACCCGTATTACCCTGGCCGATCCGCTGCATTTGATCCTCGGCGCGCGCTATACGCGCTGGAGCACCAATACGCTGACCCAGGATATGGAGAAAAACAATATCACGCCGTACGGCGGCCTGGTGTATGACATCAACGAAAACTGGTCAGCCTACGGCAGCTATACCTCGGTATTCCAGCCGCAGACCTATCGTGATATCAACGGCAGCTACCTGTCGCCGGTGGTTGGTAAAAACTACGAGGCAGGCCTGAAGTCTGACTGGATGAACAGCCGCCTCACGACCTCGCTGTCGGTGTTCCGCATCGAACAGGACAACGTAGCCCAGAGCACCGGACAGATCATTGCCGGATCGACCGATACCGCCTACGTAGGCAAATCGGGCACCGTGAGCCGCGGGATTGAATTTGAAGTGAACGGCGCGCTGACCGATAATTGGCAAATGACCGTGGGCGGTACCCGTTATGTAGCGGAAGACAGCGAAGACGAAGCGGTTAACCCTCAGCTGCCGCGCACGTCGCTGAAGCTGTTCACCAGCTATCGTCTGCCGTCGCTCCAGGCGCTGACGGTCGGCGGCGGCGTAAACTGGCAGACGCACGTCTGGAAGGATGTGCCCGCGCCGGAAGGCAACGGCACCTGGCACGCGGAGCAGGGCAGCTATGCGCTGGTGAACCTGTTCAGCCGCTATGAGGTGACTAAGCAGCTGACGCTACAGGCCAATATCAATAACCTGTTTGATAAAGAATATGACACCAGCGTGAACCAATATATCGTTTACGGCGAACCGCGTAATTTCTCATTAACGGCCAGCTATAAGTTCTGATGCGGCACAGATAAAGATAGCTCCTGCGGGAGCTATTTTTTTGCCGGTAAATCAATGCGGGGATCTTTCTCTTTATACTCGGCGGTCATTAATGAACGATCCTCATTACTGCATGCTTAAAACAGTCATTCAACCTTCCTGGCGCCTCTGCTAAAACTAGTTCCCTTTAAAAACCGCTACACGTTAGTCGGGAACGGCTGATCCTTCGCTATCTGAGGCTGCGTGCGCGCTCAGGGAGAAAAACATGAAAATAAATATGGTTATTGATAACGTTATTCTGTTGGCCTCGCTGAATGACAGCGAGGCGGCCAGGGATTTTGCGGCTATGCTGCCGCTAACGCTGGAATTAAACGACTACGCAGCGACTGAAAAAATCAGCGATCTTCCTGCAAAACTCTCAGTAGAGGGATCGCCTGAGGGCACCCGTGCCTTAAAAGGCGATATCGCTTTTTATGCGCCCTGGGGCAATCTGGCTATCTTCTACAAGGATTCTGGCTATGCCGCCGGGCTTGTGACGCTGGGACAGTTGGACAGCATTGAGAAGCTGCCGCTAAACAGATCCTCCTTTACGGCCACCTTTGAGCTGGTCGAAAAAGGGTGAGGGCCGGACAGCGCCACAATTTGTGGGGCATATTATGAAAACCCGGCTTCGCGCCGGGTATATGCCAAAAAATCAGAACGTATAAGAGAGATTAACCTCATAGTTGCGCGGCTGGCCGTAAACGGCGGAGTCGCTTAGCCAGGTATACTCGGTGCGATCAAACAGATTATTGACGTTGGCCTGCACGGCCAGCTGCTTCGTTACCTGGTAGCGGGCAAACAGGTTAGCCAGCGGATAGCTGCCCTGATAAAGCCGTTTGGTTTCGCCGTCCGGGCCGGTTGCGTCCTGGAAAGTGCGGTTCTGCCAGTTTACGCCGCCGCCGACGGTCAGCTGCTGCAGCATCGGCAAACGGTAGCGGGTAAACAGCTTCAGCTGGGTTTGCGGCATCTGGCTGTTGTAGCGCCCGGTGGAGTCCGTCGCGACAAAGCGCGTCGCGCCGAACGTCATTTGCAGATTATCCGTTACCGCGCCGTTCAGCTCGAATTCCGCGCCTCTGCTCACTGCGCCTTTGGTCGCAACATAAGCCTGTTCGCTGGAGCCGTTCACATAATTGTCGCCATCCGCTTCGGCAGCGTTCTCCTGTTCAATACGGAACAGGGCAAAAGTGGCGGTCAGGCGACCATCGTCCCAGGCGGATTTCAGGCCCGCTTCGTAATTTTTACCGGTCACAGGCGAAAGATAGCCGCCGTCTTTGCTGCGATACGTTTGCGGCTGGAAGATCGAGGTATAGCTGGCATAGGCTGACCAGGTATCATTAATGTCATACACCAGCCCGCCGTACGGCGTGATGTTGTTCTTTTTCACATCGCCGCTGCTGCCGGTGGTGCTCCACTGGGTATAGCGCGCGCCGACAATCAGCGACAGCGGATCGGCCAGCGAGAAGCGGGCGGCGCTGTACAGCGCTTTCTGCCTGACCATATCGTCCGCGTTCTGATACCAGTCGCCCCAGGCAGGCTCGTCCGCATCGCCGTTCCAGCCGTCGTGGAAGCTGCCGATCTGGCCTTCGTCGTAAGGGCCGTCGGCGCTGTAGGTCGCATTATGCTGACGGCTGTAGCTTCCGCCCACCACCAGCTCGTGCTGGCGGCCAAACAGCCTGAACGGGCCGCTGGCATAGGTATCGAAAGCATCCAGCTTGCGCTTGCCTCTGTCCTTGCTGCCGAAGCCAGTCGTGCCTTCGCCCGTTTGTTCATCCGGCCACTGCTGCAAATAAAGCAGCTTGTCGTTAAAGGTTTCTTCCGCATGGGTGCCGTCGGCGCGGAAGATCCAGCCGTTGTCGAACTGATGGCTGAGATTAGCGAACACTTTGCGCGAGTCTACGCTATAGCGCGTCCAGTCCGCCGCCGTACTGGTGCTGCGATCGTAATGCGTGCGCGTGCCGTTGCTGTACCAGGTCGGCAGGCCGCCCCAGGTTGGATTGCCGGTATGGGTCTGCTGATAGTCATAGCCGAGCGAAACCGTGGTGCTGTCGGTCACATCGGCATCGATAACCCCGTAGATAAATTTTTTAGTTTTATGGTAGCGA
Organism: Erwinia sp. TECH1; assembly: GCF_054057575.1. Lineage (NCBI taxonomy): Bacteria > Pseudomonadati > Pseudomonadota > Gammaproteobacteria > Enterobacterales > Erwiniaceae > Erwinia > Erwinia sp. TECH1. The sequence continues at coordinate 2,469,497 of NZ_JBSRZK010000001.1, read as the reverse complement.
TCCAGCCAGCTGTCGCCATCCTGATAGCCCGCCACCACGCGGCCGCGCACGTTGCCGGACTCGCTCAGCGGGCCGGAAGCGTCAACCACGTAGCGCTGCTTGTTCCAGCTGCCGTAGCTGGCCGACACGTTGCCGGTAAAGGTTTTGCTGTCGGCATGTTTGCGCACCATATTAACCGAAGCGGCAGGGCTGCCTGCGCCGGTCATCAGGCCAGTCGCGCCGCGCACCACTTCAATACGCTCATAGATGGCGGTATCTTCCGCCGCATCGCCAAAGTTCCAGGTATCGCTGACGGAGGTCGGAATATCGTCGTAGGTAAAATTAGTAATCTGGAAGCCGCGTGAAAAATAAGCGGAGCGTTCGCTGTCGATAACCTCGCTGGCGATGCCGGTGGTGTTATCCAGTACGTCGCCGACCGACTGCAAATTTTGATCCGCCATACGCTGCTTCGTTACCACGCTGAGCGACTGCGGCACGTCGCGCGGCGTCATCAGCATTTTTGTGCCGGCGCGCGTGGTTTTAACGCTGTAATCCTGCTGTTCGCTGGCGCTGCCGTCGTCAGAAGCCGCGTTAACGACCATAGCAGACTCTTCGGCCAGGGCCGGAGTGAGCAGGGCGTGGATAGCCAGCGCCAGCAACGAGACGGTAAATACCGGCGCTCGCGCACCGTTTCCCCTGAGGTTTAAAAACATAAAATTCTCACAATAGGCCACTGCTTTTTATTGTCCGGTGGGACGTGCGTTCACGGCGCTCCGGCTGCGCCACGCAGCGGGGAGATCGCAGTGAGAATGTTAATGATAAGTATTTGCTTTTAAGTAGTCTCTAAACAACCTGTCGGCAAAGTGTAACAACTTGTTATTTTTACAGGGGAAACTCATTAGCCGTGCCGCTTCATCCCGTCTGACGCATGGCGCAGATTTACATCTCCTTTGCTAATGCGTATGCTTCTCATTCTTTTTATCGGCTATCAGGCCGTTTATCCATTGATGGAGTCCTGCATGAAATCTTTTAGCCCGCGTAAAGCAGCCCTTGCGGTCGTTGCTGCATTCAGTCTGGCCGCCTGTCAGACCCCGGCAAAAAAACCAGAAGCGCCCGTTAATTCTGCCGCGACGGCCAAAGCGCAAGCGCAGCCTGCCGAGCGCGCGCTGGGCGATGGACTGTATGAAATGGCCTGGACGCCGAAAGCGCTTTACGTCGCCAGCGCGCAATCTTTTAAAAACGTTAACGGCGGCATTCTGTATCGTCTGGATCCCGCCACGCTGGCAACCACCGGTGAAACCCACACCGATCTGAAAAACTTTGGTATGGCGGTCGAGCCGGACGGCAGCGTGTTCTACACCACTAACTCGCTCGACGGTACTATTTCTAAGGTAGATGCAGAGAGCGGCAAAGTGCTGAAACGTCTGGCATTCAGCGAGAAGGGCAAAGACGGCTCGCCTTACGGTGCGCGTGAAATTTTCTGGCACGAAGGGAAGCTTTACGTGGGCGGCGTGGGCGATCCGGGCGTCATTTGGGTGGTGGATGCCAAAACGCTGAAGCTAAGCAAGACCATCAGGAACGCCGGCAAGTGGGTAACGGGCATTATTTATTCGCCGGTGACCGATCGTCTTTATGCGGCTAACGGCGGCGGCGAAGTGCTGGTGATCAACCCGCGCACGCAGAAAATTGAAAAACGCTGGACGGCGGGCGATGGCAAAGCTTATCTGCTGCTGAACCTGGCGGAAGATCCGGCCACCGGCCGCCTGTTCGTCACCGACAACTCAAAGGCGAAAACCACGCTGGTGTTCGACGAGCGCAGCGGCAAAGTGATCAAACGCATCGAAGGCGACGCGCTGGGCATCAAGTTCAACGCGAAGCGCAACGAGCTATATATCAGCCAGCGCGAATCCAGAAAGGTGTTGCAGCTGGACGCCACCAGCTATGCGGTGAAAAACAGCTGGTCGTTCGACAGCAGCCCGAACAGCCTGCTGGTTTCGCCGGACGGGCAGACGCTTTACGTCACGCTCAAGCAGGATTTCAACAAAGATGATTCGACTAAAGGCAAGGACAGCGTAGTGCGTATCGCGTTGAAATAAGAAAGAGGCGGCCTGCGGGCTGCCTGATTATCACACCTGCGCCATACCGCCATCGACAAACAGTTCGCTCGCGTTGATAAAGCTGGCCGCATCGGAAGCCAGAAAAGCGACCGCTTTAGCAATCTCTTCCGCTTCGCCCAGACGCCCCAGCGGCACCTGAGCCGCCAGATAATCAAACAATCCCTGGCGCACCTCTTCACTGACTAATCCACCCAGGCCAGGCGTTTTTACCGGGCCGGGGCTGATGGCGTTAACCCGAATACCGCGTTCTTTCAGATCCAGCGACCAGGATCGTGCAAAGTTGCGTACCGCCGCTTTGCTGGCGCTGTAGACGCTGAAGCCGGCCGTCCCCTGAACGGAAGTGGTGGAGGCGGTCAGGATCACCGAAGCGCCATCGCTCAGCAGCGGCAGCGCTTTTTGCACGGTAAACAGCACGCCGCGCACGTTGGTGCCAAATATCCGATCAAAATGCGCCTCGGTGATGGCGCCCAGCGGCAGCATATCGCCGCCGCCCGCATTGGCGAACAGAATATCCAGACGGCCCGCTTTTTCCGCGATAGTGGCGTAAACCCTATCCAGATCGGCCAGCACGGCGGCATCGGCGCGAATGCCCGTTGCCGCCGTACCGATGGCGGCGACGGCCGCGTCCAGCTCGGGTTGACGCCTTCCGGTAATAAACACGCGTGCACCCTGAGCTGCCAGTTCATGCGCGGCCGCCAGGCCAATTCCCGATGTGCCGCCGGTAACTAATGCGATCTTGCCATTCAGTGCATTCATCTTCTTCTCCGCTGTGGACAGATAATGGCCCGGCTTGTCCGGGTGAGAAGGCACTGTAGCCTTCCGCCTTTTGTTGATAAATCCTGTAAAATGAAAATAACTATCCCTGTACGGAAATAATCAGGACAAAAGAGATGGATCAGCTTATGGCGATACGGGCTTTTGCCCGCGTAGTGGAAACGGGAAATTTTACCCGCGCGGCGGATTCGCTTTCGATGCCCAACGCGACGCTAAGTAAACTGGTGCAGCAGCTGGAGGCGCATCTGGGTATCAGGCTGTTACAGCGCACCACCCGTCGCGTTACCGTCACGCCCGAAGGACGCGAGTATTATGAAAAAACCGCCCGGATCCTGAAGGATTTGGAAGATATTGACGGCGCTTTTACCGCTATTCGCGGCCAGCCGCACGGGCAGTTGCGTATTGATATTGGCGGCTCTACGGCCCGTGACGTGCTGATCCCGGCGTTGCCTGAATTTATGGCCCGCTATCCGGATATCCGTATCGATCTGGGGGTATCGGATCGCGCAGTCGATCTCATCGGCGACAGCGTGGACTGCGTTATTCGCGGCGGCCCGCTTGCGGATTCATCGCTGGTTGCCAGGCAGATTGGTTTTGCCACGCTGATTACCTGCGCCACGCCGGGCTATCTGAAGCGCTACGGTGTGCCTGCCAGCCCGCAGGAGCTGAACAATGGCCATCGGCTGGTTAGCTATCTCTCGTCGGACAGCGGCAGGGCTTTTCCGTTTCGCTTCGCACGGCAGGGAGAAAAAATGGAAATCAAAGCGTCGTACCGGCTCGGCGTAAACGAAAGCAACGCGCATCTGGCGGCAGCGCTGGCCGGCTTGGGTATCGTACAGACGTTTACCTACGCGGCCTGCGAAGCGTTGAGAACCGGCCAGCTCCAGGAAATCCTGCAGGCGTGGCGGCCAGCGCCTTATCCTTTTCATGTAGTTTACCCGCAAAATCGCCACGTCACGCACCGCCTGCGCGTTTTTATCGACTGGTTAACAGAGACGTTTCCGGCTCGTATCAATGTGGGAAGTGAATGAAATACTGATGTTGAGACGGATTAAACGATAAAGCCCCGGGTCAGAAAATTACCGGGGATATATAACGGCAAAATTTAATTTTACTCAACAAAGACAAAGATATAGCTTATTAAATAAGCATCGCCTGCCGATTTTACCGGCAGGCAGAAGGAGAAGGATTAGCGTGACGCCGAATCCGGCTCTGAAATAATGCGGTGGCGCTGCGCCTTTTGCGATTCGCTCTGAATGCGGTTCAGCACGTCGCCCTCATGTTCCGCCTCATCGCTGCCGTAAACATACTCATGACCGCTCATCAATGCATACCAGGCGCGTTCGGCCACTTCCGCCGGTTTGGTCGGCTGACTGGCACCAACTTTGGTATTGGCCTGGCCTGCGTTCTTAAAGAAGTTGGTTTCCGTCGCGCCGGGCATCAGTAGCGTCATATTCAGGCCCGAGCCTTTCAGCTCGTTGCGAATGGCCCAGAAGAAGGAATTGACGAAGGCTTTGCTCGCGCCATAAATCGCCTCGAAAGGGATGGGCGAGGTGCCGGAGATGGAAGAGGTCATCAGGACGTGGCCGCTTTGACGTTCGATCATCGCAGGCAGGAAAATTTTAGCCATATGAACGTAAGAATCGACGTTAAGGCGGATTAGCTGTAGCTCTTTTTCCAGCGCCGTGCCGCCAATAAAGCGGCCGCCCAGCCCCTGACCGGCATTGATAACCAGCGCATCCAGCGCCAGCCCGTCGTTATCGATGCGCTGCTTCAGCTTTTCGATCTCATCATAGCGGCTTAAATCCACGCTTAGTGCGTGGATCTTTGTGCCGTAGCCGCGCAGATCCTCGCAGGCCTTGTGCAGTTTTTCCTCATTGCGCGCTACGGCCACAATGTCATAACCATTTTTCGCAAAAATTCTGGCCAGTTCCAGCCCGATCCCGTTGGAAGCCCCGGTAATCAATGCAATTTTATTCATGCCCGATCCTCTTTTTATATTCTGCGTTAGCGGTCTTTTAACCGTAGCAGCAAAAAAGCGGGACGCGGGCAGCCTGCGCACGTTCAATGGCGCGTTGTCGCTGGCTTCTCAAATAAACTATTTTAAATCAATATCTTATTTTCGTTGAATGCGATTCAATGATGCGTTGAGTCAACATTTTCGCCCAAAAACCAGTACCAGAGCGGAATAGCCAGCAGGCCGGTAAAGACCAGCGAATAGACGGCGATCATAAACAGCTGTGGCGCCAGCATGCCCGCTGACCAGTCGTGTAAAGGAATATGGTATTCGTCAATCGCGCCGCCGATCATTACTTTCGACATCACGGTAAGTGCGATAACCAGCACAACAGCCAGCGCGGCGATAAACCGCTTTGTTTCTTTCCGTTTCATAACCCGTTTCCACAAGCAAATAGTGCGCCGCAGTATAACAACTCCCTTTGCAAAACGTTCCTGAAACTCGGCAAAATCGTCCCCTCAATTCAGCCGCGTGCGGTTTTTCGCCGTCGGGCGGAATTATGTACAGTTATAGCGGGGCATTTGCAGTAGAATTGCGGGCTTAACGTCATTTATTTAGCAGGAAACTTATGAGGGAGAGTTCGTTAGCCCGCCATCGGCCTTCGGTATGGTGGGGCGCGATGATCATCTGCGGAACCGTGGTTGGCGCCGGTATGTTTACGCTTCCCGTGGTCATGGCCGGCGCCTGGTACGGCTGGTCATTGCTGATCCTGATGGTCAGCTGGGTCTGCATGTTGTTGACAGGATTACTGTTTGTGCAGGCCAGCCAGCATTATCCGCTGGGCGCCGGTTTCGATACCATCACGCGCGACTTGCTCGGACGCGGCTGGGCGGCCGTAAACGGGCTGAGCATTCTGTTTGTGCTGGGCATTCTTACCTATGCCTATATCTCCGCCAGCGGGCCGGTCTACCAGAGCTCTTTAAATCGCGCGGGTCTGCATCTTTCCGTGGCGGACGCCAAAATCATGCTCACGCTGTGCGTGGCGGCAGTGGTCTGGCTGGGCACCAAAGGCGTCAGCCGACTGATGACCTTTTGCGTGCTGGCGAAAATCCTGCTGCTGGTGACGCTGTTTGGCGGGCTGTTGACGCAGCTGGATATTGCCACGCTGGCTAACAGCGGCGCCTCCGGGCAGGCCTACTGGCCTTATACGCTGGCGGTGCTGCCGTTCTGCCTTGCCTCCTTCGGCTATCACGGCAATATCAGCGGCCTGATCGGCTACTATGCGGGTGATAAAAAACAGGTAAATCGAGCGCTGATGCTGGGGACTTTTATGTCGCTGGTGATCTATCTGTTCTGGCTGACCGGCACGATGGGCAATCTTCCGCGCGCCTCTTTCCCTGCCATTATCGATGCGGGCGGGGATATCGAGGCGCTGATGGCGGCCTTACGGCGCTATCTGCACGTCAGCGCGCTGGCACTGCTGATGGATGTCTTCTCACACTTCGCGGTGATCTGCTCGTTTCTTGGCGTGACGGCAGGGCTGTTTGATTTTATTGCCGACCGATTGCAGATGGCGGATACGCGGCTGGGCCGATTAAAAACGGCCTGTCTGACGTTTTTACCGGCGCTGTGCGCTTCCCTGTGGTTTCCGAACGGCTTTATCGCCGCGATTGGCTTTGCCGGTCTGTTCGCCACGCTGTGGGCGGTGATTGTGCCTGCGCTGCTGGCGCGTAAAGCGCAGCAGAAGTTTCCGGAAGCGACCACGCACGCCGGCAGGCAAAATGTAGCCATTGTCGTTGTAATGCTGTTTGGCGGGCTGAACGTGCTGGCGTGGACACTGAGCTGGCTTGGCTGGCTGCCTGTTTTTCGCGGCTAACTATTTATCCGGCCCGGTATTAACCGGGCCGTTTTTTTAGTGATGCAGCATCTCATCAACCACCTGAGCGTTGGTCAGCTGCCACGGATAAAAAGTAGGCCAGTTGTCCATTTCCTTCAGCAACGCTTCCTGAGAGGTGTTGCCCATAAAAATATGGAAGTGAGCCGATTGGCGGGGCGCAATGGTGTGATCGCTGAACTGCACGTATTTTGGTGCCTTGCTGTTGGCGTCGCGGCATTCAAACAGATAGCGAACGCCTTTTTTTCCCGAAGCATACGTCAGGATCTGATGACCCTTGTAGTGATAGTGACAGCTGCTGGCCTGGTCGCCGCGACGAAACTCGATAACATCGTTTTCAATCGCCAGCGTATCGATATCGGTGGCATAGCCCTTGCGGTAATACGCTTTAAGCTGCTCAACGGTTTTGCTTTTATCTTTTTCGGCTTTCTTTTGCAGCACGGGATCAAGCTCGCCGCTGTCCAGCAGAGGGTAGACCGACTGCCAGACGCCGTCCCAGTCCGTCAGGCTTCTTTCCTTAACGTCCTGGTTATTAAAAACGCCTTCCGCCGCTTTCTGTTCGGTTTCGCTCAATGGCTTACCGTGCGAGTGGGCACCATGTGCAAAAACCTGTCCGCACATCAGCAGGGCGCCTAGCGCCAGGCCCACGTTTTTTACTTTTGCCGCCAACATACCATCCTCCGTCCCGTAATTTTTAAATGTTATAACATAACATTTGGGCGGACAGCAATGAAGTTGCGCCGCCAGTAACGGAGGCCATAGCTGGCTATTACTCTTTAGCAGAAAGAACCGCGGTCATATGAACGCCGTTGTTATAATTGGCTTCGGTAATGCGGTAAGAGGCGTTGGCCGCTTTTGCCTGAGCTGAAATCTGCGCTTCGGCGGCGTCCAGGGTGGAAGCACAGGCGGTGACGCTTTGGGCGAAGCTCACGGAAGAGATCAGTGAAAGGGCGGTAAAAACAACTAATTTTTTGATGGCTTTCATGGAAGGTTCCTTACTTTAATTATCAGATTTAAAGGCATGTCGCCTTGATGTAAGGAATGATAAGCGCGTTGGTGCGGGTTTGAAAGCCGATAGTTTTGCCATTCTTAATCAATAAAACTGAAAAAGAAGAGGGCGCGTACGCCCTGTAAATAAGGGTTATGGCTGTTCTGAAGCGCGGCAAAGATAAAAGATAAGAAAGATACCCGGCGCGCTTTCCACTTCCAGCGCGCTATAGGTGTAATGACTGATTTTTCCCTGGCTATCGATAATAGCCTTGTTGCCCGTGCCGAACTTGCTGACGTCCTGACGATGCCACATCTCCCGGAACGCCTCGCTGCGGGCGGTAAGATCGTCAATCACCCGCCCGAAATCTTCTGCATAGTTGCTGGCAGCGTAATAGGTGCGAAAGGCGGCAATAGTATGCTGCGCGGCCAGCTCCCAGTGATGGATTTTTTGCTTATAGTCGTCGCTGATAAACATCAGCTTCAGCGAGTTACGATCGTCTTCGGGGATAGTCGACCAGTCAAAAATCTGGCTTCTGGCCGCTTCGTTCCAGTAGAGAATATCCATATTGGGGTCTGACGCTCAATGGAACGAAAACTCACGCTAAGAGATTATGGTAAGCCAAGGCAAGCAAAAAGATCCTTATTAGATCCTTTTGCTTGCGAGAACCTTAGCTGTTTAGGGATTTGAGGTCCAATGGAAAGGAAATGTACGGTAAGACGATAATTCATTGTTTATATTTATTTTAAATTTGGCCAGCGGGCCTCCATCAACGCCGCAGTATCTTACTACTGTCGCTGACAGAGGATGTTATGCTCAGCCGGTTCCTCTGAATCTTCAAAAGTTCCGATTATAAGGGAATGTTTTCCTCTCTGGATTTCCATCCACTTTTTATTGATTTTATATGGCGTAACCCCGTAATCGAGTAAGTGCCAATGATATTCAAATCTTTCGGTGAACTAATAGTCATTAGCTCACCACGACCAAAATAGCTTTCAACAGAACCGATGAAACACGTCCCGTGCAACCAAACAGGGATAACTGCGACAGGTTGAGTGACATAACTTCCAGCAATTTCAGTCCTATAATTCGCTGCATCTTCAGATGATGTACCTGCTGGGATTGGGCAAATAGTCTCTTGTTCTTCTTTTTGCTTATTGAAATAATACTTCTTAGTATTGAGTGATTTAATTAACTGATTTTTGTCGTGATCGTTTAATGCTGGATTTAACTGCTTTCCTTCGTCTTGCGGTTCAATCGAGGAGTTATCGTATTCGTACTGATAATAAATGGTTATACTTGGAATTTTATTGTCTGTATTAAATGGCCGCAATAAATAAAAGGTGTCTTCATCATATTCACCATTAAACCAAAGTGCATAGACTCGGTCATTAATGCGAACCCACTGACCCCACTGATTGGCTCCGCGCCCATTTTCTGAATATAGAGCACCTGTTATAACCTGAGTGTCATTTTCAGCATTGTTATTTATATCGACGAATTTATTACCAACCCGTTTTAGAACCCCTGTGTAACTAAATAACCCAGTCCCTCCTGAGTAGTTACTAATAATGAGATCTCGCTCTCCATCACCATCAAGATCAACAAGTTTGCAATTAACCTCTCCATTTTCCGAGTCAGCACTGAAAGTTGTGTTGATAAAAGCCTGCCATTCATCATTACTAATCTTAGTGGAGGGCTTTTTGATTGTTTTTATTGATGCTTCAGTGTTGATTGTAAATTCAGTGTGGTTTGTTAATGGAAATTTATCTGCTATTTTTTCCAGCCCTTGTCTTGGTTCGTTTTGAAGCATCTCTGCCATGGTATTATGAAGTAATGTTAATGCAGAATTGTCAGGCTCTACATCATGCTGGCTGCGTAGTTGAGCAGCGAAAAGTGGAGATGCGATAAAGAAAATTAAAATTGGAAATAATAGAACTCTGTTCATCACCCTCTCCTTAACTGGTTTGATTCAGGTTTTTCGACTATTGCATTGCCATTGTTGTCTGGGAATTTTTGCTCAGTGAGTACTGAAATAGCACTGCCGTATACGCAGCAGCGATCATTGAATCCATTGAGGGCTGTTGAGTATAGAGTGTTTATTCTTCCAGGTAGATTAACTGAAGCACTGGCCTTCCAGAAGGCAGGACTACGGTAGTATATTTTTAGTCTGGAGTTTGTATTTAAGCTACATCTTTCAAGCTCATGCTCTGCATCTGAATGATAAGCCATATAAGCCGAAACCCAATAAAAACCAGCACTGCCAACGACGTCATAATCGTTACTACTGACGTTATTTCTCCACGTAATAACATTATGAGGAATATCATTTTCTGTATCTGACAGATGATTGTCTGTTTGTCTGATATTTCTGTTTGCATACAGACGATTGTATTCTGTAGATAATCTACTTTTTATATCATTAGTGTATATGAGGACACGAAAACTAAAGTAGTCAAAGTAGTTACTTGGGCTGGTTAGTTGCAATAACCCTCGCCCATGCCATGGATAATACCAAATTTGTCGGCTTCTAGCCTCTTCTCTTTGGGTTAACCACTGCGTTTCCTGTATAGCATTCCCAAGGAAGCAGGCAATACGCAGAGGTGTATTGATCAGATATTTTTGCATTCCCTTATTCAGGTGAATACGAATACTATCAGCCATACTTCCAGTCGCATCTCTATAGACTATTGGTTCCCAGAGATAACTATTACGACGAGCCATTCTTATCACGTTCAGGGGGATAAGTTGTTTTAGCTCCTGCTTACTTATCCAACAGCACTTGCGGAAATGGGCAATAAAAGCCGTCGGATGAAAATGCCACATCCTGCTTGTACCGAGTTCGCCCGTGTCAAAACACAGCGCCGAAGCATGACTTTTCAGCCGGTCAAAGTCTTCTTCTGACATGGCAGGGGTATCGTCAGCCCCCATTTTCAACCAAACATAGCGCGGGTCAAAGGTGGCGGCATTCCACTCCAGCGGAAAACGGCAGACCAGATGGCTACTCAGGTCACTGAAATGCCCGCTGTCCTGTAATCCGGCGATAAGGGGAGAATTACACTGGCTGTTGTTGTCCGTGTCATCGTCCACCATCCGCCACCCCATCCAGTGCGGGAAGTCGGCATCGCTGAATTTTTTGATGTCAGGGGAGGCCAGATTGACTATGCCCGTTCCGCCGGGGAAGCTGACGGTACGCCACAGCGGGGCATCAGCGGGCGTCAGGGTTTCATGTTCAGTACTGATGACCCGCCCGAAACGAAGCAATTCAAACCCAGCTGATGGGTTCTGGGGGTACAGACGTTTAGCCGTATTGTACAGGTTGTACTCATACTTCAGCACAGTAACCTGGCCATTATCAAGCTGGTCAGCATCGGCATTCACCAGCGGCTCCCCCACCATGTCGAAACGTGCCTCGGTGGTGGTGTTCTGCCTGCGGGTAATCATCGAGCAGTCGCCTTTTCCGAAAGTCATGCTGACGAAGAGTGGTTCCGTGGTGGTATGAACTGTATTCAGGCGGTTCGTGTCCGGTGAGGCCGCGTCAGACACCGATTCATAAAAGTGTGTACCGGGTGGCAGATAAAAATGGATATCGCCGTATAGGGTATCGGTTCTGCCGTCACGGGTGATATCGAGTTCAGGCATGGTGCGCCCGGTCAGTTTCAGCATGTTTTCGTTGTCACAGAACACCTCAAAGTGAAAAGCATTCACGTTATCCACCGTACCGCTCTGCCCGATGCGGTCCTTGCGCCAGACTCTTGCGCCGGCCCTGATTGACGGGTCCAGCCGGTCCATGAGATGCATGTACAGGGAGTAATACACGACGCTACAGTTTTCACCGATATCGGTCTGATGCTTCAGCAGCACGTACCCGTCATTGGTTCTGCCATCATAATTCAGCGGGAATGCATCGCGTTTGTCTGTGGAAGACGGAGAACGAAAAGAAACAACCTCCCCGTCCGCAATGGCGCGGACGAACTCAATGCGGTCGTAGCCTTCCTCGCGGCGGTCGGTGTGGAGAACATGCACACCACCGTGCCATGACGCATGCCGGTTGAGCGGGAAATCCCGGTTTATATCCACGGGCATCATTCTGTTGACCCATGACGGATCGCTTTCTCCGGCGTTCCGGGGACGGACAAACGGTGGACTGATTATCATGCTGACTCCCTGTCTGATTTGTAGAATTCATAAAAGCGCAGAATAGCGCAATTTTATTTAAATAAGCATTGTCCACTGGCAAAGAAAATACGGAATACTTACGCCTCCTTAAGGGGATCATTACCCTTGTCGCCGTGATGGGCATTGGCCGTTTTTCTTTAACGCCACAAATCCCTTTAATGATTGAGGATGGCTTTCTTACGCTTTCCAGCGCGGGGATCCTGGCGGCGATGAACTACATCGGCTATTTGCTGGGCGCCATCCACGTCAGTAAATTAAAACGCCATCATACCTTTTATTTAAAAACGGGCCTGATGGCGACGGTGCTGGTTACGCTGCTCTCCGCCGCTACCTCCAGCTTTATGCTGCAATGCCTGTTCCGCTTTGTTTCTGGCGTGGGCGGCGCGTGGGCGCTGATTATCGTGACCTCCTGGACACAGCTGGTGCTGGCGGGCAACCAGGCCGCCTTTTTCTGGCCGCTGTTTGGGCTGGCGGCGGTAGCGGGCGTGCTGCTGGTTATTGCCTTTGCCGCGCGTATCCGTACGCAGCCTGCGCTGGCTACGGCCATGATAGTGCAGGGCGCGGGCGTCGCCAGCGTGGTTTTTTTCCATGATGCGAAGGGGCTGCTTATCGCCACGCTGTTAACCGGGCTGGGTTTTCTTTCCATCATGCAGCTTTCGATGCGGCTGGCGCGTGAAGTTACGCAGGGTGCCGTGGCGCGGACGGTAGCGGTACTGACTTCCGGTTACGCAACGGGGCAGCTGATTGGCCCGCTGATGTCGTCGTTAAGCGTGACGCTGTTTCATTCGTTGGAACCGGCACTGCTGCTGGCGGCGGCAGGGCTTGTTGCCGGCGGCATTCTGGTGCTGCTCGGCATTAAAAATACCGCGTAAATCAGTGGCAAGGTCGTGTCGAACACGGCCTTTTTTATGGCAAATTTCTTCGCCATTCCGCCGCAGCAGGGGCATAATCCCGGGACGATTTTTTGTGGCAGGAGACGTCATGGAAAGAGAGACATTATTCAGCTACGTTCGGGAAAACTTTAAGTCAGAACCGGAATACCTTTGGCGCAGCCAGCCGGGTTATGCCGTACTTCGTCATGCCAATGGCAAGAAATGGTTCGCTATCGTCATGAACGTGCCCGGTACAAAACTGGGGCTGAAGCATGAAGAGAGGGTAGATATCCTTAACGTAAAAGTCAGGCCGGAGCACATCGGTTCGCTGCGTCTGAAAGAGGGCATTCTGCCCGCTTATCATATGAATAAAGGACACTGGATCAGCGTGATCCTTGCCGGCCCTTTATCATCATCAGAAATCTTTGAATTACTTGCGGACAGCCACGGCCTGACTTACCAATCTGAAAGGAAATAAAAATGCGTGTTCGTCCGGCAGCCCGGCTTTTGATCCTTAATGAAGGCCAGCGGATATTGCTGTTCAGATATCGCCACACAACGGATGCGCTGGCGGGACAGACCTATTGGGCAACGCCCGGCGGCGGCGTTGAGCAGGGCGAATCTTTTGCTCAGGCTGCCATCAGAGAGCTGCGTGAAGAAACCGGGATTGTTTGTGCCGATATGGGCAGCAGCATCGCGCAACAAAGTTTTGTCATGACGCTGCCGGATGGCGAGAAGGTCAGGGCGCTGGAAAAATTTTACGTGGTGCGGGTACAAAGCCACGCCATCAGCACTCACGGCTGGAGTCGTAATGAAAAGCGTGTTATCAGCGACCACCGCTGGTGGCACATGGCTGAGTTACAGACCACCGCTGAGATTATCTATCCTCAGGGCCTGGCCACCATCCTCGCTTCGCTATCCGCCTGACAGCACCTGAATCTTTAGACTACCCTTACTTTTCAATTACAGAGGAGAAGCAAGATGGCTGATTCAGTTCTGATCGACACGCTACAGTTTGGCCCGGAAGACGCGCCGGTGCAGAAATATGAAATTTATGGCGATGACGAGAGCACGCCAACCCATGCGGTAATTTACCGCAAAGACGACGGCGGCTGGCAAAAGCTGGATGAGACGCTCAGCTTTGCCGCAGAGGATGAACAGAAAGAAGCCACCGAAGCGATGGGTTACGGCTCCGGCGACAGCCTGCCGGACCTGCGCGATCTGCCTGCCGAAGCCAGGGAGCACTGCGAGCAGCACTGGCAAAATAGCCAGCAATAAATCCTGCCGGGGATAGCCCGGCGCCTGTTGCGTCTGCACAGCGCAATTTCGCTCGCAGTATTCGCCTTTCTGAACTTAACTCAACTACATCGAACACCGCTTTTTGTACCTTACAGGGGGAACATTTGGCCAGAAAACTGCTACCTGAATCCGCTAAAGAACTGACGCTCCGCCGCTGGATATCCATAGGACTTCCCGCCACCGATCTTTTTGCTCTCTGGCTGGCGCCGGATACCTTGCCGCGCATTATGAGCCATTTCGCAAAGGTCACGCCGATCAATAAAAGCGATGCGCACTGGCAGATCGATGGCCCGCTCGGGAAAAAATATGCCTGGGAAAGCCGTATCGTAGAGGCGCAGCCGGGTGAGATTATTGCCTGGCAGTCGCTGGAAGGCGCTGATATCCCTAACGAGGGCAAGCTGGTGCTGACGCCGGCGCCCGGCGAATGGGGAACCGAGCTGGCATTAACCCTGACTTTCACGCCGCCTGGCGGCACCCTGGGTAAAAAAGTGACCACCTTTTTCGATCTGCTGCCTAAAGAGATTGCCAGCATCGCGCTGCATCGCTTTAAAAGCCTCGCCGAAACCGGAGAGATCCCTACGATTAACGGTCAGCCCGCTGGCCGCCATGCCGAACGTCAGGATAAGGAGAAATAAATGCGCGCACTCTGCTGGAATGGCGTTAACGATCTCAGCGTTGAAACAGTGGCGGATCCCGGTCTGCTTAATCCTCACGATGCCATTATTCGCGTTATCCTGACCACCACCTGCGGCTCCGATTTGCATGTTATCGACGGGCTGATCCCCAGCATGCGCGAGGGCGATATCCTTGGTCATGAATTTATGGGCGAGGTGGTTGAAGTAGGCAGCGCGGTGAAAAATATCCGCCGTGGCGATCGGGTGGTGGTTCCTTCCTTTATTTCCTGCGGTTCCTGCTGGTATTGCCAGCATGAGCTGCCTTCCTGCTGCGATAACACCCATCCCCAATGGGAAAAAGGCGAGACGGTGCTGGGCCATCCGACCGGTGGCATTTATGCCTACAGCCACGCTTTTGGCGGCTACGCAGGTTCCCATGCCGAATACGTTCGCGTACCTTTTGCTGATAACGACTGCTTTGTGATCCCGGATGGCGTAACCGATGAGCAGGCGCTGTTTCTGTCCGACGCCGCGCCCACGGGCTATATGGGCGCGGATTTCTGCAATATCCATCCTGGCGACACCGTGGTGGTCTGGGGCTGTGGCGGCGTTGGCCTGATGGCGCAGCAGAGCGCATGGCTGATGGGTGCGCATCAGGTTATCGGCATCGATCGCTATCCGGAGCGGCTGGCGATGGCGCGCGACTATGCCGGCAGCATCACGCTGGATTATACCCAGGTGGATATCAACGAGGCGCTGCTGGAACTTACCGGCGGACGCGGCCCGGACAGCTGCATCGATGCGGTCGGTATGGAGGCGCGAGGTGAAGGTTTAAGCCAGGTATACGACAAAACCAAACAGCTGCTGCATCTGGAAACGGACGTCGGCGCGGCGCTGCGTCAGGCGCTCTATGCCTGTCGCAAAGGCGGCAATATCGCCATTCTTGGCGTATATGGCGTGATGGATAAATTTCCGCTGGGGCTGATGATCAATAAAAGCCTGACTATCCGCACCGCGCAGCAGCATGGCCAGCGCTATATGCATCGGCTGCTGGATCACGTGGCGAAAAACGAGCTGAATCCGGCCTTTATGGCAACGCACCGTTTTTCGCTGGAGGACGCGCCGCGCGGCTATGAAATGTTCAAGCACAAGGAAGACGGCTGCGTCAGAGCGATTTTCGCTCCCTGAACATTCGCCGTGCGGTATGGCCGGGAATGTTGTTGCGGCTGGCAGTTTACCGGCATGAACGGGGTGATATTAATGAAAGAAAAGGGCGCCGCTATCTGTTTTTGGCGGCGCCCTACATTTTTTTGCAGTGCCTCAGGCGATAAAAGAAGCCCGTGTTGGTGTTTTCAATGATAAAGCGATCGTCATATTTAGCTCGCCTGAAAAATGTCACCCCGTTAACGGTGGCCTGCTGTTTGACTCCGCCCATCACGCTTGCCAGTTCTGGCGACGCCACTTCGTTACCGAGCATTTTCACCTGATAGTCACTGCCATGATCCTGAACAAGCGCCGCTTCCGGCAATACCAGCGTTTCAGTTCAGGAACTGGTTATGCGGATATCACACACATATGTTCCCGGTCCGGGATCTACAGTAGCGGAACTGCAAAAGGAAAAGCCTAAAGCGAACAGTGGAAGAATTTTATTCATGCAAACACCATCAAGGGTTAAACAGCACTGTAGAGGTTATCGGCAACGATTTGATAGACTTCAGCCGCCAGGGCTGATGCAGCGAGCTAAGCTTTGCGACAAGCTGGTTTTCATCGTATTTTTCCAAAACGTATTGATGAACCGCCGGTAAGTCATAGTTTTCACGTAGCGTTATCCCGGTGCGCATAATGTATATTATGTTAAATTAACGACGTACCAGACAGTCCGGCTACCTTTCCTCGCGTAATCAATTCCCTGCTTTTATCCAAAACTGGTCATGTGGATCGTCGCCGTAAGGCGGCTCTTTGTACCCTGTTCCCCAGTTGACGTTCCCGCGCGCCTTTGAGCAAATCCGCCGCCCATATGCAGCGTTTCATCATGGGGCAACACGGGCTACGTTACCGGGCAAGGCGCTTCACGCTGACTCGTTTTAATTCAATGCTCACTCTTCTCGCCACGGCACGACTTCCCCAAGAAAAGTATGCGTGCAGCAACGGCACGTTACCGGGATATCCTCTGCTGAAATTTGCGGATTAACCTGTTGGAGCATTCCCTGTTCATCAATAAACAAGCCAGGGAAAAAGCTAAACTCGCCGCAGCAAACATACTCGCGCTGCTGGTGCTCATGCTGCGCCACCATCCAGAATATGGGCTCGGGTTTATCTAACCGGCTTTTTGCCTCGCTGTACACCTCATCCCAGCATTGCCCAAGCTTGCTGAGCAGAAAGTAAAACAACGGGGAATAATCCAGCCCGCGCTGATGCCTGCCGTGCATAGATTCGCGCTGCGGCAGCATTTCAGCAGGCAGCTTTTTTTTATTCCTTTCGTGGCGATACTCGGCGCCTGGGTGGTTCGAGCGATGCCGCGTGGTCGTGTTGACCCGGCGGTAAAGTCTTTGGGCTTTATTGTCGTGATGAATTCTCAATGTGCGCTCCTTGCTATTAGTCCATGCAAACCGGCTCACCGGTTTTAAGTGAAAGCCGGAACGGCTGCCAGCCTCCCGGCGGATCCCAGTCGCCCTCGCCTTCAATCACATCATTTTCAATTGCTGACAGCGTCACGCCATCAATTGCGCATCGTGCGGATTGCCAGAGAATGCCTTCAGTCAGGTGAACCAGAAAAACATAGCTGTAGGTAGCGACAAGGAAATGCTCATGCAGCCTGACAGAATTAATATCAGGAACAGCATAAATGTGTCCAACGTAGTCATCAAGCGGGAAACTACGGAAATGGCCTGGGATAATGTGTAGATGGTCGCCGCAGATTATCGCTATAGAGTGGTCATTACACAGAAAGTCGCAGAACGCGCTGGAAACCAAAAATCCTTCTTCATCAGCGCGGATATAAAGCTGTAAAACCAGGACTGGCACGCCATTATCACTAATAAGCACCCTTCTGTCTTTTTTTCCCTGTCCGGCAAACGGATTGATATGAACTATGTTAACTTCACCGGCCGTTATCGCTTGCTCCATAAAGCGGGCTTGATATCTCATTATTTATCCATAAAAACGCTTATTTGCCCATTGAATCGCTCGCGCTACGTAAAATCTACAGGGCCAGAGCCTTGCAGAATTCACGTAGCTGGCTTTGATACCGTCTTTTTCAGGCGCCGATATCCCGCAGCGCTTTGCCTTTCATCAGGTTACGCTCAATATGCTCCAGCGTGACGTGTTTGGTTTCCGGCACCAGCCATATCGTCAGCAGGATAAACGCCAGGTTAAGCGCGGCGTAGAACCAGAACGTATTGGCATTACCAAACTTCTCCAGCATGGTCAGAAACGTCGCGCCGACGATCATATTACCTACCCAGTTAGTGGTCGTGGAGGCGGTAATGCCAAAGTCGCGGCCTTTCAGCGGCTGGATTTCCGAACACAGCAGCCACACCACCGGGCCGGCTGCCATCGCAAAGCCGACGATAAAGATCAGCAGCATCGCAATTGCAAAGTACTTACGAAAATCGGTTTCAACGCCCAGATGCAGCAGCGTGCCCAGCACGCCCATACCGATGGCCATCACCAGGAAGCTGGTCGTAAGCATCGGCTTACGTCCCCAACGGTCGACCAGACCAATAGCGATTAAGGTTGCCAGCACGTTGACCATGCCGACGATCACCGTTCCCCACATTTGCTCGCCGGTACTGGAAAAACCGGCGATGCCGAAAATTTTCGGCGCGTAGTACATCACCACGTTCATGCCGGTAAATTGCTGCATCAGCTGCAACAGCATCCCCAGCCATACTGCACGGCGAAAATTGCCGTTGTTTCTGAACAACGACCAGCCGTGCTGTTTAACCTTCAGGCTTTCCCGGATGTCGTCCAGCTCCTGCTTCGCCTGCTCGCTGGTATTACGCAGACGATCCAGCACGCGCTGCGCCTCGTTAAAACGCCCGTGCGAAGCCAGCCAGCGTGGGCTGTTAGGCAGAAACAGCACGCCGATAAACAGGATCACCGCCGGGATAGCGATAACGCCCAGCATCCAGCGCCAGCTGCCGCTATAGCTAAAGGCGGTATCGGAAAGATAAGCCACCACAATGCCGGTGGTCAGCATCAGTTGATACATGGAGATCATAGAGCCGCGAATGCGTTCCGGCGCAATTTCAGCAAGATACAGAGGCGCGGTATAAGATGCCACGCCCACTGCCAGCCCAAGCAGAACGCGGGAAAATATCAGCGATTCCACATCCGGCGAAAGCGCCGACCATAGCGAGCCGATAATAAACAGCGTGGCCCCGGCCAGCATGCTTTTTTTGCGTCCCAGCTTCGAGGACATCCAGCCGGCGGCCAGCGCGCCAATGGCTGCGCCAAACATCATCGAGCTGACCACCCATTCCTGCTCGTGATTGCTGATATGCAGATCTTTCGCTAAAAAAGGCAGCGCGCCTGCAATAACGCCGATATCAAGCCCGAACAGCAGGCCCGATAGCGCCGCCATCATGCAGACAAACCAGGTAAACCGATTCCCTGAAACTTTACTGGCCTTCATGCCGTACCCCCTCGCTTAAGTCAATTTACATCAAGAATGTTAACTTTATGTAAAGAAGCGGAGTGTCGATGCGTTACCGGTCACATTTTCAGATACGACCGGCGGCAGGATAATGCGGAGGGCAAAACAAGGCAGCCGCTGCCTACTCTTCTTTTTTGCTTTTCCAGTTGGCCCACGGGCTGTCGGCAGGCGGTTCAGGTTCGGCAGAATCGCTTAGCGATTCAATATATAACGCCTCAACCTCTGCCCGCGCCCACGGCGTACGACGCAGAAACTTCAGGCTGGATTTAACGCTGGGGTCGCTTTTAAAGCAGTTGATATTAACGCGTTTGCCCATTTCGTCCCAACCGTAGCGTGCGACAAGCGCATTGATAATGGCTTCCAGCGTCATGCCATGCAGCGGATCTTTTGAAGTGTGGTTAGTCATAGCGTTCTCTCAGCGAAAATAATGCCGCTACCATACTGACTGTCATAGTCAGGTGCAAACCGGGCGTGTTTATTACGCGGCGCTGCTTTATGCAAAACCTTGCTCAAAGCGCACATTTTGAAACATCTTACTCAAATTTTTCTCCAGCCTGCCGATAGTGGTTTATAGACAGGCTTATTGGCCCGTTACTACACATCAGGAAATTTACCAAGACAGAATCCCGGCCTCCGCACCGAAGTGCGAGAAGAGACACGGTTCTTTGCTCTGTAGAGTCAAAGGATAAAACGTTCCACCCGGGAAAATCATGCGTCACCGCGCTGGCGGTCGGCGCACAGTATTCATTGGCGAGGATAAAAGGCCCGCAATGGATCATTGAGATCATGAAAACTTCCTGGGGTTGTCTATGTTTGGTGTAAAAAAATCGAGTTTTTCCCTGTCTTTATCTAAAGGCAGCGCCGTTGTTAAGGACATTAACGCGATTAAGCAGCATGTGGCGTGGATTGAGTTTTTGCCCGATGGAGAAATTCTCAGCGCCAATCAGCAGTTTCTGGAGATGACCGGCTATTCGCTAAGCGAAATCCAGGGCAAGCATCACCGTATTTTTTGCGATACGGACTATGTCCGCTCATCGGAATATCATCATTTCTGGCAAACGCTGGCATCAGGCGAGTCGGTCACGGGTATCTTTGAACGTTTCAGTAAACAGCATCAGCGCTTTTACCTTAGCGCCACCTATTTCCCCGTTTGTGATGATAAGGGTGAGGTTTATAAGGTCATCAAGATAGCCTCTGATATTACCGCTCGCCATCAGGAGCTGGAGCAGAAAGAAGCGGTGATCACCGCGCTGGATCGTTCTATGGCGGTGATAGAATTTACCACTGACGGCAAGATAATCACCGCTAACAGCAACTTCCTTACCCATATGGGCTATGCGCTGTCGGACATCGTTGGCCAGCATCATCGTATTTTTTGTTATGACAGCTTTTACCGGGAAAACCCCGATTTCTGGCAAAAAATCAGTAAAGGCCAGCATTTTGTCGGCCGCTTTGAGCGTAAAACCGCCAGCGGCGAACGTATCTGGCTTGAGGCAAGCTACAACCCCATCTATGACGCCGACGGCAAAGTCTGCAAGGTTATCAAGCTGGCTTCAGATATTACGGCCCGCGTTGAGGCGGCGAAGCGCGTGGCGGATATAGCGGTCACCACGTCGGAACAAACCTCGCAAATCACCCATAACGCTAATGAAGTGCTGGACGAAACCGTGCGGAACTCCGGCCAGGTCGCGTTGCAGGTAAGCGCCGCCACGGAAATTGGCACCCAGCTGAACGCATCGGCAAAAAGCATCAGCGAAGTGGTCGATACGATTAACGTTATCGCCTCGCAGACCAATATCCTCGCGCTGAACGCCGCGATAGAATCCGCTCGTGCCGGTGAAGCTGGCCGCGGGTTTAGCGTGGTAGCGGCGGAAGTTCGCCGTCTTGCCGCTTCAACCGCCAGCGCCACGCAAAAAATTACCGCCGTGGTGGACGTTAATACGCAGCTGATTAAGCAGATGTATCAGGAGCTGGATTCGGTCAAACAGTTTATGGTCACCGAGCAGGATAAAATCAGCGAGCTTTCGCGCAGCCTGCGGGAGATCAACAGCGGCGTGCACCAGTTTGTCAGCGTTATTCATCGGCTGGATGTGTAGGCACAGGAAAAGGGAGCAAGGCGGCTCCCTGCTCTTCTTATTCTGCTGCTTTCACGGGCAGTGATAACCTTTGGTGCGTAAGCGCACCATTAAAGCGCTAACGGGCGTGATAAATAAACCTGCCTTATGATTGCAATCTTTAGGCTTCGGGCTTAGCAAACTTCCTCCTGCGCCGGAAAACAGGCTTCTGCAGCTATTACATGATGTTAACAAACGGCGCTTGGTCATCTGCCGCGGAAACTGGCATAATTACTGCATTCTCCTTTTCGTCATCGATTAAAAAGGAGAATGTATGATGAATGTAATGGTGAATGATCACGAGGCCGTGGATGCAAAACGCAGATCCTTACTGAAGCTTTCCGGCATCATGGCGGGCGGCGCGGCGCTAACCGCCGGATTTAATGCTGCGACCTTTGCCGCCGCACCGCTCAGCAAATCAGCCTTTACCCCGCCCACGCCGGATCGTCCTGTCCGCATTAATTTCAACGAAAACCCGCTTGGTATGTCGCCCAAAGCGCAGGCTGCCGCACGTGATGCCGTCTTAAAAGCAAATCGCTACGCCAAAGCGGAAATTATCGGGCTGCGTCAAAAAGTTGCTGAACATCACCAGGTTTCTCCGTCAGCCATATTGCTTACCGCCGGCTCATCAGAAGGGATTCGGGCGGCGGTGGAAGCCTGGTCACCACAGGGATCGCAGCTGGTTATCCCGGAATTGACCTATGGCGATGGCGAACATTTCGCAAAGATTGCCGGTATGAAGATCGCTAAAGTTAAGATGCTTGATAACTGGGCATTTGATATTGCGGCAATGAAGGCGGTCGTAGCCAATCATCATGGCCCGTCGCTGGTTTATCTGGTAAACCCTAATAATCCGACGGCGACTATTACCCCTGCCGACTTGATTGAACCATGGATAACCAGCAAGCCTGCCGATACGATGTTTATTGTTGATGAAGCCTACGCCGAGTTTGTTAACGACCAACGTTTCCGCTCCGTCTCGCCGCTGATTGCGCAAGGCATGGATAATATTATCCTGCTGAAGACCTTTTCTAAAATTCACGCTATGGCCGGAATGCGCGTCGGCTATGCGGTGGCGCACCCGGATGCAATTGCGCGGCTCGAAAAGCATGTTGCCGGAGAAAAGATAAATTTCTGCGGCGTTGATGCGGCGTTGGCTTCTATGGATGACCATGCGTTTATCGCATACAGCAAAAAGAGCAACGATCTTTCCCGTCAGATTTTAGTGAAAGCGCTGGACGAGCTACAGCTCCCTTACCTGCCGTCTGAGGGAAACTTTGTTTTCCACCAGCTCAGAACGCCGCTGCAAACGTATCAAAAGCGGATGGCAGAGTCTGGCGTACTGGTCGGCCGCGCTTTTCCACCAGCCGACAGCTGGTGCCGGATTTCGCTTGGTACACCGGAAGAAATGCAGTGGGTCGCCGATAAGCTGCGTGAATTCCGTAAGAAGGACTGGGTATAGTTTTTGGCTATAGCGCGATACTTAGTCTGGGCATACGGCAGAGGGAGCGCTGTGTCTCCCCTGTTTGCCTGTTTTATATATCCGGCGCCTGCAAAAAAGTTGGTGCGTCACGTTACTGATACCCACGGCCCGGACAAATCCCGCTCGTTCATAAAAAGCGAATGCGGAACAGGGCGCGTTGGTATTCAGACAATCAAAGTAGCGCCCTGCGTCCTGAATAACGCTGTTAAGCAGAAGTCGGCCTGTATTCATGCGGCGCCATTTAAGGCTAACGTACAAATGGCGAATTCTACCCGTTCGCGGTTGTAACACATAAGGATCCCGATTCAGACCACAGATCCCGATAAGCAGACCATCGCAAAAAACGCCCAGCAACTTTTCTCCCGCCGCCTCAAAACGATTATGCCCGCTGAGCCAGTTAGTCTGGAGCCTGTGCAGCATATTGAGTTGAAAACGCATACTCTCGTTGAGTAATGCCGAAAAGCCGTCTGTAGCAGGCGTAATACGATCAATAAGCAGGTTCATTAGATGATGTCCGATACGGTGTTTAACTCGCGGGCTTTGACCTGAAGATTAATCCAGCCGGATCCAGCGCCTTCCCGCCAGCACGGTCACGGCGATAATCGTGATGCCCGCGGCCAGGTGCATAATGAAATCCAGCATATGCAGATGCGTTTGATGGCACAGCGACAGCAGCATGGATGACATAAAGGCGATGCCGCCGCCCGCCAGCGCCAGACTTTTGCCCGGATAAAGCGAGCGGGAACGATGCAGCGCCGCTACGGCAATCACCATCATCGGCAGGCTGGCCGACAGCATAAACAGATAACAGTGTACGCCCTCGCCAAACTGTCCGCCGCCCGGCGGTAAGGTGGCCGTCATATTACCTAAATTAAGCGCCAGCCAGATGAGCGCCAGCAGGCCCAGCCATTTCAGACGAACAGGTGGTCGCCCGGCCAGGCTGAGCGTAAACGCGCCCGCCATAGCGCCGCTGCCAAGAATAAAAGACAGCAGCAGGCTTAGCAGCGCAGGCAGCGCATCGGGCCGTGACCAGTCGGTGAATCTGCTGTGCAGCGCCCAGCTGCTTACCATGCCGCAGGGCAAGGCCAGCGCTATCCAGGCAGCCACGCGCCAGCCCGTAGGACAGAGGCGTTTAACCGGCCGCGCCGAGTCGCTAAGTTGATCGATAAACCGATCATGATTTCTCATGATTGCTTTTTCCTGATTTGCGAAGGTTAAGCATTGCGCGATGCAAAAGCGACTTTACGGCGGCTATCGACAGATTGCTTTCCGCCGCGGCCTGAGCAAGGCTCTGTTCGCGCAGATGAACGGATTCCACAATTTCCCGCTGCCTTACCGGCAGGCTGTCCAGATAGCCATTCAGTTCATGACCATCGGTATCCGTTTCCGGCAGGACAGCAGCCTGGCGGTTTACCGCCTCCTCGTCCTGAACTTCCTGACTTCTGCCGCGCTGCCGCAGAGCGTCAATCGCCCTGGCCGAGGTAATCGCCGCTACCCAGGGCAGAACGGGACGCTGCGGATCGTAGGTATGGCGGACGCGATGGATCGCCAGCAGCGTTTCCTGAATAACATCTTCAAGCAGCGCTTCATCACTGATTTTTTGACGCGCAAAGGCGCGGATGGCAGGTACCATCGCTTTCAGCAGCCGGTTATAGGCTTCGCGGTCGCCGGCCTGCGCGCGCGCCATCAGCGCAGGCCAGTGCTGCGTCTCAGTGATGGGCATTGCCCGCCTGCAAAACGTTATCTGCCGGGCTTGTAGTCACTACGCTTGCTCACGATTTTTTCCCGTGTTCAGTGGCGCGATCCAGCGCCGAGATAACAATATTGGGCGTCAGCACCTGCGGCAGCACGACCGGTTTGCCACCGTCTGCCGGATAAACCACATAAAGCGGCAGTCCGCCCCGACCGAAATCGCTCAGCGCCTGTTCCACATCCGGATTGTACTTAGTGGAATCCGCAACCATATAGATGGTATCGGTACGCGCCATTGCTGCTTTAACAGCCTGGGTAGAAAGCGACGTGCGATCGTTTACCTGGCAGGTAATACACCAGGACGCCGTAAAGTTTACCAGAATCGGTTTGCCCTGCCCTTTAATCGCCTCGACATTCTGCGGCGTCCAGGCAACGGCTGCCGCAGCCTGTGCGGTTTCGGCGCTGTTTTGCGGCGTGGCGGTGGCGTTAAGGTTAAGCAGCGGCACCGCCACCAGCAGCAGAAATACCACGGTTGCGCTATGCAGCGCCCAGTGACGCCTGCCCATCATCTGACGTTTTTGCGCCATGCCATACAGCCAGGCGGCAAAGCTCAGCAGCAGACAGCAGGCCAGGATAGCCGCCAGCGCCGCCGAGCCGGCCTGCCGCTCCAGCACCCAAATCAGCCAGCCGACCGCGCCCAGCATCGGAAACGCCAGCCCCTGTTTCAGCGTCGACATCCAGGCGCCGGGCGCAGGCAGCACTTTCGCCAGCACCGGAAAAAAAGAAATCAGCGTAAAAGGTGCAGCAAATCCCAGCGCCAGCGAGATAAAGATAATCAGGCTGACCACCGGCGGCTGAGTCAGTGCATAGCCGACCGCGCTGGCCATAAAGGGCGCGCTACAGGGCGTCGCCACAATAATTGCCAGCGCGCCGGTCAGCGCAGAGCCGGTCAGACCGCCGCGATCGCCGCCTATTCCCCCTACCCGCTGCACCGAAAGCCCGACCTCAAAAAGCCCAAAAAGATTGAGGGCCGAGCCAAGCATCACCAGGATCAGCAGCGCGATCACCAGCGGCGACTGAAGCTGAAATCCCCAGCCGACCGACGATCCGCCCGCCCGCGCCAGCAGCAGCACGCCCACCAGCGCCACCATGGTCACCACCACGCCGAGCAGAAACGCCAGGCCTTCGGCACGAGCCTGTGCAGGCCTGTCATGATGGCGCAGCAGGCTCAGCGCCTTCAGCGAAATCACCGGAAACACGCACGGCATTAAATTCAGGATAAGGCCGCCCAGGAAGGCGGCAGCGATAGCAGTCAGCATGATAAACCTACTCCGTTATGCCGGGTTGGCCTGGCGATATTTTTTCACCGCGTCCATCGCTTTTTGAATATGCGCGTCCGGATTTTTGTCGGTATAGCTGAGCAGGATCTTGCCGTCCGGCGCAATCACATAGGAAGTGCGGTCGGAATAGGTTTTCCCTTTCATCTCCAGCGTATTTTTATATTCCGTCGCGACTTTCGCACCCGGATCGGCGGCTACGGTAAATTTATCGCGGCATTCCAGCTGGGAAAATTTAGCAATCTGATCGGTATTGCCTGCCGTCACGCCAATCACCGTCGCGCCCTGCTTGTTAAACTCATCGGTCGCTTCGGCAAAGTCATGCGCTTCCAGGGTACAGCCTGCGCTAAACGCGGCCGGGAAGAAATAGAGCACCACCGGGCCTTTTTGCAGCGCCTGCTGCAGCGAGAACGTGGTCGATTTACCGGCCAGCGCGGCATCAAGCTTAAAGTCCGGCGCTTTTTCACCGACCTGCAGGGCGGCAAAGGCGCTGGTCATGGGTAAGGTAAGCGCCAGCAGCGTGGCGGCGGTCAGGGCTTTCAGGTTCATACGCATAAACATCTCTCCATTATTCGACAGGTGAAAGGAAACCATCTCCTTAACCAGAGGTTCGTCGAACAACAGGGAAAAGTTTCGCTGAGATAAAAAAAATTTTAGCAATTCGCCTGACTGAGGCGAATTGTGTGATCGCCTTAACAGAACTACCCTTTCCTGCACGCCATTCAGGATCGGGCCTGCTTTGAACGCCCCGATACTGTCAGCCACATCAATTTTTACAGGGATACTATGACGCCGACCAGAACTGAACGCGCCGCTCAACAGAAAGTCGACAGCACTGACGTAAGCGTACACGGAGCGAGAACACACAATCTGAAAGATGTCTCACTCTCTTTCCCTCGCGATGCCATCGTCATCTTTACTGGCGTCTCCGGCTCGGGCAAATCCTCACTGGCTTTCGATACGCTCTATGCGGAAGCGCAGCGAAGGTATCTGGAATCCGTCGCGCCACACGTGCGCCACCTGATTGAGCAGGCTCCGGTGCCGGACGTGGACAACATCGACGGGTTGCCGCCGGCCGTCGCGCTCCAGCAGAGTCGCGCAGGCGCTCAGGAGCGCTCCACGGTAGGCAGCCTGACCCGTATTTCGGTCACGCTCCGCCTGCTTTTTTCCCGTGCCGGGCATTACCCTGAGGGGATCCCGTTTATGCCTGCCGAGGCGTTCTCGCCCAATAATCCGCAGGGTGCCTGTACGCTGTGTCAGGGCACGGGCAGGACGCATGAAGTGAAAGCCGATGCGCTGGTGCCTGATGAGTCGTTAAGTATTCGCGAAGGCGCGATAGCCGCGTGGCCAAACGGCTGGGGAGCAAAAAACCTGCGCACCATTCTTGAAATGCTCGACTACGACGTGGATGCGCCGTGGAAAACCTTATCGGCAAAGGACCGGCAGTGGATACTGTTTACCGATGAGCAACCCTCCGTGCCCGTGTTTCCGGATATGAATGCTAAGCAGCAAAAAGCGGCGATCGCGGCCGGGATGAAACCTGACTATACCGGCACCTACACCAGCGCCAAAAGATATCTGCTGCAAAGCTATGCCGGCGGAAAAGAGTCCGTTAAAAAGCGGCTTTCCCCCTTTATCGCCACGGCGCCTTGTCCCGCCTGTCAGGGGAAAAAGCTTAACCCAAACGCCCTGGCCGTCACCTTTGCCGGCTACGATATCGCCGGGATGGGCGAGCTGACCCTGACACAGCTGAAAACGCTGTTGCTGCCGTTTGCCGAGGGCGAGGCTGCTTCTTTGCCAAAGGAAACGGCGCTGCGGGAAGCCACCACAAGAATGGCGTCGGACATCTGCGGCCGTCTTGATCAGCTTGAGAAGCTGGGGCTGGGCCACCTTGCTCTGGGACGGCAGACCACCATGCTCTCTTCCGGAGAGCTTCAGCGGATACGGCTGGCGACCCAGCTTATTTCACAGCTTTTCGGGGTGCTGTACGTGCTGGATGAGCCTTCCGCCGGGCTGCATCCGGACGATGTGCAGGCGCTGCTGCATTCCCTGCGTTCGCTGCTTGAGGCCGGCAACTCGCTGGCGATTGTAGAGCACAATCTTGATGTTATTGCCGAAGCCGACTGGCTGATTGAGGTGGGGCCAGGGCCGGGCCGCCAGGGAGGCGAAATCGTCTATAACGGTGTGCCGGACGGGCTGGAGAAAGTGACAGCGTCACGTACAGCGCCTTATTTGTTCAGCCAGCAGCAGCCGGGTTTACGCCAGCGTAACACCCCGGCCAGCTGGCTCAGGCTGGAACAGGTTAGCTGCAACAATATTTCCGCGCTTGATGTGGCCATTCCCCTTGAAAGCATGACCGTGATCACCGGCGTATCGGGTTCGGGGAAATCAACGCTGCTGACCCGAGTCCTGCCGGGCTTGCTGGCACGGCTGGATAACACGCCGGGGGATGAAGAGGCCGGGGAAGAAGACGAGACGTCAGATGTGCAGGGGAACATTGTTGCCGGAGGCGACAGCCTTAAAAGGCTGATCCGCATCGATCAGCGCCCTATCGGACGCACGCCTCGTTCCAACCTGGCAACATACACCGGCTTTTTTGACACTGTGCGTAAGCTGTTTGCAGAAACCGACGAGGCAAAACGGCGAGGCTTTACCGCGAGCCGGTTCTCTTTCAATCTGCCCGAGGGGCGCTGTCCGGCCTGCGAAGGCCAGGGGCAAATCACCATTGAACTGATGTTTATGCCGGGCGTAAGCGCGCCCTGTTCCGCCTGCGGCGGCGCCCGCTACAACGAGGAAACGCTGAAGATACGGTGGCAAAACCGAACAATTGCTGACGTCCTCGATCTGACCGTGGATGAGGCCGTTACCATTTTTGACGGCAATGACACCATTCAGCGTTCTTTAACGGCGCTTACCGCCCTGGGGCTGGGATACCTGAAATTAGGCCAGCCGGCCACGGAATTATCCGGCGGCGAATGCCAGCGCATCAAGCTGGCCTGGGAGCTTCAGCGCGCGCAGCGGGGGAAAACGCTTTATCTGCTGGACGAGCCATCTTCGGGCCTCCATCCTTCCGATACGGATAAACTGCTGGGCGTGCTGGATCGGCTGGTGCAGCGTGGCGATACCGTTATCATGGCCGAACATGATATGCGCATCGCCGCCGAGGCGGACTGGGTGATCGATTTAGGGCCGGGTTCCGGGAGTAACGGCGGCCGCGTCGTGGCGGCTGGAACACCTGAAACGGTCAGCCAGGCGGCTGAGAGCCTGACCGCGCCTTATCTGGCCAGCAAGCTGGAAAAAAGAACCGCCGATCCGCAGTAAGCCTTAAAGGAGGAAGGAAAGTACCCCTTCCTCCTTTATCACTCCGGTCAGACCAGCGCCCACACCAGCCACGTCAGCGCAAAGCCGCTCAGGCCCATCACCGTGGTTAACACCGTCCAGGTTTTCAGACCGTCGACCACGGACAGCCCCAGATAGCGCGTTACCACCCAGAAGCCCGCATCGTTCACGTGCGACAGGCCCAGCCCGCCAAAGCAGGCGGCCAGCGTCACCAGCACCCTATCCATCTCGTTTGCGCCGCCCACCGCCGACGTCAGCAAGCCGCTGGTGGTCAGGATCGCTACCGTGGCCGATCCCTGCGAGGCGCGCAGCGCCAGCGACAGGATAAACGCCGCCGGCACCAGCGGCAGATGCAGCGTTTCCAGCGTTAACGCCAGCGCTTTACCTACGCCCGACTCTACCAGCACTTTGCCAAATGCGCCGCCGGCGCCCGCTACCAGAATTACGCTGGCCGATCCCGGAATGGCGCGGCCGGTCAGATCTTCCAGCTTGTCTTTGCTCCAGCCGCGACGCAATCCCAGCAGCCACGCGGCCAGCGCCAGCGCGATAAGTAACGCTATCGGCGGCGTGCCGATCACCGTCATCACCTTACGCAGCAGGCTCTCTTCCGCCAGCAGCGAATGCGCCAGCGTACCCAGCACGATCAGCGCGATAGGCACCACGATCAGGCCAGAAATCATCAGCGCGCCCGGCGTCTCGCTCTTTTTCTCTGCGCCTTCCGGCTTCGCCATTTGCAGGCTTTCCAGTACCTCCACCGACAGCTGGAAGCGCTGGCGATTCATCGCCTTCGCCACCAGGTAGCCGACAATGCCCACCGGGATCGAAATTACCAGGCCCAGCAGCATCAGCCAGCCCATATCAGTGTGCAGGATCCCGGCCGCCGCCGCCGGGCCAGGATGCGTAGGCAGCGCCACGTGCACCGTCAGCATGACGCCCGCCATCGGCAAACCGAACTTGATCGGTGAGACGCGCGCAACTTTGCTGAAGCCGTAGATCAGCGGGATCACGATAATAAAGCCGACTTCAAAAAACACCGGGATCCCCAGGATAAACGCCGCCATGGTCAGCGCCGCTACGGTGCGCCGGATGCCCAGCGTCTTGCTGAAACGCTGCGCAAGCGACTCTGCGCCGCCCGATGCCTCAATAATCGCGCCGAGCATCGCGCCCAGTACGATGATAATAGCGATATGACCGAGCAGCCCGCCCATGCCGCTCATAATGATTTCCATGATTTTTTCAGACGGAATGCCGGTGGCGATAGCGACCAGCAGGCTCACAATCAACAGCGCAACGAAGGGATGGACTTTGGCTTTAATGACCAGCAGCAGCAGAACAACGACGCTGGCGGTCGCGATGGCTAACAGCATAGCGGTGGACATGGTAATCCTTCTATTCTTATCGTTTTAACAGACCCGGTGCAGGTAAAGGGTGAGGTAAACCGGCGCGAAGGCGCCGGGTAACACAGGCTTAGCGTTTTTTCGCCCAGGGTTTAAACCAGCCAAGCCCGGCGAGCGTGCCGTTGCGTGGAATATATTCGCAGCCTACCCAGCCGTCGTAGCCCACGTCATCCAGCAGGGTAAACAGCCACGGGTAGTTGATTTCGCCCTCGTCCGGCTCGTGGCGATCCGGTGCAGAGGCGATCTGCACGTGACGATAGCGCCCAGCGTTTTCCCGGATCAGGTGGCTCAGGTTGCCGTCCACCATCTGCGCGTGAAACAGGTCGAGCTGGGTGAAGACGTTTGGCCGATCGATACGCGCCATCATCGCCAGCGTCTGATACTGGCTGGCATAGAGATAGTTGGGCTTGATTTTGGGGCCGAGCGCCTCCAGCAGGATGGTGATGCCGTGCGGCGCAAAACGGTCGGCCGCATAGTGAATATTGCTGATAAACGTCTGCTCGCAGGCCGCGCGATCCATGCCTTCCTGCACCACGCCAGCCATGATATGCACCTGCGAGACGTTCAGCGCCAGCGCATACTCCAGCGCGCTGTCGATATCGGCGCGGGCATCGGCTTCGCGCCCCGGGATCGCCGTTACGCCCCATTCTCCTGACTGCACGTCGCGCGGCGCGGTGTTAAACAGCACCAGCTTAAGGTTATGTTCATCCAGCCGCGCTTTTAGCTGTTGCGCCGGGTAGTCATAGGGAAACAGAAATTCCACGGCCTCGAAACCGGCGTCGGCCGCCGCGGCAAAGCGATCCAGGAAAGGCACTTCGGTAAACTGGGTGGAAATATTGGCTGCAAACTTCGGCATTATCGGCTCCTTAACTCGTCAACTTCGGCCTCGCTGAGGTAGCGGATCGCGCGGTCGCCCAGCGTGAAAATCAGGCGCGCCGTCTCTTCCAGCTCTTCCGTATTATCCGCCGCCTCGCGCAGCGAGCTGCCTACCACTACCGAGCCGTGGTTCGCCAGTAGAAAGCCGCGATAGCGCCCCGCCAGCGCGGCGAGATCGTCTGCCAGCCGCGTATCGCCCGGCCGGTAATAAGGCACGACAGGCACATCGCCGACGCGCATCACCACATAAGGCGTAAACGGTCGGATACAGTTCTGCCGATCCAGATCTTCCAGACAGGAGAGCGCGGTCAGATAGTGGCTGTGCAGGTGCACCACCGCTTTGCAGTCGGGATCGTTCAGATAAAGCGCCCGGTGAAAGGCGATCTCTTTGGAGGGCTTGTCGCCGGCGATCCATTCGCCCTGCGGCGTCACTTTAGACAGGCGATCGCCGTCCAGTTCGCCCAGGCAGGAGCCGGTCGGCGTCGCCAGCAGATTACCGTCCTCCAGCAGCACAGAAAGGTTGCCGGCAGAGCCGGTAGCGTAGCCGCGCTGGAAAAAAGAGGCGCCCAGCTTCACCATCTCCTGGCGGGCCTGTTGTTCTGTCATGATGAAAACTCCGTTTGCGCGCGGCGGAAAAACTGCTCGTCGCCAAAATTGCCTGACTTCAGCGCCAGCGACAGCGGCTGATGAATATCCCTTACCCAGGGCACGCCGGGGGAAATGGTCGGGCCGATATGGAAAGCGGTCACGTCCAGGCTCTGCGCCACCACGCCGGAAGTTTCGCCGCCCGCTACGATAAAGCGTTGCCAGCCGCGCGCCTTCAGGTTGCGGGTCACGGCGGCGAACAGGGTTTCTACCGCCTCGCTGCTGCGCTGTGCACCGTATTGCTGCTGAATAAGCTGTAGCTGTTGCGCATCCGCCGTGGCGTAAAGCATCGGCGCCAGCGGCCGGGCGTTTTGATCGGCAACCCAGTCGGCAAGCTCGCGGGCATAGTCGTCTACATTGTCCAGACAGCGGCTGACCTCTACTTCACGCGCGGGCGCCTGCTGACGATAGGCGTTGACCTGCCGGTTGGTCATCTGCGAGCAGGAGCCGGAAATCACCACCGCGCGCTCGCCGCGTGGACGCCCTGCCGTTTCGGCCTCGTTACCAAGGTTTTGCGTAGTAGCCCACTGGCGCGCCAGCCCGATAGCCAGGCCGGAGCCGCCGGTGACCAGGCGCATCTCGCGCAGCGCCTCGCCTTGGGTCAGTAAATGCTGCTCGCTGAGCGCATCCAGCACCACATAATTCACCCCGGCGGCCTTCAGCTCGCTTAGTTTTTCGCGCACCGCTTCGGCACCGAGGTCCAGCGTGGCGGCGGCAATCAGGCCCGCTTTGCCCTTAGCCTGACGCGCCATCAGGCGCAGCAGATTGCTGTCCGTCATCGGCGTGACCGGATGATGACGCATCCCCGACTCCGACAGCAGCTGTTCGCCGACAAACAGATGGCCCTGATAGACGGTGCGGCCGTTCACCGGCAGCGCCGGACAGATAGCCGTCTGCGTTTCGCCAAGCTCATATAGCAGCGCGTCGGTGACCGGGCCGATATTGCCTTTCTCCGTACTGTCGAAGGTGGAGCAGTATTTAAAATAGAAACGATCGCAGCCCTGCTCCCGGAGCCAGCGCAGCGCGGCCAGCGACTGGTCAACCGCCTGCTCAACCGGGCAGGAGCGCGACTTCAGGCTGATAACGATCGCCTGCGCGGCAAGGCTTTCCTGCTGTTCAGGCACGCCGTTAAACTGGATGGTGGCCAGGCCGTTCTGCGTCAGAAAGCTGGCGATATCGGTCGCGCCGGTAAAGTCGTCGGCAATCACTCCTAAACGCGTCATGCCTGCTCCTTGCCCTGAGGCAGCGTGATACCGCTGAAAATCTTGATCACCGCGCTGTCGTCTTCACGGCCATAGCCGGCGTTGCTGGCTTCGGTAAACATGTTCAGCGCGGTAGAGGCCAGCGGCAGCGGAAACTGCAGCGCTTTTGCCGTCTCGGCCACCAGGTTAAGATCTTTCACAAAGATATCGACTGCGGATTTCGGGCTGTAGTCGCCGTCGACCACGTGGCGCATCCGGTTCTCAAACATCCATGAGTTGCCCGCCGCATTGGTGACGACCTCATACATGGTATCCAGTGGGATACCGGCGCGGGCGGCCATCGCCATCGCTTCCGCTCCCACCGCGATATGCACGCCAGCCAGCAGCTGATGAATAATTTTTACGGTGGATCCCAGGCCGATTTCGCTGCCGACGCGGTAGACTTTTGCCGCCACCGCCTCCAGCACCGGCTGCAAACGTTCAAACGCGGCATCGCTGCCGGAGGCCATCACCGTCATCTCACCGGTTGCCGCTTTGGCCGCGCCGCCGGAAACGGGCGCGTCCAGCATCAGCAGCTGATGCTGTGCCAGCCGCTGTTCAATCTGCTGCGCGTCCTGCGCAGAGATAGTGGACGACACCATCACCACCGTGCCCGGCTTCAGCCTGGCGGCCAGGCCATTATCGCCGAATAAAATAGCGTTAACCTGTTTAGCGTTGACCACCAGCAGCAGCACGGCCTCAAGCTGATCGACGAACCCGTCGGCGGCAGTTTGCGCATCTCGGGCGCCCGCCTGGCGCAGCGTTTCCAGCGCCGCTGGATTAAGATCGACGCCCCAGGTGTTCAGCCCCGCACGAATGCAGGAGGCGGCTGCGCCCATCCCCATCGACCCTAAACCGATTACGCAAACGTTTTGAATTGGCACCGTGGCCTCCGTTGTTAAATTAAGTGATTATTTGTTCAATGTTGTTAATCGTGCCAGCTTATCGGATGAATAAATGTGCCGCGCATCACAAATTGAAGGCGGCGAACAAAAAAGAACATTTCTTCACAAGCGCTGTCAGCACTGAATCTTGAGGCGAAAAGGCGGAACCACACCGCAGAACCGGCAAATTTTCTATTCGCGCGGCCATCCCTTTCCATTACAATGTGAAAAATTGATAATTTCACAGGAGCAGACGTGATCCCGGTTGAACGACATCAGCAGATCCTGGCGATGGTGGCCGAACGCGGCGTGGTGAGCTTTTCGGAACTGAGCGAACGGCTGGGCGTATCGCATATGACCATTCGACGCGACGTGCAGAAGCTGGAGGAACAAGGCGCGCTGCTGGCGGTATCCGGCGGCGTGCGTTCGGCGGAACGGCTGGCGGCGGAACCGTCGCACCAGACCAAAACCTCGCTCTATAATGCGGAGAAAAATGCGATTGGCCGCCGCGCCGCGCAGCATATTCCCCGCAACAGCTGTATTTATATTGATGCGGGCACCACCACGCTGGCGCTGGCCGGCGAGCTGCTGGATCGCGACGACCTGCTGGTGGTGACCAACGACTTTATGGTGGCGGCCTTGCTGATGGAGAAAAGCCGCTGTCGGCTGATCCACACCGGCGGCACGGTATGCCGCGAAAATCGTTCCTGCGTCGGGGAAGGCGCGGCGCGCAGCCTGCGCCATCTCGCTATTGATATCGCTTTTATCTCTGCATCCTGCTGGGGGCCGCGAGGCCTCTTTACCCCGGACGAGGACAAGGTCACGGTAAAGCAGGCGGTGTGCGACGTCAGCAGCAAGCGCGTACTGCTCAGCGACAGCTCCAAATACAATAAAATCGCCACGTTTATGGCGCTGCCGCTGGAGATCTTCGACACCATCGTCACCGATAGCCGCCTGAGTGCTCAGGCGCGCGAAGCGCTGGGCGAAGGAAACTGGAAGCTGGCTCTCGCGGATTAACCAGCGCGATATGACGGACCTGTTGGACAGGCTGACCGCGTTGATTTTAGCGGGAGATCTCACAGAACAGCATTTGATTTCACTGGTAAACTATTTATTGCTTGCAGGTGAAGCTTCAGACGCAAAGGTATTTGTACAGCAGCTGGCACAGCGCGTGCCGCAACACGAGGAGAAACTGATGACTATCGCACAGCAGCTCAAGCAAACAGGCGTTCAGGAAGGGATGAAAATGGGCGTCGAAAAAGGAATGCGTAAAGGAATGCGGCTCGGTCGAAAAGCGGAGGCGCGCAATATCGCCCGGGCGATGCTGCGGCAGGGATTTGACCTTCAGGCCGTGGCAACGCTAACCGGGCTGAGCAAGGTTGAACTGGCGCAGCTTTACCCGTGATTTTTCCACCAGGCCTGTAATAAGCACGTCCGGGCCGTCGCCAGGCCCGGCAAAACCCAACCTCATCCTGCTTTTTGCGCCCTGCCGCATACCCTTCACTTTCTACGCAATAGTCTATGATTTCTTCAAAGCTTACATCGCACTCCTTGCGATGTCGTCTATCGCTCACCGCTGTGCTTAAAGAGGCTATTGAATGGGATCGGGAACATTTAGTAAGAGCTGGGGGGCCGAGTATGTGGCCGACGGTAAGGTTCGTTTTCGCCTTTGGGCTACCGGGCAAAAAAGCGTCACGCTCAGGCTGGCCGGAAAAGATATGGCCATGTCCGCCAGCGGCGACGGCTGGTTTGAGGCGGAGGTTAGCGAGGTAGCGCCCGGCGCGGAATACAACTTTGTGCTTGCCGACGGCATGGTGGTGCCGGATCCGGCATCGCGTGCGCAAAAGGCGGACGTTAACGGCCCCTCTGTGGTTATCGATCCCGCAAGCTATAGCTGGCAGCATGAATGGCGCGGTCGTCCGTGGATTGAAACGGTGGTGTACGAAATGCATATCGGCACCTTTACCCCGGAAGGCACCTTTCGGGCCGCCATAGAGAAACTGCCTCACCTGGCGGAGCTGGGTATCACCATGCTGGAAGTGCTGCCCGTTTCGCAGTTTGGCGGCAATCGCGGCTGGGGCTACGACGGCGTGCTGCTTTACGCGCCGCACTCCGCTTACGGCACGCCGGACGATTTCAAAGCCTTTATCGACGCCGCGCACGGTCATGGCCTGTCGGTGGTGCTTGATATCGTCCTGAACCATTTTGGCCCGGAAGGCAACTACCTGCCGCTGCTGGCGCCTGACTTCTTTCATAAAGAGCGCATGACTCCCTGGGGAGCCGGAATCGCTTATGACGTCGCGGCGGCTCGCGACTATATGGTGGAAGCGCCGCTGTACTGGCTACAGGAGTACAATCTGGACGGGCTGCGTTTTGACGCCATCGATCAGATTGAAGACACCTCGGAAAAACATGCGCTGATCGCTATCGCCGAACGTATTCGTGCAGAAATCACCGACCGGCCGGTTCACCTCACCACCGAGGACAGCCGTAACGTCATTTTCCTGCACCCGCGTGAAGAGGACGGCAGCGTGCCGCTGTTTACCGGCGAGTGGAACGATGATTTCCATAACGCCATTCACGTTTTCGCCACCGGCGAAACCCACGCCTACTATCGCGACTTCGCTAACGAGCCGGAAAAGCTTATTGCGCGCATTCTGACGGAAGGCTTCGCTTATCAGGGCGAAGTTTCGGCGCAGTCGGGTGAAAAACGCGGCGTGAAAAGTTCAGGTCAGCCGCCGGTCGCCTTTGTCGATTTTATTCAGAACCATGACCAGACGGGCAACCGCGCCCAGGGCGACAGGCTGATCCAGCTGGCGGGCGCCGATCGCACCAAAGTGCTGCTGGCCACGCTGCTCTGCTCGCCGCATATTCCCCTGCTGTTTATGGGCGAAGAGTACGGCGAAACCCGGCCTTTCCTGTTCTTTACCGATTTCCACGGCGATCTGGCTAAAGCGGTGCGCGAAGGGCGCGCGCGTGAATTCCAGGGCCACGCCGGACATGAAGACGAAAGCGTGCCCGATCCTAATGCCAAAAGCACGTTTGACGCCTCAAAGCTGGACTGGCAAAAAACGCAAAGCCCGCAGGGACAGGCGTGGCTGGCATTGACCAAAGAGCTGCTGGCCGTGCGGCAGCGCTATATCGTGCCGCTGCTCGCCACTGCGGGCGGCAACAGCGGCAAAGTGCTGCAAACCGCCGCCGGTTTCGTCGCCGTCAGCTGGACGTTCCCTCAGGGCACGCTGTCGATCGCGCTGAATATCGGCGAGAAAACCCAGCCCGTGCCGGATATGCCGGGCGAGACGATTTTTAGCTGGCCGCAGGCCATCACCGAGCTGCCCCAGCATGCCATCCTTGTTCGCCTTGCTCCGGGAGAAACCGCGTGACTATTCCAGCCTCGACCTACCGTATCCAGTTCCGCAGCGGCATGACTTTCGATCGGGCCGCCGCGCTTGTTCCCTATCTGAAACAGCTGGGCATTAGTCATCTCTACGCGTCGCCCATTTTTACCGCGCTTGCCGGCTCTACCCACGGTTACGATGTTATCAACGCCAATGAAATCGATCCGGCGATTGGCGGCCGTGAGGGCTTCGATCGTCTGGTGAAAACGCTGCAACAGGCTGGCCTGGGGCTGATCATCGATATCGTGCCGAACCATATGGCCTCATCGCTGGAAAAACGCCTGGTGGCGCGACGTGGTGGAGCACGGCGAAAACAGCCGCTACGCCCACCATTTTGATATCGACTGGTCACGTCGTCTGACGCTGCCTTTCCTTGGCGATGATTTTGAGGTGGAGCTTGAAAACGGCGCTATCGCGGTTAAACCCGATCCGCAAACCGGGAAACCGGCGCTGGCTTACTACGAACATTTCTATCCGCTGACGCCTGCAAGCTGGCAGGATCGGGCGGAGGCGGTGCTGCAACTCACCGACAAAGCCGATATCGCTGCGCTGCACGACAGCCAGCCCTACAGGCTGATGTCCTGGCGGGACGCGCCGCGCGACCTCTCCTTCCGCCGCTTTTTTGAAATCACGGGGCTGGCCGGCGTGCGGGTGGAAGATAAGGCGGTGTTCGATGATGCGCACCAGCTGATCCTCGAGCTGGTGCGCAGCGGCGCGGTGCAGGGCCTGCGCGTTGACCACGTCGACGGGCTGGCCGATCCTAAAAGCTATCTGGAACGGCTGCGTCAGGAAGCCGGACCGGATTGCTATATCACGGTAGAAAAGATCCTGGCTAAGGGCGAGCATCTGCCTGCCGACTGGCCTGTCTCCGGCACCACTGGGTATGAATTTATTGCTTCCCTGTCCGAAGCGCTGGTGGACGGCAAACATATTCGTCAGCTGCGGCAGGCCTATGAAACGCTGCTGGGCAAGCCGGTTGACGTGCAGGCGGAGCTGCGCGCGGCCAAAATGCTGATGGCGACCCGCAACTTCGCCGGTGAAGCGACCAGGCTTTTGCAGCTTGCCACCACTATCGCCGCCGCCGATAACGAGCCGCTGGAAGAGAAAGCGCTGTTGACGGCGCTGCGGGAGCTGCTGGTCGCCTTCCCCGTTTACCGCACTTACGGCACAACAGAGGGGCTGCCGCCCGAAGATGCCGACCTGCTGCTGAAAGTAGCGGACGAGGTGCGCCAGGGCGTTAAGGCACCGGATCCCGAGGCGCTGGGCTTTTTAACGCGGATTATGGCGGGCGAAGTTTCCGCTGCCGCCAGTGACGACGCCGCCAGCTTCCGCACCCGCTTCCAGCAGCTGACCGGGCCGCTGATGGCAAAATCGGTCGAGGACACGCTGTTTTTCCGCCTGCATATGGCGCTGGCGCTGAATGAGGTCGGCGCGGAGCCGATGCCGGATGACTTCTCGCCGGAACGTTTCCACCAGGAGATGCAGGAGCGGCTGGCCCGTCAGCCGGACGCCCTTTCCGGCACCTCTACCCACGACACCAAG
Organism: Erwinia sp. TECH1; assembly: GCF_054057575.1. Taxonomy (NCBI): domain Bacteria; kingdom Pseudomonadati; phylum Pseudomonadota; class Gammaproteobacteria; order Enterobacterales; family Erwiniaceae; genus Erwinia; species Erwinia sp. TECH1. Next base: position 2,430,219 of record NZ_JBSRZK010000001.1, on the reverse strand, counting down.
CGTGGCGAAGATGCGCGAGCGCGCCTCTATACGCTGAGCGAAGCGCCGGAGCGCTGGGCGGAGTGCGTCTCTCGCTGGCGGCAAGGCAACCAGTCTCAGGTGGTGCAGCTTAAGGACGGCCCTGCGCCAAAACCCGCCGTGGAGTGGATGCTGTACCAGTCGCTGGCGGGCGCATGGCCCACCGATCTGGCGCCTGATGATGCTGAAGGCCTCAAGGCGCTGGAGGAGCGCTTTACCGGCTTTGTAGAAAAAGCGCTGCGTGAGGCGAAGCTGCGCACCGACTGGGCCGACAGCAACGAAACCTATGAAAATGCCGTGCTCGACTATGTGCGTCATCTGCTGTCGCCCGATAATCAGGCTTTTTTGCAGGACTTCACCGCGTCGCTCCAGCCCTTTATCCACGCAGGCCTTGTTAACAGCCTGACCCAGACGGCCATCAAGCTGACCGCACCGGGCGTGCCGGATATTTATCAGGGCAGCGAAACGCTGGATCTGAGCCTGGTGGATCCCGACAACCGTCGCGAGCCGGATTTCGCCGCGCTGGAGCAGCTGTTAAATCAGGTTGAGCAGGTCGATCCCGCTAATGAAGCGCACTGGCTGGACGGTCGCCTGAAGCAGCAGCTGATTGCTAAAGTGCTGCCCCTGCGTCAGCAGCTGCCGGATCTGTTTCGTAAAGGCGACTATCTGCCGCTGAGCGCCACGGGTCAGCAGGCGGAGAACGTGCTGGCTTTTGGTCGAGCCAACGACGAGGCGGCGCTGATTGTGATCCTGCCCCGCCTTGTGTTTAACCGATTGCAGGAGGCGCACTGGGCGCCGGCGGAAATCGCCCTGCCGGAGGCGCTGGCTGGCCGACGCTATATCAATCTGATCAGTGGCGCAGAATCTGCGCTGGAGACAAGCTTTAGCCTGGCGGGAGGCGATCGGCGGATGCCGGTTATTCTGCTTAGCCGGTAAAGCTGACTCTACAGCACAAGGACGTGCTGCTGTAACTTATCCCTATAGTTAACGCTGGTATTACGGAAGCTGCCGCTAATTTGCATTAACGCTTGCCGAAAGCGGCATGTCTGAACCATCTCGTAACAGATGCTCCGCTTTTTCCTGCCCATTTGTAACTAAATTAACTAAAATATGACATTTTTTAGTTTTGTAACTAAAAACACATACAATCTGCCATAACAATATTTTAATATTTATGGACACTTTTTAACTAATGTCAAATCCCGACTATCGACACCTGCCATGATTAAATCAAAAAAACTGATTACCTCAGTTTCGCTGTCTGCGTTACTGATTTCTACAGCGATCCACGCTGAAACTGCACCAGAGAAAACCGACGTTCTGCTGATCGGCGGCGGCATCATGAGCGCCTCGCTGGGCACGATGCTGGAAGACGTTCAGCCAGACTGGAAACAGATTATGGTTGAGAAGCTCGACGGCGTCGCCCTTGAGTCTTCCAACGGCTGGAACAACGCCGGTACCGGCCACTCCGCCAATATGGAGCTGAACTATACGCCTGAGCGTGCCGACGGCACCATCGACGTCAGCAAGGCGCTGGAGATCAACGAAGCCTTTATGATCTCTCGCCAGTTCTGGACTTCTCAGGTGAAAAACGGCGTGCTGAACAACCCGCACTCCTTTATCAACTCTACGCCGCACATGAGCTTTGTCTGGGGCGACGACAACGTTGAGTTCCTGAGCAAGCGCTATGCTGCGCTGCAGAAAACCACCCTGTTCCAGGGCATGAAGTTCTCTACCGATCAGGATCAGATCAAACAGTGGGCGCCGCTGGTTATTGAAGGCCGCGATCCTAAGCAGAAAGTCGCGGCCACCTGGACGCCGGTAGGCACCGACGTTAACTACGGTGAGATCACTCGTCAGCTGACCGCCAGCCTGAAGAAAAACAGCAACTTTAAGCTGGAAACCTCTTCAGAAGTGACCGACTTTAAGCGTAACAGCGACAACTCCTGGCACGTGACCATCAAAGACGTGAAAAACGGCGGCGAACGCGCGATTGACGCGAAATATGTCTTTATCGGTGCTGGCGGCGGCGCGCTGAAGCTGCTGCAAAAAACCGGCATTCCGGAAGCGGACAACTATGCAGGCTTCCCGGTTGGCGGCTCTTTCCTGGTCACCGAGAATCCGGCCATTACCAGCCGTCACCTGCAAAAAGTGTACGGTCAGGCTTCCGTAGGCGCACCGCCAATGTCCGTTCCGCATATCGATGCGCGTAACCTGGACGGTAAGCGTGTGGTACTGTTTGGGCCGTTCGCGACCTTCTCTACCAAGTTCCTGAAAAACGGTTCGCTGTTCGATCTGCTGAGCACCACCACCACCAGCAACTTTATGCCGATGACCCACGTGGGCATGGATAACTTTGACCTGGTGAAATACCTGATTGGTCAGGTGATGCTGAGCGACGACGACCGTTTTGCCGCGCTGAAAGAGTACTATCCGGACGCGAAGAAAGAAGACTGGAAACTGATCCAGGCGGGTCAACGCGTGCAGATCATCAAGAAAGATGCGGATAAAGGCGGCGTGCTGAAGCTGGGTACAGAAATTGTGACCGATCAGCAGAAAACCGTGGCGGCCCTGCTGGGCGCATCGCCAGGCGCTTCGACTGCGGCACCTATCGCTATCAACGTGATGAAGAAGCTGTTCCCGGAGCAGTTCAACTCGCCGGAATGGCAGGAAAAGATCCATAAAGTGGTGCCAACCTACGGCCAGACGCTGAACGGTAACACCGAGCTGACGCAGCATGTCTGGGATGACACCGCGGCCACGCTGCAGCTGACCAAGCCACCGGTTATCAAGATGCCTGCTCAGGAGCCTGCGCAGTCCACCATTACTGGCCAGGCTGAGAAAACGCCAGCCCAGCACGATATGGCGCTGTAAATCCTGTTTCCCGCGCCGGATGGCGCGGGGATCTTTTCAATGATGTGTTTAGAAAAAATGCTGATTGATCGCCTCCTTAAACTATTCTGATTATTTTGCCGAACGTCCCTGAATCCCATTTTCAATAGTATCGATTAAACACCTGGATTTTCTCTTTTAACTCCACCAGCCTAATGATTTTCCCAAAACGTACAGCGCGTTTCCTAACGCTGCGCCTATCGCACCGCTTTGCCAGCCATCATAATCTTTAATTCCGCCGCGGGTTGTTAGCGTTGTTTCGGTTTCAGTCAGGCCACTGGTAATGCTATCGCTTCCTCCGTTTACGTAAATTAACTCTGAAGCATCAAGTTCTCTCATAGAAGTATCCTTCAGGCTGATGGCAACCAGCAGGTATAATGTTCGAAAGAGACACTATCCCTACGTCTGCGCGCAAAAGCGCCTGTAGCACAGGCTATCGGGAAATTAAGAAAGCCTGTTGAAAGAAAAAGTAGTGGTGAAAAATCAGTTTGTGAAGCAAGCGAAAGTAAAAATTTTAGTTAAGGAAATATTTAACAGATAATTTTGATTTTAATCAAAAATAAGGGGGCTCACATCCTAATAAACCGGGCTAGCGGCCGGGCAGGCCGCTAAATAAGCCCCTTGTGGGCAAATGTGATACGAGTCGCTTCATTCAGATCCATAGCTTTTAAGGTTTCAGGGGGGACCCATGCGATTTCCTGAAACTCCTCGTTAAAAGTAATATTTCGATTAGTACTGATGCAGTCAAATATAAGATAAATCATATAAATTTCTTCAGTTTTGCCATCCGGGTACGTTTTGGTTCGGATGTCATCACGAAAAGTCCAGGGCTGAATATCTGTGATGCATAGCTCCTCGCCTAACTCTTCATTTATTTCGCGCCTCAGGGCTTCTTCCAGTGTTTCGCCCGCCTCCATCCCTCCACCAGGCAAGGCCCACTGCCCCGGAAAAACACCACGATCCGCAGCCATTTTACAAAGCAAATACTCACCTTCGTTTTGAATCACAGGACATACGATTATCCTCTGTCGCATTTTATTTCCTTAATATCGCTATTTATCCATTAAAGTATCAGGAGGTTTTAACATGTTATTGACCTCAACTTAGGTCAGTTTTCCGAAAGGCTATCCGTAATTTCCCGTTTTGATATCTATGCGATTTTATCCGAGTTATGTTCTTTATTACTCTGTGCTGATTACTCGTTTTATTACTGCGGATATTCGGGAAGCTCAGTAACCTCGCAGGAGAAAGGATTGCGTGCTCAGGGTACGCTCAGCTGAAGCAATTTTAAAGCCATTACGTTTATTTTTGCGGGGTCAGGAAGAAAAGGAGAGGTCGCCCCCTCCTTCCCATTTTTAGCGCAGCGTGCCCGACGTTTCGGTCGCTTCTGCGTGCTCCAGCGCGACAGGAATGCTTTTATAAGCCGGAATACCGCTTTCGGTATCGAAGCTGTCCAGCGGCACCAGCACGTTGGCTTCCGGATAGTAGGCCGCGACCGAGCCAGGCGCCATGTCGTAAACCACTATCGTCAGATTATCCAGGCGTCGCGAGGTCTGCTTGCCGTCCGGATCGAGCGCCACCATATGCACCTTGTCGCCGACCCGCAGGCGGCGTTTTTCTGCCTCATCTGCCGAGATAAACAGCACGTCCCGCCTTCCCGTCACGCCGCGATAGCGATCGTTCAGCCCGTACAGCGTGGTGTTGTACTGATCGTGACTGCGCAGCGTCGTCAGCACCAAATCGTGGCACTTCAGCGAACGCGGATCCTCGTTAATGCCCTGCATGATCTTAAACTGCGCTTTACCCGACGGCGTCAGCCATTTGCGTTCCGACGCGGCGTTGTAAAGACGGAAGCCGCCCGGCTGTAGGATCTTGCGGTTAAAATCCTCAAAGGCCGGGAAAACGGCTTCGATAGCCTGGCGGATAAAGCTGTAGTCGCCGATCATTCTGTCCCAGTTCACCTTAGTGTTGGGCAGCGTGGCTTTCGCCAGACCCGCTACGATGGCCGGCTCCGACTTCAGCCATTCCGAAGCGGGCTTCAGCGAGCCGCGCGAGGCGTGCACCATCGACATGGAATCTTCCACGGTCACGCTCTGCTCGCCCGATGCCTGCCTGTCGATTTCGGTTCGGCCAAGCACCGGCAGCAGATAGTTATGTTTGCCCAACAGCAGATGCGAGCGGTTCAGCTTGGTCGCCATATGCACCACCAGATCCAGCTTGCGCATCGCCTCGAAGGTTTGCTGCGGATCGGAGATCGCCTCCGCCAGGTTGCCGCCCAGGCAAAGCAGTGCTTTGGAGTGGCCGTCGCGGATCGCCTGAATAGCCTGCACCGCACCGTGTCCATGTTTCTGCGGCGGCTTAAAGCCAAACACTTTTTCCAGGTTGTCCAGCAGCGACTGCGGCGGGATTTCAGTAATGCCGACGGTACGATCGCCCTGTACGTTAGAGTGGCCGCGCAGTGGGCAGATGCCCGCGCCTTTCTTGCCGATATTGCCACGCATCAACAGCAGGTTAGCGATTTGCTGTACATTTTGCGTGCCGTACTGGTGCTGGGTGATACCCATGCCGTAACAGATAATGGTTCTTTCTGCTTTGGCATACAGGTGGGCAATATTCTGGATCTCTTCAAACGTCATACCGGAGACTTTCAGAATATGCGGCCAGTCGGTGGCATCCAGGTCCGCCTTCAGGGCGTCAAAACCTTCGGTATGTTCGCTGATAAAGCTTTCGTCCAGCACGCCGGGCTCTCCGGCCGCCAGCGCCCGCTCGTGCATCACCAGCAGACACTTCATCACGCCTTTCAGCATGGCGGCATCGCCGCCAACGCGCACTTTGTAATAGGTAGAAGCGAGCGTGGTGGAGCTGAGCGACAGCATTTCTACCGGGCTTTGCGGAGAGGTAAAGCGTTCAAGCCCTCTTTCCCGCAGCGGATTGATCGCCACGATGGTTGCGCCGCGTTTGGAGACTTCACGTAGCGTACCCAGCATGCGTGGATGATTAGTGCCGGGGTTATGGCCGATACACAGCACCAGATCGCAGTGATCGAAATCTTCCAGTTCGATGGTGCCTTTGCCTATGCCGATGGACTGCGGCAGGCCGACGCTGGTCGGCTCATGGCACATATTAGAGCAATCCGGGAAATTATTAGTGCCGTATTCGCGCGCGAACAGCTGCCAGAGAAACGCTGCTTCGTTAGAAGCGCGGCCTGAGGTATAGAACTCCACGCTATCCGGATCTTCGTAGCTTTGCAGCTTTTCGCCGATTTCACGGAAGGCGGTTTCCCATTCTATAGGCTGATAGGTATCGGTGGCCGCATCGTATTTCATCGGGTGAGTCAGACGGCCTTCGCCTTCCAGCTCAAAAGCGTTGCGTTGCCAAAGCTCACTGACGGTATGGGCAGAGAAAAATTCCGGCGTGGTGCGCTTGCTGGTGGCTTCCCAGGAAACGGCCTTGGCGCCATTTTCGCAAAATTCAAAGGAGGAACCGTGCTGAGGATCGGGCCACGCGCAGCCGGGACAATCGAAGCCCTGCGGCTGGTTGACTTTAAACAACGCGATCACGTCCTGTTTGACCGACATCTGGCCGCGGATCGCGTCGGCAACGGCCTTTAACGCTCCCCACCCCCCCGCTGAACCACCGTAAGGCGCTATTCCAATAGTCTTATTTTGTTGTTTCATACGACTCCGCATCACATTACAAACCAGTTTTTAGCTTAGAACAGCATGCGGCTTCCGACCGGTTTTTTGCTTTCAGAATGTTACCGAATGGCGCTATTAATAACCCATAGAGGCCAGCGACCTGAATCCACAATGGTGCTGAGCCTGCGCATTGTAAACAGAAAGTAAATACCGTATAACAATACGCACCGAGGGGTGTCCTGTTACGGGCTGAGATGGCGCAAGCCGAACCCTTTGAACCTGATCTGGGTCATGCCAGCGAAGGGACGGCTGAGCCAGATAACGCACGTTCCCGCGCCTGACCGGATCTCAAGTATTGAGGAGGTTCCGTGTTTGACGGTTTCTACGGACGGCTGCGTCAACAGACCGGCGATCGCTGGCTGCACTATATCCATCACCCTTTTGTTCGCCAGCTGGCTGACGGCACCCTGCCTGCGTCGGCTTTTCGCCGTTACCTTATCCAGGACTATCTGTTCCTTATCCATTTTGCCCGCGCCTACGCGCTGCTGGTCAGCAAATTTCAAACGCTGCCGGAGATGCGTGCGGCAATCCGCTCGCTGAACGCCATCGTCGACGAACTGCCGCTCCACGTGCGCTACTGCGCGCAGTGGGGCCTGACCGGGAAGGCGATGGCGGCGGAAACCGAGGCGCCAGAAACGCTAAATTATACCCGCTATGTGCTGGATATTGGTCACGCGGGCGACGCGCTCGATCTGTTGACCGCCCTGATGCCCTGCGTGGCTGGCTATGCCGAGATCGGCGTCGGCTTGCTGAACGATACGCAAACCGTATTGACCGGCAATCCCTACGCGCCGTGGATTGAAAACTATGGCGCTCCGCTTTACCTGAGCGGCGTGCAGGCTTCGCTGACGCTGTTTGAAAACCTGGCCGCCCAGCGCGGCGGCGCGAGCCGCTTTGAGGCGCTGGCGGGAATATTCGCCACCGCGACACGGCTGGAAACGGCATTCTGGCAGATGGGGCTTGATGCTGCCTGTGCTACGCCGGAAGCGCGATGACGCCGGGTATAGAGGTGAAGGCGGTCAGCCTGCATTTTAGCGATCGTACGTTATTTAAGCAGCTGAGCTTTACGCTGGCAGGTGGCCGCTTTACTTCTCTGCTTGGCCCCAGCGGCGTCGGTAAAAGCAGCCTGCTGAAGATCATTGCGGGGCTGCTTGCACCCTCGACAGGATCGGTGCTGGGTAGCGATGGGCTGCCGGTTGCCGGACGCATCGCCTGGATGGGACAGCGGGATCTGCTCTATCCGTGGCTTAGCGCGATCGATAATGTCGCGCTGGGTGCGCGTTTACGCGGCGAGAAAGCTGACAGACAATGGGCAGAACATCTGCTTGAACGCGTGGGCCTGGCTGGCAATGCCGGCGCGCTGCCCACCACGCTGTCGGGCGGGATGCGTCAGCGTGTCGCGCTCGCCCGGACCTTGTACGAGCGACGGCCCATTGTGCTAATGGATGAACCCTTTTCCGCTCTTGATGCCATTACCCGCGCCCAAATTCAGGCGCTGGCCGCAGAGCTGCTGGCCGACTGCACCGTGCTGCTGATTACGCACGATCCAGTAGAAGCCTGTCGCCTCAGTCATCGCCTGCTGATCCTTTCTGCTGCCGGGCTTAGCGAGCTTCCTGAGCTGGCTGGTCAGCCGCCGCGAGCGCCCGACGATCCCAATTTATTGCGTAGCCAGGCGCAGCTTATGCGCCAGCTGACAGAGGACATGGCATGAATGCAGCAACGATACGCCGTGGCGTCACGGTATTTGTCGGGCTGATGGCGCTGTGGCAGCTGGCCACGCCTGGCAGCATCCCGGCTTTTCTGTTGCCCTCGCCCATCGCCGTGGCTGCGGCTATGCGGGATAACGCTGGCTATCTCGCTTACCACACGCTTATTACCGCTACTGAAATCGCCGGCGGGCTTATCGCGGGCGTGCTGCTCGGCGCCCTGCTGGCGCTGCTGATGACCTTTTCGCCCGGCCTGCAACGCTGGCTGATGCCGCTGGTATTGACCAGCCAGGCGATCCCCGTGTTTGCGCTGGCGCCGCTGCTGGTGCTCTGGTTTGGCTTCGGCATCAGCGCCAAAATTGTGATGGCGATCCTGGTGATTTTTTTCCCGGTTGCCTCCGCTTTTTTTGATGGCTTACGGCGGGTCGAACAGGACTATCTGGATCTGGCGCGCACGATGGGTGCCTCTTCCGCTTCGCAGCTGCGGCATGTGCGGCTGATGGCGGCGCTGCCGGCCTTTGGCTCAGGGCTGCGGATGGCGGTCGCCGTCGCGCCCATTGGTGCGATTGTCGGCGAATGGGTGGGCTCCGCCGAAGGATTGGGGTTTGTAATGCTGAATGCTAACGCGCGAATGCAGAGCGATCTCTGCTTCGCCGCCCTGTTTGTGCTGGTAGCCATGACGATTGCGCTCTGGCTGAGTACCGATATCCTGCTGCGCCGCCTGATCCGCTGGTCGCCGGAGCGTTAATCACCGTAAGGACAAGATAATGAAAAAAGCTTTAGTTTGTGGGCTGGTGGTAGCAACGTTATCTCCTTTCACCAGCGCGGCGCAAAAGCTGACGCTGATGCTGGACTGGTATGTTAATCCCGATCACGCGCCGATTATGGTGGCGCAGCAGACTGGCGCGTTTAAGGCTCAGGGGCTGGATGTGACGATTATTCCGCCTTCCGATCCGGCGTTGCCGCCACGTCTGGTCGCGGCCGGTAAGGTGGATCTGGCGGTGACCTATCAGCCACAGCTGCACTTTTTTGCCGACCAGGGCTTACCGCTGGTACGCGTCGGCACGCTGATTGATTCCCCACTCAACACGCTGATTACGCTTGATAAAAGCGTGCATTCTCCGGCAGACCTGCAAGGGAAAACGGTGGGGTATTCCGTCAGCGGCATCGAACAGGCCACGCTCGCCGCTATGCTGCAGCACGACCAGCGGCAACTCAGCGACGTTAAGCTGGTTAACGTCAATTTTCAGCTGACCAGCGCGTTGCTGACCGGCAAAGTTGATGCGGTCATCGGCGGCTACCGTAATATTGAAGCGCTGGAAGTGAAGCTTCAGGGCAAAGATCCCGTGGTGTTCAACGTCGAGGACTACGGCGTGCCGGCCTATGATGAGCTAATTCTGGTGGCGAATCGCGATAGCCTGAACAAACCCGCTATCAAAAAGTTCCTGATAGCGCTCAAGCAGGGCAACGACTACTTGCAGGCCCATCCTGAAGAAAGCTGGCGGGCATTCGCTAAATTGCATCCTGAGCTGAACACCGGGCTGAACAGACAGGCATGGGTAAAAACGCTGCCGCTGTTTGCCCGCGACCCGGCCCGCCTGGATCGCCAGCGCTATCGGCAGTATGAAACTTTTCTTTTTAACCATGGGCTGATTAAAAAAATTACGCCGGTTAACGACTACGTCGTCGAAATCCAGTAAGCTCGCGGGCTGACGCCACAAGCTGAATTTTAATCGATTTCAAATTGCGCTGGACAACACCGCAAAGGCATCTGGTAAGGTATGCATAAAATAGCGAAAAATCTGGAAGCCCCCATGCTGTCAACCATCATCTATCGTAGCCATATTTCCGATGACGTCGCGTATAAGACGTTGGGGAAACTGGCCGAACAAGCCAATCAGGTCAACGAATCACACAGCGTGACGGGCATTTTATTGTTCAACGGCACCCACTTTTTCCAGGTGCTGGAGGGCCCGGAGGACGCTGTGACCGCTATCTATGAGGAGATCTGCAACGATCCCCGGCACCATAATCTGGTAGAACTGATGCGCGATTACGCGCCCGCCAGACGTTTTGGCAATGTCGGCATGGAACTGTTCGACCTGCGTGAATACGACCCGGAAAACGTGCTGCAGGCCGTGCTCGATAAAGGCACCTCTAAGTATCAGCTGACTTACGACGATCGCGCATTGCAGTTCCTGCGCGTGTTTGTCGACGCCACCGAACGGGAAAACTATTTTGAGATCCCGCCGGGCGACTCCTGGGAGTTCGTTGTCGATCGCGAGGAAGCGCTGCCCCGCGAGGCCGTTCCCTCGGCCACGGCCGACTACAGCTTCGCTTTTCAGCCGATTATCGATCCGCTTTCCCGCCAGATCGTGTCGCTTGAGGCCGTTATGCGCCCAACGTCGGGCATGTCGGCGGCCGATTATCTCGCCGGGCTGCCGCGCAGTGAAAGGTATAGCGTCGATCTTAAATCCAAACAGCACGTTTTTGCGATGGCGAAGCAGCTGGGCATTAATGGCCTGACGCTGTCGATCAACCTGCTGCCGATGTCGCTGGCGATTGTGCCGGATGCGGTCGATTTCCTGCTGGAGGCGATCCATGCTAACGGGCTGGTGCCTGAGCAAATCGTTGTTGAGGTCACGGAGAACGGCACGGTATTCCGCGCGGACGAATTCGAGGCGGCGATTAAAAAACTCAAGGCTTCCGGTATCAGCCTGGCGATTGATGGCTTTGGCGCCGGTTCTGCCGGGCTGGTGCTGCTGACCCAGTTTCAGCCTGACAAAATCAAAATCGATCGCAACATCATTGCCGACGTGCATAAAAGCGGCCCGAAACAGGCTATCGTGCAGGCGATTTTGAAATTTTGCTCCTCTTTGCAGATCGCCGTGATTGCCGAAGGCGTTAACAAGCCCGAAGAGTGGATGTGGTTGGAGTCGGCAGGCATTTGCAACTTCCAGGGCGCGCTGTTCGCGCCGTCCACGCTGAACGCTTTCCCTGTCGTGGCCTGGCCGGAAAAACTCGAAAACGATTAACCTTCGGCCTGCGAACCGGCAGCCCATGCCGCCGGTTCGTTCACCCTCAGGCAAATTTTTTTGCGCCCGCCACGCAGCCCAGCGCGGCCAAAGCGCATGCCAGCATTACGCCGCTGATGCTTTCGTGCAGAAACAGTGCCGCAAAACCAAAGCCGATAAAAGGTTGCAGCAGCTGCAGCTGCCCTATCGCCGCCGTGCCGCCCTTCGCCAGGCCGTGATACCAAAAAATAAAGCCGATCAGCATGCTGAACAGCGAGACGTAGCCTAATCCCATCCATGCGGAAAACGTCACCGCCTGGAACGAAGCTGGCCAGGTCAGCGCAGCAATGGGCAGCGCTACCGGAAGAGCCAGTGCTAACGCCCAGGCAATAGTTTGCCAACCGCCCAGTCCGCGCGCCACACGAGCGCCTTCCGCATAGCCCGCGCCGCAGACGATCACGGCCGCTATGGTCAGTAAATCCTGCCATGAAGCATGACTTTCTTTAGCGGCCAGCGCGTAGCTCGCCACAACAGCGCCGCCAGCCAGCGAAAATAGCCAGAAAGCGGGCTGCGGCCTGCGCTCGCCGCGAACCACGCCAAAGGCGGCAGTACAGAGCGGCAACAGCCCAAGGTACATAAGCGAATGAGCGGCGGAAACGTCCTGCAGCGCAAAAGCCGTCAGCAGCGGAAAACCTATCACTACGCCCATAGCAACCACCATAAGCGAAAACAGATCCGCACGCTGCGGCATTCGTTGACGACCGAGCGCCAGCAGCAGCAGTGCCGCCACCGCCGCAAGGCTGGCGCGCGCAGAAGTTAAAAACAGCGGCGTGAAGTCCGCCACCGCCAGCCGCGTTGCCGGTAGCGATCCGGCAAAAATCACCACACCCGCCAGCCCGCTAAGCCAGCCGTTCGCTTTATTTTTCATGCTTTCTCCCGTTGGACTTCGCTCAGTTAAGCATTGGCAGGATCGCTTACGCCAGATACAATCCAGTACAATTAATCTGAACTGTACTGGCTGTGAATGCAGTACAGGCGTGAGGAACGCCATGCCGCGTAGCCAGACACGTATCGCTTCGGTAATGGAGCAGGTGCGCAAACAGATAGCCGCCCGCGCTTATCTTCCCGGCGCGCGCTTGCCCTCCGTGCGCCAGCAGGCGCGCCTTTCTGGCGTGTCGGTTTCTACCGTAGTGGAAGCTTATGAACGGCTGGCCGCTGAAAACCTCATTGCGGCCCGGCCCGGCGCCGGTTTTTTTGTATCAGGCCCGGCGGCTCCGCTTGATTTAACGCAGCTGACGGCCGATAAAGAGCGCGATATCGATCCTTTATGGATATCGCGCCAGGCGCTGGAGGCGGATCCACAGCTGCTTAAGCCCGGCTGCGGCTGGCTGCCACCCTCATGGCTGTACGAAGAAGGCGTACGCAAAGCGATGCGCATGGCGGCACGAGCGCAGAGCGCGCTACTGACCGACTACGCCTCGCCCTATGGGCACGCAGAGCTACGCCAGTTTTTAGGCCGCAAGCTGGCGAAAACGGGGATTACCGCGACGGCAGATCAGATCATGCTGACCGAATCAGGCACCCAGGCCGTAGATTTGATCTGCCGTTTTTTACTCCAGCCGGGAGACTGCGTGCTGGTTGACGATCCCTGCTATTTCAATTTTCACGCGCTGCTTCGCGCTCACCCGGTAAAGATCGTCGGCGTGCCGTTCACGCCGCAGGGGCCAGATCTGACGGCGTTTGCCCAAATCCTGCAAAACCACGCTCCCCGGCTTTATATCACTAATGCAGGTATCCATAATCCTACTGGCGTATCGCTTACGCCAGTGGTTGCCCATCAGATGCTTAAGCTTGCGGAAGCGGCCGGGCTGATTATTGTGGAAGATGATATCTTTGCCGATTTTGAAACCCATCCCGCGCCAAGACTGGCGGCGTATGACGGTTTACATAACGTTATTCAAATCGGCAGCTTTTCCAAAACGGTTTCGGCGGCGGTGCGCTGCGGCTATATTGTCGCCCGGCGAGACTGGACGGACAGCCTTGTCGATTTGAAAATTGCTACCAGCTTCGGCGGCGGTCAGCTTGCCTCAATGCTGCTGCACAGCGCGCTGACAGGCAGCGGCTATCGACGCCATATGGAATCGGTACGGTTACGGCTGGCGGTAGCGATGCAAACCACGCTGGAAAAGCTGGCGGCGCTGGATATCCTGCCCTGGCATACGCCACAGGCCGGTATGTTCCTCTGGTGCCGTCTACCTGAAGGTGCCGATGCCGCACGGGCGTCACGCGCCTGCTTAAAAGAAGGCGTCGTGCTGGCGCCCGGTAACGCGTTCAGTCAATCCGGTTCGGCAGCGGATTTTTTGCGCTTTAATGTCTCACAGTGTAATGATCCTGCCATCTTCTCCGCGCTGAAACGTGCGCTTAAGCAGGGTTGATTGACTTTCCTTCGCGGCGCAACTTTTCCTTTTAACGCTATGAATAACCAGGATACTTTGTTTCTGTTGAGCAATCATGCTTTACACCGTCTGATGACGGCCGCGGATCGGCTATAAGGAACGCTTTCGTGATGCAATTTTCCAGCGGTTTTTTTCTCAGCCTGTCGCTCTGCCTGGATATCGGCATCGCCAATATCGCTATGATCACGCTGGCCATGCAGCGCGGCTATTTTCATGGCTTCTGGCTTGGGATCGGCACCTGTGTGGGCGACCTGGCGTACGCGCTGCTGGCGCTGGCCGGTATGACGGTGCTGTTACAGTTTGCCGCGGTGCGCTGGGTACTGTGGATTGGCGGCGGCGCGATGCTGCTGTGGTTCGCGCTGAAAATGGCGCTGGCCGCGTTTCGTCGTCAGGGTGAACTGCGTACTGACGAGCCGCAGCAGGCCAGGCCGCTACGCAACGAGTTTGGCCGCGGCGTGCTGCTGGCTATGTCCTCCCCCACGGCAATCCTGTGGTTCGCAACCGTCGGCGGCGCGCTGATTTCTCGTATGGGGCAGCACAGCACAACGGATTCGGGCTGGTTTCTGAGCGGTTTTTTCCTGGCGGGCGTCTTCTGGACCTGCGTTTTATGTCTGGTAGGCAGCTTCGGCGGCAGGCTGCTGGGTGCTCGTCTGCTGAAATATTCCTATATGGCCTCTGCCATAATCTTCAGCTATTTCGCGGTTTACGTGATTATTTCGGGCTATCGCGAGTTTATTATTGTCTGAACAGTACAACGCCGCCGGTAAGCTGCCGGCGGCGGAGCTGGAAGCAGGAAAGTTAGTGCTTAATTTGCCGAAGATCGTCCTCTGACAGTCCGGTCACTTCCATCACGGCTGCGCGATCGAATCCTTTTTCCAGCATGGTGCGGGCGATTTTCAGGCTGGCTTCGCGCTCGCCGTCCTGATGTCCCAGACTGCGGCCTTGTTCAAGTCCCTGTTCGAGTCCCACCTGTAATCCCTGTTCCCTGCCCATCTCTTCAAGTCTTTTTGCTATGGTCATCAGTTCATCCTTATGCTGCGGCAGTGCCTGTGCCAGTTCGTGGAGAAATCCTTTTACATCGGGCGTCTCTCCTGCCTGAATCATATAGTTTATCAGTGCGGCCTGCTGTTGTCCGCTCAGTTCGTCGCTCTGCATCAGCTGGGTTATTTCATTAAACAAATCATGCAGGTCGCGAATGCGAATATGTTTTTGCAGCAGCGTCAGCAGCGCCACCCGGCGGTGCTTTAAAATTTCATCATCCGGGATAACGGTAATATCCACCAGCGGAAAACGGCCGCCGTAGAGTTTTGCTGCCAGCCTGGGTTCACTAAAGAGATCCAGCCAGCTCATGCTGTAAGGATAAGGCGAGCGGCCGCCCTGGTAAAACAGCACCGGTATTACCAGCGGCAACATTTTATGACCGGCGTCCATATGCCGCTGCATGGCCGCAATAGCGTAGCGAAGCAGACGAAAAGGCATCATTCTGTCTGGCGAGCTTTGATGTTCGATTAATATATAGGCGTAGCCGTCGCCACGGGTGGTTTTAAGTGAGTAAAGGATATCGCTGTAGCAGGCTCGCAGATCGTCTTCAACAAAGCTGCCCGACTCCAGCCTGAGCGTGTCCAGATCGCAGATTTCACGCAGTTCCTCAGGCAGATGCAGCTCCAGAAAATCCTGAGCGTGGAGCGTGTTGGACAGAAACGTTTTAAAGATTGCGTCGTGCGGTGTAGGCGTACTGTTTTGCATTGGGGCCATCCTGTGCCGTTATGATGAAAATTCAGGCAAATGCTGGCACAGGATAAAAACAAAATAAAGATATTTTTATTATAATTTTCAATGCGTTACGATAACGTGTTACGGATTTTAGCGCTGAATTAGCGGTTAACCTTAGCGGGATGCCTGGCCGCACCCTTCAGGATGCGGCTTCAGATATTATTTTAAGGCATTTTTAAAGAATGAGGTCAGCTTAGCAAATGGGATAAGATCGGTACGGTCATACAGATCGACATGGCCCGCGCCCGGTACGATATATAATTCTTTCGGTTGTCCGGCTCGCTGGTAGGCATCTTCGCTAAATTCTTTGGA
Organism: Erwinia sp. TECH1; assembly: GCF_054057575.1. Classification (NCBI taxonomy): domain Bacteria; kingdom Pseudomonadati; phylum Pseudomonadota; class Gammaproteobacteria; order Enterobacterales; family Erwiniaceae; genus Erwinia; species Erwinia sp. TECH1. The sequence goes on along the minus strand of NZ_JBSRZK010000001.1, from coordinate 2,414,350 downwards.
ATGCGCTTTATCGCCGGTAATAAACAGCATCGGACGTGGCGAAATGGTGTCAATATCATTGGACGGATAGAAGTTCATAAACTTTCCGATGCTGCTCAGCATCGGTTTTGTCGTCAGCGCTTCTTTCTCGCCCTCCGGCGTATAACCACCGCGTGATGTGCGGTAGAAATCGAAGAATTCCCGTTGAATAGCAGACGTTGTATCGTCAAGCTTGTTCACCGTACCTGGAATATAGACCGTTTCTCCGCCTTTAAATTCAGCAAGACGCTGTTCCGTTGCCGTTTTGATAAATGCCTGGCGCTGTTCAGGCGTTACGGCATGCTGCAATCCATTACGGAAAGCGGCCCCCATGTCATACATGCTGACCGTCGCGATGGCCTTCATACGCGGGTCTATTTTGGCCGCGTTGATAACAAAGCTGCCGCTGCCGCAAATCCCCAGCACGCCAATTTTTTCTGCATTAATATAGGGTTGCGTACTTAAATAATCGACGGCGGCGCTAAAATCATCCGAATAGATTTCCGGAGAAATCAGATGGCCGGGTTTCCCCTCGCTTTCGCCCCAAAAAGAGAGGTCTATCGCCAGCGTGACGAATCCCTGCTCCGCCAGTTTTTGGGCGTAAAGAGTTGAGCTTTGTTCTTTTACCGCGCCCATAGGATGACCAATAACGATAGCCGGATTTTTACTTGCCTGCTTCATCCCTTTCGGCATAAATAAATTACCGACCACGTTCATTTGATACTGATTTTTAAAAATCACCTTTTGACGGGTAACCTTATCGCTTTTATAAAAGTTATCTGCGCCGTCAGACATATCGGCTCCGGTTGCAGCAAACGAGCTGATTGCCAGCCCTAATAACAAGGTTAATATTCTCACTGGAGAGTCCTCAATAGCTTTTATTAATATTTACATGAAGCAAGCCGCTATCGCCAAAACGCTTTATAGTCATCAGGATTAAAAACGACTCGCGGGAATAGCACAGAAAAACGCGGCGTTGATTCATTCTCAATGCTGGCCTGAGGAAATTTTACAGGTGGCGCACAGCATTACTAGCTAATGAATGCTTAATAGGTTTATAACTACAGCTTATCAATGATTGAGATCTGCACCTGATGAAACGCAACCTGAACGACCTACTCTATTTTGTTACCGTCGCGCGTGAAAAGAGCTTTACCCGCGCCGCCGCGAGACTGGGCGTGACTCAGCCTGCTCTCAGCCAGGCGATTTCCGCACTTGAGGAGCGTATGCAAATTCGCCTGCTTACGCGTACGACCCGTAGCGTCTCGCCAACGGTGGCCGGCGAGCGTTTACTGCTGACCATAGGTAACCGTATCGATGAAATCGAAGCCGAACTGGATATGCTTACCGAGATGCGCGATAAGCCAGCAGGCACGGTTCGCATTACCTGCGGCCCCAACGTTTTGCACAGTACGCTACTGCCAAAGCTGACGCCGCTGCTGCGCCAGTATCCTGACATCACCCTCGAATTTGATGCCAATCACGGATTTCGTGACATTGTCACAGATCGGTTCGATGCGGGCGTGCGGCTTGGCGATACCATAGATAAAGATATGATCGCGGTACCCATCGGCCCTGAGCTACGCATGGCCGCAGTGGCAACGCCGGAGTATTTTACACGTTACCCTCTTCCCGAAACGCCTCATGATCTCACGCAGCACGCCTGCATTAACCAGCGTATGGTTCGCTCTGGCGGGCTATACGTCTGGGACTTCGATCAGGACGGCGGCGATTTGAACGTACGCGTCAGCGGCCAGCTTATTTTCAATACTTCTGAACACATTGTTGCCGCAGCGCTGGCAGGACTTGGCATCGCTTTTTTACCCGAAGAAGAGTTCGGCAATCATATTGAAGAGGGACGGTTGATCCGTGTGCTGGAGCAGTGGTGCAGGCCTTTTCCCGGCTACTACCTCTATTATCCCAGCCGGAAACAGCCTTCACCCGCCTTCTCTCTGGTAGTCGATGCACTTCGGGTAAGCCGAAAGCGTAGACCTGCCAGCGGGTCGCCTCAGGGTTAGCGCAGCCCCTTCCCCGGCAGCGTCAGCCCTTCTCCGCCCTGGCACATGTAATGGAATGCAAATAACTTCCTGCGGATCGCCTTTAAATGTGAACGAAGATTTCTCCACGCCTGATTAGCAGCAATAGCTAAATACAACGTGGCGGAAAGGCGTTGTATAGCTCCTGAGGTTTACTTTTTATTAACAATAAATCCAAATGCGTAACACTGTGCGCCACGGGCAACCTTAATGAGGAGTGAAGTTATGAAAGCGTTAGTTCAGGATGTGCTCTCTATTTTTTCAGCGAAATCGATCGAGCCGGTGCTGGTTCGCTCAGGCCTGTCTCAGCGGGAAAAAGCCTCGATCGCGCCTTTCGGCGTAACGGAAGTCAGCTGGGCAACCTCGCTGGAAGATCTCCACGACGCGCTGGTGCAAAAGGCGCTGGCCGCAGGCGCGGTCGGTTACCATATTACCCATGTGGAATCCCATAAGCCGGGCCAGGAGACGCAGTCGGTGCTGGCTGCCACCGCCACGCTGTATAACATCAGCGACAGACAGATCGTTGATAACGCGGCGCTTTAAACGGATCGTGCCGAGGTCTGCATTTTCTGAATAGCGAGTGTGCTTTACCGGAATCCAACTATGGCAATCTCCTGAAGGCTGGTAGGCTTTCTGGCCAGCCTGACGGGGCGGCTGTTATCTCAGCCGGCGCGGCGCATTTTTAGCCGCTAAATAAGCGGCGCCGCAGCCTGGCGCGCCAGGGGCAACGCCATAAATGAAGTCCCGTCCTACAGAGTCGCTGGCTAACCGGGAGAGCATTATGACGCAACTTGTAAATTATCTGCACCAGGTACGCCACCATCTGCATCGATTCCCTGAACTTTCGGGTCAGGAAGTCGCCACCACGGCTTATCTGCGCGAGCAGCTGGCTAACCACGATATTACCGTGCTGGATCTGCCGCTGGCGACAGGCCTGGTTGCGGAAATTCGCGGCGATCGGCCAGGCCCGCTGGTGGTGGTACGCGGCGATATCGATGCTTTGCCGATTGAGGAACAGACCGACCTGGCTTTCCGCTCGCAAACGCCGGGCGTGATGCATGCCTGCGGCCATGATTTCCACGCTTCGGCAGTGCTGGGCGCGGCGATCCTGCTGCAGCAACAGTGCGACCAGCTGGCAGGAAGCGTGCGTATTCTGTTTCAGCCCGCCGAGGAAACCGGCCAGGGCGCGCCAGCCGTACTGGCGAGCGGCGCGCTGGATAAAGCCAGCGTCATTTTCGGCCTGCACAACGACCCAGGCCTGCCGGTCGGCGTGGTGGGTTGCAAAGCGGGCGCGCTGACCGCAGGCGTTGACCGTTTCGCCATCCGCATTACCGGCACGGGCAGCCACGCCGCGCGCCCGCATGAAGGCAACGATCCGATCGTGATTGCCGGCCAGCTGATTACCGCTCTGCAAACGCTGATCGCCCGCAATCTCCCCTCCGAGCAAAACGCCGTGGTTTCCGTAACGCAGATCCACAGCGGCACGACCTGGAACGTGATCCCGGCAGAGGCATGGCTGGAGGGCACGGTGCGCACCTTTAACGCCGAAAGCCGCGCCCTGCTCGAACGCCGCTTGCGCCAGCTGCTTAGCGGCCTGGCCGTCTCGTTTAATGCAGAACTCAGCCTGGACTGGCAGCCGGGGCCGCCTTCGGTTAGCAACGACGCGCGCTGGGCGGCTTTCGCGCTTGAACAGGCCAGCGCCAGCGGGCTGGAAGCGCGTACCGTTGCGGCCAGCCCGATAGGCGAAGATTTTGCTTTCTATCAGCAGCGGATCCCTGGCGCCTTTGTGATGGTCGGCTCCGGCGGCCCCTGGCCACTGCATCATCCTGAATTTCGCGTTGATGATAACGCCCTCTTTCCGGCGGCTCGTTATCTGGCCAGGCTGGCGTTTACGGCCGGCAAAACGCTGGCGGCAGAAGCGGGAGTGACAGCCTGAGAATTCAGCTCAGCCTGTCAAACAAAGAGGATGGCCGATGCTTAGCTTTTTCTTTCTGAAGCAGCCTGGTGGATCACCATTTTTCCTGCCTGGCGAGCTAACGCAATGTTTTCGGCCTGTTGTAACACCTGCTGTAGATCCTCTTCATCTATATCAAGGAACTCCCCTTTCATTAACGCTTCGTGCAGATCCTGCCGTGAAATGGCCACATCCATCTGTACGGGTTTTGGCAAGGTTTCAGCGGCAGAAAGCGTATGCGGGTAACGACGACCGATCAGATTATTGAAAAGGATGGCCACAAACGTCAGCGAGACTGAATTAAGCAGCACCGGGACAAAAGCGAAATGGTAGCCACTCATTCCTGCCGCGTGGCTGCCCATCACTGCAGTCAACGCTATTGCGCCGCCCGGGGGATGAAGACAGCGCAGCTTAAACATCAGCACCACGGACAGGCCAGCAGCGAGTGCAGCCCCAATCACGGGCTGTTCAATATAGTGCGCGACGGTCAGGCCGGTTAATGCTGATACAAAATTACCACCTATTACTGACCATGGCTGAGCCAGCGGGCTGTTAGATGCAGCAAACAGCAGAACGGCGGAGGCACCCATTGGCGCAATAAACCAGACGTTAACTTCGCCCAGCGTCCAGTGGCTGAACAGGCTGGCGAACAGCAAACCGGTGAAAGCCCCCAGGCTGGAAAGGATTATCTGGCGGGGTGCCACTACCACCGGGCGCGGCCAGAATCTTTTTATAAAATGCTTTATTTGAGAAATAGTTATCATGCAGGCGATATCTTATCTGATAAAAACGGCGCGCGAATAGTCTCTGAATTTACGGCGAAACACAATGCCCGATCTTTTGCCAATCCTCTGGCGTTCAGGGCCCTTGCTGGCCGCAGCGTAGGCGTCGCTGGGATCGACACTGGTCCCAAAACGATAACGATGTAATCAGAATTTGGCCTTATACTCCCAGCCTGGCCGGTTATTGATTAGCCTGATTGATAAAATTCCCTTTTTCCTTGGTTATTGTACGCATCTGCTATGCCTGACTTAGCGTGCCCTAAGGCCTGCCGGATGTACCCACAAAAAATAGAAAAATTACCCAGCCGGAGTCGCGGTGTTAAAAATGAATTTTATTGCCGGTAATGTTAAAATCACGGTAATTCTGGCATTTCCCAGAGCAAAAGCGCCTGCCTCAGATTTTAAATCAAACGGCATCTCTTTTTTTTCAATTGCCCGAGAAAAAAAGGAAAAGACACCTGTGATTCAATTGTTATATCGATAAGGCGTGATTTTTTCATTAAAGAAATTAAAAGTGACACACACCCCCTGTCAGGGCTATGATTTAAAGTAGATCTATTTTTTTGCGGCAATATACTTCTAAGTCGTTATATTTTCCCCGCTTTATTTTAATGCTTAATTTGCACCAGAGTCAGGCTGGCGCTGAGGCCCCAATGATTATAAACAGTGACAGCAATAACGGCCCTCGTCTCCGTGCATTACAGGCTCTCCTTAGCGCTGATGAAAGCAGGGATGAGGTGCTCAGGAAATTTGTTCAGCTTTCCAGCCAGACGCTGGGCATTCCGGGTAGCTTTATCTCCGTACTGGATGATGATACTCAGTACGTTCGCGCTTCCCACAATTTTTCCCTGTCACACTCTTCTCGCGAAGAGTCGCTGTGTCGTCACGTGGTAGACAGCGATAATCCGGTTGTGGTGCCTGATACCCTGCTCGATATTCGGTTTGCCACTCATTCTCTGGTCATCGGGGCGCCGTTTATCCGCTTTTACGCTGGCGTGCCGCTAAAAAATAGCGAAGGGATTGTGGTCGGCACGCTGTGCGTAACCGACACGAAGCCCCATCCTTTTAGCGCCAGCCAAATTACCACGCTCAGAATGCTGGCTGCCCTGGTGATCTCTTTCCTTGAAGCATTAAATTCCGCCAGTTTTACCGATCCGGTTACCGCTCTGCCTAATCGTCAGCGCCTTATCCAGGATCTGCAAAACCTGACCGCAGCAGAGAATCAGACGTCGCGTCGGTTAATCATTATTGACTGTATTGATATGCCTCGCGCCTGCGAACTTGCACGCTCAATGGGCATGGGGCCGGTAGAAAATCTGCTTAAAGATGTGGCGACGCTGCTGCCACTCCGTCTGAGGCTGGCAGCAGGTGACAGGCTTTATACGGTTGCCACCGGCCGTATTGCCCTGTTGACACGTCAGGGCAGCCACCTCAGCGCTGAGCGGGTCATCGAAAAGCTGGAGGGAATTAGCGTCGATCTGGGCGACGGTCTTGCTATCGCGCTAACAATTTTTACGGGCGAGACGGACTTTATTCCAGGGGAGGTCGCTGCCCAGGAGATACTCCGCCGCGCAGTCAGCGCGCTGCATGAAGCTATCGCACGCGGTTTGTCATCGCTCCATTTTGTTGAGGTGGTCAATGAACGGCATACGCAGGATCCTGCGCTGATCAGCGATCTGGCTTCTGCGCTGCGGGAAGGCCAGGGGCTATGGCTGGCCTGGCAGCCCAGAATTTGTCTGCACAGCGGTAAGCCTGTCGGGCTGGAGGCGCTTATCCGCTGGCGCCACCCCACTCGGGGCGAGCTCTCTCCTGCTTTTTTTGTCCCACAGGCTGAACAGGGGCAGTTATTATCCGTCCTGACGAACTGGATGACAGATCGCGTGATTAGCCGGCTGGCAAGACTGAAAAACAGCCATATTCAGTTACCGATAATCATTAATGTCAGCGCACGCGACTTCTCGCATAAAGGCTTTGCTACCATGCTGGAAAATAAAATGCTGAAAGAGAAACTGCCTAATGCCCTGCTCGGCATTGAATGCCTCGAAACCGAACGTATGCTTGAGAACCCGGCGGCACTGAGTGGGATGGAAATGTTAAAACTCAGGGGGTTTGGTATTTCACTGGATGATTTTGTCACAGGCTACCGCAATATCAGCTATCTGCGACGTATGCCACGTGATGCAATAAAAATCGATCGATCTTTGATCCGAAATATTTCCTCGGATACCTCTTCACGGATCATTTCCCGCAGTATTGTAACCATGCTGAAGGAGCTGGATTACACCGTACTGGTGGAGAATGGGGAGGCGGATACGGCGTTAACAGAATATGGCAGTAACCAGGAACAGGACTATTTTTATGCCAGGCCGTTGCCAGAGGCAGAGCTGGATCAGTGGCTGGAATGGCGGCTACGCGATCTGGGCAAGTCGTCTTAACCGGTAAAAGCGGATGAAAAAATGAAAGTATTTAAAGGCAATAAAAAAACGTTGCCGGTGCGTTTCTGCAAATATTGTAATAAGCCAATGACATGGCGTAAAAAATGGGAGAAGTGCTGGGACGAGGTGCAATATTGTTCTGAACGCTGCCGCCAACACGCGAAGCGCCCCCTCTCCCGCAAAGATGAACATTCCTGAACTCAGCTCAGCGGCTGCGAACGCGCTGACCGACTTCGTATCACCCGCTGGTTTTTTCCGTTTTCGCCCGATCGTTTAACACGCCGTTTTGCCTGGTGTATTTCGACAGTACCAGGCCGCGTTTGTCGCATGCTCTGTGCACTTATGCCCGAATTGTTCAAAACGGCCTTATCCCTCACCGTCCTTCCGGCCCTTCTCCTTCAGATTATTCCTAAGAAAAACCGTCTTTTACCGCCGCTTAATGTGATTTGCATCACACTTTTAGCATCAGATAGTGAGACGGGTGATTTGTACCGCCAAAAATGTTGAATGATAATGATTGTTATTTATAATCGCATTCAAACAAAAACCGTTAACAGTAATTTAACCTATGGGTTGCACGCGGGATATTGTCTTTACAACGAGTAAGCATGACTCCCTGTTTTTTTAAGGTGTTTCTCCTTTTTGCATCTCTTGATTTTTATTGGAATTTTCGAGCTGGTAATCCTGCCTGGTTAACGTCGGCAGAGTCTTTGCGTCTTAAAGTACAGGAACTAAATATGGTCTTACGCTCATTCGCTCAATCAGTCCCCTCTTCTGCTGTCGGTGATGTTAGCAGCCCTGAAAACTACATTTTCAATAACCAGCAGCTGCCTGCCTGGAATCAGCAAACCCAGGACGTGCTGGCGCTAATGTCCAGAACACTGGAGGCCGTTGAGAAGCCATTTAGCGGCATCCTTCCCCATGAGCTGGCCACAGCGTTCAGCGAGGTCGATTTGGATCGCCCGCTGGGCAGTAACGAAGAGGCGCTGGCAGAGCTTAGCCAGCTCTACCTCCGTGACGCTGTCTGGTTCCATCATCCTAAATACCTGGCGCATCTCAACTGTCCGCTGGTCATGCCTTCTCTTATGGCTGAGCAGATCATGGCCGCCGTAAACAGCTCGGTAGATACCTGGGATCAAAGCGCAGGCGGCACGCTGATTGAGCAAAAAGTTATTGACTGGACCCTGGACCGTATTGGCCTGCCTGCTGAATCGGATGGGATTTTTACCAGCGGCGGTACCCAGTCTAATTTGATGGCCATGCTTCTGGCACGAGACAGCTGGTGTGAAGCCCATCATCCCGGCCACCTTATTAAACAGCGGGGGCTGCCTGAAGATGCTGCTAAGTGGCGTGTATTCACTTCAAAACTCAGCCATTTCAGCATTCAAAAGTCGATGGCGATCCTTGGATTGGGTTATGACGCCGTTATCCCCGTTGATTACGATGCACATTACCGCATGGACGCGAAACAGCTTGAACAGGAGATCCTGCGCTGCCATGAACAGGGATTAATCCCGATTGCCGTTGTTGCAACCAGCGGCACCACCGATTTTGGCAGTATCGATCCGCTTCAGCAGATAGCGGACCTTTGCCAACATCACGGCTTATGGATGCATGTTGACGCTGCCTATGGCTGCGGCCTGCTGGTATCAGAAAATCATCGCCACCGCCTGAACGGTATTGAACAGGCCGACTCGGTGACCGTCGACTATCACAAATCGTTCTTTCAAAGCGTCAGCTGCGGCGCTTTCTTCGTGCGTAACCGCAAACATCTGAAGCACGTTACCCACCATGCTGATTACCTTAATCCGTTAAGCGCCCAGCAGGAAGGCACGCCAAACCTGGTCAATAAAAGCATTCAGACTACGCGTCGTTTCGATGCCCTGAAGATGTGGCTGACGCTGCGCATCATGGGGCCGCGCATGCTGGGCGAAGCTTTCGACAGCATTATCAACCTGACGCAAATCGCCCATCAGCTGCTGAACCAACATCCCGCTATCGAGGTGCTCCATGCGCCCGAGTTGACCACGCAGATTTTCCGCTACGTTCCCGAGTCAGCGATGAGCGAGGCACAAATTGATGACATTAATGTAGCGATTCGTAAGGCGCTGTTCCGTTCCGGAAATGCCGTCGTTGCCGGTACCAAAGTAGAAGGACGTCAGTATCTGAAATTTACCCTGTTAAATCCCACCACCACCCCTGCTGACCTCGAAGACGTGGTCAGCCTGATTGCGTATTACGGGCGGGAGCAGATGCGGCTTTCTCTATTGACCCCGGCAAACCAGTGAGAGCGTTAAAATGAATAAGACTGTTTACGATTTTATCGGTATTGGTATTGGCCCTTTCAACCTGGGGCTGGCCTGTCTTAGTGAACCGGTTGAAGGCCTGAACGGCTTCTTCCTCGATCGGAATCCGGGATTTGACTGGCACACCGGCATGATGCTGGAAAACGCGCATTTGCAAACGCCCTTTATGGCCGATCTGGTGACCCTGGCCGATCCTACCAGCCCTTACAGTTTGCTTAACTACATGAAGGAAAAAGGAAAGATATACTCATTCTATATTCGGGAAGACTTCTTCCTGATGCGCAAAGAGTATAATCAGTACTGCCAGTGGGCCTGTTCGCGACTCAGCAATCTGCGCTGGAATACGCATGTTGATTATGTCAGCTACGACGAAGAAACGGGCGCCTACCGTATTTCCGCCACCGATACCCGCAGCGGCACACGGCATGAATGGTTCGCGCGCCGTCTGATCCTTGGCACGGGCCCTACCGCCTGGTTACCCGAATGTAGTATTCCGCACCGCCAGCGCCTTACGCATTCCAGCGAATATCTGCTGAACAAAGCAGAGCTGCAGAAAAAACGTTCGATAACCGTGTTGGGCAGCGGACAGAGCGCCGCAGAAATTTATTACGATCTGCTCACTGAAATCGATCGCTTTGGTTACCAGCTCAACTGGATCACCCGCGCGCCGCGTTTTTATCCGCTGGAATATACCAAACTGACGCTGGAGATGACCTCGCCTGAATGGGTGGACTATTTCCATGATTTGCCGCCGGGCAAGCGCGACGAACTGAATGCCCGCCATAAGAACCTCTATAAAGGTATCAACAGCAGTCTTATCAACGACATTTACGATCTGCTGTACATCAAGCAGCTTGACGGCGAACTGGACGTGAATCTGTTTACCCACTCGGCGCTGACGGATATGCGCTGGCTGCCGCAGGGAGAATTCGAACTATCGCTGCATCAGCAGGAGCAGGATTGCACATTTACCCGGCGCACCGAAGGGTTGGTTGTGGCTACCGGCTATCAGTATCGTCCGCCAGCGTTTCTTGAAGGCGTGACTCAGCGTCTGCGCTGGGATGAAAAGGGTCGTTATGATGTTCAGCGCAACTACAGTATCGATAAGCATAACCAGATCTTTGTGCAGAACGCCGAGCTTCATACCCATGGGTTCGTAACGCCCGATCTGGGTATGGCCTGCTATCGCAACTCGGTTTTGCTGCGTGAGCTGACCGGGCGAGAAGTCTATCCGATCGAACGGCAAATTGCCTTCCAGACCTTTCCTGCACAAACGGAGCGATAACATGTCATCGCCTACAATTTTTAGCGCCGACCGTCCGGCCGGCACGTTCAGCCTCCGGCCTATGCGCGCAGAAGACGCTGTGTTGATCCATAGCTGGGTTACGCGTGAATATGCGCGCTTCTGGGGGATGCAGACACATAGCCCTGAGCAGGTTGCCGCTTTTTACCAGGATTTAACGTCCTTCGATCCGCACGCAGCGCTGATCGGCTGTTGCGACGATCGGCCTGTGTTCCTGATCGAATGCTACCGCGCCAGCGACGATGAGGTAGGTAAGTTTTATCCTGCCGCGCCGGACGACTATGGCATGCATATTTTGATCGCCCCTGCCAGCCAGCCGGTCAGGGATTTCAGCTGGCAGGTTTTCACCCTGGTGATGGATTACATGTTCAGCCGACCGGAAGTGAACCGCGTAGTGGTTGAGCCAGACGTACGTAACGACAAAATTCATGTGCTAAACAAGCGTGCGGGTTTTCGTTATCAGCAAACCATTGATATGGGACACAAAACGGCCTGGCTGGCCTTTTGCCAGCGGGAAGATTACCAACACGCTCTACTGCAGGAACAGCTGAATATGACCACTGAAACGACCTCACTGCTGAACGGCGCTCATCTGACGTGCGATAACTGGACCCAGGCTAACCGTTTGCTGATCCGCAAAGCTATTGCCGAATTTGCTCATGAAAAAATCGTAACGCCTGTTGAAACGGGTGATTGCCGCTATATGTTGTCCGTACCGGGAAGCGAATTAACTTATCATTTCCGGGCGATGCGCCTTGCGCTGGATCATTGGGAAATTGAGGTTGAGTCGCTGAGCAAACAGGAGAATGGTCGTGCTCTGCCGCTGGATGCGCTGCAGTTTATCGTTGAGTTTAACCAACAGATTGGCATCCCACAGGCGCTGCTGGCAACATATATGGAAGAGATTAGCAGCACGCTGTGCAGCAGCGTTTTCAAGCTACAAAAAAACCAGCCTGACAGTCAGGCGCTGGTAAAAGCGGATTTCCAGACTGTTGAAGCCTCCATGACCGAAGGTCATCCCTGCTTTGTTGCCAACAATGGCCGTATTGGCTTTGATGCCCGTGACTATCTTGCTTTTGCGCCAGAGGCCGCTACGCCTGTCAGGCTTACCTGGGTAGCGGTTCACCAACGCAATGCCCATTTCTCCAGCCTGAGCAACCTGAGCTACGAGCAGCTGATGCGCGATGAGCTGGGGGAAAAAACCGTGGAGCACTTTACCCAGCAACTGATTAAAAAAGGGCTGTCGGCTGATGAATACATTTTCATGCCCGTTCATCCATGGCAGTGGCAAAACAAGTTGCTGACCGTTTTTGCGGCAGATATTGCGAATAACGATATTGTCTATCTGGGCAGCGGCGACGATAGCTATCAGGCCCAGCAGTCTATTCGCACTTTCTTTAATCGCAGCCAGCCCGGCAAACGTTATGTTAAAACGGCTTTGTCCGTGCTTAATATGGGTTTTATGCGCGGCCTGTCGCCTTACTATATGGCTACCACGCCAGCGATTAACGAGTGGCTGGAAAAGCTGGTTGTCGGTGATGCATGGCTGCAACGCTGCGATTTTCGCATCCTGCGTGAAGTGGCGGCAGTGGGTTATCACAACCGCTATTACGAGCAGGCTATCAAGGGCGATTCCGCTTATAAAAAGATGTTTGCCGCGCTGTGGAGGGATAACCCGGCCGCCAGCCTGAAGCCCGGCCAGCGTCTGATGACTATGGCGTCTTTCCTGCACAGAGACCATCATCAGCAAGCCCTGCTGCCGGCACTGATAGCCGATTCCGGTTTACCGGCTAAAGAGTGGGTATCACGCTATCTGACCTGCTATCTCAGCCCCCTTCTGCACTGCTTTTATCAGTACGATTTGGTATTTATGCCGCACGGCGAAAACCTGATTATGCTGTTAGAAAACAATGTTCCGGTTAGCGCCTGTATGAAAGATATCGGCGAAGAAATTGCCGTAATGGATCCCGATGCGGTTCTCCCTGACAAGGTACAGAGACTGGCGGTGGACGTGCCGGAAAACCTCAAACTGTTATCGATCTTTACGGATGTTTTTGACTGCATCTTCCGCTTTATCAGTGCGATCCTGCATGAATCGGGCACCTTGCCGGAGGAAGAATTCTGGCAGGCAGTGGCACAGTGCGTTAAAGACTATCAACAGGCACATCCTCAATTCGCAGAGAAATTTTCTCGCTACGACATGTTTGCGCCGGAGTTTACCCGCTCCTGTCTGAATCGTCTGCAGCTGGCAAATAATCAACAGATGATCAATCTCTCCGATCCGGCTGAAAATCTTAAATTTGCCGGAACGCTGATCAACCCGATAGCGCGCTGGCGTTAACGACCCCATTGTTTGCCTTAACAAAAGCTTTACTGACGCGACCGCTCTGGCGGCCGCGTTTTCCTTTTTTTATTCCGGGACAGTATACAGATGGCTCTTTATCACCCCCTATCGCAGTTGACTCGCCGACACCTGATTTTCCCGCTGTCGCTGGTGTTATTTGAGTTTGCAACCTATATAGCCCACGACATGATCCAGCCCGGCATGCTGCTGGTCACCCAAGAATTTGCCGTCGGCCCTGAGTGGGTCTCCACCTCACTGACTGCCTATCTTATCGGAGGCCTGATGCTGCAATGGCTGCTCGGGCCGCTTTCCGATCGGGTTGGGCGCCGTCCGGTATTACTCTCCGGCGTGGCTTTTTTTATGCTCACCTGTGTGGCTACGCATTGGGTACAAAGCATTGAACAATTTGTGTTACTGCGCTTTCTGCAGGGAATTAGCCTGTGTTTTATCGGCTCGGTCGGCTACGCCGCCGTACAGGAAGCGTTTAATGAATCACTCAGCGTGAAGATAATGGCATTGATGGCAAACGTCGCTTTACTGGCGCCGTTAGCCGGGCCGCTGGCAGGCGCTGCTTTTCTCTCGGTGGGCGACTGGCGCACTATGTTCTGGCTGTTTGGCGGCCTGTCGGCGATTGCGCTGGTCGGACTGTGGCAGGCTATGCCTGAAACCGCTGGCGACAAAGGAACACCGCTCTCGCTGAAGTCGATTGGTAAAGGCTATTTTGCGCTTCTGCAAGATCGTCAGGTGATGAGCGGATCCCTGGCAATAGGGTTAGTGACTATCCCTTGTCTTTCGTGGGTGGCTTTATCACCAGTGATCCTTATTCATGATAGCGGGCTTAGCCGCATGGGGTATGCGCTGCTGCAACTGCCGGTCTTTATGGCCATGATTGCCGGCAATTTCACGCTAAGCCGACTTGCCAGCCGTGTATCTATTGCGCAGCCGCTGCGCCTGGGTGCCTGGCCTGTCGTCAGCGGGTTAGCCATGGCGGCGGTCGCCACCACCCTTAACGAGCACAGCTACCTGTGGCTGACGGCCGGGCTAAGCATTTACGGTTTCGGGACTGGTCTGGTCAGCGCCGGGCTTTACCGCATGACGCTGTTTTCCAGCAGCGCCGGAAAAGGAAGCGTGGCGGCAATGGTTGGCATGGTCACTATCCTGGTTTTTGCTCTGGGAATTGAAGCCGCAAAGGCCTCTTACTTCAGCGTCGGCAGCCGAGGATTCAGTCTGGTAAACCTTACCTGCGGCCTGCTGTGGCTGGGGCTGGTACTGGCATTTCTCCGCGAAAATCAGCGTCGACAGTCGGTGGTTCGCCCGTAATAAATACCGGCAACGGCGCGGCTTTCTCAACCTTCCCGCCGGTTGCCAGGACGAATCGATCGGCGCTTTGTTCGGGATCGACCAGAGCAAAGTGCCGATCGCCTGGGCATCGCCGCATAAAATAAAATCGCTTTTCACGTGTAGCCAAAGCGTTGCGATATTCGTTAACGGCGTCATTCTGAACACATACAGCTGCGATCCTTTCTTACTAAATTCATATAATGGGCATTATATGAATCCAGAAAAAGCAGGCGATCCGCCTGAAGAAGAACAATGGGATCCAGGGCGATCGGGGTCGGGCTATTTTATAAACATCAGGATCGATAAAAACGATCGCGCTATGTAAATTCTGCAGCATATTACCCCTGCACATCCCACAGAATTCACGTAGCGCAACCAGATTAGAATTGCCGAAAAAATGTACGGTTCAGGACAGATCCGTCATCGAAACGCCGATAATTTAATCAGGGCAACAAAGCTTCCCCGCCGGTGTCGTTTGAACAGGACGGCTGGGAAAGCATTTTCAGGAAGGCGATTTTTGATGAGCCGTTCGCGAGTACGGCCTGACAGAGGAAAATAAATGAGGCTCAGCCGGGCAAAAATGCTGGGGGAACGCGATGCGCCCTGTCGCCTGGATTTGGCGGAAAGGCGCAATCACGCTTCCCTCACCCACGCCGCTATATCTGTTCCCATTCAGGCA
The DNA here is from genome assembly GCF_054057575.1 of Erwinia sp. TECH1. Taxonomy (NCBI): domain Bacteria; kingdom Pseudomonadati; phylum Pseudomonadota; class Gammaproteobacteria; order Enterobacterales; family Erwiniaceae; genus Erwinia; species Erwinia sp. TECH1. Next base: position 2,399,152 of record NZ_JBSRZK010000001.1, on the reverse strand, counting down.
GGTGGTTAGCTTTCTTTCGCCACAGCTGAAAAACGGACATCACAAGGCTAAACAACAGGCCTGCGCTCAGTATGGTTATGGAAGCAGAGAGTAAATCCACATACTGTGCTTTCCAGAACACAAACCACATCACGATCCCCCAGAATGGCGTATAGACAATCGTAAAGCTGAATAGATTAGTCATGAAAGGCGATAAAGGCGGCGGCGCCACCTCGAAGCCAAGGTTCCACAAAAGACGATGGCACGGCGGAGCGTAAGTGCTGTGCCACATCCCTTTCGCCCTCATCATTGCAAAGGCACGCCTTTTTTTTCCATCGAAAATCGGGGAGCTTTTCATAATAAATCCCTGGAATTTTTGTTGTTATTTGAGTGTAACAGTTTCCGAAAGGAATGATTTCTTATTAGCACCGTTTTACTGAAACAGACAGTTAAACCATGTCAAAAGGCATAACGCCGGAGAATATCGCGTACTCAGCGGGCTGGCAGCCGACACAATGTGCATCAGGGAGGATGATTTACCGCGGATGACAGGAATTTATCAGTATAAGCGTGAAACCATTAAAGCGCCCGTTCAGGCACTATGATTATTACGCTGTTTACTGCTCCGCACCATGCCACGGCAGAAGTAAGCACCGGCCGAAAAATATCGGCAAGCTTAACGCTGACCGGCCTCTACGGTTATGCCCCGATAAAAGGTCGGCTCAACCCGTAGCGGCCTGGCGATCAGCCCCTGCTGCTGATAAAAATCGGCCGTTGCCTGCTGCTGAGCCACCGTTTGGGGATCGATAGCCTGCCAGTGTGCTTTCCTGCGGCTGAATGAGAGTTTTACCGCCTGCTGAGGAAAACCGATAATATGGGCCAGCGTTGCCGAATAGCCGTCAATATTGTTGTAGGCCAGCTGCTCAGCATGGGCCAGAAGATTCACATACTGCTGTAATGCCTGGCGTTTTTCCGCATTGCCGAGCGCGCTGTCGGTAGCAGCCAGAAAACTGTTACCTGCGATCAATCCCTGGCCATTAACCAGTACGCGGCCGATGCCGGAGGTTTCCGCCAGCGCGGTATAAGGATCCCACGTTGCCCAGGCATCTATCGCGCCGCTGGCCAGGGCGATTTTCGCGTCGCCAGGCGTAAGATAACGAAAGCGCACGTCTTCTGCCTTAATCCCTGCCTGTGCCAGCGCTTTCAACGCCACGAAATGGCCAATAGAGCCTCGCCCCGTTCCGATACTTTTTCCTTTAAGATCGGCCGCGCTGTGCAGCGTAGAATCCTTATTAACCACGATAGCTGTTCCAATTGGGTCAGATTTATCTACGGCGATAGCCTTGACCTGCGAGCCAGCCGCTATGGAAAATAACAGCGGCGCGTCGCCGATAATACCTGCATCTACCGCGCCGGCATTAAGCGCTTCCGCCAGCGGCGCGGCGGCCGGGAATTCCGCCCATTCAATATGGAAAGGCAGGTTTTTAAGCAAGCCGGAGGCCTCAAGCTGCGCGCGCATATTGCCTTTCTGATCGGCAATTCTTAATGTAGTCACGCCATCAGCATAAACCGACCCGCTTACGGCCAATGCCAGCAATACTATTAAATTTTTCATCTCGCCTTTTTCCCTGTCAGAAATTGTTCTAAGTATTTACCTAAGCCAAAATAAGATTAATCCCGCAGAGTACCGATACGCCGCGCAAAAAATCTTATTCTCACTGCCAGATTCAGATGAAAGCATCTTATTTTTTTTTGCCTGATAAATCCGACCGAAACTTATAACAATACTTCCATTACATTACTGAATAATAACTTTTATCAAAATTTACCTACGATAAGGTGCCGCTCCCCAGGCTCATCCTGGGCGTATGCACAAATCGTAAAAAGTCAGCTATAGCTATTTTATCCATATGCGGGGCGTTTTGGAGTAGTAAAGCTTTCTCAAGAAGGCTTTAAGTGCATTTAGCCATTAAATTCAAAAAGATACCATAAACAATGCCATACTTATCAACTGGTCGAATTTTCGACCACACCATACGCTTGCTGGCCACTGTTATCCACAGAAAATGGGGATTACCTGTGCATAAAAAAGTATAAATCGCTCTGAAAAGCGCTACCGTTGCGGTGAAACGCCCTAATTCTGTTGATAATTTTTGCGAAACGCCGCTTCAGGCGTAAAAAATGAGCCATCGCCAGGCAGCAAAAGTTCAGGGAGAAAGAGAAAGCGGCCATGCAGGCGCTGTGCCTGACGCTCGGGCGATTTATCTACAGCAATAAAAAACGCTGTAGCCAGCGGCCATCCAGTAGTTCGCCTTGAAGTTTTCCCTGGCTCAGCCTGATAAAAGCGCAGCATACGGCTAAAAATGAACTACTTTGTTTTATTAGCCAACCGGCCGCAGGCTGTAAAACCACCATTACTTACCAATAAGTGATCATTCCTTTTTTTACGGGCTATGTTACAGGAAGGATTATCTTCAAATAAAAGGTGTTAAGATTTCATTTTACTGAGAAAGGCTAATGAAAATAAAATTTGAAAAGTCGTTTATAAGCGCAGATAAAATAAGCGTAGCAGGAAACTTCTTATGCTTTTAATCAACTGCAACGCTGTTTCTTATTTACCACCTACGTGGCGATCTTCATTGCAGCGTCTTTAAATTCCACCGCTTTATTAATCAGCGTGGTTTATGCATGAGGTGATATTTTTTTACTACGAAAATTTTTCTCACAACTAAAATACTCCGATAAGATAGTTTTCTGTTACGGTAGCCGCTCTTTTCTTATAGAAATTATTTCCCGTGAATGACGCTAAATGATTTTTCCGATGATTTACGATCCCTGTCAGACAGCCTCTTTTGCTGGATGGCATCCCCTCTGATCACCTCCCTAAACCTGGTTAACATCTTGCTGTCGCGCGCGTTCTCTCCCCTGCCCTGTCCTTAAGGATCCTTCAGGCTTGTCCGTCAGGAAGGCTTATGGGTAAGCAAAAGAAGTGCATTAAGCCTCTGCTAAGCGCCTGCTGCTCGGTGTCTATTTGAGGTTATTGATATTGAAAATAAATGTATGTTGTAACTATTTTAGGTAACTCAGCCAGCTTACAAACCATAAGATGAACCGGCAAAGCAGAAAGGCACGCTCTGTAGCGGCTAAAAGCCGTACGCCGGAATTGCCGGTTTTCGATGGAAAAAGCGCGCCTTTGAAAGGATGAGAGCGAAAAGGATGTGGCACAGCACTTAGCAACAAGGTTGTATTGCGCGTAATACGGTAGAGAAGTGCCATACAGGCGAGACAGAAGGGAAAACGTTATGTCCCATCGTTTACTGAGAAAGTTCGGCATTGGGTTGATTTTATTTTGCCCGGCTCATGTGCCACCGGCTATTTATTATTCTTTGGATATCTGTCTTTAACTATTACCTTCCCTGCCAGGTTTAAGCGAAAAAATTTTGTGATACAGCCATTGGCATAGCTGAAATACGTTTAAATGGAGGTGCTGACCTTCGTCACAGCCAGCACCTTTTCTGCGCTTAACAGGATTACTTTTCCGTCGCTGACAGCGCTGCCTTTAACCGGCCAGGTTGCCCTGGCTCATTGCTACCGCCAACCCAGCTCCGGGGCGACATATTTAAGGATTGCTTCCAGCATATGCGTGCAATATGCCACGCCAAGCTGATTAGGGATGGTCAGCAGCAACGTATCCGCCTCGGCAATCGCTTCATCCTTCGCCAGCTGGGCAATCAGCTTCTCCGGTTCGGCGGCATAGCTGCGCCCGAAGATGGCACGCGTTTTTTCATCCAGGTAGCCAATCTGATCGCCACCCTGCCCGCTGCTGCCAAACCAGGCACGATCCTGTTCGCTGACCAACGCAAAAATACTGCGGCTGACCGAAACGCGCGGTTCGCGCTGATGACCCGCTTCCCGCCAGGCGGCGCGATAGGCACGGATCTGTTTTGCCTGCTGAATATGGAAAGGCTCGCCGGTTTCGTCATCTTTTAGCGTCGAGCTTTGCAGGTTCATCCCCAGCTTCGCGGCCCAAACCGCCGTGGCGTCCGAACCCGACCCCCACCAGATCCGTTCACGCAGCCCGGAGGAAAAAGGTTCAGGCCGCAGCAGTCCCGGCGGATTAGGAAACATCGGCTGCGGATTAGGTTTTGCAAACCCTTCGCCCTTCAACACTTCCAGCAGCGCCTCGGTATGGCGCCGCCCCATATCAGCATCGCTTTCGCCCTCCTGCGGGCCATAGCCAAAGTAGCGCCAGCCTTCAATGACCTGTTCCGGTGAGCCGCGGCTGAGGCCCAACTGCAAACGCCCGCCGCTGATTAAATCGGCCACGCCGGCGTCTTCCGCCATATAAAGCGGGTTCTCGTAGCGCATATCAATAACGCCGGTACCAATTTCAATTTTATTGGTACGGGCCGCAACGGCCGCCAGCAGCGGAAACGGCGCGCTAAGCTGGCGGGCAAAGTGGTGCACGCGAAAATAGGCGCCGTCGGCGCCCAGCTCTTCTGCGGCTACCGCCAGATCGATAGATTGCAGCAGCGCATCTGCCGCCGATCGGGTGGCCGACTGTGCAGAGGGCGTCCAGTGACCGAAAGAGAGAAACCCAATTTTTTTCATAGCATAATGACCTTTAGCGGCGCGCATCTGGCGCGTTGAAACCGTCATACTAACGCTGAAGCCTGGGCTTGTCTGCCGTCAACCGGTTAAAACTCCGCAGGCTCGCCGGGCAACGGCTCCGACAGCGGCTGTCCCTCTGCGCCCGCGTAGAAGATCACCAGCTCAGCGGCTTCGTCGGTGGTATAGCCGCGATGAATATCGCCCGTTGCCTCATTCAGCGCTTCGCCAGCCTTTACCTGATGCGTTCTGCCGCTCTCTTTATCTTCAATGGTCAGCTGGCCAGAGAGCAAATAAGCCATATTTGGCATCGGATGCGAATGCCAGGGCAGCGACGTATGCGGCGGAATAGTCATCTTCATTACCGTAAGCTGGGGTTTACCGGCGGGATAAGCGGTATAGGGCGTACCGTTCCAGGCTTCGCTGGTTTGAAGCAGTTCGGTCGTCTGGATCGTTGCTGAATCATTCTTTTGGTCAGTCAAGGTGGCCTCCTTTATAAAATAGCGTCCTCCTGTTTAACTTAGTAGAAGATCGGCCGCCGTGTCACAAAGGAGATGCCGCGCGCTGATTTCAGGCAGAAAAGTGGCGGGTAAAGGACGCCGGGCCTCACGCTGGTGAAGAAACATTGCCGGAACAACGACGTTGCGAAATGACCGTTACCTGCCAGGCTTTTACTGACATTTTGTATCAGCATTAAACAATTTCAGACACTTTCAAGTTACGGAGACAAAATGAAAGGAACCCTGCCTCTGATCGCCCTGCTGCTGTGCGGCTGCGGCGCGCACAATTCGCCCTCGCAAGTTAACAGCCCTGGCGCCCCGACCTCGACGGAAAAAAAGCTGCTGGATACCGGCGCGGCAGCGATGCAGTCCCGCCCGCCCATTGACGCTATTAACGCTTATCTGGACGGCTTTCATTTCTATAACGGCGACCACAATGGACAGATGGAGGCGCACCATTACGTCACCATTCTCAACGACGACGTGATGCAGGCGGTAATTTACGATGGCAACACGCGCGACGCCAAGCTGATGGGCGTGGAATATATTATCAGCGAAAGACTGTTTAAAACGCTGCCGCCGGAAGAGAAAAAGTATTGGCACAGCCATCAGTATGAGGTGAAATCCGGCACGCTGATCGCGCCTGGCCTGCCGCCGCTGGCGGAAAAAGCGCTGATGTCGCGTATCGTTAATACCTACGGCAAAACCTGGCATACCTGGCATACCGATCGTGATAAAACGCTGCCGTTGGGCATTCCGGCGCTGATGATGGGCTTTACCGCCGACGGCCAGATGGATCCGCGTTTGCTGATCGATCGCGACAAAAGATTCGACGTGGACACGAAGAAAATCAGAGAGTCACGCAAAGATATCATTGCGCATCCGGCAGCGGCAGGCGCCAACGCCTGGGAACATGGCGATACCGTCCAGCTGAAAAGCGTCAAGGGCGGCGGCGATATTGCTCATGGCGAAACCCATTTTACCACCTCAGAGCAGACCCGCAGCGGCAAGCTCTAGGCAAGGCGGGAAACGGAACATGTGCGCCATCGCGCATGTTCCGCGCTCGCTAATCCTGTTCTTTGTCCTGCCCTGCGTAGTTAAACAGCCGATCCCTCGCCAGGTTCTTCATTTTCACTTCGCACATGATATCGAACTCTTTGAACGATAAAGCCCAGTCGTTCAGCGTATCGTTAAAATAATAGTCGGAGTGCGCCCGCAGCTTAGTTCTTGCCACGCCTAACTCTTCCTGATTTGGCCAGCCGTGTGGCGGAATGATACCTTCCTGCGAAATCGAATAGTGCAGCACCGGCCTGACACCGCGCCAGGAGGCTTTAATCTGCGCGATACGCGGATCGTCGGGCTGGATAAATTCGTTCTCTTTTACCCAATGGTGATGAATATCCAGCACGATGGGACAGAGCTCTTTCGCCTGAAGCACGTCATCCAGCGAACAGGAAATCTCATCGTTTTCCACCGTCAGCATGTTTTTCGCTTCCGGGCTGAGGCGGTGAAACGCGGTTTGAAATCCCTCAAAACCGCCCTTGCCGTTCATATGGATATTGATTTTAAAATCCTGGAAGGTTTTGCCATAGCCCATCAGCTTCGCGCACAGCGTGTGATATTCCACGTCTTCAATGGCGCGTTCCACCACCAGTGGATTATCTGACGCCAGCACGGAATATTGTCCCGGATGAAAAGAGAGGCGGATATGATGGGCCCGGGCGAAATCGCCGCATTTCGCCAGCGCCGAATGCAGTTCCGGTAAATAGTCCTGATACAGCTCGTTCGCTTCCGGCACCGTAAACAGAGGCAGCAGATCGCTTCCCAGCCGCATCATACGTAGCGCTTCCGGCTCTTTCGCCAGCGCTTCCAGCGTCAGGTAAAGATTGCTGAGATTATGCTGCGATATTTCGCTGATTAGCGCCAGCCGCGCTGCTTTATCCAGGCTCAAAAATCGGGTGCGCGTGGTGGCTCTTAATGGAAAAGGCTGTTTTGCCTCAGCATTAAAATATTTACAAGCAAAGCCCAGTTTCATGATTACTCCTGTTGAGACACCAGAACTGAGTGTAACAACTCAGGAAGAATTGTGGGGCGGCAGGCTGCCAGCCGCGCGGTTTTTCAACAATATTAGGAAAGCAGGAACGCCAGAAGGAGCATTAATAAGCAAGTCGCTGCCCAACCTGCCGTCTGATTCACTGTTACGGCATTCTGAAACCGACTGTCAGCCGGATCTCGACCGCAATGGCAAGCAGCATTAAAAATTATCAAGGCGGAGAACAGGCAATAGTAGCGGCCCGGCCAGGCAGATGGCAAACACCAGGAATAGTCTTAAATGAAATTTAATGCTGTTAAATCAGAATGTTGTTATATAGATTCAGGATGGATCCCAGCCTGAATTTGCCGGAGAAAACACTTTGCATGACGGTCTGTTAATTAGCGTCGGCGAACGGGTACGTCTGTTCCGCAAACGCAAGCAGCTAAGTCAGATTGCCCTGAGCGAGCGTAGCGGCATCGATCGTACTTATCTTAGCGATATTGAAAACGGCAAGCGTAATATCAGTTTGCTTACTCTGAATAATCTGGCTCTGGCGCTCGATGTGCCGATTGAAATGCTGGTTTCTCGCCCGCCAGTGACGCTTTAATAACCAACACGCCTGCGCCATGCTATTTGCGGCCGCGCTTATTACGCTATTTTCCCCAATGTTGCCGCCCGGGCGCCGTCATGCCGGGCGCTTTGCCTGCGCAAGCTGAAAACTTATCTATACTTTTCAATCCAGAGCCTGATGTCATTCGGTGAGCCATCATCGTTTTATGGCTCAGGCCGTCTATATATTCTGAACAAGGGACGTCGAGTGAAAAATAAAACCTACCGCTCTCCCGTGCGTAAAGAGGGTTTTGCCGGTCTCGGCGACTATGCGGCTATCGGCGAGGGGCGCTCCGTGGCGCTGATCGCGCCCGATGGCGCCATCGACTGGTGGTGCGCGCCCAATCTGGACTCGCCGCCGCTGTTCGATCGCATCCTCGATCCCGGTATCGGCGGTTTTTTCCAGCTGGAGCCTGAAGGCAGCTACCGCGTCGAGCGGCGCTATCGCGAGGAGAGCAACGTCCTTGAAACGCTATACAGCACAGAAAGCGGATCGGTTCGCCTTACCGAATCGCTGAACAGCTCGCTGGCGGGCCGTCTGCCGTGGAGCGAGCTGGCGCGACGTGTGGAAGGCGTTGAAGGCGAAGTCGTGCTGAACCTGCGCCTTAAGCTGGGCACGATGGCGGAAAGCCGCTCGCCGTGGGTAGCGGATACCCATCACGGCGCGGTTTTTCATATCGGCGATCTGATGACCATGCTGCGCACCAGCGAAGACGTAACGATTAGCTGGCTGTGCGATGAAGCGGTCGAAGGACGCCTGGTCACCTCTCCCGGTTCGCATTCGCTGATAGCGCTGCTGGCGAGTGAAAAAGAGCCGTTAGCCGTGCCGGATCTCGCGGCGATCGACGACAGGATTGAAACCAGTCATACCGCCTGGCGCGACTGGGTCAACCACCTTTCTTATCAGGGGCTGTTCTCACCGCACGTTAAGCGTTCCGCGCTGTCGCTAAAATTTCTCTGGTACTCGCCAACTGGCGCGCTGGCGGCTGCGGCGACGTCATCCTTACCCGAAGGCTTTGGCGGCGAGAAGAACTACGACTATCGCTACGCCTGGGTGCGCGACGCCTGCCTGATCATTAAATCCTTCGTCTACCTGGGGGCGCTGGAAGATTGTAAGGCCGCTTTCTCCTGGCTGACGCACACCATTATTCGCCACGGCGTTAAGCTGCGCGCCTGCTATACCCTGGACGGTAGTCTGGTGCCGGAAGAGCGTTACCTGCCGCTCAGGGGCTATGAAGATTCACAACCCGTGCGCGTGGGTAATAATGCCCGCGATCAGGTACAGCTCAGCATGTATGGCGATATGCTCTCTACCGCCCGGCTGTTTATCCAGGCGGGCCACGTGCTGGATATTGCTACCTCACGAATGCTTGGCGAACTGGCCAACTGCTGTGCCGACAGCTGGCGGCAAAAGGATTCGGGGATCTGGGAGCTGCCCGACGAACAGCACTACACCCACTCCAAAATGGCCTGCTGGCTGGCGCTGGATCAGGCCGTCGCGATGGCCGAAGGCAAACATATCGAACCTACCTGGGTCGGCCGCTGGGAGCGCGAGCGCGATCGTATTCGCGACTGGATCGAAGAGCACTGCTGGTCGGAGAGCCGCCAGGCCTATCTGTTCTATGTCGGCTGCGAAGACAGGCTGGACGCCTCGCTGGCGCTGATGCACCATTATGGCAACAGCGTCAATCCCGAACGCATGCTGAAAACTTATGACGCCATCCGCCGTGAGCTGGGCCACAACAGCGCCATGCTGTATCGCTACAGCGGCGTGGAGCAGGAAGAAAGCACCTTTGTGGCCTGCTCTTTCTGGCTGGTGGAAGCCTGCGCTTCAATGGGGGATACAAAACGCGCGGAGGCTTCCATGCATGAAATTCTGGAAAGCCTGTGCGACAGAGGCAACGTAGAAATCTTTAACGAGATGTTTGACGTCAGAACCGCCAGCTGGCGCGGCAACCTGCCGCAGGGGCTGAGCCATCTGGCGCTGGTCTGTGCGGCCCAGGCATTAACCGAAGCCAAAGGCGAATAAAAAAAGGTTAAGGCAAGGATGGCTCGCCCGTGGCCATCCTTGCCGCCATGCGCTGGCTTACCTGATTGACGCAGCGCTAAGGCCTCCCTTCATAGCCATCCCGATAGGTCGCTGTCAGCGCATCGGCCAGGATCTTACGCTCTTTTTCTGGCCGATCGGCCAGGTACGTCTGACCAAGAAAAGTATGGGTAACGGCCTCATCCGGCAGGTTTTCAGGCTTGAGCAGACAGGCGGCTTTTTCTTCCATTTGCGCTTTACTTAAGCCGGCAGCCCTGTCCTTTACGCCTGCCTGATATACAGCCTGAAAGCCGGGCCGCATCACGCGGATGGAGTCGGCCAGCAGCATGCGCGTATTAGGATCGAAATTGGCGTCCGCAATTTGATGGACGGCATGGGTGGTATGACGTTCTACGCTGCCCTGAGGCGCGCAGGCACAAAGCAGCAGCGCCAGCGCGCTGACTAATCTTTTCATCTTTTTCATCCCTGTTTTAACTGATTGCTATTTCCCTGGATATTGCCGGGTAAATTTTGCACAACCTTGTCTGGCATGCAAGCCATCACGATCGAAAGCTGTGACCTGTTTCCATTTTTTTACCCCAGCCGCCTTCAATGCCAATATGTTTTTTCATGCTAAGGACAGCAGATTTACTCGCTAAGCGCTACGTAACCAATTTGCTATGGTGCGCTGATGACTTTTACGGGGAAAACCATGAAAAATTATCTTGTTAGCAGCCTTGCCGCGCTGGTTCTGGCGGCCACTTCACAGCAGGCGCTGGCGGCAAGCCAGCCGGAAACGGTCAATATCGGCTATCAGAAAGCGAATATTTTCGCGCTGCTGAAATATCGCGGCACGCTGGACGACGAATTTAAAAAACAGGGCATTCAGGTACGCTGGGTAGAATTTCCGGCCGGGCCGCAAATGCTGGAAGGACTGAACGTCGGCAGCATCGATCTGGCCGCAACGGGCGACGCGCCGCCCGCCTTTGCTCAGGCCGCACAGGCCGAACTGGTCTATCTGGGCCACTCGCTCGCTAACCCTAAAACCGAAGCCATTGTGGTGCCGCAGGCTTCTTCCATTAAAAATGTCGCCGATCTGAAAGGCAAACGCGTGGCGCTGAACAAGGGCTCGGACGTTAACTATCTGCTGATTACCGCGCTGGAAAAAGCCGGGCTGAGCTATAAGGATATCAAGCCGGTTTACCTGCCGCCTGCCGATGCCCGCGCCGCCTTCCAGCGTGGCGCAGTGGACGCCTGGGTTATCTGGGATCCTTACCTGGCGGAAGTAGAGACTAACGCCAGCGCCAGAATAGTGCAAAACGCGGAAGGACTGGTGCCGCATTACACCTTCTATCTGGCCAGCCGTAAATTTGCGGAAGCGCACCCGCAAACGGCGGAAAAAGTGCTGGGCGAATTGGGCAAGCTCAGCGACTGGGCTAACGGCCATCCCGAAGAAACGGCGAAGATCCTCTCATCCTCAACCGGCCTGCCGCAGCCGATCTGGCAAAAAGCCCTCGCCAGAATGCCTTTTGGCGCGCAAAGGATGACGCCGGAGGTGTTCAGCCAGCAGCAGGCGCTGGCCGATAAATTCACGCAGATTGGCCTGCTGCCGGTGAAGGTGGAAGTCAGCAGCGCCACCTGGACGCTGGATAAGAAACCACAGTAGGCCCGGACACGGGCGGCACGACGCCGCCCGTCATCAATCTTATTGGTTTTCAACCAGCTCCGGCACCGGCTCAGCGTAACGATTGACTTTAAACGGCAGCCCCAGCCTGCCTCGCAGCGTGGTTTCGTCAGAAGGCTGCCAGTAGCCGCGCGCCGCCAGTATCGGCAGCACATCACGCGTGATATCGCGTAGCGACTCCACCAGCACCGGGCCGCTGAGGATAAAACCGCTCGCGCCGCCCTTTTCTACCCATGCAATCAGCGCGTCGGCCACCTGCTGCGGCGTACCGAAGAATTCGCCGCGCGGCAGCGTGGTTTCATAAGCTACCTGACGCAGCGTCAGTTGCTCTTCCCGCGCCCGATGCTTGATGCTGTCGGTAGTGGAACGGAAGCTGTTCTGCCCCAGCTCGCCAACGTCCGGGAAAGGTCCGTCCGGATCGTACTGGCTGAAATCATGATGCTCGAAGAAGCGCCCCAGATAGGCCAGCGCATCGTCAAGGGAAAGCAGCAACAGCAAATGCTGATATTTCGCTTCGGCCTCTTCCGGCGTTTTGCCAATAATGGGGCTGATGCCGGGAAAGATAGCTACCGGATCGCGCCCGTTGGCGGCAACGCTGGCCTGTAGCTTCCGCGAATAGCTCTGCGCTTCCGCAAGCGTGCGCGCGTTGGTGAATACCGCATCGGCGGATTTTCCGGCCAGGCCGATGCCGGTATCGGACGCGCCCGCCTGGAAAATCACCGGCTGCCCCTGCGGCGAACGCTGAATATTCAGCGGCCCGGCTACCGAGAAAAATTTGCCCTGGTGATTCAGCCTGTGCAGTTTGGCCGCGTCAAAAAAAACGCCGCTGTCGCGATCGCGCACGAAGGCGTCGTCCTCCCAGGAATCCCATAATCCCTGCACCACGTTAATATATTCCTCGGCAATCTCGTAGCGCAGCGAGTGCGCCGGATGCGCTTTACCGAAGTTCTGCGCCGAGCCTTCCAGCGGCGAGGTCACCACGTTCCAGCCGGCCCGGCCGCCGCTGATATTATCCAGCGTCGCCAGCTGACGGGCAACGGTGAAAGGATCGCTGTACGAAGTAGAAATCGTGCCCGCCAGCCCAATTCGCTGCGTGACCGCGGCCAGCGCCGACAGCAGCGCCACGGGCTCGAAGCGATTAAGGAAATGCGGCAGCGACTTCTCGTTGATGTGCAGCCCGTCGGCGACGAAAAGGAAATCGAACCCTGCCGCCTCCGCCTGCTGTGCCAGATCGGTAAAGTAGCGGAAGTTTACGCTGGCATCGGCCGGCGCGCTGGCATGACGCCATGCATTCATATGGCCGCCCGCGCCGTGCAGCATCAGGCCGAATTTGATGTGGGTGCTCATACGATCTCCTTAATGCTGGCCCGCCAGCAGAGTAATGGAACGCAGACGCCGCGCGGGATTGCTTAGCGGCGTATGCAGAATAAATTCGTCGACCTTAAGGCTTTGCTGTAACGCGGCCAGCCGCTGGTGGATAACGTCGGCGGTGCCGTGCAGCACGTTCAGCGCCTGCTTTACAATACGGTAATCCGCCGCGCCCGCCTGCTGGACAAAAGCCAGCGCCTGCGCTTCGCTGCCGACGGTCACGTGCCGTTCGCCAAGCGTGACGCGATAGTTATGCTGTTCGGCCAGTAGCGAAGCCGCTTCCTCAGTGGTGTCGGCCGCCAGCGCCGCCAGGCTGATCAGCGCCTTACCCTGCTGCGCGTACTCGTGAAAGGTCAGCACCGCTTCCCGCATCGCCTGCTCAGAGGCGTTAATAAAACCGGCATAGACAAAGTTCCATCCCAGATGCGCGGCCAGCCGGGCGCTTTCCGCACTGGCACCCAGCAGAAAGCGCGACGGCGAGTGTGATGGCGCCGGCAGCGCTCTGGCGGCTTCACCGCTGGCCGGTTCGGTCACGGCGTCAAGATAGCGGGTTAACTGCGCCAGCAGCGCGGGAAAATCCTTTTGCCCTGCCAGTTCACCCTGCAAAGCTTTGGTGGAAAGCGGCAACCCGCCCGGCGCTTTGCCAACGCCTAAATCGACGCGCCCGGTTGCCAGCGAAGCCAGCAAATGAAAATTTTCCGCCACCTTGTAAGGACTGTAGTGTTGCAGCATCACGCCGCCGGAGCCGATGCGTAACCGGCTGGTGTGGGCCAGAAGCCAGGCTATCAGCACTTCCGGCGAGCTGCCCGCCAGGCGCTCGTTGTCGTGATGTTCAGACACCCACAGCCGGTGGTAGCCCAGCCGCTCCGCCGTGCGGGCAAAGGCAAGCGTCGCCGCCAGCGCGGCCTGCGGCGTTTGCCCTTCGTCCACCGGGCTTTGATCTAAAAGACTTAACTGATAAGACATAATTTATTCTCTCTGAATACTTTCAGCGAGAATTCCATATAAAAACGGCGACGCTAAATATTAATTACAGCTTAGCTTTTGCATAACAATGAAATTATTACGGCTCACGGGAAAAGATTATTTCCCGCTATCTTTATTTGTTTTTGTTGTTTTACTTGCCCTGCCGCATCCTGAATAGTGCAGAAAAACAAAACGCAGGGATAAAATGATGAATAGCAACCGCTTAAGCGCGCTGGCGCTGCTGCTGGGCCTGAGCCTGAGCGCCCAGGCCGCGCCGGGAATAGATTTAATCGCTAATGAAAAGCCGGTGCATACGCCGTTAAACCCTCAGGCGGCTTCGCTGATCCCGGCTAATTATAAATTTGTTACGCCCGGCACATTGACGGTGGCTACGGCAGTGTTGGGCAGCGCGCCGCCGTTCGGCCTGTTTGCCCGCGATAATAAAACGGTTATCGGCAGCGAAGCGGATATAGCACGTCTGGTTGCCGATGGGCTGGGATTAAAATTAAAAATCGTTCCGGCTTCCTGGGAAAACTGGCCGCTGGGCGTCGCCTCCGGGAAATATGACGCGGCGATTTACAATATAACCGTGACTAAAGAACGCAAAGCGCGGTTTGACTTCGCGACCTATCGTCAGGACACGCTGGGCTTCTACGTCAAAAGCAGCAGTAAAATCAGCAAAATTGACGCCGCGCCGGATATTGCCGGCAAACGTATTATCGTGGGCTCCGGCACCAATCAGGAAGCCATCCTGCTGCAGTGGGATAAAGAAAATCAGGCGAAAGGCTTGCCCGCTATGCAGCCGCTTTACGTGACCGACGATGCCGCCGCCACGCTGGCGATCCAGTCCGGCCGCGCCGACGCCACTTTCGGCCCTAACGTTACCGGCGCCTATAAAGCCAAACTGACCGGCACCACCAGGCTGGTCGGCGTGGTGGCCGGCGGCTGGCCTAAAACCGCCAATATCGCCGTGACGCTGAAAAAAGGCAGCGGGCTGGTGGAAGCCGTACAGGCCTCACTCAACGGCGCCATCGCCAGCGGCAGCTATTTACAGGTGCTGGATCGCTGGGGCGAGAGCATCGAAAAAATCGACCATTCCGAGATTAACCCGCCGGGTTTAGGCGACTGAGTACGGGAGCGCGCCATGATTGAAGAAACCTTTATCCATACCACGCCGGACGATCCGCGAATTGAGCCGATTATCGACGGGCTGTTCGCCGAATACCGCGCCCGCTACGGCGACTATTTTGGCGAGCAGGAAGAAGAGCCGCCGGGAATTTATGCACCGCCCGACGGGGCGTTTATCGTACTGCTGCGCCATGAAACGCCGATAGCGATGGGGGCCTTCAAGCGTTACAACGTCACGACTGCGGAGCTGAAGCGTATCTGGACGCACAGCAGTATGCGGCGTCAGGGCCTGGCGCAAAAGGTTCTGCTGGAGCTGGAGCGGCTGGCGGCGCTGCAGGGATATGACGCGCTGTATCTGACCACCGGCTTTCGCCAGCCGGAAGCGGTCAGGCTCTATCTGTCGCAGGGTTATCAGCCGCAGTTCGATCCGGCGGTCGATCCCGAACGCTATGCGCTGCCGCCCTTTGACGGCCGCCTGCCCTTTAACAAAACGCTGCTCAGCCAGCCTGTCCGACGCAGCGCCTGAGGAGTGACCATGAAAAACCCGGATGCTGGCTGGCGTGACAACGCCGACGCGCCGAACGATGTCGTCCTGAAAGTTGTGCCTGCCCGCTACCCGTGGCGCATGGCGGGCGCAGCGTTCGCGCTCTTTATTATTACCGGCGTGGTGCAGTCCATTGCCACCAATCCGCGCTGGGAGTGGGGAGTATTTGCGCAGTGGTTTTTCGATCCGGCCATTTTAAACGGGCTGGGGAAAACGCTGCTGCTGACCCTGCTGGGCACGCTGTTCGGCTCGATTCTCGGCACCGGCCTGGCGCTGGCGCGGCTCGCCAGGTCCTGGCTGCTGAACGCGCTGGCGTGGAGCTATATCTGGCTGTTCCGCTCGCTGCCCCTGCTGCTGGTGCTGATTATTCTTTATAACTTCGCTTATTTGTATGACAGCCTGTCGCTGGGCGTGCCTTTCACCTCCATCACCTTCTTTACCCACGCCACCACCGATCTGCTGGATCAGTTTTCGGTAGCGGTGCTGGGGCTGTCGCTGGTGCAGGCCGCCTATACCGCCGAGATCATTCGCGGCGGCATCGTCGGCGTCGATCAGGGCCAGCACGAAGCCGCCGCCGCGCTGGGCCTGCCGCCGTATCGCCGCACCTTTCGTATTATTTTGCCACAGGCGCTGCGCGCTATTCTGCCAACCGGCTTCAACGAGGTGATTAGCCTGGCGAAAGGCACCTCTATCGTTTACGTGCTGTCGATGCCGGAACTGTTTTATACCGTGCAGGTTATTTATAACCGCACGCAGCAGGTCATCCCGCTGCTGATGGTGGCTAGCGTCTGGTATCTGTGCATCACCACCGTCCTGTCGGTGCTGCAACACTTTGTCGAAAACTATTTTGCGCGCGGCGTGGTGCGGCAGAGGCGCCCCGCCCGCTTAACGCTGTTCCGTCGTTCGGCAACGCTTAAGGAGAGTTCTGATGTCAGAAGCGCTTGAACTAAATCGCGACGAGAACGCCGCCAGCTGGCGCGATCGCCCACAAACCCAGGCCGGAAAAATTGAGATCGCCAATATCAGTAAAAGCTACGGCGCCTTTAAAGCGTTGGATGATGTCAGCCTGACTATCGAACCCGGCACCGTCACCGTGATCCTCGGGCCATCCGGCTCCGGCAAGTCGACGCTTTTGCGCACCATTAACCATCTGGAACGCGTCGATAAAGGCTTTATTCAGATCGACGGCGACTACGTAGGCTATCGCCGCAGGGGCGATAAGCTGTACGAGCTGAAGGAAAAAGCGATTCTGAAACAACGCATTCAGGTCGGTTACGTATTCCAGAACTTTAACCTGTTTCCGCATATGACCGTGCTGGACAACATTATTGAAGCGCCCATCGTGCATGGTTTGCTGAAGCGCCGCGAGGCAATTGAGCGGGCTTACGAGCTGCTGGATACGGTCGGCCTGCGCGAAAAGGCGCACGCCTGGCCCCGACAGCTTTCCGGCGGCCAGCAGCAGCGCATCGCCATTGCCCGCGCGCTGGCGCTGAACCCAAAGGTGATGCTGTTTGACGAGCCGACCTCCGCGCTGGATCCTGAGCTGGTGGGCGAAGTGCTGGAAGTGATTAACAGGCTGGCACGCTCGGGCGTTACCCTGGTAGTGGTAACGCATGAGATAGGCTTTGCGCGGCAGGTCGCCGATCGCGTGGTGTTTATGGTGGATGGCAAAATTGTCGAAAGCGGCAGCGCCGAGCGGGTGCTGAATCGCCCTGTTCATCAGCGTACCCGCCGCTTTCTGGAAAAAGTACTGTAGGCGAAAGGCAAATATCCTTTTTCTTTTAGCCCCGATGCAGCTCGGCCACGGTCATCGTAAAGATCAGCAGGCTCTGAGTCTCGTTGGCATAGCGGTGCGCCATATCCGTTCTGGCGACGGCCGAGCAGCCCGCGTTAACCGTCAGCGCGGCGCTTTCGGTTTGCAGGTTTAGCGTGCCTTCTTCGACATGCAGCAGCTCCAGCGTGCCCGCCGGATGACCCGTAGAGGAAAAGCTTTCGCCCGGATGCATTTCCCAGCGCCACAGCTCAATCATATCCGGCCCACGCGTGCCGGCCAGCAGCCGCGCGGAACCGCCCTTTTCGCCCTGCCATAGCGTAGGGATCTCCTCGCGAGTGATAAGCCATGCAGAAGGCGAATCGGTAACGTTGACGATATCCGCCACCGACAAGCCAAGCGCGGCGGCGATTTTACATAAAATACCGATACTGGGGTTCGCCGTGCCCTTTTCGGTTTCCACCAGCATCCCTTTACTGACCCCCGCGCGGCGGGCCAGCTCGTCCAGCGAAAGCTTTTGCGCCTTGCGATGGGTTTTAATACTGCGCGAGACGGCAGCGCTGACGCTGTCGATATCGGCCCCTGCCTCGGTCGTTTTATTGACTTTTTTGGTCATCGGTCATTACTATAGGATAAATTAGTCACCGAAGGATTATGGAATGATTTCAGTCACCCCGTCAATCGCCCCGGCTATTGCCGACCTTGCACCGGGCTTTCGCGCCCTGAGTATCACCGTAAAAGCCGTGCCGCTGGCCGATCCCTCGATCGCACAAGCGTTTCTTACCCAGGCCTGCGAGGCGGTGCTTGCCGATTCGCCCGCCTGGGCGGCAGCGCACCTGGCCGACTGGGCGGAAACGTTTAAAAAGTTCGGTGCCAAACCCAAGCGCACACCCTGTTCGGCGGAAGCGCTGAGGAAACGCGTGCAGCGCGACGGCACGCTGCCGGGCATCGATCCAGTGGTCGATCTGTATAACGCTATCAGCCTTCGCTACGCCATTCCGGTCGGCGGCGAGAATATTGCCGCCTATGTGGGCCAGCCGCGCCTGGTAATAGCCGACGGCAGCGAGCTGTTTGATACGGTTAAAGAAGGCAGCGCGGCCGTGGAATCACCGGAGGTCGGTGAAGTTATCTGGCGTGACGACCAGGGCGTGACCTGTCGCCGCTGGAACTGGCGTCAGGGCGTGCGTACCCGGCTGAATGCCCAGGCCACGCAAATGTGGTTTGTACTGGAAAGCCTGCCGTCAATGCCGTATGAGGCGCTGCTGGAAGCGGGTGATGAGCTGATCCGCGGCCTGACGCTGATGATGCCGGGCGTGCAGACGGAGGTAAAAACGATTGGGTCGGGCTGTTTAAATAGCGGCATCTGATTTTGTTGCCGGCAGCGCCAGATTATTATGGCGCTGCGCTTTCATATAAAAGCCGCCGACGATACTTTTCATAATTATCAAAAAATAAGTCGTAAACCAGTGCATAAAAAAGAGAGATCGCCCTCCCGAAAAGAAAGATTCTGCTCTCTTTGCCGCCCACGCTGCACCCTTGTAAGAACTGTTTTTATACACAGCAGTTTTGCCATCGCAATCTGACAAGCAAAACAGTAATGCCGCTGAGTTCCATGTTTACATAATGACCAAAAAACCACATAGTAACTGAGGCATTCAAAGGAGATAACGCACAGGAGTGAGCATGAGTTATAACGCAGCAATAATAAAGAAACTGGAAGCCGAGAACTATCTGGCTTTAGTTCTGGAAAAAGGAGTCAAGGAAGTAGGTAGAGAAGCGTTAAAACAAGGCGAATTGATATACAACGGAGTCGAACGTCTAAGTTGGTATTCATCATGTTTAAGAGAAAATTATCAGGATGTTTGTGAGAAAATCAGAAAAGAAGATGTAAGGTTTATTAGGTCCATCTTGAAAATTATTCCGACCTTTCATTTTAAATTACCGCATATTGGCTTTGAATTCGGAGAAAAGAAAAATAATTACTCCGACGTACAGGTCAAAGATAATGTTATAAAATACATGCTAAAAATATTTACTGAAGACGTATTTAGCGAGATTCATTATGAGAGGAGATTAAATTTAAACAGAATCCTGACAAAGCTTAGCGCCGATTATGCAACTGTGAATTTCACAAATCGCTCTATTGCTTACTCTATTGCGTCTACAATTTATATGAGCGCAGGACTAAGGGCAACGCTGGAAAGCACATTGACCAGTATATCCAGGAAAAGCACCATTGTTTTAGGTGGTTATGGTTACGTAAAAATTGCTATTGACGCTGCAGACCGGCTAAAATTAATCAACCCTATCCTGTACACAAAATTTTATAATACTGAAGTAGAAATGCTCTATTTTCTGATAGAGCCCGTTGTCACAAAAATAGATCATAAATTTCGGCACGCATTAACTGACGAACAAATCGCATCGGATATAGTGAGGCTCATAAAATGAAAAAGGCATTTAAATTCCTATGGAAGGATATTTTATGGGATATTTTATGGGATATTTTCTGTTTTCGCTTACCGTTACTTTTGACTTTTATATTTTCATTTATCGTTTTTAATTTTTGGGATGGTTATGAACTAATTAAAATAATTATTTTCTTCATCACCTCAAATATAATATGTGATATATTTTTTAATAAAATCATAAAATAAATCCCGTCGTTTTCCGGGTCTGGTGTAGTCGCAAACGCTATAACCCCATCAGAAAAAAGGAGATAAAAGAAAAAGCAGTGACATCCAAAAAATCAATACAGACCACAAAACTGCTCGCCCCAGGTTGCGAGTATTTTGCCTGAAACGGTGTTTTTATGCTGTTCCTTTATTCTTGCCTCGCCACCGCCAATACTCTTGAGTTCAGGTTAGAAGCTCAGGCCTGCATCATTGCCGACTATTTCTGGCTAATAACATTTGGCCGATCGAATTTTGAAGCGGTAGCTAACTTCGAGGGTCTTATCGGGCCCGATCTTCTTGCTAAGTATGAATGGGTAATGCGGGGATTTCTGAGCGATCCTTCAGCTAAAAGGAATTTACCATGATAAAAATAACGCTAGCCTGCGTGCTGCTGGTAAGCGGCTGTCACCTTGAAAAGCCTTACTTTTACCCGCTGGATGTCGTGCTAAAAGAAAACATGCCTTGCTTTTCCGCGCCTTATAATATTCAAAAAAAAAGCCGCCTGCTCCAAAACAGAGGCGTATCCGTAACAAAAATCACCGGAAAAAAAGGGTAAATCTTCTGGCAATCTGAACCTCAGTCTACCTTGCCTGTGATTCCGGCAGGCGAATGCGTTTCTTATCCTGACATTAACTGGCAGGAGGGCGATTACGCCATACTTATGGGAATATCCACGAATAACGATGCTGAAAGATACAGGTTAAGCAAGACTATCCGACTGCAAAAAGATAAAGCAGGCAATTTTATGCTGCAGGAGATCCGGCAGCCTGATTTATAATATCGTCGTTCCTTTAGCCATATACAACAAAGGCACTGCCCGTTTTCTGTGCTGACTGATGGAGGTTCTGTAAGTGTGCGAGCGCCAAAAAAAGGCCGGTTTCCCGGCCTTTTTTATTAAACAGCAATCAGTTATTAACAGGAATAACCGCGCCTTTATATTTGGTGCGGATCCAGTCCTGGATTTGCTTAGAATGCAGCACCGTCACCAGCGCTTTAATATCCGGCTTGTTTTCGTCGCCGCGATGCACGGTAATAATATTGGCGTAAGGGTTATTTTCGCCGCTCTCAACTGCAATCGGATCTTTTACCGGATCCAGGCCTGCGTCGATAGCGTAGTTAGCGTTAATTACTACCGCATCGCCTTCGTCGTTATTATACATTTGCGGCAGCAGTGCGCCTTCCACGTTAGCCAGGAACTTCAGATGTTTCGGGTTTTCCACGATATCGCTGATGCGCGCGTCAACTTTGCTCACGCCCGGCTTCAGTTTGATGACGCCTTCTTTCTCAAAGATAGAAAGGATACGCCCTTCTTCCGATACCGCGTCGCGCATAATAACTTTGCCGTTCTGCGGCAGGTCTTTCAGCGATTTGTACTTTTTAGAGTAGATGCCAATCGGCTCGATATGGATTGCGCCCGCGCTGACAAAATCATAGCTCTTGTCGTCGGCATGATCTTTCAGCACGCTGTTCAGATAAGGTACGTGCTGGAAATAGTTCGCATCGATATCGCGGCTGGCCAGCGCGGTGTTCGGCAGGATGTAGTCCTGGAAAGGTTTGATTTCCAGATCGATGCCCTGCTTCGCCAGAATCGGCTTAGCCTGCTCCAGGATTTCCGCGTGCGGCACGTTGGATGCGCCGATGGTCAGGGTGTCTGCCCATGCGCTCAGGCTCAGCGCCCCCAGGGTTGCCGCAGCCAGCAGCGTCAGTGTCTTTTTCATTATTACTTCCTTCGTGAGTTAGCGTTTGTCGAGCCGTGTTGTGATGAAATCGCCAATAAACTGAATAATAAAAACGATAATCAGGATCATAACCGTCGCCACCAGCGTGACATCGCTGTGGTTGCGCTGGAAGCCCTCCAGATAGGCCAGGTTACCCAAACCGCCCGCGCCGATCACCCCGGCCATCGCGCTGTAGCTGACCAGCGCAATCAGCGTTACCGTCATACCGGAAACCAGCGCCGGTGAAGATTCCGGCAGCAGTACGCGAAAGATCAGCGTGCTCAGCTGCGCGCCCATTGAGCGGGAAGCCTCAATCACGCCTTTATCCACTTCGCGCAGGCCAATTTCGACCAGTCGGGCATAGAACGGTGCCGCGCCGACAATCAGCGCGGGCAAAGCCGCATCCGCGCCCAGAATGGTGCCGATTAACGTTTTGGTGAACGGGATCAGCAAAACAATCAGGATAATAAAAGGAATGGAGCGGAAGACGTTAACCAGTACCGAAATCACCGAATAAACGGCGCGGTTCTGAAACAGGCCGCCGCGCGCGGTCAGAAACAGCGCCAGACCGAACAAAATGCCCAGCACAAAGGTCGCCACGCCGGACAGCGAGGTCATATACAGGGTTTCACAGGTTGCCGCCCAAAGCTGATCAAGCTTCAGATGGGGGAAAAGAGTCTCAGTCATGAACCACCTCGGTCGTAATGGCGTGGGCGTGTAAATCGGCCAGGATGTTTTCCAGCGCGCTGCCGGTGGCGGCAACCTGTAACCACAGCTCGCCGAAAGTGCCGTTGGTGGTTTGCGTCATCTTGCCGTGCAAAATATTAAAAGGCGTGCCGTATTTCAGCGTCAGTTCGCCTACGATCGGCTGCTGCGTGTTCTGGCCGACAAAGGTCAGCTTCAGCACGCTGCCCGCCGTGCGGTCAATCAGTTCAGGGTTAAACGGCGTCTCGGCGCTGCTGTACTCTGCCGTTTGCTTGACGAACTGTCGGGTAATCGGCTGCTGCGGATGAGTAAATACCGACAGCACTTCGCCTTCTTCCACGATTCTGCCCGCTTCCATCACCGCCACGCGGTGACAGATTTTACGCACTACGTGCATTTCATGCGTAATCAGCACGATAGTCAGCTTTAGCTTGCGGTTGATATCCAGCAGCAGATCGAGAATGGCGTCGGTTGTCTGTGGATCCAGCGCCGAAGTCGCCTCATCGCACAGCAACACTTCCGGATTATTGGCCAGTGCGCGAGCGATACCTACGCGCTGCTTCTGCCCGCCGCTCAGCTGAGCAGGATAGGCGTGCTCTTTACCCTTCAGGCCGACCAGTTCGATCAGCTCCTGCACGCGCGTTTTGATGGCGGCTTTGGGCGCGCCGGCGATTTGCAGCGAAAAGGCAATATTTTCGCTGACGGTACGCGACCAGAGCAGGTTGAAGTGCTGAAACACCATGCTGATTTTCAGACGCGCCTGACGCAGCGCCTCGCCCTTCGCCTGCGCGATATCTTTACCTGCAATAGTGACGCTGCCGGAAGTCGGTTTTTCCAGTCCGTTCAGCAGGCGGATCAGCGTACTTTTCCCCGCGCCGCTGTAGCCGATAATGCCGTAAATCTGCCCCTGTTCGACGTTGAGATTCACATCATCAACCGCCGTCACCGGGCCAGCCGCGGCGTGAAAGGTTTTGGAAACATTACGCAAAACTATCATTTGTCGCCTGTTTTATCCCGTGTTGTGCAGCCCGCAGGCTGGTCAATAAACTGACTATTTTTAATATGTTATTGGTGATGCTTATGATACGGGATAGCGTCAGGCCGGTCGCGGGTCAGCAAAGACCCAAATACCATGATATATAGCCAAAAGGCATAACGTGGCGGCCTGCCCGTTTCATCATCATTGTTACAGCTACTTTACCGTCAGGGCGTTTTCCAGCGGTTTTATTCAACAAACGAGCCGGTTATTAACAGTATTAACTGGAGCGTAATGTTACCAGCTATTAATGCAATTTGCCGGTATTGCCGTCTGGATGGCTATCAACCGCGCAATAAACAACCGCCTCTTAAGGGAAACGCAGATCAAAAAGCAGCCTCCCTGGCTGCCAATAGCCAACGGTAAGATTTTGAGACAATAATCTTTACATGCTAATCAATTGAAAAATAGAACTATTAAAGACAAGCACACCGCTCTCTCCACCCGCTATCTTTGCAAAACTTTGCATCCTCTATGCTTGCCTTACCTGTTACTCACTTATCAAGACCTTATGCAGAAAAAATTTTGGTTCACCCTACCTACCATCACTGGGATCGTCGTTAGCCTGTTCGGCCTGGCTTTCCTGGTGCTCGGCGGCTGGCTGGCAACGCTGGGCGGCACGCCCTGGTACCTGATTTTCGGCGCCGGTTTCTTCCTTAGCGGCATTTTTATCGTTAAACGCCGTCCGGCCGGTCTTTGGCTTTACCTGCTCTCCTTTCTGATTTGCGTAGCCTGGTCGCTGTATGAAGTCGGTCTGGACGGCTGGAAGCTGATGCCGCGCCTTTTCGCGCTGGCCGTACTGGGCGTCTGGTGCAGCCTGCCGTGGATCGTCCGACCGGTGATGCACACGCAGCGCCGCGCGGGCACGCTGGCTGGCGTGGTCTATCTGGCCGCTATCGTGCTGGTCTTCTGGTCAGGCTGGCACGTAACGGCAACGCGCTTTGTGCATCATCAGCCCGTGCCGGCAGCTCAGGCCGCGATCGCAACCGATAACGATAATGACTGGCAGCATTATGGCCGTACGCGCGATGGCCAGCGCTTTTCGCCACTGACGCAGATTACGCCCGCCAATGTCAGCCAGCTGCAGCCCGCCTGGCAGTTCCATACCGGCGATACCCTGCGTAAAGGGGAAGATAAAGCGGGACGCGAGTTCAGCTTTGAAGTGACGCCGATTAAGGTTGGCAACACGCTCTTTATCTGTACGCCGCATCGCCAGGTGATTGCGCTTGACGCCACCAGCGGCAAACAGCGCTGGAAGTTTGATCCCAAAGTAGACACCTCGGCCAATGAATATCTGGCCTGCCGCGGCGTGGCTTACAGCAAGGCGGTGGATGACAGCACCTGCCCGGAAAAAATCATCACCACCACCAGCGATGCCCGCATGGTGGCGCTGAATGCGCAAACCGGCGAACCTTGCGCCTCGTTTGGCCACAAGGGCTATGTCAGCCTGACCGACCATATGGGCCAGGTGCCGCCGGGCTTCCATTTTATTACCTCGCAGCCGATGGTGATGGAAGGCCGCATCGTGCTGGGCGGCTGGATATACGATAACCAGACCACCGGCGAACCTTCCGGCGTGGTACGCGCTTATGACGTAAAAACCGGCCAGCTCTCCTGGGCCTGGGACCTGGGCAGAACGCCGCAGAACGCGCCGCTGAAGCCTGGCGAAGAGTATACGCACGGCACGCCTAACGGCTGGGGAACCTATACGGCGGACGAAAAGCTGGGCCTGATTTATATTCCGCTGGGCAACGCGACGCCGGATTATTACGGCGGCAAACGGCGACCTTTTGACGAGAAGTATTCCAGCGCGCTGGTGGCACTGGATATTCATACGGGTGAAGAGCGCTGGCATTTCCAGACCGTGCATCATGACGTCTGGGATTTCGACGTGCCGGTTGGCCCAACGCTGGTTAACCTGCCGGGCAAAAATGGCGAAACCGTGCCTGCGCTGGTGCAGACCACTAAAATGGGCAAGCTGTTCCTGCTGGATCGCCGCAACGGCAAACCGCTGGCGCAGGTGGATGAGAAGCCGGTGCCGACCTCGCCCTCGCTGCCGGGCGAGCATCTGTCGCCTACGCAGCCGGATCCGGTCGGCATGCCGAGCCTTGTACCGCCAAATCTGAAAGAAACCGATATGTGGGGCGCGACGCCGATCGATCAGCTGATCTGCCGCATTCAGTTCCACCGCTATCGCTATCAGGGCCAATATACGCCGCCTGCGGAAGGCACCTCTATCGCCTATCCTGCGTTTGACGGCGTGATGGACTGGTACGGCGCTTCGGTGGATCCGCAGCGGCATTTACTGATTGCCAACACCAGCTACATCCCTTTCACCATGGAGCTGATGAAGCATGACGAGGCGATCAAACAGGGCCTGATGAAGCCGTGGGCAGGCTGGGCCAGCGGGCAATCCTATCCGAAACCGAAAGAGTTCGCCGTAGGGCCGCAGTATGGCACCGGCTGGGCGGCCGTGGTGAAACCCTGGCTGACGGCGCTGGGCGCACCTTGTAGCGCGCCGCCGTGGGGCAAGCTGATCGCCATCGATCTTAACACCCGTAAAATCGCCTGGGAAAGACCGGCGGGCACCACGCGTAATATGAATATTTTCGGCACTCATACCAACGCGCCGTTGCCAACCGGCATTTTTATGATGGGCGGCAACATCATTACCCGCAGCGGGCTGATATTTATGGGCGCTACGGCGGATAACTACCTGCGCGCTTTTGACGAAGCCACGGGCCACGAGCTGTGGAAAGCCAAACTGCCAGCGGGCGGCCAGGCGACGCCGATGACCTATACCGGTAAGGACGGTCGTCAGTATGTGGTGATTGCGGCAGGCGGGCACGGCGGGCTGGGTACCACTTCCGGCGATGCGCTGGTCGCGTACGCGCTACCGAAAGAGTAAGCATAAAAAACCCCACGGCATCGTGGGGTTTCTTTCAGTTCGTCCCTGCATCCAGACGTTTTAGCGGTCAGGATATCTCTTCCGGAAGCAGCACATGTCTTTGCTTTTTCTTGCGTTCTTCCTCGTCCGGCGGCGTTTTGCGCGTGTGTTTGAGCATGGCAACGTGGCGGGCGAAATCCTCATGAACCTCTTTGCTTTGTAAATTCACCGACGCCGCACCGTCTTCATCGATCAAAATACGTTCGCCGTCATCTTTAGCTTCCTGCATATCATTGCGGGACATGGCGTTAAGCAACCTTTCCGGGCTGGTAAATACGCTGGCGATCATTTTTAACACGGGCTCTCCTTTTCTGAGCGGGCATCTGCAGATAGCGCTTATTGCAAGCTTTACTGCCGATAGCGGTTATTCTTCTTCTTAAACCAGTATAGAGGAATATTCAGGGCTGAGTTATCAGGAGACGGAAGTATCAGAGGGAGTGAAACAGAGGGGAAGCACAACCGCCACCGCCCGGAGGGCCGATGGCGGCGAGCCTGCGCGCGGCAGGCGCATTACTTTTTAGCTGCGGCGGCTCTTCTCGCCACCTTTTTTACCGGCTTCAGAGGCTTTTTCACGGTCGTTTTTAAAGCTGCCGCTGCCGCTACTGCTCTGTCCGCCTTTTTTGCCTGCTTCTGACGCCTTTTCACGATCTTCTGCGAAATTACCCGAATTTGAATTACCACGATGCTGAGTCATACAAATGTCCTCTTCGTGTTAAATAATACTCAATGGTTTTTTCTCAATTATTTAATCCCGGGGGGAATTAAAAATCAGTGAAGGTGCTACGTAGTTAAATCTAGCAGCCACGCTTATAATTGCAAGGAAACGGCGGCATAAAAATAAGTAAAAATTATGGCTGGTTATCTCATTGATTAATAACAACAATCAGGAAAAATCTTAATCAATTTTAATTTTATATTTAAAAAATACTTATCCCGTTTCAGGAATTATTAGCTTACCCACTGAGCAAATAAATAAATATTAATCGTTCATCAATTTCTGCCGCTTCGTTATAAGCCACTGCCGCTTCGTTCTTTTTTTACTTTCTTCTGCGTAACAGCTTTGCTGATGCTTCTGCCTGGATACTGACCAGGCGCATTCCTGATAATGCCAATAACCACACAAAGAGCTGGACTTAATTAACGAATTTTTACAAAATCGGTTGAACCGCCAGTGGCTCCGCGCCAGTAAAGAGCGGACACCATTTTTTTCTTCGGCCACGGCCGGACGGCTTCAGGGAATAGCGATTCTGGTTCAGCGCGCAGCATGACTGCCGCACAATCAGCCCCTTAACTGTGCATAGTACGGTGGAGCATGGAAAAACAACATTTTCTGACCCGTTTGGGACAATGGCCGAAGATCCAGTTTTCCGAAGTGTGTATCACCGCCTGCGGCGGCAGCATCCAGCCTGAACTCTACGTGCGTGACCGCGCCGATCCACCACGCTGGCTGTTTATCCGCCGCCTTGGCGGCAGCGAGAACCATGACGGCTTACTGACCATTTACAGCCAATGGCTGGCGGAATTTCATCAACAGCGTGGCACCGATTTCTGTTTGCCGCCGCCCTTTGACAGGGCTTTTGAGAACGAGCTGCCAGCGGAAATTTCGGACGCGCCGCATAGCGCTGCATTACGGCCATCGCTTATCGCCGAACGTTAAACGCCTGTGGCCGCCTTCTTCCCGTAAAAATTTATCTATACTTTTCAGCGGACGCCTGACGCTCAGGCCCGGTAGATAAAAAAGGGAGAGCCTATGAAAGCACTAGTCTGGCATGCTGTCGGCGACATTCGTCTTGATGACGTCCCGGAGCCAGCGATAGAAAAACCAACCGATGCGGTGATCCGCCTGACGGCTTCCGCTATCTGCGGCACCGATCTGCATTTTGTTCGCGGCACCTTCAGTAAAATGCAGCCCGGCACCATTCTGGGACACGAAGGCGTCGGCGTGATTGAAGCGCTCGGCGACGATGTTCGCAATTTCGCTGTCGGCGACCGCGTGGTGGTTTGCTCGACCGTTTCCTGCGGCACCTGTCCGCCCTGTCGGGAAGGCAATACCGCCCAGTGCGACAACGCCAACCCCAACGGGCCTGCCGCCGGCACCTGCTTTTTCGGCGGCCCGGCCGCAACCGGCCCGGTAAACGGGCTTCAGGCGGAAAAAGCGCGCATTCCCTATGCCGCCAATACGCTGGTAAAAATTCCCGATAACGTCAGCGACGAGCAGGCGCTGATGGTTAGCGATATTTTCCCCACCGCCTGGTTTGGCGCGGAAGCGGGCGAAATCAAAAAAGGCGACGTTGTGGCGGTCTTCGGCTGCGGGCCGGTCGGCCAGTTCGCTATCGCCAGCGCTTTCCTCAAGGGCGCCGCCCGCGTGATTGCGGTGGACGGCCATGTCGATCGCCTGGCTATGGCGCGTCGTCAGGGTGCATTCACGGTAAATTTTGAAGAAGAAGATCCGGTAGAAACCCTTAATCGCCTGACGGGCGGCGTCGGCGCGGACTGCGCTATTGATGCAGTCGGCGTAGACAGCCAACATGCGCACCACGGCCCGGCAGCGGAAGAGGCGCAGCAAAAAGCAGAAAAATTTGCGGCGGAAGTGGATCAGGTAGCACCGGAAACGCATCCGCAGGCAGGCAACTGGGTGCCGGGCGACGCGCCCACTCAGGCGCTGGAATGGGCTATCGCCACGCTGAAAAAGGCCGGTCGTTTAAGCATTATCGGCGTTTATCCGCCGGAAGCGGAAACTTTCCCTATCGGCAAGGCGATGAATAAGAATCTGACCCTTAAGATGGGCAACTGCAACCATCACACTATTATTCCGGGCTTGCTGGAACTGGTACGCACCGGCGCCATCGATCCGGTCAAAGTATTAACGAAAGTAGAGCCGCTTAGCGACGTACTTGACGCTTATAAAGTCTTCGACAAGCGCCAGCCAGGCTGGATTAAAACCGAACTCGTGCCACAAAGCTGACAACTCTGCCCCGTCATCGCGGCGGGGCCACTAGCAACTGGAGTCTCTCAATGGATAAGGAATTACTTAATACCGCCGAAAGACTCGGCAAAGTTTTACTACAGGCCGGGGCCAAAGTGGCTGCCGCCGAATCCTGCACGTCAGGTCTGGTCAGCTCTGCACTGGGCGCGGCAAGCGACAGCAGCAGCTATTTCACCAGCGGGTTTGTAACCTATACCGACAGCGCCAAACACCGCATTCTGCACGTCAGTGAAAAAACGCTCCAGGAACACACGGCGGTAAGCGAGGCGACCGCGCGCGAAATGGCAGCCGGCGCGAAAGAAGTATCGGGCGAAAAAGCCAGCATTGCGGTTACCGGCTATGCCGGGCCGGACGGCGGCGAAGATGGCACGCCTGCGGGTACGGTGTGGTTTGGCTGGGGCCTGCCAGATGGCGAGGTACGCGCGCTGAAGCAGCATTTTTCAGGGGATTGCGAAGAGGTAGTAAGAAAAGCCGCCCTGTTTGCTCTGCAGCACCTTACTGAACTGCTGCAAAGCCAACGCTGAACGGCATTGGGCGAACCTTAGCGTTCGCCCTTGAGAGTGTTACGGATCGCCAATCTGTTTTACTGCGATTTCCGTTTGCTTATTTTTATGTTTTACAAAACCGCTCACCCGTACCAGATCTTTGGCATCGTACTTCTCTCCGCCCCAGGCAGATTCGGGAATAACCAGATTAATATTGCCTGATTTATCCTGGAAGGTATAAATATTGCCAGAAACCTTTTTGATGATATTCCCTTCCATCGTCACCCAGGAACCTTCCTTCAGCGTACGGACCGACTTCACCTGGCTCTCGTTGGTATCTTCCGAGCCTTTGTAGCCTGCATCCTGCTTGTGCGGCGGTGGCGGCGTTTCTCCCGCTTTAAATCCCCCTTTGTCCTCGGCCATCACGTTCAGGCTAAGGGCAAGCAGCGCGGCCAGCGTAAGCACTTTTTTCATAAACACTCCTTTCGTTTAAAAAGTCCGATCTTGGTTCTGCATAACTTAAGCCTGGCAGAAAGCCGCTACTTTTCAGGTACAAAGTGTAAAAAAACCTGAATTAATCAGGTTTTATCAGACGAATCGCGTGTTCCAGCACCTTCTGCTCGTCCCGATCCGCATCCGTTCGTTCATGGCGCGTTCTGACCAGCAGGTTTGCCAGAATATCCCGGCTGGTATTGTGTCCGCTTTCAGCCAGCACAATGGCCGCGTCGCCAATCACCCGACAGACTTCGTCATAATATTCTTCGCTCAATACATCACGTTTCATAAGACCTCACTTTTTAAACCGGCTTGAAGGAAAAGCCGACCAAAAGTATTAATCCTGAAACGTTGTATCGCCATTGGGCCGCCTGGCGCGGGCGACTTATTGTGATGCCGATCACAATAAATCGCCGACGTGTCCGGAGGGTTAGCGGCTGTAGAACGGGAAGGCGCCAAACAGCAGGCCGCCTACCAGCAGCGCCATACTGACCAGGATCCCCCACTTAATGGCAAAGCGCTGATGGTCGCCGATATCCACTTTCGCCAGTCCAACCAGCAGATACACCGAAGGCACCAACGGGCTGAGCAGATGGAAAGGCTGGCCGATGATTGACGCCCTGGCGATTTCTTCTGCGCTGATACCATAGTTCAGGGCCGTCTGGGCAATCACCGGCAGGATGCCGAAATAGAACGCATCGTTAGACATAAAGAAAGTGAATGGCAGGCTGACCAGCGCGGTAAAGATCGCCAGATAAGGCCCAAAGCTATGCGGGATCACCGCCAGCAGGCTTTTCGCCATTGCATCGACCATGCCGGTGCCGGACAGAATGCCGGTAAACACCCCGGCGGCGAAAATCAGCGAGGTGACCGCCAGCACGTTGCCTGCATGGGTATTGATACGCGCTTTCTGCTGTTCCAGCGAAGGGTAATTCAGCATTACCGCAATGGCAAAAGCCAGCATAAACAGGATCTGAATAGGCATCAGCCCGGTCACCAGCAGCACCAGCAGCACGGTAGTGAGGATAAAGTTAGGCCAGAACATTTTTGGCCGCCGGTTCGCTGCGCACTCCTGCGCGTCGCCCAGACCCAGCTCGATATTATCCAGATGATCGTTATCGAGCTTCATCACGCCCAGCCTTCTGCGCTCGCGGATGCCGAACAGCACCGCCATACCAACGAGCGTGACGCAACCCAGAAACATGGCGGGCAGCATAGGAATAAAGATGTCCAGCGCATCGATATGCAAGGCCGCCGCCGCGCGCGCCGTTGGGCCGCCCCACGGCGACAGATTCATAATGCCGCTGGCAAGGTTGACCAGACAGGTCATCGCCAGCACGTTCATGCCCAGCTTGCGGTAGAGCGGCAAAAACGCCGCCACGGCAATCATATAGGTGGTGGAGCTGTCGCCGTCCAGTGAAACCAGCAGCGTCAGTACCGCCGTGCCTACCAGCACCTTAAGCGGGTCGCCGCGCACGATTTTCAGGATAAAGCGTACCAGCGGGTCAAACAGCCCGGCGTCGATCATCAGGCCAAAATAGAGAATGGAAAAGGTCAGCATTACGCCCGTCGGCGCCAGCGCTTTTACGCCATTCAACATCATTTCGCCAAGCCCATGATAATAACCCGCCGCCAGCGCAAAGACCGTCGGCACGATAATCAGCGCGATCAGCGCCGACATCCTTTTGGTCATAATCAGGTACATGAAACAGGTCACCATCGAAAAACCCAGTATGGTCAGCACATTACTTCCCCTCTTTCGGATGCATATCGCAGGCTGCGGCACGACGGCCATCAGCAAAAGTTATCGTTCAGGTCCGGGCGGGTATAAAAAGTAAGACGGGCGTTTCCACCTGTCGCGTTAAGCTATTGTTTTATGGCTGTACCACCCGAATATTGATAATAATATGTAATAAAAAATCATCATTTTTTTAACAAAGAAGAGTGACGGCGATCGGCTTTACCGGCCGTGAAAACGGGTTATTGTGATTGCGATCAAACTAACCGTGGCCCTGAAAGAGTGGAAGAGAAGAAAGGGTAAACCGTTGGTGTTGCGTAGCGCCTGGATGCCCTTTCCTTTTTTGTGACAACGTAACAAATGGCTGTGAATATATCATTTCCTCCAAACCTGAAAGGTGACAACGTAACGAACAGCATTAGCACTACTTTTTAATGTTGTCCTGTAATAACCCTACTTTTCGAAGGCTCTGGATGCCCCCCTACGGATACGAAAGCCTCGCGTTACAGCGTCACGCATAGATAAACCCTTGATTTGCATAATAGCCGACATATTCCTCTACCCTACCGGCCATAAAACTAAATCTTTACCGCAATTTGCCGATACAGAAAGCATCCTATTTCCTTTAAGGCTAATCAGATGTCCCTGAAAAGATCGTCGCTTTTGGTTCTGCTGTTCCTGTTTATTATTTTTTTCACCAGCATGATCGCTAACGTCTGGCTGCTGACCCGCAGCAATACGTCGCTGGATGCGGTGAATAGAGAGATCCGTGTAGTGCTGTCTATTATCGATCCTATTAACCACAGCCGTACCCTGCGCGTGCGCCTGATGGAATATATGAAAACGATGGAAAACAGCGGCAGCCTGCAGTCTGAGCAGACGATTAGCGGGCTGAATGAAGTGCTGGGCAAAGCGGACAAGGCTTTCCAGGCCTATCTGGCCGCGCCGAAGCTGGATGGCGAAGCCAGCCTGGCCGATGAGTATCGCACCACCTATGAAACCTACCGCCGTCAGGGTATCGACCCGCTGCTGGACGCGGCTAAAACCAATGACCAGGCGCGCTTTAAGGCGCAGCTGCCAACCGTCATCAGCCTGGATCACCAGTACGAAGTGGTGCTGGACAAAGTGCTTGCGCTGCACGAGCAGTACGCGAAGCGCCTGAACAGCGATGCGCAGGATCACTTCACCTTTGGTATCGGCCTGATTGTCGCCTTCGGCGTGCTGTTCCTGGTTGTTATCGCAGGCGTGTTGATGTTCCTGAAGCGCTACGTGCTTAGCCCGCTGGACAGCGCCAAAGCGCATTGCAGCCAGATTGCTCAGGGTATCCTGGATACGCCGGTGCCGGTGGTGGCCTCTTCCCGCAGCGAAATACAGGATCTGATGGGCACCATGGAGCAGATGCGCCGCTCGCTGACCGATATCATCAGCCAGGTGCGTAACTCCACGCAAACCGTGTCGCACGCCTCGCAGGAAATCGCCGCCGGTAACGTCGACCTGGCTTCGCGTACCGAGCAGCAGGCCGCCGCGCTGACGCAGACCGCCGCCAGCATGGAAGAGCTGGGCGCCACGGTGAAACAGAATACCGAAAACGTCTTTGAAGCCAGCCGTCTGACCAGCGAAGCGGTGAAGAACGCGAAAACCGGCGAAAAAGTCTCGCAGGAAGTCATCGTCACCATGGGCAAAATCAACAGCAGCTCGAAGAAGATTGAAGACATTACCGGCGTGATTAACAGCATCGCTTTCCAGACCAATATCCTGGCGCTGAACGCCGCGGTGGAAGCGGCGCGCGCGGGTGAACAGGGGCGCGGCTTCGCGGTCGTGGCGGGCGAAGTTCGCAACCTGGCGCAGCGCAGCGCGGTAGCGGCAAAAGAGATTGAAAGTCTGATTGCCGAATCGGTCGCCAATATCAAAGCCGGTTCCGATCAGGTCAGCCGTACCGGCGACGCTATCGGCGCGATTATTGCCTCGGTCAGCCAGGTCGATGTACTGATGGATCATATATCGACCGCGTCTGACGAGCAGAGCCGCGGCATCAGCCAAATTGAACAGGCGGTAACCGAGATGGACAGCGTGACCCAGCAGAACTCCGCGCTGGTGCAGGAGTCGGCAGCGGCTTCCGCCTCGCTGGAAGAGCAGGTGCACTTCCTTAACCACTCCGTTTCTACCTTCCGCCTGTCCGACGCGTAATTTTCTTACCCCCGGCATCCCGCCGGGGTTTCACTATAACAATAAGCATTAATGCGCCCACGCAGGCGCTCTACTTTTATGAGAACACCATGGCAAAATTATCTGCATTCTGGAACGCACTGATTCCAAAAAAACTTAATCCGCTGGCCGGTCGTCCGGTCAGCAACACTTATGACTGTCGCGCCCTGCCGACCGCTTTCGGCAGCCTGGGTACCGGCGGCGGCAAAGGCCTGCTGATGGTCTTTGTCCCGCCGGAAGCTGATTTCGCCCGCGTGAACGACGCGTGGCAAAAGATGAGCGCGCCGGGCCGTACCGTCTTCGCTATCTCCTCTACCGGCGCGCTGTGCGCGCAGAAAGGCCGCTCCGCCTACTGTGCCACCAACGGCCCTCAGGGCAGCTGGCTGTGGCTGCCCGAGCAGACGGTCGCCCGTCATGAGGTGCACACTATCGATCTGCAGGTGCCACGCGGCGCTACCGTTGCCGATCGTATCGACAGCATTCGCGCCCAGCTTGATCGCCTTCAGGTCAATATGTCGCTCTCTGCCGAAGAAACCTTCGCGATGATCTACTGCGACGGCCTCTCCTCTGCCGAAGGCTTTATGATGCAGGCCTGGTATGACAGCGGACGCTTCCCCTGCCTGGCTATCGGCGGCTCGGCGGGCGGCCGCACCGATTTTCAGAACACCTGGATGGCCACCAGCGGCCAGCTGCTGCAAAACAAAGCGGTGATCGTGTTCTGCCGCATGGCGAAAGGGAAATCCTTTGCGCCGTTTAAAAGCCAGAACTTCCAGCCCACGCAGCAAAGCTGGCTGGTGGCGGAAGCCGATCCCGTCGCGCGCACCGTAAGTTCGCTGTTTGACGCAACGGGTCGCCAGCAGCCTGCGGTAAAAGTGCTGGCCGACGCGCTGCACTGTAAGCCTGAGCAGCTGGAGCAAAAGCTGAAGGGCAAAACGTTCGGCGTGAAGGTGGCGGATGAGTACTTTATTCGCTCCGTAGCGAAAATCGACGCGGAAAGCC
Organism: Erwinia sp. TECH1; assembly: GCF_054057575.1. Classification (NCBI taxonomy): domain Bacteria; kingdom Pseudomonadati; phylum Pseudomonadota; class Gammaproteobacteria; order Enterobacterales; family Erwiniaceae; genus Erwinia; species Erwinia sp. TECH1. The sequence goes on along the minus strand of NZ_JBSRZK010000001.1, from coordinate 2,363,945 downwards.
TGACGTTCTTCTGCGATCTGGAGTTTGGCGACCGTCTTTATCTGCTGGAGGCGGGCGATTTCGTTTCCGCCACGCGTAAGGACTGGGACAGATTCGTCGCCACGCATGGCAAACCGGCCGGACTGCTGCTGAACGACTGCCTGCTGCGCCGCCTTAACAACCCGGAAAGCCTGCCTGCGGCGGAGCTGTTCGACGGCGTGCCGGCCGCTGGCTTCTCCAGCTTTGGCGAAATATTCGGCGTGCCGATCAACCAGACGCTGTCCGCCCTCGCCTTTTTCGATCGCGACGTCAAAGCCATGAGCCGCTTCCCGATTGAATACGCCGACTACGCCGGTCACTATGCCCAGCGCTCGCTGCGTCGTTGGGAAGCGCTGCACACGCTGCAAACGGACGTTATTGATAAAGTGATCGACTATCAGCAGCAGATCGGGCCGGTAGTACAAACTTTCCCGCTGCTGGAAAAAGCCACCAGCCGCCAGAGCGCAGCGCTGGATGTGGCTGGCGTGAATATCGGCGAGATCGGCGAGGCGGCAACCGTCACGCTGCAGGCGCAGGATGAGCTGGGCCTTGAAATCGGCGAGCTGGAAAGAATTTCGCAGGGCATTACGCAAATCACCAGCGGCATCAGCACCATTGCCGACCAGACCAACCTGCTGGCGCTGAATGCCGCGGTGGAAGCCGCCCGCGCCGGATCGGCCGGTCGCGGCTTTGCCGTGGTAGCAGAAGAGGTACGCCGCCTGGCCCGCTCTTCTAAAGAACAGGCCGACGCCACGCGTGAAAGCATCAACGAGACAGTAGCGACCATCGCGCGGATTAAAAAGACGGCTTCTAAAACCGTTGCCACCACGGAAGATATGGCGCAAAAAAGCCACGCAGCACGCGGGCAGATCGCCAGCCTCAGCGAGCAAAACAGCGCCGAGCGCAGCGGGATGGTCGAAAATATCGACCGACTGAAAAACGCTGCCGACGGCCTGGACGCCATGCATAAAGCGGTGGCGCAGCTGACGGTGCTCCAGGAACTGGTGCGTTCCTGATCCTGTGCGCGGGGCCCGCTGCGGCCTCGCGCATTTTTATACTTTTTTTATATTTTCCCGCCGCATTTTTGCAAAATCTTTGCGGCCCACTTTTTACACTCATGGCGAAATGACTCTCTTAATGAGGTGAACCGTGAGTGTTGCAGTAATAACCGGCGTGCTGCTGGTAGCGTTGTTGCTGGGCTATCTGATTTATGCCCTGATTAACGCGGAGGCCTTCTGATGGCGGCTTCCGCATTGTTAATAGCGAGCTATCTGGCGGCGCTGCTGCTGCTGGCCTGGCCGCTGGGTCGGCTGATAGCCCGCCTGATCGATCCCCGTCCCTTACCTTTTGTCGGCGGTGTTGAAACCGCCCTCTGGCGCCTGGCCGGTCTGCGCGGTGAAATGCGCTGGCAAACCTATCTGCTGGCTATATTGCTGTTTAATGCGATGGGCTTTGCCCTGCTGCTGGCGATCCTGCTGTTACAAGGCTCGCTGCCTTTAAATCCGCAGCATTTTCCCGGCCTGAGCTGGGATTTGGCGTTAAACACCGCCGTCTCTTTTGTCACCAATACCGACTGGCAGGCTTACGCTGGCGAATCGTCGCTGAGCTATTTCAGCCAGATGGCCGGGCTGACGGTGCAAAACTTTCTCTCGGCCGCCAGCGGCCTGGCCGTCGCTTTCGCTCTAATCCGTGCGTTTGCACGTCGCTCCTCGGCCACGTTGGGCAACGCCTGGCAGGATCTCGGCCGTATCGTCCTCTGGCTGCTGCTGCCGCTTTCGCTGCTGTTTGCGCTGCTGCTGATCCAACAGGGCGTGGTGCAAAGCTTCTCCGCCTATCTGCCTTTCACCAGCCTTGAAGGCGCGAAGCAGCTGCTGCCGATGGGACCGGTCGCCTCGCAGGAAGCGATCAAGCTGCTGGGCACCAACGGCGGCGGTTTCTTTAACGCCAACTCGGCACATCCGTTTGAAAACCCTACCGATATCAGCAATTTTGCGCAGATGCTGGCTATTTTCCTGATCCCGGCGGCGCTCTGTTTCGCCTTTGGCGAAGCGGTCGGCGACGCCCGTCAGGGACGGGTGATCCTGGCGGCGATGACGCTGATTTTTGTGCTCTGCGCCAGCGCGATGTTCTGGGCGGAGCTACAGGGCAACCCGACGCTGCGGGCGCTGGGCGTTGACGGAACCAACCTGGAAGGTAAAGAGAGCCGTTTCGGCGTGTTGGCAAGCGGCCTGTATGCGGTGGTCACCACGGCAGCCTCATGCGGCGCGGTCAACGCCATGCACGACTCTTTCACCGCGCTGGGCGGCATGATCCCGATGTGGCTGATGCAGATTGGCGAAGTAATCTTCGGCGGCGTGGGTTCGGGGCTTTACGGCATGCTGCTGTTCGTGCTGCTGGCGGTGTTTATCGCCGGGCTGATGATTGGCCGCACGCCGGAATACCTGGGCAAAAAGATCGACGTGCGCGAAATGAAAATGACGGCGCTGGCGATCCTGGTAACGCCCGCGCTGGTACTGCTCGGCAGCGCGCTGGCGATGATGAGCGACGCCGGACGCGCGGCGATGCTGAACCCCGGCGCGCACGGCTTCAGCGAAGTGCTTTACGCCCTTTCGTCCGCCGCCAACAACAACGGCAGCGCCTTTGCCGGTCTGTCAGCCAATACGCCGTTCTGGAACCTGCTGCTGGCCTTCTGCATGTTGGCGGGCCGCTTTATGGTGATTGTGCCGGTCATGGCCATTGCCGGATCGCTGGTAGCTAAAAAAATCCAGCCGGTCAGCAGCGGCACCCTGCCCACGCACGGCCCGCTGTTTGTCGGCCTGCTGATCGGCACCGTGCTGCTGACCGGCGCGCTTACCTTTATCCCCGCTCTGGCTTCCGGCCCGATAGCGGACCACCTGATGCACATGGAGCGTACCCGATGAACCGTAAACAATTGGCTCTGTTTGAGCCTTCGCTGCTGCGCCAGGCGCTGGTTGACGCGGTGAAAAAACTGTCGCCGCAGGCTCAGTGGCGCAATCCGGTGATGTTTGTGGTCTGGATCGGCAGCGTGCTGACCACGCTGCTGGCGATAGCGATGGCCTGCGGCCTGGCGGGCGACGCCAGATTTACCGCCGCCGTCAGCCTGTGGCTCTGGTTTACCGTGCTGTTCGCCTGTTTTGCCGAGGCGCTGGCTGAAGGCCGCAGCAAGGCGCAGGCCAGCAGCCTGAAAAGCGTGCAGAAAACCGCTTTTGCTCTGCGGCTGAAAGAGGCCCGCCACGATGCGCCAACGGAAAAAATCGCCGCCAGCGAACTGCGCAAAGGCGACATCGTGCTGGCCAGCGCGGGCGATATCATCCCCTGCGATGGCGAAGTTATCGAGGGCGGCGCGTCGGTGGATGAAAGCGCCATTACCGGCGAGTCGGCGCCGGTTATCCGTGAGTCGGGCGGCGATTTCGCTTCGGTCACCGGCGGCACCCGTCTGCTTTCCGACTGGCTGGTGATCCGCTGTACCGCCAATCCCGGCGAAACCTTTCTCGACAGCATGATCGCCATGGTCGAAGGCGCCAGCCGCCGCAAAACGCCTAACGAGGTCGCGCTGACCATTCTGCTGATTGCGCTGACGCTGGTCTTTCTGCTGGCGACCGCTACCCTTTGGCCCTTCTCGGCCTGGAGCGGCACGCCGGTCAGCGTGACCGTGCTGATTGCGCTGCTGGTCTGCCTGATCCCCACCACCATCGGCGGCCTGCTCTCCGCCATTGGCGTTGCCGGGATGAGCCGAATGCTGGCGGCCAACGTGATCGCCACCAGCGGCCGCGCCGTAGAGGCAGCGGGCGACGTCGATATCCTGCTGCTGGACAAAACCGGCACTATTACGCTCGGCAACCGTCAGGCTTCCGACTTTCTGCCCGCCAGCGGCATTGCGGAGCAGCGGCTGGCGGATGCGGCGCAGCTGGCTTCGCTGGCCGATGAAACGCCGGAAGGCCGCAGCATCGTGGTGCTCGCCAAGCAGCGTTTTAACCTGCGTGAACGCGATTTGCAGCAGCTACAGGCGACGTTTATCCCCTTTACCGCCCAGACGCGAATGAGCGGTATTAACCTGCCGGAACGCAGCATTCGCAAAGGCTCGGCCGACGCGATCCGTCGCCATGTGGTCGCCAGCGGCGGTCAGTTCCCGGCGGAGATGGATGAAAAGGTCAACGAAGTCGCACGCCAGGGCGGCACGCCGCTGGTAGTGGCGGAAAACCTTGAGGTGCTGGGCGTGATCGCGCTGCGGGATATCGTTAAAGGCGGCATCAAAGAGCGCTTCGGCGAGTTACGCAAAATGGGCATCCGCACCGTGATGATCACCGGCGATAACCCGCTGACCGCCGCCGCTATCGCCGCTGAGGCGGGCGTGGACGACTTTCTTGCCGAAGCGACGCCGGAAGCGAAGCTGGCGCTGATCCGCCAGTATCAGGCCGAGGGCAGACTGGTGGCGATGACCGGCGACGGCACCAACGACGCGCCCGCGCTGGCGCAGGCCGACGTGGCGGTGGCGATGAACTCCGGCACTCAGGCGGCGAAAGAGGCGGGCAACATGGTGGATCTGGATTCCAGCCCGACCAAGCTGATTGAGGTCGTGCATATCGGCAAACAGATGCTGATGACGCGCGGCTCGCTGACTACCTTCAGCCTCGCCAACGACGTGGCGAAATACTTTGCCATTATCCCGGCGGCGTTTGCGGCCAGCTACCCGCAGTTCGGCGCGCTGAACGTGATGCATCTGCATTCGCCTTCGTCGGCCATTTTAAGCGCGGTGATCTTTAACGCACTGATCATTATCTTCCTGATCCCGCTGGCCCTGCGCGGCGTCAGCTATAAGCCGCTCAGCGCCGCCGCGCTGCTGCGCCGCAACCTGGGGCTGTATGGCCTGGGCGGGCTGGCTCTGCCGTTTATCGGCATCAAACTTATCGATTTGCTTCTTCAGCTGTAGGAGGTTTACCGTGTCGCAACTGCGTCCCGCGCTTTTTATGATGGCTTTTTTACTGCTGCTGACCGGCGGCGTTTACCCGATGGTCACCACCCTGCTGGGCCAGTGGCTCTTTCCGCAGCAGGCGGGCGGCTCGCTGCTGTTGCTTGACGGCGAGGTTCGCGGCTCACGGCTGCTGGGCCAGGCGTTCAGCCAGGCAAAATATTTTCAGGGACGACCGTCGGCGACGGCGGAAACCCCTTATAATCCGCTGGCGAGCGGCGGCAGCAACCTCGCGCCCGGCAATCCCGCGCTGGATAAGCTGTTTGCCGATCGGCTGGCGGCTGCCCGCGCAGAAAACCCGGACGCCAGCGGTCGGGTGCCGGTCGATCTGCTGACCGCCTCCGCCAGCGGACTGGATAACGGCATCTCACCGGAGGCGGCGCGCTGGCAGACGCCGCGCGTGGCGAAAGCGCGCCAGCTGTCGCCCGAAACGATTAGCCGCCTTATCGCCGCGCACACCCGCTATCCGCTGTTCAGCTTCAGCGGCCAGCCGTATGTTAACGTGCCCGAACTGAATCTTGCTCTGGATGCGCTTCGCGCTAAATAAGGAACCGGCATGGCCGATATGCTTCGCCCCGATCCCGATCGCTTACTGCAACAGACCCGCGAGCGGCCGCGCGGCAAACTGAAAATTTTCTTCGGCGCCTGCGCGGGCGTAGGCAAAACCTGGGCGATGCTTCAGGAGGCGCGGCGGCTGCATACGCGCCAACTGGACGTGCTGATAGGCGTGGTGGAAACGCACGGCAGGCAGGAGACGGCGGCGCTGCTGCAGGGCCTGCCGCGCCTGCCGCCGCAGCAGCGCCAGCATCGGGGCCGTCAGGTTGAGGAGTTCGATCTGGACGCCGCGCTTGCGCGTCATCCCGCCGTGATTTTGATTGACGAGCTGGCGCACAGTAACGCGCCCGGCTCCCGTCATCCCAAACGCTGGCAGGATGTGAAAGAGCTGCTGGCGGCCGGGATCGACGTGCTGACCACCGTCAACGTGCAGCATCTGGAAAGCCTGAACGACGTGGTCAACGGCGTCACCGGCATTCAGGTGCGCGAGACGCTGCCCGACCCGTTTTTCGACGCCGCCGATGAGATAATCCTGGTGGATTTGCCGCCGGACGATCTGCTGCTGCGTCTTAAACAGGGCAAGGTGTATACCGGCGACCGCGCTGACCGGGCGGCCGAGCACTTTTTCCGCAAGGGCAACCTGATTGCTTTACGCGAGCTGGCGCTGCGGCGCACCGCCGATCGGGTAGATAATCAGATGCAGGCCTGGCGCGACGGGCGCGGGCGGGACAAAGTGTGGCACACGCGGGATGCGGTGCTGCTTTGCGTGGGCTACGACGAAGGCAGCGAAAAGCTGGTGCGCACCGCCGCGCGGCTGGCGGCCAGGCTGGGCAGCGAATGGCACGCGGTCTGCGTGGAAACGCCTGGCTGGCTGCGGCTGACGCAGCAGCAGCGCCGCACCGCGCTGGCTTCACTGCGGCTGGCGCGTCAGCTCGGTGCGGAAAGCGCCGTATTGGCCGACGCCTCTGCGGATAAGGCGATTGCGCGCTACGCTCGCGATCACGATCTGGGCAAAGTGGTGCTGGGACGCGGCAGAGGCCGTCATCTGTTCCGCTCGTCTTCGCTGGCCGATCGCCTTGCCGCCCGCGCGCCCGAACTCGACCTGGTGATCGTTGCGCCCGGCGACAGGCCGGCCGCCGCCGCGCCGCCGCAAAGACAGGCTCGACGCTGGCGTCAGGGCATACGCGGCTGTCTGCTCGCCACGGCGCTCTGCGCGCTGATTACCTTTATCGCCAGCCACTGGCTGCTGGCTTTCGATCCCGCCAACCTGGTGATGCTCTATCTGCTGGGCGTAGTGGTAGTGGCGCTCCAGGCCGGACGCTGGCCCTCGGTGTTCGCCACAATAATCAACGTTGTCAGCTTCGATCTCTTTTTTGTCGCGCCGCGCGGTACGCTGGCGGTTTCTGACGCGCAATATCTGTTAACCTTTGGCGTGATGCTCAGTGTCGGGCTGCTGGTTGGCAACCTGACGGCGGGCGTGCGCTATCAGGCGCGCATTGCTCGCTATCGTGAAAGACGCACCGGCCAGCTTTACGCCCTTTCCAGCACGCTGGCGAAGGCCCGCAGCGCGCAGGAAGTAGCGGCGGCAAGCCAGCACGCCGTTTATACTATTTTTCATGCCGACAGCGCGCTGCTGCTGCCTGACGAAAACGACAGGCTGGTGCGGCAGCTGCCCGCACCAAACGTAATGAGCTGGGACGAAGGCATTGCCCGCTGGAGTTTCGTGCAGGGTGAACCGGCGGGCGCCGGAACCGATACGCTGCCCGGCGTGCCTTATCAGATCCTGCCGCTGCGCGCCGCAGAGAAAAGTCTTGGCGTGATGGTAATCGCGCAGCAAACGCCGCCCGCGCTGCCTGAACAGCAGCAGCTGCTGGAAACGGTGCTGCTACTGACCGCCAGCGCGCTGGAGCGTTTACAGCTGACGGCCAGCGAAGAGCAGGCGCGCGTAATCGGCGAGCGTGAGCAGCTGCGCCATTCGCTGCTGGCCGCCCTTTCTCACGATCTGCGCACGCCGCTTACCGTGCTTTTCGGCCAGGTGGAGATCCTGACGCTGGATCTGGCCTCGGCCAGGCTGCCTCAGGCTCGCCAGGCAAGCGAAATCCGCCAGCATGTGCTGCGGCTGACGCGGCTGGTGAATAATCTGCTGGATATGGCCCGTCTACAGACCGGCGGCTTTCATCTGAAGCGTGAATGGCTGACGCTGGAAGAGGTAATCGGCAGCGCGCTGGCGACGCTGGATCCGGGCGGCAGGCAGCCCGTTACGCTGGAGATGGCCGATCCGCTGGCACTGGTTCACGTTGACGGCCCGCTGTTTGAACGGGTGCTGATCAACCTGCTGGAAAACGCCATGAAATATGCAGGCGCAGCGGCGCAAATCGGCATCAGGGCGCAGACGCGTCCGGGCGAGCTGACGATCGAAGTCTGGGACAGCGGCCCCGGCTTGCCCGCTGGTCAGGAGCAGGCGCTTTTTGCTAAATTCACTCGTGGCGATCGGGAATCGGCCATTCCCGGCGTGGGGCTGGGTCTGGCAATCTGTCAGGCGATCGTCGAGGTGCATAACGGCGTGATTACCGCCCATCAACGTCCGCAGGGCGGCGCGAGCTTCAGAATTAGCCTGCCGCAGGCGCCGCTGCCGGACATAGCAGAAACAGGTGAAGCGCTGTGACAACCGTACTGATTATTGAAGATGAAAAAGAGATAAGCCGCTTTCTGCGCATCGCGCTGGAAGGCAGCGCCCTGCGCGTCTTCGATGCCGGCACGCTACAGCGCGGCCTGCTGGAGGCCGCTACCCGCAAACCGGATCTGGTGATCCTGGATTTAGGGCTGCCGGACGGCGACGGCCTGACCTTTCTTAAAGAGTTCCGCCAGTGGAGTCAGAAGCCGGTAATTGTGCTCTCCGCCCGCAGCGAAGAGGAAGATAAAATTGCCGCGCTGGATGCGGGAGCCGATGACTATCTTACCAAGCCTTTCGGCATCGGCGAGCTGGAGGCGCGCCTGCGGGTAGCGCTGCGACGCACGACGCACGATACGCAAAGCGATCCGGTTTTCGCCTTTTCCGATGTGCAGGTCGACCTGGCAGCAAGGCGCATTACGCGTGCGGGCGAGGAACTCCATCTGACGCCAACCGAATTCAGGCTACTTGCCGTACTGCTTAACAATCACGGCAAGGTGATGACGCAGCGGCAGCTGCTGGTACAGGTTTGGGGGCCTAACGCCTCGGAGCACAGTCACTATCTGCGCATCTATATGGGCCACCTTCGGCAGAAGCTGGAAGAAGATCCGGCCCGGCCTCGCCATTTGCGCACGGAAACCGGCGTCGGCTACCGATTTATGCTCTGAGCATAATTTGTTACATTCCTTTATGCGGCGGAAAATTAATATCCGTCCTGCCTCACAGTTTATTATCCGTAGGAAGGTTAGCCTGCAAAAGCAATTCGCTTAAATGATGTTATGCATTGTTAAGGATAATGATGAAAAAGATATTTACTACGGCGGTTACCCTCGCCGGATGGCTGGCTGCTTTTATGCTTCCGGCCGACGCGGCACTTTCTGTGACCCAGCGCACCGATATCAGGCCCGCAAAATTTAAATCCGCCCGCATTATTTTTAACGGCGATATTACGGCAAATAAATCGCTGGAGTTTATCGACGCGTTGGACAAGCTGCATTACGCCTCGCCAGGGCTGAAAGAGATTACACTATATATCAACAGCTATGGCGGTGATATGGACAGCGGCTACCTGCTTTATCAGGCGATAAAAAATGCGGCCATTCCCATTACGGCCGTTAATATTTCGATGACCGCTTCTTCGGCTACGCTGATGTATTGCGCAGCAAAAAAAAGGCTGGCTATGCCTTTAGCGACTTTCCTGTTACATCCGGCTGCGGTAGAAAACCTGAATCGCCAGTATATCAAGCCTGACGAGCTGGCATCGTTAAAACAGTTAAGCAACAAGGGCAATGTTATTTTTGAGCAAATTTATCGTCAATGTACCAATTTAAACGACGATGAAATCGCTTCTTTGCTGGCCAGTGAATCTACAAGGCTGCTACTGAATGCCGGCCAGGCGATCGAGCGCAAAATGGCGGAAGGCATAAGCGAAGGACTGGCTCAGGCCGATATTTCTGTAATCGTCACTGATGACAAAGCGTAAAATTAAACAGGGAATGGTAAATGAGAAAGCTATTAATATCGTTGACGCTGGTTACTCTTTTTATTTCTGGCTGCGCCATCGAAAACTTAAATCCTGACGGGGTAAACCCCTCGTCTGCACCGACTATGCCTTCACCACTGGCGAAACCGACTAAACAACAGCGTGGCGCGATTATGTCGGGTGAAAACCCGGACTGGCGTGAAGCACCCGGCCCGGTTGTACCCCGTAGTCAAAAAAACAGGCATGGTTTTTAGCAGCAAAAGAAGCACAGGTCATACTGGTTTTGCTCGCTTTTTGGCGCTTATATCGGCAATTTCATTTTTGGGCAGGTCATCAGCTTACGCTGCGCCACAGGTCGTCAGAGCATTTCAGGGACACTGGCCGCAGCGTCGCTGGCTTGCCTGTTACCATTGAACAGACTGACGCTGAGCGGAGTATTTTCATTGGCCTGTGCGTTTTTATTGGGCAGACTGCTGCCAGTGGCTTATTCGTTTTCGTTGCACGGGTTATTGACGCTGGCCCGATGGCTGGCGTTGGATGGGCCATTCACCGTTGGCGTTACATATTGCACCCTGCTCTTGCCTGCATGTAAATACTTTAATTTTGAAAACTCAGCGCAACTATAGCCAATGATTCCGAATATCCAGCGACGCTATCGGTAATTTTATATTCAGCACGATGAAACAATATATATGCACATCAAATTAAAAAATTACCATCCTACAAAAAAACTCACCCGCCACAGCTAACATTGTTCAGTAAAATATAATATTAGATTGCCCCCTGGCGTGTAATAAAATAAAAATAGTAACCACCAGCACGGAAGGCGTAGCTGCAAGGATAATCCTCCGTAGCTTTACCGGCCGCTGTAGATTGGTCAGAAAAAATACCAGCCGCATTAGCGCAACAGCGACCGTAATCTTAATGATGGCAAATGGCAGGATAAAGCATTCGGTTTCCCTGCGATATTTGTAAAAATCAAAGGAAAAATAAACGCACCTGAATTCACCTACTTTACTCCAATATTCAGCTGAGGAGATGAAGTAAAATTAAACATACAATGATAAATTTTATTAATGGATAACCCTCTCATTTGACAGCAGGCGTACTTCTGACAACGGGCCTGACAACCCATCCCCGCAGATTTCAATGCAATTAAAAATAAAATTTTGTTTTTAATTCATACAACATCATGCCTTACCAAAAAAGATGACTTACTGTCGTAAACCCTCTTAATCAAACCCGAAAATCGCGCGCTTTTACCATTATTTTTGCAGCTGAACGTGACAACCATCACGTTTGTGCCAGGCTTATGTTTTCGAATCAACACCGATGAAGGAGTACATCATGAGCGAACAAACTAAAAAGTCCTTGCTGACCGTTGACTATCCGACCCCGCCATTCCCGGAACAGCCTCAGCAGGCGCCAGGCCTTGCCAGCAAAATGATCCCACAACCCGATCACGGTGAAAAAACCTATCGCGGCTCTGGCCGTTTGCAGGGACGTAAAGCGCTTATTACCGGCGGTGATTCCGGTATCGGTCGTGCCGTTGCTATTGCCTATGCCCGTGAAGGCGCAGACGTGGCCATCGGTTACCTGCCGGAAGAAGAATCCGACGCGGCGGAAGTGATTAAGCTTATCGAGGCGGAAGGCCGTAAAGCGGTTGCACTGCCGGGCGATATTCGTTCCGAAGAGTTTTGTAAAAAGCTGGTCAGCGACGCGGTAAGCCAGCTGGGCGGCCTGGATATTCTGGTGAACAATGCCGGACGCCAGCAGTATAACGAGTCTATCCGCACGCTGAGCACCGAAGATTTTGATGCGACGTTCAAAACCAACGTCTACGCCATGTTCTGGATCACCAAAGCGGCGGTGGATCATATTCCACGCGGTGGCGCCATTATTAACACCTCTTCCGTGCAGGCCTATAGCCCAAGCGCTATCCTGCTGGACTATGCGCAGACCAAAGCCTCTATCGCCGCCTTTACCAAAGCGCTGGCGCAGCAGCTGGGCGAAGAAGGCATCCGCGTTAATGCGGTTGCGCCTGGTCCATACTGGACGCCGTTGCAGTCCAGCGGCGGTCAGCCGCAGGAAAAAGTGAAGCAGTTTGGCGGCAGCGCGCCGCTGGGCCGTCCGGGACAGCCTGCGGAGATCGCCCCGCTTTACGTGACGCTGGCCTCAACGGAAACCAGCTATACGTCCGGCCAGGTCTGGTGCTCCGACGGCGGTACCGGCACGCTGTAATAGTCACAGCTGATATAATGGCCGCCTGCGGGCGGCTTTTTTGTGCGTGGCGACCGCTGATTAGGCCAGCTACGGCCCCCGTACAGATATCGCCATCGGCCTCTTTGCCAGCGCCAGAATCATCCGCCAATATTTACATAGCAAATCTGTCTCTAATCATCGCCCCGCAGCGCATCGACGGCTCGGGCAAAGAAGTCTCTGCCGCCAAAATTACCCGACTTCAGCGCCAGCGCTACAGGCTGCCTGCCGCGCGACACCATCGACGGAACGCCGGTATCTATTTCTGCGCCGATAGTCAGCGCGCCCAGCCCTAATGCACTGACCACCGCCCCGGACGTCTCGCCGCCGCCGACCACAATCCGTCGCGTGCCGGCCGCCACCAGCTGCTGCGCGGTTTCGCCGAACAGGCTGTCCAGCGCGGCCGCTACCCGCTCGCGACCATACTGCTCCTGCACGCGTTTTACGGCCTCGGGATCGCCGGAGGAATAGACCAACGGCGCGCGGCCCTGATGCTCGGTGATAAAGGCCACCAGCTGCGCCGGTCCCGTTTCGCCGCTCAGCACGTCTTTGACCTCAATCATCATTACAGGATGGTTTTTCTGATGTTCGGCTATCTGTAAACGCGTCGCGCCGGAACAGCTGCCGACCAGGATAGCTTCCGGCCCGTCGATAAGGGGAGCCTGCGCCTGTTTCCCTTTTGCCCGCCCCTGAGCGATGAAATTATGCGGCAAGGCCAGCGCAATCCCCGATCCGCCCGTAACGAGTTTCGCGCCCTGGCAGGCGCGGCCGAGGGTAGTCAGATCGTGCTCGCTAATCGCGTCCACAATCAGTAGGGTGCGCGTCTGCGGCTCGTTGATAGCCTGCTGTAAAACCTGGCTGCCCTGCACTACGGTCTGCCACGCAATATGTGCAACCGGGTTGGCGCTTTGCCGCCGCAGCACGCGCCGCAGATCCGCATCCGTCATCGGCGTCAGCGGATGATGCTCCATGCCGGACTCGTTCAGCAGCTTATCCTGTACAAAAAGATGCCCCTGATAAACCGTACGTCCCAGCGCCGGGAAAGCCGGGCACATTACCACGCTGCGGACTTCCAGCAGCGCCGCCAGCGCGTCCGTGACCGGCCCGATGTTGCCGCTATCCGTAGAATCGAAAGTAGAGCAATATTTGAAAACGATCTGTTCGCAGCCCTGATCCAGCAGCCAGCGGCAGGCCGCCAGCGACTGCTCCACGGCCTCGCTGGCGGCAACGGAGCGGCTTTTTAACGCCACCACGCCCGCTTCTACATCCGCGTCGGCGGGCATCGTCGGTACGCCGGAATACTGCGTGGTGTTAAGTCCGCCCTCGCCGACCAGGCCTTTCGCCAGCGTCACCGCGATATCGCTGGCGCCGGTAAAATCATCTGCAATTACGCCAATTAGCATCCTTTACCCCTTAGCCGCAGCAAGTACGCTGGCCTTCATGCGTTTAACGGCGGCGTGCGGTGCGGTCAGCACCGGGATCGTGACCTGCTGACGCACGCTCTCGGCCGCGCGGGAAGTAGAAAAATGCGCCAGCATAATCACGTCGCAGTGCGCCAGCTCTTTCGCCCGCGCCGCCACCAGGCGGTTATGACTCTCCGCATCGCCTCTTTTCAGCAGATCGATGGCGTCCTCCACCAGCACCGTGGTCAGCTTCGCTTTCGAGCCCTGCTGCGCCACGTAGTCATCGAATTCCTCGGTCATGGTTTTCACCGCCGGGCCAAAAGTCGCCAGCATGCCGATATGGTTACCCTGCGCCACCGCCTCCATAAACATTGCTTCATTCGGTTTATGCACCGGCACCGGCAGTTCTTCGCTTAAACGGTCGATGGCCGGGCCAAACGCGGAACAGGTAATTAAAATGCCCTGCGCCTGCTGGGCAAAGCCATATTTTCCCAGCTGCACAAAGCGGTCGATCATCCCGACGGAAAGCTCACTTTCTCTGGCGCGATCGAGAGAAAGCCCGTCATCAAGCAGGTTGACCGTTTCCGCCTCCGGCCAGACCTCGCTGAATGCGGTATGAATAGGCGCCATCGCTACCGGTGTGGCGTGCAGTAAAACAATTCTGTTCATGAGCTTCTCCTGGAAGGCGTCGGCCGAGCGCACGGCGATGACCTAATGTAAGGGCTTACAAATGTCGCTGTAAAGTGAACTCCGTCACATAAATAGGCGATAATGCAGCCAGACTGTTATTGAAATGTTAGAGATGATTAGCCAGAATTGAAAGCGCTTACAAAATAAATTGTCTTTATCCGTTTATGACGCTGTGCGTCTAACCCCTGGATCCGAGAACGCTTATGACTTCATCTGCTAATACTCCTTCTGCCGCCATCGTCCCGCCAGGTGCGGCGCCTACCGTCGGCAATCCGGCGCTGAAGAAGGTGCCCCGTCATTTTCGCGATTTGCTGGCGCTGGATGATTTTGAACGACACGCCCGGCGCCGCCTGCCGGATATGATTTATCAATACGTGGCGGGCGGTGTCGAAACGGGCCGTGGAATTGCCGGTAATTTCGAGGCCTACCGTCAATACACTTTTGTGCCGCGCATGTTCCGTGATGTCTCCGGCCGCGATCAGCGCACCACCCTGTTTGGCCACACCTACCACCATCCTTTCGGCGTTGCGCCTCTTGGCGGCGCCTCTTTTGTCGCTTACCAGGCGGATATCGCGCTGGCGAAAGCGGCCAGGGCGATGAACGTGCCGATGATCCTTAGCGCCTCGTCGCTAATCAAGCTGGAGGATGTCCACGCTGCCAACCCAGACGCCTGGTTTCAGGCCTATCTGGCGGGCGATCAGCCACGTATCGACAGGCTGCTGGATCGCGTCGCCGCGGCGGGCTACCAGACACTGGTGGTCACCGGCGATACGCCGATGCTGGGCAATCGCGAGCACAACACGCGCAGCGGCTTCAGTATGCCGATTAAAATTACGCCGAAGGTCGCGCTGCAAAGCGCCATGAACCCACGCTGGCTGCTGGGCACGGTTGCGCAAACCTTTCTGCGCCACGGCGCGCCGCATTTTGAAAATACCGATGCCGAGCGCGGGCCGCCGATGATGTCCAGCAAGGTACGCAATACACACGCCCGCGACAAACTCAACTGGAAAAACGTCGAGGCAATACGCAAAAAATGGCGCGGCAACCTGGTAATCAAAGGCCTGATGTCGCCGGAAGACGCCTTTATCGCCCGCGATCTGGGCGCGGATGCGGTGATCCTGTCCAATCACGGCGGTCGCCAGCTGGATCATACCGTGCCGCCGCTGCTGACTCTGCCGGAGATTGCGGCGAAAAAAGGCGCGATGAAGGTCATTATCGACAGCGGGATCCGGCGCGGCACCGACGTAATGAAAGCGATGGCGCTGGGCGCGGATTTTGTCTTCCTGGGCAGACCGTTCCTTTACGGCGCCGTCATCGGCGGCCAGGCGGGCGTGGAGCACGCCATGCATATTCTGCGTGATGAAATTGATCGCGATCTGGCGCTGATCGGCGTTCGCACGCCCGGCGAGCTGGACAGCAGCTATCTGCGTAAAACAGGCTAAGGAACAGGTTATGAGCAACGGAACACTTCGTCTTTTCAGCGTGCTGGCTATTCGCGCGCCCTTCGCCGCCGTGGAACAGGCCTGGCTGCGTAGCCACGGCGACCCGCTGACTATTGACTGGAAGCCAACCTCGGTTATTGAAAAAAATATTGCCGACGGCGCAACGGCGGACGCGGTCATCGTGACCAAAGAGGCGATGGACAGGCTTATCGACCAGGGCGTGGTGGCGGCCGACAGCCGGGTGGAGCTGGTGGATTCGCCGCTTGGCCTGGCGATGCTGCCCGATGCCGTTTTGCCCGATATCAGCAGCGTGGCGTCGTTTACCCGGGCGCTGCTGGCGGCGAAATCGGTGGCTTATTCGCTGGGCGGCGCAAGCGGCATCTATTTTCAGGCGCTGTTAAAACAATTAGGGATTGAAGAGGCGATCAACGCGCGCGCCACCACTATCGCAGAAGGTTTTACCGCCGCGCAGCTGCTGGAGGGCACGGCGGATATCGCCGTTCAGCAAATCAGCGAGCTGCTGATGGTGAAAGGGATCAAGGTCATTGGCCCGCTGCCGCCGGGCGCGCAGAAGGTGCTCTCCTTTTCCGGCGGCGTTTTTAACCGGGCGGCCAGGCCAGAGGCCGCCGCCGCCCTGCTCAATTTTTTACGAGAAAAAGAGGCAATGCAGGCCTTTGCGGACTACGGGCTGACGGCGCGGAACTAAGCGGCGCTTGGCAGTCTTTAGCGGTCTACGCACTAACGGCACGAGGCTGAGCGGCGCCCGGCAGACTTTTTCGGCCTGCGCACCGACGGCGCGGAACTAAGCGGCGCACGGTTTAGCCTTTGGCGGCGCGCGGTGCGGAGCCGGTGCTGCCGCGCACGATCAGCTCGGGTTTAAGCAGGGTCTGCACGGGCGCGGTTTCGCCATTCAGCGTGGCGAGCAGATAGTCTGCCGCGACCTCACCGATGCGATCCAGCTCCACGCGCATGGTGGTCAGCGGATGCTCCAAATGCTCGGCATATTCATAGTCATTGAAGCCGGTAATCGAAATATCGTTCGGGATGCGCAGATAGCGCTCGCTGGCCGCCCGCATCGCGCCAAAGGCCAGCAGATCGTTACCGCAGATCACCGCCGTCGGCGGATTTGCCCCGTCCAGCAGGCGGAACATCGCCTCGCGCGCTTCGTTCATGGTAAAGGCGCTGTTGATCAGATTGGCCTCGTCCAGCGTCAGCCCCGCCGCTGCCAGCGCCTGCCGCGTGCCGGTAATACGATCGGAAACGCGATCGTTGGACGGCGGCGTCCCGACGATCACGGCAAAGACTTTATGCCCCAGCGCCAGCAGGTGCGCGGTCAGCTCGCCTGCCGCCAGCTCGTTGTCGTAGCCCACGCTGGGATAGCGCGCGTCCACGGAAAAGGTCTGGATACAGGGAATATTCTGTTGAGTGATGCGCTCCCACAGGCGCGGGTGGTGGCTGTTGCCCACCAGCATCAGCGCATCGATGCCGTATTCCACCAGCTTATTGACCTCTTTCAGCTCGGTATCGGGATCGAAATCGGAGCTGGCCAGCAACATGGTATAGCCGGACTGATGGATCTGCTGCTGGAAAGCCGCCAGCGGCCGGGAAAAGGTTTCCGTCGCCAGCGTCGGCACTACCGCACCAATGGTCATGCTGCGGCGAGAAGCCAGCGTGCGGGCGGCGCGGTTAATGACATAGCCCAGCTCTTCGCAGGCGCGCTCAACCGCCTCCCGGCGCGACGGACGGACGGAGGCGCTGCCGTTCAGCACTCGTGAAACGGTAGCGGTGGATACCCCCGCACGCAGGGCGACATCGTCCAGCGAAACGCGGGCGGATGGCGATGGCTTATCGGACATCTTCAGACTCCAGAGCGAAATTAGTGACGTTGCCCACAAAATTTACAGACAACCAATACCTCTATTTGAAAGCGCTTACTTTTTGCTTGACTGAATTTTGTAATCGCTTACTTTTAACATCATATTATCAAATACTGAAAGAACTTTACTTAACCATAACATTAAGGCGGGCGCGCTCGTGCATTACGGCCCCGAAATCATAAAGGAATTCACCATGCGTAGATACCCGCAGATCCGCTGGCTGATGATCGCGTTCTGCTTTTTCGCCATCGCCATCAACTACATAGATCGCATTAATTTAGCCATCGCCGCCCCACATATCAAAAAAGATCTCGGGCTGGACGACACCAGCATGGGGCTGATCCTTGGCGCTTTTTTCTGGACCTATGCGCTGATGCAGATCCCGGCTGGCCGACTGATTGACCGCCTGGGCGCGCGCACCGGCCTGGCTATCGCCGTAGGCTGGTGGTCGCTGTTTACCGTGTTTACCGCTTTTGGCCGCGGCTTTACCTCCATTTTCGCCTCGCGTCTGATGCTGGGCCTGGGCGAATCGGGCGGCTATCCGGGCTGCGCCAAGGTGGTTTACTCCTGGTTCGCCAAAAAGGAGCGCGCCACCGCCAGCGGTATCTTCGATGCTGGCCCGCGCGCGGGCAGCGCCATCGCCCTGCCGCTGGTCGCCTGGCTGATCAGCACCTGGGACTGGGAAACCTCGTTTATCGTCACCGGCGCGCTGGGGCTGATCTGGGTAGCTATCTGGCTGGTTTTCTACCGTGAACCGGAGGAGATGAAAGGCCTGAAGGAGCAGGAGCGCCAGAATCTGCTGGCCGACCGCAGCGTACAGACGCTGGGGAAAAACGAAAAAGTGCATATCGCCGGTCTGTTCCGCTACCGCACCGTCTGGGGAATGATGATCGGTTTCTTCTGCATGAACTTTGCTACCTACTTCTTCGTCACCTGGTTTCCGACCTACCTGACCATGGCGCATGGCTTTTCGCTGAAGGAGCTGGGCACGCTGGGCGCGATCCCGGCGCTGATGGGCATCCCCGGCAGCCTGCTGGGCGGCCTGACCTCCGACTGGCTCTATCGCCGGGGCTTTTCGCTGACCACCGCCCGTAAATCCTGCCTGATTGGCGGCATGCTGCTTTCTTCGGTGATCGCCTTCGCCGCTTTCACCAACAGTATCCCGGTGATCCTGACGCTGTTCTCACTGACCTACGCAGGCCTGGCCTTTACCGCCGCCAATATCTGGACCCTGCCCGCCGACGTCGCGCCCAGCGCGGGCTATGTCGGCACCCTGGGCGGCATTCAAAACTTTGCCGGCAATCTGGCCGGGATCGTCACCGCCTCCTTTACCGGACTGATGCTGACCCTCAGCCACGGCTCTTTCGTGGTGCCGCTGCTGGTGGCGGGCGGTATCTGCCTGTTCGGCGCGCTTAACTTTATGTTCATCATGGGCAAAGTGGAGCCGCTGGCGATAAAAAAAGACGAAACGGCCGGTAAGGTAATGACGGCCGATCACAAAATTTAACCCGGATGCGGAGAGAAGCAATGACTACTGAACAGCAGCTGCGCGAAGAGATCTGCCAGGCAGGCAGAAGCCTTTACGAGCGCGGCTATACCGTCGGCACCGCAGGAAATATTAGCGCTCGTCTGGAAGATGGCTGGCTGATCACCCCTACCGATGCCTGCCTGGGTCGCCTGGTGCCGCAGCAGATCGCTAAGGTCAGTCGTGAAGGCGAATGGCTGTCGGGCGATAAGCCTTCGAAAACGCTGCTGCTGCACCGTCAGGTTTACGACCGTAACCCGGAGGTTCAGGGCGTGGTGCATACGCATTCCACTAACCTGGTCGGGCTGACGCTGGAAGGGGTCTGGCAGCCGGAATGCATTCTGCCGCCGATCACGCCTTACCAGGTGATGAAGGTCGGCCGCATTCCGCTGATCCGCTACTGCCGTCCCGGCGCGCCGCAGGTGGCGGAACAGGTGGCTCAACTCGCCTGCGAAGTGCGCGGCGTGATGCTGGAACGGCTTGGCCCGGTCGTCTGGGGCCGTTCGGTGCTCTCCGCCTGTTTCGCGCTGGAAGAGCTGGAAGAAACCGCCCGCCTGTGGCGGCAGGCAGCGGTGAAACCCCAGCCGCTCGGCGACAGCGACGTCGCGGAACTGTGCGAAGTTTTCGCCGCGCGCTGGTAAGGCTTTTTACCCTACAAGGAAATAATAATGAAAAAAATTTACGCAGGCGTGCTGCTTTCTCTGGCAGCCCTGACGGGCGCGGCTCAGGCGCAAAGCCTGGTGTATGTTTCCAATGCCGAAAGCGGCACCGTTACCGGCTACCAGCTGGATAAAGCGAAAAAAGCGCTGGTACCGATCGGCAGTTTCCCGGCGGGCGCAAAGGCGATGTCTTCCGTTGTCTCACCCGATAAGAAAATGCTTTATGTCTCGGTACGCAGCAAGCCTTACAGCGTGGTGGCTTATCATATCCAGCCCGATGGCCAGCTGGTTAAGGCCAGCCAGTCGCCGCTGCCGGAGAGCATGGCCTATATCTCGCTGGATAAGCAGGGGCGCTTTTTGCTGAGCGCCTCTTACGGCGGCGACTTGTTCAGCATTAATCGCATCGACAGCAACGGTCAGGTGCAGGCGCAGCCGGTACAGGTCGTGCACACCGGCAAGCGCGCGCACGCTATTCAGGTCGATCCCGGCAACCATTTCCTGTTCGTCACGCTGCTGGGTGCCGATCAGCTGTTGCAATACCGCTTTGACGCCGCCAGCGGCAAGGTAACGCCCAACGATCCGCCCTTCGTCAATATTCAGAGCGAGGCGGCAACCGGCCCAAGGCATTTTGTTATTGCGCCCAACGTGGACAAACAGGGCAAGCGCAGCCTCTACGTGCTGACCGAAATGGCGGGCAATATCAGCCAGCTGACGCTGAACGCCGACGGCACCACGACGCCGGTTGCAACGGTAAATTCCGTCTCGCCCAAAGAAGATATGCAGCGCGGTGAAGCGCGACCGCTAACGGGTGACGACGATCTGCCGCCTTCGCATAAGCCACGCATCTGGCAGGCGGATATCCATATCACGCCGGACGGTCGCTTTCTTTATTCCACCGAGCGCACCAGCAGCACCCTGTCCTCTTTTTCCGTCGATCCCCATGACGGGCATCTGACTTACCTCACCAGCATTAAAACCGAGCAGCAGCCGCGCGGCTTCGCTATCGACAGCAGCGGGCGCTTTCTGATCGAGTCCGGACAAAAATCGACCCAGCTTTCGCTCTACTCTATCGATCCGACCTCCGGCGCGCTGACGCTGAACGGCCGTTATGCCACGGGCAAAGGCGCCAACTGGGTATCGCTGGTCGAAGAGTAATTACTACGGGCCCGGACGGGCCTGAATGGCAGTCATAACAGGAGAGAGTATGAAACGCAGACATCCCTTCCTTTCCGCCCTGTGCGCTACGGGCCTGTTCGCCCTGACGGTACCAGCCGGACACGCCGCGGAAAAAGTGGTCGCCACCGATCTGGAGCCGCTGCATCACGTGATCCTGGAAAATCAGTACGTCACCGTGATGCGCGTCATGATCCGCCCCGGCCAGTCCACGCTGTTTCATGAACAGCACCTGGATTATGTGAACACCCATATCAACGGCAGCCTGGTGCATATTTCCTATCCCAACGAGCCGGCTAAAGATACCGAGATGAAAACCGGCAATGTGAAGTTCGGCGCGCATCAGGGCAAATCCGATACCGATAAGGTCACCAACACCGGCACCACGCTGAACCATCAGGTGGCTTTTGAGATTAAACAGAACGGCCCGCAAAACTTTGGCGGCGCGACCCGGCCTGAGCTGCCCGAATTCCAGCAGGTGCTGGATAAAAAAACGGTCAAGGGCTGGAAAGTCACTCTGCAACCGGGCGAAAGCACCACGCTCTATAGCCAACACGGGCCGGGCGTCCGCGTCTTTTTTACCGAAGGCCGCCTGCTGGAGTCGGTGCCCGGTCAGCCTAACCACAATAAAGAAGTCTGGCTGCATCGCGGCGACGCCATCCTGACCCAGCCAGGCCAGGTAGAACTGATCAACGGCGGAGAAACGCCGCTGATCTTTAACGATTACGAGCTGCTTTAACCCGATTGAGGGCACGCGGCACGGCCGTTTGCCCCTGTCCATGATGACGAACCGCCCGGCTACAGGGCGGCAGCATTTTTCTTTTTACAGGAGCATGTCAGGTGAGACGATTAAGTCTGCCTTTGGCGATGAGCCTGATCCTTTTCACCGGGATAACGTCTGCCGCCGTGCAGCCTTCGGGTGATCAAGATCTTATCGCTAAGGGAAAATATCTTGCGCTGGCCGCCGACTGCGGCGCCTGCCACACGTCGCC
The DNA here is from genome assembly GCF_054057575.1 of Erwinia sp. TECH1. NCBI lineage: Bacteria > Pseudomonadati > Pseudomonadota > Gammaproteobacteria > Enterobacterales > Erwiniaceae > Erwinia > Erwinia sp. TECH1. The sequence goes on along the minus strand of NZ_JBSRZK010000001.1, from coordinate 2,342,208 downwards.
ACAGCAGGGCGCGCCGATGGCGGGCGGCTATGCGATCCACTCACCGCTGGGTGATATCTATGCCAGTAATATTACGCCCTCAACCCGTTACGGCATCGGCGAATACAGCGAGGCGGAGTTTGCGCGGGCAGTGCGTGAAGGCATCGATAAACAGGGGCGCCATCTCTATCCCGCTATGCCTTATACCGCCTACAACAAAATCAGCGACGAGGATATTCACGCCCTGTATCACTATTTTATGCACGGCGTTGCGCCGGTGGATCGCGCCGCGCCGCAGACGCACCTGCCTTTTCCCTTCAGCATCCGCGCGTCAATGCTGGTCTGGAACTGGCTGTTCGCGGAGAACCAGCGCTTTGTGCCGCAGCCGGATAAGTCGCCGGAGATCAATCGCGGCGACTATCTGGTCAACGCGCTGGCCCACTGCGATACCTGCCATACGCCGCGTAATTTTTTGCTGGCGCAGGACAACGATCGCGCCTTTTCCGGCAGCAGCCTGGGTAGCTGGTATGCGCCCAATATCACGCCTGATGCGCAGTCCGGCATCGGCAGCTGGAGCCACGACGAGCTGGCGCGCTACCTGAAAACCGGGCATATCGCCAAAGCCCAGGCCGCCGGGCCAATGGCGGAAGCGGTTGAGCACGGTCTGGCGCATCTTAGCGATGGGGACATCCAGGCGATTACCGCCTGGTTGCGCCAGGTTCCGGCGGTCAACCGCGGCAGCGACCGCGCTCGCGACAGCTATGGTCAGGCTTCGGATGCCGAACAGCGGCTGCGCGGCCAGAGCGGGCAAAGCGATCCCGGCTGGCAGGTTTTCAGCGGCAGCTGTGCCAACTGTCATCAGGCCCAGGGTCAGGGTAACGATCGCTACCCTTCCCTGTTTCACAACACGGCCACCGGCGCGCCTCAGCCCGATAATCTGGTTTCCGCCATCCTGTTTGGCGTTCGGCGGGATGATATCGCTATGCCCGCTTTCGGCCCTGATGCCGAATTTACCAATCGCCTCAGCGATCGGCAGATTGCTGACGTCAGCAACTACGTACTGAAAAACTTCGGCAATCCGGCGGTAGTCGTTACGCCTGAACGGGTGAAGCAGCTGCGTGAAGGCGGCGATACGCCTTTACTGGTCAAATTAACCCGTCCCGCCGCGCTACTGGGGTTACTGCTTGTGGTGGTACTTATCGTCGCGGGCCTTGTATTACGCCGTCGAAACAGGAGGCAACATGCAGCCCACTAATCCCGGCCGCCGCCGGCTGCTGAAAGGCATGGCCGCGCTCTCCCTCAGCGCCTGCTGCGCCACTCTTTTTCCGCGTCAGCTTGCCGCGCAGCCCGCTGCCGCCGATTTTAACGCGCTGTCCGCTTTTCTGGTCAGCCGCCCGGTCAGCGCCATTCTCAGCCAGCGTTATTATGCCGCGTTGGAGCGTCACTATGCGGATTTCCCGTCCCGCTTCGCCGCGCTGGCGGATTATCTCGCCGAACGGCGCTTTGCCCACGTCGATGACTTTTTGCAGGCCACGGCCAGCGATACGCCGCTTTTCCGCACCGCCTCGCTGATTATTGGCAGCTGGTACACCGGCGTGGTCGGCGAAGGTGCGAAAAGCGAACTTATCGCCTACGCCGACGCCATGATGTATCAGCCAACGCAGGGCATTCTGGTGGTGCCGACCTATGGCAGCGGCCCGGATTCCTGGGGCAGCAATCCCGAAACGGTTAAAATGGAAGGTCAGCAATGAAAAATATCGATGCCGATGTGATCGTCATTGGCTCCGGCGTCATGGGCGGTCTGGTCGCGACCCAACTGGCAAAGGCGGGAAAATCGGTGATTATCGTCGAAGCCGGCCCGCGCGTTAAGCGTCAGGAAATCGTCGAGCGCTTTCGCAATTCGCCTTTTAAGATGTCCCTCACCAATATGAAACTCCAGGGCGTGGGTTCACCCTATCCCGATTTGCCCCACGTCCCTTCAACCTATGGCGACTACTTACAGCAGGCCGGCCCGGTAAAATACCCGACCAAATACCTGCGCGTGGTTGGCGGCACCACCTGGCATTTTGGCTCCGCGCTGTGGCGCATGATCCCGAACGATTTCAAACTGCAAAGCCTGTATGGCCGCGGTCGCGACTGGCCCATCGCCTATCAGGATCTGGAGCCCTGGTACGGCGAGGCCGAACGAGAGCTGGGCGTGTCCGGCATGGACGGCCAGGATGAGAGCGGACACGGCGGCGAAGCCTGGCCGCCGCGCTCCACGCCTTTTCCGATGAAGGGGCTGGAGCCCAGCTATCTTTTTAAACGGCTTTCCGTCCTGCTGGGCAAAGGCGGCTATCATCCGGTGATGGAGCCGAACGGTCGCGCCACGCGGCCTTATGGTCAGCGCCCGGCCTGCGCGGGCAACAATAACTGCAATCCGGTTTGCCCAATCGCGGCAAAATATGACGGCTCAATGCATATTGATGAGGCGGAGCGTCACGGCGCGAAGCTGCTGGATAACTCGGTCGTTTATAAAATAGAAGCCGATGAGCAAGGTAACATCAGCGGCATCTGGTATCGCCGTCCCGATGGCAGCAACCATCACCTGACCGCTAACTACTTTGTGCTGGCCGCCTACGGGATTGAGTCGCCCAAGCTGCTGCTGATGTCCGCTTCCGAACGCTATCCGCACGGCATTGCCAACAGCTCCGACCAGGTGGGTCGCAATCTGATGGGCCATACCGGCATCAGCATGAACGTAATGATGAATGAGGATGTCTGGCCGGGCCAGGGGCCAACGGAACTGCTGGTTTACCTCAACAATCGCGACGGTGATTTCCGCAAGGATTTCCCCAGCTATAAAATAAAAGTGCGTAATACGGTGCCAACGGCGGACTATGCGGCCTCGCTGATTAAGAAAGGCGTGCTCGGCTCAAAGCTGGATGAGGAATTAAAAAGGATGTCGGCGCGTTCGCTTAATTTCGCTATCGACTTTGAGACGCTGCCGCTGGTGGAAAATCGTATCGTCCCCAGCAAAACCAAAAAGGACGCAATAGGGATACCTGTACCAGAAATATATTACAGCGTCACCGACTACTGGCACGCAGGAAAAGAACAGGGCCTGAAGGATTTTGATAAATTTGCTCAGCTACTAAATGCGGATATATCAAAAATTGATACGGGTTATCAGGATCGCCAGCATATTATGGGCACCACAATTATGGGTGATAATCCGGCTGATTCCGTGGTTAACAGACAGTGCCAGAGCCACGACCACCCTAACCTGTTTATCGCCGGCACCAGCGTGATGCCCTCTGCCTCCTGCATGAACCCGACGCTGACCGGCGCCGCGCTGAGTCTGCGCCTGGCCGACTATATGCTGAATACCGTTAAGGTTTAAATTAACGGGTTAGCGTTATTATACGGGCAGCATTAATACCGACTGCCCGTTATTTCCTGTGCGGCCCATTTGAGCATTTGGGCATTTGGGCATTAATATGAAGCTGCTTCAGAAAAAAATGTAAATCTCATGGCAGTGTTGCAAAAAGCTGAAGCCATCTCGAATATCCAGTGTTAAACTCCCTGGCAGCAGTAAATTCCTTTTTCATTCTTCTCTCGCCGCAATAATATAGCGGCAGGACAGAAAAAGGAGTTCTGCTATGTTTTACGATCGCGTTGCGTTAAGGAAATCGCCGCTCGTGTCCGGGAAGGAAAAACGAGCGCGCGCAAGGGATAAACCACAGGGAGGAGAGCCGATGAGCAGGCAGGTTAACCGTTTTGACCGGCTGGAACAGGATACGCATCAGATAAAGCTCAATTTAGCGATATTAACCGAGCGGGCCGAAACTTTCGTTACTAAAAACGATTTTAACGCGCTGGCCTCGCGTGCCGACACCTTCGCCACTAAAAGCGATATTCGCGAGCTGGCTACGCGAGCCGAAATGCACGCTGTCAAAAGCGATCTGCAGGTGCTGGCTGAACGCGCCGACACCTTTGCCACTAAAAGCGATCTGCAGGTGCTGGCTGAACGCGCCGACACCTTCGCCACCAAAAGCGATCTGCAGGTGCTGGCTGAACGCGCCGACACCTTCGCCACCAAAAGCGCTCTGCAGGTGATGGCTGAACGTATGGAGACCTTTGCCACCAAAAGCGATATCCTCGGACTGGCTACGCGTGAAGAGCTGGCTGAGGTCAGGAACGATCTGAACCTGTTGCGGGTCGAGATGTATAAAGCGCTAACCGGACAGACTAAGTGGCTGACGGCCTGCATGTTTACGGTAGCGATCCTGAGCCTGACTGCTGCAAAGCTGATTTTTGTCTGACGGAGCGGACGTAAAGCTGAGGTTTTTTGCTGACGGAGCGGACGTAAAGCTGCGGTTTTTTGCTGGTGTGACGGTGATGTCGACATCGTTATGAACAAATGAATAACGGACGGCATCCTGCCGTCCGTGTTTTTATTACGCCACTATTGCTTCAGGCGCCAGGCGACAACGCTGTCCCCTGCTTTGGTGCCCAGCGAACCGTGACCGCCTGCGGCGATAATCACATACTGCTTGTTATCCGCGCCCATATAGGTGGCTGGCGTCGCCTGACCACCTGCCGGCAGCTCGGTTTGCCACAGCAGCTCGCCCGTATTGATGTCGTAAGCGCGGAAGAAGTTATCCGCCGTTGCGCCATGGAACACCAGATCGCCCGCCGTAGTCAGCGGCCCGCCGTGCGCCACCATGCCCATCGGGAAGCCAATCGGGAAGCGGCCCGGCAGGAAGGTGGTTTTCAGGTTTTTGGTAGTGCCCACGCGGCGCAGCCATTCGGTTTTACCGGTAGTCAGATCGACACCGACCATACGGCCCCAAGGCGGAGCAATGCACGGGATCCCCAGGCTGGAGGCGAACTGCTGAATATGGATCGCGTAATCCCCTTCAAAGTTCTCGTTCCAGTATGGCGTGCCGTCTTTAGTAAACAGACGTTTGTTTTCCGTTTCTGGGGTACGCTTGATCAGGTTGTACTTGTAAGCCAGACGTACCGGCGAAGCGATCAGAATTTGACGTTCCGGATCGATGGCCACCGAGCCCCAGTTAAATACGCCGATATTGCCGGGGAAGACAATGGTGCCCGCTTCGGTAGAAGGCGTCCACGGGTTGCCGTCATAGCGCATAGATTTAAATTCGATGCGGCAGGCCATCTGATCGAACGGCGTCAGCCCCCACATCGACTTCTCTTTCAGCGGATCCGGGATAAAGTTCAGCGCCGAAACGGGCTGAGTCGGCGAAAACTTCTCGCCCTGCACGCCGCCTGTAGTAGAAACATCTACCTGATTAACAGGATAGACGGCCTGACCGGTCAACCGGTTCAGTACAAACAGGTTGCCGGTTTTGGTTGGCAGGATCACCACTGGCTGACGGCTGCCCTGATAGTCGATATCCAGCAGCGAAGGCTGGGAAGGATTATCACGATCCCACAGGTCGTTTTTGGATGACTGGAAGCGCCACTTAAAGGCACCGGTTTTTAAATCCAGCGCTACCAGGGTATCGCGGAACTTCTCTGTATTGCTGTTAGCGTCGCGGCGATTGCCCAGCTCGTCTGGCGATGCGTTGCCGAACGGCACGTACACCAGGCCATTTTTCAAATCGGCGCTCAGCGTAGCCCACGCAACCGGCGTGTCCTGAGGATAGGTCTGGCCTGCCAGCAGCGGCTGCGTCTGCTGCGGATTAGCCGGATCGAAGTTCCAGACCAGGCGACCACTGGTGACGTCATAAGCCCGAATAACGCCGGATGGGTTACCGCTGTTAAAGCCGTTATCCATCACCGAGCCGCCAACGATCACCAGGTTACCTGCAACCAGCGGTGCAGCGGTCTGCATCAGCGCGTGTGGACGAATGTTGCCCATATTCGCACGCAAATCAACGATGCCGTTTTCGCCAAAGTCAGCGCATGGCTTGCCGCTGTCCGCATCCAGCGCGATCAGCTTAGCGTCGGTCGTCGCGTTAAAAATGCGCTTGCGGCACATGGCCGGCGCTTCTGCTGCTGACGCTGGCTGCGCTTCTGGCGCATAATAGCTGACGCCGCGACAGGTCTGGTGCTGCTGCAGATAAGAACGATCTTTCGCAGGCTGATATTTCCACTTCAGCTCGCCGGTTTCCGGATTCAGCGCGTGAACTTCATTATGCGGCGTACAGAAATAAACGGTGTTGTTCACCTTCAGCGGCGTGGCTTCAAAAGTGTACTCCGTCGCATCCTTTTCGGTGCGCAGATCGCCGGTGTGATAGGTCCAGGCCACTTCCAGATTACTGACGTTATCCTTAGTGATCTGCTTCAGATCGGAGAAGCGCAGGCCGTTGCTGGTGCCGCCGTAGGCCGTCCAGTCATTGCTCGCCACGGCGGTATCAACCGGGGTGCGTTTGTTGGTCAGCTTGCCTGCCTGCGGATAAGGGTCATAGAAAGCCAGACCGATAACGAGAGCGATAATAACGATAACTGTCGTGCCGAGAAAAGGATGGAAGCCGGCAGGTTTAGCTGCGCCCTGCGCTTTTGACAACGGGCGTACAATCCAGGGTAAAGCCAGCCAGACGCCGAGCAGGCCAATAATGTCGCCGCGCGGGATCCACTGCCACTTATCAAAACCAACCTCATAAATGGTCCAGGCGACCACCAGCCACATTAAAATTGCATAAATCGACAGCGCAATTTTTTTATTTTTGAACAGCGCAATAGCCGTCAGCAACAGGCCAATCGCTATCACCACATAGAATGGCGACCCGCCCAACAGCAGCAATTTCCCACCCATGTAAAGCATAGCAATACCGACGATTGCTATAACAATACTCGTTAGCTTTATCATTTTCGTCTCTCGAATTAACCACAGGGATAGTTGATTTCAAATTACAATTACGCAACGTAAAATTAACCAAATTCAGTCAAAAAGAAAATACCATTTAATTAATGTATTTTAGGTGATAATTCAGGAGCGGAAGGATTATGTCGCGTACGCATTGCTGTCTGCATAAAGCGGGTAGTTCAGTTATGCGTTGTTGAGTGCATAAAGCGGGCATAACGGGTACGCATTACTCAGTGCATAAAGCAGGCATTTCAGGTATGCGTTGCTGAGTGCATAAAGCAGGCATTCCGGATACGCATTACTGAGTGCATAAAGCAGGCATTTAAAGCGCGGAAATCGTCAGCGTTTGTTTATTGCGCATGCTGAAAAGGGATAAGGCGGCGTTGTACAGACCGGGAGACTGAGCATGCTCCCGGCGTTGTTTAAGCGTGGTGAGGTTATTTGCTGTAAAGCTTCTTCAGCCTGGCCTGATACGCTTCTACGTTATGCTCAGACTGGATCCTGGCGATAGCCGCATTGGCTTTATCGTGGATCTGTTCAGGATGGCGAATAATATCCTCAATAATGTTTTTCATGCGGTCGACCGTTTTACGACGCAGGGCATCGCGGTCTTGCAGAGAAGTAATGGCATAGTCGCAATCGTCGTTCAGCGGATGACTAATCAACCAGCCCGCCTCTTGCGGATTGATTTCCGGCAGCGCACGCACGTTAGTGGTGATCACCGGACAGCCGCAGGACTGCATCTCCAGCACGGAAAACCCATAGGTTTCAGCCCAGGTTGGCAGCAGGCCGACATCCGCTTTTTGCAGCAGCTGCATCACTTTATCATTCGGCATGGCGCTGTGATGCTCGAAAAGATCGTAGCGGGCAATGGTCGCTTCCGTCTCACGGGCAAACGCCGGATCGTCCTGATAAGGGCCGAACGCGTAGTTGTTCGTTTTCTCAAGATCGCCTATCAGCGTAACTTTGATTTGTTCCGGCTGGATAGCGTTGGCGGCCAGCAGTTCGCCGAAGGCCTGCACGATTTCGCCGCCGCCTTTGCGATAAAAGTCTTTGCCAATAAAAACAAAATGAACCGGGTCGGCGGCATTACGCGCCGGTCGCTCGGTCATATAGAGCTTTTGCGGCGGATGCATAACCACCATCTTGTCGCGCAGCACGCGCGACAGCTCCGGGCTGTCGTTGAACAGCTTCATTTCCATCTTATAGGCCGCGCCGGAAAGCGCGATCAGCGCTAAACAATTATTGGCTGTCAGCGCTGAAGAGAGCCGTTGCAGCTTTGCGCGATTGTCCTCTTTGCTGCCGTTTTTAGGCGGCAGGATGCGTGGCAGCTCGGTTTCAAACGTCGCCACCCATTTACGGTCGGTTATTGCTATCTCGTTGAAAACGTGAAAGACATCAATGTTTTTTTTCTGCGAACCGACCAGCGGCCGAAACAGGAAAATTTTGTCTTTTTTAAGAAACTTCATGTTCAGAAGATTTATATAAGAATAAATATTCTTGTTTTTGAAGTTCACATATTCCACGTCAGCATCAACAATTATCGTCCGTTTCTCCGGGTAGTTATCGTTAGATACGCCGACTCTCATACCGCCACCTCATAGAAAATAATGCTAACCGCACTGAGTAATGTTATTAGAATTCAAATTTGCCCTGGTATTCATTCCATGACGCCCCGGTACTCCATCACATCGGCCGTCGCAAGTAAATACAGGCATATTCTTAATATCAAAACTGGCAAAATAGTTGCTGCTAAAAGCGGTGATGCTTACGCAGGCAATAGTTAAAATTTAGTTAAAATTTGTCGTCAATCTGGCGAAGCACCCCGGTTAATACTGGCTGCAACAATATACACAGAAAGACACCACATGAAATAAAATGTTACATTTACCGTCTCATATTTTTTTCTGAAAAGTAAGAAGCCAGGCATCACGGGCCTGTTGGCGCATTGCGGCCTCCTTCTCTGACACAACAACTCTATCCGACACGTAAAATAGAGGCCAGCCTTAATCAGAAAAAAGTAAACAAAAGGTTAACAAAATTGAGTGAGATCAATAAAAATATAACAGCCGCTTATATAAGATTTGGTCGACCCGAACCGGACCAGGACTTTTCTTCTGCCCTACATTTAAAGTATTAGTATTTGTAAAAATGATGTCCGGTTAATATCTGCGCCACTGCCGCTTTTATTTGCTCACCTGAGATAGCTTGTAGCGATTTTGTAATTAAGATAGTTCTGTTTTCATCGAGAGCACTTTCTGGATTGCGCCGAATTTCCCGGGCAAAAAGAGAGGTAAAAAACAGGGTAACTGAATAAGAAATTTCTGATTAAAAAACGCCGGGGCAACATTCAGATTAGCGGAAAAAAGCGCTTAAAAAGTACCAATAATGACCAGAATAAAGCGAAAATGCCGCACGCGCGACGGATTCAAAAACCTGGCCCGCTTTTGCCGTAAAGATAAGCCTGCCTTTTTTGCAGTGCTTTGATTTAATTTAGAATTACTCAGGTGAATGGCAGGAAGCCGTCGCACCCCGGCCCCAGCCAGGTTACACTTGGTTCCCTGCCTTGTTCACCTCTGAGATAGCCATGCTGAAAGAAAATTTTAACGACCTTATCTCGCTGATGGTGATCGCTCGCGAGAGAAGCTTTACCCGCGCGGCGGCCAGGCTGGGCGTTTCCCAGTCCGCTTTAAGCCATGCCATACGCGGGCTGGAGGAGCGGCTGCAGCTGCGTCTGTTAACCCGAACCACGCGCAGCGTCGCCCCTACCGAAGCGGGCGAACGCCTGATAAAAACCATTGGCCCGCACCTTGAAGAGATTGAAAACGAGCTGGCTGCCCTGCATGAACTGCGCGACAGGCCGTCAGGCAATATTCGCCTTAACGTGGGCGAGCACGCCCTTACCTTCGCCCTGTGGCCCGCAGTAGAACAGTTTTTACAGGCGTGGCCGGAAGTGAATATCGAAATTATGTCCGATAATTCCCTGACGGATATCGTCAGCGGCCGTTTTGACGCGGGCGTACGGCTGGGCGAACAGGTTGCAAAGGATATGATTGCCGTCAGGATCGGGCCGGACTGGCGGATGGTTGTAGTGGGCTCGCCCGCTTATTTCGCTCGCTACGGCAGGCCCGCTACGCCACAGGATCTGCAGCAGCACAACTGCATCAATATGCGCCTGCCGACCATGGGCAGCATCTATGCCTGGGAGTTTGCTAAAGCTCAGCGCGAAATCCGCGTGAAGGTGGACGGCCAGCTGACGCTGAATAATCTGCAAACCCGAATTAAAGCTGCCGTGGCAGGGATTGGCCTGGCGATGGTGCCTGAGGATACCGTTGAGGAAGCGGTTAAGGCAGGCCAGCTGGAAAAGGTGCTGGAAGAGTGGTGCGCGCCTTTTCCGGGCTATTACCTGTACTACCCCAGCCGCCGCCAGCATACCTCCGCCTTTGCGAAGTTTGTTGAGGCGGTTCGCTACAGCGAGATCTGACGGCAAACGCAAAGGCCCGAAGACAGATCGGGCCTTTGATTAATAACGTTTAAACGCCGGTCAGAAGGCTTCCCAGTTATCCGTTGAGGCGGTCGCCAGCACCGGCGATTTCAGCGCTGTCACGCCAGAACGACGGGCTACCTCTTTCCTGCCGGCCAGGCGAAACACGGCTACCGCTTCGTTCAGGCGAGCGGCCTGCTCTTCCAGCGAGGCGGCGGCTGAAGAAGATTGCTCCACCAGCGCGGCGTTCTGCTGCGTCACCTGATCGAGTTCCGACACCGCGATGCCGACCTGACTGATGCCCCGGCTCTGCTCCTCAGAGGCAGAGGAGATCTCATCCATGATATCGCGTACCTGCTGTACCGAGCTAAGGATACCGCTCATTGACTCTTCCGCCTGTCCGGCCAGCCGGGAACCGTTGTCAACGCGGGCCGAGGATTCAGCGATCAGCGCGTTGATATCTTTCGCCGCTACGGCGCTGCGCTGCGCCAGGTTGCGCACTTCTCCCGCCACCACCGCAAAGCCACGGCCGTTTTCGCCAGCGCGGGCGGCTTCTACCGCCGCGTTCAGCGCCAGAATATTGGTCTGGAAAGCGATGCTTTCAATTACGCCGGTGATTTCCGCGATTTTTTTAGAGCTTTCCTGTAGCCCAAAGATGCTTTTTATCACACCGTCCACGATAGCGCCGCCCTTCTCCGCCGTTTGCGCGGCAGAAAGCGCCAGCTTCGCCGCCTGATGCGAATTGTCCGCGTTCTGCTTCACCGTGGCGGTGATCTGTTCCATGCTGGCGGCGGTTTGCTCCAGCGAGGCTGCCTGCTCTTCCGTACGGGATGAGAGATCGTTGTTGCCCGCCGCAATTTCGCTGACGCCGGTTAAAATCGTATCCGCGCCGTTGCGCACGTTACCCACGGTTTTCACCAGCGACTGTTGCATTACCGCCAGGCCGGAAAGCAGATGGCCCATCTCGTTACGGGCGCGCGGATCGACCGCTATCTGCTCCGTCAGATCGCCCTGTTCAATAGCGTTGATATGCCCCAGCGCGCGCGCCAGCGGCTGGATCAGCACGCGTTTGATCACCGACCAGCTCACGATCACAGCGCTCAGCACCACCAGCAAAATAGCGCCCATCAGCCACAGCATCTGCGTGAATACCTGCTTGCTTTCAGCGGAGGTGGTCTTCGACAGCTGGCCAACGGCGGCGCGCCAGCGATCGTAATCGCCCTGCATAATCTTCTGGTTGCCCGCAACGTTAATGCTGAACAGGCCGGTTAAATCGCGGCGTGAAGCGATTTCCATCAGCTGATTAAGCTGTCCGGCGTACGCCTGGTAGCTTTGCGCCAGCCTGCTGTTAAGCGTGGCATCGAGTCCGGGAATAACCGGCCCGTTCTGGTAGTTTTTAAAATCGCGATCGGCCAGCGCCAGCTGCGCTTTGCCGTGCGCGACCATACCGCCCACTACGCTGCTGGTCGGCCCCTCTTTTTGCAGCCAGATCACCACGCGGTTAACGTCCGCACGCGCCGCGTTAAGTTCATACCAGGCATTGGTCAGCGCGGTCACCTGATCGCTGGCCGTCGAGGCGGTTTCGAAGCTCTCTTTATTGTGATCCAGCGCGCTGAGGAAGAGGATGCCAGCGACAAGCTGTAGGGTGCCGAAGGCAATGATCGTGCTGAGCAAGAACGAGGAGGTTTTGATTCGGGAAAAAACGGACATAGCCACACCTGATTATTGTTTCAGAAGCGACTTATATCGGCAAAGTTACCGGTAACATTAGAAAAAAAACGTGATTATTTATGTTGATAGGCAAATGGCCCTGCATCAGCTGCGCTCGATTTTACGCGCGGCTTCATCCAGCGCATCAATGATGTCGTGCAGCGTCTGCTGCGGCAGCGCCGACTGGGAAAGGCGCATATTCAGCGCCATACGCATATTGTTGATGGCCCGCTCCACTTCCGGAATGCTGCGGTTATTGACGAGGATCGCCATCGAGCTGAGTCGGTTAATGATGTCATGCAGCATTTCCTGCCCTTCTGCCAGCTGGCGCTCTCCTTCCCGGGTCAGGCTATAGGCCTTGCGCGCCGCCTGCGGATCGCGGGATTCGATGCATTCCATTTCTTCCAGCAGCGTCAGGTTGGGATAAATAATGCCGGGGCTGGGGCTGTATTCGCCTTTGGATAGCTCTTCAATCGTCTTGATTAGCTCATAGCCGTGTGCGGCGCCCTGTGCGATAAAGTGCAGAAGCAGCAGGCGAACGTCGCTGGCGTCCAGCATCTTTTCACGCCGTTTTCTCCGTGCGGCGCTGGCCGGGCCGCCGGATAAGTCATATTGAGAACTGCGCTGTGATTTCATCGCCTGCCCGAGCCTGTTTGAAGGGGATTGATAGTAAGTTAGCCCCCTGAAAAATACAACAACCCTACTTATCGTGCCAGTAAGCCACTGCACGGACGAAATCGGCGTCGCGCTCGCGCTTGCCGATAAAGTAGTCGCTGAGCTGCTTCACCGCCGCGCCTTCGCCCGTCAGCCAGATAAAGTAGTCGTCCGTCGGTAAGGCAACCTTATCCAGGTCGGCGATAAGCGATCCGACGCCAGCCTGCATTTTGCCGCTGCCCAGCCAGACGATTTCCACGTTTGGCGGATCGCCGAGATAGGCTTTGCCCTGCGCTGCGTCGACAAAGGCATAAAGCCTTACCGGCCTGTCGCCAAGCGAGGTCAGCCGTCGTTTGAACGCGGGCAGCCCCGTTTCATCGCAGACGTAAAGCTGGAAAGCGTAATCCTCCGGCACGATCAGCGAGCCGCGCGGGCCGCCGATGGCCAGCCTGTCGCCAGGGTGCGCCGTAACGGCCCAGTCGCTGGCTACGCCCGACTCGTGCAGATAAAAATCCAACGTCAGCCTGTTTTTCTGCGCGTTAAAGTACAGCGGCGTGTAGTCGCGCGCCAGCGGACGAATGCCGTCTTTCCAGACGATGCCCTCTTCCGTGACCTGGGGCAGATAAAGCTCGCCGGTGGCGGGATCCGGGAAAAAGACCTTAACGTGATCGTCGAAGCCCGCCGAATTAAAACCGGCCAGCGCTTCGCCGCCGAACTCAATGCGGTAGAAGCTGTTGGCGACGAAAGTTTTCGCAATCACTTCTACCGGACGAAAACGCAGTTCATTTCTTACGCGACGGGGAGCGCGACCTGTTTTTTCGGTCAAAATAATTCTCCTGACGGGGGCTGGCCCGTAATAGTAAACCGTAATTATTCTCAATAGCGGAGGAAAATATATCTATGATATATCTTAACCGCAAGCGGATATTTGCTCAGCGTCTGACCACCCGCACAAATAGTCCCTGGAAAACCGCGCAAAAAAGCCGCCGGGCAGAATGCCGGGCGGCTTGATAGTGATGACAAATTTAAAAGGACGCGCCGCCGTTTTTACAGCGCCACCACGGCGGCAGAGGTTGATAATAAAGTTAAGGCGCAGTCGCGCCGGTGACGCGCCAGACCACGTTTCCGGCATCGTCGGCAATCATCAGGCCGCCCTGTTTATCCATGGTCAGGCCTACCGGCAGGCCGCGAACCGATTTTTGATCGTCAGTGAGGAAGCCGGTGACCACCGGCTCTGGCTGACCCTGCGGCATACCGTTGCGGAAGGCGACCCACACCACCTGATAGCCGTTCAGCGGCTTGCGGTTCCAGCTGCCGTGCTCGCTGACAAAAGCGCCGCCACGGTATTTCTCCGGCAGGTTGGTGCCGGTATAGAACCACAGTCCCAGCGGCGCCACGTGCGAGCTGAGCGCATAGTCAGGCTTAATCGCTTTTTTCACCAGATCCGGGCGCGGCGGCTGCACGCGTTCGTCCACGTGCTGGCCGAAATAGCTGTAAGGCCAGCCGTAAAAGCCACCTTCCTGTACCGAAGTCAGGTAGTCCGGCACCAGATCGGCACCGATTTCATCGCGCTCGTTAACGATGGCCCACAGCTTGCCGGTTTGCGGCTCCCACTGCATCCCGGTGGGGTTGCGCAGCCCGCTGGCGTAGATCCGGCTGGCGCCGCTAGCCGCATCGACTTCCAGGATGTCGGCCCGACGATACTCCGCGCCGATGCCGTTTTCAGTGATATTACTGTTGGAGCCGACGCCAACATAGAGTTTGCTGCCGTCCGGGCTGGCCAGCAGCGACTTGGTCCAGTGATGGTTAATAGGCCCGCCCGGCAGCTCGGTCAGCTCGGTGCCGGGATCGGTAATCTTCGTCGCGCCGCTCTCATACCGATATTTCATCAGCGAGTCGGCATTCGCCACATACAGCGTGTCGCCGATCAGCTGCACGCCAAACGGCGAACGCAGGTTTTCCAGGAAAGGATATTTTTGCCAGCTTTTGCCGTCGCTGCTGCGCAGCAGCGTAATGCGATTGCCGCCGGCGCCGCCCTTGCCGGAGGCCTTTTGAACCAGACCGGTCACCAGCTGCTTCGGCTGGCTGGTCGGCGCTGCCGGAGCGCTGCCTTCCACCACCAGGATATCGCCGTTTGGCAACGTGTAGAGCTGGCGCGGATGCTGAAAACCGTCCGCAACTTTCTCTATCTTCAGGCCATCCGCGACTTTGGGCTTTTCACCCTCCTTCCATGACGTACCGTTCGGAACCTTCATGGGTGGGACAAGGAAGTTTTTTGCCGCCGGCAGCTCCGGATTTGCACCGGTTTGCTTTGCAGGATCGATTTTAGCGCCGTCGTCACAGCCGGCGAGCAGCAGCGAAACCGATACGGCCAGCAGTGAGAGTGTGGTTGACGTTTTCATAACTCCTCCTTAAGCGGTGCGATCGCGCACGGCGAGCTGCACGTTGGCGAACAGCATCAGAACCACCGCCAGGGTGGAGAGAATAACGCCGGCAGGCACCACGGCCCACGCGTCGCGGCTGTGTATAAAGGCGTTAAAGATTTCCAGGATAATAGCCAGCAGATAAGCCCAAAAATGCACTTTTATCGCCGATCCCTGCGGATAAGAGACGCCTACCCAAACCTGCACAAGGTTAATCAGGCGAGGAATAATCGCGATTATCAACCCGATAGCGATCAGCCAGCTCGCCGCCTGCGTCCAGAAGATTTCGGTACTGTAGAGATAAATAATGTCGAAGATCCAGCCCGCCACAAAAAAGCCGAGCGGGACAGGATGAAACAGCGAATAAACGGCCACCGCAAAAGTCGAATGGCGGGATGTTACCTGGGAAGTCATTTACCGGCTCCTTAAACAGGGAAAATGCGCGCGGCCCGAAAGCAATGCGGCAGCGCAGACTGTAAAAGGTTAGTAAAGTTAATGACTTCTTGTTTAATAATATGAAGAAAATTAGGATTATGCCCGCTGCTGGCGTAAATCGGCCAGCGAATGCCGCTGCACGCCTGCCGCGTCAAAATTGCTGACGTCCAGCCAACGCTCAAAGGCTTCGCGCAGCGCGGGCCATTCTTTATCAATAATGGAAAACCAGGCGGTATCGCGGCTGCGACCCTTATAGACGATGGCCTGACGGAACAGCCCTTCATAGCGAAAGCCGAGGCGCTCCGCTGCCCGCCGCGAAGGCGCGTTGAGGCTGTCGCACTTCCATTCGTATCGACGATAGCCCAGCCGATCGAAGGCGTAACGCATCAGCAGAAAATGGCTTTCGGTAGAGAGCGGCGTGCGCTTCAACGCGGGCGAAAAGGTCACGTATCCCACCTCCATCACGCCGTGCGCTGGCTCAATTCTCATCAGCGCCAGCGTGCCGACCGCGCGGCCGCTTTGTCGGTCGATTACGGCGAAATGCAGCGGATCGCGGCTGGCTTCGGCCCGGGCAAGATAGTCGCGAAGCTCCTCCGCGTTAAAAGGGCCGGCAGGCAAATAAGTCCAGTCCCGATCGTCTTCGGCGCCGCGCCACGCGGCCAGCAGATCCTCATAGTGACGGGCGCTTTCCAGCGGCTCCAGCACGCAGAAGCGCCCCGCCAGCGCCATGCGTTCAGGCAAAGGGCGCGGCGTCCATTCGGGAAGCGGTTCACCAACCGGCTGTTGAAATTCATTTAATCGCACGGACAATTTTCACCTCAGGCAATAAATACGTTGATTTTCCAGCATAACCTGCCGCACAACGAAAGCCAGTAGTGTTTGTTACCTGTCGATAAACCGGCCCGGATAGTCCGCCGGCGGTTTTTGTCGCTCATTAAATCGGCCAAACAGCCGATAACGGTTTTGTGCGATCAGATTGTAGCAGCGGTCGCTGATGAACTTTGGACAGAAGCGCAGTACCGAAAGCGCTCGCCACGGCCAAGGCAGCCCAAGCATAACGCGGAAAATAGCGTCGGCGCGCAGATAAACCTGCCCCCGTTCAAGCAGCACAATGGTATTGATTTCGTCAGGCGACATACCGGCGGCTTTCAGCAGGGATTTGCCTTTTTCAGTCTGAACCGCGGCCAGGCGTACGGTGCGGCGCCTGTCATAGCGCAGCAGAAAATTGACCCAGCCGTTACAGAGTTTGCACACGCCGTCATAGAGCACAATGCGCTCCTGCGACGGCAGAGTTTCAGCAGTATCGGACATAGCATCACCAAAGTCAGATAAAAATAAAAAGCCGCTTGTATGCGACCAGACCTTAAGCCTGGCCTGAAAAGCGGCATACATCCATTTTGAATCGTTTCAGGAACACCAGAATGCCGACTCCTCAAGGCGAAACCCGCTACCAGCTGGCGTTAGAGATGCTGACAGCAGACGACGCGGGACGGGATGAAATTCTCAGCAAGTTCACCCGGCTCACCAGCGAGCTGCTGAATATTCCCGGTAGCTTCGTGTCGATTATGAACGAGCACCAGCAATACATTAAGGCGGCGCGGAATTTCTCGCTACAGCAAAGCTCGCTGGAAGACGCGCTCTGTCGGCACACGCTCGCCAGCGGCGAGGTCATGGTCTGTCCCGACACCCATCTGGACGAACGGTTTAAGGCGCACCCGCTGATTAAAGACTCGCCCTATATCCGTTTTTACGCGGGCGCGCCGCTGAAAATGCGCGACGGCGCCATTGTCGGCACCCTGTGTGTTACGGACGTGCTGCCGCATATTTTCACTGAGGAACAGGTGAAGCTGCTGGAGCTGCTGGCGGAGATCATGACCGCCTGGCTGGACGCCTGGTATCACACCAGCCTGCGTGACGTTGTCACTCTTTTGCCCAATCGTCAGAGCCTGCTGCGTGATTTGGAGCAGCTGGAGGATGGCGGCATTATTCAGCCCTACAGCCTGGTACTGATTGACTGCATTGATATGGCACGCGCCTACGACATCGCCCGCGCGCTGGGGATGTATGCGCTGGAAGCTCTGCTGCAAAACATCGCCGCCCTGCTGCGTACGCGCCTGCAGCTCAGAGACGATGACCGGCTTTATACCGTGTCGAAAGGCCGGTTTGCGCTGCTTTCCGCCGGTAAAACGTCCGGCTGGCCAAAACAGCTGAGCGAAAAGCTGGGTCAGGTACGCGCGCGTATAGGCGAAGAGATTGCTATCGATCTGACTCTTCACCTGGGCGAAGTCTCTTTTGCGCCTGCGCTCTGCCCGCCGGTTGAAGCGCTGCGGCGCGGCGTCAGCGCGCTGCATGAGGCTATCGGCCAGGGCCTGCCCTACGCCGCTTTCGATCTGGAGAGCGATAACCGCCGCAAGCTGGATTTTCTGCTGCTGCACGATCTGGCGGAAGCGCTGCGCAGCGAAGGCGGGCTTTATCTGGTTTATCAGCCGCAGATCTCGTTGCACAGCGGCCTGCCGGTAGGCATGGAGGCGCTGCTGCGCTGGCAGCATCCCCGCCTCGGCAACCTGCCGCCGTTACAGTTTCTGCCGCTGGCGGAGCAAACCAACCTGATGGCTGGCGTCACCGACTGGGTGATCGTCAGCGTGCTGGCGCAGCTTAAGCTCTGGCGGGCAAAAGGCATTAACCTGCCCGTGTCGGTCAACGTCAGCGTCAGCGATCTGGCCCGTGAAGGCTTTGCCGACTGGCTGGAAAGGATGCTGCTGCGGGCGGGCCTCTCCAGCGATTTGCTGAGTATCGAGTGCCTGGAAACGGAAAAGCTGCTGGAAAGTCCGGATGCGATGCGCGGCCTGAATCAGCTCAAGCTGCGCGGCTTCACGCTGGCACTGGACGATTTCGGCAGCGGCTACAGCAATATTAACTATCTGAAGCGCATTCCAATGGACGTCATCAAGCTGGATCGTTCGCTGATCGCGCCGCTTGCTGCCGACGGCGGCAGCCAGATTGTGGCGCGCCACGTGATAACCATGCTTAAGGAGCTGAACTATATTGTGCTGGCGGAGGGCGTGGAGGATGAGGAAACGCTGCTGATGCTGCGCGGATTCGGCTGTGATGAAATTCAGGGCTACTTTTGCAGTAAACCCCTTCCGGCGGAAGGGGTTGAGCAATGGCTTAAGAGCGGGAAAACGCCTTAGATCAGGCGCCTGCGCAGACGATCGGCTCAGGATGCAGCCCAAAGGGTCAAATCAGGCGCCTGCGCAGACGGACAGCTCAGCGTCCTGCCCAAAGGATCCAATCAGGATTCTGCCCAGACGGTCTGCGCGTTGGTAAATTCCCGAATACCAAAGTGGGACAGCTCGCGACCGTAGCCGCTGTGCTTAACGCCGCCAATCGGCACGCGCGGGTCGGAGAAGCTCGGCGTATTGATAAACATGCCGCCGGTTTCCACCTTCGCGGCCAGCCTGCGGGCTTTCGCCACGTCGCGGCTCCACAGGCTGCCGCCCAGGCCGAACTCGGAGTCGTTAGCCAGCGCAATCGCGTCGTCCGCGTCCTTCGCCACAATCAGCGAAGCAACCGGGCCAAACAGCTCCTGCTTAAAGCTGGTCATGCCGGGTTTGACGTTGCTCAGCACGGTAGGCGCATAGAAGTTCGCCTTGCCCTGCATCACGTGGCCACCCAGCAGGCACTCCGCGCCTTCGGCGATGGTAGCCTGAACCTGAGAATCCAGCTCGTCGCGCAGATCGAAACGGGCCATCGGGCCGATATAGGTCGCCTCGTCACGCGGATCGCCCACCACCAGCTCTTTTACCGCCGCCACGAATTTGTCGCGGAACTCGGCAAAAACGGCCTCCTCCACGATAATCCGCTTAGCAGCCATACAGACCTGGCCGCCGTTCATAAAGCGACCCGCCACCGCGCCTTTCACCGCCGCATCGATATCGGCGTCGGCCAGCACGATAAAGGCATCGGAACCGCCCAGCTCCAGCACGCTTTTCTTCACCGCCGCGCCCGCCAGCGCCGCAATAGCCGCGCCTGCGCGCACGCTGCCGGTCAGGGTCACGGCCGCGATGCGTGAGTCTTTGATAATAGTAGCGACGGCGTCGTTATCGGCATTCAGGACGCTAAACAGTCCCTGCTGCACGCCCGCTTCCGCCAGCACGGATTGCAGCAGCAGCGCGCTGCCCATAATGCTTGGGGCAGGTTTCAGCAGATAGCTGTTGCCCGCCATAATAATCGGCACCGCGCCGCGCAGCACCTGCCATACCGGGAAGTTCCACGGCATCACGGCCAGGATCGGGCCAATCGGCAGATAGTTGACGTGCGCTTTTTCGTTTTCAACCAGCGTGGCTTCCGGCGCCAGGATTGTTGGCCCCTGTTCCGCATACCATTCACACAGGCGCGCGCATTTTTCCACTTCGGCCAGGCTCTGGGTAATCGGCTTGCCCATTTCGTCGGTCATCATTTCCGCCAGCGCGCGAGCATGTTTACGCAGGCTGGCCGCCATGTTCAGCAACAGCTGGCTGCGTTCCGCCACCTCGCTGTGACGCCAGTGCTGAAACGCGCCTTGGGCCTGCGCCAGCGCGGTTTCCACCTCGGCGGCGGTAGCGAAAGGCGTCTGGCGAATGATGTCGCCGGTAAAAGGGTTACGGGATACGGCGCCCGCCTGAACTGCTGATGAAGTCGTCATAAGATCCTCCGTCGGCCTCTCAGGCCGGTTGGTGATAGTGACGCTATCTTAGCCTTGCGCATCCTTCCTGAAAAATGAATAATAATGAAAATATCCTGCTCAAAATGAGAATGTTTATGGATCTGACCCAGCTGGAAGTGTTCCGCGCCATCGCGGAAGAAGGCAGCGTGACGGCGGCAGCGGGTAAACTGCACCGCGTTCCTTCTAATATTTCTACCCGCCTGCGCCAGCTGGAGGACGAGCTGGGCACGGCGCTGTTCAGCCGCGAAAAACTGCGCCTGCATATTACCGACGCGGGCCGCACGCTGCTGGATTACGCCAACCGCATCCTGGCACTGACTGAGGAGGCGCGCCTTCAGGTTTCCAGCCAGCATCCTGCCGGCGTCTTTACCCTTGGCGCGATTGAGAGCACCGCCGCGGTGCGGCTGCCGCCGCTGATTGCCCGCTATCATCAGGCCTGGCCGGAGGTAGAGCTGGATCTCTCTACCGGGCCGTCCGGCGCGATGACCGACGGGCTGCTGGCGGGCGAGTTCAGCGCGGTATTTATCGACGGGCCGCCGAAGCATCCGCAGCTGGAAGGCATCCCGGTTTTTAACGAGGAGATGGTGCTGATCTCTTCGCTGAACCATCCGCCGGTCACCTGCGCCAGGGAAATTTCAGGCGCCACTATTTACGCTTTCCGCGCCAACTGCTCCTATCGCCGTCTGTTCGAGAACTGGTTCGCCCGTGAAAACGCGTCGCCCGGCAAGATTTTCGAGATGGAGTCCTATCACGGCATTCTGGCCTGCGTCAGCGCGGGCGCCGGGCTGGCGCTGATCCCGAAAAGTATGCTGGAGAGTATGCCCGGCAGAGACAGCGTCAGCGCCTGGCCGCTGAGCGACAGCATGGGCGAGCTGGCGATCTGGCTGGTGTGGCGCAAAGGCAGCGGCTCCGCCAATCTGCGGGCGATGGTGAAGATGTTAGAAGCCGTGCAGGAGTAATAGCGCTGAACTACGCTTAACCCACCTGATACCGGATGGAAAAAACTATGTTGTGGCTGTACAACACATTGATTGTGCTGGCGACTATCGCCGCGATGGAGATTATCGCGGCGCTGGCGCACAAATATATTATGCACGGCTGGGGCTGGGGCTGGCACCTTTCCCACCACGAGCCGCGCAAGGGCTGGTTTGAAGTAAACGATCTGTACGCCGTGGTGTTCGCCGTGCTCTCTATCGTGCTGATCTATCTGGGCAGCATCGGCTACTGGCCGCTGCAATGGATCGGCGCAGGTATGACCGCCTATGGCCTGCTCTATTTTATGGTGCACGACGGTCTGGTGCACCAGCGCTGGCCTTTCCGCTACGTGCCCCGCCGTGGCTATCTGAAACGCCTGTATATGGCGCATCGTCTGCATCACGCGGTGCGCGGCCGGGAAGGCTGCGTCTCTTTCGGTTTTCTCTATGCGCCGCCGGTAGATAAACTTCAGGCTACGCTGCGCCAGCGGCACGGTCGCCGCCGCCGCCGGGACGCTGCCACAGGGCCGCAGAACGAGGCGGCGCAGCCTGCTTCCCGCGAGAAGCCAGCGCCCTGACCGCCCCGCCCGCCAGCAGGCCCAGCTTTTCCGCCTTGCTGGTGCCCTGGCGGCGATCCCAGGCTTTGCTGCCGGCGCGATCGACCTTCACGCCAATTTCCCGATAGACGCCGCGCGCGGTGGCGATAGCCCAGGCGGAGCGCAGCGGCAAGCCGGCCAGGCCCACCTCGGCCGACGCATAGTAAGGTTCAGCCGCCGCCACCAGCCGCTGCGCCACTTTCGCCAGCCGGTCGCGACTGGCCGGTTGCGCATAGTTCTCCAGCGTGAGTCCTTCTTCAGCCAGCCAGTTAATTGGCAGATAGCAGCGGCCGTTTCCGGCGTCCTCAACGATATCGCGGGCGATATTGGTCAGCTGAAAAGCCAGCCCCAGATCGCAGGCCCGATCCAGCACCGCTTCATCACGCACGCCCATCACTCGCGCCATCATCAGGCCGACCACGCCCGCTACGTGATAGCAGTAGCGCAGCGTATCGTCCAGCGTGGGGTAAAGATCGCCACGCACGTCCATGGCGTAGCCTTCCAGATGATCGAACGCCTGCTGCTGCGGAATGGCATGGGCCAGCGCCACCTCCTGAAACGCGGCGAAAGCGGGATCGCTCATCGGCTCGCCCGCGCAGGCGCGCAGCGTTAACGCCTTCAGCGTTTCCAGCCTTTGCAGCGGCGTGCTTTGCGCGGCGGCGGCCTGAAAGCCCAGCTGCTGATCGTCGATCACGTCGTCGCAGTGGCGGCACCACGCGTAAAGCATCAGCGCGCTGCGCCGGGTGGCCGGATCGAACAGTTTGGCGGCGGTGTCGAAGCTTTTCGATCCCGCCGCCATGGTTTCCGTGGCATGGCTGAGCAGCGCCTCATTCATCGTGCCCTGTCCTCCAGCATCAGGCTGGCGGTCACTTTCGCAGAAGCGATCACGCCGGGAATGCCCGCGCCGGGATGGGTGCCCGCGCCGACCACATAGAGGTTATCGATTTTGCTGTCGCGATTGTGCGGCCGGAACCAGGCGCTCTGCGTCAGCAGCGGCTCTACGGAGAAGGCGGAGCCCAGATGCGCGTCCAGCTGGTCGCGGAAATCAAACGGCGTAAAGATACGCTGCGTCACCAGCTGCTCGCGCAGGCCCGGCATGTAGTGCTCCTCCAGATAGGCGAAGATGCGATCGCGCAGGCGCGGCCCCTCCACGTCCCAGTCCAGGTTCGCCGTTCCTAAGTTAGGCACTGGCGCCAGCACATAGAAGCTGCCGCAGCCCGGCGGCGCCAGCGAGGGATCGGTTACGCACGGCGAGTGCAGGTAAAGAGAGAAGTCATCCGCCAGCTTGTCATGATGGAAAATCTCCTCAATCAGCTCTTTGTAGCGCGGCCCGAAGCAGACCGTATGGTGCGCCAGCTGGCTGTGCGGATTGTTCAGGCCAAAATAGATCACAAACAGCGAGTTGCTCATGCTTTTTTTCTTCAGCACGGCGGCCTGCGCAGCGCCGTGAGGATGATGACCAAGCAGTTTGGCGTAGGTTTGCACCACATCGGCATTGGAAGCGACGGCCGCGACTTCAATCCGTCGACCATCGGCGGTGATCGCCGCCGTAATATGGTCGCCTTCCGTTTCCAGCTTTTTAACCGGCGTGTTCAGTTCAAGTTGACCGCCCAGCTCGCAAAAAAGTCGGGTCAGGCCCTGGATCATCGCGCCGGTGCCGCCGCGCGCAAACCAGACGCCCCACTCGCGCTCCAGCGCGTGGATCAGCGTATAAATGGACGAGGCCGCAAAAGGGTTGCCGCCCACCAGCAGCGAGTGAAAAGAGAACGCCTGGCGCAGATGTTCGTTTTTAATAAACTTCGACACCATGCTGTAAACGCTGCGCCACGCCTGTAAGCGGATTAGCTGCGGCGAGACTTTAACCATGTCGCCGACCGAGAGAAAAGGCACGCTGCCGAGCTTAAGGTAGCCTTCTTTGAAGACCTCGCGCGAGTAGGCATGAAAGCGGCGATAGCCTTCTACATCGTCAGGATTGAACCGTGCGATCGCCTCTTCCAGCTGCTGCTGATCGTTGTCGTAATCCATCACCTCGCCCGACTCCCAGCAGAGGCGGTAAAAAGGCTTGACCGGCAGCATATCGATAAAGTCTGCGGTGCGCCGTCCGGCCAGCGTAAACAGCTCTTCAATGGCCGAAGGATCGGTGATCACCGTTGGCCCGGCGTCAAAAGTAAATCCTTGATCTTCGTAAACATAAGCGCGGCCGCCGGGCTTATCACGCGCTTCCAGCAGCAGCACGGGCACGCCCGCCGCCTGTAAACGGATAGCCAAAGCCAGGCCGCCAATACCGGCGCCAATTACAAGTGTTTTTTTCATCAGAAAGCTCGCAGCCGGGGAGATTTTTTTAACACGGCCAGCAACGCCTCGCCGACCGGTACCGGGGGCTTGCCTGTAAGGATCCGTGCCATATCTAAAGGTTTGAGACGACCGGCGTAAAATCTGGCGATCAGCCCATCGTCTAACTGATAGAAGCGCTGCATAACCTGCCAACGCCGCTCCGGCCGTCCGGCCAGAAACAGCATCCGGTTGAGGATGCGAAAAAAGCGCTGACGCCGCCACTGCCGGGCCATAAACTGCCCGATTAGCGGATGCAGCCGCTCGTGCGTCGGCCTGCCGTTGTCGGCAATCAGGTCGGCCAGCGTCGCCGCCAGCGGCAGCGAGTAGCCGGTAGTAGCATGAAAGAGGCCCGCGCGCAGACCGCTGCAAAGCTGTTCCCGTTCCTGACGGAAAGCCCGTGGCTGCCCCTGGAGCGTGATCGGCAGAACGCCCTGCTCTTCGCGCTGGAGATGTTGCAGCGTCCAGCCCTGATCCTGCGCATAGTCGGCGATCCGCTGCCGCGCCTCGTTGGCGTCCAGCGCCGTACTGTCCTGATAGTGTGTGTCCTCGATCAGCAGCGTGTCTGCCGACAGCGGCAGCGTATAGACGAAACGGTAGCTCTGCTGCTGATCCACGGTGGCATCCATCAGCACAGGCCGCGTCAGCCCGTGCGGCGCCGCCAGCCGCCATTCCTGTCCCAGAAAGGCCTGTAGCCCTACCGTCAGCCAGGGGCTGGGCTGATAGCCGCGCCCGTCAATCACCGCGGCGGTGTGCAGCGTGCTGCCGTCCGCCAGCGTGACGCCGTGCGGCGTGATGCCGCTGACCTCGCACAACGTTAAGAGATTTTCGCCCAGCGCCGTTTCCAGCGCCTGCGCAAAGCTTTCCGCCGTCACGCTAAGGTAGTCGCCCGGCAGCGTGCGCGTGTAGCGAGGAAAACGCACCTCGTAGCCCTGCCAGCGGTGCGCCACCAGCGGACGCAGCCATTCATGCTGCGCGGGCGTTAAGTCATCTTCATGAAAAGACCAGGTGTGATTGCCGCCCGCGCGCGCGTCCGCCTCCAGCATCAGCACCTTCAGCCCTGGCTGCCGCTGGCGCAGCCGCAAGGCTATCAGCCCGTTGGCCAGCCCGCCGCCCACCAGAATTACATCCCATTTCGTCATCCTGTCGCCTTAATCCTTTCCGAACGCGAACCCAGCGCCTGTTCTACGATATCCGCCGCCCTTTGCGCGCCGCCTGCCTGACTTAGCTGGCGCTGCGCCTCTTTCATCCTGCTGTGACAGCCTTTGTCCTGAAGCAGCGCGGCCAGCTGTTTCGCCATCGTTTTGCTGCTGGCGAAACGGGAAACGCGACGGCCCAGGCCATTCCAGACAACGCGCGAGGCGACGCCGGGCTGATCGAAAGCGATAGGCACCGCCAGGATCGGCGTCGAGCTGCTGACGGCGTCCGCCACGGTATTCAGGCCGCCGTGAGTGATCACCGCCTGCGCCTGCTGCAACACGCTCAGCTGATCGGCAAAATCCGTTACCCAGTAGGCGCCGCAGGCTTCCAGCTCCGCCTCCTGGCCGGGCGTCAGGCCGCCGCAGTGGGCGATCAGCAGCTGGACATGCAGACGACGGCAGGCGCGAGCGATGGTCTTGAACAGGCGGAAGCGGTGCCCCTGTAACGTGCCCAGCGAGGCGAAAACAAAGGGGCGCGAAGAGAGCAACGGCCAGAAGCGCCGTTCCGTGGTGGTCGGACGCAGCGGCCCGACCTGGTAAAAATGCGCCGGCAGCGCGTGGCGCGGAAAATCCAGCGCGGGCACGGTCTGGCTGATTTGCGCCAGCGGCGACAGACATTCATGCAGCCCCGTGCGCGGCGCCAGGCCAAAGCGCTCGGCGTGGCGCGCAATCACGCGGCCGTGGCTGCGCATCATCCAGTCATAGATGCGCTGGCTGGTGCGAAACAGCTTTTGCGCCCGCGGGTCGGTGCCGTAGCCAAACGACATTACCGGCAGCGGAATGCCCGGCTCGCGGTTAACCGGCAGCGCGCAGGCGACGGAAACAAAAGGCAGCGCCAGCCCTTCCGCTACCAGCCCGCCCGCCGCCTCCATCTGATCGACGATCAGCCCGTCCACCCGCAGTTTCTTTAATACGGCCGGCAGCTCGCGGCACAGCATATCCGTGGCGCGGGACATATCTTTAATCAGCGCGAACAGCGACGTGCCGGCAGGTGAAGCGGCCAGCCTGAGCGTGCGGGCCAGGCTGCCGGGCGGATGGGAATCCTGACCAACAGCCTGAAAAGCGATGCGCGGATCGTTGAGCAGCGCGCCCGCCTCCGCCTGATGAATAAACGTAACCTGATGACCCCGGTCAATCAGCGCCTGCGCCAGCGCCTGTAAAGCCTGCCAGTGGCTGTACAGCGGCGGCGCAACCACGGCGTAATGACTCATGCCTCGCTCCTGTTGCGGGAAAGCTTTGCCTGACGCAGACCGGCCAGGCTGGCGCTGCCGGTGCAGAAGCAGGCGATCCTGAGCTGGGCGATAACGGTCTGGAAGTGCGTGACGGTCGCCTCATAAGAGGCATTGGCGCTGGCGAGCACCGCCGCTGCCTGCCCCACCAGATCGGCGCCCAGCGCCAGCGCTTTTGCGACGTCGATACCGTTGGCGATACCGCCGGAGGCGATCAGCGGCAGGGTCGGCAGCGCGGCGTGAACGCTGCACAGTGCGTCGGCCGTTGGAATGCCCCAGTCGGCAAACGCCATCGCCATGGCGCGCATTTCAGGGCGCGACGCTCTTTCCGCCTCTACCGCTGCCCAGCTGGTGCCGCCAGCGCCCGCGACGTCAATCATCGCGACGCCCGCCTCGCTCAGACGGCGCGCCACCGCGGGTGAAATACCTGCACCGACCTCTTTCACCACGACCGGCACCTCAAGCTGCTTCACCAGCAGCGCGATGGCGTCCAGCACGCCGCGCCAGTCGCGGTCGCCGCCTTCCTGTAGGGCTTCCTGCAAGGGGTTAAGATGCACGATCAGCGCATCCGCCTGGATCATATCCACCGCGCGACGGGCATAGTCCAGCCCGCGCTGGCCGTGGATCTGCGCCGCGCCAAGATTAGCCAACAGCGGCACATCCGGCGCTATCGCACGCAGCTCGCTGGTCAGGCCAAAGCTGACGTCGCTTTCCAGCGCCACGCGCTGCGAGCCGACGCCCATCGCCAGGCCCAGCGTCTGCGCGGTACGAGCCAGATTAAGATTGATGTCGCGGGCGCGGGCCGCGCCGCCGGTCATCGAGCTGATCAGCAGCGGCGCGCGTAGCTGACGGCCAAACAGCGTAGTGCTGAGATCGATGTTGTCCAGATCCAGCTCGGGCAGCGCGCAGTGCTCAAAGTGCCAGTGTTCAAATCCGGTGCGGCTTTTACGGGCGTCGGCAGCCGGGTTGAGTACGATATCAAGATGATCGTTCTTACGCTGTATAAGGTTCGCGTCCTTCATTCACGCTCCGTTTGTGAATACTTAGCTAAAGGTCGCCAGCTGCTGGCTGAACCAGCTATGCATAAAACGCCGCGTCGCCAGGCCGTGCTGGCAGACGGAGAGATGCTGATCGGCGCTGTGCAGATGCTCGTGCAGGCGTGAGCGCACCGCCTCGGCGCCCAGCAGCGCCACCAGCGTCGATTTTCCGGCGTCCTTGTTAATATCTTTTCCCGTGCCGCTACAGCCGTCCGCCAGATCGTCGAGCAGCTGAAAAGCCTGGCCCAGATCGCGTGCGAAACAGCCCAGCTTCTGGCGCACGGCTGGCGTTGCATCCGCCGCCAGCGCCGCTATTTGCAGCGTGGCGCTAAATAGCATACTGGTTTTCAGGTCGTTGGTATCGGCTATCGCTTCTTCGCTGCGCGCCGTCGCGCCTTCGTTAAGATCGCGGAACTGTCCCTGCACCAGCCCTTGCAGACCCACGGCGGCGGAAAGCTCCGCCACGGCCTGGGCACGACAGGCATCCGACAGCCCTTCGGCGCCAGCCACCACGCCAAAAGCGTTGCTGAGCAGCGCAACCGCCGCGAGGATCGCCACGTCCTGGCCGAACTGACGATGGATAGTGGGCCGTCCGCGCCGCAGCGCCGCGTTATCCATACAGGGAATATCGTCCAGCATCAGCGAAGCGGCATGAACCATCTCCACCGCGCAGGCGAGATCGAGCAGTCCCGGATGATTTTTGTCGCAGCCCAGGTCGTATGCCGCCAACAGCAGCAGCAAAGGACGAATACGTTTGCCTGGCGCCAGCGCGCCTTCACGCATCGCCGCGCCGACCCGGTCGCGTTCGCCACCCGCGGGCAGGAGCTGGTCAAGACG
This sequence comes from Erwinia sp. TECH1, assembly GCF_054057575.1. NCBI lineage: Bacteria > Pseudomonadati > Pseudomonadota > Gammaproteobacteria > Enterobacterales > Erwiniaceae > Erwinia > Erwinia sp. TECH1. The sequence goes on along the minus strand of NZ_JBSRZK010000001.1, from coordinate 2,313,798 downwards.
CTGATGCAGCGCGTCGCGCAGCGCCCGCAGCTCGCTTTCCTGACTCAGTGATTCTTTCGCGTTGGTTATAGTTGCCGTCACTGGTTTTCCCGTCATAACGAGTGAATTAAGAGACCGTCGTGGCCCGCTCGCCCTTTTTTCGTCGTCGGGGCGACGACGGTCATGCTCATAAGAGCTAACGCTATTTCCGTTAAGCCTGGATGATGCTTAGCGAAAAAACAAAAACATTGCATTAATACTTATAAAAACAAGTAATTAATCAGCAAGGCCCGCTGTTTTTGGCTTTTATGTCTACAAAATAGCTAAACAGACAGCCTCTTTACTGCCTGTTGACATAAAAAAACCCGCCTGGCGGGCTTTTTTAGTGTAGTTCAATTAACAGGATAGCGAAGGCTATTGTTCTTTATGGGTAAAAATTGGAACCCCGTGCTCAGGGCTGGCGGAAAATCCATCGGCACGGAGCTTGTTATATGTGCTGTACGTAAAGGTTTAGCGGCGGCCGAGCCGTAAAGTGCTGTTGAGTGCGTAGCGGTATGGATCCCAGGCTTGAACCTGCGGGCTATAATGGGATGAACCGCCGGTTAATTCTGGCGGCCGTTTTATTGGCTGTATAAGCCGCTTTAGTGGTCATCACCACCTGATTAAAGCGCGCATGTCATCGTCAGCTTTATATCAATCCCAGGCGCAAGCTTCACACATATGATCCACATCCAGTCCCAGCTGCGTAAGAAATGCCCCCATGATGACTATTTCTGCCACAAATGCTAACCCATCGCTTAAGAAAAGCGCGGCCAGCTGCGCTGAAATAACAGTGCCCATAATGACCCAGTTATACCAGGCGAAATTTGTTTCAAGCGCGCCGAGAAATTGTCGAATACCCGTCAATTTCCAGATAGCGCTGAGCAGGTTGAAAACCGCCTGACCTGTCGCGCGCGCGCCCTGCGCATTACGGAACGCCTGAAGTAACAGCTGCAAGCCATTTAGCTGCGCTGCATTCAACTGACCGGCAATCTGTGCCGCCGCCCGTTGAGCCGGTGCTCCCGCTATGCCGCAATACTGTAGCCCAACAGACAGGACGTCACAGATGACGGTAATTTCCCACATAGTGCATTCACTAACGCCCGTCTTATTTGGTGCAGAGTCAAGTTCCAACTCTGCGGCGGCGGCGGGTTCTGCTGATTCAATGTCATAGCGGCCATTTACCAGATCGTACATGTCATGCACCGCTTTATCCCTGTCAAAAGTCTGCCCTGGGGGAGGCGGATTATCTGCAAGAAGTTGATCGAGATGGGGTAATACGGTTGCCCTGAAAGTATCAAAGTCCTGATTTTTCAATTGATCGGATGCGGTTGGCTCAGTCATGGCTGGCTATCCTCTAACAAGATGTAAGTAATTGATAAGTATTGAATAAGTAATTGTTATACGGAAAATATTTCAATGAAAATTAATCAGACGGATATACTTTAAAAGGAATCATTAATAATTCTATAGGATGGTCGTTGGTGTGCAAGTCAAGGGGCTGCTTTGAGTGATAGTCGCCCTCACCTGGCCAAGGGTCGCATGGAGGCAGACAAAGAAACCTCGTTATGTCTTTATCCGCAGGCTAACGGGAGCCGCACCGCAAATGCGGCTTCCCGCGAGGCTATATAAGCGCAACGGCTTTCGGCGACATACGCCTGTCAGAAGTCACCACTATTTCAGCCTTGCGCGAATCTGCCTCCGCCGTTAATCAGTACCAGATCACCTACATCCCCTTCCCTCCGGCGTCATTTTTTTGTCATCACTCCCTCACCCTGATGTCAGCGCCGGTTTCCTATCCTGTAGACGAACTTTCCTAATCAGGAGCACGATCATGAAACTGAAAAAAGTTGTTCTTGCAGTGAGTATGCTGGTGGCAATCGCAGGCGGCACGGCGCAGGCTCAGGCGCAGCCGGTCAAGAATATTGTGCTGGTTCACGGCGCTTTCGTCGGCGGCGCGGGCTGGCGCGCGGTGTACGATCGGCTGACGCATGATGATTATAACGTGACGCTGGTGCAGGAACCGCTGACCAGCTTTGCGCAAGACGTGGCCGCGACGCGTCGCGTTCTCGATCGACAAAACGGCCCGGTGATTTTAGTGGGCCACAGCTACGGCGGCGCGATTATCAGTGAAGTGGGCAACGACAATAAAGTGGCTGGTCTTGTGTATATTGCCGCGCACGTGCCGGAAAATGGCGAAACCGAAGCCGATAACGGCAAAAAAATCCCCAATAGCGCGCATCCGTTTGTAAAATCGAGCGATGGCTATCTCTCTATTGCCCCGGAATATTATCATGGCGATTTCGCTGCCGACCTGCCTGCCGCCCAGGCCAATTTCGAAGCCCATGCGCAGATGCCGACCAACGCAGCAGTGTTCACCGCCAACATTCCCCATCCGGCATGGAAAACGCGACCCAGCTGGTACATGGTGGCGAAAGCTGACAAAATTATCAGCCCCGATCTGGAACGTCTGTACGCCAAACGCGCGCACAGCCATACGGTGGAAATTGCCGGTGCCAGCCACTCGGTGTATCAGTCGCATCCTGATGAGGTTGCGCGGTTGATCGAGCAAGCCGCGCAGCACGCACTGCCTTAACAGGGTTCACAGGGAGAAGCGCATGAAAATTTTAGTGATTGAAGATGAAGTCAAGGCACGCGAATACATGCGCAAAGGATTGACGGAAGCGGGGTTTATCGTCGACGTGGCGGAAAACGGCCAGGACGGCCTGTTTTACGCGCAGGAGCATCATTACGATTTGATTTTACTCGACGTAATGATGCCCTGTATGGATGGCTGGCAGGTGATGACGGCGCTCGATAAACAGATCCACACGCCGGTGATCTTCCTGACGGCCAAAGGCACGTTGGAAGACCGTATTAAAGGACTGGAGCTGGGCGCGGATGATTATCTGGTCAAGCCCTTTTCGTTCGCCGAGCTGCTGGCGCGCGTCCGCACGCAGCTGCGACGCGGCAGCCTGCAAAAGCTGCCGGATGTGCTGACGCTGGCCGATTTGCAGCTCGATATTGTTAAACGCCGCGTCGAGCGCGACGGTCAGCGAATCGACCTGACCAACAAAGAGTTCAACCTGCTGCATCTGTTTCTGCTGCATCCTGGCGAAGTGCTGACCCGCCCCCTGATTGCTTCCCGCGTGTGGGATATGAATTTTGACAGCGACACCAACGTGGTGGATGTGGCGGTAAAACGCCTCCGGCAGAAAATTGATGGCCCCTTTGCCCAACCGTTGATCCATACCGTGCACGGCGTGGGCTATCGCTGCGAAGCAGAACCGTGAAAAAATACTCTCTCGCGGCGCGTCTGTCGCTTATGTTAAGCGCCACGGTGATGGCGATTTTTGCACTCATTGGCCTTGCGCTTTATCACTCGCTGGCCATACAAATTGGGCTACGCGACGATGGCGCATTGCTGACGCGTATCGATCAGATCCGCACGCTGTTACGCGATGAAGATGCCATTACGCTTATCCAGCAAAAGCCGCGTTTGTTTGCCAATATGCTGGGTAACACCGAGTCTTTACTGGTGCTGCGTTTTCCCGGCCAGCCACCGCTGATTGCGGTCAATCCTGGCCGGCGCCCTCTTCCCGTTATTACGCCTGTCGCCGCTGATCAGCCGCTGACGCTGTCGTCCGTTCATCACTTTGCCAGCGATGACGGCACGCCTTTTATCGCGGCGGCGGCACTCACGCCCACGCGCGACGGCAGCGGACAGATTGAGATCGTCACCGGTCGCCTGATGAACAATCGCACGCAAACGCTGCACGGCTACCGTAATCAAATTATCCTGGCGACTTCCCTGGCTGCCTTACTGGTGGCAGCCATAAGCGTCTGGCTGGTGCGGCGCGGTTTATCCCCACTCCGCCGCCTGACAACCGAGGCGAACGCGATCGATGTGCGTCATTTATCACGCCGCATGCCCGATCAGGCTCAGGCTGAACTGCAGCCGCTTATCGCTGCTTTTAACCAAATGCTCGGTCGCCTTGAAGGCGGCTACCAACAGCTGAGCCAGGTTGCTGCGGATATGGCGCACGAGCTGCGCACGCCGATCGGTACGCTGATCGGCCAGACCGAAGTGGCGCTGAGCCAGACGCGCAGCCTCAGCGATTATCAGGCGTTATTAGGCTCCAATTATGAAGAGCTGGAGCGTCTCGCCAGGATGATCGACAACATGCTGTTTCTTGCCAGGGCGGAGGATGCCAGCCAGTCGATAGCTATTCAGCGCATCGATCTGGCGCAGCCTGGTGAGAAATTGCAGAGCTATTTTGACAATATGGCGGAAGAAAAGGCGATGCGGCTTGAGATAAGGCTGGATGGCGAACTGTCTGCCGACCCGCTGCTGGTGCAACGCGCGCTGGCGAATCTGATAGCGAATGCGCTGAGCTATGGCGAGCGTAACACCACAATCCACGTCTATAGCAAGGCGCAGCCGCACGCCATCGAACTGGTAGTGGAAAACAATGGCCCGGTGCTGAGCGCCGAGTACCAGTCGCGCATTTTTGACCGTTTCTGGCGCGCTGACACCTCACGTCATCAGGGCAGCAGCGGGCTGGGATTGTCTATCGTGCGCAGCATTATGCGATTACATCAGGGAAGCTGTGAGGTAAACAGCGAGCACGGCGTCAATCGGTTTACGCTGCGCTTTCCCGCTAACGCTGCGAATGCCGTCGTCGACGTTTCTCCCGGCCATAGTGGTAAGAACAGCGAACGGGCAAAAAGCCCGGCTTCAGCTGCATCAGGATCCTGAACGGTGGCGCGTACGTCATGCACAGGCTGCGATAAGCCAAATTCGCCATCGGGTTTCGGGCATTACCCGATGTCAGTTGCAGACCCTGAAGAGCGCTGTTTCCCGGAAAGCGCCATTCTGAAAGCTGGCCTCCGTCCGTAAAGAGAAGCCCGGACAGGGCCAGCTTTTATCTATCCTGCTTCAGCGCCAGAAGATTTTTTCCGGCTGGCCCGGCGCGCTTCCGTCTGCATCACCAGACTCAGGGCCGCCGGCAAAACGGTGAGCGTCACCAGCGTCGCCACGATCAGCCCGCCGATAATCGCCAGCGCCATTGGCCCCCAAAAAATCTGGCGGGAAATGGGGATCATGCCCAGGATGGCTGCGCTGGCCGTCAGAAGGATTGGGCGGGCGCGGTGAGAGGCAGCGGCCTGAATGGCGGCGTTATAGTGCATACCTGAGCGCCGGTTATTGTCCGCCTCAGTGATGAGTATGACCGCATTGCGGATAATCATGCCCGCAAGCGCAATGATGCCCAGCAGCGCCACAAAGCCCATCGGCGTGCCTGTCGGCAGCATAGCCAGCACGATTCCGGGCAGGCCAAAAGGTGCCATCAGCAGCGCCAGAAGCATACGGGAAACGCGCTGTAGCTGAACCATCAGCAGCACCAGCATACAGAGCAGCGTGACTGGCAGAATAGCAAATACAGAGCTGTTGCCCTTGTCGGACTCGGCTACGGCTCCGTCCTCGCTGAGGCTGTAACCCAGCGGCAGTCCGGCCCTGAAGCGGTCAATAACGGGCTTCAGCCCGGCCGATACCCTTTCGGCGCGCAGGCCAGGTGCAAGATCCGTCTGCACGGTGATAAACGGCAGGCGCTGACGCCGCCAGATTACGGGATCCTCAAGCCCCCACTGCGGCGTGGCCACCTGCGCCAGCGGGATTTTCGCGCCCGTTTGCGCTGTCAGAAGCAGCCCGGACAGGCTGTCAAGACGGCGCCCTTCATCGTTGCCCTTGAGAACGACATCAACCAGCCTGTTCCCGTCACGCACGGTGGTAATCAGCATTCCCGACCACAGCGTGTTCAGATAACGGGCAATCAACTCGGAAGAGAGGCCCGCTGCCCGCGCGGCCGACTGATCCACCTTCAGCGTGACAACCCGTTCAGGCTCGCCCGCCGTCTGGTTGACCTCACGCGTCAGCGGAGAGGCGCCAAGCGTTGCTGCCAGTCGCTCTGCCTGCGCCCTGACCTGCTGGTAGTCAGGCCCGCTGACGCGGTAGCGAACGGGCCAGCCTACGGGCGGCCCCAGCTCAAGAGGAGCAACCCGCGTGGTGATGTCGCTAAAATCCCGCGCAAGCACGCCATCAAGATAGCGCCGCAGTCTTTCTCTGGCCGCCAGGCTTTTGGCCACCACCACCAGCTGAGCGGTATTTTCATCATCAAGTAAAACGTCCATCGGCAGATAAAAGCGCACTGCTCCGGTGCCGACGTAAGACGAGTAGTGGTCAACGTCGCGGCTGGCTGATACGGCTTGTTCCAGCCGCTCTGTCTGACGTAGGGTCGCCTCCTGAGAGGCATTCGCTGGCAAAGACAGGCTGACCAGAAGCTCGGGCCGATCCGAGGCCGGGAAAAACTCGCCCTGCATCCGGGTCATACCCGCACCTGCCAGCAGCAGCGCCAGTAGCGCGAGGCCAAGCGTCAGAAGCCGGTGTTGCAGAACGCGGGCGAGCAGGCGGCGATAAAGCCCGCCGAGGCGACCAGGACCGGCGGCGTGTTTCTGCCGGGTGCCCGGCAGCAGCCAGCTGCCGGTCAACGGTGAAAACAGCACGGCCACTATCCATGAGCTGATAAGCGCAATCAGCACCACGGCAAACAGGGTATAGCAGTATTCTCCCGCGCTTGAGGCGGCCAAGCCGACCGGAATAAAACCGGCAATCATGACCAGCGTACCGGTCAGCATCGGAAACGCCGTAGAGGTGAACGCATAGGTTGCCGCGCTGGCGCGTGAATCGCCGGCTTCAAGCCTGGCCACCATGGTTTCCACCGTTATCATTGCATCGTCAACCAGCAGCCCCAGGGCGATAATCAGCGCGCCGAGCGAGATCCGCTGTAGCCCAATACCGGCAAGGTGCATACAGATAAATGTCATAGCCAGCACCAGCGGGATTGCTGCCGCCACCACCAGGCCGGCACGCAGGCCCAGTGAAACAAAAGACACGGCCAGCACGATGATCACTGCCTCTACGAGCACGTGCATAAATCCGCTGACGGCCTCATCCACCACGGCGGACTGATCGGCAATACGCGTCATCTCAATACCGTGCGGCAGCCGTTCGGCCTCGCCTGCCATGCGCGCGCGCAGCGCCTGGCCGAAAGCAAGCATATTCCCGGTCTGCGCCATCGAGACGGCGAGCCCGATCGCAGGCTGTCCGTTGACGCGATAAAGCGGCGCAGGCGGCTCTGTAGGTCTGCGCACGACGGCGGCAATCGCTGTAAGAGGGATATAGCGTCCGTTTACCCGCAGCGTCACCGTGCGCAGGCTCTCTTCGTTTTTGAAAGCCCCGCTGACTCGCAGCGCTATAGTGTCATCGGCCGTACGCACGGTACCCGCTGGCTCTACCACGTTCTGCGCGCGAAGCGCCTCAGCGACCTGCTGTAAATCCAGCCCCATCGATGACAGCTTACGCGGTGAAAAGGCCACCACCAGCTGCTCTTCCTGCTCGCCCAGCAGCTGAATTTTACCCACGTCCGGCAGGCTCATCAGATCCCGGCGAATGTTGTCCACCCGATCTCTTAATTCCCGCATGGAAAAACCCTCTGCGGTAAACCCGTAAATAGTGCCGAAGGTGTCTTCAAAATCATCGTTGACGGCAGGCCCCTGCACGCCCTGCGGTAAAGAAGGGGCGGCATCCTGCATTTTTTTACGTACCTGATACCAGATGTCGGCAACCTGCGCAGGGGGCGTATCATCGCGAAGGTTTATAAAGATAACGCTGCGCCCGGCGTGCGTCTCGCTCTGGACGTAGTCAAGCCGGGGGATCTCCTGCAGTTTTTTCTCCAGCGTGTCGGTCACCAGCCTGACCGTATCGCTGAGGTTCGCGCCCGGCCATTGGGCAGAAACCACCGCCGTTTTGATGGTAAATGCGGGATCTTCAGTCCGCGAAAGCTGCTCATAGCTTATGATGCCCGCAGCCATAATGAGCAGCATCAGGAAGGCAATTAACTGCTGCTGCTTCAGCGCCCAGGCGGAAAGGTTAAAGCTCTGCTTCATCCTGATCCTCCTTGCTCCAGGCCACGCGCTCGCCGTCACGCAGGCTTCTGACGCCCGCCGTAACGACCCGCTCCCCGGGCGCGATCCCGGCGCGTATAAATACGGAATCTGCCGAATAGCCTGCGATATGCACGGCTCTCCGACGGACCCGGTTGTTAACCGCATCCAGCACAAATACGGCGGGATCGCCTGCCTGGCGCGTCAGGGCCGACGCCGGAAGCACCATAACCGCCTCAGCTACCGTTTCTGCGGCTGGCAGCGTGACCGTGACGCTGGCGCCCATCGCCATATCGGGCGGTGGATTATCCAGCGTGACCCGCACTCGCCAGCTTCGCGTTTGCGGATCGGCCTGCGGACTGATATCGCGCAGATGCCCCAGCGCGCTTACGGTCGGATCCCGCAGCAGCGCAAGGTGAAAAACGGCACCGGGCTGGCGGGATACCATTGCGGGACTGGCAACGTCAAACACGACGTCGCGGCCATTGCCAGCGGCAACGGTAAATACCGTTTCTCCGGCGCTGACAACCTGCCCTGCTGATGCGCTGACGCCCGTCACTACGCCGCTGGCAGGCGCGGTAAGGGCCGTCCAGCGCAGGTTTTCCTTCGCATTTTTCAGCGCCGCCTCGCTGCTCTGCGTGCGCGAAAGCGCCGCCTGCCAGTCAGCCGTGGCCGTATCCAGCTGAGCACGAGCGATAGCACCGGACGGCATCAGAAGACGCATTCGATGCAGATTAAGCAGCGCCACTTTTTCTGCGGCCCGGCTGCTGCTGACATCAGCCTGCGCGCTGATAACCTGGTTCAGCGCCGCCGGACTGTCCAGCACGGCCAGCGTGTCGCCCTGGCTGAACCGGCTCCCGACGTCGGCACTGCGCGTCAGTATGCGGCCCTCCAGCCTGAAACTCAGGGAGGTTTCATCATGCGCGCGGACTTCACCGGTCAGCGTCTGCTGAGCAGGCGCCGTGCGCGGGCCGATCGTCATCCATTCAACCGGACGCGGTGCGGGTGGATTTTGTTGTTTTTGCCGATCGCAGCCGGTCAGCATAACAGCCATCAGCACAAGGCCGAGCAGCAGTAAGACACTATGATGTCGCAGATCCAGCAGTTGCCAGGCCCCCTGTTTTATCAGGCCTGGAAGGTTGTCTGACATGGCGCAGTTCCTCAATTGAGTTTTGCGCCATTAAACCTCGCCATTATCAAGAACCCGGCCACATTCCATCAAGGGAGTGTCAAGACCCTCAGCAACCGTTATGCATCGTGAGGCAGCACGATCCGCATTCTTAATCCGCCCTCAGGCGGCAGCGTGGCGTCCAGCGTTCCGCCGTGCGCCTGACAGATAGCGCGTGCAATTGAAAGGCCCAGCCCGCTCCCGCCAGAATGCCGTGCCCGTGAGGCCTCTCCGCGCGTAAAGCGCTCAAACATGACTTCAAGAAACGCCGGCGGCACGCCGGGCCCTTTGTCCTGAAAAATAATCTCATAATGCCCGTCTGTGCTGCGGCTGCTCAGATACAGGCTGGTGCCGGAACCCGCATAGCGCAGCGCATTTTCCAGCAGGACGGTAAAAACCTGCCCCAGACGAAACGGATCGACGTTAAGCAGCGTTTTTTCAGCCAGTTCGGCAACCGGATAAATGCCTGCTTCATCAAGCTGGGATTTTATCCACTGCAGGCGATAGCGCAGGATCTCGGACGGACAGCAGCGAACCCTTTCCAGGCTAAGCTGCCCGGCGTCCGCCAGTGAAAGCAGCTGCAGTTCATCAATCAGCCTGCGCAGGCAGTTCAGCTGGCCCATGATCATGGCAAGCTGTCGCCCATCCGCGCTGAACACGCCGTCAAGCAGCGCCTGTAGCCGAACCATGGCTGCGGTCAGCGGGGAGCGCAGCTCATGCGCCATAGCGACATGTGAGGCGCGAAGCTCTTTTTCATAACGCGCAAGCTGGCGCGTCATGGCGTTGAAGTTTTGTGCGAACTGCACCAGTTCTGCTGGTGCCGACGGCGTCAGCGCAGCCTGCGCACCGAAGTCACCTTCCGTTACCTGTTCAGCTGCGCCTCTGAGCTGGCTGAACTGAGCCGACAACGGGCGGGCATGGCGCAGCCCGAACCAGGCAATGAATGGAATCGTCACCAGCACCAGGACGCCGACGGTGATCCAGTCCGAAGAGGCGATGGAGGGATCGGAATAGCCGATACCCCACCAGCTATCAATGATCTGATGAAAACGCGCCGGATTAAGATTAGGGTTTTCACGCAGAACCAGGAATTCCTGCAGTATCGCGTGGGGCATATGCCAGGTGATCCAGAGATACTGAAGCGTAAAGCGCAGCCACATGCACAGCGCTATCAGGACAACGGTACCGATGGCAAGCGTCAGAATGCGAACGCAGATCCAACGCCACAGGGTTTGCAGCTGTGGATTTTTCATGGCTGCCGGAACCTGTAGCCGACGCTGCGTACGTTAAGAAGAACCTCTTTCATGCCGGCCGCCTCAAGTTTTTTGCGCAAGTTGTAGATATGTGTATCGACCACGCGTTCAAGCGCGTCGCTTTCAGGCAGGCACCGCTCCAGTAAAAACTGACGGCTGAGCGCACGAACCGGGGCGCGCATCATCGTCACCAGTAATAAAAACTCGGTTGGGGTCACGTCCACGTTGATTAGATCATCAATACCGCGCGTAACGGTTACGGTCATGGCCGAAGTATGAACCTCCAGCGCCTGCCAGCGCAGCACCTCCTCTTGCTGAACGGCTGGCTGACTTCGCCGCAGCACGGCCTGCACGCGCGCCACAACCTCTCCGGGATGGTAGGGCTTGACCACGTAGTCGTCGGCACCGTAGCGCAGCGCGCCGATGCGATCGGGCATGTCGCCGATGGCCGTTACCATAATCACAGGAACGTCACTGCTGCGCCTGATTTTTGCCAATACCTCCGTACCGTTAAGACCCGGCAGCATCACGTCCAGCAGGATCAGATCAGGGTGCCAGCGCCCGGCTATTTCCAGGCCCGACACCCCGTCCCCGGCCGCGCGAACTTCGTAGTTTTCGCGGCGTAAATAGGCTTCAAGCACCTCAACCGCATCTGCGTCGTCCTCAATAATAAGAATTTTTTTGTTTTGCATGGTTCACCTTGACACTTTCTTCACAATTCCCTGGCCGTTTATTGACACACCCACAGGATACTCCGGGTTGTCGATACGGGTGTATCGGCAAAGTGGAATGAACCCATAAGAGGTAAGGTGATGATAACCAGAAAAGCACTGCTGTATATGGCCGGTCTGGCCCTGACAACTTCAGCGACGGCCCGCGCGGACAGCGGTGATGCCCAAAATAGCGTGACCGTCGGCGTCGGCGCACAGTCTGCGCCCCGCTACAGCGGCTCGGATCAAACCCGCCTTCAGCCGGTTCCGGTTTTCCAGGCCCGACACGGTGCCTTCTTTGCGGATGCTCAAAAAGGCATTGGCTACGATTTACAAAGCAACAGTGGACTCTACCTGGAACATACGCTGGGCTACAACCTCGGACGAGATGACAAAAATTCAGACTGGCGTGACGGCGGTAAGAGGCTGAAGGGCATGGGCAAAATCGATCCCACGGTCAATACAGCGCTGGCCATCGGCTGGCAGGTCACGCCATGGCTCAGCGCCGAGGGCAAAGCGGTTCTGCCGTTCAGTGACGATCAGGGCGTCAATTATCAGGCATCCCTGACCCTTCTGCCGGTGCAGAGTGAAAGCGATACCGTCGCGCTGCAAACCGCGGCATTATTTGGCGATGCCCGCTATATGAATACCTGGTACGGCGTCAGTCAGGCGCAGAGCCAGCGCAGCAGGTTTACGCGCTACCGCGCGCCGGGCGGTTTTTACGGTATTGCAACCTCTCTGATCTGGAGCCACCAGTTTGATCCTCACTGGGGAACGCTTATCAGCGCGGGCTATACCTGGCTTGGCGATCGCGTAGCCGACAGCCCTGTTGTTTCCCGGCGCAATGAAGCAACGGGCACGGTCGGCTTTACCTATACATTCTGATGCTTTCTGCGCATAAGCGTTTCCAGGCCGTGCCTCATTGCGTACCTGCCCGTGCAGGCTCGTATCGATATTTATCAAACCTGGGCAGCCAGCGGGAATAACAATATGCTGTCGGACGACGTATTTTTTACGGGGCTGGTATGTTGGATAAGAGAAAACTTAACCAGAAAAGTCACCGTTCAGGAGGTGGCGGCCCGCTACGGTTATTCAAAGTGGTATCTGAACCGGTGCTTTGTGCGCTACGCCGGTATCAGCCTGGGTGCTTTTATTCGTCTGGAAAGGATGAAGGCCGCCGCTGATGAGCTTATCAGCGGCGACCAGCGAATTATAACTATCGCCCTGCGCTATGATTTTGAGTCGCAGCAGACGTTTACGCGGGCATTCAGCCGACAGTACGGTATGCCGCCCGGCGCGTTCAGGCAGGTTATGCGCAAAGCGAAGCCTGAACATTCAGAGAACGCTCACGCCCGAACATGCTAGCGGCTGATTATCATTCCCTTTCATCGCTTTCAGTATTGCCCGGACATACCTGCTCTTCCTTCTCTACGGCTGCCACGCTCGTCTGAATTATCGCGAAGGCTGGTTTTGCTTATCGAATCCGGCGGCGATCTGACGCTATGCTTCTGGTGAGCCTCCTTCCGTCAGGCCACCGCTCAAGATCTATACGATACAGGCATGGTCGCCCGGCTTACTGGCTGATAAATAAAAATTATTATAAATTTCAATTAATTAAATAAAAAACTCATCTGAATTATCGGTTTTGTCCGATTTTTTTACGTTTACTGCGTCAGTTAACAGAATTTTTCATAAACTCATCTGCGTAAACCATTTACGCTGCAGATAACCGTGAAGACAGCGGTTACTGGATGTTTATGACTTCGCTGACAGCCTGTGGTTGTTGCTGGATATAAGGGAAAAGAATGCCATTACTATTCGATGAGTTATCTGGCGCGCCATCGTGGGTGCCTGCTTTATTGCTCGTCACGCTCTCTTTCGCTGCGGGGGCCGTTGCGCGATTTATCATTCTCAGGTTCATCCGCTACTGGCAGAATCGTGACAGGAAATTATTTAAATCCCTTGAAAAGCATCTTCGCGGATCAATTTTTCTTTTCATCCCGCTGATGTTAATCAACGTCGGGCTTAATTATATTAATATTCACCCGCACTATCTTGATCTTATTACAACGATTATTAATACCTTCATTATACTTTCGCTTTGTTCTATCCTGATTCGTTTGACTAATGTCGTGCAGGATATGCTTTTTATCCGCTATGACATTAATCTTTCTAACAATCTTCGTGCCCGTAAAATCCGTACGCAGATAATATATGTAAAAAAGGTCGCTATCGTCCTGCTCGTGACGCTGTGTGTTTCACTGATCCTGCTCAGCTTCCCCGGCGTGCGAAAATTCGGCACCACAATTCTGGCCGGTGCCGGGGTGGCCGGAATAATAATTGGCTTTGCCCTGCAAAAGTCGCTCGTTAACCTGTTTGCCGGTATTCAGATAGCCTTCACCCAACCGATTAAAATTGATGATGCTGTAGTGGTTGAAAAAGAATGGGGCTGGATTGAGGAGATAAACCTGACGTATGTGGTGGTGCGTATCTGGGATCTGCGCCGGCTGGTTCTGCCCATCACCTACTTTACAGAAAACGCCTTCCAGAACTGGACGCGTAATAACGCCCAAATATTAGGCACCGTTTTCCTTTACCTTGACTACTCCATGCCGTTAGAACCTCTGCGTCAGCATTTCGAAAAAATCCTCAGTGAAACAAAGCTCTGGGATCAGGAAACTCAGGTGCTGCAGGTAACGGATACTGATGACAGAACCATGACCATCAGATTATTGATGACGGCACAAAACTCCCCCATGGCCTTTGATTTACGCTGCCACGTGCGGGAAAAGATGATTGAGTTTATTCAGCAAAACTATCCGCAGTGCCTGCCTAAAACCAGGGCTACACTGGCCGATCCGCTGCTTGACGGCCCGGGAAGTCGATAACTAATCGCGTTTTTTTCTGAACACAGAGAGTGGGACGTACAGTGCCCGTCAGGGCGCGGCACAAGCATTCGGGCAGCTGTGCTTCCGCTTCTAGCTTTCAGGCGCCGGCTTTATGCCAGGCAGACACCACAAGAGATCGCAAAACAGAGCCAACGCTATGCTAATGACGTAACGGCTGCGCCGCAGGCTCGAAAAACTGATATGACCCATCCTGTCGTGCTTTCGCCTGGTACATCGCTTTATCGGCATTTTCAAACAGCATGTTGGCCGATGCCGCCCCGAACCGTGCGAGGCTAATGCCAACAGACGCCCCAATGCGTACTTCTGTGCTATTGATAGCAAATGGCTCTTTCAGGCTGTTAATAATGCGCCGGGCGATGGCAGATGCCGCCTTGCGGTTGGTACACTTCGCGGCTACCACAAACTCATCCCCGCCCAGACGCGCCACCGCATCGCCAGGGCGCATACAGCGTCGTAGCCGCTCGCTTACCAGCTGTAGCAAAACATCCCCTACTGCGTGCCCCATCGAATCATTGACCGCCTTGAACCCGTTCAAATCGATAAACAGGACGGTGGTATAGGCCAGATCTTTTCCCTGCGCAAGCATGTGGCTCACCCGGTCGTTGATCCAGGCCCGATTAGGCAACCCGGTTAACGTGTCGCGGGTGGCCAGTTTTTCGAGCTTGCGGATCCGCTCTTTATCATGAGTAATATCCCGCGAAACCAGCACGGCACCGATGTTCTTGCCGGTGGAAGGGTCGCTGACGCCGCAGGCCTTGGTGCCAAGCGTAATGTAGTGACCGTCGCGATGCCGCTTACGCACCTCGACCACATCCGACCGCACGCCACCGTTGAAAAGGAATACCAGTGCATCCGTAGCGGATGCCCGATCATCGGGGTGCAGGAAATCCACCACCGGTTGACCTTTCATCTCATCGGCTGACCAACCGATCATTTTGCTGTAAGAAGGCGAGATTGAAACGTACCTGCCGTCTGCGTCGCAATGGGCGATCAGGTCAGTGCTGTTTTCAATTAACAGACGGTATTCCGCCGCCGTGCGCAGCGCTTCCTCCAGGGCTTTGCGCTGCCCGGTTATATCAAAAATGAAGCCGCTATATTGCAGGCAAGGAACATTGGGTGGACAGTCAGGCAGGCCTGAAACAATCACACAGCGTGTCGTGCCATCCAGACAACGGATTGGCACTTCGATATGAAAAGGCGTGACGCATTCCAACGCCGCAGTCAGTTGCAGCGCGATCTGCGCATCATCATCAGCCTGTGCGAGCCTCAGCCATGCACTTAGCGTTACGCCTTCCAGTGTGGGTATAAGGCCAGCAGGGCTTTCCTGACTGGTGATGCAAATGCCCTGGGCGTCTGTGGACCAAACGGCGGAAAGAGTAGGTTTGATCACAGTGTTCATGGTGGTCGGGTCCGTTGTTGGCTGATGCCGCAGTTTCTACGGTGCCATTTCACCTGCCGGAGCGGGAAATTATCTATGGCAAAACTCAAGGGTCAGAAGCAGTAGACTGCGTTTATCGGCCAATTCGCCCATAACCTTTAATGAATATTGCTTGATTAAACGGCTGTACAGCCTGCAACTGTCGCGTTATGCCTGAATTATACAATGCGTAGGGATTTTCGACTTTTCCCGGCATCGTTACGTTATGTAAGGCAGCCTTGACGTAGAGCAGCTATGCCCGCGTCTCGCTCATCGCTGCCCTTGCTGCTGACACAGGCAGCTTTGCGTCAGCAGCTGATGTGAAAAATATGCCATTCTGCTCGACGGGCAACTATCCTGTCTTACACAAGCCATCTGCAATATGAGTATTCTGAGGATGTCGACATGACCACGTTTTACCAACTTACCGCCACCAGCCTGAGTGGCCAGCCGATCCCTATGGCCGACTACGCTGGCAAGCTGGTGCTCGTGGTCAATACCGCCAGCCATTGTGGCTTTACGCCACAGTACGCGGGCCTTGAATCGCTCTATAAGCGGTACGCCGCCCAAGGGCTGGTGGTGCTGGGTTTTCCCTGCAATCAGTTTGGTAAGCAGGAACCCGGCAGTGCTGACGACATCGCGCAGACCTGCCACATCAACTATGGCGTGAGCTTTCCGATGTTTGAGAAAGTGGCGGTCAACGGCGCCCTGGCGCACCCGGTGTTTCGTTACCTGAAAGCCGAATTGCCCGGCGTGCTGGGTGGGCGAATCAAATGGAACTTTACTAAGTTCCTGATCGGACGCGACGGCAAACCACTTAAGCGTTTTGCACCGATCTCTACCCCAGAGAAAATGGAAGCCGCGATCCTTGCTGCACTGGAATAAGCGCTTCAGTTAAATTATAAAGGCTGTGCGGCAGCCTTTATAAGGTAGCGTAGCGATAATAGAAATGATGAGAGCACTGCGTTATTGACTTGTGTGCTGCGCTTGATGGGAAGGTTTGGGCAGGTGCCAACAGACTGGATTAATTGACTGTTGACTGTACGTTTGATGATGGATGTGCACTTTGTGGCAGAAGCGGATATACAAAAATCCGTTGGGTAATAATGACTGATAGCCCCCCAGAGCCCGGAGATATCAGCCTAAAAATTTGCGCACAGATATTAATGAAAGTTAAAGTTGCACATAATGTTTATGGGCAGCAACCAGGAATTAACTTATGGCACGTCGAAGTGAATTAAAAGGTATAGTGAATGCGCTTAATGGGAGCTTTGTTAGCAGAAACAACGACTTTAAAGGATACTGGTCTATAGGCCAGCTTAAATCGTTAGCTCTGGACAATTGCCTTTCCTCAATGATTTTTCCTCTTATTCTGTCTAAAACTACCCCCACATATAATCTGCAAAGTTACATTGTGCATCGCTACGCCAACATGCTCAAAAACCTACTAACCAAACAGAAAATACCTGGCTTTTGGGTAAGTAAGGCTGTCATAAAGATCGACTTTATAGCTAATGCCGAACAGGCAAAGTTATATGAATACACCACCTCAGGCGAACTTTTCCAATGCACCTGTCAGATAACTGATGATACTGGTCATGATTACGAATCCCTAATTTATGGGCGTTGCTTGCCGCATTCTGTTGTGCGAGAGTTAAAATCGACTCGTAAATTCACCGTGTAGTTGATCACTTCAACGTCCTCTCCTCGCGCACTAAGCATTATGCAATAATGCCTGGCTGCGGGCATCGCCGTGCAACGTTAATCTATAAAATCACGACATTACTCACGACGCTATATGAGGTAGTAACCTGAGCAGGCGCTTGTTACTGCCGCAACCGGCCAATACGCCTTTCTGCTGCAAGGCTAAATAGACGCGGAAAATTCACAACCTTTCCACCAGCGTTTTTAATTGGGCAATCACTGCCCCCTTCTCATCCTCGTTTTCTCCGCCGCAGGGCCAGGTTGACTGCCGGACAATCAAACGCGTCGGCAGCAGCTCACGGATGCGCATCTGCGGTGCGGCCATCTTCTGAACTAACAGCTCAACGGCTTTTTTCCCTAACTTATCGAAATCCTGCGCAACGGTTGTTAACGGCGGCTGGAAATAGAGGCTGTCCGCCGTATCGTCATAGCCGGTAACGGAAACCGCCCTGCTGCCGGTGCGATTAAGCTGTGCCAGCGCGCTCAGCACCCCGAGCGCCATTTGATCGTTCGCGACAACGATCGCGCTAATGCGCGGCTGCTGATGCAACAGCTCAAAGGCTTTGTGCCAGCCGCTGGCCGCACTCCAGTCGCCAAAAACCGTTACCGCGTTGCTCACCCCAAGCCGGTGCAAGGCTTCGCGCCAGCTGCTCAACCGCATCCGCGCCGAGACGGAACTCTCTGGCCCGGCAAGCAGACCGAACTCCCGATGCCCCAGCGTCCAGAGATGGTTGACGCAGGCGCCGCAGCCGTCCAGATGATTAAACCGCACCGAGCAGACATCGGTTTCCGGCGAGATATCTAAAAAGAGACAGCTAATATCCGGGTTCTCACTGACCAACTTTTCCGCCAGGCTGCTTTCCAGGGGAAGATTGATGATGGCGCCACGGATATTCTGTGCGCGAAACTCATGCAAACGTGCCTGAAGAGAAGCGTAATCGGCCGTTACCGGCATCGCGATAGCAACCTCCAGCTGATGCGCGCCCGCGTGACTTTTTATCGCGGCGGCGATTTGCGAAGGAGCATGCAGCGTTAACGACGCGGTAATCAACCCGATCGACGGCGCCGATTTCCCCGCCAGCAACTGTGCCGAACGGTTAGGCACGTAGTGCAACGCCTGCATGGCGTGGATGACTTTGTCACGGGTTCGTTCAGAAACCACATCAGGCCTGTTCAGCACACGCGAAACCGTCTGTTGTGATACACCGGCCTCACGAGCCACATCTTCCAGAGTTGCCATACGCCGCTGCATCTTCTTTTCCTCTGTCCTCTGCCCTGAATGTCTTACGCTAACATTTATTGTCTAAAATACGACAAAAAATGGCTGTTTCTATCCTGTTTCGTGATCGCCAATGAGTTTCAATCTCAGCAATATTGCGGCTACTAACAAAATATCTGATAACACACTCCATCTTGTCTGGCGAATGACATTTACTTTTAGCTATCAGGTAGACCTATGCGCAATCACGACGGCCATGCCCCCCACAGCGTTTCGTTTCATGACGTGCTTGCACGTGAAGACTGGCAAAACCAGACCATTACGCACCTGAACCGTTTACCGGCCCATGCGCCTTTCTCCAGCTGGCGCGATCTTCGCGCGGCAAGGGAAAATCAGACCTCATCACACCGCCGTCAGCTGGATGGCCAGTGGCAATTCACTTATGCGCGCAGCCCGTTTGAGGTGGACGCCAGCTGGCTGGAAAGCGATCTGGCGGAGAGCCGTCCTACGCCCGTGCCTTCGAACTGGCAAATGGAGGGTTACGACGCGCCAATCTATACCAACGTGCGCTATCCCATCGACACCACGCCGCCGCGCGTGCCGGAAGAGAACCCGACCGGCTGCTACTCGCTGACGTTTATAGTGGAGGAGAGCTGGCGGGACGAAGGTGAAACGCAGATTATCTTCGACGGTGTAAATTCTGCCTTCCATCTTTGGTGCAATGGCAAATGGATCGGTTACTCGCAGGACAGTCGCCTGCCTGCGGCCTTCGATCTCAGCGCCGCGCTTCAGCCGGGCGAGAACCGCCTTTGCGTTATGGTGATGCGCTGGAGCGCGGGCACCTGGCTTGAAGATCAGGATATGTGGCGGATGAGCGGCATCTTCCGTTCAGTATGGTTGCTGAATAAGCCGTCGCTGCACCTGAGCGATGTTCAGCTTACGCCGCAGCTTGATGCGCTTTATCGCGACGCTGAGCTGGAGGTGAATGTCACCGTTGCTGCTCCGGAACGGCTGCTTGAAAAACTGACGGTCAACGTGGAGCTGTGGCATGACGCGCAGCGGGTCGCCAGCCACCAGCAGCAGCCCGGCTCGCCAGCCATTGACGAGCGAGGCAACTATGCGGAACGCGCCATGATGCGCGTTCCCGTGGAGCGTCCGGCCCTGTGGAGCGCGGAAACGCCGAACTGCTATCGGGCCGTCGTCTCGCTGTGGCACGGCGATGAGCTGATCGAGGCCGAGGCCTGGGATATTGGTTTTCGCCGGGTTGAAATCGACAATGGCCTGCTGAAGCTGAACGGTAAACCGCTGTTGATCCGTGGCGTTAACCGTCACGAGCATCACCCTCAGCGCGGCCAGGTCGTTACAGAAGAGGATATGGTGCAGGACATTCTGCTGATGAAGCAGAACAATTTTAACGCCGTTCGCTGCTCGCACTATCCCAACGCGCCGCGCTGGTATGAACTCTGTAACCGCTATGGCCTGTACGTGGTCGACGAGGCCAATATCGAAACCCACGGCATGGTGCCGATGAATCGTCTTTCCGACGATCCGGCCTGGCTGCCGGCCTGGAGCGCCCGCGTCACGCGGATGGTGCAAAGCAATCGCCACCACCCGTCGATCGTTATCTGGTCGCTGGGCAATGAATCCGGCGGCGGCAGCAATCACGAAGCCATGTATCACTGGCTCAAGCGTAACGATCCGTCACGCCCGGTGCAGTATGAAGGCGGCGGCGCGGACAGCACGACCACCGATATTATCTGCCCGATGTACGCCCGCGTGGAAAACGATCAGCTCATTCCAGCGGTGCCGAAATGGGGCATTAAAAAGTGGATCGGTCTGCCCGGCGAGCAGCGCCCGCTAATCCTTTGTGAATACGCTCATGCCATGGGCAACAGCCTGGGCAACTATGCCGACTACTGGCAGGCGTTTCGTGATTACCCACGCCTGCAGGGCGGCTTTGTCTGGGACTGGGCCGATCAGGCGATTAGCAAAACCTTTGACGACGGCAGCATCGGCTGGGCCTACGGCGGTGATTTTGGCGATAAGCCCAACGATCGCCAGTTCTGCATGAACGGGCTGGTGTTCCCTGACCGCCGCCCTCACCCGTCATTAATTGAGGCCAAACACGCGCAGCAATACTTCCAGTTTGCCCTGCTGTCGCAACATCCGCTGCGCATCAGCATTGTCAGCGAGTATCTGTTCCGTCCGACGGATAACGAGGAGCTGCACTGGCAGGTTCAGGCAGCCGGTGAAACCATTAGCCAGGGCAGCACAACGCTTGCGCTGCGGCCTGAAGGCCAGAGCGAGCTGACGCTGCTGGAGGAACTGACGTTGCCCGCCGGGGCCGAAGAGGTCTGGCTGACGCTGGAGGTTATCCAGCCGCAGGCCACCGCCTGGTCCGCTGCCGGGCATCGCGTTGCCTGCCAGCAGTTTGTGCTCGCCGCCCCATTGGTGTTGCATGCGCCTCAGCCAGCAGGCGATGCGCCTGAGCTTGAACGCAGCGACAGCGCCTGGACGGTGCGCAGCGGCTTACAGCAGTGGGTGATTGACCGTCAAAGCGGACTGTTGACGCACTGGCAGATGGATGGCGTGGAGCAGCTATTGACCCCGCTGCGTGACCAGTTCGTGCGCGCGCCGTTGGATAACGATATTGGCGTAAGCGAAGTGGAGCGTATCGATCCCAACGCCTGGGTTGAACGCTGGAAGAGCGCTGGCCTGTACGACCTCACCGCTCGCTGCGTACAGTGTGACGCGCAGCGTCTGGCCCATGAGGTGGTGATCGACAGCTGCTGGCACTACCTGAGCGGGGACGAGGTGGTGATTATCAGCCATTGGCGGATGACTTTTGATGCGCAGGGCAAGCTGCATCTGGCCATTGACGGCGAACGTGCCGCCACCCTGCCGCCGCTGCCGCGCGTCGGGCTGACTTTTCAGGTGCCGGATCAGAATAAACCGGTTTCATGGCTGGGATTCGGCCCGCATGAGAACTACCCGGATCGGCGTACCAGCGCCTGCTTCTCTCGCTGGGAACTGCCGCTGGAGGAGATGAGCACGCCGTACATTTTCCCGACCGAAAACGGACTGCGCTGCGACACCCAAGCCCTGGACTGGGGGCGCTGGCATGTGGCGGGCGATTTTCACTTCTCCGTACAGCCCTACAGCACCGCGCAATTAATGAAGACCGATCACTGGCACCGGATGCAGCCGGAAAACGGCGTCTGGATAACCCTTGACGGCCAGCATATGGGCGTTGGCGGCGATGACTCCTGGACGCCCAGCGTATTGCAGCAGTGGCTGTTGCTTGAAACGAAATGGCACTACCAGTTAACGATGCATTTCCAATAATAATCGGGGGCGCAGGCCCCCGGCTTATCGGTATAACCAGATGGAAAAGTCGCCATGAAACTCTCTGCACTCGCTCCAAGAGAACGCCATAATTTTATTTACTTTATGCTGTTCTTTTTCTTTTACTATTTCATTATGTCCGCGTATTTCCCGTTTTTCCCGGTCTGGCTGGCGGAAGTTAACCATCTGACCAAAACAGAAACGGGGATTGTTTTTTCCTCTATTTCACTGTTTTCGATTGTCTTCCAACCGGTATTTGGGCTGATTTCCGATAAGCTGGGGTTACGTAAACACCTGTTGTGGACAATCACGGTCTTACTGGTGTTGTTTGCGCCCTTCTTTATTTTTGTTTTGTCGCCTCTGCTGCAAATGAATATTTTCGTCGGCGCGCTGGCTGGCGGTATCTATTTGGGGGCCGTTTTCTCCAGTGGCTCCGGAGCGGTAGAAGCCTATATTGAACGCGTCAGCCGCGCTAACCGTTTCGAGTATGGCAAAGTTCGCGTTTCCGGCTGTATCGGCTGGGCGCTGTGTGCCTCCATCACCGGCATTCTTTTTGGCATAGATCCTAATATTACTTTCTGGATCGCCTCCGGTTTTGCCCTGGTGCTTGGCGTACTGCTCTGGGTGTCACGCCCGGAAGGCAGTAACAGCGAGCGGGTTATCGAGGCACTGGGCGCCAACCGCCAGGCCTTCTCGCTGCGCACCGCCGCCGAGCTGCTGCGGATGCCGCGCTTCTGGGGTTTTATTGTTTACGTGGTTGGCGTCGCCAGCGTCTATGACGTTTTCGACCAGCAGTTCGCCAATTTTTTCAAAGGCTTTTTCTCCAGCCCACAACGCGGCACCGAAGTGTTTGGCTTCGTGACTACCGGTGGAGAATTGCTCAACGCCTTGATTATGTTCTTCGCCCCCGCCATTGTGAACCGCATTGGCGCGAAGAATGCCCTGCTGATCGCAGGCGTTATTATGTCGGCACGTATTCTGGGGTCGTCTTTTGCTTCATCGGCCGTGGAAGTTGTTATCTTAAAAATGCTGCATATGTTTGAACTGCCGTTCCTGCTGGTGGGCACATTTTAAATATATTTCCTCCGCATTTAACCCAAAGCTTTCGGCAACGTTGTTCCTGATAGGCTTTAATTTATCGAAACAGCTCTCGGGCGTGGTGCTGTCGGCATGGGTAGGCCGGATGTATGACACCGTTGGTTTCCATCAGGCTTACCTTGTGCTGGGCTGTCTCACCTTAAGCTTTACCGTCCTTTCCCTGTTTACGCTGAAAGGAAGTAAAACCCTGCTCCCCTCCACCAGCTATAACAGCGCCGCCTGATAATAAACGCCCGTGTTGTTTAACGGGCTTTTAACTTGTCGATCCGAATAAAGACAGAATCAGATTATGAGAATTTAACTGCAGTGGCTAACCCGCCATGTGGTTCTTCTGACCTGATACTTTTTTTGTATAACCAAAATAACAATTCATTAACCGCAATCAAGGTGGAACAATTAAAAAATTCAGAAAAAGGAGAGATTATGTATACCCGAAATTTATCCCAGGATTTTACAGTCAGCGCTGTCGGCTATGGGGCCATGGGCCTGAGCGAATTTTATGGTCAGACAGATGACAAGGCTTCTCTACAGCTGCTCTATAACCTTATTGACCTGAATATTACGTTAATTGATACCGCTAACCTGTACGGGCGAGGCCACAATGAACGACTTATTGGTCACTTTCTTGCCGGGCTCGATAAGGCCACACGCCAGCAGTTTAAAATTGCCACAAAGTGCGGGATCGATCGCTCCCCTGACGAATCTTATGCCCGCACCATTAACAATCAACCCAATTATATTACCCGCTGCTGTAATGAATCCCTTAAAAGGCTTGGCATTGAGCGGATCGATCTGTTTTATCTTCACAGGGTCAGTCAGGCTACACCTGTTGAAGAGAGCATGGAATGCCTGAGCCGTCTCGTCAAAGAAGGTAAGATTAACCATATTGGACTCTGCGAGGTTTCCGCTTTAACCCTGCGCCGCGCCCATGCTGTACATCCTCTCACAGCCCTGCAGACGGAATATTCATTGTGGACACGCGATATTGAAGATGAAATTCTCCCGGCAGTGAAAGAGCTGGGTATTGGTCTGGTTCCTTATTCTCCGCTGGGCAGAGGCTTTCTGACCGGGAAATACCGTAAAAACAGCGATTTTGCGGAAGGTGATTTCCGTAAAAATAATGCGCGATTTATTCAGTCCAGCCTCGATCATAACGCCCAGCTTCTTGACGTTATGCAGCCGCTTGCTGAAAAATACAGCTGCACCACAGGTCAGATTGCGCTAGCCTGGCTGCTCGCGCAGTACGATAAGCTGGTACCGATTCCCGGCACCAGGCACATCAATTATCTGACCGAAAATGCGCTCGCGGCCGACATCGTTCTGGACAACTCAGATATTGCCTTGCTGAACAATATTCACCAGCGTATTGAGATCAAAGGCGAACGGTATTCAGAGGAAGGCATGAAAGGCGTTAACGCCTGAAATCAGCCCTTATAATCAAAAAACCGGATCATCCCGGTTTTTTGTTCTTAACCAGCGCAGCTGCTGTAGAGCTGATATTTTTAGCGATAAACGCTCAGCGCTACGCCTTCACCACCGCCCACACACAGTGCCGCAACGCCGCGCTTATTATTACTACGCACCAGGCTATGCACGAGCGTCACCAGGATACGGCATCCTGAGGCCCCGATAGCATGCCCGAGCGCGATTGCACCGCCGTGCGGATTGACACAATCAGGTGAAATACCCGTCCGGCTCATCACTGCCAGCACCTGGGCTGCAAAGGCTTCATTGGATTCAAGATGTTCAACGTCTTCAGGTTTCCAGCCCGAGCGTGAAAGACAGTCTGCGATAGCCTGTATCGGTGCTGCGCCCATTAATGCCGGTTTAATTCCTGAGTTAGCAAACACGCCCAGAGAGGCGAGAACCGGTAGCCCTCTTGCCGTCGCCGTATTTCGGGTACAGAGGAGGACAGCGGCGGCGCCATCGTTAAGTGAAGAAGCATTACCTGCTGTCACCGTTCCGCCCTTTCTGAAAACAGGTTTCAGCTGCATCAGTTTTTCAATGCTGGTTTTGCGGGGGCCTTCATCCGTATCCACTTTCAGGGTTTCGCCTTTTCTGTTCTGCCATTCTACAGGAACGATTTCACGTTCGAAAATCCCCTGTTTCTGAGCACCCATTGCTTTAATATGAGATAAAAAGGCGTATTCATCCTGCATTTCGCGACTGATATTGAACTTCTCCGCAACGTTCTCGGCGGTTACTCCCATATGATTATTGTCGAAAGCATCCCAGAGCCCATCAGACATCAGGGTGTCTTTCATATAACTGTCTCCCAGCCGTGTCCCGGTGCGCGAAGACATCAGAATATGTGGTGCGCTGGACATGCTTTCCTGACCGCCGGCAATAACAAATTCTGCTTCACCAGTCTGCAACGCCTGCATACCCAGGTGAACCGACTTAAGACCTGATCCGCAGACCTTGTTAATAGTCAGGCATTGCGTTGTAACAGGCAGTCCGGCATTCAGTGCGGCCTGACGTGCTGGATTCTGGCCGCAGCCAGCCGTCAGGGCCTGCCCCATAATGACCTGAGAAATTTCACCAATTTTCACGTCCAGGTCTTCAAGAAGCGCACGAATGACGCGGCTCCCAAGTTCGGCGGCGGAATGATCCGACAGGGAGCCCAGGAACGTGCCCGTTGCCGTGCGTTTTGCAGAAACAATGACAACTTCGCTCATGAGTTTTCCTCTTTCAGGCCGGGCAAAGTATGGCCTGTCGCCGCCATAGCAGCGCGGTAGGCCGTCAAACCGTTCATACAGGCCGGTACGCCGGCATAGACGGCCATCTGTATCACAATTTCGAGTAGCTCTTCAGGGCTGACGCCAGTGTTAAGCGCGGCTCTCATGTGTAACTCAAGCTGCGGCATAGCGTTACCCAGCGTCACAAGCGATGCAACGGTCAGCATTTCCCTTGTTCTAAGTTCCAGACCGGGGCGGCCAACCACAGCGCCAAAAGCGTAATCGGTGATCAAAGCCGGTAAGGTGGCGTCAAGTTCATTCAGTCGTCCGGTGACTTTATCGGCAAGACCGGGCTCAAGGCGGTTCATAATGTCTCTGCCATAATGTGTCAGATTACTTATTTGACTCATAAGGTTTCTCCATGATGGTTAGTGCTGACGTAGCGCGCGTTGGGATTGCGGCTACGAGTAAGACAGAAAACCCGATAGCTGCACCTGCTACGATATAAAGTAGCTGGATTGAAAAAGCGGATATCATCCAGGCACCGGCAGACGCTCCGACACCAATGGCGATATTGAAAAATGATACGTAAACTGCAGAAGCCGGAAAGGTTCTGTCTTCTGCCAGTCGTAAAACCCATGTCTGGAAGCCCACAAAGATCCCAGAAACAGCTACGCCCCAAATGGCCATTGCGGTAAAGACAGCGGTGCCTGAAAGTGCCGCACCGGATAAACCTAAAGATATCAGTACTGCGCAGATAAGCAGGACCGACGCCGATACCGTTAACTTGAGATATTTATCAATCAACATCCCGGTCAGAAAATTACCGGTAAGACCTGCTATACCATACACAAACAGAACAACCGGGATTATTGATGTTGTAAGAGAATGCTGAGTGTGCAGCCATGGTTCGATGTAGGTAAAAGCGGCAAAGTGCGCGGTTACTGCCAGTAAAGTGGCAGAGTAAATTTTCCGCAGTATGGGGCATTTCAGCACGCTTTTTAGCGCCTCCAGACCGAGAGTACTTTTGCTGGTTATCTGCGGAACAAGTACGGTGATACCGGCAAAAGCAATCACGCTGAGTACAGCCATCAGCCAGAACGCCTGTCTCCAGCCGAAGTGACTACCGATATAATTTGATAGCGGCACGCCAAACACGCTGGCTGCAGAGACGCCACCAAAAACGATAGAGGTTGCGGCACCTATGTATCTGACCGGCACGATAGCAACTGCCGTAGCCCCGATCATCGCCCAGAATGCACCATGAGCAAGCGCACCCAGTACGCGTGCTGCAAGCAGTACCGTATATGTGTTCACCATAGCGGCAAGGACGTTAGACAGAAAAAGCACGACCGTGAGCGTGAGTAAAAGCCGTTTTTTGGCAAAATTGCCCAGAAAGACCGACGCACAAAGCGCGCTCAGTGCACCTACCCAGGCATAAAGCGAAACCGTCATGCCAACAGCTGATTCAGAGGAACGGAGCCCTTCTGCAATGGGCGTCAGCAGGCCAACGGGAGCCAGCTCTGTCGTGACGATCGTAAAAGTTGAAAGAGCCAGAATAAACAGGGCAAGCCATGACCTTAAGGACATAGTCTGCGGGGATATTTCTGCCTTCATATTTTCCTACCTCTGGGGTGGTTTAAATAACTGGCCAATGCTGGTTTATCGCATATTTGGCAAGCGCCGTAGATTTCCCTACACAAACGGGGTGGCCGACAGATTCAAGCATGGGGATATCTGAGAGATCATCTCCATAGGCATAGCAGTCAGCAGGACTTATTTTTTTGTGACTGCAAAATTGAATAAGCACGTCCTTCTTTCCGCAACCAATAGTCTGCGGCATACCTATTTCGCCTGTAAGCGTTCCTACATCAGTAATTACCAATGGAGCGCAGAGGATATCTTTTACACCAAGATATATTGCAACAGGAGAAAGAATGGGACGCATCGAACCAGATATAAAAACGGCATCCGTATTCTCAGCCTGATGTTTTCTCAGAGCCCTAACTGCACTGTCTATAAAAAAACCTGACTCAAAATTAACCCTGAACCATTTTTCGCCGGCTTCTTCCAGTTTTTTATAACTAACACCCACAAAATTTCGATAATAATCTCTATTGAGTTGCTCGCGAGATGTTCCTTTTTTTACTTGATCGCGAAAATGTTCCATATAGTTTTCGAATTTATCGTAGCCATTATTCTCACAACACCAGAACTCATAAAAATTAAACATGCTTTTAATATTTATAAGCGTCTCATCGACATCAAAAAAAGCGACTAACTTTTTGCAAGGCTTACTCCTCGTAATTTTCCCTTCGACTTTTTACCTTGAAATCTTTATGGTTGCCGGGTACACCTGCATCAGACCAGCGAGATGGCTGTACCTCGGAAATAACAACGGAGATTTTATCCAGAGGTGCTCCGGTATTTTTATGCACTGCAAATGTGATATCTTCCTGCAGTCTGATAATTTCAATTTCATCTTTCGCAGGCCAGGTGGTGACATGAATAAATGGCATTTTTACCTCATTTTAATGTAATTAACTCATCGAAAGAGCGACTTTTCAATTTTAAGTGTGCATGGATGTCTCCACCCAGACCATAAAGTCCTACAGCGCCCCCGTAGCTCTGACGGGAACTCATATAAAGGACGACGACATTAATAACCCGATTACCATTCCGTTCGTGTGCTGGAAAGGGGTCTGGTAATTCCGCCCAATAATCTCCATTACCGTTGTGATCGGTGATAAATACGTTAGGTACGCCCAGAGGTCCCGGTCGACTTGGATTTTCTGTCGCTAAATCTTTCTCACGAAGGCTCATTACGGTATAAATACTATCGGGAACAAGATGGCGAAATGAAAACCTAAACATGGCGCGCGTGCGATCTTCCGAAAGCAATATTTCAAAAATGCCCTCAGCACGTATCCAGTCTGCAAGAGTGACAGGCCGAATCTGACGTTTTCCATCACTGCTACGGTAATCAGCTATATAGCCTTCATGCAGGGGCAGGCTTGGTCGGCTTTCGGTGTTTGCCTGCGGTCGCTGCTCTGGCGCAAACGACATGCCATAATTATTTAATGGGATGGGGAGAGGAAGAGTATGCAGCATGACATCCTTTAGCTCTTCCTGTGGCATGTCATCTATGTCACACAATATTTTGTAGGGTGCAGTGGCCCCGAATACAGGAAGAGGACTATCAGCTGCGACAATCACACTACGCCATTCCAGCCCATTCTCTCCCGGAACCATGCCAACCACCACAAAATTGCCGTTACCGTCCATGACCTCCGCAGGGGGATACAGCGGTCCCTGCGTAGTAGCAACCAGACGGTATTTCTTAGTACTTAGCTCAGGCATGAGTGACCACGTGCGGCACGCCATGCTGTCCTGGGATTGCTGCCTGCATGGCAGCTTCAGCAAGCGACTTCTCTTTTTCACAAATCAATCCCGAAGGATATACGGTGAACGATACATCCATAGTCGTGCAAAGCGTCTGATGCTGAGTTACACGAACCTGTGCCTTAAAGCGTCCCCTGCGATCATTAATATCTTTCTGAAGGAATTCAAAATGGACCAGTGCCGGTAAAGGAAACAGAAAACTTGAAAAGGTAATTGTCATGCTGTTGATAATGTAATAACGTCCTGTTTCCTGCTTATAAATAAACTCTTCCGTTACGGCAATAAAAGCCTGGCGGCTTGCCTCTACCAGAAGCATCCCCTGAACATGCTGTCCTGTCTGATGATCGGCCATGATCTCACAGCGTTCATCAATCAACAGCGACATGACGAAAAGGTCACCGTTATGTTCAGTCTGTTCCGCTGAGCCTATAAGGACATTCTGCTCAAACCGCTTATGGCAATGTGTATTTTTTCTATCATTAACCATTTTTTCAAGAGCACATATTTTAATTTTATTTCCGTGAGCGGCGTTTCTGCCCTGATTTAAAATGACTTTCTCAGCGAAGTCTTTTCGTACACCCTGACCGATAATGATTTCATGCTCTTTATCAATTATATTGGAAGGAATTTGCGTCAGTAATTTAAGCTGAGAAATTGTCAAAACATCTTTGCCGTTGGCGAATTCATTAAATTTATCGCCTACAACAACCACTTTTTTAAAGTTCATCTATTATTCCTTATCGTCAACAGGCTCGGTAGATACGGGTGTAAAGACCTTCCTTGCCACCGGTAATGTAGTTATCGCCAGCTTGCTCGATGATTTTCTGGTAATCTTCATTAGCAAACACTTCCTTATAGGCTTCTTTGTCACCGTTAAACGATGAGATAAACATTACACCCGGTACGCCACTAATAAAGGAGCGAAATGCTTCAAAGCCTTCAATCTTATCTTTATTATCCCTTACGACATTAAAAATGGTTTCATCACGCCACTGCCGATATTTTTGATAATTATGCGCAGGAACTTCAACATGGCGCAGCTGAATATATTTTGTTTCGGGGAGGTCTTTTTTATTATCGAAAGGAGATTCAACAAACTTGAGAAGCTCCCTACGAATATCTGCAGAAAGAACGTCAGCAAAGCGATAAAACATTGACTCCATTTCTTCTTCTGTCCATGAGATTTCTTTAATATCTTTAAACGAACGGAGTTCCAGTAGTTCATTCACACCCTGCTCTTCACAAAGAAAATAGCGCGTACTTTTAGTGCTTTTTAATGATGAGAAAAAATCATCATAAATATTATTTTTTAACGGAAAGCGCGACACCAGCACATAGTTAGATGACATTCTTATCTCCCTGATGATGTTTGATTAATTTAGAGGGGAATCTAACAGCCTTTGACACAAATGGAATTGTTAAATGTGTAATATAGTTTTTGTATTGCTATAAGGCGCGTTTTTGTGATATGAGTTTCGTGTTATATCTGGCTGTATAAAAAGGGTGTAGAATAATTTTTTGACTGACAGGATGGAATCTATGGCCACTGCAGGACACCTAATCAACAACAACCTCCCCAGCGTTAAACAGCTCCAGTGCTTTCTTGCTGTTGCTCATGAGCTGAACTTTCGCAGGGCTGCCGAACGGCTCAAAATGACCCAGCCGCCGTTAACCCGACAGATTAAGCGCCTTGAAGCTGTACTGGACAGGCAGCTATTCAGCCGCAGTACACATGATGTCAGCCTGACGGAAGCTGGCCGTGCATTGGTAATAAAAGCAGAAAGGATCCTTCAGGAACTTAATGAACTGAAAACACATTCCCCTTCTTCGAAGGAGAGCCTGCGCATTGGCCTTACCCGAACGCTCAATTTTGAATTAATTGATCCCGTCAGCAAGCAGCTTATTAAACTGCATGCTAAAGACGACGTTGAAACGCCTAATCTGACATCTGCGCAGCTGCTTCAGTGCCTGTCGAAAAATACGCTTGACCTCGTGCTTACGGGCGAAAAAGGTATCGGTCATGAAGATACCGTCCAGTATCGCTGGGTTTGCCGTGAACCCCTACTGATGGCTATGCCAGCCATGCACTCAGCCAGTATGAAACAAAAAGTATCACTCGAAGACGTCAGTGATTTACCGCTCTTCTGGTTTGCAAGAAGCGCGAACCCATCATTTTACGACAAATGTGAAAGTTATTTTGATCTACTGAAAACTCCATTAAAAAGAGTGAAAGAGCCGGACGATTCACTCGTTATGCTCACTCACATCGCAAGAGGAAAAGGGTTTGCTCTGATGCCGCAGTCCAAATGCACCTTTAATCAGGAAGGGCTTTGCTACCGCGCGCTAACAGACTATGAATCGCAGAAATTGAACATCGATATTTATGCTGCAACCCGGCTAAACGATAAGCGGGAGACCGTACTAAATGCCCAGGATATACTATGTGATAATAATCTTGCCGACTGAAATAATATTCAGCCACCCCGAATTGAAGTTACAGGTAAGTTATTTCAAATAAAGCTTAGTTTATCGCGACTGCTCATATTGCGTACTCAACAATAACGGTTAAGTCATGGGTTAATCACCTTAAGCTTTACCGTCCTTTCCCTGTTTACGCTGAAAGGAAGTAAAACCCTGCTCCCCTCCACCAGCTATAACAGCGCCGCCTGATAATAAATGCCCGTGTTGTTTAACGGGCTTTTATTGATTTGGCGCTGGCTCGGGCGATCCATTTTCCGACAAAGCGCGTATGCTGAGAAAACCCTGGCGTGCGTAGCGATGGTAATCGGCGCGCCGATCGTTGACGAACAAGGGAGAAGATAAAATGGCTGACCGTCCTGGCATTGCCCTGCTTGGCCCTGGCGCTATCGGTACGACCCTCGCAGCGGTACTACATGAGGCAGACCGCACGCCAGTACTTTGCGGGCGCAGCGCGCATGCGCAATTAATTCTGCGTGATGATGAAAGAGAAACTGTCGTACCGGGGCCGGTATTAACTGATAGCGCCTCCGTCCATCAGCCGTTCGATTTGGTGTTCGTGGCGGTAAAAACTACTCAGGTAGCCGACTGTGCGGACTGGCTGGCCGCACTCTGTGATGAAAACACGGTGGTATGCGCATTGCAAAACGGCGTGGAACAGAAAACCCTTCTGGAGCCCTGGGTCAACGGTGCCACTGTAGTGCCTGCAGTAGTATGGTTCCCGGCCCAGCGAGAGCCGGATTTCTCCGTCTGGCTGCGAGCCAAACCGCGCCTGACGCTGCCGGATAGCCCACAGGCAAAAAGAGTAGCGGCCAGCCTGAGCGCAACCCGCTGCGTCGTTGATCTGTCTAGCGATTTTATTTCCATCGCCTGGCGTAAGCTGCTACAGAACGCGGTAGCCGGTCTGATGGTGCTTGCTAATCGTCGTGCCGGGATGTTCTCGCGCAGAGATATCACCGAGCTGGCGCTGGCTTATCTGCGTGAATGTCTGAAGGTAGCTCGCGCGGAAGGAGCTATTCTGAACGACAGCGTTCCCCAGGAAATTGTGGACGGTTTTCATCATGCTCCTGCGGATTTAGGCACCTCAATCCTTGCGGACCGACAGGCTAACCGCCCGCTGGAATGGGAAATCCGCAACGGCGTGATAATGCGCTATGGCCGCACCCATGGTATTCCTACGCCCATCAGCGACGTGCTGGTGCCGCTATTGGCAGCGGGAAGTGAGGGGCCGGGTTGAATTCGCTGCAAGATAAAACTGGGATCCTGGCCGGGCGGACGAGAAAAGGCTGAAACGGTTGTTATTCGTGATGCTGTCCGGCCCTGCTCCCGATCCGTGCTGCTGATTATGCTGCCTGTGCTGCCTGTGCTGCCTGTGCTGCCTGTGCTGCCTGTGCCAGACAGGCCGTTGTAATATCGTTCGGTGTTAATCAACGCCAGGCACCGACCGCTGGCAGAAGAAAAAGCGGCAAACGGTCGTGACATTATCTGGAGGAAGAGAGTTTACCCGTAAGTTAATTATCTCACTTCGGCAGCGTTGATTTTATCATCGGCTTTCCAGATACGATATTTAACCTCAATATTCTCTGGCGTATAAACCACGACGGGGAGTTTACTGTTATACCTCAACATGCCATCCGCTCCGAGGTTGGCGGGCACAAATTTCTTTTCCTTTTTACCTGCCGGGCAGGCCATTCTGGTCGAGATGTGCATTGCGCCGGAGTCTGGCGATTTCGCTGCCTCATAGACATAATAATCATAGCCCCAACCATCAACTGTCTTGCTCTGCAGCTGACCGAGGAGAAGATGCTGGTTACAGTCAACTTCCAGTGTCTGACCAATCATCAGTTCCACTTTATATAACTCTTCATGTTTACGTTCTGGCAGCTGTATTATTTGTCGGCTTATGCCTTTTTCCGGTTTGGGATAAGGGGCAAGATTATCTGAAGACTGTTGCTGAGCGAAAGCGCTGGCTGAAAGGCAACCGGCGGTTATCAGCAAACATACAGCCAGCGTAGGGGTTCTGATCATTCTATAAGTCCTTAGTAGTATTTAATCCAGATTAATTCATTACCATAAATTAATTTAATAGCATTAACTACTGCCATTCTATTAAAGACCAGTCTTTACTGTCACCTCCTGACGAATGATAGACGCTTAACCCCCGTAAAAAATAATTTACACGGCGTGATCCCAGGCGCGAGCGATGGGTGATTGCGCTCAAAACATCCCTGCCCTCAGAGCAAAAGAAGAAAGGGTGCTATATTCCGATAAGCGCTTAATTAACCTATTTCATTTATCCAAATAAGAAACAGCGTTTTTATCCCTCACGCATTTTGTTAACACGGAGTAAGCATGACTGAACCACTGGATACCCTGCTCAAACTGGATCTGACTACCCCTTTGAAAAAGCCCGGCGCCAGTACCGCCCGGACTTTCAAGTCCGCTGAGCTTGTCGAATCGGTGCTGGCCGATCTGGAAGCCAAAGGTCTGATCCGACGCGGCGCGGATTACTTCGACGTGATCGCACCTACAACTGGCGCCACTACCGGCTCCGTGAAGCGCACTCGCACCGAGTTCAAGTTCCCGGCGCCGATCTTCCTGAAGGACTACACCGAACTGCTCATCCGCCTGAAGGGCGAGCTGCTGGCCGTAAACTACGACGGTGACGTAGTAGTGCTGCAACTACACTGTGACGACGGCAATGACCCTACCATCAAGGGCTTCTACGACAATGGCGAGATCAAGGTAGGCGTGCGGGACTATGACGAAACCAAAGACCCCGACAAAGTCAAACTCGTCAACGTCGGCGCAACCCCGGCGCTTCTGGAGCTGGAATACCGCATCAGAGGGAACAAGCTCACCGTGGTTTGTGGACATGGCGAATCTGCCAGCCGTAAAGAGTTTACGCTCACTGCCGGACGATTAGCTCGCCCACACGTTCCGCATGTTGGCGTGTACAATCAGATCGACCAGGGCGCTGACACAGAACCTGCCGGCGACCGCTCCGCACTGCGCATCTATGAGTTCTATGTAGGCGAAGCGCCTGATGCGGCGCAGCCTGACCTGGCTCAACAGCTTGACGTCGAGCTGGACAAGCTGTTGCAGGACTACCGGAGCGGCGCGATCGCTCTGAGTGCTGCCAGGATCGTGCTGAACGATATCTCTACCCGCATCAAAGCGGTAGAAGACGCCGACGCCCGCTATGCCTTAAACGTCAAGACGGCCGCCGTTAAAGCCCAACTTAAGTAGAAAGCCGCCTGCGGCCGCGCGCTGCTTCTGTTTTGCGCCAGAAGCAGACGCCCGCGTCAGGGCGTAGCAGGCTTGCGTAGCGATCAGCCCTGAAAAGCGCGTTATGCCCTGTGCCTGCCGGTTATGCAGCTCCTCATACGTTATGACTGCGCCCTGCTCAAAAAGCAGGCGTCATAACTGGCTTGATACATTCCCGCTTTTATAAAGGAAAATGATGCCGACGCTATAAAGAAACGGGGGCGCCGGCTCTGTTGCGCCGTTCAGGGTTTTTCGATCCGGGTCACTTTCATAAAGGCGTTATCCGCTCTGCCATAAACGCGACCGCTGACGCGAACCTTGTCATCAGCCTGATAGGTTTTGCCGAGAAAAGCATCGGCAGAAGCCTGTAGCCGAACCTCGTCGCTGGCATCACGAAAAAGATAGCTGCCCGGTCTTTGCTCCTTGACAATATATCCCTCAAGCGTTGTGTAGCCGCCCTGTCTGAAATCCCGGATCAGGTTTGCTTTCGTGGCGCGCGTGTCCTCTGTGCCTTTCTGTGCCGCATCTTCCTTTTCAGGCGGCGGAGCCTTTTCTCCCGTCTTAAATCCGCCTTCAGCGGCCGCGACGCCGCTGCTTAGTGCGGCAAGCAAAGCCGTGAGCATCAATTTTTTCTTCATCTGTTCTCTCCATTCAGGTGGATGGTTTCATCTTAAACGTGAGTTCATCTGGCTTATCAGCACCGCTCAGCGTGCGATAAGGGCAAAACCGGGAAAGATCAACTGTAGCGCGGATATTTTATTCTGCAACTGATTGACTTATATACGCATTATGCGCAAACCCATTTTTAATGGTTAAAACGGCGTCTTCAGTTAACGGCAAACTGCGGGCGTTGCCGGTGTCCGCGTACCCTGCGCTCTCTTCTGCCGGGGCTTACGCCAGCACCAGCACCAGGCGGCCGCGGCGCGCCAGATGACAATATGGTCATCTTTCTGACAGGTAATGACGACAGCCACGCGGGTATAACAGCAGGGTGATTAATACAGGAGAATTAACATGAAAAGGTCTGTCGCTGCCCTGCCTCTCACTGCCAGTAAAAAACCGTTAAGCGGTATCGGGGGAGCTGAGCACAAATGAAACATTTTATGATTGCCCTTGCGCTCGCTACGACGCCAGGCATGGCTCTGGCTACCGGGCCAGCAGCCGTCTATGACATGACGCAGGAACTCAGCAGTAAGCTGGCCACGGAAGCGCTGTCCGTATGTCACGGTATGAATCGCCAGGGCGTGGTGGCCGTCGTGGATCGTGGCGGAAACCTGGTTTCGCTGATGAGAGATGATAACGTGGGGCCGCATAATACGCAGGCCGCCTGGCGCAAAGCCTTCACGGCGCTGTCTACCAAAACGCCAACAAAAGAGTTTACCCGTAAAGCTCAATCCTCGCCGGATACCGTTAACCTGAACACCGTTAACGAGCTATTGCTGCTGGGCGGCGGCGTACCGATTAAATATCGCGGCCAGTGGATTGGCGCTATCGGCATGGCGGGAACCGGCGGCGCCGAGTCCGACGATCGGTGTGGAACCGAAGCCATTAACAAAGTCATTGGCGAAAGCGAACAGCAAAAATAAAGTAAAGCGCGAGCAGCCAGCAACGGCGGGGGAAAAGTGCTGTCTTCCGTGGTTGCTGGCTATGGTGACTTGCGGGTGGCCGCGCGCCGGGCCTGCCCTGCTTAACTGCACTGCAACATCCGTTTATTGCGCAAAGCAGACCGGCGTCTCGCATAGCGGCTGCCCTGAGCAGGAAGCGGACATTTCTGGCGCTATTTCTTCTTGTTAAGCAGCGATTTTAAATCGGCGAAAGGGCTATAGGTGGCGGCGCCCACATCGTCTTGCGCGTCTTCCCCCGCCACAACGCTGGTACCGTACTGGTCAGCCTCAGTGTATTTTGAGTGTTCGTGATCGTGACAATACAGGCACAATAATTCCCAGTTGCTGCCGTCTGCCGGATTATTGGTATGGTCATGATCGATATGATGGACGGTGAGTTCACGCAGGTTTGAGTAAACAAACTCTCGCGAGCAGCGTCCACATACCCACGGGTAGATTTTTAATGCTTTCTCGCGGTAGCCGCTTTCCAGCCGCGCGTAGTTTTTGGGGATCAAAGCCATTGCCGATGTTACCTGTCATAA
This sequence comes from Erwinia sp. TECH1, assembly GCF_054057575.1. Classification (NCBI taxonomy): domain Bacteria; kingdom Pseudomonadati; phylum Pseudomonadota; class Gammaproteobacteria; order Enterobacterales; family Erwiniaceae; genus Erwinia; species Erwinia sp. TECH1. The sequence continues at coordinate 2,276,985 of NZ_JBSRZK010000001.1, read as the reverse complement.
AAAGAGATTTATATTCGATGCAGGCAGGCTACCGCGCTTAACAGGCTACTTCAAGCTGTCTGTTGCGGCCGTTTTTCACTCTGCGCGAACGCTCTCAAAAGCGGGCAAGAAGGCTCAGGAAGTCTGCGGCTCCAGCAAACTTTTCAGCAGCGCTAACACCTGCTGGTTTTCGGCGGGCGTCAGTGCGCCCTCGCGGGCAAAACGCACCCGCCCTTCGCTGTCCAGCACCATGACTGCCGAGCCGCCCGCTTTTAGCTGCCAGGCTCGCCTGACCGCGCCGTTAGCATCAATAATAAACTGCGACCAGGGCGACGCCTCCTTTGCGGATTTCAGGCTGGCACGGACAAATACCGCGCTGCCCGGAATGGCGTCGTCGGTGTTAACAATGGTGGTGGTCTGGTAGCGATCGTGCGGCAGGTTCGCCTTGCTCAACGCGTCAATCAATGCGGCGTTCTGATCTTTAGCCGAAATTCTTCCGGCCATATGCAGCAGCACCCGTACTTTGCCACCAAGCTGGGCGCTGTTCCAGGGCCGTGCAGAAATTTGCTGCTGCTGCCAGATTAGCTCACCCTGTACGGCCACGCCGGCAGCGGGAACGCGCTGATTGATCACTATGTTGCTGGCCGATGCGCTGGCGGTGACGATCGTCAAAAGAGCAAACAGAACTGGCTTCATTTTTTCTCCGCAAAAAAGCGTATAAAGGGACAGATCGGCACGGCCTGCACCTGCGTTCTGTGACCTGCGATCCGGAACCTTAACCATAGTCCGTTCTCAGCCAAGCGATTGTTTTAACACCGCCAGAAAGGCGGTCACTCTGCGCGGCGTATAGCGCCGCGTCGGCAGCAGCGCCCAGACGGCCAGCGCGGGCATCGCCATATCCTCGAGCATCAGCGGCACCAGCTCGCCTCGCGCCGCTTCTTCCCGAATGTCCAGCGCGGTCAGCTGCGCAATGCCCGCCCCGGCCACGCACATTTCCCTCACGCCTTCCACGCTGCTACAGCTGAAACGGGCATCCGGCGTGTAGCTGACCGCGCCGCCCTGATTTTCAAACAGCCACCACGGCAGCGCGGACAGCCGCAGGCAGGCGTGGTTTTTCAGATCCGCCAGCTGCTTTGGTGCACCGTTACGCTGCAAATAGGCCGGAGAGGCGCAAAGGACTCTGGGGTTATCCGCCAGCCTGTGCGCCACCAGCCGGGAATCCCGCAGCGGCGCGATGCGGATGGCGATGTCATAGCCCTGCGCCACGATATCGACGGCATCTTCGCTTAAATTCAGCTCGACCTTCATTTGCGGATTAGCGGCCATCAGTTCAGGCAGCAGTGGCAAAACGTTGCGCCTGCCAAAGCCGGACGGCGCGGTCACGCGCAGCAGCCCGAAAGCGCCCGTCGCCCCGGCGCTGAACATATTTTTCGCCGTCTGCTCTGCTTCAACCATCGCCCGCGCATAGGGCAAAAACTCTTCGCCCTCGCTGGTCAACGAGACGGCGCGCGTGGTGCGTTGCAGCAGCCTGACGCCCAGCTCGCTTTCCAGCAGCGCCAGACGGCGGGAAACGGTCATGGCGGTCGATCCCAGCGTTCGGGCGGCCCTGGTCAGGTTGCCCACGGCTACGATCGCGCAGAAAACCTCAACGTCTTTCAGGTTCATTATAACGGTTTCCGTTATTCATCTAGTCAGTTTGCGGCGGTTCTGCCGTTGCATCGCGTTCATTATACTGGATCCTGTATTCATTTATCTTCAGGAACTATTATGCATCCTTTACTGTTTAAAGCGGGTCAGATCGCCCGCATCGCTTTTAAAAACCGGGCGCTCGTCGCGCCGATGACGCGTATCTCCGCTTCTGAAACGGGCGTGCCCGGCGAGATTGTACAGCGCTACTACGCCAGCTTCGCGCAGGGCGGCTTCGGCGGCGTCATCACCGAAGGCCTCTATATCGATAGCGCCTGGTCGCAGACCTATGCTTACCAGCCCGGCATCGTCAGCGACGAGCAGGTAGCCGGATGGCGCAAGGTTACGGATGCGGTAAAAGCAGCGGGTTCGGTGGTTATCGCTCAGCTGATCCACGGCGGTGCGCTTTCCCAGGCGAATATTCACCGCACCACCACCATCGGCCCGTCCGCTATCAAACCGCGCGGCCAGCAGCTGGCTTTTTATCACGGCAAAGGCGATTACGCCGTACCGGAAGCGATGACCGCACAGCAAATTGAGGAGGTCATCGCCAGCTTTGCCAACAGCGCGGAACGTGCCATCACGCGGGCCGGCTTCGACGGCGTGGAAATTCATGCCGCTAACGGCTACCTGCTCGATCAGTTTTTTACCGACTATCAGAATCAGCGTGAAGATGCCTGGGGCGGTTCGATCGAAAATCGCCTGCGCCTGACGCTGGAAGTTATCCGCGCGGTACGCAACAAAATTGGCCGCGAGGCGATGCTGGGCGTGCGTATTTCTCAGGGTAAGGTCAACGACTTCCAGCACAAATGGCAGGAAGGCGAAGCGGGCGCGCTAAAAGTATTTGCCCTGTTGCAGGAAGCGGGCGTCGATTATATCCATATCACCGAATACAAAGCCTGGCTGCCGGCATTTGAAAATAACGATCGCTCGCTGGTTGAGCTGGCACGCGTCGGCGCGCCGGATACGGTCATTATCGCCAACGGCGGGCTGGACGACGGCGAACGGGCTGAAGAGCAGCTGCTCGCTAATGCGGATTTTGTCGCCATTGGCAAGGCCGCGCTGGCTAACCACGACTGGCCGCAGCGCGTCCAGCAGGGCCAGGCGCTGCGCCCGCTGGCTGAAACGGTTCTGGCGCCCGTTGCCAATATCAAGGAAGACGAATACTAACGGCCGCCCTTTCCCATCAGGAAAGAGAAAGCTACACTCACCGACACCCTGCGCGTCGGTGAGTCCGGCCTGTCGCGCGCCCTCTTTTTTTGCCGAGCGACAAGCCGCCATGTCAGATAGCCTTCTGCAACACCCCGTTGTCCGCCAGCTGCAGACGCTGGAAGCCACCACCTGGTTTAATCCCCATCTTGCCCGCGTGGAAGAAGGCCTGAAGCAGGTCGGCCTGAGCAGGCAGGATGCGCAAGAGGCCGAAGCCAGGCTCCAGCGCTTTGCGCCGCTTTTAGCGCAGGCCTTTCCGGAAACCGCTACGGCGGGCGGCATTATCGAATCGCCGGTCATCGCTATCCCCGCCATGCAGCAATGGCTGGCGGCCGAAAACGGCGCTATCCCTGGCGCACTGTGGCTGAAAAAAGACAGCCACCTGCCCGTTTCCGGCTCTATTAAGGCACGCGGCGGTATTTATGAAGTGCTTGCCCACGCGGAACGGCTGGCGATAACCGCAGGCCTGCTGACGACCGAGGCGGATTACCGCATCCTGCTGTCGCCGCGCCTGCGGGCATTCTTCAGCCAGCAGCGTATTGCCGTAGGCTCAACCGGCAACCTCGGCCTTTCTATCGGCATTATCAGCGCCGCGCTGGGTTTTGACGTCACGGTGCATATGTCTGCCGACGCCCGCGCGTGGAAAAAAGAGAAGTTGCGCTCGCACGGCGTAAAAGTGGTGGAATACGCGGAAGACTACGGCGTGGCCGTGGCGCAGGGACGTCGCGAGGCGGAACAGGATCCGCACTGTTTTTTTATCGATGATGAAAATTCCCGCACGCTGTTTCTGGGCTACGCCGTGGCGGGGTTGCGCCTGCGCGCGCAGCTTGAGGCAGCAGGCAGAACGGTGGATGCCGCGCACCCGCTGTTTGTTTATCTGCCCTGCGGCGTGGGCGGCGGGCCGGGCGGCGTGGCCTTTGGCCTGAAGCTTGCCTTTGGCGATGACGTGCACTGCTTCTTTGCCGAACCGACGCATTCGCCCTGCATGCTGCTGGGGATGAGCACCGGGCTGCACGAGGCCGTCGCCGTCGCGGATATCGGGCTTGATAATAAAACGGCGGCGGATGGCCTGGCGGTCGGCCGTCCTTCTGGTTTTGTCGGCCGGGCGATGGCGCAGCTGATCGACGGCTGCTATACGCTCAGCGATAAGAGGATGTACCAGCTGCTGGCCGCGCTGGCCGCCACGGAAAATCTACGCCTTGAACCTTCCGCGCTGGCCGGAATGGCCGGGCCGCAACGCCTGAGCGCCCACTATCTGGCACAGCATCGCCTTAATGCAGAGACGATGGCCCGCGCCACGCATCTGGTCTGGGCCACGGGCGGCGGCATGGTGCCGGAAGAAGAGATGCAGACTTATCTGGCGGCGGGCCAACGCGCGCTCAGCGCCGGATAGTTTTCAATAAGGCGATATCGGGCCAGCGCTGACCCGGAAAAAGCGACAGGCGAACGTTAAACAGATAAAACAGCGGCGCAAACACGGCCTCGTCTTTGCCCGCCAACGCTTCCAGCTTCAGCAACAGCAGATCCAGCTCCTCCAGCAAATGCTGATGCGGCTGCGTCTGTAACGATTTCATGCGCCGCTTTAAAAACAGCGCCAGCTCGTGAAACATCTGGCCGCTGTCAATGCGATAGCTTTCCAGCAGCTCGCGATGGCGGGCATAGTAGTCATAGCAGTTAGCGCCCAGCCAGGCTTCCGTCAGCAGATTGCCGCCAGAAACCAGATCGGGATGCGGATCCAGACGCATACGCGGCAGGATAATATTGACCCGATCCAGCATCCGCACCACAAAGTGCTGCCGCGCCAGCAGCGAAGATCCGTTGCGCTCAATCTCTTTCACCAGCCGCAGCAAATCGCTCAGCCCTTTGCGCAGCGTGCGTTTGGCGGTCCATGAAGGCCGCTTGTTGCGGATCAGCGCCGTAATGGTCACCGCCACGATAATGCCGACCATCGAGGAGATGGCCGTATTGATCAGGCCGGTGAGATTTGGCGTGAAGTGGTGAGTCATGCCTAAAAACGCCGGGATCTGCGTCGCCACGCTGATGCCGATCAGATTGGTCGAGGGACGGGCAATAACCAGCCCCAGCAGCAGCAGCCCTGGCGTCAGGATCAGCAGCAGCGCCTCGAAGGTGGTTGCCTGCGGGATCAAAAAGGCCACGTAGAACAGGCTGATCGCCAGCGCGATAAACACGCCTTTGATAAACCTTTTCATCGGCACCAGCGGCGTATCCATGCTGGCGAAGAACGACGCCACAATCGCCGCCATCATCGGCGCCGTCGCGCCGTCGGCCCAGCCGCTGCCGATCCAGAACAGGCTGGAAATAAAGGTCGCCAGAAAAGCCGTGGCGGCCGAAAGCAGCAGCAGGCCGTTATCAATATGGCGCTCCGCTCGCGTCTCCTTCGCCAGGCTGGTGTCGCCGGAGAGATCGCTGACCAGCACGCTGACGCTCTGATAGGCGCCTGCGATGCGTACAAAATCCGCCAGCCGTTCCAGCAGGCCCATCAGCAAAATGCTCTCCTCCGTGGCGAGCGCCCCGCTCCGCCACTGCTGTTTCAGCGCCGTCTGGGTCGCGGCAAGCTGCTGCTGCATTTGCGCCGTCTCTGCAATCTCGCCACGATTAAGCCAGCCGACAAAATCGGCAAAGACGTCCGTGACCTCCTGCGGAAAGCGGATTTGCTGTTCGGCCAGAATGCTCAGCCGCGCTTCGATAGCGGTCAGCGTAGGGATCAGGTACGACAGGTGCTGGTACTGCACGCTGACCAGCCGGATTAGTTTGCGTGCCGCATCGCCTTCATAAACGCAATGCACAATCAGCGTTTCCACGTTGGTCGGATAGTTTGCCATCTGGATCAGAATATCCTCCCGCTCCAGCGACTTATCTTTTGGCCTGACCGTAATCAGCTCGTGGCACAGCTTCTGCGCGTTCAGATACCAGACGCTGACGCTCTGCTCCAGCAGGCTGCGCATGGAAACCGGAAGGATCAGCTGGTGCACCAGGCTGCTACAGATAATCGCCAGCGTAATCTCCTCAATGCGCGAAATAACGATATCGCTGATGGAGAGCGGCGACACCACGCCGGGAAATCCCATAATGGCGGCGCTGTAGCCTGCCAGCATAAAGATATAGCTTTTTGGCGTGCGGTCGTGCAGCGAGAGATAGAGGCAGACGGCGACCCACAGCGAGACGCACAGGCTGAACAGCAGCGGATACTGCACGGTTTCCGGGTAAATCAGGAAAATAAACAGCCCGCCCAGCAGCGTGCCCAACAGGCGAAAGATCGACTTGGAGATGGTGGCAGCGGAATAGAGCTGTGAAGCCACAAAGACCGTCGTTAACGACCAGGCTGGTTTTTCAAAATTAAGTTCAAGCGAAATATAAAGTGCCAGAAAGGCGGCCAGACAGGTTTTAGCGGAGAAGAGTACCGCGTTTTGGGTAAACCACTTCATGGAAATTATTGAACCGGATGCACATTGCGTGGATGCGTATCCTGCCAGAAGGCGGATGCCGCTGCCCGTCAATTAGTACTACAAATTATTAATGACTTAACTAAATGATTTAGCAGGTAAACCTGTTCAAAAACGGCTTAAATCACCTGAAAAAAACGGGAAAATGGCGAAATTTACGCCAGATCAATTATCGCCTTTTGTGCGGTTTTACTTTTTCTGCGGCCACCCGGCAACGGCTTCGATAAGGATTGCGTCTTATTGAGGCCACCTTGCGCCGCGGCTGGCGTGGATGCTAGTTTACTCGCCTGAATTATTTAGCCGCTGAGCGGTGTACAGGCGAAAAAGCATCCATGTCAAACTCTCTTACCGGCGACTGGCTGACTTTGCGCCGGGATAATGAAACCGGCATCGAAAGCGTTCACGCCCATTTTTGCGGGCACGCCTACGATCCGCACGATCATGACGAGATGCTGGTCGGCGTAACGCATATGGGCGTACAGCGTTTTAACTGTCACCGCAGGCTGCATACCAGCACGCCGGGACAGATTATGCTGATTGAGCCGGGCGCGGTACATGACGGCCACGCCCCAAATCCGGAAGGCTTTACCTACAGCATGCTTTATCTGCCGCAAAGCTGGCTGAATACTCAGCTCCAGCGGCGCGGCCTGGGCGAGATTTCCGCGCTGGAAGCGGCTTTTCGCTCAACCCTGATGCAGGACGATCGGCTCAACCTGACGATCCAGCAGGCTTTCAGCACTATTCATGGCGCCGAAGGCAGGCTCGCCCGCGATCAAAATCTCGATCGGCTGGTGGATCTTCTGTCGCGTCATCTGCACGGCCGCCCTTCTGCGGCGCAGGATCTGTGCGGCATGCTGCGCGTCAGGGATTTTCTGCATGAGTCAATGACCAGCGATATTGGACTGGACGATGTAGCGCTTGCCGTTGGCCTGGATCGTTTTCGCCTGACGCGCCAGTTTAAGCAGGCGTTCGGCCAGTCGCCGCACGCTTATCTGGTCAGGCTACGGCTGAAAACCGCACGCGCGCTGCTGGCGCAGGGATGCCACCCGGCGCAGGCGGCCGCGCAGGTGGGCTTCGCCGATCAAAGTCATCTTGGCCGCTGGTTCCGTCGCGCTTACCGCATTACGCCTGCGGCTTACCAGCAGCAGTGCACAAATGTTCTATACCGCCAGTCCTCTCTCCGCTGAAGATAAAAGCTGACTTACTCAGCGGAGAGCAGCATGTTTGACAGTAAAATCGCACTGATTGTGCGCGAGGATCTTGCCATCTGGCAGCGACTGAACGTAACGGCCTTTTTAGCCAGCGGTATCGCTTACGCCGCGCCGGAAATTCGGGGCGAACCTTATATAGACGCTAAAGGCCAGCGCTACGGTTGTATGGCCGGGCAGCCGATGCTGGTGTTTGCCGCCGATCTCGCCGGTTTACAGGCTGCGCATTGCAAAGGACTGGCGCGCGAGCTGACGCTGATCCCTTACGTCCAGGCGATGTTTTCGACCGGTCACGACGAGGCCAACCGACAAGCTTTTCAGGCAGAAGACCCGGACAATCTTAATTTAGTGGGGCTGGCGATTCGCGGCCCTAAGAAAGCGGTCGATAAAGCGATTAAAGGCCTTGCGATGCATAGCTAAACGGCGTTTCTTGTTGGGCGGCATGGCGCAGGCTGTTCCGCCCTTGCTGCCGCACTGTTTTAAGAAGAGCCTTTCTGCTTTGGCTTATTTTAAGCGAGGTACTGTTACCTTATAAGCCTCTCATAATAAAGGATTATATGGCATCCCAATTTACGTTTTACCCTACAGACTATAGTAATGACAAAACGCTATAGGCCAGATCGCTGTAACGTACTAAAAAAGCCTCTTAATGGTTCAGCTGATGGAACATTTCTTGCGCTGTAGCAGGTTATTCGCTGCGTAGCGCTGAACACTTTACCCACCGATTTTGATTATTCAGAGCATTTATTTATCCCACCCGTCAGCGTTTTTAAAAAATAATATTCAGGTTGGAAACCATAGTTACCTTTAACTTCTCGTGGCAAATAACTGCAAAAATCAGCATCTGGCTTTACGATAAAGATCAGGACAAGAATAAAGCCTTAATAATTAATTGATTATTTCTATTCATGAGCGCCACTCATTAGCTTATTCGGTTCAGTCAGCTTATTCTCGCCTTCGTTTTGCGCTACGCTTATCGTTAATCTCATTTCGTCCGCCCTCTTCGCTTGTTCTGCGGCGCAGTCGGCCTTTCATCTGCAAGGAAAAAATAATGACTGATATCTATCAATGCGGTTCTCAGGCTTCTTATGCAGGCCCTGAAGATTGGTTTACCGGCACCGTGCGCGTCGATCCGCTTTTTCCTGCCAACGAACCCGCACGCGCCAGCGGCGGCAGCGTCACCTTTGAACCAGGCGCCCGTACCGCCTGGCATACGCACCCGCTGGGCCAGACGCTGATCGTAACCGCAGGCTTTGGCTATGTGCAGACCTGGGGCGAACCGGCGCGTGAAATCCGTCCCGGCGACGTGGTATGGATCCCACCGTTTGAGAAGCACTGGCATGGCGCCAGCGCCAAAACCGCGCTGACCCATATCGCGATCCAGGAAGCGCAGGATGGCAAAGTTGTGGAGTGGCTCGAAAAAGTCACCGATGAGCAATATGGCGGCGAAGCATAGGCAGAGCGCCGGTGGTCACGGAGCGCGCTACTCTTTCAAAAACGCCTGAAAGCGCGCTTTGTTAGCCACCAGCCAGCCCGGCAAATGCTCGTTATCGACCGGCACTATCTTCATTTTGCGCGGGCGGTTCCAGATGTCGATATTGTTCTCGACGCAGCGGCGAATATGGTCGGGATTATTAAATTCCGGCCGATCGTGCTCAATATGAGAAATAGTCGACATCTTTTCGCTGATGCGTTCATCCGTCATCACCCAGGAGAAATGCCAGCCACCCCGCTGAACGATTTTGGTGCGAAATTTCAGCAGGTTCCAGCGTAGCCAGCTGTCCCTAATCGGCGTACCTTTACGCTTCACGTTGCGCAGCAGCTCGGGCTGGCCGTGAAAAAAGCCTTTCAGGTTTTTATAGGTCACCATTTTAGGCAGCTTGCACAGGCGCGGCGTCCCGTCTTCGTTCATGACCTGCAAATTAAATTTAAAATTATAGAAATGCTGATAGAGCGTGGTGCAAAGGTGCCTGTGGCTGAACTGCGCCAGCGCCTGAGGATGGGGGATCTCATCCACATCGGATATGATAATGATATCGTCATCCCGCGCGTCCGTCAGGCCTTGCATAATTGCGTTACGCGCATGGCTTTCGTTTTGCCAGGGATCGGTCTCCCCTGCGTTGACCAGAGAACTGTTGGAATAAAAAGCCTGCTGATAAATAACCGGCACGCGATCGTTAACAACATAAATAATTTGATCCCTGAAGGCCGCAAATTTTTCGATATCAAAATGCAGACGTTCACGTTTCTTGCCCGTAAACGTATAAAGCGACTCAACGACGACAAACTTATCTACGTGTTTATGGAGCGTATTAAGCCGGATTTCCAGCAGCATATCTTCGTCATAGTATAAAAAGCAGTCGTAAATCACGGTAATAATGCCTGTATCGTAAAAAGCAGTGCCACAAATTAACAGAAATTGACACGGCGCTACAGCATTTTGTCAGATTTGCGTAATTACCTGTAAGCAGATGTACGACAGTCTCCTTCCACAATCCGGCCGTCACGGCCCCGTTCGTCAGTCCATCGTTTTCGAGTGCCAGCCGCCTGCCAGCAGAAACGATACGCTGTCGTCAGAAGCGATGGCCGATCCCGTATAAAGTCCCAGCAGCTGCTGTTTTTCGGCGTCATAAAACAAAATTCCGGTCAGCGCCAGGCTGGCGGCCAGGTAAAAATGGGCCGTATCCCGGAACAGCAAGGCATAGTCCGCGCTGCTGAGCGTGCCGGTGCTGGCAAGCTGCAAGGGGAAAATAGCCGGAGCGGCCTTGCCGGTGCAGGTGTTGCTATAGCCTTCAATAATCTGACAGTGAATAAGATGCTCTTCACCCTGCCCTGAAAGCGTGACTTCGGCATTGACCTCCTGAGGCGGCTCGGTAACTAAAATTGCGTTAACGCTGCTCTCCATATCCTCCGGCAGATGCGGAAAATGTTTGCGGAAAAGGGTAAGGATCTCCTCAGCGTTGATATTTAACAGATTGCTCATTTCCGCACTCCCGTTTCAAATTGTAAGCCCGCGTTATTTAATTTGAGTACAGCCTATGATTTAGCTCAGAGCGAGAAAATTGTTTCATTATCGCGCAGGCTTTGCTTGCTCTATAATTAAAAACAGCAGGTTAAGCCGTCTGCTTCTATTTTGTTTAAGACTTTCCTCAGGGCATTTATAAACGAAGCGGCGCGTTACGGCCGCTGCGCTTAATAAGCCCAGGGGTAAGCGGGTTTTATTGCCGCTGCGCTTATTAAGCACGCGGGTAAATGTCAGCTCGTTGGCCGTTAAAGCGGTTTTTGCCCCGGTAGAGCAACGCCTTGCTCGCCTTTTGCGCGCCACAAAGCGTTCAAAAAGGCCTTTTTTGTGCTTTGTTGTAGAGATGTTAATAAAGCATCGGGCTGATAATGGGTCAGAAAACCAACAACATATTGATTACTATAGGAAAAACTTAAAGTAATCTTAACAAAATTAATGATTGAGTCGGGGGCTGAAAAGTCCTATATTGGCCGCGCTTTTTTACAGCGCTCACACTTTTAATTTATTTTTCAACTACGGCGTTATTTATAACCCTGGTTGTAGGAGAGATATGATGACGGATAAAGTCCGTATTGATAATTTTGGTGCGAATTCATCAGGAAACAATGAAGCGTTTTTAGCCCGTCAGGCTGAATATGAATCGAACGTGCGGAGCTATCCGCGCAAGCTGCCGTTCGCCATTGCTAAAGCACAGGGAGTCTGGATTACAGATGTTGAGAATAATCAATATCTTGATTGTCTTGCCGGTGCAGGTACGCTGGCGCTTGGCCACAACCATCCTGATATGCTGCAGAGCATCCAAAATGTCATTACCAGTGGCTTGCCGTTACATACGCTCGATTTGACGACGCCGTTGAAAGATGAATTTTCTGCCTACCTGCTCTCTTTACTGCCGGGCCAGGGCAAAGAATACTGCCTGCAGTTTACCGGCCCTTCCGGCGCTGACGCCGTTGAAGCCGCGCTGAAGCTGGCGAAAAAATACACCGGCCGTACCGGCGTGATCAGCTTCTCCGGCGGCTACCACGGCATGACCCACGGCGCGCTGGCGGTAACGGGCAACCTGTCACCGAAAGAAGCCGTTAACGGCATGATGCCGGAAGTGCAGTTTATGCCTTATCCGCATCTGTACCGCTGCCCGCTGGGTATCGGCGGCAAGGCGGGCGAGCAGGCGCTGGCTTACTACTTTGAAAACCTGATTAACGACGTGGAAAGCGGCGTGCGCAAACCTGCGGCGGTGATCCTGGAAGCGGTTCAGGGCGAAGGCGGCGTGAACCCGGCTCCGGTCGAGTGGCTGCAGCGCATCCGTAAAGTGACCCAGGAACACGGCATTCTGCTGATCCTGGACGAAGTGCAGGCTGGCTTCGCGCGTACCGGTAAGTTCTTCGCCTTCGAGCACGCGGGCATCGAGCCGGACATCATTGTCATGTCCAAAGCCGTAGGCGGCGGTCTGCCGCTGGCCGTGCTGGGCATCAAAAAGCAGTTCGACGCCTGGGCACCTGGCCACCACACCGGCACCTTCCGCGGCAACCAGCTGGCGATGGCAACCGGCCTGACCACCCTGCGTCACCTGAAAGACAACAATATCGCCGATAAAGTTGCCGAACAGGGCGAATGGCTGAAAGCGAAACTGGCAGAGATGCAGAAGCGCTATCCGGTCATCGGCCACGTGCGCGGCCTGGGCCTGATGCTGGGTATTGAGATCGTCAAGCCGAACGAGCCGCAGGATCATATGGGTTGCTACCCAGCCGACGGCGAGCTTTCCGCGCTGTTGCAGAAGAAATGCTTTGAAGCTGGCCTGATCCTGGAGCGCGGCGGCCGTCACGGCTGCGTGCTGCGCCTGCTGCCTTCGCTGCTGATCAGCAATGAAGAGCTGGGTATTTTCCTGGATAAATTTGAAGTCGCCCTGGTTGCTGCCGGCGTTAAACCTGTTTCTGCGGAGTGAAGTTGATGTCCCGGTCCAACCCTATTCTGGCAGCTTCGGCGCAGAGCACCGAAGCCTACCAGCAGGCTATTGCCCAGACCAGCCAGGCCGTCGTGCAGTGGCTGCAACAGCCTGAGATGTATCAGGGCAAAAGCGTAGCCGAGCTGCGTGAGCGTATCGCGCTGGATTTCACCACGGAGGGCCTGGGCAACCAGGCCGCCATTGAGCGTGCGATCGAGTACTTCCTGAAAGACAGTCTGTCTGTGCATCATCCGCAGTGCGTGGCGCACCTGCACTGCCCTAGCCTGGTAATTAGCCAGGCGGCGGAAGTGCTGATCAACGCCACCAACCAGAGCATGGACTCCTGGGATCAAAGCCCTTCAGCCACCATCATTGAGATGAAGCTGATTGAATGGCTGCGCGCTCAGGTCGGCTATCAGGCCGGCGACGCGGGCGTCTTTACCAGCGGCGGCACCCAGAGCAATCTGATGGGGCTGATGCTGGCGCGCGATGCGTTCTTTGCGCGTCAGGGCCACTCTGTCCAGCAGGATGGTCTGCCGGGCGATCTCAGCAAGATCAAAGTGTTCTGCTCTGAAAACGCCCACTTCTCCGTGCAGAAGAATATGGCGCTGATGGGTCTGGGCTACCGCTCCGTGACGCTGGTGAAAACCGATCGCTTTGCGCGTATGGATACGGCGGATTTGGCTGACAAACTGGCGCTGGCAAAAGCCAACGGCGAAAAGGTGCTGGCTATCGTCGCAACGGCGGGCACTACCGACGCGGGCGCTATCGATCCTTTGCGTGAAATCGCGCAGATCGCAGCAGAAAACGAGACCTGGCTGCACGTTGATGCGGCATGGGGCGGCGCGCTGCTGCTTTCTGATAAGTATCGTCATTATCTGGACGGCATTGAGCTGGTGGATTCCATCACCCTGGACTTCCACAAGCAGTTCTTCCAGACCATCAGCTGCGGCGCGTTTCTGCTGAAAGAAGCGCGTCACTACGAGCTGATGCGTTACCAGGCGGCCTACCTGAACTCTGAGTTCGATGAAGCTCAGGGCGTGCCGAACCTGGTTTCCAAATCCCTGCAAACCACGCGCCGTTTCGACGCGCTGAAAATGTGGATGGGTCTGGAAGCGCTGGGCCAGAAGCAGTATGCCGAAATCATCGATCACGGTGTAACGCTGGCGCAGCAGGTTGCGGCCTGGGTTGCCGAACAGCCTGCGCTGGAGCTGGTGATGGAGCCACAGCTGGCAAGCGTGCTGTTCCGCTTCCGTCCGCAACAGGGCGACGATGCGGCAATCGCCCTGCTTAACCAGAAGATCGGCGATGCGCTGCTGGATTCCGGGCGCGCCAACGTAGGCGTGACCGAACACAACGGCGTAACCTGCCTGAAGATGACGCTGCTGAACCCAACCGTGACGCTGGAAGACATCAAGCTTCTGCTGGCGCTGGTAGAGCGCACGGCAGCTTCTCTCGCATAGTTATCCTGTACGGATCAAAGCCGGTAACGCCCGTTACCGGCTTTTTTATAGCTATCTGATCATGTTATTTACAAGCACTGACAGAAGAACTACTTGACGGCTCAGCTGTTACCATTGATAAAACGTTCGGGTCACCGGTACTTGTTAAGCAGTAGGAATGCTTTGTTTTTACTGCATAAAAGCAGGAAGATTTTGCACTGGAAATTGTAATTTGTTTTTTACTGGTATCATCTTTTATTACCGCGCTTAATATTTTTGTTTTTTCATTGTCTGGTGATTTTTTAAAGAGCACACCCGTATCACTTTTACCTGGCATAACCTCATGACAACCATTAGTTAAAGAAAGCGTTTCGGCAGCAAAGGCGGAATTATTGACGACCAGTAAGCTTATAAGCATAAGCAAACCAAAGCTATTTTTACCGTTAAATAATTTCATGATGCAATTCTCCAATAAGAAGACAGGGGTTCTGTGTCTGGCCGATAAAGCGGTTATTTCCGCATATCGGTATTCAGAATAAATAGCTAAAGGGTAAATAATAAAAGTACCAGCGTTTCAAACGCAGGCTAAATTTTTCACCTCCTGTTACAGTATGATTGATAAATCTGTTATTAAATCAGGGTCGTTCTCAGTCCGCATTAAGGATATTTAACAGCTTTTCGGTTAGTTCAAATCTTTTATCTTCGCCTGTCGCTTCCCAACCGTTTACCCGCCTCGTAATGCCGATCAAATCCCAGCGATCCGCCAGCGACAAACAGTCATTGTTTTTCAGATACCAGCAGGCTGAGTCTGCGGCGCCCTGCTGAGTGGAACAATATGTCGTGACGCTATCAAGCGTGATATTTTTTTCCTGCGCGAATTTTTGATACAGGTTTTTGCCTGTTAGTTGAATCAATCCGCGGCCACGATAACGATATCCCTCTCCGGAAGCTTCTGATCCATTTCCCATCCGGTTGGCGTAAACGCGGTTTGCCAGCTTTTCCGGCTGGTGGCAAAAGAGTTTTGCTTCCTGCTCGTTTTTAAAATGCTTGCCGTATATCAGCATAATATGTTGAGCGGAAGCGTAATCCAGATTTTCTTCCAGCTGACTGAGGTCGCATCCCGCCTCAACCATAAACTGCCCGATCGCCGCCGCCTTACGGCGACTGGTAGTAAAATCATACTCGGCAAAATATTGCACCAGGATGGGTGCCCAGAGTTGGACGTCGATACCGCTATTGAGTTGATGAAGTGCATGGCTTAACTTATCGATGTCTGCATTATCTTTAGCTTTTTTTGCAGGTATCTGCTCATTAGATAACGAGCCTGCGCTTCCTGTTGAGGGAGGAATTGCCGGATTGGTTTCGGCTTCTTTCCCGGCATTCACGGACGAGGACTGCCTGTCAGGAGCTACTTTATTTATCAGCAGGTTGAGGCTACCTTCGATAAAATCCACCCCTGCATAGCCTGCTGAAATGACAGCAAATAATTTATCTATCTGCAGCTGATGGATAAAGTCCTCAATACCGATGATCAATCCGCTCATACAACCTGCAATAAAACCAATCATTAATGTAACCAGAAGGTATGGGGCGTTAAAATGAAAATGTTCAAATTTATCTGCCTGAAAATCGCCAGCCTTGTTTAGCCCAACGACGGCCCTTATGCCCTGTCCGACCATGCCAGCCACGCCGCAAAGAACCAGGGCCGGGAGAACATTGATTGCAGTCAGTTCGTTCATAACGCCTCTTATTAGCCTGAATAATATCGATCTGGTAATTTTGCACTACAGGGAAATAATCTATTGGCAGGCGGAGCGGCAAACAGCCTCACGTTGAGGCTGTTTATTAAAAAAACCATCATTCAGTGTTCTTCCCAGTTGTCCGGGTGCCGGCATTGTATTGATGAAAATTAAGGAATATAAAACCACAAAAGATTTTATCGCCCGTCATTTTTAATGAGGACGTCGTTTAATGCTGCTGACAAAATTGCCGGAAGATGTATATTCAATATAAAAATCAGTATCGCCTTTTGTAGCATCGCAAACGCCGACGCTGGCCGCAGAAGATGAGGTGGTGAAATTCATTACCTGACCAGACTCATAACTACCCAGAGCCACATAAAAAGTCAGTACGGGCTGGCAATCAAGATAGCTGTTAGGCGTTAGCGTTGAAAAGTTAGAAAGCACCACGGTACCGTCACTTAACGAGACAGCGGAACCACCGTAATAAGTTTCCAGTGAAGAATCAAACTGAGGCACGACAATCCTGAAAGCCCCCGGCTGAACATTTTGACTGGCATCCGGTATGACCGGGAGTGACAGCCCCAGCGGTTGTGCGGTCATGGTGGCAACGCTGGCAGCAACCCCATCTGCTGGCGTTAAATCAATTTGTTGAATAGCCGAGTAGTATCCAGAAGGCTTACCTACTTCCGGCGTATTTTTAAAAGACTGCACGCCAGCATGATATTGTAATTCAAGCTGAAACTGATAGCTTGTGCCCTGAGATGAATAAGATGCTATTTGACAGTGCAGCAGACTATTAGAATAAATTTCCGCCCCGCCAGTGTATTTTGCCGGTTCCTGAAAAAAATAAAAGTCTCTGGGTGTACCGGAATTATTGATTAGGGTAATAGTAATGAGTTCAGACATAAATCCTCCGAAAATTATCATTGAGTTATCTGTTCTGGTCGAACAGAGATTAACGTTCCTTCCATTAATTTAAATGAAAGTAAAATCGTTATAAACGCTTATTTACTTCGCAAAATCACGTCCAGAAAAATAAAATTTTCTGATCGGGTTCAGGCTCATCTGAAAAGCGCAGAAGAAAATAACCGCTTATTAAATTATTTTCCTCCTGCCATGACACATTACCCACCACGGTTAAATTTTGTACACGTAGCTTTTTCGATCCTGACGATCGATTCTGCTCATTATTTAGCCAGTGAGCATAATTTAACCAAAAATCTCGCCGATTATTTGCAATAAGACGCTGATCTTCCGGGATCTTTCATTAGTTATTTTTAAGTTTTGGTGGTTACTTGCCGCTTCGCTGCTAATTTTTCTGCGAAAAAATGTTTTTTTATTTCTGCCGAATTATCGTGTTCGGCAAGATCACCTATGTTTATTGCCTTATAAATTAGTAAGTTATGATGGATGATTTTTTCAGAGGATTAAATACATATTATTTACAGGGGGTTGATGATTTTTTAATAGCAAAAGTGATAAGACGAACGTGTTAATTACCAGCGTAATTAATGCATTTTATTCACTACATTGAGGTGGGCGGTGAAACAATACGTGAGACAGAAGCCGTAAACAGTACGGGATAAAGGCCTGGCGAAGCTGAGTCTGTTTTTTGAAAAAGCGATAAACAAGAAAAAGGCGTCCCGCAGGACGCCTTTACGCTTACATCTGCACCAGATTTTTGATTTTCACATCCGGGTTGACGTCGGCGTCGTAATCCACGCCGTCCAGGCCAAAGCCGAACAGGTGCATAAACTCTGTTTTGTAGCCAACGAAGTCGGTCAGCTCGTTCAGATTTTCGTTAGTGACGGTCGGCCACAGCTTCACCACTTCATCCTGCACTTCTGGCTGCAGCTCTTTGTAGTCGGCACGCAGGCGGCCAACATCGTCAAGAATTGGTGAGGCGTTATACAGGCTGTCTTTGAACAGGCCGTAAACCTGCTCGATGCAGCCTTCGTGAGTGCCCTTTTCCTTCATCACTTTAAACAGCAGCGACAGGTAAAGCGGCATCACCGGAATAGCAGAGCTGGCCTGGGTAACCACGGCTTTCAGTACGGAAACACGCGCGTCGCCGCCCTTTTCCGCCAGCGTGTCGCGAATAGTCAGGACGCGCTTGTCCAGGTCTTTCTTGGCTTCGCCGATAGAACCGTTCCAGTAGATATCGTGGGTGATCTGCTCGCCAAGATAGGTAAAGGCGGTGGTTTTCGCGCCTTCAGCCAGCACGCCGGCCGCGTTCAGATCGTCAATCCACATCTGCCAGTCTTCGCCGCCCATCACCGCTACGGTGCCGTCGATCTCTTCCTGAGAAGCCGGTTCCAGCGTGATATCGGTAATGGTTTCTTTATCGGTGTTCAAGCCGCGCGTGTGCAGCGTTTTGCCAACCGGTTTCAGCGTAGAGTTAAAGACTTCGCCGGTTTTTGGATGGGTACGACGCGGCGCAGCCAGGCTGTATACCACCAGATCGACCTGACCCAGATCCTGTTTAATCAGCTCAATGGTCTTTTGCTTTACTTCGTCTGAGTAAGCGTCGCCGTTGATGCTTTTTGCATACAGGCCCTTCGCTTCCGCCAGCTCTTCAAAAGCCGCAGAGTTATACCAGCCAGCGGTAGCCGGTTTGTTTTCTTCGCCCGGACGCTCGAAGAACACGCCCAGCGTATCGGCTTCGCAGCCAAAGGCGGCAGAGATGCGGGCAGCAAGGCCGTACCCCGTAGAAGCGCCAATCACCAGCACCTTTTTAGGGCCGTTGGCAATTTTGCCCTGGCGGGTCACGTAATCAATTTGTTTTTCAACGTTAGCTTTGCAACCCGCCGGATGGGCGGTAACACAGATGAAGCCACGAATGCGTGGTTTAATAATCATGTCGACCTCAATAACCGTCTCAGTAAATATGGCCCGTAGAATACCTGCTTGTGGCGTTTCAGGCAAAGTTGACAGTAGCTTATCGTCTACAGACGCTTTTAACACGAGCGCTTTGCATATTATTTATTCAGTCTTTATACAACCGCTCGCGCCTGAGCGGGTGAAAAGCGGCAGCGGAATACGAAAACGCCGTGAACCCATCCGTGGCGGCTCGTTGCGCGCGTCCATGCGCGTTTGCTTTCCGCTCGCCCTTTGCCGTAATGAAGCGGTGGTATTGCTGCCAAAAACGGCAGTGCACCGCCAGGCCATTGCGTTTGTCATCAATCTTACGGCAGTCCTGAGTCTGCCTGTTAACAGTCTGACTCAGGGCACGTGACACCAGTTACGCAACTGATTAATACCGCCGTCCGGCGAGGTAAAGCCCGCGCAGCCTAACAGGCTGTCGTACAGCTTTTCGTGGAATACCGGCGTTTTATCCTGCGCCATTTTTTTCAGCTGATTAAAGGCCGCCGCGTGATCGGGGTGCTGTAAAAATTTGTCGGATGCCCAGACCATGATCGGCACGCTGCGCTGCGCCATCGGTGCCTGATTGCGCGGCGTGCCGTGGAAATGCATATTTTGCGAAATCGACTCGCCGTGATCGGAAGCATAAAACACAATAGCGTTACGATCGCGCAGCTGGTTAAAGACCTGCTCCAGCACGTAATCGGTATAAAGCAGGCTGTTATCGTAAGAGTTAACCATCTGCTGCGTGGTGCAGTCGTCGTCAATGCCCAGGCATTCCGGCTGATAGCGCGCAAAGCTACGCGGATAACGCTCGGTATAAAGATAGTGCGACCCTTTGGTATGCAGAATAACCAGGTGTTTGCCCTGCGGATGACGCTCGACAGAATCCTTCAGCTCGCTGACCAGCGCCATATCGTCGATAGGCTTGCCGACGTTGCGCTTTTCGGACTGAATGGTTTCCCGCAGCGCATAGTCGTCCGCCAGCGCTTTGTTATAAAACCAGGCCTCGCTCTGCATGGCGAACAGCTCGGAGGAGAAGCCCTGCTTTTTCAGCACGGAAAACACGTTCATCTCTTTCAATGTGCGCTCTGGCGCTTCCGACGCGCCGCCCTCGCGCACAAACATGCAGCGCAGCGAGAGTTTGGTTGAGGTGTCGCAGGAGTAACCCTGGAGCGCAGCCAGATTAGGCTCTTTATCCAGGTAAGGCGTATTGTCGCGCTGGTAACCGTAAACCCCCATATGATCGCGCCGCGCGCTTTCGCCAATCACAAACACGATATAGAGGCTGTCCGCATCTTTTGGCGGCTTATAGGTAAAGTGCGCGGCGGGATCGAACAGTTTACGACTGTCTTCTGCCTGGCTCCAGCTGCTGTAGGCCAGCAGCCCCATGCCCGACAGCCAGTTTGATGGCGAATAGGTGCCGGCGACCACGCCGCCGTAGCTGGCCATCATGCGGTTATGCTGGCGATCCAGATTATCCTGGTGCTCGCCCATCACCTTCAGCGGCAGCCAGCAGCAGAGGCCTGCGGCCAGCATGACGCCGATGCGCCGGGCGATAGCGCCACCGTTACGCCGCCGCAGGGCCGCTTCCGGCAGCGGCGCGAGCCACAGGATCAGCAGCGGCAGCAGGCTCACCAGGCCCAGCCAGACGCCAAAATCCCAGCCGACCGACTCCCTGGACAGATCGAAACTGTCGGTGGTCATCACCGCCGCGATAATGCCGTAGCCGATATCGACGTTGAAAAAGATCATGTAATAGCTGGCGGCCACGGAAAACACCACCAGCAGCGAAGTCAGAACACGGAACAGCAGCCGGCCGGCCAGCGAGGCCAGCAGCGTGGTAAACAGCACCAGCGCAAAAGCCGCGACCACCTCAATGGCGATCGACAGCAGGGCGTCGTAGTGAAGCTGATGAAAGCGGCGGAGAAAAATCGGCAGGTTTAATAAAATGCCCGTGTAAAAGGCGATAAAGCAGCAGACCCGATACTGCGTCAAAAAAAGCAATCTTTTCATCTGTCCCGTCATTGTTATGGCAGTGAATGGCATGACCAAAGCGGCTTTGGTATTGAAAACGTTATTATTCTAACGATACGGCGTAAGACAAGGTAAACGCAGGTGAGTTTACCGTTGGTACTGAAAAAGTGAGTGTTATAATGTAACAAAAGATGTGGCAGACGTTAACCTTTTCGTGCAGCGCGCGCGCCTGGCAGGCTTTCGGCAAAGTTTGAACCGGCTCAAAGTTCTGATAAATAAAGGCGTACCGAACTACATGCAGTGGATATGCATAATTATTCCCAAAGCCTGATACAAAGGCTGGCTACGGGTCAATGCGGTAATTAATTATTCGACTGCCCTCAGCCGATCCACCTTTCCGTGCTCTTATTAACATTAATTTAATGAATTAAAAACAACTCATTAATGTTAGATTATGCCGCGTTCAGGTCAGAAGCACTGGCTCCCTCATCATTTCGTAGCATTTATAACTGTCAGGAAAGCATTGTTATGGATAAGCTATCTTACGCGTCAGAAAGCCCCAACACCGCCTGGTCCACCTACCTGCAGCAGATCGATCGCGTCGCGCCCTACCTGGGCGAGCTGAGTCGCTGGGTCGATACGCTACGCCATCCTAAACGCGCGCTGATCGTGGATATTCCTCTTCAGATGGACGATGGCTCCATTCGTCACTTTGAAGGCTTTCGCGTGCAGCACAATCTGTCGCGCGGGCCGGGCAAGGGCGGCGTTCGCTATCATCCCAACGTCGACTTAAATGAGGTCATGGCGCTTTCCGCCTGGATGACCATCAAGTGCGCCGCGGTGAACCTGCCTTACGGCGGTGCCAAAGGCGGCATCCGCGTCGATCCCTTTAAGCTTTCCGAAGGCGAACTGGAGCGACTGACCCGTCGCTACACCAGCGAAATCGGCCTGGTGATCGGCCCGCAAAAGGATATTCCGGCGCCGGACGTGGGCACCAATGCCAAAGTGATGGCCTGGATGATGGATACCTATTCCATGAATCAGGGCACCACCATTACCGGCGTGGTGACCGGCAAGCCGGTGCATCTCGGCGGATCGCTGGGCCGTGAAAAAGCCACCGGTCGGGGCGTATTTGTTACCGGTCGTGAAGTCGCCCGTCGCCTGAATATCGAAACGGACGGCGCGCGCCTTGCCGTTCAGGGCTTCGGCAACGTCGGCAGCGAAGCGGCCCGTCTGTTTGTCGCCGCTGGCGCGCGGGTGGTGGCCGTTCAGGATCACTCCGCCACGCTTTACAATGCCGAAGGCATCGATCTGACCGCGCTGACCGACTGGCAGGCGACGCATAAAAATATCGCCGGGTTCAGCGGCGCGCAGACGATTGACGCGGAAGCGTTCTGGCAGCTGCCGATGGATATTCTGATCCCGGCGGCGCTGGAAGGACAAATCACCCGTGAGCGCGCGGAAAAAACTGAGCTGCAAGCTGATCCTGGAAGGCGCTAACGGCCCAACCTACCCGGACGCAGACGATATGCTGGCGTCGCGCGGCATTACCGTAGTGCCGGACGTTATCTGTAACGCGGGCGGCGTAACGGTCAGCTACTTCGAGTGGGTGCAGGATATGGCCAGCTTCTTCTGGAGCGAGAGCGAGATCAATGAGCGAATGGACAAAATTATGTCCGAAGCGATGATCCATATCTGGGACAAAGCGCGGGAAAAAGAGTGCAGCCTGCGTACCGCTGCCTATATCGTTGCCTGTGAGCGTATTTTGATGGCAAGGAAAGATCGCGGCATTTATCCGGGCTAGGCAGCCTGCAAAAACAGAACGCCGCCTCTTATGGGCGGCGTTTCTTTTTACTGCTTACCCCAGCGGCTGCGCAGGTAGTTCACCGCCTGCTGCGTTTGCGGCTCGTCAAGAAAAGCGTCGCGAAACAGAATGGTTCCGGCCACGCCGGGCTGCGTCTCGTTGAGCTCAATCTGCCTTTTCAGCTCGGCCACGCCCTGCTCTTCGCCCCACTGCGGCTCGGTAGCCGTAGGCTTGCCCACTTTATACAGCGCCACGCCGATATAGAGTTTGACGGGGCCGCTGCCGACCACGTCAGCCCACCATTTCGCCAGCGTGGGATAACGCACGATTTTCCGCTCGAACGGCCAGTAAAGCTGGGGCGCAATATAATCCAGCAGCCCTTCTTTAACCCACAGTCGGGTATCGGCAAAGGCCTGATCGTAAGCCTCGCCGCCGCGCGTATCGGAACCGCGCTCGTCTTTGTCCGCATTGCGCCAGACGCCTGCCGGACTGATGCCGAACGCCACCTCCGGCTTCAGGGACTTGATCGTCGCCGCCACCTCTTTAACCAGCAGCAGCGTATTGTTGCGCCGCCAGCTGGCCTTATCAGCAAAGCCTGCGCCGTATTGCTGCCAGCTGCGGCTGTCATCCAGCGGCGACGAGGGCGTTTCATAATAGAAATAGTCATCGAACTGCACGCCATCGATCGCATAGTTTTTTACCAGCTCGGCGACCACGCTGTTGATCCACTGGCGAACCTGCGGCAGTCCCGGATCCAGCACGTAGCGATCGCTGGCGACGCGCACCCAGTCGCGATGCAGCACGAAAACGCTGGCCGGTGACTGACGCAGCGTTTTTTGCAGCGCACTGACCGTGGCTGGCGAAGTGTTCATCGTGATCCGGTAAGGATTAAGCCACGCGTGTACCTTGAGGCCTCTTTTATGCGCCTCGGTGAGCAAAAACTGCAGCGGATCGTAACCGGGATGCTGGCCGATTGCCCCGGTCAGCTCGGCAGACCAGGGCAAAATCGCGGAGCGATAAAGCGCGGTGCCGTCAGGCTTCACCTGGAAAAAGACCGTATTGATGCCCAACGCCACATACTTATCCAGCCGCTGAACGAGCGCCTGCTGCTGTCGCGCGATGCGCAGTTCGGGATCGGCAAGCGTTAGAGAAGCAGGCGGCGGCCAGTCGAGGTGGTTCACCGTTGCCAGCCAGACGCCGCGCACAGGCTGAGGCTTTATTACGGGCGTGGGCGGCACATAAGGCGTGACCAGCGATTTGACCTCAGACTTATGGCTACAGCCTGCCATAAGCAGCACCAGCATCGCCCCAAGCCAGCCTGAACCCCTTTTTATTAACATCTTGCCTGCTCCCTGGTTATGGCGTCAGATATTTCTCCACCAGCGCTAAAGCAATGGTTTCCGTCTTTGCGTCGGCGTTGCCGCTGATATCGACCGGGCGGAAATGCATTGGAAAGCGCGGACAGTTATGCGGGTTTCCTCATCCGGAACGCCCGTTAGCGCTATTTTACTATAAGCGTGCGCGCCGCCTGATAATGCGTTTTAAAGGCTTCGTTTTCTTCGCTCAGGCGGATAGCCGCTTCAATCATCTCGTTCTGGTTCAGCGAGGTCGCGCCTTCGCTGGTGCGCCAGTGGATATAGAGCACGCAAAGCGCGGCAACCTGCAACATCTCGTTTTCCGCACTATCGCCGTCAAAGCCATATTCCTCGTCACACCAGCGGTAAACGTCGCTGACAAAAGGCATATCGCCCTGCTCGTCCAGCGGCGGCAGGCTGGCGAACAGCTCGATCATTTCGGGTGTGGCGACGTAGCTGCTGCGGCCGACCGCATCCAGCTGTTTGCCACGCGCGCGGGCGTTGTTGGCCTGTTTGGCTTTGAGTTTGGCGCGCTTGCTGCGCTTGTCCTGCTTGCTCACCGGTTTCTCCTGGCGAAAAAAAAGAGCGTCATCATAGCAGAGAACGCTTTCTGCGGACGGCTACATTTTACCGATAAACAGCGACACCAGCCCGGCGGCGATCAGCGGCCCGACCGGCACGCCGCGAAACAGCGACACGCCGATAATCGTGCCGATCAGCAGGCCGCCGACGATAGTAGGCTGCGATCCCATCAGGCTGACGCCGCGCCCGCCTACCCAGGAGACGAAAATGCCTACCGCGATCGCCAGCAGGGATTTCCAGTTCAGAAAGGAGTGCATCAGCGTGCTGGTCGGCAGCGCGCCGCTGGCAATGGGCGCCATGACGCCAATGGTCAGGATCACAATCCCGACGGTGACGCCCTGCTTTTCAATCCACGGGAACAGCGCGTTCAGCGGCGTCATGCGCACCACGATCAGCACCAGCAAAGCGATAGCGACGGTCAGGTTGTGGCTGAAGTAGCTGAGCCCCGCCAGAAACAGCAGAATAAACAGCGTTAAATCGAACATAGTGGTTTCCTGTCAAAGCGTGGGGCTACACCTTAAAACGCTTTGCCGCTGCGCTCTAGCTCTTTTTAACGCCTTAAAAATTAAAGAATAGCTTCGAGCGCGGCCTGCAGGCTGGTTTCCGGGCCGGTCAGCACCGCCAGCGTGGTATTGATCTGCTTTGCCGCGCCCGCCATCGAACTTTGCGCCAGCACGATACAGCCCAGCGCACACTCGTGGCGATCGCGAATATAGTGCGCGATCTCACGATGGTAGCCATCCATACCCCCCTGGTTGAAAAAGGCCCAGGCGCGCGGGATCAGTTCTACGGCTAGACGGCTGCCGGGAATAAACGCCTCGAACAGCCGCGTGGTGGCCGCAAGCGTAGAATGGGCGGTGCAGAGCACCAGCACCGCGCCGTGATAGTGCGAGGCCGCCTTCGCCAGCGCCGCGTCCACGCGAATAACAGGCTTGCTGAAACGTTTAGGATCCAGTGCCACCACGCCCAGCGTGGTACAGGTGACGATCACCGCATCGGCCTGCTGGCACAGCTCGTCGAGGATATGGCTGACGGCCGCCTCAATGTCGGCGGTCACTTCGCCCGCTTCTGCCGCCTGAGTTAACAGCTCGCTTTGCACGCAGTGCAGCAGCTGAACCTCATCATAATCCAGCGCTTGCAGCGCCTCTTCAAACAGCACTATGTTGCTTCTTGCCGCATGCAGACAGGCTATGGTTGCCATCTTGCTTTCTCCTGAAAAAGGTCTTTTGCCACTGTGGCAAATTCTGTAGCGCTTTGCCAACACTTCGGCCCTTTCCGTCACTTTTGTTTCACTGATGGATCACCATGCTGGTGCAATGCGCCAGCCTGAAGCAGGAATTTAACGAAACGATCGTTTCACCAGGCGCGCGGACTGGACGCACTCCGTCGCCATAACGCCTGTATAGTTCAGATTGTTTCACCCCGCGCGAACCGGACGACGCAACTGGTACAAAAGTTGCAAAGCCTCCAGGGAAGCCTGAAGGAGAAACAGATGAAAGCATTGATTATGGGCGCGGGGATCGGCGGCATGTGCACCGCCATTGCGCTGCAGCGTTTTGGTATCGAAACCGCAGTATTTGAAGCGGTAAAAGAAATTAAGCCCGTCGGCGCGGCCATCTCCATCTGGCCCAACGGCGTGAAGTGCCTGAATTATCTGGGCATGAAAGAGCAGCTGCGGGCGCTGGGCGGCATGATGCAGACCATGGCCTATCATGATGCGCGGACGGGCAATCCTCTGACGCAGTTCAGCCTGGCGCCGCTGATTGCCGAGTCCGGCGAGCGCCCTTACCCGGTCGCGCGCGCGGAATTACAGTCCATGCTGCTGGGACACTATGGCTTTGACCGGGTACGGTTCGGCAAACGCGTGGCGAGCGTGGAACAGCACGATCGGGGCGTGACGGCCTTTTTTACCGACGGCAGCGAGGCGCAGGGCGATTTGCTGATTGCCTGCGACGGCGCGCACTCCGCCGTCCGTCCTTACGTGCTGGGACAAACCGTGCCGCGGCGCTACGCGGGCTATGTTAACTGGAACGGGCTGGTGGCGCTGGACGAAAGCATCGCGCCAGCCCGGCAGTGGACGACCTTTGTCGGCGAAGGCAAGCGCGTTTCGCTGATGCCGGTGGCGAACAACCGCTTTTACTTTTTCTTTGACGTGCCGCTGCCGCCGGGGCTGGCGGAAGATCGCAGCACGCTGCGCGCCGATTTGCAGCGCTATTTTCAAGGCTGGGCCGCGCCGGTGCAGAAGCTGATTGCGCAGATCGATCCGGCCACCACCAACCGTGTGGAAATCCATGATATCGAACCGTTTCCTCAGCTGGTAAAAGGCCGCGTGGCATTGCTGGGCGATGCGGCGCACAGCACCACGCCCGATATTGGTCAGGGCGGCTGCGCGGCAATGGAAGATGCGGTAGTGCTGGCAAACTGCCTGCAAACGCATTCGATGGGTATTGAAGACGCGCTGCTGCGCTATCAGGCCCGGCGCGCCGGACGCGTGAAGGATCTGGTATTGAAAGCCCGCAAACGCTGCGACGTTACACACGGCAAGGATATGGCCGTCACGGAGCAGTGGTATCGGGAACTGCAAAGCGAAACCGGCGAGCGCATTCTTCAGGGCATGTGCGACACCATTCAGGGCGGGCCTTTCGCCTGACTCACGCCAGCGCGACGGTGACTGCCGTCGCGCTGAAGACGCCGTCAGCCTTCCTCTTTTAATCCCCGGTTAATCAGCATGGCTTCGATTTCCGGCTCTCTGCCGCGCCACTGTGCATACAGCGCTTTCAGATCCCCGCTGTTGCCGCGCGACAGAACGGCGTCGCGGAACCGCTGGCCGTTTTCCCGCGTCAGGCCGCCGTGCTCGCTGAACCAGACAAAACCGTCGTCGGCCAGCATCTGCGTCCACAGATAGGCGTAGTAGCCTGCCGCATAGCCGCCGCCCCAGATATGCTGAAAGTAGCTGGAGCGATAGCGTGGCGGCACGGCGGCGAGCGCGATTTGCTCGGCTTCCAGCGCCTGCTGTTCAAAAGTGGCGACGTCCTGCTCCTGCTGGTCGGCGGCCAGGCTGTGCCAGTGCATATCCAGCAGCGCCGCGGCCAGCAGCTCGGTCATGTCGTAGCCTTTATTGAACTTGCTGGCGTTGATGATTTTCTTATGCAGCGCCGTGGGCATCGGCTCGCCGGTTTGATAGTGGCGGGCGAAATGGCTGAATACCTGCGGATCGCTGGCCCAGTGTTCGTTAAGCTGAGAGGGGAACTCAACGAAATCCCTGGGCGTGGCGGTACCGGAAAGCGAGGGATAACGCTGTTCGGCGAACAGACCGTGCAGCGTGTGGCCGAACTCGTGGAACAGCGTAATCACGTCGTCCCAAGCGAGCAGCGCGGGCTGCCCTTCAGGCGGTTTGGGATAGTTGCAGACGTTATAAATAACGGGCTTAGTGCCGAGCAGCGTGGACTGTTCAACAAAATTACCCATCCACGCGCCGCCGCCCTTGTTGTCGCGCTTGAAATAGTCGGTATAGAACAGCGCCATCGGTTCGCCATCGACGTCCAGAATTTCATAGACGCGTACGTCGGGATGGTAAACCGGGATATCGCTGCGCGCCTTAAAGGTAATGCCATAAAGTTGGGTGGCTGCCCAAAATACGCCGTTTTCCAGTACGTTATTCAGCTCAAGGTAAGGTTTGATCTGGTTTTCATCCAGATCGTAATTCGCCTTGCGCACCTGTTCGGCATAGAACAGCCAGTCCCAGGGCTGAAGGCGGAAACCGCCCTGCTGCTGGTCAATCACCGCCTGAATATCCGCCGCCTCGCGGTTAGCACGCGCGGTGGCAGCAGGCACGATGGCACGCATAAAATCGAGGGCGGCCTGGGGAGTTGAGGCCGTCTGATCCTGAAGCTTCCAGTCGGCATAGCTGGCAAACCCCAACAGCTGCGCCTGACGCGCGCGGATGCTGGCCAGATTAGCGATCGGCGCGCGGGTATCGTTGCCGTCGCCCTTTTCAGCCCGTTGCCAGGCAGCCGAAAACAGCGCCTCCCGCGTGTCGCGGTTGCTGAGGCTTTGCAGAGCCGGCTGCTGCGTGGTGTTTTGCAGCACCAGCAGCCACTGCGGCTGCAGGCCTTTCTCCTGCGCCGCTGCGGCAGCCGCGCTCAGTTCGGCCTCGCTTAACCCTGCCAGCGCTGCCGCATCGTTGACGGCAAGCCCGCCCGCTTTGGTCGCCGCCAGCAGCTTATTGGTGAACTGCGTGGTCAGCGTGGCCGCCTGCTGATTCAGCACCTTCAGCTGCGCTTTTGTGTCGTCACTGAGGCTGGCCCCGGCGAGCTGAAACGCCTGCCAGGTTACTTCCACCAGGCGCAGCGATTCGTCGTCCAGCCCCAGGCTCTGGCGCTGCTGGTAAACGCTGTCGAGACGTGCAAACAGCTGGCTGTTTAGCCGGATATCATCCTCCAGCGCCGTCAGCCGTGGCGACATCTCCTCGTCAAGCTGCTGGAGCAGATCGCTGGTGTTGGCTGACGTCATGGCGTTAAACACGCTCTCCACGCGCCGGAGCATCAGTCCGCACTGCTCCAGCGCCTGATAAGTATTGGCGAAGGTCGGCGGCTCGGCGCTGTTGGCGATGCGCTCTACCTCTTCCCGTTTTTGCCGCATTCCCTCTTCCAGCGCCGGACGATAGTCGGCTTCGGTAATGCGATCGAAAGGCGGCGCCTGAAACGGCAGCGGGCTGGGCTGGCTGAACGGATTAGTGGGCATGGCATGACTCCTTATCGACTCTCCGAATAGGCGAAACGGGCGGCATCAGGCAGGCATGCTGAACAGCCTGGTCAGCGTCTGGATTTGCCGATCGTCCGATGATAAATCTTTAACAATCAGATGTAAGGGTGTAGCACGTCTGCCGCCGTGCGTCATGGGAAGAATTTTCAGCGTGCCGGCAGCCAGCTGCGAGGCGATACGCTCTTCCGGCAGCCAGCCGTAGCCGACCTGCGCGATCACGGCCTCCGCCGCGGCATCAATGGTGGAGAAAGTCCAGCACTTCGGTAAGGTTTACCTGCGTATGCGGATGCTGCTGCTGAAACTGCCGCAGAATGGTAAACAGGCGCCCGCGCGGGAAAATGGCATCCACCACTAAATCCAGGCGCGTCCGCACGCCCGTGGTCAACAGAGCGGCATGGGCTTCCACATACCAGAACGCTTTCAGCAAGGGTCTGACCCGCGCCAGCAGCTGCTCGCCCGCCGCCGTCAGTACGGTCCGCCGCCCTTCAGGCCGCAGCAGCGCCACGCCCAGCCTTTCCTGCAGCAGCGCGAGGTTGTAGCTGACCGAAGACTGGCTGCGGCAGGTCGCCTCCGCTGCTTTCGCAAAGCTGCCCGACTCCACCACTTTCTCCAGCAGCGCCCACTGTTCCAGCGTCGTTTTATGCATGATTGATTTAATTATCAGATGAATTTGACTTAAAATTAGCGTTATTAATTCAGAAAATAAACCGATAAAGTGTCAAAAAAACACAGGAGGATAAGATGAAATTCGATCGAAATGACCTGAGCGGCTTTATCGGTAAACACCTGGTTTATACCTACGACAACGGCTGGAATTACGAAATTTACGTCAAGAACGAGCAGACGCTGGATTATCGTATTCACAGCGGCATGGTCGGCAACCGCTGGGTGAAAGATCAGCGGGCTTATATCGTGCGTGTCGGCGAGGAGAGCTATAAAATTTCCTGGACGGAGCCGACCGGCACCGACGTCAGCCTGATAGCTAACCTGGGCGACCGCCTGTTTCACGGCACCATCTTCTTCCCGCGCTGGGTAATGAATGACCCGCAAAAAACCGTTTGTTTCCAGAACGAGCATATTGCGGAAATGGAACGCTATCGCGAAGCCGGCCCGGCTTATCCAACGGAAATTATCGATGAGTTCGCGACGATCACGTTTATCCGCGACTGCGGACCCGATAACGACAGCGTGATTGACTGTGCGGCCAGCGAGCTGCCTGCGAATTTTCCTGATAACCTCAAATAATCAGTCAATCAGATTTTATCGCGTGACCTGACGCGCCTCTCCTTTATCCCGGCCAGCCATGCTGGCCGTTTTATTGCCCATAGCAGGCAATAATCTCACCCGCTACCGCTACCGCAATCTCAGCGGGCAGCTTGCCTTTCACGTCAGGCAGG
This sequence comes from Erwinia sp. TECH1, assembly GCF_054057575.1. Classification (NCBI taxonomy): domain Bacteria; kingdom Pseudomonadati; phylum Pseudomonadota; class Gammaproteobacteria; order Enterobacterales; family Erwiniaceae; genus Erwinia; species Erwinia sp. TECH1. The sequence continues at coordinate 2,246,550 of NZ_JBSRZK010000001.1, read as the reverse complement.
CCAATCGGGCAGCGCAGGGTATCCAGCTGCTGGCGACTGAAGCCCTTGCCCTCCAGCCGGTAATCGAACCGCTGACGTTTGGTCGCCGAGCCAATCACCCCAAAGTAGCGATAGTCGCCGCGCGTCAGGATCGCCTCGCAGAGCGCCAGATCGGTGGGATGATGGTGGGTCATCACCACGTAATAGCTTTCCGGCGGCATCTGTTTCACCGCGTCGCGCGGATCTTCCGGGCAGCAGATCGTCACCCCTTCCGGCACCTGAACGAACTGCTCTTTACGCTCGTCTACCCAACAGACATGACAGGGCAGCGTCGCCAGAATGGTGACCAGCGCCCGGCCTACGTGGCCTGCGCCAAACACCGCTATCTGCGGCTGCGGCTGGATCAACGGCTCAAACAGCACGGAGGTCATGCCGCCGCAGCACTGTCCAAGCCGGGCGCCCAGGTTGAAATGCTCGCTACGCGGTTCGCTGCTGCGCGTCGTCAGCATCTCTCTGGCAAGGGCGATGCACTGATATTCCAGATGGCCGCCGCCGATGGTCAGAAAAGATTGCCCGGCGGTGACAATCATTTTGCTGCCGCTGTCGCGCGGCACCGAGCCTTTTTCCTCCAGCACCGTCAGCAGTACGCAGGGCTCACGCTTTTCGTGTAGCGAGGCCAGTATTTTAATCCAGTCGTCAGGTCGCATTATGTTCCCTCATTTTTTCTGCCCCCCAGAAGACCCTTTCCGGCGTGGCGGGCGCATCCAGCAGCGGGTGCTGACGGTAGTCGCCAACGCTGGCTACGGCATCCTGGAGCGCGCACCAGGCGGCAATCCCCAGCATAAACGGCGGCTCGCCCACCGCTTTGGAATGAAACACCGTATCTTTGGGGTTTTTACGGTTTTCCACCAGCGTAACCCGCAGATCCGCAGGCACGTCGCCAATCGCCGGAATTTTGTAGCTGGCGGGGCCGTCGGTCATCAGGCGGCCCTGCTCGTTCCACACCAGCTCCTCGCTGGTCAGCCAGCCCACGCCCTGCACGAAGCCGCCCTCAACCTGGCCAATATCGATCGCCGGGTTCAGCGAGGCGCCGACGTCATGCAGAATATCCGCCCGCAGCAGCCGATATTCGCCGGTCAGCGTATCGACAATGACCTCCACGCAGGCCGCGCCAAAGGCGTAGTAGTAAAAAGGCGTGCCGCGCCCTGCTTCACGATCGTAATGAATGCCGGGCACTTTGTAGTAGCCGGTCGCGGCAAGCGGCACCTGGTTCAGCCAGGCCAGCTGCGCCACGTCCGCAAAGGTGAAATGTTTTTCGCCTGCCCTGACGATGCCGTTGCTGAAGCTGACCTGCTCAGCGCTACAGTTATGCAGGCTGCACAGCATAGCCGTTAATCGGTCGCGCAGGATCTGCGCCGCGTTCTGGGCGGCCTTACCGTTAAGATCGGTGCCGCTTGAGGCGGCCGTCGGCGAGGTATTAGGCACTTTGCCGGTATCCGTTGCGGTGATCTGGATGCGATCGACGTCGATTTGCAGCACTTCCGCCACGATCTGCGCAACTTTGGTATTAAGGCCCTGGCCCATTTCCGTGCCGCCGTGGTTAAGCTGTACGGTGCCGTCAGTGTAGATCAGGATCAGCGCGCCCGCCTGATTAAGGAAGCTGGAGGTAAAAGAGATGCCGAACTTCACCGGCGTCAGCGCCAGGCCACGTTTCAGATAAGCGCTGCCGTGATTAAAGGCGGTGATTTCGCGGCGGCGGGCCGCATAGTCCGCGCTGGCCTCCAGCTGCGCGGTCATCTCCTCCAGCAAATTGCCTTCCACCTGCTGGTGGTAGTGCGTGACGTTACGCGTTTCTTTGCCGTAATAATTGCGTTTGCGTACCTCAAGCGGATCGAGGTTCAGCTCGCGGGCGATATGATCCATGATCTGCTCAATCGCCACCATGCCCTGGGGGCCGCCAAAGCCGCGATAGGCCGTGTTGGACGCCGTATTGGTACGGCAGCGATAGCCGGTGATCAGCGCGTCGCCAAGATAGTAGGCGTTGTCGGCATGAAACATGGCGCGATCGACGATCGAACCAGAGAGATCCAGCGAATAGCCGCAGTTGCCGGCCAGATCGATTTTTACGCCGCAGAAGCGCCCATCGTTATCCACCCCTACGTCATAGCGCACGTAGAAGGGATGCCGCTTGCCGGTTATGTGCATATCGTCACGTCGCGCCAGCCGCATTTTCACCGGTCTGCCCGTCTGCCGCGCCGCTACCGCGCACAGGCAGGCGACGCCGGCGGCCTGCGTCTCTTTACCGCCAAAGCCGCCGCCCATCCGCCGCATATCTATCGTCACCTTGTTCATGGTGATCCCCATCACCGACGCTACCAGCTTCTGCACTTCCGTCGGATTTTGCGTGGAGGAAAAAACCTGGAGCGACTGGTCTTCGCCCGGCACCACCAGCGCAATCTGCGTTTCCAGGTAAAAATGCTCCTGGCCGCCGATGTGGAACTCGCCCTGAAGCCGATGGCTGGCGCGAGCGAGCGCGGCTTCCGCGTCGCCCCGCTGGTGCACATGCGGCTGCTGCACAAAATGCGCTTTCGCCAGCGCCTCTTTGACGTCCAGCACCGGCGTCAGCGGCTCGTACTCAATAATGGCCGCTTCCGCCGCCCGGCGGGCCGCCTGCGGGCTTGACGCCGCCACCGCCAGCACGATCTGTCCGGCATACTCTACGACGTCTTTTGCCAGCAGCGGATCGCCCGGCTCCAGCGGCCCGATATCCCCTTCGCCCGGCACGCTTTGCCAGGTCAGCACGCTGACCACGCCGGGAATGGCGTAGCAGGGATCGGTATCTATGCTGAGGATACGGGCGTGCGCATGCTCGCTAAGGCGGGGACAGAGATGCAGCATGCCCGGCAGCTCCAGCCTGTCGTCGATGTAGATCGCCTCGCCGGAGACGTGCTTATCCGCGCTCTCGTGCTTATTGCTTTTACCGACGCCGCTCTGAATGCCTGCCTGATACTGCCGGGCGATAACGTCAGCCGCCACTAAGGGACGATTATTGGACATAGTCTGTTACCTCCAGCAGGGTTAGCTCTTCCGTAAGCGAAGCGTGATAGCGACGCAGCAGGTTCTTCGCTACCTGTAACCGGTAGGCCGCGCTGGCGCGGAAGTCGCTCAGCGGCGTAAAGTCCTGCTCCAGCGCGCGGCAGGCCAGCGCCAGCGACTGCTGCGTCAACGGTTTGCCCACCAGCGCGCTTTCGCAATGGAAGGCACGTTTTGACGTTGCCGCCATGCCGCCAAAGGCGATACGCGCGGCGGTTACCCGGCCGTCGGCATCGCGCTCCAGCATAAATGCACCGAAAACGGCGGAAATATCATCTTCCAGCCGCTTGGACACCTTCCACGCGCGGAAATGTTGTGACGCCGTCACTTTTGGTACGCTGATTGACAGGATAAATTCGCCGGGCCGTAGCGCAGTTTTGCGATAGTCCACGAAAAATTCATCCAGCGGCAGCGTGCGGATTTGCGAGCCGCGCTGAAGCGTCAGCGTTGCGTTGAGCGCCAGCAGCATCGGCGGGGTATCGCCGATGGGCGAGCCGTTGGCGATATTGCCACCCAGCGTGCCGCGATTGCGGATCTGCAACGAAGCGAAACGCTCCAGCACCTGCGCGAAGGCAGGAATATGGGGCCGCAACAGCGTGGCGCAGGATTGAAGGGAAGCGCCCGCCCCCAGCACAATCGCCTGCTCCTCTTCCCGACAGGCTTTCAGTGCTGCTATCTGATCCAGGGCGATAACCAAAGGCAGCGGTTTATAACTTTGCGTCACCTGGAGCGCTAAATCCGTGCCGCCCGCCAGCAGCTTCGCCTCCGGATGCGCCAGCAGCAGTTCCGCCAGGCGATCGAGGCTTTTCGGCAGCAGGCAGCGGTTGCCGTTGAACGCCAGCTCCTGCTCTTCGCCGTTGTGGATCGCCATCAGTTTTGCCACCGTCTGCGCCTCGCGCTGCGCAAAGCTGTCCGGCTGCGGCCGTTCGCAGACCTGACGCGCCGCATCAATAATCGGCCGATAGCCGGTGCAGCGGCACAGGTTGCCCGCCAGCGCCTGCTCCGCCTCTTGCCGCCGCCAGCCTTCACTGTTTTTTTGCAGCGTAAACAGCGACATCGCAAAACCCGGCGTGCAAAAGCCGCACTGCGAGGCGTGGCACGTCGCCAGCGCTTTTTGCACCTCGTGCAGCTCGTCGCCCTGGCGGAGATCCTCAACGGCGATCAGCTGTTTGCCCTGAAGGCTGCTGACAAAGGTGATGCAGCTGTTGACGGTTTCATACACCATTTTGCCCGCCTCGACGCGCCCCAACGTGACCGTACAGGCACCGCAGTCGCCCGAAGCACAGCCCTCTTTGGTGCCGCAGCGGCGCTGGTTCTGGCGTAAATAGTTCAGTACGGTGGTTTCAGGATCGAGACTTTGCTCGGTGACCAGCGTCTGGTTCAGTAAAAACTGGATCATGCGGCTTTCTCCTCGCTCTGCGGCTGCCAGACCAGTTTGCCGTTGACCCAGGTACAGGCGATATTGCGATCGTCGCCCAGCGTCATCAGCACAAAAAGTTTCTCCCAGATATCGCGGCTGTTGGCGCAGCGCAGCTTTTGCAGCGCCGAGACGGCCGGATCGAGCACCACGAAGTCCGCCTCTTTGCCGGGCTGGAAGTTACCGATCTTATGATGCAGATCCAGCGCCTGCGCGCCGCCGAGCGTGGCGTGGTAGAACGCCTCACAGGCGGCCATTTTATACTGCTGTAGCTGCCCGACCTTGTAGGCTTCGCCCAGCGTTTGCAGCATATTAAAAGTGGTGCCCGCGCCGACATCCGTACCGATGCCCAGCCTGACGTTTTTTTGCCAGCAGGTTTGTAGCTTAAACAGGCCGCTGCCGAGAAACAGGTTAGAAGTAGGACAGAAGGCGACTGCCGAATCAGTCTGATGCAGGCAGTCCCACTCGCTATCCTCCAGATGGATGCAGTGCGCGAAGACGCTGCGGCGGCCCGTCAGCTGATAATGGTGATACACGTCCAGATAGCCGTCGCGCTCGGGGAAAAGCGCGTTGACCCAGGCAACTTCCTGCGGGTTTTCGCTCAGGTGGGTGTGCAGCCAGATATCCGGATAGGCTTCCTTCAGCTGCCTGACCTTTTCCAGCAGCGCTGGCGAAGAGGTTGGCGCAAAGCGCGGCGTCAGCGCATAGCTCAGGCGCCCGCGATTATGCCAGCGCTCAATCAGCTCGCGGGTTTGCCGGTAGCTCTGTTCGGGCGTCTCGGTCAGGTAGTCCGGCGCATGGCGATCCATCATGACTTTCCCGGCGATCAGACGCATTCCCAACCCTTCGGCCGCGCTGAACAGCGCATCCACCGATTCCGGATGCACGGTGCCGAAAACCAGCGCCGTGGTGGTGCCGTTACTCAGCAGCTGGTGCAGAAAAAAGGCCGACATCTTTGCCGCGTGCTGCGGACAGTGATACTGGCTCTCTACCGGGAAAGTGTACTGTTGCAGCCACTCCAGCAGCTGCTCGCCGAAAGCGCCGATCATCTCCGTTTGCGGATAGTGAATATGGCTGTCGACAAAACCCGGCACAATAAGCTTGCCTCGGTAGTCGGTTATCGGCTGCCCGGCGGCGAGCTGATGCTGCCCCGCTTCCCACGTCTGAAGCGAAAGAATTTCGCCTTCGCACAGCAGCAGCAGGCCGTCTTCAATGTAGCGGGCGTGGGCCGGCAGTTCTTCAGGCTGGCTGACCGGTGCGGTGATATCAAAAAAACTGCCGCGAATGGCGGTGATGGATGGCATAGCGCTTCCTTCTGAACAAGTCTTCGGCAATCAGTGAACGGCCTACGTTCAGAGTTGCAATTGCTGTGCCACATTAATAATCGGAATTTATATGCTATTTATCAGTTACTTAAATATGGATGCATTAAGAAACCCTGAATGAATCGAGGCAATCGTATGCGCAACCGATTGCAGCAATCAGCAAACGATTACCTGCCTTTTTTTCTTGCGCAGCGAGCAGTTTTTCCCTGTGCCATTGCACCGTTTTCTGGCGTTTTTACGCAGAACGCACCTCGATCGTGCAGCCTGTATTATCAACCATAACCAATCCTTCTTATCAGAATCGATCTGAAGTGTTATCGTGTTGAGAATCCAAAATGCGTTGAGGAACAGTGAGATGATCGTATTTGTTACGGGTGCCACTGCCGGATTCGGCGAAAGCATTACCCGACGCTTTATCCGTGAAGGACACAAGGTAATCGCCACCGGCCGTCGTCAGGAGCGTCTGCAAACGTTGAAACAGGAGCTGGGCGACAACCTTTATACGTTACAGCTTGACGTCCGCAACCGTGCGGCCATTGAAGAGGCGCTGGAGCAGCTTCCCGCCGAATGGCGCAATATCGACGTGCTGGTCAATAATGCCGGGCTGGCGTTAGGCATCGAACCCGCGCATAAAGCGAGCCTGGACGATTGGGAAGCGATGATCGACACCAATAATAAAGGGCTGGTCTATATGACCCGCGCCGTACTGCCGGCGATGGTTGAGCGCAACGTGGGCCATATTATCAATCTGGGATCGATTGCCGGCAGTTGGCCTTACGCGGGCGGCAACGTTTATGGCGCGACTAAAGCCTTCGTGCGGCAGTTCAGCCTGAATCTGCGCACCGATCTGCACGGCACCGCTCTGCGCGTGACCGATATTGAGCCGGGACTGGTGGGCGGCACGGAGTTTTCCAACGTGCGCTTTAAAGGCGATAACGCTAAGGCCGATAGCGTCTACGACGGCACCGAGCCGCTGACTGCCGAAGACGTGACCGAAGCAGTCTGGTGGGTTGCCACGCTGCCGAAGCATGTCAATATCAACACGCTGGAAATGATGCCGGTCGCGCAAACCCTGGCCGGGCTGAAAGTCCATAAGGCGTAATGCGCTATCTGGCCCGGCGGCTACCTTCTGCCGGGCCTGTTCTGATTTGCTACCCTCTTCCCCAACCGGCCACGATAATCAGCATCCCGCCCAGGGCGATTGCCGCGCCCGCCCAGTCGTAATGACTTAGCTTTACGCCATCCACAAAACGCAGCCACAGCAGCGCCGTCGCCACATATACGCCGCCGTAGGCCGCATAGACGCGCCCGCTCGCCGCCGGATGCAGCGTCAGCAGCCAGACAAACAGCCCCAGGCTGGCCGCCGCGGGCAGCAACAGCCAGGCGGAGCCACCCTTGCGTAGCCACAGCCAGGGCAGAAAACAGCCGACGATCTCGGCCAGCGCGGTCAGAGAAAAAAGCAGGACGGTTTTCAGCAGCATGTTTCCTCACTACAGGCTAAACGGATGCGCAAGTCGGCTGGTTAGCCCGCGCGCGCAGATGATATACTATTCGCGGCGTTCGATGCAGCCGCGCGGCTGTAAAACAGGAATAAGGAATTGATGATGAAAAAGATGACTTTCTGGCAATCTACGCTGGTCAGGGCTGCGCTGCCGCTGGTTCTGTTTGGCGCGCTGGCCTCTTTTCAGCAGACCGCCGAAGCAAGAACGGACAGGCTGATCATTCAGGACGGCGACAGCTCGCTGACTAAAGAGCAGGCCCGCCAGGAGAAAGAGCAGTGGGATGAAACCCATCGTCTGCGCAGCAAAGTGAATCAGCGCGTGGAAAAGAATTTTGATAAGGCTGACCGCGCCATTGATACTCGCGACGCCTGTGAGCAGAGCCTGAACGTTAATGCCTACTGGGAGCCGAGCACATTGCGCTGCCTGGATCGCCGCAGCGGACGTCCCGTCGCGCCCTGATAGCGGATAGCTGCTATAGTTAGCGTAATTTTCAGGCAAAAGGAAAGGACGATGAAAGCGATAAAATGGCTGTTACCGGCGTTGATGGTCGCCGCTCCGCTGGCTGTACAGGCTTCCTGCGAGACGGTTAAAGCGGACATTAATCAGAAAATTATCAATAACGGCGTGCCTGCTTCCGGCTTTACGCTGGACGTGGTGCCCAGCGACCAGGCCGATCAGGCTGGCGGTCAGGTGGTAGGCCATTGTGAAAACGATTCGCAAAAAATAGTCTACAAGCGTGAACGCAACGGCGATAGCGACGCAGCCGTACCGGCCAGCGCCGGGACCTCTCAGGATGCCCCCTCTTCCTGATGGATAAGGGCCGCCTGCGCGGCCCTTTCTTTATTCCGGTTTCTTCGCCGGGATAAACCGCGCCACCGCCAGGCTGGCGAAGGCGATGACCAATGAAACGGCAAACACCCAGTGCAGCGAGCTGGCCACCTCGCCAATCACATGCTGCAAACTCCTTTGCGATAAAGCTTCTCTCTGCGCCTGCGCCATAATCTGCTGCATCGGATCGTCGTGCTGCGGCAGCCGCTGCGCCAGGTTATAGTTGAGCACCGCGCCCATGACCGCCGTGCCTGCCGCCGATCCCAGCAGGCGACTGAACATCACCGAGGCGGTACAAATGCCGCGTACTGAAAACTCCGCGCTGTTTTGCACGGCGATCAGGAACGTGGTGCTGGTCATGCCCATACCGGTGCCAATAACGAACGCGGCGACCCCCGCGTAGCTAATGCCGCTGTCCACGTGCAGCGTCAGCAGCAGCGCCGTACCGGCAATCAGCAGCAGCGAGCCAAGCTGGGCGGTGAAACGGTAAGAGGTGCGCAGCATCAGCCTGCCGCTGAGCGTACTGGCCAGCGGCCAGCCGATCGACATCATCGCCAGCGCGCTGCCTGCCTGGAGCGGCGTGCCGCCGTTAACGCCCTGGATCCACGTGGGCAAAAATGCGCTGATGCCCATCATTGCTGCGCCGATAATCAGGTTGCCGAGGTTGCCCGCCACGATTGTCCGGCTACGCCATATCACCAACGGGAACAGCGGCGCGGGCGCCCTTTTTTCATGCCGTACCAGCATAAAAGCCGACAGTATGGCGACGCCAGACAGCACAAATGCCCAGTTACCGAGCAGCTGTGCCTGCAGCAGCGCCGTCAGCAGCGCGCTGACCGTCAGCATCAGCCAGCCGCTGCCCGCCAGGTTAAGCCTCTGTCGCGTTTCACCTCGCGATTCCGGAAACCAGCGCGCCAGCATCAGCATCGAAACGATCCCTACCGGCACGTTAACCCAGAACACCAGCGACCAGCTGAAATGCGCCACTATCCAGGCGCCGGTCAGCGGCCCGACCACCGCCGCCACGCCCCAGACGCTGGAGAGCCAGCCCTGGATACCCGCCCGCTCTTTTGGCGAGTAGACGTCGGCGATAATAGTCGCGGTCAGCGGCATAATTGCGCCCGCGCCCAGCCCCTGGACGGCGCGAAACAGGATCAGCCAGCTCATGGCGGGCGCGAAACCGCACAGTACCGAGCCAAGAAGGAACAACGACGTGCCGATAAAGAAGACGCGTTTCCTTCCCCACAGATCGGCAAGCCTGCCGTAAAGGGGCACGCTGACCGCCTGAGTCAGCAGATAAACGGAAAAAACCCAGCCAAATTGTGAAAATCCGCCCAGCTCCGCCACGATGGTGGGCATGGCCGTGGCGACGATGGTCACCTCAATGGCCGCCATAAACATCGCCAGCATCGCGGCGATCAGTATCCAGTGGCGATGGCTCACCCCGGTGTGTGCTGTTTCAGTCATACCGCTCCTTAGTGTTGTCCGTTCTTATTCTGGCCTGGATTGGCGCCGGATGTTTCCTGTTTGTGCGCTGGCGCGATAAAAAAACCGCTACAGCAGGTGCTGCAGCGGCAGGCAGAAAAGAAAACGTAAGGGGAACGGCGGCAGTTGCTATGGCTGACGCAGCACGCTCAAATCCAGATAGCGGGCCAGCTCACGCTGTTCCGGTTTCGGCAGGTAAGGCAGCTCGCCCAGCAGCGGCGCCTGAATTTTTTGGCTCAGCACGTCGATAATTTCCGCATAATGCGCCAGACCGGGATTAATGCGGTTGGCGACCCAGCCCAACAGCGGCAGGCCGTCGTTGGCTATCGCCTGCGCCGTCAGCAGCGCATGACTGATGCAGCCCAGCTTGATGCCGACCACCATCACTACCGGCAGCCGCTCATCAACCGCCCAGGCGGAAAGCGGACGCAGATCGTTCATCAGGCTGTGCCAGCCGCCGGTGCCTTCCACGACTACGGAATCAACCTGGGCTGACAGCGCGTGCAGGCTCTCGCTCAGCTTCTGGTAGTTGATAACGGCATCGCGGCTGGTGCTGATCTCATCATCCAGCAGGGTCAGCGGATTAATGGCGGAATAAGGAAGCGTAACGGAAGAAGAAGCCTGTAGCACGAGCGCGTCCTTGTTGCGCGGCCCCTCATCGGTTTGCTGGCTGCTTTTGGCGACGGGCTTATAGCCAGCCACCCGCCGCCCCCCTTCGGACAGCGTCTGCAAGAGTGCGCGGCTGACCACTGTTTTACCCACTTCTGTATCGGTGCCAGTGACAAATAAACGCTTTAACATACTCTCTCTACGCTCCGATTCTGTCGATAATTTATAAACAATAATTAACAATTAAGACGCAACATCTTAGGGTAGCGAACAGGAGTGAGGCTTGCGTTAGCGCAATCTTTTGCGTAATAAAGGGCGTGGCGTCAGCCCTGGAGAAGTTTCACCAGCAGCGTGCCGTTATAGAGCGCATCCTTGACCAGCGCGGCCCCTGGCATGGTGCCCTGATTATAAAACTGGGTAGGTTCGATGGCGATATGCTGGCCGTAAACCGGCAGGGACTGACGGCGCACGCAATCGGCGATGGCGGGATAGAGGATTTCGCTGGCGCGATTAAGCGGCGATCCTATAACTATTTTTTCAGGGTTAAAGAGGTTAACCATAATTGCCAGGATACGACCCACGTGATGCCCGACGCCGGTGACAATCCCTTTCGCCAGCGGATCGCCCGCCAGCGCGGCATCGCAAAGCGACGCGGCGGTAAGCGGCTGCTGATGCAGCAGGCAGTCCGGCGCGGCCTGCATTTTTTGCGCGGCCAGCTCCAGCACGCTTTCCAGGCTTGCGACCGTCTCCAGGCAGCCATGATTGCCGCAGTAACACTGTTTGCCCCATGGCTCGACCTGCGTATGGCCTATCTCTACCAGCGTGCTGCTGCCGCTGTGCAGCAGGCGGCCACCGGTAATCACGCCCGCGCCGACGTTGTGATCGATAACGACCTGGATAACGTTATTAAGATCGCGCGAGGCGCCAAACAGCGCTTCCGCCATGGTCCAGGCGCAGATATCGTGCTGGATATAAACCGGCAGGCCGGTACGCGCCGACAGCGCCTCGCCCAGCGGCATATCGCTGACGCGGTAAAAAGGCATGCGATGCACGATGCCTTTTTGCGCATTGAGAATGCCCGGCAGCGTGATGGCAATAGCGGTTAGCCTTTCCAGTTTCTGCTGGTGGCGAATAAAGAAGGCGTCGATTTCATTAATAATGCGCGACAGCAGCGGCTGCGGATCGTCAACGGGCAGCGGCCGCACCTCTTCCACCACCAGCAGGCTGCTTAAATCCCGCAGCGCCAGCGTGAACTCGCCGTTGCCGATGCGGGCGGAAAGATAGTGCCAGGCCGGCGTATCCACCACCAGGCCGACAGCCGGGCGGCCGCGGCTGCCCGCTTCCTGAAACTCCGTTTCCTGCACCAGATGCGCTTCCAGCATCTCGCGCACGATTTTTGTGATGCTTGCCGGGGCCAGCTGTGCTTTTTTCGACAGGGCAATGCGCGATATCGGGCCGTAGCGGTCGATCAGGCGATACACCACGCCCGCATTGGTCTGTTTGATCTGATCGATATGGCCAGGCTGACTATCGGCTATCACTTTATTTTCGCGCCTCAAAATAAATCTCTACTCATGGTGAAACAGTTCCGCTGGCTCGTCAACGCTTTGATTTTTATTGTGATTAACAGCACAGAATAACGCTTAGCTACTTGATCATTACAAATCATCGTTTCTTAACATCAGGCTCAGCATATGCTGGGTAGCGGCGCTGATTTCGCCCTGCTTTTGCCATACCAGCCAGACTTCCGACAGCGCATCTTCTTCCTGCAGCGTCAGCCAGCTGAGCTGCTCCAGCCGCGCCCGACGAAACGACGCGGGCAGGATCGAAACGCCCAGCCCGGTGGCGACCAGCCCGAGGATGGTCATCGCCTCGCCCACTTCCTGAGCAATATTGGGCCGGACGGCATAGCGCTCCAGCAGCGTCAGGGTTTCGCTGTAGAGCGCCGTGCCTACCTGGGGATCGAAAAAAACAAAGGGTTCAGCCGCCAGCTCGCGCAGCGAGACAGAGCCGCGCCCGGCCAGACGATGCGCGCGATGAACCACGGCGCAAAGCGGTTCCCGCAGCAGCAGCCGGTGCTCCAGCGTGTCCGGCAGCGGCGTATTGCGCATCACGCCCAGATCCAGCCGTCCTTCATGCAGCGGAGCCAGCTGCTGGCGTGTATTAATCTCCTGCATCTGTAAATGCACGTCCGGGTAGCGCTGGCGAAAGCTGAACAGCGCGTCGGAAACCGCAGAAATAAACGGCGCGGAGGAGGTAAAGCCGATCCGCAGCGTGCCCTCTTCCCCGCGATGCAGCCTGGCAGCCTTATCGGCCGCTACGGCCACGTTTTGCAGGATTTGCCGGGCGCTGACCAGAAACTGGGCGCCAGCGGGCGTGAGCCGTACGCTACGGTTGGTGCGGGCCAGCAGCCTGGCGCCAATTTGCTGCTCCAGCTGCTGGATCTGCTGGCTGAGCGGCGGCTGGGAAAGGGCAAGACGCTGAGCGGCGCGACCAAAGTGCAGCTCCTCCGCGACGGCAATAAAATAGCGCAGGTGACGAAGCTCAATATTCATATCTTAAACATCTCAATCGAGAGGATTAATAGATTATACAACCTGCTCAATGTTACATAAAATTAACATCAACTTTTCTACGTTTAAGGACAGGCAGTGAACGTTACGACCCGACTCGTTACCGCAGAAGAAAGCGTTACCCCGCCCGCCGAAATCTACATTAAGCGCGGCACGCCGCAGTTTATGCGCGTGACGCTGGCACTGTTTTCTGCGGGTTTAGCCACCTTTGCGCTGCTGTATTGCGTACAGCCCATTTTGCCCATTCTGTCGCAGGCATTCGGCGTTTCGCCTGCCGCCAGCAGCCTTTCTTTGTCTATCTCTACCGGTCTGCTGGCGCTGGGCCTGCTGGTAACCGGCCCGCTTTCCGATGCGGTCGGCCGTAAAAACGTTATGGTGACGGCGCTGATGCTGGCCGCGCTGTTTACGCTGCTGTCGGCAGGCATGTCCAGCTGGCACGGCATTCTGCTGATGCGGGCACTGACCGGCCTGGCGCTGAGCGGCGTGGCGGCGGTGGGAATGACTTATCTGAGCGAAGAGATCCACCCCAGCGCCATCGCCTTTTCGATGGGCCTGTATATTAGCGGCAACTCCATCGGCGGCATGAGCGGCCGTCTGTTAAGCGGCGTGATCGCCGATTTTACCAGCTGGCGAGTCGCGGTCGCGGTTATTGGCTGCTTTGCGCTGGCGGGGGCGCTGATGTTCTGGAAAATTCTGCCGCCCTCGCGCCATTTCCGCCCCGCCTCGCTAAGGCCGCGCAGCCTGCTGATCAATTTTCGGCTGCACTGGCGCGACAGCGGCCTGCCGCTGCTGTTTGCAGAAGGTTTTTTGCTGATGGGCGCGTTCGTCACGCTGTTTAACTATATTGGCTACCGGCTGCTGTCACCGCCGTGGTCGCTGAGCCAGGCGGTGGTAGGATTGCTTTCCGTGGTCTATCTCACCGGCTCCTGGAGCTCGCCGAAAGCGGGCGCGATGACCGCTAAATACGGCAGGGCGGCGATGCTGCTGGCGTCGGTGACCCTGATGCTGGCTGGCGTGCTGATCACGCTGGCGAATACGTTATGGCTGATTTTTCCGGGCATGATGCTGTTTACGGCCGGCTTTTTTGCGGCGCATTCCGTTGCCAGCGGCTGGATAGGCCCGCGCGCCAGACGTGCCAAAGGCCAGGCCTCTTCGCTTTATCTTTTTAGCTACTATCTGGGATCGAGCCTGGCGGGTACGCTTGGCGGCGTGTTCTGGCATCATTTCGGCTGGCCGGGCATTGCCGGTTTTATTACGCTGCTGCTGCTGCTGGCGCTGATGACCGGTTTCCGCCTGCGCAGTAAAAAGCTGTAAAAAAAGCGGGCTGGCTGCCCGCTTTCAGAAGTAACGCCTTATTTATTCTGGCTGGCGTAGTGCTTGCGCAGCTTCTGCAGTTTTGGCGGGATCACGGCCAGGCAATAACGGTTTTCCTGCCCTTCGCCTTCCCAATAGTTCTGATGATAATCTTCCGCCGGATACCATTCGCTGGCGCTCTCGATGGTCGTTACCACCGGCTCCGCCAGCTCCGCCTGCGCGCGCGCGATAGCCGCTTTGGCTTCCACCGCCTGCGTTTCATTCAGCGGGAAAATCGCCGAGCGGTATTGGGTACCGATATCGTTACCCTGACGGTTTAGCTGGGTTGGATCATGGGTAGCGAAGCTGATATCCAGCAGCTCGCCGTAGCTGATTTTTTCCGGATCGAAGCCCAGGCGGATAGCTTCCGCATGGCCGGTTTCGCCCGTGCAGACCTGCTTGTAAGTCGGGTTGGCAACGTGGCCGCCAATGTAGCCGCTCTCTACCGATTCCACGCCGTTAATCTGTTTAAACACGGCTTCGGTACACCAGAAGCAGCCACCCGCGATAATTGCATATTCAGTCATCATAATTCCTTATTTGCTTTTGCAAGCCTCGTTAATCATTGCAGCATAAGTTTTTAATTATTGCTACGCCCTTCCATGCGGTGCTGGTTATTAGAGTAAAAGCCAAAACCAATAACGCACAGAAACTATAAGGTCTGATGCGATGAATTTACCGCTCTGTTATTTTTAATTGAATGCTCAATCAATAAAAACTATCATGTGGAGCTTATTTTTTAACAATTGAAGGAAGGAGACAGAGCAAACAGCTAAATAATCGACAAAGATCAACCTCATAAACTACCTGCCCGAGCGGTTCCCCAGTGTAGTTAGCGGATATGCGGCGGATGTTTCCCAGTATGCGCTAAGGCACGCTTTGTGAAAACCGGGTTTATTCTTGAGCATTTTTTCGGAGAATCTATGCCGACGACTGAAATACCCAGGAAAGATCAGCAAGACCGCATTAATCCCGTGGTCTTTTATACCTCAGCAGCGTTAATTCTGCTGTTCTCGCTTGCCACTATCTTTTTTACCGATTTATCCGATCGCTGGATAAATAATACCCTGCAATGGGTCTCCAATACGTTCGGCTGGTATTACCTACTGGCGGCCACCGTTTATATCGTCTTTGTGGTGCTGATTGCCGCTTCCCGTTTTGGTTCTATCAAGCTCGGCCCGGAGCAGTCCAAGCCGGAGTTCAGCCTGATGAGCTGGGCGGCGATGCTGTTTGCCGCCGGCATCGGCATCGATCTGATGTTTTTCTCCGTAGCGGAACCCGTCACGCAATATATGATGCCGCCGGAAGGCCAGGGGCAGACGCTGGAGGCAGCGCGACAGGCGATGGTCTGGACGCTGTTCCACTACGGTTTAACCGGCTGGGCGATGTACGCACTGATGGGCATCGCGCTGGGCTACTTCAGCTATCGTTATGGCCTGCCGCTGACTATCCGCTCTGCGCTCTACCCTATCTTCGGCAAGCGGATCAACGGCCCTATCGGCCATTCAGTGGATATCGCGGCGGTTATCGGGACTATTTTCGGTATCGCCACCACGCTGGGGATTGGCGTGGTGCAGCTGAACTACGGTCTGAAGGTGCTGTTTGACGTGCCGGAAGGGCTGACGGCCCAGGCAGCGCTGATTGCGCTGTCGGTAATTATGGCGACTATTTCGGTGACTTCCGGCGTGAATAAAGGGATCCGTCTGCTGTCGGAACTTAACGTGCTGCTGGCGCTGGGTCTGATCCTGTTCGTGCTGTGCATGGGTAACACCAGCTTCCTGCTTAATGCGCTGGTGCTGAACGTTGGCGACTATATCAACCGCTTTATGGGCATGACGCTGAACAGTTTTGCCTTCGATCGCCCTACCGAATGGATGAACAACTGGACGCTGTTCTTCTGGGCGTGGTGGGTTGCCTGGTCGCCGTTTGTCGGCCTGTTCCTGGCGCGAATTTCACGCGGCCGCACCATCCGCCAGTTTGTGGTGGGCACGCTGACCATTCCGTTTATCTTTACCCTGCTGTGGCTGTCAATTTTCGGCAACAGCGCGCTGTATGAAATTATTCACGGCAACACCGCGCTGGCGCAGGAAACGCTGGCTCACCCGGAACGCGGCTTCTACAGCCTGCTGGCGCAGTATCCTGCCTTTACCTTCAGTGCCTCTGTAGCCACTATCACCGGCCTGCTCTTTTACGTCACCTCGGCGGACTCCGGCTCGCTGGTGCTGGGCAACTTTACCTCGAAGCTGAGCGACATCAATAACGATGCGCCTAACTGGCTGCGTATTTTCTGGTCGCTGGCGATTGGCCTGTTGACGCTGGGTATGCTGATGGTTAACGGCGTGACTGCGCTACAGAAAACCACGGTGATTATGGGCCTGCCCTTCAGCTTTGTGATTTTCTTTGTGATGGCCGGTCTCTATAAGTCGCTGCGCGTGGAAGATCACCGCCGCGCCAGTACCATCGTCAGCACGCCGCCAGCGCCGGTTTCCCGCGAGGATCGCCTGAACTGGAAACAGCGTATCTCCCGCGTGATGAACTATCCCGGCAGCACGCATACGAAAAAGATGCTGGATAACGTTTGTCGACCAGCGATGGAAGAAGTCGCGCTGGAGCTGGAGCGACGCGGTGCTAAGGTGCAGGTCAGCGAGCTGCCGCCGCTGGAGGATGAACGCCTCAACCATCTGGAAATGGTGGTCAACCTGGGCGACGAGCAGAGCTTCCTGTATCAGATCTGGCCGCAGCGCTACTCCGTACCGGCGTTTACCTATCGCGCCCGCAGCGGCAAGTCGGACTATTTCCGTCTGGAAACCTTCCTGCTTGAGGGTACCCAGGGCAACGATCTGATGGACTATACCAAAGAGCAGATCATCAATGACATTCTCGACCAGTACGAGCGTCATCTGACCTTCCTGCATATTCATCGCGAAGCGCCGGGCAGCACCATGCCTTTCCCGGAAGCCTGATAAAAAATAAGGGCCGGACTTTTAGTCCGGCTTTTTATTGCCTGTCAGCTGCCGCGCGCCTGCCCGCTTCGCTAACCATTTAGCTAAAAGCGGCCCGGTAAGCAGCACCACCATAAAACGCCCGGTTTGCATGGCCATAACAAAGGAAAGATCGACATGGCTGGACGCGGCAATAATGGCTACGGAGTCGGCGCCGCCGGGGCTGGTTGCCAGGTAAGCGGTTAAAGGATCGATACCGGCGAAACGTACCAGTAAAAAAGCCAGCCCGCAGCAAACGGCCACCAGGCTAAATATCGCCAGCAGCAAACGCGGCAGCGCCTTTGCCGCATAGATAAGGATAGCGCGATTGAAGCGCAGCCCGATGCTCCAGCCAATCAAAGCATAGGCCGTCATCAGTAAAACAGGCGGTAATTCCAGTTTTACCCAGTGGGTATTTTGCACCAGTAGTCCGCCAGCCAGCGAAATTAATAAAGCGCCCGCAGGCAGCCTTAACAGGCGGCTAATTCCCACGCAGGCCACAATTACTAATAAAGTGGCGCCGAACGCGGGCCATGCCACCGGCTGAATAATGGCAAACGCCGAAGCTGACGAGGCTGTTGGCGAAGGCGCCCAGATACGTGCGATGAAGGTAGCCAGCACCGCGACAATAACCACACGCAGATATTGCATAAAGGCGACCAGCCGCACGTCGGCATCATAATTTTCCGCCATCAGCGTCATTGCTGCAGCGGCACCGGGCGACGATCCCCATATTGCCGTTGAGCCTGGCAACACCTGCCAGCGGGTTAACAACCATCCCGACAGCGCGCTGGCGATAATAACGGAGAAAATAGCCGCGCCGAACAGCGGCCAGTTTGCGGCTATTTCTGTAAATATTGAGGGCGGCATGGCGCGGGCGATCATGCACCCCACCACGCCCTGCGCTAAATAAAAGAGCGGTCTGGCAATGATCACCGGCTTATCGCGAGCGGCAAAGACAATCGCCACCAGCATGGGGCCAAGCAGCAGCGCGGCGGGCAGCCGTAGCTGTTCAAGAAGGCTTACTACAAGCGCAGACAACAGAATGAGAACGGGCCAGCGTAAAAAAGAGGCGTGCATTAATTTATCCTGCTGAAACAGATAAGTTTATCCTGGCACATCAAAACAAACCGTACCAGTATCGCTGGTTATTACCTGCCCGAGCTATAAAGCTTTAGTTCTCTGTTTTAAAGCCACAGAGGAGCTGCATGTAATAGCGGACTTAACGCCACCTTTAAAAACCTGACTAAAAGTATGTTGTAACTACAAAGATAAGCCGAACGGATGAATTTGACGATAATTAGTGAAACGGGCAAGGCGAAGCAGGGCAACTTTGTATCCTGATATTTTTATCTTTGCCGCTTTCATTATAAGCGGCGGCTTTACTGATTTTACCTGGCGGCAGAGTTTAAAGCCGTGCAGCATAACAGGCCGATAAACAATCCTGCTGGCAGCTTGCAAAAATTTCTTACGATGCCGTTACAGCAGATTAAATCAGCTCTCTTTACCCGTGCGCTTCGGCGCTGTAATTGTAGAGGTGTTTGATAAGCCTGACGTGCCTTTTTATTGTCACACTTCAGTATGGCGTTAAGAATTTTCCCATTCATAAAAAAATATAGCGTCATTCTGCCGGCGCTATTTTGCAAAAAATATGAAAAAGTCGCGTAATTAAGGATTTTTTTTGAGATTTAGTGTTTTTAACTGCGGCAATTCTATGTACACTGTCCTACGATACATACACTGATTATGTTTTTTAACTAACTTAACGCTACGGATTCCTTTATGAGCGAAACTCTGAAAGTACTAAATAACATTCGAACTCTTCGTGCACAGGCTCGTGAAGTTTCTTTATCTGAACTGGAAGAGATGCTGGAAAAACTCGAAGCAGTCGTTAACGAACGTCGTGATGCAGAAGCGGCTATCGCTTCTGAAATCAAAGAAAAAGAAGAGAAGCTGGCGAAATATCGTCAGATGCTTCTGGACGACGGTATCGATTTAAGCGAGCTGACCGCAGCTGAAACTAATTCAGGTAAATCTCGTGCCAAGCGCGCGCCACGTCCTGCTAAATATCAATATACCGATGAAAATGGCGAAACCAAATCATGGACCGGCCAGGGCCGTACGCCAGCGGTGATTAAGCAGGCGCTGGATCAGGGTAAAAAGCTGGAAGATTTCCTGATTTAAATCTTCAGCCACGCTGGTCATTCAGCGTGGCAGCTTTTATTCCCTTTCTGACCGGTTCCTTTATTCCCTCGCTTGCGTAGTTAATCTTTACTCTCTACCCTCTTATAAGTATGTTGTAACTAAGGACATATGATGAGTCGATACGACGCCGTTGAAAATCTGCACCGCTGCGCCACGGATTTGCAGGCCGCTTTAGGCGAGCTTACGCAGCGGCTTTCCGGGCAGCGCCTGCTGGCCGCCCGCGTGTTTGAACTGCCGCCTGTTCAAAAAGGTCAGGAACACGATCCCGTCACGGAAATCGCCGTCGTGCAGCATCTGGCGCAGCCCGCCTTCGCCATGGCCCTCGCCCACTACGGCCGCCTTTATATGCAGCACCAGTCGGAAACGGTCAGCACCAAGGCCGCCGTTCGCCTGCCCGGCGCCATTTGCCTTGAGGCTTCACCGGAACAGGCCGATGCTTTACGGCAGCAGGTAGAGACCGTTAATAAACTAAAAAAGCGGCTGGAGGAAATTATTACGGTAGAGTCGGGCGTGCCCAGCGAAGAGCGTTTTGAATTTGTGCACAGCCATTTGCGGGGGCTAATAACGCTTAACGCTTATCGCTCTATCTCTTTACTCGACGCGCCCGATTCCGTGCGTTTCGGCTGGGCAAATAAACATATAATTAAAAACGTTAGCCGCGAAGAGATAGTAGAAAAACTGAAAAAAAGCCTGCGCTCCGGTCGCGCTATGGCGCCCTGGACGCGCGAACAGTGGGGGGAAAAATTACAGGATGAGATCGCCATGCTTAATTCGCTGCCCGCTACGGCAAAGCTGAAGATAAAAAGGCCGGTCAAGGTGCAGCCGATTGCCCGCGTATGGAATAAGGAACAGCAAAAACAAACGCAGCTCGCCTGCCCTTCTCCCTTGCTGGTGCTCTGCCCCGATGCCTTATCTGTCCCTAAGCTGGGCGAATTATTAAATTACGATGCCGGTAAGATCGTGCATCGATTTAAACCGGAAGCAAAAAAGCTCTTTTCGCTGATCCCTCGTTTACACCTTTACAGTGACCGCCTTGCATAAAAAAAGAGCGGAAACATTTCCGCTCTTATTCAGCTATTACGCTTTCATGCTGCCGACCATCTCTTCCGGCCTGACCCAAAGGTCAAACTCTTCTTCCGTTAGGTAGCCCAGCTTCAGCGCGGACGCTTTCAGCGTCAGGCCTTCTTTGTGCGCTTTTTTGGCAATTTCCGCCGCTTTGTCGTAACCGATATGGGTATTCAACGCCGTTACCAGCATCAGCGATTCATTCAGCAGTTGTGAAATACGATCGCGGTTCGGCTCAATGCCTACGGCGCAATGGTGATTAAAGCTGTCCATACCGTCCGCCAGCATCCGCACCGATTGCAGGAAATTATGAATAATCATTGGACGATAAACGTTAAGCTCAAAATTACCGGACGCGCCGCCCATATTGACCGCAACGTCGTTGCCCATCACCTGACAGCAAAGCATGGTCATCGCTTCACACTGCGTCGGATTCACTTTACCTGGCATGATAGAGCTGCCCGGTTCGTTTTCCGGAATGGCGATCTCGCCGATACCGCAGCGAGGGCCGGAAGAGAGCCAGCGCACGTCGTTAGCGATCTTCATTAACGAGGCCGCCAGTCCTTTCAGCGAACCGTGCGCGTGCACCAGCGCGTCGCAGGTTGCCAGCGCTTCAAATTTGTTTGGCGCGGTGACGAAAGGCTGCTTAGTCAGCTCCGCCAGCTCTTTGGCTACGCGTACCGCATATTCCGGGTGCGTGTTCAGCCCGGTACCAACCGCCGTGCCGCCCAGCGCCAGCTCCGCCACGTGCGGAATGCTCTGCTCAATATGCGTCAGATTGTGCTTCAGCATGGCCACCCAGCCGGAAATCTCCTGGCCCAGCGTCAGCGGCGTGGCGTCCTGAAGATGGGTACGGCCGATCTTTACGATGTCCTTATAGGCCTGTGCTTTTTCATCCAGCGTTTTTTGCAGCACTTTCAGCTGAGGGATCAGGTGCTCTTTCAGCGCGATAACGGCAGCAACGTGCATGGCGGTAGGAAAAACGTCGTTAGAGCTTTGGCTCTTGTTAACGTCGTCGTTAGGGTGCACCAGACGCGACATGCCGCGCTCGCCGCCCAGGATCTCGCTGGCGCGGTTGGCCAGGACTTCGTTCATATTCATATTGGTCTGGGTACCGGAACCGGTCTGCCAGATAGCCAGCGGAAACTCGGTTGCGTGCTGGTTGGCCAGAACCTCGTCGGCAGCCTGCACTATCGCCTGCGAGCGTTCTGCGGGCAGCAGGCCCAGATCGCTGTTCACCTTCGCCGCTGCGCGTTTGGTTAACGCCAGCGCGTGCACCAGTTCAACAGGCATCTTTTCGCTGGAGATGCGAAAATGCTCCAGAGAACGCTGCGTTTGCGCGCCCCAAAGTTTATCTGCCGGCACTTCGATGGAACCCATTGAATCTTTTTCAATGCGGTTGGCGGCCATGTCTCTCTCCTTTACTGGTTATGATGAAACCCAACTTGCCCGTCCGGGCGTTTTGCGCGGGCCATAGTATGACATACAATAATTTAACATTTTGCGAGCCGGTCGTCCTTATCGCATTTCGCCGCCGCCGAAAATTTCTTTCATATAACACAGAGTTAATACTTTTTTTTCTTTCTGCCTGGCCCGCATTTATTCTGGCAACCTGCCGCATTCTTTTTACATTACGCACGGAAGCCAGATTGCGGCTGACGCCGCGAGCCACAGTTGCTATCATAATTAACCTGTTATACAGAAACGTTTTTCTTGCCGGATTGCGCCGGATGCGATTGTCGGCATCGGTGACTTAAAAAAGGACGATTTTACAGATGAAAAAAACAAAAGTAGCGGTGGGCGTGATTGTCGCTCTTGGCGTGATTTGGACCGGTACGGCGTGGTTTACCGGTAAACAGCTGGAAAAGAACAGGGATGAACTGGTGCAGGAGGCCAACGCTCGCCTGAATGTGCTGGCACCGAACAGCCGCCTGAAGGTAAGCTATCAGGACTGGCAGCGCGGCGTTTTCAGCAGCTCGCTGCGCCTGGTGGTCCAGTCTGACTCACAGACCGAAGATACTTCGCCGCTGAAGCCGGGCCAGAGCGTGGTGTTTGACGAAAAAATCGATCACGGCCCTTTCCCTTTCGCCCAGCTGAAAAAATTCAATCTGATCCCCAGCATGGCTTCGGTACATACCCAGCTCGAAAATACCGACGCGGTGAAAAAGCTGTTTGAGATGGCTAAAGGCAAGTCGGCGTTGCAGGCGGAAACCCGCGTAGGCTACGGCGGCGCGACCGCTTCCGTTATTAAGCTGCTGCCGCTGGACTATACCAATGCCCAAACCGGTGAGCGCTTTGCCTCTAACGGCGGCACCATCAACCTCAGCGCCGATAAAAAAGGCGATAAGGTCGATTACGACGGCAAGCTGGAAAGCCTGGTGCTGACCATGCGCAATCAGCTTAATATGCCGGTTATGTTTACCCTGAACGGCCTGACCCTGGACGGCAAAACGCACCTTAACGCCCAGGGCCTGCGCATTGGCGATCAGAAAAGCAGCCTGGATAAGCTCAGCTCGACCGTAAACGGCCAGCCCTCTTTCGAACTGCACGGCATTAAGCTGAACTCCGCTTACGATAGCGTGAACAATCAGGTTTCCGGCACCACCGACCTTGCGCTGGACGCGATGAAAATCCGCGATCGGGACTTCGGTCAGGTCAAACTGTCGCTCAAGCTTTCCCAGTTTGACGCCGACGGTCTTAAGGCCTTCAGCGATAACTATCAAAGCCAGGTGCAGGCGCTAATGAACGAACCGGGCGTGAGCGATAACTTTGCGCTTTATCAGCAGCGTATCGGCGAAATCCTCAACGCCAACCTGCCGCTGCTGCTGAAAGGTAACCCGGTCATCACTATTGCGCCGCTGAGCTGGAAAAACGACAAAGGCGAAAGCAACTTTAACCTTTCCGTGCACTTTAAAGATCGCGTTGCCGGTGCGCCGCAGCCGCAAACCCTGAGCCAGGCGCTGGATAACGTGCTGAAAACGCTGGACGGCAAGCTGACTATCTCTATGGATATGGCCACGGAGATGATGACGCAGGTTGCTATGGCGGAAGGCTATAAGCAGGAAGAAGCCGCTAAGCTGGCCGATCAGCAGGTGAAAGGCGTGGCCGCAATGGGCCAGATGTTCCGTCTGACCAAACAGCAGGACAACAATATCGTCACCAGCCTGCAGTATGCGAGCGGCCAGGTTACGATGAACGGCGAGAAAATGACGCTCGACCAGTTCTTTGCCCGCTATATGCTGGGCGGCGAACCGGCGGCAATGCCGCAGCAGTAACCCCATCGTTAAGCTACCAACCGTACCGTGCGCAAGGCCGGTACGGTTTTTTATTGCGCCAGCGGGCAATTAATCGGCAGTTGGCCCGACAATCGCGCAATTCGCTGGTACAGCAGCGCGGAATGTTTTTATACTGTTATGCACTTTTATCACTACAGAGTGCACCGCCATGATTGATTCCCGTATTCCCCTTACCGATATCCATCGCCATCTTGACGGCAATATCCGTGCACAAACCATTCTTGATTTAGGCCGTGAATTTAACCTTACGCTGCCCGCCACCACGCTGGAAACGCTGCGCCCGCACGTGCAGGTAATGAAAAACGAGCCGGATCTGGTCAGCTTTCTGCAAAAGCTGGACTGGGGCGTCAAGGTGCTTGGCTCGCTGGAAGCCTGCCGCCGTATCGCGATGGAGAACGTTGAAGACGCCGCCCGCGCCGGTATCCACTATGCGGAACTGCGTTTTTCTCCCGGCTATATGGCGATGACCCACAACCTGCCGATCGCGGGCGTGGTGGAAGCCGTTATTGACGGCGTACGCGCGGGCTGCGAAAAGCACAACATTACCGTACGCCTGATCGGTATTATGAGCCGCACCTTTGGCGAAGAAGCCTGTCTGCTGGAGCTGGAGGCGCTGCTGGCGCACCGTGACGGCATCACCGCGCTGGATCTGGCTGGCGACGAGCTGGGCTTCCCCGGCAGCCAGTTTTTAAGCCACTTTACCCGCGCGCGCGACGCTGGCCTGCGTATTACCGTTCATGCCGGTGAAGCGGCAGGGCCGGAAAGCATCTGGCAGGCGATCCACGAGCTGGGCGCCGAGCGTATTGGTCACGGCGTGAAAGCGGTAGAAGATGCAAAACTGATGGATTACCTGGCGGAAAAAGGGATCGGCATTGAGTCCTGTCTGACCTCCAATATCCAGACCAGCACCGTCTCTTCGCTGCTGCACCATCCGCTGGCGACGTTCCTGGATCACGGCATTCTGGCGACCATCAATACTGACGATCCTGCCGTGCAGGGTATTGAGATTGGGCACGAATACAAAATCGCCGCGCCGCAGGCAGGCCTGAGCCAGCAGCAGATCCGTACCGCCCAGGAAAACGGCCTGAAAATCGCTTTCTTAAGCGAAGCGGAAAAAGAGGCGATTCGCGCCAGCGTAGCGGCCTGATCGCTAAAACTGCCCGGCAGCGCGCCGGGGCAGTTTTCGCTAAGCCTGCTGCAGTGCCATAAGACTACTTCAGCGACAGGGTCTGACGCTTCTCGGCGGATTGCAGGCCCAGTTCGATCAGCTCCATCACCTGAATCGCTTCCTGCGCCGTTACCGGATTCGCGCCGTCGCCGTTGATGGCGTCGCGAATGCCGGCGTAATAGGCCGGATAGTTGCCCGGCGTGGTCAGCAGCGTCTCTTCCGCCATCATTTCGCCGTTAGCCAGCGTGACCACGCCGTCGCGCATATCGTAGCCCCACTCTTCCTGCGGCGGACGCGCGCCCGCTCTCAGGCTGTCTTCCTGCGGATCCAGACCATATTTTACATAGCTGCCGCGCGTGCCGTGTACCTGATAGCGTGGCGATTCCGCCGCCGCCAGCATGCTGGCATGCAGCACCACCCGGCGCTTTGGATAGGTCAGTACGGCGTGGAAATAGTCGGTAGTCTGCGCGCCCGTGCGTAGCTCCGCCAGATCCACATTAATCGCCACCGGCGAACCGAACAGCTGGAGCGACTGGTCGATCAGGTGCGGCCCTAAATCGTACCAGATGCCGCTGCCCGCGCCCTTCTGCTCGCGCCAGCGGTTACGCACTTCCGGCCGGAAACGGTCAAAATGGGATTCAAAGTAGCGCACTTCGCCCAGCGTGCCTTCTGCCAGCAGCGTTTTCAGGGTCAGAAAATCGCTGTCCCAGCGGCGGTTATGAAAGACCGACAGCAGCAGGCCTTTGGCGGCCGCCAGCGCTTCCAGCTCGCGCGCCTGTGACAGTGTCACGGTAAAGGGCTTGTCCACCACCACGTGCTTGCCTGCGTTAAGCGCGGCTTTGGCCAGCGGGAAATGGGTGTCGTTAGGGGTGGGAATAACAATCAGCTTAATGGATGGGTCATCGAACAGCGCCTGCGGTTCGGCCACGACCGTGGCGGTGGGCCAGTCGGCATGTACTTTAGCAGCGTCGCTGCTGGATACGGCGGCCAGTTCCATGCCGGAAGTGCCGCTGATTAGGGGCGCGTGAAACGTCTTGCTGGCAAAGCCGTAGCCCACC
The DNA here is from genome assembly GCF_054057575.1 of Erwinia sp. TECH1. Lineage (NCBI taxonomy): Bacteria > Pseudomonadati > Pseudomonadota > Gammaproteobacteria > Enterobacterales > Erwiniaceae > Erwinia > Erwinia sp. TECH1. The sequence continues at coordinate 2,220,613 of NZ_JBSRZK010000001.1, read as the reverse complement.
AGGCCAACGCGAATAGTGTCGTTCATGTCAATTCCTCTTGTCGCTTACCCGAATGATTTAAGACTATCGTTCGGGCAAGGACAAGACGGATTAGGCTGAATGTTATAAGAAAGTTACTGACTGGCGCTCAGCAGATCCCAGCTTTCGCGCGTCACCAGCGTGTCGGCGTCCAGCGAGCGACGACGGAAATCGCTGGGGCTGACGCCTACGCGCTTGCGAAACACGCGGGAAAAATAGAGCTGATCGTCATAGCCCACAATGCGCCCCACGGTGGCGATAGGCTCCTGAGTGGTCTGCAACAGCAGCCTGGCGCGAATGATGCGCTGATCCTCTCGCCAGCGCAGCAGATTGATGCCCATCTGCTCGCGGAACAGGTGCGCCAGCCGCGACGGCGACAGGCACACGTGGTTGGCGACCTCGTCAATCTTCAGCTCGCCCGCCAGGTTGTTGGTCACGTACTGGCAGGCTTCGATGATACGCGGATCGCGGATCTGCTGATGGCTGCGCGGATCTTCTTCCACCGCGCGCAGCAGCAGCCTTTCCAGCAGGTTCATCGCCAGCTCTTCCGCAAAGCGTTTGCCGGAGGTGTGCGTCTGCTCAATGGTGGTAAACAGCCGTTCGAACTCGCCCCACAGCCGTTCGGGCAGCCGCAGCCTGCCGACGCCGCGCTTCTCATCCTGCCACACCAGCCAGCTGCTCCAGTAGGCGCGCGGGCGGAAGTAGATCCAGCGATGGTGCCAGCAGTCGCTCTCCGGCGAGCGGCCGTAGTAGTGCGAGGTTTTAGGCTGAAACAGCAGCAGATCGCCCGGCTCGCACTCAAACGCCTCTTCGCCGCTGAAGACCTGGCCACGGCCCTTGATGGTCAGGTTGATGATATAGCCTTTCATCCCGGAGGGCCGATCGATAAAGAAGTCGAGCGGATCGCCCGCGCCGATTGGCGTCAGGCCCGCCACCAGCCAGGCGTTAAAGGGATAGCCGGGCAGCAGCGGATTGGATTGCGCCACCGGCGCCAGACGATGATACATAACGCCTCCTCAGGCCGTTTTGGCTTTTTGTTTGTAGCGGTCGAAAATCACCGCCGCCAGCAGGATCAGGCCGCGCACCACATACTGCGAGAACGGCGAGATATTCAGCAGGTTCATCGCGTTTTCCACCGTGCCCAGGATCAGCACGCCCGCCACCACGTAGGAGATTTTGCCGATGCCGCCCTTCAGCGAGACGCCGCCCAGCACGCAGGCGGAGATAACGATCAGCTCATAGCCCAGCGAGGTCATCGGCTGGCCGCTGGTCATGCGCGAAGCGAGGATAATGCCCGCCGCGGCGGAAACCAGCCCGGAAAGAATGAAAATGATGATACGCGTGCGCACTACCGGTACGCCAGCCAGGCGAGCCGCTTCTTCGTTGCCGCCGATAGCCAGCGTGTTGCGGCCAAAGGTGGTTTTGTTCAGCAGAAAGCCAAAGACAATCAGCGTGCCGATGGTCAGCCAGACCGGTGCCGGAACGCCCAGCCAGCTGGCGTAGCCCAGCGCGAAGAAACGCTCGTCTTCAATGCCCACGGCCTTGCCGTCAGAGAAAATATAGGCCAGGCCGCGCACGATTTGCATCGTCGCCAGCGTGGTGATCAGCGCGTTGATTTTGAGTTTGGCGATCACGAAGCCGTTAACGAAACCGCAGAGCACGCCCAACAGCAGGCCCGCCGCAATGCCGATCCACAGGCTTTCCGTCATATTGATCACTACGGCGGCGGTGACGCCGGCGCAGGCAATCACCGAGGCGACCGAGAGATCGAAGTCGCCGGAGGCCAGGCAGAATAACATGCCGCAGGCCACCATGCCGGACATCGACATCGCCAGGCCCAGCCCTTTCATATTAATCAGCGTGCCGAAGTTGGGCACAAAGATCGTGCAGCCGATAAACAGCACGGCAAACACCACCAGCATCCCGAAATTATCCCAGATGCGGCTCAGGTTGACGCGCTGCGTTGGCGGCGTGGCGGAAGAGGTAGTTAAAGACATGATTGACTCCTTAAGTCAGGCTACGCGCTGCGTGGTTTTCGGCATGGCAAGCGCCAGCGTCAGGGCTTCGGTGGCTTCCTGATGGCTCAGCTCGCCCGCGATGGCGCCCTCGCGCATCACGAGAATGCGATCGGCCAGCCCCATCACTTCCGGTAAATCGCTGGAGGCGAAGAGCACGGCGATGCCCTCTTCCGCCAGCGCGTAAATCAAACGGTAAATTTCATTCTTGGCGCCGACGTCAATGCCTCGCGTTGGCTCGTCCAGCAGGATCACTTTCATCTCTTCCGACAGCCAGCGTCCCAGGATCGCCTTCTGCTGATTACCGCCGGAAAGATTCATGATTAGCTGGTCGGCGCCGGGCGTTTTAATATTCAGCGAGCGAATATGGCTGGCGGCGTTTTTACTTTCCCACTGGTTGTCGATCAGGCAGCCTGCGGTGAGGTTATTGCGCCGCGCGCTGATATTGATGTTGTCGCGCACGGAATGCACCGCGATGATGCCGTCCGCCTTGCGATCCTCCGGACAGAGCAGGATCCCGGCGCGGATAGCGTCGGACGGCTCACGAATGGTTAACGCTTTGCCGTCAAGCTGCACTTCGCCGCCGCTGATGCGCGTGCCGCCGAACAGCCCTTTCAGCAGTTCGCTGCGGCCCGCGCCCACCAGGCCAAACAGGCCGACGATTTCTCCCGCGCGCACCTCCAGCGAGATCGGCGTCCGCACGCCTTTGGCCTGCACGTTATCCAGCTTCAGGCGCACCTCGCCGGTTTTACGCGGCGCGTAGCCGTAAATATCGCCAATTTCGCGGCCAACCATTGCCTGCACCAGTTCATCATGGCTGGTGGCGCCGACATCCTGAAAGGTCCGCACGTAGCGGCCGTCTTTAAAGACGGTAATGGCGTCGCTGAGCGCGAAGATTTCTTCCATGCGGTGCGAAACATACAGCACCACTTTGCCCTCGTCGCGCAGCTGGCGGATCACGCGGAACAGCTGCTCGATTTCACGGGCGGAGAGCGAGCTGGTCGGCTCGTCAAAAGCGATGACTTTGGCATTCCTCGCCAGCGCCTTGGCGATTTCCACCATCTGCCACTGGCCAAGCGACAGCGATTTCAGCGGCGTATCGGGATCGATATCCATCCCTAAGTTTTTTAGCTGTAATCCCGCCTCGTAGCGCAGCAGCGAGCGGTTAACAAAGCCCGCGCGCTGCGGCAGCTGGCCCAGATAGATGTTCTCCGCTACCGACATTTCCGGCACCAGGTGCAGTTCCTGATAGATAATCGCCACGCCCGCGTTCAGCGCGTCGAGCGTGTTGGCAAAATTAACCGGCTGGCCTTTCAGGCGGATTTCGCCGCTGGACGGCTGATAGCTGCCGCTCAGGATCTTCAGCAGCGTCGATTTGCCCGCGCCGTTTTCGCCCATCAGGGCGTGCACCTGGCCCGCCGCACAGTCGAAGCTGATATCCGTCAGCGCCTTAACGCCGGGAAAGGTTTTGCCGATATTGTGAAAGCTCAGATACGGGGATGCCATGGTCATTCCTCGCTATAAGGTGCGCCGGGAGCCGCAGTGTGGCCCCCGTCCGATTACATCAGGCCTTTTTTAGCCAGCTCGGTTTTAAAGTTGTCGCGGGTGATCAGCACCACGTCGGTGACTTCGGTAAACTTCGGCGGCTCGGCGTCTTTGGTCACCCAGTCGTGGAGCATCTGAATGCTTTTATAACCGTGTACGTCCGGGCTTGGCAGCAGCGAACCGAAGAAACCGGTCGCCTTGCCTTTGGAGAGTTCGCTGATGGCGTCCACGCCGTTAATGCCGATGCCGATCACGTCCGGCGCCTTAAAGCCCTGGCCTTCGGTTGCGCGCACGCCGCCGAGGACGGTGTTGTCGTTCATGCCGACAATCAGCCAGTGTTTCACTTCCGGATGCTGCACCAGCAGCGAGTTGCCCGCGTCGAAAGCGCCGGGGATATCGTTGGATTTGGTCGGTACTTTATAAATCTGTGCTTCCGGGAAGCCTTCCGCCTTCAGCGCGTCCACTGACCCACTGGTGCGGCGACGTGCCGTATCCAGCTCGTCCGCCGTAATCGCCATGACGCCCGTTTCTTTCGCGTCCCAGCCGCGCTTTTTCATCTCCTTATAGAGTTCCTGCCCCTGACGCTCGCCAATTTTGGTTGCCGCCATCATCACCAGCGGCACCGTATCCATCGGTTTGCCTTTGGCTGTAACAAACTGATCGTCCACGGCAATCACTTTCAGATCGTAACTGCGGGCCTTCGCCACGATGGCGGAACCGAGTTTAGGATCGGGCGTGCAGATCACGAAGCCCTTCGCGCCGCTTGCGGCCAGGCTGTCGATAGCGTTCAGCGTTTTTTCACCATCGGGCACGGCGATTTTAATTACCTCAAAGCCTAAATCTTTGCCCGCCTTATCGGCGAACTTCCATTCGGTCTGAAACCAGGGTTCTTCCGGCTGCTTGACTAAAAAACCCAGCTTCATGGTGTCAGCGATAGCTGAATGTGACATAACGACGGCGAGGCCAGCGATGGCTAACGCCTGAGTAAATTTGTGCATGAGGCTCTCCGGCTCAGTGCCCGCTTTTGGCGGTTTAATGTAAACGGTATCATTCGGTCCTGGCACGCTGTAACGCCAGCATATTCGGCATTAGCGCAGACGCCGATAAGCGCTAGTTGTAATGGTAAAGATGCGTAGAAAGGGAGAGCGCTATCACACCCTGAGCTTTTAGCTGTTTAATCCATATATTTAGCAAAATTAACACAAATCAAACATTTGAAGTTGGTCACAAAACGCTGCGCGACGACAGAAAAGTGCATATTTGCAGCGCCCTTTAGACTAACCGCCTGGCGCGCGATTTCTTAGGGTAGTCATATCGTATTCATTGACCGCCCGGAGAGAAAAATGCAGTTGGACGCCATCACAATCGGTCTGGACTTTGGCAGTGATTCCGTACGCGCGCTGGCAGTAGAGTGTGCAAGCGGTAAAGAGCTGCAAACCGGAGTCGTCGCCTATCCGCGCTGGCAGGCGGGTCTGTACAGCCAGAGCCGCATCAATCAGTTCCGTCATCATCCGCAGGACTATATCGACGCCTTTGAGCGGGCCATAAGTGACGTTGTCACTAAATTAACGCCCGCTCAGCGCCAAAACATCGTGGGGATCGGCGTTGATTCCACCGGATCCACGCCAGCGCCCATCGATCGCGACGGCAACGTTCTGGCGCTGCGTCCGGAATTCGCCGAAAACCCCAACGCCATGTTTGTGCTGTGGAAAGATCACACGGCCATTAAAGAAGCGGAAGAAATTACCGCGCTGTGCCACAGCGGGCGTTTCGAGGACTACGCTCGCTTTATTGGCGGCACCTACTCCTCAGAGTGGTTCTGGGCAAAAATCCTGCACGTCAGCCGTGAGGATAAAGCGGTGCGCGAGGCGGCGGTCGCCTGGGTGGAGCTGTGCGACTGGGTGCCCGCCCTGCTCAGCGGCACTACCGCGCCGGAAGCGATCCGCCGTGGACGCTGCGCCGCCGGGCATAAATCGCTGTGGCATCCTGCCTGGGGCGGCCTGCCGGGCGCGGATTTCTTTAACGCGCTGGATCCGCTGCTGACGGAGCATCTGGATACGCCGATGTTCAGCGAAACCTGGACGGCCGAACAGCCCGTTGGGCAGATTACGGCGGAATGGGCGACGCGGCTTGGCGTGCCGTCTGGCGTGATGATTTCCGGCGGCGAGTTCGACTGCCATATGGGCGCCGTCGGCGCGGGCGCCACGCCTTACACGCTGGTAAAAGTGATTGGCACCTCAACCTGCGACATCCTGATCGCTGATGTGGATCGCGTCGGTGAGCGCGCCATTGACGGCATCTGCGGCCAGGTTAACGGCAGCGTGGTGCCGAATATGATCGGGCTGGAAGCGGGCCAGTCGGCGTTTGGCGATATGTACGCCTGGTTCAGCCGCCTGCTCAGCTGGCCGCTAATTCAGGCCGCCGAAAAACACCCGCATCTTCAGGCGGAGCTGGCGGAGATACAGAAAAATCTGCTTAACGAATTAACTCAGGCCTGGGCTGCCGATCCACAGCTGGATCATCTGCCGGTGGTGCTGGACTGGTTTAACGGCCGCCGCACGCCTTTTGCCAATCAGCGCCTGAAAGGCGTCATTACCGATCTTAACCTGGGTACCGACGCGGCCACGCTGTTCGGCGGTTTTATCGCCGCCACCGCCTTTGGCGCACGCGCCATTATGGAATGTTTCGAGCGTCAGGATATTCCGGTAGAAAACATCCTGACCCTGGGCGGTATCGCCCGTAAATCCCCGGCCATTATGCAGGTCTGCTGCGATGTGATGAACCGACCGCTGGATATCGTCGCGTCGGACGAATGCTGTGCGCTGGGCGCGGCGATTTTTGCCGCCGTGGCCGCCGGCGTCTATCCCGACGTGCCTGCCGCCCAGCAGAAAATGGCCAGCCCAATTGCTACCACGCTGCAGCCCGACGCCAGCCGCGTCGATCGCTATCAGCAGCTTTATCAGCGTTACCTTCAATGGTGCGACGTGGCCGAACCCCTGTTCGCCCCGCGCCAGCTCAACAGTTAAGGAGAAAGTATGGCTCAGCTCAATGCGCTCAGCGTCTGGTTTGTTATCGGTACACAGCACCTTTACGGCAGTGAGACGCTGCGTCAGGTGGAGCATCATGCTCAGCAGGTGGTGGACGGGCTTAACCGCGACGGCAATCTGCCGTTTCGTCTTCAGCTCAAGCCGCTGGTGAAAAGCCCTGATGAGGCGCTGGCGCTCTGTCGCGAGGCGAACTATGCCGACGAATGTTTAGGCATCATCACCTGGCTGCATACCTTTTCGCCCGCCAAAATGTGGATTGGCGGCCTGTCGGTGCTGAACAAGCCGCTGTTGCAGTTCCATACCCAGTTCAACGCGGAGATCCCGTGGGACAGCATGGATATGGACTTTATGAACCTGAACCAGACCGCGCACGGCGGCCGCGAGTTCGGCTTTATCGGCGCGCGGATGCGGCTGCCGCACAGCGTGATCACCGGCCACTGGCAGGATAAAGCCGCCCAGGAGCGCATCGGCAAGTGGATGCGCGCCGCTGCCGCTAAGCAGGCCAGCTCGCAGCTTAAGGTCGCACGCTTTGGCGACAATATGCGCGAAGTAGCGGTAACGGAAGGCGATAAAGTGGCGGCGCAGATCCAGTTCGGCTACTCGGTTAACGGCTGGGGCGTGGGCGACCTGGTGGAGGTGATTAACGGCGTCAGCGATGGCGACGTCAACGCGCTGATCGATGAATACGAGAGCCTGTATGACTTTACGCCAGCGGCGGCAGCCAACGGCGAGAAGCGACAGAACGTGCTGGATGCGGCCCGCATCGAGCTGGGGATCAAAAGCTTTTTGCAGGCCGAAGGCTGCATGGCGTTCACCACCAACTTCCAGACCCTGCACGGCATGACCCAGCTGCCGGGCCTGGCGGTACAGCGACTGATGGGCCAGGGCTACGGTTTTGCCGGCGAAGGCGACTGGAAAACCGCCGCGCTGCTGCACATCTTTAAAGTGATGGCGACCGGTCTGCCGGGCGGCACCTCCTTTATGGAGGATTACACCTATCACTTCTCGCCGGGCAACGAGCTGGTGCTGGGTTCGCATATGCTGGAAGTCTGCCCTTCCATCGCCAAAGAAAGCCGTCCGCTGATTGACGTGCAGTATCTGGGCATTGGCGGCAAGGCCGATCCGGCGCGCATGATTTTCTCCACGCCAGCCGGACGCGCGGTGAACGCCAGCGTGATCGATATGGGCGACCGCTTCCGCCTGCTGGTGAACGTCGTCGACGCCGTGGAACAGCCCAAGCCGCTGCCGAAACTGCCGGTAGCCCGCGCCCTGTGGCGCGCACAGCCTTCGCTGGCAACGGCCTCGGAAACCTGGATCCTCGGCGGCGGCGCGCACCATACCGTGTTCAGCCAGGCGCTGACGGTGGAGGATATGCGTCAGTACGGCGAAATGCACGGTATCGAGGTGCTGGTGATTGACGAAGAAACCACGCTGCACGGCTTTAAGGACGCGCTGCGCTGGAACGAGGCGTACTATCGGCTGAATCAGCGTTAAGCCTGCCGATCTGGCAAGCATATAAAGCCCCAACGGAGACGTCGGGGCTTTTATTTTATCTGTCGCCGGACGGGCTCCCCGCCGCTATCGGGCTGGCTGCTGGAGCATTTGGTGGATCAGCGCCTCCGTTTTTTCAAAAGAGGCGAACACCTGCTCGTCTGCTTTCTCTTTCTGATACTGGTCCGGCAGCACGCCGTCGTATTTGTCCCGGGGATTGTCGCCACGCAGCCACTCCGCCGGAAAATCGGCCATTTTCTTTCCGCCTTCCCGATAACGGAACACCACGCCCTGACTGGTGCGCTCGTTGTAGGGAATAATACTGGTTTCGCTCTGTACGCAGATGCCGGGCTGGCCGACCAGCTTCGCCAGCGTCTGTTCAAAGTTCATCACAAAAATTGCGCCGATATCGTGCTGCGCCCAGTGGTCGAAAATCGCGTTAAGAAAGCGGCCGTAAGCCAGCGCGGGTACGGACCAGGGCGCGACCCGGCAGTCACCTTTAAAATCCGGCGTGACCAGCGGCAGGCCGCTGGCGTCCGGCTCGGACGCTCGTCGCTCCACCAGCGGAATAAACTGCATATAGCGGCTGCCTGCGCGGCGCAAAAAATGGTAAATCTCCTTTGGTCTGGCGACGTTATCGGCGTTGACTACCGTTAGCGTGTTAAAGTCGACATGGTGACGTTTCAGGCAGGCCAGCCCGGCCATCACCTCGTTAAAGGTGCCTTTGCCCGCACGCGAACGCCGGTAACGGTCGTGCGTGATGCTGTCGCCATCCAGCGAAAGCCCCACCAGAAAGCGGTGCCGTTTGAAAAAGCGCGCCCAGTCGTCGTTAAGATTGACGCCGTTGGTCTGGAAAAAATTATTGATTTGCCGGCCCTGAGCGTAACGCTGCTGAAGTTCGAGCGCTCGACGGTAGAAATCGATGCCCGCCAGCGTTGGTTCGCCGCCCTGCCAGATAAAGTCGACGACGGGCGCGTGCTGGGCTGCAATGGTCTGACGAATATAGTTTTCCAGCGTCGCGTCATCCATTTTTCTGTGCGCGGTATGCTGCGGATAAAGCTGGATTTTTTCCAGATAAAAGCAGTAATCACAGCGAAGATTGCAGGCCGCGCCGGCAGGCTTGGCCATGAGCTGAAAATTGATGCCGTTCTGCATACCCCCTCCTGGTGCGTTATCACGCGTGCTGCTGCGATGCCTTCCCTGACTAACAGGCGAAAAAAAACCTGAAAAAAAAGCGGAATATTTCACGCTCTTTTTTCAGGTTTCGCCCGCCCTGCGGTTACGCCCTGCCGTGGATGACACTAAGCCCGCGACGGCCGTTCCCACAACTGCCGACGGGGCATACTGTGATTACAATCACGATAAATCAGTGCGGTTTACCTCTTCGGCAAAAAATAGTCGAGTCAGCTCAGACGCTTCACCGGCGCATTCTGCTGGCGATCCCAGACTGCCGTCAGCAGCCTTTGCAGCGCGATAAAAGCAAACAGCAGGATGCCAATGGCGATTTTGGTCCACCATGAGCTGAGCGTACCGTCAAAGTTAATCCAGGTCTGGATTAACCCCTGGATCAGCACGCCAAAGAGCGTGCCGAGCACCGTGCCGACGCCGCCGGAGAGCAGCGTGCCGCCGATCACCACCGACGCGATGGCGTCCAGTTCTACGCCCATGCCCGCCAGCGCGTAACCGGCCGAGGTATAGATCGAAAACACGATGCCCGCCAGCGTCGCCAGCGCAGAAGAGAGCATATAGATACGTACGGTAGCGCTGCGCGTGCCGATGCCCATCAGGCGCGCGGAGGTGATATTACCGCCAATAGCATAGACTTCGTTGCCAAAGCGCGTACGGTGCGCCAGCAGGATCCCCGCCGCGACCACCACCAGCATAATCAGCGCCAGCAGGCTGAGCCGCCCGCCGCCGGGAATTTTCCAGGCCAGCGAAGAGAGCGTGCCGTACAGCGGATGATCGATGGGGATAGAGCTTTCCGACACCAGATAGCTGCTGCCGCGCAGAAAAAACATGCCAGCCAGCGTGATAATAAAAGCAGGCATTTTCAGCGCGTCGATCAGCCAGCCCATCAGCGCGCCGAATGCCGAGCCAAGCACCATCACCAGCGCAAACGCCAGCCAGGGATCGAGATGAAAATCGCCAATGGCCCGCGCCAGAAAAACGCCGGTAAAAGCGATTACCGCGCCCGGCGACAGATCGATGCCGCCGGAGAGGATCACAAAGGTCATGCCAACGGCAATAATCCCTAAAAAGGCGTTATCGGTCAGGATATTGGCGATCACGCGGGTGGAGGCGAAGCCGGGATACTGCGCCAGGCAGAACAGGTAGCCCGCCACAAACACCAGCAGCGTAATCATTAACGGCAAATAGCGTTTAATCACGGCGACCTCGCTTAAACAGTTGCAGAAAGGCGGGCGATTGCAGCAGCAGCACTGCCATCACCACCACGGCCTTGACCACCTGGTTCAGCTCCGGCGGAAAGCCGGAAAGCAGAATACCGGTATTCATGGCCTGAATAGTCAGCGCGCCCAGCAGCGACAGCAGCAGGTTAAACCGGCCGCCCAGCAGCGAAGCGCCGCCGATAACCACGGCGAGGATAGCGTCCAGCTCCAGCCACAGCCCGGCATTGTTGGCGTCCGCGCCGCGAATATCCGCCGCGACAATCAGCCCCGCCACGGCGGCACACAGTCCGCTGATGATATAGGTTGTCATCACCACCGCCCAGCCGTTGACCCCGGCGTTGCGCGCGGCGCGCAGGTTAATCCCCACCGCTTCGATAAACATGCCCAGCGCGGTTTTTCTTGCCAGCAGCCAGACCAGCAGGGCCACGACCAGGGTTATCCATACCGGCACCGGCAGCAGCAACAGCGTGCCGCTGCCCAGCTGCGCCAGCGAGTCGCTGTTAAAGGTGACGATTTGCCCCTGGGTAATCAGCTGGGCAACGCCGCGCCCGGCCACCATTAAAATCAGCGTCGCCACAAAAGGCTGGATTTTTAACAGCGCCACCAGCACGCCGTTCCACAAGCCGCACAGCAGCCCGCTGCCCAGCGAGGCGAGCACGATGACCGGCAGGCTGTGTCCGGAAACGGTCAGCGTGGCCGCCGTGGCACCGGCAATCGCCATCACCGCGCCTACCGACAGGTCGATGCCGCCGGTGGCAATCACCAGCGTCATGCCGATTGAAAGCAGCGCTACCGGCGCGGCCCGATTAAGAATATCAATCGGGCTGCCGAACAGCCGCCCATCCTGAAGATGCACGGCAAAGAAGTTGTTTGCCACCAGGCTGTCCGCCAGCAGCACCAGGATCAGCGCGGCGAGCTGCGGCATCCCCGGCGGAAGTTTCCGTCCCGAAGCGGTTTTTTTCATCAGCCTTGTCTCAAGCATGGGTTCCTCCGGCGGCTATCGCCTTAACCACAGCGGTGACGGAGAGATCCTCCAGCGGGATCTCCGCAACCTGTCGGCGATCCCGCAGGATAATCACCCTGTCCGCATAGCCGACCAGTTCCTCCAGTTCAGAAGAGATAACCAGCAGCGCCAGGCCATCCGCGCAAAGCGTTTCGATTAGCCGGATAATCTCCGCGTGCGCGCCAACGTCAATGCCGCGCGTCGGCTCGTCCAGGATCAGAAACTGCGGTTTGGTCACCAGCCAGCGGGAGAGCAGCACCTTTTGCTGATTGCCGCCGGACAGCAGCTCCACCGGCTGTTCGGCATGCGGCGTCCGAATGCCTAAGCTTTTGATATAGCGTTCGGCTATCTGCTGCTGCTCGCGCCTGGCGATAGGTCTGAGCCAGCCGCGTTGGGCCTGTAGCGCCAGAATGATATTTTCCCGCACGGAGGCCGCGCCGATAATGCCGTCGGTTTTGCGATCTTCGGGACAGAAGCCGATCCCCGCGCGCGAGGCCTGCGCGGGCGTGCGGATAGAGCGAGGTTTTCCTCTGATGAAGGCGCTGCCGCTGTCGGCGCTTTTAATGCCGAACAGCAGCTCTGCGGTTTCCGTGCGTCCGGAGCCCAGCAGACCGGCAAGGCCAACGGCCTCGCCGGGACGAACGCTAAGGCTGAAGGGCTCTATCGTCCCTTTCCTGCCGTAATCTTTGAACTCCACCACCGGCTGATGGCTTTTTAAGGTGCTGCCCGCGCGTTGAAGGGCGGTTTCCAGCAGTTCGCGCCCCAGCATCAGCTTAATCAGCTCGATTTGCGGCAGCGCGTGCGTTTCTCGCGTAGCAACAAACTGGCCGTTGCGCAGCACGGTGATGCGATCGCAAATTTTGTATACCTGGTCCAGAAAATGGGTAACGAAAATCAACCCCATGCCGCGCGCGCGCAGCTGGTTCATCAGCGTAAACAGCATCGTCACTTCGCTGGCGTCCAGGCTGGCCGTTGGCTCATCCAGGATCAGCACCTGTGCGGAGAGATCGACCGCGCGGCAGATAGCGATAATCTGCTGCATCGCAACCGAATAGTGTCCAAGCGGGCGCGTCACGTCCAGCTCAAAGCCGTAATTGTGCAGCAGCGTTCGCGCCTCTTTATTCATGCGGCGGCGATCGATCATCCCCAGCCGACGCGGTTCGCGCCCGATAAACAGGTTGTCCGCGACCGACATGTTGGGCAACAGATTGACCTCCTGATAGACGGTACCTATCCCCGCCTGCTGGGCCTCCGCCGTGCTGCGCGGATCGATAGCCTGGCCCGCCAGCGTAACGGTGCCCGCATCGCGCCGGTAAACGCCGGTCAACACTTTAATCAGGGTGGATTTACCCGCGCCGTTCTCGCCCAGCAGCGCCATGATTTCACCGCCCTGTAGATCGAAAGAAACGCCTGCCAGCGCTTTGACGCCGGGAAAACTTTTACTCAGTCCGCTGATGCTGAGCAGCGGCAATGTTTGCGATGAGCTGGTCATGGCTGGCCTCGAAAGCAGCGCCGTCCGACGAGCGGACGGCAAAGGTGTCAGTAACCCATTCCTTTTTTCTTATCCAGCTGGGCCTGGGCGTCGGCTGGCAAAAAGAGCCTCGATTCGGTTTTGATAATTTTTGGCGGCTGGGCGCCGTTCTTGCGGAATTTCTCCAGCGCGTCGAATGCCGGGCCGGCCATATCAGGCGTCAGCTCGACGTTAGCGTTAGCCTCGCCTGCCAGCATCGCCTTGTAAATATCCGGCACGCCATCAATCGAGCCGGTCAGAATATCTTTGCCCGGCTTAAGGCCGGCTTCTTTAATGGCCTGAATGGCACCAATCGCCATATCGTCATTGTGGGCGTAAACCATGCAGATGTTCTTGCCGTTGTTTTCCGCTTTAATAAAGCTCTCCATGACTTCTTTACCTTTGCTGCGGGTAAAGTCTCCGGACTGCGAGCGCACAATTTTAATGCCGGGCGCGTTAGCAATGGCTTCGGCAAAGCCTTTTTTGCGATCTATCGCCACGCTGGCGCCGACGGTGCCCTGTAGCTCCACAACATTACAGGGTTTACCGGCCAGCTCTTTGACCAGCCAGTCGCCAATCAGCTTGCCTTCCAGCACGTTATCCGCCGTGACGACGGACATATAGAGCGATTTATCTTTTACCACGATGGCGCGATCCAGCAGGAACACGGGGATTTTGGCGTCTTTAGCTTCCTCAAGCACCGGTTCCCACCCTGTTTGTACCACGGGCGCGATAAAGATGGCGTCCACGCCCTGCGCGATAAACGAGCGCACCGCTTTGATTTGGTTCTCCTGCTTTTGCTGTCCGTCGGCAATTTTCAGCGTGATGCCGCGTTTTTGCGCTTCGCTTTTGGCCATGCTGGTTTCCGCCGCTCGCCAGCCCGATTCGGAGCCAACCTGAGAAAAGCCAACCGTTAGGTTTTCTGCCAGCGCGTTACCGCTCAGCGCCGCGCCAATCAGCGTGGTTAAAAGTAAACGTTTCCACATAGGTCTGTTCCTCTGACGGGGGTCATTATCCGGGTGTGATTGCCGCTTAAGGGTGGCTCAGCCAGAAAAAAACATTTACGACAATGCTCACAAAATTCAGCAATTAAGGCGGGGCAAAACGGCAGGGATTTTCAGTGAAGAAAGGAATATGGATAAAATATGCATCAAGGCGGAAAAGTCATTGTTAAATAAGTGTAATAAAGATAAGCGCTTATCCGTCTGCTTCATGAAAACGATTACAATGAGAAGCACCGTATCTGCCGACTTACGTAAATAGCCTGTAGCAAGAGCAAAACGTTATTTTGTGAGCAATACCACATCCCGTTGGATCCAGTTATTAACACTGATAACATTTATTAACAAGAGTCGGGCAAATGCTAATTAAAGTCGACAATCACGGCGGCAGGATGCGGAAATGCCTTACTCTTTATTCTGAATTTACCGTGAATGTGCATTTTCTACTATAGACAGCCCCTTGCCTGGTCATATACTTAAAACTCCTCATTTCTTATCATAACGGCAACCATGACAGTTCAAGACTATCTGTTAAAATTTCGTAAAGTAAGCTCTCCGGATACCCTGGAGAAGCTGTTTGATCATCTCAACTATTCTCTGACCGATAATAAAGAGATTATGGATATGTATCGCGCCGCCGATCATCGTCGTGCTGAACTGGCTTCAGGTGGACGTCTGTTCGATCTCGGCTGCGTACCCAAATCCGTCTGGCATTATGTCGTTTAGGTTTTCCGTTCTGATCCTGTTACCTACTCCAGTCTGCAGCTCTTCCCCCCGCGGGCGCGCTGTACCATCCTCAGCGTTTTTATAACCTGAACCTGTATCAAGGCGGGCTGCCGTTGCCGCTCGCCTGAGCAACGCCCGGTTTTTTTTATCTCTGACAGGCTACGTTGACGGTCGGCCTGCCACCTTCCGCTATACTGCACGCTTTAATCACGCTTTCTGGCGCATTCGGTGTCGAAAAAACAGGCGATAATTTAATCCTCCGTGCGGTCGTTGCTGCTCTACGGCGCGCTGATGTTGTTGTCCGGCCGCGAATGACCGATAATAAGCCGCTTTTATTTTTTCTCAGGCGTAAAAATGACCGACTACCTGCTTCTTTTTATTGGCACAGTGCTGGTGAATAACTTCGTCCTGGTGAAGTTTCTCGGCCTCTGTCCCTTTATGGGCGTTTCCAAAAAACTGGAAACGGCGATTGGCATGGGACTCGCCACGACTTTTGTGATCACCCTGGCCTCGATCTGCGCATGGCTGGTGAATCATCTGATCCTGCTGCCGCTGGATCTGGTTTATCTGCGCACCATGGCCTATATCCTGGTGATCGCGGTAGTGGTGCAGTTCACCGAAATGGTGGTGCGTAAAACCAGCCCGGATCTCTACAGGCTGCTGGGCATTTTTCTGCCGCTGATTACCACTAACTGCGCGGTGCTTGGCGTGCCGCTGCTGAGCGTCAACCTGAACCATACCTTTTTACAGGCCGCGCTGTACGGCTTCAGCGCCTCGATCGGCTTTTCGCTGGTGATGGTGCTGTTTGCCGGTATCCGCGAGCGGCTGGTGCTGGCCGACGTGCCTGCGCCTTTTAAAGGCTCCTCTATCGCGCTGGTGACCGCAGGTCTGATGGCGCTGGCATTTATGGGCTTTAGCGGTCTGGTGAAATTCTGATGAGTGCAGTATGGATTGCGGTGGCGGTATTAAGCGTGCTGGGCCTGATTTTCGGCGGCCTGCTGGGCTATGCCTCGCGCCGATTTAAAGTTGAAGAAGATCCTATCGTCGAGCAGATCGACGCTATTTTGCCGCAAAGCCAGTGCGGACAGTGCGGCTATCCCGGCTGTCGCCCCTATGCGGATGCGGTGGGCAACAACGGCGAGCAGATCAACAAGTGCGCGCCCGGCGGCGAACAGACCATGCTCAAGCTGGCCGCGCTGCTGAACGTCGAGCCACAGCCGCTGGGCGACGAAGCGGCGCGGGAACCCGAGCGCAAAGTCGCGTGGATTGACGAAGCAAACTGTATCGGCTGCACCAAATGCATCCAGGCCTGCCCTGTCGATGCCATCGTCGGCGCCACGCGCGCCATGCATACCGTGCTGAGCGATGTCTGCACGGGCTGCGATCTCTGCGTCGCGCCCTGCCCGACTGACTGCATCGAGATGCGTCCGGTCGCCACCACAACGGCAAACTGGAAGTGGGATCTGCAAACTATCCCGGTCAAAGTCATTTCTGTGGAAAGCCATGCGTAACCTGTTCAAGCTGTTTAAAAAAGAGAAGCTGTGGGATTTTCAGGGCGGTATTCATCCGCCGGAAATGAAAACCCAGTCCAGCCGCACGCCGCTGCGCCAGCTGCCGCTGCCTTCCCACTTTATTATTCCTCTTAAGCAGCATATCGGCCACGAGGGCGAAATGCTGGTGAAGCCGGGTGATAAAGTGCTGCGCGGTCAGCCGTTGACGTTTGGCCGTGGTCGGATGCTGCCGGTACACGCGCCGACTTCGGGCACCGTGGACGATATTGCGCCTCATATGACGGCGCACCCTTCCGCGCTGGCGGAAATGTGCATTTTTATCACGCCGGACGGCGAAGATCGCTGGATTGAAAAAAATCCGCTGGCCGACTATCGCCAGCATGAGCGCGCGGCGATAGTCGAGCGTATTCATCAGGCCGGCGTGGCCGGGCTTGGCGGCGCGGGCTTTCCTACCGCTACCAAGCTGAGAGGCGGGCTGCGCGGCGTAAAAACGTTGATTATCAATGCGGCTGAGTGCGAACCTTATATCACCGCCGATGACCGTCTGATGCAGGACTGCGCGGACGAGGTCATCGAAGGCAGCCGCATCCTGGGCTGGGTCTTGCAGGCCGAGCGCGTGCTGATCGGCATCGAAGACAATAAGCCGGAAGCGATCGCCGCGCTGAAAAAAGCGCTGGGCGGCGCGACGGATATGCAGATCCGGGTTATCCCGACCAAATATCCTTCCGGTGGCGCTAAGCAGCTCACTAAAATTCTGACCGGGCTGGAGGTGCCGCACGGCGGCCGCTCCACCGATATCGGCGTGCTGATGCAGAACGTCGGCACCGCCTGGGCGGTTAAACGCGCCATTATCGACGGCGAACCGCTAACCGAGCGCGTGGTGACCCTGACCGGCGAAGCAGTTAAGCGCCCAGGCAACGTCTGGGGACGCATCGGCACGCCCATCAGCCATCTGTTACAGCAGGCCGACTTTACGCCAGGCCCCGGCCAGATGGTGGTGATGGGCGGCCCGCTGATGGGCTTTACGCTGCCGACGCTGGACGTGCCGGTGGTGAAAATCACCAACTGCATCCTGGCCCCTTCCGCCAGCGAGATGGGCGATAGCGAAGAGGAAAAATCCTGCATTCGCTGTAGCGCCTGTGCGGACGCCTGCCCGGCGGCCCTGCTGCCGCAGCAGCTTTACTGGTACAGCCGGGGCGGCGACCACGATAAGGCGCGCGAGCACAATATTGACGACTGCATTGAGTGCGGCGCCTGCGCCTATGTCTGCCCCAGCAATATTCCGCTGGTGCAGTATTACCGCCAGGAAAAAGCGGAGATCCGCGCTATCGATCTGGAAGCGGAGCGCACCGCGCAGGCAAAAGCGCGCTTTGAAGCACGCCAGGCCCGTCTGGAACGTGAAAAGCTGGCGCGTGAAAACCGTCATCAGCAGGCAAAACGCACCGTCAGCCAGCGGGATCGCGGCGAGGTCGAAGCGGCGCTGGAGCGGGTGAAAGCGAAGCAGACGACAACCAGCGAAGACGCATTGGCTGCGGAAACTGCGGCGGCCGTAGCGCAGCGTGAAGCGCGGAAAGCGCAGGCGCGCGCGCAGCAGGCTGAAAAGCAGTCCGAGACCGAGCCGGCAACGCGTCAGGCAGGCGATCCGCGTAAGGCAGCGGTCGAAGCGGCTATCGCGCGTGCCAAAGCGAAAAAAGCGACGACGGAAGGCGAAGCGGCAGCCCAGGCGCAACCCGTGCAGGCAGCCGCCGCGTCGGTCGATCCGCGCAAGGCAGCGGTTGAGGCGGCAGTTGCTCGTGCCAAAGCGAAGAAAGCGGCGGCCGCGAAAGCGTCTGCTGACGACGCCGTGCAGGTAACCGAAAGCCAGCCCGTGCAGGCAGCTGAACAGCAATCCGTACAGGTAAACGAACAGCCGGAAGCCGCGTCGGTCGATCCGCGTAAGGCAGCCGTTGAGGCCGCAATTGCCCGCGCCAAAGCGAAGAAAGCAGCGGCCGCGAAAGCCTCTGCTGACGACGCCGTGCAGACGACCGAAAGCCAGCCCGTGCAGGCAGCTGAACAGCAATCCGTACAGGTAAGCGAACAGCCGGAAGCCGCACAGGTCGATCCGCGCAAGGCAGCCGTTGAGGCCGCAATTGCCCGCGCCAAAGCGAAGAAAGCAGCGGCCGCGAAAGCGTCTGCTGTGGACGCCGTGCAGACGACCGAAAGCCAGCCCGTGCAGGCAGCTGAACAGCAATCCGTACAGGTAAGCGAACAGCCGGAAGCCGCACAGGTCGATCCGCGCAAGGCAGCCGTTGAGGCCGCTATTGCCCGCGCCAAAGCGAAGAAAGCGGCGGCCGCGAAAGCAGCCGCTGCGGACGATATCGAGCAGAGAGTCGAAGAGCACCAGGCGGCCACAACGGCGGAACAGGTCGCGCAGGCGACGACTATCCCTTCGTCAGAACATGACGATCCCCGCAAAGCGGCAGTGGCGGCGGCCATCGCTCGCGTTAAAGCGCGTAAGGCGCAGCATTCTACGCAAGAGGATTAAATGGCTTTTCGCATCGCTAGTTCGCCTTACACCCATAATCGCCGCAGCACCAGCACCATTATGCTGCTGGTGCTGGTTGCTACCCTGCCCGGCATCGCGGCTCAGTGCTGGTTTTTCGGCTGGGGCACCCTCATTCAAATCGCGATTGCCGCGGCGGCGGGCATCGGTGCCGAAGCCGCCATTCTTAAGCTGCGCAAGCAGCCGTTAGGCAAAACGCTGGGCGATAATTCCGCACTGCTGACCGCGCTGCTGCTGGCGATCAGTATTCCGCCGCTGGCGCCGTGGTGGGTGATAATTATCGGCACCCTCTTCGCCGTGGTGATCTCCAAACAGCTGTATGGCGGCCTGGGACAGAATCCTTTCAACCCCGCCATGGTGGGCTATGTGGTGCTGCTGATCTCCTTTCCGGTGCAGATGACCAGCTGGCTGCCGCCGGACGCTTTGCAGTCGGTCACGCCCACCTTCTGGGACACGCTGCAGATGATTTTTCACGGGTCGACGCTTGATGGCCACACTATGCAGCAGCTGCAAATCGGCGTAGACGGCGTCAGCCAGGCGACGCCGCTGGATACCTTTAAAACCGGCCTGCGCGCCGGACACAGCGCGGAGCAGCTGCATGCCCTGCCCATTTACAGCGGCGTTATTGCCGGCCTGGGCTGGCAGTGGGTAAATATCGGCTATCTGGTCGGCGGTCTGTTTCTGCTGCTCACCAACAGCATTCGCTGGCATATCCCGGCCAGTATGCTGCTGTCGCTGGCGCTCTTCTCCACGCTCGGCTGGTTCTTTTCGCCTGAAAGCCTGGTGTCGCCTGCGATCCACCTTTTCTCCGGTGCAACCATGCTCGGCGCCTTTTTTATCGCCACCGACCCGGTCACGGCCTCGACCACCAATAAAGGCCGCCTGCTTTACGGCGTGCTGATTGGCCTGCTGGTGTGGCTTATCCGCAGCTTTGGCGGCTATCCTGACGGCGTGGCGTTTGCCGTGCTGCTGGCGAATATCACCGTGCCGCTGATCGACTATTACACGCAGCCGCGCGTTTACGGCCATCGTAAGGAAAAGTAATGCTGGATGCGATTCGTAAAAATGGCGTGACGCTGGCGCTGTTCGCCGCTGTCACTACCGGTCTGACCGCAGTGATCAACAGCGTGACCAAACCGACTATTGACCACCAGACCACGCTACAGCAAAAAATCCTGCTGGATCAGGTGGTGCCGCCGGAGCTGTATAATAATCCGATTCAGCAGGAGTGTTACAGCGTCACTAATCCGGCGCTGGGCAGCGGTGTACACCGCCTGTACCTGGCGCGCAAAGATGACCGGCCGGTGGCGGCAGCGGTTGAGACTACCGCGCCCGACGGTTATTCTGGTGCCATTCAAATGCTGGTCGGCGCGGACTTCAACGGAAAAGTACTGGGCGTGCGCGTGGTGGAACACCATGAAACGCCGGGCCTGGGGGATAAAATAGAGCTGCGCATCTCTAACTGGATTGAAAGCTTCAGCGGCGTCAGGCTGAGTGGTAAAGATGATAAGCATTTTGCGGTGAAAAAAGACGGCGGCGATTTCGATCAGTTTACCGGCGCCACCATCACACCGCGCGCGGTAGTGAATGCGACAAAACGCACTACGCTATTTGTTGAAACGTTGCCGGGGCAGCTTGCCTCGCTGCCAACCTGTGGAGACTCCAATGAGTGAAGCCAAAACCCTGCTGATCGGCGGGCTGTGGAAAAATAACTCGGCGCTGGTTCAGCTGCTGGGCCTGTGTCCGCTGCTGGCGGTCACCTCTACCGCCACCAATGCGCTGGGCCTCGGCCTGGCCACCACGCTGGTGCTGACCTGCACCAACAGCGCGATTTCCGCCTCGCGCCGCTGGGTGCCGTCCGATATCCGTATTCCGATTTACGTGATGATTATCGCTGCCGTGGTGAGCTGCGTGCAGATGCTGATCAACGCCTATGCCTACGGGCTTTATCAGTCGTTAGGCATCTTTATCCCGCTGATCGTCACCAACTGTATCGTGGTGGGCCGCGCCGAAGCGGTCGCCTCGCGCAGCAGCGTGCCGCTGGCCGCGCTGGACGGCATGGCCATTGGCCTGGGCGCCACCAGCGTGATGTTCGTGCTGGGCTCGCTGCGTGAAATCATCGGTAACGGCACCATTTTCAACGGCGCCGATCAGCTGCTTGGCCCGTGGGCGAAAGTGCTGCGCGTGCAGGTTGTGCATTTTGATTCGCCAATGCTGCTGGCGATGCTGCCGCCGGGCGCGTTTATCGGCCTGGGGATGCTGCTGGCCGCGAAATACCTGATTGATAACAAGATGAAGGCCCGTGCGGCCCGCAGGGCGGCAGAAGCCAGCCTGCCGAAAGGAGCACCGAGCACGCTGTGAACAAGGATAAACGTCAGCAAATTTTAGTGCGGCTGCGTGATAACAATCCGCATCCCACTACGGAACTGGTTTTCACTACGCCTTTTGAACTGCTGATCGCCGTGCTGCTCTCGGCGCAGGCCACCGACGTCAGCGTTAACAAGGCGACCGCAAAGCTCTATCCGGTTGCCAATACGCCCGCCGCCATGCTGGAGCTGGGCGTCGACGGCGTCAAAGCCTATATCAAGACCATCGGCCTGTTTAACAGCAAGGCGGAGAACGTCATTAAAACCTGCCGTATTTTGCTGGAGCAGCACGGCGGCGAAGTGCCGGAAAGCCGCGAGGCGCTGGAAGCGCTGCCGGGCGTGGGCCGCAAAACGGCGAACGTGGTGCTGAATACCGCTTTCGGCTGGCCGACCATTGCCGTGGATACCCATATCTTTCGCGTCTGCAACCGCACGAAATTCGCGCCGGGGAAGAACGTTGAGCAGGTAGAAGAAAAGCTGCTAAAAGTGGTGCCAAAAGAGTTCAAAGTAGACTGTCACCACTGGCTGATCCTGCACGGCCGCTACACCTGCATTGCCCGCAAACCGCGCTGCGGCTCCTGCCTGATTGAGGATCTTTGCGAGTACGGCGAGAAAACCGATATCTGATCCTTTTGCCGGATAAAATACCCGGCAATTTACTGAGATTAAGGAGAAAAAGGTATGCTGTTTAAAGTGGAAATGACCATTGCTATCCCCGACTCGCTGCCGGCCGAGCGCGTTACGGAAATCAAAGCGCAGGAAAAAGCCTATGCGCAACAGCTGCAGCGCTCCGGTAAATGGCGTCACGTCTGGCGTGTGGCCGGCCAGTTCAAAAACGTCAGCATTTTCGATGTGGAAAGCCATGACGAGCTGCACGAGCTGCTTACCGGCCTGCCGCTCTACCCTTATATGACCATGGCTATTGAGCCGCTGTGCCGCCATCCGTCCTCCATTCGGGATGACGACAGCTAATCATCCCGCGTCGTCAGGGAAGACGACCGCCAACGCCCCGCTCATAATCCCCTGGCGCCTGTCAGCCAGCACGACCGCAAACGTCCTACATAACCAGGCATCAGCATTCTGCTGCCAGACGAATAAGACGACCGCCAACGACGTGATTTCGTCTCCGGCCATCTTCTTGCCGCCTGCTTTAGCGCTTCTCCTCGTTTGCCCAATTTCCGCTCTCTGACGGTTGGGCAGTTGTTATTATCGCTAAAGCGGTTTAGCTTTAAGCTTACATTCACAGGAGGCGTAATGAACAGAGTCTGGGTTTTAGGCGATGCGGTAGTCGATCTGCTGCCGGAGGAAAATAATCATTTGCAACAGTGCCCTGGCGGCGCGCCCGCCAACGTGGCGGTAGGCGTGGCTCGTCTGGGCGGCGACAGCGGCTTTATCGGCCGCGTAGGCGACGATCCTTTTGGCGCATTTTTGCAGGACGTCCTGCGTCAGGAAAAGGTTAACACGGAATTTATGCGTCAGCTGCCGCAACAGCGTACCTCTACCGTGGTGGTGGGTCTGGATAATCAGGGCGAACGAACCTTCACTTTTATGGTGCGCCCGGCGGCCGATCTTTTCTTAACGCCGGACGACCTGCCCGATTTTGCGGCAGGCCAGGCGTTACACTTCTGCTCAATAGCCCTCAGCGCCGAACCGTCACGCAGCGCGGTGTTCGCCGCCGTTGAGCGTATTCACGCCGCCGGAGGCTGGGTCAGCTTCGATCCCAATCTGCGGGAAGATTTCTGGCACGACCATCAGGAAATGTGTCAGGTGGTCGATCGGGCTTTCGCGCTGGCGGATGTGGTTAAACTGTCGCTGGATGAACTACAGCTGCTGACCGGCGAGCAGGAAACCGAGGCCGCGCTGGCCTTGTTCACCGCCCGCTTCCGTCCCGCCCTGCTGCTGATTACCCTGGGTGAAGAAGGCGTTATCGTCTGGCATGAAGGCGAACAGCGTCGGTTTAGCGCCTCGAAGGTACAGCCTGTTGATACCACGGGCGCAGGCGACGCTTTTGTTGCAGGTTTGCTGGCAGGACTGATGCGCGAAGCGGATCCTTTACGCCCTCGCGATCTTGAGGCGGCCGTCGGGCTGGCTCAGCAGTGCGGCGCGCTGGCCACCACCGCTAAAGGGGCAATGACCGCGCTGCCCTATGCGAGCCAGCTGCAAAATGCCAGGCCCGTCACAATAACGAAATCGTAACAACAAAATCCTTTGTCACGCTCGTCGCTGTTCTCTACTCTCCTTATCGAACCGGTTTAGCTAAACGGTAAATTCTCTGGAGAATGGCGGATGTTAAAAATAAACCCTGTTGCGCTGGCGGTCACGGCAGCGCTGTTTCTTCCTCAAACAAGCCAGGCCGACAGCGATCTCAGCGCCGTTGAACGACGCCTTAACCAGCTGGAGGCGAGGCTGCAAAAAGCGGAGCGGCGTGCCGATGAGGCTGAACGCCGCGCCCGCCTGGCCGAACAGCGTCTGGCGCAGACCGCTCCGGCAGCCGCCATTCCCGCGACGGCATCCGATGCGCACACGCCTCAGACCCCACCCGCTATTCGTCAAGGCTCGGCGCAGGCGCCTGCCGTCGTAGCTGGCCCGCAGCCGCCGGTTGCGCCGTCGCCTGCCGACCAGCCGCAGGCGGTCAGACCGGCGGAGAAAACGCTGGCGGACGGTTTCGAGTTTCATGCCTATGCCCGCTCAGGCCTGATTATGAACGATTCAGCTTCTTCGACCAAAAGCGGCCCTTACCTGACGCCAGCAGGCGAAACCGGCGGCGCGGTCGGCCGTCTGGGCAACGAAAACAATACCTATGTTGAAATTAACATGGAGCACAAAACGCAGCTGGCTAACGGCGCGACCACCCGCTTTAAGGTCATGCTGGCGGACGGCCAGAGCGACTATAACGACTGGACGGCGGACAGCAGCGATCTCAATATCCGCCAGGCCTTTGTTGAACTGGGCAGCCTGCCGACCTTTAAAGGCATGTTTGCTGACAGCACGCTGTGGGCCGGGAAACGCTTCGATCGCGACAATTTCGATATTCACTGGCTGGATTCTGACGTGGTGTTTCTGGCCGGAACGGGCGGCGGGATTTATGACGTGCGCTGGGCGGACGGCGTGAAAAGCAACCTTTCCGTCTACGGCCGCAACTTTGGCGATATCGAAACTATCGATAACACCATTCAGAACTACATTGTGACCGCCAACACTTTCAGCGGGCCGCTGCAGTTTATGCTCAGCGGCCTGCGCGCCAAAGATAACGATGAGCGCGTCAACACCGCCGTGCGTAGCGATAACGCTGGCGACAGCGGCGTCCACGCCATGCTCGCCTGGCACGGCGACAGCTTTTACGGCCTGCGCGACGGCCAGTCGAAAACGGCGCTGCTTTACGGGCACGGCTTAGGCGCCGAGGTAAAAGGCATCGGCTCCGACGGCAACCTGACCGACAGCGCCAGCACCTGGCGTCTGGCCTCTTACGGCATGACCCCGCTAAACCAAACCTGGAGCCTGGCCCCGGCCCTGCTCGCGCAGCAGAGCAAAGATCGCTACGTTGCCGGCGACAGCTACCGCTGGGTGACCGCTAACGCCCGCCTGCTTCAGAGCATCAACGAAAACTTTATGCTGGCTTACGAGGGCAGCTATCAGTACATGGATCTCGATCCTCAGGGATTCAAAAGCCGTCAGAACGTCAGCGGCGGCTTCTACAAGCTGACTTTTGCGCCCACCTTTAAGCCTGGCGATATCGGCAACTTCCTCAGCCGTCCGGAAATTCGCTTCTTTGCCAGCTGGATGGACTGGGATAACGCGTTAGATCGCTACGCCAGCGACGACGCTTTTGGTACCAGCGGCTTTACCGCCGGCGGTGAATGGAACTTCGGCGTCCAGATGGAAACCTGGTTCTGATCGACCACTTTCAGGGGAAACACATGAATTTTGAACAGATTGCCCGCCAGCTGCTGCCGCTGCTCGGCGGCCGGGAAAACATCGCTTCTGCCGCCCACTGCGCCACCCGCTTAAGGCTGGTGCTGGTAGACGACAGCCTGGCGGATAAAAAAGCGATCGGCGAGCTGGAAGGCGTAAAAGGCTGCTTCCAGAACGCCGGACAGATGCAGGTGATTTTCGGCAGCGGCATTGTGAATAAGGTGCACGCCGCCTTTATCCAGACCGCCGGGATTGGCGAATCAAGCAAAAGCGAGGCGGCTTCCGTCGCGGCCCGCAAGCTCAATCCCGCCCAGCGCATCGCGCGGCTGCTTTCCAATATTTTTGTGCCGATTATCCCGGCCATCGTCGCCTCCGGCGTGCTGATGGGCCTGCTCGGCATGATGAAAACCTACGGCTGGGTCGATGCAGGCAGCGCGCTGTTCATTATGCTGGATATGTTCAGCTCCGCCGCGTTTATTATTTTGCCGATCCTGATTGGCTTTACCGCCGCCCGCGAATTCGGCGGCAACCCTTACCTGGGCGCGACGCTCGGCGGCATCCTCACCCATCCGGCGCTGACCAACGCCTGGGGCGTGGCGGGCGGCGTACAGACCATGAACTTCTTTGGCCTGGATATCGCGATGGTCGGTTATCAGGGCACGGTGTTCCCGGTGCTGCTGGCGGTATGGTTTATGAGCCTGGTTGAGAAGCGGCTGCGGAAAATCATTCCCAACGCGCTGGATATTATCCTGACGCCGTTTTTAACGGTAATTATCGCCGGTTTCGTCGCCATGCTGGTGATTGGCCCGGCAGGCCGCGCGCTGGGCGACGGCATTTCGCTGGTGCTGAGCACGCTGATCGCCCACGCGGGCTGGCTGGCCGGGCTGCTGTTCGGCGGGCTTTACTCAGTGATTGTTATTTCCGGCGTGCATCACAGCTTCCACGCTATCGAAGCGGGCCTGTTGGGCAATCCCGCCATCGGCGTCAACTTTTTGCTGCCGATCTGGTCGATGGCTAACATCGCGCAGGCGGGTGCCTGTCTGGCCGTTTGGTTTAAAACCCGCGACGTGAAGATCCGCAGCATCGTGCTTCCCTCCGCGCTCTCCGGGCTGTTAGGCATTACGGAAGCGGCTATTTTTGGCGTGAACCTGCGCTTTATGAAGCCCTTTATCGCCGGGATCGTCGGCGGCGCGGTCGGCGGCGCTTTTGTGGTGCTGATGCACGTGGGCATGACCGCCGTCGGCCTGACCGCGCTGCCTGGCATGGCTATCGTGCAGGCCAGCTCGCTGGTTTCTTATATCATCGGCATGGCGCTGGCCTTCGGCACCGCTTTTATTCTTTCCCTGCTGCTGAAATACAACGTTGAGGACAAAGCATGAGCGAAGCACAGCTGATCAATCGCGCGCTTAAGGCGGTGATGAACAGGAACGCCAGCGAAGATCCGCATCGTCCCGCCTGGCACCTTTCGCCGCAGACCGGCCTGATGAACGATCCCAACGGCTTTATTCAGTTTCAGGGTGAATGGCATCTTTTTTATCAGTGGAATCCGCTGGCCTGCGCGCACGGCGCCAAATATTGGGGCCACTGGCGCTCGGCTAACCTGCTGGACTGGCAGCATGAGCCGCTGGCGCTGGCCCCGGCCGAAACGTATGAAAGCCACGGCTGCTATTCCGGTTCGGCTGTCGATCACGACGGCACGCTGACCCTGTTTTATACCGGCAACGTGAAATTTTCCGGGGGCCGCACCGCCTGGCAGTGCATGGCAACGGTGAACGATGCGGGCGACGTGACCAAAACCGGCCCGGTTATCGGGCTGCCGCCGGGCTACACCGGCCACGTGCGCGACCCGAAAGTCTGGCACCATCAGGATAGCTGGTATATGGTGCTCGGCGCGCAGGATTTGAAAGAACAAGGGAAAGTGCTGCTTTATCGCAGCGAATCGCTGCATGAATGGACGCTGCTGGGTGAAATTGCCGGATCGCAGCTTAATGGCCTGGGCGACTTTGGCTATATGTGGGAATGCCCTGACCTGTTCGCGCTGGGCGATCGCGATGTGCTGCTGGTTTGCCCGCAGGGCCTGCCCGCGCAGCAGAGAAAATGGCTCAACGCCCACCAGAGCGGCTATTTTATCGGCAGGCTGGATTACGCGGCGGCCCGCTTCCCGCACGGCGAGTTCTGCGAGCTGGACCACGGCTTTGAATTTTATGCGCCGCAAACCACGCTCAGCGATGACGGGCGCAGAGTGCTTATCGGCTGGATGGGCGTGCCGGACGCCGAAGAACTGTTGCAGCCGACCGTAGCCCGCGGCTGGATACATATTATGACCTGCCCGCGCGAGCTGACGCTGGAGCAGGATCGGCTGATGCAGCGTCCGGCGCGCGAGTTACAGCAGCTGCGCCAGCAGCGGTCGCGCTATCAGCAGCGGGCCGCCTCTTTGCCGACGCTGCCGGTTGAACGCGCCGAGCTGGTTATTGGTTCGAGGGGTAGCTGGTCGGCCTGCTTCGGCGAGGCGCTGACGCTGATCTGCAACGAGGACGGCCTGACGCTGAGCCGCCGCAATCTGCGCAGCGGCGAGACAGAACATCGCTACTGGACGGGCGCGGTTTCTCACCTGCAAATTCTCTGCGATCGCTCCAGCATTGAGATTTTTATCAACGACGGCGAAGGTGTGATGTCGGCGCGCTATTTCCCGAATGCCGTGCCGGAAGTGGTGTGGCAAGGCGAAGCCAGCCTGACCGTCGATTACTGGCAACTCCGTTCAGGCATGGTAGTATAATGCGCTGACTCCCCTGATACGAATGCCTGTGAATAAGCCGAAACGCGTGACCATCAACGATATCGCCAGCCTGGCTGGCGTGTCCAAATCCACCGCCAGCCTGGTGCTGAACGGCCGTGGCAAAGAGCTGCGCGTGGCCGAAGCGACCCGCCAGCGGGTGATGGAGATCGCGCAGATGACGCACTATCAGCCCAGTATTCACGCGCGGGCGCTGAACAACTCGCGCAGCCATACCATCGGGCTGGTGGTGCCGGAAATGACCAACCACGGCTTCGCCACCTTTTCTCACGCGCTGGAAACGCTGTGCCGCGACGCCGGTTTACAGCTCTTAATCGCCTGCACCGACGAAAACAGCAGCCAGGAAACGCTGGCGGTCAACAATCTGATCCAGCGTCAGGTCGACGGGCTGATCGTCGCCTCCAGCCAGCTGAACGACAGCGAGTATCAGCAGCTCAGCCGCCAGCTGCCGGTGCTGCTGTTTGACCGTCATCTGGGCGACTCCACGCTACCGCTGGTGATCTCTGAGTCGATTATCTCTACGGCGACGCTGGTCGAGCCGATCGCCAGGGAAGTTGAGGAATTTTACTTTTTTGGCGGCCAGCCGCGCATTTCGCCGACGCGCGATCGCCTGGCCGGTTTTCGTCAGGGGCTGGAACAGGCCGGTCTGGCGGTGCAACCGGAATGGATCCTGCACGGCCATTACAACGCCAGCTCGGGCTACGAGATGTTTGCCGAGCTGGTTATGCGGCTGGGCCGCGTGCCGCAGGCGCTGTTCTGCGCCGCCTGCGGGCTGCAGGAAGGGGTGCTGCGCTACCTGAGCCAGCATCATTTACTGTCGGCGCCCGTCAGGCTGTGCAGCTTTGACGATCACTACCTTTACGACGCGCTGTCGGTAAAAATCGATACCGTGATGCAGGATAACCGCCAGCTGGCCTGGCGCTGTTTTGAAACGCTGACCGGCCTGATTGACGGCAAGCTGACGGAAACGCCGCACATTTATCTGCCCGCGCGGGTAAAAAGGCGAACGCCCCAGGCGCGGCTCCGCGATGCTCAGAAAAATGCACCAGACAGATAACCTTTCCTCGGGCAGGCGCTACAGCTATGCGAACACACCAGACAGATAGCCTTTCCTCTTGCAGACGCGGCTTCGGATGCTCAGGCAAGCTACGGATGCACCAGTGCGATATTTTTTTCCCTGAAGGCCGCCAGCGTATCCGCCGGCAGATCCGCCTCGACCACCAGCTGCGTAAGCGCCTCGCAGGCCACCACGGTATAACGCGCTACGCCGGGAATTTTTTCCCTGGTCATGGCGACGATAATCTCATCGCTGCGGCCCGTTAGCGCTTTTTTAAACTCCACGTCTTCATAATCAAATCCCGTTAAGCCCTCTTCGCTGTCCAGCGCGCAGCCGCCCAGAAAAAGCTGGTCGAAACGAATGTCGCGGATCTGGGAGAAGGCGGTGATGCCCAGGCTACCGCCCGTTGCCGTGTGCAGCCGACCGCCGATAACGATCGTCTCGCAGCGCGGCAGCTTCATCAGCTCCACCGCGATAATGGGCGAATGGGTGACCACTGTCAGCGCCATTTCCGGCGGCAGCGCGCGGGCAAAAGCCAGGTTGGTAGAGCCTGCGTCGATAAATATCACGCTTTGCGGCTTAACCAGACGGCTACACGCCAGCCCCAGACGCGCTTTTTCCGCACCGTTTTTTTCCGTCCTCGCCAGCAGATCGCCCTGCGAGGCAAGCACGCTGACCGCGCCGCCATACACCTTTTTGCAAATCCCTTCGCGCGCCAGCTCCTGCAGATCCCGGCGTACGGTATGTTCGGAAACGCCCAGCTGTTCGGCCAGCGTCGCGCAGACTACCCGTCCCTTCTCTTGCAACTCCTGGCGGATCAGGGACTGCCGCTGTTGCGGGAAAGCTGCATAATCGAGCATAAAACCTCTTAAACGAGCTTTAAAAAACGCACAATACGGCATACACTATCATCCGTTCAGAGGTTGTCAACTTTCCCTCGTCCCGAAGGAGTCGCCGCATGAAGCTTCCTGATATCGCTTTTCTGCATGAACTGGCCGACGCAGCCGACCAGCAAACGCTGCCGCGCTTTCGCAGTAGTGAAAACCTTGCCATCAGCACTAAACCTAAAGAGGGTTTTCGTTTCGACCCGGTTACCCTTGCCGATCGCGAGGCGGAAAAAGCCATGCGGGATCTTATCGCGCAGCGCTATCCCACGCATGCCGTGATGGGTGAAGAATTTGGCCTCAAAGCGGGCGACGAGCGCGCGCCTTGTTGGGTGCTGGATCCCATAGACGGCACGCGGCCTTTTCTTTGTGGTCTGCCGGTATGGGGCACGTTAATCGGCCTGTTGCATCACGACCGCGCGGTGATGGGAATGATGAGCCAGCCCTTTACCGGCGAACGCTTTTATGCCGACGGCTCGCAGTCATGGGCTGAAGGCCCTTATGGCAAAGTTCGCCTGCAAACCCGCCGGGATACCCCGCTGGATCAGGCTATTTTACATACCACCTCGCCGGAATCGCTGGGGCAGACGTCGTTGAAGTTTGACGCGCTGGATAAGGCCGTGCTGATGACCCGTTACGGCGGCGAATGTTATGCCATGGCGATGCTGGCCGCCGGTAAAATCGATGTTTGCGTTGAGTTCGCCCTTCAGCCTTATGACATTGTGGCGCTGATCCCGCTGATTGAGCTGGCAGGCGGCGTAGTGACTACCCCGGATGGCGGTCGGCCTGAACAGGGCGGCCAGGTTATCGCCAGCGGCTGCCCTCGCCTGCACTCGCAAATTTTGTCTATCTTAAACTGACGCTTAATTTAACCCGGAGTATCACCGCTCATGCCTGACCATGTCGACACGCTGCACCAGTCCGCCGCAGAAACGCCCGCAAGACGCGAGCAGAACGCCACGCGAGCCATGTTTTTTGTGGCGGGTTTCGCCACCGCTGGCTGGTCCGCGCTGGTGCCCTTCGCCAAAATGAATACCGGCGTCAACGACGGCACGCTGGGAATGCTGCTGCTCTGCCTGGGCGTGGGGGCGCTGGTGGCGATGCCGCTGACAGGCCATCTCACCACGCGTTTTGGCTGCCGGGCGGTGATGACCGTTGCCACGCTGGCCTTCTGCCTGATGCTGCCCTTGCTCTCGGTGATCCCCAGCCCTGTACTGCTGGCGCTGGCGCTGCTGGTGTTCGGCATGGGCGTGGGCACCACCGACTGCGCGATGAACGTGCAGGCGATCCTGGTGGAAAAAGCGGCGCCTAAGCCGATGATGTCCGGCTTCCACGGCTTTTACAGCCTGGGCGGCATTGCGGGCGCGGGTGCGGTCAGCGGCCTGATGGCGAGTGGACTGTCGCCCTTTGCCGCCAGCCTGGCGGCCGCCGTGGTTTCGCTGCTGCTGCTGGGTTACAGCTTTCGCGGCCTGCTGACCTACGCTAACCCGCCGGAAGGCCCGGCCTTCGCCCTGCCGCACGGCGCCGTGCTGACCATTGGCGCGATCTGTTTTGCCGTGTTCCTGGCAGAAGGCACGGTGCTGGACTGGAGTGCGGTATTCCTGACCGAACACCGCGATATGCCGGACACGCTGGGCGGCTTAGGCTTTGCCTGCTTCGCTACCGCGATGACCGTGGGCAGGCTGACCGGCGACCGCATCGTGGCGCGTTTCGGCCGCGAAAAAGTGGTGATCCTGGGCGCGCTGACCGCCGCCATCGGGCTGGCGCTGCCGGTGATCGTCCCCTCCTGGCACGTTGCGCTGGTGGGCTATATGCTGATCGGCATCGGCTGCGCCAATATCGTGCCGGTGATGTTCACCGCTATCGGCAGGCAAAAAAGCATGCCGCAGGCCGCCGCCGTCCCGGCCGTCACCACGCTGGGCTATATCGGCGTGCTGGCCGGGCCTGCCACCATTGGCTTTGTCGATCACCTTAGCTCGCTGCCGGTAGCCTTTATCATGGTTACGGTGCTGATGCTGCTGGTGGTGGCGCTTTCCCGCCGCGTGCGCATGTAGCAGCTATGCTGTCGGTGCCTCTCGCTAAGCCCGCGACGGTAAAGCGCAGCCGCGAGTGGAACAGCGTTAACGGTGCCTTCCGTTCAGCCCGCGACGGCGAAACGCAGCCCCGTCACGGCGTTAACGGCGCGGCACCAACCAGCTGACGGGCCACCGCTTCGGCATGTTCCGCCACCTGCGGCAGGCCCATCAGTTCGCCAAAGCGTCCGCGCGCCGCTGGCCCGACCACGTGCAGGTGCGCATTGGCCGTGCCCTGACGATTCAGGGTGCGCGACTGCGCGTCGACCAGGATGCCCAGCGCCAGCGGATCGGCCTGGATTATGCCCTCTTCCGCCAGCTGGCTAAGCAGCCTGTCGCTGGTCAGCAGCGCATTATGTGCCGGGCCGGTGGTGACGATCAGTTTGTCTGCGATAAGACAGACTTCCGCGCCTTTGCGCGGCCCCAGCCTCAGCGCGATTTGTTCTCCCTGCGCCCCAACCCCGGCCAGCCTTGCTGCCAACACGCGCAGCTGGCCGCTGCGTTGCCAGGTTTGCAAGGCCTGGCTGACCTGCGGCGCAATGCGGTAGCGATGCACATCCCACCAGGATCGTAAATGACGCAGAAAGCGGCGCTGCTCCCTTAGCGGCAATTGCTGCCAGATCTGCTGCGCGTGCGCGCGAATGTCGTCCAGCACCAGCTGCCAGGGCTGGCCTTCTGCCGCAGCCTGAGCCACTTCCTGACGCACCCGCCGCAGCCAGCCGCGCGCGGTGGCGGGCGCCTGCCGATAATCAAGCAATCGGGGCGCATAGTCGCCGCTGACGTTGTCGCGCGGCAGCTGGCCCCGCCTTGAAAAGGCCGTGACCGGGCCACGGTGCCCCCGCGCGGCAAGCGAAGCGACCATATCGGCCATGGTCAGGCCCGTGCCCATAATGACCACCCGCTCGTTTACGCCGACCGCTGCCAGCGCCTGCGGATGCCAGGGATTGGCGATCAGCCCCGGATGCCCGCCCAGCGCCTGCTGTACGCTTTGCGGCACGGCGGGCGGCGGATGGCTGATGGCCAGCACCACCTCATCCGCCCGAAATGTTTTGCCGGAAGCCGTAGTAACCAGCCCGTCACGCAGCGCCACGGCCCGGTCCTGACAGTGCGTCAGCCTGACGCAGGATTGGGCCGCCAGGCGAAACTGTTCCGCCACGTAAGCGCCGAACCAGCCACGCTGCGGATAGACTTTGCCGTCATGCCAGTGAGCGGCAGGATCCTGTCGGTCAGCGCCGGACTGCTGATACCAGCGCGCAAAATCCCCTTCTTCCGCTGCGGAGAGCTGCATTCGGGCGGCGGGGACATTAATACGGTGCGCCGGATCCGGGGTGCTGTAGGCGACGCCCTGTCCCGGCTGCGCGCGCGGTTCAATCACCGTTACCACTAAGCCCGCCTCGCCCAGGCGGGCAAGATGGATAGCCAGCGTTGTGCCGGTAAAGCCGCCGCCAATAATTACAATATGTCGCTCAGCCATGCGCTGTCCCGGTCAAAGAAGTTTCAGGGGCTGCCTTCGCTAACGTTACGGCTCTGTCCGCCAGTACAGGAGAACGTTGCCGATATAAGAAGAAAAGGCCTGCATGAAGCACACTATAGACAGGATAACCAACCACGACCAGAAAGCACGCGGCGCGGCGGTCGTCTGGTTCTATGATGAAAAGCGGAGAGTAAGGCCGTGCAAACAGCTACGTGTTCAGGGCCGTCTGGCGTTCAGGCAGGCAGTCAGGCAATCAGGCAATCAGGCAATCAGGCAATCAGGCAATCAGGCAATCAGGCAATCAGGCAATTTTGCGGAAGCCTGGCTGATACAAAAATGCACGCAACGGGCTGCATAGCCGTTACGTGCATTTTTTATTAAGGTACGGCAGACAGCGCCCCGCAGGCTGGTTTGCCAGCTTTCGGGACGCGGCAGCTATCAGGCCACGCCTTCTTCCTGTGCCTGCTCAGCCTCGGCTTTTTCGCGCGCCAGGCGATAGTAATCCGCTTTGGAAGCGGCCAGCGGGGTACGGCCCCGGATCAGATCGGCCATTTTCTCGGCGATCATCACGGTGGGCGCATTCAGGTTGCCGGTGGTGATCTGCGGCATAATCGAAGCATCCACCACGCGCAGCTTCTGCATCCCGTGCACGCGGCCTTCCGCATCCACTACCGCCATCTCGTCATTGCCCATTGCGCAGCTGCCGCAAGGGTGATAGGCCGTTTCGGCATGATCGCGGATAAAGGCGTCAATCTGCTCGTCGGTCTGCACCGACGCGCCCGGCTGGATCTCTTCGCCGCAGTATTCAGCCAGCGCGGGCTGACGCATGATTTCACGCGTGTGGCGCACCGCGCTGCGGAATTCTTCCCAGTCGCGATCTTCCGACATGTAGTTAAAGAAGATCGACGGCGCGGCGTAAGGGTGTTTTGAGGTCAGCCTGACGCGACCACGGCTCATCGAGCGCATCGGGCCAACGTGCGCCTGGAAGCCGTGCTCTTTCACCGGGCTGCTGCCGTTGTAGTTAATGGCGACCGGCAGGAAGTGATACTGCAGATCCGGCCAGTCCGGCTTGTCGTCGCTGCGGATAAAGCCGCCCGCTTCAAACTGGTTGCTGGCGCCGATACCCGTGCCGCTGAACAGCCATTCCGCGCCAATTGCCGGCTGGTTCCACCAGTGCAGCGACGGATAGAGGCTGACCGGCTTTTTGCAGCGGAACTGCATATAAACTTCCAGATGATCCTGCAGGTTGCGGCCTACGCCCGGCAGCGCGTGAACAACCGGGATATCCAGCTCGCGCAGCCACTCTTCCGGGCCGACGCCGGAACGCTGCAGGATCTGCGGCGAGGCGATAGCGCCCGCGCACAGCAGCACTTCATGCGTGGCGGTAGCCTGCTCTTGTTTGCCGTTGCGCAGCCAGCAAACGCCGACGGCGGTTTTGCCCTCAAACAGAATACGGTCGGTCTGCGCATGGGTAACAATCGTCAGGTTTGAACGCTGCTTCGCCACGTCCAGATAGCCGCGCGCGGTGCTGGAGCGACGGCCCTGCGGCGTAACGGTGCGATCCATCGGGCCGAAGCCGTCCTGACGGTAGCCGTTCATATCGTCGGTTTCATGATGACCGGCCTGCACCGCCGCATCGATAAAGGCGCGGAACAGCGGATTATTGCCTTTTTTCGGCGTGGTGACGCTCAGGTAGCCATCGCCGCCGTGGTAATCGTTTTCACCGATATCGCGCTTCTCCGCCTTGCGGAAATAAGGCAGGCAGTTCAGATATGACCAGTTCTCCAGGCCCTTTTTGCTGGCCCAGTTGTCATAATCCATCGCGTTGCCGCGCACATAGCACATGCCGTTGATCAGTGAGGAGCCGCCAAGCCCTTTCCCGCGTCCACACTCCATGCGGCGGTTATTCATTTTCGGCTCAGGATCGGTTTCATAAGCCCAGTTATAGCGTTTTCCCTGCAGCGGATAAGCCAAAGCGGCTGGCATTTGGGTACGGAAATCCCAGCGGTGATCCTTGCCGCCTGCTTCCAGTAAAAGTACCGATACGTCAGCATCCTCAGTCAGTCGCGTGGCCAGAACGTTGCCAGCCGAGCCGGCGCCGATAATGATATAGTCAAATTTCTGCATTAAACCTCCAAAACGCTGCGGCCTGCGCCGCAGCAAAAAAGTGTTATAAGCGCAAAACCGCCATCAAAACGCGGACGGATAGTCGCCCATTTCAATCAGTACGGATTTGGTGCGGGTATAGTGATGCAGCGTTTCCAGACCGTTCTCACGCCCCACGCCGGACTGCTTATAGCCGCCGACCGGCATTGGCGCAGGCGATTCGCCCCAGCTGTTCACCCAGCAGATGCCCGCTTCCAGCTGATGAATAACGCGGTGCGCGCGATTCAACGAGGTGGTGAACACGCCCGCGGCCAGGCCGTATTCGGTGTTGTTGGCGCGATCGATAACTTCCTGCTCGTCATCAAAAACCAGCACGCTCATAACCGGCCCGAAGATCTCTTCCTGCACGATACGCATTTCGTCGGTGCAGTCGGTGAAGACGGTAGGCTCCACGTAACAGCCTTTCGCCATGTCGCCTTCGGTGATACGGGAACCGCCTGCCAGCACCCGCGCGCCTTCCTGCTTGCCGATTTCCATATAGCTAACCACTTTCTGGCAGTGCTCTTCGCTGACCAGCGGGCCGAAGTTGGTTTCCGGCTTAGTCGGATCGCCGCACTTGATGCCGCGCATTTTTTCCAGCAGACGCTTTTCAAACTCCGCCTTTAAAGAGCGATGAATAAACACGCGCGTGCCGTTGGTGCAGACCTGGCCGGTGCTGTAGAAGTTGGCCATCATGGCGCCGTCTACGGCACGTTCCAGCTCGGCGTCTTCAAAGATAATCAGCGGCGATTTACCGCCCAGCTCCATCGTGACCGACTTGAGGTTAGCCAGCGCCGCATCCGCCATTACGCGTTTGCCGGTGTTGACTTCACCGGTAAAGGAGACTTTGGCAATTTTCGGATGCTGGCTCAGGCCCTGGCCGACGCTTCCGGCGCCCTGCACCACGTTAAAGACGCCGTCCGGCAGACCAGCCTCGGTGAAGATTTTTGCCAGTTCCAGCGCGGTAAGCGGCGTGACTTCGCTGGGTTTGAAAATCATGGCGTTGCCGGTAGCCAGCGCGGGCGCGCTTTTCCACATGGCAATCTGGATCGGATAGTTCCAGGCGCCAATACCGGCGCAAACGCCCAGCGGCTCGCGGCGTGTGTAGACCAGCGCGCTGTCGCGCAGCGGGATGGATTCGCCTTCGACCGCTACGGCCAGGCCCGCGTAGTATTCCAGCACGTCCGCGCCGGTTACGATGTCCACCGCTTCCGTTTCGCTCAGCGGTTTACCGGTGTCGGCGGTTTCCAGCGCGGCCAGCTCATCGTTGCGCTCGCGCAAGAGCGCCACGGCTTTTAACAGTACGCGGCTACGTTCAACCGGCGTATAGCTACGCCAGATACGCTGACCGGCTTCGGCGGAGGCGACCGCGCGATCGATATCCTGCTGGCTGGCCGAGGTGATTTCCGCCAGCACTTCGCCATTAGCGGGGTTGATGGTGGTGAATGTTTCGCCTTGACCCGCTTCTTCGCGGCCATTGATGTAAAGTCCACGGCGTTGCATATCGGCCATGTCTCCTCCTTTAAGGGTTAGGTTGCCGGGCCGGAAAGCCACAGCGCAAGATTTTGATAGCAAAGCTGACGCGCATCGAGCAGGCCCTGCGCCATCGGCTGGGGCGCCAGCGTCATGCGCAGCCACAGGCCGTCGATCAGCGCCGCCATGCTGGCGCCCGCCGCCCGCGCCGCATCTATCGGCAGCGCTCTGGCGAACTGCGCCGTCAGGTTGGAATGCAGTCGCCGGTCGTTGATTCGCTGCAAACGCTGCAAATCAGGCTGATGCAGGCTGCTGCTCCAGAACGCCAGCCAGGTTTTCAGCACCGGCCCGGCAATCTGCGAATCGTCGAAGTTGCCATCGATAATCGCGCGGATCTGCGCCTGCGGATCGTCGGCCGCGACGCTGCGGTGATGCTCGACCGCCCTGTAGAGATCCAGCAAGATCTGACGCATACAGGCATCCAGCAGGCCGTTTTTATCGCCGAAGTAGTGGCTGACGATCCCCGTGGAGACGCCCGCCTCTCTGGCTATCAGCGCCAGGCTGGCGTCGGCCAGGCCGACCCGGTCTATCACCGTCAGCGTCGCATGAATTAACTGCGCCTGGCGGATGGCTTTCATTCCAACTTTTGGCATCGCTTAATCGGTTTCAGCTATTGAATAAGAGAGATTATAGACTTTTTATATTGAACGTTCAATCAAGAAAAAAATGACAGGCGTGGGGGTGTGAAGAAAGTTAACGAAACAGCAACGCGTGGAATCAGGTTAACCTTCTGTATTTATGCTATTTATTTGCGGATGACGTGTTAATAAATAAGCGAGCAACAACGGGCGCAAATGCGTTGTAAAGAAGCCTTTCTGATGACCTTATGCAACGGTCTGGCCAGGATTTAAGCGCGGTCTGGCAGGCTGGTGTACCGGCTTAACGCCTGCCAAACGCAGTCGGGCGGCCTGTGCTGGCGAACCAGCGTCGGTAAACATGCCAACGGAGCTGGTCGCCCGAGCCCCGGCTTTACCGGGGACGAGCTGTCAGCGCGGATTTTTGGCCGTCAGGCCATCCAGCTTTATAGCTAATTGTTCAAGCACAAAGCCCGCCGGATCCTCAAATCCGCCGTTCTGGGCGACCACCTGCAAACCTTCCAGCAGCAGCGTAATCTCTTTTGCCAGCGCCTCTGGCTCGCCCGCGCCTGCCTGGCGACACAAGGCCGCCAGCCGCTGAAACTGTCGCTGTTTGTGGGCAAAAATAAGCGCTCTGACCTCCGCGAATTGCCCGGTGGTTTCCGCCAGGGTATTGGTAAACGGGCAGCCCCGCTGCAGCGTGCCGGTAAGATTATCTGCCAGGAACCGCCCGAACCCCATAATCTGGGCGGCGGAGTCGTCCGGAAACCGTTCGGCAAGCCGATCGAATACCTGACTGTAATCCTCAACCAGTAAC
Organism: Erwinia sp. TECH1; assembly: GCF_054057575.1. NCBI lineage: Bacteria > Pseudomonadati > Pseudomonadota > Gammaproteobacteria > Enterobacterales > Erwiniaceae > Erwinia > Erwinia sp. TECH1. Next base: position 2,182,167 of record NZ_JBSRZK010000001.1, on the reverse strand, counting down.
TGTATCCATTCCAGCACCAGCGCTTCTTTGGAAGCAAAATGTCGATAAAGCGTCATCTTGGTGGACTGCGCTTTTTCGGCAATAGCGTCCACGGTCACGCGAGTGATGCCGTCCTGATAAAAAAGCGTTTCCGCCGCCTGGAGCAGGCGATCGCGCGGGGGAAGGCGTGGCTGTGAGAGTCTGGGCATAATTCCTCGTTGCAACGATACTGGATAGTATTATACGATACCAATCGGTATCATAAGATACTAACCAGTATACACCTTCAGGGTGTTGTCGTCTTCTCAGCCACGAATCGGATTTTTATGAATCTTTCAGACTATACATCTTGCGACGCTGTGGGCCTCGCAGCGCTGATTACCCAGGGCGAAGTCAGGCCTGAAGAAGTCAAAGAGGCGGCGAATAAAGCCATAGAAAAAGTGAACGGCGAGGTCAGCGCCGTGATTGAACTCTGGCAGGATGAACACAGCAATCTGCAAGGCCCGTTATACGGCGTGCCGATGCTGGTGAAGGATCTCGGCGTGTCCGTTAGCGGCCGCCGTAATGAGCTGGGGAGTCGGCTGGCGGCGGGATACGTCTCCGCGCAGGATTCTGTCCTTACGCAAAAAATGCGCCAGGCCGGGCTGGTAATGCTGGGCCGAACCACCACGCCGGAGCTGGCCACCAGCACCACCACGGAACCCAGCTTTAACGGCGGCACCCGCAATCCCTGGAATAAGCGCTACAGCGCCGGGGGATCGAGCGGCGGCTCTGCGGCGGCGGTGGCGTCAGGAATGGTGCCCGCCGCCCATGCCACCGACGGCGGCGGCTCGATCCGCGTACCGGCTGCAGTCAACGGGCTGTTCGGCCTGAAGCCCAGCCGTGGCCGCATCAGTATGGGCCCGGAAGTGGATGAAGTCTGGTCGGGCCTTGCCGTGCATGGCTTCGTCAGCCGTACGGTGCGCGACAGCGCGGCTCTGCTGGATGCCGTGCAGGGCAATACGCCCGGCGATCCTTTTATCATTGCCGCTGCGCATCAGACGCTGAGGGAGTGCGCCGCGCAGGAGCCGGGCAAGCTCAAAATCGGCGTGATGACGCATCCTTTAAATGGCCAGCGCAGCGAACCGGAAGTGGTTGCCGCGCTGGAACAGACTATTGGACAGCTTATTGCGCTGGGACATCAGGTAGAGGAAGCCGCGCCCGATATCGGCAGCTGGGACGCTTTTGTAGAAATGAATACGCGGTTCTGGGCATCGAATACCGCGGCCTGGATCGACGCGCTGGCCGCCATGATGAACAGGCCGATTAACGCCGACACGCTTGAGCCTGCAAACCTGGCGCTGTGGCGGCTTGGCCACGAGCTGACCGCAGTGGATATGATTGGCGCAATGCATATGCGCAACGCCGTGACCCAAAAAATGGGTCTGTTTTATCAGCAGTACGATATGTTGCTGACGCCTGCCCTGCCCGCTTTGCCCGTAGAACTGGGCCGCTACAATCTTCATCAGGGCAATCTGGACGGGCGCGGCTGGATGCATCAAGTTTTTGACCAGTCTCCTTTTACCGCCCTGGCTAACGTTTGCGGCACCCCGGCCATGTCGGTGCCGCTGGGGTTCAGCCCGGCGAACCATCTGCCGATCGGTATGCAGTTTTTAGCAGGATTTAATCAGGAGCCGGTATTGTTGCAGCTGGCGGGCCAGCTGGAGCGGGCCTGTCCCTGGGGCGATCGCAAACCCGCCGTCTGGGCCGGTCATTAATCTGCACTGACCGCTTTCTGCTTGTGCAATATGAATAAACAATTAAGGAGGCAGGCCCGCTTTTGACAGAGGCGGGCCTATGCGAAGGGCAAGGAATTTAACGCCAGAACGTTTATCTTACAGCACTTCAATCACCTCAAATTCTTCTGCTATCAGCTCCATATCGTCAGAAAAATGCCCTTCGCGGGTGAAAAACCGCTGATGCTCTTTCTGCCAGTATTCAAGGCTTAAATCGCCTTCACCTTCTTTGCGGGCAAACGCCTCCGTAACATCACAAAAACGCACCAGCCGCATTGAAACCAGTCTGGTCACGCAGACCGGGACGTTCTGACCATCAAGGATGATGTTATAGCTCCCAATCTTCGGGGCAGGCTCTTCCTGCTGGTAAGAGGCAAGAGATCCGCAGGAGGCCGTTTTGATCCCTTTTTTAATCAGGTCAGCAAGCTGGCTGGCCAGTTCCGGACTGTCGCCCATTTGCCAGGCATCTGCGCCTGGATACTTCGCTTTTAATACCTCAACTGTAGCTATTTACAGCCCTTTTTAATCGTCGATGAAAAACGTCATACAGGGTTTTAGCATGAATTGTCCGGACATTAACAGTGAGGCTTTCCCTCTGGTATTGTGGTCCGCTGTTCGCTCACAGTAGACTTTAGCCTGTATATGTCCGCTTTATGCCAACAGCGGACGTTGAGTTGAGTTTTGAGCAAATAAAGCTCAGTAGATCTATGGTGACTTCGCCATACAAAAATACATTAACCGAGAAAATGACAGGCTGGTTTAGCCGGACGGCCTGGCATTAAAGAGTGCTTATTTGCCTAATCGATAACGGGCAATTTTAGTATTGCGAAATGCACTCACCCATAACTCATTGCCGACTTCAAGCCCGGTTGTTGCAGCAGCGTAATTTTCCATCTTTGCATCATCAACCAGAACCCCAAGAGTCGCCAGGGTATCAGGGTCAACTTCAATGATTTTAAAAGGTACTGGACAAATATCTTTTTCAGAAGCAACACAATTAAAAATGCTGCCAGCTGACTGAAGTTGACCTGCAACTATCAGTTTCCCCTTACTGGACCAGCTTAGATTATCAGGCTTCATACCTATATTTACCTGTTGGGGCTTACTCTTCCCTGAAGAGGTAGGTAACCGCAATATACTCTCGTTTCCCCAGCCGGCAATGTAATAAAACTTGCCATCAGGACTTATCTCAAGGCCGTTGTTCAGCGAGAGTTCACTATTAGCAACCCTCCTGAAACCATTTTGCTTATTCCATTCCAACAGATAACCTGTATTGACCTTATTCTCCAGTTGTTGCATAAATTTTTTATTGTCTGTTTCAAAAGAGATCGTCACCGCCATACCATCGTCACCGAGCGGAATAACAGAATTGGGAAAAGCTTTATCAGGCATGACCACACATCCACTCCACGTCAAAGCAGGTTCAGATGTTGAAAGATCAACATTAAAGAATTCAATCGACATTCGTTTCCCCCGATTGACTGCCATAAGCTGTAGAGCACCATCATTTGTATTTCGTATGGCAAGTCCACTCATCGCCAGGTCGCTCAGATTGAGAGGTTTGCAGGCAGGATCGCCAGTCGAGGAGAGAGGTGCGACCTTAGCGTTTGCCAGCTGAGCGACGCCAGTTACTGTATTAATGAGATAGAAATAGCCAGGCTTAGATTTTCCCGGCGTTTTGTCTGTTGATGCAACCACCCATGTAGTCGCTGGAATGACAACCATATCTTCGGGATTGACTGTATTTTCGATATAGCCGATAAATTCCTGAGCATGCAATGTTTCTGTATTGATAGCCATACAAAAGGCAAGTGTAATGCTAACGAACTTACTTATTTTCAGAAATGTCATGATTTTTTTTCAGTTAATGGTCAGAGAGAACATTCTAGATAGCTAACTGAAGTTGATATAGGGGCCTAAAATCATTACATTGATGACTGAAATTCCAGTGAGACAGCATTATGGATCTAGGTGCGATAGCTGCTTTTGTATCTGCAGCGGAAGGTGGCAACTTTACCGCTGCGGCGACAGCGCTGGGTATTAGTGCTTCAGGGGTAAGTAAAGCGGTTTCACGCCTGGAAAATGAATTGCACGTCAGGCTCTTTAACCGCTCAACACGCAGTCTAAGTCTGACTGCTGATGGGGTTGTGCTATACCAACGATGTAAGCAAATACTGATTGATCTGAATGACGCTAAGCTCGCGATGTCTCATGCGCAGGATGTCCCCAAAGGCCGTCTGTACGTCAGCATTCCTGCAGCTTTTGGACGTTCGCATATGATACCAGCGATTTCTGCTTTTATGCGGCATTACCCGCTGATTGAGGTAGATGCTAGCGTAACCGACCGTTTTGTCGATATGGTGGAAGAAGGCTTCGACGCCGTTGTACGTATTGGGGATTTGCCTGACACGCGAATGATTGCCCGATCTCTGGGGGTAACCCGTTTCGTGGTAGCCGCCTCCCCTCATTATTTTCAGCGACAGCCTCGCCCTGAAAAGCCTGAAGATTTACGCGATCATAACTGTGTATCTTTTATTTCTCCTCAGACAAAAAGAATTACCGAATGGGTCTTTTTTAGTAATGATAAAAAAATTGTACATACCCCTGCAGGAACATTATCGCTGGATGATGGCGAAGCAATGGTAGATGCCGCAATTAACCATTCAGGGATAATTTACTGCCAGGATTATATGATTGAAAATGCGGTAAAAGACGGAAAACTGCAAAGGGTGCTTAAGGATTTTATAACGCCAGAAAAACCGGTAGTGGTTATGTATCCGCAAAATCGTCATTTATCACTCAAAGTACGTGTATTCGTTGACTTTATGGTTAATCATTTTTCCTGACGACACCAATCTAATGATCTTCGTTCAGATTCACACGCCCTTAAATTATCATATCCAAATCTACCTTCTTAAGGGGAAATAAAAATAATGCGAAATGCTATCATTAACTTTCACTTTCACGGCCCTTGCAACTGGGGCACTTGCCCTTGCACTCTAAACCGACGAGCGGGAGCAAGGCGTACATAGCAGATATACAGCTGTCATGCAGGTCTGGTCGGTCCCATTATCCAGCAAACAATAAAATATGTGCTGCTTCAGCATATGCTTCCTGGCCGCGTTATCAAATCCTCTTCAAAGCTTACGCTTATAGCGGATAAAGTCCGCTTCGTGCCATAAGCGGACGTTGGCTTATGCCAGTTAATGAAGGCAGGTCACTTCATCAGCCGGAAAAATACTACTTATCAGTTTCGGTTAGTAACGGATTTTTCAACGAGTACCGTCGTGGCGAACATCCATTGAGTCGTCGAAACGCCGTACTGAACGCAGCTTCTGATTCATAACCTAGTGAGTGCGCGATTGCAGAGACAGATTCAGTGCCACTGGTGAGCCGGTGGCATGCAATCATCATCCGCCATCGTGTCAGATATTCGATTGGCGACGCGCCGGATAGACTTTTAAACCTGAGAGCGAATTTGGATCGAGACATCCCGGCCTCCTGCGCAAGTGCCGGCAAGGTCCATCGTCTGCCCGGGCTGGCATGAATTGCGCCAATGGCAGCCGCGATCCGCTTATCACCAAGTGCAAACAGCCAGCCGACGTATTTTCCCAAGCCGTGATCCAGATAAAGCCGCAGCGCCTGGACCAGCATCAGATGCGCGAGATGCTGCACGATAAGCCTGGCGCCCGGCTGTGCTCCGAACAGTTCCTGGCGCATACGATCGAGGGCCCATCGCAGACCTGTCTTGTCGTCTTCATCGCGGAGCCGAATGATGGCTGGCATTGAGCCGAGAAGCATATCGACATGGTCACCAGCGAAGCCGAAATGGCCGCCGAGCATTGTCGTTTCTCCCCCGCCGTTCACCGTTGCGATCCCGCCGTTCCAGTCTTCTTCAGGTATGGTAGCAATGCCGATCGGCTCGAAGGCGAGGTCTTGGGCAATCAGGAACCGACGTCCGTTGGGCAGCAGGACGCAATCACCCGCCTTAAGCTTTATCGGATCCTGCCCATCATCGACGGCCAGCCAGGCGCTACCCGATACCAGCGCAAAATACTTGAGGCCAGAATGCTTCCCGAACTGAAGCGCCCATTCCCCCCCGAAGTCAAATCCACCCGCGATGTAGGTTTTCGGCGTCAATAGCGAGATGATATCGGATAAAGGATCAGCAATCATGGGGACAATCTCGAAAGTAATAGGGATATTCAAACATAGTTTGTTTCGACTTCCATGGTTATCCTTATTTCGAAGCAGACGCACCGGCTGCTCCCCGTCAAAGGATATTTTCATGATCAAAGTCGTTATCGCTTTCAAGCGTCGGCAAGGTATGAGCATAGAGGAATTCAGGAATTATCGTCGCGACGTTCATGCTCCACTGCTTTTTGCCATTCCTGAAGCAAAGAAGATCCGCCGCTTTGTTATTTCATTACCCCATGGATTATGCGTCTTCAGAGCTACCCCGGTTTGACGCCATGGTGGAGGCATGGTTCGACAACGCTGAAGAGATGGATAAACTCTTTCTGTCAGACAACTTTGCAACCAGGGTGGATCCGGACCACGTAAACTTTATCGACCTGAGCTCCGTAGTCCGGCTCGTGACCGAAGAACTCATCGTCGTTGAATAACGACCCCGCCGGGGACGCAGGACGAAAAGCGTGGTCTGGAACGGCGATCTCCCCGCCCTTATCAGGGATAAATCATGTCCGCCTCGTGCCAAAAGCAGCTATCGGTGCTTTAGGTTAGAACCGAAGTGGAACGCCTCATAGCTGTTTGGCCTTCCACCTCATCGGGCCTGGCTGCCTACCCTTCCTGGCGATCTGCGCCATATGCCACGGCTTTCATTGCTTGCAGCGCGTGCAGACGCATTTTTAACGCGGCTTCAATATTGTCGTAGGCTGTGCTGCCCAGCGGCAGACGTAATGGAGGGCTGGCAGCATCTGCCGCCGCGATCATAGCCGTCACGCATTTTTCAGCATCACCTTTAATCACAAACTCTCCGGACATCAGTGCCGCCCGCAGTTTCCCCGCTGCCGTATCACGGTAGGCCGGTAAGGCATCAGCAATATCCAGCCCCGCACCAAACCGCGTCGCCGTCGGCCCCGGCTCGACCAGCAAAAAGTCAATGCCAAACGCCGCTACTTCCTGCCGCACCGCTTCGACAAAACCTTCAATTCCCCATTTAGTGGCATGATACAAACTGAAATCAGGATAGGCGACCTGGCCGCCTTCCGACGACACCTGCATAATGCGCCCGCCACCCTGCTGCCGCAAAAAGGGAATTGCCGCGCGGATAAGCTGAATCGACCCGGTAAGATTGGTGGCAATCTGACGCTCAATTTGCCTATCGCTTAGCTCTTCCGCTGCGCCAAACAGGCCGTAAGCCGCGTTGCTGACCACAATATCAATTCTTCCCGCCTGAGCGAACGCCGCCTCAACGGTGGGTTTTATCGTCGCTGCCATACTGAGATCAAGCACCGTTACCTGCAAACGATCGCCGTATATTGCTGACAGACCGTCTAATACTGCTCGATCGCGGACGCTGGCAAATACTCTGTCGCCTCGGGCCAGCAGCGTTTCACACATCAGGCGGCCCAGGCCGCTGGATGCACCGGTTATTAGCCAGGTTTTCATTAGGGTCTTCTCCATTCAGTGAACCGAAGGACAGCATAAACCGAATAATTGGTGGCATAATCTCCGCAAATCAGCATGAGGTGGTGGGAAATATTCAACAATGAAACGACCTTCCTGGAATGAATTGCAGGCGGTGAAAACCATTGCCGGGCAGCGCAGTTTTCGTCGCGCTGCTGAGGTGCTGGGACTTAAACGCTCGACGCTTAGCCATACTGTCAAAGGACTGGAGGCAACACTTGGCGTGCAGCTGTTCCATCGCACAACGCGCAGCGTTGCGCTGACAGAAGCGGGTGAAATACTGATCGCGCGCCTGGCGCCGTTACTGGCGGAAATGGATGACCTGCTGAACGACGTTACCGCCAGCGGTCAGCAGCCTTATGGCACGCTGCGCATCAGTGCCAGCGATGCAGCGATTAGCCTTCTGCTGGAAAAGGTGCTGCCGACATTTATCCAGCAAAAGCCGGGGATTGAAATTGATTTAGTGGCGCAGGGGCAACTCATAGACATCGTGGCGCAAGGGTTTGATGCGGGCATTCGGCTGATTGAAGATGTGCCTAAAGACATGGTTGCCATTGCTCTGAGCGGGCCGCTGCGCTTTATTACCGTGGCCTCGCCCGGTTACTTAGCCGGGCGGCCCAAAATCATGCATCCGCAGGATCTGATGCAGCATACCTGTTTGCGCCAGCGCTTGCCGGGCGGTAAACGGTATCACTGGGAATATCAGCAGCATGAGCAGCAGTTTGCGCTGGATGTGCCGGGCAGCCTGACCCTCGACAGCAGCGCTTTAATGGTGGAAGCGGCTGTCGCCGGGCTGGGTGTGGCCTATGTCCCGGAGCGCTACGCCCGACAGTGGCTGGACACGCAGCGGCTGGTGACGTTGTTGGACGACTGGACCATTGCGTCACAGGGCATCGCGCTCTACTTTCCGCAACATCGCCATATGTCTGTCGCATTACGCCTGTTTATCGACACGGTAAAAGCCGTTATGCGCGACCGGGCATAGCCTAATCGCTTTATTTTATTCAGAAAAGAGGCCAGACACGGGCCAGAGAATAAGAAAGGTGGGTTGAGTAATCGAATTACTCATTTAACAGTCGGTAGAACCACCTTAATTTATGCCTCTGGCCGGTGAATTCAGGGAAATATTTTTTGCCTGTTCAGATATGATTTTTCATATCTGATGAGCTGGAATGCGGGCAATGACCTTAATTTCAAAGTCGAATCCCGCAAGCCATGTCACGCCAACGGCAGTCCAGTTTGGATAAGGGGGATGGGGAAAAATCGATTTCTTCACCTGCATAATTGTCGAAAACTGATTTTCCGGATCGGTATGATAAGTTGTGACATCAATCAGATCGTCAAAAGTACACCCCGCTGCGGCAAGCGTGGCTGCTAAATTATCAAACGCAAGCTGCACCTGCGCGGCGAAATCAGGCTCCGGCGTACCGTCGGCGCGGCTGCCGACCTGGCCGGAAACAAACAGCATATCACCAGAACGGATTGCGGCAGAATAACCATGTTCCTCATAAAGAGCATGTCGACTAGCAGGGAAAACCGGTTCACGATGGGCGATGGCCATACGATTTCCTTTGATTAGGTCGGGTTGGAATGCGGGATGCGCAGCGCACAGGAATGATTTAATATACGCTGCGTATGTACTATTAATCACACATACGCGGCGTATGTCAAATAACATACGCCGCGTATGGCATAAGGATATCGTATGGCCACCAAGAGCCGCGCCGAACTGATGAAAGAAAACCGCATAAAACTGATTGCGGCGGCACGAAAAGCATTTGCTGAAAAAGGGTTCGCAGGCGCATCAATGGATGAGCTTACTGCCAGCGTGGGCCTGACGCGTGGCGCGCTTTACCCCAATTTTGGCGATAAAAAGGGGCTGCTTGCGGCGGTTGTCGAACAGTTAGATGGTGAAATGGCGCAACGTGCTAAAGCTGCGGCGGCTACGGCGGGCAATGACTGGGAAAAGTTAATAGCTGAGGGCATCGCCTATATCGAAATGGCGATGGATGCAGAAGTACGGCGCATCGTGCTGCTTGATGGTCCAGCCTTTCTTGGTAACCCTTCTCAGTGGCCTGGTCAAAATAGCTGCCTGGAATCCACTCGCCAGAGCATTATAAAAATGAGCGCAAGCGGCGTCATAAAACCCGTCGATGCCGATGCCGCCGCACATCTTTTAAATGGTGCCGCGCTCAATGCGGCCTTGTGGATAGCAGCCAGCGACGATCCGCAGCAGGCGCTGCCAAAAGTTATTGAGGTATTCAGACTACTGGCAAGCAGCTTACTCACCCGCTCGGGTAAAGAGGAGTCTGATTAGAACGCTGTCGCCGGTTCAGGCTTTTGCAAGCAAAAAAATAGCCGCAGGAGCAAAGCGATAATTTCTCCTGCAGCCCAGAGGTGATATTGAAGCAAACTTCCCGCGTCAGACATTCGCACCCAGCGCTTTATCAACGGCAGCTTCGCAGTGGATCAGCGTGGTATCGAAGACAGGGACGGAAACGTTATCCCTGTTAAGCAACATGCCGACTTCGGTACAGCCAAGGATGACACAGTCAGCGCCGTTGTCAGCTAAACGCTGTGCGATATTTTCATAAACAGCGCGACTGGCCGGGTTTATAACGTCCTGGCACAGCTCCTGATAAATGATGCGATGAACCTCAGCCCGATCGGCATCATTCGGTATAACGGGCTGAAGTTTTACCGCCCTGAGCCGATCAAGATAAAAAGCTTGTTCCATCGTAAATGCGGTTGCCATCAGGCCTGGCGCTTTAAGGCCCGCTGCAATGATCCGAGCCGCCGTTGCATCAGCAATGTGCAGCAGCGGAATGGAAACGCCGCTCATCATTTGGTCCGCCAGTTTATGCATGGTATTTGTCGCCAGTACGATAAAGTCGGCCCCGCCGCGCGCCAGCGCCAGCGCCTCCTTATTTAAAAGGGTTGCGGCGTCGTCCCATTTTCCGCTGGCCTGCAAATGTTCAATGTTGGCAAAATCCAGCGAACGGATAAGCAATTCAGGCGAGTGTAAACCGCCCAGACGCTGACGAACCAACTCACACATTTTCCGATAATAAATTTGTGTTGAGGCTGCTGACATCCCTCCCAGGATCCCAATCGTTTGCATTGCGTTTCCTTAAATTTTGTTACCTGTTCAGGGTGGTTACTCCAGCTTATCGCTGATAGCGGCGACGTACGCCAGTTGGTATCTGCTTTGGAACTAAAGCAGGCCTGGGAACACCAGCCCACCGTTTAGCACGCTGATTTGAGCCAGAAGCGGACGGTGCGTGACTAATATTGTTACAGGCGCAGCTTTTCTCGCAACAAGAAAGTATTTTCGAGCAGCATAGCCTATTCAAACAGAGCCGGCCCTGGCTTGAATTCCTGAAAGGCATCATCGGCTGGCTGGTAACCCAGCACCTCCCTGGTACGTGACAGATCAAATCGCTTAAACCGGTTATCGGAAATGCCATAGCCGATAAAAAAGGTAATATTTTCAGCTTCTGTAGCGCTGGTCAGCAGCCTTACTGCATCCTCCGGACTGAGCCAGGCGCTGTAATCCCGGGCGGTTTTAAGCGCAGCCGCGTTTTTAGGTTCAAAAGCGCCTATCCTGAGCGCCACGCAGGACAGGCCACGCTGAGTGGCATAAAAGGAACATAGCGCCTCGCCATAGCATTTCGTGACGCCGTAAAGATTGGCAGGCGCGACGGCCAGCCCCGGATGTATCTGCACATCAACCGGATAACCTTCAATCGTCTGGGCGCTGCTGGCAAAGACAAAGCGCGAGCAGGATGTGGCAGCCACGGCTTCAAGCAGCCATGTGGTGGACAGAATGTTAGCCGGCAACAGCTGTTCGAAGGCGGCCCCGGCGTCGGGGATCCCTGCCAGGTGCACTACCGCATCAGGCTCCGCCGCGGTCAGCAGCTTCTCTGCCGCACCCTGCTTTGCAAGGTCTGCCTGAAAAAATTGGTGCGGAGAACCAATCTCATAATCCGGCATATGCAGATCGGTAAGGATAAAGTCATAGGTATTGCACATCGCTTTAAACCAGGTTCGTCCGATACGACCGCTGGCACCCGTCAGGAGAATTTTTTTTACTGCCATAGCCTTGGGATCCTTATTTTATTTAAGCCGTAATCCGGGTGATACCAAAACGCAGTAAAGCAATAGCATACTTACCTGAAAATGTATGTCGCCCGGGCCTGTGGCAAATAATCATGCAGGTCTGCCAGAGCGCCTTTCCCGGCATCCTTTTTAAGGCTCAGGCCTTTTCGCCCGGAGCCTGCCCGATATTAAGGGGAAAGTGGCGCACTTTTAGTACGCCACCCGACAGTTATAACAGCGGTAGTTCCAGAAGCTGCCCTCCCTCTTCCGCAAGCCGCGTTAAATAGTGCGACGCTTCCAGAATCTGATAAGGAAAGTAGAGACCCGGCGCCACCGGTGGTTTGCCATCCAGCCCGATCAGTCGTTCAAGAAGCAGGGCAATGCTCATGCCTGTCAACGGTGCTGCTCCCCCCGGATGAACGACCGCATTGCGGGTACGAAGAGCCTGCCCGGCCTGATCCAGGCCTGAAATCTCAATAATGATTTCGGTGGAGAATGTTCCTCCTTTGCGCCGGCTTGAGCTGATACCCATGCCGAGATCGAACAGGACGCTGTGCGCACCCGTAGCAGTTGCCAGCCCAACCACGTCAATCGACGAGAAGCCCGTGGCGGGGATTTTGGTGCCGTCGAGCGCTGAGAAGGTGCCCTTAGCCTCATCGCCCTCGCGCCACAGATAGACGCCGGCCCGCCGCGTGAGCGCTGCGGGCAACAGGTGGTGCAGATGGTCGAAATCAGCGGCGACCGCAGGCCCGCCAACATCCTGTTCATCGACTAACGCCCCAATGCGGATTTCATGTACCTGACCAAACGCTTTGCTCAGATGAAGCGCAGGCACCGTCGTGGCACCGACCAGCCACTCATAGCCGAGCACCACTGCCGACGCGCCCGGAGCGTGCATAAAGCTTGCGATTTCCGGAGCAATCTCGAACACGCCAGAAGAAATACTCAAATGGGGTACGCCTCGTGACTGAGCAAAGCGGAGTGCAGCAAGCGTATGGTCTTTATAGAGGACGACCACCGCACTGATTTTTCGCTCGCCGAGGCCAAGGTCTGCACGGGCGGTGTCAATCGCTATACCTTCCGCGCCTCCCATTTTTGCGGCGGCGTGCTGCGCCCTGGCAAGGTCGCGCCCCCCTATCAGCAAGGGAAGATCGGGATAAGCAGCGCGTATTGCCCGGGCAGTCTGACCACCAATAGATCCGGAGCCGCCCAGCAGTAAGACAGGAGCAAATGACATAAGCGAGGTTCCTTGTGTGTGTGATAAGCTACTATTGGTAGGAAAGATAGCACTCCACAGCAACATAAGCTACTTTTAGTAGGTTTAATGAGAAAGAGAGAATGAAAGAACACAAGGCTCCGGCTACCGGGTCGCCTGCCCGGCGCCTGTCGAAGGCAGAACGGCGACAACAGCTTCTCGATACCGCGCTTCTGATCGTGCGCGAGGAAAATGCGGATCGCCTCACGCTGGGCCATCTGGCCGTGCGTGCAGGCGTCTCGAAACCTGTGGTTTACGATCATTTCGCGACTCGTTCGACGTTACTGATCCAGCTGTACAGGTGGATAGATATGGAACGGGTAAGGACGTTTACTGAGGCCATGAGCGCGACTTCCCGAAGCCAGCAGGAAACGGTACAGATGCTGGCGAGCGCCTATATACACTGCGCCGCAGACAAAACGGACGAGTTTCACGCAGTGGGAGCGGCGCTGGCGGGGAGTGAAGAAAAGGCGGTCGTTTTCCAGGAACTTCTGGACAATTGTGTCGCCATGTTCGCGTCAGTTCTGACACCCCATGTCAATATGACGCCCCAATCACTACAGCAATGCTGCATCGGCCTGGTCGGCGCGGGAGAAGCGCTGTCCGTGGCCCTTACCCGTGGGCGACTGAAGGAAACGGAAGCGGTTACAGCCTTCGCCTCGCTGATTGGCGGACTCATACAGACGGGCGAAAGCTGAAGGTCTGCGCAGATAACAGGCCAGGATATCAGCTTTTCGTCTGTAGCGAACACCGGCCGGTCTCGGAACATCATGCAGCGCATTCCGGTTCTGCTGTCCAGGTTCATGCCAGTATCTCAGGACAGGTGCCCGGTTCTCGCCCTGTCCTGCCTCATCAGGTTTGCCGTTTTGGGAAATGATGGCGGCCACGCGCCCCGGATGCGCGACAGCAAGACGCCAGCCTACCCGGGTGCCGTAGTCGTGAACCCTTATAAATTGCTCCGCCTGCCTGTGCTTTTAGCTGCCGGGCGCTCCTCAGTAAGTAGAATTCCTTCTGATTTCCTTATAAATTCTCTATGGAAAAGTAGAACAGTAAATTCTCACGTTGTTTCCTGATAAGCGCACATATCTGTCAAAAGTAAATGAACATAATATAATAGAAAAAATTATTAAATAATGACGTATAATTAACAATGCATTTAAAAGAGCACTAACTCATGAAAAAATGACTCAGCCATTTCGAGGGAATAAGTGTGCATGTTACCCGTCTTGCATGTGCTCGCTGGACAGCTGCGAAAGCAGGAAAAATCAGGAGCGAGGCCGCTGGGACGTTTTGCTCGCGAGGTGTTACTGTACAGTTTAGAATGCAGATGGATTGGTACCAGGCTGACTCTCGCGCTTGATAAGGAAGGAAAAATAAAGACGGAAACACACTGACTTTACCCCTGTTATAAAGGTAACTTTATGAAACCCAGAAAAAATATTTTTTTTGAAGGCAACATTATCGATAACCGGAAGTTAGGTGGGGAAAATCAGCCTTTTTTCATCCACAGGGTTGTGTTTACTAATGGGAAGTATGCGATAGTTCGGGCTGCATCTGGTGTGTGCTTCAGGCCTGGAGAAAATATTCAACGAAACGATTCCGAATGGCTTTACAACCATGAAAAAATCCGTCTACTCTCTTTCGAATATCTCGAAGAAAAGGAGTCCGTCAGGCAACTGCTTGAATATTGTTAATATAATCGCAAATCTTTCGCCAGGGAAGTTTGTTTATTTACTACTGCTACCTCAGGCTTTACTGCTTTTACTTTTATTTTCCCTCATCATATAGCCTGCTTTGTTTTTAACACCCCTCCAGAAAAACCACCAATTGCAGCTAAAAAATCTAACGGCCACAGGAGTTTCATGGGAGATTTAACTATAAATATCAATAACCTGCCTGCCGTTAACCAGAAATAAGCACGTTAAGGTAGAGATTTAACCTGCCTCACCAAAGTTAGTAATGCTTAGCCAGGTAACATCACAATCAGGAGATGAATTCAGCGTGGATGTTCTGTTTTAAGGTAAGTCTGCCCTCTTTCAAAGCTGTCATCTCTCCGCGCAATTTTCTGCTCTGTGCCAAAAGTGGACGTTACTCATATTATTGTGTGTCAACCGGTCAATCCGTTCCGAAAATATTTTACTACAAACCCATAAACCTTTATTAGATGTATAAAAAAACCACCAGAGATGGTAGAGTACATCTCATTCATTTTTAAGGCCAAACATCATGTCCTACTTCAATCGAATTATGGACCAAATCACCGAAATAACGTCTTCGTCTACATGTCCTGTATGTCAAAGAAAGTCCCAGCAGTCGATTAAAAAAATAGGCAAAAAGCAAACATTGCTCTGCCCACACTGCAAATCGATATTTGTAAACCCTGACTGATTAACCTGATGATAAAGAATTAAGCCAGGTGGCTTGTTAACACTGCCTGAGCCGATTAATAAGCTCCTGGCGGCAGCTTATTGTGATTATATGGGTTAGAAACCTCTTCAGAGTAAACCTGATTTGTCTGAAGACTTGTGACGCCAGCTGAGACGTCTGTGAGGATGTTAATTTACGCCGGGCATCGGCATCCGTTTACTTTGCGCTGCGTTTACGAAATACAGAACGTTATCAATTCTTTCGTAGCGTTAATCAATCAGCATGCAGGCTTCAGTTCACGGAAAAGTTAACGATTCCTCATCAGGCCACAGTCCGGCCAGTCACCATGGAAAAAAACGTCTATAATTTAGCCATTAATGCTGGCGTGAAGCGCATTCCTTGCAAGGTTAATCACCCTGTCTCTTCCTGGCTATGCAAGGAAGTTGATAAGGAGCACGCCCAGGGTCGTCTGTCCTGCCTGTGATTTGAGTTCAGACCAGCCAGCCTCAAAAGTGCGTCTGAAACAGGCGATGCTTTGTCCTGGGTGTAAAGCCCTGTTTGTCTCACCACGCCAGCCCCTGACTTTGGATCCTGACGCTGCAGTAGGCTGCAGTGAATACCTTGACCAGCAGCTGAAAAATCCCTGATGCCTTATGCACATCCTGAGAGAACGTTTCTGAACTGATTTCTCGACTGCTCCTGCGCGTTAACGTCGCACCAGAGCAATATTATGAACATGAATCCTATGGCATGGTTTCGCCGCTCCCGTCCCCTGACAAAGGCGCCCGGGTACGCTGCGTTTTCTTCGAATGACCCGGCGGCGGAAAACAGTCCGCGCCTGGAGCTGTTCTCGGCCTCTCAGCTTGAGCGTTACGGTCAAACCCTGGCTCACGCTCATAAATTGTCTGCGGACAAAATGCCGTACTATCTGCTCAGACGACTCGGTGACAACGAGGCCGTAATTACCCAAAACTGTTACGCGCTTAACGAGTATAAGAAGTCGAGCATCATGCCTGCAGGCGAGTGGCTGCTGGACAACTACTACCTGATTGAAGAGCAAATTCGCAACGTACGTCAGCATTTACCCCCAAGCTTTGGTAAGGGCCTTCCCTCACTCACCTCGCCGCACCTTTGTCCGCGTATCTATGATATTGCCACGGAGGTCGTTGTGCATGGCGACGGGCGTTGGGATATCGCCAGTCTTACCAGCTTTATTACTGCCTATCAGCAGGTTACGCCGCTGACGTTAGGCGAAGTCTGGGCATTGCCCGGCATGTTACGCCTGGCGCTGATTGAAAATCTCCGTCAGGTCAGTATTGAGGTGGTAGAGGCTCAGCATGAACGTGACCTTGCTGATATATGGGTAACACGGATGACTGAATGCGCAGAAAATGCGCCAGCTGACCTAATCATGGTTATCGCCGACATGGCGCGCTCCCGGCCGCCATTAAGCAGTGCTTTTGTCGCAGAAATGGTTCGTCGGCTGCAAGGACATGGTAATGCGCTGGCATTACCCCTGAGCTGGGTAGAACAACGCCTTGCCGAACAAGGCCTCACTACCCAGGTGCTAATACATCGCTTTAACCAGCAGCTTGCGACCAGTCAACTTTCCGTCAGCAACAGCATTGCCGGATTACGTTTGCTTAATGAAACCAACTGGCCCGATTTCGCTGAGGATATCAGCGTGGTTGAGCAAACGTTACGTCGCGATCCGGCAGGAATATATTCCTGCATGCATTTTGATACCCGCGATCATTATCGCCATGTGATTGAGATTCTGGCCCGGGAAAGTCAGCTCAGTGAGCCGGAAGTGGCGAAACGCATACTGGCGCTTGCGGAAACAACAGCACCCGGCGTGCCACATCGTCACATTGGTTACTATCTGATGGGAGAAGGACGTCGTCAGCTGGAACGCCATCTGTCAGTGAATATCTCCGGCCTCAAACGTCTGCGACACAATTTCAACAGGTTTCCCCTGTTGTCCTGGCTGGGGAGCATGAGCCTGCTAACCACGGCGACAACGGCTGCAATATTATATGACACAGCGAATCCGGTAATGGCCTGGTGGTTGATACCGCTGGCCCTGCCCCTGATTGTGGCGGTGAGTCAGCTGGTCAGCGATATGTTGAGTGAAGCGACGACCCGCTTTCGTTCTCCCCGGCCGCTGCCAAGAATGGATTTTTCTGACGGTATTCCGGTTGCTTCTTCAACCCTGGTTGCAATCCCCTGCATGCTGACAAGTTGCGAAAGCTTCAGCAAACTCCTTACCAGTCTTGAAGTGTGCTGGCTTGGCAATCAAGATGATAACCTCTGTTTCGCGCTGATTACCGATTTTGCTGACGCAGCGACGGAAAGTACGGAAGAACAACGTACGCTGTTAAGTCAGGCAATGTCGGCAATGCACGTGCTTAACCAGCGCTATCCCTGTCGCCGTCAGCGCTTTTATTTGCTTCACCGGTCGCCTGAATGGAACGCTTCTCAGGGGATCTGGATGGGTTATGAACGTAAACGAGGCAAGCTGGCGCTACTGAACAGTTGGTTACGTCATCCAGAAACGCAGTTTTCCAGCGTTGCAGACATACCCGCCAATTGCTTACCTGCAGACATCAGGTATGTCATCACGCTGGACAGTGACACGCTCCTGCCGCGTGATACCGCGCACAAACTGGTCGCAACAATGGCACATCCACTTAACAGACCTGAATACGATCCGCTGCGTCAGAGGGTAGTCAAAGGCTACGGTATTTTACAGCCGGGGCTGGCTGAAGAGATGCCCCGAGACGGTCAGGGGCGTTATGCGGCCATGCGCAGCAGCGTACCGGGTAATAACCCTTATTCAATGATGTCTTCAGATATCTATCAGGATCTTTTTGAAGAGGGATCCTTTGTCGGAAAGGGAATTTATGACGTTGATATTTTTGTGCAGGCCACCGCCAACACCTGCCCGGAAAATCTGGTTCTCAGTCATGACCTTCTTGAAGGATGCTATGCACGCGCCGGGCTGCTGAGCGAGGTCTTACTCTACGAGCAGTACCCGAACAACTACCTGTCCGACGTCGCGCGCCGTACGCGCTGGATCCGTGGCGACTGGCAACTGCTTAACTGGCTTAAGTTCCGCGTCAGAAAAGCGGATGGCAGACAGGATAAAAACCCGTTATCGGCTCTCTCTCGCTGGAAACTGTTTGATAACCTGCGCCGCAGTCTGGTCGCCCCCGCCTTACTGGTGCTGCTATTTAGCTCACTGTTGTTGGTGCCTAATCCAGGGTACTGGCTGGGCGTGCTAATCCTCATCTGGTTGCTGCCTGCCGCGTTCTGTATCACTCTCGATCTGGTCAACAAACCGCTTCGCCGCCCTCTGAGGCAACACCTGGCGCTGGTTACGGCCGGTGCGCTGAAGCGAATTTCGCGAACCGGACTCAACTTTGTTTTATTGCCGCATGAGGCGAGCTATTCACTGTATGCGATCGCCGTTACGCTCTGGCGCCTTGGCATCAGCCAGCGCAATCTCACCCAATGGACCAGCCACATTCCGGACAGTCTTCAGACCAGCGCTTCTGTGTTTCGTTTTTATCGGGCGATGTGGCTGAATGTAGCTTGTGGTGTGGCATTCACCGCGCTGACTCTGCTACTGGCACCACAATGGCTGGCGATAGCTCTGATCATTAGCCTGGCGTGGTGCCTGGCACCGCTGTTGCTGAGTTGGTTGAGCCGCCCGCCAGCGAGCAAGACTTTCCTGCCCAGCCCACAACAGAAACAACTACTGCGTCAGACCAGCAGAGAAATCTGGGCTTTTTTTGAGACATTTGTTACAGCCCAGGAAAACTGGCTTCCCCCCGACAATTATCAGGAAATCCCTGAACCGAAAATAGCTCACCGCACGTCACCCACTAACATCGGCCTTTCCCTGCTGGCTAACCTTACGGCATGGGATTTTGGCTACCTTCCTGCCGGGTCAGTATTGCAGCGCATCACACAAACGCTCGATACGCTGGATAAGATGGAGCACTACCGTGGACATTTATATAACTGGTATGACACCCGCACGCTTGCTCCGCTTAGCCCGCGTTATGTTTCCAGCGTCGACAGCGGCAACATGGCTGGTCATTTACTGACGCTACGCGAAGGACTGTCAGCCATGCGTCATCAGCCCGTCGTCAACGTTGCGCACGTACTGGAGGGGCTGAACGATACCCTGCATGTCCTGGAGAAACACTGGGGGTATAACGCGCCAGCCAGTCTGTATCTGCTGCGTATGCAGTTTATCAGTGCAGCGTCGTTACCCTCAGGACAAATGCCGGATGCCCTCCAAAAAATGCAGGCATACTGCAACGATCTGATTCAGCGATCTAAAGATCAAAACAGTATTGTAGCGTGCTGGACAGCACGTCTGGACAGTCAGCTGCAGCAGCTCAACGATGAATGGTCGACGCTGCTTGGCTGGTTACCCGTGCAGCATAATGCCCAGCTGCTGCCTACCCTGAGTGAGATCGCAGGCGCGCAATGCATTGAGGAAGTTATCCCTCCGCCAGCCGTGATAGCCCAGGCCCGTCTGCGGCTGGCCATTATCAGTGAACTCGAACAACGGCTGGCTGATAATGCGCGAATGGATTTTGCGTTTCTCTACAATGATGCCACCAGCATGCTGAGTGTGGGTTACAACTGCGATACCAACACCCTGGACAAAAGCCACTACGATCTGCTTCCCTCTGAAATCCGTCTGACCAGCTTTGTCGCTATTGCAATGAATCAGCTACCGCTTAAAAGCTGGTATGCACTTGGCCGACTGTTTACCACTATAAATCGTGAAACCGCCCTGATGTCCTGGAGCGGTTCAATGTTTGAATATCTGATGCCGAATTTGGTGATGCCGACCTGGCGCGGCAGTCTGCTGGATGAAATGAGCAAATCCGCGGTAATAAGACAGATACACTGGGGCAAAGAGCGTGGTGTGCCATGGGGCGTGTCCGAGTCTGGCTATTATGCTTTTGATGTTCAAAACAATTATCAGTACCAGGCTTTTGGCGTACCCGGTCTGGGTCTGCGGCGCGGGCTTGCCGACGATATGGTGGTAGCCCCGTATGCCACGCTCCTGGCGCTGCTGGTTTCACCGCAAAAGGCCTGCGAAAATCTGCTCAGGCTGGAGAAGAATGGCGCGCACGGCGAGTATGGTTTTTATGAAGCGCTGGACTATACGCCATCGCGGCTGGCAACCGGGCAGCTTTTTTTGGTGGTGCAATCCTGGATGGCGCACCATCAGGGCATGGGGTTCCAGGCGCTGGGACATCTGCTGCTTGATGCACCTATGACCGGGCGGTTCATGTCGAGCCCCGCATTCAGGTCAGCCAGCCTGCTTTTACAGGAGCGCGTTCCCGATGCGGTCGATCTCTACAGCCCGCGCCGCCATTTTGAGTCCCACGAAGGCAGAGTGAAGCCTGTGCGCTATGAACCGCGAATTTTCACCCATGCGGATAGTCCAACGCCCGAAATACAGTTATTGTCCAACGGACATTACCATCTGATGATAACGCCCGGCGGCGGGGGTTACAGTCGCTGGAAAAACATCGCGCTGACACGCTGGCGCAGCGATACCACCCGGGATAACTGGGGAACATTCTGTTATATCCGCGATCCGCTCACTGACGAAGTGTGGAGTAATACCTGGCAACCTACGGGTGGCGGCAGCGCGGACATCAGCGACGAAATCATCTTTACTGATGCGGGTGCCGAATTCAGACGCGTGCTCGGCTCGCTCAGCGTTAAAACCCAGGTCGTGGTCTCCCCGGAAGATGACATCGAACTACGTCGTGTCACCCTGACGCATCACGGCCGAACACCGCGGGCGTTATCGCTGATGACCTATGCCGAAGTGGTGCTTGCCCCGGATGCGAGCGACCAGTCACATCCGGCGTTCAGCAACCTGTTTATCCAGACTGAAACCGATCCCACGCGAGATGCCATCCTGTGCCACCGGCGTTCACGCTCGCCGGATGAGCAGAGCCCGTACCTGTTTCATATGATGGTAGTTCATGGTGATTATTCAGAGAACGTTTCATTCGAAACCGACAGAGCCAGGTTTATTGGCCGCGGAAAAAGCCCGGCTGACGCCCAGGCGGCCAACACGGACGGGCCGCTTAGCAACACCTCCGGCGCCGTGCTGGATCCGATACTGTCAATACGTCACGCTATTACACTCCAGCCCGGACAGCCGGTCACCATTGATATCGTTTATGGCATCAGCGAAAACCGTCAGCAAAGCCTCAAACTGATGGAAAAATACCGCGATCATCCTATCGCCGATCGCGTTTTTGAACTTGCCTGGTCCCACAGTCTGGTGGTGTTACGGCAGATGAACGCCAGTGAAGACGACGCGACGCTGTTTAACCGTCTCGCCAGCACCATACTTTATCCCTGCCAGGAATTACGCGGTGACGAACAGGCCATCAGCCGTAACCGGCGCGGTCAGTCTGGCCTGTGGGGCTGGGGTATTTCAGGTGATTTGCCGCTTGTGCTGATCAGCATCACCAGTGAGGAGAGAATCGCCTCTGTGACCACACTGATTCAGGCACATCGATACTGGCGACTGAAAGGGCTGGAGGTGGATCTGGTTATTCTGAATAACAGCCCCGGTGGCTATCAGCATGTGCTGCAGACGCAGATTATGGATTTAATCTATGCGGGTTCAGAAGCCAGCCTGTTAGATGAACCTGGCGGGATTTTTGTCCGTAACGGCGATCATTTGTCCGCCGAAGACAAGCAGTTGCTGATAAGCGTGGCTTGCCTGAGCCTGGACGATCGCGCTGACGGCATCAACGAACAGCTTAACCAGCGTCTTCATACAACAAAAAAAATTGTCAGGCCTTTTGTGCCGTCGGTGACAGCTGAGGAAAGTAACCATACCGACTGGATACCGGATACTGACCTGTTAAGCCATTTCAACGGGTACGGCGGATTTTCTCAGGATGGCCGTGAATATCAGATCCTCTTAAGAGAAAATGCACCGACGCCGGCACCCTGGTCAAATGTGCTGGCAAACGAGGAGTTTGGCAGCGTGATTTCTGAAGCGGGTCAGGCTTACAGCTGGTTTGAAAATGCACACGAATACCGTTTAACGCCCTGGGAAAATGATCCGGTGAGTGACCGAAGCGGTGAAGCTTTCTATCTGCGCGATGAAGAAAGTGGCGCATGCTGGTCACCCATGGCCTTGCCCATGCGCGGTCACGGGGATTATCTCACCCGCCATGGTTTTGGTTACAGCGTGTTTGCCCACCGTGAATATGGCCTGGACAGTGAAATGACGGTACTGGTGGACGGACAGGCTCCGGTTAAGCTGACAATCCTGAAGCTTACTAACCACTCAGGCCGTACACGTAAATTATCTGTCACCGGCTATGTGGAATGGACACTAGGGGCAACGCGCACTCACTCTGCCGCGCATATCATCACGCATTCGCCCAGCCTTCCTGATGGTAGTGCGGTAATGGCAAATAACTTTTACGGTTCTAACGGCGGTGAACGCACTGCCTTTTTTGCCGTTAACGATCCTCAGAGTACGGTAACGGGCGACCGCCGCGAGTTTATAGGGCGTAATGGCTCACTGCGCGCCCCGGCCGCCATGAAGCTTCGTAGACTCTCGGGCAAAACGGGGGCCGGACTTGATCCCTGTGCCGCACTACAGTCGATAACCTCCATTATTGACGGTGACGAGAAAACCTTTGTTTTTGTCCTCGGCGTGGCGGGTAACCCGACACTGGCTCAGGAGAGGGTTGCCCGTTTTCTGAGTGAGCATAACGCGCGCCAGGCGCTGGACCAGGTTCATCATTTCTGGCACAACGTTCTCGATAAAGTCGTGGTGCGGACACCTGACAGCAGCGTTGATTTGCTGGTGAACGGCTGGCTGCTGTACCAGACATTAGCATGCCGTATTATGGCGCGCAGCGGGTATTACCAGTCTGGCGGGGCATTTGGTTTCCGCGACCAGCTGCAGGATACGCTGGCGCTGAGCAACGTTGCACCGGAGCGGCTGCGCAGTCAGATTGTGCTGTGTGCCTCACGACAGTTTATTGAAGGGGATGTTCAGCACTGGTGGCATCCTCCACATGGAAATGGCGTGCGCACCCGCTGTTCGGATGACTACCTGTGGCTCCCGCTTGCGGTCTGTCACTATGTGGACACAACGGGGGATACCGGGGTGCTCGAGCAGCATATTCCCTATCTTGAAGGACGTCCGCTTATGCCCGGCGAAGAATCTGTCTACGATACGCCGGTTATCAGCCACATTGAAGAGACGCTGTGGCAGCACTGTGTAAAAGCTATTAAGCGGGGACTACACTTCGGCCAGCATGGCCTGCCGTTGATGGGGGCTGGCGACTGGAATGACGGGATGAATCTGGTCGGCATTAAAGGCAAGGGTGAAAGCGTCTGGCTCGGTTTTTTCCTCTACGATATTTTGCAGCGTTTCGCAGCGCTGGCTGAACAGCGCCAGGATACATGCGTGGCGACATTATGTCAGTCAGAAGCGCTGCGCCTGAAAGAAAATCTTGCCTCTTCGGCCTGGGATGGTGCGTGGTACCTGCGCGGCTATTTTGACGATGGTACGCCGCTGGGTTCAGAGGCATCGCAGGAGTGCAGGATCGATGCGATTGCACAAAGCTGGTCCGTTCTGTCCGGCGCAGCTGATCCTGTGCGCAGTGCCCAGGCGATGCAGTCACTGGACAGCTATCTGGTGGATAACGATGCGGGACTGATCAAGCTGCTAACGCCCCCGTTTAATGGTCACGGTACTAACCCGGGTTACATACAGGGTTATCTACCAGGCGTGCGGGAAAACGGGGGCCAGTACACGCATGGTGCCATCTGGGCGGTAATGGCGTTTGCCAGGATGGGGCAGAAAGCACGAGCGTGGCAACTGTGGTCAATGATCAATCCGGTAAACCACGCGCTTCAGGCTGAGGGCGTCAATACCTATAAAGCAGAGCCTTATGTCATGAGTGCAGATGTGTACAGCGTTACGCCCCATACCGGACGCGCCGGGTGGAGCTGGTACACCGGGTCCGCTGGCTGGGCCTACCGTCTGGTCACTGAAGAGTTACTCGGGATAAAACGTTACGGTGAAACGCTGGTTATTCGCACACAATTACCTGATGACTGGCCTTCCTTTAGCATGACCTATCAACACGGGCAGAGTCAGTATTGCATCAGTATTGCACGTGGTGAAAGTCCGTATCAGGTCACAATGGATGGTATGCAGTTGCCGGACGACAGAATTCTTTTAGTTGATGACGGACAAAACCACAGGATTGATATTATTCAGCAATAAGAAAAGGAGGCGATGAGCATAAAGTAGAAATAACAGGTGTGGATGACACACTGCAACGTTATGTTGGTAGCCGTGTGCAAAAGATATGTTGTTATGCGAAGTCCGCTTTTCGCTCATAGCGCACCTTGTCTCGCACACATGTCCGCTTTGTGCCAGAAGCGGAAGTAGCGCATGAACTGTTATGGTAAATTTGAACGTCCGGCTTAATCACTTGAGGATAAGCAGAATGCTTCTGGAGAAGCTCAGATTGCTTGAGTGCAGCCTTCACGGCGACAGGCGCAATGATCCGGAGTGGCTGGAACTGATTCTTCATCCTGAATTCCGTGAAATCACCCGGTCAGGTGTGACGGTCGACCGGTCAGAGACCATTGCGTCGCTTCTAAGTGAAAAGGCTGCACCGTATATTCTCAGCAGCGATTTCCGTCTTACGGAGATGGGCTGCGGTTACGCTCTGCTTCGCTATCGGACGTTTTACGCTGATGGGAGCCATCATGCATTACGTTCCTCTTGCTGGATTTGTTCGGATGAGGGCCAGTGGACCCTGTTTTTTCACCAGGGAACGCCAGCTGCAGGCAATGCCGGGGTTCAGGGTTGAGTTGCACACTTAGGACAGAGAGAATGTGTTTATGCGGAAGATTATTGTTGTGCCATACGATGATAGATGGCCTGAGATGTTTGAAGCTGAAAGTTTACTGATAAAAACATTGCTCGGTGGAATGGCTAAGGATATCCATCATATTGGAAGCACGTCAGTTCCTGGTCTCTCAGCAAAGCCCGTAATTGATATGCTACTTGAAGTTTCCGACATCAATGAACTGGATAAGTACCATTCAGCAATGGCCCACGCCGGGTATGTTGCTCGCGGTGAGAACGGGATTGCGGGGCGCAGATATTTCATTAAAGGTGGTGATCAGCGTAGTCATCAAGTCCATGCGTTTGCAGTCGGAGATATGCAGGTATTGAGACATCTTGCTTTCCGTGATTATCTTCGAAGAAACAACGACATTGCAGAAGAGTATGCTGAGATAAAACACGCAGCTGTATTACTCAGCAGGACCGATGCTCATCGCTATAGCGCCCTCAAAGCGAAATTTATAGAGCGTCATCAAAAACTAGCGCTAGCTGTCTGAGAACGATTGAGATTGAGTTCGTTGCCGGGAGGGTATGTTCAATAACGATGAATTCACTGAGTAGTCATCAGTCAACGTCTGCTGTTCGCTCATAGCGGACATCAGCATACGTGTCAGTCCGCTCAGTGCCAGAAGCGGACGTTGCGTGTGAATCCACATTTCTATGTTGTCCCGCCTTTTAACTTATGAGTTTGCTGTTCATCGCTTATCCATGCCGGTGGCTTGGCTAACGCACAAGCATACTTCGGTGCTAACCGAAGCAACATGCCTTCGTCATCATTAAACTGCCCGTAAATTAACAACGGAGCGGACCATGATTGCAGTACTTTTTGAGGCAGATGCCCTGCCAGAGGCTCAGGAAAGATATCTTCAGCTCGCTTCGGAGCTGAAGCCTCTCTTATCCGACACGCCCGGTTTTATTTCAATTGAGCGTTTCCAGAGCCTGACTACGCCCGGAAAGATTCTTTCTTTGTCGTGGTGGGAAGATGAGGAGTCTGTTGCCGGATGGAAGCGAAATGTGATGCATCAGGCCGCTCAGAAAGAAGGCAAGCAGTCGATTTTTTCATTCTACAGAATACGGGTAGCCAGCGTATTCCGTGATTACTCTTCTGATAAGGGAACAAATCAGCATGTATGACATTCACGTTATTCTCAAAAACAGCCCGGGCTCACTTGGTTCACTGGGTAGTGTACTGGGTGAAAACGGAGTGGGACTTGAAGGCGGTGGCGTATTTACAGGATCTGAAGGCGCGCATGCACATTTCCTGGTTGAAGACGGCTTTAAAGCACGCAATGTGTTGACTGAGGCTGGTTTTGACGTCTGCAACGTGTGTCGGCCCCTGGTGAGGAAATTACCTCAGGAACGGCCCGGAGAGCTGGGAGAAATAGCTGACACAATTGCCCGGAACGGCATCAATATTCTGGTACAGTACAGCGATCACAGTAACCGGCTCATTCTCATCACGGATGATGATGCCCGGGCAGCCGTAGTAACCCGAAAATGGGCAATACCTTCTGAATGAACCTTGTTAAAACAAAGCGCGGCAGTGAGCCAGATGATGTCCTTGAAACATCAATGGTAATGGTGGCTTCTGCGCTGTCTGACCCGTCAAGGGTAAGTATTCTGTGCGCCCTGATGGACGGGCGCGCATGGACAGCTACCGAACTTAGCGTAGTGGCTGGCATAGCAGCCTCGACAACCAGCGGGCATCTGAACCGACTTCTCGGCAACGGTCTAATCATTTGCCTGACGCAGGGGCGTCATCGCTATTACAGCCTTTCGGGCAATCATATCGCCGGACTGCTGGAAAACCTGATGGGATTTTCCATGGGCACTTCTAAAGCCCCCGTTTCCAGTACGCCGGTCTATCTGCGTTACGCGCGCACCTGCTATGACCATCTGGCAGGCGAGCTTGCTGTCAATATTTATGAATTTATGCTGCAGGAAAAATGGCTTGAAGCAGATGGCTCGGAACTGACATCAGCCGGAAAAATGCATTTTGAGAAAATGGGCGTTTTGCTTAACTCTCGCACACGACGCAAGCCCTGTTGCGGCTGTTTGGACTGGAGTGAAAGACGTTTCCATCTCGGTGGTGACGCTGGCTCAGCCCTGTTTACACTTTTCCTGCAAAAAGAATGGGTAACGCGTGTACAGGGATACCGTGAAGTGAACGTAACCGATTCAGGCCGGGTTGCAATATATCGGCTGTTTAAGCTTAAAATCACCTGATCTTAAGTCATATACCGGTTGATTTGATCGGGTGACCCAAGGTGCTTTCATTTTACGTAAAAGGTCCGCTCCTCGCTCATAGCAGACTTTAAGCCAGCTGCAGGAGTTGACCTTGCCTTGCACCATCAGAATTTGGCGAGCCGGAGGAGTCCAGAAGGATACTTTTCTTTTTTCTGATTACAGTCGGTTTCAGCTGCAGGCAGAGCATCTACAAAAGCCTGATCCTACCCACGTAATGTGGACACGGCCCTAAGCGAGGTTTTGGTTTTCAAACTGTTCCGGGCTAAGACCGCCACAGGCACTGTGACGACGCCAGCGATTGTAATCGCACTCGATATAATTAAACACTGCCGTTCGCATTATTTCCCGGCTGGCAAAGTTCTCTCCGTGGATACATTCCACCTTCAGTGAGTGAAAGAAGCTTTCCGCACAGGCATTGTCGTAACAACAGCCTTTAGCGCTCATACTGCCCTGCAGATTATGCCGTTTCAGTAAGCTCTGGTAATTCGTTGAACAGTACTGACCACCCCGGTCTGTGTGCACGATGACATTTTCCGGGCGTTTACGCCGCCATAACGCCATCTGCAGTGCATCGCAGGCAAGCTGTGCCGTCATCCGTGAGGACATCGACCAGCCAATGACTGACCGCGACCACAGGTCAATCACCACCGCCAGATACAGCCAGCCTTCACCGGTGCGCAGATACGTGATGTCACCCACCCACTTCTGATTCGGGCCGCTGGCGTAAAAGTCCTGATTCAACAGATTCTCGGATACTGGCAGACCATGCTCACGGTAACTGACCGGGCTGAACCGGCGCGAGGCTTTCGCCCGCAGCCCCTGACGACGCAGACTGGCGGCGATAGTCTTGATGTTGTACTCCGGCAGTTCATCAGCAAGACGAGGTGCTCCATAACGCTGTTTTGCCCTGGCAAAGGTCTGTCGAACCGCATCATCGCAGACAAGTCGGAACTGTTGACGTCGGTTTATCTGGTGACGACGCTGACGCCAGGCATACCAGCCACTGCGGGCGACCTGCAGTACCCGGCACATGGCTTTAATACTGAACTCAGCCTGATGATTTTCGATAAAGACATACTTCATTTCAGGCGTCTGGCGAAGTATGTCGCGGCCTTTTGGAGAATGGCCAGCTCCTCGTCCCGTTCAGCCAGTTGGCGTTTGAGGCGGGCATTCTCAGCGGCGAGTTCGCTCTCACGTTCAGAGGACGTTGCCTGTTGCTGCCGCTTGCTACGCCAGGTGTAAATTTGCGACTCATAAAGGCTGAGTTCGCGGGCGGCTGCGGCCACACCAATGCGCTCGGCCAGTTTCATGGCTTCGTTGCGGAATTCAGGTGTATGTTGCTTGCGTGGCTTTTTGGTGGTTGATACTGATTTTGTCATGTGAGTCACCTCTTACTTGAGAGTTTACTCACTTAGTCGCGTGTCCACTATTGCTGGGTAAGATCATAGCGTTTTTTCATGATGACAAGCACTATTTTTAGTAGGGACGATTCATTATTTATTCATTTTTTTTTCAGCTATCTGTTTGGCCTTAATCTTAAGGTGGACACACTGCAAGTGATGAAAGCTGGTGCCTGGTCAGTTTTTTGTAATAAATTCACCAACTCCATATCTTTTCATTCAGTAAAATTGAACAAAAAGACCAATAATTTACATTATGTTACTTTTATTGACTTAAAATAAACTTAATAATGACATACCTTACAAAGCATTGATGACCGCCGCTTTTCCGGAAAATTAATTATATATCAGAGAGAAAATGATTAACCCTTTTCTTTTGCAGAAAAAAAACCTTAAAAAAGTAATAAAAATTTTTATTTCCGTTAGTAGCATTTTTATAAGTTCGGGCGTTTTACCGGCCAGTCAAAAGATAGACATCCAGGATGAACGGGTTTTGAATAATCCTCCTGAAATAGTTAAGAAAGGGGATGTTCTTTACTTTGACGGCCAAATAACAAATGAGGCCTATGTATTATTCTTAAAAGAAATCGGCAACTCCAGAATCAAAACCGTCTCTGTTAACAGCATTGGTGGAGATGTGGAAAATGCTTTATCCATAGCCAGTTACATTAAAAAAAATAATATGGATATAGAAGTTCGCAGCGTCTGTGCCTCTGCGTGTGCTAACTATCTATTTGTGGCAGGTAACCGTAAATTAATTAATAATGATTCATACATCCTGTGGCACGGTGGCGCCAACGGACCAGAGCAAGAAGTTGAAATTTCTGGGGATATAACCCGCGCAGAATTTTTCAGGCTTGAATCCGTTCAACAGATAAAGAAAAAGGAAGCACTCTTTTACAAGGAGGCAGGGGTAAGAAATGAGATATGTTATTGCCCACAGCTAAAAAATAACTATCACGATACTTTCCCGGAAAAATGGTTTTCATATTCTCCGGAAGATATGAACAGATTTGGCATAAAGAATATCTCTTTTGCCACTACACCTTCTCAATGGCTTATGTCAATGAGAAAAAAACACGTCATCTTTGCCCATTATTGTAATCAGGAGAAGTAACAATGCGTGAACTTTCTTTGAATGAAATGGATGTGGTTGCTGGTGGTTTTTCAATTGGTAGCTGCTCAATTGGCGGTTCCTACTCTTCCACGCATGACGGTCACGGTGGCTCTTCAACATCAGTGAGCGTTCATGCAGGCTGCGGCATTAACGCACCGGATGCAGGCAGAGGTAACAGCGGTAACTCCGGCAAATCACACTCTGGCCGCAACGGCAATAGCAAAAGCGACCGTGGCGGCAAGCATTAATTCTTAGCCTCAGTTTAATGCGGCTTCAGGTACCGGTTGCCGCATAATACGGTTTGTTACTGACAGGAAACCCCTCTGATTTTCGGGGCATGCAGGGTAACATGAACTCATCTCTCTATCGGCAGTCGGCTATTACACACAGAACTAACGTATGGAAAGGAAAAGCCCTGCTGGTGCGTGGACTTCCAGTATGGGTACATCTGCTTATTACCGCCATTTTTCTTATCTCACTTACTCTCCTTCTTACTTTTGGTAGTTATACACATCGTGTAACCGTAAGTGGTGAGCTTGCATCCGTACCTCGCCCTGTTACTGTCGCGTCTCCGGATCAGGGCTTTGTTATAAACAAATTTGTTAGCCCAGGCGATAATGTCAAAAAAGGACAGCCGCTGTATGAGATTGATATTAGTCGTACAACACGTTCGGGTGTGGTCAGCGTGCAACACAGACAAAGTACACAAGAACAACTTAGAATCGTCGATGATATTATAGGGCGCCTTCGTGAAAACCGGCGTATTACTCTTGCCACGCTTGAACAGGAAAAGGCAAGTTATGCTGCGGCATTTGAACATTCCACTAAAATTCTTAAACAGGCAGCTTCAGGCCTGAAAGAGATGAAACAAAACATGGAAAGCTATCGGCGCTATCAGCAGGCAGGATTAATAAATCGCGATCAACTTTCTCAGCAGACCTCTCTTTTTTATCAGCAGCAAAATGATCATCTCACTTTGAGCGGTCAACGTGAGCAGAATGCATTACAGGTTCTTGCGCTTGAGGGTGATATACGCACACGTGCAGCTGATTTTGACAATGAAATATTTCGCATGGAAATGCAGCGGAGTGTACTGGCTCGTCAGAATACAGAAGATGATGCTTCCGGCACGCTTTTAATTACCTCTCCGGTTAATGGTCGGGTAGATACGGTCAGTCTTACATTGGGGCAAAGCACCCGTTCGGGCGATACGCTGGCACAAATTATTCCGGATGTTAAACCACACTGGGAACTGGTGATGTGGATCCCGGACAGTGCCCTGCCCTTTATAAAAACCGACGCGCCGGTCAATATTCGCTATAGCGCTTTTCCATCGGAAAAATTCGGGTTATTTCCCGGCCGCATTGCAGAGGTCTCGGTCACACCTGCCGGTATGCAGGAACGTTCGCACTGGGCCAGCGCACCCGGCGCTGATACAGGTATACCACAAACCTGGTACAGACTAACCATCACACCTGACGTGACACATTTTGTATGGCAGGGGCAACGTCTTAAAGCGGGCAACGGGCTTCGGGCAGACTGCACGCTTTTTTTGGAAAAGCGCCGGCTATGGCAGTGGGTTCTGTCGCCGCTTTATGAAATGCGGGACAGCACGCGCGGAGCAATTAATGGATAACGAAAAACTTGCCTGGCTTCAAAGACGTCTAAATTTTTCTCCTCGTCGTCGGGTGCCCCTCATCCTTCAGACCGAGGCTGCGGAGTGTGGACTTGCCTGTATGGCCATGATCGCAGGCTGGCATGGTCATCATACAGATTTGTTTACATTGCGCAGTGAAAGCGGCCTCTCTTCACGTGGGGCAACGCTGGGCACCCTGCATGCCATTGCTGGCAACCTTGGACTGGCCGGGCGGGCACTGTCACTGGATCTGGAAGAACTTTCAGCACTGCGATTGCCGTGTGTGCTCCACTGGGATTTCAGTCATTTCATCGTGTTGGTCAGTCTCAAAGGTGACAAGGCTGTTATCCATGATCCTGCATATGGCCGACGAACCGTCAGTAGTCAGACACTGTCGCAAAGCTTTACTGGTGCTGCGCTGGAGTTATGGCCCGATCGTAATTTTAGCCGCCAGAAAAAGTCATCACGTGTCAGACCTACAGAGTTGATACGTGGTATTACCGGTTTTGGCCCGGCGTTGATTAAAGTATTTTGTCTGTCTGTTATGACTGAATGTATCAGTCTGCTGTTACCGGTAGGTACCCAGATTGCCCTCGACCATGTTGTTCCCTCTTCCGATCGCGGGCTCCTGGAGCTGGTTTGTTTGTCTTTAGGGATGCTAATTCTGCTGCAAACAGGTCTTAATTTGCTTCGTTCCTGGACTGTGATGATTACGGACACTTTGACAGACATACAGTGGAAAGAAGGATTATTAAGACATTTATTGTCGCTTCCCCTGCCCTGGTTTTCAAAAAGGAGAATGGGGGATATACAGTCCCGTTTTGCCTCACTTGGCATTCTGCGGGACAGCTTTGTTCACGATATTACCGGTAGCATCATTGACGGCATTATGTTGATTGGCTCACTGATCTTGCTGGCGGTTTACGGGGGGCCTCTGCTTTGTTGCGTGGTGGTTGGCTTTGTGCTGATAGCGGTTTTAATGCGTTTAATAACTTTTCCCCGCTATCGCCAGCTGGCTGAGGAACAACTGATAAAAAATGCAACGGCTGCTTCGCATTTTAGCGAGTCGCTTTGGGGCATCGCCACACTCCGGGCACAGGGTCTGGCGTCGCAGCGTGGGCGCAACTGGCTGACGCTGGAAGTTGAAGCTGCAAATGCCGGCGTTAACCGACGCCGCTTTGATATTTTATTTAATGCAGTTAGCGGGCTGACCGGAGCCCTGGATAATATTGTCATCCTCTGGCTGGGTATCAGCGCCGTGATGACGCACAGTCTTTCATTAGGCGCATTTGTAGCGTTTGGCGTCTTCAGAGAAATGTTTACGGGACGGGCGCTTTCCCTCACTGAGATGTTCCTGCGATTAGGAATGCTTTCATTACATGGCGAGCGGATCGCAGATATTGCGCATACTACGCCCGAACCCATATCACCCTTAACGGAACAATTTAAACCTGGAAAAGCTATCGTGCTGGAAGCGAAAGAACTTTTGTTCCGTCATGATGCCCAGTCTTCGCCTGTGCTACAGGATTTAAATCTTACTCTTTGTGCAGGAGAAAGTGTTGCTATTACCGGACCTTCAGGTTGTGGTAAGACCACGCTTATGAAAATATTATGTGGACTTGTGCCACCTTCCGGAGGAAACGTTCTGGCTGATGGTAAAGATATCTATGCAGGCGGTGTGGAAAGCTATCGTCGGGCTGTATCCTGCATTCTCCAGGAGGATCGTTTGTTCGCAGGGTCAATGCGGGAAAATATTACCGGGTTCGGTGACATGCCTGATGAGGCCTGGCTTGAAGCGTGCGCCCGTCTCAGCCACATTCACGATGACATTATGGCATTGCCTATGGGCTACGATACGCTAACCGGGGAGCTTGGCGAAGGATTATCAGGCGGACAACGGCAGCGCATATTTATTGCCCGGGCTTTATATCGACGGCCCGGCATACTGTTTATGGATGAGGCAACAAGTCATCTGGACGAGCATAATGAAGCGCTGATCAATATGGCTATACGTGGCCTGAATATTACCCGTGTCATCATCGCTCATCGGCCTTCCACCATCGCCTCTGCCGATCGGGTAATCAATCTTTCAGTTGTTCATAAACGCATCTAATGCCGGGGCTGCCATAAGCCCGCCTGGCTTCATATACCGGGGCCAGGTTTTGGCTGTTCGCTCCTCACCCTGCTGCGGTGCGCCTCAGCCATAACCCGGCCCCGTTGCTTTGACTATATATGTCCACAAACGTTATTCACTCTGTTTTGAATCGCCACGGGTTTAACAGACACCTCAGAGTCATTTAAGATGGCTGAAAGAGAGGTGCCCATGAGCGGTAAGCGTTATCCAGAAGAGTTTAAAATTGAAGCAGTCAAACAGGTTGTCGATCGTGGCCATTCTGTTTCCAGCGTTGCAACACGTCTCGATATCACTACCCACAGCCTTTACGCATGGATAAAGAAGTACGGTCCGGATTCTTCCACTAATAAAGAACAGTCAGATGCTCAGGCCGAGATCCGCCGTCTCCAGAAAGAGCTGAAGCGGGTTACCGACGAACGGGACATATTAAAAAAAGCCGCGGCGTACTTCGCAAAGCTGTCCGACTGAGGTACGCCTTTATCCGTGACAACACCTGTTGCTGGCCTGTTCGCCTGCTCTGTCGGGTGCTGGATGTTCATCCCAGTGGTTTTTACGCCTGGCTTCAGCAGCCGCATTCACCACGCCATCAGGCAGACCTGGGACTGACAGGACAGATTAAACAGTTCTGGCTGGAATCGGGATGCGTCTATGGTTATCGCAAGATCCATTTGGATCTGCGGGACAGCGGGCAACAGTGCGGAGTGAACAGAGTCTGGCGACTGATGAAACGTGTCGGGATAAAGGCTCAGGTCGGATACCGGAGCCCGCGGGCACGTAAAGGCGAGGCCAGTATCGTGTCGCCCAACAGGCTCCAGCGACAGTTCAATCCGGATGCTCCGGATGAGCGTTGGGTAACGGACATAACCTACATCAGGACCCACGAAGGCTGGCTGTATCTTGCCGTGGTTGTTGATCTGTTCTCACGCAAAATTATCGGCTGGTCCATGCAATCCCGGATGACAAAGGACATTGTCCTGAACGCACTGCTGATGGCTGTATGGCGGCGTAATCCCCAAAAACAGGTGCTGGTTCATTCGGATCAGGGCAGTCAGTACACAAGCCATGAGTGGCAGTCGTTCCTGAAATCACACGGCCTGGAGGGCAGCATGAGCCGTCGCGGTAACTGCCATGATAATGCGGTTGCAGAAAGCTTTTTCCAGTTGTTGAAACGCGAACGGATAAAGAAAAAGATCTACGGAACGCGGGAAGAAGCCCGCAGCGATATTTTTGATTACATCGAAATGTTTTATAACAGTAAGCGTCGGCATGGTTCTAGCGATCAAATGTCACCGATAGAATATGAAAACCAGTATTATCAACGGTTCGGAAGTGTCTAGATTATCCGTGGCGATTCATTCCCACACCTATTACATTCACAAAGCCATGGTAACGAGGAGTGGCTTTCTCCGCATACAATGTCTGGCGGACGATTGAATTCATACGCCCGTCGGCTCCAACTACCAGATCAAATTCTTGGCTCAACTTCATCACGTCTGCTGCGGTGATTGAACAATTGAACGTAATCTCCCTACCTAAATTATCTAACGCACCGGCCAGTAAGCTCATCAGCTCACGCCGTAAAACTGTCACACTGGGAAAATTGCACAGTGAATTTACTGCTAAAATATCGAACTCCGTCTGAAGGAGACCATTCTGATCAAACTGGCGCATCATGCATGGCGTACCACCCACTTGCATGACCTTTTTGTCCAGTCCCATCTTCTGCATGACGAACATGGCATTGGGCCATAATGTCACACCAGCTCCCATAAAAGACACGTTGCTGCCACGTTCAAACAGACTGACTTGATGGCCCTGTTTGGTTGCGAGGATAGCCAGTGCCATTCCAGCAACCCCAGCACCTACAATGGCAATTTTTTTAGTTCTGGTCATCATTTCCTCCCTATTACAAAACCTGATAGAAATTGTAATGACCACCTGATTAGTGATAAATATGGAATTATAGTTTTGTTAATCTCATTTTTTGGGATAATTAATGATTGAGAAATTAGAAATGCAGTGGCTGATCTGCTTTCAGGCCGTTTATGAAAAGTTGAGTTTTAAGCTCGCGGCAGACCAGCTTCAGTTGCCATCATCCAATGTCAGTCGACATATCGCTTTACTTGAACAACAACTTCATGTGCGGCTGCTGGAGCGCACGACGCGTAAGATAATGCCAACCGCAGCCGGGAAGCTGCTGTATCAATCCATCACGCCGCTCACACACGCTTTGGATCATGCTCTGGAGGAAGTATCACTATTTGGTGATTCACTATCAGGCCACCTGAAGATCATTACACCAGACCTTCCATTCATGGCAGACATTCTCGCTGACTTCTGCATTCGGCATCCACAAATACAGCTCAGTTGTGACACACAATTGGATCCAACAGAGGGACTACTGGATGGATTCGATCTGGTATTGCGCTTTGGACGTGGACCACTGGAAGATTCTTGCTGGGTCGCTAGAGAAATTCTGCGCTGGCCGAGCTGTGTGGTAGCCGCACCCGAACTTCTGGAACGTCATCCATCACCACAATCGGTTGATGAACTTACCAAAATCCCCTGCATTACGAGTATGTCGGTGCTCCAGGGAATGCCTTGGCGATTCAAACAGAACCAAACCGTCCAGGTGCAGTCCAGTTACAAGGTGAACAGTGGACAGATGGCCAAGGCCGCGGCGCTAAAAGGACTTGGTTTCGCCATTTTGCCTCTTCATGCCTGTGAATCAGAAATCAACAACGGCTCCCTTGTTAAAATTAACTGTAATCTCGAACCTGAAGATCTGGTGCTATACGCGCTCTATTCCGGCAGAAAATATCTACAGGTCAAAGTGAAGGCATTTCTGGAACACCTGCAATGGGCTATTGCCCATTAGGGTATACCCAGTAAGGGAGCAGTATGATTGACTAAGCAATCCAGTACATTGAACCACGTGAAAAGAAAAGCTGGCGAAATTTTTTAAAGGCGAAGCTTTTTCCATATAGCTGCCCTAAGCTGACTTACGCCTTTTGTTGAAAACATCTCGATTTAAATGTGCCGCCTGAACGTCTGCTTCTCGCTCAAAGCGGACATCAGTCTGCGTGTCAGCCCGCTTTGTGCCAGAAGCAGACCTTTCATACTTCATGGTATATTCAGGCAAATAAGCCTTAATGCGATGAAACAAATATTGACGCTTGCTGTACAGGCGGAACGGCGAAGTAACGCTGCATGCGTTTAATCTCCTCTGCGGGTGGCAGACCAAACAGGCGTTTAAACTCGCGATTAAATTGCGACGGACTTTCATAGCCGACGGCGTAACTCGCGGCGGCGGCAGTGATCTGCTGACGTACCATTAACATCCGCGCCTGGTGCAGGCGTACCGATTTTACATACTGCATCGGCGGCATCCGGGTTATTGCTTTAAAATGGCCGTGAAACGTCGGCACACTCATTCCGGCTTCCATCGCCAGTTGCGTCAGCGTTAGCGGCTCAGGGTAAGTGGCATGGATGCGCTGTAGCACTTTACCGATTTTGCCGAACTGCCCTTGCAAGGTCAGCGCGGCGCGCATTGCATTTCCCTGTGCGCCCGTTAATACGCGGAAATAGAGCTCACGTACCCGCGCAGGACCGAGGATCGCCGATTCAAGCGGATTGTTCAGGACTTCAAGCAAGCGCAGCACGGCCGTTTTTACCGCGTCGTCCATTGGGCTCGACATCATGCTTTGCGGCGCGGCTGGAGGATGTCGGGCGTCATGCTGTTCAATCTGCAACATCAGTTCAGCGGCCAACTGAAAATCCAGATGCATATAAATCGCCAGTAACGGATGTTCTGCGGAAGCGTCGGTTTCCATCACAAACGGCACCGGCACCGAAACCGCCAGGTAGTGCTGTTCATCATATAAATAGGTCTGCTGACCAAAATAGCCGCGTTTGCTACCCTGGCAGACAATCACAATCCCCGGATCGTAAAGCACAGGCGTTCTGGCAAGTGGGCGATCGGCACGCAAAATTCGCACATCAGGCAACGCAGTAAGGTTGTACCCCTCCTGCGCCGCAAGTGCTTTAACTAAGGTAATCATCCCGGGCATCACAGCACCTCATAAAATCAGGCAAGAAAAAGAGAAGATACGGCCTAAAAATGTGGCAGAACGTAGAATACCATGCAAACTTCACTGTTCATGGGAGTTCTTTTTATGACATCTGCAAAAACGATTTTAATCACCGGCGTCAGCAGTGGCTTTGGCCGTGCACTGGCGCAGGAAGCCCTCGCCACAGGCCATCGGGTCATCGGTACCGTGCGCAGCCGCGAAGCACAGCAGGCTTTCGAGGCACTTAATTCGCAGCGGGCTTTCGGCCGTCTGCTTGATATCACGGACTTTGAGCGTATTGATGAGGTGGTTGCGGAGATTGAGTCTACCGTCGGTCCGGTTGATGTGCTGGTGAACAATGCCGGTTACGGCCATGAAGGCATAATGGAAGAATCGTCGCTCGCAGAGATGCGCCGCCAGTTTGAAGTCAATGTGTTTGGCGCAGTGGCGATGATCAAAGCCATGCTACCGGGCATGCGCCAGCGCCGTCACGGCCATATTATTAATATCGCCTCGATGGGCAGTTTCATTACCATGCCCGGCATCAGTTATTACTGCGGCAGCAAATTTGCACTAGAAGGAATATCAGAAACGTTAAGCAAAGAACTTGCCCTGTTCAACATATATGTGACCGCCGTGGCACCTGGCTCGTTTCGCACCGACTGGGCCGGACGATCGATGGTACGCAGCGCTCGCAGCATCTCGGACTACGACGCTTTATTTGATCCGATTCGTCAGGCACGTGAGGAAAAAAGCGGTAACCAACCCGGCGATCCCGTTAAGGCCGCACACGCCATGCTGGCAATAATTGAGAGTCAGAACCCACCAACGCATTTATTGTTAGGCAGTGATGCATTAAGTTTAGTGCGACAAAAGCTCGCGGCATTAGGTAAGGAAATAGAACAATGGGAAGAAATAACACGTTCAACGGACGGCTGATCAGCTGCTGAGACAGAGAGCATACTGGATAATGGATTATGGTGGGTCGCACAAGCGCTCATTTCGCTCGGGCATCGTGCTGATGCCCTTGCAGTTCAGCTTTTTTACTTTCAGAGCTTCCAGGCTTGCGGTGAAATCAATTTCCGCTCTTCGCTCATAGCAGACATTAATCTGAAGTTAATCCGCTTTGTGCCAAAAGCGGACGTTTGTGAATCGAGATGGTGTGATAGATGTTGTGTTTAATTCCGGGGACAGCTAACCAGTGTTAATGGCAGCGTATGCTGTCAGTTGATAAAAACTTCTGCCACCATGAAAATCCACATCAAAGTACCCACCATCAAAAATAACTTTAATGTATTATCGCTCAAAGGAAAATGATAGGTCGCAGCCACGCCTTTTTTTCGGGCGACAAGAAGTAAAACCGGCGGGAGTAACACTGCCCATATAACAAGTGCTATGCCAGCATAGGAAATGGCAAGCAGAAAACCATCAGGCTTGATAATACAAAACAGAGCCGGAGGTAAATACGTCAAAAGAACAGGTAACATTTCATTTTTCTTTACCATCCGGTTTTTCAATAAGTCACGAAAGTAATCACACAAACCTAACGAAGCTGAGAGCAAAGAAGATAATATGGCAAACATTGCGAAAAAAACCAGTATCACTTCCATTGATGCTACCGCTTTCGCGCCTTCAATCATTCTGATGAAAGGACCTATATTACCGCCGGAACGCTTGATTTCTGCAAAGGTGGCCTTATCAACCACACCCATAGATAGGGTTAACCAGTAATAGTAGATGAATGCCGAAATAAATACGCCTGCACATAAGCTTCCAACAACCTTTTTATAATTAGTCCGACCATAAATTTTGATGAGCGAGGGAATACTTCCATGAAACCCAAAGGATATAATGCAGACTGGAATGATTAAAATAAACGAAGAGACGCCATTTAATTCGGGGTTGTCAGTTAAATATTGAAGTTTGACACTTTCAAGCAAACTACCGGTGGCTAGGAAAAAAGTTATAAATTTTGCTGCAACGAAAAATGAAATAACGTAATTTGCTGTCGACCCACCCATGTAAATCAGAGATGAAACCAGAAAAGTGATTAACAAAACAGACCATGTCGCTCCATTAATGCCAAATAATTTATTAAGCACCCCGGAAAAGGCAGACGATGCGCCAGAGATATAAGCATAAGTGATTACATAGAGAACAAACAGAAAGCTTGCATTAACGATCACGCTGATCCTGTGGCCCAGAAGATCCTTTGTAAAAGTATGAAAGCTTGTCCCGGAAGGAAATCGCAAATTTACATCAACCAGCATTAATCCGGTTAGAAGCATGAAAAATGCTGAGATCGATAACGTGATTACCCCTTTTGTAAACCATACATTTTCAAGAGCCAGAGGAAGCGCAAACATGCCTCCACCCACTATCGTTGCAACCACTAAGGTTGTTCCATGGCTGAGCCCGGCAATATTTTTCATCATATTCCATTTCTCATAATGCCCGGCAAAGGCCGGGCAAAAGACAGACTACATTACTTCGTTATAGGCTAGTTTAAAACAGTTGTGAAAACGATCGATATGTTCTTTTTCATGTAATGCTGAAATAGCACACCTCAGTATGGCATTCCCCTCTGCGACCGTAGGGAACATCGCCACAGTAGTAGCGAATCCATGTTGGTGCATCTTCTTACACATCGTGATTGCGGTATCTTCATTACCGATGAGAATACCTCGTATCGGCATTCTTGTCCCTCTGTTGATGACGTCAGTATCAGCAAATTTTTCATCAAAATATGCGATAACGTCCTGCAACTGCACCTGTCTCCTGGCAACGGTGCCATCAAGGTGTAGGTCAGCAGCGGCCAGGCATGCCGCCATTCCCGGCAAGCTAGGAGGACCGCCAAATGCGTACGTGGTCCCGTAGGTTTTAATGAATTTAATCGTTTCCTCGAAGTTGCATGCAATAAATCCTCCATGCGAACCAAAAGCTTTAGACAGCGATCCCGCAATAATAATCCTGTCGTCCAGCTTATTGTCGAGGCATTCCATTACATAACCGGAGCCGTTTTCACCGAAGATAGAGGTTCCATGAGCGTCATCAATATAAGCATAACCATTATACTGACTAATTAACTTCGTCAGAAACTTAACCGGCGCCACGCCGCCCATAGAGCCTACACTGTCAGAGATAGATATCGGCGTAAGGCCATTATCATAGGCAAACTTAAATGCCTCTTCAATTTTTTTGTGATCCTGGAAATCTATACGCGCCACATCGCCAAATTGCTGCAACAGCCCCCGATTAATTTGCAAGGTAGCGTGCGCTGTTTTTTCAAGTATGAAATAAGGTTTATTGCTAAAAGTGTATTTTGGCAATGCCCCTGATGCCAGTAATGGCAAAACCGCGATATGACATGGCGTCACCGCATTGAAAGTAAGGGTGCATGCACCTTTCATGATGGCGCTTAGTTTACTTTCAGTATCCCTAAAAATGTCTGGCTTAATTCGCGTTCTTGCCACCGAAAGTTGTACGCCAAAACGCTCCATTGCTTCATATACAGC
The DNA here is from genome assembly GCF_054057575.1 of Erwinia sp. TECH1. Taxonomy (NCBI): domain Bacteria; kingdom Pseudomonadati; phylum Pseudomonadota; class Gammaproteobacteria; order Enterobacterales; family Erwiniaceae; genus Erwinia; species Erwinia sp. TECH1. The sequence continues at coordinate 2,140,976 of NZ_JBSRZK010000001.1, read as the reverse complement.
CACTTTAAGTTTTTTGTGCGTTTCGATACCAAGATAAGAGCAGGACACAAACTCGATCATTTCCCTTCCATCATCGAGTCTGATTTTTTTTCCCTCTCTTTCAGTGACAATCAACTCATTGATGTTTTCCGAAAAAACACGTGTTTGATATTTTACAGATTTCTCAATTTTGTTTCTTTGCCAGTTCTGCACTTCGCTCTCCTTAAATAGCTAACTACCAGTAATGACAAAATCGCCAGGGCTAATCCACTTAACCCCATCACTTTTTCAAATCCAATCCCTAAAGAAGTAGATTTTGTTACACAATAACTAATAACACCTGCACAGACAGTTTGCGTAAATCCGGTCAATGATGAAGCTACTCCCGTTTTATTACCTTTAATCTGCAATGCGGTGAAATGAGCGACTGGGTAATATGCACCTAATGTAAAATTGAACACAATGGCAGAGAGTAAATATAAAACTGGATCAGGATTTCCGATAATCAAAGGAACTAATGACAGTGCATTGATTCCAAAAAGTAAAAATGGATTTGTGAATGCGTTAAGCTTTGAAGCCTGATTTCCTGCTATGAAAAAAAGAACAGAAAGTGAAAAGACCAGTGAGTATTGAAAAGGCGTAAACTTTAAATTTTCAATAAAAATTACAGGCGTCAACGTAATAAAACAAAAAAGCGAACTCAGAATCAAGGAAACCAAAGCTGTCCCCGAAAAAAATTCGGTTGTCATAAAGCTGCCGTTATATTCTTCAGGCTTCTCTCCTGAACCAGGTAAACTTTTCGGAGCAAGAATGACCGTGATTATTCCAAAAATGAACATCGTTAAAAATATGTAGTTCCAGCTTACATAACCCAGCATTGCTCCGCCCGCGAGCGGTGCGAGCAGAGGAACTATAGCACTGGCAGAGGAAATGTCAGATAGGGCTTTTTTTAAGCTTTCAGCTGGAAAACTATCTTTTGCGATAGCTCTGGATAATACCGGTCCTGCGCCAGCACCCACGGCCTGTATAAATCTTCCTGCCATAAGTAAATAGATATTTTCAGCCATATAGCACAGCAGGCTACCTGCTGAAAAAACGATAAAACCTGCCGTTATCGTTTTTATTTTTCCTAACCTTTCACTTACAAAGCCTACACATAACTGGCTGATAGCATAAATGATAAGAAACCCGCTGACCGAAAGCTGAATAAGCGAATAATCAACCTGAAAAACTTTTTGCAGATCTGGCAGAGCCGGAACAATCATGTCGGTAGCCAGAGCTGACACAGATGCAGCCATTACAAGATATAAATACACTCGGTTCATAATCAAAATTAGCTTAAGCTCTAAAGAGCAACCAAGCTATCAAAACAACTTATAAATATCAATTTATCTTATGTAATCATAGTGCTATACAGCGTTCAGCTAAAAAAAACCTCCTTTAAATAAAAATAATATTAAAATCAATAACATATTAATTAACTGCACGATTAATGATCAACTCTTTAAGGTATTCTGTTCACGAAAAAAACAATTTAATTCCGGTTAGAAATCTATTTGTAAAATAATGATTACACAGATAGTGCTACTGAAAGGAAAGAATTAAGAATCATTCACCGCAAACCCAGCAATAACGATAGATGATAAAATCGTGATCGGTTTTTAACCACATGACAGATAGGAATCTGCTAAAAAAGTGATTTGTTAACTTTACACTTTTATGTGACATTTTTATAACAAATGAAGATGGAACTGTTGACTGGTAGCGCCTCATATATTAAATGAGGTTATCTGATGCGGTGCGCCTGAATGATGAGGCAGGTCGTTTCGCCGGCATCGCGCTGGCTATGGTAAGGGTTGACTACTTCCGGCAGTTCTACAGTTACTATACGCTGCATGAACGCGACGTCCTGGCGCTGATACTGGTTGACACCTCCGTGTTGTATATACGCCCTTTTCCGGACACGCCCATTAACCGCAGCCTTTCCTCCAGCCCGCTGTTCACAACGGTCCTGAAAACGTCAGCCAGTGGCAGCGCTACGTGGCGTTCAGCACTGGACGGCGTCGAGCGGGTATATGGCTACGCCCGTCTTGAGCAGTATCCCCTGATAGTCACGGCGGGATATGACCGTGATGCAATCAGGACGGCGTGGTTCTCTGCCAACGCTGCCGACGTTGTGCTGAACCTCGTGTTGCTTGTAATGATTACCGGCATGGGTATGTTTGTGCTCCGGCAGGTAAAGGCTAACGTCAGAAACCAGCTTGAACTTTCTGACGGCCAGGCAGACCAGGCTGACCGTCTTAAGCAGCAGGCTGACAGGGCGCTTTATAAGGCGAAAAGCAACGACCGTAACCGCATTCATGACATGAGTTAAAATGGTTTTCCGGGTAAGGGCATGCTGTCCGGCGCTGGGAAGATTTGTCCCCACTTATTGAGACCTGTCTTTCATTATTGCCGATTCTGTTCGCATATTTATCGCTGGTAAATGCGCTACCGGCACAGAGCTGACTGCTGCATAAGACGATGTCCGCTTTGTGCCAGAAGCGGCCCCTTATAATGCATGCCAGCCATAGCGCGGCGCGAGAATTTTTGTCCCTGTTAAATGGCTAATCAGGACGTTCAGCATCTTCTTCTTGTCGCGCATACACTACCAACCTCAAATGTCGATCTTCATCCACAGTTAGTGACGTAAATTCAAAAGGCACAGGCTGTTCCTCTATCAGCAAATGACGGATTCCATTGCATGGCGCGTGAACCTGATGTTGTCGCCACCAGACTTTGAACTCTGGCGAGACATGTTCCAGCTTATTTACCAGTTCAGGTATATCCGTACTTTGGCTGGCGCGAGTGAAATCACGGCGAAAGCTTGACAGCATCAGGGGAGCCTGTTCATGCCAGGCAACGACTCGTTTCTGAAGAGCGCAATCGGTGAAAAGTAGCCAGAGAAGGTTACGCCACTCGGGTACATGACTGCCAAAATTAAATAGTTCGTCGGCTAATGCATTAAAACCCAGAACGTCCCAGCGCAGATTGAGCACAAAAGCAGGGTGCGGAAGATCGTGCATCAGGCGCCGCACAAGTGGCGGCAGTACGCACCAGGTTTTTCCAGGTTCGGCCGGAGGGCGCTCATGTGCAAGCATAAACAGGTGTCGGCGTTCAGCGGCATCCAGTTTCAGTACCCGCGCCAGATTATCCAGAAAGTTGGACGACACGCCAATATCCCGGCCCTGCTCAAGCCATGTGTACCAGGTAAGGCCGACGCCTGCAAGTGCCGCGACTTCTTCACGTCGAAGGCCTGGCGTCCGACGCCGGGTTCCGCTGGGAAGCCCTGCCTCGGCAGGTGAAAGGCGTTCCCGATGCGCCCGCAGGAAGGCGGCCAGGTCAGTACGTGATCGATTCAGGGTCCGCATCGCTTATCTCATTGCTTAAAGTAATAGTATAAAGCGTTAAATTGTAATGGTTTAAAGAGAAGAAGAGAATCGTTGCATACTTTCTTACACTGGATATGCAATATGAGTTCATCTCCCGGTCTTACCCTATCTTCCAAACATGTTTCTTGTAAAACGCCTCCCTGGGCCGGTTTGTCCGTATTACTCCTTGCAGGATTTGTTACCATCTTTGATCTGTTTGTTGTTAACGTCGCCATCCCCAGTATCCAGACCGGGCTGGGCGCGAATTTTGCGCAGATTGGGCTTATTGTCGCCGGGTATGAACTCGCCTTTGGCGTTTTGTTGATTACCGGTGGTCGACTGGGGGACATGTTTGGCCGCCGTCGATTATTCATTGCTGGTATGGCTGGCTTTACGCTGGCCTCGGCTTTTTGTGGTCTGGCGCCAGGGACTGATTATCTTATCTGCGCCCGGATTTTGCAGGGGCTGGCTGCAGCATTATTGTTCCCGCAGGTTTATGCCTCTATTCGCGTTAACTTTGAGGATAATGACCGGCGCAAAGCCTTTGGCTTGCTGGGGATGACGCTGGGGCTAGCCGCTATTGCCGGTCAGGTGCTGGGCGGATGGCTGGTACAGGCGGACTTGTTCGGTCTTAGCTGGCGCAGCATTTTTCTTATTAATCTGCCAGTTGGAGTCTTCGCCATTCTTGCAGCACGATCAATTCCCGAATCCCGTGCCCCGCAGAGACCGCTACTGGACTGGACAGGCGTACTGTTGGTCAGCTGCGGACTGGTGCTGGTGTTGGTTCCGTTAATAGAAGGACCAGTTCAGGGCTGGCCTGAATGGAGCCGCTGGGCACCAGGTATAGCACTGGCTTTACTGGTGCTCTTTTATCGGCAACAGGAGCAACGTCGAATGGCAGGCAAGTGGCCACTGGTAGATATGCGGCTGATGGCGAATGGCTATTTCTCGCTGGGAACGATGCTGGTGCTGTTGGTTTACTCTACCTCAAGTTCATTCTTTCTCTGTTTTGCTTTACTGGTACAGACGGGGCTGGGTCTGGATGCCTTCAAGGCAGGAAGTATCTTTGCGCCCTGTAGCGTCGGTTTTGTTCTTGCATCCCTGGCTGCGCCACGACTGGTTGCCAGATGGGGAACATATACGCTTTTTTTTGGCGCGTTAATCTATGCGGTCTTCATTGCAATAATGATTTTTCAGGTATGGATGTCAGGATCAGAATTGAAACCAGTGCAGTTAATTCCGGCACTTATTATGGTCGGTGCTGGCCAAGGTTATATTATGACGCCATTACTGAACCTGGTATTGGGTTTTGTTGAAGAAGCGAAATCTGGCATGGCAGCTGGAGTTATCTCGACAGTCCAGCAAATCGGGGCTGCTCTGGGCGTAGCCGTCGTTGGCATTCTGTTTAATGGTGCTCTTTCAAAAACGACTGACCTGTCACAAGCTGGGCAGTATGCTTCCGCGTTTGTTGCCGGGATGCTGTACAACCTCGCTGCGGCAGCATTAATCTGCCTGTTATTGCTGATTTTAAAAAAAATGCAACGGACAGAAAATTGACCTGATTTCATCAGCGGCCTCTTGAGGCTGGCAGAAACGGATCGATTGGTCAGGTCTTCATAAGAATGATGTCCGCTTTTCGCTCATAGCAGACCTTTAGCGCCTACCGTCCGCTTTGTGCCAGAAGCGGACGTGCTCATGAGACATCTGCATTTTTGATACTGAGCCACACGAGACATCAACTAGTCGCTGACAATAGTGAATATTTTCTGTTCAAGGCGTTTTGCACTATCACAATCATGGGCGAACTGAGTAATGGTTGGTTTACGTTTACAGAGTTCACGCATTCTGCGGGTTGAGTCGTGATGTAACTTTGCATTAACTGCAACACCATCAATGCGGCCTTCCAGCATATAGCTTTCCTGATACGCAGCATCCCCTGCGATCAACACATAGTGAGTGCCTGTATCTACCACGACTGACTGGTGCCCAAGAGTATGTCCCGGGGTTGGAACAATTCTTACTGCGCCGTCTTTCGTTACTACCATGCTTCTGTCAAAACTCTCGAACGGCCCGTCATCATGTGTAGTGATGGTCGGTTTAAGCCATTTGGGATAATGCATGTTAAGGAAACCCTGCACTGGCCCACTCCATGCAAGGGCGTCATGCGCCTCTTTTTTGCTCAGGATTATCTCACTGTCAGGAAAGTGCCCGATTCCTCCTGCGTGATCGCCGTGCATATGCGTCATTATCACCCATCTTATCTCCCGCAGATTGAATCCAAGTGCCTGAATTCCTGCATTCACTTCTTCTTCAGGTTTGACCCATCTTCTCTCGCACTTCTGCATAAATGGGTGCCACCAGGGTTGATATCCGGGATCGTTTGCGTGTGAGCTTTCGCCCGTATCTACTAAGATAAGCCCTTCCGGATGTTCAATCAGCCAGCATCCGATCGGAAGACGAGGACTCCAGTCTTTGTCTGTCAGGACATCGACTACACGGGCAGGACGAGCCTCGTAACGTGCCAGTTGATGCCGGCTTTTAATCTGGACGTCTCCGGTTTGCAGGCAATGTATTTTCATGTCATCCTCTTAACGCAACAAGTGTTGCAATAAATCTTAGGCTTTAATCATGATGAGAGCAATACCTGAGGAAAAAGGTTCACTCGACGCAGTAAAAGAGAGAACGGGTGGGCGCAGTGCGAAAGTCAGAGAGGCTGTATTACAGGCTGCCCGACAGATACTCATGCAAGAAGGGGCGAATGCCTTAACGCACCGTAAAGTGGCACATATTGCCGGAGTAAACGCCTCCACGGTCTATCGCCGATGGCCTGACAGAACAAGGTTGATTGCCGATGTGTTCAGAAGTACAGCTGAAAGCATGGTCTCCATTCCAGACAGCGGCAGCCTGCATCTTGATTTGTACGAATTCTTAAAGATGATAACCAGTATGCTTTCTTCATCAGAGGGCAGGAAAATGATACAAGGCGCGATCGATGCCACTTCGTCAGGCGACGAATTGGTTGGATCGGCAATTCGGGACGTATGGGAGCAGAGATTTCAGCAGGCAGAGATGATGTTCGAACGGGCAATCCGGCGCGGTGAAGCTGGCTTTGAGGGGCAACGCAGAGCCATACTTGAAACGCTTATTGCACCTGTATGGTTCAGAATTTTGATTACTCAAGAGCCTGTAGACGAGGAATATCTGGCTGCAAATGTCACCCGAATTTTAAAGCAGATGTCATGAAACCGGTATTGATTAATGCTCGATCCTGAAGGGATCCCTGGTTGTACTTTCTTAAAAAACGCTTTGTGAGATCGGATCCAGGCCCCCTTCTCACGCCTGGCCGCCGGTTGTCCTGCCGGAGGTTCAGTGTGAGAAGCGGACACAGGTTCTCAGGGTGCGTGAAACTTAAACTACCTCGCTCAAACTTGTGTCAGCCCACCATCCACACAAATTTCCGCTCCGGCTATATAGCTGCTTTCGTCACTCGCGAGGAATAATGCTGCATTGGCAACTTCTTCAGGCCTGCCCATTCTTGCTAAAGGAATGGCGCTGATTATCCCGTTGCGTAGCTCTTCAGAGGCTGCCTGCATCATCTCCGTATCAACAGGGCCAGGGGCGACAACATTAATGCGAATGCCCCGCTCGGAGAGTTCACGTGTCCATGTGCGGGCAAAAGAACGAAGCGCCGCCTTACTGGCACCGTATACGCCATATCCCTGAGTGCCAAGGACATCGGCGACAGAACCTATCAATACCACGCTGGCGCCCGCTTTCATCAGGGGAAGTGCGGCCTGGAGAGCAAACAGCGGTGAGCGCACGTTCAAACCGAAAGTAGTATCAAAATGCGCTGGGGTGACTTCATCAAGGGTCGAGTATGTCGACATGCCGGCATTGATCACCAGCACATCTATCTGGCCGGACTCCGTCTTAATCAGCTCAGCTATACGCGTCAGTTCGCTTATCTGGCTGACATCGGCACGTAGCGGCCTGGCATCGCCCGCTATGGTGTGGCTGGCTGCTGCTAATTCCTCGTTGCGGCGCGAGGTGAACCAGGTTGTTGCCCCTTCACTGGCAAATCGCTGGCTGATAGCAAGACCAATGCCTTTGGCGCCGCCGAGTATCAGGGCAACTTTATTATTTAACCTACTCATCTGCTCACTCCTGTCGGGATGGAAAACAGATGATATAATTTTTATACTTAATAACAATTACGCACTTTGTTTATACCAGGTATTCCGGAGTATATCGCTATGAATCAGACTGACTGTAATGACCTGAAAGAAATAGGAAAAACCCGCCCGGTTCTTGAGAATATAACCAATAAATGGTCGATTTTAATTCTTACCGTGCTTTGTAGTGAACCCGTGCGCTTTAATGAACTGCGCCGCCGACTGGACGGCATTACGCACAAGGCTTTGGCTGATGCGCTTAAGCGGCTTGAGCGCAATGGACTGGTTCATCGAAAGGTACTGTCTGGTTCGCCAGTGAGCGTGGAGTACAGTCTTACCGCACTCGCGCAGACGCTCCAGGACCCTTTTAATGCGCTGTACGAATGGGCGCTAAAATATGGCCCTGAAATGGCACAGGCTCAGTTGATATATGACGCTAAACATGCGGAAAAACTTTGCTGAATCAGCGAAACGTTGGGTAACCTTGCGATGAGCCGCCTGGCCTTTCGGGTTGTTGCAGGCTTTAAGGAGGCGAAAGCATCCGCTGCTTTCTGTTACGAAGAATTAATCGCGCAGCAGCGTCAGCACGTTTTGCGCCTGCTGGTTGGCCATCTTCGTGACCGCATTTTGCCCCTGCTCTTTGATCTGCGCCATAGCCAGCTTGCTGGCTTCCTGCGCGTAGTCGGCGTCCTGAATGCGGCTCTGTGCCGCCTGCGTCGCGATACTCTGCTGTGACAGCACCGATTTGTTGGACTCGTAACGGTTGATCTTCGAGCCATAATCGGAACGGTAGCTGCTGACTTTGTTCAATGCCGCATCCAGCGCGCCCATCGCCGTACGAATGGCACCATCGGTCAGCAGGCTGGTGTTGTCCAGACCCAGCGTTTTGGTATCGGACGGCGTCGGCCCCAGGGTATCCGACTGGATCGGCTGACCATAGTTGGCGCTGGTGATCACCTCTAAAGGCTGGCTCTGTTTCGGCGGCACCGCTGGCGTGGCGGTCGGCTGCGGCAACGAGCCCCACGTCAGGTTGCTGTTAAACGAACCGTTGCCCACCACCACCACGATAAGATCTTCACTGACGTTATCAATGCTGACCCGTTCCAGGGTATTGCTGGTTACCGTGCCGTCGTTCGCCGCGCCCGTGGCCGCATCTTCATAGCGATCGCCGTCGCCGCTATAGGTGATGCTCATCCCGTTATAGCTGGAGGTTTCGCTGCCGTTCAACGCCCACGCCGGGCCGCCTTCATTCAGACCTGAAGCGTCGTAGCTGGCGCCGCTGCTGAAACCGTTGCTGACGCTCATCAGCTTGCTGGTCGCGGAGGCGGCATCGGTGACGCCTTTACTGGCCCACGTAAAGTCGGGCGTGCCGCCTTCGATCGGCGTGCCGGCCAGATGCTTGCCGTCGCGCGTGAACAGCTGCACATCGTCATCCATGCTCAAGGAATCAACGGTAATAGAAATATTCGTGGTGCCGGCCGGAATATACGCCAGCGAAATCACGCCGGAGTTAAAGGAGTAGTTCTGTCCGGCTATCGGGAATTTAGTGCCGATAGGCGCAACGTTGCCCAACAGCACCGGCGGCAGCTCCGGCTTATCGGTCGCCAGAGGAAACTGCCCAAAAATTTCCGTGCCGCTGGCGATGCCGTTGATGCTTGCCAGCAGCTGTTGATATTCCGCGTTATAGCTCTGGCGGTCGGACACTGACATAGTGCCGTTGGCCGCGCGTACCGCAAGGCTTTTTGCCTTGATCAGCATATCGCCAATGTTGCCCAGCGCGCTTTCCGCCGTCTGCGCGTAGCTGATAGCGTCGTTAAGGCCGCGTGTTACCGCGCTGTCGGCGTTGACGTTCGCCTGCATACGGTTGGCGATAGCCTGCCCCGCCGCGTCGTCGCGCGCGCCATTAATGCGAAAACCAGAGGAAAGCCGCTCAATAGATTGCGCCAGCAGCGAGCTGTTCGCCGCTCGGGCATTGCCCGTGGCCAGCGCAGTTTCATTGTTGTAAATCGTTAACATTATCACTCTGCACAATTATTGAGGTAGTGAAGTTATCGGCTGCAGCCAGGACGGCTTTAGACGGCACGATTAATCTTTACACAACCCAAATAAATCTCGCCTTTCCGCGCCAGAGGCCAACATGGCGCACGGTTGGATAAGTTATTTTTCACTCATTAATAACTTATGATGCACTTAACTGCGCGGTTTTAGCTCGTTGAGTCGCGCCAGATGACGGCAGAAACGTGATAATCCTCTATTTTTTGTGAAATGGCGTGCATAAACCACGCATAATATTGCTTAAGTTTGCTGCGGTAAGAGAAATATCCAGCTGTTACAGACAGGTTATTAATAGGGCTTTTTGCGCAACCCTTAACCTTGATACAGAGCAATATGTTTAACATTTATGTAAAAAAAGCAGTTTATAGCAGGCACGGGCTTTTCAAATGTAATAAACACTAATAAAACTGCGCTTGACCTTATTTGAAAAAAGGCTTGCCTGACAGCACGCAATCGGCGAAATTAACCGCCGATTTTCCGAATTTATAACTATGCGGCTAAAGCCCGTCCTGATGAAAACCGACTTAATTTTCGCTTCAAATCAGGCGATTGACTCCAGAGGTATCCGTGTCAACTGCAAACAAACATCCTGAGAACACCAGTCTCAACGCGTTTAAACAGCCCCGATCCTTTTATTTAATTTTTTCGATTGAGCTCTGGGAACGATTTGGTTACTACGGCCTACAGGGCATCATGGCGGTTTATCTCGTCAAGATGCTGGGCATGTCCGAAGAGCAGTCTATTACGCTGTTCGCCTCTTTCAGCGCGCTGGTTTACGGCCTGATAGCCGTTGGCGGCTGGCTGGGCGATAAGGTGCTCGGCACCAAACGTGTTATTGTGCTGGGCACGCTGGTGCTGGCGCTGGGCTACGCGCTGGTGGCCTGGTCAGGCCATGACGTCAGCATGGTCTATATCGGCATGGCAACGATTGCCGTCGGTAACGGCCTGTTTAAAGCGAATCCCTCTTCGCTACTCTCTACCTGTTATGAAAAAGACGATCCCCGCCTGGACGGCGCCTTCACCATGTATTACATGGCGATCAATATCGGCTCCTTTTTCTCCATGCTGGCCACGCCCTGGCTGGCCGCGCACTATGGCTGGAACGTCGCCTTCTCACTCTCTTTTGTCGGCATGCTGATCACCCTGGTGAACTTTATGATTTGCCGCCGCTGGGTGAAAGATCATGGTTCTAAGCCTGACTTCCAGCCGTTGCAGGTAGGCAAGCTGCTGGCAACGATAGTCGGTATCGCGGTGCTGATCGTCATTGCGACCTGGATGCTGCACAATCAGGGCGTCGCGCGTCTGCTGCTGGCAGTGGTCGCTATCGGCATCGTGCTGCTGTTCGCTAAAGAAACTTTTGCCTTACAGGGCGCGCCGCGCCGCAAGATGATCGTCGCGTTTCTGCTGATGGTGGAAGCCATCGTGTTCTTCGTGCTCTATATGCAGATGCCGACCTCGCTGAACTTCTTCGCCATCCGCAACGTCGAGCACAGCATCCTGGGCCTGACCTTCCAGCCCGAGCAGTATCAGGCGCTGAATCCTTTCTGGATCATGATTTTCAGCCCGCTGCTGGCGGCAATCTATAACAAGATGGGCGACCGCCTGCCGATGCCGCACAAGTTTGCGCTGGGCATGGTGCTTTGCTCCATCGCTTTCCTCGTGCTGCCGCTGGGCGCGAAATTCGCCAACGATCTGGGTATCGTGTCGGTGGGCTGGCTGATCCTGAGCTATGCGCTGCAAAGCGTGGGCGAGCTGATGATCTCCGGGCTGGGCCTGGCGATGGTCGCCCAGCTGGTGCCGCAGCGTCTGATGGGCTTTATTATGGGCTCCTGGTTCCTGACCACGGCAGGCGCTGCCATGGTGGCCGGTAAAGTTGCCAACATGATGGCGGTGCCGGAAAACATCACCGATCCGCTGCAGTCGCTGCACGTTTATGGCGACGTCTTTTTGCAGATCGGTATCGTGACCGGCGTTATTGCTGTTCTGATGATGCTGACCGCGCCTAAACTGAACCGCATGACGCAGAACTGATATCGACTTAGTGCTGAAAAGGGTGACGCCACGTCACCCTTTTTTATTGACGGCCAACGTTGAGGCGGCAAACTCCACCGCCAGCCCGGCGGCGGGCAGCAGCTGGCGAAAACGTACTATTTTTTCCGGCGCGATCAGCAGGCAACGTTCTTCCCCCTCCTTTTGTGGCCAGACAAGCTCCGCCGTTCCCTGAATATGCAGCGCCGCGCCCTGATGAAAATCCATAATCAGCAGCGCGCAGCGAGGCGCCAGCAGCAGATTCCCCAGCGTATTCATATAACGGTTGCCCGCGTAGTCAACGATCGCCAGCTTCCCCTGCGTCATCCCGATAAAACCCGGCGGCCCGCCGCGATGGGAAATATCCGCGCCCTGCTGCGGCGCGCGGCTGGCGATAAAGCAGGTATCCGCGGCGGCGATCAGGTAGCGCGCATCGGCATCCAGCGCGGCCAGCGGCTCCCGCTCCGGCTGTCGCAGCGGCTGGTGCTCAGGCAAGATCCGCCGCTGAATATATTTTGGGCAGTTGCCAAAGCTTTCCTGCACGGCGAGCGTCACAAAATCTGGCGTAACGCTGGCGATCGTGCCGTTGACCCGATTGCGCCGCCGGTTGGAAAAATCGAGGCCCAGGCCGCCCGCCGTCATGCCGGGTCTTAAAGCCGGCAGACCGGGAAAAGTCCTTAAGGAAGCGGTGGCTATGCGCAGATGGTTCTCATCCGTTGCCTGCACAAATCCTGGCTCGCCCTGCAAAACGGCCGCAACCGGATAGCCGGCGGCATCGATCGTGCTGAAATAAAACTGGCTCAGCCCGGCGTAAAACAGCTGGTGCTGTTGCGGCATTGCCGTATAGATGGCGGCGCTTTCGGGGCTAAAGCCCGCCTTTTGCTGCGCCAGACGTTCGCCGGAGTGGAACATGGTTACGCTTCCTGTGGATGCGGCAGCGGCGGCAGCGCAATAAATCCCGGCAGCGCCTCAACGTTTTGCAGCCATTGGCGAATAGCCGGATAGTCGCGCAGCGAAATGCCGCCTTCCGGCGCGCAGGCGACGTAGGCATAGCAGGCCAAATCGGCAAGCGTCGCGCTGTCGCCCACCAGCCAGCTTTTGCCGCCTAAATGCGCCTCCATCTGCGGTAAAAATTTACGCGCTGTCGCCACTGCCGAGTCATAATTCTCTGGCGTGCCGAACTGTTTAATCAGCCGCGCCGAGGCAACCCCGTAGCGAATTTCGCCTGCGGCCTTGCCCAGCCATTGCTGCACCTGGGCTTGCTGATGCAGATCCTGCGGCAGCCACTGGCTGTCCGGCGCATAGCGTTTTACCAGCCAGATCAGTATCGCGTTGCTGTCGGTAATGACGTGCTCGCCATCCACCAGCACCGGCACCTGTCCCAGCGGATTCAGCGCCAGAAAAGCGGCGCTTTTTCTGACATCGGCACCAGCCTCTTTCAGGGTGGTCGGCAGGTTCAGCATAGCCAGCAGCAGCCGGACGCGATGCACGTGCCCCGAAAGTTCCGTTCCATAAAGCGTTAAGGTAGTCATGACGTTTCTCCTCTGTTTTTTCCAGCATACTCTTGCTGAAAACGGCGTAAACCGGCAAAGATAGCAATTCATAATTTCATAAAGTGAAACGGTGATGGATAAACTCGACGAGCTGGCGGTCTTTGTCGCCGTGGTGCAGCAGGGAAGCCTGGCGGCGGCGGCCCGCATGCTGCGGCGTTCTCCGGCGGCGATAACCCGCACGCTGGCCGCGCTGGAGCAGCGCCTGGCCTGTACGCTGATAGAGCGTACCACGCGTCGCCTGGCGCCGACGCCCGCAGGCGTTGCGCTGTTTGTACGGGCAAAAGGCGTGCTGGACGCTTATCAACAGGCGCTTTCCGCCAGCGACGGCAATCCGCTCAGCGGCCAGCTTAGCCTGACCGCGCCGGTGCAGTTTGGCCGCAGGCATGTCGCCCCGCTGGTGCTGACGTTTCTGGAGCGCTATCCGGATATCCAAATCGATTTACAGCTCAACGACGGCTATCAGGATCTGATTGAGCAAGGGCTGGATATGGCGGTGCGCATTGGGCAGCTGCGCGACTCTTCGCTGGTTGCCGTCGAGGTCGGCCGCGTGCGGCGCCTGCTGGTCGCAAGCCCGGACTATCTGGCCCGCATGGGCGAGCCTTTATCGCCTGCCGCGCTGGCGGATCACCATCTGATTGCCGGTGTGACAGCCAGTAAAACGTGGCGCTTTACCGCCGCTGGCTTGCAGGAGCGCGTTCGCATCACGCCCAGGCTAACCGTTAACGAGGTGGAAACCCAGCTGATCGCCGCCCGCGCGGGAAAAGGCATCGCCCGCCTGCTCTCCTATCAGGTTTACGAGGATCTACAGGCGGGAACGCTGTGCGAAGTGCTGCCCGCGTTTCGTTGCGCCGCCGTTCCGGTGCAGCTGGTGACGCAGAATGTCAAATATATGCCCGCCCGCGTGCGGGCATTCTGGGAGCTGGCTCGCGCCGCGCTGCCCGAGCTTGCCTGTTTTCAGACCAATAAGCCGGGCCAGCCCGAAAAAGAGATCGATTAAGCCAGCCGCGTACGCAAAGCCGCTGACTTTTTGAGCAGACGGCACTAAGCTAAGAACATCTTTTCCTCTGAGTCAGGGAGTACGCCATGAAACTGTTCTTTAAACCCGGTGCCTGTTCGCTTTCGCCGCATATCGTGATGTTGGAAACGGGCCTGGATTTCACGCTGGTCAGGGTCGATACCGCCGCCGGGATCACCGAGCAACAGGAAGATTACCGCCGGATAAACCCAAAAGGAAAAGTCCCCGCGCTACAGTTTGACGACGGCACCGTGCTGACCGAAGGCGTAGCGATTGTCCAGTATCTGGCGGATCTGAAGCCCGACCGTCAGCTGCTGGCGCCGACCGGCACGCTGGCGCGCTATCAGACGCTGGAATGGCTGAGCTTTATCTCATCGGAGCTGCATAAAGGCTTTTCGCCGCTGTTCAGCGATGCCGCGCCGGACGACTATAAAGCCGTGTTGCGCCAGCAGCTGGAGGAAAAATTCACCTGGATCGATGGCGAGCTGAAAGACAAACAGTGGCTGTCGGGCCTGCATTTCAGCGCCGCTGATGCCTATCTGTTTACCGTAATGCGCTGGGCGAAATTGCTGAAGCTGAATATAGCCAGCCTGTCGGCGCTGGAAGGCTGGTTTCAGCGCGTTGCGGCACGACCATCCGTAATTGAGGCCTTAGAGGCGGAAGGACTGAACTGAAGGCCTGCGGATGAGCCAGCGCATAAGGTGTTAAACCGCGTAGCAGCAATGCCTTATACTCTGCGGCTATTACATCTGGAGGTACTATGAGTTCCGTAATTGATATCCTTACCGCCCATAAAAGCGAGCGCAGCTTTACCGATCGTCCGATTGATGACGCTATCCTCGATCGTCTTGTTGCGTCCGCCTACCGTGCGCCAACCTCGGTGAACTCACAGCAGGTGTCGCTGGTTATTACGCGCAATGCCGAAGCTCGCGGCAAGATTTCCGCTATTGCCGGCGGCCAGCCGTGGATTGCCAAAGCGCCGCTGTTTATCACCTTTGTGCTGGATATGCATAAAAGCCAGCAGGCGATGGCGGCCATCGATAAAGAGCAGATTGCCCAGCAGAGTATTGAAAGCGTGGTCTCCGGCGCGACCGACATCGGCATTGCGCTGGGCGCCGTGATGACGGCCGCGCGGGCTGAAGGCCTGGGCATTGTGCCGATTGGCGGCATCCGTCGCGATCCGCAGGCGATGATTGAGCTGCTGCATCTTCCCGAGCTGACTTTCCCCGTGGTCGGGCTGGCGCTTGGCTATGTGGATGAGCCGGCGCATCAGAAACCGCGCCTGCCGCTGAGCACTTTCCGTCACGAAGAGCGCTACAGCACGGAAGGCCTGCAGGAAAATATCGCGGCTTATAATCAGGAGATGGTGCAGCACTGGCAGAATATCGGCCGCCAGGACGGCGAAAGCTGGAGCGAGAGCGTTTCCGGCTACTATCAAAATATCTATTTCCCGGACGTGCTGTCCGCGCTGCTTAAGCAGGGCTTCGGCAACGAGAAATAATGAGGTTGCCGGGCTGCTTTCAGCCCGGCAATATCAGAGTTTTACCGCATCAAAATGCTGCTGGGGATTGGCGATACTGTCCTGAGCCGCCACCAGCTGAAGCTCGTACTCCCCCATCTCATGGGTTTTCAGCATCACTTCATAGACCGCCGCCGTAATGTGCTCTAACGCCTCTTTCAGCCCCAGACCGTGCAGCAGATCCACCAGCAGCAGCCCGCTGGTCAGATCGCCGACGCCTACCGGCTGACGCACGCCAAAATCCACCAGCGGACGGCTGATATGCCAGGCCTCATCCGCCGTGACCAGCAGCATCTCAAAGCGATCGCTGCGCTGGCCTGCCCGCGCCAGATGCTTCACCAGCACGATTTTCGGCCCTTTGGCGATCAGCTCGCGCGCGGTGGCGATAGCCTGCTCCACGCTGTTGACCTCATGACCGCTGAGCAGCTCCAGCTCCAGCAGGTTCGGCGCAATAATATCGCTGGCGGGCAGCGCGCTGCGGGCATGAAACTCCGCCACGCCGGGCGCAACGATACAGCCCTTTTCAGGATGCCCCATCACCGGATCGCAGAAGTACCAGGCGTCGGGATTAGCCGCTTTCACCTGACGAACGATTTCGAGGATCTGCTCGCCCTGCTCTGCGGAGCCAAGATAGCCGCTGAGCACGGCATCACAGGTTTTCAGCCGGTCGATAGCCGCAATGCCGCTGACGATATCGGTCAGGTGGCTGGCAGGCATGACCACGCCGGTCCACTGGCCGTACTGGGTATGATTAGAAAACTGTACGGTATTCAGGGGCCAAACGTTTGCGCCCATGCGGCGCATCGGGAATTCCGAGGCGCTGTTGCCGGCATGGCCGAAAACGGTGTGCGACTGGACGGAGAGAATGTTTTTCATGGAAACCTTGCCGGAAAAAAGGGACGGGATGCTTAAAAGCGGGCTGGCGCGCCCCTGCTTCAGGACGCGCCTTTGTCTGTTCACGCCTGAAGCATTATTTCCAGACGATCAGACAGTAGTTCTTTTTACCACGGCGCAGCAGCGTAAAGCGATTAAACAGGCGATCTGCCGGTGCAAACGCGTATTCCGCGCTGAGCTGCACGTCACCGTTGATACTTACCGCTTTCGATTCGATCAGCTTACGCGCCTGGCCGCGAGACGGCGCTAAATCGCCGTCGACCATCGCCTGTTGCAGATCCTGACCGGCTTCCAGCTCAACAAACGGCATTCCGTCCTGCGCCAGCTGCTCAAAGTCCGCTTCGGTCATTTCCGCCAGGCTGCCGGAAAAGAGGCTTTTGGTAATGCGCTGCGCGGCGGTCAGGCCTTCTTCGCCGTGCACCAGCTTCGTGACCTGCTCCGCCAGCACATACTGGGCGCGAGGCGCTTTACCGCTGTTTTTGTCTTCTTCTTCCAGCGCATTGATCTCTTCAATGCTCATAAAGGTAAAGAACTTCAGGAAGCGGTAAACGTCGGCGTCCGCGGTATTGATCCAGAACTGGTAGAATTTGTACGGGCTGGTTTTCTTCGCGTCCAGCCACACCGCGCCACCTTCGGTTTTACCGAACTTGGTGCCGTCGGATTTAGTGATCAGCGGAACGGTCAGGCCAAACACCTGGTTCTGATGCAGACGACGAGTCAGATCGATACCGGAGGTGATATTGCCCCACTGATCGGAGCCGCCAATCTGCAACGCCACGCCGTAGCGCTCGTTCAGGCAGGCGAAGTCGTAGCCCTGTAGCAGATTGTAGGAGAACTCGGTAAAGGAGATGCCCTGGTCGTCACGGTTCAGACGCTGCTTCACCGCTTCTTTATTAATCATCTGATTAACGGAGAAGTGCTTACCGATATCGCGCAGGAAAGTCAGCACGTTCATGCTGCCGAACCAGTCGTAGTTATTGGCCGCTACGGCGCTGTTGTCGCCGCAGTCGAAGTTCAGGAAAGGCGCGACCTGGCCGCGGATCTTTTCCACCCACTCGTTAACGGTATCCGCGGTGTTCAGCTTGCGCTCGGCCGCCTTAAAGCTCGGATCGCCGATCAGACCGGTCGCGCCGCCCACCAGCGCCACCGGACGGTGACCGGCATCCTGGAAGCGCTTCAGGCAGAGAAGCGGGACCAGATGGCCCAAATGCAAGCTGTCCGCGGTCGGATCGAAGCCGCAATAGAGCGCGATTGGCCCTTGCGCCAGCCGCTCTGCTAACGCTTCCTCATCCGTTACCTGGGCGACCAGGCCACGCTCTTGCAATTGTTTAATCAGGTTACTGCTGCCCATCTGTGACTCCGTGTATAAAAAAGTCTGCACCTTTGCTGGTACACAGCTCTCCGCTGGCTAGCGGATGAAAAAAAGGGGTATAGAATAAAGCGCCGACGGGCTCTGTGCCAGCGCTTAACGGATTATTTCGCGCAATCAGGGCGCCAGACGATCGATTTTCCACGCCTCGTTGTCGCGCTGGTAGAAAAAGCGGTCATGCAGACGATGTTCGCCGCCCTGCCAGAACTCCATTGAGTCTATGGTAATGCGATAGCCGCCCCAAAAGCTCGGCAGCGGCACCTCGCCCTGCTGAAATTTCTGCTTCAGTTCCAGAAACTTGCCTTCCAGCACGCCGCGCGCGGAAATGCGGCTCGACTGTTTCGATACCCATGCGCCTATCTGGCTTTCGCGCGGGCGGCTGTGGAAGTACTTTATCACGTCGATCATTGACAGTTTTTCAACGCGGCCCAGCACCATCACCTGGCGCTCCAGCATATGCCACGGAAACAGCAGGCTGATACGCGGATTTTTTTCCAGATGCTGCGCTTTGCGGCTGCCCAGATTGGTGTAAAACACCATGCCGCGCGAATCAAAATGCTTCAGCAGCACGATGCGCTGGTAAGGCTGCCCGTGCTCGTCCACGGTCGCCACGCTCATGGCAGTAGGATCCGGCAGCTGCGCGGCAACCGCCTGGCTCAGCCACTGTTCAAACAGCACCAGCGGGTCGTCAGGCAGATCCTTGCGGCGCAGGCCGCCACGAGTATATTCACGGCGCAGATGAGCAATCTGCTGTAGGCTGTCGTCATTCATGGGATTTTCCGCTATCAGAGTTGAGGCATTGTGCGCCTCATCACAATCAATTTCAACGAGTTAACGGTTTTCGAGCCGGCAGTCGTCAATGATGATTTTGCCGTTGCGCTCCACAAAAGCGCCGTCGCCTTTTGACCAGAAAACGTAGTTTTCATCGGCATAGCGCGTGCCGGAAGCGGCGGGCTGCTGCTTCAGCGTCAGCGGATTGCCGTCCAGAATCAGGTTCACTTCCTCACGATCGTTATCCAGCAGCACCGACAGCGGCAGCGTGCCGCAGCGATAGTGCAGCCGGCTGATTTTTTCAGGCGTCTGATGTAGGCACCCGCTAAGCAGCAGCGCGGCCATCAGCAATAAACATTTTTTCATCTTTGCTCCATTCAGATAACTCAGCGGCAGCGCTGAATATTAGCGGGAAAGATTGCACCGATCACGGAGGCTTCGCGCGCGCCGGTCACGGAAGGCAGATTGCCCGGCTGCGATGAGAGCGTACGGCAGGCCAGCCAGGCGAAAGCCAGCGCTTCCATATCGTCACCGCGAATGCCGACCTCATCGGTGGCGTTGACTTCAATGCCCGGCAGCAGCGCTTTCAACCGCGCCATCAGCAGCGGGTTTTTTCCGCCGCCACCGCACACCAGCAGCCGCTCGCAGCCGCCGCTCAGCATCACCTGCTGCGCAATAGTGGATGCGGTCAGCTCCACCAGCGTGGCCTGCACGTCCTGCGGCGGCAGACCGGGGAAGTTAACCAGCTGCCGGTCGATCCAGGCCGGGTTGAAATATTCTCTGCCGGTAGACTTGGGCGCGGCCAGCGCAAACCAGGGATCCGCCAGCATTTGCTGCAATAAAGGATACACTACCTGGCCGCTGCTGCCCCAGGCGCCGTCCCGATCGTAGGGCTGACCCTGGTGACGCCAGATCCACGCGTCCAGCAGCATATTGCCCGGCCCGGTATCGTAGCCGCCCACCGGCTGGCCGGGGAGCAGCAGCGAGAGGTTGGCAATGCCGCCGATATTCAGCACCATCCGCCGCTCTTCAGGATGCATCAACACTGCCTGATGAAAAGCGGGCACCAGCGGCGCGCCCTGTCCGCCTAACGCCATATCCCGGCGGCGAAAATCCCCCACCACCGTAATGCCGGTCAGCGCGGCTATCTGGTTATTGTCGCCGATTTGCAGCGTATTAGGCGCGTCGCCCAGCGGCTCGTGCCAGACGGTCTGCCCGTGGCAGCCGATGGCGGCGATATCCTCTTTCTCCAGCCCTTCGCGCTCGATCAATGCCTGTACCGCTTCGGCAAACAGCCGGCCCAGCCGCGTATCCAGCTGCCCCAGCCGGGAAAGCGTCAGCGACTGCCCCTGGCTGACCGCCAGGATCTCCTGGCGCAGCGCCAGCGGCATGGGATGGCAGTAGCTGGCCTGCTGCGCCACCATCTGCGGGTCAATTGCGGCCAGCACCACGTCCACGCCGTCCAGACTGGTTCCTGACATTACGCCTATATAACGTCCCGATCTCATCAAAGTCCCTTACCCGCTGTGGGAATATCAAACCTGGGTACAGCGTCGCAAAAACGGTGCAGCAATTCTATGATTAACTGTGCATTTTTACATGATGACAGACTTTTTACTGCGCTTTCCGCGCCGGCATTGATTTCAGGTTTA
The DNA here is from genome assembly GCF_054057575.1 of Erwinia sp. TECH1. Classification (NCBI taxonomy): domain Bacteria; kingdom Pseudomonadati; phylum Pseudomonadota; class Gammaproteobacteria; order Enterobacterales; family Erwiniaceae; genus Erwinia; species Erwinia sp. TECH1. The sequence continues at coordinate 2,120,559 of NZ_JBSRZK010000001.1, read as the reverse complement.
CCCGCACTGCGCTATGCTTAAAGCAATTTTTTGACGTAACCACACAGCAGGCATTGCCTGTACCATATAATTAGGTTATTGATCGCTGCGCAATTGACTGCAGCACATGGAAAAGAAAGGAGTTTGATGATGTTGAAGCGCATGATGATCGTAGCACTGACCGGTGTGACTTTAGCAGGCTGCGCCAATGACAGCTCGCTTTCCGGCGACGTTTACACCGCCTCGGAAGCGAAACAGGTGCAGAGCGTCACTTACGGCACGCTGGTTGGCGTCCGTCCCGTCCAGATCCAGGGCGGCGACGACAGCAATGTGATCGGCGCGCTCGGCGGCGCGGTGCTCGGCGGCTTCCTGGGTAATACCGTTGGCGGCGGCACGGGCCGCAGCCTGGCGACGGCGGCAGGCGCAATTGCCGGCGGCGTGGCCGGTCAGGGCGTACAGGGATCCATAAACAAAACTCAGGGCGTGGAGCTGGAGATCCGTAAGGATGACGGCAACACCATTATGGTCGTGCAGAAACAGGGCAACAGCCGTTTCGCTGTAGGGCAGCGCGTCGCGCTGGCTTCCAACGGCAGCCAGATCACCGTTTCGCCACGCTAACCGAGGAACCGGCAATCGCCGGTTCTTTTATTCGCGGTTTTGCAGATCCAGAATATTCTTTTCCAGCCTGGCGATTAGCGTCACCAGCTGGTCGATCTCCTGCTGGGAGATACCAGCCAAAATATCATCCCGCGTGGCGTCGATAACATGCTCGACTTCGCTAATGATCGGCGCCGCTTCCTCGGTCAGCTTGATGCGCTTGGCGCGACGATCGCTGGCGCAGGTGGTGCGGGTAATCAGCCCTTTTTCTTCCAGCTGATCCAGCGTGCGTACCAGCGAAGGCTGTTCAATGCCGATGGCTTTGGCCAGCTGGATCTGCGACTGCTCCGGCGGCAGCTGATGAATATTGTGCAGCGTGACCCAGTGCGTCTGCGTCAGCTCCAGGGGTTTCAGGCGCTGGTCGATTAGCGATCGCCAGATGCGCACCAGTCTTGCGAGATCCGTTCCTAATGGGGTATCCAATTTCCTCTCCTTATAATTAGCTTGCTAGCTATCAAGCCTCATTCCAGGCTATTCTGCGAGTTTACAGGACAGAATACAAATATCATTCACATTAAGCGTAATGCCAATCTACAGCTATGCTGTGACCTGGGTAACAAGGAGTGCTTTAAGTGAACAATGCTTTTACGGCGGCTGTTTCGCCGCTAACCGACCTGGTTTTCGGCGCGTCGCTCTATTTTCCGCCGCTGTTTAAAGCCGTGCTGGCCGGGTTTTTCCTCTGGCTGCTGATCCACCCCGTGTTGCGCAGCTGGATCTATTCCGGCGAGATTTGGCATCCCACCCTGCTCGACCTTTCCCTGTTTATTCTCTGCGTCAGCGCTTCGCTGTGGCTACTGATGGCATTCGTATGAAATTCAACTCGCTAAAATATTTTTCAACGCTGATCTTCTTCGCCGCCGCGCTTTGCGCAGGCTGGTGGCTATGGAATTTTTATATGCAGTCACCGTGGACGCGGGACGGTAAGGTGCGCGCCGAGCTGGTTAATATCACGCCGCAGGTTTCCGGGCGCATTGAAACGCTGCTGGTAAAAGATAACCAGTTCGTGACCAAAGGCACGCCGCTGCTGACGCTGGACGCCGAGCCTTATCGCATCGCGGTGCTGAACGCCGAGGCGCAGCTGACGAAGGCACAGGCCGATCTGCTGAAGGCTCAGCATGAGTCGCGGCGGCGTCAGAGCCTGCCACGCAACGTGATTTCCGCAGAAGATTTGGATGCGGCCGAGCTGAACGCGAAGTCGCTGGCGGCGGCGGCAAAGGCCGCTCAGGCGCAGCTGGAACAGGCGCGCTGGAACCTGACCCAGACGCAAATCGCCGCGCCAACCGACGGCTGGATCAGCAATCTGGTGGTGCGGCCCGGTAACTATGCCACCAGCGGAACGCCGGTCTTCGCGCTGGTCGACAGCCACTCTTTTTATGTGATGGGCTATTTTGAAGAGACCAAGCTGCGCCATATTCGTCCCGGCTATCGCGCGACCGTGCGGCTTTACAGCGATAACCGCGTGCTGCACGGCGAGGTCGAAAGCATTGGCCGCGCTATTTACGATCAAAGCGTGGAAAGCGACAGCTCACTCATTCCCGATATCAAACCGAACGTGCCCTGGGTGCGCCTTGCGCAGCGCGTGCCGGTGCGTATTCGCCTGGCCGCGTGGCCAAAAGATTTGCCGCTGGTAGCGGGCACCACCTGCACCATCACCGTTGCGCCATGAACTGGCAGTGGCTGGAGTGGCAAAACCTGCCGTGGATCAAAGCGACCCGAGGCCAGTGGCGCTACGCGTTGCGCAATGCCCTCGCGATGTGTCTGGCGCTGAGCATCGCCTATGCGCTGGCGCTGGACGAGCCTTACTGGGCGATGACTTCCGCCGCTGTGGTGAGTTTTCCGACCGTCGGCGGCGTAATCAGCAAAAGTTTGGGCAGGATTGCGGGCAGCCTGCTGGGCGCGGGCGCGGCGCTGCTGATCGCGGGCTATACGCTGAACGAACCCTGGCTGTTTGCGCTGGCTATCGCGGGCTGGCTGGCGCTCTGCACCTGGATCCAGAACCATTATCAAAATAACGTTGCCTATGCGTTTTCCCTGGCGGGCTACACCGCCGCCATTATTGTGTTTACCACGGTTAATATTACGGAAATCGGCGATCTGTGGGAGATTACCCAGGCGCGCGTTTGCGAAGTGATTACCGGCATCCTGTGCGGCGGCCTGATGATGATGATCCTGCCCAGCACCTCGGACGGCGAGACGTTGATTAACTCGCTGAAAGAGATGCATCTTCGCCTGCTGGATCATGGACGACTGCTGCTGCAACGCGAAAGCACCGATAATGTGCGTAGCGCGCATGAAAACGTTATTGGGCAGATCCTCACGCTTAATCTGCTGCGTATTCAGGCGTTCTGGAGCCATTATCGCTTTCGTCGGCAAAACAACGTGCTGAACTATATCCTGCATCAGCAGCTGCGCCTCACCAGCGTGATCTCCAGCCTGCGCCGAATGCTGCTGAACTGGCCCGACGCGCCGGAAGGCCTCTATACCGTTGTACAGCAGCTGCTGGATGAGCTGGCGAGCGCCGACTGCGATAAATATCGTCTGGCGCGACTGCTCGCCAGCGCCGCGCCGCAGGATCAAAGCGACTATCGCTATCAGGCTTTCTGGCATCGTCTGCGCTATTTCTGCTGGCTGTGGCTGAATATCCGCCGCTGGCTGCGGCTGTTTGAACAGGCCGACGACGATACCCGCCTCGCACCGCCCGCCGCCCCGGCGCTCGCCAGGCACAGCGACAGCGCGGAAGCCAGCTGGAGCGCCCTGCGCACCTTTAGCGTGATCGTGCTGGGCTGCGCTTTTACCATCGCCACCCAGTGGGATGCGGGCTCGGCAGCGTTAACGCTGGCCGCCATCAGCTGCGTGCTCTACTCCTCCGTGCCTTCGCCCGTCAGCAGCGTGTCGCTGCTGCTGAAAACGCTGCTGCTGCTTTCCGTGTTCAGCTTTATCATCAAGTTCGGCCTGATGGTGCAAATCAGCGTGCTGTGGCAGTTTTTGCTGCTGCTGTTTCCGCTGCTGGTCACGCTACAGCTTTTCAAGGTGCAGCAGAAAAAGCGCGCCGCGCTGTGGGGCCAGCTGATTGTGTTTGGCGGCTCGTTTCTTGCCGTTACCAATCCGCCCACCTATGACTATCAAAGCTTTATTAACAATAATATCGCCAAGGTGTGCGGCGTGCTGCTTGCGTGGCTGGCTTTTCTTATTTTGCGGCCCAGTTCCGACAAGCGGCGCAGCCGCCGCCATATCCGGGCGCTGCGCCGCGAGTTTCTCGATCAGCTCAGCCGCAGGCCGCACCTTAGCCAGAGCCGCTTTGAGTCGCTGATTTACTATCGGGTCAACCAGCTGAACGCCAGCCGTGACGAGCCGGCCAGGCTGTGGCTGCTGCGCTGGGGCGTGGTGTTGCTGAACTGTTCGCACATTGTCTGGCAGCTGCGCGACTGGCAGTGTGATTCGCCCGCACTGCTGGCGGTGCGGGACGCCATGCTGAGCAATCTGCATCGTATTATCAGCGGTAAAGGCGTACAGCAGCACGCGCTGGAAGAGACGTTAAAGGAACTGCAGGAAAATCTGGATCTGCTGGCGGCGGGCAAAACAAAAAGCGAAACGGAACTGGCGGGTATTGCCTGGCGGCTTTACTGCTCGCTCTCACAGCTGCAGCAGGCTTCGACATTGACATAACACCGAATTTTTCATTTATACTGGGCCACGCTTACATGGAGTTTAACGAATGAGGGATCATGATGAAAAAAATTCTGGCTACCGTTCTTCTGCTCGCCTGTTCTCTGCTGGCTTATGCTCACGCGGCAAAAACCGTCACGGTTAAAGAGGCGAAAACGCTGCGCGATGATACTCGCGTGGTGCTGACAGGCAAAATCACCGGACATGCAGGCGACGACGATCTTTACTGGCTGCAGGACAGCACCGGGAAAATCCGCATCGACATTGATGATGACGAGTGGGAAGACAATCACGTAGCGATTGGCAAAACCGTGCGCGTGGTCGGCGACGTGGATAAAAATGGCGGGCATACCGAAATCGAAGTCGATCATATTAGCGTGGTGCGTTAAGCAATAAACCTGCCGCCGCGACGAGCGGCGGCGGTTTGGTTAGATCACCCCGCAGGCGAAACGGCCGCCTCCGCCGCCCAACGGCGCAGGATGATCGGCATGGTTATCGCCGCCGGCATGCACCATCAGCGCTTTGCCTTTAATATCCGACAGTTTTTTAATGCGCGGCGCCAGCACCGGATAGGTCGCCGTGCCGTCGGCGCTCACATAAAGGGCCGGTAAATCGCCCAGATGACCATCCTGCCACGGTCCCAGATGCTTGCCGGTTTTTTGCGGATCGAGATGGCCGCCCGCCGCGCCTGCGGCAACCGCTTTCCCGTCGGTGGTTTTTGGATCGCAGCTGCCGTTGGCGTGTACGTGAAAGCCGTGAATACCCGCAGGTAAATCTTTCAGCTGCGGCGTAAAGCTCAGGCCATAGGCCGTTTCTGCTATCGTTACCTGGCCAATACTGTCGCCCGCGCCTTCAGGGGTGGCAAGCCTGATATCGACTTTTTCGCTGGCGGCCTGGGCCAGGCCGCAAAAGGCCAGCGATACCATAAGCAGGTTTATACGTCTCATTACACTTCCTCACATTTTGCTGTGGAAGCTATAAGCCTGGCCGCTATTTGCAGAACTGCATAAGAATCTGTCTACTAAAACAAAGAAGGCTGTTCCGGTTCGTCCGGCTCGGCCGGTTTGCCGACACGATACAGTCGTTGCCAGCGCAGACGACAAAGCCGCAGCACCTCGCGTTTTTGCGCATCGCTGAACTTCATCCAGTTAAAGCGCTCCTCGCGGCTACGCAGGCAGCCACGGCAGTAGCCGCGATCGTCGCTCTGACAGATCCCCCGGCACGGGCTGGGAACGGGGAAAAACTCCAGTTGTTCGGCCAACGTCGCTCCTTATGCAGGGAAAATTTAAATGTAATATTAATGTTAGTCTTTTAACATCGTTTAGCCTCAGTTAATGTTTAATTGTGCTAACAAAGCTATGCTCATTCACCGCTTACTGCTGATGAACCTTTATGAAGCTGACTGCTTTACGCTGCAATGAAATCAGTTTTAACTTTTATGCTGCCTTGTTTTTTACGCTTATCCCGAATGCGCTGTTCTTTTTTCACGCCTGGGAGCGTATCCCTTACAGCGAGCTGAAGGATTATTTTTTCGCTGCCACCATGCCGCTGGTGCTGTTCTGCGGATTTCTGTTTATTTTTAGCGTGGCCGCCCTGCCGTGGATCAGAAAACCCCTGTTAATTTTTCTGGCTATCGTCAGCGCGGCGGCCAACTATTTTATTTACAGCTTTGGCACCGTTATCGACACCAATATGATCCAGAACGTGTTTGAAACGGATCTGCAGGAAGCGACCGCCCTGTTCAGCCTGCGCTATATCCTCTGGCTGCTTCTGCTGGGCCTGCTACCCGCGCTGCTTATCTGGCGGGTCAGGATTGTAACGCGGCGTCCATGGTGGATGAATATCGCTTTTCGCACCGGAACGGCCCTGGCTGCGCTGCTGGCGATCCTGCTGGTCGCCGCGCTGTTTTATAAAGATTACGCCTCGCTTATCCGTAACAATAAAGGCCTGGTGAAGATGATTACGCCGGTCAATATCGTCAGCGGCATTGGCCACTATATTGATAATCGCTGGTTTGACGGCGATCGCACGCTGATTAAAATCGGCCAGGATGCACGTAAAGGCCCGCAGATTTTAGCGCAGCAGAAAAAAACGCTGGTGGTGTTTGTGCTGGGCGAAACGGCGCGGGCGGAAAATTTTTCACTCGGCGGCTATGTGCGCAACACTAATCCGAAGCTGGCAAAAGATAACGTCATCTATTATCCCAACGCCACTTCGTGCGGGACGGAAACGGCCATTTCCGTACCCTGTATGTTTTCCAATATGCCGCGCGAGCATTACGATGCCAGCCTGGCGCGCCATCAGGAAGGGCTGCTGGACGTAATGGCCCATGCGGGCGTCAGCGTGCTGTGGCGGGAAAACGACGGCGGCTGTAAGGGCGCCTGTGACCGCGTGCCGCATACCGACATGACGCGCTGGCAGCTGAAGAACTTTTGCCGTGACGATTACTGCCTTGACGACGTGCTGCTGTGGCGGCTGGATCGCTATCTGGACAGCATGAAAAACGACACGGTAGTTGTGCTGCATCAGATGGGCAGCCACGGCCCGGCTTACTACCGGCGCTATCCGGCAGACAAGCGGCCCTTTACTCCGACCTGCGACAGTAACCAGATCCAGGACTGTGACAGCCAGGCGCTGGTCAATACCTATGACAATACGCTCGTCTATACCGATTCGATGCTGGATGACACCATTGGCCTGCTGAAGACCTACAGCAGCCGCTACAACGTCGCGCTGATTTATCTTTCCGACCACGGTGAATCGCTGGGCGAGCGTGGGATGTATCTGCACGGCGCGCCTTATCTGATTGCGCCCACTCAGCAGACGCATATTCCCTTTCTGCTGTGGCTTTCTGACGGCTACGCCAGCGCCTTTGGCATCAATAGTACCTGCCTGCGGCAGGCTTCCGGCGCGGCGGTGTCGCAGGACAACGTTTTCCATACGCTGCTGGGAATGATGAATATTGAAACCAAAGAGTACCAGCCCGCGCTGGATATGATCCGTTCGTGCCGTACCGTTGCAGGTAGCGGCAATTTCTCTACTACGCTCAATAGTCACTGAAAATTTTGGCTTTGCCACCGCCGTATCGGCGGTTGGCAGCCGGTTTCCCAGGAGCGATAAATGCAGCTGAAAAAACTTTTTACCCCTTTAAAACTTGGCGCGATTGTGGTGCCTAACCGCATCTTTATGGCGCCGCTGACGCGCCTGCGCAGCATCGAACCGGGCGATATTCCTACGCCGCTGATGGGTGAATATTACCGCCAGCGCGCCAGCGCCGGGCTGGTGATCACCGAAGCCACGCAGATTTCCTTCCAGGCAAAAGGCTACGCCGGCGCGCCCGGCCTGCATACCGCCGAGCAGATCGCCGCGTGGAAAGCGATTAACGCCGGCATCCATCAGGAAGGTGGCCACAGTTCGGTGCAGCTGTGGCATACCGGACGTATTTCCCACAGCAGCCTGCAACCGGAAGGTAAAGCGCCCGTTTCGGCTTCCGCCATCAATGCCGAAACCCGCACCTCTCTGCGCGATGACCAGGGCCGGACAATCCGTGAAGCGACCTCCACGCCGCGCGAGCTGCGTCTGGATGAGATCGACGACGTGATCAACGATTTCCGTCAGGCCACGATCAACGCGCGCGAAGCGGATTTTGACCTGGTGGAGCTGCATTCCGCGCATGGTTACCTGATGCATCAGTTTATTTCGCCCGCGTCTAACCAGCGCACGGATGCCTACGGCGGCAGCGTGGAAAATCGCACGCGCTTTGCGCTGGAAGTGGTGGATGCGGCCATTGACGGCTGGCGCGCCGACCGGATCGGCATTCGTATTTCGCCGCTCGGGCCGTTTAACGGTCTGGATAACGGCGAAGATCAGGAAGCCGCCGCGCTTTACTACATCGGCGAGCTGGCGAAGCGCAATCTGGCCTATCTGCATATTTCAGAACCGGACTGGGCGGGCGGCAAGCCTTACAGCGATGCCTTCCGCGAGGCGATCCGCGCCGCTTATCCCGGCGTGATTGTGGGCGCAGGCGGCTACAGCGCTGAGAAAGCGGAAGCGCTGATTGAACAAGGCCTGATCGACGCCGTAGCCTTTGGCCGCGACTACATCGCCAATCCGGATCTGGTCGAGCGCCTGCGGCAGAACGCGCCGCTGAACGAGCAACGCCCGGAACTCTTTTACGGCGGCGGCGCAGAAGGCTACACGGACTATCCGTTCCTGTAAGCGCCTGCGGGTTTTATCGCCGTCCGACGTCTGACGGCGCGAGAAAGCACGCATTTCCTGGTTTCCGCCAGGCTATAGCTGCTATTCTCTCACGCGGGTAAAACGGCCTGAAGGACGTTTTACCGCCGGGAATGCCTGCTGGTTCCCGTAACGGCAGGAATTCAGGCTATGCTTGTTATCGGATGATAACGTTTGTTCAAAGAGGATGTTATGCGCTTACTTCACACCATGCTGCGCGTTGGCGATCTGCAACGCTCCGTTGATTTCTATACTAAAGTTCTGGGCATGCGCCTGCTGCGCACCAGTGAAAACACCGAATATAAATACACGCTGGCTTTCGTAGGCTATACCGAAGAGAGCGAAGGCGCGGTGATTGAGCTGACCTATAACTGGGGCGTGGATAAATATGACCTGGGCGATGCCTACGGCCATATCGCGCTGGGCGTGGACGACGTGGCGGCTACCTGCGACCGTATCCGCAACGAAGGCGGCAACGTAACTCGTGAAGCCGGCCCGGTTAAAGGCGGCACCACCATTATCGCCTTTGTGGAAGATCCGGACGGCTATAAAATCGAACTGATCGAAAACAAACACGCGGGCCACGGCCTGGGCGCGTAACGCGTCGGGGTGCCTTCCCGGCACCCTTCTTTCCCCTTCCCCTGCTGCAACCCATGCCGAAATTTGCCATAATACGCGCTCAATTTTCGCCTGTGAGATCCTGATGTCCGAATCGAACGAACTTAACGCCCTCAGCAGCCGTTTTCGCGGTTTTTATCCGGTAGTGATCGATGTTGAAACCGCCGGTTTCGACGCCAAAACCAACGCCTTACTGGAAGTGGCCGCCGTCACGCTGAAAATGAACGACGATGGCTGGCTGGAGAAAGACGAAACGCTCCATTTTCACGTTGAGCCGTTCGAAGGGTCTGTTCTGCAACCCGAAGCGCTGGCCTTTAACGGCATCGATCCTGCCAATCCGCTGCGCGGCGCGGTCAGCGAGTACGAAGCGCTGCACGCCATCTTTAAAGCCGTGCGCAAAGGTATCAAAGATCAGGGCTGCAATCGTGCCGTCATGGTGGCTCATAACGCCACTTTCGATCTGAATTTTATGAATGCCGCGGCGGAAAGAGCCGGGCTGAAGCGTAATCCTTTCCACCCGTTTGTCACCTTTGATACCGCCGCGCTGAGCGGTCTGGTGCTGGGGCAAACGGTGCTGGCGAAAGCCTGTACGGCCGCCGGAATGCCTTTCGACAGTTCGCAGGCGCATTCCGCGCTGTATGATACCGTGCAGACGGCCGATCTGTTCTGTGAGCTGGTTAATCGCTGGAAACGTCTGGGCGGCTGGCCGCTGGCGGAAACGGCGAACCTCGACTAAAAAAAACAGGCCTGACGCATTGTCAGGCCTGTCCGATAGTCTCTTCGCTTAGCGCAACGTTTTATTCTGTTGCGTCGGAAGGATATTTCTGCGCCGTCTCTTTGATCAGCTGCTGCAGTTCGCCCGCCTGAAACATCTGAATAATGATGTCACAGCCGCCGACCAGCTCGCCGTCTACCCACAGCTGTGGAAAAGTCGGCCAGTTGGCGTATTTAGGCAGCTCAGCACGAATTTCCGGATTCTGCAGGATATCGACATAGGCGAAACGCTCGCCGCAGGCGGACAGCGCCTGTACGGCCTGCGCGGAAAAGCCGCAGCTTGGCAGTTTTGGGGAACCTTTCATATACAGCAGAATCGGGTTTTCTGCGATCTGGCGCTCAATCTTCTCAATGGTGCTCATAAATGCCTTCCTCAATCGGCTACTTCGTGTCTGTATAGTGTAGCGAGTCTGCGAGCGTGATGAAAATGTCATTTTCAGTCGCCCGCTGACGCTACGGTCGGAAAACAAAATGTTAAAATACCATTTTCGGTCCGGCGGTGCTGCGTTAACTGTAAATATCAGCGGCAAATTTGCGCAGATAAATGTTTGAACAGGCTAAATTTTACAGCTTTTACCGCTTTGCGACGATTGAAACAAAAAAGGCCTTACTTTTTAGTAAAGAGTTCGATTAGAATCGTCCTGACTGACTGCCCAGGCGCAGATCTCCTTATTTAGCCATGCTCTTGCCACTGGCGGGAGCACAAACTGTTAATGGTAAAGATGCGTTTACTCATCACGTTGCTGATGCTGGCCTTTGCCCAGCTGTTTATGTCTGTGGCGCACGCATCGCCACACGCTGCCGTTAAAGCGGACCACCACAAAGCAGACAGCGCCACGCCTGCTCGTGAAGACGATCGCCGCAAGCGCCGCCCGGTGAAAACCTCTACACGTAAAGTAAAAGAAGCCAGCCCAACCAAAAGCCGTTCGCCCCTTGCTAAAAAGTTTAAGCTGCGCAAAAAAACGCAGACCGTCGCCGCTGCGCTGCCGCCCAAGAAACGCTATGGTCGTCATCGCTTGCGCAACGAAGAGACGGAAGCCTTAACCAGCGGCTCGGCCTCGGCCCCGCTTAAGCTCAGCAAAGCGCATCGCGCCCGCTATCAGAAAGCCCGCGAAACGGCGATGAGCAAGCTGATGAACCAGCTGGGCAAGCCCTATCTCTGGGGCGGCACCTCGCCCAAGACCGGTTTCGACTGTAGCGGTCTGGTCTGGTATGCCTATAAAGATCTGGTGAAGTTTAAGATCCCTCGCACCGCTAACGAAATGTACCATCTGCGGGATGCGGCTTCGATCAAGCGCAACGAGCTGGAAAAAGGCGATCTGGTATTTTTCAGCATCAACGGCCGCGCCTCGGCGGATCACGTTGGCGTTTACCTGGGCAACGGCAAGTTTATCCAGTCGCCGCGTACCGGCAAGGATATCCAGGTGAGTATGCTCAGCGAAGATTACTGGGAGCAGCACTACGTCGGCGCTCGCCGCGTCATGACGCCGAAAACTATCCGCTAGCCCACTCAGCAGGCTGGAGGCCCGGATCGCGCAAACGATCCGGGCCGGTTTACTCTTATTTGCGCAAAATTTTCGCCTGTTGCCCTAAAACCCTCGTGTTCTGCGCCTGCTCTTGTTAGAATCCACGGTTTGTTGCGCAACAGGCATTTAGCCGACATGATGTTCTGCTCAAGTCTGTTTCGCCACCCTGAACTCCCTCCTGTTATAACCATTCCGCAACAAATTATGCGCAACTTATATCAGGATTATCATCATTCCAGGCAATCGTTTAACAAACCGCTTTTCAGTGACTTACTGAACAGCGCAGGAGTCTTTTTCCATGGCAACCATAAAAGATGTGGCCAAACGCGCCGGTGTCTCAACCACCACGGTGTCCCACGTCATTAATAAAACCCGCTTTGTCGCTGAAGACACGCGGGAAGCCGTCTGGGCAGCGATCAAAGCGCTGCACTATTCGCCCAGCGCCGTGGCCCGCAGCCTGAAGGTCAATAACACCAAAACCATTGGCCTGCTGGCGACCTCCAGCGAGGCGCCCTATTTCGCCGAAATTATTGAGGCGGTTGAACACAGCTGTTTTGCCAAAGGCTATACGCTGATTTTGGGCAACGCGCATAACGAACTGGAAAAGCAGCAGGCCTATCTGTCGATGATGGCGCAAAAACGCGTCGATGGCCTGCTGGTCATGTGCGCCGAGTACCCGGATGAGCTGATTAAGATGCTGGAAGATCACCGCAACATCCCGATGGTCGTCATGGACTGGGGCGAGTCGCGCGGCGATTTTACCGACACTATTCTCGATAACGCTTTTGAAGGCGGTTATCTGGCAGGCCGCTATCTGATCGATCGCGGCCACCGCGATATCGGCGTGATCCCGGGCCATATGGAGCGCAATACCGGCGGCGGTCGTCATGCCGGCTTCCTCAAGGCGCTGAACGAAGCGGGGATTACGCTGCGCGAAGAGTGGCTGGTTCAGGGCGATTTTGAGCCGGAATCGGGCTATCGCGCCATGCAGCAGCTGCTGGCGCAAAAACAGCGTCCTACCGCGGTATTCTGCGGCGGCGACGTGATGGCGATGGGCGCGATTTGCGCCGCAGACGAGATGGGCCTGCGCGTACCGCAGGATATTTCGGTGATCGGGTATGATAACGTGCGCAACTCGCGCTACTTTACCCCCGCGCTGACCACCGTCCACCAGCCGAAAGAGCGTCTGGGCGCAACGGCCTTCAATATGCTGCTCGATCGTATTACCAGCAAACGCGAAGAGCCGCAGACGATTGAAGTGCATCCGACGCTGATTGAACGTCGCTCCGTAGCGGACGGCCCTTTCCTCGACTACCGTCGCTAAGCGCACGGGCGGCCATCCGCTGCCCGTCTTTTACGCCTCCCGCAGCCATTCGCTGTTCAGCGTTTCCGTTTCGCCTAAATAATCCAGCAGCCAGCGCAGCGCTGGCGACGCCTGCTGTTCCGACCAGCTGACGCAGCAGGGGCTATCCGGAAAAGGCGGATCCAGCCTCAGTTCGCACAGCGAGCCGTTTTGCAGCAGCGGTTGCGCAAGATGCCCCGGCACCATGCCGACACACAGCCCGGCCAGCAGGCAATCAAACGCGCTCTCCCAGTCCGGCGCGACCAGCCGTCGCTGATTATCCAGCGTCCAGGTGGTTCTTTTCGGCAGCGCGCGCGAGGTATCTTCCAGCACCAGCGAAGGCCACTCCCGGATCGCCTCCTCGCTAACCTTCTCCCGGTGTTGCGCAAGCGGATGATCCGCCTTCACCACGCAGCGCCAGTTGAGCATTCCCATATTGCGAAAGGCGAAGCGTCCGCCGACCGGAATGGCCTGCGTCGCGCCTATCGCCACGTCAACCCGGCCGTCGGCCAGCGCATCCCATACGCCGTTGAATACCTCCGGTGAAAGATGCAGTTCCATATCGGGAAAATGTCGGTAAAAATCCACCACCAGCTGGCGCGTACGCGCGGTTTTAACAATGCGATCGACGGCAATATTCAGCTGGCCGCGCCAGCCGTTGGCGACCTGCTGACACTGGCGTCGCGTGGCAAGCATTTTTTTGATAACACTCCGCCCTTCCTGAATAAAGACCTCGCCCGCCGCCGTTAAGACCACGTCCCGGTGACGCCGCTCGAACAGCGGCACCGCCAGCCACTCTTCCAGCTGGCGCACGGTATAGCTGATGGCGGACGGAACGCGATGCAGCTCCGCCGCTGCGGCGGTAAAGCTGCCGGTTCGGGCGACCGCATCAATCACCTCAAGCGAGTGTTCTGACCACATATTCTTCCTGCAAAATTTTTGAACGCAAGACGCAAATATTACCGTTTCACAACCGCTATCGCACTCTTTTACACTGCCGTCCGCTATTCACCTGATAAAAAAGAGCAAAATCTCATGCCGTCGAAAGGATTTTTACTTTACCTCGCGCTGCTCAGCGTTGCGGGTTTTCTTGCCACCGATATGTATCTGCCCGCCTTTACGGCGATGCAGCAGGATTTGCAAACCGAAGCGGGCGTCATCAGCGCCAGCCTCAGCCTGTTCCTGGCCGGGTTTGCCAGCGCGCAGCTGTTCTGGGGGCCGCTTTCCGACCGCATTGGCCGCAAGCCGGTGCTGTTGATGGGGCTGGGGCTGTTTGCCGTCAGCTGCGGCGCAATGTGGTGGGCGGAATCCACCACCATGCTGCTGACGCTGCGCTTTTTACAGGCGGTAGGCATTTGCGCCGCCGCCGTCAGCTGGCAGGCGCTGGTAATCGATCGCTATTCCGGCGCGCAGGCCAACCGCGTGTTTGCCACTATTATGCCGCTGGTGGCGCTGTCGCCGGCGCTGGCCCCGCTGCTGGGTGCCTGGCTGCTGAACCACTTTGCCTGGCGGTCGATTTTCCTGGCGCTGCTGCTGCTGGCCCTGATCCTGCTGGTCGCCACGCTTTTTCTGTCGACGCCTGCGCCAAAAGAGCATAAAGAAGAGGCGAAAGTAGGTTTCTTCACGCTGCTGAAGTCACCGATCTGGAGCGGCAACGTGCTGATTTACGCCGCCTGCTCCGCCAGCTTTTTCGCCTGGCTGACCGGTTCGCCATTTATTCTGGCCGAACTGGGCATGTCGCCGGGCGATATCGGCCTTAGCTACGTGCCGCAGACGCTGGCCTTTCTCGCCGGCGGCTACGGCTGTCGGGCGCTGCTGAAGCAGACCGAAGGCGCTTCGCTGCTGCCCTGGCTGCTGACGCTGTATGCCCTCAGCGTGGGCGCGTTTTTCATCGCCGCACAGGTGGAAACGCCTTCGACCTGGGCGCTGCTGCTGCCGTTTTGCGGTATGGCGCTGGCCAACGGCGCTATCTATCCGATTGTGGTGGCGAATGCGCTGCTGCCTTTTCCGCAGGCCAGCGGTAAAGCAGCCGCGCTGCAAAACACGCTGCAGCTTGGTCTCTGCTTCGTCGCCAGCATGATTGTTTCCGGTTTTATTGCTAACCCGCTCGCCACCACGTCGCTGGTCATGCTCAGTACTGTGTTTTTGACAATTATTGGCTATATTTTACAAAGGACGACGTTAGCCAACGCTCCCCTGACCCACGCTCAGAGCCGTCGTTAACTGGCTGAATCTATTTAGTTAGCGTCCTAACGATAAGG
The DNA here is from genome assembly GCF_054057575.1 of Erwinia sp. TECH1. Lineage (NCBI taxonomy): Bacteria > Pseudomonadati > Pseudomonadota > Gammaproteobacteria > Enterobacterales > Erwiniaceae > Erwinia > Erwinia sp. TECH1. The sequence goes on along the minus strand of NZ_JBSRZK010000001.1, from coordinate 2,105,500 downwards.
CGTTGAATATTGCCTGAGGTGAGCATATACTCAATTTCAGGCAATAATTCATAACAACTTTGTATCATTTTTTTGATTCCTGACAGGGTTGTCCGGGTGTTCTCTTTTGTGGCAGGCGTCACCCTCATTCTGTAGGTTTCAGTTCAATCCTCTGTAACGCCGGATATCAGGCGCACGGCTAAGCGTGCGTTTTCTCAAACCCTGTGGAAATTGATGATTCTTTTTCTCAGGTTTCAATCACGAAGGGTGATGGGGAAGCTATGAGTTCATCGTGTATAGAAGAAGTGAGCCTGGAAGAAAATCAGTGGTATCGAATCGCCCAGGAAATGTTACGCAACGCGGATATCGAAATTAACGGCACCCGTCCCTGGGATATTCAGGTGACCCATCCCGATTTTTTTAAACGCGTGATGCAGGAAGGGTCGCTGGGCCTGGGCGAAAGCTATATGGACGGCTGGTGGGAGTGCGAGCAGCTGGATATGTTTTTTCACCGCGTGCTGCTGGCTAAGCTGGATCAGCAGCTTCCTCGCCATTTTAAAGATACGCTGCGCATCGCCGCCGCGCGCCTCACTAATCTGCAATCCCGCAAGCGCGCCTGGATTGTCGGCAAAGAGCATTATGACCTTGGTAATGACCTTTTTACGCTGATGCTTGACCCCTACATGCAATACTCCTGCGGCTACTGGAAAGAGGCGGAAACGCTGGAGCAGGCGCAGCAGGCTAAATTAAAAATGATCTTCGAGAAACTTCAGCTGGAACCCGGTATGTCGCTGCTTGATATCGGCTGCGGCTGGGGCGGGCTGGCGGCTTATGCGGCGCGGCATTACAACGTCAAGGTGACTGGCGTGACGATCTCCGCCGAGCAGCAGAAGCTGGCGCAGCAACGTGGTGAAGGGCTGGACGTCACCATCCTGCTACAGGATTACCGTGACCTCGATCAGCAGTTTGACCGCATCGTTTCCGTTGGTATGTTTGAGCACGTCGGGCCAAAAAATTACGCCACTTACTTTAACGTGGTCGATCGCAATCTGAAGCCGGACGGCATCTTTTTGCTGCATACCATTGGTGCGAACAAAACGGACGATAATGTCGATCCGTGGATCGATAAATATATTTTCCCTAACGGCTGCCTGCCCTCCGTACGCCATATTGCCGAGGCGCACGAACCGCATTTTGTGATGGAAGACTGGCACAACTTTGGGGCGGATTACGATCTGACGCTGATGGCCTGGCACCAGCGCTTTTTAGCCGCGTGGCCGCAGCTGGCGGATAAATATGGCGAACGCTTTAAGCGCATGTTCAGCTACTACCTTAACGCCTGTGCGGGCGCTTTCCGCGCGCGGGATATTCAGCTCTGGCAGGTGGTCTTTACCCACGGTAAAGAGGGCGGATTGCGGGTGCCGCACTAGCGGACAAGGTCGGCCACTAAGCCGACCTTGTTTATTACTCTTCCGGCTGAATTTCCGCAGCGGCCGCCGCCAGCAGCGCCGCTTCACGCTGCGCCAGCACGCGCTCAACGGTTTCCACAATCGCCTGGGTATGCGGATCGATTTCAATATTCACTCTGTCGCCCAGCCGCTTGCCGCCCAGCGTGGTTCTTGCCAGCGTTTCCGGGATCAGATGCACGCAGAATTTGCTTTTGGTGACTTCGCCAACCGTCAGGCTGATGCCGTCAATCCCAATAAAGCCTTTGTGCAGAATATATTTCATCTGCTCGCTGTCCTGCGGCTTAAACCATATTTCGCGGTTATTTTCAGACGTCAGGATTTTGCAGATTTCGGCGGTAGTCATAATATGACCGGACATTAAATGGCCGCCGATTTCATCGCTGAATTTCGCCGCGCGCTCTACGTTAACAATATCGCCGGGCTTTAAATCCCCCAGGTTGGTAATACGCAGCGTCTCTTTTACCAGGTCAAAACTGACGCGGTTGCCGTCAACCCCGGTCACCGTCAGGCAACAGCCATTGTGAGATACGGAAGCGCCCAGCTCCAGTCCCGGCAGCATATCGTCCGGGCAGGCGGACGATATGCGTGCGAAAATTCGGTTTCTCTTCAATTGCCAACACCTCTGCGGTGCCCTGCACAATACCGGTAAACATAATTATGACCTCGGTGGATTTTTCGCTATTCTTGTCTGATCTTAAAACTATACCAAATAGTCTTTCTCCCTTCAGTTAAAAAACAGGTGTATATGTGCAGAAGTATCTGACCGAGGCGCGTCAATTGCTGGCGCTGGCAATTCCGGTAATTTTTGCGCAGGTTGCGCAAACCGCTATGGGCTTTGTGGATACGGTGATGGCCGGCGACGTCAGCGCAACGGATATGGCTGCCGTTGCGGTCGGCACATCTATCTGGCTGCCCGCCATTCTGTTCGGCCACGGTTTGCTGCTTTCGCTCACGCCGGTTGTGGCGCAGTACAACGGCTCGGGCCGCCGCGATCGTATCGCTTTCCAGGTTCGTCAGGGGTACTGGCTGGCCGCCTTCGCTTCCCTGCTGGTTATGGTTGTGCTGTATAACGCCGGCTATGTTATCCGTTCTATGCAAAATATCGATCCCGTGATGGCGGATAAAGCCGTAGGCTATCTTCATGCGCTGCTGTGGGGAGCGCCGGGTTATCTTTTTTTCCAGACCGCGCGCAACCAGTGCGAAGGCCTCGCCAAAACCAAGCCGGGCATGGTGATGGGTTTTCTCGGGCTGCTGGTGAATATTCCGGTTAACTATATTTTTATCTATGGCCATTTCGGGATGCCCGCGCTTGGCGGCGTCGGCTGCGGCGTGGCGACGGCGTCCGTGTACTGGGTAATGTTTATCGCGATGAAAATATGGGTTTCGCGCGCCTCTTCCATGCGCGATATCCGCCTGGCGGATCGGTTCAGTCCGCCCGATGCGAAAGCGCTTTCCCGCCTCTTTAAACTCGGCCTTCCCGTCGCGCTGGCGCTGTTCTTTGAGGTGACGCTGTTCGCCGTCGTCGCGCTGCTGGTGTCGCCGATGGGCATCGTCGAGGTGGCGGGTCACCAGATAGCGCTGAACTTCAGCTCGCTGATGTTTGTACTGCCGCTTTCTCTTGGCGCAGCCACCACTATCCGCGTGGGTTTCCGGCTTGGTCAGGGCTCGACCGAAGGCGCTCGCGTAGCGGCATGGACGGCGCAGGGCGTGGGCATGTCGCTGTCGCTGCTGACGGCGCTGTTCACGGTGGTGTTTCGCGAGCAAATCGCGCTGCTTTATAATCAGAATCCGGCCGTGGTGGCGCTGGCGGCTCAGCTGATGCTGCTGGCCGCAATTTATCAGTTTTCCGATTCGATTCAGGTTATCGGCAGCGGCATTCTGCGCGGCTATAAAGATACGCGCGCCATCTTTTTTATCACTTTTATCGCTTACTGGGTGCTGGGCCTGCCCAGCGGTTACATTCTGGCATTAACGGACTGGGTGGTGGCGCCGATGGGCCCGGCGGGCTTCTGGACAGGCTTTATTATTGGCCTGACCTCCAGCGCGATTATGATGGTCTGGCGTATTCTGCGGTTGCAGCGCCAGCCTGAAGCGCAGCTGCTGGCACGCGCGGCCCGCTAACATCTTCATTTAAACCGGATGTTTAAAAATGCTGCGCTTCGCACAGTTGCGCAGCAGTCGCACCGAAAATAGCGATTTCTGCTTGCAAGCCGCCAGGGCTGTCGTTAATATTCGTCCCCGCTGTCACTCAGACAGCATGATGCGTTCTTAGCTCAGTTGGTTAGAGCACCACCTTGACATGGTGGGGGTCGGAGGTTCGAGTCCTCTAGAACGCACCACAGTGCGTCCGTAGCTCAGTTGGTTAGAGCACCACCTTGACATGGTGGGGGTCGGTGGTTCGAGTCCACTCGGACGCACCATCTTGCGTTCTTAGCTCAGTTGGTTAGAGCACCACCTTGACATGGTGGGGGTCGGAGGTTCGAGTCCTCTAGAACGCACCATCTTCTGCTTTCTCCCGTCACGTCTTTCCACGCCGCTGTTTTGTGTAATCACTTGTTTCAACGCGCTATTTATCTCCCATAATCTTTCGCTTCGGTCTGCTGATTTTTCCCGTAACGCTTTGCTTCACCGCGCTGCCCTTTCCCGCGCCCGAATGGCTGTTTCTGCGCCCGGCCACCGCCTTTTTTTGCGCAACAATCTGATCTGGTGCAAGCTTTCGCCCGTTCCGGCCTACTTTTTAATTGGTTTTCAATGGGCTGAGTAGCTATAATACGAAACGTTGTTTCACTTGAATGGTTTCAGCGTATGGTTGGCCCTTTAGCAAAAACGATAGCTGGTTGCGCAACCGATCTTTGCGCCTGCGCCAAAACCGCGTTTAAACTTCCTCTGCACGCTTTTTTTCTGTCACCTATCCTTAAGCTGTATCGCAGTTCGCCGCTCGGGCGGTCGCACCCCCAATCACCGGGATTACGCTTTATTTCATCCATCACAACTTAACAGATGACTCGTCATGAAAAAGACCAAGATTGTTTGTACTATCGGTCCAAAAACCGAATCGGAAGAAATGTTGACCAACCTGCTGGACGCGGGCATGAACGTTATGCGTCTGAATTTCTCTCACGGCGATTACGATGAGCACGGTAAGCGTATCGCTAACCTGCGCGCGGTGATGAGCAAAACCGGCAAGCAGGCCGCTATTCTGCTGGACACCAAAGGGCCAGAAATTCGTACCATGAAGCTGGAAGGCGGCGCGGACGTGTCGTTGAAAGCCGGTCAGACCTTTACCTTCACTACCGACCAGTCCGTTATCGGCAACAGCGAGCGCGTGGCGGTGACCTATTCCGGCTTCACTTCCGATCTCTCTATCGGCAACACCGTCCTGGTGGACGATGGCCTGATCGGCATGGAAGTCACCGAAGTGACCGAAAACCACGTGGTTTGTAAGGTACTGAACAACGGCGATCTGGGCGAAAACAAAGGCGTTAACCTGCCTGGCGTTTCTATCCAGCTGCCAGCGCTGGCCGAAAAAGACAAGCGTGACCTGATTTTTGGTTGCGAACAGGGCGTGGATTTTGTTGCCGCCTCCTTTATCCGCAAGCGTTCTGACGTGCTGGAAATTCGCGAGCACCTGAAGCAGAACGGCGGCGAGCATATTCAGATCATCTCTAAAATTGAAAATCAGGAAGGCCTGAACAATTTTGATGAGATCCTGGACGCTTCCGACGGCATCATGGTGGCGCGCGGCGATCTGGGTGTGGAAATCCCGGTTGAAGAAGTGATTTTCGCGCAGAAGATGATGATCAAGAAATGTAACCGCGCACGCAAAGTGGTAATTACCGCTACGCAGATGCTGGACTCGATGATCAAAAACCCACGCCCTACCCGTGCAGAAGCGGGCGACGTGGCTAACGCCATCCTGGACGGCACCGATGCGGTTATGCTCTCTGGCGAAAGCGCCAAGGGTAAATACCCGCTGGAATCCGTCACCATTATGGCTACCATCTGCGAACGTACCGATCGCGTGATGAAAAGCCGTATCGACTCTCAGCATGACAGCCGCAAAATGCGCATCACGGAAGCCGTGTGCCGTGGCGCAGTAGAAACTGCCGAGAAGCTGGAAGCGCCGCTGATCGTGGTGGCAACCGAAGGCGGTAAGTCAGCCAAGTCCGTACGTAAATATTTCCCGAACGCGACTATTCTGGCGTTAACCACCAACGAACAGACCGCGCGTCAGCTGATCCTGAGCAAAGGCATTGTGGCGTCCGTGGTAAAAGAAATCGCTTCTACCGATGATTTTTACCGTATCGGTAAAGAAGCGGCTATCGCCAGCGGCTACGGTCGTAAAGGCGATGTCGTGGTGATGGTTTCTGGCGCACTGGTGCCGAGCGGAACCACGAATACCGCGTCTGTGCACGTTCTGTAATCAAAGATTACGCCTTGTAGTGAAAAAGCGCCCTGAGTGGCGCTTTTTTTACAGCTTAGCTCAAAGGTTTTTCTAAAAATTCCAATCGAGATTAACTATTCAATTGTGCTGTAAGGCGAGATAAGTCCGATTGAAATCGTCTGTTTTCGCTAAATTTTTTGGGCTTTCTCGTAAAGACGGTGCTTCTTTGAGCGAACGATCAAATTTAAGCACGTTCTAACCAAAAATTTATTCTCATTGGAAAAAACTTTGTGTAATACTTGTAACGCTACATGGAGATTAACTCAATCTAGAGGGTATAAATAATGAATCGTACTAAACTGGTACTGGGCGCGGTAATCCTGGGTTCTACTCTGCTGGCCGGTTGCTCAAGCAACGCTAAAATCGACCAGCTGTCTACCGACGTTCAGACTCTGAACGCTAAAGTTGACCAGCTGAGCAACGACGTGAACGCAATCCGTTCTGACGTTCAGGCTGCTAAAGACGACGCAGCACGCGCTAACCAGCGTCTGGACAACCAGGCTCACTCTTACCGTAAGTAAGAGTTCTGGTTTAAAAATGGCGCACATTGTGCGCCATTTTTTTTGCCTGTCGCCTTCACGGCTGCAGAAAGCGTTCCGGGCCGTTTATAACTGTTCCCCGTCCAGCCTCGCTTCGCGGCTGCAGAATACGTTCCCGCCCATTTTTAACTGCCCCCCATTCCAGCCCCGCTTTGCGGCTGCAGAGTGCGTTCCGGGCCCCGCCCCCAGCTCTGGCCATCGCTTTGCGTTAACGCTGAAAGCGCGAAGGCTTCAGAAAGCGTTCCAGCCCTTTTATGGCTTTCTGCCTACTTCCGCCCTCGCTTCACGACGATAATCGCTTAAAGCGCTTCTGGGAGGCTCTCAGACACCGACGTTTCGCCCTTATTCACCAGCACCGGCAATCCCGCACGTCTTTTTAATGCTTCCTTAATAACCTGACGATCGCTCAGCGCGCTGCCTACAAATTTTTTGGTTTGCGCGGTCAGCGCAATCGGCATCGTTTGTGGATCGTCCTTCTCGCTGTGGGACAGCGGCTGATGGACTTCGATATAGCGCTTGCCGTCCGGCTCTGTGGCGTACTTAACGGGCTGATTGATAATCTGCACGCGGGTGCCTTCAGGCACGCTGTTAAACAGGTTTTCGATATCGTCAGGCCGCAGGCGGATACAGCCGGAGCTGACCCGCATCCCAATGCCGAAATCCGCGTTGGTGCCGTGGATCAGATAGTGGCCTTTGCCGTAAGCCAGGCGCAGCGCATACAGCCCCATTGGGTTATCCGGCCCGGCGGGTATGGTCGTTGGCAAGGTTTTGCCTTCCGCCGCGTAGCGCTTGCGGATATTCGGTGTGGGCGTCCAGCTGGGGTTAGGGATCTTCTGACGGATGCGCGTCACCATCGCAGGCGTGTTGGCGCCAAGCTGGCCAATGCCTATCGGGTAAACGACCACCTTATTTTCATCTTTTGGATAATAGTAGAGCCGTAGCTCGGCCACGTTGACCACGATCCCTTCCCTTTTGGTATCGGGCAGCAGCATCTGCGTAGGGATAACCAGTTTCGATCCCGCTTTCGGCAGCCAGGGATCGGTGCCGGGGTTGGCTTCCAGCATCCCTAACAGGCCCGTCTGAAAGTGCGCGGCAATGCTTTCCAGCGAGCGCCCGTCATCCGGCACGGTATAAAGCTGGTTTTCGCCAATTAAACGGCTGTCGGCGGCGGGAAGCGGATAATCGGCCGCACGCGCCAGAGAGAGGAAAAAAAATAACGAAGAGAGGAGTAGAGTTTTCATTTTTATTTCTCGCCAGGTAAACAACACTTCCCGTCATCATGACGGGAAGCCTGTCGAGAAGTGTAGCAACTTAGCGGCTGATACTGTCCTGCGCTTTCTGGCGAATAGCACGGATCATCGCTTCCAGACCCTGCGAGCGCGACGGCGTCAGGTGCTGGGTAAGCGCCAGCTCGCTGAACCACGGCCGCACGTCAAAATCGAGAATTTCCGCCGGGGTCATCTGCTGGTAAAGCACAAACACCAGGGCAATCAACCCTTTAACGATAGCGGCGTCGCTGTCGCCCTGCAGCAGCACGCGGCCCTGCTCGTCCAGTTCCATCACGATCCAGACCTGGCTCTGGCAGCCGGAAATGGTATTCTCCGGCTGGTGCAGCGAGTCCGGCAGCGCAGGCAGTTTCGCGCCCAGTTCAATCACATAGAGATACTTCTCTTCCCAGTTGGCGCAGCGGGAAAAGTTGCGAACCAGTCTCTCTTTATCGGGCAGTGTTGCCATGCAGTTCTCCTTTGCCTGGGCGGTTTAACCGCCCAGCAGCATATGTATACGTGTCAGGCCTGCCGCCAGGCAGTCGACCTCTTCCTCGCTATTATACAAAACAAAGGAAGCACGACACATCGCCGGGACGTCGTAGTGATGCATCAGCGGCATGGCGCAGTGGTGACCGGTACGAATGGCAATACCGTAGCGATCCAGGAAGCTGCCCACGTCATAGGCGTGATGCTTGCCCAGATTAAAGGCGATCACGCCTGCGCGATGCTGCGGGCCGTAAATGACCAGATCCGGCACGGAGGCCAGCTTGTCCATCGCGTAGCGCATCAGCGCCTGCTCGCGCTGCGCAATGTTATCCAGCCCCAGCGCTTCCACCCATTTCAGCGCCGCGCCAAGGCCCATGATGCCGCCGGTATTCGGCGAGCCTGCCTCAAAGCGCCACGGCGCGGCAGCGTAGGTGGTGCCGGCAGTCAGGCTGACGGTGGCGATCATCGATCCGCCTCCTTCCCACGGCGGCATTTGATCCAGCATGGCTTTACGCCCGTACAGGATGCCGATGCCGGAAGGCCCGTATATTTTATGGCCGGAGAACAGATAAAAGTCGCAGTCCAGATCCTGCACGTCGACTTTTGCATGCATCACGGCCTGTGCGCCGTCAATCAGCGTAGCGACGCCTGCGGCTTTCGCCTGCGCCACCAGTTCTTTGACCGGATTGATGGTGCCCAGCACGTTGGAAACGTGCGTGACGGCCAGCATACGGGTGCGGCTATCCATCAGTTTTGGCAGCGCGGCCAGATCCAGCTCGCCGTCGGCCGTCAGAGGGATAAAGCGCACTTCCGCGCCGGTGCGCTCGGCCACCATCTGCCACGGCACGATATTGGCGTGGTGTTCCATCTCGGTAATGATGATGTTGTCGCCGGGCTGCAGCTGGCTGCCGCCCCAGCTGCTGGCAACGAGGTTAATCCCCTCGGTCGTGCCCTTAACAAACACGATTTCCTCTGGCGAAGCGGCGTTAAGGAAACGCGCGGCGTGCGCGCGAACCTCTTCCATCTCCGTGGTCGCTTCGGCGCTCAGGGTGTGAATACCCCGATGCACCGCCGCATAGCCGTGCTCGTAGAAATGGCTTTCCGCATCGATCACCGCCTGCGGTTTCTGCGCGCTGGCGGCGCTGTCAAGGTAGGCCAGCGGCTGGCCATTCACTTCTCGCGCCAGAACAGGAAAATCGGCCCTGACGCGCGTCAGGTCAAAACTCATTTGATGCCTCCGGGGAAGCGCTGTGCGATACGCTGCATCACCGCCTCCTTGAGTACCTCGTCCGTGATGGCTTCGGTAAGCTCGGCGGCAAAGGCGTAGATAATCATGCGCTGAGCAGATTCTTCGCTGATGCCGCGAGCGCGCAGATAGAACATCTGTTCGTCGTCGATACGGCCAATGGTCGCGCCGTGGCTGCACTTCACGTCGTCAGCATAGATTTCCAGCTGCGGCTTGGTGTCTACTTCCGCCAGGCGTCCCAACAGCAGGTTGTTGTTGGTCATCTGGCCATCGGTTTTCAGCGCGTGCTTCGCCACTTCGATCTTGCCGTTGAACACCGCACGGGCTTTGTCACGCACGATGGTTTTATGCAGCTGACGGCTCTGGCAGTAGCCTTTGTTGTGCTCCAGATAGGTTCGGCTGTCGCACACTTCTTTCTCTACCGGCAGCATCAGGCTGTTGATCGACAGCTCGGTACCCTCGCCGTTCAGCTGCGTGCTGGTATTGTGGCGGGCCAGCCCGCTGCCCAGCAGGAAGCTGTGGCTCTGCACGCGCGCATCACGTTCGATCAGCAGATCGTTATGCGCAAAATGGTTGCTGCTTGCGTGCTCGAAAGCCAGCTTGTAGTGCGTCAGTCGCGCATTATTGCCTACGGTCGCGGTAAAGCGAGCGCCGGTAAAGTGCGTGCTTTCATTCAGGCTGACGTAATGCTCGATAATCGTCGCCTCTGCGCCGTCGTCCAGCTGCAGATGGTGACGATAATGCGAGGTGTTCATCTCGTCCTGCGCGCTGCCGCTGCTGATATGCAGCAGGTAAACGGCACGTTCGGCCGATTTGCCGCGCGGCAGATGGATAGTGGTCACCTCTTCCGCCAGGCTTTCCGTCAGGTGCAGGAAAACTTCAGGCTGGATCGGTGCGCTCAGCTCGCGGCGGCCTGCGGCAATCTGAATATCAAACTGATCCCAGCTGCTGTCGCTCAGCTGCGCGTTGAACCGGCCATCGACGAAAACCAGTTTAATCGCGTCGATATTCAGCGCCAGCGCGGCAACGTCCGCTGCGCTCAGCTCGGCGGCCGTCGGCAGCACGAAGTTGTGCGCCAGCAGGCCATCCAGCGGCGTATATTTCCAGTTCTCATGCTTGCGCGTCGGCAGTCCTAAACGCAGCACCTGCTGCCAGTGCTGTTGAGCCTGCAAAGAACGCTGCTCGCCCTGGGTCTCGAACAGGTGATGCCACTGCTGCAGGGCGTTTTCACTATTCCTGTTCGGTAAGCCAGCCATAGCCTTGCTCCTCCAGTTGTTTCACCAGCGAGAAATCGCCTGATTTCACGATTTTTCCCTGATAGAGCACGTGCACAAAGTCAGGCTTGATGTAGTCCAGGATACGCTGGTAGTGCGTGACGATAATAAAAGCGCGCTTGCCGTCACGCAGCGTGTTCACGCCGTTTGAAACGATTTTCAGCGCATCGATATCCAGACCGGAGTCGGTTTCGTCAAGGATGCAAAGCTCCGGCTCCAGCGCCGCCATTTGCAAAATGTCGTTGCGTTTTTTCTCGCCGCCGGAGAAGCCGACGTTGACTGAACGGGTCAGCAGATCTTCCGGCATTTTCAGCAGGTGAATTTTGTCTTCGATAAAGTCCTGGAAGTCGAAACGATCCAGCGATTCCTGGTCGCGATATTTACGCACGGCGTTGACTGCCGTTTGCAGGAAAAACTGGTTGCTGACGCCAGGGATTTCCACAGGGTACTGGAAAGCCATAAAGATGCCTTCGCCCGCGCGATCTTCCGGCGACAGCTCCAGCAGATCTTTGCCTTTGAACTCAATGGAGCCGCCGGTGATTTCATACTCTTCGCGGCCCGCCAGCGTCGCGGAAAGCGTACTTTTCCCTGAGCCGTTCGGCCCCATAATCGCGTGGACTTCGCCCGGCTTCACCTCAAGGTTCAGGCCGCGCAGGATCTCTTTGTCTTCGATACTTACCTGTAAATCTTTAATGCTTAACATAATCTTTCCTGGGCAATACCTCTCGGCATTGCGCAAAATGAATAAGCAGCGGGGATCAGCCCACGCTGTGTTCGAGGCTGATCGCCAGCAGTTTTTGCGCTTCCACCGCAAATTCCAGCGGCAGCTCGGAGAAAACGTCCTTGCAGAAGCCGTTGACGATCATGGAGATCGCATCGTCTTCGCTGATGCCGCGCTGCAGGCAGTAGAACAGCTGATCTTCGCCAATGCGCGAGGTCGTCGCCTCGTGTTCCAGCTGCGCGGTGTTGTTGCGCGCTTCCACATATGGGAAGGTGTGCGCGCCACACTCGGCGCCAATCAGCATGGAGTCGCACTGCGTAAAGTTACGGGCATTGGTCGCCGTCGGCATAATTTTTACCAGGCCACGATAGGTGTTCTGGCTTTTACCCGCCGAAATCCCCTTGGAGATAATGGTGGATTTGGTGTTTTTGCCGATATGGATCATCTTGGTGCCGGTATCGGCCTGCTGATGTCCGCTGGTCAGCGCCACCGAGAAGAACTCGCCCACGGAGTTATCGCCGCGCAGGATCACGCTTGGATATTTCCAGGTGATCGCCGAGCCGGTTTCCGACTGCGTCCAGGACATCTTGCTGTTTTCGCCTTCGCACAGCGCGCGCTTGGTCACGAAGTTCAGGATGCCGCCTTCCGCTTCGCCGCCGGCGAACCAGTTCTGCACGGTAGAATATTTTACTTCCGCATCTTTATGGATGATGACTTCCACCACCGCCGCGTGCAGCTGATAGCTGTCGCGCACCGGCGCGGAGCAGCCTTCGATATAGCTGACGTAGCTGCCTTCATCGGCAATCAGAATGGTGCGCTCGAACTGGCCGGTTTTCGCCGCGTTGATGCGGAAATAGGTGGACAGCTCCATTGGGCAGCGTACCCCTTTCGGGATGTAAACGAAGGTGCCGTCTGACGCTACCGCCGAGTTCAGCGCCGCGAAGAAGTTATCGTTGGCCGGCACCACGGTGCCCAGATACTGTTTTACCAGCTCAGGGTGATCGTGGATCGCTTCGCCAAAGGAACAGAAAATAATGCCCTGCTCCGCCAGCTTGCCGCGATAGGTGGTTGACACCGACACGGAGTCGAAAATGGCGTCTACGGCCACTTCCTGCCCTTCGCGTACCGGCACGCCCAGCTGTTTAAAGGCGTTTTCCACTTCTTCCGTCAGGTAGTTCGGCGCCGCGGCGCCGGAAGTCTGCTGTGCGCCAGGCTCTGAGGCGCAGCTGTCATCGCAGCTGCCGCAGGACGGTGCGGAATAGTAGCTGTAATCCTGATAGTTCAGTGACTTATAGTTAGCTTTCAGCCAGTGTGGCTCTTCCATCTCCAGCCAGGCCGCGTAGGCTTTCAGGCGGAAATCAAGCATCCACTCCGGCTCATTGCGTTTAGCAGAGATCGCACGCACCACATCCTCATTGATGCCGTTGGCGAACTCCTCGGTTTGCAGCTGAGTGAAGAATCCTTCCTTGTACTTCTGGCGGCTTCCTTCCCAGACCTGCACGTCGTCTGATGTATCAGTATTTCGGGACATAAAATTTACTCAACGCCAAAGCTCTCACCACAGCCACAGGCGTGTTGAGCTTTAGGATTATTAAATTTGAAAATCTGGTTCAGGCCTTCACGAACGAAATCGACTTCGGTTCCGTCGATAAAAGGCATAGCCTGCAGCGGCACATAAAGATTCGCGCCGTTATGGGTAAACACTAAATCATCTGACGCAGGCTCTTTAATCAAATCCATGGTGTAGCCGAATCCGGCGCAGCCGGACGTCTTAACGCCCAGCTTTAAACCCTTAACGTGCGGGTCGCTGGCGGACAGCGCGATGATTTGCTGTGCGGCGCTGTCGGTAAGCGTCAGTCCTTTCCAGACGAAATCGTCCGGCGAAAAAGAAGCGGTCGTTGCTGATGGCATAACATTACCTCGCGAGTCGGTAGCCCTGCGGGCTGATACCCCTATGTTAGTGATAATGATTGTCTCTTCAACCTCTTGTTTTGCAGGGATTAAGGCCAACCGGGCTTTTTTGGGCCTCTTTATTCAGTTTAGACCCTGTGAAGAGGTTTGCGATGTGTGTCACGCAGTGATTTAACGAAATGGTAACACATTGAAAAGCAGCCAGTAAATATCAGCCGCGCTGCGCTAAGCAGGAATAATGGTTATTTTACCCCTTTCATCCTTAACGCGTATTGTTATTACCAATTTATCTGAGAGGCAGCATAAATCGATAAAAATTTTTTGCGCCAGCGTTGAATAATGCGCCAGTTATAATATGATAATGATTATCATTAGCGTGAATGGGTCCCGGAATGAATCTGACGATGAGTGCCTGGCTGCAACATAAAATTGATGAATACAAGTTTTCCATCCGGGATATCACCGTTGATTACACTATGGCGCAGGCCAAAGTGAATCGGCCTGAATGCACCCTGGAACAGCTGCGTAAGTTTAACGATACCTGTCTTGATATGGCCGAGCTCTGCCAGCTAAACGGCGATGACCAGAGCTATCTGCACGCGCTCGGCAGGCTGCATCAACGTCTGTTGCAGGAATTGGGCAATCCCGAGCGGGAACGCCTCTTCCGTATGCAAGCCTGGCAGCTGGCGCGCCACTCGCTTACCCGTCTGTGCCATCAGCTCGCGCTGAGCGGCGAATGGGATAAGGCGACCGCGCTGCAAAATGAGTTTGTGCGCAAAGCCTCGCGAATTATGTAGCTCGCCGCCAGAACAGACCATTATACCCTGGCGGCGTGAAGATATCTGCTCTGGCATCACCGAACGCTGCTTACAGCAGCTCCAGCAGCGCCTGTAAAGGATGCCGCATGCCGTTACCCTCGAGGCGTTTCACCTGGCTGCGGCACGAATAGCCGGTCGCCAGGCAGCGCTGGCGCGGCAGTTTTTGCAGCGCCTGATGCCATGACAGCTCATAAATACCCAGCGAGTTAGCCAGATTTTTTGTTTCATGCCCGTACGTGCCCGCCATACCGCAGCAGCCTACGCTGACGTTTTCCAGTTTTGCGCCAAAGCGCGCGAATATCCCTGCCCACTGCTGGCTGGATGCGGGTAGCGCAGTGACTTCCGTACAGTGGCCGAACAGATACCAGGCTTCGCCGCTTTGCGGGACGGGCTGGCGCGCCGGCAGCGCATTTTGCAGCCATTCATGCACCAGCTGCACGTGGAAGTCGCCGCGTTTTTCGCCAAGGATCTCTTTGTATTCGTCGCGGTAGCAAAGCACCAGCGCCGGATCGACGCCGACCATCGGCAGCTGGAGTTTCGCCACGCGATTAAGAAAATCCGCCGTTTTCTGCGCGGTTCTGGCGAAGCGCTGTAAAAAGCCTTTGATATGCTGCGCCTTGCCGTTGGGCGAGAAAGGCAGCACCACCGGCCGATAGCCAAGCTTCTCCACCAGCGTCACAAAATCGCTGACCAGCCTGGCTTCGTAGTAGCTGGTAAAGGGATCCTGCACGATCAGCACATGCTGCGCGCGCTGCGTTTCGCTCATTGCCTCAAGCTGCTCCAGGGTGGTGGTTACCGCCCGCTGCCCGGCCAGCTGCTGCTTCAGATTGGGCGAGGAAAGCAGCGGCAGATCGACCATGCCGATATGATCCTTACTCAGCTTGCGCACCCGCGGCTGGCGTAAAAAGAAGTTAAAGAAGGTGGGCGCTTTTGCCATCAGCGGCGCGTAGCTTTCCACGCCGGCGACCAGGTGATCGCTGACCGGACGCAGATAGCGGGTGTGGTAAAGCTGCAGGAAACGGGAACGGAAGCCGGGCACGTCGATTTTTATCGGACACTGCGTGGAACAGGCTTTACAGGCCAGACAGCCCGACATCGCCTCTTTCACCTCGTGCGAGAAATCATATTCGCCGCGCTTCGCGTGCCAGCTGTTGCGGGTGCGCTCGATCATGCCGCGCAGGCTGACTTTCGCCTGGGGCAGCGAGCGTTCCAGCGCCAGCGGATCGACGCCCTGCTCCGCCAGCAGCCGCAGCCATTCGCGGGTCAGCGTGGCGCGGCCTTTCGGCGAGTGAATACGATTGCCGGTGATTTTCATCGACGGACACATCGGGCTGCGCACGTCAAAATTAAAACACAGACCGTTGCCGTTGCACTCCATCGCGCCGCGCCAGTCGCTGCGCACGTTGACCGGAATTTGACGATCGAAGGTGCCGCGCTTTACCGCATCCACTTTCATCATCGGCTCGTCAACGCCCAGGGGCGCGCAAATTTTCCCCGGATTAAGCCGGTTATCGGCATCGAAGGCCGCCTTGATGCGGCGCAGATCGTTATATAACGCTTCGCCAAAAAACGCCGGGCTGTATTCGGCGCGAAAGCCTTTACCGTGTTCACCCCACAGCAGGCCGCCGTAGCGTGCCGTCAGCGCCACCACCTCGTCAGAGATCTGCTTCATCAGCATTTCCTGCTGTGGATCGCACATATCCAGCGCGGGGCGCACGTGCAGCACGCCCGCATCGACATGGCCAAACATGCCGTAGCTCAGGTTGTGGCTGTCCAGCAGCTGGCGGAACTCGACGATATAGTCCGCCAGATGCTGCGGCGGCACACAGGTATCTTCGACGAAAGGGATCGGTTTGGCGCGGCCTTTGGCGTTGCCGAGCAGCCCGACCGCTTTTTTACGCATGGCGTAAATGCGCTCAATACCGCCAATATCGTTGCACAGCTGATAGCCGATAATGCCCGCCTCGCCGGCCGCCATCAGGCTTTCCAGCCGCTGGCAAAGTGAGGCGACCTGACCGTCGATCAGCGCCTTATCGTCTCCGGCGAACTCAACAATATTCAGCCCCAGCATTTCCTGGTCCGGCACGTCGGCGATCAGCTCGCTGACCGAATGCCAGACGATATCTTCCCGTGCCAGGTTCAGCACCTTTGAATCAACCGTTTCAACCGACAGCGCCTGCGCCTCCACCATAAAAGGTGCGCTGCGCAGCGCCGAGTCGAAGGAATCATATTTGATATTGACCAGCCGTCGCACTTTGGGGATAGGCATGATGTTCAGGCGGGCTTCGGTAATAAAAGCCAGCGTGCCTTCTGCGCCGCATAGCAGACGGGTTAAATCCACCTGCTGCAAATCGTCGCTGATGGCGTGGCGCAGATCGTAGCCGGTCAAAAAGCGGTTGAGCTTTGGAAACTTCTCAACAATAAGGTCACGGCGATTGCGGCAGCATTCCAGTACCGTGCGATAGATTTCGCCCTCGCGCGTTTGCTCTGCCGCCAGCTGCTCCGCCACGCCTGTCGGGATCGCCCGCGTATCCAGCAAGTCGCCGCCCAGCAGCACTGCGCGCAGCCCTAAAACGTGATCGGAGGTTTTGCCATAAACCAGCGAGCCTTGCCCTGACGCATCGGTATTGATCATGCCGCCAAGCGTGGCGCGGTTGCTGGTGGAGAGTTCCGGCGAGAAGAAGTAGCCCAGCGGTTTCAGGGCGGCGTTGAGCTGGTCTTTGATCACCCCCGCCTCTACTTTTACCCATCCCTGCTCCACATTAATGTCCAGAATGCGGTTCATATAGCGGGACATATCGACCACAATGCCCTGATTCAGCGCCTGGCCGTTGGTGCCGGTGCCGCCGCCGCGCGGCGTAAAGACCAGGCTTCGATAGCGCTCTTCGCCCGCCAGACGAGCAATCAGCGCAACATCGGCCGTGGATCGGGGGAACAGCGCCGCATCGGGCAACAGCTGATAGATGCTGTTATCGGTGGACAGGGTAAGACGGTCGGCATAGCTGGTAGCGGTATCACCGGTAAAACCCTGCTGCTCTAACGCCTGCAAAAAATTCAGCACCAGTTGAACGAGGCCCGGCGCCTGAGAAATCTGTGGGATCATTATCGTGTGACCAGGTTGTGTTTGAGGTGTAACGTTTGCTCTTTCTTATGGTTTTATCACATTTTTTTATGACCTGTCGCCCTTTCAAAACCCCAGCGAAAAGAATAACGTGCCGTTTGTGTGGAAAATGCGTTTAATACATCAGGAGCGGAATGTCCGCTCCCGCTTTCCGGCCTTTCTGACGACTTTATTACTTGAGGTTAATGGTCATACATGAAGAACACGCAAAACGGATGGGATATGCTGCAAATCATCTTCTCCATCCTGTTTATTACGCTGCTGATCGTCGCCTGTCTGTGGGTGGTTCAGCCCTTTGTGCTGGGATTCGCCTGGGCGAGCATGGTGGTGATCGCCACCTGGCCTTTGATGCTGAAAATCCAGGGCTGGCTGTGGGGGCGCCGTTCACTGGCGGTGATCGCCATGACGCTGCTGTTGGTGCTGCTGTTTGTTATCCCCGTCGCGCTGCTGGTTAACAGCCTGATTGAGAACAGCGGGCCGGTAATCGCCTGGGCGACCTCGGGGCATGTGATGCTGCCGCAGATGCTGTGGCTACACGACATTCCGCTGGTGGGCAAAAAGCTCTATTCCGCCTGGCGTCATCTGGTGGCGGGCGGCGGCACGGCGATGGTGGCCAGCGTTCAGCCCTATATCGGGCGCACCAGCATCTTTTTATTCGCGCAGGCCGGACACTTTGGCCGCTTTATGCTGCATCTGGGACTGATGCTGCTGTTCAGCGTGCTGCTTTACTGGCGCGGTGAGCAGGTGGGTAACGGCATTCGCCACTTTGCCTATCGGCTGGCCCATCGTCGCGGCGACGCGGCGGTGCTGCTTGCCGGTCAGGCCATCCGCGCCGTGGCGCTTGGCGTGGTGGTTACCGCGCTGGTGCAGGGCGTATTAGGCGGTATCGGCCTGGCCATTTCCGGCATTCCTTACGCTACGGTACTGACGGTAGTGATGATCCTCTCCTGCCTGGTGCAGCTGGGGCCGCTGGTCGTGTTGATCCCCGCTATCATCTGGCTCTACTGGAGCGGCGACACCACCTGGGGCACCGTCCTGCTGATCTGGAGCTGCGTGGTGGGCACGCTGGATAACGTGCTGCGGCCAGTGCTTATCAGAATGGGTGCTGATTTGCCGATGATTTTGATCCTTTCCGGCGTGATCGGCGGGCTGGTGGCGTTCGGCATGATCGGCCTCTTTATTGGCCCGGTAGTGCTGGCAGTCTCTTATCGACTGGTATCGGTCTGGATGCATGAAGAACCCGCGCCCAGAGACGATCCTGAAGAGGTCGTTGAAGAACTTGCTGAAATAGAACAGGAAAATTCAGTTAAGCAATAACTTTAAGGCGGTTAGCATGCCTGACCGCCTTAATGCTTTAAAACCAGCTATTACTTTAAAAGGCGCATTTGTTAAGCAACTTTTACCATTACCCGCCGGTTTTTCGCCCTTCCCGTCTCACTTACCGGCAATTGATTAATATAAGTACACATATCGCCCCTTACGCCTGCAATTTCAGTGATTAAATATTATCGTCTTTAAACTAATAAGAGGATTCTTAAAGACTCACTTCAGCGGGGGGAATAGTATATCGGTTATGTTTAGCAGCAACGCGCTGATTTATAAACAACCTTTTTCCCCAAACACCCTAAAGAATTGCTGTGTGTAGTCTTTGCCCATCCCATGTGATGGGCTTTTTTTTATCCATAGCAAAGCAAAAAGGCCGAACAAGTCGGCCTTTCACTGCGTCTGGTAATGAATCGCTACGCTTTAGGCAGTTCTGCCAGGCTTAACCAGGTCTGAACTACCGTGTCCGGATTGAGCGACAGGCTGTCGATGCCCTCTGCCATCAGCCATGCGGCAAAATCTTCGTGATCGGATGGCCCCTGGCCGCAAATGCCCACGTATTTTCCGGCTTTTTTCGCCGAACGGATCGCCATCGACAGCAGCGCCTTCACCGCATCGTTACGCTCATCGAACAGTTCTGATACCACGCCGGAATCCCTGTCCAGCCCCAGCGTCAGCTGCGTCATATCATTTGAGCCGATGGAAAACCCGTCGAAGTATTGCAGGAACTCGTCCGCCAGCAGCGCGTTAGAAGGGATTTCGCACATCATAATGATTTTTAATCCGTTCTCGCCACGCTTCAGGCCCTGACGCCCCAGCTCTTCCACCACCGCTTTCGCCTGCGCGACAGTACGCACGAACGGCACCATCACTTCGACGTTGGTCAGCCCCATTTCGTTGCGAACGCGCTTGACGGCCTCGCACTCAAGCGCAAAGCAGTCGCGGAAGCTGTCGGCCACGTAGCGGCCAGCGCCACGGAAGCCCAGCATCGGGTTTTCCTCTTCCGGCTCATAGTGCTCGCCGCCGACCAGGTTAGCGTACTCATTGGTTTTAAAATCCGACAGCCGCACAATCACCCTTTTCGGCGAGAAAGCGGCGCCCAGCGTGGCGATGCCTTCCGTCAGGCGGGCAATATAGAACTCTACCGGATCGTCAAAGCCTTTCATCATGCTGCGGATCTGCTGCTGCAATTCCGGCGTCTGACGGTCGAATTCAAGCAGCGCCTTAGGATGCACGCCGATCATGCGGTTAATGATAAATTCCAGTCTCGCCAGCCCCACGCCCTCATTAGGCAGGCAGGCGAAGTCGAAGGCGCGATCGGGATTGCCGACGTTCATCATGATTTTCAGCGGCAGCGCGGGCATTTCATCAACCTGTGAGCTTTTTACCTCAAAGTCGAGCAGATCGTCGTAAACATAGCCGGTATCGCCTTCTGCGCAGGAGACGGTGACCTTATGACCATCCTTCAGAAGCTCGGTAGCGTTACCGCAGCCGACCACGGCAGGAATACCCAGCTCGCGGGCGATAATGGCGGCATGACAGGTACGCCCGCCACGGTTGGTAACGATTGCCGACGCTTTCTTCATAATCGGCTCCCAGTCGGGATCGGTCATATCAGTGACCAGCACGTCGCCTTTTTCGATGCGGTTCATCTCGCTGATATCGTGGATCACTTTGACCTCGCCCGCACCGATACGATGGCCGATAGCGCGTCCCTCCACCACTACGGCACCTTTCCCCTGTAGCGTATAACGCTCCATCACCTGGCCGTTGGAGCGCACGGTTTCCGGACGCGCCTGCACGATAAACAGCTTGCCGGTGTGGCCGTCCTTCGCCCATTCAATATCCATTGGCCGCTGATAATGTTTTTCAATCTGCACTGCCTGTGCCGCCAGCGCTTCCACTTCTTCGCTGCTGAGGCTGAAACGGTCACGCTCCGCTTCCGGCACGTCTTCGATTTTGACCTGCTCGCCGTGCGCCTGCGAATCGGCGTAGACCATACGAATTTTTTTCGAGCCCATGTTGCGACGCACGATAGCGGGACGACCCGCCGCCAGCGTCGGCTTATGCACATAAAATTCGTCCGGGTTAACCGCGCCCTGAACCACCATCTCGCCCAGACCATAAGCAGAGGTAATAAACACCACCTGATCGAAGCCCGATTCAGTATCAATGGTAAACATTACGCCAGCGGCGCCGGCATCGGAGCGCACCATCCGCTGTACGCCAGCCGACAGGGCGACGCCGCGATGATCGTAGCCCTGATGCACGCGATAAGAGATCGCCCGGTCGTTAAACAGCGAGGCGTAAACATGCTTCACCGCCACCAGCACGGCGTCGAAGCCCTGTACGTTCAGGAAAGTTTCCTGCTGGCCGGCGAAAGAGGCATCCGGCATATCTTCGGCCGTAGCGGACGAGCGCACGGCGAACGAAGCCTCGGTGTCGTCGGCGGAAAGCTGCTGGTAGGCTTCACGGATAGCCTGTTCCAGCTCTGGCTGAAAAGGCGTCTCTACAATCCACTCGCGGATCTGTTTACCCGCTTTTGCCAGTTCGTCCACGTCATCAATATCGGTTTTGTCCAACAGCGTATGGATGCGCTCACTGACGCCGCTCTGATCGAGGAACTGATTGAATGCATCGGCCGTAGTGGCAAAACCGTTGGGAACGGAAACGCCAAGCGATGACAAATTAGTGATCATTTCACCCAGAGAGGCATTTTTGCCGCCCACCCGATCAACATCGTTCATGCCAAGCTGGTTATACCAGAGCACAAACGGCAGTGCGCCTTGATTGGACATTGAAGCAATCCTTTTATGAATGAATTAATGGAAATAGCATCGTGCGTTTTTGAGCCTGGCACATTCCGTGTATGGAAAGAAACTGTTGAATCGTTCAAGCTGACTAAAAGGAAAACTTTAAGACTATTCCGCGAACAGCAATCTTATTTCGGGCGATAAAAATATATTTAAAATTATGATATATAAGATTATTTTAATTAAAATGGCTATTTAGAAAAGGAAGAGATGTGGCGAGCTATTTTGATTCCCTTTTAGCATGCTTTTCCGGAAAATAGCGCTTTTTACGCATGACAAACAGGAACGTTATTTCATTAATCCCCTTTTTCAGCCCCGTCTTTCTTTTTATAAAAACAAAAAGTTCATTACAATGAGAAGTGAAATTTTAATTTAATTTCGTCAGCTGGCGCTAATTGCTATAAGACTGTAGTTTAATTTACTCTGCCACTCAGTTTCTTAGGGATCGAAAAATGGACAGCAACGAACGCAGCGTATTTTATATTTCTGACGGAACGGCCATTACCGCTGAAGTGCTCGGCCACGCGGTGCTTTCGCAGTTTCCTGTCAACATTAACAGCGTGACGCTGCCCTTTGTGGAAAACGTGCAGCGGGCGCAGGCGGTCAAAGCGCAGATTAACGCTATCTGGCAGAAAAGCGGCCTGCGCCCGCTGGTGTTTATTTCTGTGGTTACGCCGGAAATCCGGGAAATTATTCTGCAAAGCGAAGGCTTCTGTCAGGACATCGTCCAGTCGCTGGTGGCGCCGCTTCAGCAGGAGCTGGGCATAGCGCCCGCACCGGTCGCCAACCGCACGCACGGTCTGACGGCCAACAACCTGGGCAAGTACGATGCGCGCATCGCCGCCATCGACTACACCCTGGCACATGACGACGGTATCTCGCTGCGCGGGCTGGAGGAGGCGCAGGTGATCCTGCTGGGCGTTTCGCGCTGCGGCAAGACGCCGACCAGCCTCTATCTGGCCATGCAGTTTGGCATTCGCGCCGCCAATTATCCTTTTATCGCCGACGATATGGATAACCTGAAGCTGCCGCCCGCGCTGCGGCCTTTCCAGAACAAGCTGTTTGGCTTAACTATCGATCCCGAGCGGCTGGCCGCGATCCGCCAGGAGCGGGCGGAAAATACCCGCTACGCGTCCATGCGGCAATGTCGGCTGGAAGTCGGCGAGGTGGAAGCCCTGTTTCGTACCCATCAGATCCGTTACCTCAACAGTACCAATTACTCCGTTGAGGAAATCGCCACGAAAATTTTAGATATCATGGGCCTGACGCGTCGAATGTACTGAGGCGCAGCCGTTTTTTGATTCCGCGCCAGAAAAAGTGATATTTATCCCGTTGCGCCGTTCTGTCCGGCGTTTCGGGTTGAAATCCACGCCGTGTCGGGTTTATTGTGATCGCCATCACTTCCCGGTATTTCCGCCGCTGCGAAGAAAAAAATTTTTGGACAACTATGAACAAGACAGATGAACTGCGGACCGCGCGCATCGAGAGCCTGATTACGCCTGACGAACTGGCGCAGCGTTTCCCGATCACGCCTGATATCGCCGCGAACGTGACCGCTTCCCGCCAGCGTATTGCCCGGATTTTGTCCGGCGAAGATCGCCGCCTGCTGGTGGTGATCGGCCCCTGCTCGCTCCACGATCCCGACGCCGCGCTGGCCTATGCGGCGAAGCTTAACGCGCTGCGCCAGCGCCATGCCGCCGAGCTGGAAATCGTGATGCGCGCCTATTTTGAGAAACCGCGCACCGTGGTGGGCTGGAAAGGCCTGATTTCCGATCCCGATCTTGACGGCAGTTTCCGGGTGAATCACGGCCTGGCCGTAGCGCGCGAGCTGCTGCTGGAGATCAACCGGTTGGGCATGCCTACGGCCACCGAATTCCTGGATATGGTGGTGGGTCAGTTCCTGGCAGATCTCATCAGCTGGGGAGCCATCGGCGCCCGTACCACAGAAAGCCAAATCCACCGCGAAATGGCTTCCGCGCTTTCCTGTCCCGTTGGCTTTAAAAACGGCACGGACGGTAATATTCAGATTGCGGTCGATGCGATACGCGCTGCCCGCGCCAGCCACATGTTCCTGTCGCCGGACAAGCATGGACAGATGACCATTTATCAGACCAGCGGCAACCCGTCTGGCCACATCATTATGCGCGGCGGCAAGCGGCCAAACTATCATGCGGAAGACGTCGCCGCCGCTGCCGCCAGCCTGCGCGAACACAGGCTGCCGGAACGGCTGGTTATTGATTTCAGCCACGGCAACTGTCTGAAACAGCACCGCCTGCAAAAAGAGGTCGCCGCGTCCGTAGCGCAGCAGATCCGCGACGGTTCGTCGTCGATTGCCGGCGTAATGATTGAAAGTTTCCTGAAGGAAGGCACCCAGAAAGTGCAGGCCGGTACGCCGCTGGTATACGGCCAGTCGATTACCGACCCCTGCCTGGGCTGGGATGACAGCGAAGAGGTGTTAGCGCAGCTGGCCGAGGCGATTAAAGTGAGGCGCTAAGACAGGCCTGAAAGCAGGCAGGACACCGTGCGCATGGACGCGCTGGCGTACCCTGCCTGCCGCTTTATCATCTTTGTTGAAGCCTGCATCACGTCCGTTTAATTACCCTCGTTAAAGCCTGCATCACGCCCGTTTAATCACCCTCGTTCAAGCCTGCATCACGTCCGTTTAATCACCCTTGTTCAAGCCTGCATCACGTCCGTTTAATCACCCTCGTTCAAGCCTGCATCGCGCCCGCTTTAGCTCGAACAGCTGACCTCCAGCTTTTTACCCCAGTCTGGCGGACGCCGCATTAAATCGGCAAACTCCGGCGCGTCATCAAAAGGCCTGATTAGCGCCTGGTGTAGCCTGGCCAGCACGCTGACGTCATTCTGCTCGGCCTGTTCAATCGCCTGCTGGGCCAGATAGTTCCTTAACACCACGGCCGGATTGACCTGCTTCATCTTTTGCTGACGCGTAGCGTCGTCGCTCTCTTCCTGCAGTAACCGCTGACGGTAAATGTTGTACCAGCTGTCAAAGGCTTCACGATCGATAAACTCATCCCGCAGCGGCGAACGCGACTGCTGCTGCTCGGTATCGCACAGCATGCGGAAAGTCAGCGTATAGTCGCTGCCCTCTTTAGTCATCAGCGACAACAGCCCGGTCAGAATGTTGTTATCGTCTTTATCCTGCGTCAGCAGCCCCAGCTTCGCGCGCATCCTGTCGCCCCAACACTGCATCAGCTCCGGCTCGTATTCCGCCAGCGCCTGCTTCAGCTGGGCGGTATCCAGCAGCCCGGAAAGCGCGTGCGCCAGCCTGTTCAGGTTCCACAGCCCCACCACCGGTTGATTATCGAAGCTGTAGCGCCCCTGATAGTCAGAATGATTGCAGATAAAATCCGGTTTGTAGTCGTCCAGGAAACCGTACGGGCCGTAATCCAGCGTTATCCCTAATACCGACATGTTATCGGTATTCATTACGCCATGCGCAAAACCGACGCTCTGCCACTGGGCGATTAGCCTGGCCGTGCGCCTGACCACATCACGGAACCAGAGCAGATAGCGATCCTGCTCCTCCTGCAAATGCGGCCAGTGATGACGGATTAAATAGTCAGCCAGCTGGCGGACTTTTTCCGGCTGCTGCGCGTAAAAGAAATGCTCGAAGTGGCCGAAACGGGCGTGGCTTTCCGCAACGCGCAGCAGCATGGCGCCGCGCTCGGTGGTTTCCCGCTGCACAGGCTCGTCGCTGGTGACAACCGTCAGCGCGCGGGATGTGGGGATACCAAGGTGATGCATCGCTTCGGAGGCAAGAAATTCGCGCAGCGAAGAGCGCAGCACGGCGCGCCCGTCGCCCATACGTGAATAGGGCGTCAGGCCCGCGCCTTTCAGGTGCCAGTCCATTTTACGGCCGTCGTCCAGCTGCTGTTCGCCCAGCAGGATGCCGCGCCCGTCGCCCAGCTGTCCCGCCCAGACGCCAAACTGATGTCCGCTGTACACCTGCGCCAGCGGCTGCATGCCCGGTAGCAGCTGCGCGCCGCTCCAGATAGCGGTTTTATCGGCGGTGAACCAGCTTTCGTCCAGCCCCAGCTCCCGCGCAAGCGGCGCGCTATGATAAAGCAGACGTGGGTTTTTTCAGCGGCGTAGGATTGAGGGCGGTATAAAATCCCGCCAGCTCGTCATGCCAGCTATTGTTAAAATGCATACGCTCCCCTTACTGTTTACCGACGCCCTGATGCGCTTTCGGTACCGGCTTTAAGTGTAAACCTCATACGCTGCGGTAAACACAGAGAGAGTAAAGGGATATTACATCGCTTCGCCTGTCAGCTCTTTCGGCGGCACAATCAGCGAGGAAAGCGACTCTCCCGTTACCGGAGAAAACAGCGCGCTTTGAATACCGTCGAACTGATAGCGGCTGACTTTTTCCAGGCCGGTAATATCGTCCACGCCCTGGACAATAACCTGCTGGCAATGGGGCTTAATATGCTCCAGCAGCGTACTGATAAACGGCTGAAAAGAGATCCGATTAATATTATGCTGAATAAAGCCTTTATCGAGCTTAATACGGGAAAAGAGATTGTCGTATACTGCTTTTGACGGCGCTTTTCCTGCGCCGTAATTCGCCAGGCTTAAATCAAACCTTTCACTGAGCGCCATCAGGCCGGGGTGATCTTTCCCCAACTTTAAGTCGGTGAAACTTTCGCTAATTTCCAGCTCCAGCCACGCCAGCGCGTCCAGTTTGCGGCTCAGAAACTCGCTATCAAGGATGGTTTGTGCCAGCAGTTCGTCTATTTTCAGCGTGACCTTCACTCTTTCCTGACTAAAAAAATCGGCGTGTCGTTCAATGCAGTTGATCTGATTCTGTAATAAAAGAATACGCTGATCTGTATTGAGCTGTGGTAGTAAAAGTTCCTGAGGGATGGCGACGTTAGCGGTACTGTGGGAAAAATGCGTGAGCAATTCGACGGCGATAAGCTGCCCGCCGAAACGGTAGATCGGGTTAAAAGCTGTGTGACTTTTATAATCCGCTTCCAGATGGATATTCATTTTTATTCAGCCATGATGCAGCCGCCGTACGGCGCATTAATACGCCTGTTGTACACCGACCAGGATAAAAACCCATAGCGGGTTAAGCTATCACATATTCAGCAAGAAAAAATGCTTTACTATTAAAGCATAGTTTCGTGCTGAGATATCCCCGTGGCGCATTTCTTTAAACTATCTTTACAAAATCCGACACGGGAAATCACTTTTAACGGGCTGGTTAAAGCCTGATGCAATAAGCTGCTAAACCGGCCCGCCGGGTTTATTATAGCCACAAAAGTTAACCGGCGGATAGATAAGCCTTTTCTGAAATTCGTTAGCAGGCTATATTAATTAAATACGCCTCGCCTGCCAGAAAACTTTTTTCCAGTACACGTTATTCAGCGACGATCGGATTACGCCCTGGCTGGTAGAAGCATGGATAAACTGGTCGTCAGTATCATAAATGCCGACGTGCAAACCGTTTTCTCCCTCGCCGGTTTTAAAAAACAGTAAATCGCCAGGCAACAGATCCTTTTTACCGATGCGCGTTCCCGTTTTCGTTTGCGCAAGCGTCGTACGCGGCAGCTGCAAATCAAAGCGATCGCGAAAGGTCAGATAAACGAACCCGGAGCAGTCAACGCCTCTGCGTCCCATGCCGCCGTAGCGATAGGGCGTGCCGCGCCACTCGCTGAGCTGTTCGTTCAGCCGGGCGATAACCATAATGGAATCGGAAAGATGGCCGTTCGGCGGCGGCGCATGGCTGCTACAGCCCGCCAGCAGGATAGCCAGTAATAAGACCAGGTAGCGCATAACAGATTCCCTTTATTCTTTGCCGCTGGTTTAAAACAGCGTGGTCAACAGCGATTGTCCTTCTACATCTATTTTTCTGAAAGGCACGTGATACACCGCCGACAGCGTTTCCGGCCGTAACACCTCTTCCGTGGCGCCCTGCCTCACTAAAACCCCCTCTTGCAGCAGCCAGATGCGCCGGGCGTGATGCAATGAATGATTGATGTCGTGTCCGCTCATGATAATCGTCAGGCCTTCTGCGACCCTGGCGGCCACACAGCGATCGAACGCGGCCTGCTGTGCCAGATCCAAACCGGTTAACGGCTCATCCAGCAGCAGCAGCTGCCCTTCCGGCTGCGCAGTCTGACAGAGCACCGCCACCAGACGCACCCGCTGCCATTCCCCGCCGGAGAGGCGGTTAAGCGAGCGAGCCAGTTTATCCGCCAGCTGAAAAGTTTCGCAAAGGGTTATCAGTATCCGATCGCCCTCGTCCACCAGCTGATGCTGCTTAAGGTAATGCCAGACCGGCATACTGCCAGGTGGTCGCTGCTGCTGGGCCAGATAAGCGCGATGGCGGGCCAGCGCATAGCCGTTCCAGGCCGACAGCGGCGTGCCGTTGAAAACGATACGCCCTTCCGCCGGCAACAATCCCGCCAGCGCCGCCAGTAAGGCGCTTTTACCTGCCCCGTTAGGGCCAAGCAGATGGATCAGCTCGCCCTTATCAACGCTGGCGGTAAAGGGCGCGAGGCGCTGCGCGACCGCAACGTCCTCACACTGCAACAGCATCTATTTTGCCAGCGCCGCTTTGATACTTTCCATCACAATAGGATCTTCCGGCGTCATATCCGGCGAGAAGCGCTGTACCACCGTGCCGTCGCGACCAACCAGGAACTTTTCGAAGTTCCATAAAATGTCGCCCGGCTCTTTTGGCGCGCGTCCTTTACTGCTCATACGCGCCAGGAAACCGCTATTTTCCGGCGCTACCGCTTCCGGTCTTGCCGCAATCAGCTGGCGATAGAGCGGATGCCGATGCGGGCCGTTGACCTCGATTTTACTGAACATCGGGAAGGTTACGCCATAGGTGGTGCTGCAAAACGTTTTAATCTCTTCGTTGCTGCCCGGCTCCTGCTCCAGAAACGCGTTGCAGGGGAAGCCAAGCACGGCAAAACCCCGATCCTGCCAGGCTTTGTGAATATTTTCCAACTGCTCATACTGCGGCGTCAGGCCGCACTTAGAGGCGACATTAACGATCAGCAGTACGTTGCCCTGCCACTGCGCCAGCGTCGTCGGTTCGCCATCCAGCGTCACCAGTTCTGTATCGTAAATACTCATTGGTTTTTCCTGTTTCAGTAGAGAAAAAAGCGGGCCGCAGGTCAGGCCCGGTTACGTAACAACAGCCAGATAAAAACCGGCGCGCCCAGCGTGGCCGTCACCACGCCAATCGGCAGCTCCGCCGAGGCAATGGCGATACGGGCCAGGATATCGGCCGCCAGCAGTACGCCGCCGCCCGCCAGCGCGCAGGCCGGCAACAGCATACGATGATCGCTCAGGTTGTTCAGCCGCAAAATATGCGGAATGACCAGGCCGACAAAGCCGATCGCCCCGGCCAGCGCCACGCTGACGCCAATCAGCCAGCCTGTCGCCAGCACCAGCAAATTGCGCCACAGCAGCAGCGGCAGGCCGAGCTGGCGGGCGGAAACCTCGCCCAGCGCCAGCAAATTCAGCACGCGCCACTGGCGGCATAGCCACAGCAGCACCGGCAGCAGCGCCAGCATCAGCCCGCCGTAGCGCCAGTCCACGCCGCTAAAGCCGCCCATCATCCAGTACATTAGCTGGCGCAGATCCAGGCTGGCGCTGAAATAGACCAGCCACGTCATGCCCGCGCTACAGATAATGCCTAAGGCCACGCCCGCCAGCAACAGGCGGCTGGTGGAAAGCGAGCGGCGGGAAAAACGCAGCAGGATAAAGGTAATCAACAGCGCGCCTGCAATGGCGAAAAAGCTTAGCGGCCACAGCCCGGTCACGCCGCTAAAAATCCCCAGCACCAGCCCAAGGCCTGAGCCGTTGGCGACGCCAAGCAGGCCCGGCTCCGCCAGCGGATTTTCAAACAGCGCCTGCATCACCGCGCCGGTCACGGCCAGCGCCGCGCCGACCAGCAGCACCGCCAGCGAACGCGGCAGCCGCAGTTGCCAGACAAACAGCCGGTTTTCACCGCTGAACCAGCTTTGCGGAAAAAGCCAGCGGTCGCCGGCGCAGAGGCTAAGCAGAAAAACCAACACGCAGAAAATGCTCAGGATGCAGAGCCAGCGTCGCTGATGCCGACGGGCCAGCGCGATCCGTTGAGAAAGCAGAGTCATAAATCCAGGCCTGGCTAATGGAAACGGGCAGGGTTAGCGGAAATTCAGCGATAAAAAAGGCCGCGTAAGCGGCCTTTTGCAGAGCACTGGTCAGTCTTCTTTCGGCGTAGCGTTCTCAACCCGGCTTTTGAGCTTTTGCCCCGGCCGGAAAGTCACCACGCGACGCGCCGTAATCGGAATATCCTCGCCCGTTTTAGGATTACGTCCCGGACGTTGATTTTTGTCGCGAAGGTCGAAGTTACCAAATCCTGACAGTTTTACCTGCTCGCCGTTTTCTAAAGCGCGACGTACCTCTTCAAAAAACAGCTCTACCAGCTCTTTGGCATCCCGTTTGCTAAGCCCCAGCTTTTCAAACAGGTATTCAGACATCTCAGCTTTTGTAAGCGCCATAGGTTCAATCCCTCAAGGTTGCCTGGAATCGCTCTTTTAACGCCGCAACACATTTGGCGACGGTTGCAGCGATCTCCTCTTCTTCGAGTGTCCGGCCGGTATCTTGCAAAATCAGGCTGATAGCAAGGCTCTTAAAACCTTCATTAACACCCTTACCGCGGTACACATCAAACAAGTTTACGCCAACTACCTGATTTACGCCAACTTTCTTACATTCGGCGATAATATCTGCTGCGGGCACGTTTTCCGCCACCAGAACGGCGATATCACGACGGTTTGCCGGGAAACGTGAAATCTCGCTCGCCTCAGGCAGGACGCGGTCTGACACCTTATCCCACTCCAGTTCGAAGACCACGGTACGGCCGTTAAGATCCAGTTTCCGCTCAAGTTCCGGATGAACCACGCCCAGATAACCGATGCGCTGTTCCTGCAAATAAATGCCGGCGCTCTGTCCCGGGTGCAGGGCCGGATGCGCTTCGGCCCGGAACTGGATGTCGGCCAGTTTACCGGTCAAATCGAGGACGGACTCCAAATCACCTTTTAAATCATAGAAGTCAACTGCCTGACGCGCCAGATCCCAGTGTTCTTCATAACGCGCGCCGCTGATAACGCCCGCCAGCATAACGTCCTGCCGGATCCCCAGGTTTGCCTGTGTATCAGGCACAAAGCGCAGGCCGCTTTCAAACAGGCGTACGCGGCTCTGCTGGCGATTCTGGTTGTAGACAACGGCAGAGAGCAGGCCCGTCCACAGCGAGAGCCGCATTGCCGACATCTCAACTGAAATCGGGCTTGGCAGTACCAGGTTTTCCTCGCCCGGATGCAGCAATGCCTGCACTTTAGGATCGACAAAGCTATAGGTAATCGCTTCCTGATAGCCTTTATCCACCAGCATCGCTTTTACCCGCTTCAGCGACAGGTTCGCTTCACGGTGCGAGGTCATTACCAGACCCGCCTGCACCGGCACGTCAGGAATATTGTTGTAGCCGTAAACGCGCGCCACTTCTTCGACCAGATCTTCCTCAATCTGCATATCGAAACGCCAGCCCGGCGCCACGGCCTGCCAGACGCCTTCGCCTTCCGTGACGTCACAGCCTAAACGACGCAGAATATCGCTGACCTCGTTGTCGGCAATCACGTGACCAATCAGGCGATCCAGCTTTTCACGGCGCAGCGTGATAGTGGCGCGCGCAGGCAGCGTCGCCTCGTTGGTTTGATCGATAACCGGCCCGGCCTCGCCGCCGCAAATATCGAGCAGCAGACGCGTTGCGCGCTCCAGCGCTTTATATTGCAGCTGCGGATCGACGCCGCGCTCGTAGCGATGGGAAGCATCGGTGTGCAGTCCATGACGACGCGCACGGCCGGTGACAGAAAGCGGGCTGAAGAAGGCGCACTCGAACAGAACGTTAGTGGTTTCTTCGTTCACGCCGGAGTGTTCGCCGCCAAAGATACCGCCCATCGCCAGCGCTTTGTGGTGATCGGCAATAACTAACGTATCCGCGCTTAGCTTCACTTCCGCGCCGTCCAGCAGCGTCAGCGCTTCGCCCTCTTCCGCCATGCGCACCACAATCCCGCCGTCTACGCGGTCAAGATCGAAAGCGTGCATCGGCTGGCCCAGCTCAAGCAGCACATAGTTGGTGATATCCACCACCGGATCGATAGAGCGAATGCCGCAGCGACGCAGCTTTTCTTTCATCCATAGCGGCGTGGCGGCCTTGACGTTGATGCCCTTGATCACGCGTCCCAGATAGCGCGGACAGGCGTCAACCGCATCCACGCGGATCGGGAAGGTTTCTGCAATCGTAGCGGCAACCGGCTCAATAGCTGGCTCGTTTAACGGCAGCTTGTTCAGCACGGCAACGTCGCGCGCAATGCCGATAATGCCCAGGCAGTCCGCACGGTTTGGCGTCACGCTGATTTCAATGGTGTTGTCGTCAAGCTTGAGGTAGTCACGAATATCGGTGCCGACAGTCGCGTCCAGCGGCAGTTCGATAATGCCGTTGTGATCGTCGGAAATTCCCAGTTCGGAATAAGAGCAGAGCATCCCTTCCGACGGCTCGCCGCGCAGTTTGGCCGCTTTGATTTTAAAATCGCCCGGCAGCACCGCGCCCACCGTTGCCACAGCCACCTTCAGACCCTGACGGCAGTTTGGCGCGCCGCAGACGATATCCAGCAGGCGGTCGCCGCCCACGTTAATTTTGGTAACGCGCAGTTTGTCGGCGTTCGGGTGCTGTCCGCACTCTACTACTTCGCCCACCACCACGCCGTGAAAAGCACCGGCTACCGCTTCCACGCCGTCCACTTCCAGACCGGCCATGGTGATCTGTTCGCTGAGCGCTGCGCTGTCGATGGCTGGGTTAACCCACTCACGTAACCAGAGTTCGCTGAATTTCATAGGTTTTACCCGCTCTTATTTAAACTGTTTGAGGAAACGTAAATCATTTTCGAAGAAGGCACGCAGATCGGTTACGCCATAGCGCAACATGGTCAGACGCTCCATACCCATCCCGAAGGCGAAGCCGGAATAGATTTCCGGATCGATGCCAACGTTGCGCAATACGTTCGGATGCACCATGCCGCAGCCCAGCACTTCCAGCCACTTGCCGTTTTTGCCCATCACGTCCACTTCCGCAGAAGGCTCGGTAAACGGGAAATAGGAAGGACGGAAGCGGATCTGGAGATCTTCTTCAAAGAAGTTGCGCAGGAAATCGTGCAGCGTGCCTTTCAGGTTGGTAAAGCTGATGTTTTTATCCACGATCAGGCCTTCCATCTGGTGGAACATCGGCGTATGAGTCTGGTCGTAATCGTTACGGTAGACGCGGCCCGGCGCGATAACGCGGATCGGCGGCTGCTGGTTTTTCATGGTGCGGATCTGCACGCCGGAAGTCTGGGTACGCAGCAGGCGCGTGGCGTCGAACCAGAAGGTGTCGTGATCGGCGCGCGCCGGGTGGTGTCCCGGAATATTCAGCGCGTCAAAGTTATGGTAATCATCTTCGATCTCCGGGCCGGTTTCCACGGCAAAACCCAGCTCGCCAAAGAATGTCTCGATACGATCGATCGTGCGGGTCACAGGATGCAGACCGCCGTTTTCGATGCGGCGTCCCGGCAGCGAAACATCAATGGTCTCCTGCGCCAGGCGAGCGTTCAGCTCTGCCGACTCCAGCTCGTTTTTACGCGCGGTCAGCGCTTCCTGCACCTGCTGTTTGGCCTCGTTGATCACCGCGCCCGCTGCCGGACGATCTTCGGCAGGCAGGTCGCGCAGCGTGGTCATCTGCAGCGTAAGCTGCCCTTTTTTGCCCAGATATTCAACGCGTACCGTATCTAACGCGACAACATCGTGTGCATTCTTAATGGCCGCTTGCGCGTTCGCCACCAGTTCTGCGAGATGTGACATGCTTTCCTCTTCTTCCAGCCGCCGTGGCCGGTCTGTTTTTTTATGGGGACGACAAGGCGCCCTGGATCTGCCGCGCCAGAAACAAAAAAGCCTCCACGAGGGAGGCTTTCAGCGCGATTTTTCGTTTCTTTTCTTTGCGCACAAGCCCCCGATGTTCAGGTGCTAAAGTAAAAAAAGAAACGGAAATTCGCGGTCATAATGCGTTGCCTGGTCGTCAAAAGAGGCTCTATTGAAAAACGCATGGACAAAAATGTCAATCTTTTGCTGCGGTTACAAAATAAAAGAGGGAGCAAGCTCCCTCTTTCACCTGACTTACGCCAGAGCTGATTTCGCTTTTTCGACCAGGGCAGTAAATGCCACTTTGTCGAATACGGCGATGTCAGCCAGGATCTTACGGTCGATTTCAATCGAAGCCTTTTTCAGGCCATTGATGAAACGGCTGTAAGAAATACCGTTAGTGCGTGCCGCTGCGTTGATACGCGCGATCCACAGCTGACGGAACTGACGCTTACGCTGACGACGGTCACGGTAAGCATACTGACCAGCTTTGATAACAGCCTGGAAAGCAACGCGGTAAACACGTGAACGTGCACCGTAGTAGCCTTTAGCTTGTTTTAAGATTTTTTTGTGACGTGCGCGAGCAACTACACCACGTTTTACACGAGCCATTTAGCTCTCCTGTTTAATATTCTGAATTAAAAAAAATAGACTTATGCGTACGGCAGGCAGGCAATAACCAGACCCAGATCGCCTTTAGACACCAGGCCTTTCGGACGCAGGTGACGCTTACGCTTAGTAGATTTTTTGGTCAGAATATGACGCAGGTTTGCGTGCTTACGCTTGAAGCCGCCAGAGGCGGTCTTCTTGAAGCGCTTAGCCGCGCCACGTACAGTTTTAATCTTTGGCATTTAAAAACATCCACTTCGCATTGTTAATAAAATAAAACAGGCAGGCGAACAGCGATCGGCGGCGAACCGCCGAACCGCTGCTACTTTATGGCCTACTGTTTCTTCTTAGGAGCGAGCACCATGATCATCTGACGACCTTCGATCTTCGAAGGGAAGGATTCGACAATCGCCAGATCCATGTCTTCACACAGATCTTTACGGACGCGGTTAAGCATTTCCATACCGATCTGCTGGTGCGCCATCTCACGACCGCGGAAACGCAGCGTGATTTTAGCTTTATCACCCTCTTCCAGAAAGCGAATCAGGTTGCGTAGTTTTACCTGATAGTCGCCATCATCGGTACCAGGACGGAATTTAATTTCCTTAACCTGGATAATCTTTTGCTTTTTCTTCTGTTCTTTAGAAGATTTGCTTTTCTCGTAAAGGAATTTGCCGTAATCCATGATACGGCAAACGGGCGGCTCGGCGTTAGGGCTGATTTCTACTAAATCAACGCCTGCTTCCTCTGCTTTTTCTAAAGCCTCATTCAGACTGACAATACCAATCTGCTCGCCATCGACGCCAGTCAGACGAACCTCGGTGGCGCGGATTTCTTTGTTAATGCGATTAGGACGCGCCGGTTGAACTCGTTTTCCGCCTTTAATACCTTATTCCTCCAGTTGATGAAGATTGCGACTGCGGATTTCATCCTGCAGCTTCGCGATCGCTTCGTTTACGTCCATGCTGCCCAGGTCTTTACCACGGCGGGTGCGAACGGCAACCTTGCCTGCTTCCACCTCTTTATCACCACAGACCAACATATAGGGGACACGACGTAACGTGTGCTCGCGGATTTTAAAGCCAATCTTCTCGTTTCTCAAGTCCGCTTTTACACGAATGCCCGCATTCTGAAGTTTTTGGGTCAATTCTGCAACATATTCGGACTGGCCATCGGTGATATTCATCACCACTACTTGTACAGGAGCCAGCCAGGTCGGGAAGAAACCGGCGTACTCTTCGGTCAAAATACCGATAAAGCGCTCCACAGAACCCAGGATAGCGCGGTGGATCATCACCGGCACCTGACGTTCATTATTTTCACCCACGTAGGAGGCGCTCAGGCGGCCCGGCAGCGAGAAGTCCAGCTGAACGGTGCCACACTGCCATGCGCGATCCAGACAGTCATGCAGGGTGAACTCAATTTTAGGGCCGTAAAATGCGCCCTCGCCCGGCTGATACTCGAACGGAATAGCGTTCTCTTTCAGCGCGGCAGCCAGATCGGCCTCTGCACGATCCCACTGTTCGTCACTACCGATGCGCTTAACCGGACGGGTTGACAGTTTCACCACGATTTTTTCAAAACCGAAGGTGCTGTACATGTCGTACACCATACGGATGCAGCTATTCACTTCAGCGCGCACCTGCTCTTCCGTACAGAAGATATGGGCGTCGTCCTGAGTGAAGCCGCGTACGCGCATCAGGCCATGCAGCGCGCCAGACGGCTCGTTGCGATGGCAGCTACCAAATTCCGCCATACGTAGCGGCAGGTCGCGGTAAGATTTTAGACCCTGATTGAAAATTTGCACGTGACCAGGGCAATTCATTGGCTTGATGCAGTATTCACGGTTCTCCGAAGAGGTCGTGAACATCGCTTCTTTATAGTTTTCCCAGTGGCCGGTTTTCTCCCACAGCACGCGGTCCATCATCAGCGGACCTTTCACTTCCTGATAGTCATACTCAGTTAGTTTGCTGCGGACAAAAACTTCCAGCTCGCGGAAAATTGTCCAGCCGTCGTTGTGCCAGAACACCATGCCCGGCGCTTCTTCCTGCATATGATACAGGTCAAGCTGTTTACCGATTTTACGGTGGTCACGCTTGGCCGCTTCTTCCAGGCGTTGCAGATAGGCAGACAGCTGCTTTTTATCCGCCCAGGCGGTACCGTAGATACGCTGCAGCATTTTGTTGTTGCTGTCGCCGCGCCAGTAAGCGCCGGAAATTTTCTGCAGCTTAAAGTGATGGCAGAAGCGCATGCTAGGCACGTGCGGGCCACGGCACATATCCACGTACTCTTCGTGATGATAGAGGCCCGGACGGTCGTCGTGACTGATATTTTCGTCAAGAATAGTCATTTTATAGGTTTCGCCACGGGCAGCAAAAGCGTCACGCGCCTCCTGCCAGCTTACCTTTTTCTTGACGACGTCATAATTCGTTTCGGCCAGCTGGTGCATACGCTTTTCCAGCAGCTCGATATCTTCCTGGGTCAGGGTATGATCCATATCGACATCGTAGTAAAAACCGTTGTCGATAACCGGGCCGATTGCCATTTTGGTATCTGGCCACAGCTGCTTGATCGCGTGTCCCAACAGGTGCGCGCAGGAGTGGCGAATAATTTCCAGTCCGGCTTCATCTTTAGCGGTAATGATGGCGACGTTCGCGTCTTCCGCGATCGGATCGACCGCATCCACCAGCTCGCCGTTTACGCGGCCTGCGATACAGGCTTTCGCCAGGCCCGGACCGATGTCCTGGGCAATCTCCATCACGCTAACGGCGTGATCGAAGGTACGCTGACTTCCATCAGGAAGTGTAATTACGGGCATGATACGTCCTTAGCTGCAGTGGTAACCCATACGCAAGGCTACATACAAAATTCAGGTTTAGTATATATATCAGGCTGGTGTCTCTTAAAATCAACTCACAGTTGTCAATTTGGAACAGCGCCTGATACACAGAGTCAAAAGCCTGCCGTCGGCAAAAACCTTTGAAGGAGTAATATCTTACACGTCATAGCGCCGAAATGCACGGCGGGATGCAGAATCAGGAATCCGCGCCGCAAAATCCGCTGCCGATGGCTTTACGTTAAACGGGATATCTGACCGCAAGCTGTAAGGTGGTTTTCCCCTATAGCCACAGCTCCGCTGAGGAGCGCCATAAGCTTGTGGTGAGAGTATCGTGCCGGGGCGGCTTTAAAAATGGTGAAAAGCAAGCGTGAAGCGCTGGACGGAACAACCAGGCGGGCCACAGAAACGTGGCCCGGCAGGCTTTTTACATGGCGTAAGAAAGCTGAATAGTGGTTTTGGTATCGGTTTTATCCGGTGCGGATGACGGTGGATTCTGGTTCCAGGTCACGTTATAGGCCATCTTCAGCGAGAAGTGGGCGTTA
Source organism: Erwinia sp. TECH1 (assembly GCF_054057575.1). Lineage (NCBI taxonomy): Bacteria > Pseudomonadati > Pseudomonadota > Gammaproteobacteria > Enterobacterales > Erwiniaceae > Erwinia > Erwinia sp. TECH1. The sequence goes on along the minus strand of NZ_JBSRZK010000001.1, from coordinate 2,068,119 downwards.
ATCGCCACCTGTAAACCGGTTTCGGAGTTCACCGTGGTGTCATCGCTACCCAGCACGGAAACGCCCTGGACAAATTTAGTGGTGTCGGTCAGCTGCCACTGATAGCTGGCCGCGCCGTAAGCCAGCGCCTGCGTCTCATGACCGCCATCGTGGTAATCGTCATAGCGTACGCCAGGACCGGCTTCCAGACGCAGCGAGTGCACCGGACCGTTCAGGATCTGGCGACCGTAACCGGCAGCCAGAATAGAGCGGCCGTCGTAGCCGTTGAAACGATCGCTTAACCAGCTGGCCTGACCAAACAGGTAATCGGAAGGGTTCAGGTTATAACGTGAACGGCCGCCAACCTGATAGGTTTCAGAAGAACGCTCATCGTTGGAAGAAGTGTTGCTGGCGTTACCCCACAGGCTGTAGGCCATCTGGTTCTGATACCAGGTCATGTTGGTGCTGGCCGTCAGCGAGGAGCTGGTGGTGTTGCCGGTCTGAGCCAGGTAACCCGCCGCCGCATTGCCTTCAAAGTTCTTTTTGGCCGTAGAAGGATCGTCCATGACGGTAAAGACATTATTGTCCGCCAGTGCCTGGTGACAAAAAACTCCGCCGGAAAGTAAAAGAACTGCCGACAACTTGTTAAGCGCTTTCATTAAATAAGATCCATACCACTGAGAATTGAAAAGAGGTGAGTCTGAAGAGTTTTACCGGGCGTTCAATCTCTTTTATTGAAAGAATAGTAACATTTTGTTAAATGCTTCCGGATGCTTATGAATCAGGCTCACCCTACTCTAAATGGGACTATTCTTATCAGCGCGACCCGGCGCAGCCTGCTTTTCCTCGTATGTTCTTCGGCAATCTGGCTTTCGGCAGACATAAATATGTCAAAGCATTGCCTGTTACGTAATAATGTAACTTCACTGATTTACTTCTGAATATAAAATTCTGTCGGGATTTTTCGACCACCTGAAGCTTTGCCCCCTTGCTATAACGGCTTCCACAGGCGTTAAGCCCGATAGCTGGCTGATAAAAGGCGATGATGAACTATGCTAAAAAAAGAAGAAGGTAAACAAAGGAGTTCATCATGGTTTCGTCTGATATTGAGCAATATGTCGTCACTTTCCGTTTTAAAGATGAAGGGCTTAGCGATGTCCTTGAGCTGAACAGCACCCTGACCAACGGCGGATTTACCACCTCGCTGCACGACAAGGAAGGCCACCCGCACGAGCTGGGCACAAACAGTTTCGGCATCGTCAGCGCGCTGAGCGCAGAGCAGATACGCGAACAGGCAATCAACCTGGGTGAAATCGTGCTGGGCGAAAAGCCGGAGGTGGAGGTGGAGCGCTGGCAAGCATTTCAGCAGAAAAGCGAAAACTGACGTTTTGTAAAAATGTGTTGTTCACTGCGTAAACACTGGTTTTGTCTATTATTTAAGCGTTAGTATCAGCATGTCCCGCAGCAAGTCACAGCGAAAAAGAGGAAACCGCTATGTGGTCAGCCATTGGTCGTCTGTTGAGTGAGCAGTCAGGTGATGCTGAAATCAGCCAGCGTACAGCGTTGCCAGGAGGCGATGTGCATCCGGCGTGGCGCCTCCGCTACGGCGATCGCGACGTTTTTGTTAAATGTAACGGCCGTGAAATGCTCGATCTTTTTACCTGGGAAGCCGATCAGCTGCAGCTTTTGAAGCGCACCGGCACCATCCGCGTGCCGGATGTCTACGGCGTAGGTTACGATCGGGACGTCAGCTTTTTACTGCTGGAGTATCTTCCCCTTTCGCCGCTCCATGCGCAAAGCGCCCATCAGCTTGGCCAACAGCTGGCGCGCCTTCACCAGTGGAGCGATCAGCCGCAGTTCGGCCTGGATTTCGATAACAATATCAAAACGTCGCCGCAGCCTAACAGCTGGCTCAAGCGCTGGTCGGTCTTTTTTGCCGAGCAGCGTATCGGCTGGCAGCTTCAGCTCGCGGCGGAAAAAGGCGTACAGTATGGCGATATCGATCTGATTGTGCGCTGCGCCAGGGAGCTGCTCGACTCGCATCACCCTCAGCCTTCGCTGCTGCACGGCGATCTCTGGCCGGCAAACTGCGCGACGGCGGCTGAAGGGCCCTGCGTGTTCGATCCGGCCTGTTACTGGGGCGACAGAGAGTGCGATCTGGCGATGCTTCCGTGGTTTCCGGCGCTGCCGCAGGAGATTATGGAAGGCTATGAGTCGGTATGGCCGCTGCCTCGCGATTACCAGCAGCGCCAGCCGGTTTATCAGCTCTACTATCTGCTTAATCGGGCAAACGTCTTTGGCGGCGAATGGCTGAAGGAAGCCCAGCGGGCGGTCGGCGCCCTGCTGGACCAGGCGGAGGCGGGCAAACAATTTGCCCGTCCGGCGTAGGGCCGTCAGCTGATAAAGCCTGCCAGCTTAAGCACAAAATAGCCCGCAACGGCTATCAGGATGGGCAACACGTACAGCGGAAAAAACTGCAGAAAAATGGTGTGGCGCGGCACCACGATTTTTTCTTCCAGCTGCTGGCGGCTGCGCCCTTCTTCACCTTTCGCTTTTTCCAGGATCATCTGATCCTCAATGCCTTCACGCAGATGCCGGGACTGTCGCCACATTCTGGCGCCGGAGGCCTGTAGCGCCAGCCCGACGAAAATCAGTATATAGATTAGCCAGAACAGCCAGTTGCCGCCCTGGTTAAAATCCGGCACCGGTGAATTATGCCAAAAGGCGTTTAAAAAGCCGGTATTGAAGCGGATCATATCGATCATCACGTGAGAAAAATCCTGCATTACCGCATTGATCCCTTCGCGCTTTTCACGACTCACTTCCAAAAAACGCATCAGTGAAACCAGCGTGGAAATCAGCGCCGGAATAAAGATAATCCAGCCGGCGATCCGCTTTAGTATCGCGACTCTTCCAGCCTGTTGATAAGTCATGCTTTCTCCTGTCCTTATGCTGTGAGGGCTGTAAGTTTACCCTCGCCAGGCAAAATGTGCCTGAAAAAAGTGTGCCCGTAAGCGGAAAGGCAAATTAACGCGCGCAATGCTCTGGCTGTTAACTTCATGTTAAGGTGTCAGAAAACTGCTAACGGAGCCGCATTATGTCTTATTCACGTCCAGTGCTAGCCGCAATTTTTGATATGGATGGATTACTAATTGATTCCGAGCCACTATGGGAACGCGCGGAGCTGGACGTTTTCGCTACGCTGGATGTCGATCTTTCCCGCAGAAGCGAGATGCCGGATACGGTAGGCCTGCGCATCGATCAGGTTGTGCGCATGTGGTATGAAACGCTGCCCTGGATCGGGCCATCGCAGGAGGAAGTCACGCAGCGTATACTTACCCGCGCGCTGACGTTAATCGAGGAGACGCGGCCGCTGCTGCCCGGCGTGGAGCTGGCGCTGAAACTGTGCCAGGCGGAAGGGCTGAAAATTGGGCTGGCTTCCGCCTCGCCGCTTTTTATGCAGGAAAAGGTGCTGGCGATGTTCGGCCTGCGTCACTATTTTGAAGTGCTGGCCTCGGCAGAATCGCTGCCGTACAGCAAACCGCATCCGCAGGTCTATCTGGACGCGGCCACCCGTCTCGGCATCGATCCGCTTAACTGCGTTACGCTGGAAGACTCCGTTAACGGTATGATTGCGACCAAAGCCGCAAGGATGCGCTCAATCGTGGTGCCTGCGGCCGTTTATGCCGACGATGCGCGCTGGGCGCTGGCCGACGTCAAACTGGCCTCGCTCACCGAGCTGGGCAGCAGGCATCTGCTTGGCAAGTAACATCAGTGTCCGCTTTCCGCCCTGCCGTAAACTGGCCGGGCGGTACGGCTTCTTTAAGCAGAATGAAATGCTGACCCTGCTGCTTCCCGTCAGCTGAATGTTAACAGGCAGATACAGCCTTTCGCTATTTTCTACCCGGCAATGAAATCTGTAATCGGTGGAAGACCTTTGCGCGTCCAGCCCCTTAATCAAGAGTATTGATGCCATTACGGCGCTTAACCGCTTATACTAACTGGAACCGCTACGTTTTCTTATCCATGCTCAACGCGCAGACGTAAAGGAAATATTAACCTTTCGTTACAGCGTCACATATTTATTCTACTGTATATATCCCCTATACTGGATGCATTGACAGTTCAGTTACCGAGCGTTTTCCATGACGGCCGAAGGCCACGTTATTTTTGCTATCGCCAGCGCGATTTTTGCCAAGCGCGCCGACCTGACGCCCGTTCTTGGTGATGGCGACTGGTGGCACGTTATTCCCGCCACGCTGCTTACCTGCCTGCTGCCGGATATCGATCACCCGCGCTCTACCCTTGGTCAGCGTTTTCGCTGGCTGTCGCAGCCCATTGCACGCGCCTTTGGGCATCGGGGCTTTACCCACAGCCTGCTGGCCGTAATCGGTGGCGTGGCGCTGCTTCAGCTAAAACTGCCGCAGGAATGGGTGCTGCCTGCCGATGTCTTTCAGGGCATGGTGCTGGGCTACCTCAGCCATATTGTCGCCGATATGCTTACGCCTGCCGGCGTGCCGCTGCTGTGGCCCTGCCGCTGGCGTTTTCGCCTGCCGCTGCTGCACAGCCGCAACGGCAACCAGATGGAGCGAATGCTCTGCCTGACGCTGGTTGCGCTGGCGCTATGGTTCCCGACCGGGTCGCCCTCTTTTGGTGCGGCAAGCTGGCCCCTGCAGATGATCGATCAGGTGCAAAACAGCGTTACGCGTTTTATAAATCACCAGGTAGCGCAATAAGTCACCGATATCGTTCAATAAATTATAAACTATTCCTTTTGATTATATGGGCGTCTCTCCGCGAGCTGCTACCATCGCCCCCAACGCGTATCCGATGCGCAATAAAAATAGCTCACTGACGAGGCCGCTGATGCCTCGTCAAAAAAGGAGATCTGGGGATGAATTTTCCATTAATTGCAAACCTGGCGGCGTTTATTCTGCTGCTGGGGCTACTGGCTAAAAGCGGCAACGCCAGCTGGAGCCTGGCGAAAAAAGTGCTGCTGGGCCTGGTTGTAGGCGTGCTGTTTGGGCTGATCCTGCACACTATTTACGGTGCCGATAACCCGGTGTTGAAAGAATCCATTAGCTGGTTCAACGTTGTCGGCAACGGCTACGTACAGCTGTTGCAGATGATCGTCATGCCGCTGGTGTTCGCTTCGATTCTCAGCGCCGTCGCCCGTCTGCATAACGCGTCGTCGCTGGGCAAAATCAGCGTGCTGACTATCGGCGTGCTGCTGTTCACTACGGCGATTTCCGCGCTGGTGGGCGTTTTTGTTACCTGGCTTTTTGGGCTCAACGCCAGCGGCCTGGTGCAGGGCGTGCAGGAAACCGCGCGCCTGTCTGCGCTACAGTCTAACTATATCGGTAAAGTGGCCGACCTTTCCGCGCCGCAGCTGCTGCTCTCTTTCGTGCCGAAAAATCCTTTCGCCGATCTGACCGGGGCCAATCCGACCTCTATTATCAGCGTGGTGATTTTTGCCGCTTTCCTGGGCGTCGCCGCCCTGCATTTACTGCGTGACGACAAACCGAAAGGCGAGCGTGTGCTGGCCGCCATCGACGTGCTTCAGGCATGGGTGATGAAGCTGGTGCGTCTGATTATGAAGCTGACGCCTTACGGCGTAATGGCGCTGATGACCAAAGTGGTCGCCAGCTCTAACCTGGCGGATATCGTTAAGCTGGGCAGTTTTGTCATTGCATCTTATCTGGGCCTGGCGATTATGTTTGCGGTGCACGCGCTGCTGCTTTCCGTTAACGGCGTCAATCCCAGGCGTTTCTTCCGCAAGGTCTGGCCGGTTATCACTTTTGCTTTTACCAGCCGCTCCAGCGCGGCGACCATTCCGCTGAGCGTGGAAGCGCAAACCCGCCGCCTTGGCATTCCGGAATCGATCGCCAGCTTCTCAGCCTCTTTCGGCGCCACTATCGGCCAGAACGGCTGTGCCGGGCTGTACCCCACCATGCTGGCGGTGATGGTTGCGCCAACGGTAGGCATTAACCCGTTCGATCCGGTCTGGATCGCCACGCTGGTTGGCATCGTTACGCTAAGCTCTGCCGGCGTAGCGGGCGTGGGCGGCGGCGCGACCTTTGCCGCGCTGATCGTTCTGCCAACGCTGGGCCTGCCGGTCACGCTGGTGGCGCTGCTGATTTCGATCGAACCGCTGATCGATATGGGCCGCACCGCGCTTAACGTTAACGGTTCGATGACGGCAGGAATGCTGACCAGCCAGTGGCTGAAACAAACCGATAAATCTCTGCTGGACGCGGAAGCGGACAGCGAAGCCGAACTGGCGCATCGTTAAGCAAAACGTTGTTTATGCAACCTGTTCAGGGGCCGCTCAGCGGCCCTTTTTATTGTCTGCTAAACATAACCCTTCGGTTTCCGGGCGTACCTCGCGCACTGTTCTATAGTTAATGGTTAGAAACACACATCACAGGAGCAAGTGAGCATGTCGAAAGAAACCGATAACAAGGAAATCACCCATAATGCCCCGTTAACCGGGCCTGATTCCGCAAAGCCGGGAATGGATTCGCTGGCACCCGCCGATGGCTCGCATAAGCCGCTTTCTGAGCCAACGCCGCCCGGCAAGCAGCCTACTGCGCCCGGCAGCCTGAAAGCGCCCGAGACCAGTAACGCCAAGCTGGACGCGCTGGAAACCTTCCGTAAAGGCGGCGAGAATTTCCCGCTGACAACCAATCAGGGTACGCGCATCGCTGACGACCAGAACTCGCTGCGCGCCGGTACTCGTGGCCCAACGCTGCTGGAAGATTTTATCCTGCGCGAAAAGATCACCCATTTTGACCACGAGCGCATTCCTGAACGTATTGTCCATGCCCGTGGTTCAGCGGCGCACGGCTATTTCCAGCCCTATCGCGATATGAGCGATATCACCAAGGCGGATTTCCTGCGCGATCCTGAAAAGCAGACGCCGGTTTTCGTGCGTTTCTCTACCGTTCAGGGCGGCGCAGGCTCGGCGGATACCGTACGCGATATTCGCGGCTGGGCCACCAAGTTCTATACCGATGAAGGCGTTTTCGATTTAGTCGGCAACAATACGCCGGTGTTCTTTATTCAGGACGCGCACAAATTCCCGGACTTCGTGCATGCGGTAAAACCCGAGCCACACAATGAAATTCCACAGGGCCAGAGCGCGCACGACACCTTCTGGGATTACGTCTCGCTACAGCCGGAAACGCTGCATAACGTGATTTGGGCAATGTCCGATCGTGGCATTCCGCGCAGTTACCGCACGATGGAAGGCTTCGGCATTCACACCTTCCGCTTTATTAACGCCGAGGGCAAAGCGACCTTTGTGCGCTTCCACTGGAAACCGGTCGCGGGCAAAGCTTCGCTGCTGTGGGACGAATCACAAAAACTCACCGGCCGCGATCCCGATTTCCATCGCCGCGATCTGTGGGAAGCCATTGAGGCGGGCGACTATCCGGAATATGAGCTGGGCGTACAGCTGATCCCGGAAGAAGATGAATTCAAATTCGATTTTGACCTGCTGGATGCCACCAAGCTGATCCCGGAAGAGCTGGTGCCGGTGCAGCTGGTCGGTAAGATGGTGCTGAACCGCAATCCGGACAACTTCTTTGCCGAAACCGAGCAGGTTGCTTTCCATCCCGGCCACATCGTTCCCGGCCTGGATTTCACCAACGATCCGCTGTTACAGGGCCGTCTGTTCTCCTATACCGATACGCAGATCAGCCGTCTTGGCGGGCCTAACTTCCATGAAATTCCGATTAACCGTCCGACCTGCCCTTACCATAATTTCCAGCGTCAGGGGATGCACCGTACGGATATCGATACCAACCCGGCCAATTACGAGCCAAATTCCATCAACGATAACTGGCCGCGCGAAACGCCGCCGGCTCCGCATCGCGGTGGATTTGAAAGCTATCAGGAGCGTATTGAAGGCCACAAGGTGCGCGAGCGCAGCCCTTCCTTCGGCGAATACTACTCGCAGCCGCGCCTGTTCTGGAACAGCCAGACGCCTGTTGAGCAGCAGCACATTATTGACGCCTTCTCTTTTGAGCTGAGCAAGGTGGCTCGCGCCTATATCCGCGAGCGCGTCGTGGATCATCTGGTGCGTATCGACGTGTCGCTGGCTAACGGCGTGGCGGAGAATCTGGGCATCGCGCTGTCCGATGAGAAGATGCATACCGCGCCGCCGAAAGACGTTAACGGCCTGAAAAAAGATGCCAGCCTGAGCCTTTATGCCGTGCCAAGTGGCTCGATCAAAGGCCGCCAGGTGGCGCTGCTGATCAGCGACGGTGTGGTAGCGGCAGACGTGCTGGCAATCTTGCAGGAGCTGAAGGCGCAGGGCGTGCACGCCAAGCTGCTGGCGCGTCATATGGGCCAGGTTCGTGCCGACGACGGTTCTAATCTGCCTATCGACGCTACCTTTAGCGGCCTGCCGTCGTTGACCTTTGATGCGGTGATCGTGCCGGATGGCAATATCGACGCGCTGCTGCTCAGCGGCGACGCCCGTTACTTCCTGCTGGAAGCCTATAAGCATCTGAAGGTGATTGGCCTGAGCGGCGACGCCCGCCGCTTCAAATCGCAGTTCGGTCTGGGCGACAGCGAGCGTGAGGAAGGCGTCATCGAAGATGATAAAGCCGAAGGCGTGCTGATGAGCGAGTTCCTGGCCGCGATGGCCGCGCACCGCGTCTGGTCGCGCAGCCAGAAGGCGCTAAGCGTTCCGGCTTAATCCGCCGTTCGTTTGTTCACTGAAGGTGCAGCCGGTAGCGGCTGCGCCTTTTTATTTGGCATCTCCTGCCGATTAGCGCGCATAAAGCGCCTTTCGCCCGCGCCTTATCCGATCTCTACACTGTGGCACTGAACTTGCTTCTTCCTGATACCACTCGTTGTTCAGGAGAAGATCCATGAGAGTCGACACCCGCTATCGCTACCGCATTTTCGCCATGCTGTTTTTTATCGCGCTGATCAACTATATCGATCGCGGCGCCCTCTCCTTCGCGGCAAACGCCATTTCTGCGGAATTTCATTTCAGCAAAACGGAGCTGGGCGTGGTGCTGAGCTATTTCGGCTTTGGCTATCTGTTCGGCTCGCTCTGCGGCGGGTTTCTGGCCGATCGGCTGGGCACAAAAAAAGTCTGGCTGCTGGCGGGCGTGCTCTGGTCGCTGTTGGAGATCGCTACCGCCTGGGCGGGAGAGCTGGGCGTGGCGCTGTTTGGCGGCTCGGCCATTATGGGCTTTGCCGTAATGCGCATCCTGTTCGGCTTTGCCGAAGGCCCGGCCTATGCGCTGATGAACAAAGCTATCGCGCACTGGGCGCCCGATAACGAGCGCGGCATGGCGCTGGGCATCGGCTTACTCAGCACCCAGGTAGGCGCGCTGCTGACGGCACCGATCGCCGTGGGCCTGCTGCTGTTGACCAACGACTGGCGGCTGATGTTTATCCTGCTCGGCGTTTTCTCGCTGATCGCTATGGTGATTTTCGCGCGAATTTTCACCGACAGCCCGATGCAGCAGCCGCGCGCCAGCCAGGCGGAGCGCGAGTTGATTATGCAGGGCCAGCAGCAAAGCACCGCCGGGCCGCGCCTGCCGTGGTGGCGCTTTTTCACCAGCCGCACGCTGGTCTGCAACGCGCTGGGCTATTTTTCTTTCCTGTATGTCACCTTTACCCTGGTCACCTGGGGCCCGAAATATTTGCAGGACAGCTTTCACTACGATCTGCACTCGCTCTGGTATGTGGCGATGATCCCGTGGAGCGGCGCCTGCATTACCGTGCTACTCGGCGGCAAGATTGCCGACACGCTGCTGAAGCGCTCCGGTAATCTGCGGCTGGCGCGCAATCTCTTTGCTGCCGTCGGGCTGCTTTGCACCGGACTCTGCTTTATGGCGATCCCGTGGATGGCTTCCGCCGCCGGGATTATCCTGCTGATGACGCTGGGCAACGCCCTGAACGCGCTGGTAAATAACGTTTACTGGTCGGTGGTGATTGACGTCACGCCGAAATCCACGGTCGGCACCTATAGCGGGATGACGCTGGCCATCGCCAACCTGGCATCGATCCTGTCGCCAATGCTGAGCGGCTGGCTGGCGGAGCATTTCGGCTACAACGCCATGTTCAGCGCGACGGCGGCCATTGCCTTCGGCAGCATGCTGGCGATGACGCTGCTGCAACCGGAGAAAAAGCTGACGGCAACGCCCCCTGTCAGTCCCGATCTGGCAGCCAACATGGAGGCGGAGTTAAGAATACGTTAAGCAGTGTAAGCAACCCGCAATAGCCGCAGCCGCCGCTTGCGTTTTCACTGGCCCGGAGTAATGTTAGCGGCAGTGAGGACCAGGAGAAACTGTATGAAAAAGGTGATAAGCGCTCTGTTCGCCTTAACGCTGTTGTCGCCAACGCTGGTGGCAGCGCATCCTGGCGGCTGGGGACCGGGGCCAGGCTGGGATCGCGGTCCGGGTTGGGATCGCGGTCACGGCTGGGATCGCGGCCACGGTTGGGATCGCGGCCGTGGGCCGGGCAGGCTCTCTTTTTTACCGGGAGCGGCAGCGGCGGTGATTATCGGCGGTCTGACCTACTATGCGCTCAACGGCAACTACTACCAGCGCCAGCACGATAACACCTATGTAGTGGTGCAGCCGCCGGTAGAGCGCTTCAGCAGCGATATGCGCGCGCTTGATTACAACGGCGAACGCTTCTACGTGCAGGAAGGCCACTACTATCGCCGCGATATCGACGGACGCTATCTGGAAGTGCCGCGACCGCCAGGCCTGTAGGCAACAGGCATAAAAAAACCGGCTAAGGCCGGTTTTTTCTTTACTCCGTCAGGCGATTACTGATTAACCTGCGGATCGGTATCGTACTCTTTGCAGCTCTGGAAGCCGTAGTTCATTACGCGGCCTGTGTCGCTGTAGCTGACAAAGTAGGTCTGCTGCTTGCCGTCACGCTGGCCCAGCACATAGGTCTGGCAGGTGCCGCGAGCGTGAACCATGGTGATTTCAGTTGAAGGCGGACCGGCGATATCGCGAACCTGCTGGCGGGTCATGCCTTTTTTCACGTCCTGTACCACAGGCTTAGTGACATAGCTTTCCGCGCGGTCATAAGCTGAACAGCCGGATAATACAGCAAGCGCCACTGCCGCACCGATAAGTCCTGTTACCTTGTTCATGTTTTTTATTCCTCATTTATTGTCCATGTCGCTTTAAGCCTGGAACATAAATGCAGAGTTATCAACTTTATGGCAGAAAAAAACGCTTACCCCGGCCGGATAAAGACGCTTATAATGCCGCCCCCGAGAATGAACGTTCATTCTCAAATGGCGCCTGCGCCTTTTGTCATTGCCCAGCGCGAGGGAGTATGAGCCAACCCAATCCAACCCGCGACGCCCGCCATCGGCAGCGTCAGGACGAAATTATCGCTGCCGGTCGTCGCTGCTTCCGCCAGTCCGGCTTTCACGGGGCCAGCATGGCGCAGCTGGCCGCCGAGGCGCGGCTTAGCGTAGGTCAGATCTATCGCTATTTTGCCAGCAAAGACGCGATTATCGAGGAGATGGTCAGGCGCATTATCGATGCCCGCCTGCAACATATCAAAGAGACCGCTACCGCCGATCTGCCTCGCCTGCTTGCCTGGCGTCACGCGCTTAACGAAGACGACGAGGCGCTGATGAAGGAAGTTGCAGCGGAAGCGACCCGCAATCCGGTCGTGGCCCGCATGATGGCGGAGGCCGACCACCGCATGTTTACCCAGGCCTGCCTTAACGTAAAGCGCGACCATCCCGCTATGAGCGATGAACAGGTGCGCGCCTGCGTAGAGGTCATGGCCGTCCTGACGGAAGGCACGGCCTGGCGACGCCTGACGCCGCAGAAAGCGTCGGCGGAGCGCCTTTACCAGCTTTACCAACACATCAACGCACTACTTTTCACCACAGAGGATCCATGACATCTGCACACCCCAACCGGTTTGGCTATGCCATTACGCTCGGCCTGCTGGCAGCGCTCGGGCCGCTTTGTATCGACCTGTATTTACCTGCCCTGCCCGCGCTTGCCCGCGACCTGGCCGCGCCTACCGCCACCGCCCAGCTTAGTCTGACCGCCGGCCTGATTGGCCTCGGCGCCGGCCAGCTGATATTCGGCCCGATGAGCGATAAATATGGCCGCATCAAGCCGCTGCTGCTGTCGCTGGCGCTGCTGCTGATCGCCTCCGTCGGCTGCGCGATGGCACAGACTATCCACCAGCTGCTGCTGGCGCGCCTGTTTGAAGGGCTTTCCGGCGCAGGCGGCGCGGTGCTTTCCCGCGCTATCGCCAGAGATATGTACAGCGGCCACGACCTGACGCGTTTCTTTGCTTTGCTGATGCTGGTCAACGGCCTGGCGCCCGTCGCCGCGCCGGTGCTGGGCGGCGCGCTGATGACGCTGCTGAGCTGGCGCGGCCTGTTTATGGTGATTGCCGTTATCGCGCTGCTGCTGTTTATTCTGGCGCGCGTAAAACTGCGCGAAACCTTAACGCCGGAACGCCGCAGCCAGGGCAGCCTGTTTTCCGCGTGGGCCGTGCTGGGTCAGGTGGTTATCCACCGTCCCTTTATGGGTTTTTGTCTGACCCAGGGCTTTATGATGGCCGGGATGTTTGCCTATATCGGCGCTTCGCCTTTTGTTTTACAGCAGATTTATGGCCTCTCGCCGCAGGCGTTCAGCTTCTGCTTCGCCGCCAACGGTATCGGCCTGATTATCGCTTCGCAAACCAGCGCGCGCCTCAGCCCGCTGTGGGGTGAGTATCGCGTGGTGAAAGGCGCGCTGGTGCTGGCCTTGGTCTCCTCCGCCAGCCTGCTGCTGGCCGGTCTGAGCGGCGCGGCGCTGCCTTTCGTGCTGGTCGCCCTGTTCTTCAGCGTGGCGAGCAACGGCGCGGTCGGCGTGGCTGCCGCCTCGCTGGCGATGCAGAGTCAGGGCCATCGCGCAGGCAGCGCTTCCGCCGTGCTGGGCGTGGTAATGTTTACCTTGGGCGGCATCGCCGTGCCGGTGACGGGTATCGGCGGCACCTCGGTGTTGACCATGACCGCCACCATCTTCGGCTGCTATATGCTGGCCATCGCCATGTTCGTTTTAGTGGCGCAAAAACCGAAAAAGCCTGATTAATCAATAAAAGGCGCGTAAATAGCGGGTTCAACCTTGTTGTTTCGCGCCTGGCACGTTAATTTTAAGACAAAGGTTTTCGGCAACTGCCCTGACACTAAATCTGAGGAGAGGTAAATGGCTCTGCAACAGGAAATTATCGAAGCGCTGGGGGTTAAACCCACTATTGATGCACAGCAGGAAATTCGCACCAGCGTCGACTTTCTGAAAGCGTACCTGAAGGCTTACCCGTTTATTAAGTCGCTGGTACTGGGTATCAGCGGCGGTCAGGACTCCACGCTGGCCGGCAAGCTCAGTCAGCTCGCCATCAGCGAGCTGCGTGAAGAGACCGGCAATCAGGACTATCAGTTTATCGCCGTGCGTCTGCCCTATGGCAATCAGACAGACGAACAGGACTGCCAGGACGCGCTGCAGTTTATTCAGGCCGATCGCGTGTTGACGGTTAACATCAAAGAAGCGGTGCTGGCCAGCGAAAAAGCGCTGCGCGATACGGGTATCAACCTCTCTGATTTCGTGCGCGGCAATGAAAAAGCGCGTGAAAGGATGAAGGCGCAGTACAGCATCGCCGGTATGACCTCCGGCGTAGTGGTGGGAACGGATCACGCCGCGGAAGCGGTGACGGGCTTCTTTACCAAATACGGCGACGGCGGCACGGATATCAACCCGCTGTTCCGCCTGAACAAAGGCCAGGGCAAACAGCTGCTGAAAGCGCTGGGCTGCCCGGAGCACCTCTACCTTAAACAGCCGACCGCCGATCTGGAGGACGATCGTCCCGGTTTGCAGGATGAAGTGGCGCTGGGCGTGACCTATGAGATGATCGACCAGTATCTGGAAGGCAAGAAAATTGCCGACGACGCGGCGAAAATTATTGAGGGCTGGTATCTGAAAACCGAGCACAAACGCCGTCCGCCGATTACCATATTTGATGACTTCTGGAAAAAATAAACCCGCCGGGCGGCTTTCCGGTCGCCCGCTTTTTTACGTTATTTTCCCTCTTTTCGTCGCTTGCCGTCAGCGGCGTGTTGATTACCAGCGCGATCCGACTCTTTTTTATCCAGCAAACGCCTGATACACTGTATAAGCAAACAGTAAGCGGAGTGCAATGTGGTCAGACGTCAAGCCAGCCATCGCCTGTCTTTTGAACCGGCGGCAATTTATCAGTATCCCGAACACCTGCGGCCTTCGCTGGAAGGTCTGCCTTCCCTGCCCGGCGTGTATACCTTTCATGGCGACAGCGAATCCCTGCCGCTCTATATCGGTAAAAGCGTCAATTTGCGCAGCCGGGTAATGTCCCATTTTCGTACGCCGGACGAGGCGAAAATGCTGCGCCAGGCGCGTTACGTCAGCTATATCACCACGGCTGGCGAACTGGGCGCGCTGTTACTGGAAGCGCAGATGATCAAGGTGCAGCAGCCTTTGTTCAATAAGCGCCTGCGCAAAAACCGCCAGCTTTGCTCGCTGCTGATAAGCGATCTGAAGCCCAGCGTGGTTTACGCCAAAGAAGTCGATTTTTCCCATACTTCCGATCTGTTTGGCCTTTACTCCAGCCGCCGATCGGCGCTGGAAACGCTACAGAAAATCGCCGACGAACAGCGGCTTTGCCTGGGCCTGCTGGGGCTGGAGAACGTCAGCAAAGGCCGCGCCTGTTTTCGCGCCAGCCTGGGCCGCTGTGCGGGCGCCTGCTGCGGTAAAGAGACGCCGGAAGCCCATCACGAGAGGCTGCTGGCCGCGCTGGAACGCGTGCGCGTGCAGTGCTGGCCCTGGGAGGGCGCTGTCGGCGTGGTGGAGGAAGGCCCGCTGAAAACGCAGATCCACGTGATCAATAACTGGTTTTACCTTGGCTCGGTGGATGATATCAGCGAGGCGGGCAAGCTGACCTCCACGCCACAGGGTTTCGACAGCGACGGCTATAAAATCCTCTGCAAGCCCATCGTCAGCGGCAAGTTCCCGATCGTTCCGCTTGGCTGACGCCACGTCAGCGCCGACAGCCAGATAAACGAAACCGCCGACGCTGCTCCCTGGTTCAGGAAACAGCGTCGGCGGTCTCAGGCGTGGCCTGCCGGGCGATCGCACCCGGCGGCTAAGGCTTATTCAGCGGCCGGTGCGGCTGGCGCAGGCTCGCCGTGGTGCGGCTTCTCGGTCAGACGTTTTTCAAAGTTCGCATTGAACTGTTTTTTCTGCTCCGGCGTCAGCACGTTATACATTTTGTTCTGCGTTTCCAGCATGGAAAGCGCACGGGCTTTGCCGTTAGCCGACATTTTCTCCGCCTGCGCTTCCGCTTTGGCCTTGTCGAAGCTGTCAGCCGCGATGATGCTGTGCAGCGTGCGGCGCTCTTCCAGGGAAGGACGCGGCATCTCTTTATGCGCCTCTTTCATGATGCTGCGCATCTGCTCTTTCTGCGCGTCCGTCAGATTCAGGCCTTTGAACATCTCGTGCGGCCCACCGTGGCGAGGCGGCTTGTGCATCATTGGTTTATCTGCGCCAGCCGGTGCCGGCGTGATGTTATCTGCTGCGGCGTGAACAATATTCGCCGCGCCCATTGCCAGTGTCATAGCTACAACCAGAGAAGTTAATTTACGCATACGATTTTCCTTTTGCATTTCTGTGACGACAGCGTTGTCGTAATGTCGGGATTCAGTTTATTGCGCTGAACGTCAAGTAGTCAGAACGTGGGTAAAGCCTTGAAAGCATAAAAGATAAAAAAGCGGCAATCATGGAGAGAATGCGAAGATTATGGTGAGGAATTGCAAAAGGATATGTATTTAGCGCGTTTAATGCAGAAATTGTGGAGGAGTGTAATACAGCCGACAGGAACGAGAAAGGAAAAAGTAAGGCGGGACGACCACCGACGGGCTGGCATGAAGCGTCCCGGTCGGCGTCGTTGCGTTATCAGCTGCTGCCGCTGGTTTCATTATGGGCGTTATCTTCCACCAGCATCAATCCGGCGCGCTGCCCTTTCGCCACGTCGGGATTGGGAAAAAGAACATATTCCCGCGCCTGCTGCACGTAGCAGCGTTTGTCACCATCCTCCGCCAGCAGCGTGCCCTGCGGGAAAGCGGTAAAGTTCAGCGTTTCCGCGCCCATATGCAGCACGAAAGCCTCGGTAAAACGGGTGATCTGCTGCGAAACCCGATAGCGCTGCGGCGGCTCGCCCACGGGCGGTAAAGGTTCACCGGAGAGCAAAGCGGCCAGCGCGTCGCGCGCGGCGCTAAAAAGCGTTGAATCGTTGCGGCCAAAAGGCAGCGCTTTACCTAACTCCAGCGTGCAGCTGGCCGCGTTAAAGTGCTGCGAACTGTAGTGCGTAAAGGTGCCGCCCGGCGAGCGATGGAACACCAGCGCCTCAAGTCCGGCCGCGCTCAGCCAGTGCAGGAAGGCGTCCGGCCAGGGCGTTTCACGCAGCGGCATGACGCCGAAGCGGCTGTGCCAGGAGCCGCGAATGGCGGTATGCAAATCCAGATGCCAGCGGCTCTCTTCGGTGCAGCTCACCTGCCAGAACGTCTCCAGCGCCTGTTCCAGTCGCCAGGCGCGCCGCGCTTCGGGATGGTCATCGTACTGCTGCCAGCGGCCGCCGAACAGCCGGTTGAGATCGCAATGGCGATAGCGTTTGCCGCTGGCGATCGCTTCCGGGTTGCCCAGAATAACCAGCACGCGCGCCTTGAGCGGCCGCTTGCCCGCCAGCAGCTCGCCGACCAGCTGGTTCAGGATTTCAATGGGCGCGGTTTCGTTGCCGTGGATCCCGGCGGAGATCACCAGCGCCTGCGTACAGGGCTGATGCGGATTAAGTTCAAGAATGCCGTGGTCCAGCCACTGCCAGCTTAGCTGGTCGTTGCGGCCGGAAACTTGTGCAGGCGGCTCTGTGCTTAACGTCTGCTGAAGAAAGTCCTGCATAGGTTCTCCTTATTATAGTTCTCCCTGCGACTGCCAGCGCGCGCCCGGGGTCAGCCCGACGCGCCCTGTTCCTCCCTGATTAGCGTTGGAAAGAGTAGATACTTCCTAAGTCTAGCATCTTAGTCAGCTCATCCAGCGCTTCGCGGTTTTCCGTGAGCAGCTGCGGGTCAGCCAGATCCGCCTGGCAAAGCCTGTCGCGGTAGTGGCGATCCACCCACGCATTGAGCAAGGTAAACAGCGTATCGGTCAGCATCACCGCCGGATTGACCGCCGCCAGCTCCGCCTCGTTCATCACCACGCGCAGCCGCAGGCAGGCTGGCCCACCGCCGTTGCCCATGCTTTCCCGCAGGTCGAAGACGTGCAGCTCATCGATCGCGCCGCCTTCCGTGAGTTCGTTCAGCCAGCGCCAGACGCCGTCGTGCCGACGCGCCTCTTCCGGCAGCGCCAGCAGCATTTTGCCGTCCGGCTTGCTTAACAGCTGGCTGTTAAACAGATAGGTGGCGACGGCGTCGCTGACGCTGACCCGCGCATCCGGCACCACCACCGGCGTAAAGCCCGGCAGCCTTTCACGCAGCCGATCGAACAGCGCCTGCTGCTCCAGAAAAGCCAGCTCGTGACAGAACAGCACCTGCTGATTGCTGACGGCGATCACATCGTTGTGGAATACGCCCTGGTCAATCACCGCCGGATTCTGCTGCGCAAACAGCGTCCGGTTCGGATCAAGCTGATGCAGCCGCGCCACCGCCTGGCTTGCCTCCAGCGTTTGCCGCGCCGGATAGCGTGCCGGGATTAGGCCGCCGCCGCCCTCTTCGCGTCCATAAACGAACAGCTGTACGCCCGGCTCGCCGTAGCCCGCGCTGAAACGATTATGGTTGGCCGCGCCTTCATCGCCAAACATCGCAACCTGCGGCAAGGCGTCATGGACGCAGAAGTGGCGCACGTCGCGGAACATCGCGCGCAGTATCGCGCCCGTGGTGGGCGCTTCCAGCGAGCGGTGAAATTTGTTGTTCAGGTTCGCCACGGTCAAATGCACGCGGCTGTCGGCGCTGTCGGCGGAAGGCGAGACGGTAGCGGCGTTAGCGACCCACATTGCCGAAGCGGAACTGACCGCCGACAGCAGCATCGGGGCCTGCGCGGCCGCTTTCGCCAGCACCTGCGGCTCGGTGCCGCTGAAGCCCAGCTGGCGCAGTGCCGCCATGTTCGGCCTTTCGTGCGGTGGGATCACGCCCTGCGCAAAGCCCCTGTCGGCCAGCGCCTTCATTTTCAACAGGCCCTGCTTTGCCGCCAGTTTGGGGTCAGAGAGCTGATGCTGATGCCGGGAGGAGGCTTCGTTGCCAAACGACAGCCCGGCATAGTGATGGGTTAAACCGGGCAGGCCGTCAAAATTGACTTCGCGGGCGCTCATGATGCTTCTCCTGTGGGGCTGAAATCCAGGCCGGGCGACAGCGCGGCGGGCAGCGAAAGATCGGCCGAGGCCAGCGAAGCCAGCGGCCACGCACAGTAGTCCGCCGCGTAAAACGCACCGGGACGATGGTTGCCGGACGCGCCGATGCCGCCGAAAGGTGCGGTGCTGGCCGCGCCGGTCAGCGGTTTGTTCCAGTTGACGATCCCGGCTCGCGCCTCGATCAGCAGCCGATCAAACAGCTCGCGATGGGGCGAAATCAGCCCGCAGGAAAGACCGTAGCGGGTGGCGTTGGCAATGCGGATCGCCTGGCTGAAGTCGTCATAGCGGATCACCGCCAGCAGCGGCCCGAACACTTCTTCGTCCGGCAGCGTCAACGCCGTCACGTCGATGATGCCCGGCGTCAGGATAGCGCTCGTTTTCGACGGCCAGCGCATCGGCAGTAGCACTTCGCCGCCCGCCGCCACACGCGATTGCCATTCCCCGTATATGTGCTCTGCCGCCTGCGGCGAAATCACGCTGCCCATAAAAGGCTGCGGATCGGCGTCCCAGCGTCCCGGCTCGATTTTTGCCGCAACCGCCGCCAGGCGGGCAAGAAACGCATCGCCCTGCGCGCCACGCTTCACCAACAGCCGACGCGCGCAGGTGCAGCGCTGTCCCGCCGTGATAAAGGCCGACTGAATAGTAAGATGAACAGCGGCGTCGATCGACTGCGGATCCTCGACGATCAGCGCGTTGTTGCCGCCCATCTCCAGCGCCAGCATTTTTTCCGGCTGGCCGGCGAACTGCCTGTGCAGCTGATAGCCGGTCGCCGCGCTGCCGGTAAAAAGCACGCCGTCCAGCGAGGACTGCGTCAGCGTCCTGCCACAGTCGCCGCCGCCCTGCAGCAGATTCAGCACGCCGTCCGGCAGCCCCGCCTGCTGCCAAAGCCTGACCGTCTGCTCGGCGGTCATCGGCGTCAGCTCGCTGGGTTTAAACACCAGCGTATTTCCGGCCAGCAGCGCGGGCACGATATGCCCGTTCGGCAGATGGCCGGGGAAGTTATACGGGCCTAAAACCGCCAGCACGCCGTGCGGCCGGTGCCGCAGCTCGCTGTCGCCCTGCTGCGCTCCCCCGCTGCGGGCGTGATAAGCGCTGACGGAGATGGCGATTTTATTGATCATCGCCTGCACTTCTGTGGCGGCTTCCCAGCGCGGCTTGCCGGTTTCCCGGGCGATAGTGGCGGCCAGCTCTGCCTGATGTTGCAAAAGCAGCGTGGCAAAGCGTTCCGCCAGCGCGACGCGTTCCGCAAAGGGACGTTTCGCCCAGCCGGGAAAGGCGGCGCGGGCCGCCTCGACCGCCGTCGTTATTTGTGCCGGACTGGCGGCCCGGCCCTGCCACAGCGGCCGCGCGTCGATCGGATCCTGCTTGCTGAGCGCTTCGCCGTCGCCGGTCAACCACGCTCCGTTAATAAAATGGGTCATGCTTTTTTCTCCTCGCAGCCCAGAGTGACCACGCGCAGGCTGTCGCCCTGCCCGCAACGTAAAACAGCCGCCTGTTCCGGCGTCAGCGCCAGCGTGTCCGCATGCGGGTCGGCGTTGAGCAACACGACGCGAAAATCTTCGTAGCGCTCGTTGCCCACCAGGCAAAGCGGCAGCCTGTCGCTCCCTGCCGGCCCGATCGCCGCGCGCAGCTGCCGACTTTTGCGGATCGCCCGCACGCGATCGATATCGCATTCCAGCGTTGGGCCGCCGTCAAAAATATCCACATAGTTTTGATAGCGAAACCCTTCCGCCTCCAGCACCGCGCGAGCCGGTGCGGTTTGCGGATGGGTCTGCCCGATGGTGGCCTGCGCTTCGGCAGAGAGATAGTCGATATAAAGCGGATGCTTGGGCATCAGCTCGGCAATAAAGGTTTTTTTGCCGGTGCCGCTCAGGTAGTCGGCGGTGGTAAAAGAGATGGAAAAAAAGCGGCTGCCTACGCTCTCCCAGAAAGGCGAATGCCCGTTTTCATCGCTGACGCCGCGCATCTCCGCCACAACTTTTTGCATAAAGCGGTGGCGGAAGGCGGCCATAAACAGAAAGCGGGATTTCGAGAGCAGATAGCCGTTTTTACCGCTGCGGTAATCGGGATCGAGAAACAGCGTGCAGAGTTCGCTGCTGCCGGTGTGATCGTTACTGAGCGACAGCGTAGGCAGCACTTTGTAGACGTTCAGTTCGCGCGAGGCGTGCACCTGGGTGCCGACGCGAAAGTTATACCAGGGATCCTGCATACCAACCGCCACCTCGATGGCGCAAATCCCGATTACGCGGCGCGTCGCCAGCTCTTCCAGCACAAAGACATAGCCCTGATCGGCCTGCGGCAGCTGGCCGCGCCAGGTTTGTATTGAGCGCTCAATCCTTGCGCTCAGCGTGGCGCTGTCGGCAGGCAGCGACGTCAGCCCGCCGCCGGTTTTACCGGCCAGCGTCATTAACTGCGCCAGGTCGTCGTGCTCTACGGGACGGATGACCATCATAATAACGCTCCTCGCGCGCGGCAGGTAAATTAAAGGTTTCAATAATGTTAATTTGGTGTACCACACTGTATGTTGCAGACTTTATGCCAGCCAGTACAAAAATGAATAAAAAAAGTGATAAAAAGAAAAATCAAAGAGATAGGATATGCCGCTATTCACTTTAATTGCATATAAAGTGAATAATGCTCAGACGGTGCGGGCTGGCGAGACGGTAAAACAGCACGGTTATGCAACTGAACCAGTAAATAATGTTTTTGTGATCGCGAACGTCAATTATCAATCGCCCGGCACAAAGCGCGCACCTTGGGCGTGCAGTACGCACCAGAAAACAGCGCGGCTGAATGCCTGCGTCAGGTAACAGAAAATAGCGTGGGCCTGGTGCCTGTAGCAAACATGCAGCACGCATCAGAAAACAGCGTGGGTCAGGTGCCTATGTCAGGCGATAGTACCGATCGGGAACCGGCGCTTCGGGGAGTTCGCGCTGGTTGTTCATCTCCAGCAGATTGATTTCTATATTGGTGCACATCGCATCCATCGGCAGATGGTTGTTGGCGTAGCCGAAAGGCATTTCCAGCTCCTCCGCCAGCGTATCCAGCGAAAGAAAGCTATAGGCGATAAAAACCGACACCAGCGGCGTCATATAGTGCAGATCCGGCACCAGCGCGAAAGGCAGCAGCGTACAGAACAGGTAAACGGTGCGGTGCAGCAGCAGGCCATAGGCGAACGGCACCGGCACGCTGGCCAGCCGCTCGCAGCCGCCCAGCACCAGCGAAAGCTGATGAATGCTGTTATCCAGCTGCGCGTAAACGATATCCGAGATCGCTCCGCTGCGGCGCTGGTCGGCCAGCCACTGGGATATTTTCAGTTCAATCGCATTGGTACGCGCGCGTCGCCGCAGGATGTCTTCGGCTTCGTCGCCCAGAAAACGGTTGAGATCCTCCCGCGCATCGGTGCGCCTGAGCTGGTGCTTGAGGCTATAGCAAAAGGCCATCAGCAAAGCGGCGATACGCGGCGCATCGGCCGGCGAGATCGCCAGCACCTGGCGCTGAATATCGCGGCAGGTAATCAGCAGGCTGCCCCAGAGCTGCCGCGCCTCGGAAAAGCGCGCGTAGCAGACGCTGTTGCGAAAACCCAGGAAGATAGCGATGGAGACGCCGAGCAGGCTGAAAGGCGCCAGCGTCAGCTTTACGCCCAGGGTTTCGTACCAGTCCAGGCAGAAAATGGCGATAATCGACATCAGCAGGTTCAGGCCAAGCCGGAACAGGATGCCGGGCAGCACGGAGCCGTGCCAGGAAAAAAGGCGAACAAACCAGTGGCGATGAGGACGGACGATCATAATAAGCAGCCGTAATTTTTTTAGAAAGAGTGGCAAATTCCGGCCGCTCTGCCCAGCTATTTCTGTGATAACTGTCACATCAGGTGCTGGTCAGGGCGCCATCAAATTGAACGAGTCCGCGCCGGAAGACTGTAAGGTTACCGGCGGCGTCAGCTTCAGGGTGATCCAGTTCGAGGTCACCCGCTGCTGCCTGCTGTCCTCGACGGTCACCGACAGATGGTATTCGTTGGTCGCTTCCGGCGAGCTGTCCCAGGCCGGAACAATGATGCTCCAGCCGTCCGGGCTAACGTTATTGGCAGGCGGCGTCAGGCTCAGCGCCTGGGTGTCGCCCTGCCAGCTAATCGCCTTCAGCGGATTCGCCTGGCGAATCTGTAGCTTCAGGGGCAGCGTTTCGCCCGGCTGCACCTGCCACGGCGGCGTCGCCAGAAACACCGACAGCGTTTTCCGCTGGCGGAACTCCATCACCGGCAGATTACTGCGCGTTACCGCGTCGTAGCGGCTGCCGCTGAGCGAACGCGCGGCGGCCACGTTATCCGCCGACAGCTGCTTGCTCAGCGCCACACCGATCTGATAGTTCATTTTTAGCCCGAGCTGATCCTGCGTTTCGCCGCTGTCCGCCGTCTTATGCGATGCGGTCAGCGTAAACAGCGGCACCGGCGTATAGCTAACGCCCACTTTAATTGCGGCAGGGTTGCTGCTCTGCGTGCCGCTGTTGAACAGATCGACATTGTCGCCCAGATAGCGTTCGTAGCTGAGCGAGACGCCGAGCTGCTGATAGAAAGGCAAATAGCCCTGCGTGGTGATGTCGTAGCCGCGCGCCATCCGCATCTCCTGCGTTGTCGAACGCTGCCGCCAGCCGGAAAGCGGCTGATAGTAGTTGGCGGAAAAGCGCAGATAGTGGCTCCAGGCCTCTGCGCCCAGCGATCCGCGCCGCTGGTTTTCGGTAAACAGCTCGTCGACAAAGGCGTTATAGCCCAGTCGCCAGCTACCGGTCAGCCAGCGCTGGCCAAGCCCCGCGTTGCCGACCAGCCCGTCATCCGTCTGCTCAACGCCCAGCTGGCTGAACGTCAGATACTGATAGTTATCCTGCCACGGCGTAAGCAGCTGCGCGGACGAGCCGTCGAAATTGCCGTTGCTGTCCACCAGCAGCGATAAGTTGGCCTGACCGTAGGGAGAAAGAAGCTGTTGCCCTTCGTTTTCAACGCGCTTTGCCGCCTCGTCGCGGAAATGATTAAAGGCCCAGGCGCCCGCCTCGCTGCTCAGCGATTTATCTTCATCGCTGTTCATACTGGCTTCGCCGATGCTTTTCATCGCCTGCGCGATACGCTTTTCCAGCGCCTGATCCGAACCGCTGCTGCTGCTACCGAGATCGGGCAGCTCACGGGCGAAGCGGGCAGGATCGGCAAAAGGCGCGTCGGCGACGCGGGTCTCCGTCATCAGCGCCTGAGCAAGCGGCGACAGGGCCAGCAGCCCGGCTGAAACCAGCGCTCTGGCGGGAATGGGAAAGGCAGTTATTTTTTTCATCACGTTATCAGCGGTCGTTAAGCCTTTTTCTGAATAAGAAACCTGGATGTAGATCACAAAAAACTAGCTTAACACTTTTATTTTGTCAGCGGCACCCGCCGTGCCTGCTGGCAGAGCGGCGAATTATCAACCAGACTTTGCGCTAACCTCTTAACCCGGAAACCTCTGATGAAAAAAAGTCTGCTCGCAGCGCTGCTGCTGACGGCCGCGTCCGCGTCTGCCGCCCCGGTTTTTACGCTCAGCTCCCCCGACTTTAACGATAACGCGCTGATGGCGAAAAAATTCGCCGGCGCCGCCAAAGGCAACGCCAGCTGTACGGGAGAAAACATTTCGCCGGCGCTGAGCTGGAATAACCCGCCTGAAGGCACCAAAAGCTTTGCGCTGGTGGTGACCGATCCTGTAGGCGCTAAGGGGCTGGGCGTCGATCATCTGGTGGCCTACAACATTCCTTTTCAGCGCACCAGCTTTGCCCAGGGCGAGCTGACCAGCGGCAAAGGCTATACGGGCGGGAAAAATTCGCCGGGCAGTCTGCGCTATCACGGCCCGTGCCCGCCGGTCGGCAGCGGCGAGCATCATTATAACTTCACGCTGATCGCCACCGATTTACCGGCAAACGGACTGGAGCAGGGCTTAACGCGCGAGGCGCTGTTTAGCCGACTGAAGGGCCATACGCTGGGCGCCGCTGGCCTGATTGGACGTTTTGGCAACGGTTAACCGTGAGCGTTGAGCGCGTACGCTCCGGTATGCTTTATCCCGTAAGGATTGCCATTGCGAGCCAGGCACTCCGGCGCGGTTAGTATGATGCGCCAGGCGTGCCGGCACGGTCAGCCGCCGTTGTGCCATGGCGACCTAAAGTGACAGCGTCACTTATAGCCTGCGGATCGGCAGCCTTTAATGCAGTAACCAGGCAGGAAGGATTTAGCCCGATGAGAGAGGAATAAAGGCGCCGCTAACGCGCATTCGATTCACCTGTTTGAAAAAGAGGAACAGGCAATATTCGGGCACTTTATTCCGCTAAACGGGTCAATATCGCCGGGCGGCTGTCAATAACATGTTACGCCCCCGTTCGCAATTGTTCCCATTCTCAAAAGCGTCATGTAGACTAAATACAAATTTATCTTTCTGTAAAACAGAATGATTTTCACGTGGCGGCCCTGCCGTCCGTGAAGAGTGGATTGTAGCCGTAACCACTGACGATATTCACGAGGATCAATGTGAAAATAAGCATCGCGTTAACTCTGCTGGCAGCGCTCGCCCTGTCGGCCTGTAAGGCTCCTGCTCCTGCCGTCACGGACGATACGCTGGTCACTTCCAGCGTCGACGGCGTGACCCTGACGCATCGTCATGCGATCCAGGCTCCTCAATCCTTTACGCCAGTCAATGAAACCTATCGGGCGCTGTACAACGCTTCCGTTATGAACCGTCCTGATTTCGGCGGCAGTCTGGTTCGCTACCTGGAAAACGGCAAGCCTTTCACCGTGCTGGGCGAGGTGGAAAACCACTGGCTGGCTATCGCCGAACCGGACCAACAGGAGCTGATCGGCTACGTACCTTTCAAAGCCGGCGTGAAAAGCGAACTTTATGACGCCACGCTGCGTAGCGATCGGCCACGCCCGCGCAAAACCAAAAAAGTGTGCGTTGACGTCGGCGGACAAAGCAAAGCCTGTCGCAATAACGACACGGCCACCTGGATCCTGGAATAGGCGCGGTCCGCAGGGATCGCCCACTCAGAGAAAGCAAAAGGCGCCTTGCCCGCCACCTGGATGAGAAAGTAAAGCCTGATGACCCCGGAACACCATGCTGACGCGCCTGCCACCGTCAGCCAGGAAAACCCGCTACTCGCCGCCGCCGCGCCTTTGCTGAACGCAATTGTGCAGATCCGCCTGGCGGCAACCCATGACGATCCCGCTGGCCTGCGCCAACAGCTGGTGGATGAGATCCGCCAGTTTGAGACGCGCTGTAAACAGGCTGGCCTGCCGTTCGATATGATTATCGGCGCCCGTTACTGCCTGTGCAGCGCGCTGGACGAGGCCGCGGCCCAGACGCCCTGGGGCACGCGCGGCGTCTGGTCAGGCAATGGCCTGCTGGTGACGTTTCATAATGAAAGCTGGGGCGGCGAAAAAGTGTTTCAGCTGCTGTCCCGCATCTCGCAGACGCCAGCGCAGCACCTGTGGCTGCTTGAAACCATCCACTATTGCCTGCTGCTGGGCTATGAAGGCCGCTACCGCGCGGTAGAGCAAGGCCGGTTGCAGCGCGACGCTATCCGCACCCGTCTGGCCCAGCTGATTACCGACACGCGCGGCGCGCTGCCGCCGCCCATGCAGCCGCAGCCGCAGCAACCCGTCGGGCAAAATACGCTGTGGCGTCCGCCGGTTCCGCTTTGGGCCAGCGTGGCGCTGGCCGCTTTTCTCGCCGGTCTGATCTACTCGGGGCTTAACTGGCGGCTGGGCAATGCCGCTGAACCGCTGCTGCGTGCCATTTGGGAAACGCCGCTGCCCAGTAACGAAATTGCCCGTAGCAGTTCGGCTCAGGCGCTGCTGGATCTGCGGCAACGGCTGGACGACCTGATTGCGGCACGGCAGCTCGACGTGGCCGACGGCACTAACGGCAGCAAGGTCATTATCGCCTCTGATAAGCTTTTCCGCCCAGCGGGCAGCGATCTGCTGCCTGAAGGCCGCGCGCTGATCACTCGCGTTTCGGCCGCCATGGACAATATCAAAGGCACCGTGCTGGTCAGCGTTTATACCGATAATCAGCCCGTGCGCTCCGCCCATTTCGCCTCTAACTATGAATATTCGCTTGCGCAGGCCCACACCGTCAGCGCGCTGATGCGTCAGCAGATGCTGGAGCCGAATCATCTTATCCGCAGCGAAGGCCGTGGCGACAGCAATCCGCTGCTGCCCAACGACAGCAGCGAAAACCGGGCGCGCAATCGTCGGGTAGAAATCGTGCTGTTACCGGCACCTGAAGTCCAATCCAGTCAGGCGGAGAAATACTGATGCCTTCCCTTCTCTTTTCTCTTTTTTCCAGCCGCTTGCTGTGGGGCTTTTTCGGCATTACGGCGCTTTGCGCGCTGATCTGGATGACCGGGCCGCTGCTGTCGCTGAACGATATTCACTGGCTGGAAAGCAGCATTAACCGCCAGATAGCCATTGGCCTGTGCTATTTTTTGTGGATCCTTTTCCAGCTGATCCCCCAGCTTTATCGCGCCTGGTTTAACAGCAAGCTGCTGAACAATCTGCAAAAATATAACCTTGACCACGCCGAGCAGGCGGCGGCGGAAGAGCTGCTCAGCGCGCTGTTCAGCGAGGCGGCGACTCTGCTGAAGAAAAAGCATTTTCCCGGCCGCAATCGTCATCGCGGCTGGCTGCAACGGTTTAGCGCGCAGTATCTCTATCAGCTGCCCTGGTACATCATCGTCGGCGCGCCGGGCGCGGGTAAGACCACGGCGCTGCTGAATTCCGGACTGGAGTTCCCGCTGGGCGACACGCTGGGCAGAAGCGCGCTGCGCGGCGTAGGCGGCACCCGCCACTGCGACTGGTGGTTTACCGAAGAAGCCGTGCTGCTGGATACCGCCGGACGCTATACGCTACAGGAGAGTCAGCGCGCCAGAGACGCCAGCGAATGGCAAACCTTTATCTCGCTGCTGAAGCGCTACCGCGCCCGCCAGCCTATTAACGGCGTGATCATGACCATCAGCGTGGCCGATCTGCTTAGCGATTCGGCCGACGCGCGCTACGTGCAGGCAACCGCACTGCGCAGCCGCATGAAAGAGCTACACCAGCAGACCGGCATTCACTTTCCGGTGTATGTCATGGTGACCAAAACCGATCTGCTGAAAGGATTTATGAGCTACAACGGCTCTCTGGATAAAAGCCAGCGCGACGGGATCTGGGGCTTTACCTTCCCGTGGGAGCCCGATCGCCTCAGCGAACCGACCATTGGCGCGCAGTTTGACCGGCAGTTCCGCGAGCTGACGGCACGCCTTCAGGCCGATTTGGCCGGAAAAATGGCAAAAGAGAGCGATTTGACCCAGCGCGCGGACTGCTTTTTGTTTCCGCAGGAGTTTGCCTCGCTGCGGCCCCTGCTGGCGGAGTATCTGGAGATCGTCTTTGCGCCGGAAAAAGACGGCCTGCCCTGGGCGCCGCGCGGCCTGTTTTTCACCAGCGGCACGCAGGAGGGTCTGCCTTTCGACCGCATTATGGGCGAGCTGACGCGCAAGCTACAGCTACCGCAGGCCACCAGCCACTCTATCGCCAGCTGGGATACGGTGCACCGCAACGCGCCGATCCCGGCTAATAAAGGGCAAAGCTATTTTATCCATTCCCTGCTCAGGGATCTGATTTTCCAGGAGAGCGGCCTTGCCGGCAGCGATCGCACCTGGGAACACCGTAATCGGCTGCTGCACTGGGCCAGCTACGCCTCGCTGGCGCTGGCGCTGCTGATCGCTACGCTGTTCTGGACCACCAGTTATTATAAAAATCAGCGCTATCTGCAGCAGGTGGAGGCCCGCCTTGAGCCGGTTGATAAGCAGGCGCAGCGGCTGGTGAACAATAACACCGGCGATATCCTGGATCTGCTACCCTTCTTAAATAGCCTGGTTGCCCTGCCGCAAAGCGACAGCTTCTCGCTGGACGATCCGCCGTTGAGTATGCGGGCGGGGCTTTACCGTGGTGACCAGATCGGCACGGCCGCGCTGGGCTTTTATCAAAATGCGCTAAAGACGCTGTTGCTGCCGCGAGTGGCGCAGAATATTACCGAGGCGCTGCGTAATGATAAGGGCGACGACAGCGATTTCAGCCGCAACGCCCTGCGCGCTTACCAGATGCTTTATCAGCCGCGCAGCTACGATGGCGAGTTCTTACGCGGCTGGGTGATGCAGAATTTGCAGCGAACGCTACCCGCCAGCGTAACGACCCGGCAGCTTCAGCAGCTGGACTGGCATTTAAGCCAGCTGTTGGATCGCCAGATCCAGACCTCGCCGTTTGTCAGAGACAACGCGCTGATTATGCGCAAGCTGGCCGTGAGTATTGACAGCGCGGGCAAGCAGGACGCCGGCACCGCGGCAACCTCTGGTTCGTCGGTTCAGGCCACGAACCCTTAGCGGGAAAGGGGATAACCATGACGGAAAAAAGCGAGCTGGGTTGGTACGGCAAGCTGCCGGGCACCGGCGATTTTTTACAGCGTCGTCTGCCTGAACCCATCGTGGCCAGCTGGTCAAACTGGTTCCAGCTCGGCCTATCGCACTGGTATCAGCATGGCGAAGCCGTAGGCGAACTCTTTAGCCGCGCGCCCGTCTGGAATTTCGCCCTGCCCGCCACGCTTGGCGTACAGCGGGTACAGATTGGCTGCCTGTTACCTTCGCGCGATCGCGTTGGCCGCAGCTGGCCCCTGCTGGCGCTACAGAGCGTGCCGGTCAGCCACTGGCATCCGGCGCAGCTTGCCGTTTCCGGCGACTGGTTTCGGGCGCTGGGCGAAGCGCTTCATCACGCGGTTTCGCAAACCTGTACGCCGGCCCAGCTTGAGCAGGCGCTGTTGAGCCTGCCGCCGCTGTCGCTGCCCGATACCAGCCGCTCCGATATTATGGACGTGATCGGCTATCAGGATCTGCCCTGCACGCTGGCCTGGCATGAGGTAGCCAACCGTTTTGACCCTATGCGCTATACCAGTTACTGGTGGACTAACCAAAGCGACGGCTATCCGTTAGCCAGCCATAAACACAGCGGTAATCTTACCGCCCGGCTCTTTACACAACTTTTTGACCCGGCCGCCGTAGCGCAGCCGGGTCGTCATGGACTCTATCCACCGATGTTTGAATAGGGTGACCGAATGACCCAGGTTTCAGGAAAAGCGCATGCGATTTACCCTTGTTGAGAGCAAAACCGAGGCGCCCGTTAACGTCTGTGATTTTGCTCCGCCCGGCGGCACAATAGGCCGAAGCGTAGATAACGATTTGGTTTTGCCAGACAGCGAACGCGCGATTTCACGTCTTCAGGCCGTGGTGCACGTTGCCGGGAACGGCGAGTGCAGGCTGACCAATCATGGCAGCGTGATTGCGATTTTACATAACCATGTCCCGCTGGCGCGCGGTAAGCAGATCCTGCTGCAGCACGGCGATCTGCTGGGGATCGGTGACTATCAGATTGCGGTGAGCGATCCTACCCGCATTGAAGAAAAGCCCTTCAGCGACGTTGACCCGCTGACGCTGTTTACCGAGGATCGGGCGCTGCCGGAAGATCCCCTGGGGATCCTGAACGAACAGGTGCCGATTGTCGTCCCGGTGGAGCGCGAACCTTCGCCCGTGCGGCAGCAGCACCGTCCCGGCGATGCCCGCCTGGGTATCGATCCTGTCGCTCACGAGCCTGCCCAGGCCGAACGCGCCGCCGGCGCAAGCAACGAGCAGCGCCTGCTGGCCGCGCTGATGGAAGGGATGGGGCTGGAAAGCGGGCCGGGAAAACCGCCTTTTACCGAAGAACAGATGCGTACTACGGGCAGAATGCTGAGCCTGTTTTCGCAAGGCACCGTCGCCCTGCTCTCTTCCCGCTCGATCCTTAAGCGCGGCGTGAAGGCGGAAATGACCATGATCCTGAACGAGGCCAATAACCCGTTCAAGATCCTGCCGTCGGGCAAAACGGTGCTGATGCAGATCTATCAGAGCCAGATGCCGGGTTTTATGCCGCCTGAACAGGCGGTACGCGATGCGCTGGTCGATTTGCAGGCGCACCAGCTGGGCATGATTGCCGGGATCCGGGCGATTATCGCCGCCATGCTGCAATCGTTTAATCCGCAGCGGCTGGAGGATCATGCCCGCCGCGACGGCAATCTGCCGCGCATTGGCCTCAGCGCCATAAAAAAAGCCGCCCTGTGGGACTATTTTTTGCGTCACTATCAAAATACCTCTGGCGAAATTGAGGATGATTTTCATACCCTTTTTGGCGACGCTTTCCTACAGGCCTATGATATGGAAGTGAATCAGTACAAAGATTCGCAAATCAGACCGGAACAAGAATGAAAATAAATCATGCCTCCACGTCGCAAACGGGCGCGCGTGAGAGTAATCAGGATGAAACCGGCGCGCGCGTAGGTGAGCACTCAGCGTGTTTTCTGGTCTGCGACGGCGTTGCCGGCACGGCTGGCGGCGAACAGGCTGCCCGCATCGCCCGCGACGTATTGCTGACGCACGCTGACGATCGTCCTTTTACCGCCTGCGACAGCAAAGCATGGGTGGAGGATGCGGAAGAAGCGATCCGCCTGGCGCAAAGGAAAAATCTGAATTTTGAGCGGATGAGCACCACGCTGGCGGCCCTGTTTATCGACCGCGATCGGCAGCTGGCCTGGTGGGCGCACGCGGGCGACAGCCGGGTTTACCACTTCCGCCGCGGGTTTATCCATTCTGTGACGCGCGACCATAGCCTGGCCCAGCAGCTAAAGGATGCTGGTGTAGATAATACCGGCATTAACAGTAACTTACTTTATAATGCTCTTGGCGCAGAAGGGACACAGCCCGTCAGCTACAGTGAAGTGATGCCGCTGGAGGATGGCGACGTCTTTCTGGTCTGCACCGACGGCTTCTGGTGCAATTTGCAGCCCGGCGAGATGGAGCAGGCTTTGCGCATGGTCAGCTCGCCCCATGAATGGCTGGCGCTGATGCATAAAGCGATCAATCGCAGCGAGAAAAAAGATAATTTAAGCGCGGTAGCTGTCTGGGTTGGCTCGCCGCAGGATACCACCCTGTTACAATCGATGGCGGATTCCGCTCGCTTTCTTCCGTCGCGTGATTAACCAAGGAACGCTATGAAATTCTGGTTGCCGGCTGTCACACTGTTGTTTGCAACTACCGCTCAGGCGGAAGACTACCGCGTGGTCTATTCTCCCAGCCTGGCGCTGGAAGTCTTTATCGATAACGTGGAAAGTAATGCGCCGAAGGACTGGTGTCAGGAGAATATCCCTCTGCGCATCGTCTCGGGCAAAAGCAAAGAGTCGAACGTGCTCAACACTTTTTTGCCGCGCGTAGGCAAGCTGCTGAATAACCAATGCGGCAAGCTGAGCGAGCTGCCGTGGCAGATGACCAACGAGGCGGGCTCGGTGCTCGCTTCCGGCACCGCCGCAAAAGTGCAAAACTGGCGGCCGATCGTTATTGCCGACGGCACCGCTGCGGCCACCGCCAGCAACGCGGAACCGCTGGATTTGTCGCAGCCTGCCAACAGCGCGCCGCTGCAGCATTTCGATCTGCCGGGCGGCTGCCACTTCCGCACCTGGTGGGACGAACGAGGCCAGTCGCTGTTTATTCCGGATGCCCGCCATCTTAGCTGCTCCACGGAAGGCTGGCTGGAAGGCAAAAGCGAACTGACGCTGGCCAGCAACGGCAAGACCCAGGCGATCCCCGTACAGTTTTATCAGGGCTTCCCTTTACGTAACCTGCACCCGTCGCCGGGCGAGCTGACTATCGTCGCCGCGAATAACCAGCGCCTGGTCGTGGCCAAAAAGAGCGCGCCGGACAGCTGGCTGCTGCTGACGTTTAATCCGCAGCTGCACGTCTGGTCTTTTGAAGGCGCGCTGCTGGTGAAAATGAGCAAAAGCCAGGCGAACGATGCCGCGCTGCTGAAAAATCGCGTTGAGGCGCTGCGCAAAACGTGGGGCGCGTTGACCAATCCGCAAGTGAAAATAAATGTGCTGCTGGTGAACGACCTGCATGCAGATCTGGCCGATCCGGCTATTGGCGCCTGGCGCACCGTTAACTGACTGCATTTTCCCGCAGGGTGAAAAGTCGCTAACGCTTAGAGAGTGTTTACTATGTCGGCAAACGATAAGAAAAACGTGCCCAATGCCCTTCCGGCCGGGCACCGTTTTAACGAATTTGAAATCAAAGAGGTTATCGGCGGCGGCGGCTTCGGCATTGTCTATCGCGCCTGGGATCATCTGCTGGAACGCACCATCGCTATTAAAGAGTATCTGCCGGTATCGCTGGTTTCGCGCGATGAGAACCTGACTATCGCGCTGCGCGGCGAACGCTATCAGAAACTGTTTACCGCCGGGCTGAACAGCTTTATCCAGGAAGCCCGCCTGCTGGCCCGGTTTAACCATCCCGGCCTGCTGCACGTGCTGCGCTTCTGGGAAGAAAACGGCACCGCCTATATGGGCACGCTGTACTACAGCGGCATGACGCTAAAGGAGTGGCAGCTGGGCAGCCCTGAAACGCTGACCGATGCCTGGATCCGCCAGCTGCTGCCGCCGCTGTTCGGCGCTATCGACACCATCCATCAGGCGGGCTATCTGCATCGCGATATCTCGCTGGACAATATTCAGATCCAGGATAACCAGCTGCCTGTGCTGCTGGACTTCGGCTCCGCCCGCAAGACCATCGGCAACCTTTCCGACCAGACGGAAATCATGCTTAAGCCAGGCTATGCGCCTATCGAGCAGTACAGCGAAGAGAGCGACAGCGATCAGGGGCCGTGGACGGATATTTATGCGTTGGGCGCGGTGCTGCATACGCTGGTGACCGGCAGTCCGCCGCCGGTCAGCGTGGTTCGCTGTATCGAGGATCGCTACCAGCCGCTGACCCAGCTGCGCCCTGAAGGATTTTCGCTGCCTTTGCTGAATGCGATTGACCGCGCGCTGGCGATGAAACCGCAGGATCGTCCGCAGACTGTCGATGAGTTTGCCGCGCTGATTGCGCTGCCGGTGAGTACGGTAGAAGAGCTGGTGACCAGCGTGACCAGGGTGCCTGAAGAGATCGTGACGCCAATCGTGACGCCGGAAGTGCAGCCGGAACCGCCAGCTATTACCGTGGCGCCCGCCTCGGCCAGTGCGGAGTATGCCTCGCTACGCCACCACAAACTGGCGAAACCGCTGATGATTGCCGCTGGCGTCGCGCTACTGGCGCTGATCGGGCTGCTCGTCGCGCTTAACCATGGCGATGACGCTTCCGCGCCGGAACAGTCTGCTGCGGCCGATAATGCCGGAGGCGCGACGCCATCGACCGCCGTCACGCCTGCGGACAAGCCGACCATCGCCACGGTCTATCTCAAGCTGACCAGCGGCGAAACGGTAATGCTGAACGGCAAACCTGTCGAGGCGAAGCCGAATACCAGCGGTTACGCCGCGCTTAATCTGTCTGCGGGACATTATACTATTGAGGTCCACGCTGCCGATTCTGCCGTGCATACTCAGCAGCTGGATATTGATAAACCGGGCACCTGGCTGATCAATCCCGGCTCCTGAGGACGCGGCTCAGCCGGCCAGGTCGTTGTGGTAGACCTGAAGATCGCGGACGCGCTGAACCAGATCGGTCAGGCAGTCATCATAAAGCCCGCGCCTTTTCAGCTCCTGCTCCAGCGAAAAAAGATATTGCGCGTTGGTGCCCAGCGGCCCGCTGGCCTGAGCAATCAGCGGCGCGATAGTCTGCGGGCAGGAGTCGGCCTCATACAGCGCGTGACGCGGATCCATAACAAAGGCCAGTGCCGTCACGCTGCGACCGTCGGCCAGCTTCAGCTCGCACCAGGTCGGCAGGTAGCAGCCGGTAACCATCTCGCGTTTCCACAGCAGCTCCAGCTCCTCGGCCAGCTTCGCTTCCGGCAGGCGGAAGGCCAGCCCGGTGGTGCTGCCGCCCTCTTTCAACGCCAGCATCCGCCCCGGCTGCTGGGCGGTGCCGCGTCCGGCGGTAAGCCGCAGGCAAAACGCGCGATGCCAGCCGTTTAGCGTGCCTTCCGCTACCTCATCGGACTCGAATACCGGGTTCCACATCAGCGAACCGTAGCCAAAAATCCACACCGGACTGTGATCGGGACGGCAGGCCAGGGTAGCCGCCAGCGAGGCCGCTCGCTGCTCGCAGCTCCACAGCAGCGATTCCTCAATGGCGCCAAAGGCCGTTTTACAATCTGCTTTGGCCAGGAAGTCTCTTGTTAACATTCGCCCTCTCCGCTACTGCCCGTTCCCTGCTGCATTTGTTGTGACATAAATGTGTCGTTACGCTTACCTGACCTTAAGTCATTTCAGGCGTGCCGATCAAGTTTGAAGCGCGTCACAAAAGAATAAATTTACCTTAGGTTTATCATCGGCGGCATAACGGGGAACTTCAGGGTGACGGCGGAGAAAAATCAGGGGTGACGGCGAGCACAGACGAGGCTGCCCGCGACGAGCAGCCCCACGGCATTCAATGCTTCTTATGCCACTTATCATCGTCGCCCTTTTCATACTGGTTTTTAACGGCTGCCCACGCCACCTTGTGCGCCACTTCTTCGCGCGACTCATCGCCCCGACGATCTTTCTTCTCTTTGTATTCATCCCAGGCGCTGTTAAACGCCTCCTGATAAATGTCCTGCGCGTGAGCGGGCAGCACGTTTTTGACGCTGTCAGGCAGGGATTCTCTTGAACGGTATGGCATTATCGATCTCCTTGTTATCAGACGTTTTAAGCCTGGAACAAAATCGCCGCGGATGCCACTTACCTCTTTTCATTGAGGTCATATAATAACTATTACGTAACAGTCTTTTATCTCGGTAAAATTGATGAATATCCGCTTTAATCGTCATGATAAAAAGCAAAGAGTGATAAAAAAAACTTTGCGAATCAAGATAATTAAAGGGAGATGCAGAGTTAAGCCCAGCCCGGATAATTATCAGGTTATTCAGGTAAAATCATGTAAAGTTTACCATCAGTTAACCTTACTGCCGTTACACTGCGGGCGGTTGTTATATAATCAATGCACACAGCAATGGTTGCGTCTGTTTCGCAGTTGGACGGTCAGAAAAGGAAATATTGCCTATGAGCGCGCAAGAAAGCGTCAGAACACGTCATAAAGAATCATCCCTGGTCCTGCCGCTCGCGGCCCTGGTTATCCTGTGGTTTTGGGGCGCCTCAGAATCTTTACCGGCCATCATCGGCATTAATTTGCTGGCGCTGGTGGCTATCCTTAGCAGCGCGTTCAGCGTGGTGCGACACGCGGATGTGCTTGCGCACCGCCTCGGCGAGCCTTACGGTTCGCTGATCCTCAGCCTCTCCGTAGTGATCCTGGAAGTCAGTCTGATTTCCGCGCTGATGGCGACGGGCGATGCGGCGCCGATGCTGATGCGCGATACGCTTTACTCTATCGTGATGATCGTAACCGGCGGGCTGGTGGGCTTCGCGCTGCTGCTGGGCGGGCGCAAGTTTGCCACCCAGTACGTTAATCTGGCGGGCGTAAAGCAGTATCTGATCGCTATTTTCCCGCTGGCCGTGCTGGTGCTGGTTTTCCCCAACGCGCTGCCGGAAGGCAATTTCAGCGCTGGCCAGGCGCTGCTGATTTCCGCCATTTCTGCCGCGATGTACGGCGTGTTTCTGCTGATCCAGACCAAAACGCACCAAAACCTGTTCGTTTATGAGCATGAGGACGAGGGCGACGACCCGCATCACGGCAAGCCGTCCGCCCATTCCAGCGTCTGGCATACCTGCTGGCTGCTGGTGCACCTGGTAGCCGTGATTGCCGTCACCAAAATGGATTCCAATACGCTGGGCGCTCTGCTGACCGAACTGAACGCGCCTGAGCAGTTCACCGGTTTCCTGGTGGCGCTGCTGATCCTCTCGCCGGAAGGCCTGGGCGCTATTAAAGCCGTGCTGGCGAATCAGGTGCAGCGTGCGATGAACCTCTTTTTCGGCTCGGTGCTGGCCACCATCTCGCTGACCGTGCCTACGGTAACCATTATCGCCACGCTCACCGGCCAGGAACTGATTTTCGGCCTGGAGCCGCCGCACATGGTGATTATGCTGGCCTCGCTGCTGCTGTGTCAGATCTCTTTTTCGACCGGCAGAACCAACGTGCTGAACGGCGCGGCGCATCTGGCGCTGTTTATCGGCTATCTGATGACGGTGATGCTGTAGGCGTTACGGCGCAAGATATCGCGGCCTGAGGGAAAGGCGGATAACGACTCTGCGGTTAAGGTATGAGATACGGCGTGACTCGCAGATCTGCGGTGACAGGATGTGAGGCGAATTGATTAACAGGTTAGCTGTTCAGGCCGGCGCCCTCGGGGCAGCCGGCCTGATTTTTATCAGCTGCTGGTATCCAGCGCCGGGAAGTTTTTCACCAGATCGTCAATCGCTTTAATCTGCATCAGGAAAGGCTCCAGCTTGTCCAGCGGCAGCGCGGACGGGCCGTCGCATTTCGCATTGGCCGGATCCGGATGCGCTTCGATAAACAGCCCCGCCAGGCCGACCGCCATACCGGCACGCGCCAGCTCGGTAACCTGACCACGGCGACCGCTGGAAGCGGCACCAAACGGGTCGCGGCACTGCAGCGCGTGCGTCACGTCGAAAATGACCGGGCTACCGTTGGAAACCTGCTTCATGACGTTAAAGCCCAGCATGTCCACCACCAGGTTATCGTAGCCGAAGTTCGCGCCGCGATCGCACAGGATAACCTTCTCGTTGCCGCCTTCCGCGAACTTCTCAACGATGTTGCCCATCTGACCAGGGCTGACGAACTGCGGCTTCTTGACGTTGATGACCGCGCCGGTTTTCGCCATCGCTTCCACCAGATCGGTCTGACGCGCCAGGAAAGCAGGCAGCTGGATCACGTCAACCACGTCGGCCACCGGCTGCGCCTGGCTGGCTTCGTGCACGTCGGTGATAATTTTCACGCCGAAGGTCTGCTTCAGCTCCTGAAAAATCTTCATGCCCTCTTCCAGACCCGGCCCACGATAGGAGCGAATCGAAGAACGGTTAGCCTTGTCGAACGAGGCCTTAAACACGTAAGGGATGCCCAGCTTCTGGGTCACGGTGACGTAGTGCTCACAGATACGCATAGCGAGATCGCGCGATTCCAGTACGTTCATACCGCCAAACAGCACGAACGGCAGATCGTTTGCAACCTTAACATCACCAATGCTAACGACTTTTTGTTTCATCTCTTCGCCTTATTCTTTGTTTAACAGATTAGTGCAGCGTGATCTGTTTCTGTTCAATCGAATGGATCTGTAATTTAATCATTTCGCTGACCGGATCTTCCGGGCACTGTTCAACAAAATAGGTCAGATCGCTTACCGCCACGTGCTCGCAGTCCAGCTGCGCGAAAATCAGCCCGCGATCGCGGATTTCATAAGGATCGTCCGGGTCCATATTGACCAGCACCTGGCTGACCTGCAGCGCCAGCTCCATCTGCTTTTCTTCCATCAGCGCGGCTTTCAGGGTATCCAGCATCTTGTTCAGCACCAGCTGCGGCTCGGCCTCCTGTAGATCGTCGTCGTACAGTTCAGCAACCGGGCCGATATTGCCCTTCAGCCACACTTCCAGCGTATGCTCATCCAGCGTTTCGCCGTTAAAGGGATTGATCAGCCACATCTCTTCGTCAATCCAGTCGGCCCGTAGAATCAGCTGCGTGGGAAAAATCACCGGCATCAGCGGCAGCGAGAGTTCGTGAGCGATATGCAAAAAGATCACGCCCAGCGAGACGGCGGTGCCCTGGCGGGTTTTCAGCACGTTATCCAGCCACAGCGTGTCGGACAGGCGGTAAACGCCGCTCGCGCCGCCGAAGCCCCAACGCTGCCAGAACAGCTCAATCAGTTTCTCCAGCTGCAAATCCTGCTCCAGCTGTAATGGAATGGTGGCGCGCGCTTCTTTAACCAGCTCCGCCAGCTGCTTCTTCACGTCTTCAGCAGGAAACTCAGGACGGATGGCCAGCGTGGCCGCAATTACCGCCTCGCACAGCGGGGTCGCTGTGTCTTCTTCAGTTGCTATCGACGTCATACATTCCCCAACAATGGCATTTTTGTGGTGGCCAGATGGTAAATCATTACCAGCATCGCGGCCGCCACGATAAAAGCTATCCAGCGCGTTTTTTGCGCGCGTGGTTTGCGCCCAAGAGCAATAAAGCCAAGCGCGATATAGATAATAACGCCAAACAGCTTTTCAGTCAGCCATGCGCCCTGAGGCGTAAAGGGATAAAAGTGCGTTATCGCCACCAGCATCGCGCCCGAAAGCAGCAGCAGCGTGTCGTTAAGATGGGGCACGATGCGTACCCAGCGCTTTTGCAGCATCCCTGAGCCGGTCTGAAGCCAAAAGAAACGCAGCAGAAACAGCGTGGCGGTAAGGATTACCGTCAGCAGATGCAAATTTTTTACAGCACTGTACCAGTCAGCCATTTATTTTCCCTCGTTCAGGGTTTTTGCGCATAAGTCACGCGGTCATTGCCGCCATAATCCCGGGCGGTGGCGACGTTAACAAAACCGGCCGCCCGCAGGATCGCCTGCACGGCCTGCGCCTGTTGCCAGCCATGCTCTAACAGCAGCCAGCCGCCGGGCAGCAGCGCCTCTCCCGCCTGAGCGGCGATAATCCGGATATCAGCCAGGCCGCCATCCGCCGCCACCAGCGCGCTTTGCGGCTCAAAACGCACGTCGCCCTGCCGCAGATGTTCGTCGGCTTCATCAATATAGGGAGGATTGCTGACGATAACGGCAAAACGTTCGCCCGCCAGCGCGTTGAACCAGTTGCTGAGGCGAAAAGCGGCGTTATGGATGCCAAGACGTTGCGCGTTGCGCTGCGCCAGCTCAACGGCGCCCTGAATGCGATCGACGCCGGTGACGCGACAGTCGGGCCGTTCACTGGCGATAGCCAGCGCAACCGCGCCGGTGCCGGTGCCCAGATCCAGTACCGCCGCCGGTTCGGCAGGAAGATGTGCCAGCGCCTGCTCCACCAGCAGCTCGGTGTCCGGCCGGGGTATAAGCGTATCGGGGGAAACGCTGAGCGGCAGCGACCAGAATTCACGCTCGCCGATCAGGTAAGCAATTGGCTCGCCGTTAACGCGGCGAGCCAGCAGCGCAGCCAGACGATCCTGCTCGCTTTGGGTCAGCGCCGTCTCGTCAAAGGCGATTAGCCAGCTGCGGGAGCGGCCGGTAACAAAGCCCAGCAGGATCTCCGCATCTCTTTTCGGGCTTTCACTGCCCGCCAGTTCGGTAATGGCTCCTTTCAGCCACTGGCGAATCTCCATTACTCCTGCTCGGACAGGGCGGCCAGCTGGTCTGCCTGATACTCCTGCACCACAGGCTCAATCAGCATATCCAGCTTGCCCTGCATCGCTTCGTCCAGACGGTAGATGGTCAGGTTAATGCGGTGATCGGTAATACGACCCTGCGGATAGTTATAGGTGCGGTTGCGGTCGGAGCGATCGCCGCTGCCCAGCAGGTTGCGGCGCGTTGAGGCTTCTTCCTGCTGACGACGGGCGCTTTCGGCCGCGCGAATGCGGGAACCCAGCACCGCCAGCGCCTTGGCTTTGTTTTTGTGCTGCGAACGCTCGTCCTGACACTCCACCACGATGCCGGTCGGCAAGTGGGTAATACGGATAGCGGAGTCGGTGGTGTTAACGTGCTGGCCACCCGCGCCCGATGAGCGGAAGGTATCGATTTTCAGATCGCTCGGGTTGATATCCGGCAGCTCGGCTTCCGGCACTTCCGGCAGCACCGCAACGGTACAGGCGGAAGTGTGGATACGGCCCTGCGATTCCGTTTCCGGCACGCGCTGCACGCGATGGCCGCCGGACTCGAACTTCAGGCGGCCGTAGGCGCCTTCGCCGACGATTTTGGCGATCACTTCTTTATAACCGCCGTGCTCGCCCTCGTTGGCGCTCATCACTTCCACTTTCCAGCGGCGCGATTCCGCATAGCGGCTGTACATGCGGAAGAGATCGCCAGCGAAAATGGCCGCTTCGTCGCCGCCGGTGCCGGCACGCACTTCCAGATAGCAGTTGCGCTCGTCGTCCGGATCTTTCGGCAGCAGCAGCACCTGTAGCTCCTGCTCCAGCTGCTCGCTGGCCTCACGCGCCTCTTTCAGCTCTTCCTGCGCCATATCGCGCATTTCCGCATCGTTAAGCATCTCTTCGGCGGCGGCGATATCTTCCTGATTCTGCTGCCAACGACGGAAACACTGGCTGACATCGGTCAACTGCGCATACTCGCGCGACAGCGCGCGAAATCGCTCCTGATCGGCAATCACGCCAGCATCGCCCAGCATCGCCTCGACTTCCTCGTGGCGTTCCTGCAAGGCTTCCAGTTTGGCAACAATAGAAGGCTTCATGAATATTCCCTGTATATAAAGAGGTAAAAACGCTACAGCCCCAGGCCGTCGCGTAAAATCTGCAGGCGTTCGTCATCGCCGTCGCGGGCGGCCTGCTGAAGGGATTTGGTTGGGGCGTGGATCAATTTGTTGGTGAGCTTATGGGCCAGCTCACGCAGCACGGCCTGCGCATCCGCGCCCTGAGCCAGCGCCGCCAGGGCGCGCTCTTCCAGCTCGGCGCGCACCTGCTCGGCCTGCGAACGATACTCGCGGATGGTCTGGCTGGCGCTCTGCGCGCGCAGCCACGACATAAACTCGTCGCTTTCCTGCACGACGATAGTTTCCGCCTGCACGGCGGCCGCTTTACGCTGCGCCATGTTGCTTTCGATAATCGCCTGGAGATCGTCCACGCTGTAGAGATAGGCGTTAGGCAGCTTGCCCACTTCCGGCTCGACGTCGCGCGGCACGGCGATATCCACCAGCAGCATCGGCTGATTGCGGCGCTGTTTCAGCGCGCGCTCCACCATTCCTTTACCGATAATCGGCAGCGGGCTGGCGGTAGAACTGATGATAATGTCGGCTTCTGCCAGACGCGAGTCGATCTCCGCCAGGCTGATGACTTCGGCATCAACCTCGTCGGCCAGCTTCTGGGCGCGTTCGCGGGTGCGGTTAGCGATAATCAGCTTCTGCACTTTATGCTCGCGCAGATGGCGCGCGGCCAGCTCGATGGTTTCGCCCGCGCCGACCAGCAGCACGTTGACGGTGGACAGCGACTCAAAGATCTGCCGCGCCAGCGTACAGGCGGCAAAGGCCACGGAAACGGCGCTGGCGCCGATATCGGTTTCCGTGCGCACGCGCTTGGCGACAGAGAAGGATTTCTGGAACATTCTCTCCAGCTCGCTGGAGATAGTGTGGCCGCGATGCGAATCGGCGTAGGCTTTTTTCACCTGGCCCAGGATCTGCGGCTCGCCGAGCACCAGCGAATCCAGCCCGCTGGCGACGCGCATCAGGTGGCTGACGGCTTCGTTATCGTGGTGCCAGTACAGGCTTTTACGCACTTCATCGGCGCTGAGCTGATGATAGTCGCACAGCCATTTCACCAGCTGTTCCTGCAGGTTTTCCTGTTGTTCAACGCTAAGGTATAACTCGGTCCTGTTACAGGTAGACAGCACGACGCCGCCCTGTACCAGCGGCTGAGCAAGCAGGCTGTCGAGAGCCTGATCCAGCGTATCCGGCGAGAACGTCACGCGTTCGCGCAGAGCCACAGGAGCCGTTTTATGATTTATTCCGAGTGCCAGCAACGTCATGAGTCAGGTCTGGGAGATCCCACTGTTGATAGGGTTTTGTGAGGCGCATTCTACAAGATGCGCGAGATCAAGAAAAGCCACATTCGCCGTTCGCTGCGATTGATATAGCTATTCAGCACGAAACAGGACAAATTGAGTATTGACGCGGCCCCTGGCGGTCGATAGTTTGAACGGTTACTTTGCGCGTCAGCGCCTGAACGGAGTCTGAGGAGTCCCCATGTTTATGTCGAATCGCCGCCTGCTGCG
Source organism: Erwinia sp. TECH1 (assembly GCF_054057575.1). Taxonomy (NCBI): domain Bacteria; kingdom Pseudomonadati; phylum Pseudomonadota; class Gammaproteobacteria; order Enterobacterales; family Erwiniaceae; genus Erwinia; species Erwinia sp. TECH1. Next base: position 2,025,830 of record NZ_JBSRZK010000001.1, on the reverse strand, counting down.
GCTTCTTCCGCTTGCCAGCGTGCTGCTGGCTGCCTGTAGCGTTAATAAACCCCAGGGGCCAGGACAAAGCGTCACCTCGCCACAGTGGCAGCAGCATCAGCAGGCTGTCGAAAAAATCACCCAGTACCAGACGCGCGGCGCTTTTGCCTATCTGTCCGACAAGCAAAAGGTCTACGCCCGTTTCAACTGGCAGCAAACCGCGCCGGATCGCTATCGTCTGCTGCTGACCAACCCGCTGGGCAGCACCGAACTCCAGCTGGACGCACAGGGCAGCGTGGTACAGCTGGTCGACAATAAAGGCAAGCGCTATACCAGCAACGACGCCGAGAAGATGATTTCGCAGCTGACCGGTATGGATATTCCGCTCAACAGCCTGCGTCAGTGGATGATGGGCCTGCCGGGCGACTCAACCGACTATACGCTGGACGATAAATATCGCCTGCGTGAAGTCAACTACAGCCGTAACGGCCAGCAGTGGACGGTGACCTATCAGGCCTATGACAACAAGCAGCAGCCTGCCCTGCCGGCCAATATGGAGCTGCGCGAAGGCGATCAGCGCATCAAGCTGAAAATGGATGGCTGGACGGTAAAATGACGGCAGTCGCTAAGTCGGTGGTCGCTAAGTGGCCCGCGCCCGCTAAACTTAATTTATTCCTCTACATTACCGGCCGTCGTCCTGACGGCTATCATGAGCTGCAAACGCTGTTCCAGTTTCTGGATTATGGCGATACGTTAAGCATCCAGCCGGACAGCAGCGGCCAGATTACGCTGCTGACGCCGGTCGACGGCGTGCCGGACGAAGAGAACCTGATCGTTCGCGCGGCCAGGCTGTTGCAGACGCGCGCCAGGCAGCAGGGCGTCCTGCCGGAAAACGCAGGCGCATCGATCGCTATAGAAAAACGGCTGCCGATGGGCGGCGGACTGGGCGGCGGCTCTTCGGACGCCGCTACCGTGCTGGTGGCGCTGAATCATTACTGGCGAACCGGCTTCAGTTTTGCCGAGCTGGCGGCGCTGGGCCTGCGGCTGGGCGCGGACGTGCCGGTCTTTGTGCATGGCTTTGCCGCCTTTGCTGAAGGCGTTGGCGAAACGCTGACGCCGGTTAACCCGGCAGAAAAATGGTATCTGGTGATCCACCCTGGCGTTCACATCTCGACGCCGGTGGTGTTTAACGATCCTGAACTGATCCGCAACACGCCGGTAAGGGAAATCAGCCAGTTATTAGCGGATAATTACCGCAATGATTGTGAGCCAGTAGTAAGAAAACGTTTTCGCGAGGTTGAACAGCTTGTTTCCTGGCTGCTAGAATACGCGCCGTCGCGCCTGACCGGAACCGGCGCTTGCGTGTTCGCTGAATTTGACACCGAGCCCGCTGCCCGTCAGGTGGCTGAGCTTGCTTTGAAAAAGTGGCAGGGCTTTGTTGCGCGAGGCGTTAACGTCTCGCCGCTGCACCGCTACCTTTCCGAGCAATAAGAGCCGCGGCGACCGCTTCACCCTGTTCCTGAAGCGGCGCGGCGCTCGATTACACCCGTATGGACCCGTCAGCGGTATACCGCCCAGTGCCGCTGACGCAGATGTTCATTCTCTGGACGCAAAGCCTGAGGTTCTTCTCGTGCCTGATATGAAGCTTTTTGCTGGTAACGCCACCCCGGAACTAGCACAACGTATTGCCAACCGCCTTTACACTAGCCTGGGCGACGCCGCCGTCGGTCGTTTCAGTGATGGTGAAGTGAGCGTACAAATCAATGAAAATGTACGCGGTGGTGATATTTTCATCATCCAGTCCACCTGTGCACCTACCAACGATAACCTGATGGAACTGGTTGTTATGGTGGATGCCCTGCGCCGCGCTTCCGCTGGTCGTATTACCGCTGTTATCCCCTACTTTGGCTATGCCCGTCAGGACCGTCGCGTGCGTTCTGCTCGTGTGCCTATCACGGCTAAAGTAGTCGCGGATTTCCTTTCCAGCGTCGGCGTTGACCGCGTTCTGACTGTGGATCTGCATGCTGAACAGATTCAGGGCTTCTTTGACGTCCCGGTTGATAACGTTTTCGGCAGCCCAATCCTGCTGGAAGACATGCTGCAGATCGGTCTGGAAAACCCTATTGTGGTTTCGCCGGACATCGGCGGCGTGGTGCGCGCCCGCGCAATCGCCAAGCTGCTGAACGATACCGATATGGCTATCATCGATAAGCGTCGTCCGCGCGCCAACGTTTCGCAGGTGATGCACATCATCGGTGACGTGGCAGGCCGCGACTGCGTGCTGGTTGATGACATGATTGATACCGGCGGCACGCTGTGTAAAGCCGCCGAGGCGCTGAAGGAGCGTGGCGCGAAGCGTGTCTTCGCTTACGCCACTCACCCTATTTTCTCCGGCAATGCCGTTGAAAACCTGCGTCATTCCGTAATTGACGAAGTGGTGGTTTGCGACACCATTCCGCTGCCGGAAGAGATCAAAGCCCTGCCGAACGTGCGTACGCTAACGCTCTCCGGCATGCTGGCGGAGGCTATTCGCCGTATCAGCAACGAAGAGTCTATCTCTGCGATGTTTGAGCACTAATCGGATAGCTGCGGCTAAACGAAAAGCGGGACAGATTATCTGTCCCGCTTTTTTTATGGCGTAGCCGGCTATCAGTGATGGCCGTGTCCCGAAGCGCGACGGCAGCGCTTGTCGCCATAGTGGCGCACCCAGTAGTAATGATCGGTGATTTTTTCGCGGCCGCTAAGGCGGGCGCCGACCAACCACATCAGCGCGCCGATAAAGATGGCGAAAATAGAGCCGTTAACCAGCATTTGCGGCAGCTGTAGCTGCGGCAGTTGATTCAGTACGGCATAGCCTATGCCGGTTACCATGACGGCCAGGCCGATCACCATCAGGGCGTTGCCGGTTAAATTAGCGTGTCTGCGTTTCATTTGTCACCTCCAGATGCCAGTGCATTCCTGTGCGGTTAGTGCCATAAGTTTATGCAATGGCTGGCGGATGCGTTGCGGGCCAGATCACATTTGTTGCTAAAAGTTTGACAAAACTTTACGCGCACTTCGCTGATTTTTCTATAGAAAACGCATTATCACCCTGATCAACTATTGTGATATAGCGCGCACTTTTGAGTTCTGTCGCCGCTCTTAGTACACTAGCGCCCTTCCCTGATGCAGCCTTTTAGGAAAACAGACAAGTGAGCAGCATTAAACTGATTGTCGGCCTTGCCAATCCCGGTGCGGAATATGCCGCCACGCGCCATAACGCGGGCGCCTGGTATGTGGATTTACTGGCTCAACGACACAATCAGTCGTTAAAAGAAGAGAGTAAGTTTTACGGCTACACGGCCCGGCTCAATATCGGTGGCGAAGACGTCAGGCTGCTGGTGCCGACGACCTTTATGAACCTGAGCGGCAAGGCCGTTGCGGCAATGGCCACCTTCTACCGTATCGCGCCGGAAGAGATCCTGGTAGCGCATGACGAGCTGGATTTGCCGCCGGGCGTGGCAAAATTCAAACAGGGCGGCGGCCACGGCGGCCATAACGGCCTGAAAGATATTATCAGCAGGCTGGGCAATAACCTGAACTTCCACCGTCTGCGCATCGGTATCGGCCATCCGGGCGATCGCAACAAGGTCGTGGGTTTTGTCTTGGGCAAGCCGCAGGCGGCGGAACAGACGCTGATCGACAACGCCATTGACGAAGCGGCGCGCTGCACCGAGGTGTGGCTGAAGGAAGACAGGCTAAAGGCGATGAACCGGCTGCACAGTTTTAAAGGTTAAGCCAATTAAGGCTGGCTGATTGCTGATAAAAGCGCTCAACCAGCCGTCTGGATTAAGCAAAGAGCTTAAGCAGCTCTACACCAGTCAGAACAAATACGGCCAGGCAGAGTAGCGCCCAAATAACCGAAAACCATGAGAAATCCATCCATTCCATTAACTTCCATGGGCTGGCAAAGATTCGGCTCATTACTCTGCCGGGGCGGCGTATAAAAGGGATGCCTTGTGGCCATGCCGCCCAAAACACCATCGACAACACCAGTATCGCAAGCAGCATAACCAGCGCAACGCCGCCATGACCGGAAGGCGGCATAGTAACGATGGCGGCAAAAAACAGTCCGCCAAAAAATAGCTGGATCGCCATCAGCGAGAAAATAAATTCGGTAAAGAGAAACCACTTCACCCATTGCGGCCTGCTTTGAAGGCCCAGCATGACGGCGTCGTTGATATACAGGTAAAACATCACTGTCAGAACAGCGATAGCGCTAACGGTCGTATTGATGCCCGACAGAGGGATAACCGCATTAAAGACCAACGCCCAGAATACCAGCAAAAAAATCCCCTGCCAGCTGAGCGCCGCGCGAGGTTGACTCAGGAACCGCAGCACAGGCTGATTTAGCCGTGGAACAATTTCAGGAAAATAATACCCCAACCTGTTTGCCTGTTGTGCAAGGAGCGTGAGCAGACCCGGTATCAGGCGTATCCAGAAAGGCACCTTTTCGCTATCGCTCTTTAGCAGGCGAATCGCTGCCCTGTTGAGCATCGTGCCGTGCTTCTCTTCTGCCTCCATCTCTTTCCATGCCCGGTTCACTTCAGTTTCGCGTAGTTGTTCATGCAGCGCCTCCTGAATGTGATACGGAATAATATGGCTGTAGTCGTACTCGTCCATTCCCCATCCCAACAGGCCGCTGACGCGTTCAAGCAGGCCTTCGGTCAAACCGGGACTCTCTGCCAGCGCAGCCGCAAGCTGTCGATGGAAAAGCTGTTGCTGCTGCAGGCTCCCCGCTTTGAACACGCTCTCTGACAGGCGATTCATCATAATAATGCCTGTCATTTCTGTGTTTACCAGCTGATACGCCAGTTTATGCAGCTCCTTTTCGCTGTACAGCAAATCTGCTTCAGGAGGGACGGCTGTTTCTCCAACGGTAAAGCCGTTGGCGACTTCACCCTGTTGGATCAGAGGTTCAGGTTCGTGCTTCTCCTGTATCGGCGGTAAAATATCGGCAGTGCTGTCCTCGTGATCAACGATAATGTTAGCCTGCGCCCGTCGCTTTGCCTCATCGAATGCTTCACGCAGCTGCTGATAGCCTGCCGGATCGCTATCCGGTCGATGTTTTTTTAACTGGCGGGCATACGCACGGCGGATTTCCCCTTCATCACGCGTAGGTGACAGTTCCAGCGTCTGCCAGATGCTCATGGCAGGAGGCCCTCTTTGTACTGTTGTAAAAAGTGTTCGGCATCTTCTCTTGATGAGGCAATACGGCGAAGATCCTGACCCTCCAGCGCCTGTTCAAACGCGGTAGTCAGCCGATCCATCCATGCTCGCTCATCGCCAAGTAAGCGTTCATAAAGGCGCGAACAGCGAGCGAGCAGCTCACGATTTTCCGGTCGATCGCGAGGATGCTGTTTAATATCGGCCAGCTTTTGCAGGCTGGCGGCAATTTGCTCTTCGCTCATCTGCCCCGGCACCTTTTCTATCACCAGCCGTGCTATTACCGGACTGCCGTCATAGCGACACTCCACTTCCAGCAGGCCGTCCAGCGTGTAGGTGAACCGCACGTCAACGGTCATTTCACCTGCCGGTCGAGGAGGAATATCAATACTCATTTCGCCGAGAAAAACGTTATCCTGAACCCTGCGCCCTTCTCCCTGATATATTTTCAGCAGGACGCAGGTCTGATTGTCGCTAACTGTATTCAGCGTCTCGGTTTTGCTTACCGGCAAAAAGGTATTGCGCTCAATAAGCGGCAGGAAAAAGCCGGGTTCAATCTGATTACCATGGCGCTTAACCACCTCAATGCCGAGGGAAAACGGCATCACGTCGGTAAGAATAATGTCTTCGACCGCAGCATCGGCCATCACCATTCCGGCCTGTATGCCTGCGCCAAGCGCAACGGCTTCGTCTGGATTGAGATCGTGGCGAGGGAAACGCCCAAAAAGCCGCGCAACGGTTTGTCGAACCAGCGGCATACGGGTTGCGCCACCCACCAGCAATATGTGGTCGAGATCCTGAAGAGAAAAACGCGCATCGTGCAGCGCCTGCTGTACCGGACGCTGTAAACGCATCAGCAGCGGCTGGCTGCACTCGGCCAGCTGAGCCTCCGTAAAAGTCCAGCTCCACTGCCGACCGGCCCATTCCAGCGAAGCCTTAGCCTCGGTAGCGTGGCTCAGCATTTGCTTCATGCTTTCCGCTTTTGCCAGCAGCGCCGCTGCCAGCCCGGCCTGCGCAGATTTCAGCTCGGGATGCTGGCTCAGCATCCACTGTACAATCGCCTGTGAGAAATCATCGCCGCCAAGCCGGATATCGCCGCTGCTGGCACGAACTTCCACCACGCCCTCGAACATATCAATGACGGATACGTCAAATGTCCCGCCGCCAAGATCGAAAGTGAGGTATTTTTGCTCACGATTTTCCAGCAGGCCAAAAGCAAGTGACGCGGCGGTTGGCTCATTAAGCAAGCGTATTGCGTCCAGCCCAGCCAGCCGGGCAGCATTTTTCACCGCCCGACGCTGAACGTCATTAAAATAAGCGGGTACGGTAATAACGGCCTGTGTTAATTTTTGCCCAAGCCAGCTTTCCGCATCCTCTTTGAGCTGGCGCAGTAATAATGCCGACAACTCTTCGGCACGAAATTGCCTGGAACCAAGTGCCAGCGAAACCTCCGTGCCCATATAACGCTTAAAACTCGCCTGGGTCAGCGCATGATGGCTTTGCAACCGTTCGCGCGCCGGACGTCCAATAATCAGATTAGCTTGCTCATCAAGGCCTACAACCGAGGGCGTTAATACCTCGCCCCATTTATTCGGGACTAAAACGGCTTGACCCTTTTGCCAGACGCAAACCGCGCTATTAGTGGTTCCAAGGTCAATTCCTATAACCTGCTCAATTGCCATGAGTTGTCCTTACTTCCCTGTGGAAGCCATTTAATTTCAGATAAGGAAACGTTATTCGATGCTTATAAATAACTTTTTCTGTTCAGGTAAAGAGCTGCTATCCATTGTTTCAAACTCTCAGCCAGGCCTGAAGGGGATCGGAATATTCTTCCCCAAAATAGATTGAACCCTACGTCAGACAGCTATTGGCTTCCGGTTCTGGCTAACCGTTAACCCCCATCCGTGCCATCAAGCGCGTCCAGCGCCATCGTCTGCGCATAGTAGCCCTGCACGCCCCAGACTTTGTTGGCGGCCAGCTTCTCCAGCTGCCCTTCGTTCTCTACGCCCTCCACCAGCACGCGGTTGGTGTAGCGGCGAATATGGGCGATCAGCACGTTAAAGAACGGCTTGCTGATATTATCGAGGTAAAACTGCCGATCCAGCTTAACCACTTCAAACATCTTCGACTGTAACGCATTCAGATTGGCATCGCCTGCCCCTAAATCATCCAGCCATAAGATGTTCAGCCGATCGGTCAGCGCCCGCAGCAGAGGATTGTTTGGCCCGTCGTGCAGGTTGGGGAAATTTTCAGAAAGCTTCAGCCGCAAAAAAGGCAGCTGGCTGAGGATTTGCTGGATAAAAGGCGATTCGGTTACCGCGCAAGCCAGCGGAAAATCGATGGTCAGGCAGCACAGCAGCCCGTGCAGCTGAAAATAGTCCGCGTAGCGTTCTACCGTCAGCAGCTGATCCAACAATCGGCTCTCGGCGTCCCCGGTTTGCGGCGCGGTCTGGTGTGGTAAAACGGTGAGCTCAAGCGCAATCAGCTCGCCGCTAAGAGAGTGAATCGGAACGTAACAGTAATTATTAGTCATGCTTTATAGCCAGCTCAGGACGCCCTGCCAGTGATTATATTCGTCATATCGTCAAAAACCAGTGATTTAATCTAAACCACTGGGCAATATAACGATTTTTATATATATCGGCAGGGCCAGCCTTAGCTTTACGCTTTTAGTCGCTATCGGCCGCAACTTTATAATCAGGCGCATCCAGCTCGTGGCTACAGAAAGGCCCTGCCTGTTTTAACAGACTGATGCAATCTTCACTAAGATGCCGCAGCCTGACGCTTTTTCCTTCCGCTATATAGCGGGCGGTCAATTTATCGATGGCCTCGACGCCGCTGGAATCCATCACCCGCGTACGGGCGAAGTCGATCACCACTTCCTGTGGATCCCTGGCTGGCGTAAACAGTTCCTGGAAGCTGGCGGCAGAGGCAAAAAACAGCGGCCCTTCCAGCCGATAGGTCTTTTGCTCGTCGCGCTCTTCCTGTGCCACGATACTGATGCGGGCATGTTGCCAGGCAAAAACCAGCGCGGAGATGATCACGCCAAAAATCACCGCCATGGCCAGATCGGTATAGATGGTGACCACCGTGACCGCAATCATGATAACCGCATCGGGCTTTGGCATACGTTTCAGACGGCGCAGCGAGCTCCACTCAAAGGTATTAATACAGACCACAAACATAATACCGGCCAGCGCCGCCACCGGCAGCAGGGCAATATATTTAGACAGGCTGACCACAAACAGGATCAGCAATACTGCGCCGACCAGGTTAGAGATGCGTCCACGCCCGCCGGAGGTAAAGTTGATGATCGACTGTCCAATCATCGCGCAGCCCGCAAAGCTACCAAAGAACCCGCACAGCGTATTGCCGATGCCCTGCGCCACGCACTCTTTGTTGCCGTTGCCTTTTTTACTGCCCATTTCATCCAGTACTGCCAGCGTTAACAGCGATTCTATCAGCCCAACCAGCGCGATAATCACCGAATAAGGCAGCACAATTTTCATTGTGGCCCAGCTTAACGGCGCTTCCGGCAGATGGAAGAACGGCAGCGTGCCGGAGATATCGGCCAAATCCCCTACCCGTTTGGTATCCAGTCCAAAGCCGATGGCAATGGCGCTGATGGCGATTAGCGCCGCCAGCGAGCCGGGAATGACTTTGGTAAATTTAGGAAACAGCCAGACGATCAGCATCGCCAGCGCCACCAGGGCATACATGACCGGCCCCTGGTTTTTAATCATCGGGATCTGCGCCAGCGCGATAACGATAGCCAGTCCGTTTACAAAACCGTAGATAGCCGGCTGCGGCACAAGGCGGATAAATTTCCCCAGGCGGAACAGGCCAATAGCCAGCTGGATCAGCCCGGCGAAAATCGTCGCCAGCAGCACGTATTCATAGCCGTGAGTCTGAATAAGACTGACCAGCACCACCACAATCGAGCCGGCCGCGCCGGAGATCATCCCCGGTTTGCCGCCGAACAGCGCGGTGATCAGGCCCAGGATAAAGGCGGTGTGCAGACCGATAGTCGGCGACAGGCCGGCTAGCAGAGAAAAGGCCGTGGCTTCCGGAATAAGGGCCACAGAGACGACAGCGCCGGCCAGAACGTCATTTTTGACGTCGGCAGCCCTGAGGTTGCTCAGTTTGAACATGCTGATTTCCGTTTTTTATCAAATGCAGGTGATTACCGCGCCGCCAGTTTGGGACACAGTTTGAACTCGCCAGAAAGACGAGAAGCGCAACAGGCGTGGAAGGGAGATTTCAGGGTGGCGTAAGCAGGGAGCAGTGCATCCGCGGCGTTCTCCGTCTGTTGTCAAAGATTGTCAGTATGTGAAAACGTGAGCAAGATCTCAACCCCCTTCTCCCACGCGCGGGTAGAAATCCCCGCCATCCAGGCGATAATTACGTGTATAATGCGCAAAAACTTGTGCTAACCAGCTTACCGGGGAAGATTTCTTCTCCTGCAATTAATTAAGGTGATTCAAACATGGGATTCAAATGCGGTATTGTGGGCCTGCCTAACGTCGGGAAATCCACACTGTTCAATGCGTTAACCAAAGCGGGTATCGAAGCGGCAAACTTCCCGTTCTGTACCATTGAGCCGAATACCGGCGTGGTGCCAATGCCCGATTCCCGTCTCGACAAACTGGCGGAGATCGTCAAGCCACAGCGCATTTTGCCAACCACCATGGAATTTGTGGATATCGCGGGCCTGGTAAAAGGCGCGTCGAAAGGCGAAGGCCTGGGCAACCAGTTCCTGACCAACATTCGCGAAACCGAAGCTATCGGCCACGTTGTCCGCTGCTTTGAAAACGACAACATCATCCACGTTAACAATAAAGTTGACCCGGCTGACGATATTGAAGTGATCAACACCGAACTGGCGCTTTCTGACCTGGATACCTGCGAACGCGCGCTGCAACGCGTACAGAAGCGTGCGAAAGGCGGCGATAAAGACGCTAAAGCTGAACAGGCCGCGCTGGAGAAATGCCTGCCGCACCTGTCCAACGCCGGCATGCTGCGCTCGCTGGATCTGAGCGAAGAAGACAAAGCGGCCATCCGCTATCTGAGCTTCCTGACGCTGAAGCCAACGATGTATATCGCCAACGTTAACGAAGACGGTTTTGAAAACAACCCGTACCTGGATCAGGTGCGTGAAATCGCGGCTAAAGAAGGTTCCATCGTAGTGCCGGTTTGTGCTGCCGTTGAATCCGACATCGCCGAGCTGGAAGATGCCGATCGCGAAGAGTTTATGGCCGAGCTGGGTATCGAAGAGCCGGGCCTGAACCGCGTTATTCGCGCCGGGTATTCTCTGCTGAACCTGCAAACTTACTTCACCGCTGGCGTGAAAGAAGTGCGCGCCTGGACTATTCCGGTTGGCGCCACCGCTCCGCAGGCCGCCGGTAAAATTCATACCGACTTTGAGAAAGGCTTTATCCGTGCCCAGACCATCGCCTATGAAGATTTCATTACCTATAAAGGTGAACAGGGCGCGAAAGAAGCCGGTAAAATGCGTTCAGAAGGCAAAGAGTACATCGTGAAAGATGGCGATGTGATGAACTTCTTGTTCAACGTCTAATCTACCGCTAATACCTGTCAGCCGCAGAGAAAAGTAAATTTTATAAAAAAGCCATCTGTATAGCAGATGGCTTTTTATTTATGAAGCAGTGGTTTTCTCCCACAGGCCTCAACTGAGGATAACAGTGAGCTTTTCTTCATTGTTTTTATCGCTTCCTGACAGGTATTTGAACGTATATTGCAGATAGATGTTTCCCTTGTCCTCGCTCTTACAATCACTACCGATAAATTACGTCCGTTCAGGTTTAACAGCCGGTATAAGCTATAACTGCCTGCCAGGAGTAAAGAAGCCGCCGCCCGGCTGATTTTTTTCCAGCGCGGTTCGTCGGTCGAAGAGATATCGGGTGCAGTAGAGGCAGGGTGCAACCATAACGGGGAAAATAATATGTTGTGGCATTCCTTCGCCACCTGTTGTTAGCGATGGTGCGCCGTTTCTTTCGCTTTCCACACGGCAAACAGCGTTATCGCCAGCGCCAGACAAACATATAGCGACACCCACAGCGTGCTGCCCATCTCTTTATACAGCGTAGTGATAATTAAAGGTGCGAAACCGCCGCCAACAATTCCGGCAAGCGTATAGGCGAGCGAAGAGCCAGCGTAACGTACATGACCGGGAAACTGCTCGGTGACAAACGCCGCCTGCGGGCCGTACATCATGGCATGGATCAGCAAGCCGCCAATTACCGCCAGCACGATTAATACCGGCTGAGTACTGTCGAGCAGTACAAAAAACACGAACGACCAGACAACGGCCAGCAGCGCGCCGGTAATGTAAACCGGGCGCCTTCCCCACTTATCCGACAGCGCGCCAAACATCGGCACGGTAACGGCATTGCCAATGGCGCCCAGCATCGTCGCCAGCAGCGCCAGCGGGCGCGGCATATGCAGGACGGTAGTCACATAGGTCAGCGTGAACACCACCACCAGCGCGTACAGCACATCCGACCCGATACGTGCGCCACCGGCAATCAGCAGCTGTTTAGGGTAGTTAAGAAAAACCTCTTTTAGCGGCGTATGCGTGGTTTTCTCCGCCGCCTGCATCGCCACAAAGGTTGGCGTCTCCTCTACGCCACGGCGCAGCCACAGGCCAAACATCACCAGCAGCAGGCTCAGCAGGAAAGGAATGCGCCAGCCCCACGCCTGAAACTGTCCGGCGCTCATGGCTACCGTCACCAGAGTGATAAAGCCGGTGCCGATCAGCGTTCCGCAGGAAGGCCCCACCTGCGCGAAAGAAGCATTGCGGCCGCGCTTGTCGGCATCGCCATGTTCCATCGACAGCAGTACCGCGCCGGCCCATTCGCCGCCAAGTGCGATGCCCTGCACAAAGCGCAGCGCCACCAGCAGGATGGGGCTCCAGATCCCCCAAACGGCATAGCCCGGCAGCAGGCCCATCAGGGCGGTCGTGACGCCCATAATCACCAGCGTAATAATCAGCACCGCCTTACGACCGGCGACGTCGCCAAGGTGGCCGAAGACAAAGCCGCCCAGCGGCCGGGAAATATAGCCGACCGCATAGGTAGAGAACGCCAGGATCGTTCCGACCAGCGGATCGAAGCTGGGGAAGAACACGTGGTTAAACACCAGCGCGGCCATGATGTTGTAAACGGTAAAGTCATACCATTCCAGAGCCGTGCCAATCGAGCTGGCCGCCGCCAGGCGACCCGTTTTTGATTTGCTTCGCTTCGGGCGTACCGCCTGATGCAGCGTGGAGTGCGTATCAGCCATGAGTCATCTCCTGTCGGGTTAGTGTCCAGCTAAGGGCATAGCGCTGCACCTCGCCCGTCAGCAGTTCTGCCGCAACGGAAGCCAGCCGATCGCAGCATGGCGCATCGCTACAGCTGATAAGTAGCATCGGCAGCATCTGGCGGTTCTCTTTCCCTTCCATCGGCAGCGGCGTGCTCAGATCCGCATCGGGCGTCAGCAGGCTGGAAGAGATATAGCCCGGCGTCTGGCCGATTTGCTGCTGCCAGGCGCTCAGCGCCGCGCTGTCGACCGCTTGTGCAAGCGTGACCACCGCCAGCTGGCTGCCGGTGCCTTTACCGTGGGTATGGGTAACGGCGCTGACCCGGCGCATCGGGTTGACCATCTTTTGCAGATTTTTCACCGACCACTCGGTCTGGCGCGTGAACGCCGCGTGATAGTCCACGCTGGTAAAAGCCTCCAGCGATTCGGTTTCGTACAGGCCCAGATATTTACGTTCGGCGTTAATCGCCTGGTAGCGCGTGCCGCTTAAAAAGCCGCTGATGGCCACGCGCTCCTCAACGTGTTCATGGTCATACCACTGGTTAAAATCCGCTTCGTCATCCGCGCCAATATTGGTGGCGACAAACAGCATGCCGTGAGGTTGCTTCATCTTCAGGATCTCCGGGTAAGGGCAGTTTCCACGGCAACAGCCCAGCTGATTAAGCGGGCATCGTCGCCATGAACGGCAGCAAGACTGAGGCCAACCGGCGCATGACCGGCCGGGTGACAGGGTAAGGAAATGGCGCAGCCATCCAGCATGTTGATAACGCTGGTGTTACGCAGCATCAGGGCGTTGATCTCCATATAACGCTGCGGCTCGTCCAGCGAAGCGATAGTCGGCGCAATCTTCGGCACGGTGGGCATCAGCAGCGCGTCGAAGCCTTCCAGCGCCGTGTTGATACGCCGCTGCCAGGCTGCGCGCTGCTGATAAAGTTCAGCGGCATCCTGTTCAGTCAGCTGGCTGCCGCGCTGCAGGCGCATCAGCACCTGCGGATCGTAAGCTTCGGGCCGGGCCAAAGCCGTACGCTGATGCCACTGCCAGGCTTCATAAGCCGTAATACCGCCGCGCGCGTTCAGGGTATTCAGCTCATCCAGCTCGGTAAGTGGCAAGGCCACCAGCGTGGCCCCGGCTTCCCGGAGAAGATCAAGCGCGTACTGCCACGCCTGCGCTACATCCCGATCCAGATCGTCCAGGACGCGAGTTTGCGGTACGGCAAAGCGGGCGTGGCGCAGATCCGACTCCCGCATCTCAAGAGGCTTTTCGGCAATGATGCTGTCAAGCAGCCAGCAGCTGCGAACGTCATGCGCAATAACGCCAATGCTGTCCAGCGAAGGCGCAAGCGGCAACGTGCCCGCCTGATCGATTCGGCTGGCGCCAGGTTTAAAGCCGGTCAGGCCGCAGAGCGCGGCGGGAATACGTACGGAACCGCCGGTATCGGTACCGATAGCGCCCAGACACAGCCCATCCGCTACAGCCACCGCCGCGCCGGAAGAGGAGCCGCCGGGAATACGTTTCTCCTCGCGCCGCCACGGGTTGGCAGGCGTGCCGTAGTGCGGATTGATGCCCAGCCCGGAGAAGGCGAATTCGGTCATATTGGTCTTACCGACTATCGCGGCGCCAGCCCGATTGAGCTTCTCTACCACGCTCGCGTTCGCCGTGGCGACCGGCGCATCGCTTAACAGGCGTGAACCCGCCGTCGTCGCCTCGCCTTTTACATCGAACAGATCCTTAATGCTGATGGGAAGCCCATCGATCGGGCTACGTGATTGCCGGGCTTGCCAGCGTTCTCCCGCCTCAATAGCCTGCTGCTTGGCCTGCGCCTCATAACGAGTGATGAAAACGCGCGCGCCTTCTTTTTCAGGATCGCGTGCGGCAGCCAATGCCGCCTGCGTGAAGGTTTCAGGCTGAACGTTCCCCGCCTGTAGCTGCTGACTTGCCTGCCAGAGTGTCGTCATAGCCGCGCTCCTTATGCAACGACCGGCAGTGCGCCGGTGCGGTAAGTGTGCTCCAGCGTGCGGCCCAGCACCGGATCGTGCAGCGCCATCCGAAACTCGCTGGCCGGACGGATGCCGCCGATAGTGCTCAGCGTGCCGCAGGACATGGCCAGGCCGTCAGCGGCCGTTTCGCCCTCCAGATAGCGCGTAAGCAGCGCCTGTGGAGTCAGCAGCGACGACAGCGAACCTTGTTGATAAACCACCCATTCGCCCTGCTCTTTTATCCAGGAAGTCAGCTCCAGCGCATCCCAGTGCTCCGCCACTTCGCGCATGCGCCACGCGCCGCTTGCCACCGGTTTGATGCAGGCCTGCTTGGAAAGCGCCACGCTGAAGGTTTCCAGATAGCGATCGGTGTGATCGGAGGTAAGAGAAACCCAGCACTCTCCGCGATGAAAAAAGACGAAAGGTTCGGCTTCGCCGGATGTTTCGTTGCCCACGACTTCCAGCAAGGCGTTCTGGCTGAGCTGATTAGTGGCGACGCGGTAAAAAAGCGGCACTGCACCAGGAGCAGGCACGCCTAACGCTTCAAGCTCCCGAATATGGTGCAGGACGGCATCCCGATCGCGCCCTGCCCAGCCCGCAATAACAAAGCGGGTTACGTCGACATCGAGTCTGGCAGCGGCTTCGTCGCCGGTAATGAACTGTAGGTGCATGGCAAAACCCTCATTTGAAATTAGAGTGAAATTTCACTCGCATTTCAAACTAGCGATTTTCATGCCAGCTTTTTGTGTAATATGTCGCAAAGGCTTAAACAGGAACGGCATCATGAATGAGTCAGCTGGTGAAAATGTGAACCCGATCGAGCGGAAAAAATATCTGTCGCTGAACGAACAGGCCTACCTGGCGTTCAGGCACAGGCTGATCACGCTGCGTTACAAGCCCGGCGATTATCTTAATACCGCCCAGGTAATGGACGATCTGGAAATGGGGCGCACGCCGATCAATCAGGCGATCCACCGCCTGGCTACCGAAGGGCTGCTACAAATCATTCCCCGCAAGGGCGTTATGGTCGCCCCGTTGTCGATCGATGATGCGCTGGAATTGATTGAGGTGCGGCTGGTTAACGAAACGCTGTGCGCGCAGCTTGCCAGCCAGAAAGTAAATAAGGCGCACCTTAACCAGCTGCGCGAGCTGAATCAGCAGATCGGGCTTGCCGGCGGCTCGCGCAACAGAGAGAAAATGATGTTGCTGGATCGCGAGTTTCACCAGGTGCTGGCGGATATTGCGGGCAACCGACGGCTTGCGGATATCCTGAGCGTTATTCACGCGCAGGCGCAGCGCTTCTGGGCGACAACGCTGTCGAGCGTCAGCCATATGGATGAGGTTATCGCTGAGCATAATGAAATTATTGCGGCGCTGGCCTCCGGGGATATTCAGCGCGTGACGGCAGCAACCCGCGCGCATATTGACTCTTTTAGACGCGCGCTGCTCTCTACCTGAAAAGCTGACCGCAGCCTGCAACCGGGGCTGTCGGGCCTGGGTGGTTTAGCGCAGCGATCGGTTTGCGGGGCCGGGATTTATAATCAAAGGAAGATACGCTTCAGCGCCAGAAGACCACTCTGCACGGCGTAATTGATATATTGCTCTTAAAGAGCCGTAAGGCAAAATAAGGCAGCCTTGACGTTCTGCCTTATTGGCCTGATATCCGATCGATTAGATCAGGAAATCGTGCAGCGACTGACCGTTTGCAATGGCATTCTTAACAGGTGTCGGCGTGCGGCCCTGCCCGGTCCAGTATCTGACTTCATTATTGCCGTCGAGGTACTTATATTTTGCGGGACGAGGCGCGCGCTTCTTTTTTGCACGGGCGACGGGCGGCAAATTATTGACCAGTTCTGTCGGTAAAATGCCGTCTTCAAGCATCAGTTCACGGTACATTGCCAGCTTTTCCGCTTTTTCGCGGGCTTCGGCTGCCTGCGCGCTGGCGGCTTCACGACGTTCATTCACGATAATTTTCAGCTTTGATAGTATCTCTTCAAGATCCTCTGTAGCCATATTGCGCGCCTGTGCACGTAGCGAACGGATATTTTTCAGGCTGCTCAGGGTAAAACTCATACATCATTTCCTTAAATCTACTGATTAATAAAACGGCGATCGTTCGCCGTCAGCGGCAAGGGTACCATTTATTGCGTTGTGATTTAAGTTGATGGGCGATAATCAGACGAGTCTGCGGGAATTATATGCAATTAATGTCCTGAAAAAAGGATATAACTTATGGATCCTGCCGGAATCGACATTTATCCGAAAAATGTATTCACTTTCAAAACTACTTGCCTGATTTATACTGATTGTGGAAGTAATTTCCGGCGTCCCGAATATCGTTACCTTTTTAAAAAAACCAAAATCGGGTCTGGTAGTATAAAAATCCCTACCGGTAATATCAAAGACAGTTGATATGTTTTATGCTACCAGCAGCAAGGTGGTTATTAGCCACCTGTCTAAAAACAATATTGGAAATTTATAAAATAACTGTAAAAAGATAGCTGAATCGCCTGTACGACAGATTCTCCGCCAGACCATTATTTCACTGAGCAGTCCTGTCGCATAACCTCTGGTAACTATATTAACAATTTCAACCTTTAAAAGGAGGTTTCGGAAAATGCAGCCTCAGAACGTTTGCCGGGAAGACAAGCGGTATCAGCTAACTGCTACGCTGAAAGCGCAAATAGCGGAGCAGCGGCTACACAGCAGGCTGTGGCGGAGGTTACTTAACCTGTTTATCAGCACTGACGAGCAACAAGCATACTCACAGTTGATAAGCAGTCAGGCCGGAATGAATGAGGAAAATGTCGACCAGCTTAAGGAACCTGAGAACCAAAGGATGCTTTGCGACGTGCGCACTAAAGAATGGCTTCAGTTGCAAATTGTGCAGAACGCACGGCTGACGGAACTTAACGCGCGGGCAGATGGCGAGATTATCGGCACTGTCGTTTCCGATTTCACTCTGGACACCGTGCTCTACCCTTTTGAAGCGAATCGGCAACAGTTTGCGCCTTGCCTTCCCGCAGTCATCTGCGCCGGGATCATGCATCGACAAAGCTGGCTGGAGGTAAGCGCCAGGCAAATACTTAGTGCCCTAATAAAGATCATCCAATTAATTAATAACAACTTCCAGGTCAACTTACTGGCTAATAATTTATTTTTACCGACGCATAAAGCGCAGACACCCTCTTTGGGGAGATAAATTAACCTGCTGGATTATAACTACTTTTTTCCCGTTCCGATGATGTTTCCAGAATTTTCTAAAAAATCTTAAAAAAAGTATATTTTTTGACCCTTCCGTTAT
Organism: Erwinia sp. TECH1; assembly: GCF_054057575.1. Lineage (NCBI taxonomy): Bacteria > Pseudomonadati > Pseudomonadota > Gammaproteobacteria > Enterobacterales > Erwiniaceae > Erwinia > Erwinia sp. TECH1. The sequence goes on along the minus strand of NZ_JBSRZK010000001.1, from coordinate 2,008,045 downwards.
AATTAGACAAAAGAAAAACAAGAGGGGGGTATGCAAATGACCGGGGACTCAGTTTTTGAAAAAAGAAAAAATCGTGCCATGGCGATTATGGAAGGCAGGGGGATGTGGCCCAGCATCTACGCCCCTCCGTGCCATATATTTCTGTGGCGGTTGGGGATCCATGTGCCTCCACCGCCCTTCTCAACATTCTGGACGAACTTTTTCAGCTTTGCCGTCGTCTATACGCCGTTCTGGGGGATAGTAATGTGGTTTATTTTCTGGAAATCTCAGGGAGCCACGCTGCTTTATGCCGCTACCTCGACGCTGATAGCCGGTCTGGTTTTCGGGGTGATTATGGCGGCGTTCCAGGAATGGCGAAAACGAGCTAATCACCTGCCAGCGTGGGAAAAGCTATAAAAACGCGGCTGCCGGGCCTGAATCCGGCAGCCGATTTCTCGTGGCCTTTTATACTGCCGCATCATCAGGCTATTAACAGGCGGCCGTCTTTACGCATGCCGTTTCCGGCATGCGGACCTCTTCCGCTGAGGTTCACTATAGCTTTCTTACCCCCTGTTATGTTGTTCCATCATGCCGAACCGCAGCAGCAGCGCTTATCAAAGGCAAATGGCCAATGCGCCTGTGGAGCGCATCTTTCTTAACAGTGCTCAGTGAAGTCTGCATAGAAGCGCTGCGCCACGTCGGGATGCGAGCGCAGCCGCCCTTTTAAATAGTTCCAGCCGACCTCCCGCAGCAGCGGATTTTGCGGATCGCTGTCCGGCCCCTGCGCCATGTTCGCCAGCGCTTCCGGCAGCTGATATACCGGCACCACGGCGTCAAGCTGGGCGCCAAGAAAAAAGGCGACAGATAAACGCTCCTGTTCCGTCTGCGGCGATACTACTCGGTGCACGGTGGCACGCAGATAGCCGTTGGTCGCCAGCTCAAGCAGCTCCCCAATATTGACTACAAACGAACCGGGTAAAGGCGTCGCCGCTGTCCATTCGCCAGGACGAACCTCAACCTCCAGACCTGGCTTATCATCCTGCAGCAGCAGCGTCAAAAAACCGGAATCCTTATGCGCGCCCACGCCCTGACGCGATTCGCTGTCGGTGCGCCCCGGATAACGGATCAGTTTGATATGTTCATTGGGGAAAGCGCCGTAAAGGCCGTCGAAAGCGTCCTGCGGCAGTTGCAGCGCCTCGGCGAAAGCGCGCAGCAGTTTCAATGCAACCTCAGTCATTTCCTGCTGCCAGCGCGTTAGCACAAGTTGCAGTTCCGGCAGCGCCTGCGGCCACTGGTTAGGCCCCTGCATTCTTTGCCATGCCGGAATATTTGGCGAGACGGGTAGCGCCTCTCGTTCCGCGCCGATATCGAACTGTTCGCGATAATCAGGCTGATTACGGGTTATCTCTACGCCAGCAAGGTTATAGCCGCGAAAATGCGGCGAATTCGCCATTTTGACCCTGAGCTTTTCTTCCGGCGGTAAAGCAAAGAACGCGCGAGCAACCTGCTGCACTCTGTCGATCAACGGCTGGTTGATCCCATGATTGATCAGATAGAAAAACCCGACTTCACGTGCCGCCCGGGCAAGCGAGTCGAGCAAGGCTGAACGCTGCTGCGCCGATGCGGTTAATTGAGCGAAATCGATAACCGGAAGCGTTAACGGACTTTGTTGGCTCATGACTTTTATCCTGGCTGAAAGAGGCTTAGTTCCACATTGCCACTCCGCCTGTACTATCTCTACGAACTATTCATGCTATCTATATGCAAATATCAGAAGTCATTTTGCCTCGTTTATTACCTGCTCTTTGCGTTAAAACCCGACCAACTCCATCAGCAGAAACGGCTAAAACTTCCTGATAAGAATATAACTATCAGCCAGAAAATAAATACTCAGCCTGGCCCACCAGATTAATTATTAATTTTTATAGCAACTCAATGGAAAAGCTTATTATTACCCAGCCACCTGAAGCTGAAATAATAACCACAAAAACATGATACAGCCTTTTATAACAGCAAGTTAGATTAAAAAAATCCCCACAAATATTTAAGTACAGCTTCATTTTAACAGTAAAATTTAATTAGCAATCAAAAAACAGCTATCCCTTTGAATTTTCTACTACACTTACTCTCTTACCCATTCAGAATAAAGGAGGCCGTGTGAAAGAAATCTTTCATACAAACTATTTGAAGTTGATTACGTCAGTGACCTTCTGGGGTAACATTCTGCTGGTAGTGGTGATCACCGCTGTGACTTTCTTCCTGATCCGCAAAGTTATCTCTCTGCTGGAAAAACGGATAGGCTCGTGGGCGGAAGATCATGAAAATCGCGTGGCGCACCGCGTCTTTCTGGACGTGCTGAAAAGAACCCGGGTCACGCTGATCTTTATCGCTTCTTTTCTGTTCAGCCTGCAGTTTATCGTGTTGCCCGGCCAGGTCAGCGGCACCATCCCGCACGCCTGGTTCCTGGTGCTGGCGCTGCAAATCGCGCTGTGGCTGGATCAGGCCGTGCAGTCCTGGCTGCGCTATTCGCTGACGAACTTCGGCCCGGACTCGCACCGCAATCCTGTCACTACCATCATTCTTGGGCTGCTGTTCCGGGCGCTGGTCTGGTCGGTGATGATCCTGTCGATACTCGCCAATGCGGGCGTCAATATTACCGCGCTGGTGGCAAGCCTGGGCGTCGGCGGTATCGCCATCGCGCTCGCGGTACAGACGGTGCTGAGCGACCTTTTCGCCTCTCTTTCAATCGGTATTGATAAGCCTTTTGAGATCGGCGACTTTGTGGTGTTTAACGACGTGGCGGGCACTATCGAACATATCGGGCTGAAAACCACGCGCATCCGCAGCCTGAGCGGCGAGCAGATCGTCTGTGCCAACGCCATCCTGCTGCAGCAAACCATCCACAACTATAAAAGGATGCAGACGCGCCGTATCGTCTTCAGCTTTGGCGTGCCGCTGGCGACATCGGCCGAGCAGCTGCGCAAGATTGGCCCCATGATTGAAGAGGTGATCGGCCGCATTGATAAAACCCGCTTTGACCGCGCGCACCTGGCCTCTTTCGAGTCCGATCGCATTATGTTTGAGGTGGTACATATCCTGAAGTTTTCCGACTATAACCAGTACATGGATATTCAGCAGGAGATTAACCTGCGGATCAAAGAGTATCTGGAAGAGACAGGTATTGGCCTGGCCGGGCCGCACCGTTTTGTGACCTTTGAAAATTCGCTGCCGCAGGAGGAACAGCCTGCCTGAGGAAGATAGCCGGGAGCGAATGCTTCCGGCTTTTCTTTTTACGCCAGGCGCGTCGCTTAGCCCACTATTTCAGCAGCGGCAGCCGGGCCAGCATCTGCTGCATTTGCAGCGCCGCCCATGGCATATGCTCGGTAATGCCAACACCGACAATATTGGTGGCCGCCTCGGCTTCGCTGAACAGCGCCAGCACCTCCTCAATGGTGAGTTTTCCCTGCGCAATATCCGTGAACTCTCCGGCGTCCGCATCCGGTTTGGCGAACAATACGGCGCTGAATTTCGCCGGATCCAGCACGTCCAGATCGAAATGGATAAGCAGGTTGGTAATGCCCTGCGTCTGTATCCAGTCGGTAATCAGCCTGTTTCCCTCACGCAGCGCCGCTGGGGAAGCGGTGCGCACCGGCCACTCCGCCAGGAATTTTTGCTCGTAATCCGTTGGCGAATGGAGACCGGCAATCATCACGTTTTCCGGCCTGATCGGCTGTTGAACCTGATCGGTCAGCATTGCGTCGCCATTGCCCAGCAGCGCGCCCAGCACGTGCGCATGAGCGTTAGTGAACTCTTTTGGTGTCATCACGTCGGGATGGGTATCTATCCACAGAATACCGGTATTCTTGCCGTAGCGCTGGCTCAGATAAGCAAAAGGCACCAGATCGACAAGGCAATCGCCGCCCAGCATGACGATTTTTTCCGGGCGGTTATCGTTAACGATTTGCCAGACCGCCTCAATTTGTTTTTTCAACTCGCTGCGGCCTGCCATGCCCTCTTCCACCACCAGCTCCCGATCCGGCTCGGGCACGGCAACGGTAAAGGTGGGGGATGCGGTTTCAGGCGCAAGCCAGGCGAGCAGTTCTGCGCCAAGCTTGTAGATGGGAAAAGTGCCGCCCTGCCACTGCGGCATTACGATCCTTATCGTGTCAGTCTGCCGATGCATAAATCTTCCTCAGTCAAATCAACCACGGCGGTTGCTTCCAATTAGTGAATGTCATTAAACTTAGCACTCTTTAAAGCCGCCAGGATGCAATAGCTTTCCATGCAGCATTGAATCTGGCTCATCTATTGGATGCCCCATGCCCGTTAAACCCACAGCCGCGCTGTCACGCAGCGATCTCGCCGATCTGAACGCTTTTCGCATGGTAGAACGCCTGCGCAGCTTTACCAAAGCCGCCGTAGAGCTGGGCATTACTACCTCCGCGCTCAGCCACGCTATTCGCAATCTGGAAACGCGGCTGGGCGTGCGGCTGTTGAACCGCACCAGCCGCACCGTTGCCCCTACCGAAGCGGGCGCCAGCCTGGCGCGGCGGCTGAACGTCGGTTTTCAGGAGATCGGCGACGCGCTGGATGAGGTAAATCGCCTGCGCGATCGTCCGGCAGGCCGTCTGCGCCTGAATGTGCTGAGCGACGGTGCGCGACTGATTGTGGGCCGCTATCTGCCAAAGTTCCTCAGCAAGTATCCGGAGGTTGAGGTGGAAGTCTGCGTGGACGATCGCATGGTGGATATCGTGGCGGAAGGCTTCGACGCCGGTATCCGTTTTGGCGGCACCGTGCCGGAAGACTTAGTCGCCGTAAAGCTGGGCGCGGATCTGAAATGGGTTGCCGTCGCTGCGCCGCGCTATCTTTATCACCGCCCGCCGCTGCTGGAGCCTGAAGATCTTCGCGCGCATTCCTGTATCCGTATGCGCACCGGCCAGGGCGTGATCTATAAGTGGGAGTTTCGTCAGGGCAACGACTACCGCGTGATCGACGTGCCGGGACAAATTTGCGTCAGCGAAACCACGCTGGCGCTGGAGCTGGCGCTTGCCGGAACGGGTATCGCTTACTGTCTGGAAGACCGCGTAAAAGAGCCGTTGCTGAACGGCGCTCTGCACGTGGTATTGCCCGACTGGTCGCCCGTCGAACCTGCGCTATGCCTCTACTATCCGGGCCATCGGCGCGTGCCGCAGGGCCTGCGCGAACTGATTGCCCTGCTGCGCGAAGAAATAGCGGCAGAAGCACGGCGGGCGCCGCGCCAGATGACCTCAGGCGCTGTCGCCTGATGGCGCTCCGGCGACGGGCCGTCCGCTTTTTCCTGCCGGCGTCGTCCGCTATAGTAATCCTTCGCCAGCCCGTTTCGTCCCGCCAGTCATGGAGCGATCATGAGTAACCCGTCCCGTAAACGTCCACTGAAGCTCAGCACCTCCGTCAGCCTGATGGTCGGCGCGGTGCTCGCCGTGGTTTTGCTGATCGTTCATCTGTTCTATTTTTTCCAGATAAGCCATATCACCCGCGCCGGCGTTAAGGATAAAGCGCTGGCGGTGGCGCGTACCCTGGCCGATTCTGCCGAAGTACAGCGCGGCCTGCTGCTGCCCGCCGATCGCAACATTATTCAGCCGCTTACTCAGGCGGTACAGGAAAGCAACCATTTGCTGTTTGTCGTGGTCACCGATATGCGCGGTATCCGCTATTCTCACCCTGATAAAAACGCCATCAACCGCCCTTTCATCGGCGAGGATTTGCAGCCGGCGCTGGCGGGTAAGGAAAACGTGTCGATCAATCGCGGCCAGCTGGCGCAGGCGCTACGCGTATTTACGCCGATTTACGACGCCCGGCAGCGGCAGATTGGCGTGGTGGCGGTAGGCATCTCGTTGAGCGAGGTCGCGCAGCAGATCGCGCGTACCCGCTGGTCGGTACTGTGGACGGCACTGTTCGGCGTGCTGGCGGGCGCTATCGGCACCTGGTGCCTGGTGCGGGCCTCCCGCCGCGTGCTCTCCGGTCTGGAGCCTTACGAGATTTCGATGCTGTATGAGCAGCGCCAGGCGATGCTGCAATCGATTAAGGAAGGCGTTATTGCGGTGGACGATCGCGTACAGGTCACGCTGATCAACCGCGCCGCGCAGCAGCTTTTTACCGAAGCGCGCCATCCGCAGGACGAAGCGCCCGGCCCGCTCATCGCCAACCTGCGCGAAGTGGTGCAAAGCGGCGTGCCGCAGCGCGACAGAGAGCTGCATTTCAAGGGGCGCGTGCTGCTCAGCAATACCATGCCGGTACGCAGCAAGGGCGTGATTATCGGCGCGGTCTGTACCTTCAGGGATAAAACCGAGGTCAGCCAGCTGGTGCAGCGGCTGGACGGCCTGGTCAACTATGTTGACGCGCTACGCGAGCGCTCGCATGAATTTATGAACAAGCTGCATGTGATCCTCGGCCTGCTGCATATGAAAAACTACCAGCAGCTGGAAAGCTATATCCTGAAAACCGCCAACGGCTATCAGACAGAGATTGGCTCGCTGCTGATGAAAATTAAATCGCCGGTGATTGCGGGCTTTCTGTTAAGCAAGATCGAACGCGCGACCGATCGCGGCCACCGGCTGATCGTCAGCGAGGACAGCCTGCTGCCGGACTGCGGCAGCGAAACGCAGTCCGCCGCGCTGATCACCATTCTGGGCAACCTGATTGAGAACGCGCTGGAGGCCGCAGACGGCCAGCCCGGCGGCGAAATCAGCGTGCTGCTGCACTATCAGAACGGCTGGCTGGCCTGCGAGGTCAGCGATGACGGGCCGGGCATCCCGGAACCAGATGCTATCTTTGAGAAAGGCGTTTCCAGCAAAGGAGACGATCGGGGCATGGGCTTGTTCCTCGTCAAACAACAAACCGAAAGCCTTGGCGGAAAAATTATTGTAGAGTCCGAACCCGGCGTTTATACGCAATTTTTAGTCCAACTGCCCTGGGATAGAGGAAACAAAAGCGCATGATTAACGTGTTAGTCGTCGATGATGACGCCATGGTCGCCGAGTTGAACCGCTGCTATATCGGCCAGCTGGAAGGATTTCACTGCGTGGGCATAGCCTCGACCCTGCAACAGGCAAAGGAGATGGCGCTGCATGGCGGCATTGATTTGATCCTGCTGGATATCTATTTGCAGCAGGAGAGCGGGCTGGATCTGCTGCCCGCGCTGCGCCAGGCGAAGCAGGCGGTGGATGTAATTGTGATCTCTTCCGCCGCCGATGCCGATACCGTCAGGCAATCGCTGCACTACGGCGTGGTGGACTATCTGATCAAGCCTTTCCAGTTCTCGCGTTTTGAAGAGGCGCTGACCGGCTGGCGTCGCCGCAAGACGCTGATGGACAGCCAGCCCTGGTATCAGCAGGCCGATGTGGATCGGCTGCTCCACGGCGACAGGGATGCGCCAGCCGAAGGCAAACGCCTGCCGAAAGGCCTGACGCCGCAGACGCTGCGCACGCTCTGCCAGTGGATTGACGCGCATCCGGCGGAAGAGTTCTCTACCGACGAGCTGGCCGCAGCGGTCAACATCTCCCGCGTCTCCTGCCGCAAATACCTGATCTGGCTGGCGCAGTGCCATATACTCTTTACCAGCATCCACTATGGCGCAACCGGCAGGCCGGTCTACCGCTATCGGCTACAGGCCGAATACAGCGAGCTGCTTAAACAGTACTGTCAATAACCCGCCAGCGCTCGTCCAGCAGCCGGAAAGGCTGTTGGGTTGCCAGCACTACCTGCTGCTCTCGCGTCACGAAAATGGCCTCGATCTGCGGATAATCCTTCAGGAAAACAAGGCTCTGTTCTACGCCCAGGCCATACAGCAGCGTGGTAAAAATATCGCCGTCGAGCGAACGGTCAGAAATGACCGTTACGCCGAGCAGCTCGTTGTCCAGCGGATAACCGGTTTGCGGATTGAGGATATGGTGATAGAGGCGGCCGTTCAGCTCGAAGTAGCGCTCATACACGCCCGACGTCACCACCGATTTATTGCTGACGGCGACGCTGCCGATCAGCGCGCCCGGCTCGCCAAAAGGCAGCTGCACGCCTATCGCCCATGCCGTTTCGCCTGCGGGTGCATCAAGCGTTTGCAGATTGCCGCCAAGATTGATCAGCCCGCAGAAGCAGCCGCGCTGATGCAGAAAATCCCTGACCACGTCGGCGATATAGCCTTTGGCTATCGCGCCCAGATCGATCTCCATGCCGGGCTGCGGCAGAAACACCGTCTGCTGCTGCTCGTCCAGCTGCACGCGGGCGGGATCGGTTAATGCCAGCAGCGCCTGTAGCTCGTGCGCGGGCGGCACGCTGTCGCCCTGAAAACCGATTTTCCAGCGCTTGACCAGCGGCCCGATAGCGAAGTTGAAACAGCTTCCGGCCAGCAGGCTCACTTCCCTGGCGCGTTTGATCAGCGCAAACACCGGCGCGCTGACCGCAACGGGATGGCTGCCCGCCGCCGCGTTCACCGCCATCAGCTGCGAACCGGCACGATTCACGGTAAACAGATTTTCCTGCTGGCGGATCAGGCGGAACACGTCGCCCGCCAGCTTTTCGTCGTGCTCCGCCAGCTTCAGCAGGATGGGCGAGCCCATCAGCACCGCAGAGTAAGCGTAAAGTCGCGCGTCAGCTGGCATCGTGGCTCTCCGGTGTGTTAATGATGCAGGGCGAAATCAGCCGCGTGACGTCCGGCCAGCGTGCCGAAGATAATGATATCGGCAATAGCGTTGCCGCCGATACGGTTACCGCCGTGAATGCCGCCGACGACTTCACCCGCCGCCCATGCCCCGGCAATAACCTGCTGCTGCTCATCCAGCACGGCGGTATCGCTGTTGATGGTGACGCCGCCCATCGTATGGTGCACGCCGGGCGCGATGCGGATGGCGTAAAACGGCCCCTGGTTCAGCGGATGGCGCATCGCGGTCTGACGACCGAAATCCTCATCCTGCTGGCGCTCGACAAACAGGTTGTAGCGCTCCAGCGTCGCCAGCAGCGCGTGCAGATCCATATTGAGCTTGATCGCCAGCTCCTGCGGCGAAGACGCGCTGACCACAAAGCCTTTGGCAAGGTATTCGTCGGCCGCCTTGTTGTTCAGCCTGACCTGTTCGTCAAAAATCACCCAGGCGCTTTTCTCCGGCAGCGCGATAATATCCGCCGACACTTTATCGCGGGTCGCCATCTCGTTGCAGAAACGGTGTCCGGCCTGGCTGACCAGAATGGCGCCGCCGCCGCGAATCGATTCGGAGATCAGATAGGAGGTGGTTTGCTCTACCGTTGGATGGATTTGGATTTCGCCCATATCCACCGTGCCCGCGCCAAGTTTTTGCAGCAGCGCGATACCGCTGCCGGTCGCGCCCTTATGGTTAGTGGTGACAAAGCCGTCCAGCTCCGGCCGGTAATGGGTGACCATCTCGCGGTTGGCGCTGAAGCCGCCGGTGGCAACGATGACGCTGCGGGCGTTAAGAATGCGGCTGTCGTAATATTCATCGACCACCTTCACGCCGCTGACCCTGCCGTCGGTATAAATGATCTCTTCCACCGAGGTTTCCAGCAGCACCTCGATATTGCGCTGGTTAATGTTTTTCACCAGGCCGCTGATCAGAAAGCCCCCTACCGCCGAGCGGTCTGCCGGACGATGGGTGCGGTCGATGCTCATGCCGCCGGTGATGGTGATATCGTTCAGCTCAATGCCTTTCGCCGCCAGCCATTCGATAGCCTCAGGCGCCAGCTCCACAAACTCTTTCAACAGCACGGGATTGTTTTTGAAATGGCCGCCTTTCAGGGTTTCTTCATAGAACAGCGTTTTGCTGTCCTTGATGCCTTTCAGCTTCTGGAAGCGCGTTTCCGCCGCGTTCATGCCTACCGAGGCCTTGATGGTATTGCCGCCGATGGTCGGCATTTTTTCGATAATGGCCACGCGCGCGCCTTCGTCATGCGCCTGGATAGCCGCTGCCAGGCCCGCGCCGCCGCTGCCGATAACCACCACGTCGTAGTTTTGCGGTGCCTGCGGATTGCCGCCCTCTTCTATTACATGCTCTTTGCTGGAGGTAGCGAGCGCCCGCGAAACCGCTTTTTTCAGGGCTTCACTTTGGGTGGTGGCGCCGGTAATCGCATCCACATGCGGGCTGTTAGCAACCAGAATGCGGTTGCGCAGGCTTTCGAAAGTGGTGGTGAAATCGACGTCGAGCGTATCGTCCGGCACCAGCGTGATATCGGTAATGCGATCGGTATCCAGCGCGACGTTGATTTTTAGCTTCAGCGCCTCCGCCTCGACTTTTTCCTGATAAACGCCCGCTTTATATTTGCGGCCGGTCGCGCTCATATCGCGGATCATCGCATCCACCAGCGAGAAGCGCCACAGCGGCTCGGGGATTTTCAACGCCTCGCGCCGGTTGCTGTCGATATAGAGTTCCAGATGGTCGTTGTGAATAATGCGATCGGCCCAGTCAGGATAGGCGATGCAGGCTTTGCCGATTGCCACCAGATCGAAACCGTGCTCCAGCCCGCTTTCGGCATCGGCTTTATTCACCACGCCGCCGACGCCGATCACCGGAATTTTTGCCAGCGTTTCGGAGCGCATAGCGCGGAATTTGGTAATCAGCGGCGTGGGATCCTGGGTGTCGACGATAGAAGGCCGCAGCAGCTGCCCTACGGAAAAATGCACGTAGTCCAGCCCGCGCTCGGCGAGTTTTTCCAGCAGATACATCGTGTCGTCAAAGCGAATACCGGGGACTTCCAGCTCTTCCGGCGAGAAACGATAGCCGATGATAAAGGTATCGTCCGCGAAGCGTTCGGCCATTTTATGCGTGATATCCAGCACCGCCAGCGGGAAGCGCGTGCGGTTATCGCGGCTGCCGCCCCACTGGTCGTCGCGCTGGTTGGAATTGGGCGAATAGAACTGCTGGATCAGGTAGGTGTTCGCGCCGTGCAGCTCCACGCCGTCGAAGCCGGCCTTGATGGCGCGGTTCACCGCGTCGCCGAATTTGGTGATCATCACCTCAACTTCTTCGCCGGTCAGCGCCTGCGGCGTGGTGGCGCCTTCACGCGGCGCGGCGATGGCGCTGGGCGCAACCGGCGTTCTGCCGCCCGATCAGCTCAGGCTCCACCATCCTGCCGCCGTGATAAATTTGCAGAATAGCCTGCGAGCCTTTGGATTTGATCGCGCTTGCTATCCGCGCCAGGCCCGCGATTTTGTTATCGCTGTCAATGCCTATCGCGCCGGGAAATGCCGGCCCTTTGGGATCGATAAAACAGCACTCCACGATCACCGCGCCCAGGCTGCCGGCACGTTCGCGATAATACTCTACCAGTTCACTGGTGACGGTGCCGTCGTAGAATCCCGTACAGGTGGTCATTGGCGCCATTACCAGACGGTTTTTTAATACGGCGCCATTCGGCAGCGTCAGCGGATTAAGGATCGGGGTGAGCGTGTTCATTATTATCGACTCCAAAATTTAAATTTTTGAACCGTGTTACATAAGAAACGTTTTCGCTTAATTAACGGATTCTGCTTTATGCAATAAATATATCAATTCTGGATTTATTAAATCGGTTAATTTAGTTATTAAACTTTTTAAATTACCAGAAACAATTACCGCATTATGTCACGCCGTCACCGCTCTGATTGTTACTCATTAGTTAACTAAAGCAAATTCCAATTGCCGCCTAAAAATAAAACCAATAAAATCAATACACTAAAAATAGTACCAGCTATTTCAGGAAATAAAAACGTAACAGTAAACTGCTCTACACGTAACAATTTTGGGAAGACAATCAGGGAAAATGCATTTTCCAAAAAAAAGAACAAAATGGCTGGAAATATTTATTGATCCAGATCAATATTATTATTCAGGGCGACCTGCATTATCTTCACAGTTCCTTAATAGTATGTTAAAAACATGTTTAAAAAGGCCATCCTGTCACCAGGGTCGCGGTAAATAAGCCCGTTTAAAAAGGGCGTAGCCATTAACCGGGACATATCTCTTTTATTACTGTTAACTTGCAGATCAACACTATGAAAACAAAATCAACGTCGAGTGGATCGCCCGCCTCACCGGGAACCAAAAAACGTCTTGTTATGCTTTTTCTGCCCGTGCTGGTCACGGTGCTGCTGCTGCTGACGCCGGTCCCCGGCGGGCTGGAGCCTTACGCCTGGCGCTTCTTCGCGGTGTTCGTCGGCGTCATCGTTGGCCTGATCTTCGAACCGTTGCCCGGTGCGGTGATCGGCCTGACCGGGGTGGTGGTCATTGCCCTGTTCAGCCACTGGCTGCTGTTCAGTCCGGCCGAGCTGGCCGACCCCAAATTCCAGGCCGCCACGCAGTCCTTTAAATGGGCGGTCAGCGGGTTCGGCAACTCTACGGTCTGGCTGATTTTCGGCGCGTTTATGTTCGCCGCGGGTTATGACAAGACGCAGTTTGGCCGCCGTCTGGCGCTGATCCTGGTGAAGTATCTGGGGCGACGCAGCCTGACGCTGGGCTACGCCATTACCTTCGCCGATCTGCTGCTGGCGCCTTTCACCCCGTCCAACACGGCGCGCAGCGGCGGGACTATCTACCCGATTATCGCTAACCTGCCGCCGCTGTACGGTTCCAAACCCAACGATCCCAGCGCGCGTAAAATTGGTTCTTATTTAATGTGGGTGGCGATCACCGCAGCCTGTATTACCAGCTCAATGTTCCTGTCGGCGCTCGCGCCTAACCTGCTGGCGCTGGCGCTGGTGAAAAGCATCGTGGGCTTCGATATCTCATGGGGGAACTGGTTCCTCGCCTTCCTGCCACTGGGCCTGCTGCTGATCTTAACCATGCCTTTACTGGCCTACTGGTTCTATCCGCCGGAAGTGAAGATCAACGACGAGGTGCCGCGCTGGGCAAAAAGCGAGCTGGAAAAACTGGGCAAGCTGTCGCGCAACGAAATGCTGCTGCTGCTGTTTGTCTGCTGCGCGCTGCTGATGTGGATTTTCGCCACCAGCTGGATTGAACCGGCCATGGCGGCGCTGCTGGTCGTGGTGCTGATGCTGTGGACGGGCGTGCTGAACTGGAACGATATCACCAGCAATAAACCGGCCTGGAACACCTTCGCCTGGTTCGCCACGCTGGTGGCGTTGGCGGATGGCCTGGCGCGCGTCGGCTTTATTGCCTGGCTGGGCAAAGAAGGCGGCCAGCTGCTGACCGGCATCGATCCGCAAGTGGCGGCCGTGATGCTGCTGGTGGCCTTCTTCCTGCTGCACTACCTTTTTGCCAGCACCACCGCTCATACCACCGCGCTGCTGCCGGCCATGCTGACCATCGCTGCCGCCATTCCGGGCATCAATATGCCGGTCTACTGCCTGATGATGGTGACCTCGCTCGGCGTGATGGGGATTATTACCCCATACGGCACCGGCCCCAGCCCAATCTACTACGGCAGCGGCTATCTGCCGACCAAAGACTACTGGCGGCTTGGCACTATTTTCGGCGCGATTTTCCTCGGCGGCATGATGCTGATTGCCTATCCATGGATGGTCATGATGTTCTGACCGTAAAAAAACCCAGGCTGACGGGCCTTTTCCGGCCCCGGCCTCTTTCCTTGCCGCGGCGCACGCTACGGCTTACCAGGTGAGCAAAATGTCAAACAAACCTTTCGTCTATCAGAACCCTTTTCCTCTCGCCCCTGACGAAACCGAATACTATCTGCTGAGCAGCGATCACGTTTCCGTCAGCGAATTCGCCGGTCAGGAAGTGCTGAAAGTCGAGCCGGAAGCGCTGACTTTGCTGGCGCAGCAGGCGTTTCACGATGCCGCTTTTATGCTGCGTCCCGCACACCAGCGCCAGGTCGCCGCCATTCTGAGCGATCCGGAGGCCAGCGAGAACGACAAGTATGTGGCGCTGCAATTCTTAAGAAACTCCGAGATCGCGGCGAAAGGCGTGCTGCCAACCTGCCAGGATACCGGCACGGCCATTATTATGGGCAAAAAAGGCCAGCGCGTCTGGACCGGCGGCGGCGATGAAGCGGCGCTGTCGCAGGGCGTTTACAACACCTACAGCCAGGATAATCTGCGCTACTCGCAGAACGTCGCGCTGGATATGTATCGCGAGATTAATACCGGTACTAACCTGCCTGCGCAGATCGACCTCTACAGCGTGGACGGCGATGAGTATAAATTTCTCTGCATGGCTAAAGGCGGCGGCTCCGCCAACAAAACCTACCTGTGGCAGGAGACGCGCGCTCTGCTCAACCCCGGCAGGCTGGAGGCCTGGCTGACCGAGAAAATGCGCACGCTGGGCACGGCGGCCTGCCCGCCTTACCATATCGCCTTTGTGATCGGCGGCACCTCGGCCGAAAGCACCCTGAAAACGGTCAAGCTGGCCTCAACGCACTACTATGACGGCCTGCCGTTTGAAGGCAATGAGCATGGCCAGGCGTTCCGCGATCGCGAGCTGGAGCAGGCGCTGCTGGCGGCCGCGCAGAAGCTGGGGCTGGGCGCCCAGTTCGGCGGCAAATACTTCGCCCACGATATTCGGGTGATCCGCCTGCCGCGCCACGGCGCTTCCTGCCCGGTCGGCATGGGCGTTTCCTGCTCCGCCGACCGCAATATCAAAGCGAAAATCAACCGCGATGGCATCTGGATTGAAAAGCTGGAGGATAATCCGGGACGCTATATTCCGGCCGAACTGCGCCAGCAGGGTGAAGGCGAGGTGCATCAGATTAACCTCAACCGGCCGATAGAAGAGGTTCTGGCGCAGCTGTCGCGCTTCCCGGTTTCTACCCGGCTTTCGCTAAGCGGTACCATTATCGTGGCTCGCGATATTGCCCATGCGAAGTTCGCCGAACGGCTGGAAAGAGGCGAAGGTTTACCGCAGTACCTGAAAGATCACCCCGTTTACTACGCCGGCCCGGCCAAAACCCCCGAAGGCTATGCTTCCGGCTCGCTTGGCCCGACGACCGCCGGGCGAATGGATTCTTATGTCGATCGTTTACAGGCCAACGGCGGCAGCCTGATTATGCTGGCGAAAGGCAACCGCAGCCAGCAGGTGACCGATGCCTGTCGCGAACACGGTGGCTTTTACCTGGGCAGTATCGGCGGCCCGGCGGCGGTGCTGGCGCAGCAGAGTATCAAGAGCCTGGAGTGCGTGGAATACCCGGAGCTGGGTATGGAAGCGGTATGGAAGATTGAGGTGGAAAACTTCCCGGCGTTTATCCTGGTCGATGATAAAGGCAACGACTTTTTCACGCTGATTGCGCAAAATCAGTGCGGTAAATGCGCTAAATAATCAGCGGCCCCTTTATCGAATAAAGGAGCCAGCCATGAGCGCGCCAGATAAAGGCTGCTGGCGCGCTAATACAACGACAGTGCCCTGCCCGTTACATGCCCTGTAAATTCGTTTCTTATCCACCCTGTTTATTTGCTGGCGCTACTTATCCCCTGTAAAAAATAACCTACACCCCATCTCTGGGGGAAACAGAAGCGCGCAGTAAAAATGAACCTGATAAAATACCACAGGGTTATTTTTGAAAAACGACTGGTAAAACAAGCGGGTCTTGTTACGAGCCTGGCTATAACGATGAAAAGCTCCGTTAAGAAACAGAACACATATTCCGCCCATCTTCTTTATACTATTTCAGGAAAACGTCATTCGTTTAAAAAGAAGCGCGCAGGCTATTATTTATTATTCTCCGAAGCGTCTTTACTGGCAGACTGAAGAATAAGCGCGTAGCGCGCCAGCAGCTGTTTTAAGCGATTCTCTATTTTCCCTCTTAATACCGGCGATAGCGGATTCGACTCAAGCTGACGCAACAGCTCCTCTGCGGGCTGCATCGCTTCCAGAGGCTGCCGAAGAGTGACCAGCTGAGCCTCGAATTCCGTATAGGTAAGACAGCCAGCGCGCTGCTCCTCCGGCACCTTCACCAGCGCCAGCATTTTTTTTAATCTCAACCGTGCCGTATGCCACAGCACCAGCTGCTCCCTGGGCAGCGCGGCCAGCATAACGGCCTCCTGCCAGTTTTTATCCTGGCCGCCCAGCTCTGGCGTAACCTGGCGGGCCAGCAGAGCAATCCGCTGCGCTTTATCCGGCTCGGGCTGCATCAGCTGCAAAGCCCACGAGCCTAAAGCGCACAGCAGGCAGGCGACAACCATGCCGGCAAAAAAGCCCCGGCTACGCTCCCAAAAACTAAAACTGACCGTGAGCGCGCCAGAGCTGGTCATATCACCCGGCACGTAAACCAGCGGCGTGAACTCATCGCTACGACCGGCCCGCGCCAGGGTCGCCCTCGTCAGCATGGTCCGGTCAGTTTTGAGCTGGCGTTCCGGCACGGTAAGCTGCGCTATAAGCTCGCTGATTTGGATATTCAGGCGATCAAGCTGGCTCAGATGCTTGTAGGCCAGCACCTCAAGCGTGTTGACATTTTGTTCCAGCTGCGCCTGCAGTCGGTAAAGCAGATCGAGATCGCTCGCTTCCGGCTGAAGCTCCTTAAGCCGTTGTTGCATCCCGGCGCTCAGCCAGGTCACAATCGCCAGCCGGGCGGAAAGCGGCTGCGGCCAGAGCGTCGGCCACTGATGTTTCATCATTGCCGTAATGATTTCAAACCCTTCGCACAATCCCGGCAGCCCGGCGCTGTGCGCCCTGGCCAGCGTATACCAGGCCACGCTTTGCAAATCCATGCCGTTCGCCCGAAAAAGCGCGATCGCGAGCGCCTCCACGCGCTGCCAGTCCGGCCCTGACTCGCCAGGCTGATTGAGCAAGGCGATTTCCTGCCGCAGGGCGGAAAATTCCGCCAGCGCGCGAGGATCGCCGCCTGTCTGCAAAATATTGTCGCCGTGTGTTGTCATGCCGGTTGTTCCTTTTTTCCAATAATTCTGTCAATCCCTGAATGGACTTCAAGCGTTTGCGTCAATATGCTTTCCCGCGTCACGATAAAAAATTTTCCTCAGGACAGAGGATAAAACCGTGATGTCACCTTAAAGTCACCTGTAATATATTAACCATAATAGTGATTTGCAAAAGTAATTTATCGTTCCTCGTTGCAATGAGGATGCTTCTTCACAAAACAGGCGGCTTTTATTTTCATTATTTCACCATCCGATCTTTTTCAGTAACATAAAGCGGCGGCTTGTTGGCAAGCGTAGCAAACAGCCCGCTAAACAATTATCGAAAAAAGATCCTTCATAAAACCACCGTTCCAGTTAGCGGGTTGTTTTTTACGGACGGCCGCTGACATCAGATGGCTTTCAGGAAGCTATTAGCCGCCGCATCCTGAATAAGCCATTTTTACTTTATTTGCTTAATAGATTTGATTAAATATTTCCAGTTTGTACCCCTTTTCTTTCACGCGCCGTTGATAAAAAGCCTGGCGCATCACATTTCGCGGCACCGGTCCGGGCGAACTCCGGAATTTCGTCTAAAGTTTGTTTCAGGGTCAATAACTTACAGCTATTCGATTGGGATAGGGAGAACGACTAATGCAGAAAGTTGAAAAACGTCAATGGAAAACCGTGCTGTCGCTGCCGTTGCTGATTGCCGCGCTGACGCAGGCCGGCTTCGCCGCTGCCGCCGATGGGCAGCCGCAGCCGCCTGATATGACGCTGGGGCCGCTGTTTAAGGCGGTGCAGGCCGCTAAACTGTTTCCCGATCAAAAGACCTTCGCAGACGCCCTGCCGAAAACCAGTCCCAGCCTGATCCTGGCAGACTGGCAGATGCAGAGAAAACAGCGCAATTTCGACCTGCGCCGATTTGTGAATACTAACTTCACGCTGCCCACCAACGGCCCGGCCTACGTGCCGCCTGCCGGACAGAGCCTGCGTGAACATATCGACGGGCTGTGGCCGGTACTGACCCGTAACGCCACGCCGGTTAACCAGTGGGATTCTCTGCTGGCGTTGCCCAAGCCTTACGTCGTGCCGGGCGGCCGCTTCCGGGAGATTTACTATTGGGACAGCTATTTCACGATGCTTGGCCTGGCGGAAAGCGGCCACTGGGATCGCGTGCAGGATATGGTGGATAACTTCGCCTCGCTGCTGGATAAATATGGCCATATCCCTAACGGCAACCGCAGCTATTATCTCAGCCGCTCGCAGCCGCCTTTCTTCAGCCTGATGGTCGACCTGCTGGCGACGCATAAAGGCGACAGCGTCTATCGTCAGTACCTGCCGGAGCTGCAGAAAGAGTATGACTACTGGATGAACGGCGCTGACCACCTCAAAGCGGGCGAAGCCAGCAAGCGGCTGGTGAAGCTGAAAGACGGCGCGCTGCTGAACCGCTATTGGGACGCCCGTGACGTGCCGCGTACCGAATCTTATATGGACGACATCGCGACGGTGGAAAAAGCTAAAGGACGCGATAAGGGCGAGCTTTATCACGATCTTCGCTCGGGCGCGGCCTCCGGCTGGGATTTCAGCTCACGCTGGTTCGCTAAGCCGGACGATATCTCCTCGATTCAAACCACCGCTATTTTGCCGGTCGATCTGAACTCGCTGATGTTTCATCTGGAAAAAACGCTGGCGCGCGCCAATAAAGAGGCCGGTCAGGCGGACGCCAGCGAGCGCTTTGCGCAGCGGGCCGAACAGCGCCAGCAGGCGATTAACCGCTATTTCTGGGATGAAAAACAGGGCTGGTACGCCGACTATGACTGGAAGATGGCGCAAGTTCGTCCGCAGCTGACGGCCGCGACGCTGTTCCCGCTTTATCTCAAGGCGGCAACGGCGGATCAGGCCAACCGCACGGCGACGGCGGTCCAGGCGCAGCTGGTGAAGGAAGGCGGCCTGGTAACAACCAACGTCAACAACGGCCAGCAGTGGGATGCGCCAAACGGCTGGGCGCCGTTGCAGTGGGCAGCCGTGGAAGGGCTGAACAACTACGGCAAGCAGACGCTGGCGAAAGATATCGGCATGCGCTTTTTGAAAAACGTGCAGACCACCTATGACAAAGAGCACAAGCTGGTCGAAAAATATGTGGTGGAAGGCAATAACCTGGGCGGCGGCGGCGGCGGCGAATACCCGCTACAGGACGGCTTCGGCTGGACCAACGGCGTCACGCTGAAGTTAATGGATCTCTACTGCCCGAAAGGGGTGGTATGTAATAACGTCGGCGATATCACTAAAGGCCAGTAAGCCTTTCTTCAGGCGGTCCAGGATCGCCTGATTTCTTCCTGCTTGTTTCTCTCCCTTCGTTGCTTACCAGAAAATCACGCACGCTTGCCTGATTCCTCCTGCTTATTTTCCCCCTTCACGCCGTTTATCAGAAAAATCACGGATTGTACGCCGTAGTTGTAAAGATAATAATTATCATTAAGATTGTCATACTCTTTACACTTTTGCTGCCAGCCGTTAACAAGTCCGGCAGCGCTTTCTGTTTGAACTCTGAAAGGGAAGAAGCATGGTTTTCGCTCAAAAACGCCTGCTGTTCTGTACTACGCTGTTTGTCTCGCCCGTTGCCCTTTGCGCCGCCGATACGCTGGTCGTTACCGCCGCTCCTGCCGAAACGGCCACTACGCCGACCTCCGGCTATAACGCCACCACCAGCCAGGGCGCAATGAAAACCGACCGGCCGCTGGCGCTTACCGCGCAGGCCGTTTCCGTTGTCACCCGACAGCAGATGGAGGATCAGGGCGCAACCGACGTCAACCAGGCGCTGAGCTATACCGCCGGTGCTTTTACGAATTTTGCCGGCGCAGCCAGCCGCTACGATACCGTTTCGCTGCGCGGCTTCCACGGCGGCGACGTGGATAATATCTTCCTAGACGGCTTGCGGCTGATGAGCGATCCCGGCAGCTACAATATACTGCAGGTCGATCCCTGGTTTCTGGAACGTATCGACGTAATTAAAGGCCCCTCATCGGCGCTTTACGGTCAAACGGTGCCCGGCGGGCTGGTGATGGAAAGTTCGAAGCGTCCGCAGTTCAGCCAGCAGGGCCATTTCCGCGCCTCGGCGGGCAACCATAACAGCACCAGCACCGCCTTTGATTATACCGACGCCATTAACGAACAGTGGGCATTCCGGCTGACCGGCCTTAGCCGCCACAGCGATACGCAATACGATCATACGCGCGAAGAGAAATACGCCCTTTCCCCTTCCCTGCTCTGGCAGCCGGATGAAGATACCTCTCTGCTGCTGCGCGCTTATCTACAGAAGGATCCTTCCGGTGGCTATCACGGCGCGGTGCCCGGCGACGGCAGTATTACTGAACATAACGGACGCAAGCTGAGTACCGGCTTTTACGATGGCGACAGTTCTCTGGATCAATTTAAACGGCGCGAGCAGATTTACAGCTATGAATTTGCCCATCGCTTTAACGATACCTGGGCTTTCCGCTCCAACGCCAGCTACGCCCATTCCAATGTCGATCTCGATCAGGTTTACCAAATTGGCTGGGATACGGCTGACGCGGATCGGCTGAACCGCTATTACTCCGGCTCCCGCTCGTCACTCGATGCCTTTGCGCTGGATAATCAGCTGGAGGCGGATTTCGCCACGGGCGAGCTGGCACACAAAGTCGTGCTGGGCGCGGAGTACCATCAGTATAAAAACGATCTTTACGAAGCCAGCGGCAACGCCAGCCAGCTGAACGCGCGCACGGGTGAAGCGCTGGGGCCGCAGCCGGATTACGATTTTTCCCTCGCTCGCAGCGCCGCTACTATCAGACCGGCGTTTATTTGCAGGACGAGATGAGCTGGCAGCAGTGGCATCTGGATCTGTCCGGGCGCTATGACCGTATCGTATCGCAAACGGAGAACGATGCGACGGCAGACAAGCATCGCCGCCAGGACGATCATCTCAGCGGGCGCGCCGCGCTGCTTTACGCCTTTGCCAACGGCGTTTCGCCTTACGTCAGCTACAGCCAGGCGATTACGCCGCAGTCCCTTTCCGACATTAACGGCAATCTGCTGCAGCCGACGACCTCGGAGCAGTATGAAACCGGCGTGAAATATCAGCCGCCGGGCACCTCGGATCTCTATAGCGCGGCAGTGTACGATTTAACGCAGAAAGATGTGGGCAACCGCGTGGTTAAGGAATCCTATTACGACCCGGCAGGCAAAGTGCATTCGCAGGGGCTGGAGCTGGAAGCCCATCACCAGTGGACGCCGCGCCTGAGCACGCTGGCCAGCTACACGCTTAATCACGTCCGTTATAAGGATGCCGTGGACGGCAACGACGGCCACACGCCTTATGTGACGCCAAATTCGATGGCTTCTTTCTGGGGTAAATATCAGTTTGCGTGGGGCGTCAGCGCGGGCGCGGGCGTACGCTATATCGGCAAGCAGTGGGCAGACAATGAAAACACCACGCGCCTGCCCTCCGTCACGCTGTTTGACGCTTCGGTACGGGCCGATCTTGGCGTCTGGAACCCCAGCCTGAAAGGCGCGTTTGTGCAGCTTAACGCGACTAACCTCACCGACCGTCACTACGTCGCGGCCTGCTACGGCACGGGCTACTGCTACTGGGGAGCGGAACGTTCGGTGATGGCCACCGTCGGCTACGATTTCTGAGGCAGATAAGAAAAACCCCACGCCGGAGCGTGGGGTTTCTCAGTAAGCTTTACCGCTGCGCGATTAGCTTCTGACTTTACGGTAGATCCACAGCACAACGATGGCGCCAATGACCGCCACGATAAAGCTGCCGAAGTTGAAGCCGTCTACCTTGCCGAAACCGAACAGCGTACTGATCCAGCCGCCGACCACGGCGCCGACTACGCCCAGGATCACGGTGATAATAATACCGCCACCATCTTTACCCGGCATAACCCACTTAGCGATGATACCGGCAATCAGACCGAAAATGATCCATGACAAAATTCCCATTTACTGCTCCTTTGCTTGTACTGATTAGACGGCATAAGTATAGGCAAGATTTCTAACTCTGTGATTTAAAGCCAAACTTTTTGCAATTTTTTTTTCGGACCGGCTAAAGCGTCACGCGCCGATGCCGATAATTTGACGTAACACCGCCAGGTGCGGGTTTGCTGACACCCAATCGGAGTAGGACGTGAAAGAAGAAGAAAAAGAACAATATCTCAAGCGTGGCCCGCTCGCCGTGCTTGCCGTATTAAAAAATCTGCTGAAAAATCAGACGCCTGTTCTGGTTTCCCATGCAAGGGGCCAGTTTATTACGCGGCTGCTGTATGCGGATAAAGAGCGTCTGATCGTCGACTACGGCAGCAATGAGTATGAAAACCAGCTGGCGCTGGAAATGAATGAACTGCATCTGGCCGCAGAAACCTACGGCGCAAAAGTCGAGTTTACGCTTAACGCCCTTGAAAACGACAGTCATGAAGGCCTGCCTGCCTTTGGCGCCGGGCTGCCCGACGAGCTGTTGATGATCCAACGACGTGAGTTCTTTCGCGTGGCCGTCCCGCTTGACCCCATTTTTTACTGCTATGTCAAATGGCCGGACGGCAGCGGCCAGGGCCGGATGCGAGTCCAGGATCTCTCGCTGGGCGGTATCGGCGTGTTAAGCGATTCTCCCATTCCGGAAAGCCTGGAGGGTGGCGAAATCTTTAAGAAAGTGTGTGTTGAACTGGGCGAATATGGTCGCCTTGAGGCGGATGCCACGCTGATTAACGTCGGCGAGCGCAGCGTGGTAGGCAATAAAAATGAAACCGTGGTCACGCCGCGCCTGAGCTTCCGCTTCGCCTCGCTGGATTTCAGCCAGGAGCGCCTGTTACAGAACGTGATTTTCTCGCTGGAACGTCTGGCGCGCGAAAAAGCCACCCGCTTTCAGTAGCCGTAAGCCATCCCGCTGACGCAGCAAGCTTTATCAGGTCGCGCGTCCGCTAAATTGTCCGGTAGGCCGTGGTCACCTTCCACAAATAGCGCGGCGCCTGCGCTGCCGGATGCTTGTTCTGTACATGCTGATAAAACTCTTCCGGCGTCATGGCGTTGATCATGGCGATAGCCCGATCCCTGTCGCGTGAGAACGTTCTCAGCAGCGCGCCTGCGCCATTGGCGTAGGAAACAATAGTGGCGTAGCGCAGCGTTTTCGGATCGCGGATCCCCGACAGCGAACTATCCTGCAAAATTTTCAGATAAGCCGTACCAATATCGATATTTTTCACCGGATCGCGCAGTTCCGAGGTGCTTGGCTGCCCGCGACGGCCCTGTACCCGATAGACTTCCCGGCCCGCCGTAGAGGCTTTTATCTGCATCAATCCAATGGCATTCGACTTGCTGACTACCGTTGGATTGCCGCCCGATTCCACGGAAATGATCGCTTCAACCAGCTTCTGATCGACGCCGTAGTTATGCGCGGCGTTTTCCGTAAACAGCGACCAGGCCTGAGCAACCTTCCCCGGCGGCGCCTTGGTGAGCGGGGTTTGCCGCTGATGTTCATTCGGTTTATGCGGCTGGCTGGCGCACCCTGCCAGCAGGAGCATACTCACGATCGCCACTGTTTTTATGCTCTTCACGCTATTTTATTCCTCTCAGCTTTAGCTTCGCGTTTTATCATAGCGGCGATTTGCCGGGATAATATTACCGAAACTCTTAATTTAGCGCAGCGGTGGATGACTTCAGCTGCGCTTTTCGTCATTATCAGCCGTATTGGACCCTGGGTTGCGTAAAATGATTCATTAACCCTGCGCAGAAAACAGATGTCCCGCCTGAAAGTACAAGGCTAACAGCTTTACCGCGACGAAAAACCGTTGAATAAGGGCCAAAATTTAGCCAATTAAGGATAAAAGTGAAGATTATGTCCGTTACTCCACGCACTTTTCATTTGATCGCGCCTTCCGGCTATTGCCAGAATCAGGCGGCCGCGCAGCTCGCCGTGCGGCGTTTGCAGGAGCAGGGTCATCAGGTGACTAACCTGCAAACGATCGCCCGTCGCAGCCAACGCTTTGCCGGTAGCGACGAGCAGCGGCTACAGGATTTGGATTTACGACAGGTCGAAGCGGATATTGTGCTGACGGTTCGCGGCGGCTACGGCGCCACCAGGCTGCTTCCCGGTTTCGATGCCGCCGCGCTGGCGGCGCGTCTGCGCGACCGCCCGCTGGCAATTTGCGGCCACAGCGACTTTACCGTGATCCAGATGGCGCTGCTGAAGGCGGGCGGACAAACCTTCAGCGGCCCGATGCTGGCAGGCAATTTTGGCGCGGAGGTCGTTTCTGATTTCACCCTCGATCATTTCTGGCGGGCGCTGACCTCGCCCGAATTCACGCTGGAATGGCCCACCGCGCCGCAGGATGTAGACGTTTCGGGCACGGTTTGGGGCGGAAATCTGGCGATGCTGACTTCGCTGATCGGTACGCCGTGGCTGCCGGAGATCGACGGCGGCATCCTGGTGATTGAGGATATTAACGAGCACCCTTTCCGCGTGGAGAGAATGCTGCTGCAGCTGGCGCAGCACGGCGTGCTGGCACGGCAGAAAGCCATTGTCACCGGCAGTTTTACCGGCGTAAAACTCAGCGAGTACGACAACGGCTATGACTTTGACAGCGTGTGGACGCTAATACGCGAGCTGACCGGCCTGCCGGTGGTGACCGGGCTGGAATTTGGCCATCACTGGAACACCGTCACGCTGCCGCTTGGCGCGCATGGCCAGCTGCGGGTCGCAGGCGATGTCGCCAGGCTGACTCTGTCAGGGCATGCGGTACTGCGGGAGCATTCATGAAGCAGCTGTATGAAGATCTGTGGATCTCAACGCCGGAGTTTCCGCCGGGCGAACGCGATCCGGAAGTGATGATGCACGGTTTTCTGCTGAAGCTTTCACGCGGCAACGTGCTGATTTCACGCGTTGAGGATCATGAAGACCATAATATTATCAGCGATCTCGGCGGGATTTTTCGCCACTATCTGACCCACTGGCACGAGGCTGGCCCGGGCGCGCGACTGCTGCAGCAGCGCTTTAATTCGGCGCTCTATTGCCACAACCGCGCGCTCGGCCCCGTCAGCTCGTTCGCCGAAGCGGACGACACCTTTAATCAGGCGGAAGTGCACTGCGGCAGCCTGCACGTGGTGCCCACGCCGGGCCATACGCCGGGCAGCACCACCTACCTTTATGCTTCGCCCTATGGCAAAACCTATCTGTTTGTCGGCGATACTATCAGCCTCAGCCACCAGCGCTGGGTAACCGTGCTGGTGCCGGAAAGCAACGAGGCCGATCTGAAAAAAACGCTGGAGTTTTATCGGGCGCTGCGCCCGGACGTGGTGCTGATGGGAACCACAAAAGGCCATCTGTCCTGGCAGGAAGTGACGATGCGGGAGTGGCTGGCGCTGCTGGACGAGGCGGAGAACTCGCCGCTGGATCTGCGTCAGCGGCCAGGAGAATAATCGTCGTCTTCCTGCTACAGCGTTTTCGTCAGGTAAAACCGCTGGTGCACGCGCGGATAGTTATCCAGCACCAGCCGGACGACGTAGCCCTGTTTTTCATAGAAGGGCCGGGCCTGGAAGCTGGCGGTATCGACCTGAGCGTAGAGGCAGCCGCGTCGACGGGCCTCTTCTTCCACCGCCTGCATCAGCGCCGTGCCTGTACCCTGCCCACGCAATGCTTCGCTTACCCAAAGCATATTAATGCGCAACCAGTTGCCCACCGTTGAACCCGTCAGGCCGGCAAGTTTTTTGCCGCTGGCGTCTTCAATAAATGCCCCGATACTTTTTAACTCGCCGATAGCCATAAACTGCGAGTTATAAGCCAGCAGGCCGGCTTCAATTTCCGCCAGTTCGTCCGCGCCAGGCTGGTGCGTTATTCTGATAGTCATAGACTCCTCTTTTATACGTAAAAGTTTGCGGCCCGCTCCGGCCTCCCGGCAAGATTGCCCGACTGACTACTCAGGATTCGACCTTTCCCGACGCATCGGTTCGTTGCAATGTTACCGTGCTGTTTTCGCGTTCGCCGGTGCGGCTACAGGAAACCAGGTTTTTCTTACCGTCATACGAGAAAAAGGTCTCATTGGTGCTTTTGTTCATCACCATCTGGTCGCCGTTGCGAAACAGCACGATAGCCACTTTATCGCCGTTATCGGTACGGGACTGCTGGCTGCCGGACGCAATCTGGAAGTTATCGCCCGCCCACAATACCGTGGTCAGGCCATACTGTGCGTTGGTCACGGTCATGGTTGGCCTGCCCGGACAGGTAATCTGATACTCGCTGTTTTGTAACGGCGCAGTGCCTTCAGAGGATTGAGCAAAAAAAGAACAGGCGCAAAGGCCACCGAGGGCAAGTAAACGAAGCATGAGTATTCTCCGGGCAAGTGTCTGACAGGTCTGGCACAGTATCCTGCCCGCGTCGTGGTTGGGCCGCAATCGGAAGTGGCCTGGTCTGCGTTACAGGCTGCTCATCTCTTTAATATCCGCCTGGTTTACCGCCTGCTGCCTGCCGGATTCATCGGTGTAGATAACCATACCGGTCGCCTTATCGATTTCCGGCTTCCCTTCAACAACCTTTGTGCTGCCGTCGCGCATATGAATGATATGGTCATTTGCGCAGCCGCTCAGCAAAGTGGCCACGGCAATCAGTGGAAAAAGTAACAATTTTTTCATCTTTTCTCTCCTTAAGTTAACCGAGGAAAGTGTAGTCTATGTGCACAGCAATTTTTGATGATTGCTGCGCAGCGGGAGGGGCCGCAAGTGTCGACCAGAGAAGGAAAGTTATCGCCGCCATCAACAAATTTCAGTTGAAGCCAGGCAGATTTAACTGTATTTTTATCCAGCATTGATAACCAGGATCCCTCTCATGTTTGTTGAACTGATTTACGATAAGCGCAACGTTGCGGGCTTACCAAACGCGCAGCAGCTGATTTTAGATGAACTGGAAAAGCGCATTAAGCGAGTTTTCCCCGATGCCGACGTCAAAGTAAAACCTATGCAGGCAAACGGCGTGAAAACGGACGCCAGCAAAAGCGACAAATCGGTAATGTTGAGAATTATTGAAGAAATGTTCGATGAAGCGGACCAGTGGCTGATTGCAGAAGGATTTTGATAACCCTCGCACTTCAGGCGTTATTATAACGATTTTTGCCCGTGGACGGTTGCGTTTTACCGTCTTCATGCCACTATTCTTCTATCAAGTTTCCCTGGTGTTGGCCCGTGATTATCCTCTTTGCGGGCATTTTTTTATCTGAAAACTGAAACCGCACTGATACATCCCCCTCTTTATTACTTTAATGAGTTGTTAAAATTTATTTAAATAAATTTAAATTTCGTAACAACCTAAAGTTTTCTCCGGACGAGCCGACGATCTGAGCAGGCAATTAATTGAGACGCAACTATGGCGGTTATATCTGTTCCTGCGCTGGGAGGGCTACTGGCGAAGGCTGAATGGCGTAAAGGCTCGCCGTTAACGAAGGAAGAAGTGGAAAAGATTCGGGATATCACCACGCAGGTTTTAGTACCGGATAATATAGCCCGCACGCTGGATCCTTTTTGCGGATACGCTAATGTCGATCCGCAAAAATGCTGGGAAACCTGGCAACGCTATCGGGCCGACGCGCTGGCCCGAAGGTAATCAGCGGTTTTCCTGCGCTTTTTGATGCTCAGCGATTTCGGCGTAAAGCAGATCGTACACCTGTGCAGCGTAGGCCGAGCTGTCTCGCAACATTTGAATAGCATCCTCAAGCGTTTGCGGCTCCATCTGGCCTACAATTCGCCACCCCAAAGCGATGTTCTTCGCTTCTTCCAGTCGTTCCGGATGATAGACATACGCAGCTTCTGACACGAAATTCTCCTGATTTGAGTTTTGGCCCTATTTTACTGAGCAATGGCTGAGCATCTCAACCCTTGATTTAAACAGATTTAACTTTTTTGCCATTTTTACCCATCTTTTACCGGAAAATGTTTCTTTATCCGGCAAATCTACAGGGGATTTAAGAGAAAAACAGATTAATCCTGGCAGAAGAAAGTTGTAAACCCAATGAAGATTAACTACCACTGGTAAATAATGTAAGGAAATCGTTCGTTTTACCATTATTAATGAAACTTTCCCGTAACAGAACATTTCTGGCGGATTTGGCTTTATTCGCATCGTGAAAGAAAGCGATTTATTAATAGCGGGAGCGGGGATTGACTGCCTTTTAATACAGCAGGTTATGTCTGAAAAGAACGCGCAACAGATTGATGGATAAGCGGCAGAGTGAACATGTATTTATTACGCTAATTTAGCTTAGGTAAGAATAATATATTAATACGGCGTATGACCTTAACAGTACCGTTCAAAAAAAGAACTCCTGCCAGTGAGACAAGCCGACCGGCAGGCGAAAATTTCATCTACCGGGGCGCAGCACGGCAAGGATCTCCGCTACGTTGCCTTTTGAGCGAAATACCGCCGCGCAGAACACCAGATTGATGAGGATAGAAGCCCAGCTGCTATGACTGTAATCATCAAAGAAATAACGAAACGGAACCGAACCATAGGCCAGCACCAGCAGATAGGCCAGCCATGATGCCCACCATTGATGGTGCGCGCCGGGCTTACGGAAAAACATCAGCCGCAGGGCAATTGCCGAGCAGGTGATCACATTGGTAATCACCATAGGATCATTTGTGACCATGAAAGCCTCCTTTGATGCGGGCCAGCCAGGCGGCCGGATCCTGCTGATTAAAGAATGTTAAGGTTTTAATGGCCAGCGCCGAGAGCAGTACCGCTCCAAGCCCATCCAGCGGCCTGTCGCTATATCCCAACAGGCCAGCCAGTTTGGCGCCTACAACATCGGCGCCGAACACGCCCACGATCCATGAGACAACAAAATAAGCAGCCCGCACGCGCAAAGCGATGTCAGCTGCGCCGGCAACATAAAACACCGCTCCGGCAAAAGAGCCAAACAACACGCTGTAGTTCATGCCACCTAACTGACTCGCCACACTCGCTCCGGCTGAAGATACCACACCAATCCTCACTACCATTTCATGAATGAACATAGAGCCCCCTTTCTGCTTCAGCGTCTTCTCAAATGGACGAGAAAAAAATCCCGGCCTGCGCCAGGAATAAGAAAATTCGATTTAGCACAGCTGGAGTAGTTGATATTTTTACATTAGTGCGGGAAATGCGTACGCGTGAGGGCGCTGTAAATTTATTTGGTGCTGATTCTGAAAAGCCACGCAGCTAACCAGACGAGCTGTCAGTCCTGATAAGGGAACCGTGCGGTTCGACGCTATGACGCTGCCTGAAGGGTCATGAGGTCGTAAAGGAAAGGTAGACGCCGCGGCATTTATTCGGCGAAAGGCATCGCTTCTGCTGTGACCAGCAGTTTATCAAGTTTTTTTCGCTTTCAGTCTCAGAAATGACGCCACAGGGTGCGTTAACCTGTTTTATGTGTTCAGGATCCCGCGATAAAGACAAGAAATGATGGTAGACAAAGTTTCCGGTAAGCAGGATTGCTACCCTACCGGCCCGTAACCGCCTGTCTGCCGGGCGCAACCGTTGAGATTATCGGAAACTTTAATGGAAACAGTGTTAAACAAAACGTTGAAAGAAAGGGTTTTTCACTCAATACTTTTTGAGGTGGTGGCTAATGTCCTGATTGCGCTCATGCTGGCGGCGATATTAGCCGTGCCCGTAACGCAATCTGCCGTGCTGGCAGCGCTGTCCGCCGTCACGGCGATGCTGTGGAATGTTATTTTTAATCGCCTGTTTGATGCTGTTCAGATAAGAATGGGTTTCAGGCGGAGCCTGCCTGTCAGGATCCTCCACGCCGTCCTTTTTGAAGCCGGACTGCTTGCCGTCCTGATCCCGGTAACCGCCTGGTGGTTTACCGTCTCATTGTTGAAAGCCTTTATGTTGCAAATTGCGCTGGTCGCCTTTTTTCTGCCTTATACCGTTGTGTTTAACTATGTTTACGACTTTTTCCGGTTTCATTGGGTTTGCCGCTCCAGGGGCGCAGAGAGGTGATAATGCCGCGTATTATAACAAGCTGCCTGATTTTACTGGTTTTAGCCGTGCTGATTATCAATTATTCGGTGCCCATCAGGTTCGCTGTAGAGGATCTGCTTTACCATCTGGCGCTGTTTCTAATGCGCCTTCGCTCGCCCTGAACGGTTTGCTGTAAAAAGGGTATTGTCGTTAACGAGGAATGTTATGGTCGATTCTGCTGCTTCTCCACCCTTGCTGCATCTGCTGTGCGGTAAAATTGCTTCCGGTAAATCCACCCTGGCGCAGCAGCTTGCCAGTGCTCCCCGCACGCTTATCCTGTCTGAAGACAGCTGGCTGTTCGGGCTTTATGGCCCGGAAATGAAAAACGTCACGGATTACGTCAAATACGCTGCAAGGCTGCGCGATACGCTGACGCCTCATCTTGTTGCCCTCTTGACAACGGGCACTTCCGTAGTGCTTGATTTTCCGGCAAATACGCTTGCGCAACGCCAGTGGATGAAACAAATTGTGGACCAGGCCCGCTGTATGCACATCCTGCATTTCCTGGATGAGCCAGACAGTTTGTGTAAAACCCGGCTGGCGTTAAGAAACCAGGCAAAAAACCATGACTTTGCTGCTACAGAGGCCGAATATGAGCTTATCAGCCGCTATTTTGTTGCGCCGGTAAAAGAAGAAGGTTTTAACATCAAACGTTATTCCAGCCACGCTGGCTAAGGTCAAGCCGATGATCAGACGGGCACGCCCGGAAGAAGCGCGGGCGCTATGGCAACTACGCAACCTGGCTATCCGCGCCGGTTGTAGAGCGTCCTACGGTGAAGAGAAGGTCATGGCCTGGACGCCGGACAAAATGCCTGGTGGCTATCTTCAGGCCATTGTTCAGCACCCTTTTTTTGTGGCAGACGCGCCGGGCTTTCCCGTAGCGACAGGCTTTCTTGACAGCGAAAAGCACAGCGTGGAGGCCATTTTTACCCTGCCGGACCATATGGGCAAAGGGTACGCCACGCAAATTTTGACGGCCATAAAAAATGAGGCCCTTTCCAGGGGCATCACCACGCTCACCCTTTCCTCCACGCCGGACGCCATGACATTTTACCAGCGTCACGGCTTTACGCTGCTCAGACAATCGGTTTACCACTCTGCGCTGGCGGGCGATCTGCTCTGCATGGAGATGCAGGCCGGGCTGTTACATTCAGAAAAAGTTACATTCTGAAACCCCTGAAAAACCAGCTAAATAACAATAAGTTAATTGCCTCCCCTTTTTGCCGGGCTTGCGATCCGTCACAGGCCTGCCAGGGTTAACGGAGCGTTTTAACAAGAGATTTATTCCAACAGGAGGTTAATATGGCCCGTTTTCAGCAAAAAGTCGTGGTGGTAACCGGTGCAGGTTCCGGTATTGGTCAGGCTGCGGCAGAACGCTTCGCCAGCGAAGGCGCTTCCGTGGTGCTGGTAGGCCGCACGAAAGAAAAGCTGGATAAGACGCTGGCGAAACTGGCTCAGGGTGAGCATCTGGTTGCAACTTGCGACGTGGGTGAGGCGGAACAGGTAGAACGGCTTGCCAAAAACGTACTGGATAAATATGGTCGGGTGGACGTGCTGGTAAATAATGCCGGCCAGATCGTGCAGGGCCGCATTCATGAGATCGCGCTGGACGACTGGAAACAGCTGATGAAGGTTGACCTGGACGGCGTGTTCTACTGCGTGCACTACTTTATGCCCGCGCTGCTGAAAAGCAAAGGCAACGTGGTTAACGTTTCTTCCGTTTCCGGGCTGGGTGGCGACTGGGGAATGAGCGTTTACAACGCCGCCAAGGGCGCGGTCACCAATTTTACCCGCTCGCTGGCGCTGGATTATGGCGAAGACGGCGTACGCGTAAACGCCATCTGTCCCGGCTTTACCTTTACCGATCTGACGGAAGAGATGAAAGATAACCAGCAGCTGCTGAATAAGTTCTATGAGCGTATTCCGCTGGCGCGTGCAGGTGAACCGGAAGATATCGCCAGCGCGATTGCCTTTATTGCCAGCGATGACGCCCGCTATATCACCGGCGTTAATCTGCCGGTCGATGGCGGTATCATGGCATCCAACGGTCAGCCTAAACAGGCCTGATGTTTCCGGCGGCACGGCGTGCCGCCTAATCCTCGTTATTGGCCGCTCGCCATTGATCAATCATTTCCGCCGTCACTTCTTTTACATAGCAAATCGGCGCCTCACCGCCCTGCCTGCTCCATGCGCTTCGTCCACCGCAGCGACTGCCGTTTCTGGCTGAATTAAACGGGCAGGCGCAGCTACCCGAATAGTCTGCGATGGACTCGGCTACAATCCGCTGCTGCACTTCCTCGTCCGACAGCCGGGCAGCCAGCGCCGGGTCTGCATAAAAAAATATTATCGCCAGGCTTAATACCCATTTTAATCTCATAGCGCCTGTCCTTACGATCTTCTTGCTGTTTGCAGCGGAAAGGGATGTTTTTATGTGCGACCTCAGGCTGTTTCAACCTCATCAATCAGCTCGGGACGCTGATTTTTGACATTGCCCACGGCCTTACTAACCGGATGCCAGGCAAATTCATCAATCGGGACGGCCCCCTCTTTTACTATTTCGCTCGCCTGCTCCGGGGTGGTTTTTTCACTTATCCAGGCAAGCGCGGCCTCTGGCGTCAGCACCAGCGGCCGACGATCGTGAATATCAAGGAGTCCTTTATCGCTGGCGGCCGTTACGATCAAGAAGCCCTCATGGTCGTCCTCTTTGTTAAAAGGCGCTTTACCGATGGCCGCAAAAAAAAGCGGCCCGCCGCTCTGATGATAAATAAAGTAAGGCTGCTTGTTACTGCCGTCGCGTTTCCATTCGTACCAGCCGTCGGCCATGACTATCGCCCGCCCGCTGCGCCAGAGCGGCTTAAACATTTTGCCCGTCGCCGCCGTTTCCGATTTAGCGTTAATCAGCGGCTGCTTATGCCACCATTCCGGGCTGTATCCCCAATGGACAGGATCGAGATGAAGCGTCGCGTCACGTTCATTGAGCAACAGTACGCGCGTACCTGGCGCCACGTTATAGCGGCCAAGCGGCTCTGGATCGTAAGCGATATCCCGCTCGATACTGTTGCTCAAGGCTTCCAGATAAGCCTCACGGGATCGGTATTGAGTAAAACGTCCGCACATAATCGTCTCCTTTTCGATAAGCGTAGCAGCGAAAAACGGCAGGCCGCCCATGCCGTTCCCTTTTTTTCACGCGCTCGCAGCAGGCATGATTCGCCCTTTTGTAACGAAAGTTTATTAGTTACTGTCGCTTACCTTACCGCCGCAGGCTGAGCTGGACAGCCTGGCGGAAACAGCGTGATAGTACTGTTTTTTTATCAGGATCCTTATTGGGATTTATAAGCGTATATTATCTTTGCTTCGTCACTTACAGAGAACAGAGATGAAAAAAACGACCTTGCTTTTGCTGGCGTCCCTGATGGCTGTGCTGTCTGCTTCAGCATTCGCCTGTCCTAAGGGACAACATCCCCATGGCGGTACCGGTTCCCATCATAAAGGCGGCTATTGCTCTTACTGAGTCTTATTTTCAGAGCACCGCCCCCGAGTGATTTTTTATCAAGGCGCAAGCATTTATCAGCATGGCAAAGACCTGACACAGCAACATTGCGCCTTTTATAACGGCTTTAGATGAACAGGTTCAGCGCTCATCATCGCCGACCGCAAACAGCACTCCCCCCACCACAGATCGCCAGGCTCCCCCTGTCAGCAGTAAACTCAAAAAAGAACAGCATGCTGGCCGTCAGAAATCAGAGGGCAATGAACGGTTAGCGCGCTAAAAACCTGTAACGGCGCTGAATAAAGTGTTTATCAGCCTCCGACAAGAAGGTTTCTTTACGCCTTTGAGCAGGTATGGCATCACCTTATTTTTTAAAAAAGGATAGCGATGGCATCAGGAAGATATCAGGTATACAGGCTGCCGCCCGACACGGACGGCAGGTGCTGGCCGTCAGGCATGCGCTTCGCGGTCCGCCAACAGCTGGTCGACAAACGCGACGATTTCCGGCTTATCCCGCTCTATTTGCGCTATTTTTTCGGCAAATTTCGGCAGATACGCCTTATGGGCATACAGTAGCGCATCCAGCACTTTGATGGCCGTATCGCCAGCCGGGATCAGCGGATTGATGGTAAACGCATGCAGCGCCGCGCCATAATCGCCGGTCACGGCCGCTTCGATAGTGGTTTCCTCCATCGCCTTCATCAGCTGGATCATGCCTCGCGCCGCAGGCGGCAGCGCTCCCCAACGCAGCGGCTCCGGGCCATGCGCGGTAATAGCTGCCGTCACTTCCACAATACAGTCGAAAGGCAGATCGGCAATGGCGCCGTTATTGCGCGTTGACACCACCATCTGTTTACCGGTGTTGTTCTGGATAGCGGCGATCAGATCGCAGGCCGCATCGCTGTAGTGTGCGCCGCCGCGCTGGCTCAGCTCTTCCGGTTTGTAGTTAAGGTTGACGTCCTTGTAGAGTTCAAACAGCCGCTTTTCGGTTTTTTTCACCACCTCGGCGCGCGTTTCATACTGCCTGAATTCTTCAACAGCGTGCGCCAGCATCGGCTCCTGTAAATAGTAATAGCGATGATAGCCGCACGGCAGGATGCCAAGGTGTTTGACCTGCTCATAGTGGAAAGGGATCTGGTGAATATTTTTCAGGCCTTCATCAGAGCGATCGCGCTGTTCCGGCGCATAGATTTTATCGATCAGTTCGGCGGTGCGTTCATTTCCTTTGTTGTCCCAGACGCGGTGCCAGTGAAAATGGTTAAGCCCGGCGAACTTGAAGTTTAGTTCGGCCTCGGGGGTCTCCAGCAGCTCACAGGCCTGGGTGATATGGCTGAAAGGCACGTTGCACAGCCCCACCGTTTTTTCCCATTGACCATATTTTATCGCGGCTTCCGTCACCATCCCGGCCGGATTGGTAAAGTCGACCAGCCACGCGTTGGGACAAAGCACGCGCATATCGTCAATAATTTCCAGAATAACGGGAATGGTGCGGAACGCTTTAAACAGCCCGCCCGCACCGTTGGTTTCCTGCCCCAACAGGCCGTTGGCCAGCGGGATAACCTCATCCTTCAGGCGAGCATCCAGCAGCCCTACGCGAAACTGCGTGGTCACGTAGTCGGCATCTTTCAGCGCCGCTTTACGATCGAGCGTCAGATGAACCTGCCAGTCCAGTCCGGCCGCCGCAATCATACGCTTCGCCATATTGCCGACGATTTCCATTTTTTCGGCGCCGTCCGCAATATCCACCAGCCAGAGTTCCGCAATAGGTAACCGATCCTTGCGCAGGATCAGCCCTTCGATCAGTTCCGGGGTATAGCTGGATCCGCCGCCGATGGTGACAATCTTTATTTTGTTTTGCATACAAAAAGCTCCTTGAATGAGCGGACAGACAGAGAGTGGGCTGAAAGCAGGTAGCCCTGCCCCTCACCGCATGGATGATGAATGACTGAATAAAACCCGCTGGGCTTTATTTATGCCGGCTGTTCAGGTAGTGATACACCGCGCCCGTCAGCCCCGCGCTGTTGCCATGGCTGGCTCTGGCGACAGACACCGTCAGGCCATACCAGGCCAGATGCGCTTTGATCTCGTCGATAAAGCCTGGCCGTTCGGTTATGCCTCCCCCCAGGAAGAGACATTCCGGATCGAACAGATGCGCCAGGTTATAAATGCCCGAGCAAAGATCCTGATAAAATTGCGTAACCAGCCGGACGCAAATTTTATTTCCCTGGTCATAGCCAGCGAATATCTCTTCGCCCGTGACCGTTTCCAGCGGCCTGTCGCTTATCAGCGAATAGCGCCTGCGCAGGACCGCCAGCGTGCAGTTTTCATTCATGGTGTAGCTGTTCAGCCGTCCCGCGCCCGGCCGTTCGCTGAGCAGGTAGCCGAATTCGCCCGCCCTGAAACGATGCCCGCGCACCAGCTCACCGTTGCAAAAGAGCGCGCCGCCAATGCCCGTGCCGATAGTCATCATCAGAAAATCCCGCATCGTCTGCGCGTTACCCAGCCAGCGTTCGGCCAGCAACGCGCAGTTGGCGTCGTTTTCTACGCTAACGGGCAGGCCGGTTTTATTTTGTAGCCACGCCTGTAAAGCAAAGCCGTCAAAATCGCGCAGGGAGCCGCCCATCGTAATAAAGCCCGTCCAGGGATCGACGTAGCCGGGAACGCTCAGGGCTATTCCTTCGCATTCGGAATGGCTCGCCAGCCATGCCTGAATCGACGCCAGTATGTGCTCGCCGGAAAAATCCGGGACCGCCGTTTTTTCCTGCGCCAGGATCTCGCCCTTCTCGTTCAGCACGCCCATTTTTAAGGCGGTTCCGCCAATATCGTAAGCTGCAATTCTCATCATTCACTCCGGCTTGTTGGCGGGCGGCATGGCATCGCCCGTCAGGCCTTTCCGGTCAGCCGGATTTAAAGGGATGCACCGTCAGAGGCGATAACCTCTTTATACCAGTCGAAGCTTTTCTTTTTGGCGCGGGAGAAATCGCCGCTGCCGTCATCGCTGCGGTTAACGTAAATAAAACCGTAGCGCTTATCGTACTGTCCCGTGCCGAAAGAGACGCAGTCCAGGCAGCCCCAGGGCGTAAAGCCCATCAGATCGACACCATCCTCCAGCACGGCTTTTTTCATCTGCACAATATGCTCGCGCAGGTAGCTGATACGGTAGTCGTCGTTGATCTCGCCGTTCTCCTCGACCTTATCGAACGCGCCGAAGCCGTTTTCCACGATAAACAGCGGTTTCTGGTAGCGTTCATAGAGCATGTTAAGCGTGTAGCGCAGGCCGACCGGATCGATCTGCCAGCCCCAGTCGGAAGCTTTTACGTGCGGATTTTTGCGGCTGCCGGGGAACGCCTCCAGCGGCGTATCGTCAGTTTGCCGGGCGGTCGCGTACTCTACGGCGTTGCTCATGTAGTAGCTGAAGCCAAGGTAGTCGGTGCAGCCTTCGCGCAGCGTCTGCTCGTCTTCCGGCGCCATATTGATAGTAAATCCGCGCTGCGCCCACTCTTTGCGAACCCAGGCAGGGTAAGCTCCGCGCATATGCACATCGCCAAACAGATAGCGCTGCTGCATCGCTTTGTGCGCGTACATTACGTCGTCCGGATGACAGGACCACGGATAGAGCGGCACCATCGCCAGCATGCAGCCAATTTTAAAATCCGGATTGATGGCGTGGCCCAGCTTCACCACTCTGGCGCTGGCAACAAACTGGTGATGCAGCACCTGGTACATCACTTCTTCAGGGTTTTCGTGATCGGTAAAAATGACGCCGGAGTTGCTGTAGCCATACAGCGGCTTGCGCCAGTTGCGCTGATTGTTGATCTCGTTAAAGGTCATCCAGTATTTCACTTTGTGCTTATAGCGCTTTAGCACCACTTCGCTGTAGCGCACAAAGAGGTCAATCAGCTCCCGGTTAAGCCAGCCGCCATACTGTTTAACCAGATGCAGCGGCATTTCAAAGTGCGACAGCGTGATCACTGGCTCAATGCCGTGCTTTAACAGCTCGTCAAAAACGTCATCATAAAACTTCAGGCCCGCCTCGTTAGGCTCGACCTCGTCGCCCTGCGGGAAAATACGCGTCCAGGCGACAGAGGTGCGGAAACACTTAAAGCCCATTTCCGCAAACAGCGCGATATCTTCCTTGTAACGATGATAAAAATCCGTGGCGAGGTGATTAGGATAATTTTTACCGGCAATCACGCCGTCGGTGATTTCTCTGTCCACGCCGTGCGAACCGCCCGTCAGCACGTCGACAATGCTCGGGCCTTTGCCGCCCTCCTGCCAGCCGCCCTCAACCTGATGAGCAGCGACGGCGCCGCCCCATAAAAAATCAGCGGGTAATTTGTCAGACATAAATGGTTCCTTTTTAAAAACTACTGCGTACGGGTTTTGGTCAGCTCCTGCACTTCACGATGCAGGTAGATAATCTCTTCCACCAGCTCACGGCACAGCATGGCATTCATCAGGTGATCCTGTGCATGCACCAGGATCAGGTTGACCGGGATTTTGCCGCAGCCTTCGTCCGCGCCGATCAGCTCAGTCTGGATCCTGTGTGCTTCACGCACGGCTTTTGTCGCCTCCAGCAGCGAGGCGTCTGCCTCTTCCCAGCTATGCTTTCGCGCCGCCTGGAGCGCCTGCATGGCAGCAGAGCGCGCTTCACCGGCATGGATAATCAGCTCCATCACCGTCGTTTCCATATCCTGTGGTGCATCCATTATTTGGTCTCCTCAGCCAGAACCATGCCGTCAGCCATTTCCGCTTCCTGTTGCAGCAGCTGGCGTTCATACATTTTGAAGAACGGGTAATAAATTAACGCCGACAGGCCAATCAGAAACGCGACCAGCACCACCGCGCGCCAGTCCCACCCCGTAGACCAGGCAGCGCCAATCGGGCCGGGCGTAGTCCACGGCGCCAGGGAAATGGCATGGTTAATCAGGTTGGTGCGCGTCGCTGTCCAGGCGATAACCGCGTTGATCAGCGGCGTGGTCACAAAGGGAATAAACAGCAGCGGATTCATTACTACCGGCGAACCGAAAATGATGGGCTCGTTGATATTGAACATGCCGGGAACCAGGCCCAGACGACCGATCGAGCGCAGATGGGCAGACTTGCTGCGCAGATAAAGGATCACCAGACCCATAGTCGCGCCGGAGCCACCCACCGTAATAAAGAACTGCCAGAACGGCTCAACAAAGACTTTGGTGACCTCCTGCCCCGCGTTAAGCGCTTCCTGGTTAATACCCAGGTTAGCCAGCCAGAACGCCTGGAGCAGGCCGCCGACGATTGCCGCGCCGTGGATGCCGGCAAACCAGAGCAGATGGCACAGCAGCACGGCTATCAGCACGGCGGGCAATGAGTCCGCAGCGGACAGGATTGGCGCAAACAGAGACATAATTGCCTGCGGCAGGATCAGCCCGAAATGGCTCTCCATAAGCAGATTCAGCGGATAAAGCGTGAGGAAAATAACCAGGATCGGGATCAGCAGATCGAAAGACTGGCGGATTTTGGGCGGCACCTGTTCGGGAAGCTTAAAGCCAATATTGTACTTCGTCAGCAGATGCATGATTTCGGTACAGTACAGGCTGATAAGAATGGCGGTGAAGATGCCCTCACCGCCCAGAGAGGCAACCGACAGCGCACCATCTTTTTGCGGCGCGGCGACCACCAGAAAGGTCATCAGCGAGAGCAGCGCGGCCATCAGGCCGTTGAGCTTATAGCTCTGCGCCAGGTTATAGGCGATAGCGCTGGTGATGAAGACGGCCATAATCCCCATCGTCATATTGTAAGGCATCATCAGCTGGTCGTTATATTGCCTGACGATGCCCAGCCACCATTTTGCAAAAGCCCACTGGCTGTTTTCACTGAACGGCGGATGAGAAAACAACAGCATAAAGGAACCTACAATTAAAAATGGCATGGAAGCAATAAAGCCATCTTTAATAGCGACAACATGTCTTTGTGAAGATAAGCGCGCGGCTACCGGACTGATACGATTTTCAATCACCCCAAACAGCGAATCGGCCAGTGTGCTCATTATGCCCCCTGATGAGATTCAATAAGCGACAGGGCGGATTGCAGAATTTTTTCGCCGTTAAGCATCCCATAATCCATGGTGTTAATAACGGCAACCGGTTTATGGTATTCGGCCGCGCATTTCTGAAAATCATTGAGCTTGTATTTGATTTGCGGGCCCAGCAGGCAGCAGTCAAAATCAGCGATCTTTTCGCTGAACTCTTCCATGCCAACTGCCTGAATTTTCGTATCAATCCCGAGCTTTACGGCGGCCTTTTCCATCCGCTGCACCACCATGCTTGTGGACATGCCTGCAGAGCAACATAATAATATCTTGATCATAACATCCCCCTTTGTTTCCTGAATTTTTACGCGCCATTCGATCAGCCTGCAACCGGTTACAGATCCTCTTTTTGCTTTTTGTGATCCATCACCCACTCATTCATTAATTTATTTATCGCTAAACATAAAATAATGTGAGACCGGTTACAGATTATTTATTTATGACGTACCTGAATATATTTACCGTGCATCATTTAATCTTTTCTGGCGTGGCGAGAAAAAAATGCGGGTTTTAACCGCTGCGTTTTTGGTTACAATAAGCGGCCGATACAGAAAGGAAACTCTCCATGATTACGATGCTGGATGTGGCCAGGCGTGCTGGCGTCTCAAAAGCGACCGTTTCTCGCGTGCTGGCCGGGCATGGCTACGTGTCGAAAACGGTGCGGGACAAGGTCATGAGCGCCGTGGAGGAGATGGGCTACCGGCCTAACTTGCTGGCGCGTAATCTGGCGACCAACCGCAGCCAGAGCATTGGCCTGATGGTGCCCAATACCCTCTATAACGGCCCCTTTTTTAGCGAGCTGCTCTATCAGGTAGCGACGCTGACCGAACAGCTGGGGTCGCAGCTGGTGCTGGCCGACGGCAAACACACGGCGGACCAGGAGCGGCAGGCCATCAATTTTTTGATCGACAGCCGCTGCGATGCCCTGATCATTTATCCAAGATCGTTGAGCGTGGAAGAGATCGACGCGCTGATCCCGACGATCAGTAAGCCGATGCTGATCCTGAACCGCAGTTTAAAAACGTTCCCACACTATGCCGTCTGCGCCGATCATGAAAACGATACGTTCCAGGCGGTGGATTATCTGATCGGCCAGGGACATCGGGAAATCGCGTTTATCAAAGGCATGGCGGGATCCCATACCGGTCTCAGCCGACTGAACGGCTATTTATCCGCGCTAAAACGGCATGAGATTACGCCACATCCGGCGCTGATGCTGGAAGGCGGCTGGACTAACGAGAGCGGCAGGCTGGCGGCCTGCGAGCTGCTGCGGCGCAACGTCAGGTTTTCCGCTATTGTCGCCAGTAATGACGATATGGCGATCGGCGCCGCCTGCGCGCTGAGCGCCGTGGGGCTGAAAGTGCCGGACGATGTCTCCCTGCTCAGCTTTGATGATATCCCCGTCGCCGCCTATGTGACGCCAGCGCTGACTACCGTACGCGTGCCGGTTGCAAAGATGGTGTCCAGCGCGATGATGCAGCTGGCGAAAATGCTGGATGGCGGGCAGGTCGAGCCGCTGGCGCTGATGCCGGGCGAACTGATCCGCCGGCAGTCGGTGGGGATCGGGCCTTATGGTAAGGCGCAGGAGAGATGAAGTCTGCCAGGGATCGGCAAGCCGTTATCTTACTTTTCCCGTTACAAACCCGGCGATCTCACGGTTTCCTGAGGTATAGCCTGGGGATTCTCTCTCCCGTCAGATGTGCTGTTATAACTCTGTAGCGATCACACCACTTTTGCATGAAACAGTAGAATTATTTATATTATCTGCAAATTTTTCAAAGGCGATGGCATTGCCACGCTTAGAGCAATCACTAGGCACGTCATGTAGCCCAGGATATTGTGTGGTGAAGAGATCCGGACATCTTAATAATCAGGTGTGGAAACGGTTCAGGGATGCCCCTTTTAAGAGTGGGTTATAACCTGTTTCCATTGCGAGACGGGGCGTTAGCACTATTTAAACTGCGCTTATTATGTACCGTTTTAAAAGGATTTGGATAAAGGCCTGGAATATAAAAAGCCAACATAAAATTTACATCCTATGTTGGCTACATATTGCAAAACTCAGCTTACATGTGCTGAATCATAGCATCGCCAAACTCTGAAGATTTCAGCAGTTTAGCGCCGTCCATCAGACGTTCGAAGTCATAGGTCACGG
The DNA here is from genome assembly GCF_054057575.1 of Erwinia sp. TECH1. Classification (NCBI taxonomy): domain Bacteria; kingdom Pseudomonadati; phylum Pseudomonadota; class Gammaproteobacteria; order Enterobacterales; family Erwiniaceae; genus Erwinia; species Erwinia sp. TECH1. The sequence goes on along the minus strand of NZ_JBSRZK010000001.1, from coordinate 1,966,547 downwards.
TTTTGGCCGCGATGGCACCTTCCATACCTTTAACAATCAGGTCTGCGGCTTCGAACCAGCCCATGTGACGCAGCATCATTTCTGCGGACAGAATAACGGAACCCGGGTTCACTTTATCCTGACCTGCATATTTAGGCGCCGTACCGTGGGTGGCTTCAAACAGCGCGCATTCGTCGCCGATGTTTGCGCCAGGTGCGATACCGATACCGCCAACCTGCGCCGCCAGGGCGTCGGAGATGTAATCGCCGTTCAGGTTCATACAGGCGATAACGTCATATTCTGCCGGACGCAGCAGGATCTGCTGCAGGAACGCATCGGCGATCACGTCTTTGATAACGATCTCTTTGCCGGTGTTCGGGTTTTTGATCTTCATCCACGGGCCGCCGTCAATCAGCTCGCCGCCGAACTCGTCTTTCGCCAGCTGGTAACCCCAGTCTTTGAATGCGCCTTCGGTGAACTTCATGATGTTGCCTTTGTGCACCAGGGTCACAGAATCGCGATCGTTGGTGATGGCGTATTCAATCGCCGCGCGTACCAGGCGCCTGGTGCCTGCTTCTGAACATGGCTTCACGCCGATGCCGCACTGCTCAGGGAAGCGAATTTTCTTCACGCCCATTTCGTCGCGCAGGAATTTGAGCACCTTATCCGCTTCCGGCGTACCGGCTTTCCACTCGATACCGGCATAGATATCTTCGGAGTTTTCGCGGAAGATCACCATATCGGTCTCTTCAGGACGTTTAACCGGGCTTGGCGTGCCGGTGTAGTAACGGACCGGGCGCAGGCAGATATAGAGATCCAGCTGCTGGCGCAGGGCCACGTTCAGGGAACGAATACCGCCGCCAACTGGCGTGGTCAGTGGGCCTTTAATCGCCACACGGTACTCTTTGATTAAATCGAGGGTTTCCTGCGGTAGCCAGACGTCCTGGCCGTACAGCTCTACTGATTTCTCACCGGTATAAATTTCCATCCAGGAAATTTTACGCTCACCGTTATAAGCTTTCTGCACGGCGGCATCGACCACCTTGATCATCACGGGAGAAACGTCGACCCCAATACCGTCACCTTCAATAAAAGGGATGATTGGATTGTTTGGGACGTTCAGCTTGCCCTGATCCAGGGTGATTTTCTGACCTTCCGCCGGAACAACTACTTTGCTTTCCATTAACCTCTCCTTCGAGCGCTTTTTTGTTAATGATTTGTAAGATGCGCGTCAATACTACTCGAATATTCACGCCGCGCCAATCTTCACCGCTTTGCGTTATAATGCGCCCATTGTGAACAAGTGCAAAGACTATGCGTAAATCTTCCGTTAATAATCACCGCCTTAAACGATTCAGCCCGGCCCGCAGCGCCAAAGCCGCTGACAAGGGGCCAAGGCGTGTTATCGTTTTTAACAAACCCTTTGACGTCCTGCCGCAGTTCAGCGACGAGGCAGGCCGCAGCACGTTAAAAGATTTTATTCCCGTTAGCGGCGTTTATGCTGCCGGCCGTCTGGACCGCGACAGCGAAGGCCTGATGGTGCTGACCAACGACGGCGCGCTGCAGGCTAAGCTGACGCAGCCGGGCAAACGCACCGGAAAAATCTATTATGTTCAGGTGGAAGGCGCACCGGGCGAGCGTGATATTCAGCCGCTGCGCGATGGCGTTAATCTGAAAGATGGCCCTACGCTGCCCGCTGGCGTAGAAATCGTCGAGGAGCCGGAGTGGATTTGGCCGCGCAACCCGCCGGTACGCGAGCGCAAGGCTATTCCCACCAGCTGGCTGAAAATCACTTTATTCGAGGGTCGGAACCGTCAGGTGCGGCGCATGACCGCCCATATCGGCTTCCCTACCCTGCGTCTGATCCGCTTTGCTATGGGCAATACGGCGCTGCAAAACTTATCGCCCGGCGAATGGCGCGACGTCACCGGCGACTTTCCCCTCTAAGCCTGCAAGGAGTCAGCATGTTTAAACCGCACGTTACCGTAGCCACCGTCGTTCAGGCGGAAGGCCAGTTTTTGGTGGTTGAGGAAATGGTGCGCGGCCGCGCCACCTGGAACCAGCCCGCAGGCCACCTGGAAGCCAACGAGACCCTGCTGCAGGCCGCCGCGCGCGAGCTGTACGAGGAGACGGGCCTGGAGGCCGTTCCTCAGGTTTTTCTGCGGCTTCATCAATGGATCGCGCCCGACAATACGCCGTTTCTGCGTTTTTTGTTCGCGCTGGATTTACCGAAAATGCTGCCGACCAGCCCTCAGGATCGCGATATCGATCGCGCATTATGGTTGCCGCCGGAGGCGATTATCGGTGCGAAAAAGCTCCGTTCGCCGCTGGTTGCCGAAAGTTTGCGAATTTATCAGCAGGGCGTACGCTATCCGCTTGAGGTGCTGAGCGCGTTCCAGTGGCCCTTTAGCGAGGATGCGCCCGCCGCCGACGCGTGGTAGAATATGCCGCAATTTTAAAGTGCAGCCTTTAACTGCAACTCAAAGTCGGGTATTTCTCATGTCATTAGGTAAAAAAGTGATCGTCGGTATGTCCGGCGGCGTGGACTCCTCCGTTTCCGCCTGGTTACTGCAACAGCAGGGCTATCAGGTTGAAGGCCTGTTTATGAAAAACTGGGAAGAGGACGACGGTGAGGAATACTGTACCGCAGCGGAAGACCTGGCGGATGCGCAGGCGGTCTGCGACAAGCTGGGCATCCACCTGCATACGGTGAACTTTGCGGCGGAATACTGGGACAACGTGTTCGAGCATTTCCTCGAAGAGTATAAGGCTGGCCGCACGCCTAACCCGGATATTCTCTGCAACAAAGAGATCAAATTCAAAGCCTTCCTGGAGTTCGCGGCCGAAGATCTGGGCGCGGATTTTATCGCTACCGGTCACTACGTGCGTCGCCGCGACGTTGACGGCAAAAGCCAGCTTTTGCGCGGTCTGGACGACAACAAAGATCAAAGCTACTTCCTCTATACGCTGGGCCATGAGCAAATTGCGCAGAGCCTCTTTCCGGTTGGTGAACTGACCAAGCCAGAAGTGCGCCGCATTGCCGAAGATCTGGAACTGGTGACGGCGAAGAAGAAAGACTCTACCGGCATCTGCTTTATCGGCGAACGCAAGTTCCGCGATTTCCTGGGGCGCTATCTGCCCGCTCAGCCCGGCGCTATCGTCAGTACGGAAGGCGACGTCGTGGGCGAGCATCAGGGGCTGATGTATCACACGCTGGGCCAGCGCAAAGGACTGGGGATCGGCGGCACCAAAGAAGGCAGCGAAGAGCCGTGGTACGTGGTGGATAAAGACGTGGCGAACAATCTGCTGGTGGTTGCGCAGGGTCACGACCATCCGCGCCTGATGTCGGTCGGGCTGATCGCCCAGCAGCTGCATCTGGTCGACCGCGAAATTATCGCCGCGCCAATGCGCTGCACGGTGAAAACCCGCTATCGCCAGAGCGATATTCCCTGTACGGTAACGCCGCTGGGTGCCGATCGGCTGGAAGTGCGTTTTGACGAGCCGGTCGCGGCGGTCACGCCGGGCCAGTCCGCCGTGTTCTATCAGGGTGAAATCTGTCTGGGCGGCGGCATTATCGAAGAGCGTCTGCCGCTTTAAAAAGGTTATGCCGGGCGGGCCCCTGTCCGGCGGCGCATACAGGAGTTACCGTGGCGAAAAATTATTACGACATTACGCTGGCCCTCGCGGGCATCTGCCAGGGCGCGCACCTGGTGCAGCAGCTGGCGCATCAGGGACACTGCCCGCCCGAGTCGCTAAAGGTGTCGCTGTCGAGCGTGGTCGATCTCAACCCCTCCTCGACGCTCGCCGTTTACGGTGGCAAAGAAGAGAACCTGCGCTTCGGGCTGGAGACGCTGATTGCCGTGCTGAACAGCAGCAGCCGTCACGGCGCGGGCGCGGAGCTGACGCGCTACACCCTGAGCATGATGGTGCTGGAGCGCAAGCTGAGCGCCAGTAAAACCGCGCTGGACGAACTCTCAAAACGCATTGCGCAGCTGGATCGCCAGCTGGCGCATTACGACCTGGAATCCGATACGCTGCTGAGCGCTATGGCCGCCATCTATGTGGATGTGATTAGCCCGCTTGGCCCGCGTATCCAGGTCACCGGCTCGCCCGCCGTGCTGCAAAACTCGCAAATTCAGAGCAAAGTCCGCGCCGCGCTGCTGGCCGGTATTCGCTCCGCCGTACTCTGGCATCAGGTAGGCGGCGGCCGCCTGCAGCTGATGTTTTCACGCAATCGCCTTGTGAAAGAGGCGAAACAAATTTTATCCCGTTGTCCCCAACCTCTTTAATCTTCAGGAGTTACACTGATGGAATTATCCTCTCTGACTGCCGTCTCCCCTATTGATGGCCGTTATGGCGACAAAGTCAGCCCGCTGCGCGCTATTTTCAGCGAATTTGGCCTGCTGAAATTCCGCGTTGAGGTTGAAGTACGCTGGTTACAGAAACTGGCCGCCTGCGCAGAGATCAAGGAAGTTCCTGCATTTGACGCTGACGCAAACGCTTACCTTGATGCCATTGTCGCTAATTTCAACGAAGAAGACGCCGCGCGTATTAAAACCATCGAGCGTACCACCAACCATGATGTCAAAGCGGTTGAGTATTTCCTGAAAGAGAAAGTAGAGCCGGTTGCCGCGCTGCACGCCGTATCTGAATTTATTCACTTCGCCTGTACTTCTGAAGATATCAACAACCTCTCGCATGCGCTGATGCTTAACACTGCGCGTCGTGAAGTCATCGTGCCCTACTGGAACAAAATTATCGCGGCGGTTAAAGACCTGGCGGTACAGTATCGCGATATTCCGCTGCTTTCCCGTACGCACGGCCAGCCCGCCACGCCTTCCACGCTCGGCAAGGAGATGGCGAACGTCGCCTACCGCTTTGAGCGCCAGCTGCGTCAGCTGGAGCGCATCGAGGTGCTGGGTAAGCTCAACGGCGCGGTCGGCAACTACAACGCCCACATCGCCGCCTACCCGGAAGTGGACTGGCACCAGATGAGCGAAAGCTTCGTCACCTCGCTGGGCATTACCTGGAACCCCTACACCACCCAGATCGAGCCACACGACTACATTGCCGAAATGTTTGACTGCATCGCGCGCTTCAATACCATTCTGATCGACTTCGATCGCGACGTGTGGGGCTATATCGCGCTGAATCATTTCAAACAGAAAACCATTGCGGGCGAAATTGGTTCCTCCACCATGCCGCACAAGGTCAACCCAATCGACTTTGAAAACTCCGAGGGCAACCTGGGTCTGGCTAACGCCGTGATGCAGCACCTGGCAAGCAAGCTGCCGGTTTCCCGCTGGCAGCGCGATCTGACCGACTCCACGGTGTTGCGTAATCTGGGCGTCGGCATGGGCTATGCGCTGATCGCCTATCAGGCGACGCTGAAAGGCGTGTCCAAACTGGAAGTGAACCGCGATCGCCTTCTGGACGAACTGGATCACAACTGGGAGGTGCTGGCGGAACCAATCCAGACCGTGATGCGCCGTTACGGTATTGAAAAGCCTTACGAAAAACTGAAAGAGCTGACGCGCGGCAAGCGCGTGGATGCCGCAGGCATGAAAGCCTTTATCGATGGTCTGGCGCTGCCGGAAGAAGAGAAAACCCGCCTGAAGCTTATGACGCCCGCCAACTATCTGGGCCGCGCGGTGCAGATGGTCGACGAGCTGCCGTAATTTTCCGCGCGCCGTCTGGTTCGCGCTACATCAGAAGGCCGACGCAAGTCGGCCTGTGTTAATCTATTGTTTATCTGCTTTAACCTATACTTTCCTCAGATCGTAATCGGCCCCGGTCTTTGACCGAATCTACTGAAAGGATAATGTTATGCGCGTATTGATTGTGGAAGATAATCCCTTACTGCGTCATCATCTGGCCGTGCAGCTGCGCGAAATGGGCCATCAGGTAGATGCGGCGGAAGATGCCAAAGAAGCTGACTATTTTCTTACCGAACATACCCCCGATATTACCCTGGTCGATTTAGGCCTGCCGGATGAAGACGGCATGACGATGATCCGCCGCTGGCGCGGTCTGGAAGTCAAACAGCCGATCCTGGTGCTGACGGCTCGCGAAGGCTGGCAGGCTAAGGTAGAAGCGCTGGAAGCCGGTGCCGATGACTACGTGACCAAGCCTTTTCATATTGAAGAAGTGGTGGCCCGTATGCAGGCGCTGATGCGGCGCAACAGCGGCCTGGCTTCACAAATCATCTCGCTGGCACCTTTTCAGGTCGATCTGTCGCGGCGCGAGCTGAGCGTCAACGAGCAACAAATTAAGCTGACCGCTTTTGAATACACCATTATCGAAACGCTGATCCGCAATGCCGGTAAGGTCGTCAGCAAAGATTCGCTAATGCTCCAGCTTTATCCCGACGCTGAACTGCGTGAGAGCCACACCATCGACGTATTGATGGGGCGCCTGCGTAAAAAAATTCAGGCCGTCTGGCCGCAGGATGTGATCACCACCGTCCGCGGGCAGGGTTATCGGTTCGATCTTTAATGACGTTACTTCGTCCTGATACGCCTTTTTCACTGCGCGCCCGCTTTCTGTTAGCTACGGCGGCGGTCGTTCTGATCCTGTCGCTCTCTTATGGCATGGTGGCCGTTGTCGGCTACGTGGTCAGTTTTGATAAAAACACCTACCGGGTAATGCGCGCGGAGAGCAATCTCTTTTTTACGCTGGCGCAGTGGCAGAATAACCAGTTAACCATTGCCCAGCCCGAGCGGGTATCGCTTAACTTCCCTACCCTGGTTTTTATCTATAACGAGGACGGCAAGCTGCTGTGGCAGCTGCGCGACGTGCCGGAGATCCGTTCTCGCATCAAGCGAGAATGGCTTAAGCGCGCTGATTTCTATGAAATTGATGCCGATAACAACATCAGTCGCCAGGCGCTGGGCGATAATAAGGAAGCGCAAAATAAGCTGACCGCCTATGACGACGATAACAACGACACTTTTACCCACTCGGTAGCGGTAAACCGCTACGCGGCGACGCCGACCCTTCCGGCATTGACCGTGGTCGTGGTGGATTCTATTCCTCAGGAGCTGCAGCATTCCGACGTGGTATGGTCGTGGTTCAGCTATGTGCTGCTGGTCAACCTGCTGCTGGTCATTCCTTTGCTGTGGCTGGCCGCGCACTGGAGCCTGCGGCCGATAGGCCTGCTGGCCGCACAGCTGCGCGAGCTGGAGCACGGCACGCGCGAAACCTTGGCCGACGAAACGCCGCAGGAGCTGCAAAGCCTGGTGCGCAACCTGAATTTCCTGCTGGATAACGAGCGTCAGCGCTACACCCGCTATCGCACCACGCTCAGCGATCTGACCCACAGCCTGAAAACGCCGCTGGCGGTGCTGCAAACCACGCTGCGTTCGCTGCGCGGCGGCCGCAACCTTTCCGTCGAGCAGGCCGAACCTATTATGCTGGAGCAGATCAGCCGTATCTCGCAGCAGATCGGCTACTATCTGCACCGTGCCAGCATGCAGGCCGATCACAACGTGCTGAAGCGCGAGCTGCATTCCGTGCCGGCGCTGCTGGACAGCCTCTGTTCGGCACTGAACAAGGTTTATCAGCTGAAAGGCGTGGAGCTGACGCTGGATATCTCGCCGGAAATTACCTTTGTCGGCGAGCAAAATGACTTTATGGAAGTGCTGGGTAACGTGCTGGATAATGCCTGCAAGTACTGCCTGGAATTTGTGGAAATCCGGGGTCGCCAGACCGACGATGAGCTGCATTTGATCGTGGAAGACGACGGGCCGGGCATTCCGGAAAGCAAACGCGATATGATTTTTATTCGCGGTCAGCGCGCCGACACGTTGCGTCCCGGCCAGGGCATTGGTCTGGCCGTGGCGCGCGATATCGTGGAGCAGTATGCCGGCGATATCATCGCCACCACCAGCGAATTGGGCGGCGCCCGAATGGAAGTCATCTTCCGCCGTCAGGAAGTGGTCGGCGAAAAACCCTGAAGGCGGCTATTTGCGGCGGCGGCCGCAAATGCTTTTCCCTGCCATCCTTTCCGACTGTTATAATCGATGAAATTCAGCGTTTCAGGAAGACCCATTATGGATTATCAGCTCGATCTCAACTGGCCCGATTTTATCCAGCGCTATTGGCAAAAGCGTCCCGTCGTGCTCAAGCGCGGCTTTAAAAATTTTGTCGATCCTATTTCGCCGGACGAGCTGGCCGGTCTTGCGATGGAAAACGAGGTCGACAGCCGCCTGGTCAGTCATGACAACGACAAGTGGCAGGTCGCGCACGGGCCGTTTGAAAGCTTTGACCACCTTGGCGAAAACAACTGGTCGCTGCTGGTGCAGGCGGTCGACCACTGGCACGAGCCTTCGGCCGCGCTGATGCGCCCTTTCCGCTTTCTGCCGGACTGGCGCACTGACGATCTGATGATCTCCTTCTCCGTGCCCGGCGGCGGCGTTGGTCCGCATCTGGATCAGTACGATGTCTTTATCATTCAGGGCACCGGCCGTCGCCGCTGGCGCGTGGGCGAAAAAGTGGCCATGAAGCAGCACTGTCCGCATCCGGACCTGCTACAGGTCGAGCCGTTCGACGCGATTATTGATGAGGAAATGGAACCGGGCGATATCCTTTATATTCCGCCAGGATTCCCACACGAAGGCTACTCGCTGGAAAGCGCGATTAACTATTCCGTTGGCTTCCGCGCGCCAAGCGGCCGCGAGCTGATTAGCGGCTTTGCGGACTATGTGCTGTCGCGCGAGCTGGGCAGCCGTCGCTTTACCGATCCGGACGTGCCAGCGCGTGAAAATACCGCAGAAATTCTGCCGCAGGAGCTGGACGGTATCCGCGAAATGATGCTGGAAGTGATTAACCAGCCGGAACACTTTAACCAGTGGTTTGGCGAGTTTATCTCCCAGTCCCGCCACGAACTGGATGTGGCGCCGCCGGAACCCCCTTACCAGCCGGATGAGATTTACGACGCGCTGCAACAGGGCGACAGCCTGCAACGTCTGGGCGGCCTGCGCGTGCTGTCTATTGGCGATGCCGTGTTCGTTAACGGCGAGCAGCTTGAATCGCAGCGGCCGGACGCATTGCGGGTGTTAGCGAATCAGCATTCCGTGCACGCGGCGGATCTGGGCGAGGCGCTGGACGATCCGTCTTTCCTGGCGCAGCTGGCGGCATTGGTTAACAGCGGCTACTGGTACTTCAGCGAAGAAGAATAACCGTAACGGCCCTGATTTCAGGGCCGTTTTTACTTGCTCAGGATTTTTTCGCTTTTTCCGCCGTCAGCGCCGCGATGCGCATAATCACCGTCACCGTTTTTTCCATAATATCCAGCGAGGCGAACTCGTGCTTGCCGTGATAGTTATAGCCGCCGGTAAAAATGTTCGGGCAAGGCAGTCCCTTAAACGACAGCGCCGCGCCGTCGGTCCCGCCGCGTATCGGCTTCGTCACCGGCTCCACGCCGCTTTCCCGCATCGCCTGTAGCGCCAGCTCAATAATATGCGCATGCACTTCGACCTTTTCGCGCATGTTGTAATAGCTGTCTTCCGTCTGCACCTCAATGCTGACGCCCGGCTGTTTGCCCTCGCTCAGCGTGGCGGCGATATCTTTCATCACCTGTTTTCTGGCTTCAAAGCTGTCGCGGTCGAAATCGCGGATGATGTAGTGCAGCTCCGCTTTATCCACGCTGCCTTTGATACCGTGCAGATGGTAAAAGCCCTCATAGCCTTCAGTCTGCTCCGGCACCTCTTTTTCCGGCATGGCGGCGTGAAAACGCATCGCCAGATCCAGCGCGTTGACCATTACGCCTTTAGCGCTGCCGGGATGCACGTTGTTGCCGACAATCTTCACGGTAGCGGAAGCGGCATTGAAATTCTCATATTCAAACTCGCCCAGATCGCTGCCGTCGATGGTATAGGCCCACTCGGCGCCAAAAGCCGCCACGTCGAAACAGCTGGTGCCTTTGCCTATTTCTTCGTCCGGGGTAAAAGCGATGCGGATATCACCATGCGGCACGTTCTCGCTTTTCAGCCGGGCGATAGCCGTCATGATCTCCGCCACGCCCGCTTTATCATCCGCGCCCAGCAGCGTTTTACCATCGGTGGTGATCAGCGTGTGGCCCGTCAGGCGGTGCAGCACGGGGAACATCACCGGCGACAGCACCTCGTCGCCAATGCCCAGCGCGATGTCGCCGCCGCGATAGTTCTCAACGATCTGCGGATTAACATTTTTACCGGTAAAGTCCGGCGACGTGTCCATATGGGCGATAAACCCGATGGTTGGTACAGGCCAGGCAACGTTTGCAGGCAGGGTCGCCATAACGATGGCGTGCCCGCTCAGCGTGACGTCGCTCAGCCCCAGCGCTTCCAGCTCCTGTTTTAACTCACGAGCCAGCCGCCATTGCCCTTCCGTACTGGGAACCTGCCGAACATGTGCTTTGGACTGCGTGTCGAATGAAACATAGTGCAAGAAGCGTTCGAGTAAATTTGTCATCTGCCTTCCCTCTGAGTGCGGACGGTTATTATCTGTTATTTTGCCCGACGTTTATTGCGTCAGGTCAGTTACCTGCTCGGATCCTGCGGCTTCGGCGCGCCCCCGCCCGGAAGGCTAAAGGCGCACGGATAGTGGATCAGACTGTAAAAACGCACCGGCGCTGTGCCGTCATTGCGGTAGCTGTGCGGCGTATCGGCCTGAAAACGCAGCCCTTCGCCTGCTTTAAGCGTATGCCATTGCGCGCCGGTCGCCAGCCGGAGTTCGCCTTCAATAACGACAACGTGTTCAATTACGCCGCGCTCATGGGCGGAAGACTCGCTGAGCACGCCGGCGGCCAGCTCAACCACCAGCATGTCAAAACCCAACTGGCGATCGAAGGGAAACAGCGGGCTGGCCTGCATGGTCGTATGCTGCTGTCGCCAGCCATCGGTTCCTACGCTGCGAAGAAAGGCGCTCTCAGGGGCGGGGTCGGCAATAAAATGCGAGAAAGGCACGTTAAAACCGGTCGCTATCTTCCATAGCGTCGCCACGGTTGGGCTGGATTCGCCGCGTTCTACCTGGCCAAGCATCGCTTTGCTGACGCCTGTCTGCACGGCGGCTTCCGTCAGGCTCCAGCCGCGCGCCAGGCGCAGCGCTCGCAGAATACGACCAGGTTCCGGTAGTGTTTGTGGCATCAAAACTCCCCCGTTTTTTTCCTTAGCATAACACTTGTGCGTTATAGCGCACAGTGCTAGCTTGTGCGTTATAACGGTCAATCGGGAGAGGATCATGCGTCCTGCCTTTTCTTTACGTCACCTGACTTTTCCTGCCGTGGTGGCGGGATTTGTCGCGGTGCTGGTGGGCTACACCAGCTCTGCCGCCATTATTTTCCAGGCCGCCGGGGCCGCCGGCGCAACGGCGGCGCAGACTGGCGGCTGGCTAAGCATGTTGGGTCTGGCAATGGGCGTGACCTCAATTGGGCTGTCGATCTATTATCGCGCGCCCGTGCTGACGGCCTGGTCCACGCCGGGCGCGGCGCTGCTGGTCACCAGCCTGCCCGGCACGCCGATGCCGGAAACTATCGGCGTATTTATCTTTGCTTCCGGGCTGATTTTTCTCTGCGGCGTGACCGGCCTGTTTGCACGCCTGATGAACCATATTCCGCAGGCGATTTCCGCCGCCATGCTGGCGGGCATTTTATTGCGTTTTGGTCTGGATGCTTTCGCCTCGCTGCAGCCTGATTTTACGCTGACGGCCAGCATGTGCCTGGCTTACCTGTTAGCGCGCCGTTTTCTGCCGCGCTACGCCATTGTGCTGACGCTGCTGGTGGGTCTGGCCGTCGCGGCGATAAAGGGAGAGATCCACCTTTCGCAGCAGCCGCTGACCTTTGCCGTGCCGGCATTTATCGCGCCGCATTTTAGCTGGTCATCGCTGCTCGGCATTGGCGTTCCCTTTTTTATAGTGACGATGGCCTCACAGAATGCACCCGGCATCGCCACGCTGAAAGCGGCAGGCTATCCGGTGCCCGTTTCGCCGCTGATGAGCTGGACCGGGCTGGCTTCGCTGCTGCTCTCTCCTTTCGGCGGTTTTTCCGTCTGTATCGCGGCCATTACGGCGGCAATCTGTATGGGGCCGGACGTGCATCCCGATCCGCAGCGTCGCTACTGGGGCGCGGTCTGCGCAGGCTTTTTCTATCTGCTGGCGGGCCTGTTTGGCGGCGCGATTGGTCAGCTGTTCAGCGCGCTGCCGCCTGCGCTTATTCATACCCTCGCCGGGCTGGCGCTGCTGGGAACAATAGCGGGCAGCCTGCAGCGCGCGCTGGCGGAGGATAAACAACGTGACGCGGCGGTGATTACCTTTCTGATCACGGCGTCGGGCCTGTCGCTACTGGGGATTGGCGCGGCGTTCTGGGGGCTGGTGGGTGGGATAGTGGCACATCTGGTTTTTTGTTTGCCACGCCGCCAAGACGGGTTGCCGATTTGAGCGCTATTTTACCGGCTGGCGTGACTGCCGTTGCGCCAGAGACTATGCGCGCGGCCTGCTGTATCAGCCACGCTGCCAAAGGCAAAGCACAGATACAGTCGTGACTCAGGGCGCTAATCACCTTGCGTGCCTCCTCGCTATAATGAGGATTACCCGGCGCGCTGCGTGCCGGGCGCAACCAAAGAGGTGAAATTTGATTAAATATAGCGTGTTATACCCGAACGTTGAAAACGGTGAGTTCGATCATGACTACTATCGCGATGTGCATCTGCCGCTGATCCAGGCAAGGATGGGCGACTATCTGGTGTCCTTCTCCATCGACAAAATCATTGGCACACCTGAAGGTACGCCAGCACCTTATGTTGCCGCCTGCCATCTGGTTTGCCGCTCTGTCGAGGATCTGCAAAAAGGCATGGAAGGTCATATCGATGAGATTGTGGGTGATGTGGCAAACTTCACCAATATCACGTCAGTGAAGTGGATTTCTGAAGTCGTGGCGTAACACGAGCGAAAAAAGGCGGGGAGAAATCCCGCCTGAGCCTTATTTCTGCCTGAGAAACGTAACGGCAATCATATACACAATCGCAAAAGCCATGCAGAAAAAGGACGGCAGGTTGCCGTCCCATATGGCATGGGTTACTTGATCTTCGCCAGCAGGCGCTGCACAAATTCCGGCACCACCTCGCTTGCCAGTCCGTACTCTTTCTCTTCGAATTCGCTGCCGACCTGGCTTGGCTCCAGGTTCAGCTCGACGGTATGGGCGCCCTGCAGTTTCGCCTCATGCACAAAGCCCGCCGCCGGATAGACGTGGCCGGAGGTGCCGATAGCGATAAAGTAGTCCGCCTGCGCCAGCGCCTGATAGATCTCATCCATCTGTAGTGGCATTTCGCCAAACCACACCACGTGCGGGCGCAGCACCGACGGGAACTGACAGCAGTGGCAGCGATCGTCTTCCTTGACGTCTTCCTGCCAGTGCAGCACCTGGCCGCTGGAGACGCAGCGCACCTTCAGCAGCTCGCCGTGCATATGGATAACGTTACGACTGCCCGCGCGTTCGTGCAGGTTATCAATATTTTGCGTCACCAGCAGAAAGTGGTCGCCCAGCGCGGCTTCCAGCTCGGCCAACGCTTTGTGCGCCGCATTGGGCTGGATATCGCCGCTGGTCAGCTGGCGACGGCGGGCGTTATAAAAAGCCTGCACTTTTTGCGGATCGCGCGCGAAGCCTTCCGGCGTCGCCACGTCTTCCACCTTGTGCTCCTCCCACAGGCCGTCGGCAGCCCGGAAAGTGCGGATCCCCGACTCGGCAGAAATACCTGCGCCGGTCAGGACAACAACTCGCGGTAAAGGATGCATGGCGATCTCCAGATTGCGGTCGCGTTCGAAAATGCGCTGACGCAAACGCTGCTGCACCTTGCGTCGGGTTTTCTTGTAGCGAGCCAGTCTCAGCCGGCGACGGGGTGTACGCATGTTAAATCCTCTAATCCTTAATGTGCAAAAAAGCGGCGCCGCGCGTGCCGCCTGCATCGCCATGGCGGGCTTTGGCAAAACGCGGCGGCTTTGCTCGCGGCAGCAGATGCGTTGCCACCTGCTGCTCCAGCCCGTCGTAAAGCGCGTCAAAACCAGACAGCCCGCCGCCCAGCACCACCAGATGCGGATCCACCAGCGTCAGCCAGTTTGCCAGGCAAACGGCCAACAGCGCCTGATAGCGGGCGGTATGGGCTATGGCCTGCTCGTCCCGTTGATAATAACGGCTGGCGATTTCCGGCGCACTGAGATCTGACTGATTATGCAGCCGCCACAGGCGGGCAAAGCCCGGCCCGGAAAGCCACGGCTCGATACAGCCGCGCTTGCCGCAGCCGCAGAGGGGCTGCGCCACGTCGCGGCCCAGCACTTCCAATGCATCCAGCGGCAGCCGCATATGGCCAAACTCGCCTGCGACGAAGTTGCGTCCGGTCAGCGGTTTGCCTTCCACTATCAGCCCGCCGCCCACGCCGGTGCCCAGGATCAGCCCCAGCACCACCGGATAGGCTTTGAACTCGTCGTCCCAGGCTTCCGACAGCGCAAAACAGTTGGCGTCATTATCAATACGGACTTCCCGCCCCAGCCGCTGGCTCAGATCCGCCTGCAGGCGCTGTCCCTGCGCCGCCGGCACGTTGGCGGTAAAGACCGTGCCGTCATCCGGCACGGGCAGCCCAGGGATGCCCATACCGACGCTGCCCCGCGTGCCGCAGAACTTATCGGCTTCGTCCGTCATCGCCGCCAGCCTGTCGAGCAGCTGCGCGTAATCATGCGTGGGCGTGGCGGCGCGCTGGCTCCAGATAAGCTGGCGCTGCTCGTTATAGACGCCAAGCGCGATTTTGCTGCCGCCGACGTCAAAGCCGTAATACATGCTACTGCCCACTCAGCACGCGCGCCGGATCGATGCGGCTGGCGCGTCTGGCCGGATACCAGCTGGCGATCAGGCTCAGCAGCAGCGAGGTAAGCAGCACGATGCCCACATCCTGCCAGTGCACTTCTGACGGCAGAAAATCGATAAAATAGATATCGCCGGACAGGAAGTGGTAGCCGGTTAAGGTTTCGATACCGTGGATAATCGGCGTCAGGTTAAAGGCCGCCAGCACGCCGACCACCACGCCGCTGACGCTGCCCAGCAGGCCAGCCATCAGCCCGTACCAGACAAAAATAGCGCGGATCAGTCCGTCCCTGGCGCCCAGCGTGCGCAGCACCGCAATATCGCCGCTCTTGTCCTTCACCGCCATGACCAGCGTGGAGACAATGTTAAAACAGGCCACGCCGATCACCAGCACCATTGCCAGATACATAATGGCGCGGATCATCTGGATGTCGCGGTACATATAGCCGTAGGTGCCAATCCAGCTGCGGATATAGACATAGGCGTGCGTCACTTCGCCCGCGTCCCGCACCAGCTTCTGCGCGGCAAACGGATTGGTCATCTTCAGCGCGATGCCCGTGACACTGTCACGCATCGCCAGATAATTTTGCGCATCCTGCAACGGCACCAGCGCCAGGCTGTGATCCAACATCCCGCTCAGCGCCAGAATGCCGCTGACCTGAAGGCGCACGCGTTTCGGCTGGAGCAGCTTATGTTCGGGATCGCTGTTGGGGATCATAATAGTCAGCCAGTCGCCCTGCTTTACCTTCAGGCTGTTGGCGACGCCCTGACCTAAAATAATCTGCTGCTTGCCCGCGCCGAAGCTTTGCCAGGCATTATTCTGCACATAGGCAGGCAGCGCGCTCAGTTTGGTTTCCTGCTGCGGATCGACGCCTTTAACCTGGATCGCCTGAAGCTTTGCGCCGCTCTCAATCAGGCCGGTGAAATTGATATAGGGTGCAGCCGCCGCAATGCCCGGAACCTGCTCCACCTTCGGCAGCAGCGACTGCCAGCCGGTAAAGGGCTGGTTGACCGGTTCGATTTCACCGTGCGGCACCACGGCCAGAATGCGGTTATTCAGCTCGCGTTCGAAGCCGTTCATGGCGCTGAGGCCAATAATCAGCACCGCCACGCCCAGCG
The DNA here is from genome assembly GCF_054057575.1 of Erwinia sp. TECH1. NCBI lineage: Bacteria > Pseudomonadati > Pseudomonadota > Gammaproteobacteria > Enterobacterales > Erwiniaceae > Erwinia > Erwinia sp. TECH1. The sequence goes on along the minus strand of NZ_JBSRZK010000001.1, from coordinate 1,950,622 downwards.
CAATGCCAACCGTAGAGATCGCTGAAATCAGCGATACCATACCGCCGCGACGGCGCCCACGGCTGAAGCGCAGGCCCAGGAGCAGAGAAAGAGAACTTGCCATTACGCCATGCCCGCCAGCGTCAGTTCTTCGCTGAGCACGCCGTCACGCATTTCCATCTGGCGGTTAAGCCGCTTCGCCAGATGCAGATCGTGCGTCACCACCAGAAAAGCGGTGCCCTGACGCACGTTCAGTTCGCCCAGCAGATCGAAAATGGCGTCGGCGTTGCGCGCGTCCAGGTTGCCGGTCGGCTCATCCGCCAGCACCAGACGCGGATTGTTTACCAGCGCGCGGGCAATCGCCACGCGTTGCCGTTCCCCGCCCGAAAGCTCGGAAGGCCGGTGCGCCGCCCGCTTTTCCAGACCAACCGCACGCAGCATATCAATGGCTTTCGCCTCGGCCTGCGCCTTGCTGGCCTTGCCAATCAGCAGCGGCATGGCGACGTTTTCCAGCGCGCTGAAATCGGGCAGCAGATGGTGGAACTGATAGATAAAGCCCAGCTCGCGGTTGCGCAACTCCGCCTTTGCCGACGAAGACATGCCGTTCAGCGACTTGCCGTTAAACACCACGTCGCCGGAGGTTGGCGTATCCAGCCCGCCCAGCAAGTGCATCAGGGTGCTTTTGCCGGAGCCGGAGCTGCCAACAATCGCCATCATTTCGCCAGGCGCCACGCTGAAAGAAACATTACGCAAGACGTCTGTCTGGACGCTGCCTTCCTGGTAGCGTTTGCACAGGTTGTCGCACTGCAACAGAATCGGGTTACTCATAACGTAAAGCCTCAGCGGGTTGAACGGCGGCGGCGCGCCAGGAGGGATAGAGCGTGGAAAGCAACGCCACGGCCATCGCGATAACAACAATGGTGGCCACCTGAACGGCGGAAATCTCGACGGGCAGCGCCGCGCCATCCAGGAAGATGCCGATCAGCGGCATCAGATTATTCAGCTGGCTGGCAAGCAGCACGCCCAGCAGCGCGCCGACCAGCGAGCCAACGATGCCGGCGGTTGCGCCCTGCACCATAAATACCAGCACAATTTGCCGGCGGGTCAGCCCCTGAGTTTGCAGGATCGCCACTTCGCCCTGCTTTTCCATAATCAGCAGGCCCAGCGAGGTGATGATATTAAACGCGGCGACGGCGACAATCAGGCTGAGCAGCAGCCCCATCATGTTTTTCTCCATCTTCACCGCCTGGAACAGCTCGCCCTTGCGCTCGCGCCAGTCTTTCCAGACCAGGCCGTCCGGCAGCTTCTGCTCGCTGAGCGTATCCACCTGGAGAGGTTTGTCCAGCCACAGCCGCCAGCCGGTGATATGGCCAGCCGGATAGCGCATCAGGCGCGAGGCGTCCTGCTGGTTGACCAGGATCTGATAGCCGTCCACCTCGCTGTTGGCGGCGAACGTGCCGATAACGGTAAACAGGCGCTGGCTGGGCAGCCGCCCCATCGGCGTAAACTGGCTGGCGGACGGCACCATCAGCCGCAGCTGGTCGCCGCGCTTCAGCCCAAGCTGCTCCGCCAGCTGTTCGCCGACGATAATGCGGTACTGATTGGGCTGTAGATCGCTCTGCTTCACATTGGCGAGATACGGCGTCAGCGGATCCGGCTCGTCAGGGTTGATGCCCAGCATAACGCCGACGCCGACGCTGCGGGCGCTTTGCAGCACCACGTCGCCGGTGGTCAGCGGCGTGACGCGACTGACGCCTTTCAGCTGCAGCGAATCCGCCGGCACCTGCTGCGGGTCGATCGAGCCTTTCTCGCTGCTAATCAGCGCCTGGGGCATCAGGTTTAAGGTGCTTTTTTCCAGCTCGTGTTCAAAGCCGTTCATCACCGACAGCACGGTGACCAGCGCCAGCACCCCCAGCGTGATGCCGATGGCGGAAAGCCAGGATACAAACCGCCCGAAGCGGTCTGATGCTCGCCCGCGCATATAACGCAGGCCGATAAATAACGCGACAGGTTGATACATGTAATCCGTCTTCTGGCGGTAATAAGGCAAAAAGTGATCGAAGATGATAAAGGTTAGCCCGGCGTTATGGAACCTCTAAGCCGCTGACTCTTTTGCTAAGTTTTGTTATCTCTTGCGACACGCGCTTTTATTGGCGAAATATCACACTAAAAACGACCGTTAATTACTCAATTATTACGCAAAAAAGGGCATAGACTTAATTATCCCTTAAAGGGAGCAGCGTAGAGTAAAGGCGGGAGTGGTCATAATGTCAAAGTATGAAAAAGGCAGTATTGTCCGGCATAAAACGGGCGAAATTAAAGGACTGGTCGTCAACGTGTTTGAACAGGGCGATGCGCCGGCGGGCTATTACGTGAAGTGGGACGATGGCAATCACAGCTATCACGGCGAAAAAGAACTCATTTGGGCAAACATTGACCGACCCAGAATGCACTACACCCAACAATCGCCGAAATAGAGGTATACTCGGTTAGCCGAACAGGAAACGCGTCGTTTTCTGCTCTCCCTTTATGTGAAGAGACCGACTAACTGACTATGCCTGAACAAGCCCGATATACCCTGCCAGCAAAAGCAGGCGACCAGCGCCAGCTGGGACAATTAACCGGTGCCGCCTGTGCGGTGGAATGTGCTGAAATCCTGGCGCGACACGGCGGCCCCGTGATGCTTATCGCACCGGATATGCAAACCTCGCTGCGGCTGCAGGATGAAATCCGCCAGTTTACCGATGAGCCGGTATTAACGCTGGCCGACTGGGAAACGCTGCCTTTCGACAGCTTTTCGCCGCATCAGGAAATCATCTCTTCCCGTCTCTCCACGCTTTATAATCTGCCCTCGCTGGAAAAAGGCGTGCTGATCCTGCCGGTTAACACGCTGATGCAGCGCGTCTGTCCGCACAGTTTTCTGCATGGCCATGCGCTGGTGATGCGCAAGGGCCAGCGCCTGTCGCGGGATACGCTGCGTTCCCAGCTGGAGCAGGCAGGCTACCGTCACGTCGATCAGGTGATGGAGCACGGCGAATACGCCACGCGCGGCGCGCTGCTGGACCTCTATCCGATGGGCAGCGAGCAGCCTTACCGCATCGACTTTTTCGATGATGAAATCGACAGCCTGCGCCTGTTCGACGTCGACAGCCAGCGCACGCTGGAAGAGGTCGAGGCGATCAATCTTTTGCCCGCGCACGAGTTTCCTACGGACAAAGCGGCCATTGAGCTGTTCCGCACCCAGTGGCGCGAGCACTTTGACGTCCGGCGCGAGGCCGAGCACATTTACCAGCAGGTCAGCAAAGGCACGCTGCCGTCCGGTATCGAATACTGGCAGCCGCTCTTTTTTGAGCAGTCGCTGCCCGCGCTGTTCAGCTATCTTCCGGCCAATACGCTGCTGATTAACACCGGCGATCTGGAAGGCGCAGCGGAACGCTTCTGGCAGGAAGTGATGGCGCGCTTTGAAAACCGTCGCGTCGATCCGATGCGTCCGCTGCTGCCGCCGGAAAAGCTGTGGCTGCGCACCAACGAACTGTTCAGCGAGCTGAAAAACTGGCCGCGCGTGCAGCTGAAAAATGAGGCGCTGCCGGAAAAAGCCGTCAACACTAACCTGGGCTATCAGCCGCTGCCCGACCTGGCCGTCCAGGCGCAGGCGAAAGCGCCGCTGGATGCGCTGCGTCGTTTTCTGGAATCGTTCAGCGGCCCGGTGATTTTTTCGGTAGAGAGCGAAGGCCGCCGCGAGGCGCTTCAGGAGCTGCTGGCCCGCATCAAGCTGGTGCCGAAGACCATTCACGCGCTGCATGAGGCGGAGCAGCCCGGCGCTTACCTGATCGTCGGCGCCAGCGAGCACGGCTTTATCGACAGCCTGCGCAACCGCGCGCTGATTTGCGAAAGCGATCTGCTGGGCGAGCGCGTCAGCCGCCGCCGTCAGGACACGCGCCGCTCTATCAACCCGGACGTGCTGATCCGCAACCTGGCCGAGCTGCATCCCGGCCAGCCGGTGGTGCATCTGGAGCACGGCGTCGGCCGCTATATTGGCCTGACCACGCTGGAAACCGGCGGCATCACGGCGGAATACCTGATGCTGACCTATGCCGGAGACGCCAAACTCTACGTGCCGGTCTCCTCGCTGCATCTGATTAGCCGCTATGCCGGCGGCGCAGACGAAAACGCGCCGCTGCACAAGCTCGGCAGCGATGCCTGGTCGCGCGCGCGGCAGAAAGCAGCGGAAAAAGTCCGCGATGTGGCGGCCGAGCTGCTGGATATCTATGCTCAGCGAGCGGCAAAAGCGGGCTTTGCCTTTAAACACGATCGCGAGCAGTATCAGCTGTTTTGCGACAGTTTCCCGTTTGAAACCACGCCGGATCAGGCGCAGGCGATTAACGCGGTGCTCAGCGATATGTGCCAGCCGCTGGCGATGGATCGCCTGGTGTGCGGCGACGTCGGCTTTGGTAAAACCGAAGTGGCGATGCGCGCCGCTTTCCTCGCGGTAGAGAACCACAAGCAGGTTGCGGTGCTGGTGCCGACCACCCTGCTCGCCCAGCAGCATTATGACAACTTCCGCGATCGCTTCGCCAACTGGCCGGTGCGCATTGAAATGCTCTCCCGTTTCCGCAGCGCGAAAGAGCAGGCGCAGATCCTGGAAGAAGCGCGTGAAGGCAAAATTGATATTCTGATCGGCACCCATAAGCTGCTGCAAAGCGAAATCAAATGGCGCGATCTGGGGCTGCTGATTGTGGATGAAGAGCACCGCTTCGGCGTGCGCCATAAAGAGCGCATCAAGGCGATGCGGGCCGATGTTGATATTCTGACGCTGACCGCGACGCCTATTCCCCGCACGCTGAATATGGCGATGAGCGGCATGCGCGACCTGTCGATTATCGCCACGCCGCCTGCCCGTCGTCTGGCGGTGAAAACCTTTGTCCGCGAGTTCGATAACCTGGTGGTACGCGAAGCTATCCTGCGTGAAGTGCTGCGCGGCGGCCAGGTTTATTACCTCTATAACGACGTGGAGAACATCGAAAAAGCCGCCCATCGCATTGCGGAGCTGGTGCCGGAAGCGCGCGTCGCCGTGGGGCATGGCCAGATGCGTGAGCGCGATCTGGAACGGGTGATGAACGATTTCCATCATCAGCGCTTTAACGTGCTGGTCTGCACCACGATTATTGAAACCGGCATCGATATCCCGACCGCGAATACCATTATTATCGAGCGCGCCGACCATTTTGGCCTGGCGCAGCTGCATCAGCTACGCGGCCGCGTGGGCCGTTCGCATCATCAGGCCTATGCGTGGCTGCTGACGCCGCATCCAAAAGCGATGACCACCGACGCGCACAAGCGTCTGGAGGCGATCGCCTCGCTGGAGGATCTGGGCGCCGGTTTTGCGCTGGCAACGCACGATCTGGAAATTCGCGGCGCGGGCGAGCTGCTGGGCGAGGATCAGAGCGGCCAGATGGAGACGATTGGCTTCTCGCTGTATATGGAGCTGCTGGAAAACGCCGTGGACGCGCTGAAGGAAGGCCGCGAGCCGTCGCTGGAAGATCTGACCAACAGCCAGACCGATATCGAACTGCGGATGCCGTCGCTGCTGCCGGACGATTATATTCCGGATGTGAATACCCGCCTGTCGTTCTATAAGCGCATCGCCAGCGCGCAGCAGGAAGGCGAGCTGGACGATTTGAAAGTGGAGCTTATTGACCGCTTCGGCCAGCTGCCGGACCCGGCGCGCAACCTGCTGGATATCGCCACGCTGCGCCTGCTGGCGAAGAAAATTGGCATCCGGCGCGTTGAAGCGAGCGAGAAAGGCGGTTTTATCGAGTTTGCGGAGAAAAACAAAGCCGACCCGTCCTGGCTGATTGGCCTGTTGCAAAAAGAGCCGCAGAACTGGCGGCTTGACGGCCCAACGAAGCTGAAGTTTGTGCGCGACCTCGCCGAGCGCAAGCTGCGGGTGAAATGGGTGCGCGACTTTATGACGCAGGTGCTGGAAAACGCCGCCTGATGCGTCTGCTGCCGTTGCCGCCTGCCCTCAGCAGGCAGCAACGGCGTGCTTTACCGACAGGTGCACGGTTAGCCTGAGCATAACAGGCTAACACGATTATTCTCCGCTAAAGCTCTGCACGCCGCGCTATTATTCGTTCGACGAAATGCCCAACATAAAGCCATCTATCTCTTCTATTTTAATCCTTAACAGCCCGTTTTTATGATGCGAGAACTTTTCCGATCCTAACCGGAAGGCGACATCTTTCAGATGCAAAAAGTTAAGCGGCACTGACGCGTCGTCATCTTCCGGCGTGTAGTACGCCTCGCCGGTGCGTTTAAAATAATTCGCTATCGCCTGCTCTACCGTGCCTTCCTGCGCGTCGCCAAAAAACTCGACGATTTTCTCGTAATATTCCTTACCGGAAATGGTGTTGCCCGTTACCAGCGCGCCTTTTACAAACAGCGTAACGCCCAGGCCGACGCCCAATTTACTGGCGATATTAGCGATAAAGTTCAGATCGGCGTCGCGCATTTTACTGGCGAACACGTTAGTCATTTCACTTTGTTCAGACATGCCGTTCTCCTTGCCGTTATAAAGGGGATCTATCAACTACCTTAATGAGTTTAGTGGAGAACGGGTCGCTGACCAGTCGGACGCCGATCGCCGATTTTCCGCCGCTGGCCGTCTGGCGAGGATTGCCTGTCCGCCCCGACTTGCCGTTATTTATCGTTGAATAGCCTGTCGTCCGGCACAGAAATCGGTTTCAGCAATGGTAAAAAAAGATATTAACCAGGCGAGGTACGTCAGAGAAAAACATTAATGCAGTTTGTGGAACTGCCTCGCATTTTATCGTTGCGTTTTCAGCGAGTTTGCACAGGAGAAGGCGTATATTTAAGCAATGAGGGAAGACAGGAAGAAGGAGAAGAGAGGTGTTTTTAGCGCGGTAATAACGGGGTGGAGCCCGCTATCACCGCTAACCACAAATAACTGTTTGGGAGTTAATCATGGCTAAGAAGGATTGTAAGTCAGAACCGCGCGTAACTGAAGCGCCGCAGCCGACCACTCGCTGCGAGTTTTACAGCCGCGCCGCGCACCGAGCAATATTTTTACGCGGCGAGTGGATAGAGCAGGCAGGCTTTGCCGAAGGGATGCCGCTGAAAGTACGCGTGATGCCGGAATGTATTGTGATCACGGCGCAAAACGGCCGCGAGCTGTGGGGCTGTATTGAGGGATTGAGCGTAGCGCATATCAATCATAAAAAGGTGAAGCAGTGGATAAAGGATTTCCCCGGCGCGTTGCAGGATAGCGACGATGCACCAGTGTTCAGGCGGAGTAACGGGGGCTTTGTGTAAGCCATCCTGGCTTGCTGGCTTGCTGGCTTGCTGGCTTGCTGGCTTGCTGGCTTGCTGGCTTGCTGGCTTGCTGGCTTGCTGGCTTGCTGGCTTGCTGGCTTGCTGGCTTGCTGGCTTGCTGGCTTGCTGGCTTGCTGGCTTGCTGGCTTGCTGGCTTGCTGGCTTGCTGGCTTGCTGGCTTGCTGGCTTGCTGGCTTGCTGGCTTGCTGGCTTGCTGGCTTGCTGGCTTGCTGGCTTGCTGGCTTGCTGGCTTGCTGGCTTGCTGGCTTGCTGGCTTGCTGGCTTGCTGGCTTGCTGGCTTGCTGGCTTGCTGGCTTGCTGGCTTGCTGGGCTTGCTGGCTTGCTGGCTTGCTGGCTTGCTGGCTTGCTGGCTTGCTGGCTTGCTGGCTTGCTGGCTTGTCAGGACAAGCTTATTCAGGTAATGGCGTAAGGGAAGAATAATAATTTTTTATTTTATCCACAATTGCCGCTATTTCACTGCTGGCAAGGGTGATTTCAGCAATGTTCAGTGCCTTTTCATCGACCCATTCATAGCGGTCGCTATCCTTTTTTTGCACAAGTCGCTGCGTTCTGGCTGCCAGGATCCTGACCATCTTGCCATCGGAAACAGCAAAAACAGAGGTGCCGCTTTCGGAAATATTTTCTGTATCTGCACGGTAAACAGGATCCCCTTCCGGGTACTCCTCCTCTGCCATGCTTTCTGGCCAGGTCAGACTATATAAATATTTGAAAGCGTCAGGTGCGGGCATAGCGAACACCTCTGCATTTACCGGCGGCGTGTACAGGGCATTAGCGGGACCCAGGAGTGTATTAACATCCACACAGAGCGTTGCCGTTCTTAAATCCTGCGGGAAAAAGTTGCCGTCAATACTGTAGTAGAAAAGCCCATTGTAGAAAGAGCCTGAAGGAGGATTCCAGTCAGGAATACATTCAGCAAAAATGGCAAAACGATAAGGATCACCAAAAAACATTTTCTACGCTCATTGTTAATTGAATCATTTCGTTTCAATAGCTATTCGAGGTAATAAACCCCGACAGTTTAGCCGGGGTTCATACAGGGAGAAATCAGAAACGATACCCAAGACCGATATTAAAACCGTTTATCGCTACGTTATCATTGAATTTAACGCGCGTGCCTTCATAACCGATATTTACGGAAAGATAGTCTGTCGGATTAATAGCCACGCCAGCACCATAAGCAAACGACGTTTTGCTTGCATTATCCTCTTCTGAATACGCAGAAAGATAGGTTGTTTTGTCTTCTACTTTTGTATGCGCCATACCGGCAAGGGCATAGAGGCTGACGTAGTCGTTAATACGCCAGGCCGGGCCAGCCATAAACGAGTAATATTTCACATCCGTTTTGCCATCATAACCGCTAATATCGTCAAAAGCCTCAACCCTTTCAGAATAGCTGTCATCGCCTTTCATATAGCTAAAGGAACCGATAATGCTGACGGGTGAATCCCATTCATAGCGGTACTGAACGTTGACGCCGCGAATATTTTTAAAATCTTCGACCTTGCTCTGTGCATAGCCAACCGACAAAGTATGGCTGTCAGCCAATACGCCGGTGCTGACCAACAGGCCACTACAAACTAATGCCAATGCGGTAATTTTTACTTTCATTACTCATTCCCTTTTTTACTGAGTTGATTAAATCCCTGTATTTGAGATGGGATTGTACTAAATTTCTTGCCGATACGTCATTAAAAATTGTTTTATCACTCGCCGTGAAGATGAGGCTGCCGCCCGCGCTGGTTATCTGCTGGCACAGCGGTCGTTGTCCTTTGAAACTTGCTTCAGTTTATAGCTTATATCTATCCACACATCATCGCCCTTACGGCTTTTTCCCTGTCGGTGCGTTCGCTATTATGTACGAATAGTTCATTGCATTTCCCTATAGATATAAACATGGCTAAAAAACCAAGGCTGACAACCATGTTTTACTTACTCTTTAAGGTTGTTGTAAAAATCAAAGACACTTTTTAAATCAGTGCTCCACTCTGATATTTTACGTCCATCTTCAACTACCGCCTGGTTTTCCCGGACAGGTTATTCAATGCTTGCGGGCAGTAGCCGTTACCCGTTGCACACGAAGCCAGCGCCATTGCCGCATCGGCAACATAATCCGCTGAACCTGTTGCCGTATCGCCGCTATCCGCAATAGCATTAATAATGCTGTTTGCTGTAGCTGATGTCGTGCCTTTACCCAGCTTGTCGCGTGCCTGTTTCTTCCACCATTCCGCACTTTCTTTGACTGGCTGACGGGCGTTATCTCCACTCAGCGAGTTATTCTCAACCGCATTCTTCCCGGCCTGCGCCCCGGTCACCGCGCTGTCCGCGCCTTCTTCCGCCAAGCCTCCGACCGGCGTGCCCAGCGTTGCTGCTCAGGAAAAGTTAAGCGGTAAAAAAGATCCCAACTTGGTGGTCGGGATCGCTAATTACTGAGGATAAGATGGAGGAGATTTTCGGGCCTTTTTCTCGTCTATCTTCGCGAAGATCCACGCTCTCAGAGCCGCAGCTGTTCCCGCAATGATACTTGCAGCCAAAACATGTTCAATATCTGATTGATCAATACTCAATTTATGGTCAATGAGTAGTTGTATAATTATCATAGCCAAAGCAAAGAAAATTAAACAGCAGAAAACCATGTATACGATGCTTAAAAATAGTAAAATTATAGTTGGCTTATTTTTTCTTTTCATTGATCCCGTCCTTTGTAGCATTACTAATAAATTCTCCTCCTACTGCACCTATAATATCACCGACAGGGGCAGAACCTGAGCCTAAAACAGGGTTAAATAACGGTGGTGCAATCAGGCCAACTGCTGTACCAAACGCCCATCCAGCGCTTGTGCCAGTTAAGGCACCCTCATCAGGCCCATCAGTAAACACAGTTCCTCCCAGTGAGATCCCTAAGTTGGCTCCTATCCCACGCCCTGGAGCCAGCGCCCCGGTAACAGCCGCAGAAGCACTTCCTCAGTAATCCCATGTTTTTCGCTGATATTCAGGCAGGCTCTGATTCTTCTTGCTATTGATATCAAACCATTGATAAGTACCATTAGCTATTTCAGCTATCGTTGCACTGGTCACGACTTTTCCGACACTTGCAGCAGGGCCTAAGTAAGCCGCTCCTGCAATCAGCACACCATCCTTATAACCATTCACGATAACTTTTGTAATATTCGCACTTTCTGGCAAGTCACCTTTTGCATTTTTACTCAGTGCTGCACTGACTTTTTCTGCTGGAGCTCCTGAATTCATCATTGCTTCTCCCAAGGTTACTGCTGCATTACCGTAGCTGTTGAATCCTGATGGCAAATTAAACAATTCATTATTCTCAACCGCATTCTTCCCGGCCTGCGCGCCCGTTACCGCACCGCCGGCACTGTTTCTGGCGATTCCGCCCGCAAGGCCAGCAGCCAAAGAGTATTCAGCTCGCTGATATATTGTATACTTACTTATTATTTAAAAGTGTAATCCTGCACAGAATGTTACTGCTATCGAACTGTAAATGTAACGCGTAACTGGCTCTTTCGTATTTTATCCAGCGATTAACGTAGCCAAGAAGCATATCTGTTGTACCACCACCTGATAAGGTAGGGCACCCTAAAATATCAATAATTTCAGCCTCTGTCTTGCTAGCTGGAACAGGCAGCTCGCCTCTATAGGCACTGAATCCTTCAGCAGACTTAATATAGAGCATAATTTGCTCTACTTTCTCATTTTCCAGCAAAAACAAAATACCTGATTTAAAATATGAGTAATAAGTTCTGTCGCCTAAGCCTCCTACTTCCAAACCGGGCAATTCTTTAAAAACACTGGAAAGGTTAATGAATCCTTCATCACTCTGATAGTGACCTAAAAATTGCGCAATCTCATCCCATGCTAACATTATCTTGTTACCCCTGTTTCCCGGTTTCTTGCTTTGAATTTTTCTATTGCCTGCTCAACCGCCTTCGAATCGTAGCCAGGTTCTATCAATTTTTTTTGTGCGCGTCAGTATCAAGACATTCTGTATTACAAAGATTCAATACATCCTGTTTTACCTGAGATGGCGTATTTTTACCACCATAAGTACGCCCTGCTTTATGCACATCTCTTGGTACTTCGATAGCTGTTGCATTGTTATATAAAGTTTTTCCTCTTCTGGCGTTAACTTCCTGCCAAGCTCATTTTCTTTAGCCTGCCGAATGGCAGCAAATGATGGTATATGGTCATGCTCTAATCCGTCCCCCACTACTTCACACGTTTTAAGTTCTTTGTATGAATCCCCCTCGAGCGCCTTGACTTTAAACTCATCACTGGCTTTATTAATCAGCCCGGATGCTTCGACCACATCGCCATTTTTAACGCTGCTTGTGCAGCTTTGACTGCCTTACCTGCGAACGGCCCGGCCCCAGGCACCAGACTTATTGCAACTGCAAGATAGTCTATTGCCGTTTCTGCTTCTTTGAAGCTTTTTATTGTTCCAACGATTGGCACAAAGTCCAGACCCGTGTTGGCAATGTTTTTTACTATATTATTATTCTCAACCGCATTCTTCCCGGCCTGCGCGCCCGTCACCGCACCGCCGGCGCTGTCCCCGGCAAGCCCGCCCGCCAGCCCCGCCGCGAGCGTCCCCAGCGCGCTGATGGTCTGACGCTGCTCCTCGCTCAGGTCTGCACGGTCAACCCCCGGATAGAGCTGCTGTGCGATATACTCGCCCCTCGCCCCGCCTGATGCTCCCGCCAGCGCCGCACCCGGTACCGCGTGCACTATCAGGTTGGTCTCCACTTTAACCATCTTTTGCCTTCCAGGCCTTTCGTGGGTGCCATATCGTGAATGACTTTCACCCGATAAGGTACAGCCGCCCCTCTGGCTGACGCTGGCCAATCTCTGCACTATTGCCTCTCAACCCGTTCTCTCTAAACGACTTGTCACAAAGGGCTGACAGGCCTGTAACTAACCAAGCATCAATCGTCAGTTAAAAAACATCCTGTATCGATTGGCCAGCATTAGCATATTTTACTTGTAGTCTGTTGGTGAGGCTGATTTCTCTTTCGACATGAGAAACTGCCCCACACCAATAATAACCCCGCATCCGATTGATATTTCCAACCCTCTAATCAAGTCATTTCTATCAAAATCAAAATCATCAACTAAACAATAGGATACTAAAGATATAAGTAATCGACCACCTACAAGAAAAGTAAAAAGGCCAACCACCCATAAAACCACTAACAATAATAAAATTTTAATTTTATTATTTTGCATTACTACTTTTCTCCAGTTTTCTTTGAACTTTTTCAGCAAGATTTCGTGTGGAACTCCCGAGATATTCAGAACCTGCAGATTCAGCGACTACCCCTGTTATTTTAGGTATTGTAAACTGAGGGATTGTGTCCTGCACCTTCTCCACTCTTTTACCTATCGCTGCGCCCCCCAGTATCCCTAAACCTGCTCCAATCATCGGTGCTAAAGTATTTTTACCCTGCAGCCTGGCTCCCGCATACGCACCGGCAACGCTCGCTGCTTCAGTGAACCAGAATCCTTTACCCTGCGTAAATAACTGACACCGGTTGCAATCAGTGCATCCGTTGCGCTGAACGGCTCTCCACTACTTAGTTGGTTAAACACGTTAGCTGTGCCGCCTATCGCACCTGCACCCATCACCGCCTCAGCTGTCGCAGTGGCTGGCAGTAACACCGGCGCCAAAAACGTCGTCATCCCTGCCCCCCCCAGGCCGTTAACAATCCTGACTGCCGGATTCTGACCGGCAGTCAGGTTGCCTTTAGCCATATCTGCCGAAAGAGCTGCTTTATCTTGTAATGTCATGCCCGGGAGTGCTTTCCCATTTTCATCGACCTGATTATCTGTATTTGTCATTAAGCTACCCTGTACAAGGCCGTAATTATTCAGGCCTGAGGGTAGATTAAACAATTCATTATTCTCAACCGCATTCTTCCCGGCCTGTGCACCCGTTATCGCACCGCCCGTGCTGTCTCCGGCAAGCCCGCCCGCAAGGTCCGCAGCCAGCGTGCCCAGCGCGCTGATGGTCTGCCGCTGCTCCTCACCCAGGTCTTCACGCTTAACTACCGGATACCTCTGCTGCACGATGTACTCGCCCATCGCCGCGCCAGAAGCACCCGCAAGTGCAGGATTACCCGACGCGTATGAGGTCACCGCGCCCACTACCGCGTGCGCAATCAGGTTCGCCTGAACGTTCACCACCTCTTTGCCGTCCGGGCCTTTCGTGGTCGTCAGCGTATGTATCTGCTCCGCCAGGCATTCAATAGCAAAGGCGAGATTTGTGCAGGAAACACTGATTTACGAGCGGGTGATAAAGGGCAGGCTGATAATCAGTCCACATGAGCCGCTGCAGGTATCTCAAGTAGAGCCTTAAGTGGTAAACATACAGAAACCAATCTGTAAGAAGTTATCTGACTGCATGCTGAAGATCTCAGAGTTTATCCAGGCGATTGCCATACCGCGGGAGCGTCACGCAAGGTCTAGGAATGAACTTTGGAATGGCGCATTTCGGAGTAAGCGGCTGTCAGAAATTCCCGGCTCAGCCCCCAAGAAAATCTTTAATTTCAAAAGGGTCTTAACAGATCGAAAAAGTAACTGATATGAGATTAATAAAATCCCGTCTCGATAGCCGGGGTTTTATTAGCGTTTCAGACTATGGTAGAAATCTAAAACACTTTTTAAATCAGTTTCCCATTCTGATATTTTCATACCTTCTTCATTATGCGTTGTTCGCGGCTCAATAAAATCATTTATAGTTTCAGGAGTAAAGCTGGGGCAGTCATCTAAAAACAAAATGATATTTTGAACGAAAACATTACTTTCCAAAAAATACAACACCCAAGTAAATATAAAGTTCGCATTGTTTGGCTCATACATTGAAACAGCTAAAGCTGCATGTTTTTTATTAGCCAGCCCCTCTTCAAGTGAACTTAGCCAGTTAACTTTGTAGTCATTAACACTCCAGTAAGATAGAGGTATATTCATCATTTCTGAAAATTCATCAATTATTATTGATGCTGGCAAGACGCACTCGCCATCGACATATACTGCTTCACTTTCAGGAAAAATACCAAACATATATCAGTCCTTAACTCGTTTTAGATCACTATCATAAGTCCCCATACGTTTTCCTTTACGGTCAAACATTTTCCAACCATTAGTAACATTATGGCTATCAACATCAGGCGTGATATACGTTTTACCGTCAAAGAATACTGGTTGCCCAGGAGAATTAAATGGCGCTTTAGGAGCGGTTATTTTTCGTTCAAAACCTAAATTACTGGCAGTTTCTTGAGCTTCTTTTCCTCTTAGGGCCAAATAAGCTAAATCATCTTTATTATACTCAGGAATCGGCGTGACCGTTGTATTGCCTCCCGTATCCGGCAGACCATCACTATTCCCGGTATTGCCTGGTCCCTGCTCACCAGACCGATCCGGCGTAACCAGTGACGTTCCTTTATTTTCATCATGAAAAGGATTAACCAGTTTTCCGCCGGTCAGATCATCATTCACCGGCGCAGTTTCCGTTTTGTTACTACTGCCATCCTGATGCTGCTGATTATGCGCCACTTTTGGATTGCGGGATTTTGCAGTATCATCACGCGCTTCAACGATTGCACGACCATCAGTGATCGGCGGAGTATCCGCCTCAGTTCCTGACCTTTTCAGAGTCTTATCCAGCTCGGATGCAATTATGTTATTCGCATTCTGAACTACCTTGTCACCCGGACTCAATGGTAATCCCGGAACGGGTACAGGCGTAGCCCTTGGTGGCTGGAGAAGATTATTATTTTCCAACGCATTCTTCCCGGCCTGCGCGCCCGTCACCGCAGCACCCGCACTGTCCCCGGCAAGCCCGCCCGCCAGCCCTGCCGCCAGCGTCCCCAGCGCGCTGGTGGTCTGACGCTGCTCCTCGCTTAGGTCTGCACGGTCAACGTCCGGATAGAGCTGCTGCGCAATATACTCGCCCGCCGCGCCGCCTGACGCCCCCGCCAGGTACGGCGCCGCACCGCCCGCAACGGCTCCCGCCACGTTGCCGCCCGCCAGCGCCGAGGCCGCCGCCGTCGCCGCGCTGATGCCCTGCTGAAGGGCGCTGCCCGTTCCCCACGGCGCCATGGCATTAGTGTAAGCCTGCTTCGCTATATCGTCGTAGCCGGGCGCCGTTTTCACCCCGTTCTGCCGCGCTTTTTCTTCCAGCTGCGTCTTCGCTGCCGCCAGCAGTTTCGGGTCCAGCTTCGCCTTCTCGCCGGCTATCTGGCCCTGCGTCCTCACGATATCGCTGGCCTGCAGGCCGATATCCACCACCGCCTGCACCGTCTCCACCCGGCGCTGCTCTTTCTCCCTGTCGAAGATTTTATCCAGCCCCGGGTTCGCGTTCGCCACGTCGCGGCTCAGGTCGTTCACGCTCTGCTGCTGCTTCTCACCGTTGCGAACGGTAATGGCGCCCTCGCTCACCGCCGACTTTGTCACTGACGAGGCGCTGCCGCCGCCGTTGATGCCCGCCAGCATCGTGCTGGCCAGGTTGCCGAGCATCTGGCTGCCAATAGGGCCGCCGCTGCTCATGCCCACGCTCTGGTGTTCAACCTTATAGTCCGCGTGGTTTTCAATACTGCTGAAGCCCAGCGTGCCCGTATCCAGCCGGTTTTTATCCGCCGCTGCCGTCGAGCCGATAACCGCGCCGTTCAGCTGCGTGTGGTCGCCCACCGTCACGTCAAAGCCGCCTTTCATTAATGCCGCTGCGCATTCGGTGGCTGAACACGTTTTTTCCCTGTGCTTTCCGTGGCTTACAACCAGTTTTTCCTGTTGCGTTTTGATGTTCGGGATTATTTTTCCCGACGCGCTTTTTTCGCCCGGACACGCTACCGCACTGGCGCACAGCACCAGGCACAGCAGCCATGCCGGCCATTTACTTACTGCTTTCATTACGCTTTCCCTGCGTTATCGTCCTGCGCATTTTAGCAGCGCTGTCGCGCCTGTCATTACCGGTTTCACATCGCGGTGCTGAGCCGGGCCGCAGCTTGCCTGTGGCCTGGTGAAGCGCCTGCCGGGCGTGGGCTGGCGAAGCCCGCAAGGGCCGGAACGGCGCTCCGGCGCGCTGATGGCTGAAGGATCTGAGGCTTTGCATGACCGCTGAACGGCCTCCGCTTTCGCTGCCGGGAGCACGATGACTGAAGGAACGCTGTATCTGCATGACCACGCTGCGGCACCTGCTTAGCCGCCGGAGCACCATAGCCTGAAGAGACGATGAGTTTGCATGACCACCACGGGCCGGGGCGGGTAGCGGAAGCTGGCTGTGACGGTAAGGAGTGACACGCGCTTTTGCGGGGCACGACCCGGCACAGACAGACGCAGCCGGGCGGGCATTAACTTCTTTCAGCGGAGGCCGCAGGCCGACCACCTTATTGTTGTTGGCTGAAGACGATGATGTTGCTGAGGTTACGTCAGCTGAAAGTGGGATATACCAGCATCCGTCACGCTGACCGTAACGATATGACCACCTATTACAGCCGCTGTCCCAGCATTAACCTCCGGGGCAACTGGCTGGAAGAGGCGGGGTTTGAAACCGGGCAGCCGGTGAAAGTGACGGTGGAGCGCGGACAGCTGATCATCCGGCTGGCTGAGGAGTAAGCGGCAGATAAAACGATCCCGGCTCAGTTCACTTCGTGGCCGGGATCTTTTTAATTATAGCGATAGTCTAAATTGATCTTCATCTTTTCAAGATCGACTGTAACAAGGCAACCGTACCATGCTGGTTTGTCATTGGTAAGATTATTTGCTACGTAGTATTTTCTTAGTTCAACTAGCTTTTCAAGAAGCAGCTTATCTGTGGCTGGCGTTCCCGGCAAAAACCAATTTTTTACGCCTTTCGTGTCAACATAATCATATAAGAATTTTGCATGATCATCTTCAGGTGATAACTCAGCATCAAGTAAGATTCTCTGCGCATTTTCAGGGGCTGATTCAAATAATATACGTCCGATCTCTGAACATAATTCATCATCGCGAGAAGCCATCATTTACCTCCAGGTGCATTATTAAAAATTTCCCTCACTGGACGCTCATTATCTATTTGATAAGTAATAGTAAAGCTATCAGGTCTTACATTGCTACCACTATAAGATGGTTCGATTTTAACATTGACCTGCTTGCCGTCTTTCAACGCATTGGCCCATGTGTTTTCCATCTTTTTCCAGGCACCTTTATTGAGGTTACCATCCATTGGTACCAGATTTAATTTCTCTCCAGGACCATTGAATATACTGGCTATCAGATGCCCACCTTCATCACCGTCAACACCACATTTACCCGCTTTGCATTGCTGATAGGTATTTCGGTCATTCGTCGACCAGGATAATGAACTTTCGACGCTCTCCGTTCTTCCCTGAGAGTCAGTCTTAAATATTTTATTATCATCAACCTTATAGATGGTATTCGGCTGAGGATTATTGAGATCCTTATTCCAGTTTCCTTTGCTGCCTGAGCTGGTCACCACGCTTTCCAGCGACTCCTTCGTGACCTTGTTTCCGGTCTGCTTCTCAACCGTCATTAACGCCTTCAGCTCTGACAGCTCTTTAGCCGACATCTTGCTGACTGTCGCTACCGTCAGACCAGCCGGTAGGGCATCTCCTGCGGCCATTTCAGCCACCCAGATGCTGACCTCATTGGCACACAGCACCGGATTCGAACCGCATCCGCTGATCGCCGCCTGTACCGTCGCTATAAGTTCCGGCGTAGCAGCAACTATCACACCACCTGCGGCACCGGCTCCCAAAGCTGCGGCTATCGCTTTATTCACCGTCTCACCACGCTGACAGCTGGCTGATGAAGGATCGTCTGCGCAGGACAGCACATCCTTACCGTGCTCCTGAACGAACTTCATCTGCCCGTCGTCGGTGCCACCCATCAGGTTATTCTCAACGGTCGTCTGACCGGCCTGAGCACCCGACATCGCATCGGCCGTACTGTCTCCGGCCAGTCCGCCAGCCAGACCGGCCGCCAGCGTTGCCAGTGCGCTTACCGTCTGCTTCTCGGTTTCAGTCAGCTGACCGGCGCTTTTACCGTAGACCTCCAGCGCGATCATTCCGGCCATTTCAGCCGTTGCAGCGCCTGCGGCACCTGCCAGCGCACCGTTGCCCTGTGCGGCGGCCAGTGCGGCATTCACCGCTGCGTGTGCCATCACTTTACCGGCGTCATCCAGCCCGCTGCTGCCGATAATATTCGCGATGTAAGGAGCGGCGCCGCCCGCTGCCGCCTTCGCCAGATCGCCTCCGGCCAGGCCCTGTATCGCCGCTGTCGCCGCCTGAATACCCTGTTGCAGTGCACTTCCCGTGCCGAACGGCGCCATCGCGTTGTTGTACGCCTGCTTTGCCACGTCCGCGTCCGTGAACGGCTTGCCGGAACCCGCAAGCTGTTCTCTGGCCGCCTGAAGCGCTGCCGGGTCACGCTTCGCTTTTTCCCCGGCTATCTGGCCTTCGGTTCTGGCGATATCGCCAACCTGAGACCCTATCTCCGCTATCAGCTGCGCCGCCTTCAGCCGGTTCTGCTCTTTCTCTTTATCAAAGATTTGCGCAAGCCCCGGATTCGCATTTTCCACGTCGCGGCTCAGCTCTGCAACAGCCTGTTGCTGATTTTCGCCGTCGCGGATAACGATTGTGCCTTCGCTGACGGCAGAGTGGGTGGTTGAACTGGCGCTGTCCGAGCCGTTCAGGCCAGCCAGGATATTGCTGGCCATGTTTCCTTCGAACTGGCTGCCGATACTGCCGCCGGTGCTGATACCGGCTCCCGCGTGCTCAACCTTATATTCCGCGTGATTGTTGATATCGCTCCAGCCCAGCGTGCCGGTGTCGAGCCTGTT
Source organism: Erwinia sp. TECH1 (assembly GCF_054057575.1). Lineage (NCBI taxonomy): Bacteria > Pseudomonadati > Pseudomonadota > Gammaproteobacteria > Enterobacterales > Erwiniaceae > Erwinia > Erwinia sp. TECH1. The sequence goes on along the minus strand of NZ_JBSRZK010000001.1, from coordinate 1,931,442 downwards.
CCTGTCTGCGGCGGCGGTTGAGCTGATAACCGCGCCTTCAAGCTGCGTATGCTCACCCACCGTAATATCAAAGCCGCCCTTGCCCGCAAAGATGCCGGTTTGTTCGGCCACGCTCTGCCAGTTGCTGTGCATCTTGTCCCGGCTCAGGTTCACGCTGGCCGAGCCACCGCCGCCGCCGAAGGTATAGCTGGCTCCGGCGCTGGCGCTCTGCTGCCTGCTGTCGTAGCGGTCGCTGTCCTGCTCCGAGGTCAGCGTCAGGTTGCGCCCGGTGTCCACCTTCACGCTGTTCCCGCTGACCTGCGCGCCCTGCAGCAGCGTGTCGCGTCCGGCGTTCAGGCTCAGGCCGTTGCCCGCGTTCAGCGTCGTCTCGCTGTGCGTCAGGCCGTTGCCGTTAGCGCGCCCTTTTGCCGCGTTGACGCTGGCCGAGACGTTGAGGCCGGTGCCGCCGGAACCGGCGGTCAGCCCCACGCCGACGCTGCCGCCCTTGCTGCTGTTGCTGCTGTCGGTTCGCTCGCTGTTCTGCGCGGAAAGCAGGCTGATATCGTTCTTCGCCGCCAGCGTCATGTCGCCGCCCGCCTGCAGCTGGCTGCCCTGCACGGTGATATCGCCCCGGCTGCCCGGCTGCGCGCCGGTGGCGGTTACCTGCACGTTGCCGCCCGCGCCCAGCGAGCTGCCCTGCGCCTGATGGCTCTCCGTGCGAGTTTCGCTTTTAGACGACTGGCTGCCGTAAGAGAGGTTAACGCCTACGGTGTTGGTCGCGCCTTCCTGATAGCCCTCATCGCCCGGCTTCAGGCCCAGCGCATCATTATGTGCGGTTGCCGCAGCGGTCTGCGCGCCATCCAGTTCATACGCCTGCTCCGCCTGGGCGACGCTCAGCGCCGCTTTGGTGTTCTGCAACGCTTTCAGGCGGCCGTCGCCGGTATCCTGCGCCGTCTGCGCCACGCTGACTGCCGTGTTCAGCGCAGCGCCCACGGTGCCGGAAAGCGCCAGCGTCAGGCCGCTCTGCTTCTGCTCGGTTCTGGTCAGTGCGGTATGGCTGTTCTCCGCTGCCGTAATCGCCACGTCGCTGCCGCTGAGCGTCAGATCTTTACCGGCAATGACGTCACTGCCGTGGATGTTAAGCTGGTTACCGGCGCTGAGCGTCACATTGCCGTCGCTGCTGCCAATCGTGCTGCCCTTATTGAGCGCGCCGTCCGCGTCAGTGGTGCTTTTCTGCATCGCCTGGCCGACGGTAAAGCCGATGCCGCCCGTGCCCATCAGGCCCGATTTTTTCTCTTCGCGCTGGTGATTTTCCTGGTGGGATTCAGCCGCGGTGGTGACTTTCAGATCCTGTCCTGCGCTCAGCGTCACATCCTGCGTGCCCGCCACGTTGCTGCCGGTGACGGTAAGATCGCGGCCTGCCTGAAGCTGTACGCTGTCGCCGCTGAACGTGGTGCTAATCCCCTGACGATCGTGTACCTCGTCGTGCGTTTCCAGGCTGCTGGCGGACAGCAGCCCTTTGCTGCTCTGCTTGCTGTGCTCGACCAGATCGGTGCTGCTGTTGCCGGTGCCTAAAGTGATATCGCGCCCGGCGCTGGCCGTTAGCGTACCGCCAGCCGTCACTTCTGCGGCGCGGGAATGAATATCCTGCCCCGCGCTGAGCTGCAAATCGCCTGCGGTAGTAATTCGTGTGCCGACATCGTTCTGCTGCGAAAGACGACGATAATTATCGCTGCCCCAGCTGTCGTTTTCACTGTGCTGCGTGGAGACGGTGCCCAGCGTCAGATCGTTGCCCGCGCGGATCTGTGTGGTGCCGTTTTCACCCGCATTAGCGATATCGCTACCCGCCAGCGTGATGTTATGCAGAGCGCTCAGCGACAGCTTGCCGTCGGAACCCTGCACGTAGATGCCCGCAGGCCGATCCACCCATCTGTCCGTGCCGTCGCCCCGCAGCGTCGCCTGGCTGGTAATATCGCGTCCCGCCAGCAGCGAAACAGATTTATCACCGCTGATGGTGCCGCCAAGGTTGGCGATATCCTGGCGAGCGCTGAGGCTGACCTGATTACCGTCGATATACCCGCTGTTGGTCAGCGTCTGCGCCGTCAGCTGCGTCACTTCACGCCCGTGGATAGTGCCGCTATTGGTAATATCCTTTTGAGCATTCAGCGCCACGCTACCGCCACCGAGCAACGCGCCGTCGCCGGTAAGATCGCCTTCTTTTACTTTCGCATAGACCTGCGGCACCAGTACCGTCTGCTGCGTCCCGTCCGGCAGCGTGACCGTCTGGTTAACCAGCCAGACGATATCGCTGGTCAACAGCGCCATCTGCGCGGGCGTCAGCGCCACGCCGAGCGTCAGTTGGTATGTTTTACCAAAAGCCACGCCGTTATTCATCAATCCGCGGAACTGATCTTCATCATTGCTGTAGCCCGCGGTATAGCGACTGCCGGTCAGTTGCGTAATCTGATCGCGTACCAGGCGCTGTTCATAATAGCCGTCGCCCAGTCGCTTCAGGGTCTGGCTGCCGTCCGTCGACAGCGCGTTTTGCATATAGTCGCTGCCCAGCCACTGCTTCTGATTAACGAAGCGCGGATCGGTTTCCACCAGATAGTGGCTGTCGCTGGCAGGCTGAAGCGAAAACAGGCTGTTGTCCGGCAGACGCGTATCCGCCGAAACGGCGCGGATAACGGGCGTAATGCTTTGTCCGTTAACCACCGTGGCGGGCAGCGTCAGTGAGAATTGCTGCCCGGCTGGCAACAGCAGCGGACGATCCTTCTGCCCGGCCAGCTTGTCCAGCGTCAGAGTGCTGTCGTAACGCGGTGCGATAACGGGTTGCGAAGCCGTATCGCCAGACGGCGTCAGCGCGACCGCCGTCGCCGCCTGCTGGCCGTTAATCGCGCCGACCGCCCCCGCCTGTATGCTTACCGATTGCTGCTGTCGGTTGCCGGTCTGATAGCCGCTGCCCTGTGGCGCCGCGTTCGCCTGCCAGGCAAAGGTTTTCAGGTCGATGGTTTCCGTTACGGCAGCCGGACGATAGTTGCTGCTGCTTTTACCTTGAGAAGTCTTGGTGCCGCCCAGTTTCTTTTTCTTTTTCTTGGCGTACCAGCGCACCACTTTGCCGTTATCCGTCGTGACGCGCGTTCCCTTCGTGGCCTGGTTATCCAGATCGCCAATCTGCCCACCCAGCGTGGCGCCAGCCACAATCTGGCTGTCATGATTGAACAGGCGATCGGCGGTAAAGGTCATGTTGCCGCCGGACAGGATTTTGCCCGGATCGCTCGATTTGATCTGCGTTTCCTTTACTACCCGCTGATAGGTGTACTCATAAAACTCGCTGCCGCTGGTACCGTCCGGCATGCGCGCGCTGTGCACCTTATATTTATTTTTATGGCTGGTATCCACCTCGCTCCAGTCGAAGCGATCGGTATGGCCTTTCAGCACCGCATCATGATGCTGAGCGTTTTCCGTGGTGACCGTTTTGGTGGTGAGGTTACGGTTGGTATTGTTGACCTCGGCCATGGCGATCGCCGCATCCCGTCCGGCTTCAATAGTCGCCCCGTCGTTATTGAGCTGCCGCCCCTGCTCGATGGCCTGATAGTTGCTGTCCAGCTGGCGGCCGATATGCATATCGCCAACGCTGTAGATCAGGGCATGGTCGCGGTTGTTCACCGTATCCGCAGCCAGATCGAGGCGATCCCGTGCGGCAATCACAGCCGCTTTGCCGCCGTCGCTGAGGTTATTCAGCACCGTAGCGGCAATGGCTATACGATCGCCAAAAATGCGGCCGGTGCCGGTATTATTCAGCACGTTGGCTACAAGGTGCGTCAGCGTGCCGTCTATCAGGCCGGTGTTATTTAGCGTATCCGCAGCGGTGACGTGCGTTTCCTGCGCGCTGATTTCCCCTTTTTTGCCGTTAGTGACGTTGCGGGCAGAGAGCCAGAGCGCCTGCTGCGCGCTGATGGTGCCGTCATTGGTGAGGCTGCCGCCCGTAGCCAGCCGCAGCGTGCCGTTGGCTTTAACCTGGGAAGCATTATGGAAGTCGCCCGCCAGCGTAATGCCCAAATCACCCTGTGACAGCACCTGCCCGTCGCCGCTCAGCGAGGCGGCACCGATCTGGGCCTGCTTATCGGCAATCAGCGTGCCCTTACGGTTATTAATACTCAGCGCCTGTCCCTGAGCGGCATCCTGAACAATCAGCGTACCGGCGGAGGAGATCAGCCCGTTGAGGTTTTCCAACGCCTGCCGCACGGTCAGCGAAAGCATGGCCGTTGCCTTCAGCGCGCCTTTGCTGTTGTCCAGCGTGTCTGCCTGTACCGTCAGCGTTCCGGCCTCAATGCCCTTACCACTCTTCTGTGTGTTTTGATTGAGCAGGCGTGGCGTGGTGATAGTCAACCCCTGCCCGCCCTGGAGCAGGCCGTCGCTATTATCAAGCTGCTGAGAAAGCGTTAACCGTCCGGCGTCCACACTTTGTAGCTGGCCGGACTGATTAGCAAGCTGCCCCGCGGTCAGCGTCAGCGTTCCGGCGGAAAACAGTTTGCCGCTCTGATTTTGTAGCGCATTCTGGCCCAGCGCCAGCGTCAGATCTTTTCCGCCCTGGATCTGTCCCTGCTGATTTTCCAGCGCGCCGCTGTCGATACGGGTCGCGCCAGAACCGGCAATCAGGCCGCGCTGATTGATCAGCGTCTGGCCTGTGGTATCAATCGCGATATCGCCCGCAGATTGCAGTTTGCCGTCTGTGTTATTCAAGGCTCCGCCGCTAAAGGTCAACCCGCCGTTGCCGGCCAGCTGCCCCTGAACGTTGTTCAAATCGGCGGCCTGCAGCGACGCCAGATTGCCCGCCGCGATAAAACCGGTCTGGTTGTTAACCCCGCCGCTGCGCAGATCCAGATTACCCAGGGCGACAATGCCGTGCTGGTTGCCGCTGTCGGTATTAATCAGCGCCTGCCCCTGGGTGTCCAGCGTCAGATCGCTGCCTGCCTGTAACAGGCCGCCCTGGTTCTGTATTTCTCCTGCGGTCAGAGTCAGCTCCCCCTTACCGCCGCTCAGCGTACCTGCGCGGTTGTTGAGGTTTCCGCCGGTAAGCCGGGTCGCGTTTTTGCCAACGATCGTGCCCTGCTGATTATTTATCTCTCCAGCGTGAAGCGTTAACGTGCCGCCGCCGATCAGCTGGCCATTTTCATTAATAAAGGGATTACCCTGGGTATCCAGCCGCAGATCCTGCCCTGATTCCAGCAATCCGGCGCGGTTGTTCAGCGTGCCGGTATCCAGCTGCAAAGCGCCCCGCGCGCCCAGCTCTCCCTGCTGATGGTCAAAGGTCTGCCGATGCGTGTCGACTGTGACATTCTGCCCAATCATCACGCCGTGGCTGCCGTTGATTTGCCCGGTGTTGAGCAGCAGATCGCCTGCGGAGACAATACCGCCTTTCTGGCCACTGTCGGTATTGGTCAGCGCTGCGCCCTGGGTATCGAGCGATAATGCCTGGCCCGCCTGGATCAGGCCACGCTGATTATCTACCGCGCCGCCAGTTAGCGTCAGCGATCCGTCTGAAGCCAGCGTGCCGTCAATATTGCTCAGCGCGCCACTGTGCAGCCGGATATTGCCCGCTGCCGCCAACATGCCAGCGTCGTTATTTATATCGCCGCTGTTGAGGCTCAGCTCGCCGCCCGCGATGACGCCGCCCGACGCTCCGCTCTGCTGATTGGTAAGCGTGCGGCCATGCGTATCAAGCTGCATATCACCGCCGGACTGAATACGTCCCGCGCGGTTGTTCAGTTCGCCGCTGTTCAGCCGCAGGCTTTCCTTCGCGCTGAGGCTGCCGTCCTGATGGTCAAACGCCTGCTCATGGCTGTCGATAACAACGTTCCGCCCCTGGATCGTACCCCGATCGCCCAGGATCCGCCCGGTTGCCAGATTGAGATCGCCACGAGAGACGATCCCGCCTCGTTCGCCGCTGTCGCGGTTATCAAGCGCTGCGCCCTGCGTATCAAGCAAGAGATCCTCACCCGCCTGCAACAGGCCCCGCTGATTATCCATCGCGCCGGTGGTAAGAGAAAGTGTGCGATCTGCCAGCACAGTACCGTCGGTATTCGTCAGCGCGCCGCTGGCGATACCAGCCGCCTGTGCGGCTATGATGCCGCCACGGTTATCAGTCTCGCCGCTGGTTAGGGTCAGCGTGCCGCCACTCAGGATGCCGCCTTTACCGCTGTCGCTGTTGATCAGCTTTTGTCCGTGCGTATCAATCGTCAGATCGTGACCGGACTGGATAAGGCCCGCGTAATTATCTGTCGCGCCGCCCGACAGGCTGAGCGTGTCCTGCGCGACTACATTGCCGCTGGCGTTGATAAAATCGCCCTGCTGCGTAGCCACTACGATGCGATCGCCCAGCAGCGTGCCGCCGTGGTTATTCACTCCCTGACTTTGCGCCGTCAGCTGCTGGCTGGCTTCAATCCGCCCCCGATCGTTGTCGATAAGCCGATCCGTTTTTAGCTGTGCTTCGCCGCCCGTCGCGGAAATGCGTCCTTGCTGATTATCCAGACTTGCTGCGGCAAGGCGCAGATCCCGGTTGGCCAGCAGTTCGCCCTGATTATTGTTCAGCGCTTCGCCCGCGGTCAGAAGCAGATCGCCCTGAGCCGCCAGCAGCGTGCCGCGGCTGTTATCCAGACTGCCGGAAGCAATGCGCAGACTGCCGCCGCTTTCCATGCGACCATCCTGATTGTCCGCCGCGCCAGAGAGCGACAGCGTCATTTCACCAGGGCCGCGCTGGGAAAGCAGGCCCTGGCGGTGATCGAGCGTTTCCGCCGACAGCGTTACCGCCTGCGCCTGAGTATGCCCCTGTGAGAGATCGAGCCGCCCGCCTTTCAGATCCAGCGCCCCGGCCGACAGCAGCGCGCCCTGGTTGCCATTAAGCTGCGAGGCGGTCAGCGTCAGTGCGCCATCGCCAGCCAGCTGTATAGTCCCCTGCTGGTTATCAAGTTGCTGAGCATCCAGCGAAAGCGCATGACCGTTACCGGCAATCAGCCCGCTGCGGTTTTCAATTTGTTGCGCTTTAAGATGGGTATCGCCTGCGTTAACAATCGTGCCCTGATTGTTGTGGATTTGCCCGCTGTCCAGACTCAGCGCCTCGCTGTTTTGCTGACGCAGCAGCCCGCGATTGTTACTGATGTCCCGGGCAGCAACGACCAGCTTTCCGGCTGATATTTGACCGTCATCGTTATTCAGTCGGGTAGCGGCCTGTATCTGCACCGTTTTGCCAGTCACCGTTGCGCCTGTGGTACTGATGTCGCCCTTGGTAGCGCTTAGCGCTATCCCATCCGCCGCAGTCTGGCTGCCACCCAAATCGACCCGGCTTCCGTGCGCCTGGATCCCATCGCGTGCCAGGTTTTTGCCCTGCGCTTTCAGCTCGCCCTGACTGGTTAAAACCAGGCTGCCGGGCTGCGTCAGCGCGCCGCTGTCATCAACCCCTGCTGCCAGCGCGCTTCCGCCATTGCTCTCGATCCCGTTGGCGGTCAGCGTCACGCTGCCTTTTGCGGCGATGGTGCCGTCATTATGCAGGGTGCCGTTAGAGGCCAGCGTGACCGCCTGCTGTGACAGGATCCTGCCGCTGTTGGTCTGGTCATCCTGAGTAGCGATTTGCAAAGCGGCCTGGCTTTGCAGCGTGCCGCTGTTTTCCAGCCGGCCATCTACGGTCAGGCGTAGTTCGCCCGCGCCGGCGCCCAGTTCGCCGGCATTGCGTACGCCAACCCCTTTTTCGGTGCCGGTCAGGGTGATTTTGTTGGCATACATGCCGCCAAGCGCGGCGACGTCGAGCGCATAGGCTGGGCGAGCGGTCGCGTCGCTGGTTTTCACCGTGGTTACGCTACCTTCCGTAGCTACCTGATTTCGTCCGGTAACAACGTTCAGTTCTCGGGCGTGCAGCCTGGCATTTACCGCTACCGACTGTGCGACGATCTGGGTGTAATCGGCATCGCTGTCGTTTAAGCCTTTGCCCTCGATATTGATCCGCCCGCCGTTCACGTCAAAGCCTTTCAGCTGGCCGTTTTCCATAATCGGCTGGCCCGTGGTCAGGGTATTACGGCTGGCATTGATAAAACCGCAGCCGTTGCAGGTTATCCCTGCGGGATTAGCAATAACCACCGCGGCCCGCTTTCCGGCCACTTCAATAAAGCCATTGAGCTGGCTGGGATTACGGCTGTTGACTTCATTGAGGATGACGCTGGCTTCCTGCTTTGACAGCCAGGGATTAGCCGCCACCATGCCGCCCAGCTGGGTGCGCGTGTTTTGATGACTGTTGTTCAGAATGGCACCGCGCTCGCCGACATCGAGCTGGCTGTATTGATTGCGCGAGACGCCCTGGCCGTTCGGCGTCTGGATATTAATTTGCGGCAGCCCGTTGGCGGTGGACATCACCGTCGGCTGCTGGTTGCCGGGCGCGCTGCTGTCGGCAACGATATTGGCCTGCGCAGGCAGGCTAACCGCCCCAGCCGCCAGCCAAAGCGCGAAACTAAGTGGACTGATACGGATCGGCTTTTCCGTACGCGAGTTGCGCTGACGGCGACGGGCAAGATGGCCGTAGCCGCTACGGGCAATGTCGGGCACCACCATCAGCATGCCGCGAACTTTATTGAAGATAATGCGATAGCAAAGCTTGTTCATAATGCGCACAGTCCCTTGTCAGGCAAAAGAAGCGGGTCAGTAGTTCCAGTTCAGGCTGAAGCCAAAGGTTGCCGGATCGGTTTTAAATCCCTCTGGTTTTGAGAGCGGGATCCCGGCAAAAAGGTCATAGCTAAGGTTGGCGGGCGTGATGGCGCCGCGTAACCCCGTTACGCCTCCGGCCAGATGGCGTCCGGGCAAACCGCCCTGGATTGCGCTGTTGCCGCTGACTTCGCCATAGTCGACCCCAAGATAGAACTCCTGGGCAGGCAGCGGCGTCTGCCAGGCCAGCGTATTCTGTAGCGTCCAGCCACGGCTGGCGCTCAGGGTGCGCTCGCCATCAAAGCCGCGCACCGTCCAGCGGTTGCCGATAGCAAACTCATCCTGCGGCGTCAGCGGCGTGTTACTCATCTGCCGACGATATTGCATGTTGTAATTAAAACGCTGAGTACGCAGTGAGAATGGCACCGTCAGCGCCGCCTGCCAGGTCAGTATTTTTGCCAGCGCGGTCGCATAGGTGCTGTCGTGATAAGACTCTTCCCAGGCCGGTAAGGCGCCAAACCAGCGCGTGCCGCGCTGATAGCTGACTCCGGCATCAAGCGTGGCCGGACCAATATAGTGGCGATGCGACAGCCCTAACCGCCAGGCGCTGGTACGGCGCTGCTGGCTGACGACCTCGGTATCGTTGATAAAATTGCGTGACTCTTTTACCAGCACATCGTAGGTGGCGAGAGTTTTAGAAGAAGCGTTGCGGTGCAGCACCCGGCTGGCCTGCACATCGAGCGAACGGCTTTTCCCGGCATAGAGAAAATCGCGGCTGTAGCCAGCCACCGTTTGGTGGTAGTCGTAATCGCTGGCGGTCAGCCCAAACTGCCACCACCCCACCGGCACCGAATAGTGTCCGGTCAGGCTTTTGCTGCTTTTTCTGCCGGCGAAACCCAAATCGCGGCTGGCGGTCAGGTAAAACAGATCGCTCAATGAAGTGGGATTATCCAGCGCCAGCATGATGCCGCTCTGATACCGTCCCGTGCTTTCCGTGCCGGAATCGTCCAGCCAGGCGCCAAGACGCCAGAAACGTCGCTGGGTGCGCTCGATAATAATATCGCTTTCGCCGGGTTTATCTGCCGGACGTAGCGCCATCTTCGCCTCGACGCCCGGCAGGCGCTGCAGATTTTCCAGTCCCTGTTCGATATCGCGCAGATCCAGCAGGTCGCCGGAATGCGCTGGCATGGTGGGATAGAGGCTGACGTAGCGCGAAGCGCCGGGAGCCAGCTCAACCCGACGGATTTTACCCGGCACAATCAGCAGCTTCAGCTCGCCCTGACGCAAATCCTGCGGCGGCGCGAGCACCCGGGTTGTCACCCAGCCATGATTAATAAGACGGTTTTGCAGCGTGCCCATTAGCTGATTGATGCCCTGCACGCCTACGCAATGACCGACAGCCTGGTTTGCCAGCCGCTGCAACGGCACCCAATGCGGCAGAGCCTGCTGGCCGGATAGCGAGACGCGCTGAAGCGTAAAACAGGGTTTTTCAGCCGGAAAAGTTATCCGCGAAGGTGCGGGGAGCGGTTCGGCAAGACGGATATCGGGTGCTTTTGGCGCTATCTGGGCCTGGCGAGCTTTTTGCTGCTCCTGCTGATGCTGAATTTGCTCATCGCCCGGCGCTGCGTAAACCGCACCGCAGCCGGTTAGCCCAATAACAGCCAGCGCCGACTTCAGGCGCTTTTCCATTTTTCCCTGCATAACTATTCTGCCCGTCAAATATGTAACAAAATGTGTATTACGTATTTTTATGCGCACATTATGCACCTGCCGGGCGAAAGCTCAAGGAAAAACAGAGAAAAACTTACAAAAAGCTTACATTAATAAGTGAGCGGGGTTAATGAAATCAGTTAAGCGTTCCACTATCAGAAAGGAATTTCAGGGAAATTAGGACACGATTATTGAGAGATTCAAAGGGGAAAATTAATCATTTAATTATAATTATTTCATTAAAAATCATACATTAACACAAGAAAACCTCGTATTACTTGCTTTAAAAGCCCCGGACATGATGGATGGTTACAACCGCATTTCTGACAATGATCGGAGGCTAATATTTATGTAAGCCCCTCAACCACATAAATTTAGCTTAAGTCATGCAGTTGATTATAAATTGCCTTAACCAACCACTATAAAAAGGTCAATGCTTCTACGGATCAATTCGGAAAGCACCTGGTCTTTTTGTATAAGAATACGGTTGACCGCTTGCAGGAGGGACTTATAAAGGAGGTTGCAGGTGAGCAAATTCAAGTATCGTGATGAAAGGCATTACAGGTGAGCAAATACGAGCATAGTGATAAAGGGCGCTGCAGGTAAGCAAATACGAGCATCGTGATAAAGGGCGCTGCAGGTAAGCAAATTCGAGCATAGTGCTAAAAAAAACCCCCTCCGTTAAGAGGGGGCCGAGCGTCATGCTTTAGCAGAGGCCGGGCAACTTATGCCTGGTTCTGGCTGTTCAGGATCAGCTGACCGTTGCTGTTTAAAGGGATGCGTGTCCCCGGGTCGTTATCCATGCGGATTTTGCCCTGCTGGTCGCCAATTTTATAGGTGACGTCATAGCCCAGCGTTTTTTCCTGCTTATCGTAAACGGTTTTGCAGCGCTGTTCGGTGGTCGTGTAGGTATCGCGATCCTGCAGAGCGCCCTGCACCTGATTACCGCCGTATCCGCCTGCCAGCGCGCCCGCTACGGTAGCCACATCGCGTCCGCGTCCGCCGCCAAACTGATGACCCAGCACGCCGCCCGCCACCGCGCCCAGTACGGAACCGGCGATACGGTTCTCATCCTGCACGGCACGCCGGTGAGTCAGCGTGACGTTACGGCACTCCTGACGCGGATTTTTCGTCGTCTCTTTAATTGGCGTGGCGGAGAGCACCTGAGCAAACTGCGGCTCACGCTCGAATACATTCATGCCTGCTACAGCGGCAACGCCCAGCGCGGCCGCTACGCCAATTCCGATACCTGCCAACATTGATTTATTCACAGGGCTGTCTCCTGAAACGGTTATTACGCATCGTCGCCAGCCACAGAGTCCGGGCCATACGCGACGCGCTTTGTCCGGTAAAGTGTGCTTATCAGGACCAGTTATGACAATAAGAATTCAGGACGAAATAAATGTTTAAAGTCAAATGCAAAAGCTTTTAAGAGAGTTCTTAGGAGGGATGCGGCAGAAGAAGGACTTATAACGACGGTATCGTTATAAGCCCTGTTACTATAGATCAGGCGGTCCTGATTTTACTTAGTGCAGCTTAAGGCGCGGACGGATAACCCGGTTAATGCTGCCCACCAGCATCATCAGGCCGGTTTTAAAGTAGCCGTGCAGAGCGACCTGGTGCATACGATAAAGCGAAATATAGACAAAGCGCGCGATGCGTCCTTCAACCATCATTGAACCGCGCATCAGGTTGCCCATCAGGCTGCCGACCGTGCTGAAACGCGAGAGCGAAACCAGCGAGCCGTGATCCTTATAAACATAGGCTTTCTGCTCGCGTCCTTTCATCTGTGCCAGAATGTTATCCAGCACGCGCGACGCCATCTGATGCGCTGACTGCGCGCGAGGAGGCACAAAGCCGCCAGACGGCAGCGCACACGAAGCGCAGTCGCCAATCGCGTAGATATCCGGATCGCGGGTCGTTTGCAGCGTTGGCTCTACCACCAGCTGGTTAATACGGTTGGTTTCCAGCCCGCCAATTTCTTTCATAAAGTCCGGCGCTTTGATACCCGCCGCCCAGACCATCAGATCGGCATTGATAAACTCGCCCGATTTGGTATGCAGGCCATTTTCATCGGCGCTGGTCACCATCGTCTGCGTCAGCACGCGTACGCCCAGCTTAGTCAGCTCCTGATGCGCAGCGGTGGAAATGCGCGGCGGCAGCGCAGGCAGAATACGCTCGCCCGCCTCTACCAGCGTGACGTTCAGCGCGCTGTTGTTCAGACCTTTATAGCCATAGCTGTGCAGCTGTTTCACCGCGTTATGCAGCTCGGCGGAAAGCTCTACGCCGGTCGCGCCGCCGCCGACGATAGCAATATTCACCTGCTCCTGGCGCCCTTCGCTGGCAGAGAATTTCAGGAACAGGTTCAGCATTTCATTATGGAAACGGCGCGCCTGGTGCGGGTTATCCAGGAAAATGCAGTGATCCTTAACGCCCGGCGTGCCGAAGTCATTGGAGGTGCTGCCCAGCGCCATGACCAGCGTGTCGTACGCCACTTCGCGTTCCGGCACCAGCAGCTCGCCCTGCTCGTTGCGGATTTCCGCCAGCTGTAATTTTTTATTGTCCCGATCGATTTCGGTCAGCGTGCCCAGCTGGAACTGGAAGTGATGATTGCGGGCGTGGGCCAGATAGCTCAGCGCGTCAATCCCTTCATCCAGCGATCCGGTCGCGACTTCGTGCAGCAGCGGCTTCCAGAGATGGCTGTGATTACGGTCCACCAGGGTTATTTCCGCCTTTTTTTTCCGTCCCAGTTTCTGACCAAGCTGTGTCGCCAGCTCAAGCCCGCCGGCTCCTCCGCCGACAATAACAATCTTCTTCATTGGTGTAGTCAAACGACCCCCTTAAATTGTGAACCAGTCGTTAATTAAAGGTTAAATAATATCCTTAATTAACATAGGGTTGGCGATTTATTCGCTATCTGCAGGCAGAATAGCACGCGGGAAATCGGCCGTCCTGTAAAAATTGATACAGGTCAATTTTTTTCAACCATTTCTTATTAGCACGCTGTTTTTGCTGAATAATTTTCCGTGTTTCGAGGAGGATAAGGTGCGTCCGCAAGGTGTTTATTTCACCACCTGAGTGATTTTTTATCTCTGATAATGCGACTCAACAGGAATAATTGGCCGATACCCTCCCCGATTGGGTGGAGTAAATATGACGTCCCCTTTTTCAGTTTATTTTATTATCCTGCAATCACCTGTGGCAATCGTATTTAAATATATACTAAAACAACCAAATCAGGCTCCAATAAAAAACCCGGCATATTTAATGATAATTACCCTGAAAAACTTGCAGCAGGCTTAGTTATTAATATCCTCTTAAGCTATTCCGGCTATTCTGCCGAAAAAGGAAGAGGGAAAAGGAATGAAAACACTGAACAGACTGCTGGCACAAAACCGCAGCTGGGCGCAGCAGCAGGCAAACCGCGATCCAAATTATTTTTTAAATCTGATGGCCGCCAAGCCGCCGCAGGCGCTATGGATAGGCTGCTCGGACAGCCGGGTACCCGCCGAGGTATTAACTAACGCTCATCCCGGCGAGCTTTTTGTGCACCGTAATATCGCCAATATGGTGCTGGAAGAGGATGAGAGCCTGATGAGCGTGCTGCAATACGCGCTCGGGCATTTGCAGATTGATACCCTGATCCTGTGCGGCCACTACGACTGCGACGGTATCCAGGCCGCGCTGGCGTTGCAGCAGGTCAACGCGCCGCTTTTTTCCGATCCGTTAACCCACTATCTGCAAAAACTGTACGACTCGCTTAACGACTGGATGGCTGTTTTCCAGCCTGAAATGAAAATAGCCACGACAGGGAAGGAAAAATTAACCGAATACCACCTTATGGCGCAGGCGGTGAATTTAATTAATGCCTGGCCTGTTAAATCAGCAATCAAAGCGGGAAGAGACATCGCTATTTACGGGTGCGTACATGAGCTACACAGCGGCTATTTAAAAAGGCTGGTTTGAAAGGATGCTGATATAAACAGTCAATTACGTGGTCATAGCCAGGCAGGCGCGGTAGCCTTTCTGCTGGCTGACATGCCGAATAACAGCGTGGTGATTGTGGAACATGAAAGCGCGGCGTATCCGGACAGGGATATCAGCGACGTTAGCAACATTCGGCCAGGCCGCCGCCACGAGTAATATTATGCCGGAGCAGTGACCGATGAAGAAAAGCTTGTGAACGTTTGCTGCCCGCCGGGATAAGGCGGGCGAGCGTTAGCGGTTAGCCCAGCGTTTTAAATGCTTTGATCCGCTGCAGGTGCGAGGAGATGTTTTTGAATTTATGCGGCTGGTGGTCATCCCAGACGATTTCATAATAGTCACCCAACGTTGACGCGCTACGCTGGCTGTCCAGCGCCTCGTCGCGTCGGGAGAGGATCACCAGGCAGCGATCGCGGTTTTTTTCCCGAAAGTTGCTGACGCACTTGGTGGCAATATCCACATACTCTTCAGGCCTGTCGATTTTGCCCGGCATGTTTTCTTCTGGCCACAGGTTGGGATTGAACATTACCTGACGGATATCGTTCAGAAAGCCGATGCGCTCGGCCCAATAACCGCCTAACCCTACGCCGCAGATCAGCACGCGTTCATCGTCGCTGCTGCTCAGAAGCTTGTGGGTTTCATTCAGCAAATATTGCATATCATGTTTAGGATGCAGCGTGCTGTAGCTCAACAGCCGTACATCGGGATCGATAAACTGCAGCTGCAGCACTTTTTCATGATTGCCGGGACTGGTTGAATCAAACCCGTGCAGATAGATGATCATCGCCCTTCTCCTGTGGTGTATGCGTCAGCCTCGCTGCTCCAGCCAGCGGGTTTGCAGCTTGCTTAACGCCTGGCTGCTCTCTTTCCAGCGCGGCGAAGCCAGCAGCTGCTGGCGGGTAAACGTGCCACGATGGTACAGCTGCGTAGCGCGTTCGGCATTGATCGGCGACAGATTATCCAGCACGCTGACGGCGCCCTGACGGTTGTTGCAGACCAGGATCATATCGCAGCCGGCGTCCAGCGAAGCCTGACCGCGTTCGGCATAGCTGCCCATAATCGCTGCGCCTTCCATCGACAGATCGTCGGAAAAAATCACGCCGTCGAAACCCAGCTCTTTGCGCAGCACTTTTTTCAACCAGTGCGAGGAACCGCTGGCCGGATGCGGGTCTACCTGAGTATAGATAACGTGCGCAGGCATCACCGCATCCAGCCTGTTTTCGTCAATCAGCTGCTTAAAGATCTGCATATCGTGCTGACGAATCATCGCTTCGGGACGATCGTCGCGCGGCGTTTCTTTATGCGAGTCCGCGCTTACCGCACCGTGACCGGGAAAATGCTTGCCGGTGGTTTTCATACCCGCTTCATGCATGCCATCAATAAAACGGCGCGCCATCGCCAGCGCCACGGCAGGATCGTCATGGAAACTGCGTTCGCCGATTGCCGCGCTGCCGTGTCCTATATCCAGTACGGGCGCGAAGCTGATATCAATATCCATCGCGATCATTTCGGCAGCCATCAGCCAGCCCGCTTCCTGCGCCAGCCTTGCCGCTTCGGCTTCGCTGTTCAGCGCGGCAAAAGATTGCATCGCAGGCAGGCGCGTAAAGCCTTCGCGGAAGCGCTGCACGCGCCCGCCCTCCTGATCGACCGCGATCGCCAGGCGATGACGCGAGGCCGCGCGGATCTGCCTGATCAGCTCCTGAAGCTGCTCAGGATCGTGGTAGTTGCGGGTAAACAGGATTAGCCCGCCCACCAGCGGATGCTGTAAAATTTCCCGCTCTTCCGCGTCCAGCTCGTAACCGAGCACATCTAACATTACCGGTCCCACAGATTACCTCTTATGATCGAACTCGCTGCCAGGCCTGTGCCGCCAGCGTATAAAACGTCTGTTCGCCGCTCTGCTGCCAGCGCAGCTCGTACCAGCTTGCCGCCAGCAGCGTCAGCCAGGGCTGCCAGCGCGCCATCTGCTGCCGTAGCCTTGCCGCATCCAGCCGTTGCAGCGCGGCATAGCGCTCGGTTAGCGCGCGCTGCTGCTCAGCATCCAGCGCGTTTCCTGCTACCAGCGCGGCCAGCTCCAGCGCGACATCGCCATCGCTGGCATACTCCCAGTCAATCAGCCGCAGGCTATTTTGCTGACGGATCAGATTGCCCGGATGCACATCCATATGCAGCAGCGCCCGCCGCAGCGGTTTTGGCTCGCCGCGCCGCTGTAGCCGCTGCAATGCCCGCAGCCAGCCGCAGTGCCGCCGTGCAGGCCGACTGAGCTGCCAGTAGCGCTCCAGCAGCTTTTGCAGCTGCAAAGGATAGCCGCTGAGCGGCTGTTGGTGCAGCCTTGCCAGCTCGCTGACAACCGCGTCCAGCGCGCCGGGAAAGGCCGCCTCGCTCAGCGCCTCGCCCGGCTGCCAGCCCAGCAGCAGCCAGTTATCAGCATAGCCGCAGGCGGCAGGCGCGAGATCGCAGCCGGAAAGCTTGCGTAAAATACGATACTCACGCTGGCGATCCACACCCGGCACGGGATTATCCTGTCGCTGATGGCGGGCCAGCAGCGTTGCCCTTTCCAGCTCCACCTTTGCCGTCAGCCCCGTCAGGCCGTGCAGCGGAAAAAAAGAACCGGCGGATCGCTCCGCCGGAAATCGTTGTTTAATCAGCCTGCTCAGTGCGGGATCAATGCTGTACGACACCGTTACCCGACCAGATGATTTCGCCAGTCTGCACCAGCATCAGCTGCATTTGCAGTTCCGGCGATTTTACGTCGCCCTTAGCGTTGGTATAGAGCACATACTGTGCGCCAACGTAGCGAGCCAGGCCGACGGCTTTACTGCGCGAGCTCAGGCTGTCTTCGGCTGACAGTCCCAGCGTCTGTTTAGCGGTAGCAAGCTGTTCAGGCGTCACCAGCTTGAACTGGGTGTTATTTTGCAGCGCGCTTTGCAGCGAAGCGGTGGCTTTGGCGCGTTGCAGGCTGCCGTTGGTGCTGTTTTTCACGCCGTCGATCAGCAATACGCTACCGGGCGTGATGCCGTCCGCTTTCAGCATTTGCGCCACCAGCGGCGTTACGCTGGCATCCCAGTTAATCGACTGCATTTTAGGCGGCTGCGGCACCGTTTCCGGCGGCGGCGGCTGGGTCGGCACGGGCTGCGGCTGTTCGGGAACCGGCTGCACCGGCTCGACGGGCGCGGGCTGTTGCTGCTGTTGCACCACACAGCCGCTAAGAATAAGCGCCAGCAACATGACGCCCGAGAGTTTAGCTATCTTCCTTTCCACGCAATAATCTCCTACAGATACAGGTAAAGGCGAACCTTACTGGCCGTCAGGTTACCCGTTTGCGACGATATTTCAACACTGCTATGCGGCGCGACCGTAATCTTGCGAGGCGCTTCGAAGGGCAGAATTTCCAGCCCTTTATCGTCATACCAGTAAAAGCGATAGTAGAGCGTAACGGGTTTTTCCTGCTGGTTATAGAGCTGCGAAGCGCCTCGCTGCTGCCCTTCATGCTCCGATATCACCGGCTCGCCGGTAAGGATCCCCGCCGACAGTACCGATGATTCCATAACCAGCGACTGCGAAGTATCAATGGTCGTGCGATCGCTGGCGCAGCCGCTCAGCAACGCCAGCATGGCGCCCAGGACGATAATCCGCATCATAGTGCCTCCGGCACGTTATTCAGCCAGCATCGGGCCCAGCGGACGACCGCCAACCAGATGCAAATGGATATGATAGACTTCCTGTCCGCCATGCTGATTGCAGTTCATGATCAGACGATAGCCGTCCTCGGCGATCCCTTCCTGTTTAGCGATTTTCGCGGCCACCACAATCATCCGGCCCAGCGCGGCTTCATGCCCCGCCACCGCATCGTTGGCGGTAGGGATCAGGATATTCGGCACGACCAGAATGTGCGTCGGCGCTTTTGGCGAGATATCGCGAAAGGCCGTGACCAGCTCGTCCTGATAAACAATATCGGCCGGGATTTCGCGGCGGATAATTTTACTGAAAATCGTTTCTTCAGCCATGATGCATGTCCTTAAGCTATGAGATGAGTTACGGCAGTATGAGCGAGATATTTGTTTTCTTTCAACCTTCCGCTGGCTTTTCTTTACTGTCTGCCGCTTTTCGCGGCGCTGACCGCAGATTTATCGCCTTACGTGACGCTTTGCGCGAGTAACGTTTGCCTGTTTGAGGTGTTACAGAGAGGGGGTTCACTTTTCCTGACGGACTACTGTTGATGAAAAGGTGCAGGACAGTGCTTTGTATCTGGCAATGACTACCGACTGTGACAGATATAAATCGGGTAACATAATCCGTCACCTTTATGGCTGACTGCTTTTGATCTACTGATTTATTTGCCACGAGAAGCAACGGCGCATCTCCTCTTTTTATTGCACACCAGGCTAAAGCTCAAACCGTCTTAAATTGGCCATAATATCGCTATACGTATTATCGGCAGCAGATAACTACCCTTTAAAAAATAAATAAGTTTTATTGATAAATTAAGTTAACAGCAGAGATAATACTTGTGGAATAAACACCTGAATCAAGTAAGAAGTTATGACTCTTTGTCATGCCATAGTTTCAGCAATACCCACCTGGCCTACGTTTATCCACTAAAAATGAACATGGCCTTGATAAAAGGATATTTACATGTCTACTTTTCCAGCTGCTGAGGCTGAGAGTAATCAGAGCGGTAACACAAGACCCGCTTTACGTGAACAGCGCCTGCAGGAGCTGTTGGAAAGCTGTCAAAGCCATATATTGCAGCAGCTAATTGGTCCATTTGGACTGAATAGTACGATGTTTACTGACAGCGATGGCGGCAACGTAACGACTACCCATAATTTCGAAAAAGGCGTGGTGGCGACGGACAGCGATAAAGCACGTTACGAGGCCTGGTCCGAGACAAACAGCGGTGGCTACAACCGCAAGCCTTACGACAAAGAGCTGTCTGGCAAACGCAAAGACATGTTCATGAAAGACGAACCCGTTATTTCTGCTTATACCGGCAATGAACTAAAAAGAGATGGTACAACTCATCTCGACCATGTCGTTTCCGCTAATCGCATTGAAACAGACAGCCGTAATAATCTATTTATGACGCAGGCGCAACGGGTAGCAATGGCTAACGATCCTAAAAACCTCGTTGCGGCAGAGAGTAATATCAATCAGTCCATGCAGGAAATGGAGAAAAATGAATGGGCTGATAAGGTGCGTAAAAATAATAAAGGGCAAGGCCTGAGCAATACAGAATATTTTGGCATAGACAGGGAAAAGCTCGCACAGACGGCCAGTACGGCAGAGGCACATGTCAAAAAAGATGTACTGATAGCTCAGGTAAAAAAACAGGGTGCGGAACTGGCGAAAACCGGGGCGCAACAGGCGATAAGATCTGCACTCCGTCAGGCGCTGGGCATAGCATTGCACACGCTTGTTAATCATACCTTTATCGAGCTTAAGCGGCTGTTTAACGACCCTGATAAAAGCAATCTGATCGACAGACTGACGGCGGCGCTCAAACGCGTGGTCAATCAAGTCTTATCTAAACTGCGTGCCATGTGGGATGCGGCTGTAAACGGCCTGCTGCAGGGATTTATCAGCAACCTGCTGACCTTTCTGATCAATAACTTTATTACCACAGCAGCAAAAGTTGTCTCTGTGATCCGTGAAGGGATGGCAGGCCTGTGGAAAGCGGTAAAAATGTTGATCAATCCGCCACCCGGCCAGACCGGTATTGAAACCGCGCGCGCCGTGACAAAAATTTTAGCCGGTGTAGTAACAACCTCTTTGGGGCTCATGTTTGAAGAGGCTATCAAAGGCTTTCTGTCCGGCATTCCGCTGCTGCTGCCAATGGTGGGGATCCTTTCTCCCGCCATCACCGCTATCCTCACAGGGATTGTTTCGTCGCTAGTTGTCTACGGCCTGGATCGTTTTTTCGACTGGCTTTCTCAAACCGGCACCGAACGCCTGAAGGCGATGGAAGTCGGTCTGGATGCGGGTAAAGAGAACATGGGGAAAATGGCACAGTGGCTGGAACTCCAGTTTCAGAATTCTGCAAGCTATCGCATGATCGGTGCAGACTACCAGCTTATCGAATCCCACCTGAAGAGCGCTCGCAACAGCCAAAGTGACGCCGCAGCCAGCCAACGCACACGAATACAGGCGAATCAGCAATTCAATCAACAACTGGACGCTAACATCGACTCGCTCGGCGCTGCAGAGGCTGATGTCATGCTGCTTCTGGAAAATTATCTGGCAAAGGATCCTTTGTAATGGATGTCATTAAAGATTTGGCGCAGGTTCGCGTATCAGAAGCCATGCTCCGACAGGTAGATGTGCCCGGTCTGTTGAAGAGTTTCAAGGAAGATTACGACAAGCTGGATAATCTTAAAAAAGACAGGGAAAAGCATGAGGCTCGTCATGCGGTCTCTCGCTGGTGGAATTCTGACGAGCTGGAAACGGCGCAGCTGAACGCCGCCGAACTGCAGGCCAGCTTCGCTAAAAAGCTGGGCCAGCTGATGATGATTTCCATCGCCCAGGCCCAGATGCTGAATGAGCAACAGCAGCAGCTGCAAAATCAACAAACCCGCATCAAAAAACAGACCAATGAGATAGCTGAAACAAATGAGGTCATTAAAGGACAGCAGGAGACGCTGGCAGTACAGCAGCAGTCGTTGGAAAAGTTGATTAATGACTATTTTGAATTAAAAGGCTTAACGGCCAAAGGCGCTAAACAGCTTATCCTTATTGCTCATGAAGTTAAGCAGACTAAAGAGCAATTGTTGGAAGCCTTTGACGAAAAGCTTTTGGAAGCACAAAGGCTTCATCAACAAACTGAACTAAGCCTGCAACATTACGACATCGCCTGGCAGCGCCAGCGTCAGCAGATACAGGATGAATCGCAGGCGCTGGCTCGTTGCGTGGAAGATCAGCTTGCCAATCAGCAAAAAGACGTGAGCGAGGCGCTTAAGGTAGCGCAACAGCAAACGGAAGCCTTTTGCCAGAAGCTCCACCAACAGTATGAGCAGCAAACTATAGCTTTAAAACAATGGAGCGAGGATGCATTAGCCATGCAGCAGAGCAGGCTGGCGCGCGTGCAAATGCTGGCTGTCGGCAGCCTTTCAGCTGCTGCTGGCGCGCTTGTCTGGATTGGATGGATGAATCGCGGCCTTTTTGGCGGCTGACATTTACGCCGGATAAAAAAAGCCCCACTCGAAGGTGGGGCTTTTTGTTTTATCTTACCGATTGATTACTGCTTGCGGATGTACTCATCCATCTCGGTTTTCAGGTTATCGGATTTGGTGCCGAAAATGGCCTGAACGCCGGAACCCGCCACGACCACGCCCGCTGCGCCAAGCTGTTTCAGACCGGACTGATCCACTTTGGATACGTCCGCCACGCTGACGCGTAAACGCGTGATGCAGGCATCAAGGTTAGTGATGTTCTCTTTACCACCGAAAGCGGCAACCAGGTTAGCAGCCATTTCACTGGAATTACCTGCCGTTTGCGTCGTTGAAGTTTCTTCACGGCCCGGCGTTTTCAGATTCAATTTAACAATCAGCACGCGGAACACGGTGTAGTAAACCAGACCGTACAGGATACCGATAATCGGGAACAGCCAGATACGGCTGCTGTTGCCGCTCAGCACCACAAAGTCAATCAGGCCGTGCGAGAAGCTGGTGCCGTCGCGCATCCCCAGCAGGATACAGATAGGGAAAGCCAGACCGGCCAGGATAGCGTGGATCGCATACAGGACTGGCGCCACGAACATAAAGGAGAATTCGATTGGCTCGGTGATGCCGGTCAGGAACGAGGTCAGCGCGGCGGAAATCATGATGCCGCCCACTTTCGCACGGTTTTCTGGTTTAGCGGAGTGCCAGATAGCAATCGCTGCCGCAGGCAGGCCGTACATTTTAAACAGGAAGCCGCCGGAGAGTTTGCCCGCGGTCGGGTCGCCTGCCATATAGCGCGGGATATCGCCGTGGAAAACCTGACCAGCCGCATTGGTGAACTCGCCGATCTGCATCTGGAAAGGCACGTTCCAGATATGGTGCAGACCAAACGGCACCAGAGAACGCTCAATTACGCCGTAGATACCGAAAGCGACTACCGGGTTCTGATAGGCGGCCCACTGTGAGAATTCCTGAATGGCGGTACCAACTGGCGGCCAGATAAAGGAAAGCAGGATACCGATAAAGATCGCCGTGAAACCGGAGATAATTGGAACAAAGCGCTTACCCGCAAAGAAGCCGAGATATTCCGGCAGCTTGATACGGTAGAAGCGGTTAAACATATAGGCTGCTATCGAACCGGCGATAATACCGCCCAATACGCCCGTATCGGCGAGATGCTTCGCTTCGATCTCCCCGGCTGGCATATGCAGCACCAGCGGTGCTACGACCGCCATCGTTTTTACCATGATGCCGTAGGCCACCACCGCCGCCAGCGCAGAAACGCCATCATTGTTGGTAAAGCCCAGCGCCACGCCGATGGCGAAAATCAGCGGCATATTGGCAAAGACGGATCCACCTGCTTCCGCCATAACGTGAGAGACAACGGCGGGCAGCCAGCTGAAGTTGGCGGAGCCTACGCCAAGCAGAATACCGGCAATCGGCAGCACCGATACCGGCAACATCAGCGATTTACCGACCTTTTGCAGGTTTGCAAATGCGTTTTTGAACATAGTGTGAAACTCCTGAGTATGGGTGCTTTACGCGCTTTTCAACGCGATATAACGGGGGGAGGACCCGCTATGGGTGGAGCGCTTTGCGCCCTCGTGATTTATTACGAACTGTAAAATAATTCCGAAAGCATTTGTTTGACGGTTATCACGTTTCACTGAACAACCGCCTGCTATGTAGTTTAATTCCCGGAAATTTGCCAGTTTTTGCCCATTGAAAAGCCGTATCGCCCACAAACAGGCGATACGAACTACTTTTTTTACAAATTTATTACGAGCAATAAAATAAAGCGCTTAGTCGGTAAGACGGCTCATCGGCACGTGGAAAAGGCGGGAGAAATTCGCGGTGGTGGCTTCGGCCAGCGTTTCAATACTGACGCCTTTCACTACGGCCATATAGTCCGCTACATCGCGCGTGTAGGCGGGCTGATTCTCTTTGCCGCGGTAAGGCACGGGCGCCAGATAAGGCGAATCGGTTTCCACCAGCATGCGATCGAGCGGAACATAGCGTGCCGCTTCGCGGATCGTTTCCGCATTGCGGAAAGTGGCAATGCCGGAAAACGAAATATAAAAGCCCATATCCAGCAGCTTTTCCGCCGTTTCCCGATCTTCCGTGAAGCAGTGCAGTACGCCGCCGCACCCTTCCACCTTCTCTTCTTTCAGGATCGCCAGCGTATCCTCGCGCGCATCGCGCGTATGCACAATAACCGGTTTATTCAGATCGCGGCCGATGCGAATATGCTCGCGGAAAGAGGCATGCTGCTGCGCCATGGTTTCTTTCTGATAGTAGTAGTCCAGCCCGGTTTCGCCCATGGCGATAACACGCTCGTCGGCGGCCAGCTGGCGCAGCTCGGCAAAATCATAAGGTTCATCCTGATTGAGCGGATGCACGCCGCAGGAGTACGCCACGTTGGGACGATCGCCAATCAGGTCGGTCATCGCTTTATAGCCGGGCAGCGTGGTCGCTACCGCCAGCATAAACTTCACGTCGCGTGCGGCGGCTTTCGCCAGCACGTCATCCACATCGCGGTGCAGGCTTTCATAATTCAGGCCGTCAAGATGACAGTGGGAATCTACTAAAAACATAATTATTCTCTGGTTCGTTAGCCGACCACGGAAGCATGGAGCATTTGCTCCCACGCCAGCAGCTGGTCGGTCAATAAGAGTTCACGGTTTACGGCCACCACGTTCAGCAGGCGATCGCGGCACAGGAACCATTGGCGAATGCTCTCATCCAGCGCGCTGGCCGGTAGCTGACGGGCAACCTCCGCCACCAGCGTCTGGCTGTCGGCATTGGCGATAAAGCGCCCGCCGCCCTGCTGCCATTTCAGCGCATCCACCAGCAGCGCGCAAAGCCAGCCGGTACGCGCCGCCGCGTCGTCGTGGTTCAGAACGGGCAGCAAGGATAGCATATCTTTTTGCAGCGCCCCCGGCAGCGCCTCGCACAGCGCCTGCCGCGCCGCCCAGCTTTTTTCCAGCAGCGTTTGCGCCGCTGCAGGCGCGCCGCCGCTTAGCCGCAGCGCGGTCAGGCAATCCTGCTGTGATGCGCCAGCCTGCTTTTGCAGCCAGCTCAGGCTTTGCGTCTCGTCCGGCGCGGCCAGGTGAACGCTTTGACAGCGGCTGCGCAGCGTGGCCAGCAGCTGTGACGGCTGCTGGCAGCAGAGCAAAAACCAGGTGTTCACCGGCGGCTCTTCCAGCGTTTTCAGCAGCGCGTTGGCGGCGGCCTCCGTCAGCTGAGCGGCATCGGGCAGCCAGACCACTTTCGCTCCGCCCTGCTGGGCATGATGGAAGAGCTTCTCCGTAACGCCGCGCACCGCATCAATACCCAGCGAGCTTTTGCCCTTTTCCGCCGACAGTTCGTACCAGTCCGGATGCGTATGGGCCTGCATCAAACAACAGGCGTGGCACTCTCCGCAGCTTTTCAGCCCGTCTCTGCGCTGGCACATCAGCCAGCGGCTGATCCCCCAGACCAGCGAGGCATCGCCCATGCCCGGCAGCGCCTGGAGCAGCAGCGCGTGGTGTCCGCGTCCGGCCTGATGCTGGCCGACGATCTGCCGGTAAGGCTGGTTAAGCCACGGATACCAGATCATGACCGTACCTGTAGCCACTGCGCCAGCGTCTGTCGGATAGCGGCGGAGACGCCCTCTATATCCTGCGTGGCGTCGATAGTTTTAATGCTTTCGTCCGCGGCGGCCAGCGTCAGATAGCGTTCACGCGTGCGGGTAAAGAAGTTCAGCGACTCCTGTTCGATCCGATCTAATGCGCCTCGCGAGCGGGCGCGTTGCAGACCGATTTCTGGCGTCACGTCCAGATAGAGGGTCAAATCAGGCGCGAAATCACCCAGTACGCTCTGTTTCAGCTGCGCCATCAGACGGATATCCATGCCTCGCCCGCCGCCCTGATAGGCCTGAGAAGAGAGATCGTGGCGATCGCCAACCACCCAGGCGCCGCGCGCCAACGCCGGTTTAATGACATTCTCCACCAGCTGCACTCGCGCCGCGTAAAGCATCAGCAGCTCCGCGCGGTCGGTGATCTGCTCGCCTTCAATCCCCTGCTTGATCAACTCGCGGAGTTTTTCCGCCAGCGGCGTGCCGCCCGGTTCGCGGGTAAAGACGATATCCTCAATGCCGTGCTGTTTAAGCGTCGCAACGATGGTATCCCGAGCGGTCGTTTTGCCCGCGCCTTCCAGCCCTTCGATAACGATAAAATTACTTTTCATTTTTTTCCTTGAGCAGCAGGCGCCACGCCTGGACCGCGCGATTGTGGCTCGCCAGGTTAGTGGTAAAAGTGTGTCCGCCTTTGCCGTCCGCAACAAAATAAAGGAAGTCCGTTTTTTCCGGATGCGCCGCGGCTTCCAGCGAGGCTTTGCCCGGCGTGGCGATAGGCCCCGGCGGCATGCCGGCAATCACATAGGTGTTATAGGCCGTCGGCGTTTCCAGATCCTTGCGCGTCAGCGTGCCTTTATAGCTGTCGCCCATACCGTAAATCACGGTCGGATCGGTCTGCAAACGCATTCCCAGCCGCAGACGATTGATAAATACCGAAGCGACCTTGCTGCGCTCTTCGCCCAACGCCGTCTCTTTTTCCACAATCGACGCCATGGTTAACAAATCATTTTTATCTTTATAGGGCAGCCCGTCCGCTTTGTTCTGCCACAGCGTATCGACGATTTTTACCATCTGGCCGTGAGCCCGCTCCAGGATCGCCACGTCCGTGGTATTGGCGGTGTAGGAATAGGTATCGGGATAGAACCAGCCTTCGACGTTTTGCTCCGACATTTTCAGCGTCTGACCCAGCGTGGT
This sequence comes from Erwinia sp. TECH1, assembly GCF_054057575.1. Taxonomy (NCBI): domain Bacteria; kingdom Pseudomonadati; phylum Pseudomonadota; class Gammaproteobacteria; order Enterobacterales; family Erwiniaceae; genus Erwinia; species Erwinia sp. TECH1. The sequence continues at coordinate 1,905,111 of NZ_JBSRZK010000001.1, read as the reverse complement.
CAGTTTATCGTCAGCCAGCGTGTGTTTGATATAGGGCGCTGCGCGCAGCTGCGCCAGCCACTCCTGCATCCGCGACCCTTCGATAAACCGGATCGGGAACTGCGCCTCTTTACCGCTGGAGAGCAGCGCCAGCATCTGGCGTACCGTCATACCCTGCGTGAAGCGATAGGTACCGGCTTTAAAATTCGCCAGCTCCGGCTCCAGCTTGAGCAGCCAGCCAAACCAGATGGAATGCGGAATAATTTTTTGCCTGTTCAGCTCGGCTTCCAGCACCACGCGGCCCGATCCGGCCGGAAGCGTGAAAATCGTCTCATGGTTAATCGAGAGCGGCGAACCGGCCAGCTGCTTAATTTGCCAGTAGCTGAAAGCCAAACCGGCGATAACAAGCGCGACGATCCCGCCGACTAGTTTGCGTTTTACTGTCATAAATTTCCCTGAAAATCGTGCTCATTGATCCGATTAAACAACGTTCTTGAGCGATAAAACCGGTTGTCTATCTCCACTACCGGCAGCACTGGCATCAGCGCATTGGTGATAAAAATTTCGTCCGCTTGTTCGAGGATCTGTGGCGGTACGCTGACTTCCCTGACTCTGACACCCTGCGCGGCCAGCAGCCGCATCACCCGCTGACGCTGGATACCGTTTACGCCGGCCTGCGTCACGTCGGGGGTAAAAACTTCCTCGCCTTTACGCCAGAATAAATTTGCCGCACAGCATTCCACCAGCAGCCCCTGAGTGTCAAGGACCAGCGCTTCGTCAGCGCCGGTCTGCTCAAGCTCTGTGCGAATGAGTACCTGTTCCAGGCGATTAAGATGCTTGATACCGGCTAACTGCGGATTGCGGCCCAAACGGATGGTGCTTAGCGCCAGCCTTACGCCCGTCTGGCGCAGCTGATGATAATGCGTCGGATAGTCCGACAGCATAATGATGCGTGAAGCCTGCTGGCAGCCGCTGGCGCTGTAGCCCCGGCCGCCGACACCGCGAGAAACAATAACTTTAAGCACGCCGGTTGTACGCGTCGCGGCGGCTATCTTCATCTCTTGCCGCAGGGCTTGCCAGTCAACATCACGGATTAGCAGGCGCTCGCAGGCCTGCTGTAATCGTTCAAGATGCGCGCGCAGGTCAAAGACTTCACCCTGCTCTATACGGGCCGTAGTAAAACAGCCGTCACCAAACTGTACGGCGCGGTCCCTGACGGACAAATGCTCCTGAGGCTGACCGTTTATCCAGATCATCTGCTCTCCTTATTTGCTACGCGCAAGCTTACCTGCATCCTCGCGTAGATTCACGTCCGTTTAAACGGCTAAAGTAGCGTGGGGATAAAACAAAAAAGGCCCGCATTTGCGGGCCTTTTTTCACAACAGACAATCAGATTTTCCGGAAGATCAGCGAGCCATTAGTGCCGCCAAACCCGAAGGAGTTGCACAGAGCGTACTCCAGTCCTTTAACCTGACGCGCCGTATGCGGCACAAAATCCAGATCGCAACCTTCATCCGGGTTATCCAGATTGATGGTAGGCGGAATGACCTGATCGCGCAGTGCAAGGATAGAGTAGATGGATTCTACTGCTCCCGCCGCGCCTAACAGATGACCGGTCATGGATTTTGTGGAGCTGACCATTACGTCATACGCCGCAGCGCCAAATACGGATTTCACAGCCTGCGCTTCTGCCACATCGCCCGCAGACGTCGAGGTGCCGTGTGCGTTGATATAGCCGATTTTTTCCGGCGACAGCTGTGCATCGCGCAGGGCGTTTTCCATTGCCAGCGCCGCGCCCGCGCCGTTTTCCGGCGGCGAGGTCATGTGGTAAGCATCACTGCTCATGCCGAAGCCAACCAGCTCGGCGTAAATCTTCGCGCCGCGCTTTTTAGCATGTTCGTATTCTTCCAGCACGACGATACCTGCCCCGTCGCCCAGCACGAAGCCGTCACGGTCTTTATCCCACGGACGGCTTGCCGCCTGAGGATTGTCGTTACGGGTAGAAAGCGCACGTGCCGCGCCAAAGCCGCCAATGCCCAGTGGCGTACTGCCTTTCTCTGCGCCGCCGGCAATCATGACGTCGGCGTCGTTGTAGGCAATCATACGCGCAGCCTGACCAATGTTATGCACACCGGTTGTACAGGCGGTAGAAATGGCAATGCTCGGCCCTTTCATGCCGTACATGATAGTCAGATGACCGGCAATCATGTTCACAATAGTGGAAGGCACAAAGAAAGGACTGATTTTACGCGGACCGCCGTTCACCAGCGAGGTATGGTTTTCTTCTATCAGACCAAGACCGCCGATGCCGGAGCCGATAGCGGCGCCGATACGGTGCGCGTTCTCGTCAGTAATGACCAGACCGGCATCCTGCATAGCCTGCATACCAGCAACAACGCCGTATTGAATGAAGGCGTCCATCTTGCGCTGATCTTTACGCGAGATAAACTCCTCGCAGTTGAAATCCTTTACTAAGCCAGCAAAACGCGTTGCGTAGGCACTGGTTTCAAAATGGTCGATCGGGCTGATGCCACTCTGACCGGCAACAAGAGCATTCCAGGTAGACTCTACGGTATTGCCGACAGGAGACAACATGCCAAGACCGGTCACAACTACACGACGCTTAGACACGTTCGTCCTCCAGGGAGGGGATAAAAGAGAATCAGTGGGACCTACAGATAAAACTCAGGCGGTCGAGCGACCGCCTGGAGATGCTCACTTACGCCTGGTGACCATTGATGTAATCAATAGCAGCCTGAACGGTAGTGATTTTCTCAGCTTCTTCGTCCGGAATCTCGGTATCAAACTCTTCTTCCAGAGCCATTACCAGCTCAACGGTATCAAGAGAATCAGCGCCCAGATCTTCTACAAAAGAGGCAGTGTTAACAACTTCTTCCTGCTTAACGCCAAGCTGCTCGCCAATGATTTTCTTAACGCGTTCTTCGATAGTGCTCATACTATTAAATTTCCTATCAAAACTCGCTTTCGCGATGGTTTTCGTAGTGTATAAAATGTTGAAAAAGATGCAACTAAATCCCGGCTGGTCAAACCACGAATTTACGCTATTTTGCGGGCATTACCGCAAATAACGCAAATAGTTTTCGCGATTATCAGACCATATACATTCCGCCGTTGACGTGCAGCGTCTCACCAGTGATGTACGCCGCCTCGTCAGAGGCTAAAAATGCAACGGCACTGGCGATTTCCTGCGCGCCGCCTAAGCGACCCGCCGGCACTTCCGCCAGGATGCCCGCACGCTGCTCTTCAGTCAGCGCACGCGTCATGTCGGTTTCAATGAAACCGGGAGCCACAACGTTAACGGTAATACCACGTGACGCGACTTCACGCGCCAGTGACTTGCTGAAGCCGATCAAACCCGCTTTTGCTGCCGCGTAGTTTGCCTGACCCGCATTACCCATTGTTCCAACAACGGAGCCAATGGTAATAATTCGGCCCACGCGTTTTTTCATCATAGCGCGCATTACCGCTTTTGACAGGCGGAATACGGAAGTCAGATTAGTGTCCAGGATATCCTGCCACTCGTCGTCCTTCATACGCATCAGAAGATTATCACGCGTAATGCCAGCATTATTGACTAAAATGTCCACTTCGCCAAATTCTGCGCGAATATTTCCCAACACTTCGTCAATAGACGCGCTGTCGGTAACATTCAGCAGCAGGCCTTTGCCATTGCTGCCCAGATAAGCGCTGATTGCATCCGCACCGCTCTGGCTGGTGGCGGTACCAATTACCTTCGCGCCACGCGCGACCAGGGTTTCTGCAATCGCACGGCCAATGCCGCGGCTCGCGCCGGTCACCAGCGCAATTTTTCCTTCGAAGCTCATCTTCATCCTCTTTTTACTGCTCGATCGCCGCTGACAGGCTGGCCGCATCGCCGATCGCCGTTGCCGTCAGGGTGTCTACAATTCGTTTTGTCAGGCCGGTCAGCACTTTGCCAGGCCCTGCTTCCAGCAGCGACGTAACGCCCTGCTGCGCCATGAACTCTACGCATTCAGTCCAGCGAACCGGGCTGTAGAGCTGGCGAACCAGCGCGCTGCGGATCGCTTCAGGCGACGTTTCGCACTTAACATCCACGTTGTTGACGACCGGCACGGTTGGCGCGCTAAAGACAATCGCCTCCAGCGCGACGGCCAGCTTGTCCGCAGCGGGCTTCATCAGCGCGCAGTGCGACGGGACGCTAACCGGCAGCGGCAGCGCACGTTTTGCGCCAGCGGCTTTACAGGCTGCGCCAGCGCGTTCTACCGCCGCTTTGTTGCCCGCGATAACAACCTGACCCGGCGAGTTAAAGTTCACCGGAGAAACAACTTCGCCCTGCGCCGACTCTTCGCAGGCTTTAGCGATAGCCGCGTTGTCCAGACCGATAATCGCCTGCATGGCGCCCGTGCCTGCCGGCACCGCTTCCTGCATCAGTTTGCCGCGCAGTTCGACAAGTTTGATCGCTTCTTTGAAGTCGATCACGCCTGCGCAAACCAGCGCACTATACTCGCCCAGGCTGTGTCCTGCCAGCATTGCAGGCTGAGATCCGCCTTTTTCCTGCCAAACGCGGAAAATAGCAACAGATGCAGCCAGCAGAGCGGGCTGCGTCTGCCAGGTTTTGTTCAGTTCTTCAGCAGGGCCGTTTTGCACCAGCGCCCACAGATCGTAACCCAGCGCGTCGGAAGCTTCGCGAAACGTCTGTTCTACCAGCGGGTTTTCTGCCGCCAGTTCGGCCAGCATACCCACGGTCTGCGAACCCTGACCTGGAAAAACCATAGCAAATTGCGTCATTGTTATATCCTGTTAATCAAAAACGAACCAGCGCCGAGCCCCAGGTGAAACCGCCGCCAAAGGCTTCCAGCAGAATAAGCTGACCTGGCTTGATGCGGCCATCGCGCACCGCTTCATCCAGCGCGGTCGGCACAGAGGCGGCAGACGTGTTGCCGTGACGATCGAGCGTGACCACGACCTTATCCATTTCCATACCCAGCTTGCGCGCGGTAGCGCTGATAATACGCAGGTTGGCCTGATGCGGCACCAGCCAGTCAATCGCTTCGCGCTCAAGGTTATTGGCCTGCAGCGTTTCTTCAACGATATGCGCCAGCTCCGTCACGGCAACTTTGAAGACTTCGTTGCCGGCCATGGTGACGTAAGAAGGCTGTGCCTGATTCTCACGATCCTGGTTAGCCAGCGTCAGCAGCTGCCCGTAGCGGCCGTCGGCGTGCAGATGGGTGGAAATGATGCCCTGCTCTTCGCTGGCGCCAAGCACCACGGCGCCCGCGCCATCGCCGAACAGAATGATCGTGCCGCGATCCTCAGGATCGAGCATACGCGCCAGCACGTCGGAACCAATCACCAGCGCATTTTTTACCGCACCGTTTTTAATGTACTGATCGGCGACGCTCAGGCCGTAGGTGAAGCCCGCACAGGCCGCCGCCAGATCGAAAGACGCGGCGTCTTTAATATCCAGCATTTGCTGGATCATGCAGGCGGAGCTTGGGAAGGCGTGGCTGGAGGAGGTCGTTGCCACCACAATCAGGCCGATATCGTCTTTATCGATACCCGCCATTTCCAGCGCGCGCTCGGCGGCATGAAAGCCCATCGTCGCCACGGTCTCGTCGGGCGCAGCGATGCGACGTTCACGGATACCGGTACGGGTGACAATCCACTCGTCCGACGTATCCACCATTTTTTCCAGATCGGCGTTAGTCCGCACCTGTTCAGGCAAATAGCTGCCCGTACCGATAATCTTTGTATACATGTCCGCTCAGTCACTCTTAGGTAATACAGTTTCAAGGCGGGCGGCAATCCTATCCGGAAGTTGCCGCCGCACCGCCTGCTCTGCCTGTTCTATCGCCGCAACAAATGCGCGCTGGCTGGCGCCGCCGTGGCTTTTTACCACGGTTTTGCGTAGCCCTAACAGGCAGGCGCCATTGTACTGGTCGGGGTTAAGATGACCGAAGCGCTTAGCCAGGCGTTTTTTCAGCAAACGCCCCAGCAGCGACAGCCACCAGGCCCTTTTTTTACCTTCTGGCGATTGCAACAGCGAAAGAAACACTCTGACCACGCCTTCCATTGTCTTTAACGTGACGTTGCCGATGAAGCCATCGCACACAAGGACGTCCGTTTTCCCGGTAAGGAGTTCGTTGCCTTCGAGGTATCCAATATAGTTAATTTCCGGCGCGTCACGCAGAATACCTGCGGCGTCCCGAATCGTTTCCAGACCTTTGGTTTCTTCCTGCCCAATATTCAGCAGCGCAACGCGCGGTCGGCTGATGGCCAGCACTTCTTCCGCCATGACCGCACCCATTATCGCGAATTGCACCAGCATAGCGCTATCGGAATTCACGTTAGCGCCTAAATCCAGCAGCACCGTTTTGCCAGCCCGTACGTTGGGCAGCACGGTCATTAGCGCCGGACGCTCGATACCGTTTAACGATCCGAGCATGAGCTTGGCCAGCCCCATCAGCGCGCCGGTATTGCCTGCGCTGACGCAGGCGTCGGCCTGTCCTTCTTTTACCAGCTCAAGCGCCACGCGCATTGAGGAACCCCGGCTATGACGAATAGCCTGTGCCGGTCTGGCATCACTGGCAATAACCGACTCGGCAGGAATAATCTGTAGACGTTCCCGGAGCGCGGAATCAGCTTTTGCGAGTAATGACGTGAGTGTGTCGGGATCGCCGACCAGAAGAAGATGTAGCTGCGGATCGGACGCCAGTGCCTGCATTGCCGCAGGCACTGTCACGCAGGGACCGAAGTCCCCGCCCATGGCATCAATCGCCAGGGTCAAACGTGTCAAAGTATCGCCGGCTGGGCCGTGAGTTACTTAACGATGACCTTGCGACCGCGGTAGTAACCATCCGCAGTGATGTGGTGACGCAGATGCGTTTCGCCAGAAACTTTATCTACGGAAAGAGTGGCAGTGGTCAGCGCATCGTGTGAACGACGCATGCCACGTTTGGAACGGGTTGGTTTATTCTGTTGTACGGCCATGGACCTTACTCCTATTACTTACGCTTTAAACTGGCTAATACGGCAAATGGGTTTGGTTTTTCCGCCTCTGCAGGCAACTTGCCAAAGACCATGTCCGCCTCGGACACTTCACAGTGTTCAGAATCATGCACCGGAACGACCGGCAGGGCGAGGATAACTTCATCTTCCACCACCGCCAGCAGGTCGAGTTCGCCAAACTCGTTGACTTCGACCGGCTCGTACGCTTCCGGCAGTGCCTCCGCCTGCTCGTCATTGACGATCGGGCTGAAGCAATACGTTACGTGGACAGAATGCGGAAAGTTCTGGCCGCAGCGTTGACAACACAGCGTAACGGAGACCGCCGCAGTGCCTTTCAGCACCGCTAAACGCTGATTGTCGATTGCGAACGACATCGAACATTCTACATCGCTATCCACACTCACTACCGATTCGGCAAGACGCTCCACCTGTTCAGGGGTGTAAACGCCCTGGTAGTCCAGGCGTTTCTGAGCGGTGCGAACCGGATCGAGAGTCAGGGGTAATTTTACCTTTTGCATAGGGCGCGCATATTAACTTTGTAACGAGTTAGAGTCAAAGAAAAAGGCCGTTTAACAGCATCTTTCACCCATTATTCGCAACCAGTGCGGCGCATAGTTTAAAATGTCCTGCACTCCTGCGCTATCTATTCCGGAAAAAATTATGACACAGCTGGTTCTGGCTTCAACCTCCCCTTTCAGAAAAGCCTTGCTTGAGAAACTGGGCCTCGCTTTTATTACCGCAGCGCCGGAGGTGGATGAAACGCCGCAGACCGGCGAATCTGCGATAGATCTGGTGCAGCGCCTTGCCGGCCAGAAGGCCCGCGCGCTGGCGGCAAGCTATCCTGACCATCTGATTATAGGCTCCGACCAGGTTTGCGTAATAGACGGTAAAATAACCGGAAAACCGCATACGGAAGAGAAAGCCTGCGAGCAGTTACGCCAGGCCAGCGGCCATAGCGTGATTTTTTATACCGGCCTTGCGCTTTTTAATAGCCGGACGAAAAGCATAAAGGCGATCTGCGAACCTTTCAGCGTGGATTTCAGATTATTAACGGAGCAGGAGATTATTAATTATGTTCGCAAAGAGCAGCCTCTGGGCTGTGCAGGCAGCTTTAAGAGCGAAGGATTAGGTATTACGCTGTTCGACAGATTAACGGGCCGCGATCCTAATACGCTGGTCGGGCTGCCGCTAATCGCGCTTTGCGAAATGCTGCGCGAGGCGGGAATGGATCCGCTGGCAGGTTAGGATCCTGTCGGCTCGGCAGCTTCTGGCTGGTCAGAAATTTTGAGGCTGGCAGGTCGTTTCTGGCTTGTCAGGAGGTTCAAGGCTATACGTAAGTCCCCATGGGCTAAGTCGCTTTAGCCTGTAAGAAAGCGGGAGGGGCCATCCGGAACCGGGACACGCAAAAAACGTCATCCCTGACACGCTCGGTTCGCTTATCCGGACAGCGCCTCCCGCCATTAGCCTTAGCGTAGCGCCAGGGAGGAATCGCTTAAAAACAGGGCCTGCAATTTATCACTGATTTATTGAAGGCATATTATTTAAGACATACGATCGTCCGTTATCTCTCACTGGCGAACCGTCTTTACCGCTGACGATTGCCAGAACCGGTTATGACCTGCCTTTACTGACGCTGAGCATCCATGCCCAATGTCGAATAACGCTGCACTAAAGATCACTTCGCCGGAGAGGTTTTTCGCAATACGGCCAGGCAGTGCTTCAGCTCATCATCCAGCGGCGCTTCCACTCGCATCACTTCTCCGCTGTTCGGATGGGTGAACTTAAGCGCGGCGGCGTGCAGAAACAGCCTTTTCAGACCCGTTCCCGCCAGCTGAGCATCGAAATCTCTTTCGCCATAGCGATCGTCAAAGGCAATCGGATGCCCCGCATGCAGCGTGTGTACGCGGATCTGGTGCGTCCGCCCGGTAATGGGGCTGGCTTTGACCAGCGTCGCCTTTTCATAACGCTCTTCAACTTTGAAACGCGTTTCGGAAGGCTTGCCTTCGCTACTTACCCGCACCACGCGCTCGCCGCTTTGCAAAATGTTTTTCAGCAGCGGCGCCTGCACCGCTTTTACATGGGAAGGCCACGAGCCGCGCACCAGCGCCAGGTAGTCTTTCTGCATCCCCTTTTCACGCAGCTGTTCATGCAGCGAACGCAGCGCGGAGCGTTTTTTTGCTACCAGCAGGATGCCAGAGGTATCGCGATCCAGACGGTGCACCAGCTCCAGGAAACGCGCCTCCGGACGCAGCGCCCGCAGGCCCTCGATTACGCCGAAGCTTAGCCCGCTGCCGCCGTGAACGGCGGTGCCTGAGGGCTTATTCATCACCAGGATATAATCGTCTTCATAAACGATAGCGTTCGCCAGCGCGGCCACCTTATCCAGCTTTGGCGAAACGGCCGCTTCTTCGCGTTCTGCGACCCGAACCGGTGGAATACGCACTTCATCCCCGGCTTCCAGCTTGTATTCCGGCTTAATGCGTCCTTTATTTACCCGCACTTCGCCCTTGCGCAAAATGCGATAAATCATGCTTTTCGGCACGCCTTTTAGCTGCGTGCGTAAAAAATTATCGATGCGCTGCCCCGCGTCATCGGCGGCGATAGTCACAATTTGAACTGCTGGAGTATTGGTTTTCATGGTTGGCGATTCTAAATAGAGCGTCAGCATAGCGCCACTTCTTTTTCTGTGCTTAACTGACAGTGACCTCTGCCGCAGAAGGTTTATGCCTGTTTTTTCGGCAATTTGCTGAAAAGCGCTGCAAATCGTTTTAAAAGCTGGAATAAACTTCGCAGAGCGGGAAAAGTCACCTTGCTATCACAAGCTTAGCAGTGGAATAATGATTCCGTTTTACTGGCTCAACGCATGTGAAACAAGAGAATAGCGTTATAAGAATTTTGCCGGATCGTACATACACGCAGCAATGGCGTAAGACGTATTGTGCAATCAGGCATTTAGCGGGCTGCGGGTTGCAGCCTGGACGACAAGACGGGACAGGTTCACTCTGGTACCACTGGTGGTTATCCCTCTTTATAAACGCGCTGTTTTTCCAGTTGAAAAGCAGGCTACCGAGATTTGCGCCCCTTGAGCTGGCGACAACCGGGAGGTTGACGGCTTTGCGATGAGACACGGGGCCATCGGTTTAGACGCGTCCAGCGTTACTATGCCCGTAGCTTTGTCACTAATGTAAGAATAATGAGTAAGTTACGATGAAAAGAATGTTGATCAACGCAACTCAACAGGAGGAGTTGCGTGTCGCCCTTGTAGACGGACAGCGTCTGTACGATCTGGATATCGAAAGCCCAGGACACGAACAGAAGAAAGCCAATATCTATAAAGGTAAAATTACCCGCATCGAACCCAGCCTTGAAGCCGCCTTCGTTGATTACGGCGCTGAGAGACACGGTTTTCTCCCTCTGAAAGAAATCTCCCGCGAAAACTTTCCTGCCAACTATTCCTCTCATGGCCGTCCTAATATCAAAGACGTGCTGCGTGAAGGTCAGGAAGTTATTGTTCAGATTGATAAAGAAGAGCGCGGCAATAAAGGCGCGGCGCTGACTACCTTTATTAGTCTGGCCGGCAGCTACCTGGTGCTGATGCCGAACAATCCGCGCGCGGGCGGCATTTCCCGCCGTATCGAAGGCGATGACCGCACCGAGCTGAAAGAAGCGCTTTCCGCGCTGGATCTCCCGGAAGGCATGGGTCTGATCGTGCGTACCGCAGGCGTCGGCAAATCCGCCGAGGCGCTGCAGTGGGATTTAAGCTTCCGTATGAAGCACTGGGAAGCGATTAAAAAGGCTGCCGACAGCCGCCCTGCTCCCTTCCTGATCCATCAGGAAAGCAACGTTATCGTTCGCGCCTTCCGCGACTATCTGCGTCAGGATATCGGCGAAATCCTTATTGATAACCCGAAAGTGCTGGAGCTGGCTCGCCAGCATATCGCCGCGCTGGGCCGTCCCGATTTCAGCAGCAAAATCAAGCTGTACACCGGCGAAATCCCGCTGTTCAGCCATTACCAAATCGAATCGCAAATCGAGTCGGCCTTCCAGCGTGAAGTGCGTCTGCCTTCCGGCGGCTCTATCGTTATCGATTCCACCGAAGCGCTGACCGCTATCGACATCAACTCCGCGCGCGCTACCCGCGGCGGCGATATCGAAGAAACCGCCTTTAATACCAATCTGGAAGCGGCGGATGAAATTGCCCGCCAGCTGCGCCTGCGTGACCTGGGCGGCCTGATTGTTATCGACTTTATCGATATGACGCCGGTTCGCCACCAGCGCGCGGTAGAAAACCGCCTGCGTGAAGCCGTGCGCCAGGATCGTGCCCGTATCCAGATTAGCCATATATCGCGTTTCGGCCTGCTGGAGATGTCGCGTCAGCGCCTCAGCCCGTCGCTGGGCGAATCCAGTCATCACGTCTGCCCTCGCTGTAGCGGCACCGGCACCATCCGTGATAACGAATCGCTGTCGCTTTCTATTCTGCGTCTGATTGAAGAAGAAGCGCTGAAAGAGAACACCAAAGAAGTCCACGCTATTGTTCCGGTACAGATCGCATCCTATCTGCTGAATGAGAAACGTGAAGCGGTAAGCGCCATTGAAAAACGCCAGGGCGGCGTGCGCGCGATTATCGTGCCTAACGATCAGATGGAGACACCGCACTACTCCGTGCTGCGCGTGCGCAGCGGCGAAGAAACGCAGACCCTCAGCTATCATCTGCCAAAGCTGCATGAAGCCGAAATGGCGCTGCCTTCGGAAGAAGAGCACGCCGAGCGCAAACGTCCTGAGCAACCGGCTCTGGCCGCGTTTGTAATGCCGGATGCGCCGCCTGTGCCGCACGAGCCGGAACCAGAAGCGCCTGTCGAGCCTGCTGCTGTCGCTCAGCCTGCCGCCGCGCCTGCTGCTAACGAGCCGGGCCTGGTCGGCCGCTTCCTGCGTGGCCTGAAGAAGATGTTCGCTGCCGAAGAGAAGCCAGCCGAACAGCCTCAGCCTGCCGCCGTGGTGGAAGAAGAAGAGAAAGCGCCGGAAGCTACCCCGCCGCGCAGCGAGCGTCGTAACAACCGCCGTCAGAATAACCGTCGCGACCGCAACAATGGCGATCGTTACGGTGACCGTAGCGAGCGTAACGACCGCAACGGTGAACGCAACGACCGTAACGGCGAGCGTAACGATCGCAACGGCGAACGTAACGACCGCAACGGCGAGCGTAATGACCGCAATGGCGAGCGTAATGACCGCAACGGCGAGCGTAATGACCGCAACGGCGAGCGTAATGACCGCAATGGCGAACGTAACGACCGCAACGGCGAGCGTAACAACAATCGCAACAGCAATCGTAACGAGCGCATGGTGCGCGACAGCGATCCTCAGGCGGAAGCACGCGAAGAGAATCGTCGCAACAAACGCAACGTCACGCCGCAGGATGATGCGCCGGTCAGTGAAGAAGTTCGCAACCAGCAGCGTGAAGAGCAGCAGCAGCAACGCCGCGAACAGCGCGCCGAGCGCAAACGTCGTCAGGAAGAAAAACGCCTGGCCGCTCAGGAAGAAAAAGTTGAAAGCGCACTGCCAGAAGAAGAAGCGGCTGTCGCTGTTGAACAGGGTGAAGAGCAGGTTCAGGTAATGCCGCGTCGTAAGCCGCGCCAGCTGAGCCAGAAAGTGCGTATCGAGACGGCTGAGCAGACCGCAGCCCGCTCTTTCGCGCCGGAAGAAGCCGCGCCAGCTGAAGAACAGCAGCCAGCCCTGACCGAAGCGGTGGATATCGTGGAAGCTGACGAGGAAGAGCGCGACACCAACAGCATGCCGCGTCGTTCACGTCGTTCGCCACGTCATCTGCGCGTTAGCGGCCAGCGTCGTCGTCGCTATCGTGACGAGCGTTATCCGAACCAGTCGCCGATGCCGCTGACCTTTGCCGCCGCTTCCCCGGAAATGGCTTCAGGTAAAGTGTGGGTCTCCTATCCGGTAGCCCATATCTCTGATAACCATGAGATTGAGCAGTCGGTAGTGCCGGATTACGGTCACGAAGAGACGGCCGCAGCCGTTGCCGTGGCGGCCGCTGAAAGCCTGCCGCAGGACGTACAGGACGAAGCGCAGCCGGTACATATCGCTGAGCCAGACTCTGTCGAGCCAACAACATCGGCTGAAATCGCTGCTGCCGTAGCGCCAACAGCCGTAACCGACAACGCTGCGATTGCTGCGCCGGTGAATGAAGAACCTGCCGTTATCTCCGCCGCTGATGAAGAAGTCGCGCAAGAGGTTGCACAGGCCGCCTTCCCGGCTGCGGAACCCGCAGAAAGCGAAGCTGCCGATCGGGCTTTCGCCGCCGACGTCAGCGAGCAAACAGAGCAGCAGGTAGCCGAAGTGCTTAACGCGCCAGAAGTCAAAGCACCCGTAGTGGCTTCCGAGCCGCACGCGCCGGTTGCCGGTCGCGACGAGCCTGCTTCTGCGTCCGCACAGGCTGAAGCCGCAGCGCCAGCAGCGCAGACTGAGGCTCCGGCCCAGGCTGAAGCCGCAGCGCCAGCAGCGCAGGCTCCGGCTCAGGCTGAAACAGCAGCGCCAGCAGCACAGGCTCCGGCTCAGGCTGAAGCCGCAGCGCCAGTAGCTCAGGCTCAGGCTGAAGCAGCAGCACCAGCAGCGCAGACTGATGCTCCGGCTGAAGCAGCAGCGCCAGCAGCCCAGGCTGAAGCACCGCGTGTTGCTTCCGCTGCGCCAGCGCGTCCTCAGGCACCTGCTGAAGCCGCTCCACAGGCTCAGGCAGCACCGGCGTCAACAACAGCCGTTGCTGAAAAAGCGCAGCCTGAAGTTGCCGCGCCGGCCTTTAAACATCATGCCACGGCACCGATGACCAAAGCGCCAGCGCCTGAGTACCAGGCAGAACCTGCTCGCAACAGCGACTGGGTGCGTCCTTCCTTCAACTTTGAAGGCAAAGGTTCCGCAGGTGGTCATGCCGCCACTCATCAGGCGACGGCTCCGGCTACCCGCCCTGAGTAAGCAGCAAGGCTGATAAAAAGCCCCGGTCACTGACCGGGGTTTTTTTTTGCCTGAGCTGGCGCAATACTATGCTGGCTGCACGATATGCGCCGCTTCTCCGCTATTAATCATTATTTTTGATAGTAATTATCCGCGCCAAACGCTCGATTTCCGGCCTTGGTCGGGATCAGGCCGGCCAGGCGGCTACGCGATGGCGTTGCCGATTATTTTTCACGCTATGACGTGCTGATTACGTAAGTGCTGCCAGTTCCTGCTCATAAACATGGCGTTGAACAGTTTACTATTGCGGGGCAAAGCGTTGACGCAACCTGTCTGCAAGGGGCGACGGTGCCGCTTAACATAACCGGTTTACCCGGCGTGTCGCTTCCTTTTGGTACGGGCAGTGCAGATTGTCAGCAAATGACATGCAGAAGCGACTGTTTTACACGTGGTTTCGTTACCGGAAGCGGTTACTCCGGTGAAGGGATGCCATCCGGCATTGTCATATCCCGCCGCCACGCTTAGCTTTATTTATCCATTTCAAAGGAGGCTATTTATGGATGCTTTTTTTCAACCTGTTGAACTCGAAAAAGCTTATCGGCTGATCAATCACGGCCCAACAATCCTGGTGTCGGCAACACATGAAGGCGTCGAAAACGTGATGTCCGCCGCCTGGGCGTGCGGACTGGATTTCAAACCGGCAAAATTAACGGTGGTGCTTGATAAAAGCGCCTTTACCCGCCGCCTGATTGAAGCCAGCGGTCAGTTTGTTATCCAGGTTCCCACCGCCGCGCAGGCCGACCTTGTGCATTACCTGGGCACCCATTCACGTCATCAAGAGCAGGATAAGCTGTTGAAATCGGGCGTGGATCTTTTCTCCTTGCCGGAAGTTGCGCCGCCGCTGGTGGCAGGCTGTGCCGCCTGGCTTTTTTGTCATCTTATCCCGCTTGAACAAAATCAGCAGGATCATGATTTATTTATCGGGGAAATTAAAAGCGCGTGGGCTGACAGCCGGGTGTTCAGAGAAGGTCACTGGCACTTTGAAGAAGCGGGCGATGAGTGGCGCAGCCTGCACTATATTGCCGGCAAACATTTCTATACTACCGGCACGTCGCTGGTGGTGGAATAAGCAAACAACAGGCAAAAAAAACCCGTCGTCAGGAGGTTAATCTGAAGACGGGGAAAAAACGGACGCACCCGGTTTAAGCGCGTCCAAAATGGGTAAACCTAAGAATTCATTTTAAACAGCGACATCTGCGACATGGAGCTGAACACTTTATAAGACGCCTGTAGCGCAGCCTGCTTCATGGTGTAAGACGAAATCGTGCTGGTGTAATCGGCATCTACCAGATTACTCATCTGGGTCGCCTGGCTCAGCGCGGTATCGTCAGATTTCGCTTCAATGCTGTCCAGCTCGCTCAGCTGCGTACCCACTTCGGACTGAACTTTCAGCACGTTGTTCATGGAGTTACGCAGGCCACGGTTGGCCTTAGCCATATCCGCTGCCGCCGCATCTTTGGTCGCGCCGTCCGCATTCGCCAGCGGCTGCTTCAGCGAGTTAATCGCCGTGTTCAGCGTGGTAAAGATGTTGCTTTCACTGGCGCTGCCGTCCGGCTCCGCCACCGCATTGCTGGTCAGCGAGGTAAAGACCTGGCTGCCGGTATGGCTGGTGGTCATGGTGCGGCTGGCATCCACTTTCTGGCTGATGGCGGTATCGCCGCCGCTGTAGGCGACGTTGCCGCTGGCATCCTGAGTGAAAGGTGCCGTATCGGACTTGTAACCAGCAAAAATATAGCGGCCGTTACCGTCCGTAGAGTTCGCCAGGTTCATCAGCTGATCGCGCAGGCTGGTGAGCGTGGTTGCATAAGTCGAGCGGTCTTCGTCCGACAGCGTGCCGGTTGAAGCCGCCACTACCGCCGTTTGCGCTTGGGTGATCACGCTGGTCACCTGAGACAGATTGGTGGCTTCCTGCGACAGGCTGCTGGTGGCGAAGTTACGCGCCGTTTTGTACTGGCTGGTCTCGGCCTGAGCCTGAGACAGCACAACGGCCTGGGCCGCCGCGACCGGATCGTCCGAGGGCCTGACCACGCGTTTGCCGGTCGATAACTGTTCGCCTGACTTCAGCCAGCTGGCCTGCGAATCAGAAATGCCGCGCATTTGCTGGTCATAAATCATTGTGGTGCTTAAACGCATGATTTTATCCTTCTGAGGAATCAGCTTACGGCGCCAATCAGCGCGTTAAATATGGTCGTGGCGGTCTGCAAAATCTGCGCATTGGCCGTGTAATACTGCTGATAGCGCGTCAGGTTGCCGTATTCTTCATCCAGGTTCACACCGGAAACGGACTGCTGCTGATTGGTCAGCTGCGTCACCACGTTGCCCTGCGTGGTGCTGGTCGTTTGCAGGTTGCTGGTTTTGTTACCGATAGAGGCAACCATGCTGGCGTAGCCCTGCGTCACCGTGCTGCTGCCGCCGATCACTTTTTTGGTCTGCAAATCCAGCAGCGACTGAGCATTTTTGTTGTTGCTCACACCATTATCGGCATCGCCAGCGGCGACTTTAGCTTCGTCGGTGATATTGACGCTCATATTGGTGATAACGTTGGCAACCGGCTTCACCAGGAAGCTGTCCTTCGCCGTTGGCGTACCGGACACCGTCAGCTGCAGGCCATCAAAGTTCAGCGTGGTGTTGCCGCTGGCGTCCGTAGACGGGTTCGCGGACACGCTGGCATTGTCGGAAAGACGCTTTACGCTCCAGCCGTTGGTGTCGTAGCTCACCTTATAATCAGACGCTTTTACCGCGCTGGTATCGGTCCAGGCCGCCGAAAGCGAAGCCGTCTTGCTGTTATTGGTGTTGGACGTCACCGACGGGCCGCCGAGGTTAAAGAAGGCCTCGCCCGCGTCGCCGTTGCTGTCATAGCCCGCTTTGTGCTGGGTATTGAAGCTGTCGCCCAGCGCCATCGCCATCTGGCCAAGCTGGTTACGGGTATTATCCAGATCGGTGCGGAAAGCCAGCAGGCCGCCCAGCGAGCCGGTGGTCACCAGGCTTTCCGGGATTTCCGTCGCCTTACCGCTGGTATTATCCACCATAGCGATAGTTTTACGGCTCGGATCGCTGCTGGCAGAAACGGAGGCCAGCTTGCTGTAGCTGTCGCCCTGCACCAGCGAAATACCGTTGCCGATGCTGATGTTATAGCTGCCGCCGTCCTGCTGGCTGACGGTTACGCCGACAATTTTGTTTAGATCGCTGACCAGCTGATCGCGCTGATCCATCAGATCGTTAGGCTCGTTGCCCGCGCCCGCGCCTTTCAGCTTGGTGATCTGCTGGTTGATATTGGCGATCTGCTTAGCGTAGCCGTTGATCTGATCGACGCTGGAGGTGATCGAGGTGCTCAGGCTGCTGTCTACGTTACGTAAATAAGTATCCGTAACCCTGAACTGGTTAACCAGACCGTCGGCCTTACCCAATACCGCCTGACGCGAAGACGAGTCGGAGGCGTTGCTGACCAGCGTTTGCAGCGAAGAGAAGAAATCCTGCACGGTGGTCGACAGCGTATTGGTGGTGCTGGAAAACATATCGTCAATGTTGGACAGCTGGCTGTACTGCGTGGTCAGCGCGCTGGACTGGGTGCTGGCGCTGCGCAGCTGATTGGTAATAAAGGCATCGTATTCGCGGTTGACGCTGGCCACCGCCACGCCGTTGCCATAATACTGCGTGCCGTTCAGCGTGCTGCTTGCCTGGGCAAGAACCGTAGTCTGACGTGAATAGCCAGCAACGTTGTAATTGCTGATGTTGTTACTGGTGGTGCTCAGCGCGGCCGAAGCGGCGTTGATACCGGTCATAGCGGTGTTAATTAAGTTAGACATGTCGGTTCCTTATTGCTCCAGCACGGGCCGGCATTACAATCGGTTGCCGGCATGCGCTGATGCGGAACCGGCTTTTAAACGTTATCGGCAAAAATAAGGCAAACTTGAGCGGAAAATCAGAACAAATCGCCGATATCCTGGCTATAGGCTTTCACTACTTTCTCGCCCATGTTCTTGAATTGTTGGATCATTCCCACCAGCTTCTGCGCATACTTCGGATCGGTGGCGTAGCCTGCCGCCTGAAGCGCCTGCGCGCCCTGCTCCGGCGTTGCCGCCGTGGTCACCGCCTGGTAGCGCGGGTTGTTGGCAATCAGCTTCACATAGTCGCTCAGCGCATCGAAATAGGAGTCATAAACGCGGAATTTGGCTTTCACCTTTTTCGCTTCGCCGTGTTCATATTCGGTGGTGGTGATTTCGGTGGTTTTGCCCTGCCAGCTGCCCGTCGCCTTAATGCCGAAAAGGTTAAAGCTTGGCTTGCCTTCTGCGGTCATGATCTGCCGCTGGCCCCAGCCAGACTCCAGCGCGGCCTGCGCCAGGATCAGGTGATGAGGAATACCGGTACCGGCGCTGACTTCTTTCGCCGGCTGCGACAGTTTGGCAATAAAGTCAGCGCTGTCGCCGCTGAGCGGTCTGTCCGGCGAAGCAGGCAGGCGCGGTACGGCCTGACGAACGATCCGCTCCTGCTCTGTTTCCATCGCCATCGCCAGCGGCGGCAGCGTGTTGATAAAGTCTTTATCCAGCCTCATCGGCACGGTGCCCGCTTTCTCATCGGGCGCCTGCGCCTGCTCCATCTGCTTGACCATCATGTCGGCCAGGCCAAGCCCTTTCGAGGCGATTTCCTGCCCAATCTGCTGATCGTACATTGAGGTATAAAGACGCGTCTGTTCGGTGCTCAGCAGACCATCCTGCGGCAGCGCCTGGCGCATACTTTTCAACATCATTTGCACGAACATCCCTTCTACCTGTTTGGCGACTTCCCGTGCGTGCGCTTTCGGGTCGTTGCTGGCCTGGCGTTTCAGGTTGTTCAGTGAGCCGCTGTCGTAGGCGGCTCCCATCAGAGACTGGGCGTTGCTCATCAGATAATTTCCAGTTTGGCGTGCAGACAGCCCGCGCTCTGCATTGATTGCAGGATGGACATCAGGTCGATCGGCGTGGCGCCTAAGGCGTTCAGGGCACGAACAACGCTGTTCAGGTTAGCACTGGCGTTTACGCTTTGCAGCGCGCCGCCGCTCTGGCGCAGGTCGATCTGCGTTTGTGGCGTGACCGTGGTCTGGCCGCCTGCGAACGGCGTGTTCGGCTGGCTGACGTTCTGCTGCTGGTTAACCGTGACCGACAGGTTGCCCTGAGCGATAGCGCAGGAGCTGAGCATCACTTCGCGATTCATTACCACCGAGCCGGTGCGCGAGTTGATAATCACTTTTGCATCCTGAATCGGCACGGAAACATCGATGTTCTGGATATCAGCCAGCAGGCGAACCTGAGAGGTGCCGTTAGCGGAAACCTGTACCTGCACGGTACGGCCATCCAGCGCCTGAGCAGAGCCGTAGCGACCGTTAATCGCGTCAGCGATACGCTGCGCCATGCTGAAGTCTTCTTCGTTCAGGAACAGGTTGATCACGTTAGACGCGCCGAAGCTGTTCGGCAGTTCACGTTCGATAGTCGCACCGCCGGTGATGCGGCCGCCGTTTACCTGGTTAACCGTGACGCTGCTGCCGCCGGCAGAAGCGCCCGCACCGCCCACCAGAATGTTGCCCTGCGCCAGCGCATAAACCTGGTTATCCACGCCTTTCAGCGGGGTCATCAGCAGCGTGCCGCCGCGCAGGCTTTTGGCGTTACCCATAGAAGAAACCACCACGTCAATCACCTGGCCCTGACGGCCAAAGGCAGGCAGCTTGCCGGTGACCATCACCGCCGCGACGTTTTTCAGCTGCATGTTGGTGCCGCTGGGCACGGTAATGCCCAGCTGCGACAGCATGTTGTTCAGACTTTGCGTGGTAAACGGCGTCTGGGTAGTCTGGTCACCGGATCCATCCAGCCCGACAACCAGACCGTAACCGATCAGGGAGTTGTCGCGCACGCCGCCAACCGTGGTCAAATCGCGAATGCGATCGGCGTGGGCAAAAGCGCTGACCGCAGTCAGCAGCAGCAGGGTGAATCGAATAATCTTACGCATTTTAACCTCTTAGAATGGTGACAGGTTCAGGAAGAACCGTTGCAGCCAGCCCATCGTCTGTGCCTCATTGATATAGCCGTTGCCGACGTACTCAATGCGGGCATCCGCCACCTGGGTCGAAACTACGCTGTTGCTGCCGCTGATGGTGCGTGGGTTAACCACGCCCGAGAAGCGGATAAATTCCGTACCCTGGTTAATCTCAATCTGTTTCTCACCAACCACTTTCAGGTTGCCGTTCGGCAGCACCTGATTCACGGTCACGGTGATGACGCCGATAAAGGTGTTGTTCGCCGTTGCGCCGCCTTTACCTGCAAAGTCGCTCTTGCCGTTGGCGTCGATATTGGTTTTTTCGCCGCCCAGCAGGCCGGTCAGCGCGGAAGGCAGCGCCGTCAGACCAAGGGATGCGCTACCGTCACGTCCTGCGGAGGCCGTGGAGCTTTTGCTCGCACTGACGTTTTCCTGCAGGGTAATGGTCAGCGTATCGCCGATATTACGTGGACGACGATCCTCGAACAACGGCTGGTAGCCGTAGTTCATCGGCATCACGCCCTGAAAAATGGAGCCGTTAACCACAGGCGGCGAAGCGGCCAGCGGCTGGGCCGTTGTCGAACCTTCAACCAGGGGCTGACGTGGAACTAAAGCACAACCGTTAAGCGTCAGAAGCGCTAAGGCTACTAACAAGCGTCCAGGCACTGAAATTTGCTTCGCCATGGAATTAACCTTTAATCATTAGAGAAAGCTTTTATTAAGCGCCGGGCGAACCCGGCACGGTCTTACTTACAGCTGAGTCAGTTTGGCCAGCATCTGATCGGACGTGCTGATTGCCTTACTGTTGATCTCATAGGCGCGCTGAGTCTGGATCATGCTGACCAGCTCCTCGGCAACGTTTACGTTGGAGGTTTCAACGTAGCCCTGATAGAGCAGGCCCGCGCCGTTGTTGCCCGGCGTGCTGTCGGTCGGTGCGCCCGATGACTGCGTTTCCTGGTACAGGTTTTCACCTTTGCTTTCCAGGCCAGCATCGTTAATAAAGGTGCTCAGCGTCAGCTGGCCGACCTGCGTAGGCTGGGTCTGACCCTGCACCGTCACGCTGACCACGCCGTCACGGCCGATAGTCATGTTCAGGGCGTTGGCCGGGATAGTGATCGCCGGCTGCACCGGGAAACCGGCGTTGGTCACCAGCTGGCCGTTCTGGTCAGTCTGGAAAGAGCCGTCACGGGTATAGGCCAGCGTGCCGTCCGGCATCTGTACCTGGAAATAACCCTGCCCGCTGATCGCCACATCTTTCGATGAGTCGGTTTTGTTCAGGTTGCCCTGAGTGTGCAGACGCTCGGTCGCTACCGGACGAGTACCGGTACCCAGCTGCATCCCGGAAGGCAGAGAAGTCTGTTCAGAAGACTGCGCGCCAGGCTGACGAATGGTCTGATACATCAGATCTTCAAACACGGCACGCTGGCGTTTAAAGCCGTTGGTGCTGACGTTCGCCAGGTTGTTCGAGATAACATCCATATTGGTCTGCTGAGCATCAAGACCGGTTTTGGCAATCCATAAAGAGTTAATCATGTTAGTTCCTCTGCTCTTAGCTCATTGACAGCAGCTGGTTAGCGCGTTGTTCGTTTTCATCGACGCTGGAGATGACTTTCATTTGCATCTCAAAGCGGCGTGCGTTGGCGATCATATCGACCATGGTCTGGCTGGAGCTGACGTTGCTGCCCTCCAGCACGCCAGGCATCACCTGAATGGTCGCATCGGCCTGCAGGGTTTGCGCTGCGCCGGTCGGACGGAACAGGCCGTCGTCGCCGCGAGTGACTTCCGAGCTGGTGGCTTTCACCAGCTTCAGACGTCCCAGCTGGACAGTGGCGTTCGGCGGATCGCCAGGGTTCAGCGCGGTAATCGTACCGTCAGCGGCAATGGTGATTTCCGAGCCTTGCGGTACGGCAATCGGTCCGCCGTCGCCCATCACCAGTTTGCCCTGGATGGTGAGCTGTCCGGCCGGGTTCAGCTCCATGTTGCCGTTGCGGGTGTAGGCCTCAGCGCCATCCTGAGCCTGCACGGCCAGCCAGCCATCCTGACGAACGGCGACGTCCAGCGAACGTCCCGTGTAGTCCATCGCGCCCGGGGTCATATCTGAGCCCGGCGTCGAAGCCGTCACCAGCGTACGGGTCGGCAGTGACTCGCCCTGCACCGGCACGGCGCGCAGCGCGTTCAGCTGCGCACGGAAGCCAGGCGTGGAGGCGTTGGCCAGGTTGTTCGCCGTGACTGCCTGCTGTTGGAGGGTCTGACTGGCAGCCCCCATTGCGGTATATATCGCGTGATCCATTTGACTCCCCTGTTAGCCGAATTAACGCAGGTTGACCAGGGTGTTGAGGATCTGGTCCTGTGTTTTAATGGTCTGGGCGTTAGACTGATAGTTACGCTGTGCCACAATCATGTTGACCAGTTCTTTACTCAGGTCGACGTTGGAAGACTCCAGCGCGCCTGCGGTCAGCGTACCCAGGTTACCGGTGCCCGCCAGGCCAACCAGCGCCTGACCAGAAGAAGCCGTTGCTGACCACACGTTGTTGCCTTCAGACTTCAGGCCTTCCGGGTTAGCAAAGTTAGCCAGGGCGATCTGACCCAGGGTCTGGGTTTTCTCGTTGGAGTAGTTACCTACTACCGTGCCGTCGTTGTTGATCTGGTAGCTGGTCAGTTCGCCCGGCTTGTAACCATCCTGCGTTGGGTTGCCGAAGGTGCTGGTGCCGGTGTTCTGCTGCTGGCTGCCCGCCATGTTCAGCGTGAAGTTAGTGGCAGCAGAACCGTTCAGGCCCGCCAGCGTAATCGCCTGCGTCGCGGTGGATGTCATCTGGCCGCTGGTATCAAAAGTCATGTTGAACGTGCCCACGTCAGCGGTTGGGTTCGCCGAGCTGCCGTCCTTCACGTTCACCGTCCAGGCGTTGTCAGCCGTTTTGGTGAAGTACAGGTTCAGGTTGTGCTCGTTACCCAGCGAGTCATAGGTGGTCATTGACGCTTTGCTGTTGTAAGAGCTGGTGTTGTTAATATCCAGCGGCGTGGTCGTCGGCACGCTGTCGGTTGAGTTCAGGTTAGCTACCAGTGCCGCTGCGCTGGTGGATTTCGCCGCCATCGCCGTGGTTGGTACGCTCAGCGCAACCGGGTTAGCACCGGTCTGCACGGTTGGCGGCGTGCCGGTTGCCGGATAACCGGTCAGCTGCAGGCCGTTGGCGTTAACGATGTTACGGTTAGCGTCCAGCGTGAACTGGCCGTTACGGCTGTAGTAAACCGCGCCGCTGGCGTCAGCCATACGGAAGAAGCCGGCCTGGCTGATTGCCACGTCCAGGCCACGGCTGGTAGAAGTGGTCGTACCGTCGTTAAAGTCCTGGGTTACCGCAGCTACTTTTACGCCCAGACCGACTTTAGAATCGGCGAACATATCAGCGAAGGAAACGGTAGCGGATTTAAAACCCACCGTTGCGGAGTTGGCGATGTTGTTGCCGATAACGTCCAGGTTGCTGGATGCTGCGTTTAAACCGCTGACTGCCTGAGAAAATGCCATGTGTGTATTCCTGAATCGGGGTTAAGTTAAATAATCTGACGAACATTCGCGATGGTGGTCTTACCCATCGTGCCGAGGTCGAGAACGGCACCGCTGGTGTCGTTAGTAACCCCATTGACTAATGCATAATTCAGCGGCTGCGCGACCAGCTGTCCGGTAGCGTTACTGGCGCTGATGGCCACGTTATATTTGCCGTCGCCTGCGGTGGTGCCGTCTGCTGACGAACCATCCCAGGAGAAGGTGTGGACGCCGGCGCTGAGCGCACCCAGGTTAATGGTTTGCACTACCTTGCCAGAAGGATCGGTAATGGTGGCGGTGGTCGCCGTTGAAGCCTGTTCCAGGCTAACGCCAAACGGCGTGGTCTGACCGCTGCCGACCAGCACCTGCGAGCCGTTAACCATCACGCCTTTGCCGATCAGGGTGGAAGCCTGCAAAGACTGTCCGCTGTTGATCTGGCCGGAAATCGATCCCAGCGTGGTGTTCAGTTTTTCAATGCCGCTCAGGGTATTGATCTGTGCCAGCTGTGTAGTCAGCTGGCCGTTATCCATTGGGTTCGTCGGATCCTGGTTTTTTAACTGCGTGACCAGCAGGGTCAGGAAGTTACTTTGCAGGTCGGCTGCCGTTTTATCGGTAGTCGACGACGAAGAAGTAATAGCTGTGTTGTCAAGTGACTCATTAACGCCAACGGTAATGCCCATCTGTCTGTTCCTTATTGACCCATCGTCAGGGTTTTCATCATCATTTGTTTAACGGTGTTCAGCACTTCAACGTTGGCCTGGTAACTGCGCGACGCCGACATGGTGTTAACCGTTTCCCCGACCACGTCCACGTTTGGCATCTTGACGTAACCTTTCGCGTCGGCCATTGGGTTGCCCGGTTCGTAAACCAGCTTCGCTGGCGTAGGATCGTCCACTACCTGCGCGACGCGTACGCCGCCGGTCGCAGCGCCTGGCGCCGCATCGGTCTGGAAAACCACCTGCTTCGCCACGTAAGGCTGACCGTCCGGCCCGGTTACGCTGTCGGCGTTGGCCAGGTTACTGGCGCTGACGTTCAGACGCTGCGACTGGGCAGCCATTGCCGATCCGGCGATATTAAAAATGTTCAGTAAAGCCATTTATTATTGCCCCTGTAATACGGACATCATGCCTTTGATCTGGCCGCTGATAAGAGTCAGATCCGTTTGATACTTCAGGCTGTTATCGGCAAATTCGGTACGTTCGCGGTCCATATCCACCGTGTTGCCATCCAGCGAGGGCTGGGACGGCACGCGGTACATCAGATCCATCGATGCCGGTGCAGAAGACTGCGCAGCAATATGGCGTGACGAGGTGACCGCCAGCGACATGCCCGTTCCCTGCGCTCGCCCCTGCTCCATCACTTTGCTCAGCTGGCTGGCGAAATCGATATCGCGCGCCTGATAGCCTGGCGTGTCCGCGTTAGCGATATTGGATGCCAGGATTTCCTGCCGCTGTGCACGCAGGTTAAGTGCTTCAGTGTTAAACCGTAGGGCTGCGTCGAGTTTGTCGAGCATGTTTCCTCCGCAATTGAAAATTCAGTGGGGAGAGAATAAGCGGGTTAGGATTAATCCGATCGGCAGAATAGCGCTAAAAAGCGTCGTTAATTTGCGCCTTGACTTTGCGGCCCCGTGCGTAGAATCGTCGCCATGTTGCAGCGAGGATGAAAAATATGCGTGTGTTGACTCTCTTCCTGATGAGTCTGAGTCTGGCAACGGTTAGCGCCAGCGCCGCCGACCTGACGGCCCAGCTCAATCAATTTTTTAAAGCCCGCTATGGGGAAACCGGCCAGGGTGCCGATACCCTGAGCGTGGTAGTGAAAACGCCGCAGGGGCAGTGGCCCGCCTGTGATGCACCGCAATTTTCCTTACCGGGCAATAGCCGGATGTGGGGCAACATGAGCGTGGCCGCCAACTGTGGCCAGAACCGGCGCTATCTACAGGTACAGGTGCAGGTTGAAGGCGATTATCTGGTGGCGGCTCGCCAGGTCGTGCGCGGTACCGCGCTGACCGCGGACGATTTAAAAGTGGTGCATGGCCGTCTGGATACGCTGCCGGCGCGTGCGGTGATCAATATGGCCGACGTGGCCGACGCTGTCGCGCTGCGGGACATCGTGCCCGGCCAGCCGCTGACGATGATGATGGTGCGCCAGCCGTGGCGCGTGAAGGCCGGCGACAACGTCAATGTTATCGCCAGCGGAGACGGTTTTAACGTCGCCAGCGAGGGCCGCGCCATGAACAACGCCACAGCGGCGCAGCCGGTCAGAGTACGTATGAATTCAGGGCAGATTGTGAGCGGGAAAGTCGGCTCCGATGGGAATATTCTTATATCGTTGTAAAGCGTTAAAGATGGCTTCATCTCTGCCGATAGTGTAAATAACAGACGTAATACACTTGAGCAATTCAGGCCGCTATTTGCCTGAGCAAACTGGAGCCAGATTATGAGCATTGACAGAACTCAACCTATGAAGCCGGCCAGTACCGTGCAGCCTCGCGATCTTCCTGAAATGGCTACGCCGAAGGCGCAGAAGGTAGAGACAAAAACAACCGAATCAGGTACCCAGGTGGTACTGAGCGGCGCACAGTCACAGCTGACCAAATCCAGCTCGCAGG
The DNA here is from genome assembly GCF_054057575.1 of Erwinia sp. TECH1. NCBI lineage: Bacteria > Pseudomonadati > Pseudomonadota > Gammaproteobacteria > Enterobacterales > Erwiniaceae > Erwinia > Erwinia sp. TECH1. The sequence continues at coordinate 1,878,952 of NZ_JBSRZK010000001.1, read as the reverse complement.
ATATTAATACCGCGCGCGTTGAGCAGCTGAAGACCGCCATCCGTAACGGCGAACTGAAAATGGACACCGGCAAAATCGCCGACGCCCTGATCCAGCAAGCCAAAGACTCTTTAAAAGGTTAATCAGGTAAATGACTAAACTGTTGAACGCGCTCGATAAAATGCTGGAAGTCCTGAAAAGTCTGTCTGACGTAATGGCGGCAGAGCAACAACAGCTCTCGAGCGGACAGATCAACAGCAGCCTGCTGCAACGTATTACGGAAGATAAAAGTTCGCTGCTGGCCACGCTCAATTTCCTTGAGCAGCTGCGCCGCGATGCGGAGAAAGAAGCGGGCTTCCACGCGCCCTACAGCGGTCAGCCGGAAATGGCTCGTCGCTGGGCTGCGCTACAGGAGCAGACGGTAAAACTGCGCGATACTAATTTGCATAACGGGATGTTGCTTAACCATCAAATCACCTTTACGGAAAAGGCGATTGAGGTATTAAAGCCCTATCAGACCCAGAAGTTTTATGGCCCGAACGGCCAGGCAACTTCAAGCGGCTTTATCAGCCGTAAGGTATAAAGCGCCGTCACTACCCCGGCCTGCGCCGGGGTTTGCGTTTTAGTGAGTGCAGAAGCTAAAAACCCCGTTTTGCAACGGGGTTTTGCTTTATATGGCCGTAGTGCGGGCGAAATCCTTAACGCGGAATCCCAGCAGCGCCAGCACCGCAAAGTAGACGCCGCCGCCAACGGCGCAGACCGCCGCCAGACGCAGCAAACGCATCAGCATATTGCCCTGCGCCCATTCCGGCATGACCCACATCATCCCTGCCAGCGCGGCCGCCATAGCGATAACCGCGATAACCAAACGCAGCAAAAAGCTGAACCAGCCAGGCTGTGGCAGAAATATTTTCTGTTTGCGCAGCTGCCAGTAAAGCAGCGCGGCGTTCAGACAGGCCGCCAGACCAATCGACAGCGACAAACCGGCATGTTTCAGCGGGCCGATAAAGGCCAGGTTCATTACCTGCGTCATAATCAGCGTCACGATGGCGATTTTGACCGGCGTTTTGATGTCCTGCCGCGAATAAAAGCCCGGTGCCAGGATTTTCACCACGATCAGCCCCATCAGTCCGACCGAATAGGCGACCAGCGCGCGCTGGGTCATGGCCGCGTCAAACGCGGAGAATTTCCCATACTGAAACAGCGCGACGGTCAGCGGCTTAGCGAGGATCCCCAGTGCAACCGCGCTTGGCAGCGCCAGCACGAAGCAGAGGCGCAGTCCCCAGTCCATCAGACGGTTATATTCATCGTGATTATTGCTGGCGAAGCTTTTGGCCAGCGAGGGCAGCAAAATGGTGCCCAGCGCCACGCCCAGCACCCCGGAAGGAAACTCCATCAGGCGGTCGGCGTAGTACATCCAGGAAACGGAACCGGAAACCAGAAATGAAGCGAAAATAGTGTTGATAATCAAGGAAATCTGGCTGACGGACACGCCCAGGATCGCTGGCCCCATCTGGCGCATCACCCGCCAGACGCCCGCATCCTTCAGGTTAAGGCGCGGCAGCACCAGCATGCCAATTTTCTTTAAATGCGGCAGCTGATAGCCCAGCTGTAAGACGCCGCCGACCACCACGGCCCAGGCCAGCGCCATCACCGGCGGGTGGAAATGCGGGGCCGCGAACAGCGCAAAGCCGATCATGCTGATGTTCAGCAGCGTCGGCGCAAAGGCCGGCACGGAAAAGCGGTTCCAGGTATTCAGGATCGCGCCCGTCAGCGAGGCCAGCGAAATCAGCATGATATAGGGAAAGGTGACGCGCAGCAGCGCTGAAGTCAGCGCAAACTTGTCGGCCGTATCGGCAAAGCCGGGCGCGGTCACTAAAATCACCCAGGGCGCGGCAAACATCCCGGCCACGGTAATAATCGCCAGCGCCAGCGTTAACAGCCCCGAGACGTAGGCGATAAACACCCGCGTCGCCTCCTCGCCCTGCTTGCTTTTGTACTCCGCGAGGATCGGCACAAAGGCCTGAGAAAAGGCGCCTTCGGCAAAGATGCGGCGCAGCAGGTTCGGCAGTTTAAAGGCGACAAAGAAGGCGTCGGTTGCCATTCCCGCGCCGAACACTCTTGCCACGATGGCATCGCGCGCAAAGCCCAGCACGCGAGAAAACAGGGTCATCGAGCTGACCGCTGCCAGGGATTTCAACAGGTTCATGATCTTCGATTCTTTTAAAGGAGGTGGCGCGCCACGGTTATCATCCGGCCGCTTCAGACGGCGCGAAAGCTGGCATAGTCTACTGATATGCCGTGAAATAACCACATCCTATTGTTACAGCATTATTCCCTGTCGCTGTCGCGCCAGAGCTTTTCAATGACGCGCTGCGCCGCCAGCGCCTGCTCGCCGGAGGTTTGCGGCATAGTCTGATTTTGCGCGCAGTCGATAAAATGGCGCGCCGCGCCAGCAAACCCACGCTGCTCCAGCGTGCTCTGCCAGCCTGGAACGGGATCGATAACGAGGCGACCGGCCGTTTCCTGCCGTAGCTCCCGCATATCGTCAACCTGCCAGACGCTGCCGTCCGCTATCGCCATCACCGATTCGCGCTGGGTGCCCGCCCGACGGTGCATACTGGTGGTGATTTGCAGCTTGTCGACCTGAAAATGGTGCTCGGCATAGAGCATTTCGCCGTCGTCATTGGTCAGCAGCGTACCGCTTTGCAGTGTCGCCCCGCCGCCACCGAGCCACAGCGCGGTATCCACGACGTGCAGATAATCGTCCAGCAGCGTAAAAAAGAGATCGCGCGGGCCGACGCTGTCGCTGCGGTGTTTGTCCATGCGCAGCGAGGCCAGACCGCCCAGCGCTTTTAGCTGCAGATAGCGAGGCGCAAAGCGGCGGTTGAACGCCACCATCAGCTTGCGGCCACGCTGCTGCGCCAGCGCCACCAGCTGTTCGGCTTCGGCAAGCGTTGCCGCCAGCGGTTTATCGACGCAGACATCCTTGCCCGCCAGCAGCAGCTGTTTAACGATGCTGAAGTGCGTGGCGGTTGAGGTATGCACAAAGATCGCGTCACAGTCGTTAATCAATCCATCCAGCGTGGCATAAAGAGGAATACGCCAGCTGTCGCAAATCGGGCGGGCCTTCTGCTGATTAGGGGAAAACGCGCCCGCCAGCCGCCAGCCCTGCGCGTCAGCCAGCACCGGAAGCCAGGCTTTCTGCGCAATATTGCCCAGCCCCACCATACCTATACGCAACGTCATATCAGGATCCTTTCAGCAATTGAGCCAGCTGCCGCTGCATTTCCGCCATCTGGCGCTCGAGTTCCGCCACTCTTTCTGTCAAATCGCCGCTTTCTGGTGCGTCTGAAGAGGCGGGCAATGCGGCCTCATCCACCTCGCCGCTGAACAGGTGCATATAGCGGCTTTCCCGCTTGCCTGGCTCACGCGCCAGCCGGACGACAAAGGGGCCGTCCTCGCGCGCGGCAAGATTTTCCAGCGTCCGCTCAAGCTCAGCCATATCGGCAAATTCATGCAGCCGGGCGCTGCGCGTGCGCAGTTCGCCCGGCGTTTGCGGGCCGCGCAGCAGCAAAGTAGCCACCAGCGCCAGCTCTGCGGCAGAAAATTTGAGCTGGCCGAACTCGCTGTTGCAGAAGCGGTGCTCATATTTCACCACTCTCTGGCCGGATCCGCTAAACGAGGTAACCAAATGCTTTTTCGCCAGCATGTCCAGCGCATCCTGCACGCCGGTTTCAGCCAGCGTCATCACGGGTTCGCGGTTCGATTTCTGGTTACAGGCCGTGACCACGCCGTTCAACGACATGGGATACTGATCGGGCGTCGTCACCTGCTTTTCCAGCAGGCAGCCAATAATGCGCGCCTCAACGGGCGAAAGAAGAATTTTCATCAAAGAGGTCCACGTCGTTCGGGTGTCCATTCTCTGGCGGTCAGCGCGGTCAGCACGTGATCCTGCCAGCGTCCGTCTATCAGCAGATAGTCTTTGGCATAGCCCTCTTTTTCAAAGCCGAGCCGGGCCAGTAAGTTGCCGCTGCGCTGATTATGCGGCATGTAGTTCGCCATAATTCTGTGCATATGTTGCTGGCGCTGCATATAACGAATAGCCGACTGGAGCGCCTCGAACATCATGCCCTGTCCCTGCCATTTCTGCCCCAGCGAATAGCCCAGATAGCAGGCGTGAAACGAGCCGCGCACCACGTTACTGAAGTTGGCCACGCCGCGCACTTCGTTTTCGTCCGGATCCATCACCGCAAAATAGTAGGCGTTGCCCTGCTTATGCATATCGGTGATCAGCCCCAGCCGCGCCTGCCAGCCGGAAGGATAGCAGTGGCTTTCATCCCGAATCGGCTCCCAGGGCTTAAGAAATGCCCGGTTTTCCGCATAGTAATCCGCCAGACGCCAGGCGTCTCTCTCGTGTACCAGGCGCACGACCAGCCTGTCGGTAGTCAGGCGCACTTTAGGGGCTGCGGAACGATAGCCAAACATCTTCTCTCCTGAATTCAGCCGATCATAAATAAAAGCGCCGCGTTGCGTCGACGGCACGTCTTTTTACTATAACCGCCTGATTGCAGTCGGGTAAAATAATGCCGGGAAATATTCCCGTTGTGAATGGCGGAAACGGCTGAAACGCACGATAGCTGGCGCACCGGTTTGCCCTGTCAGCCGTTCTCTTCCATACTCCCTGCATACATTAAGAAGGTTAATGGTATTTGCCGTTACCTTTATCGCTGTAAGGAGGCACTTTTGAAACTGTTTATTTACGAACACTGTCCGTTCTGCGTAAAGGCACGCATGATCTTTGGCCTGAAAAACCTGCCGGTCGAACTGGTGGTGATGCTGAATGACGATGAAGAAACGCCGAAGAAGCTGATCGGACAAAAAATGGCGCCGATCCTGATGAAAGAAGACGGCAGCTGCATGCCGGAAAGCCTGGATATCGTCGCCTTTGTTGATAAAAGCGACGGCGAGCCGCTGCTGACGGGCCGTCCTAATCCCGCGATCAGCGACTGGCTGCGTCACGTTAACAGCTATCTGAACAAGCTGCTGCTGCCTCGCATCGCCACGGCATCCTTTGCCGAGTTCGCCACGCCCGAAGCGCGCCGCTACTTCACGGAGAAAAAAGAAGCCAGCGTCGGCAGCTTTGACGAGCTGAGGCAGCATTCCGCAGGCTTTATTAAAAATATCAATGACGATCTGCGCAAGCTCGACAAGCTGATTGTGAAGCCCAACGCGGTGAACGGCGAGCTGTCGCTGGATGATATCCACCTTTTCCCGGTGCTGCGTTCCCTGACCCTGGTAGCGGGCGTCGACTATCCCAGCCGCGTGGCTGACTATCGCGACAATATGGCGAAACAGACGCAGATCAATCTGCTTTCTTCCGTGGCTGCCTGATCTTCCGGGGCCGTTTTCACGGCCCCGCCTTATTTCGTCACAACTTTTCCCACCAGCCGGGTGACTCTTTGTCATTTGTCGGGCAAGCTATCGCTGCGCGTCAGAAGGGGTAACTGACGTCATAACGTGACGAGGAGCACTATGAACAATCTTATGCGGGGCGCGATGGCCCTGATGCTGGCGCTGAGCCTGGCGGGCTGCAACAAGCTGACTCAATATTCCGTCAGCGAGCAGGAAGTAAACCAGGCGCTGCAAAAGCATAATAATTATGAAAAGCAGATTGGCGTGGCCGGGCTGGTCGATGCCCATATTGTCCTGACCGATCTCAACAGCAAAATCGGGCGCGAAGAGGCGGACAAAGTCACGCTGACCGGTAAAGCTACCGTGGACATCAGCTCGCTGTTCGGCCCACAGCACGCGGAAATGCTGCTGACCATGAAGGCGCAGCCTGTTTTCGATAAGGAAAAGGGGGCAATCTTCCTGAAAGATATGCAGCTGACCGACGTCCAGGCGCAGCCCGCGAAAATGCAGGGCGTGCTGAATACGCTGACGCCCTACCTGAATCAGTCGCTGAAAGAGTATTTCAATCAGAAGCCGGCTTACCTGCTCAGCACCGATCGCAGCAAGGCGGAGTCGATGGCGAAGCGTTTCGCTAAAGGTCTGGTAGTGAAGCCTGGCGAGCTGGTGATCCCATTTACTGATTAACACCTCAGGGTTTCCCAATTGCTGCGGGAAACCCTGATTTATTTCTCCGCCGCCTTTATAAAGCAGGTGCAAACGCTATGGGAAACCCTGACCCATTTCGCTGCCGCCCTCACAAAGCAGGTGCAAACGTTTGGCTTTCCCTTTATCCTTGATACCCGGCCAAATCGCGCCATACGATTTCACTTCTGCCGGAGCCTGTTCATGACTGCACACCCTCAGCAACTTATTATCCGCCGCCCTGACGACTGGCATATCCATCTGCGAGACGATGAGATGCTGAAAACCGTGCTGCCCTTCACCAGCGAGGTCAACGGTCGGGCAATCGTTATGCCTAATCTGGTGCCGCCGATTGTTAGCGTAGCCGCCGCCGTGGCCTATCGCGATCGCATCCTGGCCGCCGTGCCGGAAGGCCACCGTTTTACGCCGCTGATGACCTGTTATCTGACCGATTCGCTGGCTGCGGACGAGGTCGAGAAAGGCTTTAGCGAAGGCGTGTTTACCGCTGCCAAACTTTATCCCGCCCATGCGACCACCAATTCCAGCTACGGCGTGACCAATATCGATGCCATCGCCACCGTGCTGGAGCGGATGCAGAAAATCGGCATGCCGCTGTTGATCCACGGCGAAGTGACCGATGCGCACATCGATATTTTCGATCGCGAGGCACGCTTTATCGAAACCGTGATGGAGCCGTTGCGCAAACGCTATCCGGCGCTGAAAGTGGTTTTTGAGCATATCACCACCAAAGAAGCCGCTGAGTACGTGCAGGAAGGCAATCATCTGCTTGGTGCTACCATCACCCCGCAGCACCTGATGTTCAACCGTAACCATATGCTGGTGGGCGGCGTGCGTCCGCATCTTTACTGTCTGCCCATCCTGAAGCGCAACGTGCATCAGGAAGCACTGCGCAAAGTGGTCGCCAGCGGCCACGAACGCTTCTTTTTGGGAACGGACACCGCGCCGCACCTGCGTCATCGTAAGGAGGCCAGCTGCGGCTGTGCAGGCGTCTTTAATGCCCCTTCTTCCCTGCCCGCCTACGCCACCGTGTTTGAAGAGCTGGGCGCGCTGGCGCATTTCGCCGCGTTCTGTTCCGAGAACGGCCCGCGCTTCTACGGCCTGCCGCTGAATGAAGGCACGCTGAAGCTGGTGCGTCAGCCGTGGACGGTGCCGGAGAGCGTCACGCTGGGCGAAGACACGCTGGTGCCGTTCCTGGCTGGCGAAACGCTGAACTGGCGCGTCGAGCTGTAATTCAGACAAAATGATTGCTTCCGCCGATCTTACTGTATATATTCACAGTGAATTCATCGGAGGCTTTTATGCGTATTGAAGTCACTGTAGCAAGAACCACCTCGCTGCCCGCTGGCGCCATCGATGCGCTGAGCGCCGAGCTGAGCAAGCGAATCGACAAACAATTTCCTGAATCCGCCCACAGCGTTTCGGTACGCTACGCCGCAGCCAATAATCTGACGGTGATGGGCGGCGGTAAAGAGGCAAAAGACCAGATTACCGATATCCTGCAGGAAACCTGGGAAAGCGCCGACGACTGGTTTATCACCGACTGATCGACGTCCCGTGGTCTTTCCGTTTTTTGCCGGGCTTCGCCGTCCGGCTTTTTTCTTTTCTCCCCTCTTTGCTCCTGACGGAATCTGGCTATAGTAGAGTGACCAAATATGCGTTGCTGCCGCTGGCTAAGAGGTCTGCCATGAATGTTGAAAATCCTGAAGAAGCGATGACGTTTGGCGAGCTGCTGGCGCTGATCGCCGATCAACAGCGCCGCCTGAGCGTGCTGGAAGTTGCTTTCTCCTCTCTCTCTTTGTGCCTGGATGAACAGGCCGCGCTGCGGCTGGTCGACAAGCTTCGTCTGGAAGCGACCCGTTCAGATTATGATGAAAATAAGCGGCAGCACTTCGCCGCGCTGGCCGATGAGTTAGCCAAACGAGCCGGGTGAATAATATTTACTCAAGTATTGTTATTTCGCTGCCGATATTTATTATATCGGGAGCACCCGCTCTTAGTTTCTGCGTACGCAATCCCGTAACAACTAAAGGCAATCGGCTCAGATCGACATTTCATTCTGCGAACATTGGAATTTCTGTTATAATTTTCCTGTTCTATGAAAAAAAGCCGCATTGAACCTCGATAAATCACTTCGTTGTCATTGTTAACACGAGTAATAAGGGGGTTATAATGGACAGAAACAAAGAGGTTATCCAGACACATCCCCTCGTTGGGTGGGATATCAGTACCGTAGACAGCTACGATGCTATGATGATCCGTCTGCATTCACTTTCATCAAATGAACAGCCAGACGATGAAGCTGAAGTGGGCCAGACCTACTGGCTGACCACCGATGTTGCCAGACAATTTATCTCCATTCTCGAAGCTGGCATAGCGAAGATAGAAGCTACTGAATATCAGGATCGCGACTACAAAAAGCACTAATTTCGTCCGCGTTGACCTGAAGGCACCCAGATGGGTGCCTTTTTCATTTCTGCCGCATTTTTTTTCATTCCAGCCGCATTTTGCTATTCTGCCTGCCTGTATAACCGATGGAGCCAGGTACTGATGGTTTATGACTTAATTGTGGTGGGCAGCGGCTCGGTAGGTGCAGCGGCCGGCTGGTACGCCACCCAGGCGGGACTGAATGTCCTGATGATCGATCGGGCGCATCCGCCCCATCGCGAAGGCAGCCATCATGGAGACACGCGTTTAATTCGCCACGCTTACGGCGAAGGCGCCCGCTACGTGCCGATGGTATTGCGCGCTCAGCAGCTGTGGGACGAGCTGGAGCAGCAGTGCGGCGAGCGAATTATGCAGCGCAGCGGCGTGCTGAATCTTGCGCCTGATCGTTCCGAATTTATCCGCAACGTGCGGCAGAGCGCTGAAACCTATAGCCTGCCGGTGGAGATCTTCAGCGGTGAAGATGCCGTGCGGCGCTGGCCGCAGCTGGCCGTCCCTGAAAACTATACGGGGATTTACGAGCCGCAGTCCGGCTATCTGAAATCCGAACTGGCTATTCGTCACCTGATCCGCCTGTGCAAAGAAGCGGGCTGCGCGCAGCTGTTTAACTGCGCGGTCACCGGGCTGGAGGAGCGTGACGGCCTGCAAGTCGTCCAGACCCCGGAAGGCGCCTTCCGGGGCAAAAAGCTGCTGCTGAGCGCCGGAACCTGGATCAAAACGCTGCTGCCGGAACTGCCCGTCACCCCTGTCAGAAAAGTCTTTGCCTGGCATCAGGCGGACGGCCGCTACAGTGAAAATAATAAGTTTCCCGCGTTTGCCGTGGAAATGCCGGACGGCACCCATTTTTATGGATTTCCTGCTGAAAACAACGCGATCAAAATCGGCAAGCACAACGGCGGTCAGCCGATTAGCGCGCCGGAACAACGTAAGCCTTTTGGCGCCGTTGCTGAAGACGGCAGCGAACTCTTCGGATTTTTACGGCAGTTTTTACCCGGCGTAGGCGTTTGCCTGCGTGGTGAAGCCTGTACCTACGATAATACGGCGGACGAAGATTTTATTATCGATACGCTGGGAGCAGACAGGTTGATTATTAGCGGGCTAAGCGGACACGGATTTAAATTCGCCACGGTATTGGGTGAAATCGCCGCGCAATTTGCTCAGGGAAAAACCGCAGAATTTGATTTAACGCCCTTCTCACTTTCCCGCTTATAAATAAAAAAGGCGGCATCGTTAAATGCCGCCTTTCCATAACGCTAATTATTTCCAGCCGTCATCTGATAACGGCGAGAAATATTATTTAACCGACGCCGCCGCATCTTTCTTTTGCTGACGCAGACGGAGTTTTTTCACCAGCTTGTGCGCTTCCGCTTCGCTGCCAACCGCAGGCGCTGAACCGGTCAGCGGCTTACGTGCCGTTTCACGCATGGTAAAGACGGTGATCACGCCGATTGCGCCAGCGCCCATCAGATAGTAAGCCGGCATCATCAGGTTATGCGTCGTTTCCACCAGCCAGGTAGTGATCAGCGGCGTGGTGCCGCCAAACAGCGAAACGGACAGGTTAAAGCCGATCGCCAGCGCGCTATAGCGAATATCCGTGGCAAACAGCGCAGGCAGCGTGGCCGGCATCGAGCCGCTAAAGCAGGTGTGCAGCACGCCAAGGATGATCAGCCCGGCGAACACCAGCCACATATTACCGGAACCAATCAGCATCAGGCTTGGGATAGCCAGCACAATCAGGCCGATAGCGCCGCTTAAAATAACCGGACGACGGCCCAGGCGATCGTTCCAGTGCCCGGAAAACAGCGTCAGCGGCATCATCACAAACATCACCACCAGGATCAGCAGCAGGCTGCTCATCTCGCTCAGGCCGAGGATACCGGTCAGGTAGCTTGGCATATAGGAGGTCAGCATGTAGTTGGAGACGTTAAACAGCAGCACCAGGCCAATACATTTCAGCATCTGGGCGCGATATTTGCTCAGCATTTGCAGCAGCGTCAGACGCGGCTTGCTGTGTTCCAGCGCGTCCTGCTTTTCCATATGCTTCTGGAACGCCGGAGTTTCTTCCAGCTTCAGACGGACATAAAGACCAAACAGCCCCAGCGGCGCGGCGATAAAGAACGGAATACGCCAGCCCCAGTCCAGTAGCGTCGCCTCCGGCATCGCCGCCGTCAGGCCGGTGACCAGCCCTGCGCCGAGCAGATAGCCGCCTAACGTGCCGAACTCCAGGAAGCTACCCATAAAGCCGCGACGGTTATCGGTAGAGTATTCGGCGATAAAAGTCGCCGCGCCGCCATATTCACCGCCGGTGGAGAAGCCCTGCACCAGGCGAGCGACCAGCAGCAGAATTGGCGCAAGAATACCGATGCTGTCATAGCTGGGGATCAGGCCGATACAGAAGGTACCGATAGCCATCATAATCATGGTGACGGCCAGCACTTTCTGCCGTCCAACTTTATCGCCCAGCGGCCCGAACACCAGCCCACCGATAGGACGCACCACAAAGGCTGCCGCAAAGGCACCAAAGGCGGCAAGCAGCTGGGCCGCCGAACTGCCGCCGGGGAAGAAGACCTTACCAATAGTCACGGCCAGATAGCTGTAGACGCCGAAGTCGAACCATTCCATCGCGTTACCGAGCGCGGCTGCGCCTACGGCACGCTTCAGCATGTCGTTATCCACGATGGTGATATCGTCTACGGTGAGTTCTTTCTGTTTTTTCTGCCAGAAGTGCTTTTTATGTCTGTTTTCTGAGTGCGTGCTCATGCAGTCCCCTTAATGAGAATGACTGGCAGCATCATAGCTTTCGTTGCCGGTGGAGCCTGTAGAGAAAGAAGGGAATGAAAGCTATAAAGCAGCGAAGATTAAAAGTACGGCGCTTAAAAACGTTTCTTTACGGGAATTTACTCTATACGACAGTCTTCTTTTTATCAAGTTTGTGACAGAAATCGCTGTAATAGCCATTTTAATACTGTGCGTATCGCGTTGTGGGGCCGGAAGGCAGCAGGACGCCCTGCCTGAAAAAGCCGTGCTGATGCGCTACTGGCTGCTCAGATTGACATTCTTTACGGGTTTTCAGTATGTTGTAACTATGTGCAGACGACAAAACGTTAGCGCAATGTTAGCGGAGCAAAAAAGTGAGAAAACGGGGAATTGCCGCCGTTACCGGCTGAAAGAGCAAAAAAGGCCGGTAAAACCGGCCCTGAATGCTGTCTGACGGTCACTCAGTTATCGGGCGTTGGGATTTTTAGCGTCATATTCAGCAAGCCGCGCGACTTGTTGAAAATTTTATTGCCGTTTTCCCGACCGGCGCGACGCGCCCGCTGTTCTTCCGGCGCCAGCGCCAGCTCTTCCATACAGATTGGGCTACAGCAGTCGTGATACTTTTCCGCACAGCTGGCGCACTGAATAAACAGCAGATGGCAGCCGTCGTTTTTGCAGTTAACGTGCGTATCGCAGGCCGTGCCGCACTGATGGCAATGCGCAATGACATCATCGGAAATACGTTCGCCCATGCGCTCATCAAAAACAAAGTTTTTGCCCTTGAAGCGTACCGGCAGCCCCTGCTCGCGTGCGCGACGCGCGTATTCGATAATGCCGCCTTCAATGTGATAGACGTTCTCAAAACCGTTGTGCCGCATCCAGGCGCTCGCCTTTTCACAGCGGATCCCGCCGGTGCAGTACATCACGATTTTTTTATCTTTGCTGTCCTGCAGCATATCCACGGCCATCGGCAGCTGGTCGCGGAAGGTATCCGCCGGGATTTCCAGCGCGTTGTCAAAGTGCCCGACTTCATACTCGTAGTGGTTGCGCATATCGACAAAGACCGCATCCGGATCGTCCAGCATGGCGTTGACCTCGCCCGCTTTCAGGTAGCCGCCGACGTCGCTGGCATCGAAGGTTTCGTCTGCGATGCCGTCAGCAACGATGCGCTCGCGCACTTTCAGACGCAGCACCCAGAACGATTTTCCGTCATCGTCGAGCGCGATATTCATTCGCAGGTTGTCCAGCGCCGGGTCGAAAGCGTAAAGCATCGTCTTCATCGCTTCATAATTGCTGGCCGGCACGCTGATTTGCGCATTGATCCCTTCTGCGGCGACGTAAACGCGACCAAACACTTTCAGTTTGGTTAAGGCGATATAGAGCGCGTCACGAAACGCTTTGGGATCGGTAATGGTGAAATACTTGTAAAAAGAGACTGTGGTACGCGGCTCGGTCTCGGCCAGCATCCGCGCTTTCAGCTCTTCATTAGAAACAAGGTTATGTAACACTGGCATGGTGTACGTTCCTGCGACTTTTGAGAAATTTTGCGGGCGATATCATACCTGAATAGCGCCAGAAGCAAACCAAAATCGGGCCGCAGCGTAAAAAATTCGTCTCAGGAAAGTTAGAGCCTTGCAACAGGTGGAAAAGCATATCCGGACCAACATCACAAAAAAATCCGCCTATAGTTAGCCTGTTCCGACTTAATTTTTTACGGAGATATTGCATGAGTCAGCTATTTACCCCAATCGAGCTGGGCAAGTTAACGCTTAAGAACCGTATCGCCATCGCACCGATGTGCCAGTACTCCGCCGAGCACGGCAAAGCCACCGCCTGGCACCGCATTCATCTGGGTCATCTGGCGCTCTCCGGCGCCGGCCTGCTGATTGTCGAAGCGGCGGCCATTGAAGCCGCCGGCCGCATTACGCCGCAGGATTTAGGCCTGTGGGATGACGAAACCGAACAGGCGCTGGGCAGCGTGCTGCAGGATGTACGCAGCTATTCCACGATGCCGATTGGTATCCAGCTGGCCCATGCCGGCCGCAAAGCCTCTACCGATGTGCCATGGCGCGGCGGCGGTTTCCTGCAGCCGGAACAGGGCGGTTGGCAGACCTCCGCGCCTTCTGCGGTGCCTTTCAGCGATGACGATAACGCGCCGGTTGCGCTCACGCTCGAACGTATTGAAGAGATCAAACAGGCCTTCGTCGACAGCGCTGTTCGTGCCGATCGCCTTGGTCTGGATCTGGTGGAAGTTCACGCCGCGCATGGCTATCTGCTGCATCAGTTCCTGTCTCCGCTTTCCAACAAGCGCGAAGACCAGTACGGCGGCTCGCTGGAAAATCGTATGCGCCTGACGCTGGAAGTGTTCCGCGAGGTGCGTCGCGTATTCCCGGCAGACAAGCCGGTTGGCGTGCGTATTTCCGCTACCGACTGGGTAGACGGCGGCTGGGATCTGGCGCAGTCCATCGCGCTGAGCAAAGCGCTGGAGGCGGAAGGCTGTGCCTATATCCACGTGTCCAGCGGCGGCCTGGCACCGCAGCAGAAAATCACCGTCGGCCCGAACTATCAGGTGCCTTTCGCTGCGGCGATTAAAAAAGAAGTCGCCATCCCGGTGATTGCGGTCGGGCTGATTACCGAACCGCGCCAGGCGGAAGCGGTGCTGGTGGAAGGCGAAGCGGATATGGTCGCGCTGGCTCGCGGTATGCTTTATAACCCGCGCTGGCCGTGGCATGCCGCCGCCGAGCTGGGTGCGAAGGTGGACGCGCCAGAGCAATACTGGCGTTGCGAACCCCATGAAGTCAAAGGGCTGTTTAATTCGTAGTCCCTATTAACCAGCGCGCGCCCGCGCGCTGGTGTTTAAACCTTCTGAATCTCAACGCATTATTTCAGTTCGCTGTCAAAAAATGGCACAATAGGTCATAAATAATAAATCCCGGGCAGCATAATGGTGCCCCTTTTTTACGATCTGGAAACTCATGACTCAGCTGCCTCAGTTTTCGCGCGCTTTGTTGCATCCCCGTTATTGGTTTACCTGGTTGGGTATTGGTCTGCTCTACGTGCTGGTGCTGTTGCCCTATCCCGTGCTCTATCGCCTCGGTTGCGGCCTGGGTCGTCTTTCCATGCGTTTTATCACTCGCCGCGTGGCGGTAGCCCGACGCAATCTGGAACTTTGCTTCCCTGAAATGCCGGAAGCGGAGCGCGAGGCGATGGTGGTTCGCAACTTCGAATCCGTCGGCATGGGCTTAATCGAAACCGGCATGGCCTGGTTCTGGCCTGACTGGCGCATCAGCAAATGGTTTCAGGTCAGCGGTCTGGAGCATATCGACAAAGCGCATCAGGAAGGCAAAGGCGTGCTGCTGATCGGGATGCATTTTCTGACCCTGGAACTGGGCGCCCGCATCTTCGGCATCCATAATCCCGGTATCGGCGTTTATCGTCCTAACGACAACGCGCTGCTGGACTGGCTGCAAACATGGGGCAGAATGCGATCCAATAAAAGCATGTTGGATCGCAAGGATCTGAAAGGCATGATCCGCGCGCTGAAAAACGGCGATGTTATCTGGTACGCGCCCGATCATGACTACGGCCCAAAAAGCAGCGTGTTCGTGCCCTTTTTCGGCGTGGAAAAAGCGGCTTCCACCAAAGGCAGCTATCTGCTGATCCGCAGCGGCCAGCCCGCCGTGATCCCTTTTGTGCCGCGTCGCTTACCGCACGGCAGAGGCTATGAGATGGTGATCCTGCCGGCGGAAGAGAATATGCCGCTGGATGATGAAGCTGCTACCGCCGCGCGAATGAATAAAGTCGTCGAGCACGGCGTGCTGATGGCGCCGGAGCAGTATATGTGGCTGCACCGCCGCTTTAAAACGCGCCCCGCAGGCGAACCCTCTCTGTACTGATGCTCCGGGCGGAACCGACCCCGCCCGTTTCTCAACCACGGCTCAATCCTCCCGCGTTTTCCCCGGCGGGTGCTATTAAGTCGTGCGCTTTAGGCGCATACTTAGTCTGCTAACAAACTGACCAGGCTGCGCTTATGGCTGTGACCGATGCTTCCCCTTCCCCGATTAACTGGCAAAAAAACCTCTTTGTCGCCTGGTGCGGCTGTTTTCTGACCGGCGTCGCCTTCAGCCTCGTGATGCCCTTTCTGCCGCTTTACGTCGAGCAGCTTGGCGTAACCGATCCGCAGTCGCTGAATCTTTGGTCGGGGGTGGTATTCAGCATTACCTTTTTGTTTTCCGCTGTCGCGTCGCCATTCTGGGGCGGGCTGGCCGATCGTAAAGGCCGCAAAATCATGCTGTTGCGGTCGGCGCTTGGCATGGCGATAGTGATGGTGCTGATGGGGATGGCCACCTCCATCTGGCAGTTTCTGGCGCTGCGGGCGTTGTTAGGTCTGCTGGGCGGTTTTGTGCCCAATGCCAACGCGCTGATAGCGACTCAGGTGCCGCGGAAGCGAAGCGGCTGGGCGCTGGGCTGGCTGTCGACGGGCGCGGTTAGCGGCGCATTGATCGGCCCACTGATTGGCGGATTGCTGGCCGACAGCTTTGGCCTGCGCCCGGTGTTCTTTATTACCGCCGCCGTGCTGTTTCTCTGTTTCCTGATGACGCTGTTTGCTATCCGCGAAACCTTCGTGCCGGTACAGAAGAAAGATATGCTGCACGCCCGTGACGTTTTTAGCTCTTTAAAACGGCCGAAGCTGGTGCTGGCGCTGTTTGTCACCACGCTGATTATTCAGGTTGCTACCGGATCTATCGCGCCTATTCTGACGCTCTACGTGCGGGATCTGGCTGGCGATATCCAGAATCTGGCGTTTGTCAGCGGAATGATTGCCTCGGTGCCCGGCGTCGCTGCGCTGCTCAGCGCGCCCCGGCTGGGTAAACTGGGCGACCGTATCGGGCCTGAGCGTATTCTTATCGCCATGCTGGTGGTTTCCGTGCTGCTACTGATCCCGATGTCGCTGGTGCAGACCCCTTTGCAACTGGGGATCCTGCGTTTTCTGCTGGGCGCGGCCGACGGCGCGCTGCTGCCCGCGGTACAGACGCTGCTGATCTATAACGTCAGCAATAGCGTCGCCGGACGTATCTTTAGCTATAACCAGTCATTTCGCGATATTGGCAACGTTACCGGGCCGCTGATGGGCGCGGTGGTTTCGGCTCACTGGGGGTTTCGTGCGGTGTTTATCGTGACGGCCGCCATCGTGCTTTTCAATGCGGTTTACTCATGGCGGACGCTGCGCCGCCGCGTGACGAGACCGGACGCGTAAACTATAACGCGCCCAGGAAATTACCTATCGTGTCGGCAAGCTCGCGGATACGCGGCTCGCAGCGGCGATAGTAGGTCCACTTGCCGACTTTGCTCGCCTCCAGCAGGCCCGCTTCCTGAAGCACCTTCAGGCAGAGCGAGGTGGCGGGCTGCGATAAGCCCGCCTTGTCCTGAATCAGGCTGGCGCACACCCCGTAACGGTCGAAGTCATACAGCTGGCTATAGCCGGCAAAGGCTTCATCAGGGTTTTTCAGCCAGGCCAGCACGGCCATGCGTGTCGGATTGGCCAGCAGCTTCATCGCGTTTTCAGGGGTCATCCAGCCTCACAAAATCAGGAACCGTAAAAAGGATAGTCAGTATACCCTTTACGCGTGCCGCCATATAGCGAAGCGGCATCCACGGCGTTCAGCGGATAGCCGTGGCGAAAGCGTTCCGGCAGATCCGGGTTGGCGATAAAGGTTCTGCCAAAGCCAAACAGATCGCCCCAGCCCTGTTGCAGCACGTGTTCTGCCTTTTCCTGGGTGTAGCGGCCGGAATAGATAATTGGCCCGCGCCAGGCTTTACGCAGCGCAATGCGGAAGGTTTCCGGCAGATCGGGGCTGTTATCCCAGTCGGCTTCTGCGATTGACAGATAACCGATCTCAAGCGTATTCAGCATCTCTGCCGCTACGGTGTAGGTAGTCTGCGGATCGCTTTCCACCAGGCCCAGGTAAACCCGCTCTTCATCCGTACTGGTAAACAGCGGTGCAAAGCGTACCCCGACGCGATGGCTGCCAAACACGGAACTGACCGCTTCGGTAACTTCTTTCAGGAAGCGCAGCCTGTTTTCCAGCGAGCCGCCATATTCATCGGTGCGGAAATTGCTGTGTTCGGAAATAAACTGATTGATCAGGTAGCCGTTGGCTGAATGCAGCTCAACGCCGTCAAACCCGGCTTCCTTCGCGTTTTGCGCCGCCGTGCGGTACAGCTCGACAATCTCTTTGACTTCGGCGGTGGTCAGTTCGCGCGGCGCATCCGGCGCGGTCAGGATGCCTTCGCCCGGTCCGGTTTCGATAAAGACGCGTACGCCCGTTGCAGGCACGGCAGACGGCGCCACCGGCGGCTGCTTGCCCGGTTGCAGTTCGCTATGTGAAACGCGTCCCACATGCCACAGCTGGCAAAAAATTGTTCCGCCTTCCTGATGGACGGCTGCGGTGACCTTTTTCCAGCCCGCAATCTGCTCCGCGCTGTGGATACCTGGCGTCCAGGCGTAGCCCTGCCCGCGCGGTTCAATCTGCGTGCCTTCCGTGATCATAAAACCGGCGCTGGCGCGCTGGCGGTAGTAGTCCACCATCATCTCGCCCGGCACGTTGCCCGGCTGGTCGCTGCGGCAACGCGTCAGCGGCGGCAGCACAATACGGTTACGTAAGGTCAGATCGCCAATTTGCAAAGGCGTAAACAGGGTTTGCTTGCTCATAATTCCACTCGCTCAGGTAATAAGAGCCGTCATTATATTTAAACATTTAAATGTGTAAATTCATTTTGTGCTGTTGATGAAATATTAGCGATGCTTCAGCCATTCATCCGGGTAACCCATTGATATCGTTCGTATGTGGAGGAATAAGCCGTTTTGTGCAGGTTTTATGCTAAAACTGTTTAAAGTTTTTTCAGGGTGTGACGATAAATAATACAGACGGTGACGGGCATCCTGGCGCCGTATCCGAACCCTGGTTAAACTTTAAGGAAACGATTATGTCCGTTATCAATACTAACATCATGTCCCTGACCACTCAGAACAACCTGAACAAATCACAGGCTTCTCTGAGCACCGCTATCGAGCGTCTTTCTTCTGGTCTGCGTATCAACAGCGCAAAAGACGACGCAGCAGGCGAAGCGATTGCTAACCGCATGAACTCGCAGATCAAAGGTCTGACTCAGGCTTCACGTAACGCCAACGACGGTATCTCTCTGACTCAGACGGCTGAAGGCTCTCTGAACGAGATGAACACCAACTTACAGCGTATCCGTGAACTGACTGTGCAGGCGAAAAACGGCACCAACAGCGCCGACGACATCGACTCAATCCAGAAAGAAGTTGACGCGCGTCTGTCTGAAATCAACCGTATCGGTACGGCTACCACCTTCAACGGCACGGCGATCTTCAACAGCACCGGCAGCGTAAAAATCCAGGTTGGCGCCAACGACGCAACCGACGCTAACGTCATCAATATCGACCTGTCAGGCGCAGGCTTCCAGTCTTCTGGCCTGGGCGCAACCTTCAGCGTGACCGGCGGTAACCTGTCAGACCTCGACGCGCGTATCAAAGACGTTGATACCGCACGTAGCGGCCTGGGTGCGATTCAGAACCGTTTTGAATCCACCATCAACAACCTGAACACCTCTGTGACCAACCTGACCGCGTCACAGTCACGTATCCAGGATGCTGACTACGCAACTGAAGTTTCTAACATGTCGAAGGCGCAGATCCTTCAGCAGGCTGGTACCTCCGTGCTGTCAAAAGCCAACCAGGTTCCACAGGGCGTGCTGTCTCTGCTGCAGTAAGCCTCAGCTTTATCGGCAAAACTCCGCCCCGGCGGAGTTTTTTTTTGCCCTCTCCGCCTGCCCCGCCTTTATTTTCTGCGGCGGCTTCAAATCAAAACCTGCTTTAATGTGAATTCACTCACAAATCCCGCAACAACTTGTTTCTGACGCTATTCGGCGCGAGCGAGATTTAGCTCACAAAAATTAATCCATTAATAAACATATAGTTATATAAAAATCCCGAACTAACGCTGTTTTCCATGGTGATGTCCATCACAAAAATAAGTCATTTTTATTGCTGTCAATGACCGGCACGGGGCTATTTCATCCTTAAAGTGTGACCGGCTTCGAAAAATATAATTCAGGCATCTTTAACATCGATTCTCAGATTAACGATAAAAATTTAATTTGAGGTCGGCGATGAAAATAGGGCTGGTCATTAGCGGCGGTGATGTCAGCGGTATAAACAACGTCCTGTTTCAGATAAACAGAATGACGAATTATGAAATCGTTATTTTTGATGGTGGAATTAACGGCCTGCTTAAAAACAGCGCGAAGGATATAGCACGCCGCGATCTTGTTGATTTTTCCCTGTCGCCGGTACCGCTTATCGCCTCCGGTCGAAGAGAAGAAAAATGTAAAAAAGCTGAGTATGAAAAAATTGTAAAAAACATCCGTAAAAAGAAAATTGATTGTCTGGTTATGGGCGGCGGCGATGGTTCTTTCCAGTTTTTAAAAACCCTTAGCGGCTACGGTATTAACTGCTATGGCATAGGCATGACGATCGATAATGATATTATCGGCAATAGCTACACTATCGGCTTTTCCACCGCCTGCGAACAGGTTATCAGTGAGGTTGCCAAACTGCGCAATACCGGCCGCGGGCTTCCCGGCAGAATATTTATGATCGAATTACTGGGCGGCTACTGCGGTGAATTAACCCTACAGGCTGCCCTGAAAAGCAATGCGGATATTGCGCTTATTCCTGAATCGGTTTGGGATATCGATTTACTGGCAGAAACCATCAGGCAGAAAGCAGCGCAGCAGAACAGCGTTATTATCCTTTGCTCCGAAGGCTATACCAAAGAGTATACGCCCGGTTTCCAGGGTGCGATTGATACCATGATCGGCAAACTTGAGCACAAGGTTGGTATCAGGATCAGAAAAACCATTATGGGTTATGGTTTACGCAACGGTTTTCCAACAGGGGAGGAAATTATCCAGGGCGCGATCCTGGCTGAAGAAGTGGTCAGATGTATTAATAGCGGCCTGACCAATAAAATTATCGTCATCAACAACAATAACAAAGCCATCCCTATTGATCTGAATGACTCTGACAAACGTTTGCTAGATAAAGAGAGTAACTTCTACAAACTGGCTAAAGTAAATAATCTTATCTGAGGGTAATAACATGCTTAAAGTACTCTGCGTATGTGGCTGCGGCCTCGGCTCAAGCTTTGCTATTGAAATGAGCGCGAAGTCTGTTCTTCATAAATTATCTATTGATGCTGATATCGATCACACCACGGTATCGGAAGCTTCGTCATTTAAGTATGACATTATCCTCACACAAAAAATATTTGCTGACATTCTGAATTCCGACGCCAGTGAGGAAGAAAAAAAACGGGTCATCATCCTGAATAAGCTGACCGATAAAAAAGAACTGGAAGAGAAAATCCTGGCCTGGTTAGGCACCCAAAAAAAGTGAGGTGTTAAATGGACGCAATCATTCATTTTATTATTAAAGATTTTTTAGGCCAAGCTGCCATCTTAATCGCTTTAATTGCTATGACTGGCCTTATCCTGCAAAAAAAATCTTTCGGGAAAACGCTTGAGGGGACATTTAAAACCCTGCTCGGTTTTCTGATTATGATGGCGGGTATTAATATCATTGTAGAAACGCTGACCTTTCTCAATGATATCTTTACCAGCGGCTTTGGCATGAAAGGCTACATTACCGACGTGGCGGCCATCGCCGGCGTGGCTAACCGCGAATTGGGATCGGAAGTGGCGCTGACGCTGCTGGTCATTTTTGCCGTCAATATCCTGATTGCACGCCTTACGCCGTTTAAATATATCTTCCTTACCGGCCAGGCGCTGCTGTGGATGGCCACGATCGGCACGGTCATCGGCTACAAAGCCGGGCTGACCGGCCTCACGCTTATCCTTACCGGCGGCATATTTGGCGGCGTGATGGCCGTCCTGATGCCTGCTATCGCTCAGCCCGTAGTGCGGAAAATCACCGACTCGGACGATATTGCCCTTGGCCACTTTTGTACGCTTGGCTATCTGGTTCAGGCCGCCGTAGCGCGCGCTATTGGTAAGAACTCCCGTTCCACGGAAGATTTAGAGCTGCCCGATCACTTCAAATTTTTACAGGACACCTACCTGTCGATGGCCGTGGTGATGGTGCCGATGTACCTTATCCCCGCGTTTGTCGCCGGGCCGGAGTATATCGCCCGGTTCGCCGGGGGCACCAACTACCTTATGTATGCCTTTATGCAATCGATGCAGTTTGTCGCCGGGGTATTTGTGCTTTATAGCGGCGTACGCCTGCTGCTGAACGAGCTGGTTCCGGCATTCAGAGGCATTGCCATGCGCCTGGTGCCCGATGCCAAACCGGCGCTGGACTGTCCGGTGCTGTTCCCCTACGCGCCCAACGCGGTCATCGTCGGCTTTCTTGCCACTACCGTTGGCTCCCTTATTGGCATGATTGTTTTTCCCCTGTTTGGTCTGGCGATGATTTTGCCCGGCCTATTGACGAATTTCTTTGCCGGAGGAACGGCCGGCGTATTTGGCAACGCGCTGGGCGGCAGAAAAGGTGCCATTATTGGCGGCGTGGTGCATGGCTTATTTATCACTTTATTACCCGCCATTCTGGTGCCGCTGCTGGAAAACTTTGGTTTTCAAGGCGTCACCTTCAGTGATTCCGATGTTATCGGCGCAGGTCTGGTATTAGGGCACGCTCTGCAACATGACTGGCTGTTCGTGGCTGGCTTTATCGCCTTTGCCATTTTCATTACCTGGTTCGTTAATCGCAAACTGACCGGGCATTCCCTTCCTGACGTTGTTAAAACCGAAACGGATTAATAAAAAATGTGGAGAGGCTGATGTTTGCAAAACTGAAGAATATTTTTACATCATCGCACCAGCAGCAAAATAGTGAAGATGACGAAGAGGCATTAAGAACAGAAGACGAATTATCTCTACTGGAATCGGCGCTATCGAAAAACCCGACGGATAGCAACACGCAGAAAAAGCTAATGGTTAAATATAATCAGGCCATTAAGATTTTCTCTTCCAGGAAAAACTATCGTCACCGCGTTGATGACCTGTTTATAAGAATGGATGAACTGAGAAATACTATCCGCAGAAATATATGAGGTGATATGAGCATCCGACAGTTTCTTGCACAGAACCAGTATATTCAGATCGGCATAAACGTCGAAGCCTGGGAAGATTTAATAGCAATCGCCGCCGCGCCATTAATTAAAGGAGGATTCGTCACTGCTGAATATCCCCAGGCCGTTATCGATAACACCAGAAAATACGGCGCCTATTATGTGTTTGAAGAAGGCATAGCCATTCCTCATGCGCGACCGGAGTGTGGCGTTATTAAAAACGGTTTTAGTCTGCTCACTCTGGCGCGCCCTGTCTCAATCAGCGACAGCGAGCCAGTTGATATTATCGTGATGTTCAGCGGTATGGACAGCGACACGCATATTACGCAAGGGATTGCCTCTATTGTAGAACTTCTGGACAAAGCGGAGACGCTGGCACAAATAAGACAAGCCACCACGGTTGATGAAATTATCAGGTTATTATGAAGAAAATAATTTTAGTCAATGGTATCCCGGCATCCGGGAAAAGCCGCATCGCGCAAATGCTTGCCGAACGCCTTAATGCGCCGGTATTAAGTATAGATGGGATTAAAGAACCCTTTATGCTTCAGTTTGCGGACATTATCGACAGACCCTTAAACCGCAAGCTGGGCTATGCCGCCTATGAGGCCATGTTTAATATTGTGCGGATGGCACCGGAAAAAACGCTTTTCATTATGGACGCCTGGTTTGGCTTTCGTGAAAAAGAAATTTTAAAGCATTATCTGGCCGTCTCCGGCTGTCAGCACACTGTTGAAATATGGAATCAGATATCGCCGCAACTGGTCGCTCAACGTTATAAATCGCGCTGCGCCTGCCGGGTTAAAGGCCACCCGGGCGAAGACTATATTCCTGAATTAATGGATCTTGCAGGTAAAGCCCGGCCAATGCAATTGGGACATACCTTTATCGCCGATCAGGATAAAGGCATTAACGATAGCGAAATTATTTCCTGGATCGAATGTTTCCTCAGCCGCGTTTAGTTTATTTCCGATAATCAGCTCTATAAGGATCAGACTTATGAATAAAATGACAACAGCAGAACGTCGTGGTTATCAAATGATTTGTGATGCCACCGGTTCAATGATGGTCATCGCCTGCGATCAGCGGGGAGGAATGAGAACGCTGTTAGCCGCCACGCCCGAAGAGCAGGCAAAAATCAGCAACGAAACCTTAGGCAAAACTAAATATGACATTACCCGCTATCTGGCGGCAGAGGCAGGCTGCGTATTAGTCGATCCCATTTGTGCCGTGCCGGGAATTGTTGATGAAAACGTGGTGCCGCGTGATACCGCGCTGCTGGTTGGGCTGGATGCTTCCGGCTGGGATCTCTCCCCGCAGGGCTACCGTATTTCCAGAATGGTTGAAGGCATTAACGCGCGTAAGGTGCGTGAGCTGGGTGCCACGGGTGGAAAAATTATGATTTATTTACGTACGGATACGCCTGAGGCTAATACCGATAACCTTGCCACGCTGCGTGAGGTTATTGCCGACTTCGCGCGTGAAGATCTGCTTCTGGTAGTGGAGTTCCTGACTTATCAACTGGAAAATGAGAACAAGGAGACTTATCAGAATAAAATTCCTCAGCTTATTCAGGATGGCTGCCGTGCCTGTATTGACTGCGGCGCTAAGGTGCTGAAAATACCCTATCCGGGGACAGAAGCCGCCTGCGCCAGCGTCACCGAAATTTGCGGTTCCATTCCCTGGGCGGTGCTGTCTGCTGGCGTCGATCACCAGACCTTTCTGCAACAGGTGGAGATCTCCCTGCGCAACGGCGCTTCTGGCGTGATTGCCGGACGTTCACTCTGGAAAGACTGCATTTCCCTTGACCGCAACGTTTCCAGAGAGAAACTCACTTCGGTTGCGGTAGGCCGACTGCACGATATCCAGCAGCTTCTGCGTAAATATAAAAGGGCGATGGCTGACGCCTGACCGGAGGTGCCCTGGCCGCCGGATGCGATAAAAGGTAGCCAAATGTCCCCTGGCCACCGGATACGATAAACGGTGGCCAGGCGCCTCGGGACAGATTGCCCTCTGACTTGAGACTTTTCGTCAGCCGCCTGTCCGATTTTTATGTAACTAACTAATACTGATAGATAAATTATCTCATCTTTTTTTCCTTCGCCGGGTTTACCGCAGCCGATCTTCTACTATCCTTCTTTAAAACCTGCATTTTTCGTTATGGAGATACCCAATGAGCATGTATGCAACCCTGGAAGAGGCTATCGACGCTGCGCGTGAAGAGTTTCTGGCCGCTAATCCGGAGATGGAAGAGGACGATGCCGCGGTCAGCCAGTTCAACCTGCAAAAATATGTGATGCAGGATGGCGATATCATGTGGCAGGCGGAGTTCCTGGCGGATGATATCGAAGAGGGAGAGGTGCTGGCGCTGCGCAGCGGTGAAGCGGCACAGGCCATTTTCGACGGTGATTTTGACGAGATCGAACTGCGTCAGGAGTGGCTGCCGGAAAATACGCTGCATGAGTGGGATGAAGGCGAATTTCAGCTGGAGCCGCCGGGGCGATACCGAAGAAGGCAAAGCAGCGGCGGACGAGTGGGAAGACGATAACAGCGATTCCGACCGCGCAGACCGCTGGGAGTAATTTTACTCGTAGGGTCCGTGGTGCGCATCCACCGGCAGCAGCAACGTATCGAGAACCAGCGACAGCGGCAAATCGATAATCGTCAGAAAGCGCCAGGGCGTATCACGGACATCCCACTGCACGCCAGGATAGTATTGATTGCCGTGCCCCTGTCCGGGCAGGGTTCGACTGATGATGCTGCCGCAGCCGGTCAGCATCGTCAGGCAGCATGCCAGCAATAAAGCACGTAACAGTGTGGTCATTACCTTTCCCGATCCGTATAAAAAACGCGCCATTGTACAGCAACGGCTAAGGGCAGTAAGCCTGCGCAGCGCAAAATATCCGTAAAATCTTCCTTAATTTTAGCCTTCTCTTTGTCCGATGTTTGACCTTTCGGCTCGCCGCGCGCCCTGCGTTCGTTTTTCATGTTCTATGCTTGGTAAACGCAAATTTTTTTGCCTTGACGTGAGACTGAAAAAAATACCGGAGCAGAGACTATGAGAGCCCTTACCTACCACGGCCCGCATCGGGTCAGCGTTGATAACATGCCCGACCCGACGATTGAAGCCGCAGACGATATTATTCTGCGCGTAACGGCCACCGCTATCTGTGGTTCCGATCTGCATCTTTACCGCGGAAAAATTCCCAGCACGGAGCATGGCGACATTTTTGGCCACGAGTTTATGGGCGAAGTGGTGGAAGCAGGCAGTGGCGTGACCAAAGTCGCAAAAGGCGATCGGGTGGTTATTCCCTTTGTGATTGCCTGCGGCGATTGTTTTTTCTGTCATCTGCATCAGTATGCCGCCTGTGAAACCACTAACAGCGGCCGCGGTGCCATTCTGAACCCGAAAAAAATCACGCCGCCCGCCGCGCTGTTCGGCTTCAGCCACCTTTATGGCGGTATTCCCGGCGGACAGGCGGAATACGTGCGCGTGCCGAAAGCCAACGCCGGCCCTTTTAAAGTGCCGGACACGCTGTCGGATGAGAAAGTACTGTTTCTTTCCGATATTCTGCCCACGGCCTGGCAGGCGGTACAGAACGCTGAAGTCAAACAGGGTTCCAGCGTGGCTATCTTTGGCGCCGGCCCGGTTGGCTTACTCAGCGCCGCCTGCGCCAGACTGGCGGGCGCCGAGCAGATTTTTATGATTGACCATCATAACTACCGACTGGCCTTTGCGCGCGAGCGCTATGGCGTTATCCCGATCAATTTTGATGAAAATGACGATCCGGCCGCCTGGATTATTGAAAATACCAAAGGCCATCGCGGTGTGGATGCGGTGATCGATGCGGTAGGGTTTGAGGCCAAAGGCAGCCTGACGGAAACCGTGCTCAGCAACCTGAAGCTGGAAGGCAGCAGCGGCAAAGCGCTACGCCAGTGCATTGCGGCCGTGCGCCGTGGCGGCATTGTCAGCGTACCGGGCGTTTATGCGGGCTTTATTCATGGCTTCCTGTTCGGCGATGCCTTTGATAAAGGGCTGACCTTTAAAATGGGTCAGACTCACGTTCACGCTTACCTTCCCGATCTGCTGAAACTGATCGAGCAGGGCCACCTGAAACCCGAAGAGATCGTTACCCACCATATGCCGCTGGAAGAGGCGGCACGTGGCTATGAGATCTTTGAAAAGCGTCAGGAAGACTGTCGCAAGATTATCCTGGTGCCGGGAATGGCAAGCGCCCAGGCAACGGTTTAATTAATCTTAAGCCCGCCACAGTATCTGTTGGCGGGCAAAACGAACTGTTTTTCCGTAAAGTACCGCCGCTATTTTTGGAAGTCTGACGTTTCCAGATGCTTTACCTCCGGCGACTTTTTAACAGCTCGCCAGCGTGGGTCGTTGATAACGTTCATAAGTTAACTATTTGTTAATTATATTTTTTCCCCTCTGTCTGTGACCGCTGTCTCAGAATATTCCTTGAAAAGGATATTCTCCCCTTCTTGCCTTCCGAAATGCTCAGACCAGGCTAACCTTATTCCTGTAGCTTTACAGAGTGTGAATTTGCACTTTCTTTCCTGTTATTGAAATGGAGTGAAATATGACCATCAAGACGCTGGAAGATTTATTTATTCATGACCTGTCGGATGTGTATAGCGCAGAAAAACAAATCTCTCGCGCCCTGCCTAAAATGGCGCGTGCCGCTACCGATGAAAAACTGGTAGCCGCTTTCAAACAGCATCTTGAAGAGACTCAGGGCCAGATAGAGCGTCTGGACCAGCTGGTGGAAAGCACCGACGGCGTGCGCATTAAGCGAATGAAATGCCACGCGCTTGAAGGCCTGGTAGAAGAAGCCCAGGAAATTATTGATTCCGTGGAGGCTGGCCCGGTTCGTGACGCTGGCCTGATCGGCGCGGCGCAAAAAGTCGAGCACTATGAGATTGCCACTTACGGCACGCTGCGCGCGCTGGCTTTAAAGCTGGGCTATAAAGAGGCTGCTCGCCTGCTGGGCGAAACGCTGGAAGAAGAGAAGGCCACTGACGAGAAGCTTACCGTCATCGCTGAGCAGCAGTAACGCCAGAAGCTGGCCCCCGGAAAATAATTCAATCAAGAGGTACACCATGACAACGCATGAAGAGAACTATTTAGCCTGGGTGAAAGATGCGCACGCGATGGAAAAACAGGCGGAAAGCATGCTGGAAAAACAGGCAGAACGTCTTGAGCATTATCCCGATCTGAAAGCCCGTATCGTGCAGCATATTGAAGAAACTCGTCAGCAGCAGGCGCTGGTACAGTCGGTTATCGACCGCTACGATACTTCAAATTCCGTCTTTAAAGATACCATGGGTAAACTCACCGCTTTTGGTCAGGCGATGGGCGGCATGATGGCGGATGATGAAGTCGTGAAAGGCGCTATCAGCAGCTATGTGTTTGAGAACCTGGAAATTGCCAGCTACACCTCGCTGATTGCGGCGGCTGAACTGGTTGGCGATACCGAAGGCGCAAGAATTTTCGCGCAGATCCGCGAGCAGGAAGTGGCAATGGCCGACTGGGCGCTGAATCATCTGCCGGACGTTACCGAGCAGTTTATGACGCGCGACGCCGCGCCGGGCGTAGAAGCGAAAAAGTAACGCCTCTTCCTTAAGGCAAAAAAAATCCGGGAACCTGCGTTCCCGGATTTTTTATTTATGCCTGCTTCAGATTTTCGTCGGCTGAATAGCCAGCGGATTCATGCGCAGCGACTGATAGTAATCGAACCAGTCGTGATACTTATCGGCGTTCTGCCACAGACGATAGTGCATTCTGGAAAGCGTCACCGGGTCGCTAATCAGCGCCAGACGACGATCGCGATCCAGTTTCGCTGGTGACTCGCTCAGCGCCTGCTCGACACGGCGATCGCGGGCGAATTCCAGAATATCGCTTTTCAGGTGGCGCGAAGTGGCCATCGCGCTGGCCAGTGCGTTGAACGACGGATTGAACAGCGCGTGCATAAAGCCATCTTTCAGCGCACGTTCACGGTTCAGCGCGTTGTAGCGATCGGTGTCGACCAGCTCTCTCGGCGGCTCAAACTCTTCCGGGATCAGGAACAGATTAGCGCGTTTCGACGCCATTCCGGTCGTGGAGCGGCTTGAATACACCGACACGAAAGGCGAGAGGATCAGCGAGAAGACGATCGGTGCCAGCCACCACAGGAAGTTCAGATCCAGCCAGCCCATGCCTGCCGCCCAGACGATGCCAAGCGCCATCTGGGAACCGTGACGTTTAAACGCCTCGCTCCATGGGGTCGCATCGTCATCGCGCTGCGGCGAGTTCCAGACCACTTCCCAGCCCAGGAAGGCGCTGACCACGAACACCGTATGGAACAGCATACGCACCGGCGCCAGCAGGACGGAGAACAGCACTTCCAGGAACAGCGAAACGGTTACGCGCACCACGCCGCCATAAGGCTTCGCTCCCTTGAACCACACCAGGATGATACTGAGCAGTTTAGGCAGGAACAAGAGCACCATAGTGGTGGAGAAGAGCGCTATCGCCAGTTCGGGACGCCACTGCGGCCAGACCGGGAAAAGCTGTCTTGGCTGCAGGAAGTACTGCGGCTCCATCAGCGTATGCACCACCTGAAGCGCCGTTGACAGCGCCAGGAACAGGAACCACAGCGGCGCCGACAGATAGGACATCACGCCGGTCAGGAACACCGCACGGTGTACCGGATGCATCCCTTTAACCAGGAACAGGCGGAAGTTCATCAGGTTGCCGTGACACCAGCGGCGGTCGCGTTTCAGCTCGTCCAGCAGGTTTGGCGGCAGCTCCTCATAGGAGCCGGGCAGATCGTAAGCGATCCACACGCCCCAGCCCGCACGGCGCATCAGCGCGGCTTCCACAAAGTCATGCGACAGGATAGAACCGGCGAATGAGCCTTCGCCCGGCAGCGGTGCCAGCGCGCAATGCTCGATAAACGGCTTCACGCGGATAATGGCGTTATGGCCCCAGTAGTGCGACTCGCCCAGCTGCCAGAAGTGCAGACCGGCAGTGAACAGCGGCCCGTAGACGCGCGTGGCGAACTGCTGGCAGCGCGCATAGAGCGTGTCCATACCGGAAGCTTTCGGCGAAGACTGGATGATACCCGCGTTCGGGTTAGCTTCCATCATACGCACCAGGCCGGTCAGACATTCGCCGCTCATGACGCTGTCCGCATCCAGTACCACCATGTAGCTGTACTGGCTGCCCCAGCGGCGGCAGAAGTCATCGATGTTGCCGCTTTTACGCTTCACGCGGCGACGACGACGGCGATAGAAAATGCGCCCTTCCCCGCCCACGTCACGTACCAGCTCCATCCACGCTTTCTGCTCGGCCATCGCGATGTCCGGGTTGTAGCTGTCGCTGAGGATATAAACATCGAAATGCTGCTGTTCGCCCGTTCTGACCACGGACTCCCAGGTAGCCCGCAGGCCAGCGAAAACGCGTTCCACATCCTCATTACAGATCGGCATAATCAGCGCGGTACGATGTTCCGGGTTAATGGGATCGTTATCATTACTGTTGTACGAGATACTGTATTTGTCTTTGCCGATCAGCAGCTGTAAAAAGCCCATCAGCGCCGTCCAGAAGCCGGCGGAAACCCAGCAGAACAACACGGCAAACAGGAACAGGATCCCGGTTTGCAGCACGTACGGCAGAATTTGCAGCACCGACTGCTGCCAGTTCTGGTTGATCATCTCCATAGGATCGATCAGCGCCCAGCCCTGATAAGGCAGAATGGTTTTCATGTACCAGGTGGCGATCACCGTTTGCGCGATGGTCAGCAGCAGCAGGATATAGCGGCGAATCGATCCGACGTGACGCCATTTATCTTCTGCACGCTGCTCTTCGGCATTGGCATAGCGCGGTTTGGTTTTATGCCCGCGCAGAGAATCCCACGCGCGTGACACCGGGTTAGTACGCCAGGCTTCCGGGTACATAGAAGAACGCGTGTGGGGCGGCATCGCCTTCAGCGTGGTGCGATGCAGCGCATCTTCGGCAAACTGTTCGCCTTTACCCACGGCATCCGGCCACGTCATCTCAATCCGCGATTTCACCGAAGCCAGCGGCGCGTCGTCCGCGCGCTCCGGCATTGGCGGCTCGCCCAGCGTCTGATGCAGCTGGCTAAAAGCCGCCTCAGACTGGTCAGGCAGCGCGTTCAGCAGCGCCTCTTTCCGCTCCGCGGGCAGAGGCAGCGCATCAATATAATCAGCGTTAGTCTTATTCATTGGCAGGCAACTGATAGCTCCAGGTTTCGGTCAGCGTTTTGTCGCCGTTAACCAGCGCAGCACGCATCTCTGTAGGCTGTTTGTTGTCCTTAACGCGTAGACGGATCACCAGACGCCAGCCTTTGGTGACCGGATTGTAGCGAACGCTGTTTTCCACCAGCTCGCCGTTATTACCGATGCTGACCTGAGGCGCAACCGGCGTATCGGCCGGCAGCTTGCTCATATCCTGACCGGCGAAGTCGACGATAAAGGCGACCGTGCCGTCCGGCTGACGAACAAGGTTAGACTGTTTCACATCGCCGGTTGAGCGCAGCGTATCTTTTACAAACGCCATATCCGGCGAGTGCAGCTGGCTTTCGTCGCGGGTAAAGTGCAGACGATACTTAAAGTTCATCTCTTTGCCCGGCTCCGGCAGACTTTCCGGCGTCCAGTAGGCCACGACGTTGTCGTTGGTTTCATCAGCCGTCGGGATCTCTACCAGTTCCACCCGTCCTTTGCCCCAGTCGCCCTGCGGTTCAATCCAGCCGCTTGGGCGCAGATCGTAACGGTCGTCCAGATCCTGATACTGAGAGAAATCGCGGCCGCGCTGCAGCAGGCCGAAGCCTTTTGGATTCTCTACGGTAAAGGTGCTGACCGCGAGGTGTTTAGGGTTATTCAGCGGACGCCAGATCCATTCGCCGTTGCCGGCATGGATCGACAGGCCGTCGGAATCATGCAGAGCAGGACGATAGTTAACCTGCGAGGAAGGCTGGTTAGCGCCGAACAGGTACATGCTGGTCAGCGGCGCTACGCCCAGTTTGCCGACTTTATCGCGCAGGTAGACTTTCGACTGTACGTCGACAGTGGTTTCTTTACCTGGCGTGATAAGGAAGCGATAGGCGCCGGTCGCGCGTGGCGAATCAAGCAGCGCGTAGATCACCAGATGCTTGTCGGCCGGTTTTGGTCGTTCTACCCAAAACGTTTTAAAACGCGGGAATTCCTCGCCGGAAGGCAGCGCGGTATCAATAGCCAGCCCGCGCGACGAAAGACCGTAAACCTGACCAGCCCCGATAACGCGGAAATAGCTGGCACCCAGGAAACTGGTGATCTCATCGTCTTTTTTATTTTTACTGTTAAGCGGATAAAGCACTTTAAATCCGGCAAACCCAAGGTTTTTGACGGTTTCAGGATCGTGCTTAACATTGCCGAAATTAAAATAGTCCGGTGAATATTTAATCTCATGAACGGTAGACGCCGTCACTTCATTAATTTGCACCGGCGTGTCGAAGTACATGCCCTGGTGATAGAACTCCAGCTTGAACGGGGTTTTCAGCTTGCTCCACCAGGCTTTATCGCGATTGAACTGGATCTGCTGATAGTCAGCATATTTCATCTCGCGCAGTTGGGAAGGTAAATTGCTTTTGGGCGCTTCATACCCTTTCCCGGCCAAATCTTTCGCCTGTTTTGCTACATCATCAATGCTGAAAGCCCAGCCGGAGCTGGCATACATTGACAGCAAAACCGTTGCGCCAATCAGACGCAATTTCATCAGTTTTGGCTTATTTTTCATTTTAATCAGCACATCCCCCCCTTTCGTGTGCTTAAATCAATCCCATCCATCTTAATGGATAATTCGCAATTCCGACAGCTCAACAACATTTTTGTTCCTCGCATTTGTTGCTTTTAGCGCCCTGTTCTCAACTGCTTAGCGGATACGGATTCCCCTGATAGTATACCTGTGTTTTCTCCACTAAAGTAAGCGGTAAGCTTTAGCGTGGCTCAGGGTGAGCAAACGCTGTAACGTGTTGAATATGGGACGAATATGACAAAACAATCCGGGCAGCGAGAATATTTTTTTGACTCGATCAGAGCCTACCTGATGCTTTTAGGCGTACCTTTTCACGTCTCATTGATTTATTCCAGCCAAAGCTGGTCAGTAAATAGTCCGCACGCTTCCGAATGGCTTACGCTGCTGAATGATTTTATTCACGCATTCAGGATGCAGGTGTTCTTCGTTATTTCAGGTTATTTCTCTTATATGCTCTTTTTACGCTACAGCCCGCAGTACTGGCTGAAGGTGCGTCTGGAGCGTGTAGGCATTCCGATGCTGGCGGCCGTGCCGCTGCTGACGCTGCCGCAGTTTTTTATGCTAAAGGCCTGGACCGCGAGAATTGGCGACTGGAGCCAGCTAACGCTTTATCAGAAATTTAATGCGCTTAGCTGGGATCTTATCTCGCACCTGTGGTTTTTGCTGGTGTTGGTTATGCTGACCCTGACCGGCGCATGGCTGTTTAAAAAACTGCGTGACGGCAGACAATTAACGGACTATTCCGAGCTGAACTGGACACGTCTTAGCCTGGCTATCCTGCTTTGCAGCGTGATTTGGGGAGCGATTCGGCGATTGCTGTTTATTTTCGAGCCGCAGCTGTTAAGCAATGCCCTGTTTAATTTTGTGGTTATGCAAACCTTGTTCTTCCTGCCCTTCTTTATACTGGGCGCGATGGCGTGGAAATATCCGGCGATTAAGGCCCTTTTAATTAAACCTGTGCCCTGGACGTTTATCGGTTCCGCGCTCGCGTTTGTCGCCTATATTGCTAATCAGACATGGAGTAAAGGCGAAGGCTGGCTCTATGAGATTGACGCCGTGGTATCAATGATGATGGGGCTGTGGATGGTTAACGTGGTGTTTTCATTGGGACATCGCCTGCTGAACAGCCATTCGCCTCGCGTGACCTATCTGGTCAACGCCTCCCTGTTTATCTACCTGGTGCACCACCCGCTGACTATCCTTTACGGTATTTTCCTGGTGCCGCATATCGGCAGCAATACGCTGGGCTTTTTCGCCGGTCTGGTGTTCGTCTTCGGTATCGCGTTTATGCTTTACGAGATCCATTTGCGGATCCCGGTGCTGCGCTTTCTCTTTTCGGGCAAGCTGCCGCAAAAATAGCGCCTGAAAACTGGCCCGGCGACGCCGGGCCTTTTATAACAGCCACTCTATAGGCAAACGCCAGACCAGCCGCACCAGCAGCCGCTGAATAAAACGCGTACCCGGCTCGTGACGATGAACGATCTCCTTATCGCCTTCTCCGGGATATTCCACCCAGTTTACCCTGCCCCATTTATCCAGCCGCAGCGTCCAGGCGCGGTCGCGGATCCGGCTGATAAAACGCTGATGGATGCTGGTGGCTAACGGTTCGCTTTCAATCACAAAACCCATTTCGGTATTGAGCATGGCCGAGCGGGGATCGAAATTAAACGAGCCGATAAACACCTTTTCACTGTCGACGCTAAAAGTTTTGGCGTGCAGACTGGAACCGGAGTTCCCGGTCAGGCCGCGATCGTGCGGCTTTTCACGTAGCCCGGTGTTAGGTTTCAGCTCGTAAAGCGTGATGCCGTGCCGCAGCAGCTTTTTGCGCCACTTGGCATAGCCTGCATGAACCACCGACACATCGTTTGCCGCCAGCGAATTGGTCAAAATCGCTATTTTTACGCCTTTTCTGACCAGCCCTAACAGCTGTGCCACGCCCGCGCGAGTAGGTACAAAGTAGGCGGAGATAATATCGAACTGCCGCTGGGGCTGGCCAATCACTTCTAACATACGCTGTGGCAGCAGCGTCGACGCTTTGGCACGGCCCAATCCCTTACGAGGATCGTCGCTGAGCAGGCGCGTTTTAGCCCAGGTAAGCGGCAGATCGCCCGCGGCCAGCTGCGTAGTAAAGGAGGAGGCTTCGATACGTTGCAGATAGCGTTTCACCTGCGGGTTATTCAGCCACTCGGCGGGCAGCGACGCCGCTGCGCGTTCAGCTTCATGCTCAATATCCACCACTTTACTGAAGGGCTGCACGGCATGGCTTTCCCAGTAACGTTCAAAGTCATCCGTCACCTCGTTCACTACCGGGCCGATAGCCATCACATCCAGATCGGAAAAGAGCGGTTCGTCGCCGGCGCCAAAGTATTCATCGCCTACGTTACGGCCACCCACGATGGTGACTTCCCGATCGACGGTAAAACTCTTGTTGTGCATACGGCGGTTAAGCCGGGCGAAATCGGTGAGATAGCCCAGCGCGCGCAGCGTACGAAACGAGAAGGCATTAAACAGCCGAACCTGAATATTTTTATGGCGGCTCAGCTCGCTTAGCGTGTGGTCCAGCCCCATCGTATTGTTGTCATCCAGCAGCAGCCGCACCTGCACGCCGCGATCTGCTGCCGCCAACACGGCGCTGAACAGCAGACGGCCGGACATATCGTCCTGCCAGATATAGTACTGAATATCCAGCGTGCGTTCGGCGTTAGCCATCAGCTGATAGCGGGCGGCAAAGGCGTCCAGGCCCTCTTCCAGCGGATAAATGCCGCTGTGTTCAGGGTGACTCTCTACCAGAGAGGAAACGGCGCTCGTCAGCGACGCGCGCGCGGCTGGCTCATCTTCTGGCGCAAAAGCTTCAACCACGGTTCTTCCTTATTTTAACTTCCCGATATACAGGCGGTGAGGAACAATTCAGGCACTCTCTATTATTGTTCCAGTTATGGCAGATTGTCATGCGACTGTTCTGATAGCGGTGCGGCAGCAGTGATAAACATAGTCGTTAATACCAATTGGTCTAGACTTAGCGCATATCGCGCAGGTTTTGCTATGAGGAAAACGTCATGAGAGTAACGCATCCGCTGCCGTCTCAGAGGCGCGACCAGCCGCTGTTCAAAAGCTTTTTCCAGGGCAGTTTCGCCTGCTCCACCGCCTGTCGGGGCGAGGGAAAAAGAGTGGATCTGGTGATCAACAGCGGCCACGATATGCTGCTGGAGAAGGATTATGCACAGCTGGCGGCTAACCAGCTGCTCACCGCGCGCGACAGCGCCCGCTGGTATTTGATTGAAAAAACGCCGGGCAACTACGACTGGTCGACCTTTCTGCCTATGCTGCACGCCGCGGAAAACAACGGGCTGGAAATTATCTGGGAGCTGGCGCACTTTGGCTGGCCCGACGGCCTGAATATCTGGCAGCCGGCCTTTGTCGATCGCTTTGCCGCCTTTGCGCGTGCTATGGCTTGTCTGATGCGGGACGAAGGCTACGAGACGCCTTTTTTCACCCCGGTTAATCAGATTTCGTTCTGGGCATGGGCAGGCGCCGAAGCCGCGCTGTTTAATCCCGGCGTGACGGGCCGTGGCAAGGCGCTGAAGCAGCAGCTGGTCAGGGCTTCGCTTGCCGCGATGCGCGCTATTCGCGAAGAGCTGCCGGGCGCAAGATTTGTGCTGACCGATCCGCTGGTACATATCGCCACCCACGAAGCGTCAGCGGCCGCTCGCGAAGAGGCTCAGCGCCAGCA
Organism: Erwinia sp. TECH1; assembly: GCF_054057575.1. NCBI lineage: Bacteria > Pseudomonadati > Pseudomonadota > Gammaproteobacteria > Enterobacterales > Erwiniaceae > Erwinia > Erwinia sp. TECH1. The sequence continues at coordinate 1,842,945 of NZ_JBSRZK010000001.1, read as the reverse complement.
CGACGCGCAGTTTGAGGCCTGGGATATGCTAAGCGGGCGGCTGATGCCCGAGCTGGGCGGCGATCCTTCGCTGCTGGATATTATCGGCCTTAATTACTATCCCGATAACCAATGGTATTTAAACGGCGATCCGCTTACGCCCGAACAGGCTGAATATCGCGAGCTGTCCAGCCTGCTGCTGGAGGTCTGGCAGCGCTATCAACGACCGCTGCTGATAGCGGAAACGGGCGCGGAAGGCGATAAGCGCGCGCCGTGGCTGCGAAACGTCGTAGCACAGGTCATGCAGGCCAGGGATCAGGGTGCAGATGTGGAAGGCGTTTCGATTTTTCCGGTGGTGGACTACCCTTCATGGGCCGACGATCGCCGCTCGCCGGGCGGGCTGTTTGGCCTGCCTGATGCCAACGGCAACCGCACGATTTGCGAGCCCTATGCGCTGGAGCTGCGCAGCCAGCATATCAGGATGAAGTCTTTAGGGGGATAACGGACGAGGGCGGCGCGCACTCCTGCAGTGGGTAAGGCACCGGCGTGCGCCGCACGTCTGACAGCCAGGTCAGCACAAAGATAACCGCCACGGCAATCAGCCCGGCGGCCAGCAATCCTGTGAGCGCCAGCAGGCGATCTTCGCGAGTGTCCATGCTCTTTTACCTCCATCCTGACAACCATTACGTCATTAATAACGTAACCAGTAGCACAAAGATTATCAGCGTAAAGGAAGCGACTGCAAGCACCACAATAGCAAAATGGGCATCGTCAAGCTGGTGACGCGACTCGCCGGAAAGGCTTTCTTGCGTTGGTTCTGTCATGTTAATCACTGTCGGCTGGCCTGACACGCTGCCAGCCCTGCTCTGTTAAATACGCAAGGCACTCCGGGCAAAGCGTTATCGTTCTGACAAGGCAGCGCATAAATAAAATTTACGCTTTAGCGTCGCTGATTCCTTCAGGTGTCGTACATCTGCCGCGCATAAAAAAGGGAGTGTATCATAATCCCTGCCTGGGGACGCAAAGATAAATAGCCTTATTTAATGCTACTATCGTCTCAATTTTGAACCCCGATTTTTATTTATCGATAATTAAGCTCACTTATAATGCAATCCGCACGATAGTTTCATATTCGTTTAATAATAACAGACATGCGCAATACGCCCCTCACCAGCATTGAGACCTGAGTTTATTTTCAATGAAAATTAATAGCAGCAACAATAAATATCAACAGAGAAAGAAAGTCTTTATTTTCCCTGAGCGGCAACAGCGCCAGAAAAGCAAACGCATAAAGCATACGTAGTTATTATTGCAAATTCATTACTACTGGAATAATTTATAGATGGCAAAGATAGTGATAAAGCTCAGCGTCCTTTTTATCCAGGGTAAATTTGTTACACAGCCAGCTCTGATGGCAGGTTTTCTTGTATTCGGCCAGCAGGCCCAGCTCGTGTAATATCCTTATCCAGCCTCGGGTACCGTATTGCGGCTTTTCGTAAATTTTTTCCCGGATGGCCTTAACATCAACCCGTAGAAGACAGGTATGTATATTGCCGTAATCAGGATGGATTTTGGTTGCGCCAATCTGTTCAAACAGCAAGTTTCTGATATAAAAAGCAGCCACTTTTTCTCTGACCTGCACCACGATGTCGTCCACTTTATCCACAAAAATGGCGTACATCATCGTCTTCAGATAAAGCATAAACACCAGGTTTTCCGTGCCCGCATCGCTCTTAATGGAGAGCGCGCCGATTTCCGTCACCTGTCGATGCTGGAGATTAAGCGTCTGCAGCTCTTCGGCAAAAAGCTTACTGCACGGCAGTTTATTATTTTTTCTCTGATAACGCCTATCGTGCCTAACACCCGATCGCCTTTACGAGCCAGCAACAGCGTACTGTTTTTATCGACCAGTCCTTCATTATAAAGAAACAGAGCGCGATTTTTTTTAACGAATCCTTTCTTTGCATACTCTTCTTTTATTACATCCATACCCTTAAGAAAATCAATAAAGCCGCCCGCAGGCGAGACATCAATGTCGTTATCCAGTGATTTACTAAAGTTACAGATCCTTAGCGTACCGCGATGGAGCACCCCATCGCGCACGGCCTTTTTCAGGATGGAATCCCTTATTAAAGTCATGTCTTACCTCTCAGAGCAGCAGCGTGTACTCATAAAATATAATAAAGTATTGGTGCATGAAAAGCTAAGAATAATCTGAAGTAAAACAGGAAGGAAATAAGACGGGCGTTTAAAAAAAGTGGAGAGTCGGCTTCCCTGCCGGCCAGATAATAAAGCTTTAAGACAGACGTATCTTATTTAGTCCGTAAACGTTTTTTTTAGCTCTGTGCAGCGTGACGGCGATTGCCCAAAGCGCCACGACCGCCAGGAACACGCCCAGCCCCAGCATCGCCACAAAGCCGGCGAATCTGAACAGCAGCAGGCCCACGATACAGCCGGTCAAAAAGGAAAAGACGGTGGTCAGATGGGTATAAAGCTGTTTCTGCTGAAAGCGGCGCTCGCTGTAAGAAACATGGCTGATAAAGGAAGAGACGAACGAGCCTAAGGCGATACCCGCATCCGTCAGCGTGCCGGTGATGTGTGTCGCCCTGACCCGCCCGTTGGAAAGCTGCGTGGACGTCGAGTTATGGATGCCCATCAGGAAACCCAGCAGCACCGATATTTCCTTGTTATTGCCCGGCGAATAGAAAGCCAGCTCAAAAACGGAGATCAAGGAGAGCACCACGCTTTCTGCCAGGATAATCAGGCAGAAAATGGTTCTGAAATTCTTTTTTAGTCCCGCCAGCACCATAAATCTTGCACAGACGGAGCCAATGACAAAAGCCGCGATCAGCACCGCCAGAAAAATCAGGCCTTGCATATCGGCGCTGAAAACTTCTGAGGAGATCTGCGAGGTGTTTCCTGTCATATGCGAGGGGAAAAAGCCAAACGCGCCCAGCGCCATAGCGTTCAAAATCCCTGCCGTGGTGGCCAATACTAACGCCAGGTAACGATCTTCCGTGTGGGACCTGACCTTCTTTTTCTTAATCAGCACATTGTTCACCATTGAGTTGCGTGGAAGGAAAAGAGATAACGTAGGGTCCTGACAGTAAAACAGAACAAGCTTTAGCTTTATATGGCGCTAAAAGTCATTACGGAGCCTGATAATTGTTCAGCCTCACTAAAGCTTAACGTACCTTTGTTAGACAAATGTAAATGTAGAGTAATGTTTCTTAATATTACCAGTAAGAACAATAAATTACAGATTAATCTGGAAAATTCAGCCGGGCTGCCGGTGAAAATTGAGACGGTTTAAAGCGAGACGCTCGTCCCTTTTTTGCAACGAACGCCTCGCGGATTTAGCAGGAAATAATCAGAAATCGTAGGCCATTGAAAGCTTAAGCTGGCGAGGGTTTCCCTGATAGATATAAGAGCCATAGCTTTCCACGCCCGACCAGTACTTCCTGTTGGTGACGTTTTCCACGCCCAGACGCCAGGTCATCTCGTTTTGCTGCACGCTTATGCGGTAGCGCAGCCCTAAGTCCAGCGTGGTGTAGCTGTTCAGCTTTTTGCTATTGGCGGCGTTGGCGTACTGCGAACCGGAATGCGTCACCCGCGCCAGCGCCGTCAGCCCTTCGACCGGTTTGATATCATATTCCGCGCCCAGCACCGTATAGAAGTTCGCCACGCCGATAGCGTTTTTCCCTTCGTAGAGGCCATCTTCCGTTTTGGTCATTTTTGGATCCAGCCAGGTGGCGCTACCGTTCAGCCGCACGCCGTAAACCGGTTCGCCGAAGAGATTCAGCTCCACGCCACGGTTGCGCTGCTCGCCGTAAAGCCCAAACATCTGCGTTTGCTGGTTAATAATGCCGGTTGGTTTTTTGATTTCAAACAGCGCCAGCGACCCGCCGAGACGACCGCTATCAAGCTTCACGCCCACTTCATTCTGTTTGGAAAGTGAAATACCGGTGACCTGTCCCGCGTTCTTTGCGTCGCTGGTGGCCGTGTCGCCCGGCTGCAGCGCTTCAATATGGTTAGCGTAAAGCGAAACCGTTTCCCAGGGGTTCACCACCAGCCCGTAGCCCGGCGTCCAGCGCGATTGGGTAAAGCGCGAGTCGGTATCTTCGATCGCCGTGCCGTAAGCATAGTTACGCACCACCACCTTCTGATGCCGTACGCCTGCCGTCAGCAAAATCTTATCATCCAGAAAGCCGAGCGTATCGGCCAGCAGAACGCCCTGCGTACGGATCCGACTGGTGGGGCGAGGATCGTCAAGATCGCCGCCGAAATAGGTGTTGGCTGGCGCCGGTACGGCGGAGGTCTGATAGATATTGGTCGCCTGCGGCGTCAGCGCCATGCCATAGGCGGTTTTTTCACGTTTGGTCTGTGCCGAATAGCCGATGTTGACGCTGTGGCTGACGAAACCGGTGTGGAAATTACCGCGAACGCCGCCCATGCCGCTGAAGGCGTCGACATATTTATTGGTATCCATACGGCTGATGGTCGCCGATCCGTCTTCATCAAGCAGTTTCGGCGTACCGTAAGCGCCCATTTCGTGAGAGTGCTGGCCGCCCACGGCACCGTAAGCTGTCCAGCTGTCGGTGAGATCGTATTCCGCGCGCGCCATGCCAAATTCGCTTTCCAGGTTGCTGTAAACCCAGTTCTGGCTGTAGTTGCTGGTTGCGCGCGGCACGGCGGGAATAAAATCGACGCCGCTGACGTTAACGCCAATGCGCCCGCCGTGGAACGCCTGCTTCTGATAGCCAAGATCCAGCGAAGTGCGCAGCCTGTCGCCGCGATAGTCCAGTCCCAGCGAGGCTAATGTGGTGCGGCGCTTTTCGTTATCAATCGCCGTTTCACCTTCACGATGCAATACGTTGGCGCGCACGCCCCACTGGTTGCTGTCACCGAAGCGGCGTCCTACGTCCAGCGACGTCCCTGCCTGGGAAGAAGAGGTATAATCTACGCCCAGTTGAGTCAACGGCGCGTCTTCGGCATGTTTAGGCTCCAGGTTAATCATGCCGCCGACGCCGCTGGTGGCGGCACCATTAATCAGCGCGTTAGATCCCTTAAAGATTTCCACGCGATCCACCATCTGGGTAGAAACGACCTGACGCGGCATCACGCCAGGCAGCCCGCCGAAGGTCATATCGTCGCCGTCCAGATCGAAACCGCGAATGCGATAAGTTTCCGCAAAGTTGCCGTAGCCCTGCACGTTCTGTACCGAGGCGTCATTAGCAACCACATCCTTCAGCGTTTGCGCCTGCCGATCCTGGATCATCTTGCTGGTGTAGCCGATCACGTTGAAAGGCACATCATGCGCATTCTGCTCGCCAAGCATGCCCAGGCGGCCGCCGTTGGCGACCTGCCCTTCCAGATACGCGGGCACCAGCTGGTCGCCGCCCGATTTGAAATTATCCGCATCTGTGGCAATAACGGTCATGGTCTTGTCGGCCGGGACGTTGGCGGCGGCCGTTTTTGCGGCGGCAGGCGTTTCTGCCGACATAGCTGGCGTACCGGCGGACGCGATAAACGTCGCCAGCAGCGTAAAATTGAAGCGGCGGTGAAACAGGCGTGTATGGGCCATGGCGGTTCCCTGATAGCAAGCTGAGTGATAATCATTATTATTCGGATTGCGATTATCTTTATAGCTGCCGGGAATGCAAGCGGTAAACCCCACTTTTACCGCCACTTTAAGAGAAGTAATCCATTAGTTGCGCAGGGTTTTATCCGCTGCCAGCGTCTCCCGCCTGCCAGCCGCCGCCCAGCGCCCGATACAGATCTATCTGCGCCTGCAGCAAATTATTTTTTACCTGCACCAGGTTCAGCTGGGTGCTGAACAGCGTTCGCTGCGCGTCCAGCGCCTCCAGATAAGATGCGTAACCGTTCTGATAACGATTATTGGCAATATGCAGCGCTTCGCTCACTACCTGCTCCTGGGTTTGCAGCTCCGCGAGCTGCTCTTTATAGCGAGCAATAGCATCCAGATCGTTGTTCACCTCGCTGAAAGCGTTGCGCACCACCTTCTCATAGTTAAACAGCGCCTGATTGCGGCCCGCCATAGAGACATCGACCTGCGCCGTCAGCGCCTCGCGGTTGAGGATGGGCGCCAGCACGCTGCCGCCGATGCTCCAGAGCCGGAACGGATTATCCGCCAGCTGATGCAGCGCGGCGCTTTGCAGCGTGCCGCTGGCCGTCAAATTCAGCGAAGGCAGCAGGCGCGCTTTCGAGGAGGCCAGCGTGGCGTCCGCCGCCAGCAGCAGGCGCTGGGCCTGAACGATGTCCGGACGCCGCTGCAAAAGTTCGGAAGGCAGCAGAGAAGGCAGCTGCTGTGGAGCGACCTGCTTAAAACGGCCCTGTCGGGCGATTTCGCGAGGATTCATCCCCACCAGGATGCTGAGCGCATTTTCCTGCTGCGCAATCTGATGCCGCAGCACCGGGATCTGCGCTTTTGCCGTCTGGTATTCCGACTGCGACTGCACCCATTCCAGCCTGGAGGTATAGCCGGTTTCAAACTGCCGTTGCGCCAGCCGCAGCGAATTCTCACGCGTGGCGAGCGTCGCCTCCGTTACGCGCAGCTGCTCGTCCAGCGCCAGCAGCGTCATATAGCCAGAGGCCACCGAGCTGGCTACGGTCAACTCTGCGGCAGAAGACGCGGCCTGGATTGCCGCCAGCGAGGACTCAGCGGCCGCAATGTTGCTGCTGCGTGCGCCCCATAAATCCACCTCATAATTGGCCTGGAGCAACCCTTGAAATACGGCAGATTCATGGGGCTGGCCGCTGACCGACGAGAGCGCTCTGGCGTGGCTGGCGGAGCCGCCTGCGCTCAGCGTGGGAAAGTTATCACCCTCGGCCGCCCGCAGCTCAGCACGGTACTGATCGACGCGGGAGCGAGCGGTAAGGATATCCAGATTATGCTTCAGCGCCTGCTCAACCAGCACGTTCAGATCGCGATCGCCAAAGGCGCGCCACCATCCGGCTTCTACGGGCGAGGAAGGCCCGGCCTGATGGCGCCACTGCGCCGGAACGGGCAGCGATCCCGGCGCCTTTTCGACTTTGGTGGCGCAGCCGACGGGCAGCAGGATAACGATCAGCAGCGCCAGCGCCCGAGGCCTCATTTCGACTCTCCGGCGGCGGTATCGATATTCACCTCAACGGACATGCCGGGTCGCAGACGCTCTACTTTTTCGCTGGTAATGGCTATCCGCACCGGAATACGCTGGGCGATTTTGACAAAGTTGCCGGTAGCGTTATCCGGCGAAATCGCGCTGAACTCCGAACCGGCCGCAGGCGAAATATATTCAACTTTACCCTGATACGCTTCGCCGTTCAGCGCGTCGACGGTAAAGGTCACGGGCAGGCCAGGCCGGATATGCGCCATCTGCGTCTCTTTCATATTGGCAACGACCCACTTCTGCGGCGGCACCAGCGAGGTAAGCCGGGTGCCTGCCGCCACGTAAGCGCCCAGGCGAACGGCAATCTGCCCCAGCTGGCCGTCGCGCGGCGCGATAATGCGGGTATTGTCCAGATCGATCTGCGCCAGCTCCAGCGCGGCCTGCGCATTCGCCACGTCCGCCTCCATTGAGGCATGGTTAACAATCGCGGTTTGCAGATCCTGACGGGAAACTTCCAGCGTGGCTTTCGCCTGCTGTACTTCGGCCAGCGTCTGGGCATTGCTGGCGCGGGAGGCGTCGCGCTCGCGCACGGACAGCGAGCCGTCAGACACCAGATTCTCGACGCGCTTTAAATCCAGCCCGCTTTTAAGCGCCTGAGCTTTGGCATTTTCCAGCACGGCCTGGTTGCGGGCGATCACCGCCTGCGCGCTGCGCCGCTGCTGGACGTTGTTCTCCAGCGCCGCCTTTTTGATCGCCAGCTGCGCCTGCGCCTGATGCACCCGCTGCCGGTAAATACGATCGTCAATGGTCATCATCACCTCGCCCTTACGCACCGGCTGGTAATCCAGCACGTTGACGGCGGTGACGTAGCCGCTGACCTGCGGACTGATAAACGTGACCTGGCCGCGCACGTAGGCGTTTTCCGTAGACTGAACTGAACTGGTGAAAGGCGGCAGCTGCCAGGCATAAAGGATCACCAGCACCCCGACCAGGGCAATGCCTGCGCCCGTCACTATAGAGATGATCCGTAGCCTGTTATTGCGTTCACGCTCGGCGAGCTGGCTCTGTTCCTGCTGACTCATTCATTCCTCATTGTTTTATTCGCCTGCAGCATCTGCCTTTCCGCTTCCGCTTCGCGTTTGGCCTGCTGCCAGTTGAGATAGCGCAGCCGCGACAGACGCCACAGTACCCAGATTAATGTGACAAAGGCCATGCCGGCCGTAAGAAGATAGGTATCGTTGTAAGCCAGCACGTTTGCCTGCAGCGTAGCTACCGTCTGTAGCTGCGCCGTACTCTGCGCGCTGAGCTGAGCGGGATCGCCGATCAGGCTGTTGAACAGCCCTGAATATTGCGACAGCCGCTCGGTGACGTTGGGATCCAGCAGGGAGAGCTGGTCGCCCAGCAGGCTGGAGTGATATTTTTCCCGCCACACCTGAAACGTTCCCAGCAGCGCCGATCCGATCAGGCCGCCCAGATTCTGGCTCATGCCGAACAGCACCACCAGGCTGACCAGGTTTTTCGGCTGGGTCACTACGCTGCCGATATTCAGCAGCAGCGCGGGCGCAATAAAGAAGGTGCTGCTGAAACCCAGCAGGAACTGGCTGAAATACATATTGTTGCCGCGGGTCAAAGGGCTTGACTGTGCGTCCATCAACGAGGCTACGATAATCAACAGCAGCGACACCACGATTGGCCAGCTAAGATGTTTAACATTGATGGTCAGCGCGCTGGTGGCGATGCCGGCAATCACCCCCAGCAGGATAGCCAGCGCCAGGCCCTGCATCTGATCGTTCAGCAGCCCGACCTGCTGTAAATAGCCAATAGCGCCGGTATTCTGCTCGGCCAGCGTGACGCGCAGCATCACCATCACGATGCCAAGACGGAAAATGGCACCGGTACGCAGCCAGCGCGTATTGATTAAGGGATTGCTGCGGTTATGTTCAAGCACCACGGCGGCAATCACCAGCACCAGCCCGAGCGCCAGACATACGCCCAGCCACGGCGTGCTGGTCCACCACTCAATGCGGCCCAGCGACAGCACGGCGCAAAACAGCGCCATACCCGGCGCCATCAGCATAAAGGTCAGAAAATCCTTCTTTTCAAACACCTTCATACGATCGCCCGGCGGCAGCTTCAGGATCAGCACCGCCCCCAGGCAGATCATCGCCAGCCCAAGCTCAAACAGGTAAAGACCACGCCACTGCTCCAGCTGCAGCAGCTCGCTGGAAAAGAGGCGCGCCAGCGGGATAGCCAGCTGTGAAGCGCCCAGGCCGATAGCCATCGCTTTTAAGCGATGCTTTGCCGGCCAGGCCTGCACCTGATAATAAATGCCCAGCGAGCTAAGGGCCGCGCCTACCATGCCGTGGGCGGCGCGCACGATAATCGCCGAGCTAAGATCGTTAACCAGCAGATGAAAGAAAGACACCAGCGCGTAAAGCACCAGGAAGGCTTCGGTAAAGGCGCGCAGACCATACTGCTGGCGGAATTTCACCAGCAGCAGGTTAATAGAAATGTTGCCCATCACGTAAACCGAAGGCAGCCAGGCTATTTCATTGCTGTAGGCGCCAAACACGCCCTGTAAATTGCTCAGATTCGCCGTGACCAGCGCATTACTCAGCGCGCCGGTAACGGAAATCAGCAGTCCGATCAGACCAAAGGCGATGCGTTTTGGCGTGGGATGGAGAGGTGTTGAGGGCGATCCGGGCAGCATCGGCTTTTCGCCTGGCGCCCATTCGCGCGGCGCGAAAGGATCGGGACGGTTAGCGCGCACGCTATTTCGCCTCGGTCGCTTTCAACAGTTTTTGCAGCACTCGCTGTGCGACGATTAATTCGTCGCGGCTGATGGTCGCCAGCAGCTCGTTACGCAGCTTTTCTATCTCGCCCGCCAGCTGCTGATGCAGGGCCGTTCCCGCTGGCGTAATGGCGACCAGACGTTTGCGGCGATCTTCCGGCGGCTGCGTTCGCACCACCAGCTGCTGTTTAACCAGCCGATCCACCAGCGGCACTATCGTCGCCTCTTCCAGGCCCAGCGCCAGCGCCAGCTCTTTTTGGCTGACGGGCGCGGTTTGCGTTGCCAGCGTCGCTATCGCCATCCAGCTGCTGGTGGTTAAACCATCTTCTTTCACACGACGATCGATCGCCTGCCGCCAGGCCTGAGCAGTCAGGTGAAGCAGCCGGGAAAAGGTGAGATCCTGAATATTCAATATATAGAAGCCTGATAATTAGGTTGCTAACAAAAAACAGAGCATGATTATAATCAAGGATCATAGTCGACAGAAAGCGGTTTGCCGTGGTCCTGGGAAAATTATCGCAAAACAGGCTCTGCGCCTGCACGGCAAGCCAGCAGCCCGCGATAAAGGTTTTTTATTCCTGAAAAGCATTGACAGAATATAAAGCGAGGCGGCAGCGCCCCACCATACCAGAGCGGTTTAAATAGTTGCGGTGCCGGATAGTCAGGAAAAAGGGGTAACCATGTACGCATCATGATTTCAGACGGGGAATTTCAGGCGCAAAATATCGAACAAACTATGCGCTATGACAGAAAGGTTAAAATAGTTCCAGTGCCAGGTAATCAGGAAAAATGAATAGTCATGCACACACAAAAAAATGATGTTAGGCGGCATGTCAGGCGGGTATTTTCAGGCACAAAAAAACCGCCTTGCGGCGGCTTCACGACATTGCACAAAGTGCTTGTTTTTATTTGTTTTAATCGGTAGTCAAAGCGTGGTGCCCGGGGCGGGACTTGAACCCGCACAGCCATAAGCCGAGGGATTTTAAATCCCTTGTGTCTACCGATTTCACCACCCGGGCATGGGTGTAAAGTGGAGGCGCGTCCCGGAGTCGAACCGAGGTAGGCGGATTTGCAATCCGCTGCATGGCCACTCTGCCAACGCGCCTTTATTCTGCTTTGCTGCCAGCGCTACGCTGACCGCTAAATCTGGAGCGGGAAACGAGACTCGAACTCGCGACCCCGACCTTGGCAAGGTCGTGCTCTACCAACTGAGCTATTCCCGCATTTTTCAGCGTTCTTAACAGAACTTGCTGATTTACTTTATCTTCTGGCGACTCAGCTGCCTTTCGATGCGTTGCATTCTACTGACTGGACGAAATGAGTCAACACAAATATCCGCACTTTTTTCTCGTTTGCTGCTTTTTAAATCGCATTGATCATCGTTCGAGCAGATCGCCGCGTGCCGCGCTCAAATACTGATACATCGACCAGAAAGTGAGGACGGCGGCCACGTAGAGCGCCGCCACGCCGATGCCTTCTACCAGGCGATCCGGACGCCACAGCAGCGCAAACAGCGCCAGCATCTGTGCCGTGGTTTTCACTTTGCCGATCCAGGAGACGGCCACGCTGCTGCGCTTGCCGATTTCCGCCATCCACTCACGCAGCGCCGAGATAATAATTTCCCGCGCGATCATCGTAGCCGCCGGTAGCGTAATCCACCATTCGTGGTAATGCCCGGCCACCAGAACCAGCGCAATAGCCACCATCACTTTGTCCGCAACCGGATCGAGAAACGCGCCAAAACGCGTGGTTTGTTTCCAGCGACGCGCCAGCCAGCCGTCGAACCAGTCGGTGATCGCCGCCACGATAAAGATCAGTGCGCAAACCAGCGGCGCCCATTCAAACGGCAGATAAAAAGCCAATACAAAGAAAGGGATCAACACGACACGAAGCAGAGTAAGTAAGGTCGGAATATTAAAATGCATAGGTACGCTAACTGTCTGGGCAGAGTAGAATTTGTCCCTATGTTCCTACAATGCCTTAGCCAACGCAATGCTTAGTGTTTCAGCGAATAAAAGATTTTCTCCGCCAGCGCCTGCGAAATGCCGGGCACCCGAGCAATCTCCTCGACCGAAGCGTTCATCAGCGGCTGCAGGCCGCCCATATATTTAAGCAGCATTTGACGACGTTTAGGCCCTATGCCTTCGATGCTTTCCAGGGCGCTGGTATTTTTAACTTTCGCCCGTTTATTGCGATGGCCGGTAATTGCATGATTGTGAGAGTCGTCACGAATATGCTGGATGACATGCAGCGCTGGCGAGTCGGACGGCAGAGAGAATCCCTCCCCTTCCGGCTCGAAGAACAGCGTTTCCAACCCGGCTTTGCGATCGCTGCCTTTGGCCACGCCCAGCAGGATCGGCCGATCTTTATCCCAGCCGACATCCAGTTCCGCAAACACGGCTTTCGCCTGCGCCAGCTGGCCTTTGCCGCCGTCGATCAGGATCAGGTCTGGAATTTTACTCTCTTCCAGCTCTTTGCCATAGCGACGGCGCAGCACCTGATTCATGGCCGCATAGTCATCGCCCGGCGTAATGCCGGTAATGTTATAGCGCCGATATTCAGAACGCAGTGGGCCATTGCTGTCGAAAACCACACAGGAAGCCACCGTCTGCTCGCCCATCGTATGGCTGATATCAAAGCATTCCATCCGTTTGATTTCCGGCAGATCCAGCACTTCACTTAACGCCTGTAAGCGTTGGTGAATAGTGGACTGCTGCGAAAGACGGCTAACCAGCGCGGTGCTGGCATTCGTTCTTGCCAGCTTCAGGTAGCGAGCGCGATCGCCGCGCGGATTGCTCTGAATGGAAACTTTTCTGCCGGCCATTTCGCTCAGCGACGCGGCTAACAGATCTTTTTCCGGCAGCGCGAAGTCCAGCAGAATATCAGCAGGCAGCGTGCGCGCCTGGCTGCCCTGTAGGTAGAACTGCCCGACAAACGTCTGCACCACTTCGGCGATATCGGTGCCGCCCGGCACTTTAGGGAAGTAGCTGCGGCTGCCCAGCACTTTGCCCTGACGGATAAACAGCACGTGCAGGCAGGCCATCCCGGCATCGAAAGCGACGCCGATAACATCCAGATCGTCGCCATTATTGGAAACGAACTGCCGTTCGGTTACGCGCCGTACCGCCTGGATCTGGTCGCGCAGCCGCCCTGCTTCCTCAAACTTCAGCGCCTGGCTGGCTTCCTCCATACGGCTAATCAGCTGCTTCAGCACCTGATCGTCTTTGCCGGACAGGAACAGCCGTACATAGTCCGTCTGTTGCGCATACTCTTCTTCGCTGACCAATCCCGCCACGCACGGCCCAAGGCAGCGCCCGATCTGATATTGCAGACACGGGCGGGAGCGGTTGCGGTATACGCTGTTTTCGCACTGGCGGATCGGGAATATTTTCTGCAACAGCGACAGCGTTTCCCGCACCGCATAGCCGTTAGGGAAAGGCCCGAAATATTCGCCTTTGGCGTGCTTGGCACCGCGATGGCTGGCCAGGCGAGGATGCTCATCCGCGCTGAGGAATATATAGGGATAGGATTTGTCGTCGCGCAGCAGAACGTTATAGCGCGGCTGATACAGCTTGATGTAGTTATGCTCAAGCAGCAGCGCTTCGGTTTCGGTATGGGTGACCGTCACGTCTATCTGATGAATGCTGGCGACCAGCGCTTCGGTTTTTCGGCTGCCCAGATTGCCACGAAAGTAGCTGGACAGGCGTTTTTTTAAATCTTTGGCTTTACCGACGTAGATAACCGTGCCGCCAGCATCATACATGCGATAGACGCCTGGCTGGCTGGTGACCGTTTTCAGGAAAGATTTGGCATCAAAAACATCATTCACTACTGGTTAACGACTCCGCATTGAACAGCCCGTGCCGGATAGCCAGATGCGTTAACTCGACGTCGCCGCTAATGTTCAGCTTGCTGAACATACGGTAGCGATAGCTGTTAACGGTCTTCGGACTCAGGCTAAGCTGTTCGGAAATATCTGCCACTTTCTGGCCCCTGGTGATCATCAGCATAATCTGTAATTCGCGTTCCGACAAACAATCAAAAGGCGACTCCGTTTTTTGCGGCTCGATCTGGCTGAGGGCCATCTGCTGGGCGATATCCGAGGCGATGTAGCGTTGTCCGGCGTTAACCTGGCGAATCGCGCTGACCACTTCCTGCGGCGCGGCGCCCTTGCTGAGATAGCCGGCCGCCCCCGCCTGCATTACCCTGGCGGGCAGCGGATTTTCAGTGTGGATGGTCAGCATAATGATTTTCACATCCGGGCTGTAGCGCACGATTTTCCGCGTTGCCTCAAGCCCGCCGATGCCGGGCATGTTCATATCCATCAGCACGACGTCGACATCATTGCTGCGGCACCACTTCACTGCGTCTTCGCCGCAGCAGGCTTCACCGACAACCTGAAAGCCTTTGATGTCTTCCAGAATGCGTCGAATGCCGGCCCGCACCAGTTCATGGTCGTCAACAAGAAGAACGCGTATCAAAAGGCCTCTCCAAATGGGTATTAACGGGGGGAAGGATCATTAACAGACCGTCGATTTTACCTCTTTTTGATTGCCGTTAGAACATAAATAAACGCCTGTTCCGCCGGGTGTTATTGCACGCCGTGCGCGCCAGGTGCCTGTATAGATGGGGTAAATATGATATACTCGTTACTTAATTGTATTATCAGCACCAAAAATCGCGCAGCCGATCCGTTAATAAAAAAACCAGGAGAAAACATGAGCGACACTGATTTTTCAACCAGTAAAGATACGCAAACTTTGGCCGAAGAGATGGCCTGCATGAAAGCGCTGGTTACATTTATGTTGAAAGGTATGGGCCAGGCCGATGCCGGTAAGGTAATTATTAACATGGAAAAATATATTGCTCAGCTGACGGATCGCCAGCAGGCGGACGTGTTCAGTAGCACGATTAGTCAAATTAAGCAGGCTTACCGCCAGTAAATTGCCCGCAGCAAAGTAGCCCATTGTCTGCCGGTCAGCGTGGGGCTCGCTTAACTCACCAATGACTTAAGGGAACAATGGGCTTAATTTTTAAAGCTGTTTTGGGTGCGTTGGTTGTCGTTTTGATTGGTATTTTATCTAAAACGCGCAGTTATTATCTGGCTGGCCTGCTGCCGCTCTTCCCTACCTTCGCGCTGATTGCCCACTATATCGTAGCCAGCGAACGCGGCATTGAGGCCCTCCGCACCACCATCATCTTTGGTATGTGGGCCATCATCCCCTATTTTATCTATCTGCTGACGCTCTGGTATTTTGTCGGCATGATGCGGCTCCCCCTGGCGCTTGGTGGCGCCGTGGGGTGCTGGTGTCTGGCCGCATGGCTGTTGATTACGCTGTGGGCGCGCAGTCAGGCTTAAGCCTGACGTCCTCTGCCGCTCCAGCTGACGGAAACACCCAGCGTCGGCAGCACCTCTTCAGGGCTGAAACGGCGCGCGCCACGGAATTTTTCCGCCAGATTAGGCTGGTTAACCGGGATCCTGACGGCGAAAAGATTATCTTCAGACTGAATGACGCCTGCCGTTAACGGTTCATAGACCACCAGATGCTGTTCGAACATTCTTTCCAGCATTGGCGTAGCCGCGCTATAAAGGTATTCCACGCCCGACTGTTCGGCCAGCTGCACGCTGTGCCAGAGAATGCTAAGCGGTAGCTCGGGGTCAACATCCAGACGGGCAGAAAAACGCGACATTTCCCAGATAGCCTGCTGGCGCTTCTCTCCGCTTTCCCTGTCGTTCCACTCCATCAGGCGAGCGCAGCCGCAAATGCCTTGCTGTGCGGTCCAGGCGATTAACCAGACCACGTCCGAGCGGTCAAAGCGATCGTACTCCTGGCCAGGTGTACTTAACCGCGATGGAATCGACCATCCTTCGCCCCGCGCGAAAACGCTGTAGCGATAACTTCCTAATTCTGCCAGCAAAGACGAGGGCATGTCCCTTAGCTTGGTCTGGATAATCTTCATCATTAATCCTCTGTTGCATTCACCGCTGAATGCCTTTCCATGTGGCTCAGGCCTGGCAACCCCAGGCGCAGGGTAGACAACCGACCGGCAATACGAAACTACTAAAATTGGTAGCTATGATTCGTTTAAAGTAGCCCAATCGCAGCGGCATAAGAGGCCACCTGTGTTTTATTTGGCGCGTTGAACTTTCTTTGCATATTTTTCTGATGAAAATTCACAGTATGTGTTGAAATGGACAGGATCAGTGAGATTTCCGCTGCGGTTTTGCCTTCTGCTGTCCATTTGAGTATTTCTCGTTCCCGCTGGCTTAAAGGCATCGTCATTACGCTGAGCGAACGATCCTTTACGCGCTGTAAAGCATCAAGTATCCGGTCCGACAAAAACTGGAGTTTAAGTTGTTTTTCAGCGCATAACGCTGTCTTTTCAAAAGATTTACCCGAGGCCATCGACAAAATGCCCACAACGCGGTTGCTGGCTATCCTGGAGCAGGAAAACCCGGAACGAATACCAAACTCTTTAGCGGCATCGAACACTTTTCGTCCTTCCTTGACCACCGGATCGTTCCACAGCAGCAAAGTGCCCGGTACCTGGCAATAGCGAATGATCGGATCAACTTCCGAAAAATTTTCTTCCTGCCATTTCCGCACCCACCTTTCAGGATAGTTGGAAAAAACAAATATTTTAGGGCGAGTAAAAGGAACAGGATGGCGTATATATAGCGCATAGAAATTTAGCCCCAGATCCAGCGTGTGTTGGGCAAGCAGTCGCATTATTTCAGTCGTATCTGTGACCTCAAGGAAAGCCGCCTCGGTTTCCTTACACCAGCTGAAATAATTTCCAGTAGCCATTGCTGCCTCGGATGGATGAGGCATCAGCCCGCATCCTGCTGTAAATTTAGGGTCAATTCTGAATACCAGGTAATATAGGGGGAGAATTAACGCCCACTACTTATCCTTATGTCGCGGGATAATAACAAGAAAAGGTGCTCCTGATTGTCCGAAAATCGCAGGCATAGCAGTAACCTTTTAAATTAACAGAAAAATGCAGCGTGATTGCGCCTGGTGACGCCGGTAGCCGTAGCTATCCACTATCCACTATCCACTATCAGCCATCAGCCATCAGCCATCAGCCATCAGCCATCAGCCATCAGCCATCAGCCATCAGCCACCAGCCACCAGCCAAAAGGTTACCTTGTACCCGCCCGATGCCTCTTTTAAGAAACAAGAATAAGATTTTTCCTGGAAATATTCAATCATGCGCTTTTAAGGGTCGATTTTAAAGCCTGCTAAAAATTTATTGCTTAAAAGGAGGCACTTGCGGAAAATCAATTTGATACGACAGTATCAAATATTATAACCATCTGATTTACAGCAAATTAAAGCATTAAAGATAGAAATTTGTCTTTAGGATAATTATTAATTACGGCTGTAGTACGCCTTTTCTCCGCCCTCAATTGGCGACGACGCGCTTTTACCCGATCTGGAAATATGGCGCCGGCAGGTTACCGACAGACGCCAAATCCTCGCATGCCCAGATGAAAGTGCGAGGCGTGGGCGCGGTTGTAATCCGGGCCCAGTGAATTACCATACCAGGCGCAGCTTTGCTGGAAAACTTGCCGTAGCCAGAGCGCCTCGGGGCGCTGCTGTCCCCACGTCTTCTGCACGGTAATTTGTCTGCCATCCTGTAAGCGGAAACCCGCCACGTCCAGCGCTTCCGCCGTGGCATGTTCGCTTAGCCTGCCTGTGGCACGGTGATAAATATTTCTACAGGCGTAGCTGCCGACATGATCGATACGTGCCAGCGGTGAGCCGAGCTGCGCAGCCGCCAGTGGTTTTGCCGCCGTGATAAACATCGTGGTTGAGAGCGCCAGCGAGCAGCTGGCCAGAAACGAGGCGCTGAGACGCACATCGCCGAACCCCTGTACGCGCACCGGATCGGCAAGCGGACAATTTCCCCCAACGGGCCGGACGCGGCTGAAGCGGATATAGCCGCCTTCCTGCGCTCGCCGTAGTGCCGCCATACAGGCTTCGGGATCGTTTTGCAGCCGCTTTAGCTTATAGCGGGTGATCCAGCCCGGCGCGTCGGTGACGTTCAGCGGCGTAAAGGGGTTCCAGGCCGACGGCAGGTTTTTTTGCAGCCACGGCGTTATCAGCAACGTCAGCAGAATAATGATGCCTGCGCCAATCAGTGCTTTCATCATCTCCTCCCGTTCATGCCGCTCCGCCGGCCCGTTTTGTCGAATAATGAGTGTAGCGGCGTTTTTGTGCGATCGAACCAACTGTGAATAACTTTACCTGCCAGCCACGCGCTTTTACGTTAAGATTTGCGCCCTTAAGCGGAAAAACGATGTCGGCCTTATGCCGTTTTTTCCCGGAGAGCGCGGTAATACAACGAGTTGCCGACGCGCATTAACTAAATAACAGCCCTCAGAGCTGACACAACATCTACAGGATAACTTCTCGTTATGGTTGACCAATTGAAAAAGCCTCTTCAGGAGGAGGCGCCCGGCGAGCTGCGGCGCAACTTACATAACCGGCATATCCAGCTTATTGCAATCGGCGGCGCTATCGGCACCGGCCTGTTTATGGGGTCCGGGAAAACTATCAGTCTTGCCGGCCCGTCGATTGTTTTCGTCTATATGATCATCGGCTTTATGCTGTTCTTCGTGATGAGGGCGATGGGCGAACTGCTGCTCTCCAACCTTGAATATAAATCTTTCGGCGATTTTGCCGCCGATCTGCTGGGCCCCTGGGCGGGTTACTTTACCGGCTGGACCTACTGGTTCTGCTGGGTGGTCACCGGTATTGCGGACGTGGTCGCCATCAGCTCTTATTTCCAGTTATGGTTCCCCAGCTTCTCGGTCGGCATGAGCGCCCTGCTCTGCATCGCCGTTTTCCTGACGCTGAATATCGCTACGGTGAAACTGTTCGGCGAGCTGGAGTTCTGGTTCGCCATCATCAAGATAGTGGCTATTGTCGCGCTGATCGTTACCGGCATTGTGCTGGTCGCTATGCACTACCCTTCACCGGGCGGCGGCACGGCGGCGCTGAGCAATATCTGGGATCATGGCGGCCTGTTTCCAAAAGGAATGAGCGGCTTTTTTGCCGGCTTCCAGATTGCGGTGTTCGCCTTTGTCGGTATTGAGCTGGTAGGCACGGCGGCTGCGGAAACGCACGATCCGAAGAAAGTCCTGCCGCGCGCTATTAACGCTATCCCGCTGCGCATCATTATGTTTTATGTTTTTGCGCTGCTGGTGATCATGGCCGTTACGCCGTGGACGCAGGTCGTGGCCGACCGCAGTCCTTTTGTGGAAATGTTTATGCTGATTGGCCTGCCGGCGGCCGCCAGCATCGTTAACTTTGTGGTGCTGAC
Source organism: Erwinia sp. TECH1 (assembly GCF_054057575.1). NCBI lineage: Bacteria > Pseudomonadati > Pseudomonadota > Gammaproteobacteria > Enterobacterales > Erwiniaceae > Erwinia > Erwinia sp. TECH1. The sequence goes on along the minus strand of NZ_JBSRZK010000001.1, from coordinate 1,823,730 downwards.
CTCCGCCGCCTCTTCGGCCAACAGCGGTATTTTCTCCACCAGCCGTATGCTCTACGGCCTGGCGCAGCAGGGCGTCGCCCATCCACGCTTCGGCAAGCTGTCGCGGCGCGCGGTGCCGACTACCGGCCTTTTCTTCTCCTGCTTCTGCCTGCTGGGCGGCGTAGCGCTGATTTACCTGATCCCGAACGTGATGAAGGTCTTTACGCTGGTGACCACCGTCTCCGCGATCCTGTTTATGTTCGTCTGGTCAATTATCCTTTGCTCTTATCTGGCCTACCGCAAGCAGCGCCCGCAGCTGCATGCCGAATCCGTCTATAAGATGCCGCTGGGCAAGGTGATGTGCTGGATATGTCTGGCCTTCTTCGCCTTTGTGCTGGTGCTGCTCTCGCTACAGGAAGATACCCGCCAGGCGCTGATGGTGACGCCGCTGTGGTTTGTGATGCTCGGCATCGGCTGGTGGCTACGTCAGCGCAAACAGCGTTAATACCAAGAACGGGCCTTTACGGCCCGTTTTTTTAGCGGACGCGGATACCTTCAATCACCATTCGCTGCACGTTTTCTACCGTTTCCAGGAAAAAAGCCTCGTCGTTGAGCGTGCGTCCCGTGACGGCCTCAACCTGGCTGGCGAAATCCGCATAGTGCTGCGTGGTTGCCCACAGCATAAAAATCAGATGATGCGGCTCTACCGCCGCCAGCCTGCCCGCTTCTATCCAGCCTTTCACGATTTGTGATTTCTCATCCACCAGCGTTTTCAGGTCACCTTCCAGCTCCGCTTTCAGCAGCGGCGCGCCCTGTAGCATCTCCAGACAGAACAGCCGCGAGGCCTGCGGATGGTCGCGCGAGACTTCCAGCTTCAGCCGGATATAGTCACGTATAGCCACCAGCGGCTCCTGATCGCTGCGCAGCGCGCGCAGCGGCGCCAGCCAGACGTCCAGGATCTCCTTAAGCACGGCAATATAGAGCGCTTCTTTTGAAGGAAAGTAGTAAAGCAGATTGGTTTTTGAAACGTCTGCCCCTTCCGCCACCTTGTCCAGGCTGGTGCCGTGCAGACCATAAAGAGAAAACAGCTCAAGCGCCGCCGCCAGGATAGCCGTTCGCTTGGCGGCAACGGCTTTAGAACGCCGGGTCGGCGCGGGGGATTTTGCAGAATTCACCGTAACTCCATCCTTTAACCGGCGGGCGTCTTGCCACCGTGCACTTTTTTCGCTCACGTCCGCCTGCTTTTTGTGCATGAATTTTTACCAAATGGTCTGTTTCGGACCATATGCTCCACAACATTTTAACACAAATATCTCAACTGATTGAATCATAGCCTTTTTTATAAAGTGGCACAGCCTTTGCAATCTTTCTTTTGCGCCGCTCAACAGGGAGCAGGGAAGCAACGCAGCGCGGACCGTCACCGTTAACTATGAGGTATTCCCATGAAAGTTGGTGTTTTTATCCCTATCGGCAACAACGGCTGGTTGATCTCTACCACGGCTCCGCAGTACAAGCCGACTTTTGAACTGAACAAGGCTATCGTTCTCAAGGCGGAGCATTATCAGTTTGATTTCGCGCTGTCGATGATCAAACTGCGCGGCTTTGGCGGCAAAACCGAGTTCTGGGACCATAACATGGAGTCCTTCACCCTGATGGCCGGCCTGGCCGCCGTGACTTCCCGCATCGAAATTTATGCTACGGCCGCCACCCTGACGCTGCCGCCCGCCATAGTAGCAAGAATGGCTGCGACCGTGGATTCGATTTCCGGCGGCCGCTTCGGCGTCAACCTGGTGACCGGCTGGCAGAAGCCTGAATATGAGCAGATGGGCATCTGGCCTGGCGACGACTACTTCGCGCGCCGTTACGACTACCTGACCGAATACGTCACCGTGCTGCGCGATTTATGGGGCACCGGCAAATCCGACCTGAAAGGCGAATTCTTTACCATGAACGACTGCCGCGTCAGCCCGCAGCCGCAAAGCCCGATGAAGGTGATTTGCGCAGGCCAGAGCGACGCCGGCATGGCTTTCTCCGCGCAGCATGCCGATTACAACTTCTGCTTCGGTAAAGGCGTCAACACGCCGACTGCCTTTGCCCCAACCGCCGCCCGTATGAAAAGCGCAGCGGACCTTGCCGGTCGCGACGTCGGCTCCTACGTGCTGTTTATGGTCATAGCCGATGAAACCGACGAGGCTGCCCGCGAGAAATGGGAGCGCTACAAAGACGGCGCAGATGAAGAGGCGCTGGCCTGGCTTACCACGCAAAGCCAGCAGGACAAGCGCTCCGGCAGCGATACCAACGTGCGGCAGATGGCCGATCCTACCTCGGCGGTCAATATCAATATGGGCACGCTGGTTGGTTCTTACGCCAACGTGGCGCGCATGTTGGATGAAGTGGCTACCGTACCCGGCACCCAGGGCGTGCTGCTGACCTTCGATGATTTCCTGCAGGGAATTGAGAATTTCGGCGAGCGTATTCAGCCGCTGATGTCCTGCCGCAGCCATATTGCCCTGTCCGCTAAAGAGGTAGCCTGATGAGCCTGCAAGAAACCGTGATCTGCACCACCGCCGCCACTAAAAACAGCGTTACCCTGCCCGCGCGCCCGGAAGCCATCGCTTTCCCGCCGGAGCAGACCGCGCTGATCGTGGTGGATATGCAAAATGCCTATGCCACCACCGGCGGCTATCTGGATCTGGCCGGGTTTGACGTTTCCGCCACCGCGCCGGTTATTGAAAAAATCGCCGTCGCCGTGAAGGCGGCGCGGGATGCCGGGAGCCAGATTATCTGGTTTCAGAACGGCTGGGACGACCAGTACGTCGAGGCGGGTGGCCCCGGCTCGCCAAACTGGCATAAATCCAACGCGCTGAAAACGATGCGCAACCGGCCCGAGCTGGCGGGCACGCTGCTGGCGAAAGGCGGCTGGGACTATGAGCTGGTTGACCAGCTTCAGCCGCAGCCCGGCGATATCGTGCTGCCGAAACCGCGCTACAGCGGCTTCTTTAATACGCCGCTGGACAGCATGTTGCGCAGCCGCGGCATTCGCCATCTGATCTTTACCGGCATTGCCACCAACGTCTGCGTGGAATCGACGCTGCGCGACGGGTTTTTCCTGGAATATTTCGGCGTGGTGCTGGAAGACGCCACCTATCAGGCCGGCCCGCTTTTCGCCCAGCAGGCCGCCATTTTTAACATCGAAACCTTTTTTGGCTGGGTAAGCAACGTAGAAACTTTCTGCACCGCGCTGCAAACCGCCAGCGTTGCGCAAACACAAACGGCCTGAGGCAGGAGAAAACGATGCCAAAAACGATTATTACTCCGCCGGGCACCGGCGTGCCCATTGCGCCTTTTGTGCCCGGCACGCTGGCCGATGGCGTGGTCTATGTCTCCGGCACCTTGCCTTTCGATCGGGACAACAACGTGGTGCACGTCGGCGATGCGGCGGCACAAACGCGGCACGTGCTGGAGACGATCAAAAGCGTTATCGAAACCGCAGGCGGCACCATGGCTGACGTCACGTTTAACTCCATCTTCCTGACCGACTGGAGCAACTATGGCGAGATCAACCGGGTTTACGCCGACTATTTCCCCGGCGAAAAACCCGCACGCTTCTGTATTCAGTGCGGGCTGGTAAAGCCGGACGCGCTGGTGGAAATCGCATCAATCGCACATATCGGCAGCTAACGGAGGCGCCATGCATCTTGACATTTCCGGCCTGGCGCAGCCTTCTGCGCCCACGCTGGTGCTCTCTGCCGGTCTGGGCGGGCTGGGCAGCTTCTGGCAGCCACAGCTCGCCGAACTGCGCAAGGCGTACCGCGTGGTAACTTACGATCAGCGCGGCACCGGACGCAGCCCGGATACGCTGCCCGCTGGCTACAGCATGCGCGATATGGCCGAAGAGCTGGCCTCGGCGCTGGCGGCGCGCGACATCGTCCGCTTCGACATTATAGGCCACGCGCTGGGCGGCATGGTGGCGATGCAGCTGGCGCTCGACTACCCCGAACGCGTGGCGCGGCTGGCGGTCGTTAACGGCTGGCTGCGGCTTGACGCCCATACCCGCCGCTGCTTTCAGGTTCGTCAGGATCTGCTGCTGAACGTCGGCGTGGAAGCTTACGTTCGCGCGCAGCCGCTGTTTCTCTATCCTGCCGACTGGCTGGCGGAAAACGAAGCGCGTATCGAAGCGGAAGACGCGCTGCATAACGCACATTTTCAGGGTACTGAAAATTTGCTTCGCCGCCTGCACGCGCTGATGAGCTGCGACTTTACGCAACAGGCCGGGCAGATTACCCAGCCAGCGCTGCTGATCTGTTCGCAGGACGATCTGCTGGTGCCGTCGATCTGCTCGCGAAAACTGTACGAGGCGCTGCCAAACGCCACGCTGGAGGCGATGCCTCGCGGCGGTCATGCCATGAGCGTGACGGAAAGCGCCGCCTTTAACGCCCTTTTACTGACCTGGCTGGACGAAACCGCGCCCGCCCACTTTTCCCCGGAGCCGCTATGGCAGAAGCCCTGAATTCCACCGCGCTGGCGACGCTGTTCACCGCCGCGCGCACCTACAATGGCTGGCAGGATCGTCCCGTCAGCGACCAGCAGCTTGCTGAACTTTATGATTTGATCAAGATGGGGCCGACCTCGGCCAACTGTAGCCCGGCCCGCTTCTGTTTTGTGCGTAGCGCGGAAGGCAAAGCGAAGCTGAAGCCTGCCCTTCCCAGCGGCAATCTGGAAAAAACCCTGACCGCGCCGGTGACGGCTATCGTCGCCTGGGATCCGGCTTTTTACGAGCAGCTACCCACGCTATTTCCTCATGCCGACGCCAAAGCCTGGTTTACCAGCAGCCCGGCGCTGGCGGAGGAGACGGCCTTTCGCAACAGTTCGCTTCAGGCGGCTTATCTGATTAGCGCCTGCCGCGCGCTCGGTCTGGATACCGGCCCGATGTCCGGCTTTGACCGGGCGATGGTTGATACCACCTTCTTCGCCGACAGCGGCTGGAAAAGTAATTTATTAGTCAATATCGGCTATGGCGACGCGAGCAAAGTCTATGCGCGGCTGCCAAGACTGGCTTTTGCCGATGCCTGCACGCTTGTATAAGGGGAAAATTATGTCTGTGGATACGTTAATGCCTGAAGTCGTGTCGGGCGTGGAAAAACAGTCGTTTCGCAACGCAATGGCGCGCCTGGGCGCGGCGGTCAACATCATTACTACCGACGGCCCTGCGGGACGCGCCGGTTTTACCGCTTCCGCCGTTTGCAGCGTGACCGATTCGCCGCCGACGCTGCTGGTGTGCCTGAATCGCTCCGCCTCCGTTTATGAGGTTTTCAACGCTAACCGCCAGCTTTGCGTTAATACGCTGGCCGCCGGACATGAGGAACTCTCCGGCCTGTTTGGCGGCAAAACGCCGATGGAGGCGCGCTTCCAGGCCGCCGACTGGTCAACCCTGACCACAGGTTCGCCGGTGCTTGCGGGCGCGGTAGCGTCGTTTGACTGTCACGTTACGCAAATCGCCAGCGTCGGTACGCACGACGTGTTGATCTGCGAAATCCACGCGCTGGTCTGCAACGACCAGACTCACGGCCTGATCTGGTTCGATCGCGGCTACCACCACCTGGCGCGGCGGGATGCCTGATCCCCGCTCCGGCGGCTACTGATTCACTTCTCTGGAGAAGACGATGGCTGATTCCTGGTTCCCCCAATGGCGGCAGTCGGTGTCCGCCACGGGCCTTGTGGCCCCTGATGAAACGCTGCCGCCGGGCCAGACGATTATTATGGGACTGCAGCACGCGGTCGCGATGTTTGGCGCCACGGTGCTGATGCCGCTGCTGATGGGGCTCGATCCCAACCTTTCGGTGATGATGTCCGGCATCGGCACCTTGCTGTTCTTTCTGATTACCGGCGGGCGCGTGCCCAGCTATCTTGGCTCCAGCGCCGCTTTTGTCGGCGTGGTGATCGCGGTCACCGGCTTTAACGGCCAGGGCGTCAATCAGCATCTTGGCGTCGCGCTGGGCGGCATTATCGCCTGTGGCCTGCTGTATACGCTTATCGGCGTGGTGGTGATGAAGGTCGGTACGCGCTGGATTGAGAAACTCATGCCGCCGGTGGTGACGGGCGCGGTGGTGATGGCGATCGGCCTGAACCTGGCGCCGATTGCGGTTCGCAGCGTCTCCTCTTCCATGTTCGACAGCTGGATAGCCGTGATGACCGTGATCTGCATTGGTCTGACGGCCGTCTTTACGCGCGGCATGGTGCAGCGGCTGCTGCTGCTGGTTGGGCTGATAGCGGCCTGGGCGATTTATGCGCTGCTGACCAACGGTTTCGGCCTGGGTAAACCGGTGGACTTCGGCCTTATCGCCAGCGCGCCCTGGTTCGGTCTGCCGACCACGACCGCGCCGATTTTTAACAGCCAGGCAATGTTTACCATCGCGCCGGTGGCGATCATTCTGGTAGCGGAAAACCTGGGGCATCTTAAAGCGGTTGCGGGCATGACAGGTAAAAACCTCGATCCGTGGATGGGCAGAGCCTTTGTCGGCGACGGGCTGGCGACCATGTTGTCAGGCGGCCTGGGCGGCAGCGGCGTGACCACCTATGCAGAAAATATCGGCGTGATGGCGGTGACGAAAGTCTATTCGACGCTGGTGTTTGTGGCGGCGGCGGTTATCGCCACTCTGCTGGGCTTTTCGCCCAAGTTCGGCGCGCTGATCCATACCATTCCCGCGCCCGTGATCGGCGGCGCGTCTATCGTAGTATTCGGCCTGATTGCCGTGGCCGGCGCGCGTATCTGGGTGCAGAATAACGTCGATTTGGGCCAGAACGGCAATCTGATTATGGTTGCCGTTACGCTGGTGCTGGGCGCAGGCGATTTTGCGCTGAAAATTGGCAGCTTTACCATGGGCGGGATCGGCACGGCGACCTTCGGCGCCATCATCCTTAACGCTATTCTCAGCCGACGCCGCGCCGCCGCGCTGAACGATGTGGCAAGGCAGCAAAGCTAGCTTTGTCTCTCAGCGGGCGAAGGCCGCTTCGCCCGCTTTTTCAGCTTGAGCTCGCTAATCAGCACGCCAGCGACAATCAGCGCGCCGCCGAGTAGCGCAACGCCAGGCAACCGCTCGCCCGCCACCCTTCCAACAATGCCCGCCCAAACCGGTTCACCCGCGTAGATAACCGTAGCGCGAGTAGGCGAAACGCTGCGCTGTGCCCAGTTCATGGTGACCTGAATCAATGCGCTGGCCGCGCCCAGCCCCAGCGCGCTATACCATAAATAAGGTGAAGAAGGCGGAATCGCTTCGCCGTTGGGCGCCATCAGCATAAAGGAAAAAAGCGAGGCCGCTGCCAGCTGCACAACGGTGACTCTTTTGACGTCCACTTTGCCCGCGCTGGCGCTGATTAAAATAATTTCGCCTGCGATAGCCAGCGTGCTGAGCAGCGTCGCCGTTTCCCCGGCGCTGAACGAAAGCGAGCCGCTTTTCGGCCCGGCAAGCAGCATCAGGCCGCTAAACGCCAGCACGATACCGACCCAGGCCATCACGCCCGGCATGCGCCGCAGAAAAAGCCACTGCAGCAGCGGCACCAGCGGCACATACAGGGCGGTGATAAAGGCTGACTGGCTGCTCTCGATGGTTTGCATTCCCCAGGTTTGCAGGCCGTAGCCGCCGCTGATAGCGACGCCGATAGCCGCTCCGGCCCTGCATTCCGCCAGCGTCAGGCCGCGCAGCGACTTCCGCGCAACCAGGGCCAACAGCAGCGCCGCCGTGGCAAAACGCAGGCCAACGAAAAAGAAAGGGCCGCTGACGGTCATGGCATGGTGCACGGCCAAAAAGGTGCCGCCCCAGACCATGGTAATCAGCATCAGCACCAGCTCCTGCGAGCTGAGGGAAAATTTGTAGCGGGAAAGGAAAGACATAGCGCGCTCGTATAAATTTTTGGCGCAGTGTGGCAAGGGTTGTTGTGGGAATCAATCAGAAAAAGTTAAACGACGATCACGCCGCCGGGTGGCCCCGGCGGCGTAAGGATGGACTAACCGGATGTCTTGTCACGACTGCCCCGGCTGTTGCGTCCTCCTTTTTCCCCGGCCTGTGAAGCGCGCTGCGGGTCATTTTTAAAATTACCGCCGCTGGCCTTGCCGCCTTTACGGCCTGCTTCTGATGCTCTTTTACGGTCTTCAGCGAAATTTCCAGATCCACCACGATGTTCTGCCATTTCTTACCTCCGAATAGTTAAGCCATCATACTGCATTCATACGGTGAGCCTGTGGCTTCACCCTGGCGACGGTGGCCGCTCTTTCTGTGCACCGTCCCGTTATTAAGCATAGATTATCGACGCGAAGCGCGAATTATTTTATCAAAAAGCAGGTTTACCAGGCGCTTTTACGGCTAAAAATTGCTGAAAATCATATTATTAAATCTAATATTTATTTTAAGCATTTTCTGGAATGTACCCGTTTTTATCCCTCGCTTTTTGCGTTTCTGCAAGCTGGAGCAGCCTCATCTATACTTTTCTATCGAACGCTGTTTAAAACCACCTACTCAGGGAGTGAACGATGGCTAAAATTTTAGTGCTTTACTATTCGATGTACGGACATGTGGAAACCATGGCGAAGGCGGTAGCAGAAGGTGCACGACGCGTCAGCGGCGCGGAAGTGACTCTGAAACGCGTGCCTGAAACCATGAACGCTGAGCGTTTTGCTCAGGTCGGCGGCAAAACCGATCAGGATGCGGCCGAAGCCACGCCGGACGAACTGCCGCAGTACGACGCTATTCTGTTCGGCACGCCGACGCGCTTTGGCAATATGTCCGGACAAATGCGCACCTTCCTTGACCGCACCGGCGGCCTTTGGGCATCCGGCGCCCTGTTCGGCAAAATCGCCAGCGTTTTCGCTTCTACCGGCACCGGCGGCGGCCAGGAACAGACGATTACCTCAACCTGGACTACACTTGCTCATCACGGCATGGTTATCGTACCTATTGGGTACGGTGCGAAAGAGCTGTTTGATATTTCACAGGTTCGTGGCGGCACGCCCTACGGCGCCACCACGTTCGCTGGCGGTGACGGCTCGCGTCAGCCCAGCGAAGATGAACTGAATATTGCCCGCTATCAGGGTGAATATGTCGCCGGACTGGCGGTAAAACTGAACGGATAACCTCAACTCACAGGAGAACAGTATGGCTACGCAACAATCTAAAGAACATCGAGTGGGAGAATGGGCAAGTATTCGTTCCACCTCGCCTGAAATTGCCGAAGCCATTTTTGAAGTGGCGAACTACGATGAGAAGCTCGCCGAGGGGATTTGGGAGCAACAGGGTAATGATGAAGTTCTGATCCGCGCGTTTGAAAAAACCGATCAGGACGTGCTGACCTGGGATAACGTCCCGGTCGAGCGTAAAAACGTCTAACCTCCACTGCGACGAAACAGCAGTGCATTCTGCTGTTTCGTCGCGTTGCACAGCACAAACTGACACCCTCCCGCCTTGTTAAATCAATAAATCCTCTACTACGCTTATTCTCACCATTTAGCCTGACGGCCTTGAGAAGGAGCCACCATGTCCTATAAAACCATCAATCCTGCCAATAACGAACTGATTAAATCCTGGCCGGAGCATGACGATCGGCAGGTGGAAGCCGCGCTGAAAACCGCCGACGACCTTTATCATTCGTCCTGGTCCAAAGGCCCAATCCAGCCGCGCCTTCAGGTGCTGGCAAAGCTGGCCGATCTGATCGACAGCCGCGTGGACGAACTGGCAAAAACCGCCAGTATTGAAATGGGTAAACTGATTGAGCAGAGCCGTGGCGAAGTGCAGCTTTGTGCGAAGATTGCTCGCTACTATGCGGAAAACGCTGAGCGTTTCCTTGCCCCAACCTCTTATCCCACCGATCTGGGCGAAGCCTGGGTGGAAAATCACCCAATCGGCGTGCTGGTGGCCGTAGAGCCGTGGAACTTCCCTTACTATCAGCTGATGCGCGTGCTGGCGCCTAACCTTGCTGCCGGTAACCCGGTGCTGGCGAAACATGCCGCCAACGTGCCGCATTGCGCCACGCTGTTTGAAGAGCTGGTAACGGAAGCCGGCGCGCCAAAAGGCGCCTGGACTAACCTTTTCGTCAGCAACGATCAGATCGCCTCGCTGATTGCTGACGATCGCGTTCAGGGTGCGGCCCTGACCGGTTCCGAGCGCGCAGGCAGCGCCGTAGCGCAGCAGGCCGGTAAATACCTGAAAAAAACCACGCTGGAGCTGGGCGGCAACGACGTCTTCGTAGTGCTGGACGACTGCGATTTGGATAAAGCCGTGAAGGCTGGCGTTGGCGCGCGTCTGAGCAACTGCGGCCAGGTTTGCACCGCCGCTAAACGCTTTATCGTGCAGGAAAAAGTGGCCGATGCCTTTATCGAAAAATTCACTCAGGCCTTCCGCGAAGTGAAGATCGGCGATCCGCTGGATAAAAGCACCACGCTTGGCCCACTCTCTTCCGCCAGCGCGCGCGATACGCTGGTTAAGCAGGTAGAGAACGCGGTAGCCAAAGGCGCGAAGCTGCATCTGGGCGGCAAGGCGGTAGAAGGCGAAGGCTGTTTCTATGAGCCGACAATCCTTTCCGGCATTACCCGCGACAACCCGGCTTACTTTGAAGAGTTTTTCGGCCCGGTTGCGCAAATCTATGTGGTAAAAGATGACGAGGAAGTGGTGAAACTGGCCAACGATTCGCATTACGGCCTTGGCGGCTCGGTCTTTACCAGCAATATCGAGCGCGGCAAAACCCTGGCCTCGCGCATTGAAACCGGTATGGTTTATATCAACTCCGCCAGCGATACCGCACCAGAACTGCCGTTTGGCGGCGTGAAACGCTCAGGCTACGGCCGCGAGCTTTCCGATCTGGGGATCAAAGAGTTTGTAAACCAGAAACTGGTTGTGGTCAGCAAAGGCTGATCGCCAGACGTAAAAAAGGCCGACAGCGTCGGCCTGAAATCAGGTTCTGACAGAGCATGATAAGACCGGCAATCAGCCGGTCTTTTTTTCGCCCGCCGTCAGGAAGATTTGTTTTCCGTCTGCGCTGCCGGAGCCGCTTTGTCGTCCGCAGGCTTGCTGGCGGTATCGGCCGCGTTGTTATCCACCGGCGCGGCATTAGCTGACGCCTTTTCGGCATCAGCTTTATCAGCAGCGGCTTTATTGGCCGCAGCTTTCTCCTCAGCGGCCTGTTTTGCCGCGGCGTTGTCCGCTGCGGCTTTGTCAGACGCCTGCTTTGCTGCCGCTTTATCAGCAGCCGCTTTATCGGCGGCGGCCTTATCCGCTGCGGCTTTCTCCGCCGAGGCTTTCGCTTTCGCGGCTTTGTCCGCTGCAGCTTTATCAGCAGCGGCCTTATCGGCGGCCGCTTTGTCGCTGGCGGCTTTCTCCTGCGCGGCTTTTTCATTCGCTACTTTTTCGGCCGCGGCTTTATCCGCCTCGGCTTTGTCCGCTGCCGCTTTATCCGCAGAGACTTTGGCCTGCGCCGCTTTTTCGGCCGCCGCTTTATCCGATGCTGCTTTATCGGCTGCGGCCTTATCGCTGGCGGCGGTTGCCTGGGCTGCCGCCATCGGCGTACCGGCAATGGCTTTATTCAATACCTGAGTAAACTGATCCCACGGGCAAAAGCCGTTGGCATCGGTCTTACAGCCGTTCATCTCAAGCGTCACGCGTTTTGGCGGCGTATCCAGAGAAAGTGGCGTCGCGTCGCGCAGCTGATCGCTGCTCTGGTAAACGTATTCCACCTTCACCAGCTCCTGATTGTTTTTCTTGTCGTGCCAGCGCTGGAACTGGATCATACCGCCGATTGGCGTACGTTCAAACTGGCCGGGCAGCGTGTAGGCTTTAAAATCCAGCGCGCTCAGCAGCGAAGCGATATTGGAATCGTGCCCCACCATCAGGGTCACCTTTGGCGCACTGGCTTTATCTTCATCCACCAGCAGGCTGCGGATATAGTCGACCAGCGGCGCCGCTACGTCGCGCGCCACTTGCGGCGAGGTAAACAGCGTATCCTGATAGCCATTTTTGATCGCCGACAGCTCTTTCCACTGCTCAGGGGTTTTAATCTGTCCCCAGGCGACCTGGTCGGTCGGCAGACCTTCATAATATTGCAGGGTAAAGGCGTCAACCAGCGAGTTGCCCACCTTCAATGGGCCGCTTACCGTTGGCTCTTTACCGTTTTCCGCAAAGAATTTGTTCTGGTTAGTGCTGCTCAGGTCGCACTGTTTTTTGCCATCGCAGGCCGGCGAGTTTTTATAATCAATGATTTTTTCCAGCCGCTGGAACGCTGGCTTCAGCGTCAGCTTTTCGGCGGTGCTGTTCATCGCGGTCAGCGCCTGCTGGTTAAAGGCTTCGCTGCCGTCGGTAATAATCGGATTAAAGACGGGATCCATGGTTCCCATTTCATCCTGATGGGAAACCGCGACGTCGCAGCCGGGGAAAGCGCCGGTAATAAAGTACTGTGCCGTAGCAACGGTACGCTGCAGGCTATTGGCATAAGCGTAAATTTCATCGCTGCCCGGACACTGGTCCTGTTTGATCAACCCTTGCTGCGCCAGCCACTCGCGGGTATAGCGTCCCATATAAACTTCCAGCACGCCGCCTTTCGTCGTGAGCTGGCCGCCCGGTACGTCCCACTGCGGCCACTTCTTCTTCGTCGACTGCGCCAGCACGCTGCCGTTGTCGGCCAGCGGCGCCCGAAGATTATGGCGGCTCATCATTAACACCTGTTCAAGCTGATAGTTATCGTCGGCGGCGAAAGCGGAGAGGCTGGTCAGAGCCGAGCAGACCGCCAGCGCGCAAAGACTATACTTTTTAATCATGTGTTTTTTCCATTGATCCAAGGGTAAATCACCCGGCCAGCAAAGCGATACGTCCGGCAAAAGGCGGGCGTCGGAAAAGCTCGCCGCCGCACGGCAAAATGGGGCCGGGACCGGGCATTATTCGTGTTGAGAATATAGCAGACTATCGCCTTTGCCGTTACGGCGCATCAGGAGATTGAAAAGAAACGGGATGTTTTTCGTAAGCAGGATAATCGTCCGGCAGAACAGGGCCAGTGAGCAGGTAGAAAATAAAAAGCAGAAAGCAGAAAGCAGAAAGCAGAAAGCAGAAAGCAGGAAGCAGAAAGCAGGAAGCAAAACGGGCCGGCAATTGCCGACCCGTTAAATTTGATGGCGGAGGAGGAGAGATTCGAACTCTCGAACGGTTTCCCGTCGCCGGTTTTCAAGACCGGTGCCTTCAGCCACTCGGCCACCCCTCCGCACTTTTACCATCTGCACCTGAAGTGCATCTGATGGCGCGCAGTATAGGGGAAAGCCCAAAGGCTGCCAAGCATTTTTTTAGCTATTTTGTTGAATTTATGCGCTTTTATACATCTTTTTTTTGGTTGCTCAGGAAATGCGCCGCAGTGGTTCAAAAAGCCGCCAACAACGGGCCTGGAATAGCTAACAGCGATGCCGTAATAAGATAAGGTAGTTGAGAGTGGTTGAGTGGTTGAGTAGTTGAGTGGTTGAGTAGTTGGGCTGTTGGGCTGTTGGGCTGTTGGGCTGTTGGGCTGTTGGGCTGTTGGGCTGTTGGGCTGTTGGGGAAGCAGGGATCCTAAATCAGGCAGCTATGCCATATCACGCGCAAAGCAAAACGGGCCAGCTTTCGCTGACCCGTTGAATTTGATGGCGGAGGAGGAGAGATTCGAACTCTCGAACGGTTTCCCGTCGCCGGTTTTCAAGACCGGTGCCTTCAGCCACTCGGCCACCCCTCCGCAATGACCCGAACTATAAACATCCTCCGCGCCGATGTAAAGCAGGGCCTGATTCAACTGCCGCAAAAACAGCCAGTTTTGGTTTTTTTGTTGTTATTAGCGCCAGCCTGCTCACAGAAACGCCGCCTTAACGAGTAAAGAAGGGTAAAACGTCTTCCCCCCTTCAGGCGCGGTCCTTATTCTCACTGCAATCTAATGACCTTAAGAGGCATTTCTATGGATCGCATCGTTACTCATACCAGGCAAAGCTCGCTGCTTGCCACGCATAAAGTTTTGCGTAACACCTATTTTCTGCTAGGGCTGACGCTGGCTTTTTCAGCGGTCACCGCCACGCTCAGCACCGTCTTCGCCCTGCCCGCGCCGGGCTTAATCATTATGCTGGCTGGCTTTTATGGCCTGATGTTTCTGACCTACCGCCTGGCGGACAGCCCAACCGGCATTCTGGCTGCCTTCGCTTTTACCGGCTTTCTCGGCTACTGCCTGGGGCCGATGCTGAATACCCTGCTGTCGGCGGGCATGGGCGATGTTATCGGCCTGGCGCTCGGCGGCACCGCGCTGGTGTTCTTCTGCTGTTCAGCCTACGTGCTGACCACACGCAAGGATATGTCGTTCCTGGGCGGCATGATGATGGCCGGTTTTGTGGTGCTGCTGGTGGCCGTTCTGGCTAATCTGTTTTTGCAGATCCCTGCCCTGCATCTGGCGATTAGCGTGATGTTCGTACTGTTTTCTTCAGGCGCTATCCTGTGGGAAACCAGCAATATTATCCATGGCGGCGAAACCAACTATATTCGCGCCACCGTCAGCCTGTATGTTTCCATCTACAACATTTTTGTCAGCCTGCTGAGTATCCTTGGTATGTCCCGCAGCAACTGATGCGCTGAACAAAGACAACAAGCCCCGCAGCGCGGGGCTTTTTTTTGCTCATCCGCGCCGGAAAATTTTTGGTAAACTGCATCCCGGTTATCAATACAGAGGCAAAACGGTGTTTTTTGACGGTAAAGAAATTTCGCGCGACGCGCAGGGGTATCTGACTAAAACTTCGGACTGGAGCGAGGCGCTGGCTCCGCTGTTGGCGGAGGAAGAAGGCATTGAGCTGAGCGAAGCCCACTGGGAAGTCGTGCGCTTTGTACGGGAGTTCTATCTGGAATTTAATACTTCTCCAGCCGTGCGCATGCTTGTTAAAGCCATGGCGAAAAAATATGGCGAAGAGAAAGGCAACAGCCGCTACCTGTTCCGCCTTTTCCCTAAGGGCCCGGCAAAACAGGCAACTAAAATTGCCGGCCTGCCTAAACCGGCTAAATGCCTGTAGCGGCGGTCTTTATCCGGTGGTGAAACCCGCAGGCTGCTCCTGAAGCGCACAGGGTTCCGTCAGCACTTTGTCGACCCTGGCCGAACGCGGCCCGCCCGCCTTCAGCCAGGCAATCAGCGCCTCGACCTCTTTTTCCTCCCCACAGGCCAGTACCTCCACACTGCCATCGTCAAGATTGCGGGCATAGCCATTCAGCCCGCGCGCGCGGGCTTCGTGCTGGGTTGTATAGCGAAATCCCACGCCCTGTACGCTGCCGTGGACCCACGCTCGTTTACAGATTGCCGTCATATTTCCCCCTGAAGAGACAGTTTGCTTTTTGTGGCCAGGCACCGGACAATGACGCCTGTTTTTCTGACTGTAAGCATAGCAAATATGACCGTTCGTTTGATTCTCGCTAAAGGACGTGAAAAGTCCTTACTCCGCCGCCATCCCTGGGTTTTCTCCGGTGCCGTAGCCCGTATGGAAGGCAAAGCCCAGTCGGGCGAAACCATTGACGTTTGCGACAGCCAGGGTAAATGGCTGGCCCGCGCCGCCTGGTCGCCCGCTTCGCAAATCCGCGCCCGCGTCTGGAGCTGGGAACAGGATGAAGCGATCGATATCGCTTTCTTTACCCGCCGTTTGCAGGCAGCTCAGCAGCTGCGCGACTGGCTGGCGGAGCGCGACGATCTCGACAGCTATCGCCTGATAGCCGGCGAGTCTGACGGCCTGCCGGGCATCACCATCGATCGCTTTGGCAATTTCCTGGTGCTGCAGCTGCTTTCCGCCGGTGCCGAATACCAGCGCGCCGCCCTGATTACCGCACTACAGCACTGCTATCCGCAATGCGCCATCTACGATCGCTCTGACGTATCGGTACGTAAAAAAGAGGGTCTTGAGCTGACGCAGGGCGTGGTGCTGGGCGAAACGCCGCCTGAACTGCTGCCGATTACCGAACACGGTATGAAACTACTGGTCGATATTCAGACCGGCCATAAAACCGGCTACTACCTCGACCAGCGCGACAGCCGGCTGGCTACGCGCCGCTACGCAAAAGATCGCCGCGTGCTGAACTGCTTCTCCTATACCGGCGGCTTTGCCGTTTCGGCACTGATGGGCGGCTGCCAGCAGGTGATCAGCGTCGATACCTCACAGGCGGCGCTGGATGTGGCTCGCCAGAACGTAGAGCTGAACGGTCTGGATCTCAGCAAAGCGGAGTTTCTGCGCGATGACGTATTTAAATTGCTGCGTCGCTATCGCGAAAGCGGAGAAAAATTCGATCTAATCGTGATGGATCCGCCAAAGTTTGTTGAGAATAAAAACCAGCTGGCCGGCGCCTGCCGTGGCTATAAAGATATCAACATGCTGGCAATGCAGCTGCTAAATCCTGGCGGGATGTTGATGACGTTCTCCTGCTCCGGCCTGATGCCTACCGAGCTGTTCCAGAAAATTATTGCTGATGCTGCGCTCGATGCACAGCGTGATGTACAATTTATAGAACAGTTCAGGCAGGCAGCCGATCACCCGGTGATCGCCAGCTATCCGGAAGGTCTCTATCTGAAAGGATTTGCCTGCCGCGTGCTGTGACTTGAAAACGCTAACGCTGCCCCCATAAAGGATGACAGGGTTATGTTTCTCGGGAGGTCACGATGATTGCCAGCAAATTTGGACTTGGCCAGCAGGTACGACACAAGCTGCTGGGTTTTTTAGGGGTGGTGGTTGATGTGGATCCGGAATACTCGTTAGAGGATCCTAAAATTGACGATATCGCCGACGGCGCGCTGCGTAATGCCCCGTGGTATCACGTTGTGATGGAAGACGATAACGGCGAAACGGTGCACACCTATCTGGCGGAAGCGCAGCTGGGCTGGGAGATACCGGGCGAGCACCCCGAGCATCCTTCAATGGATGAACTCGCCGCTTCCATTCGCAAACAGCTGCAGGCGCCACGCCTCAGAAACTGACAAAGACCCCGCTTGCGGGGTTTTTTATTATCTGCCCAACCCCAGACGAGGAATTTCTATCATTGGGCAACGATCCATCACCACTTTCAAACCCGCATCGGCAGCCAGTACCGCAGCCTGCTCATTGATGACGCCCTGCTGCAGCCACAGCGATTTGGCAC
Source organism: Erwinia sp. TECH1 (assembly GCF_054057575.1). NCBI lineage: Bacteria > Pseudomonadati > Pseudomonadota > Gammaproteobacteria > Enterobacterales > Erwiniaceae > Erwinia > Erwinia sp. TECH1. The sequence continues at coordinate 1,806,610 of NZ_JBSRZK010000001.1, read as the reverse complement.
CTATCGCTATCGCCTCCTGCGCCACGCCCCAGGCCGCTTCCGAATTACGGAACACGTCAACCATATCCACCGGCTCGGGGATCTCTTCCAGCTTTGCATAAACCCGCTGTCCCAGCAGCGTTTGCCCGGCCAGTTTAGGGCTGACCGGCGTCACCTTGTAACCCTGCCCAAGCAGATACGCCATCACGTAATGGCTGGCCCTGGTGGGTTTCTCGCTGGCGCCTACCAGCGCGATATGGCGAGTCGTTGTCAAAACTTCATTAATAATGTTGTCGTCCATAGCGGCTCCGTTAACTATTTCTGTTTTGCAAGACGATCGTATTTTGCGCTTATAATCATAGCCGCAAAAGATTTAGCATGAATAAATATGTAAAAATGTTAATATGCTGTCATACTGAAAGACTTTGATACATTCGCTCTTTTTTATATTTCGGGCATCTGGAGAAACAATGAAGCTGGGTCTGCTCCTGACAGGGTTGATGGCAATGTGGGTTGCGGCTGCAGCCCATGCAACCACCTTAAAACTCGCGCCTGAGATCGATCTGCTGGTGCTCGACGGTCATAAAATTTCCGGTTCGCTGCTGAAAGGCGCCGATGGGCTTGAACTGGAGCAAGGACAGCACCAGCTGCTGTTCCGCGTAGAAAAAAGGCTGGAAAACAGCCACACCTCGTCCTGGCGTTCGCCGCCGCTGATCGTGACTTTTACTACCAACGTTAAATCAATTGCTATCGCGTTGCCCGCTATCCGCACGTCTGCCCAGGCACGTGCGTTTGCCCATCACCCCGATTTTCAGCTGCATGACGAGCACGGCAAGGTTGTGCAGAGCGAGCAGGACACACTGACCGGCACCGCTGGCGAAAATTATGAACGGGAAATGGCGGCTTATAATATGCAGGGCCATTCGGCTTCGGTGCCTCGCTTTGCGCAGCCGCATACTACCGGCAGCCCGACCGACGATACGCTGACTTTCGCCAGCAGCCATTATCCGGCTGGCCGGGTACTGCAGTTATGGTATCAACAGGTTGACGCCGCTACCCGCCAACGTTTTGTTCTGCTGATGAAAGCCTTCCGCACAGGTTAAGCCTGCCCTGCTGGCATCCCGGGATCGGAAGCCGTATAGTTTGCTTTTCAACGAAACAGGATATCGCCATGGAGCAGACTACCCGCACCCTCGGGGAAAAAAAACATATTGCGCTGGTCGCGCACGATCACTGTAAAGCCTCAATGATGGCGTGGGTCGACAGCCATAAAGCGCTGTTGCAGCACCATACGCTGTACGCAACCGGCACCACCGGCAATCTGATCCAGCGCGCCACCGGCCTGCCGGTTACCGCTATGCTAAGCGGCCCAATGGGCGGCGACCAGCAGGTAGGCGCGTTGATTTCGGAAGGCAAAATCGACGTGCTGATTTTCTTCTGGGATCCGCTGAACGCGGTACCGCACGATCCTGACGTCAAAGCGCTGCTGCGCCTGGCAACGGTCTGGAATATCCCTGTTGCGACCAATCGCACCACCGCCGACTTTATTATTCATTCTCCGCTGTTCGCACAGCCGCTTGATATTTCTATTCCTGACTATCAACGTTATTTGCAGGCGCGCCTGCAGTAGACGCCACGGGCGTGCCGGATTACGGCTTGCGTAACAGCGGCACGCCCATGCGTTTAAATTCTGCTACAAAGCCTGACGGCGCATCGCTGTCAAACAGCAGCCAAACCTGTTTTTTCGCCCGCGTAATGGCGACATAGGCCAAACGCCGCTCTTCGGCGTCGGGAAAATCTTCCGGCTGCGGCAGCAGCGCCTGCTCGATAACCGACTCTCTGGCAGCGGCCGGAAACCCATCCTCGCCGCTTTTTAATCCCAGCACCAGTACGTAATCTGCTTCCTGCCCCTTGCTGGCGTGTATCGTTGCAAAAGAAATATTCAGGCCCGGCCAGCGCGTCTTCGCTTTAGCCAGCAGCGTCGGTTGCTGGTAGTGGTAGCGCGCGAGGATCAGGATTTCTTCTTCCTGCGTGACGTAGCCGCTGAGCTTATTCAGCAGCGCTTCCAGCTGTGACTCAGGCAGCAACGAGAGCGCTTTTTTAGTGGCTTTGCTCAGGCTGTTCAGCGGCTTTTTCAGCTGGGACGGGTTGCGCTGGATAAAGTCATTGGCTATTTCGCCAATACGCTCGTTGAATCGCCAGGTCGTGTCCAGCACGCAGCGTTCGCCTTCGCCAAAATAATGATGAAAGGCGGTAGTGAGCGCCATTTCCGCGCCGCTAAAGCGATAAATCGCCTGCCAGTCATCGCCCACGGCGAACAGCGAAGTCTGACTGTTTTGCCTGCGCAGCGCCGCCAGCAGAGCCGCTCGCTGCGGCGACATATCCTGAAATTCATCGACCAGAATGTGCTTCCACGGGCTGATAAAGCGTCCTTTTTCCAACACGGCGATCGCCTGATGGATCAGCCCGGCGAAATCTACCGCGCCTTCTTCTTTCAGTGCGCTTTTCCAGGCTTTTAACAGCGGCGCCATCAGTTTAACTCGTTTGCTGAACAGCTCGCGAACCGCTTCCGGCGCGGATTCGATCATCGCGGCCTGCGCGCCGCCGTGCATCCGCATGAGCTCCAGCCAGCGCTCCAGACGCTCGCCGACTCTGTTGGCCAACGTCTCATCCTGCCAGTAAGCGCCTTCGTCCAGCTCCCAGCCCAAATCCTCATGAAGCCACTGCCGCCAGCCGCTGGCCTGCGCTTTTTTCTCGCTGCACTGTTGCTGCCAGGTTTCTGTCAGCAGCCTGCGCCTCAGCGCGCCGTCGGTTTCCAGCTTGCTAATCACTGGCGACCTGTTGCTGCCCTGCTGAATAATGTGCAGCGCCAGGGAATGAAAAGTGCGCGCTTCAACGTCATCACTACCGAGGCGCGTTTTAAGCCGGTGGTTCATTTCTTCCGCGGCCCGACGGCCAAATGACAACAGCAGAATTTGCTCTGCGGCAGCCGCTTTACGCATCAGCAGCCAGCCTGCACGCGCCACCAGCACCGAGGTTTTCCCGCTGCCCGCCCCGGCCAGCACCAGCACCGCTTCCTCGCCGTTGACTACTGCGCTGGCCTGGGAGGCGCTAAGCGGTGAACTTTCGACGCCGGCAAAAAAATCGGCATACTGCGCCAGCATTTTTTCCGTCCAGCGCCTGTTGCGCTGCTGACGCTGCGCCTCGCTGTTTTCCAGCCAGCGCTGACAGAAAAGGTATGCTTCGCGACAGGATTCAAACTCTTCAAGACGGCTGACGGGCAAAGGCTGAGAGGAGAAAGCATCCCGGATTTTTTCGCCCCAGTTCGCCACTTCCTGACGTTTCAGCCAGCGATCCTGCTGCTCAAACTCGCTCAGGCTGGCAACCTGCTGCTGTAAAACTTCGGCGGCGATCGGGCTCATCTGCTGGCTCCACGCCTGCCACGCCTGATTAAGGTAGTGATAAAAACGCTGCGTTTCCTGCCACTCCGTGCCGTGCAAACGCACCACTTTATTATCGGGCAGCGAAAACTCCAGCTCTCCCCAGACCAGTCCGCGCTTGCAGCGGATCGCCAACAGCTGGTTAAAAGGGATCAGGTATTCATGCTTCTGACCACTGACTTCGACGCCGGCTGCGAGCAGACGCACCCGATTATAGGGATGCTGCGCCAGATGCTTACCCAGCGAGGTTGCTTTCAGTTCCATAGAGGCTCTCGGGCTGCGGTTAATCTGCCGGACAGTTTACCCGGCAAGGATGTACCGCTCCAGCGTTAAAACACGGTATAATCAACGTATTGAATTTTCTTTTTTCGCGCAGCGCGAGGACCCTATCTGATGCGTACCGTTTTAAATATTTTAAATTTCTTTCTGGGCGGTTTTGTCACGACTTTCGGCTGGCTTGTTGCCACGCTGCTCAGCATCGTTTTCATTATTACGCTACCGTTAACCCGTTCCTGCTGGGAAATCACCAAGCTTTCGCTACTGCCGTTTGGCAACGAAGCGGTGCATGTGGATGAGCTTAATCCCGGCAAAAAAAATGTTTTGCTGAACTCCGGCGGCACCGTATTAAATATCGTCTGGTTTATTTTCTGCGGCTGGTGGCTTTGCGTCACCCATATCCTGGTAGGCATCGCGCAGTGTATTACGCTTATCGGTATCCCTACGGGCATCGCACACTTTAAGATCGCCGCTATCGCACTCTGGCCGGTCGGACGCCGCGTAGTCAGCGTTGAAGTCGCCAAAGCCGCCCGTGAAGCCAACGCCCGCAGCCGGTATAACTAACTATGCGTCTGTCGCTGTCGCCACGCCTGCGCCGCTATGCCTATAACAGCGCCCTGCTCTACAACCTGCGCATCTTTTTTGCGCTGGCCGGCACGGCGGGCGTGCCTTTATGGCTGGGCCAGATAACCTGGACTATCCCGCTAACGCTGGGCGTTGTGGCGGCAGCGCTGGCCGATCTTGACGATCGCCTCAGCGGCAGGCTGCGCAATTTATTGATCACCCTGGTTTGCTTTTGCGTGGCCTCCGTCTCGGTGGAGCTGCTTTCTCCTTTTCCCTGGCTGTTTACCCTTGGGCTGGCGCTGTCTACCTGGGGGTTTATCCTGCTCGGCGCGCTGGGTCAGCGTTACGCCACTATTGCTTTCGGCGCGCTGCTGATCGCTGTCTATACGCTGCTGGGGCTTGGTCTGTTTCCCCAGTGGTATTTGCAGCCCTCGCTGCTGTTGACGGGAGCTATCTGGTACAACCTGCTGACGCTGATCGGTCATCTGATTTTTCCCGTACGTCCGTTACAGGAGAATATTGCGCGCTGCTTTGAAGGCCTGGCGCGCTACCTGGAGGCGAAAGCAGGTCTCTTCGATCCAGACATCGAAGAGAATGACGACGCTTCGCTGATTGAAGCGGCAATGACCAATAGCCAGCTGGTCGCCACGCTGAATCAAACCAAGATTTCCATCCAGTCCCGGCTGCGTGGCGATCGCGGGCAGCGCAGCACGCGCCGCACGCTGCACTATTATTTCGTGGCGCAGGATATTCACGAGCGCGCCAGCTCTTCCCACGCGCAATATCACGCCTTACGCAAAGAGTATCGCTACAGCGATATTCTGTTCCGCTTTCAGCGGCTGTTAACCATGCAGGCGCGCGCCTGCCAGCAGCTCTCCAACGCTATCTTGCTGCGCGAACCCTGGCAGCACGATCCGCGTTTTGAGCGCGCTTTTGTGCACCTTCAGGCCGCGCTGGAGCGCCTGAGTGCAAACCAACCCGCCAGCAGCGAACTTAAGGCCATGCACTACCTGCTGCATAACCTTAAGGCTATCGACGCCCAGCTGGCGACCATCGAGTCCGAGCAGGTTTTGCAGGACAACAGCGACGGACGTCTTTCCAGTGAAGGCCTGACCGGCTGGGCAGATATCCGTCTGCGCCTGAGTCGCCATCTTTCGCCGCAGTCGCCGCTTTTCCGGCACGCCGTGCGCATGTCGCTGCTGCTCTGTACCGGCTACGCTTTTATCCAGATCACCGGGCTGGAACACGGCTACTGGATCCTGCTGACCAGCCTGTTTGTCTGCCAGCCCAACTATAACGCGACGAAAAGGCGCCTGGCGCTGCGTATTGTCGGCACGCTGGCCGGTATAGCGATTGGTCTGCCGCTACTCTGGCTGATCCCCTCTGTTGAGGGACAGCTGATACTCATTGTGCTCACCGGCGTGCTGTTTTTCGCCTTCCGACAGTCGCAATATGCCTACGCCACGCTTTTTATCACCCTGCTGGTACTTTGCTGCTTTAACCTGCTTGGTGAGGGGTTCGAGATCGCGCTGCCGCGTATTATCGATACGCTGCTGGGCTGCGGCATAGCCTGGATCGCCGTGGCCTTTATCTGGCCCGACTGGCGTTTCCGCCAGCTTTCCGCCGTCGCGGATCGCACGCTTAATGCCAACTGCCGCTATCTGGACGCCATTCTGGTGCAGTATCACCAGGGCAAAGATAATCGCCTGGATTACCGCATTGCCCGGCGCGATGCGCACAACTGCGACGCCGAGCTGGCCTCAGTAGTGTCTAATATTTCGGCCGAAAAAAACGCCAGCGCGGGCCTGCGTGAAGACGCTTTCCGACTACTGTGCCTGAACCACTCTTTTCTCAGCTATATTTCCGCGCTGGGCGCCCATCGCGAGAAAATCACCAACCCGGCCATGCTGCAACTGATGGATGATGCGGTCTGCTACGTCGACGACGTGCTGCATATTGATATTGTTGATGAAGACAAAGCGGCCAGGCTGCTGGGCAATCTTTCCGCCCGCCTGGCAGCGGCGGAAGCGGCGCCGGACACAAAGGAGCCGCTGGTCTTACAGCAGGTTGGCCTGCTGGTTGCACTGCTGCCGGAAATTGTTCGGTTGAAAAAAAAGGGGCTGGCCTAAGACTTTTGCTGCCTGGCCCAGCGCCGCAGCGTTTCCTTATGCCACTGCCGAAGCTCGGTTTTGACGCTTTCCGGCAGCGCTTCGTAATGGCGGCCCGCGATCGCGCCTTCCAGCGCGAAAAGGACGTTGATGCCCAAATTATTGTTGCTGGCGTACAGCTTGAGCCAACAGCGTCTGGCGCCCTGCTCTTTGAGCATGGCGATAGTGCTGATGCCGACCTGACGTAGCAGCGTCTCGATGCGGATAGTCAAATTGGGCAAATCTTTCAGGCGCTGATTTTGCTGCTTTTGCGTTCGCTGCTGGCGTGCGCCCTGCAGGCAAAGCCGGGAGAGCGCCACCAGCTGCCCGTGCTCTTTCCACAGCGGGTCGTCCACCCGATAATAATCCAGCGCGACCGGCATCCCTCTTTTAGTAAAATGCAGAGGCTGCATCTTCCGCTCCACGATATAGGGCTTTACCTGCTCGCAGGCCCGCAGATAAAGCTCCCCTTCCGCTACCAGCGCGAACACCACGTTCTCTATCGACAGGCTGTAGCCGCCGAACTGGCTGCGGCATTCGATTTCGCCCAGTTCGGCAAGCTGGCGTCTGGCTTTTTCAATCTGTTTTTTTGACTGGCTCATCCTTTTCTCCCTGTATACAGAACACCCTCGTCCCTGTGAGAAATGAAAAGTATGCAATCGTGGTAACAGGTTCAATTACTAATTGCCGTTACAGCCGGTTTCATTGTGATTTTGCGAGACGTTATCAAAATTTAGGGTTGATCTTTGTTCACCGCCCTTATACTGTATATCCATACAGTGACCTGCGAGCAAAGCCGATATGCGTACTCATTCCATGAAATCTCATTCTGTTAACAGCCGTTTTCCTCAGCCCCGCTCTTCATCCCATAGCGAAGCGACTGGCCTGATCAGCGAACTGATCTACAGCGAGAATCAGCCGGGCATGACGCAAATGCTACTGCTCCCTTTGCTGCAACAGCTGGGCACGCAGTCCCGCTGGCAGCTATGGCTGACGCCGCAGCAAAAGCTGAGCCGCAGCTGGCTTGCGCGTTCCGGGCTGCCGCTTAATAAAGTGATGCAGGTCCAGGGGCAGGCCATTAATACGCTGGAGGCCATGATTAAAGCGCTGCAAACGGGGAACTACAGCGTGGTGCTGGGTTGGCTGCCTGAGGAACTGACCGAGGAAGATCGTCGTCGGCTCCATGACGCAGCGTTAAGCGGCCAGGCTTTAGGTCTGATTATGCGACCGGATCCGGTCGAAATTGTCGCGTGCAGACCCTTTAATGGGTTAAAAATTCAGTCGAGTTTGTATCATTAAGTAAAAATAAGAGTTTTCTCATCATAAACTTCTTCGCCGGGCATGATAAGCGTCTGATTATGCTATGACCCGGCGTGACAATGGTTTAGCCGCGTTTTTCCCGGAAGTTATCTCCCGCCGTCCTGTACGCAAATGTGTAAAAATGTGTACAAAACGCCGTTTTTTTTCAGACCGCCTTCACATCTTACTTGTAAGTTTGCTGGTACGTTGTAGACTTTACGTCGCCAGGGTGCTCAATAATCTCCCTTTTTTGGATGAGTCATAATCGAGCGTCATAACCCGGCGAAGGATTAAATCAAAGAGCTAATGAAAGCTCATTGCCTATTTGGATGATAACGAGGCGCAAAAATGAAAAAGACAGCTATCGCAATTGCAGTGGCACTGGCTGGCTTCGCTACCGTAGCGCAGGCCGCTCCTAAAGATGACACCTGGTATACCGGTGCGAAACTGGGCTGGTCTCAGTACCACGACACTGGTTACTACGGTCACGGTTATGCAAACAACGACGGCCCAACTCACGAAAGCCAGCTGGGCGCAGGTGCCTTCGGTGGTTACCAGGCTAATCAGTACCTGGGCTTCGAACTGGGTTATGACTGGCTGGGTCGTATGCCTAACAAAGGCAACGTTGTAAACGGCGCATTCAAAGCACAGGGCATTCAGCTGGCTGCGAAACTGAGCTACCCAATCTATGACGATCTGGACGTGTACACCCGTCTGGGCGGCATGGTATGGCGCGCTGACTCCACGCAGAACAACAACGGTACTCGCATCAGCGATCACGACACCGGTGTTTCTCCGCTGGCAGCTGTAGGTGTTGAATACGCTGTAACCAAAAACTGGGCTACCCGTCTGGACTACCAGTGGGTTAACAACATCGGTGATGCAAACACCGTTGGTACCCGTCCAGATAACGCCATGCTGAGCGTAGGTGTTTCCTACCGTTTCGGCCAGGATGAAGCAGCGCCAGCACCGGCTCCGGCTCCAGCGCCAGCGCCAGTTGTTGAAACCAAGCGTTTCACCCTGAAATCAGACGTGCTGTTCACCTTCAACAAGGCGACTCTGAAGCCAGAAGGTCAGCAGGCTCTGGATCAGCTGTACACCCAGCTGAGCTCTCTGGATCCTAAAGACGGCAACGTCGTGGTTCTGGGCTTCACCGACCGTATCGGTTCTGACCAGTACAACCAGAAACTGTCTGAGAAACGTGCACAGTCCGTTGTTGACTACCTCGTGTCTAAAGGCATCCCTTCTAACAAGATCTCTGCACGTGGCATGGGTGAAACTAACCCAGTTACCGGCAACACCTGTGACAGCGTGAAAGGCCGTAACGCCCTGATCGAATGTCTGGGTCCAGACCGTCGCGTAGAAATCCAGGTTAAAGGCATCAAAGACGTGGTAACTCAGCCTCAGGGTTAAGTTTACGCTTTGATAAAAACCCCGCTTCGGCGGGGTTTTTTGTGGGCGCTATTTCGCGCTGCTGCTTATTGTCCCGCCGGCCGTAATTGCAGACCGTCGACAGGTCTAATCCGGCTTGCCCAGGATCGCCTGCAAATCCTGCCTGAGTGAAGACATCTGGCTGGCATATTTTTCTTTATGCTCTGCATCTTCTATCAGCTGCACAATGGTGTCCGAAAGCGTGACGTTTCGCCGCTGCGCCAGCGCGGCCAGCCGCTGCCAGACCAGATACTCCAGATCGATAGATTTCTTCCGCGTATGCTGATGTTCTGCATTAAAGTGACGCTTGCGGCGCGCGCGTATACTTTGCTTCATGCGGTTTTCCAGCGCCGGATTGATATGACGGGCAATCCATGTCGTTACCTCGCCAGGGCTGTGTTCTATCGCCAGCAGCTCACCGACGGCAGCCTGGGCCGCGCTTCGCTCCAGATAACGCGTGATCGCTTCACCTTCCCGGTGTTTTTTCACCAGGTATGTCCACTTCCATCCGCTTTCAAGGTTTTCCAGTTGCTGGTATTTCATCGGGATCTCATGCTAAACCTGTAACCTATTTAGAATAACAGCTTTTTTAACATAGCCGCACGGAAAACCAGAGCGAACTCGCAATTGCGGCCCGTAAGGGTGCAAAGAAGAACTCAGCGATGCTTAACAGGCTGAAATCTTGTATAATGGCGTATTACTCATTTTAAGAAAAAAACGATAACTTTGATCAACAACCAACTTGAATGGCGCGCCCTGCAGCCCGATACCGACAGCGTTCAGTCGCTTTTCTCCGAGCTTCCTGATGATCCCTGTTACTTTTCCGAAGTACAGTCACGCCTGTTCAATACGCTGAGCCTGCTGCTGGACAGCCAGGCAAAACTGCCGCTGATGCTGGTCAAAACGCCGGAGCACCCGGAGTATCAGGCTCTGCTGCAGACCGTGATTTCAGGTTTTGATGATGAAAGCGTGACGCTGTACGGCGGTCATTATCATATTGACGGCGCGGCGGTCAGCTGGCGTCCGGCCGAGTCGGAGCAGGATAATTTTGCCTCGACGGGCGGCGTGCACAGCGCAGACTGGATTGAGGCGGAACAGCTGTTCGGCTGTTTCCGTCAGTACAATAATACGTTAACGCTTGAACCCGGACTGGTGCACAAGGCTAACGGCGGGACGCTACTGCTTTCTTTACGCGCCCTGCTGGCCCAGCCGCTGCTCTGGCTACGTCTGAAGCAAATCCTCAGCACCCGCCAGTTTAGCTGGCATTCGCCCGACGAGTCCCGGCCGCTGCCGGTTGCCGTGCCGCCAATGCCGCTGCATTTTCGTCTTATCCTGACCGGTGAACGCGACGCGCTGGCTGATTTCCAGGAGATGGAGCCGGAGCTGGCGGCGCTGGCGTTCTATTCGGAATTTGAGGATAACATTCAGATCGTCGACGAGCAGTCGTTCGCTTTGTGGATCAAGTGGGCACGTTCGGTCGCTGCTGATGAAGATCTGCTGATTGCAGACGATCTTTGGCCGGTGCTGATGCGTGAAGCGGTACGCTATACCGGCGACCAGGAAACGCTGCCGCTGTGTCCCGTCTGGCTGGCTCGCCAGTTCCAGGAGGCGGCGGCCAACAGCGATGAAAACCTGATCAACGGCGAACACCTTCAGGCGGCGCTGGATAATCGCGAGTGGCGCGAAGGCTTCCTTGCCGAGCGAATTCGTGACGAGATCCTGCTGGATCAGATCCTGATCGAAACCGAAGGCGAGGCGATTGGTCAAATCAACGCCCTTTCCGTTATCGAATTTCCCGGCCATCCCCGCGCCTTCGGCGAGCCTTCCCGCATCAGCTGTGTTGTACACGTGGGCGACGGCGAGTTCCATGACGTGGAGCGTAAAGCGGAGCTGGGCGGCAACATCCATGCCAAAGGCATGATGATTATGCAGGCATGGCTGATTGCGGAGCTGGAGCTTGATCAGCAGCTGCCCTTCTCCGCCTCGGTCGTGTTTGAACAATCCTATTCAGAAGTCGATGGCGACAGCGCATCGCTGGCCGAACTCTGCGCCCTGATCAGCGCGCTGTCCAGCCAGCCGATTACGCAACAGATTGCCGTGACCGGCTCGGTGGATCAGTTCGGTCGCGTGCAGCCAGTCGGCGGCCTGAACGAAAAGATCGAAGGCTTTTTCCATATCTGCCAGCAGCGCACGCTGAACGGCAGCCAGGGCGTTATCATTCCTGCGGCGAACGTGCGTCACCTTTGCCTGCAACAGGAAGTGGTGGATGCCGTGCGGGAAGGAAAATTTCACGTCTGGGCGGTGGAAAGCGTGGAGGAAGCCCTTCCTCTCCTGACCAAAACCGAATGGGACAAAGAAGACGCGCCTTGTCTGCTAAGATCAATTCAGGAGCGCATTGCGCAAATAAACCAACAGGAAGGTCGGCAACGTCCGTGGCCGCTGCGCTGGCTGAACTGGTTTAACCAGAGCTAATCGGGCTTGCTCAGCTTACAGCTGTAAGCTAACCTTCGTGCTTCAATAAAATAAGGCTTATTAAGAACATGGTAGATAAACGCAAATCCTACTCAAAAGAAGACCTGATTGCCTCTGGTCGCGGTGAACTTTTCGGTGCCGAAGGCCCGCCGTTGCCGTCTGGCAACATGCTGATGATGGATCGCGTCATCGAGATGAATGAAGATGGCGGCAACTACGGTAAAGGCTTTGTGGAAGCGGAGCTGGATATCAATCCCGATCTGTGGTTCTTCGGCTGCCACTTTATCGGCGATCCGGTGATGCCAGGCTGTCTGGGTCTTGATGCGATGTGGCAGCTGGTAGGCTTCTATCTGGGCTGGCTGGGCGCGGAAGGTAAAGGCCGTGCGCTGGGCGTAGGCGAAGTTAAATTTACCGGCCAGGTTCTGCCAACGGCGAAAAAAGTCTCTTACCGTATTCACTTTAAGCGTGTTATTAACCGCAAGCTGGTGATGGGCGTAGCCGATGGCGAAGTGCTGGTGGATGGCAACGTTATCTATACCGCTACCGATCTGAAAGTGGGTCTGTTCAAGGACACCACCGCTTTTTAAGCGCGTTTAAAAGACGAAACCTCCGCCCGGGCGGAGGTTTTCCTTTTCAATAACAGAGCGGATTACGCGGTAACCGTCCTGTCCTCCATGGCCTGTCGCCAACCTCCCAACCAGTGAGATCTTGCATCTATCATTTGATAGGGACACATCTCTTTAGGGCGTCCGGTAATACCGGCCTGATAACCTCTGGAATGTGCCCGTTCGAGCCGATCTCGTTTCTGTCTCTTCATCATGCCTGTAATCCCCTCTTCAGGTCAGGTGGAATCTGGTGGAAAGAAATCAGTGAGTGCATACGCAGTCACAATTTAGTTCTAACGCCATTTTCGCTGAAGATCAACGCGCAAATTTCACGCCAATGTCATAAACCTGTGCGAGGATAGTGGAAACTTATCGCCTGAAAACTCTCCTGAAAACCAGATAACCTCCTGTATGGCAATAAAAAAAGCCCCGATTGTGCAATCTTCTGATTGTCGACAAACCGGGGCTTAGCGCCAGTGATTAATTTTTCTAATTAAGGCTGCGGATACCGTTAGCTATATCCTGCGCCTCCTGCTGCCAGCCTTCTGCCAGCGTTCTGACCAGCGCGTCGTAGCCATCCTCTTTCTGCGGCAGGGCCAGCGTAAACGAGCGCTTCACGATTTGCCCCTGATGCTCCAGCACCCAGTCGCCGCTGATCACCGCATGGCCGTCGTAACGACCGTGGAAGCCGGTCACCGTTACGTTGAGCGTATCCTGCTGCTGGCCCAGCGGTGAAGCCGAGACCAGCGAGCCGGGCAGCGCCTGGCTCAGGTTCGCCACCAGCGTTTGCTGTAGCTGCTGGTCGAGCGGGCTGGCCCAGAGGTTATTGGCAGCAATCGTATATTTCACGTCGCTGGTTTGGTAAACCAGCCCGTTACCGGACAAATAGTCCGGAACGGAAACATGCTGGACAAAAACCGCTGGCCGCGTGGCGTCAATGCTGCTGACGGCCGCGCCCTTCGCCGCCACAGGCAGCTGGTAATAGGTGGTATCGGACGTGCTGCTGCAGGCGCTCAGCGCCAGGACCAAAGCCACAGGTAGCCATTTTTTCATTATTTCGCCCTCTTCGGCTGGGGATCCTGGCCGGGTTTTGCTTCAAACACCAGCGCGTTGCTCTTGCTGTTCAACGTTTTCAGCACCGGTTGCAGTTCACGCAGCACCTGATTGAGCTGCTGCATATCGCCAACCAGTTTGCTGTAGGCCGGTGCGCCAGGCTGGAAGCCTTTCATGCTGGCGTTCAGCTCGCGCAGCGTTTTCTGCATATCGGCCGGTAGCTCTTTCATCGACTGGCTGCCGGTGATCTGGTTGATGTTATCCAGCGTTTTTTGCAGCTCGCGAATAGTGCGCTGGCTCTCTTTCAGCGTGCCCGTGGCCTGATTAATCATCGGGTTCAGCGGCAGCGAATTGATTTTATCCAGCGTATCCATCAGTTTCTGTTGGATCTGCGCCAGTCCGCCGCTGGTCGTTGGGATCAGCTCATAGCCCGCAAAAGAGGCCGGTCCTTTGAACGGTTTGGCATTGCTGTCAAAATCCAGATCGATATAGAGCGAGCCGGTCAGCAGGTTGGCCGACTTCAGCGAGGCGCGAAGACCCGCCTTGATACCGTCCTTCAGGTGCTGCTCAATATCAAAGTCCTTGCCCAGCATACTCTGGAAGCGGTCCGGCTCGATGCGGATCAGTACCGGAATACGGTAATCGTTGCCCAGCTGCTGCGCGACTTTAGTGGATTTAAACGGCACTTCCGCGACCGTTCCCAGCCTTATGCCCCGGAACTCTACAGGCGCGCCCGGCTGCAGGCCGCGAATAGAATCGCTGAAGAACATCAGGAAGTCTTTATGCACGGTGTAGAGCGAATCCTGAATGCTGCGCTGATCGTCAAACAGCTTATATTCCGCTTTATTCGCCGCCGCCTGTCCCAGATCCCAGCCGTCCGGCACGTCAAAGCTGACGCCGCCGCTGAACAGCGTGGTCAGCGAGCCCATTTCAACCCGCATACCTGAAGCGGACATATCTACCGCGATGCCGCTGTCCTTCCAGAAGCGCACGTTTGTCGTGACCAGCCGGTCATAAGGGGCGGCGATAAACAGCTGATAGGTCATCATACGTTTGTCGGCGTCGAACTGGCTGGTTTCCACCGAGCCTACGCGATAGCCACGGAACAGCACCGGATCGCCAGGGTTCAGCTGGCCCGCTTTCGCGCTGTCCAGCGTAATGCGTACCCCTTTGGCATCCGGCGGCGCCAGCGGCGGCGCATCCAGTAGCTTATACTGTTCGGGCTGTTCGCCTTTGCTGCCCGGCTGCAGCTCAATATAGGAGCCGGAAAGCAGCGTCCCCAAACCGGTAACGCCTTCGCGGCCGATGGTCGGTTTAACCACCCAGAACGCGCTGTCGCCTTTCAGCAGTTTTTCCATGCCGGCGTTAAGGCGCGCGGTAATTTTCACGTGCAGCAGATCGTCAGTCAGTACGGCGCTTTCTACCGTGCCGACATCAACGCTGCGGCTTTTAATCGCCGTTTTACCGCCTTCGATGCCTTCCGCGTTGGTGGTGATCAGCGTGACCAGCGGCCCCTGATGGGTGAAATGATAAACAAGGATCCACGCACCGATTAATACGGTGACAATGGGGATGATCCAGACTGGTGACCAACGTTTGATTCGATCAACCGTCGCCACGCCATGATTATTTTCCTGCAATGCCTGGCTCCTCTTTAGTTTGGGTACTGACACGATCCCAGGTCAGACGGGGGTCAAACGTCATGGCGGCGAACATCGTCAGGATCACCACCAGCGCAAACAGCAACGCCCCCGTCGCGGGATAAATATTCATTAGCTGGCCCATGCGCACCAGCGCGGAGAGCACAGCTATCACAAAGACATCAATCATTGACCAGCGGCCGACAAACTCCACCACCTCGTAGATTTTATGCATCCTTTCGCTGTCCTGATGCGGCTTGCTTCTGCCGTTGGCATCCCAGCAAAGCCAGCCGATAGCCAGCATTTTTAGCGAAGGCACCATGATACTGGCGATAAAAATCACCAGCGCAACCGGATAGGAGCCTTCTCCCCACAGCAATACCACGCCCGCCATAATGGTAGACGTCGTTTTGCTGCCAAGGGATTCCGTGATCATAATTGGCAGCAGGTTAGCGGGAATATATAAAAGCAGTGAGGTCAGCAGCAGCGCCATTGTCCATTGCAGGCTGTGCCTGCGCCGGGCGTGACCGCGCGTGCCGCAGCGTGAACAGGAGAGTTGTCCGACCGGCAGTATGGCTGTACAGCAGCTACAGGAACGCAGATCCTGCGCCAGGCCGCTGATGGCAGGCACCGGTTTCGCCGGCAACGCAGGCAGAGGCGCAATGCGCTGCCACATCCAGCGGCGATCGACGCACTGAAAAGCGCGCAGCTGCAGCACGCAGAACAAACACCAGGGAATAAAACTGGTGCCGATGCCGATATCGCCGTAGGCCATCAGTTTGACAAAGCTGACCAGCACGCCGGCCAGGAAAATTTCCGCCATGCCCCAGGTTTTGATCTGAAACAGCGCGCGCGCCATCGCTTTTTTTAACGGCGTGGGCAGATTAACCGGGTTCACCAGCAGCAGGATAATAAGCATACAGAGCGCGGGCACGGCCTGCACGAACAGCAGAAACAGCGTCGCCAGGCTGCTGTAATCCACCGAAACCATGACCTGCGGGATACGCATCAGCGTAATTTCGCTGCTCATCCCCGCCACGTGCATATTGACGAACGGAAACAGGTTCGCCAGAAGCAGCATAAACAGCGCCGCCAGCGCATAGCCGGTTGGCCGCTTGCGCGGCTCATCCCAGTTCATGACCAGCGTGGTATCACAGCGCGGGCAGCTGGCTTTGCTGCCCGGCGTGAGAGGCGGCAACTGTGTCATCAGGTCGCACTGCGGGCAAAGCATCCACTGGTCGGCCTGGTGCGATGAACACATAGATTACCTCGGGGTTATTGGTTTTTCAGCGATTCCAGGTATTCCCAGCGCTCGAAAGCCTTTTCCAGCGCCTGTTCGGCCTCGGCAAGCGCATCCAGTACCGGCTGGGTCACGTCGTGCGGCTGGCCAAAGAAGCTGGCGTCGGCCACCTTCGCCTGCAGCGAGGCCAGCTCGTTCTCCAGCTGCTCCATCTTCTGCGGCATCTGCTCCAGCTCGCGCTGCAGGTTATAACTCATCTTAGCCGCCGGACGCTTTGCCGGATCGCTTTTTACGGTTTCCTGACGCGTGGCCGGCGCGCTTTGCGCCGCGCTGCGGGTTTGCTTGTAGGCGGTGCGCTGCAGCTGAGCATCATGATAGCCGCCGACAAAGGCGCCGATCTCGCCCTGGCCTTCAAAAATCCAGCACTCGGTAACAGTATTATCGACAAACTGACGATCGTGGCTGACCAGCAGCACCGTGCCCTGATAGCCGTCGATCAGCTCTTCCAGCAGTTCCAGCGTTTCCACGTCCAGATCGTTGGTCGGTTCATCGAGGATCAGCAGGTTGCTGGGCTTCAGGAACAGGCGCGCCAGCAGCAGGCGGTTACGCTCTCCGCCCGACAGCGCACGTACTGGCGTCATGGCACGCTTAGGGTGGAACAGGAAGTCCTGCAGATAGCCCAGCACGTGGCGCGGCTTGCCGTTCACCATCACTTCCTGCTTGCCTTCCGCCAGGTTATCCATCACCGTGCGATCGGGGTCGAGTTCCGTCCGGTGCTGATCGAAATAGGCCACTTCAAGCTTGGTGCCGATATGCACGCGACCGCTGTCCGGTTTCAGCTGATCGAGCATCAGCTTCAGCAGCGTAGACTTGCCGCAGCCGTTCGGGCCGATCAGCGCAATTTTGTCGCCGCGCTGCACCTGGCGGGAGAAATCCTTCACCAGCTGTTTGCCCGCCACGCCGTAGCTGACGTTTTCCAGTTCAAAGACGATTTTGCCGGAGCGGCTCGCCTCTTCCACCTGCATATTGGCTTTGCCCATCACTTCGCGGCGTTCGGCGCGCTCGTTGCGCAATGCTTTCAGCGCGCGGACGCGTCCTTCATTACGGGTACGACGGGCTTTGATGCCCTGACGGATCCAGACTTCTTCCTGCGCCAGCTTGCGGTCGAATTCGGCGTTCTGCATCTCTTCCACGCGCAGCGCTTCTTCTTTGCCCAGCAGGAACTGATCGTAGTCGCCCGGCCAGGAAACCAGCTTGCCGCGATCGAGGTCAACGATACGCGTCGCCATATTGCGGATAAACGAACGGTCGTGCGAGATAAAGATAATGCTGCCCTGGAAAGTTTTCAGGAAGGTTTCCAGCCAGTCGATGGTTTCGATATCCAGGTGGTTGGTCGGCTCGTCCAGCATCAGCACGCGCGGATTGCTGACCAGCGCGCGGCCCAGCGCCGCTTTACGCAGCCAGCCGCCGGACAGCGAGGAGAGCGGCGCATCGCCGTCCAGGCCGATCTGCTTCAGCACGTCCTGAATACGCGTTTCCAGCTGCCACAGGTTCTGGTGATCGAGAATGCTTTGCAGCCTGCCCATTTCGTTCAGGTTTTTCTCGCTGGGATCGCTCATTACCAGATGCGAAATCGCATGATAGGCCTTCAGGTACTCGGCCTGTTCATTCACGCCTTCGGCAACGAAGTCATACACCGAGCCTTTTACGTTACGCGGCGGATCCTGTTGCAGGCGCGCGATAACCAGGTCCTGCTCATAAATGATGCGCCCATCGTCCAGCGGCTGCTCGCGGTTGATGATTTTCATCAGCGTTGATTTGCCCGCGCCGTTGCGCCCTACCAGACAGACGCGCTCGTTCTCTTCAATATGCAGCTCGGTGTTATCCAACAGCGGCGCGTCGCTGAATGAGAGGTAAGCGCCATGAATACTGATCAGTGACATAAAACTTATTCCTTACCGGCGTGAGTAATCAGCCAGCAGTTATGAATTTGACGGTTGCGGGCGAAGTCCTGCGACTGCGTTTTCGCGGTAATTTCTTCAGCGTGCAGCTGAAGCTCGGCCAGGCCTTCCAGATCCATTTTGAAGCCGCGCTTATTGTTGGAGAACATGACGGTGCCGTTTTTGCGCAGCAGCCTTTTCAGATCTTTCATCAACAGCAGATGATCGCGCTGCACGTCAAAACTCTCTTCCATTCTTTTCGAGTTCGAGAAGGTTGGCGGATCGATAAAGATCAGATCGAACTGCTCGTCGGACTCGCGCAGCCAGCTCAGGCAATCTGCCTGCATCAGGCGGTGCTGGCGGCCGGTCAGGCCGTTCAGACGCAGGTTGCGTTCTGCCCATTCCAGATAGGTGCGCGACATATCCACCGTGGTGGTGCTTTTGGCGCCGCCCAGTCCGGCATGCACGCTGGCGCTGCCGGTATAGGCAAACAGGTTCAGGAAGTCTTTGCCCTTGCTCATCTGCCCAAGCATTTTACGCGCGATGCGGTGATCCAGGAACAGGCCGGTATCCAGATAGTCGGTGAGATTTACCCACAGCTTCGCGTTAAACTCGGAAACCTCGAAGAAGTCGCCCTTTTCGCCCAGCTTCTGATACTGGCTTTTGCCTTTCTGCCGCTCGCGGGTTTTCAGCACCAGACGGTTTGCCGGCAGATCCAGCACGCTGAGCGTGGCGGCAATAACGTCAAACAGGCGCTGACGGGCTTTAGACGGCTCGATGGTCTTCGGCGGCGCATACTCCTGCACCACCACCCACTCGCCATAGCGATCGACAGCGACGTTGTAGTCCGGCAGATCGGCATCGTAAATGCGGTAGCACTCAATGCCTTCCTGACGCGCCCATTTTTCCAGCTTCTTCAGGTTTTTACGCAGGCGGTTAGCGTAGTCTTCCGCAATCTGCGCCACGCCGGAGGTATTCACTCCCAGCTGATAGTTTTTCTGTACGCAGTCCAGCGGGCCGTTTTTCGCCTTGAACTGGCGTTCAGCACGCAGCTGCAGGCAGCTCAGCAGCTCCGGCGACGCGCTGAACAGCGACAGGTTCCAGCCGCCGAAATGCTGTTTCATCAGGCGTCCCAGCTGGCTGTGCAGCGCAATCAGGGCCGGTTCGCTTTCCAGACGTTCGCCGTAAGGCGGGTTGCTCAGCACGGTGCCGGTTGGCCCTTCCGCCAGCGGATTGGTCAGCTTCAGCACGTCCTGGGTGGTAAAGCTGATAAGCTCCGCCAGGCCAGCACGACGGGCGTTAACGCGCGCGCGTTCAATGACGCGGGAGTCGTTATCGTAACCATAAAAACGGGACGTCGTTTCCTGAAGCCCGCGACGAGCGCGCACTTTCGCTTCGCTGGTCACTTCACGCCACAGCGCCTCGTCGAATTTGTTCCAGCCGGTAAAGCCCCAGTGGGTGCGATGCAGGCCAGGCGCGCGATCGCTGGCGATCATCGCTGCTTCAATCAGCAGCGTGCCCGAGCCGCACATAGGATCGACCATCGGCGTGCCCGCCTGCCAGCCGGAGCGCTGCACGATAGCCGCCGCCAGGTTTTCCTTGAGCGGCGCCATGCCGGTTTGCTGGCGATAGCCGCGCTGGTGCAGGCCTTCGCCGCTCAGATCCAGCGCAATGCTGGCATTGTCTTTGTTCAGCCAGACGTTAACGCGGATATCCGGCTGCTCGCGATCCACATCCGGTCGCGCCAGGTTTTTGCGGGTAAAGCTGTCCACGATGGCGTCTTTGACTTTAAGCGCGCCGTACTGGCTGTTGCGGATCACTTCATTCAGCCCGCTGAAATGCACGGCAAAGGTTTTATCGCTGCCGAACAGCGCCGGCCAGTCGATAGCCTGTACGCCCAGATAGAGATCCAGGTCGCTGTATACGCCGCATTCGGTCAGCGGCAGCAGGATGCGGGAAGCCAGGCGGCTCCACATCAGGCTCTGATACATCAGACGATCGTCGCCCTGAAAATGTACGCCGCCCTGGACAATCTGGCAGCCCTCGGCCCCCAGCGCTTCCAGTTCACTTTTTAACAGCTCTTCGAGCCCACGCGCCGTACTGGCAAACAGAGAATTCATAACATCACTTATCATCTGGAAAATTGCTGCGCATTATAGCTAATCCGGGGCGCATGTCATAAAGTTAGCTTCTTTTCGTCAGCCGCTCCCGGCTCTTTTTTCGCGCTGGCGTTTTCTTTCCTGCTGGAGAGCACCATGATTAGCCTGTCCCGTCTGTTTATTCATCCCGTAAAATCCATGCGTGGCACGCAGGTTTCTCATGCTCAGGCGCTTGCCAGCGGCCTGGCCTTCGATCGTATTTTTATGCTTACCGAGGCGGACGGCACCTTTATTACAGCGCGTCAGTATCCTGAAATGGTGCTTTTTACGCCCGCGCTGCTGCCGGACGGTCTGCTGCTGGCGGCGCCGGACGGCAGCAGCGCCACCGTTCGCTTTGCGGATTTCGCCGCCGAGCCTGCGCCGGTGGAAGTCTGGGGCAACCATTTCACCGCGCTGATTGCGCCTGCGCCAATCAACAGCTGGCTGAGCGGCTTTTTTCCGCGTCCCGTGCAGCTTCGCTGGGTAGGACCAGAGATGACCCGGCGCGTGCAGCGATTTAGCGAGGTGCCGCTGGGCTTTGCCGACGGCTATCCTTATTTGCTGATTAATGAGGCCTCGCTGCACGATTTACGTAAGCGTTGCCCGGCCGGCGTAAAGTTGGAGCAGTTCCGTCCAAACCTGGTGGTAACGGGCACGACGGCATGGGCGGAAGATCGCTGGGCAACGGTGCGCATCGGCGGCATCCTTTTTGACGCACCGAAACCTTGCAGCCGCTGCATTTTTACCACTGTCAGCACGGAGCGCGGCCGCAGGCATCCCACCGGCGAGCCGCTGACAACCCTGCAAAAATTTCGTACCGCGATGGATGGCAGCGGCGATGTCGATTTTGGTATCAACCTGGTGGCACGCAACAGCGGCATCGTGCGGGTGGGTGACGAGCTGGAGGTGGTTGCCGATAAACCGGCACGCCTGTATGGCGCGGGTGAAGTGGCGGAATCGCTGGAAGCGGTTGCCGCAGCGCAGGAAAGCGTCACCCTCAGCTGGGAAGGCGAGCGCTTCAGCGGCAACAATCAGCAGGTTTTACTGGAGCAGCTGGAGATGCAGGGTTATCGCATCCCCTACTCCTGCCGTGCGGGCGTTTGCGGCAGCTGCCGCGTCCGGCTGGCGTCCGGCCAGGTTCGGGCGCTGAAGAAAGGCGCGCTGCGCGAGGACGGCACGCTGTTAAGCTGTAGCTGCGTCCCGGACGGCGACCTGGTGCTGTTGGCGCGTTAAACGGCGCGGGCGAAGGTGAAAATATGCTGGCTGATGGCGGGCAGCAGGCGATCGTGCATCACCTTGATAGCATCGCCCAGCACCATCGTTTTGCCGCCCAGCTGCAGCTCCGGCTGCGCCAGCAGGCACAGCGCGGCATTTTCGCCCGCTTCCACCACCAGCAGCGTGGCTTCTTCGCCCGTCTCGCACAGGCGTACCGCTACCAGCTCGCCATCCTGCGGCGTACAGTGACGCGGATGCGCGGAAAAGTGCCAGCTTTTAGGCATCTGCGGCTTCAGAAAACGCAGGGCAACCAGCGCGTTCAGCACCAGCTCGGTACGCTGCCATTCGGTCAGGTCGCACGTCAGGCATTTTTCTGCGAAGGTGGAAAACAGGGCGGCGTCGTCGACGGAGAATTGCGCGGCGTTAAAGGCATCGGGCGTCAGCATTTTACGAGGGAAGCGTGAGCGGAACAGCGCGCCTTCCGCCATAGCCAACATCATGCGTTCCTGTTCGTCATCGAAGAACCAGCGCCAGCTGTCGTCAGGTTTAATCCTCATGAAGTATCCCGTAATGATCGTCAGGTCGGCTATTTATCGCGAGGTCAGCGAACACGCGATCCGCCCCGTGCCAAAATAGTCTGAATAATGCATAAACAGGAGAAAATATAAACGAGCCAGAGGGGAAAATAAACCCCCTGGCCCCGTTAAGCCTGCATTTAATCAAATATGACTGACAATTTCTTTAATCAGCGGCGGCCCTTTGTAAATAAAACCGGAATATATCTGCACCAGCGAGGCGCCCGCCGCCATTTTTTCTTTGGCTGCCACCAGCGAATCTATGCCGCCTACGCCGATAATCGGCAGCCGGCCCTGCAGTTCCTGCGAGAGACGGCGAATGATTTCCGTACTTTTCAGCTGTACCGGACGCCCGCTCAGGCCGCCCGTTTCTTCGCTGTATTTCAGGCCGCTAACCAGCGAACGATCCAGCGTGGTATTGGTCGCGATTACACCATCAATATTATGCCGCACCAGGCTGTCGGCAATTTGGATAAGTTCTTCTTCAGCTAAATCCGGCGCAATTTTGACCGCTACCGGCACATATTTTTGATGCTGATTTTCCAGCGCCTGCTGTTTGTGCTTAATCGCCTGCAAAAGATCGTCCAGCGCTTCACCATATTGCAGCGTGCGTAACCCTGGCGTATTCGGCGATGAGATGTTGATCGCAATATAACCTGCATAAGGATAAACTTTCTCCATACAGATTAAATAATCTTCTTTACCCATTTCGACCGGCGTATCTTTATTTTTGCCGATATTGATGCCCAGAATGCCGTCGAAGCGAGCCTGCCTGACATTATTGACCAGCTGGTCCACGCCCAGATTATTGAATCCCATACGATTAATAATGCCTTCCGCCTCTCTGATGCGGAACATACGCGGCTTATCGTTCCCCGCCTGTGGTCGTGGCGTCACGGTGCCGACTTCAATAAAGCCAAAGCCCATTGCGCCGAAGGCGTCAATACATTCACCGTTCTTATCCAGCCCCGCCGCCAGGCCCAGCGGGTTTTTGAACGTCAGGCCCATGCAGTTGACGGGCTTAAAAGGAAGAGTTTGTCGAACCAGATGAATAAGCGGCGTTCCGGTTATCCGGTGCAGCTGCTGAAGGGTCAATTCGTGCGCACGCTCGGCGTCGAGCTGAAAAAGCGCGTTACGAACCAGGTTATACATGATCGCTCCTGAGTAGCCCATAATGCCGGGCCGGAAAAGGACTAACGGTTGCCTCAGCAACCCTGAAAACTGTGCGGTCGACACGCCTTCTTCGCTTTTATACGTTATCAGATACAAAGAACAGCGGCCTTCGACATGCGCAGCAACGCTGCAGGCGCGGGGGAAAATGGTAAAGTCCTTTGCCGGGAAAGTAAAACGTTTGCGTGCCCCCATCCCTCTCTTTTTCCGCACTTTCCTGTTATCTGTTTTTCGCTTAGTCAAAAAGTAACTTAAATATGCCGGATAAATCATTTAAGGCGTCCGTCACACTCTGCCAGGATAGTTCCATAAGTTCAGGAATTATTTTAATCAATAACTTTTGGTTATAAGGAGAGATGATGCGCGTTATTACTCTGGCAGGCAGTCCTCGCTATCCTTCGCGGTCAACCGCGCTGCTGACCCTGTGCCAGCACGCGCTGGAGCAACGAGGCGCCGAGGTGATCCCCTGGAACCTGCATAACTTTCCTCCAGAGGATTTGCTTTACGCCCGCTTCGACTCGCCTGCGCTGCTGGCTTTAAAAGAGGATCTGGCTAACGCCGATGGGCTGATCGTCGCCACGCCGGTTTATAAAGCCTCTTTTTCCGGCGCGTTAAAAACCCTGCTCGACTTACTGCCGGAACGCGCGCTGGAGCATAAAGTGGTGCTGCCGCTGGCGACCGGCGGCACCATCGCGCATATGCTGGCCGTGGACTATGCGCTAAAACCGGTGCTTAACGCGCTGAAGGCGCAGGAGGTGCTGCACGGCGTGTTTGCCGACGACAGCCAGATTAGCCATTACGATCGCCAGCCCGAACTCTCTCCGCTGCTTGCCGAACGCATTGCGGAATCACTCGACACCTTCTGGTATGCGCTGTCGCGTCGTCATCAGCGGCTGGCCGCAGCGGTATAAGGAAGCGCCCATGAGCCTGTTTACACGTTTTGTCTCGGCGCTGGCTTTCAGCGCGCTGCTCACAGGCGGCGCGCTGGCGGACGAGGCCGCGCCTGCCGCTTTCCGTATTGGCTATCAAAAAGGGTCGGTGAGCATGGCGCTGGCCCGCTCGCATCAGCTGCTGGAAAAGCGTTTCCCTCATACGCAGATTAAATGGATTGAGTTTCCGGCCGGCCCGCAAATGCTGGAAGCGCTGAATGTTAACAGCATCGATTTAGGCAGCACGGGCGACATTCCGCCAATCTTCGCCCAGGCGGCCGGCGCCGATCTGCTTTATGTCGGCTCAGAGCCGCCCAAGCCACAGTCCGAAGTGATTTTGGTAGCCAAAAACAGCCCGATTAAAAGCGTCGCCGAACTGAAAGGCCATAAGGTGGCTTTCCAGAAGGGCTCCAGCTCGCATAATTTACTGCTGCGCGCGCTGACCAAAGCCGGGCTGAAATTCAGTGATATTCAGCCTGCCTATCTGACGCCTGCCGATGCCCGCGCGGCTTTCCAGCAGGGCGATGTCGATGCCTGGGCTATCTGGGATCCCTACTATTCCGCCGCGCTGTTGCAGGGCGGCGTGCGGGTGCTGGCCGATGGCGACGGGCTGAACCTGACCGGTTCGTTTTATCTGGCGACCCGCCCCTTTGCTGAAGCCAACGGCGCTTTCGTGCAGCAGGTGCTGGAGACGTTCAGCAAGGCCGACGAGCTGACCCGCAGCGATCGCGAGCAGAGCATTGCCCTGCTTTCGCAAACTATCGGCCTGCCGAAACCGGTTATCGCCAGCTATCTCGATCACCGTCCGCCGACCGTTATCGGCCCGGTCAGCGAGAAAACCGTACAGGCCCAGCAGCATACCGCCGATCTCTTTTACGCTAACCATTTAATGCCGGTGAAAGTCGATATCGCCAGCCGTGTCTGGCATGTCGCCGCCGCTACGCAAGGAGTCCCACAATGAGCCTTTCCGTTTTCTGGTTTCTGCCCACGCATGGCGATGGTCACTATTTAGGCACGACGGAGGGCGCGCGTCCTGTCGACCACGCTTATCTGCAGCAAATTGCTCAGGCTGCCGATCGTCTGGGTTTTGGTGGCGTGCTGATCCCAACAGGGCGTTCCTGTGAGGATGCCTGGCTGGTGGCCGCGTCGCTGATCCCCGTGACGCAGCGCCTGCGTTTTCTGGTTGCGCTGCGTCCCGGCGTAATCTCTCCTACGCAGGCCGCGCGCCAGGCCGCCACGCTGGATAGGCTGTCAAACGGCCGTGCGCTGTTTAACCTGGTGACCGGCGGCGATGCGGAAGAGCTGGCGGGCGACGGCGTCTTTCTGGATCACCGTGAGCGCTATGTTGAGTCGGCGGAATTTACCCGCGTCTGGCGTCGCGTGCTGGAAGGCGAAACGGTGGATTACGAAGGCAAGCACGTGCACGTTCGCGGCGCCCGGCTGATGTTTCGGCCCGTGCAGCAGCCGCGTCCGCCGTTATGGTTTGGCGGCTCTTCAGAACCTGCTCAGGATCTGGCAGCGGAACAGGTCGATGTCTACCTGACCTGGGGCGAACCGCCGGCGCAGGTCAAAGAGAAGATTGAGCAGGTGCGGGCGAAAGCGGCGGCCCAGGGCAGAACGGTGAAGTTCGGCATCCGCCTGCACGTTATCGTGCGGGAGACCAATGAAGAAGCCTGGAAAGCGGCAGATCGTCTGATTTCGCATCTGGATGACGCCACTATTGCTAAGGCGCAGGCCGCGCTGGCAAAAACCGATTCGGTTGGTCAGCACCGCATGGCCGCCCTGCACGGCGGACGTCGCGATAAGCTGGAGATTTCACCCAACCTGTGGGCGGGCGTTGGGCTGGTGCGCGGCGGCGCGGGCACCGCGCTGGTCGGCGATGGCGCTACCGTAGCGGCCAGGATGCAGGAGTATGCCGATCTGGGCATTGAGACGTTTATTTTGTCCGGCTATCCACACCTGGAAGAGGCCTATCGCGTCGGCGAGCTGCTGTTCCCGCATCTCGATTTGAACGTGCCGGAAGTGCCGCAGCCGAACAACATTACCGCGCACGGCGAAGCCGTAGCGCATGATTTCGCTCCACAAAAAGTGTCGCAGAGCTGAGGTGGCTATGAGCAAACCGCTTAATCGTATCGGCAATCAGCTGATCCCATGGGCACTGCCCATTGCGCTGGTGATCGTGTGGCAAATCGCCTCACAGACCGGCTGGCTTTCTACCCGTATTTTGCCTTCGCCAGAAGCCATAGTGATTACGTTCTGGAAGCTGTCGGCCAGTGGCGAGCTGTGGCAGCACCTGGCGATCAGCAGCTGGCGTGCGGCGGTCGGCTTCAGCATTGGCGGTTCCATCGGCCTGATCCTCGGCCTGATTACCGGCATGTCGCGCCTGGGCGAACGGCTGCTGGACACGTCGGTGCAAATGCTGCGTAACGTGCCGCACCTGGCGCTGATCCCGCTGGTGATCCTGTGGTTTGGCATTGACGAATCCGCCAAGATTTTTCTGGTGGCGCTGGGTACGCTGTTCCCTATTTATCTCAATACCTATCACGGCATCCGCAATATCGATCGCGGCCTGGTAGAGATGGCCCGCAGCTATGGCCTCTCCGGCTGGAGCCTGTTTATTCAGGTGGTGCTGCCGGGCGCGCTGCCCTCCATTATGGTCGGCGTGCGCTTTGCCCTGGGCCTGATGTGGCTGACGCTGATCGTGGCGGAAACCATTTCCGCCAACTCCGGCATCGGCTATCTGGCAATGAACGCGCGCGAATTTTTGCAGACCGATATCGTGGTGGTTGCCATTATCCTGTATGCCCTGCTCGGTAAACTGGCTGACGTCAGCGCGCTGTTACTGGAACGCGTCTGGTTGCGCTGGCATCCGGCTTATCAACTTAAAGAGGAAAACGCATGAGCGAGTTAACGTCTTCTCCAGCGCGTCTTAACGCCGGTACGCCTCTGATCGTTAACCGCGTCAGCAAGCAGTATCACGGCCGCACCGTGCTGAATAACATCGATTTGCATATTCCTTCCGGCCAGTTTGTGGCGGTGGTCGGACGCAGCGGCTGCGGTAAAAGCACCCTGCTTCGCCTGCTGGCCGGGCTGGAAAAAAGCAGCGCCGGCGAGCTGCTGGCCGGTAGCGCGCCGCTGAGCGAAGCCAGAGACGATACCCGCCTGATGTTTCAGGATGCGCGCCTGCTGCCGTGGAAAAGCATTATCGATAACGTTGGCCTGGGATTGAAAGGCCGTGCCTGGAAAAGCGACGCGCTGGAGGCGCTGGCAGCCGTCGGCCTGGCGGAACGCGCCAACGAATGGCCTGCGGCGCTGTCCGGCGGGCAAAAGCAGCGTGTGGCGCTGGCCCGCGCGCTGATCCACCGGCCGGGTTTGCTGCTGCTGGATGAGCCTTTAGGCGCGCTGGATGCGCTGACGCGTATTGAAATGCAGGATCTGATCGAGTCGCTGTGGCAGCAGCATCATTTCACCGTGCTGCTGGTCACCCATGACGTCAGCGAAGCCGTGGCGATGGCTGACCGGGTGCTGCTGATTGAAGAAGGCAATATCGGGCTGGATTTGGTAATCGACCTGCCGCGCCCGCGCCGTAAAGGCTCCGTGCGGCTGGCAGAGCTGGAAGCGAAAGTGCTGGATCGCGTCATGAAACGCTCGCCGGTGGAAGAAGAAAAACGCTACGCGCAACGCTGATTTACGCCGTTGCTAAAAGAAAAAGCCCCGACTGTCGGGGCTTTTTGTCATTTACGCCGGACGATTAGTCCTGAAGCGCCTTGCTGATTTTTTCGTAAAGGTCGCCGGAAAGGTTCTCCAGTGCCTTTAACTTCTCAAGCGCGCCGCGCATCAGCGCCTGACGGGCTTCGTCGTAGCGTTTAAAGCGGATCAGCGGCTCAATGATGCGCGAGGCAACCTGAGGATTGCGCGTATTCAGATCGGTCAGGATCTCCACCAGGAACTGGTAACCGCTACCGTCAGCAGCGTGGAAGGCGGAAGGGTTAGCCGAGGCGAACGCGCCGATTAGCGAACGGATACGGTTTGGATTGCTTAGCGTAAAGGAACGATGGCTGAGCAGCGCGCGAACGCGGCTAAGTACGTCCGCAGCCGGGCTGGTGGCCTGCAAAGTAAACCACTTGTCCATCACCAGGCCATCTTTATGCCAGCGCTCGTCGAATTCGGCCAGCAGCGTTTCCCGGCACGGCAGCTGCGCGGCAACCGAGGCCGTCATCGCCGCCAGCGAGTCGGTCATATTGTTCGCCTGACGGAACTGGGCGGTAACCAGTTTCTCGGCCAGCCCTGTTTCGCCGAAGGCCAGGTAGTTGAGACAGGTATTTTTCAGCGCGCGCTTGCCGATATCGGCATGATCGATACGATATTCGTCCACACGATGCGCGTTGTAAACCGCCAGCCACTCATCCGCCAGCTCCGTAGCCAGCGTGCTCAGCAGCGCACGGCGCACTTCCGCAATGGCTACCGGATCGATTACCTCAAACAGCTCGGCAATTTCGTTTTCGCCAGGCAGCGTCAGGATCAGCGCCATCAATGCCGGATCGCTGTTTTCCTCCAGCAGCACGGCGCGGAAAGCATCGGCAACGTGCAGCGGCAGCGAAAGCGGCTGGCCCTGCTGGAAGCGGGCGACGTTCAGCCTGATATGGGTCGCCAGCAGACTTTGCGCGGCATCCCAACGTGAGAAATCGTTACGGGCATGGCGCATCAGGAAAGTCAGCTGCGCATCGCTCCAGTTGTAGTCCAGCTTCACCGGCGCGGAGAATTCACGCAGCAACGAGGGGATCGGCTGCTGATAAACCTCGTCGAACACAAAGCTCTGGAACTCTTCCGTCACGTTCAGCACATGATGAACCGGATGACCATTGTGCTGCAAAGGAATGACGTTGCCTTCACTGTCGTAAAGCTCGATATCCAGCGGAATATGCAGCGGCAGCTTGTTTTTCTGATCGGCCGTTGGCGGCGTCATTTGGGTAACGTGCAGCGTGTACTGTTGTAGCTCGGCGTTATAGTCATCGCGTACGGAAAGCACCGGCGTGCCGGACTGGCTGTACCAGCGGCGGAACTGGGAAAGATCGACGTTGGAAGCATCCTCCATCGCCTGCACAAAATCGTCGCAGGTCGCTGCGCTGCCGTCGTGGCGCTCGAAGTAAAGCTGCATGCCTTTCTGGAAATTCGCCTCGCCCAGCAGGGTGTGCAGCATACGAATAACTTCAGACCCTTTTTCATACACGGTCAGCGTATAGAAGTTGTTCATCTCGATCACCTGCTCAGGGCGGATCGGATGCGCCATTGGGCTGGCGTCTTCGGCAAACTGCGCGCCGCGCATCACGCGCACGTTATCGATACGATTGACCGCGCGAGAGCCGAGATCGGAACTGAATTCCTGATCGCGGAATACGGTCAGGCCCTCTTTCAGGCTAAGCTGGAACCAGTCGCGGCAGGTGACGCGGTTGCCCGTCCAGTTGTGGAAATATTCGTGGCCGATCACCGCCTCAATGCCCAGATAGTCTTTATCCGTCGCCGTTTCCGCTTTCGCCAGCACGTATTTAGAGTTAAAGACGTTCAGGCCTTTATTTTCCATCGCGCCCATGTTGAAGAAGTCGACGGCAACGATCATAAAGATATCCAGATCGTATTCCAGGCCGAAACGCTGCTCGTCCCACTTCATGCTGTTTTTCAGCGAGGTCATTGCCCAGTCGGCGCGATCGAGGTTGCCGCGATCCACGAAGATCTCCAGCGCAACATCCCGGCCGGAGCGCGTTTTAAAGCTGTCGCGCAGCACGTCAAAGTCGCCTGCCACCAGCGCAAACAGGTAGCACGGCTTTGGAAAAGGATCTTCCCATTTTACCCAGTGACGTCCGTTTTCCGCTTCGCCGCCGGCTATCCGGTTGCCGTTTGACAGCAGATACGGATAAAGCTGTTGTTCCGCGATGATGGTCGTGGTGAAGCGAGCCAGCACGTCAGGCCGATCCAGATACCAGGTGATATGGCGGAAGCCTTCGGCCTCGCACTGGGTACAAAGCGCCTCGCCCGATTTATACAGGCCTTCCAGCGCGCTGTTTTTATCCGGATGAATATCGTTGACGATTTTCATCGTGAATGACTCCGGCAGGCCGGAAACTATCAGCGCGCCCTCTTCCAGCGCGTAATCCGTCCAGGGCCGATCGTCAATCTCCAGCGAGACCAGCGTCAGATCTTCCCCATCCAGACGCAGCGACGCATCAGCCTGGCCCAAACGCTTTACGCGGCTGACGGCCGTCACACGGGTGGTTGCGGCATCCAGTTCAAACGTCAGATCGATGTCGGTAATGGTGTAATCCGGCGCACGATAATCATGGCGATTTTTGGCTTGTGGCAGTTGCGTCATAAGTGCTTCTCATGTCGATAATTAGTTAACTTTGCAAGTCTATTCCGCTTCCTGCAATGTTGCCATGGAGAATCGCGTCGGGCGGTCGGAATTGCTGTTAAAAGCTACATCCTCTTAACAATCGCACGGATTGCCCTCGACCTGCCGGATCGAATTGTGCTGTGATCGGGTTCAATAAATGAGTATTCAAGTTATACTCCTGCGTCATTACTATTTTTTAAACCAGGGATAACGCTCTTCGCCAGAGGATGCTGAAACGCACCATGACACGACATGCTTCCCCGATACTGACCACGCTGCTGGATACGGACGCCTATAAGCTGCATATGCAGCAGGCGGTATTTCATCGCTATCAGAACGTTTCCGTAGTGGCTGAGTTTCGCTGCCGTGGCGACGATCTGCTTGGCATCTACGCTGAGGAAATCGCTCAACAGGTGACCCTGATGCAGTCGCTGGCGCTCAGCGACGAAGAGAGCCGCTATCTTGCCGGACTGCCGTTTTTCAGCGCGGATTATCTGCAGTGGCTGAAACAATTCCGCTATGACCCTGCTCAGGTGCGCATCCGCAATCATCAGGGCAAGCTGGATATCCGCATCGCCGGCCCGTGGCGGGAGGTGATTATGTGGGAGGTGCCGCTGCTGGCGCTGATCAGCGAAGTGGTGCACCGCCACCGCTCGCCGCTGGTCGTCCCCGCGATGGCCGTCGAGCGTCTGCAAAGCAAGCTGCTTGATTTCGGCAAGCTGACGGCAGATTTGGATATGTCCCGCTTTAAGCTGATGGACTTCGGTACGCGCCGCCGTTTCTCCCGCGATGTGCAGCTGGCGATTGTCAGCACGCTAAAAGCCGATTTCCCCTGGCTGGTCGGCTCCAGCAACTACGATGTTGCCCGGCAGCTACAGCTCGCGCCGGTGGGCACACAGGCGCATGAATGGTTCCAGGCACATCAGCAGATCAGCCCTGTTCTGGCAAACAGCCAGCGCGCCGCCTTGCAGGCCTGGCTGGAGGAGTATCCGAACCGTCTGGGTATCGCGCTGACCGACTGCATCACCATGGACGCTTTCCTGCGTGATTTCGGCCTGAATTTCGCCAGCAGCTATCAGGGACTGCGCCATGACTCCGGCGATCCCGTGGAATGGGGTGAAAAAGCCATCGCGCATTACGAAAAGCTCGGCATCGATCCGCAGGAAAAAACGCTGGTCTTTTCAGACAATCTCGATTTGCCAAAAGCGGTGGAGCTTTATCGCCACTTTGGCCAGCGCATCGAGGTTATTTTCGGTATCGGCACGCGGCTGACCTGCGATATCCCTCAGGTAAAACCGCTGAATATCGTCATTAAGCTGGTGGAGTGCAACGGCAAACCGGTCGCCAAACTCTCCGACAGCCCCGGCAAAACCATTTGCCAGGATAAAGCTTTTGTTCGCGCCCTGCGCAAGGCGTTCGATCTGCCGCTGGTGAAAAAAGCCAGCTAGGCTGCCTACAGAGAGAAAGGCGCCCTGCCTTTCTCTCTTTCTGATTGCCTTTCGTTAAGAAATCTCCTGCCTCGCAACGAATTCTTCTTGTGTCTCATCTTCTGGCAAGTAACATAGCATTGCCCCGGTTTCGGGTAATTTTAATTCTGATGAAAAGAGAGACTTATATGAGCGTTGTGCCTGTAGCGGATGTACTGCAAGGCCGGATCGCGGTTGACAGCGAAGTCACCGTTCGCGGCTGGGTGCGTACCCGAAGAGATTCAAAAGCCGGTATTTCCTTTATCGCCGTCTACGACGGTTCCTGCTTTAATCCTGTCCAGGCCGTCGTTAATAATTCTCTGAATAATTACCAGGAAGAAGTGCTGCGCCTGACCACCGGCTGTTCCGTGGCGATCACCGGAAAAGTCGTGGCCTCGCCAGGCCAGGGCCAGAGCTTTGAGATCCAGGCCAGCGCGGTGGAAGTCGTGGGCTGGGTCGACGATCCGGACACCTATCCGATGGCAGCCAAGCGTCACAGCATCGAGTATCTGCGTGAAGTGGCGCATTTGCGTCCGCGCACTAACCTGATCGGCGCCGTCGCGCGCGTTCGCCATACGCTGGCGCAGGCGCTGCATCGCTTCTTTGACGAGCAGGGGTTTTTCTGGGTCTCCACCCCGCTGATCACCGCTTCCGATACGGAAGGCGCTGGTGAAATGTTCCGCGTCTCCACGCTCGATATGGAAAACCTGCCGCGTACGCCGGAAGGCAAAGTCAATTACGATGAAGATTTCTTCGGTAAAGAGGCGTTCCTGACCGTTTCCGGCCAGCTTAACGGTGAAACCTACGCCAGCGCGATTTCCAAAATCTACACCTTCGGCCCGACTTTCCGCGCTGAAAACTCCAATACCAGCCGTCACCTGGCGGAATTCTGGATGCTGGAGCCGGAAGTGGCCTTCGCCGATCTGGAAGATAACGCCGCGCTGGCTGAAGCCATGCTGAAGTACGTCTTTAAGGCCGTTCTGGCCGAACGTGCCGACGATATGGCTTTCTTTGCCGAACGCGTAGACAAAGAAGCGATTACTCGCCTGGAGCAATTTGTTACTACCGATTTTGCGCAGGTGGATTACACCGATGCTATCGAGATCCTGAAAGCCTGCGGCGAGAAGTTTGAAAACGCCGTCTCCTGGGGTATCGATCTCTCGTCCGAGCACGAGCGCTACCTGGCGGAGAAACATTTTAAAGCGCCGGTCGTAGTGAAAAACTACCCGAAAGACATCAAGGCGTTCTATATGCGCCTGAACGACGATGGCAAAACCGTGGCGGCGATGGATGTTCTGGCGCCGGGCATTGGTGAAATCATCGGCGGTTCGCAGCGTGAAGAGCGTCTGGACGTGCTGGACGCGCGTCTGGCGGAGATGGGGCTGAACAAAGAAGACTACTGGTGGTATCGCGATCTGCGCCGCTACGGCACCGTGCCTCATTCCGGCTTCGGCTTAGGTTTTGAGCGCCTGATCGCCTACGTTACCGGCGTGCAAAATGTCAGGGACGTCATCGCCTTCCCAAGGACGCCGCGCAACGCCAGCTTCTGATTTTTGCATTAAATATAAGAAATTCATATATATAACTAAGGCCAGCCTCGCTGGCCTTTTTTTATTTTTGTAAATTTAGATATAGTTCACAAAGTTCCGTTTTATTTACATATTGAAACACAAATTTTCTTCCTGTAACCAGAATAGGATATTAGTAGCATTTTCGAGGTAGATTAACCGCACCGCGAATGGAAAGATGCGTGCAGATACAGGAAGACACCAAACTCTCATCGTAGTTCTGTAAAGAATTATTGACGGCAGTGGCAGGTGTCCAGATAACTCCAATGAGGGTAATAAATAATGATGAAGCGCAATATTCTGGCACTGGTTATCCCAGCCCTGTTAGCCGCTGGTGCAGCCAATGCAGCAGAAATCTATAACAAAGACGGCAATAAGCTGGACCTCTATGGGAAAGCAGTTGGTTTGCACTATTTCTCTGATAACGACGGCAACGATGGCGACCAGAGCTACGTGCGTTTTGGTTTCAAAGGTGAAACCCAGATTAACGATATGCTCACCGGCTACGGCCAGTGGGAATACAACATCCAGGCAAACAATTCTGAAGGCGGCTCCGACGCGCAGGACGGCAACAAAACCCGTCTGGGCTTCGCTGGTCTGAAATTCGCTGAGTACGGCTCTATCGATTACGGCCGTAACTACAGCCTGCTGTACGATCCAATGGGCTGGACCGATATGCTGCCAGAGTTCGGCGGCGACTCTGCCTATAGCGACCTGGGCATCCTGGGCGGCCGTACGACTGGCGTGCTGACCTACCGCAACACCAACTTCTTTGGCCTGGTTGACGGCTGGAACTTTGCCGTACAGTATCAGGGCAAAAACGACCGTGACGACGTGCGTCGTTCCAACGGTGATGGCTACGCGCTTTCAACTACCTATACTTCGCCAATCGGCGTAGGTATCTCCGGCGCCTACGGTTCTTACGATCGTACTAATGCGCAGGCATCCGGTGTTCGTACCGTGACTAACTCAGACAACTCCGCTGATTCCATCACGCTTAACAGCGGCGCGGGTAAACGTGCTGAAGCATGGGCGACCGCGCTGAAATATGACGCTAACAGCGTGTACCTGGCAGCCATGTACGGTGAAACCCGTAACGCCACACCAATCTCTTACAGCGGCACCTTTGCCGATGGCAGCGATGCTTCTATTAGCTCTTTTGCTAACAAAGCACAGAACATCGAGCTGGTTGCACAGTATCAGTTTGACTTCGGTCTGCGTCCATCCCTGGCCTACGTGCAGTCTAAAGGCAAGGATATCGAAAGCGTTGGCGATGCTGACCTGATCAAATACGTTGACGTGGGCGCTACCTACTACTTCAACAAAAACATGTCTACCTATGTCGACTATCAGATCAACCTGCTGGATGACAACAATCCACTGGGTCTGAACACCGACGACACCGTGGCTGTAGGTCTGGTTTACCAGTTCTAATCAAGCAATAAATCGTCTGGCGGGGCCTCGGCCCCGCTTTTTTATTGTCTGCACCTTCGCTTTTCTCTGCCTGCCCTTATTCCCTTCCTGACTTGCCCGTGCTGCTAAATAAAACCTGCCGCTTCCCTGGGTAATTTCTTTTTCCGTTTCATAAAATTTCGAGCCATGCCGCAGCGTTCCTGAAAAATTTCCAAAAGTGTTTGTTAGCCACGCGTGAACATGAAAAAATCAGTCTGGATTTAGCTTAAGGAGAGCCAATATGGATAGGGACAGCCCTCTTCTGCTAACGCTGTCAAACCACAGCAACCAGCAGGAAAAAAAAGAAACCGAGACGGAAGCGCGCTTTACCCGTATCGAAATGCATATCGCCTGGCTCAGACATGACGTTAACGATATCAGAAACGAGCTCCATGATATTCGTGGGGAAATAAAGGATGTACGCGGCGAGATAAAGGACGTGCGCGGTGAGATACAGGACGTGCGCGGTGAGATACAGGACGTGCGCGGTGAGATGAAAGATATCCGCAAAGATATGCAGACTGATTTTCGCCTGATGTTTAGCGCGCTGATCGGCGTTGCGCTGGGCCTGGCCTACATTATGGCCAGAGGTTTTCATTGGCTATAGGCCCCGTGCGCCAGGAAAGCGGCCGCGCTTATTTTACCTTTACAGGTGTTTATAGCAGCTGGCTGCCGCTACCTTTATCCAGGGCATTCTTTCACTGTTTTTAGCGCAAACGGTTGGCATTTTTATCATAGTGGCGGTACCCTGAATTCTCATTTCGTTTCAGGTTATAACGGACTTTCATTATGTTTGAACGCATTGCAGCTGCACCCGCAGATCCTATCCTTGGCTTAGCCGACCTTTATCGTGCGGACGACCGTCCTGACAAAATTAACCTTGGCATTGGCGTTTACAAGGACGAAACCGGCAAAACGCCGGTGCTGACCAGCGTGAAAAAAGCCGAGCAGTATCTGCTGGAAAATGAAACGACCAAAAATTATTTGAGCATTGATGGCCTGGCCGATTTTGGCAAATGTACACAGGTGCTGCTGTTTGGCAAAGATAACGCCATCCTGCGTGACAAACGTGCGCGTACAGCGCAAACGCCTGGCGGTACGGGCGCGCTGCGCGTAGCGGCGGATTTTATCGCCGCACAAACCGGTGCCAGGCGCGTTTGGGTCAGCAATCCCAGCTGGCCTAACCATAAAAATGTGTTTCAGTCCGCCGGACTGGAAGTCTGTGAATATCAGTATTACGATGCGCCCAGCCATTCGCTGGATT
The DNA here is from genome assembly GCF_054057575.1 of Erwinia sp. TECH1. Lineage (NCBI taxonomy): Bacteria > Pseudomonadati > Pseudomonadota > Gammaproteobacteria > Enterobacterales > Erwiniaceae > Erwinia > Erwinia sp. TECH1. Next base: position 1,770,359 of record NZ_JBSRZK010000001.1, on the reverse strand, counting down.
TCGACGGAATGCTGAACGCGCTGCGTGAAGCGCAGGCGGGCGATATTGTGCTGTTCCACGGCTGCTGCCATAACCCTACCGGCATCGATCCTACGGCCGCACAGTGGCAGGAGCTGGCCGAGATGTCGCTGGCGAAAGGCTGGCTGCCGCTGTTCGACTTTGCCTATCAGGGCTTTGCGCGTGGGCTGGAAGAAGATGCAGAGGGCCTGCGCATTTTTGCTGCCGGACACCAGGAGCTGATTGTCGCCAGTTCTTATTCGAAGAACTTCGGGCTTTATAATGAGCGCGTAGGCGCGTTCACGCTGGTCGCCAGCACGGCCGATATTGCCAACACGGCCTTTAGCCAGGTTAAAGCTACCATCCGCGCGAACTACTCTAATCCGCCTGCGCATGGCGCGGCGGTCGTCGCCACTATCCTGGGCAACGATGCGCTGCGTACCCTGTGGGAGCAGGAGTTGACCGATATGCGCCAGCGCATTCACCGTATGCGTCAGCTGTTCGTTAATACCCTGCAGGAAAAAGGGGCAAAAGGCGACTTCAGCTTTATTATCAACCAGAACGGTATGTTCTCTTTTAGCGGCCTGACCAAAGATCAGGTGATTAGGCTACGGGAAGAGTTTGGCGTTTATGCGGTCAATTCAGGCCGGGTTAACGTAGCGGGAATGACGCCGGACAATATGGCGCCGCTGTGCGAAGCGATTGCCGCCGTGCTGTAAGTGCACATAAAGCGGATGCGAAATATTTTAATCCGTCACGCAATAAAAAAGCCTGCATTACGCAGGCTTTTTTATACGGCAGCTTTATTGCAGAAAAGGATTGGAAATCCGCTCTCTGCCCAGCGTCGAGCTGGGGCCGTGGCCGGGTAAAAAGGTGACGTCATCGCCAAGCGGCAGCAGCTTGTTTTTGATCGCGGCAATCAGGTCGCTATGGCTGCCCTGAGGGAAATCGGTACGTCCCACGCCGCCGCTGAAGATCACATCGCCGGAGATCAGCAGGCGAGAAGCCCGATCAAAAAATACGATATGACCCGGCGTATGGCCCGGACACAGCAGAACCTCAAGCGAGATATCGCCCACGTGCACAACCTCACCCTCTTCCAGCCAGCGATCGGGCGTTAACGGCGCGCATTCAGGAAAACCAAACATCTGGCTCTGCATCGGCAGCCCTTCCAGCCAGAACGCATCTGCTTTATGCGGCCCAACAACCGGTACGGCATAAAAAGCAGCCAGTTCAGCCGCTGCGCCTACGTGGTCCAGATGGCCATGCGTCAGCAAAATTTGCGTAACTGTTACGCCCTTTGCCGTCGTCTGCGTTTTAATTTTTTCCGCGTCGCCGCCAGGATCGACAATGGCGGCCTGCAGCGTCACCGGACACCAGATCAAAGAGCAGTTCTGCGAAAAGGCCGTTACCGGAATAGTTTGATAATTCATAAGGCTCCATTAATTCCGGTCAGCCCGGATTTTCTTACCAGTGCCTTGCCGGCCCGGTATCAATATGCACAAAGTTGCTTTTGGGATAGTATCCTACACCCCCGGCCCGCATGGAAAGAGCCGCTTTGCGTATATTGCTGAGGGCGATCCCCTCAATATGAAAATCCATTGCCTGGCCCAGCGTATGATAGCTGTGCTTGGCTACGCCGGTGCTGCTGCCGCGTTCGCGCAGCGAGTTGTTGGTCGCCAGCGTACGGTAACCGGAAATCAGCTGTACGGGCTTGCGCGTATCTAACAGCGCCTGGAGCCGATACAGCTGATCGAAAAGATGTGGATCGATGCTTTTGATCCTGTTGGCGCGATAATCACGAAAAAAATGGTTAAGGCGCGTTAACTCATCCTTGTCATAGCTTTTCCCGTTGAAAAACTCGGTTTTAAGGCTTTCTCCGGTATGTAAATTATTCAGCGTCAGAATGCGAGGACGTGAGGTGGAAAGCGAAGCGAAAGCCTGGCCAGGAAGCAGCGACAGGCCTAGTGCCGCGCCGCCCAAGGCCAGTAATTGTCGGCGATGAGAGTCGAATTTATCCATTAATCTGTGTTACCCGGCTAAAAAAGTTCTGAAACGGTGGAAACGTTCACCGCCCGGAACCATAACCGGGTAGAAATGTGGCGTCAACCGACGAAACGTGACGGATACGGCAATTCCTGGAGAGGCTGCCGTACCCGTCAGGCAGGCTGGCCGCAGGCCAACATCAGAAAACCTGAAGAATCAACCACTAGAGTAATAATTGACCAGCTTTCGCCAATATCTGCGCCCCGGAGCGCGCCGTCAGGTCATAATTGTAAATATCTGTACGATATTGCGTACGTCCGTCGTCAGCGACCCAGGCGGTCAGGTAATACAGATTGACCGGAATGTGATGACGCACCGGCACATAACGGGTATCACCCTGCTTCAGCGTGCTGGAGATACGCGAATCATTCCAGCCCGCATCCTGTAACAGCAGATTAGCCAAATCAGACGCCTTGTTTACCCTGACGCAGCCGGAACTCAGCGCCCTGATATCCTTCTGGAAAAGATTGTGGTTAGGCGTATCGTGCAGATAGATAGCGTCCGAGCTTGGCATATTAAATTTATAACGACCCAGCGAGTTCGTTGCCCCTGGCGCCTGACGGATACGATACGGGAACGAAGCTGCCGAAACCATCCGCCAGTCAATCATGGAAGGATCGATCACTTCAGCATCGCTGCTCCAGCCGGAAAGCAGCGTGTAGTTGTGCTTATACAGGTAGCTCGGATCCTGTTTTACCTTCGGGATAATATCTTTGCGCACCAGCGTGGTGGGTACATTCCATGGCGGATTAAGCACCACGTTGTTTAAGGCACTGCGCATGAGCGGCGTTTTACGATCCGGACGGCCCACGATAACGCGGGAATCCAGGATCTGATTGCCATTCAGATAATATTTCAGCGAGTAGTTGGCAATATTCACCATGATGCCGTTATGCATATCATCCGGCAGCAGCCTTAGCCGCTGAATGTTCAGCGCCAGCAGCGAGGCCCGCAGCTGCGGAGAAACGTTTAGCCATTCACGCGTTCTTGGCCCGATAACGCCATCGGCCTCCAGGCCCTGCCAGCGCTGAAAGCGTTTCACGCCCGCCACCAAATCTTCAGAATAGATATGGGCAGGATTACTGAGCGTACCACTTTCTACGTGGCCGGCCTGCTCCGGCGTATTCGCCTGCGGAGTTTGCTCAGCGGGAGAGGCCGAAGGGCTGACCGCGATTTCTTCATCTACGAAGGAAGCCGGGACCGGCGTGGTCGGCACCGCATCGTCATCAGGTTTTGGCGTATCGCTGCCGGGCGTCAGCATATTGGTGCGCTGCAAAATCTCTCGCAGCGCAGGCACATCGTCGCTCAGCTGCCCAGGGCGCAGGCTTTGTCTGTCGGTCAGCTGCGGCCAGGCGCGGTTGTCCGCCAGCAAATCTTTTAACGCCTGGTGCATTAAAGGATACTGTGGATGCTGCGGCGCCAAAGAGGCGACAAAAGCATGCGTGGCGCCATGCTCAATTGCCCGCTGCCACTGGTTAATCACCGATAAGGCAGGAACTTCCAGCTTGTAGGGGACATTGCTGTAAAGCCAGGTTTCGCCTTTAGCCGGCACCGTCGAAGCGAATTGCAGATAGCCAAGCATAGCGTCGGAAAGCACGACGTCTCGTTCCAAACCTGTTACCGCAGGATCGGTTAATAATTTAACCCACTGCGTGAACTGCGGCTGTACGCCGGAAATCGCGACTTCCGCCAGCTGCTGCTGAAACTGCTGCACGGCCTGGCGATCCTGCCACAGAGGCTGCATATGCTGCGTAGCATATAACGATGCCAGCGTTTTAAGATAAAAAGGCCGGTAGCCGTTAGTAAACAGCGATTGTAGCTTTACCTGCGCCTGCGAAGCGGAAACGGCGGCCGAATGCGGCATGGCCGCAGCGGCGGGTACGGCTTGCCCCAGCGCTAATGCCAGGCAGCAGGCCAGGCTAAGCTTTGCAAAATGAGTTCCTGTCAGCAACATCCCTTGCCTCCTGTAGCGGGTCTGAACGATCGACGCCTGAATAATGTTATTAGTATAGAAAAGAAAACGGCGCGCGTATGCAGCGGCGCGCCTGAGAGAGTAATTCGGCGGCACGGATTTTGCTATACGTGCCGCCGATTATTTTGTGCTGTTCGACTCAGGAGGAGAGTTCGGCAGGCTCTGCCGAAATATTGGCAGGCTCGGCCGCGAAGCCGCGCAGGCCAACCACGTGAACGTGCTCGCTGTTGTTGATAACCTTACGCACCAGCTTATAGGTCGTGCCTTTCTCCGGGCTGATATTCTCCGGCGCGGCAATAATCAGCTGCATTTCAAGGCGATCGCACAGTTCAAAAAGCGTGGCGATAGATTTGGCATCCAGACGCGCCGCCTCATCCAGGAACAGCAGGCGGCAAGGCGATATATCTTTACCGCGCAGGCGGCGAGACTCTTCTTCCCAGCTTTGCACTACCATCACCAGAATCGACATCCCGGTGCCGATCGCCTCGCCCGTCGACAGCGCCCCGCTTTCCGCGCGCAGCCAGCCATCGGAACCGCGGTTAACCTCCACTTCCATAGAAAGGTAGTTGCGGTAGTCCAGCAGCTCTTCGCCGATAGTTTGCGGCGTGCGCTGTCCCATATCGATCTGCGGATTCAGGCGCTGATAGAGCTTCGCCAGCGCTTCGGAGAAGGTCAGACGCTGGCTCTTGAACAGATCCTGATGCTGTTCGTGCTGCTCTGAAAGCACGTCCAGCAGCGTGGCGTGCGTTTCCCGCACGTTGACGTTCAGCCGCACGCTGTGTACCTGACCAAAGCTGACGCTCTGCAAGCCCTGGTTCAGCTGGCGGATACGGTTCTGCTCGCGCTGGATGGTTTTGCGAATGATGTTCGCCACGCTGCGCGAGCTGATAGCCAGCATCTGCTCACGAGCGGTCAGCTCTTCGCTCAGACGGCTCAGCTCAATTTCCATCTGCTCGATCGCTTCTACCGGATCGTCCGTGCGGATAATATCCTGACGGATACGCTCGCGCAGATGCTGATAAACGGCGATAAAGAACTCAATTTTACGCTCAGGCCGCTTAGGATCTTCCGACTGGCGCAGGATATCACGCAGGTGCTCGTTATCGGCGACCGCCAGACGCAGCGCGCCCAGCGCCTTATCCGACATGGAGCGCAGCTCGTCGCCGCCCAGATAGGCCAGCTCGCGGCGATGCAGACGACGTTCGACGCCGTTATCTTTCACCATGCGCAGAACGGCGACCCAACCGGCTTTGGCGCTGACCACCTGTTCGCGGCTCTGGTGATAATCACGCTCGACGCGCTTCAGTTTTTTCTGCAGCGCGTCCATTTCCGCTTCACAGAAGGTCAGCTGTTTTTCCAGCTGGTTGCGGCGGCTGCGGTTATTGCTCAGCGCCGTATAAAGCTCGTCGCGACGCAGCCGCGCGCGCTCTTCCGCGCTGGCATCCGCCTGCACGCCGATAGCCTGCATTTCCTGCTGTAGCTCCTTCAGCATATCTCGCTTGGCATCATACGAGCTTTTCAGCGAGGCGAGCACCTGGCTGTATTGCGTCAGCTGCGCCTGATGGTTTCTCAGCTGCTCGCGCGCACGCGCACGTTCGGCCTCTGCCTGCTCAAGACGACGACGCAGCTTCTCGTTGAGGTCGCTGTTGCCGTCAAGCATTCCGGCCGAGTCCGCATAGTTGAAATGCGCGCGTCGCTGCACCACTTCGGTGATGGCGAAAGCCTGCTGACGCGCATCGCGCTGCGCCTGCTGCGCCTGCTGATAATCCAGCTTGAGCTGCTCATGCTGTTCCGGGTCGCTTTGCAGCACCGCCACCAGCGGCTCCAGCTTAGCGAGGGCGGCACCGTGCTGCTGCAGGAAGCGTGCGGCTTCCTGCGCTTCGTCCAGGCGCTCCAGCAGCTCTTCGTGACGATCCTGGAGCGTTTCGTCCAGCAGCAGGCTAACGCGCGGCATCAGTCGGTTAAGCTGAGCGACACCCTCTTTCGCCTGGTCAAACTGCTGGCGCTGCTGCTGGTTTTCGCTTTCATGTGAGCTGATGGCGCGCTCAAGCTCGCCGCGGCGGCCGTTCAGCTGACGAATTTCCGCTTCCGGATCCGGCTCGAAGGCCACGCCCAGATGGCCGCCGATAAAGCGGCTGAACGCCTGATGCAGGCGCTGCGTTTTCTGCACGTCGAAGGAGAGCGTGGCGTAGCGTTCCGCCAGCGTTTCGCGCTCGGCACGCAGCAGCTCCAGCTGGTTTTCACGAGCGGCGCGGCCAAACAGCGGGACTTTCGGAAAGCGGGAATAGCGCCACTGACGATCGCCCGCTTTGACCACGACCGCTTTTTGTAACTCTTCAACATTGAAGACGCTGTCGTCGAACGACTGCGGATCCCCTTCGATCAGATAGAGATCTTCCGGGCACTCTTCCAGCCCGTCCAGCTGTTCACGCACCAGCGACAGATCCGGCACCACGATAGCGTGGCGCGCAGGGCCGTACAGCGCGGAGAAGTAAGGCGCGTCCTCAATGGTGACGTCATCATAAATTTCAGAAAGCAGCACGCCGCCGAAACGCTCGGCCAGCTGGTTCAGGCGCGCATCTTCCGATCCGCCCGGCTGGCTCAGCCGATCGATCTGGCTTTCCACCTCGCGTTTGCGGCTGGCGACTTCATCACGCTCAACGGTGGTTTCACGCTCGCGCTCCAGCAGGCGCTGCATATGCTCGGTTACCTGCTGGCCGTTTTCCAGCGCCTCGCCGGTCTGCTCGCGCAGCTGGGTTAAAATTTCCTGCGCGTTCAGCCACTGCGGCGCCTGTCGCGTCAGGCGGGCGATACGTTCACGCACCTGCTCCAGCTCCTGGCGCATCGCCAGACGTCGTTCGCCCGCGTCGGCAACGCTCTCGCCAAGCTGCTCAATGCGCGCTTCCAGCTCATACTGCAATGCTTCCAGCTCTTCTGGCGCGTACTGCTGACCGTGCTTTTTGCAGAACTCGTTCAGCAACCGCTCGGCTTCCTGCTGCTCGCGCAGCCGCTGCTCCATCTCTGAAAGACGCGAGCGCAGCGACTGGAGCTGATCGGCGTGATAGCGCTGATTGCCGGCGTCGCGCAGCAGCTCGCGGCCGGTCTGCCAGGCTTCGCTGCGGCTCACCGGCCCGGCAATACGCGTCACCAGCTCAAACGCCTGCTCGAACTGGCTGTGCGCGGCCTGCGCCACGCTCATTTTCTGCTCCAGCATCAGCAGCCTGTTCGTGGCTTCCTGCTCTTTCGCCCGGAAGGTTTCCTGCCATTCCTGAGCGTTCTCAATCGTCAGCTCGCGGATCTGGCAAATTTCCTGAGCGCGCTGTAAGGCCGCCAGCGCCTGCTGGTACTGAATGGCGCGCGTTTGCTGCACGTCCAGCGCCTGCTGATAGTCGGCCAGCTGGCTTTTCAGCTCGTCCACTTCCAGCTCGGCGGCTTCCGCCCGCGCTTCGTTTTCTTCATGGACTTCGCGCGCTTCAGCGACGACCTCGTTCTGCTCTTCCAGACGATAGGTCAGCTCATCGATATCGCCTTCGTAACGCTCGATTTTTTCCTGCTGGCGCATGGCGGTCTGCACCAGGTTAAGGTGATCGCTGGCGCTCTGGTAATCCGTTTCCAGATCGCTTTCCGCCCCGCTATGCTCCGCCAGCTCGCGCGCCATTTCTACATGGCGATACTGCTCGGCGGCCAGCTGTTTACGGCTGCCGAAAAGCTCGCTACGCTGCAGCATGGCGCCGTCCAGATGAACGCGGCGCTCGTTGGCGTGGCGCATATAGTCGGCGGCCACGTAGCTGGTCGCTTCTGAGATAAGATGCTTAAAGAGATCGCGATCGGACTGCGTTACGCGGATCGCTTCCAGCGTCATCCGGTTTTCACGCAGCGCCGCTTCCATATCCTGGAAAGCCTTACGCACGCCGCCGTTTTCCGGCAGCAGGTAGTCACGCAGCGAGCGCGTAATGGCGCTGGAGATGCCGCCGTACAGCGACGCCTCGATCAGGCGGTAGTATTTGCTGCGATCCGCCGCAGAGCGCAGACGACGCGCCACAATGCCCAGATCGAACATCATCGAGTGGTATTCAGTAATGGAGTTGTACTGCTTGAACTGCACGCTCTCCATCGCTTCGAACTTCTCTTTCAGCTCGCTGAGCGGCAGCACGCGAGCCTGACGAGCGTTAACCGTTTCGGTCAGGATCTCCGTCGGGTTAATGGACGTCGGCAGGCCGTGAATACTGAACGGTCTGATATCCACTTTGCGGTCGCGGCCGGCGATTTGCTGCAGGCGCACGCCGACGATAACGCGCTGGTGCACCGAGTTAACCACGTCCAGCGCCGCATAGCAGACGCCCGGCTTGAGCTTGCCGTGCAGGCCTTTGTCGCGCGAGCCGGAGGTCGCGCCCGCTTCCGTAGTGTTACGAAAGTGCAGCAGCGTCAGATCGGGGATCAGCGCGGTAACGAAAGCGGCCATCGTGGTCGATTTCCCCGCGCCGTTACCGCCGGACAGCGTGGTAACCAGTTCGTCAAGATCGAAGGTTCGGGCAAAAAAGCCGTTCCAGTTAACCAGCGTTAGCGAGCGAAATTTTCCGCGTTCAATCATTCTTCTTCCTCCGCCTGGCCGGCGTCGTTACCCTGCTCTTCTTCGTTCTGGCGGGCCTGGCCGCTTTCCGTAAACATTGCCTCGCCGTCTCTGATCATTCTCAGCTGCGCTTCGCGAGGATCGTCCCCGCTGCGCACGTCGGCGCCAAAGCGGAACACGGATTCGGTGATGCGGAACTTGCTGCTGTCATGGCCCATAAACCACACCATGCCCAGACGACGCAGGCGGCTTAAGGAGGCGCGCATTTTTTCATGCAACTTCTGACGGTCCAGATCCGAACCGGTTGAGCGCTGGTTTACCAGCTTAAGCAGCTTGCTTTCATCCGCCAGCGTCAGCAGTTCGTCGTACAGCTCCTGCTGGGTGAAGATGCCTTCATTGGCCAGCCGCTCGGGGCTGAGGTAAAGCCAGCACAGGACTTTGCCCACCATCATATCCAGTTCGGAAAGCACCGAGCGCGCAATCAGCGTGGTAGAGCGGGGACGCAGATAGAAAAAGCCTTCCGGCGCGCGGATAAGCTCCACGTTATAGCGCAGGTAAAACTCTTCCAGATATTCCTGGTAATCCATCAGAAAAGCATGATTGTCCAGCTCTTCAATACCGATATGGCGGCCCGCGCGCAGCTGGCTGTCGAGCGCGGGAAATAACGGGTTAGCCAGCGCCATCGCCAGCTTAACCGGCATCACTTGTTCAATATTTATCGATGACATGCGCCTGTACCTTGGCTCCGTAATCATTAATGGCCTGCCACTCGGCGGGCAGACCGGAAAAATCAGCTTCGGCGACGCCTAAACGCACGGCCTGGTCGACCACGATCCTTGCCACGTCAAAATGGCGGGCGCGGGGATATTGCGCCAGATAGTCGCGCATCACCACGCCCAGATTCAGCGGTTTTTGCTGGGCTTTATAGATGGCCAATGCCTCTTCGATCATGGCGGCCAGCTGCTCGCGAATTTCGCTCAGCTCTTCGTATTCCAGTTCGGCAGGCAGTTCGCCCATCACCTCTTCGTTACGCAGCGTCAGCTCTTCGTCACGCACGTCAAACAGGCGTTCGGCATTGGCATAGGTCAGCGCCCACGGCGCGTCGAAATAGTTTTGCAGCGACTGACGCAGGCGCTGAGCGAAGACGCGGTTTTTATCCATATCAATCGCGGTACGGATAAATTTATGCACGTGGCGGTCGTAGCCAATCCAGAGATCGATGGCCTGCTGGCCCCAGCTGATAATGCGGTCAAGCTTGTTTTGCAGATCGAACACCAGCTTGTCGATAAAGCCGAGGTCGGGACTGCCCAGAGTGGCGTCCTGGATCCGCAGCAGGTTGGCCTGCAGCTTGTCGCCTGCGGCTTCCAGCGTATCCTGCAGTTCGCGCAGCGTGCCGGAGGTTTCATTCAGCAGCATCTCGCAGCTTTCAATCGCCGCGCGCCAGTCTTTGTTGAGCAGCTGCGCGATATCGTCTTTCACCGCCTGCTGCTGCTCATCCATAATGCGCTGGGTGATATCAATGCTGTCAAAAATCTCGGCAACGGAATATTTTAGCGGCGCGAAGACGTTGCGGTGCCAGTGAAAGTCATCGCCGTCTTCATCCGCCGCATCCGCCGCGCGCTTCAGTTCGCTTGCCACGATAGAAAGCTGCATGGAGAGCCGCAGCGTAGAAAACTCACGCTGGCGAATGTAGTAATCGGTGATGCCGATCGCGAGCGGCGTCAGGCGGTAAATGGCCTGCCCTTCAGCCTGTTCGCTGGTAAAGCGATTAAGCAAACGCTGCCGCACCATGTCGTTGATAGCGTTGTTGGCGCGGACGCTGACGGTTTCGCTGGTCTGTTCAAATCCTTCGCTGACGTGACGGAAGGCGTCCGTAAGTTCGCCTTCGCTCATCTCGCCATCCATGCGCTCGCCGTTAAGCGTGGCGACCGCCAGCAAAAAAGCCAGACGTTCGGTAGGCAACGAGACGGAAAAATCATTTTTTCGCGCCCAGGCAACCAGCTCCGGTACTGTCTGGGAAAATTCACTCATGCTTCGTCCTTTATGGGCTTCCGCGCTGTTACGTGGATATAGCGACCCAAACTTAAAAATGGCTCCTGGCGGCAAAAGCGCTTTTCCAGCGCCAGGATCTCGTCAAATCGTTCTGTTTGCTTGTGCTTATCGCGCATATAGTCGTGAAAAACGCGCACGCCGGCTTTGCTTTCGACGGTGAAGCCGATCTCCGCCAGCCAGCGATAGACCTGCTCCGGGTCGCGCGGATAGTCCGGCGACAGGGTTTTACGTTTGCGCTTGCGCAAATCGGCCTGCATATAGCCAAAGTTGCCCAGCACCAGCGTCTGCATCATCAGCCCGTTGAGGTTGTAAAACATCAGCGAGAGCACGCCGCCGGGCGCCAGCGTATCGTAAAGCGCGGCCAGCACCGCTTCCGGCTCGGCAACCCATTCAAGCACAGCGTGAAACAATACCAGATCGACAGGCTGAACCAAATGCTGACCGACTTCCTGCGCGCTGATTTGTCTGAATTCCATGTGGTCGCTCACACCTTGCTGGCTGGCGTTAAGGCGCGCGCGCTGCAGCATTTCTTCGGATAAATCGCACAGCAGAACCTGATGGCCAAGGCTCGCCAGCCCACAGCTGATTTGGCCTTCGCCGCCGCCCGCATCCAGCACGCTCAGCGGCCTTTGTGGCAGCGTCGCCAGAATCGCCTCCAGCTCCTGCCAGGCGATGGCCTGGCGAATACGGCCTTTGGTGGTGCCGTAGATATTCTGCGAAAATTTTTCCGCAATATCATCAAAGTTGCGATCCTGCATAAGCGGGCTCCGGGCTGGGCAAAAGGGTGAATCCGGCGGCTATTTTGGCATACACTGAGGGAGAATGAACCTTTCCGTCACTGCTTCGCTTTCGGGTGGCGTTTTTTCGGACAAAAGGAAGCTGTTTTTATGCTTTTTACGCTTAAAAAAGCGATTGGCGGCCTGCTGATGCCCTTGCCGCTGCTGCTGTTAGTGATGGCGGTCGGGCTTTTTCTGCTCTGGCGCAGCCGCTGGCAAAAAACCGGGAAAATTATACTCTCTTCTGCCTGGCTAATCTTGTTATTGATCAGCCTTCAGCCTGTTGCTGATAGCCTGCTGTCCCCTGTTGAGAACCGTTTCGCTACGTGGCAGGAGAGCCGGAAGGTGGACTACGTTGTGGTGCTGGGCGGCGGCTATACGTGGAATCCGCAGTGGGCGCCGGGATCGAATATGATCGGCAACAGTTTGCCAAGGCTGGTGGAAGGGATCCGTTTGTGGCGTGAAAATCCAGGATCGACGCTGATCTTTACCGGCGCGGCCGCGCAGAACAATCCCGTCAGCTCGGCGGAAGTCACGGCCAGAGTGGCGCAGTCATTGGGCGTACCGCGCAGCGCCATCATTACGCTGGATAAGCCGCGCGATACGAGCCAGGAAGCGCGGGAGGTGGCTAAAGTGGTTGGCCGCCGCCCTTTCCTGCTGGTGACCTCCGCCTCGCATCTGCCGCGCGCCATGCTGTTTTTTCAGCAGCAGGGGCTGGATCCGCTGCCCGCGCCGGCTAATCAGCTGGCTATCGCTTCGCCGCTGAACGCGTGGGAGAAAGCCATTCCCTCCTCGCTGTGGCTTGGTCACAGCGAGCGCGCCATCTATGAGACGCTGGGACGACTCTGGCAAAAGATAACGTCGCCTTCACTCAAGCCAGGGCAGCAGGGAGCGAGCGGCTAAATCGAAGCGGGCGCGGTTGAAACGGCCGGTATGGATCAGCCGATCCGCTTCTTCCCACAGCATATAGAGCCAGCGTCTGGCGATAAATCCTTCCGCGACGGGCGCCTGTTGCAGATAGCGGAACAGCAGCGCTTCCGCCGGGCCTTCCTCACTCAGGCGAAACAGCTCGTATTCACGCGGCGCCCAGAGCGTTCTGCCGGGATTGATCATTGACAGCAGCTGGTCGCTCCAGGCTTCCTTCAGCATATTGCTGAGCGACAGGTTGCCGTGCACCAGCACGCAGGGATCGTCGAAGTCGTCAAAAAGCGCGCAGAGGTTCTGGCGACAGCGAAAGAGAAAACGGTGATCTTCCATCGTCAGCCGCTCCGGGCGCATATAGCTCAGCGTTGACCACCACACCTCAACCCGCTGTTTATACCAGGCGGGCCAGTTATTCTCCTGCATGCTGTCTACCGTACCGACCAGACCGTGGCTGTCGATGCGATGCCAGGCCAGCAGCGCGGCGACGATCTGATCCTGCAGCTGCTGCCAGCGAGCCGGCGTGCGGGTGGGCGCTTCGACCGAAACGCCGCCCATGCGCTCAATCAGCAGGATCTCATGCTGCGGCGGCAGCTGGCTGACGATCAGCCCGTATACCGTCGGCATACGCACGGTGCTTTCGCGCGCCAGCATCGACAGCTTATAGGCTTCCTGCGAGGCGATTCCTTTGGTATTGAAGTATTTTGCCATCAGCGGCAGAGAGTGGCCTTTCCCATCGTAAAGCGAGTAGAGGCTGGCATAAGGCTGTTCGCTGATGCATTCGAGACGGCTTAGCGTCTCACCCAGCACTATCGAAAGTTCTGAACGAAGATGTTCCATCTGCTGCTCCTGATCGCAAGCGAAGTCGGATTGCCGTTTTTTTCCTGGTAATAGCAAGAAGCAGAGAACCAGGGCCGCTGCCGGCCCTGAAAATAGTTACTGCATGGCTGCCCGCACGCGTTCCAGATCTTCCGGCGTATCAACACCCGCGCCCGGAACGGCCTGCGCCACGTCAACATGGATTTTTTCGCCGTACCACAGTACCCGCAGCTGTTCGAGCAGCTCAATCTGCTCCAGCGGGCTGGTCTGCCAGCTGACATAGCGGCGGATAAAGCCGGCACGATAGCCGTAAATGCCGATATGGCGCAGAAAATGATCGCCAATCGCCTGCTGCGAGACGGCAAACCGCTCGCGGTCCCACGGAATGGTCGCGCGCGAAAAATAGAGCGCGTTGCCCTGCGCATCCCTGACCACCTTCACGGCGTTAGGGTTAAACGCTTCTTCCGCTGACTCGATTGGTACCGCCAGCGTCGCCATACCTACGCTGCTTTTCGCCAGATTATCCGCTACCTGCCGAATGATGACCGGCGGGATCATCGGCTCATCGCCCTGCACGTTGACGATCACCGTCTCGTCAGGGAAACGGTATTTCTCAATCACCTCGGCCAGCCTTTCCGTGCCGGACTGATGATCGGCTCGCGTCATGCAAACTTCGCCGCCCGCTGCTTCTACAGCACGCGCGACGTCATTATTATCCGTAGCGACAATCACGCGCTCGGCTCCTGATTCACGCGCGCGTTCCATAACATGCACGATCATCGGCTTGCCGTGGATATCGACCAGCGGTTTTCCGGGCAGCCTGGTGGAAGCGTAGCGCGCCGGAATAATAGCGACGAAACTCATGGATGCGTCTCTTCCAGCGTCAGCGAGCGCGCTTCCGTTTCAAGCAGAACGGGGATGCCGTCGCGCACCGGATAAGCCAGCCCGTCAGGCTTGCAGATAAGTTCCTGACGATCTTTATTGTAATACAGCTTACCGTGACAAACCGGGCAAGCAACGATTTCAAGCAAACGATGATCCATGGTGTCTCCCTGGTGGATCCGATCAGACAGAACGTTAGAATATCATAGCTCGCGGTTGAGCGGTTAACCTCCCCGTCGGCTTAAAGCGCCCATTCTTTTGGCCAGATCGCGGCCAGTTCCGCAGGCAGGTTTAGCAGATGTACTTTTTGCGCGCCCTGCCAGCGGGCAAAACGGCTGATGGCCTGCTGAAGATCGGTCAGCAGCCCGGCGGTGATCCTCACGCCCGGCTCCAGCCACAGTTGCCTGATCAGCAAAACTTTTTCTTTGCGCTGCATTTTGGCATCCAGCCGCCCTTTTAGCGCGCCGCGATGCAGTATCGGCAAAACAAAGTAGCCATACTGCCGCTTCGCTTCCGGCGTATAGCACTCCAGACGATAGGCGAAGTTAAACAGTTCCAGCGCCCGCTTGCGATCCCACACCACCGGATCGAAAGGCGACAGCAGCGCAGTATGCGTGGCCTGGCTTTTTTGCTCCAGCATCGGCAGCTGTGAGTGATGGAGATAGCACTGCCCTAACGTTTCGACCTCCACCGGCACTACCGTGCCCGCCTCAATCCACTCTGCCAGCTGCTCTTTTACCGGCGCACGCTTCAGCCGATAGTAATCTGCCAGCCACTCGGCCCGGAAAAGCCCCAGACTTTGCGCGCTGTTGTACAACATTTGCCTGACCGCCTCTTTCTCTTCCAGCGCGTGCAGCGCATCATCCCATTCCGGCAGCACCCGCTGACGAAGGTCATAAACCCGCTGGAAATTACGCCGTTCGACCACCATCAATTCCCCGGCGGTAAATAAGTTTTCCAGATGGCGCTTGTGCGGTTTCCACGCCCACCAGCCGGACTGCTGGCCCGGCGGCGCGGCGAAGTCGGCCGATCTTACCGGCCCGTGATCTTTGATATGCGCCAGCAGCTGCGCGACCTCCTGCTGCCGCGTCGCGGCCCACTCCCCGTTATATTTCCAGCCCATAGCCTGCGGCGAAAGCATACGGTGGCGCAGCAGCGGATAATCCTCAGCAGGAATAAAACAGGCCTCATGCGCCCAGTATTCAAACAGCCTGCCGGTAGCCAACGCCTCTTCCAGCCACGCGGACGGATAGTCGCCAAGTCGGCTGAACAGCACCAGATAAGGGCTGCGGGCGACTACATGGATAGTGTCGATTTGCAGCAGAGACATTTGCCGCACGCAATTAAGCAGATCGGTAAATCGTGCTTTGCGCTGCGACGGACGAAGCAGCCCCTGAGCGGCAAGATGAATATGGCGGGCCTGAATTAGTGAGAGAGAAATCGACATAATGCACCTGTATTCACATAGTGCATTCAGTTTAGCGAGTTATTTTTGCGTAAGGGCAATAATGCGGTTCAGCAGCGCGTCAGCCCGATCCGTCGGCAGCGCCGCGTCCACCGGCAGATACCACCAGTTAGCCGCGGCAAAGCGGCTGGCTTTAACCGCATCCTTCTCCGTCATCAGCAGCGCCTGGTGTGCAGTCGCCAGCGGGGCCAGCTGCGCCTCGCTGTAGGCCTGGTGATCGGCGAAAGAGACTTCCTTAATCGGGATAACGCCCAGCTGACGCAGCGTGGCAAAAAAACGCGGCGGATGACCGATACCTGCCATAGCGACCACGTCGCCAAGCGATGCCGCAGGGCGGGTTTCGCCGGTTTGCAGATTGACAGCAAGGCCGGGCGTCAGGCGCATCGCTGTTTCATCAGCCAGCGCCGCGCCGCCGTTAGTAATGACCGCGTCCACCGTTTGCAGGCGTGATGCCCGCTCGCGCATTGGACCGGCCGGCAGCCACCAGCCGTTGCCAAATCGACGCTGACCATCAATAACGACTATTTCAAAATCTCTGGCCAGCGCGTAATGCTGCAGGCCGTCGTCGGTGATAATAATATCCACCTCGCCCTGCGCCAGCAGCGCCTGCACGGCGTCTTTACGGCGGGGTGAAACGGCCACCGCCGCGCCGGTGCGGCGATAGATCAGTATCGGTTCATCACCCGCCTCGCTAGTGGTCGTATTGCCATCAAGCACCAGCGGATAAGCTTCCGCTTTACCGCCGTAGCCTCTGGATACCACGCCGGGGCGCAGACCACGCTGCTGCAGTGCCTGCACCAGCCAAATCACCACCGGCGTTTTGCCGTTGCCGCCAGCCGTCAGATTCCCGACCACGACCACGGGCACCGGCGCGCGCCAGGCCTTTCGCCAGCCCTGACGATAGCTAAAGCGGATCAGGCTGGTGATCAGCCCGTACAGCCAGCTGAACGGCAGCAGCAGCCGCCAGAGGCCGGACCGACCGCTCCAGAGGCGCTCAATCATTGACCAAACTGCATTTTATGAAGCTGAGCATAGGCACCCTGGCGCGCTAACAGCTCGGTATGGCTGCCGCGCTCCACGATATGGCCATCCTCAACCACAACGATTTCATCTGCCTTTTCAATAGTGGAGAGGCGATGCGCAATAACCAGCGAGGTACGGTTTTTTTGCAGCTCATCCAGCGCTGACTGAATAGCGCGCTCCGACTCGGTATCCAGCGCGGAAGTAGCCTCATCCAGGATCAGGATCGGACAGTCACGCAGCAGCGCGCGGGCAATGGCAATACGCTGGCGCTGGCCGCCGGAAAGCAGCACGCCATTTTCACCGATGACCGTATCCAGGCCGTTATCCATTTTACTGATAAAGTCCATAGCGTGCGCCATCGTTGCCGCTTTTTCGATATCTTCCCGGCTGTACTGCTCGTTGCGGGCGTAGGCGATATTATTGGCTACCGTGTCGTTAAACAGATGCACGTTTTGCGAGACTAAAGCGACCTGATTTCGCAGCGAGCTGAGCGTATATTCACGCAGATCGTGACCATCCATCAGAATTTCGCCCTGCTGGATATCGTAAAAACGCGTCATCAGGCTGGCAATCGTGGATTTACCCGATCCAGACCGTCCCACCAGCGCAACGGTTTTGCCCTCCGGGATCGCCAGGTTGATATTATGCAGCGCAGGCGTTTCGCGTCCCGGATAGGTAAAGGTCACATTGCGGAACTCCACATCGCCGCGAGCGCGCTCAATCACGCGCGTGCCCGTATCAACTTCCTGCTCGCTGTCGAGAATGGAGAAAAGCGTCTGGCAGGCGGCCATGCCGCGCTGGAACTGGGCGTTAACGTTCGTCAGCGATTTCAGCGGGCGCATCAAACCAAACATAGAGGTAAAGACGACGGTAATCGTGCCCGGTGTCAGCGTTGCCATTACGCTTGGGAAGCTGGCAGCATACAGAACAAAAGCCAGCGCCAGCGAAGCGATAAGCTGAATAATAGGATCGGACACGGAAGAAGCGGAAACCAGTTTCATCCCCTGCTGACGCATCCGATTGCTGACGCGGTCAAAACGCTGGGTTTCGATTTGCTGTCCGCCAAAGATCAGCACTTCTTTATGCCCTTTCAGCATCTGTTCTGCGCTGGTGGTCACCTGGCCCATGGTGTTTTGCATGCTTTTGCTGATATTACGAAAGCGTTTTGACACCATACGGATTGCAAAGGAGACGACCGGCGCCAGCAGGATCAGGATTAGCGACAGCTGCCAGCTGTAGTAAAACATCATAATAAACAGGCCGATAATGGATGCGCCTTCGCGCACTACCGTTACCAGCGCGCTGGAAGACGATGAGGCGACCTGTTCGGAATCATAAGTAATGCGCGACAGCAACGTGCCGGTAGATTGCTGATCGAAGAAAGCGACCGGCATCCCCATCATATGGCTGAAAAGACGCCGACGCATCGACATCACCACATTCCCCGATACCCAGGAGATGCAGTAGCTTGAGATATAGCTTGATATGCCGCGTACCAGCATCAGGCCGATAACGGCGAGGGGCATCCAGACCAGTACGGAGGAGTCCGCTTTACCAAAACCATCGTCCAGCAGCGGCTTAAGTAAGGACATCATCAGCACGTCGCCCGCTGCGTTAATAATAAGAGCAACGGAGGAGACGGCCAGCCCCGGTTTAAAGGGTTTGATCATCGGCCAGAGGCGTCGAAAGGTCTGCCAGGTGGAGAGATCTTTGTCCTGATGCATGTGTTAACCAGCTTCCAATTGAAATAGCCGCTCATTCTAACTGGAATAACGTGTTACGCCAAACCACTGATGGTACCAACGGGGCATTATTTGCGCTCTTAAGCTTAAAACACGCCAGTTATCCTTAGAAAATTCTACGCTGATTTGCCCTGCCACAGCCGTGTCGTACCAGCTGTAATTGTTCTTCAGATAGCGGGTAATTATCCTTTCCGCCGGTAGCTTCCAGGCGCTATAGCGGGCAGCGGAAGCCAGCGCGGCCTGGCCAGCCACCCTTCGCAGCAGGGGCGGCGAAGACGACGTTCCACTACCGTGATGCGGCACCTGTAATAGATCCGCCCGTAACGCTTCGCCATAGCGCCTGACAAGCTGTAGCTCTGCGGGCGTCTCAATATCCCCGGTCAGCAAAACCCGCCATTTACCATCCGTCACCATTACGACGCAGGACTGATTATTACCGTGCTCTTTCTGCGGTCGCTCCGGCCAGAGAACCTGAAAATTTAACGTCTGCCAGCGCCAGTTTTGGCCCTGATAGCAGGGTAAATGTCCCGATACGCCCAAATCGCTGTGGATTTTCGCTGCGGGAAACGCCTTGTGCAGGCTTTCCAGGCCGCCGATATGGTCGAGATGGCCGTGGCTTAAGATAATGTGTTGTAGGCTTATGCCCTGCCAGCGAAGCCAGGGAATAATCTGGCTTGAGGCCGCGTCGCCCCCTGCCCATCTGTTGCCGGTATCATACACAACCGCATTTCCCCGCTGCGAAATTACTACGGCCAGTCCATGACCGATATCCAGCATATCCATACGCCACTCTGGCTGCCTGACGTGCAGCCGCCAGCACAGCAGCGCCAGACATAAGCTGGCCAGCGTAAAAGGGGAACTTCGCCACCAGTGAAAGCGCCAGGCAAAGAGCAGCAGCAGGCACACGGGACTGAGCCATAATGCCTGCTGGCTGACGGTAAGCCAGCCGTCGGGCAGCTGCCGTAAGGGATAAAAAACCAGCGCCAATGAGCGATCCGCCGCCCACCAGAGCAGCTGGCTTAGCGATGCGACAGGCAGCGATAAAACGGCGCCAAGGATCAGCGGTACCGTAAGCAACGTGACCAGCGGCACTGCCCACAGGTTAGCCAGCAGCGCGCTGACGCTCACGCCGTGAAAAATAAAGATCTGTAGCGGCATCAATAATAAAAACAGCCCGGTCTGTAAGTGCAGCAGCTGTAACGGCAGCCAGCGTTTTTTCCCGATAAAGCGTCCGGAAAGCGGAAACCATTGATACCAGAGAAGTAACCCGGCGACGGCAACAGCTGACAACCATAAGCTGTCCGACAAAATGCTTAAGGGATCGAAAAACAAAATAGCACCGATACACAGCCGCCAAACCTGCCAGCCGCTACAGTTACGCCCCTTCAGGCGCAGCAGGCTCCAGCTAAGCAGCGCCACTATCGCCCGCAGCGCCGGAGGGCTTCCGCCGGAAAGCCAGCAGTAAATCAGCGCCAGCGCGATGCCGCTAAACAGGGGAAAACGATACTCTATCCAGCTGGCGCGGAAGCAAGGCTGGAAAATTCGCGCTATCAGCCAGCCTACGCTCGCAGCCAGGCCTATATGCATGCCTGAAATCGCCATCAAATGCGCCGTCCCGGTCTCCCTCAGCAACGCTTTTGTCTCGCTGCTTAGTTCGCTACGTTCACCAAACGTCAACGCCAGGATAACGCTATGCCAGGGCAAGGCGGCGAAATAGTCACGACTTTTCTGCATGACTTTTTCACGCCAGCCACAGCGGCTGTCGACAATCTGCCATGTCAGCGCCCTGCCCGTCAGCGGCGTGCTGACAGCCAGCGCGAAACGTTGCGCATCGAAGCCGCCCTCGTTAAGGCGCGCATGCACGGGCCGCAGCCTGAGCTTCATACGCCAATGCTGGCCCGGACAAAACGTTTGGGTACCCGGTATAGCGATCAGGGCGTAAACAGGTGGAAAAAGACGTTTCTCCGCCACGCTTTCAATGCGTATTTTGACGCGTTGCGACTGCGGCTGTAGCTGTTCAATGCCCACTACGGCTTCAACAGGAGCCGCTGAGAGAAAGGCGGTTTGTTGTAGAAGCGTTTTTGCCGGGATAACGGCCCAGATAAAAAGCAGCAGAACCAGGGCACTTTCTCTTAACCAGCGCTGTCGGGTTATCAACAGGAGCGCAATCAGCCCCAGCAAAAGCTGGATGGCGGCTGTATCAGGCAGCGCCCGCAACCAACAAAGCGGCAGCGCTGCGATAATCATCCACAGCGAGAGTCGGCTAAGGCTACAGGACATAATGCTACCTCCGTTACGCATGACGGAAGTCTGACGGGGTTTCATTACGGGCGCAGCCAGCATTTCTCAGTCTTCAGAAACGTAGCGCAACATTTTTATCAGGTTGCAGAAAGCAATACAGGGTTTGCGAGGAGGCTCTGGTTAATCCACTATCGGACTGGATCCAGCTATGCTGCAGGCAAAAAAAAACGACACCGAAGTGTCGTTTTATTGCGTGGTAATGCGAAACCTTAGCCGTAGATATTCGCGCGATCGCGTAATTCCTTGCCCGGTTTGAAGTGCGGAACGTATTTACCTTCCAGCTCAACCTTGTCACCCGTTTTAGGGTTACGACCGGTACGGGGAGCGCGATAGTGCAAAGAAAAACTGCCGAAGCCCCGGATTTCGATGCGTTCGCCCTGGGCCAGCGTAGTGGCCATGTGCTCAAGCATCTCTTTTACCGCATCCTCAACGACTTTCGCCGGAATATGAGAGTGCTGGCCAGCAAGTCTTTCAATCAGTTCTGACTTGGTCATAAATCCTCCGGTTAATCCCTGTTGGAAAAAGCTTTGGCAATCACGGCTGGTTCAGGGCAGCTTAAGCCGCCCTGATGCAAACGCAATTACTCGCCTTTAGCTGCTTTAAATGCTTCAGCCATAGCGTTAGAGAAGTTGCCTTCTTCCTGTTTGGTGTTAACAGTATTGATAGCTTCTTTCTCGTCAGCCTGGTCTTTAGCACGAACAGACAGGCTCACTACGCGGTTTTTGCGATCCACGCCAGTGAACTTAGCTTCAACGTCGTCGCCAACGTTCAGAACCAGCGTAGCGTCTTCTACACGGTCGATTGAAGCTTCAGAAGCGCGCAGGTAACCCTCAACGCCGTCTGCCAGTTCAACTGTAGCACCTTTAGCGTCAACTGCAGTTACTTTACCGTTAACAATGGCACCTTTCTTGTTCAGAGAGATGTAGTTGTTGAACGGATCTTCTGCCAGCTGCTTAACGCCCAGGGAGATACGCTCGCGCTCTGCGTCAACCTGCAGAACCACAGCAGCGATTTCGTCGCCTTTCTTGTATTCACGAACTGCTTCTTCTCCGGTAGCGTTCCAGGAGATGTCAGACAGGTGAACCAGGCCGTCGATGCCGCCGTCCAGGCCGATGAAGATACCGAAGTCAGTGATTGACTTGATTTTACCTTCAACGCGGTCGCCCTTGTTGTGGGTTTCTGCGAACTGCTGCCATGGGTTAGATTTGCACTGCTTCAGACCCAGGGAGATACGACGACGTTCTTCGTCGATGTCCAGAACCATAACTTCAACAACATCGCCCACGTTAACAACTTTAGACGGATGAATGTTTTTGTTGGTCCAGTCCATTTCTGAAACGTGCACCAGGCCTTCAACGCCTTCTTCGATTTCAACGAAGCAGCCGTAGTCGGTCAGGTTGGTTACACGACCAGTCAGGCGGGTGCCTTCCGGGTAACGCTTAGCGATTGCGACCCATGGATCTTCGCCCAGCTGTTTCAGACCCAGAGAAACACGGGTACGTTCGCGGTCGAACTTCAGCACTTTAACAGTGATTTCGTCGCCAACGTTGACAATTTCGCTTGGGTGCTTAACGCGTTTCCAGGCCATGTCAGTGATGTGCAGCAGGCCGTCAACGCCGCCCAGATCAACGAATGCACCGTAGTCAGTGAGGTTCTTAACGATACCTTTAACTTCCATGCCTTCCTGCAGGTTTTCCAGCAGCTGATCGCGCTCTGCGCTGTTTTCGGATTCGATAACCGCACGACGTGAAACCACCACGTTGTTACGTTTCTGATCCAGCTTGATTACTTTGAATTCAAGCTCTTTGCCTTCCAGGTGCAGCGTGTCGCGTACTGGACGAACATCAACCAGGGAACCTGGCAGGAACGCACGAATACCGTTCAGCTCAACTGTGAAGCCACCTTTCACTTTGCCGTTGATAACACCGGTAACAGTTTCAGCATCTTCGTAAGCTTTTTCCAGCGTGATCCAGGCTTCATGACGCTTAGCTTTCTCACGGGACAGCAGGGTTTCACCGAAGCCGTCTTCCACTGCGTCCAGAGCAACGTCAACTTCGTCGCCTACCTGGATTTCCAGTTCGCCGGCTGCGTTCTTGAACTGCTCTGCAGGAATTGCAGATTCAGATTTCAGACCCGCATCAACCAGAACTACGTCTTTGTCGATAGAGACAACAACGCCACGAACGATGGAACCCGGGCGGGTTTCGATTGTTTTTAAGGATTCTTCAAATAGTTGAGCAAAAGATTCAGTCATATTGATAATCTTCAGGATTCTTCAATTTAACGTCCACCTGACATCCTGCCGGGTGGGGTTGTTTCACATGCCCTGTGATATCCATATCAAAGGGTTAAAAAAATCGGTTCTGCGATGCTACTGCGGCAGAGAAAGTTTTTCGCGCGCATAATTCAGAGCAGTTTCAATCACCTGCTCGATTGACATGCTGGTTGAATCCAGCACTAACGCGTCTTCTGCCGGTCTTAACGGTGCGATAGCACGGTTGCGATCGCGATCGTCACGCTCTTTTATCTCAGATAAAAGGCGTTCAAAGTTAACACTAAAGCCCTTCTCCTGCAACTGTAGCATACGGCGATGCGCACGCTCTTCAGGGCTGGCATCCAGAAAAATCTTTACCTGGGCGTCCGGAAAAACCACCGTACCCATATCTCTTCCGTCCGCAATAAGGCCTGGCGCTTCCCGGAATCCCCGCTGACGGCGCAGCAGCGCTTCACGTACGCGCGGGAAAGCGGCGACTTTCGAAGCCGTATTGCTGACATCCTGAGTGCGAATTTCGCTTGAGACGTTTTCGCCCTCAAGGATGACTTCCATCTCGCCATCGCTGGGCACAAAGCGAACATCCAGATGCGCCGCGATAGGGACCAGCGCCTCTTCAGAAGTCATGTCTACCTGATGGTGTAACGCGGCCAGCGCCAGCACGCGATAAATAGCGCCTGAATCCAACAGATGCCAGTTTAATGCCTCAGCCATTGCCTTGCACAAGGTCCCTTTACCGGCTCCGCCTGGACCATCAATGGTGATCACCTGGGCTATAGGCGTCATGTCGTTCTCCTGTTGGTGGAATGCCTGCTTAACCTGCTCAGGCAAATAACGCCGCATATTATACGCTGCTCTACTGACGATCGTTACCCCTTAAGCGTAGACGGGCTGAAATTAATCGAGAGCCGCAAAAGGATTTCCCAGGAAACCAATGCCAGGAGCGTGAAGCAGATCGCAACCCGCTGCACAGCTATGCAGCGGGGGCGTTCGTTATGCCGGCTGGCTGAGACGTGCAAACTGCTCGAAATAATCCGGGAAGGTCTTGGCCGTGCATTTCGGATCGAGAATGGTCACTGGCGTAGCAGACAAGGCCACCAGCGAGAAGCACATCGCCATACGGTGATCGTTGTAGGTGCCGATTTCAGCATACTGAATAGTTTCAGGCGGCGTGATGCGAATATAGTCATGCCCTTCTTCGACTTCAGCACCAACTTTACGCAGCTCGGTCGCCATTGCCGCAAGACGATCGGTTTCTTTCACGCGCCAGTTGTAGATATTACGCATTACCGTAGTGCCTTTGGCAAACAGCGCCGCCGTGGCGATAGTCATCGCCGCGTCCGGAATATGGTTCATATCCAGATCGATAGCGTTCAGTTCGCCGCGCGTGCAGGCGATATAGTCGTCGCCCCATTCAATAACCGCGCCCATTTTTTCCAGCACGTCGGCAAAATGAATGTCGCCCTGCATACTTTTTCGACCGATACCGGTGACTTTAACCGTACCGCCTTTGACTGCGGCCGCTGCGAGGAAATAGGAGGCGGAAGAGGCATCGCCTTCCACCAGATAATCGCCTGGCGAGGTATAGTTCTGGTTGCCCCTGATACGAAATACAGCGTAATTATCGTTTTCTACCGTGACGCCAAAGGTCTGCATCAGGTTCAGGGTAATATCGATATAAGGTTTTGAAACCAGCTCGCCCTTAATGGCAATGGTCGTGTTTTGTGGAGCCAGCGGCGCGGTCATCAGTAGTGCGGTCAGGAACTGGCTGGAGACGCTACCGTCGACGGCCACTTCGCCCCCGCTGAAGCCGCCTTTGATATGCAGCGGCGGATAATCCGTCTGTTCAAGATAGTCGATCTGCGCGCCGCCCTGGCGCAACGCATCGACCAGATGACCAATCGGACGTTCTTTCATCCGCGGCTCTCCGGTCAGCACAATATCGTTAGAACCCAGGCAAAGCGCGGCGGCCAGCGGGCGCATCGCCGTCCCGGCATTGCCTAAAAAAAGCTCCAGCGGCTGCGTCGACTGCAGAGGGCCGCCCTGACCAGTCACTTCACACTCTGTGCGGTCTTCAGAAAGCGTAAAGCTTACGCCCAGCGCTTTTAGCGCGTTCAGCATATGACGCACGTCATCACTGTCCAGAAGGTTGGTCAGACGAGTAGTGCCTTTTGCCAGCGCAGCGAGCAGCAAAGCGCGATTTGAGACGCTTTTGGAACCAGGTAGGTTAACGGTACCTTCTACACGCGCGACGGGTTGTAAAGTCAGGGATTCCTGCATGTGAGACTTCTTCTCCAGATAAAATGCAACAAAACCCCGCACCGGGCGAGGTTTTACTATCAAAACCGTACCGGCTAATTAACCGTGACGACGTTCAAAATCAGTCATAAATTCGGTTAGCGCTTTAACGCCTGCCAGCGGCATAGCATTGTAAATTGAAGCGCGCATTCCGCCTACGGCACGATGACCTTTTAACGCATGCAGGCCAGCCGCGAATGATTCTTCGAGGAAAACCTTATCCAACGCTGCATCAGCCAGCTGGAAAGGCACATTCATGCGCGAGCGGTTAGCGTGAGCCACATCGTTACGGTAAAAATCACTGTTATCAATGATACCGTAAAGCAGATCGGCTTTAGCCTGATTCCGCTTGTCCATTTCCGCTACGCCGCCCTGTTCTTTCAGCCATTTAAAGACCAGGCCGGAAAGATACCATGCAAAAGTCGGCGGCGTGTTAAACATGGAGTCGTTTTCGTTTAATACCGTGTAATCCAGGATTGACGGCAGCGCTTTCTGGGCTTTGCCCAGCAGATCTTCACGTACGACCACCAGCGTCAGGCCAGCCGGCCCAATGTTCTTCTGCGCACCGGCATAAAGGACGCCATAGCGGTTAATATCCAACGGACGGGAAAGAATAGTGGAAGAGAGATCGGCCACAGCAATCTTATCGCCGAAGTCCGGCTCTTCATTAATAGCAACACCGTCAATGGTTTCATTTGGACAATAGTGAACATAGGCTGCTTCATCTGAAAGCGCCCACTGGCTCATAGGCGTAATAGCGCGCAGCCCGTCAACGGTTGTTTTCACGTCAATGACGTTAGGCGTACAGTATTTTTCCGCCTCTTTAATCGCGCTGTGCGCCCAGTAGCCGCCGTCGGCATAGTCTGCCGTACTCTGGCTGCCCAACAGGTTCATCGGAACGGCAGCAAACTGCGCGCGCGCGCCGCCGTGGCAGAATAATACTTTGTAATTTGAAGGGATTTTCAGCAGATCGCGAAAATCTTTTTCCGCTTCCACGGCCACCTGCGTAAACTCCTTGCTGCGGTGGCTGATCTCCATCACGGAAGTTCCTGAACCCTGCCAGTTGCAGAGTTCCTGTTCGGCACGACGTAGCACTTCTACCGGCAGCATTGCTGGACCGGAGCTAAAATTGAAAACCTGGCTCATTTCCCCTCACCACTTTCAGATCAATCGATTTCGAGTCTGCTACCGGTTTTATCATTGCCACCCTGGCGCTGCAATGTTTAATCGGGTCAGCCGACCAGTTATGCGGCCTGCGCCGCAACAGCTTGTAGCGTGAAATATAGTGACCACGATATTTTGTGAGGCGTCTTCCGGTTAGCTTTTTTTATGGCCGATCTGCGCAGGCAAAAATGCCACAATAGCCGGGTAAAACAGTTCGTCGGATAGCGAATGGCCGGGAAACCCCGTATCATGGCGCGTTTTCGGCACAACCCAAAAACGAGTGGGCACTATGACGCAAACTTATATTCCAGGCAAAGACGCCGCACTGGAAGATTCCATCGCACGCTTTCAGCAAAAATTACAGGATTTTGGCTTCCATATTGAAGAGGCCTCCTGGCTGAATCCGGTTCCTCATGTATGGTCGGTCCATATTCGCGACCGCGACTGCCCGCTCTGCTTCACCAACGGTAAAGGCGCCAGCAAAAAAGCGGCGCTGGCTTCGGCATTGGGTGAATATTTTGAGCGTCTGTCGACCAACTATTTCTTTGCTGATTTTTGGTTAGGTAACGCGATCGCCAACGGCGATTTCGTGCATTATCCTGACGAAAAATGGTTTCCGCTGCCGGATGACGACAGCCTGCCGGAAGGCATTCTCGATGCGCGACTGAAGGCGTTTTACGATCCTGAGCAGGCGCTTAGCGCCAGCGATTTGATCGATCTGCAGTCCGGCAATGCCGCACGCGGCATCTGCGGCCTGCCGTTTACGCGTCAGTCCGATGGGCAAACGGTTTATATTCCGATGAATATCATCGGTAACCTCTACGTCTCTAACGGCATGTCGGCAGGCAACACGGCCAACGAAGCGCGCGTTCAGGGCCTTTCTGAAGTCTTCGAGCGCTATATCAAAAACCGCATTATCGCCGAATCTATCAGTCTGCCGTCCATCCCGCAGGAGGTGCTTAACCGCTATCCGGGCGTAGTGGAGTCCATTGCTAAACTGGAAGCCGAAGGCTTCCCAATCTTCGCTTACGACGCTTCACTGGGCGGCAACTATCCGGTTATTTGCGTGGTGCTCTTCAATCCGCAAAACGGTACCTGTTTTGCTTCATTCGGCGCGCATCCTGATTTTGGCGTGGCGCTGGAGCGTACCGTGACAGAACTGCTGCAGGGACGCGGGCTGAAAGATTTGGATGTCTTTACGCCGCCAACCTTTGATGATGAAGAAGTCGCCGAGCACGCTAATCTGGAAACGCACTTTATCGATTCCAGCGGTCTGATCTCCTGGGATATGTTCAAGGACGAGGCGGACTATCCTTTTGTCGACTGGAGCTTCGCAGGCACCACGCAGGAAGAATTCGCCACGCTGATGGCCATCTTTAAAGCGGAAGATAAAGAAGTCTATATTGCTGACTATCAGCATCTGGACGTGTATGCCTGCCGTATCATTGTGCCAGGCATGTCAGATATCTATCCTGCGGAAGATTTGCTGCTGGCTAATAACAGCATGGGCGCTTACCTGCGCGATACGCTGTTATCACTGCCCGACAGCCAGTGGGAAAAAGAGGATTACCTGGCGCTGATTGAACGCCTGGACGAAGACGGCCATGACGACTTTACCCGCGTACGCGAGCTGCTGGGCCTGGCAACAGGCAAAGACAACGGCTGGTACACGCTGCGTATCGGCGAGCTGAAAGCGATGCTGGCCCTGGCAGGCGGCGATATCGATCAGGCGCTGATCTGGACGGAATGGACTATGGAGTTTAATGCCTCCCTGTTTTCACCCGCCCGCGCCAACTACTATCGCTGTCTGCAAACGCTGCTGCTGTTGAGCCTTGAGGATGAACGCGATCCTGTGCAATATCATACTGCTTTCGTACGTATGTATGGACAGGAAGCCGTAGACGCGGCATCTGCCGCCATTAGCGGTGAAGCGCCTTTCTACGGGTTGCAGAGCGTGGATGAAGAGCTGCTGGCCTTCCCGGCTCATCAGTCGCTGCTGGCTGCCTATGAAAAGCTGCAGCAGGCGAAACGCCGTTACTGGAAATAATATTTTTGGCCCGCTCGACAAAAGCGGGCCTTTTATCAGGGCCAGTTTTAACGCTAATTAATCCATTAATTTTTCTTAAGGTTAATAAAAAGTAGTTTATTTATTTCCAGGTATTAAAAAATTTATTTATTCGGGATCTATTTTATTGCAGTTGTTAACCAGAAAAGCAGATGCTATTTAAAAAATAATAGATAAATTAAAATAAATTTTAACTAATAAAATCAATAAATTAATTCACCTGACACGCCTGTTTTTTAACTCGTTCCGACAATGTCCGGCGTCAATATGATCCACATCAATTTCTCACCTATACTGCTTTGTTAGTATTTCGTTGTTGATAAACTTCAGGAGACGTTAGTGTGAAAGCTGGCAATCCGTTCGATTTACTTTTACCGTCTGAAATGGCTAAAGTCGCTGAGGAAGCCGGTGTCTATAAAGCTCAAAAGCACCCCTTCACCACGTTTTTTTTGGCGATTACCGCAGGCGTTTTTATTTCCATCGCGTTTGTTTTTTATATCACGGCCACAACCGGGACTGAAACTATCCCTTATGGCGTAGCGAAGCTTATTGGCGGCATCTGCTTTTCGCTGGGGCTGATGCTGGTCGTGGTCTGCGGCGCCGACCTTTTCACCTCGACCGTGTTAACCATGGTAGCTAAAGCCAGCGGACGGATTACCTGGGGTCAGCTGGCGCGCAACTGGCTCAATGTCTATATAGGGAATTTCTTCGGCGCGATGTTTTTTGTCGGGCTGATCTGGTTTGCCGGCCAGTATATGGTGGCAAATGGTGCATGGGGGTTAAATGTTCTGCAAACGGCTGACCATAAGATGCACCATACTTTTATTGAAGCTGTCTGCCTCGGCACCCTCGCTAACCTGATGGTTTGCATGGCGGTCTGGATGAGCTATTCCGGCCGCAGCCTGACGGACAAAATGCTGTCGATGGTGCTGCCCGTAGCGATGTTTGTCGCCAGTGGTTTTGAGCACAGTATCGCCAACATGTTCCTTATCCCCATGGCGATCGTTATTAAAGATTTCGCCGCACCGGAGTTCTGGCAGGCCACGGGAACCACGGCAGCACACTTTTCCAGTCTGACAGTAGGCAACTTCATTGTTGACAATCTTATCCCCGTGACGCTTGGCAACATTATTGGCGGTGGATTGCTGGTCGGCCTGACCTACTGGGTTATCTATTTGCGGGACGGCGATCATCACTGATTGCCGACAACAGGATTAAGCCCTGCTGTGCTGCAGCAGGAACGAAAGAACTTCATTGAAAAGGTGATCACATGAGCGAGCAAAATGTAAACCAGGCTGCTGCCTGGGCAGGCTTTGCAGAGGGCGAATGGCAGAACAGCATCAACGTCCGTGACTTCATTCAGAAAAACTATACGCCTTATGAAGGTGATGAATCCTTCCTGAGCGGCGCAACTGAAGCGACCACTAAGCTGTGGGATAAGGTAATGGAGGGCATCAAGCTCGAAAACCGCACCCACGCGCCGGTCGATTTCGATACCGATTTAGCCTCTACTATTACCTCCCATGACGCTGGCTATATTGACCGCAAACTGGAAACCATTGTCGGCTTACAGACTGAAGCGCCGCTGAAACGCGCGCTGATCCCTTTTGGCGGCATTAAGATGGTGGAAGGCTCCTGTAAAGTTTACGGACGCGAGCTGGACGCCGGCCTGAAAAAAGTCTTTACCGAGTACCGCAAAACGCATAACCAGGGCGTATTCGATGTTTATACGCCGGATATTCTGCGCTGCCGTAAGTCCGGCGTGCTTACCGGTTTGCCAGATGCCTACGGCCGCGGCCGCATCATTGGCGACT
The DNA here is from genome assembly GCF_054057575.1 of Erwinia sp. TECH1. Lineage (NCBI taxonomy): Bacteria > Pseudomonadati > Pseudomonadota > Gammaproteobacteria > Enterobacterales > Erwiniaceae > Erwinia > Erwinia sp. TECH1. Next base: position 1,740,180 of record NZ_JBSRZK010000001.1, on the reverse strand, counting down.
ACCGTCGCGTTGCGCTTTACGGCATTGATGCGCTGATGAAAGATAAATTCGCCCAGTTTGCCTCGCTGCAAAGCGATCTTGAAAATGGCGTCAATCTTGAAGCGACAATCCGTCTGCGTGAAGAGATCGCCGACCAGCATCGCGCGCTGCAGCAGATTAAAGAAATGGCTGCCAAATATGGCTGTGATATTTCCGGCCCGGCCACAACGGCGCAGGAAGCCGTGCAGTGGACCTACTTTGGCTACCTGGCCGCCGTTAAATCGCAAAATGGCGCGGCAATGTCTTTTGGTCGCGTATCCACCTTCCTGGATATCTACATTGAACGCGATCTGCAGGCGGGCAAAATCACCGAGCAGGATGCACAGGAACTGATTGACCACCTGGTGATGAAGCTGCGTATGGTGCGCTTCCTGCGTACGCCTGAATACGATGAGCTGTTCTCCGGCGACCCAATCTGGGCAACGGAATCGCTGGCCGGTATGGGCGTTGACGGCCGTACGCTGGTAACCAAAAACAGCTTCCGCTTCCTGAATACCCTGTACACTATGGGTCCTTCGCCAGAGCCAAACATGACCATCCTGTGGTCTGAAAAACTGCCGCTGAACTTCAAGAAATTTGCGGCCAAGATTTCAATCGATACTTCATCCGTTCAGTACGAAAACGACGATCTGATGCGTCCTGACTTCAACAACGACGATTATGCTATCGCCTGTTGCGTCAGCCCGATGATCGTCGGCAAGCAGATGCAGTTCTTCGGTGCCCGCGCCAACCTCGCTAAAACCATGCTTTACGCTATCAACGGCGGCGTGGATGAAAAACTTAAAATGCAGGTAGGCCCAAAAGATCCGCCGATGATGGACGACGTGCTGGAATATGAAAAAGTGCTGGATCGCATGGATCACTTTATGGACTGGCTGGCGAAACAGTACGTTACCGCGCTGAACATCATTCACTATATGCATGACAAATATAGCTACGAAGCTTCTTTGATGGCGCTGCACGATCGCGATGTCTATCGCACCATGGCCTGCGGTATTGCCGGTCTGTCCGTCGCTGCCGATTCACTTTCCGCGATCAAATATGCCAAAGTTTCCCCTATTCGCGACGAAGATGGACTGGCCGTTGATTTCAAAATTGAAGGTGAATATCCGCAGTTCGGCAACAATGACTCACGCGTAGATGATATTGCCTGTGACCTTGTTGAACGCTTTATGAAGAAAATTCAGCAGCTGCAAACTTATCGTGATGCTGTCCCGACTCAGTCGGTGCTGACTATCACCTCTAACGTGGTATACGGTAAGAAAACCGGCAACACGCCAGACGGTCGCCGTGCCGGTGCACCTTTTGGCCCAGGCGCTAACCCAATGCACGGCCGCGATCAGAAAGGCGCTGTGGCTTCGCTTACCTCCGTTGCGAAGCTGCCATTTGCCTACGCTAAAGACGGCATCTCCTACACTTTCTCTATTGTGCCAAACGCGTTAGGTAAAGATGACGACGTACGTAAAGCCAACCTTGCCGGTCTGATGGATGGCTATTTCCATCATGAATCCAGCATTGAGGGCGGTCAGCACCTGAACGTTAACGTGATGAATCGCGAAATGCTGTTGGAAGCGATGGATAATCCTGAGAAATATCCTCAGCTGACCATTCGCGTTTCGGGTTATGCGGTGCGTTTTAACTCGCTGACCAAAGAGCAGCAGCAGGATGTGATTACCCGTACCTTTACGCAAACGATGTAAGCCTCAGGGCTCCGGTTCGCCGGAGCCCAGCCTGCTTTGCCAGCCCTCTTCTTCGCAGGCGGCTGGCAAAACAGACTTAACGCAGCTTCAGACTGCGCAGCCGCTACAAGCGGCATGACTATGGAGAATTCACCGCAATGTCAGTTAAAGGTCGTATCCACTCGTTCGAATCCTGCGGGACCGTTGATGGCCCCGGCATCCGCTTTATCACCTTTTTTCAGGGCTGCCTGATGCGCTGCCTCTACTGCCATAACCGGGATACCTGGGATACGCACGGCGGTAAAGAGGTTACGGTGGAAGAGCTGATGAAAGAAGTTGTCACCTATCGTCATTTTATGAACGCATCAGGCGGCGGCGTTACCGCTTCGGGCGGTGAAGCTATCCTGCAGGCTGAGTTTGTCCGCGACTGGTTTCGCGCCTGTCATGCAGAAGGCATTCATACCTGTCTGGATACTAACGGCTTTGTTCGCCGCTACGATCCGGTTATTGATGAACTGCTGGAAGTAACCGATCTGGTGATGCTGGATCTCAAGCAAATCAATGATGATGTTCACCAAATCCTCGTCGGCGTCTCTAACCATCGCACGCTGGATTTTGCCCGATATCTGGCCAAAAAGAATATCCGTACCTGGATACGCTATGTGGTTGTCCCCGGTTATTCCGATGATGATGACTCCGCACACAGGCTGGGCGAATTTACCCGCGACATGGGCAACGTCGAGAAAATAGAGCTGTTACCCTATCACGAGCTGGGTAAACACAAGTGGCTGGCAATGGGTGAGGAGTATAAGCTGGACGGCGTCCATCCTCCCAAAAAAGAGACGATGGAGCGGGTCAAACATATCCTCGAAGGATACGGGCATAAAGTGATGTATTAACGAGCGGTGACCCGCTCGTTATTTTACTTTTCAGCCATCAGGCATGTGCGATCGGCGTGGCATGACGATCGGCCTTGCGCAGCAGCATCATCAGATAAACCAACGCCACGCCCGCAATCATCACAAACAGTACACGGTCAGAATAGCTCTGCATCAACATTGAGGTCAGCGCCGGTCCTGCAAGGCTACCGGTGGTATAGCTCAGCAGCAGCGCCTGATTCATCGCCACCAGCTCATGATGCGCCACTTTTTCGCAGGCCCAGGACATCGCGACAGGGTAAAGCGTAAAGCCTGAACAACCCAGCACAAAGAGCGCGGGTGCCATAGCCGCATTGCTGAGCATCGCTACCGCGCCCAGGATGACGCCAAACACCAGCACGCGCAGCACCAGCAGCCGCCCATAGCGATCGGCCAGGCGCCCTACCGGCCACTGTCCGATAATGCCGGCGCTGACCAACAGCGCCATCCAGTAGCCGACGGCGGAGTCGTTCATTCCCTGATGGGAAAGATACAGCGGCATCAGGCCGTACAGCGATCCCAGCAGGATCCCGGAAATAATGCAGCCGTTGATCCCCAGGCGTGCGCTGCGTCGACGCAGCATAGACCACATGCGCCCGGCAGGAGCTTCTTCTCCCTCGCCGCTGGCGGTAATCCGGGTAAAAACCAGCGGCAGAATAGCCGCTACGATAAAACCGGTTACCCAGGGCAGAGTATGCAGCAGTTCCGTTGACACCTTGCTGACCAGCAGCTGACCAATCACCGTCGCCACATAATAGACAATCATATAGGCTGCCAGCAGCTGACCGCGATTACGCAGGGTGCCGCTGCACAATAAGGCGCTTTCAACCACTACCCATATCAGAGCGCAGCCGATACCCGCGACGAAACGCCAGACGGACCATGCCCAGAAACCGTGTTCGAAGCCCAGCGCGGCCGTAGCCAGGGCAAACAGCGCGGTAGCAATGTAGTAAGCGCGATTAAAGCCCAGCCGCTTGATTAGCCAGCCAGCTATCAGGGTGCCGATCAGGTTTCCCGTAAAATAAGCGGAGCTGACCGTGCCGACCTGCCAGGTAGGCAGAGCCTCATGAGTAAGCCAGAGCGGCACCAGCGTGTTGAGCACGGCGATGGCGATAGTCAGCAGCAGCAGGCCGCAAAGCAGCACAATAACGGGACGGGACCAGGTAGACATAGTCAGAAATGACCAAAATAAAGGAAGATTTTGCGCGCATAATGCCACTGGCCGAATTATTGTCAACGGGGCGTTTTGGGGCACCGCACAATTTGCCGTGCGGTGATTTAATTTTTTTATCCGCAGCTCTGTAAGCACTGATTAAAAGGCAACCCATACCTGTTTAACCCTTTGATAATGAATAGCTAATAACGAAAACGGGTTTCTTTATCGATGATATTTATTGCTGGATAGCCTGCATGGTTAAGGGCTGCTAAAACCGCAGGCAAAAAAAAACCTGTGGGTATGAACCACAGGTTTTTTAGCTGTCCCGAAGATTAGCCGATAAACTCAAGGCCTTTCATATAAGGACGCAGCGCTTCCGGCACCTGAATTCGGCCGTCTGCCTGCTGATAGTTTTCCAGAACGGCAACCAGGGTGCGGCCTACCGCCAGGCCAGAGCCATTGAGCGTGTGCACCAGACGCGGTTTTTTCTCCGTTTTGCTACGGCAGCGCGCCTGCATACGACGAGCCTGGAAATCGCCCATATTGGAACAGGAAGAGATTTCACGGTAGGTATCCTGCGCGGGCAGCCAAACCTCCAGATCGTAAGTTTTGCATGAACCGAAGCCCATATCGCCGGTGCACAGCAGCACCTTGCGGTAAGGCAGCTCCAGCAGCTGCAGCACCTTCTCCGCATGGCCTACCAGCTCTTCAAGCGCCTGCATGGAGTCTTCCGGCCGCGTGATCTGCACCATTTCAACCTTGTCGAACTGGTGCATGCGGATCAGCCCGCGCGTATCACGACCGTAGGCGCCAGCTTCAGAGCGGAAGCAAGGCGTATGCGCGGTCAGTTTCAACGGCAGCGACTCTTCTTCCAGAATTTCATCACGAACCAGGTTGGTCAGCGGCACTTCTGCGGTAGGGATCAGCGCATAATCGCTGGCCGAGGCTTCCTCATCCAGCGGACGAGTATGGAAAAGATCTTCGCCGAACTTCGGCAGCTGGCCCGTTCCGTAAAGCGTGGCGTGGTTAACCAGATAAGGGACGTAAGTTTCCAGATAGCCATGCTGTTCGGTATGCAGATCGAGCATGAACTGGCTAAGCGCACGATGCATCAGCGCAATTTGCCCTTTCATCACCACAAAGCGCGAACCGGTCAGTTTGGCAGCGGCGGCAAAATCCAGACCGGCGGCCATTTCGCCCAGCTCGACGTGGTCACGCACGGCAAAATCATATTTGCGCGGCTCGCCCCAGCGGCTGACTTCCTGATTCTCGCTGTCGTCTTTGCCCAGCGGCACTTCGTCAACGGGAATATTGGGGATCGCTAAAGCGACATCACGAATTTCGTTCTGTAACGCATCCAGTTCCGCTTTGGCCGCATCCAGGCGTTCGCCCAGCGCGTTCACTTCCTGACGTAACGGCTCGATATCTTCCCCACGCGCTTTGGCCTGCCCGATAGATTTGGATCGGGAGTTACGTTCAGCCTGCAGCGTTTCGGTTTCGACCTGCAGAACTTTGCGGCGCTCTTCCTGCGAGCGCAGCGTTTCAACGTCCAGCTTATAGCCCCGGCGTGCCAGTTTTTCAGCGACTGCGTCTGGCTCATTACGCAGCAGATTGGGATCGAGCATGCTTGTCCTGTGATCAGTAAAAAAAGTGGGCGCATTCGCCAGGCGAATGCATTGAATTCCTTGCTAACCTTACCGCAACGCCCGGATCAACGATAGCGTTTTGTCGGGCTATTTTGATCCTGTTCAGCAAGCCAGGCCAGCTTTTCGCCAATCTTTCCTTCCAGCCCGCGCGAGGTCGGCTGATAATAGCGCGTCTGCGCCATTTCCCCCGGGAAATAGTTCTCCCCCGCGGCGTAGGCGCCGGGTTCGTCATGCGCATAGCGGTATTCGGCGCCCAACCCCATCTCTTTCATCAGCTTTGTAGGCGCGTTACGCAGATGGTCAGGCACATCGTAATCCGGCCGATCGCGCGCGTCGCGCATCGCTGCCTTAAAGGCGGTATAAACGGCATTGCTTTTCGGCGCACAGGCAAGATAAACAATCGCCTGAGCAATAGCCCTTTCGCCTTCGGCCGGCCCTACACGCGTAAAGCAGTCCCAGGCGGAAATAGCCACCTGCATGCCACGCGGATCGGCGTTGCCCACGTCTTCGGAGGCGATAGCCAGCAGGCGACGGGCCACATAAAGCGGATCGCCGCCTGCCGTAATAATACGGGCATACCAGTAAAGCGCAGCATCGGGCGCAGAGCCGCGCACCGATTTGTGCAGGGCGGAGATCAGATCGTAAAAGCGATCGCCTTTATTATCGAACCTGGCGCTACGTTCACCGGAAACTTCGTTAAGCAGCTGCGGCGTTAGCAGACGCTCGCCTTTGTCGCTGACCTCGGCCATATCGGCCATCATTTCCAGGGTATTTAACGAGCGGCGAGCGTCGCCGTTGACCAGCTCCGCAATCATTCTGCGCGTAGCATCAGGCAGCACGATGTTTTGCTTGCCGTAGCCCCGCTCGCTGTCTTGCATCGCCTGATCCAGCACGCTTTCTATATCTTCAACGGTCAGAGACTTCAACAGGTAGACGCGCGCCCTGGAAAGCAGAGCGGAATTGAGCTCGAAAGAAGGGTTTTCCGTCGTAGCGCCAATAAAGGTAATAGTGCCGTCTTCAATATGCGGGAGAAAGGCGTCCTGCTGGCTTTTATTAAAGCGATGCACTTCATCGACAAACAGGATAGTGCGACGTCCGGCATTGCGGTTCTGCCGCGCACGCTCAATAGCCTCACGGATCTCTTTTACGCCTGAAGTGACGGCAGAAATGCGTTCGACATCCGCCTGACCGTAGCGACCAATGATTTCTGCCAGCGTGGTTTTGCCGGTACCTGGCGGCCCCCAAAGGATCATTGAGTGCAGGTGCCCTGCCTCAATGGCCCGCGGCAGCGGCTTCCCCGTCGCCAGCAGATGCTGCTGACCGATATATTCCGCCAGCGTGCGTGGCCGCATACGCGCGGCCAGAGGCTGAAACTCGTTATGAGAGAAATCCAGAGAGAGTGTGCTCACGCTGACCTCACTGACGTTGATCGTCCACCGTCACGCCCTTGGGCGGCGTAAAACGGAATTTGTCGGGGCTGACCGCAGTGTTCTGCTGGCTTTTCAGCGTATAGCTGCTGCGCTGCCCGTCCTGTTCAACGGCGCTGAACTGATTGATGGTGCCGCTGGCGGAGACGTTAATCGTAAACTGCTTCAGGTTGCCATCGGCTGATTTTGGCGTCAGCTCGAAGTTATCGCCAAGCTGTTTGATGTTGTACTGCTTCCAGTCGCTGCGCTGGTTGCGGGCAATCAGCATAAACGGCGTATTGCTGGTGGCGTCTTTCAGCCATGTCGCGCTGACCTGCTCGACAAAGGGATTATAGAACCACAGCGTTTTGCCATCCGAGATCAGGATGCTTTCGTCCGGCGCGGTCATATGCCAGTTGAAAAGATCGGGACGTTTAACCCACAGCTCGCCTTCGCCATCCTGCACGGACTGGCCGCTGCCGTCGGTGACTTTTTGCTGGAAGCTGGCGTGAAAACTGGTGACTTTATCCAGACGCAGCTGCAGGTCGGAAGAAGCGTCCGCCATAGCGCTGGCAGAGGCAAAAGTAGCAAGCAGACAGCATGTGATAGTGAGTTTTTTCATTTACGACATCCTTATTGAAACTTTTGTATCCCGATTAGCGGGCAGGCTTAACTGTAGCCAGGCAGCAAAGAAAGCAACAGGGGAATAAGCTGATTGCGATAGATCGGAGATGGGGACAAAGCGCTGAAATTCAACGGGTCGGCATAACCGACCCGCTGCTTTTGACAAAATATTACATCTCGTGCGGCGGTGGCGAAAGCACCTCGCGGTTGCCGTTATGGCCAGGCGGCGACACGATACTTTGCGCCTCCATCTGTTCAATGATACGGGCTGCACGGTTGTAACCGATACGGAACTGCCGCTGCACGCCGGAAATAGACGCACGACGCTTTTCTACCACGAAGGCGACCGCCTGGTCGAACAGCGGGTCAAGCTCTTCATCGCCATCCAGCCCCAGCGACGCGCTTTCGCTCTCTTCGCCAGCGGTAATGCTTTCGATATATTGCGGACGACCACGCGCCTTCCAGTCTTGTACCACGGCGTGAACTTCTTCATCCCGCACAAAGGCGCCATGTACGCGCACCGGCATTGAAGAGTTCGGCGGCATATAAAGCATATCGCCCATGCCCAACAGCGATTCCGCGCCACCCTGATCAAGAATGGTGCGCGAGTCGATCTTGCTGGAAACCGTAAACGCAATGCGGGTTGGGATGTTAGCCTTAATCAGGCCGGTGATCACATCCACCGACGGACGCTGCGTCGCCAGCACCAGGTGAATACCGGCGGCACGCGCTTTCTGCGCCAGACGCGCAATCAGCTCCTCCACCTTTTTACCCACGGCCATCATCAGATCGGCGAACTCATCCACCAGTACTACGATGTAAGGTAGTTTTTCGAGCATCGGCGGCGATGTTTCCATACTGTCGCCCGGCTTCCAGAACGGATCGGGAATAGGCCGCCCCATCTCTTCCGCCAGCTTAACTTTTTCGTTATAACCCGCCAGGTTACGCACGCCCAGCGCCGACATCAGCTTATAGCGACGCTCCATTTCGCCGACGCTCCAGCGCAGCGCGTTGGCGGCATCTTTCATATCCGTGACCACTTCGGTCAACAGATGCGGGATGCCTTCATAGACCGACAGCTCAAGCATTTTCGGGTCGATCATAATAAAGCGCACTTCTTCCGGCGTGGCTTTATAAAGCATGCTAATAATCATGGCGTTAACGCCAACGGACTTACCGGAACCAGTTGTACCGGCGACCAGCAGGTGCGGCATTTTCGCCAGATCGGCCACCACCGGCTGGCCTGCGATATCTTTTCCTAACACCACCGATAGCGGCGACGGATTGTCGCGGAACTTATCGCATTCAAGCACTTCACGCATATAAACGGTCTGGCGATGCTTGTTTGGCAGCTCCAGTCCAACGTAAGGCTTGCCGGGGATCACCTCCACCACACGAACCGCTACGGCAGAAAGCGAGCGGGCCAGGTCGCGCGACAGATTGGAAATACGCGCGGCCTTCACGCCAGGCGCAAGATCCAGTTCAAAGCGGGTAATAACCGGCCCTGGAGAGATACCAACCACCTCGGCTTTAACCCGATAGTCGGCCAGGCGGGCTTCCACCAGGCGGGCAGTCTGCTCAAGAGCAAACATATCGACGGGTTCGGCTTCCGCTGGCGGTGCCGTCAGTAGATCCAGGGTAGGCAGCGGCGTGGTTGGTTTCTCAAGCGGCTGCTCATGACGCACCAGGAATGGATGGAACAGGCTATCCTGTGGTTTGACTTCCGGCTGGATTTGTTCAGCCTGGCGTACAGGTTCCTGAGCGGCTGGCTGCCACGCTGGTGCGGCCGGTTGTGCAGGCTCCTGAGCCGCTGGCTGCCACGCTGGCGCGACAGGTTGTACGGGCTCCTGAGCGGCTGGCTGCCATGCTGGCGCCGCCGGTTGTACAGGCTCCTGAGCCGCTGGCTGCCACGCTGGCGCCGCCGGTTGCGCAGGCTCCTGAGCCACTGGCTGCCACGCTGGCGCCGCCGGTTGCGCAGGCTCCTGAGCCACTGGCTGCCACGCTGGTGCGGCCGGTTGTGCAGGCTCCTGAGCCGCTGGCTGCCATGCTGGCGCGGCCGGTTGTGCAGGCTCCTGAGCCGCTGGCTGCCACGCTGGCGCGGCCGGTTGTGCAGGCTCCTGGGCCGCTGGCTGCCATGCTGTCGCGGCAGGCTGTATGGGCTCCTGAGCGGCTGACTGCCACGTTGGTGCAGCCTGTTTTACAGGTTCCTGAGGCTGGCTGTGCTGCTGCCACTGCGCAGCGGGCCTGCTCTGTTGATTTTCAGGCGGCAGCGTAAACAGCGGTTCGCCTGCGCCATCATCAACCAAATCTTCTTTAGGCGAGAAATCAAATGCGCCACCGGTATCCAGCGTGGAGGCAGGTGCGCTTTGCTGCGGCTGTCCATAACGCTGGCTTTGCTGTCCGGCAAACTGACGGGCAAGCTCGGCCTGATGACGCGCTTCCTCTTCATCTTCCTCAGCGCTTTCTGCTACAGGCGCGCTGTTTGCTGCGCTATCAGGCTCAGCGTAACGCGCCTGCTGCTGAGCGGCAAAAGCGTCGCGCAGATGGCTTTCATCCTGGCCCGGCTCTTCCGCCCCTGTTGGCGCAGAAGCCTGAAGACGCTGCTCCTCTTCTTTCGCTTTTTCTTCCGCTATACGCTGCGAAGGCAGCTTAATACCATAGGAAGCCAGCTCGCGACGCGTAGGCAGCTTAACCGGATTCGGCCGCGGCAAAGCGGGGCCAATACCCTGCTTGACCTGCGGATTAGCCGGAGCCGCCTCGCTGGTGGCGCTGAAGCCTGGCATAAACGCCGTGGAGGCGGCGGCAGATTGCGCCGCGCTGGCCAGATCCTGTGCGACCTGCTGCGGCTGAGCCGGCTGCGTCGTAGAGAAATCGAAAGGTGAGGCATCCGCTTCCCGCCAGTTGCCCATGCGGGGAGCATCATCTTCATCAGCGACAGGAACCGATGGCGCAGGCGTTTCCGCCGGCATCTCGAAGCGATAAAGTTCAGGCTCTGCCGCTGCTGACGGCGTGGAAACCTGTGCAGCAGGCTCGGCCTGTTGCTGAGCGCTCCCGGGCGCTACAGTAACCGTGGAAGCCGGCGTTGCTGTAGTTGCGGACGCTACCGGCGCCACAGGTGCTGCCGTGGAAACCGTCTGTGCAGCGGCAGCGGCTGCCGTCGGGGCTGCCGCAGGCTTGCTCAGCAGCGGATCGTTGTCGTCCTCTTCGGCCGTTGCCGGCACTGCCAGCAGGATATCGTCTTCATCATCGTAGCGGGCACGCTGCTTCGGAACCGGTTTTTCATCCGGCTCATCGTCATAATCATCATATCTGTATTCGTCACTGCGCGAACGCCCGCTGGCGAAAGTCAGCACGCCCATGACAGCCGCGCCAATTTTTTCAGCGATGGTCAGCCAGGACCAGCCGGTATAAAGCGTCAGACCGGCCGCCCACACGCACAGCAGCGTCAGGGTGCCGCCTGCGGCGTTAAACCATGGCGCCATCGCATTGCTGAGCAGGCTGCCAATTACGCCGCCGGAAGCAAAATACCAGATATCGTCAGCGTTTAGCGCCGCCAGGCCGCATGATGTGACCACGAGCGCCAGTACGCCGATCAGGCGCAGCGCCACCGCAAAGTAATCAATGTAATCCTGCGAATGCCGCTGGCGGAAGGTGATCCAGCATAGTCCGAGGATAACCGCAGGAATGGCGTAGGCCATCACGCCAAAAATGAAGAACAGCGTATCTGCCAGCCATGCGCCAATGCCGCCGCCCAAATTATGGATGGGTTCATGCCAGGCAGTTTGCGACCAGCTGGGATCGGAGGGGTTAAAGCTCAACAGCGCCACCATCAAATAGACGGCAAAAAGCGCCACAACAATCAGTAACGCTTCAAGCAGGCGACGACCGCTGCTCAGCGACTGTAGGGAAACATCTTTATCTTCTGTATATTCCTGGCTCAAGAGTACTCTCCAGGTGCCTGTAAACAATGGAGGCAACAGCGTCGGGCAGGCCCGACGCTGAAACTGTATGAATTCACAGGAGTGTACCGAAACCTATCAGGTTTTGCACCTGCCCTGTGTTACCGCGTCTTAATGACTAAGCGGTTACTTTGTTTCACTTCTTCCATGACCACATAGGTCCGCGTATCGTTTACGCCAGGCAGGCGCAGCAGGGTTTCACCCAGCAATTTACGGTAGGCGGACATATCCGGCACGCGCGTTTTCAACAGGTAGTCGAAATCGCCTGAAACGAGGTGACACTCTTGAGTTTCCTCAAGTTTTTGCACTGCGGCGTTAAATTGTTCAAACACGTCGGGCGCGCCACGATTCAGAGTAATCTCAACAAATACCAGCAGCGAGGCATCCAGATAGTGCGGATTCAGCTGGGCGGTATAGCCAAGGATAAACCCCTGTCTTTCAAGACGACGAACGCGCTCAAGGCATGGTGTAGGTGATAAACCTACGCGTTTGGAAAGCTCGACGTTAGAGATACGTCCATCCTTTTGCAGTTCGTTAAGGATATTACGATCGATTCTGTCGAGATCTTTTCCAGGCCGTTTTTTATTGTCTACCATTATTATTGTCTCTCTTAATGCCTTCCCTTTGCCTGCCACACCCTGAACGAAATCATTATCGCAGGGTTGTTCTAAGTGAAGTCTGGAGCCTGTTGCGGTGTTATCACGCCCATCCGTATGACGCATGTTGTCTGTCCACACCATGCGTCATGACCAATGACAGACTGAGTTTATTGAGCCGGATGTCCCAAAACAGGAAAAATCTGTCTTGTAAGCTCAAATGTCCTCTGCTTCCCCCACTGTTTTCGCAAAAGCACAGCCGATTGTCAAAGTAAAACAACCAAAATCAGTACAACATGCCAGATGTTGCGCTGCATGACTGTTTTATAATGAAAAAATTTACTCATTGCACCATTTTACAGCGCGTTTCGCCCTGCTTTGGCGCAGTGGTGCCGTTGCTCCCTAAGGGAAATCGGTTAAACCTTTTGCAACCATCGCTAACAAAATCGCAGAACGCTTTTGTTGCCGACCTAAATTCCCTACAATCGCAACATAGTTGGCAGCTAAATAATGAGGGTCTCATGAGCACGGCCAGACACAGTAAATTACTTATCTTAGGTTCCGGCCCCGCTGGATACACGGCGGCTGTTTACGCAGCGCGCGCTAATCTCAACCCCGTGCTGATCACCGGGCTTGAAAAAGGCGGCCAGCTGACCACCACCACGGATGTGGAAAACTGGCCCGGCGACCCGCACGATCTGACCGGTCCGGGTCTGATGGAACGTATGCATGAACATGCGGTAAAATTTAATACTGAAATTATCTTCGAGCATATTCACAGCGTTGATTTACAGCATCGCCCTTTCCGTTTGATCGGCGACAGCGGTGAATACACGGCAGATGCGTTGATTATTGCTACCGGCGCCTCCGCTCGCTACCTTGGCCTGCCTTCTGAAGAAGCGTTTAAAGGCCGCGGCGTTTCAGCCTGCGCAACCTGTGACGGCTTTTTCTACCGTAATCAGAAGGTAGCCGTGATCGGCGGCGGCAATACGGCCGTAGAAGAAGCGCTGTATCTGGCGAATATTGCGTCGGAAGTGCATCTGATCCACCGTCGCGACAGCTTCCGCGCAGAGAAAATCCTTATCGATCGCCTGATGGAAAAAGTGCGTAACGGCAATATCGTGCTGCATACCAACCAGACGCTGGACGAGGTCATGGGCGATCAGATGGGCGTCAGCTCGCTGCGCCTGCGCTCCACGCTGGACGAGTCGCAGCAGGAACTGAGCGTTGCCGGTCTGTTTGTTGCTATCGGCCACAGCCCGAATACGGCGATCTTTAAAGATCAGCTGGATCTGGAAAACGGCTACATCAAAGTGCAGTCAGGCCTGCACGGTAATGCAACGCAAACCAGCATTCCGGGCGTGTTCGCCGCAGGTGACGTTATGGATCATACCTATCGTCAGGCGATTACCTCTGCCGGCACCGGCTGTATGGCCGCGCTGGATGCGGAACGCTATCTGGATGGTTTAGTTAAAGAATCTCAGTAATCGTTACTGCTTTGATGCGATCTCGGTAAAGGCGACCTGTTAAGGTCGCCTTTTTATTTTCTGCGCTGTACCATTGCTCGCGATTACCCTTACTAAGGGCATGGCATTGCAATTTTACCTGCCCCAACGCGCGGCATATTGGTACAGCATGGATAAATTCCGACAGCAACAGCTCCTTTCCTGGCTAAAAAAACAGCGTATCTACGGCAATTTCTGGTTCAGACTATCGCTGCTAATCGGCATGGTCGGCGCGCTGCTTATTGTTTACCAGGCCTGGCTATTGGCTACCCTGCTGCAAGGGCTGATCGTTGATCATCTTTCTCGCGATGCGCTTCTTCCGCAATTTATTCTGCTGCTTTCCTGTTTTGTGCTGCGCGGCGTATTTCTGTGGCTGCGTGAGCTGGCCGGGTTCGCTTCGGGCCGGGCCATCCGGGAGAAACTGCGCCGCGATATTCTGGACAAGCTGACTAAGGCTGGCCCCGCCGTTATCCAGGGTCAGGCTGTCGGAAGCTGGACCACGCTTTTGCTGGAGCAAATTGATAACCTTCAGGATTACTACGCGCGTTATTTGCCGCAAACGCTGCTGGCCGCGCTCATCCCCTGCCTAATCCTTGCTGTTCTGTTTCCCGTAAACTGGGTGGCAGCGCTGATCCTGCTGCTGACGGCTCCGCTTATTCCGCTGTTTATGGCGCTGGCCGGTATGGGCGCGGCCGACGCTAACCGGCGTAATTTTCAGGCCCTTGCTCGGCTCGGCGGCTATTTTCTCGACCGCCTTCAGGGCATGGAAACGCTGCGGCTGTTTAATCAGGCCGACGCGGAAACCGATCGTATTCGCACCGCTTCGGCCAGCTTTCGTCAACGAACCATGGAAGTACTGCGGCTGGCCTTTCTCTCCTCGGCCGTACTGGAGTTTTTTGCTGCCGTTTCTGTAGCAGTGGTGGCGGTCTATTTTGGTTTTTCCTACCTCGGCGAGCTGAACTTCGGCCATTACGGCACCGGCATCACGCTTTTTGCCGGCTTTCTGTCGCTTATCCTTGCGCCGGAATTTTTTCAACCGCTCAGAGAGCTGGGCACGTTTTATCATGCCAAAGCGCAGGCTACAGGCGCCGCTGACGCGCTGGAGAAATTCCTGACAGCGGAACGGCTTCAGGCATCATCCGGCACGCTGACGCCCAACGTTGAGCAAGGTATGACGCTTACCGCCGCTGATTTGCGGATTATGACGCACGAGGGGATAGAGCTTGTCGGGCCGCTCAATTTTACCCTTAACGCAGGGAAAAGAGTGGCGCTGATTGGGCGAAGCGGCGCGGGCAAAACCTCTTTGCTGAACGTCCTGGCCGGGTATTTGCCCTATCAGGGATCGTTGAAAATAAACGATACGGAGCTGCGTGATATCCTGCCGTCCTGGTGGCAACAGCAGCTTGCCTGGGTGGGACAGAACCCGCATTTACCTGCGCAGACCGTGCGCGAAAATATTGTTGCGCATGGCGAGGGCGATCCGCTCAGGTTACAGCAGGTTTGCGAGCTGGCTGGCGTGGACGAGTTTCTGGCGCGCCTGCCTGAAGGCCTGGAAAGCACGGTCGGCGAACAGGCGGCGGCCCTCTCCGTAGGGCAGGCGCAGCGCATCGCTGTGGCGAGAGCGCTTTACAAGCCTTGTCGACTGCTGCTGCTGGACGAGCCTGATGCCAGCCTTGACGGCCCGGCTGGCGAGCACGTAAACCGGGCGCTGCTGGCCGCCTCTTTCAATCAGACCACGTTGTTTATTACCCATCGGCTCGATCGCTTAGCGGAGTGGGATGAAGTCTGGCTGCTCCAGGCGGGAGAAATCGTCCAGCAGGGCAGTAAAGCGCAGCTGCTGCAACGGCCCGGCCCCTTTAAAGCGCTGGTTGAGGAGGCGCAGGCATGAAGCTAATCCGACCCTGGCTTGCGCTTTTGCGCCCGCATGCTCCGCGCCTGATGCTGGGCATTTTGCTGGCGGTCGTGACGCTGCTGGCGAGCATCGCATTGCTGACGCTTTCCGGCTGGTTTCTTGCGGCCTGCTCGCTGGCGGGCGCCGCCGGGCTTTACAGTTTTAACTATATGCTTCCTGCGGCTGGCGTAAGAGGCGCCGCAATTTTACGCACCGTCGCTCGCTATGCGGAAAGGCTGGTCAGCCATGACGGTACTTTTCGTATTCTGGAAGATTTACGCGTGTTCACTTTTAATAAATTGATCCCGCTTTCGCCCGGCGCGCTGGCTCGTTTCCAGCGGGGTGACCTTCTGAATCGGCTGGTAGCCGATGTGGATACGCTCGATCACCTTTATCTGCGCCTGCTCTCTCCCCTACTCGGCGCGCTTGTCGCGATTGTGACGGTAACGCTTCTGCTCGGCTCGCTGAACTGGCCGCTGGCGCTGATGTTGGGCGGTATCATGCTGGCGACGCTGCTGCTGCTGCCGCCAATCTTTTACTGCCTGGGACGGAAAGAAGGCGAAGCGCTGGCGCACCTGCGCGCCCTGTATCGTAGCCAGCTGACAGGATGGCTGCAAAGCCAGGCGGAGATGCGAATTTATGGCGGCGTGCAGCGCTTTCGCGCCCGGCTTGATAACACGGAAGCGCGTTGGCTGGGCGCTCAGCGCTTCCGCGCCCGTCTTACCGGCTTATCGCAGGGATTGCTGACGATTATTACCGGCGCGACGGCCGTTTTACTGCTCTGGTCAGCCTCAGCGCTGTTTCATGACGCCACGCTCGCTCTGTTCCTGTTTTGCGCGCTGGCGGCCTTCGAAGCCCTGGCTCCGGTTGGCGGCGCCTTTCTGCATCTGGGGGAAGTCTTCGCCTCTGCCCGTCGCGTTAATGAAGTGATTCTGCAAAATCCGGCCGTGAACTTTCCGGCTGAGCAGGGCAAAAGCCCTGCCGGTATCCGACTAAAGCTGCATGATGTCAGCTTCAGCTATAACGAAGGTTTTCCCGTGCTGCGCTCGATCTCCCTGGACATTGCGCAAGGTGAACACGTTGCGCTGCTGGGCAGCAGCGGCTGCGGTAAATCCACGCTGCTTCAGCTGCTCACCCGCGCATGGGATCCGACAAACGGCGAAATCCGGTTAAACGATCGTCCGCTGGCCGCGTGGGATGAAGCCACATTACGCAGGGCTACCGGCGTTGTGACGCAGCGCGTGTATCTGTTTAGCGCCACGTTACGCGATAATTTATTGCTGGCCGCGCCGCATCGCCATGACGACGAGCTGCTCGCCATGCTGCGAAAAGTCGGGCTGACAACGCTGATTAACGCTGAAGGCCTCGATGCCTGGCTGGGCGAAGGCGGCCGTCAGCTGTCGGGTGGCGAGCGGCGTCGGCTGGGGCTGGCCCGCGCGCTGTTGCACGACGGCCCTTTACTGCTGCTCGACGAGCCGACGGAAGGGCTGGACACCCACACCGAACGGCAGATCCTTACCCTGCTGCGGGAAGCCGCCCGCGGCAAAACGATGATCGTGGTCACGCATCGTCCGCAGGGGCTACGCCATTTCGACAAAATTTGCCTTATGGAAAGCGGCACCGTGGTCGAACAGGGAACCCACGTCGAATTAATCTCAAAACGCAGCCGTTACAGCGCTTTCCTGCAGCGGATTACGGTATAGTCATAGCCTTCTCGCATTACTGAGACAGTGACTATGCGCCTGATGCAGCTCTCAAGAGAATCACTTAATTTTCCACCGCCGGAGATGGCGCTGCGTGAACCGAACGGCCTGCTGGCGATGGGCGGCGATTTAAGTCTGCCCCGCCTGCTCAGCGCCTATCAGCGCGGGATTTTTCCCTGGTTTTCGCCAGGCGATCCTATCTTATGGTGGTCGCCGGATCCGCGCGCGGTGCTGTGGCCGGAAAAGTTTCACCTTAGCCGCAGCATGAAGCGTTTTCATCAGCGATCGCCCTATCGCGTGACGCTGAATCAAAGCTTTAGCGAAGTAGTGGAAGGCTGCGCCAGCGATCGTCAGGAAGGCACCTGGATCACGCCCGCCGTGAAGCACGCCTGGCAGCAGCTGTTTGATGCTGGCGAAGCGCAATCCATCGAGGTCTGGCACGACAAAGAACTGGTTGGCGGTATGTACGGCCTGGCGCTGGGACAGATTTTTTGCGGCGAATCGATGTTCAGCCGCTGTGAAAATGCCTCAAAAACGGCGCTGCTGGTTTTCAGCCGCTATTTTCTACAGCAGGGCGGCAGGCTGATCGATTGCCAGGTGCTGAATCCCCATACCGCTTCGCTTGGCGCCGAAGAGATGTCCCGCGCTGACTATCTTAAACAGCTTGATTTGCTGGCCAAACAGCCGCTTCCGCCCGAATGCTGGCGTCAGCAGACCCTTTTTTAAGACCGTACGGTGATGTTTTCCATGCAGACCAGGATAATAATGGTATAATATGAGAGCTTGGTATGCGTGTATAAGCCTTTTTGAAGACCGCACTTTCCCCCCGGTTTTGTACCAACTCTTGATTACGCGTTTCCGTGCGCTGCTTATGCCGCAGGGAGGCCGACGCTGGTGGAATCATCAGCTATTCTTTACATAACGTTCTTAAATCGGCATTATTTGCTGATTCGAGACAAAGGTTATAACACCCAGAGGATTTGATGGCCAAAGAAGATAATATTGAAATGCAGGGTAAGATAGTGGATTCATTACCTAACACTATGTACCGTGTTGAACTGGAAAATGGACACGTCATTACTGCGCATATCTCCGGTAAGATACGCAAAAACTATATCCGTATCTCAACGGGCGACCAGGTTACCGTAGAACTGACCCCATACGATCTGAACAAAGGTCGTATCACCTTCCGTATCCGCTAACCTACTTTACTGCAGATGCTGGCGCCTGATGCGCCGCACGGGTAAAAAAAAGGCCGAAGAATCTTCGGCCTTTAGTTTTTTTACGCCTAATGTACAGAGCCTTCCGTTTTGCGCTTTTCGGCGCTCACGAACTGGTAAGTCAGCTGGTTCTGCTCTTTGTCGAGCGCCACCGAAACCGACCCGCCGTCCACCAGGGAGCCAAACAGCAGCTCGTTCGCCAACGGTTTTTTCAGGTTTTCCTGCACCGTACGCGCCATTGGACGCGCGCCCATCGCTTTATCGTAGCCTTTTTCTGCCAGCCAGTTGCGCGCTTCGTCGCTGACTTCCAGCGAGACGCCTTTCGCATCCAGCTGCGCCTGCAGCTCAACGATAAACTTATCCACTACCTGATGGATAACCTCGCTGTCGAGGTGTTTGAACCAGATAATGTTATCCAGGCGGTTACGAAACTCTGGCGTAAAGATCTTTTTGATCTCTTCCATCGCATCGGTGCTGTTGTCCTGATGGATCAGACCAATAGATTTACGTTCGGTTTCACGTACGCCAGCGTTCGTGGTCATCACCAGCACCACGTTGCGGAAATCGGCTTTACGCCCGTTGTTATCGGTCAGCATCCCGTTATCCATCACCTGCAGCAGCAGGTTGAAGACGTCCGGATGCGCTTTCTCGATCTCATCAAGCAGCACCACGGCGTGCGGATGCTTGATCACCGCGTCCGTCAGCAGCCCGCCCTGATCGAAACCGACATAGCCCGGAGGCGCGCCGATCAGACGGCTGACGGTATGGCGTTCCATATATTCCGACATATCGAAACGCAGCAGCTCAATGCCCAGCGCTTTCGCCAGCTGTACGGTGACCTCTGTTTTACCCACGCCCGTAGGGCCGGCAAACAGGAAGGAACCAACAGGCTTGCGATCCTGCCCCAGACCGGCGCGGCTCATCTTGATCGCTTCGGTTAAGGCTTCGATAGCGTTGTCCTGACCAAACACCAGCATTTTCAGCCGGTCGCCGAGGGTTTTCAAAGTGTCGCGATCCGTGGCGGAAACGCTCTTCTCAGGAATACGCGCGATACGGGCAACCACGGATTCAATATCCGCCACGTTAACCGTTTTCTTGCGCTTGCTGACCGGCAGCAAACGTGCGCGCGCGCCCGCTTCGTCAATCACGTCAATCGCTTTATCCGGCAGATGACGGTCGTTGATATATTTCACCGCCAGCTCAACCGCTGCACGTACTGCTTTTGCGGTATAGCGGACGTCATGGTGCGCTTCATACTTCGGCTTGAGGCCGTTCAGGATCTGCACCGTTTCATCTACCGTAGGCTCGGTAATATCGATTTTCTGGAAACGACGCGCCAGCGCGCGATCTTTCTCAAAGATATTGCTGAATTCCTGATAGGTGGTGGAACCCATCACGCGAATTTTGCCGCTGGAAAGCAGCGGTTTGATCAGGTTGGCGGCATCTACCTGCCCGCCGGAAGCGGCACCGGCGCCGATGATAGTATGGATCTCATCGATAAACAGAATGCTGCTGTTATCCTGCTCAAGCTGTTTCAGCAGCGCCTTAAAGCGCTTCTCGAAATCGCCGCGGTATTTAGTACCGGCAAGCAGCGACCCGATATCCAGCGAGTAGATGGTGGCGTCTTTCATCACTTCAGGCACGTCGCCCTGCACGATACGCCACGCAAGCCCTTCGGCGATCGCGGTTTTACCCACGCCCGATTCGCCCACCAGCAGCGGATTGTTTTTCCGGCGGCGGCAGAGAACCTGAACGGTACGCTCCAGCTCTTTATCCCGCCCGATCAGCGGATCGATACCGCCTACGCGAGCAAGCTGGTTAAGATTGGTGGTGAAGTTTTCCATACGTTCCTCCCCGCCTGCCTGCTCTTCGTTAACAGGGTTTTCTGCGCCCGAAGCGGGCCCCTGCTCATCTTTGCGCGTGCCGTGAGAAATAAAATTAACCACGTCAAGGCGGCTGACTTCATGCTTGCGCAGCAGATAGGCAGCCTGGGATTCCTGTTCGCTGAAGATAGCGACCAGCACGTTAGCGCCCGCTACTTCACTGCGGCCGGATGACTGCACATGGAAAACGGCGCGCTGTAGAACGCGCTGAAAGCTGAGCGTAGGCTGTGTGTCGCGCTCTTCTTCGCTGACCGGCAACACCGGGGTTGTTTGTTCAATGAAGGCTTCGAGCTCCTGCCGCAGAGCCACAATATCCACCGTGCAGGCTTCAAGGGCCTCTCTTGCTGATGGGTTACTGAGCAACGCCAACAGCAGATGCTCGACGGTCATAAACTCATGTCGGTGCTCGCGCGCTCTGGCGAAAGCCATATTTAAACTGAGTTCCAGTTCTTGATTGAGCATAGGCACCTCCCCCATTAGATCGCCTTATTCAGGCTTTTTCCAGCGTACACAGCAACGGATGTCCGTTCTCCCTCGCATATTTATTGATATGCGCGACCTTGGTCTCCGCCACTTCGGCGGTAAAGACACCGCAGATTGCCTTTCCCTGGTAGTGAACCGTCAGCATCAGTTGCGTTGCACGTTCAACATCATAAGAAAAGAACTTTTGCAGTACGTCAATAACAAATTCCATAGGTGTATAATCGTCATTATTCAGAATAACTTTATACATCGAAGGCGGCTTGAGACCTTCGCGGAGTTTGTCTTCTGCAAGATGTTCAAAATTAAGCCAATCGTTAGTGTTTCCCATACGTACCCAATATGAAAACGTTGCCTGCCTGCATCAGACTAACACCCTTAAGCGTAAGTTTAGCACGCCCGAAATGCTGTCCGAAGCCGGTGAATTTTTGCACCAACCTGCAACTACGCGACCTTCATCACAAAAATAGCAATAGCGTTAACTGCTTCAAATTTTGATGAATTCATCCCGGCATCTCCTCTTCATTCGCTTGACGCCTGGTACGATTTCTCTACAGTACAGGCGTATGCTGGATGCGTTTTAACCAGCCTGGAGGCCAATGCCTCACTACCTCACCCATTTGAATGTCTTGCGAGGGATCCAAAAGCATGGAGACGGGTACTGTTAAATGGTTCAACAATGCCAAAGGCTTCGGCTTTATCTGTCCGGTCGGTGGCGGCGAAGATATCTTTGCTCATTATTCCACTATCCAGATGGATGGCTACCGAACGCTGAAAGCCGGGCAGCAGGTTCAGTTTGATGTGCACCAGGGGCCAAAAGGCAATCACGCCAGCCTGATTGTCCCCGTTAATGCCGAAGCGGCAGTTGCTGTCAGCGCCTGACCGCTTAGTGATATTCTGACCAACCTTGCAATAAAATGCCAGCCAGCGTCGCTGGCATTTTTATGGGCAACTTTTACCAACCTTAGTAAAGTGGCGCCGTCCTGTCATTTTTCAAGCCCCCTTTTTGCACGAAATTAATTTTCATCCTCGCTTCTTGCCCTCCGCCGCGTTTCAGCGCAGT
Organism: Erwinia sp. TECH1; assembly: GCF_054057575.1. Taxonomy (NCBI): domain Bacteria; kingdom Pseudomonadati; phylum Pseudomonadota; class Gammaproteobacteria; order Enterobacterales; family Erwiniaceae; genus Erwinia; species Erwinia sp. TECH1. Next base: position 1,718,413 of record NZ_JBSRZK010000001.1, on the reverse strand, counting down.
AAATTTGCGTTAAATCAACCTGGCTGCGTTTTTTCAGGACAGATTATGTCCTGAAGGATTAATGTTGCATTTTAAATGCAACTTTAAAGGATAAGGCTATGTTTTGCGTGCAATGTGAACAAACTCAACGCCGTCTTACGGGTAACGGCTGTACCGGCGTGCGCGGCGCCTGTGGGAAACTGGCACAAACGTCAGATTTGCAGGATCTGCTGATTGCCACGCTTCAGGGGCTTTCCGCCTGGGCGCTGGTGGCGCGACAGCAGGGTATTATTCTGCATGATATCGACAGTTTCATACCAAAGGCGCTGTTTGCCACGCTAACTAACGTCAATTTTGATTCCTCACGCATCGTAGCGCTTGCCCGTCAGGCCATCAGCTATCGGGAACAGCTAAAAGCGTGCTGCAAGCTTCCTTGCAGCGCAGAAAATTATCCTGCGGCGGCAATAGTCCTGGAAAGCGATGACCCTGGGCAGCTACAGCAACAGGCGCTGGCGTGGCGCCCCAATCGCGGCCATGCGCATGAGGATATTATCGGTCTGCGCCTGCTGTGCCTGTATGGCCTGAAAGGCGCGGCGGCCTATATGGAACATGCCCATGTTCACGGCTACTTCGATAACACCATTTACCAACAGTTTCATCAGATCATGGCCTGGCTGGGCGCGCAGCCGGACAGCGCCAGCGATCTGCTGGCGGCGGCGATGAATATCGGCAAAATGAATTTCGCCGTCATGGCGATGCTGGACAAGGCGCAGACCACCACTTACGGTTCGCCGCAGCCCGTGGCGGTTAATACCCGGCCGGTGGCGGGAAAAGCGATCCTGATTTCCGGGCACGATCTGCGGGATCTGCAACTGTTGCTGGAACAAACCGCAGGCAGCGGTATCAACATTTACACGCATGGCGAAATGCTGCCGGCACATGGCTATCCGCAACTGAAGCGCTATGCGCATCTGGTCGGCAACTATGGCAGCGGCTGGCAGAACCAGCAAAAAGAGTTCGCCGCCTTTCCCGGCCCGATCGTTATGACCTCCAACTGCATTATCGATCCTTTCAGGGGCGATTATCAGCAGCGTATCTGGACCCGCAGCATTGTCGGCTGGCCCGGCGTGAATCACCTGCACGACGACGACTTTTCTGCCGTTATCGCGCAGGCGCAGCAGATGCCGGGCTTCTCCACCAGCGAGATCCCCCGCACCATTACTACGGGCTTTGGCCGCCAGACGCTGCTTGACGCCGCCGACAGCGTGATTGAGCTGGTGAAACAGCATCAGCTGAGGCATATCTTTCTGGTAGGCGGCTGCGACGGCAATCGCGTGCAGCGCAGCTACTTTACCGATTTGGCCACCGCCATTCCCGATGACTGTCTGATCCTGACGCTGGGCTGCGGTAAATATCGCTTTAACAAACTGGCTTTCGGCACGCTGGGCGGCCTGCCTCGTCTGCTGGATGTGGGCCAGTGCAACGACAGCTATGCGGCTATCGTGCTGGCGGTCAGGCTGGCGGAAAAATTAAACTGCGACATTAACGATCTGCCTTTATCGCTGGTGCTCTCCTGGTTTGAGCAGAAAGCGATTGTCGTGCTGCTGACGCTCTTGTCCCTTGGGGTAAAAAACATTTACACCGGCCCGACGGCGCCGGGTTTTCTCACGGATAATCTTCAGGCGCTGCTGAAAAAAGAGTTTGGTCTGCGGCCGACATCTTCCGTACCCGCAGATCTGGCAACGGCGCTGCATTGATGCCTTGCCGCATTATTTTCGCCTGCGGCGCGCGCCGTATAATGCCCTACCCTTTGCTCAGCCTCGACTATGCTTTTTGCTGAAGATCTCTCCCTTCGGGACACTGATTAAAGCTTTAAAGGAGCAGAAATGAAGCAAACGCTAGCCGCACTGGTGGCGAAAACACTTGAAAACGCCGGCGTAAAACGCATTTGGGGCGTAACCGGGGACTCGCTTAACGGGCTGAGCGACAGCCTGAACCGCATGGGCACCATCGAATGGATGCCGACTCGTCATGAGGAAGTCGCCGCTTTCGCTGCCGGGGCCGAAGCGCAAATCAGCGGTCAGCTTGCCGTCTGCGCCGGTTCGTGCGGGCCGGGCAACCTGCATCTGATCAACGGCCTGTACGACTGCCACCGCAACAACGTGCCGGTGCTGGCGATTGCCGCGCATATTCCCTCCAGCGAGATCGGCAGCGGCTATTTCCAGGAAACGCATCCGCAGGAGCTGTTTAAAGAGTGCAGCCACTACTGCGAGCTGGTTTCCAATCCCGAGCAGCTGCAACAGGTGCTGGGCATCGCGATGCGTAAAGCTATTATCAATCGGGGCGTGTCGGTCGTGGTTATTCCTGGCGACGTGGCGCTACAGCCCGCGCCGGAAAACGCTCGCGCCGAATGGTATCCGCCGCAGTTCCCTATCGTGCAGCCGCCCGCCAGCGAACTGGACAAGCTGGCGCAGCTGCTTAATGAATCAAAAAATATCACGCTGATGTGCGGCTACGGCTGTGCGGGCGCGCATACGGAAGTGGTGCAGCTGGCGGAAACGCTGAAAGCGCCCATCGTTCACGCGCTGCGCGGCAAAGAATATATTGAGTACGACAACCCTTACGATGTCGGTATGACCGGCCTGATTGGCTTTTCATCCGGCTATCACGCCATGATGAATGCCGATACGGTGATCCTGCTGGGAACGCGTTTCCCTTACCGCGCTTTTTATCCTGAAAAAGCGAAAATTATCCAGATTGATATCGATCCAGGCAGTATCGGGTCGCATTGCCATGTGGATATGGCGCTGGTCGGCGACGTTCGGGCCGCCCTTTGCGCGCTGCTGCCGCGCCTCGAAGTAAAAGAGGATCGCGCGTTTCTGGATAAGGCGCTGAAGCATTACCAGGAAGCCAGAAAGAGTCTGGACGAGCTGGCGACCGCCAACGACAAACAGGCGATCCACCCGCAGTACCTGGCGCAGCAGCTTAGCGAGCTGGCCAGCGAAGACGCGATTTTTACCTGTGACGTCGGCACGCCTACCGTCTGGGCCGCACGCTATCTGAAAATGAACGGCAAACGTCGTCTGCTGGGATCGTTCAACCACGGTTCCATGGCCAACGCCATGCCGCAGGCGCTGGGAGCGCAGGCTATTGACAGGCAGCGCCAGGTGATAGCGATGTGCGGCGACGGCGGCTTCTCTATGCTGATGGGCGATTTCCTGTCGGTAGCACAGCTTAAGCTGCCGGTGAAGCTGGTGGTGTTTAATAACAGCGTGCTGGGCTTTGTGGCGATGGAAATGCAGTCCGGCGGCTATCTGACCGACGGCACCGAACTGCAAAACCCGGCATTTGCCGATATCGCCAACGCCTGCGGCGTGAAGGGCATTCGCGTGGAGCGCGCTTCCGAGCTGCCTCGCGCTATCGAAGAGATGCTGGCGCACGACGGCCCGGTGCTGCTGGATGTGGTCACAGCCAGCGAAGAGCTGGTGATGCCGCCGCAGATCAAGATGGAGCAGGCGAAAGGCTTTAGCCTCTATATGCTGCGCGCGCTGATCAATGGTCGCGGCGACGAAGTGGTCGAGCTGGCTAAAACCAACTGGCTGCGGTAAAACATTGGTCTGTCTCACGGACGCTGCGGCGTCCGTTTTGCCCTTTAAGGAGCGCAACGGTGATCGACTTACGCAGTGATACGGTAACCCGCCCTTCCGCCGCGATGTTGTCCGCAATGATGGCGGCGGAAACCGGCGACGATGTTTATGGCGACGACCCTACGGTTAACGCGCTGGAGGCCAAAGCGGCCGCACTCAGCGGGAAAGAGGCCGCGCTTTTTCTGCCGACCGGCACCCAGGCCAACCTGGTGGCGCTGCTCTGCCACTGCCAGCGCGGCGAAGAATATATCGTCGGCCAGCTGGCGCATAACTACAAATATGAAGCTGGCGGCGCGGCGGTGCTGGGCAGTATTCAGCCGCAGCCGATCCTTGCAGCAAAAGACGGTACGCTGCCGCTGGACGTGGTCGAACAGTTTATCAAGCCGGATGATTTTCATTTTGCAATGACCCGGCTGCTGAGCCTGGAAAACACCCATAACGGTAAAGTGCTGCCGCTGGCCTATTTGCAGGAAGCCTGGGCATTCACGCGCAGCCATAAGCTGGCGCTGCATGTGGACGGCGCGCGCATTTTCAATGCGGCCGTGGCGCTGGGCGTCACGCTGCGCGATCTTACGCAGTATTGCGATACGCTGACAATCTGTTTGTCGAAAGGTCTGGGTACGCCGGTCGGCTCGCTGCTGTGCGGCAGCAAAGACTATATCGAGCGCGCGAAGCGCTGGCGCAAAATGACCGGCGGCGCCATGCGGCAGTCGGGCATTCTGGCGGCGGCCGGGCTTTACGCGCTGGAGCACAACGTCACGCGGCTCCAGGACGATCACGATAACGCCGCCTGGCTGGCTGCGCAGCTAAAGGCCGCTGGCGTGCAGGTTTCCAGTCAGAACACCAATATGGTGTTTGTGCGTCTGCCGGCACATCAGGCTGAGCCGCTTAAAGCCTGGATGCGTGGCAAAGGCATCGTTTTGCATACCGGTGCCGTGACGCGTTTGGTCACGCATCTGGATGTCGATCGTCCGGCGCTGGAAAAAGTGGTCGCGGAATGGAAAGCGTTTCTGGCCAGCCAGCCGGACTAATCGCCATACTTTTCTAACAGCGCCTCGGCGATAGCCTCGCTTTCCGCGTCCGCCACGCCTGAATAGTCAGCGGGCCGGAAATGCATCTGAAAAGCGGCAATCACCCGCTGTTGCTGCGTGGCCGACATATCAGGCGTCGCTTCATAGCCGTAGCGCGCCAGCAGCGACAGTAGATGCCCGCTGTCCGTCAGCTGGCCAGGCGCTCTTCCCGCCAGGTAATAGCTTACGCGAGCCTCGTCCGGCCAAGCGCCAATGCCCTGTTGATAAAGCCAGCGCCACGGGAACAGCGGGCCGGGATCCTGCTTGCGCTGCGGCGCGATATCGCTGTGTCCGACGACATCCTGCGGGCGAATACCGTAGCGCCGGGTGATATCCCGCGCCAGCGGCATCAGCGCGGCCATCTGCTCGCGGGAAAAAGGATACCAGGCTCGCCCTTGCGGCGTGCGGCGATAGCCCGGATTTTCCAGTTCGATACCGAGCGAGGTATCATTGAGCCGCGTCGCGCCGCGCCAGAAACTGATGCCCGCGTGCCACGCCAGCTCGGATTCCGGCACAAGCCGCAGCACCACCGGTTGCTTTCCATGCTGGAAGGGTTTGGCCGGAATAAGATAGTGCACGCTGACTTCCCGGTCGGTCAGCGTAGCCAGCGAGCGGGGAAAATCCTCAGCGGTATAGTGAATAACCAGCACCTTAATACGCGGACGAGCCCCGTAAGCGGCGTGGCGCGTATCCACTACGTAGCCATTCTGTTTTTCCAGACCGGATGTACAGGCGCTCAGTACGATGGCCGCCGCCAGCGCCGTCAGCAGGCGCATCAACGACGTGTTTTAACCGCGGTGCCGCTGACGCTGACCATCAGCATACTGCTGTCTTTGCCAACGGTTTCGTAATCGATATCAATCCCGACCACGGCGTCCGCGCCCATGGCCTTCGCCTGCTCTTCCAGTTCGGCAAAGGCTATCTGGCGCGCTTTGCGTGACTCTTTCTCATATGCGCCGGAACGGCCGCCGACGATATCGCGAATGCCGGCAAAGAAATCGCGGAAGATATTGGCGCCCAGTATCGCTTCGCCGGTCACGACGCCGCAGTATTCCGTTATGGGCTGGCCTTCCAGCGTTGGGGTAGTGGAAAATTGCATGATTTTCTCCTTAACTTCAATCCAGGGTTTTAGCTCTTATGGCCAGGCAGACCAGCTATACTTTATGCTAAAAAACGCCATCCAGAAACCATAAGGAAATCAAGATGAAGTTACAGCTTGCCGCTCTGGCTCCGCTGGCGCTGCTGCTCAGCGCCTGTACCACGGTACAACCCGTCTTTAAGGATAATGGCAGCCGCACCTCTCCCTGCGTCGAAGGCGGCCCGGATTCTGTTGCCCAGGCGTTTTACGATCTGCGCCTTGAGCAGCCTGCTCAGGGCCTGCCGAACGCCACCCAGCTGGCTAAATATCGTCCTTACCTCAGCGACAGGCTCTATCAGACGCTGCTGAAGGCCGATAGCGATCCGCAAAAAGAAGCGACCCTGCGCGGGGATATCTTCTCAAGCCAGGCGGCGGGCGCCACCTCGGCGAGCGTAGCGGATTCATCGTCAATCCCTAACCACGACGCGCGCAATATTCCGCTGCGGGTTAAGCTCAGCCGCGACGGTGACAAGCCGCAAAGCTGGCAGGATGAAGTGCTGATGATCCATGAGGGCACCTGCTGGGCGGTGGACGACGTGCGCTATCTTGGCCCCGCGCCGCATATTGAAGGCGGCTCCCTCAGCCAGCGCCTGCTGCGATAGTGTTTTCCGCGCACCGCCGACGAGCGGTGCGCCTCTTTCCCCTGCTGCATTTTCATCCAGCCTCCCTCATTTTGTGCTAGCCTTGTAGTTAACTTGCCTGCATAAGCGAATTTTTCGCCGCGCTGATTGCATAACTATGCCGTCAACGTTAAGATTCGCAGAACTAATCGCTATTCACTTTTTGCGCATGAGTATTCAACTAAACGCTGTAAACTGCTTTTATGGCGCCCATCAGGCGCTTTTTGATATTCAGCTGACCTGCCCCGAAGGCGAGACGCTGGTGCTGCTCGGCCCAAGCGGCGCCGGCAAGAGCTCGCTGCTGCGCGTGCTGAACCTGCTGGAGATGCCGCGCTCCGGCACGCTGGGGATCGCCGGTCACCATTTCGACTTCAGCAAAGCGCCGGGCGACGCGGCTATCCGCGAGCTGCGTCAAAACGTCGGCATGGTGTTCCAGCAGTACAATCTCTGGCCGCACCTGACGGTGATGCAGAACCTGATCGAAGCGCCCTGCCGCGTGCTGGGATTAAGCAAGGATCGGGCGCTGGCTCGTGCCGAAAAACTGCTGGAACGCCTGCGCCTGACCAAATTCGCCGACCGTTTTCCTCTGCACCTGTCCGGTGGACAGCAGCAGCGTGTTGCTATCGCCCGCGCATTAATGATGGAACCGGCCGTGCTGCTGTTTGATGAACCAACGGCGGCGCTGGATCCGGAAATCACGGCGCAGATCGTGGCGATTATTCAGGAACTCTCTGAAACCAATATCACTCAGGTGATCGTTACCCATGAGGTCGAAGTGGCGCGCAAAACGGCCAGCCGCGTCGTCTATATGGAGAATGGTTATATCGTGGAACAGGGTGACGCCAGCCGCTTTACACAGCCGCAAACCGAAGCGTTTGCCAATTATCTTTCGCACTGATGCAGGACATAATGATGAAAAAAATCGTACTTGCCGCGCTGTTAGCCGGTGTAAGCCTGAGCGCCAGCGCCGCGCAGACCATCCGTTTTGCTACTGAAGCCTCTTATCCTCCTTTTGAATTTGTCGATTCCGACAACAAAATTCAGGGTTTTGATGTCGATTTAGCGAACGCGCTGTGTAAAGAGATGGACGCGACCTGCACCTTTACCAATCAGGCTTTCGACAGCCTGATCCCAAGCCTGAAGTTCCGTCGCTTCGACGCCGTGATGGCCGGAATGGATATTACGCCCGAGCGTGAAAAACAGGTGCTGTTTACCAAAACCTATTACGATAATTCCGCTTTATTTATCGCGCAGAAAGGCAAAGTTGCTGACGTAGCCGCGCTGAAAGGCAAACGCGTCGGCGTGCAGAACGGCACTACGCACCAGAAATACCTGACCGAGAAACTGACGGAGGTAAAAACCGTGCCTTACGACAGCTATCAGAACGCCATTCTGGATCTGAAAAACGGCCGTATTGATGCCGTATTCGGCGACACGGCGGTGGTTAACGAGTGGCTGAAGCAGAACACCTCGCTGGCCGCGGTTGGTGAGAAGGTCACCGATAAAGACTACTTCGGCACCGGACTGGGTATCGCCCTGCGCCAGGGCAACACCCAGCTTCAGGGCAAATTCAACGCCGCGCTGGATAAAGTGAAAGCCGACGGCACCTATAAAACCATCTACAGCAAATGGTTCCAGCAATAACGGAATGAACGAATTTTATCCTCTTGCAAGCGCCGCCGGGATGACCGTCGGCCTTGCCGTTTCTGCGCTGGCCGCAGGCCTGATTCTGGCGATGATTTTCGCCGTCTGGGAATCCGCCCGCTGGCGGCCGGTCGCCTGGATCGGCACCGCGCTGGTGACGCTGTTTCGCGGGCTGCCGGAAATTCTGGTGGTGCTGTTCGTCTATTTTGGCGCCTCGCAGCTGTTACTGACGCTTTCCGACGGCTTTACGCTGCATCTGGGCTTCGCTTCATTGCCGGTGCAGATGACGATTGAGAATTTCGACGTCAGCCCGTTTCTCTGCGGCGTTATCGCGCTGTCGATCCTTTATTCCTCTTACGCTTCGCAGACGCTGCGCGGCGCGCTGAAGGCGGTGCCTCAGGGACAGTGGGAGTCGGGCCAGGCGCTGGGCATGAAAACGCCGGCGATATTCTTCCGTCTGATCCTGCCGCAGATGTGGCGTCACGCGCTGCCGGGCCTGGGCAACCAGTGGCTGGTGCTGCTGAAGGATACGGCGCTGGTATCGCTGATCAGCGTCAACGATATTATGCTGCAAACCAAAAGCATCGCCTCACGCACGCAGGAGCCTTTTACCTGGTACATGGTGGCGGCGGCGATTTATTTAATTATCACGCTGCTCAGCCAGCAGGTTTTAAAGCGTATCGAAGCGCGTACCACCCGTTTTGAGCAGGGGAATAACGGATGCTGAGCTATTTACCCGAGCTGCTGAAAGGGCTGCATACCAGCCTGACGCTGACGGTGGCCTCACTGCTGCTGGCGCTGCTGCTGGCGTTGCTGTTCACGGTGATCCTGTCGCTGAAGATCCCGGTACTGAGCCAGGTCGTGCGCGGCTATATTACGCTGTTCACCGGCACACCGCTGCTGGTGCAAATCTTTTTGATTTACTATGGGCCGGGACAGTTTCCTTCCATTCAGGCGATCCCGTGGCTATGGAACGGGCTGTCGCAGCCCTGGCTTTGCGCCCTGCTCGCGCTTTCGCTTAACAGCGCGGCCTATACCACCCAGCTGTTTTACGGCGCGGTCAGAGCTATTCCTGCCGGTCAGTGGCAATCCTGTGCCGCGCTGGGGATGAACCGTAAAGATACGCTGCGCATTCTGCTGCCCTACGCGTTTAAACGCGCGCTTTCCTCTTATTCCAACGAGGTGGTGCTGGTATTTAAGAGCACCTCGCTGGCTTATACCATTACGCTAATGGAAGTGATGGGCCAGGGACAGCAGCTTTACGGGCGAACCTACGACGTGACGGTTTTTGCCGCAGCAGGCGTCATTTACCTGTGCGTTAACGGCCTGCTGACGCTGATGATGCGCCTGATAGAACGACGAGCGCTGGCTTTCGAGCGCCGTAGCTGAGCCACCATGCCGGCGGCATCGGTCGTCGGCATTCGTCAAATAACAGCGCTTAACCGTCAGTTAATCCGCGCATAACGCCGCGGCGGCAGCCGTCATACTATCCCGATAATATTCACGCAAGGGCCGGAGACATGCTTAAGGTTTGCGTTTTTCTACTTGTCGGATTTGCTGCCAACGCGCTGGCCAGCGGCCCGCTTCGCTTTGCCACTTCGGCGACCTATCCGCCTTTTGTCTACCTGAATGCCGGGCATCAGCTGGTGGGGTTTGATATCGAGCTGGCAAAAGCCCTGTGCGAAAAAATAGCGCGGCAGTGCCTCTTTACCAATAATGATTTTGACCGCCTGCTGCCTTCGCTAAAATTCAACCGCTATGACGCGGTGATTTCCGGCCTGGATATTACCGAAGAGCGCCGGGAAGAGGCGGATTTCACCCAGCCTTATCTGGAAAGTTCCGGCATGGTGATTGCGGTTAAAGGCCGCTACGCCTCTTTAGCGGAGCTACGCGGCAAGCGCGTTGGCGTCGCCGATGCCACAACCTTACAGGCCTGGCTGCAAAGTTCGTGGCCGGATATCATTCCTGTCGCGTACGACAACTATCAGAATGCGCTTCTGGATATCCGCAGCGCCAGGCTCGACGCCATTTTTGGCGAGACGCCTTCCATGCAGACCATCCTGAGAAGCAATCCCGGCCTGGACGCCGTAGGCAAGCCGATTACGGATAATCGCTATTTTAGTGCAGGCTTGGGTATCGCAGTACGTAAAGGCGATAAGGCGCTGCTGGAGCAGCTGAATGGCGCGCTACAAAGCCTGAGCGATGACGGTACGCTGCACATGCTGAAGCAGCGCTGGCTTGGCCCGACAGCCGATCTGCCCGCCGAGTCAGAGATGCCGTAGCAGCGTCAGCACTTCGCCGTGCGCGGTATGCGGGAACATATCGAACAGCTGGACTTTAACAAGGGTGTATTCGCTCAGGCGGGCGATATCGGTAGCCATGGTCTGCGCGTTGCAGCTGGAATAAAGAATGAACGGCGGCGCCATGCGGCTCAGATACTCGCAGAGCGCGGCGCCAATACCGCGACGCGGCGGATTGACCAGCACCAGATCGGGCGTGCTGCCTTCGCCGGTAGCAAACGCCGTAGAGTCCAGCGCGGCGAAGCTGACTTTCTCCAGCCCCATCTTTTCCGCTGACCGTTTAGCGCAGGCGATGGCCTCCGCGCTGATTTCAATACCGGTCAGCGACATCTCTGGCGTGGCGCAATGCAGGCCGAAGCCGCCTACGCCGCAGAACAGATCCCACATGCTTTTGACGCCCAGCTCGCTTACCCATGCTCTTGCCGTAGCATACAGCGAGGCGGCTACCGCCGGGTTGGTCTGAAAAAAACTCTGCGGCCGGATCCACAGCGGCACGTCGTTCAGCTGGTCGGCCAGCGCCTGATTTTCCGTTAGCGGGATCTCTTCTTCGCCTTCCAGAATCGCCATATGCACCGGCTGAATATTGGCTGAAATCACGCTCAGCTGCGGCAGCTGCGCCTGCAGGGCGGGCAGCGCGTTAGTGAGCTGGGTCAGCTTCTCTTTGGATCGCAGCACAAAGCGCAGCATCAGCTCGCCGCTGCGGCTGCTTTCCGTCAGCAGGATAAACTTCAGCTCGCCGCGCCTGCGCGCCACGTTATACGGCGTCAGACCCGCGCGGGCGATAAAGGGTTTCAGCTGCGCAAATACCGCGGCGAAGCTGTCGGGATAAAGCGGACAGCCACAAAGATCGACTGGCGTCCCGTCGCGATGCACAATGCCGAGCAGCGGGCGCTCCACGCTGCCGCTGACCACCATTTTCGCCTTGTTGCGAAAGCCCTGCTGCGCCGAAGTGACCGGCGGCAGCCATTCGCTGACCGCCTGCGCGGACAGAAGCTGTTGCAGCTCAGACTGCTTCTGGTTCAGCTGTTGCGAATAGGGGCGATCCAGCCACTGGCAGGAGCGGCAGCGATCGGCATCATAAAGGGCGCAGTGCATGTCAAATCTCGTCAAACAAAAGCGGGCGGGGATTGTACCACTGTGGGATCAGCGCTGCTGAAAAAATTCCCGGCTGCTGGCAGGGAAAAAGAGCAGCACCAGCACCAGCAGGTCAGGCAGCTTTTGCGAGAGCAGCAGATGCCCCTGCTCGCCGTGTAAAGAAAATATTTCCGGGCCGATCCAGCCCGCCGACGCCATCAGCATATAACCGATCACGATCAGCTGCGAACAGCCGTAGCCCAGACGTCCCCAGCGGCGGCCATGCAATAGCGCAAGCGCACAGCGTAGCTCAATAAAAAAGAGCAGCTGGCTGGCGATAAATATCAGGGTGGCGCTCCAGCTTTGCGCGGCAAGATGGATAACATTCAGCAGCGTATTCAGCCCCATTTCATGCACTTCCAGCGCGACGCTCAGGCAGCGTGTCATAATGATAGCGATTGCCGCCACCACCACCGGGACGGGGATCTCGCAGGCTGGCTCCTGTTTCAGCACCTCTGACATCATTTTCTCCCGTCCATGCTCCGTTTTAGTGCAGGTATGCCCGTGCAGCGTTCCCCTGCCCCCGTTTGCCGTGCTTTCGGCCACGGCTGTCGCTTCGTTAGCGCCAGAGAAAAAGAAAGCGCGAGGCTTTCTTTGCTCGAGCCTCTTTCCTGGCACGATAACTGCTTCTCACCTGTTGAATTGGCAGCAATTTATGTTTAGTCCAGTTTACGCACAATTGCCACTGGATAAGATTTTTCGGATCGCTACTCGGGAGACAGAAATGGAGACTGGATCGGCAAAAGCTCGTGAACACTGGACGCCAGGCATTGGCGCTTATCTGGCCCTGATCGTGGCTATTCTCTTTTTTTCCGGCCTGTTTTTAAACGTGGAAGGGGCAAAATGGCTGGGCGCGTTTGACTTCACCACCCTCGGCGGCAAGTTCGGCACCATTAAGGATGCCGCGCGCGCCACCTTTCTCGGTGAGGGCGGCACGGGCGCTAAAGCCGGTTTTCTGTTTGCGCTTTCGCTGGTGCCGACGGTGATGCTGGCGCTGGGCCTGCTGGAAATCTTCACCCACTATGGCGCCATCCGCGCCGCTCATAAGCTGCTGACGCCGCTGTTAAAACCCCTGCTCGGCATTCCGGGCCGCTGCGGGCTGGCGCTGATCACCGATTTGCAAAGCACCGATGCGGGCGCGGCGCTGACCAAAGAGCTGCACGATGAGAAACAGATAGGTAAAAAGGACGTGGTGATTATGGCCGCCTGGCAATACTCCGGCGCGGGGCTGATTAACAACTATTTTGCCATTGGCTCGGCGCTGTTCGTCTCGCTTTCCGTCCCGGTGCTGGTGCCGCTGGTGCTGATGTTTGTATTAAAGTTTGTTGGCGCTGCCGTGGTGCGCCTGGTGTTAGCTACTGTTTATAAGCAGGATTTCCAGCATGAAAAATAATCCGCCCGTTGCCGTTTCCCATAATCCTTTTGATGTGTTCGTGGTTGGCGCGCGCAAAGGGTTTCATATCGCTATTCATAATTTAATGCCTAACGTCATTATGGCGTACGTGATTGCCGAGATGCTTAACCTGCTGGGCGTGATGGCCTTTATCGGCAAGGTCTTTGCGCCCGTAATGGGCCTGTTTGGGCTACCGGGCGAAGCCGTGACGGTGCTGCTTACCGCCTGGCTTTCGTCGTCGGCCGGAACCGGCGTGGCGGTAAGCCTGCTGGCGAAAGGCGTGCTGACCGGCGCCGATATTACCATCCTGGCGCCGGCCATCTTTCTGATGGGATCGCAGCTGCAATATATGGGTCGCCTGCTGGGCGTGGCCGACGTGCCGAAAAAGCACTGGCCGCTACTGATGCTGACCAGCGTTCTGAATGCCGTTATCGCCATGCTGGTGATGCGTTTTATCGCTTAATGGAGGCTTTATCGTGTTAAAAGTTTTGGAACATTACGCCTTTCTGCATGAAATCCCGGAGCTGGGATTTGAGGAGTTTAAGACTTCCGCTTACCTGGGTCAGCAGCTGAAAGCCGCCGGGTTTCAGGTGACGGAAAACGTCAACGGCACAACCGGTATCGTCGCCCTGCTCGACAGCGGCGTACCCGGCCCAACGCTGGCGCTGCGCGCCGATATGGACGCGCTGGGGCATATCATCGACGGCGAGGCCTGCGCGCGCCATACCTGCGGGCACGACGCGCACTCTTCCGTGGTGCTGACCGCCGCGCAGGAGCTAAAAGCAGAGAACGCAGTTAAACGAGGCCGCCTGAAGCTCATTTTCCAGCCAGCGGAAGAGTTGGGCACCGGCGCGCTGGCAATGGTAGCAGGCGGCGCGGTCGAGGATGTGGATATGCTGCTGGGCTTTCATCTTCGTCCGGCGGAGGAGTGCGCCGTCGGCACCGCGATCCCCGCCATGTACTATTCCGCCTGCGTCACTCTTGAAGCCACCATAGGTGGGCAAACCGCTCACGCCGCGCGGCCGCATTTGGGCATCAACGCGCTGGATGCCGCGGTCAGCGCCGTACAGGCTGTTAACGCCGTGCATATGGCGCCGGGTAAAAGCTGGAGCGCCAAGGCCACCCGGTTTTTATGCGATGCGGGCGTCACTAACTCCGTTCCCGACACGGCCCGCGTAGTGTTTGACCTGCGCGCGGCGGAAAACGAGGATATGACGCAGCTGCAAAGTCGGGTGGAGCGAGCGATAACGCAAAGCGCGGCGGCCTACGGCGCTACCGCTAAAATTGCAGTGCTGAAAGCGATGCCCGCCGCTGAGATCGATGCGGAGATGACGGCGCTGGTGGCGGAAGCGATCAAAGAGGTATTGGGTGAAGCGGCGTTAATGCCGGTACGCTCAACGCCGGGCAGTGAAGATTTCTTCCACTATCCCGTGCAGCGTCCGGCAATCAAAGCAGGGTTTTGGGGGCTGGGCACCGGCCTGACGCCGGGTTTGCACCATCCGGATATGCGTTTTGACCTGGATGCGCTGCCGGTCGGGGTGAAAATCTTTAAGGCCTGCGTGATAAAGATTTTAGGCTAGTCGCGCCGCCATTCAGGCTGGCGGCGCCGCCAGGCCGATCGTCCCTGATCGGCCTGCCGTTAGTGACCTTTTTGCGCGCGCTGCGCATCCCGAATGCGCTGTTTCTCTTCGTGCGCCATAAACCGCCAGGCAATAAAGCCAACAATGCCCACCACAAACAGGATCAGCGACGCCAGCGCGTTAATCTCCGGATTAACGCCGCGCCGCACGGTGGCGAAAATCTGCATTGGCAGCGTGGTCGCGCCCGGCCCGGTAACGAAGCTGGCAATCACCAGATCGTCCAGCGACAGCGTAAAGGCCAGCAGCCAGCCGGTGACGATCGCGGGCGCGATCATCGGTACGGTGATCACGAAGAAGACCTTCAGCGGCGTGGCACCTAAATCCATTGCCGCTTCCTCAATAGAGCGGTCCAGCTCGCGCAGACGGGCGTTGATCACTACCGCTACATAGGCCGTACAGAAAGTAACGTGCGCCAGCCAGATAGTGAGCATGCCGCGATCGCCAGGCCAGCCAAAGGTATTGCCCATTGCCACAAACAGCAGCAGCAGCGACAGCCCGGTGATCACGTCCGGCATCACCAGCGGTGCGGTAAGCATAAAGGCGAAGCCGGTTGATCCCTTAAAGCGGCCGAAGCGGACGATCGCTACCGCCGCCATCGTGCCCAAAATCACCGCGGCCGTTGCCGACAGCGCGGCGATGGTCAGACTCAGCGTGACCGCGCTTATCATCGCGCCATCGTGGAACAGCACGTTGTACCAGTGCAGCGAGAAGCTTTCCCAGGCGGCCAGCTGCGATGAGTTAAAGGAATAGACCACCAGCAGCACCATCGGCGCGTACAGGAAGAAAAAGCAGACTATCAGGATTGCAATACGCCACGGGGAGCGCACGGTCGGCAAAGCACTCATGCTTTTTCTCCCAGCTCTTTGTTCTGATGCTTATGAAACCAGATGATAGGCAGGATCAGGATCAGCAGAATAATTACCGCCAGCGCCGAGGCGACCGGCCAGTCGCGGTTGTTAAAGAACTCCTGCCACAGCACGCGGCCGATCATGATGCTGTCCGGGCCGCCGAGCAGTTCCGGGATAACGTATTCGCCGACTGCCGGAATAAACACCAGCATGGAGCCGGCGATAATGCCGCCTTTGGTCAGCGGCACTATTACGCTAAAGAACGTTTTCAGCGGACGGGCACCTAAATCCAGCGAGGCTTCCACCAGCGAATAGTCGATACGGGTAAGCGCGGTGTAAATAGGCAGCACCATAAAAGGCAGATAGCAGTAGACGATGCCGATATAGACCGCGAGATTGGTATAAAGGATTGCCACCGGATGATCGATAATGCCGCTCCACATCAGAAAACGGTTCAGCACGCCGTTATCGTTCAGAATGCCCATCCAGGCATAAACGCGCACCAAAAAGGAGGTCCAGGAAGGCAGGATCACCAGCAGCAGTAGGATATTGCGGGTAGAAGGCGAACTGTACGCCACGGCCCACGCCAGCGGATAGCCGATAATCAGGCAGGCTACGGTAGAAATTGCCGCCACCTGGAGCGAGTGCAGGTAGGCATCGATATAGAGCGGATCGTCCGTCAGCGTCAGATAGTTGCCAAAATTGATCACCGCGGTCAGCTGACCATCCGCCCAGCTGAACAGGTCAGTATAGGGTGGGATCGCTCGCGCAATATCGGCGAAGCTTATCTTGAGCACGATCAGAAACGGCAGCAGAAACAGCAGGACCAGCCAGAGATAAGGCAGCGCGATCGCCAGCTTGCGGCTTGAGCGCAGCCTGTTCAGCAATGCCGGACGTCTGGACGCAGTAACTTGAGTCATAAACGCCTCCCCTTATTGCGTCAGCACGACGCAGCTATCCGTATCCCAGCAGAGGCGGACTTCGTCTCCCCAGGTCGGTGCCCCTTTACGGAAGCGATAGCCATTCTGCAACTGCGCGCTGATCATCTGGCCGCTGTGCAGGCGCACATGGTAGATGGAGAGATCGCCCAGATAGGCAATATACACCACTTCGCCCACGGCAAAGTTACAGCCATCGGCGGGCACTTCATCGCTCAGCATGACTTTTTCCGGGCGCAGCGCCACGTGTACAGGCACGCCGTCCACAATGGATGCGTCGGAATCAACCTTCAGCGGATGGATCAGGCCTGGACTGTCGATAATCAGGCCGTCTGGCTGGCGCTCGCGCAGCATTCCCTGAAAAATATTTGCTGAACCGATAAACTCGGCGCTGTAACGCGTAGTGGGATGCTCGTAAATCTCTTCCGGCTCGCCGATCTGCACGAACTTGCCGCGATTCATAATGGCGATACGTCCGGCCATCGTCATCGCTTCTTCCTGATCGTGAGTAACCATCACGCAGGTCGCGCCAACGCGCTCCAGAATGTCCACCACCTCCAGCTGCATCCGGTCACGCAGTTTTTTATCCAGCGCGCCCATCGGCTCGTCCAGCAGCAGCAGCTTAGGGCGTTTAGCCAGACTGCGGGCCAGCGCCACGCGCTGCCGTTGTCCGCCGGAAAGCTGGTGCGGTTTGCGCTTTGCATACTCCTGCATATGCACCAGCGCCAGCATCTCACTGACGCGCTCGGCGATCTCAGCCTTGGGCAGCCGATCCTGTTTCAGGCCGAAGGCGATATTTTGCTCCACCGTCATATGCGGAAAAAGCGCATAGGACTGAAACATCATATTGACCGGGCGTTGATAGGGCGGCACGTGGGAGAGATCCTGGCCATCCAGCATAATCTGCCCGGAGGTAGGCGCTTCAAACCCGGCCAGCATCCGCAGCAGTGTGGATTTGCCGCAGCCGGAAGCGCCCAGCAGCGCGAAGATCTCACCTTTGTAAATTGTCAGATTGACGTCGTCAACCGCGTGCTGTCCGTCAAAGGACTTGGTCAGATTGCGAATTTCCAGCAGCGGCGTAACCGCCCTGCTGACTTTTTTTTGCGGACGAGGGATCGCGTCGTTCACTTCCATTACACTCCGGCGCTTTTAAACGGTCATGCCGTATAAAAAGAAAACAGAGGCGGGGTCGCCTCTGTGATAACTCAGTGAGGCTTCAGCTACTTGCCACTTTTAACTTTAGTCCATGCCCGCGTGCGCACACGATCGAGTTTCGGATCCTGGACTTTCAGCACAAACAATTTAGCCATCGTCTCCGCGTTGGGATAGATGCCCGGATTGTCGCGTACGCTGGCCTCCACTAACGGCACCGACGCTTTATTGCCGCTGGCGTAAAAAATCTTGTTGGAGATATTCGCCATCACGGCTGGCTCCATCAGATAGTTCAGGAACTGATAAGCCTCATCCATGTTCTTCGCATCTTTAGGAATGGCCAGCATATCGAAGAACGCCAGCGCGCCCTCTTTTGGAATGCTATAGGCGATGTTCACGCCGTTTTTCGCGGCGGCAGCGCGATTCTTCGCCTGCAGCACGTCGCCCGCCCAGCCGATAGCCACGCAGGTATTGCCGTTCGCCAGATCGTTAATGTACTGCGAAGAGTGGAAGTAGCGGATGCTCGGACGCAGCTTCAGCAGCAGATCGGTCGCCGCGCCGGAATAATCTTTGGCATCACTGCTGTTAGGATCTTTGCCCAGGTAGTTCAGAACGGTAGCAAAAATCTCTTCCGGAGCGTCCAGGAAAGAGACGCCGCAGCTTTTGAGTTTTTCCAGATTCTCCGGCTTCAGCACCAGATCCCAGCTGTTAACCGGCGCATCTTTGCCCAGTGCGGCTTTCACCTTATCGACGTTATAACCAATGCCGGTGGTGGCCCAAAGGTAGGGAATGGCGTATTTGTTGCCCGGATCGTGCTGCTCAACCTTTTTCAGCAAATCAGGATCGAGGTTTTTATAATTTGGCAGCTTGCTCTTATCCAGCGGCTGAAAGACGCCGGACTGTAGCTGGCGCGCCAGAAAACTGGAGGATGGCACCACGATATCGTAGCCGGTGCTGCCGGCCATCAGCTTGCCTTCCAGCACCTCGTTGGAGTCGAACACGTCGTAGACGACTTTAATGCCGCTCTGCTTCTCAAAATCAGGCACGGTATTGGGCGCAATATAGTCGGACCAGTTATAGACGTGCAGCGTCTTATCCGCCGCCGTGGCGCCAGCTGAAACCGCCATCACCATGCCAGCAACCAAGCCTGACAACCATTTTTTACGCTGGTTGAACATGTTTTCCATCCTCCTGAACAGAGATAATTACGGCTAAAAGCGGGCCAACGGCGTTTCGCTTACTGTAAGGATTAGCCGCCGCGCTGTTAAATAGAAAAAACCTATACCTGCTGCGACCTTGCACACAAAATGCAGTTTCGCAAGGATAGTCCCACAATGCAGGCCAGACCAGAGCCGGGCGCAAAAAACGCCTTTTATCGATATTCGCCTGGTTTTACTCTATGCAAGCGAGCCGGGAGCGGGAAAACGGCGCAGAAAATAGGGGAAAAACGGCCCTGAGCCAGCATAAAAGCGGGAAAAGCGCGGGGGAAAAATGAAGGAAACGGCCGGATGCGGCCTTAAACAGGGAGATATGCGTCCGTCAGGGCCGCCAGGCCCTGAAATAGTGACTGAAAATCAGTGCAGCATAGAGTGTGAAGCGATGATTTCGCCGCGATCTTCCTCTTCGCTCATCATCAGCAGATGATTGGCAAAGGCTTCCATCACTACCATTGAGATCTGCTCTTCACTCTGCTTCATAAAATGCACGAACTGCCCATAGGTCAGGCCAGCCGTGATGGTAAGCGACTGGCAGACAATCAGCTTGGGCAGATTATCATCCTGGATATCAACGAAAGCTTTCACCGTCAGTGAACTGGCGTTGATCTGTGACAGATCGCCCACCAGCGGGATCAGTGCGGTGGGTTTGACTTCCGCCAGCGCGGAAAACAGAATAACGTTGTCCACCAGATCCAGCTTGGCATCAAACACCCCGTCGAAATTCTGCATATGCGGCAGGTGAAGCGCCTGACAGGAATCGCACTCAAACCAGGTGATGCTCTGCTGATCCAGCCAACGTCGTAAAAGCTCGATATCGGGAACGACGAGTGAATCCATGTAATTGGTCTCTTACTGCCTTAAAATTGCGCCCTAGCTTACGTAAAAAAGCCCCTGAACACCACGACTGTGTAGTAAATATCAGGTCAACCGCCGGTTTTCAGACAGAAACCAGGCTTCGCCTGCTGCTCAATCCAGGCGATCATCTGCGTGGCGATATCCCTCCCCGTGGTCTTTTCGATGCCTTCCAGACCCGGTGAGGCATTAACCTCCATCACCAGCGGCCCGCGCTCGGCGCGTAAAATATCCACGCCCGCCACGTCCAGACCCAGCGTCGCCGCCGCGTGCACGGCAATCTCCCGCTCGCTGTCGGTGATCTCCACCCTGCGCGCTTTGCCGCCGCGATGCAGGTTCGAGCGGAACTCGCCTTCTTTGGCCTGCCGCTCAATAGCCGCCACTACCCTGCCGCCGATCACCAGGCAGCGGATATCCTTGCCTCTGGCTTCCTTGATAAATTCCTGCACCAGAATATGCGCGTTAAGGCCGCGGAAAGCGTCAATCACGCTTTCGGCCGCCTGACGCGTCTCCGCCAGCACCACGCCGATGCCCTGCGTGCCCTCCACCAGCTTGACGACCAGCGGCGCGCCACCCACCATCTCGATCAGATCGCTGGTATCGTCCGGCGAATGCGCAAAGCCCGTAATCGGCATGGGAATGCCTTCCCTGGCAAGCAGCTGCAAAGAACGCAGCTTGTCGCGCGCGCGGGTGATAGCGACCGATTCGTTAAGCGGATAGCTGCCGCAAACCTCAAACTGCCGCAAAACGGCCGTGCCGTAAAAGGTGATAGCCGGTCCAATACGCGGGATAACCGCATCATAATGGCTCAGCTGCCTGCCCTGGTAATGAATGGCCGACGATCCGGGATTGATATTCATATAGCAGGACAGCGGATCGATAACTTCAACGCTGTGACCGCGTAGCTGGGCGGCTGCCAGCAGCCGCTTGCAGGAATAGAGCGAGCCGTCCCGGGAAAGAATCGCTATTTTCACCCGATTTCTCCGAAAGGGTTTTAACGGGTTGCCCATCCCTGCTTATGCAGGTAATCAAGCATAAACGGACGACTTTCTTTGATAATGGTTTTCTGGATATGTTCGCTCCAGCTTTCACGCCGCGCGTTGCTTTCACGCGTCAGATAATACGCCTCGTGCTGGGCGTCATAAGCGGCCAGCGTGTCCGGGTCGATCGGCTGATAGCGATTCTCGTGAACCAGCATAGCGGCCGGCATGCGGGGTTTTAACTGCGGGATCTGCTCAGGCCAGCCCAGGCACAGCCCAAACAGCGGCAGCACGAACTTCGGCAGACCCAGCAGCTCGGTGACTTCGGCGATGCTGTTACGGATGCCGCCGATATAAACGCCGCCCAGCCCCAGCGATTCTGCGGCCACCAGCGCGTTTTGCCCCATCAGCGCGGTATCCACGCAGCCCAGCAGCAGCTGCTCCGCCAGGCCCAGCTGCGCTTCCGGACAGATCTGCTGATGACGGTTAAAATCGGCGCAAAAAACCCAAAACTCGGCGGCCTGGCCAACATATTTTTGTCCGCCGGTCAGCTCGACCAGCTTCTCACGCACCGCTTTGTCGGTGATGCGGATAATGGAAGAGCACTGCAAAAAGCTGGAGCTGGAAGCCGCCTGCGCGGCCGCGATAATCGCCGCTCGTTCAGCCTCGCCGATAGGCTGGTCAGTAAAAGATCGGATAGAACGGTGGGAGCAAAGTAGCTCAATGGTCGGCGTCATGCTTCTCTCCTGGTGAGGATTTTTCAGACAAGTTAAACAGCTCCGGCGCCATTGCTTTCGCCGTACGCCACATCATCACGATGGCGGCGGGCAGCATCATCATAAGGCCAACGATAAGCAGGATCGTGGCAGCAAAGGCTCCGGAAAAAGATGCAGGCAAGGGTAGCACCTGATGCAGCGCTAAGTAAGAGAGCAGCAGGATAATTCCGCCCAGCGCCTCGGCAATCAGCACTGGTTTAGGCATGTTACTGAAGGTTAAACCGCCCATACCGCCTCCGTCTCTGGGTGTTAAGCGTTCATACAGCGTAACCGGTTTATCTCTATATAGATGAAACGAATCGAAACGACAGGTAATTCCTTCTTTCTTTCACCTGCGGAAGTGGGCATGATAAGCGCCATTACATGATAAGTTGTGATGTACATCACACTAAATCTGACCTTTGAGGAGAACCCTATGTTTGCCGTAATTTTTGGACGTCCTGGCTGTCCTTATTGTGTCCGCGCTAAAGAACTGGCTGAAAAACTGACCGAAGAGCGTGAAGATTTTAACTTCCGCTACGTGGATATCCACGCTGAAGGCATCACCAAAGCCGATCTGGAAAAAACCGTGGGCAAACCGGTGGAAACCGTACCGCAGATTTTCCTCGACCAGACTCACATTGGCGGCTGCACCGATTTTGAAGCCTACGCCAAAGAAAACCTGGGCCTGTTCCAGTAAGACTTTCTGTTCCTGACTTTTGTTGGGATGATAAAAAAGAGGGCCGCCATGCGGCCCTCTTTTTTTTGCCTGCCGCGCTTAGCTGTGCGAATGCCAGAACAGCGTGCGGCAGAGCATAACGGCCAGCGCGCCGGAACCGCACCAGAATATCGCGCTGGTATCAAAAGCCAGCTCCTGCAACGGTGCGTGATAGTGCAGCGAATAGTAGTGCAGAAAAATCAGGCAAAGCGGCGTAGCCAGTAAAGCGCCCAATAACGCTATCGTCAGCGGGTGCTCTTTTGAGGTCAGCGCCGCGATAGCGCCCGGCAGAGTAAACATCAACAGGCCCGGCCTCGCCTGTGCCCAGGCCGTCCCCTCTATGACCATACCGTAACGTACCGCCAGAAAAACGATGCTGTAGAGAACAAAACTAAACGCTACGCTTGTCCAGGACATACCCTTAAACATAATAGGATCTTCTCTCGGTAATTGATGTTATCACCTGGCCGGAATGACGCCGGACTGATTTTCCCTGTTCTAAATAAACAAAAGCCATGGCTTTTACTGGCTGAAAAAGCGTGAAGCGATTAAAATGACGACCGTTTTATTTGGCTCTGGGCTGTAATTCGCGGAAATTCCTGAATGTTGCCGCTGCTCTGATGGCAGTGCAATAAATTTAGCGTAAAACACCCTTTAATTCAACATGTTACTAGTAAACAAGAAGTTAAACCGTGAATATAAACGTCGCAGATTTGTTAAGTGGAAATGACATTCTGTTATTATTCGTCGTACTGGCGCTCGGGCTCTGTCTGGGTAAATTACGCCTGGGTTCAGTCCAACTGGGTAATTCTATTGGCGTTTTAGTTGTTTCTCTTCTGCTTGGCCAGCAGCATTTTACGATGAATCCCAACGCCCTTAATCTCGGTTTTATGTTATTTATTTTTTGTGTGGGTGTGGAAGCCGGGCCGAATTTTTTCTCTATTTTCTTCCGCGACGGCAAAAATTATCTGATGCTGGCGCTGGTCATGGTTTCCAGCGCGGTGCTGATTGCGCTGGGGCTGGGCAAACTCTTTGGCTGGGATATCGGTCTGACCGCCGGTATGCTGGCAGGCTCCATGACGTCCACGCCGGTATTAGTGGGGGCTGGCGACACGCTGCGCCATACCTATCCCAGCGGTGCGATGCTGAGCCAGGCGCAGAACAACCTCAGCCTGGGCTATGCGCTGACCTACCTGGTCGGGCTGGTCAGCCTGATTTTCGGCGCACGCTATCTTCCCCGGCTTCAGCACCAGGATCTGCCGACCAGCGCGCAGCAGATTGCCCGTGAGCGTGGCCTGGATGCCGAACAGCGCAAGGTTTACCTGCCGGTGATCCGCGCCTATCGCGTAGGGCCGGAGCTGGTCGCCTGGATTGACGGTAAGAACCTGCGCGAGCTGGGCATCTATCGGCAAACCGGCTGCTATATAGAGCGTATCCGCCGCAACGGCATTCTTGCCAATCCTGACGGCGATGCCGTCCTGCAGCAGGGAGACGAGATTTCATTAGTGGGTTACCCGGATGCGCATTCCCGTCTTGACCCCAGCTTCCGCAACGGCAAAGAGGTGTTCGATCGCGATCTGTTGGATATGCGCATCATCACCGAAGAGATCGTGGTCAAAAACAATAACGCCGTGAACAGAAGGCTCAGCCAGCTCAAGCTGACGGATCACGGCTGCTTTCTGAACCGTGTGATCCGTAGCCAGATTGAAATGCCTATTGATGACAGCATTATTTTAAACAAAGGCGACGTGCTGCAAATCAGCGGTGAAGCGCGGCGGGTGAAGTCGGTGGCTGACAAAATCGGCTTTATTTCTATTCACAGCCAGGTTACCGATCTGCTGGCCTTTTGCGCCTTCTTTATTATCGGGCTGATGGTGGGCATGGTCACCTTTCAGTTCAGCCGCTTCAGCTTTAGCGTGGGCAACGCGGCTGGCCTGCTGTTCGCCGGGATCATGCTGGGCTTTCTGCGGGCGAACCATCCGACCTTTGGTTATATCCCGCAGGGCGCCTTAACGATGGTGAAAGAGTTTGGCCTGATGGTATTTATGGCGGGCGTAGGATTAAGCGCGGGCAGCGGTCTTTCGCACGGCATGGGCGATACCGGTCTGCTGATGCTGGCGGCCGGCCTGACGGTCAGCCTGCTGCCGGTGGTGATCAGCTTTGTTTTTGGCGCCTGGGTACTGAAAATGAACCGCGCCTTGCTGTTTGGCGCCATTATGGGCGCTCGCACCTGCGCGCCAGCCATGGAAATTATCAGCGACACGGCCCGCAGCAATATTCCGGCCCTCGGCTATGCGGGAACTTACGCTATCGCTAACGTCCTGCTCACGCTGGCCGGAACGTTAATCGTGCTGATCTGGCCAATGATGGGTGGCTAAAATAATTTCCGATTGTTTGCGAACTTTTGCTGGTGCCCGCAGTCATAATTAATGCCACTGCTTTTCTTTGAAATCCCCAGATTGTGGAGCCCGTTAATCTTATGATTGACGGGTTTTTTTCTTTTTGTTTTCCGCTGTTTCCTGCCCGTTCCCCTTTTTCTGTCCTCAATCCTTAACGAAACCACAACCGCTAACGGAATTAAGAGCGAGCCTATTTAACTTTTATTGGGCCGCTTCTACCTTATGCGGCTGCCTTCAGGGATGCCGTGACGGCCTGGCCGCCGCGCAAACCTCTGAGCAGATTGCGACACTTTAAGGCCTCACCGGCCCGTTTTTACTTTCAGGTACGTCAGGTACCGCTGAACGAGATGAGGAAATAACCATGCTGGAAGCGCTAAACCGGTCGCTGTTTCTCTGGATTAACGCCACGCCCGACACGCCCGCCTGGTTGATATCGCTGGCTACCCTGGTGGCTCGCGATCTGATCACCATTGTGCCCGTACTTATTGTCGCGCTGTGGCTGTGGGGGCCGAGAAGTCAGGTTGGCTCGCAGCGCCGGCTGGTCCTGAAAACCGCTATCGCTTTGGCCTGCGCCTTAACCGTATCCTGGCTGATTGGCAGCCTGTATCCTCATCCACGCCCCTTTGTTATCGGACTGGGCCATCAGTTTCTTGCGCACGACGCGACGGAATCCTATCCCAGCAATCACGGCACCATTATTTTCACTTTTGCCATCGCCTTTTTCTGCTGGCATCGCGCCTGGTCAGGCGTAGTGCTGCTGGCGGCCGGCCTGGCAATTGCCTGGTCACGCATCTTCCTGGGCGTTCACTGGCCAATGGATATGCTGGGCGGCCTGCTGTTGGGGATGCTTTCCTGCCTGGTGGCGCAGGTTACGTGGCATTTTTGCGGCCGGCGCTTATTGCATAATATTTCTTCGCTTTACCGCCTCTTATTTGCTTTCCCTATTCGCAAAGGCTGGGTGCGTGAATAATACTTTGCCAGGTTAAGTGTAATAATCAGGCCGAAGCAACGGCTTACATTATCGACACAATATTGCGCAACAGGCCGAAATAATAAACGCTTTTTATTCGTCCGTTGCGCAAATGAATAAAATTAGCCCTACGCATTGAATCTTAATTTTAAGTTATTGATTTATTTATATAAAAATCATAAATACTGTAAATGCTCGTGAGAGAGCATTATTTAACCAATCGCGCAGCGGCCAGATTTGGTTTTAATGACTATAGTAACCGCTTCCACTCAGCACTTCTTATGGTGCTAACCTTTCTATTCAGACGATCGCGCTGTAAATACGCAAAGTAATCCCTTTATCTGAGATCTCTGCCTTCTAATTTTCCCTTTCTTCTTCTTTTTCTGGTGGTAGAGTGTTGCTCGCCTCAGCCAGAGTAGTTAATTACGCTGACGAGCGCCGTTTTCCTGCTTTACGTTCAGGTTATTTAGCTCACTATTTTCAACCGGGAGATTGTCAATGGAATCCACTAAAACGGCTACGCTGCCGTCAACGGACGCGTCGACAGAGTGGCGCAAAAGCGACACCACGTGGATGCTCGGCCTGTACGGCACGGCTATCGGCGCTGGCGTGCTGTTTTTACCGATCAATGCCGGTATCGGCGGGCTGATTCCTCTGCTTATTATGGCGGCTCTCGCTTTTCCTATGACTTTTTTCGCTCATCGCGGTCTCTGTCGCTTTGTACTCTCCGGACGCGGCGATCGGGATATTACCGGCGTGGTGGAAGAACATTTCGGCGCGGGCGCGGGCACGCTGCTTACCCTGCTCTATTTCTTTGCTATCTATCCTATCCTGCTGGTTTATAGCGTGGCTATCACCAACACCGTCGAGAGCTTTATCACCCATCAGCTTCATTTGTCGCCGCCGCCCAGAGTGCTGCTGTCGCTGATTTTGATTGCGGGTTTGATGGCAATCGTGCGCTTCGGCAAAGAGACCATCGTTAAAACCATGAGCGTGCTGGTTTATCCTTTTGTCCTGGTGCTGATGGCGCTGGCGCTATTTTTGATCCCACACTGGAACAGCACAATTTTTCATCATGCGGAAGGCAGCAGCAAGGGCCTGTGGATGACGCTCTGGCTGGCTATCCCGGTCATGGTGTTTTCTTTTAATCATTCACCGATTATTTCGGCTTTTGCGGTAGCAAAGCGTCAGGAATATGGCGATAACGCGGCAAAAAAGTGCGCGCGCATTCTGGCCCGCAGTCATCTGATGATGGTAGTGACGGTGATGTTTTTCGTCTTCAGCTGTGTGCTTAGCCTGTCGCCGGAAAACCTGGCGGAAGCGAAAGAGCAGAACATCTCTATTCTTTCTTATCTGGCTAACCATTTTAATACCCCGCTGATGGGCTGGCTTGCGCCGCTGATCGCGATGGTCGCTATCACCAAATCGTTTCTGGGCCACTATCTGGGCGCGCGCGAAGGCTTTAACGGCCTGATCGCCAGGACTTTCCGCCAGCCGCCGGCGGAAAACAAACTGAACCGGATAACGGCAGTCTTTATGTTTCTGACCACCTGGCTGGTAGCAACCAAAAACCCCAGCATTCTGGGGATGATTGAAACGCTGGGCGGGCCTGTAATTGCCGTGCTGCTTTTCCTGATGCCGATGTACGCGATTAACAAGGTGCCGTCGATGCGCCAGTACAGCGGGAAAATCAGCAACGTATTTGTGGTGCTGACAGGCCTGATCGCCATTTCGGCTATCGCTTACGACCTGTTCTGACCAGGGATGCGCCACGGATGGCGCCGTAGCATGTCGATATTAAGCGCTTAGCCTAACCATTTGCCGAACCAGCCTTGCAGCTTCATCAGCACAAAGTCCCACATCCGGCTAAACACGCCCCCCTCTTTCACCTCATCCATCGCCACCAGCGGACGCTGCTCAATAGTTTTACCGTTCAGCTGAAAATCAATGGTGCCGACGATCTGATTTTTCTTTAACGGCGCCGTCAGCTGCGGCTCGTTGAGCGTAAAGCTCGCTTTCAGCTCCTTTGCCCGATCTTTTGGCAAGGTTATCGCTGCATCTTCCGCCACGCCCAAACGCACCTCTTTCCGATCCCCGAACCAGACCCGCTGCGAAGCAAAGGGTTTGTCGGCTTTTATCGGCGTGATAGTTTCGTAAAAACGGAAACCCCACGTCAGCAGTTTTTCGCTTTCGCGAAAGCGTATGGCGTCGGTTGCTGCGCCCAGCACCACGGAGATCAGCCGCTGTTCTCCTTGCGTCGCTGAAGCGACCAGGTTGTTTCCCGCTCCGGCGGTATGGCCGGTTTTGATGCCGTCTACCTGCAGATTCGTGCTCCACAGCAGACGGTTACGATTGTGCTGTTTAATATTATTGAACGTGAATTCTTTCTCTTTATGCAGCGCGTATTCCGCCGGCACGTCGCGGATCAAAGCCTGGCCAAGCAGCGCCATATCACGGGCGGTGCTGTACTGGCCGTCTGCATCCAGCCCGTGCACGGTTTTAAAATGCGTGTTTTTTAGCCCCAGCGCCTGGACGTAATTGTTCATCAGCCCCACAAAGGCGTCCTGGCTTCCCGCCACGTAATCCGCCAGCGCAATGCTGGCATCGTTGCCGGACTGGATCACCACGCCTTTGTTCAGTTCGGCGACGGGAATGCGATCGCCCGGCTTTAAAAACATCAGCGAAGAGCCTTTCAGTATAGGGTTACCGGTAGCCCAGGCATCCTGGCCGATGGTGACCAGATCGTCATCGTGAATTTTTCCCGCTTTCATCGCCTGTCCAATAACATAGCTGGCCATGATTTTGGTCAGGCTGGCCGGATCGTGGCGCTCGTCCGCATTGGATGCGGTTAGTACCTTACCGCTGTGGTAGTCCATCAGGATCCAGGCTTTGGCCTCAACCTGTGGCGGCACAGGGGCTTCCGCTGCGCGGCTGCTAAAAGAGGCCACGAGCAACAAAACAGGGAGCGTGGCAGCGTGAATTCCGGCGGAGAGGCGCATCATGGTCATGGCGGTTTCTGGCTATCCTTATGAAAAATAAAAGCTTGTCGCATTTACGGGCGAAGGGTCTTTTACGCTAGCGTTTATGGCCGCTAAAAAGAACCTTGATTCAGTAAAGTTTTTTAAAATTTATTAGAGAAACTCACCGCGCCACAGGGGCGTTAGTCTGATTTTGCAGCAGGCTGTTAAGTCCGTCACAAAACTCCGCTAATCTGAATTCAGTCTCTTGGTGGAGTCAACATGATGGATTTAGCCCTGTTCGATCTTGATGAAACGCTTATTTGCGAAGACAGCGCCAGCCTGTGGTGCCGCTGGCTGGTTTCGCAAGGGTATGCGCCGGCCGTGCTGGTAGAGCAGGAAAGAACGCTAATGGCTCGTTATCGTGAGGGCCTGCTGTCGGCAGAGGAGTATATGCAGGCGACGCTAACGCCGCTGGCAGGCATGGGTACGCTTACCGTTGCCGGCTGGGTCAGGCGCTTTATTCAGCGCGATATCCTGCCTCGCCTCTATCCTGCCGCGCGCGAAAAGCTGGCATGGCACCAGCAGCGTGGCGATAAAGTGATGGTGATATCGCCAGGCGGCGACCATTTGGCGACGCCTATCGCGCAGCAGCTTGGCGCAGATGGCGCGCTGGCTGTCGGCGTGGAGATCGTCAACGATCGCTACAGCGGCCGCCCCTGCAACGTAGGCAATAACGGCAGGGATGCGACGGCCAGACTGACGGACTGGCTGGCGCTAGAGGATGACGCGCGGTTTACGCAAATCTGGGCCTATAGCGATTCCATTAACGATCTGCCGCTGCTGGAACGTGCCGATCGCGCCCACGTTATTAATCCAGCGGAGCCGCTCTATCAGCTGGCGCTACAGCGCGGCTGGGAAGTGTGCCGCTGGATCAAATAGCGGGCTGCCCTCGCTTTCCCTGGTAAACCGGCCCCTCGGCCGGTTTTATTTCGGCGCAATGCGCAGCAGTTTGCCGTCTGTTTCATCCGTTAATACGTACAAATAGCCGTCAGGGCCGGTGCGCACGTCCCGAATGCGCTCGCCGCGATCCTTAAGCAGGCGGGCCTGCTCCGTCACCTTTTCGCCGTCCACGGTCAGATGGATAAGACTTTTGTCTTTCAGCGCGCCGATAAAGAGCGAGTTTTTCCATGCCGGAAAGCGATCGCCCTGATAAAACGCCATTCCGCTGAGCGCAGGCGAAACCTTCCAGTAAAGCTGCGGCTGAACCGTATTCGGTGCTTCGCCGCCCTGAGAACCGGGCACTTTGTCGCCGCCATAATCTATGCCCCAGGTCGCCAGCGGCCAGCCGTAGTTTTCTCCCTTACGCAGAAGATTAATCTCATCGCCGCCGCGCGGGCCGTGCTCATTTTCCCACATTTCCCGCGTCGTCGGATTCAGCGCCAGCCCCTGCGGATTGCGCATGCCGTATGTCCAGATTTCAGGCCGTGCGTCCTTTTGCTGCACAAATGGATTATCTTCAGGCACGCTGCCATCCGCTTTCAGCCGCACAATTTTGCCGGTAAGCGTTTTAAGATCCTGCGCCGTCGCGGCCTGGAAATTATCGCCAAAGCTGATGTAGAGATAGCCTTTGTCATCAAAAGCCAGCCGTGAACCTAAGTTGGCGCCACCTGAGAGTTTCGGTTCCTGACGCAGTACAACGCGAAAACTCTCAAGCCCGGTATGGGCTGTATTCAGCCTGCCATAACCTACAACCGCGCCGGCACGTCCCTCTTTATCTGCTTCCGTATAGCTGAGCCAGACCCGACGGCTTTGCGCAAAATCAGGCGCCAGCGCGATATCCAGCAGGCCGCCCTGTCGTTCGGCCCAGACCTTGGGGACGCCTGTCAGCGGCGCCGACAGCCCCTTTCCCTGCTGCCACAGGCGCAGCTGCCCGCCGCGTTCGGTGATCAGTAATCCCTGCTCCTCCGGCAGGAAGGCGATGCCCCAGGGATGATCTAATCCTTTTTGGAGTTCGGTCACGGTAACTTCTTCGGCCACAGCCGTTCCCATGGTCAAAAGCGAGGCGCTCAGCAGGCAAGTTTGCAGCAGTCGGGACATACTTTTTCTCCAGATAAAAGGGGCTGAAATAACTCTAGTGGAGATGCTTTTCAGGCGGGCTACCTTTACAAAAATTCAAAATTGATAGCAGATTCAATTAACTCGATCGCTTAAAAAAAGTACTGGATATTTAAACAGGCAACTGTATAATATTTCTACTGCCCGCTCGGGTGTCTTTTGAAAAGCTTGGGGGTAAAACCTATGATGATTTCGACAGAAAACCTCAGCTCGCTGAATCAATCGGTCACGATGAGCAGCCGGGAAATCGCTCAGTTAGCTGGTATTCCGCACGGCGAAGTAAAACGGCTGATCAAAACGCTGGAAACCACCCAGCGTCTTTCTCAACCGCTGACGATTGGTGTTTACGAGCGTGACGGCGAAACGCGTCAGGAGTATTGCCTGAACAAGCGCGATTCGTTACTGGCTGTGGCGCGTCTTGCGCCCGCGTTTATCACCCAGGCGCTGGACAGCTGGCAGGAACGCGAGAGAAGTACTCGCCTGCCGGATTTCACCAATCCCGCAGCGGCGGCGCGTGCCTGGGCCGAACAGTTTGAACAGCGCCAGGCAGCCGAGCAGCAGCTTGCCCTTTTCGCCCCAAAGGCGGAGTTTTTTGACCGCTTTGTGCAGGTGGAAGATTCGCTGGGTTTTCGCCAGCTCTGCAAAATGCTGAAGGTGAAAGAACCTGAATTCCGTCAGTTCCTGTTTGAACGCAATATTATGTACCGCGCCAACGGCACGCTGATGCCGCAGCAGCACCATGTGCAGGCGGGCTACTTTACGGTGCGCACCAGCGTAGGCGAGAACCTGCACGCCTTTTCACAGGCTCGCTTTACTGCTAAAGGCGTGAAATGGGTAACTAACCTGTGGGCAGCGCATCTTGCTGCACAGCCAAAAGGCGCAGCGGCATAACAGCAGTAATCGGCCATGGACTGGCTGGGTTATAGCGTGTTGTCACTCTGATCGGGTGGCTGATGTTCCGGCTAAAATAATCCGCAGCACGCCCGCTTTCAGAACCGTTGTTTATGCGGAGGCTATCCCTTCCGCTTGTCGGTTATTCCGCCTGGAGCACGGTACAGTTGGTCGGCTTCAAGAGCCGTCTTTTATGCTGAGGCTAACCCTCCTGATTGCCGGTTATTCTGTCTGATATCCTGTCTTAAACCCGGTACAGTTAATCGGCTTTCAGAACCATCGTTTATGCTATGACTCTTCCTTCCGCCTGACAGTTTCCTGCCTGAAACCGGGCTGCAGTTAGTTATATGGGTAAAACTCGTTGCCGGTTGTAGCTGACCGCGGTTAATCATCCCGCCTGAAGAGTTGTGACGCGCTGCAGGCTTCAGAAAAGTCTGTTTTTGCGGGGAGGCTTATCTGGAATATTCCGTTCGGTTTTAAGCGCTTTTCAGCGCCACGCCTGCTTTCCGCCGCGTTTTGACGCGCGCTGTATCTGCTTGTTTTCTGGGCATCCGGTGTGGGTAAATGAGAATCTATCGTGTTTGCCTTCCCATTTTTACCAATTTCTACCAGGCTTATTGCGTTGCTTAACTAACGTAATCTACCAGGAGGAAAACATGTTTCATCATTCATCGAAACTGCAATATCCGGTAAAAGTCGACAAGCCCGATCCAGAATTTGCCATGCTGTTGCAGCAGGCCATCGGCGGTGTCGAAGGGGAAATACGCGTTGCTATGCAATATTTTTTCCAGGCGATGGGGACTCGCGGCGATCCACGCATTAAAGATTTGCTGATCTCCACCGCTACCGAAGAGCTGGCTCATATCGAAATGCTTGGTCACGCCGTCGCGCTTAACCTTGAAGGCGCACCACTCTCCTATCAGGAAGAGTCGGCAAAGGATCCGGTAGTTAACGCTATCCTGGGCGGCATGAATCCGCGTCATATTCTGTCGTCAGGCCTGGCGGCCATGCCCGTCAACGCCAACGGGATGTCTTTTGATATGAGTCACATTTACGCTTCCGGCAACGTCGCTGCGGATATGCTGGCTAACGTTACCGCAGAGGCTACCGGCCGCGTACTGGCAACCCGCCTGTATAACCTGACGGAAGACAAAGGCATGAAGGATTTCCTCTCTTTCCTGATTGCCCGCGATACCATGCACCAGCAGCAGTGGCTGGCGGTAATTGAGGATATGGGCGGTATCGGTGCGTCTATGCCTGTTCCGAACAGCTTCCCGCAGTCGGAGGAGGCGCAGGAGCACTCTTATTACTGTCTGAACACCTCGCTGGATAAACCACTGCCGAAAGGCCGCTGGAGTGAAGGCCCGGCCTACGACGGCGTAGGGCAGTTTACCGCGAAAGAGAAACCGGACATCTTGGGACAGGAACCTATCCTTGGCCCGGCCAGACCGGGTTCCGGCGCGCAGAAAGAACAGATCCAGCCGGGCGCTCCGCTGGAAAAATAATGCTGTATTCAGGCCGCTTAACTGCGGCCTTTTAACGTTTAACCGCGTTAGCCATATTTCGTCTGATGGGCTTTTTTACGTTTCAGGTAATCTTCGTCCTCACGGATCTTATCCCACCAGACTTTAAAAATAGCCGCCGCTTCCGCTTTCTCTTCATTCACGTGATAAGGCAGTACCTGCCGATCTTCGTCATATTTGCGGCCGCCTTTATGATTGGCGTAGCGCCTGGCTCGCGTATAGCCCATCTGAATAAATTTTCGCGCCATGTCCATACCGACAAAATCATCTTTTGCACGGTACTCTTCGAACAGCGCCATAATTTTTTTAGCCGAGGCTTCCGCAATGGCGGGCGTTCTGAAACGCCAGTGCGGTAATATTTCGCCTTTATAAGGCTCGACCATCAGGACGCCCTGTTCACCGCGCCCAACCTGATAAAGCTCAGGATGCTGACGAAAATCGATGGTTTTAAAATCCTGCTCGTAATCAAATTCCTTCACGGCCCACCTCTGGGTAAAGAGGTAAGCCTGGCACAGGAAAAGAAAAAGACGCCAGCATGGCTCAGTTTTTCAGTTTAGGATCCAGCGCGTCGCGCAGCCCGTCGCCCAGCAGATTAAATGCCAGCACGGTCAAAAAGATGGCGAGACTGGGGAAAATCGCCACGTGCGGCGCCATCACCATATCCGCGCGCGCTTCGTTCAGCATCGCGCCCCATTCCGGCGTGGGCGGCTGCGCGCCCAGCCCCAAAAAAGAGAGGCTGGCGGCGGTAATAATCGAGGTGCCGATACGCATGGTAAAATAGACCACCACAGAGGAGAGCGTACCCGGCAGAATATGGCGCAGGATAATAGTGACATCTGAAGCGCCAATGCTTCTGGCGGATTCAATGTATGTCATCTGTTTCAACACCAGCGTGTTACCGCGCACCAGACGCGCAAAGGCAGGAATACTGAAAATAGCCACGGCGATAACCACGTTCGCCATGCCGCTGCCCATAATAGCGACCACGGCAATCGCCAGTAAAATTCCGGGGAAAGCGAACAGCACGTCGCTGATGCGCATAATAATGCGATCCCACCAGCCTTCATAATAGCCCGCCAGCAACCCCAGCACCGTACCGATGGCCGCGCCGATCGCTACCGAAAAAAAGCCGGAAATCAGCGATAAGCGTGTTCCCAGCAGCACGCGGCTAAAAATATCGCGGCCCAGCGAATCGACGCCGAACCAGTGCATCGCCGATGGCCCTTCCGTCAGGCGATCGTAATCAAAGTAGTTTTCCGCGTCGAAGGGCGCCAGCCAGGGCGCCACAAAGGCAACCGCAATCAGCAGGATAATAAAGAGGCCGGCCGTCATCGCCACCGGCTGGCGACGAAAACGCCGCCAAAATTCCCGCCACGGCGTGCGTACGCGATGCTGTTTTATCGTTGGCATCGCGGCCAGGGCCGCGCTACGTCGCCAGTTTTTCATCGCCCGTCCTTATTTGTAGCGAATAGTCGGGTTAATCGCCGCGTACAGCATATCGACAACCAGGTTAATAAGAATAAATTCCAGTGAAAACAGCAATACTTCGGCCTGTACCACCGGGTAGTCGCGCATTTCTACCGAATCCACCAGCAGGCGCCCCAGTCCCGGCCAGTTGAACACCACCTCCACCACAATCGAGCCGCCCAGCAAAAAGCCGAACTGTAGGCCCATCATGGTAACGACCGGGATCATCGCGTTGCGCAGGCCATGCTTGATCACCACCCACGTTTCGCGCACGCCTTTCGCCCGCGCGGTACGCATGTAATCTTCCTGCATCACCTCCACAAAAGAGGCGCGGGTAAAACGGGCCATCACTGCGGCAACGGCCGCACCCAAAGTGATGGAAGGCAGAATATAGTTGCGCCAGCCATCCGCGCCGACGGTAGGCAGCCAGCCCAGCTCCACGGAGAAGATTTGCATCAGCAGCATGCCCAGCGCGAAGGCGGGAAAAGAGATGCCGGAAACGGCCAGCGTCATGCCGATACGATCCGGCCAGCGATTGCGCCAGACGGCCGAGACGATGCCGATAGTCATGCCGAAAATCACTGACCAGACCATGCTGCTTAGCGTCAGCCACAGCGTGGGCAGAAAACGCTGGGCGATTTCCGCCGAAACAGGCCGACGGGAAACCATCGACTGACCAAAATCGCCCCGTATCGCCTGGCTGATAAAATGCCAGAACTGCTGAATCAGCGGCTGATCCAGGCCCAGCTGCTGGCGTACCAGCGCCACGACGGTGGCGTCCGCTTCCGGCCCGGCCACCAGCCTGGCCGGATCGCCCGGCAGCATATGCACAAACAGAAAGACCAGCACCGCCACGATAAGCAAAGTGGGGATCAGGCCCAGCAGTCGTTTAATAAAATAGTTAAGCATAGGTTTCCTGACACGTTCACGGCGGCGCCCGCCACACCAGGCGCCGCCGGAGCGGTTACTTCAGATCGGCCTCTTCAAAGCTGAACGAAGTATCCGGCATGACATAAAAGCCCGTCAGGTTTTTGGTATTGGCTGAAACCAGCTTTTCCACCACCAGCGGTGCCCACGGGCGATCGTTCCAGATGCGATCCTGCGCGTCTTTATAGAGCGAGGCTTTCTTCTGAGCGTCGGTGGTGTTTAGCGCATCGGCCAAATCTTTATCCACCTGCGGATTGCTGTAGAAAGCGGTATTGAAAATCGTCGGTGGCCAGGACTGCGTGGCGAACAGCGGCGTCAGCGCCCAGTTGGCTTCGCCCGTCGAGGCGCTCCAGCCGGTATAGAACATTTTCACGCCGCTCTCTTTCTGCCCTTTATCCTCAACCTGTGCCGCGCGCTGGCCGGCATCCATGGCGGTGACCGTAACTTTAATGCCTACCTGCGCCAGCTGCTGCTGGGTGAACTGCAACACTTTCTGCGCCGTGCTGTGGTTATGCGAAGACCACAGCGTGGTGCTGAAGCCGTTCGGATAGCCCGCTTCTTTCAGCAGCTCGCGCGCTTTCGCCGGGTTGTACGCCAGCGGCGGATAGCTTTGCGCATACTGAATCGATGGCGGCACGATGCCCGTGGCCGGCGTGGCGTAACCGGCAAAGGCGACCTTCACCAGCGCCTGGCGATTGATGGCGTAGTTGATGGCCTCGCGCACTTTGGGATTATCAAACGGCTTCTGCGTGACGTTAAAACTGATATAGCGCTGCATGATGGAAGGCGTGGCCACCAAATCTAATTTGCTGTTTTTTTCCAGTAGTTTGGCCTGCTCGTAAGGCACCGGGAAAGCCAGATTCGCCTCGCCGGTTTGCAGCATTGCCGCACGGGTATTGTTATCCACTACCGGCCGCCAGGTAATGCTGTCCAGCTTCGGATAGCCAGCCTGCCAGTAGCCCGCAAATTTTTTCACCTTTACAAAATCGGTCTGGTTCCAGGTTTCCAGCTCGTACGGGCCGGTGCCCACCGGGTGGAAGCCGATCTCTTTGCCATATTTTTTCAGCGCAGTTGGTGAAATCATCGCCGCTGCCGGGCTGGCAAGCGTGTTGATAAAAGCGGAGAACGGCTGTTTCAGGGTAATTTTCACGGTAGTGGGATCGATCACTTCCGTGGTCGCCACCGACTTAAACAGGTTGTAGCGCTTGAGGTGATTATCAGGGTTGCTGGCGCGATCCAGATTCACCTTCACCGCTTCAGCGTTGAAATCGGTACCGTCCTGGAACTTGATGCCGCTGCGCAGTTTAATGGTGTAGGTCAGGCCGTCCTTGCTGGCGTCAAAACTCTCCGCCAGCACGTTAATCCGCTTCATCTCTTTATCAAAGCCGAACAGGCCCTGATAGAAAGATTTGGCGACCGCCTGCGACAGCGTGTCGTTGGCGTCATAAGGATCGAGCGTGGTGAAATTAGAGCCAACGGCGATCACCGCATCTTTTGCCGCCCAGGCCGGGATCGCCGTCAGGCTGCTCAGGATCCCGGCAGCCAACAGCAGCTTGCGTTCAATAATCATGCTTTTTCTCCAGTGATTTTGTTATGCAGCATATTCAGACGCCGCCGACGGCATGACGGGCAACATAGTGCCCCGCGCCGACTTCTACCAGCGGCGCGACTTCAGGCTCTTCGCCGATAGCCCGAATCGGGCTGGGTATCTCATCCGCCAGCAGCGCCCGTTCGCGACGGCGATGCTGCGGATCGGCTACCGGCACGGCAGACATTAATTTACGCGTATAGGGATGCTGGGGATTTTCGAATACCGCCTGGCGCGAACCTATCTCAACGATCTGCCCGAGGTACATCACCGCCACGCGGTGGCTGATCCGTTCCACTACCGCCATATCGTGAGAGATAAACAGAAAGGCGATGCCAAACTCCCGTTGCAGATCCATCATCAGATTGACGATTTGCGCCTGTACCGAAACGTCCAGCGCCGAGACGGATTCATCAGCAATCACCACTTTAGGATTGAGCGCCAGCGCTCGCGCAATGCAGATACGCTGGCGCTGGCCGCCGGAAAACTCGTGCGGATAGCGCCGGGCATGTTCCGGCAGCAGGCCGACGCGCTCCAGCAGCCAGGCCACGCGCGCCTCGGCCTCTGTTGCCTTTCGCCACGCCGTGCACCAGCAGCGGCTCCATAATAGAAAAGCCAACCGTCAGACGTGGATCGAGCGAAGCGTAGGGATCCTGAAAGATAAACTGAATATCGCGCCGCAGATGAGAAAGCGCCGCGCCGGTAAGGTTGTCGATGCGCTGGCCGTTAAAGGTGATGGTGCCGCCCTGACTGGCGACCAGCCGCAGCAGCGAACGACCGGTGGTGGATTTCCCACAGCCCGATTCGCCAACCAGCGCCAGCGTTTCACCCGCGCGCAGATCGAAACTGACCTTTTCCACGGCATGAACGCGCCGCGTGACGCGATTCAGAATGCCGCTGCGTATATCGAACCGCGTCACCAAATCCCGCACCTGAAGCACCGGAGGCGCGTCGTTCACCACGGTATCCTGTTTTTCCTGCGCCGTTTCGCTGTCGGCCATTAACAATGGAAAACGAGCCGGGAAAGGCCTGCCCCGCATCGCGCCCAGCTTAGGCACCGCGGCCAGTAGCGCTTTGGTATAATTCTGCTGCGGATGCTGAAAAATGGCCTCAACCGGCCCGGTTTCTACCACGTCGCCGCGATACATCACCTGCACGCGATCGGCCATTTCCGCCACCACGCCCATATCATGGGTGATGAAAATAACGCCCATCTGCATCTCTTTTTGCAGTACGCGGATCAGCTGTAAGATTTGTGCCTGAATGGTGACGTCCAGCGCCGTGGTGGGTTCGTCGGCAATCAGCAGCGCCGGACGGCAGGAGAGCGCCATCGCAATCATCACCCGCTGACGCATGCCGCCGGAAAGCTGATGCGGAAAGCGGCCCAGCACGTTTTTGGCCTCCGGGATGCGCACCAGATCCAGCATCCGTTCGGCTTCCTTCAGCGCCTCGCGGTGGCTTTTACCCTGATGCAGAACAATCGATTCCGCAATCTGATCGCCGACGGGAAAGACCGGGTTAAGCGAGGTCATCGGTTCCTGAAAAATCATCGCCATATCCGCGCCGCGTACTCTGCGCAGCCCCGACTGCGGCGTGCGCAGCAGATCGATCGCTTCGCCGTTGCGGCGCCGGAGCCAGATTTCGCCGCTGTCGATGCGCCCCCCGCCCTGCTCCACCAGCCGCATCAGCGCCAGCGAGGTGACGGATTTTCCCGAGCCGGATTCGCCTACTATCGCCAACGTTTCGCCACGCTGCACCTCAAGCGAAAGGTTTTTCACCGCCTGCACGGTGTCGCCTTCCTGCGCAAAGCTGACGCTCAAGTTTTTGACCGACAAAACCTGTCCGGCGGACAGATCGGATCCACTGGCCATCCTGACTCCCTATTCTTCGCGATAGATTCCCACGTTTGGCGCATCGCCCACGTAGCCAAAACCCCGATACATGCCTTCGCTGTTAAACGGCAGCGCAATGTTGCCTTCGCGATCTATCGCTATCACGCCGCCGCTGCCGCCCAGCACGCTGATTTTTTCCATCACCACGCGCTCGCTGGCCTGCTTAAGCGACAGGCCGCCGTACTCCATCAGGGCAGCGATGTCGTAGGCCGCCAGCGTACGCATAAAAACTTCACCGCTGCCGGTGCAGGAAACCGCTACGTTGGCGTTATTGGCGTAGCAGCCCGCGCCGACAATTGGCGAGTCGCCGACGCGTCCGGCCTGCTTGTTGGTCATGCCGCCTGTTGAGGTAGCCGCCGCCAGATTGCCGTGCCGATCCAGCGCCACCGCGCCTACGGTGCCGAATTTACGATCGGGGTCAAGCGGATCGTCGGACGCCTGCGCCGCGCCGTCATGATCCAGCATGGTTTGCTGCATCTTTAAGGCTCGCTGTAACTGCTCGTAGCGTTCCGGCGTAGAAAAGAAGTCGGGCGGCACCGGCGCGAAGCCTTGCTCAACGGCAAACCGCTCCGCGCCCTCGCCAATAAACAGCACGTGCGGGCTTTTCTCCAGCACGGCACGCGCGACCAGCACCGGATTGCGTACCTGCCTGACCCCGGCGACCGCGCCCGCTTCCAGCGATCTGCCGTCCATCACGCAGGCGTCGAGCTCATGGGTGCCCTGATGGGTAAAGACCGCGCCTTTTCCCGCATTGAACAGCGGGCACTCCTCCAGCAGACGCACGGCTTCCGTTACCGCATCCAGCGCGCTGCCGTCCTGCGCCAGGATAGCCTGTCCGCTGGCGACGATGTCGGAAAGCGCCTCGATATAAAGCCGTTCTTTTTCCGCGCTCAGGCTGGCGCGGGCAATAGCGCCAGCGCCGCCATGGATGACGATTGCTGCTCTGCTCATAATCCTTTTACCCTGCGTGCCAAATCGGCAAGAAAAACACTGTGTTAGAATGGTTTTGTCAAATTGTGACCGTTTTTGACTATAGGCAGGCTGTAAAGTGATGTAAAGCGGAAAGTGGGTACGGCGGTAATAACGAAAGCTTATGGTTTATAACCTGTTGGTAGCTTTACGTGACCGCGTCAATAATTCACGCCATACTATTTGCCATCTGATTGTATACGCCTGCCCGGCTGTCGGGCATGCCGAGGACGTTATGGAAGCTTTTACTGCGGGACTTATCTCCCTTGACGACGCGCTGTCTACCATGTTGGATCGCGTCACGCCGGTTGCAGAAACCGAAACGGTGCCGCTGACCGCGGCCACGGGCAGAATTACCGCCGCCGCCGTTATCTCTCCTGTTGATGTTCCCCCCTTTGCCAACTCCGCTATGGATGGCTACGCCGTACGCCTGGCCGACCTGGCGACGGGAAATCCGCTGCCCGTCGCCGGGAAAGCCTTTGCCGGAACGCCCTTTAGCGGCGAGTGGCCGGTCGGCAGCTGCATTCGCATTATGACCGGCGCGCCTGTACCGGCAGGTGCGGAGGCCGTGGTGATGCAGGAAGAAACCGAACAGGCTGGCGAAGCGGTGAAGTTCCTGGCCACGGTCAACGCCGGGCAGAATATTCGCCTGGCCGGTGAGGATATTGCTCAGGGCGCCAGCGTGCTGAGCGCCGGTATTCGTCTGGGCACGGCGGAGCTGCCGCTGCTGGCCTCGCTGGGCGTGCCGGAAGTGGCCGTTAAACGTCGGCTGCGCGTGGCGGTATTCTCTACCGGTGATGAGCTTCAGCCGGTCGGCGAACCGCTGGCCGCCGGCCAGATCTACGACACTAACCGTTTTGCCGTGCGCCTGATGCTGGAAAAGCTGGGCTGCGAGGTGATAGATCTTGGCATTATTCGCGATAATCAGGCCGCGCTGCGCGCCGCCTTTATTGAAGCGGACAGCCGGGCCGACGTGGTGATCAGCAGCGGCGGCGTTTCGGTGGGCGAAGCAGACTACACCAAAGCGATGCTGGAAGAGTTGGGCAAAATCGGCTTCTGGAAGCTGGCGATCAAGCCGGGCAAACCTTTTGCTTTCGGCCGGCTACAAAACAGCTGGTTCTGCGGCCTGCCGGGCAATCCCGTTTCCGCGGTGCTGACCTTTTATCAGCTGGTGCAGCCGCTGCTGGCGAAGCTTAGCGGCCTGACCGCTGCCGCGCTGCCACCGCGCCAGCGAGTGAAAAGCGCCAGTAGCCTGAAAAAAACGCCCGGCAGGCTCGATTTTCAGCGCGGCAAACTGTCGCGCAATGCGCTGGGCGAGCTGGAAGTCAGCAGCACCGGCCCGCAGGGATCGCACGTCTTCAGCTCTTTCAGCCAGGCGAACTGCTTTATCGTGCTCGAGCGCGATCGCGGCAACGTACAGGCCGGGGAATGGGTGGAAGTCGAGCCGTTCAACAGCCTGCTGGAGGGGTAATGAAACCGGAACTGAGCGACGAAGAGATGCTGCGCTACAACCGGCAAATTGTGCTGCGCGGCTTCGATTTCGACGGCCAGGAAGCGCTGAAGGCGGCAAAAGCATTAATCGTTGGGCTGGGCGGTTTAGGCTGCGCCGCCAGCCCCTATCTGGCTTCCGCTGGCGTGGGCCATCTGACGCTGCTCGATTTTGACCACGTCTCCGTTTCTAATTTGCAGCGGCAGATCCTGCATCGCGATGCGCAGGTTGGCCTGCCGAAGGTTGACTCCGCACGCCGTCAGCTAGGTGAAATCAATCCGCATATCGTGCTGGAAAGCATCGATCGCCAGCTTGAAGAGGCAGAACTGGCCGATCTGATCGCCCGGCATGACGTGGTGCTGGACTGTACGGATAACGTGGCGACCCGCGAGCAGCTAAACCGGCTCTGCTTCGCCAGCAAAACGCCGCTGGTTTCCGGCGCGGCTATCCGCATGGAAGGCCAGATTAGCGTCTTTACCTGGCAGGAAGCGGAGCCTTGCTATCGCTGCCTGAGCCGCCTCTTTGGCGATGCCGCGCTCAGCTGTGTGGAAGCGGGCGTGATGGCGCCGCTGGTCGGCGTCATCGGCTCGCTCCAGGCGATGGAAACCATCCGCCTGCTGAGCAAATATGGCGACAGCGTGGCGGGAAAACTGCTGATGTATGATGCGATGACATTACAGTTCCGCACGCTTAAGCTTGCCAAAGACCCCTGCTGCGAGGTTTGCGGCGGCTGACCTTCTTAGCGCGCCTTTTTTTGCAACGGCGCGCTCATTACTTGCCCGCTTAGTCTGTAAAAACAAGCCATTCTTCCGGCTGCCGCTATAGTTAGATCACTGCGAATGTCGCGCCAGGGAGTATTGCATGAGTGAGGAGCATCACCCGCAACCGGATGTCAGCATGCAGAGTCTGCGTCGCCTGCTGGTTGTATTTTTGCTGGTGATAGGCTGTGCCGTTGTGCTGGTGAACGGATGGGTGGTTTACAGTATTTGGCAGCGCGTTGTGAATGAAACTCAGAATAACGCCCGGAATTTATCACAATCGCTGTCACGACAAGCCGAAGATACGCTGCTGCCGGTCGAGCTGACGCTGCAGGATCTACGCGATCGTATTACGCTGGTCGGTCTGGACGCCGAGCGGCAAAACTACCTGCGCACGCTGTTAATGGAGCGAAAAGCTTCGCTGCCGCAGCTGCACGGCCTGTTTGTCTACGACCGCGCAGGCAACTGGGTGCTGACTTCTCAGGGAATGCTTAACCAGCGCAGCAATAATGCCGATCGCGCCTACTTTAAATATCATCAGCAGCATAGCGATTTGGATCTGCATATCGATGAGGTCATTCGCAGCC
The DNA here is from genome assembly GCF_054057575.1 of Erwinia sp. TECH1. Lineage (NCBI taxonomy): Bacteria > Pseudomonadati > Pseudomonadota > Gammaproteobacteria > Enterobacterales > Erwiniaceae > Erwinia > Erwinia sp. TECH1. The sequence continues at coordinate 1,675,853 of NZ_JBSRZK010000001.1, read as the reverse complement.
GCACCACCGACGAGCTGGTTATTCCCGTTTCAATGAGGCTGAACAACCGCGACGGCACTTTTCGCGGCGTGCTGCTGGCTACGCTTCGCATCGACTATTTTCGGCAGATTTTTGGCTATTACAGCCTGGGTGACAAAGGCCTGCTGGCGCTGATGACCCATACGGGCAATATTCTTTACGTTCGTCCTTTTGTCGATAATCTGCTTAACCGCAACATAGCCAACAGTCCGCTGTTTACGCATCTGTTAAAAACTTCCCCCAACGGAACGGCAAGCTACAAAGCCGCGCTTGACGGCGTCGAACGTATTTTTGGCTATGCGAGCCTGAAACGCTATCCCTTGGTGATTACCGTCGGCTATGACAAAAAGCAGCTGGTGCAGGCCTGGCTGGCCGAGCTGGTGGTTTATTTGTCGCTGTGCGCGCTGCTGCTGCTGGTGATTGCCGCGCTGGGCTGGCTGCTGCTGCGTAATATTGGCCATACTATCCGCGATCAGGAGGAGCTGGCCACGGCGCGCGACCGGCTGACGGCGATAAACCGTACGCTGCAAACGCTGGCGCTGGTGGACAGCCTTACCGGTCTGGCGAATCGCCGCCAGTTCGACCTCTATCTGGATCGCAGCCTGGAGCGCGCCAATAAGCTGCGTTCGCCGATGGCGCTGCTGATGATAGATGTGGATTCATTTAAGCGGTTCAACGACACCTACGGCCATCTGGCCGGCGACGAGTGTTTGAAATACGTCGGCAACGCCCTGTTGAACATTGGGCTTCGCTCCGATGACCTGATCGCACGCTACGGCGGCGAGGAGTTTGCGGTGATCCTTACCGATTGCGGCCAGGAGGCGGCGATGAAAGTGGCGGAAAGGATAAGAGAAGCCGTTGCCGCGCTGGAGATCCCACATCGTAACAGCGAAAGCGCGGCTAAAGTAGTGACTATCAGCATAGGTCTCCATGTGATGCAGAGCAATCAGCCGGAAGATCGCCAGACGCTGATAGGCCAGGCGGATAAAGCGCTTTATCAGGCAAAATTAGCCGGAAGGAATAGAGTGGAAATATTCCAGTAATTTCCAGAAAACATCAAATAGTTGCGCACCTTCACCTTTTTCTGCGCTGTTATCCTTTATTCTTTACGCGCCAATACCAGCCAGCCCTTTGCTTATCTCGCCCCGCTGGCGTAGTTTACAGGACACAAGGAACAGGGATATGGGTAGCTATTTATGCCCGTCTGACATGAGTGATGTCTGGCATAAGGACGAAGGAAACGGAGAAAATATGGATATTCTGGAACAGCGCGTTGAGCGACTTGAAGAAGATACGCGACAGATAAAACTCGATCTTGCCGTGCTTACGGCTCGTTCAGAAAATTTTGCCACCAAAACGGACGTGGCGGAACTCAGAGCTGAGTTGATAAAAGAGATAGCCGCCAGCGAAGCGCGCACTAATATCAGATTTGAAAAGATCGATGAAAAATTCGAGCGAATAGACGAAAAATTCGAGCGAATAGATGAAAAATTCGAGCGAATGTTTGAGAAGTTTAACGATATCAACAGCAGGATCACCTGGACGCTGATGATACCGGCGCTGGTGGCCGTTCTTCTGTGGTTTATTAAAACCGCGATCCTGAAAATCTGACCCGATAGCTTACCGGGCCAATAAGGCGGAGCAGATGCCCCGCCTTTTTATTTAATTCAGGCGATACCTTTGCTGCGCAGGTAATCTTCGTAATTACCGGTGAAGTCGTGGATTTTGCCCGGCGTCATTTCAATCACGCGGGTCGCCAGCGAGCTGACGAACTCACGGTCGTGCGAAACGAAAATCAGCGTGCCTTCGTACATCTCCAGCGCCATGTTCAGCGCCTCGATGGATTCCATATCCAGGTGGTTGGTCGGCTCATCCATAATCAGCACGTTCGGCTTTTCCATCATCAGCTTGCCAAACAGCATACGGCCCTTTTCGCCACCGGAGAGGACTTTCGCTGGCTTTTTGATATCGTCCTGGCTGAACAGCAGGCGACCCAGAATGCTGCGTACTGCCTGCTCGTCATCCCCTTCCTGCATCCATTGGCTCATCCAGTCGAACACCGTCAGGTCGTTGGCAAAATCATGCGCGTGATCCTGCGCATAATAGCCGATGCGGGCGTTTTCTGACCATTTAACCGTGCCGTTATCCGGCTGCTGTTCGCCCACCAGCGTTTTCAGCAGCGTGGATTTACCGATACCGTTCGGCCCGATAATCGCAAGCTTTTCGCCTACTTCCAGCAGCAGGTTAACGTTTTTAAACAGCGGGCCCTGATCGAAGCCTTTGGTCAGCCCTGCCAGCTCCAGCGCATTACGGAACAGCTTTTTATCCTGCTCGAAGCGAATAAACGGGTTCTGACGGCTGGAGGCTTTCACCTCATCCAGCTTGATTTTATCAATCTGCTTGGCGCGGGAAGTTGCCTGACGCGATTTAGAGGCGTTGGCGCTAAAGCGGCTGACGAAAGATTGCAGCTCGTTAATCTGCGCTTTCTTCTTGGCGTTATCGGCAAGCAGACGTTCGCGCGCCTGGGTTGCCGCCGTCATGTATTCGTCATAGTTGCCCGGATAAACGCGCAGCTCGCCGTAATCCAGATCGGCCATATGGGTGCAGACCATATTCAGGAAGTGACGGTCGTGCGAAATAATAATCATAGTGCTGTTACGTTCGTTCAGCACCTGCTCCAGCCAGCGAATGGTATCGATGTCCAGGTTGTTGGTTGGTTCGTCAAGCAGCAGGATCTCTGGATTAGAGAACAGCGCCTGCGCCAGCAGCACGCGCAGCTTCCAGCCCGGCGCAACTTCGCTCATGGGGCCGTAATGCTGCTCCAGCGGAATCCCCACGCCCAGCAGCAGTTCGCCAGCGCGCGATTCTGCGGTGTAACCGTCCATTTCGCCGTATTTTTCTTCCAGATCGGCCACTTTATAGCCGTCTTCTTCGCTCATTTCCGGCAGCGCGTAAATGCGGTCACGCTCTTCTTTCACTTCCCACAGCTCGCCGTGGCCCATGATGACCGTATCCAGCACCGAGTACTGCTCAAAGGCGAACTGATCCTGACGGAGTTTACCGATGCGCTCGTTAGGATCGAGCGACACGTTGCCCGCAGACGGCACCAGGTCGCCGCCGAGAATTTTCATAAAGGTGGACTTGCCGCTACCGTTGGCACCGATCAGGCCATAGCGGTTGCCGCCGCCAAATTTGACAGAGATGTTTTCGAACAGCGGCTTACTGCCAAACTGCATGGTGACGTTGCTGGAAACTAGCACAGGATTGCCTTTCATTTACGATGGGGGAATAAATCAGCGCATAGTATGCCAAAAAAAAGGGGCGGCGAATACACCGCCGCCCGCTGAAGCTTCCCGATTTCGCTAATGACTTTCCGCTTTACGTTCCGGCGATCGTACGGCTCGTGTCTCAACGTCGTTACTCAGCCAGTCATGCAGATAATGTTCGATCTGCTCCAGGCTGCGGTTGCGCGTTTCCGGCACGCATTTGATAACAAAGACCGCGCCAAACAGGCCAATAAAGGCGAAGATAAAGAACGCGCCGGAAAGCCCTACCGTGGCCAGCAGCATCGGGAAAACCAGCGAGATAATGAAGTTGGCAATCCACATAGCAAATACCGCGCCGCCCATAAAAATCCCGCGCAGGCGAGTCGGGAAGATTTCCGAAAGCAGCAGCCAGGTGACCGGCGACAGCGCGCCCTGCTGGAAGCTAAGGAACATCAGCATGCCCAGCAATACCAGATAGCTACGCATCATGTCCGGCTGGCCATTGACTGTTTCCGGCATAAAATAGCTGATGCAGCCAATAAACAGCAGGCAGGCGGTGCAGCCGAACTGACCGATCATGGTCAGGGTGCGGCGTCCCAAACGGCCCAGCAGCCAGATCCCCACAAAGGTCATCAGTACTGAAATCACGCCGTTGGCGATAGTGGCAAACAGCGCAGCGTCGGTGCTCATACCCACCGCCTTCAGCATGGTAGGCGCGTAATACATAATGGTGTTTACGCCGGAAAGCTGTTGGATCACCGCTACGCCGATCCCGATAAGAAACAGTTTGAACAGCCAGGGCTTGCGCAGCTCTTTCAGGCTGGGCTTGTTTTTGTTTTCCTCTTCGCTGAGCGTTTCCTCAATTTCCGTCATCTCCCACTCGACGTCACTTTTGGCACGGGTTCTCTCCAGCACCTTGCGCGCCTCCGCCAGACGTCCTTTCATCGCGTACCAGCGCGGCGTATCGGGCATAAACATCATGCCGAACCAGAGCGCTACGGCGGGTACGGTAGCGACCGCCAGCATCCAGCGCCAGGTCTGCTCGCCGCCCCAGGCCGCGTTAAAACCGGCATTGGAAATATAGGCCAGCATCTGACCGGACACGATCATTAGCTCCTGGAGCGTAACCAGCTGTCCGCGCTTGTTGGCAGGCGCGATTTCGGCAATGTAGACCGGCACGGTTGCCGCCGCGCCGCCTACCGCCACGCCTAATACCAGGCGGAAGAAAATCATCCAGTGCACATCAGGTGCCAGTGAGGTTCCCAGTGCGCCGATGGCGAAAATGACGGCGAGAACGATAATGATTTTCTTCCGCCCGGCTGCCGCGGCGAAATGACCGGAAATCAGCGCGCCGAACGCAGCGCCGAACAGCAGCGAACTGGTCACCAGGCCGGTAGTGAATGGCGTAAGATGCAGCTCCGTGCCCATAAACAGCAGCGCACCGGAAATAACCCCGGTGTCGTAACCAAACAGCAGGCCGCCCAGCGTGGCGATAACGGCGATCACTTTGACGAAGGGTTCCGTTCGCGACGTGCTGTTAGGCCCCGAGGCCCGATTGGGCGTGAGATATTGTTCTTTAGGCATTATGTTGACCTCTTCGTTATTCGCAGGTCAGGCCGCCAGAAATAAAGTGGCGCCTGGTGTGTTCTCCAGGCTCTTAACTTAGTGCATTTCTTTCATTTAAAATAACAATGAAAATTAAATTTTGCGGCACAGCTCTCACCGCATCGCTGCTTTTGTGACGCAAGTATCATAAGTGGGGCGCAACCTGTCGCCACACCCTACCCTGTCTGGGTTAAAACAGAAAAGCGCACCCTTATCCAACTAAAACTTTTATTTCATTTTAATGAAAAAGCATCGGATAATTTTGCCGTGGGCGGTTTATGACCGTTAAGCATTTCGATCATGGAGGGAAACACGGCTGTAACAGGCGAGGCAGATGTTTTCATAAAAGGCCGCACTGGCAGGAACGGGCAAAGCCAGGTAAGGCGACCGGCGGCGACGTTGCGTTACCGCCGGTCGGGCAAGGGCCTCAGCCCGCCGGCGTATCGCCGCTTTCTGCGGGGCCGAAAACGGAGTAGTCCGGCAGCTGCACGTTTTGATAAAGCTCCCAGCCGCCGCCCAGCGCTTTATAGAGCGCGACCAGATCCAGGCTGCTCTGCACCCTGGCAGATGCGGCCTGCTGCTTCGCCTGAGCCAGCTGGCGCTGCGCGGTTAGCGCGTCGATAAACGAAGAAAGCCCCTTGCCATAGCTGTCGTTAGCCAAATCGAAGGCGTTTTGCAGCGCGTCAACCGTTTGATCCAGCCCTTCCACCTGCTGCTGATCGGTGCGATAGCTGACTAACGCGTTTTCCACATCCTGCAAGGCGGTCAGAACCGTCTGCCGATAGCCAAGCGCGGCGCTGGCCTGCTCCGCTCTGGCGAGTTTTACGCCAGAAACCAGCCTGCCGCCCTGGAAAATCGGCAGCGAGACCGAGGCGCCGTAGCTGTAGAAATGGCTGCTCCAGTTATCCAGATAGCTGGCGTCGGTATTACGCATTCCGAACTGCCCGGTCAGCGAGAAATCCGGGAACAGCTGTGCGACGGAAACGCCAATACTGGCTGTCGCCTCATGCAGTCTCGCTTCCGCCTGACGCACGTCCGGACGCCGGCGCGCCAGCGTGGACGGCAGACCCACCGATACCGCTTTTGGCAAGGCCGGCATCGCTTTCGGCGCGGCCAGTTCGGCATCCAGCGCCCCCGGCGGCTTGCCGATCAGCACCGCCAGCCCGTTCATCGCCTGATGCATTTGCGATTCATACTGCGGCAGCTGCGCGCGCAGAGAATGCAGCTGGGCGCGAGCGTTTTCCACGTCCATCTGAGGCGCGAGGCCGTTGCGCTGCTGGCTTTGCGTCAGCTCCAGCGTTTGCTGCGCCACTTCAATCTGCGTTTGCAGCGTCTGGCTAATCAGCTGCGCGCCGCGCAGCTGTAAATAGGTGCGGGCCACCTCAGCCTCAAGCGAAACCAGCGCGTCGTTACGGCTTTCCAGTGACTCCTGCTGCTGCGCGCCTGCTGCCTCAACCTGCCGACGGACTTTGCCCCACAGATCCAGCTCCCACGAGGCGTCAAAACTGCCCTGATACAGCCCGACCGGTTTGGTCAGCCCGTTCAGCGCCGAGCGGACGTCGGTATCGCCGCTGACCTCATCCAGCTGGCTGTAGACGCCTTTCGATTCCAGCTCGCCTTTCAGGCCCAGCTGCTGGCGCTGTGCCGAGGCGGCGCCGTTGATCGAGGGGAACCATGCGCCACGAGCCTGATTAAGCTGCTGACGAGAACCGGCGATGCGCAAAACAGCCTGCTGCAGGCTCAGATTGCCGACGATGGCGCGATCGATCAGGCTGTTTAGCTGCGGATCGTTAAACGATTTCCACCAGCCCGGATTGGTGACGGTGGCCTGGGGACGAGACGCGCGATCCGATGCCAGCGAGTTGAAAGCAGCGGGCGTGGACGGTTTCGGCGCCCGGTAGTCCGGCCCGACGCTACAGGCCGACAGCGTAATAGCCGCAACCAGCAGCACGCCGAGCCGCGAACGCGTAAATAAAGGAGAAACGTTCATGTCAGTGTGCTCCTGCACTGCCCTCGCTCTTAATCGGCGCCAGCAGTAAACAAAATGGAATAAGAACCAGAGCGACAATGCTCAGGCCCATAAAAACGTCGATATAGGCCAGAATACGCGCCTGGACGATCATCTCTTTATAGACCTGCCCTGTCGCTATCGTAATCGGATCGCCCACCGCTGAGGTAAAGTCTCTGACCCCCTGCGCCCAGCGTTCTACCGTCAGATTGAACGGCTCGTTAAGCGGCGTCATGTTATGCACCATGTGCGCGCTACGCGCCTGTTCCCGCTCGGTAATCATCGCCGTAGAAAGCGAAATGCCTATCGAACCCGCCACGTTACGACACATGGTGAACAGCGCTGACGCATCCGCATTTAGCTTTTGTGGAATAGTCACGAACGCAATGGTCGTTAACGGCACAAACAGGAAACCCAGCCCGATGGTCTGCGCGCTGCGCATCATCACCAGCGTGGTGAAATCGATATTGGGCGTCAGCTTCGCGGAATAGAGAAAAGAGACAAACAGGCAGGTAAAACCGAAGGCGATAATCCAGCGCGTCTGGACGATCGGCATTAGCTTCAGCACCAGCGGAATGGTCAGCACAATCAGCACCGCACCGGGCGAAAGCACCAGCCCTGACCAGGTGGCGGTATAGCCCAGATCCTGCTGCGCCAGCTGGGGGATCACCACCGAGCTGCCATAGAGAATAGCCGCCATGCCGGACATCAGAATACTGGCGACGGCAAAGTTGCGGTCTTTCAGCACGTGCAGATCCACCACCGGCTTTTTGGCATAGAGCAGCCAGTAAACCGCGCCGACCAGCCCGATAGCGCTCAGTATGGTGAAGGTCATAATGAAATTAGAGCTGAACCAGTCGTCATCTTCGCCGCGATCGAGAAAGACCTGCAAACAGCCCAGCCCCAGGGTAATTAAACCGATACCGATATAGTCGATATTCAGTTTCCCTTTGGCCCATTTACGCTCCCAGGGCGGATCTTCCAGCAGCTGATAGATAGCCAGCACGCTCAGAATGCCGACCGGGATATTAATAAAGAATACCCAGCGCCAGCTGTAGTTATCGGTGATCCAGCCGCCCAGCGTCGGGCCAAGCACCGGCGCGACGATAATGGCGATAGAGGAAAGACCAAACGCCTTGCCGCGATCTTCCGGCTTAAAGTAGTCCAACAGTACCGATTGCTGTACCGGCTGCAGGCCGCCGCCGAAAAAGCCCTGCAGGATCCTGAACAGAATGATCTGCCACAGCTCGGTAGCGATGCCGCACAGGAAAGAGCAGACGGTAAACATCACAATACAGATCAGAAAGAACTGCTTGCGGCCAAATACGCGGCTGAGGAAGGCGGAGATCGGCAGCACGATGCCGTTCGCCACCAGATAGGAGGTCAGCACCCAGGTTGACTCGTCATAGCTGGATGAGAGCGAACCGGCGACGTGCGGCAGCGCCACGTTGACAATGGTGGTGTCCAGGATCTCCATAAACACCGCCAGCGTCACCGTCATCGCGACCAGCCAGGGGTTACTGGCCGGCTGCCAGCTCTGGCTTTGACTCATTCCACTGTCACCTCAGGCTCCACCGACAGCCCCAGCGGCAGCGGCTTGTTCGGATCCAGTCCCTTATCGATAACGATCTTGACCGGCACGCGCTGGACAATTTTCACATAGTTGCCGGTCGCGTTTTCCGACGGGAAGGTAGAGAAACGGGAGCCTGAACCCATCTGAATGCTTTCCACGTGCCCTTCCAGCTTCATATCCGGCCAGGCATCCACGGAAATATGCACTTTATCGCCAGGGTTCATTCTTTCCAGCTGCGACTCTTTAAAGTTGGCGGTGATCCAGACATCTGGCGAAACCAGCGAAAACAGCGAGGTGCCAGCCTGAACCAGCGTGCCGACCTGCACGTTACGTTTAGTGACGAAGCCATCGTAAGGCGCGCGCACTTCTGTATAGGAAAGATTAAGGTTAGCCGTGTTCAGCTGCGCTTTGGCCTGTTCGACCTGCTGCTGACGAGCTTCCACGTTGGTTTCCTGCTGGCGAATTTGCAGCTGGATTTGCGAAGCGACTTCTACCTGCGCTTTCGCGCTTTCCAGCTCGGCCTTCGCGCTTCTTAACTGCGCGCTGGCCGCATCAATATTACGCTGCGAGGTTGCACGCGGATCGACGCCGCGCTGGCGTTTGTAATCTTCCTGAGCATTAAGGAAGTTAGCTTCCGCCTTGGCCTGCTGCGCCAGCGCCTGATCTTTCTGCGCCGGATACTGCACTTTAGACAGCGCCAGAGAAGCCTGCGCCTGATGCAGCTGCGCCACGGCCAGGCCAAGCTGGGCCTGAGCCTGATCGCGCTGCGCCTGGGTATCCTGCGGATCGATAACTACCAGCAGATCGCCCTTTTTCACCCGCTGGTTATCGGTAACCAGCAGCTTAGTGACATAGCCGGAGGCTTTAGGCGCAATAGTCACGGCGTCCGATTCCGTAAAGGCGTCGTCCGTCGTTTCTATATTGCGGCCGGTAAACCAGAAGTAAAAGCCGACAATAATCATGACGATCACCACAATCGCCAGAATAATCAGCGGCTTTTTGCCGGGGCGTTTACGTTCCGCCTGGCCCTCGTCCTGCTGCTGGTCGTCCTGCTGCGGTTTGTCGTTTTGGTCGTCAGACTGCGAATTATTCTGCGGATGACGCTGGTCATCATCTGAGGAAGAATTTGATTGATTAGCCATAGTTCTCATCAGGTTACGGCGGGCTCAAGCCGAGCCCGCAAGATTCACGCTGTTATAAACATAGGGCCTAAATTGACAAATGCCAGTGTTTCTTTACAAAGTCAGAAAAGATTCAGGCTACAGCGCATCAATGCCTAAAAGCAGCACCCAGCCCAGCGCCATCGCCCACAGCAGCATGGGCAGCGAGTAGAAGTGGAAACGCAGCCAGACAGAGCGATCTTTCGCCATCCGCAGCGCGATAAGGTTTGCCAGCGAACCGGGCAGCAGCCCGAAACCGCCGATATTCACCGCCCAGGCCAGCAGCGTGCTGGCTGGCAGATTCGCCAGCAGTAAAATAGTAGCCGGCACGTTGCTGATAATCTGCGACAGGCCGATCGCCAGCAGATATTTCCCGCCCTCCGGCAGCTGCGGAATTTGCTGGAGCAGATGCTGTAAAGCGGGAAGTCGGGTTAACAGAAAAACATCCACGAACATGGCGATAAATACCGCCAGCAGGCTCCAGTCGATCGCCAGCAGCGTGCGGCGTGCCATCAGCAGGAAAACGCCAAATACCAGCAGAACGCCCCAGCCCGCATAGCCCATCTCCAGCGCGATAATAAACAGCAAATAGAGCACGACGCTGGCAATCAGCAACGAGCGCTGCCATTGCGTTTCCGGCGAATGTGACGAGCGCTCGATCCGTTTCGCCGAAAAACTGACGGCGGTAAGCAGCAGCAGGCTGGCCAGCAGCGCCCCGCCCAGCGGCAGCATCTGGCCGATAAAACCGGCGAAGCCGACGTGGCCGTGTTGCCACAGCAGGATATTTTGCGGATTGCCTATGGGCGTGAGCAGCGATCCGGCGTTAACCGCCAGCGCCTCAAAGATGACCAGCCGGGCGATCGGCAGCGAGGAGTAGCGACGCAGCGTCAGCGTCAGCGGCACCAGGATAAAGAGTGCGACATCGTTGGTCAGGAAAGTGGACAGCAGCGCGGCGGCAGCGGTCAGAAACAGCGCCAGCGAACGCTCTGACTGAAAGCGCTGCACCAGGCGACGTCCCAACACGTCGAAATAACCGCTGGCTTCGATGCCTTTGGTCAGCATCAACAGCCCGCCCAGCGTCAGTATGGTCGACCAGTCCACCGCCGCAGTCAGCTGCCGCAGCGAGAAAGGCGCAAAGCAGGCCAGCAGCAGGCCCAGTAAAATTAACAGATGCAGAAAGCGATCGTGCAAAAAAGGCCTGAGCAGCGTTGCCATACGGACTCACCTGAGAGGAAATTACTGACGGCTTTCGTAGAATTGCTGAAAAATAGCCAGGGTTTCGTCACTAACGTGATGTTCCAGCCCTTCCGCATCGCGGCGGGCGGTATCAGGGCTGATGCCCAGCGCCAGCAAAAACGTTTCCACAATATGGTGGCGTTTGCGACTTTCTTCCGCCAGCGCCTCTCCTTCAGCAGTCAGGAACACGCCGCGATAGGGAACCTGCTCGACCAGTCCAACCGTAGCCAGGCGTTTCAACATTTTGGCAACGGTAGGCTGGGAAACGCCGAGCCGCGCCGCCATATCAACCTGGCGGGCTTCGCCAAATTCACGGATCAGATCGGAAATCAGCTCAACATAGTCATCAATTAATTCACGCCGATGGGCTTCACGGACCTGACGGAAGCCTTCGACATGCTCTTCTATCTCTTTCAGTGGCGCAGGCACTGCGGTTTTAGCGCGACGACTCATTCAGCTTCCTCATTATTATTTCTGGCGCGTGCGGGCGCTCGCATCAGCCTGATGGTGCCACATTGTAAACGAAGCGCACGGAAGCACAAAATCTCGCGCAATAGCGCTGGCTACGAATTATAGCCTGTGCTATACCTGTACATAAAGCGAACGGAGGAGACCATGAAAAAACCACTTTTACTACAGCTGCTCTGTCGTTCGCCTTTTACGCTACGGCTGATGCTGCTGGAGATGCTGACAGCAGAAAAAAATCCCGGCGGCTGATTCAGCCATAAAAAAAATCCGCCACGTGGGCGGATTTTTTATCAACCAACCGAAGCTGGTTTCAGGCAATCTTAGAAGCTGTAGCCAACACCAGCAATCCAGGTGCCAACGTCTACGCTGCGGATGCGGCTCTGCTCGTAACCAACGTCCAGAGCAACGTTTTCGATGCCTGGGTTGAACTGCAGGCCCGCACCGTAGGAAACACCTACGTCGCTTGAGTCAGACTTGTCACGCGCTGGTGCGTTCTGCTGGAATTTACCGTAACCGATACCAACCACGCCATAGATGCTGGCCCAGTCGTTCAGACGGTAAGCAGGACCACCGGTGATGCCGTAGTACTGGCCTTTGTTATAGACGCCAGCGTCGGTACGATCTTTCTCGGTGTAGGTGAAAGAACCGATCCAGCCCAGTGGATCGCTGCCGTTTTCGTAGCGGTATTTCAGGTTGAAACCGTTAGCTTTGTTAGCCACGCCCTGCATATCGCTTTGTGCGTAACCACCGGAAACTGTGCTCTGTGCCATCGCTGAACCAGCAGAAACTGCCAGTACACAAGCCAGTGCTGAAAGACATGCAATTTTTTTCATAACCACCTCAAATGTGAAAGTACTTATCTCCTGACAACGCTGAAAATATAACAAACCTCAGCCAGAAACTCTGCCCCGTTTTTGTTGTCCAAGACAATGTTTGGTGTAACAGGACGTTAATGATTCTTTCTATCTCATTCTTTTTACTTATGTTTCTCTCTTTGCCGCTTCGCCTGACCAGCAATGTAAAAATTTGTTCATTGAGATAAATCTTAATTAAACTGACACTTCTTTACCCGTCTGCGTGCGCTTGACGACGAATTTTTCGAATTTCTTTAACGTTTTCCCAGGCCATTTTTGCCTGGTTTGCACAATCTGTTGGTACACTTCGGGGAACTTTTCTCCCGTTCGATGGACAAATAAGGTTGGTCAAAAGGATGTCTCCCTCTTCACGCGGTTCTTCAATCTGGTTTCCTGTCTTACTGCTCTTGCTCGCCATGACCTCAATTCAGGGCGGGGCCGCGCTGGCAAAAGCCCTGTTTCCGGTAGTCGGCGCACCGGGGATCACCGCCCTGCGTCTTGGGCTGGGCACGCTTATTCTTTGCCTTATCTTCAAACCCTGGCGGCTGCGGTTCAGCCGCGATCGCGTAGTACCTCTGGTTTTGTATGGCCTGGCGCTGGGCGGCATGAACTATACGTTTTATCTGGCGCTGCGTACCGTCCCGCTGGGCATTGCCGTTGCGTTGGAATTTGTCGGTCCGCTGACGCTGGCGCTGGTGGGGTCGAGAAAGCCTCGCGATTTTCTCTGGGTGGCGCTGGCGTTGCTTGGGCTGTGGCTTTTGCTGCCTCTTGGCAAGAGCATGTCGGGCATCGATCCCAAAGGCGCATTTTTTGCGCTGCTGGCTGGTGCCTGCTGGGCCATCTATATTCTGAGCGGCCAACGCGCAGGAGCGGAGCACGGCCCTGCTACCGTCGCCATGGGATCGCTGATCGCTTCGCTGGTCTTTGTCCCTGTTGGCTTTACGTTTGCCGAAAGCGGCGTCTGGAACCTGGCAGTTTTACCGGTTGCGCTTATTGTCGCCATTCTTTCCAGCGCGTTCCCCTATACGCTGGAGATGGTCGCGCTGACCCGGCTGCCGGCCAGGACGTTTGGCACACTGATGAGCCTGGAGCCGGCCATGGGCGCGCTTTCCGGCATGATTTTCCTGGGCGAGCTGCTGACGCTGCCGCAATGGCTGGGCCTGCTGTCGATTATTATCGCCTCGGCAGGCGCTACGCTGAGTCTGCGTCCCGCTAAGCAAAAAGTCGTTCCGATTAGCGAGCTGCGTGAATAGCTATATTCAGAAAAGTTTATCCCGGCAGACAAATTTAAAGAGGCGTCTGTTAAAAAAGGAATATGTCATATATGGCTCGGATAATTCTGAGCAAATTTAATAAATCGTGGCTTTTTAACAGGGTTTTTTACGCAATTTGTAACGAAACGATAAATTAAAAATCTATTTTTTATCAGTCATTTATCTTTATCAATCTAAATGAGAATATTTATTAATCGCATTCGATAAATTATTCCTCTTTAATACCAGTCAGTTAAACCCTAAGGCCGCTACTATTTGTGCGATAGGCAGTATCGTGATGGCAATGATGAAAAGCGCTGCTATACTTATTCGGTACATTCAGGACAACTGACCATTAAGAGGATATTAATGATGAGTACCGCTAAACTGGTAAAAACGACTGCGACCGATCTGCATTACACCCGCAACAACGTGGCCGATGAGGAAAAGAAAGCCACCATTGAGGTGTTGAATCGTCTGGTAACGGAATTCATTGATTTGTCCCTGATTACCAAACAGGCGCACTGGAATATGCGCGGCGCTAACTTTATTGGCGTACACGAAATGCTGGACGGTTTCCGCACTACGATTACCGATCATCAGGACACCATTGCGGAGCGCGTAGTACAGCTGGGCGGCGTGGCGTTGGGCACCACTCAGGTAGTGAACGATCGCACTCCGCTTAAAAGCTATCCGCTGAACATTCATACCGTTCAGGATCACCTTAAAGCGCTGGCAGAACGCTATGCCGTTGTCGCTAACGATACTCGTAAAGCGATTAGTGAAGTTGAAGACGAAGACACCGCAGATATCTTTACCGCCGCTTCCCGCGACCTGGATAAATTCCTGTGGTTTATCGAATCTAACATCGAGTAAGTCGATGCGGGCTGCGCTCAGTAGCCCCACTTTTCATAGCGTGGTTTTGCGAGCAGATGAGGCCTTTCATCTGCTCTTCTTATATGGAGGAAAGCGATGGCCAGTGGTTGGGCACGTGATGATGCCGTACAGGAACAGATCGACTCAACGGTAGAAGATGCCGTTAATCGCGCCCGGCGCGCCATTCATCATGGCGCCAGCGCAAAATATTGCGAAGAGTGCGGGGATGCCATTCCTGAAGCTCGCCGTCTGGCCCTGCCCGGCGTGCAATATTGTATTCAATGCCAGGCACAGCGAGACAAACAGCAGCAGTCGACGCTTTTTAATCGCCGCGGCAGTAAAGACAGCCAGCTGCGTTAATCACGCGAGCGCTCTCGCACCCTTTCCTTTTTTACTTTGTTTTTTATCCTCCGCCAGGTTAAAACTGGATTGCACCATAATGAAACCAGCGCACTGTTTTGGTGCCTCATTATGGTGCATCGCGCTACTTAAGGCGTAATTATCCCTGTTAAATTGACTCAACGTGCTGTTTTCAATATATTTTGAAAACCTGGCATAGTTTTTTCATATGGCTGCTGGCATTCAATCGGACAAGGCGCTTGTCCGACTGCAATAAGGATAAAAAGATGAAGTCACTTGTTAAGTTTTCCCTGGCTGCGCTGACGCTGGCGTTTGCCGTCTCTTCTACCGCCGCAGAAAAAAAGCTGGTTGTCGCCACCGATACCGCCTTTGTTCCTTTTGAGTTCAAACAGGGTAACCAATATGTGGGCTTCGATGTGGAGCTGTGGGCGGCTATCGCGAAGGAACTGAAGCTGGACTATACCCTTAAACCAATGGATTTTAGCGGTATCATTCCGGGTCTGCAGACGCGTAATGTCGATCTGGCGCTGGCCGGTATCACTATCACTGACGCCCGCAAGCAGGCGATTGATTTCTCCGACAGCTACTATAAAAGCGGTCTGCTGGTGATGGTCAAAGCCAATAACGACAAAATTCAGGGTCTGAAAGATCTTGATGGCAAAGTCGTTGCGGTGAAAAGCGGCACCGGCTCCGTGGATTACGCTAAGCAGCACATCAAAACCAAAGATCTGCGCCAGTTCCCTAATATCGATAATGCCTATATGGAGCTGGGCACGGGCCGTGCGGACGCCGTGCTGCACGATACGCCAAACATCCTTTACTTCATTAACACCGCAGGCAAAGGCCAGTTCAAAGCCGTAGGCGAATCGATCGAAGCGCAGGATTACGGTATCGCCTTCCCGAAAGGCAGCGACGAGCTGCGTGAAAAAGTAAACGGCGCGCTGAAAACGCTGCGTGCAAACGGTACCTACAACACAATTTATAAAAAATGGTTCGGTTCCGAGCCTAAATAATCGCTTTTACTTTTCGCAGGCGCGCTGTGCGCCTGCGTTTTCCACACCAACGAAATATGGTTTTGATCCGGAGAAATAAGAATGCAGTTTGACTGGAGCGCCATCTGGCCATCTATTCCGGCCCTGCTCGAGGGCGCCCGCCTGACGCTGTGGATATCCGTCCTCGGCCTGATTGGCGGCCTGATTATCGGCCTTATAGCGGGTTTTGCCCGCGCTTACGGCGGCTGGCTGTCGCGTAATATCGCCCTGGTCTTTATTGAACTGATCCGCGGCACGCCGATTGTCGTGCAGGTGATGTTTATCTATTTTGCGCTGCCGATGGCCTTTAACGATTTGCGCATCGACCCTTTTAGCGCGGCAGTGGTCACCATCATGATTAACTCCGGCGCTTACATCGCTGAAATTACCCGTGGCGCCGTGCTGTCAATCAATAAGGGCTTTCGTGAAGCCGGTCTGGCGCTGGGTCTTTCCAGTCGCGAAACGCTGCGCTACGTTATCATGCCGCTGGCGCTGCGCCGTATGCTGCCGCCGCTGGGTAACCAGTGGATCGTCAGCATCAAGGATACCTCCCTGTTTATCGTTATCGGCGTGGCGGAGCTGACTCGCCAGGGCCAGGAAATCATTGCCGGTAACTTCCGCGCGCTGGAAATCTGGAGCGCCGTAGCCGTTATCTATCTGTTTATTACGCTGGTGCTGAGCTTTGTTCTGCGTCGCATTGAAAAAAGGATGAAGATCCTGTGATTGAATTTAAAAACGTCTCCAAACATTTTGGCGAAACGCAGGTTCTGCATAATATCGATCTGACTATTAAACAGGGCGAGGTCGTGGTGATTATCGGGCCGTCCGGCTCCGGCAAATCCACGCTGCTGCGCTGCATTAACAAGCTGGAAGAGATCACCACCGGCGAGCTGATTGTGGACGGGCTGAAGGTCAACGATCCTAAAGTAGACGATCGCCTGATCCGCCAGGAAGCGGGCATGGTGTTCCAGCAGTTCCATCTGTTCCCGCAGATGAGCGCGCTGGATAACGTCGCTTTTGGCCCAATCCGCGTACGCGGCGCCAGCAAAGCCGATGCGCAGCGTCTGGCAAAAGAGCTGCTGGGCAAGGTCGGCCTGGCCGAACGCGCGCACCATTTCCCGTCGGAGCTTTCCGGCGGCCAACAGCAGCGTGTGGCCATTGCCCGCGCGCTGGCGGTCAAGCCGAAGATGATGCTGTTCGATGAGCCAACCTCCGCGCTGGATCCGGAGCTGCGTCATGAAGTGCTGAAGGTAATGCAGGACCTGGCGGAAGAAGGCATGACCATGGTTATTGTGACGCACGAAGTGGGCTTTGCGAAGAAAGTCGCTTCACGCCTGATCTTTATCGATAAAGGCCGCATTGCGGAAGACGGCGATCCGGCAGAGCTGATTGATAACCCGCCGGGCGCACGCCTGCAGGAATTCTTACAGCACGTCTCCTAATCTTTTGGGGCGGTCAGGCCGCCCCGCTTTCCCGGCCCGCTCTTAAAAAACCCTCCCCCACCTCTCTCCTTTTCTTTGTCCGGCTATACTTGCTGCTCGACGCTTCTTTGCGCCGTTAAAGGAGAATATGATGTCGGGAACCCCGCCCTTCTGGCGCTGTATGTTCAGATGGCTACCGTTAGTCGCTGCTGTTTTTTGCTGTCAGGCTGAGGCCGTCAGCCTGCCTGTCGCCGCCGTTGCGGCGTCCCGGTCGCAACCCGCGGCCGATGCTTCCGGCGAACCGAGCCTGGAAGAGAAAAAAGCCGCCTACGCCGCGCTGGCCAACATTTTGCAAAATGATCAATCGCGAACCGAGCTGATTAACCAGCTGCGGAGCGCTTCCGAAAGCACTGCTAAAACTGAAGATCCCGTGCTGACGCCGCCGGATGAAGAAGAGGATAAAACGGTGCTGGAAAGCGTCACCGACGTCAGCCGTCAGTTTGGCAGCGAGGTGCTGGGTAAAGTAGAAAAACTCCACCGCAATATCGTTAACGCTCCTCATAAAACCTTTAACCCAATAACTTTTTATAACGCGCTGAGCCACTTTGCGATGCTGGCCATCGCCCTGTTCGCTTTCTACTGGCTGCTCTGCCGGGCGGCGACGCCGCTTTATCGCCGCATGGGGTCATGGGGCCGCCGTAAAAATAGCGAGCGCACCAGCTGGCTGCACCTTCCGGCGATGATCCTGGGCGCGTTTATCATTGATTTGCTGCTGCTGGGCATCGCGCTGTTTGTCGGCCAGATGCTCAGCGATACGCTCAATGCCGGTAGCAGGACGATTGCCCGCCAGCAGGGCCTGTTCTTAAGCGCTTTTGCACTGATTGAATTCTTCAAGGCGATCCTGCGGCTGATTTTCTGCCCGCGCTATCCGCAGCTGCGTTTTTTCCATCTTTCTGACGAGCGCGCTAACTACTGGAATACGCGGTTAAGCTGGCTGAGCAGCGTTATCGGCTACGGACTGCTGGTTATCGTGCCTATTGTTTCTAATCAGGTTAACGTGCAGGCGGCGGCGCTGGTTAACCTGGTTTTGATGTGTCTGATCACCGGGTGGGCGCTTTATCTGATTTTCCGCAACCGCCGCCCCGTACAGCTGGCGCTGGTTCAGCTGGCCGACCGCTCGATGAGCTTTTTTTCACTGTTTATCCGCGCTTTCGCCGTCATCTGGCACTGGCTTGCCAGCGCCTATTTTATCGCCCTGTTTCTGCTCTCGATCTTTAACCCCGGCGACAGCCTCAGGTTTATGATGTCCGCTACCGTGCGTTCGCTGGCAATAATAGGGCTGGGCGCGCTGATTTCCGGCGTTCTCAGCCGCTGGATCTCAAAAACCATTATTCTCTCGCCAGAGCTGCGTCGCAACTATCCCGAGCTACAAAAAAGAGTGAACGGCTGGGTTTCCATGATGTTAAAGCTGGCGCGTACGCTGACGGTGTTTGCCGTCTGCCTGCTGCTGCTGAACGCCTGGAATCTTTTCGACCTCTGGCATTGGCTGACGGTCGGCGCAGGCGTGAAGCTGGTAGATGTGATCATCCGTATTGTCATGATCCTGTTTTTCTCGGCGGTGGGCTGGACACTGCTTGCCAGTCTGATCGAGAGCCGTCTCGCTTCCGATTCTCACGGCAGGCCGATGCCCAGCGCCAGAACCCGCACACTGCTGACGCTGTTTCGCAACGCGCTGGCCGTGGTCATCAGTACCATCACTATCATGATCCTGTTGTCGGAAATCGGCGTGAATATCGCGCCGCTGCTGGCGGGCGCAGGCGCGCTGGGCCTGGCGGTATCCTTTGGTTCGCAAACCCTGGTTAAGGATATTATTACCGGTATTTTTATTCAGTTTGAGAACGGAATGAACACGGGCGATTTGGTCACTATCGGCGCCATTACCGGCACGGTGGAGCGCATGTCAATCCGCTCGGTAGGCGTTCGCCAGGATACCGGCGCTTACCATATTATCCCCTGGTCTTCGATCACTACCTTCGCTAATTTCGTGCGCGGCATTGGCTCTTTCGTGGCGAATTACGATGTGGATCGCAGTGAGGACAGCGATAAGGTGAATGCCGCGCTGCACGAGGCGGTGGACGAACTGATGCAGGACGAAACCATTCGCGGCATGGTTATTGGCGAGCCTAATTTCGCCGGACTGGTCGGGCTGACCAACCAGGCCTTTACCGTGCGCGTCTCCTTTACTACCCAACCGCTGAAGCAGTGGACGGTGCGTTTCGCGCTCGACAATAGGGTGAAGAAGCATTTTGATGCGGCGGGGATCAAAGCGCCGCATCCAACGGTGCAGGTCATGCCAAACGGCAGCGGGCTGGACGCCGCCGCCGCTGTGCCTGCGTTGCCTGCGCCGGAGTAACGGACGGCCGTACTGGCGGTATTAAAGACGGCTCATCTGGCGTTCGCGAGCCGTCTTTTCCATAAAGGTCCAGGCGATAAAACGGCTCTGCTTTTGGCCCTGAGCCATTTCCACGGTGCGTACGGCCACCGCATCGACCTGCTCCAGTGCACGCCACAGCTCGGGCAGGTTTTCGCGGCGGGACACCAGCGAAGTAAACCACACGCACTGTTTCGCAAAATCCACGCTTTCATTAATCATGCGGCTGATAAAGGCTTTTTCGCCGCCTTCACACCACAGCTCCTCCTGCTGGCCGCCGAAATTTAACGGCGCGTTTTTATCCAGACCGAGATTACGCACCTTGCGCTGGGTGCCCTGCTGCGCTTCGCTGGCGGACGCGTGAAACGGCGGGTTGCACAGCACGGCATGATACTGCTCGTTTTTATGAATAACGCCGTGAAAAATCGCCTGCGTATTTTTCTGACGACGCAGGCGAATACCGCGATTCAGGCCCGGATTGGCGGCGATAATGGCGTTAGCGGCGCGCATCGCCTCTTCATTGATTTCGCTGCCGGTAAAGCGCCACTCATATTCCCGATAGCCAATCAGCGGATAAATGCAGTTGGCACCGCAGCCGATATCGAGCACGTTAATATTGCGCGGCGCGACGGCGCGGTTATCTTCCGCCAGCAGGTCGGCCAGATGATGAATATAGTCAGCCCGGCCCGGCACCGGCGGACAAAGAAAACCATCCGGGATCGCCCACTGTTCAACCTGATAGAAATGCTTCAGCAATGCCTGATTTAACATTTTTACCGCGGCCGGATCGGCGAAATTCACCGATTCATCACCGTACTGATTAACCGCCACAAACTCCGCCAGCGGCGGATGACTGGCAATCAGGGCAGGAAAATCATAGCGGCCACGATGGCGGTTACGGGGATGAAGCTGGGTTTTTTCGACAATCTTTTTCATGAACGGCTCTCTTATCTGCAGGCGCGTAAGATACCTGCTGCGGTAAAAATCGTAAACAATTCCCGCCTTTTTTCCCACGGCGAAGCGGCTACTATGTAATAACTATCCCTTTATCAGGAGTTCAGATGTCCTCTTCCCGCCATACTTATCAACCGCGTCTTGGCCACGGTCTGCCTCATGATCCTTTGAACGCCATTATTGGCCCGCGTCCCATCGGCTGGATCAGTTCCCAAAGCGCCAGCGGCGAGCGCAATCTGGCGCCCTACAGCTTTTTTAACTGCTTTAACTATAAGCCGCCTATTATTGGTTTCTCCAGCCAGGGCTGGAAAGACAGCGTGGCGAACATCGTGGAAACAGGCGAGTTTGTCTGGAACCTGGCTACCCGCGAGCTGGCCGTGGCGATGAATGAAAGTTCGGCTTCGCTGCCGCGCGGCGAGGATGAATTCGCTTTTTCCGGCGTGACGCCCATTCCCGGCACGCAGGTAGCGGTCAGCATGGTAGCCGAAAGCCCGGTGAATTTTGAATGCAAGCTGACGCAGGTT
Organism: Erwinia sp. TECH1; assembly: GCF_054057575.1. NCBI lineage: Bacteria > Pseudomonadati > Pseudomonadota > Gammaproteobacteria > Enterobacterales > Erwiniaceae > Erwinia > Erwinia sp. TECH1. Next base: position 1,654,815 of record NZ_JBSRZK010000001.1, on the reverse strand, counting down.
ATCCAGCTGCAAGACGCCGACGGCGGCAAGCTGGAGCAGTGGCTGGTGCTGGGCGAGGCGGTGGCGATCCATATCGATCACAAGCTGCTGGAGAACGGCATCTATCAGACGGCGAAAGCCAACCCTATATTGCGGGCGGGCGGCCCCAGCGCCTATTACGCCATTAGCGACGATTTACGTTTTGATTTGGTACGGCCGGACGCGCGCCAGTCCTGAGCCGTTCTGTGCCGCCTTGTACAGGGCGGCTTAGATCGCTTTCTTTTAGCTTATACAGCATTGCTATCAGGCAAGCTCGCCGGGCAGCCTGGCGCAGATATTCTGGCGGCCGCGCCGTAAGCGGCCGCAGCCACGAAAAGCCTGAGTGAACGGCCACGCCCCGCGCTGTTTTTAGACGCGCAGCTCTGCTTTTCAACGCGAGCGGGAAACCCTGCTGCGCACCTTTTTTTGGTATGATGTTATGCATCCCGAAAGCCATCATGGAGTGATAATGAAGAGAATTGCTATTGATATGGATGAGGTCATTGCCGATTTCCATCCTAAAATGGTCGCCACGTTTAACCGCCATTTCTCGCTGGAACTGGCGCACAGCGAATTCAATCTGTTCAGCCTGGCAGAGGAAAAGCCCGAGATGCTGCAGGAGATCTTTAGCCGGGTCAGCGAAGACGCGGAATTTTTTGGCGATCTGGGCGTAATTGCCGACAGCCAGCGCGTGATTGAGGCGCTAAGCCATCGTTACGAGATCTTTATCACCACGGCCGCCATGCAGATGCCCTCTTCGTTTAATGCAAAATTCCGCTGGTTAAATACCCATTTCCCGGCCATCAAACCCAGTAATATTGTGTTCTGCGGCAACAAAAGCATTATCAATGCGGATTATATGATTGATGATAACGCCCATAATTTCACAGGGTTTTGCGGAGAAGGCATCCTTTATAGCGCCCCGCACAACCTGCAGGTAACCGGCTACAGGCGGGTTAAAAACTGGCAGGAAATAGAGAACCTGTTGCTCTGAGCTCCCTCACTTTTGAAAAATACCTGTCAGGCAGCAGTGCCGCGCTCGCCTTCCGGCTTATCGTCCGCAAAGGAGAAGATATGATCCCCGTTTCGCTGATTCAGGAAGCCATTGAATGGCGCAGACAGTTTCACTTAAGGCCGGAGCTGGGCTATCACGAAGATGAGACTTCACAGCGCGTAGCGGCGCTGCTGCGCGAGTTTGGTTTGCAGGTGCATACGGGCCTGGCAGGCACCGGCGTGGTGGGCACGCTGGAGAACGGTCCCGGTCCCGCTATCGGTTTTCGTGCGGATATGGACGCCCTGCCCATCACCGAGCTGGGCGATGCGCCGTGGCGCTCCTCGCAGCCTGGCGTGATGCACGCCTGCGGACACGATGGCCACACGGCCATGCTGCTGGCGGCGGCGAAACATCTCAGCGCCACGCGGCGGTTCAGCGGCACGCTGCATTTTGTTTTCCAGCCGGCGGAAGAAAACCTGGGCGGTGCCAGAAAAATGGTCGCCGACGGCCTGTTTACGCTGTTTCCCATGGACGCTATCTACGGCCTGCATAACTGGCCAGGCCTGCCGGTCGGTCATGTGGCGGTGAACAGCGGCCCCATGATGGCTTCGCTGGACGCTTTCGAAATTACGCTGCGCGGGAAAAGCTGCCACGCGGCGATGCCGGAAAACGGCGCAGATCCGATCGTAGCCGCCGCGCAGCTCATTCTTGCGCTGCAAACTATCCCGGCCCGACGCCTGTCGCCGCTCTCCTCTGCGGTAGTCAGCATCACGCAAATTAATGGCGGCGAAGCCATTAACGTTATCCCGGAAAGCGTGGTGCTTCGCGGCACGCTAAGATGCCTGCAGGCCGATGTGCGTAGCCGGGTGCGCGGCATGATTGACGACTTTGTCACTACTTTTACCGCGCCGCTGGGCATTGACGGCAGCATTGACTACCTGACCGATTACCCGGTGACCTGCAATCACGCCGCCGCCGCACAGCAGGTTCGCGACTGCGCGCTGGCATTACTGCCGACAGAACAGGTGCACTGGGAAACCAGCCCATCAATGGCGTCGGAAGATTTTGCCTGCATGCTGGAAGCCTGCCCCGGTGCCTATTTCTGGATAGGTGCAGACGGCGAGGTGCCTTCTGCTCCGCTGCATAACGCCCGCTACGATTTTAACGATGATGTTATCCCGGAAGGCGTTACGTTCTGGACGGCGCTGGCGGAAAAGCTTCTGCCGCTCGGATAAGCGCCATGCGCTTTCCGGCCCGACGGGAAGGCTGCCTCGCTTTTTAGATCCACTTCAAAAAAGAATGCAAGAAGCAGGCAGGCACGTAAAAAACTTTGCGTGACCTGTTCCGCTTCATGAAAACGTCGCTGACTTCACGGCCAAACCGCTTTATCCTGACGGCAGATTTTTCAGGGAAGGCGGGATTTATGCACAGAACGCGAAGCGTACTGCCGGATGGCAGACACGCCATGTTATATCGGGTTGAGGCAGGCGAAGCGGGCGTTTACCTGGTGCAGTTAACGGAAATTGTTACGGTTGAGGATTCACTTATTAATTTGCCGCAGGGGCTACTGACAGGTAAACGACCGCACAGGCTAACGTTGAAGGGCGGCTGTTATGATATCGCTTTTGACAGCCTGGATAATATCGAAGCCGACACGCCCTTTTTTAAAAGGCGATTTAGGGGTCAGCGCGCGCAGGCTCTGAACTGCATTATTGATTATATAATCGACAAGCACTACACTGCGTACCGGCCTTATTGCTATACGTTTTTGGCTTTTGACGAACTGCTTTCACGAGCTTATCGCTTGCGAATACTACAGCTCAGCAGAAGCCAGCCGCAGCGGATAGCCGCCGTTTACCCAAACCTTGATCCTCACAGGAGGGGTTATGCCGTTAAACTCAGATAAACCCACCAGGCCGCTGACGCTGGAAGAGGCCATCGCGCTTAAAGCCCGGCGGATGAAAGCTGTTTATGAGCACTTTCAGAAGCAGGACAAAAAGCGCAGCGCATCCGTTATTTTTTTCAGGCCGGATGCGTAACCGCCAGGTAAGGCTTGCAAAGCCTTACCTTTCGAACGCTTACCTGCCCGGCGAAGCCATCCATCCGGCAAAACGTTCAACCTCAGCCCGGCGAAGCGTTCAATCTCAGTCAGGCGAAACGTTCAGCCTCAGCCCGGCAAAATCGTTTCCCCGATAAACAGCTTATCGCCGCCCTGGCTAAAACGCCCGGTCCGGCTCAGTATCCGGCCTTCGCGATTTGCTCCAGCGCGCTCTCTACGTCCACCGCGCGGCCCGTAGCGACGTAACAGCAGGCGATCTGCTGACGCAGCGACTGCGGTACCGCTACTTCGCGATTGAGGCAACGCCTGATCCATTCAGCCGTTGTTTCAGCCTCTTTACCCGCAGGCAGCGCGTCGCGGGCGATATGGCTTTCCGGCTGGCGTGGTAACAGCACCTCTGGCTCCTCTCCGGCAATCAGGTTCAGCGCCGGGCAGCGCTGCGGATTGGCATAAACCTCGCCTTCCGTACCGTTAAGCAGCAGCGCGCGGCCGCCGATGGCCTGGAAGAATTTGCCCACGCGCGGGATATATTCCGGGTGCGACACGCTGGAAAGCCGCAGCGCCGCATCTTCGCCAAACGGCGTCAGCAGCTTCGCCAGCGTATGCGCGCTGTTGCGTACGCCCAGCAGCCAGCGCAGCGAGAGCTGCCGCGCCAGCGGCGCGCAAAGCGTTTCAACCGACACGAAGACCAGTTTGCCCTCTTCCAGCCGCTGCTGCGCTTCCTGCATGTCCGATACCGCCTTAACGCCCAGCGCGGCAAACACCGCCTCACTGGTAACGCGAGTCGGGTCATCGCTAACGCCGTGCACCACCACAGGAAAACCGAGCAGGGAGAGCAGTAGCGCCAGCAGCGGCGTCAGGTTCGCCTGTTTACGCGCGCCGTTATAGCTTGGGATCACCACCGGCATAGGCAGGCTGGCAGGCGGCTGTAGTTTCAGCACGCGCGCCTGTACGGCCTGATAAAAGCCGAGCATCTCCTCCTCGCCCTCGCCTTTGATTCGCAGCGCAATCAGGATAGCGCCCATCTCAAGCGGCGACACCTCGTCCGCCAGCATCCGGCTGTAAAGCTCGCTGGCGGTAGCGAAATCAAGGTCGCGGGCATGATTTTTCCCTCGGCCGATCTCTTTAATAATTTTTGTATAGTCCATGCTTCTGCTCTGTTGGGTGGTTAGCGACGGCGGCGACGTACGGTTTTCTTACCCGGTACGGCCGCAACGGCTTTTGGCGGCTCCCCCGGCGGCATAGGCGGCTGCTCAATGGGGAAAACCGGTAGCGCGCCCAGCAGGCGCGCGCCATAGCTTTTGGTCAGCAAACGACGATCGTAAATCACTATCTCGCCGAAACAGTCGTGGCTGCGGATCAGCCTGCCCACCTGCTGGATCAGGTTAAAGGAGGCGCTCGGCAGGCTTTGTACTTCAAAAGGATAGCGCTTCAGGCTTTTCAGCCATTCGCCCTCCGTCAAAATAACCGGACTGTCCACCGGCGGAAAGGCAATTTTATGGATATGCACCTGCGACAGCAGGTCACCCTTCAGATCCAGCCCTTCGGCAAAGGATTGCAGGCCCACCAGCACGCTGGTTTCGCCCTGCTCCACCTTTTTACGATGTAGCGCCACCAGCGCCGGACGCGGCCTGTCGCCCTGCACCAGCAGCATCAGCCGCAGCTCCGGCAGGTAAGAGATAAACTGCTGCATCGCCCGCCCGCTGGCAAACAGCACCAGCAGCCCTTTGTGTTTGCCTTCTTTAATCTGCTGGCGGAAAAAGTGCGCCATTTCCGCCAGGTGTTCCACTTCGTTAGCCAGCATCGGCTCGTAGCGCATCTGCGGGATAATCAGCTTGCCCTGCTCAACGTGGTTAAAAGGCGAATCCAGCGCGACAAAGCGATCGCCCGGCTTTTCGCTCAAGCCCGCCATTTCCTGCAGGCGCTGAAAGCTGTTCAGCGAGCGTAGCGTGGCCGAGGTCAGCACCACGTGCGGGATTTTACGCCACAGCAGTTTTTCCAGCTGCTCGCTGACGCGGATACCGGCGCAGTGAAACAGCAGGTGCGGGTTACCTTCACGCAGCTCACGCGTCACCCATTTGGACACCGGCGCGCCGGAGGCCTGCGCCATTGAGGCGAGCCGCCACAGCTTGCTGCTGGCCTCGAACCAGCCCAGCGCGCGGTTCATCTGGATCAGCGTACGGTGCAGGCGCACTACGTCGAACTGCCCCGTTTTTTCACTGAGATCGTTCAGCAGCGCCTCTGCCAGCCCGCGCAGCCCGTCGCTGAGTTTGAACAGGCGCGCGCACAGCGTCATCACCTCTTCCGGCAGCTGGCCCATCTCGAAACGGTATTCGCCTTCCTGATTGCCGGGCGGCAACAGCTGCACCAGGATTTGCGACAGCTGTTGCAGCTGCTCGCGCACCTCTTCACAGTGGGCTTTAAGCCGCTCCGGATTGCCAAGATGCGGCGGCTTTTTCGGCCGGAACTGCGCCATACACTGTTCAACCAGACGACAGAAAAGGTCGAGCTGTAACGTGCTCCAGGCGGGCGTGATATCCCCGCTCATTTCCAGCGCGTCGCGCGCCACGTCCGGCAGGTGGTGTCCTTCATCAAGTACCAGCAGCAGATTTTTCGGCGGCGGCAGCACCGATTCCGTTTCCAGGGCCGCCATGACCAGCGCATGGTTAGCCACCACCACGTCGGCGTTTTCGATTTCCCGCCGGGCCAGGTAGAACGGGCATTCACGGAACCAGTGACAGTTGCTGCCCAGACAGTTGGCTTTATCGGTACTGATGCGCTGCCAGAGCGAATCTTCAATCGTCTCTTCGCAGTGGTCGCGCAGGCCGTCCCACTGATGGCGATCGAGGTTTTTCGCCAGCGTAGTACAGAGCGCCCGCTCATCCTTGCTGGCGGTCATTTCATCATCAAGAAACAGCAGCAAATCGCCCTGCTTTTCTTCATCGCCGCCCAGCGCGGACAGGTTGCGCGGGCAGACGTAGCGACCCCGGCCAAACGCGGCGGTAAAACGCAGATCGGGGATGATCTTCTGCAACAGCGGCAGATCTTTCGTGAAGATCTGATCCTGCAGCGCCACGTTGGCGGTGCTGACCACCAGCGGCTTATCTTCCGCACGGCTGACGGCGATACCGGGGATCAGATAGGAGAGCGTTTTGCCGACGCCGGTCGGGGCTTCAATCGCCAGATGGCGCCCTTCGTCGCCCGCCAGCGTTTTCGCCACTTCGGCAATCATCTGCCGCTGCGGCGCTCGGGAAATAAAATCGGGGATTTGCTGCTGGAGAGCCTTGTACCAGCCGGCAATTTGCGCTTTTAACGCGGCAGTTAGCGCCATATCAATCACTTTTTATTGAAACGGCCTGTATTTTTACACAGTATTTCGTTCAGCAATAGTCCCTGAAGGTTAATCCTGCGGCGCGGCTCGCAACCTGGTGCTGTCCGCGCCTGCTGACGGGCCGAATTTACTCGCCGCTGTCCGTTTCGATTTTATTGGTGCCCAGCCTGCCGGTAAAAGGCAGCCGCAGCGCCGGATGCTTAAAATCGATGCCGAAATTAAAGGCCAGCACGTTAAATTCCACGCCTTCCTCCGCACCCAGCGTCAGCCCAAGCACGCCCAGCAGTGAAACCTGCAAGCCTTTGCCTGAGGCGGGCAGCCCCACCGGACGGCTCAGCGGGCGGAAATCTTTACCGATGGCGTTCGCAGGCAGATCGAGCTTCAGCTCCGGCACTTCTCTGCCGATATGGGCCAGAAAAGTATTGCTGTTGGGGCCGGGCCAGACCCGATAGCTGTGCGGCCAGGGATAGCTGCCGATAGCGGCTTCGATCGCCGGGATCATCGCCGCCGCGCGTTCGCCGCGATGATCGACCAGCAGTCTGGGCTTAGCGCCAAACCAGTAGCCGTCGGGCAAAGCGTAATTATGGCGAATAACGTTGCTGCTGCCCCAGCTGACCACCTCGTAGCGGTGATACTGGCTCTCGCCGGCCTTTTTAAAAATGATCCACGGATGGACGGCGAACAGTCCACGCCAGCCAAAGGTCGGCGCGGTATAAACCTGCACGATGGCCGTATCGATAAACTTCTGCGGATCGGGCGCCATCTCTGCCGAATCACGTCTGGCTGTGGACCAATGTTGGCCATTGATGGCGACGCCGCTGTGGGTCGCCTTAACGTAGCTCTGCGCGAAAGAGAGCAGCAGCATACAGATAAAACTGATACCTATCACTTTTACAAGGAACATAATACCTTTGGCTGCCCGCAGCTGCGGGTCGGATCAGAGAGTGGGATAACATCAGCGAGCAGCATGCTGTCGCTTAAGGTGTGAGCAGAATCACATTACTGAAAACCGGCGCGGCATTCAATCTTTGTCCACCGCATGCCGTCGTGAGTAAAATTCACAAAAACCGGCCGGTTGCCCGGCCTTTTAGTTATTCGTCAGTTAATTGCTCTGGCTGGCAACCGTACAGCTCCGCCAGCTTGTGCAAATTAAAATTGCGTGGTCTCTCGCTTTTTTCCATGGCTGATACAGAAGCCTGAGTAATGTTCAGCGCCTCAGCGACCTGCTTTTGGGTCAGGCCACGATAAAGACGCCACGCCGCATGAAGCGTTACGCCTTTTTGCACAGAAATATCGACTACCTCGCCGGGGATAAAAGCATCATCATTTTTTCCCGCAACATAGGGTACTGATTCCCATAATTCAGCCAGATCGGCGCTTTGCGTTAGTTTTTCAAATAGCGCTATTGGCACTATTGCCGCCTTGCGATTTCCGGCGCTGTCAGTGATGAATTCAATCATATCGTTTCTCATTGTAGTAGACCGGCAATAATGAAGTTATTTAAGACAAATTCGGCAAATCGAATTTTATTCAATAAGTTTTGCTGGTACGCCTCGCAATTTGCTGGATGGCAATGATTTTGGGTTCCCCGTCTTTTACATAGTCGAATAATACCGGATAGTTACCCCATCTTAGCCGGTAATCGGCTTCACCTGCCGTCAAGGGCTTTACGTCCAGATTTGGCGTGTGCAGCGGAAAATTTTTTAACTCATTCACCGCTGCGTTAATCGCTTCTCTGTCGCTTTTGCTTTTGATAGCAAGAAGTTGTTTCCGCGCTGCTTTGCGCCATTTCAGTTCCGGCATTCCTTGCCCACCTTTTAAAGGATACATCCTTATCAAACTCGATAAATATAGATATTATATTCTATGAGAACAACATAAAAATAGAACTACGTCGTGTTTTTATCTATAAAAACTGGCGACGGCTATTGTATCCGGGACTGCGAGGGCTGTAGCTATACACCCGCCGTGACCTGTTTGTACATAACGGTAGTCGCTTCCGGTTCGCCACGGGTCGAGAGAGCAAAATACGGGATCTGCCCGCAAACCTGCCAGCCCTGCGCCAGGTAAAGCTGCTCGGCCGCATCACCGGAGCGCGTATCAAGCACCAGCAGCGTTTTGCCCTCCTGCTCCGCCAGCCGTTCAGCGCGGCCTAACAGCTCACGAGCGATGCCCTGCCGTCTGGCATCAGGATGTACCAGCAATTTGGCGATTTCTGCACGATGAGAGCCGTTTGGCTTGCCGCAAAATTCTACGATGACCGTGCCGACAATCTCCTGCTGTCGACGTGCAACCAGCAGCCGCTTTTCGCCGCTGGCGAGGCTGGCGATTACCCCTGTCCAGAACTGTTTCATAGGTGCAGGTTCGTTACTGACAAAGCCGATACTGGCGCCCAGCGCAACACAAGCGCTCAATACATTGTATAATTCATCCTGGCCTTTAGCGGCCTCTTCTGCGGTAAGAAGCGAATAAGTGATAGTGGTCATAAGTAGCAGATCGTCCTGTAAATCGTGCTTTGGCGACACGTGGATTAACGGGTAGACTACCGTTATCGTGCGTGACGGAGACTGAGGGTTTCCCGCCGCGTTTCAATAAGATATACGACGTGGCGCCTCGCCCGGCAAGTTGTACAATTAAATAATAGTTGTACAACAATAGAGAGTTGGTTAGGCTCAGGGGAGTCAAACAGGTTTAAGGAAAGGCATGGCTTTATACAGTATTGGTGACGTCGCCGAACGCTGTCGGATAAATCCTGTTACGCTTCGTGCGTGGCAGCGCCGCTACGGTTTGCTGAAACCGCAGCGCACCGAAGGCGGCCATCGTCAGTTTGATGATGAAGATATACAGCGTATTGAAGAGATTAAACGCTGGATAGAGAGCGGCGTACCGGTAGGCAAAGTTAAAGCGCTGCTGGAAGGCGAAAGCGTTAACGCGCACGACGGCTGGATGACGCTACAGGAAGAGATGATGACGGTATTGCGTCACGTCAGGCCCGCTAAGCTCAGAGCAAAAGTGGCAACGGCCGGTCGGGAACATCCGGCGGCGGCGCTGATTGACCATGTTTTTATTCCTATCCGCCAGCGACTGAACCTGGATCAAAATACGGCCAGAACGATGTGCAGCCTGCTTGACGGCATCCTGATCGATTACGTGACCTTCTGCCTTGCAGGCAGCCGCAAGAAGCCCGGCAAGGATGCGCTGATTATCGGCTGGGGCACGGAAGATCGTACGCGCATCTGGCTGGAGGCCTGGCGTCTGTCGCAGCAGGGCTGGCGTATGGAAGTGCTGGCCGAACCGCTGGAGATGCCGCGTCCTGAACTTTTTCCCGGCCAGCAGCTGTTTATTTTCACCGGCAAACCTCTGACGCGCCGCCAGCAGGAGCAGATCGCCCACTGGCAGGAACAGGGCTACGCCGTGGCGCATCAGGCCGCATAGCTTTATGGTCATCGTCGCCAGCGCCCTGCTGGCCTCGTCCGTTTTCTCCTGCTAAAAACCAGCAAAGGCTTAACGTCCGCTCAGTAAAAGCGATATACTTTGCTCTCTTTTTTACGGCAGGCGGATAACGGTATGAACTGGCAGAAAATCGGCGTAATTTTTATCTTCTTAATGATGGCGCTGGGCGGTATCGGCGGCGTCATGCTGACCGGCTACACCATCCTTATTCGCGCTTAAACCGCCGTAGCAGGCGCTCGAAAAGGCGGTCCGTCACGATCGCCAGCAGCGCTACCAGGCAGGCTCCCTGTAAGATATAGGCGGTATTAAAGCCGCTCAGCCCGATAATCACCGGCGATCCCAGCGTGTTAGCGCCCACCGTTGAAGCGATGGTGGCCGTGCCGATATTAATAATCACCGAAGTGCGGATCCCGGCCAGGATCACCGGCGCGGCCAGCGGCAGCTCTACCTTAAACAGTATTTGACGCGGACTCATACCGACGCCCGCCGCCACCTCGCGCAAAGTCGGCGGCACCGCGTCAATACCAGCCAGCGTGCCCTGTAAGATCGGCAGCAGCCCATACAACAGCAGCGCGACCATCGCAGGCTGTTCGCCAAAGCCGATAACCGGCACCGCCAGCGCCAGCACGGCCACCGGCGGGAAGGTCTGGCCTGCGGCCACCAGCGTTTCTACTACCGAGCGAAACGCCTTTCCCGCCCGGCGCGTTACCGCAATACCGGCGCCCAAACCCACTATCACCGCAGCGAAGCTGGAGAACGCCACCAGCCGGATATGCGCCAGCGCCAGCCGGATAAAGCTTTCCTGCTGGTAAAGCGGCCTGTCGAGCTGGGGAAAAGCGCGCGCGAACAGCGGGCCGCTATAGGGCATCAGCAGCAGCAGCGCTACAAACAGTAAAATCAGCCAGAGGAGCGGATCGCGAAGCAGGCGCATATTATGGCTTCTTCTGCCGCAGTAAATCAGCAAAGTGCAGCACGCCGAGCGGCTGCTGATTGCTGTCCCGTACCGCCAGCCGGTCGGTTCCACGTGCGATAAACAGCGACAGGGCTTCGCGCAGCGTCAGCGTTTCCGCAATGCCTTCCTCCTCCAGCCATTCGTCTCGCCGCGCCGCCTCGCCTGCCAGCCCCAGCGAAAGCAGGCGAATACCCCATTCGCTCTGGCCGAAAAAGCGACGCACAAAGTCATTAACGGGTTTTGTCAGCAGCGCCGTCGGCGTGCCCTGCTGCACCACTTTGCCGCCGTCCATTAAGACCAGCCGGTCTGCCAGCGCCAGCGCCTCGTCGATATCGTGCGTTACCAGCACTATCGTCTTGCCGGAAAGGCGATGAATACGGGCAATTTCCTGCTGAAGCATGGCGCGAGTCACCGGATCGAGCGCGCCGAAAGGCTCATCCATCAGCAGCACTTCCGGATCGGCTGCCAGCGCTCTCGCCACGCCAATACGCTGCTGCTGCCCGCCGGAAAGCTGATGCGGATAGCGATGGCGAAACGTCTCTTCCATATTCAGCAAGGCCAGCAGTTCACTGACGCGCGCGTCGATTTGCGGCTTGCTCCAGCCCAGCAGTTTCGGCACGGTGGCGATATTTTTTTCTACCGTCCAGTGCGGGAAAAGCCCGGTGGACTGGATAACGTAGCCCATTCGCCGCCGCAGCGCCTGCGGGTCGAAGCGACGGATCTCTTCGCCGCCAAAACGTATCGCGCCCTTATCGTGTTCGATCAAACGATTAATCATCTTCAGCGTGGTCGATTTACCGCAGCCGGACGTGCCGATCAGCACGGTAAATTCGCCTTTGGCGATATGCAGCGTCAAATCGCTGACCGCCGCCTTGCCCGCAAAATATTTACTCACCTCTTTGAATTCAATCACTGGCGTTGTATCCCGGAGAGCAACAGCTTAAATAACGTATCCACCGCCACCGCCAGGGCGATAACAGGGATCACCCCCAACATGACCAGATCCAGCGCGCTGCTGAGCAGGCCCTGAAAAATGACGGCCCCGAAGCCGCCCGCCCCGATCAGCGCGGCGATAACCGCCATGCCGATGGTTTGCACCGCCGTGACGCGCAGACCGGCAAGCAGTACCGGCAGCGCCAGCGGCACCTCGACCTGGCGGAATATCTGGCCACCGCTCATGCCCATGCCCCGCGCAGTTTCAATCACCGCTTGCGGCACGTTCTGCAATCCGCTCACGACGCTACGCACCAGCGGCAGCAGCGCATAGAGCACCAGCGCGATTAGCGCGGGCGCCATACCGATGCCGCTGATGCCTAACGTGGTCAGTGCCGGAAACTCGCGCGCCAGCCCGCTGAGCGGGGCGATAAGCAGGCCAAATAGCGCGACGGAAGGCACGGTCTGAATGATATTCAGCGTGGCGAAAACCGATGACTGTATGGCCGGACGACGACAGCAGTACCAGCCCAGCGGCACGCCGATCAGCAGCGCCGGCAAAAGCGTGCCGCCCAAAATCAGCAGGTGTCGTGACAGCGCCTGGTCGAAGACATCGCGCCGGTTGGCATACTCTTTCAGCAGGGAAAGCGCGTCGAGCTGGCCGCTCAGCAGCAAAAAGACCGCCGGCAGCCAGATCTGCGCGTTCAGCAGCAAACGCCATAACGCCTGTCGGGTCAAACGGCTGATGGCATCTGTCGCCATCAGCAGCGCCAGCGCGGCTGCCAGCCAGAAGCCGCTGCCCAGAGAGGTTCTTGCCAGCGGATGGCCCTGCTGCGCCAGCGAGGCGGCCGCATAACCGCCAGCGGCGATCAGCGCGATAAACAGCGTTTCGCTACAGAGCAGCGTTAAGGCCAGGCTGGCGCGCTTCTGCGGCCAAAAAGCGAGCAGCATCAGTAACAATGCGGGCAGCAACAGCCACCAGCCCAGGCCGTTGGCTACCTGTTGCAGCCCAAGCGGCTGACCGGAAACAAGCCGGTTCGGCGCCCAGTTGAGAAACGGCAGCGCCGTCAGCGCTGCCGTCAGCAGCAGCGCCAGCGTCAACGTAACGCGGTTATGTACCCGAATAGTCATTTTGCCGCGCGTGGCTACAGATTTTTCTGTTGCAGATAGTCGGCGGCCACTTTTTTCGCGTCCATCCCTTCTACCGCAATTTTGGCATTAAGCTGCTGCAGCGTTTTTTCATCCAGCGAGGCGAAAACCGGCTTCAGCCAGTCGCCGATTTGCGGATACGCTTTCAGCACCGCTTCGCGGATAACCGGCGTCGGCGCGTATACAGGCTGCACGCCCTTGGGATCGCTCAGCGTTTGCAGGCCAAGCGCCGCTACCGGGCCGTCGGTGCCGTAAGCCATCGCCGCGTTAACGCCGGAGGTTTGCTGCGCTGCCGCTTTCAGCGTAACGGCCGTATCGCCGCCCGCCAGCGACAGCAGCTGATCCTGATCCAGCTTAAACTGATAGGCACGCTCAAAAGCGGGCAGCGCGTCGGGCCTTTCGATAAACTCCGCCGAGGCCGCCAGCTTAAATTCGCCGCCGCTTTTCAGCCAGGCACTGAGATCGGCCAGCGTGGCGAGCTTGTTTTTCTGCGCCACATCGCCGTGTACCGCGATGGTCCATGTATTGTTAGCGGGCGACGGCGTCAGCCAGATCAGATGATTTTTCTCGCCGTCGAGCTTCTTAACCAGCTGATAGCCTGCCTGGGCATTTTTCCAGGCGGGGTTTTTCTCGTCGTGGAAGAAGAAAGCGCCGTTGCCGGTATATTCCGGATAGATATCCAGTTCGCCCGCCGTGATGGCGCCCCTGACGACCTGCGTATTTCCCAGCTGAATTTTGTTCACGGTTTTTACGCCGTGTTTATCCAGCACCTGTAAAATCAGGTTGCCCAGCAGCGAACCTTCCGTATCAATTTTCGACCCGACCTTTACCGCCTCCGCCGCCTGCGCGCCGCCCGCCATCGCCAGCCAAACCGCCAGCGCCAGCGCGCCGCCCAATCTTATGCTTTTAGCCATTTCGCGTTTCCCTGTTATCGACTCAGCTTCAAGAGTAGCTGAAGAATTAACCACTTAAAACCGCCGCCTTACAACTAAATTACATTGCACCGTTTGGTTGTAACTTATAACGAGCGGGAATTTAACTCTGCCAGCGCCGGGAGTATGCTCACAAACCACACCACTAAAACTGAATATAACCTCATGACTGACTTAACGGCTGAATCGCATGTCGCCACGGCAGGGAGCGAGCCAACGGGCGAAACGTTGTTTATCCGTCAGGCTGCGGACGTTGCAACGCTGGTCAACAACAGTACCCAGGCGCGTAGCAATGCGCATATCGTGATCGCGATTGCGCTGGGTGGCGTGTTTCTGGACGCCTACGATCTGGGCGCGCTGGCGTTTGGCATGAAGGACGTAACCAAAGAGTTTGGCCTGACGCCTGCGGGCGCAGGCATGGTGGCTTCCGCTATTGCCTTTGGCGCTATCGTCGGCGCGCTGATTGGCGGCTATCTCACCGATAAAATTGGCCGCTACCGCGTGTTTATGGCCGATATGTTTTTCTTTGTGGTGGCCGCGCTGGCCTGCGCTTTTGCGCCAAACGAATACGTACTGGCGGGCGCGCGTTTTGTGATGGGGCTGGGCGTGGGCATCGATCTGCCGGTCGCGATGGCTTTTTTAGCGGAGTTCTCAAAGCTGAAAGGACGAGGCAACAAGGCGGCCAGCATTGCCATGTGGTGCCCTACCTGGTATGCCGCTATTTCTGTCTCTTATCTGCTGGTGCTGTTTTTTTACTCGGTGCTACCGGAAGCACAGGCGGGCTGGCTGTGGCGGATTATCCTGGGCTTTGGCGCGGTACCCGCGCTGCTGATTATCGCCGTTCGCAGTCGCTATATGAGCGAATCGCCCGTCTGGGCCGCTAACCAGGGCGATTTGCATGGTGCGGCCGCTATTTTACGGCGCTCTTACGGCATCAATGCGCAGGTGGCGAAAGAAGCCGATCTGACGCCCGCCGTGCCGGTTCGTCGTGCCAGCTGGCGCAACTATGGCGAACTGTTTAAGGGCATTTACCTGCGTCGTACGCTGCTCGCTACCGTTACCGCCGTCGCTTCGGCTTTCGCCTATAACGCCGTTGCGTTTGGATTGCCGGTGATCCTCTCCAGCTTTCTGGCGCAGTCGATGCTGACCACCATCCTGGTCTCGCTGGCGCTGAATCTGCTGTTCGCCTTTGTTGGCGGGCTGCTGGCGGTACGTTTAGTGCCGCGTCTGGGCACCTGGCGGATGACGGTAGCCGGCTACGGCTGCCAGTTTGTGGCGCTGCTCGGCCTGGCGCTGGTGGGCAGGCCGGACGACGGCACGCAGGCGGCGGTGTCTGTCGCCATGCTGGCGCTGTTTCTGCTGGGCCAGGGCTTTGGGCCAGGCTCGCATACCATGACTTTTGCCTCGCTTAGCTATCCAACCTCGCTACGCGGCGTGGGCGTGGGTATGAACCAGACGCTGATGCGCGGCAGCTCTACCCTGTCGCTGTTTCTGTTTCCGCTGCTGTCGGCGGCGCTGGGCACTAACGTGTTCTGGGTTATCGGCCTTGCGCCGCTGGCGGGCCTGCTGGCGCTGCTGCTGGTACGCTGGGAGCCGTCAGGCTACGACGTGGACGCCGAGGATTTTACGGCTGAACCGCCAGCGCGGCCGCAGTAAAGCGGGCAAATTCGGCGGGGATGCGGGCGAAGGTATGCAGAAACCACGGCGTAAAACGCTCGGGGTGCGCCGCCATTTCCTGCTGAATTTCCGGCAGCGAAGCGTAGCGCCAGTCGTCCGCTTCTTCCGGATTAGGCTGCGGCAGCTCATCGCTCAGGGTAAACAGGACGTGACCATATTCATGTTCGATCAGGCCATTTGCCAGCGGCAGGTAATAGCTCAGCTCAAACATGGGTTCTAGCCTCAGCGATAACCCCATTTCTTCATTGAGGCGTCGCTCGGCCGCGTGTCGCGTCGACTCTTCCGGGTAAGGATGGCCGCAGGTGGTATTGCTCCACAGCCCGCCGCAGTGGTATTTACCGCTGGCGCGCCGTTGCAGCAGCAGCTGATGGTGGGAGTTAAACACGTAAACGGTGACCGCGCGATGCAGCAATCCTTTCTGATGAACCTCAAGCTTTTCCATTCGACCGATGGCGCGATCCTGGTCGTCGACCAGGATAACTTCGATTGCAGACATGCACACCTCTTAAGAATTATCTCAGATAATTGTGGCATATCTTTGGCGGCCGTGGCTGGGTAAAATCGTGCGAAAGTATGACGGCTTAGCCAGCCGGCGGATCCACCAGCTCGGGCCGCGCCCGGAAGACAGGATTACACCCCGCCTCGGTTAAGCGTTCCACTAATTGCAGGCCGCCTTGTGGTTCCTGTTCGACGAATTCCTGCTCGGCGGCCGTCACCGGCGTGGCCCATAACAGCGTCACTTTTTCTCCTTCGCGCGGCGGCAGTGTGAAACTGTCGCCCAGCGTGGCCGAAAGCAAAAAGCCTTCAAAACCTATCGGCGCGACGGCGGAAGAGAGCGTGTGCCCTTCGCCCAGCCAACTGAGGCGCGCCCAGGGAAAATGCGCAAAGCTTGCCAGCGCGCTGGCCATCTGCACCGCGTTCTCTTCGCTCATCACCTCGCCGTCGATCGCCATCGCCAGCTCGATACGGCGATGATCGGCAGCGTCTTTATCCTTATAGAGGAAATCGATCCACGGCATGGGCCGGATGCTCATACCCAGCGTCAGAAAATACCAGTTGCCCTGATGATAGTGCTGCGAGATGGCCATTGGCGGCCAGCTGCCCTGGTCGATAGCGTAGTACTTTAGCGACTCACCATATTGCGCCTCGTAGCAGCGCAGCATTTCTCGCTGAATGCCTTCCCACGGCTGGGCATCCTGCCAGTCGCGCCAGAAAAGACGATCTTTCTCCGCCCGCGCGTACCAGCTGTTGGTAGAGGCGGAACCCAGCGGCGCGGTCAGCCGGTTCTCTTTGATGCAGCCAGCGGAAAAGCTGACCTGTTTATCCTGATACAGGCTCCAGCCGGGAATAACCGCCAGCAGCTGCCCCTGATACCAGAGCGCCGCACCGTCATCGCCGGGCGTCCAGATAACCTGCAGGCCTGCCGGATGCAATATCGGCTCCGCTTCCAGCGTGCGGCAGTATTCGGCGCTGAGCAGCGGCGGAATGCCCTGCGCCATCGCCTCGCTGTCTTCCTGCGCGGGCGCAGGCAGCAGGTTTCTCAGCCAACAGCCGCGCACGGCAAACTGGCCGCGAAACGGCTCGGCCGGACGAATGTAAAAATAGGCGGTGCGCTCATCCTGCTCAACCGTGGCAATAAGGGTTTGTTGCTGATTAAAGACTTCAGCCAGCCGGTACGTCTGTGTCATAGCGCCTCGACAAGGGTTCAGGGTCATCCCTTTTCCCGGAATTTCCCGGAGAATAGAGCAGGATGCCCGTGCGCGCCATGTCACAACAAGGGTAATAATCTCAAATTTCGCGCCCCATGCGCTGCATGGCACGATAATAGCCGCCGCGACGCACGCACCAGCGCAGCCCGGACGCCAGCCATTTCATCCGCTGGCGGATTAGCGCCCGCCGCCAGCCGGAAAAGCGAAAGCCAAACTGCTGCTGCGTCCATTCGGGCAAAAGCTCAATGCCCGCCATCATCATAGTGCGCATGGCCGGACGCGCCTGCCAGCTCGGCGCGGGCATGGTCAGCAGCACGGCGAGCACCGCTCTGGTGCGCTCGTCACAGCGCAGCTGCGGCCGCATCGCCGTCAGATAAGCCTCAACTTCCTGTACCGTTTTCGGCACCTGCTCCGCGCCCAGCGCTTCGGCCACCACGGCGGCCTCCGTATAATAGCGATCCTGATCTTCTCTGCTGAGCAGCGGATTTTTATAGCGCAGATGGGCAGCCAGAAAGCGGCTGGTCTCTGCGACGTGCACCCAGGTCAACAGCGCCGGATCGCTGGCCGCATAGGCGTTGCCCTGGCCGTCCACGCCCGTTACCCGCAGATGGATCCGCTTTACGCGCTCGATTAACGTGTGGGCGTCCGCCGTGTTGCCAAAGGTGGTCACGGCGATAAACTGGCTGGTGCGCCGCAGCCTGCCTGACATATCCTCACGAAAGGTTGAGTGATCCCAGACGCCTGCCAGCGCCTGCTGATGCAGCATCTGCATCAGCAGCGCGGAGATGCCGCCGCACAGCATCGACGAGAAATCGCCGTGCACCTGCCAGATAACGCTGTCCGGCCCGTAAAGACCGGGATCGCCAGGCGGCTGGCTGAGGTCGAAGTCGTTCATCGCCAGCCCGTTCAGGCGAAAGACCTGCTGCTGGATCCTGTCTCTGAGTGAAAGCATTATTTTCCTGATTTTGAGGCGTTAATGACGTCTGATACAGCCCAGGCTGCGTTTTCGGGCAGTTCATCTTCGTGCCAACGTGACATCCGGCCTTGCCGATGTAATAAATTATATAATATTCCTTTGTTCTTTTTTAGACTTTGCAAGCAAGATGATACTTCGTTATATTTCTCGAGTAGCTTACTCAGCCTTTAAATCAGATATCAAAAGGATAAGGGAATATGCTTGAACCAGAAAAAGGATTATTAACCTTCAGAGCTGAAGGCAGCAATAGTAAATATACCAAAAGCGCGCGCCCTATGCTGGCTGGTGCACATAACAATCCACAGGAACTTATTAATTATATAAGAAATACGCCGGCCCTTCGTGATGATGAGCCTGCCAGACAAAGAGTAAACTATTTACTGGAGTCGCGATGAAAAAATCTCTCGCGTTCGTATTACTTATCTGCCAGGCGAGCTTTGCTCAGGAGAATTGCGCGACGATCACCAATAGCGAGCAGTACTATAACTGCTCATATATCAAAAAGGAGGCCGCTACCAAAAGGCTGGATGCTGTTTACAGTAAGTATTTAACTGAAGTTACTCATAGCTACACTGAGCATAAAAATATTGGTGAGGATCTTCTGGCTAAAATTAAAAAATCTCAGGTAGCATGGCTTAATTATATGCACGCTACTTGTGATATTTATGCCTTTCAGATCGACGAAAATAACCAGCGTCATACCGCGGCAATTAATCAATGTGTTACTGATATGTCGGAAAAAAGAGTCACGGAGCTGGCAGAAATGATAGCCAATATTTAACCAGTACAAGCCACGCCAGCCGGTATGCTCACCGTTAGTTGCCCGGATTTTCTTGCCGCCAGGGGGCAGGAATGTACAAACGCCGTCTACGGTAGCAAATCGGCGGCCATACCACGACGAAATGCACAAATGCCCTCTGCAGCGGCAAGCTGGCGATCGTAGCGGCGGCGAAAGCTTTCCAGCTGTTATCCAGATTATGTAAAAAGGTCACGCGTGGTTCCTGACTGAAAAATCCACCATATCGGTGCGGAAACTTCGCATCACAGGGAGAGTCGGGCGCAGGTAAAAAGTTTGATTGCGCTTAATTCCGCACGCAATAACCTTTATGCTTATCCGCTTTAACCCGCAGGGAAAAGGAAAAGCCATGAGTATCACTATCCGCCAGGCCCGTCCGGCAGACGCGCAAACCATTTACGCGATGATTTATGAACTGGCCGTTTATGAAAAAGCGCCGGAAGAAGTTGTGACCACGCCGGAGGAAATTCGCGAGACGCTGTTTGGCGCAGAAAGCAAAACCGAAGCGCTGATTTGCGAAGTGGACGGCACCGCCGTCGGCTATGCGGTGTTTTTTACCAGCTACTCAACCTGGCTTGGCCGCAACGGCATTTATCTGGAAGATCTCTATATTTCGCCCGATGCGCGCGGCAACGGCGCGGGCAAAGCGCTGATTAAGCATATTGCGCAGCTGGCCGTGCAGCGCCGCTGCGGTCGTCTGGAGTGGAGCGTGCTGGACTGGAATCAGCCCGCTATCGACTTCTATTTAAGCATTGGCGCCGTGGCGCAAAGCGAATGGGTGCGTTATCGCCTGGACGGCGACGCGCTGCTGAAATTTGCCGAAGCAGGAAAGTGAAAAGGAGGCGAATATTCGCCTCCTGATGTCTACAGCCGGGCCTTCACGCCCGGTTTTTACAGGTAATTAAATTCCGCATCGCTGGTGTGAACAGAATCCAGCCCGATCATCACGCTGAATTTACCCGGTTCCGCCACCTGCTGCATTTTGGCGTTCCAGAATTTAAGCGCCTTCACGTCAACAGGGAAGGTCACGGTCTGCGACTCGCCCGCTTTCAGCATAATGCGCTTAAAGCCCTTCAGCTCCTTCACCGGGCGGCTAACGCTGGCGACCTGGTCACGCAGGTAAAGCTGCACCACGGTCGCGCCGTCAAGCTTGCCTGTGTTGGTCACCGTGACCGAAGCCGAAACCTGACCGTTACGCGGCATGGTTTTAGCCGAAAGCGTGACCGGCGATACCGTAAAGCTGGTATAGCTCAGCCCGTAGCCAAACGGATAAAGCGGGCCGTTCTCCGCATCGTAATAGTGCGAGGTATATTTGTTCGGCCTTGCCGGATCGTAAGGCCGCCCCGTGTTCAGGTGGTTGTAGTAGATTGGGATCTGCCCTACCGAACGAGGGAAAGACATCGGCAGCTTGCCGGACGGATTGTAATCGCCGAACAGCACGTCCGCGATGGCGTTGCCGCCTTCGGTGCCGCTGAACCAGGTTTCCAGCAGCGCATCCGCTTCGCGGCTCTCTTTAACGATAGCCAGCGGGCGCCCGTTCATCAGCACCAGCACCAGCGGCTTGCCGGTCGCCTTCAGCGCGCTAATCAGCGCCTGCTGCGAAGGCGGAATGGTGATATCGCTGCGGCTGGACGCTTCATGCGCCATGCCCTGCGCTTCGCCCACGACGGCAACCACCACATCCGCTTTTTTCGCCGTCTCTACCGCTTCGTCCAACAGCTGCTGCGGGGTGCGCGCATCTACCGTGACCGCTTTTTCATAGAGGTTCAGAAAGTCCTGAATGCCCTTGTTGTCGCTGACGTTAGCGCCTTTGGCGTAAAGCAGCGTGGCTTTGCCTGCGGTAGCGTTTTTAATGCCTTGCATGACGGTAACGGACTGCGAGGCGACGCCTGCCGCCGACCAGCTGCCCATAATATCGCGCTGGCTGTCGGCCAGCGGGCCGATCAGCGCGATAGTGCCCGCTTTTTTCAGCGGCAGCGTGTCATTGCGGTTTTTCAGCAGCACGATGCTTTTGCGAGCGACATCACGCGCTTCCGGCCGGTGTAAGCGGCTTTCGGCATTGGTGTCTTTGGGATCGCTCTCCGCCGGGCCAAGATGACTGTAGGGATCGTTAAACAGTCCCATATCATATTTGACGTTAAGCACATGGCGCGTGGCATCGTCGATATCCGCCATGCTGACCGCGCCGCTTTTTACCAGGTTCGGCAGATACTTACTGTAGTATTCGTCGCTCATGCTCATATTCACGCCGGACTGGATGGCGACACGTACGGCATCCTGCGGATCGCTGGCCACGCCGTGCTTCATCAGCTCTTTGATCGCGCCGTGATCGCTGATGGTGATACCTTTGAACTTCCAGTCATCCCGCAGCAAATCTTTCAGCAGCCAGCTATTGGAAGTGGCAGGCACGCCGTTGATTGAATTCAGTGAGACCATCACGCCGCCGCTGCCCGCGTCCAGCGCCGCTTTGTAAGGCGGCAGATAGTCCTGCGCCAGCCGCTGCGGGCTCATATCCACCGTGTTGTAATCGCGACCGCCCTCTACCGCACCATAGGCGGCGAAGTGCTTCACGCTGGTCATCACCGAATAGCGATCCGCCGGGCTTTTGCCCTGCATGGATTCAACCAGCATGCGGCCCATCTCCGAGGTCAGCCAGGTATCCTCGCCGAACCCTTCCGATACCCTGCCCCAGCGCGGTTCGCGCGTGACGTCCACCATCGGCGCCCAGGTCATGTTCAGGCCGTCGTCCGCCGCTTCATAAGCCGACACGCGCCCCACGGTTGCGATAGCATCCAGATCCCAGCTTGCCGCCAGCGCCAGCGGAATAGGGAAAACGGTACGCTGACCGTGTACCACGTCATAGGCAAAGAACAGCGGAATTTTCAGGCGGCTGAGCTGCATCGCCTGATCCTGCATCGCGCGGATATCGTGGCGCGTGACGGTATTAAAGATCGCGCCGACCTGCTCTTGCTTGATCATTTCCCGGATAGCCTCTTTCGGGTTATCCGGGCCGACGCTGATTAACCGGAGCTGGCCGATTTTTTCATCCAGCGTCATTTTCTGCAGGAGGTTGCTCACAAAGGCATCGCGAGCTTCGGGCGTCAGCGGGTGCTGCCCGTGGTTATCGTCGGCAAAGGCAGGCTGTAGCGCCAGCGCAACGGCGAAGCTAACAGAACAAATCCATTTCATCAGGGTAGTTTCTCTCAGGTAAACGACAGAAAATCGTGCGGCGAGTGTGCCATAAGTTGAGGATAGCAGGTAGTTTTCAAGCCGGTTGAGCCTGCTTTAGTTCAGCGGTGCTAAAGTTAGGGCGTGCGATAAAAAAGGACACAAGGATATGAACAGACCCTCATCAACCGGCAGCAGGCTGGTTTCGGAACTGGGCCGCATCGTCGGCCGCGCCCACTTGCTGACCGATCCGCAAAAAACCGAACGCTACCGCAAAGGCTTCCGCTCTGGCGAAGGCGAAGCGCTGGCCGTGGTGTTTCCCGGCACGCTGCTGGAACAGTGGCGCATTTTACAGGCCTGCGTGGCGGCAGACGTCATCGTGCTGATGCAGGCGGCCAATACCGGCCTTACCGAAGGCTCGACGCCAAACGGCAACGATTACGATCGCGACATCGTGATTGTCAGCACCCGCCGGATGGATAAAATTCAGCTGCTGGATGACGGCAAACAGGTGCTGGCGTTTCCCGGCAGCACGCTTTATCAGCTGGAAAAAATCCTTAAGCCGCTGGGGCGCGAACCGCATTCGGTGATTGGCTCCTCCTGCATTGGCGCGTCGGTGCTGGGCGGCATCTGCAACAACTCCGGCGGTTCGCTGATTAAGCGCGGCCCGGCCTACAGCGAAATGGCGCTCTATGCGCAAAAAGATGCCAGCGGCAGGCTGGTGCTGGTAAACCATCTTGGTATTGAGCTGGGCAGCACGCCGGAGCAAATTCTCAGCCGGCTTGATGATGAAACCTGGCGGCCTGAAGATGTGCGCTACGACAGGCGGCACGCGTCGGATCACGACTACGCGGAACGCGTGCGCGAAGTCGAGGCGGATACGCCTTCCCGCTTTAACGCCGATGCGCGGCGGCTGTTTGAGGCTTCCGGCTGTGCGGGCAAGCTGGCCGTTTTCGCCGTGCGGCTGGATACCTTCACCAGCGAAAAAGCCCAGCAGGTTTTTTATATCGGCACCAATCAGCCTGCCGTGCTGGACGAGCTGCGCCGCCATATCCTGCAACACTTTAACGAACTGCCGGTGGCAGGCGAATATCTGCACCGCGATATGTTTGATATTGCCGAAACTTACGGTAAAGACACCTTTGTGATGATCGATAAACTCGGCACCGATAAAATGCCGCTGTTTTTCGCGCTGAAAGGCCATATCGACGCGCTGCTGAAGCGCTTCTCGTTTATTAAGCCCAACCTTACCGACCGCGTGATGCAAAAAATCAGCGGCCTGCTACCTTCACACCTTCCCGCCAGGCTGAAAGCTTACCGCGATCGTTTCGAGCATCATCTGATGTTAAAAATGGCCGGGCCGGGCGTGGAGGAAGCGCGCCAGTACCTGAAAGATTACTTTCAGCAGGCGGACGGCGACTATTTTGAGTGCACGCCGGAAGAAGGCGGCAAGGCCTTTTTGCATCGCTTTGCCGCAGCGGGCGCGGCCGTTCGCTATCATGCGGTGCATCAGCAGGAAGTGGAGGATATTCTGGCGCTGGATATCGCCCTGCGCCGCAACGATCGAGACTGGTTTGAAAAGCTGCCGCCGGAATTTGACGACGCGCTGGTGCATCGTCTCTATTACGGCCACTTTTTCTGCCACGTCTTCCATCAGGATTACATCGTGAAAAAGGGCGTTGACGCGCATGCCCTGAAGGAGAAGATGTTGCAGATCCTCAGCGAGCGCGGCGCGGAATATCCTGCCGAACATAACGTAGGCCATCTTTATCAGGCCAAACCGCAGCTGAAAGCTTTTTATCAGCAGCTCGATCCCACCAACAGTTTTAACCCCGGCATCGGCAAAACCACCAGGGCGAAAAACTGGGCGGAGTGCGGCTGTACAAGAAAAGCGGAGCGCTAAGCCAGATAGCGGCATAACCGATAGTCATGCCGCCTCAGACTGCTGACAAAGAATACGTGCGAACCGGACTTTTTGCAGCGAAACCGCAGCCCCGCAGCAGCAGAGGCTGAGCGGATAAGCGGACCGTTTTGGCGCATGGACGCGCCAAACGAGCCTACAGGGACGTGCGCGTCCGTGTTCCGATCTGCCTCTGCTGCTTTTCACCGGCCCGAATGCGACCTGGTGACAGCATATGAGTTTGTCAGTAATCTCCGGCGGCATATGCCGCCTGGCGTTTACGTCTCGCCGTCCTGCACCACCACTTTCTGACCGTTACGCTGCTCGACGATCATCGTCTGCGGCGTGGAAAGCACGATGCCTTCTTTGCGCAGCCGCGTCAGAATATCAAACAGCAGATCGCTCTTCGCGCCGGAAACCTGGCGCGGACTGGTGACGTTGCCGGTCACCGACAGCACAATGCCGGCCGGGGTAAGATCCTTAAAGGTGACGGAAGGCTCCGGCGTGTCCAGAATGCGCTCGTTATCGACATAAACGTCCAGCAGCAGCTGGCGCACCTTGACCGGATCGATATCCAGCGGGAACGTCAGCGTAATGGTCGCCACGCCCTGCGCGTTACCCATTGTCGCGTTACGCACGTTCTGCGAGATAAACTGCGAGTTCGGCACGATCACCGTGGATTTATCGCCCAGCTGGATCTCGGTGGCGCGCACGTTAATACGACGGATATCCCCTTCAATGCCGCTGATACTGACCAGATCGCCCACTTTTACCGGCCGTTCGGTCAGCAGGATCAGACCAGAGATAAAGTTTTTAACGATTTCCTGCAGGCCGAAACCGATACCGACCGATAAGGCGCTGACGATCCAGGCCAGCTTGTTCCATTGCAGCCCCATCACCGACAGCGCCAGCAGGATCACCAACACATAGCCCAGGTTACTGAACAGCGTAATCAGCGACACCCGCATCCCGGTGTCCATAGTGGTTTTCGGCAGGAAATCCTGATCCAGCCAGCGGCGAGCCGAACGCAGCACGTAGATGCCGACAATCAGGCACAGCAGCGCGTTCAGCACGTGCGCCGGCACGATGTTCAGCGACTCCAGCCCTTTGCCGCCCCAGAACTCAATGGCTTTTTGCACCAGCTCAATCGGCGTGGCGCTGCTGAAGGTGCCGTTCAGCAAGGCTATCGCGGCGATCAGCACCAGCACGGTTTTACCCAGCGCGCCCAGCAGCGCAGCGACCTGGGAAAGGTGGCGCTCGTCGATATTCAGCGAGCGCTGAATGCCTTTGCCGGTGGCGTTGCTGGTAGAAAACAGCGATTCGCTGGCGTCGGCCACCAGGTGGCTGAGAATATAAAACGAACCGCAGACGATCCCCGCCCAAACCAGCTCGTAGCTCAGAAAGCGCGCCAGCGTGACGTAGCCGATCACCAGCGCCGCCATAATCGCCACGCCGGTCAGCGTGATCGCCATCTGGATCAGGCCAACCAGCGTCGATTTGGCTTCCGGCTGCACGCCTTCCAGCGCCAGTTTGCGGCGCACGCGATTGGTGCGGAAACTGATAGAGAGCGCCGCCGCGCCGATCAGCAGCGCGGTGATGCCGTTCGCCATCACCGTGGTGGCGACGCTGGTATTGGCGCTGCTGTTAAGGTTTTCCAGCGCCTGAAACACAAACACCAGTCCCGCCATCAGCGGCGGGAAGGGTTTTAACGCCAGCGCTACTTCGTTGGAAATCGTCGGCAGACGCCAGGAAGGCCGACGCGTGGAGAGAAACGCCCGGCCCAGGCCCGCAATCAGACCGCAGAAGATGCTCAGGCCGACCAGCTTATCGGCAAAGGCGCGCACGTCGTCCGTCACGTCAGGATGACGGGTAAAGGCCAGGTTGAGGAAGTTAAAGGCCAGCACCACGGCGGCCAGCGTGGTCAGCGCAATCGCGGCGGCAAGAAAACTGCGGCGCAAACGTCCTTCCGGCAGACGGTGGATACCCACCCACGCCAGAAACTCTTCCATATAGCGGCGTCCGAACGTCGCCACCAGGCCCGCTAACACTATCCACACCACCGTGCCCATGCGCCAGTCCGGCTGCCAGGCCAGCACCGCCGTATCGGCCAGCTCGTCAAGAAAGCCTTTCACTTTCTCATTGTCGTTGCTCTGGCTGTTGTACAGCGGCGACCAGAAGCGCGGCCCGAAAATACTGCCCGCGTTCAGGGCCAGCTGGGTCTTTAACGCATCGCGGCGCAGGCTGACGATCTGCGTAGACAGGTTGGTCGCGCCGCTTTTAATCGCTTCCGCCTGGCTAATCTGATCGTCGATTTTTGCCTTCTGGTTTTGCAGATTTTTACGCTTGCTGGTGACTTCCGAAGTCTCTTTGACACCGCTTTCCGGCTTCGGCGGCGGGCCGAGCACGTCAAGCTGGGCCTGAAGCTGAGCACGCTGCGGCGTAATGGCCTGCACCAGCGTGTCGGCGTCGCCGGACAGCTCCTGCGCCATCTCGTTCAGCGCGCTAAGCTTGCTGTCGTTGGTTTCGCCGGAAACCTGCTGTTTGATTTTATCCAGCACCTTCTGCATTTTAGGCAGCTCAACGGCGGCGTTGAGTTTGGCCGGCGCCTCGGCGGTTTGCTGGCTGGCATCATCGTCAGCGGCCCAGCTCAGCGCGGGCGAAAACGCGATCAGCGCAAACAGACAGGCGCGTAAAAAAGTCACTATGGTAGACATGAAAAGTTCCAGATATCAGACAATCGGACGGGCAAACGCGCGCTATTTTAGGGGTTTGCCCGCCTGAAAACCAGCAGATGCTTAACTATTCAGTAACGTCGCCGTTACCGCCATTGCTGACCATTTCCGCCGCGCGCTGCTTTTTATAGCTCAGGGCGGCGGCGGGAACCGGCGAAACTTTCCCCGTTTCCAGCCAGCTGCGTAGACGATTAGCGTCGGCAAAGTGGGTATATTTTCCAAAAGCGTCCAGTACCACCAGCGCCACCGGACGCTGTTTGATGACGGTGCGCATTACCAGGCAGTGGCCCGCCTGATTGGTGAAGCCGGTTTTGGTCAGCTGGATATTCCAGTCCGGCCGGTAAACCAGATGGTTAGTGTTGCGGAACGGCAGCGTATAGGGTGGATTGGCGAAGGTCGCCATCTCTTCATGGGTGGTGCTCAGCTGCCCAAGCAGCGGATAGCGCTTGCTGGCGATCAGCAGCTTAGTGAGATCGCGCGCGGTCGACACGTTCTGAATCGACAGCCCGGTAGGCTCTACGTAACGGGTATGGGTCATGCCCAGCTCGCGCGCTTTCGCGTTCATCGCCCGGATAAAGGCGTCGTAGCCGCCGGGATAGTGATGCGCCAGGCTGGCGGCCGCCCGGTTTTCCGAGGACATCAGCGCCAGCAGCATCATATCTTTGCGGCTGATTTCGCTGTTTAAACGCACGCGGGAAAAGACGCCGCGCATTTCCGGCGTATGGCTGATATCCACTTTCAGCATCTCGTTCATCGGCAGATGCGCATCGAGCGCCACCATCACCGTCATCAGCTTGGTGATAGAGGCCATCGGCCGCACCAGATCGGGATGGCTTTCGTAGATCACTTTATTCGTATTGAGATCGACAATCATCGCGCTGCCGGAGGCAATCTGCGGTTGCGCCAGCGAGACCTCGTGCGGGCTGGCAGCGGCCTGATGCACAGCAACCTGTCCGGAAAAAAGCAGGGCCAAACTTAAAAGAGACAAGCGAATTTTTGCAGGCATTATTGAAAACTTAATCGGGTAGTGATTCAGGTATGGCCAGGCCATACGCCGCCGCCGCACAATGCACGCCACGCGGGGGCTGGCGGCGTCATCATACGATGGTGACTCATCTTTTTCCTAAGGGATATTCGTATCCGGGCGTAACGAATCCGCCGTCGGCGACCCGACGGCGGCGACAGTCAGAACAGGCGATAGCCGTAGCCCCAAAGAACCACGGTCATGGCCAGCAGCACTTCAAAGACCAGCACGCCAATCGCCAGCGTCGAGCCGGAAAAGCGCAGGCTTTCTTCCCGGTCGATATTCAGAAACATAGGGATGCCGAGGTACAGCAGATAGCCGGTATAGGCCAGCGCCAGCGCGCCGACAAAAACGCAAAGCCAGACCAGCGGATAAAGCGCGACCAGCCCGCTGATAAACAGCGGCGTAGCGACATAGCCCGCAAAAACGGTACAGCGTTGCAGACTGGGACGTTGCGGATAGTTCCGTGCCATCCAGTGGATCACCCGGCCCATCACCGCAACGCCGCCTAAAATCAGGCCATAAAACAGAATGGCGAGGGCGAAAGCAGTCATCAGTGACAGCTGAACGGTACGCTGCGCGCCAAAGTCCCAACCTAATCGGGTGGTGCCGATAAACGCACAAATCACCGGGATCAGCGCCATCAATAAAACGTGATGGGTATAGTGATGCGAAACGGTTTCGTTTTCTTGCCGGATATCGCGCATTTCACGGTCAGGATGCGCAAGAAGTCCCCAGACATGGTTCATATCTTCACTCCTTTAGCTTTGAGAGGCCGCAGCGGACTGGCGGGTCAGGATAAAGTATAAACGATCGTAAACTGTTTATTTTTTAAACGCTGCATCCTCAGGCTAAGCGGTTCTGTTTGTTACGAAAAAAAGTGCGCTTTACGGCAACTTTTGTCCCGCTTTGGCCATCAACGTTTAGACTAAGAGTCTTTTAGCGCATTAACCGCAGGAGCAAAGGCAAATGGATATCAATCAACTGATCACGCAGTACGGTTACGTGGCGCTGTTTTTAGGCTGTATTGCCGAAGGGGAAACCTTCACGCTGCTGGGCGGCGTGGCGGCGCATGAAGGCCTGCTGCACTACGGTCTGGTGGTGCTGGTGGCGATGGCGGGCGGCATTCTGGGCGATACCGCGCTCTTTTTCCTCGGCCGTTACTACGGCGCAAATATCCTTAAAAAATTTACAAAACATCAGAAGCAGATCAAAAAAGCCAACTCGTTAATCCGTAAGCGGCCGGTGCTGTTTGTGATCGGCGTACGCTTTATGTACGGCCTGAGAATTGTCGGCCCGATTATCATCGGTTCCAGCCGCCTGAAGCCACAAAAATTTATGCTGCTGAACGTGATTGGCGCGGTGCTGTGGGCGCTGATTTTCGTTTCGCTGGGCTATATCGGCGGCCAGGTTATCGCGCCGTGGCTGCATACGCTGGATCGCCACCTCAAGCAGATTTTCTGGGTGGTGCTGATTGTGGCGCTGGTCTGGGGAGTAAGGATTTGGTTTAAGCGCCGCGCGGCGCACCAGACGGATGAAGAGTAACGCTGACAGATAAAGGGCGAGGTCGCCCTTTGTCATCGGCTACTTCTGAATATAGAACTGCGGGTTCGCCAGCGTAAAGCCGCCGTCTATCACAAAAGACTGCCCGGTAGTGTAGCTGGCCCATTCGGAACAGAGCCAGGCGACCATGCTGGCTATTTCACGCGGATCGCCCGGTCGGCCTGCCGGGATCTCCGGAATAGAAACGTTACGGGCATCATCATCGCTCATGTCGTTCATCGGCGTGGCGATCGCGCCGGGCGCTACCGAATTTACCAGAATGTTATGCGGCATCAGGCTCAGCGCCATCGATTTGGTCAGGCCGCCCAGCGCATGTTTGGCAGCGGTGTAGGCCGTCGAATCCGGCAGCGGCGTGTGCTCGTGTACAGAGGTAATATTGACAATCCTGCCGCCCTCGCCCTGTTCAACCATATGGCGCGCGGCAATTTGCCCACAGATAAAAGCGCCGTCCACGTCCACGGTAAAGACTTTCCGCCACGAATCAAACGAGGTTTCCAGAAAAGGAGATTTATCGTTGGTGCCGGCGTTATTGACCAGGGCGTCAATGCGGCCGAGTTTACTGATTAACGCCTCCAGCGCCTTGCCGCCCTCCTGCGGATCCGCCAGGTCAAGATGCTGAATTTCCGCTCTCCTGCCCAGTGCACGCACCCGTTCCGCCGTATCCTGCGCGCCCTTTTCATCCGAGCGCCAGGTAATGCCGATATCGTACCCCTGCTCCGCTAACATAATCGCGCTGGCCTTGCCTATCCCGGAATCGGAAGCGGTAACAACGGCAACTTTCTGCTCTGCTTTACTCATGGGTTTCTCCTCGGTCGCTGTAAAAAAGCTAAGTATAGATGAGGGAGATTCAGCGGCATTTACACTTGCTTGCGCTTCCTGACGCCCGTCCCGCCGGACGCTGGCTATAGTTAAAAAACAACCGGCTACCCGAGGAAGGGGCATGAGCAAGATAAAAAGAAAGATCGAGGATCATGGCGTTATCGGGGATTTACGCACCTGTGCTTTAGTCGCCAACGATGGCGCAATCGACTACTTTTGCTGGCCGGATCTGGACAGCCCGTCCGTGTTTACCGCGCTGCTGGACGGCGACGAAGCGGGCCTGTTCAGCATTGAGCCTGACTGGCCGGAGGCGCGCCGCCAGCAGCTTTATCTGCCTGATACCAATATTCTGCAAACCCGCTGGCTGGATCGCAAAGGCGTGGCGGAAATTACCGACTATATGCCGCTCTGCCAGCCGGAAGACCGGCAGCCACGCCTGATCCGACGGGTTAAGGTCATTCATGGCGAAGCAACGTTTACGCTGCGCTGCGCGCCGGTTCATGACTATGCCCGCGCGGAAACCACGGCCAGCCTGAGCGAGGGCGACGTACTCTTCAGCGCGGAGAACCAGCCCACGCTGCGGTTGAGCGGTAAAGCTGACTTCCAGCTGGCGCGCAACGCGGCAACTTCTACTTTTACCTTACAGGCTGGCGAACACCGCGAGTTCGTGCTGGGCTGCGCGGACGACGAGAAGGTGGATGAGGAAAAGACCGCCCTGTGTTTCCAGGATACGCTGCGTTTCTGGCGCGACTGGAGCGCGAAAAGCACCTATCGCGGCCGCTGGCAGGAAATGGTGACCCGTTCGGCGCTGACCCTGAAGCTGCTGACCTCGTGGAAGCACGGCTCGATCGCCGCCGCCGCCACCTTCGGCCTGCCGGAGGAGCTGGGCGGTGAACGCAACTGGGACTATCGCGCCTCGTGGCTGCGCGACGCCTCTTTCAGCATGTACGCGCTGATGCGGCTGGGCTACGTCGATGAAGCCCGCCACTTTACGCATTGGGTTGGGCGCTGCGTCGAAAACAGCCATCACGACGTGGAAAAACTTCAGGTAATGTATCGCATCGACAGCGGTACCGAGCTGCACGAAAGCGAGCTGCTTAATCTTTCCGGCTACGCGAACTCCACGCCGGTACGCATCGGCAACGACGCCTGGAATCAGACGCAGCTGGATATCTATGGCGAGCTGATGGACGCTGTTTACCTGGCTAATAAATATGGCGAGGCCATCTCCCATCGCGGCTGGCTGCACGTCAGTAAAATGATCGATCACGTCGGCGAAAACTGGAACAAGCCCGATGCGGGAATTTGGGAAATGCGCGGTGAACCGGAGCATTTTCTGCATTCGCGTCTGATGTGCTGGGTGGCGCTGGATCGGGCGATACGGCTGGGCCAGAAGCGCTCACTGTCGTTTCCCTATGAGCGCTGGCTACGCATCCGCGACGAGATCCGCGAAGATATCTGGACAAACTTCTGGAATGAAGAACAGGGCCATTTCGTTGCCACACGCCACGGCGACTTTGTTGACGCCTCAATGCTGCTGATGCCGCTGGTGAGGTTCGTCGGCGCGACCGATCCTGACTGGCTGGCGACGCTCGACGTCATTAAAGATAAGCTGGTCAGTGACGGCCTGGTTAAACGCTATAACCGAACCGAAACGCCGGCTGACGGGCTGGAAGGCACGGAAGGCTCCTTTACCGCCTGTTCGTTCTGGTACGTAGAGTGCCTTGCGCGCGCCGGGCGGGTTTACGAAGCCCATTTTGAATTTGAAAAACTGCTAAGCTATGCCAATCCGCTCGGGCTTTATGCCGAGGAGTTCGATCACCAGGGCTATGCGTTAGGCAATACGCCGCAGGCGCTCAGCCATCTGGCGCTGATCAGCGCGGCCTTTTTCCTGAACCGCAAGCTGAACGGCGACGATCCGCTATGGCAGCCCTGACGCGGCGTGCCGCAGAGAACGCTCTGCGGCTAAATTTACGTAAAGCTGGCCTTTGGCCGCAAATGCAGGTTTATTCCTGCTGAGTTATGACCATATAATGTGCAGCCGGTCACAGCCGACCTGCACAGGCTCCTTTATCCACAGTTTACATGGCGCAATACCTTGAAGAATATGAAAAAAAGCATCCGCGCGTTAGCCACTTTACTGCTGGCCGCCACCGCTTACAGCCAGTCTGCTTTTGCCGTGGTTTATAATCTGCCCGCCGCCAACAGCCGTCTTATTGGCGAAAACATTGAAATTACCGTGCCTCAGGACAGCAAACTGCCGCTGGAGGCGTTTGCCGCACAGTATCAGATGGGCCTGAGCAATATGCTCGAAGCCAATCCCGGCGTGGATGTCTATCTGCCGAAAGCAGGCTCAAAACTGATCGTGCCTCAGCAGCTGATCCTGCCCGACGCGCCGCGCGAAGGGGTGGTGATCAACAGCGCTGAAATGCGTCTTTATTACTATCCGAAAGG
Source organism: Erwinia sp. TECH1 (assembly GCF_054057575.1). Taxonomy (NCBI): domain Bacteria; kingdom Pseudomonadati; phylum Pseudomonadota; class Gammaproteobacteria; order Enterobacterales; family Erwiniaceae; genus Erwinia; species Erwinia sp. TECH1. Next base: position 1,622,176 of record NZ_JBSRZK010000001.1, on the reverse strand, counting down.
CGGTAAGACCGTGGTCGTGCTGCCGGTCGGCGTGGGCGAACTGGGTAAAGATACGCCGGTAAACTGGACGACAACGGTACAAAGCAAGAAAGACGGCCCAACCTGGACGCCGACGAAAAAGATGCATGAAGACGCCGCGGCGGCCGGTTCGCCGCTGCCGCCGATCTTCCCGGCCGGCCCGGATAACCCGATGGGCCTTTACGCGCTCTATATCGGCCGCCTGTACGCTATCCACGGCACCAACGCTAACTTTGGCATCGGCCTGCGCGTCAGCCACGGCTGCGTGCGCCTGCGCGCCGACGATATCAAATGGCTGTTCGACAACGTGCCTGTGGGTACGCGCGTACAGTTTATCGACCAGCCGGTGAAGGCGAGCGTGGAGCCGGACGGCACCCGCTATATCGAGGTGCACAACCCGCTGTCGCAGACCGAAGAGCAGTTCAACTCTCGCGAGCCGGTGCCGCTGACGCTGACCGCCGCCGTGAATAAAGTGGTTGGCGACGCCAGCGTGGACAGCGCAAGCCTCGAAGCCGCGCTGAAAGCCCGTACCGGCATGCCGACCAAGGTCAACGGCGCGTCCGGCAACGGCTATGCGGCCCCGATCCCTGTTCAGGAGAACAACAGCGCGCAGCCAACAGAGCAGCCAACCACGCCAGTTACGCCGCAGGGCGCTAACGTGGGCGGCGAGGCGGCTCCGGCGGCTACGGTAGACGGCCAGCCCGCGACCGTAGACGGTCAGGCCACCGGCGAAGGCGCAACCGACGCGCCGCAGGCACCGGCGGCAGGCGACAACGGCTTTGTCGTGCCGGCGCAGCCTGGCCCGGTTTACGATAAGACCACCAAACCGGCAGCGAAAGTCGCGGTGCCAGCGCAGTCGTAACCGAACTCGCTCACTCACCAGCAAAAACGGGCCTTATGGCCCGTTTTTTATTGCACGCCGTGGGCTTTCTGACCGTTCTCTCCCGCAACTTTCATTTTTTTCTCAACCTGTTCTGTGATCGTTTTCAATAATTACTACATTCCTGCCAGAGATTATTTTTTAAACGGCTACGTTTTAAAAACGCAACGACATCCCATTAAAACAATAATGGCCAGCAAGACTTATCTTTCACCTCTGGAAGGCAAAAATGGCGAAAAAAAGTAATGCTCAGGATATTGATAAACTGATCGAACTGGTGGGCGGAAAAGAAAATATAGCAACGGTGAGCCATTGTATTACGAGGCTCAGATTTGTGCTTAACGATCCGGCGAAAGCCAGGCCCAAAGAGATTGAAACGCTGCCGATGGTGAAAGGCTGTTTTACCAATGCCGGTCAGTTTCAGGTGGTTATCGGCACGGATGTCGATGACTGGTATCAGGTATTGCTCAAACAAACACAGCTTAGCGGCACCGATAAAGAAAGCGCCAAGCGGGTCGCCAGGCAGAATATGAAATGGCACGAAAGCCTGATCTCGCACTTTGCCGAAATCTTTTTCCCGCTGCTGCCGGCGCTTATCAGCGGAGGGTTAATATTAGGCTTCCGTAATCTGATTGGGGATTTACCGCTTTATAACGATGCTCCGCTTACCGCCGCGTCGGTAGTATGGAAAAGCGTTTACGATTTCTTGTGGTTAATTGGCGAGGCGATCTTCTTTTATATTCCGGTAGGCCTGTGCTGGTCTGTGGTTAAAAAAATGGGCGGTACCCCGATTTTAGGGATCGTGCTGGGGATCACCCTGGTTTCGCCGCAGCTGATGAATGCTTACCTGTTAGGCCAGCAGGTGCCTGAGTCGTGGAATTTTGGCTGGTTTACTATCGATAAGGTCGGCTATCAGTCTCAGGTTATCCCTTCAATTCTGGCTGGCCTGACGCTGGCATGGATTGAGCTTAAGCTGAAGCGTATCGTGCCGGATTATTTAACGCTGGTGGTGGTGCCGGTGGTATCGCTGCTGATCGCGGTGTTTCTGGCGCATACCCTTATTGGGCCTTTTGGCCGCATTGTCGGTAACGGTATCGCCTGGGGCGTAAGCCACCTGATGACCGGGCCTTTTGCCCCCGTCGGCTCCGCGCTGTTTGGCTTTTTGTATGCCCCGCTGGTTATCACCGGCGTGCATCAGACCACGCTGGCGGTAGATTTACAGCTGATCCAGAATCTTGGCGGCACACCGGTCTGGCCCATTATCGCCCTGTCGAACATGGCGCAGGGGTCAGCGGTGCTCGGCATCATCTTTATGAGCAAAAAAGTGAACGAGCGTGAAATCTCCGTACCAGCGGCTATCTCCGCTTATCTGGGCGTAACCGAACCGGCCATGTACGGGATCAACATGAAATACCGTTTTCCCATGCTGTGCGGCATGGTGGGATCGGCCTGCGCCGGTCTTATCTGCGGGCTTTCCGGCGTGATGGCGAACGGGATTGGCGTTGGCGGGCTGCCGGCTATTTTGTCGGTTAAAACGCAATATTGGGCCGTGTTTGGCATGGCGATGGTCGTCGCTATTGTTATTCCGCTGCTGCTTACGATGGCGATTTACAAACGCAAACAGGCCGCCGGCAAGCTGCTGGTAGTCTGAGAAAAGGCCGCTAAAAATGACGGAGCGTTAGTCCGTCTGCGGCGAAGACCTCCGGGCGCTACCATTTCAGGCCCAGGCCGGTGGTAAAGTTACGCTCGTTGAGCGTATCGCGCGTGCCGCTGACCAGGTTATGGCCGTAGCTGACGTTCAGCGAAGACCAGCTGGTCAGCTGGTAACGCAGGCCGACTTCCGCATCCAGCGTAAAGATGTTGCCATCCAGCGAATGCCCCGCGTCGCCGTGGCTGAACAGCGCAATCTTTCTGCCCTCAAGAAAGCGCTGATAGTCCCAGCGCAGCGACGCGCCTAAATGGCTGTCATAACTGCCGTCGCTATAGCCATAGGTAAACGCGCCGCCCAGCAGGGCCAGCGAGAAAGAACCCAGCTCGTCATCCCAGAACTGATAGCCAGGACCGGTGCCCAGCAGCGCCTGTTCGGAAAGATCCTCCACCCAGTCGCGCTTGTAGCTGGCCCTGCCCTGCCAGAACAGCCGATCCTGAAACTTATAGTCCAGCGCGTAGCGCAGGCTGTAGTTTTCGGTGTTCATGCTGTCGTCTTCTTTTTCGCGCGTATAGGTGCCGCCGAAATCGTTACGCCATTTGCCCACGTTGACCTTGTTGTTGTAAGCGAAATGCGAGTCCTGAGTATGGGTAGAGGCTTTTTTCAGGCTGACGCCCACATCGATATTGCCGGTCCAGGTCAGCGCGTCGGTTTTAGGCTTAGGCTTCATAAATTCGTCGAACTTCGCAACCTGAACGCGCTGCTCGTCATCGCCGCGCCGCACCACAATATAGCCCCGATCGGCGGCTTCCAGCTGCGCTTTAAACACCGTATCGCCGCTGCGCAGATCTATCGCCTTTTCACTGGAAAGCGTGCTGACCGCCCCCCAGTCCAGCGAAAGCGTACCGCCGTAGCTGCTGTCCATCACCAGTTTGCCGTCGCTTAACGAACGGATGGTACCGCTGAGGCGATCGCCATTTTTCATCCAGACCGTATCGGCGCGGGCAGCCCCCGTCGCCAGCACGGGCAGTAATAGCAGGCCGGTAAGCGGCGAGCGAAATAAAGAAAAAGACATAGGCGTGAACAGAATCCTCTGAAACGGTGGACGAGTGTCTTTATATCCTGGTTGATAACGCGGGCGCTAAGCACGGGAATATATCTGATAAATAAGGCGATTAACGTTATATGCTGCGTTAGTAGGCGTTATCAGACACTATTTCGGTCATCTTACTGTCATCAAGCCTGCGTACATCTTCAGACAGGTGTCTCTTTTTCGCTGACGGCTGAGAGGATTTATGAGCGACAATAGCGCAGTACCGCACTATCCGGCGGCCAGCAGTCGCCCCGTTTTCCAAAAGAACAGTCGGCTCTCCGTGCTGCTGTTTATTCTGCTGCTGGTGCTGGGCATCGCCTTCGCCGGCGTGAACCTCTTTCGTGACGTCAGCGACGCGGGCGGCGCCAGCACCAGCTACGTTCCCTATCTGCTGCTCGGCATGGCGCTGCTGATTGCGCTGGGCTTTGAGTTCGTCAACGGCTTTCACGATACGGCCAACGCCGTGGCGACGGTGATCTATACCCACTCGCTGACGCCAACCGTGGCGGTGATTTGGTCGGGATTTTTTAACTTCCTGGGCGTGCTGCTTTCCAGCGGCGTGGTCGCCTTCGGCATTATTTCGCTGCTGCCCGTGGAGCTGATTTTACAGGCGAGCAGCGGCGGCGGCTTCGCGATGGTTTATGCGCTGCTGTTTTCCGCTATTCTCTGGAACCTGGGCACCTGGTGGTTTGGCCTGCCCGCCTCCTCTTCCCATACGCTTATCGGCTCTATTATCGGCGTCGGCGTGGCGAACGCGCTGATCCACGGCCGTACCGGCACCAGCGGCGTGGACTGGGATCAGGCGCTGAAAGTGGGCTATGCGCTGCTGCTGTCGCCGGTAGTGGGCTTTGTCTGCGCGGGCCTGCTGCTGCTGGTGATGAAGCGCGTGGTGAAAAATCGTCGCCTGTATAGCGCGCCGCAGGGCAACCGCAAGCCGCCGGTGTGGATACGCGGGCTGCTGATTTTAACCTGTACCGGCGTCTCTTTCGCGCACGGTTCCAACGACGGTCAGAAAGGCATGGGGCTGATAATGCTGATCCTGGTCGGCACCATGCCGATGGCCTACGCGCTGAACCGTTCTATCCCTGCTGAACAAAGCCCGCGCGTGGCGGCGCTGGCTACCGTGACGCAACAGGAGCTGCTGCGCCAGTCGTCCGGCGTGCCGATGCCCGCTTCGCCCTACGACGTGCTGACGGCCTACGTGCGCACCACCACGCTGACGCCGCAGGTTCTTCCCGCGCTGGCGCAGCTAACCGGCGCTATTGGCGATCAGATCCGACAATACGGCACCGTGGATAAGATCCCGGCGCAGGCCGTTTCTAATACCCGCAATACTATGTATCTGGCTTCGGAAACCATCAAGCATCTGAAGAGCGAACCGCAGTTCAGGCTGCCCGCGCAGACGCAGCGGGATCTGGATGCGCTGAAGGCAGAGCTGGATAACGCCACGCGCTTTATTCCCTGGTGGGTGAAGGTGGTGGTCGCTATCGCGCTGGGTCTGGGGACGATGGTGGGCTGGCGCAGGATCGTGGTAACGGTGGGTGAAAAAATCGGCAAAACGCACCTGAGTTACGCCCAGGGCGCCAGCGCGGAGCTGGTGGCAATGGCGACTATCGGCGCCGCAGATGGTTTTGGCCTGCCGGTTTCCACCACGCACGTGCTCTCTTCCGGCGTGGCGGGCACCATGGCCGCTAACCGTTCCGGGCTACAGCTTGCCACGCTGCGCAACCTGGCCATGGCCTGGATATTAACGCTGCCGGTGTCGATCCTGCTTTCCGCCTCGCTTTACTGGCTTTTTACCCGCTTTTAACCGCCGCTTCAGGCTGCATCACCTTGATGCAGCCTTAGTTTTCTAACGCTGCGCCCGCCCGCAGGCGTAACCGCATAATCACCACCAGCGCAAAAGCCACCACCACAGCCGCTGCCAGATAAACGGTATCAATACCCCAGCGCCCTATCAGCAGTCCCGCCACCGGCCCAGTGATGCCCAGGCCAAAATCCAGAAAGGCAGAATAGAGGCCGAGCGCCGATCCCTGGTTTTGCGGCGCCACCTGCCTGATAGCCTCCACGCCAAGCGCCGGAAAGATCAGCGAAAAGCCGGAGCCGGTCAGAAACGCGCCGATATCCACCACCAGCGACGAGTGCGCCTGCCAGATAATCAGCAGGCCAACGCACTCGATAGTGAAAGAGCAGGCGGAAACGCGCAGGCCGCCAAACCGGCTGATAAAGTTGCTGAACACCAGACGCATCGCCACAAAACCCGCGCTGAACAGCGTCAGCGAAAAGGCCGCGCCGCGCCAGCCGTGGCTGGCAAAATAGAGCGTGATAAAGGTGGCGATAACGCCGAAGCCGATAGTGCCCAACCCCAGACAGAGTCCGTACGGCCAGATACGGGAAAACACCTGGTTAAACGGAATGCGCTGGCCTGTAGTGACCACCACCGCCGCACGGCGAGACGCCAGCCAGAAACCAAAAACCGCCATCAGCACAATCAATCCGGCAAAACCAGGGATGCCGAAGGCGGCGTTAAGCATCACGCCCAGCGGCGCGCCCAGCGCCATCGCCAGATAGGTCGCTACGCCGTTCCACGAGATTACCCGCGCGCTTTGCGTGGTGCCGACAATATTAATGCCCCAGAGAATGGAGCCGGTGGCGGTCAGGCTTTCGCCCAGCCCTAACATAACGCGCCCGATAGCCAATAAAATCAGGCTGGTTAGCGGCGTGCTAAACATCACCGCCAGGATGCTGAACAAACCGCTGGCGCCGCACAGCACCAGGCCCATCAGCACCACTTTTTTCGGGCCGAGCAGATCGGCATAGCGCCCGGCCTGTGGACGGCTGATCAGGGTAGCGAAGTATTGCAGGCTGATAATTAAGCCAGCGATAAAGGTGCTGTAGCCCAACTGGTTATGCACGTAGCCAGGCAGAACCGCCAGCGGCAGACCGATAGAGAGGTAGCAAAAGAAGGTGAAAATCACCACGGAAATAATGCGCTTGTTGAGCTGAGCGCTGGATAAGGCTGGGATCGCAGACATGTCAGAGCCGGAAAATAAGTGTGATAAGCCTCACATCATACCCTTAGCACAAGGTGAGATCCTGCGGCTAAATGTTACAAATTTGTAATAGGAACGGCGAGTTATCTCACCGTTAACGCATAGCGATCCACCGCCAGCGCGATCTCGCCTGAGGTTTTCAACGCGCGTACCTGGCTAAACAGATCGCTGGCTTCCTGATAGGCTTTGCGCAGATAGCCCAGCCACTGTTTGATCCTGGCAACATGATAAAGCCCGGTATCACCCTGTTTTTCCAGCTGCACGTAGCGCTGTAGCAGCGTCACCACCTGCGGCCAGGGCAAAGGCGGTTCGTTATATTTAATCACCCGGCTCAGATTGGGCACGTTAAGCGCGCCGCGCCCGATCATCACGGCGTCGCAGCCCGTTACCCGCAGACAATCCTGCGCGCTTTGCCAGTCCCAGATTTCACCGTTGGCGATAACCGGGATAGTCAGACGCTGGCGGATCTCGCCAATCGCCTGCCAATTAATCCGCTCCGGCTTGTAACCATCTTCTTTGGTTCGCCCGTGCACCACCAGTTCGCTGGCGCCGGCCTGCTCTACCGCATCCGCGATTTCAAACTGTCGCGCGCCTGACTCCCATCCCAGCCGCACCTTCACCGTCACCGGCAAATGCGCAGGAACGGCTGCGCGCATCGCTTTCGCGCCGCGATAAATCAGCTCGGGATCTTTCAGCAGGGTGGCGCCGCCGCCGCTGCCGTTAACGGTTTTGGAAGGACAGCCGCAGTTCAGATCGACGCCCCAGGAGCCCAGCTCCACCGCGCGCGCCGCGTTTTCCGCCAGCCATTCAGGATACTGACCCAGCAGCTGAATACGCACCAGCGTGCCGGAAGGCGTACGGCTGGCGTGAAGCAGCTCCGGACAGAGCCGGTAAAAGGATTTGGCAGGCAAAAGCTGATCGACCACCCGCAGAAACTCGGTGATACAGAGATCGTAATCGTTGACGTCGGTGAGCAGTTCGCGCACCAGTGAATCAAGCACGCCCTCCATCGGGGCAAGTAAAACGCGCATGTCACAAACCGTTGCTGATAAAGGAAAGAGGAGGCTGGCTTAACCGCCAGCGAAAACAAGGGGATCGGGCGATCCCCTTTATTTACCGTTACGCCGGATTAGAACGACGCTGACGGGTTTTGTTGGTGCGCGGTGCGCCAGCGCTTTCGCCCTGACGACGTGGGCCGCTGCCCTGACGCTCCGACTGGCTACGCTCGCCGCTGGCTGCCTGGCTACGGCCACCGCCGTTACCGCTACGACCGCGTTCGCCGCCGCGATTGCCCTGCGGCGCGCCGCGACCACGGCCTGCACCGCCGCCACCGCCGCCACGCTGCTGACGACCGTTCTGAATCGGCTCCGCTTTGATGCTCGGATCCGGCTCGTAGCCTTCAATAGCGATACGCGGGATCTCACGCTTCAGCACGCGCTCGATATCGCGTAGCAGCTTGTGCTCGTCCACGCAGACCAGCGACAGCGCTTCGCCGGTGGCGGCAGCACGACCCGTACGGCCGATACGGTGCACATAATCTTCCGGCACGTTCGGCAGCTCGTAGTTAACTACGTGCGGCAGTTCGGAAATATCGATACCGCGCGCGGCGATGTCGGTCGCCACCAGTACGCGAATGTTGCCGTCTTTAAAGTCGCTCAGCGCACGGGTACGCGCGCCCTGGCTCTTGTTGCCGTGGATGGCGGCGGCGGTGATGCCATCTTTATTCAGCTGTTCAGCCAGATGGTTAGCGCCGTGCTTGGTGCGGGTAAACACCAGCACCTGCTGCCAGTTGTCGCGACCAATCAGGAAAGAAAGCAGTTCCCGCTTGCGCTTTTTGTCCACAAAGTGCACGTGCTGGGTAATCTGCTCGGAAGCGGTGTTGCGGCGAGCCACTTCCACCTGCTCCGGGTTATGCAGCAGTTTTTCCGCCAGGGTTTTGATCTCGTCGGAGAAGGTAGCGGAAAACAGCAGGTTTTGACGCTTAGCCGGCAGCTTGGACAGCACGCGACGGATATCGTGGATAAAGCCCATATCCAGCATACGGTCCGCTTCGTCCAGCACCAGGATTTCAACCTGTGACAGATCCAGCGCGTTCTGATGCTCCAGATCCAGCAGACGGCCCGGTGTTGCCACCAGCACGTCAACGCCGCCGCGCAGCTTCATCATCTGCGGGTTGATGCTGACGCCGCCAAAGACGACCAGCGAGCGCAGATCCAGATATTTACTGTAATCGCGCACGTTTTCGCCAACCTGCGCGGCCAGCTCGCGGGTTGGGGTTAAGATCAGCGCGCGAACGGGGCGGCGACCTTTTGGATGCGGGCTTGAGCTGCTCAGCAGCTGCAGCAGCGGCAGCGTAAAACCAGCGGTTTTACCGGTACCGGTCTGGGCGCTGGCCATCAGGTCGCGCCCGCCCAGTACGACAGGGATCGCCTGACGCTGAATAGGGGTTGGCTCGTTATAGCCCTGTTCGTTAACTGCACGCAAAATATCGGCATTAAGGCCGAGAGAATCAAATGACATAAAGTTGACTGACTCCGGTTCCGCCCTGACCGCGACAAGCGGTGTAGTTTCCAGGGGGAGAATATGACGCCAGGCTCAGCCTGACGCTTGAAAGGGGGCACAAACCACGGTGCGTAAGGGCCGGATTATAACAGATGTTCCACGCCCGGCGCGAAATATTCTTTCACGGTCAAAAAAGCGGCGGGTTTATCACGGGAACAGGGGCCGGGAAGCTGCAGGATGGCGGGCCGTCGCGGCCCGCCCGGCGTTAACGGCGAACGCGCACCGGCTCTTTAGCCAGCAGCGAAACCACGGCGGGCCCGGTCAGCATGACCACGCCAACGCAGCCCAGCAGCAGGTTGTTATGCACTACGCGGGACAGCAGATACAGCACCAGCATCGCGGCGCCAAAATAGTAAGTGGTGGTGACGTCTTCCAGGAAGTCGCCCAGGCGACGTAAACGCGGCAGGCGCTGGGCCGGCAGCATGACGATAAAGACGCTGGCGTACATCGCCAGTAACACCGAGCTGACCTGGAACAGCGCATGATGCTGCCAGCCCCAGACAAGGGCGGCAATCAGCAGCAGGTGCAGCGTGATATGGACACAGGTTTGTCCGGTAACAATCTGAACACGATTGGACCATTTCATTATTTTATCTCCCGACAGACCTGACTGAGGTCTGCCCAAGCCTGGCTGTCACAGTAAGTGACAACGCATTTCATCAGACTACCGTAGTTCTTAATTAATGCCGTAAATTTCTGCACTTAGCGGCACACTTTTGTGACAAGGACTACACTTTACTCTTCCTGATCCGAAGAGGAGAGCGCGCACAGTATGTCACAAAAACCGCAAGGATTTTCATTAAAAGTCCTGACGATCAATACGCACATGGGTTTCAGCGCGACCAATAAGCGTTTTATTTTGCCGGAATTAAGGGATGCGGTCAGAGATACCTCGGCCGATATTGTCTTTTTGCAGGAGGTCATGGGCTCTCACGATCTGCACTCTATTAAGGTGCAGAACTGGCCCGACACGCCCCATTACGAATTTCTTGCCGAGATGATGTGGCAAGATTTCGCCTATGGGCGCAACGCCGTCTATCCTGAAGGCCATCATGGCAACGCGCTGCTGTCCCGCTTTCCCATTTTGTCCTATGAAAACCGGGATATCTCCGTAGAGGGCACGGAAAAGCGGGGCCTCCTGTACTGTAAAATAACGCTCCCCGACAGCGACAAGATTTTGCATACCGTCTGCGTGCATCTGGGCCTGCGGGACGCGCATCGCGCCGCTCAGCTAACCATGCTCTGCGAGCTGCTTAATAGTCTGCCGCCGGATGAACCCGTGGTGGTGGCGGGCGACTTCAACGACTGGCAGCAAAAAGCCAATAAAATATTACAACGAGGAGCGGGGATGGAAGAGGTATTCAGCCAGAAAAACGGCCGCCCGGCACGTACCTTCCCTGCCCGCTTTCCTCTGTTACGACTGGATCGAATTTACGTTCGTAATGCCGCCGTCAGTCATCCGCACAAAATACCGCTGCGACCCTGGTCGCACCTGTCCGATCACGCGCCTCTGGCTGTGGAGATACACTTATGAAAACGGAATGGCGTGACGGTAATCGCCTGCGCCTGTTGGCCAATGGCGAACAATATTTTCCCCGCGTCTTCGAGGCGATCCGCCGCGCAAAAGAGAGCGTGCTGCTGGAAACTTTTATTCTTTTTGAGGATGAAGTCGGGAAAGCCCTGCAGGAAGTTATTCTGGATGCCGCCACGCGCGGCGTGAAGGTTGAAATGCTGCTGGACGGCTATGGCTCTAACGACCTTTCGCCGGAATTTATCCGCAGTCTCACCTCCGCTGGCGTGCGCTTTATCTTTTACGATCCGCGCCCGCTGGTGCTTGGCATGAGAACCAACGTTTTCCGCCGCATGCACCGTAAAACCGTGGTTTGCGACGGTGAAATCGCTTTTGTCGGCGGCATTAACTATTCCGCCGAGCATAATTCCAGCTACGGCGAGGAAGCGAAGCAGGACTACACCGTCGAGGTCAAAGGCCCGGTGGTGGAAGATATTGCCCGCTACGTCAAGGAGGCGATCAACAGCGAACAGCCTGTCAGGCGCTGGTGGAACGGACGGTCGCACCGCGCCGTGCGCAACCGTGCGCCGGGCGATGCGCAGGTGCTGTTTGTCTGGCGAGATAACAACGAGCACCGCGACGATATCGAGCAACACTATATCGATATGCTGCGCGAGGCCAAAGAAGAGGTGATTATCGCCAACGCCTATTTCTTCCCCGGCTATCGTCTGCTGCGCGAAATGCGCTCGGCGGCCCAGCGCGGCGTATCGGTGAAATTGATCGTGCAGGGCAAGCCCGATATGCCGATCGTCAAGGTCGGCGCAGAGCTGCTGTATAACTATCTGGTCGGCGGCGGCGTGGAGGTATACGAATATATCCGGCGTCCGCTCCATGCCAAAATTGCCATCCAGGATAAATTCTGGTCAACGGTTGGCTCCAGCAATCTCGATCCGCTTAGCCTGTCGCTGAATCTGGAGGCGAATCTGATCATTCACGATCGCGCATTCAACCAGACCCTGCGCACCGAACTGGCGCGTTTGCTGGCCGAAGATTGCGTACGGGTGGATGAAGATAAGCTCCCTCCTCAAAACTGGTGGCAGCTGGGGAAAAGCATTGTGGTCTTCCACTTCCTGCGGCATTTCCCGGCGATTGCCGGCTGGCTGCCCGCGCATACGCCTAAGCTGGCGCAGATCGCGCCGCCGGTGCAGCCTGAAATGGAAACCCAGGATCGCGTCGAATCTGACAGTGAAAAAGAGAGGGCTAAATCCTGATGTCTCAGTCACATGCTCGCTGGAAATGGATAAAAAAAGGGCTGACCGGCCTGTTTTTTATCGCGGTAATCGTGCTGCTGGTGATTTACGCCCGCAAGGTTAACTGGCATGACGTGCTTAACGTTATTACCAACTATAACCGCACGGCTATTCTCGCCTCCGTAGCTCTGGTGGTGGTCAGCTATCTGACCTATGGCCTCTACGATTTAATCGGCCAGGCCTACTGCGGCCACAAGCTGCAAAAGCGGCAGGTGATGCTGGTGTCGTTTATCTGCTACGCCTTTAACCTGACGCTCAGTACCTGGGTAGGCGGCGTGGCGATGCGCTACCGGCTCTATTCGCGGCTCGGCCTGAGCGGCAGCACCATTACGCGTATTTTTTCGCTCAGTATCGCCACCAACTGGCTGGGCTACGTGCTGGTGGCCGGTATCGTTTTCAGCAGCGGCGCGGTGCCGATCCCCAAAGGCTGGTTTATTGGCGAAGGCACGCTGCGCGCGATCGGCGTGGGGCTGCTGGCCTTTGTGGTGTTTTATCTTGCGCTCTGCGCCTTCTCCAAACGTCGCCGCTGGACGGTAAAAGGCCACAAGCTGGCTTTGCCCTCTTTCCGCATGGCGATGCTGCAGTTTGCGGTGTCCAGCGCTAACTGGCTGGTGATGGGGATGATTATCTGGCTGCTGTTTGCGCAGCAGGTTGATTATCCTCAGGTGCTGGGCGTGCTGCTGATCAGCAGTATTGCGGGCGTGATTATTCATATCCCTGCCGGGATTGGCGTGCTGGAAGCGGTATTCCTGGCGCTGTTGAGCGGCGAGCATCTGTCGCACGGCGCCATTATCGCCGGGCTATTGGCCTATCGCGTCATCTACTTTATCGCGCCGCTGCTGTTGGCGCTGGTGCTTTATCTGTGGCTGGAGAGCCGGGCGAAAAGCCTGAGGCATAAAAACCAGCAGGATATGCAAAAGCAGGCGTAAAAAAAGGGGCGGTAAACGCCCCTTGTTCATTAACGGCGGTTGCCGAAAATCCGCAGCAGCATCAGGAACAGGTTAATAAAGTCCAGATACAGCGTCAGCGCGCCCATAATCGAGTGGCGGCGCAGATTCTCTTTATCCCGCACATCAATATTCTCACCGATATTTTTCAGCTTCTGCGTGTCATACGCGGTCAGCCCGACGAACACCAGCACGCCGATATAGGTAACGGCCCACATCAGCGCGGTGCTTTTCAGCCAGAAGTTAACCAGCGACGCCAGCAGAATACCGATCAGCGCCATAAACAGGATACTGCCCATCCGGCTCAGATCGCGCTTAGTGGTATAGCCCCAGAAGCTCATTACGCCGAACATCCCGCCGGTGACCACAAAAGTGCTGGCGATAGACGAATAGGTATATAGCAAAAAGATGCTGGCCAGCGTCAGCCCGGTCAGCGCCGAATAGAGCATAAACAGACCGGTCGCGACCGCGCCGCTCAGCTTGTGCACCATGCCGGACAGCACAAAGACCACGGCCAGCTGGGCGATAATCAGCCCGTAAAAGGTAATTTTATTGGCAAAAACCAGCTGCATGACCGCAGGGGTGTTGGCGGCAAACCAGGACACGAAAGCGGTCAGCAGCAGACCGCAGGTCATCCAGCCGTAGACCTGCGCCATGTAGGTTTGCAGGCCCGTGGTGGCGCCGGAAACAATAGAACCGTTGGAACGAGGATATCTTTCCATGATGCTCTCCTTTAAGGTGAATTTACTGCTAAGTCTGGCACAGTCCGGCCGGGTTGGGCCAGCAGCGCCTGTAGCTTTTTCGTGACAAAAATTCCCCTTGCACCACAAACCTGGCCTGACGCCCCGCGACTGTATAAAGGTCAACCATTTTTTGCCGATAGAGTGAACACAGGGAGAACGCTTACCGGGAAGTCTGAGAACAATTTAATTCACTCCAGGGGTTCCTGATGAACAAGCCACACCAGAAGCGAAAAATGAGCACGCGCACCATGATGCTCCTGACCGGCGCGTTAACTATCACGCTCGGTTTTACCATCACTATTGGTCTGCTCAGCTGGCAGTCCAGCCAGCAACAGCGCAAAATCGCCGAGCAGTATCTGGGACAAATTGCCCAAAGCAACGCGCTCAGCGTGCAGCAAAGCCTTGATTACGCCCGCACGGTAGCCAGAGATATGGGCCAGAGCATTCTCGCCCTGCCCGCCGCTGGCGTGCCCGATCGCAAAGTCGCGGAAGAGTTAATGAAGGCAGCCATGAAGCAGAATCCGGACTATCTGTCGCTGTCGATCACCTTTGAAGCCAATGCCTTTGACGGCAAAGATGCGGAATTCGCCGCCCGGCCCGGTACGCCGCCGCAGGGACGTTTCGCGCGCTTTGTCGATCGCGACAGCGCGGGCAATTTCGCCATGCATAATCTGGAATCCATCTTCACGCCCGGCCAGGGCGACTACTATCTGATCCCGCAAAAGCTGCAAAAGGATGTATTGATTGAACCTTACAGCTACGCCTATAACGGCGTGCCGACGCTGCTGACCTCGGTGGCGGCGGTGATTATGGATAACGGCCAGCTGAAAGCGGTCGCCACGTCCGATATCTCGCTCGCCTCGCTGCAAAAAAGCGTGGGCGCGGTGAAGCCCTGGAGCGGCACCGGCTATGCGCTGCTGCTTTCCAACAAAGGCCTGGTGGTGTCCAGCCCTGACAAAGCGGAAGCGGGCAAGGCGTATAAAGGCGAAACCAACGGCTTTACCCAGGATGTGGTGCAGCATTTTGACCGCGTGCTGGGCGAGGATGTGCTGGAAACCTGGCGCCCTGTGACCATCGGCAACAGCCAGCAGCCCTGGTATCTGGGCGTGGTGGCGCCGGTCAGTGCGGTAATGGCTGAGGCCAACCGTCAGCTGATCCATGCGCTGATTATGATGGTGCTGAGCATTGTGATTGTCTGCGCCGTGCTGGGCGTGCTGTTCAGCCGAAAAATCTCCCGGCCGGTGGGCGGCGAACCTTCTCAGGCCGCAGAAATCGCGCTTGGCGTGGCGGAAGGCAACCTCAGCGCGGATATTCCGGTTGGTGCGCAGGACAGGCAAAGCATTTTCTTCGCCATGCAGACCATGCAGCAGCAGCTGCGCACGATGGTTGGCGAGATCATTTCCGCCAGCGATTCCGTCCGCCAGGGCGCAGAAGAGATCGCTTCCGGCAACCTCGATCTGGCATCGCGTACCGAACAGCAGGCCGCCGCGCTGGAAGAGACCGCCGCCAGCATGGAACAGCTTACCGCCACGGTGAAGCACAATGCCGATAACGCGCACAGCGCCACCGAGCTGACCGATAACGCCACCGCTATCGCACAGCGAGGCGAGCAGCTGGTGCAGCAGGTGGTGGAAATCATGCAGCAGATTGACGAAAGCTCGCAGAAAATCGGTGCGATCACCAGCATCATTAACGGCATTGCTTTCCAGACCAATATTCTGGCGCTTAACGCCGCGGTGGAAGCCGCTCGGGCTGGCGAACAGGGCCGTGGTTTCGCCGTGGTGGCGTCGGAAGTACGCAGTCTGGCGCAGCGCAGCGCCAACGCGGTAAAAGACATCTCGGCGCTGATTGGCGAATCAACGCAGCGCGTGAATACCGGGGTTTCGCTGGTGCAGGACGCGGGCAGAACCATGCAGGAGATGAATACCGCCGTGAATTCCGTGAAGACGATTATCGGCGAGATCGTGCACGCTTCCGACGAGCAGTCGCAGGGCATTGGCCAGGTGACGGTGGCCGTCAACCAGATGGACGGCGCGACGCAGCAGAACTCCGCGCTGGTTCAGCAGATGTCCGCCGCCGCCGCCTCGCTGGAAGATCAGGCGAAACAGCTGGCGCAAACGGTACAAATCTTCAGGCTGGAATCGGCGTAACGGAAGATGGCAGCCTCGCACTGAGGCTGCCTTAATCGCTCAGGATAGCATCAGGCAAAGGCATCCGGGCCTTTGCGCGCCAGCGTATTCAGTACTCTTAACGCCGCGCCGTTAGGTTTCTTTTCGCCCCGCTCCCATTTGGAAATGGTTACCACCGACATATTGACGTATTCGGCCAGCATCGCCTGGCTGAGATCGAAACGCTCGCGCAGCTGCCGTATCGCCTGGCCGGGCATATCCTGCACCACAGGAAGATGCTGGCGTAGCTCCTGCAATCGAACACGGGCATCAATGTAGTGCACGGTTTCAGCAGAAACGCCGCCGACTTCATGAAAGTCGTGGGCGATTTCCTGTAAGTCCTTTAAATGGTCAACCATCAAATTTAACCTCTCGCATTTTTCCTGCGGCCAGCGCTTTTTCCACTATTTCAGGCGACATAGTGAACAGCTCCGCCGCAATTTTTCTGTATGCTTCAAGCTCGCTGGCTGAAATTTCCTTACCCGCTTTTTTTGCAGCGGATTTAGGGTAACCGTTAACAAAGAAAAGATGCTGTTGCAATTTAAACACCACCACAGCACGCGCGCCTCCGCTTTTTCCAGCCTCCAGCGGAATGCGCTTTTTATAGACATGGCCGCCCAGACTGGCTTCATAATAACCGGCTATTACTTCTCTGGCGGCCTGCCGAATCTTATCGTTATCAATACCCGTCCCCTTGAGATTTCTGTCGAACGGCTTTAATACAAAAATCGCCATTATCGCTATCCTTGCTATCAATTACCCGGCGCTTCCTGCGCCCTGACAGACCTTACTTTACTATAGTACTAAGGACAGTAGCAAAGCGCAATATTTAACCATATCGACTTAGTTTGCCCGTCCCAGACAGCTTTGATAACGTCCGTCCACGCGCTGCGCGAACCAGGCGGTAGTCAGACTGCGGGTAATTTTCGGGCTTTCCAGCTTAATACCGGGCAGCATCTCGCGCGGCTGACGCCTGCCGGCATTTTTATCCGCCCGGGCAAACACCTGCTGCCATAAGTCGGTTTTTTCAAACGCCAGCGTTTCGCCTTTCTCCAGCGCGCTGCGGATGGCGCCGTCGCTTAACCCTAAGTGCAACGCCCGTACCGCCAGCTCGGTGGAGCCGGCCGCATCCGAACCGTACTGGATCAAATCGCCGTCCAGCGCCAGTTTAATGCCGCTAAGCCGCGCCACGGCAGCCTGAAACGCCGCGTTGCGGCTGGCATACCAGCCCGCGTTAAAATCCGCGAAGCGGTAAAGCGTTTTGCTGTAGTTAGCCGGATAGCCAAGCAGATGGCGGGTGCCGAACCAGACGCCGCCGCGACGGCTGAACACTTCCCGACGAATAGTGCCATCGATCGGGTAAGGGTAGCCATCGGCATGGGCCTCGGCAAAGGCAATGCTGACCTGCATCGGGCCGCCGGTGTGGATAGGGTTGAGGTTGCCAAACAGCGTCTGCCCCATCGGCACCATATTGATAAAATCATCAAAAATGGCGCTCAGCTCTTTTTCGCTGCGCACCTTGTCCAGCCTGTCGGTATAGCTCTCGCCGTTCGGCGATTTGATCCGCAGCGCGGTACGCACCACGAAGGAGGGAATATGCAGCTTGCCCGCGCGGCGGTCGATTTCGCCCCAGGCGATTTTCGGCAGGCCCGGCACGCTGGCGTTAGCATTAAAGGTGGTTTCCTGATCGGCGACGGCAATAACGGCGCAGACGTTGCTGACGGAAGGATCGAGCTTCTGGCTGGTGAACGCGGCGAAGATGTCGTCAGTCCAGCCCTGACGATCGCTGACTTTGGACGGCAGCAGCCGGGTGATCTGCGCTTTTACATCGGCCGGGCGCCGCTCGGGCAGCTTCTTTTCAGGTTGAGTGCTACAGCCTGCCAGCACCAGCAAGGCCAGCAGCGACAGACGTTTAACGGCGGAGTAAACCATGACTTTCCCTGTGTAAAAAAAATTTACCTCAAGGTTACACAGCGAAACATGATTAATCCATCAGAGCGGGCTAAAACAGCCCCCGGAACGGCCCGCCCTTGCCGACCGGCGGCAAAGAACCGCTATGCCCAGCGCGAGGCGGCTTCTTTATCGCTGTCGCGGGCATCAACCCAGCGCTCGCCTTCCGGCGTGGCTTCTCTTTTCCAGAACGGCGCGCGGGTTTTCAGATAATCCATAATAAATTCCGCCGCCGCAAAAGCCGCGCCTCGATGTGCGCCGCTGACGCCAACCAGCACGATTTCATCGCCGGGAAACAGCTCGCCGATACGATGGATCACCGTCACGCGCTGCATTGGCCAGCGTTCGCGCGCTTCGGCCACGATCTCCGCCAGCGCCTTTTCGGTCATCCCCGGATAATGCTCCAGCGTCAGCGCAGAAACGTTATCGCCCAGGTTGTGATTGCGCACTTTGCCGGTAAAGGTCACCACGGCGCCATCTTCATCACAGGCGGCCAGCCAGCGGTACTCTTCGGCCATCTCAAACGGCGCCTGCCCTACTCTGATCCGGGTTTCCATTTTAACCTCCGGTTACCGGTGGGAAAAACGCGACCTCGTCGCCCGCTTTCAGCGGATGCTGGGCGGAAACCAAAGTCTGATTGACCGCCGCCAGCAGCTTGTCTGACGAGAGCGCCAGCGACCAGCGATCGCCTCGCTGCGCCAGTGCCGCACGCAGCGCTTCCACGGTGGCGTAGTCTTCGGTAACGCTGATGCTGTCGGTGCCGACCAGCTCGCGCACCTGCGCAAAAAAAAGGACGTTAATCATGCTTATCCGCCTTAAAATCGCCGGATTTGCCGCCGCTTTTGCTCAGCAGTCGGCACTGTTCAATGCTGATATCTTTCTGCACCGCTTTGCACATGTCGTAAATGGTCAGCGCGGCCACCGAGGCCGCCGTCAGCGCCTCCATCTCTACGCCGGTTTTGCCGGTCAGACGGCACAGCGATTCGATACGCACGCGGCTGTTGGCGGTATCGGCGCTCAGCGTCACTTCGACCTTGCTTAGCAGCAGCGGATGGCACAGCGGGATCAGCTCCCAGGTACGCTTGGCGGCCTGAATACCCGCAATGCGCGCCGTGGCGAAGACATCGCCCTTGTGATGGCTGCCGTCCAGGATCATCTGGAGCGTATCGGGATGCATCACCACAAAGGCTTCCGCACGCGCTTCACGTACGGTGTCGTTTTTGGCGGAGACATCCACCATGTGCGCCTCGCCGGAGGCGTTAATATGGGTCAGTTGGGACATAGTTCAGGGCTTCTTCAGGTGCGAGACAAAATTACAGGGACGAGTGCGGGCGTCGAGCTGATCGCGGATAATGCTTTCCCAGGCGCTTTGACAGGCGCGGGTGGAGCCGGGAACGGCAAAAATCACCGTCTGGTTGGCCATGCCCGCGACGGCGCGCGACTGAATGGTCGCGCTGCCGACATCTTCCCAGGAAACCATGCGGAACAGCTCGCCAAAGCCGTCGATTTCACGATCGAACAGCGGCAGCAGCGCTTCCGGCGTGCTGTTTTTGCTGTTAAAGCCCGTCCCGCCGTTCACGATCACCACCTGGACATCCGCGCTGGCGATCCAGCTGGAGACCACGGCGCGAATGCGGTAGCGGTTGTCTTTCACCAGCGCGTGATCCAGCACCTGATGCCCGGCTTCCGCCAGCGCTTCACGCAGATAGTCGCCCGAGGTATCTTCCGCCGCGTCGCGGCTGTCGGAGACGGTCAACACCGCCACGTTAAGCGGGATAAATTCCGCCGTCGATTTTGCCATTGTAGACTCCATGCGTTAGCCGCCGATAAAAGAGAGATTCTGCGTGATGCCGGTGTTGCCCTGATGCAGAAAATGCGTCTGCTTTTTGGTTTTCAGGCTGGCGGCAATGCGCGCCTGCAACTCTGCCTGCTGATCGTCGCTTTGCAGCAGATCGCGCAGCGACACGCCACCATCGCCAAACAGACAGAGGTGCAGCTTGCCGACGGCCGACACGCGCAGGCGGTTACAGCTGGCGCAGAAATTTTTCTCGTAGGGCATGATCAGGCCGATTTCACCGGCATAGTCCGGATGGCAGAACACCTGCGCCGGGCCGTCGCTGCGCCCGCGTAGCTGGCGAACCCAGCCCTGCTGGAGCAGCTGGTCGCGGATCACCTCGCCTGATACGTGGTGATTACGGAACAGATCGCCGCCTTCGCCGGTTTCCATCAGCTCAATAAAGCGTAGCTGGATTGGCCGGTCGCGGATCCAGTCAAGGAAGGTTTGCAGGCTGTGATGGTTAACGTCGCGCATCAGCACGGTGTTGACTTTGACCTTGCTGAAGCCTGCGTCAAAGGCCGCGTCAATACCCGCCATGACCTGATGGAATTTGTCCTGACCGGTGATAGCGTGAAACTGACGGGCATCAAGGCTGTCGATGCTGACGTTCAGCGCCGTCAGCCCCGCTTCACGCCAGGACGCCACGTCACGCGCCAGCCGGTAGCCGTTAGTGGTGACCGCCAGCTGACGAATAGCGCTGTTTTCGCGCACCGCGGCGATAATGTCGGTAAAATCGCGACGCAGCGAAGGTTCACCGCCCGTCAGGCGCACCTTTTCCGTGCCCGCCGCCGCAAAGGCACGGGTGACGCGCCGGATTTCATCCAGCGAGAGGAAGCTTTTGTTGGTGACGCCCTGCGGCTTGTAGCCATCCGGCAGGCAATAGGTACAGCGGAAATTACAAACGTCCGTGATCGACAGGCGCAGATAGTAAAAGCTGCGGTCGAAATTATCAGTAAATTGTGACACCAGAACACCTTTCCAAATATCGGGAGATGCAGGCATTTCTTTCTGCACCCTGGCAACGTAAAGTTGCGGCCAAAGCACCCTATCCGAAGACTTAGGCGCCAGGGCTAAGTGTGACTTACCGGTATGGTAAGCCATGGTAGTAAAAGTCTACTGCTAACGAAGCGCGGTTGCCAGTAAGGAATTTCGCTATGTATTTTGATATATAACGTTTTTTTACCGCCGTTTTACGGCACCTTAGCGTAAAATAAGGCAAAAACCACTGACAGG
This sequence comes from Erwinia sp. TECH1, assembly GCF_054057575.1. Lineage (NCBI taxonomy): Bacteria > Pseudomonadati > Pseudomonadota > Gammaproteobacteria > Enterobacterales > Erwiniaceae > Erwinia > Erwinia sp. TECH1. The sequence goes on along the minus strand of NZ_JBSRZK010000001.1, from coordinate 1,601,224 downwards.
CTGGCTGCACTGTTAACATATTGAAGGAATTTTATGCGTAACCGTACTCTGGCCGATCTCGATCGCGTCGTGGCGCTTGGCGGCGGGCATGGCCTGGGCCGTGTTTTATCCGCGCTGTCGTCGCTCGGCTCACGCCTGACCGGCATTGTCACGACCACCGATAACGGCGGCTCCACGGGACGTATTCGTCATGCGGAAGGCGGCATCGCCTGGGGTGATATGCGCAACTGCCTGAACCAGCTGATTACCGAACCCAGCGTGGCCTCCGCCATGTTCGAGTATCGCTTCGGTGGCCAGGGCGAGCTGGCCGGACATAACCTGGGTAATCTGATGCTGAAAGCGCTGGATCACCTGAGCGTGCGGCCGATCGAGGCGATCAATCTGATCCGCAGTTTGCTGAAGGTGGATGCTTTTCTGATCCCCATGTCCGAACAGCCGGTCGACCTGATAGCCCTTGACGATCGGGGTCAGCAGGTTTACGGCGAAACGGCGATCGACAAGCTTGCCATGCCGCCGCGCGAGCTGCTGCTTTCGGCCAGAGCCAACGCGACCAAAGAAGCGGTTGAGGCAATCCACGAGGCCGACCTGATCCTGATTGGGCCAGGCAGTTTCTATACCAGCCTGATGCCGGTGCTGCTGCTGCCGGATATGGCGCAGGCGCTCAGACGCACGCCCGCGCCGATGGTGTTTATCGGTAATCTGGGCAAAGAGCTTAGCCCGGCGGCGGCACAGCTGACGCTGGCGGATAAGCTGACCGTCATGGAAAAATATATCGGCAGGAAGGTGATTGATGCCGTCGTGGTCGGCCCGCATGTGGATACTACGGGCGTCAGCGAACGCCTGATCGTGCAGGAGCCGCTGGAGGCGGCGGATATCAAATACCGCCACGACCGCCAGCTGCTGCACAGCGCGCTGGAGCAAGCGATCCAGCGACTGGGCTAGCGCGCCGAAACCCTTGCTCCCAGGACGAGACGGCGACGGCCTGGTGCCGCGTCTCAGGAAGCGGCAATAAACAGCTCGCGTACCTGATGCAGCTGATCGCGTACGTTGGCGGCCTCTTCGAACTCCAGGTTTTTGGCGTGCTCCTGCATTTTCGTTTCCAGCTCGCGGATACGCTTCTGCAACCCTTTTGGCGATAAATCGACCACCGCCGCATCGCCCTCCACCACATCGCGAGGCGATTTAAGGCGTTTCGGTTTATTTTTGTTGATGCCCTGGCCCAGCTCCAGAATGTCGGCGATCTTCTTGTTGAGCGCCTGCGGCACAATGCCTTTTTCCTTGTTGTAGATCTCCTGCTTCTCGCGGCGACGTTCAGTTTCGCCAATCGCCCTTTCCATCGACGGCGTAATTTTATCGCCGTAGAGAATAGCCTTGCCGTTAACGTTACGCGCGGCGCGACCGATAGTCTGGATCAGCGAGCGTTCGGAACGCAGGAAGCCCTCTTTGTCGGCATCCAGGATCGCCACCAGCGAAACTTCCGGCATATCCAGACCCTCACGCAGCAGGTTGATGCCGACCAGCACGTCAAACTTGCCGAGGCGAAGGTCGCGAATGATCTCCACACGCTCTACGGTGTCGATATCCGAGTGCAGATAGCGCACCCGCTCGCCGTGCTCGGTCAGGTATTCCGTTAAATCTTCCGCCATACGCTTGGTCAGCACCGTCACCAGCACGCGCTCGTCGATTGCCACGCGCTTGCGGATTTCCGACAGCAGATCGTCAACCTGAGTAGCGACCGGCCGCACTTCGATCAGCGGATCCAACAGGCCGGTCGGACGCACCACCTGATCCACCACTTCGCCGCCCGATTTTTCCAGCTCGTACTTGCCTGGCGTGGCGGAAACATAGATGGTCTGCGGCGCCAGCGCCTCGAACTCTTCAAACTTCATCGGACGGTTATCCAGCGCCGACGGCAGGCGGAAGCCGTACTCCACCAGCGTTTCTTTACGCGCCCGGTCGCCGCGATACATGCCGCCGATCTGCGGGATGGTGACGTGCGATTCGTCAATCACCAACAGGCCATCCGCCGGCAGATAGTCAAACAGTGTCGGCGGCGCCTCGCCAGGCCCACGGCCGGAAAGGTAGCGCGAGTAGTTCTCAATGCCCGAGCAGTAGCCCAGCTCGTTCATCATTTCTAAATCGAACTGCGTGCGCTGGGAAATACGCTGTTCTTCCAGCAGCTTATTGTTCGCCAGCAGCGTTTTACGGCGATCGGCCAGCTCGACTTTAATGTCTTCCATCGCCTGTATGATGCGCTCGCGCGGCGTCACGTAGTGCGTCTTTGGATAGATGGTATAGCGCGGGATCACCGAGGTGATCTGGCCCGTCAGCGGGTCGAAAATCGACAGCCGTTCGACCTCTTCGTCAAACAGCTCGACGCGCAGCGCATAGTCGTCCGATTCCGCCGGGAAGATATCGATCACTTCGCCGCGTACGCGGAAAGTCCCGCGCTGAAAAGCCTGGTCGTTGCGGCTGTATTGCAGCTCCGCCAGACGCCGCAGAATGGCGCGCTGATCGATAACCATACCGCGCGTCAAATGCAGCATCATTTTCAGATAGGAATCCGGATCGCCCAGGCCGTAAATCGCCGACACCGACGCCACCACGATGACATCCCGACGCTCCAGCAGCGCTTTGGTCGCCGACAGACGCATCTGTTCAATATGCTCGTTAACGGAGGCGTCCTTTTCGATAAAGGTATCCGAACTGGGCACGTAGGCTTCCGGCTGATAGTAGTCGTAGTAGGAGACGAAATACTCCACGGCGTTTTCCGGAAAGAATTCCTTCATCTCCCCGTAAAGTTGCGCCGCTAAGGTTTTATTCGGCGCCAGCACCATCGTAGGCCGATTGAGATCGGCGATGACGTTGGCAACGGTAAACGTTTTGCCCGACCCCGTTACGCCGAGCAGCGTCTGATGCGCCAGTCCATCCTGCAGCCCTTCTTCAAGGCGGCGAATGGCTTCAGGCTGATCGCCGGAAGGTTGAAAGGCGGAATTAAGTTTAAAGACTTTGCTCATTGCATGGCTACCTGATGATGAAAAGCGCGGACAGGGTGGTAATTTTACTCTGCTATGACGATTTTGCCAGCAAAAAATACTGGATATATCTCCAGTTATCGATTAGAACAAAGGGAAGGCAGCGCGCGTGTGGGCCAACAGCGTTGAACGGATGCTTAAGCGGCAAGAAAGTGAAGAGGTTATCCCCAGCCGGACTGAAACTTTAACATTTGTCAAGACATCCTGACAAAATGGCGCGGGCAAAATATGCTGCGATCCTTCCCCGCTTGATTTTCACTAACGCCTTGAAATTTAATGCAATGTTATTTCAGCCGAGTTTAGCACCAACTCAAGCTTAAGCCGCGCCGGCTCTCGCCTTTTACAGGTTTTCAGTCATTCATACACATGGTTATCCACAGGAATGGTGGATAACTGATTTCAACGCCCAACCCGTCTGCTGTGTATAAAATGCAGCGTCCTGTGAGCGCGTACGCAAAAAAAATTTTTTCCTTAAATTTTTTACCTGTCCTGCGCGGTCTTGTCCGACCTGAAGCATACTTCTGCCTTCAGGGCTATCCCCATTAAGGCTTTTTTTTCAGCGGGTCGGGCGGCCGATCTGCCTTACAGGCAGGCGCCTGCACCATAAATGTTGGGTTTAGGGCACCATCAAAGTGCAGTCGGAAATTTCCGTCGGCAATTGTTAACCTTTTCTGACCAATTACCCGCCCTGCTTTCCTGATTTGCCGGTCGTTTTTTTCTGCATTTTAAAACCTGGCCTGCGAATTGCAGTTCCTGTTGACCGCCTCACGCTTTCAACATACCAGAGCGAGAAGCCCAAGCCATGGACGCTGCGTCCATGGTCAATCCTTCGTCACGCTACGAAGGCGCGCTCGAAAACTGTCTGGAGGAGAGTGTCAGATGCTGAGCTTACATGCGATAAATCAGTTTTACGGGCAGGATCATATTTTATGGGATGTGGATCTGGAACTGCCGCCGGGCACCTGTACGGGCGTGCTGGGAAGGCCGGGAATGGGGAAAACCACGCTGGTCAACTGCATTATGGGCCACCTGCCGATTAACAGCGGCACCATTATGTGGCAGGAAGGCAATCTGCCGCCGCAAAATCTGCTGCAGCAGCCGGTAGAAAAACGCGCGGCGCTCGGCATCGGCTATGTGCCTCAGGGGCGGCATATTTTCTCGCAGCTCAGCGTCGAGGAGAACTTGCAGATAGCGCTGCTGGCGGGCGCAGGACAACAGCGCCATCCGGCCATTCCGCCGATGGTTTTCGATCTTTTTCCCGCGCTTTATTCGCTTCGTCACCGGCGCAGCGGCGAACTGCCGCTCGATCAGCAGCAGCAGCTGGCGCTGGCCAGAGCGCTGGTGCTCCAGCCGAAGCTGCTGATCCTGGACGAGCCGACGGAGGGCATGTCGCCCTGGCTGGAAGAGGAGATGGGGAATTTGATCCATCGATTGAATCACGATTTCGGCTTGACCATTCTGCTGCTTGAGCAGCGGATCTCTTTTATCCGTAAGGTGGCGGACTATTTCCTGCTGCTGCATCGTGGGCGCAACGTGGCCCACGGCAGCGTGGCGCAGCTGGATGAGAGAATAGTCAACACCTGGCTTACCGTTTAGTCATGCCCTCCGGCGCGCTGCCAGAGGGCATCGCCTTATTCCGGCAGGCGCACGTAGTGACCAAGCCGGTCAAAATCGGCGCTGTCGGTGAGATAAGGGATTTCACCCAGCAGCGGCGCGGGCAGCCGCTGTTGCAGCGTCGCCATGTATTCCGCATGACGCCTGCCCGGCGGCTGCACCGTATTGGCTATCCAGCCAGCCAGACGCAGACCGCTGGCCGTGACGGCCTGCGCCGTCAGCATGGCGTGATTGATGCAGCCCAGCTTGACGCCGACCACCAGCACCACGGGCAGCTGTTCCAGCGTCACCCACTCCGCGAAGGTCGTCGTGGCTGAAAGCGGCGTAAACCAGCCGCCCGCGCCTTCGGTCAGCACCCACTCCGCCTGCTCGCGCAATGCCGCCAGGCCAGCCGAAAGCTGAGTAAACTCAATGGGCCTGCCCTCTTCCGCGCTGACGATATGCGGAGACGTCGGCTCCAGAAAGGCCAGCGGATTGATCTGCTCATAAGGCAGCGTCAGCACGCTGTTGCGCTGTAAAGCCAGCGCGTCGCTGTTGCGGATACCTTCCGCCGTCATTTCACAGCCGGAAGCAACGGGCTTATAGCCTACGCTGCGCAATCCGGCGGCGCGGGCAGCCTGCAACAGCGCGGTACTGGCGACCGTTTTCCCTACTTCCGTATCCGTTCCGGTAATAAACCAGCTACTCACAATCAATCACTCCATACAGCAGATGATAGCTGAGCAGGAAACCGCGCTCGTCGCGCGGCCAGCTCTGCGCCAGCTGACTCAGATGATGACGGCTCAGCAGGCCGTCACGGCGGCCCTGATGCAGATGCGTGGCGCCGATGCCCTTCAGCGAACGCAGCGCGCCGAGCACGTCCGGGAAAGCCAGCGTCTGCGTCTGCGTGATTAGCCGAAGCCCGAGCGAGCTTCCCGCTTCCGCTATTTGCGCCTCGCTCAGAAAACGGTTAACGGGCGCGGGCAGATCCAGCGCCTGCCAGGCCTGGTTAAGCTCGTTCAGCGAGCCGGCGGCCAGCGTTGAAAACAGCACCTGGCCGCCAGGCCGGGTCACGCGGCGCATTTCGGCCAGCGCCAGCCGTAAGTCGCTGCACCATTGCACGGCAAGGTTGCTCCAGCACACGTCGAAGGCGGCATCGGTAAAAGGCAGCGCTTCGATATCGCCCAGCTGATAGGCGTCGGCCGTGTCGCCAAGCCGCGCCTCGTTCAGCATGGCCGGAGAAAGATCCAGCGCGGTGACCTTGTTGCCCGCGCTGCGCCAGCGCTTGCTGAACCAGCCCGGCCCGCAGCCCGCATCCAGCACCTGCTTTTGCTCACGGCCGCGCGCCAGCGCAAAGAGTGCTTCGCCGCTCAGACGCTGCAGCTCCGCGTGCCGGTTGTAGCTCTGCGCCGCCCGGCCGAAGGCTCTGGCGATCGCCGCTTTATTGACCGTTTGCGTCATGCAGCGCCTCCAGCAGTCGTTGAATATCTTCTTCCTGATGCGCCGCGCTCAGCGTGATGCGCAGCCTCGCCGTTCCCGGCGGCACGGTGGGCGGGCGGATAGCCGTTACCCAGCATCCCCTTTCGCGCAGCCGTTCCGCCAGCCGCAGCGCCGCCTGCTCTTCACCTACCAGCAGCGGCTGAATAGCCGTTGAAGAAGGCAGGATCGCCAGCCCGCCAGCCGCCGCGCCTTCGCGAAACAGGCGGATATTCTTTTGCAGCCGCGCGCGCAGGTCGTCGCCCTGCTGTACGGCGCGTAAAGCCGTCTGGAGCGCGAAAGCCTGCGCGGGCGGCATCGCCGTGCTGTAGATCAGATGACGCGCGAACTGCAACAGGTAGTCCGCCGTCTCTTCGCTACAGAGCACTGCCGCGCCGCTCAGCCCAAATGCCTTGCCGAAAGTCACGATCAGCAGCTCCGGACGCACGTTCTGCTGCCAGCAGCTGCCGCGCCCCTGCTCGCCCGTTACGCCGATGCCGTGCGCATCGTCCACCAGCAGCCAGCCGTTGTGCAGAGCGGTAAGCTGATGCAGCTCTTGCAGCGGCGCGCTGTCGCCATCCATGCTGAAAACGCCTTCCGTCACCACCAGCGTTTCGCCGCCGTCGGCAGGGCTGAAGAGTTTCGCCAGCGCTTCCGGCTGATTGTGCGCAAAGCGGCGCAGCGTAGCCGGACTGAGCGAGGCCGCTTCCAGCAGCGAAGCGTGCGCCAGGCGATCGGCGAAGATGCGATCGTTTTTCTGCAGCATTGCGGCAATGATTGCCTGATTCGCCGCAAAGCCTGAAATAAACAGCAGCGCGCGCGGATAGCCCAGCCAGTCGGCCAGCTGCTGCTCAAACGCCTGATGAGGCGCGCCATAGCCGGTAACGTGACCCGATCCGCCTGCGCCGACGCCGTAGCGTTCGGCCCCCTGCTGCCAGGCGGCGATAACGTTCCGATCCCGGCTCAGCCCCAGATAGTCATTAGCGGAGAAGTTCAGGTAGCGACGGTCGTTCACGCACAGGGTGCGCACGTCGTCGTGCTGGCTGACGCGGCGCTGGCGAAACTGCTGCTTCTCCCGGCGCTCCGCAAGCGCCAGGCTGATGCGTTGTTGCCAGCCCATTTACACGGCCGCGTTATAGAACTGGTCGGTATCGGCATTCAGCAGCTGACCCGCCAGCGCCTGCTGCTGCTCGTTGTCGCCCGCTTCCGTGGTGGTGTGCGCCGGATTCAGGCCCAGCTTGCGGAACAGGATCAGATCCTTGTCCTCTTCCGGGTTCGGCGTGGTCAGCAGCTTGCAGCCGTAGAAAATCGAGTTAGCGCCAGCCATAAAGCACATCGCCTGCGTCTGCTCGCTCATCTGCTCGCGGCCGGCGGAAAGACGCACGTGGGAGGTCGGCATCATAATGCGCGCCACGGCGATGGTGCGGATAAAATCGAAAGGATCGACATCGTCGTTGTCGGCCAGCGGCGTGCCTTTGACCTTGACCAGCATGTTGATCGGCACGCTTTCCGGCGGCACCGGCAGGTTAGCCAGCTGCACCAGCAGACCGGCCCGATCGTTAACGGTTTCGCCCAGGCCGACGATGCCGCCGGAGCAGACTTTAATGCCCGCGTCGCGTACCTTGCCCAGCGTGTCCAGGCGCTCCTGATAGCTGCGGGTGGTGATAATGCTGCCGTAGAATTCCGGCGAGGTATCCAGGTTATGGTTGTAGAAATCCAGCCCGGCGTGCGCCAGCCGCTGCGCCTGCTCATCGCTCAGCGTGCCCAGCGTCATACAGGTTTCCAGCCCCATTGCTTTAACGCCTTTGACCATCTGCTCCAGATAAGGCATATCGCGTTCGTGCGGGTTTTTCCACGCCGCGCCCATGCAGAAGCGGTCAGATCCTGCGGCTTTGGCTTTGCGGGCAGAGGTCAGCACCTCTTCCACTTCCATCAGGCGCTCCGCTTCCAGGCCGGTTTTGTAGCGGGCGCTCTGCGGACAATATTTACAGTCTTCCGGACAGGCGCCGGTTTTGATCGACAGCAGCGTGCTGACCTGCACCTGACGCGGATCGAAATGTTGACGATGCACCTGCTGCGCTTCAAACATCAGCTCCAGAAAAGGCTTGTCGAAAAGGGCCTGGGCCTGGGCGACTGTCCAGCGATTTGCCATTGCTTGCTCCAAAAGAAAAGATCTCATGTTCATTTTACGGTTATACTTGTAAACTAAATTTTTTAATTTTGGTTTACAAGTATTTTATGACCCCTCTCGACCTCGCTTTTGACCGCGACCATATCTGGCATCCCTACACGTCAATGAGCAAACCGCTGCCGGTGTATCCGGTGGTCGCGGCCTCTGGCACCTCGCTGCAGCTGGCTGATGGCCGCGAGCTGGTGGACGGCATGTCTTCCTGGTGGGCAGCTATCCACGGCTATAACCATCCGCGCCTGAACCAGGCGATGCACGCGCAGATCGAGCAGATGTCGCACGTGATGTTTGGCGGGATCACCCATCCTGCGGCCGTGGCGCTCTGTCGTCGTCTGGTAGAGATGACGCCACAGGGGCTGGAGTGCGTTTTTCTGGCGGATTCGGGCTCGGTAGCCGTTGAGGTTGCCATGAAAATGGCGCTGCAATATTGTCAGGCGCGCGGCGAAAGGCGTCAGCGCTTTCTGACGCTGCGCAACGGCTATCACGGCGATACCTTTGCCGCGATGTCGGTATGCGATCCACAGAACTCCATGCATTCGCTCTATCAGGGCTATCTGCCGAACCACCTGTTCGCCGCCGCGCCGGGCTGCGGGTTCGACGATGAGTGGCAGGAAAGCGATATCGCCGATTTTGCCCGTCTGATTGGCGAACAGGCGCACGAGCTGGCCGCGGTGATCCTGGAACCCATCGTGCAGGGCGCGGGCGGAATGCGCTTCTATCATCCGCGCTATCTGCAAGGCGTGCGCGAGCTGTGCGATCGCCACAACGTGCTGCTGATAGCCGATGAAATCGCGACCGGCTTTGGCCGTACCGGCAAGCTTTTCGCCTGCGATCACGCCGGGATATCGCCTGATATTCTGTGCGTTGGCAAAGCGCTGACCGGCGGCACCATGACGCTTTCCGCCACGCTGACCACGCGCGAGGTTGCCAATACCATCAGCAACGGCGAGGCGGGCTGTTTTATGCACGGCCCGACGTTTATGGGCAATCCGCTGGCCTGCGCGGTGGCCAGCGAAAGCCTGGCGATGCTGCAGGAAAATCGCTGGCAGCGGCAGGTAAGCGCGATTGAAGCGCAGCTGAAAGCCGCGCTGCTGCCGCTAAAAGCGCAGCCGGAAGTGGCGGATGCCAGGGTACTGGGTGCGATTGGCGTTATCGAAACTCGTCGACCGGTGAATATGGCGGCGCTGCAGCGCTTTTTCGTTGAGCGCGGCGTCTGGATCCGTCCTTTCGGCAGGCTTATCTATTTAATGCCGCCTTACGTTATCGAGCCGGAAGCGCTGCAAAAGCTGACAACAGCGATAGCGGCGGCGGTTGCCTGCCCCACGCTGTTTTTATCCTGACGACGGCGATCAGTCATAGTCAAAATAAATAGTCGCGGTGGCAACGACCGACCCTGGACTGAGATTAGCCGGATCGAACACCTTATAGGCAGCGTTCAGGTTAATGGCGCTGGCATGAATGTCGGCGCCTTTGGTAATCGACAGCAGCGAAGTGGCTTCGCCTGCCGCCGTCCCGCCTGACAGAGAAACGGCCTTACCGGCGCTGTCGCTCAAGACGATGCCGACGCCCTGCGAGCTGGAGCGGCTGTTACGCATAATCTGCTGGCTGTTCTCCACCAGGTCGGCGCTATAGAGCCAGGCATTAACCGAACGCGTAGCGCCACCCGCCAGGGTTGCAGAGCAGCTGATCGGCAGCGTAAAAGAGGTACTGTCGGTGGCAATGCCGTTACGCAGCATATTCAACGACACCCTGGGTAGCGTCACCTGCTGATCCGGCATTTCACAGGTGGTTTCCGCCGGGTTAAAGGTCACCGTCAGGGACTGATAGCCCAGGTAATCATTGTTCCAGTTGCCCGAAGCCGCCACTTCAGCCGCCTGCTCCACCGTAGGCGTGGAGCCAATAAAGTTGGCGTTATGCATCACCATGGTCACGATCTCCGCGCTCCCGGCGTCGGTCACCTTGTAAAATTTGCTGTCGGTTACGCCCGGATCGCTGTCCAGTAAGGTGGCGGTAAGCTGATAGCTAAAATCCGAGCCTTGCAGCGTTCTGTCGCCGTTTTCATAATCTATCTTTTCGATAAATCCACTGGTCTGAAGTTTTATCCAGCGTGCCGTGCCCGCTGCGTTAACAAACTTCACCCAAAAGCCATTTTGTATCGGGCTGACAAAGTGCACCGCGTTGCTATTGAAAATAAGATAGCATGTCACCGGCACTGACCAGGTTGCCGTTCGGGTTTCGCTGTGGCTATCCTGCGCGGTCAGCAAACCTGAAAGGTTCAGGCTGTCGTTGGCCTTTACCGTCGAACCGCTTATAAGGGTACAGCCCGCCTGCACGCCTGCGGAAACAGCGCACAACCCGAGCAGTAACGCTATCCAGTATTTTTTCATGATGACTCCCTGAAAATGAATGCGGCGCCTTTTCGGCTTAGCGCACGCAAAAAGAGGTCTGCGCCGCGTTGGCTAAATGGATCCGGCACGTTTTACTTTCCTGCCCTTCCGTCAGCTGCACGTGCAGCCATTCGGGGAGCTGCTTCGCTTTGAGATAAATCAGGCTGCCCTGCGCTACGTAGCCCAGCGAGTTGCCTTCTGCATCGGTGACGCCGGCCCCAAAAGGCAAAGGCTGCCCGTTATCAAACAGCGCTTTGAAGGTAAACACGGCACGCGTGTCGGTTTTATATTGCACATAGTTAATGCTGCCTGCCCAGGGCGTCACGCGTCCGATATTGCCCAGCAGTTCGCCCTCGCTTTCACCGCGAGGGTTATCCAACAGATAAGTGTTCATACGGTAAGGCGTGACGGAAGGAACCAGAACCCGGCCTGCGCGGTTGGTTCTCATATTGGGATTGCCGTTGACCGTGGCCTGAGCAATACCCGGCGCGTCCAGGATCACAAAAGTATTGCCCGTGTTGCCTGAAGCCAGCACGCCATCGCGCCAGAGTACGGCGCTGCCGCTGGCGCCTATGCCAAGCTGACGGAAATCGCTCGCCTCGCTGTACTGACCCGTTAACTTTGCATAAGGCGTGCGCCAGGCGCTGTAGGCACCAAACTTTGCGCTGTGTCCGGTACGGTCATGGCTGAAGTTAAGGCTGTAGTCCAGGCTTTCCAGCGAGCTGTTGACCCCGGCTTCCATACCGCTATATTTACCGTCCTGCGACGAGGTACGCAGCGTGACGCTGTGGCGGTTGCCGGACAGAGAGAGTGGAATAGTAACGGCCAGGTCGATCCGCTGCTCATCGTAGCTTTTGCTGCTGTAACGCCGCTCTTCTTCGCTGCCGTCATATTCATAATGATTGCGGCGAAAGGCCAGGCTCCACGTCGCTTTTTTGTACAGGTTGCTGTAGGTCAGACTGTATTGCTTTAGCATGCGATCGCTGTTCCAGTACTGACGCCACAAGCCGTCAATCGCAATCCGTCCCCAGCCCGGCGGCAGGGTCTGATCGAGGTTAACGCTGAAGCTCTGTTTGCTTCGCAGGTATTGCTTACCGTTCTCCTCACGCGCTAGCGCATTGGTTTGTACCGTGTCATACAGGGAAAGATAGCGCGCCGTATTGTAATAGTAAGTCGCCAGCGTCAGGTTGGTTTTGGTCATAAAGAAGCGGCTGTAAGCTAATTTCCAGCGCTCTCCCTGCATCGACTCCCCACTGTTCAGATGCGCGCGGGCCATGTCCACATTGGTTGAAAATGATCCGACCCGTGGCAAACTAAACGCGCCGCCCAGCAGAAAAGAAGCATAATCCTGGCTTAGCGTGGCGCCGCTATAGAGCGTCAGATAGTTATTAATGCCGTGTGAGCCATTGCCCTGAACAAAGGCCGGGTGTAAATCCACGTCATGCAGCTGAACGTTACCCGCCGTTAACAGCCACTCTGACGAGCCGCTTCTCAACATATCGGAAACGGTAGAGTAAGGGACGGTAAAACGCTCGGTGATGCCGCCAGCGTTGGCAACTTCTACCGTGAGATCGCTGCGCGATCCGCCAGGCATAAGATCGTCAATAACAAAAGGGCCCGGCGGCACGTTTGTTTGATAAATGGCGCTGCCGTTTTGATAAACGCTGACTACGGCGTTCGCCGTGGCGTTACCGCGAATAACCGGCATATAGGTACGATAAGAATCGGGATACATGCGCTGGTCTTGTTTTAAGGTGATGCCGCGAAAACGTACGTTATCGAACCAGGGCGAATTGGTATAGCTGTCCCCTATCCTGAATAACGAATTAATAGCTGGCAGCGCGCGTTCGACATAGCGGGATTGCGTATTCCATTCTCCCTGGCGACTACGCGTACGTTGAAACTGGCTGTTATCGACCAACTGCCAGTGGGCTAAATTAATGCCGCTGCTGAGTGAAAGAAAAAAGTTATCCGCATTGCCATCGTTGTTATGTTGTTGGAGGTTATTATAGCTGAGGCTGTAATTGGTAAAAGCGCCATTAATCCCTGCATCCCACAGTTCCGGCGCGATCCAGCGGCGATCTTTTTTATCTATCTTGGCCTGAGGAATAGTCAGATTCAGGCGCAGCATTCCTCTGTTAAGCGTGGCCTGTCCGCCGTAAAGTATTTCGGCTACCGGCACCCACTCTTTTTTAGTTATCGCTTTTTTATCAATATATTTAATTGGCAGAGCTTTAAGCGTTGCGCCTGACAGCCAGAAAGCTTCCCCTGAATCCACTTTCACCGGAAAATTACCGCTCCAGCTGCCGTTAATATAAATATCCAGATCGTAAACTCCGGATAAAATGGTCTGCCCCTGATTATTCCAGTCAGCCTGAGAAGAATCCCCTACCATCAAACTGGTATTGAATGTTTCAGCCGCGTTGACTACAGAGCAGTTCAGAATAATACAGGTGAGATAAAATAGCTTTCCATAGCCTGTTGGGGCAAGCAAATTTACTGTCGCCTTCATTATTTGCTCCTGAATAATTCCTTTTATTTTACTAAATCAATTGTAACAGGGACTCTGCTGCCATAGTCGTCAATATAAGTCAGCTGATACTTGCCGCCTGAAGCGGATACTTTTCCTGCATCAAGAGGCTGACAGGTAAAAGGCGGTACCGAAACGGTTTTACTAATCAGATTATCCTGTTTTTTTCCTTGCTGAACGCGCGTGCTTTTTCCGTCCCATCTCATCAGCTGTATGGCAGTCAGATAAAAAGGCGATGCATTATTGATGCAGACATTCTGGTTTTTCCTTTTCAGGCTCAGGTACCGACCAATATTTTCAGGCGAGATCTTTAGTCCTGTCGGACGCCAAAAAATTTTTATCCGGCTGCGTATAGCGACCTGCATATAGTTAGCCGCCGCATCCAGCTTTTTCGGTACAGGAGGAATATCCAGCACGTTCAGCCAGTACAGCGACTCGCGATCTTTGGCCAGGGTTCTGACCTGATCGTTGTGATTAATCCTTAAAACCTGGCCATCGTTACCCTGAATTTTTACCACCGGGGGAACCACCATAAAGGGCGTTGAGATATTTTCAGGCTTTTCGTTTTGTCTGCCGTCATCTATCCATGCCTGCACCAGATGCTGTTCTTTACTTTTATTGATTAGCTGCACTGAAACACTTTTAGCGTCGGCAGGAAAGATCACGCGGGTTGAATTAATAATAACATTGGCGCTGGCGGCACAGCTGAAGACATAACAGACGATAATAAGCAAAAACTTTTTCACAAACACTCCTGAAATGCCGTCCGGAAGAGACAGGAAAGCCGACGCTCTCCTGTCCGGGTGCAAGGTAGATTATTCGTAGCTGAACGTATAAGTTGCGGTAGTCACTACTGAACCAGTAGAAACGTTGCTGCCGCCGTAGTTGTAATAATGCGCGTAAAGATTAATGTCGCCTGCCGCAGCCGTATCGTAATTCCCACTGGCAGCGGATTGGCTTGTAGCCAGTCCTGTTGCCAGAGCCTCGTTCATTTTTACCAGATCGCTACCGTTTTTAGTGATGGCGATACCGACACCTTCGGCTGAACCCGATTCGTTTTTCAGGTAATTCATATCATCCGAAACATTGGCGCCGGTGAAGACAATATTCAACGACTGTGCAGCCGTGCTGGCGTCATCAAAACCGCTACAGCCCGAAACGGTAATCGTAAAAGGCGTGGCGCTGCTGCCGATCACGCCTGGCGTGGTGCCCATGTCTTCTTTAGTGACAGGCGACACGTTAACGGTAAAGTCCGACCCGCTATTCGTGGTGACATTACAGGTTGTGTCGCTGACCGCGCCGTTAAAGGTAATAGTGCCCCCGGCGACAGAGGTGCCGGTTGCTGCATATACGCTGCCAGTAAAAAGGGTACCCGCCATAGCGGTAGCTAATAATAATTTTTTAAATTCTTCCATAAATTCCCTCTACTTCACATGTTTATGTGGCTGACTTTTTAGATATAAATTCATCAGGAACATTCCAGCTCAGGAATATAGCATTCCTTAAGAAGGCCCCGAGCCTTATTATCGCCCTATTTCTAATTTCTTGTAAATAGTTTTTAGGACAAATCTAATTAAACAGTCCCATCAAAAAGCTTAGCTATTGTTTAGATAAATAGTAAATTATGTTAAGGGTAACGATAAAAATAAATATAAATACATTAATTAACTAACAATACTCTTAAGTTAAACTAAGTTTTGTCAGAAGATTCATAATTTATACCTAAAATTCTGAATTTCTCGCCCGGACAATAATTAAAACATTGTTAATGAAACGCACATCTTCATCAGGAAATACGCAATAACTAACCTATTTATATCCCAATACAAGCTCTATTTTTGCGTTAATTATATGAACGCTTTTACATTGATTGCGCGATAAAGCTTTTAAAAATTGTTAATAATAATTGCGTTGCCGCCCCGGTTTTAACCCACAGGCAAGCAGAAAAAGATTAAAAAGCCTCACTAAATTTCAGTGGCGCTGTTTTACCTGTTTTACGGCCCAGAGCAAAGCGAGCACGAGACATATGCACTACGCTTTTTACGGGTTGTATTTTGTAAAGGAGAAAAACCATGCCGCAAGACAAACAGACAAATCGCCGTATCGTGCTCGCCTCGCGCCCGCATGGCGCACCGACTGAAGCTAACTTTCGTCTGGAGTCACAGCACGTACCAACGCCAGGGAAAGGCCAGATTCTACTTCGGACGATCTGGCTCTCGCTGGATCCTTATATGCGTGGCCGGATGAGCGACGCGCCTTCCTATGTGCCGCCGATCGCCGTTAACGACGTCATGGGCGCGGGCACCGTCGCCATCGTTGAACAATCAAATCATGAAGATTACCAGCCTGGCGACTGGGTAGTCAGCCAGAGCGGCTGGCAGGATTTTGCCCTGTCGGACGGCAAAGATCTGTTTAAGCTCAGCGGCCCCGTGCTGAAACACCCTTCGTGGGCGCTCGGCATGCTGGGGATGACCGGTTTTACCGCCTATATGGGCCTGTTGGATATTGGTAATCCGCAGCCGGGCGAAACCGTGGTCGTGGCGGCGGCAACCGGCGCGGTCGGCTCTATGGTAGGCCAGATAGCGAAGCTGAAAGGCTGTTACGTGGTGGGTATTGCCGGTGGCGAAGAAAAATGCCGCTACGCCGAAGATGTGCTGGGCTTTGACCGCTGCCTCAACCATCGGTCAGGCGACTTATCAGAATCGCTTAAACGCTACTGCCGCGACGGTATCGACGTCTATTTTGAAAGCGTCGGCGGCCCGGTATTTGACGCCGTCCTGCCGCTGATGAATACCAAAGGCCGTATCCCGGTCTGCGGCCTGATCGCCGACTACAACAGCAAGGATGCGCCGGAAGGGCCAAATCGCCTGCCGCTTTTCCAGAGCGCCATCCTGCGTAAGCGCCTGCACGTTCAGGGCTTTATTATCAATCAGGATTACGGTCATCGCTTTAACGAATTTTTCCAGCAGATGAGTCAGTGGGTCGCGGAGGATCGTTTTGTTTTCCGCGAAGACATAGTAGAGGGTCTGGACAACGCGCCGGAAACCTTTATCGGCATGCTCGAAGGTAAAAACTTCGGTAAAGTGCTGATTAAAGTGGCTGGCGACACGCCAACAGGAGCCTGAAATGAAAATTTTAATGGTGCTGACTTCGCATGACCGACTTGGCGAAACCGGCAAAAAAACCGGTTTCTGGCTGGAGGAATTCGCAGCGCCTTATTACATTTTCCGCGATGCGGGCATCAACGTGGTGCTGGCGTCGCCCGCTGGCGGACACCCGCCGCTGGATCCCAAAAGCGACGAGCCGGATGCGCAAAGCGCCGATACCGAACGCTTCCGTAAAGATATTGCCGCTCAGCAGGCGCTGGCCAATACCCAGCAGCTGGGCAACATCGATAGCAGCAAATTCGACGCGGTGTTTTATGCCGGCGGCCACGGCCCGCTCTGGGATCTGGCGGAGGATCGGCAGAGCATTGAACTGATTGAGAGTTTTTACGCTAACGGCAAACCGGTCGGCGCGGTCTGCCACGCGCCGGGCGTGCTGAAGCGGGCGAAAAAGCCGGACGGTTCGCCACTGGTGGCCGGAAAACGCGTGACGGGCTTCAGCAACAGTGAAGAAAGCGCCGTCGGGCTGACGAATGTGGTACCTTTCCTGGTTGAGGATGCGCTGAGAGGGCTGGGCGGCAACTATGAAAAAACCCATGACTGGGGCAGTTTCGCCATTACGGACGGTCACCTGGTGACCGGCCAGAATCCCGCATCCTCCGTCGCCGCAGCCGAGGAGCTGCTGAAACTGCTTCATCAATAATGCCAGGAGGGGAAATGAAACTCTTTAGTCAGGATTTTAACGACGGCGACAAGCTACCGGCGCGCCAGGTTTTTAACGGGATGGGCTACGAAGGCGATAACCTGTCGCCGCATCTGACCTGGGATGACGTGCCCGCCGGCACCAAAAGTTTTGTCGTCACCTGTTTTGATCCCGATGCGCCAACTGGCTCCGGCTGGTGGCACTGGGGCGTGGCCAACCTGCCTGCCGACACGCGCGTGCTGCCGCAGGGCGCAGGCTCCGGCGTGGCCGAACTGCCTTCCGGTGCGGTGCAGACCCGCACGGATTTCGGCAAAGCGGGCTATGGCGGCGCGGCACCGCCAAAAGGCGAAAGCCATCGCTACATTTTCACCGTCTATGCGCTGGACGTGGAAAAGCTGGACGTGGACGAGCAGGCGAGCGGCGCGATGCTGGGCTTTAACGTGCATTTCCATCAGCTGGCGAGCGCTTCGCTTACCGCTATCTACAGCTGATAAAAAACAGGCGGCCTTATCGCCGCCTGTCCTTTAAATTTCCGTGATGGTCACCCACATCGGCCCCTGCCCTACCGCATAACGTCCCAGCGGCGTCAGCAGTCCTCTCTCTTCCGCAATGCTATAGACTGCAATATGGTGCGACTTCTGTCCCGCCGCAATCAGGTAGCGACCGCTGGCGTCGATGTTAAAGCCGCGCGGCTGCGTTTCCGTTGGCTGATGGCCCTCAATCGTCAACAGTCCGCCGTCCTCGCTGACGCTGAACGTGGTCAGTACGCTGGCGGTACGGTCGCAGGCGTAAAGGTGACGACCGTTCGGGGTCAGGCGAATATCCGCCGCCCAGCGCGTGTCGCTGAAGCCTGCGGGCATCATATCCAGGCTCTGCACGCGTTCGACTTCGCCATGCGCGTTATTCAGCTGCCAGACGTCGACCGTACTGTCCAGTTCGTTTACGCAGTAGGCGTACTGCTGGTTCGGATGAAACACCATATGGCGCGGGCCAGCGCCCTCAACCGTATTGACCTGAGGCTGCGCGTGCGGCAGCAGCTGACCGTCTTCCTGTAAATCAAACAGACAGATGCGATCCTGTTTTAGCGCCGGGACGAACAGCGTTTCGTTTTTAAGATCGATGTTAGCCGAGTGGCAGCCATCCAGCCCTTTAATCACCTGCAACGGTTCGCCCGGCAGGCCTTGCGCATCGATCGGCGTGACGCTGACGCAGGCGTCGTTATAGGAACCGGTAAAAATAAAGCGTCCCTGAAGATCGGTAGAAATATGGGTCGGGCTGCCCGGCAGCGGCGCTTCTGCCGCTTTGGTCAGCTTGCCTTCGCTGTCGATATGAAAAGCGATAACGCGGAAATCAGGACGGATACCGACATACAGAAAAGCTTTATTCGGGCTGACCACCATTGGCTGAACCTGGCCTGGCAGATCGACCACCTGCAGCAGCGTCAGCGCGCCCTGCGGGTCAAGCTGCCAGGCATGGATCTGCCCGCTTTCCGGGCTGGCGGTATAAACGACTTGTTTCATAAATGCTCCTTTTTCAGGTCAATCGGGTCTGCTTCAGCGTAGCGCGTTTTCGCAGGCCACGCAGGCGGATTTGTGCCGGACGATTTTGTCAGCGCCGCCACAGGGTGTAGACTCAAAAATTCGTTTTCAAACCACATTCGGAACGATTTATGAGTTATCGCGTTATTGCTTTAGATCTGGACGGTACGCTGCTGACGCCGCGTAAGACCATTCTTCCTGAATCGCTGGAAGCGCTGCAAAAGGCCCGGCAGGCTGGCGTAAAAATTGTGATAGTGACCGGCCGCCATCACGTCGCTATCCACCCTTTTTATCAGGCGCTGGCGCTCGACACACCTGCAATCTGCTGTAATGGCACCTATTTGTATGATTATCAAGCAAAAAAGGTGATATCTGCCGATCCGCTGCCGCAGGATCAGGCGCTGCGGGTGATTGAGATGCTGGACGAGGCCGCCATTCATGGCCTGCTGTATGTTGATAACGCGATGCTTTACCAGGCCGAAACCGGCCATGTAACCCGCACCATTAACTGGGGGCTGTCGCTGCCGGAACATCAGCGTCCGGTGTTTATTAAGGTGCCGAGCCTGAGCAAGGCGGCAGAAGAAGCGGAATCGATCTGGAAATTTGCCATATCCCATCCCGATACCCGCGCGCTGCAACAGTTTGCCGACAGCGTGGAGCAGGAAATGGGCCTGGCCTGCGAATGGTCCTGGCACGATCAGGTCGATATTGCCAAAGCGGGCAACAGCAAAGGCAAACGGCTGGCGGAGTGGGTTGAATCTGAAGGCTATCGGATGAGCGATGTGCTGGCCTTTGGCGATAACTATAATGACCTGAGCATGCTGGAAAACGTCGGGCTGGGCGTGGCGATGGGCAACGCCGACGACGCCATCAAGGCACGCGCGCATCGGACGATCGGCACCAATCTGGAGCCGGGTATCGCACAGACTATTTATCAGGAAGTGCTGTAGCGGCTTTACCGATGGCAGGCGATCGGCAGCAGTCTGGCGCTGGGTATCGCACAGACTATTTATCAGGAAGTGCTGTAGCGGCTTTGCCGGTGGCAGGCGATCGGCAGCAGTCTGGAACCGGGTATCGCACAGACTATTTATCAGGAAGTGCTGTAGCGGCCTTGCCGATGGCAGGCGATCGGCAGCAGTCTGGCGCTGGGGATTGCACAGACTATTTATCAGGAAGTGCTTTAGCGGCTTTGCTCATAGTGTCCGCCTGTTGACGCGGGCGAAAAGCGATACCTGCGTCAACGAAACGATCACACGGCAACTGTCCCCGTCAGGCGGCGATCGCCACGCTTTTGATCTGGGCGTAGAGCCACATGCCCGGTTTAATCATCAGCTCATCCCGCGCCCAGGGCGTAATGCGCGCCCAGAGTTCGCTTTGCCCTATCAGCAGCTTCACCTCGACCTGATTATCGATATCCAGCAGCTCGCCGACCTGCGCCGGAATGACGTTGCGGATAGTGCTGTTCAGCGGCGGCTGCAGCACCAGCGAGACGTCGGCGGCCTGAATGCGAATGCGCAGCGGCGTTTTCAGCGGCGCGTCGATGCGGTTAACCCAGATATGCTGATCGCCCAGCGAAAGGGCCGTCATCGCATAGTGCGGATGCTGCTCCAGCACCTGAACGCGCAGCACGCTGCTTTGCTCCGCGCGCGGCAGCCACGGCCGCATGGCGCTGCTGGCCCAGACTTTTTCCAGCGCGCCCAGCGCTTTCACTTCGCCTTTATCCAGCACCAGCACGTTATCCGCCAGCTGGATAATCTCTTCAAGGCTGTGGCTGACGTACAGCACCGGAATGGCCACCTGTTTCGCCAGCGCCTGCAAATAGGGCAGCAGCTCACGCTTGCGCGGCAGATCCAACGAGGCCAGCGGCTCATCCATCAGCAAAATTTCCGGCGCGCTGAGCAGAGCGCGGCCTATCGCCACCCGCTGTTTTTCTCCGCCGGACAGCGAAAAAGGAAAACGCGACAGCAGCTCGCCGATGCCTAGCAGCGCTACCAGTTCATCGAACTGCGAGCGCATCGTTTTCGCCATGCCGTATTCCAGGTTGCCTTTCACCTTGTAGTGCGGAAAGAGGCGCGCATCCTGAAAAACATAGCCGATACGGCGCTTTTCCGGCGGCAGGTTCACGCTGGTCTGAGCATCGAACAGCACCCTGTCGTTCAGGGAAATATGTCCTTCCTGCGGCGTGGTCAGGCCGCCGATAGCGTTAATAAGTGACGTCTTGCCGGCGCCAGAGACGCCGAAAACAGCCGTGATGCCTTGCGCCGGTATGTTTGCGTTTACCTGCAAAGTGTGGTCGCCAAGGCGCTGGACAATATCAAGCTCTAACATGGCATCCCCAACTTTTTGCGTCCCCGACGCGCCAGCCATTCCGCCAGCCACAGCGAACAAAGCGCCAGCGCAATAGCGATCAGGCAAAGCCTGGCCGCCGCGTTTTCCGCGCCCGGCGTTTCAATCAGCGTATACATGGCGGAAGGAAGCGTGCGGGTTTCGCCAGGAATATTGGACACAAAGGTGATGGTCGCGCCGAATTCGCCCAGCGAACGGGCGAAGGCGAGCACCGTGCCGGCGATAATGCCGGGCAGCGTCAGCGGCAAGGTGATGGTGAAAAACACCCGCCAGCGGCCTGCGCCCAGCGTGCGCGCCGCCAGCTCCAGCCGACCGTCAACGCCTTCCAGCGCCAGGCGAATTGCCCGTACCATCAGCGGAAAAGCGACCACGGCAGAGGCCAGCGCCGCGCCGCGCCAGCTAAAGGCGAAGGTAAAGCCGAACCAGTCGTAGAGATACTGGCCGATAAAGCCGCGTCTGCCGAATCCAATCAGCAGCAGATAGCCGACCACCACCGGCGGCAGCACCAGCGGCAGGTGGATCAGGCTGTCGAGCAGCGTCTTGCCGGGAAACCGGCAGCGTACCAGCACCCAGGCCGCTGCTATGCCCAACGGCAGGCTGAACAGCACCGCCACGCTGGAGACTTTCAGGCTGAGCAGAACCGCCTGCCATTCGGGATCGCTTAATATCACAGAGGCGTAAATCCGTAGTGTTTAAACACGGCCGCAGCTTCCGGCCCTTTCAGATAATGATAAAACGCGGCGACGCCGGCGGTATCATGCCCTTTCACTTTCGCCATTGGATATTCCACCGGCTTGTGGCTGTCTGCCGGGAAAACGCCAACCACGGCCACTTTGCTGCTGGCTACCGCATCGGAGCCATACACGATGCCGTAAGGCGTTTCATTGCGCTCCACCAGTGCCAGCGCGGCGCGCACGCTGTTGCCTCTCGCCAGCATCGGCTCCAGCGTTGACCAGGCGCCCAGCGACTGCAATGCTTCCTTGGCGTAGAGCCCTGCCGGAACATGATCGGGATCGCCTACGGACAGACGCTGGCCCTGCAACAGGCTTTTCCAGTCGGTGTTTTTCGACAGCGTGACTCGCGGCGATTTCGCTTCTTTCGGCGCTACCAGCACCAGCTCGTTGCCTAACAGCGTATAGCGGCTGGCTTCTTCAATGCTTTTTTTCTGCGCCGCGTAATCCATCCACTGCTGATCGGCAGAGATAAAAAGATCGGCGGGCGCGCCCTGCTCTATCTGCCGCGCCAGCGTAGAAGAAGAGGCAAAAGAGGAGACAATTTTTACCTCTTTTCCCTGCTGGTAGCGATTAGCGATATCCTGCAACGCGTTGGTTAAGGAGGCGGCGGCAAAAACGGTAATTTTTTCAGCCGCTACGGCCTGGCCGGTCAGGCTTGCCGTTACCACGGCACCGATCAAGAAAGGGCGTAATTTCACAGACATGGTCTTCTCCGAAGGTCTCGTTATGTAGCCTTCACTATAACGATTTAACAACCGGTGTCATAAAGATTATCGGCATAAACGGAGAGAAGTTGAGGCGGCTCGCAAAAAATAGCGCCCGGTGTCGCCGGGCGTATCGGGCAGGGATCTAGCGGCGTTCTTTCGCAGGCTGCTCGTTGCGATGACCAAACTTTGAAATGACGTTAAAGACTTCGCCAAGGCCATAGATCAGGCCAAGGATTATCGCCATCACCACGGGAACCATGAGGATCGCTTCTGCAAGACCGATGAGTAATTCCAGCATGGTATTTTTCCTCACTGAATAAAAGAAGTTATTGTATCCGTAGCGGATAAAAGTGCACTGACCTTTTGTGCGTTTTACCTGTTTTTACGCCCCGCCTGCGCAACAGTGTACAATTCCGGAAACCCTTTTTTGCCAGGAGCGACCATGCAGGCTGAGCTTTCCCTGATCCTGAAATTACAGCAGCGGCTTTTCGCCGATCCCCGCCGTATCGAACTGCTTAAACAGATCGCCGCGACCGGCTCCATCAGCCAGGGCGCGAAAATGGCCGGGATCAGCTATAAAAGCGCCTGGGATGCAATTAACGAGATGAACACGCTGGCCGACCGCACGCTGGTAGAGCGCGCCACGGGCGGCAAAGGCGGCGGCGGCGCGCAGGTCACCGCCTACGGTGACAGACTGATTCAGCTTTTCGCGCTGCTGGAGCAGATTCAGCAGAAAGCGTTCGATGTATTGCAGGATGACGTGCCGCTGGGCAGCCTGCTGGGCGCCATCGCCCGGTTTTCGCTGCAAACCAGCGCCCGCAACCAGCTTTTCGGCACGCTGGTGCAGCGCGACGCGCAGACGGTGCAGCAGCATGTTGAGATCCTGCTGGCCAACGGCGAGACGCGCATCAAAGCCGCGCTGACTGAACAGAGCGCCAATCGCCTTGAACTCACGCCGGGCAAAGAGGTGCTGGTGCTGATAAAAGCGCCGTGGATAGACGTGACCCAATCCGCGAGCAAGGCCGATAACCAGCTCGACGGCGTACTGAGCGAGTTGATTAAGGGCGAGACCCACAGTGAAGCGCTGATCGCGCTGCCGGGCGGCGAAACGCTGTGCGCTACCTTAACCAACCAGCGCGCGCAGGAGCAAAATCTTCAGCCTGGCGCGGCGGTAACAGCACATTTTAATGCCGATCGCGTGATTATCGCCACGCTGCTCTGAAAACGGCGGCACCATTTGACAGCGCCGCCGCTCAGCGTCGATAGTGAAGGGAATAATGCATAAAATGGAATAAACAATGTCTACGTTGCAAATTTCGCAAGGCACGTTTCATCTTAGCGCGACCCGTAACCTGATGCTGCCGTCGCTGACGATCCGGGCTGGCGAAAGCTGGGCTTTTGTGGGCGCTAACGCCAGCGGCAAATCTTCCCTCGCGCGCGCCCTTGCGGGCGAGCTTGCCGCCGCACGAGGCGAAGTCGTCAACACTTTCCGCCCCACTCGTCTTTCGCTTGAGCAGTTACAAAAGTTGGTTTCCGAGGAATGGCAGCGTAACAACACCGATATGCTCAGCCCGGATGAAGAAGATACCGGCCGCACCGCTGCCGACATTATTCAGCAGGAGGTGCGCGATGAGGCACGCTGTCGTCAGCTGGCGGAAACCTTTGGCATCGCTTCGTTGCTCGATCGTCGTTTTAAATATCTCTCGACCGGGGAAACCCGCAAGACGCTGCTCTGCCAGGCGCTGATGGCCGAGCCGGACCTGCTGATCCTCGACGAGCCTTTTGACGGGCTGGACGTTGCGTCGCGCGCCAATCTGGCCCAGGTTCTGGCGCAGCTCCACCAGCAGGGGCACACGCTGGTGCTGGTGCTGAACCGTTTTGACGATATTCCCGACTTTGTCGAACGGGTTGGCGTGCTGGCCGAATGTGAGCTGACGCATGTAGGCGCACGCGAAGCAATCCTGGCCGAGGCGCTGGTCGCCCAGCTGGCACACAGTGAAAACCTGCAGGGGATGGCGCTACCGGAAGCGGACGACGCATCGGCAAAAACGGCGCTGTCATCGCAGACGCCGCTAGTGGTGCTGCGGGACGGCGTAGTCTCTTATAACGATCGCCCTGTTCTTAACCATCTTGACTGGACGGTGCAGGCGGGCGAGCACTGGCAGATCGTCGGCCCGAACGGCGCGGGAAAATCAACGTTGCTGAGCCTGGTAACGGGCGATCATCCCCAGGGCTACAGCAATGACTTAACGCTGTTTGGCCGCCGTCGCGGCAGCGGCGAAACCATCTGGGATATCAAACAGCATATTGGCTACGTCAGCAGCAGCCTGCATCTGGATTACCGCGTCAGCAGCAGCGTGCGCAACGTGATCCTTTCCGGCTATTTTGACTCTATCGGTATTTATCAGGCCGTTTCCGATCGGCAGCAAAAGCTGGCGGAGCAGTGGCTACAGCTGCTGGGGATGCGTGCCGTGGCGGACGCGCCTTTTCAGAGTCTGTCATGGGGGCAGCAGCGGCTGGTGCTGATAGCCCGCGCGCTGGTCAAGCATCCGGCTTTGCTGATCCTGGACGAGCCGCTACAGGGGCTGGATTCGATCAACCGCCAGCTCGTGCGCCGCTTTGTTGACGTGCTGATTGGCGAAGGCGCCACGCAGCTTCTTTTCGTTTCGCACCATGCTGAAGATGCGCCACAGTGCATCACCCATCGCCTGACGTTCGTGCCGGACGGTGACGGCTATCGCTATCAGCAGGACAGGCTCTGAGGCGAGCTTAGGGTCAGCCGTCAGGCTGGCTCAGGCTGCCTGTTCAAAGAAAGGATAGCGCATCGAAGTAACGGCATGGCGTGATGTACGTGGGCAACTCTTGCATAGTATGTAGGGCCAGTCTGGCTGGCGTGGGCGCGGGATGAATATGTAAATCTGAAGCCTGCTAAAATTTTGCAAAAATCTATATAAGGCTTATCTGATGAAGAAAAACAGACATATCAGTGCCGTCATGATGCCTGTTAAACATTTCCATTTTTTGGATTTTTCAACGTAAAAAAAGACCATGTAAAGTATGAATATAAATGATAGTGCCAGCCCACCAAAAACGTTTCCATTACCCCTGTTATTATTTAATGAACCTTGCGGGATAGTCGAATCCATATCGTAGATAACATCGTATTTATCAACCATAGATAAATAAATCAGCACCATGCAAACCAGATAAAAAAGAATAAATGCAATTCTAAAAAACTTATTCATAAAATCATGACCCTGTTACGAGACCAGTCTGGTAAAATGCTGCCAGTTTTTGACAATAAAATCACCATATCGCGTATCTTTTTTGATGCTTTCCAGACTCGGATTGGTGCCCCGGTTATATCTGGCTCCAATAATTCTCACATCATTCATACTGAGCCGAGAGGGTAACTTGTCATAGTCAGCAAGCTGGCGTAAGTGCATAGCCGCGAGGGTAATGTTATAGGCATCTTTTTCAAGACACCGTGATAGCGAGCGGAGTTCTGATGTACTCATCTTGTCTGCATTAAGGCCCATAGTTTTAGCTGCTGTACGCAGTTGCATGCTGACAAAGCCAAACGAGGTTTTAGCCGGCGGAGAGGTTACAGTAAGATTACGATCGATACAGACTGGGCCGCTCCAGTCTATGAAGCGAACTTCAAAAGCAAAACGATCTATAATATCTGGATCACCGCCTACCTCAATCCAGCAGACACCAGCAAGTAATTCTGGGGGCAGTTTATAGCGAAGAGCAGCCGATCTGATAAGCAAACTCTGTTTTTTGACCCAGGTATCTTTAAAACCTCTGGCATAAGATCTGCCACCGCCGAATCTTTCAGGAAGTATTTTCCAACGGAATACATCAAGGAAAGTCCATGAAGGGGATTTTGTCATCTTCCTGCATTGTTCAAAGTTACGCATATCCATATAAAAAATCTCCATTTATTTCTCTATGCTGCTCAATAAAACTGAGCGTTAATATCAGAAACCCTCGCCTTGTTGAGTACCAAAGAAATTTTAAAACGTGCGTTCCACTATGCTTTACTTATCTGACAAATCAGTCCTTACGCATGTTTTATACGACATATGAGTACCTTCGACAACCCAAAATATACTGTATTTTTATAATGATTGTTTTCTTGTGATTGTAGCCTGAATTAAGAACAGACCGTTTATTTCATCCCCAACACTTAGTGCTTTTAAAAAAAGGCGCACTCCCATAATGGCCAGTAACACAGTCGCTCATATCTGGTTCGTAGATTTCGACATTATTCTACCGAGTAAAGCCATGATTATCTGCCCCTGTACGGCCTGAATAACCGCGTATAGTACCGCTACACTTTTTGGTATATACCAACTGCGCCATGCATGACGTAGACATGGCGTAAGTCCGTTCCTGGAGCCTCGGCACGCGTATCCCTGTGTTCGACGGTCGTGTCTCGTCTATACGTCCTGACAAGCGGCGAACGCTCGCCTGCCTGGATGTTAGCGCTACTCTTTTCGTTCTTTTAGTATGTTGGCACTAATAGCTCGCGCAGCCTTAGTATGTTGGCACTAAACACCAACGATGGTTTCAAGGTGCCGGTGTGCCAGAGCGTCATCCGATTAATCTGATATTTACTCGCCATAGATTTCCCCTGCCCTGTCGACAGGCGGCACGCCCCGTGTAACCGCTACCACTTTCAACCGTAGCGGGAAAGGAATTTATGGATTAAACAGCCGTGAAACCTGCCTCTTCGGAATTTTCATCTTGTGTAAACGATTCCATTTATTCACACTCGATCACGCTTTATCGTTCCGCGCTGTGCTATTTTTCTTTCAGGCTTGCAGGCATTACAAAGTAATCAGGACTCAATATGCAGAAATTTAATCCGGTCGATCATCCGCATCGCCGCTATAACCCACTGTCCGATCAGTGGATTCTGGTTTCTCCGCATCGTGCCAAACGCCCCTGGCAGGGCGCACAGGAGACGCCTTCTCAGGAGAAGCTGCCTGCGCACGATCCGGACTGCTTTCTTTGCCCCGGCAACACGCGCGTAACCGGCGATAAAAATCCCGATTACACCAGCACCTATGTGTTTACCAACGACTTTGCTGCGCTGATGACCGATACGCCGGACGCGCCGGAGAGCGACGACCTGCTGATGCGCTGCGAAAGCGCGCGCGGCACCAGCCGGGTGATCTGCTTTTCACCGGATCACAGCAAAACGCTGCCGGAGCTGTCGGTTTCCGCGCTGGAAGACGTGGTTCGCACCTGGCAAGAGCAGACTGCCGATCTGGGTCAGCACTACCCGTGGGTACAGGTGTTTGAGAACAAAGGCGCAGCGATGGGCTGCTCCAATCCGCATCCTCACGGCCAGGTGTGGGCCAACAGCTTCCTGCCTAACGAAGCCAAACGCGAGGACGATCTCCAGCGCGCTTATTTTGCGAAAAACCAGTCGCCGATGCTGGTGGATTACGCCAGCCGCGAGCTGAATGACGGCAGCCGCACGGTGGTGGAAACCGACCACTGGCTGGCCGTGGTGCCCTGGTGGGCCGCCTGGCCGTTCGAGACGCTGCTGCTGCCGAAAGCGCACGTCAAGCGCCTGACCGACTTAACGGACGCGCAGCGGGCCGATCTGGCCGTGGCGCTGAAAAAGCTGACCAGCCGCTATGACAACCTGTTCCAGTGCTCCTTCCCCTACTCTATGGGCTGGCACGGCGCGCCGTTCAACGACGACGCCAACGACCACTGGCAGCTTCACGCGCATTTTTACCCGCCGCTGCTGCGTTCCGCCACGGTGCGCAAGTTTATGGTTGGCTATGAAATGCTGGCCGAAACCCAACGTGATTTAACGGCGGAACAGGCGGCTGAACGGCTGCGTGCCGTCAGCGATATTCATTTCCGCGAGACCGGAGCATAACCATGAGTTTAAAAACCCTGACCCAACAGATTTTCAGCGAAAAATTTGGCTATGCCGCGCCGCAAACTATCCAGGCGCCGGGCCGCGTTAACCTGATTGGCGAGCACACCGACTATAACGATGGTTTTGTGCTGCCCTGCGCTATTGATTATCAGACCGTGATCGCCTGCGCCAAACGCGACGATCGCCAGGTACGCGTCATCGCCGCCGACTATGAAAATCAGGAAGATATTTTTTCGCTGGACGAGGCGATTACTCCGCATGACACGCAGATGTGGTCAAACTACGTGCGCGGCGTGGTCAAGCACCTGCAAAAACGCATTCCTGACTTCAACGGCGTGGATATGGTGATTGCAGGCAACGTGCCGCAGGGCGCGGGCCTCAGCTCTTCTGCCTCGCTGGAAGTGGCGGTCGGCACCGTGTTCCGTCATCTGTATGCGCTGCCGCTGGACGGCGCGCAGATTGCCGTAAACGGCCAGGAAGCGGAAAACCAGTTTGTCGGCTGTAACTGCGGCATCATGGATCAGCTGATCTCGGCGCTGGGCGAGAAAGATCATGCGATGCTGCTCGACTGCCGCACGCTGGGCACGCGTCCGGTGCCGATGCCGGAAGATATCGCAGTAGTGATCATCAACTCTAACTTCCGCCGTAACCTGGTGGGCAGTGAGTACAACACTCGCCGTCAGCAGTGCGAAGCGGGCGCAAAATTCTTTAACAAAAGTTCGCTGCGCGATGTCGATCTGGCGCAGTTTGCAGCGATGGAGCATGAGCTTGACCCGCTGGTCGCCAAACGCGTGCGCCACGTGCTGACCGAAAACGCCCGCACGCTGGAAGCGGCGGATGCGCTGGCGAAGGGCGATCTGGCGCGCATCGCCGTGCTGATGGCGGAATCTCACGCTTCCATGCGCGACGATTTTGAAATCACCGTGCCGCCAATCGATACCCTGGTAACCATTGTGAAAAACAGCCTGGGCGATCGCGGCGGCGTGCGCATGACCGGCGGCGGCTTTGGCGGCTGCGTGGTGGCGCTGATGCCGTTGGATCTGGTCGACAGCGTGAAAGCGGCCGTGGCGGAGCAGTACGAGGCGCAGTCCGGCATTAAAGAAACTTTCTACGTCTGCAAAGCCTCTGAAGGAGCGGGCCCATGCTGAGTCACTCGCATGCGCCAGACGGCCAGCCGTGGCGCATCACAACGCTGCGCAACGCGGGCGGCATGGTAGCGACCTTTATGGACTGGGGCGCCACCTGGCTTTCCGCGCGCGTGCCGATGAAAGACGGCAGCGTGCGCGAAGCGCTGCTGGGCTGTGCCACGCCGGCCGACTACCTTAATCAGACCGCCTATCTGGGCGCAACGGTTGGCCGCTACGCCAACCGTATCGCTAACGCCGCTATCAGTGCAGGCGAGCAGCGCTGGCAGCTGGCGGCCAATCAGGGGAAACATCAGCTGCACGGCGGGCCACAGGGCTTTCACGCCCGTCGCTGGCAGATCGTCAGCCAGACCGGCCAGGAAGTCGAATATCAGCTGGATTCCCCTGACGGCGATCAGGGCTATCCCGGCCATCTCCAGGTTACCCTGCGCTATCGGCTGGAAGAGGACAATACGCTCACGATCCGCTATCACGCCACGGTGGACCAGGCCTGTCCGGTTAATCTGACCAACCACGCCTATTTCAATCTGGATGCGCAGCACGGCGACGCGCGCCATCATCGCCTGCGCCTGCGTGCCGACCATTATTTGCCGGTCGACAGCGAAGGCATTCCCAACCGCCTGCTGACCGACGTCACCGATACCGGCTTTGATTTCAGAGAGATCAAAACGGTGGCGCAGGACTTCCTGCTGGATGACGATCAGCGCGCGGTCAAAGGCTACGATCACGCGTTTCTGCTGAACGGCGGTGACGATACGCAGCCGGACGCGGAGCTGTGGTCGGCCGACGGCAGGCTGAAGCTCAGCGTGTTTACCACCGCGCCTGCGCTACAGTTCTATTCAGGAAATTATCTGGAAGGCACCCCGGCTCGCGAGCAGGACGTCTATACTGCCTTTCAGGGCATTGCGCTGGAGAGCGAGTTTTTACCCGACTCGCCTAATCATCCGGAATGGCCGCAGCCCGACTGCTGGCTGCAGCCAGGTGAATCGTATCAGTCAGAAACGCGTTATCGCCTGACGCCGCTTTGATTAAGCGCATGAAAAACGTGCATCGCGCCTGCGGCAGGCTTACGTGGCGCGCAGATTTCCGCTATGGTAATGGCCAGTTAAAATTGCGTCGGCAATTTTCGCTTTCCGTTATCTTAGAAACGTCAGATTATTAAGGAGTTAAGCTATGGCTGTAACTAAGCTGGTTCTGGTACGTCACGGCGAAAGCCAGTGGAACAACGAAAACCGCTTTACCGGATGGTACGATGTCGATCTGTCCGATAAAGGGCGTACCGAAGCGAAAGCGGCGGGTCAGCTGCTGAAAAAAGAAGGCTTTACCTTCGATTTCGCTTATACCTCCGTGCTGAAACGTGCCATCCACACGCTGTGGAACATTCTTGACGAAGTGGATCAGGCCTGGCTGCCGGTTGAAAAATCCTGGCGTCTGAACGAGCGTCACTACGGTGCGCTGCAGGGTCTGGATAAAGCGGAAACCGCGCAGAAATATGGCGACGAGCAGGTTAAACAGTGGCGTCGCGGCTTTGCCGTCACGCCGCCGGAGCTGGATCGCGCTGACGAACGTTTCCCTGGCCACGACCCGCGCTACGCCGCGCTGACTGCCGAGCAGCTGCCGACTACCGAAAGCCTGGCGCTGACCATCGATCGCGTGCTGCCTTACTGGAACGAGTCTATTCTGCCGCGCATGAAGAAAGGCGAGAAAGTGATCATTGCTGCACACGGCAACTCGCTGCGCGCGCTGGTGAAATACCTGGACGACATGAGCGAAGAAGAGATCCTTGAGCTGAACATCCCAACCGGCGTGCCGCTGGTGTATGAGTTCGACGAAAACTTCAAGCCAATCAAGCACTACTATCTGGGCGATGCGGACGAGATCGCGGCTAAAGCCGCCGCCGTAGCGAATCAGGGTAAAGCGAAGTAAGAGCCAATAAAAAAATCCGCCGAAAGGCGGATTTTTTTATGTCGCGTACGGGAAACTTATCCGCGACGCGCTTTCACCGCCTCTGCCAGCTGGCGCAGCACGGTTTCAGTATCTTCCCAGCCGATGCAGCCATCGGTCACGCTCTTGCCGTAGACCAGCGGCTCGCCGCTTTCCAGGCTCTGATTGCCTTCAACCAGATGGCTCTCGATCATTACGCCGATAATCGCTTTTTCGCCGCCCGCAATCTGCTGCGCCACGTCGTCCGCCACGGTCAGCTGCTTTTTAAACTGCTTGCTGCTGTTGGCATGGCTGAAGTCGATCATAATTTGCGGCTCCAGGCCCGCTTTCGCCAGGCCTGTCTTCACTTCTTCCACATGCTGCGCGCTGTAGTTCGGCTCTTTGCCGCCGCGCAGAATGATATGGCAGTCGCCGTTGCCGCTGGTTTCCACAATGGCGGAGTGTCCATATTTGGTCACCGACAGGAAGCAGTGCGGCGCGCTGGCGGCATTGATCGCATCAATAGCCACTTTAATGGTGCCGTCGGTGCCGTTTTTGAAGCCGACCGGACAGGAAAGCCCGGAGGAAAGCTCGCGGTGCACCTGAGATTCGGTAGTGCGCGCGCCAATCGCGCCCCAGCTCATCAGATCGGCCACGTACTGCGGCGTGATCATATCCAGAAATTCGCCCGCCGCCGGCAGGCCGGTATCGTTGATGTCCACCAGCAGCTTGCGCGCAATGCGCAGACCGTCGTTGATCTGATAGCTGTTATCCATATGCGGATCGTTGATCAGCCCTTTCCAGCCAACCGTGGTGCGCGGTTTTTCAAAGTAAACGCGCATGACCACTTCCAGCGAGTCGCTCAGCTCTGCGCGCAGCTTCAGCAGACGGGCAGCATACTCCTTTGCGGCCTCGGTATCGTGAATTGAGCAAGGGCCGATCACCACCAGCAGGCGATCGTCATTTTTTTGCAGGATACGGTGAATGGCCTGGCGGGTATCAGCGACAGTTTTAACCGCCGTCTCCGTGGCAGGAAATTTTTCAAGCAGCGCAACGGGAGGTAAAAGTTCTTTTATTTCTTTAATTCTTAAGTCATCATTCTGATAATTCATAATATTTCCAGATAGTTACTGAGCCGTACTGCACACCAGGCGCATCCAGACCAATTTATCGCGTGAACCCCAGCCTGTAAATCGACTTTGCACAAATTATTATCAGTAGGAGTTGCCGTTTTCGCGCTTTTTACTACACTTTAACTTGTTAATACTTAAAAAAAACGCACAGGGATCGCCTGCTTTATCGCCGCGTATCGCTTGCGTAAGGAGAGGTTGCCTCTTCCACTTTATGCAAACCGCTTTTTTAGCAGGGTTTGGTTCGCCAAGACGCAAAAAAAATTAACGGAGTAAGATGATGAAAAAGTTTGCAATCGTTTTCCTGACAGCAGCAATGACTCTGGGTAGCGCTTCCGCCATGGCGGCGGGCAGCAACAACGGTACCGCTAACCAGGCGGCAGACGCCGGGGCCGCAGCGGGCAGCGCAAAACAGAATATTGCGCCGAACAACGTTGATAACAGCCATATCAATAATACCGGCGACGCCACTGCCGATACCACGCACAAAACGACCCATCACGCTAAAAAGAAAATGACCGCGGATGAGATCGATAAAAATACCCAGTGCAAAGACGGTAAATGTCCTGACATTAACCAGAAAGTAGGCCCGGGTACTGACAGAAAAACCGACGGCACCTCGCAGTAAGTTAGCCGCGGATGACAAAAGGAGAGCTGAGGCTCTCCTTTTTTTATTGGCCGCCCCAGCGCATTCACAATAAAAAAGCCCGTCACGGGCATGCTCCATTCCTTGTTATGATAAAGCAGGTTTATTGAAAAGATGGATACTTATGGCGCATTCGCATTCTCATAGCGGCGGAAACCGCAATCGTTTACTGGCCGCCTTTCTGGTCACGGCTGTTTTTATGGTCGCGGAAGTTGTTGGCGGCCTGCTTTCCGGCTCGCTGGCGCTGCTGGCCGATGCCGGACACATGCTCACGGACGCCGCCGCGCTGCTGATGGCGCTGCTGGCCGTGCAGTTCGCCAGCCGCAAGCCAAACGCACGCCACACTTTCGGTCTGCTGCGGCTGACTACGCTGGCCGCGTTTATCAATGCTATCGCTTTGATCGTGATTACCGCGCTGATCGTCTGGGAAGCCGTCCAGCGCTTTATGCATCCCGAACCCGTGGCCGGTGGCTTTATGCTGGGCATTGCCGTAGCGGGCCTGCTGGCGAACCTGCTCTCTTTCTGGCTACTGCATCACGGTAGTGAAGAGAAGAACATTAACGTTCGCGCCGCCGCGCTGCACGTGCTGGGCGATCTGCTGGGTTCCGTCGGCGCCATTGCTGCCGCGCTGATTATTATGTTTACCGGCTGGACGCCCATCGACCCGATCCTGTCGCTGCTGGTGGCGGTGCTGGTGCTGCGCAGCGCCTGGGCGCTGCTGAAAGAGAGTTTTCATGAACTGCTGGAAGGGACGCCGCCGCTGCTGGACGTGGAGAAGCTGAAGCGGGCGTTAACGCGTGATATTCCTGAGGTACGCAACGTGCACCACGTTCACCTGTGGCTGGTGGGCGAAAAGCCGGTGATCACGCTGCATACGCAGGTGATCCCGCCTTACGATCACGACGCCCTGCTGCACCGTATTCATGACTACCTGCACGAGCACTATCAGATCGAGCACGCCACGGTGCAGATGGAATACCAGAGCTGTGACGATGGCGACTGCGAGCTGTCATGGGGAAAAAGCGGGCACGACCATGCCCACCATCATCACTGATTAAGCCAGCGCCTGCCTGCGGGCGCTTTTAATCCAGAGCCACGAGCCGTTCAGCGCAATTAACGTCAGAATGGCATATTCCAGCGACATTGCATAAACCCCCTGACGAGCGAAGATCATCACGCTAATCACATCAATCACCACCCACAGCAGCCAGTTTTCGACATATTTCCGCGTCATTAAAATCATCGCCACCACCGACAGCACCAGCAGACAGGAATCCCAGAACGGGAAAGCGTCCGGCTGAAGCTGCGGCATCGCCACCGCTAGTCCCAGCGTCTGCATCAGCTTAACGGCGACTTCCGTCAGCCAGCCAAAAACCGGGTTGATATACAGGGTCATCAGGGCAATCGCCACCACGCTGAACAGCGCCCAGCCAAGGGCTTTTGGCAGGCCCAGCCAGCGAATTTGCAGCGCCTGCTGGTTGTCGGTGGTCTGCCGCGTCCATGCATACCAGCCGTAAACGTTAGCGCCGAAGAAAAAGAGCTGCAGCAGCAGGCTGGCATAAAGCTGGATCTGGAAAAAGATCGCCGCGAAGAGCGTGACGTTGATCAAACCAAAAACGTAGTTGATGTTTTTTTCAAGGCTGGCGAGCCAGATACAGAGCAAACCCGCCAGCGTGCCGATCGCTTCAATCCAGGAGAGGTCGTAGCCGCCCGCCCCTACAGGGATGTGAACCAGAATATTTTGCGTGCTGAAAAAATCCATATTGGCACCTTGTAGCTGAAAACGGGCGTTATTTTAATGATGCAGCAAAGGTTAGCATACGATCCAGCGGCCGTAACGCGCCTTCGCGCAGCGCCGCATCAACGTTAATTTCATGTTCGCTGCCGCCGTGCTCCAGCCCTTCTGCAATAGCCTGTAGCCCGTTCATCGCCATCCACGGACAGTGCGCGCAGGTGCGGCAGGTTGCGCCCTCGCCCGCCGTTGGCGCTTCCAGCAGCTCTTTGTCCGGGCAGGCCTGCTGCATTTTGTAAAAGATACCGCGATCGGTTGCCACAATCATTTGCCGCTGCGGCAGCGTTTTCGCCGCCTGAATCAGCTGGCTGGTTGAGCCTACTGCATCGGCCAGCTCGACAATGGCCTGCGGCGACTCAGGGTGCACCAGTACCGCCGCATCGGGATAGAGCGCTTTCATCCGCGCCAGCGCCTGGGTTTTGAATTCGTCATGGACGATACAGGCCCCTTGCCAGCACAGAATATCCGCGCCGGTCTGGCGGGTAACGTAGCGGCCAAGATGGCGATCCGGCGCCCAAATAATTTTTTCCCCCAGACCGTCAAGGTGTTCAATCAGTTCAACGGCGATGCTGGAGGTCACTACCCAGTCCGCGCGCGCTTTTACCGCTGCGGAAGTGTTGGCATACACGACAACGGTACGATCGGGATGCGCATCGCAAAACCGGGTGAATTCGTCAATCGGACAGCCCAAATCCAGCGAGCATTCCGCCTGAAGCGTCGGCATCAGAATGGTTTTTTCCGGGCTGAGTATTTTTGCGGTTTCGCCCATAAAACGTACGCCCGCCACCAGCAGCGTGGAGGCAGGATGCTGGCTGCCAAAGCGCGCCATCTCCAGCGAATCCGCCACGCAGCCGCCGGTCTCTTCCGCCAGCGCCTGGATTTCCGGATCGGTATAGTAATGCGCGACCATCACTGCATCGCGTTCTTTCAGCAGCCTTTTGATTTTGCTGCGATAAAATTGCTTTTCATCAGGCGTTAAGCGGGCAGGCTTAGGCGGAAAAGGATAGACAGCGGTTTCGGGATCGAACATCAGGCTCATCACACGGCTCTCGTTTTGTGCACTTAACCAGAGTGGCGGCCATAACGTTAGTTACGCGCTTATCCGCCCGGTTTGTTTTATATGCTAAACAAGATAGCCGAATCTTTCACCGCTGTCGCGGATTATTTGCTGCCCTTAACGAAGCTGGAAGTTATCCGTCGCCTCTAGCTTCAGTAAATAAGCCTTAACCTCAAGCCCACCGGCAAAACCGGTCAGCTTGCCGTTGGCGCCGATTACCCGATGGCAGGGCGCAATAATCGATACGGGATTTTTGCCGTTAGCCGCGCCTACCGCGCGTACTGCGGCTGGATGCCCAATCTCGCAGGCAATCTCCCGATAGCTGCGGGTTTCGCCAAAGGGGATCGCCACCAGCGCGGCCCAGACTTTTTTCTGAAATTCCGTGCCGACAAAATCAAGCGGCAGCGCGAACTGCCTGCGTTTGCCGGCAAAATATTCCGAAAGCTGGCGCGCCGTTTCCAGCAAAATCGGATGCGATCCTTCCCGCAACAGCTCGGGAAGTCGGTAACGCCTGGGATCTTCGTTTTCCCACAGTACGGCTGCAAGCCCTTTATCGCTGGCAATCAGTTTTAACGTGCCGACCGGCGACGGCATAAGCGTGTAAAAATGACTCATCTTATTTCCTCCTCCTCCGTGCT
This sequence comes from Erwinia sp. TECH1, assembly GCF_054057575.1. Taxonomy (NCBI): domain Bacteria; kingdom Pseudomonadati; phylum Pseudomonadota; class Gammaproteobacteria; order Enterobacterales; family Erwiniaceae; genus Erwinia; species Erwinia sp. TECH1. The sequence goes on along the minus strand of NZ_JBSRZK010000001.1, from coordinate 1,564,644 downwards.
ACGGACAGTAATTATCCGCGTAACGGCCCGAGTTGCCAGCCGTTTTCGGTCATCGATCTGAAATAGTTAGCTGTCCGAAAATGGCTGGCACGGCATCGAAAAGCGGCCTACTCTGCCAGACAGGTTGCCTGACGGGAAAAGATGATGATTGATGCAAAAATCGCGTACCTTGCGCTTACCTCGCGCGACAGCCGTTTCGATGGCGTGTTCTATGTAGGCGTGATCTCGACGGGGATTTACTGTCGCCCGGTCTGTCCCGTAAAGGCGCCGCTGGCGAAAAATTGTCTGTTCTTTGACAGCGCTGCCGCCGCCGAAAAAGCGCATTTCCGCCCTTGCCTGCGCTGTCGGCCTGAACTGGCACCCGGCAATGCGCCTATTGATAACGGCAGACGTATTGCGGACAGCCTTATCCAGCATATTGCCGAGGGCGTGCTGGAAGAAGACGCCAGTCTGGAAACGCTGGCGGCCCGTTATTCTGTCAGCCTGCGGCAGCTGCGGCGCATTGTACATAAAGAACTGGGCGTATCGCCGCTGGAGCTAAAGCAGACTCGCCGGCTGCTGCTGGCAAAACAGCTGCTGACTGAAACCGCGCTGCCGGTGACGGAAATTGCGCTGGCCAGCGGTTTTGCCAGCCTGCGCCGCTTCAACGATGCCTTTAGCAAGCGCTACCGGATGCCGCCCGGCCGCCTGCGCAAACAGATACCTGCGGATAGCGATACCTCGACGCTGTTACTGCATTACCGCCCCCCTTTTGACTGGGTGGCCCTGCTGGATTTTCTTCGCCTGCGCGCGCTAAAAGGCGTGGAAGCGGTCGATGACGTCAGCTATGCCCGTACGGTGCGTCTGGGCGCGCATCGGGGCTGGATCCGCGTCATCCACACAGGAAACTCGCTTCAGGTAACCTTTACGCATTCACTCGCGCCGGTTTTGTCTGCTTTGCTTCTGCGGCTGCGAAATTTATTCGATTTGGATGCGCATCCGCAGATCGTTGCGGAGCATCTTGGTCAGGATCCTTTATTGAGCGAAAGCCTGCTGAAAAACCCCGGCCTGCGCGTGCCTGGCGCTTTCGATAGCTTTGAAATGATGGTGCGGGCCGTACTGGGCCAGCAGATTACGGTAAAGGCAGCCACAACGCTTGGCGGGCGCTTTGCTGACGCTTTTGGCGAGGTTATTACCACATCTGTTCCCGGTCTGACGCATCTGTCGCCTGAGGCGTCTACAGTTGCGTGCAGCACGCCTGAAGCAATAGCCAGCCTTGGCATCGTACGTACGCGAGCCAGAACGCTGCTGGCGCTGGCAGATGCCTGCGCGCAAGGCATGCCAGAAACAGCCGCGCAGCCGGAGCTGATGATAGCCAGGCTGACCGCCTTGCCGGGCATCGGCGAGTGGACGGCACATTACATAGCTATGCGCGCCTTACGCTGGCCCGATGCGTTTCCGGCGGCGGATATCGTGGTGCGAAAAAATTTGGGTAGCGTGACGGCAAAAGAAGCGGAACGGCTGGCAGAAGCCTGGCGGCCGTGGCGCAGCTACGCGGTGATGCATATCTGGAAAAACCTGACGCCGCTGAAGTAGCACGGCAGTAGAGCGACCGGAACTGGGCATGTATGGACGCGCGAAACGAACCTGGGGGGCGGCGCGTCCGTGTTCCGAGCTGCCTCAGCCGCCATTCTCCGATCTTATCGCGACAGAATAATAATACTGCTGCTTCAGGCCAGTTAGCCAGGTTCGAACCCCGCCCGAATTACAAACGGCAAAAAGGCGCCTTTAGGGCGCCTTTCTACATTGGTGGGTCGTGCAGGATGACTCGGCTGAAGCCTCGCCCTTCGGGTCGTTGCCTGCGGCAACGCTGTCTCCCTTTGGTCGACTCGACCTGCGGCAGGTTCGAACCCCGCCCGAATTACAAACGGCAAAAAGGCGCCTTTAGGGCGCCTTTCTACATTGGTGGGTCGTGCAGGATTCGAACCTGCGACCAATTGATTAAAAGTCAACTGCTCTACCAACTGAGCTAACGACCCGAAGTGGTGGGTGATGACGGGCTCGAACCGCCGACCCCCTCCGTGTAAAGGAGATGCTCTACCAACTGAGCTAATCACCCACTTCGGTACTTCTCGTGAAAGTAATCCTTCACGTTTTACAGCGGTTACCATTTTAGTAATGGTGGGTCGTGCAGGATGACTCGGCGTTCCTCGGCCTGCTGGCCCGTTGCTTAACGCAACGTTGTTTCGCTTCGCTCAACCGAACCTGCTGCAGGTTCACATCCTTCACGTTTTACAGCGGTTACCATTTAGTAATGGTGGGTCGTGCAGGATTCGAACCTGCGACCAATTGATTAAAAGTCAACTGCTCTACCAACTGAGCTAACGACCCGCTGTGTACTGCCTGCCGCTTAATGTCTGTTTCTTGCATCAGATACCACTTAAAAAGTGGTGGGTCGTGCAGGATTCGAACCTGCGACCAATTGATTAAAAGTCAACTGCTCTACCAACTGAGCTAACGACCCGCATCATGCGGTACTGCTTACTACTTAATTAGTGGTGGGTCGTGCAGGATGACTCGGCGTCCCTCGGCCTGTCGGCCCGTTGCTTAACGCAACGTTGTTTCGCTTCGCTTAACCGAACCTGCTGCAGGTTCAAATCCTTCACGCTTACCTTTTGTCACTACTTAATTAGTGGTGGGTCGTGCAGGATTCGAACCTGCGACCAATTGATTAAAAGTCAACTGCTCTACCAACTGAGCTAACGACCCACTTTTACGCTGTCAGAATGTTTTAACATATGTCCCGGCAACGGCGGCATATATTACTGATTTACCGTTTCAGCGCAACCACTATTTTCAGATAACTTGTTCAACTGCCTGAGTTTCACCCGACCGGGCCATAAATTAGGCTAAACCCGTTCGTAAGCGGTTAATTACAGCGCAGCCGCACGTTTTTGCGCTTGTTTCGCCACGTCGGTGTTTGGATACTGTTTGATCACCTGCTGGTAGACGGCTTTCGCTTTCGCGCTGTCGCCCTTCTCCTGCATGATCACACCCACTTTATACAGCGCATCCGCGCTTTTCGGCGATTTAGGGTAATTTTTCACTACGGTGGCGAAATAGTAGGCCGCGTCGTCTTTTTTACCCTTGTTGTAATTCAGCTGTCCCAGCCAGTAGTTAGCATTCGGCTGGTAGGTTGAATCCGGATACTTCTTGATAAAAGCCTGGAACGCAGCGATAGCCTGCTCGTTCTGCTTTTTCTCCAATACCAGCGCCACAGCCGCGTTGTAGTCGCTGTTGGCGTCGCCACCCTGCGTCGGCGCAGCAGAAGCGCTGTCGCTGGCTGTAGCGCCTTCTGCGGCCGCTGCCGGAGCCGTAGCGCCTGAAGCCGCCTGAGGCTGCGCAGACGCGCCGCTGCTCAGCGTCTCTATCTGCTGATAGAGATTCTTCTGGCGTTCGGTGATCTGGTTAAGCTGATACTGGTTTTCCTGAATCTGACCACGCAGCGAGTCAATGTCACGCTGGTTGTCGGCAAGCTGCTGCTGGAATTGCTGAAGAAGCTGTGCCTGCGCGTTAGAGATACGCTCAAGCGAGGTGACGCGGTCTTCGACCGAGCCTGAACCTACGTTACTGATTGACGCCTGGGCATTAGCGGCCCAGGGGGCCGCTACGCCAACCAGTAACGACAGACCCAGCAAGTGAAGTCTGAAGTTACTAATCATATGATTCTCTTAGTATACCAGTACGGCACGACGGTTTTTGGCGTAAGCCGATTCGTCGTGGCCCAGTACGGCTGGCTTCTCTTTACCGTAAGAAACGATAGAGATCTGGTCAGCAGAAACGCCTTTGCCCTGCAGGTACATTTTAACGGCAGTAGCACGACGCTCGCCCAGGGCGATGTTGTACTCTGGCGTACCACGCTCATCCGCATGACCTTCTACAGTCACTTTGTAAGACGGGTTGTTACGCAGGAAAGTAGCGTGCGCGTCCAGCATCTGAGCGAACTCAGACTGGATGTCATACTTGTCCAGACCGAAGTACACGATGTTGTTGCGTTGCAGCTGCTGCATCTGCAGGCGCGCCTGCTCGTCGGAGGACATATTGCCGCCGTTCATGCCGCTGTTCATGCCGCCGTTTGCGTCATCGCCCATACCCATACCGCTGGTCTGGTCGTTGTTGTTGTTTTTGTGTGAGCTACATGCAGCCACTGCGATAACTGGCAGTGCCAGCATTAAGCCTTTCAGCACTTTATTCAGTTGCATTTCTACAATCCTATTATTGTTTGCCATACATATTTATATGCATCACAGATACGGCGACCAGGCAGGTGATTTTACCTGTCCATCAGTAGCCGGAAGACGCGCTTTGAAACGACCGTCGGTCGACACCAGCTGCAGTACGGATCCCATGCCTTGAGTAGCGCTGTAGATAACCATAGTGCCGTTTGGCGCGAGGCTCGGCGTTTCATCCAGGAACGTGTCCGTTAATTGTTGAACGGCTCCCGTTTCCAGATCTTGTCTGGCGATATGTTGCGCACCGCCGTTGGTGCTTACCATCACCAGAGATTTTCCATCGGTGCTGACATCGGCGTTCTGATTCTGAGAGCCTTCCCAGGTCAGACGCTGCGGCGCGCCGCCGTTTACACCAATTTTATAGATTTGTGGACGACCGGCCTGATCCGAGGTATAGGCCAGCGTCTGGCTGTCCGGGAACCAGGTAGGTTCAGTGCTGTTATAGCGGCCGTCGGTGATCTGACGCATCTGGCCTGAACCTAAGTCCATCACGTAAAGATTCATGCTGCCGGATTTCGACAGGGTGAACGCCAGCTTGCTGCCGTCAGGCGAGAACGCAGGCGCGCCGTTATGACGAGGGAAAGAAGCAACCTGGCGGATAGCGCCGTTGGCCAGCGTCTGGATCACCAGCGCCGATTTGCCGCTTTCAAAGGTCACATAGGCCAGCTTGCTGCCATCTTTCGACCAGGCCGGAGACATCAGCGGCTCAGGCGAACGGTGCACCACAAACTGGTTATAGCCGTCATAGTCGGATACGCGCAGCTCATACGGGAACTGGCCGCCGTTGGTCTGCACCACATAGGCGATACGGGTACGGAACGCGCCTTTGATGCCGGTCAGCTTTTCAAAGCTTTCATCGCTGGCCGTATGCGCCGCGTAGCGCAACCATTGTTTAGTCACCTTGTACTGATTCTGCGCCAGCACGGTGCCCGGATTACCGGAGGTATCCACCAGCTGATAAGAAACGGTATAGCTGCCGTCGGCGCCAGGCTGGATCTGCCCGACCACCACCGCATCAATACCCAGCGCGGTCCATGCAGCAGGCTGCACTTCCGCTGCGGTGCCTGGCTGCTGTGGCAGACGAGCGCGATCCAGCGGATTGAATTTGCCGCTGTTGCGTAAATCCGCCGCCACGATGCCGCCAATATCTTCCGGGGCTGCGCCCGGGCCAGCCCATTTAAACGGGACTACGCCGATAGGACGTGCGGTGTTAACGCCCTGGGTAATCTCGATGCGAACTTCTGCATGCGCCATAGCGACAAACAGCATCAGGAAACTTAGTGCTACTCGTAATGCCTGCTTCATCTTCTCTCCCTTACCTGAACGCTACGTCCACGATAATTAGCAGTGTTTCAACAAACCAATGGTGCATTTATAGAGTACGGCAAGTTGACCATAGTTCAACCTGCCGCGTCCTGGCATCTTCTTACAGCTAATCTTACGGTTTGAAGATTAACGTCGCCTCTTTCACCGCCTGATACACATCCGTGCTTGGCGGTTTTGGGATCCTCGCCATGCGGGCAGCGTTAATAGCCGCCTGACACAGCGCCGGATCGCCGCCTGCCGGGGTGGCCGAAATCAACAGCCCGTCCGGCGCCAGCTTGATATGCACGTTACAGGTGCGTCCTTTAAACGTATCCGCGTCATAAAACTTGCTCTGGATAGCGCTCTGTACCTGGCCAAGGTAGCTGTCGATAGCGGCGCCGGAGGCGCCCGATTTCTTCTGGTTGCCCTGCCCCGCCGCGCCCGCGCCGCCGGTTTTACCCTCTTTTGGCGCGTTTTTGCCGGAGGTCAGGCCGCCCAGCAGGTCGTCGACGTCGCTGCTCTCTTTAGCCGCTTCCGCCGCGGCTTTCTTCTTCGCATCGGCCGCCGCTTTCGCTTTTGCGGCTGCGTCCGCTTTGGCTTTTGCCGCCGCTTCGGCCTTCGCTTTCGCCGCCGCTTCGGCTTTCTCTTTTGCTTCCTCAGCCGCTTTTGCCTTCGCCGCCTCGGCCGCTTTTTCTTTGGCTTCTTTCGCCTGCTGCGCCGCTTTCTCTTTGGCTTCTTCGGCGGCTTTTTCTTTCGCCGCCTTCGCTTCGGCGGCAGCCTGGGCTTTCGCATCGGCCTGCGCTTTGGCTTTTGCCTCCTGCGCCGCTTTCACTTTAGCCGCCTGCGCCGCCGCGGCCGCTTTTTCTTCCGCTTCTTTTTTAGCATCCGCCGCGGCTTTTTTCGCTTCGGCTTCCGCTTTCTTCTGCGCGTCCGCCGCGGCTTTCGCCTGCGTATCGGCCTGCGCTTTGGCATCCGCCTGGGCTTTGGCTTTCGCTTCTGCTGTCGCGGCCGCTTTGGCATCCGCCTGGGCTTTGGCTTTCGCCTCTGCCTGCGCCGCGGCCTGCTGCTCGGCCGCCTGCTTCGCCGCTTCCTCAGCTTTTTGCTGTTCTGCGGCCTGCTTCGCGGCCTCTTCCGCTTTCTTCTGTTCCGCCGCCTGCGCCGCTTCCTGCTTCGCCTCCAGCCGCTCTTTTTCCAGCGCTTTCAGACGCTGCTGTTCCGCAGCCTGCTTCTGCTGTAGCTCTTCCGCCTGCTGCTTCGCCTGCTTTTGACGCTGCTGCTCGGCGCGCTGGCTGTCGCTCTGCTGATTCTGCTGGCGGTTGTACTGCTCGACGATAGCGCCAGGATCCACCATGACGGCATCAATGTCGCTACCCCCGCCGCCGCCGCTGCTGGCGTCGATATGTTCGTCAAACGAGCTCCAGATCAGTAACGCAATCAGAAAGATATGCAGGATCACTGAAATGATGATGGCGCGTTTTAACTTATCGTTCTGTTCGGTTACCTTCGACACTTTCGATTCCCAAAAACGGTCCGAAATTAAATCGGCTGCGTCATTAATCCAACCGACTTCACGCCCGCCTGATGCAGCAGGTTCAGCGCCTTGATGATCTCATCGTAAGGCACCTCTTTCGCGCCGCCGATCAGAAACACCGTCTTCGGATTCGCTTCGATACGGCGCTGCGCTTCAGCGACGACCTGCTCCGGCGGCAGCTGTTCCATGCGATCGTGATCGACCACCAGGGTGTATTGTCCCACGCCCGCCACTTCAACAATCACCGGCGGATTATCGTCGCTGGACACCGTTTTGGAATCCGTGGCGTCCGGCAGATCCACCTCTACGCTCTGGGTGATAATCGGCGCCGTCGCCATAAAGATCAGCAGCAGTACCAGCAGAACGTCGAGCAGCGGAACAATATTGATTTCGGACTTCAGGTCGCGTTTACGGCGACCGTGCGTTCTGGCCATAGGTCACTCCTACCTGCTGTTCTCGCTGGAGAAAGCCTGACGGTGCAGAATAGCGGTGAACTCTTCCATAAAGTTATCGTAATTCTGCTCCAGCTTGTTCACGCGCTGGTTGAGGCGGTTATACGCCATAACTGCCGGAATAGCGGCAAACAGACCGATAGCGGTCGCGATCAGCGCTTCGGCAATCCCCGGCGCCACCATCTGCAGCGTGGCCTGTTTTACCGCGCCCAGCGCGATAAAGGCGTGCATGATGCCCCAGACCGTACCGAACAGGCCGATGTAAGGACTGATCGAGCCAACCGTGCCCAGGAAAGGAATATGGTTTTCCAGCGCTTCCAGCTCACGGTTCAGCGAGATGCGCATGGCGCGCGTTGCGCCTTCCACCACCGCTTCCGGCGCGTGGTTGTTGGCACGATGCAACCGGGCGAACTCTTTAAAGCCGGCATAGAAAATTTGTTCAGATCCGGCCAGCTCATCACGGCGCGCCTGGCTTTCCTGATACAGGCGCGACAGCTCAATGCCCGACCAGAATTTGTCTTCAAACGCGTCGGCTTCACGGCCCGCCGCATTCAGAATACGGGTGCGCTGAATAATGATTGCCCAGGAGGCAACAGAAAAGCCAATCAAAATCAACATGATAAGTTTGACCAGAAGGCTCGCCTTCAGGAACAAATCAAGAACGTTCATGTCAGTCACTGCTTGAACTCCGCGACAATAGACTTGGGAAGCGCAATGGGCTTCATCAGATGTGGATTGATGCAGGCGATCAGGACTTCGGCTTCATTCAGCGTCCGGCCTTCTGCATTAACAATACGTTGTGCGAATGTCATGGTCGTTCTGGTCATGTTGACGACCTCGCTCTGCACCTCAAGAAGTTCATCAAGACGCGCGGCGGCCAGGTAATCAACCGTGAGACGACGCACGACAAAACCGACCTGCTGTTCCAGCAGCGTCTGTTGACTGAAATGGTGCTGGCGCAGCATCTCGGTTCGTGCCCGTTCATAAAAAGCGACATAGCTGGCATGGTAAACCACGCCACCGGCGTCGGTGTCTTCATAGTAGACACGCACCGGCCATCGAAAAAGCATTGTACTCACTCTACATCCCGGTATAACTTTTTAAACGTTGCTACTATACGCAAGAGCATACGCCTTTGGAATGGATTGCCAGAGGCTAAACAAAATAATTATCTTCCGGAAACAATTATGTGGATTTAGGGAGAAATCTTAAACGTTTACTGACATAACCCAGGGCTGAAAAAAGCCGGGTTAACGGCGGAGAGCAGCGGCGACGAGCAGGAAAAACGGACCGGCGAACCGATCCGTTATTATCCCGCTTTTATTACGGCAGGCAGTAAAATTCTTTTATGCGCGCTTATCGAGATGTTCGATAGCCAGCGCGGTAATCACCCCGATGGCGCAGGCCAGCAGCGTGCCGAGGATCCAGGCAAAATACCACATCGTTCTGCTCCTTAATCAGTAAAGGGAATGCGTGTTGGCTTCTATCTGCGCGCGCGTGATGCGGCCAAACATTTTGTAGTAGCACCAGCTGGTGTAAATCAGAATAAGCGGCACAAAGATCGCGGCCGTAACGGTCATGATTTTCAGCGTCAGCAGGCTGGAAGTGGCGTCCCACATGGTCAGGCTATGGTTCATCATGCTGCTGGAAGGCATCACAAACGGGAACATCGCCACGCCCGCCGTCAGGATCACGCAGGCTACCGTCAGCGAAGAGCAAAGAAACGCCCAGCCGCCTTTATTCATCCGTGAACAGATAACGGTAAACAGCGGTAGCAGCACGCCCAGCGCCGGGATAATCCACAGCAGCGGCTGATGGGTAAAGTTTACCAGCCAGCCGCCCGCTACGCGGGTCACTTCTTTCGCCAGCGGATTGGAAGCCGCATTGTGATCCAGCGTGGACACCAGCTGATAGCCTTCAATGCCGTACTTCACCCAAATACCGGCCAGCACGAAGCCCGCCATCATCACCAGCGTGGCGATCTGCGCGATCGTTTTGGATCTGAGATACAGCTCACCCGTGGTGCGCATTTGTAGGTAAGTGGCGCCCTGAGTCAGGATCATGGTGACGCTGACCACGCCTGCCAGCAGCGCAAACGGGTTCAGCAGCTGGAAGAAGCTGCCGGTGTAGAACAGACGCAGATATTCATCGGCATAGAAAGGCACGCCCTGTAACAGATTGCCAAACGCCACGCCAATAACCAGCGGCGGCACAAAGCTGCCGATAAAAATGCCCCAGTCCCACATGCCGCGCCAGCGCGGATTTTCTATTTTGGAGCGGTAGTCGAATCCTACCGGCCGGAAAAACAGCGAGGCCAGCACCAGCATCATCGCCACATAAAAGCCGGAAAAGGCGGCGGCGTAGACCATCGGCCAGGCGGCAAACAGCGCGCCGCCTGCGGTGATAAGCCATACCTGATTGCCGTCCCAGTGCGGCGCGATGGTGTTGATCATAATACGGCGCTCAACGTCGTTGCGGCCAATCAGACGGCCAAGCATCCCAACGCCCATATCAAACCCGTCGGTAACCGCGAAGCCGATCAGCAGCACGCCAATCAGTACCCACCAGACGAAACGCAACAGTTCATAGGTGATCATGGTTAAACTCCTGTTCCGGTGGCCTGTTCAAAGTGATAACGCCCTGTTTTCAGGCTGCTTGGCCCGCGCCTGCCGAACTTAAACATCAGGTACATCTCGGCAAGCAAAAACAGCGTGTAAAGCCCGCAGATAAGCAGCAGCGAAAACAGGATTTGACCCGTGGTCAGCGATGAGTTGGCAACGGCCGTCGGCAGCACTTCGCCAATCGCCCACGGCTGGCGGCCATATTCGGCAACAAACCAGCCGGCTTCCGCCGCAATCCACGGCAGCGGGATGCCGTACAGCGCGCATTTCAGCAGGAAGCGGCTTTGACCAATGCGGTTACAGATGACGCTCCAGAAACAGCAGAGGGTAACCAGCAGCATCAGCACGCCGCACGCCACCATGATGCGGAAAGCGAAATAGAGCGGCGCGACGCGTGGGATGGAATCCTGCGTGGCCTGACGGATCTGCGCCTCGCTGGCGTCGGCTACGTTCGGCGTATAGCGTTTCAGCAGCAGCCCGTAACCCAAATCCTGCTTCGCCTGGTTAAAGGCGGCGCGCACTGCCGGATCGCTGTTGCCTTCCCGTAGCTGTTCCAGCAGCTGGTAAGCGCGCATCCCGTTGCGGATGCGGATCTCATGCTGCGCCATCAGATCTTTGATGCCGGTAACCTGTTGATCCACAGAGCGGGTAGCGATCAGGCCCAGCGCCCAGGGGATCTGAATGGCGTAGCGGTTTTGCTGCGCCTGCTGATCGGGCAGGCCGAACAGCGTAAAGGCCGCCGGCGCGGGCTGCGTTTCCCATTCCGCTTCGATAGCGGCAAGCTTGGTTTTCTGCACGTCGCCGACCACATAGCCCGACTCGTCGCCCAGCAGGATCACGGCCAGAACGGCTGCCATGCCGAAGCTGGCGGCAATAGCGAAAGAGCGCTTAGCAAAAGCGATATCGCGACCGCGCAGCAGATAGAAGGCGCTGATGCCCATAATGAACATGGCGCCGCAGGTGTAGCCTGCCGCAACGGTATGCACAAATTTGACCTGCGCCACCGGATTGAGGATCAGTTCGGAAAAGCTGACCATCTCCATGCGCATGGTTTCAAAATTGAATTCTGAGCCGACGGGATTCTGCATCCAGCCGTTCGCCACCAGGATCCATAGCGCCGACAGGTTAGAGCCTAACGCCAGCAGCCAGGTGCACGTCAGGTGCTGCACTTTACTCAGCCGATCCCAGCCGAAAAAGAACATGCCGACAAAGGTGGATTCAAGGAAAAAAGCCATCAGGCCTTCAATAGCCAGCGGCGCCCCGAATATATCGCCGACGTAATGGGAATAATAAGACCAGTTGGTGCCGAACTGGAATTCCATCGTCAGGCCGGTGGCCACGCCAAGCGCAAAGTTAATACCGAAGAGTTTCCCCCAGAATTTCGTCATATCTTTATAGATTTGTTTGCCTGACAGCACATAAACCGTTTCCATTATTGCCAGCAAAAACGCCATTCCCAGCGTTAAAGGGACAAACAGAAAATGGTACATCGCCGTTAGCGCAAACTGTAAACGCGACAGTTCGACCACATCTAACATGTTGACTCCTTGCTCCGTGCTCAGTTTTGTCCATGCGCCGGGCGGCCAGCGTATGGCGCAACAGGATCGCTCCTCATCGGGGTGACGTAACCCTGTAGGTAAGTGAATAATGTTAATGAGAAAAAATCAGCCGGCCCGCGCCGTTGCTGTTTTTTCAGGATAGCGATCGGGAAAATTTGCGATCGACACAGGAAGTCCCTTTTTATAATTAAAAGCGTAAAGCTGATTTTTTGACGCAGAGCAATTTAATCCCAAAGCTGATTTTTAGCCAGCCTCCGAAGCGTAAATAACTTGCGTTTCTTTGATCGCGATTAATTAATTGCGATAAAGTAAATATGAAAGGGATTATTTTAACAAAGAGGATTATTTAATTTAATTAATATTCAATACAGAAAACAATTTTGTAATATTAACCGGCGGGGTTAATTTTATCGCGTTATTTTACAGGAAGCTTTGCATTATATTAGCTTATTAATAAGAAAGCTTAACCAATATTCTGGCATGAATGCAAAAATAAAAAAGGCTGCCCTGAGGCAGCCCTGATGAGAAGATGGATCCGGCTTACTGCGGCAGAACCGCTTTCACCGCATCGCCGATATCGGCCAGGCTGCGCACGGTTTTCACGCCGGCCGCTTCCAGCGCCGCGAACTTCTCGTCCGCCGTGCCTTTACCGCCTGCGATAATCGCGCCCGCGTGGCCCATACGCTTGCCTTTCGGCGCGGTAACACCTGCGATATAGCCGACAACCGGCTTGGTCACGTGCTCTTTAATAAAGGCGGCGGCTTCCTCTTCCGCACTACCGCCGATTTCGCCGATCATGACGATCGCTTCAGTCTGCGGATCGTCCTGGAACAGTTTCAGGATATCGATAAAGTTAGAGCCAGGGATCGGGTCGCCGCCGATGCCCACGCAGGTGGACTGGCCGTAACCGATATCGGTAGTCTGCTTCACGGCTTCATAGGTCAGCGTGCCGGAACGGGACACGATGCCGATACGGCCTGGCTTATGAATGTGGCCCGGCATGATGCCGATTTTGCATTCGCCTGGGGTGATGACGCCAGGGCAGTTCGGGCCAATCATACGCACGCCCGCTTCATCCAGCTTCACCTTCACGGTCAGCATATCCAGCGTCGGGATACCTTCGGTGATGGTGATAATCAGTTTGATGCCCGCGTCGATCGCTTCCAGGATGCCGTCTTTGCAGAACGGCGCCGGAACGTAAATTACGGAGGCGGTGGCGCCAGTGGCTTCTACCGCTTCACGCACGGTATTAAAGACCGGCAGGCCCAGATGCTCGGTGCCGCCTTTGCCTGGCGTTACGCCGCCAACCAGCTGCGTGCCGTAAGCCAGCGCCTGCTCGGAGTGGAAAGTGCCCTGTCCGCCGGTGAAGCCCTGGCAGATTACCTTGGTGTTTTTATCGATCAGAATGGACATTATTTACCCTCCGCTGCGGCAACAACGCGCTGCGCCGCGTCGCTCAGGCTGGTTGCTGCAATAATATTCAGGCCGCTGTCCGCCAGTTTCTGCGCGCCCAGCTCGGCATTGTTTCCTTCCAGACGCACCACGACCGGCACGTTAACGCCCACTTCCGCTACCGCGCCGATGATGCCGTCAGCAATCAGGTCGCAGCGGACGATGCCGCCGAAGATGTTGACGAAGACGGCCTTCACCGCGTCGTCAGAAAGGATGATTTTGAACGCTTCGGTCACGCGCTCTTTGGTGGCGCCGCCGCCAACGTCCAGGAAGTTAGCCGGCTGGCCGCCGCTCAGCTTCACGATGTCCATGGTGCCCATCGCCAGGCCTGCGCCGTTAACCATACAGCCGATATTGCCTTCCAGCGCCACGTAGTTCAGTTCCCACTGCGCAGCGTGCGCTTCGCGGGAGTCTTCCTGGCTTGGATCGCGCATTTCACGCAGCTCCGGCTGGCGGAACAGCGCGTTGCCATCTGCGCCCAGCTTGCCGTCCAGGCAGATCAGATCGCCCTGCTTAGTGATCACCAGCGGGTTGATTTCGACCAGCGCCAGATCGCGCTCCAGGAACATGGTCGCCAGACCCATAAAGATTTTAGTGAACTGGCCAACCTGTTTGCCGGTCAGGCCCAGTTTGAACGCCAGCTCGCGGCCCTGATAAGGCTGCGGGCCGGTTAACGGATCCAGCGCCATTTTGTGGATCAGATGCGGCGTCTCTTCCGCCACTTTTTCAATTTCCACGCCGCCTTCGGTCGAGGCCATAAAGACTACGCGACGGGTGCCGCGATCCACGACCGCGCCCAGGTAAAGTTCCTGATCGATGTCGGTTGCCGCTTCCACCAGGATCTGGTTGACCGGCTGACCGTTAGCGTCGGTCTGGTAAGTGGTCAGACGCTTGCCCAGCCAGTGCTCGGCAAATGCGCGGATCTCTTCTTTGCTTTTTACTACCTTCACGCCGCCCGCTTTACCACGGCCTCCGGCATGAACCTGACATTTCACGACCCACGGGCCAGCGCCAATTTTAGAAGCGGCTTCTTCTGCTTCGCGTGGAGTGGTGCAGGCATAGCCGACAGGTGCCGGTAAACCATACCGGCCAAACAGCTGTTTTGCCTGATATTCATGTAAGTTCATGTTGTTAATCCATCCAGTTCGGAAAAGACTTGGCCAAATCCGGCAGTATGCCAGCGCTTTGGCCACACATAGGGTTGAGCGCGGCTTTCACCGCGCCCGACAGGAATTAAACGTCCAGCAGCAGACGAGACGGATCTTCCAGCAGCTCTTTGATCGCGACCAGGAAGCTCACGGACTCTTTGCCGTCGATCAGGCGATGATCGTAAGAGAGCGCCAGATACATCATTGGCAGGATCACCACCTGACCATTGACCGCCATCGGACGATCTTTGATGGCGTGCATCCCCAGAATGGCACTCTGCGGTGGGTTGATGATCGGCGTGGACATCAGCGAGCCGAAGACGCCGCCGTTGGTAATGGTGAAGTTACCGCCGGTCAGTTCGTCTACGGTCAGCTTGCCGTCACGGCCTTTGATCGCCAGCTCTTTGATTTTTTTCTCGATATCCGCCATGCCCAGCGCATCGATATCTTTCAGCACCGGCGTAACCAGGCCGCGCGGCGTGGATACCGCAATGCTGACGTCGAAGTAGTTGTGGTAAACCACATCTTCGCCGTCGATAGAGGCGTTAACTTCCGGGAAGCGCTTCAGGGCTTCCACTACCGCTTTCAGGTAGAAGGACATAAAGCCCAGACGGATGCCGTGACGTTTTTCGAAGGCTTCGCCGTACTGCTTGCGCAGGTTCATGATCGGCTGCATGTTGACTTCGTTAAACGTGGTCAGCATCGCGGTGCTGTTTTTCGCTTCCAGCAGACGCTCGGCGATACGCTTACGCAGACGAGTCATCGGCACGCGTTTTTCGCTGCGGCCAGCCAGCGAAGGCGCGGCTTCAGCCGCTTTCGGCTCGGCGGCTTTGGCAGCTGGCGCTTTCGCCAGGTGTTTCTCTACGTCTTCACGGGTCAGACGTCCGCCCACGCCGGTGCCTTTGATCGCCGACGGCTCCAGACCGTGTTCGGCAATCAGGCGACGGATAGCCGGGCTGAGCGCGTCGTTGCTCTCTTCTTCCAGCGAGGCGCTCTGGCGCTGCGCCGGAGTAGACTCTTTCTCTTCCGTTTTGGCGGAGCTTTCTTTGCCGCCGCTGTTGCCTTCTTTCAGGCGACCCAGCGCCTGACGAGAAGTTACGGTGGCACCTTCGTCTTCCAGAATCGCTTCCAGCACGCCGTCGGCGGAAGCAGGCACTTCCAGCACCACTTTGTCGGTTTCGATTTCTACCAGCACTTCGTCACGGCTGACCGCGTCGCCAGGTTTTTTGTGCCAGGTCGCTACGGTGGCGTCGGCGACGGATTCAGGCAGGTCGGGAACGAGAATATCTACGCTACTCATTATTTTTCCTTTAATTAATTAACGTTCAGCGCGTCATTAACCAGATCTTGCTGCTGCTGCTGGTGAACGGACATATAGCCAACTGCCGGCGAGGCCGAAGCGGGACGACCGGCGTAACGTAATGAAGCACCAAACGGCACTACCTCACGGAAATGATGCTGGCTACAGTACCAGGCACCCTGATTCAGCGGCTCTTCCTGACACCAGACAAAATCATGCACGTGCGCGTACTGCTGGAGTTTTTCCTGCACCGCTTTGTGCGGGAACGGATAGAGCTGTTCAATGCGGACGATAGCCACGTCGGTCTGCTCGTTTTTACGCCGCTTTTCCAGCAGATCGTAATAGACTTTGCCGGAGCAGAGCACCACGCGCTTAACGCCTTTTGGATCGAGATCGTCGACTTCGCCAATCGCCGGCTGGAAGCTGCCGTTAGCCAGCTCTTCCAGCGAAGAGACCGCCAGCGGATGACGCAGCAGCGATTTCGGCGACATCACCACCAGCGGACGACGCATCCCGCGCAGCGCCTGACGACGCAGCATGTGGTAAACCTGCGCCGGCGTGGAAGGCACGCAAACCTGCATGTTCTGCTCGGCGCAGAGTTGCAGATAGCGTTCCAGACGCGCGGAGGAGTGCTCCGGCCCCTGCCCTTCATAGCCGTGCGGCAGCAGCATCACCAGACCGCACATGCGGCCCCATTTCTGCTCGCCGGAGCTGATGAACTGGTCGATAACCACCTGCGCGCCGTTGGCGAAGTCGCCGAACTGCGCTTCCCAGATAGTCAGCGTGCGCGGTTCCGCCGTGGCGTAACCATATTCAAACGCCAGCACCGCTTCTTCAGAGAGCACGGAATCCCAGACGCGGAACGTGCCCTGACCGTTATGGATATGCTGTAACGGCGTATAGGTAGAGCCGTTGGCCTGGTTATGGATCACCGCGTGACGATGGAAGAAGGTGCCGCGGCCCATATCTTCGCCGGACAGACGGCACGGAATGCCTTCGTCTACCAGCGTGGCGTAGGCCAGGTTTTCCGCTGCGCCCCAGTCAAATGGCTTCTCGCCTGCGGCCATCGCGGCGCGGTCGTTGTAGATCTTGGCCACGCGCGACTGCATTTCAATCGCTTCCGGCACGGTGCTGATGCGTTTGGCCAGCGCCTGCAGGCGTTTCAGATCCAGCGTCGCCGGATAGCTTTCGTCCCACTCGTGGTTCAGGTAAGGCGACCAGGTAAAGGAGTGCAGGCTCATCGGACGCCATTCCGGCACCACGCATTCACCGGCATCCAGCGCGTCGCGATAGAGATTGACCATCTCCGTCGCGTCTTCCAGGCTGGCGACCTGTTCCGCTTCCAGACGGTCGGCGTAAAGCTTACGCGGCGTCGGATGCTTTTTGATTTTCTGGTACATCACCGGCTGCGTTGCGCTTGGCTCGTCGGCTTCGTTGTGGCCGTGGCGGCGGTAGCAAACCAGATCGATAAAGACGTCGCGCTTGAAGGTGTTACGGAAATCAAGCGCCAGGCGGGTAACAAACGCCACCGCTTCCGGATCGTCAGCGTTGACGTGGAAGATCGGCGCCAGCACCATTTTACCGATGTCGGTACAGTACTGCGTGGAGCGCGCATCCTGCGGATTAGACGTGGTGAAACCAATCTGGTTGTTGATCACGATGCGCACGGTGCCGCCAACTTCATAGCCGCGTGCCTGCGACATGTTCAGGGTTTCCTGCACCACGCCCTGGCCGGTAACGGCCGCGTCGCCGTGGATGGTGATCGGCAGCACTTTGCTGCTGCGCGGCTCGTCCAGACGATCCAGACGGGCGCGAACCGATCCCATGACTACCGGGCTGACGATTTCCAGGTGCGACGGGTTAAACGCCAGCGCCAGATGCACCATGCCGCCTTCGGTTTCCACGTCGGACGAGAAGCCCATATGGTATTTCACGTCGCCGGTGCCGAGATGCTCTTTATGCTTGCCGGAGAACTCGTCGAACAGGTCCTGCGGCTTTTTGCCCAGCACGTTGATCAGCACGTTCAGACGACCACGGTGCGCCATACCCAGCACCACTTCGCGCGTGCCGCTTTTGCCCGCGTGACGGATCATCTCGTTCAGCATCGGCACCAGCGCATCGCCGCCTTCCAGCGAGAAGCGTTTCGCGCCGGGGAATTTCGCGCCCAGATAGCGCTCCAGCCCTTCCGCAGCGGTCAGCTGTTTCAGAAAGCCTTTTTTCTCATCCGTAGAGAAAGAGGCCTGGCCCGCCACCGATTCAATGCGCTGCTGGATCCAGCGTTTCTCTTCGGTGTTGGTGATATGCATATATTCCGCGCCGATCGAGCCGCAGTAGGTTTGCTGCAGCAGGCTGAACAGATCGGCCAGCTTCATCGTATCTTTGCCGAAGGCGAAGGAACCTACGTTAAAGGTTTCCTGGAAATCGGCCTCGGTCAGATCGTGAAACGCGGGATCCAGATCCGGCACCGGCTCCTGTTTCCACAGGCCCAGCGGATCGAGATTGGCCTGCTGATGGCCACGGAAGCGGAAGGCGTTAATCAGCTGGAGCACCTTCACCTGCTTGGCGTTGGTGTCGGGATCGCTGACGGAAGAGGTATAGCGAGAGGCATCTTTCGCCAGACGCTTGAAATATTCGCGAGTGGTGGAGTGGAATTGCTCTGGCCTGACTCCGTGACCCGGAAGCTGCTGAAACAGCGTTTTCCAGGCCGCATCGACAGAGTCAGGATCGGTCAGATAGTCCTCATAGAGCTGCTCTATATAGGTCTGATTCGCGCCGGCCAGCCAGGAGGAGTCCAGCCAGGGTTTCATCGCGCTGTTCTGCATTGTGATCCCTTAAAGCATTACGCTTTTTTGTTGCCGTGATTATGTAACGGAACAGCTAAGCCCCGCGCCGCGTCAGCGGCTTGCCCTCGGCCGTGTTCCGCTTAAGCAAAACCCGGCCTGATAAAACGACCGGGAGCCAGGCTCCCGGACGGTCTGCGCTTAAGCGCTTCGCGCCAGCAGCATCGACTTGATATGGCCGATGGCGCGCGTCGGGTTCAGCCCTTTCGGACAAACGCTGACGCAGTTCATAATGCTGTGGCAGCGGAATACGCTGAACGCATCGTTAAGGTCGTCCAGGCGTGCACCGGTTTCCGTATCGCGACTGTCGATCAGGAAACGGTAGGCCGCCAGCAGCCCCGCCGGCCCGATAAACTTGTCCGGGTTCCACCAGAACGACGGGCAGGAAGTGGAACAGCACGCACAAAGAATACACTCGTACAGGCCGTCCAGTTTTTCCCGCTGTTCCGGCTGCTGCAGGTGCTCGCGAGCCGGTGGATTTTGCCCATTATTCAACAGGTAAGGCTTAATTTTCTCATATTGAGTGTAGAACTGGCCCATGTCTACTACCAAATCGCGGATGACCGGCAATCCAGGCAGGGGACGGATCACAATTTTACGTTTTCCCGCGCCGAGCGCGGAAACCGGCGTAATGCAGGCCAGGCCGTTCTTACCGTTCATATTGATGCCGTCGGAGCCGCAGACGCCTTCGCGGCAGGAGCGACGGAAAGCCAGCGTCGGATCTTTCTCTTTCAGACGGATTAGCGCATCCAGCAGCATCATATCGCGCCCTTCTTCCGACTCCAGGCTATAGTCCTGCATCCGCGGCGCGTCATCGACGTCCGGGTTATAACGATAAACTGAAAATTCGATTCTCATCATATGCTCCGCGAACTAGTAGGTACGGGCTTTCGGCGGGAAAGCCGCGCGCAGTTTCGGCTCCATGTTCACCTCACGGCGAGTCATGCTTTCGCTCTGCGGCAGATAGACGCTGTGGCACAGCCAGTTTGCGTCGTCACGTTCCGGGTAATCGAAGCGGCTGTGCGCGCCACGGCTTTCCGTACGGTAGTTGGCGGCAACCGCGGTGGCGTAAGCCGTTTCCATCAGGTTATCCAGCTCCAGACACTCAATACGCTGGGTATTGAAGTCAGGCGAACGGTCGTCCAGACGGGCGCTTTTCAGCCGCTCGCGCAGGACTTTCAGCTCTTCCAGACCTTTTGCCATCGCGTCGCCTTCGCGGAATACCGAGAAGTTGTTCTGCATGCAGGTTTGCAGCGCTTTACGCAGCTCGGCAGGATCTTCGCCGGTTTCGTTATTGTTCCAGCGGTTCAGGCGCGCCAGCGAGGCGTCGATCTCTTCATCGGTAGCGTCCAGCAGCTCGCCCTGCTCCAGCATCGACTGCTGTAAATGCAGGCCAGCCGCGCGGCCAAATACCACCAGATCCAGCAGCGAGTTGCCGCCGAGACGGTTAGAGCCGTGTACGGATACGCAGGCGATTTCGCCTACGGCAAACAGACCCGGCACCACGACGTCTTCGCCCTGCTCGTTCAGCGTTATCGCCTGGCCGGTCACTTTGGTCGGAATGCCGCCCATCATATAGTGGCAGGTCGGGATAACCGGGATAGGCTCTTTGACCGGATCGACGTGGGCAAAGGTGCGGGAAAGCTCCAGGATACCCGGCAGACGCGCTTCCAGCACATCTTTACCCAGATGGTCGAGCTTCAGCTTGATATGCGGGCCCCACGGGCCTTCGCAGCCGCGGCCTTCGCGGATTTCGATCATCATCGAGCGGGCAACCACGTCGCGTCCGGCCAGATCTTTGGCGTTAGGCGCGTAGCGTTCCATAAAGCGCTCGCCGTGCTTGTTCAGCAGGTAGCCGCCTTCGCCGCGACAGCCTTCCGTCACCAGCACGCCCGCGCCAGCAATGCCGGTCGGGTGGAACTGCCACATTTCCATATCCTGCACCGGCACGCCGGCGCGCAGCGCCATGCCCACGCCGTCACCGGTATTGATGTGTGCGTTGGTGGTGGACTGATAGATACGGCCTGCGCCGCCGGTCGCCAGCACGGTGGCTTTTGCTTTAAAGTAGACGACTTCGCCATCTTCGATATTCAGTGCGGTACAGCCGACCACCGCGCCGTCGGCGTTTTTCACCAGATCCAGCGCATACCACTCGGAGAAGATGGTGGTCTTGTTTTTCAGGTTCTGCTGATAGAGCGTATGCAGCAGCGCGTGGCCGGTACGGTCAGCCGCTGCCGCGGTACGTGCCGCCTGCTCGCCGCCGAAATTTTTCGACTGGCCGCCGAACGGACGCTGATAGATACGGCCATCGTCCAGACGGGAGAACGGCAGGCCCATATGCTCCAGCTCCAGAATCGCTTCCGGGCCGGTTTTGCACATATATTCAATGGCGTCCTGGTCACCGATATAGTCGGAACCTTTCACCGTGTCGTACATATGCCATTCCCAGTTGTCTTCATGACTGTTGCCCAGCGCGACGGTAATACCGCCCTGCGCGGACACGGTGTGGGAACGGGTCGGGAATACTTTAGATAACAGGGCACAGGTCTGGCCCGATTGGGAAATTTGCAGTGCGGCACGCATACCTGCACCACCTGCGCCGACTACGACGGCATCAAATTCTCTGACTGGCAACTTCATTTTTTACACACCCCACACAACGACGGTTCCATAAATCGCATAGACAAACAGCACTACCACAATCGCCATCTGCAACAGCAGACGCGTCGCCAGATGTTTAATGTAGTCTGTCAGCACCTGCCACATCCCTATCCAGCCATGCATCAGAATGGAGAACAGCGTCAGCAGCGTGAACACTTTCGTTACGGAGGAGGCAAAAAAACCGCGCCAGATGTCGTAAGTCAGCGTGTCCGTCATTACGATAAAGCCGAGGATGTAAAGGATGTAGAGCGTCATCACAATAGATGTGGCGCGCACCAGCAGCCAGTCGTGAACGCCGTTGCGTCCTAATGCGGAAGCGTTGCTTAACATACGAGGACTCCAGCCAGAATTGAAAGCACGACGGTGATACCAAAGCAGATTTGCGCCGAACGCGTTCCCACCACCTGCGTCTCTGCCAGGTAGCCAAAATCCATTAACATATGACGTATCCCGCCGACGGTATGGTACGCCAGCGCGGTGAGAATGCCCCACATGATGAATTTAACGAAGAAGCTTTGCATAACGGCAGACGCCTGCAAAAAGCCTTCGGGCGACGACAGCGACAGGCCCAATAACCAAAGCAGTATGCCCAAGGCAACAAACGTAATGACGCCGGACACGCGGTGGAGAATGGACGCGATTGCGGTAACGGGAAACCGGATCGTTGAGAGATCCAGGTTGACAGGTCTTTGTTTTTTCACGGTTTTGCCCACAGAGCCTTTCTTATTTTGCTTCCTCCGGTCCTGAAGGTGACAGCCAAATACATAAGCATTCGGACTGTGAACCGGCACCAAAACAGCAACATCCAGTGTTAATTGTGGCGCTAAAACGCTGGGTGGCTCCTGGTGTCAGGGTATTCCGGAGACCTGGCGGAAGTATAGGTCGATCACAATCTCATTACAATTCCCCTACAAACATCTTGGTGAAAAATAGATGGAACAGTGATCTCACTCACGTTTTTCACAAATTGTACAAATTTAATTATCTGATTTGACAAAACTTCAACATTTTTGTTACAAACTGAGCGCGGAAAGTTCTATGATGCACAAAAGTTATGGGGATACACTTTCCCCTAAGCACAAGTTATGTAACATTGGTGAGCTAAACTTATTAAGCATCAGGTTAACAAGTTACGACCATACCGAATCTTTAACAACTGCTAAACAAAGCCTGATTGTGCCCTTCCGGCCCATAGGCGCCGTCACTCTGTACCCTGCACGTAATAAGATGCCACAGAGTTGATACTGCTTACCCGCAGCGGTGGACATAACGGCGTTTCAGATGTCATAGATTCATCGACAAGGCGCTAAGGAGACTTAAATGGCTGATAAAAAAGCAACGCTTAACCTGCCCGGCGAAGACGCTATCGAACTCGACGTACTGAGCGGCACGCTAGGCCAGGAAGAGATCGATGTCCGTAGCCTCGGTTCTAAAGGTTATTTCACTTTTGACCCGGGCTTTACCTCCACCGCCTCTTGCGAATCCAAAATTACCTATATCGACGGTGACGAAGGCGTTCTGCTGCACCGTGGATACCCTATCGACCAGCTGGCGCTGCACTCTAACTACCTGGAAGTGTGCTATATCCTGCTGAATGGCGAAGCGCCAACCAAAGAGCAGTTTGAAGAGTTCAGCACTATCGTTACCCGCCACACCATGATCCACGAGCAGATCCACCATCTGTTCCGTGGCTTCCGTCGTGATTCCCATCCGATGGCGGTCATGTGCGGCGTAACCGGCGCGCTGGCGGCTTTCTATCACGATGCAATGGACGTGAATATCGAGCGTCACCGCGAAATCGCCGCTTTCCGTCTGCTGTCGAAAATGCCGACTGTGGCCGCCATGTGCTACAAGTATTCCATCGGCCAGCCGTTCGTCTATCCGCGCAACGACCTTTCCTATGCCGGTAACTTCCTGAACATGATGTTCTCTACGCCTTGCGAAGAGTACGTGGTCAACCCGGTGCTGGAACGCGCCATGGATCGTATTCTGATCCTGCACGCGGATCATGAGCAGAACGCCTCCACTTCTACCGTGCGTACAGCTGGTTCTTCCGGCGCTAACCCGTTCGCCTGTATCGCTGCGGGCATCGCTTCCCTGTGGGGACCGGCGCACGGCGGCGCCAACGAAGCCTGCCTGCGTATGCTGGAAGAGATCAAAACGGTTGAGCATATCCCGGAATTCCTGCGTCGTGCGAAAGACAAGAACGACTCTTTCCGCCTGATGGGCTTCGGCCATCGCGTGTATAAGAACTACGATCCGCGCGCCACGGTGATGCGTGAAACCTGTCACGAAGTGCTGAAAGAGCTGGGCATGAAGGACGACCTGCTGGAAGTGGCCATGGAGCTGGAGCATATTGCGCTGAACGACCCGTACTTTATCGAGCGCAAACTCTATCCGAACGTCGATTTCTATTCAGGCCTGATCCTGAAAGCGATGGGTATCCCATCCTCTATGTTTACCGTTATCTTCGCCATGGCGCGTACGGTCGGCTGGATCGCCCACTGGAAAGAGATGCACGACGACGGCATTAAAATTGCCCGTCCGCGTCAGCTTTACACCGGCTACGATCAGCGCGATTTTAACTCGTTGACCAAATAAGGCTAACGTTGCTATGAGAAGCGCCGCAATGCGGCGCTTTTTTTATGTCTGACAGCCCGGACACCAGTAAAAAGGCCGTGAAGAGAGCGAGGTTTTCTCAATGATGCCACCGCAGCGCTCGCACGGTTTGCCCGCCCGATGAAAAACTTTAAAGCTGAACAGCGCGCCATGATGCTTGTTTTCTTTTGCCACGCCACGCGTCTGGTAAGAAAGCCGCGGGATGGCCAGCAGCGCTTCCGCCAGCTTGTCCAGCTGCGCCTCGTCTAAATCCTGTGCCTTATGCTGCGGCGCCAGACCGGCGTGCCAGAGGATCTCTACCCGCAGATAGTTGCCTAAACCCGCCAGGAAAGCCTGATCCAGCAGCAGGCCGCTGAACTGGCGCCGCCGGAAGCGCGGTGACAGCAGGCGCGCCTTGACCTCTTCCACCGTCAGCGTCATATCCAACACGTCCGGGCCGACGCGTAGCAAAAAAGGATGAGCCGCCAGCGTGTCCTGCGTCAGCAGTTCAATATCAGAGGCGCTATACAGCAGCAGCGTTTTATCTTCTGCCGCCAGCCTCACGCGCAGTATCCGATTGCTCTGCGGCTCGGTGCCGCTTTTAATCACGCGCCAGACGCCGTAAAGCTGGTTATGGCTGTAGAGGATCAATCCGTTGGAGAAATGCGTCAGTATCGCTTTGCCGCGCGTTTCGATCGCCTCTACTCTTTCGCCAATCAGCGAGGATTCGTAGGTTTTCAGTTGGGGAAAAGCAAACCAGACGTCGGTGAGCGTCTTGCCCTTAATAGCTTTTTCCAGCTTGTCCGCCGCGCGGCGGATCTCAGGCCCTTCCGGCATGGTGTCTCCTTGTTATTGTGTGGCGCCGCCTTCCAGCTTTTTGTCCTCTTCCACGGTCAGCGCGATGCTCAGCGCCATCTCCAGCGCCAGCACTACCGTCTGGAGCGGCATACTGGCCGCGCCCGGATGCCTCACCGCCTGCTGCGGCAAATACGGCACGTGGATAAACCCACCGCGACCGCCCTGCTGCGCCTGGCGATGCAGCAAACCGTAAAGCACATGATTGCAAACGAAAGTCCCGGCCGTTTGGGATACCGCCGCGGGGATATCCGCCTCGCGGATACCTTCGACGATCGCCTTAATCGGCAGCGTGGCGAAATAAGCGGCCGGGCCGTCCGCAACGATGCGTTCATCAATCGGCTGTCTGCCCGCATTATCGGGAATACGCGCGTCGTCAATATTAATTGCCACGCGCTCGACCGTGATATTGGGCCGGCCGTTCGCCTGGCCGACCACGATCACCAGCTCCGGCTCCAGCTCATCCATCGCGTCGTTTAATACCTGAAGCGATTCACCAAATACGCAAGGCAGCTGTTTCGCCACCACGTGCGCGCCGCAGATCATTCTTTCATGCAGCTGGCTGACCGCTTCCCAGGAGGCGTTGACCAGCTCGCCCTCGAATGGCTCAAACGCCGCCATTAATACTGTTTTCATTGCCGCCTCACCGAAACATCAGAAACCAGAGAAGAAAAATATTGGTTATTAACAATAGCACGCCGGTCGGTATCTGAGCCTTGATCACCGCATTACGATCGGGCAGCTCCAGCAGCCGGGCGGGTACGATATTGAAGTTGGCGGCCATTGGCGTCATCAGCGAGCCGCAATAGCCGGAGAACATGCCGATCGCCGCCATCACGGCCGGGTTGCCGTGGTGCTGCAAGACCAGGATCGGGATGCCGATACCGGCGGTGACGATAGGGAAAGCCGCAAAGGCGTTGCCCATAATCATGGTCAGCAGCGCCATGCCTGTAGCGTAGGCCGCTACGGCGATAAAACGGTTGTCCACGGCAAGGTAAGTTTCCGTCAGATGCGCAATCGCCGTGCCCACCCCGGCGGTAGTAAACAGCAGGCCCAGCGTGGCGAGGATCTGCGGCAGAATAAAGGCCCAGCCGATAGCATCAAGCAGGCGGCGCGCTTCCTGTACGGACTGCGCGGGCGCTTCATGCGTCATTTTCAGCGCGATCAGCCAGCCCACCACGCAGCCAACCATCATAGAGAAAAGCGTGACCAGCGTGGCCTGATTGCCTTCCCCAAACAGCGCCACCCGTGCGCCCGGCAAATTATTAAACAGCAGCACGCCGACAACCGTAACCACCGGGATGGCCAGCGCAGGCATAAACAGCCGGTTGCGCAGGCGTTTGGCGCTCGCCTCGCGCTCCTGATGGCTGCGCTGATGGTAGGAGCCCAGCTTTACGCCGCCCAGACCGGCAATCAGCGCCATAATCACCACCACCACGCCGATAGCAATATGGAGCGAACGCGCGCCGAACCATGCCGATGCCCCGTCGCTGACCAGAAAAACCAGGCCGTAGAGCGCCCAGAACAGGCCGGTAGTCAGACGACGCGGATTAGCTTTGTCTCGCCAGGACATCACGGCGACCACCAGCAGGATCAAACCCGCCAGCCAGTAAAGATACTGTTGCTGAAACATCAGCGCCCTCCTTTGGCTTTCTGCGCCTGCGCATTCAGCGCGGCAAGCTCTGCCGCCAGGGTTTTATCCAGGCGACGCAGGCGAAAGGCGTGGATCAGAAAAGCGCAAACGGCGGTCGGGATGCCCCAGAGCGCTATCTGTAGCGGATCGGTCTGGATGCCCGCCGACTGCTGCATAAAATTATGCATAAAGATGATGGCGCCAAAAGCGACAAAGATATCCTCGCCGAAAAACAGCCCGACGTTATCGGTCGCCGCCGCCATAGCGCGCAGGCGATGACGCACTTCCGGCGGCAGCTCGCCGTAACGATTTTCGGTAGCGCCTTCCGCCATCGGCGCCAGCAGAGGACGCACCATTTGCGGATGGCCGCCCAGGCTGGTCAGCCCCATCGCCGCCGTCAGCTCACGCACCAGCAGGTAGACAATAAGCAATCTTCCCGCCGTAGCGCTTTTGATCTGCGCAATCCAGGCCTGGGCGCGCTCTTTCAGCCCGTGGCGCTCCAGCAGGCCTATCACCACTAAAGGCAACAGCAGGATCAGCGGCAGGTTGCGGGTATTGAGAAAGCCAGAGCC
This sequence comes from Erwinia sp. TECH1, assembly GCF_054057575.1. NCBI lineage: Bacteria > Pseudomonadati > Pseudomonadota > Gammaproteobacteria > Enterobacterales > Erwiniaceae > Erwinia > Erwinia sp. TECH1. The sequence goes on along the minus strand of NZ_JBSRZK010000001.1, from coordinate 1,537,846 downwards.
CAGTTTTTCCAGAATATCGCCGATCGGCATTTTTGCCGCCAGCCCGGTGATTAAACCGGCGACCAGCACCACCAGCACCGGGTTAAAGCGCAGTAGAAAACCAACCACGATGGCAGCGATGCCGGCCAGCGGCCAGAGATTAACGACAGGATCCATTTATCCTCCTGATAAAGGCTGAAGCTTCCCGCTGCGTGCAGGAGCAATAAGGGAGACGGCCAGGCAAGTGGGCCGTCCGTAGCGATACGTCAGCCGTAGCTGACTGCAATATCTCGTGCGGCGAACGCCTCACGGAGCTGGCGGGCAAAGGCCAGCGCATGGGCACCGTCGCCGTGCAGGCATACGGTTTCCGCATTGACGCTGACCCATTCGCCGCTGACGGCCCGCACTTTCCCCCGCTGCACCATCGCGAGCGTTTGTGCAATAGCCTGCTCGTCGCTCTCTATCAGCGCGCCGGGCTGCGAGCGAGGCACCAGCGAACCGTCCGCCTGGTAGCCGCGATCGGCAAAAACCTCCTCTCTGGTGGTCAGGCCCGCTGATTTAGCGGCGCGAACAGATTCGCTGCCCGCCAACCCCACCAGGATCAGGTGCGGATCGGCAGCCCTGACCGCCTGCGCGATAGCTTCCGCCAGCGAGGCGTCCTCAGCGGCCTGGTTGTAAAGCATCCCGTGCGGCTTCACATGCGTCACCTTGCCGCCTTCGCTGCGGGCAATAGCCTGGAGCGCGCCAATCTGATAAAGCGTCTGCGCATAAATCGTTTCAGCAGGCAGTGCCATACGCGTGCGGCCAAAGTTTTCGCGATCGGGAAAGCCGGGATGCGCCCCAATCGCCACGCCATACTCCAGCGCCCAGCGCACGCACTGCCGCATGGTTTCCGCGTCGCCCGCGTGAAAACCACAGGCGATATTGGCCGAGGAAACCAGCTGTAATAAGGCGCGATCGTTGCCGCAGCCCTCACCCAAATCGGCGTTTAAATCAATTTTCATGCGCTAATCCCCATGCCATTTGTTCCAGTACCCGATCGCGCTCGCGCTTCGCCTGCAGCGCTTCTTCCAGTGTGCAGTGCACAAAATGGATCGGCTCGCCCAGACGGATCTGCGCCAGATGATAGAGGTCGGCTTCAATCACGCAGGCGATACGCGGGTAGCCGCCGGTGGTTTGCGCATCCGCCATCAGCACAATCGGCTGGCCGTTAGGCGGCACCTGCACCACGCCGGGGATCAGCCCGTGCGACAGCATATCGCGCCCGGCTTCGCGCACCAGCGCGCGGCCCTGTAAGCGATAGCCCATACGGTTGCTCTGCGGGCTGAGCTGCCATCCCGTCCGCCAGAACAGCTCCCGGCTTTCGCGGCTGAATTCGTGGTATTCCGGGCCGGCCATCGCGCGAACGCGGTTACCAAACAGCAGCTGACGCACGCCCGCCGGTTTGCTGAATGTGCGCGCGGGCTCGCCCAGCGGCAGCCTGTCGCCGTCTTCAATCTGCCGTCCCGCAAAGCCGCCCAGGCCCGTTTTCAAATCGGTGCTGCACGAGCCGAGCACGGGCACGGCGGCAAAACCGCCAGCCAGCGCCAGGTAGCTGCGCATCCCGCGCTGCGGCATTTTCAACGTCAGGCGCGATCCTTTGCGTACGGCGAGGCGCCAGCCCGTCCACACCGGTTTGCCGTCCAGCTCGGCGCTACAGCCCGCGCCCGTCAGCGCCATCCAGCCGTCCCGGGTAAACTCCGCGCAGAACTGGCCGAGCGTAATTTCCAGCACCGGGCTGTTTTGCTCATTGCCGACCAGCAGATTGGCCGTCGCCATTGCCGGATAGTCCAGCGCGCCGCCGCTGCTGACGCCGAACTGACGCCAGCCGATACGGCCTGCGTCCTGTAAGGTGGTACTCATGCCAGCCCGAATAATATTCAGCACAGGCCCTCCTTTTGCGGAATAAAGCGTACCTGGTCGCCGGGACGTAAAAGCGTCGGCGGCTGCTGTTCAGGCGTAAACAGAGCGATACTCGTCTGGCCAATTAGCTGCCAGCCGCCCGGCGCGGCAAGCGGATAAACGCCCGTCTGGCTACCGCCGATGCCCACGGATCCGGCCGGCACCTTCAGGCGCGGCTCCGCCCGCCGGGGCGTATGCAGCCGCTCGTCCAGGCCCGCCAGGTAAGGGAAACCGGGCTGGAAGCCGATAAAATAAACGGTATAGCGCCCCGCCGCATGGGCTTCCACCACCTGCTGCGGCGTCAGTCCGCTTTGACGTGCCACCTCGTCCAGATCCGGCCCTGCTGCGCCGCCGTAGATAACGGGAATGGCGATATCCCGCGTTTCCAGCACCAGCGCTTCGCTTGTTTCCCACCAGCCCTGGAGCCACTCGATGGCGTCCAGCGCGTGCTGTTGCGGGTTGCTTAAAATCACCGTGATATTGTTCATGCCGGGAATGACTTCCGTGACTTCCGGCCGGCCGGTCAGGCGCGCTGACAGGCCCCAGATACGCTGCTGGCTGCTGAGAGAGACAGGGGGTTCCAGCTCAAGCACTACCGCGCGCTCACCTGAAAGGTAACAACGTGCTCGTTGCAAAACACTCTCCCGGCCCGTTGATAAGGCCACCGTTTTCCAGAAAGAAGAAATAGTTATGCGGAAATGTCAGAGAAGTGTCAATAATCGATTAGCCAGGCGCGACACAGTGGCTACTATTACGGTTTCTGCATAAAGGAGGTAGCGATGAGCACGACATTCAAAATTCATTACGAACATCAGGCCGAAGGCCATCTGCATTCCGAAGAAGTGCTGTTGGAAAGCGAGGGCGAACCGACAGAGGAAGCCGTACAGGACGCGGTGCGCCAGGATATTGCGAAGCATCACGGCGCGGCAGAGTTTACGGTGATCTCAGTCGCGCCCTACCCTTAAGCGGGCGTTGAGGTTAACAGGCGGCCACCGGGGCCGCCTGTCTGCTGTCAGGCGGGGTTGTCGATATCGATAAAGGTGACGTCCAGGCCATGCTGTGCCGCCAGCCATTCACCCAGCGCCTTGATACCGCCGCGCTCGGTAGCATGATGTCCGGCCGCAAAAAAGTGCAGGCCCTGCTCGCGCGCGCTGTGAATGGTTTGCTCGGAAACCTCGCCGGAGATAAACGCGTCCACGCCGAATGCCGCCGCCGCGTCGATAAAACCCTGGCCGCCGCCGGAGCACCACGCCACTTTGCGGATCAGCACTGGCGCGTTATCGCCGCAGTGCAGCGGGTCGCGATGCAGGGTCTGACCAATGCGTGCGGCAAGCTGCTCGCCCGTCAGCGGCTCCTGCAGCTCGCCCCAGAACACCAGCGGCATCACTTCGCCTTTGACCTCAATCCCAAACAGTTTCGCCAGCTGCGCGTTATTGCCCAGCTCGGGATGCGCGTCCAGCGGCAGATGCCAGCCGTAAAGGTTGATATCGTTCGCCAGCAGCGTTTTCAGCCGGTTGCGCTTCATGCCCTTAATCACCGGCGCTTCGCTTTTCCAGAAATAGCCGTGATGCACCAGCACCGCGTCCGCCTGTAAACGTACGGCCTCATCCAGTAGCGCCTGACAGGCGGTCACGCCGGTAACGATTTTCTGTACCTGCTCGCGCCCTTCTACCTGAAGACCGTTCGGCGCATAGTCGCTGAAGCTCGCGGTATTCAGCTGCTGGTTAACGATGTTTTCTAATTCACTGTTTTGCATAGGGCGTACACTCTTTTGCCGTTCTCAATGCGGCTACTTTAGCAGAGGGCGGCAAAACGCGCGGCTATTTCCTTGCCGCCTCGTAGGCCGCCAGCGCACGTTTGCGGGCCTCTTTGTGGTCAACGATCGGGTGAGGATAATCGAGCTGAACGCCGTTTTTCCGCGCCCATTCATGCGGCTGGTGAATATGCTGAACGGGCACCGCCTTCAGTTCCGGTAGCCATTGCCGAATGAATTCGCCTTTTTTATCAAAACGTTCGCCCTGCGTAGTAGGATTGAAGATGCGAAAGTAAGGCGCCGCGTCGTTGCCGCTGGAAGCGGCCCACTGCCAGCCGCCATTGTTCGCCGCCAGATCGCCGTCGATCAGCTGTGACATAAAATAGCGTTCGCCGATCCGCCAGTCGATCAGCAGATCTTTAATCAGGAAGCTGGCGGTAATCATCCGCAGGCGATTATGCATCCAGCCAAGACTGTTCAGCTGCCGCATAGCGGCATCCACTATCGGATAACCGGTTTTGCCCTGCTGCCAGGCGGCCAGCTGGTCATCATTGCGCTGCCATTGCACCTTTTTTGTCCAGCTGATAAAGGGCTGATGTTTGCAGAGCGCGGGCCAGGCGACAATCAGGTGCCGGTAGAACTCGCGCCAGATAAGCTCGTTAAACCAGCTGAATATTTTGTCGTTTTCTAACGCGTCGGGATGCTCGCGCAGCAGGCGATGCAGGCACTGGCGCGGCGACAGCACCCCGGTAACCAGATAAACGGACAGGCGGCTTGTGCCGTCAATGGCCGGCGTGTCTCGCCTGGCCGCATACTCCGCGACCGGCTGCTGACAGAACTCGCGCAGACGTTGGATAGCCGTTTTCTCCCCTACGGGAAAAAGGTCGGTATTAAAATCTTCCTGCGGATAATCAAATGGTTCCAGAGCGGGTAGTTTTTCCAGCGGCGCCTGAGCGCGCGGTTTGGGCGCGGGCGCGCATTCCGGCATCCCTTCATGCAGTCGGCGAACAAAAGCTTTGCTGAATGGCGTAAAGACTTTAAACATTTCCCGATTGCCTGTCAGCACGCTGCCGGGCGGCAGCAGACCGTCATCGAAGCCCTGCACAACTATATCCAGCTCGCTCAGTTCGCGTTCCGCTTGCGCATCGCGCTGGCGCTCATTGACTTCGTGCTGATAGTTATAAAACAGGCTGTCGACATGATGCTCACGGCAGAAATCTTTCAGCGCTTCAACGGAGGCGGAAAAATCATCGCGCTGTAAATAGTGCAGCGGGATGCCTTTTTCTGCCAAAGCACCCTGGACATCGTGCAGGCTTTGATAAATAAAAGCGGCCTGCTTCGGTGACATATCATGCGATTGCCACTGTTTTGGCGTGGCGATATAGAGAACGAGCACTTCCGCATTGACATCGCTGCAGGCTGCATAAAGCGCGTAGTTATCGTGGATGCGCAGATCGTTGCGCATCCAGACCAGATGGGTGGCCATAGCTTTCCCTGTAATTAATGGCCGTAACGCAGGCGAAGCGCTTCCGGATAAGGCTCAAAATAGCGTTGCTGGGTAAGGTAAGGATCGGGATATTCCGACATATAGTGTTTGAGCAGCGTCATCGGCGCCAGCAGCGGTTGTAAGCCCTGACGATAATGATCGATCAGCGAGGTCAGCTCCTCGCGCTGTTTGGCGTTCAGCTGCGGTCGGAAATAGCCCTGTACGTGCATCATCACATTAGTGTGGTTGCCGCGCGTGGCTTTATGCTTCAGCAGATCCATCAGGCGCTGACGATACTCAAAAGCAAAGGCTTCCAGTGAAGGCCACTGCTCAATAGCCGCCACAAAGCGACCAATCTCGCGATATTCCGGCTGTGAATGCGCCAGCAGCGTTAGCTTATAGCGGCTGTGAAAGGCAATAAGCTTGCCGCGCGTCAGGCCGCTGCGCCACAGCTGGTTAAATTCATGCAGCGTGTAAATGCGCTCAACAAAGTTCTCGCGCAGCACGGGATCGTGCAGCCTGCCGTCTTCTTCGACCGGCAGCCACGGCATTTGCTTCATCAGTTCACGCGTAAAGATGCCAACGCCTTCTTTACGGTTGTTGTTATTTTCTGGCTGGTAGACGCGCACCCGCTCCATGCCGCAGCTGGGCGATTTGGCGCAGACGATGTAGCCGCAAAGGTGATGCAGGCTGGCGATTTTTTTCTCGGAAAAGCTTTGCATTTCCTGGGTCAGCGGATCGCCTTTCCCGTTGCTGAAGCAAAGCTCAACGCTATTTTCGGCCGTTTCGGTCAGGCGCAGGGCCGGACGCGGCGTGGGCAGACCAATCGCCATTTCCGGGCAAACCGGTTCATAACGCATAAAAGGCGCCAGATCTTCGGCGGCAAAGGCGCAACGTTTGTGGCCGCCATCAAAGCGGACACTGTCGCCAAGCAGGCAGGCGCTGATGCCTACCGGAATTTTCTCACTCATACCTTTCTCCCCTTCGCTACTTTCATCATTAAGTGTAGCGGTTAAATCTGTACAAGACAAAATAAGTTGTACAACTTTATGGAAAGAATTGCTACCGGTGATTTATCGAAAAAAGGCCGGCCCACGAAAAACCTTATGGAACAAGGCAAAGCGGCAGGAAGAAAAGAAAAATGCCCCTAAAACGGGGCATTAACAGCGGTCTGAAGGCGGTGGAAAGATAAGAAGCATGCCCCGAAACCGGAGCATTAAGAAAAATCTAAAGCATGAGGATAAGGCGGCGTTAAAGCATGCGGGCGCGATTAATAAAAATCGGCAGCGGCCCTTTCCGCCTGCGCCAGCCACACGGGCTGCGTACTGGTTTTGCACCAGCAGCGATGCAGGTAGCTGTAAAAGCGCGAGCGGTCGCGATAAAAAAGCATAAAAGGCAGCGCGACAACACCGACCGCAAGCGTTGCCAGCCGACGCAGTAGAAGATGAGGCAGCGAGTATTGATGATAGAGATTCATACGCCCTCCGGAAAAGTAAAAGTCTGGCTAAAATAATACCGATCTGGCGATATATTTACCACTCATCCGACCAGATTAAATTAAAAATTATCCAAGTAAAGGCAATAAGTTAAATTAAAGTTAATTTAAATTAAATAAATAACAACTACGTTACATTGCATCTGTTTAAATATGGCCATAACCACCGCCCCGCGCCGTTGCAGCAAGCCTGTAGCCGCATGGCCACTGCCTGAAGGGGTTTAAGCAGTTTTGTACAGGGTAAATGCATTATTGTTCAACTGTTTAAGCTTGATGCTGTTTTATCACTGCGCCCTGTTTGTTCCAGCCACTCCCGGAACAGACGGCTTGGGTATACGAATAAGGGAAGTTCACAGCTTTAAAATCGGCTGAATTATTCGGGACATCCCGAAACAGGCAAAATTGGAATATAAAAAAGGCGCTAATAAATTAGCGCCTTTTATTTTCAGCCCTGATATCAGGCGTTTTTCAGTACTTCGCTAACAATTTCTACCGCTTCTTTCTCAATCTTCTCGCGGTGCTCGGCACCCAGGAAGCTTTCGCAATAGATTTTGTAGGCGTCTTCCGTACCGGACGGACGCGCTGCGAACCAGCCGTTCTCGGTCATCACCTTCAGGCCACCGATTGATGCGCCGTTGCCTGGCGCCGCCGTCAGGCGAGCGGTGATAGGATCGCCCGCCAGCGTATCGGCGCTGACCATTTCCGGCGACAGCTTCGACAGCGCCGCTTTTTGCGCGGAGGTCGCAGAAGCCTGCAGACGGTTATAGCTTGGTGCGCCAAAGCGCTCCGCCAGCTCGTTATAGTGCTGCTGCGGATTTTTACCGGTCACAGCGGTGATCTCGGCGGCCAGCAGGCACATGATGATACCGTCTTTGTCCGTTGACCAAGGCGTACCGTCAAAACGCAGGAAGGAAGCGCCCGCGCTCTCTTCGCCGCCGAAGCCGAAACTGCCGTCGAACAGGCCGTCAACGAACCATTTGAACCCTACCGGCACTTCCACCAGCTTACGGCCGATGTCGTTGACCACGCGGTCGATCATCGCGCTGGAGACCAGCGTTTTGCCGACGGCAACCTCTTTGCCCCACTGCGGACGGTGCTGGAACAGATAGTTAATAGCAACGGCCAGGTAATGGTTAGGGTTCATCAGGCCCGCAGGCGTAACGATGCCGTGGCGGTCATAGTCCGGGTCGTTGGCAAACGCCAGATCGAACTTATCACGCAGCGCCAGCAGGCCCGCCATCGCGCTTTCGGATGAGCAGTCCATACGGATCACGCCGTCTTTATCCAGGTGCATAAAGCGGAACGTCTGGTCGACCGAATCGTTAACGATAGTCAGATCCAGATTGTAATATTCCGCGATACGCTGCCAGTAGGCGATGCCGGAGCCGCCAAGCGGATCGACGCCGATTTTCAGGCCCGCTTTCTGAATAGCCGGAATATCGATGATCTGCGCCAGACCTTCGATATAAGGCTGGATCAGATCTTTTTCCTGCAGATGGCCGCTTGCCCAGGCTTCGTCCAGCGCCATGCGCTTAACATCTTTCAGGCCGTCTTTAATCAGCTGGTTAGCGCGATCTTCCACCACTTTAGTGACGTTAGTATCGGCCGGGCCACCGTTTGGCGGATTGTATTTGATGCCGCCATCTTCCGGCGGGTTGTGCGAAGGCGTGATAACGATGCCGTCAGCCTGCGCGCCGCCCGCCTTGTTATGCTCAAGGATAGCGTTAGAGATGGCAGGCGTCGGCGTGTAGCCGTTGTCCTGCTGTACAATCACATCCACGCCGTTCGCCGCCAGCACTTCCAGTACGGAAATAATCGCCGGTTCGGACAGCGCGTGCGTATCTTTACCCACGTAGCAAGGGCCGGTAACGCCGTTCTTTTTGCGCTCTTCCGCAATCGCCTGCGCGATAGCCAGAATGTGCGTCTCGTTGAAGCTCTGTCGGCCTGCGCTACCGCGATGGCCGGACGTGCCGAATTTCACCGCGTGTTCCGCGTTGCCTGTTTCCGGCTGCAGGACGTAATACTGCGAGGTCAATTGTGCAACGTTAATCAAATCGCTCTGCTGTGCTGGCTGCCCGGCACGGGGGTGACTGGCCATTGGCGCTTCTCCCTGACGCTGTGTTTAGAGTGTGCCGCAAACCTTGTCCGCCAGTTCCGTCGGGAACTGCATGGACGACATGATATGTTCAATCATGCTGCGTTTACGGCCTGTGTTGGTGTTGGTGATCACCCAATACGGCGTGCCGGGAATATGCTGCGGCTTGGTATGGGTGCCGTTCTGTACCAGGGTTTGCTGATTGCCTGCAAAGTAGACGCGCGTACGACCATGCAGTGACTCGGTCGCCGCGGCAAATGCTTTGGGATCCAGATTGTATAAAGTCGACAGGATCAGCATAAAACGGTTTACCGCTTTTTTCTGCTCCGCATACTCGTCCGACAGCAGCAGCTCGCGCACGGCGCGAACGCGATCCTGCGGGCGAGACGTCTCTTTCACCACGGTTTCCTGTACGCTGGCGACAGGCGCGGGCGCAGCCGTAACAGCAGGTGCCTTCGGCGCTGCCTGACCAGCAGAAAATTTCAGCATACGACGTAAAATGTCGGAGGCGCTTTCACCAATATGCTGAGTGTGGCTGGCGATATAACGGTAGAGCTCTTCGTCGACTTCAATAGTTTTCATCTTGATCCAGTACGATTATTGCTGATAAGAGCCGGTTAGCGACCTGTTTTACCCAGGCGCGGACGGACCAGCTCTAACACGAGGATTATAAAGTTAAATCCTGCCGGGTTGTAGCGCCAGCCCCAATTGCGGACAAAAGTCGGAATATGCCGTAAAAAGATCGGGTCTGTCGCGGCGGCAGAAAATCGCTGTTTTATGATAACCTAACCCCTCGTTTCCTCCGTAAGAAGTTTGCCATGAAATTGAATTTCCGCCTGCAATCTGAACAAACGACCGTTTCTGACGCGCCCGTGGTGCTTATTCACGGCCTTTTCGGCAACCTGGATAACCTTGGGGTGCTGGCGCGCGACCTGAAAGCGGATCGCCGCATTATTCAGGTGGACGTCCGAAATCATGGCCTTTCGCCGAGGTCGGATGAAATAAGCTATGCCGCAATGGCGCGCGACGTGCTGGAAACGCTGGATGAGCTTGATGCCGACCGGTTTGATATTATAGGCCATTCCATGGGCGGGAAAATCGCCATGACGCTGGCTTCCCTTGCCCCGGAACGCGTCGGGCAGCTGGTGGTTATCGATATTGCGCCGGTGGCCTACCGGGAACGCCATCACGACGCGATTTTCGCCGCGCTGGCCGCCGTCAGCGAAGCGGGCATTACCCGCCGGAGCGAAGCCGCCGCGCTGATGCGTCAGACCATAGAGGAAGAAGGCGTCATTCAGTTTCTGCTTAAATCGTTTCAGGACGGCGAATGGCGTTTCAACGTGCCGGCGCTCTGGCAGCACTACGATCGGATTATCGGCTGGGAAACGCTGCCCGCCTGGCCACATCCCACGCTGTTTATTCGGGGCGAACATTCGCCTTATCTACAGGAAGCGTATCGTGACGCGCTGCTGGCCCAGTTCCCTGCCGCCCGCGCCCACGTGATTACCGGCGCGGGTCACTGGGCGCATGCCGAGAAACCTGATGCCGTTTTGCGCGCCATCCGCCGTTTTTTTGCCCTGTGAAAACAAATGTTTCAGTAAAAGGCTAAATAATTGTCGTCGCGACTTTCGCTGGGGTATGATGGCGCGCTAAAATTTGTCGACGGCACCGGCCGCAAACGCTAACGGCTCAATCCATCAGAACTCCAGCCTTCAGTATCACGATTCTATGGCAAAAGAAAACACGGACCGCACCACGATCGATCTGTTCGCAGACGAGCGTCGACCGGGACGACCCAAAACCAATCCACTGGCACGTGATGAGCAGTTGCGCATTAACAAACGCAACCAGCTTAAGCGTGATAAAGTGCGCGGGCTGAAGCGCGTAGAACTGAAAATGAACAGTGACGCAGTTGACGCCCTGAACCAGCTCGCCGAGCAGCGTAATATGAGCCGCAGCGAACTGATAGAAGAGATGGTCATGGCGCAGTTAGCCAGGCCTGAGCGCTGAAGCACGCGCTACGGTAAAGCACAAAGCGACAAATACAGGCGGATTAGCCGTTTATCCCCCTGTTGCTGTCTGCTATTATTGCCCTTAACATTTTCAGGCTAGCCGCCGCATATCATTAAGTTTCAAGAGGTTATTAAACTCATGGCAATCGTAGGCATTTTCTTTGGCAGCGATACGGGCAATACGGAAAACATTGCAAAAATGATCCAGAAGCAGCTCGGTAAAGAGGTGGCTGAAGTTCATGATATCGCTAAAAGCAGCAAAGAAGACCTTGAAGCCTTTGATATTTTGCTGCTGGGCATCCCGACCTGGTACTACGGTGAAGCGCAGTGCGACTGGGATGATTTCTTCCCTACGCTGGAAGAGATCGACTTCAACGGCAAGCTGGTCGCGCTGTTTGGCTGCGGCGATCAGGAAGATTACGCGGAATATTTCTGCGACGCGATGGGCACCATTCGCGACATTATCGAGCCTAACGGCGCGGTGATCGTCGGCCACTGGCCGACAGAAGGCTATGATTTCGAGGCCTCTAAAGGCCTGGCGGACGATACCCATTTCCTTGGCCTGGCCATTGATGAAGATCGCCAGCCGGAGCTGACCAACGAACGCGTTGAAAAGTGGGTCAAACAGATTTCTGACGAGCTTCAGCTCCAGGATATTCTCGAAGCGTGATAGCATTGGCCCGCTGTACGAATCCACAGCGGGCCAATGGTTTTTCCTATAGAAGTGATAGATACATATTTGTAACTTTTACCGTCAAAACGGTAGAATAGCACTGCTCCGCCTCCGCTTCTGCGGCGCCGAAAACCAGGCAGAGCGAACTGACAACCCAGCGTAAATGGGTGCTTGCTTTTCCGGACGTAACGACTTCTTATCCTTACATCCCCTGATGGTTTTGCATCTCCGCTGTGGTTTCTTCAAGGCATCGGTTCTATAATGAGACGCTCAGCTTTTGCGTCGACCGATGCTCACGGCTTCTCAGCCACTTAGTGACCAGCAAAGTAACAGGACAATATCCGCATGACTGACAATAACACCGCATTAAAGAAGGCCGGCCTGAAAGTCACGCTTCCTCGACTGAAAATTCTGGAAGTGCTTCAGGAACCAGAGTGCCATCACGTCAGTGCGGAAGATTTGTATAAACGCCTGATCGACATGGGCGAAGAGATTGGCCTGGCGACGGTTTACCGCGTTCTGAACCAGTTTGACGATGCGGGGATCGTGACCCGTCATAACTTCGAAGGCGGCAAGTCCGTGTTTGAACTGACCCAGCAGCAGCATCACGATCACCTGATCTGCCTGGACTGCGGCAAAGTAATCGAATTCAGCGACGAGTCTATTGAATCCCGCCAGCGTGATATTGCGACGAAGCACGGTATCAAACTCAGCAACCACAGCCTCTATCTTTACGGCCACTGCGCCACCGGCGACTGCCGTGAAGACGACACGCTGCACGATAAGTAATCGATTTCAATAAAAAACCGGCGATCGCTCGCCGGTTTTTTTTTGCCTGCGCCCCGCCTATTTCAGGCTTTCCACGCGGCTGAAGCGCTTGCCGTCGCTACTGACGGCGCGGATCAACACCTCGCCGGAAACCGACGGACGGGCGCTGTCATGATAGCGCTGCCAGCTGTTGCCACCGTCCAGCGAGTAGTCAATAGCCACGCCCGGCAGGGCGATATTGGCTGCCAGCTTGCCCGCGACAAGACGTGCGCCCGGCTGCGGCAGACGATAGTGGATCCCGGCTTTATCCATTTTCGGCAGCTCGCGCTGGCCCAGCAGGTTTGCATAACGCTGCCAGTCCTTATGCAACGCCGCCCGATCGACATGCCGCGTTTCGCCGCCTTTATACTCACGTCCGGCCTGGTAAGTCTGCTCCCAGGCAGCACGATGCCAGCCGCGCTCCGCCACGGCCAGCGCGCGTGGGAAAATCATCCATTCCATCTGCTCGTCGGTACGTACGGTTTCGCTCCAGAGCTGGGCTGAAATCCCATACACGCCCGGCCAGGGCTTATCGGATTTAGCATCAAAGAAGTTACCGTCGCGATCCACCGATGTCTCTGCATTCTGCGGCATATTGTCCGGCGCGAAGCTGAACATTTTGCGCTCGTCGTTGAAGCGGGTGCCCCAGTAATAGCCTCTTTCCAGCGGATTGACCTCGTACGGGAAATCCATATAAAGGTAATCCGGGTTGGAGACGGTGACTTCGTAGCCTTTGTTAGCCCAGTCGTTAATGCTGTCAAAGCCGCCCCAGAAAAGCGTATCCCAGAAATTAACGCCGATGCGTTTGGTCGCAAAGTCTTTAGGGCCCTTCGCATCCTTCAGGCCATCCTGCCACGCCTGCATCTTTTCAATACCGTGCGCGTTTACCCGCTCGCTGACCTTTTTGCCAAAGTAGCTGGGCAGATGATCCATATCCGCGACCTTGCCCGATTTCACCAGTGCCTGACAAACCTGCGATTTCGCCCAGGGTTTATCTTCCTTGCTCAAATCGACCCTGCCCTTGCCTGCTTCGGGACTGGCCGCATCGGTATAGCCAACGCCCAGGCGGATGTTTTTCGCCTCGTCGCCGCCAAAGTGCCAGGTGGTTAACGGCGTGCCAGCCGCCTGATGCATCGCCTGGATTTCGCTAATCACCTTATCAACAAAACGCATGGAGGAATCCAGGCAGGGATTCAGATAGCTGGTGCGATCGTAAAACTGTACGGAGGTGGTGTTCGAAGTATCGGTTGGATCGACCAGGCGATACTCGTTTGCCTCTTTGGTCTTACCCTCTTTCATCAGCCGGTTGTAGCGGGCTTCCATAGAAATCACCGCCGCCCTGGCATGAGCAGGCATATCGATTTCCGGGATGACTTCGATGCCGCGCGCTTTGGCATAGCGCAGGATAGCAATGTAGTCGTCGCGGGTCAGATAGCCATTGCCCTGCGTGTCGGCGAAAGGCCCGGATCCCAGCTGCGGCAGCAGACAGCGCTGCTCCGTGAGATCGTGGCAGCGTCTGGCACCAATATCAGTCAGCTCCGGCAGGCCGGGGATCTCAATACGCCAGCCTTCATCATCGCTCAGATGAAAATGGAATTTATTGAGTTTAACCGCCGCCATCTGATCCAGCAGGCGCAGCACCGCCTCTTTGCTGTGGAAGTTACGGCCGATATCGAGAAAAATACCGCGATAGGCCATGCGGGGCGCATCGGTGACGTCCAGGGTAGCGATCTTTTGTTCGCCGCTGGCCGGCAGCAGCGACAGGATGGACATCATGCCGTAGTAGATGCCCGCCTCGTCAAAACCTTCTACCTGCGCTTCCTGCGCGCGGACGCTCAGCCTGTAGGCGCCGGAAACCGCCTCGTTGCCCGTGAAAGCGGCGGGTGCAAGCCTGCTTTTAATCACGTAGCCCTGCCCATTTTCTGCCAGACCCAGCAGCGCAAAACGATCCCTTACCGCTTCTGCAGAATCGGCGTTAAGCCCGGTCAGCTCGAATTGCACGCCCCGGCTTAAATCGGCATCTTCTGCATGAAGGGTAGTATGCAGCGGCGTCGGCAGGATCTGTCCGCGCAGCGCTTCGCCAGCGAGCTGCGCCGTATCACTGTTTTTTTCAAAGCGGCTGACAGGCGTCATCAACACGTTGCGATCGTCGGCCGTCCGCTTCCAGTAGTTATCCATTGGCGAGACAAACGAGGTCAGATCTTCCGTATCGGTGCTGGCAATGATTTTAGGCTGGGCGTTTTCAGAAGTAACGTACCAGCGCGGCATCACGTCCGTGATAAACAGCTGCCAGTATTCGTTAACAATGGGAATATCCACCGATTCACCGGCGGCGAAACCCTTGAATTTTTCGGTTGGCTCCAGCCGCGTCAGATCGCCTACCACGTGCACCATGCGGAACTGGTCGTTGTCCACCCGCAGCGTCTGACGAATATTGGGCAGCCAGATAACCCAGTCTTTACTGGTTAGCGCTTCGCCGGGGTTAGTTAAGGTAATCGTTGCCCGATTGCAGGAGGCCCAGTCGGCCCCCAGCGCGGCACAATCAACGCCGTGCAGCGCGGCATGGTTATCGTTAACGGTATACTTTACGCCAAACTGGCTGATTTGATCGACGACGCGTTGATCCGCAACGGCGCTGCCGCTGGCCATCGCCATCATCAGCGCTGTCGCCACCAGTGTTAATCTCACTTTTTTCATCTCTTTCCTCATCCGCTAGTTAAATTTTTTGCCGTTAGCGGAAAAGCGCTTATTCCCCGTCTGATGCGCTTTTGCCGCGGCCGGGTCTGGCAGCATGGGGCATCAGAACACGGTGAAAGGCGCGATCACGGTCAGCCTCACGTCCTTCTCATCCTGGAACATATTGCCGTAGCCGTTGCTGAAGCTCGGGATATCAGAGTGGTTTTTGTAACGGGTATAGTGCAGGTTGACCTGCGTATCTTTGGCGCGACCATGCTGTACCGTGTAGCGCAGATCCATGTTCCAGGCGGATTCGCGGCGGCGCATGCTTTGATCGTAAATCGGATCCGTGGACGGACGGGCATCCCAGCCGTAAGCGTAAGAAGTACCTACCGCCCAGCCCGGCATTTGCCAGCCTTTCAGGTCATACATCACTCCTCCATACAGCGCCTTCTGCCCGTTGGCGTTAAAGTCGCTGCGGGAATCCCACCAGACGTCGTTACGTCCGTTGGAGGTCGCCCCTACCGGCGTCATGCGCGCCAGAAAAAAGCCCTGGTTGCCATGGGCTTTTACCATGGTGCCCTCAACGCGAAAATCGAACGGGCCGGTTTTGTAGTTCAGCGTCACGGCCTGGAGCCAGGCCAGGCCATCATAAACATTATTGATATTGTTTACGCCGCCCTGTTCCTTATTACGCGCGCCGTAAAATTGCCAGCTGGTATGCAGATCGTTGCCGGCAACAGGAAACGCCCACGACACTTTGCTAAAATACTGCTCCATATAATTTTCGGCCTGGCCCAGCGCCCCTTCCAGCACCAGTTTGTTTTTAAAATCGTACTTTATGCCGATGGAATGAAGATATTTTATTTCAGTTTTTAAATCAGGTTTACGAAAATTATACATTTTACGATACCAGGGCGCTTTATATTCATCCGTCCACATATAGGAGAGGGAAAGCGCGCCCGCATTGTCAAAATCATAAACCGAGCCGACTTCAAATCCGCGATAGGTGCCGGGTACAAACCCCCATTGCGGCGCGATTAATGTTTGTCCCTGCGGCTGAATATAACCGGCTCTTAACCAATAATTATCATGCTTCAGCTTAATAGCGGCTTTATAAAAGGAAGCACCGTCGGCGTCGCCATCAAATCTTTCGTCCCAGCGGCTTTTTGCGTTGCTGAAAGCAATTTCATTCGGCGCGGCAGGCCCGGTTCCCGCCAGCTGTAGCGAACCATTCACGCCCAGCTCTATACCAATAAAATCGGCCGCATAGCCTGAAGAGAAATCGAGGCTGCCGTTAAAAGTTGAATGGTGAAGATTTCCTGTGTACTGGCCATACTTATTATGAACCGGATCCATCTCTTTTCTGTCGCGTTGCCGCTGCCAGTAATAAATACCGCCCGTCAGCGTCGAGTCATCAATAAACCCGGCGGCGGAAGCAGCAGGAACATAAAAGTTTCCGGCAAGAGCAGATCCGCAGGCGACAGCCATCGCCAGCGCTTTTCGCGCTAAATTAACAGAGTGCATTGAGAAATCCTTCTCGAAAGAAATATAAACAATAAATAAATAATCGTAAAATATAAAAAATAACAAACAGTAATTAACCGACTGCGCGCTGATTATATTTACTGGTGAGGCAGCTGGCAATTAATAACAATTATTGTCGTTGTAAACTATGATGCAAAACAGGTTGTATTATATTTGTTTTTTAGCCGTTAAGCAGATTAATATATTATCCAAAAAAAAAGCAGCCTGAAGGCTGCTTTTTTATTAAATTATGACTTATTCACCGCTTTTAGCCCAGGTATCGCGCAGGCCTACCGTGCGGTTAAACACCAGATGGCTGCTGCTGGAGTAAACGCTGTCCGCGCAGAAATAGCCTTCACGCTCAAACTGGAACGGACTGGACGCTTCGGCAGCCTTCAGGCCAGGCTCGACAAAGCCCTGACGGATAACCAGCGAGTCCGGGTTGATCGTGGTCAGGAAATCCTCGGCGCCGCCAGGATTCGGCACGCTGAACAGACGATCGTAAAGACGAAACTCGGCCGGCAGCGCATGCTCGGCGGATACCCAATGGATAACGCCTTTCACCTTACGGCCGTCAGCCGGATCTTTACTCAGCGTATCGACGTCGCAGGTGCAGAACAGGCAGGTGATGTTGCCTGCTTCATCTTTAGCCACGCGCTCGGCTTTGATAACGTAAGCGTTACGCAGACGAACTTCTTTACCCAGCACCAGACGCTTGTAGTGCTTATTGGCTTCCTCACGGAAATCCGCACGATCGATATAAATCTCACGGCTGAACGGCACTTCACGCGTTCCCATCTCCGGCTTGTTCGGATGGTTCGGCATGGTGATGATTTCTTCATAGTTGGCCGGCAGATTCTCGATCACCAGCTTAACCGGATCGAGAACGGCCATAGCACGCGGCGCGTTTTCATTGAGATCGTCGCGGATACAGGATTCCAGCGAGGCCATCTCAACAATGTTGTCCTGCTTGGTGATACCAATGCGACGGCAGAACTCGCGGATCGAGGCGGCCGAATAGCCGCGACGACGCAAACCGGAAACGGTCAGCATGCGCGGATCGTCCCAGCCTTCCACGATTTTTTCGGTTACCAGCAGGTTCAGCTTGCGCTTGGACATGATGGCGTATTCAAGATTCAGGCGCGAAAACTCGTACTGGCGCGGATGCGTCGGGATGGTGATATTGTCCAGCACCCAATCGTACAGGCGACGGTTGTCCTGGAATTCCAGCGTACAAAGCGAATGCGTAATGCCTTCCAGCGCGTCGGAAATGCAGTGGGTAAAGTCATACATCGGGTAGATGCACCACTTGTTGCCGGTCTGATGATGTTCGGCAAACTTGATGCGATAAAGCACCGGATCGCGCATGACGATAAAGTTAGAGGCCATATCGATTTTGGCACGCAGGCAGGCGCTGCCCTCGGCGAATTCGCCGTTGCGCATTTTCTCAAACAGCGCCAGGTTCTCTTCTACGCTGCGATCGCGGTACGGGCTGTTTTTACCCGGCGAGGTCAGGGTGCCGCGATACTCACGGATCTGCTCCGGCGACAGCTCGTCTACATAGGCCAGGCCTTTATTAATCAACTCAACGGCATAGTGATGCAGCTGGTCAAAATAGTCAGAGGAATAACGGACCTTGCCGCTCCATTCGAAGCCCAGCCACTGTACGTCACGCTTGATTGATTCGACATACTCCAGGTCTTCTTTGACCGGGTTAGTATCGTCAAAACGCAAATTACACTCGCCCTGGTAATCCTGAGCGATGCCAAAGTTCAGGCAGATTGATTTGGCGTGACCAATGTGCAGATAGCCGTTCGGCTCCGGCGGGAAGCGAGTATGCACGCTGGTGTGCTTACCGTTCGCCAGATCTTCGTCGATGATCTGACGAATAAAGTTAGTTGGGCGGGCTTCAGCCTCACTCATCTTAATATCCTCTGGAATACTTTAGTGCGTGAAATAACGGAGTATGATCCACAAAGCCGTTCAGGGAAACAACCGTTTGTTAGCGTATCGCATAAAAAAGGGCGGGAATCGCTTCCCGCCCTCGTTTTTTTACCGCTGCCGTCAGCCGGTAATTTCGCAAAGTGGACTTTCGCCCGCAATGACGGTATCGCCCGCAACCAGCCTGATACCGCTAAAATCTTCAATATTGGTGACCACGACCGGACTGATCATCGATTTCGCATGGCTGTTAAGCCAGGCCAGATCCATCTCCAGAATTGGTTCACCCGCTTTAACCTGCGCGCCCTCTTCTACCAGCCGCGTAAAGCCCTTTCCTTCCAGCGCGACGGTGTCGATGCCCATATGCACCACCACTTCCAGGCCTTTTTCCGTTTCCAGACAGAAAGCATGGTTGGTGTTGAAGATTTTCAGGATGGTGCCGCTGGCAGGCGAAACCACCGTACTGCCGGTTGGCCTGATGGCTACGCCCTCGCCGACCGCCTTGCTGGCGAAAGCCTCATCCGGCACCTGCTCCAGCGCCACAACTTCTCCACTTACCGGCGCCAGCAGCGTTTCAAGCACGCCCTTTGCAGCAGCAGCCGGTGCAGGCGACGTGGTTGGCGCGACGGTCGCGGCGACGGTGCTGACCGCAACTGGCGCAACCGGCCCTTTGGCAATGATTTTTTTCATCGTCTCCGCTACGGATTCCGCTTTGGCACCGATAATAACCTGAATGGTTTGCTTGTTCAGCTTCACCACGCCCGAAGCGCCCAGACGCTTACAGGCCGCATCGTTTACCTGCGCGGCATCTTTTACGGAAAGACGCAGGCGGGTGATACAGGCATCAATAACGTTCAGGTTTTCCGACCCGCCGACGGCGGCAATATAGTGGCGGGAAAGCTGTTCCAGACCCTCTTCCGTGTTGCTGTTAGCCTCTTCCTCCGGCTGCACGGTCGCATCCTCACGGCCCGGCGTTTTCAGATTCATCATGCGGATAACCGCGCTGAACAGCGCAAAGTAAACCACAAATGCGATAGCGCCCATCACCAGCAGCACCCAGACATTGCTGCTGGCCGCCGGCAGGTTATACATCAGCACATAGTCGATTGCGCCCGCAGAGAAAGAGAAACCGGCATGGATACCCAGCGCCGTCGCTATATAAAGGCTAATGCCCGTCAGGATGGCGTGGATCAGATAAAGCATCGGCGCCAGGAACATAAACAGGAATTCCAGCGGCTCCGTCACGCCGGTCAGGAAAGCGGTAACCGCCACCGAAAGCAGCATACCGCCAACCATAGGACGACGCGCTTTCGGCGCGGCCATATACATGGCCAGCGCAGCGCCGGGCAGGCCAAACATCATGATTGGGAAGAAGCCGGACATAAACATGCCCGCCGTGCCGTCGCCCGCATAGAAACGGTTGATATCGCCATGGAAAACGGCGCCAGCGGCGTTGGTGAAATCGCCGATCTGGAACCAGGCGATGGTATTCAGTACCTGATGTAAACCCGTTGGGATCAGCAGGCGGTTAACGAAACCGAAGACGCCTGCGCCAAACGCGCCAGCCGAGACAATCCACTCGCCGCCCGCATGAATGGCGTTTTGCACTGGCGGCCAGACGTAGCCAAACACAGCAGCCAGGATCAGACAGAAGAAGCCGGTTGCGATAGGAACGAAACGCTTGCCGCCGAAAAAGCTGAGAAAATCAGGCAGCTTGATATCCGCCCAGCGGTTATAGGTGGCGCCCGCTACCAGGCCAGTCACGATCCCCGCCAGCACGCCCATATTGATCGCCGGATTAATGGTGATCATCGCTTTGGTCAGAATAAAGTAGCCCACGGCGCCTGCCAGCGCGGCGGCGCCTGCGTTATCTTTAGACCATGTAGAAGCCACCCCGATAGCAAAGATTAATGCCAGATTGTCAAAAATCGCCCCGCCAGCCTGCGCGATAAACGGCATATTCAACAGATCGGGCTGACCAAAGCGCAACATCAGCGCCGCCACTGGTAATACGGCTATCGGTAGCTGTAAAGAGCGCCCCAGCCTTTGAAAGAACCCTAAAATATTCACTATTCCCCCTATGAGAGCCGCCAGGCGCCCGTTGTGCAGTTTTTATTGAGCGGACTGCTCTGAATGCCACCAATCATTAGTCGACGCAGTGTAAGGAAAAATTAATTCGCTGCGCAAATTAAAACCATAGCATTTGTGATATTTATCACCAAAGAAGCTATTTTAACGCGGTTTATGCTGGCGAACCCCGCCCACTTATTTTATGATGAAAAAAATGATCGTGGTGCTGTTTCGCGCCCGTTACTGATTATGCAGATTACGCTTACTACAGTGAAACCGGTGTAAAATATTTCCTTAAATTGCTTATAACGAGGTAAAAAAATGAGATTGATCCCTCTTGCGACGCCAAACCAGGTCGGTAAATGGGCCGCCCGCCATATTGTAAACCGTATCAACGCGTTTCAACCTACCGCAGAGCGTCCGTTTGTGCTGGGTTTACCCACGGGCGGCACGCCGCTGGAAGCCTATCGTCATCTCATTGAAATGCATAAAGCGGGCCAGGTCAGCTTTAAACACGTCGTTACGTTCAATATGGACGAATATGTCGGCCTGCCGAAAGAGCATCCGGAAAGCTATCACAGCTTTATGTACCGCAACTTTTTCAATCACGTTGATATTCAAAGTGAAAATATCAATCTTCTTAATGGCAACGCGCCTGATATTGACGCAGAATGTCGCCAGTATGAAGAGAAAATCCGCGCTTACGGTAAAATTCACCTGTTTATGGGCGGCGTAGGTAACGACGGACATATCGCTTTTAATGAACCCGCTTCATCGCTGGCTTCCCGTACCCGTATCAAGACGCTGACGCACGATACGCGCCTGGCGAATTCCCGCTTTTTTGACGGCGACGTCAGCCAGGTACCGAAATATGCGCTGACCGTTGGCGTGGGCACGCTGCTGGACGCGGAGGAAGTGATGATTCTGGTGACGGGACACCTGAAAGCGCAGGCGCTGCAGGCAGCCGTCGAAGGCAACGTTAATCATATGTGGACCATCAGCTGCCTGCAGCTGCATGCCAAATCGATCGTGGTTTGCGACGAGCCCGCGACGATGGAACTGAAAGTGAAAACGGTTAAATATTTCCGCGAAATGGAAGCGGAAAATATGGAAAATCTGTAACTCATCTGCACAAGGCTATCGGCGCTGGCCGGGAGAAAATTATGTATGCTTTAACCCATGGCCGTATCTTTACCGGCTACGAAGTACTGGATAATCACGCCGTCGTCATCGCCAACGGCCTGATTGACCGTGTTTGCAGGCTGGAAGAGCTGCCTGCGGATATCACCCGGCGTGATGTAAACGGCGCGCTGATTGCTCCCGGCTTTATCGATTTGCAGCTTAACGGCTGCGGCGGCGTGCAGTTTAATGATGATATCGCCGCTATCAGCGTTGAAACGCTGGCGATTATGCAAAAAGCTAACGAGAAGTCGGGCTGTACCAGCTTCCTGCCGACGCTAATCACCAGCAGCGACGAGCTGATGAAACGCGCGGTGGAAGTGATGCGCGCTTACCTGGCGCAAAACGCTAACCAGGCGCTCGGCCTGCATCTGGAAGGCCCCTGGCTGAATCCACTCAAAAAAGGCACGCATAATCCGGCGCTGATCCGTCCCCCGGAAAAAGCGATGGTCGATTATCTGTGTGAAAACAGCGATGTGATTGCCAAAATCACCCTGGCACCGGAACAGGTTGATTCTGCCGTGATCCGCCAGCTGCATCAGGCGGGCATCGTGGTTTCCGCTGGCCATTCCTATGCCACCAGCGAAGAGGCGCGCCAGGGCATTGCCGCCGGCATCAGTTTTGCCACCCATCTGTATAATGCTATGCCGCCGTTGACCGGCCGTGAGCCAGGCTTAATCGGTACGCTTTTTGACTCGCCCAACGTCTACTGCGGCATCATCGCCGACGGTTTACACGTCAACTACGTTAATATTCGTAATGCAAAACGCCTCAAAGGCGACAGGCTAATCCTGGTCACCGATGCCACCGCGCCGGCGGGCGCGCAGATTGACCAGTTCATTTTTGCAGGAAAAACAATATACTATCGGGATGGACTCTGCGTTGACGAAAACGGCACGCTCAGCGGCTCTGCGCTGACCATGATTGAAGCTGTCGCGAACAGCGTCGAACATGTCGGCATTGCGCTGGATGAGGCGATCAGGATGGCAACGCTGTACCCAGCCCGGGCTATGGGTGTGGAGGATAAGTTAGGTTCCGTCGAAGCCGGAAAAGTCGCGAACCTGACGGTGTTCACCCGTGACTATCAAATAATCCAGACTGTCGTTAATGGTGACGAAGTCTTAAGCGAGTAGAAACTGAATGACCACTGGCGGCCAGGCTCAAATAGGAAATGTCGATCTTGTTAAGCAACTCAATAGCGCGGCCGTTTACCGGCTTATCGATCGGCAAGGCCCTATATCGCGCATTCAGATTGCCGAACATAGCCAGCTAGCGCCCGCCAGCGTCACCAAAATCACTCGCCAGATGATAGAGCGCGGCCTGATCAAAGAAGTGGATCAGCAGGCCTCTACCGGCGGCCGCCGCGCTATCTCTATCGTCACCGAAACCCGCGGCTTCAATACTATCGGCATCCGTCTGGGCCGCAATGACGCCACGCTTACCCTGTTCGATCTGAGTGGAAAAGTGCTGGCGCAGGAGGACTACGCGCTGCCGGAACGCACCCAGGAAACGCTGGAACATGCGCTGTTCAACGCTATCGCCAGTTTCTGCGAGCAGTATCAGCGCAAGCTGCGCGAGCTGATCGCCATCGCCGTTATCCTCCCAGGTCTGGTCGATCCTAATAACGGCGTTATCCGCTATATGCCACATATCGCGGTTCATCACTGGCCGCTGGTCGCCAATCTGCAAAAGCGTTTCAACGTCACCAGCTTTGTAGGTCACGATATCCGAAGCCTGGCGCTTGCCGAGCACTATTTTGGTGCGTCTCGCGACTGTGCTGACTCGATTCTGGTGCGAGTCCATCGCGGTACAGGCGCAGGCATCATCACCAATGGTCATATCTTTTTAGGCAGTAACGGCAACGTGGGCGAACTGGGCCATATCCAGGTCGATCCTTTGGGCGAGCGCTGCCACTGCGGTAATTTCGGCTGTCTGGAAACCCTGGCGGCCAACAGCGCGATAGAAAATCGCGTCCGTCATCTGCTTACCCAGGGTTATCCAAGCACGCTGACGCTGGATGATTGTCTGATGCCGAAAATTTGCAAGGCCGCCAACCGCGGCGACGCGCTGGCAGCCGAAGTGATAGAATCCGTCGGACGCCACTTAGGCAAGGCGATCGCTATCGCCATTAATCTGTTCAACCCGCAAAAAGTAGTGATTGCGGGCGAGATCACTGAAGCAGATAAAATCCTGCTGCCCGCTATTGAAGGCTGTATCAACACTCAGGCGCTGAAAGCTTTCCGCCAGAATTTACCGGTGGTGCGTTCTGAGCTCGATCATCGTTCTGCCATAGGCGCTTTCGCGCTGGCAAAGCGTGCCATGCTTAACGGCATCCTGTTACAACATTTAATGGAAAGTTGATGAGCGCTCTAACCCTGAACGACAGCGAAAAAATAGCTATCAAAAACGTCATCTGCGATATCGACGGCGTTTTGATGCACGATAATACCGCCGTACCCGGCGCTAACGATTTCCTGCAGCGCATCCTGGCTAAAGGGATGCCGCTGGTGGTGCTGACCAACTACCCTTCGCAAACCGCGCTGGATCTGGCTAACCGCTTCTCTTCGGCGGGCATCGATCTGCCGGAAAGCGTGTTTTATACCTCAGCGATGGCTACCGCCGATTTTTTACGCCGTCAGGAAGGCAAGAAAGCCTATGTGGTTGGCGAAGGGGCGCTGGTGCATGAGCTGTATAAAGCCGGTTTTACCATTACCGACATCAATCCCGATTTTGTTATCGTGGGCGAAACGCGCTCGTTTAACTGGGATATGATGCATAAGGCCGCCTATTTCGTGGCGAACGGCGCGCGCTTTATCGCAACTAACCCCGATACGCACGCCCGTGGCTTTGTACCGGCGTGTGGCGCGCTGTGCGCGGGGATTGAGAAAATATCCGGCCGGACGCCTTTTTACGTGGGTAAACCCAGCCCGTGGATTATGCGCGCGGCGCTGAACAAGATGCAGGCGCACTCCGAAGAGACGGTGATCGTCGGCGATAATCTGCGCACCGACATTCTGGCTGGTTTCCAGGCCGGTCTGGAAACTATTCTGGTGCTGTCCGGCGTTTCCACTCTGAGCGATATTGACGCCATGCCTTTCCGACCCAGTTGGGTATTCCCGTCGGTCGCGGACATCGACATTCTCTGAATCGCCAGCCCGGCCCGGCCAACGCGCCGGGCTTTTTTATCCGCCTCGACTGCCTGTTTTTTGACCGTTTTTTGATGTTTATTATCGATTCCACAAAAAATAGCGCTATATATTGAATAATCATCAAACTTAAGCGCGATGCAACAGGCCATTTATCAGAAAACAGCTAAAAGGCTTGCACACTCTCTCAATCTGGCGCATTTTCTTATCTATCGGGCGAAGAAGTCGCCGTTAACTATGCCTTTTTTCATCAATATCACCGTTGCGGTTTGTCGTTAGGGAGTTAGCTATGTGTTCTATTTTTGGCGTGTTGGATCTCAAAAGCGATCCGGTTGAACTGCGTAAGAAAGCGCTGGAGCTTTCTCGTCTTATGCGTCATCGCGGCCCGGACTGGTCAGGCGTTTATGCAGGTGACAACGCGATTCTGGCCCATGAGCGTCTCTCTATTGTGGACGTCAACAACGGCGCGCAGCCTCTCTACAACGCAGCCCACACCCACGTGCTGGCGGTAAACGGTGAGATCTATAACCATCAGGCGCTGCGTGCAGAGCTGAGTGACCGCTACGAGTTTCAGACCGAATCGGATTGTGAAGTTATTCTTGCGCTTTATCAGGAAAAAGGCGTCGATTTTCTGGACGACCTGCAGGGCATGTTCGCCTTTATCCTCTATGACAGCGTAAAAAACACTTACCTGGTTGGCCGCGATCATATCGGCATCATTCCGCTGTATATGGGTAACGACGAACACGGCAACCTGTTTGTTGCTTCAGAAATGAAGGCGCTGGTGCCGGTCTGTAAATCAATTAAAGAATTCCCACCGGGAAGCTACCTTTCCAGCACCGATGGCGAGATCCGCCGCTACTGGCAGCGCGACTGGTTCAGCTATGAGGCGGTAGAGCACAACAAAACTGACGCGACGGCGCTGAAAGATGCGCTGGAAGAGGCCGTGAAAAGCCATCTGATGTCCGATGTGCCTTATGGCGTGCTGCTTTCCGGCGGCCTGGACTCCTCTATTATTTCCGCCGTGACCAAAAAATTCGCGGCCAAGCGTATCGAAGATCAGGACAAGAGCGAAGCCTGGTGGCCACAGCTGCACTCTTTCGCGGTAGGTCTGGAAGGATCGCCGGATCTGAAAGCGGCGAAATCCGTCGCCGACCATCTGGGTACGGTACACCATGAGATCCACTTTACCGTGCAGGAAGGCCTGGATGCGATCCGCGACGTTATCTATCACATCGAAACTTATGATGTGACTACTATTCGCGCCTCCACGCCGATGTATCTGATGTCGCGTAAAATTAAAGCGATGGGCATTAAGATGGTGCTGTCCGGCGAAGGCGCCGATGAAGTCTTTGGCGGCTATCTTTATTTCCATAAGGCCCCCAACGCTAAAGAGTTTCACGAAGAGAACGTGCGTAAGCTGCTGGCGCTGCATATGTTCGACTGCGCTCGCGCCAACAAGGCGATGTCGGCATGGGGCGTGGAGGCACGCGTGCCTTTCCTGGATAAAAAATTCCTCGACGTGGCGATGCGCATTAACCCGGCGGACAAAATGTGCGGCACCAACGGCAAAATGGAAAAGCATATCCTGCGTGAATGCTTCTCTTCTTATCTGCCGGAAAGCGTGGCGTGGCGTCAAAAAGAGCAGTTCTCCGACGGCGTAGGCTACAGCTGGATTGATACGCTGAAAGAAGTCGCGGCGAAACAGGTCAGCGACCAGCAGCTGCAAACGGCGCATTTCCGCTTCCCGTACAACACGCCGACCTCAAAAGAAGGCTATCTGTATCGGGAAATTTTTGAAGAGCTGTTTCCGGTTCCCAGCGCGGCTGAATGCGTGCCGGGCGGTCCATCCGTCGCCTGTTCTTCGGCAAAAGCCATTGAATGGGACGAAGCGTTCAAAACCATGGACGATCCTTCCGGTCGTGCGGTAGGTGTTCATCAGTCCGCCTATAAATAACTTACGGCTTTTATTCACAAAACGGGCCGCCAGCGGCCCGTAATTGTTTAAAAAAACGCTGGCTTTGCTGAATTAGTCGCCATACTGGTTATAAGCCAGACAAACGAATCATTTCAGCGAAAAAACGGGAAAAAACTTGTTGACGCTTTCAGGCCAACTTAGCATAATGCGCCCCGCAACGCCGATGAAGGTAACGCGAAAAAAGATGGCTACTTAGCTCAGCTGGTTAGAGCACAGCACTCATAATGCTGGGGTCACAGGTTCGATTCCCGTAGTAGCCACCATCTTTTTTTAGCGGGAGTGGCGAAATTGGTAGACGCACCAGATTTAGGTTCTGGCGCCGCAAGGTGTGCGAGTTCAAGTCTCGCCTCCCGCACCATTTCGAAGCATTGCACGGATGGGGTATCGCCAAGCGGTAAGGCACCGGTTTTTGATACCGGCATTCCCTGGTTCGAATCCAGGTACCCCAGCCAGTTTGTTCTGATGGTTTTGTGACTTGTGTACGGACATTGGGATATCGCCAAGCGGTAAGGCACCGGTTTTTGATACCGGCATTCCCTGGTTCGAATCCAGGTATCCCAGCCAGTCAGAATGTAGTATAGTTGTAACGCAGTAAAATTAGGCTACTTAGCTCAGCTGGTTAGAGCACAGCACTCATAATGCTGGGGTCACAGGTTCGATTCCCGTAGTAGCCACCAATTTTATTGGGGTGTCGCCAAGCGGTAAGGCACTGGTTTCTGATACCAGCATTCCGGGGTTCGAATCCCTGCACCCCAGCCATAAAAAAGACGATCTGCCCAAGCGGATCGCACCCAAAAAATTGGGGTGTCGCCAAGCGGTAAGGCACTGGTTTCTGATACCAGCATTCCGGGGTTCGAATCCCTGCACCCCAGCCAATAAGTAAAGAAGCCCGCGCAAGCGGGCTTTTTTACGTCTGCGATCTTTCCTCACAACCGCTTTGCGATGCGCATACAACGCGTAAATCGCTCTTTATCCGCAGCAACAGCTAAAAAAGCCGCCGAACGCCGCAAATAATAAGGTCCTGTCGGACCTTAAGCTCAAAGAAACCTCTTGCGCTTCATACCCGTGCGCTGCGTCTGAAGCTGCGTCTTAAAACCTATAATCCCAACGCGTAGCGCAACGCCTGCCGCTTCAGCACGCCCGACCTCTCCGCCGCCATCAGGCCCAGATTACGCAAAATACGTAGAGGCGCCGCCTGCGTACTGAAGGCGAAATAGAAGAGATCCATGCCGCTCTGCATCAGCAGATTATCCGTATGGCGTGAGCGCTGGTAGCGCAGCAGTACTCTTTCCGACGCCCAGTCTTCGGCCCGCTCACGTGAGGCGGTCAGCGTATCAATCAGCGCGTCCACGTCGCGATAGCCTAAATTCACGCCCTGCCCCGCCAGCGGATTAATGGTGTGTGCAGCGTCGCCTACCAGTGCCAGCCCCGGCAGCACGTAGCGGGTAGCATGTCGGCGTACCAGCGGAAAGGATCCTGCCGCTACCGGCGTCACTTTGCCTAACCGCGCCGGGAAATGCGTTTTGATCTCCTCCGCCAGCTGCGCCATGCTCATAGCCTGTAGCTGACGAATCCTCGCCGGGCTGTCGTACCACACCAGCGACGCCCAGCCGTTAAACAGCGGCAAGAAAGCTCTTGGCCCCGTTGGCGTAAAGTGTTGCCAGGTACAGTCGCCAGCGTCGTGCTCGCAGCGCACGCTGATCAGCATACAGGCCTGCGCATAGTTCCAGCCGCGAATGCCAATGCCTGCCAGCTGGCGTACCTGTGAACTGGCGCCGTCGGCGCCCACTACCAGCCTGGCGTGAAGCTTTTCGCCGTCCGCCAGCGTCAATGCCCAGCCGCCGTTACAGGCCTGCAGCGTTTGCAGCCGCGCAGGCGTTTTCAACGCGACTTCCTGCTGCTGGAGCCGCTGCCAGAGCGCCCGTTGCAGTACGCTGTTCTCCACCATAAAACCCAGCTCCGGCAGGCCCAGCGAAGCGGCGTCAAAACCAACCTGCGCCGTCTGCCACTCCCATGTCTCCAGCTTGCGGTAAGGCGCGCTGCGCATTGCCTGAACGCGAGGCCAGACCTCCAGCTGCTTCAACAGGTCAACCGAAGAGGCGCCCAGCGCGGAAATGCGGATATCCGGATCGCTCTCGGCCACGAATTCAGCCGGCTCCTGCTTTTCCAATACCGTTACCTGAAAGCCCTGCACCGCCAGTCCGCTGGCCAGCGCCGCGCCTACCATCCCGCCGCCCACGATAGCGACATCCCATTTTTGCGTTGTTTCTGTCATCATATTTTCCTGTCCAGTGGACGTCCGACGGGCTAATTCTGTTACCCTAAGTGTACCGGATTTTTAGCGGCTGTTGAGAAAACGGCGCGGTGCTGGTCACCACAGCAGCAAAGCTTTACAATACGCGCCCTGCATTCTCTCCTGCATGATAAATGGCAACCAGATGACGAAAAAACTTTATATCAAAACCTGGGGCTGTCAGATGAATGAGTATGACTCATCCAAAATGGCTGACCTGTTAAACAGCACCCACGGCTATTCCCTGACGGAAGTGGCGGAAGAGGCGGATGTGCTGCTGCTCAACACCTGTTCCATTCGTGAAAAGGCCCAGGAAAAAGTTTTCCATCAGCTTGGGCGTTGGAAAACGCTGAAGGATCGCAATCCCGATGTGGTCATCGGCGTGGGCGGCTGCGTGGCGTCGCAGGAAGGCGAACATATTCGCCAGCGTGCGCATTTCGTCGATATTGTTTTCGGCCCGCAGACGCTGCATCGCCTGCCGGAAATGATCAATACCGTGCGCGGCTCCAAAAGCCCGATTGTTGATATCAGCTTCCCGGAGATTGAAAAATTTGACCGCCTGCCGGAACCCAAAGCAGACGGCCCGACGGCCTTCGTTTCTATTATGGAAGGCTGCAATAAATATTGTACTTTCTGCGTGGTGCCTTATACCCGCGGTGAGGAAGTCAGCCGTCCATGCGACGATATTCTGTTTGAAATCGCCCAGCTGGCGGCGCAGGGCGTGCGTGAAGTCAATCTGCTGGGTCAGAACGTCAACGCCTATCGCGGCGAAACCTTTGACGGCGAAGTCTGCACCTTTGCCGACCTGCTGCGTCTGGTGGCGGCGATTGACGGCATCGACCGCATTCGCTTCACCACCAGCCATCCGATTGAGTTCACGGACGACATCATTGAAGTCTACCGCGACACGCCGGAGCTGGTCAGCTTCCTGCATCTGCCCGTCCAGAGCGGCGCAGACCGTATTCTGACGCTGATGAAGCGCGCCCATACCGCGCTGGAATATAAAGCGATTATTCGCAAGCTGCGCGCGGCGCGACCGGACATTCAGATCAGCTCGGATTTCATCATCGGCTTCCCTGGCGAAACCCAGCAGGATTTCGAGCAGACCATGAAGCTGATCGGCGAGGTCAATTTCGACACCAGCTACAGCTTTATCTATTCTGCCCGTCCGGGTACGCCTGCCGCCGATCTGCCGGACGACGTGCCGGAAGAAGAGAAGAAGCAGCGTTTGTGGATCCTCCAGGATCGCATTAACCAGCAGGCGATGGCATGGAGCCGCCGGATGCTGGGCACCGTTCAGCGTATCCTGGTGGAAGGCACCTCGCGTAAGAACGTGATGGAGCTGTCCGGCCGCACGGAAAACAACCGCGTGGTAAACTTTGAAGGCACGCCAGAGATGATCGGCAAGTTTGTGGATGTTGAGATCGTCGATGTCTATACCAACTCGCTGCGCGGCAAAGTCGTGCGCACCGAAGAGGAAATGGGCCTGCGCACTATTGAATCCCCGGCTTCCGTGATTGCGCGCACGCGCAAGGAAAACGAGCTGGGCGTTGGCCTGTTCCAGCCCTGATCCCACCGAATTTTTGCGGCGAATCTCACAGGTTCGCCGCCTGAAAACGCGTACGCGGCTTGCTTTCTGCGCACTGTGCCCAAATATCTTCACCTGCGCTTGCGCATTAGGGCGCAGCCATAAATAATTCCCTTATGGTCACGGCGTTACCGGCGTGACCAGCCTGTAAAAAGCCATCCTCAACCTGGCCCTGAGCGACCCAAAGGATTAGTTTGAATATTGAAACACGCGAAATCACTTTAGATCCTGCTGATAATCATCGTCTGCTGAGCCTGTGCGGCCCGTTCGACGACAATATCAAGCAGCTGGAACGCCGGTTAGGCATTGAGATTAATCGTCGCGATAACGCCTTTAAGCTGACGGGCAAATCACTGATTGTCGACGCCGCCGTTCGTATTCTGCGCGACCTTTATGTCGATACGGCTCCCGTACGCGGCAATATCCCGGATATCGATCCCGAGCAGATCCATCTGGCGATCAAAGAGAGCCGGGTGCTGGAACAGTCGGCGGAGAGCGTGCCGGAATATGGCAAAGCGGTCACCATCAAGACCAAACGCGGCGTCATCAAACCGCGTACGCCTAACCAGGCGCAGTACGTGGCAAATATGCTCGATCACGATATCACTTTTGGTGTTGGCCCGGCCGGTACCGGGAAAACTTACCTGGCGGTAGCCGCGGCGGTAGACGCGCTGGAGCGTCAGGAAGTGCGCCGTATCCTGCTGACGCGTCCGGCGGTGGAAGCCGGCGAAAAGCTGGGCTTTCTGCCCGGCGATCTGAGCCAGAAGGTCGATCCTTACCTGCGTCCGCTGTATGACGCCCTGTTTGAAATGCTGGGCTTCGAGCGCGTGGAAAAGCTGATTGAGCGCAACGTGATTGAAGTCGCGCCGCTGGCCTATATGCGCGGCCGCACGCTGAACGACGCCTTTATCATTCTGGATGAAAGTCAGAACACCACCATCGAACAGATGAAGATGTTCCTGACCCGCATCGGCTTCAACTCCAAAGCGGTCATCACCGGCGACGTCACGCAGATTGACCTGCCGCGCAACCTGAAATCGGGCCTGCGTCACGCGATTGAAGTGCTGGCCGACGTGGAAGAGATCAGCTTTAACTTCTTCCACAGCGAGGACGTTGTGCGTCACCCGGTGGTCGCCCGCGTGGTTATCGCCTATGAAGCCTGGGAAGCCGCCGACCAGAAGCGCCGTGACGCGCTGGCCGAAGAACGTAAACGCGAGGCGCTGGCGCTGCAGCAGGCCGCGCAGGAGCAGAAATGAGTACCGTAATACTGGATTTACAGCTGGCGTGCAAACAGCCGGAAGGTTTACCGGCCGAAGCGGATTTTCAGCGCTGGCTGGAAGCGGTGCTGCCGCAGTTTCAGGAAGAAAGCGAAGTAACGATCCGCGTGGTGGATGAGGCAGAAAGCCGCGAGCTGAACCACACCTATCGCAGCAAGGACAAACCCACTAACGTGCTGTCGTTTCCTTTTGAAGCGCCGCCGGGCATTGAGCTGCCGCTGCTGGGCGACCTGATCATCTGTCGCCAGGTGGTGGAGCAGGAAGCGGCAGAGCAGGAAAAACCGCTGCTGGCGCACTGGGCGCATATGGTCATTCACGGCAGCCTGCATCTGCTGGGCTATGATCATATCGAAGATGACGAAGCCGAAGAGATGGAGGCGATCGAGACCGAGATAATGCTTGCTCTTGGTTATGCCGACCCGTACATTTCGGAGAAAGAGTTCTAAACCGCGTCCCTTCCCCACCGGAAGGGACACCCTTAATCTCAGCAAGAGTGACAGAAACAAAAACGCCATGAGCGATGACCATTCACAGAACAACGACAGTCCCAGTAGCAAAAAGGGATTTTTCACCCTTATCCTCAACCAGCTGTTTCACGGTGAGCCTAAAAACCGCGACGATCTGCTGGAGCTAATCCGCGATTCCGAGCAGAACGAGCTGATAGACCAGGATACCCGCGACATGCTCGAAGGGGTCATGGATATCGCTGAACAGCGCGTGCGTGACATTATGATCCCGCGCTCGCAGATGGTGACGCTGAAGCGTAACCAGTCGCTCGACGAGTGCCTGGATACCATTATCGAATCCGCCCACTCGCGCTTTCCGGTTATCAGCGAAGATAAGGATCATGTCGAAGGCATTCTGATGGCGAAAGATTTGCTGCCTTTTATGAGCAGCGAATCCGCCCCGTTCAGCATTGAAAAAGTGCTGCGTCCGGCTGTAGTGGTGCCGGAGAGCAAGCGCGTCGACCGGATGCTGAAAGAGTTTCGCTCGCAGCGCTACCATATGGCGATTGTGATTGATGAGTTCGGCGGCGTATCCGGTCTGGTCACCATTGAAGATATTCTGGAGCTGATCGTCGGCGAAATCGAAGACGAATATGACGACGAGGAAGATCGTGATATTCGTCAGCTGAGCCGTCATACCTACACCATCCGCGCCCTGACGCCGATTGAAGATTTCAACGAGGTCTTTGAAACGCACTTCAGCGATGAGGAAGTGGATACTATCGGCGGGCTGGTGATGCAGGCGTTCGGGCATCTGCCCGCGCGCGGCGAAAGCATCGAAATTGAAGGCTATCAGTTCAAGGTCGCCATGGCCGACAGCCGCCGTATTATTCAGGTGCACGTCAAAATTCCGGAAAACGCGACGCAACCGATACTGGAAGAATAATTTCCCTATGGCTATTGCCTCTTTATACCAGCGCCAGCGGGTTCGCCTGCTTTTAGCGCTGCTGACGGGTGCCGCTGGCACCCTGGCGTTTTCGCCTTATGATTTCTGGCCCGCCGCGCTGGTTTCGCTTTGCGGCCTGCTGGCGCTGACCCTTAACCGCTCGACGCGCCAGGCAACCGCTATCGGTTTCGTCTGGGGTTTCGGCCTGTTCGGCAGCGGCGTTAACTGGGTCTATGTCAGTATCGCCACGTTTGGCGGCATGCCTGGCCCGGTCAACGTTTTTCTGGTGATCCTGCTGGCGGCTTACCTTGCGCTCTACACCATGCTGTTTGCCGCTCTGCTGAACCGGCTGTTCCCCAAAACCTCGCTGACGCGGCTGGCGCTGGCCGCGCCCGTACTGTGGCAAATCACCGAGTTTCTGCGCGGCTGGGTGCTCACTGGCTTCCCGTGGCTGCAATTTGGCTACAGCCAGATTGACGGGCCGCTAAAAGGGCTGGGGCCGCTGACGGGCGTGGAGGGCATTACCTTTGTCCTGACCATCGTCGCCGGGCTGGTGGTCTTTGCTGCGGCAAAACGCAGCTGGATAGCGGCCGTCGGCGCGCTGGCGCTGCTGCTGCTGCCCTGGCCGCTGCGCATGATTAGCTGGTATCAGCCGCAGCCCGGACGCACGGTAAATGTCGCGCTGGTGCAGGGCAACATTCCTCAGTCGCTGAAATGGGATCCCAACCAGCTTATCAACACGCTGAAAACCTATACAGCGCTGACGCGGCCTTACGTTAATAAGACGCCGCTGATTATCTGGCCGGAGTCGGCTATTCCCGATCTGGAAACCAATCAGCAGCCTTTCCTGCAAACCATAGACCGCGAGCTGCGTTCCCAGGGCAGCAGCCTGATCACCGGTATTGTCGATTCGCGACTGGAAAATAATCGCTATCACGATTACAACTCGATCATTGTGCTGGGTGATAAACAGCCCTACAGCTACGAAAGCGGCAGCCGCTACCAGAAAAACCATCTGGTGCCATTTGGCGAATTCGTGCCGCTGGAGGCGTTATTGCGTCCGCTGGCGCCCTTTTTCGATCTGCCAATGTCTTCGTTTAGCCGTGGCGCCTATCGCCAGCCGCAGCTCCAGGCGGGCGGCTATAAGCTGACGGCGGCAATCTGCTATGAAATCGTGCTGGGCCAGCAGCTGCGGGATAATTTCCGTCCCGATACCGATTTTCTGCTGACTATCTCTAACGATGCCTGGTTCGGTCATTCCATTGGGCCGTGGCAGCATTTCCAGATGGCGCGGATGCGCGCGCTGGAGCTGGGCCGACCGCTGCTGCGCGATACCAACAACGGCGTGACGGCGGTAATTGATGCGGACGGCAGCGCGGAAGAGATGATCCCGCAATTTGTTCCGGATGTACTGGCAACCGGCGTTACGCCAACCCGTGGACTTACGCCGTACGCGCGTTTCGGCAACTGGACGGTATGGATTGTGACAGCGCTGTTTGCTGCGGCCGCCCTGTTTACCGGCCGGCGGAACAGACGCTGATAGTTAAAGCGCAGGGCGTTTTGCCGGCTCCCTGCGCTTTATTTCCTCCATGCCTTTCACATCCCGTTTTTCTGCTTTCTTCCGAACCTTTCCCGCGTAAAAACCACTCACAACAAAGCCATACGGAAAATCTGGCATGGCGATTGCAATTTATTTCCCGACTACGCTGAAAACGTCAGCGACAGCGACCGGCTGGCCGGAAATGCACCATAACTGCTCGTCCTCTGCGCCACCAGCGGGCAGCCCTTCAGGCAATGCATTATTTTGGTGCGGCACGCTTCGCAAAACCGAAACTTTATTGTTTCATACCGTTAACATTCAGCTATGTTATGGCTATCCGGCGCGGCCCTGGCGCTGAAAATACAACAATAAACGGTTACAAACACAACATCACAATCGGCGCACCGTTATGGCGCTTTACAACGAAGGAGTTGGAGATGAAATTTCGGAAAACTGGGCTGTGCCTGCTGGCACTGGCTGGCCTGTCCTCCGCCGTGGCTCACGCAGCTGATGCCCCGCAAAGCACGCTGGACAAAATTGCCAAAAACGGCGTTATCGTCGTCGGCCATCGTGAGTCTTCCGTTCCTTTTTCTTACTATGACAACCAGCAAAAAGTCGTCGGCTATTCGCAGGATTATTCCAACGCCATCGTGGCGGCGATCAAAGCCAAACTGAACAAGCCCGATCTGCAGGTGAAAATGCTGCCGATCACCTCGCAAAACCGTATCCCGCTGCTGCAAAACGGCACCTATGATTTTGAGTGCGGCTCTACCACTAATAACGCGGAACGTCAGCAACAGGCGGCCTTCTCCAATACCGTCTTTGTTATCGGCACCCGTTTGCTGGTGAAAAAAGGCAGTCCGATTAAGGATTTCCCGGATTTGAAAGGCAAAACCGTGGTGGTCACTTCCGGCACTACATCTGAGATCCTGCTGCACAAGCTGAACGACGAGAAGAAGCTGGAGATGCGTATCATCAGCGCTAAAGATCACGGCGACTCGTTCCGTACGCTGGAAAGCGGCCGTGCCGTCGCCTTTATGATGGACGATGCGCTGCTGGCAGGCGAACGCGCCAAGGCCAAAAAACCGGATAACTGGGAAATCGTAGGCACGCCGCAGTCGAAAGAAGCCTACGGCTGTATGTTGCGCAAAGGCGATACCGCCTTTAAACAGCTGATGGATGAAACCATCGCTAAAGCGCAGACGTCAGGCGAGGCGACAAAATGGTTCGACAAATGGTTTACCCAGCCTATTCCGCCTAAAAACCTGAATATGAACTTCGCGCTTTCTGAAGATATGAAAGCCACGTTCAAAACACCGAATGATAAGGCGCTGAATTAATAACAAAAATAAGGGCGGCGTGCCGCCTTTGATTGTTGAACACGGGCAAGGACAGACAGCGGCCTGAAAAGTTCGGCACCAACAAGCCGACAGTCAGGCTGACGTTTGCCGCGGTCGTTCCCCACGGTAAACACGCCTCTCATCAATCTTCAGGGTAGCGCTGCTACCCTTTTTTTCTACCGGAGTGACTTATGTCTATTGATTGGAACTGGGGTATTTTCCTGCAGCAGGCCCCGTTCGGTAATACCACCTATCTGGGATGGCTGTGGTCCGGCTTTCAGGTCACCATCGCCGTCTCCGTCTGCGCCTGGATCATCGCCCTCTGTGTCGGATCGCTGTTCGGTATTTTGCGTACCGTACCCAACCGCTGGCTTTCCGCTCTTGGCACCTGCTACGTGGAGCTGTTCCGCAACGTACCGCTGATCGTACAGTTTTTTATCTGGTATCTGGTGGTGCCGGAGCTGCTGCCGGAAAGCGTCGGCATGTGGTTTAAGTCAGAGCTGGATCCCAATATTCAGTTTTTCACCTGTTCTGTACTCTGCCTGGGCCTGTTCACCGCCGCTCGCGTCTGCGAACAGGTGCGCGCTGCCATTCAGTCGCTGCCGCGCGGTCAGAAGAATGCCGGCCTGGCAATGGGATTGACGCTGCCGCAAACCTACCGCTACGTGCTGCTGCCCAACGCCTACCGGGTAATTGTGCCGCCGATGACCTCGGAAATGCTGAACCTGGTAAAAAACTCCGCTATCGCCTCAACCATCGGGCTGGTCGATATGGCGGCACAGGCGGGTAAACTGCTGGATTATTCCGCGCACGCTTATGAATCCTTTACCGCAATCACCGTGGCCTACATCGCCATTAACGTCGTAATCATGCTGCTGATGAGCCTGGTCGAACGCAAAGTGCGCCTGCCCGGCGGCATGGGAGGCAAATAATGTACGAGTTTGACTGGAGCACCATTGTTCCCAATCTGCCCTACCTGATTAACGGCATGATTATCACGCTGAAAATCACCGCTATCGCCGTAGTGTTCGGCATTATCTGGGGCACGCTGCTGGCCGTGATGCGGCTGTCGAGATTTAAGCTCGTCAGCTGGTTCGCCAAACTGTACGTTAACCTGTTCCGCTCCGTCCCGCTGGTGATGGTGCTGCTCTGGTTTTACCTGGTGGTGCCCAGCTTTTTACAGCAGGTGCTGGGGATCTCCCCTAAAACCGATATCCGGCTGATCTCCGCAATGGTCGCCTTCGCCTTGTTTGAAGCCGCCTACTATTCGGAAATTATCCGCGCGGGCATTTTGAGTATCGCGGGCGGTCAGGGCAAGGCCGCGCTGGCGCTGGGCATGACGCAGTGGCAGGCGATGCAGCTGATTATTCTGCCGCAGGCGTTTCGCGCCATGGTGCCGCTGCTGCTGACTCAGGGCATCGTGCTGTTTCAGGATACTTCGCTGGTGTACGTCCTCAGCCTTGCCGACTTCTTCCGCACCGCCGACACTATCGGCATCAATAACGGCACCGAGATCGAGATGGTGCTGTTTGCCGGCGCGGTTTACTTTGTTATCAGCCTTAGCGCTTCGCTTTTGGTCAGCTATCTGAAGAAAAAAAGGACGGTTTAAATGATTACCCTGAAAAACGTTTCTAAGTGGTATGGTCACTTTCAGGTACTGACCGACTGCTCTACCGAAGTTAAAAAAGGTGAAGTGGTCGTGGTCTGCGGCCCTTCCGGCTCCGGCAAATCGACGCTGATCAAAACGGTCAACGGTCTTGAACCCGTTCAGCAAGGCAGCATCGCCGTCAACGGCACGGCGGTGACGGAGAAGAAAACTAATCTGGCGCAGCTGCGCGCGAAGGTCGGCATGGTTTTCCAGCATTTTGAGCTTTTCCCGCATCTGACGATTGTAGAAAACCTGACGCTGGCGCAGGTTAAAGTGCTCAGGCGTAATAAAGAAGAGGCGCGTCAGAAAGGCCTGAAGCTGCTGGAGCGCGTAGGGCTGTCTGCGCACGCCAATAAACATCCCGGTCAGCTTTCCGGCGGTCAGCAGCAGCGCGTGGCTATCGCCCGGGCGCTCTGTATGGATCCCGTCGCGATGCTGTTTGATGAACCCACTTCCGCGCTGGATCCGGAAATGATCAACGAAGTGTTGGATGTAATGGTGGAGCTGGCGAACGAAGGCATGACCATGATGGTGGTGACGCACGAGATGGGCTTTGCCCGCAAAGTGGCGAACCGGGTGATCTTTATGGATGAGGGCAAAATTATTGAGGATTCGCCGAAAGACGATTTCTTTAATAATCCCAGCTCCGATCGTGCGAAAGATTTCTTAGCCAAAATTCTGCACTAGTCCCTGAGCCAGCGCGGGCAGTAAAAAGGCCCGGCGCTTTAAATGGAATTCGACCCAGGATCTGCCGCGCGGGCAGTAAAGCAGCCCGCGCGTTTACCTGCTGCTCAGGGTTCAAAAGCCTGACGCTGAAACTGATCGTTGCCGCATTCCGGACAGCGCGTCAGCGTTTCCGGCGTATAGATAGCTCGGGTAAACTGGCATTTTTCGCAGACCAGATTGCCCAACCCGACCACCTCGCCGCTCTGATAAACGCCGTGATGATTTAAATCCTGGAAAACCTCGCGCCACTCCAGCTGGCTCTTGTCGGTGATATCCGCCAGTTCTTTCCAGACGCTTTCCCGAATAACCCGCATAAAAACGCTGTCGCCGCTGTCCGCCTGATTTTCCGTATAGCTGCGGGCGAACTCTTCCAGATCGCGGCGCACGGCGCGGGTAACGTCGTCAATCTGACTGCGCGTCAGTTCGCCGCGATTATTCATGCGCTGCCGGGCGGCCTCCACCAAAGCATCAATATCATGCTCGCCTTTATTAATTCTCTCGGTCAGAGAGGAAACCAGTTCACGATAATACTGAGCAACCTTGTTCATTTTATCTCCTGAGCGTGCCGATATATGCTTCATTCAGTTTAGCGCTAAACGGATTATTGCAGCGGGACGGCGGTGAAATTTGCCTGCCATCTTCCAGCTTGCAGAGAAATGCCCGTTGTCGGGGCGGTTACTGTTGTTGCGCCGGGGGCGGATCAGCTATGCTATGCGGATCTGAACGAACATTAAGCCCGGCGCGACTCACCAGGTGCCCGGCGCTATTTACAAAGGACCACTGGCTGCCATGCAAGAGCAATATCGCCCGGAAGAGATAGAATCCCGTGTTCAACAGCACTGGGACGAGAAGCAAACCTTTAAAGTCACCGAAGAGGAAGGCAAAGAGAAGTACTACTGCCTCTCCATGCTGCCCTATCCTTCTGGCCGCCTACATATGGGCCACGTGCGTAACTACACCATCGGCGACGTGATCTCCCGCTATCAGCGCATGTTGGGCAAAAACGTGCTGCAGCCTATCGGCTGGGATGCGTTTGGCCTGCCTGCCGAAGGCGCCGCGGTAAAAAACAACACCGCGCCAGCGCCGTGGACCTACGACAATATCGCCTATATGAAGAACCAGCTTAAGCTGCTGGGCTTTGGCTATGACTGGAGCCGCGAACTGGCAACCTGCCAGCCGGAATACTATCGCTGGGAGCAGTGGTTCTTCACCAAACTGTATGAAAAAGGCCTGGTCTACAAAAAGACCTCCGCCGTTAACTGGTGCCCGAACGACCAGACCGTGCTGGCTAACGAACAGGTTATCGACGGCTGCTGCTGGCGCTGCGACAGCAAGGTCGAGCGTAAAGAGATCCCGCAGTGGTTTATCAAAATCACCGCCTATGCCGACGAGCTGTTAAACGATCTGGACACGCTGGAAAGCTGGCCTGAGCAGGTCAAAACCATGCAGCGCAACTGGATTGGCCGCTCCGAAGGCGTGGAAATCACCTTTGACGTCAAAGACAGTGAAGAGAAGCTGACCGTCTATACCACGCGTCCGGATACCTTTATGGGCGTGACCTATCTGGGTGTTGCTGCCGGTCATCCGCTGGCCATCCAGGCCGCAATGAACAACCCCGTGCTGGCGGATTTCATCGCTGAATGCCGCAACACCAAAGTCGCCGAAGCAGAAATGGCGACAATGGAGAAAAAAGGCATGGCGACCGGTCTGTTCGCCACGCATCCGCTGACCGGCGAACAGCTGCCGGTGTGGGTCGCCAACTTCGTGCTGATGGAATACGGCACCGGCGCAGTGATGGCCGTTCCGGGCCACGATCAGCGTGACTGGGAGTTTGCCACCAAATACGATCTGCCGGTGAAGCCGGTTATCCTCAATGCGGACGGCAGCGAGCCGGATCTGAGCGCGGCAGCAATGACCGAAAAAGGCACGCTGTTCAACTCCGGCGAATTCGACGGCCTCTCCTATGAAGAAGGCTTTAACGCCATCGCCGCCCGCCTGGCAGAGAAAGGCGTGGGCGAGCGCAAGGTCAATTATCGCCTGCGCGACTGGGGCGTTTCCCGTCAGCGCTACTGGGGCGCGCCAATCCCTATGGTAACGCTGGAGGACGGCACGGTTATGCCGACGCCGGAAGATCAGCTGCCGGTGATCCTGCCGGAAGATGTCACCATGGACGGCATCACCAGCCCGATTAAAGCCGATCCCGAGTGGGCAAAAACCACCGTCAACGGCCGGCCAGCGCTGCGTGAAACCGACACCTTCGACACCTTCATGGAGTCATCCTGGTACTACGCGCGCTATACCTGCCCGGATTTCGACAAAGGGATGCTGGATCCGGCTGCGGCCAACTACTGGCTGCCGGTCGATCAGTATGTAGGCGGCATCGAACACGCGATCATGCACCTTCTTTACTTCCGCTTCTTCCACAAGCTGCTGCGCGACGCCGGTCTGGTCAGCTCCAATGAGCCAGCCAAACGCCTGCTCTGCCAGGGCATGGTGCTGGCTGACGCCTTCTACTGGCTGGGCGCCAACGGCGAGCGCAACTGGGTATCGCCGGTTGACGTAACCGTCGAGCGCGACGAAAAAGGCCGCATCGTGAAGGCCACCGACGAAGCGGGCCACGAGCTGGTGTACGCGGGCATGAGCAAAATGTCCAAGTCGAAAAACAACGGCATCGATCCACAGGTCATGGTCGAGCGCTACGGCGCGGATACCGTGCGTCTGTTTATGATGTTCGCCTCTCCGGCCGAAATGACGCTGGAATGGCAGGAGTCCGGCGTGGAAGGTGCTAACCGCTTCCTGAAGCGCGTGTGGAAGCTGGTCTTTGAACATACTGCGAAAGGCCCGGCTGGCGCGCTCGACCTGAACAGCCTTAATGAAGATCAGAAGTCGCTGCGTCGCGATCTGCACAAAACCATCGCTAAAGTCTCGGACGATATTGGCCGTCGCCAGACCTTTAACACCGCCATCGCCGCCATTATGGAGCTGATGAACAAACTGGCGCGCGCGCCGCAGGAAGAGCCGCAGGATCGGGCGCTGATGCATGAAGCGCTGCTGGCCGTCGTGCGTATGCTCTATCCTTTCACCCCGCACGCCTGCTTCACCCTGTGGGAAGCGCTGGGCGGCGAAGGCGAAGTGGATAATGCGCCGTGGCCGCAGGCTGACGACGCCGCAATGGTAGAGGATTCTCTGCTGGTGGTGGTGCAGGTAAATGGCAAGGTTCGCGGCAAGATCACCGTTCCGGCGGATGCGACTCAGGAGCAGGTGCAGGCGCGTGCCGCACAGGAGCATCTGGTCGCAAAATATCTTGATGGCGTAACTATCCGTAAAGTGATTTACGTTCAGGGCAAGCTGCTTAACCTGGTCGTGGGTTAATGTCAGGAGGAAGCGTGCGACAGATTATCTCTATGCTTATCGCCGGGCTGGTGTTGCTTACCGCCGGCTGTGGCTATCACCTGCGCGGAACCACGTCGGTTCCGCACGAAATGAAAACCATGATCGTGGATACGGGCGATCCGTACGGGCCGCTGGCGCGTGCCGTTCGTGAGCAGCTGCGTCTTAACAACGTAACCGTGCTGGAAAAACCGGGCCTGCGCAAAGACGTGCCGTCGCTGCGTCTGGGGACGGAAACTCAGGGACGCGACACCGCGTCTATTTTCCAGGATGGTAAAACCGCCGAGTACTCGCTGGTGATGACCGTTAACGCGCAGGTATTGATCCCGAATAAAGGCATCTATCCGCTGAGCGCCACGGTTTATCGCTCCTTCTTTGATAACCCGCTGGCGGCGCTGGCGAAAGATTCCGAGCAGGACATCATCATCAGTGAAATGCGCGTGCAGGCTGCCCAGCAGCTGGTGCGTAAGCTGCTGACCGTCCACGCGGCGGAAAACGACAGCTCCGTCAATACGCTGGGGAATTCACCGCCTGCGATTGACCAGACTTCATCGCGCGCTGTTTTACCAGATAGCTCTTACGCCAGATGATCAGGATCTATCCTGAACAGCTTGTCGCGCAGCTCCGTGAGGGGCTGCGCGCCTGCTATATTCTGAGCGGTAATGAACCGCTGCTGCTGCAGGAGGCGCAGGATGCCGTACGAGCCAGCGCCCAGCAGCAGGGCTTCACCGAACATTTCAGCGTCGCGGTCGATCAACAGACCGACTGGGACGCCATCTATTCAACCTGTCAGGCGCTCAGCCTGTTCGCCAGCCGCCAGACGCTGCTTTTATCGCTGCCGGAAAACGGCCCGAATGCCGCGATAGCGGAAAAGCTGCTGACGCTGTCCACGCTGCTGCACGAGGATATTCTGCTGCTGCTGCGCGCGCCTAAACTGACCAAAGCTCAGGAAAACAGCGCGTGGTTTAAAGCGCTCAGCGTCAACGCGGTTATCGTGCCCTGTCAGACGCCCGAGCAGGCTCAGCTGCCTCGCTGGGTAAACGCGCGCGCGAAAAGCATGCGGCTGACGGTGGACGATGCAGCCGTGCAGCTGCTCTGCTACTGCTACGAAGGCAATCTGCTGGCGCTGTCGCAGGCGCTGGAACGCCTTTCGCTGCTCTGGCCGGACGGCAAATTAACGCTGCCCAGAGTGGAACAGGCGGTTAATGACGCCGCCCATTTTACGCCCTTTCACTGGGTGGATGCGCTGCTGGCCGGCAAAAGCAAGCGGGCGCAGCATATTTTGCGCCAGCTGAAAGCGGAAGAGAGCGAGCCGGTGATCCTGCTGCGCACGCTGCAAAGAGAGCTGCTGACATTGCTGACGCTACAGCGGCAAATGCAGCAGGCGCCGCTGCGCACGCTGTTTGACCAGCATCGCGTCTGGCAGAACCGTCGCCCGCTGTTTACGGAGGCCCTGCAGCGGCTGACGGCGAAACAGCTGGCGCAGGCGGTGAGGCTGCTGACGCGTATCGAACTGACGATCAAGCAGGATTATGGTCAGGCTGTCTGGCGCGAACTGGAAACGCTGTCGCTGCTGCTCTGCACCACTGCTTTTCCCGAGACCTTCTGCGATGACTGAACCGGCCACGCTCCAGGCGCTGTTTGGCGGCACCTTCGATCCTGTCCACTACGGCCATCTTCGCCCGGTGGAAACGCTGGCCGCCCGGCTTGGCCTGCAAAAGATTACCCTGTTGCCCAACAACGTGCCGCCCCATCGCCCTCAGCCGGAAGCCTCTCCGGCCCAGCGCGTAAAAATGCTTTCTCTGGCTATCGCTAATAATTCACTTTTTGATATCGACCAGCGCGAATTACAGCGTCAGACTCCCTCGTGGACGATTGATACATTAATTGAGCTTCGCCGGGAGCGTGGAGAACAGCAGCCGCTGGGGTTTATTATCGGTCAGGATTCCCTGCTGACGCTGCATAAATGGCATCGCTGGCAGGAGCTGCTGGATTATTGCCATCTGCTGGTTTGTAAACGTCCCGGCTATGCCGAAAACATGGCCACGCCGGAACAGCAGCACTGGCTTGACACGCACCGCACAGAAGATATTTCGCGGCTGCATCATTTTCCCGCCGGATCGGTTTTTCTTGCTGATACGTTGCTGCTGCCGATTTCCGCTACCGAGATCCGGCAACGCCGCCGCGCCGGCCTTTCCTGCGACGGGATGCTGCCAGAGGCAGTGATTAACTGGATAAACCAGCAAAATCTTTATCCGGCACAAA
Organism: Erwinia sp. TECH1; assembly: GCF_054057575.1. NCBI lineage: Bacteria > Pseudomonadati > Pseudomonadota > Gammaproteobacteria > Enterobacterales > Erwiniaceae > Erwinia > Erwinia sp. TECH1. The sequence goes on along the minus strand of NZ_JBSRZK010000001.1, from coordinate 1,493,629 downwards.
AATAATTATTTCGTTCATAACGCTGCTTTATATCCCTTAAATAAAGCAGCGGATTTTGTACGAAGCTGATTCAGCCTTTTTACAGAATGCCTTTCCTTTTTTATCAAGCCTTTACTTTTAGCAAAACTTGTCCTTCTTATAAGCGCATTGGATTAAAGCGGCTGGCATGGTGCCTGGTTTCGGCGTAACGGCGCAGGTCATCAACGGTCGTGTCGAGTGCGGCGGCAGCGCCCTGCCCATCTACCGGGAAATGAACTGGGATTACAACGCAAAAAATCCGGGCGGCAAAAGCTACGCCTGTAAGCGGGTAGGTTAGCAAACGCCTTATAGCGCCTTCAAAAAAGGCGACTATACCGAATGCGTTAAAACGCATTTTCCCGCCCTGGTGATAACCGACAAATAACCGTTAACGGCATAAAGCTACAACTTCGTTAACACAGGCGGAAGAGCCGTTGCGCGCTTGCGCTTTTTTCTTTCTGTCGACGGCCGTACCTCTGCGGCCGTCATCTCTTCTCCGGGGCAACTATCGGCCCGGCAGCCATTGACTCTCAGCCGGGGGCTGTTATTCTCCGCTGCCATGTTTTTTACCCGGCGGCTACACAAGCTCACAATTATTCGACTCAGGAACGTGGATCTTCCGCGCCGACGTGGGATAATAGCGCTTCCGCCTGGCGGATTTACATCTCATTCAACCGTATTCAGAGGGGAACCTTTTGCAAGGTCAAGCACTCCAGGAATTCGTCATCGATAAAATTGACGATTTGAAAGGCCAGGATATTGTCACTGTTAACGTACAGGGCAAATCCAGTATCACCGACTGCATGATTATCTGTACCGGTACCTCAACGCGCCATGTCGCCTCTATCGCCGATCACGTGGTGCAGGAATCGCGCGCGGCGGGGCTGAAGCCGCTGGGCGTTGACGGCAAAGCCGCCGCCGAGTGGGTGGTGGTCGATCTGGGCGATGTGATCGTCCACGTGATGCAGGAAGAGAGCCGTCGTCTCTACGAACTCGAAAAGCTCTGGAGCTAATCCGTGAAGCTGCAGCTGGTTGCCGTCGGCACGAAAATGCCTGACTGGGTGCAAACCGGATTTATGGAATACCTGCGCCGTTTTCCCAAGGATATGCCGTTTGAGCTGACTGAAGTGCCGGCCGGCAAACGCGGGAAGAACGCCGACATCAAACGCATTCTGGAAAAGGAAGGCGAAATGATGCTGGCGGCGGTGGGCAAAGGCAACCGCATCGTGACGCTGGATATTCCGGGGCAGCCGTGGGAAACGCCGCAGCTGGCGACGCAGCTGGAGCGCTGGAAGCAGGACGGCCGCGACGTCAGCCTGCTGATCGGCGGCCCGGAAGGCCTGGCGCCCGCCTGCAAGGCTGCCGCCGAGCAGAGCTGGTCGCTCTCCACGCTGACGCTGCCTCACCCTTTGGTGCGCGTGCTGGTGGCGGAAAGCCTTTATCGGGCATGGAGTATTACCACTAATCACCCTTACCATCGCGAATAGCCCTTAACTGGACAGATTAACGCAGCGGATGAAATTACAACGTAACGCCTTTCGTGACTATACCGCCGAGCAGACGCTGTTTGTTCGGCGGGCAATGATCGCTTTTTTCGGCATCTTACTGCTTTCCGGCATCCTGGTAGCTAATCTCTATCATCTGCAAATTATCCGCTACACCGATTACAGTACCCGCTCCAACGAAAACCGCATCAAGCTGGTGCCTGTCGCGCCAAGCCGCGGCATTATTTACGATCGTAACGGTACGCCGCTGGCGCTGAACCGCACTATCTATCAGATTGAGCTGGTGCCCGAGAAGGTCGAAAACCTCGAAAAAACGCTGCTGGCGCTGCGCCCGGTGGTCGACCTGACCGATGAAGATATCGTCGCCTTTGAAAAAGAGCGCAAGCGTTCGCGCCGCTTTACCTCTATTCCGGTAAAAACCGGGCTGAATGAGGTGCAGGTCGCACGTTTCGCGGTGAATCAATACGCTTTTCCCGGCGTGGAAGTCAAAGGCTACCAGCGCCGCTACTATCCTTACGGCTCAGCCCTCACCCACGTGCTGGGCTATGTTTCCAAGATCAACGATCGCGACGTTGAGCGACTGGATAAAGAAGGCAAATGGCCTAACTACGCGGCCACGCACGATATCGGCAAGCTGGGCATAGAGCGCTACTACGAGGATATGCTGCACGGCAAAACCGGCTATGAAGAGGTCGAGGTCAATAACCGTGGCCGCGTGATCCGCCAGCTACACGAACAGTCGCCGCAGGCGGGTCAGGATATCTGGCTGACTATCGATCTCAAGCTGCAACAGTATATCGAAACGCTGCTGGCGGGCAGCCGCGCCGCCGTGGTGGTAACCGATCCGCGCAGCGGCGAAATCCTGGCGATGGTTTCCATGCCCAGCTACGATCCGAACCTGTTTGTCGACGGCATCAGCAGCAAAGATTACAACAAGCTGCTGAAGGATCCGAACCGCCCGTTGATTAACCGTACGACTCAGGGCGCCTATCCGCCAGCCTCCACGGTAAAACCCTATATTGCCGTTTCGGCGCTTTCCGCCGGCGTAATCAATAAAAACACCAGCCTGTTCGATCCGGGATGGTGGCAGCTGCCCGGCTCTGAAAAACGCTTCCGCGACTGGAAGCACTGGGGCCACGGCCACCTTAACGTCACCAAATCGCTGGAAGAATCCGCCGATACCTTCTTCTATCAGGTCGCCTACGATATGGGCATCGACCGGCTTTCCGAATGGATGGGTAAATTTGGCTACGGCCATCTTTCCGGTATCGATCTGGTGGAAGAAACCGCCGGCAACATGCCGACCCGCGAATGGAAAATGAAGCGCTTTAAAAAACCCTGGTATCAGGGCGACACCATTCCGGTAGGTATCGGCCAGGGCTACTGGACGGCCACGCCGGTGCAGATGAACAAAGCGATGATGATCCTGATTAACGACGGCATCGTGCGTACGCCGCATCTGATGATGGCCAACAAGGTGAATAACGTTACCGTGCCGTGGAAGCAGCCGGCGATCCCGCCGGTCGCCGATATTCATTCCGGCTACTGGGAAATCGCCAAGGACGGCATGTATGGCGTAGCCAACCGACCTAACGGCACGGCGCGCAAAAGTTTTTCCGACGCGCCTTATAAAATCGCTGCCAAGTCAGGAACGGCGCAGGTATTCGGCCTGAAAGAGAACGAAACCTATAACGCCCATAAAATTTCCGAACTGCTGCGCGACCATAAGCTGATGACCGCTTTTGCGCCTTACGATCATCCTCGGGTAGCGGTGGCGATGATCCTGGAAAACGGCGGCGCGGGGCCAGCGGTCGGCACCATTATGCGGCAAATTCTCGACCATATTATGCTCGGGGACAACAATACCAACCTGCCAGACGCCGCTCCGGTGCCGTCTGGCTATGAAGGCGAATAACCATGAACGATCGGCACCAGAAAAGCACTATCTGGACGAGGATCCACGTCGACCCGACCTTTTTTATTCTGATTTCCGCCCTGCTGGTTTACAGCGCGCTGGTTATCTGGAGCGCCAGCGGCCAGGATCCGGGCATGATGGAGCGCAAGCTGGGCCAGATTGCGATGGGCGTGGTGATCATGCTGGTCATGGCGCAGATCCCGCCGCGCGTTTACGAAGGCTGGGCGCCCTATCTTTACATCCTTTGCGTGATCCTGCTGATAGCCGTGGACGCTTTCGGCCATATCAGTAAAGGCGCGCAGCGCTGGCTGGATCTGGGCGTGGTGCGCTTTCAGCCCTCGGAAATAGCCAAAATAGCCGTGCCGCTAATGGTGGCGCGCTTTATCAACCGCGACGTCTGTCCGCCCACGCTTAAAAACACCGCGATTGCGCTGGTGCTGATCTTTATGCCCACGCTGCTGGTGGCGGCGCAGCCCGATCTGGGAACGGCTATCCTGATCGCCTCCTCCGGCCTGTTTGTGCTGTTTTTATCAGGCATGAGCTGGAAGCTGATCCTCGTGGCCGTGATGCTGGTCGCCGCCTTCATTCCGGTGCTCTGGTTCTTCCTGATGCACGACTACCAGCGCGACCGCGTCATGATGCTGCTGGATCCGGAAAGCGATCCGCTGGGCGCGGGCTACCATATTATTCAGTCCAAAATCGCTATCGGCTCCGGCGGGCTGCGCGGCAAAGGCTGGCTGCACGGCACCCAGTCGCAGCTGGAGTTTTTACCCGAGCGTCACACCGACTTTATCTTTGCCGTGCTGGCCGAAGAGCTGGGCCTGGTCGGCGTGCTGGTGCTGCTGGTGCTCTATATTCTGGTGATCATGCGCGGCCTGCTGATGGCGGCCAGAGCGCAAACCACCTTTGGCCGCGTGATGGCAGGCGGCCTGATGCTGATCTTCTTTGTTTATGTCTTTGTGAATATTGGCATGGTCAGCGGTATATTACCCGTGGTCGGCGTCCCGCTGCCGCTGGTAAGCTACGGCGGCTCCGCCCTGATTGTTCTGATGGCCGGGTTTGGCATTATTATGTCGATCCATACCCACCGTAAACTGTTGTCGAAAAGCGTTTAAGAGGCTTATATGCGTAAGGATTGGCTCTGGATTAGTCTGGCAGCGGCGCTGCTGGCAGGCTGTGTTACTGAACAACAGCAGGCACCGGTTACACAGCAACAGCAAACCTATAACGGCCCGGTCGTTGAAATCGGCGGCGTCGAGCCGCGCTACGAGCCGTTAAGCCCCAATGCCAACCAGGATTATCGGGTCAACGGCCAGAACTACCGCATCGTCACCGATCCGTCTAATTTCAGCGAAACCGGGCTGGCCAGCTGGTATAGCGAATCGGCCGACGGCAGCCGCACGGCGATTGGCGAGCAGTACGATCCGCAGGCGCTGACGGCGGCGCACCCTACTCTGCCGCTGCCGTCCTATGTGCGCGTCACCAACCTGGCGAACGGACGACAAATCGTGGTGCGGGTCAACGATCGCGGGCCTTACAAGCCGGGCCGCATTATCGATCTGTCCAAAGCGGCGGGCGATCGCCTGAATATTTCCAATAACTCCCGCGTGAAGGTGGACTTTATTAAGGTCGCGCCGGACGGCTCGGTTTCCGGCCCCGGCACCATCGGCACCACGGTCGCGAAACAAAGCTACGCGCTGCCGCCTCGCCCGGATCTCAGCGGCGGCATGGTGGTAATGGGCGGCGCGGCGGCGGCACAGGGCATGACAAGCGCGCAGGAAAGCACCGGCGCCTCGTCTTCTGAACAAACACCGCCTGACGTCCGGCCCGTGGATAACAGCACGCTCAGCAGCGACGACAACCTGGGCGCGCCGGTACGCAGCAGCGGCTTTTTAGGCGCGCCGCAGCCGTTGGCCAATGGCGTCCTGGAAGGCAGCGAGCCTGCACCAGCGGAACCGGCACCGGTGCCGACTCAGCCAGCCCCTGTCTCGGCGCCAGCCGCAGCGACTTCGGCACCGGCCGCAGCCGGAACGGCCTTTACGGTGCAGGCGGGCGCGCTGAAAGATGGCGCACGCGCACAGCAGCTGGCGGCCTCGCTGAGCAAACAATTTGGCGTGCCGGGCAGCGTTGACGCGCGCGGCGGCGTTTATCGCGTGCAGCTGGGGCATTTTACCTCGCGTCAGCAGGCGGCAGCGCTGCAGCAACGGCTTGCCAGCGAAGCCAACCTCACCTCTTTCGTGACCACGGCAGCTGGCAAAATGTGATAACGATCCGGCAATCCATCTTTACCTGGCGTTACGCTGTATGAGCCAGGTAAAGACGGATGCCGCTCCGAAATGCATTTGCTATAGTGAGTCACTTTTTTTTAACTTAGCCATGGATGTTGTTGTCCCCGACATGAATACTCTGACCTCTTCCCAACTGTTCAAACGCCTGACGGCAGGTTCGCTGATCGCCCTCAGCCTTACCGCCTTCGCCCACGCTGAAGACGTGAACATCAAAACCATGATCCCGGGCGTGCCGGATATTGATGCCGAAGCCTATGTGCTGATCGATTACAACTCTGGCAAAGTGCTGGCGGAGAAAAACGCCGACGCGCGCCGCGATCCGGCCAGCCTGACAAAAATGATGACCAGCTACGTGATTGGCCAGGCGGTCAAAGCGGGCAAAATTCATCAGGACGATATGGTCACCGTGGGTAAAGATGCCTGGGCGACCGGCAACCCGGTGTTTAAAGGCTCTTCGCTGATGTTCCTGAAGCCGGGCGATCGCGTGCCGGTTTCGCAGCTGACTCGCGGTATCGTGCTTCAGTCCGGCAACGACGCCTGTGTGGCGATGGCCGACTATGTCGCAGGCAGTCAGGACACCTTTGTCGGCCTGATGAATAACTACGTTAAGGCGCTGGGTCTGCAAAATACCCATTTCCAGACCGTACACGGCCTGGACGCCGAAGGTCAGTACAGCTCGGCGCGCGATATGGCGCTGATCGGCCAGGCGCTGATCCGTGACGTGCCGGATGAGTACTCGGTCTATAAAGAAAAAGATTTCACCTTTAACAATATCCGCCAGACCAACCGCAACGGCCTGCTGTGGGATACCAGCCTGAACGTTGACGGCATCAAAACCGGCCACACCAATGCGGCAGGCTATAACATCGTCGCTTCCGCGACCGAAGGCCAGATGCGTCTGATTTCGGCCGTGCTGGGTGGACGTACCTTTAAAGGCCGCGAAGTAGAGAGCAAAAAGCTGCTGACCTGGGGCTTCCGCTTCTTTGAAACCGTGGCGCCACTGAAAGCCGGTAAAGAGTTCGCCTCCGAGCCGGTGTGGTTCGGCAACAGCGACCGCGTGCAGCTGGGCGTGCAGAAAGACGTTTACCTGACTATCCCTCGCGGCCGCATGAAGGATCTGAAAGCCAGCTACACGCTGAGCAACACCGAACTGCACGCGCCGCTGGCGAAAAACCAGGTGGTCGGCACCATCAACTTCCAGCTGGACGGCAAAACCATTGAGCAGCATCCGCTGGTGGTGCTGAACGATATGCCGGAAGGCGGATTCTTCGGCCGTATCGTTGACTACATCAAGCTGATGTTCCATCACTGGTTTGGCTAAATCTGTCGCGTTCCGCGCTTGATTTCGGCCTGAATGGCCCGCATATTGATATTATCTGTAGGCTCCCGCTGTTGGCGGGAGTCTTTGTTTTAGCGTTACCGGAGCCCCTATGAAAACCAATCTTAAAGAACTGCTCGAATTTCCTACCCCGTTCACCTATAAAGTGATGGGTCTGGCGCAGCCGGAGCTGGTTGATCAAGTAGTTGAAGTCGTACAGCGCCATGCGCCTGGCGATTACTCTCCGGATGTAAAACCCAGCAGCAAAGGCAACTATCACTCGGTTTCTATTACCATTACGGCGACCCATATCGAGCAGGTGGAAACGCTGTATGACGAGCTGGGCAAAATAGAAATCGTGCGGATGGTGCTGTAGCCATCACCGATCGGGGGCTGACCACGGCCCTCGTTCGGCGTTATACTCCCTTCTTTACTCCCTGACCGGACTCTCCATGCATCAGGATACCCTACTCGTTCGTCAGCTCGGTTTGCAGCCCTGGGCGCCCGTCTCTCAGGCCATGCACGATTTTACCAATCAGCGCGGCGCGGAAACGCCTGACGAAATCTGGCTGGTGGAACACCCGCCGGTATTTACTCAAGGCCAGGCCGGTAAAGCGGAGCATCTGCTGATGCCGGGCGATATCCCGGTTATGCAGAGCGATCGCGGCGGACAGGTCACCTATCACGGGCCAGGTCAGCAGGTCATGTACGTGCTGATAAACCTGAAACGGCGCAAAACCGGCGTGCGGGAGCTGGTTACCGCCATTGAGCAAACGGTGATTGCCACGCTGGCGCACTACGATATCGAGGCCGCTGCCCGGCCGGATGCGCCCGGCGTTTACGTCGAGGGCAAAAAAATTTGCTCGCTGGGCCTGCGCATCCGCAACGGCAGCTCTTTTCACGGGCTGGCTTTGAACGTGGATATGGATCTTGCGCCTTTTCTGCGCATCAATCCCTGCGGCTACGCCGGGCTGGAGATGACACAAATCAGCGCCTATAAAAAGGGCGTGACGCTGGCCGACGTGCAGCCGTTGTTAATCAAGCATTTTGCCCGCGAGCTGGCGATAGCGGACGTAAAGTGGCTGGACGAGCGAACGCCATAAATTTACAATTCCGTCACATTTTCTCCTCTGCCCTGGCTGAAACCCGCGCCGCGAGGTGATATAATTTTTGCGCTTTTCTCAAAAAAATTTGAACGTCACGCGGCTGATTAGCGCATGCCAACCTGGAAACAGCAAGATTATGAGTAAACCTATTCAGATGGAACGCGGCGTTAAGTACCGCGACGCAGATAAGATGGCGCTGATCCCGGTCAAAACCGTGGTCACCGAACGCACAGAGATTTTACGTAAGCCGGAGTGGATGAAAATCAAACTCCCTGCCGACTCCAGCCGCATTCAGGGCATTAAAGCCGCCATGCGTAAAAACGGTCTGCACTCCGTCTGTGAAGAGGCTTCCTGCCCTAACCTTGCAGAATGTTTTAACCACGGCACCGCCACCTTTATGATCCTGGGCGCGATTTGTACCCGCCGCTGTCCTTTCTGCGACGTGGCGCATGGGCGTCCCGTGCAGCCCGACGCCAACGAGCCGGAAAAGCTGGCGCAGACCATCGCCGATATGGGCCTGCGCTACGTGGTGATCACTTCCGTTGACCGCGATGACCTGCGCGACGGCGGCGCTCAGCACTTTGCCGACTGCATCACTGCTATCCGCGCTAAAAATCCGACCATTAAAATCGAAACGCTGGTGCCGGACTTCCGTGGCCGTATGGATCGCGCGCTGGATATTCTGAACGCCACGCCGCCGGACGTGTTTAACCACAACCTTGAGAACGTGCCGCGCGTATACCGCCAGGTTCGTCCCGGCGCCAACTATGAGTGGTCGCTGAAGCTGCTGGAGCGCTTTAAAGAAGCGCATCCTGAGATCCCGACCAAATCAGGCCTGATGGTGGGTCTGGGCGAAACCAATGCCGAGATCGTGGAAGTGATGCGCGATTTACGCCGTCACGGTGTGACCATGCTGACGCTGGGGCAGTATCTTCAGCCAAGCCGCCACCATTTACCGGTACAGCGCTACGTCAGTCCGGCGGAATTTGACGAAATGAAAGAGGCGGCGATGGAAATGGGCTTTACCCACGCGGCCTGCGGCCCGTTCGTGCGTTCTTCCTACCATGCGGATATGCAGGCGAAAGGCCTGGAAGTGAAATAACTCTTTACATATTTGCAACAAAAACAAAAACGGATGACCCTGTCATCCGTTTTTTTATCGCTTAACGCGGGCGTTACTCTTTATGAGCAACCTGTTCAGCCGCTTTTTCTTCAGCGACAGGCGCTTTCTTCGCGGAGGTGTCATCGTCGCTCATCGCCTTTTTAAAGCCTTTGATCGCCGAACCCAGATCGCCGCCCAGCGAGCGTAACTTGTTGGTTCCAAAAAGCAATACAATCAGAGCGCCAATAATCAGCAGTTTGGCAATACTGATACCTTCCATACACACCTTCTTTATTTAACCGGACCGGTAAAGGTCAATAAGCATAAAGTGTATTAACGCGCAGATTGTCGGTCAATACAAACTGCCATCTGTAACAGAGTAATATCTGCACAGCGGCCTGCGAAATGATATCAGATAAAGCGGCTCAGGAAAGCCTGAAATCGCGGATGTTGGGGGCTGGTGTACCACAACGCGTTATCAATGCCACACCATTGTTCCATAGCGGTATGGTGATATCACCCGTTGCCCTCTCACTCCGAAGCGTTCCTTACCCAATATTTCAAAGCTTCCGCGAGCTGATAAGTTCAGGGCGAGCGAAACGGCGATTCTCCAGCACCGGCAGCACGCTACGCGCATGAGCGATACGGGCGGGATCCAAATCAGCAAAAAGCAATATCGGCGCTTCAGCCGCCCTGGCTATCGCCACGCCCAGCGGATCGACCGTCAGGCTGCAACCAATATTACGCGGGCCGCAGTCGCCGACGGCCACCATATAACAGGTGTTTTCCAGCGCACGCGCCGTTACCAGCACCTCCCAGTGCATCTCCTTCAGCGGCCCTCTCACCCAGGCGGCTGGCAGCACCAGCACTTCCACGCCGTCCAGCGCCAGACGACGAGCCTGTTCAGGAAAACGCACGTCGTAACAGGTCATCAGACCCACTTGCATACCGGCAACTTCCACCAGCGGCGGCACCTCGTCACCGGCGGTGACATTGCGGGATTCCTGCATGGTAAAAGCGTCATAAAGATGCAGCTTGTCGTAGCGGGCAAGGATTTCGCCATTGCGAATGACGATAAGCACATTCAGCGCTTTGCCGTTATCGGTCGGCACGTGTACGGTCATTATTGTGGTTAAGCCGTTGCCGCGACTGGCTGCACGGATTTCGTTTAAAAATGGCCCGTCCAGCGGCTGAGCGGCTTTCAGCACCAAATCCGGATCGGCGATATCACGAGCCAGCACGGCTTCCGGTAAAACGAGCAGATCGGCATCGCCGGCCAGCGCCCTGGTCATTAAGTCCGTACAGGTTGCCGCATTCTCCTGCCAGCTGCGGCTGACCGCAAACTGTCCTGAAGCCACTTTCATTATGTCTCTCCGTGGGGATAAAAAGCGTGCGCATCGAGATTTTTAATCAGGTAGCGGGGAGCCTCGCTATAGCCTTCCCGGCTATAAAAGGCGTTAGCCTTGGTGCGCTGCTCATGGCAGTGGACTTCCATCCGATCGCAGCCGTGGGCTTTTGCCAGCTTCTCGGCGTGGCTTAACAGTTGATGTCCGACGCCTTCGCTACGCTTGCCGTCCGCGATACAAAAATAGCTGATGCGCGCGAAATCCCCCGCCAGCGCCAGCTGCGGAATAAAATGTAGCGAGAGAAAGCCTAATACGGTGCTGCCCTGCTCGGCAATCAGCAGCTGTTCTGCCCTGTCGTCGATCAGCTGCGCCAGACGACGCTCAATAAAGACTTCGGTGTTGGCATAGCCCAGTTCGGTTAACAGCGCGCTCAGGGCAAAACCGTCGTGCGTATTCGCCAGTCGGATCCTCATTCTCTCTCCTGTTAATTGCGGCCCGCTCAGGGCGTCAGCGCTTTTCTTCTACAGGTTATATAGCCTGACTGACACGATAAGCAACCCGACCGACGCCGACGCCTGTTACAGAATAAGCCGCGTTTGGGCTTCACAGACCGCAAAACAGGCATCTGCACCCGGCGCAGTTAACGATGACTGTTTCGTTTATCACGTTTTGGCACAATCTTTACGCAAGCAAGAAGAAGCGCTAACAGGGCAGGATCTTTGCGCACGCAAGCAGAGAGCAGGACTCGCAGGCGGAAATCTGTGCGGCACGCATGCACTGAGCATTAAGGGAACCTACGCGGCACGCCAGCAAAGGGCGGTACTTACAGACGGTAACCTGCACGACACGCAAGCACAGAGCATTAAAGGAACCTGCGCGGCAGGCCAACAGAGGGCGGAACTTACAGGCGGCAATCAGCGCGACACGCATGCACAGAGCATTAAGGGAACCTTTGCAACACGCAGGCAAAGAGCGGTACTTACGGCGGGAACCTGCGCAATATGCAGGCACAGAGCAGTACGGGAACTTTAGCAACAGCTATCCGGCTTACAGGCTCACCTGGCCGGGCATTCCATGGAGACGAGGCATCACTCAGGCGAAAAAAAACCCGCCATAAGGCGGGTTTTTAAAATTCTGTCTGATAACTTAAATAGCGGCAACGTTAGCAGCAGATGGGCCTTTGGCACCGTTGGTGATTTCGAACTCTACGCGCTGACCTTCAGCCAGAGTTTTGAAACCGTTGCTCTGGATGGCAGAGAAGTGAACGAACACGTCTTTGCTACCATCTTCAGGAGTAATGAAACCGAATCCTTTGGACTCATTAAACCACTTAACGCTACCTTTGATCTTAGACATCTATATTACCTTTACATGAAAAATGGACACTAAACTGTGTCGACGGTTAGTACAGCAATTGCTGAGCCTTTTGTCCAGTGGCCTTTCACGAAAAAGTGATAAATATCGCTTTTTTTACGCATCAATTTTAATTTTAGCGTGCGCCTGTTGTTAAAACTGCCAGCGCAGCCAGGCAAAATAGACGTTGCCGTTGTTGTAAGTCCCCGGAATATAAGTCATCTGGAAGGTGGCATCACGAAAACCTATTGAAGCAAGCGGCAAAACCGCCGGAACCGGGATATATTTCCAGTTGTCTCTTGCCGTTACCCCAGCCGTATAGCCCAACCCCAGCCGAAAATCTTTATTGCGCAGCGGCTGCCAGATTTTTTCCCAGCCGTAGCCGCCGAAGGGTTCCCATTTGTTAAAGGAGTCCTTGAAGGCCATCACGTACAGGCCGTTCCAGTTGCCTTTTTCGTCATAGCGCGACATGCCGCCGCCTGCACCCCAGGGGCGCTCGTTGTATTTATCAATATGCGCCTGGTCGTAAGTCCAGCGGTTGTGCCAGGTGATAGCCGGCACGTAAAGGTCGTAATGCTGCGGCTCGTTCCAGGTCGTGCTGACGCCGTCGCTAAAATTTTGCCAGCCGCCGGAGATCGCGGCGCCCAGTGTTTGTGCCTGAGCTGTAGCGGACAGGCTTCCTGCGCCTGCCAGGCTCAGGAAAAGAAGAAAAAAGCGAAAAAATGTCATTTTAATCTACCGCTCACCCGTGGTGCTGTTAAAAAATCTCTGCCGTTGCTGATTAAAAACGGCAGGCCTGGTCATATTGTTAATCCGGCCCCTATTGTAATTACCGCCATTAAACGGTTCATGAATGCACAGCGAACAAATTTTCAACTGTGCAAATTTTTTTAAAGTTGAGCCGGTCGACATTGCGGTTATGCAAAGTTCTCTTTTTTTTCTGATTAAAAACGGGACGAAATAATGCGCTAATGGGGTCAGTTACAATCATGAATTGTTTTAATGGAGTTTGATCTGGATCATTTATTTAGCGCAATTAATGCTTATTTAACCAAAAAAAGAAATAAAAGCGCCCAAAGTAACAATATTCATCGTCTCCCTATTGTAAATAAAAGGAAAGAACTGGGTTATCTCTTTTGAATCATGTTGTTATGGGTTAATATCATTTCACGAAACTGATAAATATTATTTATCGATCTATACGCGTTTTTTGGTAAAATTAATCCTGGTTAACACAGAAATTTAAGGAGCCGACGTGAGAATACGATGCGGGAGATGTGGGCACGCAGAGCTCATTTTCACGACTCGCGGCGACCGCTTTGGCGATCATCACGGGGCGATATGTGCGTATTGTTGGAAACCCATCACCCTAAAAGATTGCCTGTTTCGTCAGGCTATCGCGGTAACAGAGCAGGATGAAGCCGACATATTCCATCAGTTACCGGATAAAAAGGAAAAAATGACCGCGGCGTCCGCTCTGGCGAAACCGGCGGGCAAAAGGTGACAATACGCGCGTATTGCCACCTGATGACTAATCAGAAAAGTACTTTAAAGACGCCGGTTAACGTCAGCAGGCCGACAATAAAAATAATCGCAATAATCCAGAGAATAATCTTCATTCCATTTTCCTCAGCCAGATAAAAAAATTACTACTGTGTAGCCACTTGATTATAGAAGAAGATTTCCGTCCTGCCGTTTTCGCCGTCCGTTTTTTCCGGCCGCCGCCCGTGGTAAAACAGCCTGCGTCGCTTTTCATGATGACCTTTTACCGCTTCGTTCGCAGACGTTCCTGACCTCTGCCAGCAATTTAGTACCATTTTTCGCCTTTTATCCTTAAATCATTGTGATTTCAGGCACCTTCACGGTGTTTAAATAAAAATAGTTAAAAATCAATGAATTAAATAAATATCCAGCCATGCATTTTTTAAGCGACAGCGATCGCACTTTGCGCTTTCTTTACAGAGGAATCTTAGGCGCGCAGGCAGGCGCTGGCTAGACTTAACAGGGCTTGCGATACCAATCCCTGACGGTAATAAGGAGATCTTATGAGCACTCTGGACAGCAGCCTGGGTCGATACAGCCTGAAGGCAAAAAACGAGGGCGATCATATCCACGGCTCAATTGCCATTAATGATGAAGGCGGCTCGCCGCTGACGCTGCAGGAGTTCGATGAGCATTATCTGGATGATGTGATCAATAACGTTATCTATCCTGTCACCGGCGGCAACCGTGCCATTACCAACGCCTTCAAAGAAGAGCTGGTGAAGGCCGGGTTTAAACAGCCGCACTGACAGCGTAAGGGCCAACTTTCGTGGCCCTTTTTTTATGACGAGCCTGTGGTCGGCAGGGTCAAAAAGCGCTGCATGCTTTCCGCCTGTGCGATAAAGCGTTCAAACAGCGCCAGCAGCTGGTGCGGCTCCAGTAAAATAAAAGGCTCGCGGGTCCACAGCAGCACGCTTTGCTGCTCCGGCAGCGTGGCGGTCAGCACCGGCGGATGCGCCAGCCCCAGCAGATTGCACTGCAACAGCATGTTCAACGTGGCGGGATCGGCAAAATCACTTTCGCGCATCGGCAACTGACAGCTTAGCGTCAGGTAATCTCGCGGGCTCTCCTCCCACAGCAGCGCGATGCCCTGCGCTTCCATTACGTAGCTTCCGCTCTCTTCCAGCTGCGCCTCATCAATGCGCAACTGACGCAGCAGCGGAGCCAGTAGCGTTTTCAGTCGACTGATAGCCATAATTTTCCTGTTAAGCGTTTACACGCCGCGGTTAATGTTGCGCATCAGCTCCGCCACCTCTGTACGGGTCGCATCATCCTGACGACGGCGCCGGGATTCATACACGGATCGCTTCATCTCTGGTTTTAGCTCGGTGGCATCGCCGCCGCTTTCGGTTTGATAGTACACATTGATATTTTTCGAGGCCTGATATTGCTGATACAGCCCGCCACCGTGGCGCCGGGCAATCTGTTTCAACGAGCTGAGATCCTTACTGTCGATAGGCTGCCCCTCCCGCCGCATCTCGCGCTGGTAAAGCGCATTGACTTCCTCGCGGCTGGCCTTGTCGCCATGCACTAATCGCTCCCGCACCTCGGGATTAGCGGCCTGCGGCGCGTACTCTTTCACGATGCGATAGCGTTTGGACAGGTCGTAGTTCTGCTCTTTGTCGGCACGGCCATAGAGCGGCCAGGCATCGGAATAGATGCGCTCGCCGTTGATGCGCCTGTCGCCTACCATCACAAAGGCGTGATCGCCATCCAGCGCGCTGCAAACGGCTACCGGCTCGCTGATGCCGGAGGAGGCCAGCAGCAGGCCGTTTACCGCCGCCATTTCGCCGCAGTTTCCGGCCCGAAAGCGGGCGGCGCGCCATGGGCGGTTATCCTCAGAGCTGTTTTCGGCCCGGCAGGCGACCGTACGTTTTACCACGCCGCCGCGCGTGTGCAGGATGTCGTGGATCTGGTTAGCAGACCCCTTATCTAATGTTTTCCAGGTGTCTTCGATCGAGCGATTCGCTTTTTTCAGGATCTGCTGCTGGCTTTCCGTCACGGTGATGATGCGGCCATTGCGCGTCCCTTCCAGGCCCGGCTTGCCCGGCAGCATTACTTTCGCGTCATGACGGGTGCGGTGGCTGGCGCCAGAAGAGGTACCAAAAAGATTAAAGGGCATAAATTTTCCATCTGGTAAAAATCCGTAGCAGTAAGTGGCGTGACAAAACGGGAAGTTCCCCTCAGGCGGAACCCATACCGCCTCCGGGCCACTAATCATCACTCTTCCCTGGTCTACGCTTAAGGAAATTCATGATGACCCCAATTTCTTCCGCTAACGCTTTGCCGCCGACTATCCCCGGCCTGGATAGTTTGTTGTCGCCCGGCGAAGATTTACTTAGTCCGCTTAATGAAAAACACCAGGCCTCGATTAATTTCGCGCAGTCAGGCAGCCAGGGCACCTCGCTGGAAAGCCTGCTTGATAATAACGGCAACGACACGCAGCAAAACAGCGACCTGTCGCAGCAGGTATCGCAGCTGATATCGGAAATCATGAAGGCCGTGCTGCCGCTGATCCAGCAGCTGCTTCAGGGCCAGCAGGCCAGCAGCGGCGAAAGCGGCGCTACCGGTTCAGGCAGCACCACCGCGCCAGTAACGTTCAAAAACAGCGGTAACCCAGCGGAAAACGGCGGAGCGCAAACCGCTGCCCCAGCGCTGTCCGCAGCCCAGACGAGCGCGACGTCAGGCAGCTCTCCGGCCCTCTCTCTCGGCAACAGCGATCTTCATCTGCCCGACTCGCTCAAGCCTTTTGAGGCCGACATTCAGGATGCGGCGCAGGCTACCGGCGTGCCTGCTAACGTGCTTGCCGCGCAAATCTGGCAGGAGTCCCGCAGCAATCTGGGCGCGGCGACGGTCAACGGCGGCAACGGGCTACAGGATGCCGGTCTGATGCAGGTCAACAGCAATACCTTTGCCGATCTGCAAAGTAAAAATCCGGATTTGCTGGGCGCCAACGCCAGCCCTGATAACGCGCATGACAATATCATGGCGGGCGCGCTCTACATGAAAGAGCAGCTCGGCGCATTTGATGGCAGTATGGGCGCAGCTCTGCGCGCCTATAATTCCGGGCCAAACAACGTCAACACCGCTGATTTAAGTGATATTTCCAAAACGGGCACGGGCGACGCGACCTATGTCGATAAGGTGATGGATTTTGCCAATACCATTGCTACCGGTAAAGGCACGCTGCCAGCCTGATAAAAAAAGGGCGATCGACGATCGCCCTGAAAAGGTATGCCGGAAAACCTATTTGCTTTCGCCGCCGCCCTGCGCACCAGCGCCGCCGGAAAGGGCTGAAAGAATGGCGCCCAGGCCCAGCATCTGCAGGGCACCGCCCAGCTTAGCAGCCAGCCCGCTGCTGCCCTGCTCGTCTTCGGCTCCCTTACCACCCTGCGTTGCGCCGCCCGAGCCGCCTGAGCCACCCTGGCCGGATGCGTTGGCGCCTTCAGATGACTGCCCCAGCATCTTTTTAATCATCTCCATCAGCTGGGTCATGATATCGCCGCTGCCAGCGGCTTCCTGAGCGCCGGACGTTCCGTTGCCAGAGCCCGAAGAGCCAGAGCCGTTTTTATAGCTGTTCGCCTCGCTGCCTTTCAACAGCTCCAGAATGGCGTTCAGCAATTGCGTAATACTACTTTCGTTGCCTGTCGACTGGCTGCTGCCGTTACTGCCGTTCTGGGCAGGCGCCTCTTTGCTGCCAAACTGCACGCCCTGGCCGCCGCCGCTATTTGACGCCGAAGTAGCAAAATTCAGGATATTACCCAGTCCCGGGCTGCCCTGACCGTTATTTTGCTTGTTGCTGAGTGGTAGCTCCAGACCCGCATCGCCACCCGTTTTGCCGCCGCCAATCGCGCCGTTTACACCGCCGCCTATTTTCATGCCGCTTCCTCTGTTCAGTGAAATGATCGTCACGAGTCCACCCGTCAAGGCTTCGTCTCCGTGTTGGGTGGCGATCGGGCCGGGCATGTTCCATTGGCGCTGGTAAAGTCTTAATTACGGTAAATTAAATTACACATTCTTAACGTTTTGTAATCTAAATAATGCGCTTGTTTACATCAGCTTACCGCTGCGCTGCGAAATTTGTGTAGGGATTTCCCTACCTTGCCCCACGGAGATCCCCACAACAACTTCAGAGGAAACTGATAGCCTCTCAAGGCCGCGCTAGTAAATAGTAAGCGAATATTGAGTGTTACCCCGAGCAGCCCGCCGCTGATCCCGTGTTGTTTTCGCTTAAGTTGCAGCAGATTGCTAACTGCATAGTCCGAGGGTAGACAGGAGAAAATATGGTAACGGGTAGTGAGAAACAATCAGGCAGTATCCGTCACGATAAAGTCACGGCTTTCCTTACCGAGCCTGGCGCAGCCAGAACGGATATCCACGCCAGCCTGCATCCGCTGATCGACAACCTTGCGCCGCTGAAAGTCGATCTGCTGCTGGAAGGCGAAACCGGGACGGGCAAAGATACGCTGACCCGCCGCATCTACCAGCTTTCGGGCGCGAAAGGGCCGCTGATTTCCGTGAACTGCGCGGCTATCCCGGAAAACCTGGCGGAAAGCGAACTGTTCGGCGTGATCGCCGGCGCCTACACCGGCGCCACGCATTCCCGGCCGGGCTACATTGAAGCCTCTGACAAAGGCATTCTGTTTCTGGATGAAATAGACAGCATGCCGCTGATATTACAGGCGAAGCTGCTGCGCGTGCTGGAAACCCGCGCCATTCACCGGCTGGGTTCCACGCAGCCCGTGCCGCTGGATCTACGCGTGATCGCCGCTTCCCAGACGCCGCTGATTGAGCTGGTGGACGCAGGACGTTTTCGCCGCGACCTCTATTTTCGGCTTTCCACCATCAAGCTGGAGACGCCGACGGTGCGTTCCCATGCCGAACTGATTATCCCGCTGTTTCGCCGCTTTACCCAGGAAGCGGCCATGCGGCTACAGCAGCCTATTCCGCCGCGTTCGCTGGCGCTGGACGAAGCCCTGCTGCTGCACAGCTGGCCCGGCAATATTCGCGAGCTGAAAGCCGCGGCGGAACGCCACGTGCTGCATCTGCCGCCGCTGTGTAATATCACGCCGGGCGAAGGCGAAGCGACATTATTAAAAGATCGCCTGCGTCGCATTGAGCGCAGCCTGATTAAAGAGTGTCTGCATCGCCACGGCCATAAGATTGATGACGTGGTGCATGAATTAGGTATTCCGCGCCGCACCCTTTATCACCGTATCAAATTGTTGAATATTGTTGCCTGATGCGTTTATAAAAATAATTTATTTTCTTTGGAACCCTTTTTGCGCCACACCCACTTAATTAACGAATATGCTAACAACCACCCCTTAATATAATCAGGAGCCACACTATGTCTTCAGTATCCTCAGGTATCTCTACTGCAGCTACAGCGGCAACAAGAGTTGAAAGCGCAACTGATGGCGCAAGCTTTATGTCACAGATGCAGGATGTTCAGGGCCAGATGCAGCAGGATATGGTCGATAAAGCCAAGCTTGATGCACAGAACAACAAAATGAACGGCGTTGCAGACAGTGCCAGTAAGGCGGGTTCTGCTGCCGCTCAGGTAAAAATCCAGTACTAGTTTCGCCTGCTGGTGCGGGTCTGCGCCCCTGACCCGCACCGCTTTTCGTTCTGTTATCCAGCGCGAGATCGTTATGAAAATAAATTCCTCCCCGGCAGATTTAACCGAGCTTCCGCAAATAAAAACCACGGCGGAGCCGCAGCAAAGCGACGTCGATTTTTTTTCGGCCCAGCTTAAAGAACCGCAGGTTGAAAAAGTTTCCGCCCCTGCCGAAGTCACGAATTTTCTTTCCGGCATTGCCAGTTCATTAAGTAATAATGAACACCAGAGAAAAGAAGCCTATCAGGATTTACAAAAAGCTTCCCGCTCGTCCAATTTATTAGAATTTAGTCATGCTAATGCCGCCTTATCTAATTACTATATTGAAAATTTAATGAATGCAAAAATCGTCGCCAAAGGCGTTCAGAGCATTGATAAACTGACCAACCTACAGTAAGCCCCTATGAAACTTTTGCTGAAATGGCTAATGATTAGCTCGCTGGCGCTTTTTCTGGTCGGCTGCGGCGATAAAACCGTGCTGTACAGCGGGCTGGCGGAAAGCGACGCCAACGATATCATCGCCGAACTGAATCAGCATCAAATTGCCGCGCAAAAGCTGATTGAAAAAGCGGGCATTTCCGTGTCGGTCGATGCGGAAAATATCGAGCGCAGCGTAAAAATCCTTGACTCCGCCGGGCTGCCGCACAAGGCGCGCACCAATCTTGGCGAGGTGTTCCAGAAAAGCGGCGTGATTTCCAGCCCGATGGAGGAGCGCGCCCGCTATATCTATGCGCTTTCGCAGGAGGTGGAATCGACGCTGGCGCAGATCGACGGTGTGGTGGTGGCGCGCGTGCACGTAGTGCTGCCGGAAAGGCTGGCGCCCGGCGAGCCGGTACAGCCCGCTTCCGCCTCGGTGTTTATCAAATACCATAACACCCTGGATCCGGACAGCATTGAGCCGCGCATCCGCCAGATGGTTTCCACCAGCATTCCGGGCCTGGCGGGCAAAAGCGATAAGGATTTAGCGATCGTTTTTGTGCCGGCGCAGACCTATGAAGACAAGATTGAAGTGGTACAGATGGGGCCGTTTCAGCTTTCGCCGGATGAGTACGGCACGGTGAAATGGGTATTCGCGCTGTTCGCCATCGTGCTGCTGATCGCCTTCGCTTTGCTGCTGTTCAAACCCGGCCGGAAAAAAGAAAAACCGGCCAGCGCCGCTGCGGCGACAGGAAAATAAGCCGTGGAGCAGGCTTCCATCGCGGACTGGCTGCACTGGTGGCAGCAGGGCTGGTGGCAACAGGCGGAGGCGGGCTGGACATCCGACTTTTTCGCTCTGCCGCCGGCGGCGCAGCAGGCATTGAGCTGGCAGCAGCCGCAGGCCGTCGCGGCCAGCTTCGGCATCTCCCCCGCCCTGCCGCCGGAACCGTCAGCGCGGATGCTGGCGCTGATCGCGTTCGACGACGAGCGCTGGCAGCGTCTACTGGCGCTGCTGGCCGCCACCTGCGCCCCACAGGCCACGCCGTCCGGGATGGCGGGCAGCGATTTGATCTGGTGTCGGCGCTTAAGCAAAGGCCTGCGCTGCGACAGCTGGCTGGATGCCGCCTGCTTTCATCCCTGGCCCATCGGCGGCCTGCTGCTGCTGCGCGCGCTACATCCGGAAAGCTGGCCTCGTTTACGGCTGCGTTTTCCCCCTGAATGGGCCGCACAGCTGGAAGAATATCCCACGTTAACGCTGCCGCACGCCAGGCTGGCGGCGCTTTACGACGCGGCCATCTGGCAGTGTCAGCAATCAGGAACCGAGCCGCATGTGGATCACTAAAAAACTTGCCGTGCTGGCGATGCCTGCGGGGCCGCTGCTGAGCCGCGAAGCGCTGGTTGACCATCAGCAGGCGCTGAGCCTGCTGCAAACGGCGGAACAACAGGCGCAGCAGCGGCTGGCCCGTGCCGAAGAAGAAGCCGATCGGCTGCTGGAAGAAGCCAGAACGCGCGCGGACGCGGCCGTTGCCGTTCGACAGCAGGCTTTTGTCGCGCAGGCGGAGCAGTTTTTCGCCGACTGGCAGCAGCAGCAGCAGCAGTGGCAGGAGGCGCTGATCCCCCAGGCCGAGGCGCTGCTGAAACAGGCAATGAATCAGCTGCTGGCGGCGCTGCCCGCCGATGACCGCCTGACCGCCATGCTGCGGCAGCTGCAACAGGCGCAGGGCCGTCAGGCTGCCGCTACGCTAAGCTGCGCGCCCGTCCGACAGGATGAAGCTGCCGCCTGGCTGAAGCAGCATCCGCTCGACTGGCAGCTGGTCAGCGACAGTTCGCTGGATGCCGACACGCTGCGGCTGACCACCGACAACGGCGAGCTGAGCCTGAGCTGGACTCAGGTTTGCGCGGCGCTGATCCCCGACTAGCGCCCTTCTTTTCTGCCACAACAATTTTTTCGCCTCGTCGGAACCCGCTCGCGTTCTCCGCCACTTAATGGCACCCCCCAACCGGAGACTGAAACGATGAGCTATGAAGATTCGATCCAGCGTCGCCTGACCAGTCAGGTCGCGCACGCGCAAAAAGATATGTATCAGTTCGCGCAAGAGAGTCAGGACCAGCCGTTTAACGTCAGTGATATGTACGCCTTCCAGAACGAGATGCTCGACGTCTCCAACGCCAACTGGGCCAGCTCGCAGTACACCCAGTACAAGCATGGTATCCGCAAGGCCATCATTGATGCCATCAACTGATGTCGCCGATCTGATTGAAGCCTGTCTGGATAAAACCAACGGCGAGCTGGCGCTGTGGATTGACGAGATGCCGATCACGCTACAGCGCCTGCCCGGCGGCTGGTTTTTTTTTGCCGAGCTACAGCTGCCTGTGCCTGTTAATGATGCGCTGATGCAGCGGGCGCTGCGGCTGACCGACCCGGCGCTGCATCACTTCGGCGACCTTACCGCCGCGCTTTGCCTGCATCCGCAGCGCGAAACGCTTTGTCTGCTGGCGCGGTTAAAAAGCGACGCAAAAGAGGCCGCCGTCGCGCTGTTAGAAAGTCTTTGTAATCAATGTGAAATCTGGCAGGACACCCTGCTGATGCTAATGCGGCCAACGAGCCTGTAACAAGGAGAGAAGCGTGCCTACGCCGTCTGCTTTTTTACCCTTTCGCCCTTTGCTGCTGGCTTTGGCGATCGGGCTTTCTGTCTCACACAGCTACGCCACTACACCGGAAGAATGGCGCGAAGGCGCCTACGCCTATTCCGCTGACAATACGCCGCTCAGCGTGATCCTGCAGGATTTCGCCGGCAGCCACGGCGTGGATGCCAACGTCACCGGCCTGCCCGATACCTTTGTCACCGCGCGCCTGCGCTCCGACAATGCCGAGGCCTTTCTGAACAGGCTGGCGCTGGAGTATCGCTTTCAGTGGTTCGTCTATAACAACACGCTTTATGTCAGCCCACAGTCGCAGCAGACCTCGCGTCGTCTGAAGATCAGCCCGGATGCCGCGCCCGATATTAAACAGGCGCTACAGGGCGTCGGCCTGCTGGAGCCGCGATTCGGCTGGGGCGAGCTGCCCGACGACGGCGTGGTGCTGGTCACCGGGCCGCCCAAATATGTCGATCTGATTGCGGATTTCAGCAAAAAATCCGAGCCGGAAACCAGCGAAGACAAGCAAATGATGGCGTTTCCGCTGAAATATGCTGACGTGGCGGATCGCACTATCAAATATCGCAACCAGACGCTGGTGGTGCCCGGCGTGGCCACCATGCTTAACGAACTGCTGGGGCAAAACAGCAACGGTTCGGCCAACGGCGCCACCACCACGCAGAACGGTCGCGGCGGCAGCGACAGCCCCTACCAGGCGATGCAGAACGAAAGCCGCAGCATCATGGAACAGATGATTGGCCGCAATACCCGGCTTGGCCGCAGCAACGAGCAGCAGCCGGGCAAAACGCTGCAGGGGAAAGTCTCCGCCGACGTACGCAACAACACGCTGCTGGTGCGCGACAACAAAAAGCTGCGCTCGGAGTATCAGGAGCTGGTCAGAATGATCGACGTGCCGCAGAAGCTGATTGAAATCGATGCGGTCATCGTGGATATCGACCGCAACGAGCTGGCCCGTCTTTCCACCAACTGGTCCGGGCAGTTCGGCAACGTAACCGCCGGCGCGTCGATGCTGAACGGCGCCAGTACCCTGTTCGTTACCGATTTTAACCGCTTCTTCGCCGATATTCAGGCGCTGGAAGGCGAAGGCACCGCGTCGATTATCGCCAATCCGTCGGTGTTGACGCTGGAAAACCAGCCTGCGGTGATCGACTTCAGCAATACCGCCTTTATCACCGCCATCGGCGAGCGGGTTGCGGACATTCGGGAAGTAACGGCGGGCACCAGCCTGCGCGTCACGCCGCGTTCAATCGGTGATAACCCGGAAAAAGCCGCCGTGCAGCTGGTGGTGGATGTGGAAGACGGCAAGCTGGACAAAAACGAGGACGGCAGCGCGCAGGGTACGGAAAACGGCGTGATCAGCACTCAGGCACTGGTGCAGGAAAAACGGTCGCTGGTGATGGGCGGTTTCCACACCAAGCAGAGCGGCGATGACGAAGAGCGCGTGCCGATCCTCGGCAAAATTCCGCTGCTGGGCAAGCTGTTTACCTCCAACAACCGCACCACTTCTCAGCGCGAGCGGCTGTTTATTATTACGCCGCACCTGATTGGCGACCAGGTCGATCCTTCCCGCTACGTTGATGCGCAAAACAGCGCGCAGATTAACGATGCGCTGCGGGATATCAACCGACGCCATCAGTTCGGCGACATGAAGCGCACCATCGAAAATGCGATGCAGGATCTGGCCGAAAGCCGTCAGCCGGGCGGTTTACAGCCCAGCCAGACGGGGCTGCCGCTCGGCTCACTCTGTTCGGTGCCGCTGACCTTCCGCGCCAGCGCTCGCCAGCAGTGGTACGGCAACGACGCGATGCAGATTTCGGTAGGCGTGATCACCAACACCAGCGGAAAAGAGGCGCGTTTTGACGAGGCATCCTGCCGGGGCGATCGCACGCTGGCCGTGGCCGCCTGGCCGCATACCCGCCTGCAACCGGGCGAATCCACCGAGGTGTACGTGGCTTACGATACGCAGGCGCCGGCCAGACCTGGCCGCGTGTCGCTGCTGCAATCGGCGCCGGTGTCGCTGTCCACCAGCGGCGTAAAAACGACGCGCCTGCTGTCGCGCTAATGAGGCTGATAATGAAAAAACCTGTTCTGATCCTGCTGATGGCGATGCTGCTTACCGCCTGTGCAAAGCCTAAGTTCGCGGGCTGTAGCGAGATGTCTTGCCGCCCGGTGTCGGACGATCGGGCGGTCACCATCTGGTGGCAGCCGGATATGCGCAACGGGCCTTTTGACTATTCACAGGCTTCGGTTAATCAGTGATCCGCGTCGATTCCCATCGCGCCTTTCTGGCTGCATGGCAGCGTGGTGAGGCGTGCTGCTGGTGCGATCCCGTCGGACACGAGCTGCGTTTTTATGCGCAACCCGTGCCGACGCTCCAGCTGCTGCCCGCTCCTTTTTCCCCTTTCCGGCTGCGTGAGGCGCTGATGCGCCGCTTTCTCGCGCCCGGCCGTTACGAAGGCTGTTATCTTTCCGCTACGCCCGAAGGCGCGCCGCTGCTGATGCTCCAACTCACCGGCAGCGAAGTGCCGCAGGATGCGATCGGCACGCTGTATTCGCTGGCGGATATGACGTAGCCAGCAGGCCCCGACATAAAACGGGGAAACGTATAATATAAAAAAGCGTATTCCCGTTAAGGCTACGGATTATCTGGCACTAAATTTCCTTAAGCAGTTTCCGTAGCGGAAAGGTTTCCGTATTCCGGGAAATAAGCCGTAAACGGCCATCTTCAAATGGAAGCTTCACCATTAATATATTGATTTAAATGATATAAATTCAATCAGCCAACTTTGAACTGACTAAAAATGACATCACACCCGTGCTCAGTAAAGCGGCCCTGGCATTGCACGCTCTGTTACTCTTCGATTTCCAGCACTTCATCCAGCTGCTGATCCTCCAGCTCTTTCAGCAGGCGATAGACCTGGGCGACGGCCTTCAGCGTTTCTCGCGGGATATAGTCGCCTTCATTCACCGTTCTGAACAGCGTGCGGGTCAGCCAGACGAAACGGATCACCGGCATCTGCCGTTTTTTGGCTTCCTCAATAATATCCTGCGCATCTAAGCCTTCCGCCTTAAACAGCAGGCGCGGCAGCGGCGTTTCACCAGCGCGGTAATAAAGCCCGACGGCAAAGTGCGTAGGGTTGACCAGCACCATATCCGCCTCTTCCACCGCCACTTCTCTTCTGGGCCTGGGCTCTTCGTTAAGGATCTGATGCGACAGCGATTTGCGATGCCCTTTCATGTGTGGATCGCCTTCGCTCTGCTTGAACTCGTTGCGGATATCGTCATGGCTCATGCGCTGCTGTTTGAGGAAGAAATATTTTTGCAGGCCGAAATCGAACGCGCTCAGCACCAGCAGCAACGCCAGCGTTTCCCGCACGATTTTTATAAACAGCGCCAGCACCGCCTGCCAGAAGCCGTTGAGATCCTCGCCGTAGGCCAGCTGCGCCAGCGGCCCCAGGTCGGGTTCGATCGCCAGGTAAAAAATAACGCCGATGGCGACCGCCTTCAGCACGCTGGTCAGCAGCGTGCTCAGTTGTTTGCCGGAAAACATATTCTTCAGGTGGCCGACCGGATTGATGGCGTCGAACTTTGGCGCCAGCGCCTCGGTAGAAAACAGCGGGCCGAACTGTAGCCAGCCGCCGATAATGCGCAGCAGAAAAATCAGCGCGCAGACGATGCCGCAGAAATAGCAAAGCACCATCACCCCGTCCAGCATCACTTCCTGCATGGCATGGCCGAAAGGATCGTTCAGGCGGGCAAGCGGCAGCATAATCATCGCCTCCAGCCGCTGCATGCCGCCGCCGACCAGCGCGAAAATCGTCTCCATCACGCCTACGCAAATCAGCAGTTTGGGAATATCCGGCGTCTGGGCGACCTGACCCTTTTTGCGCGACTCCTTGAGCTTTTGGGGCGTGGCGTCTTCGGTTTTTTCCGCCATCAGCGCACCCCTTTAAACATGTCCGCCAGCTGCGGCACCAGATCTTTTAAATCGAACAGCCGCTCGCCCGCAACGTAATTCAGGATCGGCAAATAGAGCACAAAGAACAGCATGCCCAACAGGCATTTGGCGGGCATCGCCAGCACGGTAGCCTGGAGCTGCGGGCTGTAGATGCTGAGGATGCCGACGCTAAAATCCACCAGCAGCAGCAGCGCCACCAGCGGCCCGGCGTAAAGCACCATATGCGTGAAGATACCACCCAGCAGCTCCAGATAGACCTTCAGCCCGGCTTCGCCCGGCAGCGGCAGCCACTGCATCGGCGGCCAGAGGCTATAGCTATCCCAGATAATCTGCGTAATGGTCGACAGGCCCAGCCCGACTACCAGCAGCAGGATAATCGACTGCTGCATCAAAAAGCCGAGCGGCGTGGCGTCCGGCCCGAGCTGCGGGTTGAGCTGGCCGCCCGTCAGCGCGCCACGCTGGTTATCAAACAACGCGCCCACCGACTCGAACAGCCAGAACGGCATCGCCATCAGCAGGCCGATCGCCACGCCGATAATCACCTCTTTCAGCGCCAGCGCCGCCAGCAGAAACAGCGAGGGATCGTCCGCCGCCAGCTGCTGCTGGATCATCGGTGCGGGAAACAGCGCCAGCGCCAGCACGATGCCGGAGCGCAGGCCGCCTTTAATGGCGTTGAACGAGAACACCGGCGACAGCAGCAGGCAGGGGAAAATGCGCGCCATCGCCAGCGTCAGCGCCAGGATAAAGTGGTAGCCATCAAAAAGGACATTGTTCCACATATTGTTAAATCTTTCGGGTTGCCGTTTATAGCTGAGTGGCAGAAAACCACAGAAAGTTCACTAAAAAAGCTATACGGATGTACGGATTACTTAAAGATGGTAAGCGCCTGCTTACGTTCATTGCGGGCAAGATTATTCTTACAAGATATTTTAAGAAAAACCCCCATCACAAGCCCCTTGCAAAAAAATAAAAAAAGGTAAATCGCGCCCTGAAAAATAATATTAACGATCATCGTAAAAAAATCATATTCGTAACGAATTTCCCATGTTAAAAAATAAAACAGGCGCAGTTAAGACCCTTACAAGGTTGCATAATATTAAATGAAACCGGATATTTAAGATTAAATATCCAATGGGTTAACTCGCCTGGTTAATTAAAAATTATTTTTTCATTGGAGAAAAAAATGCCCACTACTACTGTTAATGACGTACATACGAAAAGCGTTGCCACTTTTAACGATCTGCGCAAGCTTGCCCCTGCCTATGAAGGCGAAAGCGTGCTGCTTCGCTGTCACACCGCCCCTGGTGAGGCCATTTATAAAGGCACCGGCGGCGGCTGGTTTGTCGGCTCGCTGACGGCAGCAACGGACGATGGCGGCACCATTGCCAATACCGCCGGCAACGCCTACCACTGGCGTCGACAAATCAATAACCTGGCAGATTTAAACATTGGCGACTTTGGCGCCGTACCGGATGGTAAAACGGACGCTATCGCCGCGATCAAAGCCATGTATAACTTCACGTTTAAGCATTCAGGCGAGGCATATAAAGCCTGGATTACTTTTCCTGAAGGTAATTATGCCGTATCCAGCCTGAATATTTCTTCTGTTTACCTGCGTATGCTGAGAATTAATGGGCCTACCGTTGCTTACGGCTACTCGCCTGTGGCAAAGCTCACGCTTATAGGCGATGAAGGCAGTTTTGTTTTTAATACCAATGCTCGCCGCACGGAAGTTTCCTGCCTCGAAATTTATGGTCAGTACGATTTAGCAAAAAATACGCGCGGCTTTATGACGAATAAATGCGCCGAAGGACAGTACTATCAGTGCGACAGGCTTAATATTAGCCAAACGGGCGGCATCGTATTTAATATGATCGATACGCTGGATACGAAGTTCAACAGCTTTTACACCAGCAATACTTACGACTCTATTTTGAAAGGCCGTCCGTCTTATCAAAATTCATGGAATCATCTTACCGCTATCGAACTCAGCAACTTTAACGTGCAGGAAAGCCACTCTACTACGCCGGCCTTTGATTTACCGCGCGCCACCCAGTGCTGTATCTACAACGGCTGGATGGAGAAATGTAACTACCCGATGGATATCAGTAACGGCGAGTGGACCATTGACGTGTTCAGTATGGAAGGCGCAACGGTGCCTGCCGATATCACCTTTACAAAAGCTATTTTGCGCCATATCAATTTGCAAAACGCCGCGTTTAACCGTAATAACGCCACGGTAGTGCGCTATCTCGGCGGTTACGATATGGGCTACCGTCGTGAAGAATCTTTTGGCACCACGCTGGCCGGATCCATGGCGGCTAACTGGTACAGCTCCAATCTGCGCTTTAACAACACCACCGAAGCGCCGGTATGGGTTTACGTTGGCGACTATGTCACCACGGCCGAAAGCGATCAGGTTACCGTGCGCTTTTTAGGCGCCCGTTCTGAGAGCCCGGCAGCAAGCGGCGCCATTAATAATCTGACCAATAACTTTGGCGGCGGGGAAGCTATCCTGCGTATGCGCCGGGCGAAAGGCGACGATACGGTTAAAGCAGTGGGCGCGGTGGAAGTCAGGGGATCGAGCCCGGTAACCGATATCCGGCTAAACCGGCCCTATGCGAATAATGTGAGCATCTATGTGAAGCTGCCCGCCAACAGCGGCTACGTTCACGTACAGGTTGAAAGCACTACCGACAGCCGTTTTCATGGCGGCAAGTGCTTCCTGTGGACACCGCGTGGCGAGGTCGTGGCAGATACGGTAGTCAGCAAGCTGAGCTCTCCGTGGACACCGGTTGATGCCGCTGCTTTTGGTACGCTTAGCGGGCACGGCATCGCTTTTGATACCGACGGCACGCTGGTGCTGACCACGAAAGCACTGCCGAAAGACAACAAGCTGCGCGTGCGCATCAACGGTATTAACTATCGTATTCCGTTGGAAATCGATTCCTGACTATCAGCCGGTTTTTATGACCGGCCAACATTAATGGCACGACGGTCAAAAGGCAGCGGCAGTAAAATTTATGTTGATGGCGAGCTGCAACAGGCACTTACGAACACCTCGTTTCCTGGCGGCGAAGCTGTCGCGGCACGCAAAATAACGGCTATGAAGTCGCTGACAGAGAAATTTACAGCGCCTGATTGCCAGAGCAGTCGCGTGAATAAACCTGTCCTTTACCCTGTAATAACAACCCGCCGATCCGGCGGGTTTATTTTTTTATAAAGCTAACTTCTGGTTAGTACTTCACGTTAGGCATCATGGCAAAGGCGCTTTGCGTGAGTTCGGTCAGCTCCACGCCGATCCAGCGGCCGGTCAGCGCCAGCGCGACGCCCACCGCCACCAGCTTAATGGCGAAAGGCAGCGTCTGATCCTGAAGCTGCATCACCGCCTGCAGCAGCGAGACGATGACGCCGACGATTACCGCCACGATCAGCGGCGGCGCGGAAAGGATCACCACCAGCAGCATCGCCTGGCGAAAAAGGGTCAGGATATCCATTTTTCCCTCACAGATAGCTGTAAAACAGGCCGTCGAGCAGCCGCGTCCAGCCGCTGACCAGCACGAACAGCAGAATTTTCAGCGGCAGCGAAATGGTCATGGGCGACACCATCTGCATCCCCAGCGCCAGCAGCACGTTGGAGACGATCAGATCCACCACGATAAAGGGGATAAAAATCAGAAAGCCGATCTTGAAGCCGTTTTGCAGCTCCGACAAAACAAACGAGGGGATCAGCAGCAGCGGGCTGTCGTGAGATACCGTGGCCGACATCTCTTTTGGCCACATGCGCTGCGCGTTTTCCTGTAGGTGGATCAAGATATCCGGGTCGGTATTCTTCACCATAAAACGCTTCAGCGGCTCCGCGCCGTTGCTGACCGTATAGTCGAGCCGCTCCGCGGACTGGGTGTCAATCGGCACCGTTTTTACCCGCTGGCTGATTTCGTTGAAAACCGGCGCCATCACAAACAGCGAGGCGGCCAGCGCAATGCCGTAAATCGCCATGTTGGGCGGCACCTGCTGCACGCCCATCGCGTTGCGGGTCAG
The DNA here is from genome assembly GCF_054057575.1 of Erwinia sp. TECH1. Taxonomy (NCBI): domain Bacteria; kingdom Pseudomonadati; phylum Pseudomonadota; class Gammaproteobacteria; order Enterobacterales; family Erwiniaceae; genus Erwinia; species Erwinia sp. TECH1. The sequence continues at coordinate 1,463,442 of NZ_JBSRZK010000001.1, read as the reverse complement.
CATCAGCACCATAGAGATTTTTAAAAAGCAGGTGCAGACAATCATTAAAATCGGCACCAGCGACAGCGCGCCAAGAAACAGCGCCAGCGTCATCGGGTTCAGCGATAAAGCATCCATGCGTCTACCGCGCCAGCGGGTTGTGGCCCGGCAGCATCTGGGTGATTTGCAGGCCAAGGCGGCCCTCCACGTCGACCAGCTCGCCTTTCGCTACCGCATAGTCGCCGTGGCAGAGCAGCGCTTCGCCGGGCGTCACGTTATCGATCATCACCGTCGCGCCCGGAGCGAGGGCAGAGAGTTCTCCCAGCGTCAGCTGCAGCTGGCCGCAGCGTACCGACAGCGCCAGCGGCAGTACGGAGAAATCCGTGGCTTCCGTCGTCGATCCCTCGTCCCACTGGGGATCGGGAGTGATCGGCTGCTCAAACTCGTCAGGGGGCAAAGTCACGTCATCGTTCTCCATCTCGCTAAGATAAAAATGAGCCGTCGTACCGGGCGTTATCCGCAACTCTCCGTGCAGCAAACGCCCGGCGCAACGGATCGTTCCACGCCCGTCCGGGGCAAAAAAAGGCTGCGGCGGCAGCACCACATCACCGCGCTTCAGCGCGCCTGGCGACAGCTCGACTTCGCCGATAATCAGCGGCAAAGCCAGTGGTAAATCGGGCGGTAGCGGCATGGCTTCTCGCTGCCAGCCGGGTTTGCTCAGAAGACGCGACAGGGTGTCGGCTGAAAGCGCCAGCAGACTGCGCGCCTCTCTGTCTCCCCATGCCAGCGTCATCACCAGCAGAAATTCGCCCGCTGCTTTTTCTTCCGTTACAGCTATGTGGCCGAACAACGCCAGAAGTTCGCCAGAAAGTTGACTTTGCCACCACGGCCAGTACCAGCTTTGTTCCGGCGCGGTCGCAGGCAGGGCAAAAGTAGGCGTGGCAGCCATCAGCGACAGCACCGCCTGCGCGTCGGTAAATGCCAGCGTGCCCGCTTCGCACTGCCAGACGCTCATTTCGCCGGGCTGATAGCCGTCAGCCAGCGCCAGACGCAGCACGCCCGGTTCACCGGCCAGCTGCCAGGGATAAAAACAGCCCGCGCCGATTTGCCCGCGCAGCCGCGCGGCCTGTTTACTGAGTTTTTTTAGCGACAGCCTGTTCATGCTTCCTGCTCCGACGAGCGTCGTTCGAAACGCAGCCGTACCTGGCAGGCCATGCGCTGACGCAGCGACAGACGACAGCGCTCCTGATGCGGCAGCAGGACGCGCCAGGCGGCGGGCTGCAGCTGCAGGGCGATATCCCAACCGCCTGCGGCCAGCGCGGAAAAGCGGGCGTCGACGTGGCCCAGCTTCGGCAAGAGCAGCGTCAGCGTCATCTCAGCGGGCGGGCGCTGCTCCGTGGCAGCGAGCAGATCCGTTTCGATTTCCTGCCACATCGCCATCGCGGGCGGCGCGCCGTAAGCGCTGCTTTCATCCAGCTGCGCAAAGCCCTGCTGCTGAGAATCGGACTGGCTGAAAGGCGGTGGCGTAAACGGCCTCTCGCCCTCTTCCAGCAGTTCGCTGAACAATGCATCTTCTTCACGCGCGGGCTTGCGCGGCTCGCGGCGTAGCGCAACCTTTTCACCGTCGTCGGCAGGCTTCTCTTTACGCTGCGCGATGCGCGCTTCGCCGCGCTGCTCCCTGTGGCGTTCCGTTGTCTGGCGCTGGAGATCGTGCTGCTGTTGCAGCCGCGCCGCCTGTCTCTGTGCGGAAAGGGTAATCATTCGCTTACCTCCTGCTGTAGTAAAAATTCCAGTTTCTCCACATCGCGCTGTCGCTGCCGCGTCTCCTGACGCGCCGCCTCGACGCGCTGCTGCTGATCATGCTGAGCCTGGGTCAGTTCGTGCAGCTTCAGCTGTCCGCTGTGCACCTTTTTCAGCGCCTGCTGCTCCTGTTCGAGGGCGCGCTCCAGCAGATAGCTGGCCTGACGCACGCCGCAGTTTTGCGCCGCGAAACCCGCTCTCAGCTGCTGATAGCCCTGCCGCCGCTCGTTCAGCTGTTCGCCAGCACGATCTGTTTGCGCCTCCAGCTGGCGCAGCGTCTGCTCCTGCTCACGCTGCTGTCTTTCGCTGCGGTTCAGCCGCTGACGACGGATCGGCAGCAGCAGATCCAGCGTGCGCCGCAGCTCAACGGCGGCGACGTCGGCAACCGGCTCCGGTTCCGGATTAACGTGACGGCGCATAGCGGCTCACCTCTGACAGCTGAAAACAGGTCTGCTCGAAGCCGGACGGCGCGCGCATCGCCTGTTGCAGATAGCCGTTGATGGCGTCCTGCGCCTCTACCGCCGCATCCGTCAGGCTGTCGTTGCCCGGCTGGTATTCGCCCAGCCGGATCAGCATTTCCACCTGCTGCCAGGCCGCCATCAGCTGGCGCACGGAGGTCGCCTCTTTAATCTGCTGGCGCGCCACCACGTTGCTCATGGTGCGGCTGAGGCTGGCAAGAATGTCGATAGCCGGATAATGACCGCGCTCCGCCAGCTTGCGCGTCAGCACGATATGGCCGTCAATCAGCGAGCGCACCTCGTCCGCGACCGGATCGTTCATCGAATCCTGTTCAATCAGCACCGAATAGAGCGCGGTGATCGCGCCGGTAGTGGTTTGTCCGGCGCGTTCAAGCAGGGTTGGCAGCAGCGTATAGACCGAGGGCGGCAGGCCGCCACGTCCCGGCGGTTCGCCGAGCGCCAGGCCGATTTCACGCTGCGCGCGGGCAAAACGGGTCAGGGAGTCCAGGATCAGCAGCACGCTTTTGCCCTGGTCGCGAAAGGCTTCGGCGATGGCGGTGGCGGTAAAAGCCGCGCGGGCGCGCTCCATGCTGCTGCGATCGGACGTGGCGCACAGCAGCACCGTACGGCTGCGCAGCTCGCTATCCAGCTCATGGTCAAGAAACTCACGCAGTTCGCGGCCGCGCTCGCCTATCAGACCAAACACAATCACGTCGCACGGCGTATTGCGCGCCAGTTCGGCCAGCAGCGTGGTTTTGCCGCAGCCTGCACCCGCAAAAATACCCACGCGCTGGCCGACGCCCAGCGTCAGCAGCCCGTCGATGGCGCGCATCCCGGTCGGCAACGGCGTGTCGATCCTGGGTCGGGCCGTTGGCGGCGGCGCATCGCCCAGCACCGGTTTGACATTGTCCGCTTCGCCCGGCAACGCAAACGCGCTGACGCTGCCCGCTTCAATCGGGCGACCAAAGCCGTCCAGCACGCTGCCCAGCAACTGCTCCGACACGCGGATGCTGTGCGGCAGAAACAGCGGCGTCACGCGGGCGCCCTGGGCGATGCCGTCCAGCTGGCCTAAGGCGGAAAGCAGCGTGTGCTGAGGGTTGAATCCCACCACTTCCGCCAGCACCCGCGTGTTGTTTTTGCCCTCAATCTGGCAGAGATCGCCAATGCGGGCGCCCGGCAGGCTGCTCTCCAGCAGAATGCCGCTGATGCCGGTAATGCGCCCGTAAATAGCCACCGGCGAGAAGCGCGCCAGCCGCTGCTGATGGGCGGTAAACCAGTCGTCAAGCAGAGGAAAATCAGACTTCACCAGTTCACCTTTATCTGTTCCCGACCGGCGAATTCAACTTCGCTGGAGGTGATCGCCACCAGCCGCAAATCGCCAACCTGATCGCCGACAAACAGCCGCTCGCCGGCGTCCGTCACCACGTTAGCCCGCTTGCCGGTGGTGATCTGCACGATGCGGAAAGGCAGCTTCGCGCTGCGCAGTCGCGTATGGTTAACCAGCTGCGGCAGCACGTTATACTGCGCCTGAAAGCGCGTCAGCATCCTGTCGAGGATCTGTAACCGCTCTTTGCTCAGCTCGCCGTTCAGGATCAGTCGCCCTTTATCCATATCGATTTTCACCCCCGGCGTCAGGCCTCGCTCCCGCAGCATCGCCAGCAGCGGCGGCCGCACCTCCTGTAAGGTTTCCAGCATTTTGCGGCTGGAAGGCGTGGTGGCGGTCTGCGCCACGGTGGGCTGAAGGATCCAGCTGATAATCGTGAAGCTCAGCAGCAGGATCAGACTGACCGACAGCACCTGAATACCGCGAGAAAAAAGGCGCGAAGGCGCGGGCGCGGAGGCAGCAACCGGTGCGGCGACGGCCGCAGGTGCAACGGGCAGCGGCGCCGCGCGCATCGCTTCCCAGGGCTGCTCCGCCGGCGCCAGACAGAGCCAGACCTCGCCCAGCGCAAAAGGCGTATCGGGCGACAGCGGATCCAGCAGCGTCAGCGGCTCGCCCTCCGCCTGACGCACCTGGCCTTCAATGCCGTGCAGCTGCCAGCGCTCGTCTTCAAAACACAGCGCGGCGTGCTGAGAAGCCACGCCGTCGTCAGTTAATTGCAGATCGGCCTCTTCGCTGTGGCCCAGCGTCCAGCGCCCGCCGCTGACCGGCAATGCCGCTCCCTGATGGCGGCCCGTGAGTACGCGTAGCTCAAACATAATCCGCTCCTCAGGCATCGAAAGCGTCGATGCCCTCCTCCAGTTCAAGACGACCGACAACGTTAATCGCCAGGTTGGTTTGCAGCTCGGCAAACGACAGCACCGGCACCTGATGGAACTCATCCTGAATCAAACCGCGCAGCGGACTGCGCAGATCCTGTGCCACCAGCAGCACCGCCAACGCCGACTGTTCCGGCATAAAGGCGCTGCGCAACTGGGTCAGGATGGCCATCGTTTGTTCCTGGGTCAGCGCAAAAAAGACCTCGTTCTGCGTCTGGCGCAGCGCGTCGCGCAGCTGCTCTTCCATCTCCGGCGTCAGCAGCCAGACGTGCAGGCCATCATCCTGCGCGTACTGATAACAGATGTGTTCTTTCAGCGAGATACGCACCAGATCGGTCAGCAGACTGATATCCCGCTCGTGCTGACCGTGTTCGATCAGCGCTTCGGCAATGGCGCGCACCGAGCGCAGCGGGATGCGTTCCGCCACCAGGTTTTGCAGCACGTTAGAGAAACGCGCGATCGGCATCACCCGCTGGAGCTCCTGCGCCAGCTCGGGCTGTTCGCTCTCCAGCCAGCCCATCAGCGCGCGCGTCTCCTGCAGACCGATAAAGTTAGGCGCGCTGGCGTGGATGGCGTTTTCCATCCTTTTCATCAGCAGTTCGTGAAAACCCCAGCGCGGCACGTTTTCGTCCTGGAGCACCGCGTGATCGGCGGGCAGCCACAGCAGCGTCGTTTCTCTTCTGGCTTCCGTGCCGGGCTGCACGCCCTCCTGCGCCGCCAACGCTTCATGTTCGTGGCGGCTGACGGCAGGCGTCGTTACGCCAAAGGTGCCGATAACGCGCGGGATCTCGTAGACCGAATAGCGAAACTCATCGGCGGGCTGCTGCTCCTGAAACTCGATATCAAAAGCGGGCAGCGTAAAGCCGTAGTTATAAACGATGCTGTTGCGCAGGCGACGGATAGCCTGCACCAGCTCCAGCGTTTCCGCCGTGCCGCGCGCGTTGGCCGGAAATTGCAGCAGATAGGGCCGCGTGGGGTTGAACTGGCGTAAATCTTCCGTGCCGTTCAGCTCGGGCGGGATCACCTCGTTTTCCATCTGCGGCTGGCTGGCTACCAGCTCTCTTTTTGTGCGCCACACCTGAAAACTGCCCGAGGCCAGCGTCAGCAGCGCCAGCACCACAAAGACGCCGGTCGGCATCCCCGGCAGCAGCGCAAAGCCGAACATGCCGATGGAGGAAAAAATCCAGGCTTTAGGCTGGCTGGTGAGCTGCTCCGCAATTTCCCGACCGATATTGTTATCCATGCTGCTGTCGCCGTCGGACGAAACGCGGGTGATAATCATCCCGGCCGTCAGCGAGATCAGCAGCGCCGGGATCTGCGCAATCAGGCCGTCGCCGATAGTCAGCACCGAATAGGTGTGCATCGCATCGCCTGCCGGCATTCCCAGCTGCATTACGCCGATGCTGAAACCGCCGATCAGGTTAATAAAGAGGATAACTAACCCGGCGATCGCATCGCCTTTTACAAACTTCATTGCGCCATCCATTGCGCCGAACAGCTGGCTCTCTTTCGCCAGATCGACACGTTTACGTTTGGCGGTATTCACATCGATGATGCCCGCGCGCAAATCGCTGTCGATCGACATCTGCTTGCCCGGCATCGCGTCCAGCGTAAAGCGTGCGGCCACCTCCGCCACCCTTTCCGACCCTTTGGTGATCACCAGGAAGTTCACCACGGTCAGGATCAGGAACATCACCATCCCCACCGCAAGGTTGCCGCCGACCACGAAGGTGCCGAAAGCGGCCACGATATGGCCCGCGTCCTGCTGTACCAGGATCTGTCGCGTGGTGGAAATCGACAGCGCCAGCCGGAACATGGTGGTCAGCAGCAGCACCGCCGGAAAGCTGGAAAACGCCAGCGGCTTGGGCAGATACATCGCCAGCACCACCAGCAGCGAAGAGAGACAGATATTGACGGCAATCAGCGCATCGATCAGCCCCAGCGGCAGCGGAATAATCAGCATAAACACGATCGCCAGCGCAAACATCGCGCCGATGATCTCGGAGCGCTGCATGGCCGCCAGCGCGATGCGGTTGAGGATCAAAAACAGGTTGTTCATACCGCTCCCTGACTTCCCGCGCGGTTCTGGTCATTGATAAGTTTGGTGATGGTAGCGCGCAGCAGCGTCGCTGCTTCCGGCTGATTTTTCTGGTCCCGCCACAGCTTCGGCGGCATATCGTTGACCAGCGGCAGCAGCCCGTTCAGAAAGCGCATCCGCGCCTGCGGCTGTTCGACCTCAAACTCTTTCACGATGGCGGTTATATCGCGCGGCTGTAGCCCCATCTCCGCGATGCCCAGCAGACGTCGGGTCATCGCCAGGCCGTCGAGCGCAGAGAGCGGAATTTTCCCGCCGCTGCGTAGCCGGTTAAGCAGTTTGTCGCTGTGAGCGATCATTTGCGTCAGCTGCCCCGCCTCGCTCAGGGCAACGTGGATTTTGTGCAGCGAGCGCGAAGAGAGCGAAGGCGTCAGCGAGGCAATATCCTCCGCCAGCGCGCGCTGTAGAGTACGCAGTCCTGGTACAAACTGCTCGCGGCCAAAACGCTCCAGCAGGCTGTCCAGCATTACCGCCGCCGACTGATGCTTAACGATGCCGTGATAGTAGAGATGACGTATCGCCTGCTTTTCCGTGGGATCGGTGGTAAAGCTGGCGATGGCCGAGGCCGTATTCAGCCCGGCCCTTACGCTTTCGCCGTACTGCTCGTCGAGTTTGTTCAGCGCCTCGCCAGCGGCGTTGGCGGTCGCAATATCGCCGCTGCGATCGGCTTCGCGCAGCGTCATCCGCAGCAGCAGATCGCAGCGCGCCGGATCGTCGTCCACAGAGGCCACCAGCTGCTCCGCATCCGGCTCCCGCCCCAGCACCCCTTTCAGGGCACCAAGCCGCGCCTCCAGCTTCTCCTGCTGTTCGTCGTCCAACATCTGGTAGAGTTCGCCAAGCCGCTCGATGCGCTCTACCGCGCCGCGATTGCTGCGTAGATGCTGGGTATTGATCTGCCGACGGTTCAGTCCCTTAGTTTTTTTTTCTACCTTTTCGCTGAACATCATGCCGATCTCTTCCAGCGAATCGGTCAGCGAGGCTGCCGCCAGAGGGGTGTTTACCGGTCTTGCCCGAACCTCCGGGCCAGTGCCCGTGCCCGTTGCTGCCGGACGCGGTATATCCTGCTTTAACACCGTTTTGGCCAGCGCCTGTTGATACTGAAGAGAAGATTGGACTTTTATCATCCCGGCCCCAAAGGTTGATTTCGCGATGGGATTAAGTGGTAAAAAAACGAAGCCGGTTCCCCAATAAATAAAAGTAAAAAAAACACGACCAGCTGAAACTTTCAACCTCCGTTATTAGTGTAAAAACTTGCACAACTCTTTTTGCTTTTTTGTCGCTATTTGTCTCAGATGATTCTTAGTTAATTCAGAACAACCGCGCTATGACTGCTATTTCATCTTTTTTCTGGCCTGGCACACCCTTTGCAATAACAACGTATCTGAATAATGCCAGGAGCAAAAAAATGTTAACTGCCACGCCAATTGAAATGTCTTTTACCCCTGAAGCCCCGGTCGCCGTTTTATGGCAGGAAATTCTTTGCCAGCAAAATCGCAAGCTGCATAATTTTATTCGTAAGCGTGTTTCAAATCGGGAAGACGTGGAGGACATTGCGCAAATGACCTGTGTGGAAGTGCTGCGCAACAGCCATAAATTTTTAGGCGCGTCGCGGCCGGAAACCTGGCTTTTTGGCATCGCCGCCAATCTCATCCGCAACTACTACAAAACGCATCAGAACCGTTTCCTCTTTGACAGCATCAACGAAGACAACGTGCTGGAGCTGATTCAGGAATGCGATCCCAGCGATATTATCGCTAACGATCAGCTACTCAGCGTAATGGCCGCGTCGATCGATCGCCTGCCGGAAGAGACGCGGCGGATGCTGACGATCCTGGTGGAGCGCAACGGGAGCTACCAGGACGTGGCGACCTCGCTGAATATCCCTTTAGGCACGGTAAAATCGCGCCTGTCGCGCGTGCGTGAATCGCTGAAAAGCACGATAAGCTGAGGAACAGGATTTTTGCAGGCTGATGCGCGTAATAATTAATTATTTGCGATCCGTCACCATTTTCAGAGTCAGGTTAATGGCCTCCTGACAAAATATTTGCTGTACTGAGTCAGTTAAAAAATTTTTCTGAGCTGCACGATAAGCTGTAATAATTTATGCTTATTATCCCTTTTTCATTAAACAGAGAGAGAAATGCTTTCGTCTGAGATATTTAGCCTTAACGTCAGTAAAGAGCCTTATAATGGCCGCGCCATTCTGCCCGACTTCGCGCTTGACCGCGTTAACGACGCCATCTATTTGGTGCGTCAGGATGCCCAACTGGCTTATATCAATAATAAAGCCTGCGAAATGCTCGGTTATAATTACCAGGCGCTTATTCGATTAAGCTATTCCGATATTGAAGGCGAACTGCAGGATCCCGACGTCGCCGCGCTGTGGTGGAAACTGAGCCTGCGGCCGGAGGGGATCCGCTTTACCTCGCAGCACCGTATGCATAACGGCGAAATCATCCCGGTCGAGGTTAACTCCAGCGCCTGGGAGCACGAGGGCGAAATGCTGGTGCTGTGCGTGGTGCGCGACGTGCGCGAGCTGAAGCAGCGCACGGAGCGCTATTTGCAGCAGGAGCAGCAGTTTCGCTCGCTGGTGGAAAACTCGCCGGATCTGATAGCCCGCTTCGATACCGATCTGCGCTGCCTCTATGCTAATCCGCGCGTGCTTGATTTAATCGGCTGTAGCGAAGAGAAGGCGCGCGGCTGGCGGCTTACCGACAGCATTCCGTTTGATGAGCCTGGTATGCAGCTGTTTCGCCTGGTTTCCAATACGCTGGCAAGCGGCGAAAAGAGCGAATCGGAACTGGAGGCGCGCTTTGGCGAACGCGCGATGGTGCTGCACGTGCGCTGCGTACCGGAATACGATTTGAAAGGCGAAGTGGTGACAATCCTGGCCGTGGGTCGCGATATCACGCGCCTGCGGGAAGTGGAAAACGAAGTGCGCGCCGCGCATCATCAGCTGCGCCTTCTTGCCAGTAATCAGCAGGAGCGCACCGAGCAGGAGCGCAAGCATATCGCGCGGGAGATCCATGACGAGCTGGGCCAGCATTTAACCAGCCTGCGCGCCGGGCTGTCGGTTATCGGCATGCAAAGCAAAAATCCCGCTCGCGTTTCCAGCCAGGTGGATTACCTGATGACGCTGATCGACAGCACCATCCAGGTGGTGCGCGACGTCTCCACGCGGCTGCGCCCCAATATGCTGAACATGGGGCTGATGCCCGCGCTGGAGTGGCTGCGCGACGAGTTTGTCAAAAACGGCGGCTGTAGCTGTATGCTGATCGTCCCGGAAGGCAAGCCGGTAGCGCTCTCCGACCAGGTGGTGACCACGGTGTTCCGCATCGTGCAGGAGTCGCTTACCAATATTTCCCGTCACGCCCGCGCCAGTAAGGTATCTATTATCGTCCAGACCACCCGCGACGCGCTGGTGATCCAGGTACGTGATAACGGCCGCGGTTTCCAGATGCACTCCGTGCGTCACGACGCCTTCGGGCTTTTAGGGATTAAAGAGCGTGTGGATATGCTGAATGGTCAGGTGACCATCACCAGCCGTCCCGGCGAAGGCACGCAGCTGGAACTGACCCTTCCTTTAAAAAACCAGGCCTATTTTCCGTCAGCAACCAGGGATGCAGGATGAATGATGTCATAAGATTAGTGATCGCCGACGATCACGCCCTGATGCGTGAAGGGCTGAAACAGATATTTGCGCTCGACGACCATATCACCGTCGTGGGCGAGGCTGGCGACGGCGGTCAGGTACTGGAAAGGCTGCGTCTTGGCGGCCTCGATCTGCTGCTGCTGGATATCTCTATGCCCGGCATCAGCGGCGAAGATTTAATTAACCGTATCCGCTCGCAGTATGAAGATCTGCCTATTCTTGTGCTGAGCATGTTTAACGAACCGCAGATCGCCCGTCGCGTGCTGAACTGCGGCGCGGGAGGCTACATCACCAAGGACAAGAATCCGGATGCGCTGCTGGCGGCGATCCGCAGCGTGGCGCGCGGATCGCGCTATATCGACCATGATCTGGCGCAGGAAATCGTCTTTGCCGAATACCAGAACGGCAACCGCGCGCTGCACGAAACGCTGACGACCCGCGAACGCCAGATCCTGCTGATGCTGGCGCACGGCGAAACCATCAACGCCATTGCCGAAGCCCTGGCAATCAGTAATAAAACCGTCAGCACCTATAAGTCGCGCATGATGGAGAAAATGCAGTTCAGCAGCAACGCCGATATCGTCAGATACGCGATCAGCCACCGCCTGGTGCAGTAGCTTCAGGCGTTTTGACCTCCGTTTCTTCCACGGGCGGCGTCTCTGCCGCCTGTGGTTTCTCCGGCTGCCAGGCGCGGTGGTGGCGCTTGCTGACCAGGAAAATCGGCGTGGCGATAAACAGCAGCAGGCTGCCCGCCATGCCGCAAACCAGCAGGCTGATGCCGCCCGGCCAGCCCGCGCCGGAGGTTAATCCGGCCACGACCAATGCCAGGATAAAGAAGAAGGAAAGCGTCAGGCTGACCGGCCAGATATTGGTAATATCCATATCGCTGAGCGCCATTTTCACCGGTTTCACCGCGCGCTTCTCGGCCTCTTTCTCTGCCCGGATCCTGCCTTTTACCGCTTCCAGATCGATACCCGGCGCAATAAAATCGCCCAGCTGCTGCGGATGATGCAGCTCGTCAAAGACGCGCGCGACGGGCGGGAAAGTCAGCGGCCAGCTGGCGCTGTGCACGCCGTAGGCGGTCAGCGCGGGCAAGGTAATGCGCGGCAGCTGCACGGGTTGCAGATAGCGGTTGTTGTAAACCACCCAGCTCTGGCGCGTTTCACCCCGCATAACGTGATAAAGCCGAAAGCGATCCGCTGGCGGGTAATGCAGATGACTGACGCGCGCGCGTATCGAAGGAATATGGTGATAGCGGCAGTAGTTGACCCGACCCTGTCCCTGCGCGGCCAGCAGCACGCCCAGCGCAGGTAAAAAATACCAGGAGGTACCATCCGCCGCGAACGGGCCATTAAGATGCTCAAGAAACCTTGCTTCGCTGCTGCCGTTCAGATGTTCAGGCCACCAGCGCCAGCTGCGGCCAATTACGCGTTCGGTCGGCACGTTAAATACGCCCATCGGCTCCGTTTCCGCAGGCAGAATGGCAAAAGGAAAAATCTTGCTGAAAAAGGTCAGCGCGTCATCCGCCCCATCCCATTCACCGCCTGCTTCCAGGCCATGCAGATTCGAGGTCAGCTCCGCCCAGCCGTTTTTACCCAGCAAATCGACCTGATATTTGGTATCCGCCAGCCTTTTACCCAGCCGCAGAATCGACGACGGAATGCCGTCCAGCGGCAGATCGGGCACCTGGAAAGCGATGTCTGTTTGTTCTTCCATACTGTAATAATCCCCAAAGGCGAGCGCCCGCCCATTCGGTCAGATAATAAAAAGAAGCCGCAAGGCTGAATATAAAAAGCTGCGCCAGCGGCCGACGGCAGCCACGCCAAAAAATTTGGCTTAAGTTAAAAAGTTGCGACAATTCAAAAGATTATACGTACCAGCCTTGTTATCTGGCAACCAATGAGATAACCCGCGACAAGAAAAAGGATGAGGTTCGCCGCGCCAGGAAAATAGTCGTTAAAAAAGAAAAGGTAAGCATAGACGGTTAATCCACAATTAAAGTAGAAGAATAATGAAAGGGAGCGATTCGGCAGAATAACTACGCTTAAGTTAAATTGGCGGTAACAATAACTTTTGTTTTTTTGCCACGTCGGCCGATGCTTTCTGATAGCCAGACGAGCTGATGCGGCTCGCAAATCACGCCAGCCTTGTTTCATGCATTTTCATTATTTTATGCGCCGTTATCCAAAACTAAAAAGCGATACCCTTCTGCGGCCAAAAAGCGCCTGTTCGTTATTGACGGAAAAAATGAGAGGCATAAAGTTGATCCGCACCGCAGCAAAACGGCACTGGCCTGAAACATCAGCGCGGCAGCACTCAGGAGAAGCAAAACGACAAGATGAGGCAGCATGGTAAACGCGAATTATCCCAGCTCGCGGGCCGGTCGTTTCAGCAGGAAGCAAAGCAAAAGGAGAAGGCATGCAAGTCAAAATCGCAAAACTTGAATCTGACGTGGATAACATCAAAAACCATATCAGCGATATCAGAACGGACCTGCGGGAGATGCGTTACGATATCGACAAATTAAACATCAATCTGCGTCTGGAAATGAAATCCGACTTTCGGCTGATGTTTGCTGCGCTTATTACCTCGGTGCTGGGGCTGGCGGCGCTGATGGCGAAAGGGTTTTACTGGTTTTAAACCGGCATAGGGCAAACCGGCGCAGCCGTTGCGCTTACGTTAGGCCTACCGCAACCCTACGTACAGCATCACAACCTTTATCGCTCTGCTTCAGGCTGGCCGCCACTCTCTTACCGCAATGCCACAGCCAGAGGGCAGAAAGGGCTGAGCGGATAAGCGGACCGTTTGGCGCATGGACGCGCCAACCGAGCCTCCAGGGAAGGATTCACGGCATGTCCGTGTTCCGATCTGCCCTTTCTGCCTTACATCAGGCTGGCCGCCACTCTCTTACCGCAATGCCACAGCCAGAGGGCAGAAAGGGCTGAGCGGATAAGCGGGCCGTTTGGCGCATGGACGCGCCAATCGAGCCTCCAGGGAAGGATTCACGGCGTGTCCGTGTTCCGATCTGCCCTTTCTGCCTTACATCAGGCTTGCCACCACTCTCTTACCGCAATGCCACAGTCAGAGGGCAGAAAGGGCTGAGCGGATAAGCGGACCGTTTGGCGCATGGACGCGCCAACCGAGCCTCCAGGGAAGGATTCACGGCGTGTCCGTGTTCCGATCTGCCCTTGCTGCTTTACATCAGGCTGGCCGCCACTCTCTTACCGCAATGCCACAGTCAGAGGGCAGAAAGGGCTGAGCGGATAAGCGGACCGTTTGGCGCATGGACGCGCCAACCGAGCCTCCAGGGAAGGATTCACGGCGTGTCCGTGTTCCGATCTGCCCTTGCTGCCTTACCTCAGGCTGGCCGCGACTTTGACTCCAGCATCACTGCCTTGCGCCAGCTCCGCCGCGACATTACCCCAGCGCCATCTGTAACAGCAGGCAGCCTGCCAGCCCACATACCGCAATAATTGTTTCCAGCACTGACCAGGAGCGCAGCGTCTCCCCGATGCTCAGGTTAAAGTACTCTTTAAACAGCCAGAAACCCGGGTCGTTAACGTGCGAGAAAATCACGCTGCCGGATCCCACCGCAATCACCATCAGCTCCGGGCTGACGCCCGTGGTGACAATAATCGGCGCCACAATCCCGCCTGCGGTGATCGCCGCAACCGTGGCCGACCCCAGCGCCAGACGCAGCGCGGCGGCAATAGACCATGCCATCAAAATAGGCGATACCGAACTGCCCTCCATCAGGCTGGCGATATATTTATCCACGCCGCTGTCGACCAGAACCTGCTTAAAGGCACCGCCGCCGCCGATAATCAGCAGCATCATGGCGATGATTTTAATGGAATCGCCCAGCGTGTCCGTAATTTGCTCCATGGTGCGGCCACGATTCAGCCCAAACGTAAAGATGGCAATCAGCACCGCAATCAGGGTGGCCATAATCGGATCGCCGAAAAACTCCGCGTACGGCAGCAATATATGCCCTTTTGGCAGCACCATCTCCGCCACCGCGCGCACCGCCATCAGCACTACCGGCACCAGCGCCGTCCAGACGCTGACTGCAAACGTCGGCATCTCCGCTTCGCTAAAGCTCTTCGGGTTATACAACCCCTGCGGCACCGGCTTATCAATGCCTTTTAAAAAGCGTGCAAATACCGGCCCGGCCAGGATTACCGTCGGGATCCCCAGCAGCGTGCCGTACAGCAGCGTTTTACCCATATCGGCATGAAACAGCGTTGCTATAGCCGTGGGGCCTGGGTGCGGCGGCAGAAACCCGTGCGTCACCGAAAGCGAGGCCGCCATCGGCACGCCAACAAACAGCAACGGCACGCGGGCCGCCGCCGCGATCGACAATACCAGCGGCAGCAGCAGCACAAAGCCAACTTCGTAAAACAGCGCGAAGCCGACGGTAAAACCAGTCAGCACCACCGCCCACTGAATGTGATCCTTGCCAAACTTATTGATAAGCGTAGTGGCGATGCGCTGCGCGCCACCGCAGTCCGCCAGCAGCTTCCCCAGCATTGCGCCAAATCCCATAATCAGCGCCAGGCTGCCCAGCGTACCGCCAACGCCGGCTTTTATTGAGGTAATAACTTTATTGACGGGCATTCCCTGCATAACGCCCACCGCCAGCGCCACGAGGATCAGGGCGATAAAACCGTTCAGCTTAAAACGAACCATCAGCAACAGCAGCAGCGCTACGCCGATGACGACAAAGAGTATTGGCATGATGTTTCTCCGGCAGCCTGTGGGCCGCTTCTGTTTTTCTGCCAGATGCGGCAGGCATAAGTAGGGAACAACAGACAGGTAGTGACCTGCTGCTGGCATGTTAACGGTAACATGGCGCAACTAAAATGGGCTGCCGCAGAGGAATTTACAATTTGAGATGAAGATCAAACTTTTGTTACTACCGTTTTTTACGTAACAATAACAACTTTGAGAAGAAACGAGCCTGACCGCAAGGCCAACCCTGTTTTAAACAGCGGTCTGCCTTTTAATCAACAAGCCAATACCGGCAGCGCCAAAAAGAGCGTAAAAGCTGCCTCAATCAGACGCCGCACACAGGTAAGTTTGGGCGGCTATAGCGGTTTGGAAAAGCGGCGTATAGCTGCCGAATACCGCCCGGCACGGAAAGCCACTCATAACGTCAGCAGCTAAAGCCAGCGAGGGCCGCCTGCCCTGCCGTATCGCCACGCTCATCATGGCCAGATTGTCTGGGCCGACGCTAAGGAAGCCAGATACATCGGTAATAATGTTAACAATATGGCCGTCATCCTCCTGTCCCTGTGGCAAATCCATACACATACTTTTTAGTCCGCCGACTTGACCTGCAACAAGCAAATTTGACTTAAAGCCAAAGATAATGTAACAAAATAATTCTTTATGCATCGAAATGCGTTTTTCTGGTTTAACATTTACATTGCTTTGCGTAACGATGATTGCTTTCGGGAACTATCAGCCCGGTGGTAACAATCATTCACGCAATTTTTAAACCTCAGAAATCCTAATGGCAACATAAAGATAACATTAGCTTCTGTAGGGGCGTTAATCGGCAGTTTAATTTCCAATTTGTGCGCTTATTCGCAGGATTGATATTCTGTTAAGTTTCTGTGCTACGAGCTATTATAAAAAAAAGATAAGTTTCTTTTTTTATTGGCTCACCCGTCCACAGGCGTCAAAACGCAATGAAAACGTTTTCACGCGCTGAAAAGCACATTATTTTTACACAAATGTAGCAAGAGGTAATTATAGTTTAACAATAGGAGTCAATAATTTAACGCAGCGGTGAAACAATTCATCGCAAAGATCTATGCTGTTATATCTGAGATTCCTATTACTGTTGCTACTCCTTCTCCCGATTTGGTCTCAGGATCAAACTTCGTTGAAATAACCGCATAAACAGGGACTGCACTGCAGCTCTATTGTTAACGTGCGGTAAATAAAAAAGAAAGGCAGTTTATGTTAGATCGAGGTCAGCAATGTTTGGATTAGATGCGTTCCACCTGGCGAGGATACAGTTCGCGTTTACCGTTTCCTTCCATATTATCTTCCCGGCTATCACCATCGGGCTCGCCAGCTTCCTGGCGGTGCTGGAAGGTCTGTGGCTGAAAACGAAAAACGAAGATTATCGCGACCTGTACCACTTCTGGTCGAAAATCTTCGCCGTCAACTTTGGTATGGGCGTGGTGTCCGGCCTGGTGATGGCGTATCAGTTCGGCACCAACTGGAGCGGCTTCTCGCAGTTTGCGGGCAGCATCACCGGTCCGCTGCTGACCTACGAAGTGCTTACCGCATTCTTCCTGGAAGCCGGCTTCCTGGGCGTGATGCTGTTTGGCTGGAACCGCGTGGGGCCGGGCCTGCACTTCTTCGCGACCTGCATGGTAGCGCTGGGCACCATCATCTCTACTTTCTGGATCCTCGCCTCTAACAGCTGGATGCAGACGCCGCAGGGCTATGCTATTCAGGATGGGCTGGTGGTGCCGGTAGACTGGTTTAAGATTGTCTTTAACCCGTCCTTCCCGTTCCGCCTGCTGCATATGTCCACCGCGGCTTTCCTGGCGAGCGCCTTCTTTGTTGGCTCTTCCGCTGCCTGGCATCTGCTGCGCAAAAACGACACGCCGGCAATTCGCAAAATGCTCTCTATGGCATTGTGGATGGCGCTGATCGTATCGCCAATCCAGGCGGTGCTGGGCGATGCCCACGGTTTGAATACGCTTGAGCATCAGCCGGCGAAAATCGCGGCGATTGAAGGCCACTGGGAAAACCCGCCGGGCGAACCTACCCCGCTGATCCTGTTCGGTATCCCGGATATGGAGCAGGAAAAAACCAAATACGCGCTGGAAATTCCTTACCTGGGCAGCCTGATCCTGACGCACAGCCTGGACAAGCAGGTGCCGGCGCTGAAGACTTTCCCGAAAGAGGATCGTCCTGACTCGCTGATCGTGTTCTGGTCATTCCGCGTGATGGCCGGCCTGGGCATGCTGATGATTACCCTGGGCGTGGTCAGCCTGTGGCTGCGTTATCGCAAACGCCTGTACACCTCGCGTCCTTTCCTGTGGTTCGCGCTGCTGATGGGCCCTTCCGGTCTGATCGCGCTGCTGGCGGGCTGGTTCACCACCGAGATTGGTCGTCAGCCGTGGGTGGTTTATGGCCTGCTGCGTACCAAAGACGCGGTATCGGCGCACGGCGAGATGCATATGAGCATCAGCCTGCTCGCCTTTATCCTGGTCTATATGTCGGTGTTCGGCGTGGGCTATATCTACCTGTTTAACCTGATCAAAAAAGGACCGAAACAGGGCGAAGGCCACGATGAACCTGAAGGCGGCCCTGGCACACGTCATACTCAGGCGCGTCCTCTGTCTGCCGTGAAAGAAAAGTTAAACGCGCCGGAAAAGGATAAATAACGTGGGCATTGATACTTCTATTATCTGGTTCACCATCATCGTCTTCTCGACGCTGATGTACATCGTGATGGACGGATTCGATCTGGGTATCGGTATTCTTTTTCCGTTCAATAAAGATGCCGCCGAGCGCGACATGATGGTCAATACCGTCGCGCCAGTGTGGGACGGCAACGAAACCTGGCTGGTACTGGGCGGCGCGGCGCTGTATGGCGCCTTCCCGCTGGCCTATGCGGTGATCCTGGATGCGCTTTCCGTGCCGCTGACCCTGATGCTGATTGGCCTGATCTTCCGCGGCGTGGCGTTTGAGTTCCGCTTTAAGGCAACCGAAGTGCACCGTCCGTTCTGGGACAAGTCTTTTATTGTGGGCTCGTTCCTGGCGACCTTCAGCCAGGGCGTGGTGCTGGGCACCTTTATCAACGGTTTTGAAGTAACTAACCGTGCCTACAGCGGCCCTGAGCTGCTGTGGCTGACGCCATTCTCGCTGTTCTGTGGTCTGGGTCTGGTCGTGGCGTACGCGCTGCTGGGCAGCACCTGGCTGATTATGAAAACCGAGAACGAGCTGCATCGCAAAATGACCGCGATCACTAAGCCCCTGCTGCTGGTGCTGCTGGCGATTATCGCTATCGTCAGCGTCTGGACGCCGCTGGAGCACGCCGACATTATGCATCGTTGGTTTACGCTGCCTAACCTGTTCTGGTTCCTGCCGGTACCGGTACTGGTGCTGCTGGCTTCCATCGCGCTGTTGCGCGCGCTGAAGCGTCATGCGCACTACTCGCCGTTCCTGCTGACGCTGGCGCTGGTTTTCCTGGGCTTTACCGGTCTGGGCATCAGCGTGTGGCCAAACATTATTCCGCCACACATCACCATCTGGATGGCGGCGTCGCCACCGCAGAGCCAGGGCTTTATGCTGGTTGGCGGGCTGCTGATTATCCCGGTTATTCTGTTCTACACCTTCTGGAGCTACTACGTGTTCCGCGGGAAGATCAAACCGGACGAGCATTACCATTAATTACGGCTTATCGGAGGATAGTATGGTTGAAACTCAGCAGGCGCCTAAGCTTCCGGTGTGGAAACGCATCCTGTGGCTGGCCGTCATTTATGCAGGCAGCGTGCTGGCGCTTGGCGTTGTCGCGACACTGTTTCGCTTTATGATGACCGCAGCTGGCATGAAGTCTCACTGATACTCTGATTGCCGGTTGTTTGCAAGCCCACGTCCGCGTGGGCTTTTTTTATGCCTGGCGTACTTAAAGCGCGTAAGGCCAGGAACTATCCGAGCCTTTTACCGCTTTTTCTTTACATCATTCATAAATTTACACACAACCGCAGCGGCAAGCCTTCACTGATGGTCTATGCTTTAATTTCTCATGAGGAAATCATGTCATCAAGAAGGAGGCACTATGAGTCTACTAGATAAAGCTAACGATAAAGCCGAAGAAGCGCTGGGCAAAGGCCAGGAGCAGTTTGGTAAGGCCGCCGAGTCTCCGGAGCATGAGTTCAAAGGCAAGGTTCGTCAGGGCGCAGCCAAAGCTTCTTATGCCGTTGACGATGCGCTGGACTGCGTGAAGACCAAAACGCAGGATTCCCCTTTCGTTTCGCTGGCGATTGCCGCGGGCGTGGGCTTCCTTGCCGCGAAGATTTTCGGTCGCCGCTAGTCGCGTAACGTTACTGCATCAGGGCCGGTTATCCGGCCCTTTTTTTTGCCCGTCATTCGTCGTTTCGTCCGTTTTTCCCCCGCCCTCGCCCGCACAGGCCCTGCAAACCGTGATCCATGCCGCTTTTTTGGCAAAACCCGGACTTATTCAGCACTATTTATAACAATAAAATTCCGAATTAGTGCTTTCATTCTGCCGCACAGGCCATCGCTCCCGCCTTTAGTCAGCCGTTTCCTCCTTACAGTACGCATTGTGCCGGAGATAATGCTGATAAAAGCATGATGGCCGCGACAGCGTTTCCGCTTGTGGAAGCGCAGCGCTATCACTAAAACAGGGTTTCCCAATATGAAAAGCGAATCCACCTTGAAAAGAACAGTGGCGTTCTGTGGTGTTGGATTACTGCTGGCCTCCGGCCAGGCGTTGGCGGACTACGCGCCGCTCAGCATCGACTCGCCTTACGCCTTTGGCGACTGGGGCGGCAACCGTAGCCAGCTTGAGCAGGACGGCGTGCAGTTTCAGGTGAACTACACCATGGAATCCGCCAGCAATTTCTCCGGCGGCTATAACCAGTCCACGTCAGCACGCTATACCGATCAGTGGGGCTTTGGCACCACGCTGGATCTGGAAAAGCTGCTGAACTGGACCGATACCCAATTTCAGGCAACCGTTACCAGCCGTAACGGCCAGAACCTGACGGATTATATCAACGATCCGCGCTCCGGCGGTCTGTCATCGGTGCAGGAAGTCTGGGGACGTGGACAAACCTGGCGTCTGACGCAGTTCTGGATCAACAAAGGCTTCTTTGACCACACGGTGGAAGTGAAAGCGGGTCGCGTAACCGTGGGTGAAGACTTCGACAGCTGGCCAAGCAAGTTCCAGAACCTGGCGTTCGGCGGCGGTCAGGCGGGCAACTGGCGTGGCGATCGCTGGTATAACTGGCCGGTTTCCCAGTGGGGCGGCCGCGTGAAGTTCAACTTTACGCCGGAAGTCTTCCTGCAGGTCGGCTTCTATAACCAGACGCCTTCCAACTACGACACCGGCAACGGCTTCCGCCTTGACGGCAGCCCTACCGAAGGCAATCTGGTACCGGTCGAGCTGGGCTGGCAGCCGACGCTGGGCGCGGATAAGCTGCAGGGCAACTACCGCGCGGGCTTCTACTACTCTTCGGTAAAAGGCGACAACTACAGCTCTTACAGCAACGGTCAATACGGCGAGGATAACCACTCTTACGGCGGCTACCTGCTGTTACAACAGCAGCTGTTCGCGATGGGCGGCGATAACAAGCGCGGCCTGAGCATTGTGGCCCAGGGCGTAATGAACGATCACAAGACCTCGAAAACCGACAATTACCAGTCGCTGGCGCTGGTCTGGACCGGGCCGTTTGACTCCCGTACGGAAGATGAAATCGGTATCGGCGCGGCGCGTATTCACGTCAATGACGACTACAGCAAAATGCTGCGTCAGACCAACCGGGAAAACGGCGTGAACGATTACGATAATCCAACTTATCTGCCGATCCAGAGCGGTTCGGAATATAACTACGAGATTTATTACAACGCGCACGTCACTAACTGGATGAACCTGCGTCCTAACCTGCAATACGTTGCTTCGCCGGGTGCAGTCAGTGAAGTGAAAGACGCCTTTGTTGGCGGCATTACCGCAACCATCAACTTCTGATGGTGTTCAGGCGGGCTTTACGGCCCGCTTTTTTCTCCCGCAATGCCTCTTCCCTTACGTTATCAATCCACACAAACGCCGTCGTTTACTGCTGCGCATAGCTGAGCGTGACGGGCGCATCAGGCAATTTAGTAAAGCGGGTAATAATCTGGTGGAAATCGGCGGTGGGATCCAGCTTGCTGAACGTTTGTGGATAAAGATCGCGCGCCAGAATTTCCATCCCGATAATGTTATACGGGTGATTGTAGAAATGATGGTAAATCCCGTACACCCTGCCCTGCTGCACCGGCGTAATCTGCTGAAGTCCGCTGCGGTTGACCAGCGTGGTAAAGGTCGTTTTTACCTCCTGCGGCAACACGTTATAGCCAAACGGCAGCACGTTTTTATTCGGCCGTTTCGAGCCTGTCATAATATAAACGTCCGGTTTCATGGCGATAATTTTCTCCAGCGCGACGAAGCCTGAAGCCCCGGGCAGCAGCGCCGAGCCGATGTTTTTACCGCCAACGGCTTCTACCAGACCGCCCCAGCCGTTATGGCCGTGCGTAAAGCAGCAGCTGTCCGAGTTGCCCGCTATCGGTTCAATAAAGACCGTAGGTTTTTTAGCGATCTGCCCAATGGTTTGCTGCATGGCATCAAAACGCTGGTTATAAAAATCCGTATAAGCCTTCGCGCGCGGCTCCTGGTTCAGCACCTTGCCCAGCAGCGTGATGCTGTTGGCAGTGTTCTGCGCCGGGTGCAGTTCATAATCGATAAACATGACCGGGATATGCAGGCGCTGCAGCGTATCCAACACGCCAGTTTGCTTTAATGCCGCTTTGGCGCGCAGCTGAGCGATCATCAGATCCGGCTGCTGTGCCACCACGCTTTCCAGATTCACCTGTCCCTGGTCATTAAAGCCCATATCAATGATCTTAGCTGCTTCCGGCCAGGTTTTACTGAGCAGTGCCCAGGTCTGCGGATCCTGCTTTTTCGGCAAATTATTCCAGGCTACGACGCGATGAAAAGGGTTCTCCCGATCAAGCAAGGCCAGCGCCATGATGTCACGACCGTCCTGCAGGATGACATGCTGCGGTTCTTTGGCCAGGGTAATGTTTTGATTATCCATATCGGTAATCTGTAGCGGATAGGTAGTCGCGGCGGCGCCCGCAGACACAGCCAGGGAAGCCAGTAACAGCCAGCGGCGGATCATTGCATCTCTCCTTTAAAAATAAGCGAGGCTGACTATACCGATAATCATTCTGCATTGCTTCTCTTTCGGCGGCGCTCCTGTTGGGCAGGCTTTGCGCCCTGTCGCCAGCCTATAAAAAAAGGGCAGCCCGAAGGCCGCCCTTGTTATCCGTCAGAAGCCAGCGGCTTCGGACTTATTTTTTCGCATCGTCCGGCAGCGCATAGGCAACGATATAGTCGCCCAGCTTGGTGCCGAAGGAGCCGTGACCACCTGCCGCGATCAGCACGTACTGCTTGCCGTTCACTTCATAGGTCATTGGGGTTGCCTGGCCGCCAGCTGGCAGACGCGCTTCCCACAGTTTTTCGCCGTTGGTGACGTTGAACGCACGCAGATAGTTATCCGCCGTTGCGCCGATAAACATCACGTTACCCGCCGTAGAGATTGGGCCGCCCAGCATAGGCATACCCATTTTGAACGGCAGCGGCACCGGCGAGCTGTCACGAACGGTACCGATGCGTTTTTTCCACACGATATCGTTAGTTTTCAGGTCAACCGCAGAGATGTAGCCCCATGCTGGCTGCTTACAAGGGAAGCCCAGCGGAGACAGGAACGGGTTCAGGGTCACGCCGTACGGCACGCCGTACTGCGGCTGAACGCCAGTCTCGCTGCCGCTACCGCCTTTGTCGTTCTCATCCGGCCACATTGGGTTGTTTGGACCACGTGGGATCAGACGGGAAACGAACGGCAGCGCCATTGGGTTGGTAATGGCAATCTGACGATCGGTATTAACTGAAATACCGCCCCACTCGAACATGCCCAGGTTACCCGGGAATACCAGGGTGCCCTGCTCTGACGGTGGCGTGAACGGGCCTTCATAACGCAGGCTGTGGAACATCACGCGGCAGATCAGCTGATCGTAAATCGTCGCGCCCCACATGTCCGCGCCGGACAGCTTGTCTTTTGGACGGTAGGTCAGCTCAGAGAAGTGCTGAGTAGGAGACAGACGGTCGCCTTTTGCCGGGCCCTGAGGCACTGGCGTTTCTGGCGCAGGAACGACTTCTTTACCGCTACGACGATCCAGAACGAAGATATCGCCGGTTTTGGTTGGTACATAGATAACCGGAACGGTGCTGCCGTCTTTAACGGTAATGTCCGCCAGCGTCGGCTGGGCCGGCACATCCATATCCCACAGATCGTGGTGAACGGTCTGGTAGAACCAGGCCACTTTACCGGTGGTCGCATTCAGCGCCAGCATACCCGTCGCGTAACGCTCCATTTCTGGCGTGCGGTTACCGCCCCAGATATCCGGCGTAGCTACGCCAATTGGCAGGTAAACCAGATCCAGTTTGGCATCGTAAGCAGCAGGCGCCCACGAGTTAGGTGAGTTAGCCACATAGTGCTGCTCGCCTTCCGGCACCACGTTCGGATCTTTCGCGCCCGGATCGAATGCCCACAGCAGTTTACCCGTGTTGACATCGAAACCACGCACCACGCCAGAAGGCTCTTTGGTGGAGTAGTTATCGGTTACCGCACCGGCCACAACGATAGTGGTATCGGTAACGATTGGCGGAGAAGTCGGTTCGTAAGCACCAGCACGCGCGTTAGGCATGTTCTGCTGCAGGTTCAGCTTGCCGTTTTCACCGAATTCCGGGCACAGCGCGCCGGTTTCCGCATCCAGTGCGTACAGGTGACCATCGTTCACCGGCAGGATAATGCGACGTGCGCACAGCGCAGGCTTGCCGCCAGCCGGCACATCGGCCGCCGCCGGGGTTTCATGATAGGAAACGCCACGGCAGGTTACGTGCTGGAAGGAAGGATCGGTTTTCAGCTGCGGATCGAATTTCCACTTCTCTTTACCGGTAGCCGCATCCAGCGCAAACAGGATCTGGTGAGGCGTACACAGGTACAGGGAATCACCGATTTTAATCGGGGTGACTTCGTCAGTCATTTCGCCCGGATCGGTTGGGCGCTTCATATCGCCGGTACGGAAGGTCCACGCTTCTTTCAGCTGGCCAACGTTTTTATCGTTGATCTGCGTCAGCGGCGAATAGCGAGTGCCGGCCTGGGTACGACCGTAAGCAGGCCAGTCGCCGGCAGCGATGCCGTCAGCCGATTTTTCAGCGTTCGCGGCCTGTTCCGTGCTGAGCGAGCCGTTGATTTCCTGCGGATCGTTGAACACCGCGTAAGCCAGGGCGATAACCGTAACCGCCAGCACCGCGCTCAGCGCGCCGCGTGCCGCTTTGCCCTGAGACAATCCACGGTAAACGAAAGGCAGCACCAGCCACAGGCCGAGGAAGAAGGTCACGTCCAGACGCGGCGTCAGCGCCCAGAAGTCTGAGCCTACTTCCCACAACGACCAGATAAGCGTTGCCAGCAGGAATACCGCATACAGCATCAGCGCTGAAGAACGGCGACGGAACAGCAGCCAGGCGACAACCAGTTCAACCACACCCGCGATGATGTAGTAGAACGAGCCGCCGAGTTTGGCCAGCCAGATACCGCCAATCAGCAGGTATAACCCGCTGAGTGCGGCAAATACAGCCGTAAGGATCACGAGAGTCCGTGATAACGGTGCTTTACTTTGCATAGTATGGACCTTACCAAAATTTAACGTCTTCGATTAGGCAGCAGCCCAATCGTAAAAAAAACACCCGGTTACATACAGCTTATCCATCCCGGTGCTTTGAACCTGCCGCCAGGCTTACGCCCGACGGCTGGCTGTTCTGGATTAGAGTTTACATAAAGGTATAAGTGAGCGTTGCGCCGACGCCGTAATTCCGTCCCGGCGCCGGTTCGTAGTAGCGTCCGTTGCCTTCGTTAACGATGACCGATCCGACGTACTCTTTGTCAAACAGGTTATCGACGCGGGCAAAGGTATCGAGCGACCACTTATCCCAGTTAAAACGATAGCCGCTATTCAGGCTGGCAACGGTATAGGATGGCGCCTTAGCGTCATTTTCATCGTCGGCCTGAATGCTGCCCATATAGCGGACTTCCGCGCCCGCGTGCCAGCCCTCTTCCGGCAGCCAGCCTAAAGAAGCGTAGCCCATATTCTTCGCCACACCCGGCAGGCGATTGCCGGAAGGCGTACAGCTGCCAGCGCTATCGCAGGTTTCGTTGCGGTAGGTAGCGTCCAGCAGCGTCCAGGCCATTTTCAGCTGCCAGTTTTCGGCGAACTGTTGATCGAGCGCCAGCTCCAGGCCGCGACGCCGGGTTTTACCCGCGTTTTTATACACGGAGCGGCCGTTGCTGCTTTGCGCCACCACCAGCTCGTTATCGGTATTGGTCTGGAACAGCGCGGCGGTAAATAAACCGTAGCCGATACGGGTTTTGCTGCCCAGCTCGAAGGTGTCGCTGGTTGACGGCTTCAGGCCCAGGTTCAGCCCGGTCTGGCTGCCGCTGATGGAGCGGTAGGAAAGCTCGTTAATCGTCGGCGTTTCAAAACCGCGACCGGCAGAGAAGTAAAGATTGGAGGCGTCGGTCAGCGCATAATTCAGCGAGCCCATCGGCAACAGCTTGTGATAGCGCTTGCTACCGCTATCGTCACCGTTGCCGGCGGTCATATAATAGTCGGTGGAATCAAAGCTGACGGTGCTGTAGCGCAGCCCGGCATCCAGCGTCCATTTTGAGGTCAGGTTCCAGCTGGTTTGCAGATAAGGATCGAGATTCCACATCACGTTCTTTTCGTTGCGGCGCTGGCTGCCCTTCTCGCCCAACAGCGTGCTGCCGTTATCGATACGGTAATTTTCAAATCCCTGACGACGTTCGGTCAGGGTTTCATAGTCCAGGCCGCCGATCAGGCTGAACGGCACGGAACCGAGCCGATCGTCGTGCTGCCAGCGCGTATCCACGCCGGAATATTTACGCTCCAGCACGATCACGCCGCCCGGATAAGCCGGGTTTTTCTGTACGGCGACGGGGATCGACTGATACTGCGTGGTGTGACGCTCGCCGTGCCAGGCCGTCAGCGTAAGCCGATCGTTATCGCTCATTTCGCGCTGATAGCGCAGGCCCAGCTGGGTCTGGTCAAGACTCTTGCGAGTATTGTAGGCCTCACCGCGCGGCGACTGGCGAGGGTTCGCTTTCCACTCGTCGCGGGTCAGGCCGCCCGGATCGTTGGCATCCACCGAAACGCTGTTAAACATCAGCGTCAGCGTGCTGACATCATCGATACGCACGCCGAATTTGCCGTTGCCCAGGCTTTTTTGCGTGCCGCTCTGGTCGCGGAAACCGTGCGTGGTGAAACGCGACCCGGAAATCATATAGTTTACGTCGCCCGCATGCGTACCGTCGCCGGTGGCGCCGCTCGCTTTAACGCTGTTGCGCCAGCTGCCGTAGCTGCCGTAATAAGTGCCTGCGGTTAAGGTGGTCGGCTGGCTGCCGGTTTCGCTGTCGATATTTACCACGCCGCCGGAAGCGTTGCCGTAAAGGGCGGAGTAAGGGCCGCGCAGCACTTCAACCTTATCAACCGAATTGATATCTATATTAGACGTCTGGCCCTGCCCGTCCGGCATGGTGGACGGGATGCCGTCAACATAGACGCGCACGCCGCGCACGCCGTACATGGAACGGCTGCCAAAGCCGCGAACGGAGAGCTGGAGATCCTGTGCGTAGTTCTGTCGATTCTGAATTTGCAGGCCGGGCACGCTGCCCAGCGTTTCTGACAGATTCACCTGTGGCGCGCTGTTGCGCAGCTGCTGACCGCTGACCACGCTGACGGCGGCTGGCGTATCCAGTTCAGAAAGCCCGCTGCGCTGTTTGATGACCATCAGCGAGCTCTCCGGCGTGGAGGCGGCATCCTTCTGCGCGGCGGCAGACTGTGCATGGCTGGTCGCAGGCTGAAGCAGGACCAGCGGCGTCAATAAAAGAGCAGATTTTTTATTCACAGGATTGGTTCGGTTGATCAATTCGTTGCCAGAATGCGTGCAGCCTGACGCCCGATAAAGCTTCTCTGCTGTCGATAAAATCGCCAGCGCAGAAAAAGTATACAAGCTGTTTTGAAACTTGCCTGCTAATCCCCTGCAAAATAAGGGTAATTGCGCTTTCCGCCCGTGCAAACGCCTGTGCGCAGGCTGAGAATAAGATGAAAGTATCAAAAACGTCCGGATTGTAGCACTCAATAACCTGTTTGCAACCGTTGTTAAAGATTTGGCTGAACTGATTCAGCAATAAGCCACAAAATGATAATAGGTTCGTTACATCCCCGCGCGGCGCGGCTTGACCCCGCTTTTTGTGCGGTTTTACGCTTTTACAGGGCGGATCCAGAGCGAAGGCTATACTTAGGCCATTATCCGTTGTTAAGGGAATATCATGCGCTGGCTGGATCCACTAAAACTCTCCGACCTTTTCCCCACGACGGCTTTACTGATTGCGGCCCCGCTGCTGCTGTCTGCCTGTTCCTCCGGCAATAGCGGTATGGTTTGCGAAGGTAAAGTCGAAACGCTGAGCGGCCAGGTTCTGGGCAATACCGAAGGTAAAATTATCGACCGCTTTACCTCTTTTCACGTCACTATGGACAAGCTGAAGCTGGAAAGCGGCGAGCTTTACTCCAGCAACCCGCAGCAATATATTCCTTCTGCCGTGACCAGAGAGGGCTGGCTGGCGCAGCGGCTTTCCGATACCCGCTTTAGCGTGATCAACGCGCAGCAGGACAGGATGATTACCTTCAGCTGCCCTGCGCGCGCCATCTGAGTGCGCAAACCTGTTTTTATTTTAAGTGCCGAGGGACAGAAATGATCGTCAGTCAGATAGCAAACCGACAAACCTTTTTTGGCCGTGGCAGCCTGAACAAGCTGGTGCCATTGCTAAGCGAAGATCCGCAGCCGACGCTGCTGTTTTGCGCCAACTCGTTTTTACAGAGCGAAGCCTGGCAAAAAATAAAAGCCGAGCTGGAGCCGCTGCTGATCGGGATTGAAGTGGTGCGCCACGAAGCATCGCCTGAAGAAATCGACGGCTTGGTGGCACGCTGGCGCGATCGGGCCGCGCGCGTGGTGGCAATTGGCGGCGGCAGCGTGCTGGACGCCGCTAAAGCCTTTGCCGCCGTAAGTCAGCATCCGTTAAATACTCTGCGCTATCTGGAAAAGGTGGGCGATACGCCGATAAG
The DNA here is from genome assembly GCF_054057575.1 of Erwinia sp. TECH1. Lineage (NCBI taxonomy): Bacteria > Pseudomonadati > Pseudomonadota > Gammaproteobacteria > Enterobacterales > Erwiniaceae > Erwinia > Erwinia sp. TECH1. The sequence goes on along the minus strand of NZ_JBSRZK010000001.1, from coordinate 1,435,187 downwards.
CGGCAACACGCTGCCCGTGATTGCGGTACCAACCACGGCCGGAACCGGCAGCGAGGCGACGCAAAACGCGGTGGTAACAGATAAAGCCGACATCAAAGTGAAGGCTTCGCTGCGTCACGCCCATTTTGTGCCGCACGTTGCGATCCTCGATCCCGATCTGCTGCGCGGCGCGCCAGACCACGTGCTGGCCTGCTGCGCTATCGACGCTTTCACCCATCTTTTTGAAGCTTATCTGTCTGCCAAAGGCAATCTGTTCAGCCGTCACGCTGCCCTTAGCGGCCTGCGCGCTTTTCTCAGCGCGTGGCCTTATCTGAACGATCCTGGCGAACAGGGCGATTTGGCACGCGAACAGATGATGATTGCTTCCTGGCAGGGCGGGCTGAGCCTGAGCATGGCCGGGCTGGGCGTAATCCACGGTATTGCAGGCGAGCTGGGCGCGATTAAAGATTATCACCACGGCGAAGTGTGCGGGCGTCTGCTGCTGCCGTTCTTACAGCTGCTGAACGACAGTGAAAATGCGCAACAGCAAAAGCTGATGGACGAGCTGGCCGTCGCGCTTTTCCCCGGTTTTACGCTGCCGCCCGCGCGTATGCTGGCCTCATGGCTACAGGATAAAGCCATCACGCCTTTCTGGCAGGATCCGCCGCCGCTCACGCAGGCCGAGGCCGACTGGATCCTGACACGCGCCAACAGCAAGAACGCGTTGATCGAGTACAGCGAGGCGCAGCTGCGCTTTATGCTGGAGCAGGCGTTCCATATCGCCTGATATTTGCCGTAATCCCGCTTTACCGCCGCGCCCGACAAGCGCGGCGAACTTTGCCTCACCTTTTGCGAAAACGGGCTTTGCCGCTCGTGCCTGACAGAAGCGGCGAACTTTGCCTTACCTTTTGCGACAACAGGCTTTACCGCCGCGCCCGACAGAAGCGGCGAAGCCTGTCAGCTTTCTGCCAGCAAAGCGTAAATTAACCGTTAAACCTCTGCTTCTTAAGAATAATGATATTGTTAAGCGCCCGCCTGCCCCCCAGATTAACGCCATCGACCAGAAAAAATCAGACCTGCAAGGAAATGAAAATGAAAAAGTCAGGCGCTATTGCCCTCTCCGCGCTTTTATTCGCCACCAGCCTGAGCGCGTTTGCCGAGGGGCCACGGCAGGACGGCCAGCCGCCGGTTAAGCATGAGCAGCAGCACGGCAATCCATCGCACGGCAATTCACAACCAGAACAGCACCGCGACCCCCGGCACAACGCGCATCCGGCAGAGCGCCGTCAGGCAGCGCATCCGGAATTCCGCAAGGGCCGCCCGCTGCCGGAAAAATATCGCGGCGAAGGCTATCAGGTAAATGACTGGCATAAACGCGGCCTGAAAGCGCCACCGGCGGGCCATCGCTGGCAGAACATTGATGGTAACTATGTGCTGATTGCCATCGCGACCGGCGCAATCGTCTCGGTGATCGCGCATCACTAACGGCAGTTAATCTGCCTTACCAGACCGATCGGGGGGCTGTCCTTTTTGAACAGCCCTTTTTTATCCCTGTTGAGATGGTCAGGAAAACAGGGGCATTCGTTTAAAAAATCAGCCTGGCCACGCCCAGCCCAACGCCCAGCACCACAAACAGCGCGGCGATTAGCCAGATGGTTTGCGTGTTGAGCGAGGAATGTAGCTCTTTTCTGACGCTTTCTATATCGACTTTCGTGGCGTAGTTCGCTTTGATAACGGCAACGTCAATCAGCAGCTTCTCGACCTTTCCTTCCAGTAGCTTCATCTTTTGCTCCATTTTTTTCTCCCTTTAGCCTAAGCCAGCCTTGATGCGATCATAGGATATGAACAAAAAAACACCAGCGTTTTTTTGCGAGGAAAATGCGGCAATCCTCTGAAATATTGATGAAAATTACTGCAACAAAGAAAAAGAATTTCATTAGTCGGATAGCGGGATTTGGGCAGCGGTCTGCTTTGGTGAAAGGGGCAAAAAAGCCAACGGGTGAAATGCGTGAAATGCGTGAAATGCGTGAAATGCGTGAAATGCGTGAAATGCGTGAAATGCGTGAAATGCGTGAAATGCGTGAAATGCGTGAAATGCGTGAAATGCGTGAAAATATGCCGACATCCTGCGATGTCGGCAAGTGGCTTTTAGTGAAAAGCGTTGTTCAGCAGAATAGAGGTAATGACGCCTGTCGCAGCGGCAATCAGCACATAGTTACCGTCGATAGAGGCCCAGCGCTCGCCGCGCGGTGGCTCGTGCAGGCCGCGAGCATGCCAGTCGTTTACCCGGTAATCGTTACCCCGGAAGCGAGGCGGCAACGGCTGGCCGCGATGGAATTCATGCCCCTGCCAGGCAAAACGGTCGCGCTCTTCAAAATGGCGATCGGGGCCATGACCTCTGTGACTATCGAAATCGGGGCCGCGATCCGGGCCACGTCCAGGCCTGTCACGATCGCCCGGGCCGCCGTGTCCTTCATGTCCGCCCTGATGATGCCACGCCTGTCCCGGAGGGCCGTCGGCCTGCGTAACGGTTGAAAAGAGCGAGCTTGCTGAAAATACGGCAATCAACAGCGCCAGGGTCGTTTTTTTCATGGTTATATCCTCGATTTGCTCACGGCTTTTGTCGCACCGTTGAACGACACTATCGTCTAACCCTGGCCTTAAAAATATCGCTAACTGTCTTAAAACCTCTTTAATTACCGTACTTTACCTCGCCCTGACCCTTTCTTAACACTGTGAATGAATTGTGGATCCGCTGCCCGGCAATAATTTGCGTTAAGTCAGGCGGCGCGGTGATTTTCGGCCAGAAATTCGCCGACTTCGTCTGCCTGCACGATAAACGCATTCAGCGCTGCGCTAAAGCCTGTGGCATCCAGAGAGGCCAGCGGCTGTTGGCTGCAAAGCCGCAGAACGTCGTCGCCATCCATCGCCAGCCAGCAGCCGCGCATCGCATTCATCTCAAAATTCAGCGCCAATAGCGTGCGCAAGTGACTTTCCGCAGCGCTTTGCAGATCCTCCAGCCTGCGGTGGAAAATCACGCAGTCGCTGTCCGGCGGCAGTTCGATAATGGCAACCTCGTGCCGGTTGCGCATCAGCGCGCACACGCCGTTTTTCAGGCTCAGGCTAAGATTGAGGCGGCGGCCATACCCGGCCAGGAAGTGATTAAGCTGCTCTGTTGCGTTCATGCCTGTCTCCGTTAGCTTTTAAGCACAAAGTGTTGTTCCTGCCCCTGGCGCAGCGCGCCGGCAAGTTCCGTCGTGGCTTTGGCGATACGCCCTTCCAGCGCATAATTGACCGGTTTATCCTGATCTTCGCCGTAGCTGAAGTTGATTTTTCCCAGGTTACGCTTCATGGAAACCGAAGCGCTGTTGGCGCCGCCAAGCAGAAAAGCGGGCGTGGCGAAGCCGTCCGTTTTTACCTGCGACTTGGTGAAGGCGATGGATTTAAGCCGCAGATTATCGCGGTTGGTCAGCTCGGCCTGCATCTCTTCCGGGCTGTTGCCCTGCTCCAACCAGCGCTGCTCTAATCTCTCCCGTACCTCGTCCTTCAGCTCCAGCGTGACGGTCGCCTCGGTGCTGACGTTGTCCTGTAGCGCTGCAATCAGGGTTTGCAGCTGGTGGTCGTCCTTCATCAGCTCGCGCATTTTGTTGGCGTTGCTGGCATTCAGGCTGCCGTCGAGCAGATGCGAAAGCTGATGCCACAGCCCGTTGCTGTCGACCTTGCTCAGGTTGGCGTAGGTTGTCTGATATTCGCCGCCCTGCAACAGTTTTTGCCCCCGCTCCGCCGCGCTTTGCTGACGCAGATGCTTATCAAGATCGCGCAACGCGGCCTGCTGTTCGTTGCTTTTTTCGCGGAGATCGCGCGGCGAAAAATGCGCGTCCAGCTTGTCCAGCTTCTGCCTGGGCGTCAGCGGCGTTTCATCGTCTTTATCCTTCAGCGACGCGATAAGCGCCGCCGTAGCCGGATCGCTGAATTTTTTCCCCAGCGTTTCGGTCAGCTTGTCGATATGCACTTCTGCCAGCGGCCGGGCCGTTTTGGTTTCTATCGCCAGGCTCTGCTTTGTCCTGTTATCTATCGAAAGCTGCACGCTGGCGGCCGGCCCGGCGAACATCGGCGTCCGTCCCGTTTCGCCCTTAATCAGCACGCCGGTCGGCAACGCAAAGTTCACGCCCACGCTGGCTTTGTTCAGACCGCGCGGACGGTTATTGCTGCGGCTGATGGCGCTGCTGCTTTCTTTGGTGGTGGCGCCTCTTTCCCGTGTGCCGGAAAGCACGTTAACGCCTGCATAAGCGCCGCCGCCCACGCGGAAGCTGGCAGGCGTATCCTTTTCATGTTTGTTGGTCAACGGCACGCCCGCCGAAGCCAGCGCGGCGGCATTCGCGTCCAGGCTGACGTTCAGCACCTCGCCATGCTTCACGCTGTGATTTATTCCACGGTTGAGCAGCGCCAGCGGATCGAGCGTGCCCTGCGTCAGCCCTTCGATAAAAGCGGGCAGTTCCGCTTCGGTAATCTCGAAGCTGACGCTGTTTTGCTTTTTTAGATCCAGCGGCGTGACAGAGAAGACCCCGCCCAGCCGAACGGCAGGCGCCAGATTGCGCTGCTGATCGACGGCGACATCGTGCGCCGGATCTTTCATATAGCCGGTCAGCAGGTTGTAGCCCAGGCCGGTAAAGGCGGTTAACGCGCCGCCGCCGTCGCGCCCGAAGCTGACGGTCACGCCGCCTTCGCCTCGCGTCAGGCTCATGCTGTAGCCGCGATCCAGACTGCCTCTGCCGCCTACGCCCGCAATGACCTGTGAACCCGGCAGCGCGCTGATGGTGGTTGCTGCGCCGTAAGCCCGGCTGAAAGAGAGGCTTTCGCCCTTATCCATGTCCAGCACCGTGGTTTCCAGCCTGCGGGCAAGCAGCTGCTGATCCTCGGCCTGCATCACGGTGCGGGTGGTGACGTTCATCGCGTGGTTCGTTTTGCTGAACGCTTTGGTCATGGATTTGATGGCGTCGTAGTTGGCCTCCAGCCTGTCGTTCCCGGTAAATCCCTGGCCGGTGAGCTGTTTAAGCGGATTATTTTCCCACTCGTCATCCCGCAGCTCGCGGAACTCTCTCCCCAGCGCCTGCAACGCTTTTTCACGGGGTTCTCCCTGTAAATCCAGCGCGCGCGTCAGGCGCGTCGTTAAATCGTGCATTTTGACGTTGGTCAGGCCGTCGAGGATCAGGCGGGATTTCGTCAGCCCCATCGGATCGTGCTTGTCGCGATTTATCCCTGCCGGGATCGCCTCCGTGGGCTTTTGCCAGGAAAGCGTGACGTTGCTCTCGCGCATCGCCGCCAGGGAGAGCTGCGCGTGATTGCCTTTACCGCTGGGATGCAAGGCGTAAAGCTGTTGCAGCTTGTTCAACAGATCGTCGCCCTGGCTGCTGGCCGGATTCAGGCTGCCGGTCAGCTTATCAAGCTGCCTACCTGCGCCGCTCTGCGCGCCATAATGCTGCTGAAGCAGACCGGCCTGATGCGCGGCGCTGTCTGCCAGCACCGTATTGAATTTTTGCATTTCGCCGAACCAGCCGGGCAAATCTTCCCGCGCGGCCAGCGTTTTCAGCTTCAGGCTGAGCGGCTCTTCCGCCCTGCCTTTTGGCTGACGTTTAAGATGCTGCGTCAGCGCCGCTATCTGCTGCGACTGCTGCTGATAGATCGCCGTCAGGCCCTGACGACCGCCGTGCGCGTGCTGCACAAGATTGCCCAGGTTTTTTAGCGGGCGCGGCGTCTCCAGCGTGGGACGGAATACAAAGGTGCTGAGCCGCGTGCGGAAAGGCGTATGGACTTTGTGTCCGTCGTGACCGGACTGCCCGAAGGTGTTGACCTCGCGCTTGTAGGTAAGACCGGTTTTACTCAATTTGGCATCGCGCGTGGCGGCGCTCAGTCGTTCAAAATGCCGATCGGCCTGATTTTCCGTATCGTGCACGCCCGCAGAAATATCGGCGGAAACCGGATGCCAGTCGTGCTCGTCTCGCGTCAGTACCTGTTTATTATCCCTCTCCAGCAGCAGCGTGCCTTTCTGGTTGCCATAAAATTTAACCGGCAGCGCCTCGGCGGCTTCGCCAAGTTCATCTTTCAGCGGCGCAGGCAGCCGCTCCGCCTGCATGTCGGTAACTTTTCCTTGCTGCCAGCTCTCGGCAGGCAGGCTGAAAACTTTGCCTTTATCGCTCAATATAAACAGGCGGTTTTCCGGGCCAAGCACTATGTCTTTGGCTTTATGCTCAAGCCGATCCTCAGGAAGACGGCTCAGTACCGCACCGGCCTGATTCATCGCCTGGCTCAGCGCCTGACGCGAAAGCGTCTGCGGCAGCCGCTTGTTACGGCGGCTTTCCGTATCAACGTGATGAAAATGGATATCGCCCTGCTCTTCCAGCGTGACGAAACGCCCGTCGTCCAGCGCGCTGGCCGCGACGGTTTTCTGTTTTTTATCCAGACCGGGCATCGCCAGCTCTTCACTGACGCTTTTTTTCACCTGGTGCAGCGCAAAGGTATTCTGCTGAAAATTGATTTTGTTGCTGGCTACGTTGACCTTCAGCCTTTTCAGCTGGTTATCTTTCAGCGCCCAGGCCTGGCCGTCCTGCCCGGCGCGCAGCTGGTCGGCTTTGACCTCTGTCGCTTCCCAGCTGCTGGTTAGCTCGTTAAAGAAGCGCACCTTGCCGTCGTGCAGCGCCAGCTTGCCGTTGGCGCCAATGGAAACGATATCGGTACGGGCCGGCGTGGGTTTTGGCAGGCCTTTCTGGTAATCCATCACCAGGCTGTCGCTGAGGTTCCAGCCGGAGGCCATCTGCGGCCTGTCTGCATGAGGGTTCAGCGCGATAGCGTGCTGCCTGTCCATGCTGTCTTTTACCACCGCATGCAGCTGGCCGTTTTCGCCGCACAGCAGGCTCTGTACGTGAAAGCGGTCGCCGATAGCGTCGGCGATTTGCTGATGCAGCGCGTCGCGCAGGCTCAGGCTTTGCGCGTCGCCAAAATTAAGCTCGTTCGCCTCGCCGGGGCGATTCGCCACCAGCAGACGGCCCTGATGATCGGCGGCGATAACCAGGCTGTCGGTCTGCGCTACCGCCGCCAGCGAAGTTTTAGCCGGTATTGGCTGTAGCGTACGGTGTTGCGCTTCCGGGCTGTCGATGCGCGGCAGCAGCTTAATGCTTTGCTGCTTGCTCTCTTCGCTGGCAAGCAGCACGATTGCCTGACCATCCGCCGCCACAGAGGCGCCGCTGATTTTATCGGCAAAGCGCGCGCTCTGCGTTTGCGTCGATAAATGATGCAGATGGCGATCGTCATGGATCAGATAGAGCGAGTTGTCGCCCTGACGTGACAGCTTCGACTGGTCTTTGTCGTCGCCGAAAAGGTCGACCTTCTGCCAGCCTTCTTCATGCGAAGCCAGCTGATAAAGTTTGTTGTCGCTGAGGCAAAATGCGCGGCCCCCGTCGGGCGTCGCCTGATGATGCACGCCGGTAAGCTGGCTGAGTACGGCGGCATCCGGCAGCTTTACCTCGGCTGCTCGTCCGCCGGGCGCATCGCTACGGCGAATTTGCACGCTGCCGCCGTCCTCGCTGAACGTCAGCTGGTGGTCAACGACCTCTGCCGCTTTACGCCGGGGAAATGCGCTGCCCGGCGTCTCTTCTCTTGCCCAGGCCGGTTTGCTGTGGGCCACGCCGACCAGCGTATCCCGCGATGAGTGCAGCGACAGCAGTTTACCTTCGTCGCTCAGCAACGCGTGCTGCTGGCCGTTTTTATTGGCCGCCACGCTTTGATAGTGCATTTTGGGATGGCCAATGGTCTGCTTAAGCAGCGCGCGCTGAGCGTCACGGCCCGCTGGCGCGGCGATAGCGGCGTTGCGCTTTGCGGTCAGCTGCACGCCCAGCGAGCCTTTCTCCTCCGGCTGATGCGCCAGCCGGTCGGCCAGCGTTGTCATAATCTCCTGCTCCAGCGCGCCTTCGGCTATAGAGGGAATGGCAACGTCCAGCTGGTTTAGCGGGCGCAGCGGATGGCTTTCCGGGTTGGCTATCGTCGCGCGGGCGTGGTTTTTCTTAAACAGCGGAAGATGGCTAAAGGCACGAAAACGTCCCTGGCCGGGCGCACGCGCTGCGCTGCCCTGCTGCAAACCCGCGGTGTCTGGCGGCTCGCTGCTCTGTAGTGTGCCGCCACCGCGTTGGCTGGGCGAAGCGTCCTGCTGCCGGAGCATGTCATGACGGGTTTGCGATGAAGTGGTGCGCTGTGCGCTGCTTGATGCTGATGCGAAAGCGGTTCTGATCCCCGATAGCACGGTATATCTCCTTAGCCGGAACGTCTGATTAGCCGGAACGTCTGATACCTGAGCTAAGTGGCGGAAAATACAGTGGAGTTCCGCTGTCACTGATTATTCATATTGATAGGCGATGCAAACGACGCAGCCTGGCGATCCTTGATAACCGTTTGATATATAGGTTAAAGGCGTAAAGCTGGCTAAATACACAGAAGTGGCCCGCATAACGTTGGATTTTTTTCTGATATAACGGGAAAGGCAGTTCAGGCATAAAAAAGGAGAGGCGTTGCGCCTCTCCTGTTACCGCTAGTGCTTCAGCGTTTCGCGCACTTTTTTCACGTCGTCGGCTTTCACCGCAGCGGCTTTATTGCTCCAGCCCTGACGGATAAAGGTAGCCAGCTGCGCGACCTCCTCGTCGTTCAGGCGGGCAGCAAAGCCCGGCATCGCCAGCGTGGAAGGCGCTTTCGCCGTTGAAGGCTGCTGTGCGCCGGCCAGAATGGTATGGATAAGCCCCGTCGGATCGCCTGCGTTAACGATAGTGGCCTGATCCAGCTGCGGGAAGACGCCAGGCGCGCCCTTGCCCGTCACAAAATGGCAGGCGCCGCAGTTATCCAGATAGAGACGCTCGCCGGTGGTCAGGTTTTTGGCCGCCGTCAGCTTAGCCTCCGTCGCGCTGGCCGCTTTGTCGTCACCGGCAGGCAGTGAAGGATTGCCGCCCAGGAACTTCAGATAGGCCGTGATCGCTTTCAGATCTGCCTCGCTCATATAAGAGGTGCTGTGCTCCACCACCGAGGTCATCTCGCCGCCTACCGCTGCCTTATCGTTGCGGCCCGTCGCCAGGTAATCGATGGTTTCCTGCTCCGTCCAGCGCGGTAAGCCGCGCAGCGAAGGCACTTCCCAGTCGTTCAGGCTGCCGCCGGCAAGGAAATCCTTGTCGCCACTGTCGAGCGCTTTTTCGTTCATGCCCAGTCCGCGAGGCGTGTGGCAGCTGCCGCAGTGACCCAGGCTTTCGACGATATAGGCGCCGCGATTAACCTCGGCCGAAGCGCCGCCAATCGGCCGGAAAGGCTTATCGGAAGCAAAGGCCCAGTTCCAGAAGCGCATGCCCCAACGCTGGCTGAACGGAAAGCTCAGATCGGTTTCCGGCGGCTGTTCCGCGCTCGGCTTCACGCCCTGCATAAAATAGACGTAAAGCGCGTGCATATCCTCGTCGCTGATTTTAGCGTAATCAGGATAAGGCATAGCCGGATACAGCCGTTTGCCGTCAGGCAGCACGCCTTTACGTACCGCGTCGGAAAACTGCTGTTCGCTGTAATTACCGATGCCATGCTCTTTATCCGGCGTGATATTGGTCGAATAAATGGTGCCCAGGTTTGACTCGATCGCCAGGCCGCCGGAAAAAGCCGGTTTGCCGGGCAGCGAGTGGCAGGCGCTGCAGTCGCCCAGGCGTGAAAGATACTCGCCCTGTTTAATCAGTTCGCCGTTGTCTGCCGGAGCCGCCAGCGCCGAACCTGCACTGAGCAGCACGGCATTGGCGAGTAAAAAATGTTTAATCTTCATCGTCGCTTACGCCTGTACCATTGGACCGGGATTTTTCAGATAGATATCTTTGATTGCCTGCGCCGCCATCAGCGTCAGCGCGCCGATGGTATCGGTCGGGTTCGCCTGGAAGTTTTGCGGGAAAGCGTTGCCGCCCGGCACAAAGACGTTATGCACATCCCAGCTTTGCAGATACTTGTTCAGCGCCGAGGTTTTAGGGTTATCGCCCATTACTGCACCGCCCACGTTATGGGTCGAGACGTATTTGGTCAGGTCAAAATGCGCGTCCATCGGCAGGAAGCTTTCGCTGTAGCTGTCCGGGTTCAGCTCTTTGGTGATGTTGCTGACCACGCCTTTCAGATACTGCTGCAGCTTCAGCTCATTCTGTTTCCAGTCGAAGGTCATACGCAGCAGCGGATAGCCGTATTCATCCTTGTAGTTCGGATCCAGATCGAGATAGATATCGCGATAGGACTGGCAGGTGGTGGTAATGCTGATTTTCATCGAATGGCCGTACCACTCTTCCAGCCCCTCTTTCCAGCCGGTTCCCCACGACGGCGTGCCTTTTGGCAGCGCGGTGCTGATTGGCGTGCCGGTAGCCTGCGAACTGTGAATTTTCGCGCCGCCGATAAAGCCCAGCGACGGGCCGTCAAAGTTGCCCGGCGAAATATCGTTAATCATCTGGCCGGTAGCGCCAGCCGTAGCGAACGGATTAAAGTTTTTGTCTTTGAAGAACAGCGTGGCGCCGCCGTTGCTCAGGAAAGCGTAGTTACGACCAATCACGCCCTCTTCGGTGATAGGGTTGTAAGGTTGACCGATGCCGGACAGCAGCATCAGGCGAACGTTACAGAACTGGAAGCTGCTCAATACCACGATTTTCGCGGGCTGGAAGCACTCGTTGCCCTGCGCATCGATATAAATCACGCCCTTAGCCGTTTTCTTATCGTCATGCAGCACCACTTTCATCACGTTGGCGTGCACTTCATAAGAGAAGTTATCCATACGCTTAAGCGCATCCATAACGGCGGTCTGCGGCGAGGCTTTGGAGTAGTTCAGGCACGGATATTTACTGCAGTAGCCGCAGTAGTTACAGGGCGCGATCTGGTTGCCGTAAGGGTTGGTCCAGGCACGGGAAACGCAGGCGGACGGGTTAGGGAACGGGTGATAGCCGAGCTTTTTCGCCGCTTTCGCAAACATGCTGGTATTAAGCGTATCTTCCAGAGGCGGCAGCGGGTAAGGCTCTGAGCGCGGCCCTTCAAACGGGTCGCCGCCTTCCAGGATCTGCCCGCGCAGGTTGCCGGTATTGCCGGACTGGCCGCAGATATTTTCAAATTTGGTGTAATACGGCTCGATTTCATCCCAGGTGAACGGGAAATCCATGATGCGCATATCTTCCTGCAGGATGCCTGGCTTGTAGGCCTGATCCGCATAGGTTTTCAGCTTCAGATCGGTTGGCGTTGGACGGATCAGCACCGCCGTCCAGTGCAGGCCGGAACCGCCCACGCCCGTACCTGGCGCAAAAGCGCCCCATTTACGCGTCGGCAGCGCCGTCTGGCTCATGTTGTAACGCACGGTCACCGCCGCTTCCGCCGGGGTCGCCATCACTTTATTACGCACGGCGTAGGCGTATTCATCGGCCGGTTTAGGATAGGCGAACTCTTCATATCCCCGATCGCCGCCGCGTTCCAGCGCGCGCACTTTTAATCCGGCCATCGCCAGCTCGATGCTCATCAGCGAGCCAGCCCAGCCCAGGCCGACGACTACAACGTCGACTTCTTCTTTATTGATTGTTGCCATTTTTAATCCTGCCAGTCTGTAATCAGAGAAAAACTCAGGCTCGCTCGCCTTTAATGCTTATCGGGCCCAGCGGATACGGCACGTTGTGCTGCTTCACCCATTCCATATAGCTGGCGCGCGCGCCGGGGAAGCCGATGGCAATCCAGGCTTTCATCCCTTTATTGCCGCCATACATCGGATCGGAGAGGTAGCCATGCTTGGTATTGGAGAGTAATTCGCTGAAGAATTGCGATCCCTGCAGGGCGCTTTCGCCCAGGTCGGCAAAGACGATCTGGTTTTTCTGCACCTGAGTCAGTACGGCTTCACGATCGGCTATTTCCAGCTCGTGGAACGCCTTCTGATGCTGCTGCTGGCACCAGCTGTTGACCAGCCGAATACCGGTTTGCAGGATTTGCTGCGGACGGAACGGGATTTGATACCCCATGGTGGCCGGCGCATGAGGGTTGAACGGCCCCTGCATATAGATTTCGCTGCCCATATCGCCATGCATTTGCTGATCGATAAAAATCGGCACGTTGGTTTCCAGCGCGCCTGGCGCCTTGCCTTTGCCACCGGCCGGGATCAGGCGATCGCAGGCGGCCATCACGAATTGCCATTCGTCGGCAGAAAAAAAGATGGGTTTATAATCGAGCAGCTCGGGTGCGGCCATTTCAGCAGCCTGCGCCGCCGTTAATCCTTTAAAGACCAGCTCGCCGAGCGGTAATGCTAACAGCGACCCCAGTAAAAACTTGCGCCGGGTAGTTTCTTTTTGTAGCAACATAACATTACGACTCTCACATGATAATAAAATGTAATTTGAGTTAATAGATTTTGTTATCGACCAGAAAAAAAGTAATGTTATGGATAAAATTATTTCTAAATGTAAAAATTAAACTCTAATTATTTTTAGTTAAGCTTTATAACTTTGTTATAAAACTGCAATAGAATTGATACCCGAGTGTTGTGTACAAAAAAGCGCTTCGCCATTACTTTCCTGCCCGATTAAGGCACTATTTCCTTATAACCGCTTAAAAATAATTCAGATAAGTGATAATGCCCACACTGAACAGACGGAAAAAATTATTCAGTGGTGATGAGAATGAGAATGAATCGATACCACATTATTGCTTCCGTTCTCCACCGTATTGCTATCGGGTGCGAACCGGGCGTTATAGCGCAGGCGAAATGCGTGCATTTCCTGCGCGTCCGGCTCCAGCTCGCGTAAAAATTTCAGCGCCAGCCGAACGTGTTCACTGGAAAGCTCGGTCGGCAGCCAGGCTTCGCGCAGTACGCCACGCCAGAAAGCGATATTTTCTTCCGATTCATCCACCAGGCAAAGCTGCCAGATTAGCAGCACGCTTGCCGCATTGCTTAAATGCGCCTCGTTATCGCGAGAAAGATAGGCGACAAACTCTTCTCCGGCCGTTCGCCCCATCAGGCTGAGCAATGATTCAACGTAGACCGGATCGATATTCAGCCGCTTCGTCAGCGCGCTGGTCGCGCGGCGGGATCGTGAATTCAGCACGCGAAAGCCAATAATAAAAACTACCACCAAAGTCAGAAGCATCAGCCAGATCATTTTTTTACCGGGAATTGCGGGCACAGGGGGCGTCAGAGTAACAGCAGCAATGTGGCGAGGCAACCGCGTAGAAAAGCTGCCCGCAGGCAGCTTAAGCGCTACTTTTGCCAGCTGGCGCGATGGTCGACGCAGGCCGCGACCGCCAGCCTTAACGCCGCTTCGGGCGTTTCCTCCGCCAGCGGCACGCTCAGCTCGTCTACTTTCGTCCAGACGGCCCAGGACAGCTGCCCGATTTGGTGCTGCAATGAGATATGCACCAGAACCAGCGCGGCGCGTCCGGTTTGATCGGCCAGAATAGCGTATTTGAGAAATTCGCCCTGTTCATCATTAAGATAAAGAACTTTTATTTGTTCCAGCATTGTCATCCTGATCTCCTTATGGTCTGACAGCGGCTGAATAATAAATGACTTCCTCTTCTTTACCTATAGATAACGTTCTGGCGCATCGTCAGGCATTTACTGACATTAATATGAACTTTAAAGAAGCAGTATTTTTTTATTTCGCCTTATCAGCACATCATTGTTATCAGGCGGCCTGTTAACCGCCGATAATAACAAATCAGTTACCGGCTTCTTCCAGCACTTTGTGGATCACGGCGGAAAGCTCGTTGATCTCAAATTTAGCCACGTAGCCGTTGGCGCCGACTTTACGCACGTGGTCTTCGTTAGCGCTGCCCGAAAGCGAAGAGTGGATCACTACCGGGATATTTTTCAGGCCCAGATCGCTCTTGATATTGCGCGTTAAGGTAAAACCGTCCATTTCCGGCATTTCAAGGTCGGTTAATACCATCGCGATTTTGTCGTGAATGGAAACGCCTTCCGTTATCGCCTGCTGCGCCATCAGCTTGATTTTTTCCCAGGCTTCGAGGCCCGTGGTGTGCATAACGGCAGGGATGCCCATCACCTTCAGACCCTGCTCCAGCATCTGGCGCGCGACCTTAGAGTCTTCCGCTACGATAGCGACCGATCCGGGCCTGATATTAAACTCTTTCACCTTAACGTCTTCTGCTTTTACGTCCCGCACGGAAGGAATAACGTCATGCAGGATCTGCTCTACGTCCAGCACCATCGCCATGCTGTTGGTTTTGTCATCCAGGCAGGCAATGCTGGTGATATTGCGGCTGCTGATACCGGACTCCGCCGTATGGATCTGGCTCCAGTTCAGGCGCACGATATCGTCCACGGATTCCACGGCGAAAGCCTGCGTGCTGCGGGCATATTCGGTAACCAGCAGCAGGTTTAAGCCTGTTTCCGGTGTGCAGCCTGCAACGGCCGGCAGATCGATAACCGGGATAAACTGGCCGCGAATGTTCGCCATGCCCAGCAGAGGTGATTTCATACCCGCCGCTTTGGTAATAGTCGGCATAGGGACGATTTCGCGCAGCTTAAACACGTTAATACCGAAAAGTTCGGATTTCGCATCGTTCTGATCTGAGCCTAAACGGAATAACAGAAGCTCAAACTTGTTGGATAAGGCGAGATTCGCTCTCTCATCAATCTCTTTCTGGAAATTATCCATTACTACCTCTGGGTTGCCTGACTGTTTGTACGCTGGTAAGCGGCGCACAACGGCACGCGGCTTATCACTCTGTGAGTGTTATCGGCACCGGTGAAGAAAAGTACAGGGCAACAAAGAAAGGGTGAACCGAATTAATTACTAAGCGTTAAAGCCAGACAGCCGCAGCGCAGGGAATCAACGCCGGGCCTTACCGGCTCACGGGTTGACTGACTGAACGACTGACAATAACTGCTGACAATGACTGAATGAATGACGGCGGCTGGCCGAGTGATTCTGTGTCGTGACGATTATGTATAAGGTACTGGCTTGATAACGTCTTTAACTAACGGTTAGTTCGACAGCAGTCCGGGCCGTTTTTTAACGCATTGTATTTTCTGAAGGCGGCTGGCGGCTTATGGTATTTTTTAGCAAAAATGCGGGTAAAGGTCTGCTGAGATTCATAGCCGTATTTTTGTGAGATAGTCATCACCGTTTCGGTGGTTTTGATTAAGTCCCCTGCCGCCAGCGCCAGTTTGGTGTCGCGAATGTAGTTGCCCAGATTTTTGCCCATCACGCGCTGAAACATTCTCTGCAAATGCCATTTTGAATAGCCTGCTTTTTCCGCCACGTCGTCGATTTTTAACGGCCGATGAATGTTGGCGTCTATCCAGGCCGCCAGCTCATAAATGATGATCTGCTCTCGCTGCATTGTCTTTTCTCTTCTACCGCTATAGTCTTTAGTATGTTGTAATTAAATAAAGCTACATGTCGGTTTTAGCTTGCTCAGGGCTTATATAGCCATAGCGTGAGGAAGCATAGCAGCTAAGGTTCAGGACATTTATAGGCCATATGGAGTTAAAGCTATGAATGCTGCTCATTAATCGGCAGATTGCTGATGGTGGCTATGTTTCCCCTGCCGCCGATAAACAATTTGCCTCAGCCATTTTCTTTCCCGCCTGCCACTTAGCACACGCCCTGCTTACCCAATATTTCTGAGTACGGTTCATTTTGACAGGGTAAAAAATGCCGCTACAGCGTTAAGTGCTTTTGCCGCTGGCCGATGCCGCTTTGCTTATCGTCAAAACAGCGTTATAAATATTGCTACCTTGAGCGGCCTGATAAATAGCTGCCAGCATACTCATCTCAGGAGCTTCCGTGCCTTATTTAATACTCGGTTTCCCTTTCTGGCTGTTGGGCTGGTATTAGTTTATTCAGGCCGGAGGAAAAAAGAGAAAAATTACTTTTTTCCCGCTTTTGTGATGCCGATCGCCGTTTTTGTCAATATCGTTATCGGGCTGGGTATGGGCTAAAGGACTGCTTGTGCAAAGAAAAGGAGAATTCGATGCAAATTATCTATCCCAGCGAGTTATTTCAACCAAAACGTCCTGATGAAGCCTTTGCGCAAGAGTATTATTGCGCGCGTGAAAAAGGTCTGCATTGCCTGCTCCTGTCGTCAGATGCGGCGGCTATGGGCGATTATCGTTTTTCCTCGCCTTTTCTGTCCGACCACGTGATTTGGCGCGGCTGGATGATGTCGGCACCGGAATATCGGCAGCTGCATCATGCCGTAACCGTGCGTGGGGCCGCGATGATGACGTCGCCAGAAGACTATCTTCGCTGCCATCATTTGCCGGGCTGGTATAATCTTTGCCGCGATTTCACGCCGGAAACGAGAGTTGTTCATCCCGATGTAGATTTTGATGCCCTGCTGGCTGAGCTACAGTGGCCCGTCTGTTTTGTCAAAGACTACGTAAAATCTTTAACCACGTCCCGAGGATCGGTTGCGCATAACGCCAATGAGATCCGCGAGATTGTTCAGCTGCTGAAAAAATTTCGTGGCGAAATCGAAGGCGGTATTTGCCTGCGTCGTTTTGAATCTTTTAAACCTCACAGTGAAAAGCGCTATTTTGTGCTGAACAAACAGGTTTACGCCGCCGACGGCGATGTATCGACAAGCGTAAGAGAGATAGCCAGCCGGATAGACAGCTCGTTTTTTACGATAGATATGATTGAGAATACGCTCGGAGAACCACGGCTGGTGGAAATTGGCGACGGGCAGGTTTCAGATCTTAAGGGGTGGCCGGTCACGCGGTTTGTAGAGATGCTGGCGAAGCAGATGGAATAAATTTAATAATATAAGGATATAGAATTATGGCCTGGATCTACAATGTAATAACTAAAAAATTCTCCCGCAATGGCGACTATAAATTTAGCGCTGAGTATGCGGGATCGTCGGGTTACAAAGACAACCCTGATGATGAGTGCGTTAAGAATAAAGGGCTGCTGCCGCGCGGCAATTATCATATAAATGGCCCGATTGCAGTTCACCCTACGGCAGGAAGATATGTTATCAGGCTTACGCCACACAGCGGGAACAGCATGTGCGGGCGTGAGGGGTTTTTGATTCATGGTGGTAATGGCAGAGGAACCGCATCCAATGGCTGTATTATTTTGATGCGGGGATACAGGGAAAAGATAATAGAAACCGGCGATAAGGAGCTGATTGTACAATGAAAAAATTCACAACCGCTCTTCTTATATTGCTGCTCAGCGCTTGCGCATTAAATAGCTCAGAGGATAAGCTTTACAGAAAGGTGTTAATGGCCATTAATGAGCAGAAAACCGAAAAATTCTCTGATACGGATTACGAGAACATATTAGAGTACTTATCTAAAGGACAGGATCGCTGGATAAATCTTTACCCTGCGCTCGACAAAGAACCCTTTTTAAGCATCACTTATTTTCAGGAAGGATTACATATTTCGATGGCTGAAGCATTGATAAACAATACCACAGGAACATTACAATATCTCAACAAAGACAATATCGAGCATATTTGCGGAATTCCCTTTATTGAACCAACAGTTGAAGAAATAGATGTATATTACATTAAAGCACGAGCGGCGCTGAAAGCAGCTTCTGCTAAAAGCGGTTGGAAGGAACTTTGTATTTTACAACTTGAAAATTCATACTCTGGATTTCAGAATATGGTTCGTCCTACAGAGGGCAAAGCATTTTGCTCAAAAGCCATTTTTTACAAATTTTGAAGCAACCATAACATTGACAGGAGAAAACAATGTTTAAATATAAAAGGATTGGAGCAATTTTAGTTTTTTTAATATCAGCATATTGCATATGGATTGCTGCAAGGCCAACCAAAATAGTCAGAGTAGATAATGGTGCTGTTTTTGTAGAGCACTTACCAATGACTACTGAAGGAAAAATAAAATGGTGGTTAAAAAAAAGAGAATTACTTCAGAATAAATATCAAATTATTAATACTCCTGATAACTTCACAGTTATCGTCATGAATTTCAATGGTTACGAGAAACTTCCCAAAGGCACCAGAGATGGTTCAATAGATGACTATACCTGCTTTGATGATACGAATGGCGAGCATAATAATTGTGTGTATAACAGCATAGCATTTGTTGTTAGAGGAAGCATAGATGGAAAAGCATTTATAAATATAGGTGATAAAACGTATATCCAGAGCTCTGATGGCAAGGTATCCTTAAAATAACAAAACAGGATACTTTGCATAAAAATACATTATAGTTTAGATAATCTACCTTAACAGTTGAATAGTATCGGATTCATTGAGCAAGTCTCAAATTGATGCTCCTCAGAACATTGTCGATGATCAAAGTTCTAACTTCTCCAGTGTGTACCTGAAGCTTCTCCCTGAACCTGGAGTCATTCAAGATCTGCTCAAACTCTAATTTAACCTCGTCATTAAACGTCTCAAACGATACCAGCCAATTCTGCTCGTCTTCCTTGAGCTTCCAGCTAATAATAGTACTCATCCAATAAAGTCCATTTCTGATTACCCATTCAGAAACCATTTTTCTATGTTTTTTTTCACAACATTACCATCCCGAAAGTAATGCGACAAAAAGGAGAAACTTAACTTACTAGTTTCAAATCATAAAATCGCTCAGTAAATTAAATTTAAACATCAAAAAAAACAATCTGTTGTTAAATATAAGATTTCATATAAAAATTTGACGGTGGTTTTTATTGCCTATATTCGGATCCACTTTTATTAATATTTTTTTCGAAAGCCTCACAGAAAACAAAAATAAGATTATACAGTTTATTGTTTTGCGCGTAGATGTGCAACCGTGATACCCATTTAAGGTATGAGATGAGAAAATGATTAAGAGGAGTGATTTATTGACTGAAATTCAGCAAGAATATGTGCCTCCGGTCAAAAACACTGCATGGCGGGCAGCGTTAATCAGGAAGGCATTAAGGATTTCCGCTTTCAAGATTTGCAACACACCTGGGCGAGCTGGCTCATTCAGGCCGGAGTGCCGCTTTCTGCCTTACAGGAAATGGGTGGCTGGGAGTCGATAGAAATGGTGCGCCGGTATGCGCATCTGGCACCGAACCATCTGACCGAGCATGCGCGTAAAATTGACTCACTTTTGGGGAGTGACGACACAAATACGACACAAGGAGGAAATCAGGTGGGATTGAAACTAGCGTAAGCTATTGAAAAGTAATGGTACGCCCTACAGGATTCGAACCTGTGACCTACGGCTTAGAAGGCCGGTGCTCTATCCAACTGAGCTAAGGGCGCATGGGGAACAGGGTCGGATTATACGGCGCGAAGCCGTCGAGTCAACGATTTTGCTTACTAAGCCAATCTGTTGCTGCACTATTGAACAGCCCGCTCCGAATCTGTGCCTGACAGCGGCGCGCGCTTCTGCCAGAATAGGCGCCATCTCCCGTTTCAACTCAACACAGATGGATCCTCTCTCTGATGGCAGCAAAGATTATTGACGGTAAAACGATTGCGCAGCAGGTGCGCCTTGAGGTTGCAGAAAAAGTGCAGCAGCGTCTGGCCGCGGGTAAACGCGCGCCTGGCCTGGCGGTGGTACTGGTAGGTGAGAACCCGGCTTCACAAATCTACGTGGGCAGCAAACGCCGTGCCTGTGAAGAAGTGGGCTTTATCTCCCGCTCTTACGATTTGCCGGCCTCCACCAGCGAAGCGGAGCTGCTGGCGCTGATCGATAAGTTGAACAACGATAGCGAAATTGACGGCATTCTGGTGCAGCTGCCGCTCCCGGCAGGCATTGATAACGTAAAGGTGCTGGAGCGCATCTCGCCGTCAAAAGACGTCGATGGATTCCATCCTTATAACGTTGGTCGCCTGTGCCAGCGCGCGCCTAAGCTGCGTCCCTGTACGCCGCGCGGCATCGTCACGCTGCTAGAGCGTTATAACATTGACACCTTTGGCCTGAACGCCG
Organism: Erwinia sp. TECH1; assembly: GCF_054057575.1. Classification (NCBI taxonomy): domain Bacteria; kingdom Pseudomonadati; phylum Pseudomonadota; class Gammaproteobacteria; order Enterobacterales; family Erwiniaceae; genus Erwinia; species Erwinia sp. TECH1. The sequence continues at coordinate 1,415,290 of NZ_JBSRZK010000001.1, read as the reverse complement.
TGGTGGTTGGCGCGTCCAATATCGTTGGTCGTCCAATGAGCATGGAGCTGCTGCTGGCAGGCTGCACCACTACCGTTACCCATCGCTTTACCAAAAACCTTCGTCACCATATCGAACATGCCGATCTGTTGGTGGTGGCCGTAGGTAAACCAAACTTTATTCCTGGCGACTGGATCAAGCCTGGCGCGATCGTGATTGACGTGGGCATTAATCGTCTGGAAAGCGGCAAAGTGGTTGGTGACGTAGATTTTGCTGCAGCTTCCGAGCGGGCAGCTTATATTACGCCGGTTCCAGGCGGTGTTGGCCCAATGACCGTGGCAACGCTGATTCAGAATACCCTGCAAGCCTGCGAAGAATTTCATGATGGAGCAGTACAATAATGGCAACTTTTTCTCTGGGTAAACATGCCCACGTCGATTTATGCGATCTGCTGAAGCTGGAAGGTTGGGTGGAAAGCGGCGGTGCGGCAAAAGACGTAATCGCGGACGGCCAGGTTACGGTAGATGGCAAAACAGAAACCCGTAAACGCTGTAAAATCGTTGCGGGCCAGACCGTCAGCTTTAACGGCAACAGCATCACCGTCGCTGAGTAAAGTCAGCTGCAGGCTGCATTTTAAAAGCTGAGCGGTCGGTGAAGAAAGTAAAAACCATTCAGGAGCCAATTGGCTCCTGAACTTTTTTAGCTTATTTACGACGCCAGCTGGTTCCCTGCGGGCCGTCTTCCAGCACGATCCCCATTTCGACCAGCTTGTCACGCGCCAGGTCAGCCTGCGCCCAGTTTTTCTCTTTACGTGCATCCAGGCGCATTTTGATCAGCGCTTCGATCTCGGCGACCTCATCGTCGTTACTTTGCGCACCGCTCTGCAAAAAGACTTCAGGATCCTGTTCCAGCAGGCCCAGCACGCCAGCCAGCTGACGCAGTTTTGCCGCCAGCCCGTTTGCGGCCGCCCTGTCTTCGGTTTTCAGGCGGTTAACGTCGCGCGCCATATCAAAGAGCACGGAATAGGCTTCCGGCGTGTTGAAATCGTCGTCCATCGCCTCGCGGAAACGGGCTTCAAAAGCCTCGCCGCCCACGGCTTCAGCCTGCGGATCGGTGTTGCGCAGCGCGGTATAAAGCCTTTCCAGCGCCGCGCGCGCCTGCTTCAGGTTATCCTCGCCGTAATTCAGCTGGCTGCGATAGTGGCCCGACATCAGGAAGTAGCGCACGGTCTCGGCATCGAAATAGCCCAGCACGTCGCGCACGGTAAAGAAGTTGTTCAGCGACTTGGACATCTTTTCACGGTCAACCATCACCATGCCGGAATGCATCCAGTAGTTGACGTAGGGGCCGTCATGCGCGCAGGTAGACTGGGCGATTTCGTTTTCATGATGCGGGAACATCAGGTCGGAACCGCCGCCGTGAATATCGAAGTGCTCGCCAAGCTGCTTGCAGTTCATGGCGGAACATTCAATATGCCAGCCCGGACGCCCCTCGCCCCACGGCGAAGGCCAGCCCGGCTCATTGGCCTTGGACATTTTCCACAGCACAAAATCCATAGGATTACGTTTAACGTCGGCGGCCACCTCAACGCGCGCGCCGGCCTGGAGCTGTTCCAGATCCTGACGCGACAGCAGGCCGTAATCGGCGTCGCTGGCAACAGAGAACATCACGTCGCCGTTGCTGGCGACGTAAGCATGGTCGCGCTCAATAAGCTTGCTGACCAGTTCAATGATGTCGGCGATATGGTGCGTAGCGCGAGGTTCCAGATCCGGCGGCAGAATATTCAGCGCGGCGAAGTCAGCGTGCATTTCCGCGATCATCCGATCGGTCAGCACGTCGATAGTTTCGCCGTTTTCGTTGGCGCGCTTGATGATTTTGTCATCAATATCGGTGATGTTACGCACGTACTTCAGCGAGTAGCCTAAATAGCGCAGATAGCGGGCGACCACGTCAAAGGCAATAAAGGTGCGCCCGTGACCAATATGACACAGGTCATAGACGGTGATGCCGCACACGTACATGCCGATTTGACCGGCATGAATAGGCTTAAATTCCTCTTTTTGACGACTCAGGGTGTTGAAAATCTTTAGCATTGAGACATTCCGTTTTTAACGTGTGCGATCGTGATAGTAACAGGCATATTCTGCCGTATTGTTAACGCAAGCGCCACGCAAAGCAAGGTTCGGCACGCTTCCGTTTATGCGGCGGTGCTGACTCGTCATCACATTTTGTGATATAAGAGCCCTCTATTTTATCGCCTGTCAGCCTGATTATTCCGCTGACGGCAGCTAAATCCACCCCTTCAACCTTTACAGGATGAGAATATGGTCACTTTCCAGACTAACCATGGCGATATCGTTATCAAAACCTTTGACGATAAAGCGCCTGAAACTGTTAAAAACTTCCTGGATTACTGCCGTGAAGGTTTTTACGACAACACCATTTTCCACCGTGTTATCAACGGCTTTATGATCCAGGGCGGCGGTTTTGAGCCTGGCATGCAGCAGAAAGCCACCAAAGCGGAAATCCGTAACGAAGCCAACAACGGCCTGAAAAACACCAAAGGCACGCTGGCGATGGCCCGTACCCAGGCGCCACACTCCGCGACCGCGCAGTTCTTCATTAACGTGGCGGACAATGACTTCCTGAACTTCCGTGACGAAAGTCTGCAGGGCTGGGGCTACTGCGTCTTTGCTGAAGTTGTGGAAGGCATGGACGTGGTTGAGAAAATCAAAGCCGTTTCTACCGGCCGCAGCGGAATGCATCAGGACGTGCCAAAAGAAGACGTCGTGATCCAGAAAGTCACCGTTAGCGAATAATGTCGCATACGCTGTTTATCGCAGATTTACATCTGTGTGAAGAAGAACCGGCAATCACTGCCGGTTTTCTTGCTTTTTTGCGGCGTGACGCGCGTCAGGCCGATGCACTGTACATCCTCGGCGACCTGTTTGAGGCCTGGATTGGCGATGACGATCCCAATCCGCTTCACGCCAAAGTCGCCGCCGCGCTTGATGAATTAAGGCTGGCGGGCGTTCCCTGCTACTTTATTCACGGCAACCGCGATTTCCTGCTCGGTCAGCGCTTTGCAAAATCATGCGGTATGCGGCTGCTGCCGGAAGCGCAACGGCTGGAGCTGTATGGTCGGCCGCTGCTGATTATGCATGGCGACACGCTGTGTACTGATGACGAAGGCTATCAGCGCTTTCGCCGCAAGGTCCATCAGCGCTGGCTGCAAAAGCTTTTCCTGTCGCTGCCGCTGTCGCTGCGTCAGCGTATCGCTCAGAAAATGCGTGCTGGCAGCAAGCAGGCCAACAGCAGCAAAACGATGGCGATTATGGACGTCAATAACGAAGCCGTTACCTATACGATGAGCCGCTATCAGGTGCAGTGCCTTATTCATGGCCATACGCACCGCCCCGCCGTTCATACGCTCACCGTTAACGGTCTGCCCGCCGAACGCGTGGTGCTGGGCGCCTGGCACACGGAAGGATCGATGATCCGTGTGACCTCATCCGGAACGGAACTGATCGCTTTTCCCCTGTAAATTCTTCCCATATTACCGTCGACCAAAACGCTTGCTGTCTGAGCTACGCCAAAAGCCTCCCGGCTTAACGTTCCGGCATCTGATGCAGTGGCTTTAAGCCTGCTGCTGGTCAGCTGACAGGCGCGAAGTTCCCCATTCCGTGATGCGATTGAACCGACGCAACCGTTTTCCTGCCCGGTGAGTCATGCTATTCTCTCAGCCCTTCCTGTCTGGCTGACCGACCAGCTTTCAGACACTGTTTGTATAATCACAGGAGTCACACCCGCATGTCTTCTACTGCCGCACCGGCCCGCATCGCCATTGTAATGGGTTCTAAAAGTGACTGGGCAACCATGCAATTCGCCGCGGACATTCTCACCAGCCTGGCCGTTCCTTTTCATTGTGAAGTGGTTTCAGCGCACCGTACGCCGGACAAGCTGTTCAGCTTTGCCGAACAGGCCGCAGAGAACGGTATTCAGGTTATTATCGCCGGCGCTGGCGGCGCGGCGCACCTGCCCGGCATGCTGGCGGCGAAAACGCTGGTGCCCGTGCTGGGCGTACCGGTGCAGAGCGCGGCGCTGAGCGGCGTTGACAGCCTTTACTCCATTGTCCAGATGCCGCGCGGCATCCCGGTCGGCACGCTGGCTATCGGTAAAGCAGGCGCGGCTAATGCGGCGCTGCTGGCCGCACAAATCCTGGCGCTACACGATGCAGAGTTAAACCAGCGTCTGTCCGCCTGGCGTCAAAGCCAGACTGACGAAGTTCTGAATAACCCGGATCCGCGGGAGGAAGCATGAAGCCAGTCTGCGTATTAGGAAATGGTCAGCTGGGGCGGATGCTACGCCAGGCTGGTGAACCGTTGGGAATAGCCGTTTATCCTGTCGGGCTGGATGCGGAACCGGAAGCGCTGCCTATCCAACAAAGCGTGATCACGGCGGAAATCGAACGCTGGCCGGAAACGGCGCTGACGCGTGAACTCTCGCATCATAATGCCTTTGTAAACCGCGATATTTTTCCGCTGCTGGCCGATCGTCTGACGCAAAAACAGCTGCTGGATCGGCTGAACCTGGCTACCGCGCCCTGGCAGCTGCTGAGCGATGCCGCGCAGTGGCCCGATGTTTTCGCCAGGCTGGGCGAGCTGGCTATCGTTAAGCGCCGTACGGGCGGCTACGATGGTCGCGGCCAGTGGCGTTTACGGCAGAACGATGTCGCTTCCCTGCCTGCGGATTGCTACGGCGAGTGCATTGTGGAACAGGGCATTAATTTTTCCGGCGAGGTGTCTCTGGTTGGCGCTCGCGCTCATGACGGCCGCACGGTTTTCTATCCCCTCACCCACAATCTGCATCAGGACGGTATTCTGCGCGCCAGCGTGGCGTTACCGACGCCGGATGCGGAACGTCAACAGCAGGCTGAAAGTATGCTGGCCGCTATTATGAACGAGCTGGACTATGTAGGCGTTATGGCCATGGAATGCTTTGTGGTGCCGGAAGGACTGCTGATTAACGAGCTGGCGCCCCGCGTGCACAACAGCGGCCACTGGACGCAGAACGGCGCTTCCATCAGCCAGTTCGAGCTGCATCTGCGCGCCATTCTGGATCTGCCTTTGCCTGCGCCCGTCGTCAGCACGCCGTCGGTTATGATTAACCTGATCGGCACGGCAGTTAACCTTGCGTGGCTGGAGCAACCGCTGGTTCGCCTGCACTGGTATGAAAAAGAAGTGCGTTCGGGACGCAAGGTAGGACACCTGAACCTTTGCGATACCAGCCGTGAATCGCTTCAGCAGGCACTGAGCGCGCTGGCGCAGGATTTACCTGCCGATTATGCTGAAGGCATTGCCTGGGCAAACACCCATCTGAAAAAAGACAGTGCTTAACTGTACTTAAGTATGGCTATTAATTTGTTGGTGAAAGTCGTATTGTATTGGCGAACAAAACAATAAATACATAATACTATTAAGTAATTAGAAGTTTTTTTTGCCAACACCAAGGGAACCACTCTCAGATTTTCTGGATAAACACGTAAATTTTGCTTCATGATTGACGTGTCAGGGTCTGGTTTGGTTCTCCTCCCTCGCTTCTCTCATCAAATTGTGCCCTTACGTCAACACCCTGTTTCTTCAGCTTCCATAAAAAGTTACTATGATTTTTCGGCTGCGCCGGACGTGCTGAACATTATTCCGCCATTTACTTTAACGCCGCTCATCTACGGCAGCCTGTCTGAGCAGGGTGCATCGTTAGGTCTGGCTTTAAAAACATGGTAAAGTCGGCTATTGACGATGGAAGCCCCACTTTCTCAGGGAGATAATTACATGTCTAAATCATATTTTAGTAATCAGGTTATCAATTCCTCCATAAAAGATTACCTTGAGAGGAAACTGACTCAGTTCAGTAACGTTAAGTATGCCTATGCGATTATGAGTAAACGCAACCCTGCGGATTTCTCTATAATTTCTAACAGGCCGGAATGGTTTCAGGTTTATGTCGAAAACAACTTTCAGTTTATCGATCCCGTTCTGATCACGGCGCTTTACCGTGTTTCGCCCTTCTCATGGGACGAAAACATTATGCTGAACAAGGGCGTCAAGGTTCCTAAGCTTTTTGATATGGCGCGTAACCACAATATCATCAACGGCTATACGTTTGTTCTTCACGACCACAATAACAATCTTGTCGTGCTCTCAATCATGCTGGACGAGCACTGTGACGATAATATTGAAGAAGTGATCCAGACGAATAAAAGCAAATTGCAAATGCTGCTGATTAACGCCCATGAAAAGCTGACGGAGCTGTATCAGGAGCAGGCAAGAAAAACTGATTTTGATGAAATGAACACGCGGGAAATATTCTCTAAAAGAGAGAATGAGATTATTTACTGGGCCAGCGTGGGCAAATCCTACCAGGAAATCGCGTTAATTCTGGGCATCAAGCTCACCACGGTTAAATATCATATTGGTAACGCGGTGAAAAAGTTGGGCGTTACCAATATGAAACATGCCATCAGATTAAGCATTGAGCTGCAGCTAATCAGGCCGGTGCTGACTGACGGGGAATGAGAGCGGCCAGGCATCCAGGGCCATTGTTAACTCGGGTGCCTTAGATTTTACCAGGTCAATCAATATACGCTGGTTATCATCATCTACAGGCATAAAGATCAGAAATATCTTTTCTTTTTTCTCGGAAAGACTTTGTGCCTCTACCGAAACCTTCCAGCCAGAACGCTTAAAAATGAGATACATAGGATGGCTGACGATGGCGTATATGCCGTCATATTTATAGTGACGTGCATAATTAATCATCGATAAAAAAAGCAGCGCGCTGACGGGTTTCTCACGCAGCTTTAACATCGTCATCCGCTCTTTATCGATAAACAGACGGCTGGCCTCTACGTAGTTCCCTTCGGGAAGCGTAAAATCTTTAAACCATGACCGGAACGTGCCGGTAATCATATTCGGGTGTTGGGTTTCTATAAAGCGAAGGCTGCAAACGCAGGTATCCTGGTGGACGCCAAAAACATAAGTGGTTTGTTCATTATCATATTCATCGAACTCCATCTCATCCTGGCTGTTGACCATCCAGTTGAGTCTGTCTTTAAATACTCTTTTTCTTAAACCAAATAGCTCAGTTGACTTCATTTCAGAGAGATGACGATATTTTATATCCAGCAGATCCAACATTTCAGCTATTTCCCTATTCCACTATCTACGTTATTTATGACCTTTATCACAGCCCGCAGGAAAGCAAAACCGGTCAGGCGAAACGATTCAGAGGTTCCCGGCCGCCTCAGAATACGAAAGAAAATAAATGATAAAGGCCGATACATATCGGCCTTTATTCTACGCTGCGTTATACCCTCTGAACAATGCCTTTCCTTTAAGTAACCTTATGCCTAACCAGCCGCCGCACAGCGACAGTAAACAGGTGCCGGCCAGAGGCAACGTTACCCACAGGAGATAGTCGGGCTGCCACGGGAAATCAAACACCTTACGCTGCAGGCCCCACAGCGCCGCCTCGGCGCCCAGCGTGGCGGCGATGCCGGAGACGCAGCCCAGCAGCGCAAACTCGCACCACAGCGTGTGCCTCAGCAGCTTTTTACCGGCGCCCAGCGTTCGATATACCACCAGCTCCTGCCTGCGCTGACGCATCCCGACCTGTATCTGCGCCAGCAGCAGTAAAATACCGCAGGCGGTGACCAGCACGACCATGATCTCCAGCGCCTGGCTCACCTGCGCCAGCACCTGCCCTATTTGCCGCAGGATAGTGCCGATATCCAGCAGGCTGAGTGTAGGAAAGGCACGATTCAGCTGCGCCAGCAGCGCATTATCATGATCAAGCCGAAAGCTGGTCAGCCAGGTTTGCGGCTGTCCATCCAACGCGCCGGGCGGAAAGATAAAGAAAAAGTTGGGCTTGAGGCTTTCCCAGTCCACTTTGCGCAGGCTGGTAATTTTTGCAGAGAAGGTTTGCGTATCGCCGGTGAAGGTCAGCGTATCGCCAGGCTTAACGCCCAGCCTCTCCGCCAGCGCTTCTTCTATCGAGACTTCGCCCGCCCGGGGCGGCCAGCTACCGGCAACCAGCGGATTATGGTCGGGCAGCTTTTCAAGCCAGGTCAGGTTAAGCTCGCGGTTCAGCGCGTTATCCAGCGACGGATCGGCAGGCTGCTGATTAATCGAGGTTAGCCGCGCTCTGACAATCGGATAAAAAGTCTGTGGCTGGATATGATGTTGCTCCAGGAAAGCACGCACCGGCGAGATTTGCTCCCCGGTTAAATTAAGCAGGAAATAATTAGGGCTGTCGGGCGGGAGCTGCTGCTGCCAGCGATCGAGCAGATCGCCGCGCATAACCAGCAGCAGAGCCAGCAGCATAAAAGAAAGCGAAAAAGCGGCCAGCTGGCTGAAGGTCGCCGAGGGCTGACGCAGCAGTCGGTTAACCGCCAGCCGGAAAGCCAGGTTACGCACGCGCAGCCGCCGCAGCAGCAACAACGCGCCCCACCCCAGCCCGCCCAGCAGCAGCGTCAGTAGCAGGATGCCGGCGATCAGCGCCCAGAGCAGCCTGCTGCCGCCGACCAGCAGTGCAAGCAGAACCACTATCGTCAGCGCCATTATCGGAAGATAAAATTTCAGCGGCCAGACGGAAGCGATGACATCGCGCCGCAGCACCCGCAGCGGCTGGGTAGCCAGCAACAGCCGATAGGGCCGCAGGCCAACCAGCAGGGAAATGGCAAACAGCGATCCCGTTGCCCACAGCCAGGGCCAGAAACTGGCCGCAGGCAGTTCGCCCGGCAATACCGGCCGCAGCATTTGCAGCAGCAGCGCCTCAAAGCCTTTTCCCACGATGCCGCCGCAAAGCGCCGCCAGCAGCAGCACGGCCAGCCACTGACCGACAATCAGTTTGCGCAGGGCCGCTCTGTTGGCGCCCAGCGTCTTCAGCACGGCAACCAGATCGTAACGGCTGCGGCAGTAGTGGTTCATGGCGACAACCACGGCGGCAATCGCCAGCATCAGCGTCAGCAGCGCTGAAAGCAGTAAAAATTGCTGCGCGCGCTGCATCGATTTGCCGAGGGCGTCCTCTGAGTTTTCCACGCTGATCCAGCGCTGTTCGGGCTGAATACGCGCCGCGATAAAGCGGTCGTAGTTCGCCAGCTGCGAAGCCGTCCCGGCAAATTTATAACGCCATGTCACCCGGCTTCCCGGCTGAATGGCGCCGGTCTTTGCCACATCCGCCAGGTTCATTAACAGACGCGGCGCGGTCTGAAAGGGGTTAAATCCCGCGTCGGGTTCCTGAATGACCTCTCCGGCTACGTGCAGCGTGGCATCGCCCACATCCAGCTTGCTGCCCGCCTTCACGTCCAGCAGCGCCAGCAGCCGAGGCGCGGCCAGCACGGTGCCCGCCACGGGACGCAGCCCGGCGGGTTCGGTAGCAAGCTGGCCGAACATCGGATAACGGTCGTCCACGGCTTTTACGGCAGCCAGCTGCGGCGTGTCGCTGGCGAAGGTCATGGTCATAAACGTCAGCTGACGGCCCACCTGCAACCCTTCGCGGCGCGCCTCATCCAGCCAGGCTTGCGGCACCTCGCGCGAGCTTTGCAGCGTGCGGTCGCCCGCCATATAATCGCGGCTTTGCTGGGTCAGCCCTTTTTCCATCCTGTCGCTGAGCGATCCCAGCGCCAGCACGCAGGCCACCGCCAGCGTTAGCGCCAGCCAGACAATCAGCAGCGAAGGCGATTTCCATTCCCGCCAGAACCAGCGCCAGATCATACTTCCTCCTGAAGTTTGCCATCGCGCATTCTTAAGCGGCGATCGCAGCGGGCGGCCAGCTGCTCGTCATGAGTCACCAGGATCAGCGTGGTGGCAAAATCGCGGTTCAGTGAAAACAGCTGCTCGACGATCCGTTCGCCCGTCTGGCGATCGAGATTACCGGTCGGCTCATCGGCGAACAGCAGCGCCGGACGCCCGCTAAAGGCACGCGCTAACGCCACGCGCTGCTGCTCGCCTCCGGAAAGCTGCGACGGCAGATGGGTCAGGCGCGCCGACAGCCCCAGCTGGCCCAGCAGGTTTTTCGCCTGTTCGCGGCTTTGCGCATCGCTTTCGCCGCGCAGCAGCGCTGGCAGCTGCACGTTTTCCAGCGCGTTCAGCGTCGGCACCAGCATAAAAGACTGAAACACAAAGCCGACGCTTTTAGCACGCAGCGCTGCCCGCTGTTCCTCATCCATCTGATGTAAAGGCGACCCCAGCAGAAAAACTTCGCCTTCGCTGCCGTCGTCCAGACCGGCCAGGATCCCTAACAGCGTCGACTTCCCGGAACCGGACTCGCCGATTAGCGCGATGGTCTCGGCCGGTTTGACAACCAGCTCAACTCCGGTAAGGATGGAAAGCTGATGCTCACCCTGACCGACGGACTTACTAAGACGATGAACTTCAAGAATGTTTTCCGCTGGCATTACCTTATCCTGTTATTTTTGGCTCTGACGACGCTGCGTGCGGCGGCGGCGGACAAATTGCTGGTGCTGGGCGACAGCCTGAGCGCGGGCTATCGCATGTCCGCCAGCGCCGCGTGGCCAGCGTTACTCAATGATAAATGGCAGAAATCTCCCGTCATTATTAACGGTAGCATAAGCGGCGATACGGCGGCGCAGGGTCTGGCCCGCCTGCCCGCTTTGCTGCAGCAGCATCAGCCTCGCTGGGTGCTGATTGAGCTGGGCGGCAACGACGGGCTGCGCGGTTTTCCTCCTCAGCAGCTGGAGCAGGAACTGCGGCAAATTATTCGCCTGGTGAAAACGGCTGGCGCACAGCCGCTGCTGATGCAGGTTCGCCTGCCGCCTAACTATGGCCGTCGCTATACCGAAGCATTCAGCGCCGTTTACCCCAGACTGGCGAAAGAGTTTTCTCTGCCGCTGCTGCCCTTTTTTATGGAGCGGGTCTATCTGAAGCCAGAATGGATGCAGCAGGACGGCATTCACCCGAATCCTGATGCGCAGCCCTTTATTGCCGATCAGATGGCAAAAGCGCTGGCTCCGCTAGTTAACCATGAGTAACCGAGATTGCAGATCGCCTACAGGTAAAGTTATGCAAAAAACAGTTGTTATCACCGGCTGCTCCAGCGGGATCGGCCTGGTCGCCGCCAACGATCTGCTGCGACGCGGCTACCGTATTCTGGCCGTCTGCCGTAAACCGGAAGACGTGCAGCGCATGGACGAGCTGGGTTTTACCGGCGTCGAAATGGATCTGAACAGCAGCGAAAGCGTTATCCGCGCGGCAGAGCAGATCCTTGCTTTAAGCGATAACCGGATTTTCGCGCTGTTTAATAACGGCGGCTATGGCGTTTACGGCCCGCTTACCGCAATTAGCCGTCAACAGATGGAACAGCAGTTCGCCACCAACTTTTTCGGCACGCATCAGCTGACGATGCTGCTGCTGCCGGCTTTACGCGCCAGCGGCGACGCGCGCGTTATCAATACCAGCTCGGTAATGGGCCTGATCGCCACGCCGGGACGCGGCGCCTACGCGGCCAGCAAATATGCGCTGGAAGCCTGGTCCGACACGCTGCGCATGGAGCTGCACGGCAGTGGCGTACAGGTCAGCCTGATTGAGCCAGGCCCGATCAAAACCCGTTTTACCGACAATGTGAATCAGGCCGAACGGGAGAAACCGGTAGAAAATCCCGGTATCGCCGCCCGCTTTACGCTGCCGCCGGAGGCGATCCTGCCGAAGCTGCGCCACGCGCTGGAGAGCCCGCGACCTCGCTTACGCTATCCTGTAACGATGGTCGCTCACGCCATCACGCTGCTGCGGCGTATTTTGCCGGGCCGGATGCTGGATCGCATTTTGCGCGGTAAACCGGCGCAGACGCCAACAAAACCTTGAAGCCAAAGCATCCGCCCCAATAAAGTAAGAAACCCGGAATAAAGAGACGAATTCATGTCATCACAAGCTGCTATTGTCACCATTAACGAAAGCAACCTGCATCAGACGCTTGAACAGTCGATGCAGATCCCCGTGCTGTTTTACTTCTGGTCTGCGCGCAGCCAGCACTGTCAGGAGCTGACGCCGCTGCTGGAGCGCCTGGCGCAGGAGTATGCCGGTCAGTTTATCCTTGCCGAGCTGGACTGCGATGCGGAGCCTGCCGTTGCCCAGCAGTTTGGCCTGCGCGCCATTCCTACCGTTTATCTGTTCCAGAACGGTCAGCCGGTAGACGGTTTCCAGGGCCCGCAGCCGGAAGAAGCCGTGCGCGCGCTGCTGCACAAGGTGCTGCCGAAAGAAGAAGAGCTGAAGGCGCAGCAGGCCATGCAGCTGGTGGAGGAAGGTAAGCCGCTGGAAGCGCTGCCGCTGCTGAAAGAAGCCTGGCAGTTAAGCAACCAAAACAGCGAAATGGGCTTTCTGCTGGCCGAGGTGTTAATTAGCCTGAACCGCAGCGATGAAGCGCAGGCGGTGCTGGACGTGGTGCCGTTACAGGATAAAGATACACGCTATCAGGGGCTGATCGCCCAAATCGACCTGCTGAAGCAGGCGGCCGATACGCCGGAAATTCAGCAGCTGCAGCAGCAAATTGATGCCGATCCTGACAACCCTGAACTGGCGACCAGGCTGGCCGTTCAGCTGCATCAGGTCGGCCGCAACGAAGAGGCGCTGGCGCTGCTGTTCGGCCATTTGCAAAAAGATTTAGGCGCGGCGGACGGCCATGCGCGCAAGATCCTGCAGGAGATCCTGGCGGCGCTGGGCACGGGCGATGCGCTGGCCGCAAAATACCGTCGCCAGCTCTATTCCCTGCTTTACTAACAAAGCATCCGGGCTGAATGGATCAGCCCGTTTTTCAACAACCCGGAGGTTATATGTTGACTGTTATTCCCGTTATTATTCTTGTCGCGCTGGTGCTTGTCTGGTCCGGCATCAAAATTGTGCCGCAGGGCTACCAATGGACGGTCGAACGTTTTGGCCGCTACACCAAAACGCTGCAGCCCGGCCTTAACCTTCTGGTGCCCTTTATGGATCGCGTTGGTCGCAAGATCAACATGATGGAACAGGTGCTGGATATCCCCTCGCAGGAAATCATCTCGAAAGATAACGCCAGCGTGACTATCGATGCCGTCTGCTTTATTCAGGTAATCGACTCGCCACGCGCGGCCTACGAGGTCAGCAACCTTGAGCTGGCTATCGTGAATTTAACCATGACCAATATGCGTACCGTACTGGGCTCGATGGAGCTGGACGAGATGCTGTCGCAGCGCGATAACATCAACACCCGGCTGCTGCGTATCGTGGATGAAGCGACCAACCCGTGGGGCGTCAAAATTACCCGCATTGAAATTCGCGACGTGCGGCCACCGGCCGAGCTGATTGCCTCTATGAACGCGCAGATGAAGGCGGAACGTACCAAGCGCGCCGATATTCTGGAAGCGGAAGGCGTCCGCCAGGCCGCGATCCTGCGTGCGGAAGGCGAGAAGCAGTCACAGATCCTGAAAGCGGAGGGCGAGCGCCAGTCAGCTTTCCTCCAGGCCGAGGCGAGGGAACGCGGCGCAGAAGCCGAAGCACGCGCCACCAAAATGGTTTCAGAAGCCATCGCCGCCGGGGATATTCAGGCCATCAACTACTTCGTGGCGCAGAAATACACCGATGCGCTGCAGAAGATTGGCACCTCACAAAGCAGCAAAATGATTATGATGCCGCTGGAATCGTCAAGCCTGATCGGTTCGGTCGCTGGCATCGCCGAGCTGCTGAAGGAAACCAAAAAAGACAGGCAAAGCTGATGGCGAGCGAACTGTTCGCCAATCCTGCCTGGCTGTGGCTGACGCTGGGCGGCATCCTGCTTGCGGCAGAAATGCTGGGCGCCAGCGGCTATCTGCTCTGGAGCGGCGTCGCTGCCGTGCTGGTCAGCCTGCTGGTCTGGCTGGTGCCGCTGCCCTGGGAGTGGCAGGGTTTATGCTTTGCCATCCTGACCATCCTTTCCGCGCTGTGGTGGTATAGCTGGCTGCGCGGCCGGGATCGTAAGCAGCCGCCCTCCTCGCTTAACCAGCGCGGCAGCCAGCTGATTGGCTCTGCGCTACGGCTGGAGGAAGCGCTGCACGACGGTATAGGGCATATTCGCGTTGGCGACAGCAGCTGGCGCGTCCAGGCTACGGAAAACCTTCCTGCCGGTACGCCGGTTACGGTGGTGGCGGTGGAAGGGATTACGCTGCGGATCGTCAGGCGAGATCCCAACAACGAGCAATCGGCGTAGCCCTTTCGATTTTTACGGGCCGTAAAGATGCCTTAGCGAGCGCCCGCTTAACGCCCCTTGCTCTCGTGGCAGCATCCCGCCAGGTTATCAATAATAGGGCAATCGGCGCCCTCATCGCCCGGACAGCTGGCCGCCAGCGCCAGCAGCCGCTCGCGCATCAGGTTCAGTTCGCTGATATGCGCTTCGATTTCCGCCACTTTATTCAGCGTTCTGGCTTTTACCTCGGCGCTATGGCGCTGCGGATTGTGGAAGAGCAGCAGCATTTCACGGCACTCTTCCAGGCTGAACCCCACCTGGCGCGACTGGCGTAGCAGCGTCAGCTCCTCCAGATGCTTTGTCGTGTAGTGGCGATAGCCGTTCTCGCCGCGCGAAGGCGCGGTCAACAACCCTTTTTCCTCATAAAATCGGATGGCCTTGCTGGTCAGCCCGGTTTTTTTAGCTACGTCGCTAATGTTCATATAGGGATCCGCCTGTCTGCTATCGCTTAATTTTAACACTCTTCACGGCGGGACTAAAATTGTCTGTGCCGGCCAGAGACAAGCTTGACCCTCCCCTTGATGGAAGGTTTATCCTTAATCCTGACAGTGTTCCGACTAAGCAAAGGAGTTTTTATGTCACAAACAACGGTATTAAAACTGGATGGCCTTTCCTGCGGTCATTGCATAAAAAGAGTCAAAGAAACGCTGGAGAAACGGGATGATGTGGATCAGGCCGAGGTATCTCTGGATGAAGCCCGCGTAACCGGCGACGCTGCACCGCAGGCGCTTATCGCGGTGGTAGAAGAGGCAGGCTATCAGGCCGCGCTGGCGGACGACGCGCGCCCAAAGCCTGAACCGCTGACAGTATCAGATCCCCAGCCGGAAGCGCTGACAGCGGCCCCTTCTCAGCTTCCGGCAACCGATGACAGCTTTCATCTGTTAATTGGCGGCATGAGCTGCGCCAGCTGCGTCAGTCGCGTTGAGCACGCGCTGCAGCAGGTGCCTGGCACGCATCAGGCGCGGGTAAATCTTGCCGAACGCAGCGCGCTGGTGATGGGCGACGTTTCGCCCGATGCGCTGATTCAGGCGGTGCGCAACGCGGGCTACGATGCCGAAATTATCGAAGATGAAAGCGAGCGCCGCGAAAAACAGCAGCAAACGGCGCTTAAAGCGATGCGTCGTTTTCGCTGGCAGGCGCTGCTGGCGCTGGCGTTTGGTCTGCCCCTGATGGGCTGGGGCATGCTCGGCGACAACATGATGTTAACCGCCGATAACCGCGTCACCTGGCTGACACTGGGCGCCGTGACGCTGGTAATTATGGTCGTTGCGGGCGGCCATTTTTATCGTAGCGCCTGGCGCAGCCTGCTGAACGGCAGCGCGACGATGGATACGCTGGTCGCGCTCGGCACGGCGGCGGCCTGGCTCTATTCCAGCGCGGTCACCCTGTGGCCCGCTGCTTTTCCTTCAGAAGCGCGCCACCTTTACTACGAAGCCAGCGTAATGATTATTGGCCTGATTAACCTTGGCCATATGCTTGAACAGCGCGCGCGCCAGCGATCTTCTCAGGCGCTGGAGCGATTATTGGATCTCACCCCGCCTTCCGCCCGTGTGGTTATCGCCGGTGAAGAGAAAGCGATGCCGCTCAGCGAAGTGACGCCCGGCATGACGCTGCGCCTGACCACGGGCGATCGCGTGCCCGTTGATGGCGTCATCGTCCAGGGCCAGGCCTGGCTGGATGAGGCGATGCTGACCGGCGAAGCGCTGCCGCAGGAGAAAAGCGCGGGCGACAAGGTTCACGCGGGCACGGTAATGCAGGACGGCAGCGTGCTGTTCACCGCCAGCGCGGTCGGAAAAAATACCACGCTGTCGCGCATTGTGAATCTGGTTCGCCAGGCGCAAAGCAGCAAGCCCGAGCTCAGTCGCCTGGTAGATAAAATTTCTGCGATTTTCGTGCCCGCCGTGGTCGCTATCGCGCTGCTGAGCGCGGCCGTCTGGTATTTTATCGGGCCTGCGCCGCAGCTGGTTTATACGCTGGTTATTGCCACGACGGTGCTGATCATCGCCTGTCCCTGCGCGCTTGGGTTAGCCACGCCGATGTCGCTTACCGCCGGGATGGGCCGCGCCGCCGAGTTTGGCGTGCTGGTGCGGGACGCGGACGCGCTGCAGCGCGCCAGCACGCTGAATACGCTGGTTTTTGATAAAACCGGTACGCTGACGGAAGGCAAACCGCAGGTGGCGGCCATCCGGGTGTTTAACGGTGCCGACGAGCAGCAGGCGCTCTCGCTGGCGGCCGCGCTGGAGCAAGGTTCGCAGCATCCGTTGGCCCGCGCCATTATCGGGCGCGCCGGTCAGGCTGCTTTGCCCGAGGTCACCGGCTTTCGCACGCTGGGCGGCCTGGGCGTCAGCGGGCAGATCCAGGACGAAACCTGGCGGCTGGGCAACCGTACGCTGATGGCGCAACACAATGTGGTTGAGGAGGAAATGGACAAGGCGATCGCCTCTCAGGCCGCGAAAGGCATGACGCCGGTGCTGCTGGCAGCGGGCAATCAGCTTAAAGCTATCTTTTTCCTGCGCGATGCCCTGCGTCAGGAAAGCGTCGCCACGCTGCAGCAGCTGCGCGAGCAGGGTTATCGTTTAGTGATGCTGACGGGCGACAATGAAATCACCGCGCAGGCTATTGCCAGCGAAGCCGGCATCGATGACGTTATTGCCGGGGTCTTGCCGGACGGGAAAGCAGAAGCGATTAAAAAACTACAGCAGCAGGGAGCCAGCGTGGCGATGATTGGCGACGGCATTAATGATGCACCGGCGCTGGCGCAGGCGGATGTGGGTATCGCTATCAGCAGCGGCAGCGACGTGGCGATTGAGACGGCAGGCATCACGCTGATGCGTCACGATCTGCACGCCGTGGTGGACGCGCTGGCCGTGGCAAAAGCGACGCTGCGCAATATGAAGCAGAACCTGCTGGGAGCGTTTATCTATAACGCCTGCGGCATCCCGATTGCGGCTGGCGTGCTCTATCCGTTAACCGGCACCCTGCTCAGCCCGGTCGTAGCCGGTGCCGCGATGGCGCTCTCTTCGGTAACCGTCGTCAGCAACGCCAACCGACTGCTTCGCTATCAGCCGCCAAAGTGACGCACAGTCTTGTCTGAAAGCCCGGTCTCCGTCTGTCCTTCGGTGGGCTAAACCGTTAGCATAAGGGAAACTAACGGAGCGGAGCCTATGGGAAAATTACTGCAAAAGGCTGTCGCGCTGTGGCGCAAACTCTCGCCCATTAGCTATGCCTATCCGGCGCAGGATATGGCGCTCGGCGCCCGCCATCTGCATCTGGTGGGCAGTATTCATATGGGCACGCAAACCATGATGCCGCTTCCGGCGGCGCTGCAAAAAAAACTGGCGCGGGCCGATGCGCTGATTGTGGAGGCGGATATCACCTCCGGCGCCTCGCCTTTTAGCGCCAGTGAAATCTGCCCGCCGCTGGCGGAGCGTCTGAGCGAGCGGGAGCTGGAGGAATTGCAGCGTGTCTGCCGCGAGGTCGCTATTGACGCAGAAGTTATCGATCGGCTGCCCGCCTGGCAGATAGCCTTAATGCTGCAGGCGCAGCAGGCCCAGCGTCTTGGGCTGCGGACGGATTACGGTATCGATTTCCAGCTGCTCAGCGCCGCCAAAGCGCAGGGGAAAAAAATCATCGAGCTGGAAGGGCCGCAGGCGCAGCTGGATCTGTTGAAAGCGCTGCCCGATAACGGTCTGTCGCTGCTGCAGGATACGCTGCAGCACTGGCACACCAACGCGCGCCTGCTGCAAACCATGATTGGCTGGTGGCTGGAAACGCCGCCTGCGGACAGCCGACCGGCCCTGCCCGGTACCTTTAACAGCGCGTTAAACGAGGTGCTGATGCTGCAACGCAATCAGCGCTGGCGGCAGGATCTGACGGCGTTGCCGCCAGGGGAGTATGTGGTGGCCGTGGGCGCGCTGCACCTGTATGGCGAAGGCAATTTGCCGGACCTGCTGAAAAAAGGCTAAAAAAAAAGGCCAATATCGCTACCGGCCATGAATAAGATCTGTTTTATGATTTTAGTTCGCCTTCGACAAAGGCCGAAGGGGCAAAGATTGTCGCCTGGATCCCACATTTTCGCCAGTACTTTTTTTCGCCAGTTGTTCCATGCGCCACCTGAGGAGAAGCGTCGTGACGCCAGCCGTAAAACTGCTTGAAAAGCAAAAAATAAAATTTCAGCTGCACAGCTATGAGCACGACAGCAGCGAAACCCACTTTGGCGATGAAGCCGTACGGATGCTGAACCAGGATCCCGATCGGGTGTTTAAAACGCTGTTGGTTTCGCTGAACGGCGAGGCGAACACGCTGGCGGTAGCCGTCACGCCCGTTGCCGGCCAGCTGGATTTAAAAAGCGTCGCCAAAGCGCTGGGCGTAAAGAAAGTCGAAATGGCCGATCCGCAGATCGCCCAGCGAATCACGGGCTATCAGCTGGGCGGCATCAGTCCGCTGGGGCAAAAAAAACGTTTGCCCGTAGTGGTGGATACGCTGGCGCAGCAGTTTCCCACCGTGTTTGTTTCCGGCGGACGACGCGGGCTTGAGATAGAGCTGGCTCCGCAGGATCTGGCGCGGCAGCTCAACGCCAGCTTTGCCGCTATCGCGAAGCGCGACCGCAGCTAGTTGGTCTGCGCCAGCAGCCGATCGATCATCCAGCGCCCGGCCGGGCCGGGCGGCGACAGCCGCGACCAGGCGACATCCACCGAAAGATTCTGCGGCCAGCCGGCGATCGGCAGCTCGCGCAGCACCTGATGGCCGAACTGCTCCACCAGCCAGCGCGGCAGTATCGTCCAGCCAAAGCCCTGTTCCGCCATCTCCAGCAGCAGCAGATAAGAAGGCGCAGACCAGACGCCGTTGCCCGGCCGGGGCCGCCCCTTCTCTACCCACGTGTTCAGACAGAGCTGCCGCTCGCTTTTTAACGCTTCGCTGCTGACGACAGCCTGCCGCGTCAGCGGATGATCCTGATGCAGATAAATAGCCATCTGCGCTTTAACCTGAAGCCTTGCAGTGGCGATATCAGCCGGGTAATGCGGCTGCACGCGGATCACCCCAATATGCGCCCTTCCGGCCTGGATCAGATCGATAACGTCGGCATCTTCGGCAATCATGCATTCAAATTCAATCTGCGGATAGCGATCGGCAAAGCGTCTCAGCAGCGATTCATGGTAATCCGCCTGCCAGAAATCGGAGATCGCCATGCTCAGGCAGGGTTCCACATCGCCAGTCAGGCGGATAGCTAGCTCATCCAGCCGCTCGCTGGCCGCCAGTATTTCCCGCACCTGTGCCAGCGCCCGCTGCCCGTTCTCTGTCAGCACCGGCGAGCGCCCGTCGCGGCTGAACAAGGCGAACCCCAAATCTGTTTCCAGGTTGGCCACGGCAGCGCTGACGGTGGACTGGCTTTTACGCAGCGCTCTGGCAGCGGCAGAAAAGGAGCCGCTTTCCACCGTCTGTACAAACGCCTGTAACGATTCCGGTGAATATCGCATTTAAGTATCGCTTTTTCCGATGGGTAATCATTTTATCTTAGCAAACCGGGCAGGCAAAATACCGGTCTGATTTTAAGGAGAACCAATGAGCCGTACACTGAAAGAACGTTTTTTCCACGCCCTGGGTTTTGAAGCATTGGCAGTGACGATAGTTTCGCCGCTGGCCGCGTGGGCAATGGATAAACCGCTGTTCCAGATGGGCGCGCTGGCTATTATGCTGTCGACCGTCGCCATGCTCTGGAACATGGTTTACAACGCCGGTTTCGACCGTCTATTCCCGAACGGCCGTCAGAGCTGGCTGCTGCGTATCGTGCACGCGCTGGCTTTTGAAGGCGGGTTTATTCTGATTGGTTTGCCAATCGCCGCCTGGATGCTGGGCGTTTCGCTGTGGCAGGCGCTGCTGCTGGAAATCGGCTTTTTCCTTTTCTTCCTGCCCTATACGGTGGTCTATAACTGGTTATACGACACGCTTCGCGCCAAATGGCAGCGCAAAGCGCATCCTGTGTCTTCAGAACAGTGACGACCAGACCTGGCGCATAGCCAGTTCAATACGCGGCAGCCGCCATTTTTTCGGCGGCTCGTCGGCTTTTTGTTCCGTCACGGCGGCCTTCTGCTGATAAAGAATTTCGTCGTGCGGTGCAAAAGCGCTGGCTTTCAGCGGCGAGTGCTTCTCAATATACTGTTTCAGCACCTCGGCATCGACAAAGCCGGTGTTTACGTAGCCCGGCATAGAGGTGATAACAGGATAGCCGTCGCCGCCGGTGGCGTTGAAGCTGAGCGTCGCCATGCGGTAGGTTTTGTCCGCCTGGAGCGGTTCGCCTTTGATTTTTACGTCATGAACGCTGCTGCCATCGGCCGTCAGGCTAACGTTGGCCAGCTGCGCGTAGGCGCCGGAATCGACCTGTTTATTCGCCACTACCGCCAGATATTTTTCAACTTCGCTGCCCTTCATATCGACATAGACGACCGTGTTGCCGAAAGGCTGCACCTTCAGCACATCCTTGTAGGTGATGTCGCCGGGTTCGATGGAGTCCCGCACGCCACCGCCGCTCATTACCGCGAAATCAGCGCCGGTTCGCTCTGCCTGCGCGCTCAGGAGCACACGGGCAAGGTTGGTCTGCACAAAGCGCACCTTGCTGCGATCCCCTTCCAGATGGCCGTCTACGCTGCCGATTTTGACGTTAAGCTGCGCTTCTCCCTTTTTCTGGAAAGGCGTCAGCAGCTTCATCATCGCCGGATTTTTGGCGATTTCCTGGGTGTAATTCACCCAGCTGACGCTGCCGTCGGCATTGGTCACCTTATGCCGCAGATTGATCGGCACCAGTTCGTAATGTTCCAGCGTCAGCTTGCCGTTCAGGAAGGTAAAATCGGCCCGGCCGATATATTTTCCCCATTCGTGCGCCTGAACAATCCAGGTGCCGTTTTGCCGATCCGGCTGGCACGGCGTGCCCGGCACGTAATCCGCCTGCTTAACGTTTTCCTTCGCCATACAGACCGGATCCTGAGAATGGCCGCCCACGATCATATCCAGATAGCCTGCCGGCAGCGCCCGAGCCATCTCCACGTCGCCCGGCGCGTTGGAGCCGTGATTGCCGTTATCGTAGTGTCCCATATGCGTCGCCGCGATAATCACGTCCGGCTTCTCCTGCTGGCGCAGCGCTTCCACCACCGCCTTCGCTTCCGTCGCCGGTTTATGAAAAACGATGTCGGTAAAATTCTCCGGGTTGCCGATTTTAGCCGTGTCGTCAGTGGTCAGTCCGATCACCGCGATTTTCAGTCCCATCCGATTAAACAACGCATAGGGCTGGAACAGGCGCTGTCCGGTGCTTTTCTGATAAATGTTGGCGGAAAGCAGCGGGAATTTCGCCCATTTTTGCTGCTGACGCAGCACGGAAAGCGGGTTATCAAACTCGTGATTGCCGATCGCCATCGCATCGTAGCCAATCAGGTTCATGCCGCGAAAGTCGGGCTCGGCATCCTGTAAGTCCGATTCTGGCACGCCGGTATTGATATCGCCGCCGGAGAGGATCAACACCGCGCCGCCGTGCGCCTGCACGTCGTAGCGGATCTGATCCATCATGGTTTTTTGCGCCGCCAGCCCGTACTCGTCATGCTCGTTTTGCCAGAAGCGGCCGTGATGATCGTTGGTATGCAGCACGGTGAATTTATAAACCCGGTCTTTAACCCAGGCCTGCGCGGCAAGCGGCGCGCTGAGTAAAGCCAGCGCCAATAGCGTCAGCGAGTTTTTTTTCAGTGAAAGCACAACGGATCTCCTTGTTGAAGCACTTATAAGGCTGGCGTAACCAGCAATCTACTACAGGCGCGGCGAATGGCAAGCGGTGCCGGTTTTCGGCAGCGCGTCGCGGGCCCTTAAAACAAGCGCGACGGCAAGATGAGTGCTAAATCTGCGGCCTTGCTGCATACGCATCCTCTTTAGTGCGGTTGTTTGCAGCTGTGTCGCAAAAAAGCGGCCTGCGTTTTGAAAGATAACTGCATAATCTTTATTATCAGAGCAGTCATTATTCAGCTCTCCAGCCACTTAACACATTAAAATCACGCGATCCCGTGTGTTTTTGCTGCCAGCGCTTTTTTTCACATTTTTACCTGAATAAGGCAGGCAGACTAGCCGGATATACCATACACTTTAAGCTTACATTCGGATACATTTGCACATACAAGGAGAGAAGCATGCACCACACTACCCCGCTTATCACCACCATTGTCGGCGGGCTTGTTCTCGCTTTTCTCTTGGGTATGCTGGCCAATCGGCTGCGGGTTTCGCCGCTGGTTGGCTATTTGCTGGCTGGCGTGCTGGCCGGCCCGTTCACACCCGGGTTTGTCGCCGATACCAATCTGGCGCCCGAGCTGGCGGAGCTGGGCGTCGTGCTGCTGATGTTTGGCGTTGGCCTGCATTTCTCGCTAAAGGATCTGATGGCGGTTAAAGCGATCGCCATCCCCGGCGCCGTGGCGCAGATTGCCGTCGCCACGCTGTTGGGTATGGGGCTGTCTTCGCTGCTGGGCTGGCCGTGGATGACCGGGCTGGTGTTCGGCCTTTGCCTTTCCACCGCCAGTACCGTGGTGCTGCTGCGCGCGCTGGAAGACAGGCAGCTTCTCGACAGTAAGCGTGGGCAGATCGCTATCGGCTGGCTGATTGTGGAAGATCTGGTAATGGTGCTGGCGCTGGTGCTGCTTCCGGCTATCGCAGGTATGTTTGAGCAAGGCAACGCCAGCGTAAGTATGCTGCTGATCGATCTGCTGATTACTATCGGCAAGGTGGTGGCCTTTATGGTGCTGATGATGGTGGTTGGTCGACGCGCGGTGCCCTGGATCCTCGCCCGCAGCGCCGCGACCGGCTCCAGAGAGCTGTTTACCCTGGCGGTACTGGCGCTGGCGCTGGGCATCGCTTTTGGCGCGGTAGAGTTTTTTGACGTTTCCTTTGCGCTGGGCGCCTTCTTTGCGGGCATGGTGCTGAACGAGTCCGAGCTGAGCCATCGCGCCGCGCACGATACTTTGCCGCTGCGCGACGCCTTTGCGGTGCTGTTTTTCGTCTCCGTCGGGATGCTGTTCGACCCGATGATCCTGCTGGAACAGCCGCTGGCGGTTGCGGGCGTGCTGGCTATTATCGTGCTGGGCAAATCGCTGGCCGCGCTGCTGCTGGTGCTGCTGTTCGGCCATTCCCGCCGTACCGCGCTGACCATTTCGGTGAGCCTGGCGCAGATCGGCGAGTTCGCCTTTATTCTCGCCGGACTGGGGATCTCGCTAAAGCTGCTGCCTGATGAAGGCCGCAATCTGGTGCTGGCAGGCGCCATCCTTTCCATCATGCTTAATCCGCTGCTTTTCGCGCTGCTGCAGCGCTATCTCGGTAAAAAAGAGGCCGAGGAAGAGCAGCAGCAGGCCGCAATAATGGAAGAGGAAAACCCGATCCCGGTTAATCTCTGTAACCACGCCATCATCGTCGGTTTTGGCCGCGTCGGCAGCCTGCTGGGCAGGAAACTGATAGAAAATGGCGTGCCGATTGTGGTGGTTGAGAACAGCCGGACGCGGGTGGATGCCTTAAGGGCGGAAGGGATCAGCGCTGTGTTGGGCAACGCTGCCCGCACGGAGACGATGGATCTGGCGCGTCTGGACTGCGCGCGCTGGCTGCTGCTCACTATCCCTAATGGTTTTGAAGCGGGCGAAATCGTCATCGCCGCACGAGAGAAGCGCCCGTCGATTGAGATCCTCGCGCGGGCGCATCATGACGAAGAGGTGCACTACATTACCGAGCGCGGCGCAAATCAGGTGGTGATGGGCGAGCGGGAGATTGCCAACAGCATGCTGAATATTATGCTCGCCAATGAAAAGGCAAGCGCGCCGCAACCCAGCCCGATCTGAAAAGGCGAGTTTGATGACAAACTTAAAAGCCTGCGGCTTACACTGCCATTTTTACAGCGATCCAACCGCTTCACAGCGGCGGAGGCTGAGCGGATAAGCGGACCGTTTTCGCGCATGGACGCGCGAAACGAGCCTACATGGACGTGCGCGTCCGTGTTCCGCTCTGCCTCTGCGGCTATTTACCAGACTGATAGCCAACTGATGGCTGAGCATAGCTTTGTTAACAGTCTCAGGCGGTCTCTGGAAGAGGCCGCGCTCGTCTTATCTTTCCCAGTAGGACTCTTCCAGGCTGTCTTCGCGCTCCGGCAGCCCTCGGGTCAGGCGCGGCGAGTGCTGATTCAGCACCTGATAGCTGACGCGGTTGGCGTATTTACAAACCTGCGCCAGCGAGGAATAGGTCAGGTAGCGACGACCGTGTTTGCTGGAGTTCGGCACGTTCAGACGATGATAGTCGTTAGCGGTGATATCGTGCAGCACCGCCGCCAGCGCGCCGTCGCCCGCGCCGTTGGTGTTCATGATCTTCTCCGGGCCGCCCATATAAGGCGCGATATGCGAGAAAATGCGCAGCGGCTGCTCGCAGTCCTGGTGGCGCATCGCGCGGCTGAACTCATACTGGTTGAACTCCGGGATCGCGCCTGGCAGCAGCGGATGCTGCGTTTTGCGCTTGCCCTCTTCCTCAGTGTAGCCCGCCATATACAGACCGTTCGGCCCGGCGGTGCACAGCACCAGATCCACCCAGTCCAGCGCCATATTCGCCGCCTGTAGCGGATCGCTGAAGCCGGTCAGCGCCTCGCCCTCTTCCTCGTTCATCGCCACCACGGAAACGTGATCGCGCAGGAAATCGCGCCAGAACTGCGGATTGTCGCCAATCACGTATTTCGTGCCCAGCGTCAGCACCACCGGTACGTTATGCTTTTTCGCCCAGGCGATGGCCTGCATCGTTGCTTCCGCCATCGGTTCGCCCGGCTTGCAGCGCAGCAGATAAGAGGTCAGCAGCAGCGCGGACGCGCCCGCTACCACCTCTTCAGGAATGCTTTCCTTGCTCAGCTGGTTCATCATGCCCGGACTGATGGCAAAGGTACGCTCGCCGTGTTCGCCAATCAGCGTAAAGCAGCGGCCGATAGCGCCGTCGACGCCCTGCAAATAGTTCAGATCGGTACGGCTGGAGGTATTGCACAGGTAGCGATAGGCGTAGCTCCCGATCTGCACGTTGCTGCACATCACGCCCAGCAGCACCGAGCGGTCGTCGGCCAGCACCGAGTAGTTGTGCAGCGTGTTGCCGATGGTACCGCCCGCAAACTGATGGGTGATCAGGTTGTTTTGCGTCAGCTCTGCATACAGCGCTTCGGCAACCTCGTCTTCAATCACCAGCGAGTGGCCCGCACTCAGGCCGTAGCGCGCCACAAAAGCGTCATCCACCTTCGCTTCGATATCCACCAGGATCTGATCGATACCCGCTATCCAGCTGGTCGCGGTTTCGCTTTCCGGCTGCACGGGCTGGAGCAGTGGGTCGCGCGCGCTGACGGGAAAGTAGTGTTTGGATTTACGCTGGCCGGGAAATTTCATATTGCTGACTTCTGGAAAGAATAGGAAGCAGCCAATGATAACAGGGATGCGGCTAAGTGCCCACACCCCTCTGTTTTAGCGCTGGCTGTTGACCAGCTCAACCATCATATCGATATGCAGTTCATCGTCGTTCAGCGCCGGGATATATTCAAACTTGGTACCGCCCGCGTGCATAAAGAATTCGCAGTTCTGCTCGCTGATCTCTTCCAGCGTTTCCAGACAGTCGGCGGAGAAGCCAGGGCTCATGACCTGTACATGCTTCACGCCCTTTGCCGGCAGCGACTGCATCGTTTCGTCAGTATAGGGCGTCAGCCACGGCTCGCGGCCAAAGCGCGACTGGAAAGTCAGCATCGCTTCGTGTTCGGCCAGGCCCAGCGCGGCAATCAGCGCCTCGCTGGTTTCCCGACAGCGCAGCGGATAATCGTCGCCCTGATCGGCAAAACGCTGCGGAATGCCGTGGAAAGACATCACCAGCAGATCCGGCTTGCCATGTTTAGCAAACGACCGTTCGACCGACGCCTTCAGCGCGGCAATATAGGCCGGATGCGTGGCGTAATCGCGGATAAACTGCACCGAAGGCAGGCTGCGATAACCGGCAAAGACCTCGGTGATGCCGTCCCAGACCGCCGCCACGGTAGAGCAGGAAAACTGCGGGTACAGCGGCAGCACGATCAGGCGGGTTACGCCCTGCGCCATCAGGCTGTCAAGCGCGCTTTTCAGGCTCGGATTGCCGTAGCTCATGCCCAGTTCCACAGGCATAGGTAGCCGGGCCGCCAGCGCTTCGCGCTGCCGTTTGCTGTAGACCATCAGCGGCGAGCCGTCTTCCATCCAGACCGATGCGTAAAGTTTTGCAACGCGCGGCGAACGGATCGGCAGGATCACGCCGTTCAGGATTGGCCACCACAGCCAGCGCGGCGTATCGACCACGCGCTTGTCGCTGAGGAACTGTTTCAGGTAGCGTTTAACAGCAGGCGTGGTTGGCGCGTCAGGTGTACCTAGGTTCACCAGCAGCACGCCGGGTTTATCTTGCCTCATTGTTATTCCTTCTCTGGGCATGTCAGGTGATGAAAACGAGAATCATTCTAGCGGAAAATCAGGAAGGGGTAACCAATTGCTGTAGTAGGGCCAGCTTTTGCTGGCCCCGGAAGGTATTAACCGAAGATTTTTTCCAGTTCGGCGCTGACTTCAGACACTTTACGGGTGCCGTCAATTTTGTGGTAAGCGGTGTGGCCCGCTTCCGCTTCTTTGCTGTAGTAGGCAATCAGCGGCGCGGTCATCTGATGATATTCCACCAGGCGCTTACGCACGGTTTCTTCCTGATCGTCTTTACGCGTGGTCAGCTCTTCACCGGTCACGTCGTCTTTGCCTTCCACCTTAGGCGGGTTGAAGGTTACATGGTAAACGCGGCCGGATGGCGCATGAACGCGACGACCCACAATACGTTCAACAATCAGCTCGTCCGGTACGGCGAACTCCAGCACGTTGTCGATTTTGATGCCCGCTTCCTTCATGGCGTCAGCCTGAGGGATAGTGCGCGGGAAGCCATCAAGCAGGAAACCGTTACGGCAATCTTCCTGCGCGATGCGCTCTTTAACCAGGGCAATAACCAGTTCATCAGTGACCAGTTTGCCTGCATCCATCAGTTCTTTGGCCTGTTGACCCAGCTCGCTGCCGGCTTTAACCGCTGCGCGCAGCATGTCGCCCGTGGAGATCTGCGGAATGCCGTATTTCTCCATAATAAACTGAGCCTGTGTCCCCTTACCTGCACCCGGAGCACCGAGCAGAATAATACGCATTGCGTAAATCCCCTTGCGAATCGCTTTAATCAAGTTATGTAGGGCATGAACATACCATCATGCCCCTGTATCCACAAGGAACGCGGCCGTTAAGCTGGGTTATCGCCCGGTAAAGTTACCGGTAACGCCAGGGGGTTTCGGCATTATTGACGCCGCTTTAGCGCTTTACGGGCGCCGTCGTGCCGAAAGCCTTGTTTTCAGACAATTTCACCTTTTCGCCAGCAGGATCGCTACCGGTATAGTCCCTTGAGAGACGCGGTTTTCGGCAGGATCGCGCTTGCGGGAAAGCGTCGGGATGATAGGGAGTTGAGTTAAGAACCAGGCAGGAGGGAAACCAAACAGAAAGGCAGAGGGCGTTGCCCCCTGCCTTTGACCGATTTAGCCCAGCAGCAGCTGGTTCATGCGGCGGATAAACTGGTTAGGATCTTCCAGCGTGCCGCGCTCGGCAAACATCGCCTGATCGAGCAGCAGCTCAATCCACTCGCCGAAGCGGGCTTCATCCTGCGTATCCGCAGCGCGTTTAACCAGCGCGTGCTCCGGGTTCAGCTCAAACAGGTACTTCACTTCCGGCACCGGCTGGCCCGCAGCGGCGAACAGCTTCGCCATCTGGGTGCTCATGTCGTTGGCGTCGGTGGTGACGATAGCAGGCGTGTCGGTCAGGCGGTGCGTCAGACGCACATCCTTCACGCGCTCGCCCAGCAGCGTTTTCACGCGGTCGACAAACGGCTCCAGCGCTTTTTCCGCTTCTTTCTGCTCTTCGCTTTCTTCGTCTGCCAGCTTGCTCAGCGCTTCGTCCGCCTTGCTGACGCTCTGGAAGGTTTTGCCATCGAACTCGGTCAGATAGCTCATCATCCATTCGTCGATACGATCGGAGAGCAGCAGCACCTCGATGCCTTTCTTACGGAACAGCTCCAGATGCGGGCTGCTTTTCGCGGCGGCATAGCTGTCGGCGGTGATGTAGTAAATCTTCTCCTGCCCTTCCACCATGCGGCTGACGTAGTCTTCCAGCGACACGGTCTGCGCGGAGCCTTCGCTGCTGGTAGAGGCAAAACGCAGCAGTTTGGCGATGGTTTCTTTGTTGGCGCTGTCTTCAGCCGGGCCTTCTTTCAGCACCAGACCGAACTGCTGCCAGAATTTCTGATACTGCTCTTCGTCATCCTTCGCCACTTTCTCCAGCATTTGCAGCGCGCGCTTGCTCAGGGCGTTACGCAGATTCTGGGTAATGCGGCTGTCCTGCAGGATTTCACGCGAGACGTTCAGCGGCAGATCGCTGGAATCTATCAGGCCGCGCACGAAGCGCAGGTAGTTCGGCATAAACTGCTCGGCGTCGTCCATGATAAACACGCGCTGCACGTAGAGCTTCAGCCCGTGCTTGTGATCGCGGTTCCACATGTCCCACGGCGCCTGCGAAGGGATATACAGCAGGCTGGTGTACTCCTGCTTGCCTTCTACGCGGTTGTGGCTCCAGGTCAGCGGATCGGCAAAATCGTGCGAAACGTGTTTGTAGAACTCTTTGTACTCGTCGTCGCTGATCTCAGACTTGTTGCGCGTCCACAGCGCCTGCGCCTTGTTGATTTTTTCCCAGCTGGAGGTTTTCTCTTCTTCGTTATGCTCTTCGATCTCTACCGGCAGCGCGATGTGATCGGAATATTTGCTGATGATGCTGCGCACGCGCCACGCGTCCAGGAACTCGTCTTCGCCTTCGCGCAGATGCAGCGTAATCTCCGTACCACGATCTTCTTTCGTGATATCGGCAATGGTGTACTCGCCTTCGCCTGCGGATTCCCAGAACACGCCTTCATCCGCAGCGGCGCCGGCAGCGCGGGTGCGCACGGAAACCTTGTCCGCCACGATAAAGGCGGAATAGAAGCCGACGCCGAACTGGCCGATTAGCTGGCTGTCCTTCGCCTGATCGGATCCTAATGATTCCAGGAAGGATTTGGTGCCCGATTTGGCAATGGTGCCCAGATTCTCAATGACTTCGTCTCGCGTCATCCCGATGCCGTTATCGCTCAGCGTCAGGGTACGATTTTCCTTATCAACAGAAACACGCACGCGCAGATCGCCGTCGCCCGCGTAAAGTTCCGGCGAAGAAAGCGCGCGGAAGCGCAGCTTGTCGGCCGCATCGGAGGCGTTGGAGATCAGCTCACGCAGGAAGATTTCTTTGTTTGAATAGAGGGAATGGATCATCAGGTGCAGAAGCTGTTTTACCTCTGACTGGAAGCCACGCGTCTCTTGTCCTTTCATGGTCATTGCTACCTCAGTTAACTTGGCGGTTTACATTGAGAAGTAGAATGGGGACGACTGACGGGTTTTCAAGACGGCACGACGCATCGTGCCGTTAAATGACTAAAATTTAATCTTGTGGCGCCCGGCCAAAGAGTGGGACAGCGTGGTGCCGTCCACCATCTCCAGCTCGCCGCCAACCGGCACGCCGTGGGCGATGCGGCTGGCGTCAACGCCATACTGACCGCACAGCTCGGCAATGTAGTTGGCGGTCGCCTCGCCTTCAACCGTAGGGTTAGTGGCCAGGATCACCTCCTGAATCGCCTCTTTTTCCAGCCGTTGTTCCAGCCGGTCAAGACCGATATCGTTCGGGCCAATGCCATCCAGCGGCGAAAGGTGCCCCATCAGCACAAAGTAGCGGCCGGCGAACTGCCCGGTCTGCTCAATGGCGTGAATGTCGGCCGGGCTTTCTACCACGCAGATAAGACCCGTCTGCTGACGACGAGTATTCGCGCAGATGGTGCAGATTTCCTGCTCGGTAAAGGTGCGGCAATCTGCACAGTGTCCAATTTCCGACATGGCGCGCGTCAGCGCCTGCGCCAGACGCATTCCGCCGCTGCGATCGCGCTGCAGCAGCTGGAACGCCATACGCTGGGCCGATTTCGGCCCCACGCCGGGCAGACAGCGCAGCGACTCCATCAGGCTTTCAAGGAGCGGGCTGGTCTGCATCAGAACGGCATCTTGAAGCCAGGCGGCAGCTGCATCCCGCTGGATACCGCAGACATTTTCTCTTTCTGCGCTTCCGCTACGCGACGGGCGGCATCGTTAAATGCGGCAGCGACCAGATCTTCCAGCATATCTTTGTCGTCTTCCAGCAGGCTTGGATCAACCTCTACGCGACGGCAGTTGTGTGCGCCGTTGATGGTGACCTTCACCAGTCCCGCGCCCGATTCGCCCGTTACTTCCATGGCCGCGATCTCTTCCTGCACCTGCGCCATTTTGTCCTGCATTTGCTGGGCCTGCTTCATCAGGTTACCCAGTCCGCCTTTTCCAAACATAATTTTCTCTCTTAAGAAGGGCCGTACTCATGCCGCAGCACGGGAACAGCGTTTCAAAGGGGGCGAATACTCTCTTCATCCACGTCCGCATCAAAAAAGCGACACAGCGTCTGAATATGATTATCCGCGATAATTGACTGACGCGCCTGCGCCAGTTTCTCTTCGTAGATTTTTTGTCGCCACTCCAGCGGCGTCAGCACCGTCGGATTATCGTCTTCAATCAGCGTCAGTTCAACCGGCTTGCCTGCCGCCGCGCTCAGCGCCTCGCTCAGCGCTTTCTGTGCCGACGGCGAGTTCAGGTGACGCTGGCTGGAACGCAGGTGCAGACAGATCCCGTCTGCCGTCTGCTCTTTCCAGGCGTTCAGCGCCAGCTGCTGCACCAGCTTCGGCAGCGTCAGCCCGGCGATTTCCGCCGCCCAGGCGTCGCGCTGCTGCGATTCCGTGGTCAGCTTCGCCATCAGCTCCGGGGTTTTCTCATGTTCTAACGCCGTGCGCAAGGCTTTGGGCGTGGCCACCGGTTCTGGCTTCGCCTCGACGGTTTGCGCTTTCCAGCGATAGGCCTCCGGCTTTACCGGTTCAGTCGCGATAACGGCGCTTTGCCGCTTCTGACCACGCTCGGTCGCGGCAGCCAGCCGCTCCAGCGCCGAGCCTGCCGGCCGCGCATTGGGCGCTGCCGGCTCACTCTTTTTTAGTTTGGTCGCTCCCTGCTGGCGCATCAATTGCGTTCGCGCCTGCAACAGCTGGCTGGTGGTATCAGGCAGCGGCGCGCTGGCCTGCACGGTATGCGTCGGCGCCGGGCCTGCCGGCGGCTGGCTCTGCGCTGCGGACGGCGACGGGATCGTTTCCTGTTGGCCCGGCGCTGAAGGCTGAGCCTGCGGCACCATCGCAGGACGCGCGACCGGCTCTGCAATCACCTGTTTAGGATGAAAAGCCAGCGCGCGCAGCAGCGCCATCTCTACGCCCATGCGGCGATCGGGTGCCAGCGGCAGCTCTTTGCGGCCGACCAACAGCGTTTGATAATAAAGCTGTACGTCGGCAGGCGGCAGAACGCGCGCCAGCTCGCGCAGGCGCTGCTCGGCAGTGGCGAACTCTTCGCCCAGCGCGGAGGGCAGCAGCTGTATCATCGCCACGCGGTGCAGCAGCGTCAGCATTTCTACCAGCAGCGCTTCCCACTCGACGCCGCGTGAAGCGGCCTGGTCCAGCAAAGACATGACCTGCTCGCCTTCGGCGTTCACCAGCGCTTCGATCAGCGCCAGCGGCTGCTCATCGTCCAGCGTGCCAAGCATAGTGCTGACCGTCGCCGTGGTGATCTGCCCCTGCCCCATGGCGATAGCCTGGTCGGTCAGGCTTAACGCGTCGCGCATACTGCCATCGGCGGCTCTTGCCAACAGCTGTAACGCGCGCGCTTCGGAGGCGATCTGCTCCGCTTCCAGCACGTGCTCAAGCTGGCCACGGATCTGGCCAACGTCCAGCGCCTTCAGATGGAATTGCAGGCAGCGCGATAAAATAGTGACCGGCAGCTTTTGCGGATCGGTAGTAGCAAGCAAAAACTTCACGTGCTCGGGCGGCTCTTCCAGCGTTTTCAACAGCGCGTTAAAGCTGTGCCGCGAAAGCATATGCACTTCATCGATCAGATAAACTTTAAAGCGGCCGCGCGCGGGCGCGTACTGCACGTTATCCAGCAGATCGCGGGTATCCTCGACCTTGGTGCGCGAGGCGGCGTCGATCTCAATTAAGTCGACAAAGCGGCCCTGTTCGATTTCGCGACAGTTGTCGCATTTTCCACAGGGCGTAGCGGTAATGCCGGTTTCACAGTTAAGGCCTTTTGCCAGAAGACGGGCAATAGTGGTTTTTCCCACGCCCCTGGTGCCGGAAAAAAGATAAGCGTGATGGATGCGGCCAAGCGACAGGCCGTTCGCCAGCGCGGTCAGCACGTGCTCCTGACCGACGACATCACTGAACGCCTGGGGACGCCACTTGCGGGCCAGTACCTGGTAGCTCATTCGTGATTCATCATTGATTTATAGAGAATAATTCATCTAAACACCGTTAACCCGTGTTTTAGCCTCGTTGCTGATTGCCGCTACAGTGTACCAGTACGGCCTGGGTCATTCCTATCACTTTGCGTAAAACCAGCGGCTAAATCCGCTTGTGGCCAGCACCAGTAAAAACGCCGTTCAGATAATGATAAAAAAAGAATAGCGTGAAGTTGGGCAGAAAATTACCTGTTGCAGCCAGAAAACCGCACAACCCGAAACCCAGTCACTTTTCCTAAAATGACAAAACAGATTTACCCTCCAAAAATTAACGTATTTAATAACGACAACCTAAAAAATAGCTTTATTAAACAATAGCTGGAGGAGCTGGAGTTATTTAAGAGTGAATCAAATTACATTATATTTAACCAATTGAAAATAAGCGATTTTATAAGAAAAATTTATACAATCCTTGTCAAATAAAACTAATGGACTGGTAAAATGGAAAATAAGAAAAGGACATTTCATCCTGAAAAGCCGGGTAGGCAGAATAAAAAAAGATGGCTCGGCGCTTTTAACGCGCTGGCGATCTTTATCTCGCCCGGCACCGTTTTTATTCATTCTGCCCAAGCGGAAGATAATATTACCGTCGGCGCCCAGGGCGGCAATGGCGGCAGCGGCAGCACCGCCAGCCTGCCGGGTGAAGCAGGCAACGGCGGCAACGGTGCTAACGCGGCGGGAAACGGCAACGGCGGCAGCGGCAGCGACGGCGTGTCGGGCAGCAACGGCGCCAACGGTACGCCGGGCGTCGACGGCGCGATCGGCACCAGAGGCTCCGACGCGACTGGCTCATTGCATAATGTGAAAGGACAGCTGGGCATACTGCAAATTGGCGGCGGCGGCGGCCATGGCGGTCTGGCGGGCGAAGCCTCAGCCGGTGCCGGCGGCGGCGCGGCAGGAAAAGGCGGAAACGGCGGCAGCGGCGGTAATGCAGGCATGGGCGGCGATGGCGGTAACGGTGGCGACGGCGGCAGCGGGGGTCATGGCGCGAACGGCGGCAGCGGCGGCGTCGCGGCGACAGGCGGAAACGGCACGCTGACTATTAATCAAAGCGCTTTTACCAGCACGGTTCTGGCCGTCGGCGGTGATGGCGGCGCCGCCAGTGCGGGAGGAAACGGTCAGCCCGGCGGCGGCGGCGGTGCCGGAAAAAGCGGCGGCGAGGCGGGCGTCCCCGGTTTGCAGGCTGCCGGTGGGATGCCGGGCAACGGCGGCAGCGGTGGCGCGGGCGGCAAAGGCGGCAGCGGCGGCAACGGAGCCGATGGCGGTAACGGCGGCAGCGGCGTATTGACCCTCAACGGCACTACGGTAACGGTCAGAAGTACGCTGGCCGTCGGCGGCGCAGCCGGTGACGGATCGGACGGCGGCGATGGCGCAAACGGCGGCAACGGCGGCGATGCGGGACACACTGCCGATCCCTATATCGAAACCAACGTCACAGGCGAAACGGGCGACAGCGGCAACGGCGGCGGCGGCGCTAAAGGCGGAAACGGCGGGCGCGGCGCTAACGGCGGCAACGGTGGCGAAGGCAGGCTGTTGCTTAACAACAGCACCGTAAACGCGCAGGCGCTGAAGGTTGGCGCTAACGGTGGGAAAGGCGCTAACGGCGGCAACAGCGGCAGCAACGGCCAGGCAGGCGCGGCGGATAGCGTTGCGGCAGCCGGAAAAGGCGCAGCTGGCGGTCAGGGCGGTTTGGGCGGCAACGCCGGACAGGCCGGCACCGGCACGCTGACGGTGGAAGGCAGCAAGCTGACCGTGACCTCCGGCATCTCTCTTGGCGGCGACGGCGGCAGCGGCGGCAACGGCGGTGCGTTACAGGGCAGCGCCGCCGCCGGTAGTGGCGGCAATGCTTCCAACGGCGCGGCCGGTACGCTGTGGTTTAACAGCGGTACGCTCAACAACGGCGGCACGCTACAGCTGGGCGGCCAGGGAGGCGATGCGGGCGATGGCGGCAGCAACAACGGTGCCAAAGGTCGCTCGGGCAACGGCGGCAAAGCGGGTAACGGCGGCAACGGTATCGCCATCTTCACCAGCGGCAGCGGCCAAATCGGTACAACCGTTCAGCTCGGCGGGGCCAGCGGCAGTCACAACGGCCTATTAAACAGCAGCGCCTGGGCGCAGACAGCTGGCGCTGGCGGCACGGGCCAGCTGGAACTGCGCGGCGGCACCTTTACCGCCGGCACGCTGGCTATCGGCACCGCCACGGTCTGGAACGCGCTGACCGGCGTCACCTCAACGGCAGACGGGCGCTATTTGCAAAGCGGCGGGACTTTCCGGGTCAATAATACGGAACTGAACAACGGCAGCCTGATCGTCAGCGGCGGCACCTTTACCAGTAAAACGCTGGAGGCGACGCAGGGAACGCTGACCGTCAGCGGCGACGGCTCGATCGTTTTTGGCTCTACGGAGCTGAACGCGCATCACTGGCAGGAAAGCGTGGCGCAGCTTCAGCAAGCGCTGCAAACAAGCTGGAACGGCAAGCTGATCCTGAGCGGCGACGGCACGATCGATTTCGCCAGCAACGAGCTCGCCTGGCGGATCGGCGGCGATGAGGCAACGCAGGGATTAGGATCCTCTTCGCTAACGGTGATCCATGCCCGATCCTACATAGACTCCGGCAAAGTCGCGCTGGCGCTGGGCAATGCGCAGATTGACAATAAAGCCAGCCTGCTGGTGCTGACGGATGATGGCGTAGCCGCCGGTGAAAGTTTTACGATAGCAACAGGAGCAAACCCCCTGACGACGCCCGGCTGGCAGCAGGCGAACATTAATACCACCAGCCGTCTGATAATGGCGACCTCATCGACCAATGCAGAAGGAACGCTGCTTACGCTCGGCAATGCCGATTACAGCGCTGCCTTGCCGAAGCTCTCTGCCGGCTCGGTAAAGCTGCTTAAGGCGATGACTGCTGAAGTTGGGGTAAACACGGCTTCCGACAATGCTGCTCAGCAGTTCCTTTCACAAACGATGGACGTGCGCTACGTCAGCGATGCCGCGACCGCTGCACGCCTGGTGGAATCCGCCATTAACTTCGCCTCCGTGGCTAACGTTGCAGGCGCCAGCTATCAGACGATGTCTGCCGCGACCCGCGCCCTCGCCCGCCATCTTTCCCAAAGCGAACATCTTTTTGACGGTACGCCGCCGGAAGAAGGCTTTAATCTGTGGACATCGCTGTTCTACGATAACGCCCGTCTGAAAGGCTATAGCGCTGGCGGTTTTGACAGTAAAAGTAAAACCAGTATGGGCGGCGCTTTTATCGGCGCTGAAGATACGTTGATTACGCAACAGGGCGCGATCCTGAAAACCGGCGTCGCACTGCATACCGGCCGGGGAAAAAGCAGGACGAGCGGTAATCTCTATCCGGTGAAAAACGACCTGGATTTCTGGGGCGGCTCCCTGTACGGCAGCTGGTTGAACAATAACTGGGATCTGGTGGCTGACGTAGACTACTCGCGGGTGAGCCATGATATGAAGATGTCGCTTCCGGCTACCGGCTATCCAACCCTCTCAAGCGAAGCGAAATCAACCATCATAAGCGCCGGGCTGACGGCGGAGTATCTGTTCAACCTGGACTATCTGGATGTGATACCGCATATCGGCCTGCGCTACACCCGGCTGAAAACCAATAGCTTTACGGCGAAAAGCAGCGGTAAATCCTTGTTCAATAACGCTGCCGCTTCGGCCTCGCTCTGGTCGGTGCCGCTGGGAGTCAGCCTGGCTCGCGAATTTCAGTACGAATCGGGCTATACGCTGAAGCCCAGAGTGGATCTTTCATTTATCGCCACCACCGGCGATACCACTCACGGTACCCGCGTCAGCATGGCCGACGTTAGCGGCACGGGCTGGAGCGAGTCCCGGCTTGCCGACGGTTCGGCTTTCAGCTTCAGCACGGGCGCGGTGCTGCAAAAAGGCGATCTGACCTATGGGTTGCATTACGACCTGCAAAAATCGTCGCACGAAACTGCTCAGGCGGTTTCGGCCTCCTTCAACATAAAATTTTAAATAAAAAAAGGCTGGCAAGCGCCAGCCTTTTTTTTTCTGCAACGGCTTAGTGACCGGGGAAGTTCACCAGGCTGAAGCACTCCAGCCCCATCGCCTTCAGGCGCGCTTCGCCACTCAAATCAAACAGATTGATGATAAACGCCGCGTCTTTTACCTCGCCGCCTGCGCGACGGATCAGTTTGACGGTCGCTTCAATCGTGCCGCCCGTAGCCAGCAGATCGTCTACCACCAGCACTTTGTCGCCCGGTCCGATGGCATCGCAATGCAGTTCCAGACAGTCCGTGCCGTATTCCAGCTCGTAGGTTTCAGCGAAGGTTTTACGCGGCAGCTTGCCCGGCTTGCGTACGGGCACAAAGCCTACGCCAAGTGCCAGAGCCACCGGCGCGCCAAACAGGAAGCCGCGCGCTTCGGTACCTACAACTTTAGTAATACCTGCATCACGATAGCGTTCAACCAACAGTTCAATGCTGAGTGCATAGGCTTTTGGATCTTCCAGCAGGCTGGTGACGTCACGGAACAGAATGCCTGGCTTAGGATAATCCTCAATGCTTTTGATACTGTTTTTAAGAAATTCAAGCTGCTGCGCAGTCGCGGTCATAGTGTTATGCCTGGTAAATACAAATCTGACTCGCGCAGCTTCGTTGCTCTGGCGAGGAAGTCGCAGAGCAAGACGGGAGTGTCCGGGGGAAGCCACGCACGAAAACGACCAAATCTATGCAAATCGTCCGACAATTGCAACCGTCGGAAGCAAAATCCACGTATTTGTTGCCCTTAATCAACCTGAGTCGCTCAGGAAAAAGCAGACCAGCGCACAGATCGATCAAATTAAGCGTATTATAGGCGCGGCTCACCAGGGGAGAGAGAAAAATGAAAAGCGCCCATTTGCTTGAGCAGCTGGAAGCAAAGCTGGAAGAACTGGCGCAGACCATTGCGCCTCACGCTAACCAACGCACCGCGAAAGCGCGTTTTGACAGCCAGCTGTTTCACTGCCACGGTACGCGGCTTGCCGACTATCTACAGGAAGCGCGGCAAAGTATGGCCTTACTCAGGCAAAGCGTAAACGGCCACCGCACGGAGCGCGTTGCCTGGATGGCCGAACGCGTGGTGCTGCAGATAAGCGCGCTACAGCGCGAGCTGGCTACGCTAAAGCTGCGCAACAGCGAAACCAGACCGGAGCCAGAGCCGGAGAATCTTTACGAGAAGCTGGCGAAACATCAGGATTACGAGCGCCGCCTGCGCGCAATGGTCGCCGATCGGGAAAGCCAGCTTGCTCATCAGGAAACGCTGGCGCAGCAGCGGAAGCTGCAGCAGGAAATCGCGGCGCTGGAGGGGCGGTTACAGCGTTGTCTGCTGGCATTAAAAAAAATCGAGCGCGCGATTGAAAACCGCGACCGACAATGAGTACGCAGCGGCGTTGCTATACTTTTTGAAAAAGCTGACTGGAGATCGCAAATGGGACTTCTCTCCTGGATAATCATCGGGCTATCGGTAGGATTCGTTACCCGCTATGTCTTTCCTGGCCGCCCCGGCGGCCTGATAGCGACGCTGGCGCTGGCCATCATCGGCTCGCTGGTCGGCGGCTACATCGGGGTCTTTTTTAATTATGGCAGCCTGGCCGTAGCGGAACCCAGAGCGCAGCTGATTGCGCTGGCTGGCGCGCTGCTGATGGTGCTGGTTGCTAAAAAACTCCGTATTTAAATCGGGAGAAGAATATGTCGCTGGAAAGCGCGCCAGAAGAAGTAAAGCTGGCTGTTGATTTGATTATGCTGCTTGAGGAGAACCAGATCGCGCCGCAAACGGTACTGGCTGCTTTAGCTATCGTGCAACGAGATTTTGAGAAAAAGGCGCGCGGCGAAAATCCAGGCGCCCTTCCCTAGCAGGCGGCCTTGCGGAGCGCCGGGCTGTGCATGACGGTATCAAGTAGCACCTCTACCAGCTGCGGCGCATCCGAAGCCAGATCGAAGCTTTCCGGCATAAACAGCCAGTTTTCCATAATACCGGTTATATAGCCGCGCATGACCACGGCCGTTCGCCGCGTATCCAGCTCGCCCGGCAGCTGCTGCTGCGTCATGCACTGCCGCAATACATCTTCAATTTTGTCGTAACATTCCAGATATAACGTTTGCTGCATCATTTGCAACGTGGTCATTTCGCCGACAAATTCGCATTTATGAAAGATAATTTCCATCAACGCCCGCCTGCGCGTATCCCTTACCGTAGCTTCAAGGACATAAGTCAGCATGGAGCGTAAAACAGAGAGTGGATCGGATGGGTATTTTAATTGATACTCAAGCTCTATATTCTCCAGTCCGGTCTCGGACTGCGCCCATATTTCATTGAGCAAATCGGTTTTGTTTTTGAAGTGCCAGTAAATTGCGCCACGCGTTACGCCGGCAGCGGCGGCGATGTCGGCCAGAGAAGTTTTCGCTACACCATGCTCGGAAAACCTGGCGATAGCTGCGTCAAGGATATGATTTCGTGTTTCTAACGCCTGCTGTTTGGTTTTTCGTGCCATAGGGGGATGTTAACAACCAGGGTGCACTTACATACATTTGCGAATGTATGTACCATAGCACGACCATAATTTAAACGCAGCAATGGGTTTATGGATTTTGTGATCCATTGAACAATCGATATCGGACACTCGAGGTTTATTTATGAACAAAAACAGGGGGTTAACGCCTCTGGCGGCCGTTCTGATGCTTTCAGGCAGCCTGGTGCTAACGGGATGTGATAACAAAGACGCACAACAGGGCGGTCAGCAAAAAGCGCCGGAAGTGGGCGTACTTACCCTGAAAAGCGCACCGCTAACCATTACGACCGATCTTCCGGGTCGTACTTCCTCGTTCCGTGTTGCAGAAGTTCGCCCTCAGGTTTCGGGCATCATTCTCAAGCGTAATTTTGTGGAAGGCAGCGATGTAAAAGCCGGTCAGTCACTTTATCAGATTGACCCGGCGCCTTATCAGGCGACCTACGACAGTGCGAAAGGGGATTTAGCTCAGGCTCAGGCCAACGCGCAAATCGCCGCGCTGACCGTTAAACGCTATAAGCCGCTGATGGGTACCAAATATATCAGTCAGCAGGACTACGATAACGCCGTATCGACGCAGAGCCAGACCGCCGCAGCCGTACAGGTGGCAAAAGCCAGCGTAGAGACTGCCCGCATCAATCTGGCCTACACCAAAGTGATTTCGCCTATCAGCGGTCGCATTGGTAAATCTGCCGTGACCGAAGGCGCGCTGGTTCAGAGCGGCCAGACCACTGCTCTCGCCACAGTTCAGCAGCTTGATCCTATTTACGTCGACGTCACGCAATCGAGCGAAGATTTCATGCGTCTGCGTCAGGAGCTGAACTCTGGCAAGCTGCAGCAGGCCGACGGTAAGGCAAAAGTGAAACTGTTATTACCGGATGGTAGCGAATTCGCGCAAAGCGGAACATTGGAATTCTCCGATGTGACGGTGGACGAAACGACCGGTTCCATTACGCTGCGCGCCGTGTTCCCTAATCCGGATCATTCGCTGCTGCCCGGTATGTTTGTGCGCGCTCGCCTGGAAGAAGGCACCAATCCTTCCGCGCTGTTAGTGCCGCAGCAGGCCGTTACCCGCACGCCAACCGGCCAGGCTACGGCGATGGTCGTGGGCGCGGACAATAAAGTGGAATCCCGTAATTTGACCACGGAACAGGCAGTTGGCGACAAGTGGCTGGTTACGGCAGGTCTGAAAGAGGGCGACCGTGTCATCACCACCGGTGTACAGCGAGCCAAAGCGGGCGCCACTGTGACTCCGCAGGAAGTGAGTGCAGACGACGTGACCAAAACGCAGTCTGACCAACCGAAGTCTTAAACAGGAGCCGCTGATACATGGCTAAGTTCTTTATCGATCGCCCCATCTTCGCATGGGTCATCGCCATCATTATTATGCTGGTGGGCGTGCTGTCGATTCTAAAACTGCCGATTGAGCAATATCCTAATGTTGCGCCACCGGCCGTACAGATTCGCGCCACCTATCCGGGTGCCGATGCTAAAACGCTGCAGGACTCGGTAACGCAGGTTATCGAGCAGAACATGAACGGGATTGACGGCCTGATGTATATGTCGTCAAACAGCGATTCATCGGGCACGCTGCAGCTGACCCTGACCTTTGAGTCAGGTACCGATCCGGATATCGCGCAGGTTCAGGTGCAGAACAAACTGCAGCTGGCCACGCCGCTACTGCCGCAGGAAGTTCAGCAGCAGGGTATCCAGGTACAAAAATCCTCCAGCAGCTTCCTGATGGTGGCAGGTTTCGTCAACGAAGACGGCACCATGACGCAGAATGATATTGCGGACTACGTGGCGTCAAATATCAAGGATCCTATCAGCCGTACTACCGGCGTAGGCGATACCCAGATATTTGGTGCTCAGTATGCGATGCGTATCTGGATGGACCCGCACAAGCTGAATAACTATCAGCTGACGCCGGTTGACGTCATCAGCGCTATCACCGCGCAGAATGCCCAAGTGGCCGCCGGTCAGCTTGGCGGTTCGCCGCCGGTGCCGGGCCAGCAGCTTAACGCCTCTATCATTGCGCAGACCCGTCTGACCTCTACCGACGAGTTCGGCAAAATCCTGTTGAAAGTCAACACGGATGGTTCTCGCGTGCTGTTAAAAGACGTGGCGAAAATCGAGCTGGGCGGTGAAAACTACGAGGTTGTCGCGCGTTATAACGGCAAACCGGCCTCCGGTATCGGTATCAAACTGGCTACCGGCGCGAACGCGCTGGACACGGCGGCAGCGGTCAAAGCGGAGCTGGGCAAGCTGGAACCGTTCTTCCCGGCCGGTCTGAAAGTGGTTTATCCGTACGATACTACACCGTTCGTTAAAATCTCCATCATGGAGGTGGTAAAAACCCTGATCGAAGCGATCGTGCTGGTCTTTATCGTCATGTATCTGTTCCTGCAGAACTTCCGCGCCACGCTGATCCCGACGATCGCCGTGCCGGTCGTATTGTTGGGGACCTTTGCCATTATCAGCGCCTTCGGCTATTCGATAAACACGCTAACGATGTTCGGGATGGTGCTCGCCATCGGCCTGCTGGTGGATGACGCCATCGTGGTGGTGGAGAACGTCGAACGCGTGATGGCGGAAGAAGGTCTGCCGCCTAAAGAGGCTACCCGCAAGTCCATGGGGCAGATCCAGGGCGCGCTGGTCGGTATTGCGCTG
This sequence comes from Erwinia sp. TECH1, assembly GCF_054057575.1. Lineage (NCBI taxonomy): Bacteria > Pseudomonadati > Pseudomonadota > Gammaproteobacteria > Enterobacterales > Erwiniaceae > Erwinia > Erwinia sp. TECH1. The sequence goes on along the minus strand of NZ_JBSRZK010000001.1, from coordinate 1,373,314 downwards.
GTGCTTTCGGCAGTATTTATTCCGATGGCCTTCTTCGGCGGCTCTACCGGCGTTATCTATCGCCAGTTCTCCATCACGATTGTTTCCGCGATGGTGCTGTCGGTTATCGTAGCGCTGATCCTGACGCCTGCGCTGTGCGCAACGTTACTCAAGCCGATCAAGAAAGGCGACCACGGTAAAACCACCGGCTTTTTCGGCTGGTTTAACCGCATGTTCGACAAAAGTACCAACCACTATACCGACAGCGTTGGCCATATCATTCGCAGCACCGGCCGCTATCTGCTGATCTATCTGGTGATTGTGGTCGGCATGGCTTATATGTTCGTGAAGCTGCCAAGCGCCTTCCTGCCGGAAGAGGATCAGGGGCTGCTGCTGGCTCAGGCTTCGCTGCCTGCCGGCGCGACTCAGGGCCGTACGCAGAAGGTGCTGGACCAGGTAACGGACTACTTCCTGACCAAAGAGAAGGATAACGTGCGTTCGGTGTTTACCGTTAACGGCTTCGGTTTTGCAGGACGCGGCCAGAACACCGGTATCGCCTTCGTCAGCCTGAAGCCGTGGGACGAGCGCAGCGGGTCGGAAAACAAAGTGGAAGGCATTGCCGGTCGTGCCATGCAGGCTTTCGGCGCCATCAAAGATGCGATGGTGATCCCGTTTAACCTGCCGGCGATTATCGAACTCGGTAACGCCACCGGCTTTGACTTTGAGCTGATTGACCAGGGCAACCTGGGCCATGAAGCCCTGACCAATGCCCGTAACCAGCTGCTCGGCATGGCTGCCCAGCATCCGGATACGCTGGTAGGTATGCGTCCAAACGGTCTGGAAGATACGCCGCAGTACAAGCTGACTATCGACCAGGAGAAAGCGGAAGCGCTGGGCGTGTCTATTTCTGATATCAACACCACGCTGGGTGCGGCCTGGGGCGGCTCTTACGTCAATGACTTCATCGATCGCGGTCGTGTGAAGAAAGTTTACGTGATGGGACAAGCCGATGCTCGTATGCTGCCTGGCGATATCGATAAATGGTACGTGCGCGCCTCAAATGGCGAAATGGTGCCGTTCTCGTCCTTCGCCAGCGCGAAATGGCAGTACGGTTCACCACGTCTGGAACGCTATAACGGTCTGCCTTCTATGGAGATCCTGGGTCAGGCTGCGCCAGGCAAAAGTTCGGGCGACGCCATGAACCTGATGGAAGAGCTGGCCTCGAAGCTGCCGAAGGGCATTGGCTACGAGTGGACGGGCATGTCCTATCAGGAACGTCTCTCGGGTAACCAGGCGCCAGCGCTCTATGCTATCTCGCTGATCGTCGTGTTCCTGTGTCTGGCAGCGCTGTATGAGAGCTGGTCGATTCCGTTCTCGGTTATGCTGGTTGTGCCGCTGGGCGTTATCGGCGCCCTGCTGTTCACCACTATGCGCGGCCTGAGCAACGACGTGTACTTTGTGGTAGGCCTGTTGACCACCATTGGGCTGTCGGCGAAGAACGCCATTCTAATCGTCGAGTTCGCCAAAGATTTGATGGAGAAAGAAGGCAAAGGTCTGATAGAAGCGACGCTGGAAGCGGTACGTATGCGTCTTCGTCCTATTCTGATGACCTCGCTGGCCTTTATCCTGGGCGTACTGCCGCTGACCATCAGTACCGGCGCAGGCTCCGGTGCGCAGAACGCGGTAGGTACCGGCGTAATGGGCGGTATGGTAACGGCAACTATTCTGGCTATCTTCTTCGTGCCTGTGTTCTTCGTGGTGGTTCGCCGCCGCTTCAGCAAGCATAAAGAGGATCTGGAACCGCATCATACGGACCGTCCTCACTAAGGCATCCCGCTTGATCTTTAAGAGGCCGCTTTTGCGGCCTCTTTTTTCTTCAGGTGCCGGTAATGCCTGTTTTTGTGACCGTCTCTGGCAGCGCACGCGTCTTCTTCTTCCAATCATCTTCCCGCCATACTTTTTTGTTCTCTGTTTTCGTACCCTGCTACCTTGTTCCCTTATTCCCCTGCTCGCCTGCTCGCCTGCTCCCTTGCTCCCTTGCTCCCTTGCTCCTTTGCTCCCTTGCTCCCCTGTTCCCCTGCTCTCCTGCTCTCCTGCTCCCCTGTTCCAATGTTTTTCTGCTCCGGGGCTCTCTGTTTCTGTGTTCCGTTATCGTTGCTGGTCTGCGTGCCTCCTTTACGCTTGCATTTTAAAATCACGGCGCGCATAATTATTGTTATGTTATAACATATAAAATCAGGGGATTTTATGAAACAAGCAATCCATCCGGCTTACCGCACTGTCGCTTTTCACGACACCAGCGCCGACACCTTTTTTGTCGTCGGCTCTACCATTAAAACCGACCGCACAATCGAGCTGGACGGTAAAACGCTGCCTTATGTAACGCTGGACGTCTCTTCGGCTTCCCATGCTTACTACACCGGCAAACAAAAAGAGTTTGCCAAAGAAGGCAGCGCGCACCGCTTTAACCAGCGCTTTGGCCGCTTTTTTAGTAAGTAAGGAGTGAAAATGCAGGTGCTTAACTCGCTGGCTTCGGCCAGAAAACGCCATAAAGACTGCAAGATCGTGCGTCGTCACGGCCGGGTTTTTGTGATTTGCAAAAGCAATCCGCGCTTTAAAGCGGTTCAGGGCAAAAAGAAAAAGCGCTGAGGATATGCAAGCGGCATCAAAGCCGCTTTTGCCATAAAGAATATCGTGCGCGTTCTCTTCCGGTACCGTATCCACCACGTACTCTATTTCTGTCGATTAAATGCCGGGAAAAAGCAACCGGCATGAAGTCTGCTTTTGCCATAAAAAGCGTCTGAAGAATGCGATCCGCCAGAAGGCTGCTTATGCAATAAAAAGCGCTGAGGAATGCAGTCCACAAGAAGGCTACTTTTATCTGGTCAGGAGTATTTATTCAGGCGGGCCGGTTATCGGCCCGCTTTTTTATTTCATGCTGGCCAGCATCGCCGTTACGTTATGACGAAAAGCCGCTTCCAGAGAATCAGCCGCGCCACCTTTTTCCGTCAGCGCTTCCGGGTAGAGCTCGCCGCCGGGCCGGGCGCCGGTTGCCGAAGCGATCTGCTGCACCAGGCGAGGATCGGTCTGGTTTTCAATAAAGTAGCTGTGGATATGCTCCTTTTTCAGCTGGGTAATCAGCCCCGCCACGTCGGCAGCGTTGGCCTCAGATTCCGTAGAGAAGCCGACTGGCGACATAAAGGTTACGCCATAGCGCTGGCCAAAATAGCCGAAGGCATCGTGGCTGGTCAGCACCTTACGCTTCGCCGCCGGGATGGCCGCAAACTGGTCAGCGGCCCATTCGTCCAGCTTTTGCAGTCGGGCAATATAGGCCGCGCCGCGCTGGCGGAAGTCGTTTGCATCCTGCGGATCGGCAGCAATCAATGCGTTCATCACGTTGCTGGCATAGATTTCGCCATTTTTCATGCTGTTCCAGGCATGCGGATCGGTAACCGTTTTCCCCTCCTCCTCCATAGTGCGCGTCGTAATGCCTGCTGAAGCGACAACGACATGGCCTTTGTATTCCGAGGCTGAGATCAGGCGGTCCATCCAGCCTTCCAGCCCCAGGCCGCTGACGAACACCACATCCGCTTTAGCCAGCGCCTGGCTGTCCTGCGGCGTCGGCTCAAAGCTGTGCGGATCGCCATTCGGCCCGACAAGGCTTTTTACCTCTACATGCTCGCCGCCGACCTGCTTAACGATATCGGCCAACACCGTGAAGCTGGCTACCGTCTCCAGCGTTTTCGCCATCGCCAGCGGCGTGGCACACAGGGCGGCCAGCGCCAGCACAAGGGGTAACTTTTTCATCTTTTTTCCTTATCAACAGTAAAAAAACGCGCGCGCAATATTCCGCCGCATGGCCCTACTAAAATCGAGATAAAGAACAGCAGCGCGGCACAGAGCACCACGGCGGGCCCGGCAGGCAGCGCCAGGTAGAATGAGGCCGACAGACCGCTGAAGCTGGCGATCAGCCCCAGTATCATGGCGGTGCCAATCATGCCGGGCAGTTCTTTACGCCAGAAGCGGGATGCCGCTGCGGGCAGCATCATCAGCCCCACGCACATCAGCGTGCCGAGAACCTGAAAGCCTGCCACCAGGTTGGTCACAACCAGTATCAGAAAAAGCGCGTGTACCAGCGGTGCAGCCCAGCGGCTCTGCGCGCGTAAAAAAGCAGGGTCGAAGGCATCGATCACCAGCGGACGATAAATCAACGCCAGCGCCAGCAGCGTCACCGACGCTATCGCGCTGACCAGCAGAAGCGAGGGATTATCAACGGCCAGCAACGAGCCGAACAGTACATGCAGCAGATCGACGTTGGAGCCGCGCAGTGAAACCAGCGTCACGCCCAGCGCCAGCGAGCCGAGATAAAAACCGGCAAAACTGGCGTCTTCACGCAGCGGCGTATAGCGGCTGACCGCGCCCGACAGCAGCGCTACCGACAGCCCGGCGATAATGCCGCCAATGCCCATTGCGACCAGCGAAAGGCCGGAAATCAAATAGCCGATAGCCGCGCCGGGCAGCACCGCATGGGAAAGCGCGTCGCCGACCAGGCTCATGCGACGCAGCAGCAAAAAGACGCCCAGCGGCGTGGCGCTGAGCGAAAGCGCAACGCAGGCAACCAGCGCGCGGCGCATAAAGGCGAATTCGATAAAAGGCTGTAAAAGCGTCATGCTGACTCCAACACGATCGGTTCCGGCGATTGCGTGATCCATTCCGCCTGAGTGGAGTCCAGCCGCAGGATCTGCGGGAAGGATCGCGTAACCATCGTCATATCGTGCAGCACCACGATCAGCGTGCAGCCAGCCCGATGCCGCGCCTGCAGCAGCGCCAGCAGCAGACTGGTCGTTGCCGTATCGATGCCGGTAAAAGGTTCATCAAGCAGCAGTAGCGAAGCATCCTGTACCAGTAGCCTGGCAAAAAGCACACGCTGCAGCTGTCCGCCAGAAAGCGTGCCGGGCTGCGCGGCGGCGAATTCAGCCATATTGACCTCTTCCAGCGCCGCCATAATCCGCTGCCTTTCAGGTCGACCGATAGCCCCAAACCAGCCGCAGCGTCGCCAGCAGCCCATCGCCACCAGATCGGCTACGCTGACAGGGAAATTTCTCTCAATTTCGGATTGCTGCGGTAACCATGCTGTATCCTGCGTCAGGCAGCTGAGTTGACCACTTACGGGCGGCAGCAGGCCCGCGAAGGTTTTTAGCAACGTGGATTTTCCACAGCCGTTTGCCCCCACCAGCGCGGTCATTGATCCCGGCTGGAACGTCCCGTTAAGGGACGGGGTAATGGCGCTCCCGCGATAGCCGACCCGGAGATCTGTTAGCGTAATCATGGGGATACCGCCCATCCGCTCAGCGCCAGCAAAGCCAGCACGGCGATCAGAGCAAAAAGTAAACGTGCTCGGGCTGATTGCATCAGTAATGTGGGACGAGAAGAAGCAGTAAAACTTAACATGGCAGCACTATAGTTACGTTATAACATAACAATAGCATATTACGATGATGGAAAGCGCGCTGAACTAAAATGTATCTTTTTATTTCCACAAAAAGTAATAAAAAGAGATGCGGTTATATAAAATTTCTTCACCTTAATCGGGTTTTTCTATCGCAGAAAGCGGGATCCTCTACTAAAATAATTAACAGTCAAATCATCAAGATAGTTTTTTCTCTTTTTAAGCGGCTTGATTATTTTAAAGCTAACAACAATTATCTGTATAAGCGTTTATTAACTCTGTGGAGAAAAAATGCGCAAACGTATTCCTGTCTCTTCAGCGCCTGATGAAGAAAATGAGTCCGAATGGATTAGCCTTATTCAGCGGATTATTCCCAAAATAGAAACCGAGTTAACTGGCTCACTGTTATGGTATTCACAAAATGCGCAATATGTTCCGGGAAGTGTGAAAATTATTTCAGTTGAACAAACGGCGCCGTCGGGTTACAAAATGACTTACAGTTTCTGCTGGAACGTTTTCAACGCCTGTCTTGATATCGATGCAGATGAAACGACCACCCAGTCAGTAAATTTTGAAAGCCAGCCCGATGCGCTGATATTTGATTTTATTGATACGGAACGCGCCGCAGCCGCGGATGAATTGTAATTTTTAGTAATAGTACTCAAAATACAATTTAAGAGAGTTATATTTATTAAAGTACTCGCACGAGATTCAATATCGCTTCCTGGCACCCCGCTCGCAGAAAGCCTGCGGTATACCATTTTTCACTGGCTATGGAGGGGAAAAAGATGGACGAATACTCACCGAAAAGGCATGATATTGCCCAGCTGAAATTTTTGTGTGAAAACCTGTATGATGAAAGTCTGGCCACGTTAGGCGATAGCCATCACGGCTGGGTTAACGATCCAACTTCAGCAATTAACCTGCAGCTTAATGACCTGATTGAGCATATTGCCGGGTTTACCATGAATTACAAAATTAAGCATATTGAAGACAGCGAGTTGATTAGTCAGATTGATGAATATCTTGACGATACCTTTATGCTTTTCAGCAACTACGGTATTAATGGCCAGGATCTTCAGCGCTGGCAGAAATCAGCGAAACGGCTGTTCAACGTTTTTACAGAGGAATGTGCTGTCGTTACCGCACAGACAAGCCATTCATTTTAGTAACCTTTATTTTTTCAATGGTTTAATAATGACAGATAAACTACTTACGAAAACTGATTATCTGATGCGTTTAAGACGATGCCGTTCAATTGACACGCTCGAACGCGTTATCGAAAAAAACAAATACGAATTATCTGATAATGAGCTGGCCGTATTTTATTCAGCGGCGGATCATCGGCTTGCCGAACTGACCATGAATAAGCTTTACGATAAAGTGCCGGTTTCTGTCTGGAAGTTTGTACGATAAGAGATGAAGCGGTGAGGGTTCCCCGGAGGAATTGGGTGGGGGCCCTGCCAGCTACATCCCGGCACACGCGTCACCTGCTGCGGCTGCTTCCTTCCGGATCTGACCGAGTTCACAAGTTAGCGTTGCGGGAGAACCAACCGGGCCCCCATTGATTGCCCCATGTAATGGAGCGAGGGCATTATCAATGAACCCCTGGGCAATTGCAAGCCCGCGCCCGACGACCGTTGTTTTCTTGCACAACATTGCCCTTTCCCCTGCTATTATCCGCCACATCCCTTCAGCTTAAGACCGCTTTCGATTACTTTATTTGCAGTAACGGGGAGCAGAGATGACTGAACAAGACACTTTTCCACGCCGTATCTGGCAAATTGTTGCCGCTATTCCCTACGGTAAGGTAACCACCTATGGCGATATTGCCCGGCTGGCGGGTTCGCCGCGCGCCGCGCGTCAGGTTGGCGGCGTATTAAAACGGCTACCGGCAGGCAGCAAGCTTCCATGGCACAGAGTCATTAACCGGTTGGGTGAGATTTCGTTGACGGGCGCCGATCTCGATCGCCAACGCCAGGCTTTATTGGCAGAGGGCGTAGAAGTGGATCATAACGGAAAAATCGCGCTGGAGCGCTACCGCTGGCAGGGATGAACCGCCCCTGTAAAGGGGCGGAAACCATTACAGTGAAGTTGGCGCAGGCACGGTTGAGGTCGGCGTCACCAGCGTAGGTGAAGTCGAGGGTACCGCCACAGGCGCGCGTTGAGCCGTCGGTAGGGCTTTCGCCGGCACGGCCTTCAGGTTAAGCGTCTGGTCTTTTGTACCGCCGCCGTTAATAACCGGCTTAATAGAATCGGCTATTAATACGACGTTGCGATCGACAATTACCGCTGCACTCAGCAGGATCCTGGCGTTAGGCTGAATGTCCGCCGGATTGAAAGGCAGGATAAATTTGAACGGCGCCTGTTTGCCATCGGTCAGCACTACGCGCTGTGAAATCACTTTTGCCGGTGCGTCTGACAGGGAAGCATCAGAAAGCATCACGGTTAATGAAGCATCAGGCGGCAGGCGCACGTTGGCCGGAAGCGTAATGGTTCCGCTAACGTGCGGCTGGCGCAGCGTATCTGCTTCCCCCGCGACTTTGGAAGCCAGCGTCGGCGTGGGGACATCTCTACCTTTATCAGCACATCCGGAAAGTGCGACCGCCAAAGCGGCGCCGGTCAATACAGGCCAAAGTTTCATTGATTTATTCTCCTTGCGATCAATGCGGGACATAAGGGACAGCAAGCCTGCCCCGTAAGCCTTAATTCTGGCACAGGTTATTGATTTTCGCCTGTAAGCCAAATAAGGAACGCGTGCGGAAGAATATTTTTCCCCGACGTTGACGGCAGCGGGTTCGGTTTCGCAAACTGAAAGGGAACCGACTATTGAGGAAGCCGCCATGAGTCAGGCACTGCACGAACTGTTAAATTTAATGAACCTGGAAAAGCTGGAAGAGGGCCTGTTTCGCGGCCAGAGCGAGGATCTCGGCCTGCGTCAGGTTTTTGGCGGTCAGGTGGTCGGCCAGGCGCTTTATGCCGCCAAGCAGACGGTCCCGGCGGAGCGCATTATCCATTCGTTCCACAGCTACTTTTTGCGGCCCGGCGACAGCCAGAAAGCCATTATTTACGACGTAGAAACCCTGCGCGACGGGCACAGCTTCAGCGCCCGCCGGGTCAGCGCCATCCAGAACGGCCAGCCTATTTTTTATATGACCGCCTCTTTCCAGGCGCCGGAGACGGGTTTTGAGCATCAGAAACCGATGCCGGATGTTGCCGGCCCGGAGTCCCTGACGACGGAAGGCGAAATCGCCAGACAGCTGTCGCATTTTATCCCTGAAAAGGCGCGTGAAAAGTTCCTGTCAGAAAAACCGTTTGAAATTCGCCCGGTTAAGTTTCACAACCCGCTGAAAGGCCACGTTGATGAACCGGTGCGCCATGTCTGGCTGCGGGCTAACGGCCCCATGCCGGACGACAGGCGTATACACCAATACCTGCTGGGCTACGCCTCGGACTTTAACTTCCTGCCGGTCGCACTCCAGCCGCACGGCAAAGGATTTCTGGAACCGGGAATGCAGGTCGCCACTATCGATCACTCGATGTGGTTTCACCGCCCTTTCGACCTGAATCAGTGGCTGCTTTATAGCGTGGAGAGCACGTCGGCATCCGGTGCCAGAGGCTTCGTACGCGGTGAGTTCTTTACTCAGGATGGGATACTGGTCGCTTCAACGGTGCAGGAAGGCGTGATGCGCCTGCGTCAGTAGCTGAAATAACAAACCCCGCAGAGCGCGGGGTTTGATAGCGAGAGCGGCTGCGAGTCGGCTTACTGGTTATAAGCGTTTTCGCCGTGGCTGTTCACATCCAGACCTTCACGTTCGTGATCTTCGGTCACGCGCAGGCCGACTGTCATATCCGCAACCTTAAAGGCGATAAAGGCGACCACGCCGGTCCAGACCACCGTAATGCCTACGCTATAGAGCTGCACCCAAATCTGATGCCCCATCGTTACGCCAGAGGCATAGCCGACGCCGCCCAGTGAAGAAGAAGCGAATACACCGGTCAGGATGCAGCCTACAATACCGCACACGCCGTGCACGCCGAACACGTCACAGGGATCGTCAACGCGCAGCCATCTTTTCAGCACGGTGACGCCCCACAGGCCTGCCAGGCCGCCGATAATACCGATAACCAACGCGCCGCCAACGCCAACGTAGCCACAGGCTGGCGTAATCGCCACCAGACCCGCGATCGCACCGGAGCAGACGCCCAGCAGCGAAGGCTTGCCGCGCAGCGCCCACTCGCCAAACGTCCAGCTCAGCATCGCGCCTGCGGTCGCCATAACGGTGTTCAGGAATGCCAGCGCCGCGATTTCGTTAGCCGCGCTCGCCGAACCGGCGTTAAAGCCGAACCAGCCGACATACAGGATCGCTGTGCCGGTGAAAACCATCGGCAGGTTATGCGGTTTAAAGGCTTCTTTGCCAAAGCCCGCACGCTTGCCGACCAGGTAAGCGCCGACCAGACCGGCAACGGCGGCGTTGATATGCACCACGGTGCCGCCGGCAAAGTCCAGCGCGCCGTCCTGCGCCAGCAGTCCACCGGACCAGACCATGTGCGCGATGGGCAGATAGGAGAAAGTGACCCAGATAGCCACAAAGATCAGCACCGCAGAGAAACGAATACGCTCGGCCAGCGCGCCAACGATCAGGCCGACGGTAATACAGGCAAATGAAGCCTGGAACGAAACGTGAATATACTGGTAGAAGGTTCCAACCAGCGCCGTCAGCTGAATGTTTTTCAACATCGCCATGCTGAAGTCGCCAAAGAAAGCGTTGCCCGTGCTGAAGGCCAGCGAATAGCCGTAGAGCATCCAGATAACGCACACCATCGCAAAGGTCACGGAAACCTGAGTCAGCATGGACAGGACGTTTTTAGCCCGGATGAGGCCGCCGTAGAAAAGCGCAATGCCGGGTATCGTCATAAACAGCACCAGCGCGGTGCAAATCATCATAAAGGCGTTATCGGCCTTGTCCGCCACGGCTGGCGGTGCCGCCATCGCAAGCGAGGGCAACAGGCTGAGGCTGGCGAGGCCGAAGGTAGTCATTTTTCTCATTTTATCCCATCCCATCACAATTCTTAGCCCCGAGATCAGAGTGCGGCTTCGTCCGCTTCGCCGGTGCGAATACGGATAACCCGCTGTAGTTCAGCGACAAAAATCTTGCCGTCGCCAATTTTGCCGGTGTAGGCGGCCTTGCTGATAACGTCGACAACCTCGTCCAGCTGGTCGTCCGCTATCGCCACATCGATTTTAACTTTTGGCAGGAAGTTCACGCTGTATTCAGCGCCGCGATAAAGCTCGGCATGGCCTTTCTGGCGACCAAATCCCTTGACTTCGGTGACGGTCAGGCCCTGAATGCCAATGGCAGAAAGCGCCTCACGCACGTCTTCTAATTTAAACGGTTTGATTACCACGGTAACCAGCTTCATACGATCCCCTCCAGCTAAAGAAAACGGTGATTCCGCCCTGCGTTAACCAAAGCAAAGGCTGTGCCATAAATCAGAAACGTGCGTTTTAAAAGGCGCGGCGGCAGATATTGCGTACGCGTGGCGGCCTGATGATGACATTAAGCATAGAGGGAAAAAGAAAACGCACCATTAAGGTGCGTTACGCGTCGAAATTGTGCATCGCCGCTGTTTTATCAGCTCGGCCGCCTGCTTTTAGTGCAGCGAAGCGGTATTACGTTTCTTCCAGCTCTTCGCCCGCCAGCTGGAGCTGATACATCTGCCAGTAACGGCCCTGTTTCGCCAACAGCTGCTGATGGTTGCCCTGCTCTACCGCATGGCCTCTGTGCAGCACCAGAATGGTATCCGCATCGATAATAGTAGAGAGTCGGTGAGCGATAACCACCAGCGTGGTTTGCTGACGAACGGCCTTAAGCGCTTTCTGGATCGCCTGCTCCGTGCCGGAATCAATATTCGCCGTCGCTTCATCCAGGATCAGAATTTGCGGCGAGGCGACCAGCACGCGCGCCATCGCCAGCAGCTGCTTCTGACCCACGGAAAGATTGTTACCCTGTTCGCCCAGCCGCGTATAGATACCGTCGGAGAGCGAGCGCGCCAGTTCGGCAAGCTGAACGGTTTCCAGCGCGTGCCAGACCGCCTCTTCGCTTATCGAACGCCCCAGCGCCACGTTAGCGAAAAAGGTGTCGGCCAGCACCACCGGATCCTGCTGCACCATCGCCACGCCTTCGCGCAGCACGCCGTGGCTGAGCCCGGTCAGCGGCCTGCCGTCCAGGCGAATTTCACCCTGCTTCACCGGGTAGTAGCCCATCAGCAAGTTAGCGAGCGTGCTTTTCCCGCTGCCGGTATGGCCGACCAGCGCCACAAAGCTGCGCGAAGGCACGCTGAGGTTGATATCGTTGAGCACGTTGCGATCGTCGCGATAGGCGAAGCTCAGATGTTCAATCTCAATGCGCCCCGAGGCCAGCGGCCGACTATCCTGACCATAGTGCTGGCGAGGCGCGTCCATCAGTTCAAAAATGCGCTCGCCGGCCACTACCGCCTGTTGCAGCATCGACTGCTGGGTGGTCAGCTCAATCAGCGGCTCGTTTAGCCTGCCCAGGTAGTTAATAAACGCGTAAAGCACGCCAACCTCGAAGCTGCCGCTGGAGGAGAAGCCAAACAGCAGCATCAGCCCGCACAGGATCATGGCGGAAAACAGGCTGAGCAGCGGCCGGAGCAGAAAGCCATCCAGCCGTAGCGTTTCCATTCTCGCCAGATAGTGCGAGCGGCTCGCTTCGCTCATCCGCTCACCAAAGCGCGCCTGCTGACGAAACTGCTGGATCACGCTCATGCCGCTGATCACTTCATTAAAGCCGTTGTTAATATCGGCCAGATAGCTACGCACTCGCCGTACGATAGGCGTACTGTAGCGCTGATAAATCAGCATCACGGTCAGTACGGCCGGAAAAATCATTATCGCCACCAGCGCCATGCGCCAGTCGAGACTGAACATCGCCACCAGCATGGCACCGATCAGCGCCGCGCTGCGCAGCACGGTGGCTACCACGGTGACGTAGAGATCGCGCACGACTTCGGTGTCATTGGTCACGCGTGAAATAATCTGGCCAACGGGCTGGGTATCAAAAGCGCTCAGCGGCTGGCGCAGCGCGGCGTCCATGACGTCCGTACGCAGCCGCTGCACTACGCCTACCGCCGCCTCGTTAAACAGCAGCGACTGCCAGTAGTGCAGCGCGGCGGCCAGGATTTGCAGCAGGAGAAAGCTGACGGCCAGCCCGGTGACCAGACCCAGCGGCATGGAATGCTTCGCCACCATGTTATCGATAAAATAGCTGACCAGCACCGGGCCGAGCACTTCCGCCACCGCCGCTATCCACAGCAATACTATCGCCAGGCCAAGCGATTTCCGCCACGGCGAACCGTAGCGCAGCAGGCGTTTCAGCGTGGGCCAGAGCTGATTAAGATTCGCCATGCGGTACCCCTTTCGCGATTTCGTCCTCGTCCAGCGCCGCTTCCAGCTGCTGATAACGATACATATCCTGATACCAGCCGTCCTGGGCAATCAACGCCTCATGCTGCCCGCGCTGGGCCACCGTGCCCTGCTGCATCACCAGGATTTCACTGGCTTCCGTCAGGGCGGACAAACGGTGCGCGCTGATAATCACGGTTCTTCCTGCGCCCCATTTTCTTAAATTATGCAGTATCTGGTGTTCGGTACGGCCGTCGACCGCCGACAGCGCATCGTCCAGGATCAGGATTTCCGCGTTCAGCAGCAACGCCCTGGCAATAGATATACGCTGTTTCTGTCCCCCGGAAAGCATCACCCCGCGCTCGCCGACTTCGGTATCGTAGCCCTGGGGCAGCCGCAGAATATCTTCATGTACGCAGGCAAGCCGCGCGGCGCGCTCAATATCGCTTTGCTGCGCCGTAGGTCGACCCAATGCGATATTGTTGGCGATGGTGTCGGAAAAAAGAAACGGCGTCTGGCTGACGACCGCCATGCGGCTTCGCCAGCTGTCCAGACGCAGCTGCGGCAGCGGAATACCGTGATAGCGGATGTCGCCCTGCGCAATATCGAAGTGCCGCTGGATCAGGCTTAACAGCGTGCTTTTCCCGGCACCTGTCGGCCCGCACAGCCCCAGCATCTGGCCGGGCTTAAGGTTAACGTTGATATGGCGCAGCGAGGGCTGCTGCGCGCCAGGATAGCAAAATTCCCTGATAGCGATTTGCAGCTGGCCGCGATCTTCCGGCAGCGTTTTACTGCCGTCCTCTACCGCCGGCGCCTCTGCCAGCAGCGAGCGAATGCGGCTCCAGGCCGCGCTGCCGCGCTCGACGATATTGAACATCCAGGCCAGCGCCAGCATTGGCCAGATCATCAGGCCAAGGTACATGACAAAGCTGGTCAGCTGGCCCAGCGTCATCTGACCGTGCCAGACCAGCCAGCTGCCGCCGCCGATCGCCAGCAGGTTCGACAGTCCGATGGCAATATAAATAGTGGGATCGAAGCGGGCGTCAATCCGCGCCACGCGCAGGTTTTTTTGGCCCGTGTCGCGGGCGATATCGGCGAACTGTCCGGACTGATGGTCTTCCAGCCCAAAGGCTTTGATCATACGAATGCTGGTCAGGCTCTCCTGCGTTCTGTCGTTAAGCGACGAAAAGGCGGCCTGAGCATGCTTAAAACGATGATGGAGCTGGTCGCCGTAGCGTTTGATCACTATCGCCATGACCGGCATCGGCAGCAGCGCCAGCAGGGTCAGCTGCCAGCTAATCTGCGTGCTCATCACCACCAGCACCGCCAGCCCCATCACCAGCGAGTCAACCAGCGTCAGCACGCCTTCTCCGGCGGCAAACACCACGCGATCCACATCGTTGGTGGCGCGGGCGATCAAATCACCGGTACGGTGACGCAGGTAAAATTCGGGATGCTGACGGCTAAGCTGACGATAGAAGTCCTGCCGCAGCTCGACGGCAAGCTGATAGGAGGCGCCGAAAAGCAGCACGCGCCAGACGTAGCGCAGCAGATAGACCACAATAGCCGTGAGCAGCATCACGCCCACCCACATCAGCAGGCGCGAAGCACTCATCTGCTGATGGGAGACGCCGTCCACGATAGTACCGACAAGCTTCGGCGGCAGCAGCTGCAGCAGCGCAATGATAATCAGCAGAAAAACGGCGCCAAGATAGCGGCGCCATTCACGCATAAAGTACCAGCTCAACTGGCTGAAAAGTCGCACAATAAACGTCCTGGTCAGGTTCGGGCGAGCGCCGTGGTTCAGCGGCAGCGCCAATGTGTATTTATTTCTCTGGACCGCCGCCATCAGCGCGACCCGGCCGCGAATATAGCCTTCCTGTTCCGGCCATTTCAAGCGTTTCCGGCATGTCGGAGTAATGAGAGACGCGGCATCCGCCATAATTTACGGTGGCCTTGTTCCGCTATCGGGTGCCGTAAAAACAGCCTGGACCCTGTTTTATCTTTTGTATGCGCCTGCAGAAGAATAAATCTCCGTTGCCCCTGTAGTTTACAGGGAATAGCGTAAATGATTTTCCCGTAAATGCGTTACGTTCAGCCTGTTGTTACCTGAAGAAACAGCGTTTTGTTCACGAACCATTGGCACGCATGACCGTAACGACCCGAGCCGCCAGGGCGTTGCCGTCAGGTTTATAGCCATGTTGTCAGCTTCCGCGCGGGCAACACAACGCCGTGCCGGGCTTCGCCTGGCTAACCAACATGCGCGGCTCCTGCCCCTGTTTTTATGCCACGTCAGGCAGTACCATACGCCCCAACAGATTAATGAGGTAAAAAGTATGAAACGTGCAGTAGTGGTATTCAGCGGCGGACAGGATTCAACCACCTGTTTGATCCAGGCTTTGCAGCAGTATGACGAAGTGCACTGCCTGACCTTTGACTATGGTCAGCGGCATCGTGCAGAGATCGATATCGCTCGCGAGCTGGCGCAGTCGCTGGGCGCAAGAGCGCACAAAGTGCTGGACGTCACGCTGCTTAACGAGCTGGCCGTCAGTAGCCTGACCCGCGACAGCATCCCCGTTCCGGCCTGGGATCCCGACGCCAGCGGCCTGCCAAGCACTTTTGTGCCGGGACGTAATATCCTGTTCCTGACGCTGGCCTCGATTTATGCTTACCAGGTTGAGGCCGAAGCGGTAATTACCGGCGTTTGCGAAACCGACTTTTCTGGTTACCCGGACTGCCGCGACGAATTTGTTAAGGCGCTGAACCATGCCGTGGAGCTGGGTATGACGCGTCTGGTTCGCTTTGAAACGCCTCTGATGTGGCTGAACAAAGCCGAAACCTGGGCGCTGGCGGACTACTGGCAGCAGCTGGCGCTGGTGCGCAACGACACGCTTACCTGCTATAACGGCATCAAGGGCGACGGCTGCGGCGAATGCGCTGCCTGCCATCTGCGCGCCAACGGCCTGCGCGATTACCAGATTAACAGCGCTACGGTGATGCAGGAGATGCAGCGCAAAACCGGGCTACGCTGACAGCATCTCTTCCAGCCGCTGCTTCAGCTCGCCGACGATCGGCTGCGCTTTTTGCGTGCGCAGATCGATGCAGACAAAGGTCAGCGTCGCATCGGCTATTGCTTCCCCCTCCGGCAGCAGCGTGATGGTCTGGCCGATAACGCCACTTTTCCCGCCCAGCTGCACCAGATGGCTGGCAATCGCCAGCTCGTCGCCCAGCACCGCCGGGCGACGGTAGTTAATGTTAATATTGACTAAGATAAAAGCCAGCCGGTTATCATTCATCCAGCGAAAGGCGGCCAGTTTTTCCAGCCAGGCCCAGCGCGCCTCTTCCAGAAATTCTAAATAGCGCGCGTTGTTGACGTGTTGGTAAACATCCAAATGATAACCGCGAACCTTAATCGTAATCTGCATAATCTTCTCCCAAAAAAGGCCATACCGACTGGTATGACCTCTTTCAGCGTAGCAGCCCGTACGCCACGATGCGTGGGGCCGCAGCGACAAGTCGAGAAAGCGATCACAGTTTCAGTTTGGTCAGGTTCCTCTCTACCAGCGCATTACCAATACCGGGCACTTCTTTTAGCTGCTCTATCTGCGTAAAAGGGCCGTATTGCTCGCGATAGCTGATAATAGCCTGCGCCTTTTTTAGCCCTACGCCGTTCATTACGGCGCTCAGCTCTTCGGCCGTGGCGTGATTAATACTGACCGATTCGCTTTGCGGCGGTTTCTTTTCCTCGCTCGGCTGCGCGCTGGCCTGCGGCGCGCTGACGTTATCGATGGCCGGCCCGGCGTACAGCGGCGAAGCGCCGCCCAGCAGCAGGGTAAAACATAAAGCCTGTAAGGTTGTTTTCATGCTGTTCTCCTCCATGTGTTTGACAGCAACGTCAGGCTACGCCCAACCAACCGGCGCCACAAACGGCAGATGACAGAAATGGAAAAGGCCGCATAAGCGGCCTTTGGGTTTGCAATAATTTGCAGGATTTTTGCGAGGCTTATTGCGCCTGCGCGGCTGCGCCGTACTTGATCTTGCCTTCTTTGCGCAGGTTGCTCAGCAGCGCTTCGAAGGCGATCTGCGCATTGTTCTGCGTGATGCCCTGCACCATCGCTTTCTTCTGCGCTTCCGGCAGCGTGCCGCTGCGTACCTGATCCAGCGCCAGCAGCACAACGTTGCCCTGCCCGTCCTCGCTGATGCCGTACACAGGCTTGTCTTTGGTCGGCTGCGCCAGCGCGAAGGCGGACTGCGTTATCGCATCCTGACCGCTGCGCGTCAGCGTTTTCTGCTCGCTAAAGCTAAGATTAGCCGCCTTCATGGCATCCATACCCTTGCCCGCCTGCAGATCGGCCAGCAGTTTTTCCGCCTGGGCCTTCGCTTCCGCCTGCGCCTTCTGGTTTTTCAGCGTGGCTACGATTTCGGCACTGACCTCGGCCAGCGGCTTAACCGCTTCCGGCTTGTGGGCGGCGATACGCAGCACAAAAGCACGATCGCCATCAACCGTGATGATATCGGAGTTGCTGCCCGGCGCGCCGTTATCCCCCAGCAGACCACCGTTAAAGATCGCCTGCTCTACCGCTCTGAAATTCAGCTCGGCCGGTGGATTGTCGTGGCTGAACCAGTCCGTTTCCACCGCTTTTACGCCTGCCGCTTCTTCCGCGCTCGCCAGCGACTCGTTGTCGTTGCTGGCCGCGTCGCTCACTTTCTGCTGCAGCTTGTAATAAGCGTCGACGGCCGTTTCGTGTTTCACCTTAGCGGCGATGTCGTCGTGTACGGCCGCCAGCGGTTTGATCTGCTGCGGCTGAACGTCATCAAGACGAGCAACGATAAAGCCGACGGAGGATTTGATCACGCCCGACAGCTGACCTTTCTGCGTCAGGTTAGCGCTTTTCAGCTCGTCCGGCGTGGTATCCGGCTCCAGCCAGCCCATATCGCCGCCTTTACGGGCAGAGATAGGATCGATGGATTTCTCTTTCGCCAGCGCGGCAAAATCGCCACCTTTTTTCAGCGCGTCCAGAACCGCCTGCGCATCGGCTTCGGTTTTGGTTTGGATCACGCTGAAACGGCTGCGCTGCGGCTGGGTATAGTCCTGCTGATGGCTGTCGTACCAGCTTTGAATATCGCTTTCGCTCGGTGCTTTCTGCAACGAGGCCGCATCCAGCTTGATATAGCTGACGCGGAACTGCTCCGGCGCCATAAAGCTGTTTTTATTCTGCTCGTAGTAGTTTTTGACTTCTTCGTCGCTGACGTTCTGCTTCGCTGCCAGCGCCGCGACGTTAATAGTCGCTTCACGCACCAGGCGCTCCTGAGAAACCAGCGCGGCCAGCGATTCAGTTTCGCCCGGCAGCATAAAGTCTGTGCGGGTCACCGCCGCAATCAGCTGCTGCGTGGTCAGCTGCTTGCGCAGCGCCTGAGCGTACTGATCGGCAGTGAGATTCATCTGGTTAATAATCGCCAGATAACGGGCGTTATCGAATTTGCCGTTAGTCTGGAAGGCCGGCTGGTTGAAAATAGCCTGCTTGATCTGATCGTCGCTAACCGCCAGCTGCAGATCTTTCGCATACTGATCCAGCAGCGCTTCATCTACCAGCTGAGAAAGCGCCTGCTGGCGGATCTGCTGAAGATAAGCGGGATTGCTGGCCAGCTGTGAGAACTGCTCGCCCAGCATTTCCTGCTGACGTGAACGTTCGTTGCTGAACGCTCTTTCCAACTGGGCGCGACTGATTTCCTGGCCATTGACCTTAGCTGCATAATCTCCATTGCCGCCGATCAGGTAGTTGCCCACCCCGGTCAGAACAAAAGAGAGGATGATCAGACCCAGTATAATTTTGAGCACGACATGGTTCGACGCCGCGCGTAAATTGTCCATCATGGTGTGACAACACTCCGCTGTATTATGAATGTAAACCCTTGCGCTTGCTTCCCACGTTCCCGGGGCGCTCCACGCCGCTGCGTATCAGGCTCTTGCGACCGTTGAAACAAAAAAGGCACATCATAGTGTGATGTGCCTCGTATGGTACATGAGAACGTCAGGACAGTCCTCATTCCACCGAAGAAATTGCTTGCCTGACGTTAATTAACCGCGTCTTTCAGCGCCTTACCGGCGCGGAATCCCGGGACTTTGCCCGCAGGAATAGTAATTTCTTTACCGGTTTGCGGGTTGCGTCCGGTACGCTCTGCGCGCTCACGCACGGAAAATGTGCCAAACCCTACCAGCGCCACTTCGTCGCCCGCTTTAAGAGAGTCGGTTACCGCTTCCATAAAAGCATCCAGCACGCGTCCCGCCGCTGCTTTAGAGATATCAGCGTTTGCAGCAATGTTGTCGATCAACTGTGACTTATTCACTCAATCATCCCCTCTTTATTATTTACTTCGCAAACGGGCTTCCCCCCGTTACGAGCACGCATCAATTATCGTTGTTTGTCGAGTCGTAAAAGCAGGGCCTGTTCAGACCTTCACCGGCTTAACAGCCCCCTAAATTAACGGCACAAAAAAAAGCTGGCAAGTACGAATTCGTCTGCCAGCTCTGGATTTAGGGTCTTTTTGTCTTATATCACTATTTCGCCGTGGCAACCTGCATGCCGTATGGGGCATTTTGCAGGGCCAGGGTCAGCACTTCTTCGATACGCTTCACCGGGTGGATATCCAGATCGGCAATTACGTTGTCCGGAATTTCTTCCAGATCGCGCTTGTTTTCATCCGGGATCAGCACGGTTTTGATGCCGCCGCGATGCGCTGCCAGCAGCTTCTCTTTCAGGCCGCCGATAGGCAGAACCTGGCCGCGAAGCGTGATCTCGCCGGTCATCGCCACGTCGGCGCGCACCGGGTTACCGGTCAGACAGGAAACCAGCGCCGTACACATAGCGATACCCGCGCTTGGGCCATCTTTCGGCGTGGCGCCTTCCGGCACGTGCACGTGGATGTCGCGTTTTTCGTAGAAGTCGCCGTTAATGCCCAGCTTCTCTGCACGCGCGCGTACCACGGTCAGTGCCGCCTGGATGGACTCCTGCATCACCTCGCCCAGCGAGCCGGTATAGGTCAGCTTGCCTTTGCCCGGCACGCACGCGGTTTCGATGGTCAGCAGATCGCCGCCCACTTCCGTCCATGCCAGACCCGTAACCTGTCCTACGCGGTTTTCGCTGTCGGCGCGGCCATAGTCGAAACGCTGCACGCCCAGGAAATCCTTCAGGTTATCGGCATTGATTTCGATATGGGTAACGCTCTTATCCATCAGCAGCGTTTTCACTGCTTTACGGCACAGCTTAGACAGCTCACGCTCAAGGCTACGCACGCCCGCTTCACGGGTGTAATAACGAATGATACCCACGATGGCGCTGTCGTCTACGGTCAGCTCGCTCGCTTTCAGGGCGTTACGCTCAATCTGCTTCGGCAGCAGGTGCTGTTTGGCAATATTAAGCTTTTCGTCCTCGGTATAGCCCGACAGACGGATCACTTCCATACGGTCCAGCAGCGGTGCCGGAATGTTCATGGAGTTAGACGTCGCTACAAACATCACGTCGGAAAGGTCGTAATCGACTTCCAGATAGTGATCGTTAAAAGCGATGTTCTGCTCGGGATCCAATACCTCCAGCAGGGCCGATGCCGGGTCGCCGCGCATGTCCGAGGACATTTTATCGATCTCATCCAGCAGGAACAGCGGGTTCTTCACGCCAACCTTCGCCATTTTCTGGATCAGCTTGCCCGGCATAGAACCAATATAGGTACGACGGTGCCCACGGATTTCCGCTTCGTCGCGCACGCCGCCCAGCGCCATACGGACATATTTACGGCCGGTCGCCTTAGCGATCGACTGGCCCAGCGAGGTTTTACCCACGCCCGGCGGTCCCACCAGGCACAGGATCGGCCCTTTGATTTTGCTGACGCGGCTCTGCACCGCTAAATATTCCAGGATACGGTCTTTCACGCGCTCCAGGCCAAAGTGATCGGTATCCAGCGTTTCCTGCGCCTTCACCAGATCTTTCTTCACCTTGCTGCGCGCGTTCCACGGCACCTGGACCATCCAGTCGATATAGCCGCGCACCACCGTTGCTTCCGCCGACATTGGCGACATCATCTTCAGCTTCTGCAGCTCGGCTTCGGTTTTATCGCGCGCCTCTTTTGGCATTTTCGCCGCGTCGATTTTGCGCTTCAGCGCTTCGTTTTCGTCCGGCGCGTCGTCCATTTCGCCCAGTTCTTTCTGAATCGCCTTCATCTGCTCATTCAGATAGTACTCGCGCTGGCTCTTTTCCATCTGCTTTTTCACGCGGTTACGAATGCGTTTTTCCACCTGCAGCAGATCGATTTCCGACTCCATCATCGCCATCAGATATTCCAGACGTTCATTGACGTCGGACATCTCCAGCACGGACTGTTTGTCGGCCAGCTTCAGCGGCATATGGGCGGCGACGGTATCCGCAAGACGCGCGGCGTCTTCAATGCTGTTCAGCGAGGTCAGCACTTCCGGCGGGATTTTCTTGTTCAGTTTGATATAGCCTTCAAACTGGTTAATCGCCGTGCGGACCAGCACTTCCTGCTCGCGTTCGTCAATTTCAGGCGAAACCAGATATTCCGCCTGAGCCGTAAAATGGTCACCGTTATCGGCGAGCGTAGTGATATGCGCGCGCTGCAGCCCTTCGACCAGCACTTTTACCGTGCCGTCAGGCAGCTTCAGCATCTGTAAAATTGACGCTACGGTCCCTACAGAGAAGAGATCGTTAATGCCAGGTTCATCCGTTGAAGCCTCTTTCTGTGCGACCAGCATGATCTTTTTGTCATGATCCATGGCGGCTTCAAGGCAGCGAATCGATTTTTCACGGCCTACAAACAACGGAATTACCATGTGCGGATAAACCACTACGTCACGCAACGGCAACACAGGGATTTCAATGCGTTCAGAACGCTCAGGATTCATAGAGCTCTCTCTTAGTTTAATTTCCGCCAGGGTGAGGGGAACCGCAATCGTCAGGCATGCAGTTTTACCCACAGGTAGTTGAGTATATGGGGATGAATGTAAGACATTCAACGTTATGTGCGAGAGAAAAGTAAATGGGGGAAAAATTTCCCCCATTTGCGCTAACCGGTTGGAAAGATGTGGTTATTTATTCGCCAGATGCCTGCTGCGCCTCGCCCTTGCCGTAAATCAGCATCGGATCCGATTCGCCCGCGATAACCGACTCGTCGATCACCACTTTTTCCACGTCGTCCATCGACGGCAGGTCGTACATCGTGTCCAGCAGCGCGCCCTCCACGATTGAGCGCAGCCCGCGCGCCCCGGTTTTGCGCGACATCGCCTTGCCCGCTATCGCCTTCAGCGCCTCTTCGCGGAACTCCAGCTCCACCCCTTCCAGGCTGAACAGCGCCTGATACTGCTTGGTCAGCGCGTTCTTCGGCTCGCACAGGATCTGGATCAGCGCTTCCTCGCTCAGCTCGGTCAGCGTCGCCACCACCGGCAGACGGCCGATAAACTCCGGGATCAGACCGAACTTAATCAGGTCCTCCGGCTCCACCTGCGCCAGCAGCTCGCCCTCCGTCGCCTTCTCCGCCTTGCCTTTTACCGTCGCGCCGAAGCCGATGCCCGAGCCGGTATCCACGCGCTGCGAGATCACCTTGTCCAGCCCGGCAAACGCGCCGCCGCAGATAAACAGGATTTTCGAGGTGTCCACCTGCAGAAACTCCTGCTGCGGATGCTTGCGCCCGCCCTGCGGCGGCACCGCGGCGACCGTGCCCTCAATCAGCTTCAGCAGCGCCTGCTGCACGCCCTCGCCCGACACGTCGCGCGTGATGGACGGGTTGTCCGACTTGCGGGAAATCTTGTCGATTTCATCGATGTAAACGATGCCGCGCTGCGCTTTCTGCACGTCGTAGTCGCACTTCTGCAGCAGCTTCTGGATGATGTTTTCCACGTCCTCGCCCACGTAGCCCGCTTCGGTCAGCGTGGTGGCGTCGGCCATGGTAAACGGCACGTCCAGCAGGCGCGCCAGCGTCTCCGCCAGCAGCGTCTTGCCGCTGCCGGTCGGGCCAATCAGCAGGATGTTGCTTTTGCCCAGCTCGATGCCGTTGCTGGTGTCGCCGTTGCGCAGGCGCTTGTAGTGGTTGTAGACCGCCACCGCCAGCACCTTCTTCGCCCGCTCCTGGCCGATAACGTAGTCGTCCAGATGCTCGCGGATTTCGTGCGGCGTCGGCAGCGAACTGCGCTCGCGGTGATGGGGCGCAACTTCTTTGATCTCTTCGCGAATAATGTCGTTACATAAATCGACGCATTCGTCGCAGATATAGACTGACGGGCCGGCAATCAGCTTGCGGACTTCATGCTGGCTTTTGCCGCAAAAAGAGCAGTACAGCAGCTTCCCTGAACCGTCTTTGCGCTTATCTGTCATCAGTTAACCTCATGGCTTATCAGCGGCCCTTACAGGCTGTGTTCATTAATGGACCAGATCCTAATATAGCGCATTTCAGGGGCGTTTTGGCAGCAAAACCGGGACGCGCTGCGCCTGTCAGCCGCCGTGATTTTTTATCAGTATCCGGTAAGGCAGCGGGCGCCAGGTGATGAAAAGTAACGGGAACGGCTAATAAGCCGCTGTTTTGGCAGGCAATCATTCAGCGCCGCCACAGTTGATTTAGCTGTTGAATGGATTATGCTAAACTCTTGTCACTTATACAGATCGTTTCCTATGGAGTCTAAATAATGTCTCAGGAGCCAAAGAAAGAGAGCCCGGAAGAGAAATCCTCTCTGGCGCTTAACAAGTTACTGCAAGCCCGATCTGTGATCATTTCTGGCGAAATCGATCAGGCGCTGGCGGAGAAAGTTACCGCCCAGTTGCTGATCCTGCAGGAAATGGGCGATGAGCCGATCAAGCTGTTTATCAACAGTCAGGGCGGCCACGTCGAAGCTGGCGATACCATTCACGATATGATCAAGTTCGTGAAGCCGAAGGTACAGGTTATCGGCACCGGCTGGGTAGCCAGCGCGGGCATCACCATTTTCCTGGCGGCGGAGAAAGAAGATCGCTATACGCTGCCTAATACCCGCTTTATGATCCACCAGCCGCTGGGCGGCGTGCGCGGCAAGGTTTCCGATATCGAAATCGAAGCCAACGAGCTGCTGCGCGCGCGTGACCGTATCAACCGGCTGATCAGCAAAGCAACCGGCCAGCCGCTGGAAAAAGTGGAACAGGATACGGACAGCAACTACTGGATGGGTCCACAGCAGGCGATTGAATACGGCATCGCCAGCCATCTGATCACCCACTGGGACGAGCTGAAAGGTTAATCCCTTTTCCTTCCTTCTGAAGCCTCCTTAACCGGAGGCTGAGGTTGCTGACAAACTCCTGCCCTTTCATTAAGTCGCGTTCGGGCCGGAGAATAACACCATAGGCAGATCGGAACACGGATACGCCGCAGATCTGTCCGTGGAGGCTCGGTTGGCGCGTCCATGCGCCAAACGGTCCGTTTATCCGCTCAGCCTCTGCTGTACGAAGCTGATGTTTCGCTGTAAAAAACCAGTTCGTACAGACCCTTTAATTTTCAGCAGCCTGAAGCCTCCTTAACCGGAGGCTTTTTTTATTCTGCCTCGCTGCCAAATCATAAGTAAAACTAAGCATTATCCGAATCTCCCGCCCAGGAATATGTACCAGCCATAACTCCGTGTATATTCCTTGCCGTTTATGGTTAAGGAAAAGAAAATGATCCGTAAAGAAATCTACAATCTGCAGATTGTCAGGGGGCTGGCCGCGCTGTGCGTGGTGCTGGAGCATCTCTCACCCCGCGCCGTTGCTCACTTCTTCAGTGCAGGACAGGTTGGCGTATCGATGTTCTTCTTCCTGAGCGGCTATATTATGATGCACACCTTCAGAGAGGATCAGTCAGCGGGCGCCTTTATTAAAAACAGAATAAAAAGGATCTATCCCGCCTACCTCATCCTCTCCATTCCCCTTATCTTATATACGCTCCACAAGACCGGCTCATTAACTTATCTTCTGCATAATCTCTTTCTCATCCCCTGGACGGAGTGGGACAGAGAGGCGTTGCCCTATAACTGGTCGGAATCGATGGCGAATCCGGCGGCCTGGACGCTGGTCTACGAGTTCTATTTTTATCTGCTGCTTTGCGTAGGCAAAACGTTGCTGAATAAAAAAGCCTTTGTTTTCTCCTTTACCACCGTAGCGATGCTCGCCATTCTTATTGCGACCAACATGACCTGGGGTAATGACGGCTATCTGGGCTGGCACGGCGTTACGTTCAAATCCGTGGCGGGCAACCTTGCGCTGCTGTCGTTTATCGTCGGCATGTGCGGACGGCAGCTGGGTTTCCATCACGTGAAAAAAAATCCCGCCGTATTTTTGCTGATCCCTGTCGCTATGCTGCTGCTGTGGCTGATGGCCAGACAGGGCGTAACCAATCTGCAAATCCGCGATCTGCTGGGGTCATGCCTGCCTTCCTGGACCTTTGTGCTGCTGATGGCCAACATGGAGGATTTTAAAGGCTTTGCCTACGATAAACTTCACGCTATCGGCATGTACTCTTATTCGCTCTATCTTTTCCATGCCAACTTTTATACCGCGAAGTGGATTGTCTTTAATAATCTTGCCCGTGTCGGCCTGGACTCTTCCCCGATCAAGGTGGCGGTTCTGCTGCTGTTTATCGCGCTGTCGCTGTTTATTTCAAAACATCTCTACCATTTGATTGAAAGAGGCGGCGCGTGGAAGATGCTGCGGGGCCGTAGCGTCAGAGCAGGCTGAGGGCACGACAGGCAGCAGGCTCCACGTCTGGCTTTTCAGGCGGTCAATGGCTGAAAGATCGGGCCGATAAAAAAAAGAGAGCCGGAAGGCTCTCTTTTTCAGGGGGACAGGTCGTACAGAGAACTATTCGCCGGACGCCTGCTGCGCCTCGCCCTTGCCGTAGATCAGCATCGGATCCGATTCGCCCGCGATAACCGACTCGTCGATCACCACTTTTTCCACGTCGTCCATCGACGGCAGGTCGTACATCGTGTCCAGCAGCGCGCCCTCCACGATTGAGCGCAGCCCGCGCGCGCCGGTTTTGCGCGACATCGCCTTGCCCGCTATCGCCTTCAGCGCCTCTTCGCGGAACTCCAGCTCCACCCCTTCCAGGCTGAACAGCGCCTGATACTGCTTGGTCAGCGCGTTCTTCGGCTCGCACAGGATCTGGATCAGCGCTTCCTCGCTCAGCTCGGTCAGCGTCGCCACCACCGGCAGACGGCCGATAAACTCCGGGATCAGACCGAACTTAATCAGGTCCTCCGGCTCCACCTGCGCCAGCAGCTCGCCCTCCGTCGCCTTCTCCGCCTTGCCTTTTACCGTCGCGCCAAAGCCGATGCCCGAGCCGGTATCCACGCGCTGCGAGATCACCTTATCCAGCCCGGCAAACGCGCCGCCGCAGATAAACAGGATTTTCGAGGTGTCCACCTGCAGAAACTCCTGCTGCGGATGCTTGCGCCCGCCCTGCGGCGGCACCGCGGCGACCGTACCCTCAATCAGCTTCAGCAGCGCCTGCTGCACGCCCTCGCCCGACACGTCGCGCGTGATGGACGGGTTGTCCGACTTGCGGGAAATCTTGTCTATTTCATCGATGTAAACGATGCCGCGCTGCGCTTTCTGCACGTCGTAGTCGCACTTCTGCAGCAGCTTCTGGATGATGTTTTCCACGTCCTCGCCCACGTAGCCCGCTTCGGTCAACGTGGTGGCGTCGGCCATGGTAAACGGCACGTCCAGCAGGCGCGCCAGCGTCTCCGCCAGCAGCGTCTTGCCGCTGCCGGTCGGGCCAATCAGCAGGATGTTGCTTTTGCCCAGCTCGATGCCGTTGCTGGTGTCGCCGTTGCGCAGGCGCTTGTAGTGGTTGTAGACCGCCACCGCCAGCACCTTCTTCGCCCGCTCCTGGCCGATAACGTAGTCGTCCAGATGCTCGCGGATTTCGTGCGGCGTCGGCAGCGAACTGCGCTCGCGGTGGGGCGCGACTTCTTTGATCTCTTCGCGAATGATGTCGTTACATAAATCGACGCATTCGTCGCAGACATACACTGACGGGCCGGCAATCAGCTTGCGGACTTCATGCTGGCTCTTGCCGCAAAAAGAGCAGTACAGCAGCTTCCCTGAACCGTCTTTGCGCTTATCTGTCATTAACTTGCCCCTCTTGTTTAACGCTGACGGCCCGGGCCGTCAGTCTGCCTTTATGACGGCAGCAATCTCTTTTACCAACCAGCGCCGCTTAACCGCGCTGGTTCAAAATGGCGTCGACCAGACCGTACTCCACCGACTCGCTGGCAGAAAGGAAACGATCGCGCTGGGTGTCGCGCTCGATGGTTTCGACGCTCTGACCGGTATGTTTGGCCATCAGCTCATTCATCATCTGCTTGGTTTTGATAATTTCACGCGCGTGAATATCGATATCCGACGCCTGACCCTGGAAGCCACCCAGCGGCTGGTGGATCATCACGCGGGAATGCGGCAGGCAGTAGCGTTTGCCTTTCGCGCCGGCGGTCAACAGGAAAGAACCCATTGAGCAGGCCTGGCCCATACAGATGGTGCTGACGTCAGGTTTGATAAATTGCATGGTGTCGTAAATAGACATGCCCGCGGTAATTACGCCACCAGGAGAGTTAATATAAAGGTGGATATCTTTTTCCGGGTTTTCTGCTTCCAGAAACAGCATCTGCGCGACGATCAGGTTCGCCATATGATCCTCGACCTGGCCGGTCAGGAAGATAATGCGCTCCTTCAGCAGGCGGGAAAAGATGTCGTAAGAACGCTCTCCGCGAGAAGTTTGTTCAACCACCATTGGCACTAAAGCCATATGAGGTGCTGTTTGTTCACGTTCGCCACTGTATGACATTACCGTCTCCTGGATTTTTCATTTGGCCACACTACCAATTCTACTTGAGAGCGTTCCGGAACACTATGTCCCCAACTTTATTCACCCGAAAGCTATCGGCGATCCTAAAGCCTTACCGTAACTTTACTATCTGGGGATACACCCCCGCTAATTCAAGCATAACAACGTTTTCAGGCGGCTGCTAACCAGGAAAAGTAGCATAGTCGATAATTTGCCGCTTTAATGAGCGAATAAGGCCCATAATGTCACGCCATCCGGCGGATAAAAGAAAAAAGCCCGCGGTCATGATGACCGCGGGCTTTAATTTATCCTGAAAAATCAGACGATCAGGCCGTTTGGGTCTGGTTCATCAGTTCCTGGAAGTTTGTCGCTTTTTCGGTCACTTTGGCTTTTTCCAGCACGGCTTCCACCGCCTGTTCTTCCAGCGCGACGTTGCGCATGTTGTTCATCAGCTCGTTATTTTTGCTGTAGAACTCGATCACTTCAGCCGGATCTTCGTAGGCAGACGCCATCTCTTCGATCAGGGTCTTCACGCGATCTTCATCCGCTTTCAGCTCGTGGCTGCGGATAACTTCGCCCAGCAGCAGACCAACCACCACGCGGCGCTTAGCCTGCTCTTCGAACAGTTCGCGAGGCAGCTCAAGAGCCTGCTTCTCGTTACCGCCGAAGCGCTGTGCAGCCTGACGCTTCAGCACGTCGATTTCGCTGTCGATCAGGGCAGCCGGCACCTCGATGTCGTTAGCGCTGACCAGGCCGTCGATAGCCTGAGTCTTCACACGGTTACGCACGGCGCCTTTCAGCTCGCGCTCCATGTTTTTACGCACTTCGGTACGCAGGCCCGCTACGGAGCCATCTTCCACGCCGAAACGCTTGATGAACTCTTCGGTGAATTCCGGCAGCTCGCGCTCTTCAACTTTCTTCAGCACGATCTCGAACTTCGCCGCTTTCCCTTTCAGGTTTTCAGCGTGGTAGTCTTCCGGGAAGTTCACGTCGATAGTGAAGGTTTCGCCCGCTTTGTGGCCAACCACACCGTCTTCAAAGCCTGGGATCATACGACCCTGGCCCATCGCCAGTACGAAGTCGGACGCTTTGCCGCCTTCGAACTCTTCGCCGTCTACAGAGCCGGAGAAGTCGATGGTCACGCGATCTTCAGCTGCCGCTGCGCGATCGGTTTCCTTCCAGGTCGCCTGCTGCTTGCGCAGGGTATCCAGCATGGCATCGACGTCTTCGTCGGTCACGGAAACAACCGGTTTTTCAACTTCGATTGCTTCCAGGCCTTTCAGCTCGACTTCCGGATAGACTTCGAACTCTACGGAGAAAGTGAAGTCTTCGCCGGTTTTGTATTCGCCCGGCACGTAATTTGGCGCGCCAGCCGGATTGATTTTCTCTTTGATGATCGCATCAACAAAGTTGCGCTGCATCAGATCGCCCAGCACGTCCTGACGAACAGACGCGCCGTAACGCTGTGCAACCACGGTCATCGGCACTTTCCCTTTACGGAAACCGTCGATACGCACTTTTTTCGCTACGCTGACCAGCTCATTTTTCACCGCGTTTTCGATCACATCTTTAGCAACGGTAATCGTAACGCGACGGCCCAGGCCCTGAGTTGTTTCTACTGAAACTTGCATCTTATTACCTCAAAAAATCACGTGCTCGGTCAACTTCAGACTCGCTCTACCCGTCAGGGCAAAGTAAGACTAAGAACCGGGACGGCCTCTGATGTCAGAACCGCATTCCCTGTTGTCAGAAGCGTCCCGAAGACATTCGGAAAAACAGACGCAGCATTATAGCGGCAACGGCAAAGCGAGTCGAGGCTGCAACGCGCCGCCATTTTGTTAAGGTTCACGCTTTTTGCATCTGAAAGGAGTAAAAGAAAGGGTTAACGCGGTTTTTTCGACCAGAAACAACAAAGCGGCCCGCAGGCCGCTTCAGATTTTCAGAGATTGCCTCAGGCCAGCGTACCGGCACCGCGACAGTTGGGCGAAGCCGGAACCGTGTCCTGTAACCCTACCCACTCTTTTTCGGTATAGGTATGCAGCGCCAGCGCGTGAACGCTTCCCGCCAGCTCGTCGGCCAGCACGCCATAAATGGCGCGATGCCGCATCAGAAAGCGCTGGTTAAGAAAGCTGTCGCTGACGATAACTATCTTGAAGTGACTTTCCGCCCCTGCAGGCACATTGTGACGATAGCTTTCGTCATGAACCTCCAGGTGCACGGGTGTAAATGCCGTTCTCAACTTTTCTTCTATTTGTTCGCGGATCATAACCACACTCCTCTACGACCTGATGCGCCCCATCTTATTCAATATTAGCCGGATTTCGCCGCCTGCCGATCCGTTTACGGAAAAATATCCGCCGTTCAGGCGCGCTACTGTGCATTTTCCCGCTGGCGGCTGCAACTGTCCGCGCCCAGAAAGCGCGTCCGACCGCCTGGGTGAAAAGATAAGGTAATGAATTTGCGCGTCGCCGGGGCTTCCTCTTGCTACAGGCAATGTTATGATGACCTCGGTTTTGTCCGGACTACACCCCATAAAATCGAGAACATAAGCATGCTAAAAAAATTATTCTTCCCTCTGCTGGCGGTATTTATGCTGGCCGGCTGCGCCACCAACAGCACCACGCTGAACGTTTCGCCAGTCATCAAACTGCCGCAGCAGGATCCGAGCCTGATGGGCGTCACCGTCAGCATTAACGGTGCCGATCAGCGCAGTGATAAAGCGCTCGCCAAAGTGAACCGCGACGGCCAGCTGGTCACGCTGACCCCGTCCCGCGATCTGCGTTTCCTGCTTCAGGAAGTGCTGGAGAAACAAATGGGCGCGCGCGGCTATATGATCGGCCCGAACGGCGCGGTTGATTTGCAGATCGTGGTGAACAACCTTTATTCAGACGTTACCCAGGGCAACGTGCGCTACAGCATTACCACCAAGGCCGATATCTCTATTATTGCTACCGCAAAAAACGGCAACAAGCAGGTGAAAAACTACCGTCAGACCTACAGCGTCGAAGGCGCGTTTAACGCCACCAACGATAAGATCACCAACGCGGTCAACGCGACGCTGGGCGACGTCATCGACGATATGGCGCAGGACACCAGCATTCACGAGTTTATCAAGCAAAACGCCCGTTAATATAGCCTTGCCCGCCGCGCTGGCGGGCACTGTTTAAGGTTTGTATGCCCAGTCACTATCTGCAAATTTTCACCCGTCGTAACGCCGCCCTTCTGCTCCTGCTCGGTTTCTCTTCCGGTTTGCCGCTGGCGCTGACGTCCGGCACGTTACAGGCCTGGATGGCCGTAGAAAATGTCGACATTAAAACCATCGGCTTTTTTTCACTGGTTGGGCAGGCGTACGTCTTTAAGTTTCTCTGGTCGCCGCTGATGGACCGCTATACGCCGCCGTTTTTAGGACGTCGGCGCGGCTGGCTGTTGGTGACCCAGCTGCTGCTGATCGTCGCTATTGCGCTGATGGGCTTTATGCAGCCGTCACGCGATCTGACGCTGCTCGCCTCGCTGGCGGTGCTGGTCGCCTTCTGTTCCGCCTCGCAGGATATTGTTTTTGACGCCTGGAAAACGGATATCCTGCCTGCCGAAGAGCGCGGCAGCGGCGCGGCAATCAGCGTGTTCGGCTACCGGCTGGCGATGCTGGTTTCCGGCGGGCTGGCGCTCTGGCTGGCCGACCGTTATCTGGGCTGGCAGGCCATCTGGTGGCTGATGGCCGCGATGATGGTGCCGGGCGTGATCGCCACGCTACTGGCGAAGGAACCGGATGAGGCAATAGTGCAGCCGCGCTCGCTGGAAGAAGCGGTGATTGCGCCGCTGCGCGATTTTTTCACCCGTAATAACGCCTGGCTGATCCTGTCGTTGATTGTCCTTTATAAGCTTGGCGACGCCTTTGCCGCCAGCCTGACCACTATCTTCCTTATTCGCGGCGTGGGCTTTGACGCAGGCGACGTGGGGCTGGTGAACAAAACGCTTGGTCTGTTCGCCACGATTATCGGCGCGCTGTTCGGCGGCGTACTGATGCAGCGGCTGAGCCTTTATCGCGCGCTGATGCTGTTTGGCATCCTACAGGCGCTGTCAAACCTGGCTTACTGGCTGCTATCGGTGACCGACAAACACCTTTACAGCATGGCGGCGGCCGTCTTTGCAGAGAATCTGTGCGGCGGTATGGGCACGGCGGCCTTTGTGGCGCTGCTGATGACGCTGTGCAACAAGTCGTTTTCCGCCACGCAGTTCGCGCTGCTTTCTGCCCTGTCCGCCGTCGGTCGCGTCTATGTCGGGCCGGTCGCGGGCTGGTTTGTGGCAGGCTGGGGCTGGCCCGCGTTTTACGCCTTTTCCGTCGCGGCGGCGCTGCCGGGGATGGTGCTGCTGGCGGGCTGTAAGCGCACGCTGGACAGGGCAGAGAAAACGCGCGAGTTCGCTCCCCGCGATCGTTGGCCACAGGCCTACCGCTGGGCTATCCGTCTGCTGCTGTTGGGCTGCGCGCTGGCGGGGATTGCGCTGGCGCTGCTGGCACTGGATGCCCTGGGCGTGGCGCATATCGACCATTTACTCGCAACGCTGTTTGGCGGCGCGGCGCTGCTGGGGTTGGCGGGCGTGATGCTGGGTTCGCTGCTCGATTATCTGGCGCAGCGCAGCGCGCAGGACTAAGGTCATTTGCCGTCCGGCAATCGGACGGCGGTTCCCGTTGTCACCCGTCTGGCCGGGCCGGGCTTCACTCATTGATGTGCGTTTGCCATTGTCAACAACAATTGATAACCAGAGTGAATAGTGTGATAAACCTCACGTAACAAGCTCGCTCACCCGAGAAAGCGGATGCAGACCACCCCGGATTTAAGGCAAACTCAGTGCCGTCTGATTACATCGGGTTAGCATTGAAGAAGCCGGAATACATTAGCAGCGCTGTTCTGTGCACCCTTAACGGCTATTATTTATTGCCCATAGCAGAAAATAAGCTAACAGCAACGTAACAAACGCCCTTTTTTTTCGCTGTAAATAGCGGCAGTGGTGTAGGTAATTTAATCATTTTTTAACAATTCCACCGCTGCGCTTATTTTGCCTCGTCCGTTATTTCCTAAAGATTCTCGTCTTTACATTTACAATAAAACGAGAAAACACAACCGCTGCGAAACTATTTTTGTTTATTTGACATAGATCAAATGCTACGGCTATGTTAAATAATTGAGTACCAATTTCGCTGTTTATAGCGACCCTGATTTCTGAAGGGGATTTTCCATCTGTTTTTGTTATATCACCCCCAAAGCCCTGCTATTATTCATATTTTGTCACCCTCCGAAACATGTGTGACAGTGTTTGCAAAAGGTGTCAACACCTCGCTGACACAAGCTGTTGCTGGTTTACAGTACTGAAACGTTCCCGTAAAATGCCGCCACACTTAAACGACAATAGAGCCCTTGTCATTGAGGTCGTTAAATGAGACTCAGGAAATACAATAAAAGTTTGGGGATTCTGTCATTAATCGCAGGCACTGTATTGTTAAGTGGCTGTGATAGTGCATTGTTGAGTCCCAAAGGACAGGTTGCAATGGAGCAACGTTCGCTGATACTGACAGCCTTCGGCTTGATGATGATCGTCGTTATTCCCGCAGTCCTGATGGCCGTGGTGTTCGCCTGGAAATATCGGGCATCGAATACCGAAGCAAAATACAGTCCAAACTGGTCACACTCGAATAAAGTGGAAGCCGTGGTATGGACTGTGCCCATCCTTATCATTCTCTTCCTTGGCGTCCTGACGTGGAAATCAACCCACGCGCTGGAACCAAGTAAACCGTTGGCTTCCAATGTGAAACCCATTGAGATTGATGTGGTGGCGCTGGACTGGAAATGGCTGTTTATCTACCCTGAACAGGGTATTGCAACCGTTAACCAGATTGCTTTCCCGGCCAACACGCCAGTGACCTTTAAGATCACTTCGAACTCCGTGATGAACTCCTTCTTCATTCCTACCCTCGGTAGCCAGATTTACGCTATGGCGGGTATGCAGACTCAGCTGAACCTGATCGCGAATGAGGCCGGCACGTTTGACGGTATCTCCTCTAACTTCAGCGGTCGCGGCTTCTCCGGCATGAAGTTCAAAGCTATCGCCACACCTGATAATGCAGCATTCGATCAGTGGGTAGCGAAAGCGAAAGAGTCTTCTAACCAGCTGATGACCATGGATGATTTCGAGAAACTGGCTGCGCCAAGCGAAAACCATCCGGTGGAGTTCTTCTCTACGGCGAATCCTGATTTGTTCAAGCAGGTTATTGGCAAATTCAAGATGAACCACGGGAATATGGCTATGTCCTCTGAGCATGAAGGCATGGACATGAACGACGCCTCTCACGCGGGAGCCGAGGAATAATACGATGTTGGGAAAATTAACCCTTGATGCTGTTCCGTACCATGAGCCGATTATCATGGTTACGGTTGCCGCCATCATTCTTGGTGGTCTGGCTGTTGCTGGAGCAATCACTTACTTCGGTAAGTGGCAATACCTGTGGACTGAATGGCTGACGTCAGTCGACCATAAAAAACTGGGTATCATGTATATCATCGTGGCTTTCGTCATGTTGCTGCGCGGCTTTGCCGATGCGGTCATGATGCGTAGCCAGCAGGTGATGGCCTCGATGGGCGATCCAGGCTTCCTGCCGCCTCATCACTACGACCAGATCTTCACCGCTCACGGCGTGATCATGATCTTCTTCGTAGCAATGCCGTTCGTTATCGGTCTGATGAACATTGCTGTTCCTTTGCAGATCGGCGCGCGCGACGTGGCCTTCCCGTTCCTGAACAACCTGAGCTTCTGGTTCACGGCTGTGGGCGTGGTGCTGGTTAACCTGTCACTGGGTGTGGGCGAGTTTGCTCAGACCGGCTGGCTGGCTTATCCACCGCTTTCCGGCGCGGAATACAGTCCGGGGGTCGGGGTCGACTACTGGATCTGGAGTCTGCAGCTCTCCGGTATCGGGACGACATTAACAGGTATTAACTTCTTCGTTACTATCCTGAGAATGCGCGCACCGGGCATGACCATGTTCAAAATGCCTGTTTTCACCTGGGCATCCCTGTGTACTAACGTACTGATCATCGTCTCCTTCCCGGTTCTGACCGTGACGCTGGCGCTGCTGACCCTTGACCGTTATCTGGGCTTCCATTTCTTTACCAACGAAATGGGCGGCAACATGATGATGTACGTTAACCTGATTTGGGTCTGGGGACATCCGGAAGTTTATATCCTGGTTCTGCCTGTCTTCGGCGTGTTCTCCGAAGTGGTTGCAACCTTCTCGAAAAAACGCCTGTTTGGTTACACCTCGCTGGTTTGGGCAACGGTTGTTATCACCGTCCTTTCCTTCATCGTGTGGCTGCACCACTTCTTTACGATGGGTGCCGGTGCGAACGTTAATGCCTTCTTCGGTATCATGACGATGATTATCGCCATCCCGACCGGTGTTAAGATCTTCAACTGGCTGTTCACCATGTACCAGGGCCGCATTCAGATGCACTCTGCCATGCTGTGGACCGTAGGCTTCCTGGTCACCTTCTCTGTTGGTGGTATGACCGGTGTTCTGCTGGCGGTGCCGGGTGCTGACTTCGTTCTGCACAACAGTCTGTTCCTGATTGCCCACTTCCATAACGTTATTATCGGTGGTGTGGTATTCGGTTGCTTTGCTGGCGTGACTTACTGGTTCCCGAAAGCGTTCGGCTTCTGCCTGAACGAAAAATGGGGTATCCGCGCCTTCTGGTTCTGGATCATTGGTTTCTTTGTTGCCTTTATGCCGCTGTACGCGCTGGGCTTCATGGGTATGACCCGTCGTCTGAGCCAGAATATCGATCCTCAGTTCCACACTCTGCTGGTGGTTGCGGCAGTCGGTGCTGCGCTGATCGCTTGTGGCGTCCTGTGCCAGCTTACCCAGTTCTGGGTATCTGTACGTGACCGCGAGCAGCTGCGCGACCTGACCGGTGACCCGTGGGGCGGTCGTACGCTGGAGTGGGCAACCTCTTCACCACCACCGTTCTACAACTTTGCTGAAGTGCCTGTTATCCACGAGCGCGATGCGTTCTGGGAAATGAAAGAGAAAGGCGAAGCGTACAAACGTCCTGCTAAGTATGAAGAGATCCACATGCCGAAAAACAGCGGCGCGGGTCTGGTCATCGGTCTGTTCAGCATGGTGTTTGGTTTTGCCGCTATCTGGCACATCTGGTGGCTGGCTGGTCTCACCTTCCTCGGCATGATCCTTACCTGGATTATCAAGAGCTTCGACGATGACGTGGATTACTACGTTCCCGTTGCCGAGATCGAAAAAATCGAGAATCAGCACTTTGACGAAATTAGCAAAGCAGGTCTGAAAAATGTCAACTGAAACTCTGACTAAGCACCACGACGCCCATGCGGAGCATGGGCATCACGATGCAGGAGCCAATAAGCTGTTTGGCTTCTGGATCTACCTGATGAGCGACTGCATCATCTTCGCCACGCTGTTCGCGACCTATGCTGTTATGGTCAACAACACCGCTGGCGGCCCGTCAGGGAAAGATATTTTTGAATTACCGTTTGTTCTGGTTGAAACCGCCCTGCTGCTGTTCAGCTCCATTACCTACGGCTTTGCCGTTATCAGCATGGAAAAAGGGACTAAGTCTGCCGTTCTCGGCTGGCTGGGCCTGACCTTCCTGTTTGGTCTTGGCTTTATCGGGATGGAAATCTATGAGTTCCATCACCTGATTACCGAAGGCTTTGGTCCGCAGCGCAGCGGCTTCCTGTCGGCGTTCTTCACGCTGGTAGGTACGCACGGTCTGCACGTGACGTCAGGTCTGATCTGGATGCTGGTGCTGATGTATCAGGTTGCCACTAAGGGCCTGACCTCCACCAACCACACCCGCGTGATGTGCCTGAGCATGTTCTGGCACTTCCTGGACGTTGTCTGGATCTGCGTATTTACCATTGTTTATCTGCTGGGGGCCATGTAATGAGCAAGACATTAAGCGATCATGGTACCTCTCACGGTAACGTGAAGACTTATATGATCGGCTTTATTCTGTCGATCATCCTGACTGCGATTCCATTCTGGATCGTCATGGAAGGCGGCGCGTCTAAAACGACGATGCTGGCCGTGGTGGTGATTGCAGCCGTGGTACAGGTGCTGGTGCATCTTTATTACTTCCTGCACCTCAGCACGTCTACCGATCAGCGTTGGAATCTGGTGGCGATAGTGTTTTCCGCCGTCATCATTCTGATTGTCGTAGTGGGCTCTATATGGATTATGTGGAACCTCAATTACAACATGATGGTCCGTTAAAGAGTCGCCTGTGATGATTAAGCAATACCTGCAAGTAACGAAACCAGGAATTATTTTCGGGAATTTAATTTCTGTCATCGGGGGATTTCTGCTGGCTTCTAAAGGCAGCATCGACTATTCCCTGTTTCTCACCACCTTAGTCGGCGTCTCGCTGGTGGTCGCATCGGGTTGTGTTTATAACAACTTTATTGACCGCGACATCGACGTAAAAATGGAGAGAACCAGAAACCGTGTGCTGGTAAAAGGCCTCATTTCTCCGACAGTCTCTCTGGTTTATGCAACCGTTCTGGGTATTGCTGGATTCGCGTTGCTGTATCTCGGAGCAAACCCGCTGGCCATGTGGCTGGCGGTGATGGGCTTTGTGGTTTACGTCGGTATTTACAGCCTCTATATGAAGCGTAAATCCGTCTACGGCACGCTGATTGGTAGCCTTTCCGGCGCTGCGCCGCCGGTTATCGGCTACTGTGCCGTCAGCAACCAGTTCGACGCTGGCGCGCTGATCCTGCTGGCTATCTTTAGCCTGTGGCAGATGCCGCATTCCTATGCGATTGCTATCTTCCGCTTTAAAGATTACCAGGCAGCGAATATCCCGGTTCTGCCGGTGGTAAAAGGCATCTCCGTGGCGAAAAACCATATCACGCTGTATATCCTGGCGTTTATGGTTGCGACACTGATGCTGACGCTGGTGGGCTACGCGGGCTACAAATATCTGGTGGTCGCCGCCGCCGTGAGCGTATGGTGGCTGGGAATGGCGCTTTCGGGCTATAAGACGCAGAACGATCGCGTCTGGGCACGCAAGCTGTTCGTTTTCTCCATCGTCGCCATCACCGCGCTAAGCGTGATGATGTCGGTTGACTTTATGACGCCGGCCTCAAAGGATTTACTGACTTACGTCTGGTAACTTCCACCTCCTCCGAAGGGCGCGATTATCGCGCCCTTTCTTTTTGTTACCACTTCTCGTTAATAATAATTTTACCCACCTTTCCCAACGCCTTAAAATATGCTCACCAGATAAACTGAGGTAGTAATGAACGATAATAAAATGACTCCGGTCGAACTGCGTGCGACATGGGGTTTGGGAACGGTATTCTCCCTGCGTATGCTGGGCATGTTTATGGTTCTGCCCGTCCTGACCACTTACGGCATGGCATTACAGGGAGCCAGCGAAGCGCTGATAGGTCTTGCTATCGGCATCTACGGTTTGGCACAGGCCGTGTTTCAAATTCCTTTTGGTCTGCTTTCCGACCGTATCGGCCGCAAGCCGCTGATTGTCGGCGGACTACTGATTTTCGTGCTCGGCAGCGTGATTGCCGCCAGCACCAACTCTATTTGGGGTGTGATCCTGGGCCGCGCTTTACAGGGTTCCGGCGCGATTGCGGCGGCGGTAATGGCTCTGCTTTCCGACCTGACGCGCGAGCAGAACCGCACCAAAGCAATGGCCTTTATCGGTATCAGCTTCGGCGTTACCTTTGCGATTGCGATGGTGCTTGGGCCGATTGTGACCCATGCGCTTGGTCTGCATGCGCTGTTCTGGATGATTGCGCTGCTGGCGTCCAGCGGCATTGTGATCACGCTGCTGGTGGTGCCTTCTGCCTCTAACCATATGCTTAACCGCGAATCCGGCATTGTTAAGGGCAGCTTCCGCGCGGTGCTGGCCAACAGCCGCCTGGTCAAGCTGAACTTCGGCATTATGTGCCTGCATATTCTGCTGATGTCCAGCTTCGTGGCGCTGCCCGGCGAGTTCGAGCAGGCTGGCTTCCCGGCGGAGCAGCACTGGAAAGTCTATCTGGTCACCATGCTGATCGCTTTCTGCGGCGTGATCCCGTTTATTATCTATGCGGAAGTGAAGCGCCAGATGAAGCGGGTATTTATCGCCTGCGTGGCGATTATCCTGATCGCAGAAATCGTGCTCTGGGGCGCGGGCAACCACTTCTGGACGCAGGTCTTAGGCGTGCAGCTGTTCTTTATCGGCTTTAACCTGATGGAGGCGATTTTGCCTTCGCTGGTCAGTAAAGAATCGCCACCGGGCTATAAGGGCACCGCGATGGGCGTCTACTCCACCAGCCAGTTTATTGGCGTGGCGATCGGCGGTAGCCTGGGCGGCTGGCTGTATGGCCACTTCGATGCCTCCACCGTCTTTGTGGTCGGCGCTTTTATCGCCGTAGTCTGGCTGCTGGTGAGCTGCACCATGCAGGAGCCGCCGTACGTCAGCAGCCTGCGTATCGTGCTGCACGATGATATTACCGACACCGCCGCGCTGGAAAAACGCCTGAGGGCGCAGCCTGGCGTCGCCGCCGTCTTTATCGTGCCGGAAGAGCGAAGCGCCTACGTGAAGATTGACAGCAAAGTCACCAATCGCCCCGAGCTGGAAGCGCTGGTCGGCAGCTGCTGATTATCTGTTAATGGGGCCTGTCGCCCCATTATTTCCGGCCTCGCTCCCCGCCCTCCCCTCTTTGTCGCGCTGCGTAATGCCGTGATAACGCCTTTACGATGACAAAGTCTGGCGGAAGCGGTGGAATTCAGGCGGGGAAAACTGAATAAAAGGGCGATGCATCGCCCTTTTATCATTAATCGCGGAAGTTTTTAAACTGGAAAGGCTGCCCCAGGTCGCCGCCGCGCACCAGCGCCATCGCGCCCTGAAGATCGTCACGGGACTTACCGGTCACGCGCACTTCTTCACCCTGCACCTGAGACTGCACTTTCAGCTTGCTGTCTTTGATCAGCTTGACGATTTTTTTCGCCACGTCAGACGAGATGCCTTTTTTCAGTTTGACTTCCACGCTCCAGCTTTTGCCGCTGTGCTCAATCTCTTCCGGCACTTCCAGCGCGCCGCCTTCAATGCTGCGCTTGAGCAGTTTCTCGCGCAGAATATCGACCAGCTGCTTCACCTGAAAATCAGACTCGCTCAGCACCTTGATCGTTTCGTTTTTCTCGTTCAGCTCATAACTGGCCGTCACGTTGCGAAAATCGAAGCGGGTGGAAATTTCACGGTTGGCGTTTTCAACGGCGTTGCGCACTTCCTGCAGGTCGATTTCAGATACGATATCGAATGATGGCATGATTTTTTCTCCTGATTCTGTTGTGACAGGCATAATACCCACTTAGCATCAGTAAAAAAACCATCGGCATGGAAAGCTATAATAAGAACAGCTCTGCCAGCGCGGCCTTCGGCCCGGCAGAATTAATCCAACCCGCTGCGGAGAGGAAGAATGAAGATTACCGTATTGGGATGCGGCGCTTTAGGGCAGATCTGGCTGGCTGCGCTGGACGCTCAGGGCAATGAGGTGCAGGGGTGGCTACGCGTACCGCAGCCTTATTGCTCGGTCAACGTGGTGGATCTTGAGGGCAACATAAGTAACAAAACCTTTATTGCCAACGACCCTGCTTTTTTAGCGGAAAGCGACCTGCTGCTGGTAACGCTGAAAGCGTGGCAGGTATCCGAAGCGGTAAAAAATTTGCGGTTTATTCTGCGTGAAGACTGCCCGATCCTGCTGCTGCATAATGGCATGGGCACGCTTGACGAGCTTAAAATGCTCACGCAGCCGCTGCTGCGCGGGATCACGACCCATGCGGCAAAGCGCGACGGCACCATGGTTATCCATGTTGCTTCCGGCATTACCCACATCGGCCCGACTTCTCCGGACGGCGCCATGCTCAGCAGGCTGGCAGAAACGTTGCAACAGGCGCTGCCGGACGTCGCCTGGCATAACAATGTCTCCTCCGCCGCCTGGCAAAAGCTGGCCGTAAACTGCGTGATCAATCCGCTGACGGTTCAGTATGACTGCACCAACGGCGAGCTGCTTAACCATCCGCAGGAGGTAGCCCTGCTCTGCGATGAAGTGGCGATGGTTATGGAGCGTGAAGGTGAACATACCTCTCGCGAGGCGCTGCTGGACTACGTGAAAGAGATTATTATCGCGACCGCCGCCAATACCTCTTCCATGCTGCAGGATATCCGCGCGCAGCGGCGTACGGAGATTGACTATATTACCGGCTACGTTATCCGTCGTGCGCGGGCGCAGGGGCTGACCACGCCGGAAAACAGCCGACTTTATGAAATGATTAAGCGTAAGGAACAAGATTATGAGCGCGAGCGTACTGGTTTGCCTGGCACCTGGCAGTGAAGAAACCGAAGCCGTTACCACTATCGATCTGCTGGTGCGCGCGGGCTTCACGGTCACTACCGCTAGCGTAACGGATGACGGCAGCAAAGAAATCCGCTGTTCGCGCGGCGTACGGCTGTTAACCGATGCCACGCTGGTTGAGGTAGCCGACAACGATTTTGCCGCTATCGTGCTGCCCGGCGGCCTGAAAGGCGCGGAAGCCTTTCGCGACAGCCCGCTGCTGGTGGAAACGGTGCGGCAGTTTCACCAGTCTGGCCGTATTGTCGCGGCGATCTGCGCAGCGGCCGGCACGGTGCTGGTGCCGCATAAGCTGTTTCCGATTGCCAATATGACCGGCTTTCCCGGCCTGAAGGAGACTATTCCCGAAAGCCAGTGGATGGATAAACGTGTGGTTTGGGATCGCCGCTTCAATCTGCTCACCAGCCAGGCGCCCGGCACCGCGATCGACTTTGCCCTGAAGCTGATCGATCTGTTGGCAGGTAAAGAGAAAGCGCATGAGGTGGCGCAGCAGCTGGTGCCGGCGGCGGGTATTTTTGACTATCGGGAATGGGTGGAATAGATCCGGCCTGCGCGACTACCCGTTTGAGCGGCGTCGCTGACGGGCAAAGGCCTGCTGGCGACAGAGAAGCAGCCAGGCCAGCGCTTTAGCCGGTAACCTGTTGCGAGCAAAAGCGGAGTTAAGAGATAAAAAAGGCGCTGAAGCCAGCGCCTTTTACCTTTCCGCTTACGGACGGTAAACCTTAACGTTTTTAAAGCCCTGCTCGTGTAAATAGAGCGCCTGCAAACGGCTCATTACGCCCCGATCGCAGTAAAGCAGCCAGGTTTTGCTCTGATCCAGATCGCCGAACTGGGTGCTGAGTTTATAGAACGGCATGCCTTTTACCTCAACGCCTTCCAGCTCCAGCGGCTTGTCATCCTGCTCGTCAGGCGAGCGGATATCCAGCACCACGTCGTTGTCGCCAAACGACACCACGGTTTCGACTTCCACCACTTCCTGCTCGGTCTCTTCCGCAATCTGACGGATATCGACATTGGTGGCTTCTTCGATAGCTTTCTCCAGCACGGCAAAATCAAAGTTCTGCTCTTCCGCTTCGATTTTCGCCTTTACCGCTTTTACCGTTGGGCTTTTCGAGATCACGCCGCAATACTCCGGCATGGTGCGGGCAAAATCTTCCGTGCCGATATGGCGCGCCAGCTTGATGATGTGCTCTTTGTCATGCGAAATCAGCGGGCGCAGGATCAGCGTATCGGAAGCGTTGTCGATCAGCCGCAGGTTAGTCAGCGTCTGGCTGGAGACCTGGCCCAGCGCTTCGCCGGTCACCAGCGCCTGCACGCCGTAGCGCTCGGCGATAGTCGAGGCCGCACGCACCATCATGCGTTTCAGCACCACGCCCATCTGGCCGTCGTCCACTTTTTCCAGAATCTCGCCAACCACCGGCTCGAAGTTGATAGCCACGAAGCGCACCTTGTGCGAGCGGCCAAAACGGTTCCACA
Source organism: Erwinia sp. TECH1 (assembly GCF_054057575.1). NCBI lineage: Bacteria > Pseudomonadati > Pseudomonadota > Gammaproteobacteria > Enterobacterales > Erwiniaceae > Erwinia > Erwinia sp. TECH1. The sequence continues at coordinate 1,330,700 of NZ_JBSRZK010000001.1, read as the reverse complement.
GATAATGCGCCACCTGACGCACGCCGATTTCATGCGCCGCGCCGCCAAGGTTAAAGAAGCAGTAGTGCACGCGGCAGCCGCGACGCATCAGCATATAGCTGGACACGCCGGAGTCGAAGCCGCCGGAGATCAGCGACAGCACGTCTTCCTGGCTGCCGATAGGGAAACCGCCGATGCCTTCATAGCGTCCGGTGATCAGCAGCAGGCGATCGTCTTCGATCTCCAGGTTGACCGTGACCTGCGGATGGTTCAGCTTGACCTGCGCGCTCTGGACGTGCTGATTCAGCCCGCCGCCTACATAGCGCTCAACGTCCTGCGAGCTGAACTCATGCTTGCCGCGACGCTTGACGCGTACGGAGAAGGTTTTGCCTTCGATACGCTCGCGGTTCATCGCCAGCGTCTGCTCAAAAATGTTGTGCAGATCGGTATAGCCGCGCTCTTCGACTTCCAGCACGTGATGAATACCGGGAATGCGCGACAGTTCGTCAATAATATAGCCGCGCTGGCTTTCGTTTTTGGAACGGACTTCGATATGGTCCCAGTGGCGCACCACGGCCAGCGTCTCGTCGCACTGTTTCAATACGTTACGAATGTTCGTCGTTAACATTTTGATAAAACGCAGGCGAACGGACTGGCTTTTAATGGTGATTTCAGGGAATAATTTAATGATAAACTTCATGGTGGCACGGGCTCAACGGGCAATTAAGTGCTGAAATGGAGCGCACTTAGCTGGTAAAATCAGAGAATTGCAAAGTAGCTTACGCCCTTCACATCCAGGGGAGATGAGTGTATCACATCTGCCCGGCGACTGCTTCTTCAACAGCGCCCGGAATCATTATTTTGCTAATCAATTTGAGTCGGCTACCATGAGTGACCTGACAGACTAAAACATCACCGAGCAACCGTTATTATGCCGAAAAAAGCCGAACAGCCCGCCAGTTTTGAAACCTCGCTTGCCCAGCTGGAGCAAATTGTCTCCCGTCTTGAAAGCGGCGAGCTGCCGCTGGAAGAGGCGCTCAACGAATTTGAACGCGGCGTGCAGCTGGCGCGAGCGGGCCAGCAGAAACTGCAGCAGGCGGAACAGCGTGTGCAAATCCTGCTTAACGACGACAAAAATGGCGACCTTCAGCCCTTCACGCCGGAAAACGACTGATGGATTTTAGCGCTCTTCTTACCGCGCATCACGCGCGCGTCAACCTGGCTTTACAACGCTTTATTACCGCGCTGCCCTTTCAGCAGTCTCCGCTGGTGAATGCCATGGAGTACGGCGCGCTGCTCGGCGGCAAGCGCCTGCGCCCGTTTCTGGTGTATGCTACCGGCAAAATGCTTCATGCTGACGATGCCGCGCTGGATGCGCCCGCTGCGGCGGTCGAGTGCATTCATGCCTACTCGCTGATCCATGACGATCTGCCTGCGATGGACGATGACAGCCTGCGTCGCGGCCAGCCGACCTGCCATATTAAATTCAGCGAAGATACGGCTATTTTGGCCGGTGACGCGCTACAAACGCTGGCCTTCACTATACTTGCCGATACGCCTTTGCCTGGCGTAACGGCAGAGTACCGTATTGCGATGATTTCCGAGCTGGCGCAGGCCAGCGGCGTTGCGGGCATGTGCGGCGGCCAGGCGCTGGATCTGGCGGCGGAAGGCCAGCAGGTCGGTCTGCGCGAGCTTGAGCAAATTCACCGTTATAAAACCGGCGCGCTGATCCGTTGCGCGGTTCGCCTGGGCGCTTTGACCGCCGGCGACAGAGGACGCGACGCGCTGCCCGCGCTCGATCGCTATGCCGAAGCCATCGGCCTGGCGTTTCAGGTGCAGGACGATATTCTGGATGTGGTGGGCGACACCGCCATCATCGGCAAACGGCAGGGAGCCGATCAGCAGTTAGGAAAAAGTACCTACCCGGCGTTGATGGGACTTGAGCGCGCGCGGGCAAAAGCGTGGGAGCTCTGTCAGGAGTCGCTCAGCGCACTGGAAATACTTGCCGCGCAAGGCTTTGACACAGCATCACTACAGCTGCTTGCAAGTTACATAATTGAACGCAATAAATAACTTTCACAATGAGTCTCTGATGAGTTTTGATACTGCAAAATATCCAACGCTGGCGCAGGCCGCTTCGGTACAAGAACTACGTTCGCTTCCTAAAGAGAGCCTGCCAAAACTCTGTGATGAGCTACGACAGTATTTACTCGACAGCGTCAGCCGCTCCAGCGGCCACTTTGCCTCCGGACTGGGCGTGGTAGAGCTGACCGTTGCCCTGCACTATGTCTATAACACGCCTTTTGATCATTTGATTTGGGACGTGGGTCACCAGGCCTATCCGCATAAAATTCTGACCGGCCGCCGCGATCGTATTGGCACTATCCGTCAGAAAAACGGCCTGCATCCGTTCCCATGGCGCGACGAAAGCGAATATGACGTGCTGAACGTCGGCCACTCCAGTACCTCGATCAGCGCCGGACTGGGCATGGCCGTCGCCGCAGAGAAAGAAGGCAAAGGCCGCCGCACCGCCTGCGTGATCGGCGACGGCGCCATCACGGCGGGCATGGCGTTCGAGGCGATGAACCACGCGGGCGATATCAAATCCGATCTGCTGGTCGTGCTGAACGACAACGAGATGTCGATTTCGGAAAACGTCGGCGCGCTGAACAACCGCCTGGCGCAAATCCTTTCCGGTAAAACCTACTCGAAGCTGCGCGAAGGCGGCAAAAAAGTGCTGACCGGCCTGCCGCCGATCAAAGAGCTGGTCAGACGCACCGAAGAGCATCTGAAAGGTATGGTGGTGCCCGGCACGCTGTTTGAAGAGCTGGGCTTTAACTATATTGGCCCGGTCGACGGCCACGACGTGCTGACGCTGGTGCAGACGCTGAAAAACATGCGCGATCTGAAAGGCCCGCAGTTCCTGCATATCATGACCAAAAAAGGCAAAGGCTACGCCCCGGCGGAGAAAGATCCGATCAGCTGGCACGCCGTACCGAAATTCGATCCGGCCAGCGGCCTGCTGCCGAAAGCGATCGAAGGTCTGCCGAGCTACTCGAAGATTTTCGGCCAGTGGCTGAGCGAAACCGCCGCCGATGACAACAAGCTGATGGCCGTTACGCCTGCCATGCGTGAAGGCTCCGGCATGGTCAGCTTTTCGCGCGACTATCCGGCGCAATATTTTGACGTGGCGATTGCCGAACAGCACGCCGTCACCTTTGCCGCCGGACTGGCGATTGGCGGCTATAAGCCCGTGGTCGCCATTTACTCGACGTTTTTGCAGCGCGCCTACGATCAGCTGATCCACGACGTAGCGATCCAGAAGCTGCCGGTGCTGTTTGCTATCGATCGCGGCGGCATCGTTGGCGCGGACGGTCAGACGCACCAGGGCGCTTTTGATATCTCGTTCCTGCGCTGCATTCCGAATATGGTGATCATGACGCCAAGCGACGAGAACGAATGCCGTCAGATGCTCTATACCGGCTATCACTATAGCGCTGGCCCAAGCGCGGTACGCTATCCTCGCGGCACCGGAACCGGCGCGGAGCTGCAGCCGTTGCAGTCGCTGCCGCTGGGCAAAGGCGTGGTGAAACGCGAAGGCGAGAAGCTGGCAATCCTGAACTTCGGCACGCTGCTGCCGGAAGCCGCCGCCGTCGCGGAATCGCTGAACGCCACGCTGGTGGATATGCGCTTTGTGAAACCGCTGGACGAGGCGCTGATCGTTGAGCTGGCCGCCAGCCACGAGGCGCTGATCACGCTGGAAGAAGGCGCGATTAAAGGCGGCGCGGGCAGCGGCGTGATTGAAGCGCTGATGGCGAAACGCGTGCTGGTGCCGGTGCTGAATATCGGCCTGCCGGATGAGTTTATTCCGCAGGGCACCCAGGAAGAGATCCGCCACGATTATCAGCTGGACGCCGAAGGCATCGAACAGCAGATTAAGCGCTGGCTGGCGCTGTAATACCGCACGAGGCTCCCCTTCCGGGGAGCCTGTACCTGCTATGCTTAGGCCTTTGCGCCTTTTTAACATCAGCAGGAGCACGCATGAAAACCCTTCCGTTAGGCAATACCGATCTCACCGTTTCCCGTTTGTGCCTGGGCTGTATGACCTATGGCGAACCCCAACGCGGCCGCCACGCCTGGACACTGCCTGAAGAGAGCAGCCGTCCGCTGATCAAACAGGCGCTGGACGCGGGCATTAACTTCTTCGATACCGCCAACAGCTATTCCGACGGCAGCAGTGAAGAAATCGTGGGACGTGCATTGAAAGACTACGCGCGCCGCGAAGATATCGTGCTGGCGACCAAAGTTTACTTTCCGATGAGTAATCTTGCCGGCGGCCTTTCACGCGCCAGCATTATGCAGTCCATTGATGACAGTCTGACGCGCCTGGGCACCGACTACGTGGATTTATTGCAGATCCACCGCTGGGATTACAACACGCCGCTGGAAGAGACGCTGGAGGCGCTGCACGACGTGGTGAAGGCCGGGAAAGCGCGCTATATCGGCGCGTCTTCTATGTATGCCTGGCAGTTCGCCAAGGCGCTCTACACGGCGGATCGTCACGGCTGGACAAGGTTTGTCAGCATGCAGGATCAGTACAATCTGATCCAACGTGAGGAGGAGCGCGAAATGCACCCGCTCTGCCAGGCAGAAAATATCGCCGTGCTGCCGTGGAGCCCGCTGGCGCGCGGTCGCCTGACCCGTCCGTGGGGTGAAACCACCGCGCGCACCGCTTCCGACGAATACGGCAGCACGCTGTATGCCAGAAGCGAAGAGAACGACGGCGCGATTGCGCAGCGCGTGGCGGCTATTGCCGAAGCTCGCGGTGTGAGCCGTGCGCAGATAGCGCTGGCATGGCTGTTGGCAAAACCGGTGGTCACGTCGCCGATTATCGGCGCTTCACGCGCAGAGCAGCTGGCCGATCTGGTAAAAGCAGTGGATATTGAGCTGACGCAGGAAGAGATCGCGGAACTGGAAAGCGTTTATCAGCCGCATCACGTGGTGGGATTTGAATAAGCCGCGCCGCTGTTGCGCCAGGACTAAAGCATAAAGCAAAGAGGCCAGCTATGCTGGCCTCAGACTGCTACAAACCTAAATAGCGGATGCATCCTGGTGTTTCTTACAGCAATCCAGCTGTTTCACGGCGGCAGAGGCTGAGCGGATAAGCGGACCGTTTTGGCGCATGGACGCGCCAAACGAGCCTACAGGGACGTATCTACGGCGTGTCCGTGTTCCGATCTGCCTCTGCAGCTTTTCACCAATCTGCAAGCGACCTGTTAGTTAAGGATGAGTTTGTTAACAACCTCAGGCCAGCTATGCTGGCCTCTCTTTTTACACGGCTCGCTACAGCGCCAGATGGTGCCCGGCATAATAGAGAATACCGGCGGAAATAATGCCGGCGACAATATCATCTATCATAATGCCCATGCCGCCGTGGACGTTGCGGTCAAACCAGCGGATCGGCCACGGCTTCCACATATCCAGGATGCGGAAAATCACGAATCCGGCCAGCACCCACTGCCAGCTGTTCACCGGGATCGCCATCAGCGTGATCCACATACCGATAAACTCGTCCCAGACGATGCTGCCGTGGTCGTGCAGGCCCATATCTTTCGCGGTGCGATGGCAGAGATAAACGCCGATGCAGATGCCGAACATCACCAGCAGAGAGTAGATATCCGGCGGCAGAAACGACATCAGATACCAGAAAGGAATAGCCGCCAGCGATCCCATGGTGCCGGGCACCACCGGACTTAATCCGCTGCCAAAACCGGTTGCCAGCAGGTGCCAGGGATTGCTCATCTTCAGGCGTTTTTTCGCCTCGTGCTTATCCAAAGTGATCAAATCCTTTCATTTTGCGCTCGACGGGCCGGTTGTTTTCCAGCAGTACCAGCCCTTCTGACTGCGGCGCCAGCTGGCCTACACAGGTAAAAGGCACGCCATAATGCCCCAGCGCCACGTCCAGCGCGCCGCGATTGATTTCCGGGACGGTAAAGCAGAGTTCGTAGTCTTCACCGCCGCTCAGCGCCCAGCTGATTGCCTGCTCCGGGTCAAAATGGCTTTTCATCACCCCAGAAAGCGGCAGCGCATCCAGATGCAGACGAGCGCCGCAGCCGCTGGCTTTCAGGATATGCCCCAAATCGGAGATCAGCCCGTCGGAGATATCGATAGCGGCGCTGGCCAGGTCGCGCAGCGCCTGCCCTTGCAGAATGCGCGGCATCGGGCGCAAGTGGCGTTTTGATTAAGGCTTCATGCGCGGCGGGATCGTTAATTTTGATATGGTGCTGCAACAGCGCCAGGCCTGCCGCGCTGTCGCCCAGCGTGCCGGTAACGTAAATCCAGTCGCCGGGCTTTGCGCCAGACCGCTTCAACGCCCTGCCCTGCGGCACCAGGCCGTGAATGCTTAGCGTCATGCTCAGCGGGCCGCGCGTGGTATCGCCGCCGATCAGCTGCATATTGTAATAATCCAGCAGTTCGAACAGGCTGTCGCTGAACTCTTTCAGCCAGGCTTCGTTTACCTCGGGCAGCGTCAGCGCCAGCGTCAGCCAGGCGGGATCGGCGCCCATTGCCGCCAAATCGCTGAGATTGACCGCCAGCGCTTTATAACCGAGATCGGCGGGATGGATGTCACGCAAAAAGTGTACGCCCGCTACCAGCGTATCGGTGCTGATCGCCAGCGTCTGTTTTTCGGGCAGGTTAAGCAGGGCGCAGTCATCGCCAATGCCTTTTTCCACATCACGACGAGAGCTAGTTATGCGATCAAAATAGCGCGTGATAAGTTCAAATTCGCCACATGCCATAATGCTTTCCAGCAGAAAAAAGGAAGAAGGCCGGATAAGACCGGCCTGAGAGGATTACTTCTTGTTGGGGCGGATATGCGGAGCGGCTTTATCCAGCACGCCGTTAACGAACTTGTGGCTGTCTTCAGCGCCAAACACTTTCGCCAGCTCAATCCCCTCGTTAATAGCCACTTTGTAGGGAACGTCGGAGCGCTTGCTCAGCTCGTACAGCGAAATGCGCAGAATCGCCTTCTCCACCTGACCCAGCTCTTCCAGCTGGCGGGAAAGGTAAGGCTTCATCAGGCCGTCAAGGTACGCGCTGTTGGTCGCAACGCCGCCCAGCAGCTCGCGGAAATAGCTGATATCAACGTCTTTGACGTCTTGCTCCGCCAGAAACTGGTATTCGACATCAGAGATGTCGTTCTTTGACAACTGCCAGGAGTAAAGCGCCTGGACAGCACATTCACGGGCGCGGCGACGAGCAGCAGGTTTCACAAAATTCCCCTTAAAATCAGGCTTTGATGGCTTTCAATACGTTAATCATTTCAAGTGCGGTCAGAGCGGCTTCCGCCCCTTTGTTACCCGCTTTGGTTCCGGCGCGCTCAATGGCCTGCTCGATGTTTTCCGTCGTCAGAACACCAAAGGCAACCGGAATATCGCTGTTCATAGCGACGCTGGCCAGGCCAGAACTGGCTTCGCCAGCAACATATTCGAAGTGGGCGGTGCCACCGCGGATCACGGTGCCCAGTGCCACAACCGCGTCGTATTTGCCGGCGTTCGCCAGCGCACGCGCCGTCATTGGCATTTCATAGGCGCCCGGCACCCAGATAACGGTGATGTTTTCATCTTTTACCTGGCCGATACGCTTCAGCGCATCAAGGGCACCGCTCAGCAGGCTGTCGTTGATAAAATTGTTGAAACGCGCAATAACAATGGCCACGCGCGCGTCAGGAGTAGCAACAGCAGCTTCAATAACGTTCATAATCTTCCTTTCAGGGTTTGTTATGGCCCCGCAGGGGGGCGGATTCTATCACACTCTTTAACGCTCTGCTTCCGCTTTTCTGCAGAGCGCTATCGCGGCGTCAGCGTCAGGCGCAAATCTGGCCCAACCTGACGACTATCGCTGAATATAAACGTCGGCGCTTCAGCAAGTTGTGCTAAAGCGGGCAGATGGCACAAACCGCGTGCCGCATCGCCCAATAATTTCGGCGCAAGATAAACGATCAGCTCATCAACCACGCCCGCGCTCAGCAGCGCACCGGAAAGCGCAGCGCCTGCTTCTACCCAGACGCTGTTGATCTGGCGGCGTCCCAGCAGCATCAGCAGGGAAACCAGATCGGTTTGCCCATTGAGGCGCGGCACGCAAAATTGTTGCACGTTATCCGGCCAGCTTAGCCCGTCGGGCTGCTGACGCGCCAGCCAGGTTTCCCCCGGCTGGGAAATCAGCCGATGCTGCGGCGTAACGCGATTGTGGCTGTCGATAACCACTCTGACCGGCTGGCGTAAATCCTGCTGCGCATAGATTGCGCGCACGTCCTGGTTCAGCTCGTCCCAGCGCACGGTCAGCGAGGGATCGTCCGCCCGCACCGTCGCGCTGGTGGTCAGGATCGCGGCGCTTTGCGCCCGCAGGCGCTGCACGTCGCGTCGCGCCTCTGGCGAGGTGATCCACTGGCTTTCGCCGCTTGCCATTGCCGTACGGCCATCCAGCGACGCGCCCAGCTTCAGCTGCACCCAGGGAAAGCCGGTGCGCATCCGCTTCAGAAAGCCGCGATTCAGCGCTTCCGCTTCCTGCATCATCAGCCCGTGGCTGACCTCGATACCGGCCTGCTGCAAGCGGTAAAGGCCGCGCCCCGCCACTTCCGGGTTGGGATCCTGCATGGCGGCGACGACTCGGGCTACGCCTGCGGCAATCAACGCCTCGCAGCATGGCGGCGTGCGGCCATGGTGGCTACAGGGCTCCAGCGTGACGTAAGCCGTCGCGCCGCGCGCCTTTTCGCCAGCCATACGCAGAGCGTGAACTTCAGCATGGGGTTCGCCTGCGCGAAAATGGTAGCCTTCGCCGACAATCTCCCCGTCGCGTACAATAACGCAGCCTACGTTCGGATTGGGCGTTGTGGTAAAGCGTCCGCGCCTGGCCAGTTCAAGCGCGCGGGCCATATAGATTTCATCCATGCCTTAATCCTGTAAGCGGGCGATCTCTTCGCCGAATTCGCGGATATCTTCAAAGCTGCGGTAAACCGAGGCGAAGCGAATATAGGCCACCTTATCCAGCTTTTTCAGCTCGTCCATCACCAGATTGCCGATCATCTTGCTGGGTACTTCCCGTTCGCCGGTGGAGCGCAGCTTGCTTTTGATATGGCTGACGGCGTTTTCAACGTCGTCCGAGCTGACCGGCCGCTTCTCCAGCGCCTTCATGATGCCGCTGCACAGCTTGTCTTCATTGAAGGGCTCACGGATATCATTGCTTTTCACCACGCGCGGCATCACCAGCTCGGCCACTTCAAAAGTGGTGAAGCGTTCATGGCACACCAGGCACTGACGGCGACGGCGCACCGAGGTTCCTTCCCCCACAAGGCGGGAATCGATAACTTTGGTATCCACAGCAGAACAGAACGGGCAATGCATGATAATTCCTGGATCCTGGAAAAGTGAACACAGTGTAGCGCGAAGTGGCGAGCAACAAAATATCGGGTTGTCCTTCTTTCCCCCGCCGTATCGCTTTGTCTGGCATCTGACCAGGTATCTCCTCGTTCTTCCGCTATAATGAGAGAACGCTCAGGCGTAACTTTTTTAAAAACAAGGATTAGCCGGAGGAAATATGGGTTTATTTAACTTTGTAAAAGAAGCTGGCGAGAAGCTGTGGGATTCCGTAAGCGGCGCTGGCGAAGACCAGAGCGCGAAGCTGAAAGAATATATCCACAAGCTGGGCCTGCCGGGCAGCGACAAGGTGGACGTTAAGGTGGATGGCGATAAGGCCAGCATCAGCGGCGACAGCATTTCGCAAGAGCTGAAGGAAAAAATCCTGGTAGCGGCCGGTAACGTAGCCGGTATCACCCACGTTGAGGATAATGTGAAGGTGGCTGAAACCGCGACCGAAGCAAAATTCTATACGGTGAAGAAAGGCGACACGCTGAGCGCTATCTCGAAAGAAGTGTATGGCGATCCGAACAAGTACAATCAAATCTTTGAGGCTAACAAGCCGATGCTCTCCGATCCGAACAAGATCTATCCGGGTCAGACCTTACGCATTCCTCAGTAGGCAACTATGGCCGGATACCTGAAAAAGGCCTCGCTGCTGCCGCTGGTTGTTTTGCTGGCAAGCTGCGCCTCACCGCAGCAGCCGCAGATCAACAAGCTGCATAACCAGGTGGGCAAGCTCAACAATGAGATGCAGCAGCTTACCGAGCAGGCAACGGCGCTGACGCGGCAGAATATGCTTAACGGCAATTCTACCCAGGGCGCCTGGCTGCTGCCGGCCACCAATACGGCCGTGCCGCTGCAAAGCCAGCTGGGCGAGGTGAAGCTGTCGCTGAGCCATATAGAAAATGAAGCCAACGGCACGCGGGCGATGCTGCATATTCGCTCTGCCGGCGACAACAATCTGCCTGCGTTCAGCGCAACGGTAGAATGGGGCGAGCTGGATCCGACTACCGGCAAACCGCTACAGGTAAACAGCCAGAGCCAGACCTTCAGCGTGGCGGCCTCGTTGCTGCCTCGTAGCGAAGTCACGGTGCCGCTGCGCCTGAGCAATCTGCCGCCGGAACAGCTGGGCTATGTCCGGGTTCATGACGTTGTGGCCCAGACGAAACCATAAAAAAAGCGCCGCAGATGCGGCGCTTTTTATTTAACAGCGGAAAGCTTAAGGCAGAATCGAAGGCTGATCGGCGCCCTCTTTCTCCACTTTCTGCTGCAGCAGATGCTCGCGTTTCATCCCCAGTTTCAGCGCCAGCGCCGAAGCCACGTAGATAGATGAAATTGTCCCGATGGACACGCCGATTAGCATGGTCAGCGAGAAGCCTTCCAGCAGCGCGCCGCCAAAGATAAACAGCATCAGCACCACCACCAGCGTGGTGGCGGAGGTCATAATGGTACGGCTCAGCGTCTGCGTCAGCGAGACGTTGAAGATTTCGTAAGGCGTACCGCGACGGATCTTGCGGAAGTTCTCACGAATACGGTCCGATACCACGATGCTGTCGTTCAGCGAGTAACCGATAACCGACATCAGCGACGCAATAATGGTCAAATCAATCTCAATATGGAACAGAGAAAGAATGCCCATGGTGATAATCACGTCATGCGCCAGCGCCAGCACGGCGCCTAACGCCAGTCGCCACTCGAAGCGGAAACCGACGTAAACCAGGATGGCTATCAGCGCCACCAGCAGCGCCATGCCGCCGGTCTGCGCCAGATCGCTGCCCACGCTTGGGCCAACAAACTCAATGCGCTTCACGGTGCCGTTTTGCGCCGTCGCCTGATTGATAATGCTGACGACCTTGTTGCCCAGCTCCTGGCCCGCGTTGCCTTCGTGCGGCGACATACGCACCAGCACGTCGCGGCTGCTGCCGAAGTTCTGCACCTGCGGATCGGTAAAGCCCGCTTTCTCCAGCGCGCCGCGCAGGTTATCCAGCTCGGCCGGTTTCTCCAGGGTAATTTCAATCACCGTACCGCCGGTGAAATCCAGACCCCAGTTAAACCCTTTCAGGCCCATGATCGCAAATGAGGCGATCAGCAGCAGGCCGGAAAGAGTAAAGGCCAGCTTGTCCCAGCGCATAAAGTCATGGACTTTACGGCCGTAGTTCAGTTGTTCAACGCTATAGTCCTGTGCCACAACGCACTCCTCAAATAGACAGCTTGTTGATGCGTTTACCGCCGTACAGCAGGTTGACGATGGCGCGGGTACCGACAATAGCGGTAAACATAGAGGTCACTACACCGATAGCCGTGGTGATAGCGAAGCCTTTAATGGATCCCGTACCGACAGCATAAAGGATAATAGCCGTGATCAGCGTGGTGACGTTGGCGTCGATAATACTGGAGAACGCGCCGCTGTAGCCTTCATGGATCGCCTGCTGAACGGAGCGTCCGTTCTTCAGCTCTTCCTTGATACGTTCGTTAATCAGTACGTTAGCATCAACGGCGACCGCCAGCGTCAGCACGATACCGGCAATACCCGGCATGGTCAGCGTGGCGCCGGGCAGCAGAGACATAATCCCCACAATCAGCACCAAGTTTGCCACCAGCGCAGTGGTCGCAATCACGCCGAATTTACGGTAGTAAACCACCATAAACACGATAGAGGCGATCAGGCCCCACAGGCAGGCTTCCAGACCCTGAGTAATGTTTTGCGCGCCCATGGTTGGACCAATGGTGCGTTCTTCCACAATCTGGATTGGCGCAATCAGCGCGCCCGCACGCAGCAGCAGCGACAGCTGACGCGCTTCGTTTGGATTGCTGATGCCGGTGATGCGGAAGCTGTTGCCCAAGCGAGACTGGATATTCGCGACGTTAATCACTTCTTCCTGCTTCGCCAGGATAGCGCGACCGTTGGCGTCTTTCTTACCGCTGTCTTTGTATTCCACAAACAGCGTTGCCATCGGCTTGCCGATATTATCCTTGGTGAAGTTGGACATGATGTTGCCGCCCGCGCTGTCCAGCGAGATGTTAACCTGTGCCTGGTTGTACTCATCCATGCTCGACGTCGAGTCAGTGATGTGATCACCGGTCAGGATCACGCGCTTGTACAGCGTTACCGGCTGGCCGTCGCGGGTATTTTTCACTTCGGAATCGCCCGGTACGCGGCCGTTGGCGGCAGCGGTAGGATCGACGGAGGTGTTAACCAGACGGAATTCCAGCGTGGCGGTCGCGCCCAGGATCTCTTTAGCACGCGCGGTATCCTGAATACCCGGCAGCTCGACCACGATGCGGTCAGCGCCCTGACGCTGCACCAGCGGTTCGGCAACGCCAAGCTGGTTCACGCGATTACGCAGGATAGTAATGTTCTGCTGAACCGCATATTCGCGCGCTTCACGCAGGCGGTCATCCGACATGACCGCACGCAGCAGGTTGCTGCCGCTGGCGTTGATCACCAGATCGCGATGGCGGCCGGTCAGATAGCTGACGGCGTCGTCACGCGCCTGTGCGTCACGGAAACGAATTTCCAGACCGTAGTTATCGGTTTTACGCACGTTGGTGTAGGGAATATTTTTGTCGCGCAGATCGCTTCTGAGGTTATCGATATTCTGCTCCTGGAGCTTGCCCAGGGCGGTATCCATATCGACTTCCATCAGGAAGTGCACGCCGCCGCGCAGATCGAGACCGAGTTTCATCGGTTCTGCGGCCAGCATACTCAGCCAGCCTGGCGTGGCTGGAGCAAGGTTGAGCGCGACAACGTAGTCTTCGCCCAGCGTTTTGATGATGGCGTCACGAGCGCGCAGCTGCACGTCGCCGTTAGCGAAGCGCGCCATGATAGCGCCGTTTTCCAGCGCAATGGATTTGCTCTGGATATTCTCTTCTTTTAAAGCATTCTGGATCTGATTCAGCGTCTGTTCACTGGCGGCGCTTCCGCGCGCGCCGGTGATCTGAACAGCCGGATCCTCACCATACAGGTTGGGAAGCGCATAGAGCAGACCGACGATAAGCACGACGATCAGCATGATGTACTTCCACAAAGGATAACGGTTTAACACGGCAGTTCCCTTAGGGAAAACAAAAAATTACAGCGCCTTCATCGTACCTTTCGGCAGAACGGCAGCCACGAAATCACGTTTGACCACAACTTCCGTCGTCTCGTTCAGCGCGATAGCTACATAGCCGGTATCCGCCACTTTGGTTACGCGTCCGACCAGGCCGCCGGTGGTCAGCACTTCGTCACCCTTGCTGATGGAATCCATCAGTTTTTTATGCTCTTTGCTACGTTTCTGCTGTGGACGCAAGATCATGAAATAGAAGATCAGACCAAAAACCACCAGCATGATGACCAGCGAATACGGGCTTCCCTGTGCTGGCGCACCCGCAGCAGCCACTGCATCAGAAATGAACAAGCTCATTAATTTTCCCTCATTGATTAATTATCAGACGTTTAACGGCGGAACCGCTTTGCCCGTCCGCGCATAAAATTCGGTAACAAAGTGCTCTAATTTACCCTCTTCAATAGCCTTGCGTAAACCAGCCATCAGGCGCTGGTAGTAGCGCAGGTTATGAATAGTGTTAAGACGCGCACCCAGTATTTCGTTGCAACGATCCAGATGATACAAATAGGCGCGGCTATAGTTGCGACAGGTGTAGCAATCACACTCCGCATCCAGCGGCGCCGTATCATCTTTATATTTCGCGTTACGGATTTTCACCACGCCGTCAGTCACGAACAGGTGGCCGTTACGGGCATTGCGGGTAGGCATCACGCAGTCAAACATATCGATACCGCGACGTACGCCTTCAACCAGATCTTCCGGTTTGCCGACGCCCATCAGATAGCGCGGTTTGTCCTCAGGGATCTGCGGACAGACGTGCTCCAGAATACGGTGCATGTCCTCTTTCGGCTCGCCGACCGCCAGGCCGCCCACAGCGTAACCATCAAAGCCGATCTCTACCAGTCCTTTTACGGAGACATCTCGTAAATCTTCGTAAACGCCGCCCTGAATAATCCCGAACAGCGCGTTTTTATTTTCAAGCGAATCAAAGCGGTCGCGGCTGCGCTGCGCCCAACGCAGCGACATCTCCATCGAGCGTTTGGCGTAATCCCAGTCGGCAGGATAAGGCGTGCATTCGTCGAAAATCATCACGATATCGGAACCGAGATCGTACTGGATCTCCATCGATTTTTCAGGATCGAGGAAGATCTTGTCGCCGTTAATCGGGTTGCGGAAATGCACGCCCGCTTCGGTGATTTTGCGAATGTCGCCCAGGCTGAACACCTGGAAACCGCCGGAGTCGGTCAGGATTGGCCCTTTCCACTGCATAAAGTCGTGCAGATCGCCATGCAGCTTCATGATCTCCTGGCCGGGACGCAGCCACAGATGGAAAGTGTTGCCGAGAATAATCTGCGCGCCGGTATCCTGCACTTCTTCCGGCGTCATGCCTTTTACGGTGCCGTAGGTGCCCACAGGCATAAAGGCCGGGGTTTCCACCACGCCGCGATCGAAAACCAGACGGCCACGGCGCGCGCGCCCATCAGTAGTATCTAATTCAAACTTCACGTTGCCTCCATCAGAGAAACAGTCTGATGCTTAAGAGTTGACCTGCGCCCCGGTCGGGCGCAGGCGTCGCAACCGGACAAAGCCGGTTATGGCATTATTTACCGACCTGCTCGTTTATCGCCTGCGGATTGCGGGTGATAAACATCGCGTCGCCATAGCTGAAGAAGCGATACTTCTCCGCTACCGCCTGCTCGTAAGCGTGCATGGTGTGACGGTAGCCCGCGAAAGCGGAAACCAGCATAATCAGCGTCGATTCCGGCAGATGGAAATTGGTGACCAGCGCATCAATAACCTGATACTCATAGCCGGGATAAATAAAAATTTTGGTGTCGTCGAAGAACGGCGCAATCAACGCGTCTTTGGCCGCCGCCGCTGCGCTCTCCAGCGAGCGCACGGAAGTTGTGCCTACGGCGACGACACGGTTGCCGCGCGCTTTGCACGCCAGCACCGCATCCACCACTTCCTGCGGAACCTCAGCATACTCGGCGTGCATAATATGATCTTCAATGCTGTCCACGCGTACCGGCTGGAACGTGCCCGCGCCGACGTGCAGCGTAACGAAAGCGGTTTCAATCCCTTTCGCCCGCAGCGCTTCCAGCATAGGTTCGTCAAAATGCAGGCCAGCAGTAGGCGCAGCCACCGCGCCGGGACGTTCGCTGTAAACAGTCTGGTAAAGCTCGCGATCCGCGTCTTCGTCAGGACGATCGATATAAGGCGGCAGCGGCATATGGCCGACGGCGTCCAGAATATCCAGCACGGCGCGCTCGTCGTCGAAATGCAGCTCAAAGAGCGCGTCGTGACGGGCAACCATCGTCGCTTTGACGCTTTCGTCGTCGCCAAGCAGCAGCCCGGCGCCCGCTTTCGGCGCTTTAGAGGCGCGAATATGGGCCAGCACGCGATGCTCGTCCAGCATCCGTTCAACCAGCACTTCGATTTTGCCGCCGCTGGCTTTACGTCCGAAAATACGCGCCGGGATCACGCGCGTATTGTTAAAAACCAGCAGGTCGCCCGGATTGAGCAAATCCAGTAAATCGGTGAACACCCCGTGGGTCAGCGCGCCGTCCGGGCCGTTAAGGCACAGCAGACGGCATCCGCTGCGCTGGGCCTGCGGATAGTGGGCAATCAAAGATTCGGGCAACTCAAAAGAAAAATCGGCAACGCGCATGGTCATTCACAGTCAGGGAAATCAGGGCGCACATTCTAGCTGAAAACCCGCCAATTCTGAACCATTCGCCGCATCTATCGGTTAAACCGTCCGCCAACGGGCGTCGATGCGCTCTGCACGCCCCTATCAACGGTATCCCGACACGTCAGAAGCCGATATACTGCCGCGATGAACTTTCTCGCTCACCTTCATCTGGCGCGGCTGGCCAACAGCTCCCTGCTCGGCAACCTGATGGCTGACTTCGTGCGCGGCAATCCGCGTGACGTCTGGCCTGATAACGTTGCCGCCGGCATTTTGCTGCACCGACGCGTTGACGTCATGACCGACGCCCTGCCGGAAGTCCGGGTCGCACGCGGTTTTTTCCGCCCCCAAACCTATCGCGTATCGCCTATCGCGCTGGACGTCATCTGGGATCACTTTTTATCCCGTCATTGGGATGAGATCGTGCCGGAAACGGCCTTACCGGATTTTTTACGTCAGGCGCGGGCGGAGATCGGCCCGCACCTTGCCACCACGCCGGAGCGTTTCCAGCATCTGAATCGCTATCTGTGGACGGATCGCTGGATGGAAAAGTATGCGGAAGCGCCCTATTTGCAAAACGTGCTGACCGGGATGGCCAGCCGCCGTCCTCGCCTGGCCGCGCTGGCAGATTGCTATCAGGATTTTGTTGATAATTATCAACAGCTCGACGCTGTTTTCCGGCAGTTTTATCCGCAGATGATGGCAAAAGCCCGCCAGCAGTCACTGTAGCCACGATTGCCGCTTGCCCTTTTGCTGAAAAAGGTTATTGTTGGCGAACACATTGAATAAAAAAGCTTTTTGATAGGTAAAGCCTATCAGAGAAATCGGCGGTTATCGCTGGTTTACAACGCTATCCCGCCCCATACTGGCGGCCGTTTCCCTTAATTTATCCTTACAGGAGTGACTATGGTTCTCGTAACTCGTCAGGCCCCTGATTTCACCGCCGCAGCCGTGCTGGGCAACGGTGAAATCGTAGAAAACTTTAACTTTAAAAAACACACCGCTGGTAAAGCCACCGTTGTGTTCTTTTGGCCAATGGACTTCACTTTTGTTTGCCCTTCTGAGCTGATCGCTTTCGACAAGCGTTATGAAGAATTCCAGAAGCGCGGCGTGGAAGTGGTCGGCGTCTCTTTCGACTCCGAGTTCGTTCACAACGCATGGCGTAAGACCCCAATCGATAAAGGCGGCATCGGCGAAGTAAAATACGCGATGGTTGCGGATATCAAACGTGAAATCCAGAAAGCCTACGGCATCGAGCATCCGGATGCAGGCGTTGCGCTGCGCGGCTCTTTCCTGATCGACAAAGCCGGTGTGGTTCGCCACCAGGTTGTTAACGATCTGCCGCTGGGCCGTAACGTTGATGAAATGCTGCGTATGGTTGACGCGCTGCAGTTCCACGAAGAGCACGGCGAAGTGTGCCCGGCTCAGTGGGAAAAAGGCAAAGAAGGCATGGGCGCTTCTCCGGACGGCGTAGCGAAATACCTGTCTGAGAACGCTGGCAAGCTGTAATATCTTTTTGCAGACTGCTGAATAGAGCTCGCTTCGGCGAGCTTTTTTTATGCGGGCAATTCAGGCGGCTTAAGCTTTTGATGCGGGCGCACCAGGTTAAATATACAGCACGCCGCGGCGGGCTGTGATAGTCTGTTTACCAGTACAGTTCAAAGAGGGAAGAGAGTGCCCAAAAAAGAGCAGGCGTATTCTTCAGAAATCTGTGCCCTCATCGGCAGAGCCGTAGCAGAGCTGCTGGAAAGCGGCGAACCGGTAGGACGACATAACATCCTGATTAGACTTCAGATCCACAGCGCACAAGCTACAGACGAAAACATGAAGGCCGCTATTCAACGCGCTTTCCGATCGATACTCGACCGCTTCCATTAACCCCTATAGTCCCTGCACAACCCCTTTTTTCAACTGTCCCAGGCAGCAGGCTTCGGCTATGGCTTTTTGCCGATCTGCATAAGCCGCCTGGGATGTGGGTGAAGGTTATGCGTCGTCAGGCGTGCGGGCCACCACCACTTCCAGCGCCTGGCGGAAGATATCCAGCTGGACGACATCAGAGGTGTTTTCCAGCTTTTCAATCAGCTTCAGGATAATCGCTTTGTTCGTTACGTAGCCACCGGCTGCCGCAATTTCTCTGATCACGGCGCCGATAACTTTGGTTTCCTGAGCCAGTAAATCACCTTCTCCCTGAAAATGTTCAAGGATGCCCGGCTCTGAAGAGTGCTGCTGCATAGTATTCGCCTTTATAAAGGGCGGGATATCCCCACCTGAATTGACTCAATGTTTTTTGGTGCCGTCCGGCGGGCCTTCGCTGGTAAAAAGGTGCGTCACGTTATCCACGTCTCGAATTTCGTGCGTATAGCGATTGTTACCAGTCTTTATATTATTTCTGACATCGATAATAGCCTGTTTGCAGGCACGGTGCCTGGCAGCGCTTTTTTCCACGGCGGCCATCGCCTGCAGCTGACGGATCAGCGCGGCGTTATTGATGGTAGCATCGGTTTTTAACAGCACCAGTACGGCCTCACCCAGCACTATATCAATCAGTTTTTCATCGTCATTTCTGTACATACCAGCTTCTCTGTATCAGTGATGTGGGCACATAAATAGCCACAGTTCCCGGAAGTAACCCTGGGAGGCAGCAGGTTTGCCAACCACCGCCGATCAAAGGGCCAGGCGGGAAAGCAGGCCGGGCCGAGCAGAAAAGTTAGGACGTCTGGTAATCATCATCCAGGCTTTGAAACTCAGTCCTCACGGCCAAACAACATGCCTATCAGCTCGTGATAATGCTTTTCCTGTTCCGCATCGGAGGCCAGTTCAAGCCGCCTCAGCAGTTTAGAACAGATCGCCTTGCGGTTAATATTTTTACCCGAACGCAGAATCTCCACCACGATCTGCCCCAACGTTTCCTGTTGAGAGGGCATCATCGCTTCACTGAAGTAGCGACTGATATCACCTTCAGTTTTCGGGTTAAATCCATCCTGACGCATACAGCCCCCTTCAGTTGGTAGGTTAAAACGTGTTTAAATAATTCTGCGCTTAAGTTAACCAGTTTCGGCAAATGTGTACAGCTATTTTGAAGTTGTACAAGCCGATTTCTTGTAGCAAAAAGTGCGGCCCGCAGTGTAATACTCTGTCAGCCTGTTTTTTGAGAGGGATATTCAGGTGTTATAGCAGGTGAAGCTGCGTTTTTCGCTCCCTACAGATTGAATAGTCACCAGGATGCTTTTGGCAGCACGAATCTTTAAGGATGTATGGATGTACAAGTTTTTCTCCGCGGCCGTGCTTTTTGCTGGCCTCACGGCTTTTTTTAGCCAGCCCGTACAGGCGGACTACGTGCTGGAAAAGGTAGTGGAAGTCAGCCGACATGGCGTTCGCCCGCCTTCGCCGGATAACCGACGAGCTATTGAAAACGGTTCGGCCCGGCGCTGGCCCGACTGGCTGACCGCAGACGGTAACCTGACCGGTCACGGCTATACGGCAGCCTGGCTGAAAGGACGTTACGAGAGCAGTTACTATCGTGAAGCGGGCCTGCTGGGCGAAGGCTGCCCGAAGGAACGGGATTTTCACCTGATAGCCAGTCCGATGCAGCGTACCCGGGCCACAGCGCAGGTGTTAGCCGAGGCGGCTTTTCCGGGCTGCGACATTGCGGCACATGTCATGGCGGCCTCGCTGTTTCAGCTTCCCAACGAGAAAGTCAGCCAGGAGCAGGCCGCGACGCATCGTCAGGAAGCGCTACGCGCGATGGGCGGCAGCCTGGCAGACGCGCAGCGGCGGCTGCAACCGCAAATCGACGCGTTAAAAAAAGCCGTCTGTCAGCCCGCCCGGCCCTGCCCTGTTTTCAGCCAGCCCTGGCAGCTTGCCACCTGGTCGAACGGCACGGTCGGCATTCAGGGACTGGATACGCTGGCTGCAATGGCGGAAACGCTGCGGCTGGAATGGAGCGAAAACAAGCCACTTAGCGAAGTGGCCTTTGGCAAGGTTAATAATCAGGCGGAACTGGCCGCGCTGCTGCCGCTGCTGAGCGCTAAATATGATTACACCAACGATTTGCCCACGCTGGCCAGCCGCGGCGCTTCAGGGCTGATGAGCCAGATTGCCAGCGCGCTGCGCGCAGGCGCGACCGGAGAAAGAGCAACCGACGCGCCGCCGGACGTGCGCTGGCTGCTCTATGTCGCTCATGATATCAATATCGCCTGGCTGCGTACCCTGTTGGATTTCCGCTGGCAGCAGGCCGATTATCCGCACGGCAATATTCCGCCCGGCGGCAGTCTGGTATTCGAACGGTGGCGATACAAGGGCGAGCGTTTTATCCGCATCTATTTTCAGGCGCAAAGCCTTGCCCAGCTGCGCGAGCTTACGCCACTCGATAAGCAGCACCCTCCGCTGCTGACCGAGCTGACGTTTCCGGGATGCAGGCAAATGGCCCCAGGCACGCTGTGTCCCTGGCAGGCCGCTATGCAGCGGATTGAACGGCATATTGACCGCGCATTAACGACGTCTGCCGCTATCAGCCAAAGGCGCGTTCTCCAAAACTAATCGACGCCACTGAGACGGTCAATCCTACATCTCTCAGCATTTAAGTACCGCTTTCGGTGCTCGATGAGCGGAGTTGTCAGCATTTAGCCAATAAAAAAGGAGCCACGGCATGATGCCGCAGCTCCTTTTTTACTTCGTTCACAAAGCTTTTACGCAGACTGATGCTCAATAGCCTGCTGGCTTTCAATTGCCTGCTGGCCGTGAGTGATAGGGATACGGCGAGGTTTTTCGCTTTCAGGGATTTCCTGATACAGATCCACAGCAAGAATGCCGTCCTGCAGTTTCGCGCCGGTAACTTTTACATGCTCCGGCACCGTGTAGCTAAGACGGAAGTCGGCACGGCTGATGCCACGATGCAGCCAGCCATTTTCTGCGCTTTCCGTTTCTTTCTGCTCTTCCCTCTTACCGGAAATGGTTAGCTGTCCGCCTACCGTTTCAATAGACAGCTCGCTCTCTTTCCAGCCGGGTACGCTCACCGCCAGCGCATAGCGATCTTTATCTACGCGACGAATATCATAAGCGGGCGTAGCGGCTACGGGCGTGTCGCCGGTCAGCTGGCTGAACAGCCGATCCATACGGTTGAAACGGTCTGAAAACAGCGCGTCGCTCAAGGAAGGGATCAGGGAGAAGTTGCGTACGGTCATCATCATAACCTCCTGAATACAGTCTCTATTCAAAAGCTCATTTCGGGCAGGTTCGCCGCCTGCTCGTAAGTAAAATAGGGTCGGCCGAATCTATTTCAAGCGTTGCAAATAAAATTTTTTACCGCCTGTTTGCCATCGTCGCCCTGAGTCTGACGCATAAAAAAACCTGAGCCGGGCGTGCTGCCGGACTCAGGCTTTTTCAGGGTGGCAGGCGGAAATGCTGTTCGCTTTCCGGCCTACGCCTTGATTCTTTTCTTCACCAGCGTCCAGCTGATCAGCAGCAGGACTATCCAGCCAATACCGACGTAAAGCGATACGCGGGTATCCGGGAAGTAGCCAATCAGGCCGATAATAAAGAACAGGAACAGGATACCGACGATGGCCGTGAATATCCCGCCAGGCATGGCGAACTTCAGCTCTTTCGCCTGCGCGGGCGTCAGCGTGCGGCGGAAGCCAATCTGGGCGAACAGGATCATAATCCATACCCAGACGGTGGCAAACGTCGCCAGCGAGGCGATCACCAGGAAGACTTTCTCCGGCATCAGGTAGTTCAGGTATACCGCAATCAGCATCGCTAACATCATCACCAGCACGGTGATCCACGGAATACCACGGCGTGAGACGGTGGCGAAAATTTTAGGCGCATGGCCCTGCTCCGCCATACCGTGCAGCATCCGGCCAACGCCGAAAACGTCGCTGTTAATCGCCGAAAGCGAAGCCGTAATCACCACAAAGTTCAGAATGGCTGCCGCAGCGGCTATGCCCATATGCTGGAAAGTCAGGACGAACGGGCTACCGTTGGTGCCAACCTGGTTCCAGGGATAGATGGACATAATCACAAACAGCGTGCCGACATAAAACACCAGGATACGCAGCGGCACCGTGTTAATCGCACGTGGGATCGACGTGGCGGGATCTTTCGCTTCACCAGCGGTAATGCCGATAATCTCAATACCGCCATAGGCAAACATCACGATTTGCAACGACAGCACCATGCCGATAACGCCGTGCGCAAAGAAGCCGCCGTTGGTCCATAAATTGCTGATGCCGGTAGGCTGGCCGCCGTTGCCGATGCCCCAGAAAATAATACCGATGCCTGCCACAATCATAATAATGATGGTGGCGACCTTGAACAGCGACAGCCAGAATTCTACCTCGCCAAACACTCTTACCGTGGCCAGGTTAATCGCGCCGATAATCAGCACCACGCTCAGCACCCACACCCAGTGCGGCACGTCGGGGAACCAGACGCCCATATAGATGCCGAAAGCGGTGACGTCGGCAATGGCGACGATCAGAATTTCAAAGCAGTAGGTCCAGCCGGTGATATAGCCGGCCAGCGGGCCGAGATAATCCTGAGCATAGCGGGAGAACGAGCTGGCCTGCGGATTGTTCACCGACATTTCGCCCAGCGCGCGCATGATGATATAGGCGATAGCACCGCCGATAATATAGGCGAGGATCACGCTTGGCCCGGCCATTTTCATTGCGTCAGCCGAACCGTAAAACAGACCCGTGCCGATGGCCGAACCGAGCGCCATAAAGCGGATGTGGCGGGTACTCAGTCCCTTTTTGAGCGTATTATTTTTCATCTTTCATTCTGCTTAAACTCTGTCAACTTCTCCTGCCGGAGATCGGGCAGGAGAAGGTATCACACTTTTACTGCTGGTGCGCATTCACCTGCGCGCGTCCCATAACGCGATCGCAGATGGCCACGACGACCAGTATTGCCAGCGAAGGCGGCAGCCAGGCCAGGCCCTGCTCGGCCAGCGGCAGATTGGCCGTAAATGCAGGCAACGCATCCTTAAAACCGGTGGTTTTGATAGCGTCGATAACGCCGAAAATCAGGCTCACCAGCATGGTCGGTGCGATAATACGCGTACTCTTGTTCCACCAGCGCAGCGTAAAGCTCAGCAAAATCAGCACGATGCAAGGCGGATAGATAGCCGTCAGCACGGGTATAGAGAACTGGATCAGCTGGCTCAGCCCCAGGTTCGACACCAGCATCGAGAACAGGCCCAGAATAAATACCAGCTGGCGATAGGTCAGCGGCAGATACTGCTGGAAGAACTCGGCGCAGGCGCAGGTCAGGCCAACCGCCGTCACCATACAGGCAACAAAAATCAGCGCCGCCAGGAACAGGCTACCCAGGTCGCCGAAAGTATGCTGCACATAGGCGTGCAGAATAGCAGCGCCGTTGGCGTTCTGATCGACTATAGAGGCGCTGTCGGAACCCAGTTTAAACAGAGCAAGATAAACCAGCGTCAAACCAACCCCGGCGATCAGGCCCGCGATAATGGTATAGCGCGTCAGCAGACCGGCTTCGCTGACGCCGCGAGAGCGCGCCGCGTTCACGATAACGATGCCAAACACCAGCGCGCCCAACGTATCCATCGTCAGATAGCCGTTAATAAAGCCGCTGGAGAAAGCGCCATGCTGATAAGCCTCGGTAGCCGGTGCCAGGCCGCCCGCTGGCCAGATCAGCGCGGCGATGCCCAGTACGGCCAGCGCCACGATCTTCAGCGGCGCCAGGATATGCCCGACGGTATCCAGCAGCTTGCCCGGATAAAGGGAGATACCAATGACCAGCGCGAAATAGACCAGGCTGTAAATAAACAGCGGCAGCGGGCTGTCGCCGGTCATCGGCGCAATACCCACTTCAAAAGAGACGGTCGCGGTGCGCGGCGTGGCGAACAGCGGGCCGACGGCCAGATAGCAGACGGTGGCCAGCACGATGCCCGCCGCTTTGCCAATCGGCGAGCTGAGCGCATCGATACCGCCCCCCACGCGCGCCAGCGCGACAACGGTGATAACCGGCAGGCCGACGGCGGTCAGCAAAAAGCCAAGCGCAGCGATCCAGACGTGTTCCCCGGACTGAATACCCACCATCGGCGGGAAAATAATGTTACCGGCACCCACAAACAGGGCGAATGTCATAAAGCCCAGCGCGAGGATGTCTTTAGAAGTTAAACGATTTGTCATAAGGCCCGTACTGATGTTGAGTGAAATCGCGATGTCGGTTCTGTTCCCTGTGCGCTTTCAGCGCCCGATCTTTTGCCACGGCGGATAACTGCCTGACAGAAATACCGGCGCGTTTGCGCTATTTATGATCTTTTATACAGGGAGATAAATAAAACGGCGGTAAGTAAAACGTTTATAGCGGAGAAAGGCAATACGGGATCGAGAAAGCAGAGTGATATAGCGTAGAAATTGCTTAAGCCAGATAATCACTTCAGATTACAGGCGAGATGCCTTACATGATTTGTATTTTTTTTGAACTTCCCGGCGTTATTTTCTGCATTATTTTGCCAATGGATGCACAAAAGGCGCGTATAAACGCGCCTTTTGCATCTTTTGCCCGGCTTACCAGACCTGTTTAGCGATATCCACCACCAGGCGCAGCTTGGCCCACTGCTGCGCTTCGGTCAGGCTGTTGCCCTCTTCCGTAGAAGCAAAGCCGCACTGCGGGCTGAGGCAGATTTGATCCAGGCTGACGAACTGCGCCGCTTCCGCGATGCGCTTCTTCACCGTTTCCGGATCTTCCAATTCGCCAGTTTTGGTCGTTACCAGACCCAGTACCACCTGCTGTTTGCCCGGTTTGATAAAGCGCAGCGGCTCAAACCCGCCAGAACGCTCGTTGTCGTACTCCAGGAAGAAGGCGTCGATATTCACGGTGCCGAACAGAATTTCCGCGACCGGCTCATAGCCGCCTTCGGAAATCCAGGTCGAGCGGAAGTTACCACGACAAACATGCAGGCCCACGGTCATATCGTCCGGCTTGCCTTCCAGCGCTTTATTCAGCACCTGAGCATAGATGTTCGCCAGCTCTTCAGGATCGTCGCCGCGCTCGCGGATTTGACGCTTTTGATCTTCCGAACACAGATAAGCCCAGACGGTATCGTCCAGCTGCAAATAGCGGCAGCCAGCGTCATAAAAACCTTTAATCGCATCGCGGTAAGTCAGCGCCAGATCGTTGAAGTAATCCTTCAGATCGGGATAGACATTAGCGTCAATCACTTTACGGCCGCCGCGAAAGTGCAGCACGCTTGGGCTTGGGATAGTCATTTTAGGGATAGCGTCGCCGCTGATGCTTTTCAGGAAACGGAAATCTTCCAGCATCGGATGGTTGCCGAAACCCAGCTTGCCGGTCACCTTTACGCCGCGGGCTTTGGTCTGCACGCCGTTGAACTGAATGCCCTGCTCCGCTTCATAGCGCTCCACGCCGTCCAGACCGTCAAAGAAATCGAAGTGCCACCATGCGCGGCGGAACTCGCCGTCGGTGACCACTTTCAGGCCGCTGGCGCGCTGGTGCTCTACCACCTCGCGGATCGCTTTGTCTTCGATCTGGCGCAGGGCGGCGGCGTCGATTTCCCCGGCCTGAAACTGCTCGCGGGCCTGCTTGATAACGGCAGGACGCAGAAAACTTCCTACAACTTCGGCGCGGTATTGGGCTGAATCTCTTTGCATGATCGGTCACTCCTGGCCTGCGCAGCGGCGCATAATTTCATGGTGAAATAGTTACTGTTTGTTATCCTGAGACATCTGGATGTCTAAATGGCTGAATGCAAGAATGTCATGAGAAAGATTCAGCGGCAAACGAGGAAATTTCATTACCCATGAAAAAAATTCATGTTGATGGTGCTTACCCCTCCACCATCGCTCTGGCCTTTTTTAGCTGGTCGTCAGACAGCGGCAGATAGCCCGCCTGGGTGACCAGCGCCTGGCCCTGCGCCGACAGCGCCTGCCGTAAAAAAGCCTTTGTCAGCGGCTCCAGCGGCTGGCCCGGCGCTTTGTTGACATAGATATAGAGCGGACGCGCGTAGGGATAGCGGCCGCTGCGAATATTCTCTACCGAAGGCGCAATCTCGCGATCGCCGTCAAGGGCGACCGGCAGCGTTTTTACCCCGGTCATATGCGCGCCCATGCTGGCGTAGCCGATACCGTTCAGCGTGCTTGCGACCGCCTGGATCACCGCAGCGGAACCGGGATATTCGCCCACGTCGTTACGAAAATCGCCGTTGCACAGCGCCTGCTGGCGGAAGAACCCCCAGGTGCCGGAAGCGGAATTGCGGCCAAAGCGCTGCACAGGCCGCTGCGCCCATTGCTGCTGCTTAAGCTGAAGATCGCCCCAGTTGCGTACGGCAAACGTCGCGCCGCAGCGGCGGGTTACGGAGAAAATAGCGTCGAGCTGCTGAGCGTTGATGCCCTGTAGCGGATTATCCTGATTGACCACCACCACCAGCGCGTCCATCGCCACCGGCACGGCCAGCGGCGCATAGCCGTAGCGGTTCTCGAACAGCTGGCGCTCCACCGCCTGCATGGGGCGACTCATAGCGCCAAGCTGTGCGGCGCCCGCCGCCAGCGCGGTCGGCGCCGTCGACGATCCCGCAGCCTGAATTTGTACGTTAACGCCCGGATAGTGGCGGTTAAAGCTCTCCCCCCACAGCGCCATCAGCGTGCCGAGCGTATCCGAACCCACGCTGCTGAGGTTGCCCGCCAGCATCCCTTCGTTCGCGCCTGTTGCCGTGCCGCACAGCAGCAGCAGCGCCAAAAACCACTTTTTCATTTTTTTATCCGCCAGCTCAGTGAACCGCATTCTGAGCCAGTTCGTTGTTGACGATCAACCTTGCAGGCAGCGAGAAGCAGAAACAGGTTTCTTTACCCGGCTGGCTGGTAATTTCCAGACGGGCATGGTGATGGCTGAGCGCGTGTTTGACGATAGCCAGCCCCAGCCCGCTGCCGCCGGTCTGCCGCGAGCGCGCCTTATCGACGCGATAAAATCGTTCGGTCAGGCGAGGAATATGCTCGGCGGCGATGCCCGGCCCGTTGTCGCAGACCTTAAACTGCGCGCCGTGCGACGTCTTTTGCCAGCTGACGGTGATGCGCGTGCCGTCCGGCGTATGGTTGACGGCGTTATAGACGAGATTGGAAATGGCGCTGCGCAGCTGCTCATCGTTACCGAATACCCGCAGCTGTGGATCGGCGGAAAAGTGGATTTCGTGCCGCCCCTGGCTGAGCGTTTCCGCCTCGCGCTGGAGCAGCCGCAGCATCAGCGGCACATCGACTTTTTCCTGCAAATCAAGCGCGGGCGCGGCTTCGATCCGCGACAGCGTCAGCAGCTGTTTAACCAGAGCATCCATGCGGCGGGTTTGTTCCTGCATGGTATGCAGCGCCTTATTGCGCGACGGGCCTTCCAGCACCGCGTCGCTCATCATCTCCAGGTAGCCCTGAAGCACGGTAAGCGGCGTGCGCAGCTCATGGCTGACGTTGGCGAAAAAGTTGCGCCGCGCGCCTTCCAGCTGATGCATTTGCGTCACGTCGCGCGCCACCAGCAGCCACTGGCCTTCGCTATAGGGCATTACGCGGAACTCAAGATGGCGATGGCTGTTCAGCACCAGCGTCAGCGGCCGCGAGAAATCGCGCTGGCGCAGATAGAGGGTAAATTCAGGATAGCGCAGCAGGTTTAAGATATTTTGGCCGTTGTCTTCCGGCCAGCGCAGCCCCAGCAGCTGTTGCGCCAGACCGTTGCACCAGAAAATCGTGCCCTCTTCCGTGGTCAGCACCAGCGCATCCGGCAAGGATTCCGCGCCGCTGCGAAAGCGTTTAATCAGATGGCCCAGCTCCCGACGGCGGCGGCGGTTGCGCGCCTGCATCTGGTAAAGGCCGTAAAAAAGCGGTTCCCAGCTGCCGCGTCCGGTCGGCGGCGTGATGCTGCGATCGATCCACAGCCAGTGGGAAAGACGAAGCAGGTTAGCAAAATGCCAGCCCAGCACGGCCAGTACGGCCAGCAGCAGCCACCACGGCAGCCCGCCGACCAGCAGACCGACAATCAGCGCTGGCAGGCAGGCGAGCAGCAGCTCAAGCAGCAATCTCTTCCAGGAGAGGCGTTCCAGCACGATGAAAACTCCAGTGGGGACAATCAGTAACGCGCAGAGAAGCGGTAACCCGTTCCGCGCACTGTCTGCACCATACGATCGTGCCCGGTCAGTTCAAGTGCCTTACGCAGACGGCGAATATGCACGTCTACAGTACGATCTTCCACGTACACGTTAGTGCCCCAGACGTTATTAAGCAACTGCTCGCGGCTGTAGACGCGCTCGGGGTGCGTCATAAAGAAATGCAGCAGCTTATATTCCGTCGGCCCCATCTCCAGCGGCTGCGTTGCCGACATCACGCGGTGCGAGGAGGGATCCAGGCTCAGGCCCTGAATTTCAATCACCTCTTCCACCGCCATGGGCGAAATACGGCGCATCACCGCTTTGATGCGGGCCACCAGCTCTTTGGGCGAAAAAGGCTTGATAATATAGTCGTCCGCGCCCACTTCCAGCCCGCGCACGCGGTCTTCCTCTTCGCCGCGCGCGGTCAGCATCATCACCGGAATATCGCGGGTCATCGCCTCGCGTTTCAGATGGCGGATAAACTGAATACCGGTGCCGCCGGGCAGCATCCAGTCCAGCAGGATCAGATCGGGCCACGGCTCAATCAACAGATTAATGGCGCTGTCATAATCTTCCGCTTCTATCGGCTGATAGTCATTTTGCTCCAGCACAAAACACAACATCTCACGGATTGGGGCTTCATCTTCGACCACCAGAATGCGCTTAGCCATTATTGCTCCTGCGTTTGTGACGGAATGTCACTGGATATGCGGCGTCATTATGCGTCAGATTTATGACACTTTTATGAAAAAAGCGCCGGCTAATCATCAGTTTTATAACACTTTCAGCAGGATGGAAATGCGTAGCTGAGGTTTTTTGGCCAGGCGTTTATAATCGGCGTTTCGCTTACCTGACACTGAAGGGACGCTATGCGACTTATTCATACCGCCGACTGGCATCTGGGCCAGTTTTTTTACACCAAAAGCCGGGCGCCGGAGCATGACGCTTTTCTGACATGGCTGGTCGGACAGGTTGAGCAACATCAGGTCGATGCCGTGATCGTCGCGGGCGACGTGTTTGATACCGGCTCGCCGCCCAGCTACGCGCGCGAGCTTTACAATCGGTTTGTGGTCAGGCTGCATCAGACCGGCTGCCAGCTGATTATTCTGGCGGGCAACCACGACTCCGTCGCCATGCTGAACGAATCGCGCGAGCTGCTGGCCTGTCTGAATACGCGGGTGATTGCCGCCGCCAGCGAGGATCCGGCCGATCAGGTGCTGATGCTGAACCAGCGGGACGGTCAGCCCGGCGCGGTGCTCTGCGCTATTCCTTTTTTACGCCCCCGCGATATTACCGTCAGCAAAGCGGGTCAGTCGGGACGGGAAAAACAGCAGACGCTGCTGGAAGCGATTACTCACCACTATCAGCGCAGCTACGCGGCAGCGGTGCAAATACGCGGCGAGCTGCCGCTGCCCATTATTGCCACCGGCCATCTGACCACAATGGGCGTCACCAAAAGCGACGCCGTACGCGATATCTATATCGGCACGCTGGACGCTTTTCCCGCCCAGGCCTTTCCCCCTGCGGATTATATCGCGCTGGGCCATATTCACCGCGCGCAGCGCATCGCCGATACGGATCATATTCGCTACAGCGGCTCGCCCATTCCGCTCAGCTTTGACGAGCTGGGACGCGATAAAAGCGTGTTCCTGGTCGATTTCGCCGACGGCCAGCTACAGCAGGTCATGCCGCTGACGGTGCCGCTCTTTCAGCCCATGCAGATGATTAAAGGCTCGCTGGAAGAGATCGAGCGCCAGCTGCGCGAGATCCAGCCGCCGGAAACGGGGCAGAAAGTCTGGCTGGATATCGAAATCGCCACGCAAACCTGGCTCAACGACCTCCAGCGGCGTATCCAGGAACTGACGGAAAGCCTGCCGGTCGAGGTGGTGCTGCTGCGCCGCAGCCGCGAGCAGCGCGACAGCATTATCAGCCGGCAGAACAACGAAACCCTGAGCGAGCTGAGCGTGGAGGAAGTCTTTCAGCGCCGTCTGGCCGCCGAAGAAGAAGAGCCGGAGCGCATCGCGCGCGCCACGCTGCTGTTCAGCCAGACGCTGGCGGACATGGAGGAGCCATCATGAAGATCCTGACGCTAAGGTTTAAAAACCTCAACTCGTTGAAAGGCGAATGGAAAATTGACTTTACCGCCGAACCGTTCGCCAGCAACGGGCTGTTCGCCATTACCGGCCCGACCGGCGCGGGCAAAACCACGCTGCTGGATGCCATCTGCCTGGCGCTTTATCACGAAACGTCGCGGCTGGGTAAGCTGTCGCAGTCACAGAACGACCTGATGACGCGGGATACCTCAGAATGCCTGGCCGAGGTGGAGTTTGAAGTAAAAGGCGTCGCCTGGCGGGCGTTCTGGAGCCAGAACCGCGCACGCGGTGCCGTAGACGGCAATCTTCAGGCACCGCGCGTCGAGCTGGCCCGCTGCGACAATAACAAAATCGTCGCCGACAAGGTAAAAGACAAGCTGGAGATGCTGACCGAGCTGACCGGGCTGGATTTTGAGCGCTTCACCAAGTCGATGATGCTCTCGCAGGGACAGTTTGCCGCCTTTCTTAACGCCGACGCCAACAGCCGCGCCGAGCTGCTGGAGGAGCTGACCGG
Organism: Erwinia sp. TECH1; assembly: GCF_054057575.1. Classification (NCBI taxonomy): domain Bacteria; kingdom Pseudomonadati; phylum Pseudomonadota; class Gammaproteobacteria; order Enterobacterales; family Erwiniaceae; genus Erwinia; species Erwinia sp. TECH1. The sequence continues at coordinate 1,299,833 of NZ_JBSRZK010000001.1, read as the reverse complement.
CACGGAAATCTACGGTCGCCTTTCCGCCAGCGTTTTTGAGCGGCATAAAAACGCCCGTGGCGCGCTGGAGAATCTGCGGGCGCAGGCCGCCGGGATGGCGCTGCTGGATAATGAACAGGTTCAACAACTTACGTTACAGTCAGCCCGGCTGCTGGCAGAGGAGCAGGCGCTCACTTCGCAGCTTCAGCATCGGCAGCAGCTGCTGCACTGGCACCAGCAGTACCAGACGGCGCTACAGGCAAAAGAAGCGGCCGTCGCCGGGCAGCAGGAGGTGGAAGCGGCCTGGCAGGAAGCGATGCCGCAGCTGAACCGGCTGCAACAGGCCGAACCGGCGGAAAAGCTGCGTCCTCAGTGGCTACTGCGCAATCAGCATCGGCAGGATCGGCTCGCGCTCGCTGAGCAGCAGCAGCACATCAATACGCAGCGCCAGCAGGCTCAACAGCAGCTGGACGAGCTGGCCGACGAGCTGAAAAAGGCGGAGGCGGCCCGGCAGCAGCACGAAAACGACAGGCAGCAGCAGGAGACGCTGATCGCCGAACAGCTGCTGCCGCTGGATAACCGTATCGACACGCTGGCCCAACAGAACCAGGCGCTGGAAAAAGAAGTAAGCGATTACCAACTTCATCTTAACGCGCGCCAGGCCGCGCTGCATCAGGCCCAAAACCAGCACAAGGAAAACGCGGCCCGCCAGCAGGAGCAGCAGCGCTGGCAGCAGCAGCACGCCCATTTTGCCCACTGGGGAGAATCGCTGCCGCTGTGGCGCGCGCGCTTCGAACAGCAGCAGCAAAGTGAACAGGCGCTGGCCGCGCTGCGCCAGCGTATCCACGAACAGCAGCAGGCGGTCAGCCGACTACGGCAGCAGATTGCCCAGGCGGAACAGCAGGCGCAGCCGCAGCAGGCTCAGCTTGAAGCGCAGCAAAAACAGGTCGCGGAAGCCGAAGCGGCGTTAACCAGCCAGCGGCAGCAGCGTTCCGAAGAGCAGCTACAGGCCTCGCTGACCAGGCTACAGCAGCAGCGGCCGCAGCGGCAACGCCTGGCGCTGATCGCCTCGCAGTGGCCGCCGCTGATGCAGCGAAGCCAAAGCCAGCACAACGATCGCACCGCGTTGCAGCAGCAGCTCCAGCAGGCGCAGGCCGATCTGCAAAACCTGCGCAGCGGCTGGAAAGAGAAGCGGCAGCATTTGCAGGACCTGGAAAAACGCTGCGAGCTGGAGCAGCGCATCGCCGATCTGGAGCAGTATCGCGCCCGGCTGGAGCCGGAACAGCCCTGCCCGCTGTGCGGCTCCTGCCAGCATCCCGCCGTCGCCGACTATCAGGCGCTTGAGCTTTCTGAAAACCAGCAGCGCCTTGCCGCCTTAAGGCTGGAAGTCGACCAGCTGAAGGATCGCGGCACCGCCAGAGGCGAACAGGTGAAAAGCCTGCAGGCGCAGCTGGAAAAGCTGCAGCGTGAGCTGACGGAAAGCGACAGCGAAGCGGCGCGCCTGCGCGAACAGTGGCAGAGCACGGCGCAGGCGCTGGGCCTGAGCGCTTCGCCGGACGATCTGCAACAGACCAGCGACTGGCTGACCGCTCAGGAACGCCAGGAAAGCGAAACGCAGGCGCAGCTGCTGGATTTGCAGCAGCGCGCCCACCAGCTTCAGCAGCAGAAAGATCGGCTGGCGGAAATGCAGAAAGCGCTCAGCGAGATGAAGCAGCAGCAGGAGCTGGCAGGTCAGCAACTGCTTACTTCTGTCAGAACGCAGGAAGAGCTGGAGCAGTCGCTCGCCCAGCAACAACAGCAGGCGCAGCAGCAGCATGATAGCCTGCGCGCTGCGCTGGCCGAACGGGATCTGACGCTGCCGCCGGCGGAGGAAACCGAAAACTGGCTGCATGAACGACAGAAAGAGTGGGATGCGTGGAACACTGTTGCGCAGTCGCTGACGGCTTCGGCTTCGCAGCTGACCGCGCTGGCCGCGCAGCAGCAGGCGTTGCAGGAAGAGATCGCGCGTGAACAGGCGCAGCTGATCCAGCGTGAGCAGCGCAGCCAGGCCGGTCAACAGGCGCTGGCCGTCCTGCGCGACCAGCGGCGACAGCTGTTTGGCGACAAGGTGGCGGCCGAGGTGCAGCAGCAGCTGCGCGCGCTGTCGCAGCAGCATCTTGAGCGCGGCCAGCAGCTACAGCAGCAGTGGCAGCAGCGGCAGAACCAGTTAAATACCCTGACCGGACAGCATAATTCGCTGGACGAGCAGCTGACCGTGCTGACGCACAGGCTGGAACAGGCGCAGCAGGCCTTTAGCGCGGCGCTGGAAGCCAGCGACTTCAGCAGCGAGGCGGCCTTTACGGCGGCGCTGATGGATGAAGATCGGCTGCGGCAGCTGCAGGCGCTACAGAAAACGCACGAGCAGCGACGCCAGCAGGCAGCGATCCTGCTGGCTCAGGCAGAAAAAACCCTGACGGCGCTGCCGGAAAAGCCGCAGGATCTGCCGGAAGATCCTTCTGCGCTGCACGCCGCCGTGGAAAGCCTCTCGCAACAGCTGAAAGAAAACGCCCGTCAACAGGGCGAGACGCGACAGCAGCTCAGCAGTGATGCGGATCGCCGCGAACAGCAAAAAAACCTGCTGGCGACCATTGAGCAAGAAACGCGCCAGGTAGAAGACTGGAGCTATCTCAATCAGCTTATCGGCTCGAAGGAAGGCGATAAGTTCCGCAAATTCGCCCAGGGCCTGACGCTGGATCATCTTGTCTGGCTGGCGAACAACCAGCTAAACCGCCTGCACGGCCGCTATTTGCTCCAGCGCAAATCGCAGGAGGCGCTGGAGCTGCAGGTCGTGGATACCTGGCAGGCGGACGCGCTGCGCGATACGCGCACCCTTTCCGGCGGCGAAAGTTTTCTGGTGAGCCTGGCGCTGGCGCTGGCGCTCTCGGATCTGGTCAGCCATAAAACGCAGATCGAATCGCTGTTTCTGGACGAAGGCTTCGGCACGCTGGATGCCGCTACCCTGGACGGCGCGCTGGATGCGCTAGACGCGCTGAACGCCAGCGGTAAAACCATTGGCGTAATCAGCCATGTGGAAGCGATGAAAGAGCGTATCCCGGTGCAGATCAAGGTGCGCAAAATCAACGGACTGGGTTACAGCCGACTGGAAGTGCCGGGCTGAATCTGCCAGTAAAGCGGCGAGCCGAAAGCCTCAACAAAATGGTCGATGACCGCCCTGACGTTAAGAGGAGGATGCCGCGTATGGGGGTAAATCGCAGCGATATGCTGCGGCTCGGTAGTGATAGCGGCAGCAAAATCCGGCAGCAGCCTGACCAGCTCGCCCGTTTGCAGTCTGTCGCCGATCAGCCAGTCCGGGTAGAGCAGCAGCCCCATGCCCCCCAGCGCGGCGACCAGCAGCGTTTCCGCATGGTTTGACGCCAGCAGCGGCGACACGGGATAGTGGATCCACTCCCTGCCCGGCTGGCGGAAAAACCAGCGGTTCGGGCCGGACGAACCGCGGTAAACCAGACAGCGGTGGCGATGCAGTTCGTCGGGATGGACAAGCGCGCCATGCTTACGCACATACTCAGGCGAAGCGGCCAGATAATAGTATTGCGTGCCGAATACGCGGGCGTGAAAAGAAGAATCGGTCAGCGCGCCGATACGAAAGATCACATCAGCCGGTTCTTTATGCGGATCGATATAGTCATCGGTTTGCATCATCTCGATGGTCAGCTGCGGATAGCGTTCGGCTAATGCCGCGAGGCCAGGCGCGACGTGCCGCTGGCCAAAGTAGATTGGCGCGTTAATCCGTACCAGACCAGAAGGCGCCAGCGTTCTTTCGTGCAGCGTTCTGCGCGCCTCCTCCATATTGCCGGTTATGCCGCGCGCATAATCGATAAATAGCCGCCCGCTTTCCGTGGGCGCTATCGCGCGGGTATTGCGATAAAAAAGCTGCTGGCCCAGCGAATTCTCCAGCTGATGGATCACGCGCGACACCTGAGAGGCGGAGATGCCCTCACGTCTGGCTACCGCCGAGAAGTTTTGCGCATCGTAAACCGCAATAAAGAGTTTTATCGCGCGCAGATTGACCGATTCCAGACCCGGCATTAATGCATTTCCTGCAAAAGTGTTTACCGCACTATAGCATTTCTATCATCTCTCGACCGCTGTAACCTTCCGCGCCTGATTAACGGGGAAATTTTGCTATGCAACTTTTATTGATTGTCTTGGTTATTGCCGGCGGTATGGGCCTGTCCGTAGAGGCAGGCCTGTTAGGGCCGCTGGGCGGAGAAGTGGGCGACCTGTGGGCAACCTTCAGTATTTTCGGTGTTGGCGCCGCGCTGACCTTTCTGCTGATGCTTTTTTTCAGCCCGCGCAACAGCCCGTCGTTTTTTGCCCAGCCCGGCTGGCAGCTGCTGGGCGGCGTACTGGGGCCGATTTACGTGGTTATCCTTACCGTTGCCACGCCGACCATCGGCGTCGCGATGACCATGATCGGCATTCTTGCCGGGCAGGTGTTTAAAAGCCTGATCATCGATCACTTCGGCCTGCTGGGCACGCCGCAAAGAAAAACGGACGGCAAGCGCCTGATCGCGCTGCTATTTATTGTCGTCGCGCTGGTATTGGTGGCAAGGGGGTAAAACAATGATAACGATTTTGATGATTATTCTGGCAGTGGCTGGCGGCGCGATGCTGAGCATTCAGGCCGCGATCAACGGCCAATTGGGCAGTAAAGTGGGCGTGTTCCGCTGCGCCTTTCTGACGTTTTCCGTCGGCGCGCTGATTACGGCTCTGCTGATCTTTTTCTTTGAACCGAAGCAGGCGGTCAGCCTGCTTGACGTGCCGAAGTGGCAGCTGCTGGGCGCGCTGTGCGGCGTTCCCTACATTGTGATTATGGTGCTGGCGGTACAGCGTATCGGGACGGCGGTCGCCACGGTTGCGGTGATCTTCGGCCAGCTAGCGATGAGTATGCTGATTGATAATTTTGGCTGGCTGGGCAACGCGGCCGTGTCGTTTTCGGCCAGTCGTCTGGGCGCCATTGTTTGTCTCGGCATCGCCCTGTTCTTTATCTACGCCAGCAACCGCAGTAAAAACGCGGCGGCCGTCGGGCGCGACTGACTAACGCCCTGCAACGTGAAAAAGCAACGGCCCGGCACGCGTGAATGCGAGCCGGGCCGTTTTGCCTTCGCCAAACGGTAAACCATCAGATTTTACCGTTTTACTTAGCCAGACGGTGAACCGTCAGATCTTCCCGGCCTTAGCGCGCGGGCCTAGCAGAAGCGCACCGTCGTCGCCAGCCGTCAGCAGGCGGGCGCTTGTAATGGCCGCGACATCATGGGCTTTATCCGAGACGTTGCTGGCGATCTGGTGCACGGCGGCGGCGATCAGCATCCCCAGCGCGGACTGATTATTGTTGCTGCTCTCATTATCGGAGGCCGTCGCCGACCCGCTCCAGATCTGCTTGCCGCTGCGTAAATCCACCAGTTTTGCCGAAGCGGTCACGCGCGTTTCGCTGTCCACAATCAGGTATTTAGTGCCGTAGGTGTTGATATCGATATACAGCGCCGCGTCGGCGTTAAAAATATCGTGCAGCTTAGTGGTGGAAACGCTGCGAATATCCGTGGCGTTGTTCAGACCGTTCTGCTTAAAGGTTTCCTCAACCACCGCCACGGGGAAAACGTAATAGCCGGATTCCGCCAGCGGCTGGGTGACCAGCGAAGTAAGGCTGTGCGCCGCCGCGATATCCGTTGTGTGGTTCTCCGCAGGCAGTACCAGAATGGAAGCGGGCTTGCTGGCGCGAAACGCGCTGTAGTCATGCGGCGTTTTCTTTGCGCAGCCGGTCAGCGTGATAACGGCCAGCAGAGCGGTAAAGGCGAAAAGCTTTTTCATTATTTTGCTCCCTGCTTATTACGCATCAGGAAATCCATATAAGAAGCGGACTCAGGAAAAGCCGTTTTCTCGGCGGTAAACTGTTGGAAAGCTAAATCGGGCTGGCCAGCGTTAACATAAAGTAATCCCAGCTGCGCGTGCAGGCCCGGTGCCACCGGTTTATTTTTGGCTTTCGCCTCTTCAATCACTTTATTCAGCGTAGCGATTTCTTTTTCCGGCGCGCTGCCGTTTTGATAAAAGCTGTAAAGCGAATTCTGGTAGTCGCCCCAGTAATAGATATTTTCTTTTTTCTGCGCGCAGGCGGTTAACAGCAGTGCCGTGGCAACCGCTGCGGTATATTTTATTACTCGCATTTTTTTCTCCGTTATTTAACCGGACGCCACGCGCCTGATTCCAGACCGCTGACCAGATGATTTACCGCTTCGCGTACCGCCAGGTCCATGACCTTGCCATTAAGCGTGGAGTCGTAGCTGGCGGTGCCGCCAAAGCCGATGACTTCGCGGTTGGAGAGTGCGTATTCGCCCGCGCCCTGCACGGAGTAGACCACTTCTGAGGTCGCCACGTCGACAACGTTCAGGTTGACCTTTGCATAGGCTACCTGCGTTTTGCCGCGGCCCAGGATGCCCCACAGCTGCTGATCGCCGACTTCTTTACGACCGAATTCGGTAATATCGCCGGTGATAACGTAATCCGCGCCTTTAATCGTTTGAGTACTGTGCTTATAGCCTGCTTCGTTTTTCAGCTCATCAAGGTTGGCACGATCCAGCACGTTAAAACGACCGGTTTGTTGCAGATGAGTAATAAGAATGGTTTTAGACTGATTGCCCAGGCGATCCACGCCGTCAGAGAAAATACCGTTCATATAAGAAGAGCGGTTATCGAATTTGCCAATGGCTATCGGGCTTTTTGCGCCCTGATATACCGGCTGGCTGGCGGCAGCTACCTGCGGCGCTTCAATAGCTCGGGAGGATTCGGTGGCGCAGCCGCTAAGCAGCGCGCAGCTTAATAAAGAAAAAGCAACAAGGTTATAACGATATTTCATTCTTTTCTTTTCCATGAATAAAAAAATACATCCAGCGTCCGCGCGCAGAATACAATAATGATGCAGAAAAACACAGGAAATAATAGCGTTTGACGAACAAACGGTATTTTACTGCCTGGCCACGACAGGGAAATAATCTGTAAATGGCCCAGGATCGCCGGAATAACCTGTCAGCCTGAGGCTAACAGGCTAAACTATCGGCTTACATCAGAAAACCTTTAGTAATCATGGGAAAAAAATGCCATCGGGAATGATTAAAAGCGGACTGACGCTGCTGGCGCTGCTGCTGACGGCCTGCCACTCTCCGCCAGAAGAGCCGCGTCCTGTACCGGCCACGCCGCAGGAGATGCAGGCATGGGCGGATAAAGTCTGTAGCGGCCGCACGGAGAATAACTGTCGCTATTTTGCTGAGATGCAGTACGGCATTCAGCGCAATTTTTACAATGCGCATCGCTATCATGGACGCACCTGTACCGTCACCGTCACCTGGCGCCAGAACGGCCGCTACGGCGTACAGAGCACCCGGGGCGATGAACAGCTCTGCCTGAAAGCATGGGGCGTGATCGGCAGCGCGGAAAACCTGCCGCCGCCGCCGCCTTCGCTGCCGACCTCAATGGTTATCGAGCTGAAGCCTGACTAGCTGGCCGGCTTCAATGGCTATCGAGCTTAAGCCGGACTAGCTGGCCTGCCGCCACTGGCGCGGGCTGACGCCAAACCAGCGCCGAAAAGCGCGCGAAAAGGCGCTGACTTCTGAATAGCCCAGCAGCAGCGCCATTTCGGACACCGGCAGCTGCCGCTGCTGTAAATACCAGGTCGCCAGCTCGCAGCGCACCTTGTCCACCAGCGCGGTAAAGCTCAGGTTCTCTTCGCGCAGGCGGCGCTGGAGCGACCAGCTCGACATGCCCATTTTTTCTGCCACCTCGGGCAGCGCCGGCTCGCCCTGCATCAGCATCAGACGCACCTGCGAACGCGCCCGATCGACCACGCTCTGGCGCGGCGTCGCGCTGTTCAGACGCCGGATCGCGTCCTGCATCACCAGCAGCAGCATCGGATCGCTTTCCGGCATCGCGCGCGCCAGATCTTTTTTAGGGATGATCATCGCATTACAGGGCTGTTCAAACCAAACCGGTGCGTCAAAGACTTTGCAGTGCTCATGCCACTGCTCGGGGCGGGGATGTTCAAAGTGCACTTCTCTTGGCGCCCAGTGCCTGCCGGCAACGTGACGGATCAGGTTCATAAACATGCCCATCGTCAGCTCGGCGTCCTGCCTGCGGCATAAAATCGCGCCGTGGCGTACCTGGTAGTCCAGTCGCCAGCAGTCGCCTTTGTCGGTCAGCCGCGTCAGGGTATCGTGCTGATGCCACGGAAAAGCGTTGACGACGTTGTGCAGCGCCTGCTCCAGCGTGGCGGAGCAAAGCCCGACATAGCCAATCAGGCCTAATGACTGCGGTTTAAACTGCCTGCCGTAGTGCAAACCGAAGTTATCAAACCCTGAGCAGCGCGCCGCTTCCTCCATTACCCGGCAGTAGTTAACCAGCCCCAGGCTCAGCGTCGGGCTGGCGAGCTGCTCCGGATCGATGCCGCTGACGCCGAAAATGCGGTCGACGTCGCCGCCTTTTTCCGTGATAAATTCACCGAGGCCGCTGGCAGCGGCGGCCAGCACGCCATGGTTACAGCCAGCATTCAGCACCGCTGCCATCTCAGGCCGTTTGATCGCTCCGCTTTCCATTATTTATCGCCTCGCTGCAGAAAACATTCTGCTTAATCAGCAATTTCTATACCAGCTGGCGGCTAAGCGCCCACCGGCAGCTCGCTGGTTTCCAGGTAGCGATGGCAGAGGCGCACCGAATGATCGGCCCACTGCGGCCCCAGGCTCAGCGCCATCGCGGTCTGCGCGTGCGAGCCGACCCAGGCCAGCAGCTGTATACGGCGCTGGATAAGCAGCGTCGGCACCAGCGCCAGCTCCGCATCGCTGATATGCGCCACCTGCTCATAGCCTTTGATCCAGTTGTCCACCCATTGCGCTGCACGAGGATGGTGCTCCACAAAGCTGATGGCTGCCGCAAGATCGTGCAGATACCAGCCCATGCCGCAGTCGTCGAAGTCAATCACCCGCGTTTCGCCTTTATGCCGCAGCAAATTGGTCAGGCGCAGATCGGCATGGATCAGGCCATAGCGGGAAGGATCTTTGCCGAATCGGGCCAGCTCTTCGCCAGCGCGGGTAATGGCCTGCTCCACCACGCCGCGATCGTCACGCCGCAAGCCCGGCGCGTCTCGCCAGTCGCCCCAGTGGCTTTGCGGGCTGACCATGGTCTGATGATCCCAGATGATGCGCTGGAAACCCGCCGGTTTTTGCCAGCTTTTGCTGTGCTGATGCAGCCGCGCGGTGATTTGGCCAAGATCCTGGAACGCGCGGGGATCGACGTCGGTGTCCGGCATCTCGCCTTCGATCCAGTCGAACAGCACCGCGTGGCGCAGGCTGCCGTCCGCCAGCCGCAAATCCTGAACGGTCTGCCCTTCCCGATCGGCAAGCGCCTGCGGCACCACGATACCCGTTTCGCGCAGCGCATCCAGCCAGCGCAGCTCGCTGAGGATATCGGCGCGCTGATGATAATTGCCGCGATGCAGGCGCAGCGCATAGCGTTTTCCGGCGGCCTCCAGCAGAAAGGTAGCGTTCTCCGAGCGGCAAAGCAGGCTGAGTTTGCCCTGTAAAGCGGCCGGATAGCGGCTCAGAGCGCGGTGGGCAAGCGCCAGCAGCGCGGCATTGGTCAGGTCGTCATATTGGCTGGTCATCAGTGTGGCTCCCGAAAGAAGTTGATACGGCCTGAACCAGCATGGCGTGACGCTTCCTCAATCGCTTGACCGCAGGTAACCCTCTTTTGACTTTAGCGTACAGCGGGCACTTTTTTTGCTTGTGAGTTGACAGCAGAGCGCAAAAATCCTTATGCCCGCGTCAAGTTTCCCCGGGACGACGGCTGCATTATCAATCAACACTTACTGGCGGGAACAGCGATATGACAAGCAAGCTAAAGCCTACTCTGGGCACGATACATTTGTGGGGCATTGCGGTAGGCCTGGTCATTTCCGGCGAATATTTCGGCTGGAGCTACGGCTGGGGCGTGGCGGGCACCATGGGGTTTCTGGTGACGACCGCCCTGATTGCCCTTATGTACACCTGCTTTATCTTCAGCTTTACCGAACTGACCACGGCGCTTCCGCACGCGGGCGGCCCTTTCGCCTACAGCCACCGCGCCTTTGGCGAAACCGGCGGGCTGATCGCCGGTATGGCGACGCTGATTGAGTTTGTCTTCGCTCCCCCGGCCATTGCCATGGCGATCGGCGCTTACCTTAACGTGCAGTATCCGGGATTGAATCCTAAATATGCCGCGGTCGGCGCTTACCTGATTTTTATGACGCTGAATATCCTGGGCGTCAGGCTGGCGGCGATGTTTGAACTGGTGGTGACGGTGCTGGCGGTGATCGAGCTGCTGGTCTTTATGGGCGTGGTCGCACCGGGCTTCAGCCTGAGCAATTTTACCGCGCACGGCTGGGCGGGCAGCGAAAGCTTCGGCCTGCCCGCCGTCTCCGGCATTTTTGCCGCTATCCCTTTTGCCATCTGGTTTTTTCTGGCCATTGAAGGCGCGGCGATGGCGGCCGAAGAGGCCCGCGATCCCAAACGCACCATCCCTAAGGCCTATATCGCCGGGATCCTGACGCTGGTGGTGCTGGCGATTGGCGTGATGCTGCTGGCGGGCGGCGCGGGCGACTGGCGCAGGCTTTCGGACATCAACGACCCGCTGCCGCAGGCCATGAAAATGATTGTCGGCGAGCACTCTAACTGGATGCATATGCTGGTCTGGATCGGTCTTTTTGGCCTGGTCGCCAGCTTCCACGGCATTATTCTCGGCTATTCGCGCCAGTTCTTCGCGCTTTCTCGCGCGGGCTACCTGCCCGCCGGGCTGGCGAAGCTTTCCCGTTTTCAGACGCCGCACCGCGCTATTATCGCCGGCGGCGTGATTGGTATCGCCGCCATTTTTAGCGACGGCTGGATCAATCTTCAGGGCATGACGCTGACGGCGGCGATGATCACCATGGCGGTGTTTGGTGCCATCGTAATGTACCTGATGAGTATGTTAAGCCTGTTCCGTCTGCGGCGTAGCGCGCCGGATCTGGAACGCAGTTTCCGCGCGCCAGGCTACCCTGTTGTGCCCGGCATCGCGCTGCTGCTGGCGCTGGTCTGCCTGGTGGCGATGCTGTGGTTTAACCCGGTTATTGGCGGGCTGTTTGCGCTGTTAATGGCCGCTGGCTACGGCTATTTCCTGCTGACCAAAGCCCAGCGCGCCAGCGCGCCGCGCGATGCGATGCTGGTCGGAGAATAACGACAAAAGGCAATGAAACCCCGTCGCCGATTCGCTATCATGCGCGCTGACTTTGAATGAGCGCGCATGACGCGCCGGAGAGGGAAAGTACAATGCTGTGGTTTAAAAATTTGATGGTATATCGTCTGAATCGCGAGATCCCGCTGGCGGCAGACGAAATGGAAAAACAACTTGAGGCATTCTCTTTCACTCCCTGCGGCAGTCAGGACATGGCGAAAACCGGCTGGGTTGCGCCGATGGGATCCAAAAGCGATGCGCTGACCCACGTCAATAACGGACAGATCCTGATCTGCGCCCGCAAAGAGGAGAAAATCCTGCCGTCGCCGGTGATCAAACAGGCGCTGGAAGCGAAAATCAGCAAGCTGGAAGCGGAGCAGCAGCGCAAGCTGAAGAAAACGGAAAAGGATTCGTTAAAGGATGAAGTGCTGCACAGCCTGCTGCCGCGCGCCTTCAGCCGCTTCAGCCAGACCTTTGTCTGGATCGACACCGTTAACAACATGATTATGGTCGACTGCGCCAGCGCCAAAAAAGCGGAAGATACGCTGGCCCTGCTGCGTAAAAGCCTGGGGTCGCTGCCGGTGGTACCGCTAACGCTGGAAAGCCCGATTGAGCTGACGCTGACCGAATGGGTTCGCTCCGGCGATACGCCGGCGGGCTTTGCGCTGATGGATGAAGCGGAGCTGAAAGCGCTGCTGGAAGACGGCGGCGTGATCCGCTGTAAAAAGCAGGATCTGGTGTGCGATGAAATCGCTAATCATATCGAAGCGGGCAAGCTGGTGACGAAGCTGGCGCTGGACTGGCAGGAACGCGTGCAGCTGGTGCTGTCGGACGATGGATCGTTGAAACGCCTGAAGTTCGCCGATACGCTGCGCGAGCAGAATGACGACATCGACAGGGAAGACGTGGCGGCACGCTTTGATGCCGACTTTATCCTGATGACCGGCGAGCTGTCTGCACTGATAGCCAATACTATCGAAGCGCTGGGCGGCGAAGCGCAGCGTTAAGCAAAGCACGGAGGCCGGATGCCCGGCCTCTCTGCATCACGCTTGCAGATACCAGCAAAGCCAGGAAACACGAAGGCCGGATGCCCGGCCTCTCTGCATCACGCTTTCAGGTAACGGCAAAGGTAGGAAGAAGGTTCGGCTACCTGCAGGTGAAACTCGCTGTGGCCCGGCACGTTGAAAACCTGGCCCGGATCGTAGTGACGCCATTCGGTTTCGCCCGGCAGCAGCACTTTAAACGAGCCGCTGACCACGGTCATCTCTTCCGGATCGCCGGTGCTAAAAGTATACTCTCCTTCCGCCATCACGCCGACGCTGGCGCGCCCTGTGCTGGCGCTGTCAAACCCGATCGATTTCACTTTTCCTTCGAAGTACTCGCTGACGTTGAGCATGGCACTATCCTTTATCAGAGATGAAAACGGGCGGCCCGTAATCGTTACGCTACCAGCTCTGCGGCCAGTCCGGCCAGCAGCACGTTGGAAAGCAGTACAGGGATACCCAGCAGTTTTTGTAAGAAATCACGATGACGCTGCTGATAGCCCAGGCAGTCCAGCACCACAACATCGGCGCCCTGCTCCTGAAGCTGTAGCGCGGCGTCAATCAGCTCGTCGTCGTGCTTTACCCAGGGATTGGCTACGGCAAAGCGAGGTCTTGAAGACAGACTTTGCCACTTATAGCCCTGCTCGCCCAGATATTCTTTTCGCGCCACCATGACGCCGACCTGATGGCCGTCGGTAATGGCGTTAACCAACGGCGGCAGCATACGGTACGCATCCAGCAGAACAGCGCTGCTGGTCTTAAGGTTTTTGTACTCGCCTGCGCAAAGAACCAGAATATTTTCAAATCCTTCCGCTTCCAGCTTGTTGATCAACTTTTGCAGGGATGCCTCGACCTTCGCGGCAGAGAGAATGACGAAAGAGCCATCCTCCATGTGCGTCATCGTCACCTTTTCGCCCGCTACCGGCCCATAACGCTGTTCGATGTCGGCCGCTGAAAGGCCGTCAAGCAATCCGAAGTGTGCGATATTCTCTTCAGGCAGGTGTTCCAGCAGCAGAGGCAGCAGATCTCTGCGAGGCGCCTTTCCTAAGGTTAAGGTAGCCAGTTTGTGGGTATTGCTTTCTGCCTCATTAAACACGTCGGACATAAAACTTCCGGAAAACAGGATATCAGTTCCGGAAAAAGACGACGGATTTGGATGGGAAAGCGGAGTGGTGAAGATCTCGGTCAATGGTCTGTCCAGTTAAAGGCGATGGAAGCGTCAGGCTTATAAACGTGCAGCGAAAATATGACGCCAGTCGCTTTCGGTCAAGCCCGGATCCCATGATACAAATATCAATACACAGCAAATTATGTTGGTAATTTGTCTTCTGCCGCAAAATTATTTTTTGCTTGAGCCAGACAGCTTGCTGTCGCAACAGCAGCGGTCGTTTTGGCAGAAGATTCGCCTGAATTACAGGTGGTAGCGCTTACATTTTAACCACGCCTTGCTGTGCCCCGGTGTTTTACGGCGTCCATGCCGTCATACGTTACTCTTTTTCGATATCTTCATAACGAGCTTTAGCGTCGACCGCTTCCTGCTCGCTTTGGTGCTCACTGATTAGCGTATCCGGCTTAGGATGATCGGCACGAAGTTCGTACCAGGTGACACAATTTTCTTCCGTTCCTTTTTTTATCGGAACAATATGCGCTTCACGAGGATAGGGCGGTCTGCCAGGCATATCTTTTCCCTCCTTAAAGTATTACCGAGCTGGCCGGGATTTACCGCGCGGCCAGCTTCCGTACTTCAAGTATAGACAAAGGCTGATAATTCTCTGTCCGCTCTGCGCAACTTGGGAAAAATCGTAGGTTTAACTGGCGCGAGCCAGCGCCAGCGCGCTAATAATTTCCTCAACCACGACCTCAGGTTGCTGCATGGCATCGATAATATAGTGGGCCGCCTCATGATAAAGCTTATCGCGGGCGGCCAGCACGTCGACCATTTCATCAGCAATAGGTCGGCCCGTTAACGTGGGCCGCTGCGCCTGTTCCGGATAGGCTTCCAGCCTGGCGGCCAGTACGGCGGCATCGGCTTTCAGATAGATAACCTGGCCGTGCTCGCGCATAAACTGCCGGTTTTCCGCTGCCAGCACCATGCCGCCGCCGGTAGCAATAACCGTGCGATCGGCCGTTACCGCCTGTAAAGAAAGCGACTCGCGCTGCCGGAAGCCCTGCCATCCTTCAGCCGCAACAATTTCCGTGACGGTCAGTCCGGTGGTCTGCTGCAGATGTTTGTCCGTATCGCTAAAGGCATAGCCCAGCGCCAGCGCCAATGCCTGGCCAACGGTAGTTTTTCCGCAGCCGCGCGCGCCGATAAGATAGAGGGGTAAGGACATGGCGAAAAATTCCTCAGCCTTGTTTACTGGCCGCTTAGCAGCAACCGGCAGTGAATAATGAGAGGCAGGCATCATACCGAGAATTCTTGTTTGTCACCAGCAGTCACTTTTTCTTTACACCCCTTGCACGGCAGAAACAGCACATCCCTTTGATATAAAGCAAAAATAGCATGTAAACCTTCCGTTACATACATTTTAGCCTGGCGGTAAGCCCGGCAACATTTCCTTACCCGAACCTCGTTTACTTTCCCCGGTTCTGCCCCAAAATAAAGGGACAGCCCGTTAATGAGGATCTCTTATGCAGAGCGAAGAACAAAAGTTAATTGAAAGCCTGTTTGGCCGACTGAAACAGGCTGAAACCCAGTCCGGCCCGCGTGATGCCGCCGCAGAAAAACTGATCCAGCAGCAGCTTCAGCAGCAGCCAGGCGCGCCCTATTACATGGCGCAGGCGATCCTGATCCAGGAAGCGGCTCTGAAACAGCTGAACAATCGGGTGAGCGAATTAGAGGCGAAGCTGGCGGCCCAGCCGCAGCAAAGCAGCGGCGGCTTTCTTTCCGGCCTGTTTGGCGGCGGCCGCCAGCAGCAGCAGCAGCAATCCTACAACGCGCCACAGCAGCAGTCTGCCTGGGGCAATGCACCACAGCAGCAGCCGTGGAATAACGCGCAGCAGCCCTATTCTGCGCCCGCGGCGCCTTCGGCTGGCCGAGGCTTTTTTAGGCGGCGCGCTACAGACGGCGGTCGGCGTGGCGGGCGGCGTAGTGATGGCGGATATGCTGACCAGCATGTTCCACCACTCGCAGCCGGAAGAGATCGTAAACATTATTAACGAACCGGCGCTGCCGCAGGAAAGTTTCGACAATAATCTGGATACGTTTAACAACGGCACCGACGCCCCCTTCCTGAATCAGGATGCCGGACTGCCGCAGGATTACGCCAGCGACTACGATAATGATTTCGACAACGGCGGTTTTGACGACGACGACAGCTTTGTCTGAATAAGGTCGAGGCTGGTTGCATAAATGAAAGGCGGGGATTTCCCCGCCTTTTGCTATTTGCAGCGCTGCGCCTGTAGCCATTTATCCAGCTCGTTGGCGAACTGCTGACGGTCGCGCTGGTTCAGCGTCGCAGGGCCGCCGGTCTGCACGCCGCTCGCCCGCATCGTGTCCATAAAATCGCGCATGGTCAGCCGCTCTTTTATCGTCGCCTCGCTGTAGCGTTCGCCGCGCGGATTCAGCGCCACGGCCCCTTTTTCCATCACTTCCGCCGCCAGCGGAATATCTGCCGTGATCACCAGATCACCGGGTTGCGCCCTTCGAACAATTTCATTATCCGCTACGTCAAAACCCGCCGGCACCCGCAGCGTGCGTAAGAAACGCGAGGGCGGCACGCTCAGCGACTGATTCGCCACCAGCGTCACCATTACCTGCTCGCGCTCCGCCGCACGATACAGCACTTCTTTAATTACCTTTGGACATGCATCGGCATCTACCCAGACTGGCATCGCCCTTTCCTTTATCAACACAACACTGCCTGCGATCTTGCCTGGCTTTTCAGGAATGGCAACCTGTTATTCACCGCATCTTAGCGCTGCGGGATAATACTGATCTTGCCGTTCTTCTCCAGAATAGCGAATTTGATCTGATCCAGCCGCTCCAGCCCCGCGGTGCTGCGGGCAGAATTCAGGATATCCTCTTCGGAAATGCCCGCTTTTCTGGCCCTTTCCGGCAGCAGACTGCCGTTTTCCACCAGGATTAGCGCCGTGCCGTCAATCAGCATATCCAGCCGGGGAAAACGCGCCTTCAACATGCCGAACAGGATGTCGACCACCACCAGGGTGATAATCGTCAGCGATGCGCCGGTGACCGAAAAATCGTTGCCCAGCAGCGCCTGCTGCGTCGCCTCGCTGATAATCAGCAGCAGGATCAAATCAAACGAGGTCATCTCCATCAGCGTGCGGCGTCCGGCGATTTTCAACACTACCAGCAGCAATAAATACATACTGGCAGCCCGCAAAACGGTTTCCATAATTAGCTCCTAAGGATAAATCCACTGGGTAAACTGCACGCTGGTTTTATTGTCCAGCGTCACGGTAACCGGATAGCGGCCAGGGTTCTGCGCCTGTAGGCCAATCCACACCGTCGCGCCGTCGCGATAGCGAGGAGAAGACCAGTGCAGTTCAAGAGCATTGCCACGGCTGAACGCCTGCTGCGGCTGCGGCTGAAGCGACTGAATTTGAAAGTTGTCCATCTCCTCGCCGTTGAGCACCAGCCTGAAGTCACCGTCCTGCTGCGGCCTGATGCGGATAGTCATCGACATATCGCTCGCCAGCCGCCCGAAACGCTCGTATTCCACCTCCAGGGCGCCGTCTGCCGACTTCACCCGTTTGTTGCTCAGCATCCCTTTTGAGAAAAGCCCGCAGGCGCCCAGGATCACGATAGTAAACAGAAAAAGATAGCCAATACGCTGTATCCGCCATTCAATCCGCTGCAGGCGCATATGCTCCTGAACCGGATAGCGGCGGCTGTCCATTTCATTTTGTTTCTTTAGATTCATCTGCGGCTCCTGGTTGTTGCTTAAGCGTAGCCGAAGCTGAATTAAGCCGGGTAATGACGTAAGCTGAACGGAATGAAAAGACAAAAAGAGGCAGAAGGATGATGAAAAAAATCGGTTTTATCGGCTGCGGTAATATGTCGAAAGCTATTATTGGCGGCCTGGTTGCCGCCGGCCAGGTGAAAGCGGAAGACATCTGGGTTTACGATCGCAAGCCCGAAACGAATCAGGCCATGCACGAGCAGTACGGCATTACGCCGGGCAGCAGCGCGGAAGAAGTCGCGAAACAGGCCGATATTTTATTCGGCGCGGTGAAGCCCAACGTTATTCTTAGCGTACTCAAGGAAATTTCCGGCTGCCTGAACAAAGATACCGTGGTGGTTTCCATCGCGGCTGGCGTCACGCTTGATTCGCTGGCGCAGGCGCTGGGGCACGATCGCAAACTGGTGCGCGTAATGCCCAATACGCCAGCGCTGGTCAATGAAGGCATGACCTCCGTGACGCCGAACGTGCTGGTGACCAAAGAAGAAGCGGATGAAATCGTGGCGATTTTTAACGGCTTCGGCAAGGCGGCGCTGGTGCCGGAATATCAAATCCACGCCGTGGTCGGCGTCAGCGGCTCTGCGCCGGCCTACGTTTTTATGTTTATCGAGGCGATGGCCGACGCGGCGGTGCTCGGCGGGATGCCAAGAGCGCAGGCCTATCAGTTTGCGGCGCAGGCGGTAAAAGGCTCCGCGCAGATGGTGCTGGAAACCGGCAAGCATCCCGGCGAGCTGAAAGATATGGTCTGCTCGCCAGGCGGCACCACCATCGAAGCGGTAAAAGTGCTGGAGGAGAAAGGATTCCGTGCGGCGGTCATGGAAGCGATGCAGCAGTGCATGAACAAGTCGGAACGGATGAGTAAAGATTGACCCACTTCAGCCCCTCATTACGGAGGGGCTGAATGCGTATTCAGCCCAGCGCTTTTTGCGCCAGCGCCGCGCCTTCGGCCATGGTCATCGGCTGCTGCATCCGACGCACCAGATCGGCGGTAAAGGTATACAGCCCGCAGGAGGCGACCGCGGCCAGCTGGCCTCTTTGCCCGTAGAGCGCCACAAAGGTTTTTTCCTTCAGCGAGCCGAACAGCCGAAAATCATCCCACTCTTTGGCATGACCCAGATACTCGTAGCGCGTGCCGAACTGCGCCGTCCAGAAAAAGGGCACGCGATCGAACTTCTCGCCGCGACCAAGCATGTTCTTCGCCGCCACCCGGCCCTGCTGCTGCGCCACGCGCCAGTGTTCGATGCGCATGGGGCCGGAAGCGGCGGGCCAGGTGGCGATATCGCCCGCGCTCCAGACGTTGGTCGCGATTTCCAGCTCCTCGCTGGCCGTCAGGCTGCCGTCGTCGTTCAGCGGCAGATCGTGAATAAACCCGGTGCCGGGCGCGACGCCCGTTGCCAGCAGCACGGCAGTGGCGGGCACCACGCGACCGTTTTTAAGCTCGACGCCGCTGACGTGGCCTTTCTCGCCCTGCAGCGCAGCCACTTCGCCTTCGATAAACTCCACGCCGTTTTCTTCATGCAGCTCCCGAAAATAGCGCGCGATTTGCTCGCCGAACTGCTTTATAAACGGCAGCGCATCGGGCGCGATAACCTGCACCTGCACTTTTTTGGCTCTTAGCGCAGAAGCCAGCTCCATGCTGATAAAACTGTTGCCGACGATCACCAGCTGACTGCTTTCATCCACCTCCTGCAACAGCGTCGCCGCCTGTTCAAGGCTGCGCAGCACGTGTACGCCGAACAGCGCCTTGCCGCTGAAATCGGGCCGCTGCGGGATCCCGCCGGTGGCAATCAGCAGCCGGTCATAATGCAGAGTGGAGCCATCGGCAAAGCGCAGCAGCTGCTCGCGGCTGTCCAGCTGCTCCACGTCGCCGTGCTTGCGTTCGGCATAGTGCCAGAAATCGTCATCCAGCAGAGGCGGCACCTCATCAATCGCCATCTTGCCGGACGGCACGAATTTGCTCAGCACGGTGCGATCGTAAGGTGCCTGCTGTTCGCGATCGACCAGCACCAGCCTTCCCTTAAAGCCTTCCCGACGCAGCGTCCAGGCCGCCGCCGCGCCTGCCGCGCCGGTGCCCAGGATCGCGAACACCGGCTCATCTTCTTCTTCTGCAAATTGATACAGCGGGGGAAGCGCTTCGGGATCCACCTGCACCATGCCGTTCTCGACCCTGACCGGATAGCGTTGCAGATCGCTTAGCGCCAGCGGCTCGCACAGACTGCCGTCGCTGATGGCGAAATTGGCCTTATGCCAGGGACAAACCAGATAGCCGTCACGGATAGCGCCCTGCTCCAGCGGCGCGCCGGAATGCGGGCATTTGGCCTGGTAGGCCTTGATTTCATCGTCTTGCCGAATCAGCAGGATCTCCTGCTCCCCAATGGGCACCCTGACCGGTTTCAGCTGCGGTAAATCCTGCAGGACGATAGCGTTTTGATAGCTCACGACAGGCTCCTTTCTTGTTATGCTTTTGTATTATCAGACTTGATAAGCCTGGCATTAACAGGGAGATCGGCCATCTTAAAGCGAAGCATGCCGTGCGCAGGATTGGATAAACTATTGTTATTTATACTGATTAAATTTTATGGCGGATAGCGAACAAGCCATGCTGTTGGCAAGCGGCTGTGAGAAACGTACTGGTAAAAAAAGCGCCGGCGTAAACCACGCCGGCCCGTCATCCGTTAGCGGCCCGGCCCCTGGGAGAAACCGCCGCGTGAGCCGCCGCCGCCCCAACCGCCGTGACCGCCACCGCCGCCCGGCGGCGGGAACAGACATCCGCTTAATGCTGTTACCAGCGCGACCACACTCACTGCTTTAATCAAACGACTCATTGCTCTTTCCTCATGGTAACAATGGCGCTGATAGTAAGCGTCGCCACACGGGCCGACAATGCAGAAAAATCCTGTTAGCCCCTGTTTTTACCCGGCGTAACCACGCTTAACGCTTTCCTTGCGGGAAAGCGCGAAAAACCTTAAAAGGCTAAAGCCGCAAACGAGGCGTGATCAGGCCGCCGCAGCCGCTTTTCTGCGCCGCCAGACCAGCATCAGCTGCACGGTATTAATCAGCACCACGATCGCCGTGGCGGTAAAGACCCAGCGGAAACCGCCGATGGCGGAAACGCCTGAGCCAATCAGCGGCCCGACCACGTTACCCAGATACATAAACGACTGGTTATAGCCAAAAATCCGTCCGGTAATGCGGTCGCTGGAGTAGCGCAGCAGCAGCGTTTGCACCGCCGGCATCATGGCGCCTTCGGCAAACCCCAGCAGAAAACGCAGCGCACCGAGTTGTAAGGCGCTGCTTGCCCACGACATGGCGAGAAACAGCACTATCGTCAGCATTAACGCGGCAAATAAAATGCGCTGCGCGCCGATTCGGTCGCCCAGCTTGCCCAGTCGGGGCGCGGAAAAGAGCGCCGATACGCCGGGAATGGCTGCCACTAGGCCGCTGATAAAGGCAATGTTTTCTACGTTCGGCTCCAGCTGGCGCACAAACAGTGTAAGGATTGGACTGATTGAGCCGTTGCAAAGCTGGATAACCAGCGTGGTGATAAACAGGCTGATAATTAATCCGGGATGACTCAGCGAACGAAAAACCATGGCGCCGCTGAGCTTTTCTTCTTTGCTGATTTTGCGATGCCCGGTTTCCTTGATCAGAAACAGCGTAATCATAAAGCTGGTCAGCAGCAGGCAGGAGGTAATAAAAAATACGGCACGTAGCCCGACCCAGTCAGCCAGAAAGCCGCCCAGCAGTGGCCCCATAATCACGCCGCAGATTTGCGCGGTGGAAACCATGCTCAACGCCCAGCCGCTGCGCTCGCGCGGCACCTGCGAAGCGACCAGCGCCATGGCGTTGGGAATATAGCCGGAGGTCAGCCCCATCAACGCCCGTAACAGCAGCAGCTGCCAGACGTTGGTTACAAAAGCCTGTAAAAAAATGACTATTCCCATGCCCAGCGAAGCGCGCAGCAGCATCAGCTTGCGCCCTTTACGATCGGCAAGGCTGCCCCACATTGGCGAGACAATGGCTGAAACCATAAAGGTAATGCTGAAGATTAACCCTGACCACAGCGTCAGCGCGCTGGGATCGGTGACGCCCAGCTGCTCCACGTAGAGCGGCAGAAAAGGAATAATCTGGCTGATAGCAAGGCCGGTAAACAGGCAGCCAAACCAGACCGAAATAAGGTTAACCTTCCAGGATTCCATGTTTTTTTATGCTCTGCAGGAGAATGCGAGCCATGAGTGTAACAACTCCCTGCCTGAACGCCAAAACGGTCAGACATCGTTACAGGCCATCGGCATGGTTCACAAGCGGTTGTTTTCACGGTGGGACGCTGCCCGCAAAGCGCGCGCGCCAGCGATAAATAGCAAAGCGGTAAGCCATCAATGAGCGGTGGTCAGAAGGTCAGAAGACCATAAAGGCGCCAGGCCAAAACAGCAGGCCACAACTGAAGACAAGCGATAGCTTCAGAAGGCGGATAACGGCTGGCGTGCAAAGCCAGAAACAGAAAACAGGCGGCAGAGGGTAATTCTTCTGACGCTAAACGCAAAAAACCCGCCATAAGGCGGGTTTTTGTTCTTCTGCCCGACGAGGTCGCAGCAGAAGTTTCTCTCGAATTACAGCGCAGTTACGTTAGCAGCTGCAGGGCCTTTCTGGCCGTTTTCGATAGAGAATTCAACTTTCTGACCTTCTTCCAGAGTTTTGAAACCCTGGTTCTGGATTGCAGAGAAGTGTACGAACACGTCTTTGCTGCCGTCAGTTGGAGAGATAAAGCCGAAACCTTTCTCAGCGTTGAACCATTTTACTAAACCAGTCATTTTGTTAGACATTTGTCTTTCCTTCAATAAGTATAAAGCCGTTAAGGCACGAGGTTTGTCAACAGGGTAGACTTATGGGGCACTCAAGAAGGAAGTCAGGAAGAAGAGATATCTGAGATAACGCTTTAACTGAAAACTGCTTTACTAAAATTGCTCGCATACGTGTCTGTTTCAAAACCGACGGTGCATTTACTCATAACCAGCGCTGCGGCACAAGCGCTGATGACTAAAAAAAAGTAATTTAATGTCAATTCGCTGATTTTTATAAAGATAATTTTCATCTTTTTGCCGCATTCAGTTAAACCTTCACTCGCGACGCTTTTTGCTACGGCATAACGAAAAAAAAATATTGCGGCGGCGGCTGGACATTCCGCTACGCCCATCCAGACTAATAAAAATCTCCACCTGGTTATTTTCCAGGCTAAATGGCAATTTATTCGGTTTGGTAAATTAGCCCGTTAAGCCTTTCCCGATCTCATTGCCGGGCTGTCGATGGCGCTTTGCAGGAGGTTTACCATGGTTCATCACGCTACCGGCGCAGGCCGGGAAATCACCGAGTATTTTAACAGCCCTGCTTTCAACGCGCCGAAAGAGAGCGAGCTGCTGGCGGCCATCATGACCGAACTGATGCGTAACGGCAGACCAACCACCAGCAAAGCGATTATCGCTACCGTTATTGCCAGGCTGGAAGGCGAGATAGATGAGACCCAACTGCAGGGCTATCGCAACTTGCTGACCAAGCTACTGGAAGAAAAACGCCCTGAACGGTAACGCCTCTGAAGCGGCAGCAGTGCGCTTACCTTATGCCTTATTTTTTCCTGATAACACCCGATAATGCTCGCCCAAAAAAAAACCGCACGGGGCGGGAAGCAAACGGGCATATCTGTCTGTGGCGAGATCAAAATGTCGCCTTTATTAATAGCGTAAAGTACAGCGCGCCTGTTGCAGGCGTATGACAATCAGATAACCTTTCGTATCGTGAAAGAGACTGACATTTCAAATGATAAAGTGAACGGACTTCTCTTTATTAGCAACGGTCGGATCCGTTGCTCCTACTCAGGTAAAAGGACATGCTTACAGGCTTTACGACGGCTTATTGCGCTTGCCTGTCCCGGACGCGTGTGGCAGGGCAAGCTCATGGCTAATATCAGACAGGGCTTGCGGACGATTTTTTCATTATTGCTGGCGATTGCTTTGGTGTTATGGCTGATGGACTGGCTGCGCGCACCGAAACCGCCAGAAGATTTTGCCCAACAGATTTTCCATACTATTGATGGCCGGACGATTACTATCGCCGAGCTGAGCGCAAAAAAACCGCTGCTGATTTACTTCTGGAGTGGCAACTGTAGCGTTTGTCGTTATACCACCCGCGATATCACTAACCTGAGCAACAGCGGCTATAACGTGCTGGCCATTGTGCACCATGCCGGCAACGATATTCAGATCGTCCGTCTGCTGAACGGTAAACATCTTACCCTGCCGGTCATTAACGATCCCACCGGCGCTATAGCCGCACGCTGGCAGACAGACGTGATGCCAACGCTGTTAATCGTGAAGAAAAGCAAGGTGGTGCAAAGCACCACCGGCTGGACCAGCGCCACGGGCATTCGGCTGCGCCACTGGTGGGTGAATAAGTGGTATTAGCCGCAGTAGACGCGGGTGATAGTATTCTGGCTGTCGCCCATAAAATTCAACCGGTTAAGATTAAAATCCATGGTAACCGCTGAGTTCCACGGCACCGCACGAGCCGGGTGCTCAAAGCGGAGCCCGTCAATGGCGGAAAGCGGTTTGCCAACGTACTGCTGGTAGTCGGAAGCGCCGCAGCGATCCAGTTCTGGATCCGTCGGGCCGGACGCCGCACCTTTGTGTGCGCCCGACTGACAACCCGCCAGCAGAATCGCCGCCGCAAAAGCGGCCAGTGTTTTCTTACCGATCATGATTTCTCTCCTCAGCTTGCTTTTTTGTCGTCGCAAGGGTAGCAGATAAGCGCCAGGGTGCAAAAACGCGGTCTTTTCGCGCAGCGATTCCAGCGGAAAATGGCACGGATTGCTTTTATTTTAATCAGGAAAATCCGCTATAATTTAGGAATTATCTCAACAAAGGAGCAACTCATGGATCTGATAGTGTTCATGCTGATTGCGGCCATGATGACGCTGGTCGCGGTGAAAGTCCGTTAATCAACAGCCCGCTTTTAGCGGGCTGTTGTTATTCAACTGCGAACGATATCGCAAGGCGCGTCCAGCAGCTGCCTGAAGCGATCCAGCGGCATCGGTCGGCCCAGATAGTAGCCCTGCCCTTCCTGACAGGCGATAGCCTGAAGCTCCTGCAACTGCTCCTGCGTTTCAATCCCTTCCGCCGTTACCGTCAGCGAGAAAGCTTTCCCCAGCCCGATAATGCCTTCAACAATCGACAGCGCCTGTGGAGAGTGCGGGAAATCGCTCATATAGGATCGATCCATCTTCATGCCGTCAAACGGGAACATTTTCAGATAGCCCAACGAAGCATGGCCCGCGCCAAAATCATCCACCGTCAGCTTTACGCCCAGCGCTTTCAGCGACTGCATCACTTCCAGCGCGCTTTGCGGATTTTCGAGCGTAATGTTTTCGGTAATCTCCAGTTCAAGCCGGTGCGCTTCCAGGCCGCTGGTGGCCAACGCGCTGGCTACGCGCTGCGCCAGATTGCCGCTACGAAACTCCACCGGCGAGATATTCACCGAAACGTACATCGGCTCCGGCCAGCCCAGCGCGTCGTGGCAGGCCCGATGCAGCACCCAGTCGCTGATATCAATAATCAGCCCGGTCTCTTCCGCCAGCGAAATAAATTTATCCGGCATAATCAGGCCGTGGCTCGGATGCTCCCAGCGGATCAGCGCTTCCGCGCCGTCCAGCCGCGTGTTTCTCAGACAATAGCGCGGCTGGTAAAAGAGCTTCAGTTCGTTTCCGGCGATAGCCTTACGCAAATTGCGCTCCATCTCGCGACGCAGCACCAGCTGTTCGGCCATTTCCGCGCTGTACCACGTCCACCGATTTCGCCCTTCCCGCTTCGACTTATAAAGCGCAATATCCGCCAGCCGCAGCAGTTCGTCGGCCTGCATCGCATCGTCAGGCGCCAGCGCAATCCCCATGCTCGCGCCGATAAAAATTTCCTGCTGACCCAGCTGGAAAGGTCGGCAAACCTCGTCCAGCAGCGCCTGGCAGCAAGCGTCAATCTCATGTTCGCCGTTCAGATCGGAAACGATAATAATAAATTCGTCGCCGCCCTGCCGCGACACCAGATCGCCGGCTTTGAGCACGCTGCGCAACCGGTGCGAGACCTCATTCAGCACGCTGTCGCCCGCCGCGTGGCCCCATGTATCATTGATCGGCTTAAAATGATCGAGATCGAGACTGATCAACACCAGCGGTCTTTCCGCCGTGGGCTGAGCCTGTAGCCTGCTCAGCAAAAACTCGCTCATATAGAGCCGGTTTGGCAGCCCGGTCAGCGCGTCGTGCTGCGACAGATAGTGAATGCGTGCCTGAGACTCGATCTCCTGAGTAATGTCGGAAACCGTGCCACGATAGCCGCTAATCTGTCCGCCCGTTTCTACGGCGTTAGCCACCAGGCTACAGATGCGCTTTTCGCCGCTGGCCGATACCGAATAGCAGCGCAGGGTATGGCGATGCCCTTCCTGCCGATGTTGAAACAGCCATTCGGAAACCGGCTGCGTATCGTGCTGCAGGATCGCGTCGATCGATTTATCCAGCAGCTTTTCCACCGCAAAGCCCGTGGCGACGGTAAAGCGCCGGGAAAGGTAGGTCAGCACGCCTTCGGCGTTGGTTTCCCAAATCCAGTCAGACGCGGTTTCGGCCACGTCGCGAAAGCGAGCCTCGCTAACGGCCAGCTCGTGCTGACTGTGGATCAGCTGCAAAAAACGCTCGTCGCAAAGCCTGGCGTTGTACATGGCGTGCCTGATAACGCGTCGCGTCACCAACGCCAGCATCACCGCTGCCAGCAGCAGCACAGGTAACAGCAGCAGCAGCAGCGCCCGTCCCGGCTGCTGCGAATCCCAGCGGATCACCACCGGCATCCCGTCAAATACCGCCTCCAGCAAAAAGGGCTCGGTAGCGGTATCCTGCGCGTTGCCCGGCACACGAGCATTCATCACGCCGACCGTACGGCCGAACTGCGCCAGCTTTTCCGGCGTGTAGCGGCTGACGAACACCATGACCGAAGGCGGCCCTGAGCGGGCTTTCAGCCCCGGCACTTTTCCTGTGGTGATCGGCGCAGCGGCTACGATAGCCGGCGTCGAACCGATAAGCGTATTCAGCGAGGTCGCGCCCTCCTCCTTTGCCAGCAGACGTGCCCTGGCGATAAGCGGCGCGGTCTGAATACCCAGCCAGCTTTCCAGCTGGAGATCGTCCAGCTGGCCGTTAACCACTGAATAGGTGGTGCGCCCTTCGCCGTCGACCACAAAGACGCCGTCATAATGGAATTCGCTGTATAAACCCGGCCCCAGGTTTTGCTGCTCAAACGCCCAGACCTTATCCATCGTCAGATGTAAATGGTTCCAGGCTTCACCCCAAAAGGCGTAATCGCGGATATTGGTCATCAACTCCTGACGAGCGTCCTGCCAGGCGTTATGCAGTAAAAAACTTTCCTGCTTAACGGCCTCTTCGTTCTGACGCCAGGCGATACCGACCACCATAAGCATGGCGAGCAGCGTCACGCCGCTCATCAACAGAATAAGCGATACGGCTATTCGTCGGGTAAAGAAGGTGGATTTCTGGCCGTAAGGCACCTGGTGGCTAAGCATGGGGGGAAAATTCATCTACTCCGAACCTTATCCTGCGGGCTGACAAACAACTCCCGTTTGCCCGCCCTGACTGCTATCTGAAAATCGCAGGTCCTTTTTCCCTTCCAGACGCGATCGTTAATGCACTATCGGCCTGGAGGCTGAACAATTTAGATGCAGCGCGCACTAATTCTGCCGCCTCGACACTCCCCTTCGCCCTTGCTACCATCGGCTGATACGCTTCCCACGCCCATGCTAATGAATAAAGAAACGGATAAAGCGACTGAGGCCCTGCTCTGTACGGGGATTTGCCTGATTTGGTACGGCATTACGCTGCTGATCGGCACGCCGCTGCTTCATCCTTTTTTAACGGAAAACGGCATTTTGATGCCGGCGCTCTGTCTGCTGGAATTTGTGGTGCTGGTGCCGCTCTGGCGCTGGTATAACCGGTATTATTCGGGCGTGCCGTCAGGCGTGCTGCGGCTCCGCCCGCTGCTCCTGTTCGGCCTGCTGCTGCTTGCCCTGATTTTTTCCCAGTCTTTTTATTTACAGCCGGAAAGCTGGACCGCCACGCAGCTAAACGGCGATGAACAGATCGAAGCCTGGCGCACGCTGGCCTTTTCGCTGGCGGTGGTGATACTGGCGCCCGTGGCTGAAGAGATTGTTTTCCGGGGCTTTTTGCTGCAGGCGCTGTTAACGATGGTGCCGGGACAGCGGCTGGCCTGTGCGCTACTCACTTCGCTGATCTTTGCCGGACTCCACACCCAGTATGTTCATCTGCAAACGCTCCTGGCGCTCACGGCGCTTTCCCTGCTGCTCTGCCTGGCCCGTTTTTATTCGGGCGGCCTGAAGCTGCCCGTCGCGCTGCATATGCTGAATAACTTTATCGGCGTTGCGCCCTGGCTATGGGCCACCTTCCTGCGGTAGCAATGGTTAGTGTTTATAACCAATAGGTTTTGCTTATAACCAATTCGCATATCGATAGCCGATAATCTACTATTTATCCGGTATGCAGGTAATCTACACTCGCCAACAAATTAAAACAGGGTAAGGAAACGTCATGAAACTTCTGCTTCCCGCCATTGCCGTCGCGCTGGCAGGTTCTTTTGCGGCACAGGCCGCTACGCCGCCGGATACGCTGGTTATCGCGCAGTCTATTGATGACGCCAACAGCTTCGATCCCGCGCAGGGCTTTGAGCTGACCTCGGTACAGGCGTTTACCAATCTCTATCAGCGTCTGGTACAGCCGGATCCGCAAAATCCTGTCGACCTGCAGCCAACGCTGGCCAGCGCCTGGCAGCCGGGCAGCGATAACCGCAGCCTGACTTTCACCCTACGCGACGGCGCGAAATTCTCTTCCGGCAACCCGCTGCGCCCGGAAGATGTGATCTTCTCTCTGGGACGCGTGGTCAAGCTTAACCTCGATCCCTCTTTTATCCTGACCCAGCTGGGCTGGACCAAAGAGAACGTGGACTCGCATCTGAAAAAGATCGACGACAGCCACGTGCAGATTAGCTGGACGGCTGACGTCAGCCCGACCTACGTGCTGAGCCTGCTCGCCGCGCCGGTTTCCTCCATCGTGGATGAAAAAGTGGCGATGGCTAACGCGCAAAAAAATGACTTTGGCAACAGCTGGCTGATCGCGCACTCGGCGGGCAGCGGCCCTTATCAGATCCGCAAATATATTCCGCATGAGGTGCTGCTGCTTTCCGCTAACGCTTCTTCACCAGCGGGCGCGCCAAAGCTGAAAAACGTGCTGATTAAAAACGTGCCGGAACCGGCTGCCCGTCGCCTGCTGCTGGAACAGGGCGATGCGGATATCGCCCGCAACCTGGGCGCCGATCAGATGGCGTCGCTCAAGGGCAAAACAGACGTGAAGCCAATGGCGGTGCCGATGGCCTCGCTGTATTACATGCAGTTTAATATCGACGCCAGCCCGGCGCTGAAAAACCCGGCGTTCTGGGAAGCGTCCCGCTACCTGTTCGATTACAAGGGCATCGCGGACGATCTGCTGAAAGGCCAGTTCCAGGTGCATCAGTCGTTTCTGCCGCAGGGCTTCCTGGGCGCGCTGAACGACAATCCTTACACTTTCGATCCGGAAAAAGCTAAGGCGATCCTGGCGAAAGCGGGACTGAAAGACGTCAGCTTCAGGCTGAGCGTCAGCAACCAGCCGCCTTACCTGGATATCGCTCAGGCGTTGCAGGCCAGCTTCGCGCGCGGCGGCGTCAAGGTTCAGCTGATCCCTGGTATCAGCACCGAAGTGGCAACAGCCGTCAAAGCCCATCAGTATGAGGCCACGCTGAACGCCTGGGGAGCGGACTATTTCGATCCTAACACCAACGCCTCCGCCTTTGCCTACAACCCGGAAGACGGCAGCAAAACCCTGGCATGGCGCTCTAACTGGCATATCCCGGAGCTGAATAAACAGACGCTGGCGGCCACGGCGGAAAGCGATAAGGAAAAGCGCATCAAACTGTATGAAAACATGCAGCGCGAAGTGCAGAAAAACTCACCTTACGTAATCGGCTTACAGGCTCGCAACCTGATTGCGCTGCGCGCCAATCTCAAAGGCTACGTGCAGGGCATCAACCCGGATATGGTCTACTACAGCCAGGTCAGTAAGTAATGGCGCGTTTTACCGCTGAAGCCGGGTCCGCCCGGCTGTTCTGGCTGCGCGGCGGCCGCCTGGCGACCGGTCTGGTCTCGCTGGCGGTCACGCTGCTCGGCCTGCTCGCCTTCACCTTTACGCTTTCGCATCTGTCGCCGGTCGATCCTGTTTTGCAGATTGCCGGCGATCACGCCAGCGAATCAACCTACGCGCAGGTAAGAAGCGAGCTGGGTCTGGATCAGCCGCTGCTGATGCAGTTCTGGCACTATCTGACGCATCTGGCGCACGGCGATTTAGGGATTTCACGCCTGACCAATTCGCCCGTCGCCAGCGATCTGCTGCGCACCTTTCCGGCCACCATCGAGTTGGCCACCTGCTCGATGATTTTCGGTGCCTTTTTCGGCATCGTGCTGGCGCTGGTCGCCGCATGGAAACCGGGCAGTCTGGTGGATAACCTGGCGCGTCTGGTTTCGCTGCTGGGCTATTCCGTTCCGGTGTTCTGGCTGGGCCTGCTCGGCCTGCTGCTGTTTTACGCCGTGCTGCACTGGTCGGCCGGGCCGGGTCGCCTGGACGATATCTGGATCTATACGCTGGAGCCTAAAACCGGCCTGGTGCTGATCGACAGCTGGCTTTCCGGCGATCCCGAGATGTTCCGCAATGCGGTTGCCCATCTGTGGCTGCCGGTAGTGGTGCTGGGCCTGCTGGCGATGGCGGGCATTACCCGTCTGCTGCGCGCGGCGCTGCTGGAAGAGAGCAGCAAAGAGTACGTGACGCTGGCGCGGGCAAAAGGCGCCAGCCGGGGCCGCATTCTGTTGCTGCACGTTTTTCCTAACGTGCGCGGCACCCTTATCACCGTACTGGCACTTTCTTACGCCACGCTGCTGGAAGGATCGGTGCTGACCGAAACCGTCTTTGCCTGGCCCGGCGTGGGCCGCTATATGACTACCGCCCTGTTTGCGTCCGATACGCCAGCCATCCTCGGCTCTACGCTGCTGATCGGCGGCTGCTTTATTCTGCTGAACGCGCTGGCGGATGCGTTAACTTATCTCACCGATCCGAGAACCCGATGACGCAAAATCTTACCGATCTTGAACTCGCCGCCCCGCGCCGACGCCGTCGACCACGCGTCACGTCGCTGGCTATCGGCGGCACGCTGGTGGCTATCCTGCTGCTGGCCGCGCTGTTTGCGCCGCTATTAGCGCCTTTCGACCCCAACGCGCAGATTATCTCGGCGCGCCTGCTGCCGCCGTCTTCCGCGCACTGGCTGGGCACCGACGGCTTTGGCCGCGATCTGCTTTCCCGCGTGATTTACGGCTCTCGCCCTACGCTGCTGCTGGTATCACTGATCCTGCTGCTGACTATCCCGGTCGGGATGCTGGTCGGCATCTGCGCGGGCTATCTTGGCGGCTGGACGGAGCGCGTGCTGATGCGCATTACCGATATTTTCCTGTCGCTGCCGAACCTGGTGATCGCGCTGGCGCTGGTGGCAATGCTCGGCCCTGGCCTGCTGAACGGCGCGCTGGCGCTGGCGTTAACCAGCTGGCCGCCTTTCGCTCGTCAGGCGCGCGCCGAAACGCTGGCGCTGCGCCGCAGCGACTATCTGGCCGCCGCCAGAATGCAGGGCATCAACGGCCTGCGCCTGATGTTCGGCCATATTCTGCCGCTCTGCCTGCCCAGCGCCGTGGTGCGCGCCGCGCTGAGCCTGGGCGGCATTATCCTTTCCGCCGCCGGCCTCGGTTTTTTGGGCATGGGCGTGCAGCCGCCGACGGCGGAATGGGGATCGATGGTCGCCGAAGGCAGCAAGGTCATCTTTGACCAGTGGTGGGTAGCCGCCGCGCCGGGCGGCGCGATCCTGTTCGCCAGCCTGGCCTTTAACCTGACGGGCGATGGCCTGCGTGACCGACTGGATACCCGAAATGCCAACTGACTCTACGCCGCTGGTTGTGGCGGACAACCTGACGATAAGCAGCGCCGCCGGTGTGGCGCTGGTCAAAAACATCAGCTTTACGCTGGGCCGCGAGCGCGTGGCGCTGGTGGGCGAATCCGGCTCCGGCAAGTCGCTGACCGCGCGCAGCCTGATGGGCCTGTTCTCCCCCGCCCTGCATTTACAGGCTTCCACCCTTAGCGTGGCGGGCGAAAATGCGCTGACGCTGAGCGAAAGCCGCTGGAGCCAGCTGCGCGGCAGCAGGCTGGCGATGGTGATGCAGGATCCGAAATATGCCCTGAATCCGATGCGTACCATTGGCTGGCAGGTGGCGGAGCCGCTGAAACTGCACGCCCGCCTCAGCCGCGCCGAAATCAAAGAAAAAGTCTGCGAGATGCTGGATGCGGTAGGCCTGCCGCAGCCCGCGCAGCTGATGCAGCGCTATCCTCATCAGCTTTCCGGCGGCATGGGCCAGCGCGTGATGCTGGCGATTGCGCTGATTGCCGACCCACAGTTTCTGATTGCCGACGAGCCGACTTCCGCACTGGATCACGCCATGCGCGATCAGGTGCTGGCGTTAATCCGCCGTCTGGTGGAACAACGGAATATGGGCCTGCTGCTGATCAGCCACGATTTACAGCAGGTTTCCGAACACTGCGAGCGCGTGATGGTGATGTATCAGGGCAATATTCTGGATACGCTGCCGGCTGCTAATCTGCCGCAGGCCACGCATCCCTATACCCGCACCCTGTGGTCGTGTCGCCCGAGTAAAGCCACGCAGGGCAAACCGCTGCCGACGCTGGATCGCGCCGCGCTGGAGGCTTACCGTGAGCATGATTGATTTACAGAACCTCAGCGTCGCGCACCGCCAGGGCTATGAACAGCGCACCGTGGTGCATGACGTGTCGCTTCAGGTTGCGGCGGGCGAATGCTTCGGCCTGGTCGGGCCTTCCGGCTGCGGCAAATCGTCGCTGCTGTGGGTTATGGCCGGTCTGAACCCAAACTGGCAGGGCACGATGACGCTGGCCGGCCATCAGGCGACGTCCGGCAAACCCTTTACCGGGCAGCTGCGTCGGGACGTGCAGATGGTGTTTCAGGATCCCTATGCTTCGCTGCATCCGCGCCATCGTCTGAAGCGCACGCTGGCGGAGCCGCTGAAGCTGCTGAAGGTGCGCGATATCGATGACCGTATCGAGCAGGGATTCCGCCATGTCGGGCTGGATCCGGCGCTGGCCGATCGCTATCCGCATCAGCTTTCCGGCGGCCAGCGTCAGCGTGTCGCTATCGTGCGCGCGCTGCTGCTGGAGCCGAAAATTCTGCTGCTGGACGAGCCGACCTCCGCGCTGGATATGTCGGTGCAGGCCGAAATCCTCAACCTGCTGAACAATCTGAAGCAGCAGGATAACCTGACGATGGTGCTGGTCAGCCACGATCCGGACGTGATCGACCATATGTGCGACCGCGCGGTGAGAATGGAGCGCGGCTACATTAAATAACGGGCGATGGCTGAACGCGGTGTTCAGCCATAAGCGCTTGATCTGGCTAATCTCTTAAACTGCTAACCCTTGCCAGAATTCGCATTTCCCCGCCGCTTTTTTCCTCCTATAGTCCTGATATCTCTCTCTTCAGGTTATGCCGATGCGCAAGATTGCCTCCGTTCTTTTTGCCAGCCTGTTCGCCGCGCAGGCTTACGCCGCTACGCCCGCCGACACGTTAATCGTAGCCATTCCGCTGGACGGCATTATCAGCTTCGATCCGGCGGAAAGCTTTGAAACCGTCAGCAGCAGCAGCTTGATCAACCTTTATCAGAAGCTGGTCGATGCCGATCGCGACGATCCCACTAAACTGGCGCCGCAGTTGGCGACATCGTGGCAGCCGGGCGGCAGCGAACACAGCCTGATCTTTACCCTGAAGCCGGGCGCGACCTTCGCCAGCGGCAATCCGGTCACCGCCGACGATGTTATCTGGTCGCTGAGCCGCGTGGTCAAGCTGAATAAGACGCCTTCGTTTATCCTGGCCGAGTTCGGCTGGACGCCGGAAAATATAGACCAGCAGCTGATCCGCCGCAGTGACAATCAGGTGGAAATCCGCTGGCCTGCCGCTATCGGCCGCGATCTGGCGCTGCGCCTGCTGACCGCGCCTGTGGCTTCCATCGTTGACCGCAGGCTGGCTATACAGCACGCCAGCGGCAACGATTACGGCAACGGCTGGCTGCGTACCCACTCCGCCGGCAGCGGCGCCTACGGCATTCGCAACTTCGTGCCGCAGCAGGCGCTGGTGCTGGAGGAGAACACGCACGCTGTCCCGGCGCCGAAGCTGAAAAGAGTGATCCTGAAGGGCGTGGCCGATGCCGGCTCGCGTCGTCTGCTGCTGCAACAGGGCGATGCCGATGTCGCCTATGATTTAGGGGCCGATCAGTTTGCGGCGCTGAAAAATCAGCCGGGCGTCACCGTTGCCAGCTTCCCTTCCAGCCTTGTCTACTATCTGGGTTTCAATACCCAGGATAAGCAGCAGCCCGCCTTAAGCAATCCGGCGCTGT
Organism: Erwinia sp. TECH1; assembly: GCF_054057575.1. Taxonomy (NCBI): domain Bacteria; kingdom Pseudomonadati; phylum Pseudomonadota; class Gammaproteobacteria; order Enterobacterales; family Erwiniaceae; genus Erwinia; species Erwinia sp. TECH1. The sequence continues at coordinate 1,265,947 of NZ_JBSRZK010000001.1, read as the reverse complement.
GGCAGGCAGCGCGCTGGCTGGTGGATTATCAGGCTATTTCGCAGCAGCTGCTGAAAGGGCAATATCAGGTGCATCAGAGCTTTCTGCCGCAGGGTTTCGATGGCGCGCTGGAAAACCAGCCCTTTCATTACGATCTGGCGAAGGCTAAAGCCATTTTATCTCAGGGCGGCATCAAGCCCGGTACCCGCTTTTCATTGACCATCGTTAACCAGCCGCCTTACACCGACGTGGCGCAGGCGCTACAGGCCAGCTTTGCCAAAGCGGATATTGAGCTGGCCATTCAGCCGGTGGCGGAAGCCGAGCTGTGGGGGAAAATGCGCGGGCGGGATTTTCAGTCGATCTTTATTTACTGGGGCGCGGACTATATCGATCCCAACACCAACGCCAGCGCCTTTGCCTATAACGTGCCGGGCGGGCCGAAAACCCTGGCATGGCGACTGGGCTGGGCCATTCCGCAGCTGAGCCAGGAGACGCGGGCCGCAGCGGCCGAGAGCGACGCCCGGAAGCGCAGCGCGCTTTATCAGCAGCTGCAAACGCAGATCCAGCAGGATTCGCCTTACGTAGTGACGCTGCAGGGGCAGAAGCTGGTTGGCTTACGCAGCAACGTACAGGGGGCTCGCCAGAGCATTGGCGTGAGTATGCTGTACTACGACGCGGTAAGTAAGATTTAGGCGCGAAGCGGGCGGTTTACCGCCCGCCGGGATATCAGGAGATAGCGGAGTCGGCAGAGTGCTTGTGCTTGTCGGACTCAAAATGCGTTTTGAACTGCTCGTAAATAGAGATCATGTTCGACGCATCGCCCTGTAACGGGCTGAGTTTACCGGCGCGAACCAGTTCAATAACCAGCTGGAGCGCGGCCTGTTTAGGGCTGCTTGAAGGATGAGCAATTTCTGATGACATAGCGGCTTCCATGAAAAAAGAGTAAAGAGTAATTTTAACAACTTTCGCCCTTTTCGGCAGAATATTTTCTCTGTTTCCAGTGCCGTATCGGCTTTCGGCTGTTGCTACTTGTCACGCGTTGCCGCCAGCTTTCGATCCCGATCGATCGCGATCCTGTCTCGCACGATCCCTCAGATAGCACGTTTATTGCCACTGCATAACTATGCATTAACGAAAAGTTGTACAGGATTAAATAAAACTTGTACAAGGCGTTAAAAAAGTCTACATTCCCGTGCGTAACGTATTATGCATTTGCATAGCCTCAGGAAGTGCAGTAGGGTTTCCCACTTCCCGAGGCAATTTTTTCCCTCTAAGCCAAATTTCCTCTCTTCTAATCCTTTTTCATATTACGCTGGCCCTGAAAAGAAAATAATTTGCTTTCCTGCTTATCAAAACCTGTTGATATTTAATGAGCTTTCTTTGCAAAACCGGCAAAAGTTTTGATTCCAGCTATATTAAGAGTTTTCCAGCTGATTTGACCAGGCTTCGTCCGATATTATGCGTGAAAGCTTGCAGGTCGCCGTGTCGGGACGCTACCGTCATAGCTTATCACTGGCAGTGCCTCACAAAAGCAGAGCCGGGCCTCTTCTATTAACTTCTGGCTGTTTATGATGAATGGATCGAACACTTTTCTTACTCTGGCCGTGCCAGCGCTTTTTACCGTGCTGCTGCCGCTGAACGCGCCGGCGCAGCAGGTCACGCTGACGCTCTCTCAGGAGCAGGATGGCGGATCCGCAGGACGTGCCTGCATGTATATCCACCAGGGCCAGGCCGAATATCGCCTCGTCAAGCCTGACCAGCTTTGCCCCGGCACGCTGACTATTGAGGCGGCGACGCACCACATCTGAGCGGCTTTGCCCTGGTACGCTAACGGCAAGGCGGCCAGGCACTACGCCCGATCGGCTTCGCGCTGATACGCTAACGGCGAGGCGGTCACGCACTTCGCCCTATCGGCTTCGTCCTGGTACGCTAACGGCGAGGCGGCCAGGCGCCAGACCTGAACGCTTTTTTCCTGTCCGGAGATACGTCTGTACGACGGAGTATGTTACCTTTAGCCGAATGGCTATAATCTGACTGCTCGCGTCTGATTACGCTTCCTGACAAGGAGTTAAGTGTTGAAAAAAATGAATATTAAGCTGCTGACGCTGGTGGCCACCTATCTGGTTGTTCTGCTACATACGGCGGCCGTTCCTTTCAGCTATTTCCATCTGGCCTGGTCAGTGTCCGTGATGTATGAAGCGCTCGGGCGCATCGCTTTTCCCCTCTTCTTACTGATTGCCGGCTACGTTTCTCTTAATAAAAATGAGTCGCTGCTCAGTACGTTAAAAACGCGCGTGCTGGATCTGGTAATCCCGCTGGTTGTCTGGTCCGTTATTTATATTATTTATAATAAACAAGTTAACGCGGATACTTCACCGGTCAGCCTGCTGGAGCTGCTGAGCACGCCCGCCTATCCGCATATGTGGTTTATCTATACGATGATCCTGCTTTATCTGGTGACGCCGTTGCTGAATACATTTATTCAAAATGGTAGCCAGCAGCGCGTTAATTACACCGTTACTGTCTGGTTTGTGCTGGCTTCGGTTTATATGCTGTTTGATAACGTTAAGGCGAACCTGCTGGAAGGCCACGCCATTCCGGCGCCCAGCAATATTGATATGGTGGTGTATCTGTCCGGTTTTTATATTATCGGCGGCGTGGCGAGGCGTTTTGATATCAATCCCAAGGTCGTGATTTCAGGCATTATCTTTATTCTGTCTGCGGTGTTAACGTCGGTAATGACCTATTCGCTTTCAATCAGCACTTTTGCGCCTAACGCCATTTTTCTGTTTTACTCCGCGCCGACGCTGGTAGTGGTTTCACTGGCCTGCTTCTTTATGCTGCTGAATGCGCCCTTCCACTATAGCAAGCGCGCCATACGGCTTATCCACGGGCTATCGCGGCTGAGCCTGGGGATTTTCTTTGTGCACCTGATGGTGCTGGAGTCGCTGCTGCATCTGTTGCATATCGAATTTGAAGGCTATTCATCCGCGCTGACCATTCCGGCCGTCGCGCTGGCCTGCTTCGCTATTTCCGCCGCTATTACCTGGCTGCTACGGCAGATCCCCTGGGTACGTCGTATTACCTGATGTTCCGACGGCTCCCTTGCGTACGCCGCATTGGCTGCTTGCGCGATACATCCCCGGGCGTCCTGCCTGATCGCCTGAAGCAGTAAGAGCGGCCGCCTCGGAAAGCGGCCGTTCTTCCGGCAAACTACCGGTGCGCCACGGACCGTCAGTAACTGGCTGCGGCAAATCTGTGTGGCTGATTGATTGCTCTGCGCGCAATCCAGTAGAGTAAAATTCGCTCTTCATCGCTGTCCTGATCCGCCATCGCCAACAGCTTAAGCGCCAGCGTGGCCTTATTAACAGGCTGTCCTGTTATGCTCAGGTCAACCACCGCTTTACCAATAATGGTGCACACTTCTTCATCGCTCGAAGCCAGTAAATCGTGATCTGTACTCATCGTCTCCTCCTGTTGCCGGTAAATTTTAAGTCTGGCAGAAGCTGGGGAGATTGCCATCTCTCAGTCTTTTAAACTGGTTATCGTTATGCTGTCGCTATTTTTCGCTTTTTTCAATGAAATCAGCCACCGGGCGCCTGTTCGTCATCTTTTAGTCATACTTATTAACGAGAAATAATATCGCCACACAATTTTTCGGGCCGAAATTTACCTTAAGTCGCAACAGCGATTAACAACCAGGATTTTATGCCGTCGTTTATTCTTAAATTTGCGCCAAAACTCTGGAATAAAGCGGATCTGATTTATGACCAGACCCGATCGTTTTATCGCCGCCCGGCGCATTAAGATTATTCTGTAGTTTTACCTTTTCACCTCTTACTGTCTGGCACTCGCCAGCTTTAGCGCTTTCTGCGCCAGCCTTTTTTACTTTCCATACTCTGTTAATGACTGGATCTGTTTACGCCATTCTTAAACAGAAAATAAGCAAAAAGGCTGTTTTGCGGCTATTTGCAACGCAAAGGATTAAAACTAAGCTTTCCGCCAACAACACCTGTATAACGCCTGAGGATAAAAATAATGAAAAAAATCACCGCGCTGGCTTTGTTCCTGATGATGACGGGCAGCCATGCCGCTTTTGCCGCACCAGCACCAGCCGCCGCGGGCGTCGCCGCCGGCAGTGAAGCGACCACGCTTTCTGACGGTAACTCCAACGCTGTTGGCGTCGGCGCGGTCGGCGCGCTGCTCGGTATCGCTCTGGCGACCATGGGCGGCGGCGGCGACGGTTCGAACACGGGAACCACCACAACGACCACCTCCACCACGGCTCATTAGTCCGCAGCCGGCCTTTTAGTCATAAAGGGCCGGCTTTTAGTTAACGTCCGCCTCGCTTTTCAACCCCATGGCTGTACCGCATCGCCAGCTGACATTCGTCGGCCGCCTCGCTTTTCGCCTATACTTTGGGACTGATGTGGTTTTATTACGGAGGGAACAATGTTAATCGGCTTCGTTTTACTGGTTAGCGCCTGCGGCCACGACGCCTGTGACGCTTTACCGGTGTCCGAACATATTTTCCCGACGCGCGCATCCTGTGAGCGCATGGCAGAGCGTATTCATGAACGCCGCCCTTCCGCCGTATTACTGTGCGGCGAGGTCTATCGCAACCATGACAGCGAAACGACGGATATAAATCCGTAAGACAATTTTTTTTGGACGTTTAGTGGCAAAGGTGAGGATGGCTCTTCAAAAGCCATGAATGTTAACGCAGAAGGCAGGTATTGGTTGAGCTTGCATGCGGCGCCCGTCAGGCGACTCAGAACAGCCCAGAAGCAGACGGCCTGAGCCAGGCTGCCCGCTTCTGGTTTGCCTCGGCGCTAGAGCCCCAGCTCGCTCAGGCCGGGATGGTCATCCGGGCGACGGCCCAGCGGCCAGTGAAATTTACGCTCGCTTTCCTGTATGGGCAGGTCATTAAGACAGGCATAGCGCGTGGTCATCAGGCCATTGTCATCGAACGCCCAGTTTTCATTGCCGTAAGAGCGGAACCAGTTGCCGGAATCGTCATGCCACTCGTAGGCATAGCGCACCGCAATGCGGTTGTCCGTGAAAGCCCACAGCTCTTTAATCAGGCGATACTCCAGCTCGCGCGCCCATTTACGGCTCAGAAAAGCCTCCGCTTCCTGACGGCCATGAATAAACTCCGCCCGATTACGCCATTGCGTATCCAGGGTATAGGCCAGCGCCACTTTTTGCGGATTGCGACTGTTCCAGCCGTCTTCCGCCAGGCGCACCTTCTCTGCTGCCGTTTCACGCGTAAAGGGCGGAAGCGGCAAACGACGTTCCTGTTCAGCCATCACTTTTCCTCGCGGAGAGGCTATTGCGCCTCGGCTTTTTCATCGACGTAGCGCGTCACCGCCAGCAGTCGATTAATATGGGTCAACAACAGATCGATATCCGACTGTAAAAAGCTTTCACCGGATGTCGTGGCCGCCACGATGGCGTTCTGGATGTTGTCTGAAATCGTCGATGCGCCGTCGCCTTTTCCCGCCGTCAGCAGCAGCGCCGCCACCAGCAGCGACTGCGCTTCTACCTGCGCCGTCAGCTCTTTTGCATCAACTTCAATTTTAGCCATCTTCATTAAGATATCGATAACCAGCTGCTTCATCATTACTCCCCGCAATAAATTATCCCAGAAATTACCATTACGTTCAGAAACGAGCAAACTGAAACGCCGCTGGCTGCACCTTCTGTTGCATTCTGATCCACTTTCTTCCTTTTTAGCGCATTTTATAAGCAAGATGGCCATTTTCCCTGGGCAAAAGCAATTATATTTCCCGTTTCGCCTGGCTAAATGCCCGGCGTGGAGTAGATTTAATCTTGTGATGCTTATCACATCATTATCACAATAATAACGTTGGCAAGGGAGTAACTTGTGAATCAGACATCAAACGGCGGGACAGCCGGCACTCAAACGAGTACCCCGACCGAACCCCTGGTAAAAGTGATCGCGTTTATCGCGACGCTTGGCGGTTTACTGTTCGGCTATGATACCGGGGTGATTGCGGGCGCCTTGCTTTTTATGAAGCACGACCTGCATTTAACGTCATTGACCACCGGGATGGTCACCAGCTTCTTAATTCTGGGTTCCGCCATCGGCGCCATCTTCGCCGGGCGCGTGGCAGACCGCTTTGGTCGTAAAAAAGTCATCCTGGTGATGGCGGTGATCTTTATGGCCGGTTCGCTGGGCTGCGCCACCGCGCCAAACGTGGAGATGATGATCACCTTCCGCTTTATCCTCGGCCTGGCCGTAGGCGGCGCGGCGGCTATCGTTCCCGTGTATATTGCGGAAATCGTGCCGGCCAATCGCCGCTGGCAGTTCGTGACGCTTCAGGAGCTGATGATCGTTTCTGGCCAGCTGATCGCCTATACCAGCAACGCCGCGATTAACGAAGTCTGGGGCGGCGAAACCACCTGGCGCTGGATGCTGGGCGTAGCCTGCGTTCCGGCAGTTGTGCTGTGGGTCGGGATGCTGTTCCTGCCGGATACGCCTCGCTGGTATGCAATGCACGGCCGCTACCGTGAGGCGCGCGACGTGCTGGAGCGCACCCGCCATTCGCGCGTGGTAGAGAAAGAAATGGGCGAGATCCGTAAATCGATGTCCTCGAAAAGCGAGAAAAACGCCCGTCGTAAAAAGACGATTTCGACCTGGATGAAGCGCCTGGTCGCGCTGGGTATCGGCGTGGCGATGCTGCAACAGCTTTCCGGCGTAAATACTATTATGTTCTATGCGCCGACCATGCTGCAGGCGACCGGCCTGGGCACTAACGCCTCGCTGCTGGCGACCATCGCTAACGGCGTCATTTCCGTGATTATGACCTTCGTGGGAATTATGCTGCTGAGCCGCTTTGGCCGTCGTCCGCTGCTGCTGACCGGCCAGATTGGCTGTACCTGCACGCTGCTGGCGATTGGGCTGCTGACCTGGCTGATGCCGGAAACGGTTGATGGTCATCCGGACGTGCTGCGCAGCTACCTGGTGCTGGCCGGCATGCTGATCTTCCTCTGCTTCCAGCAGGGCGCGCTGTCGCCGGTCACCTGGCTGCTGCTGTCGGAAATGTTCCCGATGCGTATCCGTGGGATGGCTAACGGCATCTCCGTTTTCGCCATGCAGATGACGAACTTTTCCATCGCGTTTCTTTTCCCAACGCTGCTGGAAAAATTCGGCCTGACCAACACCTTCTTTGCCTTTGCCGCTATCGGTATCGCTGGCGGTATCTTTGCGGTACTGTTCGCGCCGGAAACGCAGGGAAAAACGCTGGAACAGATCGAGAAGCACTTTAAAAAGCATCTCCAGGACGATCCTGCGCCGCAAACGGACAACTAATCGAGGCGCCAGGGACGGCGCACAACTTTCTGACAAAGGAAACTTTCTGAGCCTGCACGGCAGGTAAACAAATAAAGAGGCCTGAAATGGGAACGGCGATATTTATGGTTTTGATGGTTTGCGGCTACTGGTACACCAGTCGCGACCTTTCCACCCGCTTTAAAATCAAGCGTTCTTTTGGCTGGGACGTCTACTTTCTGGTCGCCCTTTACGGCTGTATTTTTGTCTTGCAGGGCGTGATCGCCACCGGGCTAATCTGGCTCTTTCTGCTCGCCTGCTCCAGCCTGCTGAACATCATGCCTGAGCTTACGGGCGGTCATCACCACAACTGGCAAATGGAATTTATGAACTGGAGCTTTCTCGGTATCCAGGCGCCAGTTGTGGTGATGCTCTCTTTTGCCGTCGCCTTTTGTCTTTACCGTTCTAACTGGTCCGGCAGCGCCAGGCTGAACAGCAAGGGCCGCAAAAAGCTTTATAAAGAACTTTCGCGCTCTAACGGCGTTGAAGGCATTCTGTTTCAGTGCATGGAAGAAGGCGAGCTGGCCTGGGTAACGCTGAAATCGCGCCGCATCTATATCGGTATGATCCATACGGCTTCCTATGAGATCGAGAATACCGCTAATATTGTGCTGATCCCGATGCTGAGCGGCTATCGTGACGGCAAGACGCTGAATCTATGCGTAGAACACAACTACAGCAAGTGGTATGCGGAGCATAATATTACGCTGGATTCGGAACCGAAATCCGCGATGGCGTTCCGTAAAGTTATTCTGCTCAGTCAGATTGAGAGCCTGTCGCTGTTTGATGCCGCCAGCGCCAGCGCGTTAGCTTTCGATAGCGATGAGGATGAGGAACAGCCGCCGCAGTAATACGGTTTTCGGGCTGGTGCGCCCTATCAGCTCATCAGCTCATCAGCTCATCAGCCCATCAGCCCATCACTAAAGTGATAAGCCAGAAGCCGGCGAACGTCATCAGCAGCGAACCAACCACGTGCGTTAATACGGAAACCATCGCCCACAGATAGTTTCCCGCCTGCATCAGCGTAACAATTTCCAGCGAAAAGGTGGAAAACGTGGTCATGCCGCCGCACAGGCCGGTGGTGATCAGCAGCTTCCAGGCAGGATCAAGCTGCGGATTACGTAAAAACCACGCCATCGCCGCGCCGATAATAAATCCGCCCAGCAGATTCACCAGCAGCGTACCCGGCGGCAGATTTGGAAACAACGAGTTAAGACGGACGGCCAGCAGCCAGCGAATAACGCAACCGGCCGAACCGCCGATAATCACAGCGAGCAGAGGTTTAAACATCATCTTCCTCAATAGAGTGACGAGGATTGCGTAAGAAGCCCGACGCGCACTCCTGCTGGTTAAAAGAGAGCGTTGTCAGGCGTCATCAGCCCCTTATGAGCGGGGCGGTTGGGAAAGGCGGCACGCCATCGCCTCAGGCCGTTGAGCGTAATCAGTCGCGTGAACTTTTGCAAGCCTGCGGCCCGGCACCAGCGACGGTATCAGAAGCATTGCCATGAATTTACTGGAATTTATAGCAGATCAGCCGTGCTGCGCTATGCTTGCTTTCGTTATTAGCTACAAGGACATTTGGCTACCGCATGCGTTTAATTCCCCTGCCGCGACATGATTTACTGCTGGGCCTCTGCTGCCTGCCCGCGCTGCTCGTTATCTATCTGACCGGCTTTACCTTCGGACAGGTGCAGGCCGCAGGCCTGGTTGCCAGCGGCGCGCTGACGCTGGCGTTCGGTGCGAATAAAACCTGGGGCGGATCTTCTTTTTCGCTGCTGTTTACCACCACGCTGGGGGTGGCGCTCTCTTCAGCGCTGGGCTGCCTGGCGGGCAACATCACGCCGCTCTATATTGCCGGAGCCATGCTTTATGCGGCCGTTTACGTGACGATGGCGAACGTGGATGACAGCGCATGGTGGATGCTGTTGCAATGGTCGATCGCCTGGCTGGTCTCCGGTTATTTTGCCGGTTCGCCGGAGCACGCCGCCGATCGGGCTATGCTGGTTGGCGCTGGCGGTCTGATCCAGATGTTTTTCCTCTATCTGGTGTTCCGCCGCTACCCTTTTTATCTGAAAGACGTTTATCCGCGCGCCTGGCTGCGTTTTTTACGCGTCACAACAGGCAAATATAAACACAAAATCCATCTGCAATGGTCGGTTTTCTTTGCGCTAATGGCGATGGGGCTGGCGCTCTCCGGCGTGGAATTTTTCCATCTGAAAAACGGCTATTGGGCGGGCATGACGCTGTTAATCTGTCTGCGTAACAACTATCGGGATTCGCTGTCGCGGGTGCGCGCGCGCGTATTGGGCACGCTGATGGGCAGTATTGCGGCGGCGGCGCTTATCGATCTGTGTGACTCTCCGCTTTACCTGATCGGCGGATTTATGCTGTTTGGTTACGCCGCCTTTACCTGGTCCTATTCGCTGATCGCTAAATCCTATTTCGTCTTTGCCTTTATCGTCACCATGATGGTGGTGTTTATGATCGCCAGCCTGGGAACGTCGCAAATTGTTGTTGCCACCCATCGTCTGGAAACCACCGCTATAGGCGGCCTGTTCGCGCTGTTTGCCCTGGTGATGACCCGCCTCTTTACCCGCAAACAGATCCTGCTGCGGCGGCGTAAATCGGCCTGAACACCGCGCCCTTTCCGGCTGAAGCTCACCGCTTTGCTGCAGGACGTTTTTCAGCCATGTTCAGGGTGGGTTCCTCTGCGGCCGGTTTTGGTTTTTCCTCTTCCTCAGGAAAGAAAGACTCCAGAAAACGTCGCTGTTGCTGATTCATTTTCCAGCCCTTCAGGCATGATTTTTCAGGAAGCGTAGCCATTAAGCTATCCCCCACAGCAGCAACAGTATCCAGAATATCAGACAGCCCAGCACAATCTTCAGCCAGACTTTTCCGCGAAATGATAAATATTTTCCCATTGACGCTCCTTATCTCTGTCAGAAACAGAGCCACTATAAAATATAGCGACTAAATTAACTATCCATTTATTATTTTCGCAATATGGGATCTACCACACTAAATTTATAAACAATAAAATAGCGCTTTATATTTCAATAACTAACTTTCAAAATGCTATTTGAATTACAAAAAACGCTTAACAACACCCCTCAAAAAGTTAACGCCTGATAATATTTTTTATTAGTGCTATATCAGGAAAGATAAACATTTTTACATTCCAGAATTAACGCATTTTATTAACTTAAAAATTCCATATAAATAAAATTAATTCCAATAAGGCGATGCCGGGGCACCGCCGGTGGATTAGCGCTTTTAAGAAGTCGCTTCGGCCTGATCTTCTTCGCTGTTAACCATTGCCGCCTGAATTTCCTCTTCATCCAGCGAGGGATTCAGCGCGACGGCCAGCGGTGAACTGGCCAGGCTGTCCGGTACGGCGACATGCGGCGTAGGATTTTCGGCATTTTCCTGCTGGATTTCGCTACGGTGCCAGCTCATTACCGCAATTATTACGCCACAAAGCGCGAAAAACAGATAGAGCATATGCCCGCCCAGCGGCTGCATCAGCGCGCCGGTGATCATCGGCCCGATGCAGGCACCAACGCCAAATGCCATCAGCAGGCAGGCAGTCAGCGAAACGCGCCTTTCCGGAGCCACGCTGTCGTTAGCCATCGCCACCACCAGCGGGTAAAGCGAGAACTGCATCATGCTGGTGATAAATGCCGCGCCGGTCACCCAGATGAAAGTGAAATGCAGCGGCAGCGTCAGCAACAGCGCCGTTATCGAATAAAGCAGCGCGGTGCCGCAAAGCAGACGATGGCGGTTAAAACGATCGGAGAGCCAGCTCAAAGGGAATTGCGACACCAGCCCGGCGAAAATCGTAATGGCCATAAACAAACCGGTTTGCCGCGTGGTAAACCCTAGCTGGCTGGCGTAAACGGGCGCCATGCCGTAAAACGCGCCAACGGCCATGCCGGTCGCCAGCGTAATCAGCAGGATGCGAGGGATAGCGCGAAAAAAATAGCCCAGCTCCATTGGCGCGGGCGACATTGGCTGCGCGTTGGTACGGGTGGTCAGCGCAATAGGCACCAGGCAAAGCGCGAAGCAAAGCGCCACAATCAGCAGGCTTGCGCTACCGGATGCCGCCTGGGTCATCAGGATGATCTGACCGGACGACAGTCCCAGATAAGTGGCGACCATATAGAAACCAAAAATCAGACCGCGCTGGCCCGGCTCCGCCTGATCGTTCAGCCAGCTTTCCAGCACCATATACTGGCACATCATGCACAGGCCGATAATCAGCCGCAGTCCTATCCAGGCAGGCAGCCATTCCGTCAGCCCGTGTCCCAGCACGGAAGCCGTAATGATGCCAGCGCAGGAGACATAGGCGCGAATATGCCCCACCCGCGCGATGAGGTTATGCCCTACCTTGCCGCCTATCACCAGGCCGATGTAGTTGGCTGCGATAATACCGCCGATCAGGCTGCCGCTAACCTGTTCCTGCGCCAGACGCAGGGAAACATAGGTGGTCAGCAGGCCGGAACCCAACAGCATCAGCAGCGTGGTGCTGTATAAAGGTAAAAAGGTGCCGAGAACTTTCTTCATTGCGCTTCCTGTCTTTTTTATTCCACAAAAGCAAACCTGCACTGTAAAAGGTAGTCGTGCTTTTGCCGTGACAGCAAGCTTAACGGGCAGAAAAACAGACAAAAAAATTATGCGTTGATATTGACGAGGTCATTGCAATAATTAAGACAGGAGCCGAGTGACAATTATTTTCTTCAGCAGAAACATCGCATTGCACCGTTATGTGAGCAAATACAAAGCAAATGGAAATATATTAAGATCTTCCTTAACGTAATTTTTTCGGTTGATTATTTAATCAGATCAATAATACTTCGCAGCGCAATAAATAAAGTATAAACACTATTTGTCGGCCCTGAGGCTGGTCAGCTCAGGGCCAATATTTCTCAACGTGGCAGCAGCATTACTGCCCCAAATCCCGCAGCTTTTTCCCCGCCATCAGATTCTTTTCAATATGTTCCAGCGTAATGTTTTTGGTTTCCGGCACCAGCAGGAAGGTAATTACAATAAATACCAGATTAAAGCCGGTATAAAGCCAGAAGGTGCCCGCCGCGCCGATGCTGCCCAGCAGGGTCAGGAAGGTCGCGCCGATAATCATGTTCGCTACCCAGTTGGTAGTGGTGGAACAGGTGATGCCAAAGTCGCGGCACTTTAACGGCTGGATTTCCGAACAGAGGATCCACACCACCGGCGCGGCGCTCATCGCGTAGCCTGCAATACAAAGCATCGTCATGCCGACCGCCACCCAGGAAAGGTTCATGGTGGCTTCGCCCTGCCCCACTTTCATCAGGCAATAGCCGAGGATCAGCGTGGCAAAAGCCATCACAGAGAAACCGATTTTCAAAATAGGTTTGCGGCCCGCCTTATCGACAGTAAAGACCGCGATAAAGGTCGCCAGCATAAAGGTGACGCCAACCACTACCGTCGCCATCATCTGCTGCTGGGTACTCTGGAATCCCGCCATTTTAAAAATCTGCGGCGCGTAATACATGATGATATTCATACCGGTAAACTGCTGCATTCCCTGTAACAGCATGCCGAGAAACACGGCGCGGCGGACGTTGCTGTTTTTGCGAAACAGCGACAGCCCACCCTGCTTCATTTTCAGGCTTTCGCGGATCTCGTTCAGCTCCTGTCTGGCCTTATCGGACGTATCGCGCAGCATCCGCAGCACCTCTTCCGCCTCCACATGCAGGCCTTTCGCCGCCAGCCAGCGCGGGCTGTTGGGCAGGAAGATCACCATCACGAACAGCAAAACGGCGGGCAGCGCCAGAATGCCCAGCATGGCGCGCCAGTTGCCGCTGTAGCTGAAGGCGGTATCCGATAAAAACGCCAGCAGAATGCCGAAGGTGATCATCAGCTGATAGGTGCTTATCATCTTGCCGCGAATATTTTCCGTCGCCATTTCAGAAAGATAAAGCGGCGCAGTATAGGAAGCGATGCCGACGGCGACGCCCAACAGCACGCGAAAAGCGAGCAGGACCTCCAGATTGACCGCCAGCGCCGATCCCAGCGAGCCGACGATAAACAGCAACGCGCCCGCCATCAGGCTATATTTCCTCCCCAGCCGGTGCGACACCCAGCCGTTGCAGATAGCGCCAATTGCCGCGCCCAGCATCATGCTGCTGACTACCCACTCCTGCTCATGGCTGTCGAGCGTAAAGTGTTGGGTAATAAACGGCAGCGCGCCCGAAATCACGCCGATATCCAGCCCGAACAGCAGCCCGGCCAGGCCTGCCGAAAACGAAATAAAGAGATTCATCCGCCGGACTTTGTTTTTCCGCGCCTGCGGCAGCACCATACTGTTATTGATTGAAGACATTTTTTTAACCCCGGTTTTATCCTGTCTGCCGGTAACATACAGACTCGCGCAGGCCGGAGGTTATGTTAAAAAGTCCACAGGCATGGATAAAATGGCTGTGGCGCACGAAGTTGTGATGACGATCGCATTCCTTTGCGCCATGCTCAGGACAACGCGGCGGTTTGCGACCAGTTGTAGGTCACCAGACGCAGCTGAATAGTGCCGGTAATGTCGCCATATCGCTGATTCATACGCGCTTTAAAAAACTGCTGTAGACGTTCGGGCAACACCGCAGCGTTATAGCGCAGCAGCGTGCTGTGCCAGAACGTCGGTGGCCGGGCGCTGCCGCTATACCTCTCTTTTAACAGGCCCGCATAGCCGGAATGCTGCAACGCCTGCCAGAAAGCTTCTCTTCTCGCGATATCTGTCGCATCCGCTATACCGGCGATAAGTAATTGATTAGGCAAAGCCACCAGCCGCAGCTCGCGGACGGTAAGCTTTTTTTCCAGGCAGTGCGCCGCGGCAATTCGCGTCAGCTCCTCGATGCCCTCAGGCTGATGGCGTTGGTCGTAACACGAAGGGGTGATGGCCAGAAAAGTCAGATGAAAATGGTCAGGCTGCATGATATCGGCAAGCGGATCGTCCAGCACCTGTTCCCGCAGCTCTGCCAGCAACGTGCTTATCGGCTGGGTCAAGGCGGGCTGAATGCCGGTGGCGATGGCTTTTAGATTTTCCGGATAGAAGCCGCTGTACGCTTTAGCCGTTGTCGGATCGCGCCAGATGCGCAGCGTTTTCCTGCGAGCGCTGATGATAGATTTGCGTAAGACTTTCTTCTTCCACCCTGTGTTCTCCCGTCCGCTGTTAAGCATGCCAGTGTAGAAGCAGCGGGAGAGAAAGGGCAAACAGCGGGCTGGCAGCAGCAAGACGAAAAACAGGGAAATAGCAGGGACGGAAAGGGTTTTGCGAAGCATATCAATAGCTAAAAATTTCGCGGGCGGGTCAGAATGTTAAAGGCGCGCCAGCACAGCTCTTACATTTCCCCGACGCCAGTCGCGCTATTGTCAAAGCTTGTTTGCTGTATTCGGGAACGGTCAGGAACGCTCAGTAACGGTTTCTGAAGGTCCTCAAAAAACCCGGTCTACCAGCCGGGTTTTTTTGTGCCTGCCTGCTGACGACCTGCATTCAAATCATAAACGTTCGCGCGTTTATGACTGGCATGTCGCTGAGCAACTGCCCGGCTAAGCAAAGCCAGCGGCTCTTAGTTTTAAAGATTGCCGGCACGCTGCTTTTAATTATGTTTCAGACCGGCTCTTTTATTGCCTTTTCTGCAAGGATCGCCTCAGCGTAAGGCACAATAAAGCGAGCCGCCTCAGTTTCCGGAGGCGGCTCACGACACGGGTTCAATCAGATATCCTCCTACCTGTCCTCGTCGTCGTCCTCTTCATCATCGGGATCAACGAGATCGTCATCCTCCAGCGGCGCATCAATTTCTTCGTCATCTTCCAGCGGATCGACGAGTTCATCGCTGCCTTCGGGGATATCTTCATGGTCATCATCGGCTGGATATTCAGCGTCATCAGGAACCGGTTCCTGGTAATCCGGACGTTCAGACATAGCCACCTCCATCACCCCATATGGGTCAGTTAACTATAGAGGCTGGCACCAAACCGATCCCGCGCTGCATCACAGATCCGATAAAACTCGCGGCGATTTATTCGGTAAGTTTGTCGCCCGATTCTGGCGCATCGTCCGGGCTGTCTTTCTGCTCTTTGGGATCTTTTTCGATCCGATTCTGCAAGCCGGTAAAGCGCGGATCGTTAGAATAAGAAATGAACATAGGTGACCTCCTGAATAGCGAATGAAACAGAAGTATAAACCCAATTTTAAGATCTGAGTCCCGAAAGGCGGAAAGGCGAGCCCGTGGCATGGTGACTTTTTAACCAGGCTGCTCTAAGGTTTTAACAGGTTATGACGCTGAATTTTTTCTGGTTAACGCTTTAAGGGGAAAATAATGGAAAAAATGACGGTTAAGTATGGCAATTTAACCTTTCCGGCCGAATACAGCGAAACGCAGACCGGCGGCGGCCTTGATAAAACGCTAATTATTGCCAAAACCGAGCAAAGCACGGCGCTGTTCAGCGGCGCATTACAGGAAACGTTTAATTTTGAATCCGAACGATTAGGTGAGGAAGATTATATTTTGAGCGATGAAGTGCCACAGCATTTTATTTTTACCCACAAATAAGAGCTGTAGCCGTACGGCTATTTTGATGTAAGCGTGTCGTAACCTTTTTGATGCATAAAAAAACCCGGCCTGAGCCGGGTTTTGTCTTGTAGCGTAAGGCTTACTGCAGCAGAGACAGAACGCCCTGTGGAACCTGGTTGGCTTTTGACAGCACGGAGGTACCAGCCTGCTGAAGGATCTGCGCCTTCGACATGTTAGAAACTTCAGTTGCGTAGTCAGCATCCTGGATACGTGACTGTGACGCGGTCAGGTTGGTCACAGAAGTGTTCAGGTTGTTGATGGTAGATTCAAAACGGTTCTGAATCGCACCCAGGCCGCTACGTGCGGTATCGACGCTCTTGATACGCGCGTCCAGGTCAGACAGGTTGCCGCCGGTCACGCTGAAGGTTGCGCCCAGGCCAGAAGTCTGGAAGCCAGCGCCTGACAGGTCGATGTTGATGACGTTAGCGTCGGTTGCGTCGTTGGCGCCAACCTGGATTTTTACGCTGCCGGTCGTATCAAAGATCGCCGTGCCGTTGAAGGTAGAAGCTTTACCGATACGGTTGATTTCAGACAGACGCGCGTCAACTTCTTTCTGGATTGAGTCGATGTCGTCGGCGCTGTTGGTGCCGTTTTTCGCCTGAACAGTCAGTTCACGGATACGCTGTAAGTTGGTGTTCATCTCGTTCAGAGAGCCTTCAGCCGTCTGAGTCAGAGAGATACCGTCGTTGGCGTTACGTGCCGCCTGAGTCAGACCTTTGATCTGAGAGTTCATGCGGTTAGCAATCGCTTCGCCTGCTGCGTCGTCTTTTGCGCTGTTGATACGCAGACCAGAAGAAAGACGCTCGATAGCGGTGCTCAGAGAAGCCTGTGATTTGTTCAGGTTGTTCTGAGTGGTCAGGGACATAATGTTAGTATTGATAACGGACATAGTCGTTTCCTTAAAATTTTTACCAGAGTTCGGATACGGCGCCAGGATGCCCGTCACCGTCTGTATTCTTTATCGTCACGCCCTGGCAAAACTTTAAAGCGACTTGCATAAAAATCTGCAAAAACTGCCGTTTAGGATAAGTCTTAACTTGTGCGAACCAACAAAAGAACCAGCCCTGAAATAGTCGACCGCCGCCGCTAAAACTTTATCCTTTTTCATTAATTAATTTCCCTCACAACAGCATTGCGGAATCAAAGGCTATCCCCCGGCCAGTAACGTCTATGCTTAATGCTCTAAAAACAGAAATAGTCCCTACCTACTTTGTCGTTCCTTTCTCTTTGCATACCGGAGGCCTGGCATGAGCAACCAAGGCAATAACAGTAAGAACCAGCCGTTTCGCCGCACCACGGGCGAAGCCAGTAACCAATATGAAAATATCCCTTTTCACCTGACGCGCCACACGCTGCTGAAAGTAAGCGCGGCAACAGCGGCTACGGCGGCAGTTGCGCCCGGCGCGGCGCTGGGCGACAGCGAACGTCCAACCGCCCGCGCGCCGGAAATGCTGCCCCTGACGCTAAAAGTGAATGGTGAGAGCAAACAGCTTAACGTTGACACTCGTACCACGCTGCTGGATGCGCTGCGCGAGCACCTGCACCTTACCGGCACGAAAAAAGGCTGCGATCACGGTCAGTGCGGCGCCTGTACCGTGCTTGTGGATGGCCGCAGGCTGAACGCCTGCCTGACGCTGGCCGTGATGCATCAGGACGCCGAGGTCACCACGATCGAAGGTCTGGGCACGCCCGACAACCTGCATCCGATGCAGGCCGCCTTTGTGAAACATGACGGCTACCAGTGCGGCTACTGCACGCCAGGCCAGATTTGCTCGTCCGTGGCGGTGCTGAAAGAGATCGAAGCGGGCATTCCCAGCCACGTCACGCTCGATCTGGTGTCATCCCCGGAAGCGACGGCGGATGAGCTGCGGGAGCGAATGAGCGGCAATATCTGCCGCTGCGGCGCTTACTCCAATATTCTTGCCGCGATCGAAGATGTCGCCGGGAGCCAGAAAGCATGAAGGCCTTTACCTATGAGCGTGTGAAAACGCCCGCCGAGGCGGCAGCCAGCGCGCAGCGCACCCCCGGCGCTAAATTTATTGCGGGCGGCACCAACCTGCTCGACCTGATGAAACTGGAAATTGAAACGCCTTCCCATCTGATAGATGTCAATCATCTGGCGCTGGATAAAATTGAACCCACGACCGACGGCGGTTTGCGTATCGGCGCGCTGGTGCGCAATACCGATTTGGCCGCCGACGAGCGCGTCCGCCGCGATTACGCCGTGCTTTCCAGGGCGCTACTTGCCGGCGCGTCGGGCCAGCTGCGTAATCAGGCCACCACGGCCGGCAATCTTCTTCAGCGCACGCGCTGCCCCTATTTTTACGACACCAACCAGCCCTGCAATAAGCGTCTGCCTGGCAGCGGCTGCGCCGCACTGGAAGGCTTCAGCCGTCAACACGCGGTGATTGGCGCCAGCAAAGCCTGTATCGCCACCCATCCCAGCGATATGGCCGTTGCCATGCGGCTGCTGGATGCGGTGGTGGAAACGGTCAGCCCGGACGGTAGCGAACGCCGTATTCCCCTCAGCGATTTCTATCTGGCGCCGGGCGACACGCCTCACCGTGAAACCGCGCTGAAGCCGGGCGAGCTGATTGTCGCCGTTACCCTGCCCCGCCCGCTCGGCGGCACGCATATCTATCGCAAGGTGCGCGATCGCGCTTCTTACGCTTTTGCGCTGGTGTCGATTGCTGCTATCGTGCAGCCTGATGGCACGGGGCGCGTTGCGGCTGGCGGTGTGGCGCATAAGCCCTGGCGGCAGGAAGAGGCGGATGCACAGCTGCCGCATGGCGTGCAGGCGGTTTACGATCGGCTGTTCGCCGACGCGCACCCCACCCATGAAAATGAATACAAGCTGCTCCTGGCGAAGCGCACGCTCGCCTCGGTACTGACGGAAGCGAGGGCATAAAATATGAAATTCGATAAGCCCGCAGGCGATAACCCTATCGATCAGCTGAAAGTTGTAGGGCGTCCTCACGATCGTATCGACGGCCCGATGAAAACCACGGGAACCGCGACTTACGCCTATGAATGGCACGATAAAGCGTCCAACGTGGCCTATGGCTATGTTGTCGGTGCCGCCATCGCTAAGGGGCGTATCACCTCGATGGACCTTCAGGCCGCGCAGAGCGCGCCGGGCGTGCTGGCCGTGGTCACGGCGAAAAACGCCGGCAGCCTCGGCAAGGGCGAAAAAAATACCGCCACGCTGCTGGGCGGGCCGGAGGTTGAGCACTATCACCAGGCCGTGGCGCTGGTGGTGGCGGAAACCTTTGAGCAGGCGCGCGCGGCCGCCCAGCTGGTTGACGTGCAGTATCGCCGTGAACGAGGTAGCTGGGATCTCGCTGCGGAAAAACCTGGCGTCACCGAAGCGCCGGAAGATCAGCCGGATACCCACGTCGGTGATTTCAACCAGGCCTTTTCCTCGGCGGCGCTGAAGCTTGACGCTTCCTACACCACGCCGGATCAAAGCCATATGGCGATGGAGCCGCACGCTTCTATGGCGGTCTGGGAGGGCGAAAAGCTGACCGTCTGGACCTCTAACCAGATGATTAACTGGTGCCGAACAGACTTAGCGAAAACGCTGAAGCTGCCGGAAGAGAACGTGCGCGTGATCTCGCCCTATATCGGCGGCGGCTTCGGCGGCAAACTGTTCTTACGCAGCGATGCGGTGCTGGCCGCGCTGGGCGCTCGCGCCGCAAAAAGGCCGGTAAAGGTGATGCTGCCGAGGCCGGTTATCCCTAATAACACCACGCACCGCCCGGCCACCATCCAGCATATTCGTATCGGCACCGACCAGTCTGGTCATATCACCGCTATCGCCCATGAAAGCTGGTCGGGCAACCTGCCCGGCGGCACGCCGGAGACGGCGGTGCAGCAGACCGAACTGCTTTATGCCGGCGCTAACCGTTTCACCGGCCTGCGGCTGGCGAAGCTCGATCTGCCTGAAGGCAACGCCATGCGCGCGCCGGGCGAAGCGCCGGGTCTGATGGCGCTGGAGATCGCCATTGATGAGATGGCGGAGAAAGCGGGTATCGATCCGGTGGCCTTCCGCATCCTTAACGATACCCAGGTCGATCCTGCCAATCCTGACCGCCCTTTCTCGCGTCGTCAGCTGGTTGAATGCTTGCGCACCGGCGCGGAGCGCTTCGGCTGGGACCGCCGCAACGCTACGCCCGCACAGGTAAAAGAAGGTCGCTGGCTGGTTGGAATGGGCATGGCGGCAGGCTTTCGTAATAACATGGTGATGACGTCCGGCGCACGAGTGCATCTGGATGCCAACGGCATCGTTACCGTGGAAACGGATATGACCGATATCGGCACCGGCAGCTATACCATTATTGCCCAGACGGCGGCCGAGATGGCGGGCGTGCCGCTGGAAAAAGTGGTGGTGCGGCTGGGCGACTCCAGCTTTCCGGTTTCCGCCGGTTCCGGCGGCCAGTGGGGCGCGAACAGTTCTACTGCGGGCGTTTATGCCGCCTGCGTCAAGCTGCGCGAGGCGATAGCCAGCAAGCTTGGCTTCGATCCGAACACAGCGACCTTTGCCGATGAACAGGTACGCGACGGAGAGCGCAGCGCTCGTCTTGCCGATGCGGCAGCGGACGGTACGCTAACGGCGGAAGACAGCATCGAGTTTGGCGATCTGGAAAAGCAGTATCAGCAATCCACCTTCGCCGGCCACTTTGTCGAAGTGGGCGTGGACAGGGCGACCGGTGAAGTCCGGGTGCGTCGAATGCTGGCCGTGTGTGCTGCGGGCCGTATCCTTAACCCTAAAACCGCCCGTAGCCAGGTAATTGGCGCGATGACGATGGGTCTGGGCGGCGCGCTGATGGAAGAACTGGCGGTTGATAAGCGGCTGGGCTATTTCGTCAATCACGATCTGGCGGGCTACGAAGTGCCGGTTCACGCCGACGTGCCGGAACAGGAAGTCATTTTCCTGGATGACACCGACCCCGTTTCCTCACCGATGAAGGCGAAAGGCGTGGGCGAGCTGGGCCTGTGCGGCGTCAGCGCGGCTATCGTCAACGCGGTGTATAACGCGACCGGCGTGCGGGTGCGGGATTATCCCGTTACGCTCGATAAGCTGCTCGCTTCGCTGCCGGATGTCGTTTAAGGAGGCGCTATGCTGCAACAGGCTTTCCTTAGCGACCAGGCTGCGCCAGCGAACCCGGTGCCGCAGCAGGCGCTGCTGACCGACGACAGCGCCGCTATCCTGCGCTTCGCGGTAGAAGCGTTAAAAGCGGGCGTCTCGGCGGCGCTGGTCACGCTGGTGGCGATCCGCGGCGGCGCGGCGCGTGCGCTGGGCGCGCAGATGGTGGTGCGCGAAGACGGTTTGTACTGCGGTTTTGTCTCCGGCGGCTGCGTGGAGGCCGCCGTCGCTCACGAAGCGATGGCGGTTATCGCCTGCGGTCGCGACCGTCAGGTGATGTATGGCGAAGGCTCGCCCTGGTTCGATATTGTGCTTCCCTGCGGCGGCGGCATTACGCTCAGCATCCATAAACTGCGCGGCGCGCGGCCCCTGCTGGACGTGCTGAACCTGCTGGAGCAGCGTCAGCCTGCGGGGCTGCGCTACTTTCCGCAAAGCCAGCGGTTACAGAGCGACGCCTCGCTTATCCGGACGGGCTGGCACAACGATTTTTTCGCCACCGGCTATCGCCCCTGTACGCGCACCATTGTGTTTGGCCGTTCGATAGAGGCGCAGGTCACGGCCAGCCTCGCCCAGGCGGCGGGCTATGATGTGCACCTCTGCGAAGCGCTCGATCCGCAGGCTGCTGCACAGATAGATGCGCATACCGCCGTGCTGCTGCTCTGGCACGATCTGAACCGCGAGCTGCCGGTATTGCAGGCCGCCCTGACGGCCAGACCGTTTTACATTGGCGCGCTGGGCAGCCAGCGCACCCATGCCAGACGCGTGCAAAAACTCAGCGAGCTGGGCTGGCGCGATACGGATATCGCCCGCATCAAAGCGCCCATTGGGCTGTTCCCCAAAGCTCGCGATGCCAGCTCGCTGGCGCTTTCCGTTCTGGCTGATGTCGCGGCGGCCCGCCTTAGCCTGGCGGAGGATGGCTAGCCGGATTGGGCGGCTTTAAGGTACCGACAGGGCAGCCCTGTTCGGCTGCCTTAAAGTTGTTGCCAGGGTAATCCTGCCCGGCTGCCTTAAAGTGCCGATACAGTTGTTTCACCGATCCTGAAGCCCCTCGCGTTCCCCGGCGAGAAAGTCCACAAACGCGCGTAGCGGCGCGGACATAAAGCGGCTGGGGAAGTAAAGCCAGGGGCCTTCAAACGTGGTCCACCATGCCGGGAGCACCGGCAGCAGCTCGCCCGTAGCGAAATGGGGTTGCAGCCAGTTTTCAAAAGTAGCGATTACGCCTTTGCCGCTGCGTGCCAGATCGATAGCCGCGGCAGCGCCGTTAACGCCGATAGTCAAACGCCCGGCGGGATTGACGCTGACGGTTTCGCCATCGCGTTCAAATTCCCACGGGATCAGGGCGCCGCTTGAGTATTTCAGGCGAATGCAGTCATGGTCAACCAGCTCTCCAGGATGCGAAGGAGCGCTTTGTGAATCAAGGTAAGAAGGCGCGGCGGCAAGCGCTAACCGCTGTTTTCGCGGGCCTATTGGTACGGCAATAATGTCTTTTGCCAGATGCTCGCCATAACGGATACCGGCATCGCAGCCTTCAGCCGTTGCTTCAATAAGACGGTCATCCACCATGATTTCTACGTGTAAGCCCGGATGACGACTAAGAAAACGGTCCAGCAAGGGCGGTAAGATATCAACCATGACCGCGCCGGTAACGTTCAATTTAAGCGTGCCGCGCACCTCTTGCTGAGAGCTGGCAACGTCATTCAGTACCGATCGCATTTCATCAAGCAGCGGCGTCATTCGTTCAGCCAGCGTCCGGCCTGCTTCGGTTGGCATAACGCTACGCGTGGTGCGAATAAAAAGCGGCACGCCAAGCCTCACCTCCAGCGCCGTGATCCTTTCACTGACCGTGGAAGGCGACAGGCCCAGCTTTTTTGCCGCTACCCGAAAGCCCTTATCTTTAAAAACCGCGAGGAAAACCGCTAAATCATCCATTGCCCTTTCCCGTGATTGTTCGCTATTGCGATCACCTTATTCGTATTGCACCCGATTATCAAACAGCGCCGCACAGGTTATAAATCAGACAACGCACTGCTTTCCGTTACGGAAAAAATCAAACCTGACTGGAGCCCGCATATGAAAAACAAAAGTGTTCTTATTACCGGCGCGAACAAAAGCATCGGATTCGAAACGGCCAGACAGCTGGGCCTGCTGGGTTACAAAATTTGGCTGGGCAGCCGCGACAAAGAGCGTGGGCAAGCTGCCGTAGACAAACTGACCGGATGGGGCATCAATGCCCATTTGGTTATTATTGACGTCACCAAAACACAAAGTATTGAGGAAGCTGTTCAGCAGGTGCTAAAGGAAGACGAGAAGCTGGATATTCTTATCAACAATGCCGGCATTTCGGGCGCGCAGCCGGTGGCCCCGAGCGCGCAAAGCATCAGCGATATTATGGCGGTCTACGACACCAATGTTTTTGGCATTATCAGGGTCACGCAGGCTTTTATTCCGCTGCTTAAAGCCGCGCAGGAGGCCAGGGTTATTATGATCGGGAGCGGGCTGGGCTCGCTGACATGGGTCGCCGATCCCAGTCATCCTTATTCCCACGTACAGGCAATGGGCTACACCAGTTCAAAAACGGCCGTTAATGCGATAACGGTCGCCTTCGCTAAAGAGCTTACCGCTTACGGTATCAGCGTGAACGCGGTCGATCCGGGCTATACCGCCACGGATTTCAACGGCCATTCCGGCCCCAGAACGGTTACCGAGGCTGCCGCCGGTATTGTCTGGCTGGCGGATCAGGCGCCTGGAGAGACCACCGCTGGCTTCTATTTCGATCAAAATCGCGCGCCGTGGTAATGCTTTAAAGCGTGTAATTATCTGAGCAGAGGTGATGCCCTCGCCTCTGCGATCGTGCCCCGCCTGACAGTATCAGCACCCCTTTCCCCGATAACAGATGCAAACCCGCCTGGACAAAAAGCGTTCTGTTGATACGCTGGATAACGACCAGGCCAACCGCCTCGTTTACAGCAGGCGCTCTGATTGACCTGCCAGTCGTACCCGTTCAAAGGTTGTGTATAAAAAAATAAGGGACTTAAAATGAAAAACAACATTGCCTGCCTGACCCTGGCCGCCACCGCCCTGCTGGGCTGTGCGGCTATGCCTGCCGCCGCCGCGCCTTTTCCGGCCACGCCTGATTTATCGGTGCCGGTTAGCCGTTACGTGACGCAGGTAAACGCAGATAAAAGCGTGACCTTCCGTCTTTTCGCGCCGGATGCAAAGCGGGTATCAGTCATTACCGGCTCCTCCCCGGATAGCTTTGTCTCTCACGATATGAGCAAGGATAAAAGCGGCGTGTGGTCGTGGAAAAGCGGCTCGCTGGCCCCGGATTTGTACGAATACTACTTTGATGTAGACGGCTTTCGTTCTGTCGATACCGGCAGCCGTTTTCAGAAGCCGCAGCGCCAGGTCAATACCAGCCTGATCCTGGTGCCGGGCAGTATTCTGGACGATCGCGCCGTGCCGCATGGCGATCTGTTGACGATGACTTACCACTCAAAAGAGCTGCATTCAGAGCGCAGGATGTTTGTCTGGACGCCGCCGGGCTATAGCGGCAAAAGCGAACCGCTGCCGGTGCTCTATTTCTATCATGGCTTTGGCGATACCGGACTTTCCGCTATTGACCAGGGACGCCTGCCGCAAATCATGGATAACCTGCTGGCCGAAGGCAAAATCAAACCGATGCTGGTCGTTGTCCCGGATACAGAAACGGATATCGCTCAGGCGATCCCGGAAAATTTCCCGCCGAAAGATCGGCGCAAAACCTTTTACCTTCTTAATGCCAAAGCCGCAGACCGCGAACTCATGCACGATATTATTCCGCTGGTCGACGCCCGATTTAACGTGCGCCAGGATGCGAACGGCCGCGCGCTGGCCGGCTTATCGCAAGGCGGTTTTCAGGCTCTCTTTTCCGGCATGAACCATCTGGACAGCTTTGGCTGGCTGGCGACGCTGAGCGGCGTAACCAGCGTAACGGTGCCGGATACAGGCATTGCTCGTCAGCTCGACAGGCCCGAGGAGATTAACAGGCAGCTGCATAACTTCACCGTGGTGGTGGGCGAAAAAGATTCCGTTACCGGCCAGGATATTGCCGGGCTGAAAAACGAGCTGGAGAAAAAGCACATCAGGTTCGACTATAAAATGTATCCTGGCTTAAACCATGAGATGGATGTCTGGCGTCCGGCCTATGCCGAGTTCGTGCAGAAACTGTTTAAATAATGTTTTGCGCCTCCTTCAGGACTGGAGGGGGCGTTGGAATGATTTTGCGCCCGGTCTGTCGGCTAACGGCACCTTCATCATGTCGGGATGCAGCACTGCGCTGAGAATTTCTTTTCGTTTTCGGACAGGGATGACCGCAGATGGAAGACATTAAGAATAAGTTCACCCAGCTGTACTGACGTGGGTAGCGTCGTAGCGTTAGCGACAGTAGAAGACCCGGCATGTGAGGAACCTTCAGTTTGTAAACCGGACTTCTGGTGTGACCGGGAGCCATTCTTAATGATAAGAACCCGCAGCCGCTGACGTCACTGTTCGAAAACGTCGAAATACACAAAAGGAAATTGACTGATGCAGATACCTACGCTCATAACAAAACGTCTGTGGCTTAAACCGCTGGTTGCAGAAGATGCGCCTCAGATTCAAAAGCTCTACCCGCATTGGGAGATTGTCCGCTATATGGTCGCCTCAGTACCATGGCCTTATCCTGATAACGGCGCTGAGAATTACGTTAATAACGTTGCACTGCCCGATATGGCAAAAGGAATCGCCTGGTTCTGGACTATCAGACGTCGTGAGGCACCTGATGACCTTATGGGTTTAATTTGTCTTTATGACATTGAGGATAATAATCGTGGATTTTGGCTGGCGCCGGAGTATCAGAGGCAGGGCTATATGCGTGAGGCCAGTACTGTGGTTACAGATTATTGGTTTAATACATTAAATAAGCCGCTACTGCGAGCTCCGAAGGCTGCACTCAATAGCCGATCACAGCTTATTTCAGCCAGTAGCGGTATGCGGCTTATCAGGACGGGGAAGCAAGAATATGTCAGCGGCCTGCTTGATTCCGAACTCTGGGAAATTACCCGCAACGAGTGGAATGAATCGCCACGGATAATCTAGACACTTCCGAACCGTTGATAATACTGGTTTTCATATTCTATCGGTGACATTTGATCGCTAGAACCATGCCGACGCTTACTGTTATAAAACATTTCGATGTAATCAAAAATATCGCTGCGGGCTTCTTCCCGCGTTCCGTAGATCTTTTTCTTTATCCGTTCGCGTTTCAACAACTGGAAAAAGCTTTCTGCAACCGCATTATCATGGCAGTTACCGCGACGGCTCATGCTGCCCTCCAGGCCGTGTGATTTCAGGAACGACTGCCACTCATGGCTTGTGTACTGACTGCCCTGATCCGAATGAACCAGCACCTGTTTTTGGGGATTACGCCGCCATACAGCCATCAGCAGTGCGTTCAGGACAATGTCCTTTGTCATCCGGGATTGCATGGACCAGCCGATAATTTTGCGTGAGAACAGATCAACAACCACGGCAAGATACAGCCAGCCTTCGTGGGTCCTGATGTAGGTTATGTCCGTTACCCAACGCTCATCCGGAGCATCCGGATTGAACTGTCGCTGGAGCCTGTTGGGCGACACGATACTGGCCTCGCCTTTACGTGCCCGCGGGCTCCGGTATCCGACCTGAGCCTTTATCCCGACACGTTTCATCAGTCGCCAGACTCTGTTCACTCCGCACTGTTGCCCGCTGTCCCGCAGATCCAAATGGATCTTGCGATAACCATAGACGCATCCCGATTCCAGCCAGAACTGTTTAATCTGTCCTGTCAGTCCCAGGTCTGCCTGATGGCGTGGTGAATGCGGCTGCTGAAGCCAGGCGTAAAAACCACTGGGATGAACATCCAGCACCCGACAGAGCAGGCGAACAGGCCAGCAACAGGTGTTGTCACGGATAAAGGCGTACCTCAGTCGGACAGCTTTGCGAAGTACGCCGCGGCTTTTTTTAATATGTCCCGTTCGTCGGTAACCCGCTTCAGCTCTTTCTGGAGACGGCGGATCTCGGCCTGAGCATCTGACTGTTCTTTATTAGTGGAAGAATCCGGACCGTACTTCTTTATCCATGCGTAAAGGCTGTGGGTAGTGATATCGAGACGTGTTGCAACGCTGGAAACAGAATGGCCACGATCGACAACCTGTTTGACTGCTTCAATTTTAAACTCTTCTGGATAACGCTTACCGCTCATGGGCACCTCTCTTTCAGCCATCTTAAATGACTCTGAGGTGTCTGTTAAACCCGTGGCGATTCAATTCAGCTCACCGGAGCATCGCCACAAACTGGTCTGGCTATGTTGGTACGATTTGATGATAGGTGCAACGCTGGAAGACTGGCTGGATAACCTGAAACGTAAGGCACCTGAAGATCTAGGCTTGTGGCTGATTGGACGGCAGGAGGAAAACATATCCCTCATGCAAATAATGGATGAATATCTGCTATTTACCGGCCACTAATATCAGTTCCGAACTGTGCCGAACCGCTTTACTCCTAGGAAAAAAGCAGAGCTCCTCCACCTAACAGTCCAATGGAACGCTTCTTCAAGAGTCTGAAGAACGAATGGGTACCGGTTACGGGTGACACAAGCTTCAGCAATGCAGCCTAGGCAATAACGGACTATATCGTCAGTTATTACAGCGCTCTCAGGCCGCATGAATATAACCGTGGATTACCCCCAAATGAATCGGAAAACCGATATTCGAAAAACTCTAGCGGTGGCCAGTTTTAGTTGACCA
The DNA here is from genome assembly GCF_054057575.1 of Erwinia sp. TECH1. Lineage (NCBI taxonomy): Bacteria > Pseudomonadati > Pseudomonadota > Gammaproteobacteria > Enterobacterales > Erwiniaceae > Erwinia > Erwinia sp. TECH1. The sequence goes on along the minus strand of NZ_JBSRZK010000001.1, from coordinate 1,238,059 downwards.
CTTCACCATTCAGATACAGCGCGGATTCCCACCCTGGAGGCGATGCACCATGAATAATCCCAGTCATAGCGACATGATGCGCAAGTTAAAAGAGATCAAGGGGATTAAGGAGCTGCTGGAGAAGGCCGTGCTCTTGTATGTCCTGCTCACGGATGGCGATCTGCCGGTCTGGTGCTATGCGCTCATCATCGGTGCGCGGGCTTATCTGGTAAGCCCGTTCGACGTGGTACCCGATCCCATTCCATTTGCCGGTTATCTGGATGATTTATCGATCATCACCTCGGCATTAGCCGCACTGCCGGTTAAGTCACACCACCGCCAATCCGCGAAAGACCGAATGAGATCACTGTGACAGTGATGGAGTCGGTCCTGTCACCCTATCGGGTTTTCTATGACCCTTTATCTATGACCCATCTACCGATGATTTGGAGATCGCAATTTCCGGTTAGTCCATCCCTCGTCTGTTCCTGGTGTCCCTCTCTCCTCCCCAAAAAAAACAAGTATCCCCCAGCCTGTGGCTGGGAGGCTTGTTTTTTTATCATCGGCGAGGAGGGAGAAACACAGGTATGTGTGTATCCCCATGGACGTATTACACCCCACCTGAATTAAATGAAATATCAGTATGTTATGCTCAAATAGTCTGGCACAACGAGTGCGTTTTGTGCAAAGCAAATCAAGTTTCGTCGAGTAATCGCTCATTCTGTGATGATGGAAAATGTTAAATGTCGAAATATGCTGATATGGTAAGGCTTTTATGCATAATCAAGCGACTAACCACTAGCATCCTGTTTAAGCAATCTGGTAGCGACAGCCAGGGGCGGTAGCATTTCTGTTTCGAGTAGAGCTCTGTGCTGGATAGGGTGGAAAGAACTGTGTTCGCCCGATTGAAGTCTGGTGTTGTTAGTTTTATCGACGACACAACAAAAGTTTAAACACCGGTCTGGCTATACGCAGCCGCTCATTATTCAACACCGATTGCAACCAGCCGGTTAAACAGACTTGGATATCCGCGAACAGTACGAAAAACAGCTCAAAGAGCTCCAGAAGGCCTATGACGAAGCCATGCTGGAGCTCCGTGCCAGAAAAAAGTTGGCCTCCCTGCCGGGCGAGGGCGACAGATAGTCGCCGATGTTCAGCAGGGATTGCGCACCGGCCGAGGGTACCGAGGTCTCCGTCAGTAAAATATGCCGTTGGTTTGCCTCGGCGCACTTGGTATTACCGCAGCGTCAAGGCAGTTCCCAAGGTTCAGCAGCATCTGGTCTCGTCGATCAAGGTCATGATCGACGAGAATCCATCGTTAAGCTATCGGACCGTGGCGGCACTGCTGGGTTTTAACAAGAACACGGTCCAGCGCATCTTCCAGTTCAAGGGGTGGCAAGTCCGTAAACGTCCGGTTGGGTTTCGCCCGAGACTCCGGGCCTTGTCCTCGGTGGCATCGGCCCCTAACCAGCGTTGGGCGACCGACCTATGTCGGATCTGGGCTGGACAGAATGTCTGGTATTCGTTGGCCTTGGTGATTGATTGCCATACCCGAGAGTTGCTGGGGGGCATCTATCGCGCAGTGGTAAATCAAAGACGGCTGAGGTGGCGCAGGAGCAAGCGCTGATAACCCGGTTCGGATGCCTGGGACGGGTAACCACGCCATCCTTGTTACGCAGCGACAATGGCTTGGTGTTTACCAGACGCAACTACAACCGCGCTGGTCAAAAGCTATGGGTTACAACAGGAGTTCATCACACCATATACGCCAAAGCAAAACGGCATGGTTGAGCGAGTGATCCGAACCCTGAAAGAGCAATGCGTACACCGGTAACGGTTCGAGACGTTACAACATGCCAGCCGAGTGATTGGCGACTGGCTCCAGTTTTACAACCAGAAGCATCCGCATCAGACGCTAAAGATGAAAACCCCGGCGCATGCCTATGCTCAAGCCGCTTAGTTGTGCAGGAACTGCTGGGTCATTACAAGTACCGATGAGTGGCTTGATGCTGGATTTGATGCTGGATTTGATGTTGAAAAAGCGAACCACATCATCAAGAGCTTCAGACAATTTATGGAAGAAAACAAAGATGAGCCCACAGCTATCGAACTCATTTACAGAAAACAGTATCATCAACGCCATCTAAGTTATGAGCAAATCGAGGAATTTGCTGAAAGCATCAAAGCGCCGCCGTATAATCCCGCCCCTACACAAGTATGGAAAGCCTATGAGCAGCTTGAAGCCGCAAAGGTAAAAAGTGTTCCTCCCGCTGCTTTACTGACAAATATCGTTAGTTTGGTGAGCTACGCAACAGGGATAAAGGATATACTTGACCCCTTCCCTAAAGTCGTTGAGCTGCGTTTCAGTGCTTGGTTAGTTCAGCAACGACAAGCGGGTGTTGAGTTTGATGAAAGTCAGCTTGAGTGGCTGAAAATGATTAAAAAGCAAATTGCTGAAAATGCAGAAATGATGATTGAAGACTTTGAATATGCGCCTTTTAATCAACAAGGTGGTGTTTTTAGAGCCAAGCAATTATTTGGTGATAGGCTAGATAATATTGTAAATGAATTGAATGGCTACCTAATCGCATGACAAGTAAAAATGGTAAACAAGAAGGCTGGATTGAAGTTCTTTTGGAAGACTGTGTCGCAATTTTGGACTCCAAGAGAATACCTGTTAATGCAGGAGAGAGAGCTAAAAGAATTAAAGGTAAAAGTAGAGGCGAGCTCTATCCTTATTATGGAGCAACTGGAGAAGTAGGGCTTATTGATGACTTCATTTTTGAAGGTGAACACCTTTTAATTGGAGAGGATGGAGCCCCATTTTTTGATAAAACTAAAAATGTGGCATTTGTTGTTAAAGAAAAATTTTGGGTTAATAATCATGCCCATATTTTAAAGGCATTTGATTCTGTTACATCCAATAGATATTTAAGTCATTACTTGAATCAATTTGATTATAAAGGGTTTGTTGGTGGCTCTACTCGCTTGAAGCTTAATCAAGCGAGTATGAAGAAAATCCCTGTATCTTTACCGTCGTTAAGCACTCAGCACGCAATAGTCGATAAAATAGAAGAACTTTATTCCCATATTGATGCTGGTGTTGAAGGGTTAAAGCAAGCAAAGGCTAAGCTTCAACAATATCGTCAGTCAGTACTTAAAGATGCCGTCACTGGTAGGCTAACAGAGCAATGGCGTGAGCAAAATGTAGACAAGTTAGAGCCAGCGAGTTCGTTGCTAAATCGTGTTCTCGATGAGCGCCGAGCTAACTGGGAAGCTGAGCAGCTAAAGTCCTTTGAAGAGAAAGGGAATACGCCGAAGAACGATAAATGGAAGGAGAATTATAAAGAGCCCCCTCAGGCTGATGTGTCTTCCTTACCTGAAATACCCGATAGTTGGACTTGGGCTACTATAACTCAGCTTGGTGAGTTAAATAGAGGAAAATCAAAGCATAGACCACGTAATGACCCGAGTTTATATGGTGGAGATTATCCGTTTGTTCAAACTGGTGACGTACGAGCAGCTGATGGCCTTTTAACAAATTATAAGCAGACATATTCAAAAAAAGGGCTTGCTCAAAGTCGTTTATGGCCAAAAGGTACATTGTGTATCACTATTGCCGCAAATATTGCTGAAACAGCAATACTTGGTATTGATGCATGTTTCCCTGACAGTGTAGTAGGTTTTATCCCTCAAAATGAAAATATTTCAGTTGAATATATAGAGTTCTTCTTTAGGACAGTCAGAGAAGACCTTGATCGCTATGCTCCAGCCACAGCCCAAAAAAATATCAACTTAGCAATATTAGAAACAGTTTCTGTTCCATTGATGTCAGTTGAAGAACAACGAGAGTTAGTGCTACAAGTGACCGAAAAGTTGGCAAGCGCAAGTAGAGCAGAAACCACTATAGATGGAAAGATAAAACATTCAGTTTCCCTAAAGTCTTCAATATTAGCGAAGGCATTTTCTGGTGAGTTGGTACAACATAACAGCAAAGAAAATACCAAAGATCTTCTAGATCAAATTAAGACAGAAAAAGAAGCTTTAGCAGAAACAAAGCCAAAACGTTCAATCAAGAGGGGGGAAAAAGTGACTTCAGGGCGTAAACCATTACTGACAGTGTTGAATGAACAAAGCGAACCTATAAAACCTGATGAGCTGATGCAGTTAGCTGGTTTTTCATCTAATGAAGTTGAAGAATTTTATATTGAGCTGGCCGAAATCTCAGAGAAAGTAGCACAGCTCTCACCTGACGAAAAACTGATTAAAAACTGGCCTTATGAAAAAGAGTCAGAGATTAAATTGAAGCTAAAGGATTAGTTGTGAAAATTGATTGGTTACGATTAGAAAACTTCAAAAATCTCACAAGTTTTGAGGTGGATTTTTCCTTAAAGTCTGAACGCCAAGTTATTATTGGTCGCAATGGTGTCGGCAAATCCAATATATTGGAGTCCATCGCATGGATTTTCAGAGACTTAGATCTTTGTGAAGAATCTGACTTTGAGTATGCGATTAAATATCGATGCCGTGATCACTATGTAAAAGTAATATCTAAAGGTAAATCGAGTAAAAAGCCTAGGCGCAAAGGTACTCGGCGAGAAAATATTCAGCGCTTCAAACGCTCTTATTGGGTAATTGAAAACGCTGCAGATATTGAAGATAAAAGTATCGAAGAAATTGAAAAATTATTTGTAGAGTTAAAAGAGACTGAATTTAACCGCCGCAACCAAGCTATTAAAAACGAAAGCGGCGTTTATCAATTTAGAGATGAAAGACTGCTTCCTGATTATGTTTTTGGTTACTACTCAGGAATATCGGCACGCTTTAATGAAGCGTTCGAAACTCACGAGCGCGATTACTATTCTGACCAGAAGGATGGGGAGGAAATGTCGCTTAGAACTATGTTTTTAGCTAAGCCTCACCATAGTCAGTTTTCATTATTATCTTTTTTTGCTAAGCAGGATGAGGCTACTGCAAAGTTTTTGTTGGATGAGTTCGACATAGAAAGCTTGTCTTCAGTCTTGTTTACACTTCAAGAACCCTATTGGAGTAGTTCGACTAAAAAGAGCGAACTAGAAAAGCAGAACAAAGATAGGCGTTTTTGGGGGGCTGGCGGAAATGTTGAGCCATTCTTAAATAAATTATTTAGTCTTGCCTATGCACCAATGGCTGGGACCGAAAGAAAAGAAATATCAATAAATCGAACGACTAACTTAGAAACAAGATATTGTTTTTTAAACTCTCAGGACTCTATTAATAAATTAGCTGACGGGTTAGAGCCAAAAGAATTTTTCACTCGTTTAGAAAGTTCTATTTTCAGTGATATTTTGAGCCTAGACGGCAGCGGATTAAAGATCCGTGTGAGGCTTAAAGGTGTTAAGGATGCGATTACTTTCAAGGAAATGAGTGAAGGTGAGCAACAGCTGCTCACTATTATTGGGCTTATGCGTTTCACTCAGCGAGATGAAAGTCTCTTTTTGTTAGATGAGCCGGACACACACCTTAATCCAGCGTGGTGCTTGGATTTGTTAAAAAACCTCAGAACATATGGTGTCGACCCTAAAAACAGCCAAATTTTAATTACCACACACAGCCCACTTACTTTTGCAGGTTTAGACAAGCACGAAGTTGTGATTGTGGACAAAAACTCGGATGGTCAGATTTATAGCTATCACCCTACCACCGCTCCAAAAGGGATGGGTTTCCAGGCTATTCTAACCAGTGATTTCTTTAAGTTACGCTCGACCCTGGATAGGGATACTCTGAATTTGCTTGATGAAAAACGTGAGCTGGGTTTAAAAGAAGAAAAAACCGATGAAGACAGACAGCGACTTGATGAGCTCAACACAATTCTTGGAAAATTAGATTTTTCACATGCAGCACGTGATCCTCTATATCTAGAATATATCCGCGCAATTACCGAAGCACAAAAAGAGTTTCCAGAAATTGCAAACGCAACTCCTGATCATGTTTCTTGGCAGGTTAGGAAACGGATTTCTCTTGATATTGCTAAACGGTTATCGAGAAAAAAGGAGGACGTTTGAGATACATAGATAAACGCCATCTGCGTAGATTGGTCGATTTAACAGACATCGATTTGGCAAAAGCACAAATTGCTGCGTTACCAGCAGATCAACGTAGTGCTTTTATTGATGCCAACGGTGATCGTTGGTCAAAGTTAAAGCCAGCTCTGTGGCAGTTGGGCAACTTAAAATGTTGGTATTCTGAGTCGGAACTACAAGTTCAACAAGGGCACGTTGAACACTTCAGACCAAAGAAGAAGCCTCACGGTCTTAATGGAGTTGCACACTCTGGTTACTGGTGGCGAGCTTTTGATTGGACTAATTTCCGACTATCACACCCTACATGTAACGTTCGAATTACTGATTATCTGACAGGTCAAATTGTTGGAAAAGGCGCGTATTTTCCTCTTAAAGATGGTGATGCTAGAGCTATCGACGAAGCAGGTGAGCGGAATGAGAATCCTGTTCTTCTCGATCCAACAGTGATTGGTGATTGTAAATTAATTTGTTTCGATACTAATGATGGTAGGCCACTTGCTACTTTTTCTGTACAGCAAGATCCGTGGAAGAACAAAAGAGCTATTCAATCAATAGCGTTTTATCATCTGGATGAAGGAACATGGAATTATCAACGGAAAGATTTGATGGATGAGGTTGGTATTCTTTGTGACAGGTTAATTGAAGCCGAAAGCTCACCCAATAGAGATCAAGCACAATGTGATCAGTTAGCTGATGAATTGGTTGGTTATATTAATGGGCATCAACCGTTCACCTCAGCATGTACTCAAGTAATTAAAGAAAAAGGGTTGCTTGAGGCAGTAAATTAGAGTTCTAAAATGAATAATATTAGTGCAGAAGAAATTTTAAACCGTGTTTGGAACTATGCCCATGTATTACGTGATGAAGGCGTTGGCTACGGTGATTATGTTGAGCAGCTAACCTATCTGATTTTTCTGAAAATGTCATCTGAGCGCGCTGAAAGTGGACAGGGCGGAGAAAGTCTTGCGGCGGATCGTTGGGCCAAGCTGATAGAGTTAGATGGTTCAGATTTGGAGGTGGAATATCGCCATACATTGGAGAGTCTGGGTAGCCAAAAAGGCACTCTGGGTATGATTTTCCGTAAGGCGCAGAACAAAATTCAAGATCCAGAAAAGCTTGAGCGCCTGATATCCATGATTAATAAAGAATCATGGTCATCATTGAGTATTGATGTCAAAGGCGAGATTTACGAAGGCCTACTCCAAAAAGGGGCTGAAAGTGAGAAGAAGGGTGCGGGCCAGTACTTTACGCCAAGACCAATCATTGAGGCTATTGTAGATGTAATGCAGCCTCAACCAATGCAGACAATTGCTGATCCTGCTTGCGGTACTGGAGGCTTTTTGACGGCAGCGCACGACTATGTGCTTTTCGACATAGATCGAGTGACCGGAAAAAGAATGCCTAAGTCGTTGTCGAAAAAAGAAAACCGTTTCTTAAAAAATGAAGCAATAAGTGGGAACGATATATCAGACTCAGTCGCACGTCTATGTGCTATGAACCTTTACCTTCATGGTATTGGAACTGAAGAGTGTCCGATATCTACATCTGATGCGCTCGCAAAAGAGGTCGGTTTAAACAAAGTAGATATGGTTCTCGCGAATCCCCCTTTTGGTAAAAAAAGCTCAATCACTATCATTAACGACTCTACCGGAAAATTAGAGAAAGAAAAGCTGACCTACACCCGTGCGGACTTTTGGGCAGAAACTTCGAATAAACAGCTTAACTTCGTTCAGCATATCGGTAACATGCTGAAAGTTGATGGTAGGAACTCAGGCAAAGCTGCGGTTGTTTTACCTGATAACGTGTTGTTTGAGGGGGGGGCCGGTGAAACAATTCGCAAAGCACTGCTGGCTCGCTTTAAACTGCACACTATCTTGCGCCTACCGACGGGCATTTTTTACGCACAAGGAGTTAAAGCAAACGTGATATTTTTTGATGCGAAACCTGCCGCCAAAAAACCTTGGACTGAAAGCGTATGGGTTTATGACTATCGAACTAATGTACACAAAACGTTAAGGACGAATAAACTTGTTCGTAGTGACTTTGACGAATTTGTTGAGCTCTATAAACCTGGTAACCTCAAAGCGCGTGTCGCGACATGGGCTGAAGTACAAAACGAAGAGACTGGAGCGGGACCAAATGGTCGTTGGCGTGAGTACCGCTATGACGAGATCATCGCAAGAGATAAGACAAATCTCGATATCACCTGGTTGAAAGACCAATCATTGGAAGATATAGAAAATCTTCAGCCACCAGCAGTCATCGCAAGTGAGATTGTTGAATTGCTCACAGCAGCACTAGAAGAGTTCAAAAGCGTAGAAGAAGCACTTGTAGAAGAAGATGAAGATTAATTACAAAAGGGGTCTAGGCTGTATTCTTAAAGTGATGAAGATATAATATCACATCTTCTCAGCAGCTTAAAATCTATGTAGCGGCGTTTTTCAAGATAGTTGTTACGTAAACCTGTTTTAAGCTGCCCGTTTGTACAGTTCTAGTAATCACCTGACATCGGCCTAGTTGATCCATTCAATCCGATTTATGCCCAGGGGTCACACTGACCGGCAATCGGTCGTCTAAATCGACTCTGGTGCGCTTACATTCGCGTAAAGTGGTTCTCTTTTGTCAAGCAATCATTAAAACGAAGCGGAAAGCAATATATAGCATCTTTAAACACTGAAAACTTTAATGCTATGGAAACAACTTTATCTGAAATCGAAATGTTAGAGCTGAAATCAAAAATAGTTCTTACTCTTCGTGGTGATAAAGCAGAGAATAAATTTCTCAGTATTCAGTTTGGAAGTAAAAAGTAATCCTCCGGCAGGCACTGCCTGCCGCGTATCAGTTTCTTGCTCTTTATCGGTAGCACTACCAACCAAACCCGAGACTCAAAATTCGCTCTCATCTTTTTTCTGTAATGCTACCCCAAGACTATCAAATAATTTTTCTCCAAGCGATTGAGCGTGATCCAGCAACATATCTAAATCTTGTTCAGTAATCACTACCGAATTGCCTTCTTTATCTTTCCCGCCACGATGAACTAAATGATTACGCTTTTGTGTTGCTATTTCGATCTCGTCTATTGGCCACTCTTTTTGTACATTAATGTCAAATGTAGCTTTATAACGCCCTACAACTTTGTTTGTACTATGCCAACTTGCACTAATCAAATATTCTTTGATTGCTTTAATCAATTCCGCCCTCATGTTTTCAATAGTTTCTCCTTTGAATGGCAAAGCCAAAATTTCTTTATTTACCTTAAATTCCGTCTTACCTTTTTCTATGAAATCTGTAAGGTATGAGTCATTTTTATCTATAGAGTTAATAAATAACTCAACATAAAGCGTTTCCAAGGCTGTAATGACGTTAATATATAAGATGCTAAGCAGATGTTCTTTTTGCTTATCTTTAAAATCACCTTTAGCCAGCGATTTTATTCCATCAATGCTTTCAACGAACTTAGAAAAAGGCTGTTCGGAAGATGTAACAGCATCGTACAAGTCTTCGTCGTACCAATCATTAATATTATTTGAATTGCCAGACCACTCGTAGCACTGTTCTTGTAAATCACTAACTAATTCTTGGATATAATCAAATTTCACGTACCCTTCAAACATCGCTTGTAACTCTTCACTTGCTTCATATGGGCCACCATAAATGTAAGCATATCCGCCTTCACGGGATTCATACGGGCAAGAGTTTGCGGGATCTTCGAAATTTTCAAAAAACCAATTCCTCATTACTTCAAGTTGATTTGCTTTACTTATATATTGCAGAGATTTGAGCGGAACTTTTTTACCATTAACATTAAAGACAACTTTCACGATATAACGCCTCTTTGAAAAAGTTATAGCATTTTGACCCACTCTTCAGAGACAAACATAGCATGATTTTCATCTCTAACCTCCGTAGATCTTCACATCCTGCGGTACAGAAAAAAATCTGAGTAAAGCGCTAACTCCGAAGGCAAAAAATAAGCTCACGTTGGTCCAGCCTCTTCGGAGAGAAGAGGCTCTACTTGCCCCTTATCACTCTATCCAAGCAATTAAGCTAATAGCTGCATAAACTAGAGGTGAGCTGGAATTTACCTACTTGACCGATGAAATCTGCATACCACTGCATCATCTCCCTCCGCCCTTCCAGATACAACGCATGGTTGTACGTCCCACGAATCGCATTCTTATCGACATGCGCAAGCTGGGTTTCAATCCATGCCGTATTGAACCCTTCCTCGTGCAAAATCGTACTCATCGTGTGACGGAAACCATGACCCGTTACCTTCCCCGTATACCCAATCCGTTTGAATAACTGATTAATACTCGCTTCACTCATCGTCTTGCGGGGATCATTACGTCCCGGGAACACCAGTGGATATTGCCCTGACATCACTTTGAGTTGCTGTACGATTTCCAGCGCTTGGGTAGAGAGGGGGACAAGGTGAGGCCGTTTCATCTTCATACGCTCTGCAGGGATTTCCCACACCGCTTTCTCAAGATCAAATTCACTCCAGAAAGCACCTCGTAGCTCGCCAGTACGAACTCCTGTAAGGATCAGCAGACGAGCGGCAAGAACAACTAACGGGCTTCCTGCGTAGCCTGCGAGAGCTTTAAAGAAGTCTGGTAACTCCTCAACAGTAAGGAAGGGATAATGCTTCGATTCATGCCCTGACATTGCGCTGGTTAGATCCGCTGCAGGATTGTATTCCGCACGACCGGTAACGATGGCGTAACGAAAGACTTCACTGCAACGCTGGCGAACCTTCTTGGCCTTCTCTGTCGCGCCACGGCTTTCCATTCGACGTAGCACATTCAGCAGAACCAAAGGCTTGATGTCATTCACCGGCAGTTGGCCAATATAAGGGAAAATATCTTTATTGAAGGCTTCGATAATGTCGGAGGCATAACCTTCTGACCACCGGCTCACCTTCGTTCCGTGCCATTCAAGTGCCACAGCCTGAAACGTATTATTGAGCTGCACATCGCGAACCAACTTTTCTTCTTTCTTGGCAAACGATGGGTCGATACCTTCGGCCAGCTTTTTCTTGGCTTCATCACGCAGTGCCCTCGCTTGTGCAAGGGACACTGCCGGATAGACACCAAAAGCCATACGTTTCTCTTTTCCATTGAAGCGATATTTCATCCGCCAGTATCGAGAACCAGAAGGAACAACTTCAAGATACAAGCCTGCACCATCTGCTAGCTTGTAGGCTTTCTCTCTGGGTTTAGCAGCATCTACCTGTCGAGCATTAAGCTTCATTGGGGGCATCTCCCTGGACCGAACACAGAATGCCCCCACTTATGCCCCCAACTGCGACTTGATTTCGGTTGAGTCCAGTTGATAACAGGAGATAAGATACGGGCCGGAAACCGCAGTATACGGGCTTTTAGTTGATTTCGGTAGACTTGGGAAGAGTTTGAAATGGTGCCGATAATAGGAGTCGAACCTACGACCTTCGCATTACGAATGCGCTGCTCTACCAACTGAGCTATATCGGCTTTCAGGAGGGATACTGCGGTCACTACGTTAAAAAAAACCTGACGCGGAGTCAAGCGCCTGCGGACTAAATGATGACTTTATAATCAACAGGTAACGCTCGCCCCGTTTTTTGCCTGCTCTGCTTTTCTTACTCTCTTCTGGCCTGTCTGGCGGTTCGCGGTCTGCTCGTCCTTCCGCGTTACTTCCGCCCTTCCAACAGCATGCGCATCGCCAGGCCGGTTAACACCGTGCCCATCAGCCAGCGCTGAAGCTTTTGCCACGTTGGGCGCCGTGCCAGAAAGCCAGCAATACTGCCAGCGGCAAAGATAAGTGAGCCATTAACCAGCATACTGATTGCGATTTGGGTAAAGCCAAGCTGCAAAGACTGGGACAATACGTCGCCCTGCTCCGGCCGGATAAACTGCGGCAACAGCGTGAGGTAAATAACTGCCGCTTTAGGATTTAACAGGTTGGTCAGCAAGCCCATAGTAAACAGCTTACGGGTGCTGTCGGGCGGCAGGTCGCGCAGCGCAAAAGGTGATTTACCGCCAAAAACAGCCTGCCAGGCCATATAGAGCAGATAGCAGGCCCCCGCAATGCGCAGCGCCTCATAAGCCAGCGGCACCGCCATAACCAGCGCGGTGATCCCCAGCGCGGCGCAAACCATATAGAAAATAAAACCGAGCGCCACGCCGCTCAGCGAGACAAAGCCCGCGCGGCGGCCCTGGCACAGGGAACGGGAAAGCAGATAGATCATATTCGGGCCTGGCGTCAGCACCAGCCCAAAAGCGATAGCCGCGAAGGGAAGCAGTTGGGAAAACGTAATCATCAGAACCTTCCTTTTTAGTTCAATTACTTATCTCCCTGTGGAATGTAAGCCACTTCCCTGTGGCCCACGCGATTAGCCGCGCACGGTATCATTGCCGAAAACCACCCATTTGTAGGTGGTCAGCGCCTCCAGCCCCATCGGGCCACGCGCGTGCAGCTTCTGGGTGCTGACCGCCACTTCCGCGCCCAGGCCAAATTGCCCGCCGTCGGTAAAGCGCGTGCTGGCGTTAACGTATACCGCTGAAGAATCAACCTCGTTAACAAAACGCTCTGCGTTCACAATGCTGCGCGTGAGGATCGCGTCGGAGTGCTGCGTGCCATATTCACGAATATGCGCGACAGCCTCGTCCAGTCCGTCCACCAGCTTCACGTTGAGATCCAATGCCAGCCATTCATCGCGATACTGTTCTTCCGTCACCGCGCTGACCACCGCCGGGCCTTGTTGCAGCAGCGGCAGCGAGCGCGGATCGGCGTGCAGATTAATACCTTCATCCTGCATACGCGCGCTTAGCGCAGGCAGGAACGCCTCGGCTATCGCCGTATGCACCAGCAGCGTCTCTACGGAATTACAGGCGCTGGGACGCTGTTTTTTGGCGTTAACGATCACGTTTAACGCCGCCGCAGCGTCCGCGTTACTATCGACAAAAATATGGCAAACGCCGATCCCGCCGGTGATCACCGGAATGGTCGACTGCTCGCGGCACAGCTTGTGCAGGCCAGCGCCGCCGCGCGGGATCAGCATATCGACATAGCGATCCAGCTTCAGCAGCTGGTTGACCAGCTCGCGATCCGGGCTTTCAATCGCCTGTACCGCGCCCGCCGGTAAGCCGTGCTCCTTCAGCGCGTCCTGGATCACGCGCACGGTCGCGCCATTGGTGCGATAAGTCTCTTTACCGCCGCGCAGGATCGCCGCATTGCCCGTTTTCAGGCACAGCGAGGCGACATCCACCGTCACGTTCGGACGCGCTTCATAAATCACGCCCACCACGCCCAGCGGCACGCGCCGACGTTCAATACGCAGCCCGCTGTCCAGCACGCCGCCGTCCATCACTACGCCGACCGGATCGGCCAGATGGCACACCTGACGCACGTCGTTCGCAATGCCTTGCAGCCTGGCAGGATTAAGCATCAGGCGATCCAACAGCGCCTCGCTCAGGCCGTTTTTGCGGGCGTCCGCCAGGTCAAGTTCGTTAGCGGCCAGGATATCCGCGCTCTGCGCTTCCAGACGATCCGCAATGGTCATCAGGACCTGGTTTTTTTGTGCGGTAGAGAGCACCGCCAGCTGGTAAGAAGCGGCTTTCGCGGCTTTACCCATTTCTTCAAGCATCTGCTGCTCCTTAACTGACGATCATATCGTCACGGTGAACCGCGACCGGGCCATATTCGTAGCCTAAAATTTCGCTGATTTGCTGGGAATGGTGCCCGGCTATCATCCGCATCGCATCGCTGTTATAGCGGCAGACGCCGTGCGCCACGTCGCGCCCTTGCAGGCTGCGAATGCGGATCACCTCGCCGCGCGAGAAGTTGCCGCTGATCTCCCGAATACCTTTTGGCAGCAGCGAGCTGCCGCGTTCCAGCATGGCGGCCAGCGCGCCGTCGTCGATGGTGATCTCGCCCGCCGGCGGCGCGCCGAAGATCCAGCGCTTGCGGTTCTCCAGCGGCGTTTGCAGCGCGTGGAAGCGGGTGCCGACCGGCTTGCCGTCGATCGTATCGCCAATCACGCCCGCGCGGCTGCCGGCGGCGATAATGGTATCGATACCGGCGCGGCAGGCCACGTCGGCAGCCTGAAGCTTGGTCGCCATACCGCCGGTTCCCAGGCCGGAGACGCTGCCGCCCGCCAGCTCGCGCAGCGCATCGTCAATACCGTGCACGTCGCGGATCAGCTCCGCCTGCGGATTATTGCGCGGATCGGCGGTAAACAGGCCGGCCTGATCGGTCAGCAGCAGCAGCTTGTCGGCCCCGGCCAGCATCGCAGCAAGCGCGGACAGGTTATCGTTGTCGCCGACTTTAATTTCTGCCGTCGCCACCGCGTCGTTTTCATTGATAACCGGCACGATATGGTTATCCAGCAAGGCCCGCAGCGTATCGCGCGCGTTCAGAAAGCGCTCGCGATCTTCCAGGTCGGCACGCGTCAGCAGCATCTGGCCGATATGAATGCCGTAGATGGAAAAGAGCTGCTCCCACAGCTGGATCAACCGGCTCTGCCCCACCGCAGCCAGCAGCTGCTTTGAGGCGATGGTCGGCGGCAGTTCCGGGTAGCCCAGGTGCTCACGTCCGGCGGCCATTGCGCCTGAGGTAACGATCACAATCCGGTGGCCTGCCGCGTGCTGCTGCGCGCACTGACGCACCAGTTCGACAATATGTGCCCGGTTCAGCCGACGCGATCCGCCGGTTAATACGCTGGTCCCCAGTTTAACGACCAGGGTCTGGCTGCTGCTCATTGTTTCCTGCCATAGCTTTAAAAAGGTGAAGAAGACGTTTTATCAGGTGTGGTGCCGGAAGCCAACAGCCGCCGCCCGAAAAGGCGTAAAAACACGGTGCAAGCCGCTAGTCCAGAAACGGGGAATTAACAAGAAGTGAGAATAAATGTAATAAAAGTTTCATCTCCTCAGGGTAAAACGTTCGTGCCCCGAACAACGTCATCGGGCCATTTAAAATTTTACTCATTTGGGAATAACAACAAAATGAAGAAAAGCGCACTGGCAATCCTGACCGCCGCTCTGGCTATGACCACGGCAGCCCAGGCCGCAGAAATTTATAATAAAGACGGTAATAAACTCGATTTCTACGGCAAGCTGAAAGCCATGCATTATTTAAGCGACGCGGACAGCAATGACGGCGACAAATCTTACGTACGTATTGGGTTTAAAGGCCAGACGCAGATTAACGACCTGATGTCAGGCTACGGCCAGTGGGAATATCACGTGCCGTTGAACAACGCGGAAAGCGACGGCACCACCGGCACCAAAACGCGTTTAGGCTTCGCCGGTCTGAAATTCGGCGACTACGGATCCATCGACTATGGCCGTAACTACGGCCTGATTTACGACGTGGAAGCCTATACCGATATGATGCCGGAATTTGGCGCCACCGCGTATACCAAAGCTGATAACTATATGCTGACCCGTACCAACGGCGTGGCGACTTACCGCAACACCAACTTTTTTGGTCTGGTCGACGGCCTGAAGTTCGCCTTGCAGTATCAGGGCAAAAATGAGAGCAGCAGCCGCTCTAACGCCACGTCCAACGGCGACGGCATGGCGGCGTCGGTAGCCTATACGCTGATGCAGGGCCTGACGATTAATGGCGCTATCTCTTCTTCCGACCGCACCAACGGTCAGCAGGCCAGCGTTTACGGTCGCGGCGACAAGGCGGATGCCTGGGCGACCGGCCTGAAGTATGACAACAACAGCGTTTACCTGGCCGCCACCTACGCCGAAACGCGCAATATGTCGCCCATCAGCGGCACGGCACGCATTAATGACGCCAACGTTGCCGTTAACGGTTACGCTAACTATCTGCAAAATATCGAGCTGGTGGCGCAGTATCAGTTTGATAACGGCTTCCGCCCTTCTCTGGCCTATGTGCAAACCAAAGCGAAAGATATTGAGAACGGCGTGGGCGATGCGGATATTTATAAATTTGCGGACGTGGGCGCGACTTACTACTTCAATAAAAATATGTCCGCGTTTGTGGATTACAAAATCAACCTGCTGGATGACGATAATAAGCTGGCGCAGAATACCGACGATATCGTTGCGGTAGGCGTAACTTACCAGTTCTGATTTAAATGTGAGCCGCACGGATGCGGTTGTTGTGCCCCTCGTTATGTGTCTGTAAGCAAAGGCTGGCAATCGCCAGCCTTTTTTTATGGGTGCGCAGACAAAAGCGCAGGGAACAATTAAGCGCCGCCCTGCGTTTTTTTATGCGGTCAGCTTTACCGGCTCGTCAGCGAAATCCGCAGCGGGTTTCAGACCCAGCTCCAGCTCTTCCAGCAGCGCTTTCAGGCGCACGTGGAAATTACGCAGCGTCTCTTCCAGGCGTTCGTTGTTTTCCTTTCCTTTAATTGCCGAAGGCTTCCAGTTGCCCTCTTTATCGAACAGGCCGAAGTGATACTCATAGGTGAAGTGATCTTCCTGTGCTTCCAGCTCCATCCACCAGCCCCAGAACTCACGCAGTTCCGGCGCAGGTTTCACATTGACGCAAACGGCCAGACAGTCGAAGAAGAAGCGCTCATCCACACATTTGGCCTCGCGGATATAAGGTCCTAATGTGCCGAAACGCTTCATTAAGCGGCTTTTGGGATGCCCACTCGGTAACGCCATTGTTAAAACTCCTTTGTTGAGCCCGTTAGTTTTCGCTAAGCGTTAATATTTAGCCACTCAGCGTGTTAATCGTTTAGCTAACCAGTCAACAATATCACGTAATGCTTTATCAAAGTTGCTCAATACAGGCGAAAGTGCGATTGGCATCAGCTTACCGTCGAGCGAGGAATTCACGATCAGCTTTGATTCCTCCGCCGGGCTGAAAGGATCGTTCGGCCAGTAAGCGGACAGCATCGGCGTTGGGCAGCGGCGGCCCAGCAGCCCCTGGGTTTTCAGCGAGTAGCGGCTCAGCTCGACCCGCAGCGCGGAATCGGCGGCCGATGCCATGCCCAGCCGGCTGGCCAACACGTCCATATACATTTCGGGAATGCTGTCCTGCAACGCGCTATCGCACAGCAGGCTGTGTACCACCGGCCCCAGACAGGCCACGGCGCGCAGTCGAGGCGCTTCCAGCCAGGCCAGCCGCACGGCAATGTTGCCGCCAAAGCGATAGCCGAAAGCGGCCACGCGGGTATGATCGACCCAGGCAACGTTTTCCAGCTGTTTTAACACCTGCTGGTGCAGAAAACTGGAATCCTGCGTCAGCTTCCATTTTGCAGAGAAGCCGACCGAAGGCATGTCGATGGTCAGCATTGCGATGCCACGCGGCGCAAGGTAGTCGTGGAAAAGGCGATAGTGATCGGTTTGCAGTGAATCCAGGCTGCTGCACAGCAGCACCGTAGGATAAGGCGCGCGGGCTTTTTCCGGCATATGCAAAAAGCCAAAAATGGAACTGCCGCCGGGAATGGTGAACTCCAGCTCTTTCAGCTCGCCCGGCAGTCTTGAGGTGGCCTCTTCATAGGCACGATTCGCCAGCTGCTGCGCCTGATCGGCCAGCTCATCGCCTTTCAGATGCGGATAGCCCGCTACGCCGTACAGGTTAGCAGCGTGCAGCCAGCACTGGCCCGCTTCGGCATCGGTAGCCGCCGAGGCGGCTTTATCCTGCCAGCGCGCGGCCTGCTGCGACCATTCGTAGATCCAGTTGCCGCCGCGATAGCCAATCACCGTATCCAGCAGCTGTTCATCAGTGTGGTCGGCGCGGCTGCTGGCTATCCTGGCCAGCACTTCGCCAATCTCCAGCGGCGACAGTCCCCGCCACGTCCAGAGCAGACGATTAACCATCCGATACCAGCCTGCATGGCTGTCGCCTTCCAGCGCGGAATGCAGCGGCAGCGGCTTGTGATGATGCAGGCGCCGGATCAGGGAGGAGGTTTCAGGATGCTTAAAGCGGGGTTTAAAGAGTTCTTCGCTGAGATTTTTAGGCGACATAGTACGATCCTTCGACATACGGAGAATCGTCTTAGTCTATAGCAGCCTGGCGGCTGACGCGAACCGTAAAACGCGCAACGCCCGGCGGAACCGGGCGTTTTGATTGAGCTAAATCAACCTTTTACGATTGGCGGGATATACACCACGCCCATATCCCACGGCTGTTCAATCCAGGTATTCTGTGGAATATCCACGACATAGTCGTCCACCAGCGGACGACCGGCCGGTTTGGCGAAAATAGTCACGAAACGCGCTTTTGGATACATATCGCGGATCGCCTGAGCGGTGCCGCCGGTATCGACCAGATCGTCAATTACGATAAAGCCTTCGCCGTCGCCTTCCGCGCGCTTCAGCACGTGCATTTCACGCTGGTTGTCGTGATCGTAGCTGGAGATGCACACGGTATCGACATAGCGGATGCAGAGTTCGCGAGCCAGCAGCGAAGCGGGCACCAGGCCACCGCGGCTGACTGCAATAATGCCTTTCCACTGTTCGACAGGAAGCAGGCGCTGGGCCAGTTTACGGGCATGGATTTGCAGCATGTCCCAGGTGACGACGTATTTTTCACTCATAAAAGGAGTCCCGGCCGATAATAACGGCTTAAAAATGTACAATGGGATGGGTTGCGCGGAATTATAGAGATCTGAGCCGCTAAAAACCAGCACAGGATAGCCCGGAAGGTGCTTTTTTGCCGAAGCGAACTAAGCATGCCTCTGGAAACAATGATATTCTTTGGGTTTGCTGCGTCAGATACTGACCAACCCTATCACAAATGCTCACTCCCGCGCCGCTGGCCGGGGATGTCGACACAGGAGATTTAACGTGTCCGAACTTTCTCAACTGTCACCACAGCCGCTGTGGGATATCTTCGCCAAAATCTGTTCAATCCCGCATCCTTCTTATCATGAGGAAGAGTTGGCTAACTATGTGCTGAGCTGGGCTGGCGAGCAGGGTTTTGTCACCTTTCGCGACGAAGTGGGCAATATTCTGATCCGCAAGCCGGCCACGAAAGGGCTGGAGCACCTCAAGCCGGTCGCGCTGCAGGCGCATCTGGATATGGTGCCGCAGAAAAACAACGACACCACCCACGATTTCACCAAAGATCCAATTCAGCCATGGGTTGATGGCGAATGGGTCAAGGCGCGCGGTACCACGCTGGGCGCCGATAACGGCATCGGCATGGCGTCCGCGCTGGCGGTGCTGGCGGATAAAACCGTCGAGCACGGCCCGCTGGAAGTGCTGCTGACCATGACCGAAGAGACCGGCATGGTCGGCGCTTTCGGTCTGCAACCGGGCTGGCTGCAGGCGGATATCCTGATCAATACCGACTCGGAAGAGGAAGGCGAGATCTATATGGGCTGCGCGGGCGGCATTGATTTTACCACCACGCTGCCGCTGAGCCGCGAAGCGGTGCCGGCCGGTTACGAGCATATCCAGCTGATCCTGAAAGGCCTGAAGGGCGGCCACTCCGGTGCGGATATTCATCTGGGCCTGGGCAACGCCAACAAACTGCTGGCCCGTTTCCTGTTCGCACACGCCAAAGCGCTGGATCTGCGCCTGGTGGATTTCACCGGCGGCACGCTGCGTAACGCTATCCCGCGTGAGGCGATGGCGACGCTGGCTGTTCCGGCCGACAAGCTCGACCAGCTAAAAGGCATGGCGCTGCACTATCTGGAAACCCTGCGCAACGAGCTGGGTCTGAAAGAGAAAAACATCAATATCGTGGTGGAAAATATCGCCGCTAACGACCAGGCGCTCTCCACCATCAGCCGCGACGCCTTTATTGCGCTGCTGAACAGCACGCCAAACGGCGTGATCCGCAACTCCGACGTGATGAAAGGCGTGGTGGAAACCTCGCTGAACGTTGGCGTGGTGTCGATTAAGGATGACGAAGCACGTATCAACTGCCTGGTGCGCTCGCTGATCGACAGCGGCAAAGATTACCTGGTGGAAACGCTGACGGCGCTGGGCGATCTGGCGGGTGCGAAAACCGTGGCGAAAGGCAGCTATCCAGGGTGGCAGCCCGATGCCTCTTCGCCGGTGATGGCGCTGGTGGAAGAAACCTACAAAAAGCTGTTTAACAAAGCGCCGAATATCCAGGTGATCCACGCGGGTCTGGAGTGCGGCCTGTTTAAAAAGCCGTACCCGGATATGGATATGGTTTCTATTGGCCCCACCATCACCGGCCCACACTCGCCGGATGAGCAGGTGCATATCGGCAGCGTCGGCCTTTACTGGCAGCTGCTGACCGCGCTGTTGAAGGCGATCCCGGCTAAATAAAACAGGACGGGCGAAGCACCACGCTTCGCCCGTTTTCTCTCCCGCTCGCAATCTCGCTCAGGGCAACGTACGCGGCATTAAATCCCCAGCAGTAATTGTCTTTCCAATTGCGGATTCAGCAAGGTTACGTGCAGCCCGACCAGACGCACGCCGCGCCCTGCCCGCCGCTCTTCCCAGGTTTTTTTCGCCACGTCGATCAGGTCTTCTTTATTCAGCACTGGCCAGACGTGCTCCTGAGTCGTCTGCTGGAAATCGTCAAACTTCAGCTTTACGCCCTGCCTGGCGATCAGCAGATCGGGCTTAATCACCTTTAGCCGCCGTTCCAGCTCCGCATAGAGAAAATCGATGATTTCCAGGCACGCTTCCCATTCATGAATATCCGCCGACAGCGTGCGCTCCACGCCCAGCGATTTACGCAGGCGATCCGTTACCACCTCGCGCTCGTCGATGCCGTTACAGCGCTCCCACAGCACGCGGCCAAACTTGCCGAAGCGCTTTAGTAGCGCGGCCAGATCCGTTTTCTGCACGTCGGCGCAGGTGTGCAGCCCCAGCTCCTCCAGCTTTTTCGCGGTGACCTTGCCGACGCCGGGTATTTTTGCCAGCGGCAGCGTCAGCAGAAACTGCGGGAGTTCCTGCGGCGTGATCACAAACTGGCCGTCCGGCTTATTCATATCCGAAGCGATTTTTGCGACGAATTTAATCGGCGCCACCCCGGCCGACGCGGTGAGATCCAGTTCGCGGGCGATGGTCTGCCGGATCTCCCGCGCCATCAGCGTGGCGGATCCGTGGCAGTGCGGGCTGTCGGTAACGTCCAGGTAGGCCTCGTCCAGCGACAGCGGTTCAATAAGCGAGGTATAGCGCGAGAAAATTTCCCGAATATGCGCGCTGGCTTCTTTATAAGCGTCAAAACGGCCGGGGATCACTTTCAGATGCGGGCAAAGCTTAAGGGCCGTCGCGGTCGCCATCGCGCTGTGCACGCCAAACTTCCTGGCGGGATAGTTAGCGGTGCTGATCACGCCGCGCTTGTGCTGGCTGCCGCCAATAGCGATAGGGATATTGCGCAGGCTGGGATCGTCGCGCATCTCCACCGCCGCATAAAAGCAGTCCATATCTACATGTATAATCTTGCGCATTCGCCCCTCCGCCAGCACTGGATAAGTATACAGGCAGCGAGCGCGTTTTCAACAGGTTAACGGGCGGCCGAAGCGCAGCGGCAGCGGCCTGGCGCAACTTTTCTCGGTTTTTTCTACGCGGCTCTCTTGATAAAAAAATAGACAATGCTAATGTGACGCAGCTTTTACGGATATTTCCGAAACTGCGAGTCAACCACGTCTTCGGACGGCGTATCAACCCTACTATCAAGGGAACCAGAATGGGCAAAATCGCACTGCTGTTTGCGATGTTTTTTCTGCCAGCCGTTGTTTTCGCCAGCGCGCCGGTCGCACCGATCGCTCCTCTGGCGCCGGTAAGCAAAGAGTTAAAGAAGCAGTTACTCGGCACACCTGTTTATATTCAGATCTTTAAAGAAGAACGCACGCTTGAGCTGTATGGCAAAATCGGCACCGAATATCGGCTGCTCGACAGCTACCGTATCTGTAATTTCTCCGGCGGGTTAGGCCCTAAACGTCGCCAGGGCGATTTTAAAAGTCCGGAAGGGTTTTATAGCGTGGGGCTTTCCCAGCTGAAGCCGGACAGCCGCTTTTATCGCGCTATTAATACGGGTTTTCCGAACGAATATGACCGCCAGCAGGGTTATGAAGGGAAATACCTGATGATCCACGGGAACTGCGTTTCCGTGGGCTGCTATGCCATGACGGATGCCAATATCGACGATATCTATCGCTATGTGGAAGCGGCGCTGCGCAACGGCCAGCCGCGCGTGGCCGTCAGCATTTATCCATTCCGCATGACCGACAGCAACCTGCAGCGCCATCGCTATTCGGTTTATTTCAGCTTCTGGCAGCAGCTCCAGCCCGGCTACGCCGAGTTTGTGAAAAACCGCCAGCCGCCGGCAATGGGCGTCAGCGGCGGCAAGTACGTGCTGAACAGCCCGTTGCTGAACGATGCCACCAGCCAGTCAGCGCTGGCGCTCTCCGAGGCAAAATAACGCCCAGTCGCCTGGCGCAATTTTGTGCCAGGTTTCGTTGCCCGTTAAGGGCTGAGTGGCGATCACCGTGACCACGTCATCCGGCGTGGTCTGCTTCTGAAAATCTATCTCCACGTCCTGATCCAGCAGCGTCGCTTTACCGAACGGCGCGCGACGCGTGATCCAGAACAGATTGGTCGAGCAGAACGCCATCAGATAGCGGCCATCCGACAGCAGCATATTAAATACGCCCTTTTCCCGCAGTTCCGTCGCCAGCTCCGCAATATAGCGAAACACCGCCGGCCAGTTGCCCGGCGTGCGCGGGTAGCGCGTGGTCAGCTTATGCAGCAGCCAGCAGAACGCCTGCTCGCTGTCCGTCTCGCCTATCGGGCGAAAAGGGCCGGTTTCCAGCCCGCGATAGCCTTTCAGCTGGCCGTTATGCGCGTAGGTCCAGTTGCGTCCCCACAGCTCGCGGGTAAAAGGATGGGTGTTTTCCAGCGACACCTCGCCACGGTTCGCCTGACGAATATGCGCCACCACCGAGCAGGATTTTATCGGATAATCCTGCACCAGGCGCGCTATCGGCGAATTAAAGCTGGGCTGCGGATCTTTAAACGTCCGGCAGCCTTTCCCTTCGTAAAAGGTGATGCCCCAACCATCCTTATGCGGGCCGGTTTTTCCGCCGCGCTGCACAAGCCCGGTAAAGCTGAAACAGATGTCCGTAGGGACATTCGCGCTCATCCCGAGCAGTTCGCACATAGCCGTTCCTCGCGTCAGTTACTTCGCCATCTCTTTTTCAATCAGCAGGATCAGGATATGAATAACTTTGATATGAATTTCCTGAATGCGATCGGCGTAGCCAAAGTGCGGCACGCGGATTTCCACATCGGCCGTTCCGGCCATTTTGCCGCCGTCCTTGCCGGTCAGGGTAATCACTTTCATTCCCTGCGCGCGCGCCGCCTCTACCGCTTTAATCACATTAGCAGAGTTGCCGGAAGTCGAAATGCCCAGCAGCACGTCGCCCGCGCGGCCCACGGCCTCAACATAGCGTGAGAAGATATGATCGTAACCAAAATCGTTGCCCACGCAGGAGATATGGCTGACGTCGGAGATAGCGATTGCCGGATAGCCGGGACGGTTGTCGCGATAGCGGCCGGTCAGCTCCTCGGCGAAGTGCATGGCGTCGCAGTGTGAACCGCCGTTGCCGCAGGAAAGCACCTTGCCGCCGGCTTTGAATGAATCCGCCAGCAGTACCGCAGCACGCTGAATAGCATGGATATTGGCGTCATCGCTGAGGAAATTATTGAGCGTGTCCTGTGCTTCACTCAGCTCGGCGCGAATGATGTCCTGATACATAGGGAGAGTCCTTTTAGGTGAGGTCTGCGGCAGTTTAGCAAGTTGCCACGCGGGCGAAAAGCGCCCTGCCCGTTCACGCGGCGCTTTGCCCTGTGCCGGTCGCGCTTTGTGAGCCAGGTTGTAATTATCATGTAAATAGATTGATAAAGAAAATCATCTCTATTACATCTGTAGCTAACAGGTCAGACCTCTTACAACTTACGGAGCGATGGTTATGATGGTTTTCAGTTGCGTGGCGACAATTTTGCTCATTGGCGCGCTGTTTTATCACCGTGTTAACCTGCGGCTGGCGAGCCTGCTCGTGCTGCTCTGGACGGCAGCCTGGGCGATGGCTGGCGTCTGGACGCCGTGGCTGCTGGTACCGTTAGCGATTATTCTGCTGCCCTTCAACGTGCTGCCGCTGCGGCAGGCGCTTTTTTCCAGACCGATGTTGAAGACCTTCCAGAAAGTGATGCCGCCGATGTCGCGCACGGAAAAAGAAGCGATCGACGCCGGCACTACCTGGTGGGAAGGCGATCTGTTTCGCGGACGGCCGGACTGGAACAAACTGCATGACTATCCGCAGCCAAGGCTGACGCCGGAAGAGCAGGCTTTTCTGGATGGCCCGGTAGAAGAAGCGTGCCGACTGGCTAATGATTTTCAGATAACCCATGAGATGGCCGACCTGCCGCCGGAGCTGTGGGCTTATCTGAAAGAGCAGCGTTTCTTCGCGATGATCATCAAAAAAGAGTACGGCGGCCTTGAGTTCTCCGCCTATGCCCAGGCGCGCGTGCTGCAAAAGCTGGCGGGCGTTTCCGGTATCCTGGCGATTACCGTTGGCGTGCCTAACTCGCTTGGCCCAGGCGAGCTGTTGCAGCATTACGGCACCGACGAGCAGAAAGATTACTATCTGCCCCGGCTGGCTAGCGGCCAGGAGATCCCTTGTTTTGCGCTGACCAGCCCGGAAGCGGGCTCCGACGCGGGCGCTATCCCGGACGTGGGCGTGGTGTGCCGGGGCGAGTGGCAGGGCCAGCAGGTGCTGGGTATGCGGCTGACCTGGAACAAGCGCTATATCACGCTGGCACCGGTCGCCACCGTGCTGGGCCTGGCGTTTAAGCTTTCCGATCCCGACCACCTGCTGGGCGAAAAAGAAGAACTGGGCATTACCTGCGCACTGATCCCAACCCAGACGCCGGGCGTGGAAATCGGCAAGCGCCACTTCCCGCTTAACGTACCTTTCCAGAACGGCCCGACGCGCGGCGACGCTATTTTTGTGCCGATTGACTATATTATCGGCGGCCCGGCGATGGCCGGTCAGGGCTGGCGGATGCTGGTGGAATGCCTCTCGGTCGGACGCGGCATCACGCTGCCGTCCAACTCCACCGGCAGCCTGAAAAGCATCGCGCTGGCTATTGGTGCCTATGCCCATATCCGTCGCCAGTTCCGTCTGCCTATCGGCAAGATGGAAGGGATCGAAGAGCCGCTGGCGCGCATCGCCGGAAACGCTTATGTGATGGACGCGGCCGCCTCGCTGATCACCAGCGGCATTATGCTGGGCGAGAAACCGGCGGTGCTCTCCGCTATCGTAAAATATCACTGCACCCATCGCGGCCAGCGCGCCATTATGGATGCGATGGATATCGCCGGCGGTAAAGGCATTATGCTGGGTAAAAGCAATTTCCTGGCCCGAGCCTATCAGGGCGCACCGATCGCCATTACCGTTGAGGGCGCGAACATTCTGACCCGCAGCATGATCATCTTCGGTCAGGGTGCTATTCGTTGTCATCCCTATATCCTTGCGGAAATGGCGGCGGCCCAGGATCATAATCTGCACGCGTTTGATAAAGCGTTGTTTCACCATGTCGGCCACGTCGCCAGCAATAATCTGCGTAGCCTGTGGCTGGGCCTGACCGCTGGCCGCACCAGTAAAACGCCGACCCGCGATGCAACCCGCCGTTACTATCAGCATCTGAACCGCTTAAGCGCCAACCTGGCCCTGCTTTCTGATATTTCGATGTCGGTACTGGGCGGCAGCCTGAAACGCCGCGAACGCATCTCTGCACGCCTCGGCGACGTGCTCAGCCAGCTTTATCTCGCCTCCGCCACGCTGAAGCGTTATGAAGACGAAGGCCGCAACGAGGCCGATCTGCCGCTGGTGCACTGGGGCGTGCAGGATGCGCTGAACCAGGCCGAAACCGCTATTGAGGATCTGCTGCGCAACTTCCCGAACCGGCTGGTCGCGGGTTTGTTGCAGGTTGTCGTCTTCCCGCTGGGCCGCCACTGCCGCGCGCCTTCCGACCGGCTTGACCATCAGCTGGCGCGTATTCTGCAAGTGCCTTCGGCCACACGCTCTCGCTTAGGGCGCGGCCAGTATCTGACGCCGGGCGAAAATAACCCGGCAGGCCAGCTTGAAGAAGCATTAACGGACGTCATAGCGGCGGAAGCTATCCATGACAGGCTGAATAAGAAAGCGCAAAAGCCGCTCTCCTTTACTCGTCTGGACAAGCTGGCGCAAAAAGGCCTGGTGGAAAAATGGCTGACGGAAGAAGAGGCCGCCGTACTGACGCGTGCCGAAGCCAGTCGCCTGCGCTCCATTAACGTGGACGAGTTTGAGGCGGATGCACTGGCAACGCAGCCGGTAAAGCAGCAGGATGATCCTCTGCATAAGGATCGGACGGAGAAAAGCCAGCCGCAGGCAGAAACCGAACGCAAAACGGAAGCCGCCTGAGTTGTCCGGCAGTCGTCGTGAAAGGTAGCGGCCTCGGCAATGGAATAAGGGAACCGGAAACGGTTCCCTTTTTGGCTTAACCGCCTCCGCTTTCTCAAGCAGGCCCTCTTTGTGCAGATCGGCTACACGCCTGCTTTCCTGAACCCGGTTTAAAATTAAGGCGAAACGAAGCAGATAAAGGGACAGAAAGCATGTATCCAGCCGAAGCGGCATTAAAGGCTTTGCTTGATCAAAGGGCAGAGAAGACCTTTCCCGCCCTTGCTATGGCTATTGGCAAAGGCGATAAACTAATATGGCAGGCGGCAGCGGGCTACGCTGATGCTAAAAACCACCTCAGGGCCACGCCGGAAACGCTGTTTGGCATTGGCAGCATCACCAAGGTTTTTGTAGCGGTCATCATCCTGCAGCTGGTTGAAGAAGGCTCCCTGACGCTTGACGCTTTCCTCGCAGACTGGCTGGCGGAAGAGAGCCTGGCAGGCGTCGCCAATGCAGAAACCGTTACCGTCAGGCAGCTGCTTGCACATTATTCCGGGATACCCAGCTGGGAAAACCAGCAGGCATGGATTTATGCAGCGCGCGGTCGGGAGGTCAAACCGGATAAGATATGGCTGCCGGAGGAAAACCTGGACTTTATCCGGGGGAAAAGCCCGCTCTGCCAGCCTGGAGAAGCCTTTCACTATTCCAACAGCAACTTTACGTTACTGGGTTTACTGATTGAAAAAGTCACCTCCCACGCGTTCGAAGAAGCCTTGCGCCAAAGAATCATCGGCCCGTTGCGGCTAAAAAATACCTTTCTTGAAACGTCGTTTTCTTCAGGCAGGAAAAACCTGGCGAAAAGATTTCACAGGCTGGATGCGCATTTTATTAAAAATGCCGGGATCTCAGCTTATTTCAAGGCAGAGCCTGGCGATCTTCTGGACGTTTCCGCCGTTAATCTGTCCGTTGAGTGGGCTGCCGGCGGCATCGTTTCTACCGCACAGGATGTGATGACTTTTATACTGGCGCTGAAAAATGGAAAATTGCTCAACCCTGAAAGCATGGCGGCAATGCAGCGCTGGCTGCCGGCCGATAGCGGAGAAATGGGGTTAAGCTTATTCAGAATAAATACCGATGGCGGGCCGGCTACAGGACATGGCGGCAACGTGCTCGGCGCCAGCGCCTGCGTATGGTGGTATGAAAAAGCCAACTGTGCGGTCGCCCTTCTCACCAATGTAGGTTCAATGCATGCGGCCCCTGAGGCTGACTGCGCAAGCGCACTTTTTAAAAACTCTGCGGCAGGTAGCCTGGCCCGACAAATCGCCGCGCATTATTAACCCCTTAAAGTCTGGCGCGGTGCGGCGTCCGGCCCGCCAGGCCGATGCCAGCGCCCTCCGGCAATGCCATACCGCACGGTGAAACGCGGTACAGCCTTAAAAATTACAGGTATAATCCCTGAATTATTCAACAGCCTCAGAAACGAAAATGACAAAACTTACCTTACAAGAGCAGATGCTGAAAGCTGGATTAGTGACCAGCAAAAAAATGGATAAGGTCCAGAGAACGGCTAAAAAATCACGGGTTCAGGCTCGCGAGGCAAGAGCGGCCGTGGAAGAAAATAAAAAAGCCCAGCTTGAGCGCGATAAGCAGCTAAACGAGCAGCAGAAACAGGCGGCTTTATCCAAAGAGTATAAGGCTCAGGTGAAGCAGCTGATTGAAATGAACAGGATCGTTGTTGCAAGAGGCAATATTGATTTTAACTTCACGGATAACAATCTTATTAAGAAAATTACCGTGGATAAGCTTACTCAGGCGCAGCTGACAAGCGGTCGCCTCGCCATCGCTCGTCTCACGAGTGATAACGGCGGCGAGCACCAGTACGCTATTATCCCCGCGAGCGTAGCCGATAAAATTGCGCAGCGGGATGCGAGCAGCATCTTATTAAACAGCACCCTGAGTCAGGAAGAGCAGGATGAAGAAGATCCGTATGCCGACTTTAAAGTGCCTGACGATCTGATGTGGTAATAAACGCCTGCGGCCTGGGGTTATCTGACCTCATCCAGCCGCTCTTGCGTGAGTTCCGGACGGGGTCGCTTTCAGAACGGGCTGGCATGACGGGTTTCTATCCGCTGCTGGCTAACGGGATGAACGAAATGCAGTTCGCTGGCGTGCAGCATCATGCGCGGCGTTCGTTCGGTGCCTGGCAGCAGGCGTCCGCCATAAAGATCGCATCCCCAGATAGGGTGGCCCAGCAGCTGGCAGTGAATGCGGAGTTGATGGGTGCGCCCGGTTTCCGGCGTCAGCTGTACTCGCGTCAGCGGCAGCGACGTTCCGTTTTCCAGCTCATGATAAAAACGCTCAACGACCCGATAGCCGGAGCGAGCGGGCTTGCCGTGGGTGGCGCAAATTGACATCAGCGGGAACAGCGCCGGATCTTTGGCAATCGCGGCGTCTATCACCCCTTCGTCATCATCGGCATGTCCACAAAGCAGCGCGCTGTACACCTTGGTTACGGCGCGCTGGCTGAACTGCTGGCAGAGAGCGGCATTGATCGCCTTAGTGCGCGCAACCACCATCAGCCCGGAAGTGCCGAAATCCAGACGGTGAACCAGGGTGCAGCCGGGAAATAGCTTTACCAGCCGATGATGCACCGAATCCAGATTCTGCGGGTTTTTCCCCGAGAGGCTCAGCAACCCGGCGCGGTTTAGCGATCAGCAGCAGATACTCGTCCTGATAAAGGATAGCTATTTCGTCATGGCACGGCGGAGCAATAAAGGTGTCGGGGATCACAGGCATCGGGTTACCGCACGGAGAGTGGCTGCGGATGATAACGAATTTTCAGCCCGCTGACGAATCTGTCTGCGCCCCGTGCTTAGCTTTCTCTCCGTCACGCCAATACTTCCCTCACCCTCGCCGCGCTTTTGTCGGCCTCGCATAGCCGAAAATTATCGTCCAGACTTAAAGTAAAGGCGTAGTCTGCGCGGGCATTGTGCTTTACACTGCGCGCTGCAAAAACTGAGTAGATAATCGATTAAGTAGGCGGTAATGGCGATGAACGGAACGATCACAACCTGGTTTAAAGATAAAGGCTTCGGATTTATCAAAGATGAAAACGGCGATAACCGTTATTTTCATGTGATTAAGGTCGCCAACCCAGACCTGATTAAAAAAGATGCGGCGGTAACTTTCGAGCCTACCACCAACAGCAAAGGGCTGTCAGCCTATGCGGTGAAAGTCGTCCCGGAAAGCAAATACATCTATATTGCAGGCGAGCGCCTGAAGCTCACCGCCATTAAAAATTACGTGGTGTTCAGCGAAGAAGTGCCGGTCGATGCCCGTATTGATAAAGAAAATCCGGTGCTTTCCGTGGGCGTATTGATGAGCAGCATCCGGCCGAAATCATCGGTTAAGCCAGGAGAAATGCGTACGCTGAAAAAACTGGCGATCACCACCTTCCAGGGCACCACGCTGATCTTCTCGGAAGATGAAATTGATATTGATGCGACGGTGAAACTGCTCAAGATGTAAATTAAGCCAAAATCCCGCAGCGTTAGCGGGATCCCCGCCCCGCTGGCCGGCCCGAATGTTCAGTACAGGGCGCGGCTGGCGGGTTGGCACCATTTTATCGGGCCGAAACCGCCTTGCGTAACGCCTCAGCCGTTCTGGCGCACTCGCGCTATCAGCGCATCAATGTTTTCGACATGGTCGGCGGCCAGAATGAGCGTTCTGCCCAGCGTTATCGCCTGACGGACGCATTCCGCTTTCATCACTTCATCCTGAATCGTTTTGATATCGGCAACCTGCGACATGCCCACGGTACGACGGATCAGCTCTGTGCCGCAGTAGCCCAGCGTATCGCGCCAGACTTTTGCCAAAAATTCGGCGGCATACCCCGGATAAGCCAGCGCGCGATCCCGCGTTTTTTCGGCAGCCAGCGCCAGGAAACCTTCGGCAAAGCTCTGCCAGGTTGTACGCACGTCGTCCAGGCGCTTTTCCCGCGCGTCGGCCGCTTCACGCGGCGCCAGCAGGCCGGGCAGCGCGCAGTAGTTGATTAGTAAATTACCTAATGCACTGCCAACGTCAAAACCCATCGGGCCGTAAAAGCCAAATTCCGCATCGATCACTTTCAGGCTGTTTTCCGCGACGAAGATCGACCCGCTGTGCACATCGCCGTGCAGCAGCGCTTCCGCATTCGACAGAAAACGATGCTTCAGCCCGGCAACCTTCTGGCGCAGCTCGTCATCGGTACGCAGCTGAGCGACCAGCGACTCCAGCGCGCGCGGATAGCCGTTGCGCTCATGCACTTCATACGGCTCGTTAAAGAAGAGCTCTTCGGTGATATCGCACAGCTCCGGGTTGGTAAAACGGGTAACGTCCGCTTTTTTCTGATACGGATGCTGATAAAAGTCGGAGGTATGGAACAGCGTCTGCGCCAGATATTCGCCCAGCTGCGCGGCGGCCTGCGGATAATCAATGCCTTTCACCTGCTCACCGCGCCAGATAGCGTGGCTGGAAAGATCTTCCATCACCATTACCGCCAGCGCCGGATCGTAATGCAGAATTTTTACCGTATGCGCCGGACAAAACTGGCCGTGGATTTGCAGCACTTCTGCCTCAATGCGCGCGCGATCGAGCGTCAACGGCCAGGATTCCCCCACGCAACGGACATAGGGGAGCGCCTGCTTAACGACGATGCGGCTGACGTCGTCACGATCGAAGATTTTAAAAACAAGGTTAAGATTACCGTCGCCAATTTCCTGCGAACTGACCAGGCTTTGTGGGTCGGCAATGCCGCCAAATTCACGGGCATATTCCACCGCATCAGCTGCGGTGAACGTACGGTATTGCGACATTAACTCCCCCTCCACGTTTTAACTTGTCTGCTGCCTTCTTTACCTCAAGCCGTTCAGACGTCTATACATCCGTCAGGCATGTTGGCACAATATGACCTGACTACGCAACCAGGATTTAACCTTCATGCAGACACTAAGCACAACCAGCTTACAAGTTCGTGACAACCAGCTGTGGATCCTTGACCAGCAGGCGCTGCCGCAAAAGAAGATTTGGTGTCCAACGCCCGATGTGGCGGCGCTGGTCGAACATATTAAAACGCTGCGTGTACGCGGCGCGCCGCTGATTGGCCTTTCCGCCAGCCTGCTGCTGGCCCTGCTGGCGGAAAACGGTATGCCTAAACCGGCGCTGAGTGATGCGCTGGAAGTGCTGCGCGCCTCCCGCCCTACCGCCGTTAACCTGATGAACAATCTGGATCGGATGAAACTGGCACTGGCTCAGGAGCACTTTGTCACCGCGCTGACTTTTGAGGCGCTGCGGCTGGTAGCAGAAGATAAAGCGCTGTGTGACAGCATTGCGGCGGCAGGCGTGAAGCTAATCAAGCCCGGCAGCCGCCTGCTGACCCACTGTAATACCGGCGGTCTGGCGACGGCCGGCGTCGGCACCGCGCTGGGCGTGATTGCGCGCGGCTGGCAGGAAGGCCGGGTGGAAAAGGTCTGGGTAGATGAGACGCGTCCGCTATTACAGGGCGGCCGCCTGACGGCCTGGGAGCTGGGCGAACTGGGCGTGCCCTATCGGCTGATCTGCGACAGCATGGCGGCCAGCCTGATGGCGAAAAAACAGGTCGATGCCATCTGGGTTGGCGCGGATCGTATTGCCGCCAACGGCGACGTGGCGAACAAGATTGGCACCTACAGCCTGGCGGTGCTGGCGCACTACCATAATGTTCCGTTCTACGTGGCTGCACCGCACACCACGCTTGATGCGCACTGCCCGAATGGGGACGCCATCCCGATTGAACAGCGAGCCGCCAGCGAAGTCACGGGCGTGGCGGGCAGTTTCGGCCAGGTGCAATGGGCGCCGGAAGATGCGCAGGTCTATAATCCGGCCTTTGACGTCACGCCAGCGGCGCTGATAAGCGGCTGGGTGCTGGATACGGGCGTAGTCACGCCAGCCCAGGTTGAGGCAGGGGTTTTTCAGGCGGTGGATTGAGAGGCATAAACAAGAGCCTGTACGATGAAAAGTGGCTGGATTGCAAAATCTGTCGTTTCCAGGTTGTGCAACTCAAAGCGCTTTTATTAAAGCGAGGCTCTTTTCTTTTACGAACCTTGCCCTTAACACAAAGGGCTTTATTACCCAAATACAGCCCCAGCTTCACATACAGGAAAATAATACAACATTGAAGCCGTTAATCGCTCAGCGCTGAAGCTTTTCAACCTGTACCGTTAACTTTTAATTATCTGCGGCTTACTCCTCGCAGGAAAAAAACGGATTTTCGCCCCAATCTGAAGCGAGGAAAGGTATGTGCCTCCTTGAATAGCCAATAATAGTTATTTGTGTATCGCTTTTTTTTATATAGTGAATGCATTCATCGGAAGCCATGCCGTTTGGATTAAATCTTAAATCGACAGTCAGCCCTTTGAAGGTTTCTTCATACCACGTTGGGCCACAGTGATAGTGCCAATAATTTTGCTCTTCATAGCCATCTGAACCAGCGATTTTTTCATAATTATCGTTGACCCATGATGGTTTATTCTTTCCTTTCAGAGCGCGGCCTTCACCAATATCTATTGCAAACCTGGCGATTGTCCTTTGTTCGTCAGGAGTCAGATATATCCAGTCAGTTGAAAAAGGCTCATCTAAACTGCCAGGATTGAACTCATCGGAAAGAGTGGCCTGGATTTTCACAAGTCGTCCTTACTTGTTATCGATATAGTGACTACCGCTGCTTGCGATTAGCCGCAGACAGAAAATCCTCTACCGTCATGCCTGGTTTATAGCTGACGCTCTTGCCAGGCGTAGTTTTACCACGGTTAAGAATGGCCTTACCTATTTTATCCCAACACTGATGCGCTTCTTCCTCACGCGCCATACGCTTTAGTTCCTGAACATGCATACTATGCTCCACTCCACCAGATTGCTTTGCGATGGTGTTTTTTAACGACATCGCCAGTGTACGTCTTTTAACCACTTCCGGGCAAAGAGAAACTGTCAGCAATAATGCTAGGCGCCTTCCAAAACTTTAACGTTTTCCCGAGCCAGGTTAATCAGTCCAGATTACGAGCATTCGGGGGATGAGCTCAATTCGTACGGCCCTGAACCAGTTTTGTACCCGCTGTTACGGCAATGCCATCCCGTAATCTGTTAATCTCGCTGGCCCTTTGCTGCGTCCAATAAAAAAGCGGGCCCTGAACGCTCCGCTGCCTTAACTCAGACAACGCATTGTTCAGAACCCGCTCTTTCCGCGATCGGACAGCTATCAGGCGTAGCCGTAGCTCATCAGACGCTGATAGCGACGATCCAGCAGCTCTTCTTTGCTTAGCTCGTCCAGCTCGGCCAAATCGGCCAGCAGCTGTGCCTTCATCGAAGCGCCAATCGCCAGCGGATCGCGGTGCGCGCCGCCCAGCGGCTCCGGGATCACCGAATCGATCAGCTTCAGCTCTTTCAAACGCGGAGCGATAATGCCCATAGCTTCTGCGGCCAGCGGCGCTTTATCCGCGCTTTTCCACAGAATTGACGCACAGCCTTCCGGCGAAATCACCGAGTAGGTGCTGTACTGCAGCATATTCACTTTGTCGCCAACGCCAATCGCCAGCGCGCCGCCGGAGCCGCCCTCACCGATAACGGTACAGATAACCGGAACGGTCAGGCCAGACATCTCACGCAGGTTACGCGCGATAGCCTCAGACTGCCCGCGCTCTTCCGCGCCCACGCCCGGATAAGCGCCCGGCGTATCGATAAAGGTCACGATCGGCATATTAAAACGCTCGGCCATTTCCATCAGGCGCAGCGCCTTACGGTAACCTTCCGGCGCCGGCATGCCAAAGTTACGACGGATCTTCTCTTTGGTCTCACGGCCTTTCTGATGACCGATGATCATCACCGGACGGCCTTCCAGGCGAGCAATGCCGCCGACGATAGCTTTGTCGTCCGCGTAAGCGCGATCGCCAGCCAGCTCGTCGAAATCGGTAAAGACATTACGGACATAGTCCAGCGTATAAGGACGCAAAGGATGACGCGCCAGCTGCGCGATCTGCCATGCACCTAAATCGGAGAAGATTTTCCGGGTCAGCTCGACGCTTTTTTCGCGCAGACGCTGGATCTCTTCATCCAGGTTAATATCCAGTTTTTCATCCTGACGGCCAACCGACTTCAGCGAGTCAATTTTCGCTTCAAGTTCTGCGATTGGCTGTTCGAAATCCAGGTAATTAAGACTCATAATATTCCTGTTTTAGTCAAACTCCAGTTCCACCTGCTCCGACCCGATCAGCGATCGCAGGTCGTTTAATAAACGATCGCTGGGCGATACGCGCCACGCTGCGCCGAAGCGCAACCTCGCCCGCGCATCCTCTCTCTGATAGTAGAGATGAACCGGAATAGTCCCCGAACGATAAGGTTCCAGGGATTGGCGGAGACGGTTTAAAAGCTGGTCATCAATTTGCCTGTCCGTCAGCGAGATAGCAAGCCCGCGAGCATATTTTTCACGGGCTTCATCAATGTCCATCACATCGCGAGCGGTCATTTTAAGCCCGCCGCTGAAGTCATCGAAGCTGACCTGTCCGCTGACGATCAGGATACGGTCTTTTTCCAGCAAATGCTGGAACTTATCAAGTGCATCGGTGAATAACATCACTTCCAGACGACCGGATCGGTCGTCCAGCGTACAAATACCGATACGGTTTCCGCGTTTTGTTACCATTACGCGAGCCGCCACCACCAGACCGACGGCCATGGTCATTTTGCCACGTTCGGTCGGGTGCATGTCTTTCAGGCGCATTCCTCCCACGTAGCGCTCGATCTCTTTCAGATACTGATTAATCGGGTGCCCGGTTAAGTAAAGCCCTAAGGTTTCTCTTTCGCCATCCAGCCTGACCTGTTCTGGCCACGGCGTCACGTCGGCGTAGGATTTTTCAATCTGTTCCGGCTCATCGGCCAGCACGCCGAACATATCCGCCTGGCCAATGGCCTCGGCTTTGGCGTGTTGATCCGCCGCTTTCAGCGCATCGTTCAGCGCGCTCATCAGGGCCGCACGGTGTGGCCCAAGCCGGTCGAACGCGCCGGACATAATCAGCTTTTCCAGCACGCGCCGGTTAAGCTTTTTGGTATCGGTCCGCGCGCAAAGATCGAACAGTTCCCGGAAGTAGCCGTCTTTATTACGCGCTTCCAGAATCGCTTCGATCGGGCCTTCGCCCACGCCTTTGATTGCGCCGATACCATAAACGATTTCGCCATCATCATTCACGTGGAACGGATACAGCCCGGCGTTGATATCCGGCGGCAGGACTTTCAGCCCCATCCGCCAGCATTCGTCCACCAGGCCAACCACCTTCTCGGTGTTATCCATATCGGCCGTCATTACCGCCGCCATAAACTCGGCCGGATAGTGCGCCTTCAGCCACAGCGTCTGGTAGGAAACCAGCGCGTAAGCGGCGGAGTGCGACTTGTTAAAGCCGTAACCGGCGAACTTCTCCACCAGGTCGAAGATTTTTATCGCCAGCTCGCCGTCGATGCCGCGCGCTTTCGCGCCGTCTTCAAAGCCGCCGCGCTGTTTGGCCATTTCGACCGGGTTCTTTTTACCCATCGCACGACGCAGCATATCCGCGCCGCCGAGGCTGTAGCCCGCCAGCACCTGCGCAATCTGCATCACCTGTTCCTGATACAGGATAATGCCATAGGTCGGTTCCAGCACCGGCTTCAGCGACTCATGCTGCCACTGAATGTCAGGATAGGAAATCGCTTCGCGCCCGTGCTTACGGTCGATAAAGTTATCTACCATGCCCGACTGAAGGGGGCCAGGGCGGAACAGCGCCACCAGTGCGATCATATCTTCAAAGCAGTCCGGCTTCAGACGCTTGATCAGATCCTTCATGCCGCGCGATTCAAGCTGGAACACCGCCGTGGTTTCCGAGCGCTG
The DNA here is from genome assembly GCF_054057575.1 of Erwinia sp. TECH1. Classification (NCBI taxonomy): domain Bacteria; kingdom Pseudomonadati; phylum Pseudomonadota; class Gammaproteobacteria; order Enterobacterales; family Erwiniaceae; genus Erwinia; species Erwinia sp. TECH1. Next base: position 1,201,755 of record NZ_JBSRZK010000001.1, on the reverse strand, counting down.
TAGCATATCGAAACTTTTCTTGTCATCAAGCGGAATCGCCGCGATATCGACAGGCGGCTCGCCGTGCTTCTTGCGACGGGCGTTAATCATCGCCAGCGCCCAGTCGATAATGGTCAGCGTACGCAGCCCCAGGAAGTCAAACTTCACCAGACCGGCGTATTCCACGTCGTTCTTGTCGAACTGGGTAACCGGATGGTTGCCGTTTTCGTCGCAGTAGAGCGGCGCAAAGTCGGTGATTTGCGTAGGCGCAATCACCACGCCACCCGCATGTTTACCGGCGTTACGCGTGACGCCTTCCAGCTTGCGCGCCATATCGATCAGCGCTTTGACTTCCTCGTCCGCCTCGTAAATTTCCGGCAGCTGCGGCTCGGCCGCAAAAGCTTTTTCCAGCGTCATGCCCGGATCGGGCGGCACCAGTTTAGAGATACGATCGACGAAGCCGTAAGGATGCCCCAGCACGCGGCCCACGTCGCGGATCACCGCTTTCGCCGCCATCGTACCAAAGGTGATAATCTGCGAAACCGCCTTGCGGCCGTACATTTCGGCCACGTGCTCAATGACCAGATCGCGTTTTTCCATGCAGAAGTCGACGTCAAAGTCGGGCATGGAAACACGTTCCGGGTTAAGGAAGCGTTCGAACAGCAGGTCGAATTCCAGCGGATCGAGGTCGGTGATTTTCAGCGCATAGGCCACCAGCGAACCGGCGCCGGAACCACGGCCCGGCCCGACCGGCACGTTGTTATCCTTCGACCACTGGATAAACTCCATCACGATCAGGAAGTAGCCGGGGAAACCCATCTGGTTGATAACGTTCAGCTCGATTTCGAGGCGCTCGTCATATGCCGGCCTTTTTTGCGCGCGCACTTCCGGGTCCGGGAACAGAAACTCCAGCCGCTCTTCCAGCCCCTCTTTCGATTTCATCACCAGGAAATCTTCGGTGGACATATCGCCGGTCGGGAACTGCGGCAGGAAGTATTCGCCCAGGCGAATAGTCACGTTACAACGCTTAGCAATTTCCACGCTGTTCGCCAGCGCTTCCGGGATGTCCGAGAACAGCTCGCACATCTCATCAACGCTGCGCAAATATTGCTGAGGACTGTAGAGGCGTGGCCGTTTGGGATCGTCCAGCGTGAAGCCGTCGTGGATGGCTACGCGGATTTCATGCGCGTCAAAATCGTCCTCTTCCAGGAAGCAGACTTCATTGGTCGCCACAACCGGAATACCTTCGGCCGTGGCCAGCTCAACGGCGGCGTGCAGCCAGGACTCTTCGTCAGGCCGACCGGTGCGGATCAGCTCCAGATAGTAACGATTGGGGAAATATTGCTTGTAGAACGCCAGGCATTCGGCCACCTGCGTCTGGTTGCCGCGCAGCTGCATTTTGCCAACGTCGCCCCGACGACCGCCGGAAAGCAGGATCAGGCCTTCGTTCAGCTCAATCAGCCAGTCGCGATCGATGGTCGGGCCGGCCGCGCCATAGCCGCGCTGATAGGCGCGTGAAATCAGCAGGGTAAGATTCTGGTAGCCGGTATTGGTCGCGGCCAGCACGGTCAGCTGCGACAGCTCTTCGCCCATCGCCTCGCTGGCAACGTTAAAGTCCGCGCCGATAATCGGCTTCATGCCCTGACCGTGTGCCGTGCCATAAAACTTCACCAGCCCGCAAAGGTTGGTGAAGTCCGTAATGGCTATGGCGGGCATACCCATCGCCGCCGCTTTTTTCACCAGCGGGGCAGTCTTGGCTAATCCATCCACCATGGAGTAGTCGCTGTGTACGCGTAAATGAACAAAACGAGGTTCGGCCATCTTTAATCCTGCTGAAAACTTATTATCGGGCCGCAGCGAGCACTTCGGCATCCAGCAGCGCATTGCGCACCGGCGCGAAGCTGCGGCGATGATGTGGCGTAGCGCCGTGCAGCGCCAGCCGCTCCATATGCAGCGCCGTTGGGTAGCCCTTATGCTGGGCGAAGCCATACTGCGGGAACAGGAGATCCAGCTCGGCCATTTCTTTATCGCGCGTCACTTTGGCGATAATCGACGCGGCGCTGATTTCCGCCACCAGGCTGTCGCCTTTGACCACCGCCTGCGCGGGCATCGGCAGCGCCGGACAGCGGTTGCCGTCGATCAGCACGAAATCCGGCACGATCGCCAGGCCCGCCACGGCGCGCTGCATCGCCAGCATGGTGGCGTGCAGAATATTCAGCTGGTCGATTTCTTCCGGTTCCGCGCGGCCCAGGCTCCAGCTTAACGCCTTCTCTTTGATCTCATCGAACAGCGCCAGACGGCGTTTTTCCGACAGCTTCTTCGAGTCGGCCAGGCCAACGATCGGTTTTGCCGGGTCAAGGATAACCGCAGCGGTCACGACCGCGCCGACTAACGGGCCGCGGCCTACTTCATCCACGCCAGCAATCAGGCTGGCCTGGGGATAGATAAAACTCATTAACACAGCTCCAGTACGGCGGCGGCGGCCTGCTCGTCGGCATTCCAGCGAATTTGGTGATGCAGTTCGGTAAAGGTCGCCAGCAGGCGATCGCGGGTTTCGCCCTGCGCCAGCAGCGGTTCCAGCGCGGCCGCCAGCTGTGCCGGCTGGCACTCATCCTGCAACAGCTCTTTCACCAGCTCGCGGCCGGCTAACAGATTTGGCAGCGAGACGTAGTCGGTTTTCACCAGGCGCTTCGCCAGCCAGAAGGTAAAAGGCTTCATGCGGTAGCCTACCACCATCGGGCATTTCGCCAGCATACACTCCAGCGCGGCCGTGCCGGAAGCGAGCAGCGCCGCATCGCTGGCGATCATCGCCTGACGGCCTTTGCCATCCAGCAGATGCATTGGCAAATCGGGCGCGACTTCCGCTTTTATCTTTTCGAACTGCTCGCGACGCCGTGGATTCACTAGCGGCACCACGATTTCAAGATTGGGCCATTTGGCGCGCAGCAGCTCTGCAGTGCGCAAAAAATCGGCGCTGAGCATTTCTACTTCCGCATTGCGGCTGCCCGGCAGCAGCGCCAGGCAGGGCACCCCTTCCGCAATACCCAGCTCCAGCCGCGCGGCGCGCTTGTCCGGCTCGATCGGCATCGCATCGGCCATTGTATGACCAATAAAGCGACAGGGAACGTTATAGCGATCGTAAAAGGCTTTTTCAAACGGTAAAAACGCCAGCACCAGATCGGTCGAGCGACCAATTTTGAAGACGCGCTTCTGTCGCCACGCCCATACGGACGGACTAACGTAGTGGATGGTGCGGATCCCGCGCTGCTTCAGGCGCCCTTCCAGCGTAATGTTAAAGTCCGGCGCATCGATGCCGACAAAAACGTCTGGTTTAAGCTCGCTGAAGCGCTGCGTCAGATCGCGGCGGATCTTCAGCAGGCGCGGCAGGCGTTCCAGCACTTCCACGACGCCCATCACCGCCAGCTCTTCCATCTCGTACCAGGCTTCGCAGCCTTCAGCCTGCATCAGCGGCCCGGCTACGCCGACAAAGCGCGTATCCGGGTGCTTGCTCTTCAGGGCACGGATCAGACCGGCACCAAGAATATCGCCGGAGGTTTCTCCGGCGACGAGGGCTATCGTTAATGGCTGAGGCATGGCTTAACGGATCAAACCCCGGGTAGAACGGGCGAAGAAATCGAAGAACGGCTGCACTTCAGGATGCTCGCGAGCGATGTCGGCGATTTCCGGCTTCGCTTCGTCCAGCGTTTTACCGCTGCGGTAAAGTACCTTATAGGCGTTGCGGATCGCGTGCAGTGCTTCTTTACTGAAGCCGCGACGCTGCAGGCCTACCAGGTTGATGCCGAACGGCGTGGCGTGGTTGCCCTGCGCGATCACGAAAGGCGGAACGTCCTGGGCAACGCCGGAACAGCCGCCGACCATCACGTGCGCGCCGATGATGCAGAATTGATGAACGGCTGTCATCCCGCCAATAATGGCAAAGTCATCCACGGTGACGTGACCGCCAAGCGTAGCGTTATTAGCGAGAATGCAGCGATCGCCAATTACGCAGTCGTGCGCAACGTGCACGTTAACCATCAGCAGGTTATCGCTGCCGACTTTGGTCAGGCCGTCCGCCTGCGAGGTGCCGCGATGGATGGTGACGCTTTCGCGGATGCTGTTGCGATCGCCAACTTCCACGCGGGTCGGTTCGCCAGCATACTTCAGATCCTGGTTGACCTCGCCGATGGACGCAAACTGGTAAATCGTGTTGTCTTTACCAATCTTCGTATGCCCATTGACCACCACGTGCGATTTCAGCACGGTGCCTTCGCCAATCTCAACGTTAGCGCCGATAAAGCAAAACGGGCCAATATGCACGCGAGCGCCAATGACGGCGCCCTCTTCAATCACTGAACTGGGGTGGATAACAGCAGTTTCATCAATCACGAATTACGCCTCCCGGCTGCGCGCACACATCATGGTTGCTTCGCAGACAATTTTACCGTCAACGGTCGCCACGCCTTTAAAGCGGGTCAGACCACGGCGGGTTTTCTCGAAGGTGACTTCCATAATCATCTGATCGCCTGGTACGACCGGACGCTTGAAGCGAGCTTCATCGATGCCGGCAAAATAGTACAGCTCGCCCGGCTCAAGTTTGCCCACGCTTTTAAACGCCAGAATACCGGTCGCCTGCGCCATGGCTTCTAAAATCAGCACGCCTGGAAAAATCGGTTTACCAGGGAAATGGCCCTGGAAAAACGGTTCGTTGACCGATACGTTTTTTACCGCACGCAGAAACTTATGTTCCTCAAATTCCAATACGCGATCGACCAGCAGAAACGGATAGCGGTGCGGCAGCAGTTCAATAATCTCTTCAATTTTCAGAGTATGAGTTTCAGTAGTCAAAATACTCTTCCTGTCCTAAAAATTCTGATGGCATCAATAACACGGCCTGCAACGAGAGCATCGTCCGCAGGCCGCAAATCAGTTTCCGTGCACCAGCCTTCCATGCTTAGCATTCTTTTTATATTCCACAAGGTGCAGCGGAATAGTGAAGGCGGTTCAACAACCAGACGCTCATTCCGCGCTGACTTTACGCTCAACAGCTTTTAAGCGCTTGCTCATCTCATCGATGTTCATGACCAGCGCGGCGGTTTTACGCCAGTTTTTATTCGGTTGCAGCGGGATCCCGGACGAGTATACCCCAGGTTGGGTGATTGGTCGCATAACCATTCCCATCCCCGTGACCGTCACTTTGTCACAAATTTCCATGTGGCCGTTGATCACGCTGGCGCCGCCAATCATGCAGTAGCGGCCGATTTTCAGGCTGCCCGCCATGATTACGCCGCCTGCTACCGCGGTATTGTCGCCAATCACCACGTTGTGTGCAATCTGGCACTGGTTGTCAATGATAACACCATTCCCAATCTGAGTGTTATCCAACGCGCCGCGATCGATAGTGGTACAGGCGCCGATTTCAACGCGATCGCCAATAATGACCGTACCCAGCTGCGGGATTTTCACCCAGTTGCCGCGATCGTTCGCGTAACCAAAGCCGTCCGCGCCAATAACGGTGCCGGACTGGATCAGGCAATTTTCGCCGATCTGTACTTCGTGATAGACGGAAACGTTGGCCCACAGGCGCGTACCCGCGCCAATACGGGTGTTTTTACCGATAAAGCAGCCGGCGCCAATCACCACGTTATCGCCCAGCTCTACGCCGGATTCGATAACGGCGTTCGCGCCGACGGAAACATTTTTACCCAGCTTCGCCGTAGCGTCGATAACTGCGCCTGGCGCAATATTCGTCGCTGGCTGCGGCGTGGTGTCCAGAATCTGCGCCATACGCGCATAGGTCAGGTAGGGGTCTTTCACCACCAGAGCGGCGCTCTGGCAAAATTCTACGTCCGCCGCCTGCAGCACCACGGCGGAAGCCTTACAGGCTGCCAGCTGTTCGCGATAGCGGCTGTTGGCAAGAAAGGTGATTTGACCGGATTGGGCGGATTGCATAGAAGCAATGCCGGAGATGACGATATCGCCATCTCCGTGCAAATCTGCATCCAACTGCTGGGCTAAATCAGCCAGTCGAATTGAAGACATTGATTATTTAACCTGTTTCAGAACATCAGCAGTGATGTCTTTGGATGAGCTGGCGTAAGCCACGGCGTTGGCATCGACCACGACGTCGTAACCTTCGTCAGCCGCGACTTTTTTCACTGCATCCTGAATACGGCTCAGGATTTTGTTACGCTCTTCTGCCTGACGGCGACGGTTATCCTGCTCGAAAGCCTGGGCTTTGCTGGAGAAGGTTTCACGCTGCGCCATCACGTCTTTTTCCAGACGGCTGCGCTCGCTTGCTTTCATGGTAGAACCGTCACGCTGCAGACGCTGCATTTTGGTTTGCAGATCGCGTTCCATTCCCTGCAGTTCAGTCGCACGGCCTTTAAACTCATTTTCAAGCTGTTTCGCAACTGTCGCACGCGCCGGTAACTGTTGGAAAATGCTGGAAACGTTTACCACTGCAATCTTGTCAGCGGCCTGAGCGCCGGCGGAAACCGCCAGAGCGAGAGAGAGGCCTGCGGCACACAACAACTTTTTCACTATAAACTCCTTACCATCAACGTTTGTGTCCAGGACACATGTGTTGCGCGTTAAGGCAGCGCGAGGCTGCCAGTGAACGGCGCGATACTCGCGGTATGACACCGCGAGCGTTGAGAAAAGTCAGACAGCGCTTTTCTCAAAGTTTGCAAAGCGTAGCAGCTTACCAGGTTTTACCGATATTAAACTGGAACTGTTCGGCTTTATCACCATCATATTTCTTGAACGGCTGAGCGTATGAGAACACCAGCGGCCCCAGTGGTGACATCCACTGCAGCGCCAGACCGGCCGACATACGAATATTGCTCGGCTCGCTGTAGTCCGGAATGCCTGCCGCGCGCGTTTCTGCGGTGTTTTCCCATGCGGTATCCCACACGGTACCGGCATCGACGAACAGCGAGGTACGCACGGAATTCGCATATTTCTCGCTAAGGAACGGCGTTGGCGTGATCAGCTCGGCGCTGGCTGTTGCCATCGCATTACCGCCGACCGCATCGTTGGAATCACACAGCGTTCCCGTTGAGCAGGTGCTGGAGTTGTTATTGTAGTAAGCCGCCTTCGGACCAATGGTGTTGGAGCGGAAACCACGTACGGTGCTTGAGCCACCCGCATAGAAGTTTTCGTAGAACGGCAGTTCTTTGCCGCTCAGTCCATCACCATAGCCTACACGACCACGACCCAACAGCACCCAGGTACGATCCTGATTCAGCGGCAGATACTGCTGCGTATCCAGCGTCGCTTTATAGAAGGCGTTGTCCGAGCCTGGAATGGTGATTTTGCCATTCAGGTTGGTACGGTTACCCGAGGTTGGGAAGAAGCCGCGGTCCAGCGTGTTGTACGTCCAGCCGTAGTTGAACGTGAAGTCGTCTGCGGAATAGTCAGCGTCTTTGTTCAGATCCGGGTTCTGATCCACGGAGCGCAGATAACGGAACATGGCGATCTGCGGCTGCATGTTGGACAGGTCGTTATGGACATAGCCCAGACCCACGCGCAGCGTGTTGTTCTCGTTAACCGGGAAGCCCAGCGTGCCGTCCAGACCATAGCTTCTGTTGGTATAGTCAGACAGATCCGCGTCATCCGCTTTAAAGTCGTTATAGAAGACACGACCGCCCAGGCTGACGCCGTCGACCGTAAAGTACGGATCGGTCAGCGAGAATTCAGCATAGGTCTGATAATCGTTTTTGGTGCCGCTGATGCCGACGGTATTACCCGTGCCCAGCCAGTTTTCCTGCGTAACGCCGACCTGGAAGCTGACGCCGCTTTCCGTACCGTAACCCACACCGAAGTTAAAGGTACCGGTGTTGCGCTCTTTGACCTTGTAGACCACGTCTACCTGATCGGGTGCGCCAGGCACGCGCTGCGTATCGGTTTCCACCGTTTCAAAGTAGCCGGTACGATTCAGACGCTCTTTGCCCTGCTCGACCAGATCGCTACCCAGCCACGCGCCTTCCATCTGACGCATTTCGCGACGCAGTACGGAATCTTTCGAGGTATCGTTGCCTTCAAAACGCACTTTACGCACGTAGTAACGGTTGCCCGCATCCACGTTGACGTGCAGCTTCACGGTTTTATCCGCGTCGTTGATTTCCGGCTGCGTCATCACGCGCGGATAGGCATAGCCGTAGCGACCGAACATCTTCTTGATGTCGTCTTCCATTTTGGTGACTTTGGCACCGTTATAGAGTTCGCCCGGCTGAATTTTGGACAGGGATTCAACTTCCGCCGAGTGTCCTGCCATGCTGCCATTCACCACTACGCCGGAAAGCTTGTACTGATCGCCTTCGTTAATATTGATGGTGATATAAATGCCTTTTTTATCCGGCGTCAGGCTGACCTGGGTGGAGTCGATATTAAAGCGCGCATAGCCGCGATCCAGATAGAAGCTGCGCAGGGTTTCCAGGTCGCCCGCCAGTTTCTGCTTCTGATATTTACGGTCGCCGACCAGGTTCCACCACGGCACTTCATCACGCAGCTGGAAGCGCGAGATCAGCTCGTCCGAGCTGAAGGCTTTATTGCCGACCACGTTGATCTGCTGAATTTTCGCAGACACGCCTTCGGTAAAGACCAGCTTCAGATCGACACGGTTACGCGGCAGCGGCGTAACAACGGCCTTAACGCTGGCGCTGTATTTACCGACGCTGTAGTAGAAATCCTCCAGCCCTTTCTCGATAGTCGAGATAGTGGTGCGGTCCAGGGCTTCGCCCACGCGCACGCCGGACGCTTCCAGGTTCTGCTTGAGCATGTCATCCTTCACCGCTTTGTTACCGGAGAAGGTGATGCTGGCAATGGTCGGACGCTCTTTCACCTGAACGATCAGCGTATTGCCGTCGCGCAGAACCTGAACATCTTCGAAGTTCCCGGTCGCAAAAAGGGCGCGGATGGTATTACTGAGATCATCATCGGAGACGGTATCTCCTACGCGGACAGGCATACTGAGCAATGCCGCCCCGACGGCGACTCGCTGCAGGCCTTCGAAATGGATATCCTTCACCACGAAGCCGTCTGCCGCGTATACGGTGGCGCTGCTAAACAGCAGCGACGCTATGAGCAACTTTTTCATCGCCATCGTTGTTATGCATTCTTCCTAACTGGTTCTCGCATCAGGCAGGTTTGACCCTGTCAGAGACGCGAGAAATCATTGAATAGTGCAAGCCCCATTAACAGCACCAGCAAAACCGAGCCAATGCGATAACTGAAGTCCTGAACTCGCTCAGACACCGGCCCACCTTTGATCTTTTCGATCGCCAGAAACAGCAAATGTCCACCATCTAATACCGGCAAGGGGAACAGATTGATAATCCCGAGATTCACGCTGATTAGCGCAAGAAACATCAGGTAATAAATCAAGCCATATTCCGCCGACATCCCAGCACCCTGGGCGATAGAAATCGGCCCGCTGAGATTGTTCAACTTCACTTCGCCAACTATCAGCTTGCCCAGCATCGTCACCGTCAGCTTCATCAGCTGCCAGGTTTTGACGCTGGCCTCGCCAACGGCCGCAAACGGCCCATACTGGCGAACCGTTTTGTATTCGTCCGGCAGCGGAACGATGCGTGGGATCACGCCCGCAAACCCTTCCGCTTTGTTGCCCGGCTTAACATCCGGCGTCAGCGTCAGGGCCACTGATGCACCCTGTCGCTCAACTTCAACCGCCAGCGGCCTGCCGGGATTATCGCGAACCTCGGCGACAAACTGCTGCCACTGCGCCAACGGCTGACCCCCGACTTTAACGATCCTGTCGCCTGCTTGCAAACCTGCTCTGGCCGCAGCGGAGCCGGACTGGATTTCTGCCAGCACGGTTTCGACCTGCGGACCGCGAGGATGAATGCCCAGCGACGCGACCGGATCCTCTCTGTCAGGCGCGAAATGCCAGTTACGCAAATCAAGCCGGACATCCTGAACCTGGCTGGTGCCGAAAGGCGCCACGCTGAGCGTAGTCTGCTGGTCGCCAATTTTCGCTACCAGCGCCATCCGCACAGCTTCCCAGTCAGGCGTTTCGATACCGTCAACGGCCTTAAGTTCCATTCCAGGCGCAATTTGCGCCTCGGCAGCCTGCGAACCGCTCACTATTTCACCAACAACCGGCCGTACGCCAGGCACGCCGATGATAAAAACCAGCCAGTAAGCAAAGATGGCAAACAGGAAATTAGCCAGCGGGCCGGCGCTGATAATAGCGGCGCGCTGCGCGACGGTTTTATTATTAAAGGAGAGATGGCGAAGCTCCGGCGGCACGCTTTCGACGCGTTCGTCGAGCATTTTAACATAGCCGCCCAGCGGGATCAGCGCGATAACATACTCGGTGCCCTGGCTGTCGCGACGTCGCCACAGCGCCTTGCCAAAGCCGACAGAAAAGCGTTCGACTTTGACACCGCAGCGGCGCGCCACCCAGAAATGGCCAAATTCATGCACGGTGATCAGAATGCCCAGCGCAACGATAAAGGCCCCAAGGCTCCAGAGTATACTCAACATAACGTCCCTTATAGCGTGCCGAAAGCCAGCAACAGCAGGCAGGCGAATACCGGCACCGCCGCCGTCAGGCTATCGATACGATCCAGAATACCACCATGACCTGGAATAAGCTGTCCGCTGTCTTTAATGCCCGCTTCGCGCTTGAACATGCTCTCGGTCAAATCGCCCAATACGGAAGCCAGCGTGGCGACAATGGAGCAGGTCAGCAGCGTCACAGGCGATACGCTCAGCGGCGCCCACAGCCCGAACAGCCAGGCGATAATGCCCGTAGTGACCAGGCCGCCAAAAAACCCTTCCCAGGTTTTCCCCGGCGAAACTTTTGGCGCCAGCTTGTGTTTGCCGAACAGACGACCAAACATGTAGGCCCCGGAATCCGCGCCCCATACCAGAAACAGCACATAGAGCAGCCACCAGGCGCCGGCAAAATGGTCGCTGTCGTAATGATACTGGCGCAGCGCCACCATGCCCCAGAAGAAGGGCACAATGGTCAGAATACCAAACAACAGGCGTAAAGCACGAGACGAGCGCCACAGCGCGGCGGATACGGGATAGGTCAACACCAGCAGCAGCGCAACTATCCACCAGCCCAGCGCCGCCCAAAGCGAGCCCGCAATAAGGGGAAGATGCACAGGATGGTAAGCAGGCAGCGTAAACGTCATGAACGCCAGTAGCAGCCCGCACAGAACCGCGAGCCAGACGCGCTGGGAGCTGGAGGCCAGGCCAGCGAACTGACCCCACTCCCACGCCGCCAGCATACAGATAGCCAGCGTGACGATAGCAAAACCGGCAGGCGGCAGCAGAAACAGCGCCGCAATCACAATCGGGATAAGTATCAATGCGGTAATCAGGCGTGACTTCAGCAAGGATTACCCCCAGTGCGCTCAGGCGCCGCCGGGTGCTGCGCCGCCAAAGCGACGCTCTCGTTGTGCAAACGCATTCAGTGCACCTTCAAAAACTTGTTCATCAAAATCAGGCCAAAGAACATCGGTAAAAAAGAACTCCGCATAGGCAACCTGCCACAGCAAGAAATTACTGATTCGATGCTCTCCCCCTGTCCTTATTACCAGATCCACAGGTGCCAGATCGTTGAGACAAAGATGCTGTGCGAGGGTTTCTTCCTCGATCTGATCCGGACGAACCAGACCTTCCTGCACCTGTTCTGCAATTTTCCTGACGCTATGAATAATATCCCAACGTCCGCCATAATTCGCGGCAATGTTCAGGGTAAGTCCATTATTTTGCTGAGTCAGTTCCTCGGCGCGCCGGATACGCTCCTGCAAACGAGCGTTAAATCGGCCCGTATCGCCAATAATTCGCAGGCGTACGTTATGTTTATGGAGGCTTTTCACCTCGCTGTCCAGAGCCCAGACAAACAGCTCCATCAGCGCCATCACTTCCTGCGGAGGACGGTTCCAGTTTTCGCTGCTGAAGGCATACAGGGTCAGCGCATCCAGCTTATTGCTGACGGCAAAGCTTACCGCGCGGCGCACGGACTTTACGCCCGCCTTATGGCCGGTAATGCGCATTTTCCCCTGGTTTTTGGCCCAGCGGCCATTGCCATCCATAATGATGGCCACGTGGCGGGGATTTTCTCCCGACTGGTCATCGGTTTTTATTTGATTTTCGGACGACATAACGCGTAATTATTTCCTTTAATCAGAAATACGACGGTTTCTGAAATAGTTTGCCCGCTTGACGTAAAAAAGCCGTGTCGGCCACGGCAGCTGTCGCTGTATCGCTACGTCGCTTTAAGGACGGGCGCAGATTGTAACACCTCCACCCCTGCCCCACAAACGCACGCTGGTTAGCGTGCGGTTGGAAAACGCGACAAACAGGTTTTCGCCGTAGCGCGCGCGCGCCTGTCGATATCCAGTACCGCCTCCACGCTTTCCGGCTCGCGGCAGGAAAGCGTTTCCAGAACGCTCATATTCACTCGCGCAATATCGGTAAATCGGATTTGCGCATCCAGAAAAGCGGCAACGGCAATCTCATTAGCGGCGTTCAGCGCGGTAGTCGCGGCCTGCCCGGTTTTACAGGCGTCGATAGCCAGCTTGAGGCAGGGATAACGCGCGTAGTCCGGCTCGGCGAACGTCAGGGCGCTCATGCGGGCAAAATCCAACGGTTTTGCGCCGGACTGCACTCGCTGCGGCCAGGCCATTACGTGAGCGATAGGCGTACGCATATCCGGCGACCCCATTTGCGCCAGCACGCTGCCGTCACGGTAGCGCACCATGGAATGGATCACCGATTGCGGATGCAGCACCACTTCCATCTGCGCGTCGGTCGCGTTAAAAAGCCAGCGGGCTTCAATATATTCCAAACCTTTATTCATCATGGTGGCCGAATCAACGGAGATTTTTCGCCCCATTGTCCAGTTCGGATGCGCGCAGGCCTGATCCGGCGTCATCTGCGCCAGGTCCGCCAGCGGCGTTTCACGGAAAGGGCCACCCGACCCCGTAAGAATAATGCTGTCAATGCCATTATCTTGTAGAGAAGCGTATCCTAACTGGCGCTGGAGGGAAGCGGGCAAACTCTGAAAAATGGCATTATGCTCGCTATCGACCGGCAGCAGCTGCGCTTTAAATTCGCTTACCGCCTCCAGAAACAGCTGGCCGCAGGTGACCAGCGACTCTTTGTTGGCCAACAGCACGGCCTTACCGGCGCGTATGGCCGCCAGCGTCGGCAGCAGGCCTGCCGCGCCAACGATCGCCGCCATAACCTGATCCACGTCGTCCAGCGCGGCCAGATCGCAGGCAGCCTGTTCGCCGCTCAGCACCTCGGTCGCCACGTTCAGCTCTTTCAACCGCAGCCGTAAGGCGCTGGCGGACTTCTCGTCGGCCATGGCCGCATAAGCCGGCCGGAAAGCGAGACACTGTTCCGCCATCAGCCCGACGTTATGCCCGGCCACCAGCGCCTTAACGGCGAACAGATCGGGATTCGCTTTAATGACGGCCAGCGTGCTGGTACCGATTGAACCGGTGGAACCGAGAATGGTCAGTTGCTTCATGAAGGTGCTCTGTGTAGTGACCTGCGACGATAAGTCGCCAGCCAGGGGATTAAATGCAAAACGCCGTAAGACTACCCTCCGAAAAAGGCACCCTGTACGGCGTTAAGTCACGGCGCGGATCGACTCAGAAGTCCATCAGCTCCGCTTCTTTTTCTGCCAGCGCGGCATCGACTTTCTTGATGAACACGTCGGTCATTTTCTGGATATCATCCTGAGAACGACGCTCTTCATCTTCGCTGATTTCTTTATCTTTCAGCAGCGCTTTAACCTTATCGTTGGCATCGCGACGCACGTTACGTACGGAAACGCGACCCTGCTCGGCTTCGCCGCGCACGATTTTAATCAGGTCTTTTCGACGCTCTTCCGTCAGCGCCGGAAGCGGCACGCGAATGTCGCTGCCCGCTGAGCTTGGGTTCAGGCCCAGGTCAGAAGCCATGATCGCTTTTTCAACGGCCGCGCTGATCGAGCGGTCAAATACGTTGATTTTCAGCGTACGGGAATCCTCCACGGTTACGCTGGCCAGCTGACGCAGCGGCGTGGCGGAGCCGTAATAATCGACCATGATGCCGTCAAGAATGCTTGGCGACGCGCGGCCGGTGCGGATTTTGCTGATGTGGTTTTTAAATGCTTCCAGGCACTTGTCCATGCGCGTTTCAGCATCTTTTCTGATTTCGTTAATCACGTTGTAACCCTTGAATTCTGGTTAACCTGACAGGCTCAGAAGAGCCTGTTAGCTATCTGTTAGCGTGCGTAACGCACTACAAAGGCAGAATATACCTTATTTTATGTGCTAACGGACATTATTGCGTAATCAGGGTGCCTTCTTTTTCACCCATCACTACGCGGCGCAGCGCGCCCGGCTTGTTCATATTGAAGACGCGGATCGGCAGTTTATGGTCGCGGGCCAGCGTAAAGGCGGCCAGATCCATCACTTTCAATTCACGTTCCAACACTTCGGTGTAGCTCAGCTGATCGTACATCGTGGCGTCCGGATTTTTTACCGGATCGTCAGAGTAAACGCCGTCAACCTTGGTCGCTTTCAGCACGACGTCCGCTTCGATTTCGATACCGCGCAGGCAGGCCGCCGAATCCGTAGTAAAGAACGGGTTGCCGGTGCCGGCGGAGAAGATCACCACGCGGTTGTTGCGCAGCAGGCTGATCGCTTCTGCCCAGCTGTAGTTGTCACATACGCCGTTCAGCGGAATAGCCGACATCAGACGAGCATTAACGTAGGCGCGGTGCAGCGCGTCACGCATCGCCAGACCGTTCATTACGGTTGCCAGCATACCCATGTGGTCGCCCACAACGCGATTCATGCCGGCCTGTGCCAGGCCCGCACCGCGGAACAGGTTGCCGCCACCGATAACCACACCTACCTGAATACCCAGCTCAACCAGTTCCTTCACTTCCTGAGCCATACGATCCAGCACGCTGGCGTCGATACCGAAGCCTTCCGCGCCTTGCAGAGCTTCGCCGCTCAGTTTCAGCAGGATACGTTGATAAACAGGTTTTGCATTGGTCGCCATGGTTTTTTTCCTGGAAGCAGTATTGAGGAGTTAAATCTGCGCTATCATCCCGCGAGTAGTGAGAAAATGCTATTGGGATGAGACTGAAAATTGCCGGATACGGCAGATAAAAAAGAACCGCCGGATGGCGGTTCTGGTCAAACGATTAAGACTGCTTAGACATCGCCGCAACTTCTGCTGCGAAATCGGTTTCAGCTTTCTCAATGCCTTCGCCCACTTCAAAGCGGATGAAGTTAACCACGTCAGCGTTCTGCTCTTTCAGCAGCTGGCCAACGGTTTTAGACGGGTCGATCACGAAAGGCTGACCGGTCAGAGAAACTTCGCCGGTGAATTTCTTCATGCGGCCTTCAACCATTTTCTCTGCGATTTCTTTCGGCTTACCGGACTGCATCGCGATATCCAGCTGAACCTGGTATTCTTTCTCTACCACGTCTGCAGACACGTCTTCTGGCTTAACGAACTCTGGCTTGCTTGCCGCAACGTGCATGGCCAGCTGCTTAACCAGCTCTTCGTCAGCGTTGGTTGCAGAGATCAGTACGCCGATACGTGCGCCATGCAGGTAGCTGCCCAGCACGTCGCCTTCCAGGGTCGCGACGCGACGAATGTTGATGTTTTCGCCGATTTTAGCAACCAGCGCAACGCGCTCTTCTTCGAACTGCGCTTTCAGCACTTCAACATCGGTGATTTTGCCGGCAACAGCCGCATCCAGCACCTTGTCAGCGAACGCCTGGAAACCGCCGTCTTTAGCAACGAAGTCGGTCTGGCAGTTAACTTCCAGGATCACGCCGTAGTTGCCGTCGATTTTGGTTTTGATCACGCCGTCAGCAGCCACGTTGCCTGCTTTTTTCGCCGCTTTGATCGCGCCAGATTTACGCATGTTCTCGATCGCCAGCTCGATGTCGCCGCTAGCTTCGGTCAGCGCTTTTTTACAATCCATCATGCCAGCGCCAGTGCGCTCGCGCAGTTCTTTTACCAGAGCAGCAGTAATTTCAGCCATTCTCGAATCCTCGGTTAGCTCAGCACCTGCCCGGTTCGCCTGATGGCGCCACAACAGATGCCTGTTTCTCGGGAGAAATATTGCCCCGCCGATGGGTCACCAGCGGCAAAGCGAATTCAAAATAAAGGGGCCAATTAAGGCCCCTTACAGATTAACATCTGATTTTACCCTGACGGGTATAAGGGCTCTCTGTGGAGCAAACCTTATTACTCAGCTTCAGCGAAGCTTTCTTCTGCCTGCTGAGCCAGGTCCTGAGAGCGACCTTCACGTACGGTGGTAGCCACAGCGGTCAGGTACAGGCTTACAGCACGGATTGCATCGTCGTTGCCTGGGATGATGTAGTCAACGCCGTCTGGATCAGAGTTGGTATCAACGATAGCGAAAACCGGGATGCCCAGGTTGTTTGCTTCTTTGATAGCGATGTGTTCGTGGTCAGCATCGACAACGAACAGCGCGTCTGGCAGGCCGCCCATGTCTTTGATCCCGCCCAGGCTGTTTTCCAGCTTGGCCAGTTCACGAGCACGCATCAGCGCTTCTTTTTTGGTCAGTTTGTCAAAGGTGCCATCCTGAGACTGAGTTTCCAGATCTTTCAGACGCTTGATGGACTGACGAACGGTTTTCCAGTTGGTCAGCATACCGCCTAACCAGCGATGGTTTACGAAGAACTGGTCGCAGCTCAGCGCAGACTCTTTTACCGCTTCGCTTGCAGCGCGCTTGGTACCAACGATCAGAATCTTGCCTTTACGGGCAGCGATCTTGTTCAGTTCAGCCAGCGCTTCGTTGAACATTGGTACAGTTTTTTCAAGGTTGATGATGTGAACTTTGTTACGAGCGCCGAAAATGAATGGCTTCATTTTTGGGTTCCAGTAACGGGTCTGGTGACCGAAGTGTACACCAGCCTTGAGCATGTCGCGCATGGAAACAGTTGCCATGATTACCTCTGTAAATTGATTGGGGTTAAGCCTCCATGTATCCCATACGACCGACCTCTCGGGCCGCTTGCGCAGCGCTTTAAGGCACCCCGGCGTACGTGTCGATACATGTGTGTTATTTACACATAGTGAGAGTTATGCGTTTCTCTGCAATCTTGCCCACAGAGAATCGTCGGCGCGCTTTATACCATAAAGACGCAGGTGAAGCCAATGATTGTTCGCTTTACCTGCCGCGCCGTAAACGGGAATTGGCAGCGGCCAGGTGGGCTGCTAACATTGCTGCACTTCCTTTATTATTGTCGAAAATAGCGACAGCTGCGGACTAAATTAATGGCAATTACAATCAAAACCCCTGAAGAAATCGCGAAAATGCGCGTAGCCGGTCGCCTGGCGGCAGAAGTGCTGGAAATGATCGAAGAGCACGTCAAGCCCGGCGTCAGCACCGGCGAACTCGATCGCCTGTGCCATGACTATATCGTTAACACCCAGCAAGCCGTTTCGGCCAGCCTGGGCTATCACGGCTTCCCTAAATCCGTTTGCATCTCGGTCAACGAAGTGGTGTGCCACGGTATTCCAAGCGATGATAAAATCCTGAAGGATGGCGATATCGTCAATATCGACGTAACCGTCATTAAAGACGAATATCACGGCGATACCTCTAAAATGTATATCGTCGGCAAACCGACTATCCAGGGCGAACGCCTTTGCCGCGTAACTCAGGAGAGCCTCTATCTGGCGCTGCGTATGGTGAAGCCAGGGATTCGCCTGCGCACTATCGGTCGCGAAATCCAGAAATTTGTTGAAGCACAGGATTTTTCCGTAGTACGCGAATATTGCGGTCACGGCATCGGCAAAGGCTTTCATGAAGAACCGCAGGTGCTGCACTATGACGCGGACGACGGCGGCGTGGTGCTGCAGGCCGGTATGGCCTTTACCATCGAGCCGATGGTTAACGCAGGCGATTATCGCATTCGCAGCATGAAAGACGGCTGGACGGTGAAAACCAAAGACCGCAGTCTTTCCGCCCAGTATGAACACACCATCGTGGTGACGGAAACAGGCTGCGAGATTATGACGCTGCGTAAAGACGATACCATCCCGGCAATCCTGACCGCCGACGCGTAATCTTTGTCAAATAACCCGGCAGGCAGCTTTGCTGCCGGGTCAAAAGCATTGCTCTCTCACCCCGGATCTTTCTTTACCGCTCTCGCTGCCTGCCTTCCATCCAGCCTGACGGGCTTTCTATTCAGCCCAGGGTTTACGAACACTTTTTTTCATTGGACCTGATTAACCTTGTGGTTGTAAATTGCTCAAGGCATGAAAAGTGTAGGGGCATTACCCCGTAGCCTTTCTGCAGGAAGCAGCTAATTTACACAGGGAGATCAAGCAAATGGAAAAGCCATTCCTTTTAGCGCAAACAATTAATAACGAGTTGGGACGCCGTGCCGATTGTGGAGGCCTGTGCCTCTGCTCTGTGGCCGCACGCTGGCCAGAGGAGGAAACGAATCAAGGAGGCAGCTATGGGTTACGCGCTCAGGGATGCACTTTTGAATGACGCCGATCATAAACCCGGACTGCCTGCGCTGCGCTCTTCAGGCGGCGATAGAGGAGGAGGCATGACAGAGAATATCGAACCGCGAGTAAGGAAGCTTGAAAACGATGTCGCCGTAATCAGCCACAATCTGGCTGTGCTTACCGTACGCTCCGAGAGTTTCGCCACCCACGCCGATGTCGCGAATGTTCGCACTGAAATGGCGACAATGCGCGGCGAGCTTACAGAGCGAATGACATTTATGGGCGGCGAATTTAAAGGCGAATTCATTTCGTTACGAGGCGAGATGGCGCTTATGCGCGGCGAGCTCAAGGAGGAAATGGCCTCGTTAAGGGGCGAGCTGAAAGAGGATATAGCTTCCTTAAAAGGCGAGCTGAAAGAGGATATGGCTTCCTTAAAAGGCGAGCTGAAAGAGGATATGGCTTCCTTAAAAGGCGAGCTGAAAGGTGACATTGTCTCCCTGCGGGGCGAAATTCATGAGACGTTACAGAAAGCTATCAACAAGCAAACCGTTCTGTTGCTGACGATTATCCCCGCCACGCTTGCCGCTATTGCTACCGTCGCGGCCTGGTTTAAATAGCGCTCCGTTCGTTCTCTGACCGCCGACAGTGAGGCAGGCCACTCACCCATTTGGCCCTCCCTCTTTTTTTACCGCTCTGCCAGCCAGCACGGCGGTAAAAATTCCATCTGCTATCTGCCAGTTTCTTTTGATCTCGGGTGCCGGTAAACGCTATTGTCACTGCTTGTCTTTGTGCGGCAGAGAATGCGGGAGCGCTGGCGTGAACACGATAATTAGAGATTACGGGCAGGCATATTCTCCTGCTGAATGGACAGATGCGGAGCTGACGCGCGATACGCTGAAGCAGCACCTTGATGACTTCCAGCAGCGGCTGGGCCAGGCCTTTGACGCCGGAGAAGCCGTTGAGCAGCTTATCGCCGCCCGCACGCTGTTTATCGATCGTCTGCTGCGTCGCCTGTGGCGCTTTTACGGTTTCCCGGAGCAGGAGGATATCGCGCTGGTTGCCGTGGGCGGCTACGGGCGGGCCGAGCTGCATCCTCTATCCGATATTGATGTGTTGATTCTGAGCCGACGGCCGCTTTCCGAAGAGGATGCCCAGCGCACCAGCGAGCTGCTGACGCTGATGTGGGATTTGAAGCTGGAAGTGGGCCACAGCGTGAGAACGCTGGAAGAGTGCCTGTTGGAAGGCCTGTCAGATCTTACCGTCGCGACCAACCTGATTGAATCACGCCTGCTGGTCGGCGACGTCGCGCTGTTTCTCGAACTGCAGAAAAACGTTTTCAGCGAAGGATTCTGGCCTTCCGATCGCTTTTTCGCCGCCAAAATTGCCGAGCAGCAGGAGCGCCACCAGCGCTATCACGGTACCAGTTATAACCTGGAGCCGGATATCAAAAGCAGTCCCGGCGGCCTGCGCGATATCCATACGCTGCTGTGGGTGGCGCGCCGCCACTTTGGCGCCACGTCCC
The DNA here is from genome assembly GCF_054057575.1 of Erwinia sp. TECH1. Lineage (NCBI taxonomy): Bacteria > Pseudomonadati > Pseudomonadota > Gammaproteobacteria > Enterobacterales > Erwiniaceae > Erwinia > Erwinia sp. TECH1. The sequence goes on along the minus strand of NZ_JBSRZK010000001.1, from coordinate 1,181,771 downwards.
TGGATGAAATGGTCGGTTTTGGCTTTCTGACGCAGGCCGAGCGCAACGAGCTGAACGAGTGTCAGTCCCTGCTGTGGCGTATACGTTTCGCCCTGCATCTGACGCTCAGCCGCTACGATAACCGGCTGCTGTTCGATCGCCAGCTGAACGTGGCGCAGCGTCTGAACTATCAGGGCGAAGGCAACGAGCCGGTCGAGCGCATGATGAAAGATTTTTATCGCGTTACCGGCCGTATCGGCGAGCTGAACCAGATGCTGCTACAGCTGTTCGACGAGGCTATCCTGGCGCTGGGCGAGGATGAAAAACCGCGCGCCATTGACGATGAATTTCAGCTGCGCGGCACCTTAATCGATTTGATTGACGAAACGCTGTTCGCTCGCGACCCGGTTGCTATCATGCGCATGTTTTACACGATGGTGCGCACGCCGAATATTACCGGCATCTATTCCACCACGCTGCGCCAGCTGCGCTTTGCCCGTCGTCAGCTTCAGCAGCCGCTGTGCACGCTTCCCAAAGCGCGGGAGCTGTTTCTGTCCATCCTGCGACATCCGGGCGCGGTAAGCCGGGCGCTGGTACCTATGCATCGTCACAGCGTGCTGTGGGCCTATATGCCGCAGTGGGGCAATATTGTCGGCCAGATGCAGTTTGACCTGTTTCACGCCTATACCGTGGATGAGCATACTATTCGCGTCCTGCAAAAGCTGGAAAGCTTCGCCAATGAAGCGACTCGTCCACGCCATCCGCTCTGCGTAGAGATTTGGCCGCGTCTGCCGCAGCCGGAGCTGCTGCTGATGGCCGGACTGTTTCACGATATCGCCAAAGGCCGCGGCGGCGATCACTCCGTGCTGGGCGCGCAGGACGCGCTGGAATTTGCCGAGCTGCATGGGCTGAACTCGCGGGAAACGCAGCTGGTCGCCTGGCTGGTACGTCACCATCTGCTGATGTCGGTGACGGCGCAGCGGCGCGATATTCAGGATCCCACCGAGATCCAGCATTTCGCGGAGGTGATGCAGAACGAAAACCGGCTGCGCTATCTGGTTTGTCTGACCGTAGCGGATATCTGCGCCACCAACGAAACACTGTGGAATAGCTGGAAGCAGAGCCTGCTGCGCGAGCTGTTTTTCGCTACCGAGAAACAGCTGCGGCGCGGAATGGAACACAGCCCTGATCTGCGAGAACGCGTCCGCCATCACCGTTTGCAGGCGTTGGCGCTGCTGCGTATGGACAATCTGGATGAGCAGGCGCTGCGCGATATCTGGGCGCGTTGCAGAGCGGACTATTTCCTGCGCCACACGCCAAACCAGCTGGCCTGGCACGCTCGTCATTTGATGGAACACGATCTGTCGAAGCCGCTGGTGCTGCTCAGCCCTCAGGCGACACGCGGCGGCACGGAAATTTTTATCTGGAGCCCGGACCGTCCTTATCTGTTCGCCACCGTGGCGGGCGAGCTGGACAGACGCAACCTTAGCGTGCACGACGCGCAGATCTTTACCAGCCGCGACGGCATGGCGATGGATACCTTTATCGTGCTGGAGCCGGACGGCAGCCCGCTGGCACCGGATCGACACGAGGCCATCCGCCAGGCGCTGGATCAGGCTATCGGGCAAACCAGCTTCCAGCCAGCGAGAGTCCGCCGCCAGTCGGCCAGGCTAAAACATTTTAGCGTGGATACCGAAGTGAAATTCTTACCGAGCCATACCGACAGACGCACCTATATGGAACTGATCGCCCTGGATCAGCCGGGTCTGCTGGCGCGCGTTGGGGAGATCTTCGCCGATCTGAACGTATCGCTGCACGGCGCGCGCATCAGCACCATCGGCGAGCGCGTCGAGGATCTGTTTATCCTGGCCAACAGCGATCGCCGCGCGCTCAGCCGCGAATTACGCCACGAGTTGCGACAACGGTTGACAGAGGCCCTTAATCCAAACGATAAAGTGTGACCAGGATTTACTTTTACCCCGCTTTCGGGCGCGCGGCCGATTAGCTGCAGGCGCGTCCCGAAACATGATTTGACACAGGAAAGCTTAATTAATGCAACAGTTACAGAGTGTTATTGAGAGCGCCTTTGAGCGCCGCGCCGAGATTACCCCAGCCAATGCCGATACCGTTACGCGAGAAGCGGTTAACCAGGTTATCGCGCTGCTGGATAGCGGCGCGCTGCGCGTAGCTGAGAAGATCGACGGCCAGTGGGTGACGCATCAGTGGCTGAAAAAGGCCGTGCTGCTCTCTTTCCGCATCAATGACAATCAGGTGATTGATGGCGCAGAAAGCCGTTATTACGACAAAGTTCCGATGAAATTTGCCGATTACGACGACGCTCGCTTTAAGAAAGAAGGTTTCCGCGTGGTGCCGCCGGCTGCCGTTCGTCAGGGCGCTTTTATCGCACGCAATACCGTGCTGATGCCTTCTTATGTCAATATTGGCGCTTATGTTGATGAAGGCTCAATGGTGGACACCTGGGCGACCGTTGGCTCCTGTGCGCAGATTGGTAAAAACGTGCACCTGTCCGGCGGCGTCGGTATCGGCGGCGTGCTGGAACCGCTGCAGGCTAACCCGACCATCATCGAAGACAATTGCTTTATCGGCGCGCGCTCTGAAATCGTGGAAGGCGTGATCGTTGAAGAAGGCGCGGTGATTTCTATGGGCGTCTACATTGGCCAGAGCACCAAAATCTACGACCGCGAAACCGGCGAAGTGCACTACGGCCGCGTGCCTGCCGGCTCCGTAGTGGTTTCCGGCAACCTGCCTTCCAAAGACGGCAGCTACAGCCTGTACTGCGCGGTTATCGTGAAAAAAGTAGATGCGAAAACCCGCGGCAAAGTCGGCATCAACGAACTGCTGCGTACCATCGACTAATTCTCCTTCGGGCCGCGCTTTGCGGCCCGTCAGTTTTTCTTTACACGCCCGCCTTAAAAAGATGTTTTCCATAAAAAAATAAGTAATGCTATTGCGCAATAACCAGGCGATAATCCGCGCCAACAAGCGTACAGGTTACCCGCCCCTTTTCAGATTTTCACATATACTCAGCTGAGCACGGGACGAGCAGGCCTGGCAAAAACAGGGAGCAACGTGCCGCCGCAGCGCGGCCGGTAAAAACCGCACCTTGCACCACAGAGTATTTGTAAAGCGCAGCCGAATGACTATTCTCCCGCACAGGAAAAAATCTTATGTATGACAATCTGAAAGGTTTAGGTATCGCCAATCCCGACGACATCGATCGCTACAGCCTGCGTCAGGAAGCCAGCAACGACATTCTGAAAATCTACTTTCGCAAAGACAAGGGTGAGTTTTTCGCTAAAAGCGTGAAGTTTAAATATCCGCGCCAGCGCAAAACCGTGGTGGCCGATAACGTCAGCCAGGGATTCAAAGAGATCCAGGAGATCAGCCCTAACCTGCGTTACGTGATTGACGAGCTGGATCAGATCTGCCAGCGCGATCAGGTGGAAGTCGATCTGAAACGCAAAATCCTGGACGATCTGCGTCATCTGGAAGGCGTGGTAACCAACAAGATCGCCGAAATTGAGGCCGATCTGGAAAAACTGACGCGCAATAGCCGCTAAGCGCGCCGTTACTCCCTGCTCTGTTTCCGTTCTTCAATGCGTCAGGGCCTGGCGCATTGGTCACTCTTTTCTAAGCTTCTGCGGCCAACGCTTTAAGGCTCATCATCCAGCTGCAACGCTACGTAAAGCAGCAGCCTGTCGTCAAAACTACTCAGATTCAGCCCTGTCAGCTCGGAAATGCGGTTAAGCCGGTATTCCAGCGTATTACGATGAATATAAAGCGCTTTCGCGGTAGCTGAAGGCTGCACGTTGTGGCTGAACCAGGCGATTAGCGTTCTTCTCAGCAGGCCATTATTGTCCATGGCCTTCAGCTTTGCCAGCGGTCGGGACAGCTCTCCGGCCTGCCAGCCGCCGCGCAGGCTGTCCAGCAGCACGGGCAACACCAGATCCTGATAGAAATAGCTGCGTTCTTCCGGCATACGCTGTTTGCCTACCAGCATGGTAGTGCGCGCGGTGCGATAAGAGCGGGCGATGCTGCCCGGCCCGGTAAAAAAGTTGCCCAAGGCAATACGCATTCGCAGATGGCCGTTTTCTTTCATTCTGGACTGCAAAAGCGCCACCCGTTTACGGTGGTCTTCCGCGTCAAAGCGACCATGTGAGTTAAAAGCAGGTTTCAACACCACCATCTCGGTCAGCGACACGATGGCGATTAAATTATCCCGCTCTGGCGTGGTAAGCAGCGTTTGCAGCTGCTGCAGTTCCGACATGGCGCTGTCCACGCCAAGCTGGCCGCTGTCGACCTCGACCACTGCCACCACGCGCGGCTGGTTAAGATCGATGCGTAACCGCTGCGCCCATTCGTTCAGCGCCGGAGAAAGCGTGTCGCTGCGAATAAGATTCAGCACCAGCTCTTCGCGCAGACGGCTGTCCTGCGCCAGCATATGTAGCAGTCGCGCCTGTTCCAGCATCATTTCTGCCGTCATGCAAACCAGCTCGCCATAGTGCCGCAGCGATTCCGGCTCGCCGGTCAGGCCGATAACGCCGACGATCTCGCCATCGATACGCATAGGCAGATTGATGCCGGGCCGCACGCCGTGCAGATGTCTTGCTACCGCTTCATCAATATCCACGATCCGTGCCTGAGACAGCGCCAACAGCGCGCCTTCGTGCATTTCTCCAATACGTTCCCGGTCGCCGCTGCCGATGATCCGGCCACGTGCGTCCATCACGTTGACATTGCTGTCAATTATTTTCATGGTGCGGGCAACGATTTCCTGCGCAAGGCGGGCATCAAGATGATAGGTGGCCATCCGTCACTCCTGAAATGTCTCGTCGGGCCAGCATACCTGCAGGCTGGCGTCGCGACATCATGCAAATGCACCAGGCGTGATCCAGAGTGTAAAAATAAGCGGAAAGATGAAAAGGCGTTGTTAAGGGGGATGCTGGCCTTATGGGCCAGCATCCGGCAGGAAGTTACTGCATTAACAAATAGATAGAGGCGTCGCCGCGCAGAATGTTCAGCGCCAGCACGGAAGGTTTGCCGTCGAGGATTTTGCGCAGCTCGCCCAGGTTAGCAACCGCCTGCTGGTTAACGCCCAAAATCACGTCGTCTTTCTTCAGGCCAATACGCGCCGCGGCGGAGCCCGCCTTAACGTCATCGACCTTCACGCCCTTCATGCCTTTTGCATCGTAGTTGCTGAGATCGGCGCCCTCAATACCGACATAGATATTGCCGGAATCGACTTTCGCCTGCGAGCTTTGCTGCAGCTCAACGTTGACCGTCATCGGTTTGCCGTCGCGGATCAGCCCCAACGCCATTTTAGTGCCGACCGGCAGCGATCCGACCTGCGCGCGCAGCGCTGCAAAGCTGGAAATCTGCTTGCCGTTGATGGAAATCACCACGTCGCCCGCTTTTACGCCCGCCTTCGCCGCCGAAGAATTCGGCAGTACCTGGCTGACAAAGGCGCCGCGCTGCGCGTCCACCTTCATTGCTTTCGCCAGCTCGGAGTTCAGCTCGGTGCCCATGATCCCCAACTCGCCGCGTTTCACCTGACCATATTCCACCATTTGCGCCGTCAGGTTTTTCACCATATCGCTTGGGATGGCGAAGCCGATGCCGATATTGCCGCCGTCCGGTGCCAGAATGGCGGTGTTAATGCCGATCAGCTCGCCGTTGAGGTTCACCAGCGCGCCGCCGGAGTTGCCCCGGTTGATAGCCGCATCCGTCTGAATAAAGTTTTCATAGTTTTCCACGTTCAGGCCGCTGCGGCCCAGCGCGGAAACGATGCCGGAGGTAACCGTTTCGCCCAGCCCATAGGGGTTGCCAATCGCCACGGTGTAGTCGCCGACGCGAAGGTTATCGGAATCCGCAATCTTAATCGCCGTAAGGTTCTTCGCATCTTTAAGCTGGATCAGCGCAATATCGGAGCGCGGATCTTTGCCGATCACCTTAGCTTCGTATTTGCGGCCATCGCTCAGCTGCACCTGAATTTTCGTCGCGTTATCGACCACGTGATTATTGGTAACGACATAGCCTTTCTCTGCGTTGATGACTACGCCTGAACCCAGCGCGCGGAATTTCTCCTGTTGGGTATCGGCTCCGCCCTGCGGCCCGCCGCCCTGACACATTGGCGAGCCCTGGAAAGGCGAACCATCCTGACAGAAAGGCGAGTTGCCGCCGAAGAACTGCTGGAACTGCTGAGGTAAACGCGGCGTACGTACCGTTGTGCTTCCTTCAACGTTGATACTCACTACTGAAGGCATCACTTTTTCTAACATCGGCGCCAGGCTTGGCAGCTGCTGGCTGGAAGAGGAAGCCGTTTCTGCGGCCGTAGCGGTCAGCGGGCCCATGGCCATTCCCAGGCTCAGGGCCAGCGCGCTGGCTAAAAGTGTTTTTTTCATGCGTCTGATTCTCTTCTGTTCTGATAGGCGAAACGTGCAGCGGACGTGCTGGTAAGAGTCATTTTTTAACGCTAAGTTCATGTATAAGTTTCAGCGAAAAGTAAAAAAATATTCTCTGCCTTTACAAACCCGCCGGAAAAAACGCTTATTCCACTGCCATCAAACGACGATATTCGTCCCAGGCATAAAGATCGGTCATGCCGCTGACATAATCCTGCAGCAAACGCGCCCGATAATAACGCTCCCAGAGCAGACGTTCAAATCGCTGTTCGATCTTCAGGTTTTTCATATGCACCGAATAAGCCTTCCGGTGCTTGCCGGATAATTTATGAAACAGACGTGTTTCAATTGGGTAGTCCGGATGGAAATCCTCATTTATCAGCATGTTAAAATCCTGATAAGAAAGCTGTAATAATGGCTTATAAATATCCAGCAGGCCTTTTATAACCCGATAACCCTGCAGCTCCAGCTGTTCGACTTCCGGATGATTAAATACGTGCTTTCTGGCGACTTTTTTAAACAGATTCAGCAGCTGGTTTTCATCGCCGTCATCTTCAAGCAGCGAATGATTAAAACTTCCCTGCCAGATTGGCCCGATATTATCGACAAAGCGTTTAACGGCGTGCTCGACCAATGCGGACTGTACTTTAACGCGAAGCTTCATAAAAAAGGTATCGCTCCGGCTGCGATAACGCTCTTTACTTTGCGCCTCGGTGTAAGCAAAGCCGACAATCTTTACAAAGAGTTCGTCAGAAGTGACCTTTTTGTTTTTTCGCAGCAGCGTCCACTCATCTTCTAAAAACTGATAAAGCTGGTCGACGCTGAAAATCGCTTTTTCTACGGCGTCGTCCAGGTCGGCAATACAATAAGAGATATCGTCGGCGGCTTCCATAATATAGGTCAGCGGAAAACGATGATATTGCTGTGTGTTGGTTGCCCTGAGCAGATCGGCCACGTACTTCTCTTCGGAAAGATAATAGCCTGGCTTTTTCATCAGCGTACTAAACTGCGGCGGTTTTTCGCCCTGAAACCAGGCCGGCGCCGTGTATTTTAAAATGCAGGCAACCTGTACATAGGAAAGATTAAGCTGAAGCAGCGTATGCACCAGGCGAATAGCCTGCGCGTTGCCCTCAAAATGGCAAAGATCCTGACGAAGACGGGCATTCATGGCGAGAAATTTTTCATTCTGCTCGCTGTCATCAACCCCGGCCTCCTGCGGCTCGGTCAGCAGCCCGGGCAAATTCACGCGGAACCAGTCGTTGATCGCCGCCTCGCCAAAATGGCCGAACGGTGGATTACCGACGTCATGCAGCAGGCAGGCCATTTCCACCAGGCTTTCAAAGGCGCCGGTTAAATCGGCCAGGCCGTACTTTTCCAGCCCGCCAGGCTGCTTTCGCAATGCCTGAAGCACCTCTTTCACGATATAGCGGCCGGTCTGTTGCACCTCCAGCGAATGCGTCAGCCGCGAGCGCACGGCGGCGTTTCGCTCCAGAGGAAAGACCTGCGTTTTTTGCTGAAGTCGCCGAATAGCCGCCGAATTAATAATACGTCCGCGATCGCTTTCAAAATGGCGGGTAATATAATATTCGCCTTCGGGCTTTTCGCGGTTATTAAAGGGCCGCTCGAAACTGAATTTCGTCCTGAAATCTGTCGCTGTCATACTAGCCCGCCCTGATGAGTTAAACCTGCTAATCATGATAAACTATGCACTACATTGAACAACTTCCACAACAATAGCGAGCATTCCTATGAAAGCAGGCATTATTGGCGCGATGGAGCAGGAAGTAACCCTGCTGCGCGATAAAATTGAAAACCGTCAGACTATCGCGCTGGCCGGTTGCGAGATCTATACCGGCACGCTGAACGGCGTTGAGGTTGCCCTGCTGAAATCGGGTATCGGCAAAGTTTCTGCGGCGATGGGCACCACGCTGCTGCTGGAGCTGTGCAAACCGGATTTTGTGATCAATACCGGTTCCGCAGGCGGTTTGGCCTCCACGCTGAAGGTCGGCGATATCGTGGTATCCGACGAGGTGCGCTATCACGATGCCGACGTCACCGCTTTCGGCTACGAGCCAGGCCAGATGGCAGGCTGTCCGGCAGCCTTTACGGCCGATGATAAACTGATTGCCGCGGCGGAAAGCTGCATCGCTAAGCTTGGCCTGAACGCCGTACGCGGCCTGGTCGTGAGCGGCGATGCCTTTATTAACGGTGCCGAACCGCTGGCGCGCATTCGTACGACTTTCCCGCAGGCCGTAGGCGTAGAGATGGAAGCGACCGCTATCGCTCACGTTTGCCACCAGTTCGGCACGCCGTTCGTAGTGGTGCGAGCCATTTCCGACGTGGCCGACCAGGAGTCGCATCTGAGCTTTGACGAGTTCCTGACCGTTGCCGCTAAGCAGTCCTCACTGCTGGTGGAAACGCTGCTGACCCACCTTCGTGGCTAAGCTTTTCGCCCTGTTGCTGCTGCTCTGTTACGGAGCGGCAGCCGCCACGCCCCGCGTTATCACCCTTGCGCCAAACCTGACCGAACTGGCTTTTGCCGCAGGCATCACGCCTGTCGCCGTCAGCGCTTATTCCGACTATCCCCCCGCTGCCGCCGCTATCGAACAGGTGGCGAACTGGCAGGGAATTAACGTTGAACGCATCATCAACCTGAAACCGGACGTGGTGCTTGCCTGGCGCGAGGGAAATCCGCAGCGACAGGTCGATCAGCTGGCAGCCTTCGGCATTAAGGTGGTGTGGCTGGCGCCAGCCACGATTGGCGAGATGATTGCCGCCGTGCGCGATCTTAAAGCCTTCAGTCCACACCCGGAACAGGCTGACAGGCAGGCGGCGGCGCTACAGCAGCAGTGGGATGATCTGCAGAGGCGCTATCAGCACGCACGCAAAGTGTCGGTGTTTTTACAGTTTGGTCAGCGGCCGCTTTTCACCGCCTCGCGTAATACGCTGCAAAACGAAATCGTACAGCTGTGCGGCGGCGAAAACATCTTTGCCGACAGCCGCGTCGCCTGGCCTCAGGTCAGCCGCGAGCAGGTTTTAATGCGGCATCCGCAGGCCATCGTGACGGGAGGTGACGCCGCCGCCGTCAGCGCCTTCTGGCGGCCACAGCTCAACGCGCAGGTAATTGTAATAAATGATGACTGGCTCAGCCGGCCCGGCCCGCGCATTCTTCAGGCAGCACGGGCATTGTGCAGTCAGTTGCAGCCCTGAGACGGCAGACACTGTACTAAAGTCGGTTAAAGTTTCAACGAAGATGGTCGTTAACCTAATTACGAGGCGGCAAGGCTGTTATAAGCGCCGCCCGGCATTTCAGGGCTTTTGCCCTTTTACACCAGGAAACTACAGCAATGAAAGCCGTTTATATGGCCTTAGGCCTGATGATGGCAGGTCAGGCGGCTGCTGCTTCCATTACCGGCAGCATTGGCGTCAGGCTGACCATTTACTCCCAATGTCACATTGACGGGCAGAGTACTATCACAGCAAGAACACCTGCAGTGGACTGCGGCCAACAAAGAGCCGCACAGCCGAAAGTCACGCAGACGGCGATTTCGTCTAACCGCGAAACGCGCCAGACGTCGAAACTGGTCACTGTAGAATGGTAAGCGAAAACCCCGGCGGCAACGTCGGGGTTTTTTATTCAGATACTGAAAGAAGAACCGCAGCCGCAGGTGGTTTTGGCGTTCGGGTTAGTCACGATAAAACGCGAGCCTTCCAGCCCTTCGGTATAGTCCACCGAGCCGCCAACCAGATATTGCAGGCTCATAGGATCCACCACCAGCGCCACGCCCGATTTTTCAATCGTCATATCGCCATCGTTGACCTTATCGTCAAAGGTGAAGCCGTACTGGAAACCGCTGCAACCGCCGCCGGTAATATAGACACGCAGTTTCAGATCGGGATTCTCTTCATCTGAGATCAGGTTTTTAACTTTACTGGCCGCTGCTTCGGTAAACTGCAGGGGCAGAGCTACATCTTCACTCATTTCATACTCCATCAGGCACTCGGGCCGGTCAGAATTCGACCATTAATCGCACCATTATCTTACACACCAGTATAGCAATCAAGTATGCGCCTGTTTGTCGGTTGTGGTGTTAGCAGCCGCTGCTACCGCGTCATCGGCCTGCTGCTGTTTTTCCAGCGTGCGCGCCAGCAGCGAGGAGTAAAGCGGTTTGCCGCCGAGAAACTGCGCCAGTAAGGTTGCCCCAAGGCAGGTGATAATCATCGGCAGAATAAGCTGATAATTATCGGTCATTTCCAGTACCAGCACGATGCCGGTGAGCGGCGCCCTGACCGAAGCGGCGAACAGCGCGCCCATGCCCGCAATGGCAAAAGTACCGACTTCCAGCTGATAAGCAGGAAACAGCGAGGCGCTGGCCATGCCGAACGCGGTGCCCAGCAGCGTGCCCAGCGTCAGCATCGGCGCGAAAATACCGCCCGGCGCGCCGGAGCCAAAACAGAGCAGCGTTGTCGCCATGCGGGCGATAAAAATAAACAGCAGCGTGCCCACGGTATAATGACCGGCCGCCGCAATGGGGATCAGCTCAAAGCCGCCGCCTGCAGCCTCCGGCTCGATGACGCCCAGCACGCCGCAAACGCCCCCCAGCACGGCACCGATAATCAGAATTTTTTTCAGGTTGCCGCCGTGGAGGCGCTGAAACATATCCTGCGTTTTAAAAATCAGCGCGTTAAACGCTACGCCAACGATGCCGAAAATCATGCCCAGCAGCAGATAGAGCCAGAGCGTGTTGACCGGCGAGTTGGAAAGTTTACCGACGGCGATCACCGCGTGTTCGCCGTTGAAAATGCGGAACACGATGCTGGACATAATGACGCCGATAAACACGGCCTTGATAGAGATAACGCTGTAGCGAAACTGCAAACGCATCTCTTCGATGATAAACAGAATGCCCGCCAGCGGCGCGTTAAACGCGGCTGAAAGCCCGGCAGCCGCACCGGTAGCCAGCAAAGAGTGGCGGGCCTCGGCGCTTTTCAGGCGGAAAATATCCAGCACCATGCGGCCGATGTTGCCGCCCAGCTGCACCGTCGGCCCTTCGCGTCCCAGCACCATGCCCGCGCCCAGCGTTCCCATGCCGCCGATAAATTTAACGGGGATTACCCGCCACCAGCGCACCGGCCGCAGCTCTTCCAGCGCGCCTTCGATTTCCGGAATACCGGAGCCTGAGGCTTCCGGCGCAAAGCGGCGCACCAGATAGTACCCCACGACGGCCAGCAGTGCGGAAAGGATAAACGCCAGCGGAAACAGCAGGATCCAGTGTTGTTCAACGTCTGCCAGCATTGCCAACCGCCAGTGGCTGACCCCGTGCACCGCTTTTTCGAAGGCGACGCCTACCAGTCCGGCCAGCAGGCCGACAATGCCTGCCATAATTAACACCACGACCGGCGTTTTATCGCGTCTCAATAGAAGGCGGAGAAAGTCGCCGCGTCGGGCTGGCACCACGTGTAACTGGTCGGACGAAGAGGTTGTCTGCTGCATAGTCCATTCGTATCAGTTCAGGCGAAGCTGATATTTTACTCATCCCGTCGCGGCTGTCGCCAGGAAAAGCTGATCCTTTCGTGTCAAAAGCGCCAGCGGCCTTTCAACCCGACCGTCTGTTCCCTTAGAATGGCGGGGTTTTTCTTAATGCATCCTCAGGAGCGGAACCATGAGTAAGTCTGAAAATCTGTATGCTCAGGCACAGCAAGTTATTCCCGGCGGCGTCAACTCGCCGGTACGCGCCTTCACCGGCGTTGGCGGCGTACCGCTCTTTATTGAACGCGCTAACGGCGCTTATCTTTACGACGCCGACGGCAAAGCCTATATCGATTACGTCGGCTCCTGGGGACCGATGGTGTTGGGCCATAACCATCCTGCCATCCGTAACGCGGTTATCGAAGCCGTAGAGCGCGGCCTGAGCTTTGGCGCGCCAACCGAGATGGAAGTCAAAATGGCCGAGCTGGTGACCGAACTGGTACCGACAATGGACATGGTGCGGATGGTGAACTCCGGCACCGAAGCAACAATGAGCGCCATTCGCCTGGCTCGCGGTTTTACCCATCGCGACAAAATTATCAAATTTGAAGGCTGCTACCACGGCCACGCCGATCACCTGCTGGTGAAAGCCGGTTCAGGCGCGTTGACCCTCGGCCAGCCGAATTCACCGGGCGTTCCGGCCGATTTCGCCAAGCACACGCTGACCTGCACCTACAACGATCTGGATTCCGTGCGCGCCGCTTTTGAGCAGTATCCGCATGAAATCGCGTGCATCATCGTCGAGCCGGTCGCGGGCAATATGAACTGCATCCCGCCGCTGCCGGAATTTTTGCCAGGCCTGCGCGCGCTCTGCGACGAATTTGGCGCGCTGCTGATTATCGACGAAGTGATGACTGGCTTCCGCGTGGCGCTGGCTGGCGCGCAGGCGCATTACGGCGTGGTGCCGGATTTAACCTGCCTGGGCAAAATCATCGGCGGCGGAATGCCGGTCGGCGCGTTTGGCGGCCGTCGCGAAGTAATGGAAGCGCTGGCGCCGACGGGGCCGGTTTATCAGGCGGGCACCCTTTCCGGCAACCCGATTGCGATGGCAGCCGGTTTTGCCTGCCTGAGCGAGATCGCGAAGCCCGGCACGCACGCCACGCTGACCGACCTCACCACCCGCCTGGCGGAAGGCCTGCTGCAGGCGGCAGAAGAAACCAACATTCCGCTGGTGGTTAACCACGTTGGCGGCATGTTCGGGCTGTTCTTTACCGCAGCCGACCAGGTCACCAGCTATCAGGACGTGACCCAGTGCGACGTGGAGCGCTTTAAGAAGTTCTTCCACCTGATGCTGGAAGAAGGCGTTTACCTCGCCCCTTCCGCTTTTGAAGCGGGCTTTATGTCGCTGGCGCACAGCCAGGAAGATATTCAGCGCACGGTGGACGCCGCACGCCGCAGCTTCGCTAAGCTGGCGTAACGGTAGTCGGGCAGCGCACCAGGCGCTGCCCTTTCCTTCACACCTTCCGCAGCAGATAAACGAAGTAAGGCGCGCCGATAAAGGTCGCCAGCAGTCCCGCCGGCACCTGCGCCGGAAAGGCCACCATCCGTCCGCACCAGTCCGCTATCATCATCAGACCGCCGCCAAGCAGACTGGCGATAAGCAGCTGCGGCAGCGCCCGCCGGAAACCCAGCATCCTTGCGATATGCGGCGCCATCAGCCCGACAAAGCTCAGCGGCCCGATGGTCAGCGTGGCCGCCGCCGTCAGCGCCGCCGCCAGCAGCAGCAGCGCCATCCGCGAGGTTTTCAGCGCCACGCCCAGCGAGCGGGCCGTTTCGCCGCCTAACGGCAACAGCGTCAGCCAGCGACGGCACAGCGGCGTCAGCGCCAGCAGCACGGCCGCCACGATTATCGTCCTGATCGCCTGCTCGCCGCTCACGCTATAGGTCGAGCCGGAGATCCACGTCATCAGCCCGGCCATACGCGGATCGCCGCTGGCCATCAGCAGCAGCAGCAGGGTGGCAAAGGCGGTACTCAGCGCCATGCCCGCCAGCAGCATACGTTCGGGCGAAAAGCCGCCGCGACCGCCCACAAAGGTAATAATCAGCAGCGTGATTGCCGCGCCCAGGCTGCCCGCAGGCAGCAGCCAGCCGAAGGCGTCGCCGGGCACCAGAAACAGCATAATCACCACGCCAAAGGCGGCGCCGGAGCTGATGCCCAGCACTTCCGGGCTGGCCATCGGATTGCCGGTCAGGCGCTGCACCAGGCAGCCAGCCGCGCCCAGCATCATGCCCGTCGCCAGCGCCGCCACCAGTCTCGGCATTCGCCAGGGCAACAATTGCTGCCACAGTTCGCCGCTTGCCCACGTCCAGCCGTCAGCGCCGCGCCCGAAGCTGAGCGCCACCGCGCCCAGCGCCAACAGCAGCGCCACGCCGCCCAGACACCACAACAGCAGGCCGTGGCGCTCGACCGGCACGCGATCGCCCCGATCCAGCGCGGGCGGCGCGGAAGCGGTACGCAGGCGCGGCAGTAACCACAGCAGCAGCGGTGCGCCAATAATCGCGGTTGCCGTACCGGTCGAAATTTCCTGCCAGCGATCGGTCAGCCAGATCACGCTCTGATCGGCCAGCCACAGCAGCAACATGCCGATAAACGGCGCCAGCAGCATCCGGCTGAGCAGCCGTCTTGCACCCAGCATTTTTGCCAGCAGCGGCGCAAAAAGGCCGATAAAGCCGATCACGCCCGCCGCGTTTACCAGCTGCGCGCTGAGCACGATAGCCAGCGCCAGCACGCTTAAGCGGGCCAGCGACAGCCCCAGCCCCAGATTCTTCGCCACGCCGTCGTCCAGCCCCATCAGCGTCATCGGCCTGCGCAACAGCAGCGCCAGCACAAAGCCCGTCAGCAGCTTCGGCCACAGGAATTCGACGTTGCCCCAGTCCATCTGGTTCAGCGAGCCGGTTCCCCATAAAAAGATATTCTGCAGCCTGTCGTGATTAAACAGGCCGATAAGCTGATTGACCGCGCCACAATAGAGCGACATCACCAGGCCGGCCAGGATCAGCGTGACCGGAGAAAGCCGCTTCCCCCAGGCGATGCCAAACACAATCAGCCCGATGGCCAGCGCGCCGAGCATAGCGGCAAACTGCTGGCCAAATAGCGGCAGGCTCCAGAGCGCGGCAATGGTCAGGCCAAGCTGCGCGCCGGTGGCGACCCCAAGCGTGGTTGGCTCTGCTAATGGATTGCGCAGCACCTGCTGGAAGAGCAGGCCCACCAGCCCCAGCCCGGCGCCCACCAGCAGCGACAGCGCCAGCCTCGGCAGCAGGCTGTAGTGAAACACCATCTGGCTGACGCTTTCGGGACTGGCGGCTTTTATCGCGCTGAACCACAGCGACGGCGCAAGATGCTGGCTGAAGTTATAGCCGGTCAGGCCCAGCGCCAGCGCGAACAGCAGCGTTAATAAGAACACGGGAAAACGCGCGGAATTTTTCATA
Organism: Erwinia sp. TECH1; assembly: GCF_054057575.1. Lineage (NCBI taxonomy): Bacteria > Pseudomonadati > Pseudomonadota > Gammaproteobacteria > Enterobacterales > Erwiniaceae > Erwinia > Erwinia sp. TECH1. The sequence continues at coordinate 1,166,411 of NZ_JBSRZK010000001.1, read as the reverse complement.
GCGGCTCCAGCGCCCGATCCAGCGACTGGCAAAAACGCATCGCAGAAAGCGTTGCGCCATAGAACCAGACCTGCGGCACGCGGCGAAAGCGCTGCTGCCGGACAAAATCCATCGCCTGCCAGAGCGGCGTCGCGCTGACCTGCTGCATTAAATTATCGTCGCCATGCGCAAAACAGATCGCCTCGACGTCTTTTAGCGTCGCCAGTCTTTCCAGCCCGATCACCGCGCTTCCCCAGAAATTGGTTTCGCCCTGCCAGGCGTTTTCCAGCCCCAGCTCGTTCATCACTTCCAGAAACAGGCTGCCCTTGCCGAAAACCAGCGCATGACGCGCATCCAGCAGCGACATCAGCAGCACCGGACGCCGCTTTCGACCGGCAACGCGCTTTCTGGCGGCGGCGATAAAGGCGTCGAACTGTGCCAGATGGCGCTGCGCCTGCGGCACGCGATCGAGACGGTCGGCCAGCTGCATCAGCGACTGCCGCGCCACGGTCAGCGGTTTGCCGCTGGCGTCGTTGAAGGCGAAGCCCATCGCGGGCGCGATTTTCTCAAATTTGTCGTTGGATGGCCCATAGCCGGAAGAGTAAAGAATGAGCGAAGGCCGCATCTGCATCATCAGCTCAAGATTGGGTTCGGTGCGCAGGCCCAGATCCACCGTTGAGGCAGGCAGCTTTGGCTCGCCGACCCAAAGCTGGTAGTTATACATTTCGGCTACGCCCATCGGCGCGACGCCAAGCGCCAGCAGCAGTTCCGTCGGCAGCCACTCCAGCGACACAATGCGCGCTGCGTCAATGCCCGACGCGGCACGGCTGCCGAAGGCGGGCAGCAAAGGCGCAAGCGCCATCGCCATCAGCAGGCGGCGGCGATAAAAATCCGGCATGGAAATTCCTTTAGTAAACAAAACTTACCGGCGTGCCGCCGTCCGGGTGCGGCAGAATGCCCATTGGGATACCGTAAATGGCCTGGAGCACCTCCGGCTGCATGATCGCGCCGGCATCGCCCTGCGCGATCATCCCGCCGTTGCGTAAGGCGACCAGGTGGTCACAGTAGCGGGCGGCCATATTGATATCGTGCAGCACGGCGATCACGGTCAGCCCCCGCTCATGGCTGAGCCGCTGGATAAGCGCCAGCACCTCGACCTGATGAGCGATATCCAGCGCGGAAGTCGGTTCATCCAGCAGCAGGCAGCGGCTGTTCTGCGCCACCAGCATCGCAATCCAGGCGCGCTGCCGCTCGCCGCCGGAGAGGCTGTCCACCAGACGCGAGGCGAAAGGTTTCAGGCCCACCAGCGCAATGGCTTCATCGACGCGATCGCGATCTTCGCTGCCGAAGCGGCCCAGCGCGCCGTGCCAGGGATAGCGCCCCATCGAGACCAGCTCCCGCACCGTCATGCCCTCGGCGGCGGGAAGCTGCTGCGGCAGATAGGCGACCTCACGGGCAAAGCGCTTAGCGGGCCACTGCGCCAGCGCTTTATCATTGAGCCGCACTTCGCCGCCGGTCGCGGCGTGATGGCGCCCCAACAGCTTTAACAGCGTGGATTTGCCGGAGCCATTATGCCCAATCAGCCCGCAGACTTTTCCGGCGGGAAAGGTCAGCGACAGCGGCTGGAGCAGGATGCGGCCCGGAACGGCAAATGAAGTTTGATGCAGCGAGAAGGTGCTGTCGGTCAGGTGCGGAGAATGCATAACAATTTTCTGCCTGACGGGCGCGGCGAATCGCGCCCGGTTTGGTTAGAAACGGAAAGTGGCGGTGCCGACGATCTGACGTTCGGCGCCCCAGTAGCAGGCGTAGTCGCGATAGCAGCTGGCGACATAATCCCGATCGAAGAGGTTGTTGACGTTGACGCCAATCGACGAGCCTGGCAGACCGAAACGCCCCAGATCGTACTTCACCACGGCATCGACGGTGGTGTACGCCGCCACGTTGAAGTTCTGATTAGTATCAGGGCCGGTGCTGTACAGGCCTTTGCTCTCACCGACATAGCGTACGCCGCTTCCCACGGTCAGGCCGGAAAGCGCCGTTTCGTGGAAGGTATAATCGGCCCACAGCGACGCCATATGTTTCGGCACCTGCACCGGCGTTCTGCCTTTCAGCTGCGTATCGTGCGTGTATTCCGCGTCGGTATAGGTGTAAGAGGCGATAACGTTAACGTTGGCATTGACCGCCGCCTTCGCTTCCAGCTCGACGCCGCGCGAACGGATTTCGCCGCTTTGCACGCTGAAATTGGCGAACTCAGAATCGGGATTCGCCGTCAGATTTTTCGTTTTAGTCAGCTGATAGAGCGCGCCTGTGATCACAATCGGGCGGTCTTTCGGCACGTATTTTACGCCAGCCTCGTACTGCTTAGCGCGTGACGGATCGAACGGCTGCCCTTCAGCGGAGGTTCCGGCAGTCGGAATAAAGGATTCGCTGTAGCTGAAATAAGGCGCCACGCCGTTATCAAACACGTAGTTCAGGCCGCCGCGCCAGGTAAAGGCCTGGTCGTGGTTTTTCGCCAGCGCATTAGCGTCGCGGTTAAACGCCGAGGTCATCGCGTAATCGTAGCGCGCGCCCAGCGTCATGACCCAGCGGTCCCACTCCATCTGATCCTGCGCGTACAGGCCGGTCTGCTCCTGCTTGTTCAGATAGTGATACGGGAAGGTGATCGTGGTGCTGTCGTTGCCGTACTGCGGATCCAGCGCGCTCAGCGGGGAAGCGGTACCGAATCCGGCGTTGATATCGTTGCGGGTACGTTGATAGTCGACGCCCAGCAGCAGCGTATGATCCAGCGCGCCCGTAGCGAATTTCGCCTGCGCCTGGCTATCGACGGCAAACTGGTTCAGCTCTTCTTCAGAACCGGCGTAAGCGCGGGTAATGGCACTGCTGGCGCTGTCGAAACCGTTGCCGTAAATGCTGCGATAGTCGGTGCGCAGATCGGCGTAGCGCAGGTTTTGCCGCACGGTCCAGGTATCGTTAAAGCTGTGCGAGAAGTTATAGCCCACCATTTTGGTGTTGCGGGAGATCTTGTTGCTCGCCTCGCCTTCGTCAAAATCGGTGCCCAACTTGTGCTGCCGGCCGTTGGCATCGACGATCGGCACCACGGTGCCCTGACGCGGCAGCCAGCCGTAGTAGCCCGTTTCCGGCTCGTTCTGGAAATAGGTTAACAGCGTGAAGTTGGTGTTGGCGTCGGGCTGCCAGCTGAAGGACGGCGCCACGGTATAGCGCTTCTCTTTCTGCATATCCTGCTGCGCGTCCTGACTGCGCGCCAGGCCGGTCAGGCGCCAGGAGTAAACGCCGCCGTCATCCAGCGCGCCGCCGAAATCAAAGCCGGTGGAAAACAGGTTATCCGACCCCATCTGAAACTGCACTTCGCGCAGCGTTTCCGTGGTCGGACGCTTGCTGACCAGCGCCACTACGCCGCCCGGGTTGCTCTTGCCGTAAAGCACGGATGCCGGCCCGCGCAGCAGCTCCGCGCGCTCCAGAAAATAAGGATCGATAGCGAATTCGGAGTAGTTATCGCCCTGGAGCTTCAGGCCGTCCAGATACTGATTGGTGTTGGTTTCGCTGAAGCCGCGGATGGACAGCGCGTCGATAACCTGCGAGCTGCCGCGGTTGCCGGTCATTACGCCGGGCGCATAGTTAAAGGCTTCCTTAACCGTGCTGACGTTGCGCATCTCGATTTCGTCGCTGGTCACCACCGAAACGGACTGCGGATTTTTTTCAATCGGCGTATCGGTTTTGGTACCGGTGGCGCTGCGTTTAGCGGCGATGGTCGGTGCCGGGCCCCAGGCGTTTTCGCTGGCGGCATCGGCGTTGGCGCTGATGGTAATAGTCTGTTCGCTGGCGGCGAAAGCAGAGGAGGAAAGCGCGACGGCAACAAGGCAGGCCAGTCGGCTTACCGGCAAAGCGGATGATTTCAAAGATGAAATAGCCATTTAGCGTTCTCTGATGAAAAGTAGAATGTAAACGAGAATTATTATTATAACGACAGGATAATAGGCGAATTACCGGCGCTTTCGCAAGAAAAAATCGGGCGCTTTTAGCGCGAATCCGGCGGAGTTCAGGCCAGCATAAAGCAGGGAAAATAAAGCCGTTGTCATGCAGTCGCGCTGAAAAGCCTCTTTTTGCCGGTTTAGTTTTTCTGCTGCCGCCGCCAAAAAGGCAAAAAAAAGCCGGCTCGTTAAGAACCGGCTTTACACCTGTTTTCAGTTATTTACCGAACATATCCTTGATCCAACCCGCCACGCCGTCCGCATCCTTCTGCTCGTTTTGCGGCTGTTGAGCAGGCTGCTGCTCCTGCTGCTGCATTTGCTGCTGTTGCATTTGCTGCTGCTGGATTTGCTGCTGCTGCTGCTGACAGAGTGCGTCGGCATCGGTGGTCCAGACCGGCAGCGTCCGCCAGCTGCTGCTGCCCGTGCCGCAGACAAAGTTACCGGCTGAATCCACGTTCATCGGCGCGATATCTTCCGGCGGCGTCGGCATCAGCGGCATCGGCGCCTGGTTGTCCAGATAGCGACGGTAGATCTGCATCGCGCCGCTGGCACCGTACAGTTTGGTGCTCTGGTTATTGTCGCGGCCAATCCAGGTGATCGCCACTTCTTTGCCGTCCACGCCCGCGAACCAGCTGTCGATCAGGTTGTTGGTGGTGCCGGTTTTCGCCGCCAGGTGCGCCTTCGGATAGCGCGAACCTAACGCACGGGCCGTACCCTCTTGCGCGACCTGCTGCATCGCGTAAAGCGTCAGGTAGGCGGCCTGAGCCGGAATGGTGCGCTCCGCCTGCGGGAAGCTCTGATAAAGCACGGTGCCGTCTTCGGCAATGACCGAACGCAGCGCGGAAAGCTGCGCGCGATCGCCGCCGCTGGCGATAGTCTGGAACGCCTGCGCCACTTCGACCGGCGTCAGGTTCAGCGCGCCCAGCAGCATGGCCGGCACCGGCTGGAGTTCAGCCTTCGGCACGCCGAGTTTGCTCCAGGTATCCACCACCTGCGGCAGGCCCAGCGTCATGCCCAGGTTCACCGTCGGCACGTTCATGGAGTGCGCCAGCGCATCTACCAGCATCACCTGACCGCTGAAGCGGCGGTCATCATTCTGCGGCTTCCAGACCTGACCGTTTGGTTGCTTCAGCGCGATCGGATTATCGGCAATCCAGGTATTCAGGCGATAGCTATCCGGCTGGCTCAGCGCGGTCAGATAGGTGGCTGGCTTAGCCAGAGAACCAATCGACCGGCGCGCCTGTAGCGCACGGTTATAGCCCGCAAACTGCGGATCGGCGCCGCCAACCATGGCGCGAACTTCGCCGCTGAAGCGATCGACGATCACCATCGCGGTTTCCAGATCCTTCAGGTTGCGCTGTTTACGCAGCGTCGGCATCCCTTCTTCCACAGCTTTTTCTGCCGCATCCTGCGAAACAGAATCCAGCGTGGTGAAAATTTTCACGCCGGAAAGATCTTTGATCTTATCGCCCAGCTTCGCCTGTAGCTCGTTGCGCACCATCTGCATAAACGCAGGCTGTGGCGTGATCACGCCGCCTTTCGGCTGTACGCCAAGCGGACGGGCGCTGAGCATGTCGTACAGCTCCTGGTCGATCACTTTCTGCTGCTGCAGCAGACGCAGCACCAGGTTGCGGCGCTCCAGCGCCAGCTTCGGATTGCGCCACGGGTTATAGAGCGACGCGCCCTTCACCATGCCCACCAGCAGCGCCTGCTGATCCAGGCTCAGCTCGTCCACCGGACGGCCAAAGTAGTAGAGGCTCGCCAGCGGGAAGCCGCGGATCTGATCGTTGCCCGCCTGGCCCAGATAAACCTCATTCAGGTAAAGCTCCAGAATGCGATCTTTGCTGTAGCGCGCGTCCATAATCAGCGCCATATAGGCTTCGTTAGCCTTGCGCCACAGCGAACGTTTGTTGGTCAGGAAGAGGTTTTTCACCAGCTGCTGGGTCAGCGTACTGCCGCCCTGCACCGCTTTTCCTGCCGTGATATTCGCCAGGAAGGCGCGGCCGATAGAGTACAGGCTGATGCCGTCGTGCTCGTAGAAATGGCGGTCTTCGGTAGCCACCAGCGTATCGACCAGCAGATCCGGGAAGCCCGCACGCGGCACAAACAGGCGCTGCTCGCCGTTTGGTGATTGCAGCATAGTGATCAAACGAGGGTCGAGACGGAAGAAGCCGAAGTCGCGGCCGCTGTCGAGGTTTTTGATCTCGGTCAGCGAGTCGTTGTCAAAGCTCAGCCGCGCGCGGATTTGCCCTTCCTTGCTGTCCGGGAAGTCAAACGGGCGGCGGATCATCTCAATGCTGTTGCCCTGCACGGTAAACTCGCCAGGCCGCGTCATGCGCGTCACCTCGCGGTACTGCGTGCCTTCGAGCAGCGCGATCATCTCTTTTTTATTGTAGGCCATGCCCGGCTCAAGATTGACCATGCGGCCATACACCGTGGCGGGCAGCTGCCAGACTTTGCCGTCGATACGGCTGCGGATCTGCGAATCCAGGTACACCCCGTAGACCGCCATCAGTACAATAAATACCAGCAGCAGCTTAATCATTAAGCTCAGCCAGCCTCTTTTACGCGGCGGCCGTCCTTTTCCTTTACGTGGCACGGGTACTTTCTCCTCGTTATTATGGTCATCATCCTGAAAATCAATATTATCGACTTCCCTGCGGCGACCCCGGCCCGCCTTTTTGCGCGGGGGGTTGGGCTGTTTACCTTTACGCCCAATAGGTTCGCGATCGTCTGACATTCGTTTCTTTTCTCCAGAGCCGCCGTCGGCGGGCCGACTATGCACTGACATCAACTACGGTGGAACGGGAACCTTCTGAAACCCGATCAGGAAGGTGCGGAATACTTTTTGGTGCGCCGCGTCGGCAGCGCGCTGGCCGGATCGTCGGGCCAGAGATGTTTGGGATAGCGCCCTTTCATCTCTTTTTGCACCTCACGCCAGGCTCCCTGCCAGAAGCCCGCCAGATCGCGCGTGATCTGCAGCGGCCTTTGCGCAGGCGAGAGCAGCTCCAGCACCAGCGGAATGCGCCCTTCGGCCACGCTGGGATTTTGCGCTTCGCCGAACATCTCCTGTAGCCGCACGGCCAGCGCGGGCGGCTTCTCTTCATCGTAGCGGATCGGCAGCCGGCTTCCGGTGGGCACAGTGTAATGAGTTGGCAGCACAGTATCCAGCTGCTGGCGCTGTGACCATGTGAGCAATTGTAATAGCGCGTTGACGCAGTCGATCTGTTTTAACCCTTTTGCATCGCGCACGCCGCTCATCATCGGCAGCAGCCACTTTTCCAGCGTGGCGAGCAGATCGGCCTCGCTGGCGGCGGGCCATGCCTGTTCCGGCAGCCACTGCGCGGCGCAGACCAGCCGCACACGCAGCTGCTCGGCGGCGGGCGTCCAGTTCAGCACCGACAGCCCTTTGCTGCGGATCCAGCGCAGCATCGCCGGGTGCAGCACCGCTTCGTCAGGCTTGCTCAGCGGCTGGGATTTCAGCACCAGCTCGCCAATCTGTTCGCGACGCCAGGCGGAAAGCGTGCCGCGCTCGTCGTGCCATTCAACCTCTACCCGCTGCCCGACAAGCTGCGGCCGCTCGGCGATCAGCGTTTCTATCGTCAGCGGCAGCGCCTGGAGAATGCGCGCGTCCGGCTGCGCGCTGCCCTGTAATAGCGCGGGCGCAAGCAGCCATTCATAGCGGATTAACGCCTCTTCGCGATCGAGCATCGCGCCCATGCCGTTAGCCAGCTGATAGCGCCCTTCCATGCCGCGACGGCGAGCGATACGATCGGGAAAAGCGCTCGCCAGCAGCGGCGCGGCCAACGCCGCATCGATCGCGCCGCCGGTCAGGCGCAGCCGCTGCTGCAGCTGTTTCGCTCGTTTCTGCCAGTGGGGCTGGGGACGATGCAGCGCGTCCCGCAGATCGACGCTGCCGCGCGGCGGCTCCTCCAGGATCGCCGCCAGCATCGCCGCCGTGGCGGCGCTGTCCGCATCGTTGCCCGCCTCGACCAGCATCGCGGCCAGGCGCGGCTCGCTGCCGAAAGCGGCCATGCGTCGACCTTTGGCCGTCAGCTGTCCGGCATCGGTGGTGGCACCAAGCTGCGACAGCAGCCGCTGCGCCTGGGCCAGGCTGGCGGCGGGCGGTTTATCCAGCCAGGTGAGCTGCGCTGCGTCGTGGCAGCCCCACTGCAGCAGATCCAGCCACAGCGAGCTTAAATCGCTTTGCAGTATTTCCGCGTCGCTGTGGGCCGCCGCCCGTTCCGCCTGCTCTTTAGGGATCAGATGCAGGCAGATCCCCGGCGCCAGACGACCCGCGCGTCCGGCGCGCTGGATCATCGAAGCCTGGCTGACGCGCTGCGTTTGCAGGCGAGTCAGGCCGGTGCGCGTATCGAACAGCGCCGTCCGCTCCAGCGCGCTGTCCACCACCAGCCGGATGCCTTCGATAGTCAGGCTGGTTTCCGCAATATTGGTCGCCAGCACCACTTTTCGGCGGCCGACAGGCGCAGGAAGGATAGCTTTACGCTGCTCCACCAGCGGCAGCGCGCCATATAAAGGACAAAGATCGACATCGCTGGCGACCAGTGGCGCCAGCTGCGTCTGCACCCGCTGGATTTCGCCCACGCCGGGCAGAAACAGCAGCAGCGAACCAGGCTCGTCGCGCAGCAGCTCGCTGACCTGCCGCGCCACCGCCTCTTCAAACCGCTGGCTGGTGGACAGGGTTGCGTAGCGCCGCTCAACGGGAAAAGAGCGGCCTTCGGAGCGGACAGATGGCGCATCCGGCAGCAGTGCCTGCAGGCGAGCGTTGTCCAGCGTGGCCGACATCAGCAGAATTTTCAGATCTTCACGCAGCCCCTGCTGCACGTCCAGCAGCAGCGCCAGCGCCAGATCGGCCTGCAGGCTGCGCTCGTGAAACTCATCCAGGATCACCAGCGAAACGCCTTCCAGCATCGGATCCTGCTGTAGCATCCGCGTCAGGATGCCTTCCGTAATCACCTCCAGCCGCGTGGACGGCCCGCTGCGGCTTTCCGCCCGCATCCGGTAGCCCACGGTCTGTCCTGGCGCTTCGCCAAGCTGCTCCGCCAGCCGCTGCGCCACGTTGCGCGCCGCCAGCCTGCGCGGCTCAAGCAGCAAAATACGCCCGCTGACCTGCTGCAAAAGCTGCAGCGGCAGCCATGTCGATTTTCCCGCGCCGGTCGGCGCCGCCAGCAGCACCTGCGGCGCATCCCGCAGGGCCGCCAACAGCTCGGGTAATACAGCGCTGACTGGTAATGAACTCACGTCTCTGCTCCTGGCCTTAAGTTGCCGGGCATTGTAGCATTCCTGCTTCTGGAATACCGGAGGGCACCATGAACGAGCAAAAAAGACTGTTTTTCGGTATCGCGCTACCGGCCAGCAGCAGTCAGGAGGTTATTGCGTGGCGCGCCGCCACCTTTGCCGAAGAGACCGGCCGTCCGATAGCGGCAGCTAACCTGCATCTTACGCTGGCCTTTTTAGGCGATGTCGGCGCGGAAAAGCAGCGTGCGCTCCAACAAATGGCCGGACGTATCAGGCAGTCGCCGTTTACCCTGACGCTGGACGACGCCGGTCACTGGCCGCGTTCCGGCGTGGTCTGGCTGGGGCCGAAGCAGGCGCCGCGCGGACTGCTGCAGCTGGCCGGACTGTTACGCTCGCAGGCCGCGCGCAGCGGCTGTTATCAAAGTCCTCTGCCCTTTCATCCGCATGTCACATTATTCCGCAATGCTCTCCAGCCGGTCGCGCTGCCGCCGCGTAATTTCAGCTGGCAGTTTCGCGTGGAGCGTTTTGCGCTCTTCGAGTCGCTGTTCAGCCAGGGCCGCACGCGCTATCGGGCGCTGGCAAGCTGGGAACTGCAACAGGAAAGTTTATGAATTTTACGCCGCCGCTGCGCCAGGCCACGCTGGTCAAACGTTATAAGCGCTTTCTGGCCGATGTCATTACGCCAGACGGCACCGAACTGACGCTGCATTGCGCCAATACCGGCGCAATGACCGGCTGTGCGACGCCAGGTGATACGGTGTGGTACTCCACGTCGGACAGCCTGACCAGAAAGTATCCGCACAGCTGGGAACTGACACAAACCCAGCAGGGACACTGGATCTGCGTAAATACGCTGCGCGCCAATATGCTGGTAAAAGAAGCGCTGCTGGCCGGGCAGATTCCGGAATTATCCGGTTATGCGGATTTACAAAGTGAAGTGAAATATGGCGCTGAAAAAAGCCGTATTGATTTCCTGTTAAAGGCAGAGGATCGCGTCAACTGCTATATTGAAGTCAAATCCGTGACGCTCTTACAACAGGGTAAGGGTTACTTTCCGGATGCGGTTACCGAGCGTGGCCAGAAGCATCTGCGCGAACTGGCGAAGATTGCGGAAAACGGCGAGCGCGCGGTGCTTTTATTTGCCGTTCTGCATTCGGGGATTGAGGACGTCACCCCGGCGCGTCACATTGATGCACGCTACGCAGAACTCATGGTTCAGGCGCGCGCAAGCGGGGTCGAGGTGCTTGCCTGTAAAGCGAGCCTCTCGCCTGAAGGTCTGGTCGTAGAGAGGAAACTGATTGTGAATGCGTAATTCAGACGCAATTAACTGTTATATGAAGGGTCTTATGTCGCGTCAGATACGCTTTTCCTCACAGCCTTGTCAAGGGATGTTCAGGAATAATTGCCAACCTTGATCGCTTCTGCTATTTATAGCGACCTGTTTTTATCCCCTCTGGGGATCGATAGTGCGTGTTATCCAGGAGAAACAACATGCAAGAAGGGCAAACCCGTAAAACCTCGTCCCTGAGTATTCTCGCCATCGCTGGTGTGGAACCCTATCAGGAGAAGCCGGGCGAAGAGTACATGAATGAAGCCCAGCTGGCGCATTTCAAGAAGATCCTTGAAGCCTGGCGTAACCAGCTTCGGGATGAAGTTGATCGCACCGTCACGCATATGCAAGATGAAGCCGCCAACTTCCCCGATCCGGTTGACCGGGCAGCACAGGAAGAAGAATTCAGTCTTGAACTGCGTAACCGTGACCGCGAGCGCAAACTGATCAAAAAGATCGAGAAGACGCTGAAGAAAGTAGAAGATGACGATTTCGGCTACTGCGATTCCTGCGGCGTTGAAATCGGTATCCGTCGCCTTGAAGCACGTCCTACCGCCGATCTTTGCATCGACTGTAAAACGCTGGCGGAAATCCGCGAAAAACAAATGGCCGGTTAATGGCTAATGGATTGTGCAGTGAGGCATCTGCTTCACTGCCTGTCTCTTCTCCGATGTCATCCTGTATCGGGCGCTTCGCCCCATCCCCTTCCGGTGAACTCCACTTCGGCTCGCTGATAGCCGCGCTTGGCAGCTATTTGCAGGCACGCGCGCAGCAGGGAAAATGGCTGGTGCGCATTGAGGATATCGATCCGCCTCGTGAAGTGCCCGGCGCGGCGCGGCGCATTCTTCAGCAGCTGGAGCAGTATGGCCTGCACTGGGATGGCGAGGTGCTCTGGCAGTCGCAGCGTCATGACGCCTATCGGGAAGCGCTGGCCTGGCTGAACCAGCAGGGCCACAGCTATTACTGTACCTGCACGCGCAGCCGCATTCGGCAAATCGGCGGCCTTTACGACGGCTACTGCCGCACGCGACAACGCGGCCCGGATAATGCGGCACTGCGTCTGCGCGTCGATCGCCCCGTGGCGCAGTTTACCGATACGCTGCGCGGCGAGGTGATGGCCGACGCCGCGCTGGCGCAGGAAGATTTTATTATTCACCGCCGCGACGGGCTGTTTGCCTATAATCTTGCGGTAGTGGTGGACGATCATTTTCAGGGCGTGACGGAAGTGGTCAGAGGCGCCGACCTGATCGAGCCGACGGTACGGCAGATAACGCTGTACCAGCGCTTTGGCTGGCCGGTGCCGGGCTACCTGCATTTGCCGCTGGCGGTCAACGCCGATGGCAACAAGCTTTCCAAGCAGAATCATGCGCCGTCGCTGCCGGCAGGCGATCCGCGGCCCGTGCTGGTGCAGGCGCTGCGTTTTTTAGGCCAGCCGGTCAGCGAAGGATGGCGCGACGAAATGCCGTCTGTTTTACTGGAAAAAGCGGTCGCCGCATGGGATCTGACCCGCGTGCCGCGCCAGAATATACTGTTGCAGAATGGTTAGTAGAAAGTGAATACGCGCGCCCGCTCTGGCCTGAAAACGAGAGCGAAGCGAGATGAGCATTCTCAAACGCGCCACACTGAGCTATGATTAGCCGCTGTTTTTTATCGCCCAGCTTTAACGTCACTATCGAGGTGTCCCATTTTTACCCGAGTTGCTAATTTTTGCCGAAAAGTTTTGAACCGCGAAGGCGAGGCGCCAGCCGAGGTGCAGGTTGCGCCTAAGATAACCGTGATCCCGCGTGACGGGCACGCTATCTCGCGTAAAGACATCAGTGAAAATGCCCTCAAGGTATTGTACCGACTGAATAAAGCGGGCTATGAGGCTTACCTTGTCGGTGGCGGCGTCCGCGATTTACTGCTGGGCAAAAAACCGAAAGATTTCGACGTGACTACCAACGCCACGCCGGAGCAGATGCGTAAGCTGTTCCGCAACTGCCGTCTGGTCGGCCGCCGTTTTCGCCTCGCTCACGTTATGTTCGGGCCGGAAATCATTGAGGTCGCCACCTTCCGTGGCCATCACGAAGCGGAACAGCCGGAGTCCGATCGCAACAGCTCGCAGCGCGGCCAGAACGGTATGCTGCTGCGCGACAACATTTTCGGCACCATTGAAGATGACGCCCAGCGCCGCGATCTGACTATCAACAGCCTGTATTACAGCGTGGCCGACTTCAGCGTACGCGACTATGTCGGCGGCCTGAACGACCTGCATCAGGGCATTATCCGCCTGATTGGCGATCCGGAAACGCGCTACCGTGAAGATCCCGTGCGAATGCTGCGCGTAATCCGCTTCGCCGCCAAACTGGATATGAGCATCGCCGCCGAAACGGCAGAGCCGATCCCTCGACTGGCAACGCTGCTGCACGATATCCCGCCCGCGCGCCTGTTTGAAGAGACGCTGAAGCTGTTGCAGGCCGGTTATGGCTACACGACCTATTTGCAGCTGCGTGAATATCAGCTGTTCCAGCCGCTCTTCCCGCTGATCACCCGCTACTTTACGGATCAGGGCGACAGCAATATGGAACGCATGGTGGTGCAGGTGCTGAAAAACACCGATAACCGCATTCATAACGATATGCGCGTTAACCCGGCGTTCCTGTTCTCGGCGATGTTCTGGTATCCGCAGCTGGAAGCGGCGCAGAAAATCGCGCAGGAAAGCGGCCTGGCCTACTATGACGCTTTCGCGCTGGCGATGAACGACGTGCTGGATGAAGCGTGCCGCTCGCTGGCTATTCCGAAACGCATTACCACGCTGGTGCGCGATATCTGGCAGCTGCAGCTGCGCCTTTCCCGCCGCCATGGCAAGCGCGCCTGGAAGCTGATGGAGCATCCTAAGTTCCGCGCCGCTTACGACCTGCTGGCGCTGCGCGCCGAAGTAGAGAATAACCAGGAGCTGCTGCGCCTCTCCGCCTGGTGGGGCGAGTTCCAGGTTGCCGCGCCGCCGCAGCAGAAAACGATGCTGAATACGCTTGGCGACGATCCGGTGCCGCGTCGCCGCACCCGCCGTCCGCGCAAGCGCGTGCCTGGCCCTCGTCGCGACGGTAACAGCAGCAACGTATGAGGGCGTATCTCGCCTTAGGCAGCAATCTGGCCGATCCTTTGCATCAGGTGCAGTCCGCGCTTGATGCACTGGCCGGGCTGCCGCAAACCACCCTGCTGGCCACCTCCCCCTTCTACCGCACGCCGCCCTACGGCCCGCCGGATCAGCCCGACTATCTTAATGCCGCCGTGCTGCTGGAAACGGCGCTGCCGCCGGAAACGTTGCTTGATCATACCCAGCGTATTGAGCAGGAACAGGGACGCGTACGTAAGGATGAACGCTGGGGCCCGCGCACGCTGGATCTGGACATCATGCTGTTCGGCGATCTGACGATTAACACGCCGCGTCTGACCGTACCGCACTACGATATGCACAACCGCGCGTTTATGCTGGTGCCGCTGCTCGCCATCGCGCCGGAACTGATTTTGCCGGACGGCACACCGCTTAAAAAGCTGGTCGCCACGCTGGACTGCCGGGCCATTAAGTCCTGGTAGCCAGGCTACCGCCCTTCCATTAAGATACGCCCACCAGAACACTTTCTCAGAGGTTGTGATGAAACCGACAACGGTCTCCACCCTTCGCCAATGGAAAAAAAGCGGCCGCAAATTCGCTTCTGTTACCGCTTATGACTACAGCTTCGCTCGCCTGTTTGCCGACGAAGGCATCCAGGTCATGCTGGTCGGCGATTCGCTTGGTATGGTCGTTCAGGGCCATGATTCCACGCTGCCCGTCACGCTGGCGGATATCGCCTATCATACCCGTGCGGTGCGCCGCGGCGCGCCTGCCGCGCTGCTGATGGCCGATCTGCCTTTTATGACCTTCGCCACGCCGGAACAGGCTTTTGCCAGCTCGGCGGAGCTGATGCGCGCGGGCGCGAACATGGTGAAAATCGAAGGCGGCGCCTGGCTGAGCGACACCGTGCGCCAGCTGGCCGAACGTGCCGTGCCGGTCTGTGGGCATCTGGGCTTAACGCCGCAGTCGGTCAATATTTTCGGCGGCTATAAAGTGCAGGGTCGCGATAGCGAGGCGGCGGAGACGCTGCTGGCCGACGCGCTGGCGCTGGAAGCGGCCGGCGCGCAAATGCTGGTGCTGGAGTGCGTGCCCGTCGCGCTGGCGCAGCGCGTAACCGAGGCGCTGGCTATTCCGGTGATCGGCATCGGCGCGGGCAACGTGACCGACGGTCAGATCCTGGTGATGCACGACGCCTTCGGCATCACCGGCGGGCATATTCCTAAATTCGTCAAAAATTTCCTGTTGGAAACAGGCGAGATGCGCGCTGCCGTCAGGCAGTATGTAGCGGAAGTCGAAGCGGGAACGTATCCTGCTGAAGAACACAGTTTTTACTGAGACGGGAGCGGCAAGTGCTGATTATTGAAACCTTACCCATGCTGCGGCGTGAGATCCGCCGCTGGCGGCAAGAAGGCAAGCGTATCGCGCTGGTGCCCACGATGGGCAATCTGCACGACGGCCATATGACGCTGGTCGACGAAGCCCGCGCGCGCGCCGATATTGTGGTTACCACTATTTTCGTTAACCCGATGCAGTTTGAGCGCGCTGACGACCTGGCGCGCTATCCGCGCACGCTCCAGGAAGACTGTGAAAAGCTGAACCGCCGCAAGGTGGATCTGGTTTTTGCGCCCGCGCCCGATGATATCTATCCAAAAGGGCTTGGCGAGCAGACATTTGTCGAGGTGCCGGGCCTCTCTTCGCTGCTGGAAGGCGCCAGCCGTCCGGGGCATTTTCGCGGCGTATCGACCATCGTCAGCAAACTGTTTAACCTCGTGCAGCCCGATTTGGCCTGCTTTGGCGAGAAGGATTTCCAGCAGCTGGCGCTGATCCGCAAGATGGTCGCGGACATGGGCTACGATATCGAGATTGTCGGCGTGCCGACGGTGCGCGCGAAAGACGGCCTGGCGCTCAGCTCGCGTAACGGTTATCTGACGCCCGACGAGCGAAAAATCGCGCCCGCGCTGAGCCGCGTCATGAACAGCATGGCGGAAAGGTTGTCCAATGGAGAGCGTCATGTCGATGTGATTATTGCCGATGCGGACGCCGCGCTGGCCATCCACGGCCTGCGCGCCGACGGACTGGCGATAGTCGATGCTGAAACGCTGCTGCCGCTAACGGTAGAAAGCAAAAGCGCGGTCATCTTGATGGCGGCCTGGCTGGGCAAGGCGCGTCTGATTGATAATCAGCAGGTCGATTTAACGGCATAGCGTGCCGATTATTGCTTATTCACCAGAGGTAAATGATGAACCGTACCATGCTGCAGGGCAAACTCCACCGCGTCAAAGTCACGCAGGCAGATCTGAACTATGAAGGCTCCTGCGCCATTGACCAGGACTTTCTGGATGCTTCCGGCATCCTGCAATATGAAGCGATCGATATCTATAACGTGACTAACGGTCAGCGCTTCTCTACCTATGCTATCGCGGCCGAACGCGGCTCGAAAATTATCTCCGTCAACGGCGCGGCCGCCCGCTGCGCTTGCGAAGGCGATATTCTGATCATTTGCTCTTACGTGACGATGTCGGATGCCGAAGCCCGCGAATGGCAGCCGAAAGTCGCCTACTTTGAAGGCGATAATGTAATGAAGCGTTTGGCGAAAGCGGTGCCGGTGCAGGTCGCTTAATCTACTGGCGGGGGATGACTCCCCCGCTCTTCTTACCGCCATCGTTCAGACCCCGCCCTTTCCTTTTACTCCCGTTTTCCGGCCCGGCCCTGCTTACTGTTACCCGGCGGCGGCATCTCTGCCTCCCCGGCTGCGGGGCTAGAGGAGGCTGGCGCAGCTGGAGACACCGCCGTTTACCTGGCAGGGTTTGACGCTTCCAGCCCCAGGCCCCCCCCTCAGGCTACGCCTGCTTACTTTTGCCCAACGGCTGCATCTCAATTTCTTCGCTCGCTGGCTGCGCGACGGGCCGGGATCCGCCAGGCGTGGCTGAAGGCGGCGTCGTCTGAGCGGCAGGCTTTGAGGTCGAAGCCTGTGGCGCCGTTTGCGCGGCAGGTCGGGTCGGTGCCGTAGTTTGTGACGTCGAGGCCTGGGGTGCCGCCGGAGCGACAGGTCGTGCCGGTGGCGGCGCAGTTTGTGGCGCGGTGGTCTGTCCTGACGCCTGCGCGGCAGGCCGTGACGAAGAAGCCTGAGGGGCTGACGACGGCATCGCCTGCGCGGCTGGCTGTGGCGGAGAAGCAAACTGCTTTTTGATTTGTTCGCCCGCCCACTGATGGGCATTGCTCATGGCGTCAGAAACGTTATTTTTCGCCGTTTTCAGACCGCTGCCAACCGCGTTGCCCGTTTTGACCGCTCCATCGGCTAATGAGATGGCGCCTTCCTTGACCGAGTTTTTGGTTTTCACCGCGGCATCGACGGTCATCTGTCCCACATCTCTTGCCCCTTGCTGTACCACCTCAATAGCCTTATCCCGCACTTCACCGGTTTTCTCCCCAATTACGCTGTTCACGACTTTATCCGCCAAAAAATCTACGGCTTCGTCATTGCGGGTTGGTGCCGGCCCGGCTAATGCGCCTGCGACGCCCTGAAAAGCATAGGCCAGCGCGGCACCGACAAGGTTAATCGCCTGATCTTTAGCAATTTCTGATGGCGAGGTCAGCTGGCCTGCGCCGAGGCGTCCAAGCGCGTCATCAATCGCGGCGGAGGGGGCAGAACTCACGGCTTCGCTCACGCCTTTATTACGCACAACATTGCGTAAGGCATTGTTTCCGGCCAGCGTCACGGCTAAGGCGCCAATTTCCGACACCATATTTCCTGAAGTAATATTCAGCGTTCCCTTAGCATAATTACGGGGCGTTAGTAAGCTAAGCAGCAGCGTTTTCAGCCTTTCCGCGCCTCCGGACGCCATCTGCTGCTTGACGCTGGTAGACTTCAACGCGGTGTATTGCGCTTTCCAGTCGGTGCGTCCCAGCAGGAATTCAGGGCCGTGGGAAGCGCTGAACTTGTTGGTGAGGACGCCGCCCGCCGCGCCTGCTGCCAGACTCAGCACATTGCTGGTATGCGACACCGCCTGAGGATTATTATGCGTCGCCGCGGCTACAGCGCCGACCACGGCATTACGGCCATTGAATCCCTGGCCGCCCAGCGGAGCCAGCTTCAGGCTTTCTCCCAGGCCCTGGCGCTTTTTCAGCACCTCCTGCATTTCCGGCTCCAGCTTTGCGGAATCGGCTGCCAGCCACAGCGTATCCTTTACCGTATCAGCAAATACCTTATCGCCTACGGATTTCATCACCATCGCCGTGGCCCCATCAATCGCCCCCGCCAGCGCTTCCGAACCCGGCGTGGAACCGGCCACGCCTGCGCCTAATTTGAGGGCGCCTGAGGCGTAGCCCGAGATGGCAAAAGGAAACGCTTTTACCGCGTTGCCTGCGGCCTCGCTGATGTAATCCATTTTCTGCGCTTTGGCCATATTTTCGGCAACGCTTTGAGGCGTCTCTCCCATATCATGAAGCTCAGCGGCACGATCCTGTACCAGCGTGTGCAATGCGGTACTGCCGGGAAAATAGTGATTGAGCTGGGTAACTATGTTGTTAATGGCCCGATCGCGCGCAGCGTCTGCCGGTGTGGTAACCGCCGTAGAAGGGCCTGCTCCCCCGGTGGCCCGGGCGCGAGCCTCCTGACTGGAGGTTGCCTGGCCTGAAGAGTGAGTGGCGGTAGTTAAGGTAGAAGGTAATGCATTTACGCCTGCCATAAGTTTGATCCAGAGTTGAGTCAAAGATAACAGGCTTGTGGCCTGCTGATTTATCGTGACAACACCGGCCATACTCACTACCAGTACAACGTGCTCGCGATAGGACTGAGTGGCAACAGGGAGGAAAAAGTTTGCAGCTAAATAAGGTTTTCTTATATTGAGTGATGGACGTCAAATAATGCGGGGATGGAGATCGTGCTATTTGCGGTTACGCTTTCTTCGTTCAGCAACCTTCTCCATGCAGAGAGAAGGCGGTTCAGCCTCCCTTCCCCTTGCGGGAAGAGAGGCTTTTAAGCATTTAGGTACGCAGCCCTCTTCCGCGCTGGATCAGCCACCAGACCAGAATGTAAAACACCGCGATAAAGCCTACCAGCACCGCCAGCGTAAACACCAGCGGCACGTCGGAGATGCCCAAAAAGCCGAAGCGGAAACCGCTGATCATATAGACGATCGGGTTCAGCTTCGACACCATCTGCCAGAACGGCGGCAGCAGCGTCAGCGAATAGAACACGCCGCCCAGGTAGGTTAACGGCGTCAGCACAAAGGTCGGGATCAGGCTGATATCATCAAAGGTTTTAGCGAAGACCGCGTTCAGCAGGCCCGCCAGCGAAAACAGGATCGCCGTCAGCAGCAGCGTTACCGCCACCATCAGCCAGGAGTGCACGTGAAACGGCACAAAGAACAGCGACACCGCGGTCACCAGGATCCCGACGCAGACGCCGCGCGCCACGCCGCCGCCGACATAGCCAGCGATAATGACGTGCGTCGGCACCGGCGCCACCAGCAGCTCTTCAATGTTGCGCTGGAATTTAGAGCTGAAAAAAGAGGACGCTACGTTGGCATAGGCATTGGTGATCACCGCCATCATAATCAGCCCCGGCACGATAAACTGCATATAGCTGAAGCCATGCATATCGCCAATGCGGGAGCCAATCAGGTTGCCGAAGATAATAAAATAGAGCGTCATGGTGATAACCGGCGGCACCAGCGTCTGGATCCAGATGCGGGCAAAACGGTTAATCTCTTTTCCCCAGAGACTTTTCAGGGCAACCCAGTACAGATGTGTCATGCTTTCTCTCCTTTGCGACCGTTTACCAGGTCTACAAACAGCTCCTCAAGGCGGTTAGCCTTGTTGCGCATACTTAATACCTTGACGCCCTGCTGGCTGAGCTGGCTGAAGACGCTGTTCAGCCCCTGCTCGCGCATGACTTCCACCTCCAGCGTTGAGGTATCCACCAGCCGGTACTGGAAGCCTTCCAGCGCCGGCAGTGGGCTTTTTGCCGCCAGATCGAAAATAAAGGTTTCCGATTTCAGCTTCGCCAGCAGCCCTTTCATGGTGGTGTTTTCCACCAGTCGGCCGTGCTGAATAATGCCGATATTGCGGCAAAGCATCTCGGCTTCTTCAAGATAGTGGGTGGTCAGGATGATGGTGGTGCCTTTGGCGTTCAGATCCTGCAAAAAGCTCCACATCGAGCGGCGCAGCTCAATATCCACGCCTGCGGTCGGCTCATCCAGGATCAGCAGCTTTGGCTCGTGCATCAGCGCGCGGGCGATCATCAAGCGGCGTTTCATGCCGCCGGAAAGCATCCGCGCCCGCTCGTTGCGCTTGTCCCACAGATCGAGCTGCTTTAAATATTTTTCCGCCCTTTGCAGCGCTTCTTTTTTCTCTACGCCGTAAAGGCCCGCCTGGCTGACCACGATTTGCAGCACGGTTTCAAACTGGTTGAAGTTAAACTCCTGCGGCACCAGGCCCAGCTGGCGCTTGGCGTTGACCACATCCTGCTGCAGGTCATAGCCAAACACCCGCACCTTGCCGGCAGTTTTATTCACCAGCGAGCTGATAATACCGATAGTGGTGGATTTGCCCGCGCCGTTGGGGCCAAGCAGCGCATAAAAGTCGCCCGCTTCCACGTTAAGATCGATTCCTTTCAAGGCCTGAACGCCACCCGCATAGGTTTTGGTCAGCTTTTCGAGTTCCAGTGCATAAGTCATAGGTAAAGGATTGCCCTGTTTTGTATGGTTTTCTTGTTTAGCGTTTTCAATCACAGTTTGATGGCCTATATTACTGCCACGCATATCAAGTTATGGCGCTATAAAAATGAAAGATATTGATACTCTCATTAGTAACAACCGCGAGTGGTCTCGCCTGCTGAAAGAAGAGAACCCGGCTTTTTTTGAACGCCTGTCGCTGGCGCAGAAGCCTCGTTTTCTCTGGATTGGCTGTTCCGACAGCCGTGTACCAGCCGAACGTCTGACCGGCCTGGAGCCGGGCGAACTGTTCGTTCATCGCAACGTAGCTAACCTGGTTATTCACACCGATCTGAACTGCCTTTCCGTTGTGCAGTACGCGGTGGAGGTTCTGCAGGTGGAGCACATCATTATCTGCGGCCACTACGGCTGCGGCGGCGTGCAGGCGGCGGTCGAGAACCCGGAACTGGGTCTGATCAACAACTGGCTGCTGCACATCCGCGATCTGTGGTACAAGCATAGTTCGTCATTGAAACAGCTGCCGACGCCGGAGCAGCGTTTTAACAAACTTTGTGAAATCAACGTGATCGAGCAGGTTTATAACCTGGGCCACTCAACCATCATGCAGTCGGCATGGAAACGCGGTCAGAATGTCAAAATTCACGGCTGGGTTTACGGTATTCAGGATGGCCACCTGCACGACCTGGAAGTCGGCGCTTCCAGCATGGACGTGCTTGAAGAGCGTCACCATAAAGGTATCGCTAACGCGCTGAAAGGCTTGCAAAACCCGAGCTGATCTCCGGCCAGATCATATATCAGGCCGGGAAATCCGGCCTTAGTCGATCGTGCGGTGAGCGTTACTCTTCCAGCATTACCACGTGGCCTACGTAAGGCAGATGGCGATAGCGCTGGGCGTAGTCGATGCCGTAGCCCACCACGAATTTATCAGGAATAGTGAAGCCCACGTATTCCACCGGCACTTCCACTTCCCGCCGTTCAGGCTTATCCAGCAGCGTACAAATTGCCAGCGACTTTGGCTCGCGCAGGCGCAGGATTTCCCGCACTTTGCTCAGCGTATTGCCGGAGTCGATAATGTCTTCCACGATCAGCACGTCCTTGCCACGGATATCTTCATCCAGATCCTTAAGGATTTTCACATCGCGCGTGGTGGACATACCGCTGCCGTAGCTGGAAGCCGTCATAAAATCGACCTCGTGCGATACCTCAATCCTGCGGCAGAGATCCGCCATAAACATAAAGGAACCGCGCAGCAGGCCGACCAGCACCATTTCGCTACCGCTGTCGCGGTAGTTTTCGGTGATCTGCTGGCCCAGTTCAGCGATGCGTTTGGCGATCTCTTGCTCGGAGATCATGACTTCTACAGTGTGTTTCATAAATTAGCTTATCTCACTGATTTTATTCAGTTAAACATCATGTAAAGCGTGTATGAAAAGTCGATATTGACACACCGATTGCTGTACGGAGTACCACACAATCCAATACAACGGCGATAGCATGAGAACCTCTTAAGGAGGGGGATTATATCAGGGATGGTTGCCGGATGAACTGAAAGCATGCGAACAAATCGCCGCTTTTGGCCGGCGGCAAAAGCTCAGGGGTTAGATTACCCCTTGTCTTGCATTGCCGATCTCCGAAAAAGGGGGCAATAACTTCCCTGAAGGCCGGTGATGAATGTTTTTAGCTGTGTCCGTTATCAGCGTATCTCAGTACCCGGCTGAAACATGATAAGAAATCAGCAGGGGAAGGAAGATTTTCCCCTGGGCACTACGCAATAAATAAAGCTTTAATTATGGTCAATTTTTATTACTTCCCCATTTTCTTCCAGTCGGTAGTCATCGCCATCATACACAACGAAAATAGTCCCCTTATTCTTGCTCTTATCTATTGAAAACACTCTGTTTTTATCAATGCAGTTCTTATCAGTTTGCATATCCTTAAAACATAACCTGTCATACTTGCCCTCTTCTTTATAGCCATCACCAAATAACCAAAAGCTAATGGTGTAATTTCCATATAATGCTGGTTTAGGGATGCCGTAACGGTTTTTTAGCTTATCTTTATTTTTAAGCCACCAGGCTATTTTACCCCGTTCGGTAAACGGAACATTTTTTACTATGACATCACTGAAGTTCCCGTCCTCGTGAACGGCAACTATTACCACAGGGCGAAAAAACAACCAAAAAACATAGACCAGTGACGCGCTACCAACCAGTAACAACGTACTCAATAATTTTTTATTAGTTTTCATCACGTCTCCCGGTAATTTCCACAGTGGTTTCCATATCGGTCATAAAGGGTTTAAAGCCAAACAGGTTGTATCGTTGAAGCAAAAACCAGATGCGAAAAAAACGGAACTGATTAAATTTTAACGCTGAAATATCTTCACTATCCAGGCCAAAATGATCCTGTATTTTGTAATTCACAAGCGCGCGGTACCGCTCATTTTCAATATGCAGTGATTTTATAGCGATATGTGTAGCCCATACATCATGTACTGTAATCCCCATTCCGTTAAAACTATCCTGCAACCGATCAAACTTAGGTAACTTCCCTCTAAGGATCGCTTTTGTTAACTCTTTTTTTTGCGCTAAAGGAAAGTAACCCTTTCCCCAGTCTATGTTTTTACCAACGACTTTAGTTAACAAAAGACGCGTATTGTTTTTAGAATTATCATTTAGAATATGCTTTTTTAACGCACTATCCAAAGATGTATCCTGAAAAGGCATGCCGTTGCCTTTCTGCATATGGGTTATCATTTTTTCAATCAGATGGCTGTAAGGTCCGTAAATGGAAAATGTCCGCGAAAGGTGTCGGAATTCATCAAAGAGGATTTTGGCACATTCTTGCCGGGAAATTTTCTCACCTTCGCTACGGGAGCCATAGAATCTCGATTGAGGTTGATTAAATGGGGTGATTTTGGTCAATGTGTAAGGATTGACTCTGGTGGATACATCGACCAGATGAAACGCTCTTTTCAGCTGAAATTCTGATAAATCGCCACAATGCATATCACTGGCGCTGTAATCTTCCATCTTTTTTTGTGTTTTGAAAATTGTACAGGGGAATTGTAATGCAGACATGGTATCGCTTCCTTGTGGGTTACTCCTGAAAATTTTCAGCTAGATGTAAATCTAGCGCCGCTCAAATCGCCTGTAAACGCCCGACATTTAAATGAAAAAAAATTAAGAATTTTGCCCGCTTGAGCGGAGTGTATCCGTTTCATACCTTTCCAGCCCGCAAAATCGGAAAAGCAAGATAGCCAAAGATCTGGGGAATATAGCGCTAATGGAAAGGTCAGCGGCATAGCCAACAGCGTTCCGTTAATTAAAACCAATGAATAGCTTTTCCATTGCTTAATGGACGCTGTCAAAAAAATTTTTTTTGTAAAACCTTTTGCTGGAAAAAATCCTGTCGTCGTTATATTTCATCCCGATCAATCCGTTCATCACGCCGCTTTTTTTGCTGCTTTTCCTTCAGCGAAGAATAACAGCAACTGAATTTCATGCTAACAGACATATAGCCTTCCGGAAGGCCTGAATATTTTCAGTAAAAGCTTAACGATAGTCCAATAAATTATTTAATAACGTTAAGGCGGTAAGGCTAAGATGCGATCGCTTATTTACCCTCGCTGGTCAGGAGAACCCATGGCGACGCAACACGCAAAAAAAACGCATCTCGGCAATCGTGAACTACAGCCTGAAACGCAAATGCTTAACTACGGTTACGATCCTGCGCTGTCCGAAGGCGCAGTGAAACCGCCCGTGTTCCTGACTTCGACCTTTATTTTTACCAGCGCCGAAGAAGGCCGTGACTTTTTCGATTACGTTTCCGGTCGTCGCGAGCCGCCGGAAGGCGAAGGCAACGGCCTGGTTTACTCACGCTTTAATCATCCCAACAGCGAAATCGTCGAGGATCGGCTGGCGATTTATGAGCGCACCGAAAGCGCGGCGCTGTTCTCTTCCGGCATGTCGGCTATTTCTACCGCCCTGCTGGCCTTTGTCGAGCCAGGCGACGCCATTCTGCATTCGCAGCCTTTATATGGCGGCACCGAAACCCTGCTGACCAAAACTTTTCGTCGGCTGGGCGTGGCGTCGGTCGGGTTTGCCGACGGCGTGGATGAGGCCTCCGTACGGGCAGCGGCAAAAGAGGCAATGAAACAGGGACGCGTATCAATGATCCTCATTGAATCGCCCGCTAACCCTACCAACAGCCTGGTGGATATCGCGCTGATTAAACGCGTGGCTGATGAAATAGCACAGCAGCAGCAGCATCGTCCGATTATTGCCTGTGATAACACGCTGCTCGGGCCGGTCTTTCAGCGTCCAACCGAACACGGCGCGGATCTGTCGCTGTATTCGCTGACTAAATATGTCGGCGGCCATTCCGATTTGATTGCCGGTGCGGTGATGGGCAGCAAGGCGCTGATTAAACAGATTAAAGCGCTGCGCAGCGCGATTGGTACCCAGCTCGATCCGCACTCCTGCTGGATGATCGGCCGCTCGCTGGAAACGCTGTCGCTGCGTATGGAGCGCGCCAACGACAATGCCGCCGCCGTCGCCGCGTTTCTGCAATCGCATCAAAAAATTGAAAAACTGCACTATCTGCCGTTTCTGGAAGCCGGTTCGCCAGCCGCAGAGGTTTATCAACAACAGTGTAGCGGCGCGGGATCGACGTTCTCGTTCGACGTGGTCGGCGGCCAGGCGGCTGCCTTTAAGCTGCTGAATGCGCTCCAGCTGTTTAAGCTGGCGGTAAGTCTTGGCGGCACCGAATCACTCGCCAGCCATCCTGCCAGCACCACGCATTCCGGCGTCCCGGCGGAGGTGCGCACGCGTATCGGCATCAATGAGGCTACCGTTCGCGTCTCTATCGGCATCGAAAACAAAGACGATCTGATTGAGGATCTACGCCTGGCGCTGGAAAAGGTGTGACCGTTTTCTTGTAGCAGGTTGTACGCGGCCCCGGCAAAACCGTCAGCCGGGGCCATATATCAGACTGGACTCAGCACTTATGTGCGGCTTTCAGCAATGCGTTGCACGAGGCAGAACCCGCTGCCGTTGGCAGAGAAGAGCCATCCGTCGGAGAGCAAATAGCATCGCTGCTGATGCCAGCCGTAGAGTAATAGCACTGGAAGACTTTGCCCTGAGTAGAGGCATGGAATCTGACCGAGTCTATATCGCTGGTACGTTGCGTGATGATGACTTTATCCGCCGTAGTGCCCAGCGCGAAAGCTGCTTTTTCTTTAATGCTTTCGTCGGTGCGTACCGCATTATCAACCATGCCACAGCCGCTGAGCAGCAGGCTTCCCGCCAATACCGCGCCTAATAATGCTTTCATTTTCATCTTTTTATCCTGGCTTTTTTTAAGAGCGGGGATTGTAACAGGAAATGTTTTTACGTCCAGACCGGGCACCACGCCGTCCGCTCCAATAAAATTTTCTGAAGGAATAACGGACAAATCGCGAGGCAACGACATCTTCCGGCTGGTTTTACCTGCGGTCAGGAGTCCAGGAAAACGCCTACACTTATTGATTCCGCTATGAACCGATCCTGCTGGAGGAGAATCCGTGAAGGTTATTCATCTTAACTGTGGCTGTATGTGTCCCGTTGGCGGCGCGCTTTATGACGGTTTCAGCAAAGGCATCCGGGCGCATCTTGCCTGCCATTGCCTGCTTATCGAAACGGAAAACAGCGGGCTGGTGCTGGTTGATACCGGATTCGGTACGGAAGATATGCGCGCGCCCGGCAGCCGCTTAGCCACTTTTTTCCGCGTGATGAACAATATTCAGCGCAAACCCTCTCTGACAGCGCTGTCGCAAATCCTGGCGCTGGGCTACCAGGCCTCGGACGTTCGCCATATCGTGCTGACCCATCTGGACTTTGACCATGCCGGTGGGCTGACCGATTTTCCGCAGGCGCAAATCCATCTGATGCAGCGGGAAATCGATACTTCCCGGCAGCGCGACAGCTGGCTGGCCCGTTCCCGTTATCGGCCTGGCCAGTGGAGCGGCGTTTCAGGCTGGACGGGTTATCACGCATCCGGTGAAAAGTGGTTTGGCTTTAATGCCGTCACCGGTTTAAAAGGCCTGCCGCCGGAAATATTGCTGATCCCTTTGCCTGGTCATACGCAAGGCCATGCGGGAATAGCGGTGCAGACCGATACCGGCTGGCTGCTGCACGGCGGCGATGCGTGGTTTTATCAGCGCGAGCTTGAGCATCCGCGCCACTGTACGCCGGGATTGCGGTTTTATCAGTGGTTTATGGCCGCCGATAACGACGTCAGACGCGTTAATCAGCAGCGCCTGCGCGAGCTGGCCCGCCATCACTCTGCGGAAATCAGTTTGTTTTGCAGCCATGATTTCCGCGAGCTGGAGCGGATGATCGCCGGAGGCTCGCCGCCTGACCAAAACCGATAAGCTTTCCGGGCTTTCCCCTGCAAGGGGCTACCTTATGCACTTTTCACCAGGCCACCGCTGATGGAAGCCGTTATTTTCCTGTAATCCCCATTTTTTTCATTCTGGAAAGCAAGGTAGTCCGTTTCAGCCCCAGACGAACCGCCGCACCGCGCGGCCCGGCGACGACGCCGTTGGTTTCTTTTAATACCTGAATAATGCGCTCGCGTTCATCTTCCCCGCTTAGCGGTGGGGCCGAGGCTTCCGCCGCCAGGCTGGGCACATCGGCGATCGGCAGCGGATAATTCAGCTCAGGAAGCTGTAAATCCAGCACGCTGCCGCGCGTCAGCAGCACCGCACGCTCAATCACGTTTTCCAGCTCACGCACGTTGCCCGGCCACGGCATACGGCTGAGCAACCTCAACGTTTCTGCCGGAATGCTGTCGATAGTCCGCTTCATACGGCGGGAAATTTTATAGGTCAGGAACTTCACCAGCTGCGGAATATCCTCCGGACGTTCGCGCAGCGGCGGGATCACAATGGGGAAGACGTTTAACCGATAATAGAGATCGCTACGGAAAGCCCTGTCGGCCACCATCTGGCTCAGATCGCGGTTAGTCGCCGCGATTATCCGCACGTTTACGGAAATTTGCTTGCTTCCGCCGACCCGTTCAAATTCCTGCTCCTGGAGGATCCGCAACAGCTTGGGCTGCAGTTCTAAAGGAATTTCACCCACCTCGTCCAGAAACAGCGTCCCCTGATCGGCCAGCTCAAAACGGCCCATACGCTGAGCCGTCGCGCCGGTGAACGCGCCTTTCTCATGGCCAAACAGCTCGCTTTCCATCAGGCCGGCGGGCATTGCCGCACAGTTCATCTTTACCATGCGTTTGTCACGCCGATCGCCCAGGTTATGTATCGCCCTGGCAATCAGCTCTTTGCCCGTGCCGGTTTCACCAAGGATCAATACAGAACAGTCACTTTTCGCCACAATTTCGACCTGTTTCAGCACTTTTGACATACTGGCGCTTCGCCCAACGATATCGCTGAAATCGGGATTGTGGCTGTTGATCTGCTCGGTCAGATAAAGATTTTCATGCTGTAGCTTCTCCTTCAGGCTCTTGATCTCCTGATAGGCCAGCGCGTTATCTACCGCGATGCCGATACGCTCGGCAATCTGCTGCAACACCCTCAGGTTGGCGGGCGTAAAGTTGTCGGGCTGCGTCTTGGCCAGTTTCAGCACGCCCAGCGTTTTGTCTTTAAAACGCAGCGGCAGAATACATAACGTTTTGACCTGATTAGGCCACAGCTGCTGAAACAGGGCGTTTTGTACCTTCTCCTGCCCTTTTGCGGGCGGCACGTTGATCAGCAGGCTTTCACCGCTTTTCATCACCTGCTCTTCCAGCGTGCCGACCAGCGTGATGCGGGACTGTTCACGCTCCGCGACGTGCGCCTCTATATAGTGAGTGGTGTAGACATTCGCCTGCTCGCTCGTTTTATCCACGTCGCACAGTACGATGCTGATGGCGTTGATATGAAAAAAGTGGTGGATCGTTTTGGCAATTTCACCGGTCAGTTCATCAAGATCCAGGCGGGAAATGACGGCGTTAGTAATATCGACCAAAAGACGAAAATCATCCCGTTCATGACGCAACAGCGACTGCTGTAGCTGGGCATTCTCATGCAGCTGGATCTGTTCAACCGCCACGGCAGCCAGCAGGCACAGCTCATTCAGCGCCTTTTTATCTTCAACAGTAAACGCCTGGCCGTTCTGACGCATAAATTCGCAGCCGCCCAGCACGCCGGACGGCCCTGTTAGCGGCACCAGGCAGTAGTCGGTAAACGGCGGATAAAGATCCAGCGCGGCCAGCTGCGGATAATGCCGATGCAGCGCTTCACCACGCCAGACCTGCGTGCTTGCCGTTTTACGCAGTGAATGCACCGGGCCGCTTGCCAGCAGCGTCTCATCCTCATACACAATCGGCTGATGCATCGCATCGGTGCCGTAAAAATGGACGCGGGCATTGTTGCCGAACAGCAGCAGCGTGACGGCTTCTGCCATATTCACGCGCTGTACCACCTGCGTCAGGGCTTGCAACAGCGAGCTCATGGTTTGCTGCCGCAGCAGGGTTCGCGTCAGCGTCAACAATCCTTCTTGTTTGGTGTTGCTTAGAGTGGCAGTTTGCATAGCTTTACCCTGGATAACCTCTGATAAGAAAGAGAATTGCGCAAAGAAAGTCAGATCCGATACGCTTTTATTAAGGTCAACAAATGCGCGGCAAAGGCTCTGCATGGGGTAACATCAGCTGGCGCGAAACCCCCAGCGCGCCGCGTAAGCAGACCTGCGGATTTGCCGTCATCTCGCCGATAGTGACCGCATCCGCGCCCAGTGGATGATTGCGCAACACGCTCAGCACCTGCTGCTCTGCCCGGGCGGAAACCGCCAGCACCAGCTTGCCTTCGTTAGCGAAATTCAGCGCCTCCAGCCCCAGCAGCTCACAAATCCCTCTTACCGCAGGCTTTACCGGCAGGGCATTTTCCTCTATTGAGACACCCAGCCCGCTGGCCCCGGCGAACTCATGCAGGACTGCATTGACGCCGCCGCGCGTGGCGTCGCGCAGCGCGTGCACGCCGGGCAGCAAACGCAGCGGCGCAATCAGGGGAGCTAACACCGCACAGTCGCTCTGCACGTCCAAATCCATTCCCAACTGCTCGCGCAGATTCAGAATAGTGGCGCCATGGTCGCCAAGCGTACCGCTCACCAGGATCTTGTCTCCTGGCTGAACGGTGCTGGCCGCCCATTTCACCGCCGTTGGGATCGCACCGATCCCTGCCGTGTTAATAAAGATCTTATCGGCTGCGCCACGCTGAACTACCTTGGTATCACCGGTAACGATAGCGATGCCAGCCTGCTGCGCGGTCTGCGCCATGGCACTGACGATGCTCTGCAAATCGTCAAGCGGCAGGCCCTCTTCCAGGATAAAACCACAGGAGAGGTAAGTGGGTATGGCGCCGCAGACCGCCAGATCGTTCGCTGTACCGCAGACCGCCAGCTTGCCGATATTGCCGCCAGGAAAGAAAATGGGATCGATAACATAGCTGTCGGTGGAAAAAGCCAGCCGGTCGCCCTGACGGGTAAAATCGGCCAGCGACAGCCGGGCGCCGTCTTCCCGCTCGTTAAGCCAGGGATTATCAAACGCCTGCAGAAACATCCGTTCAATCATCTGCTGCATGGCGCGGCCGCCGCTGCCGTGCGCCATCGTTACGGTTTGTGCCGTCATTCGGTTACCCTCGTAGCTGCCCCTGGCGGAACTTCCGCCGGGGTTTCCTGGTGCCGATACTGGTACCAGGCGGCGCAGGCGCCTTCGGAAGAAACCATCAGCGCACCAAAGGCGTTATGCGGCGTGCAGGCGGTACCGAACAGCGGGCACTGGTGCGGTTTACAACGTCCTGTGAGCACATCGCCACAGCGCGCCTGGGGATGATCGGCGACGGCGTATGTGCCCGGTGTAAAGCGCCGTTCGGCGTCAAAACCGGCATAGGCTTCGGTCAGCGAAATAGCGGATGCCTCAATCAGCCCCAGTCCGCGCCACTCGCTGCTGCCGGCAAGCTGAAAGACTTCCCGTATCGCCCGCTGCGCCAGCAGGTTCCCCTCTTCCGGCACCACGCGTCGATATTGGTTTTCTGTTTTACAGCCTGACTCGCACACCTGCTCCACCAGCATCAGGACGCTTTGCAGTATATCCAGCGGCTCAAACCCACTGACCACCAGCGGCTTGCCAAATTGCTGATGGATAAACCGGTATGGTGCGGTTCCGGTGATCATGGTGACGTGGCCGGGCGCCAGAAACGCGTCAATTCGTACATCTTCCTGCTGCAGCAGGCTGCGTAAGGTGGGCATCAGGCTGATATGCTGACAAAACACGCTGAAATTGCCGAGCCGCTGCCGCTTTGCCTGTTGCAGCGTAACGGCAGTAACCGGCATGGTGGTTTCAAAGCCCAGCGCAAAAAAGACCACCTGCCGCCGGGGATTTTCCCGCGCCAGCTTAAGCGCATCGAGCGGCGAGTAAACCACGCGGACGTCCGC
The DNA here is from genome assembly GCF_054057575.1 of Erwinia sp. TECH1. NCBI lineage: Bacteria > Pseudomonadati > Pseudomonadota > Gammaproteobacteria > Enterobacterales > Erwiniaceae > Erwinia > Erwinia sp. TECH1. The sequence continues at coordinate 1,135,611 of NZ_JBSRZK010000001.1, read as the reverse complement.
GCCGCGCTCGCGGGCCTGTAACAGCGAGCCTTGCTTGCCCGGCACGCGCAGCGCATCGCCAAAGGTACAAAAAATGACGTCTGGCCGGGCGGCAATCTCACAGCAGGCATCGATTCTGCCCATAGGCAGCACGCAGACCGGACAGCCCGGCCCGTGGATAAACTCCAGCGGTGGCGGCAGCAGCTTATCCAGGCCGAATTTAAAAATGGCATGGGTATGCCCGCCGCACACCTCCATTATCCGCATCGGTTTTTCTGCGGTAAAAGGCAGCCGCGTCGCCTGCTGGTTAAGCCGTTCAAGCAGCTTCTTCGCCAGCGCCGGATCGCGAAACTCATCAACAAAACGCATATTTTACCTCTCACCCGCCAGGAACAGCGCCACGTCGGCTTCCAGCTCTTCCATGGCATGAAGGGCGGCCAGCGTCTCCTGCGCTTCCTGCTCGTTCAGCCGGGCCAGCGCAAAACCCACGTGGATCAGCACCCAGCTTCCGAGCAAGGCCTCGCGGTTATCGCCACAGACCAGGGCGATATTGACTTCGCGACGCAGGCCGCAGACCTCAGCCCAGGCATGATCGCTGTGCTGTTCATGCAGCGCGACAATCTGCCCCGGAATGCCTATGCACATTGCTGTTGCTCCAGCCATGCCAGCCAGCGCGCCATACCTTCTCCGGTGGTGGCCGACAGCTGAATGACGTCAATCTGTGGATTGACCAGCCGCGCGTTAGCGATACAGGCTTCAACGTCAAAATTCAGGTAAGGCAGCAGGTCGATTTTATTCAGGATCATCAGGCGCGACGCTGCGAACATATGGGGATATTTCAGCGGCTTGTCTTCCCCTTCCGTGACCGACAGTACCGCCACTTTGCAATGCTCCCCAAGATCGAAACTGGCCGGGCACACCAGATTGCCGACGTTTTCGATAAACAGCAGGCTGTGGTTTTCAGGAGCCAGCTGATGTACCGCCTGATGCACCATTTGCGCATCCAGGTGACAGCCTTTGCCGGTGTTGACCTGAATTGCCGGGACGCCGGTCGCGCGGATGCGCTCGGCATCGTTAGCGGTTTGCTGATCGCCCTCGATAACGGCGCACGCTTGCAGCGGCGCAAGGCGCAGCAGAGTGTTCGTCAGCAGGGTTGTTTTACCCGAACCGGGGCTGGAAACCAGATTCAGCGCCAGAATGGACGCGGCGGCAAAATGCTCGCGATTATGCGCGGCGATGTGGTTATTTTTTGCCAGGACTTCGGTTTCTATATCGACCAGACGGCGCGGCGCATAAGGCAGCCCATGGGCGCGCTCCTGATGGCTGTGAGCATGGCCGCCGTGGTGATGGCTATGGCCGCCGCCATCGTGAGAATGCAAGGCGTCGCCGCTCACGCCTTCAATATGAAGCTCGCCGCTGGCACAGCCGCAGGTACTGCACATAATTTTCTCCCCGGGCGCTGGCCCGCTATTCAATTTCGATACGTTTAATTTTCATGCCGTCATCCGCAATCACCCGCAGGCGACGTCCGCCACAGTCCGGGCAGAGCAGCACGCCCGCCATCAATAAGGTGATATCGCGCTGGCAGTCGTGACACCAGCTGACCGCCGCTGGCGTATCAAGATGCAGATCGCAGCCTTCCGCCAGCGTTTGCCGACAGGCCAGGTCGAAACAGAAGCGCAGCGCTTCGGGCTCGACACAGGAAAACGCGCCGACTTCCAACCATACGGAGGTAATGCGTCGGGCATGATGACGCAGGGCAAACTGCTGCATTATTTCTACGGCGTTTTGACACAAAGTAATTTCGTGCATTGCCTTTCTCCTCGGATGCTGAGGAGTAATTTGCAATATCAATGCCAGCTTTTTTCGACACGGCGTTTATGCCTTATCGATATGGCCAGAGCCGGAAAGAAACGCGTATTTAACTGACCGTCAGATATGACGAAATGACATGTCTTTGACATCGACAGCGCTAAATAATCGGGCAAAGAGATTACCGCCAATCGCCTTTAAATTGATGAACTACAAAGTGTTTTAGAATATTTTCATGACCTGGCACACTTTATGCCATTAGGTTCTCAGCAATCCTGTTTCGTTGGCGTAATAGCAATGTCGAAACGGTATCCTGTTCACCTTAACCCGTGGTAATGCTTATGAGCTCCCTTAGCGAACTGGCCGACCAGGCTGAGTATATCGCCAGTAAAAACAACCAGTTGAAAGCGCACTGGCGTACCTATCAGAACGCGCTGACGCAGGCCGTAGCCCTTTCCAGTCACAACATTAATCATGAATTCACCTGCAGCAACGAGCGCGGCATCCATTTTGTCTTATTTAACCATTTTATTATCAGCATCCATTTGCAGGCTGACTTTTACAGTCAGCAAATCGTCTACAGCCTTAATATGGCGCAGCCAGGCGAGCCGGAAGATTTTCAGGCCTTTTCCCGGGCGACATTAACCGAAGACGGCCGTATTGATAACGCTGTTGATATTCACGACAGGCAGGCCGTGCTTGATCACTACCTGAATAAAATAGCCGCTATTTATCAGTGTATTTATGACGCTATTCATAGCAGCACCCCAATCCATCCGCAGTTGGAAAAGTTAATTAAAGCCTTTTAACAGGCCAGCCATTATCCCCTGGAATAGATCTGATGGCCTGCACAGGGGCAGTAATGACGACATAAATGACGAAACTCTGTTTTCAACGTCAATTTCGTCACTTTTGACGAAATCCCAAGGAGATTTCATGAGCCGCCCGACCGCCATGAATCATTATGTGATAGCCGATGCCAGACGCTGTATCGGTTGTAATACCTGTGTAGCCAGCTGCTCACAGGAACATCAGCGTTATGGTCTGCAGTCCGCGCCGCGCCTGGAGGTAATGCGCAACCTTCAGGATTCCGCGCCGGTCATGTGTCGCCAGTGCGAGGATGCGCCCTGCGCCAAAGTTTGTCCGGTTAATGCTATTACCTTGCGGGATCGCGCTGTTCAGCTGAATGAGAATCTGTGCGTCAGCTGCAAGCTATGCGGCATCGCCTGCCCGTTTGGCGCCATCACTTTTTCCGGCAGCACGCCGGTAGCAACACCCCGTGACTGCAATACGCCGAAAGCCTTGCCCGCCCCGCTGCCGCCGCGTCCACTCAGCCCTTTCCTTGATTGCGTGCCGGGCGTGCGGGCGGTGGCCGTGAAATGTGATTTGTGCAGTTTCAGCGAGGATGGCCCCGCCTGCATCAGAACCTGTCCGACCCAGGCCATCAAGCTGGTTACCGTCGATTTGTCCCTGCACGCCAGTCAACGGAAGCGCCTGAATGCGGCCAGCTCGCTCCCTGTCGATCTGTTTATCTCTGGCAAGGAGAACCCATCATGACCTCCCTTTTTTCGCCCGCGCCGCTGTTGACGTTTGCGCTGCTGCTCCTGCTGCTGAGCGGCGGCATCGGCTGGCTGCTCGCCGGGGCTGCCCGTGTCAGCGCGGCTGTTTTTAGCAGCGGCGGCCTGGTGGCTTCTCTGGCGACGATAGCGGCAGCGATGCAAATCCTGCCCGGTGACGCGCTGACCGTCGCCCTGCCGCCGTTCTCTTTTCAGGCAGGCTTCAGCCCGCTGAACGCGCTGCTGCTGCTGGCTATTTGGCTACCCGCGCTATTTTGCAACCTGTACGCCTGGGTCTGGCTGCGCAGCGTCGGTCGGCCTGTTCGCGCGCGGGCTGGCCTGCTGTGCCATTTGCTGATGGCGACGCTGACGACAGCCGTGCTGGCCGTCAACGCGGTGCAACTGATCCTGTCGATGGAGCTGGCCGCGCTCTGCGCCGGACTGCTGATTGTGCAGAATGACGACGTGAAAAGCCGCCGCGCCGGCTTAAATCAGTTTTTGTCCGCGCGGCTTGGCACGCTCTGCCTGGCGCTGGCTTTTGGCCTGCTTTATCACGCCAGCGGCAGCCTGAACTTTGACGTGCTGCGGCACAGCGAGCTTTCTATGGGCGTCAGGTCGACGGCCTTTCTGCTGTCGCTGACCGGCTTCGGGCTTTACGCCGGGATTATTCCTCTGCATGGCTGGGTGCCGCAGTCGCACACCAGCGCCCCCGCTCATGCCGCCGCGCTGTTCTCTTCGGCATTAATGAAAGTCGGCATTTTAGGGGTAATCAAAGTCGGGCTGGATCTGCTGGGCGCACCGCCGCTGTGGTGGGGCGTGCTGGTCATCCTGCTGGCGATGCTGACCGCCTTTATCGGTGGGCTTTACGCGCTAATGGAACATGATATCCGCCGCCTGCTGGCTTACCACACGCTGGAAAATGTCGGGATCGTTCTGCTGGGCGTGGGCGGCGCGATGATTGGCGTCACGCTGCGTTTGCCGCTGCTGGCAGCGCTGGCGCTGCTGGCCGGTCTGTTCCATCTCTTTAACCACGGCCTGTTTAAAACCACGCTGTTTTTAGGCGCGGGCGAAATAGAGAGGCAGACCGGGACGAAAGATATTGAGCGGCTCGGCGGGCTGGCGCGTCTGATGCCGTGGACGGCGGGCGCAATGCTGATTGCGCTGATGGCGATGGCCGCTCTGCCGCCGCTAAACGGCTTTGCCAGCGAATGGCTGCTTTACCAGTCTTTTTTCCAGCTTGGCAGCAGCCCGTTCTGGCTGACTCGCCTGCTCGGCCCGCTGCTTGCCGTCGGGCTGGCGCTGACTGGCGCGCTGGCGCTGATGTGTATCGCCAAAGTTTTTGGCGTTGCCTTTCTGGGCAGCCCACGCGGCGGCACCGCCGGGGCCAGGCCTGCTCCTCTGGCGGTCACGCTCAGCGTGGTTATCCCGGCGCTGCTGTGCGTGGTGTCTGGCGTCGCGTCTCCCTGGATCGTTCCCCTGTTTTCCCTCGTTGCCGCCGACGTGCTGCATATGACCGCGCCTGTCGTTACGCAGCATGGCGCCGTCTTCTCGGCTACGTCGGCGGTTTCCGCTCCGATGGTGGCGATTTTACTGCTGGCGATGCCGCTGCTGCCCTGGCTTATTGCCGTTGCGCTGCGCGGCAGCCGCCTGCCGAACCGGCAACGCGGCGATGCCTGGGCCTGTGGCTACGGTCATTCCGCCGGGATGGTGGTGACCGCCACCGGTTTCGCTCAGCCGCTGCGCGTGATGTTTGCGCCGCTGTATCGTCTGCGCCAGCGTCTGCTGCCTGCCGCTCTGGCGACGGCCCTGCATCAGGGCAGGCTGGCTGCGCTGTGCCGCCGCCTGGCGTTTATTGAACTGGCCGTGCTGCTGGTCGCGGCGCTGGCCTGAGGAACTGACGATGACTTTTCCCTTTGTTCTTACCGGTTCGCTGTGGCCGCTGGCGCTTATCCAGGCGGCAGGGCTGCTGGCCATCGCGCCGCTGTTTACCGGCATCAGCCGCGTGCTGCGCGCCCGTATGCATAATCGCCAGGGGCCTGGCGTACTGCAGGAGTATCGCGATATCGCCAAACTGTTACAGCGGCAGAGCGTGGCGCCGGCGGCTTCTGGCCCGGCTTTTCGCACTATGCCCTGGCTCCTCACCGGCATCTTGCTGGTCATTGCCAGCGCGCTGCCCGTGGTAACGCTTGCTTCGCCAGCGGCTGGCGCAGGCGATCTCATCACCCTTATTTATCTGTTCGCCCTGGCGCGCTTTGTCTTTGTTATCGCCGGGTTGGATACCGGCAGCCCTTTTACCGGCATCGGAGCCAGCCGGGAAGCCGTGCTGGGCGTGTTGGTCGAACCCATCCTGCTGCTGGGCCTGTGGATAGCCGCGCTGGTGGCCGGTTCGACCGCGCTTAGCGCCATTAGCGCGCAGGTGCTGCACTGGCCGCTTTCGTCCTCGCTGACCCTGCTGCTGGCCGGGCTGGCCTGCGCCTTCGCCACCTATATCGAAATGGGCAAGCTGCCGTTCGATATGGCCGAAGCCGAGCAGGAGCTGCAGGAAGGCCCGTTGACCGAATATTCCGGCGCGACGCTGGGCGTGCTGAAACTCGGCCTCAGCCTGAAGCAGCTGGTGGTGCTTCAGCTGTTTCTCGGCCTGTTTCTCCCCTTTGGCCTGGCGGCGGAGCCAACGCCGTTCGGCCTGCTGATCGCCACCGCGCTCTGTCTGGCAAAACTGCTGGTTGCCGTGCTGCTGGTGGCGCTCATTGAAAACAGCGTGGCGCGTTTGCGCTTTTTAAACACTTCCCGCACCACCTGGGCGGGATTCGGCCTGGCGTTTCTGGCGCTGGTTTCCTGGCTGATAGCGGGCTGACATTTTTCTTGTCCCGCCACGGCGGGAAGAGGTTTGATAATGAGTGAAGTCACAACGGCATTAAATCAACATCCGGTCGGCCTGCACTATCTGGCGGCGCTGGAAAAACAGTTTCCTGCGGCGCTGCTCTACAGCGAATGGCAGACCGATACGCAGGCCACCGTCACCGTCAGGCTGAACGCGCTGCCGGAGGTCGTGGAGTGGCTCTACTATCAGCAGGGCGGCTGGCTTTCCGTGCTGTTTGGCAATGATGAGCGCACGCTGTGCGGCAACTACGCGCTGTATTATGTTCTGTCAATGGAGCAAGGCGTAAAGTGCTGGATCACCGTGCGCACCGAAGTGGATCCCGTCTCGCTGGAGTTCCCGTCGGTCACGCCGCGCGTCCCGGCGGCCGTCTGGGGCGAGCGCGAAGTGCGGGATATGTATGGCCTGCGCCCGGTCGGCCTGCCGGATGAACGCCGCCTGGTGCTGCCGGATGACTGGCCAGACGATTTGTATCCGCTGCGTAAAGACGCGATGGATTACCGCCAACGCCCGGCCCCAACGACCGATAACGAAACCTATCCCTTTATCTCTGAAACAAAGGAAGCGAGCACGATTGTGCCAATCGGCCCGCTTCACGTCACTTCTGACGAACCCGGACACTTTCGCCTTTTCGTCGACGGCGAAGACATTATTGACGCCGACTACCGGCTGTTTTACGTGCATCGCGGCATGGAAAAACTGGCCGAAACCCGCATGGGCTACAACGAAGTCACCTTTCTTTCCGATCGCGTCTGCGGCATCTGTGGCTTTACCCACAGCGTGGCGTATACCACCTCGGTTGAAAACGCGATGGGCATTGTGGTGCCGGCGCGCGCCCAGACTATCCGTTCCATTTTGCTGGAGGTTGAACGTCTGCACAGCCATCTGCTGAATCTGGGCCTGGCCTGCCACTTCGTCGGCTTCGATTCCGGCTTTATGCAGTTTTTCCGCGTGCGCGAGCAGTCGATGAAAATGGCGGAAATTCTGACCGGCGCCCGTAAAACCTACGGGATGAACCTGATTGGCGGCCTGCGTCGCGACATTCTGAAAGAGGACATGATCCAGACTATCGCGCTGTCAGCAGGGATGCGCGGCGAGCTGAACGACCTGGTGGATATTCTGCTCAGTACGCCGAATACCGAACAGCGCAGCGTCGGCGTCGGCCTGTTAGACCCGCAGATAGCGCGCGATTTCAGTAACGTCGGCCCGATGATACGCGGCAGCGGCCACCGCCGCGATATGCGGGCGGATCATCCCTATGCCGGCTATGCCAGCCTGCCGTTTACGCTTCACAGCGAAACCGGCAACGACGTCTATTCCCGCCTGAAGGTGCGCATCCACGAAGTGTTTAACTCGCTGAATATGATCGAGTTCGGCCTGCAAAATCTGCCGCAGGGGCCGCTGATGAGCGAAGGCTTTACCTATATTCCCCACCGTTTCGCGCTGGGCTTTGCCGAAGCGCCGCGCGGCGATGACGTGCACTGGAGCATGACCGGCGACAACCAGAAGCTGTTTCGCTGGCGCTGCCGCGCGGCGACCTACGCCAACTGGCCAACGCTGCGCTACATGCTGCGGGGCAATACCGTTTCGGACGCGCCGCTGATTATCGGCAGCCTTGACCCCTGCTATTCCTGCACCGACAGGATGACGGTGGTCGACGTACGTAAGAAAACCACCGTCGTCGTGCCTTACAAAGAGATCGAACGTTACGGCATTGAACGCAAAAACTCGCCGCTTTAGGGAGGGACAACATGTTAAAGCTGATTAAAAAAGTGCTGAAAACCGGTACCGCAACGGTGGCCTATCCGGCAAAACCGCTGGAGATGGCGGCCAACTTTCGCGGCAAACCTCAGTACAACGCGCAGCAGTGTATCGGCTGCGGTGCCTGCGCCAATGCCTGTCCGTCCAACGCGCTGACCATGACGCCGCCAGAAGAAGGCGAGGCGATCCGCTGGTCGCTGTTTTTGGGCCGCTGTATTTTCTGCGCGCGCTGCGAGGAAGTCTGCCCGACGGCCGCCATCAGGCTGTCGCAAGAATTTGAACTGGCGGTATGGCGTAAAGAGGATCTGTTTGAAACCGCTGATTTCCCGGTTTGCCGCTGCCGGGAATGCGGCCATCCCTATGCCGTGCAGAAAGAGATCGACTTCGCGCTTTCTCTGTTACAGGAAAGCGCAGCGCTGAGTGAACGGCAGATTGCTGAACGTCGCGAGCAGTATGAAACCTGTCCGTCCTGCAAGAAAAAGCATCAGCTGCCCGCATCCAGCCGGATAGATATTGGCCGCCATCTGACCCCCGAGGCACAGCTATGAGCCAGATCCTGCACGGGCCACGCGACGAAAACGGGTTGCCGGTGCCCGTTACGCTCGACGAGAGCATCGCCAGCCTGAAAAGCACGCTGTTGAACAACATTCGCCGTTCCGCCTACGTTTATCGGGTTGACTGCGGCGGCTGCAACGGCTGCGAAATAGAGATTTTTGCCGCTATTTCACCGCTGTTCGACGCCGAACGCTTTGGCATCAAGGTAGTTCCTTCCCCGCGTCATGCCGATATTCTGCTGTTTACCGGTGCCGTCACCCGCGCCATGCGCGTGCCTGCGCTGCGGGCCTGGGACGCGGCGCCAGACCCGAAAATCTGTATCTCTTATGGCGCCTGCGGCAACAGCGGCGGCATTTTTCACGACCTTTATTGCGTCTGGGGCGGCACGGACAAGATTGTGCCGGTGGATGTTTATATTCCCGGCTGCCCGCCCACGCCCGCCGCCACTATTTATGGTTTTGCCATGGCGCTTGGCCTGCTCGATCAAAAAATTAAAGGTCAGCAGCACCCTGAGGCGGCTGAACCGGCGGCGTTGCTGCACCCTACGCTGCCGCAGCCGCTGCGGGTATTGCTGGATCGCGAAGCGCGACGCATGGCCGGCTATCGCTATGGTCGCCAGATTGCCGATCGCTTTATGCAGGCGCTGGCCGCGCCCGGCGTGCAGTCCGTAGAACAGCGCGTGGCGGACTGGCTGGATGAGCAGGGCGATCTCCGCCTGGCGGAGATCGTGGGGCATTTACAGCAAATTTATCAGCAGGTTCTGCGCGGGGAGGTTCGCCTGTGAGCACCGAGGTTAACCAACAGCGTTACGCCCGGCATCAGCCGTCGGCCCGCGTCCTGCACGACAAAGTGGTGTTTTACGCTTTGGGCAGCAAATTCGTCGATGAAAAATGCGCGCAGCAGCGTAGCTCGAAGAAAGCCCAGGAGGTGGTTTACTACAGCCTGGCGATTGGTCACCACGTTGGCGTTATCGACTGTCTGCAACCGCAGCTCACCTGCCCGCTTCAAGGCTATCTGCAATGGATTGCCTGCCTGGCGGAAAACAGCGAAGCCCAGCGGAAAATGGCAGGCGTGCGCCGCTTTGGCGAAATCACTATCGACAGCAGTCACACCCATCTGCTGGCCCTGGCGCTGCGCGACGCCCGTGAGCGGATGAGTGCAGAGCAGCAAGCGTGGAGCGATCGCCTGATCGCCCTGCTCCAGCAAATTGAAAACGACCCCGCCATGTACCTGATGGTCAGGAGATACGATGCTTAATTCCTCTTCCCGCTACGCGCTGTTATGCGTGGGCAACAGCATGATGGGCGACGACGGCGCCGGGCCACGCCTGGCCGAACTTTGCGCCGCCGCCCCTTTGCCCGGCTGGACGGTGGTGGATGGCGGAGCCGCGCCGGAAAACGATATTGGCTACCTGCGCGAGCAGCGGCCCGATCGTTTGGTGATTGTGGACGCCACCGACATGGGGCTGGCTCCCGGCGAAATGCGCCTTATCGACGAAAGCGATATCGCCGAAATGTTCGTGATGACCACCCACACGCTGCCGCTCAGCTTTTTAATTCAGCAGCTACGGGAAGCTATTCCGCAGATTACCTTTGTCGGCATCCAGCCCGATGTGGTGGCTTTTTACTATCCCCTTAGCCCAGCGGTCGAGCGGGCGGTTGGCGAGCTTTATCAGCGGCTTCCTCTGCTGGAGACGGGCCTGGGCATCGCGCCTTTTCGCCCGAGGCCAACATGACATAAGTGTCGGGAAAATGACGATACGGCCGACAGACCACAGTCACTCCCCACGAACCCTTATTAACGCATTGAAAATAAATAAGAAAAAATAAACCCTCTGGCTGGAACGCTTTATGCATTACCTCCGCCATAAGGCCGGGATCCGTCGGCCGCTTATTTAATGGAATCAGGAGATTCAGATGAACCGGTTCATCATTGCCGATCCCCAAAAATGTATCGGCTGCCGTACCTGTGAAATCGCCTGCGTGATGGCTCACAGCTTGTCGCAGGATATCTCGCAGCTCAATACCACCACCTTCACGCCGCGTTTGCATGTGATCAAAAGCGTCAACCTCAGTACGCCGGTGCTGTGCCGCCAGTGTGAAGATGCCCCCTGCGCCAACGTCTGTCCGAACGGCGCAATCGTGCGCAGCGGCGACGCAATCCAGGTAATGCAGGAGCACTGCATTGGCTGCAAAACCTGCGTCGTCGCCTGCCCTTATGGCGCGATGGAGGTCGTGGTCAAACCCCTTTTTCGTCAGAACGCGGCGGCGATGACCGCCGTCGCAGATAAAGCCGAAGCGCATAAATGCGATCTGTGTCAGGGCCGTGCAGAAGGCCCAGCCTGTCAGGAAGTCTGTCCGACCAAGGCCTTGCTGACCGTTGACCGCGATCGGCTCAAGGAAATGAACGTAGAAAAACGCCGCCGTGCGGCGCTTGCCAGCACTTCCGGCCTGCTGTTTTAACCCCGGAAAGAGGAAAAATAAGATGAAAAAAGTCACCACCGTCTGTCCTTACTGTGGGGCCGGATGCAAGCTGAACCTGGTCGTGGAAAACAATAAAATTCTCCGTGCCGAAGCCGCCGATGGCGTAACCAATCAGGGTGAGCTGTGCCTGAAAGGCTACTATGGCTGGGATTTTCTCAACGACACTAAACTGCTGACGCCGCGCCTGACGCAGCCGATGATCCGCCGTCAGAAGGGCGGGAAATTCGAAGTAGTCAGCTGGGATGAAGCTATCCGCTATACCGCTAAGCGCCTGAAAGAAATCAAAGAGAAGCACGGCCCGCGCGCGATTATGCATACCGGCTCCTCTCGCGGTACCGGCAACGAAACCAACTATGTCATGCAGAAGTTTGCCCGCGCGGTGATCGGCACCAATAATGTCGACTGCTGCGCCCGCGTTTGTCATGGCCCGTCGGTGGCCGGTTTACAGGCCACGCTCGGCAACGGCGCCATGAGCAATTCCATCAACGATATTGAAAATTCCAAATGCCTGTTGGTGATCGGCTATAACTGTGCGGATTCCCACCCTATCGTGGCTCGCCGCGTAATAAAAGCCAAAGAAAAAGGCGCGCAGATCATTGTCTGCGATCCCCGCCGCATCGAAACCGCCCGTATCGCCGACCAGCATCTGCAAATCAAAAACGGCTGCAATATGGCGCTGGTTAACGCCTTTGCCTACGTGCTGATCGAAGAAGATCTCTACGATCGTGACTACGTGGCGAAATATACGGAAGGATTTGACGAGTACCGTCGCCAGCTGGCCGACTATTCGCCGGAAGCGGTTGCCGAACAGACCGGCGTGTCCGCTCAGCAAATCCGTCAGGCTATGCGCACCTTTGCTGCTGCGCCCTCCGCGACCATTATGTGGGGGATGGGCGTGACGCAGTTTGGTCAGGCTGTCGACGTGGTGAAAGGCCTCGCTGGCCTGGCGCTGCTGACCGGCAATCTGGGCCGGCCTGGCGTCGGCGTCGGCCCGGTGCGCGGGCAAAACAACGTGCAGGGCGCCTGCGATATGGGCGTGCTGCCGAATGAGTTCCCTGGCTATCAGTCGGTGACCGATCCGCAGGTCCGGGCAAAATTTGCCGCAGCCTGGGGTATTGACGTCGAGCGGATGGATGCGGAAATCGGCCATCGCATTACCGAGATCCCGCACCTGGCGCTGGAAGGGCAAGTCAAAGCCTACTACATCATGGGGGAAGATCCGCTACAGACCGAAGCCGATTTAAGCCTGGTGCGCAAGGGGTTTGAGGCGCTGGATTTTGTGGTGGTGCAGGATATCTTTATGACCAAAACCGCCGAGCAGGCTGACGTCATTTTACCCGCCACCTCCTGGGGCGAACACGGCGGCGTATTCTCCTGCGCCGATCGCGGCTTTCAGCGCTTTGAAAAAGCTATCGAACCCAAAGATAACGTTAAGCGTGACTGGGAAATTATCAGCCTGCTGGCAACGGAACTCGGCTATCCGATGCATTACAACGATAACCAGCAAATCTGGGATGAAATGCGCGAACTCTGTCCGCTGTTCTACGGCGCTACCTATGAAAAAATGGGCACGCTGGGACACGTGCAGTGGCCCTGCACCACGCTGGACAGCCCCGGTACGCCTTATCTCTATCAGGACAATCGTTTCACCACGCCAACCGGCAAAGGCCAGCTTTTTGCCGCGCCATGGCGCGCGCCGGCCGAGGTGCCGGACGCAGATTATCCGCTGGTGCTCTGTACCGTGCGCGAGGTCGGCCACTACTCCTGCCGCTCAATGACCGGCAACTGTTCCGCGCTGCAAACGCTGGCGGATGAGCCGGGTTTTGTGCAGATCAATCCGCAGGATGCGCAGGCGCTGGGCATACGCGATGGGCAACTGGTTTGGGTCGCCTCGCGCCGCGGTAAAGTGATTTCACGCGCTAATCACAACGAGCGTATTAACGTTGGCGCAGTCTATATGACCTATCAATGGTGGATTGGCGCCTGCAACGAACTGACTCAGGAGAACCTTGACCCCATTTCTAAAACGCCGGAAACCAAATACTGTGCGGTGAAGGTGGAGCGGATTGCCGATCAGTCGTGGGCGGAGAACTATGCGCGTCAAACCTACAGCGAGATGAAAGCGCGCCTGCGCAGCGCCGTGGACGATGCGATCCCGATTGCCGTAACCGCTTAAGTTCTGCGCCAACGCGGAACGGGAGCCAGGTGGATATGACATCCCGCATTCCTTCCGCAAGGGTTCAGGCTAATCCGATCCAGGACCGGGCAGCCCGGTCCTTCAGGAGCTGACTATGTCCGATTCAGGAGTGTCCGTGCGCGTCAGCGGCAAAGTGCAGGGCGTCGGCTTTCGGCCTTTTGTCTGGCAGTTAGCCAGGCGGCTACGGCTACGCGGCGAAGTCTGCAACGACAGCGCGGGCGTGGAAATACGCCTGCTTCAGTCTGCCGCCATTCCGCTCTTTATCGAACGGCTACGGCACGAGCCGCCGCCGCTGGCGCGTATCGACAGCCTCAGCGTCCAGCCTTATGCCTGGCCGTCTCCGCCGCAGGATTTTATCATTGCGGAAACCCGTCAGGGCCGGATGATGACCCAGGTTGCCCCCGATGCGGCAACCTGCCCCGACTGTCTGGAGGAGGTGCTGCACGCGGGCAACCGTCGTTCAGGCTATGCCTTTACTAACTGTACCCACTGCGGCCCGCGCTTTACGCTCATCCGCACCATGCCCTATGACCGCTCAGGCACCAGCATGGCGGCATTTCGCCTTTGTCCCGCCTGTCGCCGGGAGTATCAGGATCCGGCCGACCGCCGCTTTCATGCCCAGCCTGTCGCCTGCCCGCACTGTGGGCCGCAGCTCTTTGCCACCGGGCAGGATGGCACCACGCTGGCACGGGAAAGCGCCGCGATTGACTATGCCACAGCAGCGCTACTTGCGGGCAAAATTGTGGCGATCAAAGGGCTGGGCGGCTTTCATCTTGCCTGCGATGCTACCCAGCAGCAGGCCGTTATGCGTCTGCGCCAGCGCAAACGGCGACCGGCCAAACCGCTGGCGGTGATGCTGCCGGGCATCGGCTGGCTGGCGCGCTGCGGCAAGAGCGATCGGGCGCGACAGGCGCTGATGCTGTCTGCCGCCGCGCCCATTGTGCTCACGGAAAAAAACGCGACGTCGCCGCTGTGCGCAGCCGTTGCGCCGGGGCTGGATGAAACGGGGCTGATGCTGCCGTTTACGCCGCTGCACCATCTGCTGATGCAGGCCTGCCGGGTGCCGCTGGTGATGACTTCCGGCAACGGCGCCGACCGCGCGCCGGCGCTGACCAACGAAGAGGCGCTGAGCCAGCTTGCTGGCATTGCCGATATCTGGCTGCTGCACGACCGCGATATCATCCAGCGCGCCGATGACTCTCTGGTTCGTCTGGGGCCGCAGGGATTGGAAATACTGCGCCGCGCCCGAGGCTATGTGCCGGATGCCGTCACGCTTCCTCCCGGCCTGACGGCCCGCTCGCCGCTGCTGGCGATGGGCGGCGACCTGAAAAACACCTTCTGCCTGGTGCAGGGCGATCGGGCTATGCTCAGCACGCATTTCGGATCGCTGGCAAACAGCGATATTGCGTGCCAGCGGCAGCAGGCCGTTACCCATTTTCAGCAGCTGTATAACTGCACGCCTACAACGATCGTGCAGGATGCGCATCCTGCTTACGTCGGCAGCCAGCAGAGCGAACGGCCGGTGCTGGAGGTGCTTCATCATCATGCGCATATCGCCGCCTGCCTGGCGGAACATCGCCGGCCGCTGGCGCACGGCCCGGTCATCGGCCTGGCGCTGGACGGGCTGGGCTACGGCGAAAACGGCGCGCTCTGGGGCGGTGAATGCCTGCTGGCAGACTATCACCGCTGTCAGCATCTGGGAGGGTTGCCCGCCGTCGCGCTGCCGGGCGGCGACCGTGCCGCGCGGGAACCCTGGCGCAACCTGTTGGCGCACTGGCTGGCCTTTGTCCCGGACTGGCAGCAGCGGCCAGAGTCTAAGGCGCTGCTGGGCAAGCCCTGGCAGCCGCTTGCGCGCGCGGTGGCCGCTGGCGTTAACTCCCCTTTGGCTTCTTCCTGCGGCCGGTTGTTTGACGCGATAGCCGCCGTGCTCGGCTGCGCGCCTGCCGTGCTTAGTTGGGAAGGAGAAGCCGCCTGCCGCCTGGAGGTTCTGGCCAGGCAGGCAGCAGACATAGCGCATCCCGTTACGCTGCCGCTGCGCCATACGGCAACGGGCACGCGGCTGGACCTGGCGGTGTTCTGGCAGCAATGGCTGGACTGGCAGGCAGCCCCTGCGGCGCGCGCGTTTGCCTTCCATGACGCGCTGGCGCGGGGATTTGCCGCCCTCGCCCATTATCATGCCGGACAAACGGGTCTGGATACCGTCGCGGCTGGCGGCGGCGTCCTGCAATCGCGCCTGCTGCGCCAGCTTTTACAACGCTATTTATCGCCTCTTCATGTGCTGATGCCGCAGCATATTCCCGCTGGCGACGGCGGGCTGGCGCTGGGCCAGGCCGTTATTGCCTGCGCCCGCTTGCACAACGCGGCTCCTCATACTGTTACCAGGGATTGTTATGACTAACTCTGCTTTTTTTCGTACTCATCGCCGGGCTTTCTGGCTGTTAAGCGCCCTGCTGATGGCCAATCTGCTGGCCTGGGGCTGGGCGCTGGTGCTTTTCCGCCACCATGCCACGCTGATTGCGGCGGCCGTGCTTGCCTATGGTTACGGCCTGCGCCATGCGGTAGACGCTGACCACATCGCCGCCATTGATAACGTCACCCGTAAACTGATGCAGCAAAATCAGCGGCCTGTGGCGGTCGGCGCGTTTTTCTCTCTCGGCCATTCCAGTATCGTGGTGTTGGCGTGCGTGGCGATTGCCGCCGCCGCTCTGCTCTCCGGCAGCGAAATCAGCTGGTTGCATCACTATGGCAGCGTTATCGGCACGCTGGTTTCCGCGCTGTTTTTGTTGCTGATGGCGCTGCTGAATACGCTGATCCTGCGTGATGTTTATCACCGTTTTCAGCAGGCGAAACAGAGAAAAACTTTCAGCGATCGGCCTCCCCTGCCGGGCGGTGTAATGAGCAGGCTGTTTGGCCGCGCCTTTACCCTGGTTAATAAAAGCTGGCAGATGTATCTGGTGGGTTTTTTGTTCGGTCTGGGCTTTGATACGGCTACGGAGATCGGCCTGCTGGGCCTCTCTGCGGCAGGCGCTTCCAGCGGAATGTCGGTCTGGAGCATTCTGGTGTTCCCGGCGCTGTTCGCCAGCGGCATGGCGCTGGTGGATTCCCTGGACAATTTTATGATGGTGGGCGCCTATGGCTGGGCGTTTAAGCAGCCGGTACGCAAGCTCTACTACAACATGATGATTACGGCGACCAGCGTGCTGATTGCCTTGCTGATCGGCGGACTGGAAGCGCTGGGATTACTGGCGGATAAGCTCGATTTACACGGCGGGATATGGACTATCGTCAACAATCTGAACGGTAATATGGGCAGCGTTGGCTACCTCTGCGTGGCAATTTTCGTCGCTGCCTGGGGCTTCTCGGTGCTGAACTATCGCCGTAAAAATTATGATGCGCTAAATATTCCCCAGCCGTAAACGGGAGCGGCATTGCCGACAGCGGCCGAAAGGCTCGCGCGATCGGCAATGCTGTGAAAACAACGGCCTCCGCCTTACCGCTACACGCTGACCGTAAAGCCAGGCATCATGCCGGTATCTTCATGCTCCAGCAGATGACAGTGCGCCATACAGGCCCGGTCCCTGTCCGCAAGATTTTCTAAGCTGCCTGTACGGCAGTGAACGCCAATAAACGCCGATAACTCATCTTTCGGTATTTCTAAGCTGCCTGTACGGCAGTGAACTGTTTTCTGACATCCCGGAAGCGGTGACGGGTTTTCTAAGCTGCCTGTACGGCAGTGAACGGCGGGAATATAGATGCCCGCTTTTCGGTCACTTTCTAAGCTGCCTGTACGGCAGTGAACCTGAACGAACAGGATACCGTTTACGATGGCGTTTTCTAAGCTGCCTGTACGGCAGTGAACCCCTTTCCTGTTACCTTCCGGCAAACGCCGGATTTCTAAGCTGCCTGTACGGCAGTGAACCAGAAATGGCAACCCTAGCGCATGGGCTACGCTTTCTAAGCTGCCTGTACGGCAGTGAACTGTTGCCTCTTTAGCTTAACCTAATATTTTTTCAGCGAAATTGACCTTAGCCCTGTAAAAACCCTTTTTTCAGCCACGTGATTCAGTGCATTAAAAATCAATCACCTAAGCAAGCCACCAAAAAAAGGGTGCCGTCCGTCAGCCGCTACGCGCTGACCGTAAAGCCAAGCATCATGCCGGTATCTTCATGCTCCAGCAGATGACAGTGCGCCATATAGGCCCGCTCTTTGTCCGCCAGATGGTCAAAGCGCACCAGCACTTCGCTGCGCCAGCCTTCCACCCGAACCGTGTCTTTCCAGCCGCTGCGGTGCGGCGCGGGCGGCTTGCCGTTTTCAGAGATAATACGAAACTGCGTGCCGTGAATATGGAATGGATGCAGCATCTCGTCGCCCTCGCCGGAAATCGTCCACTTTTCCGTCACGCCCTGCTTTACATCGAAAGCGGGTTTGGTCATATCGAAAGCGACCCCGTTGATCTTATTGCCGTTATGAAAATCGTACTGCTCAGGCTGCTGATGCGCCATCGAGTGGTCTGCGCCGCCGTCCATAGCGTGGCCCTGCATTCCCGGCATTGCCGCGTGGTCTCCGCCCATGTCCTGCATTGATTCGCCGTCGTGCGCATCGCCGCTCATACCGGCCATCGCCGCGTGGCCGTATCTTTGCATCAATGCCACCATGCCGCGACGATCCAGCTCGGGATCCATCGACAGCTGTAGCCAGCGAGTTTTCAGGTCGGCCTGGGCGGGCAGCGGCGGCACGTCCACCAGCTTATCCGGCAGCGACCCGCTGGCCATCACCCGGAGTGGCTGAATGCTCAGCAGCGGCAGCGGCTGGTTGAACGGCGCCAGCGACATGCCCATCTGCCGCACCGGCAGCGTCTGCAAATCAAACGGCTTGCCGTCCAGCGTGTCGACCAGCACCTCAAAGCGCTCGCCCGGCATCATCGACAGCTCGGTCACTTTTACCGGCTCGCTCAGCAGGCCGCCGTCGCCGCCAATCACATAAAGCGGGCGCCGATCGCTGGCGGCAATATTCAGCGAGCGGGCGTTACAGCCGTTGAGCAGCCGCAGCCGCAGCCAGCCGCGCGGCACGGCGTGTTGCGGATAAATCGCGCCGTTGGTCAGCATCGTATTGCCAAACCAGCCTACGGCAGCGCTCATCACGTCCAGCTCGTAGTCAATTTTGCTGCCGTCCGCCGACAGTTTTTTATCCTGGAGGATCACCGGAATATCGTCGATGCCCCAGATTTTCGGCAACAGCAGTTTCTCCGTTGCGTCGTCTTTCAGGATAACCAGACCGGCCAGGCCCTGGGCGACCTGATAGCCGGAGCGGCCATGCTGATGAGGATGGAACCAGCAGGTCGCGCCGGGCTGATCGGGGGTAAAGCTGACGGAGCGCGTGGCGCCGGGGGCAATCTGCGCCTGCGGGCCGCCGTCTACGCCGCCAGGCAGCTCCAGCCCGTGCCAGTGAACCGTGGTGGCTTCCGGCAGCTGATTGCGCAGGTTGATGGTGACCGGCTTGCCGCGCTCCAGCTGGATCGCCGGGCCGAGCAGGCTGCCGTTATAGCCCCAGGTCGGCACCGCTTTATCCAGCCAGCGGGTGCTGCCCTGCTGCGCCGTTACGGTCATCTCGCCACGCGCATCCGGCGTTAATAAGGCCGGAATGGGCAGCGCGGGACGCGGCTGCGCGGCCATCAGCGATCGGCTCCACAGGGGTAGTGCGCTGGCCGCGCCCAGCGCGGTGCTCAGCTTTATAAAATCACGACGTTGCATCAGTCTTCCTCGACCCGGCTCTTATTTATTGCCTGCAGCATAAACCCTTCCCCCAAGGGAAGGTCAAGTTTCGCCGCGCCCTGCTGGAAAATTGCGTTTTACGGACATTTCTCTGCTGAAATTGACTGTCGGCCGACGGTAACTGTGCTAACGTCAGAGTATTGACACCCTTTGAGTACAGTTATGAAGAAAAGCATCAAGGCTCTGTTGTTACTGGGCCTGTTTGGCTTCTCATCGACAAGTTTTGCGCTGAGCGAGTCGGAAGCGGAAGATCTGGCGGATCTGACCGCTGTTTTTGTTTACCTGAAAAATGACTGCGGCTATCAGGATCTTCCGGATGGACAGATCCGTCGCGCGCTGGTCTTTTTCGCCCGGCAGAACCGCTGGGATCTGAGCAACTACAGCAGCTTTAATATGAAATCGCTGGGCGCGGACAGCTATCGCGATTTAAGCGGCATCGCCGTGCCCAACGACACCAAATGCAAATCACTGGCCCGCGATTCGCTCAGCCTGCTTGCCTACGTGAAGTAACCCCCGCCGTTTTCCGCCGCCAGTTTGACCGTGCAAGCACGGTCAGAGTTGGCTATCATATCGCGCCCATTTTTCGTGGCTGCTACAACCAGGAGAGCCGTACCATGGCCGAAAAAGAGATGTGGTATGAAACGCTTCATACCGGTTTTGGGCAGTATTTTGCTGTCGATAAAATTTTATACCGCGAACAAACCGGACATCAGGATCTGGTTATCTTTGAAAACGCCGAGCTGGGTCGGGTGATGGCGCTGGACGGCGTGGTGCAAACCACCGAGCGCGATGAATTTATCTATCACGAGATGATGACCCACGTGCCGCTGCTGGCGCACGGCGCGGCGAAGCGCGTGCTGATTATCGGCGGCGGCGACGGCGCGATGCTGCGTGAAGTCAGCCGTCATCAAAACATTGAACAGATTACGATGGTAGAAATCGACGCGGGCGTGGTGACGTTCTGCAAAGCGTATCTGCCTAATCATAATGCGGGCGCTTATGAAGATCCGCGCTTCAGGCTGGTGATCGACGACGGCGTTAACTTTGTGCGCCAGTGCAATGAAAAATTCGACGTTATTATTTCTGACTGTACCGATCCGATTGGACCGGGCGAAAGTCTGTTTACCTCGGAATTTTAATGAGGGATGCCGGCGCTGCCTCAATGAAAACGGCATTTTTGTGGCGCAGAATGGCGTCTGCTTCCTGCAGCAGGACGAAGCGGTCAACAGCCATCGCAAGCTGAGCCACTATTTCCGCGACGTCAGCTTTTACCAGGCGGCCGTACCGACCTATTACGGCGGCATCATGACCTTTGCCTGGGCAAGCGACAACCCGGCGCTGCGCCAGCTGGATACGGCCACGCTTGCGGCGCGTTACCAGCAGGCCGGCCTGACCTGTCGCTATTACAATCCGGCGATCCACACCGGCAGCTTTGCCCTGCCGCAATATCTGTTGAATGCGCTGGCTGACCAGCCGGGCATTTTAAGGGGGTGAACGAAATTGCAAAAGCTTAAACTACATGGCTTCAACAACCTGACGAAAAGCCTGAGTTTTTGTATCTACGATATCTGTTACGCGAATACCGATGCGGAGCGTGACGGCTACATTGCGTACATTGATGAGCAGTACAATGCCAACCGTCTGACGGAGATCCTTAGCGAAACCTGCTCGATTATCGGCGCTAACGTGCTGAATATTGCACGCCAGGACTATGAGCCACAGGGCGCCAGCGTCACCATTCTGGTGAGCGAAGAGCCGATCGATCCGAAAGATATCGATAAGTCGGAGCATCCTGGCCCGCTGCCGGGTTCGGTGGTCGCGCATCTGGATAAAAGCCATATCTGCGTGCATACCTACCCGGAAAGCCACCCGGAAGGCGGACTCTGCACCTTCCGCGCGGATATTGAGGTGTCGACCTGCGGCGTGATTTCGCCACTGAAAGCGCTGAACTATCTGATCCACCAGCTGGAGTCGGATATCGTCACCATCGACTATCGCGTGCGCGGCTTTACCCGCGACGTGAACGGCGTAAAGCACTTTATCGATCACGAGATCAACTCGATTCAGAATTTTATGTCGGAAGATATGAAGTCGATGTACGACATGATGGACGTCAACGTCTATCAGGAGAACATCTTCCATACCAAGATGCTGCTGAAAGAGTTTGATTTAAAACATTATCTTTTCAATACCCGCCCGGAAGATCTGACACCGCAGGAGCACAAGCGCATTACCGACCTGCTGTGGAAAGAGATGCGGGAAATTTACTACGGCCGCAATATTCCTTCTGTAGGCTTTAAAACGCTGTAAGAAGCTGGTCTCTACTACGGGCGGCCTGTAGGCGGCCCGTTTTGCTCAGGGTTTCGCCAGCGTCAGCGTAAACGGCTGCCCGCTCAGCGCCTTCACTTCCTGCTCGCCCAGCAGCTCGTCGGTAATGATATCGGTCAGGCTTTGCAGCGGCGTGGCGCAGAACAGCGACCAGGAACCATATTTGCTGCTGTCCGCTAACAGCACCCTGCGTCGCGCGTTGATCAGCAAATCCTCTTTCAGCCCCGCTTTTTCTTCGGTCGGCGTGGTAATGCCCTTCTCCAGGCTCCACGAGTTACAGCTGACAAACGCGACGTCCGGGTAGATATTCCGCAGCAGCCTGCGCCCGTGCTCGCCAATGCAGGACTGGCTGGAGTCGTCGATGCGCCCGCCGATAATCGTCACCTCAATCTGCCTGAACTCCGACAGAAACAGCGCGATATGCAGGTCGGCGGTGATCACCCGCAGCGGCAGATGCGTCAGCTGACGCGCCAGTTCCAGCATGGTGGTGCCGGCATCCAGCACCACCGCGTCGTTGGCTTTCACCAGGCTGGCCGCCGCCAGGGCGATAGCCTGTTTTTCCGTGAGATGACGCTGCATCTTTTCCAGCGTGGTGGGCTGAGCGGGAATAAAGCGGTTAAGGGTAACGCCGCCGTGCGTCCGGCTGATTACCCCTTCCCGATCCAGTTTGATCAGATCCCGTCGGATCGTAGCCGGCGACGCGGAAATCGCCGCCACCAGCTGATCGACAGTCACCAGATTATGGCTTTTCAGATAGTCCATGATCTGGTCCAGGCGACTTTGTCCCTTCATAGGTCCTTATGCAAGCTGCATCGCTAGCTGAATGGAAATCGCCATGCTCTCAGACTTCGCTTTACCTGTCCAGGCAATATCAAACGCCGTGCCGTGGTCGGCCGAGGTGCGGATAAACGGCAGGCCAGCGGTAATATTCACGCCGTCGTAAAAGCCCAGCAGCTTAAGCGGAATATGCCCCTGGTCGTGGTACATCGCCACCACGATGTCGTACTGGCCTTCATAACACTGCAAAAACACCGTATCCGGCGGGCACGGGCCGAAGGCGTTGACGCCCTGCGCTTTCATGGCTTCTATGGCCGGGCCGACGATGGCGATCTCTTCGTCGCCGAACAGCCCGTTTTCGCCCGCGTGCGGATTAACGCCCGCCACCGCGATGCGCGGCTTATCATAGCCGACGCGCCTGAGGAAGGTTTCCGCCATGCCGATTACCGTCTCCACCCGCTCGCGGTTGAGCGTATCCAGGAACTTACGCAGCGCGATATGCGTGGTGACGTGGATCACCTTCAGGCGATCGGTATAAAGCACCATCGCGTAGTTTTTGCTGTCGGTCAGCTTCGCCAGCAGCTCGGTATGGCCGGGATAGAGATGGCCCGCCGAATGCAGCGCCTCTTTGTTCAGCGGCGCGGTGGCGATAGCCTGCACTTCGCCCGCCAGCGCCAGTTCGGTTGCGCGTTTCACACAGCGGTAGGCCAAATCGCCTGCGGCTACCTGCACCACGCCGGGCTTTAACGCATCAGGATCGGCCAGCGGCTCGTCGATAACGTTAATAATGCCCGGCGCAAAGCGCGCTTCGGCCACGCTGTTAACTATCCGCAGCTCCGCCTGCGGCGTAATGCCCATCGTCATAATCCGCCGCAGCGTGCTGGCGCAGCCCACTACCACCGCAGGCGCGCCGGAAAGCTCGCCCTCCGCCAGGGATTTGATGATTATTTCCGGGCCAATACCCGCCGGATCGCCCATGGTAACCGCAATAATTTTACTCACTCGCCTTCTCCTCAATAAAACGAAAAACTTCTACCAGGGTGTTTTCATCACCAAAACCGCCAGCCTTGGTAAGCACCAGCAGGTTGTCGTTACCTTGCAGCAGATGGCCGTAAGGCACGCAGCCCGCCACCTGCCCTGAAATCTGAAAGCCCTGCGCGCCCAGCCCGCGCGCCACCGCTATCGCCACGTCGCCGCCGGAGAGATAAAGCGCTGAAGGCGTAACGTCGCGCAGCACGTCGGCGGTCAGTTCCGCCAGATAAGCGCAAATCTGTTCGCCAAGCTGCTGGCGGCTGAGATCGAGCCGTTCGCACAGCGAGGCGATAGCCTGACGCTGCTCCGCCTGCTGGCAGGTGCGGATCACGCAGTGTCGGCCCTGCTGTAGCGCCTCCGTCACCGCCTGTCGCCAGCGCTGTCCCGGCGCGCCGCCGCTAAAAAGCTGACTGATATCCACATCGATCAGCCGGATTGCCTTTTGCTGCATCAGCTGCGTTATCTGCCGCTGCGCGACTTCACTCATCGAGCCTATAACCGCCAGCCCGGCGTTTACCGGAGCGGGCGAGCCTGCCGTCCCGCCCGGCGCCAGCCTCGTCAGCCGCCTGCCCAGCGCGTCGCTCAGCCCGGCGGCACCCACCAGCAAAGGGCGCTCGTCCAGCTCGTCCGCCGCCTGCATGATGCGTTGCAGATCGGCGTCCGTTTGCGCATCCAGCACGATCAGCCGCTTGCCGTCAGCAATAGCCGCTTCGATCCGCTCTCGCAGATCCGCCTGCGCCGACAGCGGGATCAGGCCAACCGGCAGCGTGGTTTGCTCGCCAAGGCGCGCAGCTATGCTGGCACTGCTTACCGGCGTTTTAGGATCGCTGGCATATTCCGTTTCCGTCAGCAGGCGGCCATCGATATAGCAGCAGCCTTCTACGGTGGTACGGCCCAGCGCGGGCACCGCTGGCGCTATCAGCGCCACGCGTTTATCGCCTGCCAGCAAAGCCGCTTCGATTTCCGCGCCGGGATTGCCGCGCAGCGTCGAGTCGATTTTTTTAAACAGCCAGCCGTCGCGGGCCACATCCCTTCTGCCCGCTATTGCCGCAGCGGTACGCCGGGCGGCCTGTTCCGCGCTGGTCGCCCGGCTGTCGGTATTGACGACCCAGGCATCGGCCTGTTCCACGGTGGGCGTGGCCGCATCAAACAGCACATGAACCCGCGCGCCGACGTTGGCAAGCCCGACCCCGGCATCGTTCGCGCCGGTAAAGTCATCCGCAATCACCAGCACAGGCATCTTCCATTTTGTGCGCATCTTCATCACTCCCTAAGTTCGACAAGCCGGTTTTCATTGGGAGTGATTATATTCAATCACAATTGATTATATGTGAGCACGGTCAAATTAATCAAAATCAATTTGCCCTATAAATTCCTCCTGCCTGCCGCGAATGAGCAGGTTAATGACCAAATGTAATCAATTCACCCTCAGCCAGGACAGGACTTATGACCATTAACAGCACCGTGATTGCTGGTTACCAGGCGCTTAGCGACATCGGCTATCTGTTGCAAAACCATCGGCACGTGCTGCTGGTGACGGATAAAAACATTGTCGGCATTCCGGCGGTGCAAACGCTGATCCAACAGATTGGCAGCAGAGCGGCGCTGAGCATTGTGGACAGCGTGCCGCCAGAGCCGAGCCAGCATGACGTGGCGGCGATAGTGGCGTCGCTGCCGGGGAAAAAGGTGGATATGGTGGCTGGCGTCGGCGGCGGCAGCGTGCTGGACGTCGCCAAACTGCTTTCCGTGCTCTGCGTTGAGGACGCGCCTTCGCTGGAAGCGCTGCTGGCCGGTGAAAAACCGCTGCGCCGCACGGCCTCGCTGTTGATCCCAACGACCGCAGGCACGGGTTCCGAAGCCACGCCAAACGCGATCCTCGCTATCCCGGAGAAAGAAACCAAGGTCGGCATTATCTCGCCGGTGATGCTGCCGGATTACGTGGTGCTGGCGCCCGAGCTGACCACCAGTATGCCCGCGCATATCGCCTCTTCCACCGGCATCGATGCGCTTTGCCATCTGATTGAGTGCTTCACCGCCACCGTCGCCAATCCGGTCAGCGACAACTACGCGCTGATCGGCATGAAAAAGCTGTTCGCCAGCCTGGAAAAGACGATTGCGGAGCCGGATAACCTGGCGGCGCGTCTGGATATGCTCTGGGCATCGTATTACGGCGGCGCGGCCATCGCCCATGCCGGTACGCACCTGGTGCACGCCATGTCCTATCCGCTGGGCGGCAAATATCACCTGCCGCACGGCGTGGCGAACGCCATTTTGCTGGCACCGTGTATGCGTTTTGTCCGTCCTGCGGCGGTCAGCAAGTTCGCCCAGGCTTACGACCTGCTGCCGGACGCCGACGCCTCGCTGAGCGAAGAAGCGAAGTCCGTGGCGCTGGTTGACTATTTCGCCGCGCTGGTGAAGCGCCTGAAGCTGCCTGCCAGCCTGGACGAGCTGGGCATCAACGCTGAGCATCTGCCTTATCTGGTCGAGGCCGCGCTGGACGTGCAGCGCCTGATGAAAAACGTGCCGTGTGCGGTCAGCGCCGACGACGTCCGCGAGGTCTATCTGACCCTGTTTCCGACCCTGAATCACTAAACGAATAATGAGGCCATGATGAACACAATCACCGGCGTACTGACCGCCATCGTCACCCCTTTTACCGCTGACGGCGACTACTGCGAGCAGGCGATGCGCCAGCAGATCCAGCGCCAGCTTGCCGCTGGCAACGGTATTTTTTGCGGCGGCACCAACGGCGAGTTTTTTGTGCTTAACGAGCAGGAAAAGCTGGCGGTCACCGCCACCTGCGTGGAGGAAGTCGCGGGCAAAGCGCCGCTGGTGGCGCACGTGGGCGAAATCTCCACCCGCGAAACCATTCGCCTGGGCAAGCAGGTCGCCAGACTGGGCGTGGATGCCGTTTCGGTTATCACGCCTTACTTCGTGCCGCTAAAACAGGAGGAGCTGATCGCCCATTACGAGGCGGTCGCCGACGCGCTGGAGGTGCCGGTCTTTCTGTATAACATTCCGGCCCGCACCGGCAACACGCTCCAGCCGCAGACGGTGCGCAAACTGGCCGCGCATCCCAATATCGTTGGCATCAAAGACAGCGCGGGCAGTTATGAGAGCCTGAGCGGCTTTTTGCAGGCGGCGCAGGGCACGGAAAATTTCAGCGTGCTGAACGGCCCGGACTCGCTGATCCATCAGGGCTTTGTTGACGGCTGCGCCGCCTGCATCTCCGGGCTGGCCAACGTCGCGCCGAAAGAGATCAACGCCATCTGGGCGCGTTTTAACGACGGCGATATCGAGGGGTCGCGCCGCGCGCAGGAAAACGTGACCGGTCTGCGCACCGACCTTTACAGCGTCGCCTTCTCGCCAGCGGCGGTGAAAAAAGCCGTGGCGCTGATGGGCTATGACGTAGGCGAAAGCCGCTATGCCGTGCGCTTCAGCGCCGAAGAAGAGCAGCGTATTCGCCAGATTGTTAATCAGTACACCCGGTAACCCGACCGTGGCGACGCGGCAAAAATGACCGCGCCCCGCTTCGTCGACCCTTTATTTTGCGGCGCGCCCGCTCTTCGACCAGGACAAGCAAAATGAAAGTGATCTGTACCTCGCCCTCGTTTGCCAAATATGACGCGCAGCCCATCGCCACGCTGAAGGCGCAGGGCTTTGAGCTGATAACGCTGCCCGCCGACGCGTCGCTGGACGCGCTGATGCCGCATCTGGCCAAGACGGTGGCGATGATCGTGGCCTTTACCGAGGTCGACGACGCGCTGCTGGCGCTGGCGCCGCAGCTGAAAATTGTCTGCAAGCACGGCGTCGGCGTGGACAACATCGATCTCGATGCGGCTAAGGCGCGCGGCGTGACCGTTACCAACGTGCCGGACGCCAACAAGCATGCCGTGGCGGACTTCGCCTTTGCGCTGATCCTCAACGCTGCCCGTCAGGTGACGCAGGCGGTGACGGAAACGCGCGCCGGGAACTGGCCGCGTATTTTCGCCACCGACGTCTATGGCAAAACGCTGGGCATTGTCGGCCTGGGCAATATCGGCAAGCAGGTCGCGCTGCGCGCCAGCGGCTTTAATATGCGCGTGCTGGCTTTTGACTACTATCCCGACGAGAAATTTGCCGCCGAACATAATATCCGGTTCGTCTCTCTGGATGAGCTGACCGAACAAAGCGACTTTATTACGCTGCACACGCCGCTGACCGCAGAGACGCACAGCCTGTTTGATGCCACGCGCATCCGCAGCATGAAGCAGTCCGCTTTTTTAATTAACGTCTCACGCGGCGGCGTGGTGAACGAAAACGATCTGTACCACGCGCTGGCCGACAACCTGATTGCTGGTGCCGCCGCAGACGTATTCGATCACGAGCCGCTGGAGCGCCATCCGCTGTTTTCACTGCCTAATTTTATGCCCACCTCGCATATTGCTGGCTATACCGACGGCGCTATCAGCGCCATCGGCGAGCGCTGCGTTCAGCAAATTATTCAGTGCGTTAAACAACAGCAGCGGCCGGTAAATGCCCTGTAGTCAAACGCGGGACGCCGTTTCCGTCCCGACTTAAAAAGCCGACCGTCGAGTCGGCCACTAACCTCTGACCGAGCCAGGACGATGAAAACTGCAAACCCAACCCGTATCCGCTGGTGGATCGCTGGCCTGATGTGGCTGGCTATCGCCATTAACTATATTGACCGCACCGTGCTGTCGGCCGCCGCGCCGCACCTGATCGACGAGCTGAAGCTCAGCCCCGAACTGATGGGCTTTATTATGGCGGCGTTCTTCTGGTCCTATTCGCTGTTGCAGATCCCGGCGGGCTGGTTTGCCGACCGCTTCGGACAGAAAAAAGGGCTGGGGCTGGCCGTTGCCTGGTGGTCCATCGCTACCTCCATGATGGGGCTGGCGACCGGCTTTAAATCGCTACTGGCGCTGCGCCTGGCGTTAGGCGTCGGCGAAGCGGCCGCCTATCCCAGCAATGCGGGCATTACGGCGCGCTGGTTCCCGGATAAAGAGCGCGCCACCGTCTCTGGTCTGTTCGACAGCGCCTCTAAATTCGGCGGCGCCGTGGCGATGCCGCTGATCGTCTGGATGATCTATCTGTTCGACTGGCGCCTGACCTTTCTGATTATCGGCGCGGTCGGGCTGCTGTGGGTGATCGCCTGGTATTTTATCTATGCGGAGAACCCGGAAGAGCACAAAGCTATCAGCGCTCAGGAAATCAGCCTGATCCGCGACGGCCAGGCCCGTAAGCACGGCGATAAAAACGTTCGCCCGATGAAGTGGTACAAGCTGCTGCGCTACCGCAACATCTGGGCCATGTGCATCGGTTTTTTCACCATCAACTACACCTCCTATTTCTTTATCACCTGGCTGCCCACTTATCTGGTGAAAGAGAAAGGCATGGATTTTATCAAGATGGGGATGATCGCCGCCCTGCCGCTGCTGTGCGGCATGATTATCGAAGTGGCAGCAGGCTGGGCTTCCGATCGGCTGGTGCATAAGAAGGTGCTGTCTCTGACCGCCACCCGCAAGCTTTTCCTGACTGTCGGCCTGCTGATGGCGCTCTGCATCGGCTTTGCGCCCTTTACCGATTCCGTGTTTATGACCGTGTTTCTGCTCTGCGTGGCGAAGTCCGGCACCACGGTAGCCGCCTCGCAGGTTTGGGCGCTGCCCGGCGACGTCGCGCCGAAAAACAGCGTCTCTATCGTGGCCGGCTTGCAGAACACCGTTTCCAATATGGGCGGCGCTATCGGGCCAATTGTGACCGGCGCTATCGTCGCCGCGACCGGATCTTTTACCTGGGCGCTGGTGTTCTCCGCCGCGCTGGTGATGATTGGCATCATTAACTACCTGTTTTTGATGGGTAAAGTTGAACCAATTAACGAAGAAGAGCACGCCTCGTCGCCCCAGGCGGTAGCGAGTCGGACATAATTTTCAGCCCGTGCGGCAGTATGCAGGCCGTACGGGGATCTACCTCCAGCGCTTTCGGCGCTTAACCCTACAAAGGCGTGAAAAGAGCCGCAAGGCCGCCGCGTCTGCTCATAGTGAGGCATCACAATGAAAGCGTTTTCTACTGAAGGCACGTTGATTATTATCTGTATGGTGGTCGCCTATATTTTATTTACCACCTGGCTGACTTACCGCTTAAGAAGTAAAAGCTCCGGCGACTTTATGGAAGGGTCGCGCGCTATGCCCGCTTTTATCGTGGGTATTATGCTGATGTCAGAATATATCGGCGCCAAATCCACCATCGGCACGGCGCAGGCCGCCTTTGAGGATGGTTTTGCCGCTTCCTGGTCGGTCATCGGCGCGGCAATTGGCTTTCCCATTTTCGGGCTGCTGCTGGTCAAGCGTATCTATAATACCGGCAAGATTACTATTTCCGGCGCGATAGCGGAAAAGTACGGCAGCACCACCAAGAATATTATCTCTATTATTATGATTTATGCGCTGCTGCTGGTGAACGTAGGGAATTACGTCAGCGGCGCGGCGGCTATTTCCACCGTATTAAAAGTTAATCTGCCCGTTGCGGCCTTTATTACCGCTATCGTCAGCACCTTCTATTTCGCCTTTGGCGGCATGAAAGGTATGGCGTGGGTCACCATGCTGCACAGCGCGCTGAAATATGTCGGCATCCTGATTATTCTTGGCGTGGCGCTGAAAATGACCGGCGGCATCACGCCGATGGTCGAGAAAATGCCGTCTTTTTACTGGACGTGGGACGGCCACGTCGGCGCCAGCACCATCGTCGCCTGGCTGATTGGCACCATCGGTTCGATCTTCTGCACCCAGTTTGTGATTCAGGCGATCTCTTCCACTAAAAGCCCGGCGGCGGCCAGACGCGCCACCTGGGTCGCCTTTTTCTTCTGCCTGCCTATCGGTATCGCTATCGCCATGATCGGCGTGGCGGCGAAATATCTGCACCCTGAGATCAACAGCCTCTATGCGCTGCCGGTGTTTTTGCAGGATATGAGCCCGTGGCTGGCCGGTATCGTCACCACGTCGCTGGTCGCGTCGATCTTCGTCAGCGTCGGCACCGTGGCGCTGGCTATCGCGTCGCTGATTGTAAAAGATTTCTATGTGCCGTACCGCAACCCTACGCCGGAGCGCGAATTCAAAATGACCCGCTGGCTGTCGCTGGCAATCGGCTTTGCGCCGCTGGTCTTTGTGCTGTTCGTGCCGGAAGTGCTTAAGCTTTCATTCTTTACCCGCGCCATTCGCCTGTCGATTTCCGTGGTGGCGATCATCGCCTTCTATCTGCCGATGTTTAAAAGCGCGCGCGGCGCAAACTGGGGGCTGATTGGCGCCTGCGTGATGACCTCCGTCTGGTTTGTGCTGGGCGATCCTTTCGGCATCAACAACATGTATATCGCGCTGATTACGCCAGCGGTGATTATGGCTATCGACTATATGATCCCGAGCCGTCAGAGCGTGAAGAAAACCGACAACCGTATGCAAAAAAGTGGAGCCTGAGATGAGTGAAACCCTGACCGTAGAACGCAGCGGCCTTGTGCAGCCCGCGGATAACGCCTCGCGACTGCGCAGCGCCATGCTGCCCTCGCCCTGCCCGCAAAATCACGCGGCTAATCTGCTGCCTTTGCCGGATGGCGATCTGCTTTGCGTTTGGTTTGGCGGCACTCAAGAAGGCATTGCCGATATCTCCATCTGGTGCTCGCGGCTGGCGAAAAACAGCGAGCGCTGGAGCGAACCACAAAAACTTTCCGACGACAGCAGCCGTTCCGAGCAAAATCCGGTGCTGTTTTTAGCGCCCGACAACGTGCTGTGGCTGCTGTGGACGGCGCAGAAATCCGGCAATCAGGACACCGCCATCGTGCGTTTTCGTCAGTCGCAGGATTTCGGCAAAAGCTGGGGGCCGATCGCCACGCTGCTGGACAAGCCCGGCACCTTTATTCGTCAGCCGATTGTGGTGTTAGCCAACGGCAACTGGCTGCTGCCGGTGTTCTACTGCACCACGCGGTCCGGCGAAAAATGGGTCGGCAACGAGGATACCAGCGCGGTGAAAATCTCCGCTGACCACGGTAAAACCTGGCGCGACGTGGCGGTGCCGGAAAGCACCGGCTGCGTGCATATGAATATTACCCTGCTGAAAGATGGCTCGCTGCTGGCGCTGTTTCGCAGCCGCTGGGCGGATAATATTTACGCCAGCCGTTCCGTTGATAACGGCGAAAGCTGGTCGGCGCCGCAGCCGACGGAACTGCCGAATAATAATTCGTCAATCCAGGTCACGACGCTGACCAACGGCGATCTGGCGCTGGTATTTAACGCCATGAGCGCCGAGGGCGCCAGCGAGCGGCGTCTTTCCCTCTACGATGAAATTGAGGATGAGGAAGGCGATACGGCCGTTGCGCCCGTGACGCACGCCGGAAAAACGGCGTTCTGGGGGGCGCCGCGCGCGCCGATGACGCTGGCGATTTCAGCCGACGGCGGCCGCAGCTGGCCGTGGCAACGCAACCTGGATGAAGGCGACGGTTACTGCATGACCAATAACTCGCAGCAGAAGCTGAACCGCGAGTTCTCCTATCCCAGCATCAAACAGGGCATCAATGGCGAACTGCATATTGCCTACACCTATTTCCGCCAGGCGATTAAATACGTCTGCGTGGACGAGGCCTGGGCTAAGGAGGCCCCATGATTACCGGTAATCTGTCGACGCTGAAAATGGCAACGCTGCCGCCCGTGCTTGCCGCGCTGCTTGCCAGGCCGGAACATCATCTGGCGGCGCTACAGGCGCGGGATGACGGCCGCATCCAGCCGGAAGGGGAAAGCTGGTTCTGCACGCTGAGTCCGACGCGCACCGCACCGGCGGCAACGCGGCATACCGAATTTCACCGGCAGTATCTGGATATTCAGATCCTGCTGGCGGGCGAAGAGATCGTCCATTTTTCCTGTGCCGATGCCCGTCACCAGCAGGCGGAAGAGCGCAAGCCAGATCTGTTTATCGTTGATCGCCCCTGGCTGCCGCATTCGGTGCGTTTGCAGCCCGGCGATTTCGTGATTTTCTATCCTGGCGAAGCGCATCAGGCGCTTTGCGCGGTCGGCGAACCGGCAGCGGTACGCAAGGCGGTATTTAAGATCCCGCTGGCGATGCTGGAGGCGCGCGCATGAGCCGTCACGCGTTGATCACGGGCGTCAGCTCCGGCATTGGCGCCGCCACCGCCGATAAGCTGTTGGAAGAAGGCTGGCGCGTAACCGGGCTGAGCCGCACGCTGGTTAAGCGCGACAGCGACGCTTTCGTCTCGCTTTCGGTGGATCTGTTTGACACCGCCGCGCTGAAGCGGGCGCTGGTTAGCTTGCCGCCGGTCGATGCGGTTATTCACGCCGCTGGCATGATGAAGGCCGCGCCGCTGGGCGATCTGGATGAGGAGACAAGCGAAAAGCTCTGGCAACTGCATATTCGGGTAGCAGAGGTGCTGGCGAATCAGCTGGCGCCGCAGCTACCCACGGGCGGGCGCATTGTACTGATCGGCAGCCGCACTTCAACCGGCGCGGCGGGACGTAGCCAGTATGTCAGTACCAAATCGGCGATGAAAGGCATGGTAAGAAGCTGGGCGGCGGAGCTGGCGCCGCGCGGCATTACCGCCAATATTGTCGCGCCGGGCGCAACGGCGACGCCGATGTTAAGCCAGCCCGGACGGGAAAGTTCGCCGCCGAAAATGCCGCCGATCGGGCGTTATATCCAGCCGGAAGAGGTCGCCGCGCTGGTCGGCTATCTGCTCTCCCCCGCCGCCGATGCTATCACCGGCCAGGAGCTGGTGATCTGCGGCGGCGGATCGCTGTAGCCGAGGTTTTAAGGGCAAGCAGCTGCCACCAACGGCAGCTCCTTTGATCTCAGGAAATATGGCAACGGTCAGAAATGCTATAGTGCCTGCCTGTTTTTTATTCAGCATGGAAAGGAAAAAACATGGCGATCCTGAATATTCTGGATTTCGGTGCGGTACCTGATGGAACAACCTTATCAACCGGCGCGATACAAAGCGCCATCAACCAGGCGGCGGCGGGCGACCGCGTCCTTATCCCTGCCGGACGCTATCTTACCGGCTCGCTGTTTTTAAAAAGCGAGATGACGCTGGAACTGGCTGAAGGCACGGTTTTGCTCGGCAGCCAGCGCCTGGAGGATTACCCTAAAATCGCCACCCGCGTTGCCGGTATTGATATGCTCTGGCCGGCGGGGATCGTTAATATCAACCGGTGTCAGGCGGTGAAAATCACGGGCGCGGGCACGATTGACGGCCAGGGCGCGGTCTGGTGGCATAAATTCTGGGGCGAGGATGAAAACGGCGGCATGCTGGCGGAATACAGTCGGCAGGGCTTGCGCTGGGTAGTGGATTACGAATGCGAGCGCCCGCGCAACGTGGTGGTTTACCAGAGCGAAGCGGTAGAGCTGAACGGTTTTCATTCACGCGAATCCGGCTTCTGGAATATTCATCTTTGCTATTCGCATCGGGTCTTTTTACAGGATCTGCGGGTGAGTAACGCGACCGGTCCCAGTACCGACGGCATTGATATCGATTCGTGCGAGCATGTTCGCGTGGAACGATGCGTGGTTTCCTGCAATGACGATAATATCTGCGTCAAATCGGGACGCGGCGCGGAAGCGCAGCGACTGGCAAAAACGACGAGCGATATTGTTATTCGCGACTGTGAACTGCATAAAGGCTCCGGCATTACGCTGGGCAGCGAAACGTCCGGCGGGATCGAAAATGTGCTGATTGAACATAACCGCTTTTTTGGCACCGGCGTCGGTTTTCGCATCAAATCTGCGCGTAATCGCGGCGGCTGGATCAGGAATATTACCGTGCGCCATCTGCGGCTGGAAGACGTCAGCTATCCCTTTATGATGCAGCTTAACTGGTTTCCGCAGTACAGCTACGGCCAGCAGGTGGGTGAGGATAGCCCCCCGCACTGGCGCAAACTCAGCGAAGGCGTGGAAGGGACAGACGGCCTGACGCGGGTTGAAAATATCACTATTTCTCACGTTACCGGCCGCTTAACCGCGCCGCACCATTTCTCTCGCGCATTTTTTATCGAAGGCGCAGAGGAACGTCCGATCGAACGGCTGCACTTCAGCCATATTACCTTGCAGGCGCAGGAGTTCGGCAAAATCGCTGGCGTGAATAAGCTGAGCTTTGAACAGGTTAGCGTGGATGCCCCCGCCGTTACGCTGGAAAAAAACGACGCTTACGAACGGTAAGCCTGATGGGGATGCACATCATCCCCGCATCTTATCCGGCCTGCTGCAATAATCCTCGGGCGCACCGGATTTGCGTTGCGGCCGCAAAAACTTAACGGCAAAACGTGCGCCTGCCCTGCATCCCTCAGCCTGTCTATTGCTCGACCTTTTGGGCGGCAACGCTTTGCCGGACGTTGCGCCTGGCTATCCATGAGGTAAATAACGGGGTAAGGATGGCCGTGGTGATCACAGAAGCGGCAATCAGCGGCGTAGCGGCGGAAGCCACGTGCAGAAGAGAAGGATCGGCTTGCGCAATTGCCAACGGGGTGGCAACCGCGTTCCCCGCCGTACTGGAGGCCGCGGCGCCTGCTATTCCCGTTCCGCCAACGAGGCGATCGATACGAACGTTAAAAAAGCCGCCGAAAAAAGTAGTCAGCAGGCCCAACGCGACGCCAGCCAGGCCGCCTTCAATCAGCATCGCCAGATCGATCCCCGTGCCCAGCGCAAAAGCGAAGAAGGGGATCAGCAGCGGCCCGCCAGCGGTAAGAAACTGCCGCATATCGGCATCAAGATTCCCCAGCATCATGCCGACCAGTAGCGGCACGATCACGGCAACCAGCGCCATCAGCGGGACGGAAGCCATACCGGCCGCGCCCAACGCAATCAGCGTGAAAAAGGGGCCATCGCTTAACGTCATCAGCGGGATCGCGCCGATATCGCTTTCGCTGCCGAACTCCCCGACCAGCGCCGCATAGAGACCGCCGTTGGCATTGCTCATCGCGGCAATAATCGCTACGCTGCTCAGCCCCCAAACGCCTTCCGCCCCCATGAACTTATCGACAGCAAACCCAAGCGCCACCGCGACGAGCAGCTTAACCAGCGTAATGCTGCCGCCCTGAAGAATGGCGCGAGGTGCCGCGCCGAAACCGATGCCGGCCCCCATGCAGATTAAAAAAGCGCCAATAAGCGGCGCGGCGCCCTGTTTAAACAAGGCCGTGGTGAAGCCGCCGATTTCCAGCAGCTGTGGCGCGAAGGTATTGAGGGTGGTTCCGGCAACCAGCGGCACGACCATCATGCCGCCGGGAATTTTCTCAATCATCCTTTTCAGTTTCATCAGCATCCTGCCTCGTTTTAAGGTTATCCCCCCGTTTGATTCTAATGAATCAAAAGTGAATAAAAACGATCACGATCGCAGATAAAAGCATCCAGATTGATTAAAAAATGTCAAAGAAGACGGTTCAACACCCCTGAAGAAAACCGCGATAGGCGACAATCACCGCCAGAAAATCCTCGACGCCGCAGAAGCACAGGCTCTCTTCATCGTAGTAGCTCATGCCCTCTTCCATCTCGTCGCCTTCAATACTGAGCAGATTGGCGCGCACGATCACCTCTTCTTCATCCAGCCAGATCGTATATTCGCGGCCCACGCGCTGCCACTGGCGCTCGCTGCCTTTCACTTCGGCGACGGCGGCCTCTACCTCATCCAGCAGCGCTAAATTGTCCGCTGCCTCTTCATTAAACCAGTGGCCGATAGCTTCATGCCCCATCGACATGCGTACTTTTACCGTGCCGGTAACGTCGCGTAAAAATTCATATTCCATACTGCTTTCCTCTGACCTTACCGGGCTGCGGCCTCAATCTGCCGCCTGCGCCGGCCCGCTCCTGTGAACGGGTTAACCTTTCTATTATCGCAGCATAAGGGCCAAAGAAAAGGAAAGAGAGAAGAAATGAAACAACGATCTCGCAAAAACGGCAGACGTATGATCAACCGCTCGGGCGGCTCTGTCCGGGAACGTAAGATAAACTCGCTATAATGCATATACACTAAACTTCGGGCCGTTCGGCATACAGAAAAGGGCTAAAAACATTGGATTAATTAGCTTCAGTAAAGTAGATCGAGCTGCGAAGGTGGAGAAAGCACCACCAGCTTGCCTGAATTTTCTTTTCGGAAAACGATTTCATATCTGGCATGGCCTATTCCCATAACGTCATTATCCAGATCGGTATAGGCCACTCTGACGGCTTTGTTTTTAGCCCATGCGGGTAAAGCGGTTATCTGGTAGGTAAAATCAACGGTCACCGTGCCATCGTTATGATGATTGAGATCGGTTATCTTACTAACCTTAAAATTACCGTAGCAAAAGTCACCGGACTGGTTGAAAGCTTTTTGGCCGTATGTGGTCAGCCGCCAGTCTATTTTTCCGCCTGTAGTTTTTTTAGTAATCAGACCGGCCTCTTTTAACGCCTCCATTTTTGCATTTATCCAGCTATAGCCCTGCGTATTTGTAACGGCTGGCCAGGTTTTCTCGCCAAGACAAAGTGGCGGCTGGTTATCTAATGCCTGCTGTATCGCCGCTTTATAGTTATTATCATTCACGCCAGCGTTACTGGCATGACAAGATACAGTAAATAACGCTGCCGCCAGCATGATAATTGCTTTCATTTAAACTCATCCATATTAATATTTTTAAGCGCTTCGTCCACGTCGTTGAATTTTTCTTTGGTGATGTAGCTTCCCGCCAGGCTCCATTGAAACGCAGGGACGCCCGGATCGTTTTCCCCTTCCGTTATAACATAGCGATTTATCCTGACCAGGCCTGAGTTCAATACGTCGCTGCCATCATTATCAGTAGCGAATTTTTCAGCGCTAACTACAGAATATCCGTTGTGGTAAACGAGCAATCTGTAATCATATATTTTAACGCCAGAGGCGGAAAGCCTGATATCGGCCCATGTAAAACCGCTGGCCTGCGGGCAGGGAACGCTGTTGTAACCACCCTGCTTATTTTTTATAAAAACATTCATCGTCTGGCTGGGATGAGACGTGTTATTGTCATAATCCGCGATAAACAAAATATCTTTCAGACCATCGGCATTAATATCAATAACGTTCTGCCCGCTGTGTAAAGAAACGTATTCAGCCTGAGCGCTGGCGAATCCTGAAAAAAGCAGACCCATCAGTAAAAATTTATTTTTCACTGACGGCATTCCTGACCAGGCGAAAACCGATATCAGACATGACGAATTTTGCACTATGCGAGTCACAGCTTGCCAGGGAAGCAGAATGGGCAATATAGCTTCCTCCGCAAAAATAGTGCATGGCAACGCCTGCCGTCTCACTTTTGTCGTTTATCCATTCATAGACGTTACCGCTCATATCATAAATATCCGCATCATTTGGTTTTAACGAACTTACTTTGGCCGTGCCAAATTGCTGACTGTTAAACGGTGGATACCAGGCAACGCTGTCGGCTCTGTCACTGCCAGAAAAACGATTGCCATAGCGACCTTTGGCTACTGCTTTTTCTCCGCCTCGCGCGGCTACCTGCCATTCATTAATATCAGGTAAGCGATAACCGTCTGCGTGGCTGTCCTCATGCAGGTTGTCAGTCTCTTCAACATTATAGACAATAGCTCCTTTGTTCGTCAGATAGACGGGCTGCAAATGCTGTAACACGCTTAACGCATTGGCAAAGACAACGGCATCGCCCCATTCGATATTAGTTACCGGATGCTTTCCCTGTTCGTAATCAGGCTCGCGACAATCTTCATAAATAGCGCCATTGCAGCCGGGGTTAAACAAATAGTTATTATTCTGCCCCCACGCATAGATCTGTTGATAAAGCGCGTAGCTAACCTCGGTTTGCATGATGTAAAAGCTTTTTATTTTTGCATTGGCATGCTGTGCATAGTCGTGTTTGCCAAAAGCGTCGCCTACGTAATAATCACCGCCCTTTATTAAAACTTCAGAGATATCGGGTTGAGCAAAAACCTTATAAGAAAAGAAGCATAGAAAGATGATGAGATTTCTTGCCAGGATGTTCATTGAGCCTCGACATATCAGAAGATAGTTACAGGATGTTTTTAAAATCAGTATAGGGACATTCCCACAATAACCGAACTGGTCTTTAAAAGGAAGGTTATGCGCTTACCTGCCCTTCCTGAAAAATAATGAGACGCTGTATCATTTTTTTTGCGTAGTGATTTATCATGCGCTAATTTATAAACAGGCAATGCGTGGTTTGTCGGCATAAGTCAGCTTTAGTTTTCAGCCCACATCTATATTATCTTTTCTTGTTGGACTGCGCTTTTATCCGACGTTATTTTTCCTGAGCGTTTGCCGCTACACTATTTTCCTTTTTAAATGGACGGCAAGGTAGCGGCTTATCTGAAGGGGCACAGAAATGTCTCCTGGCGTTCACTTTTGCCATAGGAGGGTAAGAGTGGTGCTTAGGGATAAAAATGGCGGATGCGTATCATTCCCTGATTTTAAACTGCCTGTACGGCAGTGAACACTGAGCGCTTTAAAAGCTGCGTAACCGAAATTTTCTAAGCTGCCTGTGCGGCAGTGAACTGCGGCATCGCGCTGCACGACTGGCGCTACGTTTTCTAAGCTGCCTGTGCGGCAGTGAACCCCCAGCTCCATCAGTACCGCAATAACCTGGCTTTCTAAGCTGCCTGTACGGCAGTGAACCTGGCTACTTCCTCTTTTTCGCCCTCGTTTGATTTCTAAGCTGCCTGTACGGCAGTGAACGCTCATGATTTCAGCATCCAGGCCCTGCGGCATTTCTAAGCTGCCTGTGCGGCAGTGAACAACGACCTGTTTTTCAGCCGCGTTTCGCAATGTTTCTAAGCTGCCTGTACGGCAGTGAACACCATAGAAAATGTGCCAGGCGTGCTGCGTGTGTTTCTAAGCTGCCTGTACGGCAGTGAACCCCAGCGGCGCGAACACTTCCGGCGTGCTGCTTTTCTAAGCTGCCTGTGCGGCAGTGAACTCATGCGGCTGCCGCTCGTTAAAAAATGGCTTTTTCTAAGCTGCCTGTGCGGCAGTGAACTATTTAACTGAACACCCTGTTAGTTGCGCTCATTTCTAAGCTGCCTGTGCGGCAGTGAACATTGCTACTAACGACACGTTTTATGCTCGCCTTTTCTAAGCTGCCTGTACGGCAGTGAACACCACGGATGCGCCAGTGGCAACCGGTACGCATTTCTAAGCTGCCTGTGCGGCAGTGAACAGTAACGCTTTCAGTTTAACATCATGTATTGCAGGGAAAATTGACCTATCTCGGGTAAAAACCCTTTTTTTAGCCCTTCATTAAAACCACTTAAAATCAATAGATTAAATAACCACTCTAAAAAAGGGTTTCAAAGAACCTGCCTGATTCCTTCATACGATCCTCTGATTTACGCCCATAAAAAATCCGGGACTGAAAACAGCCCCGGACTTTTATTTACCGCGAAAGCGCTATTCGGCTCTGAATAACGCTTATTGAGGATTTAAACCGCAGTCTGGAAAATCACGCCGTCGGCTTTCTCCGTATACTGGCTCAGCTGATCGAAGTTCAGATAGCGATAAGTATCCACCGCCGTCTTATCAACCTGCGCCATAAACTGCTGATATTCGTCCGGCGTTGGCAGTTTGCCCAACAGCGAAGCGACCGCAGCCAGCTCTGCTGAAGCCAGATAAACGTTCGCGCCGGTGCCCAGGCGGTTCGGGAAGTTACGGGTTGAGGTGGAAACCACCGTCGCACCGTCCGCCACGCGTGCCTGGTTACCCATGCACAGTGAACAGCCAGGGATTTCGATACGCGCGCCGCTCTTGCCAAAGACGCTGTAGTAACCCTCTTCCGTCAGCTGCGCCGCATCCATCTTGGTTGGCGGAGCCACCCACAGGCGCGTTGGCAGCTGGCCTTTATGACTGTCCAGCAGCTTACCGGCGGCACGGAAGTGACCGATGTTGGTCATACAGGAACCGATAAAGACCTCGTCAATCTTCTCGCCCTGCACGTCCGACAGCAGGCGAGCATCATCCGGATCGTTTGGCGCGCACAGGATTGGCTCTTTGATTTCAGCCAGATCGATTTCGATAACCGCCGCGTATTCCGCATCCGCATCGCCTTCCAGCAGCTGCGGATCCGCCAGCCATTTTTCCATTCCCTGAATACGACGTTCCAGCGTGCGGCGATCGCCGTAGCCTTCCGCAATCATCCACTTCAGCAGCACGATATTGGAGTTGAGGTATTCAATAATAGGATCTTTGCCCAGCTTGATCGTACAGCCAGCCGCAGAACGCTCGGCGGACGCATCGGACAGCTCAAACGCCTGTTCGACTTTCAGATCCGGCAGGCCTTCGATTTCCAGGATGCGGCCGGAGAAGATGTTTTTCTTGCCCTTCTTCTCAACGGTCAGCAGGCCCTGCTTGATGGCATACAGCGGAATGGCGTGAACCAAATCGCGCAGCGTAATGCCCGGCTCCATTTTGCCCTTGAAGCGCACCAGCACGGACTCTGGCATATCCAGAGGCATCACGCCGGTTGCCGCCGCAAACGCCACCAGCCCGGAACCGGCCGGGAAAGAGATGCCGATTGGGAAACGGGTGTGCGAATCGCCGCCTGTTCCTACGGTATCCGGCAGCAGCATACGGTTCAGCCAGCTGTGGATAATGCCGTCGCCCGGACGCAGCGATACGCCGCCACGGTTCATAATAAAGTCCGGCAGCGTGTGGTGCGTAGAGACGTCAACCGGCTTAGGATAGGCTGCCGTGTGGCAGAAAGACTGCATCACCAGATCGGCAGAGAAGCCCAGGCAGGCCAGGTCTTTCAGCTCGTCACGGGTCATTGGGCCGGTGGTGTCCTGCGAACCCACGGAAGTCATTTTTGGTTCGCAGTATGCGCCCGGACGCACGCCTTCCGTACCACAGGCGCGGCCAACCATTTTCTGCGCCAGCGAGTAGCCGCGCGTGCTTGCCGCCACGTCTTTCGCCTGACGGAACACGTCGCTTTGCGGCAGGCCCAGCGCTTCACGAGCTTTAGTCGTCAGACCGCGACCGATGATCAGCGGGATACGACCACCCGCACGAACTTCATCGAGTAGAACGTCAGTTTTCAGCGCAAAGTTAGCTAACACTTCGCCCGTCTCGTGGTTACGGACTTCGCCTTTATAAGGATAGATGTCGATAACATCGCCCATATGCAGGTTTTGCACATCCACTTCAATTGGCAGCGCGCCAGCATCTTCCATCGTGTTGAAGAAGATTGGCGCAATGTTGTTACCCAGCACCACGCCGCCGCCTTTTTTGTTCGGCACGTAAGGGATGTCGTCGCCCATAAACCACAGCACCGAGTTGGTGGCGGATTTACGGGAAGAACCGGTGCCGACTACGTCGCCGACATAAGCCAGCGGGAAGCCTTTGGCCTGAAGCGCCTCGATCTGTTTGATCGGGCCAACGGCACCAGGCTGATCCGGCTCGATGCCTTCGCGGGCATTCTTCAACATCGCCAGCGCGTGCAGAGGGATATCCGGGCGTGACCAGGCATCAGGTGCAGGAGAAAGATCGTCGGTATTGGTTTCGCCGGTGACCTTAAACACGGTGACGGTGATTTTTTCCGCCAGCTCCGGACGGGAAAGATACCATTCGGCATCTGCCCAGGATTGCAGGATCTGTTTTGCGTGTGGGTTGCCGGCTTTGGCTTTTTCTTCTACGTCGTAGAAGCTGTCGAACATCAGCAGCGTGTGGGACAAGGCTTTAGCGGCAATCGGCGCCAGCTTTTCGTCATCCAGCGCGTCAATCAGCGGATGGATGTTGTAGCCGCCCTGCATGGTGCCCAGCAGTTCAATCGCTTTTTCAGGAGTAACCAGAGGAGAGGTCGCTTCGCCTTTGGCGACAGCAGCCAGGAATCCGGCTTTTACATAGGCCGCTTCGTCAACGCCCGGCGGAACTCGATTAATCAACAGATCGGACAGGAATTCTTCTTCACCCGCTGGCGGGTTTTTCAGCAGTTCAACCAGCGCGGCCATTTGGGAAGCATCTAATGGTTTAGGAACGATCCCTTCGGCAGCACGCTCGGCAACGTGCTTACGGTATTCTTCTAGCACGACGTTCTCCTCGCTCACAGTGTAATGACCGGGCGCCTTCAGGCTTATCGCAAATGCTTTGCGCTCTTTTCTGTAGGGTAAGGTGCCCGGTTTCGCGAGGGCCAGCATAGCAGGATTTTGATGCGGTGTTAATCTGTTTACAAAAAAGCAACATCATTAACAGAGTGGATCAGGCACGGATTACTCGACCGGAAAGGCCTTTTAAGCGGCTTGCGGGGACGGCAACTGCACCGTGTTGCCTGGTTATCCGCACTTTTTGTATTGCGAGCGTGGCGGTGGATTAACTAGCCGTTATAGGGATAGCAGGACGGGATATTAATTGGGACGGCCGAGCTGCCTATACGGCAGTGAATAATAAAGGGAACGCCTGCGGCCCCTTGAGCCTACATTTCTAAGCTGTCTGTGCGGCAGTGAACGATCCAAATCAGCGGCGCGTGGTCGAATGTATTTTCTAAGCTGCCTGTGCGGCAGTGAACGAGATTGAATTGAACATTTTGAAACCCTCGTTTTTCTAAGCTGCCTGTGCGGCAGTGAACCCACTGAGCGGGCCGGTATGGCCTTGTCTTGATTTCTAAGCTGCCTGTGCGGCAGTGAACCTGTTCGCACTCTCTCCAGATCGAATTCCAGCTTTCTAAGCTGCCTGTGCGGCAGTGAACAGCCTGGTTACTGAAATCCAGGCACTGCTATCTTTCTAAGCTGCCTGTGCGGCAGTGAACTTGGAGCATGCCAGGCTGCGTACAGAACTGTTTTTCTAAGCTGCCTGTGCGGCAGTGAACGGCTCTTTCTATTGCGGTGAAGATGCAATTAATTTCTAAGCTGCCTGTACGGCAGTGAACAATAATATCCGGCGGGGTTCCCCGCCGGTTAATTTCTAAGCTGCCTGTACGGCAGTGAACGTGCTGCTGATGCCGTTAGCGGCGTGGTAGACTTTCTAAGCTGCCTGTACGGCAGTGAACACAGGTTTTTCTCTGCTGCAATAGATCTGTCATTTCTAAGCTGCCTGTACGGCAGTGAACAAGTCCTTTTTCTGGCATAGCCGTCTCCTTGATTTCTAAGCTGCCTGTACGGCAGTGAACAGTTGGCGATACAACATAACGCACTTATGTTAAAAGAATTTTGACCAAAACCCGATAAAACCCCTCTTTTTCATCCATTACTTAATCTCCTTATAAAACAGTCCGTTGAAATACCCCTCAAAAAAAGGGTTTCAGCGCCCTGCTTTAAACTCATCCGCGGCCTGCTACCCACTTTCGTGGCAAAAAACGCAGTTATAATCGGATAACCCTGCACACTATAAGTCTTGCATTTTTCATCAAAGGAATGGCGCTGCGCTGTTTTATTGAGTATTTGCAGGCGTTTAATCAGAAAAATGACGCGGAAAGGAGATAAAAAAACGGCCCCTTTCGGAGCCGCTTCGAATGCTTTTAGCGCTTACTTCTTCTTCGCTTTCGCATTTGGCAGATCGGTGATGCTGCCTTCGAAGATTTCCGCCGCCAGGCCTACCGACTCGTGCAGCGTCGGGTGAGCATGGATAGTCAGCGCGATATCTTCGGCGTCGCAGCCCATTTCGATAGCCAGACCGATTTCGCCCAGCAGCTCGCCGCCGTTGGTGCCGACAACGGCCCCGCCGATCACGCGATGCGTCTCTTTATCGAAAATCAGCTTGGTCATGCCGTCTGCGCAATCGGAAGCGATAGCACGGCCTGATGCCGCCCACGGGAAGGTCGCCGTCTCGTAGCTGATGCCCTTCTCTTTCGCTTCTTTCTCGGTCAGGCCAACCCAGGCAACTTCCGGCTCGGTATAGGCGATAGATGGGATCACTTTTGGATCGAAGTAGTGCTTCTTGCCGGAGATCACTTCCGCCGCTACGTGGCCTTCGTGCACGCCTTTATGCGCCAGCATTGGCTGACCAACGATGTCGCCGATAGCGAAAATGTGCGGCACGTTGGTACGCATCTGCTTATCGACACGGATAAAGCCGCGATCGTCCACTTCCACGCCCGCTTTACCGGCATCCAGACCTTTACCGTTCGGCACGCGGCCAATCGCCACCAGCACCGCGTCGTAACGCTGTGGTTCAGCAGGCGCTTTTTTGCCTTCCATCGTGACGTAGATACCATCTTCTTTGGCTTCTACCGCGGTCACTTTGGTTTCCAGCATCAGGTTGAACTGCTTCTCGATGCGCCTGGTGAAGACTTTCACCACGTCTTTATCGGCCGCAGGGATCACCTGATCGAACATCTCAACCACGTCAATCTGAGAACCCAGCGCGTGATAAACGGTACCCATTTCCAGGCCGATGATGCCGCCGCCCATGACCAGCATACGCTCAGGCACTTCTTTCAGCTCCAGCGCGGCGGTGGAATCCCACACACGTGGATCTTCATGCGGAATAAACGGCAGCTGAATAGGACGAGAACCGGCAGCGATAATCGCGTTATCGAAGTTGATAGTGGTGCCGCCGT
Source organism: Erwinia sp. TECH1 (assembly GCF_054057575.1). Taxonomy (NCBI): domain Bacteria; kingdom Pseudomonadati; phylum Pseudomonadota; class Gammaproteobacteria; order Enterobacterales; family Erwiniaceae; genus Erwinia; species Erwinia sp. TECH1. The sequence goes on along the minus strand of NZ_JBSRZK010000001.1, from coordinate 1,090,958 downwards.
TTTCGCCGTCAACGAACATAGTGTTCGCGCCGGTGAACTTAGCTTCGCCGGTGACCACTTTCACTTTACGGCCTTTCGCCATACCGGCCAGACCGCCGGTCAGCTGATTAATGACCTTCTCTTTCCAGGTACGGATTTTGTTGATGTCGGTTTGCGGCTTGCCGAACACCACGCCGTGTTCTTCCAGCGCTTTGGCTTCTTCAATGACTTTCGCCACGTGCAGCAGCGCTTTGGAAGGAATACAGCCCACGTTCAGGCAAACGCCGCCCAGGGTACTGTAACGCTCAACAATCACGGTCTCCAGACCTAAATCAGCAGCGCGAAATGCCGCAGAGTAACCTGCCGGACCTGCCCCAAGTACCACGACCTGAGTTTTAATTTCTGTACTCATCATGACCTCTTAGTTAACTGGCGGATATCCATCCACCGGTTCGTATTCAGGGCAAGAGTTTACAGAATTGTTAACAGAGTGCAAACAACCTGCCCCAAACCATCACAACTTGTCGACTAAAACAGCGAGAGTCGGCTATAAGAAGGCCGGCATAAGCCGGCCAGAGTACTTTTACATCACCAGTCGGCGAATATCGGCTAACAGATTGCCGACGATGGTGATAAAGCGGGCACCGTCAGCCCCGTCGATAACGCGGTGGTCGAAGGAAAGAGAGATTGGCATCATCAGACGCGGCACAAACTCTTTACCGTTCCAGACCGGCTCCATCGCGGATTTAGAGACGCCCAGGATAGCTACTTCCGGCGCGTTGACGATCGGCGCAAAGTGCGTGGTGCCAAGACCGCCAAGGCTGGAGATAGTGAAGCAGCCGCCCTGCATGTCGCTGGCCGTCAGCTTGCCGTCGCGCGCTTTTTTCGAGGTTGCCATCAGCTCGCGGGAAAGCTCGGTGATGCCTTTTTTATTCACGTCCTTAAAGACCGGAACCACCAGGCCGTTAGGCGTATCGACCGCCACGCCGATGTTGATATATTTTTTCAACGTCAGCTTCTGCGCGTCTTCAGAAAGCGAGCTGTTAAAGCGCGGCATCTGCTCCAGCGCGGCGGCAACGGCTTTCATAATGAACACAACCGGCGTGTATTTCACGTCCAGCTTGCGCTTCTCGGCTTCGGCGTTCTGCTGTTTACGGAACGCTTCCAGATCGGTGATATCGGTTTTGTCGAAGTGCGTAACGTGCGGGATCATCACCCAGTTACGGCTCAGGTTCGCGCCAGAGATTTTCTGGATGCGGCCCAGCTCGACTTCTTCGATTTCGCCGAACTTGCTGAAGTCCACTTTCGGCCACGGCAGCATGCCTGGCAGACCACCGCCGCTGGCGGCAGCCGCTGGCGCGGTCTCGGCGCGTTTCACCGCGTCTTTCACGTACGCCTGCACGTCTTCTTTCAGAATACGGCCTTTACGTCCCGTACCTTTTACCTTCGCCAGGTTAACGCCGAACTCGCGCGCCAGACGACGGATAACCGGCGTGGCGTGGACGTAGGCGTCGTTCTCGGAGAAGTCGCCTTTTGCTTCCGCTTTCGCTGGAGCCGGTGCCGCAGCAGGCGCCGCTTTGGCTTCCTGCGGAGCCGGAGCCGCTTCCTGTTTCGCTGCCGGAGCAGGCGCCGCGCCTTCCACTTCAAAGATCATAATCAGCGAGCCGGTGCTGACTTTGTCACCGGTCGCGATTTTGATCTCTTTTACCGTGCCGGCAAACGGCGCAGGCACTTCCATCGAGGCCTTGTCGCCTTCGACGGTGATCAGTGACTGCTCGGCTTCGACTTTGTCGCCAACCTTAACCATCACCTCGGTGACTTCAACTTCGTCGCCGCCGATGTCCGGCACCTGCACTTCTTTCGCGCCGCTGGTCGCCGCAGGCGCCGCTGCCGCTTCTTCTTTCATTGCTGGCTTCGGCGCTTCGGCCGGTGCTGCGCCTTCCGCTTCGAAGATCATAATCAGCGAGCCGGTGCTGACTTTGTCGCCGGTCGCGATTTTGATCTCTTTTACCGTGCCGGCAAACGGCGCAGGCACTTCCATTGAGGCCTTGTCGCCTTCGACGGTAATCAGCGACTGCTCGGCTTCGACTTTATCGCCAACCTTGACCAGGATCTCGGTGACTTCAACTTCATCACCACCGATGTCCGGCACGTTGACCTCTTTGCTTTCCGCTTTGGCAGCCGGCGCCGCTTCTTTCTTCTCTTCTTTTGCTTCCGCTTTGGCTGGCGCTGGCGCAGCCGCGTCGGCAGATTCAAAGATCATAATCAGCGAGCCGGTTTCCACTTTGTCGCCGGTAGAAATTTTAATTTCTTTGACCACGCCCGCTTCTGGCGAAGGCACTTCCATTGAGGCTTTGTCGCCTTCAACGACGATCAACGACTGCTCTGCTTCCACTTTGTCGCCGACCTTGACCAGGATCTCGGTGACTTCCACTTCGTCGGAACCGATGTCCGGTACTTTAATTTCGATAGCCATTACTCTTTACCTCTTATGCCAGACGCGGGTTGACTTTATCGGCATCGATATTGAATTTGGTGATGGCTTCCGCCACCACTTTCTTATCGATCTCGCCGCGTTTAGCCAGTTCGCCCAGCGCTGCAACCACCACGTAAGACGCGTCCACTTCGAAGTGGTGACGCAGATTTTCGCGGCTGTCGGAACGACCGAAACCATCCGTGCCCAGCACGCGATAGTCGCTGGCTGGAATATAGGTACGGATCTGCTCGGCGAACAGTTTCATATAGTCGGTTGAAGCCACGGCCGGTGCGTCGTGCATGATCTGCGCAACGTAAGGCACGCGAGGCGCTTCAGTTGGGTGCAGCATGTTCCAGCGCTCGCAGTCCTGACCGTCACGAGCCAGTTCGGTGAAGGAGGTCACGCTGTAAACATCGGAGCCAACGCCGTAGTCTTTCGCCAGGATCTGTGCCGCTTCACGAACGTGACGCAGGATAGAGCCTGAACCCAACAGCTGGACTTTACCTTTGCTGCCTTCTACCGTTTCCAGCTTGTAGATACCTTTACGGATACCTTCTTCTGCGCCCTGCGGCATCGCCGGCATGTGGTAGTTTTCGTTCAGCGTGGTGATGTAGTAGTAGATGTTTTCCTGCGCTTCGCCGTACATACGCACCAGACCGTCATGCATGATAACGGCGACTTCGTAAGCGTAAGCCGGATCGTAAGAGATGCAGTTAGGGATAGTCAGCGACTGAATGTGGCTGTGACCATCTTCATGCTGCAAGCCTTCGCCATTCAGCGTGGTACGACCGGAGGTGCCGCCAACCAGGAAGCCGCGCGCCTGCTGGTCGCCCGCCGCCCAGCACAGATCGCCGATACGCTGGAAGCCAAACATCGAGTAGTAGATGTAGAACGGGATCATCGGCAGGTTGTTGGTGCTGTAGGACGTTGCCGCCGCCAGCCAGGATGCGCCTGCGCCCAGTTCGTTGATGCCTTCCTGCAGGATCTGACCTTTCTCATCTTCTTTGTAGTAGGCAACCTGCTCACGGTCCTGCGGCGTGTACTGCTGGCCGTTCGGGCTGTAGATGCCGATCTGACGGAACAGGCCTTCCATACCAAAGGTACGCGCTTCGTCGGCGATGATCGGCACCAGACGATCTTTGATCGACTTGTTCTTCAGCATCACGTTCAGGGCACGCACAAAGGCGATGGTGGTGGAAATCTCTTTGTTCTGCTCATCCAGCAGCTGACGGAAGTCTTCCAGCGCAGGCATCTCCAGCTTCTCGCTGAAGTTAGGCTGACGCGTCGGCAGATAGCCGCCCAGCTTCTCGCGCTGGCCATGCAGATATTTGTACTCTTCCGACTCTTTGTCGAAGGTGACGTACGGCAGGCTTTCGATTTTGTCATCTTCTACCGGCACGTTGAAACGATCGCGGATGTAGCGTACGCCATCCATGTTCATTTTCTTCACCTGGTGAGCGATGTTCTTGCCTTCTGCCGTGTCGCCCATACCATAGCCTTTAATGGTATGCGCCAGGATCACCACAGGTTTGCCTTTGGTGTCCTGCGCTTTTTTCAGCGCCGCGTAGATTTTCTTCGGATCGTGGCCGCCACGGTTCAGCGCCCAAATCTCGTCATCGGTCATATCTTTGACCAGCTCGGCGGTCTCCGGATATTTACCAAAGAAGTGCTCGCGCACGTAGGCGCCATCGCGGGATTTAAAGGTCTGATAGTCGCCGTCAACGGTTTCATTCATCAGCTGGATCAGCTTGCCGCTGGTATCTTTGCGCAGCAGCTCGTCCCAGCGTCCGCCCCAGATAACCTTGATCACTTCCCAGCCTGCGCCGCCAAAGATGCCGCTCAGCTCGTTGATGATTTTGCCGTTGCCGGTTACCGGGCCGTCCAGGCGCTGCAGGTTACAGTTGATGATGAACACCAGGTTGTCCAGCTTCTCGCGGGTGGCGATGGTGATCGCGCCTTTGGATTCCGGCTCGTCCATCTCGCCATCGCCCAGGAAGGCGTAAACGGTCTGCTGTGAGGTATCTTTCAGGCCACGGTGCTCAAGATACTTGAGGAATTTCGCCTGGTAGATCGCGCCGATTGGGCCAAGACCCATCGAAACGGTCGGGAACTGCCAGAAATCCGGCATCAGTTTTGGATGCGGATAAGAAGAGAGGCCTTTGCCGTGCACTTCCTGACGGAAGTTGTTCATCTGCTCTTCGGTCAGGCGGCCTTCCAGGAAAGCACGCGCGTAAACGCCCGGCGAAATGTGGCCCTGGAAGTACACCAGGTCGCCGCCGTCTTTTTCGCTGCGCGCGCGGAAGAAGTGGTTAAAGCACACTTCATAAATGGTCGCCGAGGACTGGAAGGAAGACATATGGCCGCCCAGCTCCAGATCTTTCTTCGATGCACGCAGAACGGTCATGATGGCGTTCCAGCGGATGGCGGAACGGATACGACGTTCCAGCGAGGTATTACCCGGATAGTCAGGTTCGTCCTCAACGGCGATAGAGTTAATGTAGCTGCCGGCCCCAGTGCCCGCCGCTACCTTTACGCCGCCTTTGCGTGCTTCGCTCAATACCTGATCGATCAGGAACTGCGCGCGCTCCACGCCCTCTTCACGGATGACCGATTCGATCGCCTGTAGCCAGTCGCGAGTTTCAATCGGATCCACGTCATTGTGTAAACGTTCTGACATGGGGGTATTCCTTATCTGTGTCTAATACGTTGAATTGTCTGGAGCCTGTCTCTCTGTCCTCTGGCTCAGTGCAAAACACAGAGAGACAGGCCCTTCGTGGTTGTCGCGTTATGATTACGCGTTAATCCTTACGCTGCTGTAATCGGCGCAGGGAGCGCTCTCTTCGGCTCTGTTCCCGGCTTCTGTCCAGCAATATTTCCTCGATAAACGCCAGATGGCGGTGTGAGGCCTCGCGTGCCTTTTCGGGTTCGCGCGCCACAATCGCCTCGAAAATACTGGCGCGGTGACCGCTCACTTTCGCCAGCATTTCGCGGCGCGAGTAGAGCAATTCAAAATTCTGTCGGACGTTCTGTTGCAGCATCGGCCCCATTGAGCGTAGCAAATGCAGCAGCACCACATTATGAGCCGCCTCTGTGACAGCTATCTGATACTGCATGACCGCGTTGGCTTCGGCATCAAGGTCGCCGCTCTCCTGCGCGGTCTGGATTTGCAGATGGCAATCCCGGATACGTGCCAGATCTTCTTCCGTTCCTCGTAGCGCCGCATAGTAGGCCGCTATCCCTTCCAGCGCGTGGCGCGTTTCCAGCAGATCGAACTGCGATTCAGGGTGATCGGCCAGCAGTTCCACCAGCGGATCGCTCAGGCTTTGCCAGAGGTTAGTCTTTACAAAAGTGCCACCGCCCTGACGGCGCAGCAGCAGGCCTTTTGCTTCCAGACGCTGGATAGCTTCACGCAAAGAGGGACGGGAGACGTCGAACTGTTTAGCCAGCTCGCGTTCAGGGAGGAGCTTTTCACCGGGACGCAGCGTCCCTTCCATAATCAAGGACTCAAGCTGCTGCTCGATAGCATCGGATAGCTTTGGTTGGCGGATTTTGCTGTAGGCCATCATCCCTTCTTCGTGCCGTTTGCCCGAGTAAATTGGTCATACCAATTGCAAAAAGGAGCCCGTAAAGTAACAAAGTATTCACCTGATGTCTATATGGCAACGGCGCAAAACCAGACGCATGTCTCGTTTTACGGGCGCGAATTAATGCCTTATAACAGGTTAAACGCGTCAGAAAGAATGTTAAAAAAATTAACTTTTCTGAAGGAGACCAGGCAGTTAATGGCGCCCGATTAACGGCGTCATAAGTAAAATCGATTCGTCTTCAGGCATCCTTTATGACAAAAACAAACGTTGCCGAAACCTGTTTTTTTTGCAGCCGTCCCGGCTTAAACAGAAAGCGAGTGCATTACCCGGCGCTTATCATTATTCTTATCGCGAAAGTAGAGGCAGCCCCGCTTTTGCGGGGTTTCTTATGTAAACATTTAAGTACACCTATCGTAATAAAATGATGACAAAGGCTCGCCCTTAGTACAATAACGAGACCAAGAGGATCACTATGGAACAACAGCAGGGCGATATGCTGAAGCGCGGCCTGAAAAACCGCCATATTCAGCTAATTGCATTAGGCGGCGCCGTCGGCACCGGCCTTTTTCTGGGGATCGCACAAACCATTAAAATGGCGGGCCCGTCCGTCTTACTGGGCTACGCCATCGGCGGCTTTATCGCCTTTTTAATTATGCGCCAGCTGGGCGAAATGATCGTGGAAGAGCCGGTTGCCGGTTCTTTCAGCCATTTTGCCTATAAATACTGGGGCAACTTTGCCGGTTTCGCTTCCGGCTGGAACTACTGGGTGCTCTATATCCTGGTCGCGATGGCGGAACTGACCGCCGTCGGGCAGTATATTCAGGTCTGGTGGCCCGCGTTTCCTTCCTGGGCCGCCGCCGCCATCTTCTTTGTGCTGATTAACGCTATCAACCTGACCAGCGTAAAAATCTTTGGCGAAATGGAGTTCTGGCTAGCGATTGTGAAAGTGGTCGCCGTGGTGGCGATGATTGTGTTCGGCTGCTGGCTGCTGTTCAGCGGTCATGGCGGCCCGGATGCGAAGATCAGCAATATCTGGGCGATCGGCGGCTTTTTCCCGCACGGCGTGGGCGGACTGGTGATGGCGATGGCGATCATTATGTTCTCTTTCGGCGGCCTGGAGCTGGTAGGCATCACGGCGGCCGAAGCGGATGACCCGCAAAAAAGCATTCCGCAGGCCACCAACCAGGTGATCTGGCGTATCCTGATCTTTTATGTCGGCTCGATTATCGTGCTGCTTTCGCTTTATCCCTGGACAAAAGTTACCGCCAACAGCAGCCCGTTTGTGATGATTTTCCACGACCTGGGCGAAAGCCTGGCGGCGAACGTGCTGAACCTGGTGTTTTTAACGGCGGCGCTCTCCGTTTATAACAGCTGCGTCTATTCCAACAGCCGGATGCTTTACGGCCTGGCCCGTCAGGGCAACGGCCCGAAGGCGCTGCTGAAGGTTGACCGTCGCGGCGTGCCTTACGTGGCGCTGGCGCTCTCAGCCGCTACCACGGCGATTTGCGTGCTGGTGAACTATCTGATGCCGGGCGAGGCGCTGGGCCTGTTTATGGCGCTGGTGGTCTCCGCGCTGGTGATCAACTGGGCGATGATCAGCTACGCCCATCTGAAGTTCCGCCAGGCGAAAGCGCGCGAAGGCGTGCAGACTCGCTTCAAGGCGCTGCTCTATCCCGCCGGCAACTGGATTTGCCTGCTGTTTATGATCGGCATTCTGGTCATTATGGCGATGACGCCGGGCATGGCGATTTCCGTATGGCTTATTCCGCCGTGGATTATCGTGCTGGCCATTGGCTACGCGGTAAAAAACCGGCTGCAAAAAGCCTGATGGCCCGGGGCGCTTCGGCGCCCTTTTTACTGCGCGCTAATCCTCCAGCCTGCCTTACCTTTTATGGCCCTCACCGCGCGAATTGCCAGCTTACTCACACTTTTCCGGTTACAGCCGTTTTGTCCATCTCTGCAACCTTTTGCGCCAGCGCAAGATACTATTAAGCCAGTGATAATCTCTGCTTCATCCTGTGGGAGAGATTATCCATGAAGAGCGCGGCGCTTTCGGTAAAAGAGAAGATTGGCTATGGCATGGGAGACGCGGGCTGCAATATGATCGGCGGCGCGATCATGCTTTTCCTTAACTATTTTTATACGGATGTCTTTGGCCTTGCGCCCGCGCTGGTCGGCGTCCTGCTGCTTTCCGTGCGCGTGCTGGATGCGATTACCGACCCCATTATGGGCGCGCTGGCCGACAGAACGCAGAGCCGCTGGGGACGTTTTCGCCCCTGGCTGCTATGGATTTCCCTGCCCTATGTGCTGTTCAGCGTGCTGATGTTTACCACGCCGGACTGGAGCTATGACAATAAGGTTATCTATGCGTTTGCCACCTACTTTCTGATGTCGTTAACCTATACCGCTATCAATATTCCTTACTGCTCGCTTGGCGGCGTGATTACCAACGATCCCGGCGAACGCGTCTCCTGCCAGTCTTACCGCTTTGTGATGGTCGGCATCGCCACGCTGATCCTGTCGCTCTCCCTGCTGCCGATGGCGGAATGGTTCGGCGGCGACGACAAAGCGCGCGGCTACCAGATGGCGATGAGCGTGCTGGCCTTTATCGGCCTCTGCATGTTCCTTTTTTGCTTCGCCACGGTGCGTGAACGCATTCATCCTGCCGTACCGAGCAACAGCGATCTGAAATCCGATTTACGGGACGTGTGGAAAAACGACCAGTGGGTGCGCATCCTGCTGCTGACCTTTTGTAACGTCTGTCCCGGCTTTATCCGCATGGCGGCTACCATGTACTACGTCACCTGGGTCATGGGGCAAACGACCCATTTCGCCACGCTGTTTATCAGCCTGGGCGTAATAGGCATGATGCTGGGCAGCACGTTGGCCAAAGTGTTGACCGATCGCTGGTGCAAACTGAAAGTCTTCTTCTGGACCAATATCGTGCTGGCGCTATTCTCCTGCGGCTTCTATTTCCTGGATCCGCACGCTACGGTACTGATTGTGGTGATGTACTTCCTGCTGAATATTCTGCATCAGATCCCTTCGCCGCTGCACTGGTCGCTGATGGCGGACGTGGACGATTACGGCGAGTGGAAAACCGGCAAGCGCATTACCGGCATCAGCTTTTCAGGCAATCTGTTTTTCCTCAAGGTTGGCCTGGCCGTAGCAGGCGCGATGGTTGGCTTCCTGCTCTCTTTTTACGGCTACGACGCGGGCGCGAAAGCCCAGTCGCCGCTGGCCGTCAACGGCATCACGCTGCTGTTTACCATTATTCCGGGCGTCGGTTATCTGATTACCGCTGGCGTGGTCAGGCTGCTGAAGGTTGACCGACCAACGATGCAAAAAATCCAGCTGGATTTGGAACAGCGTCGCCATAATTTCCGCGAACTTAACGATTATCATCACGGCAAAGCGCCGGTTAAACCAGAAGGAACAGGAGCATGAGCAGTCACTGGCCCGTCCCCCTTATTGCACAGCGCGCCGATCCCTTTATTCTGCGCCATCGGCAGCATTACTATTTTATCGCCTCCGTACCTGAATACGATCGGCTTGAGCTGCGCCGCGCCGCGACCTTAGCCGATCTGGCGGCAGCCGAAGCCGTCGTGGTCTGGAAAAAACACGCCAGCGGCGAAATGAGCGAGCTGATTTGGGCGCCTGAACTGCATCTTATTGATAACGTCTGGGTCATCTATTTTGCCGCCGCGCCGTCCAGAGAAATCAAAGATGGGCTGTTCCAGCACCGCATGTTCGCTATCGCCTGTCATGACGACGATCCGCTTACCGGCGCCTGGCATGAATGCGGTCAGGTCGTGACGCCCATCGACAGTTTTGCGCTGGACGCGACCCACTTCGTGCATCAGGACAGAAACTGGTATCTGTGGGCGCAAAAAGATCCGGCGATCCCCGGCAACTCCAATCTCTATCTGGCCGAACTGGAAACGCCCTGGTCGCTGAAAAGCGCGCCGGTGATGCTGAGTCGGCCTGAGTTCGACTGGGAATGCGTGGGCTTCAGCGTCAACGAAGGGCCTGCGGTTATTCGTCACGGCAACCGCCTGTTCGTCAGCTATTCGGCCAGCGCGACGGATGAAAACTACTGTATGGGCCTGCTGTGGATCGACGTTGCTGCCGATCCGATGAAAGCGGAAAACTGGCAAAAATCCCCTCAGCCGGTCTTTAAAACCAGTTGGGAAAACCGCCAGTTCGGGCCGGGGCATAACAGCTTTACGGTAACGGAAAAGGGTGAGGACGTACTGGTTTATCATGCGAGAGACTACACGGAAATCGAAGGCGATCCGCTTTACGATCCCAACCGGCACACCTGCATTAAAACCTTTACCTGGGATAGCGACGGCATGCCGGTCTTTGGCGAACCGCCGGCGGCCGTGGATTAACAAAGCCGTTAATTTGATGCCGGGCGGGCGAGTTTATTGGCGCTGCGATCGGCAACCTGACGACTATCCCGGTTATTTCCCCTTTGGTATCCAAAGCAACCGGCTATATTGGAAAACGGATCGGTAGCTGGATTGGCAGCAGCGTGGGTAGTTTTATCGAGGGAGGGTTTGGCACCAACGACAGCGCGGCTGCCTGAGCAATAACCTGACAGCCAATAATCCGGCCTGCGGGCCGGATTACTCCTGCTATACCAGCGCGCCGTAAATAGTCAGCAGCGCCACCACTACCACGATCACCAGCGACACTTTCTTGGCCAGCGCAACGGCAATTCGCGGCGTTTGCACCTTGTCCGTATGCAGATCGCGCGCCAGCGAAAACTGCGCCAGTCGGGTCAGCACCTGATATTGCGAGGTATGCCGGTCGCCCAATGAGGCAAACCAGGCCGGCAGCGCGCGTTCGCCATGTCCCAATAAGGCATAGGCAACTCCCGCCAGTCTTACCGGGATCCAGTCAACGCAGTGCAGAATAGCATCCACGCCGGATTGCGACCGTTCCAGTGGCGTATAACGACGCGCCAGCCAGCTCTGCCACGCGCGCAGAAAAGCATATCCCACCAGCAGAACCGGTCCCCATGGGCCGCCCACGACAAACCAGAACAGCGGTGCCAGATAAAAGCGGTAGTTAATCCACAGCAGCGCATTTTGCAGTTCGCAGAGATATTCGCGCTCGTTACACTCCATCGGCAGGCCGTGGATTAGCGTCAGCTCTTCTGCCATGGCGCTGTGCGCGTCCGTATCGTTATGGCTGGCCGCTTTCAGATAGGCATGATAATGCAGCCTTACCGACCCCGCACCGATGCACAACAGCCCAACGGCAATCCAGAACAGCAGCTGTAAAACGCCGAAAAAAAGGCCCTTCAGCGCCAGTAAACAGAGTGCGACCACCGCCATCGCCGCCAGCGTCATCGCCAGCGTGCGCAGCAGCGAAAAGCGCCGCTGACGACGGAACAACCGGGCCAGATGGTGATCCAACTGCCAGTGCTCGCCCATTTTAAACAAGCGTTCCCAACCCAGAACCAATAACAAACTAAAAAGCGTCATGCCTGTTACTCCTGCTGTACAGCGGAGGGATCGTGCTCCAGCCCGCTCCGAAATCTTTCCCAGTCAAACGCCGGTCCGGGATCGGTTTTTCTTTCCGGCGCGATATCACTATGCCCGGTAATATTTTCGACTATTTGCGGATAGTGCTTTGCCAGTAAACGGGTCACCGCCTGCAAAGCCTGGTATTGCGCATCGGTATAGGGCAGCACATCGGTGCCTTCCAGCTCAATGCCAACAGAAAAATCATTGCAGGCCTCCCGTCCCTGATAGCAGGAAACGCCCGCATGCCAGGCGCGTAAATCAAAAGGCACGTACTGGATGATTTCACCATCGCGACGGATCAGGCAATGCGCGGAAACCCGCAGATGCGCGATATCCGCAAAGTAAGGATGGGCCCCGGCATCCAGCTGGCCGGTAAATAGCGCATCGATCCACGGGCCGCCGAACTCGCCCGGCGGCAGGCTGATATTATGAATAACCAGAAGCGTGGGCGTTTCGTTTTGCGGGCGCTGATTAAAATGCGGCGACGGCACCCGCTTCACGCCGGTCAGCCAGCCTGACTGCAACTGCATGGCCTGCTCTCCTTTTCTATAGATAACATCAGAGTAACATGAATCCCTGACGCGGGAAGCCCCGCCGCCGCAGAAACAGCTCGGGGAAGTTTCGTCGCTTTTTGCCCTGTCAGGCGGCAAAAAATCGGCTGCCCTGGCGCAGTAACCGACTCGCCAGCCGCAGGTAAAAAAGCTAGCATGGTTCTCTCTTCAATCCGCCCTTTTGGAGTTTGACCATGACAACCCGTCGCTACGATGCGGACAGCCGCCGTGCCGCGCTGTTGGAACGTATTAAGGATGATATTCCTCCTGCCGTCGCCCTGGCGATGCGAGAAGACCTGGGCGGCGAGATCGACGCCAGCCGGGATATTACCGCCAGCCTGTTACCAGAAGATGCCCGCTCTCATGCCGTAGTGATTACCCGTGAACCGGGTATTTTCTGCGGGAAACGCTGGGTCGAAGAAGTTTTTATCCAGCTTGGTAATAAGACGCAGATGATTTGGCACGTGGAGGATGGTGACGCGATCGTCGCCAACCAGCCGCTGTTTGAAGTAACCGGCCCTTCCTCGCTGATACTGACAGCGGAACGCACCGCGCTGAATTTTGTCCAGACGTTATCCGGCGTGGCGACCGAGGTCAGCCGCTATGTGGCTATGCTTGAAGGCACCAAAACGCAGCTGCTGGATACGAGAAAAACGCTGCCGGGACTGCGCACCGCGCTGAAGTATGCCGTGCTGTGCGGCGGCGGCGCTAACCACCGACTGGGCCTTTCCGACGCTTTCCTGATCAAGGAAAACCATATTATCGCCACCGGTTCAGTACGCCAGGCCGTGGAAAAGGCGTTTTGGCTGCATCCGGACGTGCCGGTGGAAGTTGAGGTTGAATCGCTGGACGAGCTTAGTCAGGCGATCGAGGCCGGGGCGGATATCATCATGCTGGATAACTTCAGCGTTGAGCAGATGCGGGAAGCGGTGCGCCTGACCAACGGCCGCGCGCTGCTGGAGGTTTCCGGCAACGTCACCGACGAGACGTTACGGACTTTCGCCGAAACGGGCGTGGATTACATCTCGGTCGGCGCGCTAACCAAGCACGTGCGGGCGTTGGATCTCTCCATGCGCTTTCGCCCCGCTGCCGCCCATTAATTTTACCTGTCATTTTAACGCCGTCTCCGGATGGCGTTTTCGCTCCCATCACTGAATTTTGCGAGCCGTCTTCCCGCCTTTTTGTCTGCTGATGTAATAGCGAAAGAATTCCTGCTGCCCTTCTTCGGAAACGTTTTTTTGCCGCTGGTTTGTGCTTTTTTTCAGCGGTACGTTGCTGACTCCTTAAACACATGGAAGTCAACATCATGAAAAATCAGCAGGGATTTACCCTGGTCGAACTAATGATAGTTATCGCTATCATCGCCATTCTCAGCGCTATCGGCCTGCCGGCTTACCAGAACTATCTGCAAAAAGCCGCGCTGACCGATATGCTGCAAACGGCGATGCCTTTTAAAACCGCCGTGGAACTGTGCGCCATCGAGCACGGCGGCGCGGAAAGCTGTAGCGCAGGCAGCAACGGCGTGCCGTCCGGGAAAGGGTCGCGCTATGTTGCCACTGTGGCCGTGCAGGGCGGCGCGCTGACGCTGACGGGCCAGGAAAGCCTGAACGGCCTGACGGTAACGATGAAACCGCAGTGGGACGGTGCCGAAGGCCAAATCGGCTGGCAGCGCACCTGCGCTACCCAGCAAACGGGACTGAAAGAAGCCTGTGAAAATATCTTCCGCTTTGACGATGACAGCGAGGTGGCGGAATGACAGCGTCTTCCTCTCTGCAGGCCGTCGAGGCCCTTTGTCAACGTCATCACGCCGTGGTGCTTTCGCTTACGCCGCAGCGGCTGCACATCGCGATGGCGACGCCGCCCTCGGCCGATATGATGGCGGCGCTGCGTTTTACCGCTCAGGGCGCGATTGAGATTGAGTACTGGCCACCGGCGCGACTGGAACAGTATCGACAGGATCGTCCGGCCGCATCGGAACCTGCGGCGGCACATAGCGAAACCACCATCCAGCGTATCGACAATCTGTTGGCGCTGGCGATACAGCAGCGCGCGTCCGATATCCACATCGAACCTCAGGCCGACGCGTTACGCATCCGTTTTCGGGTGGATGGCGTGCTGCAAAACGTGCCGACTTCGCCAGCCGACAACGCCGCGGCGCTGCTGGCAAGGCTGAAAATAGTCGCTAACCTGGATATCGCCGAACGCCGGATCCCGCAGGATGGCCAGTTCACGCTGGCACTGTTGGGAAAACCCGCTTCCTTTCGCCTCTCGACGCTGCCCACGCGCTGCGGTGAAAAAGCGGTTATCCGACTGCTGCAAACTGACACCCAGTCCGTGTCGCTGGAGAATCTCGGCATGTCGCCAGCGGCGCTGCGCTGCTTTCGCGAGGCGCTGGCGAGGCCGCAGGGGCTGATTCTGGTTACCGGCCCTACCGGCAGCGGGAAAACCTTTACCCTTTACAGCGGGCTGAGCTCGCTTAACACGCCGGGCCGCAACCTGTGCAGCGTGGAAGATCCCGTGGAAATCCCGCTGCCGGGCGTTAATCAAACCCAGGTACATCCTAAAACCGGACTTGATTTCAACCGCGTGCTACGCGCTCTTCTGCGTCAGGATCCCGACGTAATTATGATTGGCGAAATCCGCGATGCGGAAACGGCGGAAATCGCCATCAAGGCGGCGCAGACCGGCCATCTGGTTCTGTCGACTTTGCATACCAACTCCACGGCGGAAACGCTGACCCGGCTAAGGCAAATCGGCATTCCCGGCTACCAGCTTGCCTCCGCGCTAAAGCTGGTTATCGCCCAGCGTCTGGTACGCCGTCTCTGCCCGCACTGTCGCGAACCCGCCGAAGCGCTGGCCCATTTCCCTCAGGATCTCTGGCCGGGTACGGTGCAAAACTGGCGCGCCGTCGGCTGCGAACGCTGCTATTCCGGCTTTTATGGCAGGCTGGCGCTGTTCGAGCTGCTTCCCGTTAATGTGCGGCTGCAAAATGCTATCGCGACCGACAGCGCTCAGGAGGCGCTGCTGAAAATTACCCGGCAGCAAAATATAAACTCGCTGTTTGTAGAAGGACTACATAGCGTGAATAAAGGCGAAACCACGCTGGCAGAGCTGAATCGAATTGTCGGTAATGACGATGACTGATCCGCTGTTAGTGGAATGGCAGGCCATGGACAAAGAAGGCGCTTTTCATCAGGGAGCCTGTTTTTGCCGTGGCCGCCAGGAAGCAACAGAACGGCTCATGGCGCTCGACCTGCTGCCGCTAAAGGTTAGCAAAGGACGCCGCTATCACGCCGGCGACTGGAAATGGCAGCACAAGATTACCTTTTTCCGCGAGCTGGCTACGCTTTTGCAGGCAGGCATGACGCTTTCTGCCAGCCTGCGGCTGACGGCTGAAGGCCATGCCGATCCCGGCTGGCAGGTTTTACTCACGCAGATAGAGCAAAGCGTGTCGGAAGGCATACCCTTTTCACAGGCGCTGGCCGACTGGCCTGTAGTTTTCCCACCGCTCTACCCTGCCCTGATCGCGGTTGGCGAACTGACCGGCAGAATGGACGAATGCTGTCTGCGGCTGGCCGGTCAGCAGGAAAGAGAACAACAGCTGCAAAAGAAAGTAATGAAAGCGCTGCGCTACCCGCTGTTTGTGGTCGCCGTCGCGCTGCTGGTCAGCATCGGAATGCTGGTGTTCGTTTTGCCGGAGTTTGTAGCTATCTATCATTCCTTTAACGCGCCGCTACCGGCCTTTACCGCAGCCATAATCGCCCTTTCAGAGGGGCTACAGCGTTATGGCATGCTTATTTTGCCGCTGGCCTTCGGCGGCCTCGCTTACTGGCGCTGGCAAAGCCGCCGCCTGCCCGTCTGGCAGCGTAACGAGCAGCGATGTCTGTTACAGCTGCCGCTTATCGGCAGGCTTTATCGCGGCGGCCAGCTCAGCCGTATCTTTCTGACCCTGACGCTGACGCAGCAGGCTGGTCTGACGCTGTTGCAGGGGCTGCAGGCGGTAGAGAAAACGCTCGATCATCTGCTGTGGCGGGAGGCGATAGTCGCCCTGCAGCAGCATATCGCCGCCGGTAACCCGCTGTATCGGGCGCTGGCACAGCACGAGCTTTTCACGCCGCTGTGCTACCAGCTGATAAAAGTGGGCGAAGAGGCTGGCGCGCTGGACAGCCTGCTGCTGCGGCTGGGGGAATGGCATGAGGCCAGCACGCATGAGCTGGCGGATAATCTGGCCGCCGCGCTGGAACCGTTAATGATGATCGTTACCGGCGTGCTGGTCGGCACGCTGGTAGTCGCGATGTACTTGCCCATCTTTAACCTGGGCGATGCTTTGGGATAGTGACGGTTTTGACCAGGCGATGTATTCACACAGAGGACGTATTAAGACAGACAACGCTTTGAGACAGGAGACGCCTTGAGACAGACAACGCTTTAAGGCAGGCAATGTTTTGAAGCAGGTAACATTTTGGGACAGGCGACGCTTTAAGGCAGGCAAAGTGATGCCGTTCTACCAGGCAGGGTGTGAAAGCGACAGCGTAAAAACCTGCCGCTCAGCGCAAGCGGCAGGCCAGTTGCCGACTTTAACGGTTGAACACCCGGTTTTCCTGCTCCGCCACGCGGATAAAGGTCGTGCGCTTGGTCAGCTCTTTCAGCCGCTCAGCGCCAACGTAGGTACAGGCAGAGCGCAGGCCGCCAAGAATGTCTCGCGCCGTGTTGTCTACCGGGCCGCGAACGGGAAGCTTAACGGTTTTGCCTTCTGCCGCCCGATAGCCCGCCACGCCGCCAACGTGCCGGTTCATCGCAGATTCAGAACTCATGCCGTAAAACAGCATAAACTGCTCGCCGTCCTCTTCCACCAGCGTGCCTTCGCATTCATCATGCGCGGCCAGCATCCCGCCGAGCATCACAAAATCGGCGCCGCCGCCGAAGGCTTTCGCCACGTCGCCCGGTACCGAACAGCCGCCGTCGCTGACAATTTGACCGCCCAGCCCATGCGCCGCATCCGCACATTCAATTACGGCGGAAAGCTGCGGATAGCCTACGCCAGTTTTCACCCTTGTAGTACAGACGGATCCGGGGCCGATGCCCACCTTCACGATATCGGCACCGGAAAGGATAAGCTCCTCCACCATTTCGCCCGTCACTACGTTACCCGCACAGATAGTTTTATCCGGGCAGGCCTCGCGAGCGCGCTGTAAAAACTCGACAAAGTGTTCGGAGTAGCCGTTAGCAACGTCAATACAAATGAAATTTAACGCGGGCGACAGCGCGAGGATCTGCTGCATTTTAACGAAATCGGCATCGGAAGTGCCGGTAGAAACCATCACGTATTGCAGTACGCTTTCAGGTACGCGATCGATAAAGGCCTGCCATTGTGCCACGCTATAATGCTTGTGAACGGCGGTAAGGACCTGGAATGAGGCCAGCGCTTCCGCCATGCTGAAGGTGCCGACGGTATCCATATTGGCGGCAATGATCGGCACGCCTGACCAGGCGACGCCGGAGTGTTTGAAGGTGAACTGACGGTTCAGGTCAACCTGTGAACGACTCTTCAACGTGGAACGCTTGGGGCGGATCAGGACATCTTTAAAACCTAGCTTAATATCTTCTTCAATACGCATAAATCACTTCCTGGTTGATGGCGCAATCTGATGATTGGGTGCTGCTGCCAGCTCCAGTAGCCTTATCATACGCGCTAAAAACGCACGGACAAGACTGCGAAAACAGGTTTATTTAGGCTACAATCCCATAAATTTATCTGTGATTCTCTTATGTGATCTGCACCCCACTTTTAGCGGCCGCGTCAATGCTGGCCTGAGCGGATGCGGCCACATCGGAGCCGTGAGAATCGGGACTATGAGCTATACTGTTGCGCTGACCGGCGGTATCGGCAGCGGGAAAACCACTATCGCTAACGCCTTCGCGGCCAGAGGCGTGGATATCGTTGACGCCGATATTATTGCCCGTCAGGTCGTGGAGCCCGGTCAACCCGCGCTGAAAGCGATACAAGAGCGGTTCGGTGCGGCGGTCATTCGCCCGGACGGCTCGTTAGATCGCGCCTCGCTGCGTCATCGGATTTTCAGTTCCGCGCAGGAAAAAGCCTGGTTGAACGCCCTTCTGCATCCGCTGATCCATAGTGAGACCCGTCGCCAGCTGGCGTTAACCCGCTCCGTCTGGTGCCTGTGGGTCGTTCCTTTGCTGGTTGAAAACAATCTGCAACAGCTGGCCGATCGGGTGCTGGTTGTGGATGTCGATCGCGAAACGCAGCTGGCGCGTACCATGAGCAGAGACCACATCAGCCGTGAACAGGCTGAACATATTTTGGCTGCGCAGGCCACGCGTGAAGCGCGACTTGCCGTAGCCGACGACATTATCGATAACGGCGGCACACCTGATGATGTGGCCGCCAAAGTTGCCCGGCTGGATCAGCGCTATCGCCAGCTTGCCGGAGCAACAGATCAGGATTAAAGCATGAGCACAACGGTTTTATTTGAGTACCCATTAAATGAAAAAATGCGGACCTGGCTGCGCATTGAATTTTTGATGAATCAGCTGGACAGCAGCCGCACCATCGTCGATTCAGTCAGCGCGCTAACTTTTTTCCGCAATGCGGCCGAGCTGCTGGATGTATTTGAACGCGGCGAACTGCGTACCGAAATTGTCAAAGAGCTGGATAAGCAGCAGCAGAAGCTGCGCTCCTGGGCGGAAGTGCCGGGCGTGGATATGGATCTGGTGCATAAGCTGCACGACAGTCTGAAAACGCGTTCGACTGCGCTGATGGCCGCTCCGCGTATGGGACAGATGATGCGTGAAGATCGGTTGATCGGACTGGTGCGTCAGCGCTTAAGTATTCCCGGCGGCTGCTGCAGTTTCGACCTGCCTACGCTGCATATCTGGCTGCATATAGAACAGGAGAAACGGGACAGTCAGGTTGCGCTGTGGATGAACTCGCTGGCGCCTATCCGCGACGCGCTGACGCTGATTTTGGACTTAATTCGCCAGTCGGGCGCTTTTCGCCATCAGACCAGCCTGAACGGATTTTATCAGGACAATGCGGAAGGCGCCGATCTGCTGCGCCTGCAGCTGATGCTGGAGGACTCGCTTTATCCGCAGGTTTCCGGCCATAAAAGCCGCTATGCTATCCGCTTTCTGCCGCTCGACAGCGAGCACGGCGAGGTGCCGGCGCGCCTCGATTTTCAACTTGCCTGCTGCTGAGGTAATGATCAATGAATGAAGTCATCACCGTAAACTGTCCAACCTGTGATAAAGAGGTTATCTGGGATGAGCTGAGCCCCTGGCGGCCCTTCTGCAGCAAGCGCTGCCAGCTGATCGATTTGGGCGAATGGGCTAACGAAGAGAAACGTATTCCCAGCGAGGGCGATCTTTCCGACAGCGATGAATGGAGCGAAGAACCGAAAGATCGCTACTGAAAGCCTACTACCAGGAAGATGACCGCTGGCTGAATATGGCCCTTTTCAGCCAGCAGCGAGGCAATATCGTCTACGTTGACCCGCTCTGAAGACGAACAATATCGCCTGTATCAGCCCCGGCCTGCAGATGAGAAATATCGCTCAAATTAGCCTGTGTCTGCAGGCAACGATATTGCCTGAATCAGCACGGCCTGCACACGAGAAATATCGCTCAAATTAGCCCGGTTTGCAGGCAACGATATCGTCTGAATTAGCACGGCCTGCGAGCGATATCGCCTGAATCCACCCAAGCCTACGGGCAACGATCGCGTCTAAATCAGTCCGGCCTGCAGGCGAGCGATCAGTTCTGCATTGGCGGGAGGAAATTCTTGCGCCACCAGCGCCTGCTGCGCGACCCAACGTTGCGGCTGCCCTTCACGTCCCCACGGTTCGCCCTGCCAGGCCTCTACCAGAAAGAAATGCAGCGTGACCTGTAGCTCGCTGTCCGTATGGCTGGCCATACCGCAGGCCGATGCGCTCAGCGGAGTGATGCCCGTTTCTTCCTGTAGCTCGCGCTTCAGCGCCTGTTCCGGCGTTTCGCCTGCTTCGATTTTCCCGCCGGGAAATTCCCATCGGTTAGCCATATGGGATTTAGCGGAGCGCTGGGTTAGAAATATTCTTTTCTGCCCGTCACGAATGATGCCTACTGCCACCTGCAAATGCTTCATAACTGTTCTCTGGATTGCCTGAAGTACGCCGCCACTATTCCAGCGTTGCGGCACAATCGCAAGCCCGATTGTAAACTGCGATCCGTTACGAAAATCAGCTATGTAACAGCATGAAAATGGCCGAAGGCCGGTACGGCAGTAAAAACAAAGCGTAGAATTTCGTTCCAGGGAAGCCCGTCTTAAGCAAAGCAGACAGGCACGGCGACGTCTGCCGACTCACGGATAAGAGGAGAGAAATATGCGCCGCATCTTTAGCCTTCAGGTAAACATGCTCATGCTGCCAGCGCTACTGGCAGTGACAACAATCGTTATAGCGCAGCTGCCTCTGAGGCTGTGGCTGCCGGCGCTGCTGCTAAGCTGGACGTTATTAGCACTGGCAGTCGTGGATTATCGCCTGTTTCTGCTGCCGGATATGCTGACGCTGCCGCTGCTCTGGCTTGGACTGCTTGCCAGCACGATCGGATTGCTGCCGGGCCTGACGCCGGAGCAGGCCGTTTATGGCGCAGCGGCGGGTTACAGCACGCTTTGGCTGCTCTCGCGCGGCTATTGGCTGCTGAGAAACAAAGAGGGGCTGGGGCTGGGCGATGCCAAATTACTGGCGGCGCTGGGCGCCTGGACGGGCCTGGAGCGGCTGCCCTGGATCGTGCTGCTGGCGACGCTTATCACCTCAGCCGCACTGTTTGCCGCGTGGCTGATGTTCAGGCATCCGCTTAATGCGCCTTTCCCTTTTGGGCCTGCGCTGGCCTTTGCAGGCTGGACGATATTTCTCTGGCTCTATGGATAACGGCCAGGAGGCCGGCCCTGACGTGGCAAAGACTATAACTGGCATAACACGGCCTCGCTTTGGCAAAGACTATAACTGACGCAAGGCGAGCTGGCTTTAGTAAAAATTATGTGGCTGTGGCTGTGGCTGTGGCTGTGGCTGTGGCTGTGGCTGTGGCTGTGGCTGTGGCTGTGGCTGTGGCTGTGGCTGTGGCTGTGGCTGTGGCTGTGGCTGTGGCTGTGGCTGTGGCTGTGGCTGTGGCTGTGGCTGTGGCTGTGGCTGTGGCTGTGGCTGTGGCTGTGGCTGTGGCTGTGCAAGAGCGTACTGGTTTGTCCTGTCTCTCCGCCATAAAAAAACCGGGGAATTCCCCGGTTTTTTAAAGCGTGGTCAGCAATACCCGTCAGGCCAGGCGGCCGTGACACTGCTTATATTTTTTTCCTGAGCCGCAAGGGCAAGGGTCGTTACGTCCGACTTTGCGCTCGCCGGTCTGCTCAGCCAGCGCCATTGCCGCTTCCGTTTCGGTATCCACATGGCTCAGCTGCTGCTGCTGCGCCAGACGCTCGGCTTCTTCACGACGCTGCTCTTCCATCGCTTCGACTTCTTCCGGCATCCGGACCTGCACCTTGCTCAGCGTGCTGATCACTTCATACTTCAGCGACTCCAGCATTGCGGCGAACATGGCGAAAGACTCGCGCTTGTACTCCTGCTTAGGATCCTTCTGCGCATAGCCACGCAGATGGATGCCCTGACGCAGATAGTCCATTGCAGCCAGATGCTCTTTCCACAGCGAATCCAGCGTTTGCAGCATCACGCCTTTTTCAAAGTTACGCATCATCTCAATGCCGACCACTTCTTCTTTACGCTGATACTGCTCTTTGGCCTGCGTCATAATACGTTCGCGCAGCGTCTCTTCATGCAGGTCAGGCTCTTTGTCCAGCCACTCTGCAATTGGCAGCTCCAGGTCGAAATCGTTTTTCAGACGTTCCTGCAGGCCTGGCACATCCCACATCTCTTCCAGCGACTGCGGTGGAATGTAGGTATCGATCGTGGTTTTAAACACGTCTTCACGGATGCTGGTGATAGTTTCCGATACGTCGGAAACGTCCAACAGCTCGTTACGCTGGGTGTAGATAGCGCGACGCTGATCGTTAGCCACGTCATCATATTCCAGCAGCTGCTTACGAATATCAAAGTTACGGCTTTCCACTTTGCGCTGTGCATTGGCAATAGCTTTGGTCACCCACGGATGCTCAATCGCTTCGCCCGGCTTCATGCCCAGTTTACGCATCATATTAGAGACGCGATCGGAGGCGAAAATACGCATCAGCGCATCTTCCATCGACAGATAGAAGCGTGAGGAGCCGTTATCGCCCTGACGACCGGAGCGGCCGCGCAGCTGGTTATCGATACGGCGTGATTCATGACGCTCGGTGCCGATGATATGCAGACCGCCGGAAGCCAGTACCGCATCGTGACGCACTTTCCAGGCGCTCTTGATCGCTTCGATCTGCTCAGGGGTTGGATCGGTCAGCGCGGCGATTTCCGCCTGCCAGCTGCCGCCCAGCACGATATCCGTACCGCGACCCGCCATGTTGGTTGCGATGGTAACCGCACCCGGCTGACCAGCCTGCGCCACGATATCCGCTTCACGGGCGTGGAACTTGGCGTTCAGCACCTCGTGTTTGATCCCGGCGCGAGTCAGCTCGGCTGACACCACTTCCGATTTCTCAATAGAGATCGTTCCCACCAGCACCGGCTGGCCGTTAGCGGTACGCTCGCGGATATCTTCAATGATCGCGTCGATCTTCTCTTTCTCGGTCATATAGACCAGATCCGGCAGATCTTTACGCACCATTGGGCGGTTGGTCGGCACGACAATCGTTTCCAGCTTGTAGATAGAGCTGAACTCAAAAGCCTCGGTATCTGCCGTACCGGTCATACCGGCCAGCTTGTCGTAAAGGCGGAAATAGTTCTGGAAGGTAATAGAAGCCAGCGTCTGGTTTTCGTTCTGGATCTCCACGCCTTCTTTCGCTTCTACCGCCTGATGCAGACCATCCGACCAGCGACGGCCCTGCATGGTACGACCAGTATGTTCATCGACGATAATCACTTCGCCGTCTTTCACGATATAGTCCACGTCGCGGGTAAAGAGCGCATGGGCGCGCAGCGCCGCCGTGACGTGGTGCATCATCATGATGTTGCCTGGCGAATAAAGCGACTCGCCCTCTTCCATGATGCCTTCGCTGACCAGCAGCTCTTCCACCTTCATCAGGCCGCGCTCGGTCAGATGCACCTGACGCCCTTTTTCATCCACGGAGAAGTCGCCTTCGCCCTGGAAGGTGTCGGAGTCTTCTTTGTCCTGACGGATCAGGTGAGGGATGATTTTGTTAACTTTGATATAGAGTTCGGAGCTGTCTTCCGCCGGGCCGGAGATAATCAGCGGCGTACGCGCTTCATCGATCAGGATGGAGTCGACCTCATCTACCAGCGCATAGTTGAGCTTGCGCTGTACGCGATCCTCAGGGCTGAACGCCATGTTATCGCGCAGATAGTCAAAGCCATATTCGTTGTTGGTGCCGTAGGTAATATCGGCAGCGTAGGCTTCACGTTTGGCCGGAGCAGGCATTCCCGGCAGGTTGATGCCGATGCTTAGTCCCAGGAACTCGAACAGCGCGCGGTTGTTTTCCGCATCACGCTGCGCCAGATAGTCGTTGACCGTGACGACGTGCACGCCTTTGCCGCTAAGGGCGTTCAGGTAAGCAGGCAGCGTAGCGGTCAGGGTTTTACCTTCACCGGTACGCATTTCCGCGATGCAGCGATCGTTCAGTACCATGCCGCCCAGCAGCTGCACGTCAAAGTGACGCATGTTAAAGACGCGCTTGCTGGCCTCACGTACGGTCGCAAAGGCTTCCGGGATCAGGTTTTCCAGCACTTCGCCTTTTTCCAGACGCGCGCGGAACTCGGCGGTCTTCGCCTTCAGCTCATCATCGGACAGCTTCTCAAAGTCCGGTTCCATCTTGTTGATCTGCTCAACCACTTTGCGCATACGGCGCAGCGTACGGTCGTTACTGCTACCAAAAACCTTGGTTAATAATTTGATTAACATAAACAATATTCTCTCAGCCACTGCTTCTACAGCGCATCACTAAACTTTTAATGGGGGAACTATAGTCGATTTATGCGAGAGAGACAGGCCCGGCGCGAATGCCCTGCACGCTGGCCAGCCACAGGCCGGTCTGATAGCGAGGCGCGTCGGTTGTTTGCTGCGGCGTGGTCTGGCGAACAATCGCGGGCGGTCTGGCTTCATGCGTGAGTAGCGCATTCAGCGTGTCCAGCAGCGCCAGCCGATGCACCTCAAGCGGCGTGGCCTGCTCAATAACGGCAGCGGGCGTCAGCGTAAAAGAGAGATGGCGAATAACGGTGCGGATGGCGTGTTGATGCCAGTAATCCACATTAAAGCTGGCGCGACGCGCGTTCAACAACGCAAGGCTGTCGAAGCGCACGCTATTATTGATATTCAGGCTTCTGGAAGCAGTTTCTGGTAAGGTATCACCTGAGGCGTGAGGCAGACCAAAGCTCGCCGCGACCATCCCCAACAGGAGATGCGGCCAGAAGTAACGTCTGCCAAATTGTCGCCAACAATTAAGAATACCCACTGTTTTCCGCCGGAGCCTGCTATGCGCGATAGTCGCCCGCAATCAATTGAAAGTTTTTTCGAAGCTGCCGAAGGCCAGAGTATGCTGCAATCCATTCAGCAACGCGCTATTGCGCTGAATAAGCTGAACCGTGCGTTGCAGGGTATTATCCCGGCTCAGCTGCATCCCTGGTGCCGCGTGGCGAATTTTCGCCAGGGCGTTCTGGTGCTTGAAACCGCTAATGCCAGCTGGATGATGCGCTTACGCTATGAACAATCCAGCCTGCTGTCAGCTTTACGAGCGCAAATATTACCATCATTGACGTCAATCGACATCAGGATAAATCCAACGATGGCGGCAAAAGCTCAGGAAAACGCGCAGGAAAACAGCGTTCGGCCAGCAAAAGAGAATAATCTGGGGCGTCAGCTTAGCGAAGAGAGTGCGGAAATTTTACGGGGAGTCGCGAGCCGTAGCCCGGAAAAACTAAAGAAAACATTAGAACGACTGGCCTTGCTGGCCGGAGAGAGTACCCGCTCAACCAGTCGTCATAAATAGTGCTTAAGCCAGCACCAGGTTTGGCGCACGGAAGGTCACCGGCAGCTCGGCTTCGTCTTCAAACGTTGCCCATTCCCAGGCTTCCTGCTTCGCCAGCACGGCCTGCAGCAGCTTGTTGTTCAGCGCGTGACCACCTTTGAACGCGGTAAACGCGCCAATGATGTTGTGTCCGCACATAAACAGGTCGCCGATCGCATCCAGCATTTTGTGACGCACGAACTCGTCCTCAAAACGCAGGCCGTCTTCGTTCAGCACGCGATAGTCGTCCACCACGATGGCGCAGTCGAAGCTGCCGCCCAGGCAAAGACCGCGAGACTGTAACGCCTCGATGTCGCGCATAAAGCCGAACGTACGGGCACGGCTGATTTGACGCGCAAAGGCTTCAGCGGAAAAATCCATGCTGTAGCGCTGTGAGCTGGCGTCGATAGCCGGGTGCTTAAAGTCGATGGTGAAATCGAGCTTAAAGCCGTTGTGCGGGACCAGTTCGGCCCATTTGTCGCCGTCTTCAACCCGGACAGGCTGTTTGATGCGCACAAATTTTTTCGCGCAGTTCAGCTCCTGAATACCCGCGTCCATCAGCAGATAAATAAAGGGCGCCGCGCTGCCATCCATAATAGGGATTTCAGGCGCGTTAACTTCCACCACGATATTATCAATGCCGAGGCCGGCAAGGGCCGCATTCAGGTGCTCGACCGTGGAAATACGCACGTCATGCTCGTTGACCAGACAGGTACAGAGCATGGTATCACGCACGGATTTGGCATCAGCCGGGAAATCAACCGGTGGATTCAAGTCAGTGCGACGATAGATGACCCCGGTGTTAGCCGGCGCAGGGCGTAGCGTCAGAGTGACTTTCTTGCCGGTATGCAAACCGACGCCAGTCGCCTGAACAATACGTTTTAATGTCCGTTGTTTGATCATCGCATTATCTCGCAAAATTACTCATCCGACCGCCAGTATAAATCACTGACGGGCGAACACTTTAACACAAAGAGCGGAGAACCCCAACCTTCAGGGAATTCTTAGTCCGCCTGCTTACGCAGGAAGGCCGGAATATCCAGATAGTCAGGCTCTTTGTTAGTTTGCGTGCCGGGCTCGTTGACCACCTTCGCCGCAGGCTTTTGTTCCTGAGGCAGCGGCGCCATACCGTGCTGCTGATAACGATGATCCATAACAGGCTGAGTCTGTGCCTGCTTGTTGGTCACCAGCGTGATTTCCGGACGTTTGTCCATGCCGATGCCGGTTGCGACCACGGTCACACGCAGCTCGTCGTTCATTTCCGGATCCAGCGAGGTCCCGATAACCACGGTCGCGTTGTCGGAAGCGAAGGCGCGGATAGTGTTACCCACGGTTTCAAATTCATCCAGACGCAGGTCGAAACCAGCCGTGATGTTGACCAGTACGCCGCGCGCGCCGGAAAGGTCGATATCTTCCAGCAGCGGGCTGGAGATCGCCATTTCGGCCGCTTCTTCCGCACGGTCTTCGCCGCACGCCACGCCGGAGCCCATCATCGCATAGCCCATTTCGGACATCACGGTGCGCACGTCGGCAAAGTCGACGTTCATCAGACCCGGACGGGTAATCAGTTCGGCAATGCCCTGCACCGCGCCTTTCAGCACGTCGTTAGCCGCGCCGAACGCGTCCAGCAGAGAAATACCGCGACCCAGCACTTTCAGCAGCTTGTCGTTTGGAATAGTAATCAGAGAATCGACATGCTTGGAGAGCTCGGCAATACCCTGCTCCGCGA
Organism: Erwinia sp. TECH1; assembly: GCF_054057575.1. Lineage (NCBI taxonomy): Bacteria > Pseudomonadati > Pseudomonadota > Gammaproteobacteria > Enterobacterales > Erwiniaceae > Erwinia > Erwinia sp. TECH1. Next base: position 1,063,994 of record NZ_JBSRZK010000001.1, on the reverse strand, counting down.
AAGCCATACGCTTCTTGCCTTCAAAATTGAAAGGCTTGGTCACGACGGCCACGGTCAGGATACCTAAATCTTTGGCTACTTCGGCCACGACCGGCGCCGCGCCGGTACCGGTGCCGCCGCCCATACCTGCGGCGATAAACACCATGTCCGCGCCTTCCAGCGCCTGACGTAATGCTTCACGATCTTCTTCCGCTGAATTGCGTCCTACTTCCGGGTTTGCCCCGGCACCCAGACCCTTGGTAATCCCGTTACCGATTTGGATGGTCTGGCCTACTGCCGTTTTGCGCAACGCCTGAGCGTCGGTGTTAACGGCAAAGAATTCTACGCCTTCGATGCGCTCACGCACCATATGCTCTACGGCGTTACCGCCGCCGCCGCCGACGCCGATGACTTTAATCACCGCGTCATTGGTTAATTCCATAGGTTCAAACATAATTTCTCTCCGTTATGTGCCTGTCGCCTGGAGATCATAAAATAAGCCTAGCATGATCTCCTTTTCTCTAAATTAAAACTCTTTTTTCAGCCAGCTGTTGATTCGCTTGAACCAGTTGCCCACTGACGCTCTTTTTTCCACATCCGCCTCACCGTTAAGATGAGACTCTTTTCCGTAGTGCAGCAGCCCGACAGCCGTCGAGTAGTAAGGCTCCTGCGCATAATCTGTTAAGCCGGTGATATTCAGCGGCTGGCCGATGCGTACCTGCGTATGAAACACGCGCTGCGCGCAGGCCGCCAGGCCTTCAATCTGCGCTGCGCCGCCGGTCAGGACGATGCCTGCGGCCAGGTGATGCTTGACGCCCTGCTGACGCAGCTGCTCCTGCAGCTGTAAAATCTCGTCGTTGACCAGGTTCAGCAGCTCGGTATAGCGCGGCTCAATGACCTCTGCCAGCGTCTGGCGCTGCAGGCTGCGCGGCGGCCGACCGCCCACGCTCGGCACCTCGACGTTTTCGTCTTTGCCGACGATGGAGCCGAGCGCGCAGCCGTGACGCACTTTAATGGCTTCCGCATCGGTCGGCGGCGTGCCGAACGCATAGGCGATGTCGCTGGTGACCACGTTGCCCGCATACGGGATAACCTTGGTGTGGCGCAGCGCCCCGCCAGTATAGACCGCGATATCCATTGTGCCGCCGCCGACGTCCACAACGCAAACGCCCAGCTCGCGTTCATCTTCGGTCAGCACGGCGAAACTGGAGGCCAGACCGGCGAAAATCAGTTGGTCAACTTTCAGGCCGCATCGTTCAACCGCTTTAACGATGTTTTTCGCCATATCGTTATGGCAGGTGATCAAATGGACTTTCGCCTGCATACGCACGCCCGATAAGCCTACCGGATTTTTGATCCCTTCCTGATAATCGATCGCATATTCTTGCGGAATAACGTGCAAAATCCGGTGTTCGTCACGAACACGCACGGATTTCGCGGTGTGCACCACGTTTTCCACATCTTCCTGGGTCACTTCCTCTTCTGAAATAGGAACCATCCCTATTTCGTTCTGACAGCTGATGTGTTTTCCGGACAGCGCCAGATAAACCGACGAAATCTGGCAGTCCGCCATCAGTTCGGCCTGGTCAATTGCACGCTGTACGCACTTGACGACCGACTCCAGGTCGTTGACGCCGCCTTTATCCATGCCGCGAGAAGGACAGCTACCCACCCCGATGATATTGACCATACCATCGGGCAAAACTTCCCCTACCAAAGCGGCGACCTTCGCGGTGCCGATTTCCAGTCCAACTACCAGTTTTCTGTCCGTCGCCTTGATCATTGTTGTTTAACCTGTGCCTGATTCTGTTGCTTATTACCGTCAGTGGTCTGAATAAGTGGCGGTGCCCAGCCTACTGCCGCGCCAGAGTCGTATCGCAGGTCCACATAACCGATCCGCTTATTTTCCGCTTGCGCCTGCTGCTGGAGCGTCGGCCAGAGCTGAATGAAGCGTTTCAGCCGCTTCATATCCTCGTTGCGTCCCAGTTCCAGACGCGTATCGTCATCCAGCACCAGCTGCCATGAACGCCGCGCCGTCATTGACGCCGCCTTCAGCTTAAATTTTCCGGCGGCCAGCATAGCGTCCATCTGATGGTAGCCTGCCAGCACTTCGGATTCGCTGCCTTCCGGCCCGTAAAGCATCACCATCTTCTCTTTGCCGAGGTGATTAGCCGGCACGCTGAACGATTTTCCCGTTGCATCAACCAGATGCAGGTCATTCCAGCGGGCAACGGGCACATATTCAACCAGATGAATCTTTAATTCGTCCGGCCACTGCTTACGCACGCTGACCTGTTGGATCCAGGGCAGCCGTTCGATCTGCTGCTGGATAACATCCACGTCCTGCGACATAAAAGTGCCAGGCTCGCCCAGCGACAGGATAGCCTGACGAATATCGTCGTTGGTGGTGTAGTGCATTTGCCCCGTCACCACCAGCCTCGACAGCGGCAGCCGGGACGCGTCGTTCATCCAGCGTACCACTACGTAACCGCCTGCCGACATCACGCCAAGCACTATCAACAGGAAAAGAATGCCGGCCAGCCGCGAGCCGTTGCTGCGGCCGGTGCGCGCTTTTTCCTGCGCCTCGCGATTGCGAACATTCAGAGCAGCCTGGGACATATCAGTCCGCCAGTTCCAGAATGCGGGCTACCAGCTGCGAAAAGCTCATGCCGGCCTGCTTAGCGGCCATCGGCACCAGGCTGTGGCTGGTCATGCCGGGCGAGGTATTCACCTCCAGCAGGTAAAACTGGCCGTCGCCGCCCATCATCAGATCGACGCGTCCCCAGCCGCTACAGCCCAGCGCGCGCCACGCTTTAATCACGATCTCGCTCAGTTCCGCTTCCCGCTCGGCCGATAAACCGCTTGGACAGAAGTACTGCGTTTCGTCAGAAAAGTATTTTGCTTCATAGTCATAGAACTCCGAAGCCACCTGAATACGAATGGAAGGCAGAATATCGTCGCCGATCACCGCTACGGTGTATTCCGGGCCGCTCAGAAACGCCTCTACCAGCACGTCGTCGTCGTGACGGAAAGCCTCGGTCAGCGCAGCCTGAAGCGAGTCAGCGTCGTTAACGCGGCTGATGCCGACGCTGGAGCCTTCGCTGCTGGGCTTAACGAAAACCGGCAGGCCCAGCGCTGCGATACGGGCGCGGATCTCGTCGTTAAGCCCGGCGTCCATCTCTTTACGGGTAATCGCCACGTAAGGCGATACCGGCAGGCCGCACCCCTGCCACAGGCATTTGGTGCGCAGCTTGTCCATGGTAATGGCGGAAGCCATCACGCCGCTGCCGGTATAGGGAATAGCCAGAAACTCCAGCAGCCCCTGCAGGGTGCCGTCTTCGCCGCCGCGACCGTGCAGCGCGATAAAAGCTTTATCGAAGCCTTCTTCTTTCAGGCGCGTTACCGGAAAATCACGGATATCGACGGCATGCGCGTCGATGCCCGCCTCAAGCAGTCCGCTCACCACGGCGTTGCCCGACATCAGGGAAACGTCGCGTTCCGCAGAAGTGCCACCCAGCAATACCGCTACTTTCTCAGCCATGATGTTTACCTTCTTTCTGCGGTTGTAACTTATTTTCAGCAAGCGTGCGGGCAATACGGCCAACGTTGCCCGCGCCCTGCACCAGAATTAAATCGTTGCCGGACAGCTTCGGCGCCAGCATTTCCAGCACGGCGTCATGGTCCGACACCAGAATAGGATCGACTTTGCCGCGCCCACGGATGGTGCGGCACAGCGAGCGACTGTCGGCACCGGGGATCGGCGTTTCGCCAGCGGAGTAAACGTCCAGCATCAGCAGCACATCCACCTGAGACAGCACGTTCGCGAAATCGTCATAGAGATCGCGGGTGCGCGTATAGCGATGCGGCTGGAAGATCATCACCAGCTGCTTGTCCGGCCAGCCCGCACGGGCCGCTTTGATCGTGGCGTCAACTTCCGTGGGATGATGGCCATAATCGTCAACCAGCATCGCGGTGCCCTGCACGCCGTTCACTTCCTGTAGCGGATACTCGCCCAGGAAATCGAAGCGACGACCGGTGCCCTGGAAGCTTTCCAGCGCGCTCAGGATTTCTGCATCGTCAATGCCCTCTTCCGTCGCGACGGCTACCGCGGCGGCGGCGTTCAGCGCATTGTGGCGGCCAGGCGCGTTCAGCGTCACCTGCATCAGCGGCTTATCGTGGCGGGCCAGCGTGAAGTGGCCCTGCGCGCCGTGCTGCTCGTAGCTGGCGATACGCACGTCGGCATCTTCGCTAAAGCCGTAAGTGGTGATCTGGCGGCCTACGCGCGGGATCAGATCGCGGATCACCGCGTCATCCACGCAGAGCACCGCGCGGCCATAGAACGGCAGGTTGTGCAGGAAATTGATAAAGGTCTGCTTCAGGTTCTCAAAATCGCCCTGATAGGTATCCATGTGGTCAGCTTCGATATTAGTGACGATAGCCACCATCGGCTGAAGGTGCAGGAAGGACGCATCGCTTTCATCCGCTTCCGCAATCAGATAGCGGCTGCTGCCCAGACGCGCATGGGTGCCGGCCGCTTTGACCAGGCCACCGTTAACGAAGGTCGGATCCAGGCCGCCTTCCGCATAAATGCTGGATACCATGGCCGTGGTCGTGGTTTTTCCGTGCGTCCCGGCGACGGCGATGCCGTGACGGAAGCGCATCAGCTCGGCCAGCATTTCCGCCCGACGGATCACCGGAATGCGGGCTTCACGCGCCGCGATAAGTTCCGGGTTATCCTGCGACACCGCGGTGGATACCACCACCACGCTGGCATCGCTGACATTTTCAGGACGATGGTTAAAATAGATGGCCGCTCCCAGCGCGCTCAAATGCTGCGTGACCGCATTCGGCGCCAGATCGGAACCGCTGATTTCATAGCCTTCGTTGGCCAACACTTCGGCAATACCGCCCATGCCGGCACCACCGATGCCAACAAAGTGAATGTGCCGGACGCGACGCATCTCGGGCACGATAGAACGCAGTTTTGCCAGTTGTTGTGTATTCATCTCTTTCTGCCTGTCGGTACCTGCTGGCACCCTGTTCCGGGACAAGTCTCGTCCTGTGCTATAGCGCCGCTTTGCTGACTTCGGCTGCGACACGCTCGGTCGCATCCGGGATCGCCACGGCACGGGCCTTCGCCGCCATCGCCATCAGCGTTGGGCGATCCCATGCGGCCAGCGTCTGCGCCACGGTGTCAGCCGTAAACTGCGGCTGCTCGTAAATTTTTGCCGCGCCCGCTTTTTCCAGCGGCAGCGCGTTCCAGTACTGCTGACGATCTTTATGCTGAAACGGCACGAAGATCGCCGGTAAGCCTGCGGCGGCCACTTCGCTGACCGTCAGCGCGCCGGAGCGACAGACGATAACGTCCGCCCAGGCGTAGGCCGCTGCCATATCGTCAATAAATTCGGTGACTTTATGCTGCGTCTGTCCAACCTTACCGTAGGCGTCGTTGACTTCAGCCAGCGCGCCTTTGCCCGTCTGGTGCCACAGCGTAATGCTGTCGCCCAGCTTCGCGGCCACCTGAGGCAGCGTCTGGTTCAGCACGCGGGCGCCCTGGCTGCCGCCGATAACCAATACGCGAACCGGGCCGCTGCGATCGGCCATACGTTCAGCAGGCAACGGCAGAGCAAGCACGTCTGTCCGTACCGGGTTGCCGACCACATCCGCATCAGGGAACGCGCCGGGAAACGCCTGCATCACTTTTTTGGCGATTTTCGCCAGCCACTTATTGGTTAATCCGGCGATGCCGTTTTGTTCATGCAGCACCACCGGAATACCGCAGCTCCACGCCGCCAGGCCGCCCGGCCCGGAAACGTAGCCGCCCATGCCCAGCACCACGTCCGGCCTGTAGGCCTTCATGATTGCGCGGGCCTGACGTACGGCGTGGAAAATCCGCAGCGGCGCGGCCAGCTGCGCCTTCAGCCCTTTGCCGCGCAGGCCGCTGATGCGAATAAAATCGATGTCGATGCCGTGTTTCGGCACCAGATCGGCCTCCATACGGTCAGCCGTGCCGAGCCAGCGCACCTGCCAGCCCTGCGCCATCAGATGGTGCGCCACCGCCAGCCCCGGAAAAACGTGTCCTCCGGTGCCGCCGGCCATAACCATCAGTCGCTTCCCTTTCATCGACTACCTCGCGTAAACGCCTGGGCTTTTGCCAGACGCGTTTCATAATCTATGCGTAACAAAAATACGATGGCGGTTGACATAATTATCAGGCTGGAGCCGCCGTAACTGATCAGCGGCAGCGTCAGGCCTTTGGTCGGCAGCATACCTGCTGCGGCGCCAACGTTAACCAGCGCCTGGAAGCTGAACCAGACGCCGATAGAGCAGCCCAGAAAACCGGCGAAGCGCTGGTCAAGCTCCAGCGCGCGGCGCCCGATGGACATCGCGCGAAAAGCGACGAAGAATACCATTAACAGCGCTAAAACCACACCGATATAACCCAGCTCTTCACCGATAATCGAGAAGATAAAGTCGGTGTGCGCTTCCGGTAAATATTCCAGTTTCTGTACCGAGTTGCCCAGCCCCTGGCCCCAGAATTCGCCACGGCCAAACGCCATCAGCGACTGGGTCAGCTGGTAGCCGCTGCCGAAGGGATCTTCCCACGGGTTCCAGAAAGAGGTGACGCGCCGCATACGGTAAGGTTCGGCAATAATCAGCAGGCAAACCGCAAAAATACCGGAGCCGATGATCGCCAGAAACTGCCATAATTTTGCGCCAGCCAGGAACAGCATCGCCAGCGTGGTGACAAACAGCACCACCACGGTACCCAGATCGGGCTGCGCCAGCAGCAGGACCGCCAGCACCACCATCACGCCCATCGGCTTGCAGAAACCCCAGAAATTGTTGCGCACTTCCTCTACCTTGCGCACCAGGTAGCTGGCGAGATAGCAGAACAGCGAAAGCTTGGAGAGCTCCGCAGGCTGGATACGCAGCGGGCCGAGCGCAATCCAGCGCGAGGCGCCGTTTACCGAACTGCCCACCACCAGCACAATCAGCAGCATCACCACCGTGACCAGCAGCATAATGTTGCTGTAGCGCTGCCAGAAAGCCATCGGCACGCGCAGCGTGACCAGCCCGATGCCGAACGCCAGCACGATGTAAAAGGCATCGCGCTTGGCGAAGTAAAAAGGATCGTCCGATAAACGCTGGCCCACCGGCATGGAGGCCGACGTCACCATCACGAAGCCGATAATCGCCAGCCCTATCGTCAGCCAGAGCAGCGTGCGGTCGTAAAGCACCATGGTGCTGGCATCGCTCTCGCGCGAGCCCATCACCCACTCTTTCAGGCGTTCTGACAGCCAGCTGGCAACGCTTAAACCCGGAACACGCATCAGCCCAGCTCCTTTGCCAGTCGAGTGAACACGTCGCCGCGCTGCTCGAAGTTTTTAAACTGATCGAGGCTGGCGCAGGCCGGCGACAGCAGCACCATATCGCCAGACTGCGCTTTGGCGGCAATCTGCTGCATGGCTTCCTGCATCGTTGCGGTCTGCACTGCCCTTTCCGGGCGCAGCGCCGCCAGCGCGGCCGCATCCCGACCAAAGCAGTAAATTCTGATGTTATCGCCCTGTAAGTAGCGAGCCAGCGGAGTGAAGTCGGCGGATTTGCCGTCGCCGCCCAGCAGCAGCCAGAGCGTGCCCTGCACGGTCAGACCGTTCAGCGCCGCTTCGGTGCTGCCGACGTTGGTCGCTTTGGAGTCGTTGATCCAGCGAATGCCGTTACGCTCGTGCGCCAGCTGGAAGCGGTGCGCCAGGCCGGTAAAGGTAGTCAGCGCTTTCAGGCTGGAGGCGCGAGGCAAACCCACGGCATCGGCCAGCGCAAGGGCCGCCAGCGCGTTAGTGTAGTTATGCTGGCCGACCAGGGGCATCTCGCTGGTGTTCAGCACTTTTTCGCCCTTAACGCGCAGCCAGGTGCTGCCCTGCTGGCGCGTCAGATGATAGTCGCCGACGTCGACGCCAAAGCTGATGCAGCGTTTATCCGCGCCGCGTACCGGCATGGTCATCGCATCGTCCGCATTCACAATGCACGCGTCTGCCTGTTCGTAAACGCGCAGCTTGGCCGCCCGATACTGCTGCATCCCGAACGGATAGCGATCCATATGATCTTCCGTCACGTTCAGGATGGTCGCCGCCGCCGCTTTCAGGCTGTGGGTCGTTTCCAGCTGGAAGCTGGAGAGTTCCAGCACGTAGAGCCGGGCGGGCTGAGCAAGCAGCATCAGCGCCGGCAGGCCAATATTGCCGCCCACGCCGACCTGCCAGCCTGCGGCTGTAGCCATCTCGCCCACCAGCGTGGTCACGGTGCTTTTGCCGTTAGAGCCGGTGATCGCCACAATCGGCGCCTGCGCCTCGCGGCAAAACAGCTCGATGTCGCCTACGATCTCCACGCCCGCTTTCGCCGCCGCCGTCAGGGACGGATGCGACAGCGCCAGCCCGGGGCTGGCGACAATCAGATCGGCGCTTTGCAGCCAGTCGTCGTTCAACGAACCCAGCCAGCGTTCCACTTCTGCTGGCAGCTTTTCCAGGCCCGGCGGAACAAGTCGGGTATCCATGACGCGCGGCGTGACGCCACGCGCTAAAAAGAAGTCAACGCACGACTGCCCGGTCAATCCCAGACCGATAATGACGACTTTTTTACCCTGGTAATCAGTCATTATTACCGCACCTTCAGCGTCGCCAGGCCAATCAGCACCAGCATCAGTGAAATGATCCAGAAACGTACGATAACGCGCGGTTCCGGCCAGCCTTTAAGTTCGTAATGATGATGAATAGGCGCCATGCGGAAAATTCGCTGGCCGCGCAGCTTGAACGACCCCACCTGTAGGATCACCGACAGGGTTTCCACCACAAAGACGCCGCCCATAATCACCAGCAAAAACTCCTGACGCAGCAGCACGGCGATGGTGCCCAGCGCGCCGCCCAGCGCCAGCGATCCGACGTCGCCCATAAAGACCTGCGCCGGATAGGTGTTAAACCATAAAAAGCCCAGCCCGGCACCGACGATTGCCGTACAGACAATCACCAGTTCGCCAGCGTGGCGCAGATAGGGAATATGCAGGTAGTTAGCGAAGTTCATATTACCGGTGGCCCAGGCAACCAACGCAAAACCGGCGGCCACAAAAACGGTAGGCATGATTGCCAGGCCGTCCAGCCCGTCGGTCAGGTTCACCGCATTACCGGTGCCGACGATAACGAAGTAGGCGAGCACCACGTAAAACAGGCCAAGCTGCGGCATGATGTCCTTGAAGAACGGCACCACCAGCTGCGTCGCCGGCGTGCCTTTTCCTGTCGCATAGAGCGTAAAGGCGACGCCCAGCGAAATCACCGACATCCAGAAATATTTCCAGCGCGCGATCAGCCCTTTCGTGTCTTTACGCACCACCTTGCGGTAATCGTCCACAAACCCAATGATGCCAAAACCCACCAGCACCACCAGCACGCACCAGACGTAAGGGTTGGACGGATAGGCCCACATCAGCACCGAGACGGTAATGGAGAACAGGATCATAATGCCGCCCATGGTCGGCGTGCCGCGCTTGCTGAAGTGCGATTCCGGGCCGTCGTTACGCACGACCTGACCGAAGGACATTTCCTGCAGGCGGGCGATCATGCGCGGCCCCATCCACAGCGAGATAAACAGCGCGGTCAGCAGGCTGACGATGGCGCGAAACGTCAGATAGGAAAAGACGTTAAAGCCTGAATAAAAAGCGACCAGATGTTCGGCCAGCCAGACTAGCATGTTCTTTTCTCCTGTAAGCTCTGTACTACCTGCTCCATGGCGGCACTACGTGAACCTTTAACTAAAATGGTGATCGTCGGCTGTTCCGCCAGCAGCGTCCGCAGACGCGCCGTGACGGCAGCCTTATCGGTAAAATGTTCGCCCACGCCGCTGGCCTCGCCGATAGCGCGGCTTAATGTGCCCACGCTAAGCACCTTATCAATACCGGCGCGCCGCGCCGCTTCGCCCACTTCGCGATGGCACGCTTCGGCCTCCTCGCCCAGCTCCGCCATATCGCCGGTGACCATCACGCGATAGCCCGGCATATCCGCCAGCACCTGAGCCGCTGCGGTCATCGAGCCGACGTTGGCGTTATAGCTGTCGTCCAGCAGCAGCTGATTTTCCGCCAGCAGAACCGGGAAAAGGCGGCCCGGCACGGCTTCAAGCTGGCCTAAGCCAAGCTGTACCGCTTCCAGGGAAGCGCCGACGGAGATAGCCAGCGCGGCGGCGGCCAGCGCATTCGCGATATTGTGACGCCCCGGCAGCGGCAGCTGAACGGCTACGCTGCCTACAGGCGTTTTCATCACAAAATGGGTGCCAGAGCTGGTGATTTGCACATCGCTGGCGGCGAACTCGCTTTCGGCCTGCGGTTGGGAAGAGAAGTGCCAGACCGTTTTGCCCTTCAGCATCGGCTGCCAGTTAGCCTCGTCGTTGCTGTCGGCGTTCAGAATGGCGGTGCCGTTGTCCGGCAGCCCCTGAAAAATTTCGCCTTTGGCTTTGGCCACGCCTGCCAGCGAGCCGAACCCTTCCAGGTGCGCGGCCGCCAGGTTGTTGACCAGCGCCGTTTCCGGTCGCGCCAGGCTGGTGGTCCAGGCGATTTCGCCCTGATGGTTAGCGCCCAGCTCAATCACCGCGTACTGGTGCTGCGCGCTCAGACGCAGCAGCGTCAGCGGGACGCCGATATCGTTATTCAGATTGCCTGCGGTATACAGCGTTTCGCCGCACTGGCGCAGAATGGCGGCGGTCATCTCTTTGACCGAGGTTTTGCCGGAAGAGCCGGTCAGCGCCACGACGCGCGCCGTCGACTGCTGGCGAACCCAGCCGGCCAGCTGGCCCAGCGCTATGCGCGTATCACTGACCACCACCTGAGGAACCGCAACAGGTAAGTGCTTACTGACTAACAGAGCCGCCGAACCGGCCGCTATCGCGTCGCCGACCAGCTCGTGCGCGTCAAAACGCTCGCCCTTCAGCGCGATAAACAGACAGCCGGCGCTTATCTTGCGCGTATCGGTGGTCACTTCGCTAAAGGTAAGGTCGCTGCCGATTAGTTCACCGCCGGTGATCTCAGCCAGCTTTTGCAGAGAGAGTGCGATCATGCCATCACCCCCAGCAAACGCGCCACGGTTTCGCGGTCGGAATAGTCCAGCCGACGGTTGCCGACGATTTGATAATCTTCATGACCTTTACCGGCAACCAGCACGATATCTTCTTCTTTAGCCTGCATGATGGCGTTAGTGACCGCCTGTGCTCGTCCGGCTACCATGCGGGCGCGGCCCGGATCGAGCAGGCCGGTCAGAATGTCGGCCACGATAGCGGCAGGATCTTCGCTGCGCGGGTTATCGTCGGTGATCACCACCACGTCGGAGAACTGCTCGGCAATGGCGCCCATCAGCGGACGCTTGCCTTTGTCGCGATCGCCGCCGCAGCCGAAGACGCACCACAGCTTGCCTTTACAGTGCAGGCGAGCGGCCTCCAGCGCTTTTTCCAGCGCGTCCGGCGTGTGGGCATAATCCACCACTACCGTTGGCTTGGCGGGCGAGCTGAAGACTTCCATACGGCCGGTGACCGGCTGTAGTCGGTTGCCGGTCGCCACCAGCTCGTTGAGCGGATAACCCAGCGCCAACAGCGTTGCCAGCGCCACCAGCAGATTGCTGACGTTAAACGCGCCCATCAGACGGCTTTCCAGCTCGCCGCCGCCCCAGCTGGAGTCAAAACGGATGGCGGCGCCGTTGTCGTGATAGCGCACGTCCGTCGCCTTCAGCCAGCGGCCATGACAGCCCGGCTCCAGGTTATCTTCCAGCGTAACGGCAACGGCGTCCGGCAGGTTCGCCAGCCAGCGGCGTCCCGTCTCGTCATCGGCATTGATAATGGCCTGGCCGACCATGTGCTCGGAGAAAAGCAGCCATTTGGCGGACTCATAGCGCGTCATATCACCGTGGTAGTCCAGGTGATCGCGGCTGAGGTTGGTAAAGGCCGCAGCGGCAAAAGGCAGCGCCGCTACGCGATGCTGCACCAGACCGTGGGAGGAAACCTCCATCGCGGCCAGCGTCGCGCCCTGCTCCACCAGCGAAGCCAGCGTCTGCTGTACCTCAACCGCCGAGCCGGTCGTGTTTTCAACCGGCGCCAGATGCCCGTAAAGGCCGTTGCCGACGGTGCCCATCACCGCGCCGGTTTCGCCCAGCAGCTGCGCCCATTGCGCCAGCAGCTGAGTGGTGGTGGTTTTGCCATTGGTGCCGGTCACGCCAATCAGGCGCAGTTTTTCGCCCGGCTGCTGGTAAAAGCGCCCGGCCAGCGCGGAAAGCCGCTGGCTCAGCTGCGCCAGATAAATCACCGGCACGCCGTGCACGGTAGTGATGTCGCCATCTTCCGCTTCGCCTTCCGCTTCGGCGATAATCGCCGCCACGCCCTGCGCGATAGCCTGGGGAATAAAACGACGGCCGTCTGCCGTATGGCCTTTTACGGCGACAAAGAGATCGCCGGCAGCCGCTAAACGGCTGTCCAGGATCATTTCACGCAGCGGCAGCGCGGGCGCGCCAGGCACCCACGGCGCCAGTAAGTCGTGCAGATTACGATCTGTCACTTGATCCCTCACTTATTGTCTACCAGCTCGTTTTTTTCAACGACCGGTAGCGCATCAGGTTCGATATTCATGGTGCGCAATACACCGCCCATAATGGCGCCAAACACCGGAGCCGAAACCGCGCCGCCGTAATATTTACCGGCCTGGGGATCGTTGATCACCACCACCAGCGCAAAACGGGGACGGCTTGCCGGTGCAACGCCGGCGGTGTAGGCAATATATTTGTTAACGTAGCGCCCGTCCGGCCCGACTTTTTTCGCCGTACCGGTTTTAATGGCGATGCGGTAGCCTTTGATGGCCGCTTTTACGCCGCCGCCGCCGGGCAGCGCCACGCTCTCCATCATATGCATGACGGTGCGAACCACTTCTTCAGAAAATACGCGCTGTCCGCCCACGGGCGGATCGACTTTGGTAATCGACAGCGGGCGATAGAGACCATAGCTGCCGATTGTGGCGTAGACTCGCGCTAACTGTAACGGCGTTACCATCAGCCCGTAGCCGAAAGAGAAGGTGGCCCTCTCTATGTCAGACCACCGTTGTTTTTGGGGATATAAGCCACTACTTTCTCCGACCAGTCCCAGATTGGTCGCTTTACCCAGTCCAAAGTGCGAGTAGGTTTCTACCAGCGCTGAGGACGGCATCGCTAACGCCAGCCTGGAAACGCCGACGTTACTCGATTTTTGCAGAACGCCGGTCAGCGTCAGCTCGTTATAGCGGGCCACGTCTTTGATCTCATGGCCGTTAATGCGGTAAGGCACGGTGTTCAGCACGCTGTTTTCCCGCACCACGCCGCGCTGTAGCGCGGTCATGACCACCATCGGTTTGACGGTTGAACCCGGCTCGAAAATATCGGTGATGGCGCGGTTGCGCATTACGTCTTTGGTGACGCCGGTAAGGTTGTTCGGGTTATAGGCCGGGCTGTTGGCCATCGCCAGCACTTCGCCGGTGTTAACATCCACCAGCACGGCGGTGCCCGACTCCGCCTTGTTAAAGGCGACGGCGTTGTTCAGTTCGCGATAGACCAGCGCCTGCAGGCGTTCGTCAATGCTCAGCGCCAGGTTGTGCGCCGCCCGGCTGTCTACGGAAGAGACATCCTCAATCACGCGGCCATGGCGGTCTTTGCGCACGGTGCGCTCGCCCGGCTCGCCCGTCAGCCATTTATCAAAGCTCTTTTCGACGCCTTCAATGCCCTGACCATCAATGTTGGTAAAGCCGATCAGATGTGACGTGACCTGCCCTGCCGGATAGTAGCGACGCGACTCTTCCCGTAAAAAGATGCCGGGAAGCTTGAGTTTTTTAATGTAGTCGCCGATGGCCGGATTGACCTGGCGCGCCAGATAGACGAAGCGCCCTTTGGGATTGGCGTTAACGCGCGCCGCCAGCTGATCCAGCGGAATGGAAAGCGCATCGGAAAGCGCCTGCCAGCGGCTGTCCAGCGTGATGCCGCCTTTGGCGTGCAGCTCTTTCGGATCGGCCCAGATAGCGTTGACCGGCACGCTGACGGCCAGCGGCCGCCCGGCGCGATCGGTGATCATGCCACGAGAGGTCGGAACGGCCTGGACGCGCAGCGAGCGCATATCGCCTTCCCGCACCAGCTTATCCGGGTTGATCACCTGCAGATAAGCCATGCGCGCCAGCAGTCCGCCCAGCGCGAGTAAAATACAGCCGCACAACAACGCAAAACGCCAGCTGACAAAGCTGGCCTGATCTTCCTGACGTTTTGTCTTAAGCGTCTTAACTGCGGCTTTCATTTATGCCCTTATGGCTGTACCACAATATTTTCCTGCGAAGGATCGACATGCTGCATTTGCAGTTTTTCCATCGCCGTTCTTTCCACGCGGCTGTGATCGCCCAGCGCATTCTCTTCCAGAATCAGGTTGCGCCATTCGATATCCAGCGCGTCGCGTTCCAGCACCAGCTGCTCGCGCTGCGCGGTGAGCAGGCGGGTTTTATGCGCCGTGGTCACCACCAGCACCGCAGACACCAGCACGGCGACAGCCAGGATCAGCGGGATTTTGCCGTGGCGTAAAAGATCGCCTGCAATCACGCCGGGTAAACTGTGTCGCTCGTTGCCGATCATGCGTCTGTTCTCTCAGCAATACGTAATACGGAACTGCGCGCGCGCGGGTTTTCCGCCACTTCCGCTTCGCCCGGCATCATTTTGCCCAGCGCTTTAAGCTGACGGCCGCCGAGCTTGCTCAGCTGCGCTTCCGTCATCGGAATACCGGCCGGAACCTGCGGGCCACGGCTCTGTTCGCGCATAAAGCGTTTGACGATACGGTCTTCCAGCGAGTGGAAGCTGATCACCGACAGGCGGCCCTGCGGCGCCAGCGCGGAAAGCGCGCCTTTCAGCGCTTTTTCAATCTCTTCCAGCTCGCTGTTGACCCAAATACGGATAGCCTGGAAGCTGCGCGTCGCCGGATGCTTGAATTTATCTTTTACCGGCGTAGCGGCATAAATCACGTCCGCCAGCTCTTTGGTGCGGGTCATTGGCTGCTCGCGGTTGCGCTCGACGATGGCGCGCGCGATGCGTTTTGCGAAGCGCTCTTCGCCAAAGGTTTTCAGCACAAAGGCGATATCGCTCTCCTCTGCCTGAAGCAGCCACTGCGCAGCAGATAAGCCTTTGGTCGGATCCATGCGCATATCCAGCGGGCCGTCGCGCATAAAAGAGAAGCCGCGTTCGGCATCATCCAGCTGCGGCGAAGAGACGCCCAAATCCAGTAAAATGCCGTCGATGCGGCCGGTCAGCCCGCGCGCGTCAACATACTCCGCCAGCGCGGAGAAAGGCCCATGTATAATGGTAAAGCGCGGATCGGTAATGGCGGCGGCGGCGGCAATAGCCTGCGGGTCGCGGTCGATGGCGTACAGACGCCCCTGTTCGCCCAGCGCGGAGAGGATCAGTCGGGAATGCCCGCCTCGTCCAAAGGTGCCATCAATATAGATGCCGTCTGGTTTGATATTGAGGCCGTTGACCGCCTCGTCCAGCAGCACCGTGGTATGTTTAAAATTTTCCTGCATAGCTATAATGACAAGTCCTGCAAGCGCTCAGATAGCGGTTCCTGAGACGACTGCTCCGCGTCAATATCCTCCCTGACTTGTTGATACCAGGTCTGTTCATCCCACAGCTCAAACTTGTTAAACTGTCCAACCAGCATCACTTCTTTGGTCAGATTCGCGTGCTGACGGAGCGTACCCGCAATCAGCAAACGGCCTGCATTATCCATCTGGCATTCGCTGGCATGACCAAGCAACAAGCGCTGAATACGGCGCTCTACCGGGTTCATGCTCGATAAGCGAGCCAGCTTACGTTCAATAATTTCCCATTCAGGCAGGGTGTAAAGCAGCAGGCATGGCTGATGGAGGTCAATAGTACACACCATTTGCCCCTGAGATTCCCCGATCAGCGTTTCGCGGTAGCGCATGGGCACAGCCAGTCGCCCTTTGCCGTCGAGATTGACTAACGTTGCTCCACGGAACATGCCAGTCTTCCCCTTTGGTTACCCTTAAGTCCCACTTTACACCACAAATTCCCACCCGGAGGAGTGTACGGAGCGGAGGAAATCATTGTCAAGCGACAGCGCAGGCCCTGAAGAATTATTTCTTTTCCAGAAAAAACAGCAAAGAGTTAAAAAAGAAGCGCCTTTAGCGCGCTATCGAAAATTAAACTAATGAATAGTGACGGGAAATTGATGAGAAAGTCTGAGTTGTTCAAAAATATACCAGCCGTTACCCGTAAAATTCCGGCCGCCAACTTTAGCCGTTGACCGGTATTTTAAGGAATTTCCTAAGAAAATGGCCTGATAGTGCCGTTCTGCCTGATGCGGCAGCGAAGGCGTGTCGCTAACGTTTTAATAAGCGTGCATTTTCGGAAAGTTAAAATCATTTGAAACTTTATCTTTACTTTTATTTACGCTAACGACAAACCAAAAACGCACCGGTCTTATTTGGGCATCCGGCACCGCGCGAAAAGTTGCGAAACCAGAAAAATAAAAGGTGCCAATAAAAGACACCCTTTTAGCAACTGATTAACTTCCTTTACGGCTCAGGCGTCCACGCCGGTAAAGATTGCGACGGATACGCGTCAGGCCGGGTTTTGGCTTACGCGGCTCGTCCAGGCTGGCCAGCACCAGTTCCAGCACCCGCTCGGCCACGTCGCGATGACGCTGACCTACCGCCAGTACCGGACAATCCAGAAAATCCAGCAGTTCATGATCGCCGAAGGTGGCTATTGATAAATCGGTCGGCATCCGCCCTTCCCGCTTCAGCGCCACGTCCATCACGCCCTGCAGCAGACCAAAAGAGGTGGTAAACAGCGCATCGGGCATGGCGTGCGTTTCCAGCCAGGTTTCAAACAGCGCCGCCGCCGCCGTGCGCTCAAAGCTGTTGGCATAGATATAGTCGATATGGCGCTCGTCGCCCTGCCACGCCTGGCGAAAGCCCATTTCACGCAGGAAGCTGACGGACAGCTCCGGCAGCGCGCCGAGGTAAAGAATGGATTCAGCCGGCTGCTTGCG
The DNA here is from genome assembly GCF_054057575.1 of Erwinia sp. TECH1. Lineage (NCBI taxonomy): Bacteria > Pseudomonadati > Pseudomonadota > Gammaproteobacteria > Enterobacterales > Erwiniaceae > Erwinia > Erwinia sp. TECH1. The sequence goes on along the minus strand of NZ_JBSRZK010000001.1, from coordinate 1,046,927 downwards.
CAGTTCGGCCGCCAGCATCTCGGCATCATCCTGATCGGCGCCGACGACGCTGGTGAAGTGTTCGCGATCCAGCGCGCGATCCAGCGCTACGATCGGCAAAGGATCGTTAATCCAGCGCTGGTAAAAAGGGTGTTCCGGCGGCAGGGAGGTCGAAACGATAATCGCGTCTACCTTGCGCTGTAACAGGTGTTCCACGCAGCGCATTTCGTTATCCGGCTGATCTTCGGAGCAGGCGATCAGCAGCTGATAGCCGCGCTGACGGGCCTGGCGCTCCAGATAATTCGCGATCCGCGTATAGCTGGTATTCTCTAAATCGGGAATAACCAGGCCTATCGAGCGGGTACGCCCTGCCCTTAAGCCTGCGGCGACCGCATTAGGGTGATAATTATGCTCGCGAACCACCGCCATGACTTTTTCTACGGTCTTGTCGCTGACACGATACTGCCGGGCTTTTCCGTTTATAACGTAGCTGGCCGTCGTGCGCGATACACCAGCAAGACGCGCAATTTCATCCAGTTTCACAATAACTCCACGCTTCAGGCACCATGACGGCGCAGAAAAAATAGCCATGTCGCGGCTAAGGATAAGATAATCTTACATCTAACGGCTGCGCCAGCAACCTCTTTTAGCCCCAGTCGGGAGCTTTCTGGCAAAAATAAAAAAACCCGGCATTACGCCGGGTTAGAAGCTTTTCGCAATTATCACGCGGGGCAATCAGCGCATAATTCGCTCGCCGCGCGCAACGCCGACAACGCCTGAACGTGCAACCTCAACGATTTCCGCCACTTCACGAACGGTGCTTAAAAAAGCGTCCAGCTTGTCGCTGGTGCCCGCCAGCTGAACCGTATAAAGCGAAGGCGTCACGTCGACGATCTGCCCACGGAAGATTTCCGCGCTGCGCTTAACCTCTTCACGCCCGTAGCCGGTCGCCTGGATTTTCACCAGCATGATCTCGCGCTCGACAAATGCGCCCTGGCCCAGCTCCGTGACGCGCAGCACGTCCACCAGCTTGTGCAGCTGCTTTTCAATCTGCTCCAGCACCTTCTCGTCGCCCACGGTCTGAATAGTCATCCGCGACAGCGTCGGATCGTCAGTAGGCGCGACGGTCAGGCTTTCGATGTTGTAACCGCGCTGAGAAAAAAGCCCCACTACCCGCGATAATGCGCCGGATTCGTTTTCCAGCAGTACCGATAAAACACGACGCATAATTATGTCCTCTCCGTTTTGCTCAGCCACATTTCGTCCATTCCGCCGCCGCGGATCTGCATCGGGTAAACGTGCTCGCTGCCGTCAACGTTAACGTCCACAAACACCAGGCGGCCTTTACGCAGCTCTACCAGCGCCTGGCTCAGTTTTTCTTCCAGCTCATGCGGATGATTAATGCCGATGCCGACATGGCCGTAAGCCTCCGCCAGCCTGATAAAATCGGGCAGCGACTCCATATAGGATTGCGAATGCCGTCCCGAATAGATCATATCCTGCCACTGCTTCACCATGCCCAGATAGCGATTGTTAAGGCTCAGCACCAGCACCGGCAGATTATATTGCAGCGCGGTCGACAGCTCCTGAATATTCATCTGAATACTGCCGTCGCCCGTGACGCAAACCACGGTTTCCTCCGGCAGCGCCAGCTTGACGCCCAGCGCGGCAGGCAGGCCGAAACCCATCGTGCCCAGACCGCCCGAGTTGATCCAGCGGCGCGGCTTGTCAAAGGGGTAATAAAGCGCGGCGAACATCTGATGCTGCCCCACGTCGGAGGTCACGTAGGCGTCGCCGTTGGTCAGACGCCAGATCGTTTCGATTACCGCCTGCGGTTTGATTTTCTCGCTGCTGCGATCGAACGCCAGGCACTGACGCGCTCGCCACTGTTCGATGCTCTGCCACCAGTCGCGCAGGCTGTCGCAATCCTGCTCGCTGTGCTGTTTTAGCATCTCCAGCATCTGCTTCAGCACATCGCGGGCATCGCCGACGATCGGCACGTCTGCCGGCACGGTTTTGGAGATAGTCGCGGGATCGATATCAATATGCAGCACCGTCGCGTTCGGACAATACTTCATTAAATTATTGGTGGTGCGGTCATCGAAACGCACGCCAACGGCGAAAATAACGTCGGCATTGTGCATCGTCATATTCGCTTCATAGGTGCCGTGCATCCCCAACATGCCTAAACACTGGCGATGGGTGCCGGGGAAAGCGCCCAGGCCCATCAGCGAGCAGGTCACCGGCAAATTGAGTTGTTCGGCGAACTCGCGCAGCTCGTTGGCGCAGTCGGCATTGATTACGCCGCCGCCCGCATAGAGAACGGGTTTTTTCGCCGCCAGCAGGCTTTGCAGCGCGCGCTTGATTTGGCCCCGATGCCCCTGCGTCGTGGGATTGTAAGAGCGCATACTGACCGATTCCGGCCACTGATACGGCAGCTTGTTCGCCGGATTCATCATATCTTTTGGCAGGTCGATCACCACCGGGCCGGGACGCCCGCTGGCCGCCAGCCAGAAGGCTTTTTTCACGACGGTGGGGATATCTTCAACCTGCCTCACCATAAAGCTGTGTTTGACGATCGGCCGCGAAATACCGACCATGTCGCACTCCTGGAAGGCGTCATAGCCAATAAGGGAGGAAGGAACCTGCCCGGAGAGCACGACCATAGGAATAGAATCCATATAGGCGGTGGCAATGCCGGTAATAGCGTTGGTGGCGCCCGGCCCGGACGTGACCAGCACCACGCCGGTTTCGCCGGTAGCGCGTGCGTAGCCATCGGCCATATGTACAGCGCCCTGCTCATGGCGCACCAGCACGTGGTCAATGCCGCCCACGGTTTGCAATGCGTCATAGATATCCAGTACTGCCCCGCCGGGGTAGCCGAACACATGTTTTACGCCCTGATCGATTAACGATCGGACCACCATCTCGGCTCCTGACAACATCTCCATTTTTGCCTCCAGGCTTTAAGGTGCTGATTTACCGACGTGCTTAACGCGCTTATGCAGAAAATAACGCCTGCCTGCCGATAAGTTCAAAACCTGTGTTTATTCAACCGCTAAAAATATTTTCAGCGGCCAGGTACAGGGCGATGCCCGTTTTATTTTTGCTTTGAGTGAAGATTTACCATAACCGCAGAAAACCCGACAGGCAAACGTCCTGCACGTGACTGATGAATGAAAGCCCTCATTAAGGCACTACCTGTTTCGCTAACGCGTCGACGTTTACACTAACTATTCGCCAGGAAAAAAGCGGTTTATGCTGACTGCGCTTTATTTTCCAGTGTGATCGTTTCGTTATTAATGAGTGAACTTCTTTGAATAAAGTTTACCTGTTCAAACATCGCGGCGGATTTAGTTTTTTCTGCTGCTTCCCGATCTATCTGAAAAAGAATGCGCTAACTAACCGGGCATTGTTGGTGAAAGTTGTTTATAAGAAAAACCTATGTAATATCCTGATAAAAAAGGCTATTTTTGCTAAAAACCGCCAGCACTCCCTTTTGTTTTTCGATGGTTTTCTGCTGGGCGGCCTGCCGTACGCCTTTTTGTTCTGTCTGCCTTTGCTGAGCCAGAATAATTTCTCTGCGCTGATTTTACGTCGCTAATTATAACCTTGTGACTCGCCTTGACATCGCCCCCCGCTTTCAAGTATCAATAAAGGAACAGCAAATTTATGAGGCCTGACTCAATGATCCGTACCCTCCTCCTACCTGGTCTACTACTAAACGCATATTTATGCGCGGTAGACTTGTGGGCGGAATGAATCACTGATTCAGGCTTGCAAACTAAAAAACCCGCGCTACTGCGCGGGTTTTTTTATGCTCGTAGCATTAGCGATGCAAACATGAAAGGAATTATCTGATGAGCCAACAAGTTATTATTTTCGATACCACGCTGCGTGATGGTGAACAGGCATTGCAGGCCAGTCTGAGCGTGAAAGAGAAATTGCAGATAGCGCTGGCGCTGGAGCGTATGGGCGTTGACGTGATGGAGGTCGGTTTTCCGGTTTCTTCGCCAGGCGACTTCGAATCCGTGCAGACTATCGCTCGCCAGGTAAAAAACAGCCGTGTTTGCGCGCTGGCCCGCTGTGTGGAAAAAGATATCGATGCGGCTTACGAAGCGCTGCGCGTGGCCGAGGCCTACCGCATCCACACCTTTCTGGCGACGTCGCCCATGCATATCGCCACCAAGCTGCGCAGCACGCTGCCGGAAGTGATCGAGCGCGCCGTGCGCATGGTAAAACATGCGCGTAACTACACCGACGACGTCGAATTTTCCTGCGAAGACGGCGGTCGGACGCCAATCGACGATCTGTGCCGCGTCGTGGAAGCCGCCATCAACGCCGGCGCCACTACCATCAATATCCCTGACACCGTGGGCTACACCCTGCCGAGCGAGTACAGCAACATTTTCACCCAGCTGCGCAACCGCGTACCCAATATCGACAAAGCGATCCTGTCAGTGCATACCCATGACGATTTGGGCATGGCGGTCGGCAATTCTATCGCCGCCGTGCAGGCTGGCGCGCGCCAGATTGAGGGCACCATTAACGGTTTGGGCGAGCGTGCAGGCAACTGTGCGCTGGAAGAAGCCATCATGGCGATAAAAACCCGCAGCCAGCTGATGAACGTGCATACCCATATTCACCATCAGGAAATCTACCGCACCAGCCAGCTGGTCAGCCAGATCTGCAATATGCCAATCCCGGCCAATAAAGCCGTGGTGGGCAGCGGCGCTTTCGCCCACTCCTCCGGTATTCACCAGGACGGCGTGCTGAAAAACCGCGAAAACTACGAAATCATGACGCCGGAATCGATCGGCCTGCACCAAATCCAGCTGAACCTGACCTCTCGCTCCGGTCGTGCGGCCGTGAAACACCGCATGGAGGAGATGGGTTACAAAGAGCAGGATTACAATCTGGACAGCCTGTACGACGCCTTCCTGAAGCTGGCCGATAAAAAGGGCCAGGTGTTCGATTACGATCTGGAAGCGCTGGCCTTTATTAACAAGCAGAACGAAGAGCCGGAACATTTCCGCCTGGACTACTTCAGCGTGCAGTCCGGCTCCAGCGTGATGGCAACCGCTTCGGTCAAGCTGAACTGCGGAGAAGAATCTATCGCCGAAGCCGCGACGGGCAATGGGCCGGTGGATGCCGTTTACCAGGCGATCAACCGTATTACCGACTTTGATATCGAGCTGGTGAAATATCAGCTGACCGCCAAAGGCCATGGCAAAGACGCGCTGGGCCAGGTTGATATCGTGGTGAACTATAACGGCCGTAAATTCCACGGCGTGGGCCTGGCGACGGATATCGTGGAATCCTCCGCCAAAGCCATGATCAACGCCCTGAACAATATCTGGCGCGCGCGCCAGGTCGAGCAGGAACTGCAGCGCAAAGCCAACGAAAAGGAAGCCGTATAATGACAAGGACTTATCATATTGCCGTATTGCCGGGCGACGGCATCGGGCCGGAAGTCATGGCGCAGGCTGCGAAGGTGCTGGATGCGGTACGTCAGCGTTTCGATCTGCGCATCACCACCAGCGAGTATGACGTCGGCGGCATTGCCATCGACCGTCACGGCGAGCCGCTGCCGCCGGCCACCGTGGCGGGCTGCGAACAGGCGGATGCGATCCTGTTTGGCTCCGTCGGCGGCCCGAAATGGGAACACCTGCCGCCAGCGGAGCAGCCGGAGCGCGGTGCGCTGCTGCCGTTGCGTAAGCACTTCAGACTGTTCAGCAACCTGCGGCCGGCCAGCCTGCATCAGGGGCTGGAAGCGTTCTGCCCGCTACGCGCCGATATCGCCGCCAAAGGCTTCGATATTCTGGTGGTGCGCGAGCTGACCGGCGGCATCTATTTTGGCCAGCCGAAAGGCCGTGAAGGCAGCGGCCAGCACGAGCGCGCCTTTGATACCGAGGTTTATCACCGCTTCGAGATCGAACGCATCGCCCGCATCGCCTTTGAATCTGCCCGCAAGCGCCGTAAAAAAGTGACGTCGATTGATAAAGCAAACGTGCTGCAATCGTCCATTTTATGGCGGCAGATCGTAACGGAAGTGGCGCAGGATTACCCGGATGTCGAGCTGCATCATATGTATATTGATAACGCCACGATGCAGCTGATCAAAGAACCTTCACAGTTCGACGTTATGCTTTGCTCTAACCTGTTTGGCGATATTCTCTCCGACGAGTGTGCGATGATTACCGGCTCGATGGGGATGCTGCCTTCCGCCAGCCTTAACGAACAGGGTTTTGGCCTGTTTGAACCGGCAGGCGGCTCCGCGCCGGATATCGCCGGAAAAAATATTGCCAATCCTGTCGCTCAGATCCTGTCGCTGGCGCTGCTGCTGCGCTACAGCCTGCAAGCCGCCGACGCGGCCGATGCCATTGAGCAGGCCATCAGCCGCGCGCTGGCAGAAAATTACCGTACCGGCGACCTGGCTGGCGACGGCGATGCCGTCGGCACCGAGGAGATGGGTTCCGTTATCGCCCGATTTATCCGCGAAGCCTGATTATGAAAACATTATACGAGAAGCTGTTTGACGCCCATGTCGTGTATGAAGCGCCTGACGAGACGCCGCTGCTTTATATCGACAGGCACCTGGTGCATGAAGTGACCTCGGCGCAGGCTTTTGACGGTCTGCGCGCGCACGGCCGCCCGGTGCGTCAGCCGGGTAAAACTTTCGCCACGATGGATCACAACGTCTCTACGCAAACGCGGGATATCAACGCCAGCGGCGAGATGGCGCGCATTCAGATGTCGATGCTGATCAAAAACTGCGAAGAATTCGGCGTGCGGCTGTACGATCTGAAGCATCCTTTTCAGGGCATTGTGCACGTTATCGGGCCTGAACAGGGCATGTCGCTGCCCGGTATGACCATCGTCTGCGGCGATTCGCATACTTCTACCCACGGCGCTTTCGGCGCGCTGGCGTTTGGCATCGGCACGTCAGAAGTCGAACACGTGCTGGCAACGCAGACGCTGAAGCAGTCGCGCGCTAAAACCATGAAAATCGAAGTCGTGGGGCAGACGGCGCCGGGCATTACCGCCAAGGATATCGCGCTGGCGATCATCGGTAAAACCGGCAGCGGCGGCGGCAACGGGCACGTGGTGGAGTTCTGCGGCCCGGCCGTGGAGCAGCTCAGCATGGAAGGCCGCATGACGCTGTGCAATATGGCGATTGAGCTGGGCGCGAAAGCGGGCCTGGTCGCGCCGGATGAGACCACGTTTAATTATGTGAAGGGCCGCCAGTTTGCGCCCAAAGATGGGGCCTGGGAACAGGCAGTCGCCTACTGGCGCACGCTGAAATCCGATAGCGGTGCCCGCTTTGATAAAGTCGTGACGCTTAATGCCAGTGAGATCGCGCCGCAGGTCACCTGGGGCACCAATCCCGGCCAGGTGATCGCCGTCAACGACGTCATCCCCGATCCGGCCAGCTTCAGCGATCCCATTGAACGCGCCTCGGCGGAAAAAGCGCTGGCCTATATGGATCTCAAACCGGGCATCAGGCTGACTGACGTGCGGATTGATAAGGTATTTATCGGCTCCTGCACCAATTCCCGTATTGAGGATCTGCGCGCGGCGGCCTCCGTGGTCAAAGGGCATAAAATCGCCGCTGGCGTGCAGGCTTACGTCGTGCCCGGCTCCGGGCCGGTCAAAGCGCAGGCCGAAGCGGAAGGTCTGGATCAAATCTTTCTGGCTGCCGGTTTCGAATGGCGCCTGCCCGGCTGCTCGATGTGTCTGGCGATGAATAACGATCGCCTGAGTCCGGGCGAGCGCTGCGCCTCAACCAGCAACCGTAATTTCGAAGGCCGCCAGGGCCGTGGCGGACGTACGCATTTGCTCAGCCCGGCGATGGCCGCCGCTGCGGCGGTAGCCGGTCGCTTTGCCGATATCCGCGAGCTGGATAAGGAGTAACTATGGCGAAAAAATTTACGCAGCATACGGGCGTGGTGGTACCGATGGACGCCGCCAACGTCGACACCGACGCCATTATCCCGAAGCAGTTTTTACAGATGGTGACGCGCACCGGTTTTGGCCGCAACCTGTTTTACGACTGGCGCTACAAGGATGCGGAAGGTCAGATCCCTGACCCTGACTTTATCCTGAATAAACCGGCCTTTCGCGGCGCCAGCATTATGCTGACGAGGGAGAACTTCGGCTGTGGATCTTCGCGCGAACACGCGCCCTGGGCGCTGACCGACTACGGTATCCAGGCGATTATCGGCAGTGATTTCGCCGATATTTTTGCCAATAACGCGTTTAATAATCAGCTGCTGCTGGTGACGTTAAGCGAAGCCGAAATGGATGCGCTGTTTCAACGGGTCGCCGCCGAGCCGGGCGTCAGCTTTACCGTGGATTTGGACAGGCAGGAAGTGGTGGCAGGCGACAAGCGTTACGCTTTCAGCATCGATCCTTTCCGTCGTCACTGCCTGTTGAACGGGCTGGATAGCATTGGCCTGACGCTGCAGCACGAAGCCAGCATCAGCGAGTATGAACGGCGGCAGCCAGCGTTCTTGCGCTAGCTTCAGTCGGGTTAAAAGCGGCCCGAGCGGGCCGCTTCCCTCCACTCAAACATCCTTCACCTTAGCCGACATCGCCAAAGCCGCGACGGCGAGGATCAGCGCGCCCCAGTAAACCGAATAGTGGCCGAACGTTTCTGCCAGCGCGCCCTGCAACACGCCCGCCAGGATCACGCCGGTCGAAATGCTGTTGGTAAAAAGCGTGGTGGCCGCACCTGGTCTGCCGGGCATCAGATCCTGAAAATAGAGCATGCCAATCCCGGCGATGATGCCGATAAAAATAGCGTTGAAAATCTGTAGCGCCAGCAGCGCCGCACGCGAGTGAAACAGCACCAGCCCCAGATAAAACAGCACGCCCGCCGCCACGGCAAACAGCATCATGTTGCGCTTGCCGAAGCGCTTAACATAGTGCCCGGCCAGCAGCATCGCCGGGATCTCCAGACCCGCCGCCACGCCCATCAGCAGGCCCGCCAGCCTGTCCGGCAGGCCCAGCACGCTGCTGATATAAAGCGGCATATCAATGATATACATGGTGTTGCAGGTCCACATCAGCAGCGAGGCGATAAACAGCAGCCGCACGTCTCTGTTTTTCCACGCGCTGATTTGCGTGATAACCACCTCCGGCGACTGTTCCACTCGTGGTACGGAAGGCAGCGCAAACCAGATCAGCGCGATGCAGAGCACAAACAGCGCGGCGGCAACGGAAAACATGGTGGTAAAGCCGTAGTTCAACGCCAGCGCGAAAGAGAGCGGCGGGCCGATCACCCACGCCAGCGAAAGCTGGGCGCGCATTACCGAACTGAACATCACGACTTCACGCGCAGAGCTGTCCGCATACTCGCGCGCCAGCGCAAAAATTTGCGGCATGGCGACGCTGGCCAACGCTGACAGCAGCACGCCAAAAGTGATCAGCGTCAGATAATCGCGGTTAAAAGCGAACAGCAGCGCGTTGCCTGTCGCCATCAGACAGCAAAAGAGGATCAGCATACGTCGATCGCCACGGTTGTCCGATCGTTTCGCCAGCAGCAGGCTGACCGCAATACCGGCAATTGCGTTCACGGTATAAAACAGCCCCACCCAGAATGGCCGCTCGCCCACTTCGCGCGTCAGAAACAGGCTCAGCGTTGGCGCCTGTAGCGCCCCCGCGATACCCACCATAAAAGAGACAGCCATAAAAGCGAGGTAAACCGGGTTAATACGACGTTGACGCGTAAGCAACGATTTCATACCACATCCCTTGCAAATAAAGAGGCCCGCACGCGGGCGCAAACAGCAAGCATAGAAGAAAACGGGAAATGAAAAAAGCCAGCGGGCAAGACGCCTGCTGGCTGGTGAAAGCACACCTTACTCAGATATAAAGTCTTGAAAGCGCGCCATTCAAAAGAATGCCTCCCGCACTTTCATCGCTAACCAGTATTGCCTTAATATAGGGCAAGAAAAACAGGCGACTTTTCAGCAAGAGTTCCCCTTTTATGCAATCAACGCGTTTACAGCAGCAGTTTATCCGGCTCTGGCAGAGCTGCGAGGGCCAGCCGCAGGAAACCACGCTCGACCAGCTGGCGCTCCAGCTTAGCTGTTCGCGTCGCCATATGCGTAACCTGCTTGGCGCCATGCAGCAGGCGGGCTGGCTAACCTGGCAGGCAGAAGCCGGGCGCGGCAAGCGCTCGAAGCTGACGTTTCACTATACGGGCCTGGCGCTGCAGCAGCAGCGCGCGGAAGACCTGCTGGAGCAGGATCGCATCGATCAGCTGGTGCAGCTGGTCGGCGATAAAAATACCGTGCGGCAGATGCTGCTCTCTCATCTCGGCCGCAGCTTTCGCCAGGGAAAACATATCCTGCGGGTGCTCTATTATCGCTCGCTGCTGAACCTGAATCCCGCCACCGCGTTGCGTCGTTCGGAAACGCATCTGGCCCGGCAGATCTTCAGCGGCCTGACGCGCATAAATGAGGAAAACGGGGAAATCGAGCCGGATATCGCCCACCACTGGCAGTCGGTTTCTTCGCTGCACTGGCGCTTCTATTTACGCCCTGCGGTGCATTTCCATCACGGACGCGAGCTGGAGATGGCGGATGTGATCGCCACGCTGGAACGCGCGCGGACGCAGCCGCTTTTCGCCAATATCGTCCGTATTCACTCTTCCACGCCCTGGACGCTGGATATTCATCTGCACCAGCCCGACCGCTGGCTGCCGTGGCTGCTGGCGGGCGTCGGCGCGCTGATCGTGCCGAAAGAGTGGCCTTTTCTGCCCGATTTCAGCCGTCAGCCCGTCGGCACCGGGCCCTATGCCGTGGTGCGTAATCAGCAGAGCCAGCTTAAGATCGAAGCCTTCGACGCCTATTTCGGCTACCGCGCGCTGCTTGATGAGGTCAACATCTGGGTATTACCGGAAATCAGCGAGGAGCTGGTCTATTCCGGCGTCAGGCTGGAAGGCGGCAGCCTGGATGAAAAATCGGAAGAGAGCCGCCTTGAAGAAGGCTGCTATTTTCTGCTGTTCGACCAGCGTTCGCCGCTGGGACGGGACGAGCAGATCCGTCGCTGGGTCAGCGCCATCGCCAACCCGATAGCGTTGCTGAACCGTGCCGGAGCGGGCTATCAGCGCTACTGGTTTCCGGCCTACGGGCTGCTGCCGCGCTGGCATCATCGACGCGATCTGGACGCGCCGGAAAAGCCGACGGGCCTGACCTCGCTTACGCTGACCTGGTATGGCGATCATCTTGAGCATCAGGCTATTGCTAATTTGCTCCAGCCGCTGCTGGCTGCGCAAGGGGTGACGCTGGTTACGAAGCAGGTCGATTACGCCAGCTGGCATCAGGGCGAGGCGGAAAGCGACATCTGGCTGGGCAGCGCTAACTTTACGCTGCCGCTGGAGTTTTCGCTGTTTGCCCTGCTGTATGAGATCCCGCTGCTGCAACACTGCGTGCCGATTGACTGGCAGCAGGATGCGCAGCGCTGGCGCGAACAGCAGCTCCCGCTGGCCGACTGGAGCAGGCAGCTGACAGCCGACTGCTACTTTCATCCGCTTTTCCATCACTGGCTGCTGCTGGAAGGCGAACGCAGTATGCGCGGGGTGCGCATGAATACGCTGGGCTGGTTTGACTTCAAGTCCGCGTGGTTTGCACCGCCCGAATCATGATGCTTTCGCTACCCTGTAGAAATCATTAGAATAAGCCGTTCTCAACGGGGTGCGCGGCATTGGCCGACGCTGAGATAAACCCGTCGAACCTGACCCGGCTAATACCGGCGTAGGGATTTGAGAGTGCTTCACCTGCTCAGATCGCGCGTCGCCTGACCCTCAAGGAACTCCAGGTGCTAAAAAAAATCCTGCCTCTGCTGCTGCTCTGCTCGCTTTCCGCCGTTGCCGCCAAACCCGCGCTGACGGTTTATACCTATGACTCCTTCTCTTCCGAATGGGGACCCGGTCCGGCCATTAAAAAGGCTTTTGAGGCCGACTGCGGCTGCGAGCTGCGCTATGTCGCCCTGCCCGACGGCGTCGCGCTGCTGAACCGCCTGCGTATGGAAGGGAAAAACAGCCGCGCCGACGTGGTGCTGGGGCTGGATAACAACCTGCTGGACGCGGCGGAAAAAACCGGACTGTTTGCCGCCAGCGGCGTCGATACGCGCAGCGTCACCGTGCCGGGCGGCTGGTCAAACAGCACTTTCGTTCCCTACGACTACGGCTGGTTCGCCTTTGTCTATGACAAAACTAAACTGCAAAACCCGCCCAAAAGCCTGAAAGAGCTGGTCGAGGGCAGTCAGCCGCTGAAAATTATCTACGAAGATCCGCGCACCAGCACGCCGGGACTGGGCCTGCTGCTGTGGATGCAGAAAGTCTATGGCGATAACGCGCCCGCCGCCTGGCAGAAGCTGGCGCAGAAAACCGTGACCGTGACCAAAGGCTGGAGCGAGGCTTACGGCCTGTTTCTGAAGGGCGAAGCCGACATGGTGCTGAGCTACACCACCTCACCCGCTTATCATTTGATTGCCGAGAAAAAAACGCAGTATGCCGCTGCCGACTTTAGTGAAGGTCATTACCTCCAGGTGGAAGTCGCCGGGCAGCTTAAAACCAGTAAACAGCCGCAGCTGGCGCAGAAGTTTATGCAGTTTATACTGGCTCAGCCTTTCCAGCAGACCATTCCGCAGGGCAACTGGATGTATCCCGCCGTGGCGGGCAAGCTGCCGGCAGGCTTTGACACGCTGACCCTGCCGAAAACCACGCTGCAATATTCGTCGCAGGACGTCGCCAGCCATCGCAGCCAATGGATCAGCGAATGGCAACGCGCCGTCAGCCGCTAGCCAGCTATCAGCCTTCAGGCAGCCTCGTTCCTGGCTGCCTGGCCGCCACGCTGCTGGTCGCCGTGGCGCTGCTCGCCTTTATCGCGCTGGGGCGCAACGCGCCGGTCAGCGCCCGCGCGCTTTGGGAAGACAGCTATCTGTGGCACGTCCTCCGCTTTTCCTTCTGGCAGGCGTTTCTCTCCGCTTTGCTGGCGCTGACGCCCGCCGTGCCGCTGGCGCGGGCGTTGTATCGCCGCCGCTTTCCGGGCAGGCAACTCGTGCTGCGCCTTTGCGCGATGACGCTGGTGCTGCCGGTGCTGGTGGCGGTATTCGGTATCCTCAGCGTTTACGGGCGTACGGGATGGCTGGCGTCGCTGTGCGCCTGGCTGGGCGTGGACTATCACTTTACGCCTTATGGTTTGCAGGGCATTTTGTTGGCGCACGTCTTTTTTAACCTGCCGCTGGCCGCCAGGCTGCTACTGCAAACGCTGGAGCAAATCCCCACCGAACAGCGCCAGCTGGCCGCGCAGCTGGGCGTCACGGGCTGGCATCAGTTTCGCCTGGTTGAGTGGCCCTGGCTGCGGCGCCAGCTGCTGCCGGTCGGCTCGCTGATCTTTATGCTCTGCTTCGCCAGCTTCGCCACCGTGCTGGCGCTGGGCGGCGGCCCTAAGGCCACCACTATCGAGCTGGCGATTTTTCAGGCGCTGAATTTTGATTACGATCCCGGCCGCGCCGCCTTACTGGCGCTGCTGCAAATGATCTGCTGCCTGAGCCTGGTGTTGCTGAGCCAGCGGCTGAGTAAAGCGCTGCCGTCAGGCACCACTCATCTGCAAGGCTGGCGGGATAAGCAGGAAGCGCCGGGCGCGAAGCTGCTGGACGGCGTACTGCTGTTGCTGCTGCTGCTGCTGATCGCGCCGCCGCTGTTGGCCGTGACTGCCAGCGGCCTGAACAGCAACCTGTTTAGCGTCCTGCAACAGCCCGCGCTCTGGCAGGCGACCTTTACCTCGCTACGCATCGCCCTGGGCGCCGGCGTGCTCTGCGTGCTGCTGACCACGATGCTGCTGTGGAGCAGCCGCGAGCTGCGCCTGCGCCAGCAGCCTTTCGCGGGCCAGCTGATGGAGCTGAGCGGGATGCTGATCCTGGCGATGCCGGGGATCGTGCTGGCGACCGGTTTTTTCCTGTTGCTGAACGATACCCTCGGTCTGCCGCAGTCTGCGGACGGCATTGTTATCTTTACCAATGCGCTGATGGCCGTGCCCTACGCGATGAAAGTGCTGGAAAATCCTTTGCGCGATATCGCCGAGCGCTACAGCCGCCTTTGTCTGGCGCTGGATATTCGCGGGCTGAACCGTCTGCGGCTGATCGAGCTGCGCGCGTTAAAACGGCCGCTGGCGCAGGCGCTGGCGTTTGCCAGCGTGCTGTCGGTCGGCGATTTCGGCGTGGTGGCGCTGTTCGGCAATGAAGATTTCCGCACCCTGCCGTTCTGGCTTTACCAGCAGATGGGCGCCTATCGCAGCGAAGATGGCGCGGTGACCGCGCTGCTGCTGCTGCTGCTCTGCTTTCTTTTGTTTACCCTGATTGAAAAACTGCCGGGACGCCATGCTGACGTTGACTAACCTTACCTGGATCTACCAGCATCTGCCGATGCGCTTTTCCCTGTCGATGCAGGCCGGGGAGCGCCTGGCGATACTTGGCCCCAGCGGCGCAGGTAAAAGCACCCTGCTGAGCCTGGTAGCGGGTTTTCTTACCGCCGACAGTGGCGAACTGCGGCTGAACGGCGAAGATCATCGCGCTACGCCGCCGGCCAGGCGGCCGGTTTCCATGCTGTTTCAGGAAAATAACCTGTTTCCCCATCTTACCGTAGCGCAAAATATCGGGCTGGGGCTGCATCCGGGGCTGCGGCTGACGGCGGAACAGCAGCGAAGCTTGCAGACGATTGCGGAGAGGGTCGGTCTGGAAGACTATCTGCCCCGTCTGCCGGGCGAGCTTTCCGGCGGGCAGCGTCAGCGCGCCGCGCTGGCCCGTTGCCTGGTGCGCCAGCAGCCGATCCTGCTGCTGGACGAACCGTTCTCGGCGCTGGATCCGGCGCTGCGTAAAGAGATGCTGGCGTTGACGGATGAAGTTTGTCGGGAAAGAAAGATGACGCTGCTGATGGTGTCGCACAGTATTGAGGATTCGGCGCGCATCACGCCGCGCAGCGCCCTGGTGGTCGATGGCCGGATTTTCTGGGACGGCAGCACTTCCGCCTTGCTTAACGGTGAGGTCAAAGAGGCGGCCATATTAGGCATTAGCCTGCGGTAACGGCGGCGGCGCCTGGTTTACATACCGGGCCTCTCTGCCTTAAGCCGAGCCACGTCATAAGCATTCACTGGCATAACTACAGTCCACATTAAACTGGCACTGCTAACTAAGTCATCTTTCCTGCAACGGCACAGATATATTGATATCAACAGGGCCAGACGGCTTTATTTACTTATTAAATAATTTCCTTTTTATTGCCATATATTAACGTACAGGAATAATCACCTTATTCATCTGTTAATTCAACTCAGAAACAAACTATTATCCTGCCATAAATAAAATGAATGATGAATGTCATGTAAGTTACATAAAGATATGTTACTAATGCGATATAGCAAGCATGACCAGAAATCTATTTTATTAAAGGAAAACAGGCAATGATTGATGCGCAAAAAAAGACGATATTAATCACCGGTGGGTCTAAAGGGCTTGGCCTGTCCTATGCCAGAGCGCTGGCGAAAGATCATCGGGTTATTATTACCGGCAGAGATGCGCAAAGACTGGCCGAACTTGAAGAGGAGTTTGGCGGTGCCGTTCACTGCCTCCAGTGCGACGTTACCGATCGGGTCGCGGTTGCCGCCTGCTTTGCCAGCATAGCCGACAAGTTTGGTCATATTGATGTTGTGATCAACAACGCCGGCGTCTGGGGGCCGGTAGATAAATTTGCCGATATCGAACTGGACGACTGGTTTGAGGCCATCAATATTAACCTGCTTGGCCTTTCTTATTGCACGCATGAGGCGCTAAAGCCAATGCGTGTGAAAAAGCGTGGGATTATTATTAATATCGTCAGTAATGCCGGGGTTTACCGCTGGCCTTATTGTACCTCTTATTCCGTAACCAAAGCGGCCGTGATTAAATTAACCGAAAATCTTGCGGTTGAAATGAAGCGTGAAAATATCTCTCTTTACGCCTATCACCCCGGCCTGGTTCATTCCACCGGCATGGTAACGAATCTGATTGATACCATCACCGACAGCAACAGCGCTCGCGGAAAAGCCTTGCAGTGGGTATATGATGAAAAAGATGCCGGGAATACCGTTGATGAAACGCAAAGCCTGATCAATATTGAAAAACTGTGCAGCGGGAAATACAGGTCGTTAAGCGGACTTTATCTTACCGTCAGAGACGATCTCGATTTGCTGCTGGAAAGAAAAAGGGAAATCCGGGAAGGCGACCTGTTTATGTTAAGGGTCAACGGGCTGGCTGTTTAGGCCCGCCGTTTCTTCGTCTGAAAACCGCCTCGTATCTTCAGTCTGCAAAGTATTCACCTGGCCGCTTGCGTTTATGGCAAACGGCCGGGTTTTGTGTAAAACATCATGCCATCTTGTGCGTCATTCCCCGCTGTTTTATGTTTAATCCTCCCTGGCAATTAACCGGAGCAGCCTGATGGTCGAAAACCACACTGTCTGTACTATTTTTCAGGGGCGTGCCGGAGACCATAACGATCTTGCGATCCCAGCGGCCAAATCCCTTGGTAACGCGCTGGCATCCTGCCTCGGCCAGCGGCCGACTGTTATCGGTACGCCCAAACCGGCGCTGAGCGCAGGCTGGCGCGAAGAGCTGGACGCGGCCATGCCCGATTTGCACGCGGTACAACAACATTTTGCCGCCGTGTTTGCCTCCGGAGCCGTTTCCGTAGCGGCCACCAGCCGCTGTGCCGTGTCGCTGGCGACGCTGCCCGCGCTGGCGCAACATTATCCCGACGCTTGTCTGGTGTGGTTCGACGCGCACGCCGATCTCAATACGCCGGCTTCTTCCACCAGTGGATTTCTGGGCGGACTGGCTCTGGCCGGGCCGCTGGGCCTTTGGGACACCGGCCTGGGCAGCGGTATCAGGATGGAACAGGTCGTGCTGGTCGGCCAGCGCGATCTCGATCCTTTTGAAGTGAACCTGATCGAGCAGCACAATATTTCCTGCCTTCCGCCCGGTGAAGATTTGCCGGATCGCCTGCGTAAGGCCGTTGCTGGCCGTGCGGTTTATGTGCATCTGGATTGCGACGTGCTGGCCCCGGGCACGGTGCCGACAGATTATCAGTCAGAGGGAGGATTAACGCTGGCGGAACTGACGGCCTGCTGCAAAGTGCTCGCCTGTTCGTCTTTAATCGGTATAGAGATAGCGGAATTGCAGAACGCCTGGCAGCCGGAAGGGCCGCCAGTTTCGCCTGAAAAATTGGTAGCCGCGCTGATGCCGCTACTGCAATAGCCGCGGCCCGATGGGATCCTGCGGCATTGCGCCGCAGGAAAGCGATGATTATGCGAACTGTTTGAGAAGCAGCGCGGCTGTTGCCGCTGAGGAGCCAGGGTTCTGGCCGGTAATTAACAATCCATCCTGAACCACGTAAGAGCCCCAGTCGGCGCCCTTAGAGTAGATGCCGCCCTGCGCCACCAGCTCATCCTCTACCAGGAAAGGCACCACGTTGGTCAGGCCGACGCCTTCTTCTTCGCTGTTGGCGAAGCCCGTGACCTTTTTCCCTTCCACCAGCGGACGGCCCGCCGGCGTTTTCACATGGCGCAGCACGCCAGGCGCATGACAAACCAGCGCTACCGGTTTTTCTGCGGCGAGGAAAGATTCAATCAGGGCGATGGAATGCTTGTCCTCAGCCAGATCCCACAGCGGGCCGTGGCCGCCCGGATAAAACACCGTGTCGTAATCGGCCTGGGAAATCGTGTCCAGACGCACGGTAGCGGCAAGCTGCGCAACAGCGTCGGCGTCAGCCTCAAAGCGATGCGTCATCTCAGTCTGAAAATCCGGCTCGTTGCTTTTCGGATCCAGCGGCGGATTGCCGCCAGCCGGCGAAGCCAGAGTTACTTCGGCGCCCGCATCTTTAAAGGCATAATAAGGCGCGGCCAGCTCTTCCAGCCAGAAACCGGTTTTACGGCCGGTGTCGCCCAGTCGATCGTGTGAGGTCAGAACCATTAAAACTTTCATCGTGTCTCTCCGCATGGTGGCATTAATATATAGTAGACCAGTCGTCTAATCTCGGGGTAAAAAAACAGGCCAGCCTGCTGGCCCTGTCGATCGTAAACCTGTAATAAAACTATCCGCCTGGCTTAGCGGCGCTTTGGCCTGCCAGGCCACGCATTTGCCGGACCGCTGAAGCAAACGGCGCTTCAGCCTGCCAGGCCCAGCGTGTGCCGGGTTAACAGCATGGCTGAGGCAAACGGCCCTTTGTGGCGAACGATTTTCACCATCACGCTCGCGCCCAGCCAGAGCTGGTAAAGACTTTCCGCGACCCGGCCTGGCTCGTCGATAATCCGCAGTGACCCTTCCTTTGCGCCAGCCTCAATGGCTTCAGCCAGCCGCGCCACAATTTGCGAAGTGCCTTTTTCCAGCGCAAGTCGCATATTTTCCGACAGGTCGGCCACTTCCGCCCCCAGCTTTACCGCCAGGCATTTGCCCTGACAGTCCTGGAAGGACTGTGTATCCTGCCACTGCTGCCAGTAGTTCATCAGCCGCTGCGCCATATTGGCACCGGGCTGGCTCATCGTGTGGTCAAGCCCGGCCAGGTAGTCGGCAAAATAGCTTTCCAGCATGGCGACAGCAAAGGCATCCTTGGAGCCGAAATAGTGATAGAAGGAGCCTTTAGGCACGCCCGCTTCGGTCAGGATTTCGTTCAGCCCGACGGCCGAATAGCCTCTGCCCGCCATGATGCGCTGTCCGGTGGCGAGGATATGCTCGCGGACATCGTCTTTGTGTTTATGCGTCGCTGTGTTCATGAACTAACCTTACACCTGATTAGACCGGTCGTCTAGAATATCTTAGTTTTTTTTTGACAGCGCTTTTAACATGGTAAAATGCTCTGAAAGCGACTCTTTTGACGCGTTGCGTTCTCCGGAAAATGAGTCGGTTAATTTACGCGCCCGTGAGCACTCCCTAACGCTATCGGTTTCGGCACCGACGGCCTTGGATTGATCTGCGTACTTATGGGCACGCCATCGCCTTTGTCCGTGCGGAAAAATTTAGTAAACCACTAAGCAAAAGCGACATGGCGCAGGCTTGAACGGCAGAAAGTCGCGCGTTCTGTATTGCCTCATATATGATCCGTTTAATACTTCAGCACGGCGGCATTAGCCGGGCCTGGGATTGTATTCTACCGGAAGAAGAGTTTGGAATGTCGTCTGCTCCGCGTGGTGTCAGCCCTTTCGCGCATATAAGTTGTATTATCGCAGCCGTAAGCAACCTTCTTCCGTATTTTTGGGGACAAACCTCGCCATGCCTGTTAGTAGCAAATTGGAAAAGTGTGTTCACATGAGCGGGGAACACCAGAGCCAGACGGCACAGACAGAAATTAAGGCCGGTTTATCCCCGCTGGCGAGGGGAACACGCCCGGCTGGAGTTACCACGCAATTACGTGGACGGTTTATCCCCGCTCACGCGGGGAACACGAGTCGGTGCGCCGTCTGATTACCGGACAGGACGGTTTATCCCCGCTGGCGCGGGGAACACGCATGAACTGGGTATGGTCAGTTATTCCGGAATCTTACTCATTCGTTGCCGATGTGCTGGCACAGCGTGCGCAGGATGGCCAAACGTTCTTTGCCCTGAAACAGCCGCAGACATTGAAGCCTGAAAATGCTCCCAATTTTTCTGACTATATAGATATAGATAAAAAATCAGGATCACCTGTTAAGCCAGTAAGGGCGCGGCCTCAAACCGACGAGCAAACCTTGTCCTTGTGGTTCAGTATTTTTAATATGTATCATATTTAAACAAATCTGGATCACAGCCCCCAAAAGGAGAAAGGGAATTAACGCAACAATGCTGGCCAAGTCGATAATGTCGGGCGTTATATCGGTACCAATGGATTTTTATCTGGGGCTTGAACGCACCTTCCAGGATCTGAACCTTTCCGACGGTGGCCGCCGCATACAGTACCGCAACATGCAGGACGATATTCGCGTGGGGCGGGCTATCAGGAATGCTTTCAGGGACAGAAACGAAATAACCCAGATCGCAAAAATCATCATTGACGACTCGCTAAAAAATTTGCCAGAACCGGCGTTAAAGAAGGTGTACGACAAACTGATCGGCGGTGCCACCTCGATGACCAGCCGAACAACGACCCAGCTTGCGCTCTCTTCTTATCTGGGATCAAAAGTGGTCAGCGGCGTGATGCTGTCTTTTATTTCCCGGATTGCCTTGCGGGGACTGACGGGAACCATGACCGGCGGCATGGTGGCTCAGGGGGTGATCTCGCGGGCCTGTGAGTCGTCCAGGCGTTTACACATGCAAAACCCCCAGCTGTGGCAAAAATTGCGGGTTAAAGATTACGATATGCTCTATTTTTTCTTTGAAGAGCCGTTGCAAAACTACATCAAGATGGGCGAAACGCTGCGCAAAAATCCGACAGCCTCACAGGAATTTATTAATGCTATCGAAAATTATTAGGCTGGTTCGCAAGTTGATAGCCGAGATTTCTGGCGGTCTGGTGCTTATGGCCGTCGTTATAGGTATTTTTCTGGCCGCAACACTCAGCGAAGGGGCGATGCGCGTCATTAACCCCTTATTGGTTTTGATCGCTGGCCTTGTGGTTTATGGACTGACTTATCTGATCGCCGAAAAGGCAGACCGGCGATAATATGCCGCTATAGAATTTTACAGAAGGCCGGATAATTCCGACCTCTGTATGGGTTACTTGCTGCTAGTGACTGAAATATTAAGGAAGTTGTCCGCGTGGATGTTAATCGCTGGCGTATCTCCTCCGAAAGATTTCAGTACTGAAAGCAGGACAACAAAAGCAAAGAAAAATTTGTCCATTTTTCAGCCTCAATCGCTTGGGGCTGCGTAGCTCATTTGTAGCAGACGGATAACTCACTAACGACAAGAAATAACGCAATCTCTGTGGGGGGCGTTTTTTTAACAAAGATGCGTAGTAGGTAAATCTTACTGCCTGACTGATAAACCCACAACCCACGGGCTATATCGCCGCCCATCGTCCGGTTTATCCCCGTTCACGCGGGGAACACATCAAATCTAAAAGCGGCTGAATATACAGTTTCGATTTATCCCCGCTGGCGCGGGGAACACCCGGGGCTGTGATTGGCATTCAGGGCGCTAACCGGTCTATCCCCGCTGGCGCAGGGAGCACTTCACAAGGAGAAGTGCCATGAATAATCAGGTTCTATCCGCTGCGTCTGAAGGACGCGTGCTGTCATTCAGCGAAACGGTAAAAAGAAGGTCGTCAGCGGGCAGCGGCCCATAACCACTCGTTCTTCAACGCGCCACATGTCGCGCTGCTCTTTATGCCTTCCTTTTGTGAAGCTACTGCCTGGCATCTCATTTTGCTACCCGGCCGAAACCGCACCGGGCAACCGCATGAAGATGGATCGCGTTAATATCAGCGAATCCGTCACGTTTCACGGCGGATCTCGTGGCATGGTTGGCGAACTAGCCGATAAACACCTGCCACAGCAGATGGCGGAAGATGGGCATCATCGGATGGAACTGGATCGCCACGAAGCTGGCGACGCCCGCCGCCATCATCAGCGGCGCGAGCCAGCGCAGGCGGCTCTCCGGCAAATAGGCCGTCGCCCAGTCATGTTGTTTTTTGGCGCGCAGCCAGCGCCAGCCCAGCCAGCCGCCCAGCCACACCAGCAGCGCTACCGCCAGCAGCAGCCATTTAAACAGGCTGCTGCTGGCGTCCTTCGGCACGTCAATCGCCACGCCAGCCAGGATGCCTGGCAGCAGGTACAGAGGCGGCCACAGCACGCAGCCGATTAAATTAGGCGGGATAAACTTCTTTACCGGCAGCTCCAGCATCCCCGCCACCAGCGGGATCAGCGGCCGCGTCGGGCCGATAAAGCGGCCGATAATAATGGTGAACATGCTGTGCTGATGCAGCGCGTGTTCGGTTTTATCCATCAGCGGCTGATGCTTTTTAATAAATGACCAGCGGTGCAGCGGCCCTTTGAACTGCCAGCCGATAAAGTAGGAGATCCAGTCGCCCAGCAGGCAGCCGATAATCCCCACGCCCCAGGCCGGATAGAGACTGATTTGTCCGCTGCCGACCAGTGCGCCCAGCGAGGCCATCAGCACGGTGCCCGGCAGCAGCAGCCCAACCAGCGCCAGCGACTCGAAAAAGGCGACCAGGCCTACTGCCAGTAAAGACCAGGCAACTGATTGAGTTATAAGGTGTTCCAGCCAGGCTTCCATAGATTTCACATTCTGTTTATTGGAAAGCCGGATTGTCCTGGCCCGTCCGGGATCCGTCAAGCGCTGTTTTGTATGGGAATGCGGATATTTCTTCTTTTCAGGTAAAGAAGAAAAGCGCTTGCCGGTGAGCGGCGCTGGCGAAGTAAGAACTGTATAAATAAACATGCTATTATAGGCCCGCATGGCGGTGAACAGCCCCGTATTCCATTCCCAGCCGCTCAGGAGGTTCAGGTGAACGACGCGCGCGCAGGCTTTCTGCTGACCCGACACTGGCGGGATACGCCCAGCGGCACGGAGATCGTGCTGTGGCTGGCCACGGACGACGGCCCGCAGCGGATCGTGCTGCCGCCGCAGGAGTCGGTCGCCTTTATTCCGCAGCAGCAGCTGGCGCAGGCGGAAACCCTGCTGCGTGCCGAAAAAGATATCAGGCTGACGCCGCTGACGCTGAAGGACTTCCGCCAGCGTCCGGTCGCCGGGCTTTACTGCAAACAGTATCGGCAGCTGCAAAAGCTGGAGAAGCTGCTGCGCGAAAACGGCGTGATGGTTTATGAAGCGGATATCCGCCCGCCCGATCGTTTCCTGATGGAGCGTTTTATCACCGCGCCGGTGTGGTTCAGCGGCCAGCAGGTCGGCGGCAGCCTGACGCAGTCGCGGCTTAAACCTAACCCGGACTATCGCCCGCCGCTGAAGTGGGTGTCGCTGGACATTGAAACCACGCGCCACGGCGAGCTTTACTGCATCGGGCTGGAAGGCTGCGGCCAGCGCGTGGTTTATATGTTAGGGCCGGAAAACGGCGACGCCAGCCGCCTGGACTTCAGGCTGGAATATGTCGCCAGCCGTCCTGCGCTGCTGGAAAAACTCAACGCCTGGTTTGCCGAACACGATCCGGACGTGCTGATCGGCTGGAACGTGGTGCAGTTTGATCTCAGGATGCTGCAAAAACATGCCGACCGCTATGGCATCCCGCTGCGGCTGGGCCGCAACAGCGAAGCGCTGGAGTGGCGCGAGCACGGCTTCAAGCCGGGGATCTACTTTGCGCAGGCGACCGGGCGGCTGATTATCGACGGCATCGAGGCGCTGAAATCCGCCTTCTGGGATTTCCCCTCCTTTAGCCTGGAATCGGTCTCGCGCGAGCTGCTGGGCGAAGGCAAAGCCATTAATAATCCGTGGGACAGGATGCAGGAGATCGACCAGCGCTTTGCGGAAGACAAACCGGCGCTGGCGCACTACAACCTGAAAGACTGCGAGCTGGTCACGCGCATTTTCCAGCGTACCGAGATCATGCCTTTTCTGCTGGAGCGCGCCACCGTCAACGGCCTGCCTGCGGATCGGCATGGCGGCTCGGTCGCCTCGTTCAGCCATCTATATCTGCCGCGTATGCATCGCGCCGGCTACGTTGCGCCGAATATGGGCGAAGTCGCGCCGGAGGCGAGTCCGGGCGGCTACGTGATGGACTCGCGGCCAGGCCTTTATGACTCGGTGCTGGTGCTGGATTACAAAAGCCTTTATCCCTCGATTATCCGTACCTTTCTGATTGACCCGGTCGGGCTGGCCGAAGGCATGGCGCATCCCGACGACAGCGAGTCGGTCAGCGGCTTTCGCGGCGCGCGTTTCTCCCGCACCCTGCACTGCCTGCCGGAGATCGTCGGTCAGATCTGGCAGGGCCGCGAAACGGCCAAAAAGCACGGCAACAAGCCGCTGTCGCAGGCGCTGAAAATCATTATGAACGCGCTGTACGGCGTGCTGGGCACCAGCGCCTGCCGTTTTTTCGATCCGCGGCTGGCCTCCTCCATCACGCTGCGCGGCCATGAAATCATGCGCCAGACGCGGGAGCTGATAGAGGCGGAAGGCTATGACGTGATTTATGGCGATACCGACTCCACCTTCGTCTGGCTGAAAACGCCGCACGACGAGGCGTCGGCCGCCGCGATTGGCCGTCGGCTGGTGGAAAAAATCAACGCCTGGTGGCAGCAGCATCTGCAGGAAACGCTGGGGCTGACCAGCGCGCTGGAGCTGGAGTACGAAACCCACTTCAGTCGTTTTCTGATGCCGACCATTCGCGGCGCGGAACAGGGCAGCAAAAAACGCTACGCCGGTTTGATCCGCGAAGGCGACCAGGAGCGCATGGTGTTTAAAGGGCTGGAGACGGTGCGCACCGACTGGACGCCGCTGGCGAAAAATTTTCAGCAGGCGCTTTATCTGCGGATTTTCAAACGGCAGCCCTATCAGGATTACATCCGCGAAACCGTGCGGCAGCTGCTGGATGGCGAACTGGACGAGCAGCTGACCTACAGCAAAAAGCTGCGCCGCCCGCTGGAAGATTATCAGCGCAACGTGCCGCCGCACGTGCGCGCCGCGCGCCTTGCCGATGAGCAGAACCGCCAGCTGGGCCGCCCGTTGCAGTATCAAAAAGGCGGCCGGATCCGCTACGTTATCGCCACCTCAGGGCCGGAGCCGCTGGAGGCTCGCCTGACGCCGCTGGACTACGATCACTACCTTTCTCGCCAGCTGCAGCCCGTTGCGGAAGGCATTTTGCCTTTCGTGCAGGATGACTTTGCTACACTGGTAACAGGTCAGTTGGGGCTTTTTTGACAGGTGACGAACGCGCCACCTTCCAGTACCATAGCGCCCTTCCTGCAAAACGAAATGAATCTGCCGGGCTTTATTGCCGGGCAGCCGTGCTATTGCCTGAAATAACCTCTACGAGAATCGAGCCGAATATCTATGCCTTTTACACTTGGTCAACGCTGGATCAGCGATACGGAAAGCGAACTGGGATTAGGAACTATTGTTGCGGTAGATGCGCGCATGGTCACACTGCTTTTCCCCGCCACCGGCGAGAACCGTCTTTACGCTAAAAATGATTCGCCTATTACTCGTGTGATCTTCAACCCGGGCGACACCGTTACCAGTCACGAAGGCTGGCAGCTGGAGGTGGCGGAAGTCGTGACCGAAAACGGTCTGGTCAGCTATATCGGCACCCGGCTTGATACCGAAGAGTCCGGCGTGATGCTGCGTGAAGTCATGCTCGACAGCAAGCTGGTGTTCAGCAAGCCGCAGGACCGCCTGTTTGCCGGCCAGCTGGATCGTATGGATCGCTTCGCGCTGCGTTTTCGCGCGCGTAAATACCAGAGCGAACAGTATCGCCTGCCGGTCAGCGGCCTGCGCGGCATGCGCACCAGCCTGATCCCGCACCAGCTGCATATCGCGCACGACGTAGGCCGTCGCCACGCGCCGCGCGTGCTGCTGGCTGATGAAGTGGGCCTTGGCAAAACCATCGAAGCGGGCATGATTATTCATCAGCAGCTGCTGGCCGGTCGCGCCGAGCGCGTGCTGATCGTCGTGCCGGAAACGCTACAGCACCAGTGGCTGGTGGAAATGCTCCGCCGCTTTAACCTGCGCTTTGCCCTGTTTGACGACGATCGCTACGCGCAGGCGCGCCTGGACAGCGACAACGCTTTCGATACCGAACAGCTGGTAATCTGCTCGCTCGACTTTGTGCGCCGCAACAAGCAGCGTCTGGAGATGCTGGCGGAAGCCGAGTGGGATCTGCTGATCGTCGACGAGGCGCATCACCTGGCCTGGGAAGAGGGTCAGCCAAGCCGCGAATATCAGGTAATTGAGCAGCTGGCCGAGCAGATCCCCGGTGTGCTGCTGCTGACCGCGACGCCGGAACAGCTGGGCATGGAGAGTCACTTTGCCCGTCTGCGCCTGCTGGACCCGGATCGCTTCCACGACTTCGCCACTTTTGTTGAAGAACAGCAGCATTTTCAGCCGATTGCCGATGCGGTTTCCGGCCTGCTGGCCGATAAGGCGATTGATAACGACGCCCTGAATATGCTGAACGACCTGATGGGCGAGCAGGATATCGAGCCGCTGCTCCAGGTCGCCAACAGCGATCGCGAAGGCAAGCTGGAAGCGCGTCAGGAGCTGATCAGCATGTTGATGGATCGCCACGGCACCAGCCGCGTGCTGTTCCGCAACACCCGTAACGGCGTCAAAGGCTTTCCGAAACGCGAACTGCATCAGATCCGCCTGCCGCTGCCGACGCAGTATCAGACGGCGATCAAGGTGTCCGGCATCATGGGCGCGCGTAAGGCGGCCGATGAGCGCGCGCGCGACATGCTCTATCCGGAGCAGATTTATCAGGAATTTGAAGGCGACAGCGGCACCTGGTGGAACTTCGATCCGCGCGTCGAATGGCTGATGGGCTTTTTGACCAGCCATCGCGACAGCAAAGTGCTGGTTATCTGCGCCAAAGCCACCACCGCGCTCCAGCTGGAGCAGGTGCTGCGCGAGCGCGAAGGCATCCGCGCCGCCGTGTTCCATGAAGGGCTGTCGATTATTGAACGCGACCGCGCGGCGGCCTGGTTCGCCTCCGAAGAGGATGGCGCGCAGGTGCTGCTCTGCTCGGAAATCGGTTCCGAAGGCCGTAACTTCCAGTTCGCCAGCCAGATGGTGATGTTCGATCTGCCTGCCAACCCGGATCTGCTGGAGCAGCGTATTGGCCGTCTTGACCGTATCGGTCAGGCGCACGATATCCAGATCCACGTGCCTTATCTGGAAAAAACCGCCCAGTCGGTGCTGGTGCGCTGGTATCACGAGGGGCTGGACGCCTTTGAGCATACCTGCCCGACCGGCCGCGCTATTTACGATACGGTCAGCGACCAGCTGGTGAACTATCTGGCCTCGCCGGAAAACAGCGAGGGACTGGACGACTTTATCAGCGACTGCCGCGAGCAGCATAACGCGCTGAAAAGCAAGCTGGAACAGGGCCGCGACCGCCTGCTGGAGCTGAACTCCAACGGCGGTGAAAAAGCGCAGGCGCTGGCGGAAACCATCAGCGAGCAGGATAACCATATCGAGCTGGTTAACTTTGCGCTCAACCTGTTTGATATCGTCGGTATTAATCAGGAAGATCGCAGCGACAACCTGATCGTGCTGACGCCGGGCGATCACATGCTGGTGCCGGACTTCCCTGGCCTGCCGGAAGATGGCTGCACCATTACTTTCGATCGCAATCAGGCGCTGTCGCGCGAAGACGCACAGTACGTCACCTGGGAGCATCCGATCATTCGCAACGGCCTGGATCTGATCCTGTCCGGCGATACCGGCAGCTGCGCGCTCTCGCTGTTGAAAAACAAGGCGCTGCCTGTCGGCACGCTGCTGGTGGAGCTGATCTACGTGGTGGAAGCGCAGGCGCCGAAACAGCTTCAGCTGACGCGCTTCCTGCCGCCGACGCCGGTGCGGATGCTGGTTGATCGCAAGGGTACTAACCTGGCGGGTAAGGTCGAGTTCGAGAGCTTCAACCGTCAGCTGAACGCGGTCAATCGCCATACCGGCAGCAAGCTGGTTAACGCCGTACAGCAGGATGTGCACGAGATCCTGAAGCTGGCGGAAGGCCAGGCTGCCGAAGAAGCGCGCAAGCTGATCGAGATTGCCCGCACGGAAGCAAACGAGAACCTGAGCGCGGAGCTGTCGCGTTTGCAGGCGCTGAGCGCGGTTAATCCTAACATCCGTCAGGATGAGATCGACGCGCTGGAAAGCAATCGCGAGCAGGTGCTGGCGGCGCTTGATAGCGCGGGCTGGCGTCTTGACGCACTGCGCCTGATCGTTGTCACGCATCAGTAATTAGCACGGGGCGGCTGCGGTCGCCCCACACAGGCAAAAAGATGGAACCCTATAATCCTCCGCAAGATCCCTTAGCCGTTCTTTATCAGGACGAGCATATTATCGTGGTCAACAAACCGAGCGGTCTGCTGTCGGTGCCCGGTCGGCTGCCCGAGCATAAAGACAGCGTGATGACGCGTCTTCAGCGCGATTTTCCGCTGGCGGAATCCGTACATCGCCTGGATATGGCAACCAGCGGTATTATCCTGGTCGCACTGACCAAAGCGTCCGAGCGGGAGCTGAAACGCCAGTTCCGCGAGCGCGAGCCGAAAAAAACCTATCTGGCACGCGTCTGGGGTCATCCCGCGCAGGAAGAAGGGCTTATCGATTTGCCGCTGATCTGCGACTGGCCGCTGCGACCAAAGCAGAAAGTCTGCTTTGAAACCGGTAAACCGGCGCAGACCGAATATCAGGTGCTGGAGTATGCGGCGGATAACAGCGCACGCGTGCGGTTAAAGCCGATTACCGGCCGTTCTCATCAGCTTCGCGTGCATATGCTGGCGCTGGGGCATCCGATTCTGGGCGATAACTTTTACGCGCATGAAGAGGCCAGAGCGATGGCGCCGCGCCTGCTGCTGCACGCCGAGATGCTCACCATCACCCATCCCAAATACCAGACGCCGATGACTTTCCGTCAGCCGGCGGACTTCTGAGCAAAGGCCTCTGTCGCCAGAGGCCTTATTCAGCCGATGCAGTGGGACAGCGTTGTCGTGCTTAACCCATACCGCACGGCCATTTTCTCCAGCTCCGCCACCCGCGGCTTGCCGCGATCGGGGTGCATTTCCTCATAAAGACACCGCCTGTCCGTCAGCGCGTACTTGCGCAGGCCGAAATTGTGATAAGGCAGCAGATCGATGCCCTGAAAGCAGCGGCTGCCCTGCGTCATACTGGCGATGGCGCGCATCATCTTCTCCGCCTCTTTCCTGCTGTCGTTCACCTCAGGTATGACCGGAATGCGGATGCGCAGCGGGATCGTCTGCGCCAGCAGGCGCGTCAGGTTCTGCCAGATGCTGCGGTTGCTGACGCCGGTGTAGCGCTGGTGCAGGACGTCGTCGGCCAGCTTAACATCGTACAGGATCAGCTGGCTGGCTTCGCAGACCTGCCAGAGCGCGGGCCAGGCGGCGAAGCCGGAGGTTTCAACGGCGGTGTGGATCCCCTCCTGCCTGGCGCGGCGCAGTAAGGCACGGGAAAAATCAGGCTGCATGGCGGCCTCACCGCCGCTGAGCGTCATCCCGCCGCCTGAAGTACGGTAATAAAGCGCATCCGCCGCCACCGTGCGCATCACTTCGTCGACGCTAAGCGTTTTGCCCACTTTGCGCAGCGCCGCCGCCGGGCACTTCTGGTCATCCGGCCAGCTTTCATAGCCGACCGCCGCCATTTTAACGGCCGATCGGCCCGGACAGTGCTGCTCGCAAGGCGCTTTTGCACAGCGTTGCCGATCGAACAGGACTTCCGGCTGCGGCGCCAGGCTTTCCGGGTTGGCGCACCAGGCGCAGCGCATCTGGCACCCTTTCAGAAACACCACGGTGCGCACGCCGGGGCCGTCATGCAGAGAAAAGCGCTGAATATTGAATACGCTCCCGCTGGCGGCCTCAGAAAGACTGGAGTTGGGTACGGCTGATGATTTCATCCTGAACCTCGCGGCTGAGTTCAACGAAAAAGGCGCTGTAGCCCGCAACCCGGATCATCAGGTTGCGATACTGCCCGGGGTTTTCCTGCGCTTTTTTCAGCGTTTCGTTGTCCACATAGCTAAACTGCATCTGCGCGTTGCCCAGCAGGCTGGCGCTGCGCAGCAGGGTGATAATGCCCTGCTCGCCCTCTTCCGTATCCAGAATGCCGTGCAGCAGCTTAAAGTTATGCACCATGCCGATCTCCATCTCTTCGACATTGATCCGGCCAACGGAATTAATAATCGCCGTCGGGCCTGCATAGTCCGTCTGCTGGGAAGGGCTGATGCCGTCAGCGAGCGGCATACCGGCCAGTCGTCCGCTGGGCAGCGCGCCGGTGGTCAGGCCGAACGGCGTATTGTTAGAGATAGAGAGCGTCCCGTGGGTGAACGGCCCGTACAGCATCGAGTACCGGCGGTGCTCGCTTTCGATAAAGCGGATCAGATCGCGCGCGATCAGATCGACCTCTTCAATATCGTTGCCAAATTTGGCGACGTTCAGGCAGGCGTTGCGCAGCGTTTCGTGCCCGGAGAAATTATCACGCAGCGCCTGCGCCATCTGCGCTGGCGTCACCTGCTGCTGCTGATAAACCAGCTCGCGCATCACCATCATGGCGTTGGCGTAGTCCGCCATTCCCGTCCAGATCAGTCCTGGCCCGTTGTTAATTGCCGCGCCGCCGTGCATCACATCCTTGCCCTGCTCCAGACAGCCTTCGACCAGGCAGGAGATAAACGGCTTGGGCGCCAGCTCTTTATGCAGCTTTTGCATCATCAGCGTGGCTTCTGCGGCCTGCTTCACAATGTGGCACAGCTGCTGCCTGACTGCCTCCTCAAAGGCTTCCCAGCTTTTCAGCGTGGCGGCCTCGCCGGTCTGCGGCCCCATCTGGCTGCCGCTGGCGCTTCTGCCGTTATTTAGCGCCAGCTCAATGGCGCAGGTAAAGGTGGTATAGCCTACCGAGGTCCACTGATAGATGCGGCCAGAACGTTGCGGCTCTACGCAGCCCATCAGGCAGTAGTCGCGCGCATCGTCGTAATCGAAGCCTTTACGCAGCATCATTTTGATATGCGCGTCGTCAAAGTGACAGGCAGGGAAACCGATCCCGGCGCGGATCACCTCGACGATTTTGCGCATAAAAGGCTGCGGCGACTGGTTGTGGATCCGCACTGCCAGGCTTGGCTGATAAATTTTCAGCTTGCGCGAGCAGTCCATAATCAGCATGGAAAGCGGATTGGTGGCATCGCCGCCCTCGCGCTTCTGGCCGCCGACCACCAGATTGACAAAGGGCTGGTAGCCCGCGAAATACATGGCGGAACTGGCGCTGCAAATCCACATGCACTCGGACATTTTGATCATCCAGCAGCAAAGCAGCTCTTCCGCCTGTTCCTCCGTCAGCTCGCCGCTGGCAAGATCGGCCTCCAGCAGCGGCCACAGGTACTGATCGACACGGCCAAGCGAAATGCCGGTCTGGTTTTCTTCCAGAATAAACAGCGACTGCGCAAACCAGATGGCCTGTAGCGCTTCGTAAAAGGTGGCGGGCGGCTGTTCCGGCACGCGACGGCAAATAGCGGCCAGCTTTTCCAGCTCCGCTTTGCGCTGCGCGTCCGGCGTCTGCTCAGCCAGCGCCTGGGCGTAGTCGGCGTAGCGGTTGGCGTAATCCACCACGCCCTGACAGGTTTCCACGACCGCCTCATAGAAATAGCGCTTGTCCTGATCCTCGGGGCAGGTTGGCGAAAGCTTATCCAGCGCCGCCTGCGCTTCCCGCTGCACGCCGCCCATGCCTTTTTTCAGCAGGATGATGTCGTAGCCCGGACAGGTGTCGCCGCCGCCGTTTTGCGTTTTAATACTTAAATCACAAATTCCTTCAACGGTGCTCCATTCCCACAGCCCCGCGTGGCGCAGCCGGGTTTCCGCCACCTCATCCAGCGACCGCCCCTGCCAGAAAGGGAAAATCTCTTCACGCAGCTCGCGCTTTACCTCTTCGCTGATTTCATAGGGATCCTGCGCGCGCGTGGACATGGTATCTAGCTCGTCCGCCACCCAGCGCCAGGCGATTTCCGGCGACACTTCGCCACCGCGCGCCGCGCCTGCCGGATGACTGACAATCAGTTCATCTTCTGCAATCACCAGCGGCGCCGTGCGGCAGGCATGACGAAAGGCCATCGCGCGTAATAAAATAGCCGGCATCCCCGGATAGCGACGGTAAATTTCCGTGACCGCTCTGGCTCGCGCGGCCGAAATAAATGGCTTAGCCTGTAAATAACGCTCGCGCAGACGCTCAGCACGAGGTAAAAGCCGTGTGTTTATATCCTGCATTAAAATATCCCCATGGTAATACAGCCAATGCCGATAAGACCGATTCCCAGAACGGAATACTTATCGATCTTATTTCGATAAAAAATCACGCCAACCAGACTGATAATAACCACGCCCAGCCCGGCCCACAGGGCATAAGAAAGGCCAACGGAAAGCACAACAATCGCTTTTGATAATGCGTAAAAACAGGTGCCGTAAATTGCCATGACACCCAGGGTCAGTCCCCAGCGTTTAAAATTATCGGTTTTAGGCAGCAGGCTGGTTGCCAGCACCTCCAGCAGGATGGCGATAAAAAGCCATAACAATCCCATCAGCGTACTGTGCATAATTAGTTTTCCTCCACGGTATCGTTACCGCGATCGCTTTTGGCCAGCAGATTAATCACCAGCACCCCGGCTATGATCATTAACAGGCCGACAATCGCGCCGCCGCTCAGGGAAACCTGGAACAGGAAGCGGTTGATCAGCGAAGTGGCGACAATCCCCAGCCCGGCCCACAGGGCATAGGCCAGGCCCAGCGGAATTTTTTTAAGGGACAGCGATAAGAAATAATATGAGAAACCATAAGCGGCCAGCGCCGTAAATGCCGGTAGCAGCACGGACATGCCTTTAGACAGCGCCAGCATCGTGGTAGCCGTTATTTCAGACGCGATAGCAACACAGAGAAAAAGAAAATATTTATCTTTATTCATATCTCATTAAGCCATTTTAATATTGTCAGGATTTTATTTCTCTATCATAGCGGCCCGCTGATAAACCCAGCATAAACATTTGCCGTTCGCTCAGACAGAACCTGTCTGTATATCATTCTGATTATTTATATTAACAATATAGCGCGCAGACGGGCTGCGGCATGATTACAGCCAGGCGAGATTAACAAGAAAGGGGAATTAAAAGACAAGGAGTTAATAAAAAATCAGCGTGATGTTAAAAAGAATATTAATAATAAAGCTGGCATTAAAAAGGCCGACGAAAACGCTCGTCGGCCGCTAACAAATTATTTAAACCCTTTTTCGCGCTTGATCAGATCGTAAGCCGCCTGGATCTCCTGCGCTTTTTGCTTCGCCATCTCCATCATCTGCGGCGGTAGCCCTTTGGCCACCAGCTTATCGGGATGGTGTTCGCTCATCAGCTTGCGATAGGCGCGCTTGATGGTCGCCGCATCGTCGCTGCTTTTTACGCCCAGCACGCTACAGGCATCTTCCAGCGTTGGCCCGCGCTGCGCCTGCGCATAGCCTTGCGAACCGGCACCGTGCTGATAGCCCCCGCCGCCGAACTGCTGACCGCCCTGCATCATCCGTAAAAACTGATCGAATTGCGCATGCGAAATCCCCAGCTCTTCCGCGATGACATACAGCACCTGACGTTCGTTAGGATGGAGCGAGCCGTCGGCAAACGCGGCCTGGATCTGGATTTCCAGAAACATCCTAATTAGATCGAAGCGGCCAAAGCAGGCGCTGCGCAGCTCCCGCAGCTTGTCGCGCAGCGGGTAGTTGCCCTCTTTCCCCTGGCGAAAAGCCTGCTGCGCGGCCGTTCTCGCCTCGCCGTGCAGCTGCATACGATCCATCAACAATGACGCCATCTGGATGTCCGCATCGGTCACGCGGCCTTTTGACTTGGTCAGATGGCCCATAACCTGAAAGGTGGTGCTGAAAAAGAGCGCCTGACGGGTCTGCTGATTAGCAAAATAGCCCTGCCCCTGAACCGCTCGCGCTTTATCAACCAAATGCCCGAAGAGCAGGCCAATCGCCAGTCCCCAAAAGCCGGTGCCGCTTAACAAACCCAGCACAAGCCCGATTACTTTTCCCCAATAGCGCATATACTCCTCAATTCGCCATGCTGAAGGCTAAAAATTGCATTATCATACCCGTCATTTATCTCTGAGCCTAACGGCAACGCGGTCAAACAGCCTGGATAACACTAGCGCAACGCAGTTGAGTGCGTTAGTCTCTGACCGTTTGTCGGCATGATGCCAGCTATCACGGAATTTTCGATACCGCGTATGAAAAAACGACTACCTACTTTGCTGGCCACGCTTATCGGCTCAGCGCTCTACAGCCAGCAGGGTCTGGCAGATGACCTCGCCTCGCAGTGTATGCTGGGTGTACCGAGCTATAACCGGCCTCTGATTCAGGGTAAAAATACCAATGAACTGCCGGTTACTATCAACGCGGATCAAGCGAAAGGCAACTACCCTGACGACGCGGTGTTCAACGGCAACGTCGATATTCGCCAGGGCAACAGCCGTCTGCTTTCCGACGAGGTGCAGCTGCATCAGCGACAGCAGCCGGGCCAGACGACGCCGGTACGCACCGTTGACGCGCTGGGTAATGTGCAATACGACGACAATCAGGTCATCCTGAAAGGGCCGAAAGCCTGGTCGAATCTGAATACCAAAGACACCAACGTCTGGAACGGCACCTATCAAATGGTGGGCCGCCAGGGACGGGGTACCGGCGATCAGATGAAGCAGCGCGGTGAAAACCGCTATACCATCCTTGAAAACGGTACCTTCACCTCCTGTCTGCCCGGCGACAACAGCTGGAGCGTTGCAGGTACGCAGGTGATCCAGGATCGTGAAGAGCAGGTCGCGGAAATCTGGAACGCCCGCTTTAAGATCGGCGCGGTGCCGGTGCTGTACAGCCCTTATCTACAGCTACCGATTGGCGACCGCCGCCGTTCGGGCTTTTTGATCCCCAACGCGAAATTCGGCAGCTCCAACGGCTTTGAATTTATTCTGCCTTACTACTGGAACATTGCGCCGCAGGCTGATGCCACCATCACGCCGCACTATATGAGCAAGCGCGGCCTGCAGTGGCAGAACGAATTCCGCTACCTGACCAAGGCGGGCGCGGGCCTGGTTGAGTTTGATTATCTGCCGAGCGACGACCAGTACAATAAAGATGCCGCCACGCGCGGGATGACCGACGACAAAGATTCTAACCGCTGGCTCTTCTTCTGGCGGCACTCCGGCGTTTACGATCAAAACTGGCGTTTTAACGTTGATTACACCAAGGTCAGCGATCTTTACTACTTTACCGATCTGGATTCCACCTACGGCGACTCGACCGACGGCTACGTTACGCAGAAATTCAGCGTAGGCTACGCAGAGAAAAACTGGGATGCGACGCTGTCGACCAAGCAGTTCCAGATCTTCTCCACCCAGACCAATAACGACGTTTACCGCGCCGAGCCGCAGTTCGATTATAACTACTATCAGAACAACGTCGGCCCGTTCGATACGCATCTCTATGCGCAGGCGGTGAAGTTTACCAACGTTAACGATAATTACCCGGATGCGACGCGTTTGCACCTGGAACCGACTATCAACCTGCCGCTTTCCAACGGCTGGGGCAGCCTTAATACCGAAGCGAAACTGCTGGCGACGCACTATCAGCAGGATGACGTCGAGTATTACAACAACAACGTTGATACCAGCAAAGTCAACCAGCTGAAAAGCAGCGTAAACCGCGTTATGCCGCAGTTTAAGGTCGACGGCAAGATGGTATTTGACCGCGATATGGACTGGTCGGAAGGCTACACGCAGACGCTGGAACCGCGTATGCAGTACCTTTACCTTCCCTATCGCGATCAGAGCACCGTGCGCGCTTACGACTCAACGCTGCTGCAAAGCGACTATACCGGCCTGTTCCGCGACCGCACCTATAGCGGCCTGGATCGCATCGCTTCCGCTAATCAGCTGACCAGCGGCGTGACTACGCGAATATTTGATAACGATTTGGTTGAACGTTTTAACGCTTCCATTGGTCAAATCTACTCGTTTACCCCGGCCCGTACCGGACTGGAGAACGCAGACAGCGACGATCGCGGCAGCCTGGTCTGGGCTGGCGACACCTACTGGAAGATTAGCGATCGCTGGGGCGCGCGCGGCGGTGTGCAGTACGACACCCGCATCGATAACGTTTCCCAGGGCAACGCCGTTCTGGAATATCGTCGGGATGCCGATCGTCTGGTGCAGCTGAACTACCGCTACACCAGCCCCGAATATATTCAGCAGACGCTGAGCCAGATTAAGAACCCTGGCTACCAGCAGGGGATTTCGCAGGTAGGCGCCACGGCCAGCTGGCCAATCGCCGATGCCTGGTCGGTGGTCGGTGCCTGGTATTACGATACCAAGGCCAAACAGCCTGCCGATCAGCTGCTGGGCGTCCAGTACAGCTCTTGCTGCTACGCTATTCGTCTGGGTTATGAACGTAAAATCACCAATTGGGAAAACGACAGCAGCACGTACGACAACAAAATCTCGTTCAACATTGAGCTGCGCGGCCTGAGCTCATCCTATGGTCTGGGCACCGGGCAAATGCTGCGACAGGGCATCCTGCCTTATCAGCGCTCTTTCTGATGTTGTGATAATTAGTATGCCAACCCGCAGTGCGGATAGAAAAATGGAAAAAGTATGAAGAACTGGAGAATGCTGATCCTGGGGGCTGCGCTCACTGCCAGCACCGCGTTTGCAGCACCGCAAGTTGTTGATAAAGTAGCCGCCGTGGTCAATAACGGCGTTGTGTTAGAAAGCGATGTCGACGGCATGATGCGGTCGGTGAAAAGTCAGGCACAGCAGGCTGGTCAGCAGCTGCCGGATGATAAAACGCTGCGTCACCAGATTGTCGAACGCCTGGTGATGGACAATATTCTGCTGCAAATGGCGAAACAGGCGGGGATCCAGATCCAGGACGATCAGCTCGATCAGGCGATTGCCAATATCGCCGCTCAGAACAAGATGAGCGTGGATCAGCTGCGTAGCCGTCTGGCCTATGACGGTATGAACTACGCCACCTATCGCGAGCAGATCCGTAAAGAGATGACCATTGCCGAAGTCCGCAACAACGAAGTACGTCGTCGCGTGACTATTCTGCCGCAGGAAGTGGATTCGCTGGCGACGCAGGTTTCCTCGCAGAACAACGCGTCTACCGAGCTGAACCTCAGCCACATTCTGCTGCCGCTGCCGGAAAACCCGACGCAGCAGCAGGTGGACGAGCAGGAAGATCTGGCGAAACAGCTGGTCAGCCAGGCTAAAGGCGGCGCGGACTTCGGCAAGCTGGCGATCACCTACTCCGCCGATCCGCAGGCGCTGAAAGGCGGCAATATGGGCTGGGGCCGCATCCAGGAACTGCCTTCGCTGTTCGCGCAGTCGCTGGTTACGGCGAAGAAAGGCGATATCATCGGCCCAATCCGTTCCGGCGTAGGCTTCCATATCCTGAAAGTGAACGACGTTCGCGGCGACAAACAGAGCATCTCCGTAACGGAAGTGCACGCTCGTCATATTCTGCTCAAGCCGTCGCCGGTGATGACGGACGATCAGGCGCGCCAGAAGCTGACGCAGGTTGCGGCTGAAATCAACAGCGGCAAAACCACCTTCGCGCAGGCCGCTAAACAGCTTTCTCAGGATCCCGGCTCCGCCAACCAGGGCGGCGATCTTGGCTGGAGCTCGCCAGAGGTGTACGATCCCGCCTTCCGCGACGCGCTGCTGAAACTGAAAAAAGGCCAGATGAGCGCGCCGGTGCACTCCTCTTTCGGCTGGCACCTGATCCAGCTGATGGATACGCGCCAGGTTGATAAAACCGACGCGGCGCAGAAAGAGCGTGCTTACCGCCTGCTGTTTAACCGTAAATTTGCGGAAGAAGCGCAAACCTGGATGCAGGAGCAGCGCGCCTCTGCCTATGTGAAAATTCTGGATGCCAATGCTCAGTAATATGCGCGTGGCGATCACTCCCGGCGAACCCGCCGGGATTGGTCCCGATGTCACACTACAACTGGCCCAGCGCGACTGGCCAGTTGAACTGGTCGTCGTCGCCGATCCAGCTTTGCTGCGCGAGCGCGCGGCAAAGCTGGGCCTCCCTCTGACGCTGCGTGACTATCAGCCGGGCGTTGCTGCCCGGCCACAGGCTGCCGGCACCCTGACCGTGCTGCCCGTTAGCGCGCCGCAGCCGGTAAAAGCTGGCGAGCTTTGCGTCGCCAACGGCCACTACGTGCTGGATACGCTGGCCCGCGCCTGCGACGGCTGCCTTAACGGCGAATTTGCGGCGCTGGTTACCGGGCCGGTACACAAGGGCGTGATCAACGACGCCGGTATCCCGTTCAGCGGCCATACCGAGTTTTTCGCCGAGCGCGCAGGCTGTGCCCGCGTGGTGATGATGCTGGCGACGGAAGCGCTGCGGGTCGCGCTGGCGACCACGCATCTGCCGTTAAAAGACGTCTCCGCCGCCATTACCCGCGACAGCCTGCATGAAGTGATCAACATCCTGCATGCCGATCTGCAAAGCAAGTTCGGTCTGGCGCAGCCGCATATTTTTGTCTGCGGCCTGAATCCGCACGCGGGCGAAGGCGGCCATATGGGACGTGAAGAAATTGACGTTATCATTCCGGCGCTTGACGAGCTGCGGCGCAGCGGCATCCAGCTGACCGGCCCGCTGCCGGCGGACACGCTGTTTCAGCCTAAATATCTTCAACATGCCGACGCGGTTCTGGCGATGTATCATGACCAGGGCCTGCCGGTACTGAAATACCAGGGCTTCGGGCGAGCGGTGAATATCACGCTCGGCCTGCCCTTTATCCGCACCTCCGTTGACCACGGCACCGCTTTAGAGCTGGCCGGCCAGGGCAACGCGGATGCGGGCAGCTTTATTACGGCGCTTAACCTCGCCATTACCATGATTAAGAGCAGTAATGAATAATCGCGTCCATCAGGGCCACTTCGCCCGCAAACGTTTTGGCCAGAACTTCCTTAACGATCAGTATATTATTGACAGCATCGTTTCCGCCATCCACCCTCAGCCCGGCGAGGCGGTAGTCGAAATCGGCCCCGGTCTGGGCGCGTTAACCGAACCGGTTGGCGACAGGCTGGAAGCGATGACGGTGATCGAACTCGACCGCGATCTGGCGGCTCGTTTGCAGACCCATCCGTTTTTAGGGCCAAAGCTGACGATTTTCCAGCAGGATGCCATGACCTTTGATTTCGCGGCCTACGCCCGTGAAAAAGGCCAGTCTCTGCGCGTCTTCGGCAACCTGCCCTATAACATCTCTACCCCGTTGATGTTCCACCTTTTCAGCTATACTGATGCGATCCGCGACATGCACTTTATGTTGCAGAAAGAGGTGGTCAACCGACTGGTTGCCGGGCCGGGCAGCAAAGCCTATGGTCGTCTGACGGTAATGGCGCAATATTACTGCCAGGTGATCCCGGTGCTGGAAGTGCCGCCGGAATCCTTTACGCCTGCGCCGAAAGTGGATTCCGCCGTGGTTCGTCTGGTTCCACACGCCACGATTATGAATCCGGTGCAGGATCTTAAAGTCCTCAGCAGGATCACCACCGAAGCGTTCGGCAAACGCCGTAAAACGTTGCGCAACAGCCTTGGCCATCTGTTTACGCTGGAAGCGCTGCAGGAGATGAATATCGATCCGACGCTGCGCGCGGAAAACATCTCCGTAGCCCAGTACTGCCAGCTGGCGAACTGGCTGTCTGCGCATCCTCAACAGACGCCGCAGGAGAGTTAAACATGGATACGCCCCGAGTTTGTGTGCATGTACAAAGCGCTTATATTGCGTCGCAGTCCGCGCCGGAAGAGAACCGCTACGTTTTTGCCTACACCATTACCATTCGTAATTTGGGGCGTCACGCCGTTCAACTGCTGGGCCGCTACTGGCTGATTACCAACGGCAACGGCCGCGAAACGGAAGTTCAGGGCGAAGGCGTTATCGGCGAACAGCCGCACATCGCACCCGCTGGCGAATTCCAGTACACCAGCGGCGCGGTACTGGAAACCCCTATGGGCACCATGCAGGGACACTATGAAATGATCGACAGCGAAGGCGAAGCTTTCCGCGTGGCGATCCCGGTGTTCCGGCTGGCCATCCCCAGCCACATACACTAATTCTGATTGCGAGCCGGGCGCTGGTCCGGCGCTGAGGTTCGGATTGTTGATGAGCACTTACCTGATTGGCGATATTCACGGCTGCTACGATGAGCTTCGGTCACTGCTGGACCAGGTGGCTTTCGATCCTGCCCGGGACAGCCTGTGGCTGACGGGCGATCTGGTCGCGCGCGGCCCCGCTTCGCTGGAAGTCCTGCGCTACGTTCGTTCATTGGGCGATGCGGTAAAAGTGGTGCTGGGCAATCACGATCTGCATTTACTGGCCGTGTTTGCAGGTATCAGCCGCAACAAGCCAAAGGACAGGCTGACGCCGCTGCTGGAAGCGGAAGACGCCGACGATCTGATTAACTGGCTGCGCCGCCAGCCGCTGATCCAGGTCGATGAAGAGAAGAAGCTGGTGATGGCGCACGCGGGCATCACGCCGCAGTGGGATTTGGCTACGGCACAAAGCTGCGCCCGCGAGGTCGAGGCGGTGCTCTCCAGCGATACCTATCCGCTGTTTCTGGATGCGATGTATGGCGATATGCCCAACAACTGGACGCCGGAGCTGACCGGGCTGGCTCGTCTGCGCTTCAGCACCAATGCGCTAACCCGGATGCGCTTCTGCTTTCCTAACGGCCAGCTGGATATGATCTGCAAAGATACGCCCGATTCGGCGCCCGCGCCGTTAAAGCCGTGGTTTGCTATTCCGGGGCCGGTGTCGCGCGACTACACCATTGCGTTTGGTCACTGGGCTTCGCTGGAAGGAAAAGGCACGCCGGAAAATATCCTGGCGCTGGATACCGGCTGCTGCTGGGGCGGCACGCTGACGATGCTGCGCTGGGAAGATAAAACCTGGTTTACTCAGCCGTCAAAACGGTTGTCAAACGAACATGAGAACGCTATAGCGGCGCCGTCTGCTGACTCATAAGCGTCAATTGCTTTCGCGACAGGCTTTTTGCTATCCGATAAAGAGTGAGCGCCACGCCCTTAAAGGCGTGGCTTTACTCAGCCGATAAACGTATCCGTCCGCTTTCAGGCACCCAATACGCCGCCATCCTTGCGCGTAATCATTATCACGGAAGAGCGGGGACGCAGGCTATTGTCAGGAAAGTGCGAGTCTTTCTCTTCTCCCGGATGTTGCACATTCACAAACATCGTTTTGTAGTCCGGTGTAAAAGTGATCCCGGTCAGCTCACAGGATTTGGGCCCCACCATAAAGCGACGAATTTCTCCGCTCTGCGGATCGCCCACCAGCATCTGATTGTTCCCCTGCCCTTCATAGTCGCCTTTATTACTGTATTTACCATCCGTCAGGATCCACAGGCGTCCGCCTTCATCAAAGCCCAGACCATCAGGGCTATTAAAGGTGTTCTGCTCGGTGATGTTCGGCGTACCGCGATATATGCCCTGCGGATGCGCAATTGGATTACCGCACAGCACAAAAATATCCCAGTCAAACGCCTGGGCCGTAGCGTCCCCTTTCTCATCCCAGCGAATAATCTGCCCATAAATGTTATCCGGCCGAGGATTAGCCGCGTTGATCGGCATTCCCTCATCGCCTCGCTTGCTGTTATTGGTCAGGGTGCAGTAGGCGCGGCCATCATGGGGATTAACGGCAATCCACTCAGGGCGATCCATACGTGTGGCCTTCACCACATCCGCCGCGCCGCGCGTGTTAATCAAAATATCTGCCTGGGTGCGGAAACCGTTGTCGGCGGTCAGGCCGTGCTGCCCCTGAACCAGCGCCACCCAGTGCCCGGTTCCCTTCAGCGGCGTACCGTTTCTGTCGCCGTCAAAGATGGCAACATAGAGCGTTCCCTCATCCAACAGCCTGCTATTTGCCGCCGGATTAGCGCGATCGACCTTGCCTTTGGAAACATATTTGTAGATATACTCGCCGCGTTCATCATCCCCCATATACACCACCAGCTCGCCGCTTTTCGCTACCGTAACGGCCGCGTTTTCATGCTTAAATCGGCCCAGCGCGGTGCGCTTGACCGGCACGGAATCGGGGGCGAAGGGATCGATCTCGACAATCCAGCCGTGGCGATTAAATTCGTTAGGGTTTTTCGCCACATCAAAACGCGGATCGAAATCGGACCAGTTGCGCTCGGGATCGGCGGGGCTCAGCGTGTAGCGCTTTTGCGCCGCCGTCAGGCTGAAATTCGCCTTTTTAGTGCCGAAATAGGTATCGAAATTTTCTTCACAGGTGAGATAAGTACCCCAGGGCGTTTTGCCGTTAGCGCAGTTGCCAAAGGTGCCGAGCACGTTCATTCCTTGCGGATCGGCTGCGGTACGCAGCGCCGCATCGCCAGCGGCAGGGCCGGAAAAACGCATTGGCGTATTGGCAGTGATGCGGCGGTT
The DNA here is from genome assembly GCF_054057575.1 of Erwinia sp. TECH1. Lineage (NCBI taxonomy): Bacteria > Pseudomonadati > Pseudomonadota > Gammaproteobacteria > Enterobacterales > Erwiniaceae > Erwinia > Erwinia sp. TECH1. The sequence continues at coordinate 1,004,813 of NZ_JBSRZK010000001.1, read as the reverse complement.
ATAGCGTGAAGGACGGACAACTTCCCAGCGGTTTCCCTGGCCACGACGGACTTCCATCACCGATACGCCGTGCCCCGCCTGCGATTTTTTTACATCTTCAGCATCGTGCGCCTTGCTGTCGCCGTGAGCATAGAGATATTGCTCATTAACATATTCATTGTTAACCGCAATTAAGCCGCGATCCCGGCTTCCCTCCATGGCAAAAAAGCTCATGCCATCATTGTTATCGCCAAACTGTTTTTCCTGATCGGCTGCGCTGTTTTTTCCTTCCGCGTCAAACGCCGGGGCGCCATCGACCAGCGGATCGCCCCATGAAATCAGCACATCAGCCTGATAACCGTCGGCAATGGCAATTTCATCCGCTGTGGAAGCCGGAATACCGTCAAAGCCCAGCAATTGACTGCCGCCCGACACGGGCTTCGCCAGCGCCAGAGAGGGAACAGAGAGACCGCCGCCAATAAAGCCTGCCAGACTCAATGCCCCGGTTCCTGCAAGGAATTTACGACGACCAGGATTGGGCGTGACGGCTTCGTTCGGTAACGGCGATTGATTATTCATAGCGCATTGCTTCCTTTACGGTTTGTAAAATGAAGCAATGCTAGAGATATTTTGTTACACTTAGGTTACAAAATGTTCGAAAGGAATGTAAAGTTACTTACTGTCGACGGTCCAGAATTTCAAAGCAGTAGCTGTGCGTGTTTTTCTCGTCAGCGTCGTGAAATTCGCTAAAGGTCGACTGCCACTCATCCGGCTCATAGTCCGGGAAAATCGTGTCGCCTTCGACTTCCGCATCAATATGCGTCAGATACAGGCGATCCGCGCGCGGCAGCAGCTGTTCATAGACGCGCCCGCCGCCAATCACCATGATCTCTGCCACGTCGCCCGCCGCTTTCAGCGCTTCCTCAATGGAAGTGACCCAGCGCACGCCTTCCGCATCGCCCTGCTGGCTGCTGATCACAATATTCAGCCTGTCCGGCAGCGGACGGCCGATCGACTCAAAGGTGCGGCGTCCCATAATGACCGGTTTGTTCAGGGTGTGCTTTTTAAACCAGGCCAAATCGGCTGGCAGATGCCACGGCATGGCATTTTCCATCCCGATAACGCGGTCGGTCGCCATGGCTGCAATCAGGCTTATCATCTGAGAATACTCACAAGGTGTAAAATTGGCGCCATCATACGGAAAGGCGAAAGTTTCGTCGATAGCAAAACCTGGCGAATTAAGTAAAGGTTTAGCGGCGCCGTGTTATTTATTAGCGCTTCAGGCTAAAATAGCCACGGCAAACCCTTTGGGGTTTCTCTCTTCTGCTGAATTCTGAGAACACCATGTTAGAAACCAGTTTACTTATCGTCACTATTGCGACGCTGGGCATGCTTTCGCCCGGCCCCGATTTTTTTCTGATTATCAAAAATGCCGCGCGCTATCCACGCCGCGCCGCGCTGATGACGGCGCTTGGCGTTAACTGCGCCGTGGCAACGCATATGACCTATTGCGTCGCCGGGCTGGCGGTGGTGATCACCACCACGCCGTGGCTGTTTATGCTGCTGAAGTATGCCGGGGCGGCTTATCTGATCTACGTCGGCATCCAGGCGCTGCTTTCACGCGGCGGCAGCAAGATGGACCTCAGCAACGTCGCGGCGGAAAGCACCTCGTTAAAGAAAGCCTTTATGCAGGGCTACCTTTGCAATCTGCTGAATCCTAAGGCCACGCTGTTTTTCCTGTCGATGTTTACGCAGGTGCTGAACGTGCATTCCAGCCTGGGCGAGAAGATTTGGTATGCAGGCATTATTATCACGCTCTCTTCCATCTGGTGGCCGACGCTGGTGGTGCTGATCCAAAGCCCGCCCGTACGCCGTGGCCTGGCCCGCGCGCAGAAGCTGATCGACAGGCTGCTGGGCACCGTGCTGATCGCTTTCGGTATCAAAGTCGCGCTCTCCTGATTAGCGGGGGATAAGCGAAGGCCCGGTTGGCATTGTTGGCAACCGGGCCTTTTTACTTTGCGGCTTTAGCGACTATACGGCAGCAGCAATACCTACTTCCCACGCGCGGACGGGGTAAAACCACAGGGTTATTCTGCGGTGGGTTATCTGTCGAGGTTTCCGGCCAGCGTCGTCTGACGTTTAAACTCGTCCTTCGCTTTTTGTAACTGTCGCATAAAGCTTTCATCGGCATGCAGACGAGCCACGACAGCCCCGCCGACGATGCGGGCGGCGTTAACATCGCTCTGCCAGTGATAGCCGCAAATCACCCGGCTCTGGCCCATTTCATAGCCGCGCTTGAGGATTTCATTCTGTCTGGCGGGATTTATTTCGGTCAGCACCAGCGCCGTAGCCCAGCCAATTGTTGTATGCCCGGAAGGATAAGCGCCGTTGGTAGACAGCTCCTGCTGCTGATCGGTGCGGCAGGTCGGTTCCTGATAAAAAGCAAAAGGACGAATGCGCATATAGCGAATTTTGGCGCTGCGGGTGGCCAAATCGCCGGCATCCTCACGCATTTTCATCACCAGCCGATAAAGCTCCGGCGTTTTACTCTTGCTGATTTCTCGTCCAAACGCGCCGTAAAAAGCCGCGGCCACGCCATCGCCTGCGACATGCGCATCTTGCCACGCCTGCTTGCCCCGGGGCGTATCGCGCAGGCTTTTGCCCAGCTCGTACTGCGCTTTGTCGTTAAGAAATTCGATGCTGTCCGTCGCGGGCGGCGGCGGCAACAGCGTCAGGCTGTCGGGGGATTGCGCCTCCTGCAGGAAATAAAAGTCAGGTTGCGTGGTAACGTCTTTCGCCGCAAAGGCCTGCGAAAAAAAGGCCATGCAGGCCAGAGCTATTAAGCGTTTTTTCATTGTTTCATCCCTGATGTTGAGTAAAAGCGCCGACGGTTCGGCAACGGGACAAGCCTATAGCATTTTTTGGCGCATCAATTTTAAAGGCGTCACAAAACGGGTTATTGGGGCGGGAACGCGGCGGAGATAAAAAAATCCCCGCCGTAGCGGGGATGGGCAGAGAAAACGCTTTAAGCCTGTTTGATCTGCGCGTGCATTTCCTGCACGGAGATCACCTGCTCAGTCGGATCGGCATTCAGCGACATAGCCGTCGCGAAACCGCCGTTCAGCGTGGTGTCATAGTGCACCTTATACTGCAACGCGCTGCGGCGGATCAGTTTGGAATCCTCAATCGCCTGGCGTCCGGCCGTGGTGTTAACAATGTAGGCATATTCCCCGTTCTTCAGGCGATCCTGAATATGCGGGCGGCCTTCGTGCACCTTGTTAACCAGACGCGGATTGATGCCCGCTTCGCCCAGCACTACCGCCGTGCCGTGGGTGGCGTCCAGCTCAAAGCCCAGCTTTTGCAGCTTAGCGGCCAGATCCACAATACGCTTTTTGTCGCCTTCGCGAACGGAGAGCAGCGCGCGGCCGCTTTTCTTCATATTGCTTTGCGCGCCCAGCATCGCTTTAGAGAAAGCTTCGGCAAAGGTGCGGCCAACGCCCATGACTTCGCCGGTGGAGCGCATTTCCGGGCCAAGGATAGGATCGACACCCTGGAATTTATTAAACGGCAGTACCACTTCCTTCACCGAATAATAAGGCGGGATCACCTCTTCCGTTACGCCCTGCTCTGCCAGCGTTTTGCCCGCCATCACGCGCGCGGCGACTTTCGCCAGCGGCACGCCGGTCGCTTTAGAGACAAACGGCACGGTACGCGCGGCGCGAGGGTTAACCTCAATCAGATAGACTTCGTTATCTTTTACCGCGAACTGCACGTTCATCAGCCCGCGCACGCAAAGCTCAAAGGCCAGTTTTTCGACCTGCTGACGCATTACGTTCTGGATCTCTTTGCTCAGCGTATAGGCCGGCAGTGAACAGGCCGAGTCGCCGGAGTGCACGCCAGCCTGCTCGATATGTTCCATGATGCCGCCTATCAGCACGCGCTCGCCGTCGCAGATGGCGTCAACGTCCACTTCAACCGCGTCGTCCAGGAAGCGATCCAGCAGCACCGGTGCATCGTTGGAAACGGAAACCGCCGTCTGGAAATAGCGCTTCAGGTCAATTTCGTCATAGACGATTTCCATTGCCCGGCCGCCCAGCACGTAAGAAGGACGCACCACCAGCGGATAGCCGATAGCCACTGCTTTTTCCACCGCCTGCTCCAGCGCCGTGACCGTTGCGTTGGCCGGCTGCTTCAGGCCCAGGCGGTCCACCGCCTGTTGAAAACGCTCGCGGTCTTCGGCACGGTCAATCGCATCCGGGCTGGTGCCGATAACCGGCACGCCTGCGGCTTCCAGCGCGCGCGCCAGCTTCAGCGGCGTCTGGCCGCCGTACTGCACGATCACGCCTTTTGGCTTTTCGATGCGCACGATTTCCAGCACGTCTTCCAGCGTGACCGGCTCAAAGTAGAGGCGGTCAGAGGTATCGTAATCGGTAGAGACGGTTTCCGGGTTGCAGTTAACCATAATGGTTTCATAGCCGTCTTCACGCAGCGCCAGCGCGGCGTGCACGCAGCAGTAGTCAAACTCAATGCCCTGACCGATACGGTTTGGCCCGCCGCCCAGCACCATGATCTTGTCGCGATCCTGGTTGGGATTGGCTTCGCACTCTTCTTCATAGGTGGAGTACATATAGGCGGTATCGGTAGAGAACTCCGCCGCACAGGTATCCACGCGCTTGTAAACCGGGTGCAGGTTGTACTGCTGACGCAGCTTGCGCACTTCTGATTCCGCCACGCCAGCCAGCACGGCCAGGCGCGCGTCGGCAAAGCCTTTACGCTTCAGGGTACGCAGGAAATCGGCGGTCAGGCCGTTGATGCCTTCGCGGGCAACCTGCTCTTCCAGCCGCACCAGCTCTTCGATCTGCACCAGGAACCAGCGGTCGATATTGGTCAGATTGAAGACGCCGTCCACGGACATGCCCGCGCGGAACGCATCGGCCACGTACCAGATACGGTCGCAGCCGGCATCTTTCAGCTCGCGGCGAATGGTGGTCAGCGCTTCCGCATCGTTCAGGTCAACTTTCGGGTCGAAACCGTGCGCGCCTACTTCCAGGCCGCGCAGCGCTTTCTGCATTGATTCCTGCAAGGTGCGGCCAATCGCCATCACTTCGCCCACGGACTTCATCTGCGTGGTCAGACGGTCATTGGTGCCCGCAAACTTTTCAAAGTTGAAGCGAGGGATTTTGGTGACGACATAGTCGATGGAAGGCTCAAACGAGGCTGGCGTGCGGCCGCCGGTGATATCGTTCATCAGCTCGTCCAGCGTATAGCCGACGGCCAGCTTGGCAGCGATTTTCGCAATCGGGAAGCCGGTCGCTTTGGAAGCCAGCGCCGAAGAGCGGGAAACGCGCGGGTTCATTTCGATAATGATCAGACGACCGTTTTCCGGGTTCACCGAGAACTGCACGTTGGAGCCGCCGGTTTCCACGCCGATTTCACGCAGTACCGCCATCGAGGCGTTACGCATGATCTGGTACTCTTTGTCGGTCAGCGTCTGCGCAGGCGCTACGGTGATGGAGTCACCGGTATGGATGCCCATCGCGTCAAAGTTTTCAATGGAGCAGACAATGATGCAGTTGTCGTTTTTGTCACGCACCACTTCCATTTCATACTCTTTCCAGCCGATCAGCGATTCATCAATCAGCAGCTCGTTGGTTGGCGACAGATCCAGGCCGCGCTCGCAAATCTCTTCAAATTCTTCGCGGTTGTAAGCGATACCGCCGCCGCTGCCGCCCATGGTAAAGGAGGGACGGATAATGCACGGGAAGCCAACGTCTTCAGCAACTTTCAGCGCTTCTTCCATATTATGGGCGATACCGGAACGTGCGGTTTCAAGGCCGATTTTCTTCATCGCCTTATCGAAACGCTGGCGGTCTTCCGCTTTATCAATTGCATCCGCCGTCGCGCCAATCATGGTGACGTTGAACTCTTCCAGCACGCCCTGACGCTCCAGCTCCAGCGCGCAGTTCAGCGCGGTCTGGCCGCCCATGGTCGGCAGCACGGCATCCGGACGCTCTTTCTCAATAATTTTGCGCACCACTTCCCAGTGAATCGGTTCGATGTAGGTGGCATCGGCCATTTCCGGGTCGGTCATGATGGTCGCCGGGTTGGAGTTCACCAGGATAACGCGGTAGCCCTCTTCGCGCAGCGCTTTACAGGCCTGCGCGCCAGAGTAGTCAAATTCACAGGCCTGGCCGATAACGATCGGACCCGCGCCCAGGATCAGGATACTTTTTATGTCGGTACGTTTTGGCATGCTTTCGCTCCTGATTATTTATTTGAACGGTAGGCTTCGATCAGTTCGATAAAGTGATCGAACAGCGGTGCGGCGTCGTGCGGGCCAGGGCTGGCTTCGGGATGGCCCTGGAAACTGAACGCCGGCTTATCCGTGCGGTGAATGCCCTGCACCGTGTGGTCAAACAGCGAGGTATGGGTAATACGCAGGTTCGCTGGCAGGTTGTTGTTGTCTACGGCAAAACCGTGGTTTTGCGCGGTGATCATCACGGTATTGTTGTCGTGATCTTTCACCGGATGGTTGCCGCCGTGGTGGCCCAGCTTCATCTTCACCGTTTTCACATCGCTGGCCAGCGCCAGCAGCTGATGGCCCAGGCAGATGCCGAATACCGGAATCTCCGTTTCCAGGAAAGTCTTAATCGCGGCGATAGCGTAGTCGCAGGGTTCCGGATCGCCAGGGCCGTTAGAGAGGAAGATCCCGTCCGGGTTCATCTTCATTACCTCTTCCGCAGGCGTTTGCGCCGGGACAACCGTCAGGCGACAGCCGCGATCCACCAGCATCCGCAGGATATTTCGCTTCACGCCGTAATCGTAGGCCACCACGTGGAAAGGCAGCTCCTCTTCTTTCTTCGGTGCAGGCAGGCCATCCAGCGTCCAGCTGCCCTGTAGCCACTTGTAGGTTTCTTGCGTAGTGACTTCCTTCGCCAGATCCATGCCCTTCAGGCCTGGAAAAGTTTTTGCTTTTTGCAGCGCCAGCTCGGCATCCGGCGCGTCGCCCGCGATAATGCAGCCGTTCTGCGCGCCTTTTTCACGCAGCAGACGGGTCAGCTTACGCGTGTCGATATCGGCAATGGCGACAATATTCAGACGCTTCAGGTAAGCGGAAAGCCCCTCTTCATTACGGAAGTTGCTGGCGATCAACGGCAGGTCGCGGATAACCAGGCCTTCAGCATGAACCTGGGCGGATTCTTCATCGGCGATATTGGTGCCGACATTGCCGATATGAGGATAAGTGAGAGTAACAATCTGGCGGGAATAGGAAGGATCAGTGAGGATTTCTTGATAACCGGTCATTGAAGTGTTGAAAACAACTTCACCCACTGCCGTTCCTGTTGCCCCGATGGCCCGACCGTGGAATTGGGTTCCGTCTTCCAGAACCAATAGCGCTGACTTAATCAAAACATCCTCCAGAGAATAAACAGTCACATTATTTGCATATTAATTCAGGATACACCTTTAAATCAATGCAAAACCTGCCTGCCTGCTCGATTTTTGGCAAATTGCGCGCATTCTAATGATCGCCCCGGCTGATGTCTACCCTGAAGCGGAGTTTTTCATTGTTTTTTGTGCCACTGGCGTAAAAAGATGATGATAGCCACCAAAAACAGCAACTATCGTGGTGATAAAAACGGTTTCCTGACGAAATGAATGGGAAAAATCCAGATAGCCTGAAAAATAGTGGACCAAATGGTCAAAATTAACAAATCAACCCTGTAAAAATGCAGAAAAACACCTAAAAACCACTTCTTATTAAAAATACCATCTAAATATTATTTATATGCATAAATAAAAAAAAGGGCAGCAAAACCACCCATTTAAAACAGCAACTTAAAAAAACATCCAGATTTGTACTTAACAATTCTTATCAATATTAAGCACATTTCTCATATCAAAAAGACCTTCTTTACTCGCAAAAACCCAGAATGCAGCACGAACAGCGCCTTTTGCAAAGGTCATACGGCTTGAAGCCTTGTGCGTTATCTCTATACGCTCGCCAATATCCGCAAACATCGCGGTATGCTCGCCGACGATATCGCCTGCCCGCACGGTAGCAAAACCAATGGTTTGTGGCTTACGTTCGCCGGTGTGCCCTTCCCGACTATAGACCGCATGCTCTTTAAGATCCCAGTCCATGGCGTCCGCTATCGCTTCGCCCATCGCCAGCGCGGTGCCGGAAGGCGCATCAACCTTATGGCGATGGTGCGCTTCGATAATTTCGATGTCCGCATAATCGCCCATCACCTGCGCGGCCTGCTCCAGCAGCTTCAGCACCAGATTGACGCCCACGCTGAAGTTGGCGGCAAAAACGATGGCTATCTCTTGCGCAGCCGCGCCGATCGCCGCCTTACCGGCCTCGTCAAAGCCGGTGGTGCCGATGACCATCGCTTTTTTGTGCTGACGACAAAACGCCAGATATTCCAGCGTGCCTTCGGGACGGGTAAAGTCGATCAGGACATCAAACTCATCGGCAACCAGCCGATCGCTGACCTTCACGCCCAGCGTGCCGGTTCCGGCCAGCTCGCCCGCATCAACCCCGACCAAAGAAGAGCCGTTACGCACCAGCGCGGCTCCCACGCAAACGCCTTCCGCTTCGTGAGCGGCCTGAATTAACTGACGCCCCATGCGTCCCGCTGCGCCAACAATAGCCAGACGAATCTGTGCCTCATTCATAATGTTTCCCTTAATTCTGTGCATACAAAACGAAGACAGGTTAACGACACCTTAAGCGCCGCGCCACTAAAAAACACAGGACAGCGCGCGCCTGGCAAAGCTTTCAGGCGGACGGAGAACCGGAAGTGCCGTGTAACAAACTGACGGAAGGCAAACTGGCCCGGACGCCGCGTTATAGCAGCGCCCGCAGGTTAAAATAACGGCATCATTTTATGGGCCATGAAAGATCGTGACTACAGGGGGGGTTCTGGTGTTGTTGTTGGTGCTGGTGTTGTTGGTGCTGGTGTTGGTGGTGTTTGTGCCCCTGAACACAGACAGTTCATCAATACCAGCCCGCCCAGCAAAAAGAAACCTACTTTGAATAGGTTGGCGGTTAACGCAAGGTTGGCCTGACTGAGATCGCATAAAAAGCTTCCGCCGCTGACGCGGGTGGCTTCTGTTCGGGTTATTTCTCTCATTTTAATTTCCTTTTAAAATTGAGCGGTGCCACACAGAAATAGCAGCGTGAGGCACGACTTATCACCTGAAAATAGTATATCCCCTTCTGACAGAGCAAAATCATACTACGTCTGATAAAACATTCCCGTCAAAATAAATATGCACCCTGCAGTAAAAAAAATAAAAAACAGGCAAGATTCATTAATAATCAGAAAATAACCAATCAAAAGAGGCTTAAACATGGTAATTTCACGTCACTACATGAAAAATCGAGAAAGGAAGTGTTTAAAGCGCCCCATCAGAACGAATACAACTTTCAGCCCCGCTTAACTGCAAACCCTGACTGCAAACCCTGACTGCAAACCCTGACCGCAAACCCTGACCGCAAACCCTGACCGCAAACCCTGACCGCAAACCCTGACTGCAAACCCTGACATTAAGCATTAAATTTTAAATATTAAAAATCAATATTTTAAGATGAAAACCAAAAATCTTTATTATCGATTTATCTACCATCCTTTCCCGGCTATTAATTAGCATTATAATATTTCAGTTATATATTTAAATATTTAAAAGACCTTCCAAAACCACTGCATTAATTATTTCCAGCAGAAGCACATAAGAAACGAAAAGAACTACTTTTAAAGCACCATTGAAAACAGGTGGCCCAGTTGCTAATGAGTAACTGTCTTATTTTATTGGCGCTCCGGTTACCTGATTGAGATAAACCCGGGCGGCCAGTCTGTCCGCCCGTTTTGTAAAACGGCCATTTTCATCATGGCTCAGAGATTTGCTTACGGCAGTCGCGGATAGGCATCGGCAATCCTGTCGCCGGTAAAATTCGCAATCCAGCCTTCCTGATTGTCGAAAATACGGATAGCGGTAAAGTGCGGTGACGATCCCATATCAAACCAGTGCGGCGTTCCCGCAGGCACGGAGATTAGATCGTTCTTTTCACACAGGATTTGATAAATATGCCCGTCCAGATGCAGGCAGAACAGCCCCGCCCCCTCCACGAAGAACCGCACTTCGTCCTCGCCATGCGTATGTTCGGAAAGAAACTTTTCCCGCAGCGTCTCTTTCTGCGGATTGTCCGCGCGCATACTGATTACATCCCAGCTCTGATAGCCTTTTTCCGCCACCAGCCGATCGATAGCGTGCTGATAAGCGTTTATAACCGTTTCCGGCTGCGGATCCACGCCTAAATCGCGATCCGCCTGCCAGCGCTCAAAACGCACGTTTTTGCCACTCAGTTTCTGACGGATCGCTTCTTCATCGGTACTTTGCCAGATCGGCGTTTTCGCTTCGCTGTCGGTAAAAATGGTCAGTGCGCTCATACAAACGACTCCAGAGTAAGGTGATCGAACCGGTTGACCTGAGGATGACGGCTGACGTCATCCGCTTCATCGCGAACTAGCTGCACGGTATGCCAGCCCGCTTCCCGGGCGGCGTCCAGCTCCTGACGAATATCGGATAAAAACAGCAGCTCGCCCGGTGCCAGCCCGATATCTGCAGCAATATTGCGGTAAGAGTCCGTTTCGCGCTTGGCCCCGACGTGCGTATCGAAATAGCCGCTGAACAACGAGGTAATATCACCCTCGTCGCTGTAGCCAAATAACAATTTCTGCGCAGCTACCGAGCCGGATGAATAAACATACAGCCCAATGCCAGCCTGGTGCCAGGCTTTCAGCGCGGGCAGCACGTCCGGATAGAGATGGCCGGTAAAGCTGCCGTTAAGATAGCCGTCGCGCCAGATCATGCCCTGTAACGCTTTCAGCGCGGTGGATTTGCGGTCTTCATCCATAAAACCGAACAGCACGGTGATTAAATCCTCTACCGTGGCCTGCGGCTGCGCGATTTCATCACGCAGATCGCTCAGCGCCTGCGCCACCTCTTCCCGATGCTGAAAAGCGGCAATAAAGGCCGCCAGATTTTCGCGCGCATACGGGAAGAGCACGTTGTGTACAAAGCGAATATCGCTGGTGGTGCCTTCAATATCGGTAACAATGGCGCGGATCATTGGGCCTCCAGAAGCCGACGTTGTAATTCACACTGGAAAAGGAACTCCAGCCCTTCAAGATGGCGACGCGCTTCGTTCACGTCTCTGCCCCAGCAGGTCAGGCCGTGGCCGCGCAGCAGGAAACCGTAGCGCAGCGGATGGCCTTCCGCGTACTGCTCAATACGTTTCGCCAGCGCCTCAATATCCTGATCGTTATCGAACAGCGCAATAGTCACCTCTTCCAGATGCGAGCTTTGTCCGGCCAGCGTTTTCTGCATTTCATAGCCTTGCAATACTAATGCGGCGCGTTTCTCAACTCTTGAGAGTACGGTCGCGTTCACCGTATGAACGTGCAGTACGGCACCCGCTTCGGGAAACAGACGATAGATTAGCGTATGCAGCCCCGTTTCTGCGGAAGGCCTGCGGCCGGAAGGCGCATGGTTAGTGGCGATGGCGACCTGAATAAAGTCCTCACGGGTTAGCGAACCTTTGTCTTTGCCGGATTCGCTCAGCAGGCAAAACTCGCTGTCCTGCCGCACCGACATATTGCCGCCGGTGGCGGGCGCCCAGCCTTTGGCACCGATCCAGTGGCAGGCCGCCACCAGCCGATCTAATTGCGATGTTGTCATAACCTTCCTTTTCAACCGCTAAGCACGGCATATTCTTATCGTTTAGACGTCTAAGCGTCTTGATTGCCAAATATTAGCACTGACGTTATAGTGGCAGCAACGGGCTAAAACATATCCATAGCGTTCCGCAAGGGTGACTAATCATGAGCCAGACGCCGATTAAGCCTGAGAGCAAACTCCCCGCTCTGGGCACCACTATTTTTTCGCAAATGAGCGCGCTGGCGCAGCAGCATAACGCCATTAATCTTTCTCAGGGCTTCCCGGATTTCGACGGCCCGGACTATCTGAAAGCGCGCCTGGCGCATCACGTCAGCGCTGGCGCCAACCAGTATGCGCCGATGACCGGCGTGCAGCCGCTGCGGCAGGCGATTGCGGCTAAAACGGCGGAGCTTTACGGGCATAAACCCGACGTCGACAGCGAAATCACGGTGACGGCAGGCGCGACCGAAGCGCTGTATGCCGCCATTACCGCGCTGGTGCGGCCGGGCGATGAGGTGATCTGTTTCGATCCCAGCTACGACAGCTATGCGCCAGCGGTGACGCTGGCTGGCGGCGTGATGAAGCGCATCGCTTTGCAGCCGCCAGCTTTTCGCGTCGACTGGCAGGAATTTACCGCGCTGCTGTCGCCTCGTACCCGTCTGGTTATCCTCAATACACCGCACAATCCTTCCGCTACCGTCTGGCAAAAAAGTGATTTTGCCTCGCTGTGGCAGGCGGTGAAAGCACAGGAAATCTATGTGCTGAGCGACGAGGTTTACGAGCATATCTGCTTTGCCAAAGAGGGCCACGCCAGCGTGCTCGCCCATCCGCAGCTGCGTGAGCGCGCTATTGCCGTTTCCTCGTTTGGCAAAACCTTTCATATGACCGGCTGGAAGGTCGGTTACTGCGTGGCGCCGCCAGCCCTAACGACGGAAGTGCGCAAGGTGCATCAGTATCTGACCTTTGCCGTCAACACCCCCGCGCAGCTGGCATTGGCTGATATGCTGAACGCCGAACCAGAGCACTACCGCGACCTGCCGGCGTTTTATCGTGCCCGCCGCGACCGTTTTGTGCAGGCGCTGGCGAAAAGCCGCCTGGAAATCCTGCCGTGCGAAGGCACCTACTTTCTGCTGGCCGACTACAGCGCCGTTTCCGATTTGGATGACGTCGCCTTCTGCCAGTGGCTGACAAAGGAAGCGGGCGTGGCGGCAATCCCGCTGTCGGTTTTCTGCGCCGGGCCTTTCCCTCATAAACTGATCCGCCTGTGCTTCGCCAAACAGGAAGCCACGCTGGATGCGGCAGCGGAGCGGCTATGTCAGCTTTAAACCTGAGCGTGCTACAGCAGCCGCTGGTCTGGATGGATGGCGAAGCCAATCTGCGTTTTTTTGACGAGCTGTTAGCCGGATTAACGGGCCGCGACCTGATTGTGCTGCCCGAGATGTTTACCACCGGCTTTGCGATGGAGGCGGCGAAAAGCTCGCTGCCGGAAGCGCGCGCGGTGGGCTGGCTACAGGAGAAAGCCCGCGCGGCTGATGCCATGATCGGCGGCAGCGTCGCCGTTCAGACGCCCGCGGGCGCGGTCAATCGCTTCCTGCTGGCGGAGCCGGACGGCACGGTACATCGCTATGACAAGCGTCATCTGTTCCGCATGGCTGGCGAGCACCAGCATTATCTGGCGGGCGAAAAGCGGGAAATCATAGCGTTCCGCGGCTGGCGCATTCTGCCGCAGATTTGCTATGACCTGCGTTTTCCGGTGTTTTCCCGCAGCCGCAACGATTACGATCTGGCGCTGTATGTCGCCAACTGGCCGGCAGCGCGTGCGGCGCACTGGCAGGCGTTGCTGCTGGCGCGGGCGATTGAAAATCAGGCTTACGTAGCCGGTTGCAATCGCACCGGCCATGATGCCAACGGCCATAGCTACAGCGGCGACAGCCGGATTATCAGCCCGCAGGGCGAAATCCTGGCGGCTGGCGAACCGCATCAGCCAGCGGTACTGAGCGCCGAGCTGTCGCTGGATTCGCTGCGCGAATATCGGGAGCGTTTTCCGGCCTGGCGCGATGCGGATGAGTTTAGTTTATAAGCCGTTGCTGCCCGGCATTGCATAGCCTGCTGGCTGAATGCTTCAGCCCGATCGGCTTTCCTGCACGCTTACCTTTGCTGTAACGCTGTTAAACACAATATTCAGCAGCACGGCTACGACACAGGCGGCGCTGATGCCGGAATGGAAAATCGTTCTGACCCAGTCAGGGAAGCGGTCGTAAAAGGTCGGCATCACGATGGGGATCATGCCAAACGCAATGGCCGTCGCCACCACCACCAGGTTCATATTCTCTTTGTAATCGACCTTTGCCAGCGTGCGGATACCGGATGCCGCGACGGTGCCGAACAATACCACGCCCGCGCCGCCCAGCACCGGAGCGGGAACGGCCGCGACTATCCGGCCCAGCACGGGCAGACAGCCAAGCAGCACCAGGATCGCGCCGCCCGCCGCCACTACATAGCGGCTTTTGATGCCGGTAATGGCGACCAGGCCAATGTTCTGAGCGAAGGCGCTCTGCGGAAAGGAGTTAAACAGCGGCGCGAGCGCGCTGGTCAGCATATCGGCCCGCAGCCCGCTGGCGATACGGCTGCCGTCAACCTCCGTACCGACAATGTCGCCGATAGCGATCAGCCCGGCAGTGGTTTCGGTAAGCAGCACCAGCACGATCAGCGTCATCGACAGGATGGCCGCCACGTCGAAAACCGGCAGCCCAAAGCTGAGGATGCCGGGCAGCGCCACCACGTCGCCATGCAGCACGCCCGAAAACTGCGCCTTACCGCCTGCCACGGCAAACAGCGTGCCCAACACCATAGCCGCCAGCACGGCCAGCCTTTTTATCGCGGCGTTGCCTACGCGATGAAACAGCAGCACCATCCCCAGCGTCAGCGCGGCCAGCCCGATATTGCCCGGCGAGCCCCATTCCGGCGCGTGTGGATTGCCGCCCATCGCCCAGCGCGCGGCGACCGGCATCAGCGACAGGCCGATCACCGTAATCACGGTGCCGGTCACCACCGGAGGAAAAAAGCGGATGATATGGGCAAACAAAGGAGCAATAAGCAGACCAATCAGCGAAGAGGCGATCACCGCGCCGAACACCACCGGCAGGCCGCCGCTGGTCACTAACGTCACCATCGTCGCCACGCCCGCGAAAGAGACGCCCTGCACCAGCGGCAGACGTGAGCCGAAACCGGGCACGCCCAGCGCCTGGAGCAGCGTGGCGCAGCCGCTGACAAATAGCGCCGCCGTCACCAGCATCCCCAGTTCGGCGGCGTGCAGCCCGGCGGCCGAGCCGATAATCAACGGCGGCGCGATAATGCCGCCGTACATCGTCAATACATGCTGCAATCCCCAGGCAAAAGATTTGCCTGTCGGGTAACGCGTATCTTCTGGCCTGGCGCTCATGTTTACCCCTCACTGCTGCACTCGCCGCAAAGGCGGTGCTGGTTATTAATCTCTCCCCAACATCATTCAGGCTGCGGCCCGAAGGATAAAAGGATCAGCTGCCGCGATAGGTAGACCACGACCACGGCGAAATCAGGAAAGGCAGGTGATAGTGGCTGCCCGCTTCCGGCAGCACGAAATCGATTTGGGCGCTGACGTAGAGCGCGTCGCGGCCGTCGGCGGCAAAATAGTCGCCGATCTCAGCAATTAAGCGGTAATGGCCCGGCGCCAGCGGCTCGGGCGTTAAGTCTGTGATGCGGCCATCCGCATCGGTATCGCCCTGCGCCACCGGCAGCCAGCCCTGACTGCTGTTCTGCTCCAGCGAAACGGCGACGCCAATCGCCGGTTTGCCCAGCGCGGTATCCAGAATATGCGTGGTGATGGTGCTCATTGAACTCTCCTGTGCAAATGTAGCTGGGTTAGCGAAACGTCTCTTTTAAACGCAGCAGAGTGATTTCCCGTAGCTGATCCAGCGCTTCCTGCTGCTCCTGTTGCGGGTCGTTGGCAAGGCGTCGATGCAGCTCGGCCAGCATCTCTCCGGCGCTTCGCCCTTTAGCGCGGATTAAAAACACCCGGCCAAAGCGCTGTTCGTAAGCGGCGTTTCCTACCCGTAGCGCCTCTTTCAGCGCGGCATCCGCCTCCTTAACGCTGCCCTGCTCGCCGCTGGAAAGCGCGGCCTCTTTGTCGCTGCCCTGCGCCTTTTCACCGATGCGTGGATGCGCGGAAAGCGCCTTGTCCAGCGCCTGACCGTCCCAGCCGCTCGCCAGCTGCTCGCCGGTTTGCAGCAGCTCGTCCAGCGACGCGAAAGGGCGTGCGGCCACCACGTCTTCCACCCAGCTTGCCAGCGCGACGCAGTGGGCAATCTGCTTTCTGGCCTCGGTGACCGGGGCCTGATTAAACTGTTCAGGCGACACGCTGACCTCCTGTGCTGTCCGCTGACAGCGCTATCTCGCTCACCGCTTTCGTCCAGGCGCGAACCGCCAGCGCCACGTCTTCCACCCTGACCGATTCCGCCGGATGGTGGCTGATGCCGCGATCGCAGCGGACAAACAACATGCCGACCGGCCAGCGCTCCGCCATGGCAATGGCGTCGTGACCCGCGCCGCTGGGCAGCGAAAGCGAGCGGCCCTGCACCGCCGTTACCGCCTGGCTCAGCGCCGCCTGAAGTTTTTCGTTACAGCGCGTCGCCGGGATCTGGTAATACTCTTCGGCGCTGAAGCTTAAGCCGCGCCGCAGCGCTATCGCTTCCGCCTGGGTCAGCAGCGCCGACAGCAGTTCCGCCAGCGCCCGATCTTCCGGCCCCCGCACGTCCAGGCTCAGCGCCACCTCGCCGGGGATCACGTTGACCGCGCCGGGCTGGCACTGCAGCGTCCCAACCGTTGCCACCAGCTGCGGGCCGTGCTTGGCAGCAGCCTGTTCGATAAACACCATCCATTCCGCTGCCGCCGCCAACGCATCTTTACGATGCGTCATCGGCACCGTGCCCGCATGGCCCGCCTCACCGACAAACCGGCAGTTCAGGCGGCGTGCGCCGTTGATCGCCGTGACCACGCCCAGCGCCAGGTCTTCCTGCTCCAGGCACGGCCCCTGCTCTATATGCAGCTCCAGATAGGCGACGATATCTTTTACCTCACGCGCCGCCTCGCCAATCGCCTGCGCATCCAGCCCGACGTCGGCCATCGCCTGCGCCACGGTGATGCTGTTGCCGTCGGGATGGCTGACCCAGCTTTCCGGCCAGCTTCCGGTCAGGCCGCGACTGCCCAGCAGCGTGATGCCGAAGCGCGTTCCCTCTTCGTCGCCAAAGCCGACGATTTCCACCGCCAGCGGCAGCCGCAGATTTTGCCGGTGCAGCGCCTGCACGGCTTCAATCGCGGTCAGCACGCCGAGCATCCCGTCGTAACGGCCCGCGTTGCGCACGGTATCCAGATGCGATCCCAGCAGCAGCGCAGGGGCATCGGGCTGCTGCCCTTCATAGCGTCCGCAGATATTGCCGACGCTGTCCTGCCAGACGCGCATTCCCGCCGCCGCCATCCATTCCCCTACCTGCCGGTTGGCCTGGAGGTGTTCAGGCGACAGATAGACGCGGGTGAGCGCGTCCGCCGTTTCGCTGATTTCCGCCAGGCGATCGCAGCGCGCCATCACCCTGGCCGCCGCCTGCTGCGCCTCTGCAAGATTGAGTGGCTCCATCAGCGGCTCCCGGCGGCGTAACGATCCCAGGCCGCCTGCATCGCCGCGCCCTGAGGCGTTTTATAACCCAGCCAGGTCAGCACCGATTCCAGCGCGCTCAGCGTCTGCATCACGCAGTCTTTACGGGCGTTATAGCCCATGGTGCCGATGCGCCAGACCTTGCCGTGCAGCGGGCCGAACGAGGTGCCGATTTCAATGCCGAAGTCCTCAAGCATCAGCTTGCGCACCTGGTCACCGTTAATGCCCTGCGGGATGACCACGCCCAGCACGTTGTTCATTTTGTGTTGCAGGTCGCCGAAGGTTTCCAGCCCCATGCCCTGAATGCCTTTCAGCAGCGCGTCGCCGTGCAGCTCGTGGCGGGCGATGCCGTTATCCAGGCCCTCCTGCATAATCAGCCGCGCGCATTCACGCGCGCCGAACAGCGCCGACGTCGCTTCGGTGTGGTGGTTCAGCCGCTCCGGCCCCCAGTAATCCATGATCATCCCCAGATCGAAATAGTTGGAGTAGATCATCTCGTCGTCGCCATCCTGATGCGCCGCCGTGCGGATCCCTTCCTCTACGCATTTGCGTTTGCGGATCGCGGCTTCCATTTCCGGACTTAGCGTGATCGGCGAGGTGCCGGACGGGCCGCCGAGGCATTTCTGCATTCCGGCGGAGACCGCGTCCAGACCCCAGGCGTCGGTTTCCAGCGCGTTGCCGGCCAGCGAGGCCGTGGCATCGGTATAGAACAGCACGCCATATTTTTTACAGATGCCGCCCAGATCGGCCAGCGGTTGCAGCATGGTGGTGGAGGTATCGCCCTGCACGGTCAGCAGAAGACGAGGGCGTACGGTTTTGATCGCGTCTTCGATGCGATCCGGCGTGAAGACTTCGCCCCACGGCACTTCGATGGTGTGCACTTCCGCGCGGCAGCGGCGGGCGATCTCGCACAGCAGATGGCCAAAGCGGCCAAAAACGGGCACCAGCACCTTATCGCCGGGGCGGATCGCCGACAGCAGAATAGCCTCGATGCCCGCGCGCGAGGTGCCGTCAACCAACAGCGTCCAGCGGTTCTGCGTGCGAAACACGCCACGATACAGTTCCATCACCTCGTTCATATAGTGCGTCATGGCCGGATCGTACTGCCCGAGCAACTGGCTGGACATGGCGCGCAATACGCGAGGATCGGCGTTAATTGGCCCAGGCCCCATCAACAGGCGCTGCGGCGGATTAATTTGTGGATAGCGGGTTACATCCATTTTGTTTCCTTCTCTTGCAGATCCGGTGCTCAGCTCAGGCCGCGCACCGATGAGATAAACTGTTTCAGCTCCGCCGTCTGCGGGCTGGCGAACACGCTTTTGCTGTCGCCCTGCTCCCAGACGCGGCCCTGATGCATAAACACCACGCGGTCGCCCACTTCCCGGGCAAAATTCATTTCGTGCGTGACTAAAATCAGCGTCATGCCTTCACGGGCCAGCTGCTCAAGCACCTTCAGCACTTCACCCACCAGCTCCGGATCGAGCGCCGAGGTGATTTCATCGCACAGTAAGACTTTGGGCGTCATCGCCAGCGCCCGCGCAATCGCCACGCGCTGCTGCTGGCCGCCGGAAAGGCTGGACGGGTAGTAATCCATGCGCTCACCGAGGCCGACCTTCTCCAGCATTTGCGCCGCCAGCGCCCGGCATTCCACCTCTTTCTTTTTCAGCACGCGCCTGGGCGCCAGCATGACGTTTTCCAGCGCCGTCATATGCGGAAACAGGTTGAAGTTCTGAAACACCATGCCGACGGAGCGGCTGATTTCCCGCGCCTGCGAATCGCGATCGGTAATGGTCATGCCGCCCAGCTTGATGCTACCTTCCTGATAGCCTTCCAGCCCGTTGATGCAGCGCAGTAGCGTGCTTTTCCCCGAGCCGCTGCGGCCGATAATCGAGATGACCTCGCCCATATCAATGTCCAGATCCACGCCTTTCAGCACGTGGTTGGCGCCGTAATATTTCTGTACCTGATTAATGGTGATGAGCGGCATTGAATTTTTTCTCCAGGTACTGGCTGTAGCGCGACAGCGGATAGCAGATCAGGAAGTAGCCCAGCGCCACCAGCCCGAAAACTTTAAAAGGTTGGTAGGTCACGTTATTCAGGATGGTGCCCGCTTTAGTCAGCTCGACAAAGCCGATAATCGACGCCAGCGCGGTGCCTTTGACCACCTGTACGGCAAAGCCCACGGTCGGCGCGATGCCGATACGCAGCGCCTGCGGCAGCACCACGCGATACAGCGTCTGGCCTTTGGCAAGCCCCAGGCAGCGCGACGCTTCCCACTGCCCTTTCGGCAACGCGTTAATGCTGCCCACCCAGATATCGATCAGAAAGGCGCTGGTATAGAGCGTCAGCGCCAGCGAGGCGGCCGTCCACGGCGAGACGTCGATGCCGAACAGCGCCACGCCGAAAAACGCCAGGAACAGCTGCATCAGCAGCGGCGTGCCCTGAAAAAGCTCGATACAGGCGCTGATAACCCGGTTAGGCCAGCGGCGGCGCGTCAGGCGCACCATCACCAGCGGCATCGCCACCAGCGTGCCGCCGAAGAACGCAGTCAGCGACAGCAGCAGCGTCCAGCGCGCCGCCAGCAGTAAATTGCGCAGAATGTCCCAGTCGGTAAATGTCGTCATCAGGCCGTTCCTCCCAGCCATTTACGTCCGGCCGCCAGCAGCAGCTGACGCATGGCGATCGACAGCGCCAGATAAATCAGCGTGGTGACCAGATAGACCTCAAAACTTAAAAAGGTGCGTGACTGGATCAGGTTGGCGGCAAAGGTCAGCTCTTCATACGAAACCTGCGAGACCACGGACGATCCCAGCATCACAATGATGCACTGGCTGACCAGCGCCGGATAAATGCGCTTTAAAGAAGGTGGCAGAACCACGCGCAGGAAAGTCTGCGACCGCGTCAGGCCCAGCACCCGGCCCGCTTCCCACTGGCCTTTCGGCGTGACCTGGATCCCGGCGCGGATAATTTCCGTGCTGTAGGCGCCCAGGTTGATCAGCATCGCCAGCAGCGCCGCTTCGCCAGCGGTCAGCTTCAGCCCCAGGTTCGGCAGGCCAAACACGATAAAGAACAGCTGCACCACAAACGGCGTGTTACGGATCAGCTCAACGTAGCAGCCCCACAGGCGGCTGAGCGCCGAAGGCCGTCCGCTACGCAGCGCCGCGCCCAGAATACCGAGCGCCACGCCGCCCGCCGTCGCCATCACGGTCAGCTGAATAGTGATCCAGAGTCCGGCCAGCAGCTGCGGCCAGTAAGGCAGCAGCGCCGGAAAGTCGAGTTGCTCCGTCATTGGCCGGCCCTTACGCGCTGAAGTCGGCCGGCAACGGCGCTTTCAGCCACTGCTGCGACAGCCCGTTCAGCGTTTTATCTTTGATCGCCTGTTCGATAAGGCCATCCACCTTCGCCTTCAGCGCCGGTTCGCCTTTGCGCATCCCGATAAAACAGGGCGAATCTTTCAGCATAAACTTAGCCACCGGCGCTTTGTCTGCGTTCTGGCGCGCAATCGCCGCCACCACCAGGTTGCCGGTCGCCACATACTGTACCTGGCCCGACAGGTAGGCCGACAGCGTGGTGTTATTATCCTCATAGCGTTTCAGCTGCGCGTCTTTGGGCGCAATATCGCTTAATGCCATATCCTCCACCGCGCCGCGAGTTACGCCAATCGACTTGCCGCTCAGCCCGGCTGCCGCTTTCAGTTCGGCCTCTTTCGGCCCGAAAACGCCCAGGAAGAAAGGCGCATAGGCGCGGCTGAAGGCGATAACTTTTTCCCGCTCGGGATTTTTACCCAGGCTGGAGATCACCAGATCCACTTTATCCGTCTGTAAATAAGGGACACGGTTGGCGCTGGTGACCGGCACCAGCTGTAACTTAAGTTTCATCTGGCTGGCCAGGTAGCGCGCCATATCGATATCGTAACCCTGCGGCTGTAGCTCGGTGCCGACCGAGCCAAACGGCGGAAAGTCCTGCGGCACGGCGACGCGAAGCACGCCGCGTTTCTCTATATCCTGCAACTGATCCGCTTGTGCGGCCTGGGTGAACAGCAATACTGCGCCCGCGATCGCCAGTAACGTTTTTTTCATTTTCTCTTCCCCGGTTAAGCCAATATGAAACGAAAGATTCCTGAAATAATCATTTGCAACTAATGTGCCAGCCACGGAAAAAGGGATCGCCAGCCGTGGAACAGCACGCAAACAAAGGAAAAAGCGGTTTCAAACCAGCCAGAAAGCAGGAGATAAGGCAGAAAAAGAAGCATGTCAGCAAGTTCAGAAAATGGTTTCCCGATGCCTGCGGCGCTGCCCTGAAATAAAGCAAAGCACCAAAATGGTGCCCTGTCAGCGTTGTTCCAGCTCGTCCAGCTGGCCGTACAGATTAGCGATATGATGGATGCGCTGACGACCTTTACTTAACAGCTCATGCAGCAGCGCATTGGTCAGCAGGTTGATGAGGCTGTTGGCGCAGGCATAGCTGTCGAAAGCGGACACGCTGTCCAGCGGCGCGCAAAGCTGCCATGTCGCCAGCGCCAGGATCGCCTGCGCCTGCGGCTCACAAATCACCAGCGTGGGCACGCCAGCCTGCTGAAGCTGTTGCAGCAGGGGCTTAATGATGCGCGGACGACGGCGAAAGGCAATCACCACCACTACATCGTCCGGCGTCATATCCGGCAGCTCTTCCGCCAGCGTCTGCCCCGGCTGCGGCACGACGGAGACCTCGCCGCGCGCCTGCAACAGCTGCTGCCGAAGGTGCAGCGCCACCGGCCAGGAGTTGCGCATACCGACAATAAAGATGCGCCTGCTGGCGGCCAGTCTTTGCACCACCTCGCCGAACTGCGCGGCGTCCAGCTGGCTTACCCACTGCGTCAGGTTTGCCATCTCTTGCTTGTAGTGGCGCGCCAGCAGCGTGTTGCCCTGCACCGCGTCGCGATTGTCGGTCAGCGGCATGCCGCTTTGGCGCAGCGTACGCAACTCGTCGCGCATATCGCGATATTTCTCATAGCCAAGACGTTTGAATAAGCGACTGACGGTCGCTTTAGAAACGCCGCTGAGCCGCGCCAGCTCTGCGCTGTTATAGCTAATCAAATCGTCAAAATGATCGAAGATGAAATCCGCCGCGCGCTGCTCCTGCGGAGAAAGCTGGGGATAGTGATTTCTCAGGCGCTCATCAAGCTGCTTCATGATATGAACCTTGTAACTTTTGTTTCAGAGAAGATAACGTATACAAATAACGTGCCGGGCGGAAAAGTTCACCTTCATCTTGCAAGCCGGACGCGTTTTTTCACTGCCCTGCCGTTCCGGCTGCAACAAACTGGAA
Source organism: Erwinia sp. TECH1 (assembly GCF_054057575.1). NCBI lineage: Bacteria > Pseudomonadati > Pseudomonadota > Gammaproteobacteria > Enterobacterales > Erwiniaceae > Erwinia > Erwinia sp. TECH1. Next base: position 982,114 of record NZ_JBSRZK010000001.1, on the reverse strand, counting down.
CAGCTCTTGCTTCCCTTTCTGCTCCGTCCCTGAAAATGAGAACGTGATGATACAAAGTAATCTCGCTCCGCTTGGCATGGCCGTAACGCCTCATCATCTCGCCAGTGAAAGCGCGCTGGCCATTCTGCGCGAAGGCGGCAACGCTATTGAGGCGATGGTCGCGGCGGCGGCCACGATCGCCGTGGTTTATCCCCATATGAACGGGCTGGGTGGCGACGGCTTCTGGCTGATTATGCCGCCGCAGGGCGATCCCATCGCCATCGACGCCAGCGGCGCGGCCGGATCGCTGGCCGATTTCGCTTTTTATGACGGCGCGGCGGCTATCCCCCATCGCGGGCCAAAATCGGCGCTGACGGTAGCCGGAACGGTCAGCGGCTGGTCAGAAGCGCTGACGATAGCCAACGAGCTTAGCGGTGCCGTGATGCCCGTTTCACGCCTGCTGGCCGATGCGATCCGCTATGCGGCGGACGGCATTCCCGTCACCCAATCGCAGTCGACCGCAACCGCCGGCAAATATCACGAGCTGGCGGCGCAGCCGGGCTTCGCGGCCGCTTTCCTGCCGGATGGCGAGGTGCCGCGCGCCGGCAGCCGCTTTACCCAACCGGCGCTGGCAAACACGCTGGGCATCCTGACGGAACAGGGGCTGGACAGCTTTTATCGCGGCTCGCTGGCTAATCGCCTGGCGGCAGAAATGTCGGCGCTTGGCATGCCGATTACGCTGGAAGATCTTAATAAGCATCGGGCGAAGCGCCGTAAGCCATTAAGCATCCGCCACGAGTACGGCGAGGTCTTTAATATGACGCCGCCGACCCAGGGCCTGGTGTCGCTGGCGATTTTGGGCATCACCAATCATCTGAATATGGCGGAAGCAGACGAGGTGCAGACCGTGCACCGCATCGTGGAGGCGACCAAGCTGGCTTTCGGCCTGCGCGACCGCTATCTCACCGATCCGCTGCATATGCGCGAAGAGATGCAGGCGCTGCTTGATTCCGACCAGCTCGAAACGCTGGCGGGGCAAATCAGCGACAGCCGCGCGGCCGGCTGGGGAACCGGCAAAGGGCCGGGCGATACCGTGTGGATGGGCGTGATGGACAGCAGCGGCCTTGCCGTCTCTTTTATTCAGAGCATCTATCACGAATTCGGCAGCGGCGTGGTGCTGCCCGGCACCGGCATCACCTGGCAAAATCGCGGCGCGGCGTTTAGCCTGGATCCCGAACACCTGCTGGCTTTAGCACCGGGCAAACAGCCTTTTCATACGCTTAATCCCGCCGCCGCACGGCTGAACGATGGCCGCACCATGGTCTACGGCTCGATGGGCGGCGACGGCCAGCCGCAGACTCAGGCCGCCATTTTTACCCGTCACGTGGTGCAGGGAATGCCGCTACAGCAGTGCGTCAGCGCGCCGCGCTGGCTGCTCGGCCGCACCTGGGGCCAGGCTTCCGATTCGCTGAAGCTGGAGGGCCGTTTTTCTGCCGCTACCTTTACCCGCCTGCGCGAGCTGGGGCATGAAGTCGAAGCGCTGGAGGATTTCAGCGAGGCGGTCGGCCACGCAGGCGCGATTGTCCGCCATACCAACGGCATGCTGGAAGGCGCCAGCGATCCCCGCAGCAACGGCAGCGCGGCCGGTTTTTAACAGGAGAACATCATGAACACCGAAATTGACTGGACGGCTTATCTGGCCCACATGGAGCAGGTGCTGGGCGTACCGATGGACGACCGTCGTCGCGCCGAGCTGCTGGTGCAGTTTTCACGTATTGCCGAGATGGCCGCGCCGCTGATGGCGTTCCCGCTGGATGAACGTCAAGAAATCGCAGGAGTATATAAAGCATGACGCTAAGCTCCCTTTCCATTGCCGAACTAAAAAGCGCGCTGCTTAAAGGCGAGCTGAGCGCCAGAGAAATCGCGCAGCAAACGCTGGACGGGATCGAGCGACTGGATCCGACGATCAATGCCTGGACGAGCGTAACGCGGGATCGCATGTTGAGCGAGGCCGATCGTCTCGATCGTCAGCGCAAAGAGGATCGTCCGTTACCCGCGCTGGCGGCCATTCCCTGCGCGGTAAAAAATCTTTTTGACGTTGCGGGCCATACCACGCTGGCGGGTGCCAGCCTGCTCAGCGATCGCCCGGCGGCCAAAAAAGACAGCTGGGCAGTGAGCAAGCTCAGCGAGGCGGGCGCGCTGCTGTCCGGCATGGTGAATATGGACGCCTATGCCTACGGTTTTACCACGGAAAACAGCCATTACGGCGCCACGCGTAACCCTCACGATAGCCAACGTATCGCCGGGGGATCCTCTGGCGGCTCGGCGGCGGCCGTCGCCGCTGGCCTGGTGCATTTTTCACTGGGCTCGGATACCAACGGCTCGATCCGCGTACCGGCTTCGCTGTGCGGCATTTTTGGCCTGAAGCCGACGTTTGGCCGCCTGTCGCGCAGTGGCAGCCAGCCCTTTGTCGCCAGCCTCGATCATATCGGGCCTTTCGCCCGCAGCACCGAAGATCTTGCGTTGGTTTACGATGCGTTACAGGGCCGCGATCCGCAGGATAGCTTTCAGGCGGAAAAAGCGATCCAGCCTGTTCATCGCCTGTTGGAGCAAGGCGCACAGGGCCTGCGGTGCGCCGTGCTGGGCGGCTATTTTCAGACCTGGTGTGATGACGATGCCCGCGCAGCCGTCGCGCAGGCCGCAAAAGCGCTTGATGCGCAGGAAGAGGTGCTGATGCCGGAGGCCGCGCTGGCCCGTACCGCCGCGTTTATCCTGACCGCTGCCGAAGGCGGCAACGCCTGGCTGCCCGCGTTGCGCACGCAGCCGGAGCGTTTTGAGCCGCTGTCGCGCGAGCGCCTGCTGGCCGGTGCGATGACGCCTTCCGCCTGGTACGTGCAGGCGCAGCGCTTCCGCCACTATTTTCGTGAGCGGGTGCTGCCCCTGTTCGGGCAGTTTGACGTGCTGATTGCGCCCGCCACGCCCACCAGCGCCACGCTGATTGGACAGGAAACGATGCATATCAACGGCAGCGATTTGCCCATCCGCGCCAGCATGGGCATGTTGACGCAGCCCATCTCCTTTCTGGGGCTGCCCGTGACGACCGTGCCGCTGCAAACGCCGGGCGGCATGCCGATCGGCCTACAGCTTATCGCCGCGCCGTTTAAAGAAGAAGCCTGCCTGCGCGTGGCATGGACGCTGGAGAAAATGGGCATCGCTAAAGCACCTGTAGCAGGAGGATTGACAGCATGACGGATAAAATTAATCGCCCTTCGGTGCTGGCAGAGGTTACCGACGCTTTTTATCGCTACGAGCAGGCGCTGACCGGCAACGATATCGACGTGCTCGACGAGCTGTTCTGGCATGACGAGCGCACCGTGCGGCTGGGCGCCGGGGAAAATTTGTACGGGATTGAGGCAATCCGCGCTTTCCGCGCCGCGCGTCCTGCACAGGGCCTGGCTCGTCAGCTGCGTAATACGGTAATCACCACGTTTGGCGATGATTACGCGGTATGCAGCACGGAGTTTACCCGTGAGGGAACGGAAAAGATTGGTCGTCAGCAGCAGACATGGGTGAAGCTGCCGCAAGGCTGGCGGATTGTCGCCGCGCAGGTCAGCCTGATAACGTGCGGCGAATAATGCCGTTTCACCAGGAGTGAATCCGCAGACCCGGCAGAAGTCCGATCGGCTATTTTTTAGCCTGAAAATGCTTTTACCAGGGCCAGGCTCTTTTCTGTCACCTGTTTGCGGGAGAGAGCCAGGCCTTAAGGTCGTTTAATCCGTAACCGGATAGCGCATTAAAAAATGGACCGCATCAGTTTATTTAAGCGCTTAATTATCAACCAGTATCTATCGGTTTACCGCCGTCCTTATCTCTGTTGAGCTGTTAATAATTTCTTTTTTACTGCTGGCGCTATGTATGATGAATTTTGTCCGTTATCAAAGGGAGAGAGCGTAATGCCTTACAGTCTAGGGGTGCTGGCCGGTATGGGGCCGCGCTCCACCGCGCCTTTTATCGATATGTTGGTGGATGAGTGCCAAAAGCAATACGGGGCCAGGTTCGATATCGACTATCCCAAAATGCATATTATTTCCTTGCCGACGCCTTTTTTCCCTGACCGGGCGGTTGAAGATGCCGCAATGTCAGCGGCACTGCGCGATGGCATTAGCGATCTGGTAAAAATCGGGGTCAATTTGATCGTGGTGCCCTGCAATGTAGCCCATTGCTACTTTGCTGAAATGCAGGAGGCCAGCGCTGGCATTCCTGTCCTGCATATTGCCGACTGCGCGCTTGAACGCCTTGCCGCAGCGGAGAACATCGCCGTGATTGCTACTGAGGCTACGCTTGATGCGGGTTTTTATCAGCAGCGTCTGCATCTGACAGGAAAGCGCTGTGTCTCTTCTGAGCCATTACGTGCGAGCACAACGCGTTTGATAGCGCTGATTAAACAAAACGGATTTACCGATCCTGAAGTGATAACGCAGTGGCGGGCGCTGATTTCTCTGGCGCAGGAAGCTGGCGCCCAGGCGCTGCTTATTGCCTGTACGGACATCAGCCCCTTACTTAAAAGCCATCCTCAGCAGTTGCTGCCGATTGTTGATACGGCAGCAAGCCTGGCTGAAGCTGCTATTCGTGGCTTTGCCAGCTCAAGGTCGACCCGCTAGCCAATTTTGCCTCTGCTGGCGATCCTGTCAGGATGGCACTTCATGCCTTCCTGACAGGTTTACTTACGCCTCCGGCGCCGGGTGCGTCTTTATCCAGTGGTCGGCAATCTGCTGGCGCGTGCAGATCCAGACCTTATCATGCTGCTGTACATGATCCAGAAAGCGCTGCAATGCGCGGAAGCGGCCAGGCCTGCCCAGCAAACGGCAGTGCATGCCGATGGAAAGCATTTTCGGCGCGGTTTCACCCTCTTCATACAGCACGTCAAAGCTGTCTTTCAGATAGGTGTAAAACTGCTCCGCCGTGTTAAAGCCCTGCGGCGTGGCGAAACGCATGTCGTTGGTTTCCAGCGTATAAGGTACGATCAGGTGCGGCTTGACCGTCCCGTCCTGACAGGTCACCTTTGTCCAGAACGGCAGATCGTCGCCGTAATAGTCGCTGTCGTAGGTAAAGCCGCCCTGCTCCACCACCAGCCTGCGCGTATTCGGGCTGTCGCGTCCCGTATACCAGCCGGTTGGCGCTTTGCCAAAAAGATCGGTCAGCGTATCCACCGCCTGCTGCATATGCTGCCGCTCGGTTTTTGCATCCATCCCCTGATAGTGGATCCAGCGCCAGCCGTGGCTGACCACGTCGTAATCGGCGTTTTTAATCGCCTCGACGATTTCCGGATGACGTGCCAGCGCCATCGCCACGCCAAAAACGCTTAGCGGCAGGCCGCGCTTCTGGAACTCGTTGTGGATGCGCCAGAAACCGGCGCGCGAGCCGTATTCATACAGCGATTCCATCGACATATGGCGCTCGGGATAGCTGGCCGCACCGATAATATCCGATAAAAACTGCTCGGAGCCGGTATCGCCATGCAGCACGCTGTTTTCCGCGCCCTCTTCATAGTTCAGAACAAACTGCACGGCGATACGTGCATTGTCCGGCCAGGCCGCATGGGGCGGCTTTCCGGCGTAGCCGATCAGATCGCGGGGATAGTTTTTATTGAAGCTGTACTCTTTCTTTTCATCAGCATCGGTCATGATCGTAGTCCTGTTCCAGAGCAAGATAACTTAGTTTAGGCGCTTAAACTGACCCGACAGGTTTTTTCGCAGCGGATAGTCCAGATCGCCATGCTTACTGGTCGACAGCCCCAGCGCCACCAGCGATTCCACCATTTTTACCGCCGCGCCCACGCCGTCAATAACCGGCATATTCAGCTCCTGCGTCAGTTCCCGCGCCAGCCGGGCCATGCCGCCGCAGCCCAGTACAATGGCGCCGCTGCCGTCCTCTTTTTTTGCGCGGATGCAGCGCTCACGCACTTTTTCCTGCGCCAGCCCTGTGCCATCCTCCAGCGCCAGTACCGGCAGATCGATAGCATGCAGCGCGGCGCAATGCGGTTCAAAGCCATACTGCTGTAAAAGATGACGCGCGATAATAACGGTGCGCGGCAGCGTGGTGACGATGGAAAAGCGCGTGGCAACCATCGTAGCCATATGCATAGCGGCTTCCGCAATGCCGATAACCGGCCCCGAAGCCAGTTCGCGCGCCGCCAGCAGCCCCGGATCGCCAAAGCAGGCGATAACGTGACCGCAGACGCCCTGCTCGCGTCCGGCTTTTATTTGCTCCAGCACGCCGATAGCGGCGACGGCCTCGTCAAAATGCCCTTCGATTGAGGGAACCCCTTCCGAGGGACAAACCGCCAGGATTTCCGTCGTCGGCGATGCTACGGCGCGCGCCGCTTCGCCAATGGTTTCGGTCATCGCCAGGCTGGTATTGGGATTGATAACCTGAATAAGCTGTTTAACGGTCATTCGCGCCTCCAAAACCGGTGAACAGGCTGGCGAAATCCGGCAGCGTTTCGCCACCGCGCTCGAAATGCAGGCTCGCTACTATATGCGCAAAATGTTGCCGCATTGCTTCAGTAAGCGGCACCAGCGCTTTTTGTCTGAGCAGGCCGATCAGCCTGTCGTGGTCGTCACAGCGGCAGCCCTGCTGCCACGGCGCGCCCCAGGCCGCAATCACCAGCGACGAACGCTGGGTCAGTCGGGTCACCATCTCGGTCAGCACCTGGTTACCGGAGATCGCCTGAAGCTGAATATGGAACGCGGCGGAAAGCCGGATCGCCGCCGGGCCGTCACGCTCGTCATGCGCCTGCTGTTCCTGCTGGATTAGGTTTTCCAGCGCGACCAGATGGGTAGACTGACAGTGCGCCAGCACGGTGGGAAGATTGGCGCATTCGATAAGTTCACGCGTACGGAAGATGTCCTGCGCTTCTTCTGTCGAAGGCGTGGCAACTTGTGCACCACGCTTGGGCGTTAACACCACCATCTGCACCGCAGCGAGGCGAGTCAGCACTTTACGGATGCCGGTTCGACTAACGCCGAAGACGTCGGCAAGCGCTTCTTCCGGCAGTTTGCTGCCCGGCGGCAGCTGACGCTCCACCATCGCCTTCATCAGCGCCTGAAAGATAGCTTCGTCTTTGTCATTCAGGTCGGTAGCCCTTTTCAGGCCGCTTTCACTTTTCATTTCCTGGTCCGCTCAGGTTTATCTTGCCTAAAATCGTACACACGATTGGCTTATTTTGTATACATGAATTCAACTTCTGGCCTGGATCCTGCAATACCTCTCTCAACCGTTTGCTATTTCGTTGAATTGTTGAGGAGCAGGTTTCATGCCAAAGAGTCTACATGTTACTCCGGCGTCCGCAGAGGAGGCGCACGCCAGCTACAGCCCGCGGCTGTGCAACGAGGATCTGGCCCCGACGCGCGAGCAGAACTGGAGCTGGTACAACATCTTTTCTTTCTGGATGTCGGACGTGCACAGCATGGGCGGTTATGTGGTGGCGGCCAGCTTTTTCACGCTGGGTCTGGCGAGCTGGCAGGTGCTGATTTGTCTGCTGGCGGGCATTTGCATCGTGCAGCTGTGCGCTAATCTGATCGCTAAGCCCAGCCAGATGACCGGCGTGCCTTATGCGGTCGTCTGCCGCCAGGCCTTTGGCGTATTCGGCGCCAATATTCCGGCGGTGATCCGGGGTCTGATCGCGTTCGCCTGGTACGGTATCCAGACCTGGCTGGCCGCTAACGCGCTGATGCTGGTAACGCTGAAGTTTTGGCCTTCACTGGCGCCGATGACGCAGGTTTCCTGGCTGGGCCTGTCGCAGCTTGGCTGGCTCTGCTTTGGTTTTATGTGGCTTGCTCAGGCGCTGGTGTTCTGGCACGGCATGAAGGCGATTAAGCGTTTTATCGATGTGGCCGGCCCGGCGGTCTATGTGGTGATGGTGCTGCTGGCGGTCTGGATTGTATACAGAACGGGTTTTGAAGGTATTTCCTTTACGCTCTCCACGAAACAGCTCAGCGGCAGCCAGCAGCTCTGGCAGATGGTGACCGCGACGGCGCTGGTCGTCTCTTATTTCTCCGGGCCGCTGCTTAATTTTGGCGACTTCGCGCGCTATGGCAAAAGCATGAAGGCGATCCGCCGCGGCAATCGCTGGGGGCTGCCGTTTAACTTTTTGCTTTTTTCCGTGGTGACGGTGGTGATTGTTTCCGGTACGCAGTCGCTGTTCGGCCATATGATTACCGACCCCATTGAAACGGTCAGCCGCGTGGGCAGCGATTTGGCGGTGGCCGTTGGCCTGCTGACGATGATCACCGCGACGATCGGCATCAACATCGTCGCTAACTTCGTTTCGCCCGCGTTCGATTTTTCTAACTGCTCGCCGCAGAAGATTAGCTTCCGCACCGGCGGCATGATTGCTGCCGTAGGATCGGTGCTGCTGACGCCGTGGAACCTGTTTCAGTCGCCCGAGCTTATCCACTATACGCTGGACGTGCTGGGCGCCTTTATCGGCCCGCTGTTTGGCATCCTGCTGTGCGATTTTTACCTGGTCAAACGCGGACAGATTTCAACGGACGATCTTTTTAATGCTACGCCGCAGGGAAAATACTGGTATCGCGGCGGCTTCAATCCTAAAGCGATTGCCGCGCTGCTGCCCTCAGTACTGATTGGGCTGGCGATTAGCTTTTCGCCTTCGCTGCACGAGGTGGCTAACTTCAGCTGGTTTATCGGCGTTGCTTTGGCGGCAGGCTGCTACCGCTGGATGGCGCGCGAAGAGTGCGTAAGCGCTGTGCCGCGTTACGCGAGCCGCGTAGCCGTGGAGAAAAGACGCGCTTAAATGATAAGGGCAGAAAGCCTGCTACCGGCAGGCTTCCGCTTAAAAAAACGTTCAGCTCTGCGCGCCTTCCTCTGATTTGATAGCTTCAATTTTTAGCGCTGCTTCAAGCCCGTAAGCGTAGCGGTTCGCCATTTTTGAAGTTAGTTTGTGCTGGTAAAAGAGTACAGATCGGCTCACAATCAAGCCTGGCCTGTACTCTGCGATGCCCCGTCAAAGGCTATATTCGGTGCGGGCAATAATATCGTCCTGCGCGTCGGGAGAAAGCGCGGTAAAGAAGGCGGAATATCCCGCTACGCGCACCACCAGATCGCGATAATTATCGGGCTGCGCCTTTGCGGCCAGCAGCGTTTCCCGCGAGACGATGTTGTACTGAATATGCCAGCCTTTGTGCGCTTCAAAGAAAGTGCGCAGCAGCAGCATCAGCTTTTGCCTGTCGCCCGGATTATCCAGCGCGGCGGGATTCAGCTTCTGGTTCAGCAAAACGCCGCCCAGAATCGATCCGGTAGGCAGCTTGCTGACTGAACCCATCACCGCCGTCGGCCCCAGGCGATCGGTGCCTGACGCCGGACTGGCCCCTTCCGCCAGCGGCGTTCGCGCTTTACGCCCGTCCGGCGTCGCCATCGTCTGCGCGCCAAAAGGCACGTTGGCAGAGATAGACGAGGTGCCCGCATAGTAACCGCCACCGATCGGGCCGCGGCCATGGCGTGGATTAACGTAGCTTTTCAGCTCCTCAATATAGGTTTGATAAGCGCGCGTCAGCAGCTCATCGACATAATCATCATCATTGCCGTATTTTGGCGCGCCGTTAACCAGACGCTGGCGCAGCTGCTCGCCATTCAGACCGTCAAAATCGGTGGCCAGCGCTTCGCTTAATGCCTGCTGCGCCACCACTCCTTGTTCAAACACCAGTTTTTTCACCGCCGCCAGGCTGTTGCCCAGATTGGCGATGCCCACCTGCAATCCCGATACCCAGTCATATTTTGCGCCGCCCTGCTTGATGCTTTTTGCCCGCTCAATACAGTCATCCACCAGCGCCGAACAGAGAATATCGTGCGCGTTCTCTTCCAGCACCGTATCCACCACGTACTCTATTTCTATCGATTTGCGGGTGTAATAGCGGATCTGCTCATCCCAGGCGCTCATAACCCGATCGAAACTGTCGAAATTGCCTGCGGAAAGCGCTTTGTCCTGCGGCAGAAACGTTTTGCCGCTGGTGGCGTCGCGTCCGCCTTCCAGCGACGCCAGCATCACGCGGGCGAAATTAATAAAGCTCATCCCGGTGCAGCGATAGCCCCACTTGCCGCCCACGGCCGTTTCGATGCAGCCGATAGCCGCATACTGATAAGCGTCGGCCGCTGAGACGCCCAGCCGGATAAATTGCGGAATGACGATTTCATCGTTGTTAAAGGCCGGCATCCCAAAGCCGCAGCGGATAACCTCCACGCAGGCATTCAGGAAATCGTCGCTCATTCCGGCATGGTAGCGCACGCTCAGGTTTGGCTGCGTCGAACGCAAACGGCCGCAGGATTCCAGAATCGCGTAAGAGAGCGGGTTGACGGCATCCACCGCCTTGTCCACCAGCAGATTCTGTCCGCCGATAGTGACGTTTTGATAGAGCGGACTGCCGGCCGAAGCTTTGGAGTGGGAGCCGGATCGGATCTTATTGACCTCCAGCAGCTTCAGCCAGCAGCTTTGCAGCAGCTCGATCGCCTGCTCGCGATCCGTATGCTGTTCCAGCTCCACGTCGCGGCGATACCAGGGATAAAGGTATTGATCCATGCGGCCAAAAGAGACCGAATGACCGTTAGACTCAATTTGCAGGATCAGCTGAATAAAATAGCAAAGCTGGAGCGCCTGCCAGAAGGTCTGTGGCGGCCGATGGGCGATCACGTCACAATTTTCCGCGATGGTCAGCAGTTCCGCACGGCGCGCGACGCTCTTCTCTGCCTGCGCCATTTCGCGGGCCAGAGTGGCGTAGCGCTTGATATGCTCAGTTACGGCCTGAAGAACGATATCGATGGCTTTCAAAAACTGCTCGCCATGCAGATCGTTCAGATGCGTCAGATCGATGCGGCTGCGGCGTTCCGCCACTTTCTCACGCAGGCCATCCAGCCCTTTCTCCAGCAGCAGCGGAAAGTTGACGGCCAGATGGGCGTCGCCGGAGGTCATATTCCCTTCCGCTTTGATGATGCCGGTTGCCAGCAGCGCCTTCTGCTCCCCGGTAAACATGCCGTAGCAGCGATCCTGCACCGTCTGGCCGCGCCACCATGGGCAGATTTCATGCAGTACCCGCTTGTCCTCTTCAGAAACAGAAAAGCCCGCGCCGGGACGATCCGCCAGATCGTCGATCTCTTTTTCGATCCATGTCACGGTATATTCCGGGAAAATGGGCGCGGCGCGCACCTTGCTGGCCTGGTTGCCTACAATCAGCTCATCATGCTTAATCCAGATAGTCCGTTCCGCCAGATGGTGTGCCAGCGCCAGCGCGCGGCGAACCGGTACGGGTTTATCCTGATGCTGCTGATAGATTTCGCTATAGTGCCGCGCGCGCTCGGTACAAATCGGGGGCTTGCTGATAGCGATCAGGGCTTCTTTATGCGTTTTGATACGGCTGCTTAAAACATCAAGGTTGAGTCTGGTCATCATTTTATCCTCTTAGCGTGGTTATCAGGCCTTTTTGCCGCGCGTACGACTGCGCAAAGGCAAGGATTTCCGGATTATCGAGCGGCCTGGCTGGCGCAAGGTAAGGCTGATTAAGCAAGGCATATTTGCTTTTACCCAGCGTGTGATAGGGAAGGAAATGGATCTCTTTGGCCCGTAATCGATCGGCGGTGAAATCCACTATGCTGCGGATCGACTGCCGATCGGCATTAAAACCCGGAACGAGCGGTACACGGATGACGATCTCCTTGCCCGTTTCCGCCAGCTTGCACAAATTAGCCAGCACCCGCTTCGCCGAACCGTTCGTCCATGCCTGAAAACGCGCTTCGTCGGTGTGTTTAAGGTCGGCCAGGAACAGGTCGATCCAGGGCAGCGAAGGCTGGATATAACGCCACGGCACATGCAGGCAGGTTTCCACGGCCGTATGGATCCCTTCCTGATGGCTGAGCCGTAAGAGCGTTTCGGTGAGGTTTGGCGTCATAAAAGGCTCGCCGCCGGAAAGCGTCACGCCGCCCGCGCTGCGCTGATAAAAAGGCTTATCCCGCCTGACTACGGCCATAATTTCCGCTGCGCTTTTCTCTTCGCCGCAGATCGTCAGCGCCTGGGTGGGGCAACAGTTTTCCAACGCGGAGAAATGGTTGGGACGCATCTTCTCCCGGAAAATGACGAGTTGTTGTTGTTGACGAACGATGGCGTCCGGCACGGCCAGCTGGCATAACTCGCAGCCCGACAGGCAGGCTCTTTTATCAAACAGGATTTCCCGCTCGTGCGAGCAGCTTTCCGGATTCTGGCACCAGCGACATTTCAACGAACAGCCTTTTAAAAACACCACGGTGCGGATACCAGGCCCGTCGTGTGTGGAATAGCGCTGAATATTGAAAATCATGAACCGCCTCCGTCATATTACGTACGAAGATTTAAATACTTTCAAATGAAAGTAACTTTGATCCCGGGCAATAAACAAGTTCACGCAGCGGGTAATATTTCGGAATTGCGATCGTCAACAGGCTTAAGGAGCTATATGGAACTCTATCTTGATACTGCGGATGTAGCGGCGGTAAAACGTTTAGCGAGGATACTGCCGCTGGCGGGCGTGACCACCAATCCGGCTATTGTCGCCGGCGGGAAAACGCCGTTATCCATTCTGTTACCTGAGTTGCAGGCGGCGCTGGGCGGCCAGGGCAAAATTTTTGCTCAGGTTATTGCCGCCCGGGCGGAAGAGATGGTGGAGGAAGCGTTACAGCTGCGCGCGATCCTTCCTGATGTGGTCGTAAAAATTCCGGCTACGACAGAAGGCCTGGCGGCAATCAGGCAGCTGAAAAAAGAGGCTATTCCAACGTTGGGCACCGCCGTTTATGGCGCAGCGCAGGGATTGTTCTCGGCGCTGGCTGGCGCGGAGTATGTCGCGCCTTACGTTAACCGTATTGACGCCCAGGGCGGAAATGGCATTCAGACAGTAGAAGCACTTCAACAGCTGCTTGCTCTGCATGCGCCGGGGGCTAAAGTGCTGGCGGCCAGCTTCAAAACGCCTCGCCAGGCGCTGGAGTGTATGCTGGCTGGCTGCGAAGCAATAACGTTGCCGCTGGATGTGGCCGAACAGATCCTCTCTGCGCCAGCGGTTACCGCCGCGGTCAATCAGTTTGAACAGCAGTGGATAAAGGCTTTTGGAACCGCGAGGCTGATTCAGGAAGAGAAAAGCGGAAAGGAATAAAAATCACGGGCTGTATGCCGAAATGACGAAAGCCCGATGCATTGCTGCATCGGGCTTTCCGGATACTTGGCGGAACGGACGGGGCTCGAACCCGCGACCCCCTGCGTGACAGGCAGGTATTCTAACCAACTGAACTACCGCTCCGCGCTTTGTTCCCCGTCGGGAACGGGGCGAATATTACGGTGCGGCCTGCATCCCGTCAATGCTTTTTCTTAAGCTTGCTGATCGACTGCCTGTTTTTTCGACTCTTACGACATTTCAACGTCTTCAGGCACGCCAGAGGCAGCTTCCGCCCTTCTTCATCACCAGATCGAGGCGGGATTCGTGTTCGGCAATCTCTTCGTCCGTCGCCGCTATCACGCACAGGCCAGAAGCCGGACGCGTGATGCGATAGATGGTTTCGTCGTTGCTCTGCTCCTGCCTGTCGCCCTCCATCGAAAACTTCAGCGACGTCTGCCCACCGGTCATGGTCAGGAAGACCTCGGCCAGAATTTCGGAGTCAAGCAGAGCGCCGTGCAGCGTTCGCTTACTGTTATCTATTTCATAACGCGAGCAGAGCGCATCCAGGCTGTTGCGCTTGCCGGGAAACAGCCTGCGCGCCATCGCCAGGCTATCGGTTATCTGGCAGAAGGTTTCGGTTTTGGGGATATTGCGGCCAAGCTTGCCGAATTCGTAGTCCATAAAGCCGATATCAAACGAGGCGTTATGGATCACCAGCTCGGCACCTTCTATATAGGCCAGGAAATCGTCGGCAATATCGGCGAAGGTCGGCTTATCCGCCAGAAATTCGTCGGCAATACCGTGTACGCCGAACGCTTCCGGATCGACCAGGCGATCGGGCTTGAGATAAACATGGAAGTTGTTGCCGGTGAGACGACGGTTTACCACCTCAACGGCGCCGATTTCAATAATGCGGTGCCCTTCATAGTGCACCCCGATCATATTCATACCGGTGGTTTCAGTATCGAGGACGATCTGACGCGTTGTATTTACTGTGCTCATAGGACCCGTTTTATGTCAGACTTGGCGTTTTTACACAGGGAGTCTACCAGAGATGCCTAAACAGGTAGAAATTTTCACCGATGGTTCTTGTCTTGGCAATCCTGGCCCGGGCGGATACGGCGCAATTTTACGTTACGGCCAGCACGAGAAAACGTTCAGCGCCGGCTATCAGCTGACCACCAATAATCGAATGGAGCTGATGGCGGCTATCGTCGCGCTGGAAGCGCTGACTAAACCCTGCGACGTCGTGCTGAGTACCGACAGCCAATACGTGCGTCAGGGCATTACCAGCTGGATCCATAACTGGAAAAAGCGCGGCTGGAAAACGGCGGACAAAAAGCCGGTTAAAAACGTCGATCTCTGGAAACGGCTGGATACGGCGCTGGGCCAGCATCAAATTACCTGGGAATGGGTAAAAGGCCATGCCGGCCATCCTGAAAACGAACGCTGCGACGAACTGGCGCGCGCGGCCGCCGGCAATCCATCCTTTGAAGACATCGGCTATCAGTCAGCATCCTGATGGCGTCGACGCATCCGGCTGGTTGCGCCAACGGCGGGTGCAAGCCTTCTTTGGGCCGCTGCCTTTTTGGCCGGATTCATCGTTAACGGGAAAGTCCGCTTGCGCGCGACGATAATGCTCAGGCAGCCCAGCGCCGGAAGATGCGTGCTGATGACCTTACCGCCCTGACGATTCCACGGCAGCACCTGAAAGCGCGAGCGCTGCACCACCTCGTAGTTTAACAGGCTGAGCCAGTCCATCAGCCTGGTCTGGGTAAACATCCGACTGTTCCACGGCACGCGTTGGCGCAGGCCGGGCACCAGTTTGCCCGTCCCCAGCACGCTGAACAGATTGAAGCCGCTGATAATCATCCAGCCGTCATCGATCAAAACGCGATCTACCTCGCGCAGAATACGGTGCGGATCGCTGCTCCAGGCCAGGCTGTGCGCCAGTAAACAGGCATCAACCGATTTTGATTCAAAAGGCAGGCTGCCGGCATCGGCCAGAACCTGCAAATTGTCGCCCTGTAAGCCAACGTTGACCTGATGCGAAATGGCGCAGCTTGCCGTGTCGATTTCCGCGCTCAGCGAGCCGATTTTCAGCAAATGAAAACCGTATAGCCTGTCCAGACAGGGTTGCAGATGCCGGGTCAGCGCGTCACGATAGTAGTCTCCCCAGGGGATGTCCGCCCAGGAATACGGCACGTGACGAATATGGCGTGTTTTAGCGGGCTTCATGCTTTACCATCTTCTTTCCATTGCGGCCAGTCAACGAGGCGATAATGAATCTTACCAGCATTCCGGCTTTTCAGGATAATTACATCTGGACATTAAATAACGATCGGGGCGACTGCCTGATTGTCGATCCGGGCGAAGCGGCACCGGTACTGACGGCCATGGAAAAAAACCAGTGGCGGCCAGCGGCGATCCTGCTGACGCATCATCATCACGATCACGTTGGCGGCGTGAAAGAACTGCTGCAACATTTTCCCGATCTGGTGGTGTACGGCCCGCAAGAGACACAAGATAAGGGAAGCAATCGGCTTGTCGCTGAGGGTGATAAGGTCGCTATTTTGGGCCTCGAATTTAGTGTGATTGCTACGCCGGGGCATACTTTAGGACATATCTCATACTATAGCGCACCTTACCTTTTCTGTGGTGATACGCTGTTTTCCGGCGGCTGTGGACGTCTGTTTGAAGGTACCCCTCAACAGATGTTCAATTCTTTTCAAAAGCTTAATCAGCTTCCGGGAGAAACGCTGGTGTGCTGCGCGCACGAATATACGTTATCGAATATGAAGTTTGCCTGCTCGCTGCTGCCACAGGATACGAAAATAGCGGGCTATTATCGCGAAATTAAGGAGTTACGTGCAAAAAACGCGGTTTCCTTGCCCGTAACGCTCGCTTTTGAGCGGCAAATAAATGTTTTTCTGCGTACGCAAGATGCTGATTTACAGAAAGTTATTGGCTTCGAAACACCCCCGCAACAAGAATGGCAAGTTTTTGCAACTCTACGCGAGAAGAAAGACCATTTTTGATTTTTCGGGTTGTGTTGAGCAGCCCGAGCACGTATAGTTGCTCGTCTTTTAAGCGAACAATGACACACACATGAAGGCTAAAGCGATATTACTACTCGCCTCGGTCCTGCTGGTGGGGTGCCAGGCGCCTAAGCACGACGCCCCCGAACAGCATGCACAGAGTTTGTCTTCAGCACAGAGCAGTCAGAACGCAGATCGGTTGTTATCGCCACGCTGGCAGGACGATGGGACCAGCCTGACGAAAGATCAGGATCTGTGGAATTTCATTAGCGATGAGCTGAAGATGAAGGTTCCGGAAAACCCCCGGATACGCGAACAAAAACAAAAGTATTTAAGAAACAAGAGCTATCTCCACGATGTAACGTTACGGGCTGAGCCGTATATGTACTGGATTGTCGAGCAGATTAAGCAACGTAAGATGCCGATGGAACTGGTACTATTACCCATAGTGGAGAGCGCTTTTGATCCTCATGCGACCTCTTCTGCCAATGCCGCAGGCATCTGGCAGATCGTGCCGCAGACGGGGCGTAATTATGGTCTTAAGCAGAACCAGTGGTATGACGGTCGTCGCGATATTGTCGCCTCTACCAAAGTCGCACTGGATATGATGCAGCGGCTGAACGGGATGTTCGGCGGTGACTGGCTGCTGACCGTGGCCGCGTACAACAGCGGCGAAGGCCGCGTGCTGAAAG
Organism: Erwinia sp. TECH1; assembly: GCF_054057575.1. NCBI lineage: Bacteria > Pseudomonadati > Pseudomonadota > Gammaproteobacteria > Enterobacterales > Erwiniaceae > Erwinia > Erwinia sp. TECH1. Next base: position 965,218 of record NZ_JBSRZK010000001.1, on the reverse strand, counting down.
CGATAAAAAGCAACAAGGCTCGCGGTAAGGCAACGGATTTCTGGTCGCTGTCGCTTCCGCATGAAACCACGGTTTATGTGCCGAAGATGCTGGCGTTAAGCGAGCTGTTGAAAAACAACAAGCGTTACGGCATCCGTCTTCCGGAACCTAACGAAACCCGTGCGCTGGCGCGTGTTGAAGTGGGTCAGCAGATTGAGCTGACGCAGGCGGCGGAAATGGCCGGCATGTCGCTGAACAAGCTGAAGAGCTTTAATACAGGCTACAAGCGCGGGATGACGGCGCCTAACGGCCCGCACTATATCATGGTGCCGAAGTCGCACGTGGCGCAGCTGCGCAACTCCCTGGCAACAGGCGATATCGCGGCGGTGCAGCCAACGGCGCTGGCCAGTACCAGCACCTCTTACAAGGTGCGTAATGGTGATACCCTGTCAGGCATTGCAAAACGCCTGAACGTGTCGGTGAAGACGCTACAGCAGGCTAATAACCTGCGCGGCGTGAACATCAAACCGGGGCAGACGCTCAGCCTGGGCGGCGGCGAAAGCGCAGCCAGACTGGCCGATAATGGCAACAGCATCACCTATAAGGTTCGTAAGGGTGATTCTCTGGCCAGCATCGCAAAACGTCACGGCGTGAACACGAAAGATCTGCTGCGCTGGAACAGCGGCGGTTCGGCGAATATTCAGCCCGGCGACAGGCTGACGCTATTTGTCACCAACAACGCCACGCCTGACAGCTAAAGCTCAGTTTAAAAACCAGTCTTCGGACTGGTTTTTTTATGCCCGACATTTCCCGCTCCCCTCTCCTGTGCTTTACTGCCCCTCTGTCCAACGATCCTGAGGCCGCCATGACGAATGATCTGGTTGCGCTGCTGAACCAGCATCGCCTGATTGAACTGAGCCACGTTTATGAAGAAGGCATGCCGGTCTGGCCCGGTGACGGGCGCTTTTTCATGAGCAGCGCAGAGACATTCGCCGCAGGCGACGGTAACTATAACTGTCAGCTGAGCTTCGGCGATCATTGCGGCACGCATATAGACGCGCCGGCACATTTTATACCGGGCGGAAAATGCATTGATAAGGTTGATATTTGCCAGCTGACCGGGCGTGGTCGCTGTCTGGATATGACCCATTTGCCGCAGAACAGCGCGATTACTCGTGCGACGATCGCGGACTGGGAAGGCAGATACGGCGAAATAGCGGCAAAGGATATCGTCCTGTTTCATACGGGCTACGATAAAAAGTGGCGTTGCCGTCCCGATCATACCGCGTTTATGAACGGCTGGCCGGGGCTGTCAGCCAGAGGCGCAGATTACCTGTTGGGAAAAGGCGTTACGGTTTTCGGTACCGATGCGATGTCGCTGGATGATGCAGGCAGCAAAGATTATCCGGCTCATCAGGCGATACTAAGTGCCGGAGGCCTGATCGTTGAAAGCCTGGCAAACCTTTACAGCCTGCCGACGGCTTTTACCTTTATCGCTCTGCCTTTGCGCATCAAAGGCGGCTCCGCCTCGCCCGTTCGCGCTGTGGCTCTGGTACAGGATTAAGGCTTAAACTCAACCAGTAAAGGGTTATGGTCGGAAGCACGCGTCACCAGTACGGAGGCCTCCGCTACGCCCATATCGCGGTAGAAAACGAAGTCCAGCGGCCTGCCAAAGGCTTTACGGCGATGGTCGTCGGTAAAGTTGACCTCGTGCAGCCCCATATTATGGGCAAAGGTATAAAGCGCATTGATCCGCTGGCGGCTCCAGGCATTAAAATCCCCGGCCATAATCACCGGCCCTTTATGGTGAATAATCTGTTCGCCTATAGGGCCAAGCTGCTTGCTGTATACGTCGATCCCCAGGCTAAAGTTGACCGCATGGATATTCACCACCATCAGCATCTTGCCGTCCGGTAGCGGATAGGCGGTGACAAGGGCTGATTTAGCCAGCCGCAGCAGCGGTTCACGTTCGCGCAGCGGATAACAGTAGACGGGATGCGCAGCGGCCAGCGTCATCACGCCGGAAGGATGCTGCGGCAGGACGAATGCCGGTACCTGATCCGCCGCCAGATAGTTACTGGTGGCAAAACGGATCAGCTCTGGGGTCGTCTGCGCTTCCTGTAGCAATACCAGCTGAGCGTCTTTACCGAAGTTTTGTAATACCGAAAGCCATTCGGCGCGCTGCTGTTTAAATATGTTCCATACCAGCACCCGTAGAGTAGCGTGCTCTGTCAGCGGCGCACCGGGCGGTAACGCTTTGCCCATATGCAGCATAGCGCCCGGCGGAAAAATACGTTCCGCTGGCTGCCCTGCTACATATCTCATGGCATAAGTTTTTTTCCGCACGTTAGCGTCTGACCTCTGCGTGTTGATCAATGATCCTGCATTCAGTTATAGGGACTTTATGGCCGGGTTTCAATCGGAGGCGCCTAATAAGTGCCAGCTGAAGGTAAGCAAATACAAACTTTTGGTTGTCCGCCGCCTTTAACTGTAGCCGATTTAACGCGCCGGCTCCGGTTATGTATCTGATAGCGTTCATAACAGGACAGAGATCCGACTGTTTACAGGCCAGACGAGCACCGGGCATTTTCAGACAACGCCACAGGGATGCTTTATTGCTGTCAACGCACTGACAGAGGCCAGTCAGCCTCACCCGTTGTCTGGCTTCCCCTGCTTCCTCATGCTTTAATTACCGCCTGCAGGCTCCAAAAAAAGCATTACGTTCAGGAAGCAGTCATGAAGGCAAACTCAGAGGAACTGGCGATTTTTGTCGCCGTGGTGGAAAGCGGCAGTTTCAGCAAGGCCGCCGAGCGGCTGAAAATGGCAAATTCTGCCGTTAGCCGTGCGGTAAAAAAGCTGGAAAACAAGCTCGAGGTAGAGCTACTGACACGCACCACCCGACAGATTAAATTAACCCAGGAAGGCGAAGCCTACTTCAAGCGCGTTCAGGCGATTCTTCAGGAGATGTCCGCAGCGGAAAACGAGCTGGCAGAACGAAAAAGGCTGCCAAAAGGGTCACTGCGTATTGATGCTGCTACGCCGGTGGTTCTGCATCTGTTAATGCCGATGATTAAACCTTTTCGGGAGCGCTTTCCTGAAGTCACCCTCTCTCTGGTTTCATCCGAAACTTTTATCAATCTGATTGAACGTAAGGTAGATATCGCTATCCGTGCCGGTAATCTTACTGATTCCAGCCTTCGCGCGCGCCTGCTGTTTAATAGTCGACGTAAAATAGTCGCCAGCCCTGGCTGGCTGCAACAGTTCGGCACGCCGCAAACCGTAGAGGATTTGGCACAGCACGACTGTCTGGGCTTTGTTGAACCCCTGAGCTTGAACCGTTGGCCCATTGGTAATGCAGACGGGCAGCTTTATGACATTACGCCCGCCAGTACCTCAAACAGCGGCGAGACGCTCAGGCAGCTGTGCCTGGCCGGTAACGGCATTGCCTGCCTGTCGGACTTTATGATCAATAAAGATTTAAACGATGGTTCGCTGATAGAGGTTATGGCCGACAGGCTTGTGCCGGTAGATATGCCATTTAACGCGGTTTACTATGGGGATCGCTCGGCTAACTCACGCGTTCGCTCTTTTATTGATTTTGTCAGCGAATGGCTCAGGCAACATCCGCTTTAAAGAAAAAAGATAGTCGAAGGCTGGCCTGTCCAGGAAGGGATAATGGCAGAACACAGGCAGGCCGGCTGACCAAAACTTATACGCAAAAAAAAGCCCTGAGCGTTAGCTCAGGGCCTTATATAAAGTGGCGGAACGGACGGGGCTCGAACCCGCGACCCCCTGCGTGACAGGCAGGTATTCTAACCAACTGAACTACCGCTCCACCGATTCTGTACTGAACTCAGAATGTTGCTTCCGATCTCAGGTGTTTCGCCCTTTCCACGTCACTGGAAGGTCTGAGCGCAAACGGTTTACTCACGTTTACTGCTCTTAATTGATGCCTGGCAGTTCCCTACTCTCGCATGGGGAGACCCCACACTACCATCGGCGCTACGGCGTTTCACTTCTGAGTTCGGCATGGGGTCAGGTGGGACCACCGCGCTAAAGCCGCCAGGCAAATTCTTTTACCGCACTCAAGCCATATTAGTGGTGCTGATACCCAGAGTCGAACTGGGGACCTCACCCTTACCAAGGGTGCGCTCTACCAACTGAGCCATATCAGCACGCTTATTACTTACAGTAAGCGGAATAGTCACGCTTAATGCTTAATTTGATGCCTGGCAGTTGATGAACCTTTGTTCACCCTACGGGCCGTTGCATCGCAACGTTCAAACTTCGCCTTACGGCTTGTTTGTCCTACTCTCTGAGAGTAGTGAACTGCCTCGTAATACCAGTTTACTGCTTAAATTGATGCCTGGCAGTTCCCTACTCTCGCATGGGGAGGCCCCACACTACCATCGGCGCTACGGCGTTTCACTTCTGAGTTCGGCATGGGGTCAGGTGGGACCACCGCGCTAAAGCCGCCAGGCAAATTCTGTTTCCCCCGCCGCCCTGAGGCCGCGCGGGTTTATCCGTGAACAGGCTGAAAATGTTGCGTCTCTCATAACGCTTACCAGAACGCTTCTGGTGTTGTAAGGTTAAGCCTCACGGGTCATTAGTACCGGTTAGCTCAACGCATCGCTGCGCTTACACACCCGGCCTATCAACGTCGTCGTCTTCAACGTCCCTTCAGGTGGCTTAAAGCCACAGGGAGAACTCATCTCGAGGCAAGTTTCGCGCTTAGATGCTTTCAGCGCTTATCTTTTCCGCACTTAGCTACCGGGCAGTGCCATTGGCATGACAACCCGAACACCAGCGGTGCGTTCACTCCGGTCCTCTCGTACTAGGAGCAACCCCTCTCAATTCTCCAGCGCCCACGGCAGATAGGGACCGAACTGTCTCACGACGTTCTAAACCCAGCTCGCGTACCACTTTAAACGGCGAACAGCCGTACCCTTGGGACCTACTTCAGCCCCAGGATGTGATGAGCCGACATCGAGGTGCCAAACACCGCCGTCGATATGAACTCTTGGGCGGTATCAGCCTGTTATCCCCGGAGTACCTTTTATCCGTTGAGCGATGGCCCTTCCATACAGAACCACCGGATCACTATGACCTGCTTTCGCACCTGCTCGAGCCGTCACTCTCGCAGTCAAGCCAGCTTATGCCATTGCACTAACCTCACGATGTCCGACCGTGATTAGCTGACCTTCGTGCTCCTCCGTTACTCTTTGGGAGGAGACCGCCCCAGTCAAACTACCCACCAGACACTGTCCGCAGCCCGGATTACGGGCCTACGTTAGAACACCAGCCATTAAAGGGTGGTATTTCAAGGACGGCTCCACGCGGACTGGCGTCCACGCTTCGAAGCCTCCCACCTATCCTGCACATCAAGGACCAGTGTTCAGTGTCAAGCTGTAGTAAAGGTTCACGGGGTCTTTCCGTCTTGCCGCGGGTACACTGCATCTTCACAGCGATTTCAATTTCACTGAGTCTCGGGTGGAGACAGCCTGGCCATCATTACGCCATTCGTGCAGGTCGGAACTTACCCGACAAGGAATTTCGCTACCTTAGGACCGTTATAGTTACGGCCGCCGTTTACCGGGGCTTCGATCAAGAGCTTCTCCTTGCGGATAACCCCATCAATTAACCTTCCGGCACCGGGCAGGCGTCACACCGTATACGTCCACTTTCGTGTTTGCACAGTGCTGTGTTTTTAATAAACAGTTGCAGCCAGCTGGTATCTTCGACTGGCCTCGGCTCGGGGAGCAAGTCCCTCCACCTACGCGCCAGCGTGCCTTCTCCCGAAGTTACGGCACCATTTTGCCTAGTTCCTTCACCCGAGTTCTCTCAAGCGCCTTGGTATTCTCTACCTGACCACCTGTGTCGGTTTGGGGTACGATTCCGTGTTACCTGGAGCTTAGAGGCTTTTCCTGGAAGCAGGGCATCTGTTGCTTCAGCACCGTAGTGCCTCGTCGTCACGCCTCAGCCTTGAAGTGTTCCGGATTTGCCTGGAACACAAGCCTACACGCTTAAACCGGGACAACCGTCGCCCGGCCAACATAGCCTTCTCCGTCCCCCCTTCGCAGTAACACCGAGTACAGGAATATTAACCTGTTTCCCATCGACTACGCCTTTCGGCCTCGCCTTAGGGGTCGACTCACCCTGCCCCGATTAACGTTGGACAGGAACCCTTGGTCTTCCGGCGAGCGGGCTTTTCACCCGCTTTATCGTTACTTATGTCAGCATTCGCACTTCTGATACCTCCAGCAGACCTCACAGTCCACCTTCGACGGCTTACAGAACGCTCCCCTACCCAACAACGCATTCGCGTCGCTGCCGCAGCTTCGGTGCATGGTTTAGCCCCGTTACATCTTCCGCGCAGGCCGACTCGACCAGTGAGCTATTACGCTTTCTTTAAATGATGGCTGCTTCTAAGCCAACATCCTGGCTGTCTGTGCCTTCCCACATCGTTTCCCACTTAACCATGACTTTGGGACCTTAGCTGGCGGTCTGGGTTGTTTCCCTCTTCACGACGGACGTTAGCACCCGCCGTGTGTCTCCCGTGATAACATTCTTCGGTATTCGCAGTTTGCATCGGGTTGGTAAGCCGGGATGGCCCCCTAGCCGAAACAGTGCTCTACCCCCGAAGATGAGTTCACGAGGCGCTACCTAAATAGCTTTCGGGGAGAACCAGCTATCTCCCGGTTTGATTGGCCTTTCACCCCCAGCCACAGGTCATCCGCTAATTTTTCAACATTAGTCGGTTCGGTCCTCCAGTTAGTGTTACCCAACCTTCAACCTGCCCATGGCTAGATCACCGGGTTTCGGGTCTATACCCTGCAACTTAACGCCCAGTTAAGACTCGGTTTCCCTGCGGCTCCCCTATACGGTTAACCTTGCTACAGAATATAAGTCGCTGACCCATTATACAAAAGGTACGCAGTCACCCCCATAAAGAAGGCTCCCACTGCTTGTACGTACACGGTTTCAGGTTCTGTTTCACTCCCCTCGCCGGGGTTCTTTTCGCCTTTCCCTCACGGTACTGGTTCACTATCGGTCAGTCAGGAGTATTTAGCCTTGGAGGATGGTCCCCCCATCTTCAGACAGGATATCACGTGTCCCGCCCTACTCTTCGAACCCACAATAAGCATGCCTTTGTGTACGGGAGTATCACCCTGTACCCTGCGACTTTCCAGACGCTTCCACTGACACACAAACTGATGATGGTTCCGGGCTGTTCCCCGTTCGCTCGCCGCTACTGGGGGAATCTCGGTTGATTTCTTTTCCTCTGGGTACTTAGATGTTTCAGTTCCCCAGGTTCGCCTTGCAGCACTATGTATTCATGCTGCAATGATGCACAAGTGCACCGGGTTTCCCCATTCGGGTATCGTCGGTTGTTGCGGTTCATATCACCTTACCGACGCTTATCGCAGATTAGCACGCCCTTCATCGCCTCTGACTGCCAGGGCATCCACCGTGTACGCTTAGTCACTTAACCTCACAACCCACAAGCGTCCCGAAAGACGGTTGTCAGCTGCAAGCATTTGAGAGACTCGAACATATCGTTGACTTCATTCTTATTACGGAGAATGAAAACGACATGTCGTTTCAATTTTCAGCTTGTTCCGGATTGTTAAAGAGCAAATATCTCAAACGTGACTCAGGCTTAAAGCCGGAATCAATTTTGAGATACGGTTGATAATGTCTTTCACTCATTATCAGATATGGCGTCCCCAAGGGGATTCGAACCCCTGTTACAGCCGTGAAAGGGCAGTGTCCTGGGCCTCTAGACGATGGGGACACAAAAATTGCTTAACCAGTCGCAGACTGGTTATTTTGTGTAAAGGTGAAGATTTGCTGGCAAATCTGTGCGACAAATTTACTTGTCACAGAACCCTACTCAAAAGACGCATTGCTCGTTACTTTTCTATCAGACAATCTGTGTGAGCACTACGCACGAAGGTATCTTCAGGTAAGGAGGTGATCCAACCGCAGGTTCCCCTACGGTTACCTTGTTACGACTTCACCCCAGTCATGAATCACAAAGTGGTAAGCGCCCTCCCGAAGGTTAAGCTACCTACTTCTTTTGCAACCCACTCCCATGGTGTGACGGGCGGTGTGTACAAGGCCCGGGAACGTATTCACCGTGGCATTCTGATCCACGATTACTAGCGATTCCGACTTCACGGAGTCGAGTTGCAGACTCCGATCCGGACTACGACGCACTTTATGAGGTCCGCTTGCTCTCGCGAGTTCGCTTCTCTTTGTATGCGCCATTGTAGCACGTGTGTAGCCCTGGCCGTAAGGGCCATGATGACTTGACGTCATCCCCACCTTCCTCCGGTTTATCACCGGCAGTCTCCTTTGAGTTCCCGACCGAATCGCTGGCAACAAAGGATAAGGGTTGCGCTCGTTGCGGGACTTAACCCAACATTTCACAACACGAGCTGACGACAGCCATGCAGCACCTGTCTCAGAGTTCCCGAAGGCACCAAAGCATCTCTGCTAAGTTCTCTGGATGTCAAGGCCAGGTAAGGTTCTTCGCGTTGCATCGAATTAAACCACATGCTCCACCGCTTGTGCGGGCCCCCGTCAATTCATTTGAGTTTTAACCTTGCGGCCGTACTCCCCAGGCGGTCGACTTAACGCGTTAGCTCCGGAAGCCACTCCTCAAGGGAACAGCCTCCAAGTCGACATCGTTTACGGCGTGGACTACCAGGGTATCTAATCCTGTTTGCTCCCCACGCTTTCGCACCTGAGCGTCAGTCTTTGTCCAGGGGGCCGCCTTCGCCACCGGTATTCCTCCAGATCTCTACGCATTTCACCGCTACACCTGGAATTCTACCCCCCTCTACAAGACTCTAGCCTGCCAGTTTCAAATGCAGTTCCCAGGTTAAGCCCGGGGATTTCACATCTGACTTGACAGACCGCCTGCGTGCGCTTTACGCCCAGTAATTCCGATTAACGCTTGCACCCTCCGTATTACCGCGGCTGCTGGCACGGAGTTAGCCGGTGCTTCTTCTGCGGGTAACGTCAATCGACGCGGTTATTAACCGCATCGCCTTCCTCCCCGCTGAAAGTACTTTACAACCCGAAGGCCTTCTTCATACACGCGGCATGGCTGCATCAGGCTTGCGCCCATTGTGCAATATTCCCCACTGCTGCCTCCCGTAGGAGTCTGGACCGTGTCTCAGTTCCAGTGTGGCTGGTCATCCTCTCAGACCAGCTAGGGATCGTCGCCTAGGTGAGCCGTTACCCCACCTACTAGCTAATCCCATCTGGGCACATCCGATGGCGTGAGGCCCGAAGGTCCCCCACTTTGGTCCGAAGACGTTATGCGGTATTAGCTACCGTTTCCAGTAGTTATCCCCCTCCATCGGGCAGTTTCCCAGACATTACTCACCCGTCCGCCACTCGTCACCCAAGAAGCAAGCTTCTCTGTGCTACCGTTCGACTTGCATGTGTTAGGCCTGCCGCCAGCGTTCAATCTGAGCCATGATCAAACTCTTCAATTAAAAGTTCGATTTGCTGCAACAAGTGCAGCGATGCTCAAGTGTAAAACGTCATAATGAATTTCATTATGTGTTCACTCTTAAGACTTGATATTTTTTTGCGTCCGGAGACGCTGATATCAATCCTGCGAGTGCCCACACAGATTGTCTGATAAATTGTTAAAGAGCGTTGCGGCCAGTGCTTTCGCTTCCTGCCGCGAGGTGGCGTATATTACGCTTTCCTCCTTCAGAGTCAACCTCTTTTTCAGAAGTTTTTCTCCGGCGATTCAGCTTCCTGAACCTCCTGAGCCGCTGGCCTGTAAGCCGTTGTGCCGTCTCAGTGGTTGCGCATTATAGGGAGGCGCCGCGGAAAGGCAAGCGTAAAAATGAACTTTTTTATCGTTCGCTCTATTTTTGCTCGCAACGCTGCTTTTTAGCGCTTTTTGATGCGCGAAGGCAGGTCAGCAAGGCTATCTATCACCCAATCTGCTGCATTTTCGCCCTCTTCCGTTACCGGCTTGCCGCTGCGCACTAATACCTTTGTGCCTACACCTGCCGCTTTACCTGCCAGCAGGTCATCAATTTTGTCGCCTACTATATAAGAAGCCGCCATATCGATATTCAGCTCTTTTTGGGCAGAGAGCAGCATGCCCGGCTGCGGCTTACGGCAGTCGCATTCCTGACGATACTCTTCCACTACGCCTTCCGGATGGTGAGGACAATAATAGATGCCGTCCAGGTCGACTTCGCGATCGGCCAGCGACCAGTCCATCCACTCCGTTAACTGCATAAAGGTATCTTCCGTAAAGAGGCCGCGAGCGATACCAGATTGGTTGGTGACCACCACCAGCGCGAAACCCATTTTTTTCAGTTCCTGCATCGCTTCGATAACACCGTCGATAAACTGAAAGTTGTCGATCTCATGGACATAGCCGCGATCGATATTCATGGTACCGTCACGGTCGAGAAATATTGCGGGGACTTTGTTCGTCACGTGGAAACTCCTGCTACTAATGTTAAGACAGAGTATCGCACGTTTGTATCCGCAGAGAGAATGCCCCTTAAGCGCGCATTGATTGATTCAGACGTCTGGATGCCTTACCATCCACTCGCAGCTCTCTGCAGGAAAGTGCAGACGAATATTTGCCACGGCCCACTCTATTACGATAATAAAATGATAAAACTTCAAAATATCAGCAAAGTGTTCCGACAGGGCACCCGCACTATTACCGCGCTGACGGATGTCAGCCTGGAAGTGCCCGCCGGACAAATTTATGGCGTAATCGGCTCGTCCGGCGCCGGGAAAAGCACGCTTATCCGCTGCGTGAATCTGCTTGAGCGTCCTACCTCAGGCACCGTGTTAGTGGATAGCCAGGATTTAACCGCCTTTTCAGAAAGCCAGCTGACCCAGGCGCGCCGCCAAATCGGTATGATCTTCCAGCACTTTAACCTGCTGAACTCCCGTACCGTTGCGGGCAATGTCGCGCTGCCGCTGGAGCTGGGCAAGCTTTCCCGCAGCGAGATCGACTCGCGGGTTAACGAGCTGCTGGAACTGGTTGGTCTGGCGGATAAAAAGGACGCCTGGCCTGCCAATCTTTCCGGCGGACAAAAGCAGCGCGTCGCTATCGCCCGCGCGCTGGCCACCAATCCTAAAGTGCTGCTGTGCGACGAAGCCACCAGCGCCCTCGATCCGGCGACGACCAGAGCGATTCTGGAGCTGCTGAAAGATATCAACCGTCGCCTGGGGATCACTATCCTGCTAATCACCCATGAAATGGACGTGGTGAAACGCATCTGCGATCGCGTCGCCGTGATCAGCAACGGCAAGCTGATTGAACAGGACACGGTCAGCGAAGTCTTTTCTCATCCCAAGACGCCGCTGGCACAGCAGTTTATTCAGTCCACGCTGCATCTGGATATTCCGGAGGATTATGCCGCGCGGCTGTCGGCAACGGCGAAACCGGAAAGCGTCCCTTTATTACGTCTGGAATTTACCGGCAAGTCCGTAGATGCTCCGCTGCTGTCGGAAGCAGCCCGCCGTTTTAACGTTAACAACAATATTATCAGCGCGCAGATGGATTACGCGGGCGGCGTTAAGTTCGGCATTATGCTGACGGAAATGCACGGCGCAGCGGCTGATACGCAGACAGCAATCGCTTTTCTGCAGGAACACCATGTAAAGGTAGAGGTATTAGGTTATGTCTGAGGCAATGATTCTGCTGCTCTGCCGTGGCGTATGGGAAACGCTGGTCATGACTTTTGTTTCCGGTTTCTTTGGCTTCGTGCTCGGCCTGCCGCTTGGCGTGCTGCTGTACGTAACGCGTCCGGGCCAGATTATCGAAAACCGCGGGCTGTATCGCTTTTTATCCGCGCTGGTGAATATTTTCCGCGCCATTCCTTTTATTATCCTGCTGGTCTGGATGATCCCGTTTACCCGCATGATCGTCGGCACCTCGATTGGCTTACAGGCGGCTATCGTACCGTTAACCGTCGGCGCCGCGCCTTTTATCGCGCGCATGGTAGAGAACACGCTGCTGGAGCTGCCGCATGGCCTGATTGAGGCCTCGCGGGCGATGGGCGCGACGCCGTTGCAGATCGTGAAAAAAGTGCTGCTGCCGGAAGCCCTTCCCGGCCTGATTAATGCGGCGACCATTACGCTTATTACCCTGGTCGGCTATTCGGCCATGGGCGGCGCCGTCGGCGCGGGCGGTCTGGGACAAATCGGTATTCAGTATGGTTATATCGGCTACAACGCCACCGTGATGAATACCGTATTGGTGCTGTTAGTGGTTCTGGTTTATTTGATTCAGTTCTGTGGCGACCGCATTGTTCGTGCTGTCACCCACAAGTAAATAACGCTTCTTACAGATTAAGGAAAGGATATGTTTAATTTTAAAACGATTGCCGCTGTGGGTGCGCTGATTGGTTCGCTGGCGCTGGTCGGGTGCGATCAGAAAGAGAAGGATCCTAACCATATTAAGGTCGGCGTGATTGTAGGTTCCGAGCAGCAGGTTGCCGAAGTCGCCAAAAAGGTCGCCAAAGATAAATATGGTCTGGATGTAGAGCTGGTCACCTTTAATGATTATGTCCTGCCGAACGAAGCGTTGAGCAAGGGCGATATCGACGTTAATGCTTTCCAGCACAAGCCTTATCTGGATCAGCAGATCAAAGATCGCAACTATAAGCTGGTGCCTGTTGGCAGCACCTTCGTTTATCCAATTGCGGGCTACTCGAAAAAGATCAAGTCGCTGGACGAGCTGCAGAATGGCGCGCAGGTTGCCATTCCGAACGATCCCACTAATCTTGGCCGCTCACTGCTGCTGCTGCAGAAAGTAGGTCTGATTAAGCTGAAAGACGGCATCGGCCTGCTGCCGACCGTGCTGGACGTGGTAGAAAACCCGAAAAACATTAAGCTGGTTGAGCTGGAAGCGCCGCAGCTGCCACGTTCACTGGACGATCAGCAAATTGCGCTGGCGGTGATCAACACTACCTATGCCAGCCAGATCAACCTGACGCCGGCCAAAGACGGCATCTTCGTTGAGGATAAAGATTCTCCTTACGTGAACCTGATCGTAGCGCGTGAAGATAACAAAGATGCTGAAAACGTGAAGAAATTCGTTGAAGCCTATCAGTCCGACGAAGTCAGCGAAGCGGCTAATAAGATTTTCAACGGCGGCGCGGTGAAAGGCTGGTAATTTCCTTTCAGTACCACACTATTCTGGCGGTCACCTGGCCGTCACCTCAGCAAAGCGGGCAATAGCCCGCTTTGTTCATTTATGCGCGCTTGTTATTTGCCGCCGGGCTTGCTTCAATAACGCCTCTTTTACCGACAATGAGGATGTTCCCATGCGTGTTGTACCGCTCTGTTTGTTAGCCCTTTCGCTGACAGGGTGTTCATTGCTGCATAAGCCTTATAAGCCCGTAGAGCCTTTTAAGCAGCCTGCACAAACTGAGCCAGTCAGGAGCAAACCCGCGCCGCGTCCCGCACCGGTAAAACTTTACAGCGACGCCAGCGATCTGGTCAGCAAGCCTTTCCGCGATCTGGGCGAAGTCTATGGCGAAGATTGCCAGAGCAGCAGACAAAGCTCGCCGCCGGCTATCGCCACCGCCCGTAAAAGAATGCAGATCCGCGCCTCCGCGATGAAAGCCAATGCGGTGCTGCTGCACAAGTGTGAAATCGTCACCAATTCCCAGGGCTGCTACCGCCAGGCGGTGTGCCAGGGTTCGGCCCTGAAAGTCAGCGGCCAATGAGTTTTACCTTCCAGCCAATTGGCACTATCCATTCGCCGTGGAAAGAGAAGTTCGCGGTTCCGCGTCAGCCAGGCCTGATCCAGGACGGCGGCGGCGAGCTGCGGCTGCTGTCGCCCTATAATCAGCCGGAAGCGGTGCGCGGGCTGGAAGCGTTCAGCCATCTGTGGCTGCTGTTTGTGTTTCACCAGACGATGGCAGGCGGCTGGCGACCCACCGTTCGCCCTCCCCGGCTGGGCGGCAATGCGCGCATGGGCGTCTTCGCCACCCGATCCACCTTTCGTCCCAACCCGATCGGCATGTCGCTGGTAGAGCTGAAGGGCATCCGGACAGGAAAAGGCGAAGTTGTGCTGGAACTGGGCAGTCTGGATCTGGTTGACGGCACGCCGATAGTGGATATCAAGCCCTACCTGCCTTTCGCCGAGTCGATCCCTGCCGCGCGCGCGGGCTTCGCGCAGGAAGCGCCGGAAGCCGCCATGCCGGTAGCGTTTTCGCCGCAGGCTGTCCAGCAGATTGCGCAGCACGGCGCGCGCTATCCGCATCTGCAACGTTTTATCGCCGAAGTGCTGGCCCAGGATCCGCGTCCGGCCTACCGCAAAGGCGAAGAGCCGGAACGGGAATACGCCGCCTGGCTGCTGGATTTCAACGTGCGCTGGCGCGTCGACGCCTCCGGCACGCTGGTGACCGCCGTAGAGCGTCGTTAATTTATCTTCTGTCTCTTTTGAGTCTCTGACCACGCTGGTACACTAGCCGCCAGCAATTATTTAGCCTGGCTTAATGTAGCTTTCTGCTTAACTGGAATCGTAACTCATGCGTACTACTCAATATCTGCTCTCCACCCAGAAGGAGACGCCTGCCGACGCTGAAGTGATCAGCCACCAGCTGATGCTGCGCGCCGGAATGATCCGCAAACTGGCTTCCGGGCTGTATACCTGGCTGCCAACCGGCCTGCGCGTTCTGAAAAAAGTCGAAAACATCGTGCGTGAAGAGATGAACAACGCCGGTGCTATCGAAATCTCTATGCCGGTCGTGCAGCCCGCCGATCTGTGGCAGGAAAGCGGACGCTGGGAGCAGTACGGACCGGAGCTGCTGCGCCTGGTCGATCGCGGCGACCGCCCTTTTGTACTTGGCCCGACGCACGAGGAAGTGATCACCGATCTGATCCGCAACGAGCTGAGCTCTTATAAGCAGCTACCGCTGAATCTTTTCCAGATCCAGACCAAGTTCCGCGATGAGGTACGCCCTCGCTTTGGCGTAATGCGCTCGCGCGAGTTCATCATGAAAGATGCCTATTCGTTCCATACTTCGCAGGAATCGCTGCAGGCGACCTACGATGATATGTATCGCGCTTACAGCCAGAGCTTTGCGCGCATGGGCCTGGATTTCCGCGCCGTGCAGGCCGATACCGGCTCCATCGGCGGCAGCGCCTCGCATGAGTTCCAGGTGCTGGCCGAGAGCGGCGAAGACGATATCGTGTTCTCTACCGGCTCCGACTACGCGGCGAATATCGAACTGGCCGAGGCCGTTGCGCCAGCCGGCAGCCGTGCAGACGCCACCCAGCCAATGGTGGAAATCGACACGCCGAACGCGAAAACCATCGCGGCGCTGGTTGAACAGCATAAGCTGCCGATTGAGAAGACCGTGAAGACGCTGCTGGTACAGGCAACCAAAGAGAGCGGCCATTCGCTGGTTGCGCTGATTGTGCGCGGCGACCATGAGCTTAACGAAATCAAAGCCGAAAAAATTGATATCGTCGCCGCGCCGCTGACCTTTGCAAGCGAAGAGGATATTCGCGCGGCAACGGGCGCAGGCCCTGGCTCCCTTGGCCCGGTCGGCCTGACGCTGCCAATCGTGGTTGACCGCACCGTCGCGATGATGAGCGATTTCTGCGCCGGCGCGAACCAGGACGGCAAGCACCTGACCGGCATCAACTGGCAGCGCGATCTGCCGCTGCCGCGCGTGGCCGATCTGCGCAACGTGGTGGAAGGCGACGCCAGCCCGGATGGAAAAGGCACGCTGCTGATCAAGCGCGGCATCGAAGTCGGTCATATCTTCCAGCTCGGCACCAAGTATTCCGAAGCGATGAAAGCGTCCGTGCAGGGCGAAGACGGCCGCAATCAGGTGCTGACCATGGGCTGTTACGGCATCGGCATCACGCGTATCGTGGCTGCCGCTATCGAGCAGAACCATGACGAGCGCGGCATTATCTGGCCTGCGGCGCTGGCGCCGTTCCAGGTGGCTATTCTGCCGATGAATATGCACAAATCCTTCCGCGTGAAGGAGCTGGCGGAAGAGCTGTACGCTCAGCTGCGCGCTAAAGGCATCGACGTGATCCTTGACGATCGCAAAGAGCGTCCTGGCGTGATGTTTGCCGATATGGAACTGATTGGCGTGCCGCACACCGTCGTCATCGGCGACCGTAATCTCGACAGCGAGGAAGTGGAGTACAAATCCCGCCGCGCGGGCGAGAAGCAGATGATTAAAACAGGCGAAATCCTGGATTTCCTGCTGGCCGAAATCAACAAGTAGTCGTCAGGCGGCGGGCGTTCTGTCCGCCGCTTCAGCTGCCCGTTTCTACCGGCGCCAGCCGATAGTTCAGCGTGGTCGATAGCGCTTCGCCGCTCGCGTCCGTCATCTCCAGCCCGCTGTCGCGCGGCCGAAAATAGCGCTTCTCTCCCTGATCCGATACCAGCACCAGTTTTTCCGCCGTGCGCGACCAGTGGCCCTGCTGCTGATTTTCAACGTGTTCGTCGGTCAGATAGCGCTCCTGCAAACGGTAGCGCCCGCCCTGCTCTAAAGAGAGCGTGACCTGGATGCCTTCACAGTCGGCGCAGGGAATAACGCCGCGATAGTTCTGCACCTGTGCCTCGCGCGGCTGCACCGTTGCCGCCGCATCGTAGTTCTGACAGCCCATCAGCGGGCCAAAGAACAGCGATATCACCAGAACAATCAGAACCTTTTTCACTTTCCCTCCTCTGTCATACGATCAGTCAGGCACGCGTCGCATTTTGCCGCGCAGCGATTTGGTGGTGGCTTTGCGCGCCTTGCCCTCCAGCCGCCGCTTTTTAGACGCCAGCGTGGGCCGCGTGGCCCGCCTTGTTTTTTCGACTACCGTCAGCTCCTGGATCAGGTTTTCCAGCCTTTTCAGCGCCGCTTCACGATTCATCTCCTGGCTGCGATACTCCTGCGCCTTGATAATCACTATCCCTTCCGGCGTAATCAGATGGTGACTGGCCGACAGCAGCCGCTCTTTATAAAACTCCGGCAGGCTGGAGGCGCGAATATCAAACCGTAAATGGATCGCCGTAGAGCTTTTATTCACGTTCTGACCGCCGTTCCCCTGCGCTCGGATAGCGGTTAATTCCAGCTCGCTATCGGGAATGGTCGCGTGGCGTGACAGGACGATCATGCCGGTTTACCGTCGAGCAGCCAGTCGGTAAAGCGCAGTTCCAGATGCTGCTGCTCGTCGGAAAGCCAGATGGTGCCGTCCTGAATGGTCGCCTGGAGCGTCATGGAGCGTGAGGCAAGCTGCGTCAGCGCCTTCAGCTGCTCATCATCCAGGAAACGCACGGTCAGGTTCGCCTGCTGAAGCTTATTCTGGTTTTGCAGCCACCAAATCTGCGCGGCGCGGGCGTTATAAGTATACAAGTATACGCGGGCTGCGCGATTGCACGCTTTTTTTAACCGCCGCTCGTCCGGCAGCCCCAGCTCTATCCAGACCTCAATGCCGTTGTGATCGTTCATCAGCCAGATTTCCGGCTCGTCTTCCGCGCTCAGGCCGCGCGTAAAGGTCAGCCTTTCATGCGCGTTAACCAGCCATGCCAGCAGACGCAGCATCAGCCTTTCTTCCGTTTCGGAAGGATGTCGGGCCAGCGTCAGCACGCTGTCCAGAAACACGTTTTTGTCCATATCGGCCACGTTGACGGTGGCTTTATAAATTGTCGCTTTAAGTGCCATGGTATTCCTTATAGTCGTTGTCGGGCATTGTAACCCGTGCGGGCAGCAAATCACGCTCCGCCTGGCTGATTTCCCGTGAAATCCTGTGTTATAGTCGTCAGGTCGCCAAAGAAAATTCTTGAGGTGCATGTGCAAAAGTATTGTGAATTAGTTCGTCGTAAATATGCTGAAATCGGCAGCGGCGATCTGGGATACGTGCCGGACGCGATAGCTTGCGTTTTAAAAGCACTGAATGAGGTAGCCGCAAATCCTGAGCTACACTCTTCAATCAGGGAACAGGCAGCTTTTGCTGCTGCTAACTTATTGGTGAGCGATTATGTTGACGAATGAATACCAACCGATCAACTGCGATGATTACGACAATCTGGAACTTGCCTGCCAGAAACAGCTGACGCTGGCGCTGGCGCTGAAGGACGGCGAGCAGTTGAAGGCAAAGGCCATAGATATGCTGTTGCGCAAGAAGGTGGAATACCTGGTCGTCGATCTCTCAGGCGAGATCCGCGAGCTGCGTCTGGATCATATCGCCAGTTTCAGCCACCCTGAACTGGGTACCGTCGTGGTCAGCGAGTCTGACTAACCCCCAATCGGGCGGAAGCTATTCCGCCCTCCGTCGTCAGGGCTTCAGGCCCGCATAGTAAGCCGCCAGATCCGCCATATCCTCATCGCTCAGTCCCGCTACGAAAGCTTTCATCACCTCTGCCTGGCCGCCGCTGCGCTCGCCTTTTTGATAGGCGTGGAGCGAGTGATCGAGATAGTCTGCATTCTGGCCCGCCAGATTGGGATACAGCGACACGGCGGCTTTGCCTGCGGCGCCGTGACAGCCCTGACAGCTGGCGGCTTTTTGCTGGCCGCTCTGCGCGTTGCCCGCCAGCGCGGGGAAACTGATCGCCAGCAGCAGCGCCGACGCGATTACTTTTTTCATTGCTCATCCTGTTGCCAGCTGATTTGCCAGCCGGGTTGCTCTTTCGGATCGCCTTCACGGGTAACAAAGACGCCCACGGCGGCAATCAGCTGATTGCCATAAAACAGCAGCGGCGTGCGCTCGCGCAGCCACGGGGCCACACCAAGCTCCTGCCAGATTTTTTTTATCGGCCGACTGCCCGCGCGTCCGACAATATGTATTTTCCCCTGCGCCTGGAAGCGCACGCTGACCGCCTCGTCAGCCTGCGGCACCCGCACTTTTGTGCCTGTGTCACCGCGTACCAGCCTGCCCATTTTAGCCGGCAGCGCCAGCGATAAAGACGTCAAAGGCCAGGCAAGCACCTCATCACGGACAGATACGGCGACCGGTAGCCAGTACAGGCGGCCGCGAAAGCGCCGGATTTCAACATTGCCCAACAGCAGGCGCGGCTCCGCATCTTCACGGCTACAGGCCACTTCCTGCCAGATACGCGCCAGCGCATCCCGCGAAGGCATCAGCCCCTGATGCTGCGCTATCCAGCGTCGCAGCAGCGCGGCGCGTCGGCTGTCGCTCATCGCGGCCAGCGGCGCTATCGCCAGCGCGCCCTTTTCATCCATTAGCGAACGGAGCGATTCAGCCAGCAGCTCATCCAGCAGCTGTTCCTGCTCGCCGCACAGGGCCGCGCTGCGCGCCGCCGCGCGGGCAAAATGAGGCCAGCGCGCGCTCAGTTCGGGCAGAATAACCTGACGCAGGAAATTACGGTCGTAGCGCGTATCCTGATTGCTGTCGTCCTCAACCCAGCTCAGCTGATGTTCTGCCGCCCACTGCTCCAGCTGCGCTCGCGTCTGCGTCAACAGCGGCCGCAGGTGCAGATGTGAATCAAGTCTGACGCTGACGGGCATAGCGGCCAGCCCGGCCGGCCCGCTGCCTCTTTTCAGCGCCAGCAGCAGCGTTTCGCACTGATCGTCCAGATGCTGCGCGGTCAACAGACATTCGCCGGGCTGAAGGTGCTGACGAAACGCCTGATAGCGCGCCTCGCGGGCAGCCGCCTCTATGCCTTTTTCCCGCCCGTCGACCTGCACATACACCACTTCCAGCGCCACCTGCCAGCGCGCGCACTGCTGCCGACAGTGCGTCGCCCAGCTTTCCGCCAGCGGATTAAGGCCGTGATGAATATGAATGGCGCGTAAAGTGAGGGCGTGCTGCTGACGCAGGCAGACCAGCTGGTGCAGCAGCACGCTGGAATCCAGGCCGCCGCTGAAGGCCACCAGCAGCTGCCGTTGTCCGGCAAGATGGTGTTGAAGATCGGACAGTGACATGCAAATCCCTGAAGCAAAAAGGCCCGGCCGACAGCGGCCAGGCGCTATTTTACGCCTGATACAGCTCCAGCGGCAAACCGTCCGGATCTTTAAAGAAGGTATAGCGCTTGTCGGTCAGCGGATCGACGCGGATCGCCTCGCAGCTGACGCCCTTCTCTTCAAGATGCTGCTTTGCCGCCTCGATATCCTCCACGCTGAACGCCAGATGGCGCAGGCCGCAGGCTTCCGGGCCGTCCGGCCGCGCAGGCGGAAAAGGAAACGAAAACAGTTCAATAGCGTACTCGCCGTTCAGCGCCAGATCGCCTTTCCAGGAATCCCGCGCTTCCCGATACACTTCACCCATCAGCGTAAAACCCAGCACGTCGCAATAGAAAGCCTTACTGGTTTCATAATGGCTGGCGATAATAGCGATATGGTGCACTTTCCTGATAAACATGTCTTTCTCCTGAATAAAAGCTTCCGGCTACCTTACGCAGACCG
This sequence comes from Erwinia sp. TECH1, assembly GCF_054057575.1. Lineage (NCBI taxonomy): Bacteria > Pseudomonadati > Pseudomonadota > Gammaproteobacteria > Enterobacterales > Erwiniaceae > Erwinia > Erwinia sp. TECH1. Next base: position 944,849 of record NZ_JBSRZK010000001.1, on the reverse strand, counting down.
GAAGCACAGGACAATGGCACAATTCCGGAACTACGCTTTCAGCACGCGAACCAGATACTGCCCTTCGTCGGTCAGGGTGGCGCCATGAATATCGGTTTCGAAACCGGGATAGTGACGACCGATGGTGCAGAGCATCAGCAGGAAGTCGAGCACCGCGCGGCTCTCTTCGGTGATCATCTCGCCCGGCATCACCACCGGCACGCCCGGCGGATAAGGCAGGATCATATTGGCCGATACTCGCCCGACTAATTTGCTGAGGTCTACCGTTTCCACATTGCCTTTCACCTGCTGCTGGAACATCTGGTGCGGCGTCAGCTTCATTTCCGGCAGCTTATCGAAGGCCTGAAGCATCAGCCTTGGCAAATCGTGATCGCGGATCAGATTATGAATGCCCTGGGCCAGCGTCTGAATGCGCATATTGCGATAAAACTCCGGCGCCTGCGCATAAAGATCCGGCAGCATGTTTCTGACCCGCAGATTAAGGTCGTAAGCGCGCTTGAACTCGGTCAGGCCGCGCAGCACGCTCATCGCCTTGGTTTTATCAATGCCGATGCTGAACAGGAACAGCAGATTGTAAGGCCCGGTTTTTTCCACCACCACGCCGCGCTCGTCGAGGTATTTCGCCACCAGCGCCGCCGGGATCCCTTCATCCGCCATCACGCCCTGCTCGCTCATGCCCGGCGTCAGGATCGTTACCTTAATAGGATCGAGGTACATATGATCGGCATCGGCATCGTTAAAGCCGTGCCAGTCTTCCTCGCCCGGCTGGATCGGCCAGCACTGCGGCTCGTCGACGCCTTCCGGCTGCCAGATATCGAAGAACCAGCCTTCGGATTCTTCTCGCAGCCGCTGAACTTCGCGCCGGAAATGCAGCGCGCGCTCTACGGAGCGATTAATCAGCCGCTTGCCCGGATTGCCGCGCAGCATCGCCGCCGCCGTTTCTATCGACGCCACGATGGGATAGTTCGGCGAGGTGGTGGTGTGCATCATATAGGCTTCATTAAAGGTTTGTTCGTCGTACTCCCCTTTAATATGGATCAGCGAGGCCTGCGAAAAAGCGGCCAGCAGCTTATGGGTGGACTGGGTTTCGTAGATGATCTTACCCGGCGTGCGGTCGCCGCTCATGCCGCTCAGCCCGTTATAGATAGGATGGAAATTGGTGTACGGCACCCAGGCGGAATCAAAGTGGATCGACGGCACGTCCAGCGTCTCTTTGATGTAGCGGGTGCTGTAGAGCAGCCCGTCATAGGTGGAATTAGTGATAACCGCGTGCACCGGCCAGCTGGCGCGTTCGGTCTGCTCCACCTTTTGCGCTATGCTCTCGCGGGTAAACTCCCGCTTAGGGATGCCGCCAAGAATGCCCAGCGCGTTGCGCGTTGGCTTCAGCCAGATGGGTACGATATCGCTCATCATCAGCAGGTGCGTTAAGGATTTATGGCAGTTGCGATCGATCAACACCGTGCTGCCCGACGGTGCGGCGTACATGCCGACGATTTTGTTGGAGGTCGAGGTGCCGTTGGTCACCATATAGCTTTGCTCGGCGCCGAAGGTGCGGGCGACATACTCTTCCGCCTCCAGATGCGGGCCGGTGTGGTCAAGCAGCGAGCCCAGCTCCGTGACCGAAATCGACACGTCCGCTTTTAACGCGTTGCCGCCGAAGAAATCGTAAAACAAACTGCCGACCGGGCTTTTCTGAAACGCGGTGCCCGCCATATGGCCCGGCGTGCAGAAGGTATATTTCCCTTCTTTCACATAGGTGAACAGGGCCTTCGTCAGCGGTGGTGTAATGGTATCGATATATTCATTGGTGTACTGGCGGATACGCTGCCCGATATCTTCCGCCGCGCCCAGACCATATTCAAAAAACCAGATGGCCATGCGCATCTGATTAACGCTGACGTCCATCGTCGAGTGCGTATTAATAAACGCGTACAGCGGCAGATATTCATTCAGCTGATTTATTTCGCTGCACAGATCGAAGCCGTGCTCGTCCCAGTCGAAAATTACGCCGCAGATACGCGGATTGTGTTCAATCAGCTTGAGCAGATCGCCAGCGTCTTTAGGATAAATAGTTTGAAAACCCTGGGCGGCCAGCGCGCCATCCAGTTCGCGGATGGGTTCATCCTTATAGAACGCGTGGTGCGGTCCCATAATCGCGATAATATTCAATGCGGACTCCTTACAATAACGGCAAGGGGTAAGCATAGCGAAGTTGAACAGCGGAGGCAGAAAAATCGCCTCCGCCGGGGTTAGCTCCTGTCGCGCACCTCTTCGGAAGGCGCATTGGCCCGTACGGACTTAATGCCGTTCAGCGCGCCCTGCTTGCTGGCGTACATCTCGCTGGTGGCGATAATTTCATGATTGTTGGCGACCAGCACAAAATACCAGGGCTGATCCGTCTGCTTGTCTGATTTTCTTACTTCGTAGTGACCCATATTTCCCTCCTGTTTTTACTGTTCCTGACGCTATAACAAACAGCTTCGCTCACGGAATCAAGCCAAAACATTAGAAAAGTTGATCTGTTTAACTTTTTATTACGCAGAGAAAGTCGGAGAAACTGAATAAGAGGCGTGATGAGGCAAAATAAAAAAAGCCCGAAGCGAAAACGGTATTAATGTTTCCCTTCGGGCTGTAGCGAACGGTCAGGCGTTAGTCGACCTGCTTAACGTCCACGCGCAGTTCTTTCGGCACTTCAAACACGATATTCTCTTCACGGCCGATCAGCTCGATGGCCGCTTCGCCGCCCAGCTCGCGCAGACGCTGGATAACCTGCTGCACCAGAATATCCGGTGCGGAAGCGCCCGCCGTGACGCCCACGCAGCCGACGTCCTTGATCCAGGCTTCCTGGATATCGTCCGCCGAATCGATCAGCCGCGCCAGTTTGCCCGCGCGCTGGGCCAGCTCGGCCAGACGGTTGGAGTTGGAAGAGTTGCGTGAACCGACCACCAGCACCACGTCCGCATCCTTCGCCAGCGTGCGTACCGCTTCCTGACGGTTAGTGGTGGCGTAGCAGATATCATCTTTACGCGGCCCGACGATCTTCGGGAAGCGATCGCGCAGCGCGTCGATTACTTCGGAAGTGTCATCCACGGAAAGCGTGGTCTGGGTCATAAAGCAAAGGTTATCTTCGTTTTTGACCTGGAGCTTGTATACGTCCGCAGGCGACTCCACCAGATACATGCCGCCAGCCGGATTGCTGTACTGACCCATGGTGCCTTCCACTTCCGGGTGCCCGGCATGACCAATCAGGATCGCTTCCGTGCCCTTACGGCTGGCGCGCGCCACTTCCATATGCACCTTGGTCACCAGCGGACAGGTGGCGTCAAACAGCATGGTCAGGTTGCGCGCTTTGGCTTCCGCCCGCACCGCCTGAGAAACGCCGTGCGCGGAGAAGATCAGGATCGAGTCGTCCGGCACTTCGCTGATTTCTTCAATGAAGATAGCGCCGCGCTCGCGCAGGCTGTTAACCACGTAACGGTTGTGCACCACTTCATGCCGCACGTAGATAGGCGCGCCATACATCTCCAGCGCGCGCTCTACGATGCTGATGGCGCGATCGACGCCGGCACAAAAGCCACGTGGATTAGCCAGCAGGATTTGCATGGTTCGCCTCCAGTACCGGATCAATTTCCAGCACTTCTACATCAAAGTGAATCGTTTGTCCGGCCAGCGGATGGTTGAAGTCCACGGTAATCGAATCCCCGGAGATTTCGCGGATTACGCCCGGCATTTCGTTGCCGTCCATGCCGCTGAACAGCATGATGGCGCCGACTTCCGGTTCGCCCGCTTCCGTAAAGTCACGGCGCGAAAAATACTGGATCAGATCCGGGCTGGCCTGGCCGAAAGCGGCATCCGGGCCGAGCGAAAACGCTTTTTTGTCGCCGGGCTTCAGGCCCAGCAACTGCTCTTCCAGCTCGCCGGAAAGGCTGCCGTCGCCCAGGCTGAACAGCGCGGGCTTGCCGTTATCCCGCGTTGATTCCGCCGTGGAGCCGTCGGCGAGTTTTAAGGTGAAATGCACCAGCACCGCGCTGTTACGCTGTACAGAATCAGTCATGCCCTGCCCTTTTGGCTTTGCCGGCGGGCGTTAAAAAGCCCTCCAGCACGATCAGCGCGGCACCGATACAGATGCCGCAGTCTGCGATATTAAACGTGGCAAAATGCCAGTCGCCCACGTAGAAGTCGATAAAATCGACCACAAAGCCGTGGTAAGCGCGATCGAACAGATTGCCCAACGCGCCGCCAATAATCAGCGCGTAAGCGATATTGTTCAGCTTCTTGCTGGCTTCGGTGCGGTACATCATCACCAGCAGCGCGACGGCAATCGCCACCGCAATCGCGGCGAAGAACCAACGCTGCCAGCCGCCTTTATCCGCCAGGAAGCTGAACGCCGCACCGTAGTTGTGCGCGTAGAAAAAGTTAAAGAACGGCATCACCGACATCGACTCGTGCAGCATCAGCGTATTCATAATCCACTGCTTGCTGCCGAAGTCGACGGCGATCACCACCAGCACCAGCCACAGCCAGCGCAGTCCGGTCGAAAAAATCGGCCTGTTCATCAGGCGAACTTACGCTGTTCGCCAGCGCCGCTGACGTTGGTGACGCAGCGGCCACAGATTTGCGCTTCCCGATCGATATCGGTCGCGTAGTGCCAGCAGCGCGGGCACTTCTCGCCTTCCGCTTTATGCAGCGCGATCTTCAGGCCTTTTACCAGCTCGCTTTGCTGAGCTTCGGACGTGGCCAGCGCATAATCCGCGACCTGGGTGCCGGAAGTCAGCAGTACGAAGCGCAGCTCGTCGCCCAGGCTGGTCAGCTTCTGCGCCAGGTCGGCGTCGGCATACAGCGTGACGGTCGCTTCCAGCGAGCCGCCCACGCGCTTGTCGGCGCGCGCCTGCTCAATGACCTTGTTAACTTCGCCGCGCACTTTCAGCAGTTCCGCCCAGAAACCATCGTTCATCGACTCGCTTTCCGCCAGACCAAACAGCCCGTCGTACCACTCTTCGGTAAAGACATACTTCTCACGTTTGCCCGGCAGCTCGTTCCAGATTTCATCCGCGGTAAACGACATGATCGGCGCCATCCAGCGCACCAGCGCTTCCGCGATGTAGTAGAGCGCGGTCTGGCAGCTGCGACGCGCCAGGCCGTCGGCTTTGGCGGTGTACTGACGGTCTTTGATGATATCCAGGTAGAAGGAGCCCATCTCAACCGAGCAGAACTGCATCAGACGCTGCACCACTTCGTGGAAGTCGTAGCTGTCGTAAGAGGCGACAATCGCATCCTGCGCGGCTTTCGCGCGGCCTACGGCCCAGCGATCCAGCACCACCATCTCTTCCGGGCTGACCATATCCGTTTCCGGGTTGAAGCCGTTCAGGTTAGCCAGCAGGAAGCGCGCGGTGTTACGGATACGACGATAAGCATCCGCAGAGCGCTTCAGGATTTCGTCCGATACTGCCATTTCGCCGGAGTAGTCGGTAGAAGCCACCCACAGGCGCAGAATATCGCCGCCCAGCTTGTTCATTACGTCCTGCGGCGACACGGTGTTGCCGATCGACTTGGACATCTTGCGGCCCTGACCGTCCACGGTAAAACCGTGCGTCAGCACCTGGCGATAAGGCGCCTTGCCTTTCATCGCCGTGGAAATCATCAGCGAGGACATAAACCAGCCGCGATGCTGATCCGAGCCTTCCAGATACATATCCGGCGTGTGGCCTTCAAATTCCGGACGCGCATCCACCACCGAATAGCTGGTGGAGCCGGAATCGAACCATACGTCCAGCGTATCCGGCACCTTGACGTAGTTTTCCGCGTCGTCGCCCATCAGCTCCTTCGCGTCCAGATCCCACCAGGCCTGGATGCCGTCCTGCTCGACGCGCTGCGCCACTTTTTCCATCAGCGCCAGCGTATCCGGATGCAGCTGCTCGGTCTCTTTATGCACGAACAGCGCCATCGGCACGCCCCAGGTGCGCTGGCGTGAAATACACCAGTCGGGACGGTTGGCAACCATAGATTCGATCCGCGCCTGGCCCCAGTCCGGGATCCACTGCACGCCTTTGATCTCTTTCAGCGACTGCTCGCGCAGGCCTTTCTGATCCATGCTGATAAACCACTGCGGCGTGGCGCGGAAAATGATGGGCGTTTTGTGACGCCAGCAGTGCGGATAGCTGTGCAGCAGTTTTTCCACGTGCAGCAGCGCGCCTTTTTCACGCAGCAGCTCAACGATCATATCGTTGGCTTTAAAGACGTTTACGCCATCCAGCGTCGGGTAAGTGCCCGGCAGGTAGCGTCCATCCGGGCCGACCGGGTTGGCCGCTTCGATACCGTATTTCTGTCCGATAACGTAGTCGTCCGGGCCGTGGCCTGGTGCCGTATGCACCGCACCGGTACCCGCTTCCAGCGTTACGTGCTCGCCCAGCACCACCGGAGAAGTGATGTCGAGGAAAGGATGACGGAAAGGCTGCAGCTCCAGCGCCGCGCCTTTGGCTTCGCCCAGCACCTGCCAGTCGCTGACGCCGGCACGTTTCATCACGCTTGCCACCAGATCTTTCGCCAGGATCAGCGCGCGCCCTTCGATCTGCACCAGCTGGTAGTCAAATTCAGGGTGCAGAGAGATAGCGCGGTTAGCCGGCATGGTCCACGGCGTGGTGGTCCAGATAACCAGCGAGATCGGGCCTTCTACGCTGTCAGCGCCGAATTTAGCACGCACGGCGTCGGCATCTACCGCGTTGAACATCACGTCGATAGAAGGCGAGGTTTTGTCGTAGTACTCCACTTCTGCTTCCGCCAGCGCGGAGCGGCAGTCCAGGCACCAGTGCACCGGCTTGGCGCCTTTATGCAGGTGGCCGTTGCCGATGATTTTGCCCAGCGCGCGAATGATATTGGCTTCGGTCTGGAAATTCATCGTCAGGTAAGGACGATCCCAGTCGCCCAGCACGCCAAGACGGATAAAGTCTTTTTTCTGGCCTTCAACCTGCTCTGCCGCATAGTTACGGCACGCCTCGCGGAATTCAGCCGCCGTGACCTTCTCGCCCGGCTTGCCGATCATCTGCTCGACCTTGTGTTCGATAGGCAGACCGTGGCAGTCCCAGCCCGGCACATAAGGCGAATCGAAGCCCGCCAGGCCTTTGGACTTAACGATAATGTCTTTCAGAATCTTGTTGACGGAGTGACCAATATGAATGCTGCCGTTCGCGTAGGGAGGGCCGTCATGCAGGATAAAGGTTTTTTTCCCTTTTTTGGCTTCGCGGATGATGCCGTACAGATTGTCAGCATACCAACGTTGCAGCATTCCCGGTTCGCGTTTGGCCAGATCGCCACGCATCGGGAACCCCGTTTCCGGCAAATTCAGGGTAGATTTATAGTCACTCATCAGATTCTCGATTCCGTATTCCGCTTCTGTTTAAACCGGTGCGCTCAGCCCAAAAAAAGTTCGGGCCGCCACCACGTCTTTAGCAATTTGCTCTTTGAGCGCGTCAAGCGAGGAAAAACGCTGCTCGTTTCGTATTTTTTCGCACAGCACCACTTCTATATGGCGCCCGTACAGGTCAATTGCAACGTCCAGCAGATGCACTTCCAGCTGCTGACGTATGCCCGCTACCGTGGGGCGCGTGCCGATATTGGCGACGCCGGGCAGCGGCTTGTCGCCCAGGCCGCGGACCTCGACGGCATACACGCCTTTTACCGGCGAAACATAGCGTCTTAACGGCAGGTTAGCGGTGGGAAAGCCGATGGTGCGGCCCAGCGCGTCGCCGTGCACTACGCGGCCGGAGATGCTGAAAGGGTGCCCCAGAAGCGTGGCCGCCAGCGGCAGATTGTCTTCCGCCAGCGCCTGGCGCACCGCCGTGCTGCTGATGCGCTTGCCGTCGTCGCAAAAAGTCTGGGTGCTGATAACGTCAAAACCGTAGTCGGCGCCCGCTTTCTGTAATAACAGGAAATCCCCTTCGCGACCAGCGCCAAAGCGGAAATCGTCGCCGACCGCCAGCAACCGTACACCCAGCTTATCGACCAGCAGATCGGCGACAAAACTGTGTGCCGACAGCGCGGCAAAGCGTCGGTCGAAACGCAGGCAAAGCACCGCGTCCACGCCCGCCTCGTCCAGGTAGCGAAGTTTTTCGCGCAGTCGCGTCAGCCGCGCAGGCGCTTTATCGGCCGCAAACAGCTCCAGCGGCTGCGGCTCGAACAGCATCACCACCACCGGTAAATTACGTTTACGCCCTTCTTCGCGCAGCCGGGACAGCAGCGCCTGATGGCCGCGATGTACGCCATCGAAATTGCCAATGGTGAGAACGCAGCCGCGATGCTGCTCCCGGAGGTTATGTATGCCGCGGATAAACTTCATGGCTGGCTCAGGTTCGTGGAAATCGGCGGATTATATACCAACTACCACCAGGAAGGTTAACCCGCGAATGCGCCTTTACCGCGTTAATGCGGGCTTTTTCTGTCGCGGCTGACGGGCGATACCATTTTTCTTGTGAATAAGCTGTATTCATCGCCATGAAGCTGGTAGAATCTTGCGCCATCGAAACGTAACCAGGTGTCGTTGTTTCAGCGGCGCTTATTTGCACAAATCCATTGACAACCACGGGCTAAAGAGGCATATTCCTCGGCCTTTGAATTGTCCTCATAGAACTATTTGGGAGTTGGACCTTGGCTAATATCAAATCAGCTAAGAAACGCGCCGTAACGTCTGAGAAGCGTCGTAAGCACAACGCTAGCCGTCGTTCAATGTTGCGTACTTTTATCAAGAAGGTATACGCGGCTATCGCTACTGGCGATAAAGCAGCTGCGCAGACTGCATTTAATGAAATGCAGCCTATTGTGGACCGTCAGGCAGCTAAAGGCCTGATCCACAAAAACAAAGCGGCACGTCATAAAGCAAACCTGACTGCTCAGATCAACAAACTGGCTTAATCGCCCGTCTGTTAATCAGCTTTGATAAAGAAACCTGCTCAGGCAGGTTTTTTTATGCCCGGCGTTTGGCTCCGGGCTTTTTTATGTCCGCCATTCGGCCCCGGCCTGAGTTTGCCGCCTCCTGAACGCCGGCCTTAGCCGCAAGAGACAACGGCAAGCGGTGAGCCTGCCGTCGTCCTCAATCAGCGCAGCTTGATACGCAGCAGCGTATAGCCTACCAGCGCAGAAACAATCGAGCCGGTAAGAATACCCAGCTTCGCCAGCGTCACCATCTCCTCATGCTGCGCATCGAAAGCCAGCGAGGCGATAAATATCGACATGGTAAAGCCAATCCCGCACAGCACGCCGATGGCGCAAATATCCTGCATACGCGTGTTTTCCGGCAGCGCCGCGATGCGCAGCCTGACGGCCAGCCAGCAGATTAGCGTGATACCTAACGGTTTGCCGATAAACAACCCTAAAATAATGCCCAGCGGCACGGCGGAGAACAAACCGTCCAGCGAGACGCCGCTCAGCGAAACGCCGGCATTGGCGAAGGCAAACAGCGGCAGGATCAGCCAGCTGACCCAGGGCGCAAGCCCGTGAGCCAGGTGGATAGCCGGAGAATGGCCGTTCTGTTTCTCCAGCGGCACAAAGAAGCCGACAATCACGCCGGCCAGCGTGGCGTGCACGCCCGACTTCAGCACCGCTACCCACAGCACCATGCCAACCAGCATATAAATAGCGATATTACGCACGCCCAGCCGGTTCAGTAACGCCAGCACCACGATAGCCCCGGCGGCCACGCCAAGCGAAGCCAGCGACAGATCCTGCGTATAAAAGAAGGCGATGATCAGGATAGCGCCCAGGTCATCAATCACCGCCAGCGCCATAAGAAACATTTTCAACGCTGGCGGCACGCGGCTGCCCAGCAGCGCCAGAATACCCAAAGCAAAAGCGATATCCGTGGCGGTAGGAATAGCCCAGCCGTGAACGGCCAGCGGATCGTTATGATTGAGCAGGGCAAAAATCGCGCCGGGCGCGATCATGCCGCCAATAGCCGCAATCAGCGGGAACATGGCCCGTTCACGCGTGGCCAGCGAGCCGGAAACCAGCTCGTGTTTGACTTCCAGCCCAATCATCAAAAAGAACAGCGCCATCAACGCATCGTTGATCCACAGCAGCAGATTTTTGCTGATATCCAGCGAGCCAAAACGGAATTCCACCGGCATGGCAAGAAGAGACTGGTAGGCTTGTTGGGTGCCGGCCGAATTGGCCAGATACATGGCGATAGCGGCAGCGATAATCAATACCACGCCGCCGGTTGCTTCATTATTGAGTAATCGCTTAATCGCGGATTTCATTGCAATCTTTCCTGATAAACAAATCGTGCGGCCTGACAGCATACGCGTTTCTGACGGCAGGAAAAACGGTTTGCGGTGGTTTATCGGGCAAAAAGGCTGCCGGAGAAATTATTTACGAGGCGCGCCGCATCGCGCTGTTAACGCCCTTAACCGGATAAAACGGGCATGACATGATGTCGGCATTATTTTTCTGATTCAGGATCGATGATGAAAACCCTTTCGCCTGTACCGCATGATGGACTATTTAAAACTTTTCTGACTAATACCGACACCGCGCGGGATTTTCTGTCGTTCGATCTGCCGCCGGAGCTGCTTGAAATCTGCGATATCACCACCTTGCAGCTGGAGTCGGGCAGCTTTATTGAAGAGAATTTGCGGACTTATTTCGCCGACGTGCTCTATTCATTGCGGACCAGTAACGGCACGGGCTATATCTATACGCTAATAGAGCACCAGAGCAGTTCGGATAAGCATATGGCCTTCCGCCTGATGCGCTACGCGATAGCGGCTATGCAGCGACATATAGAGGCGGGACACACGGCGCTGCCTTTGGTCGTCCCGCTGCTGTTTTGTCATGGTCGCGCCACGCCCTGGCCCTATACCACAGACTGGACGGCGCTGTTCGCTGAGCCGGAGCTGGCCCGACGGCTCTATACCCGAAGCTTTCCGCTGATTGACGTCGGCGCGATGGATGATGCGGATATCATGAAACACCGCCGGATGGCGATGCTGGAGCTGCTGCTGAAGCACGCCAGAACGCGCGACCTGGCGGAGCTGACGGAACAGTTGGTGACCCTGTTGCTTGCAGGTTATACTACGAACGAGCAGTTAGTAACCTCAATGAACTGGATGATGCAAATCGGCACGGCGGGTAATCCGGAAAAGCTGCTGCAGGAGCTGACCAGCCATTTATCGTCACAGGAGGACGTGTTGATGACTATTGCAGAATACCTTGAACAAAAAGGATTAACTAAAGGGCTTCAAAAAGGGCGAACCGAAGGCGAGCGCGAGGCCACGCTAAAAATTGCCCGCGCCTTGCTACAGAATGGCATTGCCCCCGACACGGTATCGAAAACAACCGGCCTGTCGGAGCAGGAACTCACCAGCCTCAGCCAGGCCAACCCAACGGCGTAGCCCTGGCGCTGACCCCTTTGCGCTTGCCATAAAAAACGGGCGGTTTAAGCCGCCCGTCTGGTTCTGCACGCTATAAAGGCTAGCGGGTCAGATCGTCAAAGAACTTCTTCACGCCGTCGAAAAAGCTTTTCGAACGCGGACTGTTCTTCTCGCCGCCCACGCCGCCAAAGCTCTCTTCCAGCTCGCGCAGCAGGCTTTTCTGCTTCTCGCTCAGGCTGACCGGCGTTTCCACGACCACACGGCACAGCAGGTCGCCCTGCGCGCCGCCGCGTACGGATTTAACGCCTTTGCCGCGCATACGGAACAGTTTACCGGTCTGCGTTTCCGCAGGCACTTTCAGCTTAACGCGCCCGTCCAGCGTCGGCACTTCGATTTCGCCGCCCAGCGCCGCCATTGCAAAGTTGATCGGCACTTCGCAGTACAGGTTATTCTCTTCACGTTCAAAGATAGGATGCTTGCGCACCTGCACCTGAACGTAAAGATCGCCCGCTGGTGCGCCGTGCTCGCCCGCTTCGCCTTCGCCTGAAAGACGGATGCGGTCACCGGTATCCACGCCTGCCGGGATTTTTACCGACAGCGTTTTAGAACGCTCTACGCGGCCATGTCCATGACAGGCGTTGCAGGGATCTTTGATAACGGAACCGCGACCGTGACAGGTCGGACACGCCTGCTGCACGGTGAAAAAGCCCTGACGCATCTGGACCTGACCCTGACCGTGACAGGTCGGACAGGTTTGCGGCTGCGTGCCCGCTTTGGCGCCGCTGCCGTGGCAGACGTCGCACTCTTCCAGCGTAGGGATGCGGATCTCTTTGGACACGCCGCGGACGGCTTCTTCAAGCGTCAGCTCCATGTTGTAGCGCAAATCGGCGCCGCGCGCAGCACGCTGCTGACGGCGTCCTCCGCCGAAGATATCGCCGAACACGTCGCCAAAGATATCGCTGAAGTCTGCGCCGCCGCCGCCAAAACCGCCGCCGCCGCCACCCATGCCGCCCTGTTCAAAGGCTGCGTGACCGTACTGGTCATAAGCCGCACGCTTCTGCGCGTCGGTCAGAATTTCGTAGGCTTCTTTGACTTCTTTAAATTTTGCTTCTGATTCTTTGTCGCCCGGATTGCGATCGGGGTGATGCTTCATCGCCAGGCGTTTATAGGCCTTTTTGATTTCGCGCTCGTCCGCCGATCGCGAAACGCCCAAAATCTCGTAGTAGTCTTGCTTCGCCATTATGGTGATCCTGCCCTAAATATGCGTGAACGGGCGTGGAGAACACTCCGACGCCCGTAGGTTTCACTGGGGGCCTTGCGGCCCGCCGTGCCCGCTCAAGGGCGATTATTTTTTGTCTTTAACTTCTTCGAACTCGGCGTCGACCACGTCGTCGTCTTTCTTCGCGGAAGCGTCGGCTGCATCAGCTGCGCCGCCAGCGGCCTGCTGCTGCTGAGCGAACTCCATCAGCTTGCTGGAGACTTCCATCAGCGCCTGCATTTTCGCTTCGATTTCCGCTTTGTCTTCGCCTTTCAGCGCGGTGTTCAGATCGGTCAGCGCGGCTTCGATTGGCGCTTTGTCGTCCGCAGGCAGTTTGTCGCCCGCTTCGTCCAGCTGCTTACGGGTGCTGTGCGACAGATGATCGGCCTGGTTGCGAACCTGTACCAGCTCTTCAAACTTACGGTCTGCTTCGGCGTTAGCCTCGGCGTCGCGCACCATTTTTTCGATTTCATCGTCGTTCAGACCAGAAGAAGCCTTGATGGTGATCTTCTGCTCTTTACCGCTGTTTTTGTCTTTCGCAGAGACATGTAGAATACCGTCGGCGTCGATATCGAAGGTCACTTCGATCTGCGGCATACCGCGTGGCGCTGCCTGAATGCCGTCCAGGTTAAACTGGCCCAGCGATTTGTTGTCCGCCGCGCGCTTACGCTCACCCTGCACCACGTGAATGGTTACCGCAGACTGGTTGTCTTCCGCCGTTGAGAACACCTGGCTGTGCTTGGTCGGGATAGTGGTGTTCTTGGCAATCAGCGCGGTCATCACGCCGCCCATGGTTTCGATACCCAGGGACAGAGGAGTAACATCCAGCAGCAGCACGTCTTTCACGTCGCCTGCCAGTACGCCGCCCTGCACCGCTGCGCCTACCGCTACCGCTTCGTCCGGGTTCACGTCTTTACGCGGCTCTTTGCCGAAGAACTCGGCCACTTTCGCCTGCACCATTGGCATACGAGTCTGACCGCCGACCAGGATAACGTCGTTGATGTCGGAAACAGACAGGCCAGCATCCTGCAGAGCCACTTTCAGCGGCTCGATAGAACGGCTCACCAGATCTTCTACCAGCGATTCCAGCTTCGCACGGGTCACTTTGATGTTCAGGTGTTTAGGACCTGTTGCATCAGCAGTGATGTACGGCAGGTTAACGTCGGTCTGCTGTGCGGAAGAAAGCTCGATTTTCGCTTTTTCTGCCGCTTCTTTCAGACGCTGCATCGCCAGCGGATCGTTGTGCAGATCGATGCCCTGATCTTTCTTAAATTCTGCTACCAGATAGTTGATCATACGGCTGTCGAAGTCTTCGCCGCCCAGGTGGGTGTCACCGTTGGTCGCCAGCACTTCGAAAGTTTTTTCGCCGTCAACTTCATCGATTTCGATAATAGAGATATCGAACGTACCGCCGCCCAGGTCATATACCGCGATAGTACGGTTGCCCTGGCCTTTGTCCATACCGTAAGCCAGCGCGGCTGCGGTTGGTTCGTTGATGATACGTTTTACGTCCAGACCTGCGATACGGCCGGCATCTTTGGTCGCCTGACGCTGCGCATCGTTAAAGTAGGCTGGTACGGTGATAACCGCTTCGGTTACCGGCTCGCCCAGGTAATCTTCCGCCGTTTTCTTCATTTTTTTCAGCACTTCAGCAGAAACCTGCGGCGGTGCCATTTTCTGGCCTTTTACGTCCAGCCATGCGTCGCCGTTGTCGGCGCCAACGATCTGGTAAGGCATGATTTTAATATCACGCTGCACTTCTTCGTCCTGGAAGCGACGGCCAATCAGGCGCTTGATCGCAAACAGGGTGTTCTGTGGGTTAGTCACGGCCTGGCGTTTAGCAGGCTGACCAACCAGCGTTTCACCATCCTGGGTGTAAGCGATGATGGATGGCGTAGTGCGATCGCCTTCCGCATTCTCCAGTACACGCGCTTTGCCGCCATCCATGATCGCGACACAAGAGTTTGTTGTACCTAAGTCAATACCAATAATCTTGCCCATCTAAACGTCTCCCACTTAAATTCATTTCAAATCAGGTTATGCACACTTAATGCGGGCGGTTTTGGCCGTTTCAACTCCCGGCTTCACGCTTTTTTTCGCTACATAACCCTGGATGCCAAATAAGATGGGGCCTGCGCGCCCGGCATCAAGGGGCGAGTTAAAAAAAATTTCGTTTTTATCCTTATGGCAGATCAATGTCGCCCCGCCGATGGCTCTTTATGATGCCGCGCGCTTTGCAGGAAAGCGGCGGTCAGCCGCCCTGCCCGCGCCTCTTCTTAATTTCTGTTATAGCTGAGGACTTATGCATAACAACAAACTGGCCAATCCTGGGCCGCTGGGCCTGATGGGGTTTGGGATGACCACCATACTGCTGAACCTGCACAACGCAGGATTTTTCCCGTTAACGTCCGTGGTGCTCAGCATGGGCATTTTTTTTGGCGGCCTCGCGCAGATCCTGGCTGGCCTGCTGGAATATAAAAAAGGCAACACTTTCGGCCTGACGGCGTTTACCGCCTATGGCTGCTTCTGGCTAAGTCTGGTCGGCATGCTGCTGCTGCCGTCGCTGGGGCTGGCTGCGCCGACGGATGCGGTTTTCCTTGGCGTCTGGCTGGCGCTGTGGGGCATTTTCACCCTGTTTATGTTCTTCGGCACGTTGCAGGCCAACCGCGCCTTGCAGTTTGTTTTTGCCAGCCTGACGCTGCTGTTCGCATTGCTAGCGACAGGCAATATCAGCGGCAGCGAGCGCATTCTGACGCTGGCCGGTTTCGAAGGCATTATTTGCGGCGCGAGCGCGATCTATCTGGCGATGGCGGAAGTGATTAACGAACAGCTGGCGCGCAAGGCGCTGCCAATTGGCGAGGTAACGCGGGCATAAAAAAAGCCCCGTGTGGATAATCACGGGGCCTGTCTTTTAGCGAACGCTGACCTGATTTAATAACGGTTGCCTGTCGCTACGCAGCAGCCAGCCGCCCAGCACAAAGCCCATCGCCGCCAGGCTCAGCACGTACCAGAGCGGCGCCATGGGTGTCAGCTTCATGATAAAAGTGACGCAAATGGGCGTCAGCCCACCAAAAATGGCGTAGGCGACGTTATAGGAAAACGAAATGCCGGTGAAACGCACGTCCGCCGGAAACGCTTTCACCATAATAAAAGGCGTGATGCCCACTACCCCTACGCACAGGCCAGCCAGCGCATAGGCGGCATAAAGATACTGTGGCGCAGCCGCGGCCACGTAAAAAAAGCAGGCGCTGCCGCCCGCCAGCAGCAGGCTGCCGACCATCAACGTCTTACCCGCGCCGAAACGATCTGCCGCCGCGCCCGCCACCACGCAGCCGATAAGCAGCATAACGGTCGCCAGGCTGTTGGCCTGTAAAGTTTGCGCCGCCGGTAGCCCATAGGTTTTTTGCAGCAGCGCGGGTGCCATCAAAATGACCACCACGATACAGGCGGAAAGCAGCCAGGTCAGCAGCATGGAAACGATCACGCTCCGACGATGCGCCCTGACGATGGTTTTCAGCGGCAGCTCCTGCGCCAGCGCCTTGCGTGCCTGCATTTCCGTAAAGACCGGCGTTTCATGCAGCCAGCGGCGCAGATAAAGCGCGATCAGGCCAAAAATCCCGCCCAGAAAAAAAGGAATGCGCCAGCCGAATGTCGCGATGCTTTGGGCCGACAGCGTGGTGGCGATCAGCGTGGCAACCAGCGATCCCAATAAAATACCCGCCGTCAGTCCGGCGGTCAGCGTGCCGCAGGCGAAACCGATCCGTTTTTCCGGCACGTGCTCCGCCACAAAAACCCAGGCACCGGGCACTTCGCCGCCGATGGCCGCGCCCTGTAACAGGCGCAACAGCAGCAGCAGTACGGGTGCCGCCACGCCCAGCGACGCATAGTCAGGCAGCAGCCCCATCGCCAGCGTCGGCAGGGCCATCAGCAGGATGCTCAGGCTGAACATTTTCTTCCTTCCCCTGCTGTCACCAAAATGCGCCATGATAATGCCGCCAAGCGGCCGCGCCAGATAGCCTGCGGCAAAGATGCCGAAGGTCTGCATCTGTCTTAGCCAGTCGGGGATATCAGCCGGAAAGAAGCGTTCGCCTATGACCGCCGCGAAAAAAACGAAGATGATAAAATCATAGAACTCCAGCGCGCCGCCCAGGGCGGCCAGAGAGAGGGTTTTGTAATCCTGCCGGTTCAATCGGCGAGTGCTGTTATTGTGCATAATCGTCGCGCAGCCAGAAGTGAGGGAATAAGAGCGTGTAAAGCCAGCATGACTATACCGTTCATTTTCCGCTACACCAGCAGCGCTGAACTTTATGCCTGAATCCGGAAATTTTTAGCTGTTTGTTTCGCGTCTGGCGCTTTTAGGACGAAATGCTGCTACTACCGCCTCATGCGTTTCCACATAAGGGCCATCCAGCAGCTGGATGCAGTAGGGCACGCTGGCGAAAATACCGTGCACTTTCGCTTTGCCGTCCGCGTCCTTTAAGCCTTCCAGCGTCTCTTTGATCGATTTTGGCTGCCCCGGCAGATTAATCACCAGTGACTGCTTGCGGATCACGCCAACCTGGCGCGAAAGGATAGCGGTCGGCACAAAATTCAGGCTGATCTGACGCATCTGTTCGCCAAAGCCCGGCATTTCGCGATCCGCGATAGCCAGCGTGGCGTCCGGCGTCACGTCGCGTCTGGCCGGCCCGGTTCCGCCGGTAGTCAACACCAGATGGCAAAACAGCTCGTCCACCAGCTCGCAAATGGCGTGCTCAATCATCGGCTGCTCGTCGGGCACCAGCCGTTTCTCAACGGTAAAAGGCGTCGCCAGCGCCGTAGAAAGCCAGGCTTCCAGCGCCGGTAAGCCTTCGTCCTGATAGATGCCGTTAGCCGCGCGATCGGAAACGGAGATCAATCCTATGCGTAAAGTATTCATTGTGTCGTCACTGTGAGGCCGGCCGCGGGAGGGCGCGGTTTTATAAGGGGAACAGGGGAAGGATAAACATTGCCACGCTTGATGTACAGGACGCGGCCGGCGAACCGACCGCGTGAGGGAATTACAGCAGTTCGGCGAGCATCTTATCCAGCTTGGCCTGGTCAAGCGCGAAGTTGCGAATGCCCTGCGCCAGCTTATCAACCGCCATTGGATCCTGGTTGTGCTCCCACAGGAATTCCGCTTCGGTCATTTTAGCGGGACGCGCTTTGACTTCGCCGGTGTAGGAGAGCTTACGCTCCAGCGTGCCTTCGCTTTCCGCCAGCTCTTTCAGCAGCGCCGGGGAGATGGTCAGACGGTCGCAGCCGGCCAGCTCAACGATCTCGCCTACGTTGCGGAAGCTTGCGCCCATAACCACGGTTTCGTAACCGTGCTGCTTGTAGTACTGGTAGATTTCAGACACGGAAACCACGCCCGGATCTTCATGCGGCGCGTACTCTTTCTTGTCGGTATTGGCTTTGTACCAGTCCAGAATACGGCCAACGAAAGGAGAGATCAGGTAGACGCCCGCTTCGGCGCAGGCGCGGGCCTGAGCGAAGGAGAACAGCAGCGTCAGGTTACAGTTGATGCCTTCTTTTTCCAGCTGCTCGGCGGCGCGAATGCCCTGCCAGGTGGAGGCCAGCTTGATCAGGATGCGGTCGTTGCTGATACCGGCATCGTTATAGAGCTTGATCAGCGCGCGCGCTTTATTGATGCTGCCTTCGGTGTCGTAAGAGAGACGCGCATCGACTTCCGTAGAGATACGACCCGGCACCAGCTTCAGGATCTCCAGACCAATTTTGACGTTCAGCATATCTGCCGCGTACTGGATCTGCTCTTCTTTGTTGCTGGTCTGCTCGCGCGCCCACGTTACGGCTTCATCGATCAGCTTACGGTATTCCGGGATCTGTGAGGCATTCAGGATCAGTGAAGGGTTAGTGGTAGCGTCTTGCGGTTGATACAGCTTCATCGCTGCGATGTCGCCGGTATCGGCAACAACGGTGGTGAGCTGGCGCAGGGAAGTCAGTTTGTCCGTCATGGTTGTCATTCTCTCAGAAGAGTTATCGGGTTCTTGAAACTGTCTGCCACGGATAATATCACGCGAGACCGACCATGCAAGGTAAGCTTGCGGCCAGGCCACTGAGTGCTAAATCGCGCCCTTTATTTAGCTAATTTGTCCGGGCCGATAGCAGTGATTTGTCGTGCCACGGCGCTTTTTTGCTACACTGCCTGCGCTTTTTTTTGCCCTCCGATGGCGTATTACATAAGGATTCTGTCATGTTGATGGTGATCTCCCCGGCCAAGACGCTGGATTTCGCAAGCCCGCTGGCGACCGCCCGCTTTACGCAGCCCGCGCTGCTGAATGATGCCAAAAAGCTGATTGACGTGGCGCGCGACTTGACGCCCGCGCAGATCGGCTCACTGATGAGCATCAGCGACAAGCTGGCCGATTTAAACGCCGGTCGTTTTCAGGCATGGCAAACGCCTTTTACGCCGGATAACGCGCGCCAGGCCATTCTGGCTTTTAAGGGCGACGTTTACGCCGGACTTCAGGCGGAGACCTTCAGCGAAGACGACTTCACCTTTGCCCAACAGCATCTGCGCATGCTTTCCGGGCTTTACGGCCTGCTGCGGCCGCTGGATCTGATGCAGCCTTACCGTCTGGAGATGGGCACTAAGCTGACCAACCCTGCCGGCAAAGATCTTTATGCCTTTTGGGGCGACAGGCTGACCGAAGCGCTGAACGCGGCGCTGGCGGAACAGGGCGACGACGTGCTGATTAACCTGGCTTCCGATGAGTATTTTAAAGCGGTGAAGCCAGCGAAGCTGCAAGGCCGCATCGTCAAGCCGGTGTTCCTGGACGAGAAGAACGGCAAGTTTAAGGTTATCAGCTTCTACGCCAAAAAGGCCCGTGGCCTGATGAGCCGTTATATTATCGAGTGCCGCCTGACGCAGCCGGAACAGCTGAAAGCGTTCGACGTTGACGGCTACTTTTTCGTGGCTGACGAAAGCAGCGAGCGCGAGCTGGTGTTTAAACGTCACGAAATCGTCTGATCCCGCTTTCGCGGGCGAGCCGCCTTTTCAGATCCAGCCATAGCGTTTTGTTATGGTGCCGAACCGCGCCGCCGATCGCTCTACTCAAGGTTTATCTGCATCAGCCTTGAGGTAATTATGGATCGGCAAGCGCTTCTTAAAACCGTCACTGACAGGGCCTGGCACGCCACGCATCCTCCCACCGTAAACGCCGCCGCGCCCACGCTGCAAAATCCGCTGCCCGTTGGCTCGCATGCCTGGCTGCAAGCGGCAGCGGCGCAGTTTGGCGTAGACGAAAAGGCGCAGCAGCAATTTGCCACAACCGGCCTGCTCCGCCTGGACGCGCTGCATGTAGTTATGATTTGCCAAAGCGAAGATCCCGTCCCGCTGTGGCTCGTCGTTGGCTATTTGCGCACGCCCCAGGCAATCCATTCTGAAACCTGGCAGCAGCTGTTGCTGCGCGCTAACGGCGTGGCGATGGCGATGAACGGCATCAGCCTCTCGCTGGATGAACAGGGTACGACGCTGCTGACCAGACGCCTGGCTTTTGACGCCGTTGATGATGCGCTGGCGCTGGCGGCCATCCTTAACGATATCGACGCCCTTGCCGCCAGCCTGATCGATTTACTGCTGTCTCTCGGCCAGCCCGAGGCAACGCAGCAAGCAGACAAAGCGCCAGCGCTGCCCGGCTGGGTCATGGGCTGGCAGCAGCAGACAGCTTTAAAAATCGATGCGCTGGCGGCACAGGCGCTGGCCGCCCGGTGGCACTACCCGCTGGTGCAGCAGGCTGTCGCCGCGTTAGAACTGCCCGCAACGCAATACCAGCTCAACGGCTGCCTCTGTTCGCTACGCTTTCCCGAGCGTGAGATAGCCATTACCGCCGACGGTGACGGCCGCCACCTTTTCCTTTCCACGCCGCTTGAGCTGAAGACGGATGACGCCCTTCGGCTGCTGGTCGCCAACGGGGATTTACAGCCGCTGACGTACTGCTCGCTGGGGCTTTATCAGGAAGAGGTCAGCCTGCTCTGCCGCTGGGATTCCCTGGGGCTGGACGGCCTTGATTTAGCCGAATGGCTGGCAAATCTGATGACCCTGACCATGGCTTTCAGTAGCGATACACAGAGAGGCGACTTATGACTGATTCAATCCAGCGCGCGCCCGCCCTACAGCAGATGACCGTGCAGAACAGCCGGGGCGATATTGAAAGCGGCCCGCTGCCCACGGGGCCAGCGCGCGCGGCCAGGGCGAGCCACGCGGCAGGCCAGTTTTTTTCCGGCCTGGCGGAGGGCGCCAGAAAAGGGTTACAGACGACCTCGGGCGGCCTGCAAACCGTTGGCAACGCGGCATGGGGCGGCTTAAAAACCGGCGGCAGCTACGCCGCCGACAAAATGACGGTAGCGGGCAAAGCGGGCTGGCAGGGCACGAAGTATGTTGGTAATCAAAGCTGGAAAGGCGCAAAAATTGCCGGAAAAGCGGGCTGGAACGAAACCAAACACTCCGCCGTCACCTTGGGGAAATTCGCCTCTGCGCCGCTGCAAAACAAAGCCTGGGGCGCGCTGGGCGGCCATGCGCTACAGCAGATGGTGACCTGCGGGCTGCCGACGCTGATGCGCGAAGAGGCATTTATCGAGGCCTATAACATGATGCTGCCGCATCTGGCCGAGAAGCATCCGGCCGCCGCCGTGGGGCTTCAGGTCGCGGTGTCGCTGGCAAACATCGCCGCGCATCACCATATCAGGGAGCCGCGTCTGGCACGCGATCCGCAAAACAATGCCGTTGCCGTGCGCGGTCAGTTTGGCCTGAGTCCGGGCCAGGCAGACGTGATCCAGCGCGATAAGCCGCAGGAATGGCAAAATATGACGGACAAACACCAGCAGGACTCACAGCGCGTAACCGGGCAGCAGGTCGCCGCCGAACTGATGAATATAGGCATGTCGGCGGCTGGCGTGCTGACCGGCAACCCTGGCTTAACCACCCGCGTGCTCAGCACCCAGCTGCGCAACGTGCTTTACGCGGCCTCGCGCGAATCTTTGCAGGCGACCGGCAGCATGGTGGCCTCGCGCGACGGCAAACCAAGCCACGGCGTCAGCGATGGCGATATGCGCACCAACGGTGCCTGGTACACGCTGAATACGCTGGCGATGGGCATGTTGCAGGACGGTCTGATCCAGAAAGCGCTGCCGCAGGGCTATACCGTTTCCGGCCCTGAAATTCGCGATGCGGCCGGGCAGCGGCTCAGCGGGAAAGAGCTGCACGCGATGGCGGCGCTGGTTTCCGGCATCCGGGCCGCCTGCAACACCGTGATTGAGACGGGCGACGCCTTTCTGGGCAAGCATTATGACGCCAAACGCGCGGGCGACTCGCAGAAGTTCTCCCCTTCCCTGCCGATGAAAGATTATGGCCGCCTGCTGGATCACTCCATTGCCCGCCTGAGCTGGAATAACTTCGCCAATGCCAGCACCCTGGCCGCGCAGCAGGTGCTGAATGCGGCGACCAAAGGCTCGCTGTCGCCGCAGCTCTCCAGCCTGCTGAACAACGGCGGCACCGCAGCCGCGTTTGGCCTGACCTACAAGATGGTGAACCAGATCTATCAGGCGCACAGTAAAGTGCGCGCCGCCGTAGCAGCTGCCACCAGCGGGCCGGTGAATATCACCGCCGCCGGACAGCCGAATCCGGCAGCGGATAGCCGTAGCCAGCAGGCGATAGCCGCGCCGCCTTCCGGGCAGCAAACGGCCGCTATTCAGCCTTCAGGGTCACCACAATCAACCGGAAACTCAGGAGAGCCCTCCACCAGCGGGACGGCATAACAGGCAGGAAAAGACCCTTACGGGTAAGGGCCAATGTTTGATGACAGACTTAAAAGCCTGCGACTCTACACTGTCGTTTTTGATAGCGACACAACCGCTTCACAGCGGCAGAGGCTGAGCGGATAAGCGGACCGTTTTCGCGCATGGACGCGCGAAACGAGCCTACATGGACGTATTCACGGCGTGTCCGTGTTCCGATCTGCCTCCGCTGCTTTCCACCGGCCCCAATGCGACTTGATGACAGAGGATGAGTGTGTCAACAATCTCAGGCCCTTATGAATAAGGGCCGCAGGCGTTATTTGTAAAGCAGGAAGTCGCGCAGCTCGGCGAAATCGGCGGCCATCTTGTGCGACAGCAGCGGCAGATCGGCGCGATCCGCCAGCTCCTGCGGCAGCGGCAGCGTCTGGCCCAGGATTTCTTCCACGCTCTCCTTGAACTTGGCCGGATGCGCCGTCCCCAGGAACAGCCCGAACTCGCCTTCCTGTAGCTGATCGCGCAGCAGTCGGTAAGCGATAGCGGCGTGCGGCTCGGAGATATAGCCCAGATCCGCCAGCTCGCGCATAGTAGCGCGGGTGGTTTCATCATCTACCGCGCCAAAGCCCAGGTCGGTCAGGCGCCAGGTTTTGCGGCGGAACAACTCCTCAACGCGCGGCCAGTTGTTCGGCTGGCTGACGTCCATGGCGTTCGACAACGTGGAAACGGTAGCGGCAGGCAGCCACTCGCCGCCTTTCAGGAAGCGCGGCACGGTGTCGTTGGCATTGGTGGCGGCAATAAAACGCTTCACCGGCAGGCCCAGTGATTTCGCCAGCAGGCCCGCCGTCAGATCGCCGAAGTTACCGCTCGGCACCGACACCACCAGCTGATTGCGTTTTTCCTGCGCCAGCTGCGCCACCGCTTCAAAGTAGTAGCAAATCTGCGCCAGCAGGCGGCTGATATTGATCGAGTTCGCCGAGTTCAGGCCGATGGCCTTCTTCAGCAGCTCGTCGTCGAAGGCCTGCTTGACTAGCGACTGACAGGTATCGAAATCGCCGTCGATAGCGATCGTCTGGATATTGCCTCCCAGCGTACAGAACAGCTTCTCCTGCAACGGGCTAATTTTGCCCTGCGGATAGAGGATCACCACGCGCACGTTGTCCATGCCGTAAAACGCATGGGCTACGGCCGCACCGGTATCGCCAGAAGTGGCGGTCAGGATGGTGATCTTCTCGTCCGCGCCGCTGACGTAAGAGAGCATCTGCGCCATAAAGCGGCCACCGAAGTCTTTAAAAGCCAGCGTCGGGCCGTGAAACAGCTCCAGCGCAGAAATATCGTCGGTGACTCTCGCTACCGGCGCGGGGAACGCAAACGCGTTTTTCACGCGCTCGTGCAGATGATGCGCGTCGATTTCGTCGCCGATAAAAGCAGAGAGAATTTTGCTGCTGCGGCTGACGAAATCCATCTCCAGCATGGCGTCGATATCGGTCAGCTCAAACTCCGGCAGCTCCAGCGGGAAAAACAGCCCCTGCTGGCTGCCCAGACCCTGTTTAACCGCCTGTGAAAAGCTGACCTGCTCGTTGTGATCTTTCAGATTATAAAGTTTCATGCGTTATCCCAGTTTACGTGCGCCAGCCGTGTCTAAGCGGCAAATATGGACGAAGCCTTCCTCGTTTTGCAGGTAGTGCTGGCGAAGCCAGTCTGCCATGCGCTGCGCCGTGTCGGCCTGATTACAGACGGCGAACAGCGTCGGCCCGGAGCCGGAAATGCCGCAGGCCAGCGCGCCGATATCCTGGGCGGCCTGGCGGGCATTGGCGAAGCCCGGTAACAGTTTAGTGCGGTAGGGTTCGGCGATCACGTCGCGCATCAGCTTCGCCGCCAGTTCCGGCTGCTGAGTGTGGCAGGCGTGAATAAAGCCGCCCAGATAGCGGCCGTGTTTGATGATATCTTCTTTGCGATATTGCGCAGGCAGGATCGCCCGCGCCTCGGCGGTGGAAACCTTGATGCCGGGATAGGCCATCACCCACAGCCAGTCATCAAAGCATGGCACCGGCTGGCTGATCGCGCCGTTCTCTTCCAGCATCAGCTGCAGGCCGCCCAGGAAACAGGGTGCCACGTTATCAAAGTGGACGCTGCCGGAAACCCGGCCTTCCAGCTCGCCCATCAGCGTCAGCAGCTGGTTGTCGTCAAGCGGCCTGCCGCAATGTTCGTTCATCGCCATCAGTCCGGCCACCACCGAACAGGCGCTAGATCCCAGACCGGAGCCGATCGGCATATTTTTTTCCAGCGTCATCGCTACCGGTACGCGTTTGCCTGTCGCCTCGCAAAAGCGATCCCAGCACTGCCAGACGATATTTTCCTGCGGATCGGCAGGCAGCTTGCTGACGAAGCGTCCCTCGTTGCGCAGGCTGAACTCGCTGGCCGCCTCCACCGTTACGCAGTCGCCCAGCAGCGTTCCGTCGACGGGCGAAACCGCCGCGCCCAGCACGTCGAAGCCGACGCTGACGTTGCCAATTGAGGCTGGCGCATAGATCTTAACCATGTTTAAACTCCCAACTTCCATGACAAGGTGCGTAACAGATCGGCAAACACGCCCGCGGCGGTCACGTCGTTACCGGCACCGTAACCGCGCAGCACCAGCGGTATAGGCTGGTAATAGCGGCTGTAAAAAGCTAAAGCATTTTCGCCGTTTTTGACTTTATACAGCGGATCGTTGCCGTCAACGGCGTCGATCTTCACGTGGCAGCGGCCGCCCTCTTCAATCACGCCGACAAAGCGCAACACTTTGTCCTCATCGGCCGCGCGGCGTACGCGGGCGGTAAAAGCGTCGTCCAGCTCCGGCAGCCGCTGCATAAAGGTTTCCACGTCCAGCGCGTTAAACGCCTCCGGCAGCACGGCTTCGATTTCGATATCGCTCAGCTCCAGCTGATAGCCCGCTTCACGCGCCAGAATCAGTAACTTGCGCGCCACGTCCATCCCGGAGAGATCGTCGCGCGGATCCGGCTCGGTAAAGCCCATTTCGCGCGCCGTACGGGTCGCTTCCGACAGCGACACGCCCTCGTCCAGCTTGCCGAAGATATAAGAGAGCGATCCGGACAGAATGCCGGAGAAACGCAGCAGCTCATCACCGGCGTTAAGCAGGTTTTGCAGATTTTCAATCACCGGCAGGCCCGCACCCACATTGGTATCGTACAGGAACTTGCGGCGCGATTTAGCCGCCGCCGCGCGCATCTGCTGATAGTACTGCCAGGACGAGGTATTGGCCTTTTTGTTAGGCGTGACCACGTGAAAACCATCGGCCAGAAAATCCGCATACTGATCGGCTACGGCCTGGCTGGAGGTACAGTCGACAATCACCGGGTTAAGCAAATGATACTCTTTCACCAGACGGTTCAGGCGCGCCAGGTTAAAAGGCTCTTTGGCTTCCTGGAGCGCGGCCTGCCAGTTGTCCAGCGGAATGCCGTGCACGTTGGTCAGCAGCGCTTTGGAGTTGGCGATGCCGCAGACGCGCAGATCGATATGCTTGTTCTTCAGCCACGCCTGCTGGCGGGAAAGCTGTTCGATCAGCGCTGCGCCCACGCCGCCGATGCCGATCACGAACACTTCGATCACCTGGTCGGTGGCGAACAGCATCTGATGCACCACGCGCACGCCGGTCGTAGCGTCGTCGTTATGCACCACCACGGAAATAGAGCGCTCTGAAGAGCCCTGCGCAATGGCCACGATATTGATATTGGCCCGCGCCAGCGCCGAGAAGAACTTCGCGGAGATACCGCGCAGCGTACGCATTCCGTCGCCCACCACCGAAATCACGGCCAGATTTTCCATCACGTCCAGCGGCTCCAGCAGTCCGTCTTTCAGCTCCAGGAAGAACTCGTCTTCCAGCACGCGACGGGCGCGCAGCTGATCGCTTTGCGGCACGCAGAAGCTGATGCTGTATTCGGAAGAAGACTGGGTGATCAGCACCACGGAAATGCCGCTGCGGGACATGGCGGCGAACACGCGCGCGGCCATGCCGATCATCCCTTTCATGCCGGGCCCGGAGACGTTAAACATCGCCATGTTATTCAGGTTGGTGATGCCTTTTACCGGGTTATCGTCGCTGGCGCTGTCGCCGCCGATCAGCGTGCCGGGCGCCTGCGGGTTGGCGGTATTTTTAATCAGGCAGGGAATTTGAAACTGGGCGATCGGCGTGATGGTGCGCGGATGCAGCACTTTAGCGCCGAAGTAGGAAAGCTCCATCGCCTCCTGATAGGACATGGTTTTCAGCAGGCGGGCGTCCGGCACCTGACGCGGATCGCAGGTGTAAACGCCATCGACATCGGTCCAGATTTCACAGCAGTCGGCGCGCAGACAGGCAGCCAGCACGGCGGCGGAGTAGTCGGAGCCGTTACGGCCCAGCACCACCAGCTCGCCCTTTTCGTTTCCGGCAGTAAAGCCCGCCATCAGGATCATATTTTCGGCAGGGATCTGCGCGGCGGCGATACGGCGAGTGGATTCAGGAATATCCACGGTGGACTCAAGATAGTGGCCAACCGCCAGCAGCTTTTCAACAGGATCGATCACGCTGACGCCGTAGCCGCGCGCCTGGAGCAGCCCTTCCATAATGGCGATCGACAGCTTCTCGCCGCGACAGATAATGGCGGCATTGACGCTGTCCGGGCACTGGCCGAGCAGGCCGATACCGTGCAGCACCTGCTTCAGCTGAGCGAACTCCGCATCCACCACGGCTTTCAGACGGGCGTAGGGAAATTTCGGCTCCGCTTCCGCCAGCCCTTGCAGCAAAACGTCAAAAATCTTTTCGGCATCGAGCAGGTTTACCTGCGCATCCTGCCCGCTGATGGTTTTTTCAATCATCGCCACCAGATGGTTGGTGATTTTGGCCGGCGCGGACAATACGGTAGCGACCTGTCCCTGCTTAGCATTGCTCTCCAGAATATCCGCCACGCGCAAAAATCTTTCCGCGTTGGCGACTGAGGTTCCACCGAATTTCAGCACTCGCATAATCATCTCCTGAATTTTTGCCGAAAAAAAAGCCCGCACTGTTTAAGGTGCGGGCTTTTTTTATTTTTTCCTGTATGCGTCAGCCCGCACCGTTACCTGTGGTAATGGTGGTGGTGGTAATAATGATTGTTGTCATCAGGCTGTAAGTACGCATTTTAGATTTTACTGTCTGTCTTGAATTTGTCCGCTTTCAGAAGTAAAGCAAAGCCCTGGCTAAGTCAATTTTTTTATCCGCAGGCGCAAATCGGCTGACAAAACGCCCGCCAGGGATTTGGCCTGAAAACAGATCTTAACCAAGGCGAAAGCCGCTTACCCTTAGCATGTCTTGCTATGTATAAAGCGTTAACCAGTTTTTTTATCTATAAGATTTTTTTCTATGTCGTGCAGCAGCCGGTGCAGCATAGCGGTGTCGCGCTGTTGCAGCGTGCCCAGACGCTGATCCAGCCAGTCGACCAGTTTGCGATCGTCGCTGACCTCAAGCCGCTCAACCAGCTGGCTGAGCCGCTGGCGCAGCGCCTTCAGCTGCTGACCGTCAGCCGTGACGGCCGGCACGGCGGCGACCTGACGCAGCGCCGACAGCTGATAGCAGTACACCATCACCGCCTGCCCAAGATTCAGCGAAGGATAGTCCGCCGCCATCGGAATGCCGGTCAGCAAATCCACCTGGTCTAACTCCTCATTCGTCAGGCCGGTATCCTCACGCCCAAACACCAGCGCCGCGCTGCCGATCCACTGCTGCTTTTCCGCCAGCTGGCTTTCTACCTGCTGCGGCGTGGCGTAATAGCGGAATTTTGCCCGGCTTCGCGCGGTGGTAGCGATGCTGAAGTCGATATCCGCCAGCGCGGCAGCCAGCGAAGGCCAGTGCGTAGCCTGTTCCAGGATCTCGCCTGCGCCATGCGCGACCCGTCGTGCGCCCGCTTCCAGATGCGCCTGACTGTTTACGATCCGTAATTCATCAAATCCCATGGTTTTCATGGCGCGGGCCGCCGCCCCCACATTTTCAGGTCGGGCAGGTGAAACAAGTATCAGGGGAAAACGCATAAGGGCCTTCTTAAGTTCAGTGTGGACATATCCTGAGGGTCCCGTGGCATAAGATGGACGGGAAACCTCTGCTATCATTTTAACAAATCAACAACATACTAACGACCTGTCTGACCAGCTATAATTATAAACTACGGCTTTTTTCCGCTGATTTTAGCGATAAAAACATTTATCTGACGATAATCTCATGTAGTTCAGGCAATTAAGAATTGTTAAATTTTATCTATACTCTTTGCAAAGAAAGCCGTTTATTTTTTCATCTTTGCGCGGCGCTTATCCAGCTAAATCGCCCTTTGGCGGGGCGTTTTTCAACAGCACCTCAACGTGCTACAATTGGATTGATATAAGTCAATTAAGCTTTATTTATTGGCTGTTGGTCGTGGCTTGTGCTGTTATGTTGCTGTTAATGAGGTTAGGATATACGCCATTTTTGACCTTGCCGAGACAGGGAATATACTTTTTTATCTGGTATTTTCCGGTCCATGAATGGCTTGTGAACATATTCCGTACAGCCCGCGTTACGCGTCAATCGGCGCCCGCGTATTACCCATACGGTAACTGCTGTATGCCCATATCGTTTTTTGGCAATTTTAGGTAGCGAACACATGCAGACCCCGCACATACTTATCGTTGAAGACGAATTAGTTACTCGCAATACTCTCAAAAGTATTTTTGAGGCCGAAGGCTACATGGTTTATGAAGCTACGGACGGTGCAGAAATGCATCAGGTTTTGACAGAGAACGACGTCAACCTGGTCATCATGGATATAAACCTTCCCGGCAAAAACGGCCTGCTGCTGGCGCGCGAACTGCGTGAACAGGCCAACGTGGCGCTGATGTTCCTGACCGGCAGGGACAACGAAGTCGATAAGATCCTCGGCCTTGAGATCGGGGCGGATGACTATATCACCAAGCCTTTCAACCCGCGTGAGCTAACTATCCGCGCCCGTAATCTGCTGTCGCGCACCATGAATCTGGCGCCGCACAGCGAGGAGCGCAAGCTGGTTGAAAGCTATCGCTTTAACGGCTGGGAGCTGGATATCAACAGCCGCTCGCTGATTGGCCCGCAGGGCGAACAGTACAAGCTGCCGCGTAGCGAATTCCGCGCGATGCTGCACTTCTGCGAGAATCCGGGCAAAATCCAGACCCGCGCCGATCTGCTGAAAAAAATGACCGGCCGCGAGCTGAAGCCGCACGATCGCACCGTGGACGTCACCATCCGCCGCATTCGTAAACATTTTGAGTCCACGCCGGACACGCCGGAAATTATCGCCACTATTCATGGTGAAGGTTACCGTTTCTGCGGCGACCTGCAGGAGTAAGCCGGTGCTGCGTTGAGGGGTCGTTTTTCGCGGCCCCCTCTCGCTTGCCTTAGCGGCTCCAGGGCATGATGGGAACGGCGCTTAACGCATTTTTAGGCGAGCCTTCCACCACCTTGTCGGAATAGCTAAGGTAAATAAGCGCGTTACGTTTGCGGTCGTAAAAGCGGACTACCTGTAGCTTTTTGAACACCAGCGAGGTGCGCTTACGAAACACCACTTCACCTTCTGCTTTCCCTTGGGCAATCTTGTCGCTGAGCGTTATCGGCCCAACCTGCTGGCAGGAAATAGCGGCATCCGACGTATCTTCCGCCAGACCTAACCCGCCTTTGATCCCGCCGGTTTTTGCCCGGCTGAGGTAGCAGGTCACGTTTTGTACATCGGGATCGTCAAAGGCTTCGACCATAATCTTATGATCGGGCCCAAACACTTTAAAGGTGGTATCGACCGAGCCGACCACTTCGGCGCGCACCGCAAGAGGGGTGAGCATTATTGCCGTGACCATTAACATTTTTTTCATTGTCATAACGTTACCATTGCATAGAAAATAGATGACATTGTAAGTTACCTCGCTTAGCGCTTTTACGCTGGCGGACCTGGCGTGCCCCGGTATAGCATACCGGACTAACAAAACGAAAGTTCACTCTCAGCAATCCCAGAACTGCTGCTGCACCAATATTAACCAGGATGAGGACGTTTTATGGATCAAGCCGGTATCATTCGCGACTTGCTAGTCTGGCTTGAAGGCCACCTTGACCAGCCGCTGTCTCTGGATCACGTCGCAGCCAGAGCAGGCTATTCAAAATGGCATTTGCAAAGGATGTTTAAAGAAGTTACCGGTCATGCTATCGGCGCCTATATTCGTGCACGTCGGCTGTCAAAAGCCGCGGTCGCGCTGCGCCTGACCAGCCGCCCTATTCTGGATATTGCCCTGCAGTATCGCTTCGACTCGCAGCAGACCTTTACGCGCGCGTTTAAAAAACAGTTTAACCAGACGCCGGCCTGGTATCGTCGCGCCTCCGACTGGCACTCCTTCGGCCTGCGTCCGCCGATCCGGCTGGATGACTTTCAGCTGCCCGAAGCCACTTACGTCACCCTGCCGGAAACGGTGCTGGTGGGACAAACGCAAAGCTATACCTGCACGCTGGAGCAGATTTCCAGCTATCGCGATGAGATGCGCCTGCATTTCTGGCGGCAGTTCCTGACGGAAACGGACACCATCCCGCCCGTGCTGTACGGCCTGCACCAGTCGCGGCCCAGCGTGGAAAAAGATGACGAGCAGGAAATTCTCTACACCACCGCCGTGCCGTCCGATAAGCTTTTCCATCCCGTCCCGGCAACGCAAACGGTGCTGCTGGAAGGCGGCGAGTACGTGCAGTTTACCTACGAAGGGCCGAGAACCAGCCTGCAGGAGTTTATCCTGCTGCTTTACGGTACCTGTATGCCGACGCTACAGCTGACGCGCCGCCACGGGCAGGATATTGAGCGTTTCCACACGCACGGCGGCAAAAGGCAGCCGGAACCGCCACAAGATATCCGCTGCGAATATCTGATCCCGATCCGCCGCCAGGCTGAGGAGTAAGCCGGTTCAGCCCGGCTTCGCGTCTTCGTTAGCGTTGCAGCTCGTCCAGCGCGGGCGCATCCAGATGCGACACGTCTCCCGCCGTTTCCACTACCCAACCGGACGCCAGCCAGGCGCTCTTTTGGTAATCGACGCGGGAAATGGAGCAGTTGCGCAGCCGTAGCCGACGCTCGGCCCACGCAGGCAGCCCCAGCAGCGTACTCACCAGCACGCCCAGCGCCATACCGTGGCTGACCAGCAGCGGACGGCTGCCGGCGGGCAGGTTCAGACAGGCGTTCAGCGCCTCGTGCATTCGCGCGGCCAGCTCCGTCATCGACTCGCCGTTCGGGATACGACCGTTTTCGGTGCCGTTGATCAGCGTGGCGCGCCAGCTCTCTTCTTCCGGCGTCAGCGAATCCAGCGGGCGCTTTTCCAGCACGCCCATATTCAGCTCGCGCAGACGCGGCTCCAGCGTCACTTCACAGCCGCAGGCGTCCGCGATGATTTCAGCCGTGCGTTTGGTGCGGCCCAGGTCGCTGGCGATGACGTGAGTAATGCCCAGATGTTTCATCCGTTCACCCACCTGCTGCGCCTGCTGCTCTCCTTTAGCCGTCAGCGCGCTGTCCGACTGTCCCTGAATGCGTCTCGCTGCATTCCAAAGCGTTTCTCCGTGGCGAACAAGATAGACCTGTAACATTGCTGTTTTCCGTTATACTGCGGCAAATTTGCGTAAGGGGTTCAAACAATTATGTACCATGTTGTCGCTGCAACCATTAATCCGGCAAAAATTAAGGCAATTTCTCAGGCTTTCAGCGATATTTTCGGTGAGGGATCCTGCCATATGGAGGGCGTCGAGGTCGACAGCGGCGTGGCCCTGCAGCCCCTTACCGATGCAGAAACGAGAACTGGCGCACGCCAGCGCGTGCAAAATGCCCGTCAGCTGCGTCCGCAGGCGGATTTTTGGGTGGCGATTGAAGCCGGTATTGAAGGCGAAAGCGCGTTTGCCTGGATGGTGATTGAAAACCGTCAGCAGCGCGGCGAGTCACGCTCCGCCAGCTTTACGCTGCCGCCGGTGGTGCTGAAAGGCATTGCGGCCGGACGCGAACTGGGCGAAGTGATGGCGAGCCTGACCGGCATTGAAAACATCAAGCATAAGGGCGGCGCGATCGGCGCCTTTACCGCCGGGCAGCTCAGCCGCACCAGCGTCTATCATCAGGCGCTGATCCTGGCGCTCTGCCCTTTCCATAACGCGGTATACCAGCAAAGCGCCGACGGATCAGATCTTATCTGAACCGTTCAGCAGCTGCGCCTCCAGCCAGGTTTTCAGGGCAGGCGGCGCGCTTTTCAGGCTGTTCGAGCCACGGGTGATAGTAGCGATGCCGACGCCCAGATCGTTTTTCAGCTCGCGCTGGCTCATCTCGCCGCGCATCAGCTCTTCGATAATACGCAGGCGCGTGCCCAGCGCCTCGCGTTCGTCCGGCGTCATCATCAGCTGAAGTAGCGGTAGGTGCAATCCGTTGTCAAAAGCGTGCTGGAGCAGCACAACAAAGCGCTGCCACTCTTCGTTGTGCGGTTCCATCGTTACGGGAATGGAAGGTTCAGTCATAGGTGGCCCATACTCTTTAACTAGTACAGCAGTCTAGCACAGGCCGGGCGGGATCAATAGCGTCGCTGCCACTCGCCGTCAGAGAGAATATTGTCCGACTGCCGCATAAAGTGACGATAGTAGGCATCGTAAGCCAGCACGTTTTTTACATAGTTACGCGTTTCCGAAAAAGGAATGGTTTCGATAAAAGCGACCGCGTCCAGGCGGCCAGCGCTGTTCCCCAGCCACGTTCTGACCCGTGACGGCCCGGCGTTATAGGCCGCCGAAGAAAAAATGCGGTTCTGGCCGAACTGTTGATAGACCGATTCCAGATACTGGGTGCCGATCTGGATATTGGTTTCCGCATCCAGCAGCTGGCTGCTGTTGCTGTAGCCCGGCAGGCTATAGACCTTCACCGTATGCTGCGCGGTCGCGGGCATGACCTGCATCAGCCCGGATGCGCCAACCGGCGAGCGGGCTTTCGGATTCCAGGCGCTCTCCTGGCGGGCAATCGCCATCGCGTAGCTGACAGGGATCGCTTTGCCTTCCGTATAGCGCTTAAACTGTTCCTGATAGGCCAGCGGGAAGCGCTCCTTCAGGCTGTTCCACAGTTTGCCGGAAATGGTCGCCTGCACGCTGAGCACCCACCAGTTCTGCTCGTAGGCGTAGCGCGCCAGCTGCTGCTGCTGGCTGCGGCTTTTGCTGCCGACCAGGTAGCTCCATTCGGTTCGCGCCAGGTTATCCATATTCCAGTACATCAGTTCACGCACGCGGGCGATTTCCGGCCCCTGAGTCAGGCTGCGCTCTACCGACGGCGCCTCGTCAATCTGTAGGGGATAGGCAACGCCAAGACGCTGGGCGGCGACCATCGGATAGAAGCCGCGCTCCTGCATCAGGCCGCGCAGAATTTTATCGGCTTCCTCTTTGCGGCCCTGCTCCAGCAGCAGATCGGCCTGCCAGTACTGCCATTCATCTTTCTGCTTGGTTTCTACCGGCAGTCGGGCGATCCAGGTGTTCAGCCCGCGACGATCGTTGTTGCCCAGCGACATCCTGACGCGGCGCTCGATTAGCGCATCGGAATCGCTGCGCATCACCACGTCATCGCGCCAGCGCGCCTGTTCCGTCGTCACGTCGCTGCCCATTAATCGCCACGCGACCGCCTCTTTCAGGCTCTGCTCTTCCTGCTCGCTCATCTTTTGCACCCGCACCAGCGTCGGGATCATCGCGCGGGCGTTTTCGGCATCTTCACGCGCCACGCGCGCGAAAGCGATGGCGGTGGCCTGGCGGGTAAAATCGGTCGGGCCGGCGATACGGGCGAAGGCCTCCACGTTTTGCGGATTGTTTTGCAAATCTTTCACCGCGCTGGCGATGGTCTGATAATCCTCAGGAAGCTGATCCGCCAGGAAATTCACCAGGTTACTGTTGCCGGCCACCATAGCCAGACGAATACGCTCCAGCGTGGTAATCGGCGTCTGTTCACCTGCCGCCTGCCAGGCGCTGAACAGCCTGTCGCAGCCCGGCGGCAGCGAGGTGCCGCGTAGCCAGATCGTTTTAGCGCCTTTCCAGGCCACCTGCTGCTCGCCAGTGGCCCATTTGGCGTAGTACCAGTTGCAGCGTGCGGCAACAGGTTTAGGTTCGGTCGGGCTGAACACCAGCAGGCCGCGCCAGTCTTCGCGTCGCGCCAGCTCGTTGATAAAGCTTGAGGAAAGCGCGCGAACCGGCGGCAGCGTCGGGTTTTTTTTAATAAAATCGTTGATAACGAAGCTGCTCTGCTGATCGAGGCTTTGCGCCAGCTCGCGATATTCAAGATAGGGATAAAGCGGGTAATCGCGCAGCGTGGGCATCAGCTGCGCAACCTGATCCATCTGTTTATTGTCCCAGGCCTGCTTGATTTGCAGGTAGCGCGTGCGCTGCGCATCCAGCGAATCCGCGTGCGCCGTGCCTGTTACTATCGCCAGGCAAACGCCTGCCGCCCAAAACCGCCACTTGTCCGCCATGACTTTTCCCACGTTAACGCCTCTCTTTGTCCTGTGCTTACCATTAAAGCTCTTAACATGCTAACCAGGCCTGGCGACTCCCGCTATGCCGCATCGGCAAATTTACTTAACCTGACTTCTTTAAACGCCGGGTCAACAGGGCTTCGTCAGGCTATTTTGGCTGGCTAAAGGTTAATTGCGATCAACAATCCTTGCCCTGCTTTCCTTCAGCATAGCCTTCCTTGCTCGCCTCAACGCTACCCGCCTTTAGCCTGACTGGCGGAGAACAGCCATCTGACTCACTGATGTTATGACGTTGGTAGCGGGTTCTGTTATCCACTCCCCGCAAGGATTACCTGTGATGCAAAAATTAAAATCGCCGCCTGCCTGGTATCGTTATGATGCGGCTGGCGTAATAAAAAGAATGCAGAGTCATGAATCGGGGCTTTCCGCAGAAGAGGCGCAGAAACGTCTGGTCGGCCTCGGCCCCAATACGCTGCCGCCGCGCAGGCGTCGGTGCCCGCTGATGCGCCTGCTGACCGCGCCAATCTGCGTTCTGCTGTTGGCTTCGGTGTTAACCGCCGTTACCGAACATTGGCTGGATACCGGCGTCATCCTTGTCGTTATTCTGCTTAACCTGCTGGCTAACTGGCTACAGCAAAACGCCACGCAAAGCTCGCCAGATCTTGCAGACGGCTTTCCCGATCGCGCAAGCGTCAGGCGCGAGGGTAATATTCTGCAGGTGGATACCCGCAGCCTGGTGCCGGGCGACATCATTATGCTGGGCGCGGGCGATAAAGTCCCTGCCGATCTTCGCCTGATCGAGGCGCAAAATCTGCGGGTGGATGAAAACATGTTAACGGGAGAAGCAACCGTCGTTGCCAAACAAACGGCCGCGACCGAAGGCGAACGGCCTGCGGAAGTCCGCAGCAATATGCTTTTTTGCGGCTCCACGCTGGTTTCAGGCTGCGCCACCGGTATTGCGGTAGCCACCGGAGCAAAAACGCAGCTGGGTCGCATCGAGGCGGCCCTGTGCTCTGTCAGACCGCGCCGGACGCCGCAGCTAAGATCGTTCGACAGGCTCGGCAACGGCTTCTGGCTGCTGATGGTCACGCTGATCGCTTTTCTGTTCTTCTATGCGCTGCTGCGGCACAGCCTGCCGATGCAGGGACTGATGCAGACGCTGGCCGGTCTGGCGGTTGCCGCCGTGCCGGCAGGGCTGCCGATGATTATCGTGCTGGCGCTGGCGTTGAGCATATGGCGCCTGAGGAAAATGAATATTGCCGTCCGCCATCTCTCCACGGCGGAAACACTGGGCGCGCTGAGCGTCGTCTGCTGCGATAAAACCCACTCGCTGACGATGAACGAAATGACGGTCAGGGCGCTGATCCTGCACGAAGAAACGATCCGCGTAGAGGGCAACGGCTACCAGCCGACAGGCCGCTTTTTACAGGACAAAGACTGTAGCATCATAGCGCCAGCCGTACACGCCCGGCTCCGCGACCTGCTAAGAAATATGGATCTGTGCAGCGACAGCACGCTGCTAAAAGATGAGGGAAAAAACTGGCGCATCACCGGCGAGCCGACGCAGGCCGCGCTTAAGGTGGCGGCTGCCAAAGCGCACCTGCCTGAACGGGCGGCGCTGCTGCTGGATAAGCTGCCGTTTGATGAGCTCAGAAAGTATCAGGCAACGCGCTATCTGGTTGACGGCGAAAGCTATATTCTGGCGCTCGGCGAGCCGGAAGCGCTGCTGCGGATATGCGACTTCCAGCAGACCGGACAGGGTCTGGAAGCGCTGGATGTTGCCTGGTGGCAGCAGCAAATAGCGCACCACGCTGCAGAAGGCCTGCACCTTATTGCCAGCGCCTGCCGTCCGGCCGATAAAAACCAGGCCGCGCTTTGCCACGACGATTTGCAAAACGGCCTGATTTTCTGCGGCATAGCGGCCATGATAGATCCGCCGCGTCCTGAAGCAGCCAGAGCGATTGTCGACTGCCAGCGTGCCGGGATCCGGGTAAAAATGCTGGCCGACGACCCTGTGGCAACGGCGCTGGCCATTGGTCGAATGACAGGCATTGGCGGCAGCCATAGCGAGTTGACCGGCCGCCAGCTGGAGCGAATGAGCGATATTGAGCTGGCCCGGGTGGTGGATCGCTATGACATCTTTGTGGGCATGACGCCCGCGCACAGGCAACGGCTGGTCGCCGCGCTGCAAAGCCAGGGCGAAGTGGTCGGCATCACCGGCAACGGCGCTCAGGATATCCCCGCGCTCAAACAGGCCGATGTCGGAATAGCGACACAGGCTGCAAACGGCAGCGCGACAAAAGCGATCGCCGATCTCGTGCTGCCCGATAATCATTTCGCCGCGCTTATCAGCGCCGTACAGGAAGGCCAGCGCCTTCGTGACGGCCTGAAAAAAGCGGGACGCTTTATGCTGCCAATCTGCCTGGCGCAGACGCTGCTGTTTATCGCCGCCCTGCTGGCAGGAAAATTTATTCCGATCGCGCCTCTTCAGGTTTTATGGATAAATGTCGCGGCGTCGGTCACGCTTGCCGTTAGCCTTATCAGCGGAAAAACAGCGTCCACGCCTGTCTGTTCCCGGCCGCGGAAAGCGAGCCATTCGGCGCAAGGCTGCCGGTTCTGGCACCTCGGCTTTACAGGCGTAACCATTATGCTGAGCGCTTTCGTAACCGAGCTGTGGCTGCAATCACGCGGCTACGAACCAAAATTTATTCACGCCGTGCTGCTGCAAACGCTGATCGTGGCGCAATGGGTCTGGCTGCTGAACTGCCGCGAACCGGCGCGATCTTCGCTCAATACCGGCCTGCTGAAAGATTATGGTTTCTGGCTGGCGAGCGCTCTGCTCGCGCTGTTGCAGCTGGCTCTGTTCGGCCTGCCGGTGATGCAAAGCCTGTTTGCCACCG
Source organism: Erwinia sp. TECH1 (assembly GCF_054057575.1). NCBI lineage: Bacteria > Pseudomonadati > Pseudomonadota > Gammaproteobacteria > Enterobacterales > Erwiniaceae > Erwinia > Erwinia sp. TECH1. The sequence continues at coordinate 907,056 of NZ_JBSRZK010000001.1, read as the reverse complement.
TGCCGCTGCCGCAGGAAATCCGGCTGCTTACGCTGGCCGTCGGCGCGCTGCTGTTTGCCGTATTCGAGCTGGAAAAAATGCTGACGCGGCGCCGACAGCAGTCCGCCATCAAACAGTGGCATCCGGCAGAATAATAGCGCACGGCCTGGGCGCCGCTCGCTGCGGCCCCTGGTGCTGTACGTTCCCGCACGGCCGGCTTCCTTATCGCCCCTTTTTTGTTCATTCGCTGCCCAAATAACGTGCACCCTCGCCTGATTATTTATTTAAATAGTTAATAATCAGCAAGTTATCCGTATGGCACGGCTTTTGCTCTGTTTATTCCATCTTGTATACCAGATGGAATTCAACCTATGGCTTTCACCGGTTTTACCCTGAATGACTGGCGGCGTTACCATCAGCAGCAGCCGCAGGAGCTGTTCGCTACCCTTTCCTCTTTGCTGGCGGAGCTGAGCCTGGAAGATAACGCCTGGCTTTATCTTGCCACCCCTTCTCAGCTGCGGGCGCAGACGGAACCGCTGCTGGCGGCCTGGCAGAAGGATCCGCAGTCGCTGCCGCTGTTCGGCGTGCCCTTTGCGGTGAAAGACAATATCGACGTGGCGGGCTGGCCGACCACCGCCGCCTGCCCTGCTTTCGCTCACGAAGCCGCAACCGATGCCGTTGCGGTCGCCAGGCTGAAGGCGGCGGGCGCCGTGGTCATCGGCAAAACCAATCTCGATCAGTTCGCTACCGGCCTGGTAGGCACGCGGTCGCCCTATGGCGCGGTGAAAAACAGCTTTAATGCGGATTACGTCAGCGGCGGCTCCAGTTCCGGTTCGGCTTCCGTGACGGCTCGTGGCCTGGTCTGCTTTGCGCTGGGCACCGATACCGCTGGCTCAGGGCGCGTCCCGGCCGGCTTTAACAATATCGTCGGCCTGAAGCCGACCAAAGGCTGGCTGTCGGCCACCGGCGTGCTGCCAGCCTGCCGCCTGAACGATACGCTTTCCGTGTTTGCGCTGACGGTGGAAGATGCTTTCCAGGTCGCGACCTGTGCGGGCGGCTATGACGCCAGCGACGCCTATTCACGCGACAATCCGGCGCTGGCGCCCGCCGCCCTGCCTGCCGCGCCGCGCCTGGCTGTTCCTTCTCATCCCACCTTTTTTGACGATGCACAGGCCGAAGCCGCCTGGGAAAAAGCGCTGGCCGCGCTGCAGGCGTGCGGCGCCACGCTGCATCCTGTCGATTTTGCGCCGTTTCACCAGCTGGCCGAACAGCTTTACTCGGGGCCCTGGGTAGCCGAACGTACCGCGGCCGTCGGCGAGATACTGCACCATCCGGAACAGATGGATGCGACCGTGTACGGCATTATCGCCAGCGGCCAGCACTACAGCGCGGTTGACGCTTATCAGGCGGAATACCTGCGCGCGGAGCTGAGCCGTCAGATCCAGCAGACGCTTGCCCAGTTTGACGCGCTGGTGGTGCCAACGTCGCCGACCATCCACACGCTGGAAGAGATGCGGCAGGAGCCGGTGCGCTATAACTCGCAGTTTGGCACCTATACCAACTTTACTAACCTGGCCGATCTCTCGGCGCTCGCCCTGCCAGGGCCATTCCGTGAGGACGGGCTGCCCGCCGGGATCACGCTGATTGCGCCCGCGTGGCACGATCGCGCGCTGGCGACCTTTGGACAGCGCTGGCAGCAGAGCCTGGCGCTCGACCTGGGCGCGACCGGAAAAGCCTGCGCCGCGCCGTCCGCTTTGCCCGCTTCGCCACACCACGTTCGTGTCGCGGTCGTTGGCGCGCACCTGACTGGAATGCCGTTGAATCATCAGTTAACCCGCCGCAATGCGGTGCTGGTGGAAGAAACCCGCACCGCCGACGCCTATCGCCTTTATGCGTTGGCCAACACCCAGCCGCCCAAGCCGGGGCTGGCGAAAGCGACCGGCGGCAAAGCCATTACCGTCGAGCTGTGGGACATTCCGTTGGCGCGCTTTGGCGAATTCGTAGCGGAAATCCCTGCGCCGCTCGGCATCGGCACGCTGACGCTGGAGGATGGTCGTCAGGTAAAAGGCTTTATTTGCGAACCGGCGGCGCTGGCCGACGCCCGGGACATCACCGAGTTTGGCGGCTGGCGCAACTGGCTGGCGCGCAAGGAGGCTTCCCATGTTTAATACCGTTCTTGTCGCCAACCGGGGCGAAATCGCCTGCCGCGCCCTGCGCACGCTGAAAAAGCTGGGCATTACCGGCGTGGCGGTCTATTCCGACGCGGATAAAAACGCGCAGCATGTCAAAGAGGCGGATATCGCCATCGCGCTGGGCGGCGAAAAAGCCGCCGACAGCTATCTGCGTATCGACAGGATCCTGGCAGCGGCGCAGCAGAGCGGCGCCCAGGCGATCTGGCCCGGCTACGGTTTTCTTTCCGAAAGCCTGCCGTTTGCGGCGGCCTGTGAAGCTGCGAACATCGTTTTCGTCGGCCCCACGGCGCAGCAAATCGGCGAATTCGGCCTCAAGCACCGCGCCCGCGAGCTGGCCGCCGAGGCTGGCGTGCCGATGACGCCGGGCACGCCGCTGCTGAACTCGCTGGCGGAAGCCTTAACCGCCGCGGACGCCATCGGCTATCCGGTGATGCTGAAAAGTACTGCGGGCGGCGGCGGCATCGGCTTAACCCGCTGCGGCGACGCACAGGCGCTACGCGACGCCTGGGAAAGCGTCCGCCGCCTGGGCGAGCAGTTCTTCAGCGATGCGGGCGTCTTTCTGGAACGCTGCATCGATCGTGCGCGCCACGTGGAAGTACAGATTTTTGGCGACGGCAAAGGCAAAGTCGTCGCCCTGGGCGAACGCGACTGCTCGCTACAGCGCCGTAATCAGAAAGTGGTGGAAGAGACGCCCGCGCCCAATCTGCCGGAAGCAACGCGTCGCGCCCTGTTGGAATCAGCTGTCCGGCTGGGCGAGCGCGTCAACTATCGCAGCGCGGGCACGGTGGAATATATCTACGACGCGCAGCGCGACGAATTCTTCTTTCTGGAAGTGAATACCCGTTTACAGGTCGAACATCCGGTCACTGAATGCGTAACCGGGCTGGATCTGGTCGAGTGCATGTTGCAGGTGGCGGCGGGCGTGGAGCCGGACTGGGCGCGTATGGCGCAGGCGCCGCAGGGCGCGGCGATTGAAGTGCGGCTCTATGCCGAAGATCCGGTGAAAAACTTTCAGCCCAGTCCGGGCGTGCTGACGGACGTCTGCTTTCCGGAAGGGGTGCGCGTGGACAGCGGCGTGACGACGGGTTCAGAAGTTTCCGCCTTTTACGATCCGATGATTGCCAAGCTGATCGTTCACGCGGAAAACCGCGAGGCGGCGCTGGCAAAAATGCGCGAGGCGCTGAATGAAACGCGGCTGCACGGCATCGCCACCAATCTCGACTATCTGCGTCAGGTTATCGCCACCGACGAGTTCCGCAGCGGCCAGGTGTGGACGCGCCAGCTGGACAGCTTTACGCCTGTGGCCCACGTCATTGAAGTGATCCAACCCGGCACCTGGAGCAGCATTCAGGATTACCCTGGCCGTCCCGGCTACTGGGACATCGGCGTGCCGCCGTCCGGCCCGATGGACGACTTCGCTTTTCGGCTGGCGAACCGCATCGTTGGCAACGCAGAAGAAGCGGCGGGCCTGGAGTTTACCCTGCAAGGCCCGACGCTGCGCTTCCACACCGACGCCGTGATCGCCTTAACCGGCGCGGATTGCCCGGCGACGCTGGACGACGCGCCGGTTGGCTACTGGCAGCCGGTGACGGTCAAAGCCGGACAGACGCTGACGCTGGGCCGCGCGCAGACGGGCTGCCGCACCTACCTGTCGGTACGCAACGGTTTTGACGTGCCGGACTATCTCGGCAGCCGTTCGACCTTTGCCCTTGGCCAGTTTGGCGGCCATGCCGGACGCACGCTGCGCGTGGCTGATATGCTGCCCGTTTCGCAGCCGCAGCTTGCCGCCTGTACCACGCCAGCGCCGGTCGGCGAGCCGCAGGCCGTTGACGCCGCGCTGATCCCCACCTACGGCGACGAATGGCGCATCGGCGTGCTCTATGGCCCGCACGGCGCGCCGGACTTTTTTACCCAGCGCTCTATCGATGAATTTTTCGCGCAGTCGTGGCAGGTTCACTACAACTCCAACCGGCTTGGCGTGCGGCTGGCCGGGCCAAAACCGGACTGGGCGCGCCCCAACGGCGGCGAAGCGGGCCTGCATCCCTCTAACGTACACGACTGCGAATACGCTATCGGCGCGGTGAATTTTACCGGCGACTTTCCGGTGATCCTGACGCGCGACGGGCCAAGCCTCGGCGGCTTCGTCTGTCCTGTGACCATCGCCAAAGCGGAGTTGTGGAAAGTCGGCCAGGTCAAGCCGGGCGACCGCATCCGTTTTCATCCGATTGGTTTTGACGAGGCGCTGGCGCTGGAGAAAGCGCAGGAAGCGCGGATTAACACGCTGCATAACATAACCACGCCCGCCTTTGCCGTGCCGTCGCTGGCGGAAACCGCGCACGGTTCGGGCACTATCCTGGCCGCGCTTGAAGCCACAGCCAGCACGCCAGCCGCCGTTTATCGGCAGGCGGGCGATAACTATATCCTGCTGGAGTATGGCGACAACGTGCTGGATCTGGCTCTACGGCTGCGCGTTCATCTGCTGATGATTGCCCTGCGCGAAACCGGCCAGCCGGGCATGGAGGAGCTGTCGCCGGGCGTGCGCTCGCTGCAAATCCGCTACGACAGCCGCATCCTCAGCCAGAAACAGCTGCTGGCGCTGCTGCTGCGCGTGGAAAAGGAGCTGGGCGACGTCAGCCAGCTGCGGGTGCCTTCCCGCATCGTGCATCTGCCGATGGCCTTTGAGGACAGCGCCACGCTGGGCGCCGTCGAGCGCTACAAAGAAACGGTGCGCGCCAGCGCGCCGTGGCTGCCGAACAACGTTGATTTTATTCAACGCATCAACGGGCTACCGACGCGCGAGGCGGTGCGCCAGACGCTGTTCGACGCCAGCTACCTGATCCTGGGGCTGGGCGATGTCTATCTGGGCGCGCCCTGCGCCGTGCCGGTGGATCCGCGTCATCGCCTGCTCAGCTCCAAATATAACCCGGCCCGCACTTTTACCGCCGAAGGCACCGTCGGCATCGGCGGCATGTATATGTGCATCTACGGCATGGATTCCCCCGGCGGCTATCAGCTGGTGGGCCGTACGCTGCCGATCTGGAACAAATTCCTGAAAAACGACCAGTTTGCGGCGAATGAACCCTGGCTGCTGCGCTTCTTCGACCAGGTGCGTTTCTATCCGGTCAGCGAGACGGAGCTGGACAGGCTGCGGGAAGACTTCCGCGAAGGCCGGGGCCGCATCGCCATCGAAGAAACCTTCTTTGATTTTGCCGAACATACGCGCTTTTTACAGGAAAACGCCGCCGATATCGCCGATTTCCGCCAGCGCCAGGCCAGCGCCTTCGAAACCGAGGTCGCGCTGTGGGCGCAGGAAGAGGAAGGCGCGCCGCTGACCAGCGAGGAGACGCTGCTGCCGCAGGAAGAGGAGGATGGCCTGCTGGTCAGTGCCGATCTCAACGGCAATATCTGGAAAGTGCTGGTGCAGCCGGGCGACGAAGTGGTGGTCGGCCAGCCGCTGATCGTGGTGGAGGCGATGAAGATGGAGCTGACCGTCAACGCGCCGCAGGCGGGCCGCGTCAGGCGTATCGGCTGCCAGCCGGGTCGGCCGGTCAGGCCGGGTGACGCGCTGCTGTGGCTGGAATAAGGCGCGGCGCGATGCAGACACCAAAGCCTCGTCCCCTGCCGCTGGCGGACAAAATCTATCAGACGCTGAAAAACGATATTTTCGATTTCCGCCTGATGCCCGGCGATCGCTTCAGCGAAAACGAGATCGCCGGACGGATGGCGGTGAGCCGCACGCCGGTGCGCCAGGCGCTGTTTCGGCTGGCGCGCGAAGGCTATGTCGAGGTCGAATTCCGCAGCGGCTGGCAGGTATGCGAGTTCGACTTCACCCGTTTTGAGGAGCTGTACGATCTGCGCATCGTGCTGGAGTGCGAAGCCGTTAAGCGCCTGTGCGCGATGCCGCTGGCGCAGACCGGCGAGCGGCTGGCCGCGCTGCGGCGCTTCTGGCTGGAGGCGCCGCAGCTGGCCGACGGTAAAGCGGTGTCGCTGCATGACGAAGCGTTTCATATGGCGATAGTGGCGGCGGCGGGCAACGGCGAAATGGCCGCTATCCATGCCGAGCTGACCGAGAAAATCCGCATTATCCGCCGCCTCGATTTTACCCGTGAGGACAGGATTGCCGCGACTTATCAGGAACACGCCCAGATTTTGCTGGCGGTACTTCAGCAGCAAAGCGAAGCGGCCCGGCGCATCCTGACGGCGCATATTGCCGTCAGCAAGGCCGAGGTCAGAAAAATAACGCTGCATCGGTTGCAGCAGGCCAGAACTTTACCCGATCCACTTAACTCTTGAGGTTCACCGGATGAAAAGACGTTCGTTATTAAAGGCTTTTGTGCTTTCGGCTTCGGTCATCGCGATGGGCGCGGCATGGAGCGCGCAGGCGGCGGAGACGATCAAAGTCGGCATCCTCTCGTCGCTGTCCGGCACCATGGCGATTTCCGAAACGCCGCTGAAGGACGTGGCGCTGATGACCATTGACGAGATCAATGCCAAAGGCGGCGTGCTGGGTAAAAAGCTCCAGCCGGTGGTGGTCGATCCGGCGTCCAACTGGCCGCTGTTTGCCGAAAAAGCACGCCAGCTGCTGTCGCAGGACAAAGCCGCCGTGGTCTTCGGCTGCTGGACCTCCGTTTCCCGCAAGTCGGTGCTGCCGGTATTTGAAGAGCTGAACGGCCTGCTGTTTTATCCGGTGCAGTACGAGGGCGAAGAGATGTCGCCGAACGTCTTCTACACCGGCGCGGCGCCGAACCAGCAGGCGATCCCGGCGGTGGAGTATCTGATGAGCGAAGACGGCGGCGGCACGAAACGCTTTTTCCTGCTCGGCACCGACTATGTCTATCCCCGCACCACCAATAAAATCCTGCGCGCTTTCCTGCACGTCAAGGGCGTGAAGGACAGCGATATAGAGGAGGTCTATACGCCGTTTGGCTACAGCGATTACCAGACCATCGTCGCCAACATTAAAAAGTTCTCTGCGGGCGGAAAAACGGCGGTGATCTCCACCATCAACGGCGACTCTAACGTGCCTTTCTATAAAGAGCTGGCGAATCAGGGCATTAAAGCCACCGACGTGCCGGTAGTGGCGTTCTCGGTTGGCGAAGAGGAGCTGCGCGGCATTGATACCAAACCGCTGGTCGGCAACCTGGCCGCCTGGAACTACTTCCAGTCGGTGGACAATCCGGTCAATAAAAAGTTTGTCGCGGACTATCGCGCTTACGCCAAAGCGCACAATCTGCCGAACGCCGCGACCGCCGTCACCAACGATCCGATGGAGGCCACCTACGTAGGTATTCATATGTGGGCGCAGGCGGTCGAGAAAGCGGGAACCACCGATGTGGACAAGGTGCGGGAAGCGATGGCGAATCAAACCTTTAACGCGCCGGACGGCTTTACGCTGACCATGGATGCCACCAACCACCATCTGCACAAGCCGGTGATGATTGGCGAGATTGAAGAGAACGGCCAGTTCAACGTGGTGTGGCAGACCGACAAGCCGGTGCGCGCGCAGCCGTGGAGCCCTTATCTTCCCGGCAACGATAAAAAGTCCGATCGGCCGGTAAAAACAGCGCAGTAACCTCGTGGCCGGGATGGCAGCCGCCGCCCGGTCATCTTTTTTTCACTGAATGGGCATCGCGATGATTCTACGTCAACTGCTAACGCTCTTTATTACGCTGTGCCTGCTGCCCGCCGCCTTTGCCGGGCCGGCCGCGGATTTCGCCGCCGCCAGCCGTCCGGGCCAGGTCGCGCTGCTTCAGCAGTGGGCAGCCCAGCCGGACGCCTCGCGTCTTGCGCTGCTGACCGCGCTGCATCAGGAAAACGTGGTGCTGGACGCCAGCAAACGGCCGTTCAGCCTCGTTGACGGCAGGCTGACGCCGCTTGATGGCGATGCGCCGCCCGAGGGCAGCACCAAAAAACTCTTTATGAACAACCGGCTGCGCGTGCTGGTCGCCACCACGCTGGCCGCCCATCAGCTGGTCAGCGACAGCGCCGCCACGCGCCTGGCCGCCGCGCGCGAGCTGCAAAACGAAGCGCAGGCCGATCAGCTGCCGCTGCTGACCGGGCGCCTGGCCGCAGAACAGGACGACGACGTACGCGCCGTGCTGGCTCAGGCCGTGGCCGGATTACAGCTTGCCGACGCCGATCCTCAGATACGCCTGAAGGCCGTAAAGCTGCTGGGCGAAACCAGCGACCCGCAAACCCAGGCCGCGCTGACGCGCCTGGCGCAAAACGAGCCGAATGCGCAGGTGCGCGCCGCCGCTGCCGACAGCCTGAAGCAGATCCAACAACGTCTGCGGCTGGGCGAGCTGCTCGGCCAGGCATTCTCCGGCCTGTCGCTGGGATCGGTGCTGCTGCTGGCGGCGCTGGGCCTGGCGATCACCTATGGCCTGCTGGGCGTTATCAATATGGCCCACGGCGAAATGCTGATGCTGGGCGCCTACGCCACCTGGCTGGTGCAGACGCTGTTTCAGCGCTACGCCCCGGAGTGGCTCGCTTTCTATCCGCTGCTGGCGCTGCCAGTGGCCTTTTTCGTCACCGCCGCCATCGGCATGGCGCTGGAGCGCACCATCGTGCGCCATCTTTATGGCCGTCCGCTGGAGACGCTGCTGGCGACCTGGGGCATCAGCCTGATGCTGATCCAGCTGGTGCGCGTGCTGTTCGGCACGCAAAACCTGGAGGTCGCTAACCCGCCGTGGCTGTCCGGCGGCTGGCAGGCTTTGCCGGGGCTGGTGCTGCCTTACAACCGTATCGCGGTGATTTTGTTTGTGATGTTTGTGCTGATCCTGACCTGGCTGTTGCTGAACAAAACCCGTCTTGGGCTGAACGTGCGGGCGGTGACGCAGAACCGCGCCATGGCCGACTGCTGCGGCGTACCGACCGGACGCGTGGATATGCTGGCGTTCGGGCTGGGTTCCGGCATTGCGGGGCTGGGCGGCGTGGCGCTGTCGCAGCTGGGCAACGTCGGGCCGGAGCTGGGCCAGAGCTACATTATCGACTCTTTCCTGGTGGTGGTGACCGGTGGCGTCGGCCAGCTGGCGGGCACGGTGCTGGCCGCGTTCGGTTTAGGCATCCTCAACAAAATCCTGGAGCCGCAAATTGGCGCGGTGCTGGGGAAAATCCTGCTGCTGGCGCTGATCGTGCTGTTTATCCAGAAGCGGCCGCAGGGCCTGTTCGCCATCAAAGGAAGGGTGACTGACTGATGACGCAACCTATTACGCTGACTCTGACGCGAAAAGCGCCGCGCCTGAGCGTCGTCGCCGGTCTGCTGGTGACGGCGGCGCTGCTGATCCTGCCTTTTCTCGCGCTGCTGCCGGCGGACAATCCGCTGGCAATCTCTACCTGGACGCTGACGCTGATCGGCAAAATTCTTTGCTATGCGATCGTCGCCGTGGCGCTGGATCTGGTCTGGGGCTATGCCGGACTGCTGTCGCTCGGCCACGGGCTGTTCTTTGCGCTCGGCGGCTATGCGATGGGCATGTACCTGATGCGCCAGGCCTCGGGCGACAGCCTGCCCGCCTTTATGACCTTTCTCTCCTGGCAGAAAATGCCGTGGTTCTGGGCGGGCACGCAGCACTTTGCCTGGGCGCTCTGCCTGATCGTGCTGGTGCCGGGCCTGCTGGCGCTGATCTTCGGCTGGTTTACCTTTCGCTCGAAAATCAAAGGCGTCTACTTTTCGATTATGACCCAGGCGCTGACCTGGGCCGGGATGCTGCTGTTTTTCCGCAACGAAACCGGCTTTGGCGGCAACAACGGCTTTACCGGCTTCACTACCCTGCTCGGCTTTCCGGTCACGGCGACCGGTACCCGCATCGCCCTGTTTATCGTTACGGTGCTGCTGCTGCTGGCCACGCTCGCTATCGGCTTTGCGCTGGCGCGCAGCAAATTTGGCCGCGTGCTGACGGCGGTGCGCGATGCGGAAAACCGCCTGATATTTTGCGGCTACCATCCGCAGGGCTTTAAGCTGTTTGTCTGGACGCTTTCCGCCGTGCTGTGCGGGCTGGCAGGCGCGCTCTACGTGCCGCAGGTCGGCATTATCAATCCGGGTGAAATGTCGCCGACCAACTCTATCGAGGCGGCTATCTGGGTGGCGCTCGGCGGCCGGGGCACGCTGATCGGCCCGCTGCTCGGCGCGGGCATCGTCAACGGCGCTAAGAGCTGGTTTACCGTCGCCTTTCCCGAATACTGGCTCTTTTTTCTGGGGCTGATGTTTATCCTGGTCACGCTGTTTCTGCCGCACGGCGTGATTGGCCTGCTTCGCCGGAGGAAGCATGACTGAACCGCTTTTTACCCAGCCGCACCCTGCGGATCGCTATCGCGGACAAACCGACCCGGTCTTACAGCTGGAAAATATTACGGTGGCTTTCGACGGCTTTAAGGCGCTGACCGACCTGTCGCTACAGATTGGCGTGGGCGAGCTGCGCTGCATTATTGGCCCGAACGGCGCCGGAAAAACCACCCTGATGGACGTGATCACCGGCAAAACGCGCCCTACCAGCGGGCGAGTATTTTACGATCAGACCACCGACCTGACGACGCTGTCGCCGGTAGAGATTGCGCGGCAGGGCATTGGCCGTAAATTCCAGAAGCCCACGGTGTTTGCGGCGCTTTCCGTATTTGAAAATCTGGAAATCGCGCTCAAAGGCGACAAATCGGTGTGGGCCTGCCTGCGCGGCAAACTCAACGGCGAGCAGCAGGATCGTATTGACGATGTCCTGAAGCTGCTGCGGCTGGGCGCGGAGCGCGGGCGTCCGGCGGGCCTGCTCTCGCATGGGCAAAAGCAGTTTCTGGAGATTGGCATGCTGCTGGTGCAGGATCCGCATCTGCTGCTGCTGGACGAGCCCGCGGCGGGCATGACCGATGCGGAAACGGAGTACACCGCCGGGCTGTTTAAGGATCTGGCTGGCCGCCATTCGCTGATGGTGGTGGAGCACGATATGGGCTTTGTGGAAGCAATAGCCGACCGCGTAACGGTGCTGCATCAGGGTCAGGTGCTGGCGGAAGGCTCGCTGCGCGAGGTGCAGGCGAATGAGCAGGTTATCGACGTTTATCTGGGGCGCTGAGATGCTGAAAGTCACCGATCTGAATCAATATTATGGCGGCAGCCATATTTTACGCGGCCTCTCTTTTGAGGTCCGTCCGGGCGAAATCACCTGCCTGCTGGGGCGCAACGGCGTGGGGAAAACCACGCTGCTGAAGTGCCTGATGGGCCTGCTGCCAGCTAAGTCAGGCGTCATCAGCTGGCAAGAACAGCGCATCAACGGCCGCAGGCCGCATCAGCGCGTGCAGGCCGGGATGGCCTATGTGCCGCAGGGACGGGAAATTTTCCCGCGCCTGACGGTGGAAGAGAACCTGCTGATGGGGCTGTCGCGCTTTTCCGGCTCGCGGGCAAAACAGGTGCCGGAAGAGATTTATCAGCTTTTCCCGGTGCTGCGGGAAATGCGGCTGCGGCGCGGCGGCGATCTTTCCGGCGGGCAGCAGCAGCAGCTGGCCATTGGCCGTGCGCTGGCCGCCAGTCCGCAGCTGCTGATCCTGGACGAGCCGACGGAAGGCATCCAGCCTTCGGTTATTAAGGAGATTGGCGCAGTGATCCGCCAGCTGGCGCAGCGCGGCGATATGGCTATCCTGCTGGTGGAGCAGTTTTACGATTTTGCCGCCGAGCTTGCCGACAGCTATCTGGTGATGTCGCGCGGCGAAATTGTGCGGCGCGGCCGGGGTGAAACCATGGAAGCGGACGGCGTACGCGGGCTGGTGGCTATTTAATGGCGACGCCTGCGCTGAAAAAGGCCGCAGGCGTTGTTTATTTCCCGACAGGACTTAATATTTATCGATTAATATATTGCCATCTCAATTATATTTCTCGGAGTTTTCGCACAATTAACTTTAAACATTATTCGCAGCGATAAATATACACCCATCCCTAAAATACATTGCCATCCCAATAACCACATGCCTGTTCAATCCTGTAAAACCTTTTTTAAATAGCGCTGTACCACCGTCTCTAAAAAAGACCAATATCTCTATTTTTCCTTATTTAACTGTTTATCAAACAATAATTATTTTTATCCCATAAAAAATTAACGGCATATTAATTAAGGTTAATTTACTCATAACGTTTCCTCCAATTTTTCATATCTTCTTTTCGTAAACTTTATATACTTAACCACCTTGTTACTGATTTATTTTTTCCAATTATCCCTCATCGGAGGTATTTGCGTGGCTACTTTTCCTTTGACTACCGTACAGCAAGCCGTCTGGCTCGATCAGCTTCTTACCCCAGAAGCACCCTGCTATAACGTGGGCGCGCTGTGGCACATCGATACAACATTTACCGCAGATCTATTGCATGACGCTATCAGGAAAGTTATGGCGCAGCATGAGGCGTTAAATATCATTCTTGAAGAAGATGAACACGGCATTAATCAGACGACCGTCCATAAAAAAGAACCCGTCCTTGAATACCACGATGTCAGTCAGGCGTCTCTGTCGTTAAATGAAGCCAAAGCATTTATTCGCCGCCAGTTTATTAAACCTTTTAAATTACATGGCGAACTGCTCTGGCGCAGCATGACGGTTAAAGTTAATGATGTCACTACGCTCTGGCTGTTCAGCACGCATCATATCATTGCCGACGGCACCTCAGTTTCGCTGTTAAGTAAAATGATTATGGCCGGTTATAAATCATTACAGGCGCAGGCGCCCTGTGCGCCCGTTCTCTCTGCGGGCTATAGCGATTTTATTATCCGCGACCAGCAATATCTCTGCTCCGAGCGCTATCAGCACGATCGGGCATATTGGATTAACCATTTTGCCGAAGCGCCCGCTTCATTGCTGGAGCGCCGTCAGGGCTTTCAGGAAAATAAAGCCTGGCCCAGCGCGCACGCGGTGCGGCGTATTACGGCGGCACGCTATCAACAGCTGAAAAACTTTGCAGAGCAGCACGGCGGCTCTGCTATGCATTTTTTTAGCGCGCTCCTCGCCTGCTGGTTCGCTCGTCAGTGGCAGACCGATTCGCTTACCCTGGGCATGCCGGTGCATAACCGCAGCGGCGCACGCTATAAGCAAACGCCCGGCATGTTTTCATCGATGATCCCGGCCAGGCTGGCTATCGACGTTAGCCAGCCTTTTGCCCCCTTGATTAAACAGGTCGCTGACGAACTGCGCCGAAGCTACCGTCACCAGCGTTTTCCCATCGCCGAGCTGAATCGCCATCTGCGTCTCAGCCAGCAGGGCCGCCGCCAGCTGTTTGACCTGAGCTTTTCGCTGGAAACGTTTCCGACCGACATCGAGCTGAACGGCCTGCCGCTCAAGGTCGAGGCGATGCGCCATCACCATGAACAAATACCGCTGGCCGTGTATTTACGGCACTACCATCCCGGCGACGACCCGCTGCTTGAGTGCAACGTCAATCTGGCCTGGTTTAGTGAAGAAGAAGCGCAGCGTATCGCCGATCGCCTGCTGCAAATGATGACGGCAATCCTGGACGGCCCTCAGGATCTGCCCGTGGCGCAGCTGCCTTTGCTGCTGCCCGACGAGCAGAAAAATATTTTTCATCGCTGGAACGCTACGGAGCAAGCCTGGTCTTTTCCCGAAGGTATCCACCGCTATTTTGAACAGCAGGCCGCCGACCGTCCCGACGCCATCGCGCTCTGTGGCTACAGCCAGCAAACCAGCTATCAATCGCTCAACCGCCAGGCTAATCAGCTGGCCTGGCATTTACGCAGGCAGGGCGTTAAGGCGGACGACCGCGTGGCGCTTTGCGTTGAGCGCAGTCGCGAGATGGTGGTAGCGCTGCTGGCGATACTGAAAGCCGGCGGTGCCTATGTGCCGCTTGACCCCGATTACCCGCAGGAGCGCCTGGAACATATGCTTGAAGACTGCGGCGCCGTCGCGCTGCTGGTTGACGATGCCGGGGAGAAAGCCCTGCGGGGGTTGGGATCGGTTCCCCGCCTGCATCTGCTGAACGATAAAATGCACTGGCGGGAAGCGCCAACCGGCAACCTTTCCGCTGCCTGCGACCATCCACAGCGCTCGCTGGCCTATGTTATTTATACTTCAGGCTCGACCGGTAAGCCGAAAGGCGTAATGAATGAACACCTGGCCGTTATGAACAGGCTGAAATGGATGCAGCAGGCTTATCAGCTTCGGCCGGAAGAGACGGTGTTACAAAAAACACCGTTCAGTTTTGACGTCTCGGTCTGGGAGTTTTTCTGGCCGCTGATGACAGGCGCGCGGCTGGCGCTGGCGAAACCTGGCGGTCATCGCGAGCCGGATTACCTCAGCGAGGTTATTCAGCAGTACCAGGTTACCACGCTGCATTTTGTTCCTTCCATGCTGCAACTTTTTTTACGCCACGGCGACATGGTCCAGTGCGGCAGCCTTAAACGCATCGTTTGCAGCGGTGAGGCGTTGCCGCTGGCTACCGTGCAACGCTGCCACCAGCAGCTGCCCCAGGCGGCTTTGCACAATCTTTACGGCCCGACGGAAGCCGCCGTGGATGTTTCTGCCTGGCACTGCTCGCCTGCGGATCCGCGTCCGCTAATCCCTATCGGCAAACCCATTGCCAATACTCGCCTCTATATTCTTGACGCGCAGCTGCAACCCGTTCCGCCTGGCGTCAGCGGCGAGCTGCATATTGGCGGCATTCAGGTCGCAAGAGGCTATCTCAACCGTCCTGAACTGAGCAGGGAACGGTTTATCGCCGATCCTTTCAGCGCCTGCGGTGAAGGCCGGCTGTACAAAACCGGCGACCTGGCCCGCTGGCTGGACGACGGCAGCATCGACTATCTGGGGCGCAATGATTTTCAGGTAAAAATTCACGGTTTGCGTATCGAACTGGGCGAAATTGAGCAGCAGCTTGGCCACTGCGCTGGCGTAGAAGGTGCGCTGGTGCAGGCCTGCGATGACGATCGGGGCGATAAGCGGCTGGTCGCCTGGGTAGTGGCTAAACCGGAAGCCCGGCTTGAGCAGCGGCTTCGCGAACAGCTGAAGGAAACGCTGCCCGATTATATGATCCCGTTCGCTATTGTGCGGCTGGATGCCTTCCCGCTCTCGCCCAACGGCAAGCTGGATCGTAAAACGCTGCCGCAGCCCGTTTTACAGGCACGGGAAGAGAAAACCTTTCTGCCGCCGATCGATAACGAGGAGCGTCTGCTGGCCGCGTGCTGGAGCGATCTTCTGGGCGTTTCCCGGATCGGCCGCGACGATGATTTTTTCGAGCTTGGCGGTCATTCAATTCATGCCATCCAGCTGATGATGAAGTTGAAAAACCAGGGGATCGCAATAGAGATGAAGACGCTGCTCTCGCACGCTACGCTGCGTCAACAGGCCAACGCTATTCGCAGCGGTTACCATGCCGAAACCCCGGCCGCCTCGCCGCCACCGCTGCAAAAACTGCTTCAGCATATGAACAGGTCGCAGACAGAGTTTCGTCTGCTTCAGCCTTTGAATGTTCATACGGCCAGCCGAGAAATGTGGATGGTGCATCCCGCCATTGTCGGCTGCGAGATCTATCAGGATCTGGCGCTAAGCCTGGAAGGCAAAATGAACGTCATCGGGATTAATAACTATAACCTTTTTAATCAGCCTGCCGTGTCTGCCCTGCCCGCGCTGGCTGCTTACTATTTGCAGCATATGCTACAGCGCGGCCTGCCGCAGGATCGGCCGGTTTATCTGCTCGGCTGGTCGTTGGGCGGCATTATTGCGCTGGAAATCGCCGCGCAGCTGGAACGCGCCGGTTATCGGCATATCCACGTTTTTGTGCTGGACAGCCTTTACCAGACGGCCGTTCAGCAGCGCGTTACCCCAGGCATGCTGGGATCGCTGCTGGCGGCTATTGGCTTAGAAGGCGAAGCGGCCCGGCGCGTTATTCGCATTGAAGACACGGAGTTAAAGCTAAACGATCAGCCGCTGAGTTCAGCGCTTCGCCATACCAGGGTGACGCTGTTCAAGGCCACAAAATTTGTGAACCTGATTAATATCGATCGAAACGACGGGCGCGAAATACTGGCGATGACCGATAATGGATTAGGTCAAATTTGTCAGCATCTTAAAATCGTGCCGCTGGCAGCGGATCATCACTCTATTATCTCTTGCCATCAGGACATTATCGCGGCGCTAACCGACAACCACGCGACGAAAAGCTCTACCGCATAACCGCTGCTTTCAGAGCCGTAAACACTGGCGTTTGCGGCGCTTTACCGATGCGGGTAAGATAATCCCTCTGCCTGCATCTTTCCCTGCAACTTATTAAAATCAGAGCGATTTATACGGAAAAGCAGCGCCCGTCCCCGAACAGGAACAACCGTTTATGGAAAGCCGTAGCAGCGAGCGAGTAAAAAAACTGGCCCAGGCGCTGAAGCGTACCGACAAGATCCATCTGAAAGAAGCGGCGCTGCTGCTGGGCGTTTCCGAAATGACCATTCGACGCGATCTTGGCGAGCAGCCCTCTTCCGTGGTGCTGCTTGGCGGCTATATCGTCAGCGATCCTAAAGCTACCCAGCGCCACTACTTCGTTTCCGATCAGCAGGCGCACAACGTGGAAAAGAAGCGGCGGCTGGGCCAGCTGGCGGCCAGGCTAATTCAGCCCGGCGAAACGGTGTTTTTTGACTGCGGCACCACCATGCCGTGGATTATCGACGCCATTGATAACGAGCTGGAGTTTATCGCCATCTGCTGCGCGGTGAACACCTTCCTGGCGCTGAAAGAAAAACCCCGCTGTAAGGTGATCCTCAACGGCGGCGAGTTTCACTCCGACAACGCCATTTTCACGCCGCTGGGCCAGGGCTCGGTTATCGATAATCTTTGTCCCGGCAAAGCCTTTATCTCTGCGGCGGGCATCGATGCGCATCAGGGCGTGACCTGCTTCAACCTCAATGAACTGCCGATGAAGCATCAGGCCCTACAGCGCGCCAGCCAGAATATCCTGGTGGCGGACAGCAGCAAATTCGGCAAGGTGCTGCCTGCGCGCATCGGCGAGCTCTCGCTGTTCGATACCCTAATCAGCGATAAAGCGGCGCCGGAAGCGCTGGCCCGGCGGCTGGAACAGGCGGGCGTGACGCAGTACTCAGGATAATCTGCCGCCTGCGTCTGTGATTGCCGGGTGAAACCAGCTAAACTTCGCTATCTGAGTGGGCAGCGACTGCCCCGATTATTACACAGACACCAAGAGGCTCATCCTACGTGGCTCAATTCGTCTATAGCATGCATCGCGTCGGCAAAGTGGTTCCGCCGAAGCGTCATATCCTGAAAAATATTTCCCTGAGCTTTTTCCCCGGCGCAAAAATCGGCGTCCTGGGCTTAAACGGCGCGGGTAAATCTACGCTGCTGCGCATTATGGCCGGCATTGATAAAGATATCGAAGGGGAAGCTCGCCCGCAGCCCGGCATCAAGATCGGCTATCTGCCGCAGGAGCCGCAGCTCAACCTGGAGCATACCGTTCGTGAATCGGTAGAAGAGGCACTGGCCGACGTCGTGGGCGCGCTGAAGCGTCTGGACGAAGTTTACGCGCTGTACGCGGAAGAAGACGCGGACTTCGATAAGCTGGCCGCCGAGCAGGGTCGTCTGGAAGAGATTATCCAGGCGCACGACGGCCACAATCTGAATACCCAGCTGGAACGCGCCGCCGACGCGCTGCGCCTGCCGGACTGGGATGCGAAAGTCGCTAATCTTTCCGGTGGTGAGCGTCGCCGCGTCGCGCTGTGCCGTCTGCTGCTGGAAAAGCCGGACATGCTGCTGCTGGACGAACCGACCAACCACCTGGATGCCGAATCCGTGGCCTGGCTGGAGCGCTTCCTGCATGACTTCGAAGGCACCGTGGTGGCGATTACCCACGACCGTTACTTCCTGGACAACGTCGCGGGCTGGATCCTGGAGCTGGACCGTGGCGAAGGTATTCCGTGGGAAGGCAACTACTCCTCCTGGCTGGAGCAGAAAGATGCCCGCCTGGCGCAGGAAGCCTCCAGCGAAGCGGCCCGCCGTAAATCGATCGAGAAAGAGCTGGAGTGGGTGCGTGCCGGTACCAAAGGCCGTCAGTCTAAAGGCAAAGCGCGTTTGGCCCGCTTTGAAGAGCTGAACAGCACCGACTATCAGAAGCGTAACGAAACCAACGAACTCTTTATTCCACCTGGCGCGCGCCTGGGCGATAAAGTGCTGGAAGTCAGCAACCTGCGCAAATCCTATGGCGACCGCCTGCTGATTGACGACCTGTCATTCTCCGTGCCGAAAGGCGCCATTGTCGGCATCATCGGCCCGAACGGCGCGGGTAAATCAACGCTGTTCCGCATGATGTCCGGTCAGGAACAGCCGGATTCCGGCAGCATCGTGCTGGGCGATACCGTCAAGCTGGCCTCGGTCGATCAGTTCCGCGACAGCATGGATAACTCGAAAACCGTCTGGGAAGAAGTATCCGGCGGCCAGGACATCATGCGCATCGGCAATACCGAAATGCCAAGCCGCGCCTATGTCGGCCGCTTTAACTTTAAGGGCGTCGATCAGGGCAAACGCGTAGGCGAACTGTCCGGCGGCGAGCGCGGTCGTCTTCACCTGGCCAAGCTGTTGCAGGTCGGCGGCAATATGCTGCTGCTCGATGAGCCAACCAACGACCTGGACATCGAAACCCTGCGCGCGCTGGAAAACGCCCTGCTGGAGTTCCCTGGCTGCGCAATGGTTATCTCGCATGACCGCTGGTTCCTGGACCGTATTGCCACTCACATCCTGGACTATCAGGATGAAGGCAAGATCGAGTTCTTTGAGGGTAACTTTACCGAATACGAAGAGTACAAGAAGCGTACGCTGGGTGCGGAAGCACTGGAGCCGAAACGCATCAAGTACAAGCGTATGGCGAAGTAATCTCGCTACGCCGTGCCCGGCTGTCTGCCGGCACGGCGTGTCACCTTTTTCTGCCGTTGAAATCCCCGTAGTTCGCCTGAACGCACCACGCTCTGACGATAAAATTCCCGTAGTTCGCCTGAGCGCGCCAGGTCCTGACGATAAAATCCCCGCAGTTCGCCTGAGCACACCGAGCCCTAACGATAAAACTCCCGGAAAATCTCCGACTCCAGCGCGAAATCGACAAAGCGCACCAGCGCGGGCGAGTTCAGCTTACGGCTGGGATAAACCAGCCACAGCTCGCTGCCCAACGCTTTCCAGTCCTGGAGCACCTCTACCAGCTTTCCTTCAGCCAGCATGTCTTTAGCCAGCATTTCCGGCAGCAGCGTAATACCCGCATCGGCCAGGGCGCATTCTCGCGCGTACAGCAGATTATTGGCGGTATGCACCGGCGGCAGCTGCCAGCGATAATACTCATCCTCTTTTCTTAACGGCCACTCGTTC
Source organism: Erwinia sp. TECH1 (assembly GCF_054057575.1). Taxonomy (NCBI): domain Bacteria; kingdom Pseudomonadati; phylum Pseudomonadota; class Gammaproteobacteria; order Enterobacterales; family Erwiniaceae; genus Erwinia; species Erwinia sp. TECH1. Next base: position 887,560 of record NZ_JBSRZK010000001.1, on the reverse strand, counting down.
CATACCTGATGGGCAATGCAGCGGTGATCCGCCAGCTGCTGAGGATGGGTAAGCGCTTCGTAGCGCGCCAGATAGGCAGGTGAAGCGACCAGTAAGCGCCTGGTGTAGCCAACCCGCCTGCCGATGAGCGAAGAATCCTGCGGCTGGCCGGTACGTAGCGCAATGTCATAGCCTTCCTGCACGATATCGTGCATCCGATCCGATACTGACACCTCCAGCATGACATCCGGCCAGGCCTGCTGAAAAGCGGCGTTAAACCGCGCCAGCAGCGTAGCTCCGATCCCGGCCGGCGACGTGATACGTAAGCGTCCGCTTGGATTGTCCCGCAGGCGATCGATGGTCATGCTGGCCCTTTCGCTGGCCTGTAGCATCTCGCGGCAGTGCACCAGATAACGCTCGCCAGCAAAAGTCAGATTAAGCTGGCGGGTCGTACGGTTAATCAGGCGCAATCCCAGCGCCTGTTCAAGTTGACTGATACGTTGGCTGACGCTGGATTTCGGCAACCCTGCGCGCTTTGCTGCCCCGGTAAAACTGCCGCACTCGGCTACCATTGCAAAGAGAGCCATATCCTGCAGCTGTTTAAACATTATTGTTCACCTGAAACGAACGCTGAGTTAGTGATTGTGCGACTTATCATTAGTCTGCTTAGCTTCTACACTCAATAGCATAAATCAAAGGAGAGGTGTTATGACAATCAGAGCTATTGCCGTTAATCCAGAAAAACCGGATCAATTTATTGAAATACAAACAGATAAGCGTGGCCCTGAGGGTTACGACCTGCTGGTCGAAGTGAAAGCCGCCTCGGTGAATCCGGTGGATACCAAAGTCCATAAGGGCGCGCAGAAAAACGGCCTTAAGGAGCCGCGCATTCTGGGCTGGGACGCCAGCGGCGTGGTGCTGGAAGTCGGCAGCAAGGTCAGCAATTTTAAAGTCGGCGACGAAGTCTATTATGCGGGCGATCTCACCCGTCCGGGCAGCAACGCCACGCAGCAGCTGATCGATTCCCGCATCGTCGGCCACAAGCCCACCTCGCTAAACTGGGCCGAAGCCGCCGCGATCCCGCTGACCGCCCTGACCGCCTGGGAAGGTCTCTTTGACCGCCTGCTGATTGATAAGGCTGAAGAAGGCAAAACGCTGCTGATTGTTGGCGGCGCAGGCGGCGTAGGCTCGCTGGCTATTCCTTTCGCTAAGCTGCACAGCAAGGTCACCATCATCGCCACCGCCTCCCGTCCTGACTCGGCGCAGTGGTGTAAAGATCGCGGCGCGGATCTGGTTATCGATTATAAAGATATGCCTGCGGAACTGGAAAAACATGGCCTGAAGCAGGTCGACTACATTTTCTGCCTGAACGATACCGACGGCCACTGGGAGACGCTGGCACAGCTGATCGCGCCGCAGGGGCAAATCTGTACCATCGTGGAAAACGAAAAGCCGCTCAATATGGATCAGCTGAAGCTGAAAAGCGCCGCGCTGCACTGGGAGTTTATGTATACCCGCAGCATGTATAACACGCCGGATATCGCTCGCCAGGGTGAAATTCTGGACGCCACGGCGAAACTGCTGGACGACGGAAAAAGTCACCACGTCGCTGAGCAAAACGTTGCAGGGACTGAGCGTGGAAACGCTGACGGAAGCGCACCGTCTGGTGCTGGAAGGCCATATGCGCGGTAAAGTGGTGATGGTTTATTAATCGAACTCCTGAGACGGCTCGCAATCCTTCGAGGGTAGAAACGGTATAATTGCGCCGGCGCTTGAGGCTTTTTGCCTCATGTCGTTGGCAGCGATGCTGATGGAGAGTGTGGCAGAAAGAAGAAAGCCCCGAAGGTCATTTTTCAATTAACCAACGAGGCGTTCTGCATGACCAACAGCATCAGAATAGCTTCTTGCCCGCCGCAAGGCAAGGAGAAGGCAGCCATGAAAATACCGCATAACACGCTTATTCTGTGCATATTAATAGTGTGTCTCACGCTGTTACTATTCACCGGCCTGGTAAGGAAATCGCTCTGCGAGATCCGCTACAGGGACGGTAACAGGGAGGTGGCGGCGCTCATGGCTTACGAATCCGGCAAGTAGCTACCTGAAGGCGGGGGAAACCCTGCCTTTTTGGAGATGATGAAAGCTGGCGTGCCGCAAGCGCCTTTTACAGGGCCGTCGGGTAACGCTGGCGGCCCTTTCCGATCTTTTTATCCGCCGCTTCTGTGAGCTGTCCCGCAGCCGCTTAGCCAGATGCCAAAATTTCCCTCGCCTTGCCCCGCCATCCTTGTGCGGCTGTACGATGCCGCCGCCTGGACGCTTTTTTATACTGAAACGGCAACAGGCAGCCGGCGCTCATAAATCTGATTACAAGCCGCTGTCTCCCTCCCTACCCGATGAGGTTTATGGCATGAAAATCAGTCACATTGAGGCGTTCCGCCTCGCTATTCCTTTTGAAAGCGATCGCAGTACGCCAGAGGAGCAGACAACGGCCTGGAACGCCGCTTCGCCTGCGTTAAAGAAAATGGAAACGCTGCTGGTGCGCATTACCACGGACGATGGCCGCCAGGGCTGGGGTGAAGGCTTCGGCCATTTATGCAATCCGGTGACGCTTCAGGCGCTGGAATCGCTGGTCATCCCGCTTTTTCTGGGAAAAACGGCGCCCGCAAGCCGCGAGGCGCTGACGGCGCTGGTTAGCGAGGCGGAGCAGGCGCTGCACGCTTTTGGCCGCAGCGGGCCGGTACGCTATGCGCTGTCGGCTATCGATATCGCGCTATGGGATCTGCTGGGTCAACATCTTGGCCAACCTTTATGGCAGCTGCTGGGCGCGACGCGCAGCGAGATCGGCCTCTACGCCAGCCTGGTCAGCTACAACAACCAGCCGGAAGAGGTCGCTCGTCAGGTACGGCGCGCCTGGCAGGCGGGCTTTCGCACGATGAAACTGCATGAAACTGATTACGCCGCCATTGCCGCCGCCAGAGCCGCGCTGCCGCAGGAAGCGACCCTGATGGTGGACGTAAACTGCCCGTGGACGGTAGCGGAAGCCACCGCCCGCGCTCGCCAGTTGGCGGAATTAAAGCTGGGCTGGCTGGAAGAACCGATCTGGCCGCCGGATGATATTGCAGGCCTGGCGGCGGTACGCCGCGCGGGCACGCCGATAGCCGCCGGGGAAAATGTTTGCGGTGACTGGGGATTTGAGCCGTTTTACTCTGCGGCGGCGGTGGACGTGCTGCAGCCCAGCGTGGCAAAAGTAGGCGGCATCACGGCCATGCTGCGCGTGATAGCCCAGGCGGCCGGGCACGGCATTAAAGTGGTGCCGCACTGTTTCTACTACGGCGCAGGTTTGCTGGCGACGGCGCACCTGGTGGCCGCCTTGCCGCAGGATATCCTGCTGGAAGTGCCCTGGATCCGCTTCATGCCGCAGCTCTATCCGCAGCTCGATTTTTCCCCGACGCTTGCCCTCTCCACTACGCCAGGCCTGGGTTTCTCGCCCGATCTGGCCGTGCTGAAAGCTCATACCATCAGCCATATCACCTTAAGCGCGGAGGCCAGTCATGTTTAAAAACTATCGCAGCGTTGTGGCGCTGCTGCTGTTTTTCGCGGGCGTGCTCAACTATCTGGATCGCGCCGCGCTGTCGGTGATGGCGCCGCTGGTGAAAAAGGATTTGCAGATTGACGACGCGCAGATGGGCATCCTGTTCAGCTGCTTTTTTATCGGCTACTGCCTGTTCTGCTTTTTGGGCGGCTGGGGCGCCGATCGCTACGGCCCGCGCAAGGTATTTGGCTGGGCGGCGGCCGTCTGGTCGCTGTTCTGCGGCGCGACGGCGCTGGCGGGCAGCTTTACGCACCTGCTGATCGTCCGCGTGCTGTTTGGCATCGGCGAAGGGCCGATGGGCACCACCACCAATAAATCGATCTCCAACTGGTTCCCGCGCAAGGAAGTCGGCCGCGCCGTCGGCTTCACCAATGCCGGTCAGCCGCTGGGCGCCGCTATCGCCGCGCCCGTGGTAGGATTGGTCGGGCTGCACTTCGGCTGGCGCGTTTCTTTTATCGTGATTGCCGCGCTGGGCTTTGTCTGGCTGGCTTTCTGGCTGTGGCTGTTTCGCGACAGGCCGGAACACCATCCGCGCGTCAGCGAGCCGGAAAGACAGATGATCGCCGCTCAGCGCCCCGCCACTCGCGTTACTCCGACGGGCCAGGCTAAGACGCCGCTCTGGCACTACGTGCTGTCGCTGCCGGTACTGGGCGTCGCGGCGGCCTTCTTTTGCTTTAACTACATCCAGTTTTTCTTTCTGTCATGGCTGCCCAGCTACCTGACCGACTTTCAGCATCTGGATATTAAAAGCATGAGCCTGATCGGCATTCTGCCGTGGCTGGGCGCGACCATCGGCTTTATCGGCGGCGGCATGATTTCCGATGCGCTGTTCCGCCGTACCGGCAATTTTTTGCTGTCGCGCAAGCTGGTGATCTTCTCTGGGCTGGCGGTAGCCGCCGTCTGCGTGATGCTGACGGCCTGGGCCAGCAGCGTCACGCTGGCGGTCTCGCTGATTACGCTGGCCAGCGTGTTCGCCTATATGACGCCGCAGGCGTGCTGGTCGCTGCTGCAGGATATCGTGCCCGCCGAGCGCATCGGCACCGCCGGCGGATTTGTGCATCTGCTGGCGAACCTGGCGGGCATCCTGTCGCCGGGCATCACCGGGTTTCTGATCCAGTATGGCGGCGGCTATTCGTCGGCCTTTTTACTGGCCAGCGTACTGGCGCTGACCGGAATGGCGCTGCTGGGTATCTTTGTACGTGAGCGCAGCGTCAACGCGCTGCGGGCGCTGGCTTAGCCTGCAAAAAGGGAGCGTCCTTTGCTCCCTTCAGATTGATGACAAACTTAAAAGCTTGCGGGTACACCGCCGTTTTTTTACAGCAACACAATCGCTTCACGGCGGCAGAGGCTGAGCGGATAAGCGGACCGTTTTCGCGCATGGACGCGCGAAACGAGCCTCCATAGACGTGCGCGTCCGTGTTCCGAGCTGCCTCTGCTGCTTTCCACCGACCCGCACGCGACTTGCTGACAGTAGTAAAAGCTGCTGGTGGCCAGCTGGGGAAATATCTGGTCGTGCTGCCAAAGCTGGCATTCGAGGAGTACTGCCGTTCCGCTGCTACAATATGCGCCTGTCAGCACTGCGCCGGGCGTGGCTACCGCGTGGAACGGCGGCAGGTTATCGTGTATCCTGGCTATATCAGCCCATTCGACGACAAAGAAAAGATCCCGGCGCGGTATGAACTGCAGGATGTTCGGGAAAACTGCAGCGTCTACAAGGGAAAGGGCAAGCTAACGGCGCGCTGCCGCTGTAATGGAACCGGCAGGGTGCGGGATTTAGTAGAGTCAGCACGGCATGGGGTGCCGGTAGATCGGGAAGGCGAGCGGTGCGGCGGACGGGGCTATAAGCGCATGCCAGCCAGCAGAGCATACCGGGCTATTTCTATGCTGCTACCGGAATTACAGGAGCGCACATGGAATCGGAACTGGAAGCCGTTTTTTGAGGCGCTGGTGGCGAAATGCGAGACCGAAGAAAACCATGCTGACGCGCTATTCAGAAAGGTAACTTGTTGACATGAACAAATAGCCCGATTAATCGGATCTACCGGGCTTTGTACTGATTACTACTTAACATCGGCAGCATTTACTGCTTTCCATTCTTCATAAGTCGCCTCCAGGATCCACAGACAGGTTGCTCCCTTGTCCGTCTCAAGCAGGGCCAGGCGGGTCCGCTGATAAAAAGCCTCTATCTCAGCTTCTTGTTTATTAATGGGACCCATACAGACGATATCAGTCCCAACAAAATGAGGCCAGTCCCGTGAGTCAAGCCCGGACAGAGTCTTTAGCGCGCCTTCGGTATTACTCGACAACGCCCCCGCCAGCGCACCCGCCAGCGCCTGCGACTGCTCAACGTCTGCCACTTTGGCGAATTCGGGAGCCTTATCGAGCCAGAACCGATCGCCCGACGCGATTCCCTTCAACGCTTCGTGCCAGTTGATAGCGCCAGCCATTGTGTGGGTCGCGATACCTGATAATAAAAGTAGCAGAATTAGCCGCCTCATCGGACAACCTCCAGCGTCCCGCCGGTGCTGATTATCCTCCATCGAGTCGCCGGTGACATAATAATACAGCCCTCAGACGCGAAGCCCGCAGGCTTATTTACACGCTCGCCATGTATACGGAACGCCGAACGGCCAAACGTCTCCCCGGACGTCTGCTCCAGAATAATGGTTGCCGGCCCTTTAGAGCGGGAGTGGCCTGCGATACGATACGTTCCCCGGGGGAGCGGCCCCATCCCTTTTACATGCTGACGATCCGGGTTGTTCTTATTGGTCAGGCTACCAGAATACCCTGTTTCGACCAGCTCATTGCCATAGTACAGCCTGCCGGTGCTTAGCTCATATTTCCATGTCATAAGTCCTGTTTCTTATGCTGTCGCACGTTGGTTCCAGCTGTCTGAATGGATGATATTCCCATCCACATAACGCCAGGTGATTTTTTCGTACATCAGCTCAACAATATCGAGATGATTACGCTGTTCACCGTACTCAGATTTCACATCATACATGACAGGCCCGATGCCGATCACGGTCACTTCTTCCATCAGCGTACTGAAGTATTCGACTTCCTGACCGGCATCGTTGATGTGATAAAACTTCATCTCGGCCGATTTAAGTTTTTGACCTGTAGACACAACTTTGTACAAATAGGGGCTGGAAACGTCGATCTCTTTGCTGAAAATATATTGAGCGTGCTCACGGGCTGCTGTTGCTTTGCCCGTAGCGTTATCGCCAGGAAGGGCAATACAATGACTCAGACCGAGGATTTCGATACTCCCCTCGCGCCCGTAAACGTCGACAGAGCCTTTGATATCTGCCCCGCCATCGTCTTTAAGGCAGAGGTATGCTGGTCCATATTAATATCCTTACTTATTTAGCATTTCCTGTAACGTAAACTGTTATAAGCTTTCTTTTAACGGGAACAGTAAACAGCTATAGGTTACAATCCTCAATACAGCCCGAACAAAACCTTCACATCGTATAATTAAGATCAAGTTTGATTTGATTTTGTCCGAAATTGGCTTAATATCTATCCAAATTGGGATTTCTGTGCATACGCCACTTACGAATTATGAACCTCGCTCCGGCGGGTTTTTTTGCTTTTAGCCCTGCGGCAGACGTACCGGGATTCTATCGCTTTGAGGCTTTAGACCACTTTTAACATTGCTCTTTTAATTTGTGATGGCGCTCAACTTTTTTTGTTTATTATTTGATTGCGATTCCAAAAAATCTATTAATTTTATTTAATTTCAATCTTAAACTGTCTGTATATATTGTTTTTATTGTAGTTTCGGGTAAACAATTACATAAATTGACGAAATCCTGACAAAATAGTAAACCTATTTATGCCTTATCAAGAAGCAAATAGTGGGGTATACATTAGGTTGATAATAAAAGGGATTTATTATGACTATTCGAGAAATCAGCTTTTCAGAATGTACGCGCGTGTCTGGTGCAAATGGTAACAGTAACTACGAGGCGGGCGGCCCCAGCAGAGGTGGCTCCAGGTCTAACAGGAGTTCTAACTCGAATTACGGCGGAATAATGGTACACTCAATCCCTGATACGTATGAAAACTGCATCGGGTGGAATATGTTGGGAGGCGCGATAGCAGGTAGTCCAGGTTGGATTGGGGGCGTAATAGCCGGCGCTATCGGCGGCACTATTGCTGGAATTGGTACATGTGATAAAACAGGCAATGGAGGTGGTGGTGGACAAGCGAGTAACTCTTCATGTAATGACAATTCTTGCTCCTGGTGAGAAAGTTAATAGCAAATTGGAAAAGTAAGTTATGTGGCCCAGTTACACTTCTACTAAAGCAAAAATAATAATTTCTTTTCTTTATCCATTTGTTGTCTTTATACCGCTAGCTTATTCTAATGTAAGGATTGGAGAGGGGGCGTCATCTTTTTCTAATGCGGTTGTACTACTATTGGTTTTAATAGGTGGTAGGTCGCTTCTGTTAGGTGTGTATAAGTTTTTTACTTGGTATAAATCTTCAGAAGGTAATGATTAGACCATTATAATTTTTTTAGATTTAAATCAGATTGGCTCCAGTTATTTTTAGGCTCACTTCGGTGGGCCTTTTTTATTTTAAGGGTTTTATATGGCAGAACCGTTAAGCACCGGTGCAACCGCCGGATCAGTTGCTGGCTGGGGAATCATTACATCCGCGAAGATGAGTTTGTCAGCAACCTCAAAGGGAGCGTGCTTCGCTCCCTTTATTTTATTCGCTCAGCCGCCGGTTGAACGCGCGCCCAGCATCTCCTGTACCAGCTCCACGCAGCGCAGAAAGCGCTCGTCGTAGCTATCCTGCTCGACGTGCACAAAATCGATATTGTTCGCCTCCAGCATGGAAACCAGCAGCGCCTGGAACTCTTTGCGATCCACCGAGCTGCCGAGGCTACGCAGCCCGTCCGCTACCCAGGGGACGTTGTTCTCGACCAGGATCACCAAATCAAAGCGGTACTCATCAATCAGCGCCTGCACAAAAGGATGCTCGCGCCCCTCATACTTCTTACAGAAGGCCTGGGTCGTCACAAAGTCGGTATCGATAAAGGCGACCTTGTTCGCATATTTCACCGCAAAATCGATGTACTGTGCCTGGCCCAGCGCGATCTTATCGTAGTCAGAATATTGCAGCGCCATCTCGTCGCCGCCCAGGTGCGAGAACACGTAGTCGCGGCCAAATTCCCAGGCGCTGGTAGTGTTAAAAATATTTGCCAGCTTGTTAACCAGCGTCGATTTACCGCTCGACTCGCCGCCCAGGATAGCCACCGTGCGCACAAAGAACGGTTTTACTTCCGTCGGAATATATTCCCAGTAGCGGAAAGGATCCTGGCGGATCTGCGCGCCGCTGATGTTCATAAAGGATCGTTTAGGATCGATCAGCACCGCCTCAATGCCCAAATGCTGCTGATACTGCGGCGCATCCGGCTCTTCGCTGGTATAAACCCGATTGGGGACAATACCGTGGTTTTCCATAAAGTCATTGATGCCCCGGCTCCAGACGTCCCAGCCGTGCGGATAAGGCTCCATGCCCTCTTCGTTAAACGAATGGATACGGATATTTTTCTGGTACTTAAAAGTTTGCAGCAGCCAGCGCAGGCGATCGCTGACGGTCGGCTGCTGCGACATGGCGCTGGCCTCGAACAGCTCGCGGTCGCGCGACTCGTCGTAGCCCATAATGATATGCAGCTCGTCAACCTGACTACAGGCGCGCTGGATCAGATAGATGTGGCCGGTATGCAGCGGATAGAATTTGCCGAACACCACGCCGATGGTTTTTTCACGGCGCGGAAACTCCAGGCCAAGATAGCGGTGCAGCGCCTCCAGCTTTTGCGCGCTGGGGCTTTTGATCTTGGCGTTGAGCAGCTGGCTGAGGTAGCCCTTGGTCATGCCGCTGGCTTCCGCCACCTGCTGCAACGTACACCCCTGCTGGCGAATAGCCGTTTTCAGATAATCAAATGACGACACCGGGTGCCTCCTGCATAACGGGCGTACGTTCCGCCGCTTTGAAGTGCGGAGCGCGCAACACGCTCCGCTTTTAAGTTAAAGCTCGTCGAGGATCGCCAGCGCGTCGGCCAGCTTTTTCACGCCGTACACCTTCATGTTCTCCGGCGTTTTCTTCGGCACGTTGGCAATGGGCACAATGGCGCGACGGAAGCCGTGCTTGGCCGCTTCGGAAATACGCTCCTGGCCGCTCGGCACCGGACGGATTTCTCCGGCCAGCCCGACCTCGCCAAACACCACCAGATCCTGCGGCAAAGGGCGATCGCGCAGGCTGGAGACCATCGACAGCATTAACGCTAAGTCGGCGCTGGTTTCCGTGACCTTCACGCCGCCGACCACGTTGACGAAAACGTCCTGATCGGCCATTTGCAGACCGCCGTGACGATGTAGCACCGCCAGCAGGATCGCCAGACGGTTCTGCTCCAGGCCGACCGCCACGCGGCGTGGATTCCCCAGCATCGAGTGATCCACCAGCGCCTGGATCTCAACCAGCAGCGGCCGCGTGCCTTCCCACAGCACCATTACCGAACTGCCGGAGGTGACCTCGTCGCCGCGGCTGAGGAAGATGGCGGAAGGATTGCTGACTTCCCGCAGCCCCTGTTCGGTCATGGCGAACACGCCCAGCTCGTTCACCGCGCCGAAGCGGTTTTTATGGCTGCGCAGGGTGCGAAAACGCGAATCCGCATCGCCATCCAGCAGCACCGAGCAGTCGATGCAGTGTTCCAGAACCTTTGGCCCCGCCAGCGAGCCGTCTTTCGTAACGTGGCCGACCATCACGATCGCCACGCCGCGTGTTTTCGCAAAGCGGGTCAGGTAGGCGGCGGTTTCCCTGACCTGCGCCACGCTGCCGGGCGAGGACTGGATATCCGCCATATGCATCACCTGAATGGAGTCGATCACCATCAGCTTCGGCTCTTCCTGCTCGGCGATCTGGCAGATCTGCTCAATGCTGGTTTCCGAAAGCATATTCAGATTGGCGGTCGGCAAACCCAGCCGGTGCGCGCGCATCGCCACCTGCTGCAGCGACTCCTCGCCGGTGACGTAGAGCGTTTTCATGTTCTCGGAAAGCTTGCAGAGCGTTTGCAGCAGCAGCGTACTTTTCCCCGCGCCGGGGCTGCCGCCGATCAGGATGGCGCTGCCCGGCACCACGCCGCCGCCCAGCACGCGGTCGAACTCCTTAAAGCCGGTGCTGAAGCGCGGCAGCGCCTCCAGGCTGATTTCCGACAGTTTTTGCACGCGGCTTGGGCCGGCGCTGCCCGCATAGCCGGTCAGACGTTCGTTACGCGCCACCGTTGGCGACGCCGCCAGGCGCACCTCGGTGATGGTGTTCCAGGCCTGGCAGGCGCTGCATTGCCCCTGCCAGCGTGGATAATCTGCGCCGCATTCATTACAAACAAAGGCGCGCTTTACCGCTTTGGCCAAATCTACCCCTTAGCGTTCTTCATGGATCAGGCTGCCGGTCAGGATGCAGAGCACGCCTAACAGGTCAGCATGACGGATGGTAACTTCTGTTTTTTCGTTAACTTTCGGCTTGGCGTGATAGGCGATGCCCAGCGCGGACGCCTGGATCATCAGCAGATCGTTGGCGCCGTCGCCAATTGCCACGGTTTGTTCCGGCGCGATCTCAAAGCGCTTCGCCAGCTTTCGCAGCGTCTCGGCTTTGTATTTCGCATCGACGATATCGCCCAGCACTTCGCCGGTCAGCTTGCCGTCGCGGATTTCCAGCTGGTTCGCCACAATCGCGGAAAGGCGCAGCTTATCGCGCAGGTATTCCGCAAAATAGGTAAAGCCGCCGGAAGCGATCGCCACCTGCCAGCCCAGCGCCTGGAGCTTGTGCACCAGCGAACTGAGACCCGGCATCAGCGGCATTTCCGCCCTGACCTGTGCCAGAATATTGGCGTCGGCGCCTTTAAGTGTAGCCACGCGCTGGCGCAGGCTGGCGGTAAAATCGAGTTCGCCGCGCATCGCGCGTTCGGTCACTTCCGCCACCAGCTCGCCGCTGCCCGCCAGTTTGGCGATCTCGTCGATACATTCAATCTGGATAGCGGTGGAATCCATATCCATTACCAGCAGACCCGGCGTTTTCAGGTGCGGAATACGGCCCAGCGGCGCCACGTCCAGCCCGGCTTCGTGCGCCAGTTTGGCCGCGCGCGGCGTCAGCGAGCCCGCCAGCCGGATAACCTGATAGTCCTCCACCGCCCAGGCGCTGACGATAACCATCGCCGCCCCCAGCCTGTGCTGTAGCGCCGTCAGGCGATCTTTATTCAGGCCGCGCCCATACAGAAGCCAGCCGGTGCGGCCAGCGCGATAATCCAGCGGCATCACTTCATCGCCGCTGAGGGAAAGAGGTAAACCCGGCCAGAGAGAGACATCCGAAGGCAGGTCGCACCAGGTCAGACTATTTGGCATTACAGCTCCTGTAGGGGACAGTTTAATCACGCAAGAGGCTACCCTGTCTCGCCCGCTTCTGGCAACATAAATGCGGTTCCGTTTCCGGACAATAGGTGAAGGGCAAAAATGGCAAAAGCCAAACTAACATTTCGGCTGCACCGCACGGTAATCGTCCTGATCTGCCTGGCGCTGCTGGTCGTGCTGATGCAGGGCGCATCATGGTTCAGCATGGGCCATCAGATGGCCCGCTCGGAGCAGGTGGAGGAGCTGGCGCGCACGCTGACTCGCCAGGTCGCCTTTAGCCTGTCGCCGCTGATGGAAAACAGCGATGACAACCATCAGAAGATTATCGATGTTCTCGCACAGCTGACCAAAGAGAGCCGCATTCTGGACGCATCAGTCTATGACGACAGCGGCACGCTGCTGGCGCGCAGCGGCGAAACCATTAACGTGCGCGACCGGCTGGCGCTGGACGGACAACGGGCCGGCAGCTACTTCAACCATCAGCTGGTGGAGCCGCTGGCCAGCGCTGACGGGCCGCGCGGTTTTCTGCGCGTCACGCTGGATACCCACGTGCTGGTGACGGATTCGCGGCAGGTCGATAACACCACCAATATCCTGCGCCTGATGATGCTGCTGGCGCTGGCTATCGGCATTATCCTTACCCGTACGCTGCTGCGGGATCGCCGCACGCGCTGGCAGCAGTCGCCCTTTCTGCTTACCGCTAACCGTCCGGTAAAAGAAGATAACGGCGACGACGCGCCTGCGGATAAAAGCTAGCGGTCGCTTTTTTCCGGGCGGCCTTCACCTCTTACGCCATTCGCTCAATCTGCGGCGGCAGCGCGTTCAGCGTCTGCTGCATAGCCGCCGCAATCCGGCAAAACTCATTACTCCATTCAGCGCCTGCGGCAATCATCTGCCAGTAGCGCTGCGCCATTGCTAATGCCCGAAACCACACCTCGCGCGGCACGGCGGGATCGAGGGCAATCTGCGGCGGCATCAAGCGGGCCGTGCAGCAAAAGTGACGTTATTGCAGACATAATGACCCACCATGAATAGATTCATGAATAGATACTTATCACTTAATTGTCTGAGGATAAAGGACAATAGCAAAAAACGAGCGGGAAAGATGAATAGATACTTTTACGGGAAAACCGGTCGATTCTCCGACCGGTTTTAGCCAACGGCCGCTGAGGGCAGCGGCCACTTAAATCAGGCTTTGTCGCCCAGCAGAACGGATTCCAGCGCGATCTCAACCATGTCGTTAAACGTGGTCTGACGCTCGGCCGCCGAGGTCTGCTCATGGGTGCGGATATGGTCGGAAACGGTACAGATAGCCAGCGCTTTCGCGCCGAACTCCGCCGCCACGCCATAGATGCCCGCTGCTTCCATTTCCACGCCCAGGATGCCGTACTTTTCCATCACGTCGAACATCTGCGGATCCGGCGTATAGAACAGATCGGCGGAGAAGATGTTGCCGACGCGTGCTTCCACGCCCAGGTTTTTCGCCGCGTCTACCGCGTCGCGCACCATATCGAAATCGGCGATGGCCGCGAAATCGTGATCCTTAAAGCGCATGCGGTTCACTTTGGAATCGGTGCTGGCACCCATACCGATCACGATATCGCGCAGCTTCACGTCTTCACGAACCGCGCCGCAGGAGCCTACGCGAATAATCTTCTTCACGCCGAATTCGGTGATCAGCTCTTTGGCGTAGATTGAGCAGGAAGGAATGCCCATGCCGTGGCCCATCACGGAGATTTTGCGGCCCTTGTAAGTGCCGGTATAGCCCAGCATCCCACGCACGTTATTGACTTCCACGGCATCCTGCAAAAAGGTTTCAGCAATGTGCTTTGCGCGCAGCGGATCGCCCGGCATCAGCACCACGTCAGCGAAATCACCCATTTCTGCGTTAATATGAGGGGTAGCCATCTTTTATCCTTATTTACTTTTTGCCGGCTTGCACCGGCGTGTTACGTTGCGCTGATTACAGCATGCTTTTGCCATATTCCATCGCGGACAGGCCAAAATACGTTGCGACAGTCTGACCGATATCCGCAAAAGTGTCACGGTATCCCAGCGAGCCGGGCTTAACGTTCGGGCCGTAAATCAAAATTGGGATGTGCTCGCGGGTATGTTCCGTGCCCTGCCAGGTTGGATCGCAGCCGTGGTCGGCGGTGAGGATCAGAATATCGCCCTCTTGTACCAGCGCCATCAGCTCTGGCAGACGACGGTCAAACAGCTCCAGGCCGCCCGCGTAGCCAGCCACGTCGCGACGGTGGCCCCAGGTGGAGTCGAAATCCACAAAGTTGGTAAAGACGATGCTGTTGTCCGGCGCCGTTTTCATCTCCTGCACGGTCGCGTCAAACAGCGCGTCCAGCCCGGTCGCCTTCACTTTTTTGGTGATGCCGACGTGCGCATAGATATCGGCGATTTTGCCCACGGAGACCACTTCGCCGCCTTTTTCCTCCACCAGCTTTTTCAGGATGGTGGGCGAAGGCGGTTCAACGGCCAGATCGTGACGGTTGCCGGTACGTTCGAAGTGCCCCGCTTTGTCGCCCACAAACGGACGTGCGATCACGCGGCCAATGTTATAGCCGCCTTCGGTCAGCGCTTCGCGGGCGATTTCACAGAGATCGTACAGGCGCTGTAAGCCAAAGGTTTCTTCATGACAGGCGATCTGGAACACCGAGTCGGCAGAGGTATAGAAAATCGGCTTGCCGGTTTTCATATGCTCTTCGCCCAGCTGGTCAAGGATCACCGTGCCGGAAGAGTGGCAGTTGCCCAGATAGCCAGGCAGGTCCGCTTTTTCTACCAGCTCGTCCAGCAGCGCCTGCGGGAAGCTGTTCTCTTTTTCCGTGAAGTAGCCCCAGTCAAACAGCACCGGCACGCCGGCGATTTCCCAGTGGCCGGAAGGCGTATCTTTGCCCGACGACAGCTCGCTGGCATAGGCGTAGGCGCCGATAATTTCAGCGTCTTTATCCAGCCCCAATGGGAACTTACCGGTAGAGGCCTCCGCCGCTTTGCCTAAGCCCAGCGCGGTAAGATTGGGCAGATGCAGCGGCCCTTTGCGGCCGATATCCGCTTCGCCTTTAAAGCAGGCTTCGGCAATATGCCCCAGCGTATCGGAACCTTCATCGCCAAACTTATGAGCGTCTTTGCTTGACCCAATGCCGAAAGAGTCGAGCACCATAATAAATGCACGTTTCATCGTGGTCTCCTGCGTTGTTAACGCGATGAGCTAAATTTTATCGATCGGAACAGTATGCCGTTTATTGCGTCACTCTGCGATAAATAACTGGCGTCGGCTGCGGTGATTTTTCTGCCAGGGTTATCGCCTGTTTCACTGCGGCGGCGGCCTCCTGCCAGCTCGCTTCGCTGGCGGCGTGGATCACCGCCAGCGGCCGCTGGCCGTCCACGCTGTCGCCCAGCTGCGCCATCTCGCTCAGCCCTACGCTGTAGTCGATACTGTCGCTGGCGCGACGACGACCGCCGCCCATCGCCACTACGGCCAGCCCCAGCGCGCGGGTATCCATTGCGCTGACGATGCCGGGCCGGTCGGCATACACCGCTTTGCTGAGCATCGGCGCGGGCAGGTAGCTGTCCAGCCTGTCGATAAAGTCGGTTGGGCCTTTTTGCGCGGCCACCATGCGCGCAAACACTTCCGCCGCGCGGCCGTTATCCAGCACCGCCTGAAGCTTGCGCATGGCTTCATCGCGATCGGCCGCCAGCCCGCCTGACAGCAGCATTTCGGCGCTGAGCGCCATCGTCACTTCCAGCAGGCGCGGATTGCGGTATTCGCCGGTCAGGAAGCGCACGGCCTCGCGCACTTCCAGCGCGTTGCCCGCGCTGGAGGCCAGTACCTGATTCATATCGGTCAGCAGCGCGGTAGTTTTGCAGCCTGCACCGTTGGCCACGCCGACAATCGCCTGTGCCAGGCTTTCAGACTGCTCAAAAGTCGGCATAAAAGCGCCTGAACCGACTTTAACGTCCATCACCAGCGCATCCAGCCCTTCGGCGAGCTTTTTCGCCAGGATCGAGGCGGTGATCAGCGGAATGGAATCAACGGTCGCCGTGATATCGCGCGTGGCGTAGAAGCGCTTGTCGGCCGGCGCCAGCGAGTTGGTCTGGCCGATAATCGCCACGCCAACCTCTTTGATAATATTACGGAAGGTGTGATCTTCCGGGAAGATATCGAAGCCGGGGATCGCTTCCAGCTTATCCAGCGTGCCGCCGGTGTGACCAAGGCCGCGCCCGGAGATCATCGGCACATAGCCGCCGCAGGCCGCCACCATCGGGCCAAGCATCAGCGAGGTGACATCGCCCACGCCGCCGGTAGAGTGCTTATCCACTACCGGCCCGTTCAGCCCCAGACTCTGCCAGTTCAGCACCGAGCCGGAATCGCGCATTGCCATCGTCAGCGCCACGCGCTCCGGCAGCGTCATATCATGGAACCAGATGGTCATCGCCAGCGCGGCAATTTGTCCTTCCGATACCGCATTATCGCGTACACCGTTAATAAAGAAGCGAATTTCTTCCTCGCTCAGCGCCTGACCATCTCTTTTTTTACGAATAATTTCCTGTGGCAGAAACACGTTACCCCCTGGTGAGGTTTGATGGCCCGGCCGTCGCGTCCGGGCTGGGTTGACGGGCGCCCGCTTATTTCGGCAGGCGGGCTGACCCGTTTATGAAAGTGGATTAGTAAGCGGAATCGCTTTTTGCGCCAGCGTGACCGGCCGCGTTCAGCAGGCTGGCCAGCAGGCTGGAGGCGCCGAAGCGGAAATGCCGCGCGTCGGCCCACTCTTCGCCCAGGATATCGTCCGCCAGCTTCAGGTAGATAGCCGCGTCTTCAGCGGTTTTCACGCCGCCCGCCGGCTTAAAGCCAACCTGGTGCTTCACGCCTTTTTCGGCGATAACCCGTAGCATGATTTCCGCCACTTCCGGCGTGGCGTTAACCGCGACTTTGCCGGTAGAGGTTTTAATAAAGTCTGCACCGGCATCGATAGCGATTTCAGACGCTTTACGGATCAGCTCTTCTGTTTTCAGCTCGCCGGTTTCGATAATGACCTTCAGCAGCACGCCCGCGTCGGCGCAGGCTTCTTTGCAGGCGTAAACTATGTCGTAGCCGACCTCTTCGTTACCGGCAATCAGCGCGCGGTAAGGGAAAACCACGTCCACTTCATCAGCGCCGTAGGCGATAGCGGCATGCGTTTCCGCCAGTGCGATTTCGATGTCGTCGTTGCCGTGCGGGAAGTTAGTCACGGTAGCGATACGAATATCCGGCGTGCCCTGCTCGCGCAGCGTTTTACGCGCAATCGGAATAAAACGGGGATAGATGCAGATGGCCGCCGTCTCGCCAACAGGCGTTTTGGCCTGATGACACAGCGCAACCACTTTGGCGTCCGTATCGTCGTCGTTCAGGGTGGTCAAATCCATCAGCTTCAGCGCGCGAACGGCGGCGGTGGTTAAATCAGTCATGGTTTTCTCCGAAAAGGCGGTTGGCGTGGGCGCAGCACAGGGACAATGTTAGGATAGTAACATTCGTTCCGGGCTTCGTCTGTGATAGCTTTCACATTGAGGCCGCTGCTGTTGCCGTAATTGTAGCGCAAACCGGACAGAAATCACACCAGACTGCCGGAATACAGGGTACAGGCCCGCCGATCGGACATCACAAAATGTTATGATAGTAACATTGAGAAACGACGTTATTCACTGGCGGAGAATAACATCAGGCATATTTCTTCAGACGATAATTATGGATGCCCTGCCTGATAAACCTCTCTGCCAGCAGCATGGGATCCACGAATTATGAAATAACTACGTCACAGGTTATGACGCTGCGCGCCGCCCGCATCAATGTTAGCATTAATGGTGCTGCTATTTATGGCACTTTCAATAAATAAGGCCGCTAATCAAAGCGACCTTGAGCGATATGGGCTGATTCATTCAGGTATTTCAATAATTACTTTCCCTACCGGATTTATTTAATCTGTTAAGAAGAAAAACAAAGATATCATCTAAAAGCCGAACGCTGCCCAAAGAAGTTATTATTATCACTGCCCAGCGAGAAAAGCTTTGCGGTAGCGGGCACCAGGCGGACACAATGCCCATCCCACTTAATATGGCTGATGCAAATTGAAACCCCACGATAATAACAATTATATGCCCAATTTTTATTAAGGATTCTTTCTTTACCAGGTACATTGCCCCGGGGAAATGCTCCCCCCTCCGTTTGAGTTTCGGTTAGGTTCCCTCACACATGATTTATAGCTGTTAGCAACATGCCGCCTGTCATACCCGCCGGGCCTTCTTTAACTCCCCCAATTATACCCATTCCTGTGTCTACCAGGCAGTCAACATTAACATCTTTGTAAATATCTACGCCAGCTCCCCGCTGTATAGTTGATTGCCGTGAATTTTTTTTACCTGCACCACCAGCCTCATAATTGCTATGTTCATTACCCCCTGAAATAGCCCTCAAAGTTCAGCACTAATTTCTCGAATAGCCATAATAAAATCCTTTTAACTTCAACCTGAAATATAATTAGTTTCCTTTCACGTCTTAACAAGGCAAAGAAAGTTTTACACCTGATTCAGGAAACCGTCAAGCAGCGAAATTTTCGTCAAAAATAAAGACTAAAGACATTATCAAACAAAGGATTGGGGATTAATTTTGCACGATATCAGGTGGGATATGGAATACACGATCGGCAATAACTGAATTAATATGATGGCAATCACAATTATTGTGCCGTGAAAGGGTGGCCTGACGTATCACAGCGATAGCAGCCCGGTCTGCCGGGAAAGGTTTCGAAACCGTACATTAGCCAGGATGGACGGTTAATGACCTACTGTATATACCAGCGTCAGATCCGAAACAGTCGGCGGGTATTTTCGCGAAGCGTGTCGGCAATCTCCTGCGGCGATTCATCGCGGATCTCGCACAGGCTCTGCCAGACGTGCTTGATTCTTTCGGGACGGTTTGGCTGGCCCTGAAAACCCTGCACCGGCATATCGGGCGAATCGGTTTCTAACAGCAGCGAGGTCAGCGGCAAACGTGCAATAGCATTGCGGGTTTTGCTGGCCCGCTCGTAGGTGATAGTGCCGCCGACGCCAATGGCAAAGCCTTCGCGGATAAAGGCTAACGCCTGCTGCTCGCTACCGGCAAAGCCGTGCACCACGCCGCGCGCGGGCAAGTCGAGCTTGCGCAGCTGCATCGCCAGCTTGTCGTGCGTGCGCCTTGAATGCAGGATCACCGGTAAATCATAGCGCCTTGCCAACCGCAGCTGCGCCTCCAGCACCGCCTGCTGCTTGTCGAACTGCGGGTTTTCAATATAAAGATCCAGCCCGATCTCGCCGATCGCTATCAGCTTCGACGACCCCTGCCGTAGATAATCTTCCAGCTGTTGCAGATGCGCTTCCTGATGGCCGGCAATCGCCATCGGATGCGTACCCAGCGCCGCGTATAAAGGCGCATACTTTTCCGCCAACGCCAGCACCCCGGCAAAACGATCCGCCGAAACGCCCACCGCAATGATCTTTTCCACCCCGGCTTCCGCCGCCAGCCGCAGGCTTTCCGCCTCGTTGCCGCAGAAGGGCGGAAAATCAAAGTGACAGTGCGTATCGACAAAAGTCATGCCAGCGATCCTTCAGGAAAATCATCATCATTGCTCGCCGGTGGTACGATCGCCGGTTCATTGGCGGGCGGCACGTCCGGCACCACTGGCGCAGTAGCCTGTGCTTCACCCTGCAACCACTGCCCTATTGTAGCCAAAAAATAACGGCCGCAGCGACGGCCCAGATGATAGTCCTGATTGAGCGAGGCGATGCGGCTGCCCAGCGCCATGCTTGCCAGCGCGCGCGGCGGGAAAATTTCAATGATATTCAGATCGCCAGGCGGCTCGTTAATGAACTGCTGGGTCTGGCGGTAGCTCTCTTCATGCAGATGCATGATATTAACCAGCGGCTGTAGCGCGCCTTTGTCCAGCCAGCGCTCGACGCGCTTCAGCCACTGCGGCGTATAGGTCATCTGCGACGGCACGGTTCGGATGACGACTATGGTGTCGGCACCGCGCCGCGCCGCTTCGCGCACCGGCACCGCATCGCTGATTCCGCCGTCCAGGTAGCTGATGCCTTCCAGATCGACGCCGGGTCGGTACATGCCGGGAATGGCGCTGGAGGCTTTGATGATGTTCAGCCAGTTCGCTGCGGTGGGGGCAAAGTAGCCGGGCGAATAGTCGTCGCTGCGGCAGGCGCACATGTAAAACTCGCGCCCCCGGGAAAACGCCTCTTCGCCCGCCGTCATCGCCAGCGGAAACTCTTTGGCGGTAATATCCACCAGCCAGTCCAGATCGATCAGATGGCCGCCGCGCACAAAGCGCAGCGGATCGAAGAAAAGTTTGCTGGTGGTATAGCGCGTGATCACCCGCCGGGCATAGCCAGGCTGACCGCAGATAAATGCAGAGAGGTTCTGCGCGCCTGCGGAAGTACCAATCATCAGGTCAAAAGGATTAAAACCAACCCGCTGAAACTCGTCCAGTACGCCTGCGGTAAAAATCCCGCGCTGTCCGCCGCCTTCACAGACCAGAGCGAGCTTGCCCGGATGAAAAGGTGCCAGCGCCAGCGGCGTAATATTGCCGAGCGTAATCGGAATGCGTCTGCCCACCTTTCTCCCTCCCTCTGATAGCTAATGCGGTGAGGATACGCTCACGTAGTGGCGGCGGTTTGGCGCTTATTGCTATGAGTGTTAATGCGGGGAGTGAAAAGCGTGACGAAGTGTAGCGAGAAATGAACGCGGGGCAAAAAGGTAATGAAATGCAGCGTGAAATGAACGCAGGTAAAAAGTGACGAAATGCAGCGTGACATGAACGTGGAAAAAAATGCAGCGTGACATGAACGTGGGAAAAAAATGCAGCGAGAAGTAAATGGGGAAAAGAGAGGAAGTGCAGACGGGCGAGACGTTTCTTCCCACGGCAGCGCTGACGCTGCCGTGGAGAGCGTTAAAGCTATAACTTCTTGCGGCCGGTAAACAGGCTGATCAGGAAGATAATGATACCGACAACGAAGACAATTTTCGCTGCCCATGCTGCCGTACCTGCCAGACCACCGAAACCTAATGCAGCGGCGATCAGTGCGATAACCAGAAAGATAATACCCCAACGAAACATAAGCTTCTCCTTACCCTATATTAAAATCGAACATCATCTGTTATTGATTTCTGCCTGACGACGGCGCCGTCACGGGCTGGCCGTAATAGCCAGCCCGCGCCGGTATTACGATTTCACCGCCAGATCGTTTTTCACGCTCTTGACGCCTTCAATCGCTTTGGCAATGCCTTCAGCACGATCTGACTGTGCCTGGGTTTTTACCGAACCGGAAAGCTGAACCACACCGTTGGTGGTTTCAACTTTCACGTTGCGGGACGGTACGATGTCATCCGCTAACAGTTTAGCTTTAATTTCGCTGGTTGTTGCTGCATCACCGGCATAGCCGCTGACGCTGCTTTTTGCGCTGTCTTTAACGTGTAGTTTATCGCTGACGGATTTTACGCCCTCAATTTTTTTCGCTTCGGAAACGGCCAGTTCAGCCTGATCCTGAGAAGCGACAAAACCACTCAGCGTCACGACGCCTTCATGAGTTTTGACTGAGATATCCGTACTTTTAATAGCGTCGTTATCAACCAGGGCAGCTTTCACCTTGGCGGTCACGCCGCTGTCATCCATGTATCCACCGACTTTTTTCATAGAGCTATCGATTTTAGAACCCGCGCTGTCGGTCGTGGACTGTACTTTTGGCGTAGTGGTGTCTTCTGCCATCGCAGCGCCACTAACCAGTGCAGAACCTACCAGAGCAGCCATCAGAGTTTTAGCAATCTTAGTCTTGTTCATCGATCTCTTCCTTCTTAGGTTGATGCACCCACAACTGTGAGCTTTCAGTCACAAACGGCGTGACTGCAGTAGTCAGGCTTTGTAGCAACCGCGCCACATATTTTGCGTCCTGTTGAAATAAATATAGACGCTGATCTGAATTCTGCTGCCCTTTGTGGTTGATATGGCGGATAAATGGGCAAAAGCGGATCTTTTTAAGATGAGTCTGTAAGGTGGGATCTGAACAACAGCGGGCAAAAAAAAGCGGCGCCGAAGCGCCGCCTGTCAGGGTAACCGTATGTAGGCTGCCTGTTAGTGTTCGCGCGTTTTGCGGAACACCACGTCAGGATAGCGTTCCTGGGTAATATTCAGGTTGACCATGGTCGGCGCGATATAAGTCAGGTTATCGCCGCCGTCCAGCGCCAGGTTTACCTCGTTTTTACGCTGGAACTCGTCGAACTTCTTCGCATCGCTGCATTCCACCCAGCGGGCGGTAGAGACGTTGACCGACTCATAGATCGCTTCGACGTTGTATTCGCTTTTCAGTCGCGCCACCACCACGTCAAACTGCAGCACGCCGACCGCGCCTACAATCAGATCGTTATTGTGCACGGGACGGAACACCTGTACCGCGCCCTCTTCCGACAGCTGCACCAGCCCTTTCAGCAGCTGCTTTTGCTTGAGCGGGTCGCGCAGGCGAATACGACGGAACAGTTCCGGCGCGAAGTTCGGAATACCGGTGAACTTCATGTTCTCGCCCTGGGTAAAGGTATCGCCGATCTGAATGGTGCCGTGGTTATGCAGGCCGATGATATCGCCCGGATACGCCTCTTCAACATGCGAGCGATCGCCCGCCATAAAGGTGAGCGCGTCGGCAATCACCACGTCTTTGCCCAGACGAACCTGACGCAGCTTCATGCCCTTTTCATACTTGCCGGAAACCACGCGCAGGAAGGCCACGCGGTCACGGTGTTTCGGATCCATATTCGCCTGGATCTTAAACACGAAGCCGGTGAATTTCTCGTCTGCGGCGGTAACGGTACGGGTATCGGTGGCGCGCGGCATAGGCGACGGCGCCCACTCCACCAGGCCATCCAGCATATGATCCACGCCGAAGTTGCCCAGCGCGGTACCAAAGAACACCGGCGTCAGCTGGCCGTTCAGGAACGCTTCTTTCTCAAACTCGTGCGACGCGCCCTGGACCAGCTCCAGCTCTTCGCGCAGCTGTGCCGCCAGCTCTTCGCCAATGGCGGCGTCCAGCTCCGGGTTATCCAGCCCTTTCACCACACGGACTTCCTGAATGGTGTGGCCTTTACCGGACTGATAAAGATAGGTTTCGTTTTTATAGAGGTGATAAACGCCCTTGAACAGCTTGCCGCAGCCGATTGGCCAGGTGATCGGCGCGCAGGCAATCTTCAGCTCGCTTTCCACCTCGTCCAGCACTTCCATCGGATCGCGGATATCACGGTCCAGCTTGTTCATAAAGGTCAGGATCGGCGTATCGCGCAGGCGGGTGACTTCCATCAGCTTGCGGGTACGATCCTCAACGCCTTTAGCGGCATCGATAACCATCAGGCAGCAGTCGACCGCCGTCAGCGTGCGGTAGGTATCTTCCGAGAAGTCTTCGTGTCCCGGCGTATCCAGCAGGTTGACCAGGCTGTCGCGATAGGGAAACTGCATCACGGAGGTGGTGATCGAAATACCACGCTGCTTTTCCATCTCCATCCAGTCGGATTTCGCGTGCTGGCTGGAGCCGCGTCCCTTTACCGTGCCGGCGGTCTGGATCGCCTGTCCGAACAGCAGCACCTTTTCGGTGATGGTGGTTTTACCGGCATCCGGGTGCGAGATAATGGCAAAAGTGCGGCGACGAGCCACCTCTTGCATAAAAGGTGCATTTGACATGAAAAAACTCTGTTTGGTGCTGTGCCGCCGCTGCGCGGTTTGCTCAGGAAGACACAGGCGATTAATCATCAATGGCCGGCATTTTCGCCGATTCGGACGCTATACACAATCCACAACGGCGAATGCCTGGCGTAAATGGAAGAAAGGCCGCAAAGCGCGGCGTAAAAGTGCGCCCGTCAGCGGAAGCCAGCGGCGCTAAAGGACGAAGTCTCTTTTTACGTCTAGCGGCGATGGCGGCTTACCAGACAATTTTCTCACTCTCCTGATCGGTCCGTACCTTTTATTCTTTTTCAGAGTACGATGTTAACTCGTGCTGGTTAGCACAAGGCAAGCAGGCCTTTTCCCTTGCCGCCTCTACCGCCCTACGGCATTCACAACCTGTCAGATGGTCGTTCACCAGGCCCAGCGCCTGCATTAGCGAATAGGCGGTTACCGGCCCGACCCATGTCCAGCCGCGCTTTTTTAACGCTTTTGACATCTTTGTCGCTTCCGGCGACGTTTTGGTTTGCTGCCAGTACGCCAGATCGATAATTTCCGGTCGGGCATCAGGCCCGGGCGCAAACTGCCAGAACCACTCCGCCAACGATCCCGCCTCGTTAAGCAGCTCAATAGCCCGCTGCGCGTTGTTAATAGTGGAAAGAATTTTCGCCCGATTGCGCACAATGCTTTTATCCGCCATCAGCCGGGCGACGTCGTCTTTCGTGAACGTCGCCACCTGATGAAAATCGAAGTCGGCAAAGGCCCGACGAAAATTTTCCCGTTTGTTATAGATGAGCTGCCACGACATCCCCGAGTGAAAGCCTTCAAGGCAGACTTTTTCAAAAAGACGACGATCGTCCACAACCGGCCTGCCCCATTCATTATCGTGATAGTCCGGCATTGACGGTTGCCAGTAACAGCACACGCGACCATCCTCGGACAGCGTCAGCCCCGCCTGTTTTAATGCGGCTTTGTCGTGCTTCATTCTCTCTCCTTACGGAAGTATCTGAATTACCGTAGCGATCGCTCTTTCCAGATAAACGTCTGCGCGGTAGCGGTGCTATATCTGACATCAGCTGTAACAACCGCTTTTGGTGCAGTGCGGCAATCGACGCTATTTTTAGACCATTAACAGCGAGAAGTCAGTCCCGCTACGCCATCCAACCGTGAAAAGGGAAAATTTTATGAGCAGCAACGATTATCAGCCGGCTAAAGTCTGGTCGGAGAACAAAAATGCAGGCGGCACCTGGGGCAGCATTAACCGCCCGACCGCCGGTTCGCGCCACGAAGCTATTCTGCCAATCGGCAAACACCCTTTGCAGCTCTATTCTATGGGTACGCCTAACGGCCAGAAGGTTACTATCCTGCTGGAAGAGCTGCTGGCGCTGAACGTTAACGATGCCGAATACGATGCGCATCTGATCCGCATTGGCGACAGCGATCAGTTCTCTTCCGGCTTTGTAGAAGTGAACCCGAACTCTAAAATCCCGGCGCTGCTGGATGTCTCTACCACGCCACCGACCCGCGTGTTTGAATCCGGCGCCATCCTGCTTTATCTGGCAGAGAAATATGGCCACTTTTTACCAAAAGATCCGGCAGGCCGTACCGAAACGCTGAACTGGCTGTTCTGGCTACAGGGCTCTGCACCTTACCTGGGCGGTGGCTTTGGTCATTTTTATAACTACGCGCCGGTAAAAATCGAATACGCCATCGACCGCTTTACCATGGAAGCCAAACGTCAGCTCGATCTGCTGGATCGCCAGCTGGCGGAGAACCGCTATATTGCGGGTGAAAATTACACCATCGCTGATATCGCCATCTGGCCATGGTATGGCGCGCTGGTTCGGGGCGATCTGTACAACGCAGCCGAGTTCCTGGATGTAGGATCGTATAAGAACCTGCAACGCTGGGCCGATGAAATTGCACAGCGCCCTGCCGTTCAGCGTGGCCGCATCGTCAACCGCACCTGGGGCGAGCCAGCCGAACAGCTGCACGAGCGCCACGATGCCTCTGATTTTGAATTGCGTACCGAAGACAAGCTGGCGAAGTAACAGGCCAGGCCCGTAGCGCGCAGATTATTACAGCGCTACGGGTCGCTTTGCAGCCAATGACCAGTCAGCGCGTTATTTTAATATGCAAGCATCTTTTCGTGGCTATAATTTAGCAGTTGGCAACCTGAAAAATATTTTTACTAATTTATCTTATCAGGAACGCTACGCTATAAGGTATACGGCGCAAATACACTTAAATATTAACCTGCTACAAATAATAAAAAAATACAAGAAATAATAAGGATAAACCATCTATAACGGAGCAGTCACTTAGCAATCAGCCCTGTAATTACCCCTTAACCACCCTTTAATTACCCTTCAATTACCCTTTAATTACCCTTTAATTACCCTTTAATTACACCTTTAATTACCCTTTAATTACCCTTTAATTACCCTTTAATTACCCCTTAAATCCCCCGGCTTTATTCAATTATTAAAATTCGGCAATCCTAATGACACTGCACGGGTTTTATCAGGGGCTTAATATAGGGCCGGCGCTGCTGAGACGCTATCAGCAAATCATATCCAGCCTGCATCGCTAACCACATAACGGGGCTGGTTCCCAACGCGACCTCCAGCCGCAGCGCCATATCGGCGTTAATACCTGACCGCCCGCTTAGCAGGCTGGAAAGCGTCTCGCAGGTGATATCCAGCGCGGCGGCGGCTTCAGAAACCGTTATCTCGCCCAGATATTCCCGCAGGATAATCCCCGGATGAACGGCTGTGATTACTTTCATATTGTTCCCTCAATGCTTGCTATTCCTGAGGGCTATATTACTGTCGCTGCATTAAATAAAAATAGTTGATGCTCTTTCTTGCGAGACGGCTCGCAAATTAAATAAGCAGGCGCCGATAGATGGTGGCTGCGCCTGAACAGTAGAAGCGGGAGATTGCTCGGGTCAGGCGGCAGGCGCTGTTGGCTCAGATGAGCTAATTCGCAAGCCCATAATTGTTGGCAGCCGCCATTGTGCGTTGTATCGTAAATATATTTTTCTGCACACTTATAATGACATCTTTAATATGAACAAATGTCTGTTTATAATGCTTATGCATTAGTACAAGCTGAATGTCATGAGTTATACCGTCACCTTCACGAACACTACAACCCTTCCACCTAAACGGATCTACAAATGTTATAGGATCCGTCACATAGGCATAAGTATTAATCCCGCCAGCCAAACCTATTGGGTCGGGCTGGGTAAATCGTCCGCTGACCGGGTCATAATATCGGAAAAGACTGTAGTACAGCCCGCTTTCACGATCCAGGTACTGTCCCTGGAATCTGAGGTTCTGCTGTACCGCCTGGAAGCCGGTCAAGAGCGGCGCTGGAGAACATTATGAGTAATCGGCTGGCAGAGGAGGAATTTGCGCCAGATCGGAGGCAGTCTGAAAGTAGTGGGAGACCGTTTGATGTCGATCCTCCAACAGCCACGAGTTCTTGGTTAATAACACTCAAGTCATTAATTTTATCGACATTGATATAGAAAACCCTATGGCCATGCCTTAGTTCAGCTATTGAGCAGTTAATATAATATTCATTGTCTTTTGCGCTTTAGCGATATGCCACAATTAAAAATATGGCATATCTGAATTTTCCTTAATAATCACTTTATGTCAATTGGATTAAATATAACAAAAATATTTTTATCTTTATTTAAGTTACAAGGTAAACATCCGTGCCTTAAGATTTTGTAAATTTCCTCCAACATAGATCCTTCCTGCTCTCCATAAATATATCGCTGAGTAGCCACCATATTCAACATATAAATAGCCTCATCACTTACATCATTCAAAAAATTATCATAGGTTTCATTTCCAGCAAGCCCATTTTTTTTTCTGAGCAAATATGCTTTCCTTTTTCTTATATTTTCTTTGATTGTATCTTTTTTCAATAACTTTGATGCTTCTAATATATCTTTCTGTGCTGGTTTGTAATTTTTATCAAGAACAATATCCGATATTAAATCAGAAAAAAAGTCGCCCCAGTAGACATAAGGATCAGGCAACTCTTGCTCAAAGAGCATTTTCTTAGCCTCTTCAGGATCACTAATTAAATCAAATTGACTCAGCGGCTCTCTCGTTCCTGCTAAAAATTTTGCATCATTGATAAATAAAATTGGTTCCATATAAAAATCTTTCTGATTCATCATATTATCACCCTAATATATCTGTCCACAAACTATATACTCGCTGCCTGCCAATCTGCGTTATATCTCGGCCAAAGATGTCAGCATTATACATATCCTTGGATCTTATTGGAACACCACTCATCATTCCGCGACTGGCTTTGTTCTGGATTATGGTGACTTGCCTGGATACCTCATCAACTGATTGATTTAAATCAACCCTATCCAATGCATCCCTAACTGCATCAGTATAACCATGATGGTTACCTTGATGTCTTGACATTGCACTTGTTACATCATCAGCCTTCCGCAAGAATATTCCATTGGATGCACTATCAATATAATAATTAATTTTTTGGAGTGCCTGATGGTTGGCTAATTCCTTTGGTATAATATGATGTGCCTGATATCCTTTCCATTTTCTTGAACGCGATAGCCCCATAGATTCCATCATATTTTTGCCTAGGGTAGTGGAGCATCCGTTTAAACCCAGCGGATCAACCCAAACCAGCGGATCGCCCACATACCCATAAGTATTAATCCCACCCGCCAGTCCTATCGGGTCAACCTGGGTAAACCGCCCACCCACCGGATCGTAATAGCGGAATAAATTGTAATGAAGGCCCGTCTCCCTGTCCAGGTACTGCCCCTGAAACCGGAGGTTCTGCTGTACCGCCTGGAAGCCGGTGACGCTTTCGCGCTCCGTTTCGCCCCAGGTGGAGAAACGGCCGCGCCATACCACCTCGCCGTGTTCGTCGGTCATCCGTTCCGGCAGGCCGTTCAGTTCGGTGTGATACCAGAAAATGTCCGACTGTTCGCCGATGCTGTCTACGCGCGCCAGCGGTTCCCAGCTGTTTTCGCCGTAGATGTACTGCGTGTTGCGCGCAGGCTGAAGGCTGCTGCTTTCGCCCACCATCCGCATGCCGCTCCACAGAAATGAAATAACTTCCTTTTCCCTTCCGTGGCGATGCAGAATTTTTTGCGTACGGCGACCCAGCGCGTCGTAGCGATATTCCGCACGACTGAACTCCCTGTGCCCGTCGAAACGTACTTCGCTGACGCGGTGCTCGTCGTCATAGCTGAAGTGCTGCTCCACGGCATCGGCAGACGATTTCCGCCACGTCATGCGACCAAAGCCGTCGTAGCGCCAGCGCGCACCCTTCAGCCTGAGCAGCAGGTTGCGCCAGACGGTTTCGCCCGGGCTGTCGGTCTGGTTTCCGGCAGCGTCCCAGCTGAAATGCTCTTCCTTATAGGTGCGGACTTCACGCGTGACCTGCCCCGTAGCATCATAGCCAAAGCGCTGCTGCTGGTTTGCCCACTCGTTCTGCCGCGTTGCGCTGTCCGACACCAGCTGCTGCATCACCTGATCCAGACGATCCCAGCGATAGCGGCGCTCCAGCACCACGCCTGAACGATCGATAAAGCCGCTGCGGCGCATCACGATCCGCCCGACAGGATCGTAGCGCGTCTCCTGATGCAGCGCGCCCTGGGTGCGATCGATCTCACGATGCAGCTTATCGCGCTGATAGCCCGCGATTTCGCTCTGCTTACCGTGCATTTTCAGGTTCATCTGCAGCAGATGACCGGTGCCGTAGCGCAGGCAGTTCAGCTCGCGCCCGTCCGGCAGCGTGCTGCCGGTCAGGTTGCCCAGCGCGTCATACTGATGCGTGAACAGCCCGCCGCTGTTCTCTTCGCTGAGCAGGTTGCCCAGCGCGTCGCTGGTTAAGGTCAGTACTTCGGCTTCTGCCTCACGGCCTTCAGCTCGTGCCTTCTCCCATTCCGTCAGCGCTATCTTTCTGACTTCCACGCAGTCCGGGCCGTAGTGATATTCGGTACGGTGCTGCTGCGTAGTTTTCACCGTCAGGCGACTGACTTCATCATATTCAAACTGCGTGCGGTGAGGCGGCAGGTTTTCGCCTTCAACAGACAACGGATGCTGTACGACTTCCGTAACCTGGCCCAGCTCATCATAACCATAGCTTTTGCGACGCCCCGCGTAGTCAATCTGCGCCAGCAGGCGCTGGCTGTTGTCATACTCGAACTGCCAGCGATCGCCGTTTGGATTGATTAACGCCGTCATCCGTCCAAAGCGATCGTACTGATAGCGGGTAATATGCCCTGCTGGATCGGTCTGGCTGACGATCTGCCCGCACACGTTACGGGCCACGTGCCGCTCTGAAAAGCTGTCGACGTTCTCGCCAACCAGCATGCCGGCGCGATCGTATTCATATTCCGTTTCACGTCCGTCAGGACGCGTCAGGCACTGCAGACGACCCGCAGCGCTCCAGCGATAACGCGTAGTGTTGCCTTCCGCGTCCGTGCTGCTCAGCAACCTTCCCGCATCATCATACAGACGATAACTTTGGTTGCCGGAGCAGTCCTCGTCGCGCCGGAGCTGCCCGCGCTCGTTCCACCAGAAGCGATGCATGTTGTCCAGCGCGTCGGTGCGCGTGATTAAATCGCCCTGCTCGTTCCAGGTAAAACGGCTGGTACCGCCGAGCGGATCGGTTACCGCAATAACATCTCCGGCGTCGTTGTACTCGTATTGCCACACGGCACCGTCGGGCTGCACCTCTTTTAACGGAAACGCATAGGATGGATGCCAGAGGGTCGTAGTGGTCTGACCCAGCGGATCGCGCACCATCGACAGATTGGCGCGTTCATCGTAGTCATAGGTCCAGACCCGATCGCCCGGCGCAAGGGTAGCCATCAGCAGGTCGCCCTGCTCCGCCCAGCGGTATCGCCAGTGCGCGCCATAGCTGTCGATATAGTCGGTAATACGACAAAGCTCGTCCCAGCGATGCTGCGTGGTGCCGCCGGAAAAACAGGTCACGTTTGCGCTGCGATCTTCTTCGTCTGCATCAATCAGCCAGCGCTCCAGGCAATGCTGATGTTCGTCCAGCACCTGATACTCATATACGCGCCAGTAACGTGGATCGCGGGCTGGCTGCCACTGGTAGGCCACGGTCAGGCCGGTGGCGTAACTGTGCGAGGCCATCAGATCGCTGGCGCGATCCCAGCTGAAGCGGCGGGTTTCAACCCCATCAGCATCCTGCACCGCAATCAGCTGTCCCTGCGGGTTATAGCGATAATTCACCAGAGGACATAATTCCCCGGCGACCACCTGATGCAGCGCCGTCAGTCGGCCATATTGCGGTTCATAGCTCAGCCGCACGTCCAGCGCTTCGTTATCGCCAGCAATGGCGGTCAGCTGTCCGGCTTCGTTCCAGCTAAAATGCTGGCAGTTTTCATGACGGTCATAAATGCGGCCGATTCGCCATTCACCTTCGCGCTGCGGATCCGGCTCGTAAAGATGAAACTCGCCCTGCGCGGTCTGCATGACGATAACGCCCTGCAGCGAGCAGAACAGCGTAAAGCCCTCTTCATCAAAACGCACCACGTCGCCTGGCGCAATCTCGCCCAGTCCCAGCTCCTGACCCGTTATGTCGCGCCAGGCAAACTGGAAAGTCCCATCCGGATGACGAAAGCGGAGCAGACGCGTTTCAAACGGCAGCATCCAGCCCGTGCCCAGCAGACCGGTCGTCAGGTTGCGGCTGTGATAGATGCGTTGCCAGTAAAGCGGGATACGATCCTCCAGCACAAAATCCAGATCGTCCTGACCGGCAAGGATCTTGGCCCCGGTAGCATAGTTAACCGGGTGAAAACTCTGCATCGCCACGGAGGAGATGGCGCCTGCGGCAACCGTTCCTCCGGCTTCAGAAACGATCGTACAGGTGATTTGCCGCAGCGCGCGCCGGGCGGCGATGCGGGTAAAAAGCTGTTCCAGCAGTTTTGCCCCTTCTTTACCGATACCGCCGCTCAGCAGGCCGCCGATAAAATAGGCCAGCATGTTTTTGCCGCTGCGAATATCGCGCACCACCACGCTGTCCCCGCCGATACGCACGCGCGGGTTATCGCTGACCTGAACAGTAGCTTCACAGGTGCTGCGATGCCCGTTGCGCACTGCAGGATGGCCGTTGATCATCACCTTTTTCGAGCCTTCCGCCAGAAAATTGGCATTCTCGGCCAGATGCCCTTTGGTACAGGCGACGGTATCTTTATTGGCTGGCGTGGCATAAGGACTGGCACTGGCAACGGTCGGCTGAATCAAATCATCCCAAAGATTGCTAAACCAGTTGCCTACCGATTCAGCGTTAAGATGGCTGACCTTATCCAGCGCGGCGCTCACGGCATCGCCCGGATGACGGATAGTGGAAGCGATCCCGCCCGCCACGGCCATGGCAATATCTTTCAGCCCCGGCGCTTCTTCGCTGCCGACAGACGGCGAAGCCAGCCAGGCACGGCTTACGGTTCCTGCCGCGCGTGCAGCCGGTTTGCCCATGATCTTAACGTTATCAGAACCGCTGGTTATAACCGCATCCGGCGGCCCGCGCATGCCCAGCGTATCCAGCAGGCCGTCAACGGCGTCGCTGGCTTTGTTGCCCAATTTTTCAGGATAGCCGGATGCCATCGCACCCAGCATGGCTGCCGCGCCAACCGCGACGCCGGCTACCGGGTTGACGGCAAACAGCAGGCCAGCGCCGGCTAAAATGCCGGTATAGATAGCTCCTTCAACTAATCCGCTGACAAGATCCGCCAGTGCGGAGCTGTGCACTAAAGGATCGTCTAAACGGGCTGCGATCGAATCGGACATCACTCAAGCCTCCGATCCTGCGGCAGGAATAAATCCTTTTTTAATATCTTGCCAGACGGCCAGGGAAGCCGCATCGAAAGATCCTGCCCGGCTAAAGGTCAACGTCATCAGATGCGTAGCGGTTCTGACGACCAGCAGCTTTTGCACGACCGCCACGCCCTGGTTTTCAAAACGCATCGCCACTTCCTGCGCAGGCAGGCCGCCGAAAAGCGCCTCCTGCACTTTTTCAGCCGCGAATTTTTTCATATCGCGTTTCACTTTTTCCAACTGCTGTTGCAGATAGCGCGCTTCTTCGCCTTCCTGCACATCCCACGCTCGGGTCACGACCAGCGTGGCGCGTGCTTTGGGCAGTTTCAGTAAGGTGATGCTTTGTTCCTGGACCGCTTCAGGTAACGTCAGCGTGCCTTCGGATAAAATGTAATTCATGAATTGCTTCCTTTTTTATCGAAGGCCTGAAGAACCTCATAGCCGATAGTCATCGGTGTTGGATCGGGCGTGATGCCCGGCGTTGGCGTGCTGATATTCAGATCCAGCGTGCCGCCGGTATTGATTTGTCCGTTGCCGGTGGCGTTGATTTGGAACTGAATGCATTGCAACGAAATGGTGCCGTTGGGATCGAGCGTCAGCACGCTCTCGCCCGAAACAAAGCTGATGCCTTGTCCGGCGGCAATTTGCAAGCCATCCTGCGCCCAAAGCTCGTAATCTCCTCCCACCAGTTCATTACGTGATTTCTGTGTTTTCTGCACGTAAGCGCCGCTTACCGTGCTGGTAAAATCTTTATTAACGGATACCGTCTGATTACCGCCTACCGTGTGGGTTTCATCGTTTTTGATATTGGTATCCATATTCTTCTGCGCCTGGATCCACACCTGTTCCTCGCCCGCCTTATCTTCAAAGCGCAGCGCGTTGGCGTTGTCCGGCGTGCCGTCCTTCGAGCGGCTTAAAAAGCCCATCTGCGTTGCCGCGCCGGGCAGCGCCCACGGCGGCATGCTCGCCTCGTTGTACACGCGGCCCGTCACGATCGGCCTGTCCGGATCGCCGTTGATAAAGTCGATCACCACCTCGTCGTTGACGCGCGGGATCTGCACGCCGCCGAATCCCTGGCCCGCCCAGGCGCTCGACACGCGCACCCAGCACGAGCTGGTGTCGTCCCCCTTCGCCAGACGGTCCCAGTGGAACTTCACCTTGATGCGCCCGTACTTGTCCGTCCAGATGGATTCGCCCTTCGGCCCCACCACCTTCGCCGTCTGCGGCCCGTGCGTGCGCGGCCACGGCGTTTCCGGCGCCGCACGGTACGTCACCGCCGACGGGATAACCCCGATGGCGATATTGTGCTTCGTGCCGCCCTCGCCCCCGCTGGCGTAGCGGTTCTCCTCGAAGTCGTAGTACGCGCTTACCGTCAGGTACTCGCCGTTGTCGCTGAAGAACGGCGCGTTCAGCAGCGTGAAGGTGTTCCCCGGCGCCAGCCCCAGCGCCGTGCCCACCGCGCTTATCTGCTGGTGCTCCACCTGCCACACCTCCTGGCGGATTTTCGCGTAGTGCTCCCCGTGGTCGTGGTCCACGAAGTGCCCCGGCCAGTCGTACACGTCTATCTGCCCCGGCGCCGGCGACGCCGGGTTCTGCCGCGCCTGCAGCATCCACGCGTTCGGCTTGCGGAAGTCGTAGTCGTCGATGCTGTAGATGCCCGGCGTCACGCTGTCCTCCATCTCCCACACGCTGATGCCCTCCGCGGAGGTGCTGCCGCCCGACGGCGTCGCGTGGTACGGAATAACCCCGTAGCCCGGGAAAGGCTGGTGCTGCCGCGCGCTGTCCGCCAGCACCAGCGTGTGCCTGTCCGCCTCGTGGCGGAAGAAGTAGTAAATCCCCTCCAGTTCCATCAGCCGGCTGATAAAGTCAAAGCTGCTCTCCTGGTACTGCACGCAGTACTCCCACACCCGGTAGCTGCCCGTCAGCCTGTCCTCCACCGTCACGCCGTACTCGTCCAGCAGCGTTTTGATTATCTGCACCACCGTCTGCCCCTGGAAGATGCGCAGGTTGCGGTCGCGCTTCATCGGCCACAGGTCCGGCTCCATGCTCAGGCGGTACACCGCGTAGCGCGTGCCGTTCAGCTCCTGGCTGTAGACCCCGGCGCGGGTGATTTTGCCGTTCAGGTAGCGCGTGCCCATGCCCTGCGTGGGGATACAGACGGTAACCGGCTGGCCCAGCAGCGTTTTGCGGTCGAGGCGCGCGTCGGGGCTCAGCAGCTCCACGGTGAACTCAAAGGCGTCGGCGAGCTTCTCCCGGCCGCTGAGCTTCCAGAACAGCAGGCCCTCGACCGGCAGGATGACGGTGATACGATCAAACATAGTAATTTCCCGGACTGGCAGGCCCGGCGGGACGCCGGGCGGATAAGATTTAGTAGGGTCAGACGGAGTGTGTTTTTAAGTGCAGGGTTGTCGTATTGGTACCTAAAAACCAGACATCAACTTAATGAGCCGAGATCTGCATGGTAGAGAAAATAATTTCCAGGCATCGCTTATTTTCTTCAAAATGATAGTCTTTTACGTCACGATGCCTGCCAACTAATTCTATATATGCCCATACGTTATTTTTATTGAAAACGTATGCCTGATAAAAAGCGCGCATATGGTCATCTCTGCTGGTGATCTCGCCCGTGCACGTAAATAAATCAATATTCAGACTGCTGTTAAAATCATTTTGGATGGGCTCCAGCTCGTTTGCTACCAGTTTTATTCCATTATCCTGTTGATGAAAACGCTCGGCACATTTATCAAAAATTTCTTCTGCCGAGTGAACCACAGTGTCAGGATAAAAGTATAAATTTATCGCACCATAATTAATATTTTCGATAGTATGCTCTATGAGCATTCTGTTTTCTGAAATAACTTTAGCTTTCCAGGATAACGGTACTTTAAACGAACTTCCTGCTCCCAGATTAACGGTAGTTAATAATTCAGCCAGCGCCAGATTGCTACGATTTAAGAGATCCCAGTTAACCACGACAAAAAATATATCATCAGCCAGCGCAGCATAATCTCGTGAAGCGCAGGAAGCTTTCAAAAGGAAGTAATTCCCGCCGCCTTCCGCAGGATTGTAATCTTTTTGTATGGTATAGCGCGAGATGACTTCATCACCAGAGGCATGAACTTTGACTGTTAATACATCTGCAAACTTGCCGCTACCGTTGGGATTATTAATTATACGCTGGTGCAGGATCTTTTCACCCATAATGGACAGCTTTTTGAACAGCCAGTCAGATGCGTTCATTTCCCACTCGCATCGCTCATAAGCTGCCCAAACCTCAAGGTAGGGCGTAGTGTCGGATGTAATGTAACGACCAATATTCACCAACCCTACTTCCGGGAAGTCCACCGGTTTGATTTCAGCAGGTTTCAGGCTTTGCGGTAAGGCTACCCAATAGTGCAGCATCTTCTCACTGGAAGAGGTGTAAAGACATTTCCAGTAACGCTGCTGCATTTCCTCTTTAGTAAAAGGAGAGGCAAGCGGAAAACTGTAGTTGATGCTGTTATGCATGAATCTTTCCTTTTATTGCTGCGCTAACCAAATGCCATACAACGCAAGTATGCTACCAAAGGATACCAGACACTTCGTTAAAACAATAAGGGCAGGGGAAGTTTTCTTTGAAATGGATAACAACGATGGGTAATATCGTGGATTATATTTTTTATGAAAGCCAAATATATTACTGAAAATCGTACACAGTCCAACAACCCCCAACTTTCCACCAAGAAAAAAAAGACATGAAGTGAAGAACTTTAGCAACCATAATTTCACTATAGCAACCGATGAGAAATGCCACACGGAGAGCAAACCTTTTAATAAAAGCGTAACTAAAATGGTAAGAAAAAATACGGCGATAAATTTTAAAAAAAACATCCACCATTCTTTTTTACTGAAAGTATTATTACCGCTCCAGATGTAAGCTACAGTTGATATTGAAAAAAACAAAAAACAAAGCCATTCCATCTTGATATACCCTTATAAAATAAATTAACCGCCAATAATCACTGTAGCACAGCCAGTCATAATATCCCCATCACTATTTTTAACTTTAGAAATCTCATCAGTTTCATTGTCATCGAACATGCCCCATAAAAGATCAATAAAAGGCTTGCCAGCTATCTTTATGTCAGCATCGGCTTCTACACCAAGTACTACAGCCGACAATT
Organism: Erwinia sp. TECH1; assembly: GCF_054057575.1. Lineage (NCBI taxonomy): Bacteria > Pseudomonadati > Pseudomonadota > Gammaproteobacteria > Enterobacterales > Erwiniaceae > Erwinia > Erwinia sp. TECH1. The sequence continues at coordinate 850,825 of NZ_JBSRZK010000001.1, read as the reverse complement.
TACCTGAAATTTTCAAGTTAAAAGAATAATCAGTCTTGTCGGCATAAAGTGCCAAACCTGCTGAAGCACCAATTGCCGCAGCACTTCCCCCAACCTTACCTTCTAATACGACAATATTATATAAATTCATGTTCCCTTTTGCCTCGGCCTTTACCGCTGCGGCTTCCGCACCCACTTCTCCCGAAAAACCATAACGTCCTTTATCACCCGTATAAAATTCGCTGACGGCCTTGGCCTCGGCAGTGCCTAATGTGACATCCCCCGTAGCACCTAAATATAGCGTTCCCTGATTTCCTAACGCGCCTGTTGCACCATACTGTGCGCCAGTCGCTGTCGCGCCCGTATTAAACCCTGATAAATCAGTCGAATATCCGTAATCCGTGCTATTGACGTTTACCACGCCTATTTTATTTCTCAACTCTCCTTTCAGAACATCCGTGCTCTGCATATTGCCAAGCGTTAAATCTTCTAATGCCACGCCCATTGAAGCCGTGTCATAGTGTCCATCTTCCGTTTTATCTTCTTCGTTATTCCAGATGCTTAATATACGACCATCATAATGATCGCCATGTATTTTACCGTCTTCACCGGCCTTTTTAGCCAGCGAGCCGCCCCAGTATTGTGGAGCCGCAGGTTTAGGTTTTGCAGGAGCTGATGCGCCGCCAGCGTTACACTGGGTTTTATCGCCCTGGCGGGCGAGCGATACGCCGTTAACCAGCACGCTGCCGGAACCACCGACAATAATGCCGCTGCCGTGCTGCGTACAGGAAAACGAATCACCTTTACGGGCAGCAGGAAATCCTCCAATGATAACGTCAGGACTCCCGCACTGAATTGGGCCATCGTGAGCGGCTTTATCGATGGATGCTCTGGCCGCAGGCATACCCATACTTATTTTTCCTCAGCCATTAACTGTTAATTTTAACCATCGCGCCTTTGATATCAGCCACGTTCGTTCCGGTAATACTTACCGTGTCATTCGCTTTCATCTCGGTATTTTTACCGTCGCCTACCGTGGTCAGTTCGTTGCCTTTAAACAGCGCCTGTAATTCGCTTTCGGCGTGAAGATCCCCTGATTTTACCTGAATTTCAATGGCGTCGGGCGAAATCAATATATAGTTGTCTTTCACCTTTAATTTAATGCTGGTATTGGCCTCAAGCAGCGCATTACCCTCTTTGTCCATGGTCAGCACAGTTTCATCCTTGCCGACATTAACGACGTGTTTTTCACCCGTTTCCGTCAGATGATTGCGCTTTATCGTGACTTTTTCGTCACGGCCAATCGTTTTCAGACGATCGACGCCCACGTGGTGCGTTTCACAGCTCTCGACTTCCGTATCCATGTTTTTTTCCGCATGGATCCAAATCTGTTCGTGACCGGCTTTGTCCTCAAAGCGCAGCGCGTTGGCGGTATCTTTATGTCCATCCTTACTACGGCTGTAAAATCCCATCTGGGTTGCGGCCGCCGGTAATCCCCATGGTGGCATGTTCCCTTCGTTATAGACGCGGCCCGTTACCATTGGTCGATCGGGATCGCCGTTGATGAAGTCGATCACCACTTCATCACCTACGCGAGGTATCTGGATACTTCCATACCCCTGGCCCGCCCAGGCGCTCGACACGCGCACCCAGCACGAGCTGGTGTCGTCCCCCTTCGCCAGACGGTCCCAGTGGAACTTCACCTTGATGCGCCCGTACTTGTCCGTCCAGATGGATTCGCCCTTCGGCCCCACCACCTTCGCCGTCTGCGGCCCGTGCGTGCGCGGCCACGGCGTTTCCGGCGCCGCACGGTACGTCACCGCCGACGGGATAACCCCGATGGCGATATTGTGCTTCGTGCCGCCCTCGCCCCCGCTGGCGTAGCGGTTCTCCTCGAAGTCGTAGTACGCGCTCACCGTCAGGTACTCGCCGTTGTCGCTGAAGAACGGCGCGTTCAGCAGCGTGAAGGTGTTCCCCGGCGCCAGCCCCAGCGCCGTGCCCACCGCGCTTATCTGCTGGTGCTCCACCTGCCACACCTCCTGGCGGATTTTCGCGTAGTGCTCCCCGTGGTCGTGGTCCACGAAGTGCCCCGGCCAGTCGTACACGTCTATCCGCCCCGGCGCCGGCGACGCCGGGTTCTGCCGCGCCTGCAGCATCCACGCGTTCGGCTTGCGGAAGTCGTAGTCGTCTATGCTGTAGATGCCCGGCGTCACGCTGTCCTCCATCTCCCACACGCTGATGCCCTCGGCGGAGGTGCTGCCGCCCGACGGCGTCGCGTGGTACGGAATAACCCCGTAGCCCGGAAAAGGCTGGTGCTGCCGCGCGCTGTCCGCCAGCACCAGCGTGTGCCTGTCCGCCTCGTGGCGGAAGAAGTAGTAAATCCCCTCCAGCTCCATCAGCCGGCTGATAAAGTCGAAGCTGCTCTCCTGGTACTGCACGCAGTACTCCCACACCCGGTAGCTGCCCGTCAGCCTGTCCTCCACCGTCACGCCGTACTCGTCCAGCAGCGTTTTGATTATCTGCACCACCGTCTGCCCCTGGAAGATGCGCAGGTTGCGGTCGCGCTTCATCGGCCACAGGTCCGGCTCCATGCTCAGGCGGTACACCGCGTAGCGCGTGCCGTTCAGCTCCTGGCTGTAGACCCCGGCGCGGGTGATTTTGCCGTTCAGGTAGCGCGTGCCCATGCCCTGCGTGGGGATACAGACGGTAACCGGCTGGCCCAGCAGCGTTTTGCGGTCGAGGCGCGCGTCGGGGCTCAGCAGCTCTACGGTGAACTCAAAGGCGTCGGCGAGCTTCTCCCGGCCGCTGAGCTTCCAGAACAGCAGGCCCTCGACCGGCAGGATGACGGTGATACGATCAAACATAGTGATTTCCCGGACTGGCAGGCCCGGCGGGACGCCGGGCGGATAAGGAATGGACAGGAACTGAGCGGCGCGCGCGGCCTCAGCTTTGCGGGTTCAGCAGCCACACGCCTTCGCGATCGACGGTAATGCGCTGATCGCGGGTCTGGCCGCTGTTGCTGATGCTGAAGCGGTAATCGCCCGGCGGCAGCTGCAGCATAGCGAAGCCGTTCGGCGACGGCACCAGCGCCTGCGGATTGCCGTTCATCGCTACTTTATCGCCCGGCAGCAGCTTGATATAGACCTGGGCGACAGGCTCCGGCGGTGGCGCAGGTTCGGCGGCCTTCGCCGTTTCCGCTGGCGGCTGAGAGGCCGTTGGCGTTACTGCTGGCGCAGAAGTCACCTCAGGCGCAGAAGTTGCCGCTGGCGCATTCGTGGCGGCCGTCTGCGGCGCATCGTCGCTGCCGCCGCCCGCCATCAGCGCGCCCACGCCAATCCCCACCAGCACGCCTGCGGCAATCAGGCCAGGCACCATAAAGCGCTTCAGCCCGGCGGCTTTTGGCGCAGCCTGCTCTTCTTCTACCGGCACCAGCATGGTGCCAGGCCCGCTGACCTTCACCTCAACGATTTCACTGATATCGCTGGCGGAAAGCGCCATCAGCGCCGCCAGCTCGTCTATGGTCTGCGGCCGATCTTCCGGTTGCAGCGCCAGCGCGCGGTCAATCGCGTGCAGCAGCGGCAGCGAGTAGCCGGCGGGCTTCTGCTGCACCAGCGGCTTATAGTTATCCTCGATGCTGCGCACCACGCTGACCGGCGGCGGCGAGCCAACAATCAGCGTATGCAGCACCGCGCCCAGCGCATAGATATCGGTCCAGGTGCCCTGCTCGCTCTCGTTGTCGTCGCTGTACTGCTCAATCGGCGCAAAGCCCGGCTTGAGCATGGTTTCGGTTTCATCAGAAAGGTTGCCGATAGCCTTGCGGGCGGAACCGAAGTCCAGCAGCACCGGCACGCCGTTTTCCTGGATCTGGATATTATCCAGCGAGATATCGCGATGCAGATAGCCTTCGCGGTGGATAGTATTGATAGCGCCGAACAGCGGCGGCAGCAGGCAGCGGATCCAGGCTTCGCTAATCATCTCCGGGCGGCGGCTGTGCAGCTGCGACAGCGTGGTGCCGGTATAGAACGCCGTGCCCATATAGGCGGTATCGTTCTGCACCCAAAAGCGCAGCACGTGCAGCAAATTCGGATGATTAAAGCGGGCCAGCAGGCGCGCCTCCTGAATAAAGCTGTTCAGCCCGGCGTGAAACGTTTTGCTGAAGCGCTCGCTGCGCAGTACCAACGTCAGATCGTCGCTGCGCACCGCCAGCGAGGCGGGCATAAACTCTTTGATGGCGATGGTGCGTTCAAGCTGATGATCCCAGGCGCGATAGACGATACCGAAGCCGCCGCCGCCGATGACCTCTTTAATTTCAAACTCGTTAAAGCGGTAGCCCACCGGCAGAGCGCCAGGAATGGCTCGCGGAATATCTTGTTCTGACATATTGGACAACTCTCTTAATTGCGGCTTACGCCTCAAACTGACACTGGAACTCGCCGTCGTGCAGGGTTACCCGCAGGCGCTGGTACTGCTCTTCACGCCGGTGTGCGTCCAGCAGCAGCTGGCTCATCTGCGGCAGCAGCGTGTTGGTAAGGATGGCATCGACCATACGGCCGCCGGATTCTACCTCGGTGCAGCGCTGAACGATGCGTGCAATCACGCTGTCATCCACCTCGGAGACGATGCCGTGGTTCTGCGCCAGACGCTGCTGGATGCGCTTTAGCTGTAGCCGCACAATGCTGGCGAGCATGTCGTCGCTCAGCGGATAATAAGGCACCACCAGCAGACGGCCCAGCAAAGCCGGCGGGAAAACCTCCAGCAGCGGCCCGCGCAGCGCGCCCGCCAGCGCGTCCGGTTCCGGCATCAGTTCCGGATCGGCGCACATGGCGCTGATAAGCTGCGTGCCGACGTTGGAAGTCAGAATAATCAGCGTGTTGCGGAAGTCGATATGACGCCCTTCGCCATCTTCCATCCAGCCTTTATCAAAGACCTGGAAGAAAATTTCATGCACGTCGGGATGCGCCTTCTCGATTTCGTCCAGCAGCACCACGCTGTAAGGACGACGGCGCACGGCCTCGGTCAGCACGCCGCCTTCGCCATAGCCGACATAGCCCGGCGGCGCGCCTTTCAGCGTAGAAACGGTGTGCGCTTCCTGAAACTCGCTCATATTGATGGTGATAATGTTCTGCTCGCCGCCGTAGAGCGTTTCGGCCAGCGCCAGCGCGGTTTCGGTTTTGCCGACGCCGGACGGGCCGCAGAGCATAAAGACGCCGACCGGCTTATTCGGGTCGTCCAGCCGCGCGCGGGAGGTGCGCACGCGTTTGGCGATCAGATCCAGGCCGTGGCGCTGACCAATTACGCGCTCGTTCAGCGTGTCGGCCAGCTTCAGCACCGCGTCGATTTCGTTTTTCATCATGCGGCCCAGCGGGATACCGGTCCAGTCGGCAACTACAGCGGCGACCACGTTGGCATCGACGGCGGCAAACAGCAGCGGCGCTTCGCCCTGTAGCGTTTTCAGCTGCTGCTGCTGCTCTGCGAGCAGCTGCTGAAGGGCGGCAACATCTTCCGCATCATCCTTATGCAGCCGCTCGCGCAGCGCGATAATGGCGTCCACCAGCCCGCGTTCGCTCTGCCAGCGTGCCGTCAGTTCATCGCGCTGGCGGCCTAGCGCAGCCAGCTGCTCGCTGATTTTTGCCGCCCGGGACGCATCGCCAATCGCCACTTTCGCCTCGCGCTCCGCTATCTCTTTTTCAATCGAAAGCGCGTGGATGCGGTGCAGGCAGTCTTCCAGCTGCGGCGGCTGCGCGCTCTGGCTGACGGCGACGCGGGCGCAGGCGGTATCCAGCAGCGCCACGGCTTTGTCGGGCAGCTGGCGTGCCGGAATATAGCGATGCGAAAGCTTAACCGCCGCCGCCACGGCCTCATCCAGCAGCAGGACGCGATGGTGCTTCTCCAGCGTGGTGACGGTGCTGCGCAGCATCAGCAGCGCTTTCTCTTCGTCCGGCTCCTGCACCTGCACGGTCTGGAAACGCCGGGTCAGCGCCGGATCTTTCTCGATATATTTTTTGTATTCCGCCCAGGTGGTCGCGCCGATAGTGCGCAGCTGGCCGCGAGCCAGCGCGGGTTTTAACAGGTTGGCGGCATCGCCCGTGCCCTGCTGGCCGCCCGCGCCGATCAGCGTGTGGATCTCGTCGATAAACAGGATGATCGGCGTCGGGCTGGACTGCACTTCATTGATCAGCGCCTGAAGCCGCGCCTCAAATTCGCCTTTCATGCCCGCGCCGGCCTGCAACATACCGATGTCCAGCAGCCACAGCTGCACGTTGCGTAGCGGCTCCGGCACGTCGTCTGCCGCCATGCGCAGCGCCAGGCCTTCCACCACCGCCGTTTTGCCGACGCCCGCTTCGCCGGTCAGCAGCGGGTTGTTCTGGCGGCGACGCATCAGGATATCCACCATCTGGCGGATCTCTTCATCGCGTCCGGCGATCGGATCGATCTTGCCTTCGCGCGCGCGCGCCGTCAGATCCTGCGCGTACTGTGCCAGCGTGCTTTTTTGCTGCGGCACGGCCCCCTCCTGAACGGGCGCGGCGGTGATGCTGCTCTCCTTGCTGTTGGCGAACACGCTGTCGAACTGCTCCAGCAGCGTATCGGCGCTGATACGGCCAAACTGCGGCGAAATACTTTTCAGCACGTTGGCCAGATTGAACGTTTTCAGCAGGCCAATCAGCAGATGGCCGCCACGGATCTGCTGCACGCCGAACTTCAGCGAGCCGTACACCCAGGCGCGCTCAACCGCGCTGTCGATATGTTCGGACAGATCCGACACCGCGCTGGCGCCGCGAGGCAGACGATCCAGCGCCCCGACGATATCGCGCGTCAGCGCCTCTTCATCCAGTGAAAAATAGCGGATCGCCTGTTGCAGATCGCCTTCCTGCTGCTGCATCAGCTGATGCAGCCAGTGCACCAGCTCCACATAGGGATTGCCGCGCAGCTTGCAGAAGGCGGTGGCGCTTTCCAGCGAGGTAAATAACAGCGTGTCCAGTTTGCCGAACAGTACGGCGCGGCTGATTTCTGACATGGTTGTTCTCGGTAAGTAGATGACGGTTAAAACAGAGAGCCGTAAAGAACAAGCCCGATAAGCGAGCGGCCCGGTTCGGCAAGGCGGCCGGAAAAAGTGACTTTCTCTGTCAAGGTCGTGCGGGTTTTAACAAAACGTTATCTGGCAGCGACCTGCTCCGCCGGTTCCGGGCTGAAGGTCAGATCGCGTAGCGGCTCGCCGCTTTTTAAATGGCCGAGCCAGCTGTTAAAGCCGAGCCGGGTTGCGTCGCCGGGCCGGATCCCTTTGGCCTCTTCCGCCGCCAGGATCAGCTTCAGCTCCCAGATATATTCAATGCCCAGGTATTGCCGTACCCAGTCGCGCAGCGCAAGAGTCCAGGCCTCGCCCGGCAGAAAGCGGTTATAGGTTTCCAGCGGCATCGGCCCCAGCTCGATGCGGAACTTATGCTGCACGTCACGCACCGCCACGCCCAGAAACATCGATTCGCCCAGCTTCGGCGCATGTCGGCCCGCGCCCAGCTTCGCCCGCTCGCGGCTGTCGATCGGCAGCCAGTGCGGCACGTTTCCCACCAGCCTGACCGGCACCTTAAAATAGTGGCTGAGGATCTTTTGCAGGCCTTCGACGTCGCGCGCGTGGCGGGTTAAATGCCCGGCCGCCGCAAAGCGCGCGTGATCGCTCAGGCTGCCTTTTGCCAGCTGGCCCGGCTGGCCCATGCCGATCAGGCTCGCCAGATAACGATCGAAGCGCTGATTGTCTTCCCGATCCAGCGATACCGTTGGCTGCGCGTCGGCCCAGGCGCGGTAAAACAGCAGCGTCAGCCGATGGTGAAACAGGTCGGCAAAGGCCGACATACTGCGATCCTGATGATGAATAATGCGCTCGCGGGCGTACTCCGTCAGGTGCGTCGGCAGCGGGCCGTTCGGGCCAAACAGGCCGAAGCTTAAAATTGAGATGTCGTGCAGCGAGCTGTTGTCGCGCGGGCCGGCCTTTGACAGCGTGGCGGGCGCGAAGGCCAGCGACGGCTCCTGACCGATGCGCAACGGCTCATGGCGCGGCAGCGGCGCGCGGCCCAGCGGATAGCGCTCGCCGCCCTGTGCGTCCAGCCTGCGCAGCAGCTGAAACAGGTCGTAGCGCCACGGTGCCTGCGTCACGCCCGACCAGAACGCCTCCGGCAGCCGCTGCGTTTTGCGAATGCGCAACACGTTCATATCAGCGCCCTTTTGCCCATGCGCGCGGGCCAGTAGCCGACCTCGCCGCGCTGCTGGCTGGTCAGCGTCAGCTCGGTAAAGCTGTTGATGGCGACCAGCCTGGCGAAGACCTGCTCCAGCACGCTGCCCAGCAGCCACGGGCTGGCGCCGGAAAACGCCTGCTCGTCGACGCTCAGCTCAATGCCGATGCCGCGCGCGAACACGATCGGGCCGGGTTCCGGCACCCGACGGCTGACCGGTTTGAGCCGACAGTGGCGAATGCCTTCAATCTGCCGGGCCACCGGCGCTTCCGCCAGATTGGCATACAGCCCCAGCAGCTGGCGCAGCGCCGTGGCGCCCTGGCCGTCGTCGCTGTCCATCAGGCTTAAATAATTCAGCTGCAAATGGCTGATCAGCCGCCAGGTCGCCATGCCTTCCGCCAGCGCCGGACGCGGCGGCGTTGGGCCTTTGCGCAGCGTCAGCTGGCTGACCGGCACAGAGTCCGCCATCATAAAGTTGCCCTGATCCTGCGCCAGCAGCATCAGCGGCAGATCGCGACTGGTGCACAAAACTTCTGCCGTCAGATGGGTCAGATCGTCGCGCCACGGCGACTGGCGCTCATCCACCAGCGAAAGAAAGACTTCGGATCCGATATAGCCGGTGCGCGTACCGTAACGCTGCGCGCGCTCGGACAGCGTGCGCTGCTCGCGGCGCAGCGAAAAATAAGCGCCGTAGTCGCCTTCGTCACGGCTGAAGGTGCTCCAGAAAGGCCGGAACACCTGCTCGCCCTGCTGCCTGTCGCCCGTGGCGTACAGCTTCTGCACCGAGTAAATCTCGTAGTCGAGCGGGCGAATGTTATCGACCACCAGATGATATTCATGCACGCCTTCGCTGATTTTCTGCCGCTCCGCCGTTTTCGGGAACAGGTTGATAACCGGCGTACAGTGCAGCGCCAGATGGCTTTTGTCGATCGTCCGCTCCAGCGCCGCGTCAGCCTTGTCCAGCAGCAGGACGATCTCAAAGGCTTTTACCTCTGGCCCACAGCGTGAAGGCAGCTCGCCCAGGCCGCTGATGCTGACAAACTGGAAGCGCGCAGGGAAAGCGAAATATTCCTGAAGCAGCCTGTAACCGTCAAAGTTGCGCAGATCTTCCGGCAGCAGCGCCTGGTTAGCCGCAAAGCCCTCCTGCTTCAGCGCGTCGTCGCCCAGCACGACCCGCTGCGGCTGCGGCTCCACCGTCTGGCAAAAGCTGCCGACCGTGTGCTGCATCATCAGCTCCAGCAGCTGCTGCGCCTGAATGTCCGGGCCGCTGAGAAAAAACATCAGATCTTTCAGGGTCAGATGGCTCAGCGCCACTTCGCTAAAACACTCCAGGCGGATACGCAGCGCGCTGACCGCACCGCGCTGGCTCAGCCCCATGCTGCCAAGCGGGATATCCGCCGGCACGCCGCCCAGTTCCACGTGAGCGATGCGCAGCGGTTGCAGCATCACGTCGTGCGCCGTGGCGTAGCTACAGGTGACGCCGCTTTTTTTCAGCATCTGGCTGTCCATCATGGTGCCGCGCGGCACCAGGAAACCGCCGCTGATATCCCCTTTTTTACCGTCGGGATGCAGTTCAGCAATCGCCATTGAAGGCACGGGCGAAAGATAGTTGGGCGCGATCATCTCCAGCATCCGCTGCGAAAAGCGCGGGAACTCGGCGTCCATTTTCAGCTGCACGCGCGAGGTCAGAAAGGCGAAGCCCTCCATCAACCGCTCGACATAGGGATCGGCCACGTCAATGCCGCTCATGCCCAGCCGTCCGGCGACTTTGGGATAGCGTTCGGCGAACTCCGCCCCCATTTCGCGCAGGTACGCCAGTTCACGGTTGTAATAATCGAGCAGTTTGCTGTCCATAATTACCCTACGTCTTTCAGTTCAAAATGGCCGTTTTCTAAATCCAGATCGGTGCGGAACAGAAACTCCAGCGGATAAGGCACGCACCAGAGCCGCCCTTTGATTTCAATCGACAGCATGTTGTGCAGGCTGAGCGAGCTGGTGTCTGATATGCAGCGCACCTGAAGCCCCGCCGGCAGAATGCGCGGCTCAAAGTACAAAATAGAGTTGGTGATTTTGCGCTGGATGTCGGCCAGTTCGATATCGGACATACGCTGTCCGGCCAGCGGCGCAACGCCAAAGTTATAAGCGGAGCGCTGCACGTGCGGAAACGGCGAAAGATCCTGCTGCGCTTCGTTGTTGATGCTGTTGAACAGCCACTGCAAATCACGCAGAACGTTGCGCTTCAGCGTGGCGTGCGAAATCACGCGGCTGCCGGGGGCTTCCTGCGGCTTATCCGGCGCGTTGTCGGTCAGCCTGTCCAGCAGCGACGGCTGCATTTTATCGCGCGCCGTCATCGTCTCCCTGCCGCGCTGGCGAAAACCGCCGTGCAGCAAATCGCGACCGTCACTCATCGTCGGCTTCCGCTGCAAAGACAATATGCGCCAGGCTCAGCAGCGGAAAATCCTGCTCTTCGCTCAGCCAGGTTTTCTGACCGTGGCCGATAAACTGCTGGTCGTCCAGCGGCGTCCACTCGGTGACGGCGGCCAGCCGCAGGTTGTCTTCGGCCGTATCGGCAAACGGATAGCGCACCGGCAGCTGGCAAACCTGTTCGCTGCCGTCGATTAGCGTGACGGCCGTGTGCCGCCAGACCAGATCGGTGACGCTCGCCGGCGGCTGAAAACGCATTTCGCGCACGGCGGCGAACGGCAGCCAGGTGTAATGGCCGTTAACGATCAGCTCACAAATCGGGCCGAGACGCCCGTCGCCGTCGATCAGCCATGCCACGGTCTGCGTCTGCTCGTCCTGCATGGTGACACGGGCCGGGTTGGCCTGCGCCGCCGCAAAAGCCGCCGCGCGTAACTCATCGGCCTCTTCGGCATGCTCTTTACGCAGCGCCTTCAGTAACGCTTCCGCCCAGGCGAACGCCTCGCCGGGCATTCTCGGCATCGCCAGGCCTTCAAAGACCGCCGCTCGCTGGATTTCTGCCGTAATGGCCTGCTCCAGCAGCGTAACCGTGGGCTTTGCCTGCGGCTTTAAAGCCAGCCAGGATTTCAGCTGGGTTTTGGCGCGCGGCCAGTGGCCCGCCAGACAGAGCAGCTGTACGAAGGCGGCGCGCAGGTCGGCATCCGCCGGGCGGCTTTTGATATCGCTTTCGACACGCGCCAGGGTTTCCAACAGCGTGGCGCCGGACATCAGTTGAGTCAGAGATTTCATAGCTTTCCTCGGGCACAGAGTCAGTTAAGCGTCCGGTAAGCACCGGCGGCCGGATCTTTCAGCTGCGGATGGATTTCATCCACCAGCTTGACGATCACCGCGCCGTCGGCCAGATAGGGCGACCAGACCTTACGGACTTCGTCCAGGCGCGCCTTCAGGATACTTGCATCGCTGGCTTCCTGCTGGCTTATCGCCACCACCACGGTGCCGTCAGCCTGCCAGCCGTTCAGCGCGGGCGCGTAAGGCACGATCATCCAGCTCTGCGGCGAACGCTCGTCGCTCAGCACCATACGCTCGTTGTTGACGGTGGTGATCTGCGTATCGCGACCAATCGCTTTGCCGTTCAGCCCGGAAACCGGGAAACCCTGCACGAAGCTGACCTGACGGCTTTTGGCGCCGCCTTTGCCCAGCTGCGTTAGCTGGCTGTCGCCGCTGAGCCAGCCGTCGCTGCCGCAGGTCACGCCGCCTTTCGCAGGCACAAACAGCGCGCTGGCCTGGCTGGCATTATTCCACCAGGTGCGGAAGTGGCAGCCGTCCAGCAGACTGAACTGGATCCACGGCGTGGTATCCGCCGGCGGCGATAGATCTTCTGCCTTAACCGGCGCGGCGGCTGGCGCGGTTTCTGTCGGTGCGGCCTGAACCGGCACGGTGGGTGTTGCCGCCTGTACCGGCGTGGCCGCTGGCGTTTGTGCCTCCATTTTGCTTTGCCAGCCCTGCGCTTTAGCGGCGCTGCCGTGCGCCAGCGCTTTGCCGTTGCTGTCGGTCAGCTGCCATTGAAACGTGGCTATTTTCGCGCAGCTGTGCGACATCAGGCCCGCGACCTGCGGCAGCAGCTCGTTTACCTTCGCCGGATCTTTATCACCGTTGGCCACGATGCGCAGCGCAACATCGCGCTTGCACCAGCTGGCAGGCTTCTGATCTTTAACGTTATCGAGCCAGACATCCATTTGCAGCGATTTAGCGGTGACGACGCGGTAATCCTGTGCCCAGGCACCGGATGCAATCAGCAGGGTGACACCCGTTAGCCAATATTTCATGTGGGTTAAAGCCTTATTTTAATCACGAAGAGGGAAAAACTGCGCTGCGGCTTCCAGCGAATGCAGCAGCGTGGTGTCCTGCGGATCGCCGACCCAGACGGCGACGGCGCTGTAATTGTCCTGGCTGGCGGCGGCCTGCCGCTCGTTTTTGCGGATAACCTGCTGCATCAGCGTCAGCCATTCGTCCGGCGTATTCACCATATGCAGCGACTCCTGCATGTTTTCCTGCGAAAGCCCGTGCCAGAACCCGTCGGTGCAAAGCAGGAAGGCGTCGCCGTCTTCGATCTCGACCACGTCGCTGTAGCTGGCGTCGCGCTCCTCATCGCCCATGCCGAGCGCAAAATAGAGCAGATTGCCGTTGATGCCTTCGGTCTGGTGACCGGCGTCCTTCATCTGCTGCACCAGGCTGTGATCGGTGGTGACGTGATAAAGGTAGCCGCGTCGGAACAGATAAAGGCGGCTGTCGCCCGCGTGCGCCCAGTAGGCCAGGTCGAAATCGCGATCGATAAACAAGCTCACCAGGGTGGTGCCCATGCGCTTATGGTCGCCGATCGCCTGCTGCTGGCGAATTGCGTGGTTGGCGTCGTTAACGTAGCGGCGAATACTTTGTGCGTCCAGGTGTCGCTCGCCGTTAAAGCGCTGGAGAATGGTATCGCGCGCCAGCGCCGCCGCGACGTCGCCGCCGGGCAGCCCCGCCACCCCGTCGCAGACCACGAAGCAGGCCGAGCGTTCGCCGATGCGCTCGCCGGTCTGATCCTGGTTGCTTTCGCGAGCGCCCTGGTGCGACATAGAGGCAATGGTGATATTCATCATTCTTCCGATCTGATTTGAGAATCTTTGTACTGGTTCACTTCCATGTCGTAGGCGTGCAGGAAGGCTTCGCCAAACAGCGTATGGAAGTCATCCTCAATTTCGCCCGCCGTTTCACCGTAGCGTTTGGCGAAGTGCTCCCACAGCGCGGCTTTACGGCTGTTGGGCAGCGACAGGCGAGAGATGGCGCCCTCTTCGCGCGCTTCTTCTTCCAGCTGCTGCGGGTTAAAGGATTGCAGCATCGAAGCGATAATCGCGCGGATCCCGGCGATCATGCCCAGCTGATGCGCCTGTAAATCGACCAGCGCATCGCGCACCGACTGCTTAGGCGGCATAAAACCCGGCATCCGGCTGCCGAACATCTGCATCAGCACCGATTTACCGGAAGGCAGCAGCTTAAACGGGTTGTTGGCCTCGTCGAGGATCACCGTCATTTCCGCTTTTACGCCGCGCTTGAGGATCGAGCGGGAGGAGAGCAGCGCCACCGTTCCCTGCGAGAACATGCTGAGCATTTGGCCCAGCTCCTGCATCGCGTCGCGGTCAAAGCGCGGCGTCGGCTGTAGATCGTTCAGCCCCATGCCGCCGATCAGCGCCTCCAGCAGCTCGCCGTCCAGCCGCTGACCGTCGCCGGAAGCGCTGTGCTGTTGCGAAGCCGTATTGGCGACCGGATCGATGCGCAGACGGCCTTTTGGCGGCGGCGTAGTGCTGCGCGCAACGGCCTGCGGCGTCGGCAGCGTGATGCCGCCGTACTCCTGCTGCGGCGGCCGCGCGGCGGCGGTGGGCTCGCTGAAATCGGCGTCGCTCGCCGGGTTTTCAGCAAAATGCGGAGGCTGGCCGCGATCCGTATCGCTTTGCGGCAGTTCAGCAAACAGCGGCGACTTGCTGAGATCGTCAGCGGCCTGCGGGTTTGTATCAAACAACGGTGACTTGCTGAGATCGTCAGCGGCCTGCGGGTTTTCGCCAAACAGCGGTGACTTGCTGAGATCGTCAGCCGTCTGCGGGTTTGTATCAAACAGCGGCGACTTGCTGAGATCGTCAGCGGCCTGCGGGTTTGTATCAAACAGCGGCGACTTGCTGAGATCGTCAGCGGCCTGCGGGTTTGTATCAAACAGCGGTGACTTGCTGAGATCGTTAGCCGTCTGCGGATTGCTTGTTGGCCTGCTGGTCGTCTGCGGCTGGCTGTCCAGCGCCTTTGGTGCCGGCGGCACAAACGCAGTCTGTGGCCGCTTCTGCTGCGGTTCATCCACCGGCGTCAGCGGGACGGCGTTGCCCATCATCAGCCCCAGAGGATCGTCGCCGTCGGCGGGTGTGCTGTTGCCGCTACCGAACAGCGCCATCGGATCCAGCTGCTGCTTTTTGTCCTGCTGCGGCTGCGTCAACGTGCCCGGCGTGCTGTCGTCAAAAATGCTTTGCCGATCGAACAGCGACTCGCTGCTGAACAGAGAGTCAGACGTGCGATCCCGACGATCCAGCTGCGGCGCTGGCTTATCGGCAAACTGCGCCAGCGGATCGACCGGGTTACGATCCTGCGCTTTTTCCGTCAGAGGATCCGATCCGGCTGGCGCGGGCCTGCTGCGGCTGGACAGGTTGTCGCTGATAGAAAACTCCTGCGCCAGGCTGTCCCAAATTTCACTGGGAATGGCGGCAGGCGCGCTTTCCTGCGGCGGTGCGGCCGGTCGGGCAACCGGCGCGGGTCTTGCCACGGGCTGCGCCGCCACGTTGAGTTCGCTGACCTGTAAACGGTACTCATCAATGCTAAGGATGTCGCCATCCTGCAAATCCACCTGCCGACCCCGCTCCAGCGGAATATCGTTCAGGTGCACCAGCGTCACGTTGCCGCGATTGGTAATGCGGCATTCGCCGTCGGCCGTGATATGCACAATGGCCTGCAGGCGGGAAATGGTGCGGTCATCGTCCGGCAGCACCAGGTTGTTGTCGGCGCCACGGCCGATAGTGCCGCCCGGCGGCAGAAAGTCGCAGCTGCTCTGCGGCGGCTGCTGGCCAGCTTTGGTCGCTATTATCGTAAATCGCATCACGTTTTCCTGCGTTGGATTTCGGCGTTCGGGCCGCGCCGGTAGGCCCGGCGGGCGTTGAAACTGATTGCTGCCCGGCATTGATTGCGCTATCCCGACAGCTTTAAACAGGGCGACGGCTTCGTCAGCGCATCGTGCCTTCGACGCTGTCTGTCACCTGGTCGCCCTTGCTGATATTCATTGTCCAGCGTTCAAAGTCATTGGTGATAAAGGTGTATGTGTAATCAGCGTTTTCAAAAGCGTATCCGCGAAAATCGCAAACGTCCGGGCAGTGCACATTAACGGTTTTGCCCTGCAGCAATATGCCTTTCCCATTGAGCTTGCTTCTGGAGTCCAGCGTGACGTCATTGCAGTCAACATTGCCTTCTTCGCACCAGGCCGTAATACGGGCCAGATATTTTTTGCTGTCAAAGGTGGCCGTATTGGCAGGATGCGCCGCATAAAAGCGACGAATTTTCGGCACGCTGTCTATTGACGCATTATTCACTCTTTGCGACAGCGCATTATCGACCAGCAGCGAGCGGGACTGGGGATCGTACGCCAGCACCACCGCAACCAGCGAGGTTTCTACCAGCGTGGTGGCGGTATAAATCACAGCGATTTTTACCTCACGGTCGCCAGGCGAGGAAATCACGCCCACGCCTTTCACGTCTTCGCACGCTTCGCCGTCAAAACGATTGAAGCCAATGGTCGGCACCAGGTTTGTCAGGCTTTCACCATCGCGCGACCAGCCAATAAAGCAGGCGTTCATATCGGCCCGCAGCAGACCTTTGCCCGGCACCATCACGCCCAGTAAATGGCCGCTATCTCGTACGGCAAAGGTCTGCTGGCCGAAAGGCTCTGCGCCAGCGATATCCAGCGACAGGGCTTTTTGCGCCAGTTCAGGCGCAAACGTATCCGCATCTGCCGTGACCAGATGCGGGCTGGCGACGGCGATGTTGGTTAATAAGGCAAGAGAGAGTAAAAGGCGTTTCATGCTGAGTTCCGGTAAAAAATTAAGGCATTTATAATGAAAGTCAGGTATTCAATAATATTTTCTGAGTACGCCGATACGATCGAACATGCTCTGATAAAGGCACCGGCTATCTGTATTACAGTCAGCACGTTTTTTTATCCAAATCTGCTGAGAGTGCATAACTTCATTGAGTTCATGCTTATTTTTAGCCTGTTTTAGTTGCCATAGTGCAGCACGATAGGCCTTATTAACACTCTTATCCCATGTGGCTAAATCAAACGAGATGCATATTGCCTTTTCATCATCTTGCTGTACCTTACGACAATTAAAAGAAGGCGAAGGTCTTTCGTCGATGATCCTTTTTAAAGTCAGGATACTGCTCATATTGCCGGAGACTAGCAGAGTATTTTTATCAGCTACCACCAGCCAAGGCTTAATATTGGCACCTTCGCTAGCAAAATTACCCTTTTTGCAGTGAAGCATCAGAGGCGTAACATGCTGGCTGCCTGAAAAAGCTAAATCGTAATCTTTAGCTATAGGTTTAACCGGCTCCGACTGACGTTCGCCTTCGGTTAGCGCAACCAGCTTGTCCAGACTTACGTCTGGCGCGCTATCGATCTCTGGAGAGCTACAGTCTGCCAGATAGCTCATTGGCGAACTGATTTCAGCCTGGCTTATTATCACACGTCGGCCAATAAGATAAGGATCGTTCGGAACAATATTATCGCTGCTGGTGATCCAAGTATCTGTGCCGACCTGAGCGACCTGCCAATTGCCCATAAGCACTGTCGGCAGTGGAGCAGCCAGGGATCGTCCAATCTTGAATGCTGTAATAAGAAGCAACAGTAAGCGACGCACTCTATTTCCTTTTTTTGCAGAAAGAATTAGTCAGCCTTGCTCGCCTGCAAGAGCGTGAAATCGCCCTCTGCCGGATCGTCTTTATCGCTGATCATCTGCCTGGTTTTCTGATCGACATAAACGCTGAATAATCTGTGCTGCGTCTCGGGATCGCCCGGACAATCGCCGCCGTGCTTTTCCACTACGTCGATCAGATCCAGACCAGGTTCAGCGTCTGCCGTTAGCAGATAGTTAACGCAGTTGGCGTCCGTCACCAGCTTGTTTTTCTCAACGGTGTTTTCAACCTGTATAACTGCTGACTCCGCTGTGCTGGTGGCCGTGGCGTAAAAACTTATCCCTGGAAAGAGAACAAAAAGAGTTAGTTTTAAGATTTTCATTATTTTTAATATTCTATCCTGCTGCTTCTGGTGGTAGTCTGTCAGACAGCATGTTTTGCCTTAAAAACGATAGTCTTATAACCTGAAAGCTGAGAATGAAATTCATACTCACTATAATAGATATCAACTTTTTCAGGTATTCAGAACGTTAATTATTAAACCTTGCAATAAATGCATGATTTGAAATGCTGGCGGGCGTTTATAGCGCCAACTAAACACCCATTTTGCTGGTAATAAAAACACAAACCAGGAAAGAAATTGTTATTAAAATTTGAACCTTAAATATATTATAAAATGAACTAATCCAGCGCAGATCATTATCAGCGTTTTTAACAAGATACGTTCTGGCCTGGTAATCAAGATAGCGCCCATCCTTAACCTTAACGCGCTTTCCCTTTAATAACATATTTAAAATAGAAACTTTAAATCCAACCCCCCAAAACCCTAAAGAATCATAAAAAGCATAATCCTCATTAGTGAGGTGACCTTTATTTATCAACAGCTGGAATGAACTTTCTAATTTATTTGAATTTCTCTTATAAAAAAAATAAAGATAAAAAATAGAACTAACGAGAAAGATAAAAAGCGTAACTTCCATGTATATTAGGAAATAAAGCCAGTCCATTTTATTCCCCTTTATAAAGAAGGTAGTTAATGCCATCACCCATAGTGCCACCTGCTTTATCACCAATATAGCCACCGGCCATACCACCAGCGTTCGCCGCTACAATACCGCAAACCAGCCCGCCAACACCCGCTGTAGCAGCGCCTGTCGCAAGACAAGCTGGTGCCGCTGCAACTGTAGTGCCACAGCCATCAGCGATTCCGCCTACCGTACTTACCGAAAATTTACTGTAGTTTTTTACGCTTGACCTTCCATTTTTTCGATTAGTCAGACAGGCAATCTTTTCAAAGAGGAGATTGCAATACCATTAAGATTATTTACTCTCTTTGATATTCCAGCCAGCGCCTTTACCGCCGAAAGCTGCCTGCCTGCGGTAACGTCATTATCTACACCAGCGTATTGATGGGGAATGGTTGTAGCGGGATCAATACGACAAATTAATCATAAGGTATTTCTTTGAGTTCTTTGCTTCTTTGCTCATCTAGCTTTGCAATGCAATTATTAGTAAATACCGCATAAGGATTACTATTTTCTGCGGCGACATGTGCAAACATTTTACACTGATTGTCACGATATTTTAGCCAGCCACGCTGAGCTTCCAGAAACACAGGAAGATAATTTTTCTTTACTTCTGGCTCGTCAGAAAAAGTTGCCTCAATACGTTTTTTTGCGTCTGAATATTCTTTGTTTAAGCTCTTTTCAGCTACGGCGCGGTTATTTTCAGCACAGGTAAAAACTTCAGGATCGCTGCTCTTTTTTGAGCAGTCGTCCATCGCAAGGGCAGAACCACTCAATGCCAGCAAGCCAATCGCTGCAACAGCTAACGCTTTCTTTTTCATATCATTTCCTAATTATCTATTTTTTCTCAGGTAGTTAGCCCTTTGACGGCCACCCTCATAACTTTGCACCTGAGCGTTGGTTTCAATAAAATTAATCAACGTGTCGTAGTCATTGGACATGCAGGCTTTCATTGTCCTTTCAAAACCCAAACCCTGATAGACAAAATCCACTGCAATTTCTCTGATTGGGTTTTTTAACGCTTCCCAACTGGTTCGTTCAGGAAAATTAGCGGTTTTGCTCAGGTAAACAGCTTTTGCCCTGGACACATAATTTGGATATATCAACTCAAACAAGCGAGCCTGCGCTTCTCGTGAAATGATGCCACATTCGTTCCGATGGTTGTTAACGAAGCGTTCAGCCGTTACGCCAGTTAACTTTCTTCCCTGCGACATTAGCTCTGCCTGATCGGCGGGTACGCCCGCCCGGGTCAAATCAAGGAAAATCGTCTCTTGAGTACGACCGCCCATATCGTAGCCCCGGCCAATAGTTACACCAGAAACGCCTTTAGGCCAATGCAGATGACGGCTGAAGTAGCTACTATGGGGATTATCATTTCCTTCAGCGTTAAATGTCACCTGGCCAGCACTGACGGTCAAACGACCAGAATTCAAATGTCGGTTTTCCTGCGGATCCCCGGATGGTGACCCTTGTGAATTTCCGGCTAACAATTTCCTGAAAGTTCTGCCGTTTGCATCGACTACGCCATCAGGGTGTTTAAGAAACTTTGCCTGATAGCTTTTGATTGCATCAAGCGTTTTTGGCCCAAACACACCATCGGCCCGCAGGTTATTAAATCCATTTTTTTGCAATAGCTGTTGGATCAGTTTTACATCATTGGGGTTATTTTTTGCCCCCTGACCAACAGAAAAAGAGATACCCATCAAAATCTCCTTATTTAATTTTGATATTATCAAGGCACCCTATGAGGTAATTGAATGATATCAAGTGATAAAAGCAATTTCCCCGCAAGGAAATTGCTTCAATAGCATTAAGCTTCTTTATTTTCTTTGATATTCCAGCCAGCGCTGCTTTCTGCGCCTTTACCGCCGGAAGAACTCTGCTCCCAGTACTGCTGCTTCACTTTGGAAGCCTGGAAGGAGTAGCTCATGCCTACGGTGTCGCCGTTATCAGCACCAACGTACTGCACGTTAGTCACCAGCACGTCTTCCAGCGTAATGCGGGTGTATTCAACCTGAGTGCCGCCAGCTTTGCATACGGACAGCTCAACTTTGGCGATGTGCTTGCCGCTTGCACAGTTCTTCAGCAGCGCGGTGGTGGACTTGTCGATCAGCGCTTCAACGTGCAGGTCGTTAAAGTTAACTTTACCGGCACCGCCGCCGCCGCCAACAGACATATTGCCCGGCTGAGAGGCGCCCCAGGAGAAAGAAGTGATATCGGTCCAGCCTTTGTGGTTAGAGTCTTTCGACTCGCCGGTTACACCGTCTACCTTCATAAACATATCAATAGCCATTATTTTCTACTCTTTTTTGATGGACAATTTTGCTTTTGACAAAGCAGCGACAGACAAAAAGGCATGCTTTTTGTCTTTTTTCCGACGATCTTGCAGCCGACCGTACAGAAATCTTTTAACCCGTCGCCAGGACGTAAATTTATTTTTTCCGGGAAGAGGAAATCACAGCGGAATAAATTAAATTTACAGATAGCATTGGCAGATATAAATTAGAGACTTATCACATGGCGCTTCACTTAAAAGGTCAGCGTTAAATAATGAAAAAAACTTTTTTGTCATTACTCAGCGTTATTTTTTTAGCGCTGTCCATCTATGCTCTGTTCACGCTTGCCAGCGGCATCTGGCTGGTAGCCCGCTATGAAAATTTTGATATAAACGCCTCAGGCTTTCTTTCGGGTGAACTGCTGTTCACCGCGCTCTGCCTGGGCTTCTGTTTTTTGATAAGGAAAGCGGCCAAAAAAGCACGTTGACCGCTTTAGCTTGAATTAATCAGCTTATAAAGGGAGCCGCCTTACCTTCCGCCAGGAGCCAGCGGTAAGCTCTCCCTTCAGCCTTTAAGCATCATCGCTTTTCAGCGAAGGCAGCTTAGAGACCAGACGCAGCGACACGGTCAGGCCTTCCAGCTGGTAGTGCGGACGCAGGAAGAATTTTGCGGCGTAATAGCCCGGATTATCTTCCAGCTCTTCCACCAGCACCTCGGCGGAAGCCAGCGGCTTGCGGGATTTGGTTTCCTGCGAGGAGTTGGCCGGATCGCCATCCACGTAGTTCATCACCCAGTCGTTCAGCCAGCGCTCCATCTCTTCACGCTCGCGGAAGGAACCGATCTTGTCGCGCACGATGCACTTCAGATAATGCGCAAAGCGGCAGCAGGCGAACAGGTACGGCAGGCGCGCGGCCAGACGTGCGTTGGCGGTGGCGTCCGGATCGTGATACTCGGTCGGCTTCTGCAACGACTGCGCGCCGATAAAGGCGGCGAAATCGGAGTTTTTGCGGTGTACCAGCGGCATAAAGCCATTTTTCGCCAGCTCGGCCTCGCGACGGTCGCTGATGGCGATTTCGGTCGGGCACTTCATGTCCACGCCGCCGTCGTCGCTCGGGAAAGTGTGGCAAGGCAGATTTTCCACCGCGCCGCCGGATTCCACGCCACGGATCGCCGTACACCAGCCAAACTCTTTGAAAGAGCGGTTGATGTTGGCCGCCATTGCGTAAGCGGCGTTCGCCCAGGTGTAGTTGCCGTGGTTCGCGCCCTCGGTTTCTTCCTCAAAGTCGAAGCTGTCGACCGGGTTGCTGCGGATGCCGTAAGGCAGACGCGACAGGAAGCGCGGCATCACCAGGCCCAGGTAGCGCGCATCTTCCGATTCACGCAGGCTGCGCCAGGCAGCATACTCGCTGTTCTGGAAGATTTTGGTCAGGTCGCGCGGGTTCGCCAGCTCCTGCCAGGACTCCATCTGCATCACTTCCGGCGCGGTGCCGGTGATAAACGGACAGTGCGAAGCCGCGCCGATACGCGCCATCTCGCCCAGCAGCTCCACGTCCTGCGGGCTGTGATCGAAGTAGTAGTCGCCTACCAGGCAGCCGAACGGCTCGCCGCCGAACTGACCATACTCTTCTTCGTAGATTTTCTTGAAGATCGGGCTTTGATCCCAGCCAACGCCTTTGTAGCGCTTCAGCGTGCGGCCCAGCTCTTTCTTCGAGATGCTCATAAAGCGGATTTTCAGCATCTCGTCGGTTTCGGTGTTATTCACCAGATGGCTCAGGCCGCGCCAGGCGCCTTCCAGCTGCTGGAAATCTTCGTGATGAATAATCTGGTTGACCTGCTTAGACAGCTTCTCGTCAATCTCGGCAATCAGCGCCTGAATGGTACGGTAAGCGTCGTCAGAAGCGGTAACGGTGTTTTCCAGCGCCTGCTGCGCCAGGGTTTTCACCGCGCTTTCCACCGCCGTGCGCGCAGAGTCGGTTTTCGGGCGGAACTCTTTGTTCAGCAGCGAGCTGAATTCATCCTGGCTCCAGGCCTGCTGGCCCTGCTGCTCAAGCTGGGAAGGATTGGTCATTACTGCTCTCCTTCTTTAGCCGCGTCATCCTGCTTTGGCAGGTGGCTGAGAGATTGCAGCAGCGTCGGATCCTTGAGGATTTTGGCAATCAGCTCTTCCGCGCCGTTTTTGCCGTCCATATAGGTCAGCAGGTTGGAAAGCTGGGTACGCGCATCCAGCAGCTTGTTCAGCGGCTCGACGTTGCGTGCCACCGCGTCCGGCGAAAAATCTTCCATGCTGTTGAAGGTCAGATCGATGTTCAGATTGCCTTCGCCGGTCAGCGTGTTTTGCGCCTGGAAAGCCACGCGCGGCTTCAGCGCCTTCATGCGCTCGTCAAAGTTATCGACGTCGATATCCATAAATTTGCGTTCGTCGACCGACGGCAGGTTATCGACCGGCTTGCCGACCAGATCGGCCATCACGCCCATCACAAAAGGCAGTTCGATTTTGCGTTCTGCGCCGTAGATCTCCACGTCATACTCGATCTGTACGCGCGGCGCGCGGTTACGGGCGATAAATTTCTGCCCGCTGGATTTACTAGCCATAATGTTCTCCATTGGTATGCGCGATTAGTCAGGACGCCTCAGTCGTGACGCCCGAAAATGTTTTCCAGCTGATGCACGCCGTCCGGCGCCAGGTCGCGGATAATGCTCATAAAGTCCATCTCGATCATGCGCTGTACGCGGTCGATCATCAGCGGCGCCGGATGGCTGGGTTCGTGCTGCACAAAATACTGTTTCACCTTTTCCAGCATCAGCTGCGCATCGGCGCGCGATGCGGGCTGCACGCTGCGCCAGTCGGTCTGCGTCGTCCTGGCCAGCTGCTGCGTCGGGGCGCTTTCCGCCTCTTCGCTGGCGGCCTGCGGGAGCAGAGCGCTGACGTCGGTCATTTCGCAGGCCTGCGCGACGGTATTGACCGTTTTCAACAGCTGCGCCATTTCCGGCACGCCGCTTTCGCCCAGGTGCTCCATCAGCGTTTCACGAATAGTTTGTAACCGCTCACTTATGCTGCGAATAGCGACAATGCCCGGTTGTTCGCTCCGGGCCAGCTCGTCCAGCAGCCTTGCACGGCCGCCGGGAAACTCGTCGCACTCGCTTTTGCTGCCGTCCAGCAGCGCACAGGCGTCGCGCAGAGAAAGCTGATCGGCGGCGTTGCGCAGCAGCATCGACTGGCGCAAAGCCGTAGTAAGCGCTGACTTATCACCTAAAGCCGCCAGCGCGTTGATGCGGTAAAAGGGATCGTAGTCGCCGTCTTCGGTCAGTACCGGCCACAGCGGCTCCCAGTAGAGCAGCAGCGACTGCTTGATCAGCTGTAAGCCGTCGGCGTAGCCGCTTAAGCCTCGCAGCTGGGTCCAGGCCTGGGTCAGCGCCAGCATCACGCGCAGATCTTTGCTGCGCGTCAGCAGGCTGCCCGCCAGCTTCGCCACCTTGTTCCAGTCCGCCGGTTCAGCGGGAATGATGGTGTCGCCAAACTGCTGCTCGGCTTTGCCCGCGCTGGCCTGCTCCATCGCCATATAGTCGGCGTCATATTCCAGGTTTTCCCCGCACGGCCGATCGCTGCTGATGGGGGCTAGTAGCTCGTCAAGATTCATGGCAGTTCCTTACTCGAACATCGGCGGATAAAGACCGTGGCGGCCAGGCTTTGCGCCAGCGGCCGGATCGAACAGCATCGAAAACAGCTGGCCGGTGAAGTTGCCGCTGTGCACGTGGGTATAAAGCGGCTTGCCGTCGGCCTGATTCGTCCACCAGAAGCTGGTGTAGTGCTGCGGATCGAAACAGTCGGAAGCGCGTCGCCAGCTCAGCGTCGCCCGCTGTTCCTGATAGCCGATAGCGTCAAGAATGGCCGACTGCTGCGGCTGCGGCAGGTTCAGCGCCAGCAGCGTGCCGTCGAGCTGTGCCGACGACCAACCTTCACGTACGGCGTTCAGCAGGATGCGGCCCAGCTGCTGATACCAGTCACCCGCCAGCGCCAGCTGCGCCTGCGTCCAGCTCTGCGGCGAAAAGGTTATCAGCGCGCAAAGCGGATAAAGCCGGCCAACGCTGTCGCGCGAGGGCACCAGGCAGCCCATCTGGATCTGCTGGCTGCCCAGCATCGGCGGCACCACAAAGTTCCAGACCGGCGCGTCGGCAAACTGCCGTTCGCCCTCGGTGTTTTCCTGGCGATGCAGCAGCCCGACCTGAAACCAGTGCGACCACTGCGCCAGCAGCGCGTCCGGGAAACGACGCTTTAAAAAATCGCCGCCGCTCGGCAGCTTTCCATACCAGCAGAGTGCGGGCGTCTGACTCATGTTGTTCTCCCGGCTCATGGGCAGGCGAAACCGGGCAGCTGGAACGGGTTACGAATGCTGTTCGGCGTAAATTCCAGCGTCACGTGGTGGCCGCTGACGTTAAAAGAGGCCTGACGGCTAAGGCTGCTACCGCCTGCGGAGAGCTGCGCGCGGTCGAAGAACCGGTTCAGCGCCCAGGCGCCGTTGGTGACCAGCGTTGCCGTGGTGCCGTTGGCGAGGCCAAGCTGCATGCGCACCTGGCTGGTGCCGCCGGGGCCAGGCCAGCTCATCAGCTGTACCGCCTGCGGGCCGTGGCTGTATTGCAGCAGCTGCCCGTCCACATCCAGCGTCATGGTCAGAATATCGTTATCCATCTGGCCGGTGCGCACCGTCACGCGGTAAGAAGGCGTGGTCGCGCCGTTGGCGAAAAAGGCGTCGCGAATGCTCTGCGCCTGCTGAAAAGGCCGCAGCACGCTTTCGCCGCCCGGCAGCGTTTTGCCGTCAATGCCGGGCATAAAGCGCCAGCTGGCCTGGGTGGTATCAACCTTGTTTGCCAGGTTGTCGCGGAAAAAGCTGTCCATCAGCCCGCTGCCCGGCGCGAACATGCGCGCCAGATCGTCCGGCGTCACTTCCGCCCGTGCCGAATGCGACAGCGGATAGCGTCCGGCAATCGCCTGGCGACAGAAGCTGCCGACCTCAACGTTGATACGCTTGCGGATATTGTCTAAATCGCGGCGCTGCGTATCGCTGCTGGCGCCCACCGCCATGCTGGTAAACATGGTCTGCAACGAGCCGGGTAACCGCCCTGCGCTGGCCTGCAAACGGCTGATGGCTTCGCCGGTCGGCGGCGGCATTCCGCTGTTGGCCGCGTCCTGCACGGCGGTGAGGTAACGATAGAGATCGTCAATCTGATGCAGGAAATCGTCAAAGGCGATGGTTTTACCACCCTTCTCCAGCGGCTGCGCCAGCTCGGTAACAGGAGCAAAGTGAGCGGTTACTGACTGCTCCGGCGTCTGCTGCTGCTGGCTGGCTGCCGTGGCCGCCTGACGCGCGTGGAACAGCGCATCCAGCGTGCTGCTGGCGCTCTCCTTGCTCGCCTCTTCCTTGCCTGCTTCCGGCGCGGCCTTATCCAGTACCAGATAGTGACTGAGATTAATCACCAGCTTGCGCAGCGGCGAGTTATTGCCGGAAAGCAGACGTGCCGCGTTAATGCGCTGCGACAGATCCGCGCTGTTGTTCAGCTGGATATCCTGCAACAGCCCGTCCCACTGGCGCATATAGTCGCTCATATAGCGCTGGCGCACGGCGTAATCGATCTGCTGCTGCGTTTCGCTCTGCACCGTCTCGCTCAGCACCCAGCGATCGTCGTCGTGCAGCGATTTGGTGACGGCAGCGATATTTTTATCAAAGCTGTTCCAGTAGCCCTCTGGCGTAAACAGGCCCGGAATGCCTTCGCTAATCGCCTTGCCGCTTTTGCGGGAAAAGACCAGCTCGCTCTGCGGGCCGCCCATCAGCGCCAGGGAAACCGGCTTGAGGCTGTCGTCCCGCTCCAGCAGACGCTTCAGTCGACCGTAGACGCGCTGCGACAGCGGCATCTGATTGATGAGCGCCTGCTCGCGCTTTACCAGGGCGTCATCCTTTGCGTAAGGCGACGCCTGGATCTGCGTCTCCAGCAGCTGCGCCAGATGCCAGTCGAGCTGTTTGATCTGCGCCTGGGTGATGTTCTGCGGCTGGCTGCGCGCGATATTCAGCATTACCCAGGCATGCAGGAACTTGCCGTCGTAGTGCTTCGGCTGATAGAGCATCTGGTAAGCCTTCAGCGCTTCATAGCTGTAGTCCGCGTCGCTGCCGTTATCCGCGCGCAGCCAGCTGGTGATAAGCTGCGCCACCTGCGGCATCACCAGCTGCTTCAGCGCTTTCTGGTAAAGCGCCTGGGTAGCGTCGCTGACCTCTTCGCCACGGTACAGCCCCATGCGGCGCGTAATCGGCGGATCGTTAAGGTCAAAATCGGCGCTGTCCGGCAGATGCAGCACGCCGTTCAGGTAAGGCAGCAGCGACCAGAGATCGGCCGTCTGCAAATTCTGGCCCAGCGCGTTGATTTCCGGCACCTTCGCCTGCACTTCCGCCAGCCAGGCCTTGTTGTTGCGGTAGCTTGTGCTCCACAGCAGCGTGGCGACGATCAGCGCACCCAGCAGCAGCACGTAGCCAGACCAGAGCACCGCGCGGTTACGCAGCTCCCACCAGCGGTTGCTGCCCGCCAGGCCCGCTTCCTGAAAGATCACGTTCTGCAGCAGATCCTTTAAGAAGAAGCTCTGACCTTTGTTGCCGGGAATAGGCGCGGCCTTATCCACCCTATCCCAGGCGCCGCTGTTGCCGCTGTCGGACTCTGGCAGCTGAAGCGTGCGGCTCAGCTCGCCCATTACCCGATCAAACGGCAGGCCTTCCTGGGTGCCGCTGGCGAAGTAGATGCCGCGCGGCGAAAACTGCGTTTCGAAGTTGGAACGGCTGAATACCGTCTCCAGATAGTCGTTAAGCAGCGGACGCAGCGCCGCGAACTCCTGCGGGAACAGATAGCTTTCCGCACGGGTTTGGGCATCGCTTTCCTGGATCAGCGTATCCGGCAGGCCCGCGTCCAGCCGCTGTTGCAGCAGCGCGTATTCCTGCGTGAAAGCGCCGGGCAGATCGAAATCGGCCTGTTTCGCACGCTCCCACGGAAAGGTGAAGCCCCAGACCTGATCGCGCTGCGCCTTATCGAACTTGCTGAAATAGGCGTTAAAGCCTTTCAGCAGATCGGTTTTGGTTACCAGCACGTAAACCGGAAAGCGAATGCCCAGCTGTTCGTGCAGCTCCATCAAGCGCTGGCGCAGCGACAGCGCCTGCTGACGCGAGGCTTCCGCAGACTGGGTCATCAGATCAGAGACGCTGACGGTGACGATCACGCCGTTGACCGGCTGGCGCCCGCGATACTTGCGCAGCAGATCGATAAATTTGCTCCACTCGCTGGCGTCCTGCTGCCGCTCGCTCTCCTGCGTGGTGTAGCGGCCCGCCGTATCCAGCAGCACCGCCTCGTTGGTAAACCACCAGTCGCAGTTGCGCGTGCCGCCGATACCGCGCAGCGCGGCTTTGCCGAAGCGGTCGGCCAGCGGAAATTGCAGGCCGGAATTCGCCAGCGCGGTGGTTTTCCCCGCGCCGGGCGCGCCGATAATCACATACCACGGCAGCTGGTAAAGATACTGACGGCTGAAGCGCTGCGTCCAGCGACGGTTGCCCGCGCGGCTGAAATGCGCTTTTTTCAACAGCTCGGCGGCTTCGGTAAAGCGCTCCGCCAGCACGCGATCTTCGCTGGTCAAACGCTTGACGTTCGGATCGTCCTCCTCCGTGGCCGGATTCAAACTGCCCATCAGCTTGCGGTTCAGCCAGGCGTTGTAAAGACGCGGCACCACGTTGCTCAGGCCCCAGGCGATATAAAGCAGCGCGATACTGATCTGGCGATTGACTTCCGGCTCCAGCGGCCGCGAGTCGACGATAGAGAAAACCGGCCCGATCACCCAGATAATGAATGACAGCGCGGTAATGCCGAGAAAGCCCCACATCAGCCGGTTGGTCATAATGGCAAACAGAATATTCATCATCCGTTAATTTCCTTGCTGCGACGTCAGTTCCGCGCGGGTGTTGTCAGGGGAAACCAGCAGCGTGATATCCACACGGCGATTGCGCGCCCGGTTGGCAGCGGTGGTGTTCGGTACCAGCGGATTGGTTTCACCGCGCCCTTCCGCCTTCACGCGCGCGGGCTGGCTCAGCGTCTGCTGTAGCCGTTCCTGCACCGATTTCGCTCTTGCCAGCGACAGCTCGTAATTAGAGGCGAAGCGGGCGCTGCGGATTGGCACGTTGTCGCTGTAGCCAATCACCAGAATGCGGCCGCTGACGTTGTTCATCGCCTGAGCAATGCGATCCAGCACCTCTTCATAGCGGCCGCGCACGGTTGTGGAGCCGGAGGTAAACAGGCCGTCGCCTTTCAGCGTCACCACGCTTTGATCCGCTTCGTCTTTCACCGACACCAGCCCCTCGTCGATTTCCGGCTTCAGGAAGGCTTTCAGGTTCAGCGCGGCGGGCGCGGGCGGCGCGGGATTGTGAATGGTTACTTCCGGCAGCGAGGTCTGATAGACCGAGGCCAGCACCGGACTGGTCGCATCGCTCAGCCGCCAGTTCAGCAGAATGTAGAGCAGACAGGCCAGCAGGCCCACCAGCGCGGCGCAGGCCCACAGCGGCACAACCGGACGCCACAGCCTGCGCGTGACCGGATGATCTTCCGGATGTGGCGACAGCGGCGGCGGATAGCCGCCACGCACCGAACGGATCATTTGCAGCAGGCGGCTTTTGATCGTCTCCAGCTGCGAACGGCCGTTATCCAGCACGCGATAGCGCCCTTCAAATCCCAGCTGCAGGCAGTAGTTAATCAGCTCCAGCAGCGCAATCTGTTCGCGCGGATTCTGCGACAGCTTGGCCAGCAGCTGGAAAAACTTCTCGCCGCCCCAGGTTTCATTATGAAAGGTCACCAGCAGGCCCTGCCCCGGCCAGGCGGCGCTGCCCCACGGCGTCAGCGCCGCCGCTTCGTCGATAGCGGTGCACAGGCAGTAGCGCGCGCCAATAATCACCTCGTAAGGCAGCCCGGCGCGCTGGCAGTGCATTTCAAACTGGCGGATTTCATCGATCAGACGCTGGCGCAGACCGCCAGGATCGGCGTGCGTCACCGAGTGGCGGATCTGCGGGATTGCATTCAGTAGGGGATTTGCCGCCGCAACCAGCGGGTTAACGCTGCTCGCGCCCGAAAAAATGTCGCCCTGTGCGGCGGCCTGTCGTTGCTGCATGTCTCTTGCTCCTGACGTCAGGCGGAATGACTACGAATGGCCCAGAATTCCATGGCGAGGCCGGGAAAATCACCGGCCAGATGAAGCGCGAAGGTGCCGGACTTTTCCATTTCCTGCCAAAGCTCGCTGCCCTTATCCAGTTCGAAATAGCTGTAGCCGGCGTGCCACGGGATCTGCGGCGGCGCGACCGACATCGGGCGCAGGATCATGCCCGGCAGCTGTAGCTGCACCAGATCGCGGATTTTTGTCACCGGCGCGACTTTCATCTGCGCGGGGAAGTGGGTCAGCAGCGTATCGGCGGGCACGCTGGCGCGCACCGCCAGCACAAAGCCGAACTCGCGCACCATCGAGCTGGTTGGCACCGTCGCCACGTTCAGGCCGTGCGAGCGTTCGGTCAACGGCAGCTGCACGGCATTTTCTTCCAGCACCTGCGACAGCCCCTGACGCAGCATCAGCATCAGCCTGCCAAAGCAGCGAGCCAAATCGTCATGGTCGTAAACCGGCAGCGAAGCGTCCGGGAAACGCTGCGGCGTGTAGGTCGCCAGCTCGCAGGCAAACGCCAGCCAGCTGGCGAACAGCGTTTCCGGGTGCAGCAGCGGCAGGTTTTTCAGGTGGCTGACGTGGCCCAGATGGTGGTTAACCAGCGCCAGCAGCATAAAGTCGACCATATCCGCAGTATTGAAACGCCCCGGCTGCTGGAGCCGCTGGCCGATCTGCTGGCTGCGCTGCTGCAACAGGCCCGGCATATCGTTGAGGTAGTCGCCAAGCTGCGGGCTGGCGCCGCAGTTCAGCATCGGTGGTATATAGCCGCTTTCCAGCCGCACCTGATTGCTGCGCTTCTCCAACACTTTTATCACGGCCATCGCCGTCCATTCGGCGCTCAGCTCGCTTTCCAGCATCAGGCGCAGGCGCAGCTTGCCAAACTGCACGGCGGCCGGGCTGACCGACAGCGCGTTGCAGTCGTCCACCTCTTGCTCAAACGTGATATAGCGCGCCAGCGAGTCGGCGGTTTCGCTGAAAATTACCTCGTCGCGGCCGTTGCGACGCGCGGGCAGCGCCAGCAGCACTTTTTCGCTGCCCTGACCGTCCGGTATCGCCAGCGGCGGCGGGCCGTTTTTGCCGTCACGAAACGAGAAGAAGGTGCCGTCGGGCAGCAGGCCGCTGGCCGAACTGAGGGCGACTTTGCCCTGGCGCAGCAGCGCCTCGTCAATTTCGTAGTCGAGAAAGCCCCACATATAGGGCCGCTGCGCCTGGCCCCACTGATTCAGCAGGCTTTGCTGATAGCTTTCCGCCTGCTGAAAATGATGCGGGCGCAGGAACATGCCTTCGGTCCAGACCACTTTTTCTGCTTTGTTCATAAGGCTTCCGTTTTCAGGCTGGCGTCAGTGACTGACGGCAAGGAGTCCGCTGTCGTTAGCGATGAGGGTGGCCTGCAGCAGGCTGTCCGTCTGCTGCCAGATCGTGCTGGCGTCCGCGCCGGACGGCAACGGCAGCGCAAGGCGCCACTTTTTGCCGTCGAGCGACTGGTATTCTGCAAGCACGCCTATATAGCGAGCCTCGACCGGCAACGGCCCGCTCAGGGTGTCGGCGCTTTTTCCGGGCATCAGGAAGAGTTGTTCGCTGTTCAGCAACGCGCCGCCCAGCAGGGCGCCCGTTTTGTTTTGCAGCGAATAAAAATCGGCGGACAGGAAATCGGCGTCGGACCGCAGCAGCAATACGCGCACCTTAAGCGGCGCGCCGTGATTAATCTGCGAAGGGTGCCTGAACGCCAGGCTGTAGTGAGAAGGTACGCTGTGCGAAGTGCAGCCTGTCAGCACGCTGAATGCCATCAGGAAAAGCGCCTGAAAGCTCAGGCGCAAAACGTTTCTGTTCATGATTATTAGCTACTGGATTATTAGCTACCGGATTAGTCGATTACCCAGGTTCCGCTGTTGCTGTTCTGGCAGGCTTTGCTGTCGCCATCCACCGCAACGCAGGTCTTTTTCGTCGGCGCGCGAACGCGTTTGCGGCGGGCATCGGCTTTTACGGTTTTATCGTAAAGGTCGCTTTTCACCACGGCGCGCAGCGGCACGTAACCAATCAGCTGCTCTTCTCCGCTTTCGGCGATGGCGAACCAGTTGTTCTCCACCGAGCCAAGCACGGTATAGGGCTTGCCGTTTTCCAGATGGCTGACCAGCTTGCCGCCGAAGTCAGGACGCGTCATCACCGAAGCGGCGTAAAGCGCCCGATACTCCTCGTTCACCGGGGTGAAGGAGAGCGGCGGCTGCACCGCATGACGATAGGTCAGCTTCACGCCGTCAACGGTGCTGGAAACGATCGTATCGTCGGTCATTGGCGGCGGCGGCGCCTTACATCCCGCCACAGTCAGAACAAAAAGCAGGCTTAGTGCAATTCGAATTTTCACCCGGGTCCTCATGATTTCTGTTTAAAAAGGCGTGCGCGAAAGCGCGACGGGAAGCGGCCCGGACAGGCCTGAAGCAAAAGTCTGCTATTGGCTGGCCGCACCACGTGGAAAAACAGCCCCCGCCGCGCCCGATTAGTACAATGGTTAACACAACCGAAGCGTTTCTGTTTACCCGCCAGCGGGAGAACAACGTCTGGTTAGCGGATTAATTATTAAGCAAGCCGACGATTAAAACAGGTGCTGGCCGTGTTATAGCACCATTTAAAGCTGGACATTCAGCAATTTTTTACGGCCTGCCGCGCTCAATCCGGCTGGAAGTTAACCGTTCAGATAACCGTTTTTTCAGATTTTCTTTATTGATTATCCGCAGCAATTATGCGGACAAAAAAGGCAATAACGTCAGATAAATGAATGGATTAGTCCATTATTCTGCGCCACCATAGCTACCGCACGGGCCAGTGCTGAAGCAGGCTGCCCGTATAAAACCCAGGGATTAATACCCCCTTTTTTCGGCAAGTTTACAGAGTCTTTCCAATTATTCAACGTTACGCCCCGCCCCGGCAAAGCTTTAGCCTTGCTAATGTAAAAAAAATAAACAAAATTTGACCGTTCTGGCGCACATTTTCCCGAAAGCGCCCCTCTTTGATGATGTTTTCTTCATCTTCCAATTGCATTTAGCTACTAAAAAACAGGATTTAAATAACCAAATATTATATAGACACAGTCCGCACTGGCACTGAACTTTAATACAGGGGAGGAAGGTAATTTCGGGGAGAAAATAAAAAAGATAAAGTATCGGATGAGACGATTATTTCCGTCCCACCCAGTTACTTACGCTGACTAAAGAAAAATTGAGAGGTTTTTACTGCGCACAGGGCAAACTTAAGCAATCAGAATCTCTTCGAGTTCCTGTAGCGTGGCGACCTGCCAGGTGGGCGCTATGCCGTCGGGCAAAGGGCGGTTATCGGCGTTCAGCCAGCAGGTCGCCAGCCCGGCGCGCATTCCGCCCAGAATGTCGGAATCGGGGTTGTCGCCTACCATCATCACCCGCTCGCGCGAAGGATTGCCCATCTTTTCCAGCGCGTGATTGAAGATAGCCGGATGCGGCTTGGCGTGGCCGACCTGTTCGGAGATCACCAGCAGGTCGAAATAGTCCAGAAATCCGGTGCGCTCCAGGCGGGTTTGTTGCAGGGCGGTAAAGCCGTTGGTGATGATGCCCATCTTTACTTTACCCTTCAGGCGGTTGAGCAAATTCACCGCGCCGGTCAGCGGCAGGCAAAGCTCGGCCATCGCGCTCAGAAAACCGTTGTTGAGATCGAGCGGCGTGACGTTCAGCCTGTCGGCCCAGCCCTGGAAACGCTGGTGCTGTAGCTGAAGCGCGGTAATAGCGCCGTTCTGATACTCCACCCACAGCGGCTTGTTAACCGACTGGTATTGCTGATAATCATCCGGTGAGAACACCACGTCATACTGCTGAAACAGACGCTGCAATCCGGCGTACGCATCAAAGTGAAACAGCGTGTCGTCAGCGTCAAACAATATCCAGTCCCACTCTTTAAGCATTGGTTACCCTTAGATAGTTAGCGCCATGATAATGGCATCTTCTTTCCCCTCGGCGGTGGGGTAATAGTTGCGGCGTACCGATACCTCATTGAAATCGAGCTGCTGATAAAGCGCGATGGCAGCCCGATTCGAGGCGCGAACTTCCAGCCACAGCGTCAGCACGCCGCGCTGTTCCAGTTCGCCGATCAGATGTTGCAGCAGCGTCCGGCCAAGGCCGCGACGCTGGAAAGCCGGATCGACCGCGAGGTTGAACAGCGTGGCCTCATCCAGCACGATTTGCGTAATAGCGAAGGCCGCCATTTCCGTGCCGACATCCAGCCGGTAATTCAGATAGCGTTCGCCCTGGTTGCTGGCAAAGGTTTTTTCACTCCAGGGAAAAGCGTGGCTGCGCTGCTCAATGGCGAAAGCGCGGTCAAGATCTTGCGGCGTCAGTAAAGAAATCGGATTCATAGTGGGTGATCTGCTGCCAGAGCGCGCGTTTGGCGTCGGCATTATGGTAAAGCTCCGCCAGTACGGGCGAAGCGAGTTGAGCGCCGTCGATCGCGACCGGCTCGGCCAGGCCCAGGCACCAGCTGGGGCAGCGCGTGTCGTCAGGCAGCATAGCCAGCTGCTCCGGCGTCAGCGCCATCACCTCATGCTCGCGCATCAGCAGCGCGGCCAGCACGTCGCGGATCAGCGGTTCGGTTAACGGCGGCGGCGTTTCCGCCACGATGATCAGCCGGGTCTGTTCCGGCAGCGAAATAGAGACTTCGCCGTGCAGGGCGCGCGGACGCCGCAGCGTATACTGCGTAATACCCATCTGCTGTAATAACCAGTCACGTCTGGAAGACATCATTTTTCCCGTCTGGTCGCCCAATTGCGACGCTATGCTAGCAAACCCATCGAATCTGCGCCAACAAACCACTATAATCGCCGCTCTGATTTGTAAGGAGCCACCGATGTCCGCATTTACCCCGGCCAGTGAAGTGATACTGCGCCACAGTGATGAATTTACTCAACGCCGCGTGCTGTTTGCTGGCGATCTGCAGGATG
This sequence comes from Erwinia sp. TECH1, assembly GCF_054057575.1. NCBI lineage: Bacteria > Pseudomonadati > Pseudomonadota > Gammaproteobacteria > Enterobacterales > Erwiniaceae > Erwinia > Erwinia sp. TECH1. Next base: position 816,245 of record NZ_JBSRZK010000001.1, on the reverse strand, counting down.
ACCTGCCCGCCCAACTGGATACCGCGCTGAGCCGGGTACATACCCAGCAATATCATCACTGGCAGATCCTCAGCCGCATGATGGGTGAAAATGCCTTTTATGGTCTGGTGGCGACGCCGGAAATGGTCGCCGACTGCGACACGCTGGTCTACTTCTGGCCAAAAAACAAGCCGGAAGCGCTGTTCCAGCTGGAAAACCTGCTCGCTTTACTGCCGGTCGGCAGCGAGCTGTTTATCGTCGGCGAAAACCGCAGCGGCGTGCGCAGCGCCACGGATATCGTGGAAGGCTGGGCCACCCTGAACAAGATCGACAGCGCGCGCCGCTGCGGACTTTATCACGGGCGGCTGGATGCGCAGCCAGAATTTGACGCTAAGGCGTACTGGAACGATTACGAGCTGGGCGATCTGACCATCAAAACGCTGCCGGGCGTGTTCAGCCGCGACGGCCTGGATGCGGGCAGCAACCTGCTGCTGTCCACGCTGACGCCGCATATGAAAGGCAAAGTGCTGGATATCGGCTGCGGCGCGGGCGTGCTTTCCGCTATGCTGGCGCGCTTCTCGCCGAAGGTTCGCCTGACGCTGACCGACGTTAATGCCGCAGCGGTAGAAGCGAGTAAAGCCACGCTGGCCGCCAACGAGCTGGAAGGCGAGGTCTTTGCCAGCAACGTCTATTCCGACGTGCAGGGGCGTTTCGATCTGATTATTTCCAATCCACCGTTCCATGACGGCATGCAGACCAGCCTGGATGCGGCGCAGACGCTGATCCGTGGTGCGGCTAAGCATCTGAATATGGGCGGGGAGCTGCGTATTGTCGCTAACGCCTTCCTGCCTTATGCGCCGGTGCTGGATGAAACCTTCGGCAGCCACGAAGTGCTGGCGCAGACGGGCCGCTTTAAAGTCTATCGCGCCGTCTGGTCACGCGCGGCCAAAGCGAAGCGCTAATCCACTCCGTCCCGCACCTTTTTCGGTGCGGGACGCGGCCCTTTCTCCTTTTTGCGCGCTGCCTGCCATCTTCCTCTCTGCCAGATGCCGCTTTTTGCTCGCTCCCTGCCGTCTTCCTCTCTGCCAGATGCCGCTTTTTGCGCACTGGTTGCAATGCTCACCAGCCAGATACCGCTTTTTGCGCACTGATTGCGCTGCCCGCCGCAACCCGATGACGCTTTTTGCAGCGATCGCCGCAGCCGCGTTAAATAACTGTTGACGTGTCGGGGAAAATCTCTAGAATGCGCCTCCGTGGTTGCAATATAACGTTGTTATGTTGACGGTACGCGAAGGTGGCGGAATTGGTAGACGCGCTAGCTTCAGGTGTTAGTGTCCTTACGGACGTGAGGGTTCAAGTCCCTCTCTTCGCACCAAAAACCACGTTATTCATATTACGCAGCATCTGCGCGAAGGTGGCGGAATTGGTAGACGCGCTAGCTTCAGGTGTTAGTGTTCTTACGGACGTGAGGGTTCAAGTCCCTCTCTTCGCACCAATGCGGTGATATGAGTAAAAAGTTCAACACGATGCGAAGGTGGCGGAATTGGTAGACGCGCTAGCTTCAGGTGTTAGTGTTCTTACGGACGTGAGGGTTCAAGTCCCTCTCTTCGCACCACGTTGAACGCTCTTTTCTGCGCTTTTATCCTCTCGCATTACCCCTTTTCTGTTTTTACCTTCTCTGCTTTCAATATCTGTTTTTGCTTCTGATGCCGATACCTGCTTTGCCGTTATGCTTCCGTACGCGCTGACTATGCGGTAATTTGCCGTCTATAACATCGCCATGCTGCTGCACGGCTTGATCTTCCAGGGGATCGCCAGGTCACTGCATGGGATTTGTCGTCTACGGCATCGCCAGACTGCGGCATAACGCTTTATCGTTCACGAGATCGCCTCGCCGCTGCATAACGCTTTGCCGCAGCGGATTGCTATGCTCCCGCCGCTATGGTTCCCCGTCGTGCTGGCTAGCCGCGTCGGCAGGCGTATGACTGATTCCGCTGCTGGCTTTATCGCAGGCCGCTATTTTATCAGCGCGCCGAAATTAACCGAGATCGCTATCATCCCGCCCGCCAGCGCCAGGCAAGAAGGCAGCAGCAGATAGTGGCGCAGCCGTTTGTGATAAAGCATGACTACCGTCGCCAGTAGCGCGGCCACCATTACCAGCCGCCACTGGTTGAAAGAGAGATTCAGTAACGTAATCAGCGGCATAATCGCGCAAGGAAGCAGCGCTCCCCAGGCACTTTCCAGTTTGTTTCCTGCCATCCAGCCTGTTCCCCCTGTGCCGCAAGCGGCTTTTACGGCGGTCTGCATCGCTTTGCTCGCGCCACTAATGATAATGATTCCCAATAGCATATAAGAACTCCTATCATTTTGCAGCAAGATTTCTTGACGTGTCTTTACGCCCGATGATGACACCAGAGTTATTAAGTGTTAAATTGTCGGCGCCTTACTATTATTAAATCCATATAATAACAACAGCAGACTCTTCCCGGCATGGTCCTTTTTTCAGGCCAGGCCGTGCGCTATTCAGGCAGTCATGAGTAGAAAAGAATGAAATTACAAAGCTATAATGAATTGCTTCACAGCAAATATCGGTTTTCGCTGATGCTATTTCTCTTTTTAAACACAGCAGCGTCTTTATTTTATATTTACAGCAGAAAAGAAAAAACCGGCGCGCCCACGCTGATTATTGCTTTGCTCAGCGGGCTGTTATTGTTATGGACATTTTTGCGTCCCAGAGGGAAATTTCCGCTATTAAATATCGCGGCGGTAACCACCGGTCTGCTCTGGGCCTGGCAAATTGTCCTGACATTTGAATTAATTTTCTATTTTGATAACAGTTTTTTGCTGCTCAGCCTGTTCTGCGCCTTTTTTATCGCAGCCATTGCGTTGAACGATAATCTGCTGGCATTTTGTCTGCATACCGCGCCGCCTTCGGTGGCGGTGGTCGTGCTGGATCGCGGCCAGAATACGGCGATTATCGCCTTCACTATCCTGCTGCCGCTGGTGGGCTTTACGCTGAACCATATCCTGCAAAGACGGCGGGATCGCTTTACCCGACGCCTGGTCAGCCAGCTCTACGAAGAGAAAGAAGCCTGGAGCGATCTGAGCATGCTCGACCCGTTAACCGGCCTGTATAACCGGCGGGGCTTGATGAACCGGCTGAAAAATATATTTGATAATCATGCAGGTAACCATTTTGTTCTGCTGCTGGATATCGATCATTTTAAAGCCTACAACGATAACTATGGGCACGCGATGGGCGACCAGGCGCTGGCACGCGTCTCAATCGCCATCCGCGACGCCGTGCGTTCCCGCGATATCGTGGCGCGCTACGGCGGCGAGGAGTTCCTGGTGCTGCTGACCAACGTTAACGACGCCATCGCGATGAAGCTGTCGGAGCGTATTCGTCAGTACGTGCACGAGCTGGAGATCCCGCATCTGTTTAACGAGCGCGTCGCCACACACGTTACCCTCAGCGCGGGCTTTGCCCCAATAATCGATGAGGATTTTGACAGCGCGGTCGCCAATGCCGATCGCGCGCTCTATCTGGCGAAAAATCGGGGACGGAATACTATTCTTTCCTGGGAAGCGCTTAGTCAACACGATCTGAACAAACCTGCTAACACGCTTTAATGCTTTCACCGGCCTGAACAATTCGGGTCGGTGAAATAAATTTGCCTTAATATCCCCTCCCTGCACCAGTCTTATTTGATTTATATTCACTAAAAAGAGCCAACCTGCCGGAAACGTTTTTTTTCAGAATTCCTTTATGCGTCTTTAAGGTAAATTCCGCTACGAGTTTTTATTATTCATATACTGAGTAATTATTTTCTGTATCCGGCCAGTCTAAAATCAAATTAATGGCCGGACAAAACTTGCGGAATCGTTACCGCACGATTTTTTCCCGCCTGCGACATTAATACAAATTACTTTATTCAGAAAATACCGTGCTTTTCGGCGTCCGGGCGGCGGAAAAAATGGCGCTTGTTTGTCCGCCAGGCCTCAGATACAATCAAGAACGATTATCATTTGTTTTCCCACTTAGATTGATGCCGGGTAACCCATGAGCACACTTCGTCGTCAGGCCCCAGATTCAGCGGTTTCTCCGCTTATCTTTCTCCAGAGCCATCGCCCGCTGGCCGGCTCGCTACGTGCGCTGTTCAGCGAGCATCGCGCTTACTTTCTGGAGACAATCAGGCTGAACGAAGCGGCGCCTGCCGGCTGTTTGACGTTGGAGCAGTGGTCGCAGCCGGAGGCGTTCGCCCGGCTCAACGCGCGCTACGGCGATTTTATTTATCGCGCTCACGGCGACCAGGAAAGGGAAAACAAACCGCTGCAATCGCTCTGGGCGCAGTGGTATCTGGGTCTGCTCCTGCCGCCGCTGATGATGGCGCTGCTGCTGGAAAACCGCGCGCTGGACTGCTCGCCGGAACATATTCACGTTGAGTTTCATGAAACCGGCCGCCCCGCCGCCTTCTGGATCGACGTGCAGGAAGATGACGAGGCGCGCTACCTCAGCCCGCGTCGCCGGATGGATCGCCTGATCCAGCGCTGCCTGATCCCGATCGTAAACGGAATTGAACGGCACGGCGATATCAACGGCAAGCTGATCTGGAGCAATACCGGCTTCGCGGTGCACTGGTTCCTGGGCGAGCTGGCGCCGTTGCTGGGCGAGAGCCTGCGCGCCGAGCTGGAGCACGCATTTTTCTTCTCGCGCTCGCTCGCCGATGGCGCCGACAATCCTTTTTACCGCACTATGCTGCCGCGAGACGGCGAGATGCAGCGCCGCACCTGCTGCCAGCGCTATCGTCTGCCTGACGTAGAGCGCTGCGGCAACTGCACGCTCAAGCCCGTCTGACCGCCCTTCCCGCCCCGAAAGGTCTCAATTTTTTCCTGCCCGTTTACAGCCGGGCCGCTCTGTGGCAGCTTTATCGCCCTGAACGTTAAGGAGCTGGAGCATGAGCCTGGAGTCTGTACGGCAGTTCTTTGCCGAGCGCGCGCCCGATATCGGCATTATTGAGCTGGCGGAGAGTACCGCCACGGTGGCGCAGGCGGCGCGTGCCCACTACGTCAAGCCGGGGCAGATAGCCAAAACGCTGTCGCTGAAGGTAAAAGACAGGGTGATATTGATCGTGACCTGTGGTGATTTAAGACTGGATAACCGCAAGCTGAAAGCGGTGCTGGGCGCGAAGGCGCGGATGCTCAGCACCGATGAGGTGGTGAGCTGGACGGGCCATCCCGTCGGCGGCGTCTGCCCTTTCGGCCTGGAAACGCCGCTGCAGGTGCTGTGCGATGTGTCGCTGCGGCAGTATGACGAAGTGCTGCCCGCGGCAGGCTCCATCTACAGCGCGGTGCGTATTTCTCCCCAGCTGCTGGCGGAGCTGACCGACGCCACCTGGGTAGACGTCTGCCAGCCGCCGGGCTGAAGCCGTTTTAGTTTTCCTGGCGGGTGATGACTTTGCCCTGCGTTTCCCTGCCAAAGGCGACGATAACCGCAATCAATACCGCCACCGTTCCGGCCACTATCGCCATCGCCAGGCCGTAATTATTGCCGTGCGCTTCGGCAATGCCGGACTGGAGCGTGGCATTGACCGACGCTATCAGATTCCCCAGCTGGTAAACGAAGCCCGGCAGTATCGCTCGCGTATTGGCCGGCACCAGTTCAGTCAGCCAGGTCGGCACCACGCCCCACGCGCCCTGTACCATAAACTGCATCAGAAACGCGCCCAGCCCGATGGTGAACGATCCGCTGGAAAAAGCCCACAGCGGCAACACCGGCAGCGCCAGCAGCGCGGCGATAATGATCGCCTTCTTGCGGCCGATTTTCTCCGACAGCGAGCCGAAAAAGACGCCGCCCATCATCGCGGCAATATTGTAGGCAATGGCGATCAGGCTGACGGTATGCGGGTCGAAGCCGTGCTGCACCTTCAGGAAGGTTGGATAGAGATCCTGCGTGCCGTGGCTGAAAAAGTTAAAGCAGGCCATCAGCCCGACCAGATAGAGGCACAGCTTCCAGTGCTTACGCACCACCGGCAGCAGCGCCACGCTCTCTTTCTGCGCTCTGGCGGCCAGCCAGACCGGCGATTCCGGCACCTTAAACCAGATAAACGGCAGCAGCAGCACCGGCATCGCGCCAATCAGGAACATGCCGCGCCAGCCGACAGACGCATAGCAAAGCCCAAAAATAATCGAGGCCAGCAGATAGCCTGCCGGATAGCCCGCCTGAAAAATGCCGGACATCAGCCCTCGGGAGCGATCGGGAATGGTTTCCATCGCCAGCGACGAGGCTACGCCCCAGACGCCGCCCATCGCAATGCCGTAAATCACGCGCAAAATCAGGAAGGTGGTAAGCGTAGGCGACCAGGCGGAGAGCAGCTCAAACAGCGAGAAAAGCAGGATATTGCTCATCAGGATCGGGCGGCGGCCATAGGTTTCTGCCAGACGGCCAAACAGCAGCGCGCCGATCGGCCGCACCGCCAGCGTCAGCATGATCGCCAGCGACACTTCCGCCACCCCAACGTGAAAATTCGCCGCGATATCGCTCAGCACGAAAACCAGAATAAAAAAGTCAAACGCATCCAGCATCCAGCTGGCAAAACTGGCGAAGGCCACGTTGCGCTGGGTAGAAGTCCAGTCAAGCATATGAAGTTCCTGTCTTGCAGACGGCAAAATCCGCCAGGGAAGGCGGCGCAAATGTTAACTATTTGTTTATAGCATGTAAGAAGTTGCTAAAGGCCGAAGCAGTTGTCAGCCTTTAATTCAGGTTGTAAGCAACCTTTTCACAACAGAGGTGAGTGAATTTGCTACACTGGCCACCGTTTATTCGCTGGCGCCGTTGCCGTTGAGGATATGCCAAACCTTTCGCTGATTAAAATGCGGCGTAGTTGCCTTGCCGCCTGGCTTGGCCTGCTTGCCGTCATGCTGCTGTTTATCGCGCCGGTGATTTCTAAATCGCTGGTGGCGTCGCCTGCGTGGCACAGCATGATGATGCCGGGCATGGCGATGGATGAGGCGATGATGGCCGATGCCGCCATGATCGGCCACGCCGGGATGGCACACGACGACGCGTCCGCGATGCCTGGCGAGAGCGCCACAGTAGCGGAAGATAACGGTCGCGCCAAAGGCGGACCTCCCCTTTCTGTAATGGACGACAGCGCCTGCGGTTACTGCGTGTTGCTGGCCCATCTGCCGCTCGATCTTACCCGGCTGCCGCCGCTCTGGTCGTCGCTGCAGGCTGCCAGACTGCCCGCGCTGCCGCTGTTCAGGCCCGTTGTCGCCCGCTTCGTTCCCCACTTTTTCCATCCCCGCGCGCCGCCGCGCCGCTAAGCCGTCCCGCTAAAAAAGCGTCGCTTTTGCGACAGTCACCTGCTTATGCCTGGATTCAGGCGGATGGAATTCCTATGTCAGAAAAAAGCCTGGCGCAGCCTTTGCGCGCCGCCACCACTCACGGCGCGCTGCTGCCGCTGCTGCGTCGCCTGCATTTTTATATCGGGCTGTTTATCGCGCCTTTTATTTTTATCGCCGCCCTGACCGGCACGATCTATGTGCTGACGCCGCAGCTGGAAAATGCGCTCTATAGCCACCAGCTGTTTACCGATAACGCGGAACCGGCCAGGCCACTCGCCGACCAGGTGCGCGTGGCGCAGGATTTTGTCGGTGCCGATCTGCCGATCGCCGCCGTGCGTCCCGCGCCTGCGCCGGGCGAGACCACGCGCGTGATGTTCACCACACCGACTTCCGGCCCTTCTGAAAGCACGGCCGTTTTTGTCGATCCCGCCACGCTGGAGATCCGCGGCATGCTGCCGGTTTACGGCACCAGCGGCGTGCTGCCGCTGCGCACCTGGCTGGACTATCTGCATCGAAATCTGCTGCTGGGCGACCTCGGCAGAAACTACAGCGAGCTGGCCGCCAGCTGGCTGTGGGTCGCAGCGCTTGGCGGCGTGCTGCTGTGGGCTGCCGGTCGACCAAAGCAGCACGCCAAAGGACGCGGTCAGCCGATCCTGCGTCAGCGCTACTGGCACAGCACGCTGGGCGTGATCCTGCTGCTCGGTCTGCTGTTCTTCTCCGCCACCGGCCTGACCTGGTCGCGCTGGGCGGGCGATAATATTTCCGCTCTGCGCGCCCATTTCGGCTGGATGACGCCTGCCGTCAATACCTCGCTGCTGCCCGATAAACCCAGCCCGATGGACGAACACGCCGGACACCATATGACCTCATCCGCGCATCACGACATGCCGGGCATGGCCATGCCGAAAGCGGCCGCCGTGGCGATGACGCCAGCGCAGTTTGACGGCGTAGTACAGGCCGCGCGCGCTGCCGGGATCCGGGCAGAGAAAATAGAAATCCGGCCGACCACGAAAGCCGACAAGGCCTGGATCGTCAGCGAGATCGACCGCCGCTGGCCGACGAAGGTGGACAGCGTAGCTGTGGATCCGGCCAGCTTTCGCGTGATGGACAAAGTAACCTTTGCGCAGTTCGGCCTGCTGGCAAAACTGACCCGCTGGGGCGTGGATGCACATATGGGCGTACTGTTTGGCCTGCCGAACCAGCTGATCCTGGCAGCGTTTGGGCTGGGACTCTGCATAATGATTGTGCTCGGCTATCGTCTGTGGTGGCTGCGGCGCCCTGCCGCTGCCCGGGGCTGCCATCCGGCGGAAACGCTGATCTATCACTGGCGGCGACTCGGCCTGAGCGCGCGTTTTTTGCTGCTGGTCTGCATCGCGACGCTGGCGGTCAGCCTGCCGGTGATGGGCGTCAGCCTGCTGCTGCTGCTGCTGATTGACGCGCTACGCTGGCAGCGGGCAAAAAGCTAGCGCGCCGTTTGCGTCAGGCACACCTGCACTTGCACACAGTGCAGTTGTGCAATAAAGTATTGGCCAGGCGTCACACGGAGGTGGCAAAAATGCTGAGAAATATCGACAGTTTTCGGGACAAATGGTTGGAGGATTTTTTCCTGTATAACAAGTCGCACCGTCTTATCCCGGCTGATATTCAGTCAGCCCTGGCGCGCAAACTGGATATGATTAATGCGGCCGTCACCTGTAAAGACTTACGATCGCCGCCGGGCAACAGATATGAAGAATTGAGGCCGCCGCTAAAAGGCTACTCTTCGCTGCGGGTTAACGAACGGTACAGACTTATATTTAAGTGGCTCGATGGCAAAGCGGTCGATCTGTATCTGGATCCACATCGTTATAAAACATACCGTTAGCGCAACGTTGATTTGGAGAAACTAATGAAACAGGCTACACGCAAACCCACCAGCGTCGGAGATATTTTGCTGTACGAGTACCTGGAGCCTTTAGATCTGAAAATCAATGATTTAGCAGAGATGCTCAACGTACATCGCAATTCAGTCAGCGCGCTGGTGAATAACAACCGTAAGCTGACGCCCGATATGGCGTTCAGGCTTGCCGCCGTCTTTGATACCAGTATCGCGTTCTGGTTAAACATTCAGAACAGCCTTGATATCTGGGAGATAGAGAACGATGCCCGCACCCAGGAAGAACTGAGCCGCGTGGTTTCCGTGGCCGACTTCCTGGCGCACAGAGGGGCGGCCTGAACGCCCCTACCCTGCCAACGCCTGCTCCAGCATTGCCAGCAGCCTGGCGTTATCCACCGTTTGCAGCACGTGCGCCAGCCCGCCGGTCAGCTCGCCCACGGCCGTATCGACCCGTAGCGGCAGACGATAGCGCCAGGATTTTCCACGCGTCATGCCCGGCCGCAGCTCTACATCGACATAATAATCCGCCGCCGTGGCGACGCGCTGATCGATCAGCCATGCCATCACCAGCGCATCATGGATCCAGCAGCCCGGCAGCCTGCGGGTTTGCATGGAATAGTCGAGCCAGGGCCGCAGCGTTTCACCAACGAATCTCGCCAGCGGCGTATCAGGCGCGGTTATCCGTTGTAGATCGGCATGGGTCAGCATCGTGCGGGTAGTGACGTCCATCGGCACCAGCGTAATACAGGCGCCGCAGGTCAGCACCCGTCGCGCCGCTTCAGGATCCAGACCAAAATTGGTGTCTTTGATAAAGTCGTCCAGCGCAAACACGCCGCCCATAATGGCGATTTCCTGCACGGCTTCCGCCATTTGCGGATAGCGCTCCAGCGCCAGCGCGACGTTGGTCAGCGGCCCAATCGCCACCAGCGTGATTTTGCCGGGATTAGCGCAAATCAGCCGTCCCATCGCATCGGCGGCCTCTTCGTCCGGCGCCTGATAAGCGCGGGGCGGAAGAACATCCTGCCAAAAGTGCGCCAGCTGCGTATGCCAGACGCGGTTATCCAGCGCCTCGCGCCAGGGTTGCGGCGGCTCCGCTAACGCCCTGTCGGCGCCTTTATAGACCGGCACGTCCAGCTCAAGCCTGGCTAACAGCGCCTTTGCCACGTTAAAACCCGTCTGGCTCGGCGTATTGCCCGCCACGATAGTGATCATCTCCAGCGAGATGCCGGGCGAGCCGATCGCCAAAGCCAGCGCCAGGCCATCGTCCACGTTCGCGCCGACCACGCCGTTGCCCGGATCGCAGTCGATTATTACTCTTTTCATTAGTTCTGCACCGCAGCGGAAACAGGGCCACAGCCGCAGGATTCTCCAATCTGCAGCTGGTGTGAAAACTCGCTTAGCTGCACCTCGCTTTGCGGCGCGGCCAGCATCGCCAGCGCTTTTTTCGCCATCGCATCCACCGGCTGGCGTACCGTCGTCAGGGAAGGCACATGAAAAGCCGACTGCTCCGTCCCGTTAAAACAGACCAGCGCCATATCCTGCGGCACGCGGAGTCGCTGCTCTGCCAGCGCCCGCACGCAGCCGATAGCCTGTAGCTCGTTAGAGGCAAACAGCGCACGGGGAAGCGCGCCGCCGCGCAGCATTTTCTTTGTTGCCAGGTAGCCGCCCTCGCGCGTGTAGGCTGCCGGGAAAATCCACTCGGGCCGTGCCGGGATGCCGAAATCCGCCAGCGCCTGTCGCCAGCCTGCCAGACGATCCTGCGCGTTATACATCTCCGGCGGGCCGCTGATTATGCCAACCTGCTGGTAGCCGTGGCTGAGCAAATGCGTGGTGACCTGATGTGCCGCCTCGCGCTCGTCCACGCGGAGAATATTGACGTTCAGCGCCGGATCGACGCGATCGAGCATCACCAGCGGCGTACCGCTGGCCTGGATAATATCGATATAGGGATGACGATCGACGCTGTTGTAAAACAGGCCGTCAACCTGCTGGCTGAGCAGATTGTTGATCAGCTCCAGCTCGCGCTGGCGGCTGTTGCCCGCGTCGCCCAGCAGCATCACCATGCCGTTGCTCAACGCTTCCTGTTGCAGGGCGTGCGCGAAAGAGGCGATAAACGCGTTGCCGATATCCGGCACCACCAGCCCGTAGGTTTTGGTCGTGCCCAGCGCCAGCGCTCTGGCCAGGCTGTTAGGGCGATAGCCGGTTTTCCGCACCGCCTCCAGCACGCGCAGCCGGGTCGCTTCCGCCACCGGCCTCGGCCCGTTATTGATCACATAGCTGACCACCGCGACGGAGGTACCGGCTTCTCTGGCTACATCGGCACGCGTCGCCCTCTCAGAACTTTGTCTCGCCAACGTGGCACCTCTTTTTCCTGACGGACGGCGCAACCCGCCCGCGTTATATCAGATGGCATCTTCCGGCGCGTTAAGATCGCGACCCCGGGTTTCCGGCGCCACAAAGGTGGTCAGAAATCCGATAGCCGCCATCACGGCAAAATAGCTGGCGATCGCCCACCAGTGGCCGGTCCAGGATAGCAGCGCCGCCGCAACCAGCGGTGCCGTGCCGCCGGAGAGGATAGACCCCAGCTCTTTGGCGGTCGCCATTTTAGTGTAGCGGTGTTTTACGCCAAACAGCTCTACGCCCCAGGCCGCCTGCACGCCGTAAATCCCCAGCGAGGCTAATCCCATGCCCGTGACGATCACCGCCATCACGACAGCCGGTTCGCGGGAGTCCAGCAGCATAAAAGCCGGAAAAGCGTAAAGGATCAGCAGCAGGCAAAACCAGCGGTAGACGATACGGCGACCAAACCGGTCAGAGAGCCAGCCCGCAAAAGGAATAATCAGGAATCCCAGCAGCGAGGCGATAAATACCGCCGAGGTCGCCACCGATTTATCCACCGCCAGCACCTTCACCACGTAGCCGATCATAAAGCCCTGCGCCAGATAGGAGGGGCCGTTTTCGCCGATGCGCAGGCCCAGCATCACCAGAAACGAGCGGCTGCGCTGCCAGAAACTGCGGTCAGCGGCGGGCTGATACATCACCAGCTTGCCTTCGCGCGCCGCCTGCATCTCTGCGTTTTTACGCTCGAATACCGGCGTTTCTTTCAGGTGACGACGGATCCACAGCGCCAGCAGCGCAATCAGCGAGCTGCACAGAAAGGGAATGCGCCAGCCCCACGCCTGCAGCTGCGCCTGATCCATCTGCACCACGGCCAGCCAGACCAGCGAAGCGATCAGCGTACCGCTGTTCGATCCCAGCGCGATAATCGAGGAGACCAGACCACGCTTTTTGGCTGGCGCATATTCTCCCAGCATCACCGTGCCGCCGGAGAGTTCCGCCCCGGCGCCAAACCCCTGGGTAAAGCGTAAAATCACCAGGCAGACCGGCGCCCAGAAGCCGATAGTGGCATAGCCGGGAATAAGACCAATAAGGGTGGTAGAGAGGCCCATCAGGATGATGGTGGTGACCATCACTATCTTGCGGCCTTTGCGATCGCCCAGCCAGCCAAAAAAGAGCGCGCCGATGGGACGGGCAATAAAGCCGACTGACCAGGTGGCAAAGCTCGACAGCAGCGCCATGGTGGGCGTAGCGTTGGGGAAGAATACGTCGCCGAAAATGATGCCGGCCGCCAGGCCGTAAAGCGCGAAGTCCGCATATTCCATCGCGGTGCCGAGCCAGCAGGAGAAGGTCGCCCGCCAGAAATCCTTACGCCCTTCCGGCGTGGTCAGACGCGCATCCGCTGCGGAAACAGCGTCCTGCCGGGTGCTTTGTGTCAACATGAAAAATTCCCTGATATGAGGAGGTCTGTATCGCCTTCCCTGGCTACCTGCTACGTGGGCGATCCGCCAGTGAGGACGTGCTTTTGCTGAGCCATGATTAAAGGTCAGTAACGGGTTCCCTGGTGTTGGACTTCGTTTTGTTTACTTTGCGTCCGCTGATTTAAGGTATCAGTCGTTTAAAACGTAAAGTAAATTTGACCTTCACTGGACAAACAAGCCTCGTCACCGTGAATTTTCAACGCGCCACCATTGTATCTACGCGCGTAGATAAATCAAGCCACCTGACGAAACAAATTAGCCTTTCTTCACATTCATCAAAAAAACAGATGATATAATTTGTTTTAAATCATAAAGTTAATTTACGTTAAAATTTACGCATGCGGCTTTTTGCCAAAAAACCATGCAAAGCGTTTACTTAAGTACAATTATTGCGCTTTTTCGCGCTGGTATCAGCGGCTGCACTCTATCGCTGGCAGATTGCAGTCGGATGACAGGTTAACGATCGGCAGGCCCGGGTTTCTCAGCGCGCTGCCTTTCTTAACGTTACCTTTGAGGAAACCGATGACTATTATCCTGATGCGCCATGGTAAACCCGATCATCCTCAGGGCGGTCGTCTGCCCGCGCTGGCTATGGCAGCGTGGTGCGAGGCGTACGATATGTCGCAGGTAGAGGATATGCCGCCGGACAGATGCCGCCAGGTTGCCGCCACGGCGGACTATATTGTAGCCAGCCCGCTGCCCCGCGCACGCTCCTCGCTGGAGAAGCTGGGGCTGGAAGCGGCTGACGTCGATCCGTTGTTCAGCGAGGTTTCCCTGCCCGTGATGCGGCTGGGCTATCCCCATCTTCCTCCGGGCTTCTGGCTGTTGGCATTGCGCCTGATGTGGCTGGGTGGCTATGCCGGAACGGTGGAGTCTTATCAGCAGGCGGAACAGCGCGCGCAGCAGGCAGCCGCAAAGCTGATTGCGCTGTCGGCACGCGGCAACGTGCTGCTGGCCGGGCACGGCATTATGAATAAACTGATCGCCCGACAGCTGCGTAAACAGGGCTGGCTGGCCGAGAAGCATGCCAGCAGCCGCCACTGGAGCACCGCCATTTACCATCCGCCTTTTATTCCGGCGGACGCGTAGTTTCAGAGGATTGGGCAAGCTTTAAAGAGCCACGGCTATTTTTCCTGCGCGGCAACCCGCTTACGCTGATGACTGCTGACGGAGATGCCGTTCAGCCGTTCTCTTATTGGAGGTTTCCGTGTCTGAACTGAAAAATAAAATCGTTGCTATTACTGGTGCCAGCAGCGGTATTGGCGAAGCAACCGCTCGCTTGCTGGCTGCCAGAGGCGCTCGCGTCATGCTGGGCGCCCGACGTGTGGATCGCCTGTCAGCGCTGGTCGAGGAGATCCGCGAGGCAGGCGGCGAAGCGCATTCAATGGCGCTGGACGTTACCCGCCCGGAACAAGTTGAAGCTTTTGTCGCTGCGGCGCAGCAGCATTTTGGCGGGCTGGACGTCATGATTAATAACGCTGGCGTGATGCCGCTTTCGCCCCTGTCGGCGCGCAAGGTGGATGAGTGGAATCAGATGATCGACGTGAATATCCGTGGCGTCCTGCACGGCATCGCCGCGGCCCAACCGATAATGGAACAGCAGCAGCACGGCCATATTATCAATATTTCTTCCATTGGCGGTTTGAGCGTTTCCCCTACCGCTGCGGTTTATTGCGCGACGAAATTCGCCGTACGGGCGATCTCCGACGGGCTGCGGCAGGAAACGGATAAATTACGGGTGACGGTTGTTTCCCCTGGCGTGGTGACGTCTGAACTGGCGGAGACGATCAGTGACGCATCCGCTCGTGAGGCGATGAAAGCGTTTCGGCGCGTGGCGCTTGATGCCGACGCTGTCGCCCGTGCTATCGCCTGGGTTATTGCTCAGCCTGATGAAGTGGATGTCAGCGAGCTGGTGATCCGCCCTACCGCCAGTCCTTACTGATATGACCCGGCCAGGCTGCAAGCCGGCTCCAGCCGTAATATTTCCTGCATATACTGCGCCTCCTGCTGCGGGCTTCGGCCAAAAAAGCGCTTAAACTCCCGGCTGAACTGCGACGGGCTTTCATAGCCCGTCTCTGCCGAAGCCGCGACGGCAGAAAATCCCTGTCGCACCATCAACAGCCTGGCCTGATGCAGACGCAAAGACTTGAGATACTGCATTGGCGAACTTTGCGTGACGGCCTTAAATCGCGCATGGAAATTCGCGCTGCTCATTCCCACCTCCCGCGCCAGGTCGGCTACTTCCATATGCTGCTGATAGCGGGTTTGCATTATCTGTAACGCGCGCGCGATTTGCGCAAAGTATCCCTGATTTGTTAATGCGGCCCGCAGCGCAGCGCCCTGCTCGCTGACCAGTACGCGATAGTAAATTTCACGCAGCAGCCCTGGCGCAAGAACCTGAGTCTCCTGCGGCGACTGCAACGCTTCAAGCAGGCGTAACACGCTGTCTCCCAGACGCTCATCAAGCGGCGTGGACAGCATACTTACCGGCTCCACCTCCGCCGCAAACGGCAGTTGCAGCGTAACCAGCAAATCCGCGAGCACCTGTAAATCCAGGCGCAGCGCCACGGCCAGCATCGGTTCTTCCTTTGAGGCCTCTGTCTGGCTGATAAAAGGCAACGGCACGGCCACCACCAGAAACTGCTGAGCATCGTAGATATAAACGTTGTCGCCCAGGAAACCCCGCTTGCGTCCCTGGCAGACGATAACGATGGAAGGCTCATACAGCACCGGCGTTCTCTCCAGCGGCACATCAGAACGCAGCAGCCGCACTTCTTCCAAAGCCGATTGGGTGTAACCATTGCCTGGCGCCAGCCGGGTTATTAAGGCCGCCATTTTTAGCCGACGGCGTTCAGATGAGGAAAGATTATCGGCCACGGTCAGTCTCTGTAAGGGATGAACATAACGGCCGGCGCTTTTGTTGACGGCTTGCCGGACAGGATAAAGAACAGATTAGCCAGGTTGCTGAACCAAAAACAACCCGATTCAGAGAAGAGAATGGAATAGCCAGGCGCAGGATGCTGGTGGCAGGTGGCAGGTGGCAGGTGGCAGGTGGCTGGTGGCTGGTGGCAGGATAATAGTTTGTTATTCAATCATTTCTACATTTAACCTGATGCCTAAAAAACAGACAAACAGTGGTGGATAGCTGGATTGCATCCGCAAGTTACTTTATAATCCCGCGCCACAGGCCCCTTAGCTCAGTGGTTAGAGCAGGCGACTCATAATCGCTTGGTCGCTGGTTCAAGTCCAGCAGGGGCCACCAGATTTAATGATGAAAATCATGCAGTTAAGCCACTTCGCAAGGAGTGGCTTTTTTGTTTGTGGTAGTCAGTGTCGCAAAAGTGTCGCATGACTTTTTTCCCTCCTGAATTCAGCTACAAAAAAACCCGCTTTCGCGGGCCTGTCAGTGAAGCAATGATGGCTGTCTATCGTTGTGCGTAAAAATCGGCACCTTGTTAGTCTGGCCTGGCGAGACGATCATCCCCGCTATGCTTTCGTGCGTCTTGAAAGTGCAGCTGCAGTTAATGTTCTGGCACTGGTGATAACGTTCTTTTGTCTCGCGTGAGATATAGCGGCTGCTTTTGGCATGGGCAGCGGTTTGGCAAAGCGGGCAATGCATCATGGTAGCGTTCTCCTTGTGTACACTGCCTTAATAACTCAAACCTACAAAAATAACAATAAAATTCACTTAAAGTGAGTTTTAATTTTCTGATTCAGTTTCATACTCAACATTCGACAGCAACACCTCAAACTCCAGCGCCGTCGTGTAGCCGCTACCGCTGAGGCTGTGCGTTACCTTGCTGATTAGCCACGGCTGCGCGTCGATCACTGCCTTAAACCCGCTGACCTTTACCGGCGTTTCCGGGAAGAGATCTGCACGGCCCATTGCCAGCGTCAGCGAGAACTCGGCGACGCCGCGCTGCAGCTTGTCCCATTTCGCCTTTGCGGCCCGCATCGCGGCGGCTTTAGTGGCGTAAACCGTGGTCAGCGCAAACACGTTATCTTCCGTGCCGGCCAGATAGTCGCCTTCCTTTGCCTCCGGCGTTTTGGCTGCGGCCTTTTTCTTTTTAATCGCCGGATGCTCCAGCGCGCGCAGGTGCTTCTCTTTCGGCTTGCGCTTTACCTTTACCTTTTTCGGCTTCGGGTCTTTGGTATGCAGCCAGCTTGCCGACACGCCGGTATACGCGCCCCGGTCGGCAATACTGAAGCTGTGCCGGTCGCCGTCCTGCCGGGTGATGTTCAGTTGCGGAATGGGCTTACCGCTGGCCGTTACGCCGCTGCCCGGTCGCAGAAACAGCAGCTTTCCGGCTTTTACCGCCGCCACCGCGCCGTACAACGTGGCAAGCCGCGTCAGGAATGCCGCATCGGTTTCCTGCGTCTGGTCAATATGGCTCACCGCCTGCGCGGCGAAGCCGTCAGCCAGCACGGGACTTAGCTTGTTACGCTCCGCTATCTGCTTCACGACTTCGCCCAGGGTGGTATCGTGATACGATACTTCGCGCCGGGAATTCAGCGAGCCACGAAAGTCCGCGCTGCGCGCCCGGATTGTCATGGTGTCCGGCGCGCCGTGGTGTTCCACCTCGTCCACCGTAAACTCGCCTTTGCCGATCAGCGCCTGCCCCTTCCAGCCGAGAAACAGCTTAATCACCGCGCCGCGCACTGGCATCGCCAGCAGCCCGTCGGCGTCGTCCAGCTCAAGGTCGAGCTGGTCAGCCTCAAAGCCTCGGTTATCGGTCAGCGTCAGCGAGATAAGCCGGTCGCGGAGATTGGCCGTCACGTCTTTAGAGTTAACCGACAGCATAAAGTCCGGGGCCATCTGCGCGCCCGCCGGTATTACCATGCTGCTGATGCTCATGACAGCAGCCCGCCCACGGTTGCGCTCGCGCTGGCAGCGACGGTTTTCGCCTGGCTGATTACCGATGTGATCTGGCCCGGCAGGCCGCCCGCGCCGCTTATCAGCCCGTCAGCCTGCTTTTTCAGGTCGCCATACATTGAGGTTAATGACTCGTCAACGCGCTTCAGGCTCAGCGTAAAGGTGATTTTCAGCGCGCTGCCGTTGCTTAAAAACTCGCTGTGCGAGGCGGAAAAGTTCTCCGTCACATACATGCCGTAAATGGTGCCGTTACCGCCAATCAGCGGCCACGCCCGGCCCTCGTCGGCCAGCAGCTTAAAGCTCAGCAAAGAGACAGCGCCGCCGGTGACTTCCGGGCGCAGCTCGCCGGTCAGGGTGATTTTTTCATCGCCCACACCAAGGAACTGCGCCGACGCCCGCTGCCCGACGCGGCTGTTAGTGGGCCAGCGGTAGTCGATATTCTGCTGCATATCCGAATAGGGCAGCGTCTGGCGCATAAACGGCAGCAGCCCGTAAATCATCATCATGTTATTCCCATCCCATTTTGCTGCGCTGCTGCGCCTGGCGGTTGCGTTGCTCGCGGGCCTGATGCTGCGCCATCAGCGCCAGCGCGTCGTCTTTGGTCATGCCCGGATGCATGTGAACATCGTACTGATAGGTGTTCTGGCTCTGGTCGCTGTAGCCGCCCGCCGCCGGTGACGTTACCGGATTGTAAGGCGGGGCAGTGTCGGCCAGGCTCCACGGCAGGCCGTTCGGCGCGACCGGGTCGTGCTTATCCTTCGGACTTACCGGCTCGTTTTCCGGCACTTTGTCTTTAAGGTCGTCTGATTTGGAGTCGATAAGGTGCAGTTTTTCCAGCATCCAGCTTATGCCGCTTGTAAGCTGGTCGAGCGCCTTACCGGGTATCTTCAGCCCTTCCGCCAGCGCATTACCGAATTTTTTGCCCATATCCCCGGCGCTTTTCAGCTCCGCCTGCGTGGACTTCACCGGCTCCAGCAGCTTTTTAAACCAGTTCCATGCGCCCTTAATTTTTTCCATCAGCCAGTCAAAGACGGGCTTCAGCGGCGCAAAGGCGTCGCTTATTGGCCCCGCTGCGGCCTTAAAGCCCTCGGCCACGCCGCCTATAAATGCCTTGATAGGCTGCCAGTATTTACGGATAAGCAGCGCCCCGGCCACGATGGCGGCGACCACAAGCACGACCGGCAGCGTGATAGCGCCAAGCGCGGTCGTAATGGCACCGCCCACCACGCTGAACACGGTGCCAAGCAGTCCCACGCCCGCGATAACGGCGTTTACTCCAGCCATGACCGGCCAGGCAATCAGGCCGATAGCGCCCAGCGCACCCACAAAAATCAGGCCCGCCGTCGCGGCTTTCGCAATACCTCCGGCCAGCACCGGGTTTTTCTGGATCCAGCCGTCCACGTTCAGCAAAAATTTCGTGGTTTGTTTGGTTAGCGAGCGCAGCGTTTTATCCAGGTCGTCAAAGAGATCGGTGCCGATAGCCTCTTTCGCCGACTGCAGCTCTTTAAGATCGCCGCCGAGGTTGTCCTGCTGCACGTTAACCAGTTTTGCCGTGCTGCCGTCCGATCCCTGAAAGGTTTTTGTCAGCTCGTCAAGCTGGCCACTGGCGGCGGACTTCATCAGCGTGACCGCCGAAGATGCGGCTTCCTCACCGAAAATGGTCTTCAAGTATTCCGCCTGCTGCGCCGTGCCGAGCTTGTTCTTTTCAAAGGATTTTTGCATCTCCTTCAGGATGGTGAAGAACGGCCGCATATTGCCTTTGCTGTCGGCGGTCTTGACGCCCAACTCTTTGATTGCCTTGCCCGCCCCGCCCGTCGGTGCCTGCACGCGCAGCAGCATGGCGCGCACGCCCGTCCCGGCCATGCTGCCGGTCGTGCCTTCCTTTGCCAGCGCGCCGATCATCGCCGTGGTCTGCTCCACACTGACGCCCGCATTTTTGGCAACCGGCGCGATGTAGGTCAACGCATCATTCAGCCCGTCAAAATCCGCCGCCGTTTTGTTGAGCGTGTTGGAGATGACGTCGCCCAGGTGCGCGACCTGGCTGTTAGCCAGACCGAAGGCGTTTTTCGTGCTCATCAGGAGCTTTGCGCTTTCCTCCATCGTGCGGTTGTTCGCCAGCGACATATTCAGCGTTACCGGCGTGGCCGCCTTGATATCGTCAACGCTTGCGCCCGACTTGGCGATCACGATCTGCGCCTGTGCGGCGTCGTTGGCCGAGGCCGCCGTGTTGTCGCCGATGCTGCGCGCCTGGGTGCGCAGCGACTGAAAGTCAGCGGAGTTTTTATCAAGGCCGAGCGTCGCCTGCAGCGTGGAGTTGGCCAGCGCAAAGTCGTAGCCCGGACGCAGAACGGAAGAGGCCGCGACCGCGCCAACCGTGGCGGCACCGACACCGGCCGCGCCGACGTTGCGCATTTTCGCCGACAGCTCCTGGCCCTTGCGGTAGCGCTCGCCGGTCTGGTTCAGCCGCTCCTGCTGCTGACTCAGACGCTGCAGCTCCATTTTCTGACGGCTCAGGGTGACGGTCGCCTGTGCGGCGGCGGTTTTCAGCCGCTGCTGCTCGCTGCTGAGGCTTTTGGTGGAGATCCCGGCGGCGTTCAGCGCCTCGCGCTGCTGCTGCACCGACAGGCGCAGGCCGTTGGTTTTGGTCTGCAGCTCGCCAGCCACCTGCCGTGCTTTCTCCAGCGCGCGGGCCTGCGCCGTGGTGGGCTTTTCAGTATTTTTAAAGGCCACGGCCAGCGCGGCCGCCTCGGCTTTGGCATCCTTCAGGCTCTGCTGCGTGACCGCAAGCTGACCGCTCGCCTTGCGAAAGCCGTCAATCTTCGCCGCCTGTGCGTCCAGTTCCTTGAGGCTGCTCTGCGTCTCGCGGATACCGCCCGCCAGCTTTTTCGTCTGGTTCTGAATGGCTTTAAACGGGCGCGTCGCCTGGTCTACCGCCTTCAGTAGCACCTGCAACTTGAGGTTATTCATCGGTCTTTACTCCGCTGCGAACGACAGCCTTGTGCCGCCAGTCGATAAGCTCGGCAAGCGGCATGCCGTACATTTCAGACGGCGGCCAGTGAAACACTGTGGCTATGTCCGCCATCAGCTCGTTAACGGTCAGCGCTTTGGGCCAGCTTACTCGTCCGACTTCGGCGACAAAAAACCGATCACCTTACCGGCCAGCGCAATCAGGTCAGCCGGATCGAGGTTCAGGCATTCCGCCTTTGTCAGCGTCGGCAGCGTGATGCGCGGCAGCACAGTAATCAGCGCGTCCACGTCCGAGCCTGCAAGGTCGGCCAGGCGGGTGCCGCGCAGCGCGCCGGAGTTGGGTTTAATCACTTCAATAGTGCTGATTGCCTGCTCGCCGCGCATAACCGGGGTTTCCAGGGTGACGGTGTTTTCTTTGTTTTCCATGATTGTTCTCTTTTTTAAGTCGGGATAAGGCCAGCGCCGGGCGCTGGCTCAGTAATTAAACGAGGCCGATATTTTTGCGGCGCTGCTCCAGTCGGTCGGTGCCGTTGACCTTTTCCACCATGTTGATGGTGTCGATTTCAATCAGCTCTTTGCCGTTAAAGGTCATCTTGTAATAAGTGCATTTGGTGGTGATCTTGGTTTCGGTATCCTCGCCCTGTTTGGCCTCGCCAAAATCAAACGCCTGATGCTTGCCGCGCACCTCAATCTCCACCGCAATTTCCTCGCCGGTGTCGTCGCGCTGGTAAGAGCCGGTAAAGCGCAGCGGCACGGACGTTGCTCCCCACTGCGTCAGCACCAGTTCATCGATACCGCCGATGCTCCATTCCATATCAAGCGCGTCGTCGTCCAGGCCCATATCAATATGCGCCGCGCCGCTCATGCCGCCGCCCCGGAACGGGTCAAGCTTGCGGCTCAGCTTCGGCAGCGTGACGCTGGTCACGACGCCCTGATAGCTGTTTGAGTCGTTAAAGAGGTTCATCCCCTTGAGTTTTCTTGGCAGTGCCATTTTTCAATCCTCAGCTGTTAACGGACGCGGCGAAGTTCGCCAGATACGAATCGGTGATGCGCTGGCGCAGGGTTAAATCTTCCAGTGGCGGCACCGGCGTGTAGTCGTAGTCAATCGACAGCTTGCCCGCCTTCAGTGTGTCCTTGTCGTTGGCCGCCTCGTCATACCAGCACGATGCGCCCAGCAGATAACCGGCGTTGACCAGCTCGCGGAATTTGGCATTGATGCCCGCGATAATCTCGCGCACCAGTACCGGCGTCAGCGGCTTGTCGTTGGCCCACATATGGGCGTCGGCCATCGTGTCGGCCAGTACCTGCGCGGTGCGGGTGTAGTTCTCAAACGCGAACAGCGGATCGTCGCTGCAGGTGCGGTTGCCCCAGAAGCGAAAGCCGTCCTTGCGGATAAGCGTGGTCACGCAGGCTTCGTTAAGCAGGTCGGCGTCGGTGCCGGTCTGCTGCAAGTCCCAGAAGACGCCCGCCGAAATACCGGTGACGCCGTTCACGCCGACATTGGAAAGCGTCTTGTGCCAGCCGGTGTCTTTGTCGATTTTGGCGCGCAGGCCCAGCGCGCGCGCCGTGGCGTACGCGGTTTCGGACGCGTTGGCCGAGGTGTTCCAGGCAATGAAATCCGGCCAGATAACCATAATTTCACGCTGGCTGAAGTTCTCGCGGTACTTCATGGCGTCAGAGACGGTTTTGCAGTTCCACGCCGAGACGTAGCAGAAGGCGCGCAGCTGTTGCGCAATGCTGGCAAGCGCGGTCGCTACTTCTAAAGAGTCGAGGCCCGGCACGCCGAGAATGCGCGGCTTGACGTCGAGCTGGGTCTGCGCGCTTAACAGCGCCTTCATGCCGGTATACTGGCCGTTTTCGTCGGTGGTGCCGATGATATTGGAGATGGTTTCCGCGTCGGTCGCGCCTTCGGCCACGCGCACCACGACGGTAACGGGCTTCGACTGGTCGGCAATCGCCTGCAGGGACGCGGCCAGCGTGCCTTTCTTACCGGCTTTGGCAATACCGGCCTGCACGTTGGTTAACAGTACCGGCGTGTTCAGCGGAAACGCGGTCGCGTCGGCGTCGTCGGCAGTACAGACCAGCCCGACAATCGCCGTGGAGACGGTGGAAATGGTGCGCGTGCCGTCGTTGATTTCGACGACGCGGACACCGTGATGATAATCAGACATCTGATGCACTCCGTGTAATGGGTGTGCTCAGATTGCCCGTTCAGGCGGGGCGGTGCATTCGATTGGGGTTTGGTGAAGTGTGAGCGGGCAGTTAATAGTAAATGATCGCTTTATTTTCTTGTGGCACTATAAACTGCCATCACTAAAGAGAGGGAACGAGGATGATTTCAGCAACGTCAGAAAGACAGGAACCAGGACGGTATTACACCTTTGAGTCAAGATTACCTCAGGGAGAATTTTTTGAGATTCGCCCCAATAATTTACCCCGTAATGCAAAGCCGATTACGGACGAAGCAAGCGGTATGTGTATCGGATATACGGTGGCTCAGGCACCTGGGCTATGGAGAATTTATGACATACAGGGATATTTTGTACGCCTGGAAGAAGCTCCGCTTGAATCACCACTAATTGATCCAATAGATATTGCACTGGTTGCATTTGGCGTTTTCCGCATTCTCCGGACAGGTCGTGTTTTATTTGAATCAGGTACACGCGCGGCGATTTCAGCAAAAATTAGCCAGGGTACAGTATCCCTGTTACGTGGCAGGCTAAAAATTGGACTGCACGCTCGTAACCTTAAAATGACTGAGACTGCGGCAAAGCATATGTATGAACCGGGCCGGTATGTGCCTTTGCAGATTCAGGAGAGAGCCATCCGCTATGGCACTCGCATGGCCGATCCTCGCAAGGGAAAAGGCATGTTCAGATACGAAACAGAAATGTTTAAACTACGTCTTGATAAAGCTACCGGAGAGTATATATACAAAAAATACAGGCTTGAAATTATCGTTCGGGAATCAGACTGGACAATTTTTCATTTTATGTATTTTTAACAAGCTGACAGGAACGCTTATATGTTTGACTTCAGAAAAGATAATTTCACTTTCACAGTTTCTCCCTTTGAACGCGTAGCTGACAAGGAGGCAGATCCAATTGAACATTTATGGGACTGGATCCAATGTTGGATTGAGTTCTCAGTAGATGGTTTAAAATCGCAATTTCAGACTGAGTTCACTGTCGGAGAACTAAAAATATTACGCGATAGTTTCGCTACACATTACGAAGCATTAATCGCGCAAAGTAATATAAATACTTTCGAATTTCGTAGCGAACGCCATCAATTAGATATGGTACTCAGGAAATTGAATGATACTGATGGTGTAATTATTGAGTATATTCTTCGACCAGAGGCACATGCTGACAGCGTTCAGGTTAAAGGGGAGTTCAGTATCAACGAGAGCTATTTCCCTGAGATACTAAAACGGTTGGATGAAATGATTGCGTGGCAGAATTAAACATCCCGGCATCAGGTATGTTTATCAGAACATCCCCGCCGGGCGGGGATCGTAATCAGGCTGGCTTTTCCGGCCAGACAATATCCGGCGCGGCGGTATCAACGGCCTGTACGGCCTGCACATACTTCATCCATGTGGTAAGCGATGCCTTATCCGCATCGGTGATAATGTCAAGCCTGAGCTGCGTCTGCCATGCCTGCGTCGTGGTGTTGGCCTCGCTGATGCGCGCTGCCTTTTCAGCCTCTGCTGCCTGTACCGCTGCCGCCTGCTGTGCATTCGTATCCGTTACCCATTTTTCACCATCCCACTTATCAAACGCG
Organism: Erwinia sp. TECH1; assembly: GCF_054057575.1. Classification (NCBI taxonomy): domain Bacteria; kingdom Pseudomonadati; phylum Pseudomonadota; class Gammaproteobacteria; order Enterobacterales; family Erwiniaceae; genus Erwinia; species Erwinia sp. TECH1. The sequence continues at coordinate 791,599 of NZ_JBSRZK010000001.1, read as the reverse complement.
GTTGCCGGTGCCTGCGTGGTGGTGCCTGCCGGGTAATCGCCCGGCACAGTGATTGCTGTCGCCGCACCGTCTGCAGTTGACCAGACGGTTTCGCCACGATGATCGGCCACTGTCTGCCAGCCGCCGTCCCGGTAAACAGCCACAAAGCCGGTTTCTGCAGACGGCGGCGCGCTACCGCAGGCGCAGGCTGGGACGCCCACACCCTGCGGTAAATATTCATCCGTCGCGCCGGTAAACTCGCCGATCAGGCTGTCAAAGTTGTAAACCGTCAGCGTGCCGGACACTTTCGCCAGGCCGTTTTTATCCAGTGTAATCTTTGCCATTATGCGGCCCTCACGATGTAGTTAAATGCGATGTTGCGCGGACGAAATTCATTTGCCGTCGGCACCTGTCTTGATGCGTCCATGTTTGAAGTCTTACCGGCATAGCCCGTGCCACTGGCCGCCAGTGCAGTATCGGGGGGCAGGTTAACATCATAGAAAACGCCTGATGAAACGCCGCGATAAGCCATGTAATTCGAACCCATAACCGAACCTGTCAGGTTCCTCATTGCATCACCCTGCGCAGACAATAAGGCGCGCCCGGCGTCTACGCCGCGCCCGTCGTCCCAGCCGCGAATAAACTCGCCGCGTAAGTCCGGCAGCTTCAGCGACGGATAGACCTTCGCCAGCAGCGGATAGGTCGTGGCGCTGAACGATGCGCCATTGCACTTCAGCCAGCCGTCCGGCGCGGTTGCTGCCGGGTAAGGCAGCGGCACGCCAACCGGCACCGCCGAACCGTCGCCAAGTCCCAGCGCGGCCAGCGCTTTCGCAACCAGTCCCGCGTCCTTAATTTCCGCCAGCGCGTTTGCGGTCTGCAGATACTGATTGTGCGGATTGGCGGCGGCAACGTGTGCAGACAGCGCCTTGTCGGCGTATGCCTTTACCTCGATCGCCGCGTTATCCACGTACTGCCGCGTTGCCAGCACCACGGACGGGTCGATTTTCAGCGTGACCGCGCTTGTGCTGTTGACGATTAGAATCATGCGCACGGTCTGCGTGCGGCCGCTGCCCTCGGCGAGCTGCGGCTTGTAGGTCTCCGCGCAGTTGGCAACCGCAATCAGCACGCCGTCGGCGTCAAACAGCCCGATTTCCCGGATCCAGAAACCGCCCTCGCTTTCGGGGATAATCTGCTCGGCAATAATCTGGCTGCTGTTGGCCGCGTCAACCGTCAGCGCGTTCAGCGAGGCCCGGCGCTTTTCGCCGACAAGCTTTGTCTGCGCCGCATCAGGGGTTGGCAGCGTGCCGCCACCGTCGCCCACGGCCATTTCGGTGATCTGTACTTTTGTTCCCAGCGCGGCGGCATTGGCAAGCTTTGCCGCGCCCTGGCTGGTCAGCAGGGCAAAATATTTAGTCGTCATGCGCTCACTTCCGTCAGGTCAATAAGATGCACCGCCGCGCCGGAATAACCCGGCCCGCCGACGCTGATAAGTTCAGGGGTATAGGGGTAAACGGTCAGCTCGTCGCCGCTGTAGCAGGCGGCGGCAACCGGCAGCGCGCCGCTGGCGTCAAGGTTAATCGACAGCCCGATAAGGTGGCGGCTGCACGGCTTCGCGTCGGCAATCAGGCGCTCCAGCTCGTTATACATTTCCTCGGTAATACCGGTATCCAGCACGCCGACGTCGAGGCGAAACGTGCCCGGCTCGCCGCCGGTCTTCCACCATTCAACGATGCGGATAAGATATCCGAGCGGCTCCACCACGCGCCGGATCGAGCCGAGCGTACCTTTGTGCTTGTGCACGTACTGCGAGGCCGACACCACGGCGCGCTTTGTGGACTCGCTCCAGGCAGTGTCCCAGCGGTCAACCGACCACGCCCAAGCAAGGTAAGGCAGCAGCTCTACCGGGCATGTTTGCGGGTTCCACAGCTGGCGCAGCGGTGCCGGAATGCTTTCAATCGTGGCGCAGGCTTCGGCGGCGGCCACCTCCAGTGCCGACGAGCCGGACGGCAGCAGGCGATCACTCATCCGAACCCCCGACCGTAATGCCGTAGCCGGTGCAGTAGGCGGCCTGCGTTTTATCCAGCACCACGTCGGCTACGGGCTGCGCCAGCTCCACGCGTTGCACGCCTTCAACGTGAAGCGCGGCGTATAAAGCCGATTTGCGGATATCCCGGCCAAGCCGCGCTTGCGCGCTGACAAAGGCGGCAAGCTTTGCCTCGGCGGCGGCGCGTATGGGTTCGGCTTCCGGCCCCGGATAGAGGTAGAGCACCGCCTCAACGGCGTAATCCACAATCGCCGCCGACTGCACCGTTACCCTGTCGGCCACCGGGCGCACGTCCTCGTCGTTCAGCGCCTTATCCACCACGGCCAGCAGGTCGGCAGCGGCCTTGCCGTTGCCCTCGCGCGACAGCACGGTGACGGTCACGCAGGCGGGCGACGGGCTTATCGCAGACGCATCCGCCACGCGGCCGTCGGCGCTTTTGGCGTGATACTCATACGCGCCGGACGGCCCGGCCACGCTCAGCCCTTCAAAGGCGGCGGCAATCCGCACGCGATAATCATCGTCGCTTTCCATCACAGCGGCGGTCGGCGGGGTTGTGGTGTCGTCGGCAGCCGTCAGCGTCAGGCGGGTAACGCCGTTGTTTGCGCCGAGCTGGTCTAAATCATCCGCCAGGGCATAGGCCACCATCACGGCCTTTGCCGCCTCGTTGACGCGCTGGCGCAGGATAACCTCGCGGTACGCGTTTTCCTGCAGCAGCTTCACCACCGGCTCGGATTCCAGCGCCAGCGTGCGGGCGATGGTGTCCTGCTGCTCCGCCGGGTACAGCGATACCAGCGTGGCTTTGCGCTCATTGAGTAACGTTTCATAGTCCAGCGCTTCCACCACGTCGGGCGCGGGTAGCTGGCTCAGGTCGATAGTTGCCATATCAGCTCACGGGTATGGTTAGGGAAAAATCCTGCGCGGTGTCGGTGCGGCTGCCGGTGATTTCCACCACCATGCCACCGTCGAACGCGGATTCATAAGAGATGCCGGTCAGCTTTATCCGTGGTTCCCACTGCAAAATCGCCATGTAACAGGCCGACATAATCTGCAGGCGTAACGCCTCGTTTTGTGGCTGGTCAATCAGCGCGGATAAAAGCGATCCGTAGCTGCGGCGCATCACGCGGGAACCAACCGGCGTTAACAAAATGTCGCGCACGGACTGGCGAATGTGGTCAAGGTCGGTCAGCACCTCGCCGGTGTCGCGGCTCATGCCGGAATATTTCACGGTCATGACTGCGGCCCTCCGGACGTGTCGCCGCCGGACTTCACGCCGCCGTGTTTGTGTGCGTCAATGACCACGCCGTTAGAGCTGAAGCTGCCGCCGCTGTGCTTCACGTCGCCTTTCATCGTGCCGCCCTGGGTCACTTCCAGCGTGGCGGTTTTCAGCAGCGCCGAGCATTCCACCTCGGGCGAGTCCAGCATGATTTTGACGGCGGCCTGAATGGTTGCGGTCTGGATGCCGGTGGCCTTCAGTGCGCCGTTTTCCGGCTCGTACTCAATCACCGCGCCATCGGGAAACGACCAGTGCAGCGCGTCAGCCGAGGCCGACGGTGCCGGGTTATCGTCAGAGAACACGCCCGGCAGCACAAAGCCGGTATCCAGCTCGCCGCCCAGGCACAAAACAAGCACCTGCTCGCCGACCGACGGCGCATTCCATGAACGGGTGCGACCGGCACGGGCGGCCAGCCAGTGCAGCCAGCTGGTTGTATTGTTGCCGGTATCCACGCGGCACAGCCCGTCGTCAAGGTTGACGGCGGACACGGTGCCGATGCGGATCAGGTTGCGCAAGAGGCGCAGGATTTCGGGGGTTTGTGAGTTCATGAATTAAGAGTGCCTTCATCCAACGACACTCTCAAACTTTAGAGGTTTAGTCAGTTACCACAGGACATTCAATATTAGATACGGCTAAACCATAGTTCAGGACGCCTTATTTCTTTGTTAATTATAAAAAAATTCAGATCAAGCATATCCTCATGAATACTTTTAAAGATTTTTTCTTTATCACCCTCTTTAAGGGCTTGGGAATCTTTTATTTTTCTATTGAAAAATTCGGGGAGAGCCTCATAGTCTTTTCTGAAAAGATCCAACTCTTTATTAAAATAATGAAGATCGCTCTGAATTTCGCCATGAAGAAAATGAATCTCATCCAATTCATCATGTGTATAATTATCACTGCATCTTCTCATGTCATTATACTTACCATCTAGCTCTGTAAAGACTGACTTGAATTCATTAGCTATTATTGAAGCTATAGGCCTTGATATTTCAGCAGCAGTTACTGAATACCATGATTGCTTAACCCCCTCAATCTTTTCTTCCGGAACGCCCATACCCTTAAGCTCTGTACTAATATCTATAACATAGTCATAAAGCATCTTTCTCGGAATCTTCCTAGAGTACAAGCCTGTCTGCGATGCGGTTGTTAAAGCTATCTCGCTTACGGGTAATGAAATACCTTTTAACCTTGCAAGTATTTCTTCTGCTTCATTTAAAGTTTTGCGTAATTTCGCCTCAAGAAATGGTAGCTTAATCATCTCAACGTCAAAGTGGCTTAGCAAGATTAGTACCAATCCTGTTCCAACGACCCCTCCCCCTCCAGCAACTTCGCCAAACATTAATTTAATGACTCCAAGTACAACACAGAAAAATCCAAAATAGAACATTAACGATGTTTGGATATTTTTTTTAAAATCCTTCATGGATGCCTCATACAGCGATAAAAATCTAAGATAAATATTTTATCACCGTTCCTTCTATCAACTGCAAATCCTTTTGAGACATTCCCATTAGTGGCCTGGCCTCATACTGTACCTCTTTACCCCCACGGGCTGGCCGGTCGCGCAGCCCGTAGTGATGCACGCGGGCCATGCGCTGCACGTTTCCGGTAAACTCCACCACGGCATCGTCGGCGGTGCCTTTTGCCTTCATGTATTTGGCCGTGCGCAGCTTTGCGAACATCTCACGCTTTATCCGGCCTTTCTTTTTGCGCGCCGGTGTTTTGCGCGGCTTAAACGGTGTGCCGTCGGGTGCCTGCTGCCGTTTGATATTCTGCTGCTGACCGGTACGCAGGCGCTTTGCGATGGTGCGGGCCATTTCCTTACGTGCCGCCGGTGACAGATTGCCGATCAGCGCGTTTAGCCTGGCGTCGAACGCTTCCAGCCCGTTCATAGCTGCAACCCGCTGACCAGCTCGCCGCCTGCATAAAGCTGCGTTGGACGGATGGCATTATCCGGTAACGGGTTTTCGCCCGCGTGGGTGACGTGCAGCGCGCCGTCTTCCTGCTTCACGATCACACGTTCGGTCAGTTGCAGGTCAATGCTGATATCGCAGAGCGTGTCGCTCAACACGTCAACCTTAAAGGTGAAGCCGGTGCGGCGCTTCTCTTCGGTTGCCATAATGTCGGGCTGGTTCTCGCGCAGCCAGACCAGCAGCGGCACCATAACCAGATCGATATCGTCGCCGTAATCAGTTATCACCAGATTAAGCTGATACTGGTATTCAAACGACAGCGAGCTGGCGAGCGTGGAGGCGATGCGCCCGCCGTCGATAAAAATATTCAGCCCGTCAGGGTTTCTTTGCAGCAGCGGCACGCTGTCGGTCAGCGCCCGGCGTAACTGTTTCGGTTTCAACATCGTGCTGCTCCTGGCATTCTTTAATAATTTCAACCTGCAGCCCGCACGACGCAAGCGCAGCCTCTAACTGGCGGTTATCCGCCGCTAAATCGCCCTGGGTCTGCAGGCTGTTGCCCGGCAGCGGGCAGCTTGCCACGCGTGGACAACCAGTCCAGATAATCGCGGGCGCTGCTGAATGCGGGCCGCGACTGCAGCCGGATAACGTCAGCAGGCAGAGCAGCAGCAGACCAGCTACGTAATGTCGGATTGGCATCGGTTTCTCTCTGTATGGTCATTTCACGGTTAAGGGCAGCCGTCCCGGCGCGGCCCTGCAGCAGGCGCAGCGCGGCCTCGCGTTTCTGGCCCGCTTTTGCCTCGTCGTTCAGGCGGGTGATCGCCTTGTCGCGGCTTTCGATCCCGGCGGACAGCGTGCCGATAATGCGCTGCGCGTCGGTAAGGTGGCCGTTTGCCGCATTCAGCCGCCAGCCGGTCAGGCCCAGCGCAACGAACGCCACGGCCAGCAGAGCCGCTAACAAACGGATCATGCCGCCCCCTTTAAGCACCAGGTTTTTTCCCGCTGGCGGCGATTTTCCAGCCCGGCATTTCTGACGCCGTTCACGTAGACCCAGCGGTCGAGCTGGCCGCACGCCTGCAGCCACTGCTGGCGCTTCAGATAACCGGCGAGCGTTGACCCACAGGCCGCGCCGGTGCCGACGTTAAACGAAAAGCTCACCAGCGCATCGTATACCGGGGCGGGCATCTCAACCGGCACGCAGACGGCAAGCTGGCGCTCCACGCGCATCACGTCGTATACCAGATTAACGGCGGCCTGCCTTTCGCTAGCGTGGCTTTGCGGCGTCACGCCTGCGGTGTGGCCGATGCCGTTCGTCCAGACTCCGGCGCTACACTGATAAGGCGAGGTGCGGCAACCTTCGGCATCGGCAATCAGCTGCAATCCGCCTTCAGATATTTTCAGCGTTTTGAACTGCGGCAGTAGCGCAGCGATTGCCAGCACGGCAATGACGGCGCAGTGTTTAGCGACCTTCATGTTTCCCCCCCTGCCGCTGCAGCTCATACGTTTTGCGGCGGTAGTGCCAGTTGATAAAAAACGTCGCCACGTTAATCAGCAGCGTCACCACGGCCACGCCGGAACCGACCATAAAGGCGATATCCTGCGGCGTGTGGCGACCAAACCACATCAGCACCAGGCCGATCAGGTAGTTAACCAGCGAATTGATTTTCTCCATTTTCTTCAGTCCCACAGGTTGACGGTTTCATCCGCTGACGATTCGGGCAGGTCGGGCAGCGTGACCTCGCAGCCGTGCATCAGCACCGGCCCGCTTTCGGCAAGGCCCGGATTGGCGGCATAGACCAGCTCAACGGCCTGCGCCGTGCGCCCGTAGTACCGCCAGCAAATCTGGTCTACGGTGTCGCCCTGCTGCGCGTAAATAATCACAGAAGGCTCACGATGCAGCCGGAACGTCCGGCGATGCGGCTGATACTGAAACGCGCGTCGCGCCAGTACTCGTCCGCGCTCGCTTCTACTTCCGCGCCTTTTTTGCCGCTGGCGTCATAGCCGCGATAGCGCTCCACGATGGCGGCCCCGGTCAGGGCGCTGACGGCGGCGAAGTAGTGCGCGGCCTTTTCGCTCTCGCCGTCGAACGTTTCCGCCGGAACGTCGGAAAGCCGGTTAAAGCCCGCCGCCATTTGTTCGGCGCGCCAGTCGTACAGCTCGGCGTTCACTTCTGAAACCGCCGTTTTTACCGCAAGGCGCAGGCGCTGCGCGGTCACGGTGCCCTCATAGCGCAGCGTGTTGCGCAGGTGCTGCAGGTTCACGTCAGGCCAGAAAAAGGTGTTCTTTACCGGCGGCTCGGCATCGTCTGCCGGTCGCGGGGCGGGTATCACAATCGTGTTCATAGTCGGCCTTAAAATAGGTGGGCGGTGGAGAACGGCGCAGACGCTGAAAGCGCATTACCGTCCTGCCGCCCGGCGCGGGGCGCGTTCGGTCAGCGGCGGGCGATGGCCTGTTTCTTTAGCTCAGTCGCCAGCCGCTCAATGTCTTTTTTGACGCCGCAGCCGTCGTGCAGCTGCAGCGCCCGTGTAAGGTGTTCCATTGCATCCAAAGCCCTGCCCGCATCGCGTAAAACGTACCCGGTGATTTTGTGCAGCTTGGCGCGCACCTGATCGGGCATGTCCTCGGATTTCGTCAGCTCAAGCGTCGCCAGCAGCGGCCCGGTATCAACCGGCGCTTTCAGCGTCCAGCCGCGGGTCGCCGCTTCGGCCACCTCTTCGGCCAGCAGGTAGGCGGTCGCGTCGCGCTTAAAGCCCGACGGCGGCACTAACCCGTGCTGAAGCGCGTAGCGCGCAATTTCCAGCGCGCCCGGCACGTCGCCCGCGTCCAGCCGCCAGATCATGACGGTCATCAGTACGGCGTCTTGCGCGCCGGTGCCTTTCGCCAGCACGCCCGCCACCCAGGGCAAATACTCTGGCAGCATGTCGCGCTTGAGTTCTGCCTTTCGCTCTTTCGAGCGCACTTTCTTCAGGCGGCGCTTGTCGTCGTTGAGCTTCAGCAGCATCAGCTCGTAGCCGTTGGCGTGGCGCAGCGGGTTGCTGGCCCGCTGCGAGGCCGCTTCCGCCTGCTGGCGCATAAGGTGACGTCGGGCAGGGCTTAACATGCGTTATGCCTCCGGCGTTGCCGCTGCTGCAGGCGCGTCGGACAGGGTGATTTTTTCAATCAGGCAGCCCGCCGCGTAATCTTCCACCACGTAGTCCTCGTTGATGGACTCGTAGTTTTCGATGCGGTCGCGCTTCGCCACCTCGTCAATCAGGCGACGGTGCGTGCCTTCCTGAAAATAAATCGACAGGTTGTCCAGGCGCGTGATCAGCATCGCGTCCGCCGGGAAGTACGGCACGCGCACGGCGGGCAGGTTGCCGATACGTTTCTGGCTCACAATCAGATCGCCCGCCAGCGCCTCGGTGTTGGCCTGCGCCTGGTTAACCAGCGGGAAATACTTGTCGGCCAGCAACTGACGACCGCAGACAACAACCAGCTCCGGGTCTTCCTGATACCACGGCTCGATCAGGGTATTGGTTGCATCCATCACCACGGCGTCAAGGTTGGCGTAGGTGCGGCCTTTACCGATCAGCACGCCGTCGGTCACGGTGCCGTCTTCCGCCGTGGTTTTGTTCATCACGCGCTCCGGCGCGTCGTTGCGGTACTTCTGCAGCCAGCCCACGGCCACGTCCTGCAGCATCGGGTATTTAGCGCGGTTGGAGGTTTTGGCGCGCGACACGCCGTTAAAGCCGATCATGATGCGGTCGAGGCTCTGGCGCTTGATGATGGCGTCACGCAGGCGGGCCTGAAAATCCTCATAGCGCGCCCACAGGTCGAGCGTGTTGTAGCGGATATGAAAGTCGTAGTTAACCTGCACGCACTCGTAGCCGGTGTTGTCCAGCGCGGAAAAGTCGGCTGTTTCGCGCTCGTCGCCGCCCGCCGTGTCGGTGGTGCTGGCAATCGAGCCGGACACGCCGATCCCGATTTTCTCGCCCTTCATTTCGGACACCGGCACGATGTTAATGCGCGTTAAAAAGTCTGACGACTCCTGCACGCGGTTCATCAGCGTCTGCGTCACCGCTGGCTCAACGGTGAATTTCTTGTTCATGTCGCCGGTTTCGACGCCGTTCAGCTCGGCCAGGCGGGACATAAAGGCGTTAAATTTAAAGCGGGTGTTCTGGCGCATTTTGCGCTCCTGTATTCAGTTAAAAGTGTTTATCAGCGGCCGGTAATCAGCAGTCGGTCTGTACGCCGGATTTAACATCGCCACCGGTCGAGGCCGGGCGACGGGCAAAGCCGCCGTCTGTTTTGGCAAGCTGTGCCTGCAGCGCGGTAAACGCGGTGCGGTCTTCCCCGGCCTGCATCTCCAGCGCGTCGAGCCGTTCGGTTAACGCGACTTCCAGCGCCGACAGGTTTTGCGCCTGTGCCTCGCCGTTCTGCTGCACCTGCTCGGCAACGGCGGTTACCGCCGCGCTCACGTCGGCAAACTGCAAATCGGCGCTTTTCTTCTTCGCGGAGAACATCGCGGTAATACGCTCAAGCAGCGACGGTGCCGGGTCAGCCTCTTCGGTAAATTCAATCAGCGTTTCTTCAGCGGCGGTAAACAGGTTGTCCTTGTGCTGCTTACGGGACGTCAGCGGGTTCGCGGCGGCGCTGGCGCTGAAGCTCAGGATTTCGGTGCCGAGACTTGCCGGGTCGTCAGTCACGGCCAGGCCAATCAGGTACGCCTCGCCGGTGTCGGCAAACTTCGGATTCACCTCAATGGAGGTGTAAATTTTCTGGCGGGCTTTGGTCAGCTCAACCAGCTCCGGCGTCGGGCTGATTCCGCCGTACAGCGCCAGCTTGCCTTTCAGCGGGCCTTCGGTGATTTCTTCTGCGCTCAGGGCGGTAACGTCGCCATAGCGGCGGAACGGGCTGTCAGGGGTGTAGCCCTTAATGTGCTCCATGTTGATGCGCGCGCCGTACATCGCCGGGTCATAGTTCGCCGCCATCTGTGAAATCCATTCGCGGGAAATCTCGCGTCCGTCGGTGGTTGCGCCTTCCACTGCGATACGAAAACGCTTTGCTTTAATTGCCATTAACAGGCTCCGGTTGTTGGTTCAGGTCGGGGCCAGTTTCACCGCCACGGGCCATCCGCTCAACGAAAGCCAGCCCGCTCAGCGACCAGCAAACAGGCACAGCGGGCGCGCCTTTTTGCGTCCCGGTAGCCTTGTCGGCATGAACATACAAACCACCATCAGCGATCCACGCCGTCAGGCTGCGCTGCTTTACTGGCAGGGATATTCCGTGCGCCAGATTGCGGAGACGCTCGGCCAGAAAACACCGACCGTGCAGAGCTGGAAGCTGCGCGACGCGTGGGAAGATATCGCGCCCATCGGTCGCGTCGAGGCCAGTATGGAGGCGCGGTTAATTCAGCTCATCATGAAAGAGGTGAAAGGCAACGGGGATTACAAGGAGATAGACGCGCTGGGTCGCCAGATAGAACGGCTGGCCCGCGTCGAGCGCTACCGCAGTTCGGGCAACGAGGCTGACTTAAATCCCAACGTGCGTAACCGCAACAAGGGCGAGCGTCAGCCGGTGATTAAAAACGTTTTCAGCGACGAGCAGACCGACAAACTAACCGGCCTGTTTATGGATAACTGCTTTGAATACCAGCTCAACTGGCATAAGGCCGGGCTGGCGCACCGCATCCGCAATATTCTCAAATCTCGCCAGATTGGCGCGACGTTTTACTTTGCCCGCGAGGCGCTGATTGATGCGCTGACCACCGGGCGCAACCAGATATTTTTATCCGCCAGCAAGGCGCAGGCGCACGTTTTCAAAAACTACATTATCGACTTTGCCCGGCAGGTTGACGTTGACCTGAAGGGCGACCCGATTGTGCTGCCGAACGGTGCGCGCCTGATTTTTCTGGGCACCAACGTGCGCACCGCGCAGAGCTACACCGGCAACCTCTATCTGGATGAATATTTCTGGATCCCGAAGTTTCAGGAGCTGCGCAAGGTCGCCAGCGGCATGTCGCTGCACAAGAAGTGGCGCACCACGTACTTTTCCACGCCGTCGAGTCTGTCGCACAGCGCCTATCCGTTCTGGTCGGGCGAGCTGTTTAACAAAGGCAGGCGCAGCAAAGACGACCGCATCGAGCTGGATTTGTCGCACTCGCATCTCGCGAAAGGTTCGCTGTGTGGCGACGGGCAGTGGCGGCAGATTGTCACCGTTGAGGACGCGCTGACCGGCGGCTGTAACCTGTTCGACCTGGACCAGCTCTCGCTTGAATACAGCCCGTCGGAATATCAGAACCTGCTGATGTGTGAGTTTGTCGACGACGAGGCCAGCGTGTTCCCGTTTGCCGAGCTGCAGACCTGCATGATCGACAGTCTGGAAGAATGGACGGACTTTAACCCCTACGCGCTGCGCCCGTTTGATTACCGCCCGGTGTGGATTGGCTACGACCCGTCGCACACCGGCGACAGCGCGGGCTGCGCCGTGATTGCGCCGCCGCTGGTTGCGGGCGGCAAGTTCCGCGTGCTGGAGCATCACCAGTGGCGCGGGATGGACTTTGCCGCGCAGGCGAAATCCATTGAGGACTTAACCAAAAAATACACTGTGGAGTATATCGGCGTGGACGCCACCGGCATCGGCCAGGGCGTTTTTCAGCTTGTCCGCCAGTTCTACCCGGCGGCCCGCGAGATCCGTTACTCGCCGGAAGTCAAAACCGGGATGGTGCTGAAGGCCAAAGACACCATCGGCAGCGGTCGCCTGGAGTACGACGCCGGAAGCACCGATATCACGCAGTCCTTTATGGCTATCCGTAAAACCATGACCGCCAGCGGCAACCGCTCAACCTACGAGGCGAGCCGCAGCGAGGACGCCAGCCACGCGGACGTCGCTTGGGCAATCATGCACGCGCTGTTAAACGAACCGCTGACCGCCGCCAGCGGCGGCGCTAACCCTTCAATTCTGGAATTTTACTGATGAACAAACGCAGCCGTAAGGCATTTAAGGCAGCACCAGCGGCGCAGGCCGCCCCACAGCAGGTCGAGGCGTTTACCTTCGGCGAGCCAACGCCGGTGATGGATAAGCGGGATATTCTGGATTACGCGGAATGCATCGGAAACGGGCGTTGGTACGAGCCGCCGGTAAGCTTTCACGGGCTGGCAAAAAGCCTGCGCTCGGCGGTGCATCACAGCTCGCCCATCTACGTTAAGCGCAACATTCTGGCCTCAACGTTCATCCCGCATCCGATGATGAGTCAGCAGGAGTTCAGCAAATTTGCGCTGGATTATCTGGTGTTCGGGAATGCCTTTGCCGAACTACGACGCAACAGCCTCGGCGAGCCGTTCAGGCTGGAAACCACCCCGGCGAAGTTTACGCGCAAGGGCGTGAAGGACGGCGAATACTGGTTTGTGAACGACTGGAAAGAGCCGCACCAGTTTGCAGCCGGCAGCGTGTTTCACCTGATTGAGCCAGACATTAACCAGGAGCTTTACGGCCTGCCTGAATACCTCAGCGCCCTTAACTCCGCCTGGCTCAACGAGGCGGCCACGCTGTTTCGCCGCAAGTATTACCAGAACGGCGCGCACGCGGGCTACATCCTGTATATGACCGACGCGGCGCAGAGTTCCAGCGACGTAGATCGGATGCGTCAGGCTATGCGCGACACAAAAGGCCTGGGCAACTTCCGCAACCTGTTTATGTACGCACCCAACGGCAAGCCGGACGGCATTAAAATCCTGCCGCTCAGCGAGGTGGCAACGAAAGATGATTTCTTTAATATCAAGAAGGCCAGCCGCGACGACCTGTTAAGCGCGCACCGCGTGCCGCCGCAGATGATGGGGATTATCCCGGATAACTCCGGCGGGTTCGGGGATGCGGTGAAGGCGTCTCAGGTATTTGTTCGTAATGAACTGACGCCGTTGCAGGAGCGGATGAAGGAATTGAATTATTGGCTAAAAGATGAAGTTATTAAATTCTCAAATTATACTTTAGACTAAATTAAAGCCTGCATGGCAGGCTTGTTTTCATTTTGCCAACAATAGTTTACTATCTTCATCCATTTTTAAAATTACGTTACCAGCCAATGAGGGAGGGTACTTTCCCTTGCCAGTGGATAATATAACCTGATAATCCAAATCATTGGGGTTTTCAAGCATATTTAAACAATCAAGCATCCTCTTAAGATTTTCGTTATCTATACCTATATTTTCCGGCGTATCAACTAACAGAATACGAGGGAAAGGAATATCGTCAAGTAAAGATAGTTGCAAAAGCGTGAGATAATAAAGGAATCTTTTATGTACGGCAGCGCTTGCCTCTTTATAACTACCGTCATTAATCCGAGGCATATAATCATCGCTACTTATTTCAGCAACCCGGCATTCAGGTAATGATGCCTTCATAAAAAGGTTGTAATATTTATTAAACTCACTAACTTTTTCCATTAGTTCTTTTTCTGAATGTGCTTCTAACCTATCAACTTCATTTCTAGCAAGATCCATACTATTTTTTGCGGAATCTTTTGAACTTTGATAAGCCTGAAGATTCTCTTCAAGGATAAGGGCCTGTTTAAAGTTGTTGATTTTTTCTTTATTTTTCAGTAGGGCATCCTCAATGTCATCAAGCTCGTCAAAATCAGTTATATACTCAATTTCATTTAAAGCTTTCGATAACAATCCTTTATTTTCCACACTCTGTTTTTTCAAAGCATTATAACTATCATTAAGTTGGTTATATTCGACGTTAGCAGCATCCAAAGCTATCTTCATCGTTTCCAATGATTTAACTTTGCTTTTAAGAAGCGTGTAATATTCACCAGGATCATAAAAATATCTTCTATAATCACTTTCGTCAATATCGTGTCCGCATACACATTTATCACTCGGTCGATCAACGTTTTTTAAGCAATAAGGACAAGTATCAGGCGTAAACATCTCTAACTGTTTATGCGTATGAATTATTTTCTGCAGTCTAAAAGCATCTTCTCGAGTTTGATTTGTAACGCGGTTTATCGAATCAATATCTTTAAGCTTTAATTCTATTTTCTTCTCTATCTCAAGAAGCTCTAATTCGGCAGCGCTGAACTTTTCTTTAAGCCTTTGAGTATATATAAGGCCTGTGCTGCTAGCTATTTTTGATGAAAGTTTTTGCGAACGAAATGATATTAACTTTTCATTTCGCAATTCTAATTCTTCAATTTCTTTGGATAGATGATAATCGTTAATCACCTCTGTAATTCCGAGTTGCCTATACATATCAGTAATGATATTTTTATATTCAGATAGAACTGCGCTGGTTTTCTCGTATTCAGATTGTTTTCGCTTTAAATCACCATGAGCTTTGTATAATTTTGATAAAGTCTTACCCATCATTACTTCAAAAATAGCTTTTCTTAAAAAGACAGAATCACTAACAAAATTCTGGGCATCAGCTGGTTTATAAATCCCATTAACATCAGTACCTTGATTATGATAAACAAGCCGCAGCAAATTATTAAAGCCAATCTTATAATTCTTACCTGAATGAAATATCTCTATGCTTGGTATATTTAACCTTTCAAGAATCCAATCTGAAAAAATATAATCGTCAGATTTATTCCTGTTGATGGCAAGGCAGAGAAAATCGACCAGTTCGTCAGTATTACTTTCAAACGGTTCGTCAGCGATAATTGTAATTAAATTCTCGCTTATTTTCCTGATTAACTTGTATTTCTTAGCGTTTAACAACACCTCAAGCTCAACAAAATTAGATTTATCATTGACTATTTCATTATGAATAGATTCTTCGTTAATTGTGAAGTGTGGTACTTTACCACCAAGGGCATAATAGATGAGGTCAAGGAATGTAGATTTCCCACATCCATTAGGAGCTTCAATTATATTTATTTTATGCTTCTCTAATTCTGGAGAGCTAAAATAATAACGCTTTCCTTCATAGTGCATCTTTAGAATTTTTAATTGGCCCATACTTTCAATCCATATTCAGTGAAAAGCTTATTTATTAACCCATCAAGCCCTAAAGCATTAATGTTTTTGAAATGCGTCTTAAAAATAGCGGCGCTTTGAATTTCTTTATCAAACACCTTTGTGTCGAAAAATAGATTTAATTTTTCTTTGTCTTTTATTTCTATATTATAACAGTTTACTTTATCCGTATCTAATAGCGAAACGAAACCTTTTCTTTCAAGGTTACGAACAATTTTATATACTTCTCTTTGATGAAGAGATGCCTTTACATAAACATCAAATAAAAACTCTTTATCAAAAGGTTTCAATGTATGCCTATTAAAGTTTTCAATAAGTAAATTCACAGCAACAGGACTGGATATGACCTGCATTAAATATGTCATTTTTCTATGATCTTTAAATATTAGCTTTTTGCTTGAAAATTCCTTTAAACATATCAAAGCTAGATATGTCAGGTAGTAGAAGTCCTCACCAGAGATGAAGCTTATTCTTTTCAGTTTTTCATCATTTTTCTGTTCGTTCATAATTTATTCTTCATCAAATGCTAAATAACAATCATCGATGAGTGTCAAGATCATACCTTTAATGGTTATTTTATCATCAATACTCATTCTGAAAGTTTTCTTTAATTGTTGCATATTATTATAGCATATATCAACCATGCTATCTAAATGCCCCATCAAATCATCAATTAAATAATCTTCTAATTGAAGACTAGCTTCTATATATTCACTGCACCATAGATAAAGATTGCATCTCAGTGATGTATATTCCTGTCCAAATAAGCTTTCGTTTCTTCTTGCTTTTGTTGCGGTAACGCTTAAAACTTGCAGCCTTTTTGATTTTATATTTTGGCAAACGTCTTTGAACTTATCACTTAAATTTCTTTGATCGCTAACATCAAGATCACCGAATATTTCCCACGCCGGGTCAATTGGTTTCAAATCATTTTGATTTGAAGCAACTTTAAGAAATACAACCTCTACCATTTCACGGCTTACAAACCGTCCAAACTTGTTTTCATCTTGCTGTCTTCTATCAAATAAGCTCTCTAGCGAAGAAAGAATTATGCCCTCTAAACCATAATGACGATGATCATAAAACTGACAATCTTTTATACATTCCATAACTTCATTATCAAAAGAATCGCTATCCGAAGGTTTAATAATGAAACTAATGCTCACTAAAAATAAGTAAAAATCCTCGTCCGTCCATTGTGAAACTACTTTATAATGCCCACCATATGAAATGACTTTGGTTTTATCACTTCCTGAATAAATAGAATATTGTTTTTTATACTCATCTATAAATAAGTATTTAGCAATTGAAATTTCATAATCATCAAAATCTATACCATTAACTAATTTTTTTAATAACTGAAATTTAGTGGTTTTATTTTTGCTTAATGGAATAGCATCTGAAATATTTTGCAATATGGAATTTTCTATTTGCTCATCAGCTGTTTCTGCATGGCAAAAAACTGAGAAATCAATAGTTTTGGAATCGTTGAAATGATTAATGTATTGGTCAGCAAAGGCAACGAGCGTGTTTTTGATGGCTTCTGAATTAAAGCTTAATGCGCTAGAGTATTTTTTATTTTCTTCGACTGCAATCCTTGACGATTCATCATCAGTAACCAATGTGCTGGAATCTTCAATGAATTCAGTAGCACAGTAGCAGGCTTTCCTTCCTCTTTCTTTTATTAAGTTCAGTAGTCTTTGGACAGCCCTAACTCTCTGAAAAAGTAATCCGCTACCAGAGGTCTTAGCTGCTTCTCGGTTAATTGTCTGTGAAGTCATAAAATGTAATAAAACATTAAATAAAGTAATGATTTCGCATCGTATCACAGTTTTCATTTAGTTCAACTCGCTTTGAATGAATCTAGCATAGCTGCGCGCAATGCTATCCCCGCCACGCCTGCCCGCTTTGTACATCGCTTTTAATGCAGTTGCATGACCCAGCCGGATCCGCGCCAGCTCTGGCCTTCAAAGGGATCCTTAGAAGAGATCAAAGCATGCAAAACCATGCACCTGATGCATGCATGGCTGCTTACCCGTTTGCTGACAGTCACCCGAAACTATTTTTGACAAGGCACGGTCGAAAATGCGACCGAAAAATTTCCATCTGAAAGCGTGTTATTGGCTGCTATCTCGGCGATCAGATTGAGCGCAATCTCCCTGTCCCGCTCTTTACACATACCTTCTGTTGTCAGCCTGGCTATCAGTTCTACACGTTCAAGCGTTACACGCTCTTGTAACTCGTTATCCACATTCCCTCCCCTATTCACTGTGTTTTTATACAGTATCATAACCTTAAATCGTTACGTGAGAAAAATCTTATGCCAAAGCAACATTTTTATGTCGCTGATTAAAATAGCTTTTTGTTCTATAGATGTGATTTGGCATTTTTATCCGCCAAGCGGTTGAATCTGCTTAACAGGCTTTCAGCATCAATACGCTTTTTCGGCCTGAAAAGCTCACCACCGGCAGAGCTGCGGAACCACTGCCCGTCAATCTTGGTCTGTCTACCGCTAATAAGACGCACGGCGACCGCCCGGCTGATGGTTTCGCGAGTGATATCGCGTATCTGGCCGATCACGTTGTCGCACGCAGCCTCTGTTTTGTCAGAGCGGCGTAGCCGGGTATGCCTCTTTTCCGGTATATCAGCCCTTACCCTGGCTAATAGCCTCCGCCGTTCCTTGCGGGTCAATGTTGAAAGCTCACGATCACCAATACTTTCCGTCAGTTTCGAATCTTCGGATCTCAAACCTCCCGTACAGTTATTGACAGAACTCCGAGAGGACGCGGACGCGTCCTGAAAATCAACGGCCAGGTCAACGGCGCGCTTTGGCACAATCTTCCACTGTGCAAGGCGGGTTAAAATCGGCGTGTCTTCGCCAACTGAAGTCGCGTAAACACCTTTAATACGCACGGTTTCCTCGCCGTATTCGTTGCAGTCTTCGCTTGCCTGATACCAGGTGCGCACGGCCAGCTCGTCACGCTTCACGAACGGGCCGCCCTGGGCGTTGACATATTCCGCCCAGTCGCCCGCGTCTGCAGCATCGTGCGCGGCGGCAAACTCAACGCTTAAGCCCTGCGCCGTTTCACTGTCGGCCATGCGGCGCAGCTCACGATAAACCGTTACCGGCGCACCACCGACAAACTGGAACTGACGGATGTGCCAGCGAGCCGCCCAGGCAGACACGGCGGGCGCGGTTTCCTTCAGCTCTTTGCCGCTTTCGTCGTCCAGCTCGCCATCGAGCGCGTAGCCATCGATGTTTTTGGAGATGTACTTAGCCACATAGCCGGTCGCGCTGCCTTTCTCCGGATCGATAGCCTCAGCATGAAAGCGGGCCTTTCTGGCTTTGTCCGTAGTCAGTTCGTAGCTGTCCTGCTGATACGCGTAATCGCGGATCACCTGCCGCACGCGCTGCACGTCTTCCGGGCGCATGAACATCAGCATATGCCAGTGTGGCGTACCGTCGTGATGCGGCTCGGCCACGCGAATGCCGAAAATGCGGATCTCTTCCCTGTGCAGTTTGGCGCGGACTTTCTGCCAGACGTTGCAAAGATAGCGCTGCGTTTCCGCCGGACTGGCACCACTCCATTTGCGGTTGCGATAGCCGGTCTTGATTGTGGCGTGATAGCGGGCGGGCGCGGTCAGAGTATAGAAATCGCCGACAAAGCCCATATCGTTGCAGATATTTTCAAAGCCACGGATGCGGGTCATCAGCTCGCAGCGACGAATCGCCGGGTTCGCCACGCTGCCATCGTATTTTTCAATCAGGCTGATGCGGTTGCCTTCCTCGTCTTCCAGCTCCATACCCTTGAGGAATTCACGCGTGCGACGCTTTTGCTCGCGCCACTCGTTTACAGTCATGGTGCTGGCGTAAGGGGTATGTCTTTTACTGACGTTTGCGAGCGCGATCTGCAGGTGTTCACGCCATGACGAAGCCACGCGGCGCAGTCGTCCTTTCCACCATTTTTCGGTCTGCATACGCATGATCGCGGGCGTCACGTCTTCCGGGCAGAAAATGCGAGAGGTAACCTTTTCCCACAGCGGCGGGGTCTGATTCAGCTCACGGGTGATGGCCGCTGCCGTCATATAAACGCGATGGGTATATTTGTAATCCGATTCATCCTCAGACTGGCCGTGCGCCTGCACCATTTCCGCCAGGATAAAGCTGGCGATATCACCGGCCAGCAGATCCACGTCGGCACGGGCCAGATCCGGCAGGCGATTAAAACGGTTCATCAACTCCCACAGCGTACCGGCTGCACTGGCCGCCCCAGTTTTATCAGAGGCGTTGCCGGTAAGCAGCATAAAGGTGCCGGCGCTCATTTCACCGAGGCGATACTGCGAGCTAACGCTTTCAACGCGTGGCAATGTGCGCTCGACGAACGTTTTCGTTAAGTACGCATTGGCACGGGCTGTGCCGTGAGTTTTTTCCAGCTCACCGGTGCGGCGCTTGACGTCGAGCTGTACGAGCGTCGGCTGCTTCTCCAGTAAATCCTGCGCATGCGACAAAGCCGCAATCATTCGACTGCGGCTGTGCTCCTCTTCATAGGTGCGATAAGGGCTGGCAATTGCTTCCCGTGGAGCATTCCACGGGTAAGCGTATTCTTGAATCATTGCGCGCTGCTCTGACGGTGTCTGCTTTGCAGCTCGTCCATTTCCTGACAGGCCACGCAGCGGGTAACGCCCTGAACGGCACGGCGGCGCGCTTCAGGGATAGGCGCATCGCAGTCTTCGCAAAAAGAGGCACTGACAGTTACCGGGCGATAAATTACCTGGGCGATATTACGCGCCAGCATTTCTTCAGTGCGAAGCTGCACCAGATCCATTGAGTCGGCCATCAGTGCAGCTCCTGCGATTCACTGGTGTAACGCTCGGCCTCACGGCGGATAAGTTCGGCGGCTTCGGCACCGTTCAGTTCCTGCTGATGAATATGTACGGCCAGCTCAACCAGGCGATCGGAAACGGCCCTCGCACGGTCTTTACGCTCTTCAATGCGGGCCTTATTCAGCAGCGCGGTCAGCGCCTCTGTTTCGCTGTCAAAATTACGGGTTTCGATATTTCTCATTTCTCTTTTTCCTGAATGCGGGCAAAGGGATGCCCGACGGGTTGACGTCATTTATTTAAAAAGGATGATTAATTAGGCAGAGTCATTCTCTTTGGAAATAAGCTCACAACTGCACGAAAATGGTTCATCGCACGGATAAGCGCGCTTCTTTCATCAGTGGTCAGCTCACTGAAATCAAGCTCATGCCGCTCAGTCCGAATATTCGCCAGATAGAAAATAGCGCTTAATGCCCGCTTGTTTTCCTGATAGTTCCGGTCAGTGGTATCGCGCATTTCATCAAAAAAGCGGGTGATATCTTTTCCGCAATCGTTGCCCCAAAATTTAGATCGCAGCTCGGCAACGTGATTCAGTCCGGCCACTCTCGCGCCCGTTTTTATTTCAGCCAGTGCTGCTTCAGCTTCGATAGCCATGATTTACCTCTTTTACTTACTGCCATATTTCCGGCGGATTGCTGCTTGCTTAATGTCGGATGCCAGCGCTGGCCTTCTTTAGTCATAATCCAGCCATGACCGTATGCGGGCAGCGGGCTTCGGCGCTTTAATAACGCAGCCATTGAAATCGTCATAATTAACTCAGTCCGATGGAGGCACCGAGGCCGCTAATTGCATCAACGGTGTTAGCCAGGGCGGGATTTGAATGCACGCGGGCGTGAACGCTTAACCCAATCAAAGACAGGCAGCGGATGCCAGCGTTGATGTTTTCCATAAAAGCGCTTTTACAGGAAGGCGTCATTTTCTGGCCTGACACGGCAGCAGCGGCCACCTTCCCTATTTCCGACGTCGCCTGCAAAACGTAATGCGTCATACGTTCGGCTTTTGCTTCATTGACCGGCACCGCTGGCATGCATTTCATTTGTGCCAGCAGACCGTCGATTAGCGTTGCGTCCTCGGTAATATCGGTAATCGCTGCTATCTCCATCGCTGTAAGCTGATGCACCTGCTCCGGATTCAGCTTGTTACGCAATGTCTGGTGATTCATCCCCAACCTGTCGGCCAGCTCACGAATGTTATGGCGGCTGGCAAAAGCCTGACAGGCGTTATCAAAGTGCGGTTGTATGGAAACCTGATAATCAAACATGATTCGCTTCATCCTAGCTGATACGATCTTTTCACGCCTGAAGTGAGACGTTGCATTCACTTAGCGCCTGAATAGTCAGCGCCGCCATGTTCACTTCGACTAAAGCCTTTTTCTGTTTTCCTTTAGCCTTGATAGGAAGTTTTCCGTATTCAATCAGGTTCTTAGCTGTCTCTTTGTTGGTGCCTGTCCTGCGGCAGTACTCATCCAGCGGCAGATAAGGTTCGGGTATCACAATTGTAATGTTGGGACGCATGAGGCAAACTCCGTTGGTTAATCCGATAGGTCAATATCGGGCAATAAGCGTTAATACTTCTTTAAACCTACAAAGCGAAGTTTAAACTCACTTCGTGAAAACTTGCAAGGTCAAACTTTCGTGAACCTACAAATTAACTTCACTCAGGGCGGAGCTGCGGTACTGGATCGGGTTATCGAAGCGTACGGTTTTAGTACAAAACTTGCTTTGGCTGACCACCTTGGGATCGCAAGTAGTAGTCTCGCCAATCGTTATAAGCGTGACTTTTTCCCTGCTGATGTTGTGGTGAGATGTATGGCGGAAACAGGTGCGACGCTGGAATGGCTGGTTACGGGTCAGGGGCTTAAGCACAGCGACGGAGAGCTGGATGTTTTAAATTTACCGCGTCATAAAATTGTTGATGGGCAGCTTTTCGATGACGGCAGTTTTATGATTGATAAAAACGCATTCTTGCCAGGAAAGGCCTTACCAAAAGATCCTGTCTGCGTGGTAGAAGGCTCAACGCAGTACATTATCGATAAAGATTTTGGTGAAATTTACGATAACAGTTGGTTGATTGAGATTGAAGGCAAAACCAGCGTAAGAGTACTTACACGTATTCCTGTTAAAAAAGTGCGCGTATCCGGTGTTGGCGCAGGAGCATCTTTCGACTGCTCGCTTGATGAAATCAATATAATCGGCCGCGTTGCTTTAACGATAAATTAGCTAAAGGATTGATTATGATAGACTACACAAAAGCAACTGAAGCACAATTAAAAGAAGAATTTAAAAGGCTTGCACAGGTTGTAGGCGATATTCCTTTCGGGACAAAAAAAGAATTTTTCCACTTACCGAAAATCCTGAATGCATCGGAGCAGCCTTTAGCCATTGCCAGCGGAATGATGGATGGTAATACCTGGCTAATAACCCTGACCAATCAGCGCATCATATTCCTGGATAAAGGGATGCTATTCGGCGTGAAGCAGGTTGATGTGAACCTCAGAAACGTTGTCAGTGTCGGGGGCAAAACTGGTGTACTTCTCGGTGAGATTTTTATCAGCACAAGCGGGCAAAATTACACCATTAAAAACGTGCAAAAAGGTACGGTAGTCCCTTTCACTAACCTTATCAAAGTTACGCGCAATGCGATGGACGAAAAGCCGCGAGCACCAGAAAGCGGCGCGCCTACAGATATCGTATCCCAACTCGAACGGCTTGCTACGCTGAAAGAGAAAGGTATCTTGAGTGATGAGGAATTTCAGCAGCAGAAACAAAGGATTTTAAACAGCTAATTATGCCAGTCAGAAAGCTCCCCACTGGTCAGTGGATCGCTGATTTCTACACTATTGACCGAAGCAGCGGAAAAGAAGGTAAGCGCGTCCGCAAGAAGTTTGCGACCAAAGGCGAAGCCCTGGCGTTTGAAAGCTATACGCTTGAGAAAATAGAAGCGGCTCCTTGGTTGGGTGAAGCGAAAGAAACACGCCGCTTAACTGACCTGGTAGAACTTTGGTTCAGCCGTCACGGTATTACGCTCAAGGATGGCGAAAAGCGTAAGGCCGCTATGACATGGGCGTGTGAATGTATGGGCTTTCCGCTTGCAGCAGAATTCAATGCACAGCTTTTCACTTCCTATCGAGCTAAACGGCTTGAAGGTCATTTCGCTCGCACTAAGCGAATAAGTAAGGTCGCGCCGCGCACTTTGAATCTGGAACTGGCTTATTTTCTTGCCGTATTTAATGAACTTAAAAGGTTAGGCGAATGGACGTTACCAAATCCTCTCGAGAACGTCCGCCATTTCCGTATCGACGAAAGCGAAATGGCTTACCTGACCGCAGAGCAAATCGCACTGTTGTTAAACTCATGCGAAGCCAGTTCAGCTAAAGACCTGCTGATGATCGTTAAGCTATGCCTCGCAACCGGCGCGCGATGGAGTGAAGCGGAAGGTCTGAAACGTTCGCAGGTTTCAGGACAGCGTATTACCTTTGTCAAAACCAAAGGGAAAAAGAATCGCACAATTCCCATTTCCCCAGCTTTGGCCAAAGAATTGCCTAAGAAGAACGGCGCGCTTTTTACACCTTGCTATTACGCGTTCCGTTCAGCGTTGGATCGAGCCGGAATCGAGCTGCCTGATGGTCAAATGACGCACGTGCTGCGTCATACCTTCGCCAGTCACTTTATGATGAATGGCGGTAACATTTTGGTACTGCAGCGGATACTTGGCCATACCGATATCAAAATGACGATGCGTTATGCGCATTTTGCGCCCGATCACTTTGAAGATGCCGTTAAGCTCAATCCTTTGGAAATGTGTCGCAAAAGTGTCGCTGAAGATTAGGTTTATTGCCCTATATTGCCTTATATTAACTTCATAACTTATTGATTTTAAGGTAAGTAATTGTTTTTATATAGCGTCTGATAGTTCTCATAATCGCTTGGTCGCTGGTTCAAGTCCAGCAGGGGCCACCAGATTTAATGATGAAAATCATGCAGTTAAGCCACCCTTTATGGGTGGCTTTTTTGTTTGTGTTTTTTGAGTGGCGATGAAATGGCGATGTATTTTTCATTCCTCTGAAATTAGCGACAAAAAATCCCGCTTTCACGAGCCCTTCATCAGAGCAATCATGCTTTGTCTGTCATTGTACTAAAAAATCGACACCTTTCCGTCTGGCCGGGCAAACGCTCTCCCCGTCACGCCTGTCCGTTTTGTAAATCAATTTTTCATACAGCCATATCGAGCCATTAAAACGGTGCTAATACAGGTCGGCAATATCAAAAATGAGAGGAAGTAATGCATGTATAATAATGCACTCAATGCATGCATAACTTTGATGAAGGTGATTATCGGTAATGCATGCTTCACTTGCTCTCAGGGCGTGACCATGATCGATAGATTTTGCTCACAGCGGAGACAGTGAGAAAAGCCAAGACGACGGAAAAAAGGCCCAGGAAAATTATTAGCGAGAGTAAGGGGTTCATCGCTCCCCCTAAGCTCGTAAAATCACTCATCCTCGCGAGCTGCTCAGGCGTTAATACACGAAGAATGACCTCCGGTATAATTAAAAATAAAATAATAACAGTCGAGACATAAATCAGCAATTTTTTTGTTTTTCCCATCTTCTTTCTTGCTCTTGTTGGTGAATATGATCAAAAATTGGGCGAATAACACAACAAGGATCTAAGGTAGATCACAAACCTATTTGCAATTGAAGATGCAGGCCAATAAGAAATTAGCTATTGCATTAACAAACTCTCTAAATGACCTCAATGATGATTATATGTCTACTATCGAAAAGATAAAGCTGGGTGAGCTGCGTATTATTAATTATGGATCTTGCCTTGTTCCAAATTAATATTATCGTAGTTCATGCCGCGATACATTCAGAGAAGATAAACGGTTAGTCTTTTCTTTAAGTGAGATATATAGAAGAAACAATATAGCTCTGGATATGGTTGAAATTTACTTCCGCAAAACATTAGCAAGACCTGGAGATGAAAAAAGCTATAAACTTGCATCTCATATCCAAAATTTGTTAGGTAAAGCAGCAGAGCATGCATCAACCAAAGCCAGCAAATTGGTTCTGTCCTTCACAATTGCTAACCTGGTACTTAATAGTGCCGAATTCAAAGAAAATCATATAAGAATTGTTAATTCTTTTTCAACGTGGTTTGTGAATGCCGCGACACTTTATGCAAAAGCGCAAGTAGCTGCATCAGCCGCAAACAGGCTAAAGTTCCAGAACCCTTCATATTATCAAGCGCTATGTAAAGAAAACATTGAAATGCTTTATTTTCTTATTGAATCCCAAACATCTGAAATAATCTATTAGGTAAACTCTGAAGATAACAATGAAGAAAAAATTGCAGATGCGCTGTATGAGATTTTACGCAAATGAAGCGCGCATTATTATGGCTACTTCAGTAATTTTTTATTTGGTACCTGCCGCAATCATTGTGGCAGGCGTGTATGTTTTTATACGTTTCATCCCTGGCTATGCCGCACCTCTTATTTTATTATAGGTAATTATCGTTTCTTTGGTATATGTCAGGTATAATAAATGGTATTAATAATACCCAGCCCCCTAAAAGTTAGCTTGTAAGGGCAGTTATTAAAATTATTATAAGATGCTGTATTATGCGCTCATAGAAAATATCATCATGTTTAATAAGGCGTATAACACCATTCCTGAAAAGTAGATCCTCAGCCTTTTGATGCTGGCAAACATCGTTATATTCATCGGTGAAACAAGATGTGTAATACAGCAGACGGGTAGCTCCTTTTTTCAACTCTCAGCTTGATTAGCAACCGGCTGCCCGACCGCAGAAACAGCCTAGTAAAGCTGAGCACTGCCACCATGAAAACGCCGCCCCGGAAAGATGAATAATTTTGTTGTGGGGAACAGCCCTGTAAAAAACTCACACCCCGAAAGACTCCACTAATCGCTGGCCCTACTCCACCATTACAAGCATCTCAAATACGGGTTTCCCCGCTGCTAAAGCGCCTCAGAAACCTTCTCATAACGTCGGAACAAAAATTTGTTAGCGCACCTTCTGCAAGAACTTTCGACTGTAAAGAAACGTAGTTAAATGTAAATAAACCAATTTTTATATAAACGTTATTTATGCATTTGCCGCACGTTAATCATATGTTAAATATATATCCACCTTCAAATCAGCATTTTATCTTAGTTGAATCAGAGCTATTTCTATTGAAAGGTTGGCAGTTCAAATAATGAAGAATGGACTAATTTTAACAAAAGCGGGCAGGATACGTGATGCACTGCCGATGAGTACCGTGGAATTTACCACCGGGTTAAAAAGAGAGTGTTTTGTATTATGGTCTTTGCCGCAATTCAGGGCAGACGAGCTTACCAAAACGCCTCTTTTTCCATCAGATGCAGATCTTGTTGAAAGTAAAAATTCAGATTTACACGGGGCTTTATTATCGGCGCATTTCGAGGCTGGCCTGTGGCCCGTAGTCTATCAGGGTGAGAATAACGGCCATTTAATCCGCCACGTCTGTCCGATGATGAAAGCAGAAGATAAAATCAGTTCTCAGGGAGGAAAGTATGATTTTTATCCGCACGTCGATAATCCCGATCTGCCGATTACCGGAGAAACGCCGTTTTCAACCTTAGGTAATTGTCCCGATACGCTGACGCTTCTTTGTTTACGAAGAGAAGATAATGTCAGGACCAGTTTACTGAAGCTGGATTCAGTCATCGCCCTTCTGTCTGAAGAAACAAAATTTATTCTGACGCAGCCGTTTTTTAAAGTCGACAGGCCGGCAAGCTTTGAAGGAAATGCTTCTGTAGAAGGCGTCCCTGTTCTTGTAGCAGAGAGCGGCGTATGGTACTCGCGCTTCGACTGGCACAATACCAGCGGCATGAATCCTGAAGCAGAAAACGCGCTGAAAATTATGCGTGAACTCACTCTGGACCGAAGCCTGTGGTTTGATGCGCCGCTCAATCCCGGCGATGCCATTACTTTTTTAAACCAGAGAACCATGCATACCCGAAATGCATTTCAGCCACGTTTTGACGGCACGGACAGATGGCTGCTGCGGGTCTTTGGTTTACTCAATCGTCCGCTTAACAGTCAGCTGCTTGACGCTGCAAACTGCCTTCATCACTTACGCACTATTTAACGGAAAGAAGTATGCCTGAATTATTTAATTCCTCATTTTTTATTGAGGGAAGCCTCATTGCCCACTATTTTTTTATTGGCTTAATTCTGCTGGTCGCAGCCTCTTTTGTCGCTGGTTATATTGATGCCATTGCCGGTGGAGCGGGTCTGATTCTTATTCCTGCCTTTATTTTAACCGGGCTTCCTCCGCAGCTCGCGCTCGGTCAGGAAAAATTAGTCAGTACCATAGGCACCATTGCAGCAATAAAAAACTTTATTAAAAACAAGTCAGTAATATGGAGTGTCGTACCAGCCGGTCTGATATCTGCGCTCGTTGGCGCCTATGTTGGTGCCCGGGTAATACTTTTATTACCTGCTGAGGCGCTATCTCTGGTTATCGTTGCGTTGCTGCCTGTCGGCTTACTGGCCGCCACCATCAAAGGCAGGGTAAAAACCACGGCGCAATCTGCAGGTAATGCCTCGTTTCTGGCCGTGTTCCTGGTTTGCTTTACCGTGGGTTTTTATGATGGTTTCTTCGGGCCGGGCACGGGGAGCCTGTTTATTATTGCGTTGACGGTAATTAATAAGTTTGGGCTTTTACAGGCCTCTGCTACCAGTAAAATATTCAATTTCTCTTCAAATATCGGCGCGTTTGTGGCTTTCGCCATTGCCGGAAAAATGGCTTATCTTATCGGCATTCCAATGATCGTTGCCAGTCTGCTGGGCAATCATATTGGCAGCCTGCACGCGATACGCACTAACGGTGAAATAATAAGAAAAGTTCTTTTTGTTTCCGTTGGCGTGATGATGATTACTTTACTGGTTAAATATTTTACGGGTTTTTAATGATGAAAAATTGTGCTGAAAATATCACTTACCGTTTGGCAACCCACGATGATATCGCCGGAGTTAAACAGCTGCTGGAGCGGCATCACGTTAAGAATCTGAATAGCGACCAGCGTGAGAACGGCTTTGTTACTACCGATATGACCGAGCAGCAGCTACAGGATTTAAGCGATAGAGAGAACGGCGTGACCATTGCTTACGATGAAAAAGAGAAAAAAGTCGTTGGCCTGTTATTAGGGGCATCATGGTTTTTTTTAAAACCCTGGCCGATGTTCGATTATATGGCGAGCATTCTTAAAGATTATTCGTTCAATGGCGAGGCGCTTTCCGCCGATACTTCCTATCAGTACGGGCCTGTTTGTATTGATGTTGCCTACAGAAGCCAGGGAATTGGCGAGAAATTGCTGGCCCATCAGCGTAAGGTTTTTGCCTCTCGTTATAAGCACACCGTGACTTTTGTTAATGTGCTTAATCCTCGCTCTTACGCTTTCCACCACAGGAATAATTTCGAAGACTTAGGCTTCTTCGAATTCAACAGCAATAAATATTATATGCTGGCCATTAACACCGCAGAGTAAAAAGCTTTTCAACCCGGCCCTGGCGACGTCAGGGCTTTAGTCTGAAAGTGAATTGTCCGTACGGCCACAGAAGCAAAAGAAAGTGACAAATTTATTAATAAACCTTATAAATTGTTTTGTGCCGATGGTTTGGTTTTTAGCATGGGGTATTAAATGAAGTTAAATGAACTTCTTGCGTTCGTAACGGTTGTGGAGACAGGAAATATTACTCAGGCCGCCGAGCGTCTGAATCGCGTGCAGTCGAGCATTTCACACCGAATCAGAAGCCTTGAAGATAATCTGGATGTCACCCTGCTCGACCGGAAAAGCGATGGCTGTTCGCTGACGGCGCAAGGCCAGATACTCTACGACTATGCAGTTAAAATACTGAACCTCGCGGATGACTGTAAAAGCAACATCTTCCACTCCAGAAGCAGCCAGGTGAACATGCGTATTGGCATAATCGAATGCCTGCCCGCGTGGGTGATCAGTTCAATGATCGACTCAGGTTACGATCTGGGCTGGAACATCGATGTGTCGATTGGCAATACTATCAGCCTGCTCAACGCTTTCGATCAGAATGAATATGATGCAGTAATCATTGGTGCCGGTTTCTCTAATGCGCAGCATACGCGGTCGACTTTGCTATCCAGCGAGCTGGTCATCATTACAGAAAAGGATTTTCCGACCATCACGGATATCTCCACGCTGGATGACGAAGTTTTTATGCTTAGCAGCAAAAAGTGTGCAACCTCGACCCGCAACTATACCACTTTGTTCAAAGAAGGCCGTATCACCCCAAGACGAATTGTCGAGTGCGGCTCTTATCCCGTGCTGTTTTCAAGCGTTGCTGCGGGTAAAGGCGTCTCTCTGGTATTGCGCTGTTCAATCAGCAGCGAGGTACAGAACAAAATTAAAATCCATGAGCTCTCCGGCCAGTTTAACGACTTCAGAATCGAGCTCGTTTACCGTGCCGATTGCGCTAACCTGGACAGCACGAAATTCAGAAGCGTGATGACATCCGTTTTTCAGGATCCCCGTCTGCACAATCCCGGTCATTAAGACCTAGCCTTTCCGCCAAAGCGCATACGGACTTCCTGCTGAGCCAGCAGGAAGTCCGTAATCTGCTACATGCTCTCAACCTGAATAACCGAGCTGTTTGTTGATCCCGTTGCCTTAAGTTATGAAGGCTTACGCACAATGACCAGCGCCTTGGTTCGGCACTTTTCCAGAATCAATTTCATCACTGGCACTTCAAAATACTTGTACATAAATGACGCCAGCGAAACGGAGAGCACCAGCGCAACGGCGATCAGCGCGATACCTTCCGGCAGGCTGAATTTTCTTCCCGCCGTAAGGTTTAAAAAATAGAACAGTACTAAAAAGTGAACCATATAGAACGCATAGGATATTTCTCCCAGCCATACCGAGGTCTGATTATTCAGCACGGTCTTTCTGGTTTTCAAATCATCGCCAGCCATAGAGATAATCAACAGGCAAACAGGAATGATGAATACCACGCTCATGCTGAACTGGTAGGGAATATACATTGAGCCGACGTAAGTCGCCGCCAGAATGGCAAGCGAGGCCGTTTTACTCAGCACCAGTGCCCGACCGTTAATCAACAACCTGGCGGCAAACATACCGGCGAGAAACTCAAATATACGCGCCGGGGGAAAAATATATGACACCCAAAAATGCTGCTGCGAAATCGGAAATGCGCCCATCATGTGGTTCGGCTCAACCCAGAGATAAATGCCGGTCTGCACCAGCAGGGAGGCAGCAGTAACGGCGATTAATCCGGGCAGGTCAAATTTTGCCGGTATCGCTTTCATGACCCTGAAGAGGAAAGGAAAGGAGAGGTAAAACATCGCTTCGATGCACAGTGACCAGCTGGGGCGGTTGCCCACAAAGAAATAATGTACATCATCAAACCAGGTATTCAGCAGCAGCAGGTTCACGGACCACAGCTTATATTGATAAAGGCTGGTCGCGCCAATAATAAACGCCATCACCCAGGTGAGGCAGTGGGTAGGATAGATCTTGGCAAAACGACGCAGATAGAAATCGCCAGGCGTATCGTTATTTTTCGCTGACCATACCATGATAAAGCCGCTGAGTATGAAGAAGTAGGAAACGCCGAGCCAGCCCGCTTTCCCTACCATCACCGTAAAGATGTGCTGGATGTTGGCATCAGCAAACGGCGCCAGATCGCTTGGCAACGATGAATGAAATAAAAAAACTAAAAAGGCGGCCCAGAATCTGCTCCCTGTTAATGAGGGAAGTTTAGGCAGCCTGGGAAGTTCTCCTGGGCCCAGCGATTGACCGTCATTAAAATGATTCACCTCGCCGCAAGCGGCATTAACACCTGTTTCTCTATTAAGCGCAGAATTCATTATATTCCCTATAAGGATAGTATTGAGATACCAAAATATATTCTGAAAGATAGCGATATGCAGAAAAAAGCAGCGATGACAAAGCAGCCTGAATAAATACTGCCTTGCCATTCGATAAAACAATTATTTTCAGAGCATGAAGCTCATTACGTTTTTTTATTTTTTAATATTGACGACTCCGTATCCTGAATTGCCCTTTTCAATATGGCCAAAGCCGTATTCTCCGAAATGCATGCCGCCAATAAGAACGCGATCGGAGCTGACCATATCGAGCACGCGAGAACGAGTTTCTGCCGCCATCTGAGCGTCGTAATCAAAGGCGATCGTCACTTCCGGTTTCTGCAATTGAATGTGCGGAAAATGTACAATATCGCCCCAAATCAGCAGGCTCTCCTGACTGCCTTCAATTCTGTAGCCCGTATGGCCCGGCGTGTGGCCTTTCAGCGGCATGGCAAAAATACCGGGCAGTACCTCACCTTTATCGAACGGGCGAAAATTCTGCTGATACTTTTCAAATATGCTGCGCGCCAGCAGGAAATTCCCCTTAACCCGATCGGCGACCGCCGCAAAATTTTTGTCATCCTCCAGATAGCGATATTCCTCATTATTGATCACCAGTTCGGCATTGCTGAAGACCGCTTCACCTTCCGCATTGAGCAGGCCACCGATATGATCGGGATGCGCATGTGTCAGCAGCACCGCGTCGATATTTCCCGGCTCCAGCCCCATTTTTGCCAGGTTAGCCACCAGCCCGCCTCCCCAGCCCTTAATGCCGCCGGCTCCGCTATCGATAAGAATATTTTTGCCCTGGCGGCGCACCAGGAAAGTATTGATATGCACATCGTTAAGCCCGTTTACCCGTGCGCCATTCTGAATGTTTTCGCACTCTGCTGCGTTGACGTTAGCCAGCATGCCAAAGTCAACCTGCAGATAGCCGTCGCTCACCGCAGTAATCGACATATCACCGAGTTCGAGGGTGGGAAATAGTGTACTCATAGCCTGTTCCTTAGTTTTTTACACAGATGTTATTTTCGTCATAAGAGAAACAGCGGATCCTCGCAACGACCCCCATTTTCTCCCTAATTAATTCATCAACCTGATGCAAAAATTCTTCCAGTACCGGCGCGGTACGAAATGTTTCCTGCCTTAGCTTTGCTTCAAAGTATACCGGCGTACCAAAACCTATTTCGGCCGTAAGGTAACTAATATGAATATTGTTTTCTTTTGCCTTTAATACCTTCATAGCAATATGAGTTAACGAGGCTGAAAATTCCGCAAAGGCATCGTGGTTAATGCGATGGGCCGCGGATGTATAAAGGGTAATACTGGGCATTTTACCTCGCTCCTGCGAATGGATATTTACGCTGCTTTCAGTGGGATTAATCTCATGCTTTTTATAACGTCAGGATTGACCACCGTACCGAGTTCAGAACATCCACGGCGAAGCCCATCGATCAGTTCCATTCCGCGCGTCACTTTGCCAAAAGCGGTGTAATTTTGATCCATAAAGCGCGAGCGGGCGGATGTGATAAAAAACTGATGGCTGGCACTGTGCGGATGTCTGGATCGGGCCATGCCGAGAGTGCCGCGTTCAAACGGCAGGCTGTTAAATTCTGCCGCCAGTTTCGGTAGCCTTAAATAATCCAGGCCAGTCTCTTTTACCGGATCTCCCGTTTGTGCCATAAAGCCTTCAATAACTCGCGCGAACGGCATGCCGTCATAGAATCTGGCCTGCACCAGAGTTTTAATGCGATCCACGTGATTAGGAGCCAGCTCGGGAAACAGGCTTATGGTTACCGTTCCACTGTGCAGCTTCATTTCAATGAGATCATGACGGTTATTTGCCCGGTTAATCATGCCGGGCAATATCAGCGCCCCGGCACACAGGCCCAGGCTACCGCCAATGAACTTCCGACGATTCATAGTGTTACTCCAGTTGCGCGGCCGGATCTTGCCGGGCATAGTTTGCTCAGCCCGAACCTGCCTCAGGATGGCTTATCGGCACCAATAAACGAGAGAATTTCATTCGTAAGGGCATCAGGCTGCTCAAAATTGGGCAGGTGTGCCGCCCCAGGTATGGTGTGCAGCTCTGCGTGCCATTTTTCAGCCAGGCGTCGCGCATAATCTGGCGGCGTGAGCAGATCGTCCGCACCTCTCACCACTACCGCCCTGACGCGTGGAAAAGTCATATTGGTCAGATCGGTATCGGCGATGGCATAAGAACAGCCGGCGAAGGCTTCAACCGTGGTGCGGCGCAGCATCTGCTTCATGCCGTCTGCGTAGGGCGAGTCGATAAACTTCGGCGTGACCCATTTACCCAAAATACCCGTTTCAAGATGTTCAACACCGTGGTGAAAAACATCTTCCGCTCTGGCTCGCCAAAGTGAAGGCGGAGCGGCATTGACCAGCGAGGTATCGACAATCACCAGTCCCTGTACACGCTCAGGTATCTTGAATCCGATCCACTGCGCGATGGTTCCACCAATTGACACTCCCGCAACCGAAAACTCAGTGATGTGCAGATGGTCCAGCGCGGCGATGACATCGTCGGCCAAATCGGCCATGGAGAATGGCAGCGCGTCGATTGCGCTTAAACCGTGGCCTCGAATATCCAGCCGCACCACGCGATAGCGTTCGGTTAAACGCGGCATTTGCAAATCCCACAGGTGCAAATCCGTGCCCAGCGAATGAAGAAGTACCAACGTTTTCGCATTTTCTGGCCCCTGCACGTCTACATGCTGAGTTATTTTAAGCGGCCGAATAAACATTCAATACTCCCCATTTTTATTTTTTCTTTCTCTTCGGTTCCATCGCTTGCACTATTTGAATTTGCAATATTTACTTATGGAATCCGTGAATTTTTTTGAGCTGCAGGACTATGCTGCCGCTCTTATTAATAGGGTAATCCGGCCGTTTGCCCTAATGGATAATTTCGATACCGCTATCGAAATTATTGAGTCGCCCCGAAAATTCGCACCGACGCTGATGTTAAACAGCACCAAACGGATAGCTTCTCCTGCCAGGATAATATAAGTAATCAAAAAATATTCAGCCCGATCTCCCGATTTTTTTCGTAATGCTGCCCATCTCATTAGCCATCTTCCATTTTCAGAATATCGCCAGAATATTCATATTTTCGATGAAGATCTCGATTTTATTCGCTGGCGTTTACCTGACGTGAAAAATAACATCTGGCGAACAAGACCCGGCGATAACTCACAGGTTAATGCTTTATTTTAATTCTCTGCATATAGCCGTAGCGGATCGCCGTTGCTGATTTCCTTTAAATCTGTTTTAGCGTATGGGATAAATTATGGCGCAGGCCGAATTTGATAAAATAATGGTTGAACTGGTTGATTATGCCTATGAGCAGTCAACCTTTGATGATGAGACTTTGCGCCTGGCGCGTTTCTGTCTGCTGGATTCCGTCGGCTGCGCGATTGCCGCCTCCAGCGATGACGACTGCTTAAAACTGATGCGCAGCGCACAGTTCAGTAAGAGCAGCGAGGGTGTTCCGGTGATGGGGACCGCCCTGAAGCTGGGACCGATTGAGGCTGCCTTTCAAATCGGGTCGATGATCCGCTGGCTTGAGTATAACGATACCTGGCTGGCGCAGGAGTGGGGACATCCCTCCGATAACCTGGGCGCAATCCTGGCCGCCGCAGCATGGCATAGCCTGACAGACGGTAGCCAGCAGGAACCCGATATGGCAGCCGTATTAAATACGCTGATTCGCGCCTACGAGATCCATGGCGTGCTCTGCCTGTCTAACTGCTTTAACGCGCTGGGCATCGATCATGTTGTGCTGGTCAAGCTGGCCTCGGCGATCGCCTCAGCTCAGCTGCTTGGCCTGTCAAAAGCGCAGGCGCTAAGCGCCCTTTCCAACGCCATTATCGATGGCCATTCTCTCAGAACCTACCGGCATGCGCCCAATGCAGGCACGCGTAAATCCTGGGCGGCGGGTGACGCGACAGCACGCGGGCTTCAGCTGGCGCTGTTCGCTCAGACCGGCGAAATGGGCTATCCCTCCGCGCTTACCGCCAGCCGTTGGGGATTTGATGATGCGGTTTTACGCGGAAAGCCCTTTAATTTGTCACGCGGCCTCTCCGACTTTGTTATCAAAAATATCCTGTTCAAGGTTCCCAATCCTGCGGAATACCATGCGCAGACCGCAGTGGAGGCGGCGATTAACCTGCGCGAGCGGATAGTCGCCGCCGGATTCTCGCCCGAAAGCATTGAATATGTCCGCGTGGAAACGACGCGACCGGCCATGCAGATTATTGATAAGTCAGGGCCGCTTAAAAACGCCGCCGATCGCGATCACTGCCTTCAGTACATGATTGCGGTTGGGCTGCAGACCGGAAATCTCACCGTACAGGATTTTCACGAACCGCTCGCCGCCGATCCGCAGCTGGATGCACTACGCATGAAAATTACCTGCACCGAGCGGCCTGCTTTTACCGAGAGCTACTACGACCCGGAAAAACGCGCCATTCCCAATGCGCTTTACCTGAAGTGTCGCGGCATGACGGAAGAGATCGCTGAAACCATCCACTATCCGCGCGGCCATGTACGTCGTCGTGGAGAGTGTTTCGATGCGCTGCTGGCCAA
Organism: Erwinia sp. TECH1; assembly: GCF_054057575.1. Classification (NCBI taxonomy): domain Bacteria; kingdom Pseudomonadati; phylum Pseudomonadota; class Gammaproteobacteria; order Enterobacterales; family Erwiniaceae; genus Erwinia; species Erwinia sp. TECH1. The sequence goes on along the minus strand of NZ_JBSRZK010000001.1, from coordinate 756,025 downwards.
ATTCCATCTGAATCTTTCAGACAGCCCGCTGCGCAACCGTGCGTCGGTTCTGGCCGACACCCTGATTTCTGAATCAAAGCTGGATGCGATGCCCGTTACCGACTTCCTGAAGATGTTCTCATGGCTATAGATCCCATAAAAACAACATCCGTTAATTTATTTCGAGGTGATGAAGTGAAAAAAGCAATACTGGTTGGCTGCGGCGCGGAGATCGGCGCAAACCTGCTGATTCAAAACGATCCGGCAAAAGATGGCTTCGCTATTCAAACCGTGGTGACCAATCCGCCGTCTTTAGATAAGCATTATCCGGACCTGCGCCCGATTGACGGCATCATTGCCCGCCTGGCGATGGCGCAACCCGGCATGCAATCGCGTATTGAGATTATTAGCGACAATACGCTCAACATCGAAGGTCGCGAAGTTCACTTCTTCTTTGGCAATTTAGCCGAAGAGCTTCCGCCGCAAAGCGGCCGCTTCGACATCGGTTTTATCGCCACCAGCAAGCTGGATATGGACAGAAACAGCCCGGTTGCCCGTAATATGCTGGAGCTCGCCGACGTGGTGCTGGGCGTTGCAGAGGCAAACGAGCTGCCGAGCATTTATGGCTGCCTGGAGGATCTGACCAGCGATGAGATCGGCACCATTCAGCGCCGGGTGGTTGATTCCGGGATGTACTGCCTCGGCTCCTGCCAGACGAACGGCATGCATGCCTCGCTACGTGTCGTGACCGAGGCGCTGAAAGCCGTTCATTGCAATGCCTCGCATATTATTTCGGTAGAAACCGATATTGTGCATCCCGATACGCCTAACGGCGTGCTCGGCACGCGATCTTTTGAAGGGCGCATGCAGGACGCACGCGACAATCTGCGTCCCAGCTTCTCGCAAATCGCCATGAGTCAGGAGAAAGTTATGCCCTGGGCGCCGCTGGTGAATACCGTTTCACTACGCGCGCCCGTCCACGCGCCTGGCTATCAGATTAACCGTTTTATCGTCCGGGACAGCGGCGCGTTAAGTCTCGATCTTATCAAGACGGCGATCGAGCGCGTGAGTGAAACGCATCCGCACGTCGTCAGAGCATCCCAGACGCCTTTGGGCAGCCGTGCCTATGCCTGGGAGCGCCGCTGCTCCACCATCCTTTCCGACAAGAATCACCTACTTATCCTGCGTCCGGCCTGGCTGGCAGAGCAGAATTTAAGTGAGATTATCGTTCAGTCATTTGTAAACAATACGGTTGGCTATAGCGCAGTCGTTCGCTCCGTCGCGCGCAGCGTCGCGCTTGGCCTGCCCGTCGCCACTTTCCAGGGGATTGAAAAATGACACGCTCCCACACGGTCGATCTGTTGAGTTCAGGCCTTGTCGTTAAGACGGCCAGCTCCGCCACGTTTAACGGCAAACTAAAAGCTGAAGTCGATCAGATACGCGCGCTGCACGATATTTACCCGGATTTGATGGTTCCGGTATTGCACGACGGGCTGGCCGCCGGACGGCAGTTCTATATTCTGGAAAAGATCGACGCCCTTCCGCTGTCGAAAATCGTGTTTGACGACGGGCGCCCGCTGGCTGAACGCAGAACAATTGTTATCAACGCGCTGGAAAACGTTCAGCGAGCCATCGGCATGGAGCTGGATAATCAGCTGGCGACGTTCGACGATATGCCGGCCAGGCTACGGGAAGAGTGGGAAGGCGCGCGTTTCGCCCATGACCTGTTCGATAAGCCGATTCTGCTTAACGGGGCGAGGTGCAACCGAACCGCCCGCGAGATCGTCGAAAAGTCGCTGGAGCTGGCGCGAACGGAAAAATTCAGATCGGTGGAAAAAGCCCACTTCAATTTTCACTTTGGCAACGTGCTTTACAACGAGGAACAGGCGCAGACCCGCTTTATCGATCCCGATTTTTCAGTGCGGGGACTCGATCCGCTTTTCGGTTTCTCCCGATTTGCCTTTTCTTTTTGGCACGAACTTGCCGCCGAAGTGAAGGATGCGGTGAAAGTGGTGCCGATGGCTGACGCGTTGATGTTCGTGCTGGCGAAGCCCGACTACGGCAACATTCTCGGTGCCATCCCGGAGCTGGGAGGCATTGCCGGGCTGCTGCCGCTGATGGGCGAAAGCATGCGGAATCGGTTCTACGTGCTCACCACCTACTGCTTCCTGAGAAGTATCCGCATCAACGGCAGTAAAACGCTCTGGAAAGCCCCACGCTCCCCTATGGTAGCCAGCCCGGAAGAAGTGCTGATGCTGGGCCTGGTGGCTTACCTCGAAGGGGCGAATGTTGAAACTGAAAGTCTCTGTGCATAATTTTCACCCACTACAGGATGTTAAGGCATGTCGTTGGTAAGCAGCAGTACCCTGGAACAGGGATTTGAGGCCCCGAGACGCTATCTGGCGGCAGCGGCTATTTTAATCGGTGTGATCATGGCGGCGCTCGACAGCTCCATCGTTAATATCTCGCTGCCCTCAATCGCCGCAGCCTTACAGGTGGATTCAGCCTCTGTTATCTGGGTTACCAACGGCTATCAGGTTGCCAGCGCGGCGGCGATGTTGATTTGCGCCTCGCTGGGTTCGAGGATTGGGGAGCGGCGCTTCTACACGGCGGGAATGATTCTGTTTACGCTGGCGTCGCTGGGCTGCAGCCTCTCCCCAACCTTTGGCGTTCTGGTGGCGATGCGGGTGCTCCAGGGAATCAGCTACGCCGTTATGATTAGCGTCGGGCTGGGACTTTATCGGGTTATCTTTCCGCCGCACATGCTGGGCACCATACTGGGGCTGAACGCGCTGGCGTTTGCGGTGGGAACGGCGATTGGCCCTGCGCTGGGCGGGCTGATCATCTCTTATCTCTCGTGGCCCTGGCTGTTCTATATCAATCTTCCGCTGGGGGCGCTTGCCATCGTGTTTTCGTTTGTCTCTCTGGGCGTGGATGCGGAGAAGGAAAAAGGCTTCGACTGGGGAGGCGCGATAACGTCGGCCGCTGCATTAGGCCTGATGGTTGTCGCAGTCGATCAGATCGGCCGCTGGGATAGCCGCACGCTCGTGCTGTGCGGCGTCGCATCGGCAGTGCTGATCGCCATTTTTGTTAACGCGCAGAGGCGTTCAAAACATCCGCTGCTGCCTTTTGATATCTTCCATTCCCGGCAATACACCTTTGCGGTGCTCTCTTCCGTCTCCATGTTTGTGGCGCAGGGGATGGCGCTGGTCGGGCTGCCGTTTGTTCTGCAGCACGCCTTCCACTATTCCGTGCTGGAGGCCGCGTTTATCTTTACGCCATGGCCGATTGCCGTAGCCGTCTGCGCCCCGCTTGCAGGCAGACTTTCTAACCGTTTAAATCCGGCGCAAATTTCTACCGTCGGCGTGGTGATTTTCTGCCTGGGCCTGGGGTCGCTGGCGCTGCTGCCGGAAGCCGCCACGGTCAATGATTTCCTGTGGCGGGTGGCGGTTTGCGGGATCGGCTATGGGCTGTTCCTGCCGCCGAATAACAAAGAGATGTTTTCCAATGTCGCCGCGAACCGTACGGTAACCGCCTCTGGCGTTTTATCAACGGCGAGAACCGCCGGCCAGTCGATCGGCGCGGCGCTGGTGGCGATGGTCATTGCCCTGCTTAACGGATTGAGCGACCCGGCCGGAATGCGGTTCGCCGTCTGGGTATTTGGACTGGCCTGCCTGATATCGGCGCTGTCGGCACTTTCCAGCATGCTGCGCCTGCAGCGATAGCGATTGAGCCACTTCGCAGGAGGTGGCTTTTTTATCTCCTTTTCTTGCTTCAGCGGGAGATTAAAATAGCTTATCGATCCTTCACTTAGAGGGCTTCACATCTCGTAAAAATAAGATTAATCTTAACTGTTCGTTTTTTTTAAGGTTTTTCAGCATGAAAAAATTTCTGGGATTCGCGTTATTTTTTGCCGCCTGCGCGGCTAATGCCGCTTTTGTTCATCCAATGGATTTCGACGGTTCAGAAGCGCAAAAAAAAGGAGTGATTGAATATATTCAGGCCAAAGTTAAGAAGGATTACTGCGAAGGCAGCATCGATATGTGCCAGCCGACCACGCTTCGCATGATGGAAAAGCAGAATCTTAACGCCTTCAAACATCTCACCGCGGCGAAAGATCGAACCATTCTTAACAAGGTCATCAGCGATTACTGCAAGGGCTCAATTGATATGTGCAGTTATGTGACGCTGGATATGATGTATAAGCAGAATCTCAAAGCCAGCAAGGAATCGCTTTCCTGGTAAGCGACAAGATAACTATTATCACGTAATACTTATTTTTGGACGCAATGCCATGACCTCTTCCCGCGCCTCACTCCCCTCATCCTGCTGTATCGCAGGCGCGGGCCCTGCCGGGCTGATGCTCGGTTATCTGCTGGCCCGCAACAGCATTCCCGTCACCGTGCTGGAAAAGCATGCCGATTTTCTGCGCGATTTTCGCGGCGATACTATTCATCCCTCTACGCTGGAAATTATCTGGCGGCTGGGCTTTCTGGAGGAATTTCTGGCGCTGCCGCATCAGAAAGCGGAAAGGCTCTCCGGCGAGATCGACGGTCAGGAAGCCACCATGGCGGATTTCACCCGTCTTCCTACCCAATGCAAATACATCGCCTTTATGCCGCAATGGGATTTCCTGAACTTTATCAACGCGAAGGCCGCAGAACTGCCGGGCTTTACGCTTATTCATAATGCGCAGGTTGATGGGCTGATCGAAGCACAGGGTAAAGTGTGCGGTGTTAAAGCCACCATTGACGGTGAGCAGCAGGAAATTCGTAGCGAGCTGGTGATTGGCTGCGACGGCCGTAACTCGGCAGTGCGTAAACATGCTGACCTGGCCGTACAAAATTTTGGGGCGCCGTGCGATGTGCTGTGGTTGAAAATTGCCAAACTGCCCGACGATCCTGAATAGTCCGTGGGACATCGCGGGCCGAAGAAGCATTTTATTATGATCGATCGCGGCGATTACTGGCAGTGCGGCTACTCCATTCCCAAAGCGAGCCTGGAGGCGCTGCAGCAGGCCGGTTTGCCTTCATTTCTGGAAACGCTGGCGGAGGCATCGCCTTTTACCCTCGCGCGGCTGCGACAGGAAGTAACGGACTGGAATCGGGTAAAGCTGCTGGAGATCCGTATCGATCGCCTGCAGCAGTGAGCAAAGCCGGGACTGCTCTGCATTGGCGATGCGGCCCATGCGATGTCGCCGATTGGCGGCGTTGGCGTCAACCTGGCGATTCAGGATGCCGTTGCCGCTGCCAATCTGCTCTCTGCACCATTAAAGGCCGGTTCGCTTACGCTCAAAGATCTGCAAAAGGTGCAGCGTCGCCGGATTTTCGCCACATGGGCAACGCAGTCGCTGCAAATCATGATAAGCAAGGCAGGGCAGAAACCGCGCCGCAAACCGCCCGGTAACATGGAGAAGTGGCTGCGCAAGCGGAAGTTTTTGCCTTTCCTGTTTGGCCGCCTGATTGGCATCGGCTTTTATCGCGAGCTGCCGAAAGAGCCGCAATAAAAAACGAGATTGTTGACAAAGTCTGGTCAGGTCAGCGGCAAGATCGAGTCTGTGCAGGGAACACGGTCAGATCGGAAAGACGCAAAAAACGTCGTCCCTGACAGCTCGACCCACGCCGTCCATGGCGCGGGACGCTTTCCTCCTCTGCTTGTGTTCCCTGCACCTTGAGTCTATGGGGTGCTGCCAGATTCACCCTGTTCCAGGTTTGTCAGTACGCTAAACGGCCCTTTCGGGCCGTTTAGCGTACTGAGCAAAAAGCGGGCTCAGGCGCCGGAAGGTCGCTGCTGCCGCTATTACGCTACGGCCCTCTTTGCAGCCTTAGAAAGCAGAACAATTAATTGCCATGCTGATCATCCGCTGATGAAACGCTACAAAACTGCTCTTATTTCTAATTAAGTGAAGTAAGGGTTAGCCTGTTAATAATAAAAACACACGCCTTTTCTCATAGCGCTAAAACCTGCCGGACTATGCTAAACCGGCCGCCTGTATCGGCCTGCCGCAGCGCAGCTTTGCCAGCACCAATATGAAACATTAGTGCTGTCCGGCCCGATGTAGTTTGATCTTCTTCCTGACCAATGATAACAATTATCATTTATTGAGTTAGCCGGACGGTCCTGAATGAATACCTCTACCCCTTCTTCCTGCTGCATCGTCGGCGCCGGCCCGGCCGGGCTGATGCTGGGTTATCTGCTGGCGCGCAACGGCATTCCTGTGACGGTACTGGAAAAATACGGGGATTTTTTACGGGATTTTCGTGGCGACACTATCCATCCCTCTACGCTGGAAATTATCTGGCGGTTGGGCTTTCTGGATGAGTTTCTGGCGCTGCCGCACCAAAAAGCAGAAAAGCTCTACGGCGAGATCGATGGCCAGCCGGCTACGATGGCGGACTTCACTCGTCTGCCTACCCGCTGTAAATATATCGCTTTTATGCCGCAGTGGGATTTTCTGAACTTCCTGCACGCTAAAGCCTTACAGCTGCCCAGTTTTCAGCTGATCCAGAACGCGAAGGTTGACGCATTAATTGAAGAGCAGGGTCAGATCAAAGGCGTTAAGGCGACAGTGGAAGGCGAAGCGCGCGAATTCCTCAGCGCTCTGGTTATTGGCTGCGATGGCCGCCATTCCGTTATTCGGGCGCTCGCTGGCCTGGAAGTGCAGCGTTTCGGTTCGCCACGGGATGTTCTGTGGATGAAGGTGGCTAAACAAGCCGACGATCCTGAATGGTCGCCGGGCCATCGTGGGCCTAAGAACCATTTTATAATGATCGATCGCGGCGACTACTGGCAGTGCGGCTATTCGATTACCCAGGGCAGCTTTACTGCTTTGCAGGAAACCGGACTTTCCGCTTTTCTGCAGCAGGTTGCCAGCGCTTCGCCATTTTCCCTTGAGCGACTCCAGCTGGAAATTGCCGACTGGGATCGGGTTAAGCTGCTGGAGATCCGCATCGACCGTTTGCAGCAGTGGGCCAAACCTGGCCTGCTGTGTATTGGGGATGCCGCGCACGCCATGTCACCCATCGGCGGCGTGGGGGTCAACCTGGCGATCCAGGATGCCGTAGCGACCGCTAATCTTCTGTCAGGGCCTTTGAGAAAGGGTTCGCTGACTTTGAAAGACCTGGAGAAAGTCCAGCGGCGGCGCGCTTTCGCTACCTGGGCTACGCAGTCGCTGCAAATTATGATTAGCAAAGCGGGGAAAAAGCCTCGACGCAAGCCGCCCGGTCGTATGGAGCTTTGGCTGCGTCGTCGCCCTTTCCTGCCATTTTTATTCGGCAGGCTGATAGGGATGGGATTTTATCGTGAGCTGCCTGAAGAAGCGCAGAAATGAAAGCGGCCCCGCAGGGCCGCATTTAATCAGCTGGCCGGCGGTGTTTTGCCTTCCTCAATAAACTCTGGGTCCAGCTCTTCGCTGTTGCCTTCGTGATCGCGTCCGGAAAGCAGGTTCCAGCAGGCAATAAACATTGCGGCAATCAGCGGGCCAATGACAAAACCGTTGATGCCGTAGATTTCCATTCCGCCTAACGTAGAAATGAGGATCAGATAATCCGGCATCTTAGTGTCTTTGCCTACCAGCAACGGCCGCAGGAAGTTATCCACCAGGCCTACAATCACCACAAAGAAAGCGACCAGGAAAATGCCTTTCCAAATTAATCCGGTAGAGAAAAAGAAGATGGCGGCGGGCACCCAGACAATAGCCGAACCTACGGCCGGCACCAGCGACAGGAAAGCAATCAGCGCGCCCCACAGCAGGCTGGCATCAATGCCGGTCACGTAGAAGGCAAAGCCGCCAAGCGCGCCCTGCACCACCGCTACCACGACCGTGCCTTTTACCGTAGCGCGGGCCACCGCAGCGAACTTCGCCAGCAGATGGTGTTTTGCATAGCGTGAAAGCGGCAGCGATTTCAGAATAATGTTGACCAGCCAGGAGCCGTCTTTCAGCAGGAAGAACAGCAGGTAAAGCATGATACCGAAGCCTAACGCAAAGCTCAGGCTGCTTTTCCCGATCAGGAACACGCTGCCGGCCAGATACTGGCTGCCCCGCAACGCAACCTGAGAAAGCTTCTGCTGAATGCCGCCCACGGTATTCAGCTGATGATCGGCCAGGTAATTTTGCGCCCATTGCGGAAGATGGTGCACCGTATTCGTCATCATTGTCGGTAGCGGCGTGCTGTTAGCCTGAATTTTGCTGTAAACGATGTTGAACTCAACCGCCAGCGACGAGAGGATCAGCGCCAGCGGCGTAATAACGATCAGACAGATAATCGCCACGGTCACCAGGGAGGCGGCGCCGTTTCTTTCTCCCATCCACTGGCGGATTTTGTTTTTCATCGGATGGAAAATGACCGCCAGGATCGCTGCCCACAACACAGCAGAATAATAAGGTTGCAGCACCTCGAAAAAAGCGACGGTCACGATAAGCAGGATTAAGAGGAAAAATCCTTTGGTCAGGCCGGGAAATCTCATTTTATGCTCTCTGAAGCAAGAATTTGCTAACGCAGCATAGAGGGCTGTGCTGGTTTTGCAATACCAGCACAAAGATGAGGCCGTATGCCCGGCCCTTTTATCCACGCTTTTTTCCGCATATGGCTTTAGTGCCGTAAAAAAACTCTCTTTGCAGCAGTGGTATAACGAGATGCTGATGGCAATCAGGCAACCTGACACACATCCCTCTCCTGAGCTTCCTTCTCCGTTGCTTTCCAGCGGGTAAAAGGCTACCTTCATGTTGTCTGACATAAGGGTTGGCCTCACTTTGATAATATCGGGTGGGGCCTTTCTCTTTCTGTCCTTTGCTATGCCCGGGACCGAAAGATCCAGAGCACCCGCCGCGCAGTTTACCCCTTTCCCTTTGTTATCCCACCGGCAAAGCGCAGAGTTGCGTGACAGCTCGGCAATTCCTGCAACGGCGTCAACGGATCGCATTCCCGATCGTGGGGTCGATCAAAAAATACCGTACTGACCGTTAAAACAGAGCCGCCACAAATATAATCCGCAAGTCCATTTATCAATATTTATGGCCCTAAAAAAAAGAGTAACGTACAAAAAGAAGGGTGCTCGTGGATCATGCCGCAACAGGCGGCGGGACTAAGCCCGCCGCCGGGTCGCCTTACCTTCCGGATTCGTAAGCCAGGCTGGCGACAACCTCCGTTCCTCCCTGTCTGATATGCAGTTCACACAGTGAGCCGCGCGTTATCCATGTAAATATCAGTACCGTTACACAGAAGATGAGCAGGCTCAAAAAGAGTAACTTTGCTGCCTTCATTGGCTTCCTTCTCCGTTGCTTTTCAGCGGGTAAAAGGCTACCTTTATGTTGTTGGACATAAGGGTTGGCCTCACTTTGATAACTTCGGGTGGGGCCTTTCTCTTTCTGTCCCTTGCCATGCCCGGGACCGAAAGATCCAGAGCACCCGCCGCGCAGTTTACCCCTTTTCCCTTGTTATCCCACCGGCAAAACGCAGAGTTGCGTGACGGCTCGGCAATTCCTGCAACGGCGTCCGGGGAGCCAACACTCAGCTGTGGGGTCAATCAAATAACAGCGATCCGAACGTTATAAAAGGTCCGATATAAAATGTAAAATTTTAGTTTTTAATAATATGCACTTGGTACGAAAAGAAGGATGAAAGTACCTGAAGGTTAAAAGCTTCAGCGATGATGGCGAAACGGCTGAGTTCAGCCTCCACCGAATCTACCGAATCTACCGATTCCGTTAACTCTAACGACCGCACCAAAGCCATCAATTCCAACGACTCCACCAAGTCCAGCGACCATACCAAATCTATCAAGTCCACCAAGTCCACCAAGTCCACCAAGTCCCACGACTACACCAATTCCAGCAACGCCACCCATTCCAACGACTACACCAGGTCCACCCACTCCCGTTTTATCCAATTAGCCGGGCATACATCACAATTTTATCTGCACCGCTTTCGGAAACAGGGCGCCGCCGCTACAGTGGAACTCATCCGACCACTTTGACGATCGCAACTATGAGCCGCTCACTTTTTTCGCCTTTGGATTTAGGGTTCACCCAGTTAAAAAACCGTGTGCTGATGGGATCGATGCATACCGGGCTGGAGGAGCATCCCGACGGCCCGCGCCGCCTGGCCGCTTTTTATGCGGAACGCGCGGCCGCAGGCGTGGCGCTGATTGTTACCGGCGGGATTTCTCCCTCGGCGGAAGGCGTGGTCACGGCTGGCGCTTCCGTCCTCAACCATCCTGACCAGCTTGCGCACCACCGCGTAGTCACCGAAGCCGTGCATCAGGCCGGCGGCAAGATTGCGCTGCAGATTTTACATGCTGGTCGTTACAGCTATCAGCCAGGCCTGGTTGCGCCGTCCGCATTACAGGCGCCCATCAATCCCTTTAAGCCAGCCGTGCTGAGTCATGAGAGCATCCTGACGCTTATCGCTGATTTTGCGCGCTGCGCCGCACTGGCGAAACAGGCAGGCTACGACGGCGTGGAAATCATGGGTTCAGAAGGCTACCTGATTAACCAATTTCTGGCTGCCAGAACCAATCAGCGCGACGACGAATGGGGCGGCGACGAGCAGCGGCGCATGCGGTTCGCGCTGGAAATCGTGCGGGCGGTTCGTCAGGCGGTCGGCGAGGCGTTTATCATTATCTATCGCCTGTCGATGCTCGACCTGGTGGAACAGGGCAACACGCTGCCGCAGACGGTGCGGCTGGCACAAGCCATAGAAAAAGCGGGCGCGACGCTGATTAATACCGGCATAGGCTGGCACGAGGCGCGCATTCCCACTATTGCCACCTCCGTTCCGCGCGGCGCTTTCGGCTGGGTGACAAAGCAGCTGAAACAGCACCTGACCGTGCCGCTGATTACCACTAACCGCATCAATCATCCGGACGTGGCGCAGGCTTTGCTGGATGAAGGCTGCGCCGATATGGTGTCGATGGCGCGTCCTTTCCTGGCCGATGCGGCCTTTGTACGTAAGGCGCAGGAAGGCCGCAGCGATGAAATCAATACCTGCATCGGCTGCAACCAGGCGTGCCTGGATCAGATATTTGCAGGCAAGCTGACCTCCTGCCTCGTTAATCCGCGTGCCTGCCACGAAACCGAAATGGCGATCGCGCCCGCGGCAAAGCCGCAAAACCTGGCCGTAGTCGGCGCCGGGCCGGCCGGACTGGCTTTTGCGGTAAATGCTGCCGCACGAGGACATCGCGTCACGCTGTTCGATCGGGCAGCCGTTATCGGTGGTCAGTTTACGCTTGCCAGGCAAATTCCGGGCAAAGAGGAGTTCAGCGAGACGCTACGCTATTACACGCGCCAGCTGATGCTGAATAACGTTACGCTGCGGCTTAATCATGCCGTCACGGCAGAAGATCTGGCCGGATATGACCAGGTGGTGCTGGCAACCGGCGTATTGCCGCGCACGCCGGAAATCCCCGGTATCGACCATCCCAGCGTGCTGAGCTATCTGGCGGTGCTGCGCGATAAAAAACCGGTGGGCAAGCGCGTGGCGATTATCGGTGCGGGCGGTATTGGTTTTGATATTGCCGAGTATCTGACCCAGCACGGCGAGCCAACCAGTCAGAACATCACGGCTTTCTGTCAGGAATGGGGCATTGACCGCACGCTGCAACAGCCTGGTGGCCTGACAACGCCGCAGCCGCCGCAGAGCGAGCGCCAAATCTGGCTGCTTCAGCGCAGGCCAGGCAAACCCGGCGCCAGCCTTGGCAAAACCACCGGCTGGATCCATCGCGCCAGCCTACAGATGCGTCAGGTCAAGATGTGGGGCGACGTGCAGTATCTGAAAATCGACGATGACGGCCTGCATATTCTGCATCAGGGCGAGCCGGTTCTGCTGGCGGTGGATAACGTGGTGATCTGCGCGGGCCAGCAGTCCGATCGTCGTCTGGCGGAAGCGCTGGGCGACCGTCCGGTGCACATTATCGGCGGCGCGGATCGCGCGTTAGAGCTGGATGCACGGCGCGCTATCGCCCAGGGCACGCGGCTGGCGTTAACGATTTAGCCGGGCCAGCGCGGCGAAGCTTTTCCTGGCGGCGGCAACAAAAGTTATTCGCTGTTCACATCGCCAGGTTAAGCTGTCAGGACTCAGGACATCCGTTAAAAAGGTCGCCCGATGCCGCACGCTTACCATTCCACCCTGCTCTCTTCTCTTGCCTGGCTCGATCATGCTTTTCAGCCCGCTGGCGAGCCGCCGCCGCCGGAAAGCATCATGAATCGTCAGCGCCATACGGCTAATGTCCTGCTGAGCAGCGAAGCGCTGCCGGTGAAAAGCCACGAGGCCGACGGCCTGATTGCCACAGATTCGTACCCCGTTGCGGTCTATACCGCCGACTGCCTGCCGGTGCTGATCGCCGACGTGCGGCAGAAGCAGGTCGCCGCCGTTCATGCCGGGCTGAACGGCGCGCTAAAAGGCGTGCTCATTCAGACTATCCATCGGCTTTGCGAGCGCGGTGCAACGCCGGACAGCCTGTATCTTGCCGTTGGCCCGTCGATTGGGCCGTGCTGTTATGAACTGGGCGAGGATCGCATCGCGGCTATGCGTCAGGAAAACCCGCACGACCTGCGGCCGTTGCTGGCGTACTCCACGCGGCAATATCGCAATCCGCAGGCGGTAAGAGCGCAGGCAATCGGCACCACGCAGGGCGTCTGGTTCGATCTGCCGCTGCTGGCGAAACGCATGGCGATGCGCGCAGGCGTGCCGGAAGCGCAAATCGAGCTGAGCGGCATCTGCACCTATTGTATGGCGGAAGAACAGGCGAGCTATCGCCGCAACGGCCATTTTCAGCATGGCTATCAGCAGCGATATGCCTGGATCAGGCGGCGTTAACGCAGTTTTACCGAACGCAGGATCACAAACTTTTGGTTAGAGGCGACGGTGGTGCAGTTGCCGAACAGCTTCTTCATTTTGCGATAGTAGTCGAGATGACGGTTGCCGACGATGCGCAGCTCGCCGCCGTATTGCAGACAGCGGCGCGCATCGCGGAACATCTGCCAGGCAATATGATCGGTCAGCGTGTTCTGCTGATGGAAAGGCGGATTGCAAAGCACCGCATGCAGGCGATCGGAAGGGAAACCGGCCAGCGAGTTATTGACCGCAAAGTGGCTGCGCGCCATGTCCTGCGGGCGGTTAACCTCCACGTTCATCCGGCTGCTGGCGACCGCCATCCAGGATTCATCAACGAAATGCACTTCCGCCGTGGGATTCTGCTCCAGCGCCATCAGGCCGATCACGCCGTTGCCGCAGCCCAGATCGACAATTTCACCGTCGATATTATCCGGCAGATGCGCCATAAAGAAACGCGCGCCGACGTCCAGCCCGCTGCGGGCAAACACGTTGGCGTGGTTATGAATGTGGTAAGGCGTGCCGTCCAGCGGCCAGCTGTAGGTTTCCGCGCCTGCGGCCAGTTCCGGCAGCGCTGGCGTACAGTAGATCAGCCGCGCTTTTTTTACCGCCAGCGACGTGGTGGTTTTCCCCAGCACGCGCTCGAACAGCTGTAGCGTCGAGGTATGAATATCTTTTGCTTTACCCGCCGCGATAACCTGCGTTTCCGGCGTTACCACATGGCGCAGCGCGCGCAGCTGTTGCTCCAGCAGCGCAAGGGATTTAGGGATTTTTATAAGCACGCGGGCCGGGCTGGCGGGCAGCGCGGCCAGGCTGTCCAGAAAATGCACGTCGCCTTCGTCCATGCCGTTTTCCAGCAGGTTCTGCCGCGTCGCCTGCTGGCTGATCCACGAGTCGCTGATGCTAAAAAGTTCTTCGCCCACCAGCGCACAGGCCAGCGCGCCAAAGGTGTCGTTAAAGATCAGCGTCGTGCCGTTGGCAGGCTTGTCCGCAACCTGTTGCAGCAAATATTCATCGGCGGCGTCCCACGCCTGTAACGGGCTTTCTTCACGCATCTGGGGAAAACGGTGCAGCGTCAGCGTGCGGTGGCTCAGTTCGAATTGGCTCATGGGATCTCCGGCTGGATAAAAATTCCCGCGAGTTATCCCCTAAAATGCGCCGACAGTAAATGTTTTTCTTGTTCAGGCGAGAGTTGCGACCGCTGTCACCTTTTCTTCTTTTGTCGCCACCGTGCCGCGCTGACTTTGTTATCGCCTGAAATTGCTGATTTTTTCCTGACGGATCCGCGCTGCCTGCGGCTGCCGTCAGCCGCGGGTTGCCTGATGCTGATGAATAATAGCGAGAATGTCCTCAATGGTTGCGTTTAACAGCCGACCTTCCCGATAGGCCTGTAGCTCGGCTTCACCGCCGTGGATCGCTTTTTCCGGTCTTTCCACAAAAGTGCCGATCGGCTCAAACTTCTCATCCAGCACCACGGTAAAAGGGATCCGCACCTTATCCAGCGCCAGCGCGGGCAGCAGCGTACGTTCCGCCCGGCTTTTGCTGATAATCGCCTGGGAGATGGTCGGCTGTAGCTCGCTGATAAACTGCATCGCGGTCACGTTGCGCTGGCAGTCCGGACACCACAATTCCGCTGCGGTCAGCAGATAATAAGCGCCGCGCACCTGTTTTACCTGCTCCTTCAGCTCGCTGGAAACATACTCTTCCGAGTTCAGCTTCGCGCGCGCCCTCTTTGACGGCGGCAATTTCGCCAGCCAGGCCGGTTTTGGCAAAAGCCTCAAAGCCCGCGCCCGCGCTGAACAGCTCTCTGTAATCAATCATGATGACTCCGAATCATTCACTAAACCGACAGTATGCGAAAAGGTCTTAAGGCTTGCAACGTCACGCGCCGTCGACGCAAAGATCCCCCGGCGCGGCGTCCGCATGATAAAATCCGGCTTTCGACCATTATTTATGTGGGAGCGCCTGTGTCTTTACTCTATTTACAAGGTTATCCGGAGTCATTGCTGACTCAGGTGCAGCAGCTAATCGATCAGCAGCGGCTGGGCGAAGTACTGCAAAAACGCTATCCCGACACGCACGCCATCACCAGCGACAAAGCGTTATATGACTACGCGCTGACGCTGAAAAACCAGGCCCTGCGTAACGCACCGCCGCTGAATAAAGTGATTTACGACAGCAAAATCAAGGTAATGAAACACGCGCTGGGGCTGCACACCGCCATTTCCCGCGTGCAGGGCGGCAAGCTAAAGGCGAAGGCGGAAATCCGCGTGGCGACCATTTTTAAACAGGCGCCGGAGGCATTTTTACGCATGATCGTGGTACACGAGCTGGCGCACATTAAAGAGAAAGATCATAACAAGGCGTTTTATCAGCTTTGCTGCCATATGGAGCCGCAGTATCACCAGCTGGAATTTGATACGCGCCTGTGGCTGACCGAACAGGCGCTGCGCGGCAGAGAAAGCTAGCGCCGCCGCGACGTGCCTCCGTGCTCGCCGCGACCTGCTGTCGCATTATAAAAAGTCCTTTGCTTTCTGGATCAGGCTGGTTTTGGTAAGCGCGCCCAGAAACTTGCGCTCGACAGGATTATTCAGCACCGGCAGACGCTCCAGCGTCACCCTGGCGAAGGCTTCCCAACCTTCCGTAATGGTTTGATTCTCAAAAATATAAGGGAAATTCTCGTCCGTTACGCAGCTTATCGGCGAGTTCAGCGTAATCTCCTTATCCAGCACCTTGCGCGAAATATCGTGGATCGACACCGCGCCCATAAACTGACCGGTTTCGTTAATCACATAGACGAAACGTTCGCGCTTCAGCGAGCTCACCGCCAGCGCCTTGCCGACGGGATCCTGCGGCTGTAGCGCCGCGCCGGAAACGATAAACTGCGAGATAATGCCGTTGTCAAAATCGAACTTGGCGTCCGAACGGCTGAAATGGCGCTGAATAACCGGATAGGTGCTGCTGGATTGCAGACGGTACACCACCATAAAAGCCAGCACGCAGGCGATCATGGTTGGAAACAGCAGGCTGCTGTTTAGCGTCATTTCCAGCACCATCAGCATCGCCATCAGCGGCGCCTGGCTGACCGAGGCCAGCACCGCGCCCATGCCCACAGCGGCGAAAATGACGACGTTATCCACCGGCAGCCCGGCCAGCGCGGCCAGGCTGGCAACCACCACGCCCAACAGCGCGCCGGTCAGCAGCGATGGCGTAAACAGCCCGCCGACAGCGTTGGAGCCAACCGAAATAGCCGTGGCCAGCATCTTTAACAGCAGCAGCGCAATCAGCCCTTTTAGCATAAAGCTGCCGGCCATGATCTCCACAATCTCCTCATAGCCGTTGCCGAGCACCTTAGTGCTGCCGATAGCCAGCACGCCCACCATCACGCCGCCCAGCCCCAGCCGCAGCGGCAGGCTTTTAACGCGGCTAAAGCGCTTACGGCTCTGCGCGATCAGCCAAATCAGCGTCCAGCCGGCCAGGCCCGCCAGCAGGCCAATCAGCACCGTCAGCAGCATGTTTTCCGGCGTCAGCGCAAACTGCGCGTGGGCAAAAGGGTAGATGGCGGAACGATAGCCCAGCGCGGACATGGTCAGCACGGCCACGCCAGCCGAGATAATCAGCGGGATCAGCCGCTGTAAGGCGGAAATGCCGAACGCGATTTCCGCCACAAAGATAGCCGAGGCAAGCGGCGCATGATAAACGGAAGAGAGCCCGGCTGCCGCGGCCATCGCCACGACGTCCGTGTTCTTCAGCGGCAGATTTTTGAAGCAGAAGCGGCCCATCAGGCTGCCCACCAGCGCCGAAATCTGCACCATCGGCCCCTCCTTACCAATGGACGCGCCGCTGCTGATGCTGGCGATGGAAGAGAGCGCGCGAAACAGCGAGGTTTTGGTCGGCACCGCGTCCAGCCTGGCGTTGATCACTTCCAGATAATCGGTGCGAACCGTCGCTTTCTGTTCAATAGCGGTGGCGTAGCGCAGAAAAAATCCGGCCAGTACCCCGCCGCCGCCGACAATCAGCGGCCACGTATACCAGGGCCAGACGCCGATAGCCTGGGTCACATCCTGACGGCTGCCGAACATCAGCAGATTGATGCCTTCTATCAGCAAGCGGAAACCCAGCGTCACCAGCGAAGCCGCCAGCCCCACAGGAATAGCGACCAGCAGGCTGGTCCAGTTAAGTGCATGTTTACTGCCTGTGGACATGAATTTTTTGACCTCGCCGCCGTTAACCTGCTCTTATCGTGAGAGAGGCAGCGTTAAAAATCAAATAGTCAGCGCGCCCGCCGCGCTTTTTTGCCTGCTACGCTGGTAGATAAGGTTACGGCGCGCACGGCGCCCGGCTCAATGAATCAACCGTTCGGGAAAAATTATGATCCGCTTCGCTGTTATTGGAACCAACTGGATTACGCGTCAGTTTGTCGACGCCGCGCACGAAACCGGCAAAATGAAGCTTACCGCCATTTATTCACGCACGCTGGAGCAGGCTCAGGCCTTCAGCCGCGACTATCCCGTTGAGCATTTTTTTACCTCTCTCGATCGGCTGGCGCAGTCGGATGCGGTAGACGCCGTTTATATCGCCAGCCCCAACGCGCTGCACTGTCAGCAGGCGCTGCTGTTTTTACAGCACAAGAAGCACGTGATTTGTGAGAAGCCGCTCGCCTCTAACCTTCGCGAAGCGGAAGCGATGATCGCCTGCGCGCGCGCTAATCAGGTGGTGCTGTTCGAAGCGTTTAAAACGGCCAGCCTGCCGAACTTTCACATTTTGCGCCAGGCGCTGCCGAAGGTCGGCAAGCTGCGCAAGGCGCTGTTTAGCTACTGCCAGTATTCATCACGCTATCAGCGCTATCTGGAGGGAGAGAACCCGAATACGTTTAATCCGGCCTGGTCAAACGGCTCGATAATGGATATCGGCTACTACTGCCTGGCAGCGGCGGTCAGCCTGTGGGGCGAGCCGGCGCGCGTGGTCGCCACGGCTTCGCTGCTGGAGAGCGGCGTCGACGCCCACGGTACGGTGGTTATGAGCTACGACGGTTTCGACGTGACGCTGCTGCACTCCAAAGTCAGCCAGTCCGATCTGCCCGGCGAAATCCAGGGCGAAGCGGGATCGTTGGTTATCGGGCAGCTGGCCGACTGCCAGCAGATCCATTTCATACCGCGCGGCGCGAAGCCGCAGGATCTTAGCCAGCCTCAGCACATCAACACGTTACTGTACGAAGCGGAAACCTTTGTCCGGCTGGTGGAAGAACACGCTGTAGACCATCCGGGCCTGACCGTGACGCGCATCACAGCGGCGCTGCTGACGGAGATCCGTCGCCAGACCGGCGTGGTTTTTCCTGCCGATGCGCTGGCCGCCGTGTAAATATTGCTAAATATTTCTGCGTAAGATTGACCAATGTGCTCGCGGCCACTATCTTCACTGCTGCAAAGGGGAGTAACTTCTTCGTCGGTCAATCGTCATTACGGTGCGTAAGCGCCCGGTTGCCGGGCAGTCAGCAAGCTGACTGTAAGTGAGACCTTGCCGGAAGGCGAGGTTTGCTCACAGCAAAAATAGTGTGGCTGACGTCTTCCGATGTTGGCCATTTTATTTTTGACAGGACAAAACTATGAATACTGTAGGCACGCCGTTACTTTGGGGCAGCTTTGCTGTCGTGGTGGTGATTATGCTGGCCATCGATCTGCTGATGCAGGGGCGGCGCGGCGCGCAAACCATGTCGATGAAGCAGGCCGCCTTCTGGTCGCTGGTCTGGATTAGCCTCTCGCTGCTGTTCGCCGCCGGGCTGTGGTGGTATCTGAAAGAAACCGTCGGGCCGCAGATCGCCCATACGCAATCCCTCGCCTTTCTGACCGGTTACGTGCTGGAAAAAGCGCTGGCCGTCGATAACGTTTTCGTCTGGCTGATGCTGTTCAGCTACTTCTCCGTTCCTGCTGCGCTTCAGCGCCGCGTGCTGATTTACGGCGTGCTGGGCGCCATCGTGCTGCGTACCATCATGATTTTCGCCGGCAGCTGGCTGGTGTCGGAATTCAGCTGGATCCTCTACCTGTTCGGCGCGTTTCTGCTGTTTACCGGCGTCAAAATGGCGATGGCAGGCGGCGATGAAGGCGCGGTAGGCGATAAGCCGGTGGTGCGCTGGCTGCGTGGCCATCTGCGCATGACCGATAACCTGGAAGGCGAAAAGTTCTTTGTGCGCCGCAACGGCCTGCTCTACGCCACGCCGCTGCTGCTGGTGCTGATTATGGTCGAGCTGAGCGACGTTATTTTCGCCGTGGACAGCATTCCGGCTATTTTTGCCGTTACTACCGATCCCTTTATCGTCCTGACCTCTAACCTGTTCGCTATTCTTGGCCTGCGCGCGATGTACTTCCTGCTGGCTAACGTGGCAGAACGCTTCTCTATGCTGAAATATGGTCTGGCGATCGTGCTGATTTTTATCGGTATCAAGATGCTGATCGTCGATTTCTATCATATTCCGGTGGCGGTTTCGCTGAGCATCGTCGGCGGTATCCTGGCCATTACGCTGCTGATTAACGCTCTGGTTAACCGCCGCAACGATCGTTTAGCGCTGCGGAAATAACTTTTACCCTGACGTAACAGCCAGGCCCGACGGCAGAATATTCCGCCGCCGTCGGGCCACTTTTCGCTTCCCCTGCCAACACATTTCCTTATACTGCCTGCGCAAACACACCGATGCCGTCAGTTCAGCGCACACGACGCTGAGGCGCATTCCATCACTTTTACAGCTGGTTTTTATATGAGTAATGAAAAGAATCGTCCCGGCCTGTTGCAGCGTCTGATGCAGGCAGGCCTGGTTACGCAGATCTTGATCGGTCTGGTCGCTGGCGTGGCGCTGGCGTGGTTTTCCAAAGAGAGCGCGCTTTCCGTCAGCCTGTTCGGCTCACTGTTTGTCAGCGCGCTGAAAGCCGTAGCGCCGCTGCTGGTCATGGTGCTGGTGATCTCCTCTATCGCCAACCACAAGCAGGGCCAGAAAACCTCTATCCGCCCTATCGTGATACTGTATCTGCTGAGCACGTTTTTTGCCGCCGTGCTGGCTGTGGCGTTCAGCCATTTGCTGCCGCAGACGCTGACGCTGAGCGCCGCCAATAATGAAATCACGCCGCCGTCCGGTATCCTGGCCGTCTTAAACGGCCTGCTGATGAGCATGGTTTCCAACCCGATCGACGCGCTGATGCATGCCAACTATATCGGCATCCTGGTGTGGGCGATTGGCCTGGGCTTCGCTTTCCGCCACAGCAGCGACACCACGCGCGCTTTCCTGAATGATGCCTCCGACGCCGTGACTTATCTGGTGCGTATCGTGATCCGCTTCGCTCCTGTCGGTATTTTCGGCCTTGTGGCGTCGATTCTGGCCTCTACCGGCTTTTCGGCGCTGTGGCAGTACGCGCATCTGCTTGCCCTGCTGCTGGGCTGTATGCTGCTGATGGCGCTGGTTATCAACCCCATTCTGGTCTACTGGAAGATCCGCCGTAATCCTTACCCGCTGGTCTTTACCTGCCTGCGGGAAAGCGGCGTCACCGCCTTCTTTACCCGCAGTTCGGCGGCCAATATCCCGGTAAATATGGCGCTGGCGAAGAAGCTTAATCTGGATGAAGACACCTATTCCGTCTCGATCCCCGTGGGCGCCAATATCAGTATGGCGGGCGCGTCCATCACCATTACCGTGCTGACGCTGGCGGCGGTGAATACGCTGGGCATCCATGTAGATATCGGCACCTCGATCCTGCTTAGCCTTGTGGCCTCCATCTGCGCCTGCGGCGCGTCCGGCGTGGCGGGCGGTTCGCTGCTGCTGATCCCCGTCGCCTGCAATATGTTCGGCATCCCTAACGATGTGGCGATGCAGGTGGTAGCCGTAGGCTTTATTATCGGCGTTCTGCAGGACTCCGCCGAAACGGCGCTGAATTCTTCCGCCGATATTCTGTTTACCGCCGCGGCCTGCATGGCCGAAGAGCGTCGGGTGGAACAAAAAGCTTAACCGGCGGCGCCGTCAAAAGATGGCGCCCTGCTCAGCGAGAAATCCTGCCCTGCCGAACGGGTGGGGTTTCTCGCCCTGTCGCGCAGCGTTACGCGCCCGCTATAAAGTCACCCCGCTTTTAAAAATCGCCAGCTCGCGAAAATCATTCAGCTCGTTTCTGGTCTGACGGCCGCAGGCGATTTCCACCAGCAGATCGATAAATTTTTCCAGTAGCGTCGTCATCTCCACGCCCTGAAGCAAAGGCCCGGCATCAAAATCGATCCAGTGCGGTTTCTTCGCCGCCAGTTCGCTGTTGGTCGCCAGCTTAACGGTGGGCACAAAGCCGCCGTAGGGCGTGCCCCTGCCGGTACTGAACAGCACCATATGACAGCCCGCCGCCAGCGCGCTGGTCGCCACGGCATCATTGCCCGGCGCGCTGAGTAAATTCAGCCCCGGCTTGCGTACGCGCTCGCCATATTTCAGCACGTCCACCACCTGGCTCCGACCCGCTTTCTGCGTGCAGCCCAGCGACTTTTCCTCCAGGGTAGTGATGCCGCCCGCTTTGTTGCCCGGCGAAGGGTTTTCAAAAACGGGCTGATGGTGCTGCAGGAAATAACGCTTGAAATCGTTAATCATATCGACAGTTTTGCGAAAGGTTGCTTCGTCCCGACAGCGGTTCATCAGGGTCTGTTCGGCGCCAAACATTTCAGGCACTTCCGTCAGCACGGTGGTGCCGCCGTTGGCTATCACCTCGTCTGAGAAACGTCCCAGCAAGGGGTTAGCGGTAATGCCGGAAAGGCCATCCGAGCCGCCGCATTCCAGGCCAAACGTCAGCTCGCTTAGCCGTCCAGCCTCGCGGCGATCGTTACGCATCGCTTTATACAGGCGACGTAGTTGAGCCAGCCCGGCTTCCACTTCATCATCGTGCTGCTGTAGCGTCATAAAGCCGACGCGATCGGCATCCACTTCGCCCAGCGTCTCGCGAAAAGCATCGATCTGATTGTTTTCGCAGCCCAAACCTATCACCAGTACCGCGCCGGCATTTGGATGGCGCACCATATTTTGCAGCAGGGTGCGCGTATTGAGATGGTCTTCTCCCAGCTGCGAGCAGCCATACGGATGGGTGAAGAGGAAAACGCCGTCAATATCTGTCGCGCCCTCGCTTTCTGCCATAAAGCGGGCCACCATTTGCTTTGCTATACCGTTGACGCAGCCAACCGTTGGCAGGAGCCAGAGTTCGTTACGAATGGCGGGCCTGCCGTCACGGCGGCGGTAAATCTGCACTTCGCGATCGCCAGCCGGTTTTGGCAGCGTGACGAAATCCGGCCGATAGCGATAGGCATTTACGTCCCCAAGATTGGTACAGAGGTTATGAGAATGGACCCCTTCCCCTGCGGCGATCGCCTGGGTGGCATGCCCAACAGGCAGGCCATATTTTATAACCGGCTCATCCACAGCCAGCGGTAAAAGGGCGAACTTGTGCCCACGCGCGACAGGCTGTTGCAACACGATTACGTGCCGGTTTGCTTCCAGCGCCTCGCCTTCCGCCAGGTCAGCCAGCGCGACGGCGACGTTATCTTCAGGATCGATCCGGATATAACGCTGCATAATGTTTTCCTCAGCTAAGCGGGGCTGGCGTATGCCCTTGCTGATAAGTCGTGGCACAAATACCGTTACCCTTGCGGTCAGTCCCGGTACGGCATTGCGCTCCTTCCCCGGTATTGCGTTTCGCCCAGGGCGTTTTCTGTCCGTACTGGTAGCGGAGCCGCAACGGTTCAGGACGGCGGTTACAGCTCAACGGCAAAATAGTCGCGCGCATTGTTAAAACAGATGTTTTCCACCATTTTGCCCAGCAGATTGAGATCGGCCGGTGCTTCACCGTTATCCACCCAGCCACCGATCGTTTCACACAGCAGGCGACGGAAATATTCATGCCGCGTGTAGGAGAGAAAGCTGCGGCTGTCGGTTAACATGCCAACGAAACGGCTGAGCATGCCCATTTGCGCCAGCTGCGTCAGCTGTCGCGTCATGCCGTCTTTCTGATCGTTGAACCACCACGCGGAACCGAACTGCATTTTGCCCGGCGCTCCTTCGCCCTGAAAATTGCCGGCCATCGTGGCGATAACTTCGTTATCCCGTGGGTTCAGGCAGTAGAGAATGGTTTTTGGCAGCGCATCCTTTCGGTGCTGGGCATCCAGCAAACGCGCCAGCGGTACGGCGATCGGAGCGTCGTTAACAGAGTCATAGCCCACGTCCGGCCCCAGCCGCGCAAACTGACGACTGTTGGCGTTACGCAATGCGCCGATATGATACTGCTGAACCCAGCCGCGCTGAGCATACTGCGCACCAAGCCATACCAGCACCGCCGTTTTAAATTGCGCAATCTCCAGCTCGTTCGGGCTTTTTCCGGCAAGACGCCGCGCCAGGATGCCGTCCAGCGTGGCTTCGTCCGCATCGGCATACAGCACAACATCCAGCGCATGGTCGGCAATTTTACAGCCGTGAGCGGCAAAATGGTCAAGCCGGCGGCTGAGTGCCTGACGGAGATCGTCGAAGCGGACAATATCCGTATCGCTAACCGCAGCCAGTTTTTGCAGATAGTCACAGAAGCCGCCAGCCTCCAGATTTAACGCCTTATCAGGACGCCAGCCTGGCAATATTTTGACAGTGAAGCTGGCATCTTCAGCGAGCAGGCGATGGTAGCGCAGGTCGTCGACCGGATCGTCGGTCGTGCCCGCCATTTTCACATTCATCTGCTGCATGATACCGCGGGCGCTGAACGCATCCTGTGCCAACAGCGCGTTGCACCGCGACCATATTTCTTCCGCCGTTTCCGACGACAGCAGCGTGTCCGTAATGCCAAAAGGTCGGCGCAGCTCAAGATGCGTCCAGTGGTAAAGAGGATTGCCAATGGTATCGGGCACCGTGCTGGCCCAGGCGGCAAACTTCTCACGATCGCTGCCGTTACCGGTAATCAGCGCTTCCGGTACGCCATTCGCCCGCATCGCTCGCCATTTGTAATGATCGCCTTTTAGCCAGATGTCATACAGATTTTTGAATCGATAATCCTCGGCAATCTGCTGCGGCGGCAGATGGCAGTGGTAGTCAAAAATGGGCTGCCCGGCCGCAAACTCATGGTACAAGCGGCGCGCAAACTCCCCCGACAGCAAAAAATCTTCCTGCATAAAACCCGACATACCCTTCTCCTGTGGTCAACATCCTTTGCTGCAAAGTTATCATACCAATTATTGAGATACGGCGTAATTTTGTGCAACCCCGATCACAAAAATGCCATTTACGCCTGACGGCGTTGCCGGGACAAAAAATAACCTATTGATTAATATAATATTAAAAAAACATTAGCCGCCTGGGCTGCAATTGTGACGTTTCTCTCCTTTAGAATCTGTATGACAAGTTATTGTTGCGGCATTCAGCCTCCTGACAGTACGGCGGTTGGAGAGTTAACGTGCGGGTGCCAACCAGCAAGCCGTCCCGCGTTGAAAAGGAAGCCATAAATCAATAGGGATTAGAAAAAGCGGGAGAATTTTATGCGTAAAATCAAAGGACTGCGTTGGTATATGATAGGTCTGGTCACGCTGGGCACCGTGCTGGGCTACCTGACACGCAATACGATTGCCGTTGCCGCGCCTACGCTGGAATCACAGCTGCATATCACGACCCAGCAGTACTCCTATATCGTCGCCGCCTATTCGGCCTGCTATACCGTGATGCAACCCGTCGCGGGTTATATCCTTGACGTGCTGGGAACGAAAGTGGGTTACGCTCTGTTTGCCATTCTTTGGGCGATTTTTTGCGGAGCCACGGCGTTGGCCAATAGCTGGACGGGACTGGCGCTGGCTCGTGCCGCCGTAGGCGCGGCAGAGGCAGCGATGATCCCCGCCGGATTAAAAGCCAGCAGCGAATGGTTTCCGGCCAAAGAACGATCTATCGCGGTAGGCTATTTTAATGTCGGCTCGTCCATTGGCGCCATGCTGGCACCGCCTCTGGTTGTCTGGGCTATCGTGGCGCACAGCTGGCAGATGGCCTTTATTGTTACCGCCATCCTTAGCTTTATCTGGGCGTTATGCTGGCTGATTTTTTATCAGCATCCAAAAGATCATAAAAAACTGCATGAAACCGAGCGTCGGTACATTCTTTCAGGCCAGGAAGCGCACCATCAGGTCAGCAATGCGACCAAAATGAGCGCCTGGCAAATTGTTCGCAGCAGGCAATTCTGGGGGATCGCGCTGCCGCGCTTTCTGGCTGAGCCCGCATGGGGAACGTTCAACGCCTGGATCCCCCTGTTTATGTTTCGGGCCTACGGCTTCAATCTGAAAGAAATTGCGCTGTTCGCCTGGATGCCGATGCTGTTCGCCGATCTTGGTTGCATCATCGGTGGCTATCTACCGCCGCTGTTCCAGCGCTGGTTCGGTGTCAATCTTATCGTCTCGCGTAAGCTGGTGGTTACTATGGGCGCGCTCCTGATGATTGCTCCCGGCACCATTGGCTTATTCAGCAGTCCCTACACCGCGATTGCCCTGCTTTGCGTAGGCGGCTTTGCTCATCAGGCGCTGTCGGGCGCGTTAATAACCCTTTCCTCCGATGTGTTTGGCCGCAATGAAGTGGCGACCGCCAATGGCCTGACGGGGATGGCGGCCTGGAGCGCCAGCACGCTGTTTGCGTTGATCGTCGGCGCCCTGGCGGACACGCTGGGATTCAGTCCGCTGTTCGCCGTGCTGGCGCTGATGGATGTGCTTGGCGCAGTAGCTATCTGGACATTATTAAGCAACCAACCCGCAGTCGATCAGAAGCAGCAGAGCGTCAGGTCGGCCGGGGCCGCCGCGCGCTAGTCCGGGTTTCTCCCGCCCGGCGGAAGTGGTATAACAAATTCCATCATTGTGCGGCAGGAGAAAGATTATGGTGTTGGCCGAATCCCGACGTCTTTACCAGCAGCTCGCTGCGGAATTTAAACGTCGTCTGGAGGAAGGGGTTTATGCCGTTGGCGAGAAATTACCGGCTGAACGCTTTATTGCAGAAGAAATGGGCGTCAGCCGCACTGTGGTGCGTGAAGCGATCATCATGCTGGAAGTAGAAGGATACGTTGAGGTACGCAAAGGCTCAGGTATCCATGTGATCTCACAACACCAGAGAAACAGCGTCGTTCCGGACGAACAGTCAGAATTTGCCAGCTTTGGCCCGTTTGAACTGCTACAGGCTCGCCAGCTGATTGAAAGCAATGTGGCAGAGTTTGCCGCCACTCAGGTAACCCGGCAGCATATTCAGCAGTTAATGGAAATCCAGCAGCAGGCCAGAAAAGAAGATCGCTTCCGTGATTCAGAATGGGATTTAAAATTCCATGTGCAGATTGCCCGCGCCACGCAAAACGGCGCGCTGGCCGCTATTGTAGAAAAAATGTGGCTGCACCGTTTGCACAACCCCTACTGGCTGAAACTGCATGAACACATTGACGACAGCGCTATGGAAAGCTGGTGTGACGATCACGATCGCATACTTAACGCCTTGATGCGTAAAGATCCGGCCGGCAGCAAGCTGGCCATGTGGCAGCACCTTGAACATACCCGCCAGATGCTGTTTAAAGCCACTTCAGACGATTTTGAACCCAGCATCGATCGTTACATGTTTACTGAAAATCCCGTTGTCGCCATCAAAGGCATCTCTGTGACCGATAAGTAAGGGTTTTGCCGCCGCCAGGCGGCGAAATTATTGCAGTTAACCCTCTAATTATGTCAGCCTGTGTAAAACTCCTTTGCACCTCCTGATTGCGCCTGTACAACAACGGTAATGCTGGCTTTGCCCAGGCTTATCAGACCGCATTCATAACGATTTGACGGCCCGGCGTATCAAGCCCGACAGGCCGTTTATTTTCACCTTTGTTTCTTTTTTTCGTGTTAAGACCAGGTTCCGCACGCATACTAACTACAACCATTTGTGATGAACTTTGCCGGAACATGGCGAAAATGCTATTCAGGGACACTTTATGGATATTTTAAAAGCGCTGGTCCATGCCCTCTGGCACCAGGATTATGTCATGCTGGCCGATCCCTCCTTGGTCTGGGCAATCTATTTAGTGCTGTTTATGATCTTATTTCTGGAAAATGGCCTGCTTCCTGCCGCTTTCCTGCCGGGCGACAGCCTGCTGATCCTGGTCGGCGTGCTGATTGCCAAAGGCACGATGAATTTTCCGCTTACGCTGCTGGTATTGACTACCGCCGCCAGCCTGGGCTGCTGGGTAGGCTATATTCAGGGGCGCTGGCTGGGCAATACGGCCACGGTGCAGCGCTGGCTCGCCCATCTACCCGCGCAGTACCATCAGCGCGCGCACGCTTTGTTCCATCGCCACGGGCTTTCGGCCCTGTTGATCGGCCGCTTTATCGCTTTTGTCCGCACGCTGCTGCCGACCATTGCCGGGCTGTCGGGCTTAAACAACGCGCGCTTTCAGTTCTTCAACTGGGTGAGCGGGCTGCTTTGGGTACTGATCCTGACGGTGCTGGGCTTTGCGCTGGGCAGAACGCCTCTTTTTCAGCGGTATGAAGATCAGCTGATGGCTTGCCTGATGATGCTGCCGCTGATTTTATTGGTTGTCGGCCTGTTTGGGTCGCTTTATGTTTTATGGAAAAAGAAACGCACTATGAATGAGAAAGGAAACTCATGATGAAAAATTACGCTTCCCGCAAACGAATACTGGGCCTGGTGGCGCTGGCATCGGTTGCGCTGACAATGATTGCGCTTTTGCCTGCCCTGTTTGGCGGTGAAACGGCGCTGCAAATTCGGGCCTCTCGCCAGGGTATTACGGTGCCGGACGGCTTCTATGTCTATCAGCGGCTGAACGCGGAAGGCATCCATATTAAAAGCATCACGCCGGATAAAAACACGCTGGTGATTAAATTTGATTCACAGGAGCAAAGTACCGCCGCCGAGAAAGTGCTGCGCCGCCTGCTGCCGGAAGGCTTTGATATCGCTCAGCTCGAACAATCTTCTGAGTGGCTCAGCCGCATCAGCCCGCATAAGCAGAGCATTGGCTAAGAAACGTGCCCGGCAGTGCCACTTCCGGGCCTCTATCCTTAAGAATCTTCTCTCTTTTTGAGCTTTCCGCATTTCCTGACTATGCTTAACTGGCCGGCGTAAGCGGCAAGCATGACAGGATTAACGGGGTTGTATCAGCGAACCCAAACAATGGAAGGTCACTTTATGAAATACCGCACGATCCTTGGCCTCAGCCTTTTATCCCTGACCACTTTCGCTCAGGCGGCAGACTCGCTGTGCCTGCAAAAAGAGCAGGACATTCAGCACGAGATCGATTTAGCCCGTCAGCACGACAACCAGCGCCGCGTTACTGGTCTGGAGCGGGCGTTGACGGAGGCTCGCGCGGGCTGTACGGACGACAAACTGAAGGCGAGTCATCAGGAAAAGATCGATGAGCTGCAGCAGAAAGTGGAAGAGCGGCAAAAAGAGCTGAACCAGGAGAGAGCGGATGGCGATGATAAAGAGAAAATCGCTAAACGTGAACGCAAGCTGGCAGAAGCAAAACGTGAACTGAAGGAAGTCCAGGCCGCCCCTTACTGAGGCAGGCAGGATTCTCATTACTGATTATAAAGGAGTTTGTTATGTCAAAAGATATCACTTCCGATCATCTGCGTGCGGAATTAAAGAATCTGGCGGATACGCTGGAAGAAGTGCTGAGCAACACCACTGACAAATCAAAAAACGAGCTGGACAAGCTGCGTAGCAAAGCACAGAGCGCGCTGAAAGATACCCGCGCACGTTTAGGCGACTCCGGCGATCGCCTCGCCAAAACTTCGCGTGAAGTTGCCGATAATGCGGACGTTTACGTGCGCGAAAATCCATGGACCAGCGTGGGCATCGGCGCCGCTATCGGCGTAGTGCTGGGCGTGCTGCTGACGCGTCGATAACAATGAAAGATTCCCAGCAAAGCCAGGGCCCAGGCAAAGGGGTCATCAACATCGGGCAGCGCCTCGTCACCACTCTGGTCGGGATTGTAGAAACCCGCGTCAGGCTGGCCGTCGTGGAGCTGGAAGAAGAGAAGGCGAACCTGATCCAGCTGTTGATCATGGTCGGGCTGACCATGCTCTTTACCGCTTTTGGCCTGATGAGCCTGATGGTGCTCATTATCTGGGCGGTGGATGCACAGTATCGCCTGATGGCTATCGGCATTACCACGGCGGTGCTTTTTGCATTAGCGCTGTTCTTTGGACTCTGGACGCTGGCCAAATCTCGTCGTTCTACCCTTCTGGGCGCTACCCGTAAAGAACTGAAATCCGATCGTAAGCTACTGGAGAACGATTAATGAGCCGCGAGCGTGACGAGCGTAAGGCCGAACTGCTGCGTCAGATCCAACAGCAGCGGCTCGATCTCAGCATCCAAAAGAAATTCTGGCTGGAAAGTACTGCCCGTTACGATCGCGGCTGGCTAACGCTGCTCAGCCTGAAGCGTTATATTGCGGTCGGCAGCGGCCTGGCGGCTATCTGGTCGGTGCGTAATCCACGCCGTATTACCCGCTGGGCCAAGCGCGGCCTGGGTATCTGGAGTACGGTGCGTATGGTACGCAACTTCCTGCCGGGCCGCTGATGCTTTCTGTTCTTTCTCAGGTTCAGCCTCGCTGAACCTGAATACTCAATTTTTCTGAAGAACTTTGACAGTTTAACTCGCTTACAATCCTCTCTCCTGACGAATATTATCTTCTGCAACGACCGGGAATTAACGCGTATTCAGCGTCATAACCGGGCTTCATGCGGCCAGGAGCTATTCCGGCCAGATAAAATTTATCGGGGATTAACATGAAAAAATTAGAAGATATCGGCTTTCTGGTCGCGCGTATTTTGATGCCTGTCCTGTTTATCGTGGCGGGCTGGGGAAAAATTACCGGTTATGCGGGCACGCAACAGTATATGGAAGCAATGGGCGTACCGGGCTTTTTACTGCCGCTGACCATTTTGCTGGAGTTCGGCGGCGGTCTGGCTATCCTGTTTGGCTTCCTGACGCGCTTTACCGCCATCTCCACCGCCATTTTTACGCTGATTACCGCATTTGTGTTTCACAGTAATTTCAGCGTAGACGGTAACTCTATTAACTTTATGAAAAATATGAGTATCTCTGGTGGTTATCTGCTGCTGTTTATTACCGGCCCTGGTGCATACAGTATCGACCGCTTAATTAAAAGAAAAAAATAAACAATGATTAAAGCAGGGCTTTATGCCCTGCTTTCAATAAGCGCCAGCGTATCTGATTAAAAGATTAACCAATTTCTTAACCAGACGACTATAACGTTAATTTTTCTGTACGGTATAAAAATAATGCCAGGGGATGTGACTCTCCGAACCAGACCGCCAATTAAGCCGATTTATTTTTGATCTGTGAGATAGCGCTGATACCAAAATTAACGATACCGACGATGCCGGAACCGATATTCGTAATAGCGCTAATGAAATCCAGTTCCAGAATGCTGCCGATACCGGATCCCAGCGTACCCGCCGCCGAGGTTGCATCCGTTGTCAGGCCACCCGCTGACGTGCCCAGATCCACAACGCCGCCAATGGCTGCGCCAATGCTTTTACCTAAATCTGCAAAAAAGCCAGCACCTGAGACAACTTCAACTTCCTGGCTGTTTAATTCACGCATAAAATTCTCCTTTTTTATTAATAACCCCACGCCATAAAGCAGGCGAGAACTATTTTAATGACAGCCAGCAAAAAAAGTCAAATATCTACAGGCCCAAATCAATACAGAATAAAGGCAGCCTTAAAACAGGCATTGTATTAATGGTGAAAACCAGAATGTAATTAGCGCTTTTAATTATAAAGCCGGGGCATTACATCCAGTAAAGTTAAAAAAACCAACCTGATACCCTCTATTTTATCGCATAATTATTTTTAGGAGAAAGTAACGAGCTTTTTTCTGATAACAGGTTATATTCTTTTATTATCATTTAATTATCAGGGAGTTTACATGGGACAGCTTATTGACGGCGTCTGGCACGATAACTGGTACGACACAAAATCCACGGGCGGGCGCTTTAAACGTTCTGATTCTGCCTGGCGCAGTTGGGTAACGCCCGACGGCTCTGCCGGCGCAGACGGCAAAGCCGGTTTTCGTGCCGAGGCGGATCGCTATCACCTCTATGTTTCGCTTGCCTGCCCCTGGGCGCATCGAACGCTGTTGATGCGTCAGCTAAAAGGGCTGGAAAAGCTTATTTCCGTATCGGTAGTCCATCCGCTGATGCTGGAAAACGGCTGGACGTTTGATGAAGATTTTGCGGGCGCGACGGGCGACAGCCTTTATCAGAACGAATTCCTGTATCAACTTTATTTGCACGCTGATAAGGACTATACCGGCCGGGTCACCGTCCCGGTACTTTGGGACAAGCAGCAGCAGACTATCGTCAGTAATGAATCAGCCGATATTTTGCGAATGTTTAACAGCGCATTCGACGCGGCAGGCGCCCGCGCCGGCGATTACTATCCGGCGGACTTACGCGCCAAAATCGATGAGGTGAACGGCTGGGTTTACGACACCGTTAACAACGGCGTCTATAAAGCGGGGTTCGCTACTTCTCAGGCGGCCTATGACGAGGCGGTCACCGCCCTTTTCCAGTCACTGGACAGGCTTGAACAAATGCTGGGGCAGCATCGCTATCTGACCGGCGACCGGCTGACCGAGGCGGACCTGCGTCTGTGGACGACCTTAGTTCGCTTCGATCCGGTTTATGTGACGCATTTCAAATGCGATCGCTATCGTATTAGCGACTATCTGAACCTGAGCGGCTTTTTACGAGAAATTTATCAGCTGCCGGGCATCGCTGAAACGGTCGATCTGGCGCATATCCGCCATCATTATTACCGTAGCCACAAGACGATCAATCCCTACGGCGTTATCTCGACCGGCCCGGCTTTCGACTGGGACGAGCCACACGGGCGCGATGAACGCTTCCGCTAGCCGGCGTTATCCCCTGAGCGGCGCGTGACGCTTCGCCAGCAGCTTAGGGATCTCCCGCAGGCACCATGATTTGGCTTCGCCCATGCTGTCGCGGCGCCAGGCCATAATGATATCGACCTCTTTGCTGTATTCCGGGCTGACAACACGCAGACGCCCTTCGGCAATATCTTTTTCCACCATCGGGTACGGCATGGACGCCACGCCCAGCCCGGCCAGCAGCGCACGGCGCTTATCTTCGATTGAACTGACGGTCAGCCGCTGCTGCTTATCCAGTAGCTGTACGGTCAGTACCGGGCGCTCGCGCGCCGTATCCGCTACGGCAATACCCCGATATTTCACCCGTGATGGTTCCGATAACGGTTCCGGTTCCTGATGGATAGGATGATCCGGGCTGGCGACGATCACACTCATAATGCTGTACAGCTTGCGGGTGTTGATCTCTGAAGAGGCGCGAAAATGCATATCCGGCGCGATAACGATATCCGCGCGGCCCTGCTCCAGCCTTTCCCAGGCGCCCGCCAGCACTTCCGTCACCAGCGCGATTTGCGTATTGGCTTTTTCGGCAAGTTTATCAATCAAAGGAAAGAGATATTCGCAAGGAACCAACGCTTCGGTAACGATAGTCAACTGTGTTTCCCAGCCCCGCGCCAGCGCTTCCGCATCGGTGGTCAGCTTATCGGCCGCTTCCAGCAAAATCCGGCCCCGCTCCAGCAGCATGCGTCCTACGTTGGTAAACTTAGTTCGGTGTCCGGAGCGGTCAAACAGCACCACGTCCAGCTCCTCTTCCAGCTTTTGCATGGTGTAGCTGAGCGCTGAAGGGACGCGGCCCAGCTCATCTGCCGCCGCCGCAAAGCTGCCGCGTCGATCGATAGCATCCATTACTCGCAGCGCCTCCAGCGTCAGAGCGCGATCTTTTGCCATAGCGGTTCTCTTTCAGGATTTTTGAATATGGCAAGCAGATTAACTGGCTAACAATCTGGCGTCCAGCGCCTTACTATAGCGGCATAATAAATGACCGACGCGGTTTGCCGGTTAATAAGGAGGAAAATATGATTACCAGTCGCACCGTACAACAGTGTGGTCAAGCCGATTACGGCTGGCTCCAGGCGCGATACACGTTTTCCTTCGGCCACTATTTTGATCCTCAACTGCTGGGCTACGCCTCTTTACGCGTGCTCAATCAGGAAGTGCTGACACCAGGGGCTTCCTTCCAACCCAGAACCTGGCCAAAGGTCGATGTTGTTAATCTGATCCTGCAGGGCGAAGCGGAGTACCGCGACAGCGACGGCAACCATGTCGTGGCGCGCGCGGGCGAAGCTTTGCTGCTGGCTGCCCAACCGGGGATCAGCTACAGCGAGCATAATATCAGTGGCGAGAAGCCATTGACGCGTATGCAGCTTTGGCTGGACGCCTGTCCCGACAGGGAAAACGCGGCGATTCAATGCCTGTCGATCCCGACTAACGCGAGCGCCATACTGCTGGCCTCGCCGGACGGTGCACAACAGAGCCTGCAGCTTCGCCAACAGGCCTGGATTTATCATCTGAGACTGCAACCGGGCGAAGATGTGACGCTGCCGTTACGTGGTTCGCGCGCCTATCTGCAATCGATTCACGGCGGCTTTACCGTGACCGCATCTTCAGCGGATCGGCAGACGCTTGCCTGCGGCGACGGCGCATTTATCGAAAAAGAGCAGAGCGTGACGATAACGGCAACCACGCCAACGCGCGCGCTGGTGATTGATTTAGCCGAGTAGTCGCCGTTGCCTACTCCTGTAAAACTCGCCAGCGATGCATGACGGGTTTAGCTGCCTGATACGTCAAATAAGCTGATGGGCACGGCGACCCTCTCGCCGATTGACCAGCCTTTTTTGCCTAAAATATGCTGAGGCGTGTTTTCCGGCACGGTAAAAAAGAAGGTGTTGCTCTCTTCTTCTACTTTTCCCTCGTCTAAATCTTCAGGGTCCAGATCCATCTCGTCCAGCTCTTCTTCAGACAGCCCTAAATGGGTGGCCAGTATCGATCTTTTCATCGTTTATCTCCTCAGCGTTAACGCTTACGGTTAAAATTTTCAAAGCGCCGTAGTTATTTTATATCCTCAGGTAAATTTCGTTCGTTAATCGCACGTTGATTTTCTCTGGCCTATTGTCAGAGGTGAGCGATAACACGAGGAGCAGGGAATGAAAAAGCTGGCTGTGATGTTTGTGCTTTTACTGGTTGGCTGTGTCGATTTAGGGCGCATTGGGACGCATCCTGACATGAAACAGGTCTACCTGAAGGGATATCCACACAATGTTGCCGACTGTCTTTTTGCTGCGGCGCAGAGTCAGCACCTTCGGCTGGAGCGGGACGGCCGCCTGACTCAAGGTATTGAAAAGTATAATCTGACGGACAGAAATTACGACAACGTGGCCTGGATTGAAATTGCGGCAGCAGGCCGTCAACAATCCAGCGTGACCTTCTATTATGCTAAGGAGCCTGACGTCAGCGCGGCGGTTTCCGCCATGGCGGCGCGCTGCAAAGACTCGCGCTTTTAAGCTTTTGCTTTCACAAAAAGCATTGTGAACAGGCCGCACCGCAGAAAGCAAAAAACCCGCCGAAGCGGGTTTCTTACTGAAAATGTTGAAGCTGACCGGTAAGCCGCTTTCCTTTCATAAAAAGCGTCGTGGACGGTTCTGCCGTAGAAAGCAAAAAACCCGCCGAAGCGGATTTCTTACTGAAAATGTTGAAGCTGACCGGTAAGCCGGGTTCTGTCGTGGACAGTCATTCATCTAGGCCAGCAATCGCTCACTGGCTCAAGCAGCCTACCCGGGTTCAGTACGGGCCGTACCTTGTGAACCCCTATTTGGCCTTGCTCCGGGTGGAGTTTACCGTGCCACGAACTGTTGCCAGCCGCGCGGTGCGCTCTTACCGCACCCTTTCACCCTTACCTGATCCCACAAGTGGGCCATCGGCGGTTTGCTCTCTGTTGCACTGGTCGTGGGCTTGCGCCCCCCAGGCGTTACCTGGCACCCTGCCCTATGGAGCCCGGACTTTCCTCCCCTTTGTCTGTCTCCCCCGAAGGAGGACGGCAACAAAGCGGCGACTGTCTGGTCAGC
Organism: Erwinia sp. TECH1; assembly: GCF_054057575.1. Taxonomy (NCBI): domain Bacteria; kingdom Pseudomonadati; phylum Pseudomonadota; class Gammaproteobacteria; order Enterobacterales; family Erwiniaceae; genus Erwinia; species Erwinia sp. TECH1. Next base: position 721,181 of record NZ_JBSRZK010000001.1, on the reverse strand, counting down.
TTCGGCGCGGATAATAGGGCATTCCGCGCGGTTTGTCACCCCTCTTGCTGCTCCAGCGCATACTTATAGAGCGCATTCTTTTTTACGCCGTGAATTTCGGCGGTCAGCGCGGCGGCTTTTTTCAGCGGCAGCTCCTGCTGCAACAGCGCCAGCGTGCGCAGCGCTTCCGGCGGCAGCGCGTCTTCCACGGCCTGATAGCCTTCCACAATCAGCACCATTTCGCCTTTGCGGCGATTTTCGTCTTCTTTAACCCAGGCCAGCAGCTCGCCCACCGGCGCGCCGTGAATCGATTCCCAGGTTTTGGTGATTTCCCGCGCCAGGACTACGTAGCGCTCGCTTCCCCATACGCTGACCATATCCTGTAAGCTTTCCAGCAGGCGATGGGTGGATTCATAAAAAATCAGCGTGCGGGATTCCTGCTCCAGCGCGCGCAGCGTGTCGCAACGGCCTTTGCTTTTGGCGGGCAGAAACCCTTCGTAACAGAATCGATCGGACGGCAACCCCGCCGCGCTTAATGCTGTAATCGCCGCGCAGGCGCCAGGCAACGGCACCACGTTTACGCCCGCTTCCCGGCAAAGACGAACCAAATGATAGCCGGGATCGTTAATCAACGGCGTGCCGGCATCGGAAACCAGCGCTATGCTTTGCCCGTCCCGAAGCTTTGCCAACAGCGTTTCCGCCTTCTGCTGCTCGTTGTGATCGTGTAATGCGAACAGGCGCGCATTGATGGCGAAATGTTGTAGCAACAGCCCGGTATGACGTGTATCTTCCGCTGCGATCAGGTCGACGCTGGCAAGCACCGAGAGCGCACGCTGGGTAATATCGCCCAGGTTACCAATCGGTGTGGGAACGATGTAGAGCGTGCTGGCCGAAATCTCTTCGCGTTGTTTCATTGTTTGATCCGAATTGCCGATTTAATATTGAGCATCTTGAAAAAAACATAACTGGATACAGTATGCTTCCTTCGAAAGTCATTCATAACAAAGCAGGACGCTGCGTGCCTCTGCTGCTGGCGGCCCTGATTTTTGCCGGTTGTTCCGGCCAGGGCCCACAGGCGCCGACGGTCAACGTGCAGGGCACCGCGACAGGCACTTCCGACTCTTATTTGCAGCAAATGCAGCAAAGTTCAGATGATAACAAGGTTGACTGGCAATTACTCGCAATCCGGGCGCTGCTGAACGAAGGAAAAATTCCTCAGGCCAGCGACCAGCTGGCCAACCTGCCGCAGCAGCTGAATGATGTCCAGCATCAGGAATCGCTGCTGCTACAGGCGCAGCTCAAGGTGATGCAGAAGGATGCGGCCGGCGCGGCGCAGCTTTTGCAGCAGATTGATGCCGCCTCCCTGTCGAAGGAGCAGCAGGCCCGTTACTACCAGCTGCAAATTGCCGGCAGCCAGGGATTAACGCAGCTGCGCGCTTATATTGCGCAGGAACCGCTGCTGAGCTCGCCAGCCGATAAGCAGAAAAATATTGATGCAACCTGGCTGGCGCTGAGCCAGATGACGCCAGAGCAGGCCAACGGCCTGGTGATCAACGCCGATGAAAACACGCTACAGGGCTGGCTGGATCTGCTCAACGTCTATAAGGCCAACGTCAGCGATCCCACGATGCTGAAAGCGGGCATCAGCGACTGGCAGACGCGCTATCCTAACAACCCGGCGGCGAAAATGCTGCCAACGGCGCTGAGCCAGGTGCAGAACTTCCAGCAGTCGTCGACCGGTAAAATTGCGCTGCTGCTGCCGTTAAGCGGCCAGGCGCAGATCTTCGCCAAAGCGATTCAGAAAGGGTTTGACGACGCACGCAATGGTGCGCTGGCCCAGCCGGCTGCACAGCCGCAGGCCGCCGCCGCCAGCACCGCACCTGTTGACGCCAATACCGCCACGCCTGTCGATGCCAACGCCGTGCCAGCAGCAGCCAGTCCGGCCACCGATAGCGCTGCTGCTCAGCCAGCTGCGCAAAACAGCGATAGCGCCGCTCAGCCTGCCGTGCAGAACGGCAGCGTGGCGCAAACCGCGCCGCCATCCAGTTCGGCGCAGGTTCAGGTCTACGACACCAGCAGCCAGCCGATAGATCAGGTGCTGGCGCAGGCGCAGAAAGACGGTGCCACGCTGGTGGTCGGCCCGCTGCTGAAAAGCAACGTCGAGCGTTTAGCTGCCTTACAAACGCCGTTGAATATCCTGGCGCTTAACGAGCCGGAGACGGTACAGAACCATCCGAATCTTTGTTACTTTGCGCTTTCTCCTGAAGACGAAGCGCGTGACGCCGCGCATCATATGTGGGATCAGGGCAAGCGTTCGCCGCTGCTGCTGGTGCCGCGCAGCTCGTTGGGCGATCGCGTCAGCAAAGCATTTGCTGCAGAATGGCAGCAGCTGGGCGGCGCGACCGTGCTACAACAGCAGTTCGGTTCGCAGGGCGAGCTGAAGCAGGGCATTAATAGCGGTGCGGGCTTGCGTCTGACCGGTACGCCGATCGTTGCTCAGCCGCAGCAGCCGCAGGGCGTAACTATTGCGGGCCTGACCATTCCGGCGCCGCAGGCGGATACGCCAGCGGCAGGCGACGGCAGCGTGGATTCGCTGTATGTCGTGGCGACGCAGGATGAGATGGCGCTTATCAAGCCTTCCCTCTCCATGCGCGTCAGCAGCCGCAATATGGCACAGATTTATGCCAGCTCGCGCAGCTATCAGGCAGGCAGCGGCCCGGACTATCGTCTGGAGATGGAAGGCGTGCAGTTCAGCGATATCCCGCTGCTGTCGGGCGCTAATCCCGCGCTGATGCAGCAGGCGGCTAAAAACTTTAACAACGATTACTCTCAGGTTCGTCTCTATGCCATGGGCGTGGACGCCTGGACCCTGGCCAATCACTTCAATGAAGTGCGCCAGCTGCCGGGCTTCCGGCTGCAGGGGGAAACCGGCAACCTGAGCGCCACCCAGGACTGCGTCATCAACAGGAAGTTGGTATGGAGCCAGTATCGCCAGGGACAAATCGTTCCGGCATCCTGAGCCGTCAGCAAACGGGGGCGGGCTATGAGCTACAGGCCCGCCGCCTGCTGGAAGGTGCAGGATTAACTTTTATCGCGGCTAACGTCCGCTTTCGCGTCGGAGAGATCGACCTGATTATGCGTGATGGCGAGACGTGGGTTTTCGTAGAGGTGCGCTATCGCCGTAACGATCGGTTCGGCGGTGCCGCCGCCAGCGTAACCCGCAGCAAGCAGCAAAAGCTGCTGAAAGCCGCAGCCTTATGGCTGAACGGTCGCCAGAGCAGCCTTGAGAGCGCCCGCTGCCGCTTTGATGTGGTAGCGATAACCGGCGCACGAACGGACTGGTTGTCCGATGCTTTTACGGCGGAGTAATTTCGCCAACCACTTGCCAGGTGAAAAACGTGCTGGAAAGAATCAAAGTTTGTTTTACCGAAAGTATTCAGACGCAGATAGCCGCAGCGGAAGCGCTGCCGGATGCTATTTCGCGCGCGGCGATGACGATTGTCCAGTCGTTGCTGAACGGCAATAAAGTGCTGAGCTGTGGCAACGGCACCTCCAGCGCCAACGCCCAGCACTTTGCGGCCAGTATGATCAACCGTTACGAAACCGAGCGCCCCAGCCTGCCTGCGGTAGCGCTGAGCGCGGATAACGTGCTGCTGACGGCAATCGGCAACGATCGCCTGCACGACGAAATCTACGCCAAGCAGGTCCGCGCGCTGGGCCATGCTGGCGATATTCTGCTGGCCATTTCAACGCGCGGCAACAGCCGTGATATTGTGAAGGCCGTTGAGGCAGCGGTAACGCGCGATATGACGATTGTCGCGCTGACCGGCTATGACGGCGGCGAACTCGCCGGTTTGCTGGGTCCACAGGACGTGGAAATTCGTATTCCCTCGCACCGGAGCGCGAGGATTCAGGAAATGCATATGTTAACCGTGAATTGCCTGTGCGATTTGATCGATAACACCTTGTTTCCCCACCAGGACGTTTAAGGAGCTATGATGAAGCTGATTTCCGCAACCGCCATCGTGCTGACCGCGCTGATGCTACAGGGCTGCGTTGCCGCCGTGATCGGCAGCGCGGCGGTCGCCACCAAAACGGCCACCGACCCGCGTACCGTGGGCACCCAGGTTGATGACAGCACGCTGGAGTTACGCGTCAGCAACGCGCTGGCGAAAGACAACCAGATCAAAAAAGAAGCCCACATCGTGGCAACGGCCTACCAGGGCAAAGTGCTGCTGACCGGCCAGGCGCCGAGCGCCGATGTCGCTAACCGCGCTAAACAGATCGCCGTCGGCGTGGATGGCGCAACCGAGGTCTATAACGAAATCCGCACCAGCGAGAAGGCCAGCTTTGGCACGGCCTCTTCCGATACCTGGATCACTACCAAAGTGCGTTCCAACCTGCTTTCCAGCGACCAGGTCAAATCTTCTAACGTGAAGGTCACCACCGAAAACGGCGAAGTGTTCCTTTTAGGTCTGGTAACTACCGCAGAAGCCAAAGCGGCGGCCGATATCGCCAGCCGGGTCAGCGGCGTGAAGCACGTCACCACCGCGTTCACTATTCTGCAATAAGCAGCAAAAGCCCGGCCAATGCCGGGCTTTCACTTTTATCATACCGCGTCGCCCGCTATAGCCGACTCAGACAATCCATCGCTACCGCCTTGAAGCTGACAAAATCCTTGCTGTCGCGCAGCCGCGCCATCGCCCGCTCGCGCAGGAACGTCACGAACAGATCGTAAATCGCCATCGCCTCTTCATAATCGCTTTTGCTGATTGCCAGCAGAAAGATCACCGAGGCCGTTTCGTCTCCCCATGCGATGCCCTGCGGCGCCAGCACGGTATAGACCACGCTTTTCTTCGCCAGCAGGCCCAGCGAGTGCGGTAGCGCAATGCCTTCGCCAAACATCGTGCTGACAATGGCTTCGCGCTCCACGACGGAATCGTGAAACGTCTGGTCGACCGCGCCCTCTTTTTCCAGCCGATCGCAGAGCATACGGAACAGCTCCGCCTGGGTTACGGGCTGGTCGATAACAAGAAAATGGCCGGCGTCAAAGAACTTTTCCAGCATATAAGGCCGGGTGCGATCCACCAGCACCAGTTTGCCAATCTGCTCCAGCTGGTATTCCGTGGGAAAAGGCGACATCACCACCACCGGCTTCTGTTTCTCGACAAGGCGCGTAGTGGAGATAACAAAATCTTCTTCAATACCCGGCTGCTGCTCATACTCGCGCTGCGAAATAATATTGTTGACCACGATCTGCGGATATTTCCGCATCAGCATCGCCTGGATCATGCGCACGGTGGAATTGCCGGTATCGCACACCAGCAGCACCTGCGGATGGCGCCGGTAGCCGACGTCATAGTGCCGCTCCAGGCCGACGCCGATATGCAGCACCAGAAATCCCATCTCGTTTTCACTGATGGTATAAGGGGTGTATTTTCCCCAGCTGGATACGGCGGCCAGCGTCACGTCCCACGCCATCGGATAGTGCTGCTTGATGTTCGCCAGCAGCGGGTTAGGAATAGCGATCTGGTAACGCACACGGGTGATCATGGTTTTAATATGCGTCAGCAAATCTGCCCGCAGCTGCCCGTCGCTTTGCAGATTAAAGTTGTAGTGAGTATTGATGTAGCTAAGGATGTAATTGACCAGCGATTCGCCGTCGTCCGGGCTGATGGCATCCGGCGCAATCGCCTCAACGCGCCGTGCCGCGATATTAACGCGCAGGTAGGCTTCTTCTGCGGCTGAGAACGCTTTGCCGGTGAGCGGCTGTAGTAGCGCAATCAGATGGCGCGCCGCGCCTCGCACGTCGTCATCCACGTCGTCAGCCGTGAAATCGGAAAGCGGATAGCCTTCGCTGATGCGCCTTACGGACACCGCACAGTAGAGGCGCAGATAAAACTCACCCTCATCCGTCATCCTGACGGCAAAACGCCCCAGCGACTGGCTCAGCAGCGGCTGTAGCGTAGCCAGAATGCCGCTGTTCAGCACCTCCAGATGCAGCAGCGGATCGTCGGCATCCTCCTGTGCAATCTGGTAGAGCAGATCGGTCAGGCAGGTGCGCACGGCCATTTCGCTGCCGAACAGCTTCATGCCGTAGCGCGGCCGGGTTTCAATCACCAGCTGATAGCGCGCCAGCCACTCTCTCACTTCAGCCATATCGCTTTGCAGCGTGGCGCGGCTGACAAACCATTCATCGGCCAGATCTTCCAGCTTAAGGGAATAGGCTGAGGTGAGAAATCGGGTTAACAGGTAATGCACTCGCGCCGCCGAAGTGCGGGGAATGCGTAAAGACGAAGGCGACTGGTGCCGCAGCTGGCTGTAGCGCTGCGCATCTTCAATTTTTAACCGATAGCCCTCGCCCCGATTCAGCACAAAGCGGATGCCGTGATCGGCCAGTAGCTCATTCAGCGCGGTAATGTCCGTACGTACGGTGCGGGTAGATACCGCAAAACGGCGCGCCAGCTCGTCCTGAGGCAGCGTTTCGTTTTGCAGCGTATCGAAAAGCCTTGCAAGGCGTTGGTTAGGGAATCTCACCGGGTTTCCTGTGGTTGTCTTGGTTGCGCTCCGTTAACGAAACGGGCCGGGATCGCCCGGCCTTGATCGCGCGCTTACCCCACCAATTTTTTTGTCATGGCCAGCAGCGCGCGGACGTCGTCCGGACGAGTATTGCCGGAAGCCTTATCAATAATCGAGCTGTAAATGTGCGGGATGATTTTGCTGACGCCCGCCTCCAGCGCGATTTGCAGAATGGCGGCATAGTTATCCAGGTCGATGCCGCCCGTCGGCTCCAGCCAGAAATCCTGCTCGGCGCAGGCTTTCGCCACCGCGCGAAACTCCTCGACAGCCTTCAGTCCACCCATCGGGAAATATTTCACCGAGCTGCCGCCCATATCTTTCAGCAGCGCAATCGCGGTCGCTATCGGTACTATCCCCTCTGGCGCCTGCGAACTGAGCGGCCCGGTGGAAATTTTGACCATGCCTGGCCTGCCCGTCGGCGAAATCAGGCCGTTAACCACCGTCTGGCGCTGGCCCAACAGCGCGCGGCTGGTCGCCACGCCGGTAAACACCTGGTTCACGTGCTGCGGTTGCAGCTGGCCTGCAATAGCGCTGACCATCGCCGACTGGTTCGGATCGCCCGCCCCCAGCCCAACGGAGAGCGCATTGTCGATCAGCGCCGCGTAGTCACGCATATCGGCAACGGCGCTTGCCACGCTGTCATAGTTTTTCGACAGCACGCCAACCAGCACGTGGCCTTCAGCCGCCTGCCAGATCTCGCGGGCGTTCTCTTTCGATCCTGCCAGCACGTTCAGACAAACGCGATCGCGATAGAAATTTGGCATAAGCGTCATGCTGTTTTCCCTTCTGATAATAATGCTCTGACGGAAACGTAAATAGTATTCAGCTGCTCTGGCGAGACACTGCGCACGTCGACCTCGACAATGCCTTCATTGGCTTTATAGCCGCGAAAATAGATCGCTATCTCGCCTGTTTTTAACCTCTGCACGACGTCGCCCGTGGTCAGACCGATCTTAAGCTCGTCGAAATGGATTTCTGCCCTGGCGATATCTCGTCCGGCGGCATCCCAAACCACGCGCGCGCTGATGCCGTCCAGCGCGTTCAGGTTGTCGATAAACGGCGTCATCTTCTCGACCATCTGTGCGCCGGACATTTTCGGCTGTTGCAGATAGTTTTCGATCGCCTGCGTCAGGCCAAGGATGCCTTCCTTGCCGACCTTCATTGCCCGGCCGATGCCCTGCGACTGGCGCTTCACCCACTCAACGTATTTTTTGCGCCCCATCACCAGCCCGCTCGTAGGGCCTTCGATAGCCTTCGCGCCGCTGTAGATCACCAGATCCGCGCCGCCCTGGTAGTAGCGCTGTAAATCTTCTTCCGCCGCCGCATCGACAATCAGCGGCAGATTATGCTGGCGCGCAACGGCGGCCGCCTGTTCGACGCTGAGGTGGCTTTTCTGCACGCAGTGATGCGATTTGATATAAAGAATGGCCGCCGTTTGCGGCGTCACGGCGGCGGAAAGCTGCGCGGCGGAGCATTCGTTGGCGTAGCCTGCTTCTACCAGACGCCCGCCGCCCAGCGCGACCATAGTGCCGACGGGCGCGCCGTAATTAACGTTATGGCCTTTCGGCACCACGATATGGTGAGGAACAATCAGCGGCGAGGCGTGTAGGTTTTCCAGCAGCCAGTCGTTATCTTTGACGATGACCGCCGCCACGGATTGCGCGATGCCCGCCGACGCGCAGGAAACCATCACCGCATCCTCACAGCCGAGCAGGCTGGCGATATAAGCGCCGGTTTTATCAACCAGATCGTTCATTTCAAAATAGTGGTTAAGGCCGTACTTTACCGTGTCCACCACGTCGGCGGCAGGGGTAGAGACGCCCAGAATGGTCATGCGGCCCGAAGCGTTAATGACCTGTTTTAAGCCATATTTCTCATAAATCGAAGACATGATGCTTTTTCCCTTCTTCGGTAACAAACCAGCGGCCAGCCACCACGGCGGCCAGCGGCACCAGCTGCTTTTCGCCCGTGGCCGACTGGCCTTCGGAATCGGTAAACACGCAGGACGCATCCTGCACGTCGAAAACAGTCAGATCGGCGTCATAGCCCACCTCCAGCCGTCCCTTCTGCGATAGCCGCAGGCCGTCAGCCGCGTTGGCGGTCACGCAGTCAATAATTTGCGGCAGGGTCATGCCTACGCTGAAGAATTTCGCCATCACGTGCGCCAGCGAATGCACCGGCCCGTTAAGGCGGTTGCGGCAGTAAATATCCGAGCTGATGGTTTGCGGCAGAATGCCCTGCGCGATAGCCACGCGCGCCACGTCGAAGCTGAAGCTGGCCGTGCCGTGCCCCACATCCAGCCGCACGCCGCGCTCCAGGGCACGATGAACGGAGGCGCGCAGCTGACCGGCAGGTGTCAGGATGCGGTTGGGCTTGCCGTTATAGCAGTGGGTGATGATGTCGCCGCTGTCCAACAGATCGGCTATTTCATCCAGATTGGGCGGGTTATTGCCAATATGCACCATCAGCGGCAGCCCGCCGTTTTCCTGCTGGATCGCTTTGGCACGGATCAGCGGCTGCACGCCGTTTTTACCTACCACGCTGCTGCTGATGCGCGCCTTGATGCCAAGAATAAACCCTGGCAAACGCTGCACCGCCTCACGCACGCCGACGCGGTCGATTTGCGTCATATCCGCCAGCTCGTTTTGCGTTACGATGCCGGTGCGCGCGATATTCAGCAAGGCGTAAACCTGCGTGCGGGCGCTGCGGGTTAAACGACAGAACTCGTCAACATCGTCCGCGCCGGTGCTGCCCGCATCCACGACGGTCGTCACGCCGGTAGCAACGCCGATGCAGTCCGCTTCGTCGTGATAAATCGGCGAATTGGGATAGCAGTGCACGTGCGAATCGATCCATCCGGCGCTCAGGTAAAAACGCCCGGCCAAATCGTACTCGCGCGTGGCCTGACCGCTGACCTCGCCCAGCGCGGCAATTTTTCCGTTGTGTACGGCGATATCGGTCAGCCCGCCGTCCGCCAGGCGCGCCCGGCGCACAATAAAATCAAACATGGCAAACTCCTCCGTCTGCAAAAGCGGTCGCCAGCGCCGCTGAGCCCTGGCGATCGGGCTAGAGCGCCACCGGGAAAAATGCGCCCAGCAGCATTGCGCCCAGAATGGCGCCGCCGGTAATAGGCTTGTTCCAGAGATAAAACAGCAGCGCGCCGATGAGCGAACCCAGACCGATGGGAATTGAGGCGGCCATAGCCGAGAGAATAATTAGCGGCCCGAGGAAACGCCCGGACGCGTTGCCCGCGCCCATCATGACGTCGGCGCCATAGGTTGAATCGCTGTTATTGATGGTGAACCTGCGCGCCAGAATAATGAGGTAGCCGATCGCCAGGCCCAGGATCAGGCCGGTCAGCAGCGAGGCGGCAAAGTTGGCCACGGGGAAGATAAATCCGGCGCCCAACAGCAGCGCCGGCACGCCAAGGCCGACGCCCGTCTGGATGGCGCCGCCGATATCCAGAATGCCTACCAGCGACCCTTCGATAATACGGGCGAACAGAAAGCTCGCGCCAAAGGCCGCCACCGCGCCATAGACGCCGGTTTCCATACCCGCGCGCAGCATAGAGACAAAGGCGACCTCGTTAAACGCGCCCAGCCCATAGACGTAATACATATGCGTTCCGGCGAACACGCCGGCGGAAAGCAGGCCGACAAAGATCGGGAAAGACCAGTCGGCATACCAGAAACCGCTTTTTGCTTCCATTTTCCTCTCCTTATTTTCCGCTCAGCGCGTTATGGAACATCGACAGCCAGTCCGGCACGCCCAGCCGGAAAGATTCCAGCATTTTCATATCGAAGCCGCGGAAGAAGCCACTCAGGACAAACAGCAGCACGATGGCGAACATCATCACTTTGGTGACGCGATGCCAGCCGCTCTCTTCAACGCCCTTGCCGATCAAAATGCCCAGCACCAGTCCCGGCACCGCATTGCCCATAATCAGCTGCGCCAGGCCGCCGAAGATGGTGGCCCAGAAACCCGATTTTTTACCGGCATCGATTGCCGCCAGCCAGAAGATCACTGGCATCACGGTATTGACCAGCAGGTTAGCCGCAGGCACCAGCACCTTAACGGCGGTGATCTGGAGCGCCGCCGGCACGGCCGAAGCGGTAGAATTCAGAAAGGCGACCACCACCATGCCGATCAGGCCGCAGGCGATGGCCATTTTTTTCGGATCGTGCAGCGTTTCTGCCAGGTTGCGGTTTCGGATCATCAGCGCCGCCGCGCCCCAGTTCGGGATAATGCGGTGGTCGACGTCCTGGGTAAACGAGCCTGCGGCAACGGAAGAAGCCCAGGCGTTAAAGAAGAAACCCAGACCAAACGAGAAGTGAGAGGCGGGATCGCCTTCACAGGAGTTGAGTTCACCCAGCGTGCGAAAGGCGCCCATGCCCTGAGTCGCCGGCGCATGAAACATACGCGCGGCGCCAGCGCCAACGCCTACTCCGACCAGGCCGCCGATAATAAGAGATTTAAAAAGGATAATTAAAAACATCACACTTTCCTTGCAGGCTTGCGCCAACGTTTTTAAGTTATGTTTGCCCGGCTAGCGCGTGAGGAAATCGATTTTGTCGACATCGATAGCGTTCACGCTGACGGTAATTTCCAGTTCGATGCTGTAACTCCGCCGCTCCCTCGCCAGAAAGAAAAACAAAAAGCGTTCTTTCCTGACGCTTTCCCGCGCCAGCACCACCCTGACCTCCTGCGGCTCAATGCGCAGCAGCACCTTACCGGTCGTCTTTAGCAGCGTGCTCTGCACACCGCTCAGCGCATCGGCGAACGCTTTCTCTTTGCTGTCGCCTTTGCCGCTGACCTTTACCGCTGTGGTAAATTGCTCCTTCATCGGTCAGGCACCGTGCTTCTTGTTCCAGGCCTGCACCAGGCGTTCGCCCAGCTCTTCTTTGTCCATAAAGCCAAAGCCGAGCACGTTCGCGCCCTCGTTGATGGCGGTTACGCCCTCTTCTACAGAGCGCATGCCATATTTCGCTTTGTAGCCGTGTTTGGTTTGCGCGGTAATAGCGCCTGCGCCGCCGCTGCCGCAAAAAGAGATGCCAAAAGTGGCGTTTTCCGCTTTCATGACGTCGCCCAGCTTCATGTCCGCCGCCACGCCCGGCACCACCACGGCCTTCCCGCCCGCTTTCTCGACGCCTGCCGCGACTTTCTGGCCTTTCCCTAAACGATCGCCAATAACAACAATGACTTGTGACATAAGCATTTTCTCCGGCTGGTAAATTTACGGTTGGTTTTCTTTTGCGACTTCAACGTGAACGGAAAGCAGCCAGGCTTCTTCCTGGGGCAAGTTGCCAAAGAGATCCACCACCTGCTGGGCCAGCAACATGGATCCCGGCGAGATCTCGTCAAACAGTTCAGCCTCGACTTCCGGCAGCGGTTCGCCCGTTAGCGAGCGCGAAGCCATTGCCCGCACGTGCGAAGCCAGCATTTTTTGCTGAACGGCATCAGGATAAATATTTTTGGCAGCAAACAGCTCGCTGATTTGCATCATCATTTTGTCGGCAAGCGCCTGAACCGCCTGTTGCTCGTCGGTTTCTTTTACCGCCACTGCTCCGTCTTTCACGCAACGCCCCTTATTTTCCGTTTTGGTTCGGCTGTAAACCGAATTTATTCGCGAGAGAAATAAAGTAGCGCCGGAGGTAGCGATTTTGTAGACCGCATTTTTCCGTTTCAAAGTGGAAATAAGCGCGAAGCCAGGGAAATCCTTCACAAAATGGTTATTTCACTTAACAGAAGAGCAAAAGTGGAAGGTAAATCACAGTACGACAGAAAAAATGTCTGCCTGATCGGCCGATAACGGCGATCGCAGCGGCTATCCTGATGGAAACCATAGGAATTGCTTATGGTAGTGGAGAACGAAATCATTATTTAAATAAAAAAAAGAAAGATTAGCTCTATTTAATAAATAAAACAGACATAAAGTAAATTCCCAGATAGTGAGAAGCCCCTGCGCGCTGACACAGGGGCAAAATCAGAATTCACGCTTGACAATCAAATAACCGTTAAATTCTATATTACACTCATAATCATTCGCAATGGTAGAGACAAGGAAAATATCCTCTTTTCCCTCCTTATCTTTAACAGTAAACTTAATTATGAGGTTAACAGGATTATCCTGTGAATATATTTCTTTGTTATCGCTTATCGATAAAAGGGTATCGGTTTTATAGGTTTTTTCGGCATAGTATTGTGATAACAAATCAGAGACAGGTTCGTTGAATAGCAATTCCGTGGTTACCCCATCGGGCGGTATGCTCTTAATGTCAATATGCATTTCCTCATGCATTTTATCCATCATTCTTATGGCAGTACCTGATATGGGCGAATTACAATTATTATCAAGCACCGGCGCGGCAAGCGTACAGGTGCTGCAAATAATTAAGGGGAGAAGAAAATATCTCATTCAACAATAATCTCCTTATCCTTTGAATCCCAAATTGCTTTACGGAACCTTGGATCCAGTATGATGCAGCCATTTGAGGCTTCGCCTGGATGCGTTTGACTTTCTCCATGAATTAGAAAACCACTCCGATTACACATATTGTTGCCTTTATCTGGCTCAAGGCGAAGCGTGAATCGACCCGCTTTTTTATGTGTGAATGGAACGCCTGTGATCCGGTATTTACCTCTGGGCAACGGGCCTCTATCGCGCAGACATTCATACTCAGGATTATCTTTATAGCCCGGAGAACCAGCATAAAGCGCGCTGAACTTGTATTCCCCGTTACGCTTAAAGGTCTTCATCATTACATTATACGTCCATGCCATTGTTACTCTCCTTGTTTACCTCACATGTTATAAAGCCTCTTAGCAAGATTACTTAACAGATATCGCTTAAGCGTTTCTATAGCGGCAGCAAAAAATTTAGGCCTCTTATAACCTCAATCAAAAAAGAATTGATTTTGCATAAACCTGGCGTATTATCGATTCAAGGTGGGATTTCTACGCATGCCACTTACGCATCATGAACCCTGGCAACCGACGGGGTTGTGAAGGCTATATGAGGAAGGTTATCTAATTTTTTCTATTTTACCGGCGATTTCATCGCCTCTATATTTATATAGCGGCGCTAGTGTAGGTTTTTATGGTTGGTATTCTTTGCCTGGCGGGATTTCTAAATTGATAGTTACGATAGCTATCACTTTTTGTGCATTTATTTACGGTTTCAGCATCAAAATTCATTAAAGCCCTCCAAAGCAAATATTAATCCATGCAGAAATCTCACTGTGGCGGAGATCTTTTCATTTTAAGGTTTTACAGGGCAGAACTCATCACCATCAGTAGCAGGCTGGGAAGTAAAGGGAGGCGCAGTCTGCGCCTCCCTTACATAAGCCACCAGAATTATTGTCCGGCGATTTTCATTTCCGGGATCAGCACGGAGCCGCACTGAATATTGCTGCGGGTTTCGATATCGCTGCCCACCGTGACCATATTGCGCCACATGTCCTTCAGGTTGCCTGCGATAGTGATTTCGCTTACCGGATACTGAATTTCGCCGTTTTCGACCCAGAAACCGGCCGCGCCGCGCGAGTAGTCGCCGGTGATGCCGCTAACGCCCTGGCCCATCAGTTCCGTCACTACAAGGCCGGTGCCCATTTTTTTCAGCAGCTGGTCGAAGCTGTCGCCCTGACCGTTGATGCGCCAGTTATGGATGCCGCCCGCATGGCCGGTGCTTTTCAGGCCCAGCTTGCGCGCCGAGTAGCTGGTCAGCAGCCAGGTTTGCAGCACGCCGTCTTTGATGATGTCGCGCTGTTCGGTACGCACGCCTTCGCTGTCGAACGGCGTAGAGGCCAGGCCCTTACGCAGGTGTGGCTGCTCCTGGATGGTCAGCCATTCCGGCAGGATCTGTTTGCCCATCGCATCCAGCAGGAAAGTGGATTTGCGGTAGACGCTGCCGCCGCTGATCGCGCCGACCAGATGGCCAAACAGGCCGGTCGCCACTTCCGCCGCAAAAATAACCGGCGCTTTCATGGTGGCGAGCTTGCGCGGCGAGAGGCGCGACAGCGTGCGGCGGGCGCACTCTTCGCCGACCCACTCCGGCGACTTCAGGTCTTCGATAGCGCGGCCGATGGTGTAGGCGTAATCGCGCTCCATATCGCCGTTAGCTTCGGCAATAACGCTGGCTGAAATCGAATGGCGGCTGGATGAGTAGCCCTGGATCATGCCGTGGCTGTTGCCGAAGACCTTCATGCCGATATGGCTGTTGAAGCTGCCGCCTTCGGTATTGGTAATACGCTTGTCGGCTTTGAGCGCAGCCTGCTCGGCCCGCGCCGCCATCTCGATCGCTCTGTCAGGATCAAGATCGGTGGGATGGAAAAGATCCAGATCCGGCGCATCAAAAGCCAGTAGATCGCGATCCGCCACGCCCGCATAAGGATCGGCGGAGGTATAGCGGGCGATATCGACAGCCGCCTGCACGGTACGCGCGATGGCGTCCGGGCTGAGATCGGTCGAAGACGCGCTGCCTTTGCGATTCTGATGATAAACGGTAATGCCTAAAGCGCCGTCGCTGTTAAATTCAACGTTTTCTACTTCGCCGTAGCGGGTGCTGACGCCGATCCCCGTGGTTCTGGTGACGGCGACTTCCGCCCCATCGGTGCTGGCTTTGGCCAGCTCGAGTGCTGTTGCGACCGCCTCTTCGAGGGTTTTACGCTGTTCTGCAACTTGGGAGAGTAATTTCATCGACCTACCATATAATTAACAGAGGGCTTTTCTGGGTATACGCCACCAGATTTCCGGACTCTTCAGGGTTTCAGGTTTACCTGAGTCTAACAGACTCAGCGAACAATTTCGCAGTAGCCTGAGTTTCCTGATAGCATTAGCCTCTTTTTTAGGGAGCCTCCCATGACCAAACAGCCTGACGACTGGCTCGATGATGTACCAGATAACGAAGAAGAAGATGATGAAATTATCTGGGTCAGTAAAAGTGAAATTAAACGTGATGCCGAAGAGCTGAAGCGCCTGGGCGCCGAGCTGGTAGAACTGAGCGGTAACTCGCTGGATAAAATCCCGCTGGATGAAGATCTGCGCGCCGCCATCGAGCTGGCGCAGAAGATCAAGAAAGAGGGACGCCGCCGTCAGCTGCAGCTGATTGGCAAAATGCTGCGCTCGCGCGACGAAGATCCTATCCGGCAGGCGCTGGACAAGCTGAAGAACCGTCACAACCAGCAGGTTGCGCTGTTCCATAAGCTGGAGATGCTGCGCGATCGTCTGGTTGCCGAAGGCGATGACGCGATGGCGGACGTTTTACAGCTTTATCCGAACGCCGATCGTCAGCAGCTGCGCTCGATGATCCGCAACGCCCAGAAAGAAAAAGCGGCCAATAAGCCGCCGAAAGCTTCCCGCCAGATCTTCCAGTATCTGCGCGAGCTGGCCGAAGCCTCCTGAAAACGCTGCGGGTTTGCTTGCCCGCAGCGCCGACTGGCTGGCCCGTTACGCCAGCCGATCCAGCAGCTTCTGATGAATGCCGCCAAATCCCCCGTTGCTCATCACCAGGATGTAGTCGCCCGGCTGCGCCGTTTTAGCAATCATCTCTACCAGCGTATCCACGTCCGCGCTCCAGTGAGCGGGCTGTACGCACGCCTCTGCCACTTCGGCGACCTGCCACGGAATATGGTGCGGCTGCAGCAAAAACACCTCATCGGCCCGGCCCAGCGCAGGCGCTAAATCGTCTTTGCTGATGCCCATTTTCATGGTGTTGGAGCGTGGCTCCAGCACCGCCAGGATACGCGCTCTGCCGCCTACCTTGCTGCGCAGCGCGGTCATGGTCGCCAGAATGGCGGTAGGATGATGCGCAAAATCATCGTAAACCTTAATGCCATTGGCTTCGCCGCGCAGTTCCAGGCGACGGCGGGCGTTGATAAAGTCGTCCAGCGCCTTACCGGCATCTTCCGGCTTCACGCCTACGTGGCGTGCAGCGGCAATGGCCATCAGGCCGTTATGCATGTTGTGCTCGCCCACCAGCGACCAGTTCACTTCCGCCACGCGCTCGCCGTCCAGCCAGACTTCCCAATGCGAGGCGTCCGGCGTCAGCTTTTTCGCCTGCCAGCGGCCGTTTTCGCCGGTGCTTTCCTGCTCGCTCCAGCAGCCCATCGCTATCACCTGCTTCAGGTTGCTGTCCTGCTCCGGCACGATAATCCGTCCCTGACCCGGCACGATGCGCACCAGATGATGGAACTGCCGCTGGATCGCTTTTAAATCATCGAAAATATCCGCATGGTCGAACTCAAGGTTATTCAGGATCAGCGTGCGCGGGCAGTAATGCACGAACTTTGAGCGCTTATCGAAGAACGCGCAGTCATATTCATCCGCCTCAATCACGAAGAATGGGCTTTTTCCTAAAGTTGCGGAAACGTCGAAGTTACCCGGCACGCCGCCGATGACAAAGCCCGGCTCCAGCCCGCACGCCTGCAGGATCCACGCGGTCATGCCCGCCGTAGTGGTTTTTCCGTGCGTTCCGGCAACCGCAATCACCCAGCGGTCGCGCAGGACGAAATCGTGCAGCCATTGCGGGCCGGAGAGGTAAGGAATATTCCGTTCCAGCACCGCTTCCACACAGGCGTTGCCGCGCGTCATGGCGTTGCCGATGATCACTAAGTCGGGCGCGGGATCGAGCTGGGAAGCATCATATCCCTGAATTAAATCAATGCCTTGCTTTTCTAAAAGCGTGCTCATCGGCGGATAAACGTTGGCATCGGAACCGGTCACTTCATGACCCAGCGATCGGGCCAGCATTGCCAGACCGCCCATGAATGTGCCGCAGATACCGAGGATGTGAATACGCATAAAAGGTCCGTTTACTGAAAGGGTCGGTGCACAGTGTAGCGTCCTCATCGTGCGGAAGAAACGGAATTTGCCCTATGTTCTTTAGCCCTCATTCGGCTAAACTGCCTCGACATACGTTGGCAGTTTGTATCGCAGGCTGCTGTTCAACCGCAGATTCAGGGATTGTGTTATGAAAACGTTAGGCGAATTTATCGTCGAGAAGCAACACGACTTTCCTCACGCCACAGGTGAACTGACGGCGCTGATTTCAGCTATCAAGCTGGGCGCAAAAATCATTCACCGTGACATCAACAAAGCGGGGCTGGTCGATATTCTGGGCGCCAGCGGCGTGGAAAACGTGCAGGGCGAACAGCAGATGAAGCTCGATCTGTTTGCCAACGAAAAACTCAAGGCCGCGCTGAAAGCACGCGGTATCGTAGCCGGTATCGCTTCTGAAGAAGAAGATGAAATCGTTATTTTCGAAGGCGTTGAGAACGGTAAATACGTGGTGTTGATGGATCCGCTGGACGGCTCTTCCAACATCGACGTTAACGTTTCCGTCGGCACAATTTTCTCTATCTACCGCCGCATCACGCCGCCAGGCACGCCGGTAACGGAAGAAGATTTCCTGCAGCCGGGCAGTCAGCAGGTTGCCGCGGGCTATGTCGTCTACGGTTCCTCTACCATGCTGGTTTACACCACCGGCTGTGGCGTGCACGCTTTCACCTACGATCCTTCGCTGGGCGTTTTCTGCCTCAGCGCGGAAAAAATGGCTTTCCCGGAAAAGGGCTACACCTATTCCATTAACGAAGGCAACTACATCCGTTTCCCGCAGGGCGTGAAGAAATACCTGAAGTTCTGCCAGGAAGAAGATCAGCTGACCCATCGCCCTTATACCTCGCGCTATATCGGCTCGCTGGTGGCGGATTTCCACCGCAACCTGCTGAAAGGCGGCATCTATCTCTATCCAAGCACCGCCAGCCACCCACAGGGCAAGCTGCGCCTGCTGTATGAGTGCAACCCGATGGCGTTTCTGGCCGAACAGGCCGGCGGCAAGGCCAGCGACGGCAAAAACCGCATTCTGGATCTGGTGCCGGAAACCCTGCATCAGCGCTCGCCGTTCTTTGTCGGCAACACCGATATGGTTGACGACACCGAGCGTTTCCTGCGCGAATATCCGGACGCTTAAGGCCGACGGCTATGCAGACAGGGCGATCTTCGGATCGCCCTGTTTTTTTTGCGTGCGCTTTGCCAGCACGTTAAATAATCGGCCAGCGTACTGGAGCATTCTGAAAGCCCAAAAAGGGGGCATACTTTCATATCCAGTTGGCTATAATGAGCGTCACTTGATTTAAGACGATTAAAGGAATTCACCATGAGTTTAAACCAGGTTCCAGCGGGTAAAGATCTGCCAGAAGATATCTACGTTGTTATTGAAATCCCGGCCAATGCCGATCCGATCAAATATGAAGTAGATAAAGACTCCGGCACGCTGTTTGTTGACCGTTTCATGTCTACCGCGATGTTCTATCCGTGCAACTACGGTTACATCAACCACACGCTGTCTCTGGACGGTGACCCGGTAGACGTGCTGGTGCCGACGCCATACCCACTGCAGCCAGGCTCAGTGATCCGCTGCCGTCCGGTTGGCGTGCTGAAAATGACCGACGAGTCTGGCGAAGACGCCAAGCTGGTTGCGGTTCCGCACACCAAGCTGACCAAAGAGTACGATCACATCAAAGATGTGAACGACCTGCCGGAACTGCTGCGTGCGCAGATCACCCACTTCTTCGAGCAGTATAAAGCGCTGGAGAAAGGCAAATGGGTGAAAGTGGAAGGCTGGGACAACGCTGAAGCGGCGAAAGCTGAAATCATCTCCTCTTTCGAGCGCGCGAAGAAGTAAACCGCCGCCCGGACAGTAGATAAAAAAACACCGCTCAGTGAGCGGTGTTTTTATTTATACGAAGGCAAAAAATTATCATCCATTAGCTGCTCCCAACCCCACGGCAAGATCTGGGGAAAGGCATCGGCTTCCAGGCCGGTTTCCCGCGCGGCGGAAAGAATAGCATCGCCATACGCATCCCTCATCAGTTCGGGAAGCTCACTTTTCAAACTGGGATTACGGTCTAATCGCCGTCCAATTTTACGGCGCTGTTCGGCAATGGTCAGTTGCCAGCTACGCCCCCGGTAAGTGGGCTGATATTGCCATTTCAGCAGGTGCATAAGCAGCACCTCAAGACGCGATTCCAGTTCGCGACGTTCACTGTTGCCCATGCTTCTGATTTCCTCAAGCAGGTTCCCTTTGTCCAGCTGCGCCAGATTACCGGCTTGCAGTAATTCCGCCTGTTCCAGCGTCCAGCCGTAGAAGTCATTTTCATATTGAGAAGCCATGATTTTCTCTGCGAAGTAATCAATATTGATAGAAAGTCAGTGTGTCAGAGACGATCGGCGCCGTCAAAATCAAGCTCACTTTTTGTGCAATGCACCGCATCCAGCCCATAAAAAAACACCGCTCAGTGAGCGGTGTTTTTATTTATGTCACGCGTGTCAGGCAGGATCCTGGTTATCCCGCAGCAGCCAGTCTCCGCTGGCTATCCGCTGCTTGCCCTCTACCGAACGCTGATAAACGTACAGCCATGCGCTGCCGTAAGGCGTCGGCATCAGCTCGCGCTTATACTCTCCGCCTTTGGTTCTGAGCGCGTCCAGCTCGCCCAGCGTGGAGGCGTCCACCCGGTAGACCTCGCAGTAAACCTGCCCGCTACCCGCGACGACGCCGGGGTAAAGACCCAGATTATATAGCTCGTAGCCGTCGATCTGATGATCGCCCAGCCACTGCCCGTTGGTCATCCAGTGACTGTTGCCTTGCTTGCGTCTCAGGCTGCCGTAGACAATTATTCGCATTGCTAGAACTCAAACTGATAGAGCACATCAAGCGCCTGGTCTACACCAGACACCGCTTCCAAATAAAGTTTGGGCATCAGGCGATAACGTAAGGTTAAGGTCGCCAGTGAATCAAATATGCCAACACCATATTTTACCTGTAGACCCGGCAGCACGTAACCGCTGACCTGAACCTGCTGGCTGTCGCCGACGCCCGCCGTGTCCAGCGCGAGATTACTTACGCCGAAAGTCTCCCCGATTTTACCCACAACCTGCCCACTTTGTGCAAGCCCTAATCCCACCAGCGCCGAGGTTAATGCGCTGCTGTCGCTGCCGGTCGCGTCCAGACCCTGTCCACGCAGCAGATAAGAGAGCGCTTCCTGCTGCGACATAGCCGGATCGGAGAAGACTTCCGCCTTCGGCTCGTCGGCCAGACCGATAACGCGCACGCCTGCTGTGACGTCATTTTCCGTGGCTTCCGGGTTGCGGATAGCCTCGATGTTGAGGTAAGGCTGGTTGGCCGGGCCAGAGAATTGCAGCTCGCCTTTACGCACGATCAGATCCTGACCGTAGGCATGGAAACGCCCGGAAGGAATGTTGATCTGGCCGTTCAGCCCCAGCCCGCGTTTATCCTGCGCCAGCTTCAGATCGCCGTTCAGCTTCGCTTTCAGCCCAAAGGCGCTCAGACGCACGTCGTTACCGACGTGAATAACCAGGTTGCTGTTGATCGGAATCGAGGTGCTTTTTGGCGCAATCGGCTTGAGGTTTTCATCCAGCAGCACTTCATCCGACGAGACGCCAACGGCGCTTTCCGGCACTTCCTGGACGGTCACGCGCGCCCAGGGAATATCGACGCGGCCGTTCAGGTTAAACGCCTGCGGCGTGGCTTCAAACTCCAGATCCGGCGAAACGTCCATGCGGATCATCGGCGGCACCGTCACGCGGATTTTGCTGCCCTTCGCCGCAATACGCGCCCGCCAGGCGTCCAGCTGCGCCCAGTCCGCGTCGCCGCTGAGCGCCAGCTGCCCCTGAGACGTCTCGATCAGACCCTGTAGGGTAGAACTCATGCCGTTAAAGACCATGTTCAGATTGGCTGAGGTCAGATCGACCGGCATAAAGCTGCCCTGAACATCGACGTTTTTCAGCCCCAGTTGACCAAAGACCTGCGGTTTTTGCAGGCTGCCGCCCAGGCGCAGCGCGCTGTTAAGCACGCCGGCCACTTTTTCGCCCTGCATCAGCGCCGGATTGAGCAGCGTCAGATCGATGTTTTTAATATTAACGTTGCCGGAAAGCCCGCGTTTGTTCTGCGGATCGGCGATCTGCACGTTGCCATCCAGCTGGCCGTTTTTAGCGATGCGGATCAGCCAGTCGAGCTGGGCACGACCGTTACGCAGCGCCGCGTTCAGGTTCAGCGTATCAAAGGCTACGGGCAGCGTATTGCCGTCCACATCCTGCGCGACCTTCACGCCGTTGCCTTTCAGCGAGACGCGGCCCTGCGGCAAACCGCCGTCTGCTGTCCAGCTGACGTCGGCATCGCCGCTGAAGACACCGCTGAGTTTGGTTTCATCCGTCAGGAAAGGTTTCACCATCGCCAGATCGAAACGGTTGAGCGTCACCTTCGCATGGCCGGACGGGCCGGCTTCGATGGTTTGCGGCACGCACAGTTCAGCGTTGGGGTTTTGCCAGCAGTGCGGGCCAACCGAGACCGTCTGGCTACTGTTGAGATAGTCCAGCGCAATGGCGCGCGTTAAGCGCCATTCCCCTACCGGGGTGTCGAAGCGGGTATTGTTCAGCGTGCCGCGCCAGCGCTGCTGGCTGCGATCGAAGCTGCCGTTCAGCTGGAGCTGGCCGGAAACCGGATCGCCATTGACCGTCAGCTTCAGCTGGTGCGCTTTTTCATCGCCGCTGGCGTCCAGATCCAGCCGGTTAACCGTCAGCGTGTCCTGCTTCAGCCGATCCACGCGCAGCGCCAGCTTGCCCTGGATCTGCTCGCCTGATTTCACGTCGCCCTGTAGCGCGACGCGGGCGATGCTCATCGCCTGCCAGCGGAGGCCGGTAGCGGTTAAATCAGCCAGCAGCTGCGGGGTTTTCAAATCGCCGCGCGCTTTGATGGTGCCCTTCGCCGCGCCGCCCAGGCCAGGCAGCGCGTTATCCAGATGCTCAGCGTCAATATTGGCGTCCAGCGACAGCTTGTCGCCGAGCGAGCCTTTAACATCGACATTATTACGGCCCAACACCAGTTTGATGCCGGGAATATCCCACTGGTTGTAGCTGTTGCCGTAGAGCGAGCCGTCAGCGCTAACCGCATTCTGTTTCACGTTGCCGCGCAGCTTCAGTTCAGGCACGCGCATTTGCCAGCTGCCGCCGTACAGGCTGCCGCGCGTGGTGATTTTGCCTTCCAGCTTCGCCGGCCAGTCCGGATACTGCCGGGCGGTGTTGATGCCGTTAAGCTGAAGCTCGCTGCGCCAGCTGATCGCCTTGCTCCAGTCCACCAGCGCCGTCAGGTCGGTGGTGCCCTCCAGCGCGGCCAGCCGCAGCTTATCCAGCGAGAACTGCTCCGCGTTACCCTTGCCGTCCAGCGTAAGCGTGGCGGGCGGAATGGCCTGGCCGCGCAGCGCGGCTTTCAGCGACATAACATAGTCCGTCGCTTTGCCTTTTATGCTGAAGTTCAGGTTATCGGCCTGATACTGCGTTTCGCCGGCCAGCGGCCAGCGCAGCTGCGCGCTTTGCATCGTCATCGCCAGCGGCAGGCCCGCTTCGGCCAGCTTCGTTTGCGCGTTCAGCTGCATCCGCACGGGGCCGGAAAGGTTCAATGCCAGATCCAGCTGCTCGCGCAGGCCGCCGCCGACGGTCATTTTGATCTTCTCGCCTTTGATCGGATCGACGTTAAGCGAGCTGGTGAGGTTGAAATTCACTGGCCAGGCATTCGCCAGCTGTGCCTGACCGCTGGCGTTGAGCTGACCCTGCGGCGAATCCACATCCAGCGTTTCCAGACGCAGCAGGCGATCCTGCGTTTGCGCCTTCACCAGCAGACGCGTGATGGCGATATCAGTATCGCCGGTAATGCGCAGCTGCTCGCCGAGGATCTGCTGGACGTTTACATCCAGCGGCATTTTGAAATCAGGCAGATCCGGCAGCAGCGGTTTGGCGAACATCGCCTTCAGCGTTTCGCCCAGCGGCGGCTCGTTAGCCTGCGGCTGCTGCACTTTTGGCTGCACCACCTGCTCGTCGGCCACTTTGGCCGCCTTCGGCAGCGCAATCAGCAGGCCCTGAATATGGGTCGGCGTTAAGGTCAGCGCGCGCTGCTGCCAGCTGAGGCCAGAGGTAAAGTCCGCCAGCGAGATCGCCGTGTCGTCTACTTTTACCGTGACGTTATGCAGCGCCAGCTGGCGCAGCGTAATCGGGTACGGCGTGCTGAGATCGCCGGAAGAGGCTTCATCCTCTTTCGCTTCCGGCGCGGGTGGCCCCAGCTTTTTGCTGTCCACCACCACGCTGACGTCGCGCAGCGCAAGGTCATTGACGCAGAACGCGCTGTTTTTCAGGCAGCCCAGCTGCAGGGCCAGATGAAACTCGCCGGCATTAACCGTCACGCCAGGCATCTCATACTGCACGCCTTTTAACGTCAGGTTACGCCAGCCGCCGCTGACCTGTTTGATGTCCAGCCCCGGCACCCAGCGCGCCGCGCCGTTCAGCACCAGATGTAATCCGGTGGTGGTGCCAATTAAAAATGCCACGCTGCCGAGCAGCACGACCAGGAAAATCAGGATGCCAATAAGGACCTTTTTCCAGCGACTCATAATTCAGGCCCCAATCCGATATAAAACTGTACGTCCCGATCTTCGCTGTCGCCGACCGGACGGGCGATATCCAGCTTGATCGGCCCAACCGGCGACTGCCAGCGCACGCCGAAACCGGCGCCGGTTTTGACATTGCTCTGCTTGATGTCGTTGACCGCTTCGCCGGAATCCACAAACACCGCGCCCCACCATTTACCGGTTACGTTGTACTGATATTCCACCGATCCGGTCGCCAGCTTCGAGGCGCCGGTCAGCTTGCCATCGTCGTCGCGCGGCGAAATGCCTTTGTACTTGTAGCCGCGAATGCTGCGGTCGCCACCGGCGAAAAAGCGCAAATCAGGCGGCACGCGTTCAAAATCGTTGGTTTCAATCCAGCCGAGATTGCCGCGCAGCACGAAGCGATGTTTATCCGCCAGCGTGCGGATCCAGACGTTTTGCGCCTGCACCACGGCGAAATCGATATCCGAGGCCCAGGTCGTATCGGAGACATCCAGCGAGTAGCGCTGCGAGTCGCCCCACACGGGCATCAGGCCGCCGCGCGAACGGGTGCGGTTAACGCTGACGCCGGGATAGATCAGCATGGTGGTGTTGGTGACGTTACCCTGGGTAAAGTGATCCAGGCTCCAGTGCAGATTAATGGCGCGCTGCCAGCCCGTAGAGGATTCCCAGTAGCGGGACGCGGCCAGCGTGGTGGAGTCGGATTTGGTGTCGTTCAGGTCGGTTCTTTTCAGGCCGTTCTGCAGCAGGTAATACTGCTCGACCGGGTTTTTCAGCAGCGGGATTTTATAGCTGAAGTCGAGCTGCTGCTCCGGCGCAGAGATATTGGCGCTGGTGGTAAAGCTGTGGCCGTAGGAGTTTACCCAAGGCCTTTTCCAGGTCGCTTTAACGCGCGGGCCGACGTCGGTGGAGTAACCCACGCCCGTTTCGATGGTGTTTTCCGTGCGCGGGCTGACCACGCCGTGCAGCGGTAATATTTTATTTTTGCGGGATTGATCGAACTGCGGCGCGACCACCACGGAATTAAACCAGCCGGTAGAGGAAAGGCGGCGGTTCAGCTCGGCCAAATCGCGCGAGCTGTAGTAGTCGCCCTTTTTAAACGGCACCAGGTTTTGCAGGTATTCCTCGCGGATCTGCGACCCTTCAAAGGTGACGTCGCCAAAGCGGTAGCGCTGACCGCTGTCGTAATCGATATCCCAGAAAGCTTCGTGCCGCTCGACGGAAACGCCCAGCTGGCTTTTGCGGTAGTCGCCGTCAAAATAGCCTTTGCGCAGCGCCAGATTGCTGAGCGAGCTTTTAAAGCTGTCGTAGTCGCTGTGGTTAAGCACGCCGCCGATTTTGGCTTTGCCGGTGCGTACCAGCGTCTGGTAATCCTCGTCGGTGCGCGCGCCACCGCGAATAATCACCGTTTCGCCCGCCAGCTTCACCGGCGGGCCGGGCGTGACTTTCGTCAGCAGCACCGGACGTCTGCCGCCCGCAGGCGGCGGCTGCAGTTCAAATTCAATTTCCGGCTCGTAGTAGCCCAGCGCCTTAAGTCCTTCCTTAACCGCTTCGCTGACGCGCGCGCGGAAACGCCCATCGGAGGTCACTTCCTCGCTTGCGATGGTCGACAATCTTGCGCGCACGTTTTTTTGTAATTCCCCAGACAGGCCAGTGACCTGCAAACGCACCGTAGCCGCCTGAGCGGCAGGCACGGCTGCGATCAGACCTAACATGCAATAGACATGGATTCGTGGCACGCTAACTCCTGAATTTATTGCCGGCCCGGATTCCAGATGGGCGCAACTGCTGAATCTTGAAAATAGCCCGCTTAAGCATGGCAACTTTTTACGGGTTCAGAGGCTCTTTTTCACTGAAAGGCCGAAATTTGCGTTATTGTGTGCAAAGAATCGCCAGGTTACAACCATGGATCGTGAGGGAATGTTACGCTATATCAGCCTGCAATGCAGACTCGGATAAATCTCACCGCCGGTTCGCCTGCAGCGCCGTAATTGTAAGCAATCCTCACCACAGCTATAATCTCTGGCAGAGGCCGCGCTGCGGCCAGTTAACGTCTTTCTGCCCAAGCCAAATGGCGCAGACATTTTTGGCACGGATAGCCCGGTGCCGCTCACAGGTACAGAAGGTCAGCTGCTCCTCATCTGCTGCCCAGGCCAAAAATGACAGGTAATCAACTTAAGGCCTGCTTTAGCGCATTTTCCTCTGAAAGCGCCTGAAGCGGCCATTTAATGGATGTTTTATGTTAGACAGCTTGCTTGTCATCTTAATGCTGATCGCCATCAGCTCATTTTTTTCACTTTCGGAAATCTCTCTGGCCGCCTCGCGCAAAATCAAGCTGAAGCTGCTGGCGGACGACGGCAACATCAACGCCCAGCGCGTGCTGAAGATGCAGGAAACGCCGGGGATGTTTTTTACCGTGGTGCAGATAGGCCTGAACGCCGTGGCTATTCTGGGCGGTATCGTGGGCGATTCCGCGTTTTCGCCCGTGTTCCGCTCGCTTTTCGATCGCATCACCGGCCCGGTACTGGCGGAGCAGCTGAGCTTTATCGCCTCTTTTACCGTGGTGACCAGCCTGTTTATCCTGTTCGCCGATCTTTTCCCAAAACGTCTGGGGATGATCGCGCCGGAAACCGTCGCGCTGAAAATCATCAATCCAATGCGGATGTGCCTGTTTATCTTTCGGCCGCTGGTGTGGTTCTTTAACGGCGGCGCCAATATTATTTTCCGCCTGTTTAAAATCCCGCTGGTGCGCAAGGACGATATCACCTCAGACGATATCTACGCGGTGGTAGAAGCGGGCGCGCTCGCTGGCGTACTGCGCAAGCAGGAGCACGAGCTGATTGAAAACGTGTTTGAGCTGGAGTCGCGCACCGTGCCCTCCTCCATGACCTCGCGCGAGAACGTGGTGTGGTTCAATCTGCATGAGGATGAGTCGAGCCTGAAGGAGAAGATTGCCAATCATCCGCACTCCAAGTTTCTGGTCTGTAATGACGATATCGACCATATCGTCGGCTATGTCGATTCCAAAGAGCTGCTGCTGCGCGTGCTGGGCAACCAGAGCATGGCGCTTAACAGCGGCGTGCAGATCCGTTCGGCGTTGATCGTGCCGGATACGCTGACGCTCTCCGAGGCGCTGGAAAGCTTTAAAACCGCAGGGGAAGATTTTGCGGTGATCATGAACGAATATGCGCTGGTAGTGGGGATCATTACCCTGAACGATGTGATGACCACGCTGATGGGCGATCTGGTTGGCCAGGGAATGGAAGAGCAGATCGTGGCGCGCGACGAGAATTCCTGGCTGGTGGAAGGCGGCACGCCAATCGACGACGTGATGCGCGTACTGGATATCGACGAGTTCCCGCAGTCCGGCAACTACGAGACTATCGGCGGCTTTATGATGTATATGCTGAGAAAAATCCCTAAACGCACCGACTTCGTGAAGTTTCACGGCTATAAGTTCGAGGTAGTGGATATCGACAGCTACCGTATCGATCAGCTTCTGGTGACGAGGATTGATGAAACCCGACAGGGTGCCGCCGTGCTGAACAAAATGGTCGAAGAATAAAAACAGAAAAGGCGCGAATTTCGCGCCTTCTTTCTTTTGAACCGGCCTGCCGGTTGCTAGTTGAACTCGGTCTGCAAACGCAGCACCTGACGGTTCACTTCTGACATCACGCTATAGTGCTGCTTATCTTTAATGCGTGGGATCAGGATCTTACCTTTATCGAACTCAAATGCGCCTACATCTTTGATGTAGATCCGGCCACGGAATAGTGTTTTGACATATTTGGCCACCTGCAGCGGATTATAGCGCTGGAAAATCTTCATGTTACAACTCCTGAAAGATGATGCGTGCTGCGTCGTTTCCAAGTTCGGTACGAATCTTTGCAGCACAAAGTGGATACACTATAGACCAGGTTTCACTTCTAAAATTCCTAAAACCGAGTTTTTTTACTGTTTTTACACATCATGACAGTAGGCTCTTTCACCCGGCTGCATGAACGCAGTATAAACCTTCGACCTTTACGGAATTGTGCGTTGTGTTGCAAAGATGTTGTATCGCTGCGACAGACGCATCATCCACGTTTATTATTGCAGAAACATGACTAATGAGTTCAATCATGATTTTTCGTCTTTTACTGCTGCTGTTAACGTTGCTGTCGTGCGCCGCCAGCGCCCATAACCTGGTTACAGGCCAGCGCGTGCCGCCTGTCGGCATTACCGATCAAGGCGAGCTGCGTTATCAGCAGGAGCAGTTCAGCTATCGAGCCTGGAACAGCGCCGCGCTGCCGGGCAAAGTGCGCGTTCTTCAGCACATCGCCGGACGCGCCTCGGCCAAAGAGAAAAATGCGGCGCTGATCGAGGCGATTAAATCGGCCCGGTTTCCCCACGATCGCTATCAGACCACCACGCTGGTGAATACCGACGATGCTATCCCCGGCACCGGCATGTTTGTCCGCAGCAGCATTCAGAGCAATAAGAAACAGTATCCCTGGTCGCAGTTTATCGTCGACAGCGACGGCACGGCCAAACGGGCCTGGCAGCTGCAGGATGAAGGGTCGGCGATTATTGTGCTGGATAGCGGAGGAAAGGTGCGTTTCGTCAAGGATGGCGCGCTGACGCAGCAGGAAGTCCAGCAGGTGATTATGCTGGTGCGTCAGCTGTTACGCTGACGGACAGAGGGAGGCGCCGGTGCCGCCTCCCCTGGCCGATTAAAAGATCGAGACGCGGAAGCCCGGATTCAAAAAGGCTTCGCGCGGCGCATAGTCCAGCGTTTTCCCCTGCCAGTCATGCACGTGCGCGCCTGCGGCAATGGCTACGGCGTGGCCTGCACCGGTATCCCAGATATTCGTTGGCCCAAAGCGGGGATAGAGCTGCGCCTTGCCTTCCGCGACCAGACAGAACTTCAGCGAGGAGCCAATAGCAATGGTCTGATGCTCGCCCAGCTGGCTAAGGTAATCCTCCAGCTCGCTGTCGGAATGCGAACGGCTGACCACCACCAACGGCGGGCGCGCCTCGCGCACGTGGATCTGCGTTTTTACGCCGCCCTCTTCCTTCCAGGCTTTCCCCTCGGCGGCCGAATACATCACGTCCATCACCGGCGCGTAGACCACGCCCAGCACGGGCTTGCCGTTTTCAATCAGCGCAATATTGACGGTGAACTCGCCGTTCCGCTTGATAAACTCCTTGGTGCCGTCCAGCGGATCGACCAGCCAGTAGCGCTGCCAGTGCTGGCGGATCTCCCAGCCCGGCGGATCTTCTTCAGACAAAACGGGCACGTCGGGCGTCAGCGTGGTCAGCCCCTTCAGGATCACCTTGTGTGCGGCGATATCCGCTGCGGTGACCGGCGAATCATCGGATTTTGTGGCAACATCAAGCGGCGCCTGACCATCGTATATCTGCATGATGGCAACGCCCGCGTCTCGTGCCAGCTGGCATATATTCTCTAACATTGTCCACCTCTTGATTTGCTGGCTGGCGCTGGCTATCACTTTGCCAGCGCCAGCGCTCTCTGTTGATCATAGTCGATAGCAAAGATCGAAGGCCAAACGATCCGCCAGCGCTTAATTATCAATAGCATAAATTATTTTACGCCGCAGGGGCTGCTGTTTTTCATCAGGTTGACCCCGCAACGACCTTAATCGTTCCCGACGGGCCGGGCCATAAGAGATAAATATTTGTAGCTGCTCACATAATTATGAGAAAGAAGGTATTAGTTTCATAAAACTTTGCGACGTTAGGGATTACACAAACGCTATTAAGGAGAAACAATGATTAAGTCCGTTGTGACGCCCGTTGCGCTGCTGGTCAGCTGCGCGCTACACGCTGCCACGGTCGATTTCCGCCTGCTGGAAACCACCGACCTGCACAGCAATATGATGGATTTCGATTACTACAAGGATACCCCAACGGAAAAGTTCGGGCTGGTGCGTACCGCAACGTTAATTGAGGCGGCGCGTAAAGAGGCCGCCAACAGCGTGCTGGTGGATAACGGCGACATTATTCAGGGCAGCCCGCTCGGTGACTATGTGGCGGCCAGGGGCTTACAGCAGGGCGAAATCCATCCCGTTTACAAGGCGCTGAACACGCTGGATTACACGGTAGGCAACCTGGGCAACCATGAATTCAACTATGGCCTGGATTACCTGCAAAAAGCCATCAGCGGCGCGAAATTCCCCTACATCAATGCCAATATCATTGATATCCACAGCGGTAAGCCGCTGTTCACGCCTTTTTTGATTAAGGCGACGGAAGTGACGGATCGCGAGGGCAACAAGCATCAGCTCAAAGTGGGCTACATCGGTTTTGTGCCGCCGCAGATTATGGTGTGGGACAAGAAAAACCTCAGCGGTAAAATTACCGTGGAGGATATTACCGAAACCGCCCGTAAATGGGTACCGGAGATGCGCCGCCAGGGCGCGGATCTGATCGTGGCTATCCCCCATTCCGGCCTCTCCAGCGAGCCGTGGCACGCGATGGCGGAAAACTCCGTTTACTACCTCAGCCAGGTTCCCGGCATCGACGCCATCCTGTTTGGCCATGCGCACGCCGTTTTCCCCAGCAAAGATTTTGCCGCGATCAAAGGTGCCGATATCGCTAAAGGTACGCTGAACGGGATACCGGCGGTGATGCCGGGCATGTGGGGCGATCATCTGGGCGTGGTCGATCTGGTGCTTAATAACGATGCAGGCCGCTGGCGGGTAAGCGAAGCGACCGCGCAGGCCCGGCCCATTTACGATACGGCGGCGAAAAAATCGCTGGCGGCGGAAGATCAGGCGCTGCTGAAGGTGATGGCGCCCGATCATCACGCCACGCGTGAATTTGTCAGCCAGCCTATCGGAAAATCGGCAGACGTGATGTACAGCTATCTGTCGCTGGTTCAGGACGATCCGACCGTGCAGATTGTGAATAATGCGCAGCGCGATTATGCAGAGCGCTTTATTCAGGGCGATCCGGATCTGGCCAATCTGCCCGTGCTTTCCGCCGCCGCACCGTTCAAAGCCGGCGGCCGTAAAAACGATCCGGCCAGCTATGTGGAAGTGGAAAAAGGCCCGCTGACCTTTCGTAACGCAGCGGATCTTTACCTCTATCCCAATACGCTGGTGGTCGTAAAGGCCAGCGGTAAAGAGGTAAAAGAGTGGCTGGAATGCTCGGCGGGTCAGTTTAACCAGATCGATCCGGCCAGCACTAAACCGCAGCCGCTGATTAACTGGGATTTTCGTACCTATAATTTCGACGTTATTGACGGCGTGAGCTACCGAATCGACGTCACGCAGCCTGCCCGCTACGATGCGGAATGTCAGTTGATTAATGACAAGGCTTCCCGTATCCGCGATTTAACCTTCCAGGGAAAACCAGTCGATCCCGAGGCGACTTTTCTGGTGGCGACCAATAACTATCGCGCCTACGGCGGCAAATTTGCCGGAACCGGCGAGGATCACGTCGCTTTTGCTTCTCCGGATGAAAATCGCGCTGTCGTAGCGGCATACATTACGGCGCAGACCCGGGTGCATGGCGAGGTCAGTCCGCAGGCGGATAACAACTGGCGGCTGGAAAATATTAACGCTAAGGTCCCTCTGAATATCTTTTTTGAAACTTCGCCATCTTCAAAAGCAGCTGAATTTATTAAAAATCATGGCCAATATCCGCTGAAGCAAGCAGGCCAGGACGATATCGGCTTTGCGCTTTACCATATTGGCCTTAACTGACGAATCTTTCATAAAAAAGCCAGCCTGGCATACAAGGCTGGCTTTATTTATTACCAGTGGTAATAAACTTATGCGCCGGTAGAGGATTTCAGGCTATTAATGGAGTCAATACCATATTTGACCAGGCCAACCACGCCCGCACCAATATCGTTAATCGCACCGGAAATGTTTAACTCCAGTATTTTACCAATTCCGCCGCCCAGTTGGGAAACAGCGTCAACGGAAGAAGTTGTTAAGCCACCGGCAGAGGCGCCCTGGTCGATCACAGAACCGATAAGAAAGCCAATACCTTTGCCGATATCAGAAAAAAGCCCGGCGCCTGCAACCGCGGCAATTTCATTGTTGGTCAACTCGCGCATTTATAGTTCTCCTTGATAATAATATCATCAGCATTACTATGGCATTCATTGCCACGTCGAGAACTTATTTCAAAAAAGCGGCGTAGTCAAACCTTCCTTCAGGATCAAAATAATCCAGCAGGGTATTTTCAGAATCGGCTGAATATATTTTCAACGAGTGAGAAAAGGCTATTAGTTAAAGCATCCGCATTATTTAACGCGTAATAAAATTCATATCAGGCAATATTGAGGAATAACAGGTCTCCTGCCGGAACAACAACAATCGTTATCCCGGCAGGATCGGCTGTTACAGAATTTCTAACAGCTCAACTTCAAACACCAGCGTGCTGAATGGCGGAATGGAAGCGCCAGCGCCGCGCTCGCCGTAGGCCAGGTTCTGTGGGATAACCAGCTCCCACTTTGAGCCGACCGGCATCAGGGTCAGCGCTTCGATCCAGCCTGGGATAACGCCGCTGACCGGGAACTCAGCCGGTTCGCCGCGCGCCACGGAGCTGTCAAACACGCTGCCGTCGATCAGTTTGCCGGTATAGTGAACGCGAACGCGATCCTGGCGAGACGGAATAGCGCCGTCGCCCTGCTTGATGACGCTGAACTGCAGGCCGGATTCGGTGCTGCTCACGCCGTCACGCTGACCGTACTCTTCCAGGAATTTCTGGCCTTCGGCGGCCATCGCCTGCTGACGCTCGCGACGAACCACGTCGGCACGCTCGTGCACTTCACGCAGCGCGCGGTGAACAACGTCAACGGGCACAGCCGGGGAGTTCCCTTCCAGCGCGTCGCGCAGGCCAGCCAGCAGCGCTTCTGGCTGCAGCCCCTGCAGCCCGGATTCCAGCAGCTGCTGGCCAACCTGTAAACCGATACCGTAGCTTGCTTGTGCTTCTACGCTGTCTAAAGAAGGGGTAGTCATGGATTTTCCTTTACTGGTAATAAAACTGAGGACGAAGCATAACAGCGCAGGCAACAGGGGTAAAACGCCATCTTCTTCAGGTGACATTTTCAGCGTAAAAGGAAACAATAACGCTGCTCCGCTTACGCTATAAAAGCCGCGCGGAGAGTGCGCTATCAGCTATATTTCAGTAGAGGTTAACATGGGCCATATTGCCCGCAGACGAAGGAAACGCCGGCCGGCTTTGTTAAAGCGGTTTATTTTATTCGCGCGAGGATCGCGCAAGGAGGACGACGCCATGCCCGTCACTAAAGCGTCACCAGCATCGAAGTGGTTCAACTGGCTCTGGCACCTGGCGGATTCCGCGCGCTGGATGGATCC
The DNA here is from genome assembly GCF_054057575.1 of Erwinia sp. TECH1. Classification (NCBI taxonomy): domain Bacteria; kingdom Pseudomonadati; phylum Pseudomonadota; class Gammaproteobacteria; order Enterobacterales; family Erwiniaceae; genus Erwinia; species Erwinia sp. TECH1. The sequence continues at coordinate 687,838 of NZ_JBSRZK010000001.1, read as the reverse complement.
GCTGCCGTCTTTCCACCGTCGCGGCATTATCCTGGCCGGGGCGCTGGTTTTGCTGGCTTTTTTGTGGCCTTCGCCGCGACAGCCGGAGCAGACGGAGCGCCCCGTTAACGTTGAGCGCACCACAACAGACGTGCCGCTACAGGCGGAGCTTAGCGGTCGGGTGGATAACAGCCAGCAGCCTAAAGGCGATGCTCAGGGACAGTGGACAAACTACCAGATTGCCAACGGGCAAACGCTGGCGCAGCTGTTCCGCGACCACAATCTGCCGGTAAATGATGTATTTGCAATGGCCCGCGTGGAGGGCAACGACAAGCCGCTGAGTAATTTGCAGGCCGGTCAGGCGGTCAGGATCCGCCAGAATTCGCACGGTGTGGTGACGGGACTGGCCGTAACTACGGAGCAGGGGGAAATTTTATTTACCCGCCAGCCGGACGGCGCGTTTCTGCAGGTTCATTAGCCAAACAAAAACGCCGACGCGATGTCGGCTTTTTACATTACAAACTTGCTCAGAAAACGCTTTTCACAAACAAAAACGCCGGCACAAGGCCGGCGTTTTTAAGCGGTAGAGAAGCGATTAAGCTTCAGTAACCACGTTTACAGTCAGTTTAGCGAAGACTTCGCTGTGAACCTGGAAGTCCACTTCGTGCTCACCGGTAGTGCGCAGAACGCCGTTCGGCAGGCGAACTTCGCTCTTGGCTACTTCAACGCCGGCTGCAGTTACAGCGTCAGCGATGTCGCGAGTACCGATAGAACCGAACAGTTTACCTTCGTCGCCTGCTTTAGACGCGATGGTAACGGTGCCCAGTGCATTGATTTTCTCAGCGCGAGCGTTAGCAGCGGACAGAACGTCAGCCAGTTTGGCTTCCAGCTCTGCACGGCGTGCTTCGAAGAACTCAACGTTTTTCTTGGTAGCAGGAACAGCTTTGCCCTGTGGTACCAGGAAGTTACGAGCGTAGCCCGCTTTAACGTTTACCTGGTCGCCCAGGGTGCCCAGGTTTGCTACTTTATCAAGCAGAATAACTTGCATTACCTTATCCTCTTAAAGTCGTTAATTGACAACAGCCGTTACTGATGACGATCGGTATACGGCAGCAGAGACAGGTAACGCGCGCGCTTGATAGCACGAGCCAGCTGACGCTGGTATTTAGCGCGAGTACCAGTGATACGGCTTGGTACAATCTTACCGCTTTCAGTAATGTAGTTTTTCAGCGTTGCGATATCTTTATAATCGATCTCTTGAACGCCTTCCGCGGTGAAACGGCAGAACTTGCGACGACGGAAATAACGTGCCATTTGGCTAGTCTCCAGAATCTATCAATTCAATCTGCTCGGCATGCAGCACCGTCTTATTCAGCCCATTGCGCCCTTGATGGCTGCTAATGAAACCTGAAACGGTGACCGGCGTGCCGACCGTTATACTTTGAGTAATGGCCTGATGGGCTTTGCCGCTGATAATCACCGGCATGCGACACCAGGCTTGCCGGGTAAAACCGGCCTCCACCTGCATCGATCTGTGCTCAAGCACGAACTGGCAGTGTGGAATACCTGAGGGGCTGACTTTACGCATCGGCGTCTTGCACACGGTGCCAGACAGCGTCAGCCGATTAGCCTCCACGGTCAATTACTCTTCAGAATCCCCAGCATCTGCTTCATCAGAGGTTTCGTTAGCAAAATCTTCACGACGCTCACGGCGCTCGTCTTTCGCTTTAACCATCGGAGAAGCTTCAGTTACCGCGTGCTTAACGCGCATAACCATGCTGCGGATAACGGCGTCGTTGAAGCGGAAGTTAGTTTCCAGCTCATCGATCGCTTCCTGCGGCGCTTCAACGTTCAGCAGAACGTAGTGAGCTTTGTGCAGTTTGTTGATCGGGTAAGCCAGCTGACGGCGGCCCCAGTCTTCCAGGCGGTGGATCGTACCTTCTGCACCAGTGATGGTCGCAGAGTAGCGCTCGATCATGCCAGGAACCTGTTCGCTCTGGTCAGGGTGAACCATAAATACGATTTCGTAATGACGCATCGAATTTGCTCCTTACGGATTATTCAGCCTCCTGTCGGGGTCAACCGCGGCCCATGGAAGCAAGGAACGTTATAAGCCGTGACCTGACAACTATCGGGTCACAACCTGAGAATGCGGCTGAAAAATTGACGCGTAATCATACTGGCGGCGGGGGGGAAACTCAAGGTAAAGTCGCGGCCTGATGTAAATTATTTGTCAGCCTGAGCCAGGCTGCGGTGGGAAGCGAAAGGGACCAGGCAATTAGCCTGTTTTTTCGCCCCTAAAGCGCGACGGTAAAAAGCAAGAATTACTAATACACTTTATCGCGAACGGCGCTAAACTTACAGGGTGAAGACAAGACCCTGACGCCCGGCGTCAGATTTGTTACCTGATTGTGGAGTTGAATCATGAAAACCATCGCAATCGCCACCTTACTCGGACTCGCCCTTTCCACCCCCGCCCTTGCCGATACCGACTGTGGGCAGAGCGTAGCCAGCCAGGCGGCGAACAGCTACGTCTATGTAAACCGTATCGATTCGCCAACGGGACAGATGACGGACAAGCCTTTGGTGACGATCCCCGCTGCGCAACGACTGGCGCAGCAGCTGTGATCCCGTCTACAAATGACGTTTGAAAAATGCTGTCGTGGCTTCCAGCGCCGACGGCGTGATGCGATGCCCGATGCCCTGCTCCGTGAGAAACGTCAGCCCGGCATCGAGCTTCGCTTCTCTTAACGCTTTTTCCAGCCGCACGCTCTCTGCCACCGGTACCATCTCATCCGCTTCACCATGCCAAATCAGCAGCGGCCGATCGGCAATTTTCTCCAGCTGCCGACTGATATCATAATCCGCCAGCGGCGCCATTCGCTGAGCAAAAGCCTGCGCCTGCTCGGGCGTATGCACGGCCAGCGGCGGAAACAGCGTGTGGGACAGCGACATATAATAGCCCGACCCCATCAGGCAGGCGACGCTGGTAAAACAGGGGTAGCGCGCCATCGCGCCCAGCGCGGTCATGCCGCCCATTGAGGCACCCGCCGCCGCAAGGCGCGTACCCTCAATCAAATTCTGCTGCCGCAGCGAGGCTATAAGCTGCGGTACTTCATCAATATTGCTTTTCAGGATTTCCCAGAAGTGGGACAGGCGATATTCGCTATCGCCGTTATAGCGCGCGCCGTGCATATCCGCGTCGGGCAGGATCACGCGAAAGCCCGCCAGCGCCAGCGCCACGCCGAAATAGCTATAGACTTCTTTCGACGAGGTAAACCCGTGATAAAAAAGGATAGTAGGCAGCGGCTCGTCTCTTTTGCCTGTCGGCGCGGCGTGCAGGCATTCAATCCCCGCAAAAAATTCCGTACTGACTTCAATCATCACTTTCCCCTTAAGTCGTTGCGCTACAGGCTACAAATACAAATAGCCAGCTAATCATGCTGTTATTTGAGTTTATTGCTTATTTAATTGATCTGCATGCTGAAGCGCTCACTAAATATTTTCTTTTTCCAGCCGTTAACCGTTATGACCCCCCTCTTTTAATACAGGCTATTTTATGAAATTTCTCGCATTTGGGCGCTGGAGCCTCGGCGTTAAGCTGTCGGTAATAACCTCGCTAAGCGTAGCCGCATTATTTTTAGTTTTAACGCTGGCGCTGACCAATAACGCGTCGAATCAAATGCAGGCGTTAACGCTGGAAAATATGGAAAACCAGGTCGACGGCATCGGCGATATGGCCACCATGTTCAACAGCACGCTGAGTGAAGAAGTCGCTAACTATACCGCGCTTTTTCAAAGCTTTTTGCCGAAGCAGTTCTCCATCGATCCTGGCGAACGCGTAACGATTGGTGCCGAACAGGCGCCAGTCCTGCGTGCGGGGCTAAAAACGCTGAATCTGGACGAAAGCCTGGTGGATGATTTTCTGGCGCGCACCGGCGCTATCTCGACCGTTTTCGTGCGTACCGGCGACGATTTCCTGCGCGTGTCGACCTCGCTACGCAAAGAGAATGGCGAGCGTGCTATCGGCACCCGGCTGGATCGCGCCAGCCCAGCCTGGAAAATGGCGCAGCAGGGCCAGATCTTCCAGGGCGTTGCCATGCTGTTTGGCAAACGCTATATCACGCAGTATCAGCCGGTAAAAGACGCCAGCGGACAGGTGGTCGGCATTCTGTTTGTCGGCGTGGATATTACCAAACAGTACGCGTTGATTAGAGAAAAAGTGCTGGTGAAAAAGCTGGGCGAAAGCGGTCACTTCTCCGTGCTGAGCGATGCCGCAGGCAAAACACGCGGCCAGTATGTCTTCCATCCTGAACGCGAAGGCCAGCTGCCGGCCTGGCCGGAAGCCACCCGCCAGCTGCTGCTGAGCCAGACTTCTGGCAAGGTGGAAGTCAAAGACGCCAACGGCGAAACGCAGATCATGGCCTGGCATCATCTGCCAGACTGGCACTGGATAATTCTGGGCGAAGTCAATAAAGCCAGCCTGCTGGCGCCGATCCAACATACCCGCAATCTGTTCCTGACGCTGGGCGCCGCGCTGGTTGCGCTGTTCGCGCTGGGCTTTATCACCACCACGCATCGTTGGATAAGCAGGCCGCTACAGCAGGTCATCGAGCTGGCCGAGCACTACTCTGCCGGTAATTTGCAGGCCACGCTGGAAACCCGGCGCCATGATGAAGTGGGCAAGCTGATCGTCGCGATCAACGGTATCGGCGACGGGCTGGATCGTATCGTGTCTCAGGTTCGTGAAGCCGCTCAGGAGATCAGCAGCGGAACAGATGCTATCGCCTCCAGCAGCGAAAACATCAGCGAGCAGATCACGCGTCAGGCGGCCAGCGTGGAAGAAACCTCGGCCAGCATGGAGCAGCTGAGCGCTACCGTGGCGCAAAACGCCGCTAACGTTTCCCAGGCGTTGACGCTGGTAGGCGAAGCGGCGGCGGCGGTCGGTAAAGGCGGCGAAACGGTGACGCGTTCCGTGACGACCATGACCGATATCAAGAGCGCTTCACAGAGCATTGCCGATATTACTCAGGTGATTGAATCTATTGCTTTCCAGACCAATATCCTGGCGCTGAACGCCGCAGTGGAAGCGGCGCGCGCGGGCGAGCACGGTAAAGGCTTTGCGGTGGTGGCGGCGGAAGTCCGCGCGCTGGCGCAGCGCAGCGCCACGGCGGCCAAAGAGATTGACGGCCTGATTGAAAACTCACTCAGCAAAGTGGTACAGGGCCACAATCTGTCCGAGCAGACGCGCCAGTCAATGGAGGATATCGTTGGCCGTATCGAGCAGGTGAAAGTGCTGATGAGCGAAATCAACATTGCGTCTAAAGAGCAGTCGGCGGGCATTGGCCAGGTCAATATTGCCATGAACCAGATTGGCCAGGCGACGCACGAAAGCACCGAGCTGGTCGCCACCTCAGAGCTGACCGCGCAAGAGCTGAGCCGCAAAGGCCATCACCTGACCGCTCTGGTGCAGGTTTTCCGCGTCAAGGCATAAAGCATCGGGATAGCTTACACTTCAGGCAGTCCATCAAGAGGAGTGCTTATGTCCAGGTTATCCCTGTTTTTCGTGCTGCTGCTTACGGGCTGTAGCCTGACCCAAACCACGCCGCAGCCGCCCCCGCCGGTACAGGCGCAGGCGCAGGAGATCACGCGCGCGCAGAGCACGACGCTGACGCGGCTCGGCACCGTCAGCGTGTCGGTACGCGGCTCGCCAGATGATGCCGCGCGGGCTATTGCCGCTAAAGCCAACGAGGCGGGCGCGAAGTATTACGTCATCCAGATGGTCAGCGAAACGGTCATGCCGGGCCGCTGGTATTCAACGGCGGTGCTTTATGGGCCGTCAGCTAATGCCGGTGGCGCGCAGTAGCAAACGCTGACAGACTTTTTCCGACAGCGGCGCCGGCCCGCGCAGCTGTCGGCACCAGGCGTCGGCTATGCAGGGTTCCAGCTGCCTCATGACCTGCACGCCGCAGGCCAGGTTGAACAGGCTTTCGCAGATTGCACGCGCCTGGGCTTCCTGCGGATGGCGCAGCAGCAGCTTTAACTGGCGCCAGGCACCGTCGAAGTAGCGGCTTTGCCCTTTCACCGCCTCAAACTCTCTGGCCAGCAGCTCCATGGCGGCTGGCTGCTTACTCAGCACGCGCAATACGTCCAGGCACATCACGTTACCGGCACCTTCCCAGATGCTGTTAACCGGCATTTCACGATAGAGCCTCGGCAGCTCGCTCTCCTCGCAGTAGCCGATACCGCCCAGCATTTCCATCGCCTCCGCGACAAAGCTGATGCCGCGTCTGCACACCACGTATTTCGCCGCAGGCGTAAACAGTCGGCTGAAGAGTTTGCCCGCTTCACCGCTTTCCGCCGACCACGCGCCGGCCAGCCGCAGCAGCATCGCCGTCTGCCCTTCCAGCAGCAGGGCCTGCGAGCAGAGCTGCTGACGCATCAGCGGCTGATCGACCAGGCTTTTGCCCTGCACCTGACGCTGATGGCAATGATAAAGCGCAATGGAAAACGCGCGGCGCATCATCGCATGGCTCGCCAGCGCGCAGTCAAAACGGGTATAGCCGCCCATTTTTAAAATCTGCCGGACGCCTTCGCCCTCTTCGCCAATCAGCCAGCCGCTGGCCGCAAAGAACTCTGCTTCGCTGCTGGCATTGGATCGATTGCCCAGCTTGTCCTTCAGCCGCTCCAGATGCACGGCATTACGGCTGCCGTCCGGCAGCAGGCGCGGCAGGAAAAAGCAGGAAAGCCCGCCTTTGGCCTGCGCCAGCACCAGATGCGCATCGCTTTGTGGCACTGAAAAAAACCATTTATGGCCGGTGAGCCGGTATTCGCCGTTGCCCACGGGTTCGGCGCGTGTGGTGTTGCTCAGCACATCGGTGCCGCCCTGTTTTTCAGTCATGCCCATGCCGATAAGCAGCCCGCGCTTGTGCTCGCCCGGCTGCAAATGCGGATCGTAACGGTCGGAAAGCAGCGGCGTAAGCCAGCCGCTAAAAGGCGCAGGTAAATGGGATTTCAGCAGCGGAATAGCGCCGAAAGTCATGGTGACAGGGCAAAGCGTGCCCGCTTCCACCTGGGCGTGCAGGATAAAGCGGGCGGCCCGCGCGACAAAGGCTGCGGGCGGCGCATTCTCCTGCCACGGCAGGTTATGCACGCGGTTGCTGCACAGCCCCTGCATCAGCAGATGCCAGGCGGGATGAAAGCGCAGATCGTCCAGCCGTTCGCCTACAGCATCGTAGCGCAGCAGCTCCGGCGGATAGCTGTTGGCCAGCCTGCCCAGCTCTGACGACTCGGCGCTGCCCAGCTGCTGCCCGACGGACGCCAACAGATCGTTGTCCCAGCCCGCGCCTTCGCGCAGCACGGCCTCGCGCAGCGGCGTATCGGAAAGAAAAAGATTGCTGTTGGTCAGCGGACGGGGCTGATTAAAGACGTGGTGGGTACGGTTCATCCTGACCTCCTTCTGTAGGCACACACTCAGTATGCAAAAGAGGACGGCGCAGGCGAGGAGCAGAGAGGGATTTCGGGGCGCGGATCACGCCCCGGCGTGATTATTTCGCGCGCTGACGCACGGCCTCAAACAGGCAGATGCCGGTAGCGACCGATACGTTCAGCGAGGAAACGCTGCCCGCCATAGGAATGCTGATTAGCTCGTCGCAGTGTTCACGGGTCAGACGACGCATGCCTTCGCCTTCCGCGCCCATCACCAGCGCCATCGGGCCGGTCATTTTGCTCTGGTACAGCGTATGATCGGCTTCACCCGCCGTGCCGACGATCCAGACGTTGGCTTCCTGGAGCATACGCATCGTGCGCGCCAGGTTGGTGACGCGGATCAGCGGGACGTTTTCCGCCGCGCCGCTGGCCACTTTTTTCGCCGTGGCGTTCAGCTGAGCGGAGCGATCTTTCGGCACGATCACCGCATGAACGCCAGCCGCATCGGCGCTGCGCAGGCAGGCGCCCAGGTTATGCGGATCGGTTACGCCGTCCAGGATCAGCAGGAAAGGTTTCTCCAGCTTTTCCAGCAGATCCGGCAGATCGTTTTCCTGATACTGGCGGCCGGCTTTGACGCGCGCCACGATCCCCTGATGCACGCCGCCCTCGACCTGGCTGTCCAGCCACTGACGGCTGGCGACCTGGATCACGATGCCCTGCGCTTCCAGCGCCTTCACTACCGGCTGCAGACGGCGATCGTCACGGCCTTTAAGGATAAACACTTCCTGAAAGCGCTGCGGATCGCTGTCAAGCAGCGCCTGCACGGCATGGAGTCCAAAAACTATTTCACTCATTCACTGTTACTCAACTGGTCGTTACATGCCGCATCCGGGATGCGGCGAGGTTATGCGTCTGCCTGCCTTCAGGATGCGGGCGTATCGGTCTTTTTCGCGGCGCGTTTGGAACGCGTCGCGGCGGCGATTTTACGGCTTTTATCCGACGGCTTGCGCGGTTTTTTCTCGCTTTTCGCGCCGTCTGCCGCACCGGCCTTGCTTTTGCCGTTGCGGAAGGCGCTGTCCGGCTCGAAGTTCACCTTTTTGCCCTGGTCGCGACGGCGTTTGCCGCTGTGCTGGGCGGCGGGTTTCTTCGCCCGATCGCGCTCGGTTTTGCCTTCGCCACGCGGTTTGCGCGCGCTGGAAATCAGCGCGAAGTCAATTTTGCGCTCGTCCATATGCACCGCGTCCACGCGCACTTCAACCGTATCACCCAGGCGATAGGATTTGCCGCCGGACTCGCCAACCAGGCGCTGCCCGATGGCGTCAAAGCGGTAGTAGTCGTTGTCCAGCGTGGAAACATGCACCAGCCCGTCGATAAACAGATCGTTTAAGCGGACGAAGAAGCCGAAGCCGGTAACGCTGGAGATCACGCCGGTAAAGGTTTCGCCCACCTGATCCTGCATAAAGTCGCACTTCAGCCAGTCGGCTACGTCACGCGTCGCTTCGTCCGCACGGCGTTCGGTCATTGAGCAGTGCTGACCAAATTGCAGCATCTGCTGCATTTCATAGTGATAGCCACCGGTCGGCGTGGTGTTGCCCTGTAGCGTGTTGTTCTCTTTCGCCAGCAGATATTTGATAGCGCGATGCAGCAGCAGATCGGGATAACGACGGATCGGCGACGTAAAGTGCGCATAGGACGCCAGCGCCAGGCCGAAGTGGCCGCGGTTTTCCGGGTCGTATACCGCCTGCTTCATCGAGCGCAGCAGCATGGTTTGCAGCATTTCGGCATCGGGACGCGAAGAGATCTGCGTCAGCAGCTCGGCATAATCCAGCGGATGCGGCTTGTTGCCGCCGCCCAGCGTCAGGCCCAGCTCGTTCAGCACGGAACGGAAGCTTTTGATGTTTTCTTCACTTGGACGATCGTGATCGCGGAACAGCGCCGGCTCGTGGTTTTTCTCCACAAAGCGCGCTGAAGCGATGTTCGCCAGGATCATGCACTCTTCAATCAGCTTGTGGGCGTCGTTGCGCGCCACCTGCTCAACGCGCTCGATACGGCGATCGGCGTTGAAGATAAATTTGGCTTCGTCGGTTTCAAAGGAGATACCGCCGCGCTGCTCGCGCGCTTTTTCCAGCACCAGATACATGCGGTGCAGCTCTTCCAGATCCTTCACCAGCGGCTGGTACTGTTCGCGCAGCTCCTGATTGCCCTGCAGGATGCTCCAGACCTTGTTATAGGTCAGGCGCGCCCAGGAGTTCATGACCGCTTCGTAATGCTTGTAGCCGGTCAGCTTGCCGGTGGCGGAGATGGTCATTTCACAGACCATACAGAGGCGATCCACCTGCGGGTTCAGCGAGCAAAGCCCGTTGGACAGCACTTCCGGCAGCATTGGTACCACCTGCGACGGGAAATAGACCGAGGTGCCGCGGTTAACCGCTTCGTCATCCAGCGGCGTGCCGGGACGAACGTAATAGCTGACGTCGGCGATAGCTACCCATAAGCGCCAGCCGCCGCCGCGTTTTCTTTCGCAGAAGACGGCGTCATCAAAGTCGCGGGCGTCTTCGCCGTCAATGGTGACCAGCGGCAGATCGCGCAGATCTACGCGGCCCGCTTTGGCTTCTTCCGGCACTTCTTCCTTCAGCTGGGCGATCTGGCGCTCCAGCGCTTCCGGCCAGACGTGAGGAATATCGTGGGTACGCAGCGCCATTTCGACAGCCATGCCGGTACCCATATTGTCGCCGAGCACTTCCACCACTTTACCGATAGCCTTGCTGCGACGGGTAGGACGCTGCATCAGCTCCACCACCACCACATAGCCCATACGGGCGTTCATCAGCTCTTCCGGCGGGATCAGGATATCAAAGCTCAGGCGGCTGTCGTCCGGCACCACAAAGCCGACGCCGGCTTCGGTAAAGTAGCGGCCAACAATCTGGTTATTACGCGGCTCCAGCACGCGCACTACGCGCGCTTCACGGCGGCCTTTGCGATCGGCGCCCATTGCCTGGGCCAGGATCACATCGCCGTGCATACACATCTTCATCTGCTCGGCAGAGAGATAAAGATCGTCTTTGCTGCCCTCGGCACGCAAAAAGCCAAAGCCGTCGCGATGGCCGATAACCTTGCCGCGCAGCAGATCGAGACGCTCCGGCAGCGCATAGCACTGGCGACGAGTGAACACTAACTGTCCGTCGCGCTCCATCGCGCGCAGGCGGCGGCGCAGCGCTTCGGTTTGCTCTTCGCCAGAGATAGAAAGTTCATCCGCCAGCTCTTCACGGCTGGCGGGCTTTTCGCGTTTATCTAAATGGGAAAGGATAAATTCGCGGCTGGGAATGGGGTTCTCATATTTTTCAGCTTCCCGTTCCTTAAATGGATCTTTTGACATAGCGGTTCCTCCGTTGTCATCAGCTGCGGAAAGAGGGTTGCTCAATTCGCAGCAATTGGTAGAGCGGATGGTTGTCGGTAACCAAATCGGCCAGCGTGTAGCCGTCCAGCACGGCGAGAAAACACTGTACGGCCTCGTGCAGCGCCGTTTTCAGGCGGCAGGCCGGGGTGATGTGGCAAAAGTCACTGTGGCAGTTCACCAGCTGGAGCGGCTCCATATCGCGGACGACCTGGCCTATCACGATCTCGCTGGCCGGTTTACCCAACCGGATGCCGCCGTTTTTGCCCCGTACCGCAGCGACATAGCCTGCCCGACTCAGCTGATTGATAATCTTAACCATATGATTACGCGAGACGCCGTAAGCCCCGGTGACTTCCGTGATGCTGGTCATCCTGCCTGCGGGCAGCGCGGCCAGAAAAATCAGCGCGCGTAAACCATAATCAGTGAAACTTGTTAGCTGCACGGTTACCTCAACGGCACGGCGCTAAACGCGCCAGCAATCCGCTCAAAAATGAGTGTGTTGTCAATGATGATAAACCAGCCTTCGCATTCGAGGCCATTTTATTTCAGTAAGCGCTGATAAAGAGAGGGCGGGACGAGAGAGCGGGAGAGGAAATCAGGCCGGATATTGTCCGGCCTGGCTAACATCTTATGCGTCAAAAGGGTCACGCAGGATCATCGTCTCGCTACGGTCAGGACCGGTAGAGATGATGTCTACCGGCACGCCGGTCACTTCTTCAACGCGCTTGATATAGTTGCGCGCCGCCTGCGGCAGGCCTTCCAGCGTTTTCACGCCAAAGGTGGTTTCGCTCCAGCCCGGCAGGGTTTCATAAATCGGCTCAATGCCTTCCCAGCCTTCTGCTGCCAGCGGCGTGGTGGTCACTTCGCGGCCGTCCGGCATACGGTAAGCGACGCAGATTTTAACTTCTTTCAGGCCATCCAGCACGTCCAGCTTGGTCATGCAGAAACCAGACAGCGAGTTGATCTGCACCGCGCGACGCACGGCAACCGCATCCAGCCAGCCGGTACGACGACGACGGCCGGTAGTGGCGCCGAACTCGTTACCCTGCTTGCACAGGAATTCGCCGGTTTCGTCGAACAGCTCGGTCGGGAACGGGCCTGCGCCAACGCGGGTGGAATAGGCTTTCACGATGCCCAGCACGTAATCCACATAGCGTGGGCCCAGACCGGAACCTGTCGCTACGCCGCCTGCGGTGGTGTTAGAAGAAGTTACGTACGGATAGGTGCCGTGATCGATGTCCAGCAGCGTGCCCTGCGCGCCTTCAAACATGATCAGGTCACCGTTTTTACGCGCGCCGTCCAGCAGTTCGGAAACGTCCACCACCATGCCGGTCAGGATATCGGCAATGGCCATGATATCGTTCAGCACTTTGTCGTAGTCGACCGCTTCTTCTTTGTAGTAGTTCACCAGCTGGAAGTTATGGTACTCCATCACTTCTTTCAGCTTGGCCGCAAAGGTTTCTTTATTGAAAAGGTCGCCAACGCGCAGACCGCGACGGGCAACTTTGTCTTCATAGGCTGGGCCGATGCCGCGACCGGTGGTGCCGATCGCTTTGGCGCCGCGCGCTTTTTCACGCGCCACGTCCAGCGCGACGTGATATTCCAGGATCAGCGGACAGGCTTCGGAGATAAACAGGCGGTCGCGTACCGGAAAGCCGCGATCTTCCAGACCCTTCATCTCTTTCATCAGCGCGGCCGGTGAAAGCACCACACCGTTGCCGATGATGCTGGTTACGTTTTCACGCAGAATACCAGAGGGAATTAAATGGAGGACGGTTTTTTCACCGTTGATGACCAGCGTGTGGCCCGCGTTATGACCACCCTGATAGCGAACCACGTATTTCGCACGTTCGGTCAGCAGGTCAACAATCTTTCCTTTACCTTCGTCACCCCATTGGGTGCCCAGTACGACGACGTTCTTACCCATTTCTAAAATCACCGATTGCTTAAAAATGGATTCTACCACCGTAAAACACGTCTTTCAGCTCTTTTAGCACACGTTTGCGTACTTTTTTCCCCGTCGCGCGGTCCGGTGCCGACGGGCGCTTTTTCGTACCGTTATCCGCCGCCGTGGACGCTGACGCTATACCAGATCACCATGCCGGCGACCACCAGCCCGCCGCCGAAACGACGCAGTAATCGGTCGGGAACCTGCGCCATCGTGAGGATCAAACGCCGCCAGATACGCGGCAGCAGCATCGGGCCAATCCCTTCTAAAATCAGCACTAATGCCAGCGCTAACCAAACATTTGCATTCATAAATGACGATCCGGAAAAAAGAGCCGTAGTATGCCACGGCTTTTTACCGGTTTGGCCGGGAAAATGAAAGAAATCATGTTAAAGCGCTAAAACTGTATTCCCGCTTTCAGCCACCACGAGCTGGCGCTGCTGGCGTGCTCGCTGCGTTGCCCTGAACCGTTATAAAAGCGGGACGAAGGCGCAAACCAGGCGGCGCTGGCCTCTATTCGGATATGCGGCGATGCTCGCCAGCCCGCCACGATATCCAGCGCCGATCCCAGCTTTTTCGTGCTCAGACGATCGTATTTAGCCTGCAGCGCCGTACTGTTTTTGACCTGCTGGCCCAGGCGATCCTGACGGTAGTAATGGCCGATAACATCAAGCGAAAGACGGTCAGTGATATTCACACCCACGCCTGCGGTGAGGATATGGATATTGCTCAGTTCAGGATCGAGCGTGTCGCCATAGATTTTATATTTCGCCAGGCCGCCGAACCGGGCCTCGTTCCCCTGTAATCCGGTCTGTCGATAGCGCCTGGAAATGTTATCGCCATCGCGGTCGCCGCTGCCCCAGGCGTAGCCCAGCGTCAGCCGGGGACGTAACGCTATCTGTTTAAAGGTCAGCGTGACGCCGCCGTCCAGCGCATAGCCCCGCAGCGCCTGCCGCGCTTTTTGCCCGCGTACCGCGCCGATATCCAGCCAGTGGCTGACCGGTGCCTGCGGAGGCGACCAGGATCGCAGCCCCATGTTGAGCTGCCTGTCGCCTTCTGCGGCGCGATTATACTGCCAGAAGCTATAGCCGCCGACTCGCCACTGTGGGTTGATCCCGTAACGAGAAAACAGCATCAGCAGCGTGGTCTTATCGCCGCGCGTGTGGCTATCCAGCAGGTTTCGCTGCCAGTAATTGACGCGTCCCACGCCTACTGCCGTTTTTAGCGCATCGCCAAAGCGCGCATGGACGCCATCCACGTTTTCATCAACCAGCCATTCCCGCTCGTCGCGCAGCAGCCAGCGCCCCAGCCGCAGTTCGGTTTCCGGCAGCAGCAGGTTATCAACACGCAGCCAGAGCTGGTTGAAGTTCAGCGTATCGGTGGTATTGCCGCCGCTTCCCGTCTGGCGCTTTCGTTTCTGGATCAGCTCCAGCTCGCTGAAAAAAGAGACCGGCTCGTCTTTAAATCCCCGCACGTTCAGCCGCAGCGTCGGCTCGGTTTCTGTTTGATTGCTGCGATCTTCGCCATATCTGAGCTTGCTGTTCTGCAGCATTTTCGCCTCGTAAATCGCCCGCCAGTGAAAGCTGACCGGCTCTGCCTGCGCCTCGACCGGGTAAAAATGCGGCAATACTATAAGCACAAGCACGCCGCGCCGGATCATCAGCATCCTCTCCGTGCAGCCGCGTGCTTTAGCCGCGCCTCGCAAAGCGCCAGCAGACTGGCCGTTGTGTGGTGACGTTCAGGAAAGAGCAGGCTGATGGCGATATGGCGCGCCAGCGCCAGCGTGGTAAAAATGCTGATATTAGCGATATCCGCTGCGGCCGATCGCGCCAGCCAGGCCGCCAGAAAAGCATCTTCATGCACGGCCAGCGCTTTGTCGTCGCCGTAGTCCCGCAGCGCCTGCTCGCGCAGATGAGCGATATAGTTGCCTGCATCCAGCGATGGCGGCCCCAGGGCGGCAAGATCGAAATCCAGTACGGCAAGCTGTCCCGGCCGTGCGGCCGTCAGCAGCAGCTGGGCGGGATAGAAATCACGATGGAGAAAAAGGCCGGGCGTGGGGCTTAGCGCCAGCGCCAGCTGCTCACAGGCGCGGCTGACGTCGGCTATCCTGGCGGCCCATGCAGGGCGCGTCGTCGCGGCTTGTTTCAGCCGCTGCCGCAGCGTTTCCAGCTCGTCTTTTACCGACCAGCGCTTGCCCGCAACGGCCCGCTGCGCGGCGCGGCTGTGCTGTAGCCGGGCCAGCGCCGTGCCGACCAGCTCGCCCGTTGCCGCCAGCTGTTTATTATCCGGCGACAGCGCTTCGGTGACGCGCTCACCGGCGATATGCTGCTGGAGCCAGAGATTTTGCGCTTCGAGCACGGCCAGAGGCTCAGGCACGATAATATCGCTGTCACCGCTAAAACCGTTGCGCCACAGCGCCTGCTGGACAAGAAAACCATGCGGCTCGAACCCTTTATAACGGTATTTGCCAATAATGCTCAGTTCGTCCGGCGCTGACGTCCAGCGCCAGGCCAGCACTGCGCGACGACCGGGCTTGTGGGTAACGAGCGTAGCCTCCTCCAGCATGGCGGTGGCAGGCAATCCCAACGCCTGACGCAGCAACGGCGCTATGCGCGGCTTGCTCAGCAGCCCGGACAGCGCCGCTGCCGGATCGGCGGGCGGCTCGCTCTGGGTCATCAGCTGCCCGGCCCGCTGCAACAGCGCGGCGATATGCTGCGGCCAGCCCGCCATGCGCTTGCGAAACGGTTCAGCGGCCAGCTGCAACAGCGCCAGCGCCGTATAATCAGCCAGCAGCGGCGGCAGATGGCCGCGCTGCTGACGATATCCCTCATGTAGCGCGGCGACAATCCGCCTGGCCTGGTTTGGCGTCAGCGTTTTCTCAATGACCTGCAGTTCCAGCCTGGCCTGAAAAGCGGCCAGATCGACGGCGGGATGACCGGCTGTGGCTCTGTCCCAGTCAATCAACCGCAGCTGGCTCTCCACGGTGCGTTTGACCACCTGATCGACAGTGAAATCGCCGTGGATAACCACGCGCCGGAACAGGCGACCCGTCAGTTTTTTTGCCAATCCGGTTAACAGTGAGATAAATTTTTCTTGCTGGATGGGCGCCACAACCTTCAGCGTGTTCAGCACCTGCCATGCGTCCCTGATGCCGTCCGGCAGCGGCGCGTCTGGCAGCGATATTTTCAGGCTGTGCAGCCTGGCCAGTTTGCCTCCCAGCAGGAAAACATCCTGCTCCGTCAGGTTGCCGGCCTGCTCCACGCACAGCGTTTCCCCCTCAATCCAGCGGGCGATCAGCAATCGTTGCTCGGGCAGCGCCGCCAGCAGTTCAATTTCGCCGGTGGCGTGCCCCAGCCGGTTGCCTGTCAGCATTGCCTGATAACGTTCATCGCTGGCAAAACGCAGCGTGGCCCAGGGCCGACCGTTGCAGCGCAGCAGCGCCAGCAGCCTGCGTTCCGGCTTATAGCGCAGGATGTCCAGCTCAAGGCACGCCCCGTCGGCAATGTCAGGCAGCCAGCTGCGCAGCTGCGCGTCCCGCTCACGCGAGCCATTCAGCAAAGCGAGGCCGGGAAGCGCGCGATCGTGCTGTGGATAGCTCAGGATGATCCCCAGCTCGGGAATAGCCAGCGGGGCAAAAGGATCGCCGTTGTTAATGAGCTTTTGCCGTCTGGGATGCCGCCAGGAAACCTCGAAGCGCGTCAGCGTCAGCGCCTTGGCGGCCAGCCAGCGCCGCTGTCCGTCAGCGAACTGGAGGATCAGCGTTGCGACGCAGCTGGTGGCGGGTTTATAACGGATATAGTCGATTTTAAGCGAGCGCAGCCCGGCAAACGGCGGTAAAGCACGTATTTTTGCCGTCAGCAGATCTTCATCAAATAGCGCCGCCAGCCCCGGCAGGTCGCCGTCTTTCCCGATCGGTTCATGTTTATCCCGTAGCATAGGATACGTCCCTGTTGTTGCTTTGCTGTAGTGCCCACAGACAGGCGTAGCGCCCGCGCCTTTCCAACAGCAGCTCGTGCGTGCCCTGCTCAACGATTTCGCCCTCTTCCATTACGAGGATCCTCTGGGCTCGCGCGGCAAAGGAAAGGTTATGCGTTACGATAATCGTGGTGCGGCCAGCCATCAGCCGGGTCAGCGCGCCGGTCAACCGATGCTTGCTTTCGCAGTCCAGGCCCGTATCCGGCTCGTCCAGCAGCAGCACCGGGCTTTGCCTGACGGCGGCGCGTGTAATCGCGATACGCTGGCGCTGGCCGCCGGACAGCGAGTGTCCCCTTTCGCTGAGCACGGTGTTGTACCCCTGCGGCAGCCGCATAATAAACTCGTGCGCGCCTGCCAGCCTGGCGGCGGCGTAAACCTGTTCATCCGTCACGGCTTTCAGCGCCGCCATGGCAATATTTTCCCGAACGCTCAGGCCGAACAACAGGCTGTCCTGAGGCACATAGCTGATATTTTGCCGCACGCTTTTAATCGTACAGTGCCGAATATCCCGCCCGTCGAGCAGAATACGGCCCGCCTGCGGATCGTACAGCCGCAGCAGCAGGCTAAGCAGCGTGGATTTCCCCGTGCCGGAAGATCCGACAATAGCCAGCGACTCGCCGACGCCCAGGGAAAAGCTGATATGCCGCAGCGTGCCGTGCTGTTGCGAGGCCGAATAGCTAAAGCCGACGTCTTCGCAGCAGATTTCGCCGCGAACGCTGACCGTCTGCGCGTCCGGCCGATCGACAATTACCGGCCGGACATCCATCAGGCTGGTGACGCGCTCGCCTGCGGCCAGCGCTTTGGACAGGCGTCCGGCATATTTAGCGTACTCGCGCACGGGCCGAAATGAGTTTTTAAGGTAGGAGACAAAAATCAGCAAATCGCCGGGCGACATCCGGCTTTTCAATACTTCGCTTGCGCCATAATAGAGGACCGCTGCCGTGGCGAAAGCGATAATCAGATCGGCTTTGCGTTCCATGCCCGCCAGCAGGCGACGGGACTGTACGTTTTGCCGCAGGCTTTTTACGTCGTCAACCCCGAAACGGCCGGCGGCGACGGGCTCCAGCGACAGCGCCTGCACCACGCCTATCGCACCGAGAAATTCAGCGGCGCTGGCGGCCAGCGCCCCTTCCCGCTTGCGCTGATCGCGGCTGACTTTATGCACCTTCACGCTGGTGCGGCGAATGCTGAACAGCAGCAGCGGCATCAACAACAGCGACAGCAGCGTCAGTTTCCAGTTGATATAGAGCATCATGCCGAACATGCCGGTCAGGATCAGGATATTCGCCAGCATGGGCACCATCGCCGTAATCATCGCCTCGCGCAGCATGCCGATATCGTTGATCAGCCGCGTGGTGAGATCGCCGCTCTTCGCCTGATGATGAAAGCTTAACGACAGGCTTTGCAGATGACTGAACAGCGCCTGACGAAGCATGCTGATGATGCGATTGCCCGCCATCGCCAGGCCGACGGTGCTCAGGTAGCTCAGGCCGGCTTTGACGGCGGCAATCAGGATGACGCTGCCGGCGCAAAGCAACAGCAGACCCGCCGCGCTAAAATGGCCAACCAGCGTATTCAGCCTGCCCGTAACCGGCGCGCCAGGCTGCGCCAGCACCTCGTCGATAATAAAGGCCAGCGGCCACGGCTCCAGCAGGCGCATGCCCGTCGCCAGCAGCAGGAAAAGGAACGAACGCACGATTAAGCCGCGCTGCTGGCGAAGCCAGGGAGCGAAACGGGCAGCAATGGGCAGCCAGGGCAGAGACATTAGCTTGCGCTCCCGACAGGCATTTGCGCCAACCGCAGCGTCTCGCTGACTATTTTATCCCAGCTGTGATGCTCCGTGACGAAGCGTCGGGCGGCTACCCCCAGGCGCTGGCGCAGCAAAGGCTGGTCCACCAGCTGCCGAAGCAAAACGCAAAGCGCCGTGGCATCGCCCGGCTCTACCAGCATGCCCGTGACGCCGTGGTCAATCACTTCGGCAAGATGGCCGACCCGCGTTGCCACAACCGGCAGCTGCGCGGCCATATACTCATAGATTTTCAGCGGCGAAAAGTAGAAGTCCGCCAGCTGCGGATAGGGCGCGACGGCAATGTCTATCCTGTTCAGCCAGTCCGGCACCGTCGCCGGGCTAACGGCTCCGGCGAAAGCGACGCCGGAAATCGCTCTCGCCTGCACCGTTTTTTGCAGTTTCTGCCGCTGTGGCCCATCGCCAACAATCAATAGCCAGACGTCAGGACGCTGCAGCTGGAGCAGTACAAAAGCATCCAGCAGCGTTTCTACGTCGTGCCAGGCCTTAAGCGTGCCGACAAAGCCGATGGTTATCGCTCCCCAGCTGGTTTCCGGCTGTGGTGGCGCGATGGGAGGCCGAAAGCGCAACGGATCGACACCGTTAGCAATAATGTGGATGCGTTCAGCAGAACCGGCAAAGTCAGTCAGCCACTTTTTTACGCCGGGCGAAACGGCAATAACCACCGTCGCGCTGGCAAGTAGCTTTTTCAACACCGCCACGGCCTTCTTTTCTGCCACCAGCTCGCGGTAGCGTTTTTGTTCCTCAATCAGCGGCGCGTTGACTTCCAGCACCGTGCGCCAGCCCTGTCGGTGCGCATACGCCAGTCCGGCGAAGCTCCACAGGGAATAGCGTTCATAGACCAAATCGAACGGGCCTTCCGCCTGGAGCGCCTGCTCCAGCTGAGAATTAACGGCCAGCGCCGTTTCAACCCGCGTCAGCGCATTGTCCACCGCTGGCGGATCGAAGGGATCGAGCGAAACAAGTTTGATCCCTTGCAGATCGTCGGGCGGCGTGGCAATGCGACGAGCAAAAAGCACGATCTTCGCGCCCTGTCGGAGAAGCGCGCGCAGCACTTCCTGAATATGGACGGATGCACCCTTACAGCCAAAAACGGGGATCCCGCTATCTGCACAGATGAAAGCAACTCGCATAAATGAAAATCCTTTTTTCATACGCAGAATTTATTTCTGCTGTGGAGTAAATATCTTTTGCATTTCCATGATGTTACGGTCGATGTCGTAGTCGCGAACAATCATCCTGCGCGCCTGCCTTGCCAGCTTTTCACGCATATCCTGCCCGCTCAGCAGCATCACTATCGCATCGGCCAGCCCGATGGCATCATCAGGGTCGACGCACAGCCCGGTTTGACCATCAATGACCAGCTCCGGGATCCCTGCCACGCGTGTGGAAATCACCGGTGTACCCAACGCCATCGCTTCAACCAAAATGGTTGGCAGACCGTCGCGATCGCCGTCCTCGCTAATGGTGCAGGGCGCAACCACCATGGCGCTCTCCTGCATCGCTGCCGCCACCTGCTGGCGCGGTAACAGACCGGTAAAAGTCACCTGTGCCTGTAGCTCGCAGGCCGCGACAGCCGCCTCAAGCGCCGCCCGTTCCGGGCCGTCGCCAATCAGCGTGCAGTGGAACGGAATGGCTCTGGCCTGCAGCTGCGCCAGGGCGGCAATCAGCGTCCGAAACCCTTTTTTAGGCACCAGCCGCCCCACCGCCAGAATAGCGGCCTGCCGCCTGAGCGGGGAAAGCCAGGGAAACTGGCGCAGATCCAGACCGTTATAAAGCCGGCTGACTTTCTGCCAATCGCCGCCGTAACGCTCGCATAGCCAGGCAAGATTGTAATCGGACACGGTTATCACATGGCTGGCGTCCTCTATTTTGCGGGCCAGCCGGATATCCGTGTCATAGCGGTAATAGATGTCTTTTGCATGGGTGGTAAAAGACCAGCTTATGTTGCTGAACTTTGCACCAAGCCGCGCCACGGTAGCGGCCTGGGTGGCAAAATGCGCATGCAGATGCCGCAGTGCGTGCTGTCTGACGGCCAGCGCGAGCGCTATGCCCTGCGCCAGCTCGTGCACGTCGTGATCCCGCTCCTCTGCCAGCCGGGTGGCAAAATCAGGCAGCACCTCCAGTGCCTCTTTTACCAGGTTCCAGAAAAGTTCGGTGTTACGCTGCTTATCCGCCAGGCGAATAACCGGCGCTTTCACCGTGCCGATATCGGGCTGAAAATGCGTTTCCATCACCGGCCCGAGCGCAAAAATCGTCAGGCTGAGGCCCGTACGCTCATGCGCCAGGATTTCACTGACGACAAATGTTTCTGAGAAACGTGGGTAGCGTTTCAGCACGTAGCCCACGCGCAGCGGTTCAGACGCCATCAGACATACTCCCCGATACGCCTGCCGTTGAGTATTTGCCGGACGCTGACGGCTACCTTTTCCAGACCGTCAAAATTAAGCTTTTCACGCGGATTAACAAAATGGCGCGGCTGCTTCAGCCAGTCGCCCAGCCGTTCCTGGGTCAGATGAGTCGGATGCAGCGCGTCAATCAACCCCAGCGCGGCAAGTTTCGTTGCTCTGATCCACTGTTCCTGGCGGGGAGCGATGCGCGGCACAATCAGCGCCGTTTTATTAAAAGCCAGGATTTCCGTCAGGGTGTTATATCCGCCCATCGCAATAACGCGGCTGGCGTAGCGCAGCAGTTTTAGCGGTTCCGCCACGAATTCCACCACGGTTTTTTCAGGAAACCCTGCGGCCAGTTTTTTTAGCCGTAGCCGCTGCGGCTCGGGCATCATCGTCCCGGTCACTAATACGCCGCGCATCCCGTTGGGCAATACGGTGCTGACGAAGCTTTCTGCCAGGCGAAAGCCATCCTGTCCGCCGCCCACGACGCACAGCGCATAAGGCCGGGCGACAGGCGCAGCCTCATCATCACCAAAGCTTTGAATGCGGCGCGTCGCGTCCAGATAGCCGGTAAAAATCATCTTATTTTTGGTCGCGGCGTCAAAGTGATATTCGCGGGCCAAATCGTAAAGTGTCCTGTCGCCGTAAACCCAAATCGATGAATAAAACTTCCTGAGCGCCGCGCTGTTTTCTTGCTTATACCACTGTTTTTTCACCGCTTCGGGGTCGTCTATAATATCGCGCAGACCTAATATCAGATGCGTTTTTTTAGCGGCCAACAGCGGCAGACTGAGATCCAGCTCGCGCATGGCGCCGCGCGGCACGTTATCCACAATCATAATATCCGGCGAGAAAGCGTTGATAGCCGCGTAAATAATTTGCGAGCGGAGCCTGACCAGCGGCTGAACCTTTTTGCCCAACGCGCGGGGGCGATACTTTCCCTCTACGGTCTTCTGCCAGGAAGGCAGGATAAGGCTGTCTGCGCCGGGCGGCAGCATAAAGGCACCGGCTGCACGCACGCCTGAAATAAGCAATATCTCAGCATCAGGGCAGGCTGCTGTTATTGACTGACTGAGCAACATATTTCGGCGTATATGGCCGAATCCCATTGTATCATGTGAATAAAAGACACAGCGGGGATTTCTGGAAGGATCCATTTCCATTCATCCTGTTATTAACGCTATTTTAAGATGGCCGCCCGGTTATTTCACCCGTAAAACTCCCGGCTTATTTAAAAACGGCAAACGCTTATCATGGTTAAATATTTGCAGCCATTAATCATTTAATAAAATAAGCGTAAAAAAAGGCTACACAAAGCGCGGCAGGCCGTCAACGGCAAGGGGGAAAAAGCGGAATAATCACATTTTTGCGCGAATATTAATTAATAATTAATTAACAAATGCATCACGCTTGCGGCGAGAAATAAAAAAGCCGGGGAGGATCCCCGGCCTGAGTGTGAAGACGCTTAGCGAGTCGCTTTGGAAGGCGACTGCATAAAGCGGAAGAAGTCGCTGTCCGGGCTCAGTACCATTACGTCCTGATTGCTGTTGAAGCTGCTGTCGTAGGCGCGCAGGCTACGGATAAAGGCATAAAAATCCGGATCCTGACTGAAGGCGTCGGCAAAGAGTTTCGCCGCTTCGGCATCCCCTTCACCGCGCGTCATCAGCGCGGTACGCTGCGCTTCGGCCAGCGTGCGCGTGACCTCATAGTCAGCGCCCGCACGCAGTTTCTCTGCCTCTTCCTGACCCTGTGAACGCTGGCTACGAGCAACCGCTTCACGCTCGGCGCGCATACGATTGTAGATAGCGTCAGACACCTCGGTCGGCAGGTTGATCTGCTTGATACGCACGTCAACGACCTGAATGCCCAATGCCGCCATACTGTTCGGATTCACCGCTGGCTCTTTGCTGCTGGTTTCGCGCTCTACGCGCGCCGCAGCGGAAGCGATAGCATCATCGGCCGCTGGCGTGGCGATCTCGTCATCCTGGCCTGCGCTGCCGGTGTTCAGGGCGTCACGCACGTCGGTAGTCAACCGTCCACGCGAGTCGGTAACGATATCTTTAACGTCCAGACGACCAATCTCAGAACGCAGACGGTCGCTGAATTTACGTTTCAGCAGCACTTCCGCCTGCGAAACGTCGCCGCCGCCGGTAGCCAGATAGTAGCGGCTGAAATCGCTGATGCGCCATTTGATATAGGAATCCACGATCAGATCTTTCTTCTCTTTGGTGACGAAGCGATCGGCCTGGTTATCCATCGTCTGCAGGCGCGCGTCCAGCGACTTCACGGATTCAAGGAAAGGGATCTTGAAGTGCAGGCCCGGCGCATAGACCAGCGGTTTATTTTCATCGTCGCGCAGTACTTTGCCAAAGCGCATAACGATGCCGCGCTGGCCTTCCTGCACCACAAACAGCGATGCGTAAAGCACCACCAGCACCACAATTAATACCACGATTAATGGCTTACGCATCCTTAATCTCTCCCTTCGCGCTGGGTGTCGTTACGCTGAGCATTAACCCGACGCTGATCCATAATGCTGTCCGGGCTGAACGACGAGCCGTTGCTGGCGCGTTCATTGCTGCCCGAGGCTGCCGGCAGATGGAGCAGGCTGTTATTGTTCTGCCCCGCTGACGCTGGGGCGCTCTGGCCGCGCATCAGCTGATCCAGCGGCAGTACCATCAGGTTGTTGCCCTTATCGTTAACCAGCACCTTACGGGTGTGGCTCAGTACGCGCTCCATGGTTTCAATATAGAGACGCTCGCGGGTAATCTCCGGCGCGGCTTTATATTCCGGCAGCAGCTTGGCGAAGCGTGCCACTTCACCCTGCGCTTCCAGCACGGTACGCGTTTTATAAGCGCGTGCTTCTTCCAGAATACGCTGAGCCTGGCCGTTGGCGCGCGGCTGGACTTCGTTGGCGTAGGCTTCCGCTTCACGAACGTACTGCTCGCGGTTTTCACGCGCGGCAATGGCATCGTCAAAGGCGGCTTTCACCTCTTCCGGCGGACGAGCGGCCTGGAAGTTGACGTCCAGCAGCGTAATGCCCATATCGTAAGGACGGATCGTCTCTTCCAGCTCGCGCTGGGTATCGCTACGCACGACGGTACGACCTTCTGTCAAAATGCGATCCATCGTTGAGCGGCCGATTACGCCGCGCAGCGCGCTGTCCGTCGCCTGGCGCAGGCTGTCGTCCGCGCTGGTTACGGCAAAAAGATAGCGTTCCGGGTTGGTCACGCGGTACTGCACGTTCATTTCCACGCGCACCACGTTCTCGTCCGAAGTCAGCATCGTTCCTGATGCAGCCAGTTCGCGTACCGCCTCAACGTTGACGGCACGAACCTGATCGATAAAGGTCGGCTTCCAGTTCAGGCCCGGTTCTACCAGATGGCTGAACTTGCCAAAACGTGTTACCACGCCGCGCTCCGCCTCTTTAATGGTATAGAAACCGCTGCCTGCCCAAATCACTACCGCAGCAACGGCAACGATGCCGATCAGGCGACCGCCGCGTCCCGGCGCCTGCTGGCCGCCGTCGTTTTTACCACCGCCGAAACCGCCAAGCTTTTTGCTTAACTTGCGGAAAATATCATCCAAATCAGGAGGCCCTTTATCGCGCCCTCCTTTGTTTCCCCCGGGGTTGCCGCCTTGATTATTGCTGCTCCCCCACGGGTCGCGGTCCTGTCCGTTATTCCCGGGCTGATTCCACGCCATGTTTCTGCTCCATTTATTGTGTATGCGGTGTTATCCCAGAGCCGGGATACGCGAGTCGGGCGTCAAACAATGTAATCCACCAGCTCCGGTTCCTGTTTACACAGGCGGCGCCAGTCAACGATGGGCATGCGTATCTGTAACCCTACGCTGCCGTCATCTTCATTCCACTCTTTTTCTATCGCCTGCAGCTGATAAAAGCGGCTGCGCAGCCGCCCCGCTTCCGGCGGCAGGCGTAAATCGTATTGGGCTATTTCGCCTGCCAGCCGCTCGGTCAGCGCCTGAAACAGCAGCGGAATGCCTTCGCCCGTTTGCGCGGAAACCCAGACGCGAACCGGCAGGTTTTCATCATTGCGATCGATCCTGGGGATAAAATCTTCCAGCGCATCAATCTTATTCATCACCTGTAGCGTCGGAATGTCGTTTGCTTCGATCTCTTCCAGCACTTCTTCTACAGCTTCAATATTCTCATCCACGCGCAGATCGGCGGCGTCGATAACGTGCAGCAGCAGCGTGGCCTGCCGTGTTTCCTGCAGCGTCGCTTTAAAAGCGGCGACCAGATCGTGCGGCAGGTGACGGATAAAGCCAACGGTATCCGCCAGCACCACTTCGCCTACGTCCGCCACGTCCAGACGACGCAGCGTGGGATCCAGGGTCGCAAACAGCTGGTTGGCGACATAGACCTCGGCAGAAGTAATGCGGTTAAAAAGGGTGGATTTTCCGGCGTTGGTATAGCCGACCAGCGAGAGCGTAGGCACATCGGCCTTGTTGCGCGCCTGACGTCCCTGATCGCGCTGCTTCTCTACTTTCTCAAGCCGGGAAAGGATAAGCGTGATGCGGTTGCGCAACAGACGACGGTCGGTTTCCAGCTGTGTTTCACCCGGGCCACGCAGGCCGATACCGCCTTTCTGGCGTTCCAGGTGGGTCCAGCCGCGTACCAGACGCGTGGCGAGATGGCGTAGCTGAGCCAGCTCGACCTGAAGTTTACCTTCGTGGGTACGCGCACGCTGCGCGAAGATATCCAGGATCAGGCCGGTGCGGTCGATTACGCGGCACTGGCACAACGCTTCAAGGTTGCGCTCCTGGGCCGGACTAAGGGCGTGATCGAAGAGCACGACAGAAGCGCCGCTGGCTTTAACCGCCTCGGCTATTTCTGTGGCTTTACCTTCACCAACAAAATATTTTGGATGTGGCGCCTTGCGGCTTCCGGTAATTACGCGTAGTGCTTCGACACCAGCGGAAGAGACAAGAGTTTCGAACTCCTGTAAATCTTCCATATCTCTGTCTTGGGAGAAATAGATGTGTACCAGTACGGCCTGCTCACCGGCATCATAACGGTCAAACAAACTTAAAACCTCTCAGAACCTTGTTGAACCTGCTTTACGATGGCCATACTGCCTGGGATCAGAGGCAAAATGCACATTTGCGCTAACTAGCGACGCCCGTTCGCCTTTTCCTGAGAAGAGGCGCGAGTCAGGGACATTGCCAGGACGGGCGAGCCGGCCCGTCCTGAAAGAAGAGCGATTACTCTGCGTCGTCACTTTCCTGCTGGGGCTGCGATGATGCTCCCTGATTACTGCCACCGTGATGATAGTTGCTGCTTCCGCCACCCGCGTTGTTGCTATGATGGGAGACCGGACGGGACGGAACAACGGTAGAAATGGCATGTTTATAAACCATCTGGCTAACCGTGTTTTTCAGTAAAATTACAAATTGGTCAAATGATTCAATCTGACCCTGCAGTTTAATACCATTCACCAAATAAATCGAAACCGGAACACGTTCGCGACGCAGTGCGTTCAAGAACGGATCTTGCAATGATTGCCCCTTAGCCATTCTATCTTTTCCTTATATGCTTGTTGTTTACTACTTAAGAGCTTGCGCTCTGAAATACTGCGTAAAAATTTGCGCACGATAACGCACCAATTGTACACAATCACCCAGCCTTCGCACTAAGAACCTGTAATACCTCTGCCAGCGCCGCCTCAGGTTGTTCGCTATCCAGCCAGTGAACATCCTTCCAGCCGCGCAGCCAGGTTATCTGGCGCTTGGCTAATTGCCGTGTTGCGCAAATTCCCCGATAAACCATTTCATCGTAATCGATCTCGCCCTGCAAAAATGACCACATCTGGCGATAACCCACACAACGAATGGAAGGCATGTCCGTATGCAAATCACCTCGTGCAAAAAGTGCCCGAGCCTCCGCTTCAAATCCTGACGCTAACATTTGCTGAAAACGCAGCGCGATACGCTGATGGATGGTTTCCCGCTCACGAGGAGCGATGGCGAACTGCACCACCTCGTACGGCAACGCTTCACCTGCGGTTTTCGTCAGTTCTGTTAAAGTTTTACCTGAAATAAAAAAAACTTCCAGTGCTCGCGAGAGTCTCTGGGGATCATTCGGATGAATACGATTTCCAGCAATGGGATCTATTTCACATAACTGACGGTGAAGCGCTTCCCATCCCTCTTCACTCGCCCTTTGCTCTATACGCTGGCGTACTTCAGGATCGGCCGGGGGCAACGGCGATAATCCTTCCAGCAGCGCCTTGTAGTAGAGCATGGTACCACCAACAAGCAGCGGGATACGCCCGCTTCGGGTAATCTCTGCCATTTCCGCCAGCGCATCGCGGCGGAACTCCGCCGCCGAGTACGTTTCAGCGAGATCGCGAATATCCAGTAAACGATGGGGCGCCAGCCGCAGCTCCTCTGCCGAGGGCTTGGCGGTGCCGATATCCATACCGCGATAAATCAGGGCGGAATCGACGCTAATCAGCTCAACCGGCAGCTGCTGGCGCAAGGCTATCGCCAGCGCCGTCTTGCCGGAGGCCGTAGGCCCCATCAAAAATATAGCCTTAGGCCGGCCAGCCGTAGATAAGTCACTCATGCTTCAGGGCATTCATCGCCAGTTCAGTATCAACATACTGTAGTAGTCCGGATGGCGGCGATTTAATCAGCTGCGGGCAAAGTCTTTCGACCTCTGCCAGCAGCGCAATCGCCTGCGAGTGATTCCAGTGCGGACGCTCGGTCACAGCGTGCCGCGCTAACCATTGCGCCACCTGCCTGACCGCAATCTCCGGCTGTTGAGCAAGGTAGCCTAACAGTTCTGGAATCAAGATTTGTAAATTTTGTTGGCGCAATGGTAAAGGTACGGCGCGCAGCGTGATGTGCTGCCCGTCCGCTTCCAGCTCTATGCCCATTTGCTGCAATAACGACGCTAAACGACTGGCAGCTTCGCGCTCCGGCTTCGCCATTTTTATCCTGACCGGGATCAGCAGCGGCTGCGGTTTTAACCCTTCTTCGCCAGGCTCCAGCTGCGCCTGCTTCAGCCAGCGCTCCGCCACCGGCAGCGAAATCAGAGCCAGGCGCTCGCGAGATTCCACCAGCGCAAAGTCGTTATGCAGCACGGTCAGCACGCGGCCAAAGCTTTCGCTGTGACCGCTGAGCGTTGGCTCGGGTTCAGGCTGCGCGCGTGCGCTTTTTGGCTCAACCGGACGCGACGACGCCTCGCGCGCGGCAGGCAATTCAGGCGTTTGCAGCAGCTGGCGATAGAGCGCGCCCTCTTTTTTCTGGTAGCCTGGCTCCTGATGTTGCCAGCCTGCCGCGGCTTTCCCGCCGCTGTTGCCTCCGCCGTTACTTCCGCCGTGGCCGCCAGCATTACCTTCACCATTACTTCCGCCGTTGCCGCCGCCATTACCTCCACCGTTACTGCCAGCGTTTCTGGCCGGTGCAGGCGCGGAAAAATGGTTGCCGCCCGCCGCCTGTCGGTTCTCTGGCTGCCAGCGCTCGGTCGGCGCTTGAGCCGTCACGCCCGGCAGCGTCTCCGCACCGGCTTCCTGCAGCACGCTGATCACGCCCTGATAGATAAAGTCATGCACCAGCCGCGACTGATGGAAACGCACTTCATGCTTGGCAGGATGCACGTTGACATCTACCTGATGCGGATCGATGGTCAGGTAAAGCACATAGGCAGGCTGATGGTCGCCCAGCTTATCCTGATAGGCCTGGCGGATAGCATGATTGATCAGGCGATCGCGCATCATGCGGCCGTTAACATAGCAATATTGCAGATCGGTAACGGCGCGAGCGCCGATCGGATCTGCGACCCAACCCTGTAGCACGAGATCGCCGTGCTGCCATTCGATAGCCAGCGCATGGCTGAGAAAAGCAGTTCCGCAGATTGCGCCCAGGCGGCGTTCACGCTGCTTGCTGTCGCTGACGGCGCGATACTGGCGGATAAGCTTGCCGTTATGGGTCAGCGAAAACGCCACGTCGAACCTTGCCAGCGCAATACGCCGGATCACCTCGTCGATATGGGTGAATTCGGTTTTTTCCGTGCGCATAAATTTCCGGCGGGCGGGCGTATTATAGAAGAGGTCCAGCACTTCAAGCGTGGTGCCGACCGGATGCGCCGCAGGCTTGATGGTCACGTCCATCTCTCGCCCTTCCGCGTAGGCCTGCCAGGCTTCCGCCTGTTCAGCCGTACGCGAGGTCAGCGTCAGGCGCGAAACGGAGCTGATACTGGCCAGCGCTTCGCCCCGAAAGCCGAGGCTCATGATGGCTTCCAGATCGTCAAGCGTGGTGATTTTACTGGTGGCGTGGCGGGCCAGCGCCATCGCCAGCTCGGCTTTGCTGATGCCGCAGCCGTTATCGCGGATACGGATCAGTTTGGCGCCGCCTTTATCGATCTCGATATCTATTCTTGTCGCGCCAGCGTCCAGGCTGTTTTCGACCAGTTCTTTCACCACCGACGCCGGACGCTCTACCACTTCACCTGCGGCAATCTGGTTGGCAAGCTGTGGCGGCAGTACCTGAATCGGCATAAAAGATCCTTGTTTACGAGGTTGGAATAGTTAACGTCTGCCCCAGCATAACATTTTGCGATTTCATATTATTCGCCTGCTGTATCGCTTTCGGGCTGACGCCATAGTGTGCGGCAATGGCGGTCAGCGAGTCACCGCGCACCACTTTATGCCGCTGCGGCCGGCTGGCGCTCACGCTCTGCGCGCCGGAAGCCGGCACTTTCAGCCGCTGGCCGACCCAAACGACATCCTTCTTCAACGTATTCATCGAACGCAGCATCGCCATGCTGACGCCGTAGTGGTCGGCGATCCCGGAAAGCGTCTCGCCTCTTTTCACCACGTGGCGCGTTACCGCACCGGCATAGCGCGTGCTGACCGGGGCGGGATTAGGCTGAACATCAACCGCCGTTGCGGACTGCAACGGTCGGTTTTCCTCCTTTGGGATGGATTGCAGCGGGTGCGCCAGGAAGTAGTTGCGCAGGCCTTTATAAATCGACTCGGCAATCTTCTGCTGGTAAGCGCTACTGCCGAGCAGTCGCTCCTCCGAAGGGTTACTGATAAAGCCGGTTTCCACCAGCAGCGAAGGGATATCCGGCGAGCGTAATACCCCCAGGCTGGCGTGTTCCGGGCGTCGTTTGTGCAGCGAGCCAACGCGCTGCAGCTGGGCGATAACCTTAACCGCTACGTCATAGCCAACGCGCTGCGAGTGGCCGAACTGCAAATCGAGCACCGCCTGGCTGAGATAGGGATCGGCCTGGCTGTTAGCCAATAGATCGCCCGCGCCGCCCAACAGCTCCGACTGTTTCTCGTGCTGCTCCAGCCATCCCGCCATTTCGCTGTTGGCGCGGCGGTTAGAGAGTACCCAGACGGACGCGCCGGACGCGCTACGGTTCGGCGCGGCATCGGCATGGACAGACACCAGCAGATTAGCGTTCTGCTTGCGCGCCACGTCCGAGCGGCCCATCACGGAGATAAAATAGTCGCCGTCGCGGGTCATCACGCCTTTAAACATAGGATCGGCATTCAGCAACGCTTTTAATTTGCGCGCTATGGCGATAGTCACATTTTTCTCTTTCAGCCCGTTCGCGCCGATAGCACCCGGATCCTGGCCGCCGTGTCCGGCATCTATCGCCACGATAATAGCTTCGTCAACGGCACGCACCGTTCTGCCCGGCACCGCGACTTCGTTGCCGTTGCTGACCGCCGTAACGGCGTTGCCCTTAAACGGATTGTCTGCCGGAACGGGCCGCGAAACGCTGCTGACGGCGGCAGATCGCTGTGCCGGACGCGTGCCGTTGATGGTGAAAACCACGTTATAGGTGCTGCCGTTACGCTGGGTCACGGCGCGCGTTTTTCCCGGCTGCGTCAGCTCGAACACCAGCCGGATGCTCTGTTTATCCTTTGGCGTGCTGGCGCGAATACGCTTCACCATATTATCGCCGCTGAACGTCAACGGCAGGCCTTTGATCACGCCGCTCTGGCGAATATCCAGCACCACGCGTTCCGGATTGTGCAGCGGAAAGAAGCCATACACCGGTTGACCGCCGAAGCTCAGCGTGATCGAGGCCCTGTCGTTGCCGTTTGAAACCTGTATATCCGATAAATTAGCGGCCAGAGTGGAAAACGTACTCAGTAAAGCAGCCAGCAGCAGTCCCAGCTTGATCATTGTCCGTCTTTCTCCATGCGGGCCAGGATCGCCTCGCCCTCTGCCGAGCAGGCCTCAAGCTCTGCCTGACGGGCTTCGCCCTGATAACTGAGACGCAGTTCAATATCCGGCGGCGGAAGAAAGCCCGCGCCCTGCTGCGGCCATTCGACCAGGCAAAGGCTGTCGCCGCCGAAATAGTCGCGGATCCCCATGAATTCCAGCTCTTCAGGGTCGGCCAGCCGGTAGAGGTCGAAATGATAAATGCGACGATCCGGCAGAACGTAAGGCTCTACCAGCGTATAGGTCGGGCTTTTCACGTTGCCCTGGTGGCCCAGCGCCTGTAGGAAACCGCGACTGAACGTGGTTTTACCCGCGCCCAAATCGCCATACAAATAGAGTGTTGCCGCGCTGTGACAGGCGCGGGCCAGGCTGGCTCCCAGTGCGAGAGTGGCAGCCTCGTCGGACAATGCGATAGCGGTCTTCATTCTTTTCTGTTCAGGATCTCTGGGTTAACAAACAGGTACAGCTCGGAAAACAGATCGGTCGCCAGCATCCCGCGCGTGCCCAGACGTTGCGATACGGCTTCCGCCGCGGCGCCGTGGGCCACGCAGCCTGCGCAGGCCGCTTCATACAGCGAGAGCTTCTGGCCTGACAAACTGCCGATAATGCCGGAAAGCACGTCGCCCATGCCGCCGGTCGCCATACCGGCGTTACCGACATCGGCAATCGCCATCTCGCCCGCTTCGCTGGCAATCAGCGTGCCGGCCCCTTTCAGGACCACCACGCCGCCGTAGCGTTTAGCCAGGCTACGAGCGGCAAGTAAGCGGTCACTCTCTATTTCGCTGGTTTTTACATTAAGCAGACGGGCCGCTTCGCCCGGATGCGGCGTAATGACTCGATTTTGACGTTTATCGCCAGCGATTGCCAGCAGGTTAAGCGCGTCAGCATCCCAAAGCATCGGTTTAGACGATTTTTTTACTTTTTCCAGGGCATCTTTACCCCAGTCACGCTGCCCCAGGCCCGGGCCAATCACAATGACGTCGGCCCATTCCAGCGCCTCATTAAGCGCCCGATCGCTTAGCGTCTGTACCATTAGCTCGGGCCGCGCCGTTAACAGCGGTGAGACATTATCTTTGTGAGTAAGTACTCGCACTAAGCCTGCTCCGGCGCGCAACGCGGCTTCGCCCGTCATCCGGATGGCGCCAGCCGTTCCCTGATCGCCACCGATTATCACCAGCTTGCCATGGTCGCCCTTATGAGAAGTGGGCTTACGCGGCGACAGCCAGCGCGTCAGCACGGAAGCATCGTAGCGCGCCATCGGCGCAGTTTGCCCTGCCAGCCAGGCATCCAGCCCAAGGGCATGGAAATGTAGCTGACCGACGCAATCCCGTGCTTTACCGGTCAGCAGACCCGGCTTAAGCGCGATAAACGTTAGCGTATGGGCGGCATTAATAACTGCGCCGGGAGTGGTCCCGTTAGCAGCCACTAACCCGGAGGGTATATCTACGGCAAATACCGGCGCGCTGGCCGCATTCGCTTTCTCAATCAGCCGGGCGTATTGGTCGCCAGGGGCGCGGTTCAGCCCGGTGCCCAGTAGCGCATCGATAATAATATCGCTTTGTTCAGGCCAGGGCGTGTCCGCCGCATGGATTTCCCCGCCTGCCGCCAGCCACGCGTCGCGCGCCTGTGTCGCTTCTTCCGGCAGCGCCTTCGATCCTTCGCAGGCAATGACCGTCACCTCCTTCCCTGCCGATAGCGCCAGGCGAGCCGCAATAAAACCGTCGCCGCCGTTATTGCCATGGCCGCACAGGATCAGCCAGCGTTTCTTCTCCGGGTACAGGGCCTGAACGTGGCGGAATGTCGCTTCGCCCGCCCGCTGCATCAGCTCAAACAGCGTGATCCCCAATGCGTCCGCGCCCTCGCGCTCAAGTTGCGCAATCGCCTCTACAGGCCAGACAGAATAGGGTAAACTGGTCGGGTTATTTAGCTGGTTCAGGTTAGTCATGTCGCATCCTCTCGATCTTTCTCAATTCGCCCTGGAAATTAAACAGTGGGGGCTGGAACTCGGCTTTCAGCAGGTCGGTATCTGCGATACCGATCTTAGTCTGGAAGAGCCGCGCCTGCAGGCCTGGTTAGACAAGCAATATCATGGCGAAATGGACTGGATGGCGCGTCACGGTATGATGCGCGCCCGCCCTCATGAGCTACAGCCCGGCACGCTGCGGGTTATCAGCGTGCGCATGAATTATCTGCCCGCTAAGGCGGCGTTCGCCAGCACCCTAAAAAATCCGCAGCTTGGCTACGTTAGCCGCTATGCGCTGGGACGTGATTACCACAAAGTATTGCGCAATCGCCTGAAAAAGCTCGGCGATCGTATCCGTGAGCGCTGCGAAGAGGCTGAGTTTCGGCCTTTTGTCGACTCGGCCCCGGTGCTGGAAAGACCGCTGGCGGCCAAAGCGGGGCTGGGCTGGACGGGCAAACATTCTCTGATCCTGAACCGGGAAGCCGGCTCGTGGTTTTTTCTTGGCGAACTGCTGATCAACCTGCCTTTACCGGTCGATTCACCGCAGCAGGAGCAGTGCGGCCGCTGCGTCGCCTGCCTGACCACCTGCCCGACCGGCGCGATAGTCGAGCCTTACGTCGTGGATGCCAGGCGCTGTATCTCCTATCTGACCATTGAACTGGAAGGCACCATTCCGGAAGAGTTCAGGCCGCTTATCGGCAATCGCATTTACGGTTGTGACGACTGTCAGCTAATCTGCCCCTGGAATCGCTACGGTCAGCTAACGGATGAGGATGATTTCAGCCCGCGCGCCGTGCTTCATGCGCCGCCCTTAACCGACCTGTTTGCCTGGGACGAGGCGACCTTTTTACGCGTGACGGAAGGATCGGCGATCAGACGTATCGGTCATCTTCGCTGGTTGCGCAACGTCGCGGTAGCGCTGGGCAATGCGCCCTGGTCAGAGGAAAACGTGGCGGCCTTACAAAACCGTCAGGGAGAAAATCCGATGCTGGACGAGCATATTACCTGGGCGCTGACCCGCCAGCTGGCAAGGCGCGCGGAAAACGCGATTGAGGTGCAGAGCGGCCAGCAAAAGCGGCTGGTGCGCGTCATAGAAAAAGGATTGCCGCGCGACGCATAAATAACCACGTAGGCTGCCTGCGTCGTTAAGCCACTTTTCCACACGCTGTGCATAAAAATAAAAAGCCGTTGTCATTCAACTGCCACAGAAAGCGCAAGCGATCTCTATAACATTTTGAAATATTAATTTGTCTTTATAAATCAAAAAGATAGAAAATGTGCGTAACGTCTTTTATTCCTGAATAGCAGGCAGGGGTAGATTGCAACCTGTGGATAACTCTGTTGAAGGTTATTCTGTACAGGCTGAAAAAAGCGAAACCCAGCCGCTAAAGGGCTGTGGATAACTCGATCAGAAATGATAATGATGAATGTTCTGGAGCGGGAAACGAGACTCGAACTCGCGACCCCGACCTTGGCAAGGTCGTGCTCTACCAACTGAGCTATTCCCGCAAAGAGATAATACTAAGATTTAACCGCGTTAAAATTGTTAACTTGTTGATTTTAAAAGAATTGTTATTCTCTTATGGTCGAACGGGTGCGATTATGAACGTATCATTGAGCAAAAACAAGCTTTTTTCTGCTGTCTGCGGCTAATTGTTGCTGGCGATCGTCGCCTTGCTACGCATCTATACGTAGGCTGACAGACAAAGTAATAAACGCTCCTCGAATGCAGAGTAAACCTTCGGGCTGCGCGTTTATACCTCAGGGAGAGGCCCTTCCCCTTCTTACTATGTTGTTTCGTCACTTCGGCTCGCTTCCCTTGCTGGCGTTCCCTGCCGGGCTGTTGCCTGCTTTTAAACCCTACCGGTCATCCTGAACAGGCGAACCGTTAGCTGATTTAACAAAGCCTGCTGTTTAGGGGCAGCCCTCGCCATTATCCTGACCTGCTCCAAAGCTGGTCATTAGCACCTCTCATAGATAACCTTCGATAACCTGTTCTTATCCGTATTTCCAGCAGTGACGCCTCCATTAATTTTATTACTTTAAAACTCTTTATAAAAAATATTATCAGGAAGGGTTTGATGACAGTTATCCACTGAAATGCCTTTATAGCCCATGCCAGCAATTTCTCCTTTGTACTCTCTGCGTGTTGCAGGAACCGCAGGCTGCCCATGCTGAGTACTGAGCGCAAGGCCGGCTGATGTTTCCCTTTTCCATTTTAACGGCAACAGGCATATCCTGAACGAAAGTAAGCCACCCCCTAAAATTAATGTCAACATTCTCAGCACAAGCAGAGAGGTTATGAACCATTAACCGCAAAACCCACTAAAATGTTGCTTTATAGTTAAACACTCAAGGCTAATGTTTGCCCGACCATCACGTTATCATCTGAATAAAGTAAACCATCGGCTTGTGAGCAGCCTGAAAATTCTACAAAAAACAATTTATTACCTCGCTAACTATCCCGTCCGTCCTTAAAAAAATCATTAAATATTAGCCAATTATATCTGACTCCCTTTATTTTTCGCTTAGTCTGTTATTTTCTCCTGTCTTAATTAAGGAGCGTCCAACCATTACCTGCCCTCGTTTGCATTTGTGGCCCTCTGCCTGCCTTTTTTATGTTCCCATACAAGCAGATACGCTGGATCTCACTTTTTCCAGCCTGACACCAGGCTATGTTAAAAGTTATTAATATCTTCATCATATATAATTTACCCGGCTATTTAATTTACGGCTAAAGTGATTCATCCGACCAGTAAAAAAAAGATTGAATACAGGGGAAGTTGGCCGCACACTTACTTATGACATTTCTTTGTTATTGCAAAGGATAAAAGCATTGACAAAGATACGCGTTCTGGCGTTTACGGTAAGAATTGATAATTAAAAGGTGTTAAAGCATCCCAGCGCCGTCGACTTTATTTTTAAAAAATTACATTAATTAACAGTAAAACAGAGGCGCGCGCCTGACGAGGCAAAAAAATTTCAGGCTCAGCCATGCGCCTGTGGCTGGTTATTAAAAACACATAACAATATCTTCAGGATATGCCACTTATTAAGGACGATAAGCACCATGGATAATAAAGATTCTATTGTTTATTGCATTAACAATCAGATCCATTTTGTTCCTCAGCAGAATAAGCTTATCTCGTGCAAAACGGGAAAAGAGCACGTCACTTACGTTACCGCTTCGCGCTGTTTGCATTTGCTGATTTGCCAAAGCGGGGAAATGGTCTCTCATCATTCCCTGTATGCGGCGGGCTGGGAAAATCATGGGAAAATTGTCACCCCGAATACGCTTTATCAGACTATTTCAAAATTAAGAAAGCAGCTACAGGATGCCGGACTGACGGAAAATATTATTCAGACTCACCCGCGTCGGGGATGGAGTATCAGCGACAAGGTTCCCATTGAGGAAAAAGCGATCGGTGCCATAGCGGATACGATGCTCCAGCAGCAAGGTCTGAAAGGGTTTTGTAGAAAAATTTTTAGCGCTTATCCAAAAAAAATGCTGACTTCCATTGCTCGTTTCCGCTAATCCGCTGTAGCGACGTCCTGTTACAAGCGGGTTCAGCATAACGCATCAGGCAGGGAAGGGTTCCGTGACGTAGCCAGTCCCTGTATTCGTTGTTATTACGCTGCGAGGAGGCGTAAAGAAAGGAAGTGCTGCGCCATCTGTTACTCAACAGAAACGGCCAGGCTGGGTCTCAAAAGCAGGTAAGTTTATAAGATTGTGAAATCAGAAACAGAGGGAAAATGGGATAACTACTGACATCAGGATAGGTTACAAAAAGCATTTTGGGAGGATAATACTGGAGCGGGAAACGAGACTCGAACTCGCGACCCCGACCTTGGCAAGGTCGTGCTCTACCAACTGAGCTATTCCCGCTTGGGGTGGTGCAGTAAAACGTTTTGGAGCGGGAAACGAGACTCGAACTCGCGACCCCGACCTTGGCAAGGTCGTGCTCTACCAACTGAGCTATTCCCGCTTGGGGTGGTGCTGTAAAACGTTTGGAGCGGGAAACGAGACTCGAACTCGCGACCCCGACCTTGGCAAGGTCGTGCTCTACCAACTGAGCTATTCCCGCTTGGGTGGTGCTGTAAAACGTTTGGAGCGGGAAACGAGACTCGAACTCGCGACCCCGACCTTGGCAAGGTCGTGCTCTACCAACTGAGCTATTCCCGCTCTGCGTATCAGGTAAAAACTCTTCCTGTACGGGGAGCGCATTATACGAGAAATGAGAATCGCCGCAAGCCTGCAACGCCACTTTTTTTCGCTTTGCCGCCTGATTGCTGACAAAACCAGCATAACGCTAATTTTGTCAGCGCTTCGCTCCTAGAGTTGGATAAAATGCTCGCGGTACCAGGCCAGCTCGGCAACCGACTCCCGAATATCATCCATCGCCTGGTGCGTGCCCTGCTTTTTAAAACCGGCAAGGATTTCCGGCTTCCAACGGCGCGCCAGCTCTTTCAGCGTGCTGACGTCCAGATAGCGATAGTGGAAGTAGGCCTCCAGCTCCGGCATATATTTAAACAGGAAGCGACGATCCTGAGCGATGCTGTTGCCGCAGATTGGGGAACTGTTCTCCGGCACCCACTTTTTCAGGAACGCCAGCGTCGCCTGCTCGGCGGCGCGATCGTCGTACTGACTCGCTTTCACTCGCTCCACCAGCCCGCTGTTGGTATGGGTGTTCACGTTCCACTCATCCATCAGCGCCAGCTGCGCATCGGACTGATGGACGGCGAACACCGGTCCTTCCGCAAGGATATTCAGATCGGAATCGGTCACCAGCGTGGCGATTTCGATAATACGATCCTGTTCCGGGTCCAGGCCGGTCATTTCAAGGTCAATCCAGATCAGATTACTGGCATTTACTGTCATAGGGTTTCTCGCCGTGGCTTATATCATCAAACGTTAGGGTGTATCATAAACGTTTTGCCCTGTCAGGGCGAAGCTAAGCCTGTGAGGAAGCGTGAGCAAGAACAAACTGTCTAAAGGTCAGCAACGTCGCGTCAGTGCCAACCATGAGCGCCGTCTGAAGCAGCGCGCCGACAAGCCGGAGCCGGATGATAGCCTGTTTGGTGAAGCGCGCGACGGCGTGGTGATCAGTCGTTTCGGGATGCACGCCGACGTGGAAGATGCGGACGGCAGCGTCCACCGCTGTAATATTCGCCGCACCCTTCGTTCGCTGGTGACCGGCGACCGCGTACTCTGGCGGCCCGGCGTGCAGAGCGCCAAAGGCATTGTGGAAGCGGTGCACGAGCGCACCTCGGTACTGACCCGTCCTGACTTCTACGACGGCGTAAAGCCGATTGCCGCCAATATCAATCAGATCGTTATCGTCTCGGCTATTCTGCCGGAGCTGTCGCTGAATATTATCGACCGCTATCTGGTGGCCAGCGAAACGCTGGATATCGAGCCGCTGCTGGTGCTGAATAAAACGGATCTGCTGGATGACGAAGGCATGGCCTTTGTGCAGGAGCAGATGACTATTTACCGCAACATCGGCTATCGCGTCGTGATGGTCTCCAGCCATCGCAAGCAGGGCCTGAGCGAACTGGAAGCCGCGCTGGTTGATCGCGTCAGCATTTTCGCCGGCCAGTCGGGCGTAGGGAAATCCAGCCTGCTTAATGCGCTGCTGGGGCTGGACTCTGCGGCAGAGATCCTCACCAACGACGTTTCCGACGTCTCCGGTCTTGGTCAGCACACCACTACCGCAGCCCGTCTTTACCACTTCCCTAACGGCGGTGACGTTATCGACTCGCCGGGCGTGCGCGAATTCGGTTTATGGCATCTGGAGCCGGAACAAATCACCCGCGGATTTGTCGAATTCCGTGAGTTTTTAGGTCACTGCAAATTCCGTGATTGCAAGCATGACACCGATCCGGGCTGCGCTATCCGCGAAGCGGTAGAACGCGGCGATATCGACGAGTCGCGTTTTGCCAACTACCACCGAATTCTGGACAGCATGTCGGATATGCAGCTAAAAACGCGACGCAGTTTTTCTGAAAACAGCGACTGAGATCCGCGCGGCGGGCGTCGTAGCCTGAATGCACGGACGCTGTTACAATCCGCACCCTTAATTATTTCAGAAAGCCAGGAGGCTATTGTGTTGGATCGTCTGAAGCTCGGCCTGAATGCTGTTTTGCCGAAAAAAGGCCTTACTGAACTGGCCGGTTGGGGCGCAGGCAAGCGCGCCGGCTGGCTGACTAAAGCCGTTATCGATATTTTTGTCTGGTTCTACAAAGTTGATATGAAAGAGGCGCAGAAGCCCGATACCGCCAGCTACCGGACCTTTAACGATTTCTTCGTGCGTCCGCTGCGTGACGAGGCTCGCCCGATTGAAACCGATCCTAATCTACTGGTGCTGCCATGCGATGGCGCAATCAGCCAGCTGGGCCATATCGACGAGGATCGCATCTTCCAGGCGAAGGGCCATACCTATACCCTGGAAGCGCTGCTGGCGGGCGACGTCGCGATGACCGATATGTTCCGCAACGGCGAGTTTGTCACCACTTACCTGGCGCCGCGCGACTATCACCGCGTGCATATGCCGTGCAACGGCATCCTGCGTGAGATGATCTACGTGCCGGGCGATCTTTACTCCGTGAACCCTTTGACGGCGCAAAATATCCCTAACCTGTTTGCCCGTAACGAACGCGTTATCTGCCTGTTTGATACCGAGTTCGGCCCGATGGCGCAGATTCTGGTCGGTGCCACTATCGTCGGCAGCATCGAAACCGTCTGGGCGGGCACGGTAACGCCGCCGCGCGAAGGCGTGATCAAACGCTGGCGCTGGCCGGGCGCGGAAGAAGAGGGATCGGTAGTGCTGCTGAAAGGCCAGGAGATGGGCCGCTTTAAGCTGGGATCGACCGTTATCAACCTGTTCGCCGAAGGTAAAGTGAAACTGGCGGAAAGCCTGACGCCGGAAACCACCACGCGTCTGGGCCAGCCGCTGGCTATCGCGCTGCAAAAAACCAGTGCTGAAGAAGTCTTACATCACCCATAGCAGAGACGTATGTTACGCCTGATAGTTATTCTTTTCGTGGGCTGGACGCTGCTCCAGCCCGCCTGGGCCGCCAGCGCCCCCGACGCTGCGCAGATTAAACAGGCCCTGGAAGAGGCGAAGTCCAGTCAGGACACGCCCAATCAGGCGGAAATCGTGGATGCGCTTCAGTCAGCGCTAAACTGGATCGATGACCAACAAAAGTCGCAGGCCAACGCCAGCGACTATCAGCAGGTTATTGACGATTTTCCCCGCCTTTCCCGCGAATTACGCCAGCAGCTGGTCGTGCTGGGCGACAGCAGCAAAACGGTGAGCGCTACCATGACGGCGGCGGAGCTGGATCAGGAGATCCTGCAGATCAGCAGCCAGCTGCTGGAAGAAGGCCGCCAGGCGCAGCAGGAGCAGGATCGCGCCAGGGAAATCAGCGACTCTCTGGCCCAGCTGCCGCAGCAGCAAACCGACGCCCGACGCGCGCTGAATGAGATTGAACGGCGCCTTCAGGCTCAGCCCACCCCCACCACGCCGCTCGCTCAGGCACAGCTCTCCGCTCGCCAGGCAGAGTCGGCAGCGCGTAAAGCCCGCGTCGATGAGCTGGAGCTGGCGCAGCTGTCGGCCAACAACCGTCAGGAGCTGGCGCGGATGCGCGGCGAGCTTCACCAGCGTAAAGCCACCCAGCTGGATGCGTATCTGCAGGCGCTGCGCAATCAGCTGAACAGCCGCCGTCAGCGCGAAGCCGAAATCGCGCTGGAAAAAACGGAACAGCTGGCGGAAAACAGCGGCGAGCTGCCGCAAAGACTCAGCGAACAGTTCCGTATTAACCGGGAGCTGTCCGCCGCGCTGAATGAACAGGCGCAGCGCATGGATCTGGTCGCCTCGCAGCAGCGTACCGCCGTTAATCAAACTATTCAGGTTCGCCAGGCGCTGAGCACTATCCGCGAGCAGTCGCAGTGGCTCGGCGTCTCCACGGTGCTGGGTGAAGCCCTGCGCGCGCAGGTGGCTCGCCTGCCGGAAATGCCCAAACCGCAGCAGCTGGATAACGATATGGCCCAGCTGCGCGTCCAGCGGCTGCGCTATGAAGATCTGCTGGAGCGCCAGCAGCAGCTGCGTCAGCTCCGCCAGGATGACGGCACGCCGCTAACCAGCGAGCAGCGCCGCATCCTCGACGCCCAGCTGAAAACCCAGCGCGAGCTGATTGGCTCGCTGCTTTCCGGCAGCGACAACCTGATCCTGGAAGTGACCAAGCTTAAAGTCGCCAACGGTCAGCTTGAGGACGCGCTGCGGGAAATCAAAGAGGCGACGCATCGCTATCTGTTCTGGACGGCGGATGTCGGCGCGCTGCATCTCGACTTCCCGCTGCTGCTGATGCGCGATCTACGCAATCTGCTGTCGCTGAATACGCTGGGCCAGCTGGGCGGCGCGCTGGTGATGATGTTTACCAACCGGGAAACCGTGCTGCCCATTATCGGTGCGGTTTTGCTGGTAGGCTTCAGCCTGAGTTCGCGCCGACACTATCGTGATTTCCTGGACCGTTCCGCCAGTAAGGTGGGCAAAGTCACTCAGGATCGCTTTGGGCTGACCATGCGCACCGTGTTCTGGTCGATTCTGGTGGCGCTGCCGCTGCCGGTGCTGTGGATGGCGCTGGGCTACGGTTTGCAG
This sequence comes from Erwinia sp. TECH1, assembly GCF_054057575.1. Lineage (NCBI taxonomy): Bacteria > Pseudomonadati > Pseudomonadota > Gammaproteobacteria > Enterobacterales > Erwiniaceae > Erwinia > Erwinia sp. TECH1. Next base: position 646,079 of record NZ_JBSRZK010000001.1, on the reverse strand, counting down.
CACGCCTGGCCCTACCCCGTCGCCGTGGCGATTGGCGACGGCATCACCGCCACCGTGCCGCTGCTGTGGGCCTTTATGATCAGCGCGGGCTTTGCCCGCTCTAAAGGATTGTTTATCGTCCACTTCCGCTGGCAGCAGAATCGGGTGGCGCGCGCGATGCGCTTCTATACGCTCTGCATCGGCTTTGTGGTGCCGCTGATTATGCTGCTGATAGGCTTTGATAACCTGGACGAGCGCCATTTCTCCGCCACGCTGGGCCGCCTCTGCTTTATCCTGATCTGCGGCGCGTTGAGCCTGGTGACCATCAGCCTGAAACGCGCGGGCATTCCTCTTTACCTGGATAAAGAGGGCAACGGCGAAAACTTTATCAGCAATATCTTGTGGAACATGATGATCTGCATTCCGCTGATCGCCGCGCTGGCTTCCTGCATCGGCTATCTGGCCACCGCGCAGGCGCTGCTGGCCAGGGTGGAAACCTCGCTGGCTATCTGGTTCCTGCTGCTGATTATCTATCACATTATTCGCCGCTGGATGCTTATTCAGCGTCGCCGCATCGCTTTCGATCGCGCGCGCAACCGACGGGCGGAAATACTGGCCCAGCGCGCCAAAGGTGAAGAGGAAACCACGGCTACGCAAAGCACGGAAACGGAAGTCGACGAGCCGGTTATCGATCTGGACGCCATCAGCGCCCAGTCGCTGCGGCTGGTACGCTCCATCCTGACGCTGATTGCGCTGGTGTCGGTTATTGTGCTTTGGTCAGAGATCCATTCGGCGTTCGGCTTTCTGGAGAACATCAGGCTGTGGGATGCCAGCACCACGGTGCAGGGCGTGGAAAGCCTGGAGCCGATCACGCTCGGCTCGGTGCTGATTGCGATCCTGGTGCTGATTATTACCACGCAGCTGGTGCGTAATATGCCGGCGCTGCTTGAGCTGGCGCTGCTCCAGCACCTTAATCTGACGCCCGGTACCGGTTATGCCATCACCACGCTGACCAAATACACGCTGATTCTGGTTGGCGGCCTGGCCGGGTTCTCAATGATCGGCATCGACTGGTCGAAGCTGCAATGGCTGGTGGCGGCGCTGGGCGTGGGGCTGGGCTTTGGATTACAGGAAATTTTCGCCAACTTTATTTCCGGCCTGATTATCCTGTTTGAAAAGCCGATCCGCATCGGCGATACCGTTACCATTCGCGATCTGACCGGCAGCATTACGCGGATTAACACGCGCGCGACGACAATCACCGACTGGGATCGCAAAGAGATTATCGTGCCGAATAAGGCCTTTATTACCGAGCAGTTTATTAACTGGTCGCTCTCCGATTCGGTTACGCGCGTGGTGCTGACTATTCCTGCGGCGGCGGAAGCCAACAGCGAAGAGGTAACCAACGTGCTGCTGACCGCCGCGCAGCGCTGTCAGTACGTGCTCGACACGCCGCCGCCGGAAGCGTTCCTGGTGGATTTGCAGCAGGGCATTCAGCTGTTTGAGCTGCGCATTCACGCGGCGGAGATGGGCCACAGGATGCCGCTGCGCCACGAGCTGCATCAGCTTATTTTGCAGGGCTATCACGAGCACGGGCTGGAGATGCCTTTCCCACCGTTCCAGGTGCGTATGGAAACCATCGGGCGCAAAACGCCGGTCAACAACGGCGTGCCGGCGGCCAGAACGTATAAATCAGGCGGGCTGTAGACGCAGAACGGCTAAATCAGGCGGGCTGTTAATACAGGCCAGAACGGTTAAATCAGGCGGGCTGTAGACGCAGGCCAGGGCGCAATCCCTGGCCTTTTTTCTGGCGACTTAACAGCGGTCGACGGAGAACGCGATCACTTCGCTCAGCTGCGACGCCTTAAGCGCCAGCATCACAATGCGATCCACGCCCAGCGCCACGCCGGAGCATTCCGGCATGCCGTGCGCCAGCGCGTCCAGCAGATTAGTGTCAATCGGCTGCTGCGGCAGGCCAAGCGCGGCCCGCTTGCGGTTATCCTGCTCAAAACGCTGGCGCTGCTCGCGGCTGTCGGTCAGCTCACGGAAGCCGTTGGCCAGCTCAATGCCTTTGAAATAGACCTCGAAGCGTTCCGCCACGCGGTGATCTTCAGTGCTGATCTCCGCCAGCGCCGCCTGGCTGGCCGGGAAATGGTACACAAACGCCGGTTTCTCTTTGCCGATTTGCGGCTCCACGCCCGTGACAAACAGCAGCTGAAGCAGCGTGTCGCGGTCTTCCTCGCGGTTAGCCAAATCGCCCACGCCCAGCTTTTCCGCCACTTCACGCATTTGCGCTTTATCTGCCGACAGCGGATCCATCTCCAGATGACGCAGAAAAGCCTGCTGATAGGAGAGCGTTTCCGCAGGCGCGCACTCCAGCACCTGCTGTAGCAGATCGTCCACCTCGTTCATCAGCCGGTACATATCGTAATGCGGCCGATACCACTCCAGCATGGTGAACTCAGGGTTGTGATGGCGTCCCGCTTCCTCATTACGGAAGCAGCGGCAAAGCTGGAAAATCGGCCCGCTGCCCGCTGCCAGCAGCCGCTTCATATGGTATTCCGGGCTGGTCATCAGGTAGAGATCCAGCCCCTGCGCCGCACCCGGCCCGACAAAACGCGTCTGAAAAGGAAACAGGTGGATGTCGGTTACGGTTGCCTGGCTCATCGCCGGGGTTTCCACTTCCAGCACCCCACGATCGGCAAAGAAACGCCGGATTTCAGCCATTATCGCTGCCCGTTTTAACAAGTTGGTGACGGGCGCGCTCGGCTGCCAGCTGGCCGTATCGCTCATAGTTTGTACTCCTCAGGGATCAGGGTGAAGCAGTCTACCCGAGGCGCTTCGTACAAACAAACCTGCGCCGGTAAAAAAAACGCGCGCCCGATACAGCGTCCACTGCGGAAAACGTTAACCCCTTAACATTATTGCCGTCATTTTTTCACCTGTTTGCCTGAGCATATCAATTTTACCCGCTACCGCCGGTTTTATACTGCTGTCTCCGTTAACCGAGGGTATCCCCTCATCCTTTCTATAACGGCCTGACAGGGAGAATATCGTGCAAACTTTTACTGCCGATCTGGTGATTGTCGGCGCGGGCGGTGCCGGGCTGCGGGCGGCCATCGCCGCTGCGGAGGCCCACCCCACGCTTTCCATTGCGCTGGTTTCAAAAGTCTATCCCATGCGCAGCCATACCGTCGCCGCTGAAGGCGGTTCCGCCGCCGTCACGCAGGCGCATGACAGCTTCGATCTGCATTTTCAGGATACCGTTTCCGGCGGCGACTGGCTGTGCGAACAGGATGTGGTGGACTACTTCGTGCAGCACTGCCCGCAGGAGATGGCCCAGCTGGAGATCTGGGGCTGCCCCTGGAGCCGTCGTGAAGATGGCTCGGTCAACGTGCGCCGCTTCGGCGGCATGAAAATCGAGCGCACCTGGTTCGCCGCCGACAAGACCGGCTTCCATATGCTGCATACGCTGTTTCAGACCTCGCTGAAATATCCGCAGATTACTCGCTTCGATGAGCATTTCGTTCTCGATCTGCTGGTGGATAACGGCGAGGCGCGCGGGCTGGTTGCCATGAACATGATGGAAGGCGCGCTGATAAAAATTCTGGCGAAATCGGTGGTGCTGGCAACCGGCGGCGCGGGGCGCGTCTATCGCTATAACACCAACGGCGGCATCGTTACGGGCGACGGCATGGGAATGGCGCTGCGTCACGGCGTGGCGCTGCGGGACATGGAGTTTGTGCAGTATCACCCGACCGGACTGCCCGGCTCCGGTATCCTGATGACCGAAGGCTGTCGCGGCGAGGGCGGCATCCTGGTTAATAAAGACGGCTATCGCTATCTGCAGGATTACGGTATGGGGCCGGAAACGCCGCTCGGCCAGCCCAAAAACAAATATATGGAGCTGGGGCCGCGCGACAAGGTGTCGCAGGCTTTCTGGCATGAGTCGCAGAAAGGCCGCACCATTCATACGCCGCGCGGCGAGGTCGTCCATCTCGATTTGCGCCATCTGGGCGAGAAAAAACTGCTGGAGCGGCTGCCGTTTATCTGCGAGCTGAGCAAAGCCTACGTCGGCGTCGATCCCGTTACCAGCCCTATCCCTATCCGTCCGACGGCGCACTACACCATGGGCGGTATCGCTACGGACGCCAGCTGTGAAACCACTATTCGTGGGCTGTTTGCCGTGGGCGAATGCTCGTCGGTGGGCCTGCACGGCGCTAACCGGCTGGGATCGAATTCGCTGGCGGAACTGGTAGTGTTTGGCCGTCTGGCCGGTGAAAACGCCGCCGTCAGGGCGCTGGAAAATCGTAACTTCGCCACCGCCGCGCTGGACGCCCAGGCCCGCGACTGCGAGCAGCGGCTGAAGGCGCTGGTTAATCAGCCCGGCGACGAGCGCTGGTCGACGCTGCGCGATGAAATGGGCATGACGATGGAGGAAGGCTGCGGTATCTACCGCACGCCGGAACTGATGCAGCAGACTATCGACAAGCTGGCGGAGCTGAAAGCGCGCTTCGGCCGCGTGCGCATCCGCGACAGCTCCAGCGTCTTCAACACCGAACTGCTCTATGCCATTGAGCTGGAGCACGGGCTGAACGTGGCGGAATGTATGGCGCACGCGGCTTTCGCGCGTAAAGAGTCGCGCGGCGCACACCAGCGTCTGGATGAGGGCTGCCGCGAGCGCGACGACGAGCGTTTTTTGCAGCACTCGCTGAGCTTTTTCAACGCGCAGGGCGCGCCGACCATCGCCTGGGGCGACGTCGTGATTACCCGGCTGCCGCCGGCGAAACGCGTTTACGGCGCGGAATCAGAACATAAGGAGGCGCAAAATGGCTGACCTGGCGCATTGCAACATTGCCATCCAACGCTATAACCCGGAAACGGATAAGGCACCTTACTTTGTCACCTACCCGGTTCCCTGGGACGAGCAAACCTCGCTGCTGGACGCGTTGGGATATATCAAAGACAACCTGGCCGGCGATCTGTCCTTTCGCTGGTCATGTCGCATGGCTATCTGCGGCTCCTGCGGCATGATGGTGGACGGCGTGCCAAAGCTCGCCTGTAAAACCTTCCTGCGCCACTATCCGCAGGGGATCCGCGTAGAGCCGCTGGCTAACTTCCCCATCGAGCGCGATCTGGTGGTGGATATGAGCCGCTTTATCGAGAGCCTGGCGGCAATCAAGCCCTGGATTATCGGCGATTCGTCGCAGGCGCAGAACGGCCCCAACCGGCAGACGCCGGCGCAAATGGCGCGCTACCACCAGTTTGCCGGCTGCATCAACTGCGGCCTGTGCTACGCCGCCTGTCCGCAGTTCGGGCTTAATCCGGAATTTATCGGCCCGGCCGCTATTACGCTGGCCCACCGCTACAACCTCGATAGCCGCGACAAAGGCAAACGCGCGCGAATGCCGCAGCTGAACGGCGATAACGGCGTCTGGCCCTGCACTTTTGTTGGCTTCTGCTCGGAGGTCTGCCCGAAACATGTCGATCCGGCCGCCGCTATCCAGCAGAGCAAAGTGGAAAGCGCCAAAGACTATCTGATCGCCAGCCTCAGGCCACAATAAGGAGTTGCCAGATGAGTTCTAAACGCAATGCTTATCACCGCCCGGTTACGGCCGACTGGTGGCGAAAAACGGGTTTCTATCGCTTCTATATGCTGCGCGAAGGCACGGCGCTTCCGGCGCTCTTGTTTAGCGTAGAGCTGATTTTCGGGCTGTACGCGCTAAAGCACGGAGCGGAAAGCTGGGCAGCCTTCGTGAATTTTCTACAGCATCCCGTGCTGCTGCTGTTGAACCTGATTGCGCTGGCCGCGGCGCTGCTGCACAGCAAAACCTGGTTTGAGCTGGCGCCTAAGGCGTCGATTATCGTTATTGGCGACAAGAAGCTGTCGTCCGGGCCGATTGTTAAAAGCCTGTGGCTGGCGATGGCGCTGATTAGCCTTGCCATGCTGGCCGCTGTTCTGCTGGTAAGGGAGGGATAATGAAAAATAAAAACCGTTCTGACGAGCCGTTGTTCTGGGGCATGTTTGGCGCGGGCGGCATGTGGGCCGCGCTGGTGTCGCCCGTTGTGGTGCTGCTGGCGGGTATCATGATGCCGCTGGGACTGGGCGCGCCGTCGGCCTTCAGCTTTGAGCGCATCCTTGGCTTTGCGCAAAGCTGGCCGGGCCGCCTCTTCCTTTTTCTGGCTATCGTGCTGCCGCTCTGGTGCGCGGTGCATCGGCTGCACCACATGACGCACGACCTGAAAATTCATCTTCCCGCCAGCAAATGGATTTTCTATGGCCTGGCCGCCATTTTAAGCATCGTCACCGCGATTGGCGTACTGACGCTTTGATAACCGGGCGGCTTCGGGCCGCCTGCGCAAAATGGCCTATACTTAAGCAGTTCAAACGCAAAGGAATCGCTTATGTCTCTCTGGAAAATGCTGGCCGCAGGCGCCGGCGCCCTTCTCTCTGTCGCCTGTACCACCACGCCGCCGAAAGGCGTCACGCCCATCGAAGGCTTCAACGCCGACCTTTATCTGGGCAGCTGGTATGAAATCGCCCGTCTGGATCACCGTTTCGAACGCGGCCTGGATCACGTGACCGCCACCTACAGCAAGCGCGACGACGGCGGGCTGAAGGTGATCAACCGCGGCTTTAACGTCAAAAAACAGCGCTGGCAGGAAAGCATCGGCAAAGCCTACTTTACCGGTTCGCCAAGCCAGGCGGCGCTGAAAGTCTCCTTCTTCGGGCCTTTTTATGGCGGCTACAACGTGATCGCGCTGGATAAAGACTATCAGCACGCGCTGGTCTGCGGGCCAAACAGAAACTATCTGTGGATTTTATCGCGCACGCCGCAGCTCGACGGCAAGGTAAAAGAAGAGCTGACGGCGAAGGCGCGTCAGGCCGGTTTTGACGTGAACAAGCTGATTTGGGTGAAGCAGGATTAATACCCTGTGAAGGCTGAAAACAAGAAGGCCGGTGTGCAAACACCGGCCTCTCTTTTACTGAGCGCTTCGCTGGATCGCTCGTCCGCCTGCGGACACGTCTTCGCCTACCCCACGGGTGGTATTACAGGCGGTAAGCGCAGAAGAGAGCACCAGAACGGAAAAGATCGCGACAATACTTTTCTTTAACATAACCAGTTCCTTTTAATTAGAAGTAAAGTACAGCGTGTTAAGCATAGTCGTAATTTCGCGAATGCGTCTGGCGAGGCGGAAAGGAAGACGGGAACTCAGCTGACAGTGTGTGAGATGACGCCGCCCGGGTGCCGGGCGTCTTTGCCGAAGCCGTGGAAAATATTGCGCTCAGCGCGCAGGCCGTTAGAGTGACAGCAATAAAAGAGGCGGTTTATGGGGCGGGAAAAAATAAGGGCCCGCGCAGGCAGGCCCATACCACTTATTTTACGCGAGAAACGTATTCGCCCGAACGGGTGTCTACTTTAATCACTTCGCCAATCTGTACGAACAGAGGCACTTTCACTACCGCGCCGGTAGAAAGTTTGGCTGGCTTGCCGCCGGTACCGGCAGTATCGCCTTTCAGGCCTGGATCGGTATCCACGATCTCCAGCTCAACGAAGTTTGGCGGCAGAACCTGAATCGGCTTGCCGTTCCACAGCGTCACGATACACTCTGCGTTGTCCAGCAGCCATTTTGCCGCGTCGCCAACAGTCTTCTCTTCGACAGGGTGCTGTTCGAAGGTTTCCGGGTGCATAAAGTGGTAGAACTCGCCGTCGTTGTACAGGTAGTTCAGGTTGGTATCTACTACGTCTGCGCCTTCGGCGGAGTCGGTAGACTTAAAGGTCTTCTCAACGCGAGTGCCGGTCAGCAGACGACGCATTTTCACACGTGCGAACGCCTGGCCTTTACCTGGCTTAACAAACTCGCTGGATTCGACGGCATAAGGCTCGCCTTCGAACATGATTTTAAGACCGGGACGGAAATCGTTGCTAGAATAAGTCGCCATAAAGGCCCTCTACAATTTAATACTGGTACTTAGCCAAAAAAATGGCACACATTGTAACCCTAAATACCCCTTCGCGAGAAGAATGGTTGCATCAACTTGCAGATGTAATCACCGACCCTGATGAATTATTACAGCTTTTAGGCCTTGATTCACATCCTGAGCTTCGGGGCGGCGCCAACGCGCGCCGTCTTTTTGCTCTGCGCGTGCCGCGCGCTTTTGCGGCAAGAATGCAAAAGGGCGATCCGCAGGATCCGCTGCTGCTCCAGGTGATCACCCAAAGCCAGGAGTTTATCGATGCGCCAGGTTACAGTACCGATCCGCTCGACGAGCAAAGCAGCGTAGTGCCGGGTCTGTTACATAAATATCATAATCGCGCGCTGCTGTTGGTGAAAGGCGGCTGCGCCGTCAACTGCCGTTACTGCTTCCGCCGTCATTTTCCCTATTCGGATAACCAGGGCAACAAGCGCAACTGGCAGCAGGCGCTGGAGTATATCCGACAGCAGCCGCAACTGGATGAAATAATTTTCTCCGGCGGCGATCCGCTGATGGCGAAAGACAGCGAGCTGGCGTGGCTGATAACCGAGCTGGAGCAGATCCCGCACGTGAAAAGGCTGCGTATCCACACTCGTTTGCCGGTGGTTATCCCTGCGCGCATCACGGCTGCGCTTTGCCAGCGGCTGGCAGAGACACGGCTGCAAACGCTGCTGGTCACCCATATCAATCACGCGCGCGAGATTGACGACGAGCTGCGGGAAGCCATGCGGCAGCTGAAGCGAGCGGGCGTCACGTTGCTGAACCAGAGCGTGCTGCTGCGCGGCATCAACGACAGCGCCGCCACGCTGGCGGAGCTCAGTAACGCGCTATTCGACGCCGGGATCCTGCCCTACTATCTGCACGTGCTGGATAAAGTCCAGGGCGCGGCGCACTTCTACGTTTCCGACGAGCAGGCGAGGAACATTATGCGGGAACTGCTGAGCCAGGTTTCCGGCTATATGGTGCCGAAGCTGGCAAGGGAGATTGGCGGTGAGCCAAGCAAAACGCCGCTTGATTTGCAGCTGCGTCAGCAATAAAAAAACAGGAGAAGCGGCAATCTTCTCCTGTCCGGGTAATCCGTGCTGCTAACGCCTCAGGGACACTTATAAACCTGACCGCTCATTTTGCTGTCCAGCGGCGCGAAGCTTGACCAGATGTTCTGCGTTGGGCTGGTTGCGCCGTAAATGACGTTGCCGCCCATTTCCGCCGCGCGATTGCGTAGATCGTTAGCCGCGCCGCGCAGAGAGCTGCTTTCACCGCCGCCTGCACCGCTCAGCCAGTTGCTTTGTGAGCCGGTCAGGTTGCCCAGCAGCTGACAGCTGCTTGCCGGTTGTTGGTCGGTGAAGGTGACGCGTTCACCTGCTGAACTCAGTTTGGTAGAGCTGCTACAGCCCGCCAGCAGCACCGCCGCGACAGAGAGCCCCAGCAAGACGTTAATCCGCATTTTAATCTCCATTATTATTAACAGACTCATCCGCAGATTAACATAAAATCGGCGATACGCCTGAACTTCTGCTGCGCCGATGAAAAAAAGAGTCGACGGGCATGGCAAAAGAAAGGGGAAAGCGCCTGCTTGATCATAAAATGCCAATATTAGTTTTCATAACTATCGCATTTTATATACATACCCATTGCAAGATGCCGTCGCAACCCGATGATGTTTAGGATTATTCTTTATAGCGTTGAATGCCGGTTTAATTTAATAAGAAAAGGGATGTTATTATAAATAAAATAAATCCTACCCACCACGCTTTATCCTTTATTTCTTAAGGCATCACAATGTTTTCAACACCGGTAATAAAAAAACTGAAACTCGTTGGCACAGGGTGCAGCTTATTAATTTTAACAAATTACTTACCTCTCGCCTTTAGCGCCCCTAATATAGTCAACATTAATAACGAGCATGTTTATATTTATACGCCGCAAAGCGAAGAAACCCTTTTTAACGTTACCAATGGCGGCAGCTTAACCATCAGCAACGCGGAAGCGGGGTTTACCCCCTCGCCGCAATCGCATCTGTTTAGCGATTCAACGCTGTCGTTGAACAGCAATGCGATCTTTTCAGGCGATATAGACAGCAATAACAGCCATATTATTTTTTCTGACAGTACCTATACCGGAAATATCAGGCCCGCTCTCCTCAGCCAGTCTGGGTGACATTTATATTAATGCCTCTGTCGTAAACGGCAGTATCAGGACCGGACAAAATAACCATAATAAAACGGTAACCATTAAGGACGACGTTTTTAATGGACAGGGACGAGTTTCCCCTTTATCTGTCTATAGCGGCAGCCTGATTGTTGAAAACAGTAAACTTAATAACCATAACTTTGCGGTGATGGATATCAGAAATACTGATTCCGCCATTTTGCAAAAGATTGATATCAACAGCACCAGTGATTATGCGGGCGCAATGGCGATAGGCGTCACCGGCATCCTGCTTCAGGATGTCGATAACGTTGATATTATGAATTCTGTTATTACCAGCGACGGAACGGCGATCAGAATGCGTAACAGCGCTGACGACGGCGTGCTGGACAATTTGTTTATCAGCAACTCCACACTGTCGGCTAAGGCAGCCTCGGCGCTCGAAGCCGCTAACAGCGATATGATCATTTATAACTCAACGTTAAATACCGCCAGCAACGGCGATGAAATAGCCTGTTATGCGGGGAGCGCCGCCATCAACGGCTGCGGGGCGTTGCATGTGGAAGGCGCTAATGTTTTCGTCAGTCAACACTCCGTTATCAACAGCAACAACGTTGGCGTATTTATAACGGGAGAAAATAAAACCCAGTTTGACGTCAGCGACTCTTCCATCAACGCACAGAAAGCCGTTTTCAGCGTTAACCAGGGTAATGCCGCCATCGCCCTCCGCAACAATTATTCGTCAGGCTCCCCTTCTGTCACCAGTAAAGAAGGTAAGCTGCTGGAAGCGCTTAATAATAGCCAGGTGGATTTCTCACTCTATAACATTTATGCCCGGGGTGATATTTTTGCGGATGACAGCAGCCGGGTGAACGTTCTTTTAAGCGGCGCCAGCCAGCTGGAAGGCAATATAACCGGTGTGGGTACGCTGGAGATCGGCCGAAGCGCGCAGTGGAAAATGACGGCGGATAATCACATTAAACAATTGTTATTTATCGGCGGCTCGATTCTGATGCCGGATGTTGACCCGAATGATAAATATCATACCTTAACGATCGACAGCCTCACCGGCGCCGGCCTGTTTGCGCTGAATACCAGTTTGCAGAAGATGCAGGGCGATATGCTCAATATTACCCGCGACCTCTATGGCACGTTTTTACTGCGCGTGGCGAACAGCGGTGCGGAGCCTGACGATCCAGACGCCATGCTCAAGGTAGTGCAGGGACCGACCAATACGGCGCTGTTTGCGCTGTATGGCGGGAAAGTGGATGCGGGCGTCTGGCAGTACGATCTGATCCAGAAAGATAATGCATGGTATCTGGCTAACAGCGCCCGGCCTGATGCACCCGATACGCCTGACGTGCCCGATACGCCCGATGCGCCTGATAACCCTCCGCAGCCTTCGCTTACGCCTTCGGCAGATGCCGTATTGAACATGGCTGCGGCGCCAGGGCTTATTTTTACTAACGAACTGCAAAACTTGCGTCAGCGTCGGGGCGATCTTCGTGGTCGGGAAGCCGGCGATGGCGGGCTCTGGGGCCGTTATCTTCACCAAAACACCCGGATAAACAGCGCGACGAGCCGCTGGAAGCTGGGCCAGAACGGCTTTGAACTGGGCGGTGATAAAGCCGTTGCGGCAGGACAAGGCAACTTGCTTGTCGGCGTAATGGCCTCCATCACCAATAATTCCGTCAGGGATGTTCGTGGCGGCAACAGCCAGATTGACAGCTACGGTATCGGGGCGTACGCCAGCTGGTTTGCCGATAGCGGCCTGTATCTGGATACGACAATCAAAATGAACCGCTTTAATAGCCGGCTGCACACGCGCATGAGCGACGGCGTGGCGGTCAGCGGCGGCTACAATCAGTACGGCCTGGGCGGCGCACTGGAGGGCGGCTGGCATATCGTACTGGCGGATGACTATTGGGTGGAGCCTTTTGCCAGAATGATGGTTTTTCGGGCTGACGGAAGCCAAATGACGCTGAGCAACGGCATGAGAGCGCAAATTTATCAGCCATCCCTGGTGCAGGCCGAAACAGGATTGCAGATGGGTAAACGCGTCCGGCTCGGTAAAGCCGTGCTTGATCCTTACCTGAAGGCCAGCGTAACGCACGGACTCGCCAAATCCGCTAAAGTCCGGCTGAACGATCGCTGGGATTTTAACGATGCCGCTAACGCCAGCGCAGGAAGCTACGGCGCGGGGATCGATATCAGCCTTGCCAGGGATGCTTCACTGTATAGCGAACTCACCTATCAAAAAGGGCGTGCTGTTGAATCCCCTCTGACCGCCAATCTGGGCTTTCGCATCGGATTTTAGGCATAAAAAAAACCTGCCATCGCTGGCAGGTTTTTTTTCTTACAGGGGCTGGGTGCCGACTTACATCATGCCGCCCATGCCGCCCATACCACCCATGCCGCCGCCTGCACCTAAGTCTGGCGCATCAGCTTTTGGCAGGTCAGTGACCATGCACTCGGTGGTGATCATCAGGCCCGCAACGGAAGCCGCGTACTGCAGCGCAGAACGGGTCACTTTGGTTGGGTCCAGGATACCGAAGTCGATCATGTTGCCGTATTCTTCGGTCTGCGCGTTGTAACCGTAGTTACCGTCGCCCGCTTTCACGTTGTTAGCGACCACAGATGGCTCTTCGCCTGCGTTAGAAACGATCTGACGCAGTGGGGATTCCATTGCGCGCAGCGCAACTTTGATACCCACGTTCTGGTCTTCGTTCTGGCCTCTCAGCTCGGACAGCAAAGCCGCCACGCGCACCAGCGCCACGCCGCCACCGGCAACCACGCCTTCTTCTACTGCCGCACGGGTAGCGTGCAGAGCATCTTCAACGCGAGCTTTCTTCTCTTTCATTTCAACTTCAGTTGCTGCGCCTACTTTCAGCACGGCCACGCCGCCTGCCAGTTTCGCTACGCGCTCCTGCAGTTTTTCACGATCGTAGTCAGAGGTCGCTTCTTCGATCTGCTGACGGATCTGCGTTACGCGGCCAGAGATCACAGACTCTTCGCCCACGCCATCGATGATGGTGGTGGTGTCTTTGTTGATCACAACGCGTTTTGCCTGACCCAGGTCTTCCAGCGTCGCTTTTTCCAGCTCCATACCGATCTCTTCAGAGATAACGGTACCACCGGTCAGCACAGCGATATCCTGCAGCATAGCTTTACGACGGTCGCCGAAGCCAGGTGCTTTAACCGCAGCCACTTTCACGATGCCGCGCATGGTGTTAACCACCAGAGTCGCCAGCGCTTCGCCTTCAACGTCTTCAGCGATGATCAGCAGCGGCTTGCTTGCTTTTGCCACAGCTTCCAGCACCGGCAGCATTTCGCGGATGTTGGAGATTTTTTTGTCAGCCAGCAGGATGAACGGTGATTCCAGCTCAACCGCACCGGTTTCCGGCTTGTTGATGAAGTAAGGAGACAGGTAGCCGCGATCGAACTGCATACCTTCAACCACGTCCAGCTCGTCCTGCAGGCCGGTGCCTTCTTCAACGGTGATCACGCCTTCTTTGCCCACTTTTTCCATCGCCTGAGCAATCAGGGTACCCACGCTCTCATCGGAGTTAGCGGAGATAGTACCAACCTGAGCAATGGCTTTGGAATCGGAGCAAGGAACGGAAAGTTTTTTCAGCTCATCAACCGCAGCGATAACGGCCTGATCGATACCGCGCTTCAGATCCATCGGGTTCATGCCCGCGGCTACGGCTTTCAGACCTTCGGTGATGATAGACTGTGCCAGCACGGTGGCGGTGGTGGTGCCGTCGCCCGCTGCGTCGTTCGCTTTAGAGGCAACTTCTTTCACCATCTGCGCGCCCATGTTTTCGAACTTGTCGTCCAGCTCGATTTCACGTGCAACGGAAACGCCGTCTTTGGTGATGGTTGGTGCGCCGAAGGATTTATCCAGCACTACGTTACGGCCTTTCGGGCCCAGGGTTACTTTTACTGCGTCTGCCAGTACGTTAACGCCACGGAGCATTTTAACACGAGCGTCGTTGCCAAATTTTACGTCTTTAGCTGCCATTATCAATATCCCTTAAATTCGTTTCGTTCAATGAGTTACGTAAATTACGCTTCAACAATTGCCAGAATGTCGCTTTCAGAAATGATCAGCACTTCCTGGTTGTCGATTTTCTCAGTTTTCGCACCGTAGCCTTCGCTGAAAATCACGACGTCACCGACTTTTACGTCCAGTGGCTTCACTTCGCCATTTTCCAGGATACGGCCATTGCCAACAGCCAGCACTTCGCCGCGGGTAGATTTCCCTGCTGCTGAGCCGGTCAGAACGATGCCACCAGCCGATTTAGATTCCACTTCTTTACGCTTGACGATAACACGGTCGTGCAATGGACGAATTTTCATTGATAGCTCTCCTTTGAGAAGTCCAATCAGTCATTTTGGGATGAATGCCGGGCTTCACTGGCACCGGCCTCGTGACGCAAGAGATAGGGACAGCGCCCGACCCTTTCAAGGGGTAAAAAATAAAAATTTTGCTTCTGCGTCACAACTGCACAAATAACAGTCAGCGAAACGGCGGATAAAAGAAAAGGCGGGTTGCCCGCCTTTCTGAAGATTACTGCCTGTCGTGCTTGTCGTCGTGTTCGATAAGCGTGGTGTCTTTACGCTCATACTCGCCGTCCACGGTATAGCCGCTGTCCGGCCCCGCGCCAGGCCCGCGCCAGCTACGCAGGTGCGGCATCAGCTTCAGCGTCAGGTGTTTTTGCACCGGCGGCAGCAGCAGCAGCAGGCCCAGGAAGTCGGTAAAAAAGCCGGGCAGCAGCAGCAGAAAACCGGCCAGGATCAGCGAGACGCTTTTTAGCATCTCTGCCGCCGGGCTTTCCCCCGCCGCCAGCTTTTGCTGCATCAGCATAAAGTTCTTCATGCCTTCGTTTTTCACCAGCGAAATACCGATGCACGAGCTGAACACCACCAGCAGCAGCGTCAGCAGCACGCCCATCACATGGGCGACCTGGATAAAAATAGTGATCTCAATCCAGGCGAGAACAAAAAGTACTAAAAACGGTAACCAGCGCACCGCAGTCTCCTGTCGGTTAGAGCCGCCATGCGCCAGGCATAGCGGCGAAAAAAGGATCGTATCGATTAAAGATGGGCATGTCGCCCCGTCTTTTCAACCGTCAGCGGAAAATTCCCTGCCGCCTCGTCAGATAAACAACGGCAACACGACGGCCAAAAAAACCTCGCGATAAAGTGAAAAGCGTCAATATTTTAACGAATATAGTGATGCTCCTGATGACGCAAAACGTTAACATATCGGTCCCGGACTGATGGCGACTCATGGATCATTCTGACTCTGGCTAGTATAACCGGCAGCAATCACAAGAAGGTGCTCATGGCTAACGACATTCGTATCGAAGAAGACCTGTTAGGTATGCGAGAAGTTCCGGCGGATGCTTACTACGGTGTTCATACGCTGCGTGCGATCGAAAATTTCTATATCAGTAACAGTAAGATCAGCGATATTCCGGCCTTTGTTCGCGGCATGGTGATGGTAAAAAAAGCGGCCGCGATGGCCAATAAAGAGCTGCAAACCATTCCCCGTAATGTTGCCAACGCCATTATCAAAGCCTGCGATGAAGTGCTGATTAACGGCAAATGTATGGATCAGTTTCCGGTTGATGTCTATCAGGGCGGCGCCGGGACCTCGGTCAATATGAACACCAACGAGGTGCTGGCCAATATCGGCCTGGAGCTGATGGGCCATCAGAAAGGGGAATATCAGTTTCTGAACCCCAACGATCACGTCAATAAATGCCAGTCCACCAACGACGCCTACCCTACCGGTTTCCGCATCGCGGTTTACAGCTCGATCCTGCAACTGCTGGACGCTATCGGCAACCTTAGCGAAGGCTTCGAGCGTAAAGCCATTGAGTTCAACACCATCCTGAAAATGGGCCGTACCCAGCTACAGGATGCCGTGCCGATGACGCTGGGCCAGGAATTCCACGCGTTTAACGTGCTGCTGAAGGAAGAGATCAAAAACATCCTGCGCACCGCCGAGCTGCTGCTGGAAGTTAACCTGGGCGCAACGGCTATCGGCACCCGCCTTAACACGCCGGATGGTTATCAGCAGCTGGCCGTACAGAAGCTGGCGGAAGTCAGCAATCTGCCGTGCGTACCGGCGGAAGATTTGATCGAGGCGACCTCGGACTGCGGCGCTTACGTCATGGTGCATAGCTCGCTGAAGCGCCTGGCGGTGAAGCTGTCGAAAATCTGTAATGATTTGCGCCTGCTCTCTTCCGGCCCGCGCGCCGGCCTGAACGAAATCAACCTGCCGGAACTGCAGGCCGGCTCTTCTATTAT
Organism: Erwinia sp. TECH1; assembly: GCF_054057575.1. Taxonomy (NCBI): domain Bacteria; kingdom Pseudomonadati; phylum Pseudomonadota; class Gammaproteobacteria; order Enterobacterales; family Erwiniaceae; genus Erwinia; species Erwinia sp. TECH1. Next base: position 629,653 of record NZ_JBSRZK010000001.1, on the reverse strand, counting down.
GCCTGCCAAGGTCAACCCGGTCGTGCCGGAAGTGGTTAATCAGGTCTGCTTTAAGGTTATCGGCAATGACGTGACGGTGACGATGGCGTCAGAAGCGGGCCAGCTCCAGCTGAACGTAATGGAGCCGGTCATCGGCCAGGCGCTGTTTGAGTCGGTGTCTATCCTGACCAACGCCTGCGCCAACCTGCTGGAGAAATGCGTGGACGGCATTACCGCCAATAAAGCGGTTTGCGAAGCCTACGTCTTTAACTCAATCGGCATCGTTACCTATCTGAATCCTTATATCGGCCACCATAACGGCGATATCGTCGGCAAGATTTGCGCCGAAACGGGTAAAAGCGTGCGCGAAGTGGTGCTGGAGCGCGGCCTGCTGACCGAAACGGAGCTGGACGACATTTTCTCGACCCAGAACCTGATGTATCCGGTTTATAAAGCGAAACGCTACACCGATGAAGAGTAATCCGCCGCGGTAAGCGAAAAAAGGCACGTTGGTTCACAGAACGACGTGCCTTTTTTTATGCCGCAAGTTACATGCTATCAACCAATTCATAACCAAACAGACCAGGGGAGCAAACTATGATTTTACCTGAGCTTATTGTCGTGCTGGCGGCGATCTATCTGGGCGCGCGACTGAGCGGCATCGGCATCGGCTTCGCTGGCGGCGTGGGCATGCTGATCCTGACGCTGGGGTTTCAGATTAAGCCAGGTGCAATCCCGTTCGATGTGATTGAAATCATCATGGGCGTGATCGCGGCTATTGCGGCAATGCAGGTCGCGGGCGGAATGGATTATCTGGTCAGCCTGGCCGAACGCCTGCTGCGCAAGCATCCGCGCTATATCACTTTTCTGGCGCCGCTGGTGACCTACGCAATGACGCTGCTGGCCGGCACCGGCCATACGGCATTCTCCACGCTGCCGGTGATTGCCGAGGTGGCGAAGGAACAGGGCGTTCGCCCTTCCCGCCCGCTTTCTATTGCGGTAGTCGCCTCGCAAATCGCCATTACCGCCTCGCCTATTTCCGCCGCCGTGGTGTTCCTTTCCGGCATTCTGGAACCGAAGGGCGTCAGCTATCTGGGCCTGCTGGCCGTGGCGATCCCTTCCACGATGGTCGCGATCTTCATCGCCGCGATGATCACCAATTTTCTGGGCAAAGAGCTGCATGAAGATCAGGTTTATCAGCAGCGTCTGGCAAAGGGCGAAGTCACGCTGCGCGGCGAAACGGTATTTAAAGAGAAACCGGGCGCGAAGCTATCCGTACTGCTGTTTTTGATCGGCATTATAGCCGTCGTGCTTTACGCTACCGCGATTAGCGAAACCGTTGGGCTGATCCAGAACCCCGTGCTGCCGCGCAACGAAGCTATTGTGATTTTTATGCTGACCATTGCGGCGCTGATCTGCCTGAGTTGTAAAGTAGATACCGCAAAGATCCTCTCCGCCAGCACGTTCCGTTCCGGCATGAGCGCCTGCATCTGCGTGATGGGCGTCGCCTGGCTGGGCGATACCTTTGTCAAAGCGCATATCAACGAAATTCAGGATTTTGCCGGCAGCCTGCTGCGCGACTATCCATGGATGCTGGCGGTGATCCTCTTTTTTGCCTCCACCCTGCTTTATTCGCAGGCCGCCACCACCAAAGCATTGATGCCTGCGGCGCTGCTGCTGGGCGTGTCGCCGCATACCGCGATAGCCTCTTTCGCCGCCGTCTCGGCGCTGTTCGTGCTGCCTACCTATCCTACGCTGCTGGCCGCCGTGGAAATGGACGATACTGGCTCGACACGCATCGGAAAATTCGTTTTTAATCATTCTTTTATCGTGCCCGGCACGCTGGCGATTGCGCTGTCGGTCGCCTTTGGCTTTCTCTTCGCCAATCTGTTCCTGTAGCGATAAGGGCGGGCTGCGCTGACGGCACGCCTGGTTAAACCCCGCCTTAACCACACCCTTTCCGTTGCTTCCAGTGCGACATCCTGCAACAGCCGCAGCCGCCAGGCCGTGATATAGTCTGCGCCTTGCATAAGATCTCCGCCGCGTCGGAGTCTGCCTGTTTTCTGGTTTATATCGGTAGTGGAAAAATGATCCCTGTCATGATGAAACGCATCACAACCTGCCTGCTGCTGGCGCTGATCGCCTTCTTTAGTACGAGTGCCAGCGCCTCGCTGTTTGGCAACAACGCCAACAGCCACTTCGGCACCGTCGACCAGGCCTTCAGCTTTGATTTCAGCCAGCGGGCCGATCGGCTGACGCTCAGCTGGACGGTGAAGCCCGGTTACTACCTTTATCGCCAGCAAATCTCCCTGACCGCACAGGGCGCGAAGCTGGCCGACTGGGCGCTGCCCGCGGGCAAACCGCATGAAGACGAGTTTTACGGCAAAACGGAAATCTATCCCGACAGCCTGACGGTGCCTTTAACGCTGCTGGAAGCGAAAAAGGGCGCGACGCTCAGCGTAACCTGGCAGGGCTGCGCCGCCGCCGGTTTTTGCTATCCGCCGGAAACCCGCAGCGTGCCGCTGAACGAAGTGACGGCCGCCAGCCAGCCGCCAGCGGATGCGGAAAGCGCGGCCTCCGGCACGCAAACTGAGGCAGGTAACGCGATTTCCAATACGCAAACTAATGCAGAAAATGCTGCTTCCGGTACGCAAGCCGATGCGGGCAAGGTGGCCTCGGATGCACAAACTAATGCAGACAATGCGGCCTCCGCTATGCAGACCGATGCAGGCAATGCGGCCTCGGATGCGCAAACTAATGCAGGCAATGTTGCCTCCGCTATGCAGACCGATGCAGGCAATGCGGCCTCCGGCACGCAGACCGACGCCCTCGTCGGGCAACCCGCGCAACCGGATCATAAACTGCCCTTCTCGCCGCTGTGGGCGCTGCTGATCGGCATCGGCGTTGCCTTTACGCCGTGCGTGCTGCCGATGTATCCGCTGATCTCCGGGATTATCCTTGGTGGCAACCGTCGCTATTCGCTGAAGCGCCTGTTTGCGCTGGCTATGGTCTATGTACAAGGTATGGCGCTGACCTATACCGCGTTGGGCGTGATCGTCGCCGCTGCCGGGCTGCGTTTTCAGGCCGCGTTGCAGTCGCCAGCGGTGCTGATTGGCCTCTCCGTGCTGTTTATTCTGCTGGCGCTGTCAATGTTCGGGCTGTTTACGCTCCAGCTCCCCTCTGCGCTGCAAACCCGGCTAACGCTGTTAAGCAATCGTCAGCAGGGCGGCTCGCTGCCGGGCGTCTTTTTGATGGGCGCGCTGGCCGGTCTGATCTGCTCGCCCTGTACTACCGCGCCGCTCAGCGCCATCCTGCTTTATATCGCGCAAAGCGGCAACATGCTGGCCGGGGCGGGCACGCTCTGGCTCTACGCCGTGGGCATGGGGCTGCCGCTGATCCTGGTGACGCTGTTCGGCAACCGCCTGCTGCCGAAAAGCGGCGCGTGGATGCAAACGGTAAAAGAAGGCTTTGGCTTCGTGATTTTGGCGCTGCCGGTCTTCCTGCTTGAGCGCGTGGTGGGCGACGCCTGGGGACTGCGTCTGTGGAGCCTGCTGGCCGTCGCCTTCTTCGGCTGGGCCTTTATCAGCCTGAAATCCGCTAACGGCTGGCTGCGTCTGGGGCAGATCCTGATGCTGGCGGCGGCGCTGGTCGCGGCCCGTCCTTTGCAGGATTGGGCGTTCGGCGCGCCTGCAACGGCAAGCCACACGACGTTAAGCTTTACGCGCATCGCCACCGTCAGCCAGCTCGATCGGGCGTTGCAGCAGCATAACGGCATCACCATGCTGGATCTCTATGCCGACTGGTGCGTAGCCTGTAAGGAGTTTGAAAAATATACGTTCAGCGAGCCGCAGGTACAGAATGCGCTGAATAAAACGCAGCGGTTACAGGCGAACGTCACGGCTAATAATGCAGAAGACAAAGCGCTGCTGGCACGGCTGAACGTGCTGGGGCTGCCTACCATCCTGTTTTTTGACGCTAGCGGCAAAGAGATCCCCGGCTCGCGCGTGACCGGTTTTATGGATGCCGCAGCCTTCCGGGAGCATTTGCAGAAATTGTCGCAGTAAACGACACTAGAGAAGAATTTTACGGTCGCGACCGTAAAGTAATGCATTCAAGAGGAGAGTCGCTTGCAACGTGAACAGGTACTCGAGCATGCACTGAACGTACTCGAGCAGAACGGGCTGGCCCCCTCCACCTCTTTCGCCATGATGGCGGAGGCGGCAGCCTGCCAACAGGAAGATTTGCAACGCTACTGGCCCGACCGCGAGGCGCTGCTCTATGACGCCCTGCGCTATCACAGCCAGCAGGTTGATATCTGGCGGCGCAAGCTGCTGCTGGATGACACTATGGGGCCAGCACGCAAGCTGCTGGCGCGTTATCAGGTGCTGGAGGAGGCCGTTAACAATAACCGCTATCCCGGCTGCCTGTTTGTGGCCGCGTGCAGCTTTTATCCGCAGCCGGACCACCCTATCCATCAGGTTGCCGAACAGCAGAAGCGCGCTTCCTGGCAATATACCCACGAGCTGTTGACCCAGCTGGAAACCGATAACCCGGAACTGCTCGCTCATCAGATGGAGCTGATTCTGGAGGGCTGCCTGAGCCGGCTGCTGGTGAAACGCAACGTGCAGGAAGTGGTGACGGCCCGTTCGCTGGCGGAAGACGTGCTGAGTATCGCGCTATGCCGTAAGAATGGCGCACTGAGCTAGTGCGCTGAGCCGTAAGCGCCGAAGCCTTCTGCGGCCTCAGAGCGGCGCGCTAAACTGTAAACACGGAAGCCTCCTGCGATCTCAGAGCGGCGCGCTGAGCCGTAAGCGCGGTGGTGCGTTTAATCAGCGTCCTGTACTGTAAGTGCGCCGCGCCGCACAGGTCGTCGCGTTCTTTGACAAAGGAAACGCACACGACGGAAGCCTGAAAGACAGGCTGTCCCGAATGGATTTGCATAACTTTCAGGCTGACTGTCTGAAAAGCAGGCAGTCAGTCACGCTTTAACGCTTTTTTATGACAAAGCCGTTGACGGCGGGCGGCCTTTACGGTTTAATGCGCCCCGTTGCCCGGATAGCTCAGTCGGTAGAGCAGGGGATTGAAAATCCCCGTGTCCTTGGTTCGATTCCGAGTCCGGGCACCACTATTCCAAACCCTCGCTTATGCGGGGGTTTTTGCTTTATGCGTCAAAAAATCACTGGATTACCAGTAGATATTATCCTTCTCTCTGTCTGCCCCCGCTTCCCGATGGTGCCAAATGGGCATTCTGCCCCACGTATTTTGTTGTACTGACGCTTTGATGCCCCAGTAAGTCTTTCACCAGCGTAAGATTCCGTTCCGACGATGTTATCAGCGCCGTCGTGAGGTTATGGTGAAAATAATATGGCGAGACGGCAAAACCACATTCCTATCCGGTATTGATGGTTTTGAGATCCGATGTGACACGGGAATAGTCGAACCAGAAACGCCCCTGTTCTGGCCGGTCAGCCTGAACGGCAGCAACGCGAGCACGTTCAAGTGCTGCCTGTATTTGAATCAATAGGTGCTGGGCAGACGCCAGCTCATCTTTTTCAGATGCATGGACGGGTAACGCGATCAGCAATGTCAGCCCCAGCAAACAGCCGGCTCGTCAGGTTAAGCACTCCTCAGTGATTTAGGGTGCTGTGAGGGTGCGATAAATGTGAAGACGGGTCAGGGGATAACTGTTTATGGTTTTTTGATAATTTTCGTATTAACAAATAGCAAGCCAAAGCGCTATACAAGTTGATTAGTAGAGACAACAATATATCTATCGCTGCGTTATCATTAGCGAATTATTACTGTCTGATCCAGAAGGTTAGAAAATAGCATGACGTTATCATCAGGTAGGGTGGAGTTCACAGAAGCAACCAGAAAAATGGTCATGGAGGAAGCCGGATATTGTTGTGCAAATCCTGGCTGCCGTATGCATTTACTTGAGTTCTACACCGAACAAAATAAAACTCGAAAACTGGGCGATGTAGCCCATATTTATTCTGCTGTTAGCCTGTCGGGAAGTGGCCCTCGATCCAACCCACATATGACGCCTGAACAACTCAGCGCTCAAACTAACGGAATATACCTTTGTACAACTTGCCATCGTCGTGTCGATAATTGTGAACTGATGTTCCCAGCAGAACATCTTTTTCAGTGGAAAAGAGAGGCGCAACAGAGTAATAACCCCGAGGGGAGAGACCGCTGGAAGAATCCAGGATATGGACGAACGACGCTTGACGACTGTTGGGAAACAGAAAAATACCTCCACTTCACCAGTCCTTTTATTGACACTATCTATCAATTTTGTTTAAAGGTTCAAGGAACTCAGTTCCGAACTTTCAGAGTTGATCACAAGATTATCGTAACGCTCTGGGGGCTTGCCAGAAGAGGAATAGGCCTGCCTACCTTTAATATATACTCCCACCAATTTAGAAATAAAATCTTTGAACTACAGCGAATAGCAGAAGAACTTATCAAGCTGCTTCCCGAAAATACACAACTGGATTCGGGATCCTATTATAAAGGCGATGAACCGCCATTTTTACCAGGTTTTCCCTCTGGCGTACTTGTTTATATTGACGGTCGAGTACAGGCATTATCTGAGTTAATACAGCAATGGCGGATGATTCAGCTATGCTGGGAAAATGAAGTGAGTATGTATCAAATTTAAAATACTTCCCTTACTGACGCGCCAGTAACCGTTTTTACAGGGCTTGTCTGCTGACGACAGCGCACAAAAGCCAGTTTTGTGCGCCGCCGCCCAGCTTACTACTCTAGTACGAAGGAGCTGACTGCGCGCTCTGCACTTCTTTCCGATACTGGTTTGATATTTGCTCAGCCTTATAAGAAGAAGCGATACTGCAAGACCGTAAGTTATCTAATCTAAACACCTTGTTTTCATTACATTTAACTAAAAATGTATTGAACTCCTCGGGGTTCGAATCAGCCCACTGTTCAATCTTTATAGTTTGAGCATCTTGTTGTTGAGCATTGCTGGCCAGAACTGGTGCGCTTAGCACTATCGTTCCCAGCATGAAACTAAAAATGAATCCCTTCATATATTCTCTCCTGTCATTAATCACCTGCATATTTTTCACTCAGATATCAATCAGGATCAACTACTAAAGGTACTTTTTAAACGAAGCTGTGGTCACCGTCACTGCAATACCCAGCAAAATAGCGGCGGGCAACAGCAGCAGGTTGGGATATACCGCCGTTGGCCACGACAGATACAGCATACAGGGACATAAATTGCGGGTTTCACCATTCGTTTTGCATGGTGATACACAAAACTCGACGCCTACCCGACGCGTGGCGGCTGTTTCATTACATGCCACAGGATTTTTACCGCGACGTCAGTTCGATGAGCAGACCAAAGTTGACGATGAAAATTATCGGTTATGGCCCTAATGCAAAAATCATCTTCGCCTTACAAGGGATTACCCTAAATACTATTTTTAATAGAGATGGCTGACGCGCAGTAAGCTGAAACGTTATCCATCAGCCAGTAAAGAAGCTCCGACGGTATGGCCCCGCTCCCGAATCTGATCCAGGCATAACTGGTTGCCTATTCTGGCAAACGGCCGGTTTTTCGGCAAATCCAGCAGGTGTCATCCAATCCCGTGCAAAATGGAGCCGACATTGGCTATAAGATATGCACCACGCCTCCATGTTGCGCCGTGCATACAAGCAACTAATTTATTGCAATAATTCTGTCGACAGCCTTAAGCGTTTTTTCCCGATGTGCAATAATAACTCTTGTAATATTGAGCTTTTTAATTTCTCCATTTACAAACCGCTCACTATTACTATCAAGAGAGCTTGTCGCCTCATCCATGAACAGAATAGAAGGCTTTTTATAAAGTGCGCGGGCAATAAAAACTCGCTGCTTTTGCCCACCTGACAGTCCTTCACCCAGTTCTCCAATTAGCGTGTCATAACCCATAGGCATTTTCATAATCACATCGTGAATATAGCTGGTTCTGGCGCACTCTATCATCCAGCTTTCATCTACATTCTCTACAAATCCGCAGATATTTTCACGTATTGAACCAGAGAATAACCTGTCGTCCTGCATGATACAGGCAATCATTTTATGATAGTTATTTATTCCCGTCTGACGGATATCAATCCCATTAACGATTACCTTACCGGTATCAGGTTCAAGCAGCCCGCATAATATTTTCATCAATGTGGTCTTGCCCGAACCAGAGTTACCTGTTATCGCTACACTTTCGCCTGGTGAAATTGAAAACGACAGGCTGCTGAATATCGCAGCTGACTGACTATCGTAGCTGTAGCTGATATCTGATATTTCCAGCGATACCGGATTCATAGTCGCGATATAGTCGATATCCGCTTTTTTTTCTTCCCGTTGATGTAAAGCGATATCCGCAATACGTTCATTATGCAGACTCATGATGCGCAGTTGCAGGAGAAAGTTTGTTAGTGAAGCAATCCTGTCGGAAAACTGGCCACGAAACGCACCAAATGCTACAAACATACCTATGGTCATTTGGTTATCGATAACAAGCCCAGCGCCCAGCCATAAAATAGCAATCTGATCGCATGTAGCTACAAACGTATTTACTCCGCCAAAAAGGAGATCCATCTTATTTAATTTGATACCAGAATTTATCGCATCAATTTTCAAATTCAGCCAGTGTGTTCCGCGCCTTTCCGTCATTCCCTGTATTTTGACCGTGGCTATACCATACAATGTCTCCATAAAATAGGAGCTGGCACGCGCACCTCTGACAAGCGTTTCTTCTGAAACCTGACGGTAATGACCATAGGTCAATAGCCGAATAATAACATAGACCGCAGTAAAACCCAGTACAAACCAGGTTAACCAACCACCATATAGCGCCATCATTATCAGGACACTGACGACCATAATACTGTCTATGATGGCGCCAACAACGCTGGTCGTAAAGGTAGAACGTAGCGTATCCAGCGAGCCAAAACGAGAATTAATATCACCCAGCCTGCGCCTTTCAAAATAAGTTAAAGGAAGCCTTAACAAATGATTAAACAGGCCAGACTGCCATTGCACATTAATAAAAGTCCCCATAACCAGTGAAGACCAGGCTCGAACAATGCCCGTTGCCGCTCGCAGAAATATAAAGAACATTAATCCGAAACAAATCAAAGTTAATAATCCTTTATCGCTTGCCGGAATAGCATGATCCATCACCAGCTGCGTACCTATCGGCATCACCAGATTGATGGCCTCAATAATTACTGACAGGAAAAATATTTTTGCCAGCATACTTTTAATGCCATAAATACTACTAATCAGCGTACGCAGGCTCAGGCGATTCTTAACCGTTTGTTCTGTAAATTCACTGCCGGGCCAGACTTCCAGCGCGACACCGGTAAAGTGTTGCGACATTTCTTCAAGCCCGATATGCCTTCGTCCTCTGGCAGGATCGTGCAGAATAAAACGGTTGCGTTTCACGCTGACCAGCACGACAAAGTGGTTAAAATCCCAGTGAAGTATGCAGGGCATTTTCAGCGCGCCCAGCTCGCTTAGGGCCAATGACAGAGGACGGGTCGCCATCCCCAGCTGTTCTGCAATACCGTTGAGACCAGCAAGATTGGCACCGCGCGTCGATAAATTGAACCGCTGTCGCAACGATATCAAATCAATGTTTTTGCCGTAGTGTCCGCATACCATCGCCAAACAGGCGAGTCCACATTCTGAAGTCTCTGTCTGATGAATAACCGGAACTCGCCGTTGCCACCGCAAATCCAGTTGATTCACAATCTTTTTAAAAGCAGTGCTACTCATCTACCTGTCCTGTGGCGCTGTGCTTCATGTCATAGAGTGGTGAAAGCATCCACTGGTAAATTTTTCTTTTTTCCAGAAATAATGTGCTTTGCGCTTTCATACCATTTTCCAAAGGCAGAAATTTCCCGTCATAAGTAATAATCTGCTTTTCAGGTTTAACGATTACCTTATACCAGGGGCCAGAGGTGCCTGATGAATACCCAGGAGATCCCTGATAAGTGAGCATCTCTTTTGCTGTGGCTGGCGTCCTGGTGATGGTCGTCACCGTTGCGGAAAACTGGCCGAATTTTTCTGCCGGAAAAGCCTCATAACGGATATTAACTTTATCTCCCGGTGAAATATAAGGTACAGCATCATTAGGCACCCAAATAATGAGATAATAATGATCAATGACCTGAGGGAGAAGCTGTAGCAGACTGTCCCCAGCATTTACCATTTGCCCTGGCGTGACGCTCATTGAATCTATTTTTCCGTCAGAAAGAGCACGAATAACGATTTCTTCGCCCTCGTCGGTGTCAACCAACTCTTTTTGTAAGTCGAATTGCTGTAGTTCCATCTGATAAATGCGATTATCAAATTCTGCCGCCTGCGTCTGAACCTGGCTTGCAAGATTGGTTACCTGTAACGCATTTTGTTCATTCTGCCCGCTCAGGTTAAGAAGATTATTTTGCTGCTGATAATACAGTGCCACCTGATTAGTCAACTGATCTTTGGTGATCAGTCCTTTTGATTGGTATTTCCGGTAGTTCTCCATATTACCTTTCATGATATTTATGCCCTCTTCAGCTCGTCTGATAATATCTGATGAGCGTCGGAATGCATCACTGTATTGCATATGTTGTTGTTCTAACATAGCCAGTGTGACTTTTTTATTTTCTTTCAGGTGGGAGATAATATTCCTTACGCGAACCAGCTGGCTTTCAATATCCCTCCGACGATTTTCACTGACGACGCCGCCTGGCGTGCTTTTGCTAACGTCCAGTTGATAAACAGGGTCACCTTTTTTTATGATATCCCCTTCATGGACAAACTGCTTCACCACGATCCCTTGTACGCTGGAGTAAATATTAATTGCCCGTGGCCAGGTAGTAATTTCTCCGCTGACATTAACTCGACGCGTATAGGTTCCTTCCGTAATAAATACCAGAAAAGCCACCATGAAAGTGACAGAGACTAATATAACCAACCAGAGCGGAATGCCCGGCAATAAGATCGCACGCCCATGCCATTGCATTTTCCTGTTTTCTATTGCTTCCTTACGAAACAAATTTTCTTCCTCGGAATGTTTCGACTCTAATTTTCTTCCTACGGCTTAACCAGCGCACTGGTTCTTCACCCCAAGGTCGTAGTTGGGAAAAACGCTCAATAGCCTTGCGGCCAAAACCGGGTTTGCAGCAAAAATCGAGGATCCAAACCCTGCCGTCTTCATTCCATTCAGAAGGGTGCAGTCGGAATTTTGGATCGTCAAGCAATCTCTTTTCCGTATCTGCAGCCAGGTATGCCCAGGTGATATAGGCCAGTGGAAAACCCTGCACGTCGAAAAGAAATTTTATTTGGTGGTGCTGTATCGCGTATTCGGTCCAGAGCTGAATAGTTAAAACCGGATAGAGGCTGTAATTACGGTTATGGAGCATACAGCTAACGGCAAAACCAATCTGTTCCTGGGCTGACCATGTATCCTGGCCATCTACGGTTTCCTGTATATACAATGTCATTGTTTTCTCGCCTGGTGCCCGTGAATGGCTAATGCGCTACTGCCTAATACGTCGTTAGCAAATGTCTGCATTTTGATCCCCATTGCGACGAATGCCTGCCTCAGAGACACAATATCTTTTTCATGCGTTTTTAGCAGATGCGCTATTTCTTCAAACATTTGCACTTTGCCTAAACAGGCTCGGGGCAGCAGTTTTTGTCGCGCGCTCTGCTCCACTTCTTTTATCATTGCGGCGTTATCAACTCCCTGCTCATGGCAAGTGCTGGTCAGCCAGCCTATGGCGTCGGTATAACTTCGCAACAGTTCCGGAAAGCGGTTATCCTCCTCCAGGTCATTATCATGTAAACCTCTTTGTCCCTGGCAGCGCTGGATTAAACCTGTAACAATGTTTTCCAGTGAAAATCTATTCTTTTCAACGCGATACGGCATGTTGCCAGGCCTGGCAATAAATGCCACAAAGTTTTTAACTAAAGGTTTTAGCGTTTCAGGCACTGGTTTCTGTAAGGGAATGGTTATACCCAACAATTCCAAATAGCCACGGTAGCAAGCGTCCTGGAAAGCCTGTTGAAAGACGTCTTCTGTCTGCTGACGGGCAGTCACCGTGAATCCCGGATCGAACAGATATTTACCTGCGTACAGGCAAAGATTGGATAGCCCCTTTTGCAACGTTGCTGGCTCTTTCATCAGCGCCATAAGCCTGAGATGGTATTCAAAGCTATCGCTACTTTCGTCCGGGAACAGACAGTTCAGGCCATTAAAATCCAGCAGCTTGCCGTCCATTGAGATATTGGATGGCGACGTCGTTAACCTCAAAAAACGTGTCCGGCAAAATGCCATTTGCCGTGCCTGGCGTCTGGCAAGCTCACATAATCCTTCGATGCAGTAACGCTGCGGATCGCGATAAGCCCGCTCGCTAAAGCCATCTGGCGGCATCGGCAAACTTATCGGCAACTGGCGGATGACAGAACTCACCCGTCGGGCATCATGCAATAGTTGCCCGGCATAGTCAGGCTGCGGCCGAAAATAGGGTGCCCGTTCGAAATGAGCCGGACGCACTACAGGCTCACGGATCAGCAGCGCCCGCCGCGAAGAGCCTGCCGCAAGTTCACCGGCGTTGGCAATATCATTGTCGATAAGTAAAACTGCGCGCGTTTGCACCGCGCCATAAGGGAGAATTTGCCCCAGCACTTCGCTCCATAAAGCTTCATAAAGCGCATGAACGGCGCTCAATGTACCATTTGAGTGACGTTCGTCTGAGCCCTTACCCACCAAGGGATTAGCCCCCATTCCTTTCACCTGATAATGCCCGTCAAAACCGCAGCGGGCACCGCCGCCGTTGCGCTGAATGCCGCTACCGCCATAACGCTCCGCATAAAACTTTTTGGTCGCAGCGGAACGGGCTGGATCGATCAGATAGCTACAGGCGTTGCGTAGTGCTTCTGGATCTTCAACGTCCGCAGCGCACCACAGCAACGAGGATGACACTTGTTGGGCATAAAAAGGCACCAGATTTTCTGCCAGGCCTGAAAGCAAAGAGGAATGACTCATTTGCTGGCATTCTCCAACGTGTTTTGATGATATGCGTTTTGCTTCTTTTTAGGCGGGTAATTTCCAACGCGCTTAAATAGGGTCATAAGATACATAATAAGCAGCGGGTATTTTATTGAGCATTTTCTTATCCAAAAAGAAATAGCAGAAGATAAAAAGGGTACAGAATTTATAATAAAGAGCCTTTAGACACTACAGGAACAAAATTAAATTTTTTTTAAAGTTATCAAAGCGTCAGTATTGCGTCAATGATTACGCTAGTGCCAGCTAATGATAATTTCATTTAATATAATTTAACTGCGTTATTTTTTAGGGCCATGTATACATAAACTACCCGAGCATAATTTAGCCAGACAAAAATAGACTGCGGTATCATTTTTATTACCTCTCAATCCCGCCGGGAAAATAGCGACCAATTAAAAGGTAAGGTTTGTAGAACTTATAATCACGAACAGATGAAACTAATTTTTTATTGCTTACTGTAAAGATAGCGTTATTATACTTTACAAAAATGTACAATCAGACAACATCAAAGGAGAATAAAATGCGCAATTTAAGTATTGAAGAAATGCAGTTAGCCAGCGGGGCTGCGGATATTGTGGGCGCTGCTCAGACTATCGGTTCTGCCGTTGGTGGCACCGCTGGCGCCTATGCAGGAGCAGAAGAAGGAGCCTTAATCGGTGCCGGCATGGGCGGGCCTGCCGGTGCCATTATTGGTAGCGGTGTAGGTGCAGGCGTTGGTTACTTTGGCGGTGATGCCATTGGCTCGGCTATCTCTGCCGGTTACGATGCCGTCGGTAGCTATTTTGGCGGCGATTCAGCCTCTTCTTCATCGTCTTCAGGCGCTTAACCTGTTTTACCTGCGGGCGGCTGCTCTGTATTGAAAGGAAATTAGTAAGTGAATACTCGCTATACGCTTCATCGACTGAGCCTGCTTGACCAGTGGCGTTTTGACCGTTTTCGCCTGCTCTTTTGCATCGCCGTCGTGCTTATTTTTTCCGCCGTGATTTACTGGGTTCTGCCTTTGTTTGGTCATGGCAATGTACAGAACGGTTTTGTCGGAATGTTGTGCGGACTTTCCGTTAATTTCTGGCTGACTTGTATAGGCCGCCTGCGTATTGATTCTGTCGATTATGTGGACAAGCTGGCAGTAATCCTGGAGCGTTACAAATATAAAAAAAATGGTTTGGGCTATTACGACATCCCGGCGCATCGCTATATGAAATTTAAATCTCAGCGGATTTATCTCAACAGAAAAAACGAAACCCTGGTGATTACCGGTCCCTATAACATCCTGAAGAAAGTTATTAAGCAGCTTAATGCCGGCGCACCTTCTGAAGATGCGACTAAATAGTCTCAATCTGAGGCGTACCTGACAGACAAAACGCTGATCATTATTTCTTGTAGAGAAGGGTTTTCCCATGCGCGTTCTTTTTATCGGCCCTCCTTTATATGGCCTGCTATTTCCCGTGCTATCTCTGGCTCAGGGATTTCGCGCTAACGGACATGAAGTGCTAATCGCCAGCGCCGGAAAGTTTGCACAGAAGGCTGCCGAAGCAGGTCTGGTGACGTTTGATGCTGCGCCAAATCTTGATTCCGAATCCGAATACCGACGTCAGGAAGAGAAACGAAAAAAAAGCAATAAAACAGGAAACTTCTCTTTTTACAGTGACCAAATGGCCGACCGGCTTATAGAGCTGGCTGGCAAATGGCGGCCCGACCTGATCGTCTATCCTCCGCTTGGCGTGGTCGGCCCCCTGATCGCGGCCAAATACCGTATTCCTGTTGTGATGCAGTCGGTGGGTTTCGCCCATACGTCATGGCATATAAAAATGGTGACGCAATCGTTGGCCGATGCCTATGCTCGTCATGGCGTTACTGCACCGCCGCGCGATCTTGCCTGGATTGATGTTACACCGCCGAGCATGAGCATCCTGAAAAATGAAGGCGAACCCGTCATTTCTATGCAGTACGTTCCCTATAATGGGGGCGCCGTCTGGCAAAAATGGTGGGAGAGAACCCCGACACGAAAGCGTTTGTTGGTTAGTCTTGGCACCGTTAAACCCATGGTCGATGGCCTGGATTTAATTTCGTGGGTCATGGACTCGGCAGATGACGTGGATGCTGACATTATTCTTCAGCTGGCGGCCAATGCACGCGTTGGCCTACGTCAGCTTCCGCCAAATGTAAGACTGGTCGACTGGATCCCGATGGGCGTATTTCTCAACGGCGCAGATGGATTTATTCATCACGGCGGCGCAGGCAACACCCTGACAGCCTTACGCAGCGGCATCCCTCAGATAGTGTTTGGCGAAGGTGCCGACCGGCCTGTTAACGCCAGAGCTGTTGTTGAGCGAGGCTGTGGGATCATACCCGGTAAAAATGGCATCACAAGCGAAGGGATCAATACCTTTTTGGGCAATAAAGCATTGCGCGAAGCTTCGGCACAGGTTGCCGTGGAAATGGCTGCACAAGCCAGCCCTTCAGACGTTGCAAAAGAGCTTGTTACAAGGCTAAGCGGTTAATCATCGTCAGCTGCGCTATTTGATCCTTACGCCAACAGATAATAACTATGGCCAGTCAGGCTTTTGGCTGGACTCTATACTGCAAAAACAGCTTCGATTTCATTAACGCAAATGAATGTTAGCAACGTTTGCTTTTAACGCTTTGTTGTCTGTTCATGCCTCGGGCTTAGTTCTTATTCTCATCAGTGCCTGTTCAACTTTCTCCGCATTCTGCTCCGGTATAACTTCTTTATTAGCTATGCCGGTTTGGTCACCTGACGCTGTGCGGTATGTCTGAACATAATGTTCTGACCGGCAGCTACAGCAATAAATTTATCTTGCTGGGGTATGTGATAAAGATTTGTCGATCCGGAGGGACGAAGTCGATGCTGATAAAGAAGCCATTTGATGAAAAAAGGGTTGCGTAAGCGCAGAAATATCACAGGCGATACGCTCACCGGTTACACATTCGGATAATCATTTTAACGCCGCCATTCTTACCTGAATTTATTATATCGCGAAGGCCAGATGCGCTCCGGCTCGGTATCCAGGGCTATGGCAATCAGCCTTTCCCCTCTTGGCCAGTGGCGGTTCAGCGCATTGGCCAGCGTGGACGAGGCCAGCCCAGCCTCGCGGGAAACGGCAGACAGCGTCGTGCCTCTCTTCTTCAGCTCGGCAATGATATCTGCCGGGTGCCAGTCCTTATCGGTTATCTCTGTCATCCTTGTCAGCTTCCATCAGACGTTGCTTGTTGAGTATCACTAAACAACTACGATGTTAAGTAATGCTAAACAGTAAGTCAATGTATGATTGTTGATGGTGTTACTGATGATCCCAGCTCGTTTGAAAGCCGCCCGTCTCCATGCTCGTCTGACTCAGGAAAAGCTGGGCGTTCTGGCGGGCATTGAAGAGGAAACGGCGCGCTCGCGCGTTTCGCAATACGAAGGCGGGATCCATCGTCCAACGTTTGAAACGATGTGCGCCTTTGCAAAAGTGCTCAACGTGCCGGAATGCTATTTTTATACGATTGATGACGCCTTCGCCGAGACGATTTTAGCGCTCTGGCATCAGAGACAACGTCCCGCCTGACGCCGTTTTACCAGCGGCCCTGTCACTTTTCAGACAATCGCCAGCCTTGCGGCCGCTCCCCTTATTTCACCCGCTGTAAGCCTGTTCCGGCGCCTTTCCTTCTGTCGCCAGAAGCAAAAAAACCATCGTCAGGCTTGATCGTTTCCCGTAAATGATAATACTGTGTTTATATACAGCTTATTTCGGGATAACCCCATGAATTTACTTCGTCCGGTCGAAGTCCGCGCGCTTCTGCGGCTGCCGCTCTTTATGAGCCGCGTGCCCTGCGGCTCACCTGCCAGCGCGCACGACCATGTTGAACAACGTCTGGACTTAAACGATCTGCTGGTGCAGCGGCCGGAGAGCACCTATTACATTCGCGTCAGCGGCGACTCAATGAAGGATGCCGGGATCGATGACGGCGACCTGCTGGTGGTCGATAACGGTATTGCCGCCGATCACGGCGATATCGTGGTCGCGGCGGTAAACGGCGAGTTCACGGTAAAAAAGCTGCAGCTGCGCCCGGACGTGCGGCTGCTGGCGATGAACAAGGCCTGGCCGCCGATAGTGCTGGCGGAAGAAGAGCAGCTGGATATTTTTGGCGTGGTGACCTTCACCATTAAGGCGATGGAGTAAGCCATGTTGAAAAATCGGGTTTACCGCGCCTGCGCCTCTGACGTTCAGACTTCGCCGCCGCATCAGGTTAAGTTTTTGTTCAGTCGGCTGCACGAGCTGGTGCCGACTAATAATGATTGCTATCTCTGCGCCTGCAACGGCAGCTTTTGCATTATCGATCGTTACCGGCCTGCCGTAGCGGGCAGCCGCGTGCTGATTGATGTGGCAGGCCGCTGCGAATGGGCGCGTATCGGAAATAATCCACAACGAATCGTCACCGATTGCGGGCAAACGATTGAGGGTAATCAGCTACAGGAAGCGATCATACTGGGGGTAGTAATCCGCGAGGTGGTGCCCACCTACCCATTTAATCGCTCTGACATAAGCTTAATTGGCAACGATTAGGAAAATTCTTAAATCTCTGTTGCTGAATAAAAGAAATGTGGTATTTTTATTCATACAAAGGGATATGAAGAGGATATTCAGAGGGAACATGAACAATTCTTATGTTATCAATAATGCTATAAAGTTTAGCCCGGCTGATAATAAGCTATTTTTTTTAAACGGTACAGCTGATGCCATTACTCTTAACCACCCGGCCAGCCTGTGTTTTCTTGAATTAATAAGAAAACAGGGTGAGATAATCACTCAGCAGGATTTTATGAATGAGATATGGCATAAAAATGGAAAATATGTAACAGCCAATACTTACTATCAAAATATTTGCCTGCTACGTAAATGTTTAAAAAAAACCGGGCTGGACGAGAACACTATTGTCACGGTGCCCCGTAAAGGACTGATGCTGCCACGATCCGTTGAAATCAAAATCCTGCCCGTAGCTTCAGCAGACCCGCTTAATCATATGGAAGGCAGGCTGGCGGCCTGCAGCCAGCCTGAACCTACCATCGGAAACGCCCCGACTGAAGTCGCTTCGCCGGGCATTAAGCCCGCGGCAGAACAACCTTTCTCCGATTCGCCAGGGGTTAAGCCATGTGCATTGATACAAGGAACGCAGAGAAAAAAAGCAATGCTGAAGTTCCCCCATGCAGGCTGGAAACGATATAAAACATCTTTCTTATTCACGCTTTTATTCTTTTTTGATTTTATTATAACCATCAAAGTTTTCCCTTAAACACCTACCATAAATATTAATTAACAGTTCCGGATGGATTTTATCCATTCGGATCAAAAAGGACAAAACACCATAAGAAGAAGGAAAGCTTCACACTCTTTAATGCGTGGATGGGCGGCCATCTTTTCTGCTGTTGCATATAGCAGATAAGAAGGAAGATCGGCGAACGCCGTTCTGAAAAAAATCTCCTGTGAATAAGATATAATTCAACAGCCCTGCTGTAGACTTCACTATCTTGTTACTATAAGAATAGCGATAGGCCAGACCACTTCAGGCGCCTGCTTCACTTATTTTTATCATTAAATGGCGCGATGGATCTTAAACAGTGGACTGAGCAGCAATGACTTTGACAGATGCAGGAGGCATCAGTGATAACTATGGGAAAAAATCTTATCGGTAAAAAAAATGGCGTGATCTTCATTATCAATGAAGAGATCACGTTTGATCCTGATAAATGCATTATAAGGAATATCATGCATAACCAGGAAATCAGGCTGAATATGCCTGCCAGCCGTTGTCTTACTCTGCTGTTAATGAATCCGCATTCCGTGATATCCAGGGAGCATTTCCTTGAAGAGGTTTGGCAAAAAAACGGCGTTGTCGTCTCACAAAACACTTATTACCAGAACATATCAATATTGCGCAAAACTTTAAAGCAGGCCGGATTAAGTGGTGAATTTATTGTTACCGTTCCTCATAAGGGGCTAACCTTATGCCAGAACATTACGATAACACACCAAAAAATCAGAGAAACGGATCCGGAGAATGATGTTATTAAAATGTCATACAATAAAATCCATAATATGAAAATAGCACCACAAGCGGAGAAAAAGGAGAGCTCCCGGAAGGCCCTTCCTTTTTTTAATCGAGGGGAAATCCGATTTTTTTTCACGGACGGAGATGAATGCAGGCACATCTTCTCGATGATACTTATCGCTTTGATAATCTCTGTCATCATAACATTGATTAACAGTTATGCTGTAAATGCCAAAGGGATCACCCCCACCACGAAAGAGCAAAAAAGCGAATTACCTTTTTGTTTTGCAAAACAAAACACCGACTGTTCTGAAATTGTTTTAATGAACAGAAGGTTCTCTCTTTCACAAAATCACGCTGTGATTCACAAGTCCCCCAACCTTAGTTTGTTCAGATGAATCTCATCAACAACATAAATTCACAATGCTTCATATAGACTACTTCCAAATCTTACGATTATATTATCGGCGCTGCATCAGCTTGCAGGCAACAGATAATTCCCGTTGCTTTTAGCATATCGGCTATAGATTACCGGGAATGGCTTATTTAAATTGCATTATCAGGATTATTATTAACAAGGAATAGCACTATGAAAATGTATAACGCGCTGTCAGCGCTGGCTCTATTAACCATTTTCTCTACCACTTCCGCAGCTGCCGCAGACGGGACAATTAACTTTAAAGGCAGCATTATCGATACTGCCTGTACTGTTGACCTCGACGGTGCTGGCGCGACAACCATGGATGTTATCATGGGAAATGTTCATAAATCCGCGTTTAGCGGCGTAGGATCAACGGCTGGCGGCAGTGCCAGCGCCACTAAATTTACTCTTACCCTGAAGGACTGTCCGGCAACCGCAGCCACGGCAAAAATAAAATTTGATGGTATCGCCTATGCAGGTGATAACACCGTGCTGGCTTTGACTGATGAAGCAGGCGTTGCAACAGGCGTAGGTATTCAGCTCTCCGACAGCAGTGGCGTTCTGCCTTTATATACCGAGTCAGCTTCCTATCCGCTGACTTCTGGTACCACCTCCAATACTCTGGACTTCTATGCTCGCTATATCCAGAAAGCGGCTACCGTCACTGCTGGCCCGGCTAACTCCGTAGCGACTTTTACCGTTAATTATTAATTTGCTGAACGTTAACACCATCCGTTACGGATGGTGTTTTTCATCGCTCCCAGGAGGATAAAACATGCGACATTTCCATATTTTCCTGTTTTTTATCGGGATGTTAAGTATCTCAGGCGCCAATGCTGGCGTCATTATTGGGGGTAGCCGGCTGATTTACGAAGGAAACAAAAAAGAAAAAGCAATCGGTATAGAAAACCCGGATAACTCTCCTTATTTAATCCAGTCATGGGTCGAAGATGAACAGGGAAATACCATTAAAGATACGCCCCCTTTTATTGTCACGCCGCCTTTATTCAGAATGGATGGCGGTCAAAAGAATCTGCTGCGCATTATTCGGGGAGCACGTGCATTGCCTCAGGATAAAGAGTCTCTCTATTGGCTCAATATCAAGTCTATTCCCTCATCATCAGAAGAGAACAGAAACACGCTGCAAATAGCCGTGCGCGCCCGACTCAAACTGATTTACAGGCCAGATGCCCTGTCGGGAGAAACAGCGGAAAAGCATACTGATGAGCTGGTCTGGAAAACAGAAGGAACAACCTTAACCGTTACTAACCCTTCTGATTACTATATGAATTTTATGTTTATAAAAATTAATAATAACAGTATTACCGAAGGTGGACTGGTCGCGCCACGCTCATCCGCAACCTTTAAACTTCCGGCCAGCAATGTTGCTGGCAGCATCAGCTGGAAGTTAATAAATGATTATGGCGGTATCGGCGAGCTACACCATGCTTCACTTTAATTTTAAAGGATGAATCACGAAAGTTTTTTTAACTTTTGCAACTTTCGACCCACCTGTACTTACGCAATGGAATGTGATTATGTATGGAACCTCATCTGCCAGATGTAAGAAAAAAATTAGCCGTTGCCTTTGGCCACTGATGCTGCCAGCCCTGCTGGCTGGTCTGATTGAAAAGCAGGCTAATGCGAGGGAGTTGTTCAACCCCAATTTTCTCCAAACCAGCAGCGGAAGTACGGAGATAACCGATCTGTCGGTATTCGAGAATCCACAGTCTCAGGCGCCGGGCGATTATGTAGTCGATATTTTTATTAACGATAGCTTTGTCGAAACTAAAAAAATCACCTTTTTTAGCCACGAGCGGTCAGCAAGCGAGAAGGTTCTACAGCCCTGTTTAAGCCTGCAACTGCTGGCTTCCTACGGCGTGCGCACCACGGCCTTTCCGGATTTAAAAGAGAACGCGGCGGGATGCGTTGCGGTTACCGCGATACCGCAGGCCTCTGTCACCTTCAATTTTAATACTCAGCGACTGATGTTAAGTATTCCGCAAGCAGCACTGCGCACCAGCGTCAGGGGATTTATTTCGCCAGAGCAGTATGATGAAGGGCTGACGGCGCTGTTCCTGAACTACCGATTTTCTGCGGCTAATAATTATGCCCGTGACATTCATGCTCACGACAGCGACAGCCAGTACCTTAATCTGCGCCCCGGATTGAACATGGGAGCATGGCGGCTACGCAATTACACCGCCTGGAACCGCAGCAGCACCTCAAAAGATAAAGGCAAATGGGATGCCGTCTATACCTATCTGCAACGTAATATTATTCCGCTGAAAGCGCAGCTTACCGTAGGCGAAAGCACCTCGCCTGCCGATATCTTCGAAAGCGTGCCTTTTCTTGGCGCGCAGCTGGTTACAGATGATGAAATGCTACCGGAGAGCTTGCGCGGTTACGCTCCGGTAGTCCGAGGAACGGCCCGGACAAATGCTCAGGTTATTATTCGCCAGAACGGCTATATCATCTATCAAAGCTATGTTGCGCCGGGCGCTTTTGAGATCGCCGACCTGTACGCTACCGGCGGCAGCGGTGATTTATACGTCACCATCAAAGAAGCCGATGGCAGTGAGCAGAATCTGGTTGTGCCTTATGCTTCCCTGCCGGTACTGGCGCGTGAAGGCTATCTTAAATACAGCTTCACCACGGGTAACTATCGTCCTTACGACAGCGCCGTTGACGAAAGATATTTCAGCCAGGCGACGGTTATCTACGGCCTGCCCTGGAATATTACGCTGTTTGGCGGCTTACAGGCTGCCGCAAACTACCAGTCGCTCGCCTTCGGCATCGGTAAAAATTTTGGCGGCCTGGGCGCGTTCTCTGCCGACGTGATTAATGCCTGGTCAACGGTAAAAGACCAGGGCAAAACCGACGGCCAGTCCGTACGACTCCGCTACAGTAAAAACTTTTATGAAACGGGGACTAACTTTGCCATTGCCGGTTACCGCTATTCGACCCGTGATTACTATTCTCTGCCCGAGCTGATGGATACCTGGCGTTCAGGCTACAGCTCATTGTACCGGGAACAGGCGCGTAACCGCACGGAGCTGACGCTGAACCAGCATCTGGGCCAGTCCGCAGGCGCCCTGAGCCTCAGCCTGTTACGGGAAGACTACTGGCGTACCAACCGCCGGATAGAGTCGGTTTCTACCAGCTACAACAACAGTTATAACGGCATCAGCTACGGCGTAAGCTACAGCTTTAACCGTAATTCGTCTGACTTCTCCGGCAATCGCACTGACGCCAAAGATCGGATCTTTTCCTTCAACGTTTCCATGCCGCTGAGTCGCTGGCTGCCCAACAGCTGGGCGAACTATACGGTGACCAGCAGCAAACCGGGAAGCGTCAGCCACAGCGCTGGCCTGAGCGGTACGGCGCTGGAAAACAACAACCTTGCCTGGAACCTGCGCCAGGGGTATGCCAGCCAGGGGACGGGCAACAGTGGCAATCTTGACGCCGATTATCGCGGTACTTACGGTGAGGTCACCGCCGGTTATGGCTATGACCAGACGATGAAAAGAGTGAGCTATGGTGCCGAGGGCGGCGTGATTATCCATAGTAAAGGCGTCACTTTGAGCCAGCCCTTTGGCAATACGGCAGCGTTAGTGGAGGCGGAAGGCGCCAGCGGCGTACAGTTAATTAACCAGACCGGCGTTAAAACGGATTTCCGTGGTTATACCGTTGTACCGAACGTTGCTCCTTATCGTCGCTCAGATATTGCGCTTGATACCACCACGCTGTCTGAAGATGTCGATCTGGCGTTAAGCACTCAAAGTGTAGTGCCCACACGAGGTGCGATTGTTCATGCCCGTTTTTCCGCCCGGGTAGGCGGCAGAGGGATCATGACGCTGACGCATAACGGCCAGCCGGTTCCTTTTGGCGCAATGGTGGTGGAGGCTAATGAACAGAATAAGCAGGGATATATTGTCGGAGAAGCCGGTCAGGTTTATCTCAATGGGCTTAAACCTTCAGGGACTTTGCTGGTGCAATGGGGTAAAAGCGAGAGCAAAAAATGTCGGATTAACTACACGCTTCCGGAAAACAAACCAGAAAATGGCATTCGACTGCTGAACGGTATTTGCCGGTAGTTATAACTATTGAAAATTAACCTGTTATCTGGAGTAACGACAAGATGTCTGTGTTTAACCCGCCAGTCATAATAAAATATTTACCGTTAATATTAATGCTGCCTTTTTATAGCCATGCAGCGAGCTGCGTTTTAGGAGGCAAGCCCAAGGCGACAACAGGTGCTCTTACGCTTGCGGTTGATCCTAATGTGACAATAGGGGAGCAACTTGGGATCCGATTCAGTAAAGGCTTTTATGGGCAAACGCTCGTTGTCGGATGTACGGGTACCAGCCCTTATCGCTCAGCGTCACTTCTCACGGCAAGTACTACGGTCGACGGCGCTTATGAAACGGGTATTCCTGGGGTGGGCGTTATGATTGGCGACCTGTATAAACCGGGACAAAATATTCCCTATATGACGTCATTATCTCAAAATTTGCTGACCCCCTGGATAAATAAAAGCGAGGTTAAACTTACCTTTGTCAAAACAGGCCCTATTACTCCCGGGACCACGGGTAGTAAAGTTTACAGTAATTATTATCTTAATTCGGAATCCTTCGCCACGCTGACCGTAAATAGCCTGACCATTATCCAGAAAAGCTGTCTGGCAGATACCAGTTCAAAAAATCAGACAGTCAATCTGGGCAGTCCGAGCCGTAGCGAATTTAATGGCATCGGCAGTACGGCAACCTCTTCAGAGCGAAACTTTTCCGTTATATTGCAATGTGAATCAGATAATATCCCTGTTCAGGTTACTTTCGAACCCGTAGGCAGTTCTGACGGAGAGGGTATGCTAACTATCAATGATGAAAATGATGCGGCGTCAGGCGTTGCAGTTGAGGTAATGGATAAAAACAGAACGCCCCTTAGTTTTACCACGGCCACAACTTACCATAGTGCCGCAGAGCAGAGGATAGAAATCCCCCTGATTGCTCACTATAAACAAACCGGCGAAATTGCCCCTGGCGCGGCAAATGCCGCAATGACGTTCACCATCACTCAGAACTGATTCAGCCTGTGATGAAATGGTTCAGATGTAGGAATTCACAAAATGCAGAAGGGATTCAGAAAAAAATTACTCGTTGGGGAATTGAGAAAGCCAGACGACATTAAATTAAGAAAAAAACCCCATTTATTCAGAAAAAATCAAAGATAATTCAGTTTTATTTTTAACAGCATATCGATAGGATTAATGTGCCCGGCAATAATCGGGGCATTAAAAAAGGATGCCTTACCTGAATAAGGCTATTTTTAAAAAAAAGGAATGCATACAATGAAAGAACTTTCAGTGATTGAAATGAACGAAGTTTCTGGAGCATACGGCTGGGACTTCAGCAACTTTGGTAGTTTCGCCCTGAGCGCTATTTCTAATATCGGTGAGCTTGCTATTTCAGCTGTAGTGGGTGGTGCGACTGGTGCTATGACAGGCGCCTATGTTGGTGGCCGTCACGGCGGCGATGGCGGCGGCCTGCTCGGTTTTGGCATTATTGCTGAAGGTATCGGCATGGTGGCTGGTGGCATCCTTGCTGGTATCTCCAGCGCGACTTACTGCGCTGCTACCGGCTGGGATTCAACTCAAAGTTTTGTTAACGACGTTTATAATTCTTTCCTGAACGGTACCGTCGCTTAATTTTTACTCAAGAGCCACTCCGGTGGCTCTTTTTTTCTCTCTGGAAACTCCTATGGATAACAATAAAAATAAAAGCCTGTTCCGCAGCGACGCGTTGGATTATCAGCGCCAGAAGTGGACAGGAAAGGCGCTGCTTATTTCTAAGATACCAGCATCTGTTATTACAGGATTTTGCCTGCTTTTTCTTATCGTAGTTATACTGGCTATGGTCTTCTTTGATTACAGCAGACGTATTGATGTTGATGGTGAAGTGATTACCCTTCCTCATGCTATCAATATTAATTCACCACAGCAGGGTTATATCACCACCACCTTTGTTAAGGTTGGCGATCGCGTTAAAAAAGGCGATCCGCTGTATGAACTGGACGTTGCCCGTATTACCTCTTCAGGAAACGTCAGCAGCGCCGCCGTCGAATCCATTAAAATTCAGACGGCTAATCTTCATGCAATGATTGCTAAATTAGAAAGTAATAAAGCGTCTACGCTGGAAAACCTGCAGTCGCAGATAGACAGCTATGCAAAGGCCCATAAAGAAACCGAGAAGATGGTTAACAGCGCCCGCGAAGGCGTAAAGAAAATGAATGAAAGCCTGAATAACTATGAAAAGTATTTAAAAAAAGGGTTAATCACTCAGGATCAGCTTAATTATCAGCGCGCGCAGTCGCTTTCCCAGCAGAGCGCCTATCAGGCGCTGAACAGTCAGAGTATTCAGGAAAAAATACAGCTTTCGCAATTACGCAGCGATAAATTTACGCGTGCCGCAGATTTTGATAACCAGATTATTCAAAATAAATCTCAGCTAAGCGATCTGGAACGACAGCTGGCAGAATATAAAGCGAATAACAGTATCATTATCAGTGCAAAGCTTGACGGTATTATCGAATCGCTTAGCGTAACGCCGGGCCAGATGGTGGAGACCGGCGCCAGCCTGGCGCAGATTAAGCCGGTGGATAACGTGCACTATTTTTTATTGCTCTGGCTTCCGGATAACAGCCTGCCCTATGTCAAAGTGCAGGACGGCATTAATATCCGCTACAACGCTTTCCCTGCTGATAAGTTTGGGCAATTCCCAGGAAAAATCATCTCGATTTCCTCTGTCCCTGCCTCGCCGCAGGAGATGAGCACCTATAGCAGCGGTGCCCGCCAGGAGAAAGGCTCTTATTACAAAGTTCTGGTTGCCATTAACGATACAGAATTCAGTGATAAGGGAAAAAAACTGCAAATATCTGGCGGCCTTCAGGCCAGGGTCATCGTCTTCCTTGAGAAAAAGCCGTTATATCAATGGGCGATTGCGCCTATAAATAAAATAAAAAATAGCGTGAGTGGAGTTGTCAATGACAGGTAAGTCGCTTTTTGAAAAAATTAACAGCAAAATAAATTTTTCACTGCGCCGTAAAGTTCCGAAAATTTTGCAGTCGGAGTCCTCAGAGTGCGGGCTGGCTTGCCTGGCGATGGTCTCTTCTTACTACGGTCTGAACGTCGATTTATTTAACCTTCGTCAGAAGTTCGGCGTATCAACCAAAGGCGCGACCTTAAATCTTGTGGCCGGCATCGCCTCGCAGCTTCAGCTGAAAACCCGCGCGCTTTCGCTGGATATCAATGAGGTCGGTAAGCTGAGAACGCCCTGCATTTTGCACTGGGATATGAACCATTTTGTTGTCCTGGTAAAAGTGCGCCACAACTCATTTGTGATCCACGATCCGGCCTTCGGGCGGCGGGTGGTGGGTATGAAGGATATGTCCAACCACTTTACCGGCGTGGCGCTGGAGCTGTGGCCGGATAAGGAATTCCACAAAGAGACGGTAAAAACCCGGCTGCGCCTGCTGGATCTGATGAAAAACATCAATGGTCTGCCCGGCGCGCTGTTAAAAATATTCGCGCTGTCAGTCGTCATTGAGTCGATTAATCTGCTCCTGCCGGTAGGAACTCAGCTGGTGACTGACCATGTTATTCAGGCGCATGATTACGATCTGCTAACCGTGATCTGTCTCGGCCTGATTATCTTTACCCTGTTTAAAGCCTTTGTCAGCGTAATACGGGCATGGACCTCGATCGCGCTGGGCACGTTGACGGATGTGCAGTGGAAGACCACGCTGTTCGATCATCTGATGAAGCTGCCTTTATCCTTTTTCGAAAAGAGACATCTTGGCGATATTCAGTCCCGTTTTTCCTCGCTGGACGCCATCAGAACAACATTTACCAACAGCATCGTTACCGGGATTATCGATACCATTATGACTATCGGGCTTTTTGCGATGATGATGGTTTACGGCGGCTGGCTGGTCTGGGTCGTGATGGGCTTTACCCTTTGTTATGCACTGATGCGTCTGGTTACCTATCGCCTGTATCGCCAGCTGTCAGAAGAACAGATTGTCAAAGGCGCCAAATCCAGCTCCCACTTTATGGAAACGCTTTACGGTATTTCCACCGTAAAATCCCTTGGTATCGATAATATTCGCTCCAGCCACTGGCTTAATCTGAATATCGACGCCACCAATACCGGCATTAAAATTACCCGGTTTAATATGATGTTTGGCGGCATCAATACCCTGGTCAGCACGCTGGATCAGGTGGCCATACTCTGGCTGGGGGCTTCCATGGTGATTGATAATAATATGACACTGGGGATGTTTATGGCTTTTAACTCCTACCGGGGACAATTTTCCCAGCGCGCTGGCAGCCTGATCGATCTGGCGCTGAGTCTGCGAATGCTCTCGCTTCATAATGAAAGGATTTCCGACCTTATTTTCACCGAGGCAGAAGAAACCGTCGCGCCACGGGCTATTTTCAGGCCCGGAGAAGGTATTGCGCTTAACGTCAAACAAGTCAGCTATCAATATGATGCGTTATCAAAACCGATTTTTACCGATCTGAATATTGCCGTTCAGCCCGGTGAAAGCGTTGCTATCGTCGGCCCTTCCGGCGTCGGGAAAACGACCTTGCTTAAAGTCATGAGCGGTCTCCTTATGCCCACCAGCGGCGAAATTCTGGCCGGAGGCCTGGATATTCATAAAATCGGGTTGAATAACTTCCGGCAAAGCATTGCCTGCGTGCTGCAGGATGACCGGCTTTTTTCAGGATCTATCGCGGACAATATCTGCGGTTTTTCCCCGGATGCTAACCGGGAGCTGATTATGGCGTGTGCGGTTTACAGCAATATTCACCACGAAATAATGAGTATGCCGATGGGCTATGAAACCCTGATTGGCGAGTTAGGCGCAGGCATTTCCGGCGGTCAAAAACAGCGGCTGTTTATTGCCCGGGCGCTTTACCGGCGTCCCAGCATCCTGTTTATGGATGAAGCAACCAGCCATCTTGATATTGAGAATGAAAAGGCCATTAATAACGCCATCTCCTCGCTTAAAATCACCCGCATTATCGTGGCCCACCGCCCTTCCACCATCGCCTCTGCCGATCGCGTAATTGAGCTATAGCGGCCCGATTTAAAGCCCGCTGAAAAGCGGGCTTCAGAGCAGCCGATACGGAATTACTTCGCGTAGGCTTCGGTGGTGATGGTCAGCTTCACGTCGTCGCTGACGGCCGGCACATATTTATCCAGCTTAAAGTCGGAGCGTTTAAAAGTGGTGGTGGCATCAAAGCCAACCGCTTCCTTCTTCACCATCGGGTGCATGCCCTGCTTGTTCAGCACCGCATGCAGCACGACAGGTTTGGTGATGCCCTTGATGGTCAGGTCGCCGTGTACATCCAGGGTATTTTTACCTGTGCTGACCACTTTTGTGCTTTTAAAGGTCGCATTCGGGTATTTGGTCACGTCGAAATATTCCGGGCCTTTAAACTCTTCGGTCAGCTTGTCTACGTGCGTATCAATGCTGTTGACCGGAATAGTCACGTCCACTTTAGAATCGCTGACTTTAGCGGCATCAAAATCAATATTGCCGGTAACATCAGACAAATCGGCCGTTGGATGGGAAAAACCGAAGTGAGTCCACGAAACAACAACGGAGGTATGCCCGCTGTCCATTGCGTAATTAACGGGCGCGGCGGCAGAAAATTGTGACCAGAGCGCGGAGCTGATTAATAACGGTAAAGCGACTTTCTTGATTAACGTCATGCCGGTTGTCCTTATTTTCACCAGGAATGTTTAAGGATAGTGCAGCATTAACGGTTTGCCCGATAGTGAAGATATTTGACCGGCTTTGTCAAAAAGATTAGCCAACAGCAAAGGATCCTGGCGATCGAGCGGGACGACCGGGGATCCCTTTTGCAAGATTATCCGGACGCAGCAATGCTTTAACAGCTATCACCGCGTCCCGTGCGAAAAGCGCGGCTTTAAGCTTTGGCCACAAACGCTTTTACCACATCCTGCCACGGCGTGGTCGCCCGGCCGATCAGGCGGCTTAAAGTATGGCTGTCATCATACAGCGCGCCTTTGGCCGCATTGGCATCCGAATCCGCCAGCATCTCTGCCAGCCCGTCAGGCAGACCGGCCGCTTTTAACGCGGCGGCAAAGTCGTCCTGAGGCAAATTTTGATAACGTACGGCTTTACCGCTGGCCTGGGCGATTTCCGCTGCGAACTGCGTCAGCGTATAGGCCTCGTCGCCCGCCAGCTCGTAAACTTTATCAACAGGCGCGTCGCTGGTCAGTACAGCAGCCGCCGCTTCAGCATAATCCTGACGGGTAGCAGAAGCGATTTTGCCCTCGTCGGCCGCACCAATAAACACGCCGTGCGTCAGCGCTGGCGCAATGCTGGCGGCATAGTTTTCGCTGTACCAGCCGTTGCGAAGAATAACGTAAGGCACGCCGGATGCAATCAGCGCCTGCTCGGTTGCCCGGTGTTCATCTGCCAGCCCCATCGGCGAGCTGTCGGCATGAAGCAGGCTGGTATAGGCCAGCAGCTTAACGCCTGCCGCTTTGGCCGCCTCGATGGCCGCTTTATGCTGCGCCTCACGCTGGCCGACCTCGCTGGAGGAAATCAGCAGCACTTTATCCACGCCGCGAAAAGCGTCGGCCAGCGTCTGCGGTTGGTTATAATCGCCCTGGCGTACCTGAACGCCCAGCGCGGCGAGGTCGGCCGCTTTCGCCGGCGAACGCACCACGGCGACCAGCTCTTCGGCAGACGTTCTTTTCAGTAAAGCATCAATCACCAGGCGGCCAAGCTGGCCGGTTGCTCCGGTTACTGCAATCATAATGTTCTCCTTAGCGGTGATAAAAGCGCATCCGGATTAGCCCCGGAAGCGTTGTGTTCAATCAGCCTATGTCATACACTAACCAAAAGTAAGTACTTACAGGTTTGTTAGTATGGAAAAAAATAGTTCCTCAATCGTTTCGCTTCGCGACAGGCTGCAACGCGGCGAATTATTGAACCGCGACTGTCCGTCGCGCGAAGTATTAAAACGCCTGACCGGCCGCTGGAGTTTGCTGGTGCTGATTGCGCTGGAGAACGACACGCTGCGCTTTGGCGAACTGCGGCGCAAAATAGGCGGCGTCAGTGAAAGAATGCTGGCGCAAACCCTGCGTTTTATGGAGGAAGACGGCTTTGTGGAGCGTATCGCTTATGAAGTGATCCCGCCGCACGTTGAATACAAACTTACCGTGTTGGGTCATGAAGCGCGCGACCGCATTACGGGCCTGGCCGACTGGATCGAGGTTAATCTGCATCAGATTATTGATAACCGCCGCCAGTTTTCAGCAGAGGAATAAATCTGTATTCGGCGGCGGCCAACGCCATGCTGCTGATTTGCTCCTTTTCCCTTCCCGGCAAAACGGTTGATAAAGTTCACCTTACCCAGTGATGGCATATTATTTTCGCCGACCCTAAATAAAAAAGGCCTTCATAATGAAGGCCTTTAATAATTAAGCGCGCCATTTATCGCTTCGGCGCCGCATCCGGATACATCGCCAGCAGGCGACGCGTAACGCCGTTTGTCCAGCCGAATCCATCCTGCAACGGATATTCGCCGCCGCCCGCTAATACCGGCGCGCGGCCGGCAACGTTATATTTCTCCACCATCTTATGGTGACGATGATAGGTAGCGCCCGTTACCTGAAGCCAGCGTGCGGCTATTTCTTTCGCCAACAGCTCTTCACCGTAGTTATTAAAACCCTTGATCGCCATCCACTGCATCGGCGCCCAGCCGTTGGGTTTGTCCCACTGCTCACCGGTTTCTTCTACCGTAGTCAGCACGCCACCCGGCGCCAGCAGATGCGAGCGTACCGCCGCAGCGGTGGCAGCCGCCTGCTCCAGGCTGGCCATTCCTACGTAAAGCGGCGTCACGCCAGCCGCCGAGAAAGCGCCTTTTTCGCGCTCCCGCCAGTTGTAGTCGCGGTACAGCTCGGCCTGTGCGTCCCATAACCAGGCATCGACCGCTTCACGGCGGCGCACGGCTTTTTGCTGAAACAGTTCTGCGGTCGCACGATCGTTTTTACGGGCAGACAGGCGAGCGATCGTGGTTTCCAGCTTGTAGAGAAACGCGTTTAAATCGATCGGCACAATGCTGGTGGTCTGGATGCTTTCCAGCCGTCCTGCTTCGCTCAGCCAGCGGGAGGAAAAGTCCCAGCCCGAAGCCGCACCCGCCCGCAGATCGCGATAAACCTCGCTGGAAGGACGCGCCGAGTTTCTGGCGGTTTCCACGTCTTCAATCCAGGATTCGTCGCGCGGCGTATCGCGATCGTCCCAGTAGCGATTCAGTACCGATCCGTCCGGCATCATCACCACATGACGCCATGCTTCGCCGGGCGTCAGCGACTCCGTGCCGTCCATCCAGAAGTCATATTCACGCTTCAGCTGACGAAGATAACGCTGCGCCTGGCTAACGCCATCTTTTTCAAACAGTTCGACCATCAGCGCAAACACTGGCGGCTGCGAGCGGCTCAAATAATAGGTGCGGTTGCCGTTTGGAATATGGCCATATGTGTCGATCATCCACGCAAAGTTATCCGCCATCTGGCGCAGCAGATCGGTCTGTCCGCCAGCCGCGAAGCCCAGCATGCTGAAGTACGAATCCCAATAGTAGGTTTCGCCAAAGCGGCCGCCCGGCACGACATAAGGTTCCGGCAACGGCAGCAGCGAAGAAAATTCAGAATGCTTTTCCGGCTTGCGCGTCAGTACCGGCCACAGCGAGTCAATATGCTCGCCCATGCTTTTTGCCGGATCGGCCACGTAGCGGCTGTCGTTAATTTTCGGCAGGTCGAAATTCTCCAGCACAAAGGCCAGCAGGTTAAAATCCTCTCGCTCGCGCTGAATAAAGTAGCGGTAGAGGATCATCTCCGGTTCGATTTTCGGCGCGCAGTCTGCAAAGGTTTTGCTGTCGGCAAAGATCCTTGCGCTCTGCACGGCTTCAAAGAGTTCCTGGTAGCGATCGGAAGGCGTCAGAATATCCGGCGCAGGCAGTCCCTGAATAGGTTCAGGCTGCGGTTCGGCCAGCATATCCAGCGCTTCATAATCGTGATAATAAGCTTCGTAATCTGCCAGGTTATTGTCAATGGTCAGGTCGTTATGATTAAAAGCGATAAAAACCTCCTGATGTCGATGATTGACAATGTGGTGTACGGTTAATTATGTATAAGATTAAGTATAGTACTCGTGTCTCATAGTGCAAATAAGCGCGAATATGACAGAAGTTAAGATAATATTTCAAAAAATAAACAAACAAAGAATAATCGATATTTCCCTCTTTGATTAAAGGAATAGCAAGAGGTGAAACCCCTCTTACATTTTCTGAAAAAAATGAAATAAAGCAGCCGCCCTCTCTTTAGCAGGTTCAGGCCCACCTTGCCCCATCTTTCGGGCTTCCGCCTGTTGCTTCTTTCTGCTTGCCCGCAGTCGGTACAAAGCAGCTTCAATCGAAAATTAAAGCGATGCTTTTTCATTCTTTGAAAAATTATTTAAATTTCTCATTTACATTAAATTTAAACGGCCGAATACTAATGCGGGTCAAATGCTGTTATGGCGATGGCAGCGATAAGTTTATCTGATAGCAAACCAGCCCTTTCAAATACGATTAAGGAAATCTCGTGGCACCGGTAGTAAATAAATCCGCAGCGTTGCACTCGGAAAGTCTTACAGATGAAGACGACAGTTTAGTTTCTCCCGTTAATTCTCCTGATATAAATAAAACCTATATTATTCGCGGCACGCGCAGATTTATGCACGCCACGCTGGCGCTGTTCTGCGCCGGCCTGTCCACCTTCGCCGTACTGTACTGCGTGCAGCCTGTGCTACCTGTTTTTTCGCAAAGCTTTCATCTGACGCCTGCGCAAAGCAGCCTGTCGCTGTCGGTCACCACCATCATGATGGCGCTGGGGCTGCTGGTGACCGGGCCGCTGTCGGACGCCATCGGCCGTAAATCGGTGATGTCCGTTTCGCTGCTGCTGGCCGCCTGCTTTACGCTGATCTGCGCCACCATGAGCAGCTGGGAAGGCGTGCTGGCGATGCGCGCGTTGACCGGGCTGGCGCTAAGCGGCGTCGCGGCGGTGGCAATGACTTGGCTGAGTGAGGAGCTGCACCCGGTTTTCCTCTCTTTCTCTATGGGCCTTTATATCAGCGGTAATTCGATTGGCGGCCTGGTTGGGCGGCTCTCTACCGGCATGCTGGCCGATCACTTTTCCTGGAACGTTTCGCTGTTCGTGGTCGGCCTGTTCGCGCTGACGGCCGCCGGGCTGTTTTTCCGCCTGTTGCCCCCTTCGCAGCACTTCCGCGCCACTTCGCTGCGGCCGCACCAGCTGCTGGTCAACTTTATGTTCCAGTGGCGGGATATGGGATTACCGATGCTGTTCCTGGTCGGCTTTATTCTGATGGGCAGCTTCGTGACGCTGTTTAACTATGTCAGCTTTCGCTTTCTGGCCGCGCCTTTTTCCCTCAGCCAGACGGTGGTCGGTCTGCTCTCCGTCGTCTATCTGACCGGCACTTACAGCTCACCGAAGGCGGGCGTGATGACCGCTCGCTACGGGCGCGGCGTGGTGCTGATGGCTTCGCTGCTGTTGATGCTGGCCGGCCTGATCGCTACCCAGTTCACCACGCTGTTGCTGGTGCTGCCAGGCCTGATGCTGTTCGCCGCCGGTTTTTTCGCCGCGCATTCGGTCGCCAGCAGCTGGGTCGGTCACCGCGCCCGTCGCGCCAGAGGCCAGGCTTCTTCGCTCTACCTTTTCTTTTATTACCTGGGATCGAGCGTGGCGGGGACGCTGGGCGGCGTGTTCTGGCACGGCTACGGCTGGGCTGGCGTCTCCGCATTTATCGCCGTGATGCTGCTGGGCGGGCTATGGCTGGCTAACAAACTGCGCCAAATTCCCGTGCTGGTGAAAAAAGTCCGTTAGTTTTACGGGGCGGCTCGCATTCTCCGCCCCGAACCGCTTCTGCTTAATTTACTTCCCCCTGCGCAGCCATTAAGCTACGGCCACCCGAAAGGTTCCTGTCGCTCATTGTTCAAGGAATAGTGTTATGTCGCTCCACCTCTGGCTTGCCTATGCCGGTATTATTGCCGTTCTTATCGCCGTTCCCGGCCCTTCTGCGTTGGTCAGCATGACGCACGGGCTGCGCTACGGCCGACGCCGCGCGCTGGCGACGGTGATCGGCGGCGTGATGGCGGCCATGACGCTGATGACCGCATCGGCGCTGGGGCTGGGCGCGATCCTGGCGGCCTCCACTACCGCCTTTACCGTGCTGAAAGTGGTCGGCGCCGCCTATCTGATCTGGCTGGGCATCAGCGCCTGGCGCAACAGCGCGCCGGCAGAAAGAATCGTTATCAGCGGCCAGCCGCAGGCGATGCCCGGCCTGCTTAAACTGTTTCGTAAAGGCTATATGGTCGGCATCAGCAATCCCAAAGACCTGCTGTTTTTCGCCGCGCTGTTTCCTAACTTTGTGGAAGCCAGCCAGCCGCACGCTGTCCAGTTCGCCACGCTGGCCGTCACCTGGGCCGTCACGGACTGCGGCCTGATGTTCGCTTACGCCTGCGCCGGTCGCCGCCTTTCTGGCGTATTTGCCAACCCGTCGCGCCTGCGCCTGCTTAATCGTGCCGTCGGCAGCCTGTTTGTCTTTGCGGGCAGCGCGCTGGCAATCTCCGCCCGCTAATGAGCGACGTCGAAAACCTGCACGCGATGGTGATTTTTGCCCGCGTGGTAGAAACGCTGAGCTATACCGAAGCGGCAAAACAGCTGGGGATATCCAAGTCGGCGGTCAGCAAAGAGATCGCCGCGCTGGAAATACGCCTGGGCGCAAAGCTGCTGCTGCGCACCACGCGCAAGATCGCCGTAACCGAGGTCGGCATGACCTGGTATCACTACTGCGCGCGCATTCTCAGCGAGGTAAAAAGCGCCGAGCTTTTTATTCGCCGCTTCCACGAGGAGCCGACCGGCAGCCTGCGCGTCGTCGCGCCGGTTACCTTCGGCTGCCAGTGCATCGTGCCGGTGCTGAACCAGTTCGTGGCGGGCAATTTGCACGTCAGCGTAGATCTCGACCTTACCGACAGGCCGGTGAATCTGGTGGACGATAATCTCGATCTGGCTATCGTCATCCGCCGCGACAGGCCGGAACATCCGCACTGCCTGCCGCTGATGGATATCAGCTGGGGGCTTTACGCCGCGCCAGCCTACCTTGAGCGTTTTAGCGCTATCCAACGGCCGGAAGATCTGACGCGCCACGACTTTATCCTGTTTCGTGGCCCGGCCCATACTATCTCGCTGCCCTTTCGCAAAGAGAAGCAGAAGCGGGATATCGAGGTGCGCAGCCGGTTTCGCGCCAATAACAGTACCGCGCTGGTTAATTCAGCGGTGGCGCAAACGGGGATAGCCTATCTGCCGGATTACGTCGCCCTACAGGCGGTGGAGAAAGGAAAACTCTGTCGGGTACTGCCGGAATGGGAAATGGATCTTTATAAATCCTGGATCCTGACCAAAGAGAACGGCCTGATCTCGCCGCGCGTCAGGCTGTTTATCGCCGCGCTGCAGAAAGCACTGAGGTAAGGCGGAACCGAAGCTCCGCCCTGCATAATCAGTAGTAGTTGCCGTGGCGGTAATCCCAGGTGGTAAAGGTGTCTGACAGCATCGACATGATTTTATCCACGTCCAGCCCTTTACGGATCAGCACCGGACAAGGCGTAATGTTGCGCTCACCCTTCTGCTCCGGCACCAGCTTGCCGTTTTCATCCACCATCGCCACCATCACGCCCTGCTCGTAGCGGGTTTTCTCCGATTCGTTAGGCTGGATAGACTTCACGTAGTCGTTGGCTTCGATAATCAGATCCGCCTGGGATTCGATACGCTCGCCGATGCCTTCGACCAGGCCACGGTTGCCTTTGCCTGATGGGTTAGCCGAACTGGCGAAGGAGAATTTACCGTGGTTTTCCCACAGCTCTTTCGCCAGTTTCTCGCCGGGCACGCCGAATTTAATCACGAAGCAGCTGGTCTGACGGCGATCCATCATCAGATCTTTTGAACCGTCTTCCGGGATACGCGCCACCGCCTCTTCTTTCCACGGCAGGATGCAGCCCAGCAGCACGTCTTTGTCCCAGTGCTGCTGATACAGCGATTCAATTTCCGGGTTCAGCTGCGCCAGCTCTTTCAGCTGCTCCAGCGAGCCACACAGCACCACGCCCGGCTTGTTGCGGTTGCGCTGCTTGGCGTCGAACTTGCGCTCCAGGCCTTTCGCATCGGAAGTCATGATGATGTAGCCCACTTTGGTCGGGCAGACGATCATGCCGCCGTCGGCAGACAGGATATTTACCGCTTCCGGCTGCAAGCCGCCGTTCCAGTGAATGGTTTTATTGCTCATGATTGCCCCTGCCAGTATAAGAGTCATGTGGGGGTCAGCGCCTTTTTGGCCTGCCCGGATAACTTCATCCTAACGCAGGCGGCTTTTTTCGCAACAGTCAGGCGCCTCTTTCGGCAATTGTTTCCACCAGGAAACAATTGTTGCAGAATGAGGCCGGATAGCGCTGCCAGACCTGCGGAACAAAGAAAGTTGAACCCTTCGCGGATTTTCGCCACTCACCTTTTTTAGCCTGAGCGAGCACCCTATGCAGATTGCCTTTTTCGCCGAGCAAGATCGGCTTGCCTTAAGCAGTTGGTTTACGTCGCAGGCCGACGTTACGCAGTGGGCCGGGCCGGGCGTCGCCTGGCCGCTGGAAGAGTCGTTTCTCGCCACGCTGCTGGATTCCGCCAGCCAGCAGCCTGCCAGCCTGCTTACTTTTGCCGGAAAACAGGCGGGCGAACTGGCTGCCGTGGCGCAGACAGGCTTTGACTGGAACAACCATCTGGCCTGCCTCTGTCGCGTGGTGGTCAATCCAGCGATGCGGGGACAAAATCTGGCGGAGCACATGCTGCGCCAACTGATTGCGACGGCTTTTCAGCAGGAAGGCATCGAGCGTATTGAGCTACGCGTCTACACCTTTAATCAGGCGGCGATACGTACCTACGAGAAGCTGGGTTTTGTGCGGGAAGGCGTACAGCGGCAGGGCGTGGCGGTAGGAGAAGCGCGCTGGGACTGCGCGCTCTATGGCATGCTGCGTCAGGAATATGTGCAGCCTGAAGCAGCGCGCCGCGCGTAATGGCCGTCACGCGCGGCGCCTGTAGCATCAGGCCGGGATAAGTTTTTCCGCCTTCAGCCTGTCAAACAGCGCGAAAAACGCATCGCGCGTGGGCTGATAACCGGTAAAGCCCGCCTTGCGGCTTTTGCTGACGTCGGTAAAGACCTCCATCGGGCGGCCCAGATCGGCGTCGGTATGCCACCAGGAAACCAGCCGGTTGATATCCGCTTCCTTGAGGTCGAACTGCTGCGCGATGGCTTTCCACTGCTCTGCCGCCGCATCCATCCGCCCTTCCAGCGGCTGCATCTCGTCCGGGTAAGGCGCGGCTTCCACGCCAAAATAGTCGGCGATCTGGCCCCACATCCATTTCCAGCGGAACACGTCGCCGTTGACCACGTTGTAATCTTCATTCTGCGCCGACGGCGTGGTCGCGGCCCATTCCAGCTGCTGCGCCAGCACGCTTGCGCTGGTCATATCGGTCACGCCTTCCCACTGCGCTTTCGAGCCGGGGAAGATAAACGGCTGGCCGGTCTGCTTGCAGAGGCTGGCATAAACGGCCAGCGTCTGGCCCATGTTCATCGCGTTGCCCAGCGCAAAGCCGATAATGGTATGCGGACGGTGCACGCTCCAGGTGAAGCCATACTTCTTCGCGCCCGCAAAGACTTCATCTTCCTGCGCGTAATAGAAGTTATCGACAGGCTGGCGGCCCTGCTCTTCGCGGAACGGCGTCATTGGCACCGCGCCTTTGCCATAGGCGTCAAACGGCCCCAGATAGTGTTTAAGGCCGGTGACCAGCGCCACGTGGCCGCCTTTCAGGCCGTCGCCCAGCGCGTCGATCACGTTACGCACCATCGCGCCGTTTACGCGGATATTCTCTTTTTCATTGGCCTGACGCGACCAGACGCTGAAGAAGACCTTATCAACCTTCAGGTCAGCCAGCGCTTTCTTAACGGATTCAGCATCGGTAAGGTCGGCGGTCAATGCCGTGCAGCCCGCCGGCACCGCCGTGCGGCCGCGTGAAAGGCCATAAACTTCCCAACCGTCGCCGGTCAGCTGCTCTGCCAGTGCGGTACCGATAACGCCGCTGACGCCGACAATAAGTGCGCGTTGTTGCATAAATTTTCCTCCTGATTGCTAATTCATTAAGCTTAATAGAGAATTAAAATCCTATTAGAGGTATAAATTCATATTATTTGAGAATATGAGTCATGAATAATGATCGGTCGGGATCGCCTTAAAGATATCACCCCCTTTGTCGCCAGCGTGGAGCACGGCAGTTTTACCGCCGCCGCCGATTCGTTGCATCTGACCAGTTCAGCCATCAGCAAAAGCGTGGCAAGGCTGGAAGCCCGGCTCGGCTCGCGGCTGTTTGAACGCACCACGCGGCGACTGGCGCTGACGGATGCCGGTCAGGCCTTTTATGAAACCTGTACGCGTGTGCTGAGCGAGCTGGCGGAAGCGGAATCCGTACTGGCCGCCCAGCGCGCCATTCCGGTCGGACGGCTGCGGATTGCCGTGCCCAACACCTTTGGCCGGATGCGGGTGATGCCGCTTATCAACGAATTTTGCCAGCAGAACCCGGAGATGCAGATTGCCCTCTCTTTCTCCGATCGCTTTGTCGATCTGTTTGAGGAAGGCGTGGATATCGCGATACGTATTGGCGGCTCGACAGATTTTCCGCCCTCGCTGGGCTGCCGCTTTTTGGGTAATGAAAGGCTGATCTTCTGCGCTTCGCCGGACTATCTGGCGCAGCACGGCGTGCCCGACTCTTTGCAGGCGCTGACCGAAAGGCGAGCCATTGTTTACGATCGGGTAGATGGCAGCACCAGTCCGTGGCATATCCGCTCGCCGGATGGACGAACGATAACCCGGACCCTGCCTTATCGGATGGCGTTGGGGGATGGCGAAGCCCAGGTCGCCGCCGTAGTAGCCGGACTCGGCGTGGCGCAAATGGCGACCTGGCTGCTGGAAAAAGAGTTGGCCAGCGGCGCGCTGGTACCGATCCTGCCAGAGCTGGCGGTAGAAGGTCTGCCGCTGTTTATCGTCTGGCCGCGCAGAAAGCAGCTGCTGCCGAAGGTCGACGCGCTGCTTGCCACGCTGGATCGGCTGAAAATCAGTCAGTAGCGGGTTTATTTACGTTGATGCGCCACGGCACGCCGAACTTATCGATCAGCGTACCGAAACCGGCCGCCCAGAAGGTTTCTTCCCATTCCAGCGTGACCTTACCGCCAGCGGAAAGATTATCGAACCAGCGTTTGCCTTCGGCAGGATCGTTGCTCGACAGGCTGACGGCAAAACCGTTATAGCTTACCGCTTCCGCGCTGTCGCTCATTTGCAGCTCGCCGTCGCCGATATGCAGCAGCGCGTGCATGATTTTATCATCCGCTGGCTGTTCCGCGCTTGGGCTGTTCTGTTTCTGCGGCTGCTGTTTTTTCTCCGCAGGCACGTCACCCCAGGTCATTTTAACCGTCAGTTCGGCTCCCGTGGCCTGCTGATAAAAAGCGATAGCCTCTTCACAGTTTCCCGAAAAGTATAAATAAGGCGAAAGTTGCATAACATCTCCTTCGTTTGAGGTATGTGCTGAAGAACAAGCTCGAAGAAAGTGTAGCAGGCGACTGAGATCTGGCGCTTAATTACATGTTACTGAATAAAAACGCATGCCAGGAAAAGCAGAACGTTCTTCTGTCCGGCTCTGGCAGGAAGGCTCGTCGGTTTAAACCAGACGCTTTCGACACGGCAAAAAAACGGCCAGTTTGCTGGCCGCTTCATCTGAAAGGTATAAAAATATGTTGCCCTGCTACCGACGCTATCCGGGCCAACGCTTTCATGCCTTTGCCGTTACTCTTTGCCTCAGGTCGTTCCAGTAGTTGCGACAGGAGCGGTAATAAACAAGCGCTCGCCCGCGCTAATTATCTGCGTCCGTTTCAACATCATTTTTCTGGTAACCTCTTCCTGGCGACTATGGCATGTAGCTGACGATAAGATTCCATCTGGTCTCAAAAGCGACGGATATTGCGTTTCAATTGCGGGTCTCGCAGAAACTTCTGTGTGTAAATGTGCGGCCCAACCGGTATATCAAAATAACGCCTGTGTTATCGTATTGGTTGTTATATACGTATTCAGCTTGCGGAGCGGCATTATCAGCGTCATTTTTTTGACCCTGGTGTAGTGACGTTGCGAGCAAGATTGACCTTTGCAGGGGTAATAAAATAAGTGTTGATTTAGCTGAGTAGCAGCGGTTTTATAACGGGGAACCGACCTTGTGTAAACCGCCAGTGGCCCGGCTTTGACCATGCCCCGGCAGCAGTGCGCCAGGGAGACAAGCCAAGCGTTCCAAAGTTGAACCAGCTGGCAAGTTCAGTCCCGGAAGCCAGAGCGATTGCAGATGTTCTTCAGGCACGATGGCGTGAAATATCCAACCAGCGGTCTGACAGAGATGTTTTCAGTTACGTGATCAACCTTTATTGGAAGTTTATACGAGGCAAAGAAAAGCAGTAATCATTTTATTTATACAAGGAAGAATTATGGCTCAGGATATTTTCATAAAATTTAATGGAATTGAAGGCGAGTCTCAGGATTCTACACATAAAGGTGAAACAGAAATCCTGAGTTGGGAATGGTCTGTCAGACAGGCATCAAATATGCACCTGGGATGGGGTGGCGGCGCCGGGAAGTGTACCGTTGACGACTTGTATTTTGAACATTATATCGATAAGACCAGCACCAACTTACTTCATTATTGTCTTACTGGAAAACGTATACCTGAAGCCGTTTTGACTGTCAGAAAAGCTGGCGGCTCTCCGCTGGAGTATATGCACATTACGCTTCAGGATATTATCATCACCGGCGTAAATCCTGTGTATCTCAATACCATGCGCGTCCCGCGTGAAGCGGTCAGCCTCGCGTTCTCCAGGATAAAGATGGATTACGTTTTGCGAAATGCGGGGAGAAATATAGCGGGTACGGTTTCTATGGGATATGATATTAAAGCTAATACGGATATTTAACTATAAGTAATATAAGGGAATATAACTATGCTATTCGTTAATAAAAATGGGTTAGTGGATGCGGAACGTATTATCGTCAGACGTTTCAGCACGATAGAGCGTGGCAAACTGGACAAAGTAAATGGGATTATCGTACATCAGACCGGAGGATCGACAGCAGAAAGCTCTTTTAACAGTTATAAAAACACAGGTGCAAATGGTGCACATTTTCTGATAGATAAAGACGGTACTATTTACCAGACAGCTTCAGTCTTTAAAATTACTTATCATGTCGGCAATATAAGATCCAGATGCTACATGGAAAAGAAATGCAAACCTTCGGAAATTTCCAAAATAAAGCCATTACTGAATAAATATAAGCAGCTCTCTCGTTTAGAACAGAAAAAGCCATATCCAGAAAGATACCCTGCTAACTTTGATTCTCTGGGCATAGAAATAGTTGGAAAACCTGTTTCAGGTGAAGACCAGGATGCTATTTATGAAAAGATCAATGATGCCCAAAACAGTTCATTGAAATGGCTTGTAGCTGAACTTTCTGACACATTAAAAGTATCGATGACTGAAATTTTCAGACATCCTGAAGTATCATATAAAGTTAAGACAGAAGCGGGTACAGCACAATGGTGAAAAAAATTTTCGTCATGCTGTTTGTGTTTTTTACTATAAATATAGCTTTTGCAGGACATATGGCGACCCGAAAAATCACAGGCATTAAAATTGATGAAACGGGAAAAACCGAAGATGAATCAGGAAATGTCAAAAATGGCTGCCTGGCATTTAAAATAACAGAGCGAGACGTGACGGATTTTTTTTCTGAGGCGTATCCGGTGCCTTTAAGTTTTAATGTACATGATCGTTATTCACCCTGTTATGCTAAAGGGACTATTGAATTTAGCAACAACACCCGTGGTAAATGGAAAATATTCTCCAGTGGAGGAGGAACACTACGATGGGACACTGGTGATGTAGTAACTTTATTTTATAATGATTATAAATGGACAGATCCTTTCGAAGGAACATACACGTCTGATGACGAGCTTGATTAACAATCAAAATCTGCTCCCAACCATTAAGGTACACGCCTGACTGGCGTACCTTATTTACTGGGTGTTTCAACTTTTACAGCGCAATCTGACCGGGCTGGAAAAGGGTGCCGGGTAACAAAATTTTGGCGGTTCCGGCGTAACTCTTGGTAATGAGCGGACATCAATGCCGTTTTCTGCATCTTTGTGGAAGCAATCTGTCCCCGGATCGGGCACGCCGTCTACAATCTGAAGCGGCCATTTACTGGCCGCTTTTTTACCGGTCAAAGTCGCTTATTTCACTTCAGTCAGCTTCTCAATATCCACGCTGCCCTGCTGTTCAGCGTCGTTTTTACGCACTTTCGCCACGTCGCTGGCGCTAACCTGCTCTTTGGCCGTATTGCCCCAGCTGGTGCGGATAAAGTTCACCACGTCGGCGACCTGCTGGTCGTTCAGCCGCCAGCCGAAAGCCGGCATGGTGATGGCAGAAGGGGCACCCTTCACGCCCGGTAGCGTCGCGCCGCTGATAACGATATGGATAAGCGAGGTTGGATCTTCCGCCAGCACCACAGGATTGCCGCTCAGCTGCGGGAAGAAGCGCTTATAGCCGCTGCCGTCCGTTTTATGGCAGGCCGCGCAGCTGTCGACGTACACCGACGCGCCCGGTTTGCTGTCGTCGCCCTTCCACAGCGCCTTCGCTACCTTGTCATCCGGCGTAAAGCCGACCTGATTTAAGTCTTTCGCGCCCAGGGATTTCAGATAGCGCGCAATGGCGGTGATATCTTCGTCGCTTAAATGCTGCAAACTGTGCTGCACCACTTCGGTCATGCCGCCAAAGGCCGCGGTACGATCGTTGCGGCCATAGCGCAGGAACTGCGTCAGATCGTCTTCACTCCAGCGGCCCAGTCCGTCACGGCTGTCGCCGCGCAGGTTGTTGGCGGTAAAGCCGTCAATCGGCGAGCTGCTGCCGGAAAGGTAGTCGCTGCCTTCGCCGTCGTTCAACGCTTTTTCCTGCATGGTCAGGCTACGCGGGGTATGACAGGCGCCGCAGTGGCCCAGGCCTTCCACCAGATACTGACCGCGAGCCAGCACCGCATCCTGCCCTTTAATCGCCTGGAAAGCTTTTACGTCCGGTGCAAACAGCCCGCGCCAGATCGACAGCGGCCAGCGCATCGACAGCGGCCAAGGAATGTCGCTTTTCCTGTTT
The DNA here is from genome assembly GCF_054057575.1 of Erwinia sp. TECH1. Lineage (NCBI taxonomy): Bacteria > Pseudomonadati > Pseudomonadota > Gammaproteobacteria > Enterobacterales > Erwiniaceae > Erwinia > Erwinia sp. TECH1. The sequence goes on along the minus strand of NZ_JBSRZK010000001.1, from coordinate 585,703 downwards.
TCGGCCTCAACCGGCTTCACGCCATGCATAAAGTAGGCGTAAAGCGCGTGCATATCCTCATCGTTAACCACAGCATAGGAAGGATAAGGCATCGCCGGATAGAGCGTGTCGCCGTTCTTCGCTACGCCGTGGCGTACCGCTTTCTGAAAGTCGTCATAGCTGTAATCGCCAATGCCGGTTTTCTTATCGGGCGTGATGTTGGTGGAGTAAATCTTGCCGATGGGCGTCGCCATCGCCAGCCCGCCAGCAAAAGATTCGCCACCCATTTTGGTATGGCAGGCCACGCAGTCGCCCGCGCGCGCCAGATACTCGCCGCGCTTGATCAGATCGGCGCCGTTATCCTCCGCCGCCGCAACAAAGGTGGTCATACCCAGCATCAGAGCCGGGATCAGCATTTTCATCATGGTCATCCTTACGCCTGCACCAACGGACCTGGACTTGGAAGGTACTGTTCACGAATCGCTTTCGCTGACCAGTAGGTCAACGCCGCCACCATGCCGGTCGGGTTGTAGCCCAGACCCTGCGGGAAGGCGGACGCGCCCGGAACAAACACGTTCGGCACATCCCAGCTTTGCAGATAGCGGTTAACCGCGCTGGTTTTCGGATCTTCGCCCATGATCGCGCCGCCGTTCATATGCGTGGTCTGATACACGGTGGTGTCGAAATGCGTGCCCGGCATTTTCGGCGCGCCGCTGATCAGTTTCGGGTTCATCGCTTCGGCGATTTTGTGCATCCGGCCATGCATAAACTGCGACATTTTGATGTCGTTTTCCTGCCAGTCAAAGGTCATACGCAGCAGCGGCTGGCCGAAAGCATCCTTGTAGTTCGGATCCAGATCCAGATAGTTGTTGCGATAGGACTGGTGCGCGCCGTGCGCGTCCATCGAGACATGATGCGTATAGTGATCGGCGACCGCCGCTTTCCACTTGCTGCCCCAGCCTGGCGTGCCCGGCGGCGTCGGCAGGCCGGAGATCGGCTTCACGCCCGCCTGGTTAACCCAGAACGGCGAGCCGCCGACAAAGCCATATTTGCCGTGGTCGAAGTTATCCGCGTTGAAGTCGTCCACGCCCACGCCCGCGCCGCCCGCGCCGATAAAGTTGTTGGTAAAGACGTCTTTATCAAAGAAGGCCTTGATGGTGGAAATATTCTGATAGGCAAAGTTACGGCCTACGGTGCCTTCGTTAGTGACCGGATCGTAAGGCTTGCCGATGCCGGACAGCAGCATCAGGTGCACGTTATGGAACTGGAAGGCGGACAGGATCACCAGGTCGGCGGGCTGCTCGATCTGGCGGCCAAGCGCATCGACATAGGTCACGCCGGTAGCGCGCTTTTTGTCGTCGGTCAGGTTGACGCGCAGCACGTTGGCGTTTTCGCGCAGCTCAAACTTCGCTTCCTGACGTAGCGCAGGCAGCACGTTAACGTTCGGCGACGCTTTGGAATACATATAGCAGGCGTAGCCGCTGCAATAGCCGCAGAAGTTGCACGGCCCCATCTGCGCGCCGTAGGTGTTGGTGTACGGGCCGGAAGTATTGGCGGAAGGCAGATCGTAAGGATGATAGCCAACGGATTCAGCGGCCTGCGCGAACAGCTGCGCGGAGAAGGTTCGCTTCTGCGCGGGCAGCGGGAACTTGTCGGAGCGATCCGGCGCGAACGGGTTGCCGCGTCCCTGCTGGCCGACGACTTTGCCCTTAACGCGCCATTCCGAGCCGGAGGTGCCAAACACTTTTTCGGCCTTATCAAAAAACGGCTCCAGCTCGTCATAGGTGACGCCGAAATCCTGAATGGTCATGCCCTCAGGAATAAACTTTTTGCCGTAGCGCTCTTCATAGTGGCTGCGCATCCGCAGCTCGATCGGATCGACGCGGAAATGCACGCCTGACCAGTGCAGGCCCGCGCCGCCGGTGCCGGTGCCGGGTAAAAACGCGGCAAGCTGGCGATAGGGCTGCGCGGTCTGCGCCGAGTTATGGCGGATGGTCACGGTGCTTTTGGAGAGATCCTGGAACAGCTTTTTACGGATGTTATAGGTCAGCTCATCAATAACCTGCGGATACGCGCCGTCAGGATAGGTGTCGCGATGCGGGCCACGCTCCAGCGCAACCACGTTCAGGCCCGCTTCGGTCAGCTCTTTCGCCATGATCGATCCCGCCCAGCCGAAGCCTACGATCACCGCATCTACTTTTTTCATTACGTTTGCCATGCTTATGCTCTTTCCCCACGAATCGACACCGGCGGGAACGGATAGCGCTCGCCCCGTTCAACCCAGTCCATAAAATCAGCGCGCGCGCCCGGAAAGCCGATCAGCTTCCAGCCGACCATATTCTGATTGCCGCCATGCACAGGATCGCTGAAGAAGCCTTCGCGCGTGTTCTGTAACAGGAAAGAGAAGAAAACCTTAGCCGGAACCTGTTTGAATTCGGCTTTGCCGGCTTCAAAGGCCTGTAGCAATGCGTCCTGCTGGTCGTGGCTCAGGTCGGCGAACGCTTTGCCGTGCTGCGCTTTGGCGAAAGCATCCGCGTCCGCCAGGCCCAGGCGGTAAATATCGCGCGGGATCAGCGGGTACTGATAGCCCAGCTCTTTGTCGGCATCGGGATGGAAAGGTCCCTGCATATACCAGTTGGAACCGGTCGCGTAAGGCGTGTTCATCTGACGATCGATATATTCCGGCACGCCCGCTTCCAGCGCGCCGGGGCCGCGTTCGTCGGCAGGGATCAGGCGCGCCACGGCCGCCTTAATAAAAGCGTACTCTTCCGGGGTAAACCAGGTGGGCTGGTAATCGCGGGCCTGCTGCGGCCCTGCAGGCTCGGGCGCGGCTACGGCTGCGGCTGCGGCTGGCGCGGTTAACGCGCCCAGGCCCGTGCTGCCAATCGCCACGGCGGGCGCAAGCGTAATGGTTCTCAGCAGAAAGTCCCTGCGGGAGCTTCCGATCGTTTCTTTTGACATGACATTGCCTTTTAAAATGGCCTGGTTGTTCGGCTGTAAGCATTCGTGATGGGAGACCCGCTAGCCTGTTTTTTTATAAAAATCGGGCGCTAGCGTGATCTGAATCAATGTTACCGGTAACAATTTATGGATTTTAACAGGAATCGGCGCAAAAAATTAGCGTAAATAAACAAAATGGCACAATTTCATTAACAACCAGGCAGGCGGAAAGAGAGAGGCACGTCACCAGAGAGGGCCAGCGCGCAGCAGAGCGTTATAAGGGATGAGCTATTGAAGAACGCGCGGCCGCAGCAGAACCAGCACGCAGCCTGACGTTGTAAGGGATGAGCTACTGAAGAACGCGCGGCCGCAGAAGGCCAGCTTGTCACATTGCGCGCGAATGATTTAGCCAAAGGCGCGCGCAAGGCCAGCGCGCAGCACGACGCCCTGGTGGATAAGCTACGCGGCGATCGTAGCCATAACGCTGTTCAGGATCGGGCCGCTAAGGGTGAACCTGGCCGTCGCGCTTTTCGTCCAGGCCAAACAGCTTCAGCCGCGTCTCCGACGGCTGCGGGCGGCCAAAATAATACCCCTGGAACAGCGTACAGCCTTCGATTTTCAGCTGCTCGAACTGCTCGCTGCTCTCCACCCCTTCCGCCGTGATTTGAATATCCAGGCTGCGGCTCATGCCCGTAATGGCCCGGATAATGGCCAGCGCCTCGCGGCTCTCTTTCATATCGTTGATAAACGACTTGTCGATTTTGATCTTATCGAACGGGAAAGAACGCAGATAGCTGAGCGACGAGTAGCCGGTGCCGAAGTCATCCAGCGCGATGCGCACGCCCAGCTTTTTCAGCTTTTGCAGAATGCGGATATTGACCAGGGTGTTGTCCAGCAGCACCGACTCCGTGATCTCCACTTCCAGCCGGTGCGGGGCCAGCCCGGAATCCTTCAGCGCCGCTTCCACTACCGACACCAGCGAACTGTTTTTAAACTGGAGCGGCGAAAGGTTGACCGCCACGCTCTGATGCGCCGGCCACTTCGCTGCCTCGCGGCAGGCTTCGTACAGCGCGAAGGCGCCCAGCGAGTGGATCAGCCCGGTTTCTTCCGCCACGGGAATAAAGTCCAGCGGCATAATCAGTCCCTGTTTCGGATGGTGCCAGCGCATCAGCGCTTCGTAGCTGATGATCTCCTGGCCCAGACTATCGGTAATCGGCTGGTAATACAGCTTGAGGTGGTGATGGGTCATTGCCTCGCGCAGATCGGTTTCAATCATGCGGCGCTTGCTGGCGGCTTCGCCCATTTCGCTGGAGAAATGCTCAAAGCGGTTGCGGCCGTTGCGTTTGGCTTCGTACAGCGCCATATCGGCACAGCGCAGCAGCTCGGCGGGGGTAGTCAGACCGCCTGCGACAATAGAAATGCCGATGCTCAGCCCTACCGTCAGGCTATGTCCGTCGACGTTGAAGGTCGGACGGATGGCCTCAATCAGTCTTTGCGCCACCGCTTCGGCTTCCTGTAAATGCGTCAGGCCTGGCAGTACGATAGAGAATTCATCGCCGCCGTTGCGCGCCAGCGTATCCTGTTCACGCAGCACGCCGCGCAAACGGCTGGCGACGGCGCGCAGCAGATCGTCGCCGACCTGATGGCCCAGCGCGTCGTTGACGTTCTTGAAGTTATCCAGATCCAGACAGAGCGCCGCCGTCTGTTTACCATTATCGAAATCGCAGCGCAGCGCCTCGTTCAGCCGCTGGCTGAACAGCACGCGGTTCGGCAGGCTGGTCAGGTTATCGTGATGCGCCATATGATGAATGCGCGCATCAGCCGCGCGCTGATCGGTAACGTCGTCAGCAATCAGCAGCACGTAGTTAGTATGGGCGTCGTTGCCGTTAATAATCGAGGCCGAAGCGTTGATGATCCGTTCGCCGCCACGGGTACGCAACAGCTGCTCGTTTTTATGCACGCCTTCATTGCGCTGTGCGGCGGTCGCCAGCTGGGAAAAATAGCCGCTCAGCTCTGAGGGCATGTAATCGTCCAGCCTTTTGCCGGCAAGCTCCTTCATTTTTACGCCCAGCAGCTGCTCCGCTTTGCTGTTCAGCAGCAGCACCTCGCGCGATACCACGTCTTCCACTATCACACAGCAGGGAATATTGCCGATAATGGTGTCGAGAAACTTCGACAGCGCGGCCATCTTATTGCTGTTCTGCTCTGCCAGATCTTTTGCCCGCAGGATCTGCTGTTCGTACTCGCGCAGTTCAGTGCAGTCGCGGGTAATTTTGGCAAAGCCAAGCAGGCGGCCTTCTTTAGTATGAATCGCTTCGATCACCACGTGCGCCCAGAAGGCGCTGCCGTCTTTGCGATAGCGCCAGCCCTGATCTTCAAAACGCCCAACGCTTTGCGCAATCGCCAGGTTTTTGTCGGGCAGGCAGGCAAAGCGATCCTGCGCGCTGTAAAAGCAGGAGAAGTGTTCGCCGACGATTTCCTCCGCCGTATAGCCTTTGGCGCGATGCGCGCCGGCATTCCAGTTCACCACATGGCCCTGGGGATCGAGCATATAGATGGCGTAGTCGGTGACGCCCTCCACCAGCAGACGGAACACCTGTTCCCTTTCGCGCTGTTCTTGCAGCACGCGCTGTTGTTCAGTGCAGTCGCGGGTGATTTTGGCGTAGCCGATTAGCCTGCCGTCGTCGTCGTGCACGGCGTCAATGACCACGTGCGCCCAGAAAGAGGTGCCGTCTTTACGATAGCGCCAGCCCTGCTCTTCGAATCGGCCGGTACGGTAGGCGGTTTTCAGGTTGGTTTCCGGGAGCTTAGCCAGCCGGTCTTGCGTGCTGTAAAAGCAGGAGAAGTGTTTGCCGACGATTTCTTCCGCCGTATAGCCTTTGGAACGCCTTGCGCCTTCGTTCCAGTTCACCACATAGCCGTCGGGATCGAGCATGTAGATGGCGTAATCGACCACGCCTTCGACCAGCAGACGGAATTTCTGCTCCTGGGCGCGCTGTTCGGCAAGCTGAGCCTGCTGTTCGGTGCAGTCGCGGGTAATTTTGGCGAAGCCGATTAGCCCGCCGTCGTCGTCGTGCACGGCGTCAATCACCACATGCGCCCAGAAAGCGCTGCCGTCTTTGCGGTAGCGCCAGCCTTCGGTTTCAAAACGTCCTTTTTCGCGGGCGATGGCCAGGCCGCGCTGCGGCAGACCTTTTTCTCTGTCTTCCGCACTGTAAAAACAGTCAAAATTTCTGCCGATAATTTCATCCGGCAGATAGCCTTTCGCCCGCTCCGCGCCCGCGTTCCAGTTGGCTACGGTGCCGTCAGGTTTCAGCATATAAATGGCGTAGCCGACCACGCTTTGCACCAGCAGTCGGTACATCACATCATTATTTTCGTTCATTTTCTTTCCGCCTGAGGGACGCTGCCCCGAAGAAGGCCTGGCCTGCAGATAAGCGGCTCTCCGCTGCAGGCCCGCCTTTTCTGAAGCAATCCCGCGCCGCTATTCCCTGTAAAACCTTGCTGCATCAGGCTCCGCTGCCTGAAAGTGCCTTATCGTTATCGGCCTCGTTTAAATAACATTCAGCATTTATTTTGCCGGGCCAGGGCGGGGAGGACTATGCAGGGTTGAACGCGTGGCTGCAACCCGCGATCGCTACAATCCCGGGATAAGATGTTTGCAGAATATTAAAATAATGGCCTGTAATTTATTAACGCTTCGCGACCGCTATTCACGTTAATGACTGGCGTAACGGAAACACTCGCCTGTTGCAAAGGCGGCGGTCAGACATCAGCGGATACAAAACCGGTAAGACCATTAACGAGTAATCGCGTTAGATGGTGGCCTTACCGTTCTGGAGTCGCTATGTTTAAATCCTTTTTCCCCCGCCCCGCGCTGTTCTTCAGCAGCGCCGCCGTCTGGTGCGCGATCGCCATTCTCGTCTGGTTTGCCGGCGGCAGGCAGTTTCTTACCTCATTCGCCCATGCCGGCCCGCTGCCAAATAACGCCTTGCGCTTTATCGCGCCTTCCGCCCTCGCTTTTTATCTTTATTATTTTGCGGCTTTCGCCCTGTTCGCCGGGTTCTGGCGCGTGTTCAGTCCGCATCCCTGGCAAAATTGGTCGGTAAACGGTTCGGCGCTGATTATTTTTGTGACCTGGTTTTCGGTGCAGATGAACGTTGCTATCAACGCCTGGTATGAGCCGTTTTACGATCTGATCCAGCGTGCGCTGACCCATCCCAATTCGGTACCGATCGCCACGCTTTATCAGCAGCTGATCGGCTTTCTCAGCATTGCGCTGATCGCCGTGCTGGTGGATGTGCTGAATATGTTCTTTATCAGCCACTATGTTTTCCGCTGGCGCACGGCGATGAACAACTATTATATGGCGCACTGGTCGCGGCTGCGCGGCATTGAAGGCGCGGCGCAGCGCGTGCAGGAAGACACCATGCGCTTCGCCTCGACGCTGGAGGATATGGGCGTCAGCCTGATTAACGCTGTTATGACGCTTATCGCTTTTTTGCCGGTGTTGATTGGGCTATCGGTGCATGTGAAAAACGTGCCGCTGCTGGGTGACCTGCCCTACGCGCTGGTGATTGCCGTGGTGCTCTGGTCGCTGCTGGGCACCGGGCTGCTGGCCGCCGTCGGCATCAGGCTACCGGGCCTGTCGTTTCGTAATCAGCGGGTGGAGGCGGGCTACCGTAAAGAACTGGTCTATGGCGAAGACGATCCCGCACGCGCCAGTCCGCCCACGGTGCAAAATTTGTTCGGGCTGATCCGTAAAAACTATTTCCGGCTCTACTTTCACTATCTCTATTTTAATATCGCCCGCTCGCTCTATTTGCAGCTGGACGCCGTTTTCGGCCTGGTGGTGCTGTTTCCTTCTATTGTCACCGCCGCCATTACCTTCGGGCTGCTCCAGCAGATCAATAACGTATTTGAACAGGTGCGCGGCGCCTTTCAGTATCTGGTTTATTCGTGGAGCACGCTGGTTGAGCTGTTGTCTATTTATAAACGTCTGCGGCTGTTTGAACAGGTACTGGACAGGGAAGCGGAGGGAGAGCTTTAACAGGGCGCGGAAGGAACCGCGCCCCGGAAGGGCCGCTTATTGTTGCGCGGCCAGCCTGGCGAAGACCTGCTCTACCGCGTAAGCGCCCGGATCCTTCACGCCGTGCAGGCTTTCCTGGTTAAGGTAAGAGGAGCGACCCGCCTGCGCTTTGCTCATCTGCGCCGTTTTTTCCGCGCCCGCTTTTGCCGCCTGCGCCGCCTCTTCTCTACTTTTACCCGCCGTCAGCGCGGCAAAGGCCGGATCCAGCGCGTCAATCATGGTGCGATCGCCCGGCCGCGCGCCGCCGTAGTGCTGCATCCGTTCCAGCCCGTAGCTCAGCGCCTGCGGCAGCGCCTCGCCTTCTTCCAGCTTCTGTCCGGCGGCGGTAAACATAATCGACATCAGCACGCCGCTGGATCCGCCCATCACCACCGCCAGCTCTTCGCCAATCAGCGTTAGCAGGTTTTCTGGCTCGTTCAGCGGCAGCCTGTTCGCTTCCAGCTCGGCGAGGATTTTTTTCGCCCCGGCGGCAAAGGTCGAGCCGGTGTCGCCATCGCCCACTTTGGCATCCAGCTGGTTAAGCTCGGTCTCCAGCTCTGCCAGCGTGCGGCAAACGGTAGCAACTATGGCGGCCGTTGATGCATTTTCCGAAGGCGCAAAATGCTGCTGCCGCGCAACTTTTTCGCCCTGGCGCGTATTAAGCGGCGCAGGCTTGCTCGCGGGCTGCCAGCCGCTGGCCTCAACCGGCGCCTGCAACGCTTCCGCCAGCGCGTCGGTCAGCAGCAGCGTCGACAGCGAAAAGCCTTTCATATCCAGCGCGCTAACCAGCGTCGCCGGGCCAATCAGCAGATCGACCTGTTTTCCCAGCGGCGAACGCAGCACCTCACGCGTCAGCACCGCCATTTCCAGCGAAGAGAATCCGCCCAGGTTATTGATTAACAGCGCCGTTTTTTTATTGTCCGGATTGTGCTCCGCCAGCTTCGCCGCCATCAGTGCAACGATCTCGCGGCTGTCCTGCGTTTTCAGCGTAGAGGCGCCCGGTTCGCCATGAATGCCCATGCCTAACTCGCTTTGGCCTTCTTTAACCCGCTCGTCCCGCTTTTCGCCGGGCACATGGCAGCTGCTGAAGGCCAGACCAAGGCTGGCGGTGGCGGCAATGGCTTCGTTGGCCGCTGCCATCACCTCCTCCAGCGATTTTCCGCTGGCGGCGGCGTAACCGGCGACTTTATGGATCAGCGCCGTACCGGCAATCCCGCGCGGCTGCGGATTATCCGGCAGCGCGATATCATCGGTCACCATCACCAGCTCGACCTTAAAGCCCAGCTTTTTGGCTTTTTCCGCCGCCAGGCCGAAGTTCAGCCGATCGCCCGTGTAGTTTTTAACGATCAGCAGGCAGCCTTTTTCACCCGTGACGTTGATGATAGCGCTGAGCACGGCTTCCACGCTCGGCGAGGCGAAGATATCGCCACAGACGGCCGCGGTCAGCATTCCTTTTCCGACAAAGCCCACGTGGGCCGGTTCATGCCCGGAGCCGCCGCCGGAAATCAGCGCTACGTCCTTTTTATCCCAGTCGTTACGCACCACCACCCGAATATCGGGGCCGGCGTCAAGCAGGCTAAGGCTGTGCCACGGGTTGCCGATCAGCGCGCCTTCAATGGCTTCACTGACCAAATCGCTTTTTTGATGCATGAAAAACTGACTCATAAATCTGTTTTCTCCTGGCTGAAAAGAGCGGACTGAGTCACTAACTGTAGTTGAATTCCTGCGGCGGCCGCGCAGGAAACAGGCAGGGCAAGGAGAAAAGCAGTAACTTAAAATGGACGTGATTTCCCTTTTTTCAGCAACAAACGTTGGTAAAAGCTAACGGAAAAACAACAGAATATTTTATATTTTTTATCACTTTTTGCCGTGGGAGAGTCGTTGCCCTTCTGGTCGGGCCTCTGCGTACCCGCCACAGGAAAACTCCGAATAACCGAAAAAAGTACCATGATTACTAAAGAATTTATTATTGCAAACCCCGGCATTATTCCTAATTGTTTCTCTGCGCTGGTTTTGAGATTGCAGTATATCAGTCAATTATTATACAGTTTTGGTTATCGTTCTGCGGCGTTGGGGAAAGCTTCTTTTATCCGACTAACGCTTTCCCCCCTTAACGCAGACGATCCCCCCTCTGTAGCAGGATAAGCTTCACCACGCCACCACCAGGGCGTTATGCGGAGCAGGTCGCAAGGCCTGCTCTTTTTTATCGCTGTTTTGGCTGTAAAAAGCCCGGAGGGGCAGCCCGCCTTAAAGCGTTATATCCGTGGAGAGAGCGTAAAACAGGCGTTGCCACCGCGTTTTCGGCCAGGCACCTGGGCAGGAGCATAAGGAAAGCGGGCGGGAATTGTGTTGTACCGTTTAAAAGTATACCGTTCAAAAGGCAGGCTCCGTCCGCTGCTCGCCAAAACGCGGCGCGACCGAAGCCTGCATCACCGTTAGCGGAACACGCTGATCGCTTCCACCAGACGGGTGGCCTGATGCGTCATTCGGCCAGCCGCCTGCGCGCCTTCTTCCACCCGCTCGGCGTTCTGATGGGTGATATTGTCCAGGTCTTCTACCGCCAGGCTGACTTCGCTCAGCGCCGTAGCCTGCTCGGCGGTGGCGGAACTGATCTGCGCAATCAGCGAGGTCACGTTCTGCACCTGAGAAACGATATCCTCCATGGTTTTGCCCGCGTCGTTAACGTGGACGCTGCCGGACTCCACCTTCAGCGCGCTGTTCTCCACCAGGCTTTTTATTTCGCTGGCGGCTTTGGCACTGCGCTGCGCCAGGCTGCGCACTTCTCCGGCCACCACGGCGAAGCCTTTGCCCTGCTCGCCCGCGCGTGCGGCTTCCACCGCAGCGTTTAGCGCCAGGATATTGGTCTGGAACGCGATCCCATCAATGACGCTGGTGATGTTGGCTATCTTCTTCGAACTGTCGGCAATTTCCGCCATCATGCCGACCATATCCTTCATCACCACGCCGCCTTTGGTCGCGGCATCGCGAGTGCTGGCGGAAAGCGTATTAACCTGCTGCGCCGTGTCGGTATTGCTTTTTACCGTGGCGGTCAGTTCATTCATGGTGGCAGCCGTTTGCTGGACGTTGGCCGCCGCCTGCTCCGTACGACGGCTCAGCTCGTTGTTGCCGTGCGCGATAGCATCGCTGGCGCTCATCACGTTGACCGCCTGGCCGCTGACGTCTTCCAACAGCCAGCGGAACATCAGCCCCAGCTGCCCGACCGCCCGCAGCGTGGTGCCGATTTCATCCACGCGATCCATCTGGTCGACCTGCTGGCAGGCGCCGGTCGCCACGCTCAGCGCCTGTTTGCACAGCCGCTCGACGGGACGGGAAACCTGCTGCTCAAGCCAGCTCGTGGCCAGCAGCAGCAGCACGGCCATGATGGCGCTGAATATCGCCAGCGACTGGCCCGGTAGCCCCAGCGCCCAGACGCCCGCCACGGAGAGCGGCCACAGCGCCAGCAGCGCAGAGCGAATGCGCCAGCGCAGCGGCATGGTTTTCAGCAGCGAGGCCCAGCGCAGCGCCCCGGTACGCACCAGCAGCCCTTTATGGAAGCGCCAGCCCTTACGCTTGCCTTCGCGAAATTCTTTATACAATTTTTCAGCCTGCGCGATCTCCTGCGCGGCGGGACGGGTGCGTACGGACATATGGCCCTGTATCTTACCGTTGCGCACGATCGGCACGGCATTGGCGCGTACCCAGTAGTGATCGCCGTTTTTACGACGGTTTTTCACCAGCGCGGACCAGGGTTCGCCCTGTTGCAGCGTCGCCCACATATCGGCAAACGCTTCCGGCGGCATATCAGGATGGCGCACTATATTGTGAGGCTGCCCGTTGATCTCTTCCGGCGTAAAGCCGCTGACTTTGATGAATACGTCGTTCGCGTAGGTGATATGGCTGCTGGCGTCGGTGGTTGACATCAGCGTGGCGTTCTCATCAAACGCAAATTCCTGCTGTGTTACGGGTTGATTGCTGCGCATGGCGTAAATCCTTGAAGCGGTGACCAGGATTGGGCTTTGAGTGGATAAATTATCATTCGTTATATTTTCGGCCCGTTCCGCCTGAACTTTAGTTGCTAAAGCTAAATTCCATGCAAAGGTTAAAAAACCGCAAAGCCTTACGGACAGCCATCTGGCGAGAAAAGAACCGGTTCCAGCCGCCCGCAAAACCCTGTCGACGACAAGTCATTATTATGCAGAGATGTTTTAGTATGGTGAACGGATCACGCCCGCTGAAAGATCAAAAACGCCACCTTACGCCCGCGTTATAGCCCCAGCCTTTGCCGCCGTTGCCGTCGATTTCTTTCCGATAGTCCGCTTCCGCATAGAGCGACACGTTATTTTTAAAGACGGTGGTGGCGCCGACGCCGGCTTCCCACATCTGACCGAACTTACCGCTGCGGAAGCTCTGCTCAAGGCCGTCCACGCCTTTAGCGCCTATTGTGGTTTTAGCCTGACTGTCCCAGCCTTTGTAATAGTTGGTGCGCAGATAAGGCGTGTACTGGCGGCCGCTGTTATCGCTCCAGCGTCGATCCAGCTTCGCGCCGACGCGCCCAATGGTCTGGTGCGAATCGTCGTAGCTGACCGTCAGGTTATCCCTGTCGCTGAAGTTATCCAGCCCCAGATGCAGGTAAGTCAGCTGGGCTGAAGGCTCCAGCCGCAGCCCGCCGCCCAGCGCAAACGGATAGCCGCTCTCCAGCGAGGCGCTCCAGCCTTTGCCTTTGATCTTTGCCACGTTCTGCCTGCGTGCAATATCCGTTTCGCCACGATGCCAGCTGTAGGAGAGCGTGCCGTCCAGGTAGAAGCCGCTTTCCTGTAGCCAGGTGGCATAAAGCGCCAGCGTATCGCTGTCGAACGTGGTGCTGCTGTAGCCGTCGGCCGCGTCCGGACGGATGCGGCTGTTACCGCGTGTCCAGGCGACGCCGCCGCGCAGGCTGCCGTTGTCCCCATCCAGCTGCACGACGTTGCCGCCTACCTGCAGCGCGCTGTAATCCATATCCAGGTCGTAGCCGAAATTCTGGAAGCTCTGGCTGGTGCTGTAGCGCATGTTGGCGCCGGTATAGCGCAGGAACATTTCCCCGCCGGCCTCGCCCTGGCCCTGACGCAGCTCGCCCAGCCGGTTATGCAGATCGTTAAGCGTGGCTGCGGAATAGTACGCCAGCCCGGTCGGAGCGGAGAGATAAGCAGGCACCTGCGGCACTACCGCCGCACGGGAAACGCCGTTATTCCTGACGAGGCCGTTAGCCAGACGATAGTCGCGAAACTGGCTGCCGCTGCCGTCGACCTGCCGCTGGGCGGCATCGCTGCTGCCCGGCGCAAAGCTGTAGAGATCGTAGCGCCACGGCCCGGCTGCCAGATAGCCGCCCTGGAGCGCAAAGCTGTTGGCGCTGGCACTGCCTGCCACCTGTGCCAGCGAGATGCCTTCGTTCGCCTCAATAACGCCATTTTGATTAGCATCGTTCAGCGCGCCGGTGCTGCCTGCCGCTGGCGTGATGTTAATCAACGTGGTGCCGTTAACATCGCCGTTTACGCGCAGGATGTCGCTGCGCTGGTTGGCGGGCGCGCCGCCGCCGTTAAGCGCGCTGGCGAGCTTCAGCGTGCCGTTCAGCGAGTTCAGCGTGCCGTTGATGGTCAGCATGTTGCCCGGCGATCCGGAGCCGTTGGTCAGATCCAGCGTACCGGCGTTATTCACCACCAGCGAATCGCTGGTGCCGCCTCTCAGTACGGGATCTACAAGGTTTCCGGCATAGAGCGTGGACTCGCGATCGATATTCAGGGTGCTGTGCGCCAGCTGCAGATTGTCGGTCAACGTCCAGTCGGTATGGTAGAAATTGATGGTGCTCCAGCCCGCGCCCAGGTTGACGCCCCGGCCTGCGTCGTCGCTGGCGAAGGAGCCGCCACGGGCCGCTATCTCGCTCAGGCTGAGCGTGCTGCCTTCGCCGCCCGCCGTGGTGATATGACTAACGTTAGCCAGGCTGACGTTCTGCACAAAGGCCTGGTTATCGATGCCGCTGCCCATCGTCAGGCTGCCGTTGAGGGTGCCGCCGGTCAGCGTCAGCGTATCGGTGCCGTTCCCCGTGTTCACATCGCCCTGCACCGCTCCACCGATCAGGGCGATCCGATCGTCCGTCGCGCCGCCCGCCACGATAACCGTATCGGCATATTGCGCGCCAATCGTGCCTTCGTTAACAAATACCGTGCTGCCGCCGCGCAGATCGATAACGGGCGCCACCGTACCCCACGAGAAGATGTCGCCCCGGTTTACCACTTCGCTGGCGGTCTGGCTGACAATTGCCGAACCGCCGCTTTCAGTGGTGATATAGATGTTTCCCTCTGAGATGACTTTCCCCGTGGTATTGGCGCGGATCCCCGTCCCGCCGCTGCCGACAAGGATCACCGTGCCGCGTGGCACCAGCATGTCGGCCTGCGTGGTCGAGCCATCGGCATTAGCAAAGGTGTAGCCCGTTGCGCCGTCGGAAGGTTCGATACCAACGGCAAGCAGTGAATCGAAAGTGGTGGCGGAACGAATGCCGCTGCCGCTGCCCCTGGCATAGATATAGGTGTTGGCCAGGGAAATGTTGGGGGTTTCCGCCAGGTTATTGATGGCGCTGCCGCTGCCGTTTACCGTCAGCGTAGCGCCGTCAATCGACAGCCCGGCGGCGCCTTCTTCCAGCAGAACGGCGTCGGCGCTGCCGTTGCCCGTAATGCTGTTACGGAAGATGCCGTCGCCATACAGCGCAAAATTACCGTTATGGCCCACGCGTACCGCTGCCGTACCACCTGACTCCAGCTGGGCGCTTTCGGGAAAAAATTGCGCGGTGCCTTCGCTCACATCAAACGCGATACCGGTAGCAGCGACCAGACCGCCCTGCATCAAAAAAGAGCCGCCGTTTTGTATCCGTACGCCGGTGCTGTTGTCGCCGGTTAGTTTAACCAACGAAGCGTCTCCCAGCGTTATCCTCGCGCCGTTGGTTATCTGAAAAGCGGTTGCGTTAGCGCCACCGCCAGAAACGCTGCCGCTATCGTAAACCGATGTACCTGCGCCGTCAGCGCGGATGCCGACGGCGCCTTCTCCCCCCAGAGTGATTGGGCCAGTGAGGTAGGCATAAGCGTTGCCGCCCGCCTCGCTTCTTAACCACACCGCCGTATTGTGGGTGTCGCCTGACGGCCCGGTGCTGCCGTTAACGTTGACGATCCCGTCCGAGTAAACGCTGGCAAAGCTGCCGCTGCTGGCGATCGCTTTGATCCCGGTGCCGTTATCGCCATTCAGATTGATCGTCCCGGCGTTGCCGACCAGCCCGCCGCTGCCGGAGTCGATCGCCAGCAGCGCGATATTCTCCTCCGGGCGAAAATCCGCCTGACCGTTAACGTCAATCACGCCGTTATTTTGCAGGCGGGCGTTCGGGCCATTCACCACCTTCATGGCGGTGCTGTTCTGAGTTTGTGCACCCAGTACGATATGCCCGTCATTTACGGCGCTGCCATCACCAATCATATTAATGCCGACGGCGCCGGACAGCCGGGTATCGAAGGCTTCATCCGTCAGAGCATTTTGCGGCGATCGCCCCAGCCAGAGCGTGCCGTCCACAGCATTGGTGAAGCTCGCCTGCGGGCCGTTAACGAACACGCCGCTGGCGCCGTCCGCCGCGCCTGTATTAATGTTGCCGTTATTGATCGCGCTGCCGCTAAAAATCCCCAGGCCAGTGCCGCTGCCTGCGATGTTGATGACGCCGTTATTGGTGAAACGGCTGCCGTCCTGTAGCCGTACCGCATTGCGGCTTTGGCCGACCCTGCTGCTGTCCACGCCGCTGCCATCGGCATTATTGAAGAAGCCGGCATTAATAACGCCGTTATTAACGCCGGTACTGCCGCTAAGCAGCTCCAGCGCGTTGCCATCGGTGATGCCGTTACCGGTACTGGCGACCTTACCGTTGATAATCGCCGTGCCGCCGTTTGCAGCCAGCACCGCGCTGCTGGCGTTCGCCACCTCCAGCGTTTTATTAACCGTAACCCTGGCCTGCGCGCCGTCTGCGCTGAGCACCACCAGTTCGCCAATCGGCTGCGCCGCTTCGTCATCCGCATCCTGCGCCACTATGCCGTAAACGATTTGCCCGCTGGTGAGAGTTACGGCTTTATCCAGCTCGTCACGGTAGCTGTCGGGATTGAGCTGGCCCGTTTCCAGCTGCCCGATAAGCCAGTTGTTATAGTTTTTAAAATCATCAAAGTTGGTCACGTTGAATCGCGTGATGACGTTATTTCTGGTGGCGACGCTGAACTCGCCTTTGTAATCAGCCACGCTGTCTACGGGAAGGGTGAGGTAAGGCCCGCCAGAAGGTGGAAGCGCAGCGGTAAAGGTCAGACGGTTATCGCCATTCCAGTTCATGTTGCCGCTGCCGGTGGCGGCAAAAAGCCGACTCTGTTTGGCCGCCATGCGCCAGCCGTTGGTTTCTGACGTCGTTGCCGCACCGGACTGGCCGATTGCCACGTTAATGGTGCCTTTACTGACCTGCGCCACGCGGGCGTTAATATATTGCCCGCCTTTGACGTCAACATAGTTTGGCAGCGGCGTATCCAGCCCGAGCGGCGGTATTTCGACCATGCTGGCGGAATTAAAAACGTCAAAGGGACGATAGCCGCCGTTCTCCCAGTCCGGGACATAAATGGTGTAACCGCCTGTACCGGGATCCAGGCCCGGCCTTTCTGCCAGCGACAGGTCAGGGTTATTCACACGGCCCTGTAGCTCTCTCAGCGTAAAGCTTTGCTCGCCGCTCAGCCCCGGCGAAAACTGCTGGTTGCCGCTAAGCGTTTGCGTGGAGCCGTTGCAGACGCAAAAAGCGCCGACTTTATTATCATTAACATAGGGTGAAAAGGGTTTCAGCGTCGCCGCCTGGCTGTAAAAAGCAGGCGCTATCGCGCCCTGTGCCGCAATAAGGCTTAACAAAAGGGGATGTAATTTAAACAAGGATATTTCCTCCAGAGCTGAAGAAAAAAGTAAAAAACATCTCGCCGTAAAAATGCGATTGCAGACGGCAGGCGGCGTGACGAATAATTAAAAATTGTTAATAACAATCACATCACTACTGAAAAGAAAGATCCATATAAAGTTATGGCGGCAAACGACATCCCCAAAAAAATAAGAATAGTGCCGTAAATAATCATATTAATTACCGGCCCTTTATTAAACTCTACAGGCCTGATTGCTCAAAGGAATCGCCGCCTTTTCAGGCTTAACGTAAAATATAATTATAGTCTTGCCAAATAGATGCAGCTCGCGATAAGAGAAAAAATGAGAAGATAAAATTTAACGGTCAACGCCATAAATATTTACTATTAAAAATCAGTATGAAACGTTATTCAGCGGCGACTTAAATAATCTCATTTATGATTACGCAACCGCATAACCGCTGCGTTTGTGCCTTGCAAAAAACAAAAAAAATGGCCCGAAGGCCATTTTCATTTTTGCTGTTCTTCCGCGCCGGAGCGATCAGGAAGCGGATGCCAGACGCGCCTCGTAGGCCACTGCCTGTTCGGCATCGAACTGGTTTTCCCACTTGGCGATCACCAGCACCGCCAGCGCGTTGCCGACCACGTTTAGCGCGGTACGCGCCATGTCCATGATACGGTCAACGCCGGCGATAAACGCCAGGCCTTCCAGCGGAATGCCTACGCTGCCCAGCGTAGCCAGCAGCACCACAAAGGAAACGCCAGGCACGCCCGCGATCCCCTTTGAGGTCACCATCAGCGTCAGCACCAGCACGATCTCCTGACCGATAGAGAGGTCAATGCCGTACAGCTGCGCGATAAAGATCGCCGCGATGCTCTGATAGAGCGTGGAGCCGTCCAGGTTAAACGAATAGCCGGTCGGCACCACAAAGCTGGTGATGGACTTGGGCGCGCCGTAAGCCTCCATTTTCTCCATGATCTTCGGCAGCACCGTTTCGGAGCTGGAGGTGGAGTAAGAGAGGATCAGCTCATCCTTCAGGATGCGCATCAGCGTGGTAATGCGCAGCTTACAGATGCGCGCGACCGTTCCCAGCACCACAAAGGCAAAGAACAGAATGGCAACGTACACCAGGATCACCAGCTTAGCCAGCGGCCACAGCGAGGCGAAACCAAAGTTGGCGATAGTCACCGAGATCAGGGCAAACACGCCAATCGGCGCGTAACGCATAATCATATTGGTGACTTTAAACATGGTTTCCGAGGTGGAACGAAACACCTTCACCAACGGCTCGCGATGTTCCGCAGGCAGCGATGACAGCCCCAGACCAAACAGCACCGAGAAGAAGATGATCGGCAGCATCTCGCCTTTCGCGATCGCCGCGAAAATATTCTGCGGGATCAGCGACAGGATAGTGGTCACCAGGCTGTGCGGGCCGCCCTGAACCTGCGCCGTCGTGGCTTCATACTTAGAGATGTCCACCGTTGCCAGCGTCGACATATCAATGCCGTAGCCAGGTTGAAACACATTCGCCAGGGTAATCCCTACCACAATGGCAATGGTGGTTATCACTTCAAAATAGAGGATGGTTTTGACGCCGATCCGCCCCAGTTTTTTCGCATCGCCCACGCCGGCGATACCGACGATCAGCGTGGAAATCACGATGGGAACCACAATCATCTTGATCAGATGGATAAAGATATCCCCGGCAGGACTAAGAATGTTAGCGATTAACCATTCACGATCCTCCGGTTGATTATGCAGTATCGCGCCAACGACGATCCCCAGTACCAACGCCGTCAATATTTGCCAGGCAAGGCTGAATTTTGCAGCTTTCATAATAGTTTTTTCCTTAACAAAACCCGCTCTCCGCGTCTTTAATGCGGAGCGATCACTCTCAAGGGAAGCAGGCCGATGTCGGCGAATGCGCGGATAATGGATGGTTGATACCTGATTTGCAGGCGCGTAATCAGTACCATTTTCACGGGTATAAATGCAACCCTAAGTGATATACGGCTAAACTATCATCGCCGAACAGGATAAAGCTCTGGAATCGACGTGTACGACTAACTCTTTGTTATAATTAGCAATATATCTCCATACTTGCGCATAGCTATGCAGTTGCTCGCCAGACGCCTGGCGAACAGCCAGGTTTAGTTGTGCGCCTTTTGTACAGCCCGTTTGCGTTATGCGGCGAATGAGTGGGCGACGGTTGCAGAAAGTTCCACCGTATTACGGCAACTTTTTGACCATTTTCATCACCTGACGTTATGGCGTGATCCATGGCGCAAAAAGCAAACAAAGCCCGGCGGCTCGCTCCATCCAACCTTTGATTGACATATTATTAACATCTTCAAGGAGAGTAGCCATGAGCCAACAACACCGACATCCCGTTCCCGCGAATATCGCGGAAAATACGCTGATCACTGCCCAGCAGTATCAGTCGATGTACCAGCAGTCCGTACAGGATCCCGAGGCGTTCTGGGGCGAACAGGGTAAAATCCTCGACTGGATAAAACCGTACACCCGCGTGAAGAACACCTCATTTGCGCCGGGCAATATTAATATCCGCTGGTTTGAAGACGGCACGCTCAATCTGGCGGCCAACTGTCTGGATCGTCACCTGCACAGCCGGGGCGACCATCCGGCGATTATCTGGGAAGGCGACGACGCCAGCGAAAGCAAGACGCTGACCTTTCGCGAGCTGCATCGCGAAGTCTGCCGCTTCGCCAACTCGCTGAAAGAGCTGGGCATAGGTAAAGGCGACGTGGTGGCGATCTATATGCCAATGGTGCCGGAAGCCGCCGTCGCCATGCTGGCCTGCGCGCGTATCGGCGCGGTGCACTCGGTGATTTTTGGCGGTTTCTCGCCGGAAGCCGTGGCCGGACGTATCGTCGACTCCGCCGCGAAGCTGGTGGTGACCGCCGATGAGGGCATTCGCGCCGGGCGCGCCATCCCGCTGAAGAAAAACGTCGACGAGGCGCTGGCTAATCCCAGCGTCACCACGGTAAGCAACGTAGTGGTTTTCCGCCGCACCGGCGCGGATGTCGACTGGCACAGCCGCGATCTGTGGTGGCACGAGCTGGTGAACAAGGCCAGCGCGCACCACCAGCCGGAAGAGATGGGCGCGGAAGATCCGCTGTTTATTCTTTACACCTCCGGCTCCACCGGCAAGCCGAAGGGCGTGCTGCATACTACCGGCGGCTATCTGGTTTACGCGGCGACCACCTTCAAATACGTTTTTGATTATCATGCCGACGATATCTACTGGTGCACCGCCGACGTCGGCTGGATCACCGGCCACAGCTATCTGCTTTACGGCCCGCTGGCGCTGGGCGCGACCACGCTGATGTTTGAAGGCGTGCCGAACTGGCCGAAGCCGAGCCGGATGGCGGAAGTAGTGGATAAACATAGAGTCACGCTGCTCTATACCGCGCCTACGGCAATTCGCGCGCTGATGGCGGAGGGCGACAAGGCCATTAGCGGCACCGATCGCTCCACGCTGCGTATTCTGGGTTCCGTCGGCGAACCGATCAACCCGGAAGCCTGGGAGTGGTATTACCAGAAAATTGGCAATAGCCGCTGCCCGATTGTCGATACCTGGTGGCAGACGGAAACGGGCGGCTTTATGATCGCGCCGCTGCCTGGCGCGACGGAGCTGAAGGCCGGTTCGGCCACCAAACCCTTTTTCGGCGTGCAGCCCGCGCTGGTCGATAACGAAGGCAACGCGCTGGAAGGTGCCTGCGAGGGCAACCTGGTGATCGTTGACGCCTGGCCAGGCCTGGCACGCACGCTGTTCGGCGATCACGAGCGCTTTGAACAGACCTACTTCTCTACCTTTAAAAACATGTACTTCAGCGGCGACGGCGCGCGGCGCGACGAGGACGGCTATTACTGGATCACCGGCCGCGTGGATGACGTCCTGAACGTTTCCGGCCATCGGCTGGGCACGGCGGAGATAGAATCCGCGCTGGTGTCCCATCCTAAAATCGCCGAGGCGGCCGTGGTCGGCATTCCTCACGCCATTAAAGGCCAGGCCATCTACGCCTATATCACGCTGAACAGCGGCGAAGAGCCGACGCCCGAGCTTTACAGCGAGGTGCGCAGCTGGGTGCGTAAAGAGATCGGCCCTATCGCCACGCCGGACGTGCTGCACTGGACGGACTCCCTGCCGAAAACCCGCTCCGGGAAAATTATGCGCCGTATTTTGCGCAAAATTGCCGCTGGCGATACCACCAATTTAGGCGATACCTCGACGCTGGCCGATCCGGGCGTGGTGGAAAAACTGCTGGAGGAGAAACAGGGTATTGCCATGCCCTGAAAATAAGCAAAAGGCAGTATAGCTTTATCGGGCAGCGTAATGATTATCACGCTGCCCTTTATTTATCAGCTTCCCGATGATGAGGCATTACCGGCGCGGTCGCTCAGTCAAGCCGGATCTCATAACAGCTCTTGCAATTATCTCTGGAGACTCTGTGATGAACGATAGATATCAGCGGATTGAAAAAAGCGCGCGTTTTAAAGAGCTGGTCAGAAAACGCCAGACCTTCGCCACGCTGCTCTCGGTAATAATGCTTATTCTCTACGTCGGCTTTATTTTATTAATCGCCTTTGCGCCAGGCTGGCTGGGTACGCCGCTTGACGCTAATACCAATGTTACCCGTGGTATTCCGATTGGCATTGGGCTGATCGTTATTTCTTTTCTTTTAACCGGTATTTATGTCTGGCGAGCCAATGGCGAATTCGACCGCTTAACCAAAGCGCTGCTGGATGAGGTGAAAGGATGAAACTTTTCCTTTATTTCGCCCTGCTGCTGCCTGTTTCCTCCCGCGCCGCCGATGCGATTAGCGGCGCGGTTGAAAAACAGCCCACCAACGTTGAAGCGATCGTGATGTTCCTGATCTTCGTGGCCGCCACGCTGGGTATCACCTGGTGGGCCTCCAAACGCACCCGTTCGCGCAGCGATTATTATACCGCAGGCGGCAATATCACCGGTTTTCAGAACGGCCTGGCGATGGCGGGCGACTTTATGTCCGCCGCCTCATTCCTGGGGATCTCCGCGCTGGTTTATACCTCCGGCTACGACGGCCTGATCTATTCGCTGGGTTTTCTGGTCGGCTGGCCGATTATCCTGTTTCTGATCGCCGAACGGCTGCGCAACCTGGGACGCTATACCTTTGCCGACGTTGCCTCCTATCGTCTGAAACAGCTGCCTATTCGCACGCTTTCCGCCTGCGGCTCGCTGGTGGTGGTGGCGCTCTATCTGATTGCGCAGATGGTCGGCGCGGGTAAGCTTATCCAGCTGCTGTTTGGCCTGGACTATCACGTCGCCGTGGTGCTGGTGGGGATCCTGATGGTGCTGTACGTCCTGTTCGGCGGCATGCTGGCGACCACCTGGGTGCAGATTATCAAGGCGGTGCTGCTGCTGTTCGGCGCCAGCTTTATGGCAATCATGGTGATGAAAACCGTGGGCTTCAGCTTTAATAATCTCTTTACCCAAGCGATGGCGGTGCATCCTAAAGGCGTGGCGATCATGCGTCCCGGCGGGCTGGTGCACGACCCGATTTCCGCGCTGTCGCTCGGGCTGGGGCTGATGTTTGGTACGGCCGGCCTGCCGCATATCCTGATGCGCTTCTTTACCGTCAGCGATGCCCGCGAGGCGCGTAAAAGCGTGTTCTACGCCACCGGTTTTATGGGCTACTTCTACTTCCTGACCTTTATTATCGGCTTCGGCGCTATTCTGCTGGTCGGCGCTAATCCGGCGTTTAAGGATGCCACCGGCCTGCTGATTGGCGGAAACAATATGGCGGCGGTGCATCTGGCCGATGCCGTTGGCGGCAGCCTGTTCCTGGGCTTTATTTCCGCAGTGGCCTTCGCCACGATTCTGGCGGTGGTTGCCGGGCTGACGCTGGCGGGCGCGTCGGCGGTATCGCACGACCTTTACGCCAGCGTGGTGAAAAAGGGCCAGGCCACCGAGAAGCAGGAGCTGCGCGTCTCGAAAATCACCGTGCTGGTGCTGGGGGTGGTCGCTATCGCGCTGGGTATTTTGTTTGAGAAACAGAATATCGCCTTTATGGTCGGGCTGGCCTTCTCGATTGCGGCAAGCTGTAACTTCCCGATTATTCTGCTGTCGATGTACTGGTCGAAACTGACCACAAGAGGTGCGATGGCAGGCGGCTGGCTGGGGCTACTGACGGCGGTCGTGTTGATGATTTTAGGCCCAACGGTGTGGGTGCAGGTGCTGGGTCACGCGAAGCCGGTCTTCCCCTACGAGTATCCGGCGCTGTTTTCTATGCTGGTCGCCTTTATCGGCACCTGGCTGTTTTCCGTGACCGACCACTCGCAGGAAGGCCAGCAGGAGCGGCAACGTTTCCAGGCGCAGTTTGTGCGTTCGCAAACCGGCGTGGGCATTGAAAGCGGGAAAAGTCACTAAGTAGCGATCTGCAAGGCGGCTGGCCGCCTTGCAGCGCAGCAACGCGCGCCCTCAGTAGTAGTTCAGCACCACCACCACGCTATCCTCTATACGCTGTGCCACTTTCGGCGTTCCGGTTGTTTGCATATACAGCGCCTCGGTTACGCCGCTGGTAAAAACCTTCAGTCCCTCAAGTTTTTTACCGCTTTCATCCAGGATCTGCTGCTCAAGCACGTTCCCCGCCGATGCCTGCTGCGTAATCTCCACCGTAGTCGACGGCACCGTTTTGCATATTAACGTGAGGTCCCCTACCTTGTGGTTACGGTTAATGGGCTCGCCGACGATAACCGTCCCCAGATCGTTGGGGTAACTCACCAGCTCTGCATGGCAGTCATCGATCGGCGTGATCGGTATGCCGCCGCTGCAGCGTGCGTCTTTGCCCAGGCCATCCCATCCTGACCAGCAGGCGCTGTAATCGCCTTCCTGTACCGGTACGCTTACCGTTTGCGTTAAGCGGTATTGCGCGACTTTTATCCGACTTGCTGGTTCGTCGGTGGCGTTCTGGCATTGTTGTACGGTTGGCGCGCCGCCGGGCGCATCGCTCATTCCGATAAACGTGGCGGCCACTTCAGGATCGCGGACGGTAAGGCCATAGATATGGAACACAAGGTCACGATCGTTGCCTCTGCTGGAGCAGAGCCAGACATCGGTGCCGGCCTCCACCGTAATCATATTGTTTCTGACCATCAGGCCGGTCGTGACGCCCGGCACGGAATTGTAGTACCACGCCAGCGCCGACGTTGAAAAACAGATCAGGCTCAGTGCGAACATAATCCTTTTCATTTTATCTCCTTGTTATGAGCCAGCCAGCACCCCGTACGGCGGCGGCGGGCTGCGTCGGTTCAGGGGTATTCGATGATGTAATTCAGGCTGGCGGTAAATTCTCCCGCCGTCGGCGGCGTCGCGCCGTCCGCCCGTAGATAGGCCTGCATCGGGATAACAATATCAGCAGCATTCAAAGACAGCGTCAGGCCCGGCGAGGCGGCATTGACCGCCAGCGGCGCGCCCCGCGCATTTTCGATGCCGATAACGATGCCGGTAGCGGTACTGCCTGCATCCGGTTGCAGCATCCCGTTACTGTCCCCATTCCCGCGCAGGAAAACTTCAATTCGGCCTGGCGTTGTTGCATCAAACTCGCAGTTTTCCAGATGAACGGCAAACGGGTAACGCGGGCTTTCCTGCGAGTTCTGCAACATGTTCAGCGTGACGGCCGCCAGCGGGAGCGTAATGTATTCATCGCCGGGCCGTATCGTACAGGGGCTGAGATTTTCAACCAGCGTACCGCTGAATTTGGCCTTCACCGCTACCTCTACAGGCGCGGCATAGCCGAGCGCAACGCACAGCGTCATCCCCAGGCCTGACCACAGGCAGCGTAATAATCCCCTTTTCATTCGTAGACCGCCTTAATTGTCGCCGTCGCCTCAAAGTACCCGGGCGTTAACGAGGCCGCCGCATTTTTCACCAGTACGGCCATCAGAACGGGGGGATCCATGCCATCAATGGCAAACGAGGTGTTTACCGGCTGGAGTTTACCGTCGTTCATTATTTTAATGGCCAGGCCGGGCTGGACATACAGCATCCCCTGGCCAAAATCTGCGCCCGTGCCGTCGATTTGCAGCGTTACCGCATTTTTACCCTGCTGCTTGCAGCTAAAGTTATAAGCAATCTCGCTCTGGTAATTAGTGCCGTTGATTTTTGCAATATCTACCTGATCGCCAAAGGAAACCTCAACGTTTTTGCCTTCATTAAGCTGACAGGAGGCAGACTGCACCACGTTGGCCGTCATGGTGAAGGTAAATACCTCCGGCGCTGCCGTCACCCGGCCTGAAAATAGCGTTAATCCTGTTAGCGTGCAGAGCACCGCTTTTGCAAAGGTGGTTGTCCTGTCCATCTGTTTATTCCTGCCGCCGTTTATCACGACTTATCCAACATAAACCTGCCGCAGCCCGAGCAAAACGCGGTTAAGCAAAGAAGCGTTGCGCGGCTGCTCTGGCGAAGCGGCAAAACTTTATGCGCTTAGCCAGCGGGCCTGACCGCCGTGGCCTTACAATGATCCCCGCTACAGGTAAACTGCAACTGCGGACGGGCGCCGTAATCGTTGATATAGGTGAGCAGCGGGCGGCTCCCCAGCGCTTCAGCGCTGACCTCAAGCACGCCTTTACTTTTCGGCGCGATCATCAGCGGCTTGAAATCATTGATGGCGCTATTCCTGGCGGCGTTGCGGCCATCGATCAGCGTCACGAAATAGGGCGTGGGATTGTTTACCTGATAGCGATCGCCGACGCGAGTCAGCGTCAGCTGCTCCTGAAAGGGCACCGCGTTTCTTTTGGGCACCAGCGCCTGCGGGCGATAAAATAATTTTACCTTTGTCTGCAAGGCAAGCTGGAGCGTATTGGGGCGTTCGGATCGCGGCGGGATCTCACGCAGATTAAAGTAGAACAAGGTTTCACGATCCTGCGGCAGCGCGCCCACGGAAGGCAACGTCTCTATTTTTACCTGGCTTTTGCTGCCCGGCTCAATGCGCTGTACCGGCGGCAGAGCAGTCAGCGGCTGCTGGATTTTTTTACCCTGGCTATCTTCTATCCAGCCCTGCGCCAGATAGGGTAATTGTTTATTATCGTTACTGACGACCAGGCTGACAGACTTTTGGCCGCCCTCAAAAATCACGCGTGTACGATCGAGCGAAACAGCGCCATAGCTTTGTGCAGCCACCAGGACGGAGAGTAAAACGGCGATGCGTGATAAACCTGCTTTATATGATCTCATTTTTTCCCCTTACACCATGTCAACTATCAGCGGCAGCCCTGCGCGGTTTATAACAGGCGGCACGGCAATAAAAGACGCTGAGAAATATCACCGGACAAGCTCTCCGGCAGTTTAAATTCGCACTGCTCTTTGCCGCTCCAGCTTACCCGCATCGTTATGCCTGGCTGGATACCGCTCAGATAGATGCTGCCGTCGTCATTCACAATGCCCACTTCCTGACGCTGGCTGTTTTGTACCGTAGCGCCAAACGGCGGGGCTTCGCCGTTTTCCAGGCGCAGTACCGCCATGGTTTTGCTCCCGGTCACCACTTTAAAGCCACCGTAGCCAATCGCGCCTTCGGTTAAGGTGCGCTGGATAACCGAAGCGCTCGCTTCAGCATTGTCCGGCAACGCATTGATATCGATACTGATGCGGTTACGGTAATAGCTGCTGATATCCGCGATAACGGCTTTGCCAAAGTGGTTACTCAAGGTATCCGCGCCGTAGCTTTTTACCGGAATATCCTTTACCGCGGTGTCGATCAGCATTCTGGTGCCGCCCGGCCTGCTGGTACGATGCAGCGCCGCACCCTGTGCGGTAGCCGTTACGCCGCCCTGCGCCGAAAGGCTTAAAGCTGAATAGCTGTTGCCCTGATAGCTGGCATTAACGTTTATCCGCGCTCTGTCTCCCTGATAGGTGTAATAGCCGCTTGCCAGCGTCTCCTGACCGGCAACCCCGCCGCTGATTTGGTAGTTGTTACGCTCATCCATCGTATTGAAGTAGCTGGCCTGATGACTGTTATTACCCTGATTAAAAGATCCGTTGTAATTCAGCGTGCCGCTGTTGCCCCACGGTAGAGACAGCGACAGGTAAATACCGTCATCATTGCTGCCGTCATATTTATTACGCCAGGCGGTGGCTGACAGACTGACGTTACGCAAGCGCCCGGCGTCAAAATATTTCGTCGCCGTCAGGGTAAAACGGTCATTGTCCGGTTTATCCCACCAGGTCTGATGAGAGTAATTCAGATAAAAGCTTGCCCGCCAGTCGCGCAGCTGCTGGCTGAAGATGGCGGTATACATCTCTTTACCGTTGCCGTAGGCCCTGCCGTATTTATGCGCGTTAAGGTAATCCTGCATACTCATATAGCCCTGCTCTGAATAGCGGTAGCCTGCAAAGGTCATTTCACTGTCGGTTTCGTCGAACCTTTTTGAGTAGCTGACGCGCCACGAGGCCCCTTTCTGCGTATCCGGCAGCGGATCGGGCAAACGCCGGGCAAACGCCTGAGTAAAATCCAGAGAGAGCGCGCCGAAAGCCATCAGATCGCGCCCTGTGCCCAGCGCCAGCGCCTGGTATTCCTCACTGGCTATCGTCCCGCCGTACAGGGACCAGCCGTTACTGACGCCCCATGAGAACTCGCCGTTTACAAACCCCTCGCCTTCCATATGGTGCTGAGTGTTGGAAGGCCTGCCCGCCGCCAGCTTGTAGCGCACCATGCCCGGCCGCGTCAGATAGGGCACGCTGGCCGTATTGATGCTGAAAGTTTGTACTGAGCCATCCTGCTCTTCTACCCGCACATCCAGCTCGCCGCTGATCGTTTCGTTGAGATCCTGAATACGAAACGGCCCGGCGGCGACCCGGGTTTCCTTGATGACCCGCCCTTTCTGGCTGATCACCACTCTGGCGCTGGTTTTCGCTATCCCGCTGATTTCCGGGGAATAACCACGCAGATTAGGCGGCAGCATATTGTCATCAGACCGCAGGCTCAGCCCGGTATAGGTAAAACTGTCGAAGATATCTGAAAAGAGCGCATGTTCGCCCACGCCCAGCCTTGCGTGCCTGTGCGGTAAAGCGCGCCAGGCATAGAAACGCGTCCAGTCCCAGTTAAGGTTGTTACTGGCCTGATTGTCATAGCGCCCCTGCCAGTCGGCACGCAGGCGCCAGGGACCAACGTTGGCCCCGGCCGTCCCGTTGCCCGTGAACGTGTTGTCCGTCTTCTTCTCGTGCTCATGTCGGGTCTGGGCACTGGCGTAATAATCGAACAACAAGCCGGGTATCCCCTCATCCCACTGCGCTGGCGGATCCCAGTTGGGCGCGCGGTATTCCAGATAAATTTGTGGGATAGTTAAATAGAGCGTATTGGTGCCTAAATCAGCGCGCTGGCTCATACCCGGCAAACTGTCGGTATTCAGACACTGGCCCTCATGCCACCACGTTAACTGCGGGCGTAGCTCAGGCTTCAGGCCAATAAAATTGACCAGAGCGGCAGTCAGACAGGGCTTACTTTCTTTTTCATTATCTTCTGTCGTAAACCAGTCCACTGACTGCTCGGGGAGCTCATTATCATTAATCTGAAGTTTCAGAGTGTAGTTACCGGGCATGATATATCCCGCCTGAGAAAAACGGCTGAGATCGATGTTCGCTCTGTCTTTCACATCTAAAAGATCGGTATTAAATTCTATTCCACATGCCTCGACAGACCGCGCGAAACAGCAAAGAATCAGCAGGAAAATGGCATGCCACAGCCATAAAATATCTTTTTTTAATATAATATTCACTGACATCGGCATCCTTACGAGAAGTTAATCCCTGGGTAAGCCTTTCATAACCGATTTAATAATTTTTTGTCGGAGGAATTAAGCATGGAAATAATTCCGCCATTCTGCCGACAAACATGAACCTGTTTTGCCGTTGTTCCCCAGGCAGAAAACACTCCCGGCAGAAACGCCGGGAGAGGACAAGGTCCGTCAAATCGACTTATTGATATGCAAGTGTGAAATCAGCAATACTCTGGAATTCGCCAGGCGTTACGTCTTTGCCATCACCTTGCACATAGGCAGAAAAACTCAGCGTATTATAGCCAGTCTGCAAAACCTGCTTAGCGCTCGGACTGCCGAGCTTGAGCACTGCGCCAGTACCATCAGTGATGGCGATACTCGCGCCCTTAACTGTCCCGGTCATGCCCAACAGACCGGTAGTGCTTTCCGGTCCGCTGAACGTGGCCGTTACCGCTGCGGCGGTCGCAACCGTACAGTTTTCCAGTTTAATCTGGAAAGGACGGGGATCGGAGGTTCCACCATCCTTCAGGGTAACAGTCGAGATTTGCCCAAGAGGCACGTCCTGATAAACAGAGTCAGGATTAATTGAGCAAGGAGACTCAATGACGGAGCCAGAAAAAGTCACTGAACCATGTCCCTGGTCGGCATAAGCTACAGAAGTCATGCCGAAAATGGCGATAGCTGACAGTACGATTTTATTCAGTTGCATAAAGTACATTCCTTTGATTATAAACCTTTCCGTTTATCGGATGATAAATGTTTATTTATAACATCATTTTCTTTGCTGAAAAAAAGCCAACCTGTAAAAACAGATAAGTTAATAATGCATTAACGGCGCTTGAGTTTATTAATGGCCATTTACATTGTCAGGTAAATAGAATCCGTAATAAATACCTGTTCAGGGCGGCAGGATTATTCTTACAGAAGACATTTCCAGATGAAAGGTCTTTTTTCTTAAAAAATGACAGAAAAAAATGAAAGTTTAGACAGGAAGGTGTTACTGGCGATAAATGCTAAAAAATCGTCAAACAGAGATGCTCTTTAGAATAAAAAACCAAATAAAACCCATTTTGCACGCCGTCACTCTATAAATGACAAATGTAAAAAAAGAAGAAACAAACGGGGCGATTTAAATATATAGCATTTATCTTTGCCGGAGTATTAAAAATATCAGGCAAGCTCCTTAATATAAGCTGCTATATTTTAATATATATCACCTGTTTGAACATTAGCGGCAACAACTTTATAAACCTTGTTAAAAGTTCAGCATAATAAGCCTGTTCCCGGCCTGTATCAGGGCATCAGCCGTACCGGGAGCAGGCAGGTCCGGCCAGAAGCCGGACACATTCAGCGGCGGGCCACCCTTTACAGGTTGCCGCCTTTGGCATCAGAAATGCAGGGATGCACCTACGTATGCGCCGTCAGCAATGACGTTGTCTTTACGACCGTCTTTGCCGTTCATCGCCAGGTACTGATAGCCCACGCGCACGTCAACCAGGGAGATTGGCTTAAAGCTCACGCCAGCGGAAGCTTCCTGGTAGTCATCAATGTGGCTGGAGAAAGAATCCGGCGAGTAGTAATACTGGCCAAATACGTTGAACATATTGGTGACTGGAACGCTTGCGCCAATGCCGACCGCAACGGCATAGCCGTCTTTGCTATCGGTTGGGTTAGTGGAAATCGCTTTCACGCCAGGCGTGATAAAGATATCGCCCAGACCCACATTGTAACCCAGACCCAGGCTGCCCATGCTGCCGTCGTGATCGCTGCGCAACCAGTTACCGGTCAGCGCCAGACCAGGCGAGTCAGCGCCCATGCCCGCGTGTACATTAGTATAATCACGACCTACGTCGACACCGCCTTCAATCGCCTGCGCTGATCCGGCCAGCGCCAGCAGCGCCAGAGCGCCTGCGGTAGTTGCCACTGCTTTCATTTTATTCTCCTGATGAATTTACTTACGCCGTTTCCCGACGGCAGCGGAGGATAGATCATCAACAGAGGAAATAAAATGAGAATGCGACGAATCTTAGGGCTTGTTTAGTAAATGTTGCTGTTAGGGGGCGAACATACAGGCTTTAAACCAGCGTCCACATCAGGCGGCCAATCAGCGGCGCGATAACCACTGTCACCACGCCTGACAGCATCATCACCAGGCTGGCGACCACGCCCTCTTCCTGACCAATTTCATAGGCGCGAGCGGTGCCTGCGCCGTGTGAGGCCGCGCCAAACCCAGCGCCTTTCGCCAATCCCTGCTTGACGGCAAGCCGAATAAAAAGCAGATCGCCGACGGCCATGCCGAATACGCCGGTGATCACCACAAACAGCGCCACCAGATCGGGCTGCCCGCCCAGCTGCTTCGCCGCCGCCAGCGCAAAGGGCGTAGTGACAGAGCGCACCGCCAGACTACGCTGGATTGCCTCCGGCAGCGTCAGCAGCCTTGCCAGCCATACCGAGCTGCAAACGGCGACCAGCGTGGCGGTCAGTACGCCCGCGCTAAGCGACAGCCAGTGGCGGCGGATAATCGCCATATTTTCATAAACGGGCACGGCGAAGGCCAGCGTAGCCGGGCCAAGCAGCCACAGCAGCCAGCGGTTTTCGTCGATATAGTTCTGCCAGGAGATATGGGTCAGCAGCAGCAGCGCCACCAGCACCATTGGCGTCATCACCAGCGGCATCAGCAGCAGCCTGTGCCAGCGGCGGTAGAGACGTTTATTGAGAAAATAGACCAGCAGCGTCGCCAGCAGACAGAGCAGGCTGATAAAAAAGTTATTCACCCTGACGCTCCTTTTTTCGTGCCGCCAGCCGCATTTCAAAACGATAGACGCGATCCACCACCAGCGCGGTAGCGGAAAGCACCAGCAGCGTACTGATCATAATCACCAACATAATCCGCCAGCCGTCCACGCGCAGCAGCTGCGAATAGTTAACCACCGCTACCACGGCAGGAATAAAAAACAGCAGCATTTCCGCCAGCAGCCAGCGCGATCCGGCTTTCACCCAGTTCAGCGGCAGCACCCGCAGCATAATCAACGCCAGCAGCAGCAACATGCCCACGATATTGGCGGGCAACGGCAGCCGCAACCAGTCAACCAGCCGCTGCGCGGCCAGAAAAAAAGCGATATACAGCACCACCTGTAACGGAACCTGAATACGTTGCTGCCACGTGCTTTGCGGGCGTATCGCCAGCTTCATGATGGGTCTCTCTCTGAATAATGCGTAAAGAGAGTATAAAGCCGTACCAAAGGGTGAAAAAAATGACTTAATATTATCTGAACTATGCCTTACAGGAATGTTTATGGACGTCAGAGCCCTGCGTTATTTTGTGGAAGTGGTGCGCCAGCAAAGCTTTACTCGCGCGGCGGAGCAGCTGTACGTCACGCAGCCGACCATCAGTAAAATGCTGCGCCAGCTGGAGGATGAACTGGGCTGTACGCTGCTGATCCGTGAAGGACGCAAGCTGCATCTGACCGATACCGGACAGGCCGTTTATCAGCGCGGACTGACTATCCTTCAGGAATTTAAGCAGCTGGAAGCGGAAATCAGCGATATCAACGACCTGAAAACGGGCGAGCTGCGGTTAGGCATTCCGCCAATGGTGGGGATGCAGATTGCCGGTTCGATCTCCGCTTTCCGCCAGCGTTATCCCGGCGTCGAGCTGAAAATTTCCGAATTCGGCGGCCTGACCGTGCAGCAGGCAGTGCTTTCCGGCACGCTGGATATTGCGATGACCGCGCTGCCGGTAGCGGAAGATCTGCCGCTGAACGCGCTGCCGCTAATGAGCCACCCGCTCTGCGTGCTGGTGCCGAAAACCCGCGAATGGCTGCGCCGTACCCATATTCCGCTGGCCGAGCTGGCCGGGCATCCTATCCTGATTTATAACGAAGAGTTTTCGCTGAACCGCCAGCTGATGCGTGCCTTCCAGGCCAGCGGCTTTACGCCGCAGATCGCGGTACGCAGCGGCCAGTGGGATTTTCTCGCGGCGATGGTACAGGCCGGTATGGGCGTGGCAATCCTGCCGGAGCCGATCTGCCAGCGGCTGGATAAAAGCCATCTGCTATGGCTGCCGCTGGAGTCGGAGCTGGTCTGGCAGCTGGGCCTGATCTGGCGGGAAGGCAGCTACCTCTCAAAGAGCGCGCAGGCCTGGATCGCCTGCTGTCGCCAGTTCTGGCCGGGTCAGACGCCAACGCTGTCGGTATAAAAAACGGGGGCGCTGGCAGCGGCCCCGGAGACGCTAAACAGGCGCATTTTTACCTGTCTTTTAACCTTATTCGTTCTGCCTCTTACGGATATTGCTATTCAGCTTGTCTGCTGCCTCTGCGTTCTGGAAAAGAATGCCGAAGAAGATATAGATCGGCACGGATGAAAGCGTATGACTTCATCAGCAATAATTAGCAGAACTGTTACGTCAGAGACTGGCCTGATATTTACCAGACCCAACCCTGAGCCTTAAAGCGCGTTTTCCTGCCGTTTACAAAACAAAAGCAAAAGAAAATAGTATTAGCCTGGCGGAACCTCTCATTTCATCAGAACAGCAGCAAGCAGAATAAACCACCGGTTACCCCCCCTTATCATAATATTTCCTTTTCCTCCAAAATATAATTACCGTTATATGAAGAATTTATCTTTCGCTGTACGGTTGAATAACATCAGATGACAGAGGCGATTTTCTTAACGCAGCATGACGAACATAAATTAAGCTGATAAACTAACAGAAAACCGGGCAATAGCGCTCGTTGACCAGCAAAAGGAATATTGCATGTCACCTTCTCTACAGGCTTTACGCCTGCCCTTCGATGTTTTTCAGACGCAGAAACGCATGGATGATTACGGTGCCGATGATATGCAGTGCGGCGATTTAAGCGAGCTGCAGCTGAAGAACTTCTATCGGCTGGAGAAAGTATCCGGTCAGTACGATCCCTGGCGGGCAGAGAGAACGGATTTCCCCATCAGTAACTACGCCGTGATACGTCATAAGATGCGCCATCATGAAGTGGCAGCCAAACTATTCAACGAATTCCGCCGCGAGTCGCGGCCCTTCTCTTTTTTCGGCCATCGCGGGCTGTTTATGGCACTAATCGACCATTTTCAATATGGCGATGGAAAACCCTTTTCCAGCAGTGAATTAAATGGGGCTTATAAGAGGTTGATAGAAAGCGCGCATTCAGATAACGCAAACTCGTCAAAGGTTATCGATAAATTTATACGGGAAAATATAGACTGGGATAATTATTTTCTTGCCGAAAATAAAAAACAGGCTTTAAGAAAAGTTATCGGAGAGAGTTTTCTTCCGAAATTTAATAGATTACAAGACAAGATGAATGGTCTGGGTATGTCAGTGCACGGTATATACGCGACAAAAATCACGCTAAAGTCTCTGGAAGTTAACGGAGATAAATACAAAGCCACCCTGCATTACAAAGGCCAGGATCACTTTGGCCTTGATGACCGCGATATCATGGATCCTCGTTTTCATCATTTGAATATTTTCCGAATCTGGTTTGTGCTACAGCGCTGGAGAAGGTACGCGTACAAACCCTTCTTTACCAATATGGCAGCGACCATCACGCTGACGGGAAGCAAAAAGTGAAAAAGATGAATAGATTTTTCCCGGCTCTGGTCGTAGTCAGCTGGCTGTACGTCATCGTTATGATGCTACGGCCTGTAGAGGTTATAGCTGTTCACCAGAATCATTCCGTCACAGATATTTTGGTGAAAAACTTTCCTCTGACCAACAAAGGAAAGATTGAATGGTGGAAAGAAAACGCCCGGAAACTGGATAAACAACACCCTTTTCTTTTAAATAGAAAAGGCGAGACTTTTTGGGTAACTATCTGGGACTTTAAAGACGGTTATCAGCAAGAAAAACCCGATGACACTACTTTTTTCCCGAGTCATAGTACCGACCATCTGCTCTGTTTTGAGAATATAAAAGCGGAGGAAAGATGTATTAAAAAAGAAAACTGGTTGATGCAGGTTACCAGAGCGACAACGGGAACCATGAGCTACACCATGGAAGACGCCTCTTATTACCAAAAGCCAGGCGGCCCGCTGATCCTGGAAGAACGCTGATACTACTGCTGCTAACAGCAGTAAAAAAGACCGCGAGCCGGGCGGCTCGCGGTCTTCCCGCTACTCTTCTTTCTCGATCAGCAGCGTTTCCAGCAGGTCGAGATCGTGCAGCATCTTCTGCATGGTTTCGTTGCTGATTTTCTGCGTGGCGCGCAGGTGATACAGCTCGCCGCGCTCGGCGCGCAGCGCGGTCAGACGGAAGCGGCGCTCCAGATTTTCCGCATACAGCGCCCGCTCCAGATCGTCCTTACCGTCCACGCGACGACGCATATTGCCAATCACTCGCGACGCGATTTCTTTGACCAGGTCAGCGTCGATATTCTCTTCGGTATCGGCCGCCAGCCGCTCTTCCATCTTGTGCAGGCTGTCGATAGCCGTTTCCGCCATCGCCGCGCGCGCCATCTGGATCTCATGGCGGTGCGCCGTCTTATCCCTGCCTGCCACGCCGCGCAGCAGCAGCGGCAGCAACACTACGCCGACCAGCAGCGAAAACAGGATCACGCCCATTGCCAGGAAAACCAGCTCGTAGCGCGCCGGGAAAGCGTCACCATTGGTCAGAAACAGCGGAATGGACAGCACGCCGGCCAGGGTGATAGCCCCGCGTACGCCGGCAAAAGAGGCAATCAGCAGCTCGCGCAGGCTGTAGCTGCTGAACTCCATCGGCCGCTTTTTCAGCAGGCGCTGGCTGATCAGGCGCATCGTCCATAGCCAGGCGAAGCGGACGATCATCAGCGCGGCATAAATCAGCACCACCGACAGCACCAGCATCCACAGATCGACGTTAGGATCGGCCTCTGCCTGAGTCACGGACAGCTGTAAAATGTCCGGCAGCTGTAAGCCCAGCATCAGGAACACCATGCCGTTAAAGACAAACTCCAGCATCTGCCAGACGCTGTTGGCACGCAGACGCATCGCCAGCGGCGCCTGACGGATAATACCCGAACGGGTAATGGTCATGCCCGCCGCGACGGCGGCCAGGATCCCCGATACGCCGATATGTTCGGCAATCAGGTAAGAAGCAAAAGGCAGCAGCAGCAGCAGCACCGTCTGCGTAGCCGGATCGTCACCGCTCCAGCGGCTGAACAGACGCAGCGACTTGCCGTACAGCCAGCAGATAACAATACCGGCCACCAGACCGCCGACGGCAACCTTTACGAACTCCAGCGACGCGCCGGAAACCGTGAACACCATGGTGCCCATCGCGACCGCAACGGCAAACTTCAGCGACACCAGGCCCGAAGCGTCGTTCATCAGCGCCTCGCCCTGCAGTATCGACATAATTTTTTTCGGGATGCGCCCTTCTCCGACAATCCCGGAGAGCGCCACGGCATCGGTTGGCGACAGCACGGCCGCCAGTGCGAAGGCGGGCAGCAGCGGAATACCCGGCACCAGCCAGTAGATCAGATAGCCGATGCCGACCACGGTGATCAAAACCAGCACCAGCGCCAGGCCGATAATCTCGCGTCCGTGATGCAAAAACTCGCTGGTTGGCGTCTTCCAGCCGTCAGCAAACAGCAGCGGCGGAATAAACAGGACCAGGAACAGCTCGGGATCGAAGTCAACGTGCAGGCCGAAAGTCGGCCACGCCAGCAGCGCGCCCATCACAATTTGCACCAACGGCAGGGGGATTTGAAAAGGAATAATGCGTGCGGCTACGCCAGAGAGCGAGACCACCAGCGTGAGGATGAGAATAGTAAAAAAGATTTCCATGTTGTCCTTTCATAGCTTCCAGATAGCGACAAAAATATCAGGCTCGGAACAAATAATGCCCTGTGTAATAGTAAAGCAAAAATGGGATGGCTTGAAAAAGCTGATGTGTGCTATTGCGTGGAAAAAAGCAAAAATTCGGAACGGAGGCCGGAAAAACCGGCCTCGTAAAAGGGGATCAGATAGCCCAGCCGCCGGCGTAAAAAGCGACCAGCGCGATAGCGATAACCACGGTGCCGACGTTGAGCTTGCGCCACTCGCCCGCAAAGATGCGGCCAATGACCAGCGAGCCGAAGCCCAGCATAATACCGGTAACGATATTGCAGGTCAGCACGATGAACACGGCGGCCAGCAGGCCGGACATGGCGTCAACAAAATCGCTGAAGTCGATTTTAGAAACGTTGCTCAGCATCAGCAGGCCAACATACATCAGCGCGGGCGCGGTAGCATAGCCCGGCACTAAATAAGCCAGCGGCGACAGGAACAGGATCAGCAGAAACAGCACGCCTACCACGATAGCGGTCAGGCCCGTTTTACCGCCCGCCGCCGTGCCCGCTGCGGATTCGATATACACCGCCGCAGGCGAAGCGCCGATAAGGCCGGAAAAGATGCTGCTGACCGAGTCGGTGGTCAGCGCTTTGCCGCCGTTCAGGATCTGATGATCTTTATCCAGCAGGTTCGCCTGGCCTGCTACCGCGCGGATGGTGCCGGTGGCGTCAAACACGGCGGTCATCACCAGCGCCAGCACGCTTGGCAATACCGCAGGCTTCAGCGCGCCCAGAATATCCAGGCTGAACACCAGCGAGTGGCCCTGCGCATCCGACAGTGAAGGCATGGCAAACAGCCCCTGATATTTTACGGCCGGATCGAAAATCAGTCCGAGCACGGAAATGGCGATAATAGTCAGCAGGATCCCGCCCGGCACGCGCAGCTTTTCCAGACCGAAGATTGCCGCAAGGCCTGCCAGCGTCATCAACACGGGGAAGGAAGCGAAATCGCCCAGCGCGACCGGCAGTGCGCCAGGTACAGGGTTTTTTACGACCAGGCCCACGCCGTTAGCGGCAATCAGCAGCAGAAACAGGCCGATGCCGACGCCGGTGCCGTGCGCCACGCCCATTGGCAGGTTGCGTAAAATCCAGGCACGGATGCCGGTTGCAGAGATCAGCGTAAACAGCACTCCCATCAGGAATACGGCTCCCAGCGCTACGGGCACGCTGATATGCTGGCCCAGCACCAGGCTGAAAGCCGTAAAGGCGGTCAGTGAGATCGCGCAGCCGATCGCCATCGGCAGGTTCGCCCACAGCCCCATAATGACCGAGCCGAAGCCCGCCACCAGGCAGGTAGAGACAAAAACGGCGGCGGGAGGAAAGCCCGCCTTGCCGAGCATGGACGGCACAACAATCACCGAATAGACCATGGCGAGGAAGGTGGTAAGTCCGGCTAAAATCTCCTGGCGGACGGTGCTGCCGCGTGCAGAGATTTTAAACCAGGCGTCTAACGTTCCGCCGGTCTGATGATGAGTCGACATAATGGAAATCCCCTGAACTTTCTTATGAATTATCGATGCCTGATGGCGGGTTGGTACCACGTTTACATCCCTGATAGCGCTATTGCAGATCGCCAAAACTTCGTAAAGAAGCCGCGATCGGAAAAAAGCAAACGTTTAACCCGACAGGCATAATGCCCTTTTTATAAAGGCAAACGATTATCCTGCCTTTAAGGCCGCCTTTTCAACTGCTGATGCCGGGAAGGCGGCAGATTTTCGTCTCTTTTACGTCCGCGCCTGCCTGAGCAGACTTTAGCTGGCTCGCCGACAAGCGCGGTCATAGCACTTTCTTATGGGCGCGGGCGCGATGAAACGTCAGGGGCCGCCGCGCGATGATTCATTCAAGAGTGAGCGCACCGCCTTTTTCCAGCGCCCGCTGCCAGGCCGCACGGCTTTGGACTTTCTTCAGCCAGCCCTGAATGGCAGGGGAATCGCCTGCGCCGCCGCGCGCGCTGAGCGCCTGAAGCGGAAAGCTCATCTGCACGTCGGCAATGCTGAAGCGTGACCCCGCAAACCATTCGTTGCCCGCAAGGTGTTGCTCGATAAATTCGCGATGGGTGGCGAGCTGCTTATCCAGGAACGCCTTCTGCACGCCCTTGCCAAAGGCGCGGCCCACCGGCCGCAGCAGCCACGGCACCGGCGCCTCGCCCATTCGGCTGAAAATCAGCTTCATCACCAACAGCGGCATCAGTGAACCTTCCGCATAGTGCAGCCAGTAACGAGACTCGATACGCTCATCTTCCGTGGTGAGTTTCAGACGATTTTCTGCGTCATAGTGCTCCGCCAGGTATTCCAGGATCGCGCCGGACTCTGCAATCACCCGATTTCCATCGGTGATCACCGGCGATTTGCCGAGAGGATGCACTTTTTTCAGCGAATCGGGCGCCAGCATCGTTTTTTCGCGCTGGTACAGTTTGATTTGATAAGGCGTTTCCAGCTCTTCCAACAGCCAGAGAATACGCTGCGAACGGGAGTTGTTCAGGTGGTGAACGGTGATCATGACCTTTCCTTGTGCGTAAACGAAGTGCTATCAGTATAGACGGCCTTATTTACGTTCAGGCTCCAGCAGGATTGCGCCCGTGCCGCGCTCGCTCAGGCGGTCATCCGGGTTGCGCAGCGGACAGTCCTCCATCGATAAACAGCCGCAGCCGATACAGCCATCCAGATCGTCGCGCAGTCGGGTCAGCGTATCAATGCGGCTGTCCAGCTCCTCGCGCCATTTACGGGTCAGCAGCGCCCACTCTTTAGGCGACAGCCGCTTGCCCGGCGGAAACTGCACCAGGTGCTCGCCGATGGTCGCCAGCGGGATGCCGATCCGCTGGGCGATTTTAATGACTGCCACCCGGCGCAGGACATCGCGATGATAGCGGCGCTGGTTGCCGCCGTTGCGAAAGCTGACGATCAGGCCTTTGCTTTCATAAAAATGCAGCGTCGAGACGGCGACGCCGCAGCGTGCGGCCACGTCGCCGGGCGTCAGTTCGCGCTTGTTTAATACGAGATTTTTTTTCACTTTGCGCTTTACCTCAAGTTAACTTGAGGAATTATACTCCAGCCCTTAAGAAGGCGAACCCCTCTTTTTCGCCATAGCGATCGGCCGCCAGCCCCAGGGAGAAGACCAGTATGCATGATGAGATTATTCACGCGCTTACCGACTGGATTGACAGCAATCTGGACAAAACGCTTTCTATCGATGACGTTGCGGCGCGATCCGGCTATTCGAAATGGCACCTGCAGCGCATGTTCCGCGCCGTGACCAAACAGACGCTGGGCAACTATATTCGTGAGCGTCGCCTGACGCTGGCCGCGAAAGAGCTGCGCCAGACGCAGCGTCCGGTGTTTGATATCGCCATGCAGTATGGCTATGACTCGCAGCAGACTTTCTCGCGCGTTTTTCGCCGCCAGTTTTCCCAGACGCCGACGGCCTGGCGCAACACCATGCGCCGTCAGCAAAAGCGTCCGCTCTATTTTGACTGCTCTGAATTCCCGTCAGCGGTCAGCACCAACGGCTAAACGCTTTCGCACTCCAGCGCCGCCGACGCCTGTCGCCTGCTCCAGAGCGCGGGCGAAAAATACCAGCCGCCGCCCAGCGCTTTGATGTGGTACATCGCCGCATCGGCCTGGGCGATGGTCGCCTCGCCGGTATGATGATTTTTCGCCAGCGCGATGCCGATACTCAGAGACTGGGTAAGGATCGTGCCGTCGTCCAGCCTTATGGGTTCACGCATCGCCTCAATGACGCTTTGCGCAACGCAGCCTGCCTGCTCGCCGCTGTCAATCGCTAACAGCAGTACCGCAAACTCATCCCCGCCTAGCCGCGCCACCAAATCGCCTTTGCGCAAGCGTGCGCGCAGGCGCTGTGCGGTAATGGTCAGAACCCTGTCGCCAGCAGCATGGCCGTAGCGATCGTTTACCTCTTTAAAACGGTCGCCGTCGATAAACAGCACCGCCACCCGCGCGGCGGTCAAAGGATTGTCCAGCTGTTTGTGCAGCTCCTGCTCAAAAGCCGTGCGGTTTGGCAGGCCGGTTAACGCATCGTGCCGCACCTGATGGGCCAGCGTGGCATTCTCGCTTTGCAGATGGCGCTGCCAGTCGGCC
The DNA here is from genome assembly GCF_054057575.1 of Erwinia sp. TECH1. Taxonomy (NCBI): domain Bacteria; kingdom Pseudomonadati; phylum Pseudomonadota; class Gammaproteobacteria; order Enterobacterales; family Erwiniaceae; genus Erwinia; species Erwinia sp. TECH1. Next base: position 545,084 of record NZ_JBSRZK010000001.1, on the reverse strand, counting down.
AGCTCGTCCAGCAGGCTGTTAAAGTCGCCGCTCAGCTTGTTTAATTCGGCAATAGAAGAAGAAGGTACGCGCAATGAAAAGGCTCGTCGCCTGCGTACTTCATGCGCCACGCAGGCGATGTTTGACAGCGCGCTGACGATGCCTGAATGCATTCGGCGCGACAGATAAAAGGCCAGCAGCGCGGAGAGCAACATGCTGCATCCCAACCATGTCAGCGCCTGATAAAGATAATGCATTACCCGACATCCATCGCCGGTCAGCCAGATGGTGCCAATTTCTTTACCGCCGCGCAGGACGGGGATCTGCACCGGTTTGGGAAATAACCAGCGCGATACCAGCTCGCTGAAGGCGCTCTTGTCGCGATTATCGTTTGCAGCCCAGCTTGCCAGCAAACGGCGATCCGCATCGAGGATCCTAGCCTGGCCAAACTGTGTTTTCGCGCCGATAGCCTGGAGGATAGCGCGCGCCGCTGCGCCGTCGCCTGTCGCTACCGCCTGCCCGGCGCTGTAGCTGATAGTCGTCGCCAGCAGCTCGGAATTGTTTTCGGCGTAGTTACGCAAAGCCAGCACCGAAAGCAGCGAGAGTGAAATGCCGCTGAACGTTAGCGAGACAAGAATAATAGTTAAATGAATACGCCGTAGCGACTTGCGTAGCGTAGGCAGCGGCTTAGCTGCCGGTTGCGCGGTAATGTTTCCCGCGGGACGGTCATGATCCATGATTCCTCCCACGCCAACCGAACGGATCTCCGCTCATGCAGCGCTTCTGCATTGGGGGCTTGCGTTGGCGACCGCCCGTAGCAGTAACGCTGCCGGGACCAGGCTGCTGCCCCGATCTGAGGTAAAGAGCAAGCTGCACGCGAGGGGAATGTTGTTTGCGGGCAAAAAATGGCTTTTCGACCCTGAACAGCCACAGGCAAACAGGCAGGCTCCGGTTATCTGATGTAAAATTTCTGCTATTGCCATCCTGTGCGCGTTTACCGCTGATAGCTTATGCAGGAAATAAAATGGCAAAAATTAGTTTTCAAAAATCCTACAACTCCTCTTCATCCCATACAACTTTTAACAGGTCAGATTCATCCCAAAGGAGCCAACTATTGCCAGATAATTTGGCATAATTCAGCGAACAGATAAAAATAACGGCGCGGAGAAATAAGTTAAAAGCGCTAAGGCAATTTCGGAACGGTGGGCGAAATGATGTAAATTACTCTCATTCCTTGTCTCAAAAATAACCTGAGTTTGAACGTAATTTAAAAAGATATTAACTTTTTCAGGCGCTATTTAACGCCCGCCGCGCAATATCACCGCTAACTTACGGGAAATAAATGTGATTATTGTGCGCGATCAAAAAACGCCCATAAGCGGTCTTAAAAGTGTTCAAAACTCGCCTGACGCAATGCTATAATGTGACCGTCATCACACTTACTCCCTGTATCCGCCCCGATGAAAAGCAATCCTGGCCTTTTCGTCCGGACAGATGACGCTTTTTCTATTGCCAGGCCTGATTGACGCGGAGTTTCAGAGATATGGGTACCTTAACCGCTAGCCTGGTGCTGATGAGATGGGAACTGGTTAGTGCAGTCATGATGTTTCTCGCCAGCACCTTTAACGTAAAATGTCGTCAGTCCAGCCGCAACGGCATGGCCTTCATTTTTACCGGCGTTGGCATAGGCATGTCGTGTTGGTTCGTCACCGGCCTGTTAGGTATCACGCTGAGCATGGATAACCTGCTTAACTTCTGGCATATCACCAAAGACGTGTTTGTCGATGTCATGAGCCATACGCCAGCCGATTATCCTCTGCCATAAAAGCGTAAAGCCGCATGAAGATCATGCGGCTTTCGTCTTTATACTTTCTTCAGCGTCCCGGCCATCGCCGCCGCTTCGCCGCCAATCGCCTTCAGCGTTTTTGGCTTACGTTCCTGTAGCCACATGTCGCCCATCATCTTATCCAGCCCCTGATCCAGACCGGTTACCATGCCTGCGCCCGGCGTGAAGGTCAGCTCGCCGAAGTAGATTTGCCCTTCGCTGATATACCAGTCAACGCGCACGTAATCGAAGTCGCTGGCCAGCTTTTTGCTCAGCGCCAGCGCTTTTTCCAGCGTTTCCAGGTCGCCGCTGATATCCAGCCCCGTATCACGGATCTTATAGAAGCAAGATTTCAACGTGTTAACGTAGAAGTTCATCGACAGCGGCGCATTGCCGCAGCGGTTATAGATAATCTGCAAAACGTACTCGAAAGTACCGTCTTTCTTGTTAAACATGTGAAACTTGTAGTCAACGGCGGCAAATTTACCGTCGCCGACGTATTGCTCAACCAGAATGCGCGGCTTGATATAGCGATAGTGAATCTCACGCGCTTCGTGCGAGAAATCCCGGCTCAGCCACTCTTCGCAGCGCTTGATCAGCAGCTGTTTCTGCAAACAGTCCGGCTCTTCCAGCAAAATCTCCACCATGCCTGACCCGTGATTGGGCTTCACCACGGTGTTCTTCAGCGAGCTAAGCCCCAGCAGCGTGACAGGATCGGCTGTTTCATGCAGCAACGGGATTAAATATTCATCCCCAATAGTCTGAGAAATATAGTCACGAACCAACAGCTTATCGGACAGCATGCCATAACGCAGGTAGTCGCCGGTGACGAATTTGCGGTACAGAACTTTCTCATTAAACAGTTTCGGCTGGTGTATGTTGGGTAATTTTTTAAATTTATGCAGATAATAAATTCTGTCCTGGTAGGACCAGGGCATTTTTTTGAAAAGGAACAGGAAACCTTTTCTTATTTCTGCTTTGAGTTTTAGCATTTTCGACCTCATTTGCAGGCTTTATAATTGTTTGAGGAAAAATTTCTTCAAAATAGCGTTTTCTCGCCATCCGAAATCGCGACACCCGCGTCTCATTTTTCCCGGCAGACATAAAAAATCCGTCAGCTGCTTTACCCGTTTATGCAGTTTTCCTGCGCACGGTCTCTGCTTCCTGCAAGGCAACACCAGATTCATGCCTCTGGCGTCAGAAGAGAGAAAACTGACTGACGAAAAGCCCGTTAAGGACGCGCTGAGCAGATTCCTGCTTGCGGTAGTGCCCTTCGCGGGACGACAACTCCATTTTTACTGAACAGAGCGGCCTGCGGCCGTCCTGGGTTTTATTACTGTTTCTTCTGCGCCGTCGACGGCGCGCTTTCCTGCCGCTCCGCCTGGGTGGCTGATTGACCATCCTGCAGCCACATCTTGCCCATCATTTCGTCCAGCCCGTGCTTCAGCACCGGCATCAGGCCTGCGCCTGGCGTAAAGGTCAGCTCGCCAAAGTAGACGTCGCCCTGGCTGATATACCAGTCAACCCGTACGTAATCGAAATCGCTGGCCAGCTTTTTGCTCAGCGCCAGCGCCTTCTCCAGCGCGGCCCGGTTGTGGCTGATATCCAGTCCGGCAGTATCAAAGCGGCGGTAGAAGCAGCTATCAAGATTATTGACATAGAACAGCATCGACAGCGGTTGATTATCGCTACGGTTAAACACCACCTGCAGCACATACTCAAAGTGGCCGTCCTGCTTGTTAAACATATGAAACTTGTAATCAATCGCCGTAGACTTACCGTCTCCTACCCGCTGCTCAACCATGATCTGCGGTTTGATATAGCGGTAATGGATTTCACGCGCTTCGTGCGAATAATCTTTTGTCAGCCACTCACCACAGCGTTCAATAAGCTGATGTTTTTCGACAAAATCAGGTTCTTCTACAAAGACTTTAACCATCCCTGAACCGTGGTTTGGCTTAATGACCGTATCTTTTAGCGTTTCCAGCTCAAACAGCGTCTCAGGATTATCCGTGGTGTGTAACAAAGGGATCAGGTATTCCTCACCAATCTTGTGGGAAATATAATCCCGCACCAGGATCTTATCTGATAACGCGGCGTAACAATCGTAATCGCCTTTAATAAACTTGCGAAACAGTACCTTTTCATTAAAGGAATCAGGATGACGAATATGCGGCATCCGTTTAAACCGATGAAAATAATATATTCTGTCCTGGCAAGACCACGGCATAATTCGGATGCAATTCAGGGCGGCCTTTTTAAGTTGTTTTTTTGCGTCTACCATTTTCTTACTCACCTATAGGTTTTGTAGTTGAGTGAGGAAAGCTGCATCTTAAGAATGACCCCATTCTTAAAGAAATAATTCATCAGCGTCAGGGATAACAGTTCCGTGACCAGCACGCTCCACGCGGCACCCGTCAAGCCCCAAAAACGAATGAAAAACCAGTTGGTTACTACGCTGACCGCCACCAGTAAAATAATTTTCACCAGCAGATAATTAAAACCGCCCTCTTTCACCATGTAGCGATAGGCTACGGTACCCATTGCTGAAAAGCAGGTCGCCAGAGAAAGCAACGTGACCAGATCGCCCGATTGCTGATAGTCATGACCGTAAAGCAGGCTGACAATTTTTTCGCCGAACAGCGCAACAACCAGCAGCATAAACAGTGAAACAGCCATAACGTAGCCGTTAAGCCTGGCGGCCAGTCTCAAAGCAACATCCGCCCGCTCGCGGAATATTTCCGAGAAGCTGGAGGTGATAATCGCCACCGGGATAAATATCCATGAGGCAGAAATCGTATTCGCAGCGGTAAACAGCCCAAGCTCGTGTGCCGATCCCACGCCGACCAGGAAAAACTGCGCCAGCTTCACCTGAACAGAAATAAACACGCTGGAGATCGCCAGCGGCAGTCCCGCATGGAACAGATAGCGCAGATAGCTGCGGTGCTTGCGCCTGGTTGGCGGGCTGATGGTGTTTTTTTGATAAAACATCGTCCGCTTAATCAGGTACGGCACCAGCGTCACCGCAACAATCGAGAAGGACAGCAGTAGCGGATTAAGCTTGAACCACGCAATAGCAAAGCTAATGGCGAAACTGATAATCATTCCCGTTGCGTTTGCAACCGTGTTCATCCGCGATTCCAGTCGCGCATTGTTATAAACGCTAAAAATATCCTGGGTCACGAAAATAGCCGACAGAAACGACGCCACGGCAAAAATCAAAAAATTTTCACGCATCTCCAGCCAGACCCACGCCAGCACCGGCAAAGAAAGTAATAATAACAATGCCATACGCAGCTGTTTTGCCACGGCCATCAGCCGCAGGCCTTTCGCCGCGCTTTTGCTGATGCTTTTAAACAGGATGGTTTCCGTACCAAAAATCGCTACGGTTTGAACAATGGAAAAAATGGATGCAGAAAATGCGATTTGCCCAAAAACAGATGGCCCAAAAGATTTTGCAACATAGGATGTAACAAAAATTACACCAAAAACCGAAACCACCTTCTCTGACATCATCCAGGCAGCGTTCGTAACGACACTGTGTTTCATTGAAGCTTCCTTCGTAGAACTAATAACTTATAACGAAAGTCAGTACATCCTTGTCTATCACAGAGAAAATAAACCTGGCCTGGGCCTGGCAAAATAAGCGTTCGGAATATTATTTTACGGGCGATAGCGCACCGCTCTTATTTAAAAGATTTTATTTTATCAGATCGTTTTTTTAACGAACCGTCTGATTCTTCCTGGACTTGATACTGGTTAGCAACCCACCTCAGCACGAACAACGCTGGAGAATATCCTGGCACAGTTTTTTTCTTCCGCCTGCTGGATCATTCTGAATTACTAACTGGCCTTGCTGCTGGCATGAATCGAATTTATAACAAAAAGCGCTTTATCGAAAGCTAACCAGGTGCTTTGCAAATAAAATAGGAGAAATCCCATGATGATATTTATTCATAATCCCTTAACTTAAAGCCTGCAATTCAAATCGCGCACTTAACGTCGCTGTCCTGATTAATGGATAAATTAGATCCATTCTTTAGTGCAGCCATTCTCATCACTTTATAGTTAAGAAAGGTAATAGCATCCATGAGAAAGTCACGATATACAGAAGAGCAAATCACCAGTGCCATTAAAGCATCTGAATGCGGCGTAAAGGTTAAGGAGATTTGTGAAGAACTGGGGATTTCTGAGGCCACATTCTACAGCTGGAAAAAGAAATACGCCGGGCTATTCTCGGAAGAAGGAAGAAAAATCAAGGAGTTAGAAGAGCGCGTACACAGTATGGAACGCGAACTCCAGATGCTCTCTTCAGATAAAGAAATGCTGCAGAGCGTATTGAAAAACTTCTTTACTACCAATGATAAGCGTCAGGCGGTTAATTTTCTTCAGGATACTTTTGATATCGGCACGCGCCGGAGCTGCCGCTTGCTGGATATTAGCCGCAGCGTTTATCATTATCCTTACAACTGTGAGAATCAATAATTGCGACGCAGTGCGCAATTTTTTTACTGTTCAGGACCAAATTAAAATATTCCGATCTTTAATTAAAAAGTACCGTTCCTTTTTATGGCGACCTGATTCGGTGATGAGTTTATTCCTATAAACCCGCCTCACCAGGCTACCACAATTGATCGTCACCAGAAAAATTATTTTACTTTCATACAGTTAAGAGCGCATTTATCTTTTTGGTCAACGATAAATGCGCCAATTCTGACATAAAACCTTCTTACAGATCGACCCGAAAACCCGGCATCTACTTCAGTAATGATAATGCTTATCAGTTTACGAATGGTTTACAGTTCTCACTGTTCTCTGCCGTTCACCATGCGTCCTTTCGCGTGAAAACCCCGCCACTCCGGCCTCCTCCGTTTCGCTACCCTGCTTTCAAGACCAACGATAATGCAACAGACCTTAACATTCCTGACCTTTACGACCGACATTGATGTGCAGAGTTAATCTTTTCCTGTGATTTATTAATGTATCCATCTGCCGGGCATCGTCCTTTCTTCCGTTTCTGTTCATTAAAATTTGAGTTAAAAATGGTTTGTTGCTGCTAAAACAGTCTCAAAAAAGAAGCAATATTGAATGTGTAGTAAGAATTGACTGTGTTTGAAAATAAACAAATCCGATTAGCGATTATTCTTATAGCGGAACAATCGGTCACTGTGTCATAGCGGTCTTTGATGGAAGCCGCTTTTTTTCCTCACCGCATCGGAAAAAAAACGTGATAAAAATCACACATAGAGCTAAAAACTTCCGGAAATTACAGCCAGCGGCAATAAAAAAAGAGCACGAAAAGCGCTCTTTTTTTTACCTTAATCAAAATAGTTTGCCAAAGGCTGTGCCTTTTTCGGCCAGTCTCTTAAGAAAAGACGGATTTCTTAACCGGTTCAGGTTGGATACGTGTCGCCAGCACTACGCCCGCTATCAGGGCCAGAATGCCGCAGACCGTTACTGCTGAAGGCCAGCCCTGCCTTAATAAAAAGGTGTAGGCCAATGCCGCCAGCGTTTCAAAAACAATCAGCGGGCCAACCAACACGGTGGGTAAACGCTGGCTGGCTTCGTTCCAACACAAAGCGCCCAGCCAGGAGCAGAACAGGCCCAGCGCGATCATTAAGGCGATAAAAAGAGCGGGATGGGGGCCAAAAGGCAGCGAAAAGTCGGGACGGGTAACGTGCAGCTGAATGCTCACCAGCAAATAGCCCACCAGTGCCAGCGGCAGCGTGGCTATGCCTTGCGCCGTCGCCCAGGTCGTCGCGCTTTTCTGCGGATGCGCGCGTAACCAGCGAGCGTTGCGTAGCGGATACCATGTCCAGCAAATCATCGCCATTACCGCCAGCCCTATGCCGCTCAGATAACGTGGCAGATCGCCATGCTGAGTGCTATCCTGCCATTCCGCAACGTTGACGCAGCCTAATCCCAGCGCGATCAGCAGCAGTACCGGCACCAGCTTTCGCCACGGCAGCCGCCCTTCATGGTGCCCATAAAACAGGTTAGCGCTGACGGAAATAACTACTGGCAACGTGCCGATAATCATACTGGAAACGGGTGCGCCGGTACGCTGAATAGCACTGGCTAAAAAGGTGTAATAAAGAAGGTTACCGATCAGCGCCAGTTTGAGTGCTTCTTTCCAGTCGCCGCGCGACAGCTGACGCAACCGGCGTCGATCCTGCCACGCCAGCGGCAGAGCAATCAGACCGAAAGCCACATAGCGGCCTACCGACTGTAGCGCGCCCGGGTAATCCGGCACCAACAGAGGCACCACAAAAATAAGTCCCCACATCAGTCCCGCGCTCAGGGCAAAAAAGACACCAGCAAACATAAACAGCGATCCCGTTAATTAAAGCGAAAACGCTATTCTGACGCGCCGTCAGGGGAAAAGATTGTAGCAGATTGCGCTTAGCCTCTTATCTGCTTCTGATAGCGCACCGGGGTAGTGCCGTAGCGGTTAGCGAAGCTGCGGGTCAGATGAGCCTGATCGGTCAGGCCTACCGCCAGCGCGACGTCAGCGGCCGGGCGGCCCGAGGCCAGCAGCTCTTTTGCGCGCCACAGGCGAAACGCCATCAGCATCTGATGCGGCGTAACGTGATACTGCGCCTTAAACTGTCGTTGAAAATGCCAGGGACTGAGCGAGGCCAGCGCGGCCAGCTCGTTCAGGGTGATATTGTCAGCAAGGTTGTCGCGTAAATACTCTTTTATGAGGTCGAAGCGGTGCCTGGGCGCGGCTGCCATCTTATCGCCAATCCGGGCGCAGGGACGCAAAAGGTCGATCGCTGTCAGTAAAATGCCGTCTCTCGCCAGCGGATCCCGCACCTGCCAGAGCATAGCCAACAGCGCGGAAAGCTGGGCCGCTCGAGGCGGATCGAAGCACACCGCCTCGGTAAACCACCAGCCCTGCTCGCCCGTTATGGCGGCCAGCCGCGCCGGATCGAGATAGAGCATACGATACTGCCACCCTTCTTCGCTGGCCGATTCGCCTGTATGCAGCTCGTCCGGATTCATTAACACCAGCGATTGCGCGGGTGCCGTATGCACAGCGCCGCGATAGCGAAAACGCTCCGCGCCTGCGTCTATCGTGCCGATGCCGAACGCCTCATGCGTGTGCGGCTCAAAGGCGTAGCGCGAAATATGCGCCTGATAAAGCTCTACGCCCGTCAGGCCATCAAGCTGGCAAAAGCGGGCGCGATCTTTTTCATCATTAAACTGCGCGGGAACACCCTGCAAGCCAGCCTCCGGAAAATTGAGCGAGGAACCCTCTTCTGCTTAATACAAAAGTATAACGTTAGCAGCGAACGTCATCCTTAATTTGTCTGTTTCCTGCAATTGATTTGGCATAAGTGATTAATAAATTAAACATTCATTCAACCAACAAGCAATGCTCTTAATTTGTAAATCGTCATTTACTCAATGTTGAGGTTGCCGGTGTTCAACTGAGTTTTTTCCACTGGAACGCCGAAGATGTCCGATATCACACTTACGTCAGGTCAGGAGAGCAGCCTGACCCTTTTTCTGTCGCTGGTTACGGGCAGGCTGAAACCGGGCAAGCTGTGGTATGACCGGGAATATCGCCTCAAGTATTTGTTCCGCTCGCTCGCCTGTCCGCGGCAGACCCTGAAACTGACCGATGCGATTATTCATGAGCCGGTGATGCGTGAAATACTGGCCGTCCAGCATACGCTGCCGAGCAAGATCCATCGCCCCTATCTCTATGGCGGCATGCCGGTGGCGGATCGGGCCGGGGCGATTATCGCGCACTACCGATTCGCCAGAGACCTGCCTTACTCTGTCTTTCGTCAGGCGCTGCTCAGCCAACAAGGGGCGGAGCTGCTGCGTTTTGCAGGCAAAGGTGGCGAAAGCTTTTCCATTACCATGGCCTGTACCGGACGCTGTGAAAGAGAAGGCGAGGTCAATCTGTTTTTCAGCCAGGACGGGATCAAGCTGGCGATAGTGACCTTTGCTGTAACCGAGCAGCAAGGTGAAAAGGTAGCGATCGTCGGCGGTATTCAGGGCGCGCATCGCGATACGCCGCACGAGCTGATCCGTTCGGCGACCAAGGCCTGCTATGGTTTATTTCCGAAACGCCTGCTGATGGAAACCCTGGCGCTGTTCTGTAAGGCAACGGGGATTTCGCAGATCCAGGCCGTCAGCGACACCGGCCATATTTTCCGCAGCTGGCGCTATCGCCTGAAAAAGAAGAGTTTGTTTCATGCCAGCTATGACGAATTCTGGCAGACGCTTAACGCTGTGCCGCTGTCGTCAAAACTCTGTCGCTTGCCGACGACGTTTGCACGCAAGCCGCTGGAGGAGATAAGCAGCAAGAAACGGTCGGAGTATCGGAAACGCTACGAGCTGCTGGACGCCCTGGCCGGGCAGTTCACCGCGCATATCCGCTGAGCCGCGTGCCACAGGTGACCGTACCGGCCCGCGTGCGGTTCACCTTAGCGGCTTTCCTTTACCACATCATCAATTTTCCAGCCGTCGCGATCTTTGCGCATCGTGACCAGCAGCAGCTGACGATCCTCTGGATCCTTGCCCAGCGCCACGTCGCCGGAGGCGGTTTCGCCGTTGACGGTAAACCGGCTTACGCTGACGTGATCCACCCAGCTGTCGCTGTAATCCTGATCCTGCAAAAAGAAATCGTCGTCCATGCCGTCAGGGCTTTTGATCAGCACGTTGATCTTTTGCAGCAGCTGCGGCGTGACATACTGATTTAACACCGGATCGTGCTCGTCGATCGGGCTTTCATCCTTGCTCAACGCGTTAAGATACCAGCTGTAAAAATCCTGGCTTACCTTTTGCGGATCCTGTTCCGCCGCGCCGGCCTGCGACGCCAGTAGCGCTATGCCCAGCGCCAGTATCCATTTTTTCATCAACAAATCTCTGCCCGTTACGCTTTTACGTGGCGGCTCCACGCTGCCGGTTAATTTACCTTTTCATCGCCCTGAATGAACCCGTTTCCGCATTATTTTTGGTAAATGTTTATACCGTGTCGCGCCGTAGCCAACGGGTCATGACTTTAGCCAGGGCAGCAGGCGCCGCAGCGGCCTGATAACTGCAACAGCCTGCAAATCCGGACGACAAATGCGAGCCATGCCGAAGTCCTCAATGTTTTTCCGCTGCGCCGTCAGAAAACAGTGTCCGCTTTTTTTATGTGGTTATAAGATTATCGCGCTGCCGCAACTCCTGTCTTAATTATCGTAAGCGTCAGCTTTGCCGTTCAGACCGCAATGGAGAGCAAACAGATGGAAAGACGAGTCACCAGGCTGGAAACCGATGTCGGGCATATGCAGGAAGCTATTCAGGAAATCAAAAGCGACATCCGTGAGTTTAAAAAAGAGGCGCGCATGGATTTTCGCCTGCTGTTCGGCGCAATTGTGACCACAACTCTGGGGCTGGCTTTGCTGATAGCCAGGGGTTTTGCCTGGCTGTGACGCGGCCTGCCCGCTGGAGCCAGGTTATCCTTTACAAGCCGGGCCGGTTTCTGGCGGTAGCGGGTGCTGCTGATGCTTTATACCGCCCTCTCCTGGTGTTTCATGCTTAGCGCTATGGCGCGTCCCGGCGCGGCGCATTTTCCCGCAGCAGACCGCCGGGATCGGGCGCAGGATAGTCGGCATCAATGCGTAACGGCGCGGCATAGCGGCTCTGCCACAGCTGCTCATAAAGCGCATCCAGCCGCGCCGCCATGACGTCATCATTCAGCACCAGCTCCAGGTTGCGTGAATTATCAAAGTAGCCGCCGCTCCAGTTACTGGTGCCTGTCCAGGCCAGTTCGCCGTCGATGGTCATGATCTTACTGTGCACGACGCGGGCGTAGGGAATAAAACCGCTGCTCGCCTCCGGTATCGTCACGATTTTTATCGTTACGCCCGGCACCAGCGCCAGACTTTTCAGCCAGGCGATATAGGGCTGTTTGGTATTCCAGTTGGCGACCATCAGCTCGACCTGTACGCCGCGCGCCGCTGCTGCGCGCAACGCATTGTCGATAACGGCATAAAAGGGGCGAGTGCGATTTTCGCCAAACGACAGCGGCGCATATTCCATTACCTGCACCCGAATACGCTTTCTGGCGGAAGCAAGCAGCTGCGGCAGCACCAGCTGCGAATCAGGAATACCTGCCGGATTCCAGGCGCGCGGGCTGGCGACCAGATAACGGCCGGCGCGAAGATCGGCAGGCAACGCATCCGTACCGGTTTCGGGCACCTTTTCGCCCGCCTCCAGCAACGGCTGCGCGGCCCAGTCGTGATTAAAGATGGCGGCAATTTGCGCTACAACAGGTGCGTCGTTAATCAGCAGACCGGTTTCCTGGATATGCTCCAGCGCCCGCCAGTCAAAGTTCTGACTGCCGACAAAGCTCTGCTTACCATCCACCAGCAGGTATTTGGCATGAATAATACCGCCAGCCAGGCGGGCGAAAGGCATAATGCGCAAGGTCAGTCCCGGAATGGCTTTCAGCTGCGCCAGCGTTTCCGGCGTGCTGAGCTTCAGCCCCTTTTGATCCATTAAAAAACGAATTTTTACGCCGCGTTCGCCAGCCTGCCGCAGCGTCTGGATCACCTTATCCAATCGCGAACCCGGCTCGTTGGCCACATAGAATTGTGCAATATCGATCTGCGTACGGGCGCTGGCGAACATCTCTTGCCACACCACGGCACTGCTGCGCAAATCTGATGCCGTCAGGGTGGTTTCGACGGGCGCATCATAAACCAGTTCATAACCCGCGATAGCGAAATTTGCCTCACCGAGCGGGCTGAACAGCAGCAGCCCGCCGCACAGCAGCCGTTTGCACCGCTGCGCAAGATCACGCATAGCGGCGCACGCCATTGTCCTGCGGCCCGGCAACAGGCCCGGCCCGCTGTACGGGCGTAGCCGCCCGCAACAGCAGCACCTTAAGTAATTCATTAATGCGCTCCATACGGTTCTGCAAAAAGTTATTGCTAACCAGGCAAACCAGCGCGATAGCGATGCCTAATCCGGTGGCGTACAGCGCGGTGCCCATCCCGGCGGAAACCTGGCTGGCGTCCGACACGCCTGCCGCCGCCAGCGCTTTAAACGTGTCGATAATTCCCATTACCGTGCCCAGCAGCCCCAGCAGCGGCGCGGCGGTCACCACCGTTTCCAGCAGCCACAGGCCGCGCGTCATGGCCGCTTTGCTCAGCAGATACTGCGCGTCGACCTCGTCGCTGAGCGCCTCGGCGGAAGCCTGCGCTTTACGTGCCAGTACGGGCTGCACTGCGCGCAGCGGCACGCTGCTGCGTCGGGTTACGCTTTCCGGCAGCGCGTGCGTTTCCGTCGTCAGTACCGCCGCCAGCTGGCTGGCCTGCCGCCGCGTCCACGCAAACCAGATAGATCGTTCAATAATAATCACCAGCGCTGCCGCCAGCGAGAAGTACATGACATAAAAGATTGCATCGTGCATCAGGGTTGCATTCATCTTCTTCTCTCTTTCGGTTAAAAAGTGGCTTCCAGCGAAACGCTGTAGGTACGCTCTACGCCAACATTGTAATAAGGCGTGGCGGCGCTAAGACCGTTACGCGCATCGGCGTTAAATACCGTAGTGCGCGCCGACGTCAGGTATTCCTTATCAAGCAGGTTGAGGATGCCGAACCGCAGCGCGGCGCTTTTGACGATCTTTTTATCCACTGGCAAATAAACGCCTGCCGCCAGATCGAACACCGTTCTGCCGCCCACTTTTTCATCGTTGGTCATATCGCCGTAAAACGCGCCGACATATTTTCCGCTGACGCTGCTGTAGTAGCGGCCATCATCGTAGCCCAGCGTCAGGTTCAACAGATTTTTGGGCGAGTTGGGCAGCTGCTTGCCGCTGGTCGGCAGAGAGATATCTTCCCGCGTGACGTTATCTTTCTGCTCGGAGTCGGTATAGGTGTAAGACGTGTAGTAGTTGAAGTTATAGGGCAGCTTGCCGCTCCACTCGACCTCCAGCCCCCGGTTTTCCACCTTGCCGACGTTCATCATCTCGTAGTCGCCATCCGGGTTGGTGGTGGAAATCTGACGGTCGGTATAGCGCAAATAGAACAGCGTGGCGCTGAGCAGCATATCGTCTCGCTGAAAGCGCCAGCCCAGCTCATGGTTCCAGCTCAGCTCCGGTTTAGTATTAATCGAATCGCCGACGTTATAGAGCACGTAGTTTTGCGGCGTACGCATATTGCGCGTCAGGTTGTAAAACACCTGATTCTGCTGATCGAGCCGATAGCTGGCGCTGAAGTTCGGCAGGAACTTATGATAGGTGGCGTGGCGATGCTCCGGCGCGTTTTCCAGGCTGCCTTTGTTTTCGCCGCGACGATCGACGTGCTGCCAGGCCAGACCGCCGACCAGCGTCCAGTCGGGCGTGACGAACCAGCTATCCTGTAGCCAGATTTTTTGCGCGGGCGTGATGGTATACTGGTTGCGGCCCTGCACGGTGTTGCCGTTGGCATCCTTTACCTGTCCGGCACCGTTCGGATCGCCCCACAGATCAGCTGGATTACCGTCGCTCTTGATCGCCACATAAGGCTGCGTTTGTAGCTGGCGAGCGCGTTCATACCAGTAGCCCAGATCCAGACTGTGCTGCTCGTTGATATCCCACTTCAGTTTAGTCGTGATGCCGGGCCGCCAGGTTTGTGTCCACGACGGGCGGTAATAAGTATTGCTGGTCAGATTGCTGAGATCGTACTGGCCCGCCTGATCGGACGTTGGCCCCAGCGTGCTGGCGCTCTGGCCGGTAAAGCTGCCGCCGTTGCCCCAGTAATAGTAAGGCTGCAACGTCAGCGACAGGTTATCCTGCAGCTGGAGTTTCGGCGTAAAGCTGAGGGTGAAATTCTCGAACGGGTTACGGTTCAGCTTGTAGTATCTCGACAGCTGACCACGGCTATTGTACTGCGGCGTAGCGGGATAATCGTTGGCGTAGCGTCCGTCCTGTTCAAACTGCGCCTTGCTTAACGTGTTGTAATTGGCGTTTTCCTGACGGTTATACTTCATAATCAGGTTGCTGCTGTTGCCATTTTCCGCCTCGAAGAGCGAGTTCATCTCAAATTTATTGGAATATAAGCGTCCTTCGCCGCGCCATTTTTTCGCTTCGGTATGCGAATAAGAGAGCCAGTTGCTGAAGCCGTTATATTCGCCGGTTTCCAGACGGGCGAATGTTTTACTCAGATTGTTACTGCCCAGCGTCTGCTTCACAAAGCCGCCGAAATCTTTTGCGGGTCTTTTGGTCACCAGACCGATATTGCCGCCGCTCGATCCAATATGGGGGCCGTCTGCCTCGGACGAGCCCTGCGTCACAAACACCTCTTCGATATTTTCCGCGTCGCCCACCAGATTAGGGTAAACCGCGTAGTTGCCGGAGTCGTTAATTGGAATGCCGTCGATCGACAGGCCAATCTGATCGGAGTTCATGCCGCGCATGGTGTAATCAACGCCGCTCAAACCGCTGGCGTCGTTGCTGTTAACGTTCAGGCCGGGCGTATATTTCAGTCGATCCAGCGCGTTTCCCGCCATATCCGCCTGCTTCTGCATCGCCTCTTTAGTAATGGTAGAACGTGCTTTCGCCGACTCTTCCTGCACCATCATGCCGCCGCCCAGCGTCTCGCCCTGAACATTAATGGCACCGACATCGGTACTCTCTGCTGCCTGTGCCGCCATTGATAAGGCCGACATCACCGCAAGGCACACCCCGGAACGTATAAAAATGCGCATTATTATTTCCTGTTTTGATGTTGGGCGTTCACGGCGCCCGATAATTCAGCGTGGCGGTAAAGCGCCTGCTGTTTTGTCCGGCGAAGGCGTCGGCCGGGAACGGCTTGACCTGCCTGATATTTTGTAAGCTGCCCAGCGCGGCGCGATTAAGCAGCATATTGCGAGCTTTACTGCTGATGCCGGAAGCCAGTACGCGACCGCTGCGATCGACTTCCAGCCAGATTTCCACGCTGCCTTCCGGGCGTTCCAGCGAGGCCTGACGGCCGGTGGGATAGCGTTTTTGTGCCTCCAGATCGTGACGTAGCTCTGCGATCCAACCGTTTTCGATGGCGCCGCTGTTGACGCGCGGCGCGACGGATTTGGGCGTGGCGACCGGCGACGCGGCGGGTATCGGCCTTGCAACGGCGGTAGGTTTAACCGAAGTACTGGCTGGCTCGATCGCCTTTTTCGGTTTTGGCTTTGGCTTCGGTTTGGGCTTCGGCGGCGGCGCAACGGGTTCAGGCGAGGAGAGCGTAGGTTCCGGCGGCGTTTCCACTACGGGCTGAGGCTCGGGTTCCGCTGGTGGTTCGGAAGGCGTTTCAACCGGCGGTGTCTCAACCGGCGGCGTTTCAGCCGATGGGGGTTCCACCAGCGCCAGTTCCATGGTTGATTCGTCGTAGCGCGGTTCAATTTTCAGCGTGGCGTGCTGGTTCATCAGCACCCAGCCAGCCGCCATCAGCACGGGCAGCCAGCTAAAAGCATGGCGAAAACGATAGACGGCGTACATGTCATAGTTTCCGTGTTGCGATAGAAATAGCGGTAAAGCCGCCCTGCCGCAGGCTGTCCATTACGGCAATCAGCCGCTCGACGGGCACGCTTTTATCGCTGTTAAGCACGATCGCCGTTTTCTGGCCGTCTTCCTGCTGCGCTTTCAGCCGGTTAACAAGCGTTTCCGGCGTCACCGGCTGTCCGTCCAGCTCCAGACGGTTATCCGTGCCCAGCGTAACGATGGCGTGCTGCTGCGGTTTTAACTGCTGCGCGCTGGCCGCGCCCGGCAGCTGGGTTTTCATTCCCTGGGAAGGAATAACGTTCAGGCTGATCAGAACAAAAAACACCAGCAGGAACATCATCACGTCAATCATCGGGATCAGTTCAATATGGGCTTTATTTTTGACAGGTTCATTCCAGCTACGCATCAGGCTCCCCCTCTTTTTGGAAGGCCAATATAGAAGCGGAATGTTTATTTTTAGTTACACTTTTAAGATAAAACGGTGGATCATTACGATTAACTTACATATTAGTGACGGAAGGAAATTAAAAACGGGTGAACGGGGGGTTTTGCGAGGGGCATCTGAAATCGAAAATAATTATCACTCAGAATACAGGCTTAAATACGTGAACGCAGTGCAAGCGTAATAATTAAACTATTGATAATGAAGTTATTAATGAAAAAGGCGCGCGTAAAACTTAGCGCTTTGCCAAAGCCGAAAGGCTTGTTATCACTCTCTGGCGGGAGTAACGTCATCAGGCCATTCATTACCATTTAAGGAAGAATATGAAACTCTATTACTCTCCCGGCGCCTGCTCGCTGGCCCCGCATATCGTCCTGCACGAAACTGGCCTGGCGCACGAGCTGGAGGCGGTAGATTTAAAAACCAAAACCACCCGCAGCGGCAAAGATTTTCGGGCCATCAACAGTAAAGGCTATGTGCCCGCGCTGGCGCTGGACAACGGTAGGGTGATGACTGAAGGCGCGGTGATTTCACAATACCTGGCGGATTTAAACCCTGAAAGCGGCCTGCTGCCTGCGCAGGGCGAAGCGCGCTACGCCGTGCTGGAGTGGATGAGCTTTATTTCTGCCGAGCTGCATAAGACGCTGGCGGCGCTGTTTAACCCGGCGGTAAAAGGCGAGTGGAAAGATGCGGTGGTTGCTCAGCTGACGCGCCGACTGAACTGGCTGGAAAATGAAATCGACGGTAAAACCACGCTGACCGGCGACCGCTTCACTATTGCCGACGCCTATTTGTTTACCGTGCTCGGCTGGAGCAAAGTGGTTGGATTTAGCCTGGACGACTGGCCTGCGGTGCAGCGTTACCTTGCCAACGTCGCGGAACGGCCCGCCGTGCAGGCCGCGCTGAAGGCGGAAGGCCTGATCTGAATAGCTGCGCGGAGCGAGGTTAACCTGCGCAACCCGCGTTCATCCGGCCTTTTGCGTACGGCAAAAGGCCGGGCGGACAGCGCTACGCAGGTTTCCCGGCCCGTTCGGTCGCAGGCAGCAAGCTGGCCTTCAATCTGGATGTAGAAACAGAAGTCCGGCCGTATCTGCCGCTGCCCATCTTCGTTAGCCTTCAGGAATAAATATGCACCTACACCAAGCTACGCCGCTTATCCCGTCACGTGCGCTCAGCCTGCTGGCCGGACGTGACGTCTGGCTAAAAATGGAGGCGTTTCAGCCGCCCGGCTCTTTTAAAATCCGCGGTATCGGGCTGGCCTGCCAGCACTATTTACGCCAGGGTGCCGAACGCTTTGTCTCTTCTTCCGGCGGCAATGCGGGCATGGCGGTTGCCTGGGCCGGTCGCCAGCTGGGCGTACCCGTTATCGTCGTCGTGCCTGAAACCACTTCCGCGCGCGCCGTCGAGCTGCTGCGTCAGGAGAACGCAGAGGTTATCGTACACGGCGCGTCCTGGCAGGAAGCCAACCACTACGCTCAGTCGCTCTCAGGCAGCAAAGATGCTTTTCTGCACCCGTTTGACGATCCGCTGCTGTGGCAGGGCCATGCCACAATGATCGATGAAGTGGCCGCTGACGGCTGTAAACCTGACGTGGTGATCCTGTCTGTTGGCGGCGGCGGCCTGCTGAACGGCGTGGTGGAAGGGTTGCAGCGCAACGGCTGGCACGATGTCCCGGTGATAGCGGTGGAAACCGAAGGCGCAGCCTCCTTTCATGCGGCTCTGCAGGCCGGTCATACCGTGGAGCTGGCCGCTATTAACAGCGTGGCCGGTTCGCTGGGTGCAAAGCGCGTCAGCGAGCAGTCTCTACGCTGCGCCGCTACGCATCCGATCCACAGCGCGCTGGTTACCGACAGCCAGGCTATCGCCGCGTGCAGCCGCTTCCTGAACGATCATCGCGTGCTGACCGAGCCAGCCTGCGGCGCAAGCCTGGCGGTTATTTACGATAGCCATCCGCTGCTGGCGGCGTTCCGGAAACCGCTGGTGATTGTCTGCGGCGGCGCTACCGTTACGGCGGAACAGCTGTGGCATCTGTCCGAAAAGCGCTAAAGGCTGTAAATGCGTCTGGTAATGCGGGCAGAAAACGCTAATCTTCTGATTTTGTTAATAACAGGACAGAAGAAGCGCTATGGCAGATCGCGAGCATGACTATCAGGTGACCGTGGAGTGGACCGGCAACAAAGGCCAGGGCACCGAAAATTACAAGGCCTACGACCGCCAGTTTAAGGTGGTAGCCGACGCTAAAGCAGAGATAGCCGGCTCCGCCGATCCCGCTTTTCTGGGCGACGCCAGCCGCTGGAATCCCGAAGAGATGCTGCTGGCTTCCGCTTCCGCCTGCCATAAACTTTGGTATCTGCACCTGTGCGCCGAGGCGGGCATTAGCGTGCAAAGCTACTGCGACAGGGCGGAAGGCACCATGCTGGAAGCCAGACGCGGCCGTTTTACCCGAATTGTCCTGAAGCCGCAAATCACGCTACGCGCGGGTGACGATATTACCCTGGCGGCAGCGCTGCACGAAAAAGCGCATGAGCAGTGTTTTATCGCCAACTCGCTGAACTTTCCGGTACTTTGCGAGCCGACTATCAAACACGCCTGAGTGAAAAACGACGTTAACCCAACCGGAGAAGTCATGAACCCTTATTTTACGGAAGTTATCGCTGCCCACGTGGCGATTGAAAACTGGCTTGGTCAGGGTAGCGGCGACATACAGGCGCTTTTAAATCGCTTCAGCGCGGACTTTGTGATGATCCCTCCTGCCGGTCGCTGCATGGATATGGCCAGCGTGAGCGACTTTTTTCTGGCGCAGCGCGGCGGCAGGCCGGGGCTGGCTATCGTGCTTGAGGAACTGACGCTGGTGGAAAGCTGGCCCGGCGGCGCGGTAGTACGCTATCTTGAACGGCAGACCCGGCCAGACGCAGCCGCCACCGCGCGCTGGTCAACGGCGGTGTTCCGGCTGATCGACGGCCATCCACAGTGGGTTTCCCTGCACGAAACCTGGCAGGGCGCGTAACCAGCGCGCCTTAGCTCGCGCTTTGGCAGTCCGCGTCCGGGAGCAGCATAAATTCCGCGCATCACCGGTACGACGTCGGCCAGGCGCTGCACAAGGTAAAACGCGTCCTGAAGCCGGGCGGTAAATTTATCATGATGGATACCGCCTCGCCCGGTCAGCCGGTACTGGATGTCTGGCTGCAAACGGTGGAGATGCTGCGCGATCCTTCTCACGTACGCAATTACTCGCAGGGTGACTGGCTGAAGATGGCGAACAAAAGCGGGATGATCGTTAACCGGCTGGTGATGGATCGTCTGGATCTGGCGTTCGCTTCGTGGATCGAAAGAATGCAAACGCCGCAGACGCTGACGCAGGCGATCCTTTTGCTGCAGGAAAAAGCATCCGCCAGCGTGAAGCGCCATTATGCCCTCCAGCCGGACGGATCCTTTAGCACCGCTACCCTGATGTTTCAGGCACAATAGCCCTGTTCTGCTTTGTTTATCCTCAGCTTGCTGATGCATTTGAGCGGCATTTTTTCATCTGCCCGCCAAAACGCATTACGCTGCGGCCTTACAAACGCCGCGTGCCGGTCAGCTTTTGCGCTTTTTATAACCGTAGCAGGCTCATTCAGCCACGGTTTTCATCTTTCGCCGCATCGCTCTGGCGGGCCTGGGGTAATCAGGCCATAGTTATCGGACGCTGTCTTCGAGGAAAAATAGAATGAGAATTGCCTGTTTGGGTTGGGGATCGCTTATCTGGAAATCCGGCGTGCTGCCGGTCGAGGGCGAATGGCATAAAGATGGGCCGCCTGTGCCGATAGAATTTTCCCGCATCAGCGACGGCGGCGAGCTGGCGACGGCTATTTGTATCAACGCCGATCCCGTTCCTGCGCTGTGGGCATGGCTGACGGTTGATGACCTCGCGACGGCGTGTGAACTGTTGAAAGCCCGCGAGGCCATTCCGGCACAGCGTAGCGACGGCATCGGCTCGCTGATAGTGACCGACAGGCCGGCAGGCGCGCTGGCTAAATGGGCGCACGACCGGCATATTGATGCGGTGATCTGGACGGCTCTGCCGCCGTGCTGCGATAAGATTGAGAGCCGTACGCCTTCTTTAGAGGCGGCGCTGGCCTATCTGGACAGCCTGACGGGCGAGACGCGGGAACATGCTAAAGATTATATCTGCCGGGTGCCGGCGCAGATCGACACCACTTACCGTCGGGCCATTGTAGAAAGCTTAGGCTGGACTGACTAAACGCCCGTCTTGTTACACGTTATACTTTTCCGGTAGCGTGTCGTGAGGTGACTTTACAGGGAGGTACGATGCGCAGGTTCTGGAAGCCCCTTTCTTACTTTATTACGCTTTTATTGGGCGGCGTGCTGACGCTGGCCTGCCTGGCGGCGCTGATGATTTACTCACGCGTTGCGCCTGCCGATGAGGCTTTTCAGCAGGCCTGTCCGCGCTTTACGCCGGAAGAGGTCCGCGAGGAATATATTCGGTCGTGGCTGCGTTCGGCTGGAGAAAATGAGCGGAAAGCGGCTATCGGCCTGGACAGCCTGAGTTTTAATACCGCCCCGACTTTCGGGAACAAGATGTGGTTCGGCAAGCTCCAGGTCAGCGGCAGCAAAGGCAGTGATGAAGCTTACGTCATTCTGGACTGCCGTACGGGAATGTTCGATTATTCGGGAACTGAACTCTCCTCCGGACGGTGACTTCCTTTTCCACAGACGTAAAAAAACCCGCACGAGGCGGGTTTTTTGTCACTGTTATTATTTTCCACTTAACTGCTCAGGCTGCTGCCTTCATCGCTATCGTAAGTGTGGTAATAATATTTACAGTGCGACGACGTTTGCAGCTGAAGGGCCTTTAGCACCATTTTCGATGGTGAATTCTACCTTCTGGCCTTCGTCCAGCGTTTTGTAGTCATTACCCTGGATTGCAGAGAAATGTACAAATACGTCTTTGCTGCCGTCCTGCGGAGAAATGAAGCCGAAACCTTTATCCGCGTTAAACCATTTTACTAAACCAGTCATTTTACCAGACATCGATACTTCCTTAATTTTGAGCCACTTAAATTGGCGTGAAGGCCTGTTTCCAGAGCATAACTTATTGGGCACTTAGAAGAAGATCAGGAGGAAGGATATCGTTGGATAACGCTTGCGCTGAGGACTGCTTTACTAAAACTGCTTTCATAAGGTCTGTATTCCAAACCGATGACGCTATTAAGTCATGCCTGACTCAGTTAAGCAACGTTTATTTTTTATATTTTATTCGCGCCGGGTTTTTTGGCCGCCGGTTTAGAAACCAGCCAGCGCCAATACGCTATGATTTTACGCTATTGCGCTGGCCCGCTGCGGCAAAAAAGACGCTGGCGCTTTCGTCTGTTTTCATGCACTTAACTCAAATCCGCCTCCGGAGACGCGTTTAATGTTAAACGAAACTTACACTCGCTATAGCAGCCTGCAAAATAAGACCATCATCATCACCGGCGGCGCAAGCGGGATCGGCGCAGATCTGGTTGCGGCTTTCGCTCAGCAGCAGGGCAAGGTGCATTTTCTGGATATCGATCGCAGCGGCGAAGCGCTGGCAAAGCAGCTCGGCACAACTTTTCACTACTGCGATTTGCGTGACGGCGCGGCGTGTCGGGCGATTATTAACGATATCGCCAGCCAGGAAGGTGCGCTGGACGTGCTGATCAATAATGCCGCCAATGACGATCGCCACGATTTCTTTAGCGTGGAGCCGGCATACTGGCGCGATCGGCTGGCGGTGAATCTGGATCACCAGTTTTTCGCCAGCCAGGCGGCGGCGGAGATTATGCGCCGACAGGGATCGGGGAATATTCTACTGACCAGCTCAACCTCGTTTATGAGAGGCCGCCCCGGGATGGTCGGTTACACCACGGCCAAAGCCGCCGTTATCGGGCTGACCCAGACGCTGGCGCGTGAGCTGGGCCAGTACGGTATCCGGGTCAACTGTCTGGTACCCGGCGCAATCGCCACGCCCAGACAGCAGGCGCTGTGGCGCACGCCGGAAGCGCAGGCGGAAATTCAGGCCGCGCAGGCGCTGAAGATAGTGCTTCAGGGTCGCGACGTGGCCGCAATGGCGCTGTTTGTGGCCTCCGATGAGGCGCGAGGCTGCACCGGCGCGCAGTTTATGATCGACGCGGGTATCCGGCTCGCCTGACCTGGTCGGCGTCGCGGCTTCAGAAGCCGTCGCAGGCAGTCGAGGTTCGGCTACTCGTCTTTCTCAGGCAGGCGGCCACCGATAAACAGACGCGGCTACTCCTCCCTCTCAGGCAGGCGGCCACCGATAAACAGGCGCGGCTACTCCCCCTTCACAAGCAGGTGGGCACCGCTGAGCAGGCGCGGCTATTCATCATCCTCGGCCAGAAAAGGCAGCAGCGTCGCCAGCACGTTTTCCGGCACCTCCTCCTGAGGCGAATGCCCGCACGGCAACGCCTCGCCGCTGACGCACAGGGCTTTTTCCTGCCATGTGGCGACCACGTCGTAAAGCTGGCCTACCGTGCCCTTCTCGCCCCACAGCAGCAGCAAAGGGCAACGGATACGTTGATCGCTGTCCGCCGCATCGTCTGCCAGGTCGATTGTCGCCGAGGCACGATAATCTTCGCAGACCGCGTGGATCATCGCAGGATCGCGGTAACAGCGCAGATAATCGGCGAAAATTTCCGGCTCCGTGGCGCCAGGCGTTTTCAGCTGTCCTTCAATATGCTTTTGCAGGAAAAAAGCCGGATCGTTGCCGATCATTTTTTCCGGCAGCGGCTCGGGCTGGATCAGGAAAAACCACCAGAAATAGCGGGTTGCAAACGCTTTGTCGGTCTGCGCATACATGGTTGCCGTCGGCGCAATATCGAGAAAAACGCAGCGCTCCACCCGATCAGGATAATCAAGCGCCAGCCGGTGTCCGACGCGGCCGCCGCGATCGTGGCCGACAAAAGCGAAACGGTCATAGCCCAGCGCGTCCATCAGCTGGGCCACATCCTGCGCCATCACTTTTTTGGAATAGCAGCGGTGATCGGCATCGCCTGGCGGTTTATCACTGTCGCCATAGCCGCGCAGATCCGGCATCACCACCGTGTAATGCTGGCTCAGCGCCGGCGCAATCTTCCGCCACGCCAGATGGTTCTGCGGATGTCCGTGCAGCAGCACCAGCGGCTTACCCTGCCCCATAACGGCAACGCGCAGCGTTATCCCGTTTGGCAGCTTTACGTCCTTAAGCGAGCAATCCGCAATAAACGGAGATGCGCCTCTTGCGGTTTCAACCTGTTGATCTGTTGCCATTTCACGCTCCCGTAATATCATCCCCTGTGTATAAGACGGCGTTTCTGTTTTCGGGCCGCCTTCTCGTCGGAAAGTTTAGCGTGCTTTTACAGCGCCAGAACTTTCCTGAAAGAGACGAAAATCACATTGCATTTCCGGATGCTGTCTATAATCAGTACAAAGTTTCGCCGCCTGGCTGAGTATGGCCTGCGGCGCGGCGACTTGTGCGGTTCAGTCTCCAGCCGCCTTTTCTTCTGCTCCTCACTGATTTTACCGCTTTCCCCCGTTCGCCAGCTTACGGCGGATATTGCCTTTTTTACGGCGTGGAAACGGTTTTCAGACCGATCGTAATCGGCCTGCACAGCTGCTATCCAGCCGTCGGCACCCTGACGCTGGCGGGAAAATATTCTCTTTTAAACGGTAAGGGAATTTTGCATGGCGCCATTTCGCAGTTTTTGGCAGGCAGGTTACGAAGGAGCCGATCACATTAATCCGCAGGGCCTGCGCCTGTCGATGAATGCGATTACCGACCACCTGACGCAGGCCCGACAGGATTATGCCCGGCTTAAACATTTTAATATTTCCACCGTGCGCGAAAGCGTCGGCTGGCGGCTCGCTGAAACGGCAAAGGGCTACGATTTTTCTTCCGTCGCGTTGCGAATGCAGGCCGCACGCGAACACGATATACAGATCTCCTGGACTCTGTGCCACTACGGCTGGCCTGAATACCTGAGCCTGTTTTCTTCCGAATTTATCAGCAGTTTCGCTGCATTTTGCGGCGCATTAGCGGAATTTCTGGCGCCGTTCTATGCAGGATCGGAAGCGCCGGTTTACGCGCCGATGAATGAGATTTCTTTCCTCAGTTGGGGTATCTCGGTCGGCCTGTTCGCCTGTGCGGGCGGCCCGGAAAATGACCGCGCGCTTGCCGCCAAGCGCCAGCTGGTGCGCGCCACGCTGGCCGCCTGTGACGCCATTCGCCTTGCCGATCCCCGCGCGCGCTTTCTGCACTGCGATCCCCTGATCCACGTTATCGCCGATGAAGAAAACGAAGCCTGTCGGCAGGCCGCCCGCAGCATAACTGAATCCCAATATCAGGCCTGGGATATGATCGCGGGCCGCTGCGAGCCCGAACTGGGCGGCGCGCCGCACTATCTGGATCTGATTGGCGTTAATTATTATCACGACAATCAGTGGGAAGCGTTTTCCGGCCGTCGACTCTACTGGCATCTTGGCGACGCACGCCGCAAGCCGCTGCATGCGCTGCTGCATGCGCTGCATAATCGCTACCAGCGGCCGCTGCTGCTGGCCGAAACCAGCCATGTCGGCAGCGGGCGCGGCGCCTGGATCGCGGAGATCGGCTCGCAGCTTGCGCAGGCGCAGCTGGCTGGCGTCACCATCAGCGGCGCTTGCCTTTATCCGATTATCGATCGACCGCTTTGGGAAGACACCGCTTTCTGGACCCGCAGCGGCTTGTGGGATCTCGATCGGCAAGGCCCCGATCCCTGTGCACGTCAGCTCCAACACCCTTATGACCATGCTCTGCTCCTGGCGCAGCGTACGATGCGCCGTTTTCATTCCTTTATCACGTCGGCCAGGGAAGCCCGGGAGAATAATATGAAAATACCAGTCCTGATTGTTTTCAGTCATCTGCGTTGGGGATTCGTTTTTCAACGCCCTCAGCATCTGCTGACCCGCCTCGCGCAGCACTACCGCATCCTGTTTGTTGAAGAGCCGATTTATCAGGCGGGAGCGGAAGAGATCCATACCAGCAGCCCGGCGCCTAACGTGACGGTGGTGCAGCCGCATACCGACGTCAACGCGCCGGGTTTTCACGACAGCCAGATTGCGCCGCTTCAGCTTCTGCTCGCCACGCTGATTGATGAGGATGAGCAGCCGCTGATTTGGTTCTATACGCCTATGGCGCTGCCTCTGCTGACGGGCCTGAAGCCGCGCGCCATTATTTACGACTGCATGGATGAGCTGTCGGCGTTCGATCAGGCGCCGCGCCAGCTCCAACAGCGTGAATCCGCGCTGATGAGCCGGGCCGATCTGGTGTTTACCGGCGGCACCAGCCTGTACGAGGCGAAAAAAAGCAAGCATCCTCACGTACACTGTTTCCCCAGCAGCGTAGACGCGGTGCATTTTGAGCAGGCGCTGGATCGCAGCAACGGCCATCCTTTGCAGGAAAATTT
This sequence comes from Erwinia sp. TECH1, assembly GCF_054057575.1. Lineage (NCBI taxonomy): Bacteria > Pseudomonadati > Pseudomonadota > Gammaproteobacteria > Enterobacterales > Erwiniaceae > Erwinia > Erwinia sp. TECH1. The sequence continues at coordinate 518,916 of NZ_JBSRZK010000001.1, read as the reverse complement.
GCCGCCGCTGCGCCTGGGCTACTATGGCGTGATCGATGAGCGTCTGGATCTGCCGCTCATTGCGGCGCTGGCCGACAGCCATCCGGACTGGCAGATCGTTATGGTCGGGCCGGTGGTGAAAATCGATCCGGCTACGCTGCCGCAGCGCGGCAATATTCACTGGTTCGGGCAGCAGCCTTATCAGGCGCTGCCGCAGTTTCTCGCGGGCTGGGATGTCTGCCTGATGCCCTTCGCCCTGAACGCCTCCACGCGCTATATCAGCCCAACCAAAGTGCTGGAGTATATGGCGGCTCGTCTGCCTGTCGTCAGCACGGCTATCGCCGACGTGCAGCGGCACTACGCGGGGCTGGTCGAAATTGCCGATAGTCACGCGGCCTTTATCCACGCCTGTGAAAAGATGCTGAAACTGACGCCGGACGCTCACCAGATGCTCGCCGCGAAGATGCGCACCAAAGTGGCGGAGACGTCCTGGGATCGCACTGCAGATCGAATGCACGAGCTGATGACACAGGCTGTCGTCGCCCACTCCGCGCCGTCAGCCGCCGACGCAGCCGTTAAGGCACAGGATGTCGCCTGGCTTAACGTGCAGGCCGAAGAGGCAGAGAAGGTTCCCTGTTTGATTATCGGCGCCGGGCCGACCGGGCTGAGCGCGGGCTACCACTATGGCGAAGGCGCCGTGCTGCTGGAAAAAAACGCCGCGCCCGGCGGCTGGTGCCGCTCGGTCGAACACGCCGGTTTCACCTTCGATTACGCTGGCCATATTATGTTTTCCCAGGATCCCTACGTGCTGCAGCTTTACGAGATGCTGCTGGGCGATAACCTGCACTGGCAGGATCGGGAGGCCTGGGTTTACAGCGAGGGCGTGCACACCCGCTACCCTTTCCAGTCCGCGCTGCATGGGCTGCCGCCGGAGGTGATCAAAGAGTGCATCCTTGGCGCTATCGAAGCGCGCTATGGCGAGGCCGAAGCGCAGGCGGTGCCGCTTAACGCCGCGGCCGCCAGGGATTTGCGCCGCACGGAGAACCGTCTTAGCCACCGCGACTGCTGCGCGGATGGATCGGTGCCCGATGAAGCGTGCGCACTGACCGTCGGCAAACCGGAAAATTTTGAGCAGTTTATCCTGCATACGTGGGGAAAAGGCATCGCGCGTTATTTTGCGCTGCCCTACAACAACAAGCTGTGGAAGCTGCCGCTGAGCGAAATGGAAACCTCATGGCTCGGCGGCCGCGTGCCCTTACCGGATTTGGATCAGATTATCGACGGCGCGCTGAAGCCGCTGGCGAAGCCGGTCGGCCCAAACGCCCGCTTCGGCTATCCGCTGCGCGGCGGTTTTCAGGCGTTGATGTCCGGTTTTTTACCCCATCTGAAATGCAGGCTGGAAACCAATGCTGCTATCGTCAAGATCCTGCCGCAGGCGCGCACCGCGCTGCTGGCCGACGGACGGGCCTTTCGCTATGAGCAGCTGATCAATACTATGCCGCTGCCGGAACTGATCGTTCTGATGGGCGATGAAGCGCCGCAAAACGTGCAGGCAGCCGCCAGGCATTTGCGTCATGTTTCAGTGCGCTGCGTCAACCTGGGCATCGGCCGCGCTAACCTTAGCGAGAAACACTGGATTTACTATCCGGGCGAGACGATCTTCCACCGCATTTTCCTGCAAGGCAACGCCAGTCCGTTTAATAACCCGAAAGATGGCTTTGGCCTGACCTGCGAGATCAGCTATTGCGCGGAGCACCCTTTGCCGCTGAAAGGCGACGCGCTGATAGCCCGCTGCGTGGAGGATTGTATTCGGGTTGGTATTATCCGCGCTGACGATCCCGTGATTACCGCCAGCGAGGTCGATATGCCTTACGCCTATGTGGTGTACGACCATCACCGCCAGGCGAACGTCGCGTTAATCCGCCAGTGGCTGCTGACCCAGGATATTCATCTGTCGGGTCGCTATAGCGAGTGGGAGTACTACAATTCGGATCACGCGTTCCTGGCCGGTAAACGCGCGGCAGAGAACGTAAAAAGCGAGAGCGTCGCCACCAGCACGCTGGGTTAATCCGCTGCGGCTATAAAACTGCGGCCATAAAAAAACCCCGTATAAACGGGGTTTTTGCTGTTTAGTCTGCCCAGGCCTTGGCCCGGCGACAATAATCAGAACGGGATATCGTCATCGAAATCCATTGGCGGCTCGTTGCCCGCCGGCGCGCTGTTCTGCTGCGGCTGTGGACGAGACTGCTGCTGCTGGCCGCCGCTGAACTGGTTGCCGCCCGCAGGCTGCTGCGGCTGGCCCCAGCCGTTGTTGTTGTTCTGACCCTGGCCGCCGCCAGCCGGTGCGCCGCCGCCCTGACGGCCGCCCAGCATCTGCATGGTGCCGCCAACGTTAACCACAACCTCGGTGGTGTACTTCTCCACGCCCGCCTGGTCGGTCCATTTACGGGTTTGCAGCGCCCCTTCGATATAAACCTGAGAGCCTTTGCGCAGGTATTCGCCCGCCACTTCCGCCAGCTTGCCGAACAGCACGACGCGGTGCCATTCCGTTTTCTCTTTGGTTTCGCCGGTCTGCTTGTCACGCCAGCTTTCGGACGTGGCCAGCGTAATGTTGGCAACGGCGCCGCCATTCGGCATATAGCGGACTTCCGGATCCTGACCCAGATTTCCCACCAGGATTACTTTATTTACGCCTCTGCTGGCCATGTTCGTCTCTCCGATAAATGTTCTTAGCTTAAGGATGAAATTCTAACACGCCCTACCCATAGATTATACCTTCGGATCCGGGTTTCAGAGGCAGATCGCAAAGGGTCGCTTTCAGGCGCAGCCTTTCGGCAGGCGGGGCGGGCAGGATCGCAAAATGCCCTGGCGCCGCCTGGCAATGCCAGGATCCCGTGGCGTATTATACAGCAAAGTACTGTATATCCATTCAGCTTTTTTTGTGCCATACTAACAGGCTTAATTCTGGCCGTGCCGGACAGGCATGGTGACGTCCGTGTTAATCCGGGAATTGTGAATGGATAAGATCGAAGTACGGGGTGCCCGCACCCATAATCTGAAGAATATCAACCTGATCATCCCGCGCGACAAACTGATCGTTGTCACCGGCCTGTCGGGTTCGGGTAAGTCCTCGCTGGCGTTTGATACGCTGTATGCCGAGGGGCAGCGCCGCTACGTGGAATCCCTTTCCGCCTATGCGCGTCAGTTCCTCTCGCTGATGGAAAAGCCGGATGTCGATCATATAGAAGGGCTGTCGCCAGCCATCTCGATCGAACAGAAATCAACCTCGCATAACCCACGCTCTACCGTCGGCACCATCACGGAAATCCACGACTACCTGCGCCTGCTGTTTGCTCGCGTGGGCGAACCGCGCTGCCCGGACCACGACGTCACGCTGGCGGCGCAGACGGTCAGCCAGATGGTGGATAACGTGCTGTCGGAGCCGGAAGGCCGCCGCCTGATGCTGCTCGCGCCTATCGTTAAAGAACGCAAGGGCGAGCACACCAAAACGCTGGAAAACCTGGCTTCACAGGGCTATATCCGCGCGCGCATCGACGGCGAGGTCTGCGATCTCTCCGATCCGCCGAAGCTGGAGCTGCAAAAGAAACACACCATCGAAGTAGTGGTGGATCGCTTCAAGGTGCGGGAAGATCTGAAACAGCGCCTGGCGGAATCTTTTGAGACGGCGCTGGAGCTTTCCGGCGGCACCGCCGTGATCGCCGATATGGACGACGCGCAGGCGGAAGAGCTGATCTTCTCCGCCAATTTCGCCTGTCCAATCTGCGGCTACAGCATGACGGAGCTGGAACCACGCCTGTTCTCGTTCAACAATCCGGCCGGCGCCTGCCCGACCTGCGACGGTCTGGGCGTACAGCAATATTTCGATCCGGATCGCGTGGTGCAAAACCCGGAGCTGTCGCTGGCCGGCGGCGCTATCCGTGGCTGGGATCGCCGTAACTTTTACTACTTCCAGATGCTGCGCTCGCTGGCCGAACACCTGGATTTCGACATCGAAGCGCCGTTTGATTCACTGAGCGACAAGGCTCGCAAAATCATCCTGTACGGCTCCGGCAAAGAGAGCATCGAGTTTAAATACATCAACGATCGCGGCGATACCTCCGTGCGTCGCCATCCGTTCGAAGGCGTGCTGCATAATATGGAGCGCCGTTACAAAGAGACGGAGTCCGCCGCGGTGCGCGAGGACCTGGCGAAGTTTATCAGCAACCGCGCCTGTGCGACCTGTGAAGGTACGCGTCTGCGCCGTGAGGCGCGCCACGTCTACGTTGAGAACACCACGCTGCCGACTATTTCGGATATGAGCATCGGCCATGCAATGGCGTTCTTCCAGAACATGAAGCTGAGCGGCCAGCGCGCCAAAATCGCCGAGAAAGTACTGAAAGAGATCGGCGATCGCCTGAAGTTTTTGGTTAACGTCGGCCTGAATTACCTGTCGATGTCCCGCTCTGCTGAAACGCTGTCGGGCGGCGAAGCACAGCGTATCCGTCTGGCGAGCCAGATCGGCGCCGGGCTGGTGGGCGTGATGTACGTGCTGGATGAGCCTTCTATCGGCCTGCACCAGCGCGATAACGAGCGCCTGCTGGAGACGCTGGTACACCTGCGCGATCTGGGCAACACCGTGATCGTGGTAGAGCATGATGAAGATGCGATCCGCGCTGCCGATCACGTGATTGATATCGGGCCGGGCGCGGGCGTGCACGGCGGCCAGGTGGTGGCGGAAGGCACCGTTGACGACATCATGGCGGTGAAGGAGTCGCTGACCGGACAGTACCTGAGCGGCGAGCGCGGTATTCAGGTGCCGGAAGAGCGCGTCAAAGCCGATGCCAGCAAAGTGCTGAAGCTGAGCGGCGCAAAAGGCAACAACCTGAAGGACGTCACGCTGACGCTGCCGGTTGGCCTGTTCAGCTGCATTACCGGCGTGTCCGGTTCCGGCAAGTCGACGCTGATCAACGATACGCTGTTCCCTATCGCGCAGCGCCAGCTGAACGGCGCCACCATCGCCGAGGCGGCACCCTATCGCGAAATTACCGGCATGGAGCATTTCGATAAGGTTATCGATATCGACCAAAGCCCGATCGGGCGTACGCCGCGCTCCAACCCGGCCACCTATACCGGCATCTTTACGCCGGTGCGCGAACTGTTTGCGGGCGTGCCGGAATCGCGCACGCGCGGCTATACGCCGGGCCGCTTCAGCTTTAACGTACGCGGCGGACGCTGCGAAGCCTGTCAGGGTGACGGCGTGATTAAGGTGGAAATGCACTTCCTGCCGGATATCTACGTGCCGTGCGACCAGTGTAAGGGCAAGCGCTATAACCGTGAGACGCTGGAGATTAAATACAAAGGCAAAAGCATTCACCAGGTGCTGGAGATGACTATCGAAGAGGCGCGCGAGTTCTTCGATGCGGTGCCTGCGCTGGCGCGTAAGCTGCAAACGCTGATGGACGTGGGCCTTTCCTATATCCGTCTGGGGCAGTCGGCCACCACGCTTTCCGGCGGCGAGGCGCAGCGCGTCAAGCTGGCCCGCGAGCTGTCGAAGCGCGGCACCGGTCAGACGCTCTACATCCTGGATGAGCCGACCACCGGCCTGCACTTTGCCGATATCCAGCAGCTGCTGGCCGTGCTGCACCAGCTGCGCGATCAGGGCAATACCATCGTGGTGATTGAGCACAACCTGGACGTGATCAAAACGGCTGACTGGATTGTCGATCTCGGCCCGGAAGGCGGCAGCGGCGGCGGCGAGATCCTGGTCTCCGGCACGCCGGAAACGGTGGCGGAGTGCAAAGAGTCGCATACCGCACGCTTCCTTAAACCGCTACTGGCAAAGAAATAGTTTGCTACGAAGGCGCGAGTCGTTAACGGCTCGCGCCTTTTTTCCCTCTGCACTGCCGTTATCGCTTCCGCCATTTTCTTCCGCGTCTGCAATAAAACTTTCTTATTAGCGCCTGTTTTTTGTCATTTTCCCCTAAAACTTGCAGGATCAGGCAAGATTTAAACAGGTTCCGGCATACCCCTGCGCGGAACGGGCCACTATCCTTAATGAGCCGTGAGGCACACGCCATTCCATTATCAGGAGAGTCCATGAATATTACCCATGCTTATGCCGCTAAAAGCGCCGATGCAAAGCTTGCGCCTTTTGAATTCCAGCCGCGCGAACTGCGTGAGCACGACGTACAGATTGAAATTCTTTACTGCGGCGTCTGCCATTCCGATTTACACCAGGCCCGCAACGAGTGGAAAAACACCATTTTTCCCGTCGTACCGGGACATGAAATCGTAGGTCGCGTGACCGCCGTCGGCGGCCATACGCACAAGTATAAAATCGGCGATTTAGTCGGCGTCGGCTGTCTGGTTGATTCCTGCCGCACCTGCGACAGCTGTAAAGAAGACCTGGAGCAGTATTGCGAAAACGGCTTTACCGGCACCTATAACGGTGAAGATCGCGAAACCGGCGACATCACCTACGGCGGCTACTCAACGCAGATCGTCGTCAATGAAGACTTCGTGCTGCGCGTGCCGGAGAATCTGGATCCCGCAGGCGCCGCGCCGCTGCTGTGCGCCGGCATCACCACCTATTCGCCGCTGAGCCACTGGGGCGCAGGCCCGGGCAAAAAAGTCGGTATCGTGGGCCTGGGCGGTCTGGGCCATATGGGCGTGAAAATTGCACACGCGATGGGCGCGCACGTCGTGCTGTTCACCACCTCGCCTTCTAAGGTAGAAGACGGCAAACGCCTGGGCGCGGATGAAGTGGTGATTTCTAAAGATCCTGAGCAGATGGCACAGCACGCCAACAGCTTTGATTTTATCCTGAATACCGTGGCGGCTCCGCACGATTTGAACCCGTTTATCACGCTGCTGCGTCGCGACGGCAACATGACGCTGGTTGGCGCGCCGGAACACGATCATCCATCACCGCAGGTGTTTAACCTGATTTTCAAACGCCGCAGCATCGCCGGTTCGCTGATTGGCGGCATCAAAGAAACACAGGAAATGCTGGATTTCTGCGGCAAGCACAACATCACCTCGGATATCGAGATGATCAAAATGGACGAAATCAACGAAGCCTACGAACGTATGCTGAAAAGCGACGTGAAGTACCGTTTTGTGATTGATATCGCCACGCTGCGCGGATAAACGTTCTTCAGGCATCCTGAAGCCCGATGGGTATCAGGGTGCCTGAGCCGCGTCTTCTTTCACTACGCCGTTCGCGTAGCCAGCGCCTGCTGAAGCGAGGCGTCGATCAGATAGTAAATCTGCGAATCCTTCAGCGAGCCATCCAGCAGCACGGTGCTCCAGTGCGTTTTATTCAGATGCGCGGCGGGCACCACATCGCTGTGCTTTTCCCGCAGTAAATCCGCCAGCGCGGGCGTCGACTTCAGAGTTACCGCAGGACGGTCGTCCACTTCATGTACCATCGCAAACAGCACGTCGTCCACTTTTATCTGGGTCGCTTTCCAGTCGTTATGCACGACCTGCTCCGCGCCCGGCTTGTCCATGCAGTAAGAAAGTAAATCCGATACGTTCATGTCATTCCCCCTGTAGCGTGGCGATAATACGGCGGCTGCCGCCGTGATTGCGATGCTCGCCCAGCCAGATGCCTTGCCAGGTGCCCAGCAGCAGCTTGCCACGGCTCACCGGCAGCGTCAGCGACACGCCCAGCGACGAAGATTTAATATGCGCAGGCATATCGTCCGCGCCTTCGTAATCATGCTCATAGTTAGCCCTTTCCGGCACCTGCCGCAAAAAATGGTTTTCCATGTCGCTTCTCACCGTGGGATCGCAGTTTTCATTCAGCGTCAGCGAGGCGGAAGTATGCTGAAGCAGCAGATGCAGCAGGCCGACCTGCACATCGCCAAGCCGCCGCAGCTCTTGGACGATCTCGTCCGTTATCAGGTGAAAGCCGCGGGATTTGGGATCCAGGGTGATTGTCTGCTGATACCACATCGTTATGCTCCTTAGCTGAATACGTTCCGTTAAGTGTGCAGCATGATGGGAAAAGGTAAACCTGTGGAGGGAAAAAAGAGTGAAAAAGGCCGGACGGGCGTCCGGCCACAGCGGCTTACATCACCGCGGCGAAGGCTTCGGCAACCTGATGCACGTTCTCGTTGTTCAGGCCCGCCACGCACATACGGCCGCTGGCAATCAAATAGATGCCGAACTCGTCACGCAGGCGATCGACCTGTGCCGCGCTCAGACCGGTGTAGCTAAACATGCCGCGCTGCTTCAGCAGGTAATCGAAGTTTTTGCCCGGCACCGCCGTGGTCAGCACGTCCACCAGCGCCTGACGCATGGTGGAGATGCGCACGCGCATCGCCTCGACTTCCGCCAGCCACTGCGCTTTCAGCGCCGCGTCGTTCAGCACGCAGGCCACCACCTGAGCGCCGAAGTTTGGCGGGCTGGAGTAGTTGCGGCGCACGGTGGCCTTCAGCTGGCCCAGCACGCGGGAAGCTTCTTCCGCATCTTCACAGACTACGGAAAGACCGCCGACGCGCTCGCCGTACAGCGAGAAGATTTTTGAGAAAGAGTTGCTGACCAGCGCCGGTAAACCTGCGGCGGCAATCGCGCGGATCGCATAGGCGTCTTCTTCCATGCCTTCGCCAAAGCCCTGATAGGCAATATCCAGGAAGGGGATCAGATCGCGCTCTTTCAGTACCGCCGTCACGCTGTCCCACTGCTGGTTAGTCAGATCGGCGCCGGTCGGATTATGGCAGCAGGGATGCAGCAGCACGATGCTCTGCGGCGGCAGCGTCTTCAGCGTGGCGATCAGCTCTTCGAACTTCACGCCGTTGGTCGCATCGTCGTACCACGGATAGGTGTTTACCTGGAAACCCGCGCCGGAAAAGATCGCAATATGGTTTTCCCAGGTTGGGTTACTGACCCAGACCTGAGAGCCGGGAAAATACGCCTTGAGGAAATCCGCACCGACCTTCAGCGCGCCGGAGCCGCCAACGGTCTGGATGGTGGCGATACGCCCGGCCTGCAACATTGGATGCGCCTGACCAAACAGCAGCGGCGCAACCGCGCTGCGGTAGGACGGCAGCCCTTCCATCGGCAGATAGAGAGAAGCATCGTGCGCCTGCGCGTTCAGACGCGCTTCCGCTGCGGCTACCGCCTTCAGCTGAGGAATAACGCCCTGGCCGTCGTAATACAGCCCGATGCTCAGGTTAACCTTGTGGGGGCGCGTATCCTGCTTGTAGGTTTCCATCAGGGAAAGGATCGGATCGCCAGCATAGGCATCAACGTTTTGAAACACGGTGCAAATCTCCATTAATTAGTTGGTCGGGCGCTGTGGCGCTCGCGGCCTTGCGCGACAAAGGGCGCCGCACCTGGTTCAGACAGCGTAACGGCCAGGGCGGTGGTTCATGGCGATAATCAGGTTAAGGATCGCCGCGCCCGCAACCGAGGCCGCCAGCATCGGCAGCGGCACCACAAACAGCGAGGCCAGTACCACGCAGGTATCGACCGCCATCTGTAATTTTCCGGCACGGATACCGTAACGATCCTGTAGCCATAACGCCAGAATATTCACGCCGCCCAGGCTGGCCTTATGGCGGAACAGTACTATAAACCCAATCCCCATAATGACGTTACCGAACAGCGTGGCGTAAAAGGGATCCAGCGCGGAAAAATGGATAAAAAGCGTATGCAGATGGGTAAACAGCGACACCAGGCCGACGGCGCTGAAGGTTTTAAGGGTAAACGCCCAGCCCATGCGCTTTACCGCCAGCCAGTAAAAAGGCAGGTTGATCAGGAAAAAAGCGAGGCCGAAAGAAGCGTGCGTCAGATAGCTAAGCAGAAAAGCGATACCTGCGGTGCTGCCGGTCAGGGCGCCTGCGCTTTTTAACAGCATTACGCCAAACGAGACCATCAGCGTTCCAAACAGCAGCGCCAGCGCATCTTCGATAAAGGTATGGGGGACTTTAACAGGCTGAACGACGTTATCCATAAGGTTGATTCTCTGAGAAATAAACGCTGACTCAGCAAGAATCGCACCACTCTTTTGCCATTCGGGTGATGGCGAGACAAGTGATTGACTGGAAAGAATTAACCTTGTGCGCATTTACGGGGTAAAAGCATCAATATATGCATGAATAAGAGGAAACACGCTTATATCTCGCATGGCATACCCTGACCATGCACTAAATTGATCCACATCTGCACCAAAAAAGGGCTATTGGTCAGCCAGGCGTCATCATGCCGTTTTCTTTCAGGCGGGTGAGCACGACAGAGGTCTTAACATGCGACACGCTTCGATGTCCCGCCACCAGCTGGCTAATCAGCGCGCTCAACGCGGGCAAATCGGCGACGGCGACCTTTAGCAGATAGTCGGCGTCGCCGGTGGTTTTCCAGGCATCGACGATAGCCGTTTCTTCAGCCACCATGCGGGTAAAGCTGTCCACGTATTCAGCGGTGTGGTTAATCAGGCGGACTTCAATCAGGCCGATCAGGCCCAGCCCTACCGCATTAGCTGAAAGCCGTGCGTGATAGCCGAGGATCAGCCCCGCCTGCTCAAGGTTGATGCGGCGGCGGGAGCACTGTGAAGCGGAAAGCCCGACCAGATCGCTCAGCTCCTGGTTAGTCAGGCGGCCATTGCTTTCCAGCAGCGTCAGTATTTTGAAGTCATAATCATCGATCTGGGTCATCATTTATCCGGCGGCTAATTATTTTTCCTACCGGACAGGTAAGCGCAGTTCCCGCCTCGTTGTCCAATACTATTTTCCTAAGGGAAAAACCGCTGCCGGGTAAACGCACGCTTATTGGTAATGGCTTTCTTGTCAGAGATTAATATTCAAAAAAATTACGAGAAGAACAGCAGGAGAGAATAAAGGGTTAGCGTATTGATATGCCTGAAGGCAATGAAAACCCTCTTCCAATAACGGCCGCTACCGGAAGAGGCAAAGAAAGAAGAGCTTATTCGTCGTCGTACTGCGGGCCGGCGTAGTTATCAAAGCGCGACCACTGGCCGTTAAAGGTCAGGCGCACCGTGCCGATAGGGCCGTTACGCTGCTTGCCCAGAATGATTTCCGCAATGCCTTTCAGATCGCTGTTTTCGTGGTAAACCTCGTCACGATAGATAAACATGATCAGGTCGGCATCCTGCTCGATGGAGCCGGACTCACGCAGATCGGAGTTAACGGGACGCTTATCGGCACGCTGTTCAAGAGAACGGTTAAGCTGCGACAGCGCCACGACCGGCACCTGCAGCTCTTTTGCCAGCGCCTTCAGCGAGCGGGAAATCTCGGCAATCTCCAGCGTACGGTTATCGGACAGCGCCGGGACGCGCATCAGCTGCAGGTAGTCGATCATAATCAGGCTTAACCCGCCGTGCTCACGGAAAATACGTCGCGCGCGCGAGCGCACTTCCGTTGGCGTCAGGCCGGAAGAGTCATCGATAAACATGTTCTTCTTCTCCAGCAGAATGCCCATCGTGCTGGAAATACGCGCCCAGTCTTCGTCATCCAGCTGGCCGGTACGAATACGGGTCTGGTCAACGCGGGAAAGCGAGGCCAGCATACGCATCATCAACTGTTCGCCGGGCATTTCCAGGCTGAAGATCAATACCGGTTTATCCTGCAACATCGCCGCGTTTTCGCAGAGGTTCATGGCAAACGTGGTTTTACCCATCGACGGACGCGCCGCCACGATAATCAAATCCGAGCGCTGGAGACCTGCGGTCTTCTTATTAAGATCCTGATAGCCGGTGTCAACGCCGGTTACGCCATCATGCGGCGTTTGGTAAAGCGATTCGATCCTGGAGATCGTCGCTTCCAGGATCTGATCGACGCTTTTCGGCCCTTCATCCTTGTTGGCGCGATTTTCGGCGATCTGGAAAACGCGGGATTCCGCCAGATCGAGCAGATCTTCGCTGGTGCGGCCTTGCGGATCGTAACCGGCATCGGCGATCTCGTTTGCCACCGCGATCATTTCGCGTACCACCGCTCGTTCGCGTACGATGTCGGCATAGGCGCCTATGTTCGCCGCACTTGGCGTATTTTTCGATAATTCAGCCAGGTAAGCGAAGCCGCCGACCATGCTGAGTTCACCTTTGGTTTCCAGCGACTCGGAAAGCGTGATCAGATCGATTGGCTTGCCCATTTCCAGCAGCCGCTGCATTTCGCTGAAGATCATGCGATGCGGACGACTAAAGAAGTCCTGCGCCACCACGCGCTCAGAGACGTTATCCCAGCGCTCGTTATCCAGCATCAGGCCGCCCAACACGGACTGCTCCGCTTCCAGCGAATGGGGCGGCAGCTTCAGCCCTTCCATTTGCCGGTCGCGCGGCTCACGGTTTTCATTGGATTTGTTGGTGGGTTTATTTCCTGCCATAGTGATGTAATACCTTGTGTGGGGACGCGCCAGTATACCCGTTTGACGGCCTTTCGTCCTCCATCAATCACGCGCAATCAACAGGAGTGACCATGCCAAAACGCATACAAATCAGTCAGCACGGCGGCCCGGAAGTGATGCAGATTATCGATGCGGCCATCCCGGAACCGGCCGCTGACGAGGTTGTGGTTGAGAACAAAGCGATAGGCATTAACTACATTGATACCTACGTGCGCAGCGGGCTTTATCCGGCTTCGCTGCCTTCTGGCCTGGGAACGGAAGCGGCTGGCGTGGTAAAGAGCGTGGGCGAAGGCGTGACTACGGTTAAGGTTGGCGATCGCGTGGTTTATGCGCAGTCGGCGCTGGGCGCCTACAGCGAATATCATGCCGTTTCGGCTGACAAGCTGGCGCTGCTGCCGGACGCCATCTCTTTTGAGCAGGCGGCGGCCTCGTTTCTGAAAGGGCTGACCGTGCATTACCTGCTGCGGCAGACCTACGTGGTACAGCCGGACGAAACCTTTCTGTTTCAGGCGGCGGCGGGCGGCGTAGGGCTGATCGCCTGCCAGTGGGCGAAAGCGCTGGGCGCGCATCTGATCGGCACCGTCGGCTCGGCGGAAAAAGCGGCAAGAGCCAAAGAGGCCGGCGCCTGGGAAACCATTAACTATCGCGAAGAAGATGTGGCAAAGCGCGTGCTGGAACTGACCAACGGCAAGAAAGTGCGCGTGGTGTACGACTCGGTAGGCAAGGATACCTGGGAAGCCTCGCTGGACTGCCTGCAGCGGCGCGGCCTGATGGTCAGCTTCGGCAACGCCTCCGGGCCGGTGACCGGGGTGAATTTATCGACGCTCACCCAGAAAGGATCGCTGTACGTGACCCGCCCTTCTCTTAACGGCTATATCACCAACGCCGATGCGCTGACGCAGGCCAGCAACGAGCTGTTTTCGCTGATAGCCAGCGGTGCGATTAAGGTAGAGGTGCCGGAACAGCAGAAGTTTGCGTTAACGGACGCGCAGCAGGCGCATAAAACATTGCAAAGCCGTGCCACTCAAGGCTCCTGCCTGCTGATCCCCTGACGGCAAACGCGCCAGGCCTGTCAGAAATAAGTGGGGCTTCCCGTAGGAAGCCCCTTTTTCTTTTTTATAGTTCGCGCTGGTTGTAGGGTCAGCGGCGATGAATTTCGGCAATTCAGTAAAATCATCCTGACAGAATTCATAAGTAAAAAATATGTTTAATTGCAAATTTGTCTGTGCGATCTGCCAGGTTGTGATCGACTCCGCATTACCTTTTGCAAACCTGGCGTCAACGCTCTGAAATTAGCGAGATATCCAGCGTGCTGTTTTTGACGGCGGTTTACGGTATGCGCGATAAATCCATACCGCAGCGACCGCCAGCGCCAGCCAAGGCAGCATTTTAATGACCACCATCAGCAAACCGGCGAACATCATCACTACGCTGGCGACAAACAGCGCCAGGATAATCCCCAGCAGCGAAACGCCCGTCAGCAGCAGCATGACAAAAAAGCCAAGCACGAAAAAGATTTCCATCAGCGTTCCTCCCGTTAAAGATGCTGTAGCACTATTACAAGATCCGTGCCAGAAATGCAGTTCATCTAAAGCTTTGAATTTAATGAGAAAGGATAAAAGAACCGCACGGAGGGCCTGGTCAATATCGCTATTACCTGGCGCGATATTGACCAGGTAATAGCGAGCCAGCAGCAGGCCGTGCTTTACAGGCGGTCATTCGAGGATTTCTGCCGGCCGCCGCTTACTGATAGCGCCTTTGGCCCGACGGCTTATACCGCTGTCGGTACCTTGTCGGCCACCAGCGCCAGCGCGGCTTCCAGCGTCTCTACGTTCGCACCCGGCTTGTGGGCATTTTCACTCAGATAACGACGCCACTGGCGTGCGCCAGGGATCCCCTGAAACAGCCCCAGCATATGGCGAGTGATATGGCCCAGGTAAGTTCCCTGCGCCAGTTCGCTTTCAATATAAGGGTACATTGAGCGCACCACCGCCACCGGATCGACCGCAGGACGATCGCAGCCAAACAGCTCCCGATCAACCTCTGCCAGCATTCCCGGATTTTGATAGGCTTCGCGGCCTACCATCACGCCATCCACATGCTGCAAATGCGCTTTGGCTTCCGCCAGCGACTTGATGCCGCCGTTAATCGACAGCGTCAAATGCGGAAAATCACGTTTCAGTTGATAAACGCGCTCGTAGTCCAGCGGCGGGATCTCGCGGTTCTCTTTCGGGCTGAGGCCGGAAAGCCAGGCTTTACGCGCATGGATAATAAACATGTCGCAGCCGCCCTGTTCCGATACCTGACGGATAAAATCGCAGAGAAACTCATAGCTGTCCTGCTCATCAATGCCGATACGGGTTTTTACCGTGACCGGAATCGACACGCGATCGCGCATGGCCTTCACCGCGTCCGCCACCAGCGCGGCTTCTCCCATCAGGCAGGCGCCGAAGCGTCCGTTCTGCACGCGGTCGGAAGGACAACCGACGTTCAGGTTGATCTCGTTATAGCCGCGAGCCTGCGCCAGTTCGGCACATTGCGCCAGCGCAAGCGGATCGCTACCGCCAAGCTGCAGGGCGACCGGCTGCTCCTGCTGGTTCCAGGCCAGATAGTCGCCTTTGCCATGAATAATGGCGCCGGTGGTCACCATCTCAGTGTAAAGCAGCGCCTGACGGCTCAGCTGACGGTGAAAGTAGCGGCAGTGGCGGTCGGTCCAGTCCAGCATTGGCGCAACGGAAAAACGGTGGGCAGGTAAATTTTGGGTCATAAAGCGCAAAGACTCTGATTAACAAATGACGATAATGTGCGCAATGATAGCATGACTGCCCGCAATCGCTAAACGGGCTGTAAGGGCGCACGGTGATGCGCCCCTGAGAGAAATCAGAACGTGAAGTTAAGCTGGGCTACCGCGCCCCAGGTATTGTCATTGCCCCGCATTCCGGCCAGGTCCAGATGCACCTTGTTAAACGGCGACACGCCAAAACCGGCGGTGACCACGTTGGTATCGTTAGACTTCATATCCGCACGATAACCTGCACGCAGCTGTAGCCAGTCCAGTACGCGATACTCCGCGCCCACGCCTGCATACTGGCTGTCTTCCACCGTTTTAAACCGTTTGGTCGGCGTGGCGTCCACATCCAGCGCCGCCGTCAGCCGCTCGGTATGATAAGAGACGCCAGGCGTCACTACCGGGCGGATCTGGTAAGTATCCTTGTAGCCGTTCACTTCGCGGGTATCGATATCGCGGGCAATCAGGTTCTGCGCGCTGACGCCCAGCGTCCAGTTATCGTTCAGATCGGTCGCCGCACCGGCATCCATGTTGAAACCGGTATTGGAATTTTTATAGCGCCCTTTGGTGAAATCCGACTTGTCGTAGTTATAAACGGAGGCGCTATAGTTATAGAGATAAGTCTTCTGGATCTTCGGCGTGATGCCAAACGAAACCGGATGACCGGCAATATTGAACTCATGCGCCACGGCAACGCCGTAGTCATAAACTATGGCGCCGCGTCCCAGCGCTGACGAGGTCAGCGAGTCCTGCGCGCCCGGCCGTGGAAAATCGGTGCCGTCGGCAATGCGCTGCAAATAGTCGATATCGCCCTGGCTGACGTTCGCCGTCACGTGCGCCGTACCGTAAGCTTTCGCCACAAAGGCAAAAGGCAGCACTTCGTTCGGCACGGTCACCGCCACGGCCGCGCCTGCCGTAGCCCAGGCTTTGTTGCCCTTGATGCCGCGCAGCTGGCTCGCCAGATCGCCGGCCGCCGCCCGCACGCGTGGATAATTCAGGCTGATGGGATCCTGCTCGGCAATGTCCTGATAGCGGTCAACGCTGTCGCTCAGGTCATCCACTTTATCGATGAGCTTGTGCTTATCCGTCAGCTGCGCGCCAGCGGCCGGAAGAATAATACTGACATCGTCTTCCGGCTGGGCTTTCGTCATCAGCGCCGGGTTAGCCAGCACCGCCGTGCCATAGGTTGAAGAGGCTACGCCCGTGCCACCCATCGCATCGTTGCGAGCGTCGTAGTAGTTGCCAGCGGCCAGAGCGCTTAGCGGAGCCAGAAACAGCACGGGAAATACAACCGGTCGGGTGAATCTGTTCAGCTTAAATTTTTTGACCATTTACTTCTAACCCTTCAACAAAGGAGACAGCGCCTGAAGCGCGACAAGTGTGATTGTCCGTATAATGGGCCGAACGGTGCTAAGTCATTAGCCTGAACTAAGTCAAATTACCGGGGCTTTTCTGCTCATTGCACGGCTTTTAATCTGCTAGCTGGCTTGAAAATAAGCCGTGTTTTCAACGTCTGCTGTGGAAAGGTTTACAAATATTTAAGTAAATGTAGCCAAAACATTTCAGAGTGCAACCGTTATTGACGGTCTTCTTTAGTAATGAATGGTACAACGCAGTTGATGACAAAGGTGAGCTTCCGCTCTTCGGATTTGACTGAAATTTTTTGCGGGCATAGCGATGAAGGGAGACGCTCAGGCGGGAAGCCGGAAGCGCGGCGTTTTTATCGGCGCTGTGATAATATAACGTGCTAAGCCAGCCTGGGGAGATCTATGAACATTAACAGTCCTGAAAATATTCTGTCGCAGGCGGAAGCTATCTGTCAGCAGCGCAACGTCAGGCTGACGCCTCAGCGTCTGGAGGTGCTGCGGCTGATGAGCCAGCACCACGGCGCGATCAGCGCGTACGACCTGCTGGATCTGCTGCGCGCCAGCGAACCGCAGGCCAAACCGCCCACTATCTATCGGGCATTGGACTTTCTGCTGGAGCAGGGATTCG
The DNA here is from genome assembly GCF_054057575.1 of Erwinia sp. TECH1. NCBI lineage: Bacteria > Pseudomonadati > Pseudomonadota > Gammaproteobacteria > Enterobacterales > Erwiniaceae > Erwinia > Erwinia sp. TECH1. The sequence goes on along the minus strand of NZ_JBSRZK010000001.1, from coordinate 501,791 downwards.
TGCATCGCGTGGAGTCCACCAACAGCTATGTCGTCTGCCATCATTTCGAAGAGCCTGCGCATACCTCGGCGATGCTGATCTGCGACCGCTGCGGCGGCGTAGCGGAGCAACATGCGGAAGGCGTGCAGGATATTCTGAAGTCCTTGTCGCGGGCAGCGGGCTTTGCGCTGACCAACAGCGTGATTGAAGCGCACGGATTGTGCCAAAGCTGCGTTGAGGTGGAAGCCTGCCAGCATCAGGATGCGTGCCAGCACGATCATACGCTTGGGACAAAAAAGCGCGGTCGTTGAAACGGTCAACCATCAGAATAATTTAAGCGGCGGGATCGCGCCAGACAAAACAACAAGGGCAGCGCCAGAAGCGCTGCCCTTGCTTTAGAAGGCTATCCGGAGAATCGGCCCTGGCAGTGCCAGTCAGCCTTTCCGGAGGCTATCTTATCAGAAACGATGGTTATTGCTGGTTTCCCAGTCGCCCAGCTCTTTCTCAGCCTGGTCTTTGGTGTAGCCATAACGTTCCTGAATTTTACCGACCAGCTGATCGCGTTTACCTTCTACGACGGTCATGTCGTCATCGGTTAGCTTGCCCCATTTTTCTTTAAATTTACCTTTTAACTGTTTCCAGTTACCGCCGGCTTCGTCTTTATTCATCTTGTTTCTCCTTAACCTTAGGTGATAACAGCTTATCGTTACAGCAAAACCGCTGACAGCAACATAAAACGCTGCCCAAATGCTTAACGTACAGATAATTGTAGTAGAAGATGGCAGGTTTGCACGGCGAGGCGGCGTATTTTTCTAAAAAAAAGCGAAGCGGCACGGGCCGGGCAGCAAAAATCGCGCGGGCTCGGATACTTAAGAAGCGGGAGAACAGAAGCGCTGAGGCGATTTTTCCAGTTCGATCGGCGGGGTTCGGGAAAAGACGGATGCAAACAGAGAGTAACTGCCCATACGGAATGCCAACACACAATAAACGCCAATGCGGAATACCAACAGGCAGTAAATATCAGCGTGGGATACGAAAAGACAATAAACGCTAAATACGAACAGGAGCGGGCATCGATATATGTCGGACAGAACTACGATGGCTTGCGCTCCACAGGAGACATTCAGGCACGGTCAGACAATATGCCAGGCGCAGACAACAACCGAAGGCACGGTCAGACAATATGGCAGGGGCAGACAGCAGAAGGATTCAGACAATATGAGAGGTGCGAAATAAAAGCCGTAGGCGATACGCCCGCCGGTAGAAGCAAGCCTCTGCGTCATCGCAACGACGCAGAGGCGGCACGGCGTCTGGCTATTACAGCCAGCTACCGTTGCGGATCACGCCGACGGCAAGCCCTTCGATAGAGAAGGTATGCTCACGCAGATCCACCACAATCGGCTGGAACTCGCTGTTTTCCGGCAGCAGCTGCACAATGTTGCCCTGCTTTTTCAGGCGCTTGACGGTGACTTCATCATCAATACGCGCTACCACGACCTGGCCATTGCGCACGTCCTGGGTTTTATGAACCGCCAGCAGGTCGCCATCCATAATGCCGATATCCTTCATCGACATGCCGCTAACGCGCAGCAGGAAATCCGCGCCCGGCTTAAACAGATCGGGATCGACCTGGTAATGGCCTTCGATATGCTGTTCCGCCAGCAGCGGTTCGCCTGCCGCCACGCGGCCAATCAGCGGCAGGCCATCGACTTCTTCCATCATCAGGCGGATACCGCGTGATGCGCCGGAAACGATCTCGATAACGCCTTTACGCGCCAGCGCCTTCAGGTGTTCTTCAGCCGCATTCGGGGAGCGGAAGCCGAGCTGAGCGGCAATCTCTGCCCGCGTCGGCGGCATGCCGGTCTGGTTAATATGCTGGCGAATCAGGTCATAGACCTGCTGCTGCCTTGCCGTTAGTGCTTTCATCCCGCCCCCTGGTTGTTTATACAGTCGACTGTGAGTATATACAGGTATTTCGTCAATGAAAACCTCAAGCCGGATAAAAAACCATGGTGATAGCTATTTAGCCCGGCGGCTGGTGAGAAAGCAGAATCGACAGCCAGACAAAAACCGCTAACAGAATAGCTAACAGCACGGCAGCTGAGCCCATATCTTTGGCGCGCCCGGAAAGCTCGTGGAACTCATTGCCCAGCCTGTCGACCACGGCTTCTATCGCGCTGTTGAGGATTTCCACAATCACCACCAGCGCGACGGAGCCAATCAGCATGACTCTGGCCAAAGGCGTCACGTCCAGCCAGCAGGCGATAATAATCGCCACTACCGCCGCAACCACTTCCTGGCGGAAAGCCGCCTCGTGTTGCCAGGCCGCCCGTAATCCTTTCCAGGAATACCCCGCAGCTTTAATGATCCGCGTTAAACCCGAGGCGTTATTTGCCATAATCAGGGAACCCTTTGTTCTGTTTAGCGTCAATGTCAGGGTAGCGCACATTTTGCAACACCACAGATCTCATGCAAGGATTCTGGTATGCTTGCGGCGCTTTGCTAACAAGAGGCTTTATGTTGTCTATGTCAGGTTGGCGTAACTTATATTACAAATTATTGAATTTACCGGTAAAAATGCTGGTAAAAAGTAAAGCGATCCCTGCCGAGCCGGTCGTTGAGCTGGGGCTGGATACGTCGCGTCCTATTATGTATGTGCTGCCATACGATTCAAAGGCCGATTTGCTGGCGCTGCGTGAGCAGTGTCGCAAAGAGGATCTGCCCGATCCTTTAGACCCGCTGGAGATCGACGGCACGCTGCTGCCCCGCTACGTCTTTATTCATGATGGCCCGCGCGTATTTCCTTATTACGCGGCCAATCCGGAATCCGTAAAGACGTTTCACGACTATCTGGATCTCCATCGCAGCAACCCGCTGCTGGACGTGCAGATGGTGCCCGTCTCGATTATGTTTGGTCGGGCGCCGGGGCGTGAAGTTCAGGGCGAAAGCCAGCCGCATCTGCGCGTGCTGAACGGCATTCAGAAATTTATCGCCGTCCTGTGGCTGGGCCGCGACAGCTTTGTGCGTTTCTCGCCGATGGTGTCGCTGCGCCGTATGGCAACCGAGCACGGCACCGATAAAACCATCGCCCAGAAGCTGGCGCGCGTGGCCAGAATGCACTTTGCCCGTCAGCGCCTTGCCGCAGTCGGCCCGCGTCTGCCTGTGCGTCAGGATCTGTTCAACAAGCTCTTACAGTCCAAGGCTATCGCCAAGGCCGTAGAGGACGAAGCGCGCAGTAAGAAAATCTCCCATGAGAAGGCGCAGCAGAACGCCATTGAGCTGATGGAAGAAGTTGCCGCGGATTTCTCCTACGAGGCAATCCGTCTGACCGACAGGATCATGGGCTGGACGTGGAGCAAGCTCTATCAGGGCATCAACGTCAACGGCGGCGAGCGCGTGCGTCAGCTGGCGCAGGACGGCCATGAAATCGTTTACGTGCCGTGCCACCGCAGCCATATGGATTACCTGCTGCTCTCCTACGTGCTTTATCACCAGGGCCTGGTGCCGCCGCATATCGCTGCGGGCATCAACCTGAACTTCTGGCCGGCCGGCCCGATTTTCCGTCGCCTGGGCGCGTTCTTTATTCGCCGCACGTTTAAGGGCAACAAGCTCTACTCCACCGTTTTCCGCGAATACCTGGGCGAGCTGTTCACCCGTGGCTATTCCGTGGAGTACTTTGTGGAAGGCGGCCGTTCCCGTACCGGACGCCTGCTCGATCCGAAAACCGGCACGCTGTCGATGACCATTCAGGCGATGCTGCGCGGCGGCAACCGCCCGATTACGCTGGTGCCGATTTACATCGGCTACGAGCACGTCATGGAAGTTGGCACCTATGCCAAAGAGCTGCGCGGCGCGACCAAAGAAAAAGAAGGCTTTATGCAGATGGTGCGCGGGCTGCGCAAGCTGCGCAATCTGGGCCAGGGCTACGTCAACTTCGGTGAACCGCTGCCGCTGGTGGCTTACCTGAACAAGCACGTGCCGGAATGGCGCGACGCTATCGATCCGATCGAATCCCAGCGTCCGGCCTGGCTGACGCCAGCGGTCAACGATATCGCCCAGCGCGTCATGGTGCGGATCAATAACGCGGGCGCGGCCAACGCCATGAACCTGTGCGTTACCGCGCTGCTGGCTTCCCGTCAGCGTTCGCTAACCCGTGAGCAGCTGGTGGAACAGCTGGACTGCTATATTCAGCTGCTGCGCAACGTGCCTTATTCGCCGGACGCCACCGTGCCGGACATGACGCCGGAAGCGCTCCTGGATCATGCGCTCAGCATGAACAAGTTCGAGATCGAGCAGGATAATATCGGCGAGATCATCGTGCTGCCGCGCGAGCAGGCGGTGCTGATGACCTATTACCGCAACAACGTTCACCACATGCTGGTGATGCCGTCGGTGATTGCGGTAATTTTGATGCAGCATCAGGAGCTGACGCGCGCCGAGCTGCTGCGCCAGGTCAGCGTGATCTATCCTATGCTGAAAAGCGAGCTGTTCCTGCACTGGGAAAAAGACGAGCTGCCGGGCGTGCTGGATCCGCTTGTCAGCGAAATGGCGCGTCAGGGTTTGTTGACCGCCGACGAGCAGACGCAAACGCTACGACTCAGCCCTGCCCGTTTCCATACGCTACAGCTGCTGGCGGCCGGTGTGCGGGAGACGCTACAGCGCTACGCCATCACCTTTTCTATCCTCAGCGCCAATCCGTCGATCAACCGCGGTACGCTGGAGAAAGAGAGCCGCACCATGGCGCAGCGCCTGTCGGTGCTGCACGGCATCAACGCGCCGGAATTCTTCGATAAGGCGGTGTTCTCGACGTTGGTGCTGACGCTGCGTGATGAAGGCTATATCAGCGATACCGGCGATGCGCACTATGAAAGAACGCATAAGGTCTATCAGCTGCTGGCCGATCTGATCAGTCAGGAAGTGCGGATGACCATTGAAAGCGCGCTGACGTACGAGTAGGTAAGAGATAAAAAAAGGCCGGCGTGAGCATCACACCGGCCTTTTTTATTGGCTGTCGATCAGCCAGAAAACGGCGCACAGCTCAAAGCGATGCCGACAAACAGGATCAGCCCCACATAGTTGTTATTCAGAAAGCCACGAAAGCAGGCATCACGTTCGCGAGCGCTAATCAGCTTTTGCTGATAAATAAACAGCGCCGCCGCCGCCAGCAGCGAGCAGTAAAAAGGCGCCCCCAGCTGCGTCAGCCAGCCGATGGCGGCCATCAGCCCCAGCGTGGCCAGCTGCAACAGGCCGATAATCAGCTTATCAAAACGGCCAAACAGGATGGCGGTGGATTTGACGCCGATTTTTAAATCGTCATCCCTGTCCACCATCGCATACTGCGTGTCGTAAGCGACCGTCCAACAAATATTGGCGAAAAACAGCAGCCAACAGGCCAGCGGCACCGTTTCGCTGACCGCCGCCCAGCCCATCGGAATGGCCCAGCCAAACGCCGCGCCCAGCACCACCTGCGGCAGATGGGTGTAGCGCTTCATAAACGGATAGATCCACGCCAGCGCCAGGCCGCCAAAAGAGAGCAGGATGGTCATCAGATTCATGGTCAGCACCAGGCAAAACGACACCAGCACCAGACCGCCAAACAAAAATTTCGCCTCCGTCGAGGTGACTGCGCCGCTCGGTAGCGGCCGCGATCGCGTGCGTTTGACGTGTCCGTCTATCTTGCGATCGGCAAAGTCGTTAACCACGCAGCCCGCCGCGCGCATAAAAAAGACGCCCAGCGTAAACACCACCAGCACGTTGAGCGGCGGCACGCGCAGCCCGGCCAGCCATAGCGCCCAGAAAGTCGGCCACAGCAGCAGCAGCGAGCCGATTGGCTTATCAATCCGCATCAGGCGACTGTAGGCCTGAAGCTTACTGACAGGTAAAGATTTTTCCATCTACTTCTTCCTTTCGGCCTGAACGGCGTGATAAAGCGGCGCAGGCGGTAAAAACAGTTCGGTCAGCAGCAGCGGCTTGCCGGAAAGGCGCAGCAGCGAGCGGCGACCCCACAGGTCGTGGCTGCGTCCCGGTTCGATAAAATCGCGGCTGAGCGTCGACGAGGCGAAAAGATAGCGCCCCAGCGGCTGGCTGCCAAGCTGTTGCAGCTTCTGCTCCGGCCCTTGTAGCGTGGATTCCGGCAGGATGGTGCGGGCCGCCAGCCAGGCTTCGCCATCGCCGCACAGCAGGATTTCCCGCAGCCAGTAGCGCGGCTCTTCAGGCAGCAGCAGCGCATCCGCGCCGGCCTCTTCCGCCCCGATAAAGCCCTCGCGCAGGATCTCAACGGTAACTTTTTCGCAGTGGCGTTCAAAGCGGCGGGTCATGGAATCTTCTTCCATCAGCCAGTCAAGCAGCGACGGCGTCAGCTGGGGCGAAGAGAGTGGAAGCCATTCGATAGCGTGCAGCTGCGTCAGCGCGCGGTTGGTCATTGCGCTTCTCCGGACAGTAAAATGGGGCTAGCGTAGCACAAGGCAAAAGGCGTTAAACAGAATTTTAACAGGATAGCGAAGCGGAAAGCCGCCCCGGTAGGACGGCCTCCTGGCTTACTTGCCTGCTGCGTTAACGATCACCGTGATGGAATTATGGGACAGCTCCCACTTCCCTTTTCCGGATGACCACAGCGCACCAGAAACAACGAGCACGATACAAAGATACCGTTTCATTGTGCGGCCCTGCTAAAGGCCGCTTCGCAATGCCACCACCGGAGATGTAACTGCGAATGCAAGCACTTGGGAGTACTTGCGTTTACGGCCGTTGGAAATCCTTTTCCCAATCCGGTGCCCGCTTGCTTAAGACGGCGAAAAGGCCCGCCCGCATTGTACGCTAAACAAGCAGTTTGTACACTTGACAGACATTCTTCAAAAGGACATTCTATGCGTACTTGGGAGTGCTTGCGTTAAATCAGCAATCAACCTGCTGGCAAGGCCGCTTACCTGACCAGCGCAAAAAAACCGCCGTTAAAGGCGGTTTTTTTGTTTCTGCCCTTGGGCGAAAAGCTGCCGCTTCGTCAGCCCACAAAGCGTCTTCCTGCCTATTCGCGTTTCAGGCGGTTGCTGTTCGCCAGCCACAGCGTCACCACCAGGATCAGGATCGCGACAGAATAGGCCAGCGTGTCGAGCGGATTCTTATGATCGACGATGATCAGGCGGATAATAGCCGTGATGCCGATATACACAAAGTAGCGCAGCGGGAAGTGGTAGCCGGACTGGAAGTACTTCACAATCAGCGCAATAAATTCAAAGTACAGAAAGTAGATCACAATCCCTTCGATCAGCAGATACGAAGAGGTCTGCTCGCCGGTATTCAGCAGCACGTTGGCCAGATGAAACGTCTCTTTTCCTAAAAAAACGGCCAGAATACCGGCCAGTGAAATCAGGCCTACGTTCAGCACCATCTGTAAAAACCAGGCAATACGCGTGGCGTTAATCATTATCATCCTCTGCAAATACGATTTCCCGTCAGATCATCCTGACCGCCACAATATGCTTTAGTGTGAGCTGCTTCACAAGTTTTCCGCAGGCCAGCCGCCCGCAACAGGCATAAAAAAAGGGGCGAAAATTCGCCCCTTGCTGTGCACCCTAGCGGAAGTCTTTGTCCCGATCGGTGGTCATATCGTAAAGCTGATACTTGCGGCCCAGCATCTGGCCGCCGTCGCGCGTCAGCGGCGTCCAGTTGACCTGCGCGCGTCCACGCGTCGGCGAAGCGGTAAACAGATCCATCGGAATAGAAATGTAGAAGCCTTTGGTGAAGTCGCCTTCGCCATACTCCTCCGCCGAAACGTTGGTTTTGGTGGCGTAAGCGCCGACGATCACGCCACTGTCGAACTGACGGGAAACGTCCAGCGTCGCCCCTTTGTCCTCGGCCAGATACTGACCCACGCTCGCCTTCACCAGCACCTGATGGTTAAAGAAGGAGGGACGCCAGTAGGCGGTCAGATTACCGACTTTCGCATTGTAGTCGGTGAACTGCATCATGTTGTCCCAGTCGCGCTGCTTGACGTAGTTAGCGTCAACGCCGAACGCCCAGTCGGAATCAAGCGGACGATAAAGGAGTTCGCCGCCCACGCCGCCATACATCGTTTCCAGATAGCCGCCGTAAACCTGCCCGTAAAAGCCGTTGCCCAGGGAGTGCATATAGTTGGCTTGCAGGTTATTTACGTAGACGTTGTTGTCAACATAGTCGCGGATATGGGTACGGACGCGCGGCAGCGAGGAATCGGCCGGCGCGCCGTTATAGGTGAACTTATCGTAATTGTTCGCCAGGTTGCCGAAGACGCTGCCGTCCACCAGCAAATGATCGGTCAGCCAGTAGTTGGCGCTGGCCATCACGCCGACCTGGTACAGATAGAAGCTTTCCGGCCCGCCGACGGACTGGTTCAGCACCGGTGACAGGCTGGCGTTAAAGCGATCCGCGTCGATGTAATAGCCCTGCTCGGTATGGCCAGGATCGGACGGGTTAACCCGCTTCTGATCCAGCATTTTTTCTTTGCCGAGCGGATAGCCTTCCAGCTGCTGACGCAGGCTGTCGGTGCTGGTTTCCGTAGTGACCTGCGGCATATTGTTGCGCGTTTCGGTCACGTTCAGTTTTTCGATGTTCTGCGGCAGCGCATTCATCATGATCACATTGGCGCGATCGATCCCTTCCTGGGTATTGCGATATTTTACCTGCTGACCGGAAACATAAAGCGTGTCGCCCTTCACCTGAATTCTTGGCCCCACCAGGCCCGCATTATATTTCAGGTCGGTCAGCTGGTTCGCCACCACCGTCGGCTCGAGGAATTCGCCCTGCGGCTGTGGATTATAAGCTGGCTTAGGCGCATCCACCGAGGCGGTATGCAGATCGTTGAAGTTGGTGCGCAGCGTAAAGCCCGCCATCAGCGTGTTGCCACGCTCGTAGCTGACGTTAACGTCGGCCCAGTCGGTGATGCGATAAATAGCCCCAACGTTGACTTTACTTTTCTGCTCCAGGCGACCGGCAAAATCATCCTGATAGTCGTTGCCTTCGTATTCCACCTTCAGACGCAGCGGCTGCCATGGCGTCTGGTATTCAATGCCGCCGAAAATAGCCGCCGGGCCTTTAAACAGATCTTTGTCGCTGACCGAACCGGCGGTGCCGTTGGTGTTGGAGCGGTAGCAATAGCTGCTGTCCGCCTCGCAGAACGGGTTTTTGACCGTGCCGCTGTTGCCGAGATAGCCGAAGCCCAGCCCGACGGTGAAGTCAAACGGCCCCCAGGCTTTGCTGGCAACCATATATTCGCTGTCGAACAGTCCTGTACCGCCCAGGTCGCGCGCGCCGACGGAGACTTCCGGCAACCAGTAGCCTTCCTGCCACAGTCGCGCTTTAAGATCGAACGCCTTGTCTTTATAGGACTGGCTGCCGCTGAAGCTTTCCACGGCGCTGTAGCGACGGGTTTTCACGTCGGTATAGCGGATGGTGGCTTCCAGCCACGGGAAAAGCTGCACCGAGGAGGAATAGAAGCGGTACTGATCGTTATAGCGGTAGTTCAGGCTGAATTCGCCATCTTTCGCCATACGCGCCGTCGGCACCTGCAGCAGGCCCACGCCGCCAAAGTCGGACTGCGATGGCCCGACAGGATCCGCAGCCTGAGCCTGGCAAGCGCAGGCCACGGACATCGCCAGCAGGCTGAGAAGGTAAGTTTTTTTCATCAGTCAGGGATCCGGTGCGTCAAAACAGAAATAATTTGCTGGTTAAGATCCGGGCCGTCAGGCAGCGACCAGGCAGAAAAGCCAACGTAAATGATGCTGCCCGCGTCGGGTTCAACATCGCGGCGATTCCAGTAGGCGACCGGCACCTGCTCGGTTTTGCCGGTAGGCGCGATCAGCGTGACGAAATTGCGCTCGCCGCCGTCCAGACGCTCGTGGTCAGCCAGATAGTCAACCACGCTGCGGCCCGCCACCCAGGTTGTTTTGCCGCTGTTATTCGCCAGACCGGCGATCGTCAGGCTGCCGGGTTTTTGCAGCGTATAGACGCTGTATTCACCCTCCAGCCGACGGTTCTCTTCAGGGCGCAGGCGCACCCAGTCCGGATCGAGGTTCACAATCTGACGACCCGTGACCTTAATGGCGGCAATCTGCTGGTAAAGGTTATCGACAACCGCGGCTTTTTCGCCGTCGTCGTCGGCGCGTAATTCCGCGCTCCAGCTTTTCAGACGCGCCAGCAGCTGCTGCTGTTGCTGTACCGCCGCTGCCGTCGCCAGCTTTTCGCTGATAACCGTGCCTGGCCACCAGGTACCTGCCAGCGCGGGGCTTGCCGTCAGCTGCGCCAGGTTTTGCGCATGGCTGACCAGCGCAGTTTCGCTGCGATCCGGCGAGAAGACGGTGACTTCGCTGTCGGCGCACACGTTCAGTGACACGCAGGCGGCGAGGCCTGCGAGGAGATAAGTAATATTTTTCATGATTTTGCAGGCTTCAGGATGGTGGTTTCAACGGAGACGTCGTCGCCGCCCAGCGTCTGCCGCGACTGGCGAACCTGGCCGGTAGTCGTGTCGATCCAGAAAATATTGCGCCAGGTTTTACCGTCGGCCGTGACCTCTTCCTGCCAGACGCGGCAGGCGACGCGGTGCCCTGTCAGGTCAAGTACCTCATCCTGCAAACGCGTAAAGCGCGATACCGCCGTCGCGGCGTGGAAGCGGCCCGCTGCCGACCAGGTCAGCTGGCGTGTCCAGCCTGCGCCATCGGTCAGATGCAGCGGATCGGCCAGCGGATCCTGAGCAAGGTTGCTCACCTCATGCAGGTTGTCCGCCAGGCCTAACGTTTTCACCACGCGGCCATGCTGCGTGACGATCATGGTGCGATCGCGCGTGATCCATTTTTGCTGGCCGTTTTCGTCAAAGCCCAGCACCACAAAAATACGCTGGCCGTTGTTAACGCGCAGATACATGCTGGCATAGGGCAGGCCTTCGACCTGCTCTGCCGTTACCTCGACGTCGTCCGGCCCGAGCAGAGCGAGTTTTACCGTCTCCCCCAGGCTTTTTTGTGTTTGTGTGCAGCCCTGGGCAAGCAGGCATAAAAGCAGCAGTGGTAGGTAGCGCACTGGTGTAAGTTCCTGAATGAAGTCTGAAAATATCAAAAAATAACCACACAAGCGTGTGGTTATGATTAATTTACTGCACTTAACGAGTGGTGCTGGTGGTGGTAGTAGTCGTGGTTCCGGTGTTGGAACCGTTACCGCCGCTGCTTGCTGCCAGCGCCACGCCAACCAGCGCGCCAAGCGCGCCCACACCCACTGCCGTGGTCGTCCCGGCGGAAAGGGTTCCCGCCGAGGCGCCCGCTGCGGCACCGGCCTCTTCAGGCGCGGCAAACGCGGCGGAAGCAGTCGCTAAGTACGCTACGGCTGCAGCAGCACATAAGACTTTTTTCATACAAAATCCTTCATAGAATGAATGGATAACTCGCCTGAAAGATTTCAGACCGGCTCATTATAAGGCAATAAATTACCAGAATTCAGGACGGTTAAACGCGCTGGCTGCTGCCGCTTCGCTGTGTGAAACAAAAACATTTTTGGAGGGATAAGGCAACAATTGGTCAATAAACTCGTTATATCGCTATTTATCGCTGCCATAACGCGACAAGTTAGCGCCATTCACTACCGATTGTGATTAAAACGGCCGTTTTATGGGCAGAAAATGCGGCAGCGCGCTTTTTCTGTTAAAAGTGCAGTTTTTCAGTGAGTTAAATGTATTTACTCAGCGTTTTAAGCGCATCGAACGAGAATACGTTTCGGACTATTCCTGCCATAAATTGACTTAGCGGCCTGAAATTTAAGAATTTCCTTAGCCAGGCAGCAGGTCATTCAGCAATTATTGGAAGAGGAATTAACCTTAAACTCTGTTACAGCGCCGCGTTCGTCAGGGCCAGCGGGAAACCGCGTCGCTGTCAAACAGGACCACCAGTAGGTAAAGATGGATCTGATAAACGCATTATGCAGCTAAAAAAGGTCGGCGCGATGGCCGACCTTCAGACTTTGCGCTGCGCCAGCAGAGAGCCGGACGCGTGTCAGCTGTTTCAGCCGCGCCAGTTTTTGTAGCGGTTGATCAGGCCGTTGGTGGAGCTGTCATGGCTTGCCACCTGCTCGCCGCCGGAAAGCTCAGGCAGGATGCGGTTAGCCAGCTGTTTACCCAGCTCCACGCCCCACTGATCGAAGGTGAAGATGTTCAGGATAGCGCCCTGGGTAAAGATTTTGTGCTCGTACAGCGCAATCAACGCGCCCAGGCTGAACGGGTTGATTTCACGCAGCAGAATGGAGTTGGTCGGACGGTTCCCTTCAAACACTTTGAACGGCACGATATGCCCGACGGACTGGGCATCTTTGCCCACATCAGCGAACTCTTTCTCTACCGTTTCGCGTGATTTGCCGAACGCCAGCGCTTCGGTCTGCGCGAAGAAGTTAGAGAGCAGCTTGGCGTGATGATCGCCCAGCTGGTTGTGGCTGACGGCCGGCGCGATAAAGTCACACGGCACCAGCTTGGTACCCTGGTGGATCAGCTGATAGAACGCGTGCTGACCGTTGGTGCCAGGCTCGCCCCAGATGATCGGGCCGGTTTCATAGCTGACAGGGTTGCCGTTGCGATCGACATATTTGCCGTTCGACTCCATATTGCCCTGCTGGAAGTAGGCGGCAAAACGATGCATGTACTGGTCGTAAGGCAGGATAGCTTCGGTTTCGGCACCGAAGAAGTTGTTATACCAGATGCCGATCAGCGCCAGGATCACCGGCAGGTTTTGCTCCGCAGGCGTGTTGGCGAAGTGGTTGTCCATCGCGTGGGCGCCGCTCAGCAGCTGCTCGAAGTTATCGAAGCCAATGGACAGCACGATAGAGAGGCCAATCGCCGACCAGAGCGAATAGCGGCCGCCGACCCAGTCCCAGAACTCAAACATATTGGCGGTGTCGATGCCGAACTCGCCCACGGCTTTGGCATTGGTAGAGAGCGCGGCGAAGTGTTTCGCTACGTGCTGCTCGTCGCCCGCCGCCTTCAGGAACCAGTCACGCGCGCTGTGGGCGTTGGTCATGGTTTCCTGGGTGGTGAAGGTTTTTGACGCGACCAGGAACAGTGTGGTTTCCGGGCTGAGATCTTTTACCGTTTCCGCAATATGCGTGCCGTCTACGTTAGAGACGAAATGCATATTCAGATGGTTTTTATACGGACGCAGCGCCTCGGTAACCATAAACGGCCCCAGATCGGAACCGCCGATACCAATGTTGACCACGTCGGTGATAGCTTTACCGGTGTAGCCCTTCCACTCACCGCTGATGATGCGATCGGAGAACGACTTCATCTTCTCCAGCACCGCATTGACTTCCGGCATCACATCCTTGCCATCGACCATAATCGGCTTGTTGCTGCGGTTGCGCAGGGCAACGTGCAGCACGGCGCGATCTTCAGTGCGGTTAATTTTTTCCCCGGAGAACATGGACTTGATAGCATCCTGCAGCTCGGTTTCTTTCGCCAGAGCCTGCAGCTTGTCGAGCGTTTCGCTGGTGATGCGGTTTTTAGAGAAGTCCACCAGCATTTGATCGTCGAAGGTGGCGGAAAATTTGCTGAACCGATCGGCATCTTTCGCGAACAGGTCGGCAATCTCTACGTCTTTCATCTCTGCAAAATGCTGCTGCAGCGCTTGCCAGGCAGCGGTTTGTGTCGGATTGATATTTTTCATAGCAACACACTCTTTTTATTTAAGAACCGTAAAACAGACCGGGCGCCATGTTACCTGTTACGCGTTTTTCGCACGCCTTTCCCTGCAACAGGTGACGGCTATCAGAGGAGAAGTTTTCCTCTCTTTTGCCCGGGGCTATTTATAATTCAGGCGGCGGGGTGAAACCCGATGCGTTTCAGTATGACTATTCTTGCCCTTTAAAGGAAAAATTTTATGGAGCTTTCTGCGCCACTCCTGTTGGTTATCATTGGATTAAGCTCGCTCGTGGCCCAGTGGCTGGCCTGGTTGCTGCGTTTACCGGCCATTTTACCGCTGCTTGTTTTCGGCATTCTCCTGGGGCCGGTCGGTCATGTTTTGCAGCCGGATGCGCTGTTTGGCGCTCTGCTGTTCCCGCTGGTTTCTCTCTCGGTAGCGATCATTCTGTTTGAAGGCGCGTTGACGCTGCGTTTCGACGAGATCCGTGGATTGGGCAAGGTGGTGCGCAATCTGGTCACAATCGGCATGTTTATCACTTTTCTGGCTATCGGCCTCACCTGCTGGCTGCTGCTCGACTTCCCGCCCGAGCTGGCGGCGCTGGTCGGCGCCGTCACGGTCGTCACCGGCCCGACGGTTATCGCTCCGCTGATGCGCGTGGTGCGTCCGAATAAGGCAATTAATCAGATCCTGCGCTGGGAAGGCATTGTGATCGATCCGGTCGGCGCTATTTTCACGCTGCTGGTGTTTGAATTCATTGTGCTACAGCAAAAAGCGGAGTCGCTGACCCATCTCTTCTGGACGTTCGGCCTGACCGTGGTGGTCGGCACCGTCGGCGGCGCGCTGTTCGGCTGGCTGATGGGCGTCGCGCTGAAGCGCGTCTGGCTGCCGGGCTATCTGCAAAACTTTGCGGTGCTGGCCGTTACGCTGACCGCTTTCGGCGCGTCGAACGCTATTGCCGACGAGTCGGGCCTGCTGACCGTCACCGTGATGGGGATCTGGCTGGCCAATATGCGCGATGTGGATTTGAGCGAGATTATCGCCTTTAAAGAGGAGCTGTCGGCGCTGCTGATCTCCGCGCTGTTTATTATTCTGGCTGCCAGGCTGGATCTCGGCGCGCTGCTGGCGATGGGCTGGCCGCTGCTTGGCCTGCTGCTGGTGGTGCAGTTTATCGCTCGTCCGCTCTGTATCGCGCTCTCCACGTGGGGTTCCTCGCTCTCCTGGCGCGACAAGCTGCTGCTGAGCTGGATTTCGCCACGCGGCATCGTGGCGGCGGCAGTCAGCTCGCTGTTTGCGCTGACGCTGGAAAAAACCGGCTATGAAGGCGCCAGCCGGCTGGTGACCGTGGTGTTTGCGGTGATTATCGGCACCGTGGTGCTGCAAAGCCTGACCAGCTCGTTCCTCGCCCGTGCGCTGCGCGTGCAGCAACGGGAGCCGCGCGGTATCCTGATTATCGGCGCGAACAGCGTCGCCCGCGCGCTGGCTGCCGCGCTGCAAAAGCTGGATCTGCCCGTGCTGGTGACGGACAGCAGCTGGGAATATTATCGACTGGCCCGTATGGAAGGCATTCCCGCTTACTACGGCAACGCCTGGTCGGATCATGCCGAAAACTTCCTCGACCTTAGCGAAACGGCCCAGGTGCTTGCCCTGTCGCCCAATCGCCATCAAAATGCGCTGGCCGTTTACCATTTCAGCCATATTTTTGGTAACAACAACGTGGCGGCTATTCGTTCGGGCGCCGCGCTGAAAGGCCGCCGCGACAGTGAAAGCCCGCGCTTTCGCCGTCATGAAGTGCTGTTCAGCCAGGAGCATACCTATGCCCGCCTCAGCAGCCTGCTGGCGAAAGGCGGCGTAATCAAAGCGACGGGCCTGAATGAAAATTTCGGCTGGGAAGAGTATCTGGAAAAGAATCAGAACGCGCTGTTGCTCTTTGTGCAGGACGAACAGGGCAAGCTGAAAATAGGCGACGGCCAGCCGCCCGCGCTGCCCTGTACGGTGATCGCTCTGGTACAAAATGAATCATCGGCCAGTTCCGGGGATTGACAGCAAGGCAATAACCCGGTATTTCTGGGCGGCTAGCTGCGCATCTGATGCGCAGGCCAGAAGAGGCGCGTCGCCCAGGCAGTGTGTTGGAGGAACCGAATCCGTAGAAAACACATCAGGGGGAGCGACGCCGAGGTACAAACCATGCGGTATGGGGCGTATCGGCTACAGGGGCTGAATCCTCTGGGTTGTCACCACGATCGTCCGCCGGGCGGACGATTTGCAAGGTGGAGCGCTTCTGGGTGACTCGTAGTAATCCCTTTTCTACGTCTGCCCCGTTTCTGCTCTTCCCTTGTGCCAAGGCTGATAGATTTTAACCTGACACGAGGTATGTCAAGACATGTCCCAATCATTGATCGTGGCGAAGTTCGGCGGCACCAGCGTTGCCGATTACGCCGCCATGAACCGCAGCGCCGACGTGGTGCTGGCCGATCCGAATGTGCGCGTGGTGGTGCTTTCCGCCTCTGCGGGCGTCACCAACCTGTTGGTTTCCCTGGCGGAAGGCCTGGAGCAGGAGCAGCGTGCTTATCAACTGGATGAGATCCGCCGCATCCAGTACGCCATTGTTGACCAGCTGCCGCATTCTGAAGTGATTCGCGACGAAATCGATCGCGTGCTGGAAAACATCACCATGCTTTCCGAAGCCGCCGCGCTGGCTACCTCAACCGCGCTGACCGATGAGCTGGTCAGCCACGGCGAACTGATGTCCAGCCTGCTGTTTGTAGAGATCCTGCGCCAGCGCGAAGTGGCCTCCGAGTGGTTCGACGTGCGTAAAGTGATGCGCACCAACGACCGCTTTGGTCGCGCAGAGCCGGATGTCGCGCTGCTGGCGGAACTGACGCAGGCACAGCTGGCGCCGCGGCTGGGCGAAGCGCTGATCGTGACCCAAGGCTTTATCGGCAGCGAGCCGAAAGGCCGCACCACCACGCTGGGTCGCGGCGGCAGCGACTATACCGCCGCGCTGCTGGGCGAAGCGCTGCACGCAAGCCGTATCGACATCTGGACCGATGTACCGGGCATCTATACCACCGATCCGCGCGTGGTGCCGACGGCGAAACGCATTGATGAAATCACCTTTGGCGAAGCGGCGGAGATGGCGACGTTTGGTGCCAAGGTGCTGCATCCGGCCACGCTGTTGCCTGCCGTACGCAGCGATATTCCGGTGTTCGTCGGCTCCAGTAAGGATCCGGCCGCTGGCGGCACGCGCGTCTGCAACGAAACGCAGGATCCGCCGCTGTTCCGCGCGCTGGCCCTGCGCCGCAAACAGACGCTGCTGACGCTGCACAGCCTGAATATGCTGCACGCGCGCGGCTTTCTGGTTGAGGTTTTCACCATCCTCGCGCGCCATAATATCTCGGTCGATCTGATTACCACTTCGGAGGTAAGCGTTGCGCTGACGCTGGATACCACTGGCTCCACCTCCAACAGCGATGGCCTGCTGACTCAGGCGCTGCTGACCGAGCTCTCTTCGCTGTGCCGCGTAGAGGTAGAAGAGAATCTGGCGCTGGTGGCGCTGATCGGCAATCAGCTTTCCAAAGCCTGCGGCGTCGGCAAAGAGGTCTTCGGCGTGCTGGAGCCGTTTAACCTGCGCCTGATCTGCTATGGCGCAAGCAGCTATAACCTCTGCTTCCTGGTGCCGGGCAACGACGCCGAACAGGTGGTGCAGGCGCTGCATAAAAATCTGTTTGAGTAAGCGTGGAAGCCGGGCGGAAGCCCGGCTTCCAGATTGCTGACAAGCCTGCGGCGCCCTGCCGTTTTCGCAGCAGCAATGCCGCCTTTATCAGCCCAATGGTGGCCTGATAGCCTGAAGGCTTATTAGCAGCCTTGCCCGCTTTTTTACTTTTCTTGTTTTTCCCTTTCATCGCTTTACTCAGCGAGCGCTTATCTTTTGATCTGGCTCAAGCCAGTCGCTAATAAAGCCGCAGATCCGCCCGCAGACAGCATATTCTCCGTTCCGTTGATTTTCCGGTTGGACAAGCCAGGGATAATCGTGGCGTTAAATCAAATAATGGAGCAAAACATGCGTAGGTTAGTCGCTGAATCGCTGGGAACCTTTGTACTGGTTCTCGGCGGCTGTGGTAGCGCGGTATTAGCCGCGGCTTTTCCCGAGCTGGGAATTGGTTTTGTCGGCGTATCGCTGGCGTTTGGCCTGACCGTCCTGACGATGGCTTATGCCGTAGGGCATATCTCGGGCGGTCATTTTAATCCGGCGGTAACCATAGGCCTGTGGGCCGGCGGCCGTTTTCCCGCGTCGCAAATCCTTCCCTATGTGCTGGCGCAGGTTGTGGGCGGCGCGCTGGCGGCAGGCACGCTTTATCTGATCGCCAGCGGCAAAGCCTCTTTTGACGCGGCAGCCAGCGGTTTTGCCGCCAACGGCTACGGCGAGCATTCGCCCGGCGGTTTCTCTCTGCTGTCCGGCATGATTGCGGAAGCCGTGCTGACCGCTATTTTCCTGATCGTTATCCACGGCGCGACCGACAAACGCGCGCCGAAGGGCTTTGCGCCCATTGCTATCGGTCTGGCGCTGACCCTGATCCATTTGATCAGCATTCCGGTGACCAATACCTCGGTTAACCCGGCACGCAGTACCGCCGTGGCTATCTTCCAGGGCGGCTGGGCGCTGGATCAGCTATGGATGTTCTGGGCGATGCCGCTCGTCGGCGCGCTGGTTGGCGGCCTGATTTACCGCGTTCTGCTGGAGGAAAAAGCGTAACGCCTGCCTGGCGGGCCGCTGCTGGCCCGCCCTTTTCCTGACTCTTGTCTTTGTGTGGGTATACGTCTGGATCGATATGAAACTGGACGCACAGGCGCGGGTTATTGATGCTAAAAAGTCTACTTTTAGCCTGTCGAAAAGTAAGGAGAATGATCCATTCAGGGCAGCAGGTTATTTAATGTTGGATACGGCTAACTGAATGGCAGGTATGTAGCTTGCTGGAAGTATACCTATTACAGGCGAAGCGAATGGTGGCTTTCCTTTCCTGCTTTTTGGTATATCAAACCAGTCATCGTCATAGGGAATATTGGCTACCCGGCTTACATCGAACTTAGTATCATAGGAGAGCCCGGTTTGAAGATAATCTGGATCGGTCTTTTTAATCACAAACTCTGTCGGATATAATTTTTCCGTCTTCTTGCTTGTGCCAAACACTACCTTGACTCGATGGTACTGAGGCGATACTTCTTTGACGATGGCCGGGCGCGCATAGGGTCCCGGCTGCCCTACCGCGTGAGGAAATTTCACCCAAACGATACTCCCTACCGTTGGCAAGGGGTGAAACTGCGTAGGGCCACTATTGTTATTAGCCATTCATGTCGTCCTTTCATCAAAAGAGTTTTTCCGTAAAACTCTCCTCCGGTATTTCCGCTGCCTTGCTGACTTCGTTTATACGTTGGATTTGAGCATCTGATAGTGGCCCATCGTCCTGTGCATAGTATGGCAAGTATTCATCTGCCAGATTTCGCAATGCCAGATGAGTAAGCTCGGTTTTACTCAGGCCGGTTTCTTGCATCAATCTGTCCAGCGTGCCTGCACTAATGCCCGTAGGGGTATCTTTGCTACGTAGTCTGAACAAAAAGCTGTTCGCTTTAGTTTCGGCATTGAGATTCATAGTCAGGTTTCTCTCTTTCCTTTTTTTGTTGATTTAATGGATTAGCAGTCGATGTAAAAGGGATAAAGTCTCAACGCTATTTGACCATTAAAAACTCAAAGCAAGATGCTTGTAGAAACGCATCCATGGTACAGAAAGTAGATTTAACTTGCCGTTTATTCTCCCATTGTGCTGGTTAATCAGGCATATGATAGCAAATTGATATCAATCTTCAAGCGCAAAGATACACTTTTGATATACATCTGATTCAGTGCCACCCGCTATGCGTTAGCGGAAAAGGGTACAAAAGCCTTAAGGTAGGGAGATGCGTTTTATGACCGAACGGAATACAGATCGTCTTTCCCCCCGCTGTCCGCTCGTCCTTCCTTTCCCATCGGCTAATGCTATGATTCGACGACCGCTTTTCCCCCGTTCCGGGAAAACGGCATTCTGTAATCACAACATAAAAAGGAAGTCTGGCTATGCTCGCCACCGTTACCCGACTGTTCCCGTTATGGGCAGTCCTGCTTTCCCTTGCTGCCTGGTACACGCCAACCCCCTTTCTGGGTATTGGCCCCTGGGTCACTTATTTGCTGATGCTGATTATGTTTGGTATGGGCGTCACGCTGAATATCAACGATTTCAAACGCGTGCTGACCCGACCGGCACCGGTGATCGCCGGCACGTTTTTGCACTATCTGGTGATGCCGCTCGCGGCCTGGGCGCTGGCAAAACTGTTTAAGATGCCGCCGGATCTGGCGGCGGGCATGATCCTGGTCGGCAGCGTCGCCAGCGGCACCGCTTCCAACGTGATGATCTATCTGGCTAAGGGCGACGTGGCGCTGTCGGTGACCATCTCGTCCGTCTCCGCACTGGTAGGCGTATTCGCCACGCCGCTGCTGACTAAGCTCTACGTGGACACGCATATTCAGGTGGATGTCGCCGGGATGCTGCTGAGCATCGTTAAAATCGTGGTGGTGCCGATTAGCATCGGGCTGATTGTCCATCACACGCTGCATGGCGTGGTGCGCCGCGTGGAGCCTTATCTGCCCGCTTTTTCCATGGTCTGCATTCTGCTGATTATCAGCGCCGTTGTAGCGGGCAGCCAGGGCTTTATCGGGTCGGTGGGACTGGTGACGATAGCCGCAGTGATCCTGCATAACGCTATCGGCCTGCTGGGCGGCTATTGGGGCGGCAAGCTGTTTGGCTTCGATGAATCCACCTGCCGCACGCTGGCGCTGGAAGTGGGGATGCAAAACTCCGGGCTGGCGGCGACGCTGGGCAAGCTTTACTTCTCACCGCTGGCCGCGCTGCCGGGGGCGCTGTTCTCGGTCTGGCACAATCTTTCCGGCTCGCTGCTGGCGGGCTACTGGTCCAGCAAACCCATCAGCAAAAAATAGCGTTTCTCCCCCGCATTGTTGCGGGGGCTTGCGTTATTCCTCATCCCTGGGATCGTCAGGCTGCTCCAGCACGCTGTAGGCAACCGCGCAAAATAGCGAGTTTAACCTTTTCATATCGCCCAGCAGGCCCAGATGCAGCGAACTGGTTTCTATACTCTGCACGTTTTGCTGATGCAGACGATCAACATGCTTATGCGAATAGCGGCGAGTTGTAATGCGGAAACGGTGCTTGGCGCGCCGCAGCCGCTTAGCGCTGGTTACGTCATGTGATAAAAATACCGACAGGCTCAGACGCAGGTTGGCGTTGAGCTGCTCAAGCAGCGCATCCAGTTCCGCCAGGCCCTCCACCGAAAAAGCACGGCGCGCATTCAGCGATTTATCCACCACGTCGCCGCTCATGCGCTCCAGAATATCGCCCGCCATTTCCAGGTTCAGCGCCATTTCGATGATTTCCGCCCAGCGCCGCGAATCCTCTTCCGGGAGATCTTCTTTCGGCATCTGCGCCAGATAGAGTTTGATCGCGGTATAAAGTATGTCAACGTCGTCGTCCAGCCGCCGGATTTCCCTTTCCTCTCGCAGCTCGCCGTGCATCACTTTACTGAAGCTGGTCAGCATCTGTTCCAGCACGTCACCCATGCGCAGCGTCTCTCTTGAAGCGTTCGCCAGCGCCAGCGCGGGCGTATCCAGCGCGCTGCTGTCCAGATGTTTCGGCTTCAGGCGCAAATCCGTTTCCGGCTCTTCACGAATAATCCGCTGGCACAGATCGGCCATCAAATCGGCGAAAGGTACCATCACCAGACAGCGGATCAGGTTGTAGAAGACGTGGAAAAAGATCACCAGCTCTTCGTCGTTAACCGGCAGCTTTTGCAGCCAGTCCGCCAGCAGATCGATGAAAGGCAGCACTATCAGCGAGCCGATAAATTTGAACAGCAGACTGCCCAGCGCCACCTGTTTCCCTGCGGCATTGGAGCCGCTGTTGTTCAGCATCGCCAGCAGGCCGCTGCCCAGATTCGCGCCGATCACCAGGCACAGCGCCACTTTAAAAGAGATAACGCCGGTCGCGGTGAGCGTGGCGGTGATCAGCACCGCCGCCAGACTCGAATAGCTGATAATGGCAAATACCGCGCCAATCAGCGAGTCCAGCATTACGTCGCCGGTGAGCGAAGAGAAGATTACCTTAACGCCTGCGGCCTGGGTGATTGGCGTCGCCGCCGCGACGATCAGCTGTAGCGCCAGCAGGATCAGCCCCAGCCCGATGCTGGCGCGGCCAAGCTGCCCGGCGCGCGTCTGTTTGCGTCCCAGGAAAAAGACCACGCCAAAGAAAATAAACAGCGGCGACAGCCAGGAAAGATCAAAGGTCAGGATGCGCGCCATGAGCGCCGTCCCCACGTCTGCGCCCAGTATGATCACCAGCGCGGGCGTCAGCGCCACCAGCTCCTGCGCCACAAACGAAGTCACCAGCAGCGTGGTGGCATTGCTGCTCTGCACCAGCGCGGTGACGCCGATGCCGGCCACAAAGGCCATCGGCTTTTTCGCCACGCTGCGGCTGAGCACGCGGCGGAGATCTGCGCCGTAAACTCGCATAATGCCGGTACGAACAATATGCGTTCCCCACACCAGCAGCGCTACGGCAGAAAGTAAATTAAGCAGGGTCAGCACCGATATTAACCTCACGGATTTTCACGAATAAAAGCTTTAGTCCTGATGAGCGACCGTCGCCTTAAGTTTAGTCGCTCTGGCGAAAAAGCTTTTTTATCAGCGTCATATTATTGAAATGGCATCGCGCGACTGGCGCTGGCTGAAGAGCAGGCGGGAGAAAAGCAGGGCAGATCCTGTTATCTGCCCCCGGCATTGGTCAGTCGGCGTCATAACCCAGGTTTGAGGCCAGCCAGCGCTCAACTTCGCTCACCGACATCCCTTTGCGCTGCGCATAATCTTCTACCTGATCGCGTTGCAGTTGAGCGACCGCAAAATATTTGCTTTGCGGATGGCTGAAGTACCAGCCGGAAACCGATGCGCCCGGCCACATGGCAAAAGATTCCGTCAGCCTCATGCCGGTATGGGTTTCAACATCCAGCAGCTGCCAGATGGTCGCCTTCTCGGTGTGTTCCGGACAGGCGGGATAGCCGGGCGCGGGACGAATGCCCTGATAGTTCTCACGGATCAGCTCTTCATTGCTCAGGTTTTCCGTAGGCGCAAAGCCCCAGATGACCTTACGAACTCGCTCATGCAGATATTCCGCGAACGCTTCCGCCAGACGATCTGCCAGCGCTTTCACCATGATTTTGTTGTAATCATCATGAGCGGCGTCATAGGCTTCCGCCAGCGAATCTTCCTCCAGGCCGCCGGTAACGGCGAACGCGCCCAGATAGTCGGCTTTGCGGCTGGCAGCCGGTGCCACAAAATCGGCCAGGCAGTAGTTCGCAAAGTCCGTTTTTTCCGTCTGCTGACGTAAGTGATGGCTTACTTGCAGAACGTCGCGGCGTGCTTCGTCGCGATAAATATGGATATCGTCGCCGACGCGGTTAGCCGGAAAAATGCCTACTACGCCGCGCGGTGTAAGCGCCTGCTTCGCGCTCAGCTCGTCCAGCATCGCGTTCGCATCGTCAAAAAGCCGTTTCGCCTCAACACCCACCACTTCGTCTTCCAGAATGCGGGGATATTTGCCAGCCAGCGACCAGGTCATAAAGAACGGCGTCCAGTCTATATAGTGCCGCAGCGTTTCGATGTTAGCGCTTACTTCGCTTATGCCCAGCCGGTGCGGCACGGGCGGCGTATAATCTTCCCAGTCCAGCGCCAGGGCATTAGCCCTTGCCGTCGCCAGCGAGACCGGCGGCGTGCGCGGCTTTTTACGACCGTGCTGGATGCGCACCGTTTCATACTCTTTACGCGTGCGGGCCACGAAATCGTCACGCTGCGTGGCGGAAAGCAGCGCTGAAACCACGCCAACCGTGCGCGAGGCGTTTTGCACATAGACCGTTGGGCCGCTATAGTTTTGCTCGATTTTAACGGCCGTATGCGCTTTGGACGTGGTTGCGCCGCCGATCAGCAGCGGTAGCGTAAAGCCCTGCCGCTCCATCTCTTTCGCCACGTTGACCATCTCGTCCAGCGACGGCGTAATCAGCCCCGACAGACCGATGATATCGGCATTTTGTTCTCTGGCGGTTTTAAGAATTTTATCGCCGGGCACCATCACGCCCAGATCGATGATTTCGTAGTTGTTGCATTGCAGCACCACGCCGACGATATTTTTACCAATGTCGTGAACATCGCCTTTTACCGTAGCGAGCACGATTTTGCCGTTGGTGCGGCCCTTCTCTTT
This sequence comes from Erwinia sp. TECH1, assembly GCF_054057575.1. Taxonomy (NCBI): domain Bacteria; kingdom Pseudomonadati; phylum Pseudomonadota; class Gammaproteobacteria; order Enterobacterales; family Erwiniaceae; genus Erwinia; species Erwinia sp. TECH1. The sequence continues at coordinate 477,820 of NZ_JBSRZK010000001.1, read as the reverse complement.
GCTCGCCTCAATATAAGGCTCCAGATAAGCCACTGCCTGCTTCATTACGCGCGCGGATTTCACTACCTGCGGCAGGAACATTTTGCCTTCGCCAAACAGGTCGCCGACCACGTTCATGCCCGCCATCAGCGGCCCCTCGATTACTTCAATCGGGCGACTCGCCTTCTGGCGCGCGGCCTCGGTATCCTCTTCAATAAATTCGGTAATGCCTTTAACCAGCGAATACTCCAGCCGCTTTTCCACTTCCCAGCTGCGCCATTCTGCCTGCGGCTTGTTTCCGTCGTCCGCCTTGCTGCCACGATATTTTTCCGCCAGCGTCAGCAGCCGCTCGGTGCTGTCTTCACGCCGGTTAAGCACCACGTCTTCTACCGCGTCGCGCAGATCTGGCGCCAGGTCGTCATAGATGGCCAGCTGACCGGCATTGACGATCCCCATATCCATACCGTTGCGAATAGCGTAATAAAGGAAAACCGCGTGGATAGCTTCACGTACCGGATCGTTGCCGCGAAAGGAAAAGGAGACGTTGGAGACGCCGCCTGAAATCATCGCGTGCGGCAGCTCTCGCTTGATATCTTCACAGGCGCCGATGAAATCCATCGCGTAGTTGTTGTGCTCTTCAATGCCGGTAGCGACCGCAAAGATGTTGGGGTCGAAAATGATATCTTCCGGCGGGAAGCCAACCTCTTCCGTCAGGATCTGATAGGCACGACGGCAGATAGCGATTTTGCGTTCGCGGGTATCCGCCTGGCCGATCTCATCAAACGCCATCACAACCATTGCCGCGCCGTAGCGCCGCACCAGACGGGCATGATGAATAAAGGCTTCGATGCCTTCCTTCATCGAAATGGAGTTAACGATGCCTTTGCCCTGAATACACTGCAGGCCTTTTTCAATCACTTCCCATTTGGAGGAGTCGATCATCACCGGCACGCGCGCAATATCCGGCTCACCGGCAATCAGGTTCAGGAAGCGTACCATCGCCGCCTCCGCATCCAGCATCCCCTCGTCCATATTGATATCAACGATCTGCGCGCCGCTTTCCACCTGCTGCAACGCCACTTCCAGCGCCTCGCTGTACTTCTCTTCTTTGATCAGACGCTTGAATTTTGCCGAGCCGGTAACGTTGGTGCGCTCGCCGACGTTGACGAACAGCGTTTCAGCGCTGATGTTCAGTGGTTCAAGACCGGAAAGACGACAGGCCACGGGCAGATCCGGCCGCTGGCGAGGCGTAACGCCCTCTACCGCGGCGGCCATTGCGGCAATATGTGCTGGCGTAGTACCGCAGCAGCCGCCGACGATATTTAAAAAGCCCGATCGCGCCCATTCACCTATCTGCTCCGCCATAATGTCCGCGTCCAGATCGTATTCACCAAAGGCGTTAGGCAGGCCCGCATTGGGGTGCGCGGTCACGTAGCTTTCCGCAATGCGCGACAGCTCCGCCACGTACTGACGCAGCTCGTCCGGCCCCAGCGCGCAGTTCAGGCCGAACGACAGCGGCTGCGCATGACGCAGCGAATTATAAAAAGCTTCGGTAGTCTGTCCCGAAAGCGTACGGCCGGATGCATCGGTAATGGTGCCGGAAATCATCAGAGGCAGCGTAATGCCCTGCTCGTCAAATTCGCTTTTTATCGCGAAAATGGCCGCTTTGGCATTTAACGTATCGAAAATGGTTTCGACCATAATAATATCAACGCCGCCCGCCATCAGTGCCTTTGTTGATTCACGGTAGGCTTCGACCAGCTGATTGAAAGTGATATTACGGAAGGCAGGATCGTTAACGTCCGGCGAAATCGAGCAGGTGCGGTTAGTTGGCCCTAAAACGCCTGCAACATAGCGTGGTTTTTCTGGCGTGCGGGCCGTCCAGGCATCGGCGCACTCACGGGCCAGCTTTGCGGCGGCAAAGTTGATTTCCGCCGACAGCGAGGCCATATGGTAATCCGCCATCGCAACAGGGGTGGCGTTGAACGTGTTGGTTTCCAGAATATCTGCGCCCGCCTGTAGATAGGCGTGGTGAATGTCGCTTATCACATCAGGCCGCGTCAGCACCAGCAGGTCGTTATTACCCTTTAAATCGCTCTGCCAGTCGGCAAACCGCTCGCCGCGAAAATCCTCTTCGCTCAGACGATAGCTCTGGATCATGGTGCCCATGCCGCCATCCAGCACCATGATGCGTTTTGCCAGCTGCTGATGCAGCGCTTCTGTTCTGTTGCCCACTGTTGCCTCTTTCTCACCTGCGGCACGATGCCGGCAATCCATACTGGCACAAGTTTTCATCACGTAGAAGCATCCGACTGGCGGTCTGGCAAAACGCCCTGCGCTACTATTCCAGCGTTGGGTTCATATGACGCAGATCGAACGGCGTGATCTGGTAAACGTAGTAGTTCAGCCAGTTTGAAAACAGCAGGTTGCCGTGGCTGCGCCAGCTGGCTCGAGGCGGCAGTTCCGGGTTGTCCTGTGGGAAGTAATTACAGGGTACCTCCGGATGCAGCCCGGCTTCGTAGTCACGATGGTATTCGCCGGACAGCGTCAGCGCATCGTATTCCGGATGGCCGGTGACGAAAGCCAGACGCTTGTCTTTGCTGGCGAACAGGTAAGCGCCCGTCTCTTCTGATTCGGCAAAAATTTCCAGATCCGTGTAATCGCGCAGCAGGTGCGTCGGGAAATCCGCATAGCGTGAATGCGGCGCCAGAAAAGTATCGTCGAAGCCACGCGTTAACAGAGCGTGCGGATGCAGAATACGATGCTCATAAACGCCCGATAATTTTTTATCACGCGTTTGTTTAGGGATGCCGTACAGGATATTCAAAGCAGCCTGCACCGCCCAGCAAACAAAAAGCGTGGAGGTAACGTGCTCTTTAGCCCAGTGGAGAACGCGCTGGATCTGCGGCCAGTACGCCACATCGTTAAAATCCACCAGGCCCAGCGGTGCCCCGGTAACGATCAGACCATCGTAGTTATTGTCCTGAATATCCTCAAAATTACAGTAAAAGTTGTTCAGGTGCTCCACAGGCGTATTGCGTGACTCGCGGCTGTCGACGCGCAGAAGTTGAATATCTATTTGCAACGGCGAGTTAGAAAGCAGGCGTAAAAACTGGTTCTCCGTCTCGATTTTTTTAGGCATCAGATTCAAAACCAGCACTTTTAACGGGCGGATTTCCTGAGTGCTGGCCCTTGTAGAGGTCATCACAAATACATTTTCATTACGCAGAAAATTCACGGCTGGTAATTCATCGGGTACCCTAATCGGCATCGTTTACTTCCTCGGCTAACCATTTATACGTTTAGACATCCAGACAGCCAAAGATAGCGGGTCAGGCGCTGAAAGTCGAGATGAGATGAAGTAGTTGAAAATGTTTCATCACAGACGCAAAGGTTAAAGAATATACCGGATGACGGAAATATAAGCGTAAAAAGGGAATGCCAGGCAGGAAGTGAGAGGTGAATAAAGCCTGTAGCTCTTGAATCGGTTACTAAAAAGTTTCCCGGCCCACAAACGCAAAAAACCCCGACCGTGAGGTCGGGGTTATCGCAATTTGATGCCTGGCAGTTCCCTACTCTCGCATGGGGAGGCCCCACACTACCATCGGCGCTACGGCGTTTCACTTCTGAGTTCGGCATGGGGTCAGGTGGGACCACCGCGCTAAAGCCGCCAGGCAAATTCTGTTTCCCCCGCCGCCCTGAGGCCGCGCGGGTTTATCCGCGAACAGGCTGAAAATGTTGCGTCTCTCATAACGCCCGCCAGAACGCTTCTGGCGTTGTAAGGTTAAGCCTCACGGGTCATTAGTACCGGTTAGCTCAACGCATCGCTGCGCTTACACACCCGGCCTATCAACGTCGTCGTCTTCAACGTCCCTTCAGGTGGCTTAAAGCCACAGGGAGAACTCATCTCGAGGCAAGTTTCGCGCTTAGATGCTTTCAGCGCTTATCTTTTCCGCACTTAGCTACCGGGCAGTGCCATTGGCATGACAACCCGAACACCAGCGGTGCGTTCACTCCGGTCCTCTCGTACTAGGAGCAACCCCTCTCAATTCTCCAGCGCCCACGGCAGATAGGGACCGAACTGTCTCACGACGTTCTAAACCCAGCTCGCGTACCACTTTAAACGGCGAACAGCCGTACCCTTGGGACCTACTTCAGCCCCAGGATGTGATGAGCCGACATCGAGGTGCCAAACACCGCCGTCGATATGAACTCTTGGGCGGTATCAGCCTGTTATCCCCGGAGTACCTTTTATCCGTTGAGCGATGGCCCTTCCATACAGAACCACCGGATCACTATGACCTGCTTTCGCACCTGCTCGAGCCGTCACTCTCGCAGTCAAGCCAGCTTATGCCATTGCACTAACCTCACGATGTCCGACCGTGATTAGCTGACCTTCGTGCTCCTCCGTTACTCTTTGGGAGGAGACCGCCCCAGTCAAACTACCCACCAGACACTGTCCGCAGCCCGGATTACGGGCCTACGTTAGAACACCAGCCATTAAAGGGTGGTATTTCAAGGACGGCTCCACGCGGACTGGCGTCCACGCTTCGAAGCCTCCCACCTATCCTGCACATCAAGGACCAGTGTTCAGTGTCAAGCTGTAGTAAAGGTTCACGGGGTCTTTCCGTCTTGCCGCGGGTACACTGCATCTTCACAGCGATTTCAATTTCACTGAGTCTCGGGTGGAGACAGCCTGGCCATCATTACGCCATTCGTGCAGGTCGGAACTTACCCGACAAGGAATTTCGCTACCTTAGGACCGTTATAGTTACGGCCGCCGTTTACCGGGGCTTCGATCAAGAGCTTCTCCTTGCGGATAACCCCATCAATTAACCTTCCGGCACCGGGCAGGCGTCACACCGTATACGTCCACTTTCGTGTTTGCACAGTGCTGTGTTTTTAATAAACAGTTGCAGCCAGCTGGTATCTTCGACTGGCCTCGGCTCGGGGAGCAAGTCCCTCCACCTACGCGCCAGCGTGCCTTCTCCCGAAGTTACGGCACCATTTTGCCTAGTTCCTTCACCCGAGTTCTCTCAAGCGCCTTGGTATTCTCTACCTGACCACCTGTGTCGGTTTGGGGTACGATTCCGTGTTACCTGGAGCTTAGAGGCTTTTCCTGGAAGCAGGGCATCTGTTGCTTCAGCACCGTAGTGCCTCGTCGTCACGCCTCAGCCTTGAAGTGTTCCGGATTTGCCTGGAACACAAGCCTACACGCTTAAACCGGGACAACCGTCGCCCGGCCAACATAGCCTTCTCCGTCCCCCCTTCGCAGTAACACCGAGTACAGGAATATTAACCTGTTTCCCATCGACTACGCCTTTCGGCCTCGCCTTAGGGGTCGACTCACCCTGCCCCGATTAACGTTGGACAGGAACCCTTGGTCTTCCGGCGAGCGGGCTTTTCACCCGCTTTATCGTTACTTATGTCAGCATTCGCACTTCTGATACCTCCAGCAGACCTCACAGTCCACCTTCGACGGCTTACAGAACGCTCCCCTACCCAACAACGCATTCGCGTCGCTGCCGCAGCTTCGGTGCATGGTTTAGCCCCGTTACATCTTCCGCGCAGGCCGACTCGACCAGTGAGCTATTACGCTTTCTTTAAATGATGGCTGCTTCTAAGCCAACATCCTGGCTGTCTGTGCCTTCCCACATCGTTTCCCACTTAACCATGACTTTGGGACCTTAGCTGGCGGTCTGGGTTGTTTCCCTCTTCACGACGGACGTTAGCACCCGCCGTGTGTCTCCCGTGATAACATTCTTCGGTATTCGCAGTTTGCATCGGGTTGGTAAGCCGGGATGGCCCCCTAGCCGAAACAGTGCTCTACCCCCGAAGATGAGTTCACGAGGCGCTACCTAAATAGCTTTCGGGGAGAACCAGCTATCTCCCGGTTTGATTGGCCTTTCACCCCCAGCCACAGGTCATCCGCTAATTTTTCAACATTAGTCGGTTCGGTCCTCCAGTTAGTGTTACCCAACCTTCAACCTGCCCATGGCTAGATCACCGGGTTTCGGGTCTATACCCTGCAACTTAACGCCCAGTTAAGACTCGGTTTCCCTGCGGCTCCCCTATACGGTTAACCTTGCTACAGAATATAAGTCGCTGACCCATTATACAAAAGGTACGCAGTCACCCCCATAAAGAAGGCTCCCACTGCTTGTACGTACACGGTTTCAGGTTCTGTTTCACTCCCCTCGCCGGGGTTCTTTTCGCCTTTCCCTCACGGTACTGGTTCACTATCGGTCAGTCAGGAGTATTTAGCCTTGGAGGATGGTCCCCCCATCTTCAGACAGGATATCACGTGTCCCGCCCTACTCTTCGAACCCACAATAAGCATGCCTTTGTGTACGGGAGTATCACCCTGTACCCTGCGACTTTCCAGACGCTTCCACTGACACACAAACTGATGATGGTTCCGGGCTGTTCCCCGTTCGCTCGCCGCTACTGGGGGAATCTCGGTTGATTTCTTTTCCTCTGGGTACTTAGATGTTTCAGTTCCCCAGGTTCGCCTTGCAGCACTATGTATTCATGCTGCAATGATGCACAAGTGCACCGGGTTTCCCCATTCGGGTATCGTCGGTTGTTGCGGTTCATATCACCTTACCGACGCTTATCGCAGATTAGCACGCCCTTCATCGCCTCTGACTGCCAGGGCATCCACCGTGTACGCTTAGTCACTTAACCTCACAACCCACAAGCGTCCCGAAAGACGGTTGTCAGCTGCAAGCATTTGAGAGACTCGAACATATCGTTGACTTCATTCTTATTACGGAGAATGAAAACGACATGTCGTTTCAATTTTCAGCTTGTTCCGGATTGTTAAAGAGCAAATATCTCAAACGTGACTCGAAAGCCAGTTTTGAGATAGTTTTTGTAAACTGCATGGTGGAGCTAAGCGGGATCGAACCGCTGACCTCCTGCGTGCAAGGCAGGCGCTCTCCCAGCTGAGCTATAGCCCCATACAGTTACTGCAGAGACCATCTACTACCACTCAACCGCGAGTGACACGTCCTTTTTACGGGAAATGTAATTCTTTTCTGGTCAAGGCGTGGCTTCGCGCCGCATATCACGATATGCAAGTGAAGTCACAACGCAGGACAGGAAAGAATTTGGTAGGCCTGAGTGGACTTGAACCACCGACCTCACCCTTATCAGGGGTGCGCTCTAACCACCTGAGCTACAAGCCTGTAGAGGTTTTTTCTGCTCGTTACTTTTCTATCAGACAATCTGTGTGGACACTGCGCACGAAGGTATCTTCAGGTAAGGAGGTGATCCAACCGCAGGTTCCCCTACGGTTACCTTGTTACGACTTCACCCCAGTCATGAATCACAAAGTGGTAAGCGCCCTCCCGAAGGTTAAGCTACCTACTTCTTTTGCAACCCACTCCCATGGTGTGACGGGCGGTGTGTACAAGGCCCGGGAACGTATTCACCGTGGCATTCTGATCCACGATTACTAGCGATTCCGACTTCACGGAGTCGAGTTGCAGACTCCGATCCGGACTACGACGCACTTTATGAGGTCCGCTTGCTCTCGCGAGTTCGCTTCTCTTTGTATGCGCCATTGTAGCACGTGTGTAGCCCTGGCCGTAAGGGCCATGATGACTTGACGTCATCCCCACCTTCCTCCGGTTTATCACCGGCAGTCTCCTTTGAGTTCCCGACCGAATCGCTGGCAACAAAGGATAAGGGTTGCGCTCGTTGCGGGACTTAACCCAACATTTCACAACACGAGCTGACGACAGCCATGCAGCACCTGTCTCAGAGTTCCCGAAGGCACCAAAGCATCTCTGCTAAGTTCTCTGGATGTCAAGGCCAGGTAAGGTTCTTCGCGTTGCATCGAATTAAACCACATGCTCCACCGCTTGTGCGGGCCCCCGTCAATTCATTTGAGTTTTAACCTTGCGGCCGTACTCCCCAGGCGGTCGACTTAACGCGTTAGCTCCGGAAGCCACTCCTCAAGGGAACAGCCTCCAAGTCGACATCGTTTACGGCGTGGACTACCAGGGTATCTAATCCTGTTTGCTCCCCACGCTTTCGCACCTGAGCGTCAGTCTTTGTCCAGGGGGCCGCCTTCGCCACCGGTATTCCTCCAGATCTCTACGCATTTCACCGCTACACCTGGAATTCTACCCCCCTCTACAAGACTCTAGCCTGCCAGTTTCAAATGCAGTTCCCAGGTTAAGCCCGGGGATTTCACATCTGACTTGACAGACCGCCTGCGTGCGCTTTACGCCCAGTAATTCCGATTAACGCTTGCACCCTCCGTATTACCGCGGCTGCTGGCACGGAGTTAGCCGGTGCTTCTTCTGCGGGTAACGTCAATCGACGCGGTTATTAACCGCATCGCCTTCCTCCCCGCTGAAAGTACTTTACAACCCGAAGGCCTTCTTCATACACGCGGCATGGCTGCATCAGGCTTGCGCCCATTGTGCAATATTCCCCACTGCTGCCTCCCGTAGGAGTCTGGACCGTGTCTCAGTTCCAGTGTGGCTGGTCATCCTCTCAGACCAGCTAGGGATCGTCGCCTAGGTGAGCCGTTACCCCACCTACTAGCTAATCCCATCTGGGCACATCCGATGGCGTGAGGCCCGAAGGTCCCCCACTTTGGTCCGAAGACGTTATGCGGTATTAGCTACCGTTTCCAGTAGTTATCCCCCTCCATCGGGCAGTTTCCCAGACATTACTCACCCGTCCGCCACTCGTCACCCGGGGAGCAAGCTCCCCTGTGCTACCGTTCGACTTGCATGTGTTAGGCCTGCCGCCAGCGTTCAATCTGAGCCATGATCAAACTCTTCAATTAAAAGTTCGATTTGCTGCAACAAGTGCAGCGATGCTCAAGTGTAAAACGTCATAATGAATTTCATTATGTGTTCACTCTTAAGACTTGATATTTTTTTGCGTCCGGAGACGCTTGATATCAATCCTGCGAGTGCCCACACAGATTGTCTGATAAATTGTTAAAGAGCGTTGCGGCCAGTGCTTTCGCTTCCTGCCGCGAGGTGGCGTATATTACGCTTTCCTCCTTCAGAGTCAACCACTTTTTCAGAAGTTTTCCTCCGGCGATTCAGCTTCCTGAACCTCCTGAGCCGCTGGCCTGTAAGCCGTTGTGCCGTCTCAGTGGTTGCGCATTATAGGGAGTTCTCGACGGCTGACAACCCCTAATTTTAGAAAAATAGCGCGTTCGCTGCATTCCACAGCAAAAGGGCTATTTATACGCATTTACCCACAAAGTTATCCACATCCGGCGGTAAGAACAAATTTAGACGAGCATCACGCAAACGTTTTCGCTACAATGCCCCGGAAAAATCCCGGCCCCCATTTGGGGGCGTTACCTGAATCTTCGCTGCTTCTTTCTTTATAAAGGAGGGGAAAAGCTAAGATTGATGTAACGCTCTTATCTATGCGAACCAAAGCCAAGGGATAAAACCTCATGCAACAACCTCGTCCTGTACGCCGCGCTCTGCTCAGCGTGTCCGACAAAGCCGGTATCCTCGAATTTGCACAGGCGCTTTCCGCGCGTGGTGTGGAGCTGCTCTCCACGGGCGGCACTGCTCGTCTGTTGGCCGAGGCCGGCCTGCCCGTTACCGAAGTGTCTGACTATACCGGTTTCCCGGAAATGATGGATGGACGCGTCAAAACCCTGCATCCGAAAGTTCACGGCGGCATTCTGGGACGTCGCGGCCAGGACGATGCCATCATGCAGGCGCACAGCATCGCCCCTATCGACATGGTGGTCGTTAACCTTTATCCCTTTGCACAGACGGTGGCGCGCGAAGGCTGCTCGCTGGAAGATGCGGTAGAGAATATCGATATCGGCGGCCCGACGATGGTGCGCTCCGCGGCCAAGAACCATAAAGACGTAGCTATCGTTGTAAAGAGCAGCGACTACGACGCGGTGATTGCCGAGATGGACGCCAACGATAACTCACTACAGCTGGCTACCCGCTTCGATCTGGCTATTAAAGCTTTCGAGCATACCGCTGCCTACGACAGCATGATCGCCAACTACTTCGGCAGCCTGGTTCCGGCCTATCATGGCGAAACCCGCGAGCCTGCCGGACGCTTCCCGCGTACGCTGAATTTGAACTTCATTAAGAAGCAGGATATGCGCTACGGCGAAAACAGCCATCAGGATGCCGCCTTCTATATAGAAGAGAATGTGACTGAGGCTTCGGTCGCCACGGCGCAGCAGGTTCAGGGCAAAGCGCTTTCTTATAACAACATTGCCGATACCGATGCGGCGCTGGAATGCGTAAAAGAGTTCAGCGAACCGGCCTGCGTGATTGTCAAACACGCTAACCCTTGCGGCGTGGCGGTTAGCGATTCGGCTTTGGGCGCTTACGAGCTGGCTTACAAAACCGATCCTACCTCTGCCTTCGGCGGCATTATCGCCTTTAACCGTGAGCTGGACGAAGCGACCGCTCAGGCAATTATCAGCCGCCAGTTCGTTGAAGTGATTATTGCGCCCTCCGCCAGCGAAGCCGCGCTGAAGGTGACGTCGGCTAAGCAGAACGTGCGCGTGCTGATTTGCGGCCAGTGGCAGCAGCGTCAGACCGGGCTGGACTTCAAGCGCGTGAACGGCGGTTTGCTGGTACAGGATCGCGATCTGGGCATGGTGGAAGCAAGCCAGCTGCGCGTCGTGACCAAACGTCAGCCAACAGAGCAGGAGCTACGCGATGCGCTGTTCTGCTGGAAAGTCGCCAAGTTTGTAAAATCCAACGCCATTGTTTATGCGCGCGACAATATGACCGTCGGGATTGGCGCAGGCCAGATGAGCCGCGTTTACTCCGCCAAAATTGCCGGTATCAAAGCAAAAGATGAAGGTCTGGTCGTGGAAGGCTGCGCGCTGGCCTCTGACGCCTTCTTCCCGTTCCGTGACGGTATTGATGCGGCGGCGACGGCGGGCGTGAGCTGCGTTATCCAGCCTGGCGGATCGATTCGCGATGAAGAAGTAATTGCCGCCGCTGATGAACACGGCATTGCCATGATTTTCACCAATATGCGCCACTTCCGCCATTAATAAGGAACCGACAATGAAAATTTTAGTGATTGGCAATGGCGGCCGTGAGCACGCGCTGGCGTGGAAAGCTTCGCAGTCGCCGCTGGCGGAAACCGTTTTTGTCGCGCCGGGCAATGCCGGCACCGCGCTGGAGCCGGCGTTGCAAAACGTCGCTATCGGCGCGACCGATATCCCTGCACTGCTGGATTTTGCACAGCGTGAGCACATCGATCTGACTATCGTTGGGCCGGAAGCGCCGCTGGTCATTGGCATAGTCGATGCTTTTCGCGCGGCCGGGCTGAAGATCTTTGGCCCGACCCAGGCTGCCGCGCAGCTGGAAGGTTCTAAAGCGTTCACCAAGGATTTCCTGGCCCGCCATAAAATCCCGACGGCGGAATATCAGAACTTCACCGACGTCGAGGCCGCGCTGGCCTATACGCGCAGTAAGGGCGCGCCGATTGTGATCAAGGCAGACGGCCTGGCGGCGGGCAAAGGCGTGATTGTCGCAATGACGCTGGAAGAAGCGGAAGCCGCCATTAAAGACATGCTGGCCGGAAACGCCTTTGGCGATGCCGGGCACCGTATCGTGGTGGAGGAGTTTCTGGACGGCGAGGAAGCCAGCTTTATCGTGATGGTTGACGGCGAGAACGTGCTGCCGATGGCGACCAGTCAGGATCATAAACGCGTGGGCGATGGCGATACCGGCCCTAATACCGGCGGCATGGGTGCCTATTCGCCGGCCCCGGTCGTGACCGATGAAATCCACCAGCGCGTTATGGACGAGGTTATCTGGCCGACCGTCCGCGGCATGGCGGCCGAAGGCAACGTCTATACCGGCTTCCTTTATGCCGGCCTGATGATCGATAACAGCGGCCAGCCGAAAGTCATTGAATTTAACTGCCGTTTTGGCGACCCGGAAACCCAGCCGATCATGCTGCGCCTGCAGTCCGACCTGGTCGATCTTTGCCTTGCCGCCGTTGACGGCAAGCTGGATAGCAAAGACTCCGTCTGGGATCCGCGTCCTTCGCTGGGCGTGGTGCTGGCGGCGGGCGGCTATCCTGGCGATTACGCCACTGGCGACCAGATCCACGGCTTGCCGCTGGAAGCGACGCCGGACGGCAAGGTTTTCCACGCCGGAACCAAAATGCAGGACGATTTGGTGGTGACAAACGGCGGACGCGTATTATGCGTGACCGCGCTGGGCGAAGATGTTGCGGCGGCGCAAAAACATGCCTACGAGCTGGCTAAGCACATCTCCTGGCATGGCAGCTTCTGCCGCACGGATATCGGCTACCGCGCTATCGGGCGTAAATAAGAGTGATTCAGGGGGCAGCACTGTCCCCTTCTCTCTCAAGCTGGCAGCCGATTAAAAGCTGTCGGCCTGCGGCTGTTGCTGACAAAGGTCTTCCGCCGTCGCCAGCAGCAGCTGCGTGCCGCCCGGCGCTTCCAGCCAGGCAAGACTGAGCGGTTCGCCCGATCCCTGCTGATGCTGGGTGATATAACGCACTGCGTTGCTGTCGAAGCCAGGCGAAGCCTTACCGCCTCCGCATAACCTGACCGCGCCCGAAGGCATCCACTCTCCCTGTAATAGCCTTACGCGTCCGCGTAGCAAATCGTCGCTGATAGTCAGCATACGTCCGGCATCAAACTGGTAGAGCGCGATAGCATCAGCCGTCAGCGCTTCCCGTCGATTCGCCAGCTGGCGCTGCATAAAGCTCAGGCGACCGGATTGGTCAAAGCGTAGCGTCACGCTTTCAGGATTTGCGCCCACGATTTTGCGTTCAACAGAAATCAGTTTGCCCTCTTGCCACTGGTAGTCCGTGGTTTCCGTTACCGGCTCGGTAAAAGGGGTATAGACCGTTTGCAGATGGGTTGACTGTGGGGAAGGCGTTTTGCGCCAGATACGCACGGCGCCGCGATCGGCAAGATAGCCGCTGGCGGTAAAATCAGGCATCTGCCGTGAACTACAGCCTGCTAACAGCAGCAGGAACGGCAAAAGGGAACGAGAGAAAAGCGTCACAAGCTGTCCTGGCAGAAACAGCTAAAAAGCCTTAACAAAAGGGGCTTAACGCCCCCCTGTTTAAAACTTTTCACTGTCGATTATTTAACAGCGTCTTTCAGAGCTTTACCAGAAACGAATGCCGGTACGTTTGCAGCTGCAATTTTGATTTCGTTGCCGGTCTGCGGGTTGCGGCCAGTACGCTCAGCACGGTGGTTAACTTTAAAAGTACCAAAACCAACCAGTTGTACAGCATCACCTTCTTTCAGAGACTCAGTAATCGCAGCCAGAGTGGATTCCAGTGCAGCTTTAGCCTGGGTCTTAGACAGGTCCGCTTTGTCCGCAATTACATCAATCAGTTGAGTCTTGTTCATAAGTTATCCTTACAGTGTATTTATCGCTTGCTAAGCATCGAGTGCGAGGGAAAAACCAGTTTCTGGCACTCTCCTGCATACACGCACCGATAGCCACTTTTTTCAGCCCCACAAATGTAGACCAGACTGGGGGCGAATGTGAAGCCTTAAGGCGCTACAAATCAGGCCTGAAGTCACGTTTTATCGCCTTACTGCTGAAAATTTATACCGATATTGCTAATCCCTGATTCCCGCAGGTCAGAACGCAGTCCTTTTATCAGTTCTGGATCCCTTTCCTCACAGGCGCTGAGCAGGCGAAAAATCTCCCACTGGATGTCCCATTCCTCTTCAACGGCAGGATTGGCTTTTAGCTCTTCCTCGGTCATTTCACGTTCGGCCTGGGTCATTTCCAGCATCGCTACAGAAGTGATTGAAGCTTCGCTGACGGCAATAGCGTGCGCCAGGGTTTCACCGCTCAAACGGGAATGCAGCAGTTCGCTCAGCGCGACGCAGGCGTCGATGGCTGGATAAACGCCGTACAGATCGTAATCCTCCGCCGCCGGAATGGCTTCTTCCAGCTTTTCCAGCTGCGAGTCAAAATTCACTTTGGCATCTTTCACCAGCAGCGTTTCCCAGACCAAATCGAGAATACGACGATAAAGCTGGCCGTCGCCAAACTCGGTCTGGCGGCAAAAAGCCCAGTAATTGGGATACATGCGCTCGCACAGGCAGGCCATAAAAGTAACGTGCTGCCAGCTTTCCAGTTTTTCCAGCCGCAGGTGAATCGGATTACGTAACATGTTGGGATCTCTTAAACAAAAGTGCGCGGGCTGCAGTGTAACCGAAAAGCCGGCGCCTCACACCGTTATAGCGGGATGCCGAGACGGGCGAAAGCGGGCCGGTTGGACGCCACGGCATCGGCCCAGCGCGTCGGTTCCGGCAAACGGTAGCCCTGCAGGCAGGTCTCCACCCAGTGCAGCGCCGTATCGTTACTGACGCGGTGGCCCGGCGAAATAAACAGCGGATTGCAGCGTTTTTTGCTGCGCAGCACCCAGCCAATCTGCTCGCCTTTGTCGATCAGCGGCTGTCGGGAGCCCGGCTCGTCGCCTAACGGCTCGAACTTGCCGCATAGCCGGCGTTTCGCCACGCCAATAGTCGGCACATCCACCAGCAGGCCAAAGTGGCTGGCGACGCCAAGACGGCGCGGATGCGCGATGCCCTGACCGTCGACAAACAGCAGATCGGGTTTTTGCTCCAGCTGCTCCCAGGCGGCCAGCAGAGCGGGATATTCGCGAAACGAGAGAAAGCCGGGGATATAAGGCATGGTGGTGGCTATCCGCGCGACGCGATGCTCAATAAGCTTCAGCGACGGATACTCCAACAGCACCAGCGCGGCGCGCGTGACCTCGCCGCCCTGCTCAAACCCCACGTCCGCCCCGGCGATATAGCGCGGTGGCATTACGTCAAAATCATCAGCGCGTACCACTTCCGCCGCACGCGTCGTCTGTTCCTGCTTTAATGCCTGTATATCCATAATTAATCCTGGTGATACTGTCCTGACAGTTTGTGGACGGCCTCCACAAAAGCACCCGCGTGTTCCGGCGGGACATCCTGATGAATGCCGTGACCCAGGTTGAACACGTGGCCCGTGCCGTTGCCGAAGCCCTGAAGAATGCCCGCCACTTCCTGCTCAATACGGGCAGGCGTGGCATAAAGCATAGAAGGATCCATGTTGCCCTGCAGCGCCACTTTATGGCCAACGCGTCGACGCGCCTCGCCAATATCGGTGGTCCAGTCCAGACCAAGCGCGTCGCAGCCGGTTTCCGCCATCGCTTCCAGCCACTGGCCGCCGCCCTTGGTAAACAGCGTCACGGGCACGCGGCGACCGTCGTTTTCACGCTGCAGGCCATCGACGATTTTATGCATGTAGTGCAGGGAGAACTGCAAATAGTCGCGCCCGGTCAGCACGCCGCCCCAGGTGTCGAAAATCATCACCGACTGCGCGCCCGCGCGGATCTGTGCGTTCAGATAGAGCGTAACGCTGTCGGCCAGCTTATCCAGCATCAGATGCAGGGTTTCCGGCTCGGCATACATCATTTTTTTCAGTTTAGTGAAGGCCTTACTGCTGCCACCTTCCACCATGTAGGTCGCCAGCGTCCACGGACTGCCGGAAAAACCGATCAGCGGCACCGCGCCCTGTAAATTTTTACGAATGGTGCGCACCGCATTCATCACGTAGCCCAGCTCCTGTTCGGGATCGAACACGGGCAGTTTTTCGACGTCCGCACGGCAGGTCACAGGCGAGGAGAAGCGCGGGCCTTCGCCAGCTTCAAAATAGAGTCCCAGCCCCATCGCATCAGGGATGGTCAGGATATCAGAGAAGAGGATCGCCGCATCCAGCGCGTAGCGACGCAGCGGTTGCAGCGTGACTTCACAGGCCAGCTCAGCATTTTTACACAGCGACATAAAGTCGCCGGCCTGGGCGCGCGTCGCCTTGTACTCCGGCAAATACCGTCCGGCCTGACGCATCATCCATACGGGCGTAACGTCTACCGGCTGACGCAGCAGAGCACGCAAATAACGATCGTTCTTCAGTTCACTCATCTTCAGGACTCTTTTTCATTCAGACGCACAGTATATCAGTTATTCCGCAGCGGCGCGGCAGAGCGCGACGGTGTCTTCTATCAGCCGACGGGCCACCGTTCCCGCCGGCGGCAGCTGTGGCAAGGCGTCGTAGCGATACCAGTTGGCATCCAGCAGCTCTTTGGGATCAATGTTGATCTCGCCGCTGTCGTAGTCGGCCATAAACGCCATCATCAATGACTGCGGGAAAGGCCAGGGCTGCGAGGAAACATAGCGCAGGTTTTTCACCTTGATGCCGCTCTCCTCCATCACCTCGCGCGCTACGGTTTGCTCCAGCGTTTCGCCTACCTCCACAAAACCCGCCAGCACCGTGTAGATGCCGTTGCGGTGTCGGGTATGCTGAGCCAGCAGGATTTCATCGCCGCGACGAATGGCCACGATGATGCAGGGCGCAATTTGCGGATAATAGCGCTGGCGGCAGTGGCCACACAGGCAGGCCCATTCCGTTTTGCTGCGATGCATCGCGTGTCCACAGTAGCCGCACCACTGATGCGAGCGATAAAATTCGGCCAGCTGGATGCCGCGTCCCGCCAGCTGAAACAGGGCGGGATCCTGATCGAGCAGCTGCCGCAGCGACGCCATCCCTTCCGGACGATTTTCGCTAATCAGCCGTACAGGTTCGCCCTGCCATTCGCCAATCAGCGCGCCTTTCGAGCCGGCCAGGCCTAAATCTTGTGCGTTTCCGTACGGTAATTGACCTTTTGGCAGCCAAAGTTTCTGTTCATGGCTGACAATCCACCAGCCAGCGTCTACGCTTGAAATCTCAAGTTCCATAAATTGCTCATCCTCACTTCACGCACTTACCGGATTGGGATAGACAGTTAAAATAACACTTTTGGAGTCACTCATGCTTGACCAGCTGGAAGTTTTGGCCTCACGCGTAGGCGGATGCAGCGAACTGGTAGACTTTTGCCTTCACTCACGCAAGCAGTTGTTAGTTGCTTATTATCAAATGGTTGGCATGAAGCCTAACAAAGAATCGCTGACTACGCTCGACGAAGAGGCGCTGGATAACTTCTGTCAAAGCCTGGTTGATTATCTCTCAACCGGCCACTTCACGGCGTACGAACGGTTTATTCAGGAAATGGAAGGCACCGACCAGCTGGCCAAAGCGGCGCTGATTTATCCTTCGCTACAGGCGAATACCGAACAGATTATGGCGATTTACGACGCCCATCTGGAAAACGCCATCGATCACGATAACTATCTGGAGTTCCAGCAGGCGCTGTCGATCGTCGGCGAAGCGCTGGAAGCCCGCTTCACCCTGGAAGATAAATTTATTCAGCTGGCGCTGGAGAAGTATGCGGATAAGTCCGCCGCTAATGACTCTGCGATGGCTCGTCCTGCCTGAAAAGTTAACTGTTTAATCCCTTGAGCTTTCCATAACGCCCCTTTATGCTGAAAAGGCAATCGCATGATTGCCTCTGGCGAAAGCCAGACTTCTTCTTGTCGGAGTGCCCCTCGGGGCTGAGACCGTTAATTCGGGATCCGCGGAACCTGATCAGGTTAGAACCTGCGAAGGGAACAAGAGTAAAGATCCAGGTCAGGGCCATCGGCTCTGCGCTTACTCCTCCGAACTCCGGACAAGCAAATTTCCCTTAAGTCAGGAACTTGCTATGTCTACCCAGGTTAAGAAATCCAACCGCCGCGAACAGCGCGCTGAAGCGCAGCAGTTTATCGCTGCTTTACAGGGCACTGCTTTCCCCAATTCCAGACGCATTTATCTGACCGGTTCGCGAGCCGATCTGCGCGTTCCCATGCGTGAAATTCAGCTCTCGCCCACCCTGACCGGCGGCGGCAAAGACAATCCACAGTTTGAAGAAAACGAACCGGTGCCGGTTTACGATACCGCCGGCCCTTATGGCGATCCCGACGCCGCTATTGACGTGCGTGCCGGTATCGCCAGGCTGCGGGAAAGCTGGATTGCAGAGCGCGCCGATACGCAACCGATTGAGCAATTAAGCTCCGTTTATACGCAGCAGCGTCTGGCGGACGAAGGGCTTGATCATCTGCGCTTTGAGAATCTGCCGCGGCCGCGCCGCGCCCAGGCTGGTCGCCGCGTCACGCAGCTGCACTACGCGCGCCAGGGCATTATCACGCCGGAAATGGAATTTATCGCGCTGCGCGAAAACATGGGCCGCGAGCGCGTTCGCAGCGAGGTGCTGTTGCAGCAGCATCCGGGACAGGATTTTGGCGCGCGGCTGCCGGAAAATATCACCGCCGAGTTTGTTCGTCAGGAAGTGGCTGCCGGACGCGCGATTATCCCGGCCAATATCAACCATCCTGAATCGGAGCCGATGATTATCGGCCGCAATTTCCTGGTGAAGATCAACGCCAATATCGGCAACTCTGCGGTCAGTTCTTCGATTGAAGAAGAGGTCGAAAAGCTGGTCTGGTCGGCACGCTGGGGAGCGGATACGGTGATGGACCTCTCCACCGGGCGAAATATCCATGAAACCCGCGAGTGGATCCTGCGCAACAGCCCGCTGCCGATTGGTACGGTGCCGATCTATCAGGCGCTGGAAAAAGTCAACGGCGTGGCGGAAGACCTCAACTGGGAAATATTCCGCGACACACTGCTGGAGCAGGCTGAGCAGGGCGTGGATTACTTCACCATCCATGCCGGCGTGCTGCTGCGCTATGTGCCGATGACGGCGAAACGCCTGACCGGCATCGTTTCGCGCGGCGGCTCCATTATGGCGAAGTGGTGCCTGTCGCATCATCGTGAAAGCTTTCTCTACGAACGCTTCAGTGACATTTGCGAGATCTGCGCCGCTTACGACGTCTCGCTGTCGCTGGGTGACGGCCTGCGTCCTGGCTCAATACAGGATGCCAACGACGAGGCGCAGTTTGCCGAGCTGCGCACGCTGGGCGAGCTGACGAAAATCGCCTGGGAATATGACGTGCAGGTGATGATTGAAGGGCCGGGACACGTGCCGATGCAAATGATCAGACGCAATATGACCGAGCAGCTCGAACACTGCCACGAGGCGCCTTTCTATACGCTTGGCCCGCTGACTACCGATATCGCGCCTGGCTACGACCATTTTACCTCCGGCATCGGCGCGGCGATGATTGGCTGGTTCGGCTGCGCCATGCTCTGCTACGTTACGCCGAAAGAACATCTGGGCCTGCCGAATAAAGAAGATGTCAAACAAGGTTTGATTACCTACAAGATCGCGGCCCACGCGGCGGATCTTGCCAAAGGCCATCCCGGCGCGCAGATCCGTGACAACGCCATGTCGAAAGCGCGTTTTGAATTCCGCTGGGAAGATCAGTTCAACCTGGCGCTGGATCCGCATACCGCACGCGCTTTCCACGATGAAACGCTGCCGCAGGAGTCCGGTAAGGTTGCCCACTTCTGCTCCATGTGCGGCCCGAAATTCTGCTCGATGAAAATCACCCAGGAAGTCCGCGAATACGCAGCAAAACAGGAAGCGGAAGCAGAGCCGATAGCGATCGGCATGGCGGAGATGTCAGAGACGTTCCGCCGTCGTGGCGGCGAGCTTTACCATGCCATGGATGCCTTAACGCAGGAGGAAAAATAATGAGCCGTAGCGCTTTTCCCCTGACGGCAGCCAGGCTGGGGCTTTATCCGGTGGTGGACAGCGTCATCTGGATCGAGCGTTTGCTGGCGGCTGGCGTGCGCACTATCCAGCTGCGCATTAAAGATCTGCCGGAAGCGGCGGTGGAACAGGATATCGCCGCGGCCATCGAGTTAGGTAAACGCTATCAGGCCCGTCTGTTTATCAACGATTACTGGCGGCTGGCGATTCAGCATGGCGCCTATGGCGTACACCTGGGCCAAAAAGATCTGGCTATTGCCGATCTGGATGCGATCCACCGCGCCGGGCTGCGGCTGGGGTTATCCACGCATGATGACGCGGAACTGGATCGCGCGCTGGCCGAGCGCCCATCCTACATCGCGCTGGGACACGTCTTTCCTACGCAAACTAAAGCTATGCCCTCTTCACCTCAGGGGCTTCAGGAGCTGAAGCGGCATGTCGGGCGCCTGCAGAACGTCTCAACCGTGGCTATCGGCGGCATCTCGCTGGCGCGGGCGCCAGACGTGCTGGCAACCGGCGTCGGCAGTATCGCCGTGGTCAGTGCCATTACCCAGGCGGCAGACTGGCAGGCCGCCACCGCGCAGCTGCTGGCGCTGGCAGGAAGCGGAGGGCCGCTTGATGCTTAGCGACGGCGATTTTATGCGTTACAGCCGCCAGCTGCTGCTGGAGGAGTTTGGCCCGCAGGCGCAGGAAAAGCTGCTGGCGGCCAGCGTGCTGATTGTCGGCCTGGGCGGCTTAGGCTCGCCGGCTGCGACGTATCTTGCCGCAGCCGGCGTGGGCAAGCTGCTGCTGGCCGATGACGACAGGGTGCATATCAGCAATTTGCAGCGTCAAATCCTCTACCGCAGCAGCGATATCGGCCAGCCAAAGGCCACGCTGGCGAAGGATCGTTTGCAGGCGCT
Organism: Erwinia sp. TECH1; assembly: GCF_054057575.1. Lineage (NCBI taxonomy): Bacteria > Pseudomonadati > Pseudomonadota > Gammaproteobacteria > Enterobacterales > Erwiniaceae > Erwinia > Erwinia sp. TECH1. The sequence continues at coordinate 457,373 of NZ_JBSRZK010000001.1, read as the reverse complement.
GAATCCTCAGGTCGAGTTTATAGCGCTTGAGCAGCGTATGGATGCCGCCACGCTGCAGGAAACGGCGCAGCGGGTCGATCTGGTGCTGGACTGCAGCGACAACATGCAGACGCGTCACGCCGTGAATGCCGCCTGCGTCGCAGCCAGCACGCCGCTGATCAGCGCCAGCGCGGTCGGTTTCGGCGGCCAGCTGCTGGCGATCACCCCGCCTTTCCGGCGTGGCTGCTACTGCTGCCTGTGGCCCGATAAAGCGGAGCCGCAGCGCAACTGCCGCACCGCAGGCGTTCTCGGCCCGGTGGTCGGCGTGATGGGCACGCTGCAGGCGCTGGAAGCGTTGAAGATGCTGGCCGGCCAGCCGTCGGCGCTGGACGGCAAGCTGCGGCTGTTTGACGGCAAAACGCAGGCCTGGCGCACGCTTGACCTTGAGCGCAGCCCCGGCTGCCCGGTATGCGGAGGCCATCGTGAACATCATCATTAATGATGAGCCGCACGTTTTTGTCGCGCCGCTGACGCTGACCGCGCTGCTGGCGCAGCTTGCCCATAGCCACTCTGGCACCGCGCTGGCTGTCAATCAGCAGATTGTGCCGCGGGATCGCTGGGACACTCATCTTTTACAGGAAGGCGACAACCTGGTGATTTTCCAGGCTATCGCCGGAGGTTAATATGCTACAGATTGCTGATAAAACCTTTTTTTCCCGGCTGTTTACCGGCACAGGTAAGTTCTCCAGCCCTGCCGTGATGCTCAATGCACTTCGGGAATCCGGCACGCAGCTGGTGACAATGGCGATGAAACGCGTGGATTTACGCGGCGGCGACGACGGCATTCTGGCGCCTTTACGTCAGCTGGGCGTGCAGCTTCTTCCCAATACTTCCGGCGCGAAAACCGCCGAGGAAGCCATTTTTGCCGCGCGCCTGGCGCGGGAAGCGCTGGGCACGAGCTGGGTGAAGCTGGAAATCCATCCCGACGTGCGTTATCTGCTGCCCGATGCCGTCGAAACGCTGAAGGCGGCGGAAACCCTGGTGCGGGAAGGCTTCACCGTGCTGCCCTACTGCCATGCCGATCCGGTACTGTGCAGAAGGCTTGAAGAAGCGGGCTGTGCCGCCGTGATGCCGCTTGGCGCGCCGATTGGCAGCAATCAGGGGCTGAAAACCCGGGATTTGCTGACGATTATTATCGAGCAGGCCAGCGTCCCGGTGGTGATTGACGCAGGCATTGGCGCGCCCAGCCACGCCAGTGAAGCGCTGGAAATGGGCGCCGATGCGGTGCTGGTGAATACCGCCATGGCCTCTGCTCGCGATCCTGTGCAGATGGCGCGCGCTTTCCGCCTCGCTGTAGAAGCGGGCGAACTGGCGCGGCAAAGCGGCCTGGGCAGTCAGCAGCAGCAGGCCGTCGCCACCAGCCCGCTGACCAGCTTTTTGCAAAGCGGAGTGACGCCATGAAAAGCTTCGTCTCACAGTGGGAGCAGCTGGACTGGGACGATATCCGCCTGCGCATCAACAGCAAAACTTCGGCTGACGTGAAGCGGGCGCTGAATGCGTCTGTCGTTGGCCGCGAGGAGCTGATGGCGCTGCTTTCGCCTGCCGCGCAGGCCTGGCTGGAACCGATGGCCCGTAAGGCGCAATTGTTGACGCGCCAGCGCTTCGGCCATGCCGTAAACCTCTTCGTTCCGCTTTATCTCTCCAACCTGTGCGCCAACGACTGCACCTATTGCGGCTTCTCTATGAGCAACCGGATCAAGCGTAAGACGCTGGATGCGCAGGAGATCGAGCGCGAGTGCCTGGCGATCCGGGCGATGGGCTTCGATCAGCTGCTGCTGGTCACCGGTGAGCATCAGGCGAAAGTTGGGATGGATTATTTTCGCCGTCATCTTCCCGCCATCCGCGCGCATTTCAGCTCGCTGATGATGGAAGTGCAGCCGCTGGGCCAGCAGGAGTATGCGGAGCTGAAAACGCTGGGGCTGGATGGCGTGCTGGTCTATCAGGAAACCTATCATCCAACGGTGTATGGTCAGCACCATCTGAAAGGCAACAAGCAGGACTTTTTCTTTCGCCTGGAAACGCCGGACAGGCTGGGACGCGCGGGGATCGATAAGATCGGGCTGGGCGCGCTGATCGGCCTTTCTGACAGCTGGCGCGCCGACTGTTATATGATGGCGGAACATCTGCTTTGGCTACAGAAAACGTACTGGCAAAGCCGCTATTCAGTGGCTTTCCCTCGCTTGCGCCCCTGCGCTGGCGGCATTCAGCCTGCTTCAGTCATGGATGAGGCCCAGCTGGTACAGGTTATCTGCGCGTTTCGTCTGTTTGCGCCGGAAGTGGAGCAGTCGCTGTCAACGCGCGAATCGCCGCAGTTCCGTGACAAGGTGGTGCCGCTGGCGATCAATACGATCAGCGCCTTCTCAAAAACGCAGCCTGGCGGCTACGCCGAGACGCAAAGCGAGCTGGAACAGTTCTCGCCGCACGATAATCGCCATCCGCGGCAGGTAGCCGAAGCGCTGATCCGTGCCGGCATGCAGCCGGTCTGGAAAGACTGGGACAGCTGGCTGGGAAGAGCCTGAGCGCCTGCGCTACCGGGACCGAGAAGACCTGCGTCTCCTGCCTGGTTCAGAGGAGCCTAAGCGCCTGCGCTGCCGGATATACCGGGCATCGGCATATCCGGCATGTCCGGCATTCTGTCCGGCGCATCCGCAAACAGCACCTGTCCCAACAGGCTGTCTTTATTTACCGCGCCATAGCGTAAATTAGTGCTTAGGTATTTCCGATCCAGCCCGGTCAGCTTAACGATAGGCGGCAGAACATCCGGCAGGCGATCGATCATCAGCATCCGGCTAAGCTGTACGGCGTCCCAGCTTACCAGACGCTGATAATAAAGCGCGTTGGCCTCGCACTTTCTTAAATAAAGGTTGTACTCATTATATTCACGCAGCGCCTGCTGCTGCGTAATATTCAGAATAAGGTATTGCGGATCGGTAATTTTCTGTACCAGTTCCTGATAATTGGGCAGCTGTTGAAGCTGCTTAAACATGTCTGCCGCGCCCAGCGTAATAATCGGGCGGAAATAGCGCAGCCAGCTTGCAATAAACGGGTTCTTTTTCGGGGCGGCCATAAACCAGGTTTCAATCACCGGATAGCGCCGATCGACAGTGGAGACATCGCGATAAAAGGCGACCATGTCATAACGGCTGTTGCCGTTGACCGCCAGAAATTCATCCAGCGTGCGGTTTAGTATTACGCTTGCATCCATCCAAACGCCGCCATATTTATACAGCAGCTCCAGGCGAATAACGTCGCTTCTGTGGGCAACCAGCATGTCCTGCCGCGTAAAGACCAGCTCCGGCAGATAGTGCGACAGATTACTGTCATTCACTACCGTTACTGACCAGTCCGGGTTCTCTCGCGCAACCTTATCAACAAAGCTCTGGATTTCCTTTGGCAGCGTCGAGCCGGCCCAGAACATCCAGACCCGTTCAGGAATTTCGCCGGGCGTTCTGTTATGAATAACGATATCCATATCCTGTTCCAGAGCAGGATTGTATTCCGCTAATTTTTTCCTTTTTAATAAGGCTTTTTCTATACGCAGGCGTAGCGAAACCGCATTTTTCAGCGCCGGGCGCACCATGGCCTTTATCTTATTTTTATTCATAATACCTCACAGCAGCTGGCTGACAGTGCTGAGCGACAAATGGAAAGCGCGGCGTATCCGGCAGCGGGAATTTGTATTAATTTAGCAAGGTGAGATAAACATCTCAATATTAAGACATTGCCATTAATAGATTTAAGAGAAAGCTCAGGGAAGAAATGAGAAGCAAAAATATAAATCAATGAAGATTTAAAATAGCCACCTGTGAAAAATCTTATAAATAAAAAATTAGTTTTCGCTTACTTTTTATTTTTTAACGTAAAAATGAATGCGCCTGATAAATATGCGGCACGACTTCCATAAATCCACTCTTGTTATGACTGGCCCTGTTAAAGCTGCCAGAATCGCTGCCGACGCTGGAGAAAAAGCGTCCGGGCCCGTCAGTTTTCCCTCGCGGGCCCGCCTCTTGCTACTTCACCAACAAATCAGGTAGCGCCGCTTCGATAGCCGCCCTGCGGACGGGTAAAGCAGATGCCACAGGAAAATATTGTAAGACGGCGGCGAGCAGCCTTTTAAAGCATCGCCCTTTGTACTGATGTTCAGCCTGGCGCGGCGGCTCTGGCTGGCCTGGCGACAGGAGGTATACAGCCGTAAAATATTAGCGCGATTAAGCGATGCGCAGCTGAAAGATATCGGGTTAACCGGCGATGACATTAAGCGATACAGGTAAAACGGGTCAGCCGAACCACGGATGCAGGGTATTCAGTAATAAAAAACCCCGCCAGCGCGGGGTTCTTTATTTCAGAAGAGGATTGCCGTCCTGCTCTGAAAGGTACTGATGGTATGCGAATACAAGTCAACCACCCGGTCAATATATCGTCATAAAGTATAAAAAACCAGCGTATTTTTATCCAATTTTTAGTACTTGATGATTCTGCATGCTTCGTCACTTATCGCATGTAATAACCTGGAACAACTTCTTTCTTACTGCGTGATAACTCGCATCTCTTCAATAATAAAATGTTGTTCATTGTCGTAGCTGTTATCGTTGCGTCGGGGCCGTTTCACCTGTTGCCGCAGGGCACCGGACTCAGGGAACGGGTTCTGTGATACCGCGAAAAACAAGTCAATCACACTGCTTGTTTCGTTTGCAGCGTTCCGGTGGGCAGTGCGGCTCCTGAGAAGGGAATCTTCCATGAAAAAACGCCACGGACTTTTTTAGTCACGTTATTCATGGCGCTGATGTTAAGCGGAAAAGGAGCCTGGCAAATTCACCTGTCGAATATCCATATCCTGTTTAACGTAAATCAGAGCAGTCAGGCCGCAAGCCGCTCTCCGGGGCGGCTTTTTTACGGCCATACGCCATGGCGTTGACTGAAGAATAATAGGTAACGCTCTCCGGGGCGGCTTTTTTACGGCCACATCCCGACGCTGACTGACCCATCCTCAAATTTCAGGCATAAAAAAACCCCACCGAAGTGGGGTTTTTACGGTCAGCAGGAAAGACGATTAATCGTCGTTGCCGCCCAGACCCGCGTTCAGCAGTTCTGCCAGGCTGGCAGACGCTTCGTCGGCCGTGACCTGAGGAACTACAGGCGCTTCGCCTGCCGCTTTACGGCGCATACGATCCTGGTGATAAGCGTAACCGGTACCGGCTGGGATCAGACGACCCACGATTACGTTCTCTTTCAGGCCGCGCAGTTCGTCGCGTTTGCCCGCAACGGCTGCTTCGGTCAGTACGCGCGTCGTTTCCTGGAAGGAAGCGGCGGAGATGAAGGACTCGGTCGCCAGTGACGCTTTGGTGATACCCAGCAGATCGCGCATATAGGTCGCTGCGATTTTGCCGTTGGCTTCCAGCTCACGGTTAGAAATCTTAACGCGTGAAACTTCAACCTGCTCGCCGTCCAGGAAGTCGGAGCTGCCCGCGCTTGCAATGGTTGCTTTACGCAGCATCTGACGAACGATGACTTCGATGTGCTTATCGTTAATCTTAACGCCCTGCAGGCGGTAAACTTCCTGCACTTCGTTAGTGATGTAACGGGTCACCGCATGCACGCCACGCAGACGCAGAATGTCATGTGGAGACTCTGGGCCATCGGAAACCACGTCACCGCGCTCTACGCGTTCACCTTCGAACACGTTCAGCTGACGCCATTTCGGGATCATCTCTTCGTACGGATCGCTACCGTCAACCGGCGTAATCACCAGACGACGCTTGCCTTTGGTCTCTTTACCGAAGGAGATAATACCGCTGATCTCCGCCAGGATTGCTGGCTCTTTCGGACGACGCGCTTCGAACAGGTCAGCAACGCGTGGCAGACCACCGGTGATGTCCTTGGTACCGCCGGATTCCTGCGGAACACGAGCCAGGGTATCACCCGAGCTGATTTTCACGCCGTCTTCCAGCTGCACAATCGCTTTACCCGGCAGGAAGTACTGAGCAGGCATATCGGAGCCTGGGATCATCACATCATTGCCGTTGGCATCAACGATTTTCAGCGCAGGACGCAGATCTTTACCGCCGGACGTACGCTCTGCGCTGTCCAGGATCACCAGAGAAGACAGACCGGTCAGGTCATCCGTCTGGCGGGTAATGGTCTGGCCGTCGATCATGTCGGTAAAGCGGACGAAACCGCTCACTTCGGTGATAACCGGCATGGTGTGCGGATCCCAGTTTGCTACGGTCTCGCCCGCTGCAACCTGCTCGCCGTCGCCTTTCGCCATGGTAGAACCGTAAGGAACCTTATAGCTCTCTTTGGTACGACCGAATTCATCGATCATTTTCAGCTCGGTGTTACGCGAGGTGATAACCAGTTTGCCAGCGGAGTTGGTAACCGACTTGGCGTTAGAGAGTTTAATGGTACCTTTGTTCTTCACCTGAATGCTGGATTCAGCAGCCGCACGCGATGCCGCACCACCGATGTGGAACGTACGCATGGTCAGCTGAGTACCCGGCTCACCGATGGACTGTGCTGCGATAACGCCGATGGCCTCACCTTTGTTGATGATGTGACCACGCGCCAGATCGCGTCCATAACAGTGGGCGCACACGCCGAAGTCAGTTTCACAACTTACTACGGAGCGGACTTTCAGGCTGTCGACAGAATGCTCTTCCAACAGGTCACACTGCTGTTCGTGCAGCAGGGTGTTGCGTGGCAGCAGGATGTCGGCCGTACCCGGCTTCAGCACGTCTTCTGCGGTAACACGACCCAGTACGCGTTCGCGCAGCGGTTCTTTCACGTCGCCACCTTCGATAACCGGAGTCATCATGATGCCTTCGTGCGTGCCACAGTCGTCCTCGGTCACCACCAGATCCTGCGCTACGTCTACCAGACGACGAGTCAGGTAACCGGAGTTCGCGGTTTTCAGTGCGGTATCCGCAAGACCTTTACGAGCACCGTGGGTCGAGATGAAGTACTGGAGTACGTTCAGACCTTCACGGAAGTTCGCGGTAATTGGCGTCTCGATGATGGAGCCATCTGGCTTAGCCATCAGGCCACGCATACCGGCCAGCTGACGGATCTGCGCAGCAGAACCACGAGCACCGGAGTCGGCCATCATAAAGATGCTGTTGAAGGAAACCTGGCGCTCTTCTTCACCGTCACGGTTAATGACGACTTCGGTAGAGAGGTTTTCCATCATCGCTTTCGCAACGCGTTCGTTGGCCGCAGCCCAGATATCGATCACTTTGTTGTAGCGTTCGCCCGCGGTAACCAGACCAGACTGGAACTGCTCCTGGATCTCGGCCACTTCGGTTTCCGCTTCGCTGATGATCTCAACTTTTTTCTCTGGGATCACCATGTCGTCGATACCTACAGACGCACCAGAGCGTGCCGCGTAGGCAAAACCGGTGTACATGGTCTGGTCAGCAAAGATAACCGTTGGCTTCAGGCCCAGGATGCGGTAACAGGTGTTCAGCATCTTGGAGATCGCTTTCTTACCCAGCGCCTGGTTGACGATGGAGTAAGGCAGGCCTTTCGGCACGATCATCCACAGGATGGCACGACCAACCGTGGTATCGATCAGGCTGGTTTTTGAGGTCCATTCGCCCTGCTCGTTTTTCTCGTGCTCGGTGATACGCACCTTAACGCGAGCGTGCAGAGACGCCAGGCCAGCGCGGTAAATACGCTCGGCTTCTTTTGGACCGGTCAGCACCATGCCTTCGCCTTTGGCGTTAACACAGTCGCGGGTCATGTAGTACAGACCCAGTACAACGTCCTGTGAAGGAACGATGATTGGCTCGCCGTTCGCAGGTGACAGGATGTTGTTGGTAGACATCATCAGCGCACGCGCTTCCAGCTGGGCTTCCAGCGTCAGCGGCACGTGAACAGCCATCTGGTCACCATCGAAGTCGGCGTTATAAGCCGCACAGACCAGCGGGTGCAGCTGGATAGCTTTACCTTCGATCAGCACTGGCTCAAATGCCTGGATGCCCAGACGGTGCAGCGTTGGCGCACGGTTCAGCAGGACCGGGTGTTCGCGGATCACTTCATCCAGGATATCCCAGACGACGGCTTCTTCACGCTCAACCATTTTCTTGGCGGCTTTGATGGTGGTAGCAAGACCACGCAGCTCCAGCTTGCCGTAGATAAACGGTTTGAACAGCTCCAGCGCCATTTTCTTCGGCAGACCACACTGGTGCAGACGCAGGTATGGCCCTACGGTGATAACGGAACGACCAGAGTAGTCGACGCGTTTACCCAGCAGGTTCTGACGGAAACGACCCTGTTTACCTTTGATCATATCGGCCAAAGATTTCAGAGGACGCTTGTTGGAGCCGGTGATGGCACGACCGCGACGGCCGTTATCCAGCAGCGCATCGACCGCTTCCTGCAGCATACGTTTTTCGTTACGTACGATGATGTCAGGTGCGGCCAGATCCAGCAGGCGCTTCAGACGGTTGTTACGGTTGATAACGCGACGATACAGATCGTTCAGATCTGAAGTAGCGAAACGACCGCCGTCCAACGGCACCAGCGGACGCAGATCCGGCGGCAGTACAGGCAGCACGGTCAGGATCATCCACTCTGGCTTGTTGCCAGACTGCACGAACGCTTCCAGCAGCTTGATACGCTTGGTCAGCTTTTTACGCTTGGTTTCGGAATTGGTTTCGTTCAGCTCTTCACGCAGCTGCTCGCATTCCTGCTCCAGATCCATGTTTTTCAACAGGGCCTGAACCGCTTCCGCACCCATTTTCGCGTCGAATTCGTCACCGAACTCTTCCAGCGCGTCCAGATACTGCTCTTCGGTCAGGATCTGACGGCGCTCAAGGTTGGTCATGCCGCCTTCAACCACCACATAGGATTCGAAGTACAGCACGCGTTCGATGTCACGCAGCGGCATATCCAGCAGCAAACCGATGCGCGAAGGCAGCGATTTCAGGAACCAGATGTGCGCAGTCGGCGAAGCCAGCTCGATGTGGCCCATACGCTCACGACGAACTTTGGTCTGTGTAACTTCAACGCCACACTTCTCACAGATTACGCCGCGATGTTTTAAACGCTTGTACTTACCGCACAGGCATTCGTAATCTTTTACCGGCCCGAAAATACGCGCACAGAAAAGCCCGTCACGTTCTGGTTTGAACGTACGGTAGTTAATGGTTTCTGGCTTTTTAACTTCACCAAAAGACCAGGAACGGATCATGTCTGGCGAAGCCAGCGCAATTTTGATCGCATCAAACTCTTCGGTCTTAGTTTGCGCTTTCAGAAACTTAAGTAAGTCTTTCACGGATTAGCTCCCGTCGGAGTGAGACTTCTCAGGACGCCCGGGGCCGGGCGTCCTGTAACCAGTACAAATTCGAGTGCTTACTCGTCTTCCAGCTCGATGTTAATACCCAGCGAGCGGATCTCTTTCAACAGTACGTTGAAGGATTCCGGCATGCCCGGTTCCATCTGATGGTTGCCGTCAACGATGTTTTTATACATCTTGGTACGGCCGTTGACGTCATCAGACTTCACGGTCAGCATTTCCTGCAGGGTATAGGCGGCGCCGTATGCTTCCAGCGCCCACACTTCCATCTCACCGAAGCGCTGTCCACCGAACTGCGCCTTACCACCCAGCGGCTGCTGAGTAACGAGGCTGTAAGAACCGGTAGAACGCGCGTGCATCTTGTCATCCACTAAGTGGTTGAGTTTCAGCATGTACATGTAGCCAACGGTAACCTGACGCTCAAACTGCTCGCCGGTACGGCCATCAAACAGGGTAATCTGACCGGAAGAAGGCAGGCCGCCGAGCTGCAGCAGCTCTTTGATCTCGCTCTCTTTCGCGCCGTCAAACACTGGCGTGGCGATTGGCATACCTTTTTTCAGGTTCTCTGCCAGACGCAGTACTTCGTCATCGCTGAAGGTATTCAGGTCTACTTTCTGACGCACGTCGGTGCCCAGATCGTAAGCGCGCTGAATAAACTCACGCAGTTTGGAGACTTCTTCCTGCTTTTTCAGCATGGCGTTGATTTTCTCGCCGATGCCTTTAGCAGCCATACCCAGGTGGGTTTCAAGAATCTGACCAATGTTCATACGTGACGGTACGCCCAGCGGGTTCAGTACGATATCGACCGGCGTGCCGTTCTCATCGTATGGCATATCTTCGATCGGGTTGATCTTGGAGATAACACCTTTGTTCCCGTGACGACCTGCCATTTTGTCACCAGGCTGGATCTGACGTTTAACGGCCAGATACACTTTAACGATTTTCAGCACGCCAGGTGCCAGGTCATCGCCCTGAGTGATTTTGCGGCGTTTCGCTTCGAGTTTCTTCTCAAACTCGTGCTTCAGCTCGTCGTACTGCTCCGCCAGCTGCTCCAGCTGACTCTGTTTTTCTTCGTCGGTCAGGCCCAGTTCCAGCCAGCGCTCGCGCGGCAGCTTGTCCAGTTTTTCCGCTTCCACGCCGCCGGAAACCAGCAGGTAGTTGATACGGCTGAACAGGCCGGCTTCGAGGATCTGCAGTTCTTCAGACAGGTCTTTCTTCGCCTGCTTCAGCTGCATCTCTTCGATTTCCAGCGCGCGCTTGTCTTTTTCCACGCCATCGCGGGTAAAGACCTGCACGTCGATAACGGTACCGGACACGCCGTTTGGTACGCGCAGAGAAGAGTCTTTAACGTCAGACGCTTTCTCACCGAAGATGGCACGCAGCAGTTTCTCTTCTGGCGTCAGCTGGGTTTCGCCTTTAGGCGTCACCTTACCAACCAGAATGTCGCCGCCGGTCACTTCCGCACCGATATAAACGATACCGGATTCATCCAGTTTGGAGAGCGCAGCTTCACCCACGTTAGGGATATCAGCAGTGATCTCTTCCGGCCCCAGCTTGGTGTCGCGAGACACACAGGCGAGTTCCTGAATATGGATAGTGGTGAAGCGATCTTCCTGTACCACGCGCTCGGAGACCAGAATGGAGTCTTCGAAGTTGTAGCCGTTCCACGGCATGAACGCGACGCGCATGTTCTGACCCAGCGCCAGCTCGCCCAGATCCGTTGAAGGACCATCGGCCAGCACGTCACCGCGCTCGATTGGCTCGCCCAGGTTGACACACGGCATCTGGTTGATGCAGGTGTTCTGGTTAGAACGGGTGTACTTGGTCAGGTTGTAAATGTCGATACCGGCTTCGCCCGGGTACATCTCGTCTTCGTTAACTTTAATAACGATACGGGACGCATCCACGTACTGAACGGTACCACCACGTTTCGCTACGGCTGTTACACCGGAGTCAACCGCTACCGCGCGTTCCATACCGGTACCAACCAGCGGCTTGTCAGCGCGCAGAGTCGGAACCGCCTGACGTTGCATGTTTGCACCCATCAATGCGCGGTTGGCGTCATCGTGCTCCAGGAACGGGATCAGGGACGCACCGACGGAAACCACTTGCTGGGTGGAAACGTCCATGTAGTCAACCTGGTCGCGGCTGAACAGGCTCGATTCGCCTTTGCTACGGCAGGTCACCAGGTCATCTACGAAGTGACCTTCGTCGTCGAGGTTGGTGTTTGCCTGAGCGATAACGTAGTTACCCTCTTCAATTGCAGAGAGGTAATGAATTTCGTCGGTCACCACGCCTTCGCGAACGCGACGGTATGGGGTTTCCAGGAAACCGTACTCGTTGGTCTGCGCATAAACAGACAGGGAGTTGATCAGACCGATGTTTGGACCTTCAGGCGTTTCGATTGGGCACACGCGACCGTAGTGAGTCGGGTGAACGTCTCGAACTTCAAAGCCTGCACGCTCACGCGTCAGACCGCCCGGGCCAAGTGCAGAGATACGACGCTTGTGCGTAATCTCAGACAGCGGGTTGTTCTGGTCCATAAACTGTGACAGCTGGCTGGAACCAAAGAACTCTTTCACTGCCGCAGAAATCGGCTTGGCGTTGATCATATCCTGAGGCATCAGGGTATCGAGATCGCCCAGGGAAAGACGTTCTTTCACCGCACGCTCAACACGAACCAGACCTACACGGAACTGGTTTTCAGCCATTTCGCCGACGGAACGGATACGACGGTTGCCGAGGTGGTCGATATCATCCACTTCGCCAATACCGTTACGGATACCGATGAGCTTCTTCATCACTTCAATGATGTCGTCTTTGCTCAGGATACCGGAACCTTCGATCTCGTCACGCAGCAGAGAACGGTTGAACTTCATACGGCCAACCGCTGACAGATCGTAGCGGTCTTCCGAGAAGAACAGGTTCTCGAACAGGTTTTCAGCCGCTTCACGCGTTGGCGGTTCGCCAGGACGCATCATGCGGTAGATCTCAACCAGCGCGCTCAGGCGATCGGTGGTTGGGTCGACGCGTACGGTCTCAGAGATGTACGGGCCGTGATCCAGATCGTTGGTAAACAGCGTTTCAATGCGCTTGTGGCCGGACTGGCTCAGCTTGGCCAGCAGATCCAGCGACAGCTCCATGTTCGCGGCAACGATCAGTTCGCCGGTGCTTTCGTCGATGTAATCTTTAGCGACGACTTTACCCGCGATATATTCAACCGGAACTTCGATGTGCTCAACGCCATCTTTTTCCAGCTGACGAATGTGGCGTGCTGTAATGCGACGGCCTTTCTCAACGTAAATAGTACCGTTGGCTTCGATATCGAAGGAGGCAGTCTCACCGCGCAGGCGCTCAGGAACCAGTTCCATCTGCAGCTTGTTGTTGCGGATCTCATACACCACTTTATCGAAGAACAGGTCAAGGATCTGCTCAGTGGTGTAGTTCAGCGCGCGCAGAATGATGGTCGCTGGCAGCTTACGGCGACGGTCAATACGAACGAACAGGTTGTCTTTCGGGTCAAACTCGAAGTCTAACCAGGAACCACGGTAAGGGATGATGCGTGCGTTATACAGCACTTTGCCCGACGAGTGGGTTTTACCCTTATCGCTGTCAAAGAAGACACCAGGACTACGATGCAGCTGAGAAACGATAACGCGTTCTGTACCGTTGATCACAAAGGTACCGTTATCGGTCATGAGCGGAATTTCGCCCATGTACACTTCCTGCTCTTTGATGTCTTTAACGGTGCCTTCCGGCGCTTCACGCTCGTAGATCACCAGGCGCAGTTTTACGCGCAAAGGGGCAGAATACGTGACGCCACGGATCTGACACTCTTTAACATCAAAGACGGGTTCGCCTAAACGGTAGCTGACGTACTGCAGCTCAGAGTTACCGCTATAGCTTTGGATAGGGAATACGGAACGGAATGCCGCTTCCAGACCATATTGACCTTCCGGATCTTGCTCGATGAACTTCTGGAACGAGTCAAGCTGGATAGAAAGGAGATAAGGAATGTCCAGAACCTGCGGACGTTTTCCAAAATCCTTACGAATGCGTTTTTTCTCGGTATAGGAGTAAACCATAGGGTTCCTCAGCTCGCTGAAAAGTAGAACCTCTCTGTCCGTCCAGGGGGGACAGTTCATGCAACACTATTTTGTTGGGCCGGAATGAACATCTTCCGTAATACCTCTTTCTATCACTCTTAAATCATTTCGTTGCCGTGCAAGGCAGGGAACCCTGCGGGAAAGCAATATATTAAGGCGTCGATAGAAAAAGACATTAAGCAAATCAGTGACTAAACGGTGTGAAACGCCACTGACGCTCTACAGCGCAAAAAGGCTGGTGACCAAAAAGTCACCAGCCGTCAGCCTGATTAACTCAGGCTGCAACCTGAAAGGTTGGCTTATTTAACTTCAACTTCTGCGCCAGCTTCTTCCAGAGATTTCTTCAGAGCTTCTGCGTCGTCTTTGCTGATGCCTTCTTTCAGGGCAGCAGGTGCAGACTCAACCAGGTCTTTAGCTTCTTTCAGGCCCAGACCAGTTGCGCCACGTACGGCTTTGATTACGGCAACTTTGTTAGCGCCGATAGCTTTCAGTACAACGTCGAACTCAGTTTTTTCTTCAGCAGCTTCAGCCGGGCCTGCAGCAACAGCTACAGCAGCAGCAGCAGAAACGCCGAATTTTTCTTCCATAGCGGAAACCAGCTCAACAACGTCCATTACAGACATAGCCGCTACTGCTTCCAGAATTTGATCTTTAGTGATAGACATGACAATTGTTCCTGTGAATCAGAAATAGTTTATACGTTAAAGTGCAACGGGCAAAAAGCTTAAGCAGCTTCTTTCGCGTCGCGTACGGCAGCCAGGGTGCGGACCAGTTTGCCTGCAGCGGCTTCTTTCATGGTCGACATCAGACGTGCCAGCGCTTCTTCGTAAGTTGGCAGAGTTGCCAGACGGTCGATATTCGCCGCCGTGATCAGCTCACCTTCAAAGGCCGCAGCTTTGACCTCAAATTTTGCATTCGCTTTCGCGAACTCTTTGAACAGACGAGCAGCAGCGCCCGGGTGTTCCATAGAGTATGCAATCAGGGTCGGACCAACAAACGTGTCTTTCAGGATCTCAAACTGAGTTCCTTCAACGACGCGGCGCAGCAGGGTGTTGCGAACAACACGCATGTAAACGCCAGCTTCACGACCTGCTTTACGCAGTTCAGTCATTTTGTCTACGGTCACGCCGCGGGAATCCGCAACTACCGCAGACAGCGCGCCTTTGGCTACTTCGGTGACTTCAGCAACAATCGCTTGTTTGTCTTGAAGATTTAATGCCATTAGCTTTTGCTCCTGGATTTTGACCGGGGAAGGATTCCCCCGGAACTCACATCACCTGCGACCGAAGTCAGCAGGCGCTCAAACACGGTGAGCAGAATCCAGCAAAGACTATAAAAATATTCTTCAGGTTCTGTCACCGTCTACGCAGGAAATTAAGTTCCTTTCGAAACACCTGCGGTCTTGGACGGAGGCCTGGATAAGGCCAGGCTCCAACCGAAAATTCTGTCTATTCTGCGTCATTCGGATACTGCGTTGGCCGCTCTCGTTCACACCAGTTACATAGCGGGCTATGCTCCCGGCGATTCACTGCTTTGCCGCCTTGTCTCGGTCCGATTGACTTAAATAGAGGTTCTGTATATTTACAGAACAACGGGCCAAAGATTCTAGTCGAAAATTTCGCCCGCGTAAAGCAGATTAGTTAGCTACAGCGTTCAGGCCAGCCTGATCAACTGCCACACCCGCACCCATAGTGGTGGAGATGCTAACTTTCTTGATGAAAACGCCTTTCGCCTGAGAAGGTTTCGCTTTTTTCAGCGCAACCAGCAGGGCTTCCAGGTTTTCTTTCAGCTTATCGGACTCGAAATCAACCTTACCGATAGTGGTATGGATGATGCCGTTTTTGTCGTTACGATAGCGAACCTGGCCCGCTTTAGCGTTTTTAACCGCTTCAGCAACGTTTGGCGTTACGGTGCCAACTTTCGGGTTTGGCATCAGACCGCGTGGGCCCAGAACCTGGCCCAGCTGGCCAACAACGCGCATCGCATCCGGAGAGGCGATAACCACGTCAAAGTTCATTTCGCCTTTTTTGATCTGGTCAGCCAGATCTTCCATACCTACCAGCTCTGCGCCAGCTGCTTTAGCAGCTTCAGCGTTTGCGCCCTGGGTAAATACGGCAACGCGTACTGAACGACCGGTACCGTGTGGCAGTACGGTTGCACCGCGCACGTTCTGGTCAGATTTACGAGCATCAATGCCCAGGTTTACTGCTACGTCAACGCTTTCTACGAACTTGGCCGTTGCCAGTTCCTTCAGCAGAGCGACAGCTTCGTTGATGTCATACTGTTTAGTTGCATCAACTTTGTCACGGATCACGCGCATGCGCTTGGTCAGCTTAGCCATTTCTTAGTCCTCTACCACCAGGCCCATGGAACGAGCAGTACCTTCGATTGAGCGAGTCATCGCTTCAACGTCAGCACCAGTCATGTCCGCAGCTTTGGTTTCTGCGATTTCACGTACCTGAGCGCGTGATACTTTACCTACTTTGTCTTTGTTCGGCTTGCCGGAACCAGACTTGATACCCGCCGCTTTCTTCAGCAGTACAGCTGCCGGAGGCGTTTTGGTAACGAAGGTGAAAGAACGGTCAGAATAAACGGTAATAACAACCGGGATCGGCAGACCTTTCTCAACGGATTCTGTTTTGGCGTTAAACGCTTTACAGAATTCCATGATGTTAACGCCCTGCTGACCCAGTGCCGGACCTACTGGCGGACTTGGGTTTGCCATACCGGCTGCAACCTGCAGCTTGACGTAGGCTTGTACTTTCTTAGCCATGATAATTCCTCTATTGGGTTCAATCGCTCGGCAAAGAGCTCCCCGTAATTAATATTCACGCGCTGTAGCAGCGCATAAAAACAAAAGGCGCGAAATTGTAGGGCAATTTCGCGCCTTCCGCAACCGTTATTCTGGTTATCGGCTTACATTTTATGCAGACCGATCAGCCTTTCTCAACCTGTCCAAAGTCCAGCTCAACCGGCGTAGCGCGGCCAAAGATGGAAACGGAAACTTTCAGGCGGCTTTTTTCATAATCCACTTCTTCCACCACACCGTTGAAGTCGGCAAACGGACCGTCGTTAACGCGGACCATTTCACCTGGTTCAAACAGGGTTTTCGGACGTGGCTTATCGCCAGCAGACTGCAGGCGGTTCATGATCGCGTCGACTTCTTTATCGCTAATAGGTGCCGGACGATCGGATGTACCACCAATGAAACCCATGACGCGCGGCACGCTGCGCACTAAGTGCCAGCTTGCATCGTTCATGACCATTTGTACCAGAACATAGCCCGGGAAGAACTTGCGTTCGCTTTTGCGACGCTGACCGCCACGGATTTCAACCACTTCTTCGGTTGGCACCATGACGTCGCCAAAAAGCTCTTCCATGTTATGTAATTTGATATGCTCGCGCAGCGACTGGGCTACACGGCCTTCAAAGCCGGAAAACGCCTGAACGACGTACCAGCGCTTTTTTGGAGCTTCAGACATCTCAGAACCTCAGGCCAGTGATAAACGATACCAGACGGACCAGAATACCATCCAGTCCCCACAAAATCAGTGACATCACGGCAGTAACCGCGGCAACGATTAACGTGGTATGCAACGTTTCCTGACGAGTCGGCCAAATAACCTTGCGAACTTCTGTGCGCGCTTCGCGGGCAAAAGCCAGGGTTGCTTTGCCCTTCGTCGTCAGCAGCGCAATGCCACCTGCTGCTGCGATCAGGATTACAACGGCCAGCGCGCGCAGCGGGAGGGTGACTTCACGATAGTAGTAGTTGCCAACCACGGCCACGAGCAGCAGCAGCGCCACCACTAACCACTTTACCGTTTCCAGTCCACGCCCGCTCCCTTGAGCTTCGGTATTAGCACTCATAAACCAACCTGCCACAATAGATCAGAAACTATTTTGCCCCGTAATACGCGGCAACCGAACCGAATAATGCGCTCAGGCGAAACTCGGCATATAACGCCGTGCTACAGAGCCTGCCTCAGCAATGATTATGGTTGAAAATCACTGATGAGCCAGGTTCTATGTTACAGCGTGCAAAAAGGGCATCAAATGATGCCCTCTTCTTGTGCGTTGCGTCAAATATTATCAGCGATTAAGCGATAACTTTAGCAACAACACCCGCGCCAACGGTACGACCACCTTCGCGGATTGCGAAACGCAGACCGTCGTCCATTGCGATTGGGTGGATCAGGGTAACAACCATTTTGATGTTGTCGCCTGGCATAACCATCTCAACGCCTTCCGGCAGTTCGATGGTACCGGTCACGTCAGTTGTACGGAAGTAGAACTGTGGACGGTAGCCTTTGAAGAACGGAGTATGACGGCCGCCTTCGTCTTTGGACAGGATGTAAACCTCAGACTCGAACTGAGTGTGTGGCTTGATGGTGCCTGGCTTAGCCAGAACCTGGCCACGCTGGATATCTTCGCGCTTGATACCGCGCAGCAGGATACCACAGTTCTCGCCCGCACGGCCTTCGTCCAGCAGCTTACGGAACATCTCAACGCCGGTACAGGTTGATTTCACGGTATCTTTGATACCAACGATTTCAACTTCTTCGCCGACTTTAACGATACCGCGCTCTACACGACCGGTAACAACGGTACCACGACCGGAGATGGAGAATACGTCTTCGATTGGCAGCAGGAACGGCTTGTCGATTGCGCGCTCTGGTTCCGGGATGTAGTTATCCAGGTGACCGGCCAGCTCGATGATTTTCGCTTCCCACTCGGCGTCGCCTTCCAGCGCTTTCAGCGCGGAACCGTGAACGATTGGGGTGTCGTCGCCAGGGAAGTCGTACTGTGACAGCAGGTCACGTACTTCCATCTCAACCAGCTCCAGCAGCTCTTCGTCATCAACCATGTCACACTTGTTCAGGAACACGATGATGTAAGGAACGCCAACCTGACGGCCCAGCAGGATGTGCTCACGGGTCTGCGGCATTGGGCCGTCAGTCGCAGCAACAACCAGGATAGCGCCGTCCATCTGCGCAGCACCGGTGATCATGTTTTTCACATAGTCGGCGTGGCCAGGGCAGTCAACGTGCGCGTAGTGGCGAGACGGGGTGTCATATTCAACGTGAGAAGTGTTGATGGTGATACCACGAGCTTTTTCTTCTGGCGCGTTATCGATCTGGTCGAATGCACGAGCAGAACCGCCGTAGGTTTTAGCCAGAACGGTGGTGATAGCAGCAGTCAGGGTAGTTTTACCGTGGTCAACGTGGCCGATAGTACCAACGTTGACGTGCGGTTTGGAACGTTCAAATTTTTCTTTAGACATCGCTTGTCCCTCTAAGACACGGATAAATCGGTGATATCACCACATCAACCAGGCATTGCCTGAACTGTTGAATTTTAACGCACAGAGAAGAATCAGGGAGGGAGATTTAGAAGTGGTGCTGATACCCAGAGTCGAACTGGGGACCTCACCCTTACCAAGGGTGCGCTCTACCAACTGAGCCATATCAGCACGGCTTGGAGCGGGCAGCGGGAATCGAACCCGCATCATCAGCTTGGAAGGCTGAGGTAATAGCCATTATACGATGCCCGCATCCTGGAACTCGGCTACCTGTTCTGTCTGTAGCTTGTGAACAACAGAAACGCTTTTCTGCTCTTCGAGTCAACCCGCATTTGCTTGATGACTCCGACTGTGCTTGAGCTCAGTCTAAAATCTGTTGATGAACGCTGTTGCTTTCATCTGGCTTCAGCCGTTAAACGTCAGGACTGAATAGGTGCTTCTTTACAGGAAGGATTCACGTCACTGCGTTCCGTGCCCTTCGGTTCAAACCTTCGAGGTCGAAGCTTCTCGTCCTTCCCAGTGGGGAAGCTGAAAAACTCTGCCTCTCATTAACATCGCGAACGATATTAATGGTGGTGGGGGAAGGATTAAGTCACACTGTTCCTTGCCCTGCCGGGTCAAACCTTCGAGGTCGAAGCTTCTCATCCTTCCCCATGGGGAATCTGGAAGTTTCTGCCTCTCATTAACACTGCAAGCAGTATTAATGGTGGTGGGGGAAGGATTCGAACCTTCGAAGTCGATGACGGCAGATTTACAGTCTGCTCCCTTTGGCCGCTCGGGAACCCCACCTGGGGTACTTGATGGTGCCGGCTACCGGAATCGAACTGGTGACCTACTGATTACAAGTCAGTTGCTCTACCAACTGAGCTAAGCCGGCATCAAGTGGTGCGCATTCTAGGAAGTGTGGCGGCGGGATGCAACAAAAAAATTGCGATAAAAGTTCTTATGGCTGTTATTTGTGCAATTCTTCGCAAAATCTTGCTGCCCGTCAACGGAACCGTACAAAGAAGCGACGATATTGCTATTTTTTAGCCAGCGCAAAAGCGGCGATTTCTTTCTCTGTTTGTCCAGCAGCATTCCCCTGGCGCCTGCGCAAAGCGAATCGGCTGCTGTTTTCGCTGTCGTTTTCATAAAGCGCGCGTTTATTTTTCAATAAATGCGGTCGCCGTTACGTTTGCGTTGGTCGTTTTTATTTTTCCTTCTGATTCCGCCCCGTCTGGTGTTAACCTCCTGCCCATTGTTTTCTGAAATTTACCTTAGTTACGCGAGCGGCAGCAGCGGACAGCGTCTTCTCTGCGCACGCCACAACAGGCAAGTTCTTGCTGGCAGAAGCATGTATATGAGTAAAAAAGAATCCTTGTTGACCACACCCTATCTGCAATTTAACCGTTCGCAATGGGCCGCGCTGCGTGATTCCGTGCCGATGACCCTGAGCAAAGAAGAAATTGCCCGGCTCGAGGGGATAAACGAAGATCTTTCTCTTAATGAGGTCGCGGAGATCTATCTGCCGTTATCGCGTCTGCTTAACTTCTATATCAATTCCGATTTACGCCGTCAGGCGGTGCTGGAGCAGTTCCTGGGCACCAATGGCCAGAAGATCCCCTATATCATCAGTATCGCCGGCAGCGTGGCCGTAGGGAAAAGCACCACGGCTCGCGTGTTGCAGGCGCTGCTGAGCCGCTGGCCGGAGCATCGTCGCGTCGAGCTGATTACCACGGACGGGTTTTTGCACCCCAACGAGGTGTTAAAAGAGCGCGGCCTGATGAAGAAAAAGGGCTTTCCGCAATCTTACGATATGCATCGCCTGGTGAATTTCGTCTCCGCCCTCAAGTCTGGTGCCGCTCAGGTCACCGCACCGGTCTATTCGCATTTGATCTACGATGTTATTCCTGACGGCGACAAGGTCGTGCAGCAGCCGGATATTTTGATCCTGGAAGGGCTGAACGTGCTGCAAAGCGGTATGGATTACCCGCACGATCCGCATCACGTTTTTGTTTCCGATTTCGTCGACTTCTCTATCTATGTGGACGCGCCGGAAGATCTGCTGCGCCACTGGTACATTAATCGCTTCCTGAAGTTCCGTCAGGGCGCGTTTACCGATCCGGATTCCTACTTCCATCACTACGCAAAGCTGCCTGAAGACGAGGCCGTAGGCATCGCCACGCAGCTGTGGGAGGAGATTAATCTGATGAATCTGAAAGAGAATATCCTGCCGACTCGCGAAAGAGCCAGCCTGATCATGACCAAAAGCACCGACCATGCGGTCGATCTGGTACGGCTCAGAAAATAGCCTGCCAGACGGCGCCACGGAAGGCGCCAAAGCATTTACCGACGTCCCGCCAGCCAGATAGCGTAAGCCTCATCCCAGATAGCCGCAGGCGTCCCCGCCCTTCCCAGACCAAAACCATGTCCGCCTCGCGTAATTTTGATCTGTTCGACCGGCACGCCCATGCGCCGACAGGCGTCGTGCATGATCTGCGTGTTGTGCGGATTTGAGGTGCGATCGTCGTCCGCCTGGGCCAGAAAGGTAGGTGGGAAGCTACGCGTAACGTAATTTTCCACCGACCAGCCCGCCTCATCCGCTGGCGAAGCGTTTTTTCCGACGATTTCGCTGTGAGTACGCGTATGGGTGTAAGGCGCTTCCAGCGTGATCACCGGATAAATCAGGGCAACGCTGTCCGCGACCGGCGCAATCTGATCCAGCGTATCCTGCGGCGCATAGGTCACGAAACCAGGCCGCGCCGCCGACATGCCCATCAGGTGGCCGCCAGCGGAAAAGCCCAGCAGATGTACTTTCCGCTCCATCGAGCGCACCAGCCTGATTGCGCGCTGTGCATCCTGAAAGGGCGCGAGCCGTCCCGCGTGCCATTTTTCGTGCGGCAGCCGATAGCTCAGCACGTAGGCCGTATAGCCACGGGCATTCAGCCAGCGCGCCACCGGCCAGGCTTCGCCGCCCATGCCGATCCAGCGATAGCCGCCGCCCGCCGCGATCAGTACCGCCGAGCCGTTAGGCTCCTGCGGCTGAAAGCGCTGAATAGCGGGACTGACGATATTCGACCAGGCGCCGCTGGCGGACACATGCAGATTGCCGCCCGGCCCGCCCCCGCCCGGCGGCTCGTCAGGCCACAGGGGAATAATGTCTTCTCTGGCAAATAGTTTTCCGGCGGTCATCGCCAACATGGCTGCGCCGGTGCCCATTATTAACCGGCGTCGACTAATCATCTGACATGGTTTTCCTTGGTGACATAAACGCGCCGCGCTCCGTGCCGACGCAGCGCTCTTCGCTAAGACATGCAAAGCGGAGGCCAGAAACGGGCAGGCAGAAGGAGGCGAAGCGGACGAATAATTCTTTATCGGCAAGAAGAACCGCTTTTTTATGCGATTTGCCGGTCGGGAGGCAAGTGAAATTCGCGGCGGGCGCTAAATAACGGCAGGATTGCCCGGAGCCGCTCCGGGCAAAGCGCAATCAGTGCAGGGCGTTTTTATCTTTACGGGACATCGCGTCCAGATAGCCCATCACAAAGGCGGACAGCACAAACGTCAGATGAATAATGACGTACCACATCAGCTTGTTATCAGGAATATTGCGCGCATCCATAAACACGCGCAGCAGATGAATAGAAGAGATCGCCACAATAGAGGCCGCCACTTTATTCTTCAGCGAGCCGGAATCCATTTTCCCCAGCCAGCTCAGCTTTTCTTTGTGCTCGGAGATATCCAGCCTGGAAACGAAGTTTTCATAGCCGGAGAGCATCACCATCACCAGCAGGCCGCCAACCAGCGTCAGGTCAATCATCGATAGCAGCACCAGCACCAGATCGTTTTCCGCCATAGCCAGCACGTTGGGCAGCAGATGAAAAACTTCCTGGAAGAACTTGATCGCCAGCGCCAGCAGGCCCAGCGACAGCCCGAGATAAATAGGTGCCAGCAGCCAGCGCGAGGCGTAAATAAGATTTTCAGTAAGACGTTCCATAGCATTCCATAAGCAGGTTAACACGAGCGGTAGTATACCTGATGGAATGTTAAATTTTTCACGGCACAGGCCTGCACCGGGGGAATTTTACGGATTTACTCCGTTGGCTCGGTCAGCATGCCTGCCGAGGCGGGTTCAAGCACCCGGCGCGCCTGCCGGTCAATGCTGCCGATGCCCAGCGCCAGTTCATCGCCGGCCCGGACAAGCGGTAAGCAAAAACCCGGCTCGCACGCCGTGGTCGTCTGAACGCCCGCTGGCCGAGCGGGAACGGCAGCAAAACCGGTCCCGCTTATCGCCAACGCGATAAGAAAAGCATATTTTTTCATAGGGTATTTATTCAGAGATGCGCGAATTTAGTGCAGCTCGCGATGCTGATTACGATAATCTCTCGGCGTCACGTTAAAGTGTTTTTTAAAGACGCGCTGAAAACACTGCTGGGAGGAGAATCCCAAATCCATAGAGATGGTCATGATGGTTTTATGGGAGGTCACCAGGCTTTTTGCCGCCTCGTCCAGGCGACGATAGCGAATAAAACTGCCCAGCGTCATGCCTTTTTTCTCTTTAAAAGCGCGTTGTAAGTGCCATTTAGAATAACCGGAGCGCGCGGCTACGGCCTCAATATTCAGTCCATCGTCCAGATGCGCTTCAATCCAGTCGATAATCACGTCTACGATTTCACCTTTCACTGACTTTCTCCTGCAGCGGCATCCTGCATATGACGCCGCCATTCCACGATGTAATATTATATCTATATGTTTTTATTAGTTAAATTTTGATATGCAACAAAAGGAATAACTTATCAAAATTTGGCGGAAGGATATAAAGAAGTGTAAAATAGTTCAAATAGATAATTTTAATGTTCGTTAATAGATAGTCTCTATAGAGGTAGCCATGCTGGATCTCAACCTGGTACGCGTTTTTACCGCTATCTATGAAACTCGCAGCGTCAGCGGCGCTGCCGATCGCCTGTTTATTACGCAGCCTTCCGCCAGCTACGCGCTCGCCCGTCTGCGCAGCGAAACCAACGACGAGCTGTTCAAGCGCAGCCGGAAAGGCATGGAGCCGACGCCGACCGCGATGCAGCTCTATAAGGTGTTTAAAAAGTCGCTGACCGGCATAGAAAAAGCCGTGGCGGAAACCCGCATCTTTTCGCCGGAAACCTCGCGCTATAAGTTCCGCCTGGCGCTGACGGACCTGGGCGAGCTGCTGCTGCTGCCCAAGCTGATTACGCTTTTCCGCAGCGTGGCGCCGCATATCCAGCTGGAGGTGATCCCGGTCGACGTGCACAAGCTGGACGAATGGCTACTGACGGGCCGTATCGACGCGGCGCTGTGTAGCCGCAATGAGTCGGTTTCCTCCGCGCAGCGCGAGCTGATGGCCTATGAACGCTATGTCTGCCTGCTCAACGTTGACCATCCGCGAATTAAAGAGAGCCTGTCGCTGGATGAGTATATGCAGGAACGCCACGTCGTGGTCGCTGCCACCAGCGGTCACCACATTGTGGAAGATCGGCTGAAAGAGTTTGAGCTGGAACGCGAAATCGCGCTGGAAGTGCCACACTTCGCCGCCCTGGGCGAGCTGATTGCCTCCAGCGATTTGCTGGTAACGCTGCCTTCCAGCGCCGCCAGGATCTACGCACGTCGCGGCAACGGCCGGATGCTGGAGCTGCCGTTCCACGTGCCGAATCAGGAAGTTTTCCTCTATGCGCACACCGAAATCGGCGATATCACGGCAAAAACCTGGTTCTACAACGTGCTGCGCATCGCCGGGCCGACCATGATCGATCCCTGAGATACCGCGTCCTATAGAAGAGAGCGCGCAAAGAAAACCAGACCCAGTGCACGTTCCAGGAAAGCCGTGTGGCAAGCGCGGCGGATAACGTGCGGAATGTGAAGCGCTTCAAGCCGCCTTGTGCATCTTTCTGAATGTATCGCAAAAATTTCCCGTTAATCCCGACAACAGCACAATGACCCGCCTGAAAAGCGCCTCCTATAGTTGATTAAAACGCCCCCGGGCCGTTTTCCTTTCTCTCCTGCCGCTGCGGCAAGCTTCGTCATCTCTGCGCCTGTATTCAGAGCGACAATAAATAAGGGTAAGCACTATGACTGCTAAAAACGGATCGCACGTGCGCGTGTGGATATTAATGCTGATACTGTTTCTTTCCGTTATCGCCTATGCGGATCGCTCTATTTTGTCGATT
Organism: Erwinia sp. TECH1; assembly: GCF_054057575.1. NCBI lineage: Bacteria > Pseudomonadati > Pseudomonadota > Gammaproteobacteria > Enterobacterales > Erwiniaceae > Erwinia > Erwinia sp. TECH1. The sequence continues at coordinate 432,464 of NZ_JBSRZK010000001.1, read as the reverse complement.
GCGGGCGGCGCGATTAAAGATGAGTTTGGCCTCTCGCCCATCCAGCTTGGCTTTATCCTGTCGGCGTTCAGCTGGGCCTATGTAATAGGACAGATCCCCGGCGGCCTGTTTCTGGATCGCTTCGGCACCAAAAGAGTGTACGGCGTGACGCTGGTGCTCTGGTCGATCTCCACGCTGGCGATGGGCTTTGTCGGCGAATTCTCTACGGGCCTGACCAGCGCGCTGGTGATCATGTTCACGCTGCGTTTCGCGCTGGGGCTGATCGAGGCACCCAGCTTTCCGGCCAACGCCCGCGTCGCCATTATGTGGTTTCCAAAAGCCGAACGCGGCCGCGCCTCATCGCTGTTCGCCTCCTCGCAGTATTTTGCGGTCGGCATCTTTTCGCCCCTTTCCGGCTGGCTGGTATCCGAATTCGGCTGGCCGTGGCCCTTCTTTGTGCTGGGCGTTATCGGCATCGGGGCCTTCTTCGTCTGGCTTTGGTATATGCAGGAGCCGCGCGCGCACCGCAGCGTGTCGCCGCAGGAGCTGGATCATATCGTCGCGGGCGGCGGCCTGATCGATATCGACTCGGTACAGGAGCGTAAGGAGAAAACTCCCGTTTCCCGCGAAACCTTCCGCAGGCTGCTGACTAACCGGATGCTGTGGTGCGCCTATATCGGTCAGTACTGCATCATCGCGCTGAGCTATTTCTTTATTACCTGGTTCCCTGTCTATCTGGTGCAGGCGCGCGGCATGGATATTCTGCATGCCGGTTTCGCCACCGTGGCGCCAGCGCTGTTCGGCTTTGCGGGCGGGATTTCCGGCGGCATTATTTCCGATTACCTGATCCGCATCGGCTGGTCGGTCTCCTGGGCGCGCAAAACGCCTTACATTGTCGGGATGCTGATGGCCGCGACGCTGATGGCCGCCGCCGTCGCCAACAGCAACTTTTGGGTCATCGCCATTATGTCCTTTGCTTTTTACGGCAAGGGCGTGGCGGCCGGAGCGGGTACCTGGGCGGTGATCAGCGACACCGCGCCGAAGGAAGCGGTTGGCCTGGCGGGCGCTATTTTTAACTGCGTCGGTAATATCGCCGGCATTATCACGCCGATCATGTTCGGTTACCTGGTTGCGCTGACCGGCAGCTACAGCCTGGGCCTGGTGTTTGTCGGCGCGCACTGTATCGTTGCCGCCTGCTGCTTCCTGTTTGTGATGGGGCCGATTGAACGCGTCGGTGGCGAAACGCCGGAAGACAACACTTATCCGACCGGCGCTGCTCCCGTGGTGCGCAGGCTTTAGCGGCCCGTGCGGGAAGACGTTGATCTTCGCACGCAAAACCTTCACTTTAGCGTCATGGTTAATCGGGCAGCGCACCTGCCCGCATCAAGACGGAGTGCCCCTATGTCGCTAACCCTTCTGACGCAGTTGGCCGATCTTCCCGCCAGTCAGTGGGATGCCTTACTGCCGGACGATCAGCCTTTTCTCCGTCACGCCTTTCTCAGCACGCTGGAAGAGAGCGGCAGCCTGGGAAAAGGCACCGGCTGGCAGCCGGAGCACCTGGTGTGGGAAGAACAGGGCGTAATCCGCGCCGCGCTGCCGGGCTACCGCAAAAGCCATTCAATGGGCGAATACGTTTTCGATCACGCCTGGGCGGACGCCTGCCAGCGCGCCGGTCTGCCCTACTACCCTAAGTGGCTGGCCGCCGTGCCGTTCAGCCCCGTGACCGGCGCAAGACTGTTAGGCGACAGCGCCTTTGCCGCAAAGCTGCTGCATCACGTGCCCGATTTCCTGCATCAGCGCCAGTTGCACAGCGCCCATATCAACTTTGGCGATGCGCAAACCCGCGAGCTGGTGGCGGCGGAAGCACGCTGGCTGCCGCGTCTTGGCTGCCAGTATCACTGGCGCAACCCCGGCTACCGCGATTTCCAGGACTTTCTGGATACGCTGATGTCGCGCAAGCGCAAGCAGATACGCAAAGAGCGCGAGCTGGTCGCCAGCCAGGGGTTTACGTTCGAGTGGCTGGCCGGTCATCAGCTCAGCGAAGCGCACTGGGACTTTGTCTACGCCTGCTACGCCAACACCTACGCGGTGCGCGGCCAGCGACCCTATCTCACCCGCCTTTTCTTCAGCCTGCTGGCGGAGAAAATGCCGCAGGCCATTCGCGTGGTGCTGGCAACGCAAAACGGCCTGGCCGTCGCGATGGCTTTCAGCCTGATGGACGGCGAAACGCTTTACGGTCGCTACTGGGGCTGCCTGGAAGAGTTTAACCGGCTGCATTTTGAAACCTGTTTTTATCAGGGGATGGATTACGCCATCGCGCACGGGCTGAAGCGCTTTGACGCGGGCGCGCAGGGCGAACACAAGCTGGTGCGGGGTTTTGAGCCGGTGATCACCGAATCCTGGCACTATCTACGGCATGAAGGCTTATTCGAGGCGGTAGCGGACTACCTGAATCAGGAAAGGCCCGGCGTGCAGGCGTGGGCGTTGGAAGCCCGCGCATCGCTGCCTTATCGCCGCGACGGAGAATAACGGGCAGCCTGGACGCTGCCCGCTGATTGATTAATCCTCGCCGACGAAGCCGCCCGTCTGATGTCGCCACAGGCGGGCATACAGCCCATCCAGCGCCAGCAGCTCGCTGTGGCTGCCCATCTCGGCGATGCGCCCTTCCTGCAATACCACCAGCCTGTCCATTTTGGCGATAGTGGAAAGACGGTGCGCGATTGCAATCACCGTTTTGCCGCCCATCAGCGTCTCCAGACTCTCCTGGATCGCCGCTTCCACTTCGGAATCCAGCGCGGAGGTCGCCTCATCCATAATCAGGATCGGCGCGTCCTTCAGCAAGACCCTGGCGATAGCGATACGCTGGCGCTGGCCGCCGGAAAGCTTCACGCCGCGCTCGCCGACCTGCGCATCCAGTCCGACGCGGCCCTGCGGATCGGAGAGCAGCGGGATAAACTCGTCGGCCTTCGCACGATGGATCGCCTGCTGCAACTGTTCTTCTGTCGCATCGGGTCGGCCGTACAGCAAGTTATCGCGAATTGAACGGTGCAGCAGCGAGGTATCCTGCGTAATCATGCCGATCTGCGCCCGCAGGCTTTCCTGGCTGACGTGCGCGATATCCTGGCCGTCAATCACAATGCGGCCGCCGTCCAGGTCATACAGACGCAGCAGCAGGTTCACCAGCGTCGATTTCCCCGCGCCCGACGGGCCGATCAGGCCAATCTTTTCGCCCGGACGAATAGTCAGCTGTAGCTTGTCGATCACCCGGCGCGCGCTGCCATAGTTGAAATCGACGTTCTCATAGCGGATTTCACCCCGATCGACCTTCAGCCTCGGCGCCTGCGGCTTGTCGGCCACGCTGACCGGCTGCGCAATAGTTTGCAGGCCATCCTGCACCATACCGATGTTTTCAAAAATGCCGTTGACTACCCACATGATCCAGCCGGACATATTGACGATACGGATCACCAGCCCGGTAGCCAGCGCGATAGCACCCACGCTAATCAGCGACTGGGTCCACAGCCACAGCGCCAGGCCCGTGGTACTGACTATCAGCAGGCCATTGAGCGTGGTCACCACCACATCCATATTAGTGACCATCCGGCCCTGCTGACGCGTTTTAGCCGTTTGATCGCCGATAGCCTCACGCGCGTAGGCTCTTTCCAAATCGCTGTGCGCAAAGAGCTTCAGCGTGGTGATATTGGTGTAGCCGTCCACAATGGTGCCCATCAGCTTCGAACGCGCGTCGGATGAGGCAACGGAGCGGGATTTCACGCGCGGCACGAAATACCTCATGCTGACGACATAGCCCACAATCCACACCAGCAGCGGGATCATCAGCCGCCAGTCCGCCTCGGCGAACAGCACCAGCGAGGTAATAGCGTAAATCAGCACGTGCCAGAGCGCATCCACGGCCTGGACTGCCGAATCGCGCAGCGCGTTGCCGGTTTGCATAATGCGCTGGGCGATGCGCCCGGAAAAGTCGCTCTGGAAAAAATTCAGGCTCTGGCGCAGCACATAGTTGTGGTTTTGCCAGCGGATCATGCTGGTCATGCCGGGGTTGATCGTCTGGTGCACCAGTAGATCGTGCAGGCCGATAAAGATCGGTCTGAAAACCAGCGCCACCGCCGCCATCCAGATCAGCTCGCTGGCATGTTCGCTAAAGAAGCTGGCGGCGGGCGTCGTGTTCACCATATCAATAATGGTGCTCAAAAAGCGGAACAGCGCGACCTCAATCAGCGAAGCGATCAGCCCGATCGCCAGCAGTAAGGCAAAGCTCTGCCACACCTGGCGCAGATAGTAGACGTAAAAAGCCCAGACGCGGTTGGGCGGCGTGTCGCTGGGGGCGTCCTGAAAAATATCGATCAGTTTCTCAAAGCGGCGATACAGCATAGCTAGCTCACTTTTACAGCCAAAAAACTGATAGTAGTGCATTTTCTTCTGTTATGACGAACGCGGCGCAGGTTGCGGCTTGATTAGGAAACGATCGTTCTCTATTATGAAGTGATGAAAACCTCTTCTTTACGTCAGCCGGGACGCCCGCGCGAATTCGATGCCGATCTTGCTCTGGACGGCGCTATAGCGCTGTTCAGCGAGCAGGGCTACGCCGGGACTTCCATCAGCGAGCTGGCCCGTGCGATGCAGGTCACGCCCGGCAGCCTGTATAAAGCTTTCGCCGACAAGCAGGCGATTTTCCTGGCCGCGCTGACCCGCTACCAGCAGCTGCGCGGCGAGGCGCTGAACCGTCGCCTTGCGGACGCGCCCAACGGGCGGGCCAGAGTGGAGGCGCTGTTGCGCCACTACAGCGAAAGCAGCGTGGGCGAAACCGGGCGGCGCGGCTGTCTGGTGGTGAGCTGCGCCGTCGAGCTGGCGACGCGCAACGACGAGCTGGCGCGCCGTATCACGCAATCGCTGGGGGCCAACGAGGCGCGCTTTGAGGTGTTTCTGCGCCAGGGTCAGCAGGATGGCTCTGTTTCTCCCGATCTTAACGTACCGGCTACGGCAGCCATGCTGCTGTGCCTGACGCAGGGAATGCGCGTGCTGGGAAAAACCGGCCGTACCACAGAAGAGATGGCGCAGCTGGTCGATAACGCCCTGACGCTGCTCGGCTGATATTTCGCTTTTGCGCGCGGCCTGGCGCCGCGCGCCCAACAGACCAAATTACATTCAATTTGGAAACGATCATACCCAAACCGCAGAGGCAACCATGCTTATCTCTACCAACACTGAGGCCGACCGTCAGGCCATTGCCGCCTTTCAAACCGCAACTTTCTGGCAGCAGTTCCGCCAGGAGTACGTTGAGGTCAACGGTATTCGTCTTCATTACGTCACGGGCGGCTGCGGCGAACCCGTGCTGCTGCTGCCCGGCTGGCCGCAGAGCTGGTACGCCTGGCGCTACGTGATGCCGCTGCTGGTCGCTGCGGGCCGCCGCGTGATTGCGGTCGATCCGCGTGGTCTGGGCGACTCGGCCCATCCCGCCGACGGCTATGATATGACCACCACCGCTAACGATATTCATCAGCTGATCGCCACGCTGAAGCTGAACGAGTCTGGCCCGATAGATGTAGTCTGCCACGATATCGGCAGCTGGATAGGCTATGCGCTGGCGGCCGACTGGCCGGAAGATGTGAAACGGCTGGCGCTGTTCGACGCCGCGCTGCCGGGCATCTCGCCGCCGCCGCCGTCCGGCATTCCCACTGACGAAGCCAATGTGAAGAGCTGGCACTTTGCTTTCAATCGACTGAACGATTTGCCGGAAATCCTGTTTACGGGCCGCGAACGCGAGCTGATTAGCTGGCTGTTTGCGGCCAAATCCCTGAAGAGCTGGAGTATCACGCCAGCCGATCTGGAAGAGTATGTCCGCGTTAACCAGCTTCCCGGCGCGCTGCGTTCGGCGCTGAGCTACTACCGCACCGGCTTTTCACCGGCCTCGCTGGCGGCCGCACGGCAGCGGGCGGAGAAAAAATTATTGATGCCGGTTTTGGCCGTTGGGGCGGAAGGCAGCGTGGGCGATACCCTGCTGACGACGCTGCAACAGCTGGCGGTTGAGGTAAAAGGCGGCGTTATCGCCGGCGTGGGTCATTACATTCCGGAAGAGGCGTCCGCAACGCTGGCTGGCCTGCTGGCCGATTTTTTTATACCCTCTGGTAGCCCGACAGACGGTCGGTAGCAGGCCCGCACAGGAAGCGGCAGGCGACGCGCGCATAAGGACAATAACGACCGAGGCAGAGGGGCGGAGATGGAACGGCTTGATTGTGATCGTATGCTGGTGGCGGTAATGGAGCTGGGAAGCTTCGCCGCTGCCGCGGAACGCATGGGCACCAGCAGCGGGCAGGCGTCGAAACTGGTTTCCCGCCTGGAGAGCGAGCTGGGCGTCCAGCTGCTGAAACGCAGCACCCGTGCGCTTTTTCCGACAGAGATAGGCCAGGCCTATTTTGACCGCATCAAAAGCATTCTGGACGACTTCGACGCGCTGGACGCCTCGGTACGTCACGCTTCCGGCAAACCTTCAGGCCGCCTGAAGCTGACCGCGCCGCTGACTTTCGGCACCAGCAGCCTGGCGCCGGTGCTGATAGCCTTTGCCAAAGAGTACCCGGAAATTGAGCTGGACGTCAGCTTCGCCGACCGCATGGTCAATATCGTGGATGAGGGTTTCGACCTTGCGCTGCGTATTGGCAGGCTCAGCGACAGCAGCCTGATTGCACGAAGGCTGAGCGATATCCGTATTATCGTGGCGGCAAGCGAAAGCTATTTAAGCACGCACGGTGCGCCTGAAGATCTGCGCCAGCTGGCGCAGCATGACTGCATCATCGATACCAATTTTCGCGAGCCGCTGAACTGGCAGTTTCGCGACGGCAGCGAACGTATTCTGTCGGTGGCGGTAAAAGGCAGGCTGCGCTTTTCCAATGCTGAAGCCTGCCTGAGCGCCGCCGCCGCGGGGCTGGGCATTGCGCGGATGCCGACGTTTATCGCCGGAAACCAGCTGCGCAGCGGCGCGATCGTGCCGCTGTTTCGCCAGTATGAGATGCCGCCGCTCGGCCTTTACGCCGTCTATCCACCAGCGCGCCATCTGGCGCACAAGGTGCGTGCATTAACGGAATTCCTTGAAGCGCATTACGCAGGCGAGGCCGAGTGGGATTGCGGCTGGTAATTCTTTCCATTTCGGAAGGAATATCCGCGCTGAGCAAGGGATTATCATCCTCATGGGATCCGTGTAGCCTTGAGTGAAACCGTTTCCACAGTGGAGAGCGGCTCAACAGGAGAAGTCCCGTGACGAAAGGATTGATTATTTTACTGCACGGCGTCGGCAGCAACGGTAAGGATCTGGCCGGACTGGGCGCGCACTGGGCAGAAGGTTTGCCTCGGGTGGCTTTCACCAGTCCCAATGCGCCCTTTCCTTTTGAACACGGCGCCGGCTATCAGTGGTTTAGCCTGAGCGGCGTCACGTCTGCTAATCGGGCGGAGCGGGTTTATCACGCGCGGGAGGCTTTCGATCGCCAACTTAGCGCTATTCTGGCAATCCACCAGATGCAGGATCGTCTGGAGAACGTGGTGCTGGTCGGCTTTTCCCAGGGCAGCATTATGGCGCTGGACGCCGTAGTTTCCGGGCGCTGGCCGGTAGCGGGCGTGGTGGCGTTTTCCGGCAGGCTGGCGTCGCCGCTGCCTTATGAAATGCCGGCGAAAACGCCGGTCATGCTGATCCACGGCATGGCAGACAGCGTTATTCCCTGTGCGGAAAGCGAAGCGGCAGCCAGGCAGCTACGCGAGCTGGGCGCGGTCGTCAGCACCCAATTTGACGCGTCGGTTGGCCATACTATTTCCGCCCAGGGCGCACGCAGCGCCAGCGAATTTATCGCGACGTGCCTGGCGTAGCCGCGCCGTCGTTCAGCCGTTTCTGGTAAAACGCCAGGTTCAGCCAGCGGTCGAACTTCCAGGCGACCTCGTTCAGCGTTCCGGCCAGCGTAAAGCCTTTTTTCTCATGCAGAACAATGCTGGCGCGGTTATCCGCGTCAATACTGCCGATCATCAGATGCATCCCTTTTTCCCGCCCCTGCTCAACGATCGCGTCCAGCAGCGTTTTACCCAGTCCCTGCCCGCGAAAATCGGGGTGGATATAAATTGAATGCTCAACGGTAAACTGGCAGGCGGCGTGCACGCGAAAAGTGCCGTAGCTGGCAAAGCCCATTAGCCTGCCCGCCTCATCCTCAACGCCGATAACCGGGAAATCATGCTGCCGTTTAACGGCGAACCAGCTCTGCATACTTTCCGGCTGGCGCGGCTCGTAGTCATAGAGCGCGGTAGAATTAACAATAGCGTCGTTGAAAATGGCCAGAATAGCGGCGCTGTGGCGGTCTTCGGTGCAGGTAACGATCTTCATTGCTGGCTGACGTCCTTAATGAGTGGCGATGCGCATAAACAACGGCGGCAGATGGGCCGCTTCGGGCAAAACAGATCGGCGCGGCGGCTCAGGTGGTCAGCAGCGTATGCAGCCTCTGTAAATCTTGCTGGACCGTCGCGATCTCTTCGGCAAATTTTTCCTCGGAGGTAAAGGGCTGCCGGAAGATCGTCATCAGCACTTCCGATCCCTCTTCGTTGCCAACCACCCGCATCGGCACCACTGTCTCCTTGCCAAAACCGGTATCCACGTAGCGATCCATTACGCCATAAGGGTTGTGATCGGTGAAACGGATTTTTTTCGCGCTTTCCGCCCCGACGATTTTCCACCAGGTGCCGTCCTGCTCCAGCGTCGTTTCGCTAAGGGCGCCGATCCATTTCGGAAAATAGTCGGGTTTCCAGATGGTCTCGTAAAGATCAACCCAGTTACGGGGGATGGTCAGACTGATAGTTTGCGATGGCAGCATAGGGCCTCCTGAATTTTTATCGTCAGGGGATTTAACCATCGGCAGGTAAGGATGAAAAGGGGCGGCGGCCCGCCCTTAAAAAGATTTTAACGCTACCTTCGCCGTTTCCGCATCATAAGCGCCTTTCAGGCTGAGATCGACAGGCTGCGGCTGCCAGTTAATCAAGCCGCCTATCTCAAACAGCACCTGACCGTTTTGCCCCGGCGCCCTCTCTGTCACCGGCCGTACCAGCAGCGTTTCCGGAATAATTCTTGGCTCGAAGCGCAGCAGCGCGTTGCGGATGTTTTTCTCAATAATGTGCCAGCTATGGTGGCTGGCATATTTGCCCGTCAGCGGCGCTACGCCATAGTTAAAAACGGAGACCATTAACGCGCCGTGCCGGGCTTCATCCAGCTGTTCTTCAAGGTTCGTGCTGTTAAGCAGGCAGGCGATATCCTTTTGCACGATGGCGCGCAACTCTTTAGCGCTCACATAGCAGGCATCGTAGCTTTCACGCTTTTTTTTCGGCTCGTCGTCCAGCAGCCTTTCCAGCAGCGTAGGCGAAAAACTCTGTTTTCTTTCCATTGCCTACACCTGGCCAAAGCGGATTTCGGCCACTTCCAGCAGGGAAAATTCCCCACTATCGGTAATCAGCACCTTTCTGCCAGCGCCCGTCGCCAGCATAGCGGAAACCTGCTGCCATTCGCTAAGCAGCCCCAGCTTCTCGCTCTGTTCCGCTTCAGCGGTAAGGGGATAGCGGGCAGGCACGTAGCCGTAGTGAAACTCGCCGTCTGTTTTAATATGGGCGGGCGTCCAAATCAGATCGAGCAGATCTTCAGGTCGACGAACGTGCAGCAGCTGCAGCGAGGAAAAAGGCACCTGACGATAGCCGCCAGCGCTGATAAATTCGCAGGCTGGCCCGATACGCCCGTCGCTGTCCGCTATCCAGGCGAACCTTCCCGTTATCTCCCCGCTGCCGGCGCTTTCCGGGGCCAGAGAAAAGGCCTGCTGACGAAGCGTCTCGGCCCGTTCCGGCTCGTTTTCCGCCTGGGCTTTGTTCGCCTGATGCAGCAGCGTCATCCATTCCGGTGCGGCGGCGGTAAACAGGCCAGGGCTGCGTTTACCCGCCAGCACGTCTTCCCGCATCAGCTCGCTGAGGATCAGGTTCTTGCCCAGCTCGCACTGCTTTGGCTCGACGTCATCCAGCAGGGCCAGCGTTTGCAGCTGCATCAGCGCTTTTTCCCATCGTCCATCAAGGCAGTACAGGCCGAACAGCGCGTTGCGGCACGCGCTATCGTCAGGACGCGCTTTGACGTTCGCGGCCGCCTCCGCAATCAGATCGCTTAACGAGGTGGTTTTCAGCAGTGCGGTTAAAGATTTTGCATCATGCATAATGGGTCCATCCTGGGTTAATAAGGGCTGTCCAGCCCGGGCTTATAAAGATCGTGAAAAACCAGTTCCGGTATGGTCTGCTTCTCTTTTGAAGCGATATTCTCCGGAGCCAGCAGTTTTAAAATATCCGTTTTTTCATCATCGAAAATCAGCGGGCCGGTTGTCCCTTCAACGTTCAGCTCCGTCCAGACCTTATCAATCAGCGAAGGCGTCTGGATCAGGCATTCCGTCAACGTTTTCGCCTTCATCTCCTCCCGGACGGCCTCAAAGTAATCATCGCAGTCGGGAAGCCGGGTCAGCGTAGGGCGTTCCTGGGCTACGTGGCGGTGCTGCTCGCCCCAGATAAGAAACTTTTTGTATTCTTCCTCCAGCGCTTCAAGAATGTCCGCGGCGGCTTCTGTCTTCGCCGCCGCGGCCTCGTTAAGGTAGCGATAATCGCCCATATAGTGCCCGCCGCTGGGCAAAATATCGTCCACTTCGGGTAGCGGCCTTTTCTGCAGGGGATCGCCGTCAAGCAGCATATGGCACAGCTCCTCTCCCGGCACGTCTTCATCATCCACTACGGTAAAGCCATAGTGACCCAGCTGGATCGCCGCATTAAGGCGGAGCACGCGGCGCTCGCCCTCTGCCACTCTGCCGTTATCAACCAGACAAAGCAGATCCTTACAGGTATTGAAGATAACTGGCCCGCCAGGCGAGCGGTAAAACCACAGGGCGTCCGACGAACCGGCCTCGCTAAATTGCCCGTTTTGCGGATTGAAGCAGACCGGGCGTTCGACGGTATAACTTTCGCCAAGCGGGAAAGCGGGCTGATTATCGGGCCAGGTCATTAGCAGCTGCACGAGTTAACCGCCGATAGTCACGTTGCCGGAACCGGAGACAACGGCTGCGCCGCAACCGGTGACGTCACCCAGCCGTGCTGCATTGCAGTTGTTGATAAATACGCTGCCCGATCCTGACGCGACGGGCGCGCCGCCATGAAAAGCGCACACTGCGGCGCTGATGCCTGCTGCTGCAGCGCAACAGCCGTTAGTGTGTACATTTCCCGATCCGCTTACTATTGCTCCGCCATGTGCGATTGCATCACCAAGTCTGGCTGCGCAGCTTCCCATTTTTCACCTCATCTTGCTGTTGGGCTGATGCCAGCCCGGTTACTGATAAAACGCCTGGGGCAACGACGGGCTGGCTATAACGCCGCCGGCTGCTACCCCATGCGCGGTTAAACCACTCTCAAGGCATGGTCGGCACAGGCGTGGTCCTGCCGCCCGGGGTAGGGGTAGTAGGCTCCGGTGTGGTTATCGTCGGCGCCGGTGCCGGGGGAGTCGGCGTTGGTACAGGCAGTGGGGGCAGCGGGAAGGGAAGAGCGACAAACCCAAAAACGCTCAGGCTCGGCACGCCCGCGACAAAGCCGCCACCGCCGCCGCCGCCACAGCTACAGCAGCTACAGCAATCGCCAGGATTTAAATCGACCTGTCCTCCCTGAAGCACGATATGGTTAGCGCACAGGATAATTTTACCCGCGCAAAGTGAAAGCACGCCGCCTGCCGTTAATGACATAGCGCCACCTGCAACCATGCCGATGTAGCCACCGACGGCAAGCGAGTAATACCCACCCACGTTATTCATAAAAGCGCCGCCGACGTTAATCCCTTTCGCACCGCCTATCGACTCGGACTGCGCGCCGCCAACCGTAAAGCCCAGCGCGCCGCCGACCATTAACGAGCTGCTGCCATTCACCGTGGTGGATTCATTAACGCCAACCACTCTGTTGCTGTTAACACCGATGCTGACAGAGCGCGTCGCGCCGACGGCAAGATCGGAGTTCAGCCCGATGGTTTGCGTTTCATTACGCTTGGTCAGGCGGGACATATCGCGCTCGGCCTGTTCCCAGTACTGCTCCAGCCCTGGTTTATCCTCAAACTGGATGCCGTTAAAGTTGGTGCGTCCGCCGCCTACCGTGCGGCTCACTAATCCGCTTTGCGTGGCGTTGGCAGGCAGATCCCACGGCGGCATGGTGACGTTGTTATAAAGGCTGCCGATCACCAGCGGACGATCCGGATCGCCGTTAATGAAGTCCACGATCACTTCATGACCGACGCGTGGGATATAGATCCCGCCAAAATTGTTGCCGGCCCACGCCTGGCTGACGCGGATCCAGCAGGAATCCGTTTCGCGGTTGTGCCCGTAGCGATCCCATAAAAAGCGCACTTTTATGCGGCCCCAGGTATCGGTCCAGATATCTTCGCCCGGTGGCCCTACCACTACAGCCGTCTACGGCCCGCTGGTTTTTGGGCGCAGCGCCAGCTGAGGATGGCGATAAATCTTGGTGGTAGGCTGAACGGTGAAATGGCTTTGATAACTGAAATCCCCCATCCCCGTCACCTGGCTGACATCGCTAACGATCAGCTCGCTGGAGATGACCATATATTCCCGGTTCGCTTTCTCCAGCGGGTAATTTTGCAGCTCGAAGTTGGTGCCGCATACCACGCCCCGCAGTTCGCCGGAGCCGGATGCTCTTGATCCGATCGCGCCCCGCTCTTCCATACGGACTTTCGCCAGCTGTTCGCCGATATCTGGCCGATCGTAATCGCCGGGCCAGTGGTAAAGCTCCATGTCGTTAAAGGTGGTTTGACGAGGCTTGCTGTCGGCAGCCGATATATCCGCTCGGGATTTTGTAAAGTCGTAATCGTTGGTATACCACCGGCCGGAGGTAATGGTTTCCTGAAATTTAAAACGGGTAATATATTCCTGCCCGGCTTTGGGTTCGCTCGGCATATATTGCAGCACATGCCAGGCCTCGCTGGAAAAACGCTTGTGCGCGCCAACGTGATCCACCAGCACCAGCTTATGCTTCTGGTCTTCATGCTCAAAAAACCAGTAAATCCCCCACTCCTCCATCAGGCGCTCGATAAAATTAAAATCCGTTTCACCGTATTGCACCTGAAAATCCAGCTGGGGATAAGAACCGGTTAGCCGTTTTTCCAGCGGAAAATTATATTCCTCCAGCACCTCGTCAATAATCTCCACCACCGTTTTTTGCTGGAAGATCTTGAAGTCGGAGGTCAGTTCCGTCAGGTAAAGCCAGGGGCGAAGGATAATTTCAAAGATGGCCTGATTCGCATCCCGCCCCAGAAACCTGGCACGCTGCACCAGGCCGGAGATTTCCCGGCTGCCCGCGCCGATGCCCATCAATTCATCCAGCCCGTTGCCGTCCAGCTCTATCGACACGGTCATCTCTTTACCAATCAGCGCTTTAATATCCACGTTCGCCGCTGACTGCCAGGGAATAAGATCGCTGGCTGGCGTTTTGGCAGTTAGCTTGTAGGTATATAAAGAAGAGAACGACTCCTTGCCTTCCAGCTTCGTTAATACCAGCGCGGTTTCACCCAGCAAAAGCGGCATTGCTGAGCTGCTTAACGTTATGGTTCTTGCCATATCAACACCTAATCCTTGGTTTATATTGCACCCTAAGGGAGCGCCTCTCCCTCTCCTTTTCAGCAGATAATGTGCTGCGAATCGATAATTTTGCCGTAGCGGCTTTGCCGCCAGAGCCACGCTTTGCGATCCGTCTGGATAATTTCCGGCCAGTCCGGCCAGGGCATGCTGCCGACGCCTTTTTCCTCCGTGATGCTTCTGTCGTACTCGCTCAACTCCGCCAACAGCAAATCCGCATGATAACTGAAGCGATAGCGCTCATTAAGCAGCCGTTCGCGAAACGGGGAGTAGCGAGAACGTAATAAATTAACCCAGTTTTTCAAATAGATATCTTGATTAACCACGCCATCCTGATTTTGCTGCGCCATCATAATTCTCGCCAGCCAGAAGGCGATATGAAAGTCAGATGCCAGCTCCTTTTGCAGCCACTGCACGCTGACGGCGGCGTAAATTGCCGAAAGCCCCGCCGCGCGGCTGTTGACCAAGGCCCCCACGTAACAGCGGCCCTTTTTCCGCAACGGCGGCAGAATAAAGCACCACGGGTAGTGCTCCGGTAAAAGCTGTCCTGGCAGCGTCATCTGCATCGCCGGCACCACTTTTTCGGCCAGTACGGCGGCAACTTTTTTCCGCTCTCTGCCTGGCAATAACGTTGGCGCCTCTTTGCCAATAATACCGGTACGAATGGCCATATGCCGCTCCGTGCCCCACGGCTTAAAATGCGCCGGGACAGTTAAAATTTTTCAGTAAATCGACGATAAGCTCATCGTTCCAGGTCAGGCCTGTGACCTCGATTTTGACGGGCCGCTGATGCAGATTAAACAGCAGCACTGGCTGGCCGCCAGGCGAAGTCGCAATATCGTTAACGGTATCCAGCCAGCGCATCAGCGCCCAGGGGCCGGTAAAGGTCAGGCCGTTTTCCTGCCCCAGAATGCGCGGTTTGGTGCTCATATTGACGACGGATTCCGCACGTGCGCCCGGCCAGTGAAAAAGTTTTGGCGTAACCGGGCCGTGCGAATACCCCATCACGCTGCCGTCAAAGTTGAGGTTAAGCTGGGTGACCGAAGGATCCAGATAGGGAATGGACACGGAGAAATCGATACCCGGCGTGCGGCCGCCGTTCTGGAAGAAAGCGCTGCGGATCGCAGCGGCCTGCTCAAAAACATCCAGCGCGTCTGAATCCTGGCTATTAATATCGCCGCGATAGCGCCAGGGCCTTGCAGCAGTATCAACTTTGTCGGCCAGTTTTTTTTGAAAATAGTCATCCAGCACGCCGCCCGTGGCGAAAAAGCGCTCAAAGTCACGCAGGCTGACTTCCTCACTGTTATCCGCAAAAGGATAGCGGCCCTGCAAAGTGTTGCGGCACACTTCGCCCGGCCCTGAGGCGATGGTTTTATTGCTGCTGTAGACGATCTGATGATTGACCCGTCGGTAAGCGCCGTTCAGCAGCGGCGCGATAATATATTTAAAAGGGTCGGGCCAGACGGCGGACTCCGCGCTCAGCCGCTGTCCTGCGTCGGACACCGACGGCAGATTGCCGTTTTTGATCGCGCTGTCGGAGATGACCAGCAGCGTGTACTGATCGTTCAGCACGCCCATAATCTGGTGCAGCTTAGTGCCGGAAGCCGCGCCCATGCCTTTTTCGCCGCCGCCCACGAATTCACGCAGCGGCACAAAATAGTTATCCACTCCCTGACGCAGCGCTTTTTTCTCCTGAGCGGCCAGCGCCAGATTAAGCTTTGAGGCGGCATCCACCAGTCGACTGTTGGATAATCCTGAGCTGCTGACACGCTGGTTTTTTAGCAGGTTATCCTGCTGATCCACGGCAAGCGTGGTTTCCCTGACGGCGCGCCTCGCCAGATTTACCAGCGGCGAGTGGGTAGAAACCAGCGTGCGCAGCATGTAGATATCAAAAGAAAGCCCGGTATTGTTCTGGCCTGCATCCTCGCTTTTCAGCCGGATGCTTTGCAAAAAAGCCTGCCATCGCCGCGTATACTCCTTCAGATAAAGCGTCATCAGGGCTTCGCGGGTCGGATCGACAATGCCCGATCCTCTGTCCACCTTCAGCGCTTTCAGGGCGCTTTGCGCCTCGCTATTGCCCATTACCCAGCTATCTTCAGCCTGTAACGCCCGCACGCTGTCGCCCAGCTTTTTTTTAAAAACGTGGTGATAGCCTTCCCAGGTAAACAGTCCAGGCATCCCTTTTTCCGCCAGCGCCTCATCGGTAAGGGTAAAAATCTGACCGGCGTCCTCATCGGTCATTTTGCTTAAGGTCAGATTCTCCGGCGCTTCCGCCTGCATCTGCGCTATCACGCGTGCATAAAGTCGATTAACCGGCGTGTTGCGATTAAGTATTTCGCGCGCTTCCGCCACCAGGTTTTTATCCGGTTGCTGGCCATACTGCCGCCAGTCCGGGCGGCTGAATAACGCCTCAAGATGGGCGATAAACAGGCTCCTTTCTTCATAAGGCTGGAGCTTTCCGGCATTGTCCCACTGCCGGGCAATCTCGCTGACCAGCCATGCCCGATCGAACTGGCCCTGTCCTGCCAGCATCAGATAACGTTTAAGCGCGTTGTAAATTGTCGCAGGATCGCGTTCATAAACGGCGCTCTGCAAAGCCTCATGCGCCTGTTGTTCGATTTGCGGAAACAGCAGCCGCTGCAGAAAATAGTGGTAAAGGCCGTCGGCATCGTGGGTTAAACGCTTGCCGACATAAAGGCCATAGCGGAAAGGAAGATCGGGATGCAACACGTCAAGGCCGTTAAATTCAGGCAGATAGTGCGCCAGATTCAGCAGCAGCGGCAGCTTGCCGGGATCCGCCGCCTGTTGATAGCTTTTGACCTCTGCTTCCAGCCTGGTCGCTTTTTTCCCGGCCGCGACAAGGTAGCCGCCGTTATGATGATAGCTGTGGTAGATCCCGCTCAGTAACCAGCAGCAGGCTGCGATGCAAAGCATATGACCAAAGAAGTTCTGGAAGCGATATTTTGACTCTACCCGTAAATTGCGCCGCACCAGATCGCCATCTTTCAGGATGATGTCGGAAAACAGGGATTTCAGAAAATAGTGCCTGCCCCAGGCAACATCCCTGACCAGCGCCTCGCTCTCACCAGTCAGCGAAGCTGGATAAGCCAGCGGCACCGTCTGTCGGTTAGCAATATAGTTGCGCCACTTCTGCATCAGCGTCCCGTTATTGACCATAACGGTATCCTCAGGCTGGTGGCTGCTGACAAAGTAGATACCGCGCAGCGAGGTATAGCCCTGATTTTCATCATAGCGTGAGGCGAAGAAAATCGTCTGCGCCACTTCCGTTACGCTGTCCAGCAGCATGCGGAAATCCTGCGGCAGCACGTACATGCGCTTTCTGTCCGTATTGCTGTATTCCTCCTGTTGGCGCACCGTCATTGCCTTTTCCAGACGATTTTCCAGCAGCGCAAACTCCGCTCCGACCCGTTCGCGCAGATCGCCAATGCCGGTTTTCACCTCTTCCCCCCAGGGGAAAGTCACGCCCCATACCTGCTCGCGCTCCTGCTCGGTCAGGCTGCGGAAATATTCGGCGAACCCCATCAGCCGATCCAGTTTGGTAATCAGCATATAAACCGGAAAGCGTACCCCCAGTCTGCTGCGCATCGCCTCCAGCCTGGCGCGAACTTTCGCGGCCAGATCGTAGAGCTCCGTTTTATTTTTACCCATTACGTCGGTCACGCCGATCGCCACAATCACACCGTTAATCGCCTCTATCGGACGATATTTTTTAATGGCCTTGATAATACCGTCCCACTCCGGCTGCTCGTCCGACGAATCAAGATATTTTCCGGCCGTGTCGATAAACAGCGCGTCATTCGCAAACCAGCACTCACAGTTACGGGTAGGCGCGCTCTCTTTGCAGACCCTGCTCAGCTGTTCCGGCAGCGGGAAATGCTGTCCTGACGATAAGATCGCCGTGGTTTTTCCCGCGCCCTGCGTCCCGATAGTCATGTACCAGGGAAGCTCGCCGTGCATTTTTCCAAATGAAAAAAACCGCTTAAGCCAGGTACCGTTTTTACGCAGCTGTCTTATATATGCCGCTGCATCACGGATAGCCGCATTAACCTCGCTGACGTCGCCATCGCTTTTAACCTCTTTGCTGCCGAAAAAAGCGTCAAGCAGCTTAGGATTGTTTTTCAGCGCCAGCAGCAGCCTCCAGCCGCCATACAGCAGCGTGACCAGCAGGATAGCGCCAATCAGGCTGGCTCTGGTGGCGATACCGCTTAGCGGATAGCTTTCACCGATCAGCAGGTAAGGGCCAATCGTCCAGACGACAACGCAGGCCGTTGCGGCCAGCAGAAGAAACGACGGTACGTTAAACCACAGCCCAATCAGACAAAGCAGTGCCAGAACAACATAAATCACGCGCGCCTCAACGCCTGCCAGCGGACGCGTGTCGCCAAAGCCCAGTAAAGGGCCGAGAAACCAAACCGCAGCGATAATCAGCATAAAAAAGGCTATGACCATCACTACTTTAAAAACGCGAAGCGAGAACATCCTGTTCAGATTAAACATGGCTAACTCATTAATAGGTCACAAAAAATTCCACGCGCCGGTTCTGCGCACGTCCTTGTGCATGGTTATTACTGCTGACGGGCTGATTCTCTCCGGCGCCCTGAATGCGGATTTTGTCAGGCGCTATCCCTTCGGTAAGAAAATAGCGCGCCACGTCCGTCGCTCGTTTTTCCGACAGCACCTGATTATTGGGAAAAGCTTTTGTCCTGATGGGCGTGGCATCCGTATGCCCTACGATCACTACCCTGCCGTTCACGCGATGAACTTCCTTCGCGACGCGTTTGATAATAGGCTCCATATCGGCGATGACTTTGTCCGATCCTGAAAGGAACACGGAATCGCCACGAAAAACGACCTTGCTCTGACTTTGCGTTTCGTCAACGCTGACCAGCCCCTGCCTGATCTCTTCTTTCAGCAAAATAGCCAGCCGTAGCTTCATTGCCGCTACGGGGCGGCTTATCTTCAGCTGCTGCATTGCGTGGATCCGCTGCTGAAGCGCTATCTGATGCGTACCCAGCCAGTATTTGCACCAAATCCACAGGCTCCCGACCAGTAGACAGCTCAGCAGCAGCGTGACGCGCACGGGCACAATGCGCCTTTTAGATTTTTTCTGGCCGCGTATGGCCGCGCCATGCGGCGACAGCGCTGGCGAGAGCGAGTCGCGCGTGCTTTGAATAAGGGTCAGAAGCCGCTGACGGATTTTCATCAGCTGTCGGTCGCCATCTTCCAGAATGCTGTAGCGGCCCTCAAAACCCAGCCCGAGGATACGCAGCAGCACTTCAAGCACGTCTCCGTACTCGTGGGGATCTATAGAAAGACGGCCAACCAGCAGGAAAAATTTGTTGCCGCCGTCGTTGTCGCCTTCAAAATGGTTAAGGATGTTGCTTTGCGACCAGCCGGTCTGCATTCCCCACGTTGTGGTATGTGCCGCTTCATCCAGCGCGGTACAAAGGCAATAGCGAACGATAGCCATCTTTTTCCAGGCGATATTGACCTCGTCACATACCACGCTAAACAGATTGATATCGTGTTTCAGGCTTTGTTTCAGCAGCTCGACATGTTCGGGATACGGGATGGTTTCCGGCATCTCGCTAAGCGCGCGCAGCAGTGGCTGGGCGGCTTCGAGCAGCGGATTTTCAGCCGCCCTTACCTTTTGCACCCGCAGCTGTACGCCTTCGCTTTGCAGCAAAACCTCACTTTTCTGGCTGGACCAGCCCTGGATAAACGCATCAGGATCGCCGCGTTCCGGCGTTCCTGGGTTTCCCGGATCGTCATCCAGCAGAAACTTGCCCAGCGCCTGCGGCGTCAACGTTTCTTCGGGCGCGGCATCCGGCGCGGCAAATTGGCTCTCGTCGCGCATCAGCTTCTGACTCCCCAAAGCTCCATATTCAGGTCAGGGAAATCACCTGCAATATGTAACGCCAGCGCGCCGGTTGCGGCAATTTTGTCCCAGAACGGCCCGCTTTGCAGCAGGTCGAAATAGACATAGCCGGCGTGATAAGGGATCTGACGCGGCGGCACCGGCAGCGCCTGTAACACCAGCCCCGGCAGGTGTGAACGAACCAGCTCATGCAGCTGCTGCGGCGCGCTGATTTTCGCCTGCGCCGAAAACTGCTGTTGCAGCACGTCCATGGGCAGCTGAGCGTGTACGGCCAGCACCAGATTAGAAAACTCGCGCAGCTCGCCCGGCAGCATGGCGGCCGTCCAGACGCCATTGCCTTTCGCATGGAGGTCGATCATTTGACCGGCACGGATCAAAATCTGATTCAGCAAATAGTGCAGCTCTTCAACCAGCGGGCGAACAGAAGGATAAAGCCTGGCGTGATCGTAGCCCGGCGCGCTCACCGGCCGTCGCGTCTGCGTACGGATAAAGGTCGACAGCTCGCCCGAGAATTTCGCCAGCTCCTGATAAAGCACAATTGGCGGCAGCTCGGGCACGTGCCGCAGATGATCCAACACCGGCTCATATTTATTGAAAATTTGCAGCAGCAGATAGTCGACCACTTCGGCGCTGGCGCTGGCTTTGCCGTCGCTATTAGCCAGTCGGCCCGCCAACATATCGGCGCGCATCCTGACCAGACCGTTAAGATGCGTCAGCCATTCGGCTAACAGCGTGCTGGCCGCATAGCCGGTGACCGGCGGAATATAGTCTTCGGTATGCAGCAGCACGCTGCCATCGGGCTGAATGGCCCTGATGCGGGTCAGCGGCAGACCAATCCAGGATTCCGTCATTTCATTTTCAGAAACCAGATTCAGGCGCAGCCTTGCCAGCTGGACAGGTTTTGGCCCCTGACGGATCGCATTGGTATCGCTCAGCTCCGTTTCAAAAGCGGCGAAGCGCGCCAGCGAACCGCTGTCGCTGAGATCGAAGATGGTTTCGTCACTGTTATCCAGCCGCAGCGGCACGGCCAGGAAAATCAGCTGCCCCAGATGATCCGGCGTAATGGTCAGCGGTTCAGGCAGTTCGGCATGGCCGGGTATATCAAAAGGCGTGCCGTCCGGCAGCACGCCGCGTCCGGCGCGCAGCACCAGTTTGCCGTAAGAGAGCGCTTCCAGATCGATATCGTATTGCGCAAACCCCCAAAAAAAAGGCGATATCGTTGCCGCTCGCTTGTGGGCGTAATATTCAAAATAGCGTTCCTGCTGCTGAAACAGCTGCGGACGTAAAAACAGTCCTTCGCTCCAGATAACTTTATTTGTTCTCACTGGCTATTCCCTTTTATCAAGCGCGATGGCTAAGGCATCAAAATGTACCGTCAGCACGACCGCTTCTCCGGGCAACACTTTTCGCCACCAGGATCGTTTTTTATTTTTTTTATAAAGCTCCCACGTTTCACTCCATCCCGCGCGGTCGATATCCCGATAGGCGGCGACGATGCCTAATGCAACGGTATCCTTTTCCGGCGTCAGGCTGATTATTCTGTTTTCGCCAGGCTGTAATATGCCTTCATAGACTTTTTTCGCCTCCGCCTGTAAAGCCGGGTCCGCGCCATCGGTAAGCGTAAAGAAATCGCTGTTTTCAAAGTTATCCAACGATTTTAAAAGATAAAAAGTAATATCCAGCGGTGCAGGCTCTCCCTTTTCATTGGGATTAATTTCTTTTGACGCTTCCAGCCTGATAGTTAACTCCGGCTTGGGAGAGTCGCTGAAAGGGGAACGGCAGCCCGCTGACGTTAAAACCGCCAGAATAATAAGCAAACGACTAATGAATCGGGCTATGTTGATTAACTGCATGGTAAATATCACCTTAAAATCCCGAAGCCAGGCCGAAAAGCTTGTCATCCAGGGATGACAAGCTTTTGTATCGCTTAACGTATTAGCTACTCAGGTTCGCTTTGACGTCATAGCTTGCGGAGATAACGCCAGATTTGCTGCCTTCAGAGTTCTGCATGACGTAATCCTGCGTCACTTTAGTGAAGGAGAATTTAACCAGCTCACGAGGACGGGTTTCATCCTCTGAAGATCCTGACATATCGACACGGGTAATAATGGTGTCGGTAAAGTTAATGGTTAAATATTCCAGCGGATTGCCGCCCGCTTTACGCACCACGAAGACAATGTTTTTAATATGCTTGCCCGTCAGACAGTGGCTTAATAAATTAGGGCTGGCCTTATCGGTGTAATGCGTAAAGCAGAAATCGGCCACGCTTGCCTTGCCTGAGCCGCCGCCGGATCCGCTGTGCATATTGGAATGCTGTGAAACATCCCAATGCCATTCCAGTACCTCAATTTCATTGGTATGTGCGGCATCCAGCGATTCACCTTCAATGCCGTCTATCTTAATAAACATATCTTGTGCCATGATCATTCCCTTATTCAGCACTATTAAAATCGCTACGCCTGCGCGCAGCGTATGTAGTTAAAGCAGCCTTGCGAACAATGCTGCTGTTAACAATATTAAAATCTGCGATCGTTATGCTGCGCCTTTCAACGACGGTAATTTCGCTACCATACGCAGCGAAACGGTCAGGCCTTCCAGCTGGAAATGCGGACGCAGGAAAAATTTCGCCTGGTAATAGCCTGGATTGCCTTCCACATCCTCAACCACCACTTCCGCTGCGGCCAGTGGACGACGCGCTTTGGTTTCAAAAGTGGAATTAACCGGGTCGCCGTCGACATAATTCATTATCCAGTCGTTCAGCCATTTCTGCATTTCATCGCGTTCTTTAAATGTGCCGATTTTGTCGCGCACGATGCACTTCAGATAGTGGGCAAAGCGAGAACAGGCAAACATGTAAGGCAGCCGCGCGGAAAGGTTGGCGTTTGCCGTGGCGTCCGGATCGTAATATTCCGCTGGTTTTTGTAACGACTGCGCGCCGATAAAGGCGGCATAATCGGTGTTTTTACGATGAATAAGCGGGATAAAGCCGTTTTTAGCCAGTTCCGCTTCGCGACGATCGGAGATAGCGATCTCCGTTGGGCATTTCATATCAATGCCGCCATCGTCGGTCGGGAAGGTATGGCACGGCAGGCCTTCACCACGCCGCCGCTTTCCACGCCTCGGATCAGCGTGCACCAGCCGTAGTGTTTGAACGAGCGGTTGATATTGACCGCCATCGCATAGGCCGCGTTGGACCAGGCGTACTTGCTGTGATCGGCGCCGTCGGTGGTTTCTTCAAAATTGAAGTCGTCGACGGGATTGGTATGAATGCCATACGGCAAACGCGACAGAAAACGCGGCATTGCCAGGCCGATATAGCGTGAATCTTCCGACTGCCGCAGCGAGTTCCACGCCGCATATTCCAGATTCTGGGTAAAGATCTTGGTCAGATCGCGCGGATTAGCCAGCTCCTGCCAGGAGTCCATCTGCAGCACGGACGGTGCCGCACCGGTAATAAACGGCACGTGCGCAGACGCGGCGATTTTGCCAATGGAGGCCAGCAGATCCACGTCTGGCGCGGTGTGATCGAAATAGTAGTCGGCGACCAGGCAGCCGTAAGGTTCTCCCCCCAGCTGGCCATATTCCTCTTCATATACCTGCTTAAAGAGCGGGCTTTGATCCCAGGCGATCCCTTTAAAGCGCCGCATATTGCGCCTCAGCTCATCTTTGGAAATATCCATAAACCGCAGCTTCAGCTTTTCGTCGGTTTCGGTGTTGTAGACTAAATAATGCAGTCCGCGCCAGGCGCTTTCCAGGGACTGGAACTGTGGATGATGCAGGATCAAATTGATCTGTTCGGACAACTTGCGATCGATCTCGGCAATAAAAGCGGCAATATTTTTATAGGCGTCGTCGGCCATGGTGACCGAGCTGCTCAGCGCCTGCTCGGCCAGCGTTTTGACCGCGCTCTCTACGGCGGTTTTCGCCTGCTCCGATTTCGGTTTGAACTCCTTGCTTAACAGCGTATTAAAATCGCTGTAGCCTGCGTTGGTTGCCTGGTTCTTTTTCTCAGCTTGCATCGACATGATATCCCTCTCTCGCCTTATTCGTTCCCTAATGGGTTGCCGTCTGTTTTCACTGGTTTCGGTGCGGAAGCCAGCGCGGTCAGCAGCGATTTATCCTGTAGCACTTTCATCAGCAGACTTTCCGCGCCGGCTTTGCCGTCCATATAGGTTTGCAGATTAGCCAGCTGGGTGCGGGCATCCAGCAGCTGAGAAAGCGAATCCACTTTTTTGGCGATTTCGTCCGGTGAAAAGTCATGAATGCTTTCAAACGTCATATCGATCATCAGCTGCCCTTCCCCGGTCAGGGTATTAGGCACGGCGAAAGCCACGCGCGGTTTCATGGCTTTCATTCGCTCGTCGAAATTATCGATATCAATGCTGAGAAATTTGCGATCGGCAACCGGCGGCAAAGGCTCAATCGCCTTGCCGGACAGATCGGCTAATACGCCCATAACAAAGGGCAATTCTATTTTTTTCTCGCTGCCATAGATCTCCACGTCATATTCAATTTGTACGCGCGGCGCCCTGTTTCTGGCGATAAATTTTTGAGCACTGCCATTTCTTGAAATCATGATATCCCTTTCATCGTGCTTTATTAAAAATAGCCTTTATTCACATTAATAGCGGCCTGTTAAGCGGCGCTATTACCCGTTAAAAATCCGTCCTGCCTTGCCGGATTTTCTCGCTTCTCGCCTGTTTTATCATTTATCGCGTTTTCTTCTTTCCCTTTCGGCTGAAAACGGATAACGATATTATCCCCTGCCGTTATGTAGAGACATTGTTCGCTTAGTGATGCCTGGCTGTTTAATATCTGGCGCGCTATTTCCGGCGCGATATTTTGCTCGATAAATCGGATCAGCATTCGTGCGCCCGTTTCAGCCACGGGACACTGCCCGATAATATGCGTCACCAAATCTTCGCCATAATGCAGCGAAGCGCCATGCTGTTCGCGTAAACGCAAAGCCAGTCTGTCAAGCTGCTGCCGGACAATACGTTGTAGTGATGCTTCCTGAAGCGGCAGATAAGGCACCACGGCCAGGCGCCCTAAAAAGGCCGCCGGGAAGACTTTCAGCAGCTCAGGCTGCACCATTTTTCTGACGCTTTCGGCATCGGGCGCCGTCTCTGCATCGGCAAACAGGCTGGCGATCGTTTCGCTGCCGACGTTGCTGGTCAGCAGCAGCACCGTATTTTTAAAGTCGATTTGCCGCCCTTCGCCATCTTCCATACTGCCCTTGTCGAAGACCTGAAAAAACAGTTCATGCACGTCGGGATGCGCTTTCTCAATCTCATCCAGCAACACTACGCTGTAGGGCTTGCGACGTACCGCTTCCGTCAGCACGCCGCCTTCGCCATAGCCCACGTATCCCGGTGGCGATCCCTTCAGCGAGGAAACGGTATGGGCCTCCTGATACTCGCTCATATTGATGGTGATCAGATTCTGCTCGCCGCCGTAAAGCTGCCCGGCGATCGCCAGCGCGGTTTCCGTTTTCCCCACGCCGGACGGGCCAACCAGCATAAAGACGCCGACCGGCTTACGCGGATCCGCCAGCCCCGCGCGAGCCGTCTGGATGCTTTCGCTGACCTGACGCAGCGCATAGTCCTGACCGATGACGCGCCCGGCCAGCCGCTGCGGCAGTTCCAGCACGGCGTGAAGATCGTCTTTTAACATCTGTCCGACCGGGATCCCCGTCCAGTCGGCCACTATCGCGCCGATGACATCCGCATTGACCTCCGCCTGCACCAGCGGCTGCTCGTTCCGGGCCGCCTGCAGGCGCGCTTCCAGCTCCGCCAGCTCATTTTGCAGCGGCGCCATCTCTTCCTCAGCCGTAGAGGCCTCGTCCTGTAGTTTTTCACGTACCGCGACGATGGCGGCGACCAGCTCTTTTTCCCGCGTCCAGCGCTGCTCCAGCTGAAGGGAAGCCTCGGTCCGATCGGCGATCTCCTGTCTCAGGCGTTCGCCGCTGTTGGGCTGCACTTTGCCAAATCGGCTGGCCTTTTCAACCAGGCCCAGCTCTGCGCGGGCGGCGTCCGTCCGACAGTGGAGACGTTGCAGCATGACCGGCGCCGCATGTTGCGCGACGGCCACGCGCGCGCAGGCCGTATCAAGAAGGCCTATCGCCTTATCTGGCAGCTGCCGGGCCGGAATATAACGGTGCGACAGCCGCACGGCGGCCTGCAAAGCCTCTTCCATAATCCAGACGCCGTGATGCTTTTCCAGCACCGGCAACAGCCCCCGCAGCATAGCGACGGCGGCTTCCTCATCCGGCTCTGCAATTTGCAGCACCTGAAAACGCCGAGTCAGCGCCGGATCCTTCTCAATATGGCGTTTAAATTCGCTCCAGGTCGTGGCGCCAATAGTGCGCAGCTGGCCCCGCGCCAGCGCAGGCTTCAACAAGTTAGCCGCGTCGCCCGTCCCGGCATTGCCCCCGGCACCGATCAGCGTATGAACTTCATCGATAAACAGGATAACGGGCTGGGGCGAAGCGATAGCCTCATCCAGCACGGCTTTCAGCCGCGCCTCAAACTCGCCTTTCATGCTGGCGCCGGCGGCCAGGGCGACGACATCCAGCGCCAGCAGCCTGACTTTTGCCAGCGCTGGCGGCACATTACCCGCCACGATGGCCTGCGCCAGCCCCTCCACGACGGCCGTTTTCCCGACGCCAGCTTCGCCGGTCAGCAGCGGGTTGTTCTGACGGCGACGCAGCAGGATATCGGTCATGGTGCTGATTTCATGCTCGCGTCCCGTTACCGGATCGATTTTGCCTTCGCGCGCTAACGCGGTCAGATCGGTGGCATACTGCGCCAGCCCGCCGCTTTTTGTCTGGCCGCCGATAGCCGCGTTAATTTCGCCGGGCATGACGCCGGCCTCCGTCGTCGCCTCGCTGACTTCCGGCGAAGCCTGAGTGATATAGCCGAAATCGGCGGTCAAATGTTCCAGAGAGATCCGTTCAAAAGCGGAAGAGATAGCAAACAGGGCACGCCGCAGCTCCATGGTGGTCAACATGGCGATCAGCAAATGTCCGCTGCGAATACGGCTTTCAAAACATTCCAGGCTGGCATAAATCCAGGCGCGTTCGATAGCGAGTTCAATATGATATGAAAAGTCCGAAATAGTGCTGGCACCTGCCGGCAATCGGGCCAGCGCCTGAGCGAAGCCCTGTTCCAGCGCCTGCGCATCGACCTCAAAATGGCGGGCTATCAGACGTAAATCATTTTGCTCCTGCTGCCAGATCTGATTTAGCCAATGCACCAGTTCAACATAGGGGTTGCCGCGCAGCTTACAAAGCGTGGTTGCACTTTCAATCGTTCTGAATAATGTCTCATCCAGCTTGCCGAATAAATTTTGCCTTGTAATCGCCACGTATCATTCCTCCGGGTACATTTTTCACAGGCATAAAATCACACAGACCAGAGTCTTCCGGGGAAGGAAAACAAAATATAATACCCTTGTCCACGCCGTAAAAATAAATTAAGAATACCGCCCGAACGCTATTCCTGAATAACAGACCCGCTACGATTATAACCCCTTATTTAAAAAGATTTTTCCTGTCAAATAACCTGGTGACCCGCTGAAATCTCTGGCATTTCCTCACAATGGCATTGAGACTGTTTTTTTCACATGTTATAAAATCTGAAAAAAGCATAAAAACCGCCGCGTGTATTTAACGCGCTTATTAATTAATAACACCCTGTTGTTTTTCAAAAAATAACAGTTAGCTTACTAAAAAACCCTGTTCAGACGGCCAAATTAATAAAGACAAAGCCTACGTTTAAAAACAAGGATAACGGGAGCAATTGTGAATCATAAATTCCTCGATTATTACAATCAGGAACTCACTTTTATGAAAGAGTCAGCGCGTGAGTTTGCTGAAAAACATCCCAAAATTGCCGGGCGTCTGGGGATGAGAGGCATCGAAACGGCCGATCCTTATGTTGAAAGACTGATTGAAGCATTTTGCTTTTTATCTGCACGTACGCATTTAAAACTGGATGCGGAGTTCCCAAAGTTTACGCAGCGGCTTCTGGACATCGTCTACCCTAATTATAATTCGCCCACGCCCTCCATCGGCGTGGTTCAACTTGCGCCTGACCTGAAAGAAGGAGAGCTAGGCCACGGCTATCTTGTTCCCAAAAACAGTGCGTTTTATACCCGCATATTGCCAGGCGAAAATACACGCTGCGAGTTTCGCAACAGTCAGGATGTTACGCTGTGGCCAATAGAAATCGTTGAGGCTCGCCTGACTTCCGTTCCGCCGGATATTCCCAATCTGGAAAAGTACCGTATTCCTTACGCCAGGCTGAAAGGCGCTCTGCGGATCAAATTGCGTGCGCAGGGGGAACGGGTATTCTCGCAGCTGACCGGCTTCGATCGGCTGCCGCTTTATATCGACGGCGATGAGCGCATTGTTTCCCATCTTTTTGAACTTTTGCATACCAGCAATGTGGCTATGCTGGTACGGGCCGGCAACAGCAAAGCGGAAGACGTGGTCATCGCCCAGCGCCCGCTGACTTTTGAAGGGCTGCATCCCGATCAGACGCTGCTGCCGCTCTCCTGGAACATGTTTCATGGACATAACCTGATCCATGAATATTTCGCCTGTCGTCAACGCTTTTATTTTTTTACGCTGACCCAGCTGGCCGCCGGTTTGTCCCGCAACCACAGCAACGAGGCCGAGCTGATAGTGCTGCTGGATCGGCTTCCCCAGCAGCTGATTGGCCATGTTAACGCGTCAAAGTTTTTACCGTTTTGTACGCCGGTGATTAACCTGTTTCCCAAAGTGGTGGACAGGATCGAAGTCAACCGGGCGCTAAACGCTTTCCATGTGGTTCCCGACCGCAGCCGTCCCCTTGATTACGAGGTTTTTTCCGTGCATAAGGTGCGCGGCCAGCAGGCGGAAAGCAGCGAGGAAGTGGTGTTTCAACCGCTTTATCAAACGCGTCACTGCGACTATGGCAATTTCGGCCGTTACTTCTCGCTCAATCGCGAAGCCAGAGTAAAAAGCGAGAGCAAGAGAAAATATGACACCCGCACGCCTTATCCCGGAACAGAGGTCTTCGTCTCGCTGGTCGATCAGCAGGAAGCGCCCTATGCCGACCATATTCGCTATCTTACGGTCGAAGCGATGGTCACCAACCGGGATCTGCCACGCCTGATTGCCAGAAGCGGCAGCTTTGATTTAACCCTGTCCGACGCGGTTCCTGTTCTGGGCGCGGCCTTTGTCTGCCAGCCCAGCGCGCCACGCGAGCCTTTTGCGCTGGGGGAGTCGGCCTGGCGTTTGATCCGCCAGCTTAGCTTTAACTATCTGCCGCTCTCCGATCTGGAGCACGGGCCGGGCGGGGAATCGCTGCGCAATATGCTGCGCCTGTTTTTACACAACGCCGATCGCGAGTCCAATACTCAGGTAGATAGCCTGATCGGCTGTAAAACGTTTCCGGTTACCCGGCGTCTTCCCGGTGACGGCCTGTTGATTTACGGCAGAGGCGTGCGCTGCGTGCTGACGGTAGATGAAGAAGGCTTTTCCGGCGTCAGTCCTTACCTGTTCGGTCTGGTGATGGAGAATTACCTTTCTCGCCACGCCGCTATTAATGTGTTTACCGAAACGGAGCTGCACTCGATGCAGAGGGGCGTCATCGCCAGCTGGCAGGCCCGCCCCGGCAAACGAGGCTCGTTCTGATGCGCGCTTCCTCCGTCGATATGCTGGCCGCCTGGTTTAATAACGAGCGGCCCTGGGAAGCCGGTTTTATCAGTATCATGCGCGCAATTACGGCTAAAACGCCGACGCTGCCGGTGCCCGGTACAGCGGTGCTGCCTGGCCAGGAGACGTTCCGCATAGGCCAAAAAGCCTCTCTGATTTTTGCGCCGCGCGAGATCGCTTCTCTCGGCCTGGAGAATGGCCGCATCGGGATAAAACTCTTTGGCCCCGGCGTATGGGGCCCGCAGGGCGCGATGCCGCTGCATTTTTCCGAACTGGCGTACTCGCGAACGGAGGCCCAGGACAATACGCTGACCGACTTTCTCGATGTTTTTCATCATCGCGCCCTGTCGCTGTTTTATCGCGCCTGGTTTGTCGCGCAGGATACCGCCTCGCTGGACAGACCGAATGAGGAACAGTTCTCTTTTTATATTGCCAGTCTGGCAGGCATGGATCTGGCCGAGCTACACGATAAACCGCTGCCGACCCACGCCCGACTGGCGTCTTCTGCCCATTTGATCCGCGAGGCGCGCAATCCGGAAGGACTGGCGGGCGCCATCGAATATTACTTCCAGATAAAAGCCCGGCTGGAAGAGTTTGTGACCCAGTGGATCTTTCTGGATCCCGCCGATTGCTCCGTGCTGGGCAACGATGCGGCCATGCTGCTGGGCGATGGCGCAATATTAGGCAATACCGTGCGGGACAGGCAGCACAAATTCAAGCTGCTGCTCGGCCCCTTAACGCTGGATAACTATATGCGCTTCAGCCCGTGGGGATCGGATCTGCCCGTACTGCGGGAGTGGGTGCGCAATTTTACGGGGTTCGAATATGCCTGGGATGTCCAGCTGGTGCTGGCTGCCAGCGAGGTGCCGCAGGCGACGCTGGACGGCAGTCATCAGCTTGGCTACGCCGTCTGGCTGGAGAGAAAAGAGGACGTTACGCCGGTTTACGGCATGAGCTTTGAGCCGGAGCGCTATCACCCGTAGCGCCCGGACGCGATATAAAGGACAACATCGTGACGGAAAACAACAAGCATCATTACTATCGGGATCTGTTACAGCCGGTGCCCGGCGATCGGCCCTGTGGTGAAAACCTGGAATATGACGCCGCTTATATTATGCTGCAGGCCAGGCTTCAGCCAAGGCTGGACGCGGAGTACGGCAGCTTCGTCGAGGCTGCCGAACCGGTGAACTGGGCGGAGATTGAGCGCGACTGTCAGGCGCTGCTGCAACGAAGCCGCGATATCCGGCTGGTGGTGGCGCTGATGCGCTGCCGTATCAGGCAAATCGGCATGGCGGCGCTGCATGAAGGGCTACTGATATTACGTGACTTACTGACCACTTTCCCCACGGATCTTTATCCGCAGCTGACGGAAGAAGGCGAGTTCGATCCGGTTATGCGGGCTAACGCCCTGTCCGAGCTGGATGATATCAACGGGCTGCTTGCCGATTTTCGTCAGCTGCCTCTGCCGAAAGCGGCAGGTCTGCAAATTGCCATAAAAGATTTTGAAAAAGCGCACGCCACGCCGCGTGAAGAGGGCGCGCTGCCCGAAGCGACGGCGGCGGCTTTGCTACTCGAATGGGAAGCCCGTCAGGATCAAACCCTCCTCTCACTGCAAAAAGCGCACGCCTGCCTGATGGAACTCCGCGCCATCCTGACAACCTCGCTGGGCGATGAAGCGCCGGATTTTGCGCGGTTAGGCGCCATTCTGCGGCTATTTATCAGTCAGGAAGCCACGGTTTCGCCGCTGTTGCCAGCCGTTTCTTTTGTCGCAGAAGAAACGGTAGAACAGCCGGTTCAGGCAGAAACGGCGGCAGAAAACGAAGCCGTCAGCGTCCCCCTGATTACGCCCCGCCAGACCGGTATTGCCAGCCGCGCCGATGCGCTGCTCAGGCTACAGGAGCTGCGGCTATGGTTTACCCGAATGGAACCCGGCAGCCCGGCTATCCTGCTGCTTCAGTATGCGGAGAAGACGGTGGGAAAAAGCTTTTCTCAGCTGGTAAAAATGCTGCCGCCGGAAATTATCGACAGGCTCGATAGCGACAAAGAATAGCGTAGCCTGCCGATTGCGGCAGCCAGCCGCGCCCGGCAACTCTGGCGGCACCGTTCGATCAAGGGATTTATCAACGTCAAATTACAAGGCGGCTCTATGGAAAGGAAACCAGCCATTTTTATCAGCATCGCCAGCTATCGCGATCCGGAACTGATCCCGACGCTCCGGGATTTAATTGAGAAGGCCTCCGGATGCTACAGGCTTGCCGTGGCCGTCTGCTGGCAGGATGAGGGCGACCGCCAGCGCTTTCACCAGGCCGGCATGACGCTCTGCGCGGCGGAATCAACAGCAGAGTATGACCTCCTGACCTGGCGTTATCTGGAGACGGAAATCCGGATGATTTCCCTGCACTATTTCTTCAGTAAAGGCGCCTGCTGGGCCAGAAACCAGTGTGAAACGCTTTACCGCGAGGAAGAGTATGTGCTGCAAATCGATTCCCACTGCCGCTTTGTAGAGGGCTGGGACAGAGAAATGGTTGCCATGCTGGAAGCGCTGAAGGTGCAAAGTGAAAAGCCGGTGCTCTCCTCTTATCCGCCGGGCTATGTACCCGGCAAAGAAGAGGAAAAAACCCAGGCGATATTTCGCCTGGTTTTCAGAGGCTTTTCCAGTGAAAAAATAGTGCAGCTCACTTCGGTTGATTTTCAACAAGCGGCGCCAGTCAGAGGGAGTTATCTGGCGGGCGGCTTTATTTTCGCCGAAGGCCGTTTCGTAAAGGAGGTGCCGAACGATCCGCAAATCTTCTTCGAGGGCGAAGAGATAGCGATGGCGGCCCGGGCCTTTACCCACGGTTATGACGTCTGGCATCCGCATAAAATAGTGCTGTGGCATTTTTACGGCAGGGAAGAGGTCAGGCGAATTTGGGGCGATCATGATGACGAGGCGAAAAAATCCGGTTCCGTAGACCGTGCCTGGCACGAAAGAGACAGCCTGTCGAAAAAAAGAGTCAGAACCCTGCTGGGTATGGAGCAGGCTGAACCGGCCGATATGGGTCGCTATGGTTTGGGCAGCAGGCGTACGCTGGCTGAGTTCGAGGCCGCGCAGGGCATCTCCTTTACCAAACTTGCCGTGCTGCCAGAAGTGCTGGGAACGGAACGTGTCGCCTGGTTTCCGCCGCCCTATGGCAAGTGGCGGGAAAGATTAAGCAGCCATCAGAAAAAAACTATTGGGTTGACGCAGGAAGAGTTTACCTCGCCGCTGGCCGATATCACCTGCCTGCATATCGGTGTTTATAGCAACGCCAACGATCTGCTTTATAAAAAAATCCTGTCGGGAGAGGAAATAAATGAATGCCTGGCCGGGCATGACGGCGGAGAAATCGCAATCGATCTGGACGTGACATTTCCGATCATGTTCACGCCCGCCGCGATACGTTTTAGCGCTTATGACGATAGCGACGGGTGGAGTAAGGTTGTGGAGAAAACCTGGTGAAAAGCACAACGCTCTACCATCGCCTGATCTGCATTGATGCCCTGCTCTCTTTTGACGGCATTATTCCTTCCCTGCCGGAATTGCAGTTAACGCTGATCGCGCTTATTGAGCGGTTCAGCAAAGCGCTGATTGCTGAAGGAGAATGTGAAAGGCTCAGCGATGAGCTGTGCCACGCGCTCTGCTGCTATCTGGATCGGCGAGTCGCGTTACGCCTTCGCGCCGACAATATTGCCTGGGACCGCTATGCGCTGACGCACTATTTTTACGGCTATACGGACGGCCCAATGACGTTGGGCGACAGGCTTGAACCGCTGCTGGCCGACGGCCAGGGCCAGATCTTCACCTACGCCCAGAAATTGTTTCTTGTTTCGGCCTTTACCGGCAGGAACAGTGCTCCCCTGCTGTCACTGTCTGTCACTCAGCCAGCCGCCGCCTGCCAGACAGAAACAGAGGAGGCGGCTCCGGACACCATGCCGCCACGATGGCCGGCATATTTTATGCTGCCGTTGCAACTCATTCTGCTGAGCCTGCTGCTGATCGTGCTCTGGCTGTTTTGTTCTGCCTGGCTGGAGGCGCTTTAA
This sequence comes from Erwinia sp. TECH1, assembly GCF_054057575.1. NCBI lineage: Bacteria > Pseudomonadati > Pseudomonadota > Gammaproteobacteria > Enterobacterales > Erwiniaceae > Erwinia > Erwinia sp. TECH1. The sequence goes on along the minus strand of NZ_JBSRZK010000001.1, from coordinate 399,142 downwards.
CCATGCCAGCTTCGTTGTTAAAAAATCAGCCCGCTGCCGCCGCGCCCGCCATCCTTATTATCGGCCCCTATGCCGCAAAATGGTTTTCTGAACGGCAGCCGGAACAGGAAGACGTGCCGATAAGTTGGATCGTGGTACCGGAAGCGGAAGCGCTGCCGGAAATAGTAAAGCGGATGAGAAAGAAGAAGCATCGCCTCTATGCTTTTTTCCCCTTTTTCCCGGACGGCGAGGAAACCGACGCTCAGGCGCTGGCGAAAATCGCAGCATGGCGCTTATATGAGCAGGAGGCGCTGCCGTGCGTGCTGGGTCTCTATGCCCGTCTGAGCCATGAAAGCCAGGCCGGACAGGCAAAATGGTCCGGTAAGTTTGACCTCCGCAAGGTCGGTGAAACCACCCTCGCGCGCGAGCTGGCAAAACTACTCGCCGTCTCTGAGCCGCTCAGCTGCCACTCAATCTACCGTTACGCCATGACGGACGCGCTGCGCCTGTGGTTGGAAAGTTCGGGGATAGCCAAAGCGCTACAGGCGCTGTTCTCCGGTTCTTCGCTACGGTTAAGCGCCGTTCTGCTGGCCGATAATGGCAACGGCTTTACCCGTCATGGCGCCTGGGCGCAGTGGCTACAGCAGAAATTCGGGCTCTGTCCGGGTCTTTCTCCGGGCGTTATGCTGCCCAGCTTACCTGACGTCATCGACCCGGGCGTGCCTTATCAGCCCGACAGGCAACGCTCGGGGTTTTCATGGCGCTGGCTGCCGGTTTGCGCTGCGCTGCTGCTGGCGATGCTGCTGATCGGCTCCACCTGGTTTGAGGCTAAAAATATCGCTGCGGCGACCCGTACGCTGGCCGATTTCCGGCAAACGGAAGAGACACAGCTGCAGAAAAAAAGAGCGGTTTATCAACGACTGCGCGACCAGAAACAGCAGCTGCTGTACTGCCGCGACGCCTGGTTTAGTCGGCTATGGCGATTTTCGCGCTGTGGGGAAATGGCGGCGCGCGTCAGTGACGCCCTGCAAAATTACAATCCGTCGCCGGTTTTTATGGCGTCAGGCTCCGTCGCGCTGTTTGCCAGAGGAAGCGCCACGCTCGGGCCTGACAGCAGTAAAAATCTGGCCTGGCTGCTGCCGTTAATGCAAAACAATGCCCAAACAACTTTTGCCATCGTTGGGCATTCCGACAATACCGGCAGCCCGGAAGCCAACTACCAGCTCTCGATACGCAGGGCGAAGGCGGTTCGTGACTGGCTGGTCAGCCATGCCAACGTCCCGCCGGACAAACTTGTGATTAAAGGGATGGGCGACAGCCTGCCCGTTGCCAGTAATCAGACCGGAGAAGGCCGGGAAAGAAACAGGCGTGTGGAAATCATCCCATTGGCGGATGCAACAAATAAAACAGGTGAACCATGAGTAAAAAAAAGAGCTACATCATGTACGAAGGCACTTTTCTGACCGAGGCGCCCTTTTATGATCAGAGCATTAACGTCCTGCGTTTTCGCGATCCGGAAGCGAACGAATATACCATCCTGATTAATCGATCATTTAAAAATGAGGGGCAAACGCTGGAAGAATTTTGCGAAACGCAAACTAATTTTATGGCCAACAGCCTGCCCGGCTATAAGAGCGAGGGCAAAATGCTGAAGAATGAAATCGGCCCGGCTAAGTTGCCGGTGATCCAGACGGCCAACTCTTTTCTGGAGAATGGACAGCCGGTTAAGCAGGTGCAGTCTACCGTCGAGCTTCCCTGGCATCCGGTAATCAATCCTGCCAGGCTAAATCTCATTGTATTTACGCTGGCTTCCTCAGCGGAATTTAATGACTTCCAGCGTAAGCATTATGTGCAAATCATCAACAGCTTTAATCCTGAAACCGTGTCGATAGTCGACAGTTAAGCTACCGCTTTATATGGCCCGCTTAAAGGCGGGCCGTAAGATAATGTTACAGGCAGAGCGTATTACCTTTTTTATTACCATATTGCGCTACAAAAGAGGCATATTTGTAAAATTCGACCCGGTTAAGCATCCCCATTTTTCTGATGGCGTTGCGGCAATGCGTACTGACGGTTTTTTTTGAACGCCCTAACATCCTGGATATATTTTCCGTATCGTAGCCCTGGCCAACCATCAGCATAACCTTGCTTTCTGTAGAAGAGAGCTGCATAAAGTCTTTTAGACCGGTTAACTTATAATTTTCACAGCTGGCAAAGCTGGCCGCGTTAGTAGTGGCTATCAGCATGATTTTTCGAATTTTTCCGGTAATTTGCGGTATATTATCTCCACGACAGATAAAGGGAATGTGTAGCGCTGACAGGTGAGGTTCCGCCTGGCCCTTGCCGGCAATCGTTTCGCGCTTATAGAAAAAAACGCTGATCATAATGTCTCTGAACACAATATCGGCTTCTTTCGTTACCGGGCTACTTGTTTCTGAAACCACTTCAAATAACCCATCCCTGAGGGTTTTCCCTGCACTTGTAATCAGCGATTCAACGCCTTTCCGATAATATACGTTATCGCTGGAAACGATTATCTTTAGCATAATATTTCATCCTGAATATAAATTACGCAATGAGTTTCTGTTTTATGCAGTCGCGCAGGTTGTTCACAACATTAATATGCTGTGGCGGCGGAGATAAACGCCGGTATCGATTTTAAAGGCACAGGAAAAGTAAAAGACGGTTTACCCGCCGATGCCGTGCGCCCATCCTTACGCAAGCTTTTTCCACCTTAAAAAGTGAGTGAAATATGAACAGCCCTAAAATAATAATCGATAGCAATGGCTAAAATAGCCTATAAGATCCTGATACTTTCCACTCCGGCGGTAAAACCGGGAAGAAATAACTTGCCGAAACACATCCTTTTCTATTCCGACAGACCTGCATGGATTACGTTATCTTATTGATCCCATAATAAACAGATATAGCAGTATTTTATACAAAAATAATCCGATACCGTGAATAACAAATATTCCTCAAGGAACAGGCTCAACCTTTCTGTGTGCCTTTTATGCCGTATTACTGAAGGTTACCAACAAGTCGCTATTTTATCAAAATTCAGATCGGGCACAACAAATACGGACGGCATTTGCCTGGCGGTAAAATACCTGATGGCATATTGGCATCAAATACAGGCGAAAAAACCGTCCTTACAGGCCTGCCGCTTATCACAAAAATTTTCTACCCATCTGATAATGTTCCCGCTTTACGCAAAATAATATGATGCAGAAAATCTGTAGGCATCATTAATTATTGTTGATGGGCCGTTATCCAGCAGCATATTCCAGGCTCCTGCGGATAGCACTCGCTATATAATTTATCATATAGCGATATGCTATCTTTCGCGTGAACTTTACAGGCATCTGCATTCAGGCAGCCCGAAGGCTGCTTTTCGATCGGCAAGGTATAAAATGACAATAGCCTCACCGCCGCGCATGATGAAGCGCGCGCTTTACGTACTGATTTTGACAGGTATTCAGGCTCAGGCCGCTACCCAGGAAGAAACCCTCACTGTAGCCGCCGCGCCGGATAGCGAAGCGGCTGCGCCCGACAGGCAGGTCACGCTGGGTAACCTGGGCAAGCAGGAAATCCGCAATACGCCCTGGTCCGTGCAGCAAGTCTCCCCAACGCTGATGAAGCACCAGCAGTTAAAAAGCATCACGGATATCTATCGCTATATGCCTTCCGTGCAGGGTGACGGCGCCCGCCCGCAAACGCGTGGAATGCAGGGCAGCGTGGTACAGAACTCTATGATTGACGGCCTGAATGTCGTCTCGACTACCGATTACGCTGCCGAGCAGTTTGACCATCTGGAAGTGCTGAACGGTTTGGGTGGATCGCTTTACGGGCCGGCAAATCCGGCCGGGTTGTTTAACTTTGTGGCGAAGCGCCCCACCGATATTGCACAGCACAGCCTTACTTTTGGCGCTGGCACCGGCCTCAGCCGCCTGGTTTCCGGCGACTTCAGCGGCCCGCTGGACGACAATGACCGCCTGCGCTATCGCGCTAATTTTCTGGATGATGAGGGTGACGGCTTTGCACACGGCAGTAAAAAGCGCCGTCAGCTGTTCAGCATGGGGCTGGACGCAACGCTAACCGATCGCACGACGTTAGAAAGCAATTTCAGTTATTACCACTATTATGAAAAAGGGCTGCCGGGCAAATTTGCGCTGGGCAATGGCCTCTCTTTCCCCGCCGCGCCGGATCCCAAAAAGACGTATCTCGGACAATACTATGCCGGTAGCGATAACCATACGCTGACCGCCAGCGTACATCTGAAGCACGATTTTGACGGGAACTGGCAGGGCGAACTGGGCGTGCTGCGGCAGATTGCCGATCGTGAATCCACGGCGGTCACGAATACTTTTACCGACCGCGCCGGTCATTATAAAACCACCACCTCCTCTTCTACAGCCAGCCGCTTTACCATTAACAGCTATATGGCGAACCTGAACGGCGAGCTGGAAACGGGCTGGCTGCATCATCAGCTTTCCACCGGCCTGCGCGGCTTTGTCTGGAAAAATTATAATCCGCTGAACGGCACCACCAGCACGCTGGGTAGCGCCTCGCTCGACGAGCCGCAATCCTTTGCCGAACCGGACTACCCGGATTTCACCCATCGCTACCACTCGGCTACCGCCACGCAGCAGGCCTTTTTGCTTAGCGATACGCTGACCTTCTCACCGCAGTGGAGCCTGCTGCTGGCCGGTAGCGAAAGCTTCCTGACTTCCGCTAACTATGCAAAAACCGGCAGCCGCAGCAGCCATTCAGATAACAGCGGCTTTAGCGGTTCGGCCAGCCTGATGTTCAAGCCTGTCGAACCGCTGACGCTCTATATGAGCTGGGCAGACAGCCTGCAACAGGGCGATACCGCGCCGAGCGGCTCCACGAACGCGGGCAGCATCCTGGCGCCTTATCGCAGCAAACAGCTGGAAGTGGGCAGCAAGCTGGCGATTGATAAGCTGTTGCTGACCGCCGCGCTGTTCCGGATTGACCGCCCTTTCGCTTATGCCACCGCCAGCGGCGACTATGCCGTGGACGGCAGCCAGCGCAACCGGGGGCTGGAGCTGATGGCCGACGGCGACGTTACCGACAGGCTGCATCTGTATGGCGGCATGACATGGCTCGATCCACGCCTGCGCGATACTGCCAGTCCCGCCACGAGCGGCAGGCAGATAGTGGGCCTGGCTCGCTATACGGCCAGCCTGTTCGCCGCTTACGATTTACCTTTTTTACGCGGTACGGATATTCATGGCGGCATGCACTACGTAGGACGCCGCAGTACCGATAACGCCAACGACAGCTGGACAGGAAGCTATACGACTTTCGATATCGGCAGCAGCTACACAACGCGGCTCTTCAATACGGAAACCATTTTTCGCCTGGATGTCACCAACCTGACTAATCGCCATTACTGGACGAATATCGTGCCCGGCGGCCTGAACGGCTACAGCGGCGCGGGCTATGCCAGCGCCCAGCTCGGCGAACCGCGCATGGCGCAGCTTTCTCTACAGCTGAGGTTCTGATGATAAAACCCCTGATTACGCCGCTGCTGGCGGCTCTCTTCCTGCTTTTTGCTACACCTGGCTTTGCCCGGAGCGTTATTGACGACGCCGGCAACAAGGTCGAGGTACCGCAGCAGGCCCGACGGATCGCCGACGGCTGGTATGCGCATCATTCGCTGTTGATGACCCTGGGCGCGGGCGACCGCATCGTGGCGACCGTTAATCACGCCAGCGATCGCCCCTGGATGTTTAAAATAGCGCCGTCGCTGCATCAGGCGCTGTCGGTTCATGGCCGCACGTTTAACAGCGAGGCGCTGCTGGCCGCAAAGGTCGATACAGTATTTGTAGCGGCAGAAGATGCGGATGCTGACGCTTACCGGCGGGCCGGGCTGCCGACGCTGGTCATGCACTTTGACGATTTTCCCTCTATGCAGCGCTCGCTGCTGACGACGGCCGGGGTGGTCGGCACGGCGCAGGCGCGACGGCGAGCACAAGCCTATAACGCCTGGCTCGATGCCCGGATTGCCGCTATACAGGCGAAAACCGCAGGGCTAAGCAATAGCCAGCGGCCTGGCGTTTTACATATTCAGTCCCTGCATCCGCTGAAGGTTGACGGACGCAACACGTTGATCGACACCTGGATCCGCCTGGCTGGCGGCCGCAATGTGGCGGCGGAAGTAAACGGCAATATGAAAGAAACCTCGCCGGAAAACGTGCTTTTCTGGCAGCCGGATATCATCATTATCGGCGCGGGAGCCGGAAAGCTGGCCGATTCAGACTATGCGGCGCTGTTTGCCAATCTGCAGGCGGTAAAACGCCATCAGGTCTGGCAAAATCCGGCGGGCGTGTTTCCCTGGGATCGCTACGGCACGGAAGCCGGGCTGCAAATTCAGTGGGCGGCAAAACTTCTGCATCCCGAGCTTTTCCCGCAGCTTGATATGGTCAAGGCGACGCAGGATTTTTACCGCCGCTTTTTCGATTACGCGCTAACGGTGGACCAGGCGCAGCGCATATTGCACGCGCAGGGGCCGGCATAAGCGCGGCCGTTACGGCCTGTCGGGCACGTTCCAGCTACAGTCGATTTCATCGTCGTGGCTGGAACAGTCTGCAACCGGATTATGTTGCTGAGCATGACGGTGCCCCATGCAGCCACACAGCAGTAAAAAACAGACCAGAACGCTATATTTTTTCATATTATCTTCAGAGAAAATTGCCTGAAGAAAGAATAAAAACGATAGCGTCAACGTAATGATAACGTGCCGAATAATAGCCAAAAATTAATAGTAAACTTACAACTTTGAAGGAAATAATATTATTAATATGACGCGAATAGCTATTAATTTAATCCACTATTAACACCTGAAACCTTCCCGTTAATTATTATTTATTTCGCAAGCAACACGCTATCGTTTCGGTTTGGTTGATGCCGATAAATTTATGCTTTTTTCCGTATGGCGGATCCCCCTGAGCGGCGGGGCTAAGCCAGTCAGCTAACCATGTGGCAAATAGCGGGTCAGGTTATGGCTTTTCTGACTCACCGGGAGGCACCCGGCGTCATGCGGACGCGTTCGCAGCGCAGGCTGGAAGCCTGCGCTGTGCTGTCATCAGAGCTTGTTCAGATCGTCAATCAGCGTACGGTTAAACATAGCGGGATCTTCCATCTGCGGCGCATGTCCCATTCCTGTGAATTCAATCAGCCTGGCATGGGGGATCAGTTTCGCCGCCTCTTTGCCCAGCTCGTTATAGTGCCCTATTTTCGCTTTTACCTCCGGCGGCGCGATATCGCTGCCGATAGCGGTGGTGTCTGCCGTGCCAATCAGCAGCGTCGTCGGCACCGTCAGGTTGCCAAATTCATAATAAACCGGCTGGGTAAATATCATGTCGTAGAGCAGCGCGGAATTCCAGGCAACCAGCTTGTGGCCCGGCCCGTTATTCAGCCCCGCCAGCATAGTGACCCAGCGATCGTATTCCGGCTTCCACTGGCCACTGTAATAGGTTTTCTGCTCATACGCCTTGATGCTTTCCGCGCTGGTTTTCAGCTCTCGCTGATACCAGTCGTCCACGCTGCGCCAGGGCACGCCCTTCGCCTTCCAGTCTTCCAGCCCGATCGGGTTGACCAACGCCAGCTTTTCTACCTGCTGTGGGTACATTAACGCATAGCGTGTAGCCAGCATCCCGCCGGTTGAATGGCCGACCAGCGTGATCTTATCAATATGCAGGCTGGCGAGCAGCTGATGCGTGTTTAACGCCAGCTGCTGGAAACTGTATTGATAGTAAGCAGGCTTGGTTGAGGTGCAAAAGCCGATCTGATCCGGCGCAATTACCCGATAGCCCGCATGACGCAGCGCCTCTATGGCATCCTGCCAGGTCACGCCGCAGAAGTTTTTGCCGTGCATCAGCACTACCGTCCGCCCGTTCGCTTTCCCTGCCGGTCGCGCGTCAATGTAGCCCATAGAAAGCGGCTGCTGTTGTGATGAAAAATTAAACTTTTCAATTGGATAAGGGAAATCGAAGCCCTGTAGCTCTACGCCATACTGCGGCGTATTGTCGGCAGCCACTGCGCTAAAGGTCAGCAGCGCGGCTGCGAGCAGCCCTGTTTTAGCCTTTTTTAACACCTTAACTATCCTCATTAACGTTCAAAGCGAAACGATGACTTCTGAGCTTAGCGGTTAATCGTCCCGATAAGGCGTGCAGCCCTTGCTGTACAACGCCACAGCGCTTAGCAAAAAGAGCTACGCCTGTGGCGAATTCTCCACGGGTGAGTAAAGTTAATTTGTTACCATGTGTTCAAAGGGAAAACAAATGTTAAACAATGCGGGTTGGCTGGTGTCACTGCTGTGGCTAAGCCTCTGTTGCCGACTGGAGCCGGAAGCGCCAGCCCGGTCGAGCTTCTTTATGAGCGCGTGACAGGTTTTGTAAATATTTGCCTGTGGAAATAAGCGGTTAAGCCGTTTCCACAGGCAAGTCAGCTTTAGCCAGCGTGGGTGTCAGCAGTAAAATCAATCACCATACGGCCTTTGATTTTCCCTTCCAGCATTTCGTCGAAAATTTCATTAATCTCCTCAAGAGAACGTTTGGTGACTTTCGGCACCACTTTTCCCTCTGCCGCGAACTGAAAAGCCTCAGCCAGATCTTCACGCGTACCCACCAGCGAGCCGACCACCTGAATACCGTCCAGAACGAGACGTGGGATATTCAGACTCATCGATTCTGGCGGCAGGCCAACGGCCACGATACGGCCACCGGCACGCATGGCGTCTACCGCCGAATTAAATGCCGCTTTGGCCACTGCGGTTACCACTGCCGCATGCGCACCGCCCGTTTTTTCCTGAATGATCTTCGCCGCATCCTCCTTCAGCGAGTTGATAACTAAGTCGGCGCCCATCTCTTTGGCAAAAGCCAGCTGCGCATCGTTTACGTCCACGGCGATGACTTTGGCATTAAAAACATTTTTGGCATATTGCAGCGCCAGATTGCCCAGTCCGCCCAGGCCATAAATTGCCAGCCACTTGCCTGGCTGAATGCCAGAAACCTTTACTGCTTTATAGGTGGTGACGCCCGCGCAGGTTACGCTGCTGGCCGCTGCCGGATCCAGCCCGTCCGGCACTTTCACCGCGTAGTCCGCTACCACGATACACTCTTCCGCCATGCCGCCGTCGGCGGTAAAACCGGCATTTAATACGTTGCGGCACAGGGTTTCATTGCCCGTCGTGCAGTATTCGCAGTGGCCGCAGCCTTTATAAAACCACGCCACGCTGGCCCTGTCGCCCACCTTCAATGAGGTCACGCCAGGCCCGACCTCGCTGACGACGCCGACGCCTTCATGGCCGAGCACCACGCCGGTACGATCGCCAAAATCCCCATTTTTAACGTGCAGATCCGTGTGGCAGACACCGCAGCATTCCATTTTTAACAGCGCTTCGCCATGCGCCAGCGCGCGCAGCTTTTTCTCAACGATATCGACAGTATGATTCTTGTTGACCACGGCAGCTTTCATTGTGCTTTCCTCTTCGGTTGGGTTTTTAACTATATAAACATTTTCACCGCTGACTTTGATTTAACGCCATAAAATCAACCACAGATCGCAACAAATCTTGCCTGGCAAAGCCTGAATGGCTAATTCAATAAAATTGAAACGCCATTTTATTAAATTAGTGAAGCCGCCCGCCGCTATCTTCTTTTCTTCGCCACCGCCTTATATCGGCTGGCAAAATCGCAAAGGTTTTCTGGACGTCATAACTCTAACGTACTTCCTCTCCCGACATACAGCCGGGCTGTGCATGTTGGTTACTCAGGATGAACATTATGACAATACGTAAACCAGGAACGCTTAATTATCTCGCCTATGGATCAGGGGATTTTCTGGGTGCCGGTACGATGGCATTAACATCTGCCTGGCTGCTTTACTTTTACACCACCTTCTGCGGCCTCAGCCCTATTGAAGCCACCTCTATTTTCGCCATGGCGCGCATTGTGGATGGCGTGGTCAGCCCGCTAATGGGCTACTTAACCGACCACTTCGGCTCTACCCGACTCGGCAAACGCTTCGGCCGCCGTAAATTCTTTATCCTTCTGGGCATTCCCCTTGTTTTCAGCTACAGCCTGATGTGGGTCGGCGACATGACCTACGTCTACTACCTGCTGACCTACCTCTTTTTTGAAGTGGTCTACACCTCGATTCTGGTGCCTTATGAAACCCTGGTGCCGGAGATGACCGACGACTTTAAAGAGAAAACCAAATTCTCCGGCGCACGCATCGCGCTGGCGCAGCTTTCCGCTATTCTGGCCGCTTTCCTGCCGGGTATCCTGCTGGCTTATTTCGGCAAGGATAATCCGCTCTCTTTCTTCTATTCCAGCCTGGTCTTTTCCGTGCTGTGCGCCATCGTGCTGACGCTGGTTTATCGCTATACCTGGGAGCGCCCGGCCGAGAAAAAATCCGCCGCCGCGCTGGCAGCCGAGCAGCAGAAGCTGACGCTGGGGCAAAGCCTTGGCCGCCTGAAAACCGAGCTGTTATCTACGCTGCGCATCCGTATCTTCCGTCAGCATCTGGGCATGTATCTGGGCGGCTATATCGCGCAGGACGTTTTTAACGCCGTGTTTACCTACTACGTGGTATTTGTGCTGATGCAGCAGGCCACCGTGGCTTCCAACCTGATGGGCACGATGGCGATCCTCCAGTTTGTTGCCGTGATCGGCATGATCCCGCTCTGTATCCGTATTGGGCCGGCGCCCGCCTACCGCATCGTGGTGGCGCTGTTTGCGCTCAGTACGCTTTCCTACGGCGTGCTTTATTACAGCGGCATGAGCGATGTCTTCTCGCTGCTGCTGCTGATCTCCGCTATCGCTGGCCTGGGCCGCGGCGGCATTAACTACGTGCCGTGGAATATCTATACCTACATTGCGGACGTGGACGAGGTGATTACCGGTCAGCGTCGCGAAGGCATTTTCGCCGGGATCATGACCCTGACGCGTAAGGCTTCGCAGGCTGGTGCCGTCATGCTGGTCGGCATCCTGATGCAGCTTTCCGGTTTTGTGGCGGCCAGCACCGAGCAGGCCGAAAACGTCAGTCATGCGATCCTGATGATCATGTGCGGCGGCACGATCCTGGTCCTGTGCATGGGCTTCCTGATCTCCCTGCGCTTCAAGCTGAATTTGACCACGCACAAAATCCTGCGTGACGAAACCGAGAAAATGCGCATAGCGGGCGGCGTCGTCCCTGACAGCATCACGCCGCAGGCTCGCGCTACCGTCGAGATGCTGGCCGGAATGCCTTACGAATCGCTGTGGGGCAATAACAACATTGGTTACCTGAATCGGCATAAGCCAGCGGCCGGCACTCTGCCCGCTCAGACCACAAAAGCGGCGCCCGGCGACAATTTAACGCATTCATAGTCAACTTAAGATCCACGAGGACAGAGCAATTATGGTCGTATACCCAGTAAAACACAGCCCACTCCTGCGCCAGCCGGAAAGGTTTATCTCCAGCCAGGAGCTGCATCAGCTGATCAACAAACTGGTGGACAATTTGGTGAATATTACCGACGAAACCGGCGAGTTTTTACTGAGGCTTGACGATGGCCGGGTGATTGATACCAAAGGCTGGGCAGGATGGGAATGGACGCACGGCATCGGCCTGTACGGCATTCATCAGTATTACCGCCAAACCGGGGACGATCGGCTGCGAGCCATCATTGATAACTGGTTCAACGACCGTTTTGCTGAAGGTTCCACCACCCGTAACGTGAACACGGTTTGCCCGTTTCTGACGCTGGCATACCGCTATGAGGAAACCCGCGATCCACGCTGGCTGCCCTACCTGGAAAGCTGGGCAGACTGGATTATGCATGATATGCCGCGTACCGATATGAGGGGTTTGCAGCACATCACGCTGGCGGAAGAGAACCATCAGCAGCTGTGGGATGACACGCTGATGATGACCGTGCTGCCGCTGGCAAAAATCGGCAAGCTGCTGAACCGCGCGGACTATATCGAAGAAGCCAAGTATCAGTTTATGTTGCATATCCAGCATCTGATGGATAAGGAAACCGGGCTGTGGTTCCACGGCTGGACGTTCGATGGTCACCATAATTTTGCTAACGCTCGCTGGGCGCGCGGCAACAGCTGGCTGACCATCGTTATTCCGGAATTCGTTGAGCTGCTTGAGCTGCCGGAAGGTGATGCGACCCGGCGCTATCTGCAACAGGTGCTTTCCCGCCAGCTGGAGGCGCTGGAAAAATGTCAGGACGAAAGCGGCCTGTGGCATACGTTGCTGGACGATCCCAACTCCTATCTTGAAGCCTCCGCAACGGCTGGCTTCGCCTTCGGCATGTTAAAAGCCGCGCGTCGCCGCTGTGCCGATCCCCGCTATATAGCGGTGGCGGAAAAGGCGATTAAAGGATTGATCTCCCGCATCAATAAGGACGGGGAGCTGACACAGGTTTCCTTTGGCACCGGCATGGGTAAAGACCTCGATTTCTACCGCCAGATACCGCTGACCTCCATGCCTTATGGCCAGGCGATGGCGATCCTGTGTCTGGTGGAATACCTGCACGTCTATCTATAAATAAGGAAACTGCATGATTCTTGACGATTTTTCTCTACAGGGAAAGGTGGCTGTGGTCACCGGTTGTAATACCGGCTTAGGGAAAAGTATGGCAGTGGCTCTGGCACAGGCGGGCTGTGACATCGTGGCGATTAATCGCCGCGATCCCGCCGATACCGCGGCGGAAGTCGGCGCAACGGGAAGACGCTTTCTCAGCTTGCAAGCCGATCTCGGCCGTCAGGATCGGCTGTCATCACTGTTGGAACGTGCGGTAGAAGAGATGGGGCATATCGATATCCTGGTCAATAACGCGGGTTTGATCCGCCGCGAAGACGCGCTGAACTTTAGCGAACAGGATTGGGATGACGTGATGAACGTCAATATCAAGACGCTGTTCTTTTTATCGCAGCTGGCCGCCCGTCAGTTCATTAAGCAAGGGAGCGGCGGCAAGATTATCAATATTGCCTCGATGCTCTCTTTCCAGGGTGGCGTGCGCGTGCCTTCCTATACCGCGTCGAAAAGCGCGGTGATGGGGCTGACGCGTCAGCTGGCCAACGAGTGGGCGAAATACGGCATCAACGTTAACGCGCTGGCGCCGGGTTATATGGTCACTAACAACACGGAGCAGCTACGCAGCGATGAAGAGCGCAGTGCGGAAATTCTGGCGCGTATCCCGGCTGGCCGCTGGGGTACGCCGCAGGATTTAATGGGTCCGGTGATTTTTCTGGCATCAAAAGCCGCTGACTACATCAACGGCTATACCCTTGCGGTAGATGGCGGCTGGCTGGCGCGCTGATGCGCCATCGGCCTCTCAATGACTGAATACTGGAGAACAAAGATGAATATTGCACTGATGATGGAAAACAGCCAGGCGGCGAAAAACGCCGTGGTGCTGGAGCAGTTACAGGCCGTAGCGGCGCAGAATAAAGACGTGGTGTTTAACGTCGGCATGAGCGACGAGAACGATCATCATCTGACCTATATCCACTTAGGCATTATGGCCAGCATTCTGCTGAACGCAAAGGCAGTAGATTTCGTGGTCACCGGCTGCGGCACCGGTCAGGGCGCGCTGATGTCGTTAAATATCCATCCTGGCGTGGTGTGCGGCTACTGCCTCGATCCGGCGGATGCGTTTCTGTTTGCGCAAATCAATAACGGCAACGCGCTGTCGCTGGCCTTTGCCAAAGGCTTTGGCTGGGGCGCCGAGCTGAACGTGCGCTATATGTTTGAAAAGGCCTTTACCGGCCGCCGGGGCGAAGGCTATCCCGTCGAGCGTAAAGAGCCACAGGTACGCAACGCCGGTATCCTCAATCAGGTAAAAAGCGCGGTAATCAAAGATAACTATCTGGATACGCTGCGCGCAATTGACCCGGAACTGGTGAAAACCGCCGTCGGCGGCGAACGCTTCCAGAAATGCCTGTTTGAACAGGGCAAAGATGCAGAAATCATTGCCTGGGTTAAGCAGCTATTACAGAAATAAAAACGTTGGTGGTCGGCTTCGGCTGACCATCTTTTTTTACCCGCCCGGCTCCTGTCGTTTGCAATGCTCTGCTTATCCACACGGCGCATTTTCGCTATAAAAACCCTGCCTTTATCTCATCTTATTAAAAAAACACCCGGATAATATAAATCATGTTATTCATCTTTATTAATGCCGTTAATAATAAATAAATAATTAACGCAGTGCTTACAATAAAGAATGCTTATTGACGTGATCTATATCAACCCTCTGGCATAGCCTTTTCCCATCGCTGCGAACGTTTAATATGCGTTTATTAGCTTCTGGTATTTTAGCTTTATTAAAAACACAGATACTACGGAGATAATTAATGAAGGCTGGATTAATTGGTTTGATGATTGCCGGCGTGCTTACCAGCTCGGCGGCTTTTGCTCAGGAGAGTACTTCCTGCGTTAAAATGACCGAGCAGGAAGTTGCCTCTATGTTCGATCGCTGGAACGATTCGCTAAAAACAGGCGATGCCAACACCGTTTCGCAGAACTATCTGTCAGATGCCGTGCTGCTGCCAACGCTGTCGAACAAAGCTCGCCTGACGGACGAAGAGCGCGTTGATTATTTTAAAAAATTCCTGGCGAAGAAGCCGGTTGGCCATATCGACAGCCGTACCGTTCGCATCGGCTGTAATAAAGCTATCGATACCGGCACCTATACCTTTACCTTTGGCGATGGTTCTAAAGCCGCCGCGCGTTATACCTTTACCTATGCATGGGACGGACAGAAATGGCTTATTTCAAGCCATCATTCCTCCGCCATGCCCGAAGGTTAAGATTGCTGTCTCCACGGTTGAGATCGTGGAGACTTTTGCACCTCCTTCTTATTCCTCCCGCTAAAACTATTCAGGCGCCATAAAACACCGTTCCCGGTGATGGTTACTAAAATCGCCTTTCTGACCATGTAGAAGACGCTGCACTACCAGCCAGCTTTCCTGCCCGGGACTGGTGATAGCGGGCGACGATCGCGTCAATCCGCCGCCGCAGGGCATTGCGCTGTTTGATATCGTGGCGGCGGCAGAGAAAAAGCTGCATGTAGAAGCGGAGGCAAAACGTTACGCTCGCTACAGCGGCCCGCGCTTCGATCACCTCATCGCGCAGCAGATCGACTGGTACAGAGCCTGGCTCTGAATTAAAGTATTTACTCTTCAGGCGTACGGTGCCGGCCCGCTACGGAAGCGCTATCCTTAACGGGCCATGCCGAACCGGCCGAACGTAAATCCTTGTTAAGGAGCAAATATGAAAAAAATAATGCTGCTGCTTGCCGCTCTGGCGGTAACTGGCGCAGCGCAGGCTGCAGACTCAGACGATCCGGCCCAGGGCTATATCGCTAACCTTTGTACGCTGGTGACGCAGGATAAAGCAGCCGACTCGGCGGATGGCTATATCACCAAGCTGAAAGCGCTGCACATGCGCGGCCAGTCGCCTTCCGCGCAGGAAAAACCGGACTTTGACGAAGACGAAGCCCGAACCGTGGTTGCTGCCTGGATGAATCTGAGCGAAGACCAGAAGAAGCAGGCCAGCCAGAATATGGAAGCCTGTCAGAGCGCTACGCTGGACGAGTACCAGAGCCAGGATTAATGGCCTTTCGCCCTGCTGGCTGTGACGCAGTCAGCAGCGGCGGCTTCTTTTTGACTGCGTGGCGTCATCAAAACCGGCGGGCGGCAGAGAACGCAGGCGTAGCAAGCCAAAGCGGTCATTGTCATCAGCAGACCGGAAGCGATTGAAAAGCGAAGAGCGTGTTAGCGAGCTGAAAACGATTGAAACGTGGGATAAGCGAAGACGGGTTTAGCGAGTCGAAAGCGGGATAAGTGAAGAAGCTTTTAGCGAGTCAAAAACGGGATAAGCGAAGAAGGTTTTAGCGAGTCGAAAACGGGATAAGCGAAGAAAATTTTAGCGGGGTAACAGGTGATAACCATCGGTCTTTCCCTGACCGCGGCTATCGAGGGTTTCGGGCCGGAGCCATTAATACATAGCGCCTGGCGGTACGTGTTTAAATGTTTCAACATAGCTACGGAACACGTAATTGATAACTTTTTTCATTTTTTGCACCTGAAATTCAACTTTTATTGATAGAACGCAAAAAAAGTATACAAGAAGCGCACTTTCCAGGCAAATAAATTTGAAGCAGATCACATAATTCGCAAGATTATGCGAAAGCGAACCTAAACAAAAGCTAAACGAGACGGGTAAACCCGGTCTTTTGTCTGCACCTTTACAGGATGCCCAGGTGCTCAACCAGGATACTGGTGCCAATGCCAATCAGCACCACGCCGCCGAAAATCTCCGCCCACTTGCCCATTACCGGGCCAAGAAAACGGCCTAACAGGATGCCCGCCGAAGCCATTACCAGCGTCGAAGCGCCAATCGCCAGCGCGGTCGTCACAATATTCACCTGCAGGAAAGCCAGGCCGACGCCGACGGCCATGGCATCCAGACTGGTCGCGACGGCGGTCATCGCCAGCAGCCAGAATCCGTGACGCTGGGGCGCTTCGCACTCTTCATCCTTTTTACGGAAACCTTCCAGAATCATGCGGCCACCAAGCACCAGCAGCAGCGTAAAAGCGACCCAGTGATCCCATGCCATTACGTAGCGGCTGGCTGCAATGCCTACGCCCCAACCAATCAGTGGCGTCAGCGCTTCAATCGCGCCGAAAATCAGGCCAATGCGCAGCGCTTCTCTCAGACCCGGACGCTGCAGGCTTGCGCCTTTGCCAATCGCGGCGGCAAAAGCATCCATCGACATGCCGAAGGCCAGAATAAGGGTTGCATATAGGTTCATTGTGGTTATACCGGTCTGGCGGTTATCTTCTCGCCCAGACATCAAAAGAACGGTTCTTGTTGAAGAAACAAGCCCCTCAGGCTTAATGTGCGTGCATCCTACCACGCGATTGCGCGTATAAAAAGACAATAAAATCAGTTGTTTAAGTATAGCCTTGGCTATACTTTTTAACGAATGCTAATTTCGCGCAAAAAAGAGGCGCAAAAACACTAAAGGAATTACCGGGTTATGATGAGCGACCTTTCAGCCGGTGGGGAATTACGCGCGATAAAAATCGCCAAAAAGCGCCGAAAAAATTCCCTGCGCGTGCAAGGTTGAACCCGCCAGCCGTTTACCGGAAAATGGCCGTCACTGACCGAGACGGAACCGCTATGAACAATCCTTTTCTGACCTTTTTAATGCCGATGAGCACGCTGATGCTGGGCTTTCTCTCCGCGCTGCTGCTGCCCGCGCCCTGGTTTGGCGTGGAGCTGACGCGCCGCCTGACTACGCTGTTTCATCTCAGCGATGTCGGCCAGCTCTATACGCTGGTGTTCTGCCTGTGGTTTTTACTATTAGGCGCGCTGGAATACTATGTGATTCGCTTTATTTATCTGCGGTTTATCAAGGTATAAACAAACTTTTGCCGGCCCTCCACGCGGGTTCCGGATCAGGTTGACGACGGCGCGGCAGGCTTCGTTTACAGCTTCTGCCAACCGCGCCCGGCTCTATGCCTGCTCCTTTTCAGTGGCCGAAGATCATCAGCAGGCCGCTGGACAGGATAACTAACGCAACAAAGAACAGCACGATAGCAGTGATGGCGTTGTTATATTTCATCTTTCCTCCTCAGAACCACTGGCCGAAACGGCGGATATAAAGGCGCTTCATTCCCTGCGTCACCAGGCAATAACCCAGCAGCGTCGCTACCAGCCACGGGAAGTAAGTCCAGGGCAGCGGCGTCAGCCCAACCGCTTCGCCCAGCGGTGAAAAGGGGATGGCGATCCCCAGCGCCATCACCAGCCCCGTCATCAGCATCACCGGCAGCGCCGCGCGGCTCTGGATAAAAGGGATCTTCTGCGTGCGCAGCATATGCACCACCAGCGTTTGCGACAGCAGACCTTCGACAAACCAGCCTGACTGGAACAGCGCCTGATGCTCCACGCTGTTGGCGGCAAAAACGTTCCACATCAGCAGAAAGGTGGTGACGTCAAACAGCGAAGACGTCGGGCCCATCCACAGCATAAAGCGGCCGATATTCCTTGCGTCCCACTTACGCGGCTTGCGCAGGAACGCCTTATCCATTTTGTCCCAGGGCAGCGCCAGCTGGGAAAGGTCATACATCAGGTTCTGGATCAGCAATTGGATAGCCAGCATGGGCAAAAAAGGCAGGAATGCGCTGGCGATCAGCACGGAAAAAACGTTGCCGAAGTTGGAGCTGGCGGTCATATTCAGGTACTTAATAATGTTGCCGAAAGTCTCGCGGCCTTTGATAACGCCCTGCTCCAGCACCATCAGGTTTTTTTCCAGCAGAATAATATCGGCAGACTCTTTTGCAATATCCGTAGCGCTGTCGACGGAAATCCCGACATCCGCCTCCCGTAACGCTGGCGCATCGTTGATGCCGTCGCCCAGGAAGCCGACCGTATGGCCGTTTTGTTGCAGCATATTCAGCACGCGGGATTTTTGTAGCGGCGTCAGGCGGCAAAAAATGGTGCGTGAATCCGCCAGCGTCGCCAGTTCGCGGTCATCCAGCCGCTCGATTTCGCTGCCGCACAGCGGCTCTCCTGGCTCCAGCCCGACATCGCGGCAAATTTTGCTGGTGATAATGGCGTTGTCGCCGGTCAGCACTTTTACCGTTACGCCGTGCTCGTGCAGGGCGGCAATCGCTTCTCTGGCGCTCTCTTTGGGCGGATCAAGGAAGGTCAGCAGGCCGCAAAGCGTTAAATCCCGCTCATCATCCTTGTGCAGCGGCAGCGTTAGCGGCATATCGCTCAGATCGCGTTCGCCGATAAGCAGTACGCGAAAGCCCTGCTGATTCCAGCGCGCCGCCTGTTGGCTCCACTGCTGACGCGCGGCCTCATCCAGCGGACGCCGTTCGCGTCCGTCCTGCCAGTGCGTGGCGACAGACAGCATTTCGCCCAGCGCGCCCTTGCAGATCAGTGTCTGCCGGTCGTGTTCGTCCGCCACCACAATGGACAAACGGCGGCGCTCAAAATCAAACGGCAGCTCGTCGATTTTACGATAGCGATGCAGCCCGCTAACCGCCCATTTTCCCTGGCTGAAGCTCAGGATCGCCCTGTCCATCAGGTTTTTTACACCGGTCTGATGGCGGCTGTTCAGCCAGGCCAGCTGCAAAACCCGATCGCTGCTGTGCCCGTGCGCGTCAAGATGCTGCGCCAGGATAATGCGATCCTGGGTCAGCGTGCCGGTTTTATCGGTACACAGCACGTCCATCGCGCCAAAATTCTGAATAGCGTTAAGCCGCTTCACCACCACTTTGCGCCGCGACAGGGCAATGGCGCCTTTCGCCAGATTAGAGCTGACAATCATCGGCAGCATCTCCGGCGTCAGGCCAACCGCCACGGCCAGCGCGAACAGCGTGGCGTCTGCCCAGTCGCCTTTGGTAAAGCCGTTGATAAACAACACCACGGGCACCATCACCAGCATAAAGCGCACCAGCAGCCAGCTGACGCTGTTTACGCCGCGATCGAAAGCGGTTTGCGGCCGACTGCCGGTCACGGATTTTGCCAGCGAGCCAAACCAGGTACGGTTGCCTGTCGCGACTACGACGGCGGTAGCCGTACCGCTGGCGACGCTGGTGCCCATCAGGCAGATATCGGGCCTGTTCAGCAGATGGTCATCTGGCTGGCACCGATCTGACGCGGCATGTTTTTCTACCGGCACCGCTTCGCCGCTTAGCGAAGCCTGGCTGATAAACAAATCTTTAGCGGTCAGCAGGCGCACATCTGCCGGCACCATGTCGCCAGCCGACAGAAAGATCACGTCGCCGGGCACCACGTCCTGTAGCGCAACTTCCATTCTGACCGGCGCGGCGTTTTCGCTACTGCGGCGAATAGCGGTTGCCGTCGTGCGTACCAGCGATTTCAGCGCTTCCGCCGCTTTATTGGTGCGGTACTCCTGCCAGAAACGCAGCAGGCCGCTGAGCGCCACCATGGTCAGCATGATGATAATGCCGGTAAGATCGGTCTCTTCGCCCTGCCGCAGCGGCAGCAGGTAATCCGTGAAAAAGCTGATGGCGGCCAGCACGATCAGGATCCAGATAAAGGGGTTATTAAAGGCCTGGATCAGCTGGATCAGCGCGTGCGGCGCCTGAGCCGTGGCGACCTCGTTTTTGCCATATTCCAACAGGCGCTCGCTGGCATCAGCGGCGGTCAAACCATTGCGTTGGGTGTGCAGACGAGCCAGCGTGCTGTCCAGGCTCAGTTTTATTTCTTGTGCGATAGCCAGATCGCGGGAGCGGGATTTTTTCATGTGCCTAATCCTTTATTTTTATTCAGGCGCAGAGAAGCGACCCTGCGCATGAGGATTTGATTTTTGGGGTCAGGATTGGGCGAGGCGGGGAAGAGGAAAAGAGGACGTTACGGGAAGCGTGTACGCTTAACTCTGCCTGTTTGCCATCGCCCGTCGCTGGTCGGAGGTTCTTTCATCGTTAATCCTTGCCCGGCGGCTGCGCGGGAGAAAAAAGTTATGACGGGGACGTAATGCTCAGGAGAGAGAAAAACAGTGCCCACCGGTTATCGGCAAGCAAACGGCGTAGCCTGCCTTATGAGTTAAAACGTAAAGGATGACTGTCCAATTATTGGCTCCGTTAAGGAAATCGCCGCCACTATAATCCCGCTTACCGGGGAAGTAAACCCAGACGGCGGCGAGCGAATTTTTCAGCGTAAACAATTATTTTTCATTTATAATCAATAGATTAAACTAATTTATAACCGTAACTAACCGCTGAGTTAATCTAAACCCTGACTCAACGAGTGCGATTTAATGGGTCACTTGGTGGGTACGGCACACCAGCGCGAATGATGACGATCAACGCTATCGTCCTGATTTCCTCTATACTTCCTGCGCAAATTTGCCAACGGGAACAGCCATGCTACAACGCACACGATTCTGGATAAGACGCCTGGTGTTACTGGTTGTCCTGCTGGCCTTCCTGCTGCTGGCGCTGCGTGTTGCCGTTACCGAGCGCGGGCCAGCCCTGGAGCCGTGGCATACCTGGCTGCCTGCCGAAATGAGCGACCGTCAGATGGACCGCAGCGACTGGTCCGCCTATTTGCGCAATGAGCAGCAGATCTTTGCCCGGATGAAAATCGACGTCAGACCGTCGGAAGACAGCGCGGATAGCTATAACCGTTATGCGGAGAAAAGCCCGGTTTATCCGGCGCGTTTCGCCACGGACTGGAACCGTTCTTATCAGCTATTGCCGCAGGGAAAGCCTCGCGGTGCGGTGGTGCTTTTGCACGGGCTGACGGATTCGCCCTATAGCCTGCGACATTTCGCCGCAGATTATCAGCAGCATGGTTATGTGGTGGTCGCCATCCGGCTGCCGGGTCACGGCACCGTCCCGGCGGCACTGACCCAAACCGAATGGGAAGACTGGCTGGCGGCCACCAGGCTGGCGGTGCGGGAAGCCCATCGGCGCATTCCGGCGGGCGCGCCGCTGCAAATAATGGGCTTTTCCAACGGCGGCGCGCTGGCGATGAAATATACGCTGGACGCGCTGGAAGATCCCTCGCTGCCCGTGCCGAACCGGCTAATTTTGATTTCGCCGATGATTGGCGTCAGCAGCTATGCGCGCTACGCGGGCCTGGCCGGGTTGCCTTCTCTGCTGCCCGCGTTTGCCCGTTCGGCCTGGCTGAGCATCCTGCCGGAGTTCAATCCCTTTAAATACAACTCCTTTCCGGTAAAAGCGGCGCGGCAGTCGTGGCTGCTGACCAGCGCGCTGCAAAGTCAGCTGCACCGCGATCGCGCCAGCCGTTTGCTGGACAAACTGCCGCCGGTGCTGACCTTCCAGTCGGTGGCCGATGCGACGGTCAGCACGCCCGCCGTGGTGCGCGGCCTCTATAATCTGTTGCCCGCTAACGGCAGCGAGCTGGTGCTTTTCGACGTTAATCGTTCGGTGGCGCTTTCTCCGCTGATGCGTCCCACGGCGCTGCACGCGGCGGATAATCTGCTGCCGGCGACGCCGCGCAATTACGCCGTTACGCTGGTGACCAACGCGGCGCCGACCAGCAACGATGCCGTTGCCCGCACCACGCCCGCGGGCAGCAAGGTGACCACCAGCGTGCCGCTGGGCGTCCGCTATCCGGCGGACGTCTATTCCCTCTCGCACGTGGCGCTGCCCTTTCCGTTCAGCGATTCGCTGTATGGCCGTCAGCCCGACCGGCCGAACGAGTTTGGCGTCAGCTTTGGCGTCCTGACGCCGCGCGGCGAGCGCAGCGTGCTGATGGTCAGCCTGGATATGCTGATGCGCCAGGCCTCCAATCCGTTCTGGTTCTGGATGCAGCAGCGCGTTAATCAGACGCTGTGAGGCCTGCCGTTGCCAGGAGGTCTGCCGTCGCTGAGCAGCAGCGCCAGCCGTTCGCCGCCCGGCGTCTGCTCCAGCGCTATCTTCACCACGATGGTCAGCGGCACGGAGAGCAGCATCCCGACCAGCCCCAGCAGCCAGCCCCAAAAAATCAGCGACAGAAAAACCACCAGCGTGGACAGGCCCAGCCCGCGCCCCATCCAGCGCGGCTCCAGCATATTGCCAATCACCAGATTAATCAGCAGATAGCCGACGGCCACCACCACACTTTCCCAACTGCCATTAAAGATTAAGGCCTGGATCACAGGCGGAACGGCGGCGATAACCGAGCCGATATTGGGGATGTAGTTCAGCGCAAAGGCCAGCACGCTCCACAGCAGCGCAAAGCGCACGCCCATCAGCCACAGCAGCAGCCAGACCACCACGCCGGTCAGCAGGCTGATAGCGGTTTTCAGGATCAGGTAGCGGCTTACGCTGTCGAGCGCCTGCTGGATAGCCGCCATGCCATCGCCGGGTCGGCTGAGGATCCGCCGTAGCTTTCCCGGCAGCAGCGGCGCTTCGAACAGCATAAACACCACCGTCATCAGCAGCAGAAAGATGCCGCTGATGGCGCCGGAAAGCTGCGATACCAGGCGACTGACCAGGTTGATGGCCGCGTTAGGATCGGCCAGCGCCATCGCTTCGCCAAAAGAGAACGGCACGCCAAAACGCGCCATCAGCTGCCGCGTCTCTTCCAGCCAGGCAAGCATCACCAGCCGGTATTGCGGCAGCGTGCGGGCAAAGTCGTTAAGCATTGCCGCCAGCGTGGTCAGCAGCAGAACGCTTGCCAGCACGATAATGCCGATAATCAGCGCAACGGCCAGCAGCCTCGGCAGGCCAATCCGCTGCAACAACATCACCAGCGGATTGAGGATGACCGCCACGAACAGCGCCAGAATAAAGGGCACCACGATATCGGCCCCCGCCCGGATGCCCGCAAAAATAATGACCAACATGCCCAGCATCACAACGGCTTTCAATGCCCTGTCATGGTGGGCCATTAACGCGTTCCCCGGGGCCGTTTGCGCCACTCCCGCAGGCGCTGAATATGCAGCCAGAGCGCGGGAATAAATAAAATGCCAAACAGCGTGGCCGCCAGCATGCCGCTAAAGACCGTGATGCCGATAATCCGGCGGCTGGCCGCGCCCGCGCCGCTGGCCATCACCAGCGGCAGCACGCCGACGATAAAGGAAATGGCGGTCATCATGACCGCACGAAAACGCTGGCTGGCGGCCTGCTTCGCGGCCTGACCGATCGGCACGCCGCTGGCGCGGCGATCGCGGGCAAACTCGACCAGCAGAATGGCGTTTTTGGCGGCCAGGCCCATCAGCAACACCAGCCCAATCTGCGCATAGACATCGTTGGTAAAGCCCATCAGATGCAGGCCGGCTACGGCGCCTGCGGCGGCGAAAACCACCGACAGCATTACCGCCAGCGGCACGCTCCAGCTTTCATACTGCGCCACCATAAACAGCCAGGCGAACAGCACCGCCGCCAGATAGATCAGCACGGCCTGATTGCCGGTTTGCTGCTCCTGATACGACATGCCGCTCCAGCTGTAGTCGTAGCCTTCCGGCAGATGCTGCGCCAGCACCTCGGTCATCGCCTGCATCGCCTGCATCGCCTGCCCTGAGCTGACGCCCTGCGCGCCGCCGCCGCCGATCGCCAGCGCCGGAAACTGGTTGTACTGCATGATGTAAGGTGCGCCGAGCGACGGCTTCAGCGTAACCAGCTGATTCAGCCTGACCTGCGCGCCCGTGTCGCTACGCACGGTCAGCGCCAGCAGCTGCTCACTGTGCTGACGAAAGCGCATCTCATTTTGCACCTGTACCCGAAACTGGCGGCCGTTCCGGGTAAAGTCGCCCGCCTCGCTGCCGCCGAACGCGGTTTGCAATACGGCAACAATTCGACTGACCGGCACCTGCATCAGCGCGGCCCGCTCGCGGTCGATGGTCAGGCTCATTTCCGGCACCGTCGCGCTGAACGTGGTAAATACCCGGCTAAGCTGAGGATGCTGGTTCGCCGCCGTAATCACGGCGTGGGCAGCCTGCGCCAGCGCCTGCGGCGACTGTCCTTCCAGCGCCTGAATACGCAGATCGAAACCGGCAGCGTTGCCCAGACCGCTGACCGGCGGCGGCACGAAAGCCATAATGGTGGCGGCAGGAATGGCGGCCAGCTGCTGCTGAAGCGGCGGCAAAAGCTGCGCGATGGGTGGACGCTCGTGCCACGCTTTCAGCAGCACGATGCCGAAGCCGCTGTCAGGCGAGTTACCGCCGCCCAACAGGCTGAAACCGGTGATTTTGATCACGTCCGCCACCGCCGGATTTTTTTTCACGACCTGGTACATCTGCTCCATCACCTGCTGCGTTCTGGGCAGCGCCGCGCCTTCCGGCAGCTGAACATTGATAAACAGGTAACCCTCATCTTCCTGCGGCAGAAAGCCATCGGGCAGCTGCTGATAGCTCATCCAGGTCACGACGCCTGCCGCCAGGATCACCGCAGCCGTGGTGATGGCGTAGCGATTAATTTTTTGCGTCAGCGCGACATAGCCGTCACGCGTCCGGTTGATAAAACGGTTGAAGCTCGCCAGCGGCCCTGTCGTCGGCACGACGCGCCGCCGCAGCAGACAGGCGCAAAGCGCGGGCGTCAGCGTCAGCGCGCAAACGCTGGACAGCACCATCGACGCTGACAGCGTGACGGCGAACTGCCGATAAAGTTCGCCCACGATGCCGGGCAGCACGGCAGTCGGCACAAACACCGCCAGCAGCACCAGCGTGGTGGCGATAACCGGCCCGGCAATCTGCGCAAGCGCCTTGCGCGTCGCCTCGGCTGGCGACAGCAGCGGCTCCTCCTCCATCAGGCGCTCGACGTTTTCCACCACGACGATGGCGTCGTCCACCACGATGGTCAGCGCCAGGATAATGGCGAACAGGCTCAGCGTGTTGGCCGAGTAGCCTGCCGCCAGCAGCACGGCAAAGGTGCCCAGCAGCGAAACGGGAATGGTCAACGCCACGATAAATGTCGCGCGCAGGCTTTGTAAAAACAGCCAGACCACCACCAGCACCACCACCAGCGTGACAAGCAGCGAAAGCGCGATCTCATGCAGCGTGGCGGTCACGGGCGTAGTGGCGTCAAACTTGATCTGATACGCCATATCCTGTGGGAAAACCCGCGCCTGCTCCGCCATTTCGGCCCGCACCGCTTTCGCCACGCTAAGCGCATTGGCGGCCGGAGCGGGATAGACCATCAGAAAAACGCCCGGCGTATTGTTCAGCGCGGCGTTAATCTGATAATTCTGCGCGCCCAGCTCGGTGCTGGCGATATCGCCAATACGCACCATGCCGCCGCGTGCGTTGCTGCGCAGCACAATCTGCGCAAAGGCTTCCGGCGTCAGCAGCCTGCCCTGGCCGCTGACGGTCAGTACGGTTTGCTGGGTCGCAGGCGTTGGCGCGGCGCCAATTTGCCCGGCGGCGGCCTGCACGTTTTGCTGCCTTAGTGCCTGCATCACGTCATCGGTCGTGATGTTTAGCGCCTCCATGCGGTGCGGATCGAGCCAGATACGCATACTGTAATCGCGCGCGCCAAAGACCTGCACGTCGCCTACGCCATGGATACGCGCCAGCGCGTCGCGCAGACGCACCGAGGCGTAGTTGCTGAGAGAGAGCGCATCAAGCCTGTTGCCCGGCGACAGCACGCTGATGCTCATCAGAATATTGCTGGCCCGTTTCCGCACGGCGATGCCGTTTTGATTGACCTCAGCAGGCAGGCGGGCGCTGATTTGCGACAGCCGATTCTGCACTTCCACCGCCGCCATATCGGGGTCGGTGCCGCTGGCGAAGGTAATGCTCAGCTGATAGCTGCCGTTATTGCTGCTGGTGGACTCCATGTAAAGCATATTGCTGACGCCGTTGAGCTGCGCCTCGACCGGCCCGCCCACCGCTTCGGCCACGTCGCGGGCGCTGGCGCCGGGATAGATCGCCGACACGCTAATCACAGGCGGCGTGATCTGCGGAAACTGTTCAACCGGGATCGCTTGCAATGCCATCGCGCCGGTCAGCGTGATAATCAGCGCAATCACCATGGCGAATTTAGGCCGCCTGATAAAAAAGTTCAGCATAGGCTTCCTTATAACGCTTCGCTGGCGGCGACCTGCATACCCGGCCTGACGCGCTGCGTGCCCGCAACGATAACCCGATCGCCTGCGGCAAGGCCGGCGGTGATGATATAGCGCTGTCCAATCTGCGCGCCGACTTCAACAGGGACTTGCTCTACGTGCTGCTGCCGATCCACCCGAAACACGAAGTAGCCGCCGCTGTCCTGCTGTAGCGCCGGCGCGGGCAGCAACAGCCGTTCCTGCGCCGGCGGCTGAAGCTGCACCTCCACCATGCCGCCCGGCAGCAGCAGGTGTTGCGGATTGGCGAAGGCCAGGCTTACGGCCACGGTGCCGGTTTGGTTATCAATATGATTATCCAGCGCAAAGAAACGGCCGCTGTAAGGGTAAGCAGCGCCATTGGCCAGCTGAATGCGGGCCGTTATCGCCTCATTCGCCTGCTGCATATCGCCCTTCAGCGTTTTCTGCCAGTCGGCCAGATAGTCGCGCTCGTTGATGGCTATCACCACGTGCACGGGATCGAGCTGCTTCAGCCTGACCAGCGCGCCGCGGGCAGGATTAACCAATGCGCCTTCGTGAATAGCGCTGTGGCCTGCGCGTCCGCTAATCGGCGCGGCGATGCGGGTGAAAGCCACGTTCAGCCGCTGGGTCTGTAAAAGCGCTTCGGCCTCTTTCCGCGCGGCGCGCGCCCTGTCGCGCTCGGCCAGGGCGTTATCCAGCTCGGACTGACTGACCGCCGTCCCCACGCCCAGCCGCTGCAGACGCGCAAGGTGCAGCTGTGCTTGCCGGGCCTGCGCCGCCGCCTGATTGACCTGTGCCTGGCTGCGCGCCAGCGCGGCGTGATGCTCTGCCGGATCGAGATCAAACAGCGGCTGCCCTTCGCGGATATTTTCACCGTTTTTGAAATAGCGTTTGACGATAACGCCTTCGGTTCTCGCCATCACGTCAACCTGCCGGAGCGCCTCAACGCGCCCCAGGTAGCGGCGAGGATGGGCAATTTTTTCGCGGGTAAGCGTGGTCACAGTCACGGCAGGCGGCGGCGCAGCGGTAACCGTAAAGGTAAACAGCAGCAGCGGTAAAAGGCGCGTCAGCGCGCGGGTGGGAGTCAGTGGCATCCGGGCAAAACCTTCCAGAAATTCAGCGGGGAAAAGTGTCAGGAAGTTTATTGACCAGGCCGTCTGACGAGCTGTTTTCGATCAGGAAAAAGCCGAATGACGGCAGAAAAGCGGGGTTGATTTAAGGTTGATTTAACCGGCGCCGACATGCTTTGTAACCGCCCGACGGCGCGTACCCTGAATGCCGCCCTCAGCCGAAAATGCCGCCGGGTGCGCAAAAAGCAGGCTGGCGCAGGCATTTTTACCTGAAGAGATACTTTTTATCGCATCTTTGCTGGTGGATCTTGCCATGAAAAGGGCGTTTCGCCCGGCTATCAGCCAGCGCCGACGCTATCTTACGCACGATCCTCTTTTCCGCGCCTGCACCCCGGCTGGCCACCATTGAACGAACGGGATCCAGTGCGTAAGATTCCTTTTCACGTATTAAAAATAAGAAACAATTATGCAAGCCTCCATCGCACCATCGCTCGACGCCGAACAGGACACCCAGCCCGTCAATTCACGCGGCAAAGTGGTGATCGCTTCGCTGGTCGGCACCGCTATCGAATTTTTCGATTTCTATATTTACGCCACTGCGGCGGTAATCGTTTTCCCGCATATTTTCTTCCCGCAGGGCGATGCCACCGTCGCAACGCTACAGTCGCTGGCAACGTTCGCCATCGCCTTTATTGCGCGCCCCATCGGCTCCGCGCTTTTTGGTCACTTCGGCGACCGCGCGGGCCGTAAAGTCACGCTGGTCGCGTCGCTGCTGACGATGGGCATTTCCACCGTAGTTATCGGCCTGCTGCCGGGCTACGAAACTATCGGCGTCTTTGCGCCGCTGCTGCTGGCGCTGGCGCGTTTTGGACAGGGCCTGGGGCTGGGCGGCGAATGGGGCGGCGCGGCGCTGCTGGCGACCGAAAACGCCCCGGCGAAAAAACGCGCGCTGTACGGCTCCTTTCCGCAGCTTGGCGCGCCCATCGGTTTCTTTTTCGCTAACGGCACTTTCCTGCTGCTCTCGTGGCTGTTAACCGATGAGCAATTTATGCAGTGGGGCTGGCGCGTGCCTTTTATTCTCTCTGCGGTGCTGGTGCTGATCGGGCTGTACGTGCGCGTTTCGCTCAATGAGTCGCCGGTTTTCGCTAAAGTTAAAAAAGAGAAAAAGCAGGTCAAAATCCCTATCGGCACGCTGCTGTCGAAGCATATGAAGGCGACCATTCTGGGCACCTTTATCATGCTGGCGACCTATACGCTGTTCTATATCATGACCGTCTATTCCATGACCTATGGCACCACGCCGGCGCCAAACGGCTTAGGCTTCCCGCGTAATACCATGCTGTGGATGCTGATGCTGGCGGTGATCGGCTTTGGCGTAATGGTGCCGATTGCGGGCCTGCTGGCCGACCGTTTTGGTCGCCGCAAGACGATGATTGTGATTACGCTGATGATTATCGCCTTTGCGCTGATTTTCCCTTCGATGCTGGGTTCCGGCAGCCAGTGGATGGTGATGGCTTTTCTGCTGTGCGGCTTAAGCGTGATGGGGCTGACCTTCGGCCCGATGGGCGCGCTGCTGCCGGAGCTGTTTCCGACCGAGGTGCGTTACACGGGCGCGTCGTTCTCTTACAACCTGTCGTCGATTCTGGGCGCTTCGGTCGCGCCTTATATCGCGACCTGGCTGGCACACAACTACGGCCTGTTCTACGTGGGACTCTACCTGGCGGCGATGGCCTGTCTGACGCTGTTCGCGCTGCTCGCCAGCCGGGAAACCCGCCACGAGTCGCTGTTCGACTAATCCGGCTCGTGATGCTGAACCGGCCCTCGGCAGTTTGGCAAAAAAAAGCCCGGCGCAATCGCCGGGCTTTTTTTATTTCTTTTTCATCTGCTGCAGGACGTTAACGCACTGGTTCTGCTCATTATCGCTGGGCGAAATCAGCGCCAGCAGCGCGGCGGCAGGCGCTACTACCGCCCCCAAAGCTACGGCCGCAGCGCCACGGGCAATCAGCGGCCCGGCTTTTACGCCCGCGTCGGGATTTTTAAAGGTGCCCTTGACGTAAAGCGGCGAACGCAGCGTGACGATACGCATTCCTTTACTCTCTGGATTAATCGAGAGATCCAGCCGTTCGTTAGCAAAGTTCGTGGTACCGGTGATATTGATCACCGCGTTCTCCGTATCGAAGACAAAGAGTTTGGTCGAGGCCACCCCGTTCGCCACATTCAGATCGGCCGCCGCGCAATTGATACGCACTTCGTCATCGCCGAACAGCTTGCCAACCACATAGTTACCTACGTTAAGACCGACGATTTCCATCAGGCCACGGCTGATCACACCGTCATTCATCAACAGTTTTACGCTGCCGTCGCTGGTCGCCAGAATATCGGCAACGGAATTGCCCGTACCGCTCAGCGTGGCGTCACCGTTGATCTGTCCCATGCTGCTTTGCATCGACTCTACGCTGGAAAACAGCTGCTTCAGCTTCAGATTACGCGCGTGAAGATCGGCGCGCGCCCGCATCGGCGAACGGTCGCCTTCCATGCGGATGGTTGAATTAAGGCTGCCGCCCGCCACGCCGAAACGCAGCGGATCCAGCAGCAGATTGCCGTTTTTCAGCACCAGATGCGTATAGAGATCGCTGATGGGCAGGGAATCGCTGTGTTCGATACGCTTGCCGCTAAACTTCACGTCGGCGTCCATTACGTCCCAGTTTTTGGTATCGAATCTGTCGTGCGGCAGCACCCGATCCGCAGGCTGATTAGGTGCCTCGCCTCTTTTCGCCTTCGCCTGCTCGGTTTTATCACTGCCCTTACCGGATTTAACGCCGATCAGCGGCCCCAGATCGGCCATGCGCAGCTGGCGTGATTCCAGCGAGCCTTCCAGTTTAGGGCGCGGCTTCACCTGGCTGTAGGTCAGCGAGCCGTGAATATCGCTGTCGCCGATATGGCCGTTAAAATCGTTGTAATGAAAGACCGGGCCGCCTTTCTGTTGAAAACGGGCAATCAGATGGCCGTCGGTTTCATAAGGAGGCGTATCCGGCAGCAGCACGCCGGTCAGGCCATACAGGTTCGCCAGCGTATCGCCGGAGAAGCGCAGGCGGATATTCAGCCCGCCCAGGTTCATTGGATCCTGCAGGCTGCCCGCCACCTGCACGCGCGTGGTGCCGTTACGCACATCGGCCTGAATGGGGAACGGATTGGTTTTGCTGCGCAGCGAGAGCATGCCGCCGAGTTTACCGTCGCCGGTCAGCTTCTCATCGTTATAGGTCCCGGCCGCTTTCCAGCCGAAAACAAAGTCTGATGCGCCCTTCTGACCCGCTTCATCCTTGCCGCCTGCAATCTGCGCGTAGGGAACGGGCTTGCCCAACGGATTGACCGTCACCTGCACGTCCGCCTTGTTGATGGCGTCACGGTAAGCGATTTTTGCCTGATCGAACAGGATGTTGTCCATGCGGAAAGTCCACGCGGAAGGCTGCGCATCGGACGAGGCGCTGTCGCTGGCGGCCAGGTCAAACGTCCAGTTATTTTTGCCCTTCGCCGTCTGGATCAGACGCGCATCGGGCTGCTCCAGCTTGATCCACGGGATAAAGATTTCTTTATGCAGCAGCGCCAGCGGAGAGAGCGTTGCGTCCACGCGCTGCAAATGCACCATCGTAATATCGTCAATAGCAGGCGGGTTGCCCAGCAGGATATCCTGCGCGTGCACGTGCGGCCACGGCACCCAGCTGCGCCAGCCCGGCTCGTCGCGATTACGCTCCCAGGCCACGCCCAGATCGCCGCGGATGGCGAAAGGACGATTCAGCTCTGTGGAGACTTTCTGGTTGATAGTTGGCTTCAGGCGGTTCCAGTTAAATGTCGCGATAACTACCACTACCACCACAACCAGCAACAAAAAAATCCCGACAATCCAGCTAATTACTTTTCCTGTGCGCGACACTGTTTATCTCCTTGTTCGCTTCGTCTCCTGTAAAGATAGACGAGCAGAGAGAAAACGGTATTACGCCAGCTTTAGCGGCAGCGTTTCCAGCCGATCAAATGGCATAGGGTGCGCGAAATAATAGCCCTGCGCCGCGCAGGCGAACGAGTTCTTTACCTGATGCCACTCCTCCAGCGTCTCGACGCCTTCTACAATCACGCCTTTGCAGTAGCGGTTGATCAGCGCCAGCAGCATATTGAACAGGCTGCGGCCCTCTTCCGATTTTCTCAGCAGGATAAACAGCTCACGTGCCAGCTTGATATAGTCATATTTCAGCTCCGATAGCGCAGAAAAATTCGCCATGCCCGAACCGAAATCGTCCAGCCACAGCGGCCCCAGCTCCGGGATCTGTGCGACCAGCGCTTCCTGCGGCAGCACCTGATGTTCCACCAGTTCAAAACGCACCCACGGACAGCGCGCGATAAGCTGGCGAACCAGCGGATTGTGCTGGACGGCCTGTAGCGTCGGGCCATCAATATTGACCGAGGCCACCATGCCGCCTTCGATAAATTTTGTTTTCCACTTCTCCAGCAGTTCCAGCTGCTCGCGAACAATCAGCATCCGCTCCGTAGCGTCAAGCGCGGCAAAATAGGACTCCGGCGATACTCTCTGGCCCGGCGCGGAAGGATGAAACACCGCAGTGAGCAGCTCAATTGCCATCAGGCTGCCGGTTACCCGGTAGATCGGCTGAAACGTGTAGGTGCGCTGGCATTCTCGCCAGTAAAGACGCTCCTGCTGCTGCTGTTTCACGACAGTTGAGGGAGGAAGCCGGTGTCTGATGTTCTTCAGCACCATATTAAGATCCTTGTTATTTTTGAGGCCGTAATGGGTGGGGCTTCTGCAATCAGTATCGGCATTCGCCTGGATAACTTTATCGCGTTCTTTGCGGCTAAAGCGGCTCGTGAGGCCTGCGCTAAAAAAATAAAACAGCGTTTTAAAATATTGACTGCGGCAGTCAGCACGGCGAAACTGGGGCAAAAAAACGTAGCGAGCGGAATATCATGACCAGGAAAAATATCGCCGTTATCGGCGAATGTATGATTGAGCTGTCCCAAAAAGAACAGGGCCTGAGCCGCGGTTTTGGCGCGCGATACGCTGAATACGGCGGTCTATCTTGCCCGTCAGACCAGCCAGCTGGCCGTCCATTACGTCACCGCGCTGGGCACGGATACGTTCAGTAGCGATATGCTGGCGGCCTGGCAACAGGAAAAAGTGCAGACCGGGCTTGTCCAGCGCATGGAGAACAAACTGCCCGGCCTTTACGTGATAGAAACCGACGCCCACGGCGAGCGGACTTTCTATTACTGGCGCAATGATGCGGCCGCGCGCTTCTGGCTGGAAGGCCCGCGCGCCGAGGAAATTTGTCAGCAGCTGGCGCAGTTCGACTATCTCTATCTGAGCGGCATCAGCCTGGCCATCCTGACGCCAGCGGGTCGCGAAAAGCTGATAACGCTGCTGGCGCGCTGCCGCAGCAACGGCGGCAAGGTTATTTTCGACAACAATTATCGTCCCCGGCTGTGGGCTTCCGTTGCAGAGGCGCAGGCCGCTTACCGGTCAATGCTGGCCGTGACCGACATCGCCTTCCTGACGCTGGACGACGAGCATTTGCTGTGGGGCGAAACCGGCGTGGAAGGCGTCATTGCCAGAACGCATGAAGCCGGGGTGTCAGAGGTCGTTATCAAGCGCGGGGCAGAAGCCTGTCTGGTTTCCGTAGCCGGCGAACCGATTGTGGAAGTGCCTGCGCAGGCGCTTCCCGCCAGCCGTATTGTGGACACCACCGCAGCCGGTGACTCGTTTAGCGCCGGCTATCTGGCGGTACGCCTGAACGGCGGCGACGCGGCAGAGGCAGCAAGAAGAGGCCATTTGACGGCCAGCACGGTGATCCAGCATCGCGGCGCGATTATCCCGCTCTCCGCTATGCCTGATGTACTTGCCTGACGCCTGTTCCCCCGCGCCGCAAAACGCGGCGCGGCGGATTTAACAGGCCGGATGCAGGAACGATATCGCGCTTGAATGCCTTAAGTATAAAGGGCCGCTGCCACGCGGCAGATATCACATTGAACGTCCTGAAGCCGTACATCGTTCTGCAGGAAAATATGTTTTACGCCTCCCCCCCTTGCCGGGGAACAGCATGTGTCACAGGGATGGGTTTCTTATTCAGGATGATAATGGCAAAGGAACTGCATCAACAGGCTGTATTGTCTCACTTATAATCGGCAAAAAATTGCGGACAGCAGGGATCAGGAGCTAATCGTACAATGAGAAATAGTCTCTAACAGCGTTATTTATCTTTACACATGGGTTTGCGGGCGCCAGCCTGCCTTGATATAAACAGGAGCAATGGGATCAGTATGACCGATGCCCTGATTGAAGATTCAGGTATCAAGGAGAGCGATATTCTTTTGCAGCAAACTAAACTGACCCTCGTCAGTGCGAATAAAGTGACGCCTGAGCTGGCAGAGCTTCTGGCCAGGAAAAGCTATAATTCAGAAAGCGAGCACTTTACCCCGATTGAAAAATACAAGGAAATTTTTCTGCAGAGCAATGCTCAGAATATTATTGTCCAGTATGATTATATTAATCATAACAATAAACACAACATCACTTTAGCGTCACTTCTGATCGATGACGACGAATGCTCCGTGAAGTTTAACGGCTATATTATAGTAAAACGTGAGCTTTAACTGATCACAGCCAGCATCCGCCGGGGAAAAAGCTACACCCTATTATTTCAATTTCGCTCGCTAAACTTTAGCGTTATATTCACGCCTGCATAAGAACGAAATTAACCTCTGGGAATCGGGTGCTGTAGCTCCCTTTAACGCGCTGAGGCAACAGGCAGCAAAGAAGCAAACGGGTAACAGGCAACAGCAACAGCAACAGCAACAGCAACAGGTAACAGGTAACAGGTAACAGGTAACAGGCAGCAAGCACCAAACTAACAAATTACACAGCAGCTGTTTGCGCCTAACGGGCAAATTTAATGATATTTACCCTAAATTTTCCATCTTACCTAAGCCAAATAAAAAGTGGATTATCCAGAAAGCGATGCCAGGTAGCTTTTAAAAACTTAACGGTAATTATTTCCTCTCAATAAAAAACAAACTTCCAGCACTTAATACTACTTATTTCTGCTGTCTTATCGCGACCAGAATACCTGCTAAACTTCCTGGATAAATTCTGAAATAGATGAAATTAAGCGCTGAATAGTGGACGGCTTAGCCCAAAATCGGTGATGCTGAATTTATTACCATAAGGTATTTGAATTTTTAGCTTCGCCTGTATGACCAATAAGGCGGAGCGGGAGCGTTTATGAAAGCCGACATTATCACTATCTGGCCCCACGGCGATGCGCCAGGCGCCAGCGATTCACGCGTTAGCCCACAGATTGTGGATATGGCTAAAGAATATGAGCCTTTCGATCGTGCTGCTTCGGGCGTGCGTTGCCCGGAGCTGGCGTTCTGGTATCCCGAAACCTCCAACGGCGTAACGCTGCTGGTTGCGCCAGGCGGTGGTTTCGAGCGCATTATGATCGACAGAGAGGGCAGCGCGCTGGCGATGTTCTTTACCTCTATGGGCTATACGCTGGCGGTGATGACCTACCGTTTTCCGCAGGACGGCCACCATGAAGCGGCCGAAGCGCCGTTAGCAGACGCCCAGCGCGCCGTGCGCGTCTTGCGCCATCGCGCAGCGCGCGGCCTGAACGGCAAACGGATAGTGATGATGGGTTTTTCAGCCGGAGGCTATGTCGCGGCCAGCGTCGGCACGCGCTTTGACGAAAAGCTTTATCCTGTGCAGGATATCGCCGATTCACTGGCCGCCAGGCCCGATGCGCTGGTGCTGCTCTATCCGGTGATCAGTATGCGTGAAGGACTGGCGCACGCCGGTTCACGGCAGCAATTGCTGGGCGACTGCCCGACCCAGCGCGAAATCGAAGCCTACTCTCTGGAAACCCGCGTAACGGCGCAAACGCCGCAAACGCTGCTGATCCATGCCGTTAATGACGAATCGGTGCCGATTAATAACAGTATGGTGATGTTCAGCGCGCTGCGTGAGCACGGCGTGCCCAGCGAACTGCATTTCTATGAGAAAGGCGGTCACGGCTTCGGCATCCGCAACGTGGCGGATCTGCCGCTTGCCAGCTGGCCGATGCTGGTGAATGAGTGGCTGCGCGCGCGCAAGTGGTAGCGCGCGACCGCGGATAAGAGCGAATCTGGTCTACGCTACGCAGCCTTAATTAAGCGACTGCGCCGGGATTGCCAATCAGGCTTATGCAGCCTGACTGAAAGCGCCTGCGACGAGTGCTAATCTGGCCGCAGCCTGGATGAAAGCGCCTGCGACGAGTGCTAATCTGGCCGCAGCCTGACTGAAATCGCCTGCGGCCGATTGAGCTAAGCCGCAGGACGAAAAAAGAACGGCGCCCCGGGTCGATTAATTCTGCGTGGCGGGGATATCCGACACTTCAGGCCGGGTCTCGTCCACCGCTGACGGAGCGGCTTCAGCGGCAGGCGCAGGCTGCATAATTTTCTGCCAGCCGTCGTAAAGCGCCTGCACGTTGGTTTCCGCCTCGCCCTGCGGCTGCATCAGCAGCATGGTCAGCGGCTGCGAAAGCTGTTGGCGCAGCTCCTGGTTCATCATCTGCAGCGTCAGCTCTGACAGGAACTTCTGCCGCAGCTTCTGGTACTGCTCAGGGGCGATATCCACCACCGCATTCTGCTGCGAGCGCAGGCGCTGGCTCATCAGCACGTCCGTATTGGTGCGCGCGTAGGTCGCAAACAGCTTGTTCAGCTCGACGGTTTTCTGCGCCATCAGCGCGTCGAACTCTTCCTGCGGCAGACCGTTATCGCGAATATTCGCCATCTCATGCGCGATCAGGTTCAGATTAGGGGCCAGCGTGTTGTTGTCCGCGTCCAGATTAATCCCGCACTGAGCGCGCTGATAAAGTACCCGACAGTCAAAGCCGACCTGCACTTTCTGCGCTTTATTGTCGCTCAGTACGCGCTGTACGTGCCAGAAAAGCGCCTCGCGCGCCAGATCGCTCTGCCAGTAACGCTGTAGATTTTGCGAATCGCGGATCGGCTGCCACGGGTTATCCCACACCAGCGACAGGCGATCCTGGTTCAGTTTAGCGTTGACCAGATTGACAGGCTCCTGCGGCAGGGAAGAGAGCGTCGGCACCGGCGCGGGCGTCTCACGTTTGCCCTGTAGCGGCGCAAAAGTGCGGTTAATCTGTTCCACCAGGCCACGGCTTTCCACGTTGCCGACCACGAACAGCGTCATGGCGTCCGGCGTATACCATTGTTTGTAGAAAGCGTTCAGCTTTGCCATATCCACCGGCGTGCTGACCGGCGAAGCGGGATCGTGGCCTAACAGCGCGGAGCCTTTCAGCCGGTAGCGCCACCAGGGATCCTGCGGGTCGGCAGGCCAGGTAGCGATAGGATCGTCGGCGTTCAGCGCGGTATTAACGGTCTGCTCGTTGACCGTCATATCGCTGACCGTAGCCGCCAGCCAGTTCATCGCTTCTTTCAGCACTTCAGGGCGGTTGTTAGGCAGGCTAAGCGAATAAAGCGTGAAGTCATACGAGGTCACTGCGGGCGGCTGAGGGCGATCCGGATTCATGCTTTGCTGCCACAGCGAGCGCTGCTGCGCGGTGTCCAGCCTGGCGTTATGCACCAGCGCCAGGCGCGGCAGCAGATGACTGTAGCCTGCCTGCTGGGTGCTTTCCACCAGCGACCCGGCATCAACCATCAGGCGGACTTCCACGCGGTCGCTGGGACGCTGCGGCGTGGTCAGCACCTGCCAACGAAAACCGTTCTCCAGTTTTCCCTGCTGCCAGGCGGGATCGGGTTGAAGAGTTTCAGCCTGCACCGAACTGCTGGCGAAGGCCAGCGCTATCCCACCCACTAAAAGACGAATTGTGGTGCCCTGCATGTGAACCCCTACTCAATCACAAACCAATAAAATCGCTGGTGGCCTACGGCTATCGGTGGAAAGGATAACTCAGGGAAGCCGACGAATAGCTTCTTAGACCACGCGACGGCGGGGATGTCCCACCGCAAAGTGAAAAATAGTCAAACAATGGGGGTTATTATGCAAATGCCCGACGTGAGGGCAAGTCACGTCGGGCATTTCGGCGGGATATTTATGTTATTAACTGCTTACAGGCGGGTTTCCGACAGTTTTTTCGACTTTTTCGGTGCGTTAAGCGTCGCTTTCAGCTGTTTTTCATCCAGCTGGTCAACCCACTTCGCGACCACCACCGTTGCCACGCCGTTGCCGATAAGGTTGGTCAGCGCACGCGCTTCAGACATAAAGCGGTCGATGCCCAGAATCAGCGCCAGGCCCGCGACCGGCAGATGACCGACGGCGGAAAGCGTGGCGGCCAGCACGATAAAGCCGCTGCCCGTCACGCCAGCCGCGCCTTTTGAAGAGAGCAGCAGCACCACCAGCAGCGTGATTTGGTGGACAATATCCATATGCGCGTTGGTCGCCTGAGCGATAAACACGGCGGCCATCGTCAGGTAAATTGAGGTGCCGTCCAGGTTAAAGGAGTAGCCCGTTGGGATCACCAGGCCCACCACCGATTTTTTGCAGCCCAGCTTTTCCATCTTATCCAGCATCCGCGGCAGCGCAGATTCGGAAGAGGAGGTACCCAGCACGATCAGCAGTTCTTCTTTGATATAGGCGATAAACTTAAAGATGTTGAAGCCGGTCACGCGTGCGATCAGGCCCAGCACGATCACCACAAACAGCACGCAGGTAATATAGAAACAGATAATCAGCTGGCCGAGCTGCACCAGCGATCCCACGCCATATTTACCGATAGTAAAGGCCATTGCCCCGAAGGCACCGATCGGCGCAAGGCGCATAATCATATTGATAATGCCAAAAATAACCTTCGAGAAGCTGTCGATAAAGTTAAAGACCAGCGTGCCTTTGTCGCCCATGCGGTGCAGCGCAAAACCAAACAGAATGGCGAACAGCAGCACCTGCAGAATATTGCCGCTGGCGAAAGCGCCGATAACGCTGCCGGGGATAATATCCAGTAAAAAGGCCACGATGCCCTGCTGTTCCGCCTGCTGCGCATAAACGGCGACGGCTTTGGCATCCAGCGTGGCGGGATCGACGTTCATCCCTGCGCCCGGTTGCAGCACGTTCACCACGATCAGGCCGATAATCAGCGCGATGGTGCTGACCACTTCAAAATAAAGCAGCGCGACCGCACCCGTACGGCCGACGGCTTTCATGCTTTCCATCCCGGCGATCCCTGTCACCACGGTACAGAAAATCACCGGCGCGATAATCATCTTGATCAGCTTAACGAAAGCGTCGCCCAGCGGCTTCATCTGCGCGCCCAGCTCCGGATAAAAATGCCCCAGCAGTACGCCGACGGCGATGGCGGTTAGCACTTGAAAATAAAGGCTTTTAAACAGGGAAGTTTTCATAAAATATCCGTTAACGGCCTGGATGGCGGGTGACGTGGCTATGGTTATTTTGACAACAGGCCAAAAATAACACTGCGTTAACTGGATTGATATAATCTGATAAACATTGCGCGAACGGAGACGTGATTTTAAGAGCTGAATCACTTCAGCAGCGGTG
The DNA here is from genome assembly GCF_054057575.1 of Erwinia sp. TECH1. Taxonomy (NCBI): domain Bacteria; kingdom Pseudomonadati; phylum Pseudomonadota; class Gammaproteobacteria; order Enterobacterales; family Erwiniaceae; genus Erwinia; species Erwinia sp. TECH1. The sequence goes on along the minus strand of NZ_JBSRZK010000001.1, from coordinate 359,983 downwards.
AAATGGGGTTTCAGCCAGGCTGGTTTTCTCAAAAAAAGCACTGTACATGAAATAATAATGTATCCATTCAGTCGTTCCTTAACGCTGCTGCAACGAAGATAGTGAACCCTGCAGATACGCCATTCAGGGCAAGAAATTTTATTAAACACCTTGCTCACCTGTCTTATATAAAAGACAATTAACACACAAGGGAAAGCGTGGAGGATGCCAGGAGATGGCATATAAGATTAGTCGTTATCAGGACAGGAAAGGCAATGTTCCTTTTGCAACATGGATGACGACGCTACGTAAAAAACAGCGGGAAGCGGCCGCCAGGATCGATAATCAGATCGATCGCACCGCTGCCGGGAATTTTGGTGACCATAAATTCGTGCGCGATGGGGTTTGGGAAATGCGCATTAACCACGGGCCGGGTTATCGTGTTTATTACGCTATAGAAGGAAAAACCGTCATTCTTCTTTTTTACGGTGGCGATAAAAACAGCCAACCTGCTGATATCGCTAAAGCCATTTCTTATTTACACGATTACAATGCGAGGAAAGATTGTGACAACCATTCATAAAACAGCTAAAAACTTTCCGCCTACGGTCGATCATGATGCCGCAACGATTGCAGAGCTGAAAGCCGATCCGACTTACGCCGAAACCTACCTACAAATTGCGCTGGAAAATATTTATGAGGATGGCGGTATCGCTGCCTTTTTAACGGCGTTACGCCGCGTGGTAGAAGCTCGCGGAGGGATTAGCGAGATCGCGAAAAGATCAGGGCTTTCTCGCCAGCAGCTTTACAAAACGCTGTCGGCAACCGGAAACCCGACCCTGACCACGCTGACAGCAATCACCCGCGCTGCGGGCGTCAGGCTCAGCTAGTCCCGCAACAGATTGAGCAACCTGCGGCCCTTAAAAATAGAGGCGCTCGAACTCCGCGATCGGTAACGATTTAAACTGACTCAGCCTATGCCGAGATCATTCAGCAGTGAATACCGGCATAAAAGTACGTGAGGGCTTTGTTAAAACCTGAGTGACTATTTTTGCCAGCACCAGGGGTTAAGCAGCATCACGCCCAGCCCGGCAAAGTCTTTAACGTTACGGGTGACGAGCATCATATTGTGGCAGTAAGCGATAGCGGCAATCATGGCATCATTGGCAGGACGTCGGTCGGGTATATGTAGCCCCGCGCAATAAACGGCGGCTGCCGTGTCAAAAGGCAAAATACGATCTTTAAATTCCGGCATCACCAGGCGTGTAAACCAGCCGCGCAATATCTTTTCCTGGCGAGGATCTTTACGGGCAAGATTAAGAATGCCCTTTTCAATTTCCATCACGGTAATAGCCGAGATAAACATATCTCCTGCATCGACAGTGTCAGTCCAACACGCCACCGCAGGATCTATTTTTGGCGTCCGTGCCTTACGAAGCTCAGAAACCACATTGGTATCAAGCAAATATCTCATGAGAAATCCACGTCCCTGAATACGATATTTTCACGTTCTGGCTCGAAGTCCATCTCCGCCGCCTCAGGCATGGCAAGCGCATCCTGAATATTACGGCTTGAGCCGGTCAATCTTTTATAGTCTTCAAAAGTCAGCAGTACGTGGGCAGGCTTACCGCGATCCGTAATGTAAACCGGCCCGGCTTCTGCGGCCCGTCTGGCGGCCGAAACGGCCTGATTGAACGCCCGGCTGGACATTGTGGTGACAGACATATTGCCTCCCATCGGCGGATGATGTAGAAACGTAACTACATTTTACGCCTGGCGTGCAATATTTCAACCATCGACTTTTGCTTCCGCCAGGCCGGGATCAAAGGCGTGCCGGTTGTTTCTTTCAGTCACAAAAGCCCGCCCTTAAAAATAGAGGCGCTCGAACTCCGCGATGGGTAACGCGCCAGCGTAGAGATAGCCCTGCCCGATATGAATGCCGCGCGCCAGCAGCCAGTCGCGCTGCTCAACGGTTTCCACGCCTTCGGCAATTACTTCCAGCTGCATGATCTCTGCGATAGCCGCCACGATACGCACCATGGCGTTCTCTTCCGGCAGCGGGCTGACGAAGCTGCGATCCATCTTCAGCTTGCTGACCGGCAGCGACTTAAACTGGCTCAGCCAGTTTAAATTGGCGTAGCCCATGCCAAAATCGTCCAGCGCGACAGCGACGCCCGCCTGCTGCAAATCGTTCAGCAGCCGCAGCGCCAACGCTGGTTCACCGACCTGTGCCGTTTCGGTAAGCTCCAGCATCAGGCTGCCTGGCGCAATCTGATACTGTTGGATCAGCGTTTGCAGATGCGCCACCCTGTCCGGTTCGCGCAGCTGCACGGCGGAAATATTCACGCTGAGCGGCAGCGTGATACCGCGTTTTTGCCAGCCAGCCAGCACGCGACAAGCCTCTTCAAATACCCAGCGGCCCAGCGCGTGGATCACGCCGGATTCTTCCGCGCTGACGATCAGGTCTTCCGGCAGGCTCCAGCTGCCGTCCGGCTGACGCATACGCAGCAACACCTCTGCGCCGACCGGCTGGCCGCTGCGCATATCAATCTGCGGCTGCAGGAACAGCGCGAACTGCCCGTCGCTCAGCCCCTGCAAAATATCGTGCTCCTGCGTCAGCCGCTTATGCGCCCGTTCGGTCATGGTGGCATCGAAAAAGAGGATCTGATTTTTCCCTTCAAGGCGCGCCGACATCATGGCCGACGCCGCCCGGCTCAGCAGCTCCGTCGCGCTCAGATGAGCGTCTTCCCGCGTCGCCATACCGATGCTGAGGCTGGGCCGGATCTGCATCTCATGCAGCATAACAGGCTGGGTCAGGCGCAGCAGCAGCAGCCGGGCCATGCGCATGGCGCGGACAGGCGTAGCGCGTTTCATCAGCAGCACAAAATCGCTGTCCGACAGCTGGCCGGTCAGCGTCTGCCCGTCGATGCAGTTGCGAATTTTATCCAGCAGCGTCAGCGTCAGCGCGTCGCGCTGCTCGTCCGCCACCACGCCGTTCGCTTCCTGTAGCGTCTCGATGCGCAGCACCATCAGCGTGAAGCCGTCTTTATCCGCTATTGCGTTGATGTGCTGCTCAAGCAGCGCCAGGAACAGCGTCTGATTGGGCAGATTGGTCAGCGCAACGCGCGTAGTCAAACGACGCATCTCATCGTGCACCGTCTCGATAACTTGCTGATTGTGGTTATAACTGCGGATCAGCATGCCCAGCTCGTCGTCGCGATGGCGGGCGGGCAGCGCCAGCTGATGGCCGATCGCCTCCTGCGGCGGCAGATCGTGCAGCTCGGCGGCGATCCTGCGCAGCGGCCTGACGATCAGTTTATTAATGCACCAGCTGATAGCGACCGACAGGATCAGCGCCAGCAGCAGGTAGGTCGTCACCATGGTGGAGAGCGCGCTGAGGATAAACTGATAAACGCGCCAGGAGTCCGCCTGCAACACCAGCAGCGCCAGCGGCTTGGGGTTGGAAGGCCCCACCGAATAGAGCGGCACCGTGATTTGCACCGGCAGTTCAAAAATGGTGGCGATAAGCTTCGGCACCGGCTTCGTCGGTTCAAAATCGGTGTGCAGCGTCTGTAGCCCGTTGGGCAACACGACTTCGGCGCGCGCCAGAATACCGGCGGGCTTAAGGGAATTAAGAATACGTTCAGCCTGGCCGATATCCGCCTTCAGCACCGACTGCGACAGCGGCTGGCGCACGGTATGCGCGACGTTTTCCATCTGCTGGGCATAGTCAATCCTGCGCTGCTGCACAAAATGGAAAAGTTGAATGACGATAAAAATCAGGATGGTGACCACCGCGACGCCGGATACCGTCGCCATCTGTTTTATCGTTAACGAACGACTAACGCGCAAGCCTGTTCTCCGCAAAGCTGACTGCCGCCAAAGCGGGCGGCAAAAACAGCCCTGAGTATATCCTATGACAGGCGCTTGTTAAGTTATCCCTTGCAGCCAGGGGTCGATTAGGTGTTTTCCGACAGGAAATCGGCGCTCGGACAACACAGATCGCTATTTAAAGTCCGCATAAGGCGTCAGCGGCTGCGACGGCATATCGAGATCGCCTTCCCAACCCGCCATGGAATAGCGCAGATAAATCATGCCGTGGCTGGGCGTATAGTCCTCCGCCTGCTGAATATCCATTCCCAGGCCCAGCGTCCAGTGCGCGCTTAACCGACGCTCTACCGCCGCCTGCAGCGTATAGCCAAAGCCGCTGCTACTGCTGCTGGTGCCCTGCGGATTATCGCTGGTCAGCGCGCCGAAACTTAACGGATAGCGCGACTGCGCGTGGGTGCGGGAGTGGGACCAGGAAACCGAACCGCCCACGTCGAACGACCAGTTTTCCGTGCGCTGACGGTAATTGAGCGGCACCGACAGCGAGTTATAGGTTTGCGGGCTGTAGTAGCCGCCCTGGCCGAGCGAATAGTCGCTTAAGTCGCGGGTGTAGTGCCATAACATGCCGTTCAGGCCAATAGTTGCCCGTCGGTTGTCTTCGTTGAGCAGCTTATAGTAGTAGCCGACCATCAGCCGTTCACGGGCGTTGTCCTTGACGTTTTCACCGGTGATCTGATGGGCGCTGATATCGGCCCAGACGCCGTGCGCGCCGCCTTTGTCGTAGCTCAGGCCCACCGCGCCGCCGGTGGCGACCACGCCGCCCCAGGTTTTGCCGCTGGCGGTATTGGGATCGCGCGCGCCCGCGTAGGCCAGCAGCGAGCTGGAAATGGGACGGCGGGAGGCGGTGAGCGACACGCCAAGATCGCTCAGGCTGGTGTTCCAGGTGAAGCCGCCAACCCAGTTGGTTACCTCAAAGCCCAGCGGCGTGGTGCCGATATCCGCCGACCATTTGTCGCTGTTGTAGCCGACGCCAACGCTGGTGCCGTTCTGATGCTGGCGGAAATCCCGGTTGCAGGTTGCGTCAGCATTGGCGCAGGTGCCGAAATTTTCATCAATATTGCCGAGGCTGTTGGGCGAGAAGGTGCCCGCTGAAATATCCACGTTATCCAGCCGCAGCCAGCCTTTGCCCTGGCCGAACGGCGTTTCCGCCTGCGCCATAGTGGTGTGCGCGGTGAAATCGGATACGCCGCCGGTGCCTTTATTTCTGGCGTAATCCTCCGCCAGCGTCAGCGTGGTGTCCTGCTGGCGCGCCAGATCGGCCGCTTCGCTGCGGATGCCGCGCTTCAGCCAGTCATCCTGCTCGTTATTGCGCGTCAGCCGCGTATAGTCTTCGGTGCTTTGCGGCGCCGTCGTAGCGATGCCGCTGGCGACCATCGCCTGACGATAATCATACTGCGCGGCGGCAGGATCGTTCTGCGCCGCTTCCAGCCTTGCCGCATCGCGAAACACCAGCGCGCTGCTTTGCGAAGGCATCTCCTGCGCCGCCTTTGGCTTGAGCAGGCCATACAGCGTGGCGGCGCGGGCGGTATCGCCGACGCTTTGCGCCGCGTTCGCCACCCGCCGTCCGGTATTGACGCTGGCTTCCGCTACGGCCGACGGTAAAGCCTGCAACTGCTGTTTGGCGGCGGGCAGATCCCCTAACGCCACCAGCGCTTCGATTTCGCCCAGCCGCGCGTCGTTATTCTGCGGCTCTTTCTCGCCAACGTCGCGATAGCGCGTCAGCGCCTGCTGCGCATCGCCGCGCGCCAGCGCCCAGTCCGCCTCGGTCAGCGCAATGCGGCTGGAAGGCGGCAGCTGGCCCAGCAGGGCAACGGCCTGGCTTTCCTGGCCGTTGGCGCGCAGCTCTTCGGCGCGGGCAATAACCCTGTCCGTTTCCAGCCGATCGTTCAGCGCCTTAATGTTCGCGTCCCATTTTGCGGCGGGCAAAGCCTGGAGCTGCCGCATCGCCTCCTCTGCGCGATCGCTGCCGGAAAGATAGAGCGCGTAAGCATAGGCCTGCGTCGGCACGCCGGGCTGGCGCTGCGCCATTGCCGCCATCTGCCGATCCGCCGCCTGAGGCTGGCCCGCCTGACGCAGCGCGCCCGCCAGCCGATAGTTCAGCCAGATATCATCCGGTGCGCCCTGCTGCGCCTGGCGATACTGTTCCGCCGCCTCTGCCCAGCGCCCGACCGCCGCCTGTTTATCGCCTTCCGCACTCAGCGTGCTGCTGCGCAGGCTGGCGAGCGTCGCGCCAAGCGAGCGCTTCTGCGCCGCAGGCAGGCCGTTGATAAAGGCCAGCGCCTTTTCCGGCGACTGCTGTTGATAGAGCGTGACCAGCCGCTGCGTCGCCGTGGCGTTGTCCGGATCAAGCTGGCGCGCGCGGCGGAAAAGCGCCTCGGCGGCGTCGGCATTTTTCTGCGCCACCGCCACATCGCCCAGGCCAATCAGCGCGTAGCCGTCGGTGTTGTCCAGAGCTTGCGCCTGCTGATAGCTCCGCGTCGCGCCGCGAACGTCGCCTGCCGCCAGCGCTTTGTCGCCTGCGGCAATCGCCAGCCAGTAGCGGTTGGATTGCAGCAGGCTTTGCCACTTACCGATGTCCGTGCCCTGCGCATCTGCCGCCACGGCGCGCTGAAAATAGCCGTCCGCTTCTTCACGTTTGTTAGCGCGCGACAGCGCCTGACCCATCGCGCCCAGCAGATCGGGATCGTTGGGGCTGGCCTGTAGCGCCGCCCGCAGCGCCGGGATCGCCGCCGTGCTCTCGCCTTTATCGATCAGCGCCAGTCCGCGCAGCCGCTGTTGATAGGCGGGATCCGCCAGCATTTGCTCCTGCCGCGCCAGCTCAAGCTGACCGTCCGCCTGCGGTTTATCGCTGGTGAAGGTGCGCAGATAGGTTTGCAGCTGCGCCACGGTATGCGAGGTAATCGGCTGCGACCTGATGTCGTTCAGCCACAGCTCGGCGGCCTGCGTCCTTCCCGCCGGTTCGTTGGCGACCTCCTGTAGCTGCTTAATCGCGGCCGCGCGGTTGTCCTGGCTAAGCTGCATCTGCGCAATCGCCATTTTGACATTGACGTTGCCCGGCGCGTCCCGATCCAGCGCCTCCAGCTGCGTTAAGGCCAGCGGCTGCTGCTCGGGCAGGCGAGCCACCAGCCGCCAGTATTCCAGCGCGAGATCGCTGGAAGGAAACACGCCGTGGAACAGCTTGTCCCAGGCCGCTCGCGCCTCGGGAAGATGGCCGGAAGCCGCCAGCAGTCTGGCCTGCTGTAGCTGCTGTCGTCCTTCTTCGGCAACCAGCAGCAGGCTCGCTTCGGCCTGGCGAGTGGCTACCGCGTCGGGGGCGATTGTTTTCAGCCGCGTCAGCCTTTCCCGCGCCCGATCCTGCTGGCCCGAGCGCAAATCCTGACGGATCTGCGCCGCCAGCACCTGCGGATTGTCCGGCGCAATCTTTTCCAGCCGATAAAGCGACTGGCTGACCAGATCGAACTTGTTGGTCGCTTCGCCGACGCGCACCTGCTGTAGCAGCCAGTCAACGGGCGAAACTTGCGCCGTCTCGGCCGCCATGCCGCTCAGCGGCAGCAGCAGCGCGGGTGCCAGCCAGTGCGGGTTCATTACAGATCGTCCTCATCGCCTAAGCGACGGCGGCTGATGCTGCGCATTAAACGCCACAGCAGCAGCGCGAACAGGATCACCACCACGGCGGCAAACGCGGCCAGCATAATCGGATGCGTGGCCAGCGCGTTCCAGACGCGCTCCCACCACGGCAGATGGCCGATATACCAGGTGTCGCCCACGCGCAGGCTGTTCACGCCGGATTCCCGGATCACCGAGGCCGAACCGAAAATCGCCGCGCGTTTACCGCTGTCGATCAGCGCGCCGTTCAGCAGCTGCCAGGCGCGAGGACTGTCCGCCAGCAGCGCCACCACGCTTCGCTGGTCGTGGAAAGGTGATTTAAAGCTGACGATCGCCGCCATCGGCCCGCTGGAGCTGATGGTGGTCTGGCTTTCCGCGTACATGTCGTCAGTCGACAAAGGCCGCGTGGAAAAGTCGTTCTGGCGATTAGGCTTATTGACCCAGCTTTTCGCCGCGTCCACCAGCAGGTTGATTTTGCTGTCGTCCTTCAACGTCTGCGGGATTTCGCCAATCATCAGCAGATCGTCATCCTGCTCTTGCGCCTTGCTCCAGTCGTCGGTCATTTTCACTTTCAGCGCCGGATAGCCGGTCTGCGCAGAAATATTGCCCAGCGCGTTCAGCAGCGCGCTGACCTTGTCCGCCTCTGGCCGCGCGTTAACCAGCACCAGCGTTTGTGCCAGGTCGGCATTGCGGCTGAAAGGGAAACCCGCGTTGGCGAAGGCGCGCAGCGACGGCATCTGTATATAGTGGCGGTAGCCGGAGAAATCGATAGTGGAGTTATCATCAATCACCACGTGATTGGACACCGGGGTAACGGTGGCGCAGCGGCTCTCTTTCGTGGCGCTGTTATAGGTGCCGCCGTAAAAGAGGCTGGCGTAATCGAAGTCGAAGCGCAGCTGGTTTACCACGCCCAGGCGCAGCGCCGGAATGGTCAACTGGGTGCTGCTGTCGGTCAGACCCTGCACCAGCGGAATGCGCAGCAGCTGTCTGCCGTGGTCGTGCTTGCCCGACAGCGGATAATCCTGCACGAACTGGTTGTTCAGGTTAACCGCCAGCCGGGAGCCGTCTTCCTGCATCGGCGTGGTGTAGCGATAGGTGATATTCATATCGATGCCGCGCGCGCGCACCAGGAAGAGATCCGGCGGCAGTTTCAGCGTCAGCGCAATGGGGTTCGGCTGTAGGCCGTCGCTCTGTAGCTGGTTGGCATACTGTTGCAGCTCGCCAAAGGTGGTCGGCCTGTCGGTGCGCACCCAGTTCGGCGCGTCATACGGCTTGCGGGGCATCAGCTCTTTCACCTCGTCCACCGTTGCGCTTTGCCCGCGCAGCAGCACCTCGCCCTGCGCAATCCCCTGCACCGCCTTCAGCAGATCGTTATCGTCGCGTCCCATCACCAGCAGCATTTTCTCCCAGGGATTTTGCGGCTGATTGACGATGGCAATGGTCGGCTTATCCACCGGCGGCAGCGTTTTTAAAAAGTCCGGCCGCTGGTCGTTGGTGGCAAACACCACCGCGTGCTGCTGCTCCGGCAGCTGGTTATAGAGCACCGGAAACGACTGCCCGCGCCAGTCCGCTTTGGTGCCGAACCAGGAAGCCAGCACGGCGGCGGCTTTTTGCTGTCCCAGGCCCGGCGCGCCGGCAAAGACCATTGGCAGGATCAGCGGACGGTTATCGCGCGAATCAAAAAACGGCTCCGGGAAATGCGAAAGATCGTCCTGCAGCGGCAGCTTTTGCAGCGTCAGCGCCAGCGAGCTTTCCTTGCCGATATCCAGCCAGACGGCGCTGTTAGCGGGGTTTTCGCACATATTGGCGTAGTGGCCGACCAGCTCCAGCCGGACGCGGTTAAAGTCGCTGATAAAACGCGGATCCAGCGGCAGCTGGATCTGGCTGGTTTTGCCTGCCTGATCCTGCGCGATCGGCACCAGTCCGACCATTTCATCGTTCAGATAGACCTTAAGATGCGAAACCACAGGCAGCAGCGCAGGCGAAGGGCGATAGCTGAGCGTCAGCAGCGCTTTGGTCACCAGCTCGTCGCTGCGCACGCCGAATTCAATCTGCCCCTGGGTTCGGGTGCCGGTCAGCGTGAAAACGCCCGGCGGCGGCGCGATCTGGGCAAAAGTGCGCGTCACATCGCGTACCGGCGCGGCGGGATCGACAGCGACCGGCGCGGCAGGCGCGTCCGTAGCGGTCATCGGCAGCGGCGCAGAGTCGGGCGCCGCCCAGGTCAGCGGCATAACGCCCATCAGAACAGCAGTGAACCAGCGTAGTTTTCTCGTCATCGTTTCATCATCAACTTTGCGTCAGTGGATCGTGGGATCGGGTCGCCCTGGGCCCCTCGGGAAAAAGGAAGCCAGCCAGCTGGTCAGACGCGTCAGCCCGGCAAACAGCCCGCGCAGCGGCTGCGGGCCGTACTCCGCCAGGCGCAGATAGCCTTTAAAGCCCAGCACCATAATGTCAGCGAAGCTCTGCATCGGTTTGTCTTCAGGAAAACTGTCCTGCCACAGCGCCCAGGTATCGGCGCGGGCGAAGGTGCACTGGATAAATTCCACGTGCTGTCCGGTAGTCAGCTCATGCAGGCGGATCCCGGCGCGGCGGCCAAAGGTACGCTGCACCACACAGGGAAAACTGAATTCCTGCTGGCCTCGCCGCAGCAGCAGCCAGACCTTTTCATGTTCCTTCAGCTGGTTTTCCTCGCGCAGCTCCAGGCCGACGCCGCCGTCGGAGTAGTCGCGCAGCGTGCACGGCAGCATATGGCCATCTTCACGAGCCAGCGCCGCCGGCATGGCGATCTCTACCCTGTGCGCTTCACGCAGCTGGCGCGCCTCGACGGAGACCGCCACCGCGCCGCCCAGGATAATCATGTTGTAAATCACCCAGACCACGCTGACGAGCACCGTCAGGATTTCCGTGGGCGGGCCATAGTTCAGCCGCCAGACGGCAGCTATCAGACCGGCGACGTTAATCAGCACCAGCAGCATATAGGGCCGGGTGATCACCCAGTCGAGATGCTGCTCTTCCACCAGGCCGCCCTTGGCCGTCACGTTGAATTTGCCCTTATGCGGATTGAACAGCGCCACCGTGGTCGGCCGCGCGATATACCAGGCCAGCACCGTTTCGTAGACCTCGCTCCAGAACGAGTGTCGCCAGCGGCCCTGAATACGCGAGTTGGTCAGGCTGGTGTGCAGCATATGCGGCAGCACGAAAATGGCGATAGCCAGCGCGGGAGCAAAAATGATGTAGGCGTGAAAAAGCAGAAAAGCCAGCGGCGCGAGCAGGAAGATCAGCCGGGGAATGCCGGAAAGGAAGTGCAGCATGGCGTTGGCGTAGCAGAGCCGCTGCACCAGCTTCAGCCCTTTGCCCGTCAGCGGATTATCCAGCCGGAAAATCTGCACCATGCCGCGCGCCCAGCGGATGCGCTGCCCGATATGGGCAGACAGGCTTTCTGTCGCCAGCCCGGCCGCCTGCGGAATACGAATATAGGCGGAGGTGTAGCCTTTGCGGTGCAGGCGCAGCGAGGTATGCGCATCCTCGGTCACGGTATCCACCGCGATGCCGCCGATTTCATCCAGCGCGGTACGTCGGATCACCGCGCAGGAGCCGCAGAAAAACGCGGCGTCCCACACGTCGTTGCCGTCCTGCACCAGCCCGTAGAACAGCGTGCCTTCGTTCGGCGTCCGGCGGAAGCGGCCCAGGTTGCGTTCAAAAGGATCGGGCGAAAAAAAGTGGTGCGGCGTTTGCAGCATCGCCAGTTTGGGGTCTTTCACAAACCAGCCCAGCGTCATTTGCAGGAACGAGCGCGTCGGCACGTGGTCGCAGTCAAAAATCGACACGAACTCGCTGCGGCAATGGGTACGCAGTGCGTGGTTGATATTGCCCGCTTTGGCATGTTCATGCGTTGGACGCGCCACGTAGTGCACGCCGATTTTCTCCGCAAAGGCGCGGAACTCCTCGCGATTGCCGTCATCCAGCACGTAAATATTGAGCTTGTCTTTAGGCCAGTCGATCCCCAGCGCGGCGTACAGCGTGGGCTTTACCACGCTCAGCGGCTCGTTATAGGTCGGCACCAGCAGATCTACCGTCGGCCAGCTGCTGATATCTTCCGGCATGGAAACCGGCGGACGATTAAGCGGCCACAGGGTCTGAAAATAGCCGAGGATCAGCACCACCCAGGCATAGGTTTCCGCCGCGATCAGCAGCACGCCGAAGGTCAGGCTCAGCGGATCGTCCCAGTTCAGCGTCGAGGTGTAGCGCCACCACAGATAGCGGCAGGAAATCGTCAGCGACAGCACGATCAGCATCATGGTCGACAGGCGGCCAGGGATGCGCCGTACCACCATCGCCACGCCCCACAGCAGCGCGACAAAGATAAACTGCGTAAAGAGATCGAACGGCTGCGAGATGCAAAGCAGCGCCAGCGCCGTAGCGATCGCAATCGCCACGCCGAACAGCGCTTTACGCAGCGTTGGCGGCACGCGACGCAGCTGGCGTTCAACCCGCTTTTCCATGTCGCGCGCGGCCGCTTTTTCCGGCAGCTTGTCCAGCCAGTTATAGAAGCGCTGGCGCGGCGTTCTCAGGGTATAGCGGCCTGCACGCTCGCTGAGCGAGACGCCGTTAAAAGGAACCACCAGCAGCAGCCACAGCGTTTGCAGCAGATAGCGTAAAATATCCGCAGGATGCGGCCTTTCCGGCGAAATATGCGGATAAAGGCGGCGACGCTGCGCCTGAACCCGCTGCCAGGCTGGCGTTTCAAAACGGAGGAAGGCCCAGCCGAGCGTGACCCAGAAGCACTGGAGCGCGGCGGTTGCCGCCGACGCGCCGTGTTGGCGATAGCCCGCATAGCGTTCGTGCAGCGCCGCCGTTGCGGCGGGCATCAATAGCCAGTGCAGCGACCTCATGCGCGCGCCTGCAGATTAATCAGCGCCCAGCTGGCGAAGGTCATCATGCCTTCCGCTGCCAGGCTGTGTGGCCGGTATTCGCCCAGCGGCTGCTTGCTCATCAGCGCTTCCGCCACCGCTTCATCACGATGCAGGGTTAAAGGAATAAAGTTGTTCAGGCTGTTGACCCAAAGCTGATGCAGATCCTGCTGCGCCTTGCTGACCGGGGAAAACTGATTGAGCAGAAACAGCGTGTTGGTGGGGAAAGTTTGCTGAAACAAACGAATATGACAGTTAGCGTCCGGCGTCACCACGCTAAGGATATGGTCGGCCAGCGCCACCATGGCTCGCGTCCAGGGCGTATCGCCAGAGGGCACGTCGAGCAGGATCCAGGGGTAGAGCTTTCTTAACGCGTCGATTTGCGTCAGCCAGGCGTGGGCGTATTTTTCCGGATGGCGAATAAAATCCATCCGTTCATCGTCGTTAAGCCGCCCCGCAGGCACAAAATCCAGCCCCGGCGCGTAGCGCAGCGCGCTCTGCTGCCACGGCTGCCCGTCCATGGCCGCCCGCAGCCAGCCGCGCGACTGCCCCACCGGCATATTAAAGTGCATCCGCAGCAGATTATCGGCCGATAAATCGACGGTAATGACCTGTTCGCCCAGCTGATTGAGCGCCCAGGCAAAAGCAGCGGTCAACGAGGTCGCCCCGGCGCCGCCTCTGACGCTCTGTAGCGCAATCACCGCCATTACTGCTCTCCGGACGACGTAGGATCGGCCAGCTCGGCCAGCTCGGCCAGCAGCGGCCAGCGGTCCAGGATCCCGGCCAGCCTTTCCTGGCGATCGATATCGATATAGCGCCAGTTCTGTAGCGAAAAAGCGCGTTCCAGTTGCGCAATATCGTCCTGGGTTCCACGCGCCAGCGGCCGCGTTTTGTCAGACTGTTGACTCATAGAGATAGCCCCAGAAGGCAGCAAAAAATTCCCCCCGAGCAAGAAAATTCTTAGGTCGGGTGCAGGTCGGTTTGCTATAAGTTGTAATGTATATTAGCCAGAATACAATGATGCTACTTCATTTTTTAACTGGACTACACTCTAGCCGTAGAACAAGCCGGGTTGCGAAATATCTTATGACACCTCCATTTACGTTAGGATTTGAACAGGTCAGAGATGAGTTGATGCTGATGCAGCCGTCGGGATGTTACTGGCTGACGGCCAACCGTCAGGAAGACGCCCGTTGTCTGGCCCGTCAGTGTATCGCCGCGCAGCATACCGTTACGCTGATAGCGTCAGGCCTGGCACCGGATACGCTGCTTTCGCCCGCGCCCGTCGGCGGGCCTGCGGCCATCCCGCTTTTCTCTCTGCCGGAGACCCGTCGGGCGCTGCACGCTTTTACCGACGATCTGGCTCGCGTGTTGTCAGAAAAACCTCGTCTGGTCCTGTTTTTTGCCCCCGCTTCCCTGTGGGAAAAGTTAACTCAGGACGAGCTGCGGCTGTGGACAAAAAAGATACAACACTTTCTTAATGCTAAACCCATCACGCTGCTAATCATTAGCTTTGGTTCAGTAATCAACGCGCTGCGCACCCGGCTGCAAAGTCTTTATCGTCATGTCGATGGCCTGGCGCAGCTGGACTGGCAGCAGGACTGCTGGGATTACCGCATCAACTGGTGGGCTAACAGCGGCGGAATGCTGGCCGATCGCGCATTACGTCTGGATCTGAATATGGACCACTTCAGGCTGTTGGAGGCAGAGCAAAGCACGCCGCTGACGCTGAACGACGAAGCGCTCTATCTGGCGGAGAAAACAGTACTGGAAGGCGCGCCGCCGCTGTCGAGCCAGTGGACGCTGTTTGACAGCAATGCGGAACTGCACAACCGCGCGCAGCAGGCCAGCGCGGCAACGGTGATTTTCAGCCTACAGCACAACGACCAGATCCCGGCGCTGGCGGAACAGATCCATAGCCTGCGCCGCACGCGCGGCAGCGGGTTGAAAATCGTGGTGCGGGAAATGCGGGCGTCGCTGCGCTACAGCGACGAGCGGCTGCTGCTGGCCTGCGGCGTCAACAGCATCGTGCCGATCAACGCCACCATGTCGCGCTTTCTGACCATGCTGGAAGGCATTCAGGGACAATCCTATAACCGCCACGTGCCGGGCGATCTCAGCGCGCTGATGAAGTCGATGCAGCCTTTGCAGGCGCGTGGCTATCTGCCGCTGGCGGACTTTTGCCAGTCGGTGACGCTGCTGGTGAACAATACGCTGCTGCCGGAAAACGGCAAAGGGCTGCTGGTGGCGCTGCGTCCCGTGCCGGAGCTGAAGCCGGAGCAGGCGCTGACGCTGTGTAAGCCGCGTCGCTACGGCGATCTGGTTACCCTGCTGGACGACCGGCTCTATCTGTTTCTCTCCTCCTGCCGCTTCAGCGATTTGAATACCGCACTGAAATTTATTTTTCATCTGCCGCACGACGAGATTTTTACCAACCGGCTGGTCTGGCATGAAGACTTGCAGATCCTGTCGGAAGTCCGCCAGCTGACCAGCAAGGTGCCGACCGCCTGGCGGGATGCGCCCGCGCCTGTCGCCGCGCCGTCGGCGTCGGCCGTGACCGCTCCGCAGGCGCGCCGTCAGCCGCACAATATCACCCTTGGCCAGGACACCACGACATGACATTAATGGATGGAGTGCAAATCCTGATCCTGGCGGTGCTGCTGCTGCTGTTACTGAAACCCTTTTACGCCCGCTGGCTGCCCAGGCAGTGGCGGGGACTGGTGCTGCGGGTCACGCCGCCTCGCGCGCTGAAGTACGAAGGCCTCTGGCGGCGTAACTCTTCAAAATCGGATAAGACATGAGTCAACCAAAGACCCGAAAGCCAACGCTCCTGCTGCACTGGCGCGGTCTCGGCGGCTGGAATTTCTATTTCCTGATCAAATTCGCGCTGCTGTGGTTTGGTTATCTGAATTTCCACGCCCTGACCAACCTGGTATTTCTGGCATGGCTGCTGCTGCCGCTGCCCAACGAGCGGCTGCACCGCTGGCGCAACTGGATCTCCGTTCCCATCGGCCTGGGCCTGTTCTGGCACGATACCTGGCTGCCCGGCCCGCAAAGTATTCTCAGCGAAGGCAGCCAGCTGGCCGGTTTCTCCGGCGCCTATCTGCTGGATCTGGTTAACCGTTTCGTTAACTGGCAGATGATTGGCGCCGGGTTCGTGATGCTGGTGATCTATCTGTTTGTCTCCCAGTGGGTGCGCGTGTCGGTGCTGGTGTCGCTGATGCTGCTGTGGATCAACGTGGTCAATATGGCCGGGCCTTCCTTCGCGCTGTTGCCGACCAAAGAGGCGACGCCGCCGGTGGCGCTGAATACCGCGGCGCAGCCGAACAAAGCCGCGGCCAACGCCAACGCGATGGATCAGTCGGCGCCGCCGACCAGCGCCAACCTGACCGCCTATCTGAATAAGTTTTACGCCAGCGAAAAACAGCGCGTAACGACTTTTCCCGACACGTTGCCTGCCGATTCAGCGCCGTTCGATATTCTGATCGTCAACATCTGCTCGCTCTCGTGGTCCGATGCGGAAGTGGCTCAGCTACGCGATCATCCGCTGTGGAAGCATTTCGATATCGTGCTGAACAACTATAACTCCGCCACCGGCTACAGCGGCCCGGCGGGGATCCGTCTGCTGCGCGCCAGCTGCGGCCAAACCTCGCACAGCGATCTTTATAAGCCGACCGATCGCCGCTGCTATCTGTTCGATAACCTGGCAAAGCTGGGCTTTAAAGAGCAGCTGATGATGGATCATACCGGCGTGTTCGGTAACTATTTGCAGGAGCTGCGCGACGATGGCGATCTGCAGGCGCCGCTGATGTCGCAGGCCGGTATCAGCGCGTCCTGGACCTCGTTCGACAGCACGCCGGTCTTTAACGACGGCGAACTGATGCAGCGCTGGCTGGATGAACGGCAGAAGAGCGCGGACGCCCGCACCGCCACCTTCTATAACCTGATCCCACTGCACGACGGCACCCGCGAGCTGGGCAGCACCAAAACCGCCGCCTGGCAGCCGCGCGCTAAGCTGCTGTTCGATCAGCTTGATACCTTCCTGACCAATCTGGATAAATCGGGTCGTCGGGTAATGGTGATGATCGTGCCGGAGCACGGCGCGGCGCTGGAGGGCGATAAAATGCAGATGTCCGGCCTGCGCGATATTCCCAGCCCGAACATCACGCACGTGCCCGTCGGCATTAAGTTTGCCGGGATGAAAGCGCCGCACCAGGCGCAGCCGATGACCGTGGAGGCGCCGACCAGCCTGCTGGCGCTCTCCGATCTGGTTTCCCGCGTGGTGGACGGCCAGGTGTTCAACGCCGCCAACGTCAATATGTCGGTGCTGACCGAAAACCTGCCGCAAACGCAGGTGGTGTCGGAAAACGACAACGCGGTGGTGATGATGTATCAGGGCAAGCCGTGGATCCGGCTGAACGGCGGCGACTGGGTGGCCTATCCGCAATAGCGGAAGGGGCATCGGCAGATGCCCCTGAGGTTGTTGACAAACTCATTCTCCGCCATCAAGTCGCTTTCAGGCCGGTGAAAAGCAGCAGAGGCAGATCGGAACACGGACACGCCGTGAATCCGTCCATGGAGGCTCGTTTCGCGCGTCCATGCGCGACCGCCTATCCGCTCAGCCTCTGCCGCTGAGAAACAGCTGAGTTGCTGTAAAAAACGCCAGGATACCTCGGCTATTTAGGTTTGTCAGCAGTC
This sequence comes from Erwinia sp. TECH1, assembly GCF_054057575.1. Classification (NCBI taxonomy): domain Bacteria; kingdom Pseudomonadati; phylum Pseudomonadota; class Gammaproteobacteria; order Enterobacterales; family Erwiniaceae; genus Erwinia; species Erwinia sp. TECH1. The sequence goes on along the minus strand of NZ_JBSRZK010000001.1, from coordinate 342,902 downwards.
TGAGGGGCATCGGTCGATGCCCCTTTTTGCTCAGGTCATTTTTTTGCCGTTAAGATCGTACACCGTGCGCCGCCAGCGGTTATCGGGACGATTAACGAAAGCACCCTGCTCAACCGGCCTGACGGCATGAATAATGTTGCCGTCAGCATCGGTTTGCACCTCGTTCCAGTTGGCCGAACAGTGCAGATAGTCTGCCGCCAGTAAAGCGATTTCCTCCTCGCTGAAGCCGACCGCTTCCCGCCCGTGGCGAGCGGCATGGCTCAGCGCCAGCGCTTTGTCACACAGCTGCAGCAGCTTATCCGGTAACGCCAGCGCCTGGTCGGCTCCATCAATAGCGGTAAATACCACGCCCGCCGCCCGGGCCGCCTCCATCATCACCCTCAGCGCCACTTTCGCCCAGTCGTTGCGCACGGTGCGCCGCAGTACCGCCGCCGCGCCGCTGCGTTTTTGCAGCATTCCGTAGCGATCGGCGGGCATCCTGTCGTCAAACCAGCTGCGTATTTCTACCTCGCCGTTATCAACGTAAGGCGCAATCGCCGGATAGCCGCGCAGGGCCTCCAGCGCTTTGCTGGCGGCGCGGTAGACCCTGGTCTCTTCGTCCGGGGTAGAGAGCGGCACGGTTTCAAACTGCGGGCGGGTCAGAAAACAGCTTTCCTGTTCGACAGCGTGATAGCCGCCGCCGATATCCGAATGGGCGCCCGGCAGCGCCACCTCAGGCCAGGCAGGCCGCACGCTGTTCAGCGCGAAGTTAAAGCGGCATTCGTGCTGCGCGGTAAGATGAAAGACTTTCTCCGCCACGCCGGGCCGCAGCGCCAGATTGACGTCGCCGCTGTCCGCGCTGTTAGGGTTCAGACCGTTCGCCAGCGTCGCCACGGCGGCTACCGTATCAAAGAGGCCCAGAAAACGGGTTTTCCCGGCTGGCGAACCGCGATATTCCACGCCCTCCAGCCCTCTTTCGATCGCTTCAATAAGGGCGCTGTCGCCATTAAACACGCGATTGGCAAAATGGCGCGCGGCGGCGGCGCCCCGGCTGAAGCCGAAAAGATCGAATTGCAGCTCGTTGATAACCAGGTTCGGCTGGCGGATAGCGTAATTGCGCAGCGCCTCAACCAGCGCGGCAACGGCTTTGTTGGTTTTCGCCACGATGCCCCGGCTGCCCGTGCCGAACGCCATATTCAGCGCCCTGTCCGCCGCGCCCGCTTCCGTGCCGATGCCGTCGATATAAAGACGCTGCTGGCTCTGCCCACCCGCAAGGTCGGTAGCGTACAGCGAATGCAGCCGATGGATGTTGGTGTAGTGACCAATATGGCTGCCGAGGGCGCTATCGCGAAAGCCCAGCGTCTGCTTTGCGGCCTGCCGCCAGGCCGCCAGCGCTTCGCTGTCCTCCGGCGCAGGGCCGCCCGTCTCCAGACTGCTGCGGGCGTTCAGCGCGTTATTGCCCGTGCCATCAAAAAAGATGCCGAGGGTGAGAGTGACGACGGCTTGCTGCTGTGCGCTCTGGTCGTCCGCAGAGGCGCGCAGTAGCAGGCTCATCTGGGTATCCGGTCAGTTTCAGGGGCGGCCAGTAAGCCGCTATAGCCGGATCAATACAAGGGGTTTACCGTCGCCAATTTTGCCGGGCACGCGGTAAAAATTAGTAGGGTATTCAAATTGTTAATTATTTCAGGCGGGGAAGGAGGTGGTCTTGTATCGCCGAAGAGAACGCGCACGACGGCTGACGGGAAACCTTCCGCAACAGACAGGCCGTTGCGGAAGGTCAATCGTCACGGAAAGGATATTACTGGCTCTTATAAGCCAGCCAGGCCAGCAGCTGCAGGCTGGCAGAGTAATAATCCTGATCCTCCGTCAGCTGGTCGCTGAGGTAGCCGGTCTGATTCAGGGTTAAATCACGCACCGCCAGCAGGCCGCCAGCCATATTGTAAGGCGCCTTATTACCGTTGCTGACGTCGATCCACGCGGGCGTTTTACCACGCGCGAAGCCCGTCCAGAAATGCTGGAAAGGCACCAGCCGCAGGCTCTGCGCATCGTACCAGTAGAGATAAAGCGGCACGCGGATAGCATCGTAAGAGAAGCGCGGCGGCCAGCCAATGCCGGGCGCGACGCTGCCGTCAGCGTTCAGCGCTACCCAGTCGGTTGGCAGCGCGGCGTCGCCGAAACGCATTTTCGGCAGCAGATCCATCCCGCTGTCGATCAGGTTCGTCCACACCTTAAGATGGCTGCGCGCGGCAAAATCCCGCCAGGCCGGGAACAGGAAATAAGAAGGATTCAGCACCACGTAGCTGGTTTTATTAAACCCCCGATCGCCCGGCAGCATCACGGTGTGGCCCGCGTAGGTAATCACTTCTTTGGCGACAATGGCGCGCTGAATAGCATCGGACGCCTGCAGCCAGGCGTTGTTCTGCCATTTCTGGCCCGCTTGCAGCAACGCCCAGGCGATCAGCACATCGCCGTCGGAGGCGCTGTTCTTATCCGCTACGGGATCGGTCGCGTCAGGCACGTATTTCCAGTAGAACAGCCCATTTTGCGGGTTTTTCAGGTGCTTTTGCGTCCAGTTCCACAGGTTAGCGAAGCTTTCGCGATCGTTATTGGCGACCGCCAGCAGCATGCCGTAGCCCTGGCCTTCGGTGTGGCTGATATTTTTGTTGCCGGTATCCTGAATACGGCCTTCACTGGTTAAAAAGCGGCTTTTAAAGGTGCTCCAGCCGTCGGCGGCGCTGGCCTGCATACAGCCCAGCACCATTACAATCATCAATACGCTCGCCCTGAGCAGAGTCATGGATAGATTCCTTACAGCTGATAGCGAAAAGTAGCAGTCGTGCTGCCGGTATCGAGGCAGGTCAGCGAAACGGTCGGGCTGCCGCCCTGCTCGCCCAGCCAGCGGGCGTAGAGGCCGCTCAGCACCGCGCCCAGCGCCTGCCGCCACTGTCGGTCATCCATCTGACCGCCTGCCGACGGCAGGGCCATATGGTGGATCAGCATCGCGGTTTCATGCGGCTGCACGTCGACAAAACCCCAGTTAAAACGCGCCAGCGCCAGATTGATCTGCTGTTCCAGCTCGCCAACGGTGCGCGCCGCGCCCAGCGGATAACGACCGGCCAGGCTGTCGCCCATCTGCCGTAAAAACGCGTGGCTTTCCTGCTCGCCCGCGTTGTTCAGCATGCCGTTAATCATCAGGCTCAGCAGATCGAACCAGCCGGGCTGATACTGCTGCTGGCGGTAGTAGTTCAGGGTACGTTCCTGAAATTCACTCATTATTTGTCTCCGAGCCTGTAACGGAAGTAAAGTTGAGCCGTGCTCTCGTTGTAGTCACCAAAGGTGTCGTAACCCAGCTGACCGCCAACGGTGACGTCCTTGCTGACCTTATAATCCGCGCCCGCATGAAGATTATAGCCAATGCCGTTTTTACTGCCGCCCGCGTAGTAAGCCTCGGTGGCGTAACCGGCGTCATAGTAGCTTTGCAGCTCTGCCTGTTTGCCCGGATCGGTCGGGAAGTAGGCGCTGCGATCCTGGGAGTAAGACTGATAGCCCACGGAACCGCCCATTTTCACCTTCAGATCGTCGTAGTTTTTGCTCCAGTCCACCGGGAACGACACGGCCACGAAATCCTGCGGGCTGAAGTAGCCGCCCTGGCCGTAGCTGTAGTAGCTGAGGTTCTTTGAGAAATCCATCCAGCTCATGCTGATGCCGGTTTTCAGCTCGCTGTTACCGTCGTGATAAGGACGCACGTAGGCGCCGGCCGTGCCGTTCAGGCTCTGGTTGCTGGCAACGTTCTCACCGATATAGCTGTAGCCGCCTGCGCCAACATAAAAACCGGCGTCGCCGTTGTCATAGCTCAGCAGCGCGTTGCCGCCGTTTTTGGTGACGGCGCCCCATTTTTTACCGCTCAGCTTGTCTTCGGTGCCGACATAAGAGAGCAGGCTGTCGGTGACGGCGCGCCGTTCGCCGGTCAGGATCAGCGTCAGATAGTCGGTGAGCTTCGGCGACCACTGGATGCCGCCCACCAGCGTGCTGAGATCCTGGCCCAGCGGCGTCGATCCCAGGTCGATCTTAAAGTTGTCATTGGTCAGGCCCAGGTTGACCTCTACACCGGAGGCGGTCTGCGATCCTGGCGAGTTGAGCAGCACGGCCGAAGGCGCGCTGTTATTCGCCTGGGCGATGCGGCCCTGCTCCAGCGCCTGGGTGCCGACGCGCGCGAGCGACGTGCCCGACGCGCTGCCCGCGTTCAGCGTCACCGGCGTCAGCGTAAAGTTGAAGCGCGTATCGCCGTAAGGCACGCTTGACCAGCTCAGCGGCGCTTTGGCCTCGGTCAGCTTGCTCAGGCCCGTTTCGCCGTCGCGTCCTCTGACCTGCACACCGCCCTGCGCCCAGCTGCCGGTACGTTCCTGTAAGCCGTCTATCATGGTATCGATCTGGTGCAGCGTTCGCGCCTGCTGTGAGGCTGCTTCGGTGTCGGCACCATTACCCGTCGGCGCCTGCTGCCACGGCATTACGCCGCCGTAGGCGGAAGGCGATTTGCGCGCTATCAGCGTGGTGCGATCCACAAACGGGTTATCCGCCAGCGCCATGCCACCAATCACCGGCGTCGGGCCACCCTGCACACCAATCATCCTGCCGCGCGCGCTGCGCAGATAAGCCAGCGCCTGCTGGTGGTCACCGTCGGCTTCGGCCACGCGCGCCATCAACAGCAGGCGCTCCGGCGTCTGTTCGCCCTGTAATCCCGCCATCAGCGCTTTGGCTTTCGCTAGGTCGTGCGTCGCCAGCGCCACGTCGATAGCGCCCACGCGCGCATCCTGCATTGGCGTGTCGCGGGTCATCAGATAGTCATAAACCACGCCCGCTTCTTTGTTCATTTTGCCGGACTGATAAAGGCGGCCCATCGCAAACATCAGATCGCTGTTCTGCGGATCGCGCTGCAGCGCGCCGATCAGCTTGTCGTAGGCCGCCGCATATTTGCCCTGAGTGCGCAGACGTTCGGCTTCGTTGATCAGATAGCCGTTCTGGATACCGGCCAGCTGGTCTGGCGTACTGTTAGCCTGAAGCGTCGGGCTGCTCAGGAAGCTTTGCGCTTCGCCGCTCAGTCCGGCCTGGTTCAGCACCGCGACCTGAAGCGCGTAATCGCCCGCGTTGCCCTGCACGCCGCGCTGCATATTGCCGCGCACCACGGCGACGGCCGCATTGAGATCGCCCGCGTCGGCCAGCCCTTTCGCCAGGCTGCCCGCATCCGCCGGGTTGGTTGGCGGATTCACCGTCAGCGCCCGCAGCGTGTTGGCCGCTGCGACCGTCGATCCCTGCGCCAGATACTGCTGCGCGACCGCCATTTGCAGATTGAAGTTCACGCGGCGAGAAAGTTCACGCATGTCGCCGTTCTGCTGATGAACGCGCGCCAGCAGCGACTGCGCCTGCTGCCAGGCACCGCTTTCGCTGGCGAACAGCGCGGCGGCATAGATTTCACTGCTGCCGGCGCTGGCGCGGAAAGCGGGCTGCATCACGCCAGCCGCCTGCGCGGTGTCTCCCTGCTGCTGATAAAGGCGAGCCAGGTCAAGCCGCAGCCAGGCATCGTTCGGAAAACGCTGCATCCCGGCGGACAGCAGCGCAATAGCCCGCTGAGGATGGCCGGACTGCGCCGCCTGTTTGGCTTCGCGGCGCAGCGGATCGCTGGTAACACCGGGACGCGGCGCGACGCTGGCCCGCACGCTTTCCGGCAGCGCGGCGAGCAGCGCGTTGGCCTCGCTGCCCCGGTTCTGCTGGCGCAGCACGTAAAACAGGCCTTCCTTCGCCGGACGGTTATCCGCATCGCTTTGCAGAATGGCGCGATAGGTTTGTTCGGCGGCGTCCAACTGATTGTTGCGGCGCTGCACGTCCGCGCGGAACAGCTTCGCCGCCATGCCTTTTTCGCCTTCCGCCTGGCTCAGCGGCTCGCTCAGACTCAGCGCCTGCGCGACGTCGCCCGTCTTCAGCGCCTGCTGCGCGGCGGCCAGCTGGCCGTAGAAACGGGCATCGGCAGCCTGCTGCTGGCGCTGCTGGCCGTTATCGCCGCCCTGCTTCGCCGCGCGTTCGAGGTAGTCGGCGGCCGCCGCATAGTTGCCGCTGCGCTGCGCCACATAGCCCAGCCCCGCCAGCGCGTCGGCGTCTTCGGGATTGGCCTGCAAGACATGATCGAAGGCGTTCTGTGCACCGGACACGTCGCCGCTGTTCAGCGCGGTAAAGCCTTCGCCTTTTTCCGCACCGCCCGCGTTTTTACGGAAATAGTCCATTACCGCGCTGTCCTGCGGATGGCGTTGCTGCCACGCCTGGTAGAGCGGCGCATCTTCCGGCTTCGCGGCCAGCCACAGCATCGCCTGGCGCAGCGAGCGATCGGCATCGTCATTGCCCTCTGCCATGCCGCTTAACGTCTCCATGCCTTCGCGTCGGGTGGCGGCGTCGTAGGTCAGCGCCTTGCCCAGCGCCAGCCTGGCACCGGTATCCTGCGGATGGGCGGCGGCGAACTGGCGCAGCGCGTCAACCGCCTGCGGCAGCAGCGTGCGGTCGCCCGCCATCGTCAGATAGTATTCGGCGGCCACGCTGGCCGGCGGCTCGTTGCCGCTGAAGGTGTTGCGCCAGGTTTGCAGCGAGGCGGCGATATTGCCGCTGCGGGCCTGCTGACGCGCCAGCGCCAGCTGCGCCGCAGGGATGGACTGAAGCTGACGGGCGTTATCCAGCTCGCTCAGCCGTGTATCCTCTGGCGACGCTTTGCTGAGCCGCTCGCGGAAGGCGGACGCCGTTGTTTTATCGCCGCTCTGCTGCGCCCACAGCGCCATCAGATACAGAGCCTGGACGTTATTGCCGTCCACCATCAGCACCTTATTCAGCGCGTCACGCGCCAGCTCGTCATGCGCCTTCTGATGCCAGTAGTTAGCCTGGTCGAACAGCGCCTGCAGGGCCGGATTAGCGCCGGTGGAAGCCGCGCCCGCCGCCAGCGTAATGCACGGCAGGCCCAGCGCGATAAGCGTTTTGATCGTCATAGTCATTTTTTCTCGCCCGGCGTCTGCCGCTCGTGCTGCGGATTCAGCCGTTTCCAGGCGTGCCGCTTCAGCAAAATAAAGGTGCTCAATCCCACTATGGTGGAGAGCAGCAGCGCTATCAGCGCCAGCACGACCGCGTGCTGGCTGGCATACCACACCACCATCATGTACCACGGCATTTCCCCGCTCGGGAACTGCGCGCCGACGCGGAAACTGCGGATGCCGTTTTCGCCGGTGATTATCGCGGTATCGCCCCGGATCCCGGCGTTAATGCGCTGCAATTTCAGGTCATTATGCAGGCTCGCCAGCTGCGCATCGTCGGTCGCTACGGTCGCCACCACCACGTGTGAAGGGCTCCACGGCGAGCGATAGCTGATAAAACCGCGCCAGTCTTCGTTAGAAGAGAAATAGCGATCCGCATCCACCGCCTGGCGACTCCAGTCGCCGGCCAGCCAGCCGCGCAGGTTATCCAGCAGCGTCGGCTCTTTCACGCCCAGGGTGTGGCCGTTTACTTCAAACGGCGAATGCCGCAGCAGCGCCTGGTTGAAGTCGCTTTGCGCCAGCGTGGAGAACGCCAGCACGTCGCTGTTGCGCAGCCAGTCAGGCTTGCCGGCGGGCACGCCGAACAGCACGCGGTTGCCGCTCAGCGCCACGCCGGTAGCGCTACCGGCACGTCCCGCCATATCCAGCAGCGCGCCGATCTCCGCATCGCTGGGCGAGGCAGGCAGCAGCAGCACGGTTTGCGAATAGTCAGCAAAGCGCGTAAACGGAAAAGCGGCGCCGACAAAATAGGAAAGATTCGGCAGCAGAGTGAAGTGGCGCGTATGGCTCAAATCGATCCAGGCGTCATCCTCGATGCGGCTTTTGATGTTGTTATTGGTCAGTACGCTGCACGGCGCGCTGGCCTTCGGCTTGATGTTGAAATAGAGCTGGAGCTGGTTGTCGCCGTAAATCAGATAAGGGTCGAACTTCAGGGTGTATTTCTCCTGACGCGCGTCGCCGCCCAGCCGGTGCCAGATGTTTTCCAGCAGCCCGACTTTATTTACGGTCAGATTGCGCAGGAAGGTGCCGTTCAGACTGACGTTGAGGAAGGAGTTATCTTCATCAATCCAGCTTTCCGACGGGAAACGATAGTTCAGCTGCACCGGCACCGTTTCGCCATCCCACAGAAATAAATCAGGCGCGGCGCGGAAGTTTACCTTCAGGGCATCGTGCCAGAGGCCGGTAGTGGTCAGGCTTTGATCCTTGCGCAACAGCTCGCTCAGGCGCACCGGCCGATCGGTGTTGATCCAGCGCGGCGCATCATAGGCCTTGCTCGCGGGAATTGCCTGGCGACCGACCGCCAGCGAGTCGCTGTCAACGCTCAGCGGCTGGGTCAGTCGCCACGCGGCCTGACGCAGATCGTCATCATTATTGCCGATCACCAGCATCAGCTTGTAAACCGGGTTAATCGGGTTATCGACCATCTGCAACGTCGGCCCGTTCACCTGCGGCACGGTTAAGCCTGCGATGGTTTCGCCTGGCTTCGCGAAGACAATGCCGTTTTTCTCCGGCATATCGTTACGCAATACCGGGAAGTTGACGCCGCGATAGTCGGTCTGGATCCCCAGCCAGGAGGAGACGGTCGCCGCCGCGCTGACTTTGCCCGGCGTGACGGCCGCGCCAAACACCATCGCGATGCTGGCGGGCGTCATGCGCTGCGCATCAATAAACGGGCGCGGGAAATTACGCAGTTTATTGCCGATATTCAGCTGCTGCCCTTCAAGCGCCAGCGTGGTGGCAGGCAGAATAGTCACCTGATAGCGATCGTTATCGCGCTCGCACAGCAGCCGATCCGCGTCGTTGATCTTAAAGCTCAGGTTGTTGCTGGACACCACCATCGCGGCCGGAATATCCAGCTGATACTCTTCGCTGGCGCTGTCGGAAGCGCTCAGCGGCAGCGTGCCCAGCGGCTGACCGTTCAGCATCAGCTGCATGGAAGCGTTGCGCGCCGCCAGCGCTTTGGAGACCCTGAGCGACAGATTCAGCCGCGCATTGGTGATCACCTCATCAGCGGGCAGCGTAAAGACGATGCCGGACTGCAGCTGGCTGCCGGTCAGCAGAATGCCGTTGGCCTGGCCCATCTGCGCCACGGAGATGGTGCTGGTCAGCGGCTGATTCAGCAACGCCACCGGCGCGGCGTTATCGGCGATGGGCGGCAGCGGCGGCAGATCTTCTGCCGCTCCGGTTCCAGCCGGCGGCGGGATCTGCGACAGCGCGCTGCTGTCCTGCGTCACGCTGTCGGCGGCATACGCCTGTCCCAGCGTCATTACGCCAAGACAAAGGATGGCTAAAAGCTTTTTCATGCCGCGCTATCCTCATTGGCCTTGAGTGCCTGACGTTTGGCGCGCCGGTCTTTCCAGGTGAGCCAGAACAGTTCGAAGACGGTGCGGACGATGGTCAACAGCGAGCGCAGCGGCTTGTCCTTCGGCCCTTCCGGCTTGATCCACGCATCGGCGCGGGCGAGCACCACGCGCACCAGTTCACGACGGCGCGACAGCGGGATTTCAGCAAATTGCAGGCGGATCACGCCGTCATCTGCGCCAATCGTGCTGACAGGAAGCGAGATCGCGCCGGAGTGCAGCATCAAATCGATCGCCTCAATAACATCCGTTTCATGACGGCTGTCCGGCGCCGTGACCTGCACGCCGCCCATAGAAAGGTTCACCGTGGTGGAGCGCGACGAAATGCCGCTGGCGTAATGCATGATCACCGGAATATCGACGTCGATACGAATGGTTTTGCGCGTCTGTTTGGTTTCACGCGCCACGGCAATCGCGGCCATCAGAATAATCAGGCTGAACAGCGCCCAGCCAACGTTAAGCGCGATAACGTAAGGATCGACGCCAAAATAGTTATGCGCTGCGGCGCGCACGACGCCGCTGACCACGCCCGCCAGCAGCAGGGCGGCGCAGATTACGTGCGGACGCACGATGTTAAAGTCGAAAAAGCCGGTATTCAGCAGGCCGCCTTTGTCGGTGACGTTGAATTTGCCGTGCTTCGGCGAAATCATGGTCAGCAGCGTGGGGATAACCAGATGGAAAGCCATCACCGTTTCGTAGATCTCGCCCCAGAAGGTGGCGCGGAAACGCCCGTTCATCCTGGAGTTGACGTACAGCGACATCACCAGATGCGGCAGCACGTAGGCGAAAATCAGGCTGGCGGAAGAGTGAATAATATTCAGGTCAAACAGCAGGTAAGCCAGCGGCGCGGTCAGAAAGATCACGCGCGGCAGGCCAAACTGGAAGTGCAGCATGGCGTTCAGGTAGCACAGACGCTGCTGCCACTTCAGACCGCGCCCCAGCAGCGGATTATCGACGCGGAAAATCTGCGTCATGCCGCGCGCCCAGCGGGTACGCTGAATAATATGCAGGCCCAGACGTTCGGTCGCCAGACCGGCGGCCAGCGGCAGCGCCAGGAAAGCGGATTTCCAGCCGCGACGCTGCATTTTCAGGGCGGTATGCGCATCTTCGGTCACGGTTTCGGTGGCGAAGCCGCCGATCTCTTCCAGCGCGCTGCGGCGGATAACCGCACAGGAGCCGCAAAAGAAGGTCGCGTTCCAGTTATCGTTGCCCTGCTGAACCGGGCCATAGAACAGCGCGCCTTCGTTCGGGATTTCACGCGCGGCCTTCAGGTTACGCTCGAAGGGATCCGGCGAATAGAAATAGTGCGGCGTTTGCAGCAGCGCCAGCTCGGGATCTTTCAGGAAAGGCGCGACGGTGGCCTGCAGGAACGTTCGGGTCGCCACGTGGTCGCAGTCAAAAACGGTAATCAGCTCGCCTTTGGTGATGGTCATCGCGTGATTCAGGTTGCCCGCCTTGGCGTGGCGGTTGTCGTCGCGCGTGATGTAGCCCACGCCGACATCGGCGGCGAAAACCGCGAACTCGCTGCGCTTGCCGTCGTCCAGCAGATAAATTTTGAGCTTGTCGCGAGGGTAATCGATGCACTGCGCGGCCAGCACGGTATCACGCACCACGTCCAGGCTTTCGTTATAGCTCGGCACGTAAATATCGACGGTCGGCCACAGGCTGATATCATCCGGCATCGGCTCAATGGTTCTTTTTAACGGCCATGACGTTTGCAGATAGCCTAAAAGCAAAATTACCCAGACATATACCTCGGCAATAAATAAGCCGACGCCCAATATAGCTTCGATTTCGGAATTAAAAGCCAGGGTCTCCGTCGCGCGCCAGTATATATAGCGCGTTGACATCAAGGCCGAAAGAAACACCATTACCATGGTAATTTTACGGCTTTTGCTGAGGCCCAGCACGAAAAGAAGGGCGATGGCGATCAGGCCGAAAATATATTGTTTCTGGCTGTCCATCGGCGTGATAACAATCACTGCGGCCAGCGGAAATAATATCAGCAGCTGCAGGTAATACAGGACTTTTTTCATAAGTCATCCTGAAAACAAAACGAGAACTTGCGGAGCGCAGCAGCGCCCCGGCATGGAAGCTATCTTTACGGGCGGTTTAGCGCGAGGTCAGCGGCGCCTGCAGCTCGCCGTCGCCGACTTTAATATCCAGCAGCGCGGCAACCCTTTTGCCGACCAGCTCAATATCGAAAGCGGCTGCGGAAACCTGGCTGAAATCGAATATCGACTGCTGTGACGCGTTCGCTTCCGCCACGCTTTCGTCGCGGTTAACCACGCCAAGCAGCCTGTCGCCCAGCCGCTGCTGCATAAAGGCCGTCACGTCGCGGCTGATATTGCGGCGGCTGTCGCTCTGGTTAAGCACGAAAAAATGGCCGGCTTTGTGATTGAGCGCGCCGCCGATCATCTTTTCGTTTTCGATTTGCGGCAGCAGCGACAGCGAAGCGGTATCCGCCAGCATCACCACCAGGTGTAAATCGGCCAGATCGGTCATCGCCTTCAGGGCCGGGCCGGGGCCGGGCGGAAAATCCGCCACGATAATCAGGCCGGGATAGTTGAGCACCGTTTGCAGTCCACGGGCGAGAAAGTGGGCATCGTTGGCCAGATTGCTTTCAAATTCAATGCGCTGCGCTTCCGACACGTCGCCGTACGGCAGCACGAAAATATTGCCGCCGGTGGTCAGGATCGCCTGGCTCCAGTCCGGCGATTCCGCCGACCTGGCCACGAAACCGCGTCCGTCGGAGAGCGGCACGCCAAAGTGCAGGCGCAGGGCGTTCTGCACGTCGAAATCGATCGCCAGCACCTTGCTGCCGCCGCGTGCCAGCGTATAGGCCAGGTTGGCGGCCAGGGTGGTTTTCCCTACGCCGCCCTTTGGAGAACAAACACAAACTAACGGCATAGGGCGATTTTCTCCAGCAGGGGTTGTAGCAGAGTCTCTTTCGGTAAGGCTTTTTCTTCCGCCGCGCGGACGCCGGAAACGCTGAACAGCGGCTTAAAACGCGCTGCCTGACCGGCTTCTGGCGGGACGGACGAGGACGCCGGGCGGGCGATGTCTGACGGCACAGGCTGGGCGCGCACCGCATCCAGCAGCGAAGCGCCTGGCAGACATGGGGCTATCGGCGACGATGCGCGAGCGGTTTCCGGCATCCGCGCGCCGATAGTTTCCGACGGCAAAGCGGATCCCTGCAGACGAACCGCTTCCGCCAGCGAAACCGTATCCTGCATGCGAACGGTTTCCATCGGCGAAGCTGTTATTTGCGTGCCGACAGTTTCCGACGGCGAAGCAGATCCCTGCGGATAAGCGCCTGCCGACAGCGAAACCGTTTCCTGCACGCGAGCGGCTTCCGGCAGCGAAGCCAACCTAGGCTGGGCCGCAGGCTTCAGCGAAGCGGAAATGCTCTCCAGCAGCGATCCACTCTGCGCCGCCGGTTTAGCCGCCACAAACGCGGCCACGCGGGAGGAAAGCGGCGCTGAAGCTTGCGCCGGGATTTTCACCGGCGCGGGCTGGCTAAAGAGATCGGCGGCGGCAGGCTGCGGCGCGGCAACATCCGTACGCTGACCGTTCCCCAGCGCTGGCGCTGCGCCCTCGTTCATCAGCTGCCTGATGATGGCCCAGTTGGTCTGGTCGGCATTCCGTGTCTGTTCAGACATATCTTTGAATTCGATATGGTTTGTTAGCGTTTTTTCTTTAAAACGCTGCAGGTCGTCATAGCTTTTCATGGGAACGATCGCGGGATAATAAGAAAACTGGCGGCAATATATCATACAATTTTTAACTACATCAGATTATTCTTACCGCTGATAAAAAAAGCTGTTGGCCTGTAATTATATTAACCGCTTGCGGCGCAATAATAATTACGCAGGCTATCAATCAGGTCAGTTATTATTTGGCTTAATTAAATAATTGTCTTACATTAAGTCAATGGCATGCTGCTTTAATCGCGGACAGAGACGGCATAAAGCGCGCCGCTTTTTACGCGGCGCGTAAGCCAAACATTCGTCAGACGGCGGTTAATTTGACATAAAGCACTTTATTGCCTCTGACGTTTGACGTTATTACGTGCTCACAGGCCTTTATCTGTCAGTGGCGATAAAATACTTACGCTAAGTCAAATCTGCCACCATCGCTCGTTTTTGCTAATCGTTTGCACAGGGCACCAGGCGAACGGCAAGTGGAAAAAACCTGATTGATTCATACGGGGCTACTATGTCAGAAGTTTGCCAGGCCGCAGCAACGGTAGAGTAAGGGACAGACGCAATCCAACGCCGTTGTAAGGAGTCTGCACGCTGCGGCACGATGAGCTGGAGTTAACTCAATCAGCAGAACCGGAAACCGTTTTGCGTAAGATGATGGTGGCTGTGAAGCAAGCCACGCTAATGCGCGGTGTCTGTGAGGAGTCTGGTCATGATAGTGCCCGCCAGACGGCGGGCCGCATCTCTACCCGTCACGTTTTTGCTTCAGGGAGGCTGAAAGCCATCTCAAAAATTCTACGGGCGAAGGGCGCAAAAAAGCCATACTTGTCCCACATATTTCTTCCAGAGCCGGGTTGGCTGATTTATTGTCCGGATAGCGCTCTAAAAAATCGTCAATTTCCTCAGCGAGATTATCATCAGCCCCATCCAGATGATCAACATAGGAGTTCACGATTTCTTGGCTGGTGTCCCCCCAATCCGGATTAAAAAAAATCCGGAAGAAGAGACGAATCGATTCGTATCTTTTCATAAATTAATCCAGGATTGGGTAAGCAGTCAGAATATAGTAAGGGCGATTATTATATTGCTCTTTATAAATGACCAATTCGAATTTATTTGTTTCAGCTAACTTTCCCGTTTGTACTTTAATAACAGTACCAACCGAGCTACTGTGCGCATATCGCAGTTCGAGGTATAAATCCTTTCGGTCAGCAGGAGTACTTCTGGCCCACGCTCTGATCCTTCCCCGGTTAGCTTTAATCGCTTTACTTAATGCCTTTTCAGCCGTTTTCAAATCATAAAACGAACTCACACTGCCAGTAACAGGGGAAAGCGTGCCTGATTGCAGACCGCGCTGAATTTTATCCCTCATATCCGACTCTGTTTTGCCAACATGTTTCTTAATAGTGTGTCCACCTCCTTTTAGTCCCTTTTGCGCTTCGTGTTCCATCAACCGGATCTGCCCCATTTTGACCGAGGCTACGCGCGCAGATCCTGCCACAGCAAACGGTATCACCATATCAACAGCTATACCAATCTGCTTAGCCGTTTCATTTGAAGCTCCGAGTTCACTGGCAATACCCGCCGTAACGCGAGCGGTCATTGATGCGGTCTGTTTGCCGGTATAGATCTGGTAGGCTGATGAACTAATACCATCGAGGCTATGTGCGCCAACAATGATGCAGCCTGCTTTAGTTAAACCGGTTGGCTCTGGCACCAAACAGAGGGCTGTCGCGCTCGCCAGTTCAAGAATACTTCCGAGAAAGCCCACTCCGCCCCAGATGCGGTTACTGATTGAGTCACCCGTTGCCGTTTCATCTTCCATTACTGCGGCAAGCTGAACCGGCGTCATCGCAATACTGAAACCGTTTTCCATAACGTTTCCTTGTCCGATAATTTGCAGAGCAAATAGTAAGGCTCTGAGCAACAGTGAGAAAGCTAATCCCGCCACTGATTTTATCTTTTAAGAAAAAAGCCCGCTTTTGCATAACCCTGATATATTATTTCTTCTGGTAAATCCGCTGTTGATAAATTATAAATATCGACATATCACCAGACGTTTTCCAATATTTTAGTCCAATCCTATGCTGATGTAAGAAACGTTCTAATTGTAGCTTATTCACTAACAGAAGCTATTTACCGTAAAGCTATGGCCGCAGCTCAACAGCGGCCTGTAGACACCTTGTCAGATACAATGACATTAAAAATCCACGGGAGAATATTAAATACCCATTAAATCGGACGTAACATCCGTCATTATTTAACAAGCTGGAGGAAATATAGGCATTTTTTGCACCTTTAGCATTGACGAGGTGTATTTCACCGTTAAATTCATGACACCATTTTCGTGGTAAATACCGTAGTAATCTTTGAGCGAGAGACTATTACCATTTTTCGCGTCTTTTCGAGAAAACTGACGTGCCAGAGCCTCGGAAACGGGAGAGATGTTAAGCACTTCGACCGTTTTTTTATCCCGTTCAATACCTTTAACGCCTTCTTTAGTTATAGCAGATAAGAGCATCTCTTCAGCATAATGACCACGTGCGGCACATTTGCTGCCGGGTATACAGGGTAATGATTAGCGGGGCTTTGCTCGTTCCGGCACTGCCGATTTTCCACGTTCCTCGCGGGATTGGCCCCATACCGCGAACCTGCTCCCGATCAGGGTTATTTTTGTTTGTCAGTATGCCGGAATAACCTCTTTCGATTAATTTTCCATCGAGATACAATTCACCGGTAATTTGTTTATAAATTCATTTGGCCATTGTGATTTCCTGATGCTTTTTTCCGGTCTTTCCAACTATCGGCGTGCTTAATTTCTTTGCCTTTATAATTATAACGCAGCCCGACAAGTGCTATATGTCCGTACTTTTCAACTTCAGGATATTTGGTGTCAAAAATATACCTTCTTTCTTTTAATTTATTGAGAAGTAGCCCATAAAAATGAAAGCCAGTGGCAGAAAACGCAGCCGTTTTCTGAGACAACGTCCGGAAGCAGACGGCACCGAAAAGCCGCGCCGCTGTAACATAAAAGGCCGCCAGTTTTACCCTGGCGGCCTTTGGTCGGTAAGCTTAAGGCTGCGCCACCGCCTGCTGGCCGCCCGGCACCGGCTGTCCCTCATCCTGATCGACAGCGAAGCAGGCGATCTGCTGCTCGCCATACTGTTTCAGCTGCGGCTGGATCTGCGGACAGGGCGCAAAGCGACGGCGGCAGCGTGCGTTAAACGCGCAGCCCGGCGGCGGATTCAGCGGGCTTGGCAGCTCGCCGGTCAGCTTGATACGCTCGCGGCGCTCGTCCGGGTTCAGGCGCGGCGTGGCGGAAAGCAGCGCCTGGGTGTACGGATGGCGCGGATTGGCAAAAATCGCCTCTTTGCTGCCCCGCTCCACGCAGCGTCCCAGATACATCACCATCACCTCGTCCGCGATATGTTCGACCACCGACAGATCGTGCGAAATAAAAACGTACGAGAGGCCCAGCTCCTGCTGCAAATCCATCATCAGGTTCAGCACCTGCGCGCGTACCGACACGTCGAGCGCGGAAACCGGCTCGTCGGCGATCAGCACGTCGGGATCGAGCATCAGCCCGCGCGCGATGGCGATACGCTGACGCTGACCGCCGGAAAACATATGCGGATAGCGATCGTAATGCTCCGTTTTCAGCCCCACTTTCGCCATCATCGCCAGCGTTTTTTCGCGGCGCTCTGCCTTGCTCAGGCTGGTATTAATCAGCAACGGTTCTTCCAGGATCTGACTGACCTTTTTGCGCGGGTTCAGCGAGCCGTAGGGGTTCTGAAACACAATCTGGATCTTTTGCCGGCGCAGCTTTTGCGCCGCCGGGTCATGCTTTAACAGATCCTGGCCCTGATAAAACAGCTGCCCTTCCGTTGGCGTTTCGATCATGGTCAGCAGGCGGCCCAGCGTCGATTTGCCGCAGCCCGACTCGCCTACCACCGCCAGCGTTTTGCCGCGCTCCAGGTTAAACGAGACGCCGTCCAGCGCCTTCACCAGGCGCTCCTGACCAAACAGTCCTTTCTTCACCGGGTAGTGCTTTTTCAGGTCGATCGCCTGCATCAGCAGGGTGGAATCAGATGGCTTCATAGGTTGGTCTCCCGGCATCATCCAGAGGGTAATGACATTTGGACTGGCGTCCCGGAATATCACGGAGTTCAGGTTCTTCAATCCGACAGCGACCGGTGGCGTACGGGCAGCGCGGGTTCAGCAGACAGCCGTTTGGCCGATCGTACTTGCCCGGCACCACGCCCGGCAGCGAGGCCAGCCGCGCCTTGTCGGCCGCAAACTCCGGCAGCGCGCGCAGCAGCGCCTGGGTGTACGGATGGCGCGGCGCCTTAAAGATATCGACCGCCTTACCGGTTTCCACCACCTGGCCCGCATACATCACGATGATGTGCTGGGCCGCTTCGGCTACCAGCGCCAGATCGTGCGTGATCAGGATCAGCGCCATGTTTTCCTGCCGCTGAAGATCCAGCAGCAGCTCGATGATCTGCGCCTGGATAGTCACGTCCAGCGCCGTGGTCGGCTCATCGGCAATCAGCAGCTTTGGCCGACAGGCGATAGCCATGGCGATCATCACGCGCTGGCTCATCCCGCCGGAAAGCTGATGCGGATACACGTCCAGCCGCGAGGCCGGATCGGGAATGCCGACCTGGTTCAGCAGATCGATAGCCCGCTGACGACGCGTGCTTTTGTTGCCGCCCTGATGCACCTTGATCGCTTCCATAATCTGGTAGCCCACGGTGTAGCAGGGGTTCAGGCTGGTCATCGGATCCTGGAAAATCATCGCCACTTCCGATCCCACCAGCTGACGGCGCTCTTTTTCAGAAATGCGCCTCAGATCGCGCTGGTTAAAAAGCAGGTTGTCGGCCATTACTTTGCCGGGGAAATCGATCAGCCCCATAATCGCCAGCGAACTTACCGATTTGCCGGAGCCGGATTCGCCGACGATGCCGACCACCTGGCCCTGCTCAACCTGATAGCTGATGCGGTCTACCGCACGGAACGGCGCTTTTTCGTCGCCGAAATGCACCGACAGTTTGTCTACAGTTAATAACGCCATCGCTGCCTCTTACTGCTTGAGTTTCGGGTCAAGGGCATCGCGTAAGCCATCGCCCATCAGGTTAAACGCCAGCACGGTCAGCAGGATCGCCAACCCCGGGAAGGTCACGACCCACCAGGCGCTCTGCGCATACTGCAACACGTCGGAGAGCATGGTGCCCCACTCCGGCGTCGGCGGTTGCGCCCCCATTCCCAGAAAACCCAGCGCGGCCATATCAAGGATGGCGTTGGAGAAGCCCAGCGAAGCCTGCACGATCAGCGGCGCCAGACAGTTGGGCAGGATATTGACGAACATCTGCCGAATAGCGCCCGCGCCCGCCACGTTGGAAGCGGTGACGTAGTCGCGGCTGACCTCGACCAGCACCGCCGCGCGCGTCAGGCGGATATAGTGCGGCAGCGCCACAAAGGTCAGCGCGATAGAGGCGTTGACGATCGACGGCCCGAAAATCGCCACCAGCACCAGCGCCAGCAGCAGGCTCGGCAGCGCCAGCATGATATCGACCAGCCGCATAATCACGGCGTCGGTGGTGCCGCCGACGTAGCCGGCGATCAGCCCGAAAATCACGCCCAGGATCAGCGACAGCACCACCACCAGGCAGCCGACCAGCAGCGACAGGCGCGCGCCGTACATCAGACGCGACAACACGTCGCGACCGACATCGTCGGTACCAAGGATATAGTGCCAGCTGCCGCCTTCCTGCCAGACCGGCGGATGCAGCAGCGCGTCGCGGAACTGCTCGGCCGGCGCATGCGGCGCGATAAAATTGGCGAAAATAGCGATAAAAAACACGATGACCACGTAAGCCAGACCGACAACGGCGCCTTTGTTACGCTTAAAGTAGTGCCAGAACTCCTGTAAAGGGGTCATCGGCTTGGGTGCGGCGGGCACGCTGCCCGGATCGACTAAAGACATACGAAGCCCCCTATTTCTTGTGGCGAATGCGCGGGTTAACCACGCCGTAAAGCACGTCAACCAGCAGGTTGACCAGAATGATCAGGATGGCTACCATCAGCACGCCGCCCTGCACTACCGGGTAGTCGCGACGCTGGAGGGCATCGATCAGCCAGCGGCCCAGGCCGGGCCAGGAGAAAATCGTTTCGGTCAGGATCGCGCCGGCCAGCATGGTGCCAACCTGGAGACCGATAACCGTGACCACCGGCAGCATCGCGTTACGCAGCGCGTGCACCACGATCACGCGCATCCGCGTCAGCCCTTTAGCGCGCGCGGTGCGGATATAGTCCTCACCCAACACTTCCAGCATGGCCGAGCGCGTCATACGCACAATCACCGCCAGTGGGATAGTACCGAGCACGATAGCGGGCAGGATCATATGCATCACGGCGTCTTTAAAGTCGCCCTCTTCGCCCCAGAACAGGGTATCGATCAGCATAAAACCGGTCAGCGGCTGGCTGTCGTCCAGAAACACCGTGTCGCCGATACGTCCAGCGACGGGCGTCAGGTTGAGCTGCACTGAAACCAGCATGATCAGCATCATGCCCCACCAGAAAATCGGCATGGAGTAGCCGGTCAGCGAGATGCCGACGGCG
Source organism: Erwinia sp. TECH1 (assembly GCF_054057575.1). Taxonomy (NCBI): domain Bacteria; kingdom Pseudomonadati; phylum Pseudomonadota; class Gammaproteobacteria; order Enterobacterales; family Erwiniaceae; genus Erwinia; species Erwinia sp. TECH1. The sequence goes on along the minus strand of NZ_JBSRZK010000001.1, from coordinate 323,174 downwards.
GTGTGATCGAAAATGGAACCGCGCTTTACCGCAGCCAGCACGCCGACCGGGATACCTACCGCGACGGCAAAAATCATCGCGCAGATGCCCAGCTCCAGCGTCGCCTTAAAGCGCGGCACGAACTCCTGCCAGACAGGAATACGGCTTTTCAGGGAGATGCCCAGATCGCCGTGCAGCACGCCCCAGACGTAGGAGGCATACTGTTGCCACAGCGGCTTATCCAGCCCCATCTGCGCCAGCAGCTGGGCGTGACGTTCGGCGGACATGCCGCGCTCGCCCGCCATAATCAGTACCGGATCGCCTGGGATCATATGGACAAAAGCAAAGGTTAACAGGGTGATACCAATAAACGTCGGGATAACAAGCCCCAGACGTCGGAGTATGAACTGCAGCATAATCCGGATTCTCTTTAAGTTCCCGCAGACCGTAGCCTGGGGGATTATAATTGCTCACATCTTACGGTCGGGCAGCCCGTCCGCGACGCCGCTAACGGCGCCTTGACCAGATTGACTTAAGCCTTGCGACGGGCCGTCGAACACGACCCACAGGGATGGGTAAAGCAGCCGGCGAACCGGCCGCTCTCTTTACTCCTGGATATCGACGTTTTCGAAGTGATGCTTACCTAACGGATCGACCACGTAGCCGGAGACTTTTTTGCTGACCGGCTCAAACACGGTGGAGTGAGCGATAATCAGCGCAGGCGCCTGCTCGTGCATCATGACCTGAGCCTGCTTGTAGTACTCGATACGCTTGTTGTGGTCGGCTTCACCGCGCGCAGGCTGGATCAGATCCTCGAATGGCTTGTAGCACCAGCGAGAGTAGTTAGAGCCATCCTTCGCCGCGGTGCAGCTGAACAGCGTGGCGAAGAAGTTATCCGGGTCGCCATTGTCGCCCGTCCAGCCCATCATCACGGTCTGGTGCTCGCCAGCTTTCGCGCGTTTCAGGTATTCGCCCCACTCGTAGGTGACGATTTTGGCCTTCACGCCAATTTTCGCCCAGTCGGCCTGGATCATCTCTGCCATACGGCGAGCGTTCGGGTTATAAGGACGCTGTACCGGCATCGCCCACAGATCGATAGCGAAGCCGTCCGCCATGCCCGCTTCCTTCAGCAGCGCTTTGGCTTTGGCCGGATCGTAGGCGTCATCCTGCACCGCGTCGTTGTAGCTCCACATGGTCGGCGGGATCAGGTTTTTCGCCGCCTGGCCCGCGCCCTGGTAAACCGCGTCGATAATCGCTTTCTTGTTCACCGCCATGGTCAGCGCCTGGCGAACCTTGACGTTATCCAGCGGCTTTTTCTCGGTGTTATAGGAGAGATAGCCGACGTTCAGGCCCGGCATCTGCATCAGGTTGATATTCTTGTCTTCCTTCATCCGCGCGAGATCGGCCGGATTCGGATAAGGCATGATCTGGCACTCGCCCTTCTGCAACTTGGCGTAGCGCACCGAGGCATCCGGCGTGATGGAGAAGACCAGGCGATCGATTTTCGGTTTGGTGCCCCAGAACTGGTCAAAGGCTTTATAGAGAATGCGGGAATCTTTCTGATATTGCAGCAGCTGGAACGGGCCGGTGCCGACCGGATTCAGATCGACTTTTTCCGGCGTGCCCGCTTGCAGCATCTTGTCGGCATATTCCGCAGAGAGAATAGACGCGAAATCCATCCCCAGATCGGCCATGAACGGCGCTTCCGCACGGGTCAGCACAAAGCGTACCGTGTGGTCGTCCACCTTCTCAATTTTGCTGATGAGCTTCGGCATGTCCATGCCTTCAAAGTATTCGTAGCTGCCGCCGGAAACGCCATGATACTTGTTGTTTTTATCCAGCTGACGCTCGAAGGAGAACACCACGTCGTCGGCATTAAAGTCACGCGTAGGTTTGAAATCTTTAGTGGTTTGCCACTTCACGCCTTTACGCAGGTGGAAAGTATAGGTTTTGCCGTCTTCGCTCACGTCCCACTTTTCCGCCAGGCCGGGCTGTAGCTCGGTGGTGCCGACTTTGAACTCCACCAGGCGGTTATAGATCGGTACGGAGCTGGCATCGTAAGTGGTGCCGGAAGTGAAAAGCTGTGGGTTAAAGCCTTCAGGCGATCCTTCGGAACAATAAACGAGGGTTTTGGCCTGGACGCTGGCGGCCACGGTCAGGGCGACCAGGCTCAAACCGACCTTCAGCATCCTGTTTTTAGCCAGGGAATTACGCATGCTTCTGCTCCAGTTGTGATGTTGTATTAGGCAGTTCGTCAGGCCTGTATTTTTTTATAGTGGCCCGTACGTATCAGAAGGTTTGGGTAGAAGACGCGGCGAGGCTGATGCCATCAGACAAATCCTTATCCTTTCTCTTCTGAGCGATCAATTTGTCAACAGTTGCAGAAAACGTCAATACGGCCGTTGGCTATTTACACAGAGGATGAGAGGCGACAGACAAATATAAAAAATAACCAAAAGCGACCTTTTCCAGCGCATATAATGCGCCGTTAACTTTTAATGCCGCTTAAAATAGCGCCAGAAAATCAGCAGCCAGTGAAACGCGTTGCAAAAAAACCCTTGAAAATAGTCGCCTGTATCCCATTTTTTTAACAATACGCTTTGCTTATACCTGCCATTCCAGGCAAAAATTCTGCAACGGCAGGATAAAAAACGGCCAATAACGCGTTTTTTTGGTCATGTACAGCGCAGCGCGAATTAACGCGGCGGTAGCGGGCGGGAAAGGCTTTTTTACGGATAGTAAGGGCATAAAGCGAGACGGGTATTTTTACACCACAGCACGATCGGCTGCCGGTGTCGGCGGCGCTTCAGGGCCGCCGATAACGGATAATCAGTGCGAAACGGCGCGGGAAAGCGTGTTGATAATAACCACGCCGACGATGATAAATGCCATGCCGATTAGCGCGGGCAGATCCAGCCGCTGGCCGTGCCACAGCCAGGCGACCAGCGAGATCAACACGATACCCACGCCCGACCAAATGGCATAGGCGATGCCGGTCGGCAGATGCTGCAGCGTCAGGGACAGACAGTAAAAAGCGATGCCGTAGCAAAATACGGTACCCAGAGTTGGCCACAGCCGCGTAAAACCTTCCGACGTTTTCAGCAAGGTGGTACCAATCACTTCCGCCACAATGGCGATAAATAAAATGAGATACATCATTATGACCGTTCTCCTGGGTTATCCGTTCAGTTAGAGGAAGAAGCGCACAGCGCTTCCGCGGCTTATCTTGCAAGAATCTGCCCCGGTTTTTTTGATCCCACGCATGACTCTCTGCGCCAACCTTAATACGGCCTTAACGGCAGGCAATAAAAAACCCCCGGCCGCTAAGGCTCGGGGGTTAGCAATTTGACGCGGCGCGTCAGATTTTGCCGCCAGAAGCTTTACGCTTTGTCGGATCCGCACACCAGTCGTTCGCCTCTTTGATGCCGCCATCCGGAGAGGTGTAGCCCAGGCAGCCCAGCACCGAGTCGAACAGCTCAACGTGACGATGCGTCGCGCCCACGCGCTGCTGCGCCTGCAGGCGTTCAAAGCGGCTCTGGTTAGCCGGGTCTGCCAGATACTTATCGGAAGCCCACACGATCATCGGCACGCGGAACTGCTCCGGCGGCGCCATATGACGCGGCGTGCCGTGCAGGTGCATGTTATCGCTGATCGATTCGCCGTGGTCGGCCGCGTAGAAGACAATCGCTTTCTTATCGCGCAGCTGATCGAACACGCTTTCCAGCACCGTATCCGTATAAAGTACCGAGTTATCAAAGGCGTTGATCAGCATCGCTTTGCTGCATTTATCGTCCACGCCCATACATTCAGGCTGATAACGGGCAAACTCGCGCGGATAGCGCTGCGAGTAAAGGTAGTGCGAGCCTTTGGTATGCAGCACCACCAGATGCTTGCCTTCAGGATGGCGATCGAGCGACTTTTTCAACTCCGGCACCAGCAGCATATCGTCCACCGACTTGCCCTGGTTCTGCTTTTCCGAACCAATCTGCTCGCGGAACGCGAAGTTATCCGCATCGGTATTGTTATAGAACCAGACTTCACTTTGCATAGCGAAAAGCTCCGAGCTAAAGCCCAGCGACTTCATCACCGCAAAAACGTTCTGTTCTTTCAGCGTGCGGCCTGGCCCTTCATCGGTGCCGCCTTCACGCACGAACATACAGCGCAGCGAAAGCTTGGTTGCGGTGTCGCAGGATTCCCCCCGGAACGCCACCAGGTTTTTCTCGTGGGAAAGCTTTGGCGTGGTATCGCGGTTATAGCCCAGCAGGCCCATATGATCCCAGCGGGTGGTTTCGCCAATCACGAATACCACATAGGTGTCGTCCAGCCCGGCCGGTGCGTTATAGGTAAACTGCTTTGCCGGATCGAACAGGTCTTTACCGTCCATCGTCTCGTCGTAGCTGGTGTAGGCAAACAGCCCCAGCGCCGACAGCCAGTTGGAAGGCAGATAAGAGTGCGCCACCACGCCGCCATAGCTCGGCAGATCGACATTGGTCAGCTTCTCGTTGATGTTCTGCTGCTTGTCGAAATAGCGGATAGGCAGCCAGACCAGCGCCACGGCCAGCAGCAGCACGCCCAGCGGCTTCAGGCGCTGTCCCGGCGTTTTCAGCTGCTCAATCAGCGTCAGGCGCAGCGAGTTGCGCCAGATCAGCAGCAGCGGCAGCGCGCTGACCAGCACCATCCACAGCACAAAATGGTAGCCAATCACCTCTTTCGACAAATCGGTATCCGTGGTCATCACCGACGCGACGATGCCGTAGCCGATCACCACGTTAAAGAAACTCATGTAGTAGCTGGCGGCTACCGAAATCAGCACCAGCGCGGTAGCGGTCACGCGCCAGAAAATTTTGCCGCCCAGCGACAGCAGCCGCATCAGGAAAAAGGTCAGCAGAACGATGGCGACGACTTCCGCCACGGCGGAAAGCCATTCCGCCACGCTGAAGTGGGCCAGAAAGGGATCGAAACGACGATAAAAAACGGGAATATTCAGAAAGATACCGATGTAAAACGCCAGCAAAAACGAGAGCTTTTGCTGCGTCAGTGTTTTAATGTAATTCATGCAACCTTTATCCCGGCGTAGCTTTAGAGTAAACGCTAATCAGACCATACCGTTTCGCCAGAGTTCGGTTATAGGGTCGATTATCACCCTGAGAAACTTTCCCCGGACGATTCTGAAGGGAAAAAATTCACCTCCACGCGCAAGCGGCGTAGTTAACCACATTATCGGGGATTTATCAGTTCAATCGCGGGAATAAGCAGAGAAACGCGGCGGGTCGCAGGGTTACAGACAGCCGGAGCGCCATAGCGGCTCCGGCCAGCGCCGTTATCAGTTGATGATATTCAGCGTTACGTCGATATTGTCGCGGGTTGCGTTAGAGTAAGGGCAGACGATATGGGCCGCGTCCACCAGCTTTTTCGCTTCCGCCGCGTCCATTCCTTCCAGATGGATATTCAATTTAGCTTCGATACCAAAACCGGTCGGCAGCGGCCCGATGCCCACTTCCCCTTCGATAAAGGCTTCTTTTGGCATAGTGATTTTGTCGCGGTTGGCGACAAACTTCATCGCGCCCAGGAAGCAGGCCGAGTAGCCAGCGGCAAACAGCTGTTCAGGGTTGGTGGCTTCGCCGCCCGCGCCGCCCATTTCTTTCGGTACGCCCAGCTTTACGTCCAGCACGCCGTCTGAAGAGGTAGCACGACCGTCACGACCACCGGTGGCTTTTGCTTTGGCACGGTAAACGACTTTTTCTAAAGACATCAGGCAACTCCTTTCATTGGGTTTTATATGCGCTATTAAATCGCGAGCGACTTAATGAGGCGTCTGTAATCAGTATAGACTTTCCGGAGCGAGACTACGGTCTAGCCGTTGAGGCTGTCGCGCAGGCTTTCCAGTTCGGCTTTCAGCACGCGCATTTTTTCCGCATCACAGGCGGCGGCGCAGCTGACGGCCTGAGGTAAATCGACCGCTTTATGGCGCAGCTCGCGACCCTGTTCGGTCAGCGTTACCACGACCTGGCGCTCGTCTTTGCGCGAGCGCTGACGATCCAACAGACCCGCCGCCTCCAGCCTTTTCAGCAGCGGCGTCAGCGTGGCGGAGTCCAGAAACAGCCGTTCGCCGATTTCGGAAACCGTCACGTCATCGCGCTCCCACAGCACCAGCATCACCAGATATTGCGGATAGGTGATATCGAGCGGTGCCAGCAGCTGGCGGTAAAGCTTGTGCAGCGCCAGGTTGGTGGAATAGAGCGCGAAGCAAAGCTGTTGATCAAGCAACAGTGGCGAGGCTTCCGCTTTTTTGTCATCTTTATCTGTGGTCATGGCAAAAAATATAAATAGTGCGCTATATAATTGCAAGCGAATCTTAATGTTCAGGGGAGAAAACCGATGTATTCACTGGAAGAAAAGGCCCGACGCTACGCCAGCAAGGCTCATGCTGACACGGGTCAGCGTCGCAAATATACCGATGAGCCTTATATCGTACATCCGGCTGCGGTAGTGGAGCTGGTGCGCAGCGTAACCGATAACGAAATCATGCTGGCCGCCGCATGGCTACACGACACGGTCGAAGATACGTCCAACACGCTGGCGGATATCGAGAGCCATTTTGGCGCGGAGGTCGCCTCGCTGGTGGCGATGCTGACCGACAGCAAGCAGCCCGACGCAAAAAATCGCGCAGCGCGTAAAGTGGCCCATTTTCGCCATACGGCACAGGCCTCGGGCGACGCCCAGACCATCAAGCTGGCCGATATCATTGATAACACCCGCTCGATTATTCATTACGATCCGCATTTTGCCCGCGTTTATCTGACAGAAAAACGCGTGCAGATCGCCTTGCTGAAAGACGGAAATGAAGCGCTGTGGCGGCAGGCTTCCACTATTATCGAAAGCGGCATTGAGCAGCTGACGCAGGCGCCCTATTACGTGCCGCTTGCCTGGTTCACCCGCCAGCAGCAAAGATATCAGCTGCCGAATTAATCCTTAACCGGGATTTTCGGCGCTTTTCTGCATTAATTAACTCAAATCGGCGCCGCTGCCGCAGGCCGGCGGCATTAATTGGTAAGCCTGCGTCAACTCAGTGCCTATAATCGCCTCGAAAAAATAAGGGGCGTTATGCAATCTGATTTACTTTTTATCCGCCGCAAGGCGTTGGCTTTTATTGGCTGCGCGCTGTTTCTGGCCGCCATGATGGGAATGGTTTTTATCGATGTTCGCTGGATGAACGATGGCGTACACGAAACCTCATTTACTGAAATCGCTCAGGAACTGATGCTGCTGGCTATCGCGCTGCTCTATTTTCATGGCGCATATCGACAGCCTGCCATCAGGCCGACGCTGATATTAATCGGCGGCTTCTTCACCTGTATGCTGATCCGCGAGCTGGATTTCCTGTTCGACGAGCTGTCACACGGCAGCTGGGTGTGGTTCGCGCTGGCCACTGCCGCCGCGTGCGTCGTTATTGCCGTGCTTCAGCCAAAGCGCGCCGTGAAAGGCCTGGCCGATCTGCTGCGTCATCCTGCCTGGGGCATGTTGTGCGCGGGTTTGCTGACCATTCTGGTGTTTGCTCGCCTGTTCGGTATGCGCGACCTGTGGCAGCACCTGATGCTGGATGGCTATAACCATACGGTGAAAAACATGGCGGAGGAAGGCTGCGAACTGCTGGGCTATAGCCTGTGCCTGCTGGCTTCGCTGGGGTATCTGTATGGCGATCGGGCAAAGGCGGAATAAAAAACGCCGCCTTGCCAATACTCGTAAAGCCCGACGTTTAACGCCGGGCTTTTTTATAGCTTATTGCTTGTAAAAAATGTCGCCGGATTCCACTTTCAGGATGCGGCCATCTTCTTTAGAAATCTGCACGTAGTTGCCGCCCATATAGGTCCAGCTGGTGCCCTGCTCAGGCGCAGGCAGGTTGCGGGTTTTCCAGTCCACAATTTCATATTTTTTAGTGCGGTAGCGGTCAGGCACAACGCTGCCGATAGTGAAACGCTGGAAATCGGCAAAAAAGTACTGAATTTCATAAGGATGGGCCGGATCGCGCTGCGGCGCGGCCGTTTCGCCTGAAGGCGTCTGCGCCTGAGAAGGCGTTTGTGCTTCCGGCGCGATCGGCGCGGCGGATGGGGCATCCGTAGCTGGCGCATCCGTAGCTGGCGCATCCGTAGCTGGCGCATCCGTGGCTGGCGTATTCGCAGCTGGGGCATCCGTGGCTGGCGCGGCGGCGGCAGGATCCTGCTGCGTCTGAACATCTTCTGCAAAAGCCGTAGACACTAACGGCGTGGCAGCCAGTAAAAAAGCAGAAAAGAGAATGGACGTCGACTTACTCATGAGTTTCTCCGCTGAAAATGAAATTATCAGGTGGCACCGGTCAGCGAGGAAGCGCCACTTCGTCACGCGCACATTATCGTTTCTTTTCAGGCAAGGGAAGCAGGAAAAAGCGTGGTCTGCCCTTTTCGCCCAGCGTTATCTTTCGCGTAGCGCCTCTTTCGCCCGGTTCAGCGGTTTCAACAGGTAAGCCATAATGGTTTTGCTGCCGGTATGGATTTCCGCCATCGCGATCATCCCCGGATGCACCGGGAATTTTTTCCCTTTTTTATTAAGCAGATAATCTTTTTCGGTACGCACATAGACGCGATAGTAGTAGTTGTCCCGATGCACCTCGTCCTGGAGGGTATCCGGCGATATGGAAGCCACTTTCCCCTCAAGGCCGCCATAGATATTAAAATCATAGGCGGTCAGCTTGACCACGGCGCGCTGGCCCGGCGTGATAAAAGCCACGTCGCGCGGCGAAATCTGCGCTTCAATCAGCAGCTGTTCATCCAGCGGCACCAGCTCCATCAGGTTGCCGCGCTGCGGGATCACGCCGCCCACCGTGTTGACCTCGATCGCTTTGACGATACCCCTGACCGGCGCGACTATCGTCGTGCGCTTCAGCGCATCGGCGCGTCCGATGATGACCGATCGCTGCGAAGCGGCCTCGGCATTGGCTTTCGCCAGGTCCTCCCGCGCGTGCACGATGTACTGATTTTGCGCGTCGTTCAGCTTGCTTTGCAGATCGTTAGCCTGTCTTTTCAGCCGCAGCACTTCCACGTCGCTGGCCGCGCCCTGCGCCACCAGCGAAGCGGTCAGCTTAAGCTCGCGGTTGATCAACGTCAGCGCTTCACGCAGGCCGCTCAGCGTTTTGTCCAGGTTCTCCCTGCGCGAGCGATACAGCGCCGTCTCGGCCGCCACCAGATCGCCGTCCTCCAGCACCTCGGGCGGAAAATTCAGCTCGCTGCCCGCCGTTTCCGCCTGTAAACGGGCCGCCGTCGCCAGCGCCGCCCGCATTCTTGCCGTGCTCTCCTGTAGCCCGGAATCCAGCTGCGTGGGATCCAGCAACGCCAACACCTGGCCCGCCTCCACCACGTCGCCTTCACGCACTTTCAGCGTTTGCAGAATGCCGCCTTCCAGCGACTGCACGATCTGCGCGTGGCTGCTGGGGATGACTTTGCCGACGCCGACCGTGACCTCATCCAGTTCAAACAGGCTGGCCCAGAGAAAAAACAGCAGCAGCATCGTCAGCAGCGACCAGACGATCAGCGCGCTGCCGCGCGCGGCCGTTTTTTTGCGCCCTCTGAAGCGTCCGCTCATGATGACGCCTCCGTTTTGCGGCGCGGCGCGGCCGGTTTAACCAGCAGCTGCTCCTTCGTCCCGTCACGCACGATTTTGCCGTTATCCAACAGCAAAATACGATCCACCAGCTGCATCACTGCCGGTCGGTGCGTGGCGATAATCAGCGTTTTCTCGCCCGACCAGGCCTTAAGCTTTTCGATCAGGCGGCTTTCGGCGGCGTCGTCCAGCCAGGCCGTCGGCTCATCCAGCAGCAGCACGGCGGGCTGGCGCAACAGTGCGCGGGCCAGCAGCAGCAGCTGGCGCTGCCCGCCGGACAAGCCTTTGCCGCCCTCGTGAAGCAGATAGTCCAGGCCTTCCGGCAGCTGGCGGATAAAGGTCATAGCGCCAGCGATAGCCAGCGCTTCCTGCATCTCCTCCTCCGTAGCCAGCGGCATTCCCAGGCGCAAATTCTGGCGGATGGTGCCGAAAAACAGCGACGAGGACTGGCTGACCAGGCTGACGTCGCGCCGGACATCCAGCGGATCGAGCGTGTCGAGCCGGACGCCATCCAGCAGCAGCGCGCCCTGCGTAGGCCGCAGCAGCCCGGCCAGCATTTGCAGCAGCGTGGATTTGCCAGATCCGTTGCGGCCCAGCAGAGCGATTTTTTCGCCGGGCTTGATGGTCAGCTTATCGAGCGCCAGCGCCGCCTGGGCGGCTTCAGGGCTGTAGCGATAGACAATACCGTCCAGGCTGTAGTCGCCGTACAGTTTTGCGCGATGCACCTGCGCCCCGCGCTCGGGCTGGTCTACCTCGCTGTTTAGCAGGCTTGCCAGCCCTTCTCGGGCGACTTTCGCCTGCTGCCAGCGGCTAAAAATCATCGCCAGCTGGCCCAGCGGCGCCATCATGCGCGAGGCCAGCATCGAGCAGCCAATCAGCACGCCGGTGGAGATATCGCCGTCCATCGCCAGCAACGCCCCCACCAGCACCACGCTGACATAGGCCAGCGTCTGTACCTCGCTGGTCCAGCTGGCCAGCAGCCCGCTGATAAAACGCTGCCTGACCGTCGCCTTGCCGATCGTTTCGTTCAGGTGGTTCCACTGGTTCTGAAAGTAAGGCTCGCCGCGCAGCAGCTTGATATCGTCCGCGCCCTGCACCGACTCCACCAGCATGGCGTTACGCAGGGCCGACTCGCGCATGGTGGCTCTGGAAAGCTTCGCCAGCGGCCGCTGCGCCAGCAGTCCCGGCAGCACAATCAGCGGGATCGCCACCAGCGGCACCAGCACCAGCCAGCCGCCCAGCAGCCAGAGCACGATCAGAAAGAGGATCAGAAACGGCAGATCGGCCACGGCGGAGATAGTGGTGGAGGCAATCAGCTCGCGCAGCTGCTCCAGCTCGCGGATCTGCGCGATAAAAGATCCGGTTGATTTTGGCCGCGCGTCGCTACGGATGCGCAAGGCGTGGCCGAAGACCTTGTCGGAAATACGCAAATCGGCGCGCTTGCCCGCCCAGTCGGAAATGTAAGTGCGGGCCATGCGCAGGATAAAGATAAAAGTCAGCGCAATCATAACGCCGCCAAACAGTACCCACAGTGACGGCACGGACTGCGAAGGAATAATGCGGTCGTACACCTGCATGGTAAACAGCATCGCCGCCAGGCCCAGCACGTTGATCATCAGCGAGGCGAACATGATGTTGATCCAGCTCGGCCACTCCCGCAGCAGCGTCTGCCACAGCCAGCTGGCGCGGTAAGGCTGAATATAGTCGTCGACTCTGGCGTCGGGCACGGCGGTTTCAGGGCGGGCAAGCAGCACGCGCTGCGCATAGCGGCCCAGCTCGTCCACGCTGAGCACGCTTTGCAGCTGTTTTTCGCCGGTCAGCATCACGCTCGCCTGGCCTTGGGCGCTCAGCGACGTAACCACGCCGACGCCGCGCGCGCCGAAATCCACCACCAGCGGCAGCCGCCAGGCGTCCAGCCAGTCGGGATGGAAGTCGTCAAACAGCACCAGCAGGCCGAGCTGGCGCGCCATGTTTTCAATCAGCTTGTCCTGCGGCAGCTGTCGCAGCTGCCACTCCGCCTCGCCTTTTACCCGCTCTGGCGAAGCCTCAAGGCGATAATGCCTGGCGATCAGCAGCAGGGCTTCCAGCCACGGCAGGTAGCGGCTTTTTTCAGCATGGCCGGTGGCGTCGTTATCTGAGAAAGGGTTGTTCATAAGGCTCATTTTTCACTGTTTGCCGCTGCGCCTGGACGGCCGGCATATTGATGCTGAAGGCGTCTCTGGCCATACCGGCCAGCGCAAGATAAGTTACTTCGGCGGCCCAAAGGTCGCGGCGGGCGTTGATAAGATCCAGCTCCGCGCGGCTGATTTCCTGTTCGGCGTTGAGCAAATCAAGCACGTTCCTGTTGCCCAGCGCCAGATATTGCTCGCGGTAAAGCGACCGCGTCTCGGTAATGGTGCGCAGCCGCCGGGCGAGGATGCTGATGTTGTTTTGCAGACCAGCCATGCTCTGAAACGCGCTGCGCTGCCGGTCGGTCAGCTCCAGCTTCTGGCTGCTGATGGTTTCTCTGGCCGCGGCCAGCGCGCGGGCGCTGGCGTTTTCCTGCGCCGCCAGCGCGCCGCCCTGATAGAGGGTGCTGTTCAGGGAGAGATAGACGTTTTGATACTGGCTACGGCTCTGATAGCGGGCGATATCGCCGATATATTTGTTGCTGCTGGCCTCCAGCGACAGCGTGGGATAACGCTGCGCTTTGCTGCTGCGCAGGTCAGCGCTGGCGATGGCGGCGTCGGCCTGTGCGATGAGGATGGTGGGGTTTCTGTTCAGATCGAGCGTGGCGCCCAGTTTGCGGATCAGCGGTTGTAGATCCAGCGGCGTGGCGAGCGGCCTGTCCGCGATCGGCTGGCCCAGCAGCGCCTGAAGGTGGTACTTCGCCTGGCGAAGTTTGATCTCGCTCTCCTGCTGCTGCGCCTCGGCCGCTTCAACGCGTGCCTGCGCCTGTACGGGATCGACGCGCGTGCTGGCGCCCGCCGTCGCGCGCAGCTGCGTAAGCCGTAAAATATCCTGCAGCGCCCTTACCTGTTTGCGTGCGTTATCAAGCTGCTGCGTATAGCGACAGACCTCGTTCAGCGCCAGCGCCGTTTGCTCAATCACGCTATCGACCTGCGCCAGCAAAGCGGCCTGCTGTCGCAGATAACCGGCCGTTGCCCGATCCACCGCGCCGCCGGTTTTGCCAAAGTCATAAAGCATTTGCGACAGCCCCAGCGTGGCGATTTGCCCGCTGCCTTCGTCCTGCTGTCGGCCCGAGGTAACCCCCGCTTTAATCGCGGGAAGGTAGCCCGCGCTGGCGTTATCGATGCTAAAGCCCGCCGACTCCAGCGAGGCGATGCTGCTGCTGATGGCCGGATGGTGCTGCACCGCCAGCAGGATCGCGGCGTGCCAGTCGACGGGCAGCGTTTTGCCGTCGCCCGTCGGCAGCATATCGGTCTGGTCTGCGGCGGCCTCAGGCAGGGTGTCCGGCGCGCCGGAAAAAAGCCCCCAGAATCCATCAGGCGCTTCTTTCGGCGGCGACGGCTGCGCAAGGCTGACACAAGGCAGCGCCAGCAGGCAGCAAAAGGCGGTAAAACGTCTTTCCATAGCTTCATCCTGAAAATCCCTGGCCAGGCCGGGCGGCAGGCGCGTCGCCCGGCGCTTGCTCAGCCAATAACGATATCGTCTTCGATATAGAGCTGCACCAGCGAGCCGTCGGCGGCCGTGCTGGTGTAGTGCTCGTAGCTGATGCCGTCCGCCAGCAGGGCCGTCGATTGCGTCCAGCTGCCGTTTAGCGTCACCGTATCGCCTTCCGCGCCCCTGACGTAGAGCGTGTTATTGTCGTCGGTGATATTGAACAGGCTTTCCGCGCTGACGGTCAGGCTGTCGTTAACGCTGTCGTCCAGCATATCTACGGCTTCGATATTGCTGACTCGGGCGGAGATAGCGCTCAGATCCAGCGAGCCGCTGCCGTGCCAGGCCAGGGTATCACTGCCGTCCGCGCCGTTTATCGAGGTGAAGTCGGTATCGTAAAGCTGGAATATATCGCTGCCGCCGGAGCCGCTAAAGGTGAGCGCGCCGCCCGCGCTGCCGTCCACCGTCACCCCTAAGCTGACGCTCAGCGACGCGCTGCTGCCGTCCGATAAGGTGTAGGTGAAGGTATCGGTATGGCCGCTTTGCGCGGCCGCCTCATCCGGCACGTAGCGGTAGTGGCCCGCGCCGTCGATAGCCAGCGTACCCCAGTAGCCTTGCAGACTCGCGGCCTCGCCGTCGACCACGGCGGTTTCGCCATTCTGGCTGACGGAGACGAGCGTCAGATCCTGCATTTCTTCGGCGCTCAACGAGCCTTCAATCCCGGCGGTTACTTCGTTAAAGGTTATGCCTTCCTGTACGTAAAGCTTAATAGCCGTGCCATTGAGCGTGGCGCTGGTGTAAAGCGTATAAACGATGTTATTCAGCGTTTCCACGCCGCTGACCAGCCACTCGCCCGCCAGAGAAAGCGAATCCTCGCTGCCGCCGCGTACGTAAAGCGAGTCGCCGTCGCCGGTGACGCTGGCGATATCATCAACGTTCAGCGTCAGCACCGCCGCCGCACCGTTATCCTGAAGATCTATCGCCTCGATATTGCTGACCTTACCGGCAAGATCGCTCAGCCGCAGCTCGCCCTCGCCGCGCCAGACCAGCGTATCGTGACCGGCCTTGCCGTCCAGCACGGTCAGCTGCGTGTCGTAAATCGCAAAGCTGTCGTCGCCGACCGTGCCCGCGAAGGTCAGCGCGCCGCCGCCCAGGCCATCCACCGCCACGCCCGGCGTCACCGTCAGCGTTTGCGTGGTGCCGTCGCTCAGCAGATACGTAAAGGCATCTTCGCTGCTGGCAAGCGGGATCGTCGAGCCGCTGGCCAGCGTATAGGTGTAGCTGCCGTCGCTGTGAATGGTCAGCGAGCCATATTCGCCAACGATCGTCGTACCCGCCGCTGCTACCAGCGTGTAGCTGGCCGCGCCGGTGACGATGCCTGCCGCAATAGATTTCACTATCAGGCCGTTATCGCTGGTAAAGACGGATCCGGCGCTGCTGGCATCGGCGGTAACCTGATAGTCGGTGGTGCTGATGATATTGACCGCCACCTCGATCGCCAGTTCGTCATAAACCGTGAGCAACAGCAGGCTGGTGTGGCCGCTCTGCGTGGTGTCGATGGTCAGACGATAAGTGCCGACCGGCTGGTCAGAAAGCGTCACGTTCAGCGCGCTGCTGCTGGTCAGCGCCTGTGAGCCGCCGGTGACGGTTTCCCAGGCGAAGGTCTGCCCGTTGTAGCGCTGCAATGACCACGTGGCCGACACGCTGTTATCGGCATCGATCGAGGCGCCGGAGACGCTGAAGCCGATCGCCTGTTGGTCGCTACTGCTGGCGATGACGAAGCTGTCGCTGATAAAACTGTTGCTTTCCTCCTCCACGGTAACCGTCTGCGCCACGCTGTCGCTGAGCAGTGTCACCTGGCCGGTGACGTCGGCGGCATTGTTTTCCGCTGCGGTTTCCGTGGCGCTGAAGGCTATTTCGCTGTCGACCAGCAGGGTAACGCTTTGCCCGTCGGCCGCGGTGCTGACGTAGCGGTCGTAGCTGGCGTTGTTAAGCACCTCGCTGCCGATCCACTGCCAGCTGCCGCCCAGCGTCAGCGTATCGCCAGCCTCGCCTTTCACATAAAGCGTGTTGTCGTCATCGGTAATATCCGCCACGTTTTGCGCGGAAATCAGCAAATTGCCCGCGTCGGCGGCCAGCTCGATCTCTTCAATATTGCTGACTTTGTCCGCGATCTCACTGACCGTCAGCGTGCTGGCGCGCCAGACCAGCGTATCCAGCCCGGCGCCGCCATCGATACTGGCGAAGTCGCTGCCGTCAACGTTAAAAAGATCGTTGCCGTCCGTGCCCGTAATCGCTTCTGCGGCGACCACGTCATATTCACTGCCTGACGAGCTGTCCTGGTAGCTCGCCGCCGAAAGCGCAACCGACTGCTGCACGTTGAGATCGACAGCGACGCCCGCCCCGGTCGTGCCTGTGTAATGCGTGTACAAAACGCTGTTTATCACCGTGGTGCCGCTGTTGATCCAGCTTCCCACCAGCGTAACGGTGTCGCCCGCTGCGCCGGTAACGGTGAGCGTATTCACGTCGTTGGTGATATCGACCACGTCCTGAGCAGTGACCACCACGCTGCCGCTGCTTTCTGCCGCGAGCGCCAGGGTTTCGATATTGCTGACTCTGGCGGCGACATCGCTCAGCACCAGTTCGGCCTTGCCGTACCAGGCCAGGGTATCGCTGCCGTCCGCGCCGTCCATCTGCGCAAAATCCGTATCGTAAACCGCGAAAACGTCATTCGCCTCCGTGCCCTGGAATACCAGCGCGCCGCCATTGCTGCCGTCAACCTCCACGCCCAGGTTGACGGTAAGCGTGGCCGTAACCACCTTGCCGTTCACCCCTTGCAGCGCGTAGGTAAAGATATCCTGAGAGCCTGACGGCAGCGTGGTGGCATCCGGCGTATAGAGATAGGTGCCGTCGCTATAGAGCAGCAGCGTGCCATATTCGCCGACCAGGGTGATGCCGCTTTCGGTTACGGCAACGTAGCTGCTGTCGACGTCGGTATCGGCACTGCCGTCGCCCGCTTTGGCGTAAAGCCGGGTATAAATGGAGCTGAGCTTGTCGATGGCGCCGTCGATGCCCTCGTCGGTCAGCAGGTTGCCTGAAGCGGCCTGGCTGGCGGTGATCTCATAGTCCGTGGTGCTGGTTACGGAGACAGCCATATCCAGTATCACGTCGTTGTCCGCGCCCGTGGTGACGATGGCGAGGCGCCAGGTCCCGGCCTCCTCAACCAGCGTCGATATATCCAGCGTCAGCAGCACCTCGCCGTTGTGATCGCCCGCCGGCACCACAAGATTATCGGTCGTTACCGTCGTCCAGCTGCCGTCGCTGCCCAGCTGCTGAAGTTCATAAGCGATGTTTTTATCGGTGGCAAAATCGTTGCCGAACAGCCCCTGCCCGGTTTTCAGCGTCAGCGTGCCGGACACCCGATCGTCGGCGGAGACCAGCGTAAAGGCGCTGGTATAGTTCACCGTGCCGCCCGTTGTCAGCACCACATCCGTATCGCTGGCTTCGGTGGTGCGCCAGCTTACGGCTACGCTGGCGTCGGCAGCATTGGCGGAAGCAATATCCGTGACGGCGTCGGCGCTGGGATCGGTAGCATCCCAGCTGAGCGTCAGCGCATCGTTGGTGCTGCCGATCTGGATATAGAGCTGCGCTGAAGAGGTCTTGCCGGTGGCGGAGTCGGTCAGGGTATAGGTAAAGACTTCGACCTTGCCGATACTGTTCATCGAGACGGCAGGGATATATTCATAGCTGCCGTCGCCACCGATCATCAGCATGCCGTACTGGCCGACCAGCGTAGTTTTGGTGATGGCGCCCAGCGTCACTTTAGTCACGTTGCCATCGCTATTGGTAACGCTGACGGAAGAAACCAGGGTCGAGGCGCCGTGCGGGATCGTGTCTGGGCCGTAGATCCCGTCCGCATCGCTCATTACGTTGCCTGCCGCCGTGGTGTAATCGGTGGTGGTGGCCTCTTCGGCCAGGGTATAAACCGTCTCCCGCGCTTCGAGATCGAAGCTGGCGCCAATGTTAATGCCCGCCGTGGTATAAACCAGCTGATAGGTTCCGGCGGTCAGACCGGACAGCGTCAGCGTGGCAGTATTGGCTCCTGAGCCAAACAGGCCGAACAGATTGCTGCTGCCTCCCTGCGAAACATCTACCCATTCGCCGGTGGCAGAGTGGTACTTTTGCAGGATCAGCGTGGAGTTGCTGGCAACGTTCAGGAAGGCGGACGAGGTAGCCGTTACGTTAAGATCGATAAAGGTGCCGTCCGCCACCACGATCGCATCGCTGACAATGGTGTTATTAATCGCAATCAGGCCGCTGTCGCTGATTAAGGTGCCCAGATCGTCCTCTACGCTGACCGGATAGGTAAAGCCGACCGCGGCCTCCGCGCTGATATTGTCCATTGCCGTCAGGATAACGGCCTGCACATCCAGGTTGAGCGTGGCGGACGGCGCGCTGCTGTTGCCCGCCCCATCCGTCACCGTAAACGTCAGCTCGTGGCTGCCATCGTATAATCCGTCTTCATCGGTAAACTGCCAGCTGCCGTCTTCGGCTACGGTGGCCTCTCCCACTTTTTCACCTTTGTCGTAAAGCGTGACGGTTGCGCCCGGCTCCGCGCTGCCGCTGAAGGTGGCTTTGCTGTCGGTCAGCGTCTCTGTGCGGTCTACGACGATACCGGCTTCATCCGTAATCACGATGGAGGCGGGATCGATGCCTTCCGGCGCGATGGTGTCGACGGTGTAGTCAATCGCCGCTGATGCGCCGCTGGTATTGCCCGCCTCGTCGATTACCTCAAAGGAAATATCGTGATCGCCTTCCGCCAGCGGTTGGTCCGGCGTGAACGACCAGCTGCCGTCTTCGCTTACCGTGGTTTCACCGAGCGCCGTATCGCCGTCGCTGATTATCACGGTCGCGCCCGGTTCGGCGCTGCCGCTGAAGGTTGGCGTGGTGGCGGATGTGGCGCTGGCCGAATCGATGGCTGTACCGTCGGGATTGGTGATGATGACGGCCGGTGTTTCAATACCTTCCGGCGCGGTGGTATCGACGGTGTAGTCAATCGGCGCTGACGCGCCGCTGGTATTGCCCGCCTCGTCCACCGCTTCAAACGAGAAGCTGTGTTCGCCCTCCGCCAGCGGCTCGTCCAGCGTGTACGACCAGCTGCCGTCTTCGTTTACCGTGGTTTCGCCGAGCGCCACATCACCGTCGCTGATGACGACGGTCGCGCCCGGCTCCGCGCCGTTGCCGCTGAAGGTCGGCGTGGTGGTGGTGGTGTCGCTGCCGGGAACGATAGCTGCACCGTCCGGATCGGTGATGACGATGGCCGAAGTGTCCGGCACGTCCGGCGCGGTGGTATCAACGGTGTAATCAATGGAGTCTGAAGGGCCGCTGCCGTTGCCCGCCTCGTCGATTATTTCGAAGGAGATATCGTGGTCGCCCTCCGCCAGCGGCTCCTCTGGCGTAAACGACCAGCTGCCGTCCTCCGCCACGGTCGCTTCGCCGATGGCCGTTTCACCGTCGCTGATGACGACGGTCGCGCCCGGCTCCGCGCCGCCGCCGCTGAAGGTTGGCGTGGTGGTGCTGGTGTCGCTGCCGGGAACGATAGCTGCGCCGTCCGGATCGGTGATAACAACGGCCGAGGCGTCCGGCACGTCCGGTGCGGTGGTATCAACGGTGTAGTCAATGGAGTCTGAAGGGCCGCTGCCGTTGCCCGCCTCGTCGATTATTTCGAAGGAGATATCGTGGTCGCCCTCCGCCAGCGGCTCGTCCGGCGTGTACGACCAGCTGCCGTCCTCCGCCACGGTCGCTTCGCCGATGGCCGTTTCACCGTCGCTGACCACCACGGTTGCGCCCGGTTCGGCGCCATCGCCGCTGAAGGTTGGCGTGGTGGTGCTGGTGTCGCTGGCCGGATCGATGGCGTTGCCGTCGGGATCGGTGATAACAACGGCTGAGGCGTCCGGCACATCCGGCGCGGTGGTATCAACGGTGTAATCAATGGAGTCTGAAGGGCCGCTGCCGTTGCCCGCCTCGTCGATTATTTCGAAGGAGATATCGTGGTCGCCCTCCGCCAGCGGCTCGTCCGGCGTGAACGACCAGCTGCCGTCTTCGTTTACCGTGGTTTCGCCAACGACCTCGCCACCGTCGCTGACCACCACGGTCGCGCCCGGCTCCGCGCCGTCGCCGCTGAAGGTCGGCGTGGTGGCGGATGTGGCGCCGGACGGATCGATGGCGGTGCCGTCGGGATCGGTGATAACAACGGCTGAGGCGTCCGGCACATCCGGCGCGGTGGTATCAACGGTGTAATCAATGGAGTCTGAAGGGCCGCTGCCGTTGCCCGCCTCGTCGATTATTTCGAAGGAGATATCGTGGTCGCCCTCCTCCAGCGGCTCGTCCGGCGTGTACGACCAGCTGCCGTCTTCGTTTACCGTGGTTTCGCCAATGACCTCGTCGCCGTCGCTGACCACCACTGTGCTGCCCGGCTCCGCGCCGTCGCCGCTGAAGGTCGGCGTAGGATCAGAGGACGCGCTGCCCGGATCGATGGCGTTGCCCGCTTCATCCGTAATCACTACGCCGGCAGTATCCACCCCTTCCGGCGCAGTGACATCAATCACCAAATCAACACTGTTGCTACTGCTGACGCCGTTTATATCGGGGCCAATAACCGTGATAGTGTGGGCACCTTCCGGTAATGCTTCCGGCGTAAACGTCCAGCTGCCGTTTGCCTCGACTACCGTTTCGCCCAGCAGCGCATCACCGTTAGCGATCGTCACCGTGCCGCCCGGCTGATAATTGCTGCCGCTGAACATCGGCGTGCTGTCGCGGGTCGCCTCGCCGCTGTTGATAATGTTGCCGCTGTCATCAGCAATCACTACGACAGGCACTATGCCTTCAGGCGCGGGGATATCCTCGTCCAGGATATTTTCCGGATCGATTACGCCTTCTTCGACGCCCTCATTGTCGTTTTCGGCATTACCCTGGGTGTTTACCACCAGGTCCACGCTGTCGCTAACGCTATTGCCGTTTAGATCCGTGCCGTCCACCGCGATAGTATGTCCGCCATCCGCCAGCGCCTCGCCCGGTGTAAAACTCCAGCGCCCGTTTTCATCCACAATGGCTTCACCGATTACGGCACGCCCATCGCTGATGGTTACCGTGGATCCCGGCGCCATGCCTTCTCCACTTACTGTAAGCATGCTGTCGCTAATGACGTCGCCGTTATTGATAATATTGCCGCTGGCGTCGGTTAAAACTATGGATGGGCTGACCGTGGAGGTGGCGTTATCGTCGGATGAAGAGCCGCCGCCGCTGGAATGATTCGAGACGCCGATGCCGATCAGCAGCGCGGCCGCGCCAATCCCCCCTCCCGCCGCCAGCATGACGTTATTGTCCCCCACGGTCAGAAGTTCAGCGGAAGTATCGGTGAGCTCATACACGGCAGAAGTCGGGTCATAGTCAAAGGCATACACGACGCCGTCCGGATCGGAGGCGGTCACGGCTGGCGGCACGTCAGGTGCGTAATTATCCAGCAATACCTCATAATTTTCGCCGGTGGCTTCGTCTGCCCATGTCAGCCTGAGGCCGCTATTGCTTTTGGTGGCTTTGATTTGCGCGGGAAGGTTACCATCATTACTGTGCACTTCAAAGGTAGAGGCGTTTGCAGGCGGCGTCAGAGAAAGAGGCTGTTGTGGAATTAAGTCGTGTCTGGCAATAACTTTACCGCTGACATCTTTGATGATTAATTGTAGGTTCATTTTTTCACCGATAATATATTTAAAATATATGAATAGCTTTCAGAAAATCACTACCCCGGTTTGAAAAAACAAATCATTACGGCCTGTTCAGAAACGGGCATCTTTTTATTGAAAGGATAAGCGCCAAAAAAATAGCTTAAAAAATTAAAGCAGAGTCAATAATATTCTGTCGTATTTACTCATTTTTTTATTATCACGACCGTGCATTAAACAGCGTCGGCTGCGCTTGTTTTTTTCTGGAAATAATAAGGCCTGATCATATCGCCTTTAAGGTAAACCCCTTTTCCGCCCGTCATCTGGCAAAAGGTAATAAAATCATGAGGTACATGCAGCGAAAGCAGACGAAACTGCAACAGCTGCATCACCTGCCACAGCCGTTGATTAGAAGATTGCAGTCCATGACGATCCCAAACGTGATAGAGAATATCTTTGAACAGTACGGCATTGTCGTTGGCGTTCTGTAACAGGAAAAGAAGCAGACGCAGCATGGTCTCCCGCAGCCGATATTCTTTGATAGCGCTGTGGTTTCTCTTATCGAAATTGGAAATTCTACGATGGCTCAGATCAAACTGGACGTATTGTCCAATGTAATAGCCTGCAATAATTCTCCCCAACGGTGCCTCCGATATAAGACGCTTACGGAAATCTTATTGCATTAATATTACATGTTTAAATTAATAATTTAAGCACTTTGTTAAGAATGGTAAAGATAAACAGATACATCTATACAATAAAATAAAAGCAGCATAAAATCCTAATCAGTTTATTCACAAGCTGTTAATAATAACATCCGTATAACAACATCCCAGAATTCTCCCTGTCGTGACGTCGTTTTTTACTTAACGGATTATTTTAACTTCCCGGATAATTCAGGATTTAATGCTAATGATAGCGGGCCAAAACGAGCCAGTTATTTTTTTATACTATAAAAATAAAGAGTTATATTTAAATCGGGTTTTGTCCTGGCAACCTGCTTTTCTGACGCTGACGCCTTCCCGCCGCAAGGGTTTGGCCGTAACGACCTGGTTAAAAGTGGTTAAAGGAAAATTTGGAAAACGGCCAGGTGGGAGCCGACACCCTGATGACCTGGTCGGGCCGGAAAAGCAGAGCGTGGATGCCATGCATTATCCCGGCGTGATCTACAGCCCCCTGCCTGTAGGGCTGACTGGCCCGAAAAAGCGTATTACCCAACTGACCGGCAATCGCGCGCTTTATAAATAGGGCGTTCCTCAGGCCAGACGGCGAAAACGATCGCAGCGAATGCCGGTAATGCTATACTGCCGCTCCCTTTGTCGCTGGGTTATCGTCATTTCCATGAAAACGTCTGGCAATAAATCGCCCACTATCACCGATATCGCCCGACTTGCGGGCGTTAGCAGTATCACGGTCTCGCGAACGTTCACCGCGCCGGAAAAAGTCAAAGCTAACACGCGTGAAAAAATATTACGGATTGCTGCTGAGGTCGATTACGTTCCCAATGTTTTTGCACAAAACATTAAAACGGCGCAAAGCCCGATTATCGGCGTCGTTACGGACGATACTTTTAACCAGAGCTACGCCCACGTTATCCAGGCACTGTGCCAAAATGCCGAAGCCAAAGGCTATTCCGTGATGATTTTCACCACGGGCGGCAACCGGGATTCCGAGGTCAAAGCGGTGAATACCCTGGTCGGTTATAAAGCCGCTGGCGTGGTGCTGTCGGTGATCAGCGATGCGCCCGATTATGACGTCAGCCATTTAAGGATCCTGCATAATTCGCCGACCAGACTGATCCAGTTCGATCGTCAGTTTGATACCCATCTTCCTGCTGTCTGCGTTAACGATCGGCGCGCGGGAGAATTGATCGCTTCTGTGATCCGCGATAAAGCCTACCGTAAAATTTTGATCGTTGGCGGCCAGGAGAATTCACGGATTACGCGTGGACGGATCGACAGCATTTGCGACAATATTCCGGCAGAAACAGAAGCAACCTGCCTCTATGCTGATTACCGCTACGATCGCGCACGCGACATTATTGCCAATCACTTTGCCAGCGGCGCGATAGATTATGAGGCAATTATCGGCATTAACGGTGCGATCTCTTTAGCTGCTCGCAATGTCGCCACACGCTGGTCGCTGCATCATGTTGATTATCTTTCCGTTGATGAGATGCCCCACGCGGAAGATTTCGGCCTCTTTTATCCCTGCGTGGTGCACGATTATAAACAGTGGGCAACTATCGTGGCGGACAATCTGATTGCGGCGATTGAACAACGGCCCTGGCAACAGCGTACGATCGTTAACGGTATCCTGAAAAACTATCAGCCTGGTTAAAACGCTTTGCCTGGCACATAGTTTATACGCCTTAAAAAGATGGTAATGACAACATTTAACTACCCGTACTTGCTTCTCTTTCTGCTCCTCTCATTGCAAAATCAGTAGCGAATAAAATCTATCTTATTGATTTAAAAATAATATATAAATAACTTTGCCTAATCGATCACAGAAAAACCTACAACTATTATAAATGTTCACGAAAACATTTTACCGTAGAGCTTCTTCTACTGTACGGGAAATGCGCTATGGCTCTCACAATCAAACAACTCGTCAATTTTGGCCCTCAGGATTATCGCCTTGTCTCCGCGCCGCTCCCTGAACCGGGTGAAAATGAACTGCTGGTCAAAGTTGGCGCCTGTGGTATCTGCGCCTCTGATTTTCACTGCTATCACGGCGCGCCCATGTTCTGGGGAAACGAGACTTTTCCTCGCTATGTCAAAACGCCGGTAGTGGCCGGGCATGAATTCTATGGCGTGGTTCATGCGGCAGGCCGCAATGCGCTGAAGCATTTTGCCGTTGAGCTGGGCGACCGCGTTATCGCTGAGCAGATTGTCCCTTGTGACCAGTGCCGCTTCTGCCGCAACGGTCAGTACTGGATGTGCGAAAAGCACGATATTTACGGCTTCCAGAAGCAGGATGCCGACGGCGGCATGGCGGATTACATGCTGTTTAAGCCCACCAGCCGGGTACATAAAATTCCTGAAGAGCTGTCGCAAGAGGAGTGCGCGCTGATTGAGCCTTTTTCCTGCTCCGTTCATGCGGTAAACCGCGCCGATATTCAGTTCAATGACGTCGTGGTGCTGGCGGGCGCCGGCACGCTGGGGCTGGGCATGGTGCAGGCGATTAAGCTTAAAACGCCGAAAAAACTGATTGTTATCGACACCCTCCCGTTCCGTCTTGAGCTGGCGAAAAAACTGGGCGCGGACGTGGTGCTCAATCCGCTGAACGAAGATGTTATCGCAAAAGTTAAAGCGATGACGGAAGGCTACGGCTGCGACGTATATATCGAAGCCACGGGTAATCCGGCCGCCGTCAATCAGGGATTGCAGATGATCCGCAAGCTGGGGCGCTTCGTTGAGTTCAGCGTGTTCAGCAAGGAAACCACGGTGGACTGGTCCATTATCGGCGACCGTAAAGAGCTGGATATCCGTGGCGCACACCTCAGCCCCGGCACTTATCAGACGGTTATCGATCTGTTTCGGCGCAAGCTGATAACGGCGGAAGGCATTGTGACCCATCGCTTTTCGCTGGACAACTGGCAGCAGGCCTTCAGCACCTTCGGCACGCCGGAAGCGGTAAAAATATTGCTGGTGCCAGAGGGCTGATCGCGCTTAACCGGCGTGACGGCGCTGACCGCTCTTTGCTTTCGCCGTTATCGCCTGTCTGAACATCAGGTGAAGGATAACCTTATGACTATTTACCCGGTAAAACAGAGCCGGCTATTGCGCCAGCCAGAGCATTTTATTACCCGTGCTGAAGTACATGCACTGATCAAAAAAGTGGCGCAGAATCTTATCAATATTGAAGATACGTCCGGCGAGTTTGCGCTTCATCTTGATGACGGTCGCATTATCGATGCCAAAGGCTGGAAAGCGGGCTGGGAATGGACGCACGGCATCGGACTCTACGGCATTTATCACTATTATCAGCTGACGGCCGATCCGCAGATGCTCGCCATTATTGACAACTGGTTCAGCTTCAGGCTGGCGCAGGGCCTGCCGACTAAAAACGTCAACACGGTTTGTCCGCTGCTGACGCTGGCGTATCGCTATGAGGAAACCGGTAATCCCGTCTGGCGACCGCTGCTGGAGCGCTGGGCGGAATGGGTCATGTATGAGATGCCGCGTACGACCGGGGGCGGTCTTCAGCATATCGTGATCCATAAAGAGAACGCGCAGCAGCTGTGGGACGATACGCTGATGATGACCGTCATGCCGCTGGCGAAAATCGGTAAAATTCTGCACCGACCGGAATTTATCGAAGAGGCGAAGTTTCAGTTTCTGCTGCATATTCAGTATCTGATGGACAGAGAAACCGGCCTGGCTTTTCACGGCTGGACTTTCGACGGTAACCACAATTTCTCGCGCGCGCGCTGGGCGCGAGGAAACAGCTGGATTACGGCGGCCATCCCCGATTTTATCGAGCTGCTGGCGCTCCCGGAGCAGGATGCGACCCGACGTTATCTGTTGCAGATCCTCAGCCAACAGGTCGAAGCGCTTGCCCGCCTGCAGCACAAAAGCGGGCTGTGGCATACCCTTCTGGATGACGAAAGTGCCTATCCTGAAAGCTCCGCTACTGCGGGTTTTGCTTACGGCATTCTGAAAGCTGTACGTAAGCGTTATATTGACGCCCGCTACGGCAAGGTAGCGGAGCTTGCCTTACGCGGCGTTATCAACCATATCAGTGAAGAGGGCGAGCTGCTTCAGGCTTCTTTCGGCACCGAAATGGGCGCCAGCCTGGATTATTATCGGCAGATCCCGCTGACGCCGATGCCCTATGGTCAGGCGATGGCGATACTTTGCCTGTCGGAGTATCTGTATCTTTATTTATAATCCCGTGGCCGTTAACTCTCTGTGGGACGGGCCATTAAACCAATAGCCCGTCACTTTTTTATTACAGGTAACCATTTATGAACCATGCTCATAGTCTCGTTTCCAGATAAGCCATTATCAGCCCGGATGATTACGGTAAAATAAACGACCTTTCCTTCAGATAATCATTTATGACTCCTTCTCAGGCTGGCGCGCTGACGGCGACTCGCAAAACCTCCGGCTTTCTTTTTGTCGCTATTCTTAGCGCATTAATGGCCTTTACCTCGTTATCCACCGATATCTATCTGCCCGCCATGCCCATAATGGCAAAAGAATTACAGGGCAATGTGGAATTAACCATTACCGGTTTTTTGATTGGCTTTTGCCTGGCCCAGCTGATTTGGGGGCCGTTGAGCGACCATTTTGGCCGTCGGCTACCGCTGTTTATCGGCATGGCGCTGTTTATTATCGGCTCGGCGGGCTGCGCGCTTTCCACGACCCTGACGCAGATTGTTTTCTGGCGCGTATTTCAGGCTTTGGGTGCCTGTACCGGCCCGATGCTGGCGCGCGCGATGATCCGCGATCTGTACAGCCGTACCCGCGCAGCACAGATGCTCTCTACGCTGATGGTTATTATGGCGATTGCGCCGATTATCGGCCCGCTGCTGGGCGGACAAATGATTAAGGTCGCCTCCTGGCATGCTATTTTCTGGCTGCTGGCCGTGATTGGCGTGCTAATGCTGATACTGTTAGCCTGGCTGCCGGAAACGCTGCCCGCAGAGAAACGCGTCAGGGCGTCTTTAACCAGCGCCTTTCATAACTATGCTCTGCTGCTGAAAAACAGCCAGTTTATGCGCTATACGCTCTGCGTAACCTTCTATTACGTGGCCGCCTACGCGTTTATTACCGGCTCGCCTTTTGTCTACATTACTTATTTCGGCATCGACCCGCAGTATTACGGCTGGCTGTTTGCGCTGAATATTGTTAGCGTGATGAGCGTCAGCCTGGTTAACCGGCGCCTGGTGCATCGCTATCCGCTTGAAACCCTGCTGAAATTCGCCGTGGTCGTTGCGGCCGTCGCCACCCTGGTGCTGGCGCTGGCTGCAAAACTGGCTATCGGCGGTGCCGTACTGATTGCGCTGCCGATTTTTATTTTTTTCGCCATGAACGGCATTGTCGCCGCCACGTCGACGGCCGCCGCGCTGGATAGCGTGCCGCATATGGCCGGTTCCGCCTCGGCATTGGTTGGTTCGCTACAGTACGGCAGCGGCATCGTCTCTTCCCTGTTGCTGGCAGGGTTCAGTGACGGCACGCCCTGGACCATGGCCTGGATTATCGCGCTCTTTACGGTCGCCAGCGCGATGATAGCGCTGACCACGCGGCCGGGGAATTAGCCGGTCAGCTGCCGACAGGATAGGTCAGCACTCGCTACAAGCCTGCCGCCGCTGGCTTCAGTTATGAGCATGGCTAATAAGCTCTTGCGCATTATCCCCTCTAATCGAATAAATCTTTCTGCCGTATGCTTTTTGGACTCGTAAACAAAAGGCAACGTCATGCAAACAGTCACGCTAAACAACGGAATTGCCATGCCCCTGCTGGGCTTTGGCGTTTTTCAGATGACGGATGCGGCAGAATGCGAACGCGCGGTTATCGATGCTCTGGCAACCGGCTACCGCTTAATAGACACCGCCGCGTCTTATCAGAATGAAACCCAGGTCGGTAACGCGCTGAAGCAGAGCGGCATTGCGCGCGACGAGCTGTTTATCACCACTAAATTATGGTTACAGGACGCCAGCTACGAGGGGGCAAAAGCGCAGTTCGAGCGCTCGCTGAACCGCCTACAGCTGGACTATGTCGATCTCTACCTGATCCACCAGCCCTATGGCGACGTACACGGCGCGTGGCGCGCGATGGAAGAGCTGCATCAGTCTGGCAAAATCCGCGCGATTGGCGTCAGTAATTTCCAGCCGGATCGGCTGGCCGATCTGATGGCTTTCAACACTGTGCCGCCTGCCGTGAATCAGGTGGAGGTGAATCCGTTTAACCAACAGCTGCACGCGGCACCGTGGATGCAGAGCCGTGGCATCCAGCCGGAAGCCTGGGCGCCTTTTGCCGAAGGCAGGAACGGCCTGTTCCAGCATCCGGTTCTGAGCGCTATCGGTGAAAAACAGGGCAAAAGCGTGGGCCAGGTGGTTTTACGCTGGCTTTTCCAACGCGGCATCGTGTCGCTGGCGAAATCCGTCCGTAAAGAACGGATGGCAGAAAACATCAATATTCTCGACTTTACGCTGATCGACGCGGAAATGATGCAAATCGCCGCGCTGGATACGGCCACCAGCGCCTTCTTCTCGCATCGCGATCCGGCCATGGTGGAGTGGCTCACTAAACGCAAACTCGACGTCTGATGCCGTTCGCTAATCAGGCTCTCTGTTCAATCGCAAGGGGTTCAACAATGCAAAAACGTATTCTTGGTCAATCCGGGCTGGAAGTGTCGGCGCTGGGACTGGGCTGTATGGGGTTAAGCTTCGGTTATGGCCCGGCAACCGGGACGAAACAGGCCGTGGAATTAATCCGCGCCGCCGTCGAGCGCGGCGTGACTTTTTTTGATACGGCCGAAGTCTACGGGCCTTATTTAAATGAAGAAGTGGTGGGAGAAGCGCTGAAGCCTTTCCGCGATCGCGTGGTCATTGCCACTAAGTTCGGTTTTACCTTTGGTGAAGACAATAAGCAGCAGATCTTAAACAGCCGCCCGGAGCATATTCGCGAGGCAGTTGAAGGATCGCTGCGCCGCCTGAAAACCGACGTGATCGATCTGCTTTATCAGCACCGCGTCGATCCTGAGGT
Source organism: Erwinia sp. TECH1 (assembly GCF_054057575.1). NCBI lineage: Bacteria > Pseudomonadati > Pseudomonadota > Gammaproteobacteria > Enterobacterales > Erwiniaceae > Erwinia > Erwinia sp. TECH1. The sequence continues at coordinate 294,523 of NZ_JBSRZK010000001.1, read as the reverse complement.
GCCGATTGAAGATGTGGCGGGAACGGTGAAGGATCTGATTGCCGAAGGCAAAGTAAAACACTTTGGCCTGTCTGAAGCGGGCGCAAAAACCGTTCGTCGTGCACATGCGATCCAGCCGGTAGCCGCGCTGCAAAGTGAATATTCGATGTGGTGGCGCGAGCCGGAGCAGGAAATTCTACCGGTGCTGGAAGAGCTGGGCATCGGCTTTGTGCCCTTCAGCCCGTTAGGCAAGGGGTTTCTTACGGGCGCGATCAAAGCGGGCACCGCTTTCGGCGAAGATGACTTCCGCAGCAAGGTGCCGCGTTTTGCCGCCGAGGCGCTGGAAGCCAATGAAAAACTGGTTACTTTACTGGCGCAGCTGGCCGCAGAGAAAAATGCCACTTCCGCGCAAATTGCGCTGGCCTGGCTCCTGGCGCAAAAACCGTGGATAGCACCGATTCCCGGCACCACTAAGCTACATCGTCTGGAGGAAAACCTGGCCTCGGTCGCGATCCAGCTCGATCAAAGCGATCTGCATAAAATCAATCAGGCGCTGGAGACGATAAAAATCGTCGGCGAACGTTATCCGGCTGCGCTACAGGCGCGCGTCGGGCGCTAACGGTCAAGGCTTGCGGGGCACCGTAAGCCTTTTCTTTTCGGGGATTTTCCTGCCCTGCGGGCTTCCCGCCGTTAAGGAGCAGGCTAAGCCATTCTCCGTTGATTAACGCAATCTTTCGCTCGCCAGTTTATAGGCCTGGCTGCGTTCTCGTTTACCTACTGCTACCACGGCAATAATGAGTACATTATCCAGCACCTGGTAAACAAGGCGAAAACCGGAGGCCCTGAGTTTAATTTTATAGCAGTCTGGCATTCCGGATAATTTTGCTGAAGGTATGTGTGGGTTTTCGCGCAGCTTTTTGAGCTTGTTTTTAAATTGCTCACGCACGCTGCTGTCCAGCCCATTCCATTCCTTCAGCGCCTCTTCCCTGATTTTTACCGTATAGCTCATGGCGGTCAGTCCAAATCCAGATCGAGTAAAGGCTGGCTTTCCCTTGCCTTAACCAGGGCGGCCAGTTCCCGATCGTCAATAATTTCAAGCATCTGTTCGTAAAGCTGCGCCGGAATACAATAGAACGCCGGCTGATTACGGTTAAGAATGGCTACCGGAAGGCCGGCACCGGCTTCTACCGTAGCCATAGGGTTCTTTTTCAGTTCGCTGACGCTTGCGCTTGTATCACTGAGAATAATGCTAGCCATATTACCTTCCTGAAAGACCTGTTAAGCAGTCTTATTGTAGAGCGGCTCAAGACCTGTTAACAAGTCTTTTTATCATCATGTTGCGCTGGCAGGAGGCAGTCTCAGGCAAACTTTTTTCGTTTTGCGTTGAGCCGACATACTGTTGTCCTTCCCACACGCGATCCTGTCCGTTTATGGTCTTCTGCGCGGCGTCATTCCTCGTCATTATTGACGTCTCAGCCCTACTCAACGGAGTCCCAAAATGACCGCTACCGTACTGTTAGTGATTGACGCACAGGAATCTTTCTATCATCGTGGCTACCGCGAAACGTCAGAAACGCCCGCTTTTGAGCAAAAGCTCAGCGAGCTGATTGCCGGCTGCCAGGCCAGGGAAATCCCGGTGGTGGATGTGTTCCACGTCGAGGCGGACGGCCCGTTTTCGCTGGCGTCCGGCCTGGTGAAGCGCCTGCCTTTTTTGCAGCATCACGCCGTCGCTACCGTGCAGAAAACAGTGCATAACGCGCTGACCGATTCCGGGCTGGCAGACTGGCTGCGTCAACATCAGGTTAAACATTTAATTATCAGCGGCCTGCGTACCGAGCAGTGCTGCGAAACCACTGCCCGCGTCGCATCCGATTTGGGCTATAAAGTTACCTTCGTTACCGAGGCGACCCTGACTTTCCCGATTACGCATCAGGGCATTACGCTCAGCATCGCGGATCTGCGGCACCGCACCGAAAGCGTGCTGATCAACCGTTTTGCCGCTGTCGCTACCGTGGAAGAATGTTTGCTGGCGCTGGCGTAACGCGTCAGCTGCACTGGAGAAAAAGTATGGCGGTCCCGGTCTGGTTTTTAACGCTGCCCGGCGTGATGACGCTGGATATCACCGGCCCGGCGGAGACGCTGCAGCTGGCCGGCGATGCCTTTAGCCTGCGCTATATCGGCCCGCAGGAGAGCGTGCCGACCTCGACCGGCATGACCATAGGCCAGCTGGCACCGCTGCCGGAAAACCTGCCTGACGGCAGCCTACTGGTGGTGCCGGGCGTCGCGGATTCCAGCGTCGCTTTTGATACGCCGCAGGCTATTGCCGCGCAGCACTGGCTGATGCGCCTGCAACCAGCCATTCACGCCAGGCAAATTACGCTGGTTTGTATCTGTTCCGGCGCCATTCTGGCGGCGCGCAGCGGCCTGTTGCGCGGCATACATTGCACGACCCATCACGAAGTCATCCATCGGCTGAAAATTACTGAACCTACCGCTATCATCAAAGAAAACCGCATTTTTGTGGAAGATCGCGGTATTTGCACCAGCGCAGGCATTACCGCCGGCATCGATCTGGCGCTGCACCTTATCCATCGCCTGTGCGGCCCGCAGACGGCGCTGGCGGTGGCGCGGGAAATGGTGATTTGGTTCCGCCGTTCGGGCGACGATCCGCAGCTTTCACCCTGGCTGCGCTATCGCAACCATCTCAATCCGGCCATTCATCGTACGCAGGATTTGCTGATTGCCCGGCCGGAGCGGGACTGGTCGCTGGAGGAGATCGCCGGACGCGTGCACGTCAGCGCCCGTCATCTGACGCGCCTGTTCAGGCAGCATTTGGGGATTAGCGTGCGGGACTATCACGAGCAGCTCAGGCTGGCGCTGGCCCGACAGCGATTACAGCAGGGCGAAGGCGCGGAAAAAGCGGCGCTGGCGGCAGGATTTTCTTCTTCACGGCAGCTCAGGCGGGCGCTTCAGCGCTGGCAGGAATAAAAAAGAGCGTCGGCGATAATCCTGTGCCGACGCGCTGTTTTTAATGCTTTACGCTGTCGATAAAGGTCTGGCGGGCCGTTGTGGAACCCAGCCGTTCGGCCTCGTTCAACAGTTTCAACGCTTTATCCACGTCTCCGGCCTTCACGGCCTTTTTAATCGCCTCGTTAAAGTAGCGATCCGACTCGGCCAGCATCGGTTCCGCCGGTTTCGCTGCCGGAGCAGGCTCCGCCCGTGCAGAATGACCGATAACCGCCGGCGCGGCAGGCGCAGGCTCGGAAGATGGGAACAGCTGGCCGATCATAACGTTACCGGCTTTCTGCTCGGCGGTGACCTTCAGGCTGATCTTGCCCGTTGGCGTGTGCGTGGCGATGGGATCGGGGATATCCGGCACCGCATTGCCCACGCCCGCCGCATAGGCTTTGGCAGGATTGACCATTTGCGTGGTCGACTGAAGGTTTTGTTGCGTGGTGTAAACCAGCAGGTAAATCTGCTTCTGGCCCAGCGCCGGGGTCAGCTTCAGCGTGCCCTCCAGCCTGTCGCTGGAGACCAGGCCCGGCTTTTGATAAGGAAAATAGCTGGCAGGATAAAACGCTGCTGGCCGCATCTGTTCGTCAAGCACCAGCACGTTTGGCGCATATACCGTTTTGCCCGTCACCAGGCTGGTCAAAACGATCTCCAGCGAGCCGCGATCGGCAGGCAGTGAGAAGGCCGCAGCGGCGCCCTGAATTTCGCCCTGATTAATCTTCGTTGCGGTGCTGCCGAGCGTCACATCCTGCGTGACGGGCGGCACCAGCGGCGTCCAGGCGAGGCTACGCAAGGTTTGGGCAGAAATTTTCGGGGCGGCGGAGGCATCCTGCTGAGCCGCCTGCGCGCCAGCGATCAGGCTGAGCGACAGACAAAGAGAGAGCAGCGTCTTTTTCATCAGAGTTTCCTTGTTTGCATTACCACCAGACTTCCATCTGCGCACCGAAAGTCACTTCGTCGTCGTTGCCACGGCTGAAGGTGCGCGCGGTGGTGTCGTTCATCGCCAGGCCGTTATCGACGCCGCTGTCGGTGTCGTAGCCCCATTTTTCATCCCAGTTGGCGTAGGTGGCAAAGACGCGGATGGCCGGACGTGACCAGATGCTGTCGCCAGCCTGCCACTGCTGCGCCAGCGTTACTTTGTACTGGCCGTTGCGGTCGCCGGTACGCTGGGATTTCACGTTGTCATAGCCCGCTTCCAGCAGCGTGCTCATGATCGGCGTCCATTTATACATTGGCCGCACGCCCACGGTATACCAGGTCGTGCCGTTATTGTTGTCGCGATCGGTATCCTGATACATCGCTACGTACATCAGACCCCATTTGTCGTTGAAATCCAGCGCGCCGTGGTCGAGTACGCGCACCATGCTGCCGTTATTGTTGATGGCGGCGCCGGTCGAATGGCCGTTAGCCGTGCCGGTACTTTCCGCCGTCATGGCGTCGGCGGCGTATTGCAGCACCAGCTTGTTGTAGCCGTTATAGATGCTCTGCGTATGTTCCGCCGTCAGCAGCCAGCCGTCTTTGGTGGCGTCATCGGCCAGCGAATAGCCGTCGCGCGCGTTGGCGCGGCCGTAATCCACGCCCAGCTCTAACACGCCGCCGGGGTTGGTTTGCAGCCCGGCCAGGCGCACGTCGAAGACGTCATTCGAGGTAGGCAGCTCGTCGCGTTGATCGGCGATATAGCCAAAGGAGCCGCCGCTTTCGGTGTTGCGCGTGGCGGCAAAAGAGAGCTTGCCGAAGCCGACGTCGATATCTTCCAGACCGGCACCCGGCCCGGAGATATCCCAGTAGTAGAAGTCGATCATATGCACGTCGTGGCGCTGGTAGAAGCGCTTACCGGCCCACATCGTGGCGCCAGGCAGCCATTCAATCAGGTTTTTGCCCTTAACGTTGGCTTCGCGGAAGGCCGGATCGGTCGATTCCCAGTCGTTCTGCTGCGATACGGAATAGGCGACGTTAGTATCAAAATAGAAACTTTTATCCCCTTCTTTCCACACTTCCTGACCCAGTTTCAGCTCCGCATAAGTTTCGCATTCGTTGCCGAGGCGATATTTGCTTTCCGCGCCGGTGGCCTTAAAACACTGCTGCTCGCCGCCGCTGCCGGACCAGCCAATGCCGGAACGGGCATAGCCGGTAAAATCTACCGCCATCGCCTGGGTGGAAAGCGCGCCGGCCACGGCCAGCGCCAGAGAGGAATTACGTATTGTTATCATCATCTTCTCCTGTAGGGGACTGTTGCTTAAACGCCAGGCTCGGGATGTAACCGACGGCAGGCCGTCCCGTCTTCACGGAACAGATGACAGCGGTGCGGCGGCAAACCAATGGCGAAAGTGGTACCTTCTTCTACCAGCACTACGTCATTCTGGCGGGAGACCAGGTTCTGACGGATGGCCGGGATCTGAATATGGATCTGCGTTTCATTGCCCAGCTGCTCGACGACCTGCACTTCGCCCGTGAGCTTTACCTCTGCGTTCTCACCCGGCAGAAGATGCTCGGGCCGGATGCCAAGCGACAGGTTGCTGCCCGGCACGACGCCGTTGCCTTCGACTTCCAGCCAGACCGCCTGCCCGTTGGGCAGTTCGACCTGCACGCGTTCCGGCTCGGCGGCAAGGATTTTCACCGGCAGAAAGTTCATCCTGGGCGAGCCGATAAAACCGGCGACGAAACGGTTGGCAGGATAGTGATAGAGCGCCAGCGGACGGCCGACCTGCACAATGCGTCCGGCGTTCAGCACCACGATTTTGTCGGCCAGCGTCATCGCTTCAACCTGATCGTGAGTGACGTAAATCATCGTGCGCTTCAGCCGCTTGTGCAGGCGGGAGATTTCAATGCGCATCTGCACGCGCAGCGCGGCGTCCAGATTGGAAAGCGGTTCATCCAGCAGGAACACCGTGGGTTCCGCCACCAGCGTGCGGCCAATCGCGACGCGCTGCCGCTGCCCGCCGGAGAGCGCTTTGGGACGACGATCCAGCAACGGCGCGAGCTGGAGGATTTCCGACACCTGATTAACCCGCCGCTCGGTTTCCTCTTTTTTCGTTCGTGCCAGCTTCAGGCCAAACGACATATTTTCGGCCACCGTCAGATGCGGATAGAGGGCGTAGGACTGAAACACCATGCCGATGCCGCGCTCGGCGGGCGGCACCTCGTTCATCCGCTTCCCACCGATTTTTAGCTCGCCGGACGTAATTTCCTCCAGCCCGGCAATCATACGCAGCAGAGTCGATTTCCCGCAGCCGGATGGCCCGACGAACACCACAAACTCGCCCTGTTCAATCTCCAGATTGATATCGCTGGAAATTGCGGTTTCGCCAAAGACTTTATATACGCCGCTAAGGGAAACGTTCGCCATCCTCTCTTCCTCTTCATCCGTCAGTAAACCGATTACGCCGCAGCATGACGCGCCGCCTGCCAGGAGTAATCAGCCGTCGCGCGGTTTTTGCTGGCGGAGAGGCCAGGAGGATAAAAAGCGAAGACCCACGCTCAGCGCCGGTGGCGAAAGGGGAAATACGTGATCTGCATTGCAAAAAACAACCTCTGATGGGCTGCATAAGGCCTCATTAACGACAGCCGTGCAGGCGGAGTCACAGTTTGGGCGGTGGGGGCGTAGAGCGGGGGAGGATGAAGCCGCTACCGCTTGATTGCACACTGACCGGTACGCTCTTCGCTGTCTGCAACGTGAAGAAACCTGGGGCTTACCGCTATAAGGACTCGATCATGCTCAGTATCAAGAACATTGTTAAGCACACCGCCGCCCTGTCAGCGCTGGCTACGCTGGCGCTCTCTTCCGCCGCCTTCGCCAAAATCGAAGAGGGAAAGCTGGTGATCTGGATCAACGGCGACAAGGGCTACAACGGCCTGGCGGAAGTGGGGAAAAAGTTTGAACAGGATACGGGCATCAAGGTGACGGTTGAGCATCCTGACAAGCTGGAAGAGAAGTATCCGCAGGTGGCCGCGACGGGCGACGGCCCCGACATTATTTTTTGGGCGCACGACCGTTTCGGCGGCTACGCGCAGTCCGGTCTGGTGGCGGAAGTCAGCCCGGACCAGGCTTTTAAGGATAAGCTGTTTCCGTTTACCTGGGATGCCGTGACCTTTAACGGCAAGCAGATCGGCTACCCTATCGCGGTAGAGTCGCTATCGCTGATTTATAACAAAGATTTGGTGAAGGAAGCGCCCAAAACCTGGGAAGAGATCCCGGCGCTGGATAAGACCCTGCGCGCCAAAGGCAAAAGCGCCATTATGTGGAACCTTCAGGAACCCTATTTCACCTGGCCGGTTATCGCGGCCGACGGCGGCTACGCCTATAAATATGTCGACGGCAAATACGACATCAAAAACACCGGCGTGAACAATACCGGCTCGCAGGCCGGCCTGCAGTTCATCGTCGATTTAGTCAAAAACAAGCATATCAGCCCGGATACCGACTATTCGATTGCCGAAGCGGCCTTTAACAAGGGCCAGACGGCGCTGACCATCGACGGCCCCTGGGCCTGGGCCAACCTGGATAAAAGCAAAATCAACTACGGCGTCGCCCCGCTACCGACCTTCCACGGCAAGCCTTCCCGACCGTTTGTCGGCGTGCTGACCGCCGGCATCAACGCCGCCAGCCCGAACAAAGAGCTGGCGAAAGAGTTTCTGGAAAACTACCTGATCACCGATGACGGCCTGGCGATGGTCAACAAAGATAAGCCGCTGGGCGCCGTCGCGCTGAAATCCTACCAGGCGAAGCTGGAGCAGGATCCGCGTATCGCCGCCACCATGGCTAACGCGAAAAACGGCGAAATCATGCCGAACATCCCGCAAATGAGCGGCTTCTGGTACGCCGAACGCAGCGCGATTATTAACGCCGTCAACGGCCGTCAGACCGTGCCGCAGGCGCTGAAAGACGTTGAAACCCGCATCACCCGATAGCCACTGCTGAACAAGGGGCGGCCGCTGGCGGCCCCGCGTCGAAAAGGATAGCTCCATGTCTCTGGCTCACATTCGCCGCTCTGACAGAAGATCGCCGCTAAGCCGCGTGCCCGGCTGGTTTACCCTTATCTTCTTTGCCCTGCTGGCAGGCTATTTGATCGTGCTGATGTACGCACGGGGAGAATACCTTTTTGCCATGCTGACGCTGGTGCTTTCCGGCCTGGGGCTGTTTATCTACGGCAACCGCCGCGCTTACAGCTGGCGTTATATTTATCCCGGCCTGGCCGGAATGGCGCTGTTCGTGCTGTTCCCACTGGCATGCACCATTACCATCGCTTTTACCAACTACAGCAGCCTGCATCAGCTTACCTTTGAGCGCGCGCAGGGCGTGCTGCTGCAACAGCAGTTCCGCGCCGATAAAGCCTGGGATTTCGCTCTCTGGCCGGTGGACGACAAATGGCGGCTGACGCTGACCTCGCCCGATAACGGCGACGTGCTGGTTTCTGCGCCCTTTGCCTTTACGCCTTCCGCGCCGCAAACGCTGACGATGACCCCGCAGGCCGCACCGACCGGCAACAAAGCCGGGCTGCGGGTCATTACGCAAAATCGTCAGGCGCTGGGCCAGCTGGCCGCCAGACTGCCCGACGGCACGCTGCTGCGGATGAGTTCGCTACGGCAGTTTTCCGGCACCCGGCCGCTTTATCAGCTGGGAGAGGACGGCAAACAGCTGACCAATATCCAGAACGGGAAAGTTTACTCTCCTGATATGAGCACGGGCTTTTACCAGTCGGCGGATGCGGACGTCCTCAGTCCGGGCTTTACCGTCGGCATCGGCTGGAAAAACTTCCTGCGCGTGTTTCAGGATGCCGGTATCCAGAAGCCCTTTCTGTCGATCTTTCTCTGGACGGTGCTGTTCTCGCTGCTGACGGTGCTGCTGACCACGGCGGTCGGCATGGTGCTGGCGTGCGTGGTGCAGTGGGATCAGCTGAAAGGCAAGGCGGTTTATCGCATGCTGCTGATCCTGCCTTACGCGGTACCCGCTTTTATTTCTATTTTGATTTTCAAAGGGTTATTCAATCAAAGCTTTGGCGAAATCAACCTGCTGCTGGGCAATCTGTTCGGCATCAAGCCCGCGTGGTTCAGCGATCCCCTGACCGCCAAAACCATGCTGATTATCGTTAATACCTGGCTCGGCTATCCCTATATGATGATTTTGTGCATGGGGCTGCTGAAAGCCATTCCTGACGATCTTTACGAGGCCTCGGCAATGGATGGCGCTTCGCCGATCCAGAACTTTTTCCTGATTACGCTGCCCCTGCTGATCAAGCCGCTGACGCCACTGATGATCGCCAGCTTTGCCTTTAATTTTAATAACTTTGTGCTGGTTCAGCTGCTGACCAACGGCGGCCCCGACCGGATTGGCACCACCACGCCGGCCGGGCACACCGATTTGCTGGTCAGCTACACCTGGCGTATCGCCTTTGAGGGCGGCGGCGGACAGGATTTTGGCCTGGCCGCCGCTATCGCCACGCTGATTTTCCTGCTGGTGGGCGTGCTGGCGGTGATCAACCTGAAAGCCTCCCGCATGAAATTTGATTAAGGAAGCATTATGGCGATGGTAAAACACGAAGTCGCAGCGCCTCAGGCTGCTGGCGACGCACCTTTTCCTGCTGGGCTTTATCGCCCTGATCCTGTTCCCGCTGCTGATGGTGTTCGCCATTTCGCTGCGGCCCGGCAATTTTGCGACCGGCAGCCTGATCCCCGACACCATTTCGTGGGACCACTGGAAGCTGGCGCTGGGGATAGCGGTCACCAACGAGAACGGCACGGTGACGCCGCCGCCGTTTCCGGTGATGCTGTGGCTGTGGAACTCTGTGAAAATCGCCCTGATTACCGCCGTCGGCATCGTGGCGCTCTCCACAACCTGCGCCTACGCCTTTGCCCGCATGAAGTTTCGCGGCAAAAGCCCGCTGCTGAAAGGGATGCTGATTTTCCAGATGTTTCCGGCCGTGCTGTCGCTGGTGGCGCTCTACGCCCTGTTCGATCGTCTGGGCCTCTATATTCCTTTTCTGGGGCTGAATACGCACGGCGGGGTGATCTTCGCCTATATGGGCGGCATCGCGCTGCATGTCTGGACGATCAAAGGCTATTTCGAGTCTATCGATAACTCTCTGGAAGAGGCGGCGGCGCTGGATGGCGCCACGCCGTGGCAGGCGTTCCGGCTGGTGCTGCTGCCGCTTTCAGTGCCGATCCTGGCGGTGGTGTTTATCCTGTCGTTTATTGCCGCTATTACCGAGGTGCCGGTGGCTTCCCTGCTGCTGCGTGACGTCAACAGCTACACGCTGGCGGTGGGAATGCAGCAATATCTGAACCCGCAAAACTATCTGTGGGGCGATTTTGCGGCGGCGGCCATTCTTTCCGCTATCCCTATCACCGCCGTGTTCCTGATTGCTCAGCGCTGGCTGGTGGGCGGCCTGACCGCTGGCGGGGTCAAGGGGTAAGGCAGTTCCGGGTAGCGCCAGGCTGCCCGGAAGTAATGCGTTATTGCACGCTGCTACAGGATTAGCACTGAAAATAGCGGTACTTTTACCGTTATTGCTCAATATACCTTTCCTCATTTTTGCCGATGTTTATTACCGCTGCGCCTTCTGCCGTTGTGTAAGGATCTGCTTTATCCACCGCAACCTTGTGATGTTTCCATGTTGGAAACATCACAAGGTTGCGCTATCATGTTTCCACGTTGGAACGTGGCTGAGGGAAGCATGCACGTTATTTCAAGGGAGCCGTTCAGGGAAGCGGCAGAAAAATTCCCAAACGATGCAGCCGCACTGGATGCGACCTGGCTGGTTTTAAAAAGCGGTGTTTTTGCCAATCCGGATGTGTTAAAGGCACAGTTTCCCAGCCTCGACCGAATGAAATACAGGAACAAATGGTGGGTGATTGATGTCGGCGGCAATAACCTGAGGATGCTGTTTTTTGCAGACTTTGAGCGGGGCAAGATGTTTATCAAGCATATCGTTACCCATGCTGACTACGACAAGCTGGTTAAGAAGTATCGGGAGAGTAAAGAATGATTACCGAAGCCATTCAGGCAACCAATGACCTGGTTAAAATTGTCCCTTTTTTAGGCGGCAGCACCAGCAAAAAAGATTACGAGCAGGCGCTTGAACTGGTGGAGTATCTTATCGAACACGATCCTGATAGCCCATTAGTGGATATGCTGGCTGATAAAGTCGCCCGCTATGAAGATAACGCGCCTGAATTCGCTGAGTTCAATGCACGCATTGCAAGGCTGCCTCGCGGCGTTGCCTTACTGCGGGTGTTGATGGATCAGCACAAGCTGACGCAATCCTCCTTTGTGGAAGAAATCGGCCAACGCTCTTACGTGAGTCGTATTCTGCGCGGTGAGCGCGCGCTCACCGATAAGCACAAGGCGCGTCTGGCGGCGCGGTTTAAATTACCGTTTGAAGCTTTTAATGAGTAAATGCGGCAGTTAAACCGTTTTTGTGGGCATGTGGCATGGAGAAGCGCCCTTCAGGCCGTTTCAGACTGCTGACAAACTTAAAAGTCCGGGGGATAGCGCTCCTTGCGTCCCGATTTTTTGCAGCAACACCGCCGCTTCACTGCGGCAGAGGCTGAGCGGATAAGCGGACCGTTTTCGCGCATGGACGCGCGAAACGAGCCTCCATGGACGGATTCACGGCGTGTCCGTGTTCCGATCTGCCTCTGCTGCTTTTCACCGACACGAACGCAACTTAATGACAGAGTATGAGTTTGTCAGCAAGCTCAAGCGGCCTTCAGGCCGCTTTTTTAATCCACCGACACCTTACGCCGCCGCCGATCGACATCCCTGATTAACGCATTCACCTCCGGGTCGGCAAACATCGCCTCCAGCGTATGGCTGAGCTTGCGCCGCCAGTTGGGATATTCGCTGCTGGTGCCGGGAATATTGACCGGCGTCGCCATATCCAGCCAGTCTTCCGGCTGCAGGCCCAGCAGCGCGCTGGCGCTGTCGGCCACATAGCGTTGCAGGCCCCGGCGGATGGCAGGCGTCAGCGTGGCGCCCGCGCTGGCGCTTCCCTGCGGAAGACAGCCATAATGCTCCAGGCTGGCGAGCAGGCTCTGGCGCGCCCTTTGCCGATCGGCGCAAAGCCCCTGTAGCACCATTTTATCCGGGTAGAGGCCCAGCTTTTCGCCCAGCGTCAGATCGTCGCTTTGCCAGTAGCCGCGCAGCGTCGGTAAATCGTGCGTCGTCAGGGTAGCCATCGCCTGGAGCGGCCAGGACTGCGGCGCGCGAAAGCCGTTCTGCGCATCCCGCTCAAACCACAGCACCTTGTAGGAATAAACGCCTCTTTCCCGCAGCTTAGTGACGATTTCTACCGGCACCGTTCCCAAATCCTCGCCGATCACCATGCAGCGATGCCGCTGGCTTTCCAGCGCCAGCACCGCCAGCAAATCGTCAACCGGATAGTGGACATAGGCGCCTTTATCCGCCGTTTCGCCTGCCGGGATCCACCACAGGCGCAGCAGCGCCATGACATGATCGATCCGCAAAGCGCCGCAGTGGATCATGTTCGATCGCAGCAGGTCGATAAAAGGCTGGTAGGCACGGTCGATCATCGTGCGGGGATCCATCGGTCGTAAATCCCAGTTCTGTCCTTTTGGCCCCAGAATATCCGGCGGCGCGCCTACGGAAGCCTTCAGGCAGTAGAGATCGCCATCGCTCCAGGTTTCCGCGCCGTCGGCCACCACGCCGACTGCCAGATCGCGATATAACCCCGTCGGCATTTTCCGGCTGGTTTGATAGCACTGCGCCAGCTGCGTTTCGGCCAGCCATTGCAGCCAGAGGTAAAACGCCACCTCCTGCGCATGCTGTTGGCAAAAGGCTCTGACCTCTGGCCCCCGCGCGTTGCGGTACGCTTCCGGCCAGCGATCCCAGCCCCGCGCCTCGCCGCTTTCCGCCTGAAAGTGTTGATATAACGCATCAAAGGCGGCCTGAAACCAGAGGCTTTCTCCGCCCTGTTCGGTAAAGCGGGTAAAGGCCTGCCGTTCAGCTTCCTGCGGGTCACGGCCGAGAAAATGCTGCCAGGCCAGCCGCAGTCCCGCCAGCTTCAGCGCCATAACCTGCGCGTAATCCACCCACTCCGCAGCCCGCGCCGCCTGTAACGCCTGCTGCGTAGCCGCAGAATGCCACCAGCGCTGTGCGGCTTCGCTCAGGCGAAAGTCAGCCACCGCGCTGACGTCGATATAGATAACGTTCAGCCAGCGGCGGGACGAAGGGCTGTAAGGGCTGGCCGCTTCCGGGTTGCCGGGAAAAAGCGCGTGGATAGGGTTCAGACCCACAAAGGCGCCGCCCCGCGCAGCAATGTTGTCGATCATTACGGTCAGATCGCCAAAATCGCCGATGCCCCAGTTGCGCTCAGAACGCAAGGTGTAAAGCTGCACGCAGGCGCCCCACAGCTTTTTACCGGCCAGCAGCGCCTCCGGCTCGTGGCAGCGCCTGGGCGCCACGATGATCCGGCATTCCCAGCGCTGGCCGGGACGGCTCAGCGTCAGCAGGTGATAGCCCGTGGCAAGGTTTTCCGGCAGGGCCAGCGTCATGCTGCCGTGGACTCTGCCCGTCAGGCTCGCGCCCTCTTCCGGGCAAAAGTGCCAGTGGTATTCGCCTTCGCCCTCTACGGAAAGCGCAAAGCGTTCGCCGCTGGTAAAAACCTTTACCGTTGGCACCGGTCTTAGCGGCAGCTGCCGTCCCGCGCGCCAGCCCATCGCCTGCAGCAGCTCGCGCCGGGTTGCTGCCGAGATGGTCTGGGTTTTCCCGTGAGCGTTAATAAAACCGGAAGCGATACCCGCCTCCGTCGCCGCCTGCTCCAGCATCTTCTTTTCCATCTGCGCTCCTTAGCGTTTCGCCTGCCAAATGCGCTGCTGATAGTCACGGATGGCGCGATCCGAACTGAACATGCCGACTCTGGCGGTGTTCAGGATGGTGCTGCGCGTCCACTGCTGCGTGTCGCGGTACAGCGCTTCAACCTGCCGCTGTGCGGCGCAGTATTCCGCGAAATCCGCCAGCACTAAATAAGGATCGCCGCCTGCAAGCAGGCTATCCAGCATTGGCCTGAACGCCTCTTTGTCACCGTCGCTGAAGAAGCCGTTTTCCAGTTCGGTCAGCAGCTTATTAAGATGCTTATCCTTTTTACGCACGCTCAGCGGGTTATAGCCTTTGCGCAGCAGCGCTTTTACCTCATCGACGGTATGACCGAAAATAAAGATATGCTCGCTGCCGACCTGTTCAGCAATTTCCACATTGGCACCATCAAGCGTGCCGACGGTGATAGCGCCGTTCAGCGCCAGCTTCATATTGCCGGTGCCGGAGGCCTCTTTGCCGGCGGTGGAGATTTGCTCTGACACATCGGCCGCCGGGATCATCAGCTCCGCCACCGACACTTTATAGTCAGGAATAAACACGACTTTCAGGCGATCGCCGACCAGCGGATCGTTGTTGATTTTTTCCGCTACCTTGTTGATGGCGTAGATAATATTTTTGGCCAGATAGTAGCCCGGCGCGGCCTTGGCACCGAACAGGAACACGCGCGGCACCATGTCCAGCTGCGGATTATCACGCAGCTGGCGGTAAAGCGAGAGGATATGCAGCAAATTCAGGTGCTGGCGCTTGTACTCGTGCAGGCGCTTGATCTGCACATCGAAGATCGCCGCCGGGTTGAGCGTAATCCCCATCGTATGCTGCACCCAGGCCGCCAGCCTGTGTTTGTTTTCCTGCTTGATTTGCCGATAGCGCTGGTGGAAGTTTTGGTCGTCGGCAAAAGCCTCCAGCCCTTTTAACGCATCCAGATCCGTCACCCATTCGGCGTTCAGCTTGCTGTCGATCAGCGCGGAGAGCGCAGGATTACACTGCCTGAGCCAGCGACGCGGCGTGATGCCGTTGGTGACGTTATGAAATTTCTCCGGCCACAGCTGGTGATAATGCGGAAACAGATCTTTGACCACCAGCTCGGAATGCAGCGCGGCGACGCCGTTGACCGCAAAGCCGCTGACCACGCAAAGATTCGCCATCCGCACCTGGCGGTTATGGTGGATAGCCACCCGCTCCCAAACGTCGGCATCGTCCGGCCAGCGCTGCTGCACCAGCACTTTAAAGCGCGCATTGATCTGCTTAATCAGCGAAAAATGACGCGGCAGCAGGCTGCGCACCAGCCTTTCATCCCAGCATTCCAGCGCTTCCGGCATCAGCGTGTGGTTGGTATAGGCAAAGGTACGGCTGACGATGGACCAGGCCGCATCCCAGTCGAGCTGGTGCTCATCCAGCAAAATGCGCAGCAGCTCCGGGATGGCGATGGTCGGATGGGTATCGTTCAGCTGGATCACCTCGTACTGCGGCAGATCTGCGATTTTTCGACCCGCCACATGGTGACGACGCAGGATATCCGCCACCGAACAGGCGCACTGAAAATATTGCTGCATCAGGCGCAGCCGCTTGCCCGCCTGGTGGTTATCGTTCGGATAGAGCACTTTCGTCAGCTTTTCCGCCTCTACGCCCTGCCGCTCCGCCTCCAGATATTTGCCGTCGTTAAACAGGCCCAGATCGAAGGGCTGCATCGCGACGGCCTGCCACAGGCGCAGCGGCTGGGTGATGCCGTTTTGATAGCCGACCACCGGCAGATCGCTCGCCTCGCCCATCAACGAAAAAGCGGGCTGCCACTGCTCCCGGCCCTGCGCGTCTTTGCTGAGCTTGCCGCCGAAGCCGACGCTCACGGCAAGCGAGCCGTTGCGCCGAAACCAGGGGTAGGTTTCGCGGTGCCAGCTGTCCGGCGCTTCCTGCTGTGCGCCGTCGTAAAAGGACTGCCGAAACAGCCCGTACTGATAATTAAGACCATAGCCCACCGCAGGCTGGCCCACGGTTGCCATCGAATCCAGAAAGCAGGCCGCCAGGCGCCCCAGTCCGCCGTTGCCCAGCGCCGGATCGACTTCCTGCTCCAGCACGTCGGTCAGGTTAACGCCCTGTTTTTTCAGCACTTCGCTGACATCATCCAGCCAGCCAAGATTGATCAGATTATTGGCGGTCAGGCGGCCGATCAAAAATTCCATCGAAATATAGTTAACGTGCCGCTGCTGCCCTGACGGCGGCGTTGGCGGGCTGGCGAGCAGCTGTTCGGCCAGCGCGGCGCTGACCGCCTGCCACCACTGGTGCTGCGTCATCGCCTGCGGCTGATACGGCGCGCACTGGCGCGTCAGCGCCGCCATAAACGTGGTTTTACTGAATGTTGCCTGCATGACCTGTCCTCATAATCCCTGAATTTCCCTCATGCTGCCGATTTGCAGCGTGCGGATCATCCTCCCAACGGCGATAAGAAAGGGAGGAGCAGCAGGGCGTAGGGGAAGGCGCGACTAAGGCGAATAGCACAGCGAAAAGCGTGATTAAAAAAATGTGACGAAGTACGACTAAATGCAACATAAAAGCTTATCCTGCTTGCAATCAACGGATTGGAGGCGGACTTTAGAAAAAATGATTAATTACGGGCTTTGAAATAATTAGTCGCCCCGCTGACGCTTCCTATAAGAATCCAAAATTATGCTTATCCCTTCAAAACTGAGCCGCCCGATGCGGCTGCAAGATACGGTGGTACGCGAACGTTTACTGGCCCGGCTGGCGGTCGTCCCGGACTATCGTCTGACGCTGGTTACCAGCCCGGCCGGCTACGGCAAAACAACGCTGATGGCGCACTGGGCGGCAGGAAAAAACGCGCTGGGCTGGTATTCGCTGGATGAAAGCGACAATAAGCCGGAACGTTTTGCCAGTTATTTGATTGCGGCGGTGCAGCAGGCCACCGGCGGCCACTGCGTGAAGAGCGAAGCCTTAAGTCAAAAGCACCAGTACGCCAGCCTGAACGCGCTGTTCGCCCAGCTGTTCGTCGAGCTTGCCGACTGGCAGCAGCCGGTGATGCTGGTAATCGATGACTATCATCTGATTACCAATGCGGATATTCATGAAGGGATGCGCTTTTTTCTGCGCCATCAGCCCGATAATTTCTCACTGGTGATCCTGTCGCGCACCTTGCCGCCGCTGGGCATCGCCAATTTACGCGTGCGCGGCCAGCTGCTGGAGCTTATCGTCTCCGAACTGGCCTTTACCCACAGCGAAACCCAGCAGTTTTTTGACTGCCGCCTGAAAGAGCCCATTGAACAGGCGGACAGCAATCGCTTTTGCGACAACGTTGCCGGTTGGGCCACGGCGCTACAGCTGATTGCGCTGTCGGCCAGCCAGTCCTCCACGCCGGCTTTACAGTCTACCCAGCATTCCGCGCGCAAGCTGACCGGCCTGAACGCCAGCCATTTATCGCAATATCTGGTCGAGGAAGTGCTGGATCGGGTCGATACGCCCACCCGCGATTTTCTGCTGCGCTGCTCTTTGTTGCGCTCGATGAACGACGCGCTGATCGTCCGTCTGACCGGCAGCGATAACGGGCAGCAGCGGCTGGAAAATCTGGAAAGCCAGGGTCTGTTTCTTCACCGCATGGACGGCACCGGCGAGTGGTTTAACTTCCATCCGCTGTTCGCCTCTTTTTTGCGGCAGCGCTGCCAGTGGGAGCTGGCCGCAGAGCTGCCGGAAATCCATCGCGCCGCTGCACAAGGCTGGCTGGCGCAGGGTTTTCCGGCCGAAGCTATCCATCACGCGCTGAGCGCGGAAGATACCGGGCTGCTGCGCGATATCCTGCTACAGCACGCGTGGGCGCTGTTTAACCAAAGCGAGCTGGCCCTGCTGGAAGAGTGCCTGAACGCCCTGCGCTATGACCAGCTGATCGTCAATCCTAAGCTGGTGCTGCTCCAGGCCTGGCTGATCCAAAGCCAGCACCGCTATGTTGAAGTCGACGCGCTGCTTTCCCGCGCGGAAAGCGAGATGCAGCGCAGGAATATCTCCATGACGCAGGAGCTTGCCGCTGAATTTAACGCCCTGCGCGCTCAGGTGGCGATCAACGATGGTCGTGAGGAAGAAGCCGCCCGGCTGGCGACGGAAGCGCTGCGCTTTTTGCCGCATAACAGCTATTACAGCCGCATAGTGGCGACCTCGGTCACCGGCGAAATCCAGCACTGCAAAGGCGATCTGGCGCGCGCGCTGCCGCTGATGCAGCAGACCGAACAGATAGCCAGACGCTTTCAGGTGTACCATTACGCGCTTTGGGCCTTGCTCCAGCAAAGTGAAATTTTAATTGCGCAGGGATTTTTACAGGCCGCCTTCGAGATGCAGGATCGCGCCTTTGAGCTGGTGCATGAACAGCACCTTGAACAGCTGCCGATGCACGAATTCCTGCTGCGCCTGCGCTCTCAGGTGCTGTGGTCATGGTCAAGGCTGGACGACGCCGAACAGGCTGCTCGCCAGGGGCTGGAAGTATTAAGCAATTTCCAGCCGCAGCAGCAGCTTCAGTGTCTGGCAATGCTGGCGAAATGCGCGCTGGCTCGTGGTCAGCTTGATAACGCGCAGCACTATTTGCAGCGCTGCGAGAACCTGATCAAAACCGGCCAGTATCATAGCGACTGGGTGACCAATACCGATAAAAGCCGGGTGATTTACTGGCAGCTGACCGGCAATAAAACCGCCGCGCAGCGCTGGCTCCAGCAGGCCGGTAAACCGGGCGGCGCGGATAATCATTTTCAGCAGGGCCAGTGGCGCTCGATTGCGCGCGTACAGATCCTGCTGGAGCAGTTCAGCGAGGCGGAGGTGGTGCTGGACGAGCTGAACAGCAACGCGCGCCAGCTGCGCCTCACCAGCGATTTAAACCGTAACCTACTGTTAAGCAACCTCTTATACTGGCGAACGGGCAGGAAAAGCGACGCGCAGCGCGTGCTGATCGAAGCGCTGAGCCTGGCAAACCGCACCGGTTTTATCAGCCATTTCGTGATTGAAGGCGAAATGATGGCGCAGCAGCTCCGGCAGCTGCTGCAGCTGAACCTGCTGCCGGAGCTGGAACAACGCAGGGCGCAGCAGATCCTGCGTGAACTTAATCAGCACCATCGGCATAAGTTTGCCCATTTTGACGAAAGCTTTGTCAGTAAACTGCTGAGCCATCCGCAGGTGCCGGAGCTGATCCGCACCAGCCCGTTAACCCAGCGGGAATGGCAGGTGCTGGGGCTGATCTATTCGGGCTACAGCAACGAGCAGATCGCGGGAGAGCTGGACGTCGCGGCGACGACTATCAAAACTCATATCCGCAATCTTTATCAGAAGATGGGCATTGCGCACCGTCAGGATGCGGTACAGCACGCCCGACAGCTGCTGGAAGTGATGGGCTACGGCACCCCGGATACGGCGGTGACCTGTCAGCCTTAACTGACAAAATGCCGCTTATCCAGTTTTCTCAGCGCCAGCGCCAGCAGCAAACTGCCCAGCAGCGTCAGCGTAAACACCAGCGGGATATCCAGCAGCGGCCGATCGGTATGATCAAGATGATGCGTCCGCATAAAGTGGATAAACAGCGCGTGGAAACCATAAATTGGCAGGGAATTACGGGAAATAACGCCTAAGATCGGTAAAATTCGCGCGTTCAGCACGTTTTTAAACAGCACCAGCAGGCTGACCGCCGCGATAAAGACCGCCGGGCCGCAGTAGAGATACCAGGTATCGGCAAAGGCGCCGTTAATCGCCATCTGCTTTTTAGTGCCCAGCGCGATAACCGCCACGCAGGCGATAAAAACCGTGCCGGCCAGCCAGCTGACGGCGCGTCCGCCGGTATTCATCGTGCCGATAGCGCGGCCAAACAGCGCGTAGAGCACGTAGTAGAAGCTGTCGCCGTTGATATAAAGATTAAGCGGCAGCCAGTGAAAATGCCCGACCGACTGATCCACCGTGTTGGGATTCGCCAGCACCGCCAGCACCAGCGTCACCGCCGCCAGATAGCCCGCCCGCACGTTTTTGACCTGAATAAGGGGCGAAAGCAGGTAGATAGCGATAATCGCGAAGAAAAACCACAGGTGATAGAACACCGGCTTCTGCAAAAGCAGCCGGATGGAAATCCCCTGGCTGATAGGCGTCAGCCACGTGATATAGGCCAGCGCCACCGCGCTGTAAAACGCCAGGCAGAGCACGATGCGCAGAAAATGACGGCCCTGCGCGCTGCGCTCGCCAAAGAACAGAAAGCCGGAAATCATAAAAAAGAGCGGCACGCAGACTCTGGAAGCGGAGTTCAGCAGATTGGAGAGATCCCACGTATGTTCGCCTACTTTTGGCGCGTTGGTCACGTACCAGGTGGTGGTGTGGATCATAATCACCATCAGGCAGGCCACCGCCCGCAGGTTATCTATCCAGGCTATCTTGTCCTTCATGTTTTCCTCTGCTGGCACCAATGCGTATCAGAGGGTAGCCAGGCGGCAAGTTTTCAACAACCTGCGCCAGGGGAATATCAGACAGGAGCAGGCCTGCATCTTTCCACGCCATGATGTTTTTTTAATTGGTTAGCTTTTTTAACACCAGCCCGTCGTCCTGCAACCTTTACCTCTCTTGAAATTATAATGAATTCATTATAAATTTGATTATAACTTAAACGTTATAATTACAGATCAGGGACGATCATGTGGAAAATCATAACAACAAAACGGTTTGATGCCTGGTTTTTTGCGCAACCCGAAGATTTGCAGGACGAAATCTTAGCGGCGTTTCTCGTGTTGAGAAAAGAAGGCCCCCATACTGGACGGCCATTGGTCGATACCCTGAATGACTCAATCTATCCGAATATGAAGGAGCTACGTCTGTCATTCAAAGCCAGGCCGATAAGGGCGTTATTTGCTTTTGATCCTGTTCGTCAGGCTATTTTCCTTTGTGCTGGCGACAAAACAGGCGACCGTAGGTTCTATAAAAAATATATCACTCTCGCTGAGGCTGAGTACAAAGCTCATCTGGCGAAACTGGAGGCCCGGTAATGGCAACGTTAGACGAACTGATGAACGAAGTAAGCCCCGCACGCCGCGCTAAAATCGAGGAGCGGGCCGAAGAAATGGTGCGCGAAATCACGCTGGCGCAGATGCGTGAAGAGCTGCAAATTTCACAAACTGAACTCGCCGCAACGCTTGGCGTTAAACAACCCGCCGTCGCCCGTATGGAGCGTGTTGATAACGATCCGCGCCTGTCCACGCTTAAACGCTACGTGGCCGCGCTGGGCGGAGAACTTTCTATTGATGTCAAACTCCCGTCGGGTAAGCGAGTTGCTTACCCGCTATAAGTGTTTTCAGGCAGGCACGCAGACGGAACAGAGAACAGCCAAAGAGGCTTTGCGGCGGCATCCGCGCCTCTTCGGCCAACATCGGGCTGACTAACCGACGGTCAAAGGGTATACTGACGCCCACTTTTAAAACCGTCTCGCGTGCGAAAACAACATGCAAAAGTTTGATACCAAGACATTTCAGGGTCTGATCCTGACCTTACAGGATTACTGGGCACGCCAGGGCTGCACCATCGTGCAGCCGCTGGATATGGAAGTCGGCGCGGGCACCTCTCACCCGATGACCTGTCTGCGCGCGCTGGGGCCGGAGCCGATTGCCGCGGCCTACGTGCAGCCTTCCCGCCGTCCTACCGACGGCCGCTACGGCGAAAACCCGAACCGCTTACAGCACTATTATCAGTTCCAGGTGATCATCAAGCCGTCACCGGACAATATTCAGGAACTCTACCTCGGCTCGCTGAAAGAGCTGGGTATGGATCCGACTGTCCACGATATCCGCTTCGTGGAAGATAACTGGGAAAACCCAACGCTGGGCGCGTGGGGCCTGGGCTGGGAAGTCTGGCTGAACGGCATGGAAGTGACGCAGTTCACCTACTTCCAGCAGGTCGGCGGCCTGGAGTGCAAGCCGGTGACCGGCGAAATCACCTATGGCCTGGAGCGTCTGGCGATGTATATCCAGGGCGTGGACAGCGTTTACGATCTGGTCTGGAGCGACGGCCCGCTGGGGAAAACCACCTACGGCGACGTGTTCCATCAGAACGAGGTGGAGCAGTCTACCTATAACTTTGAGTATGCCGACGTCGACTTCCTCTTTACCTGCTTCGAGCAGTACGAAAAAGAAGCAAAAAGCCTGCTGGAGCTGGAAAAACCGCTGCCGCTGCCGGCCTACGAACGCATCCTGAAGGCAGGTCATACCTTTAACCTGCTGGACGCGCGTAAAGCTATCTCCGTGACCGAGCGCCAGCGCTATATTCTGCGCATCCGCACCCTGACCAAAGCCGTGGCTGAAGCTTACTATGCGTCTCGCGAGGCGCTGGGCTTCCCGATGTGCAATAAAAAATAAGAGGCAGCCATGACTGAAAAAACATTTCTGGTGGAGATCGGCACCGAAGAGCTGCCACCGAAGGCGCTGCGCAATCTTGCCGAAGCCTTTGCCGCGAATTTTACCGCCGAACTGGATGCCGCCGGCCTGACGCACGGCGAAGTAAACTGGTATGCCGCGCCTCGTCGTCTGGCGCTGAAGGTCGCAGACTTAAGCGCTGCGCAGCCCGATCGCGAAGTGGAAAAACGCGGCCCGGCCATCGCCGCAGCTTTTGATGCCAACGGCGTCGCCACCAAAGCGGCGGAAGGCTGGGCGCGCGGCTGCGGTATCACCGTCGATCAGGCCGAGCGTCTGAGCACCGACAAAGGCGAATGGCTGCTGTATCGCGCCCATATGAAAGGCGAAAGCGCGCAGTCGCTGCTGCCTGCGATGGTTGCCACCTCGCTGGCGAAGCTGCCTATTCCTAAACTGATGCGCTGGGGCGATTCCGACGTGCAGTTTGTGCGTCCGGTACACACCGTGACGCTGCTGCTGGGCGAAGAGAGCATTCCGGCCACCATTCTGGGTATCGACTCCGCCCGCACTATTCGCGGCCACCGCTTTATGGGCGAGCCGGAATTCACTCTCGATAATGCCGATCAATACCCGCAGATCCTGCTGGAGCGCGGCAAGGTGCAGGCCGACTTCGAGGCGCGTAAAGCGCAGATCAAAGCCGATGCCGAAGCCGCAGCGAAAGAGATTGGCGGCCATGCCGATCTGAGCGACAGCCTGCTGGAAGAGGTCGCCTCGCTGGTAGAGTGGCCGGTAGTGCTGACGGCAAAATTCGAAGAGAAGTTCCTCGCGGTGCCGGCCGAAGCGCTGGTTTACACCATGAAAGGCGATCAGAAGTATTTCCCGGTTTACGACGATGCGGGCAAGCTGCTGCCGCACTTTATCTTTGTGACCAACATCGAGTCGAAAGATCCGTCGCAGATTATCGCCGGTAATGAAAAAGTGGTGCGTCCTCGTCTGGCCGATGCGGAATTCTTCTTTAATACCGATCGCAAACAGCGTCTGGAAGACAATCTGCCGCGTCTGGAAACCGTTCTGTTCCAGAAAGAGCTGGGCACGCTGCGCGACAAAACCGACCGCATTCAGGCGCTGGCTGGCTGGATTGCCGCGCAGACTGGTGCTGACGTTAATCATGCGACCCGCGCCGGTCTGCTGTCCAAATGCGACCTGATGACCAATATGGTGTTCGAGTTCACCGACACGCAGGGCGTGATGGGCATGCACTACGCCCGCCATGATGGCGAAGCGGAAGACGTTGCCGTGGCGCTGAACGAGCAGTATCAGCCGCGCTTTGCCGGTGATGAACTGCCGTCCAACCCGGTCGCCTGCGCGCTGGCGATTGCCGACAAGATGGACACGCTGGCGGGTATTTTCGGCATCGGCCAGCATCCAAAAGGCGATAAAGATCCGTTCGCGCTGCGTCGTGCCGCGCTGGGCGTGCTGCGTATTATCGTCGAGAAGAATCTGCCGCTGGATCTGCAAACGCTGACCGAAGAAGCGGTGCGCCTGTATGGCAGCAAGCTGAGCAACGCGAAAGTGGTCGATGACGTGATCGACTTTATGCTGGGTCGCTTCCGCACCTGGTATCAGGAAGAAGGCCACAGCATCGACACCATCCAGGCCGTGCTGGCTCGTCGCCCTACTCGTCCGGCGGATTTCAACGCGCGTATGAAAGCCGTGTCCCACTTCCGCACCCTGGAAGAGGCGGCTGCGCTGGCGGCGGCTAACAAGCGTGTCTCCAACATTCTGGCGAAATCCAGCGAAACGCTGAACGACAGCGTGCAGGCCTCGCTGCTGAAAGAGAACGAAGAGATCCAGCTGGCGACCTACGTGTCTGCCTTAAGCAGCAAGCTGGCGCCTTACTTCGCGGAAGGCCGCTATCAGGATGCGCTGATCGAGCTGGCGCAGCTGCGCGCCGCCGTGGATAACTTCTTTGAGAAAGTCATGGTGAACGCGGAAGATCGTGAAGTGCGCATCAACCGTTTAACCCTGCTGACCAAACTCCGCCAGCTGTTCCTGGAAGTTGCGGATATTTCTCTGCTGCAGTAAATCTTCTTCCCACCTGAGGGAAGGGGTTTAAAGCTGACGGTAACAAACCCGCCATAACGGCGGGTTTTTTTTAGCCTTTCGCTTTCATATCAATCACAAAGCGGTACTTCACGTCGCCTTTCAGCATCCGCTCAAACGCCATTTCTACATCTTCCAGCCGGATAACTTCCACGTCTGACACAATGTTGTGCTCGCCGCAGAAATCCAGCATCTGCTGCGTTTCCGCAATGCTGCCGATAGAGGTGCCGGAAATGCTCAGACGCTTAAAGACGACCGGCGTCACGTTTGGCGACTTGTGCGGCGCATCCGGGATGCCGACCAGCACCAGATGACCGTTGGTTTTCAGCGCGTTGAGATAAGGATCGAGATCGTGCGGCGCGGCCACGCAGTCCAGAATAAAGTCGAGGCTGTTGGCCTGCGCCGCCATCTGCTCTGCATCTTTAGACACCACCACGCTGCTGGCGCCCAGGCGCAGCGCATCTTCGCCTTTGGCCGGCGAAGTGGTAAACAGCACCACTTCCGCGCACAGCGCGCTGGCCAGCTTGACGGCCATATGCCCTAAACCGCCCAGGCCAATAACGCCCACGCGCTGGCCGGGCTGAATATTCCAGTGTTTAAGCGGCGACCAGGTGGTTACGCCCGCGCACAGCAGCGGCGCGACCGCGCTCAGCGTCAGGTTTTCCGGCACGTTAACCACGAACTTGCTGTCTACGACGATGCTGTCGGAATAGCCGCCGAAGGTTTTACCACCGATCGTTTTCTCTTCGCCGTTATAGGTAGCGGTAAAGCCCGCTTCGCAATATTGCTCTTCGCCCTGACTGCACTGCGAGCAGTGGCCGCAGGAGTCGACCATCACGCCGACACCGACCAGGTCGCCCGCTTTGAAGGTGCTAACGTCGCTGCCGGTAGCAATCACGCGGCCTACAATTTCATGGCCGGGCACCAGCGGAAACGTGCTGACGCCCCATTCGTTGCGCGCCATATGCAGATCGGAGTGGCAAACGCCGCAGTAGTGGATATCAATATGCACATCGCCGGCTTGCAGTTCGCGGCGTTGAAATTCGAATGGTTCAAGAGAAGTAGTGGCAGATTTTGCTGCCAGGCCTTTAACCTGCATGTGGCTGTCCCCTGTTGGGCAAAGCCGCGTAGAGTAGAGAAATGCGCGGGCCGGGGCAAGCCGGAATTGTAAAAGAGAGTGGAAAGGCTTTAGTTAATTAATATACAATCAACGCTTTAGGTACAATGGTATGAAACCCGCTTTTCGTTACCTTTTGTGTTGCACTGCACTCTTCGCTTTTCCGCTGCTTATCGCTAACAACTATTATATTGACGATATTGGCCGCTCGACCCTGGGCTATACCAACTGGGGGGCAGATGGACGTCCTCTTGCTGATATAGTGATGAAGCTGCTTTTTCTCAGCTCGCATATGACCGATATATTTCCCCTGCCTTTGCTGCTGAGCATTTTTATGCTGGCATTCAGTCTGCATCAAGTCACGAAAAAAGCGCTTACAGGCTGGCAGTTACCGGGCCTTGTATTAATCCCGCTGACTTTTTTTGCCAACCCCTATCTGGCAGAAGTCTTTTCCTACCGATTTGATGTTCTTACGCTTACGGCAGCCATCAGTCTCAGCCTGCTTTACTTTTGCCTTCCTTCACACAATCGCTGGCTAAGGTTTGTGACAGGCACGATGATGTTGATTGCTATTTATTGTCTGTACCAGACGGCGATCAATATTGCGGTTCTGCTGGTAATGGCAGGGCTTTATCAGCAAATGGCCAGACAGGATACGGCGAAGGCAATCCTCACCACGCTCTTGCATCGCGTCGTTGAAGTGCTGCTTGCCACGGTAATCTATCTGAAGCTTATTCTGACGGTCACTTTCTCCGGAAAAAACGAGGCCAATCACCCGGCGCTGGCGGTTGGCAACCTGTGGAAAACATGGACAGAGAATAGTGAAGCCTACAGCCAGTTTATTGCCGATACGCTGGTTAAAAATCATGGCGGAATGCACTACCTGCTTGGCATAACGATCGCTATGTGGCTATCGGCTCTGGCGTTAAGCCTGCTTTTTTTACGCCGTCAGCGCGACGTCATGGCCGCTGCCGTTGCCGTTATCGCATTGATTACGCCTTTTATTGCCCTGTTAATGATCCCTGGCAGCCTGCTGCTGTTGCAAAATCCATTGCTCTCCGCTCGCTCGTTGATCGCTGTCAGTGGCTTCATGCTTCTTGCCGCTTTAGTCATTAATTATGCCCTGACGCCCCGCCTACAACAGGCTAACTGGCTGCTGCTGATCCCTGTTGTATACGGCATGACGGCTTATTACGCTTACGGCAACGCGCTGCGCCAGCAGGATAAATTTAATCAGAGCCTGGTTCAGGAAATAAAATGGGATATGCGGGAGCTACCGTCTGAAAGTTTTTATTTGTTCTTTAACGGACAGGCGCCGCGATCGCCTGTTTATACTAACTCATTGAAAAACTATCCGATGCTTTCAGTAATGGTTCCTGATTATTTCGCTAACTGGTACTGGCCTTTCCCTTATATGAAAAATAATGGGTTTTCAGCGCTGTGGCCTGCGCCAGACAGTGGCGTCACGACGGATACCGCCCAATACCTTTGTCACGGAAAACCTGTTGCGCAGAATCAGGATTATATGATGTACAGAAAAGATAAGGTGATATTGATTGATTTCACTCATGCCAGCTGCGGCAGCTAAGACAAAATCTTAAAACACAAAACCCGCCAGCGGGCGGGTTTTTCAATTACTGGCACAGCAAAAGGTTTTTTACTATCCCAGCAGCTCACGGCTGAGACAAGGATTTGATTGGATCAACAGCATTAATTTTTGAGCACTGCGCGAAGGTTTACTGCGCTTCGCTTCCCAGCTCTTAACCGAGGAAACACTAACGCCCATTGCCAGGGCAAACTCATCAACTTCCATGCCGGTAATTTCCCGTATGCGTTTTGGTTCGGGCATTAACACTTCACCCTTTAATGCGGGAGCGGCCTGGATAACTTCACGCGTAAGCACAATGTGCTCAAGGCTGGACAACAACTCACCCATTGGGTCTTTAACTTCCATAGAGCACTCCTCATAAAAATCACGAATGTGAACAACCAGAGGGAGGATCTGAGGCCCAGATCCCGAATGCTGGCGAACAACAGCCTGAGGAGCTCATCGAGACAGCGCAGGTTAACGCCAGGATTTTTAGTATGGGCGCAAACTCAAACTTTTGCGCTCAAATTTTTGACTAGTTTTTTAAACCTGAACGCCAAAAATCTTTACATCCCGACAGACGGCTTCAGGCTACGCCATACGGGGCCTGAGGTGGTAACGATTACAGGAAACTGGACAGAGAGTAAGCAGAACGGTAGTTATCAGAAAATTCCTAACACATGGATAACTTTGCTGCTGACAGAAAAAATAAAGCGGCGCGTCAGGGCAGATTAAGCGTAGCCGTCAGCGTGGCGGTTTTGCTCTTTGCCGCTGGCGTAGAACAGAGCGTTTCTGCGCCACATTCGGCCCGGTTAAGCGTTTGATTATTCACAATCTGGCAGAGTGAGTATTCCGCGCCGCTAAAAATTCTATTAATAACAATCCGACAGATGGATTATTCGGCGGCGCTAAAAATCCTGTTAATAACAATCTGACCGATTAATTATTAAAAATGCCATTACTAACAATCCGGCAGATTGATTATTTGGCGCCTCTCCTTTACCGCTACAGAAAAAGCTATCTGGTCAATTTGCTATGCCCCGCCATTAATCTGCACGCCGGTGGCGCTTTATATCTGCCCACATCTGCACCAAAAAGCGGCATCTTATTGCCTGACGTTTCCCACCCGGCTGAACAGGTAAAATTTATAATATTTAAATTCAAACGCTTACGTAAATAACCGCGCCGCTCCGCCGTACCAATTCAATATTGGTTCGCTTTTTGCCTCTGTTATCTCCGTGGCTGGCCGTTCGATTACCGCTGCCGTCGCACTATTTCAGGGGCTGAAGAAGCGAACCAATCATGACTGATACAACAAATTCCACCAGTTCCCATTCCGCGCTGGAAAAGCTGCGCCAGCTGATCCAGCAGCAGGAAGCCCAACCAGCTAACCCGCTGCCTACTGAACGGGAGCTGGCCGAACGGTTTTGCGTGGGCCGTCGTGAGATCCGCCGGGCGCTGGACGTGCTGGAAGAAGAAGGCCGTATCTGGCGCAAGCAGGGCAAAGGCACGTTTGTCGGCCCGGCCGCGCCGGTTCAGCCGCTGGCGCTGCACGATTTGCCGCAGCGCTCAAATCTGCTGGAAGTGATGGAGGCCCGTATTCAGCTGGAGCCGGGGCTGGCTCGTCTGGCCGCCCTGCGGGCCAGCGGCGAGCAGGTTGCGCTGATGCAGCGGCTGATGGAGAGGATGCAGAGCATCGCCCCGGACGACAGCGATCGGCACGAACTGTGGGACAGCGCGTTTCACCGGGCTATCGCCGAAGCTGCAGGCAACCGTCTGATGCTGGGGTTGTTCGACGCGGTCGACGCGGTTCGCCGGGATCCGGGCTGGCAGCACCTGCGCGTGCTGGCGCGAACGACGGATCGGCTGCACAGCTACGACGACCATCACCAGCGGCTGGTGCAACATATCGCGGAGCGGCAGCCGCAGGAGGCCGCCGCGGCCATGCGTGAACATTTACTGGCGCTGCAACAGGCGCTCATCGAAGCGCTCAGCGGTGATAAAGAGGAGCTGCCATGAAGGCCACAACGCCGGTGCTGGCTCTGCGCCAGCTCAACGTTCGTTTTAAAGGCAGTCCCGTCAGCGTGCTGGACGATATTTCGCTTCAGGTCGAAGCTGGCGAAACGCTGGCGCTGGTCGGCGAATCCGGCTGCGGTAAAAGCATCACCTCGCTGGCGCTGATGGGCCTGCTACCCGACAGCGCGGAGATCGTTCAGGGCGAAATCACTTTTCTCAATCGGCCGCTACAAACCCTGAACGCACGCGACTATGCCGATCTGCGCGGCAACGAGCTGGCGATGATTTTTCAGGAGCCGATGACCTCGCTCAATCCCGCTTTCACGCTGGGCGATCAGCTGAGCGAAGCCGTGATGCGTCATCATGCGGTAAACCGCCGTGAAGCGATGGCCGTAGCGCTGGCAATATTAGAAAAGGTGCAGATCCCGGCGGCGGAAATGCGGCTGAAAGCCTATCCACACCAGCTTTCCGGCGGGATGCGCCAGCGCGTGATGATCGCGATGGCGCTCATCAACCGGCCAAAGCTGTTGATTGCCGACGAGCCTACCACCGCGCTGGACGTTACCATCCAGGCGCAGATCCTGGCGCTGCTTAACAGCTTGCAGAAGGAAACCGGCACGGCGGTGCTGATGATTACGCATGACCTGGGCGTGGTTGCCGAAGTGGCGCAGCGCGTGGCGGTGATGTATGCCGGACAGGTGGTCGAAACCGGCGACGTCGCGGAAATTTTCCGCGATCCGCAGCATCCCTACACGATTGGCCTGATGGGTTCCATTCCCGGCGCCGCTACCCGCACCACTACGCTGGCCACCATTCCTGGCGCCGTGCCGCTGCCGGAACAGATGCCCCAGGGCTGCCGCTTCGCCACCCGCTGTCCGTTTGCCGAAAAACGCTGCCACCAGCATAAACCCGCCCTGCAAGCTATCGGCGTCCGCCATCAGGTCGCCTGTTTTCGCGCCCCGCTGGAAGAGCACGTGACGTCTGGAGAATGCGCATGACCTTACCCATCCTTGAATGTAGCGATTTAACAAAAACCTTTCCTGGCCCGACGCGGCTATTTAAGCGCAACCCTCACGTCACGGCTGTCGATCGCATTTCGTTGCAGGTGATGCCGGGCGAAACGCTGGCTATTGTCGGGGAATCAGGCAGTGGCAAATCGACGCTGGGTCGGCTGCTGCTGCGGCTGCTCGCCCCTTCTCAGGGGCAGGTTTTTTATCAGGGCGAAGAGATCACCAAAGCCAGCGGCGCACGTCTGAATCAGCTGCGTCGTGAACTACAGATTATTTTTCAGGATCCCTTCGCCTCGCTTAACCCGCGCATGACCGTGGAGCATATCGTCGGCGAACCCTTATGGCTGCACGAGTCGCTATCTGGCAGCCAACGGCAGGAAAAAGTCGCCGAACTGCTGCAAACGGTTGGCCTTCCCGCCGTCTGGGCACGGCGCTATCCGCATGAGTTTTCCGGCGGCCAGCGCCAGCGTATCGGTATTGCCCGCGCGCTGGCTTCCGGCCCGAAGCTGCTGCTGGGCGATGAGCCGGTTTCGGCGCTGGACGTGTCGGTACAGGCGCAGGTAGTGAATCTGCTGGAAAGCCTGAAGCAGCAGTTCGGCCTGACCATGATCGTGGTGGCGCACGGTCTGGGCGTGATCCGCCATATGAGCGATCGCGTCGCGGTGATGTATCTGGGGCAGATTGTAGAGCTGGCGACGGTAGAGGAAATTTTCGATGCGCCGCTGCATCCCTATACCCAGGCGCTGATCGCTTCGGCTCCCCGATTGCAGCCGGGTGCCGCTCGCCAAATTCCCGTTTTGCAGGGCGACTTGCCCAATCCCGCCGCGCCGCCAAAGGGCTGTCGTTTTCATACGCGCTGCCCTTACGTCAGCGACGAATGCCGCGTGCTGGAACCCATTCAGCAGGTCATTGCCGGTGGCCGCCAGGTGGCCTGCCACCGCTGGCAGGAGATCAATCGTGACCGCAGCGTGATTACCGTTACGCCGCCTTCAGACGCTTTTCTGCGCCGTCGCGCGCTATTCGATCGGGCGGTAAAACACCGCGCTTTAACCTCTTTGGGAGAGATAACGCCATGAATCTACGCCATACTTCACTCGCCGCCCTTAGTGGCCTGCTGCTGCTGGGCAGCTTACCGGCGCAGGCGGAAAGCACGCTGCGGATCGGCCTGGGCGCCGATCCGGATATGCTCGACCCGCACCTTGCCCGCACCTACTATGGCCGCTTTGTCTTTGCCGCGCTCTGCGATCGTCTGGTGGATATTGATGAAAAGCTACAGGTGGTACCGGGCCTCGCGACCGACTGGAAATGGAGCGAGGACGGCAAAACGTTAACCATGAACCTGCGCCAGGGCGTGACTTTTCAGGACGGCGAAAAGTTTGATGCTGCTGCGGTAAAATTTAATCTCGATCGTGCCATGACGCTGCCCGGCTCGCTGCGTAAAAGCGAGCTTTCTTCCGTTGAGTCGGTGGAGGTGGCTTCGCCTTCTCAGGTTATTCTGCATCTGAAAAATGCCGACGCGGCGCTGCTCAGCCAGCTGACCGATCGCGCTGGCACAATGCTGGCGCCGAAAGCCGCCGTAAAGCCTGATTTTGCCATGCATCCGGTCTGTTCCGGCCCTTATCAGTTTGCCAGCCGGGTGCAGCAGGATCGCATCGTCCTGAAACGCTTTGACCACTACTGGAATAAGTCGGCCTATCATTTTGATAAGGTGGTTTTTTTGCCCATTCCCGATGCCTCGGTGCGCCTGGCTAATCTGCGTTCCGGCGATCTCGATCTGACCGAAGGCATTGCCGCCAGCGATGTCAAAACCGTTACCGCCGACAGCCGCCTGAGCCTGGTCAAAGTCACCGGACTGGGCTATCAGGGCATCATGTTTAATATCGCTAATGGCAAAACCGCGCCGGACAGCCCGTTTGCAAAAGATGCCCGCGTGCGTGAGGCTTTTTCGCTGGCTATCGATCGCGACGCGCTGAATCAGGTGGCGTTTGAAGGCCAGTACACGCCGGCTAATCAGGCTTTCTCCACCGTCAGCCCTTACCACGTTAAGCTGCCCGTTCCCGCGCGCGACGTGGAAAAAGCCAAAGCGCTGCTTGCCGCCGCCGGCGTGAAAACGCCGCTCAACGTAACGCTGCTGGTCACCAACAATCCCACCTCGCAGCAGGTAGGCCAGGTGATCCAGGCGATGGTCAGCGAGGCGGGCTTTAACGTGAACCTGCAAATGAGCGAGTTTGCTACCTTGCTGGATCGCCAGCAGCGCGGCGACTTTCAGCTCAGCCTTTCCGGCTGGTCAGGCCGTCCCGATCCTGACGGCAGCATCTTCGCGTTTATCAACAGCAAAGGCACCCTGAACGATGGCCGCTACGGCAATCCACAGGTGGATAGCTGGCTGACCGAAGCCCGCCAGACCAACGATATAGCCGCCCGTCAGGCGTTGTATAACAAGGTGGTGCAGCAGCTACAAAGCGATATGCCGATCGCTTACCTCTATTTTGAACCGCGTATTTTTGGCATGACCAAAAAACTCCAGGGCTTTAAGGCCTGGCCGGACGGGCTGGTGCGCCTGGCTGGCGTAACGATGACGCCGTAAGGCGCAGGAGCGACCATGCTGGAACTGATCTGTAAACGCGTGCTGCTGGCGATCCCGACGCTGTTTCTGGTGAGCATAATGGTCTTCTCGCTGCAAAAGCTGCTGCCGGGCGATCCGATCCTCGCGATGGCGGGCGAAGAGCGCGACCCGGCGGTAATTGCGCAGCTAAGAGAGCATTATCACCTGAACGATCCGCTGCCTTCGCAGTACTTTTACTGGCTGGGCAACGCGCTGAAGGGCGATCTCGGCACTTCTATTCGTACTCAGGAACCGGTGACCGCGCTGATTAGCAGCAAGCTGCCGGTGACGCTGGAACTGTCGCTGCTGGCGATGCTAGTGGCGCTGCTGGTTGGCATCAGCATGGGCATCGTCGCGGCGGTGCGGAAAAACAGCTGGGTCGATCACGCCACCAATTTCGTGGCGCTTTCCGGTATCTCCGTGCCGCATTTCTGGCTGGGCATTCTGCTGATCCTGCTCTTTTCCGTGCATCTTCAGTGGCTGCCCGCTTCCGGCTACGTCAGCCTGAGCGAGAGCGTGTCGCAAAATGTGAAAACGCTGCTGCTGCCCGCGCTGGTGCTGGGAACGGGCCTGGCCGCGTCGCTGATGCGCCATACGCGCGCTTCGATGATTGCCGTGCTGAAGGCGGATTATATCCGCACCGCCAGAGCCAAAGGGCTGCTGCCGAAAAAGGTGATCCTGAAGCACGCTTTCCGCAACGCGCTGGTGCCGGTGATCACGCTGACAACGCTATTGTTTGGCGAACTGCTGGGCGGCGCGGTGCTGACCGAACAGGTTTTTACCCTGCCCGGCTTTGGCAAGATGATCGTCGATGCGGTGTTTAACCGCGATTACGCCGTGGTGCAGGGCGTGGTGCTGGTGGTGGCTATTGGCTTTCTGCTGCTGAACCTGCTGGCCGATGTGCTTTACGTGCTGATTAACCCGAAAATGCGAGGCTGACCATGAGTGAAGTTCTGACGGCTGGCGGCGCGGTGGCCCTGCGCAAGCCCACTAATCGGGTGCTGAAAAAATTTCTCGGCAATAAAAGCGCGATGATCGGCGCGGTGATTGTGGCGCTGTTTGTGGCGATGGCGCTTCTCGCGCCCTGGCTGGCCCCTTTCGATCCGATCAAAGCCGATTTCCTGGCCGTGCGCAAAGCGCCTTCCGCTATGCACTGGCTCGGCACCGATGAACTGGGGCGCGATATTCTGTCGCGGATGATTTGGGGAGCGCGCACTTCGCTGCTGGCAGGCTGTATTTCCGTGGCGATCGCCATTCTGATTGGCGTCCCGCTGGGGCTGATTGCCGGTTACCGACAGGGCCTGTGGGACGGCGTGATTTCACGCTTTATCGAAGCGCTGCTGGCCTGTCCTTTCCTGATCCTGGCGATTGCGCTGGGCGCTTTTCTTGGCCCCAGCCTGGGTAATGCGATGATCGCTATCGGCCTGTCGGCCATGCCCATCTTCGCCCGCCTGACGCGTGGCCAGGTGATTGCTATCCGTAACGAAGAGTATATCGACGGCGCGCGCGCTATCGGCCTGCCCGATCGCTGGATCGTGCTGCGCTATGTGCTGCCCAACGTGCTGTCGCCGATCCTGGTGCAGGCCACGCTGGCCGTCGCTTCCGCCATTATTACCGAGGCGAGCCTGTCGTTTCTGGGCCTGGGCCAGCAGCCGCCCAATCCTTCCTGGGGCGCGATGCTCAACACCGCCAAAGGCTTTCTTGAACAGGCACCGTGGATGTCCATTTTTCCCGGCCTTGCCATTTTTTTGATTGTGCAGGGCTTTAATCTGCTGGGCGACGGACTGCGCGACGCGCTCGATCCGCGCAACGATTAACTTTAAGGAACCGCTATGAGTGGAATCAGTGATTTTAACGTGGGCTATCCGTCTTATCGCGTGCCGATGATGGGCCGCAACGCCGTCGCCGCCTCGCAGCCGCTGGCGGCACAGGCCGGGATCAAAATGCTCCAGCTT
Source organism: Erwinia sp. TECH1 (assembly GCF_054057575.1). Classification (NCBI taxonomy): domain Bacteria; kingdom Pseudomonadati; phylum Pseudomonadota; class Gammaproteobacteria; order Enterobacterales; family Erwiniaceae; genus Erwinia; species Erwinia sp. TECH1. The sequence continues at coordinate 259,950 of NZ_JBSRZK010000001.1, read as the reverse complement.
GGCGGTAATGCGGTGGACGCGGCGATTGCGACAGCTATCGCCCTGACCGTGGTGGAGCCGACCGGCAACGGCATTGGCAGCGATGCCTTCGCTATCGTCTGGGACGGCAACGAACTTCATGCGCTGAATGCTTCAGGCCGCGCACCCGCCGCCTGGTCACGCGAAACCTTCGCCCATTTGCAGGCGATGCCGGAGATTGGCTGGGATTCGGTAACCGTGCCGGGCGCGGTGTCCGCCTGGGTTGAGCTGGCGGAGCGTTTCGGTACGCTGCCGTTAACCACGCTGGCCCAGCCGGCCATCGACTATGCGCGTAACGGCTTTCCGGTGTCGCCGCTGATAGGGCACCTGTGGGAACGCGGCTACCAGAAGCTGCGCGATCAGCCAGGCTTTAGCGCCTGCTTTGCGCCCGAAGGCCGTCCGCCGCGCGTCGGCGAGCTGTTCCGCAATCCTCGCCAGGCGGAAACCCTGGAGAAAATCGCCGCCACCAACGGCGAAGCTTTCTACCGCGGCGAGCTGGCAGAAAAAATCGCCGCTTTCGCCAAAGAGCACGGCGCGGCGCTGACGCTGGAAGATTTGCACAACCACCGCGCCGACTGGGTGACGATGCTTTCCCGCCCTTTTGCCGGCGGTTCGGTGCAGGAGCTGCCGCCGAACGGTCAGGGCATCGCCACGCTGATGGCGTTGGGCATTCTGGAACAGTGGGATATTGAGCGTTACGAGCCGGATTCGGCGCAGTGGCTGCATCTCTCTATTGAAGCGATGAAGCTGGCGCTGGTGGATCTGGAACGTTATATCGCCGACGAAGAGCACATGGAGTTTCCTGCTGAACTGCTGCTGAGCGACGACTATCTGCGGGAACGCGCCGCGCTGATCGATCCCCATCAGGCCGGCGATTTTACCTTTGGCGCGCCGAAGCAGAGCGGAACGGTTTACCTTTCTACCGCCGATGCTAACGGCATGATGGTGTCGTTTATTCAGTCAAATTATATGGGCTTCGGCTCTGGCGTCGTGGTGCCCGATACCGGCATCAGCCTGCAAAATCGCGGCGCAGGCTTTGTGCTGGAGGAAACGCATCCCAACGTGGTGGCGGCCGGCAAGCGCGCTTTCCATACCATTATCCCCGCTTTCGCACTCGACGGCGACGGCCAGCCGCTGATGTCGTTTGGCGTAATGGGCGGCCCGATGCAGGCGCAGGGGCATTTACAAATGGCGCTGCGCATTATGCTGCATAAGCAGAATCCTCAGGCGGCCATTGACGCGCCGCGCTGGCGCGTGGTGGCGGGCCGGGAAGTGATTGTCGAACCGGCGTTAGATCGCAACGTCATTGCCGCCTTACGAGCGATGGGCCATCACATCGTGGTGGAAGATCCGCTGCAGACCTACAGCTTCGGCGGCGCGCAGGCGATAGTTCGCGATCCGCAGGGATTCTGGATAGCCGCCACCGAAAGCCGCAAGGACGGCCAGGCACTGGTATTTTGAGGCTTATGCTCTGCCTTTGAGCAGCCACAGTTTCGGATTGCCCGTACTGCAACGGGCATGGCCGGCAGATGGGCAAGCGGCGGATCGGCGTACAGGCGGGCTATATCAGTGCCAGAAATGATCCAGTCATCCTGGTGCCGGAACTGGCCGCCCTTTTTCGAAAAGCTGGTAGCTAAATGCGAAACAGCAAAGGCCATGTAGATCACCTTTTCAGAAAGTGGCCCGTTCATAATTCTGCTTTTCTCTTAAAATCTTTCGGGCGGCTATAATATGCCTCCCGAAGGTTTTCCAACCCACAAAATACTATATTGCATAATAGATTCGGGTTAAAATTGCTCATAATGGATTTGCAAATAAAGGAAAGGTGCGATGGATAATGTGGATTTAAGCAAACTTAGCGAAAAGGAAAGGATTTACGTTGAACGTATGTCAGAAGGTGAGGGCTGGACAATACATGAAACCTTAAGGCGCCTGCTCAGAGTTTTTAAAGTTGTCTTACTCATGGTCTTTATTATTACAGCTATTGGTGTTGTTGAGTTTATCAGGTCTGATAATGGTAGCTTTTACTCTTACCTTTTTGTTTACTTTATTGTCCTTGTGGTTTTTTATTTTATGGCCCCCGTAAAATTGGGAGCCAAGATAATTTATTATAAGTTAATATAATTCTTAGCGTTGGTCGTAAATGCTTTTAAGAGTAATGCTATCTCCCAGCGCCTCCAAAGCTAATGAAGGCGCTCCAACAACTTTTACATTTCTGATAAAATCTGATGGCAGATAACGGTAAAGTCGCCAGGAATCTGGTTTAAGAATCATTCTTGCTAAACCATATCCTGAAAGAGATATGTCAGCCACACTATATGCTACACGGCCTGTAGTCGCGCTGAAACCGAGGAATTTGGCAGTTTTCACATAACCACTACGCAAGAATCCTTGTGTATCATTCTGATTAATTTTTATATTTTGAAAACTTTCGTATACATTATTTGCTCCATGCAAAACTATAGTTGCTCCTGCAATAACACCTATTACATTACCGGTGAGTATAGAAGTCACCACTATACCTGCTCCGGCCACTATTTGTCCGGTCCCTATAATCACACCCACACCGTTAATAAAATACCCCCATGTTCCGAGAGTATTGGTCAGCTCTGCTGACACCACAACCCTGGCCTTTTTAATATTAAGAGAAAGGCTCTGCTCACTAATAAACGCTTTTTCCTGATGCAGATTATCCAGGAAGAACTTGCATTCTCGTTCACTACTGGCTCTGTTAATCGATTTCAGCTGTTCTTCTATAAAACTGCCCATTTCACGATTAAAATTTTCGCGTAATATCAGGCTTTTGATATGCCGTATTCCAGCCTGTCTGGCCATGTCTCTGAGCGCATCCGCCTTACCCATTGCCTGTATGCGGTAAACTTTTTTAAAGCGATTCTTATCCAGATAGTTATCCATAACGATTCCTTGTTATCAGTGCCAGAAATGTATACCACAGCGGTAATGCCAGGCACAAAGCTACGGCGCTTAACCAGAAGCTGAAAATTTGCTTCTGCATAAAACGGGTCTATTCCCGCTGGCAGGTAGGATTTCTGTGCCTATGCCGTTTACAAATTAGCGGTACAGAAAAAATCAACAAACCGGTATAGGAGGAATAACGCTGGCTGGGAGCGTTATATTTTGCATATGAAAGGCTATACAGGATGTGGCACAGGATTATTTTTTCGGGGCCCAGAAACGCCCGGCAGCTCGAGCAGAGAAAAGAGAGATACACAGGCTATGGATTTATTCGGATGCCGTAATCCAGGCCCAACATTGCTGGCGCGAACCCCACAAAATTTGTGAAAAAGGCAGCCCGTCCTCTTCATGAAGTCAGGCAAAATCAGGCTGGCCTTCCCGCATGTAAGAAGACATAAGCGACAAGGCTACACAACCTGTGGAAAAGCGACCGCACAGGCAGAAATCTGAGTGCTTTCCAACCGAAAATTAAATTTTCTTCACGTATAAGCAACCGATTTCCGTATCCTCGTCAGTCGAGTTGAACTATTCTTCAGAGGCGACACAGGTCGCCTTTTGCTTGTAGCATTTCTATTACAGGAGTTACTTCCGATGACGACAGGAACCATTCGCGGCTGGACGCGTCTGCTGGCGCCTTTTATGGCGCTGATGCTGGTGTTTCAGCTAACGGGTTGTGGCGATAAAGAAGCGGATCAGCGCAAAGCCTTTATCGATTTTCTGCAAAATACGGCGATGCGCAGCGGCGAACATCTGCCCGCCCTTAGTGAAGATCAGAAACAGCGTGTCGGTAATTACGCCAGCGACTACGCTATTGTTTATGGCTTCTCCCAGCAGGTTAACCGCGCGGTGGATAACGGTCTGAAGCCGGTAGTGGATGAATTGTCTGCTATCCGTGCGCCGCAGGACTACCTGACCCGTCGCGATTCTCTGCGTCAGGCCAGCGGTTCGCTGGAGGTGCTGGCACAACAGATCCAGACGGCGAAAACGCAGGCCGACAGCAGCAAAGCCGGGCTGAAACAGCCAGCGGAGCTGAAAACGGTGTATGACAACCTTTATAACAAGGTCGTCACGCAGCCAGCCGATACGCTGCTGCCGCTGCTGCCTGCATTACAGAAGCTAAGCCAGGACGCGGTGCAGACGGGCGATTTCCTGCAGCAGCAGGGTTCGCAGGTGACCTTTAACGGTCAGACCATACAGTTCCCGACCCAGCAACAGGCGACCCAGTACAACACGCTGATGAGCAATATTTCTGCCAATGCGCATGCACTTGGTCAGGCGCAAATCGCGCTGCAGGGCCAGTAACATTTTGCTGCGGGCCGCTCGCTTTAAACGGCCCGCCTCTTCTTCCGCTCAACAGCCCTTATCACTCACAGACAATTTTCGCTCAACAGCCCTTTTCAGCCACAGACCATTTCGGCTCATCAGCCCTTCACAGCCACAGACCATTTCCGCTCAACAGCCCTTCTCAGCCACAGACCATTTCGGCTCAACAGCCCGTATCAGCCACAGACCATTTCGGCTCATCAAATCTTTTCAGCCACAGACAATATTAGCGGTTGCCCAGCCGCTGTAAATAAATTGTGAACCACATCACGTATCAGGCATAAAGTCCCGAAAACAAAGTGTGATATCAATCACATAACACTCCCAGGCAAGCCCATTTAATAAACAGCATCAGCCTGTTTTTTGTCCTTTATGTGATCGGCTTCACGTAAAAACCCCCTGTTCACCGCGCTATGTGGTGATAGAGATCACACTTTACCCGGTGGCTACGCAGCGCTGCGGACGCGTGCTAGAGTCCGCCTGCACAGGGCAACGTTTTAAACAAAAATCAGCGCGCTCTCTTGTCGGCGCGTACCAATAAGGGGTGTGCTTGTATGTCCTCATCAGATATCAAGATTAAAGTGCAGAACTTTGGTCGCTTTCTGAGCAATATGGTAATGCCAAACATCGGCGCCTTTATCGCCTGGGGTATTATCACGGCGCTGTTTATTCCAACCGGCTGGCTGCCAAACGAAACCATGGCCAAGCTGGTTGGCCCAATGATCACTTACCTGCTGCCGCTGCTGATTGGCTACACGGGCGGACGCCTGGTCGGCGGCGATCGCGGCGGCGTAGTAGGTGCCATCACCACCATGGGCGTGATCGTCGGCGCGGATATGCCGATGTTCCTCGGCTCCATGATTGCCGGGCCGCTGGGCGGCTGGGCGATCAAGAAGTTCGACCGCATCGTTGACGGCAAAATCAAAAGCGGCTTCGAGATGCTGGTCAACAACTTCTCTGCCGGTATTATCGGGATGCTGCTGGCGATCCTGGCCTTCCTGGCTATCGGCCCGCTGGTGCAAGGCCTGTCGCATATTCTCGCCGCTGGCGTGAATCTGATGGTGCAGAATAACCTGCTGCCGCTGACTTCCATCTTTGTTGAACCAGCGAAAATCCTGTTCCTGAACAATGCTATCAACCACGGCATCTTCTCGCCGCTGGGCATTCAGCAGGCCAGCGAAGCCGGCAAATCTATCTTCTTCCTGATTGAAGCTAACCCAGGCCCCGGCATGGGCGTGCTGATGGCCTATATGTTCTTCGGTCGCGGCAATGCTAAACAGTCCGCTGGCGGCGCGGCTATCATCCACTTCCTGGGCGGTATCCACGAAATCTACTTCCCTTATGTGCTGATGAACCCGCGCCTGATTATCGCCGTAATCCTGGGCGGCATGACCGGCGTCTTTACGCTGACGCTGCTGAACGGCGGCCTGGTTTCTCCGGCCTCTCCGGGTTCTATCCTGGCGGTGCTGGCGATGACGCCAAAAGGCGCGTACTTTGCGAACATTGCTGCGATCGTAGCGGCTTTTGCCGTCTCTTTCGTGGTTTCCGCTATCCTGCTGAAAACCAGCAAGGTGAAGGAAGAGGATGATATTGAAGCGGCAGCGCGTCGCGTCACTGAAATGAAGGCGCAGTCCAAGGGCCAGACCGTGTCCACCGCCACGGCCACCGATGCCATGAACGGCGACCTGAGCCACGTGCGTAAAATCATTGTTGCCTGCGATGCCGGTATGGGCTCCAGCGCCATGGGCGCAGGCGTGCTGCGTAAAAAGGTCAACGATGCCGGACTGAGCAATATTTCCGTGACCAATACCGCCATCAACAACCTGCCGGGCGATGTGGATCTGGTGATTACCCACCGCGATCTGACCGAGCGCGCGATACGCCAGGCGCCGCACGCGCAGCATATCTCGCTGACCAACTTCCTGGACAGCGGCCTGTATACCGACCTGACTTCGCGTCTGGTGCAGGCAAACCGCAGCGAGGGCCACCGTGAAAAAGTGACCGCCGCGCTGAGCGACAGCTACGACGACGGCGAGCAGCATCTTTTCAAATTGGGCGCAGGCAACATCTTCCTCGGCAATCACGCTACCGATAAAGAGCAGGCGATCCGCTTTGCGGGCGAGCAGCTGGTGAAGGGCGGCTACGTGGAGCCGGAATATGTCGATGCGATGCTGGATCGCGAGAAGCTCACGCCAACCTATCTGGGCGAGTCCATCGCCGTGCCGCACGGCACCATCGAAGCGAAAGATCGCGTGCTGAAAACGGGCATCGTGTTCTGCCAGTATCCGCAGGGCGTGCGCTTCGGCGAGGACGAAGAGGATATCGCTAAGCTGGTTATCGGCATCGCGGCCCGTAATAATGAGCATATTCAGGTGATTACCAGCCTGACCAACGCGCTGGATGACGACAGCGTCATCGCCCGCCTGGCGACCACCAATGACGTGCAGGAAGTGCTGGATCTGCTGTCAGGCAAGCCGTCAGCGTAAGCGCACCGGATATTACCCTAGGGCCGGGCATGCCCGGCTCTTTTTCGGGTCGGGCCTGTCCGGCCTTTCATTAATATGGGAAAAATTATGAAAGCTCTTCATTTTGGCGCCGGTAATATCGGTCGTGGTTTTATCGGCAAGCTGCTGGCGGACGCGGGCGTACAGCTCACTTTTGCCGACGTTAACCAGGTGGTGCTGGATGCGCTGAACGCCCGTCACGAATACCCGGTGCACGTGGTAGGCGAGCAGGCGCAGGTAGAAATCGTTAAGGGCGTCAACGCGGTCAACAGCGCCAGCGACGAGATTATTCCGCTGATTGCGGAAGTGAATCTGCTGACCACGGCGGTCGGCCCGCAAATTCTGGAACGCATCGCGGGCGGCGTCGCCAAAGGGCTGGTGCAGCGTCATGAAAGCGGCAACGCGCGCCCGCTGAATATTATCGCCTGTGAAAATATGGTGCGCGGCACCAGCCAGCTGAAAGACCACGTGCTGAAAGCGCTGCCGGAACAGCATCACGCCTGGGTGGAAGCGAACGTCGGCTTTGTCGACTCGGCCGTGGATCGTATCGTCCCACCGTCCGCCGCCGGCACCACCGATCCGCTGGAAGTCACGGTAGAAACCTTCAGCGAATGGATCGTCGATAAAACCCAGTTTAAAGGCGAACCGCCTGCCATTGCAGGCATGGAGCTGACCGATAACCTGATGGCATTTGTCGAGCGTAAGCTTTTCACGCTGAATACCGGCCATGCGATTACCGCCTATCTGGGCCAGCTGGCAGGCCACGCAACCATTCGCGATGCCATTCTGGACAAGAAGGTGCGCGCCATCGTTCAGGGCGCGATGGAAGAGAGCGGCGCGGTACTGATTAAGCGCTACGGCTTTGAAGCGGCGAAACATGCCGCCTATATCCAGAAAATTTTAGGCCGTTTCGAGAATCCTTATTTGCAGGATGATGTGGAGCGAGTGGGACGTCAGCCGCTGCGCAAGCTGAGCGCGGGCGATCGCCTGATCAAGCCGACGCTGGGCACGCTGGAGTATCAGCTGCCGCACGACAATCTGGTGAAAGGTATCGCCGCCGCCCTGCACTACCGCAGCGATCAGGATCCGCAGGCGCAGGAGCTGGCCGAGCTGATTAACCGTCAGGGCGTGCAGGCCACGCTGGCGCAGGTTTCCGGCCTGGAGGCCGAAAGCGAAGTGGTGAAGGCGGCGGTCGCGGCCTGGAACGAGATGGCGTAACGGCAGGCCGGGCCAGTAGGCGGCCCGGCTTTTCCCGCCACGTTGAGTACGGTTTTACGGATAAAATGATGCAGGCTCTGATGGAAAAACCCCAGGCTTTTGAAAATCGGGTGCTGGAACGCCTGAACGCCGGCCGCACGGTCAAAAGCTTTTTCGCGGCGGCCGTCGAGCTGCTGGGCGAAGCGATCGATCTGTTGGTGGTACAGGTGTTCCGCAAGGATGACTATGCCGTAAAGTACGCGGTAGAGCCGCTGCTGTTGGGCAACGGCCCGCTGGGCGAGCTGTCGGTTCGGCTGAAGCTGGTGTATGGTCTGGGCGTGATCGGCCGACATGAGTACGAAGATGCCGAGCTGCTGCTGGCGCTGCGTGAGGCGCTGAACGACGACGGCACCGACTACCGCTTTACCGACGACGAGCTGCTTGGCCCGGTTGGCGAGCTGCACTGCGTTGACGCGCTGCCGCCCCGCCCCGATTTCAGCAGCGCCGATGCCGAACTGCGCGCCATGCTGCAACAGCGCTACCAGCAGATGGTACGATCGACGCTGGTGCTGTCGCTGACGGCGCTGATTTCCCCTATCGGCACCCGTCAGGCTTTCAAAAAGTAACCCGCGCTTCCTGCTCTTCCCTGCGCTTTCGTGTATCCTTGCCCCATGATCCACTCTACGGTTAATGATAATGAAAGAACAAATCCAGGCAGAAATTAAAATGCTCAGCGACAAGCTGGATGCCCTGACGCGTAAGGAGCCGCTGCTGCTGGAATCCGGCGATGCGGAAAAACTCGGCGAGCTGCTGAAAGAAAAAGAGAAGCTGGTTATCGAGCTGGAACGCCTGCGCGGCGCACGCGAAGAGAAGCTGAGCAAAGAGGCGCAGAAGCTGAAACAGCTGCCTTTTAACCGTGCCATCACCAAAAAAGAGCAGGCCAATATGGGCGCGCTGAAGAAAAGCGTACGCGGCCTGATCGTGGTGCACCCGATGACCGCGCTGGGCCGCGAAATGGGACTGACCGAGGTAACCGGCTTCGCGAAAGCCGCTTTTTAATCCTCAGGCGGGCGCCAGCCGCGCCCGCTTTCTTAAAACCGCCAGTTAACGCCAGCCGTCGCGCTCCACGGCGATTCAATATGACGTCCCTGCATATAACCTGCGCTAACGTGCAGCGAAAGCGTTGATGACAGCGCCGCTCTGACCCCTGCCTGATAAACGCCCCGGCTGCCGCTCAACTCGTTTTTGAAAGACTCGCCGTTTATCCTGACGCGATTTTTAGTCACCGTTTCCCTTTCCAGGCCGATGCTGGCCCAGGGATGCAGCAGCGTTTCCCTGACCTGTATCGCATACTCCGTTCTGACGCCGACAGCGCCCGTCAGCGATCGCTGCGGCCCGATGCGCGCCTTCATGCCGTTATTCAACGACAGCGTGCTGCTGTTGCTCGTAAAACCGGTTACGCCGATCCACGGCGTGACTTTCGCCGCCCCGACCAGAAAGTGTTTGCCCGCCCTGATGCCGGTGCCGATGCCCGTGGTATTAAAGCTGCCGTTGGCCGCGCCGCCGCTGGTCATGCGCGCGCGCACCTCGTGCGTAAAGCGGTTGAGCTTGAGAACGCCATCCAGCCAGTAACCGGTATCATGCTGCCAGCTGCCGTAAAACCCGCCGGACCAGCTGTCGATATCCGCCTTGCCAATCCCTTTGCCGCGAAAACGCATATCGCTGTGACCATAGCTGAAGAATACGCCCTGCCACGCCGCGCTTTCCGCTCCCTGCTGCGCCCGATCGATGCCGATAGTCAACGAGTTGAGGCTGAGCCGATAATCCGCGCCCGCCTCGTTGCTGACGTTCAGTCGACCGTTGCGCACCGTGCCCCAGACATTATGGTCATGTTCAGGCGAGTCGCTATTGGCAAGGCGCTCGCTGAGCGTTTCCAGCTCCTGACGGAATATCAGCGGATCGACGGTCGCTACCGACAGCACCGCCGCTGCGGCAGGCGTAATGACATAGTCAGCGGGCGGCGACGGCTCTACGGCCGCCTCCTCTCCGGACGTCCCGTCCTGCTCGTCTGGCGTCACATCCGGCTGGTTATCAGGTAAAACGTCCGCCTGATTATCCGGCGCGTCTTCATCCTCTGTCGGCGCGTCCGTTTGCGCGTCGTCAGCCGGGGAAGGTTTTTCCGCCTCCTCATCCGAATCTGGATCTGGATCGTCTTCGGCCTCCGCTTTATGCGGCGTCAGCGACCAGCCGCCCTGGCCGTCAGCAATCAGATAATATTGATAAGTACCCAGATCCACGACCTCACCGCTGTTCGCCAGCGCAAACGTCGCGTCGCCATCGCCAATCTGGACAACCTGAAGGCTGTCGCTGTGGGTTGGGCTGACGCCGTTGTCGATCACATAAAGCGCGAAATCACCGGTCGCGCGGCCCGTCACCGTCAAAAAATCGCCCTGCAAGGCGGAAATTTTCGTATCCATCAGAAACGTGCCGCTGCCGGACAGCGTTTTCAGGGTCAGCGTGGAATAGCCTTTGGGATCGTAAATAACCGTGCCGCCTGCCAGGGCGACATCGCCCAGGGCAAAATAATACTCGCCGCTAAAGGAAGCGTTACTGGAAAGGTAGACCGAGCCGGACACGTGATAGCTCGCCTTATCCGTATCGGCGCCGGTAACGATAATAAGGCGCCCTGCGTCATTTACCGTAATATTCCCCTGTAATGAGGACAAAACTTCAGGATTGATATTATTAGGCGTAACAATCAGCGAGCCATTTATGGTGGCATTATTAATAGTCCCGGAATTCAGATTTCCATATCCATTGCTGTTTATGGTTAAATTTTCCGAGTAGGCCTGCCGGGTGCCGCCCAGAAAGTACGTCCCGCCATTGATAACGGTATCAATATCGCTGCCTTCAACATTGACGAAATAGCCGCTGTTTAGCGTTGTATTTAGCGTTTTCCCGGTCTCCATCCAGAAACGTCCGGCATTAACAGTGGTGTTTTTCATTACCGAACTGGAACCATCCATATAAATATGGTCCAGCTTACCGGCATTAATCGTCCAGCCCTCCGTCTGCACATAATTATTAATAACAACAAGCGCAGCGCTTTCAATCAGCGCGTTATTCGACAGGGCGTAGCTGTTCGCCTGGCCCGCCAGCAAAAAGGCGCCGCCCGATTTTACCGTCGTCGCGCTATCCTTACCGCCGTTGTTTTGTAACTTCCCACCGTTGTTCACCACGGTACTGTCAGTGACGCCGCCAGCGTTGATTATCTGCACACCTCCGGCATCGATAGTGGTATGCATAGTGGTCCCGTATACCTGCTGCGTGCTTTCCCCATCGGCACTGCCGATGATTTCGCCCTCCACCAGCACGCCAGCGGCGACGTTTTCCGTAAACGCCACGGATACCTCAGGAAGCAGCAAAAGGATGAACGAAGCCGCGACACCTGATAATATCGATTTTGTCGTTTTCATGATTGCTCATTTTCCATCAGAAAATAAAATGAATGAAACGACGCGCGGTATGTGTTGACGCACATACCGCTTCCCACCCGCTTGCTACCGGCCAGAATGTTTCATTCGATTGTTTTAACGCTACAAATTAACCGTAAATACTATTCATAAACCCCCACTCTTATCCTTATATAAAAGAAAGATAATTTCCTGATATGCGCGATATAATCACCCTGAAACAAAACAAATTAAAGACATCCGCCTATCACAGAGGAAACTTTATTTTAACAGAGTATCTTTATACCAAAACAGGGCGGAAAGAAAAGCGCGCTTTTACGGCGTTTATTTTCGGAGAAAAAAGATAAGATAAGAAAAAGAAAGGAGATTAACGTCATTACCAGGAAAACTCCTGGCAATTTTTATCGTAAAAAAACCCGCACGGGCGGGCTTTTATCGTCTTTATTTTTTCGCCTGCTGTGCCGCCAGCGTGGTAAACCACGGTGCGACGAAATCGGTTGATTCACCCCAGCCAGCAATAAGCTTATTCAGCGTGGCGACATTCACCGCCTGTCCGGCCAGCTGCTCCTGCGTGATAGCCGATGCCTTGAACTGATAAGTCGCGGGCGTTGCTTCGCCTGCCAGCTTGTTCGCTATCAGCCGCATATTGACCGCGCCAATCAGTTTGCTGTCCACCGCGACCGTCTGCTTCCAGGGGCTGTTTTTCTCTCGCATCAGCTGGAGATCCTGGTTAGAGGCATCGATGCTGTAGAGTTTGATCTCGGTCCGGCCGTTTTCCTGGAGCGCTTTATAAGCGCCCTGGGCAAAAGCGTCCCAGGCCCCCCAAATCGCGTCAATTTTGCCTTTAGGGTATTTAGCCAGGATCGCGCCCACCTTGTTCGCGGTATCGCCCTGCACGTCAGAAGAGACCGCGCCGATAGATTCCAGCTGATGGATGCCCGGATTGGCCTGCAGCACTTTTTCATAGACCACCTGACGGCGCTCCATGGCCGGAAAGCCCGCGACCCACAGCTTGACGATATTGGCTTTACCGCCGCTGTCTTTCACCAGGCGATCGAGCGAAAGCTGCGCCAGCGACGCGTCATCCTGCGCGGTCACGGTTACGCCCGCTATCGGCTGATTAACCGGCGTGTCGAACACCGACACTTTAATGCCCGCATCGGCAATACGCTTTACCAGCGCCGTTGCGTAGGGATCTTTGCCGTGCGACAGAATGATGCCGTCATACTTCTGGCTGATGGCCTGCTCCACAAAATCCTGAAAGCGGGCGTCGTCGCCGTTGCTCAGAAAGGCGCTGACCTTAAAGCCCAGCTGGCGGCCCTGCTGGATAGCGCCCGCGACAAACTGGGTGGTGTTGTCGTCAGATCCCAGATTGCGGATCACCGCCACGCGAACGGGGCCGTTATGGCTGGCGATAGCGGCAGGCACCGCAGCCGTATCGGCAAAGGCGGTAGTGCTGGCCAGCAGGCTGACGGCCAGCAGTGAAAGCGTTAATTTTTTCATCGTTATCCCTACGCCTGGCGGCGCTGAATGTAAGTGATTGCCAGCGCAGCGGCCAGCACCAGACCTTTGATAATATCCATGGCGTAATAAGGCACGGAAAGCATGACCAGACCGTTTTGCAGCACGCCGAGGATCACCGCGCCCAGCAGCGTGCCCAGCGCATTCGGCTTGCCGGAGCCGGCCAGCGACAGGCCGATCCACGCCGCCGCAACGGCATCCATCAGATAGCCGCCGCCGGCATTCACCTGCGACGAACCAATGCGCGAAGCCAGCAGAATGCCGCCTAGTCCCGCCAGCAGCGAGGCGAGCACGTAAGCCAGTACGCGATAGCGATTCGTGCGAATGCCGGAAAGCCGCGCCGCTTCCGGGTTGCCGCCGATGGCATACATGCGGCGGCCATGCTTTGTCAGCGACAGGCCAAGCTGCGCCACCACGGTAACCACCAGCATAATGATAACGATGGTTGGCACCTGGCCCAGTAGCGAAAAGTCCGGCGGCACGATCCCTTCGGCCATCTCGCCGCTCGGCATCACCATATTCTCCGTGACAGAGCCGCCGAAGCTCCAGGTCATCGCCACGCCCTGCACGATAAACAGGCTTGCCAGCGTGGCCAGCATATCGGGAATTTTCAGCACTACGATCAGAAAGGCGTTAAACAGCCCGACCAGCGTGCAGAGCAGCAGCGTCAGCGTTATCGCGGCTGTCGGGCCAAAGCCGTACCAGACAAACAGCGAGATCACCAGCGAGTTTGCCAACGATGCAGTAGATCCCACGGAGAGATCGAAACCGCCGATGGTCAACGAGATCGAGACGCCTACGGCAATCACCGTCACAATGGCGATGGCGCGCAGAATATTGATGATATTGGCTGGCTCCAGAAAGCTGTCCGAGGCCAGGCCGAAGGCGGCGATCAGCGCCACCACCGTTAACAACATTCCCCATTTATAAAGGAATTCAAACAGCTGGTGACGCAGCCCAGGCGTCGCCTTCAGGGAAAGTTCTTTGCTGCTCACGCAGGGGTTCCTCCGGTGGAATAAAGTAAAAGCGTTTCTTCATCAGCCTGACGCGCATCCATCTCCGCCACGATTTTACCGTCCCACAGCACGCAGATGCGGTCGCATAGCCCTACCAGTTCGGCAAACTCCCCCGAGGCGTAAATAACCCCTTTTCCCTGGCGGGCCAGCGCGTCGATTAGCGTGAAGAGATCGGTTTTGGCCTTGATATCAACGCCCTTGGTTGGCTCATCAAAAATCAGGACGTCAGCGTCGTTGCGCAGCCATTTGCCGATGGCCACTTTCTGCTGATTACCGCCGGAAAGACGGCGCAGGGATTGTTCCGGGCCGAGAGTGCGCACGCCCAGCTGTTGAATAATCTCTTCGGCCCAGCGCCAGGCCTGCCGGTGACCGAAAAGCCCCCAGCGGGAAAAGCTGGTGTCCGCGCTGATGCTAAGGTTCATTGCCACCGACTCGTCGATAAAAATGCCCTCTTTGCAGCGCTCCTCCGGGATCAGCGCCATGCCGTTCGCTACCGCAGCGGAAGGCGAAGTGGGCCGCCACGGTTTGCCATGCAGCTCGCCCCGGCCGATGCGGCTTTTGCTGGCGCCGAACAGCGCTTTGCACAGCTCCGTTTTTCCCGCGCCCGCCAGGCCGGCGATACCCAGGATCTCTCCCTTGCGCAGCGTTAAAGAGATATTGTGCAGCAGCGCGTCGTCGTGCAGCGCCTCGACATGCAGCAGCGTTGCGCCGTTGCTGGCCGGACGACGCGGCGGATAGATATCCGCCAGCTGGTGACCCAGCATCTTTTCCACGATTTGTTCGCCGCTCAGCGCGCTCATCGGCACGGTTTCAATCAGGCGCCCGTCGCGCAGCACCGTAAGCCGATCGCAAATCGCGCGCAGTTCGTGGATACGGTGGGAGATAAACACTACGCCGATACCGCTTTTTTGCAGGCGGCGAACCACCGCAAACAGGCGTTCGCTTTCATGCCGATCCAGCGGCGCAGTGGGTTCATCCAGGATCAAAAAGCGGCAGTGATGGGAGAGCGCACGGGCCAGCAGGATTTGCTGTTTCTCCGCCAGCGTGCAGCGATCGATGCGGCGATTGACGTCAATATCCACCTCCAGCTGTGCCAGCAGCGCGCGAGCCTGGCGACGGATAGCACGCCAGCGATAAATTTGTCCGCCTTCGGCCAGGCGATCCAGCATGATGTTTTCCGCCACGCTGAGCGTGGAAACCAGCGCCACATCAACTTCCTGCTGCACCAGATGAATGCCCAGCTTCTTTGCATCACGCGGAGAACGAATCGATACCGGCTCGCCATCCAGCAGGATATCGCCGCTGTAATGCTCATGGGCACCCGACAGCACGGCCATCAGCGTTGATTTTCCTGCGCCGTTAGCGCCGGTCAGCGCATGAACACTGTGGCCGTCAAGGCGAAAGTCAACGTCGGTCAGCGCGGCAAAACCGCCAAAAGCGATGGCGATCTGCCGCATTTCAAGATGGTTCACTGCGGTCATAGCGAGCGCTCTCTGAAGGGTAAGCTGCCTTATTTTTTAATGGATTATCACGACAGGCAACGAACGAAAGGAGATAAGCTAACACGAAATGTTATTAGCCATCCAGACGCCCAGCCATTTAAGCGGTTAAAACCAGCGGCATCCCGTTACGCAGCATGAACAGAGGTAATCAGAAGATTAAGCAGGGTTTCGCTCGGTCAGGACGGCGAGGAAAAGTACAGAAAAGAAAAAGGTGAAAACAAAAGACCGCCAGCATCCAACAGGATCGGGGAAACAGACGCAGGTCACCCCATCAGCCGTCGCTGGCGTACATTCGCCAGTCATTGCGGCAACCGCAGTATGGACGCACCGTTAACAGTAAAAGAATTTTAATGATGGTTTTCATATAGCCGCGCGTTCGTTTTTCAGAAAACGGCGAGTAATTTCGGGCAAATAGCAGCCAGGCTATATCCACTGGTTACTTAACAAGGCGTATTAATTCCGCCTTGAATATGGCCGCAGTTATCCAGGATTATTTACAGAACTTTGGATAACCGCGGCCTCTCTATAGCTTCAGGACTTGTGGTGTCTTAAGTTATCAGGGGCGAGATCCGGAATCGCCAGGATAAACGCAACCATATCCGGGGACATAAATACCATCAGTACCACACTGACCAGCTTTATATTGCGTTTGAGATGAAGACACCGTGGCATATGACAAGGTTGATACCCCAAAAGACAGACATGCACCGAGTAACAATAATTTTACTAATTTCATATTTCCTCCAGAGTTTAAAGTACCTAAAATCAATAAAATTATTAGCATAATAAGTATGAACAGTGTCTAAACACTTGCCTGATACCACAATTAGGCGAAGGGCTTTATGCTCGGTTGATAAAATCCAGATCACCTTTATTCTTCTTTAATAACAGCGACTTACTTATATTATTATTTTATATCTGTCAAAAGGGCACCGAACAATGTTCTTATAAAGTGGCGGACTTACTGTAAAAAATGAAAAATCGAGATGGTGCAGGAAGCTATTGTTTGTAGCAGTTGAATGTACGCTCCGTATAGGCTAATTTCTGTGTTAACAGATTAAATTCCTTAACAACCATTTATTTTAACAGGCGTTAATCTTACGTACCATCTGGTAAATGCATAGCTTTTATGCCGATAAAAATTATGATATTGCAACGCATCAGCCATTTTCATACAGCCGTCCCTTTTTTAACGAGATAAGGGACGAATGCCAGTTACAAAAGCTTAATTTTTAATATCGTCTTAACAACAGCAGATTAAAACCTCCTTAAAAAAAGTTCCTGTCACAAAAAAAGGACGATTAATAATGGCGCTTCAGGATCAAATTAACGCCGCTCTTAATAAAAAATTAGAAAGCAGTCAGGCAAGAAAGGCTGGCGGGGGATTTTTACGGCAAAAAAATACCCCGCTAACTTAGCGCCAGCAGGGTATTTATCAGACGCTTAGCCTACAAACGCCTGTCGTTTTCGTCCGGAACGGGCTTATTTAGCCGCAGCGAAATTCTCTGCCGCCACGTCCCAGTTAACCACTTCCCAAAACGCTTTGATGTAGTCAGGACGTTTGTTCTGATATTTCAGGTAGTAAGCGTGTTCCCACACGTCCAGGCCCACGATTGGGGTACCGGAAGCGCCAGCGATCGCTTCGCCCATCAGCGGGTTGTCCTGGTTAGCGGTAGAGACTACAGCCAGCTTGCCGTCTTTCTTAACCAGCCACGCCCAGCCGGAGCCGAAACGGGTAGCGGCCGCTTTTTCAAACGCTTCTTTGAAGGCATCAACGCTGCCGAAATCTTTTTCGATAGCCGCTTTCAGCTCGCCGCCCAGCGTGGTGCCGGTTTTCAGACCTTTCCAGAAAAAGCTGTGGTTAGCGTGGCCGCCCGCGTTGTTACGCAGTACGGTTTTCTTATCGGCAGGCACCTGATCCAGTTTGGTGATCAGCTCTTCTACCGGCAGGTCAGCGAACTCGGTGCCTTCCAGCGCGGCGTTCGCGTTGTTCACGTAAGTCTGGTGATGTTTAGTATGATGGATCTCCATCGTCTGCTTGTCGAAATGCGGTTCCAGTGCGTCGTATGCGTAAGGCAGGGATGGCAGTGAATAACTCATGTTCATCATCTCCATTGGTTTTTTTGGCAGCACGTCCCGATGGAGTGCCGCGTAAGCAGTCGGATCATTATAGTTAAATTAATGATCTGGAAAAGGGTTATCAATGCCCCGGTCTTTATAAGGTTATTATAGACAGCACGCCGGTGAAGGGCGTCAGAACCTTATTGATGACCTACAGAGCAAAATGGTCTAAGCCGTTTACGCCTGACAAAACAGAGCCGACGGCTGCGGCCCAGGCAATAAAAAACAGTACCTGCATAAAAAGGAGAAGCACAGGGATGAAAAGAAAGGACTATTTAAGCTGGACGGGTATCTTTTGCGGCTCTGCGGCACTACTGCTTGTATGGGTTAGCTTTATGGCCGGGCCGTTTTCTCCCCGGGCCACGCTGGAAGGTATGCTTGCTATCAAGGCCGTAGCGATTAAACAGGCAACCTTTGCCGCGCTACAGGGAAAAGAGCTGATACCGGCAGCACAGCATTGGGATATCGACAGAATAATCGACATGGTTATCGCCATACTGTCTGCCGCCGCTATCATCTGTGGCGTTATTGGCGGCGTACTCAGAGAAAACAGGCACGCCGCAGGCGCCGCAATACTCTTTGGGATAAGCGTTGCCGCTTTCCAGTTTGCGTTACTGATGTTAGGCGGATTGCTGCTGGCGCTGTTAATCTTCAGCCTCGCCCACGGCATTTTTACCTGATTTTGGGCAGGAAAAATGTTCGTTTCGCTTTTCCACCGCCCCCCAAGCCGGGCTTTATATTTTCTCCGTGCTGGCACGAAGCTGTAGCGTTACCGGCAGCTCGTTCCAGACCGGCGGATCTTCTCCCTGTAGCGCAGCCAGCAGGCGTTTACCGGCCAGCTTGCCCATTTCGCCGTAGGGCAGCGTAACCGTGGTTAGCGGTGGCGAGCAGACGGCGGAAAGCTGTCCGCCGCCGATACTGGCTATCGCCAGCTGACTGGGTACCGCAATCCCCGCTGCGTGGCAGGCCATCATCGCGCCACAGGCTACCTCTTCTGCCGTGCAGATCAGCACGTCGATTTCGGGCCAGGTAAGCTGAATATCCGCCAGCAGCGCGTGGCCAGCGGCAAAGCCGGGCGGCAAAGGCGACGTTACGACGCGATGCGGCGACAAATTATGCGCCAGCATCCCGCTGTGCCAGCCGTTCAGCAGCTGGCTGAACAGCGTGTTGCTGGTTTGCGTGCAGAGCAGACCGGGATGACGAAACCCTTTCTCCACCAGCGCCTGTACCAGCAGCCGTACCGCTTTGGCATAGTCGACGCCCACGCTGATGCCCGCCGAATCATGATGCACGCCGCCTATGTCGATAACCGGCAGGCCGGAGTTGCTCAGCAACCGATGCGCCGCCTCCACGTTATCAAAGTTAAAATGCACCATCGCCGCAGGATTGTAAGAGAGCAACATTTCTATCAGCTCGTTCTCGCCCGCCGCAGAATGGTTGGCCTCTGCCAGCATGACGTTGTATCCCTCAGGCCGCAGTATCGCCTGTAACGCTTCCGACACCGCCGCGCAGCCTGGCGTAACGAAAGAAGGCACCACCATCGTGATTAGCTTTGAGGAAGCCGACGCCAGATTGCGCGCCTGCACGTTAGGTACGTAGCCCAGTTCGGCTATCGCCGCCTCAATCCTTTCACGAATATCGGAAGAGACTTTTTCCGGCATCCGCAGCGCGCGTGATGCGGTCATCGTACTGACGCCAACCAGACGGGCGACATCGGCCAGCGTACTTTTCCCGGTACTGCGCCGCCGTTTTTCTGCCATGCATTCTCCTGCAGCCAGCTGTTTCAACTGGACGCAGCTTAAAACCAAAAGCCCGGTCGCGCCACGTTAAAAGCGATCCTTCACCTTGTTATGCGAGGCGGCGCAGAAAGGTTGCAGGCGGCGCTCATCCTTGTTTCCCTCCGGGCCAGGCGGCATAAAGCGCCGTTGATCATGCTTCGTGTGCAGCAGAAATGTTAGCGATAACACATATTTTAACATTGCTGATGTTAGCGCTAACTTTTGCGACAACAATCACGGAAAAGCGTACAGAAAACCGCCTAAAGTGCAGGCAGACCCTTACCGGAGAGCGAACATGCTGTCGAACTGGCTTCAACCTGAAAATATTCAGCTGACCGAAAGCGTCGGCCACTGGCAGGAAGCAATCCGCCAGGCTGCCGCGCCGCTGCTGGCGCAGCAGGCTATTACACCGGACTACCTGGAGGCGATTTTCCGCTCTCATGCTAAGCTTGGCCCTTACTACGTGCTGGCGCCCGGCCTCGCCATGCCTCATGCGCGCCCCGAAGAAGGTGCGCTGAAAAACGGGCTTTCTCTGCTGCGTATTAATCAGGGAGTCAGCTTCGACAGTGCTGAAAACGATCCCGTATACGTGGTGATCCTGCTGAGCGCCGTCTCCGGCGAAGAGCACATCAGAATGATCGGCGAACTGGCCGGTTTGTTCAGCGACGACTTCCGTCTACAGCAGCTGCTGTCGGCGACCACGCTGTCGGCCCTTACGGCCGCCGTTAGCGATCCCTCTCTGGAGAAAACCTCATGAAAAAAGTGCTGATTGTGTGTGGCAATGGTTTGGGCAGCAGCTTTATTGTCGAAATGAACGTGAAAAAAATCCTGGCGGAACTGGGAAAGACGGCGGAGGTCAGCCATACGGATTTAACGACCGCGCGCTCGGAACCGGCAGATTTAATTTTAAGCGCCCAGGATATCGCCGATCGGCTTGCCGATCACGAGGCGCAGGTATTTGGCCTGAGCAACCTGCTCGATAACGCCAGAATTAAAGAGATCCTGGCCGAGCACTTATAAAAACGCGGCAACTCAAACGCACGGAGTCGTTTATGCTTCAGTTTATTATTAATGACGTTCTCGGAACGCCAGCGATTTTGGTCGGCCTTTTTTCCCTGATCGGCTTATTGCTGCAAAAGAAAGCTTTTTCAGAAGTCATTTCCGGCACGCTGAAAACCATCATGGGATTTTTAATTCTGATTGCCGGCGCTAACCTGATTGCGACAACGCTGACGATATTCAGCCAGCTGTTTGAGCACTCTTTTAATATTCAGGGCGTGGTGCCCAACACCGATGCAATGGCCGCGCTGGCGCAGAAAAGCTACGGCACGGCTACGGCGATGATTATGGTGTTTGGGATGCTGATTAATATTCTGCTGGCACGCATTACGCCGCTGAAATATATCTTTTTAACCGGCCACCATACGCTTTATATGTCTGCGATGCTGGCGGTGATCCTGTCGGTCGGCGGCTTCAGCGGTTTCTGGCTGGTGGCAACCGGCTCGCTGATTTTAGGCGCGATGATGGTGATCAGTCCGGCTATCCTGCAGCCCTTTACCCGCAAGATTACGCGTTCCGATGATTTGGCGCTGGGCCACTTTGGCTCGACCGGCTACCTGCTGGCGGCGCTGGTCGGCAAGGTGGTGGGCAAAGGCAGTCCTTCCACAGAAGAGCTGAAGGTGCCGAAAACGCTGAATTTCCTGCGCGACTCATCGGTGGCGATTTCGCTTACCATGATGATCCTGTTTGTGGCGCTGGTGCTGGTGGCCGGCAAAACCTTTACCGAAAGCCAGGTCAGCGGCGGTCAGAACTTCCTGGTTTTTGCCGTTATCCAGTCCATTACTTTTGCCGCAGGCGTTTATATCATCCTGGCGGGCGTGCGGATGGTCATAGCGGAAATCGTGCCGGCTTTTAAAGGCATCGCCGACAAACTGGTGAAGGACGCTAAACCGGCGCTGGACTGTCCGACGGTGTTCCCCTTCGCGCCCAATGCGGTAATTATCGGTTTTCTGTGCAGTTTTGCCGCCGGTTTGATCAGCATGTTCCTCTGCCCGCTGTTCGGCCTGAGCGTGATCGTACCGGGCCTGGTGCCGCATTTCTTCTGCGGCGCAACGGCCGGCGTCTATGGCAACATTACCGGCGGTCGCCGTGGCGCGATGATTGGCGCTTTCGTGCAGGGCCTGCTGATCTCTTTCCTGCCGGCCATCCTGCTGCCGCTGATGGGCGAGCTTGGCTTCGCTTCCACCACCTTTGGCGATGCGGATTTCGGCGTAATCGGCATTATCCTCGGCAAGCTTATCGCTCTGTTCCATTAAGGCCGCATAACAGGAAAACTTCCATGAACGCGAAATTTTCACCTTCTTTAATGTGTATGGATTTAACCCGGTTCCGTGAGCAAATAGAGGCAATGAATGATAAAGCCGCTTTTTATCATGTCGATATTATGGACGGCAGTTACGTAAAAAATATTACGCTGTCGCCGTTCTTTATCGAGAACCTGCGCAAAATAACCGATGTGCCGATTGATGTGCATCTGATGGTTAATCATCCGGAAGATATTATTCCAATGTGCCTGGAGGCGGGCGCGGACATTATCAGTTTTCATCCCGAAACGGCGAATAACAAAATATTCCGCCTGCTGATGCAGATTAAAGAAGCGGGTAAACGCTGCGGCGTGGTGCTTAATCCGGCCACGCCCGCGGCAGCCATTATGGAATATGCGCATCTGCTGGATAAAGTTACGGTAATGTCAGTGGATCCGGGCTTTGCCGGGCAGCAATTTATTCCGCAAACGCTGGATAAAATTCGTCAGCTGATCCGGCTGCGCGAACAGCATGGCTGGCGCTACCTCACGGAAATCGACGGCTCCTGCAATGCGGCCACCTTCGGGCAGATTGCAGCTTCCGGCGTCGAGGTGTTTATCGTCGGCACCTCCGGACTGTTCAGCCTGGCGGACGATATGAACGACGCCTGGGCGCGGATGGAAGCTAACTTTTCTCAGCAGATCGCCGCTGCCTGAGCAAGCTTTCCGGCTGCCTGAAGGAGCTTGACTGCCGCCTGAGTGAGCTGTTCAGTCCATGAGTAAGCTTTCTGGCCAGCAGACGGCGCGCGGGCCGCCGCTGTGGTTAGCGCAGTACGGCCCGCAGGGAGTTATCCAGCGCGCCGACCAGCCAGTCGATATCGCTTTCCTGAAAAGCCAAAGGCGGACGCAGCTTTAACACGTTGCCGTAAGGCCCGGCCACCGAGGTCAGCACGCGGTTTTCACGCAGCTTTTCGGTGACATCCAGCGCCAGCTGTTTGTCCGGCGTTTTGCTACTCTTGTCTTTGACCAGCTCAAAGCCGATAAACAGCCCCGCGCCGCGCACGTCGCCTACGCATTCGTACTTCTCTTTCAGCGTCAGCAACTCTTTCAGCAGTTTTTCGCCCACGACGCGGCTGTGTTCCTGCAGCTGTTCTTCTTTAATCACCTGTAACACTGCCTGCGCCGCCGCCATCGCCACCGGATTGCCGCCAAACGTATTGAAATAGGGAATATCGTCGCTGAAAGCGGCCAATACGTCGCTTTTCGCCAGCAGTCCGGATACCGGAATGCCGTTGCCCATCGGCTTGCCGGTGGTAACGATATCCGGCACGACGCCGTGCCGCGCAAAGCCCCAGAATGCCTCACCGGTACGGGCAAAGCCGGGCTGCACTTCGTCGGCGATAAAGATGCCGCCGTTGTTGTGCACCACTTCAATCGCCTTTTGCAAAAAGCCTTTCGGGCCGGGCAGCACGCCATCGGAGGAGAAAATCGAGTCGGCAAGGAAGCCGGCGAATTTAATACCGTGTGCGGCCATATCGTCGATCTGCCGCTGGATTTCGTTGGCGAACCAGTCGCCCAAATCCGGCGCGGTGACGCGATAGCGATCGGGCGGCGAAACCAGGCGGGTGGTGGTGGCCAGCGGCTGGCCGGAGCCTAAAGCAGGCGAAACGCCGGAGGTCAGATCGCTGGTGCCGTGATAGGCCTCCTGGCTGACGATAATACCCGTGCCGCCGCTGAAGGACCGCGCCACACGGATAGCCAGGTCGTTCGCCTCCGAACCGGTGCACATATACATCGCCCGATCGATTTTGCCGGGCAGCGTCGACAGCAGCGCTTCCGAATAGTCGAGAATGCGCTCATGCAGATAGCGAGTATGGGTATTAAGCTGCTGCATTTGCTGATATACCGCATCAATGACCGCAGGATGGCAGTGGCCGATGCTCGCCACGTTGTTATAGGCATCCAGATATTTTTCTCCGGCGGCATCCCATAGATATTGCCCTTCGCCCCGCACCAGATGCACCGGCTTGCGGTAAAACAGCCGGTAGGATTCGCCCAGCACCCGGCTGCGTTTATCGGTAAGTTTCCGCACGTCGGCGTCCAGACCGGCGGCGTGCTCTGCGCGAAAACTGTTGGTATCCATGATGGTCGAACGTGTAGCCATGATAACTCCCGTTGCGAAAGGATGAAGGCGTGCAGCCGTCTTTTTATAATGACTCTTTTTTGTTTTAATGCAACAAAATACACATATGCAATAAAATACACATGCACGGCGATCGTTTGTCGGTTAGGCTGGTGCCCTTGTCCGGTTAAGGAACGCAATCATGCTTCAGGAATCGCGTCTGCATCGCATTCGCGCGCTGCTGGCTACGCTGGGTCATGTCAGCACCGAGCGCATTATCAAAGAGTTAGGCGTTTCACGCGAAACCGCCAGAAGAGACATTATCGAGCTGGAGGCGCTGGGCGCGGCCCGTCGCGTACACGGCGGGCTGATGTCGCTGACGGCGGAGCCGGAACCGCCGCTGACGGTGCGCAGCGAAGTCCGCGCCAGAGAAAAACGCGCTATTGCGCGTGCCGCCGCGCGGCTGTTAACGCCGGGCCAGACGCTGTTTATCGACGCTGGCAGCACCACCACCATGCTGGCGGAAGAGCTGCGCACCATGTCCGGTCTGACCATCATCACCAACAGCCTGCAGGCGGCGCTAAAACTTTCCGCTGCCGAAGAGGGCGAGCAGCTGAACAACAGCATTATTCTGCTGGGTGGTGCGATGCTGGCCGGTGCGCAGGAAACGCGCGGCGAGCTGACGGTGGCGGAAATTTATCGCTACCGCGCCGACGTGGCGATGCTGTCGCCGACCGGCATCGACAGCAAAAACGGTGCCAGCAGCTTTCATCCTTACGAAGCGGCCATCGCGCGCGCAATGGTGCATCAGGCGGCGCGATCGATCCTGCTGGCCGATCACAGCAAGCTGGGCGTGAGCAGCCGGATGCAGTATGCCCGGCCTGAACAGATCGCATTGCTGGTCACCGACAGCGGCGCGGCGGGCGTTCAGGCTTTCGCCTCGCTGCAAACGGCACTGCCGCAGGTGGTGATGGCGTAACGCTTTAAACAGACCGGCTATCTTTTAAAAAAAGTAGTGTGCAAAAAAGGGCAAATTGATGACTCAGCAGAAAATGACCTGGTGGGAGAAAACTGTCGAATACACTTTTATCCTCCAATTTCAGCGCCATTTAAAATTTCTTTCTCCATTAGAGGATTTCTATGAAAAAGGCGGCGATACAATATTTAACGATAGCAATCGATGGATTTTGATCGAATTTAAAAAAGATGCGAGCAGCGTAAATTCAGAAAAAAGCAAGTTTGGTGCCGACGCTAAAACCGCTGCCGTACGCTATAAAGAGGCGCTAAAAGCGCTTAATGAACACGACAATCATCATGTCATTATCTACGGACGTATTGGTAAAAATTCAGAAAACTCCTCCGCTATGAAAAATGGTGCACCGTTGGAACTGGTATGTCGCACCTATTTTTCTAGCAAAGCCAGGACAAATTATCCGGAAATAGTTAATCACGGCAAAAATTATCAGGATTTTTTCAATTATCTTGAGCAGTTTACTGCCTTTAAGTATGACAAGAAATCAGGCAGCAGCGGCCGGGGTCTGACCGCTGCTGTTTATGAACAGGTAGCCTGTATTGATGCCGATGGCAACGTAGCCGCCATGATGAGCAAGGATGACTTCACCAAAGGATATAACCTGACGCCTTCTTACCAACCAAAGCCGCCAGAGTTGAGGTCAAATACTTCTTCTTACACACCCTGACTCAACCAGCTATTAACCGCTGCGGATGGGTATAAACCGTGGCGCGGCCCGGCTTGCTGAAGCCGACCAGCGTCAGATTGCTGCGCTGCGCCACCTCAACCGCCAGTTTGGTCGCGGCGGAAACCGCAAAGAGAATTTCCACGCCGCACATGGCGGATTTCTGCACCATCTCGTAGCTGGCGCGGCTGGAAACCAGCACCGCGCCCTGCTGCCAGCTGGCCTGCTGACTGCGCAGGCCGAGCAGCTTATCCAGCGCCACGTGGCGACCTACGTCTTCACAGCCGCCCGCCAGATTGCCGTCTGGCGCTATCCAGGCCGCCGCGTGCGTGCAGCCGGTCAGCTGCCCAACGGGCTGGTAGCTTTTCAGCTGCAACAGCGCGCCGTCCAGCCGATCCAGCGAAAAGGTTTGGCTGAAAGGCAGCGGCTGCACGGGCTTGCCGATTTCCGCCAGCTGCTCCACGCCGCAGACGCCGCAGCCCGTGCGGCCCGCCATTGCCCGGCGCTGCGCTTTCAGCCCCATAAAACGGCGGCTGGACAGCTCTATCTGCACCTCAAGCCCGCCGCAGGAAGGCTGAATATCAATGCCGTAAATATCGCCGGGCGAGCTGATAATCCCTTCGGAGAGGGAAAAACCGATGGCGAATGCCTCGAGATCTTTCGGCGTTGCCATCATCACCACATGCGAAATGCCGTTATACACCAGCGCCACCGGCACCTCATCGGCCAGCCAGTCCTCCTGTGCCGTCTCCAGCGTACCGCGCTGCCAGACCTCAATCTGACTGACGCCGGCCATGCTCTGTTCACCCGCCTTGCTCATTTCACTCACCTGTCTTTCCCGTCACTCAAGCCGCGCCGCTAATTTTTTCGCCTGTAATTTTGAACCCGCAAGAGAACGACCGCAAAACAATAATCCGCGCAACGGTGTTTTCCGGCGGCAAAAAGCACAAAAAGAAACGGATAACCAATCGCTGCCAGGGCCTCGGGTTGCAACCGGCCTGGTGGACAGCGACGGTCGCAGACCGGAACACGGACATGCCGTAGAGGCTTTTTTGCTGCGTGCAGCAAACCGTCGTGGTTAAAAAACATCCCTTAAATTACGCTTAACAAGGAAGTTGACGAGAGCGGACGCTATAATTTTAGCCATAAGCGCATTTTTCAGGCCGCCGCAGGCGCGCAATACGCGATGCGGCGGCCCTGCTTTACCGGTAAGTTGAGCGTGACAGGAGATTGACCACCGCGCGCCATGCGGGTTTACGCCGCTTTAGAGGCGAAACAGACTATTTGAAGACCGGGTGCCCGACTACCGGGCAAAAAGTGCGGCTAATGCGCGTTCCGCCGACGATATTAGCGCGCCAGATAACAGGAATTCCTGATGACTATTCGCATAATCCCGCAGGATCCGCTGGAGAAAAGCGAAACAAAAATGGCGGAGACGATCCCGCCGTTACTTTTCCCCAGGCTGAAAAATTTGTATGCCCGCCGCGCCGCGAGACTGCGTCAGCTGGCAGAGAAAAATCCGTTGGGCGACTATTTGCGCTTTGCGGCCGTTATCGCCAGCGCGCAGGAGATAGTGCTTTACGATCATCCGCTGCGGCTGGATTTGCAGGCGCGCCTGGCGGAAGCCGCACGCATCGGCAAACCGCCGCTGGATATCAACACGCTGCCCCGCGATCCGCACTGGCAGCGTCTGCTCCATTCGCTGATCGCTGAAATGAAGCCGGAAATGTCCGGTCAGGCGCTGGCGGTACTGGAGAATCTGGAAAAAGCCTCTGCGCCGGAGCTGGAAGCCATGGCTAACGCGCTGTTCGCAAATGACTTTTCACAAATAGCCAGCGACAAATCGCCTTTTGTCTGGGCGGCGCTCTCGCTGTACTGGGCGCAGATGGCGGCGCTGATCCCCGGCCGCGCGCGCGCCGAATATGGCGAACAGCGGCAGTTTTGTCCGGTGTGCGGCAGCGTGCCGGTTTCCGGCGTAGTGCATATGGACCAGCAGGAGGACGGCCTGCGCTATCTGCACTGCAATCTGTGCGAAAGCGAATGGCACGTGGCGCGCGCGCGATGCAGCAACTGTGAGCAAACGCAGGACCTGCACGCCTGGTCGCTGGAAGGCAATCTCGCGTCCATTAAGGCCGAAAGCTGCGGCGACTGCGGCACCTATATGAAACTGCTCTATCAGGCAAAAGATCCGGCCGTAGAAGCGGTTGCCGACGATCTCGCCTCGCTGGTGCTGGATGCGCGAATGGAACAGGAGGGCTTTTCACGCAGCAGCCTGAATCCATTCCTGTTTCCGGGAGAATAACATGATAAACAGGCCATTCGGTTTTGAAGGGGAATTCGCGTAATGAAATTAATCGGCAGCTATACCAGTCCTTTTGTACGGAAAATTTCGGTCATTTTGTTGGAAAAAGGCATCACCTTTGAATTTATCAACGAATCGCCCTGGACCGACGAAAGCCACGTTCCGCACTACAATCCGCTGGGTAAAGTCCCGGCGCTGGTGGCTGGGGAAGATACCTGGTACGACTCGCATATCATCGCCGCTTACCTGGAGCAGCTGGATATCGCCCCGGCGCTGATGCCGCATGATCGGCTGGCGGCGCTGAAGGTACAGCAGCTGGAGGCGCTGGCGGACGGGATCGGCGATGCGGCGGTGATCCTGCTGCGCGAACAGATGAGGCCGCCGGAGCTACAGATGGAGAGCCAGCTGCTGCGCCAGCGCGAAAAAATCGCGCGCGGTCTCGACGCGCTGGAACAAGAGGCGGCCAAAGGCACTACGATCAACGGCGAGGCCATCAACGTGGCGGATATAGCTGTCGCCTGCCTGATAGGCTTCCTGAATTTTCGCCGCGTGATCCCTAACTGGTGCGTGGAACGGCCTGCGCTGGTCAAACTGGCGGAAAAAATGTTCCAGCGGGAAAGCTTCGCCCGCACGGTGCCGCCATCGGCCTGATGGTGAACCCGTTTACCGCCGCCCGGATAACGGCGCCTCCGCCGCGGCGCCTTAGCGCCGGGGCAAGCTGATGGTCATCGTCAGCGCAGGTCATGCCGCACACGGTAAAACTACGCTGCTGCAGGCGCTGACCGGCGCGGCGCTCGATCGGCTGCCGGGTGAAAAGCCTCAGGACAGCACGGTCGATCTCAACTACGCCTGGTGGCCGAGGCCGGATGGACGGATCTTCAGTTTTATCGACGTGCCGGGCCATCAAAAGCACCTCGCTAATATGCTCAGCGGCGTCACCGGCCCGGATCACGCGCTGCTCGCCGTGGCGGCCGATGACGGCATCATGCCGCAAACCCGCGAACATCTGGCGATCCTGCAACTGAGCGGGCAGCCGCCGCTGACCATCGCAATTACCAAAGCCGACCTGGCCAACGCCGCACGCATCAGCGACACCGAGCGGGAAATCCGTACGCTGGCCGCGCTGATGGGCTGGCCGGACGTCACGCTGTTTGTCACCAGCGCGCTGAACGCCACCGGCATCAGCGCCCTTGCCGACCATATCAGCCAGCTGCCACCGCGCGCGATCGCGCCCTGTAAACGCTTTCGCCTGGCTATCGATCGCGCCTTCAGCGTGCCGGGTACGGGCACTGTGGTCACGGGCACCGCGCTGGGCGGCGAGGTTCGCGTCGGTGACAGGCTCTGGCTGACCGGCATGAATAAAAGCGTCCGCGTGCAGGGTCTGCGGGCGCAAAACCAGCCTGCCAGCGTCGCCTGCGGCGGCCAGCGGCTGGCACTTAACCTTGTTGGCGGCGTCGAAAAAAGCGAGCTGTCCCGCGGCGACTGGCTGCTGCAAGAGCCGCCCGCCGTGCTTTCCAGCCGGGTGGTGGTGGCGCTCCAGCCGCTTCAGCCGTTAAAACAGGCGCAGCGGCTGCATATTCATCATGCCGCCAGCCATATCACCGGCAGCGTGACGCCGATGCAGGATAACCTGGCCGAGCTGACGCTGGATAAACCGCTGTGGCTGGCGGATAACGATCGGCTGATCCTGCGCGATATCACGGCCCGGCAAACGCTGGCGGGCGCTCGCGTGGTGCTGTTGATGCAGAAAAAAGGCTGTACGCCACAGCCCGACGCGACGCGCTGGCTACAGCAGCTGGCCAATGCGCAGGACGATGAGGCAACGCTGCGGCTTTTGCTTCAGGCCCGCCCCTGGCGCAAAACGCAGCTGGCCTGGGCACGCCAGCTGACCGCCGAAGGCTTTTCCGCTGCGCTCAGCGCCATTGCGCCGGTTGAAGCGGGCGACTATCTGCTGCTGGCAGAGGTTACCGCAGGATGGCGGCGGCAGGTGCTGGATACGCTGGCGGGCTACCATCGCAAGCACGAAGACAGGCCGGGGCTGGGGCGAAGCCGCCTCAGAAGGATGGCGCTGCCCGGCCTGCCGGAAGCAATCGGGCTGGCGGTTATCGACTTATTGCTGGCCGACGGCGCGCTGGCGTTTCGCTATGGCTGGCTGCGTCTGCCTGCTTTCTCCGTCAGCTTTACGCCAGAAGAGCAGGCGCTGTGGCAGCAGGCCAAACCGCTGCTGGCGCAGGATAGCGGGTGGGTACGCGATATGGCAGCCTGCCTGAACGCCGACGAGGCGCTGATGCGTCTGACGCTGCAAAAAGCCGCCAGCAGCGGCGAAATTGCGGCGATTGTTCACGATCGCTACTACTCCCGCGCGCTGATTGAACGGTTTGCCGACACCATTCGCCAGCGGCATCAGCAGGGGCTTGCCACCCGCGCGGCGGACTTTCGCCGCCTTTTCGCTATGGGCCGCAAGCTGGCGGTGCAGATCCTGGAATTTTTCGACCACAGCGGCTTTACCCATCGTCAGGGCAGCGATCATCTGCTGCGCGACAACAGCATGTTCCCCTAATCCTCCTTTTTCCCTAACGCTTCCCTTATTGATGCGACACAAATTTAGCCCGCTGATTTTGTGGGATAAATAAGCCTGTTTTTTAAACAAAGGGATTTGAGCTTATATGAAAATTTTCAGTAAGCGCCGCTGGCCGTTTATCGCGCTGATTGCTATCGCCACGCTGCTGGTCGTCGCCGGCAGCGCGGTAGTGCTGCACAAAACCAGCGACACCGCTTTTTGCGTTTCCTGCCACAGCATGTCGAGGCCGCTGGCGGAATATCAGGGCAGCATTCACTTCCAGAACCATGCCGGCATCCGCGCGGAATGCGCCGACTGCCACGTTCCCAACGAGCCGCTGGCCTGGATGGCGACCAAGCTGGGCGCGAGCAAGGATCTGCTGGGCGAACTGACCGGCAAGCTGGACAGCGAAGAGCAGTACAACGCCCACAAGCTGGCGATGGCGGAGTCGGTATGGCAAAAGATGAAGGCCAGCGATTCTGCGACCTGCCGCAGCTGCCACAGTTTTGCCGCGATGGATATGCTGGGCCAGCGGCCGGAAGCCAGGAAAGCGCACCCTGTTGCGCTGAAAAGCGGCGAAACCTGCATCGACTGCCATCGTGGCGTGGCGCACATCCTGCCCGATATGCGCGCCAGCAACGCTTCCGGCGCCGCTCAGCTAACCGCGCTGGCCGCCGCAGCCAAAACCGATAACCGTCCTCTGTATCCCATCAGCACGCAGCCTTTCACCCTGGCATCCCATGACGGGCCTGCCGCAGGCACGCTGTTTCCGGCGGCGGAGCTGCTGCCGTACCGGCATAAAAATGGCCGTACTGAAGCACAGCTGAAAGGCTGGCAGCAGGATGGCTCGACCGGCGCGATTTACGCGGCCAAAGGCAAACGCATTATCAGCGCCATCGTCGCGCCGGAAGCCGCGCCGCAGATAAAAATCCTCGCCACGGAGGAAGACAGCCAGACGGAAACAAGCTGGCACCGCGTTTCGCTCGATATAGCGGTCGCCAGCGACGCGCTGATTGCCGATCGGGACAAGCTCTGGCAGCAGGCCGCCAGCCTGATGACCGCCAACTGCACGGGCTGCCACGGACTCACCGCGCCCGACCACTACACGGCGAACCAGTGGACGGGGGTGATAAAAGGCATGGCCTCGCGCACTTCGCTGGATACGGAGCAGCTGCGCCTGCTGACGCGCTACGCACAGCAGTACGCCAGCGACATGAAGTCGACCGCACAGGGAGAACCCCATGAAAAATAATCGTTTCGGCCTCAGCCGCCGCCAGTTTCTCGCCGCAGGCGGCACGCTGCTGGCCGCCGGCTCGCTGGATCTGCTATACGCCCGCTCCGCGCTGGCTCAGGCCATCAGCCAGGCAATGCCGCTGTTTACCGCGCTCAGGCCCGCCAGAAAAGGCATCCTGACCGCCGCTCACTGGGGCGCTTTTGAAGCGCTGGTAGAGAACGGAAAAATGGTCGGCGTACAGCCCGTGGAGGACGATCCCGCGCCCAACGAGCTGATCACTATGGCGCCTTATCAGGTTCACGCAGCCAACCGCATCACCGCGCCGATGGTGCGGCAAAGCTGGCTGGAGCACGGGCCGGGCAGCAATACGGCGCTGCGCGGCCGCGATAAGTGGGTCAGCGTCAGCTGGGAAAAGGCCACCGAGCTGGTCGCCAACGACATCCGCAGGCTACAGCGCGAGCACGGCCCGTCCGCTATTTACGCCGGATCCTACGGCTGGAAAAGCACCGGGATGCTGCACAACTCCCGCGCGCTGCTGCACCGCCTGATGAACCTGGCGGGCGGCTTTCTGGGCTACAGCGGCGATTACTCTACCGGCGCGGCGCAGGTGATTATGTCGCACGTGGTCGGTTCCATGGAGGTTTACGAGCAGCAAACCAGCTGGCCGGTGGTGGTGGAAAGCAGCGAGCTGGTGGTGCTGTGGGGCTGCAATCCGCTGGTAACGCTGAAAAACAGCTGGAACGTGCCGGATCACGTCGGGCTGGAAGGATTTGCGGCGCTGGCCGCCAAAGGCACGCCGGTTATCTGCATCGATCCCGTATTTAGCGACAGCGCCAAAGCGCTGAATGCGGAATGGATCGCGCCGAAAGCCTATACCGACGCCGCGATGATTTTGGGCCTGGCGCATACGCTGCTGGCAGAAAAGCGCCATGACGAAGCTTTTCTTGCCCGCTATACCACGGGTTTTGAAAAGTTTCGCGCCTACCTGCTGGGCGAAAGCGACGGCCTTGTCAAAAGCGCGGAATGGGCCAGCGAGATCTGCGGCATCGCGCCGGCGCAGCTGCGCCAGCTGGCAAGAAGGATGGCAGGTCAGCGCACCATGATCATGGCCGGCTGGGGCATTCAGCGCCAGCACCGCGGCGAGCAGCCGCACTGGCTGCTGGTAACGCTGGCCGCCATGCTCGGGCAAATCGGCCTGCCGGGCGGCGGTTTCGGCTTCAGCTACCACTACTCTTCCGGCGGCAGCCCAACGGCGCGAGGCGGGATCCTGTCGGGCATCAGCGCGGGCGTCGCGCCTGCCGGTTCGCCGCCGCCGATCCCGGTAGCGCGCATTGCCGACTGCCTTGCCAATCCCGGCAAAACTATCGCTTTTAACGGCAAAGAGGTGACTTATCCCGACGTCAAAATGGTCTACGTCGCGGGGGGCAATCCTTTCCACCACCATCAGGACACCAACAATTTGCTGCTGGCCTGGCAACGCCCGGAAACCATCGTGGTGCAGGATCCTTACTGGACGGCCACCGCCAGACACGCCGATATCGTGCTGCCCTGCACCACCAGCTATGAGCGCAACGATATGGATATGGGCGGCGACTATTCGCAGCGCTATCTGTTCCCGATGCGCCAGTGCGTGCCGCCGCAGCACCAGGCGCGCAGCGATTTCGCCATTTTTCAGGCCATTGCGGCCAGGCTCGGCGTCGAACAGGCTTTTACCGAAGGCCGCGATGAAATGCTGTGGCTGAAAAAGCTGTATGACGATATGAAGCAGCAGGCCAGAAACGCCGGCGTCCCGCTGCCGCCGTTCGATCTGTTCTGGCAGTCCAATAACTACATTCGCTTTCCGGTACCGGAAGAGAATAAAAAGTGGGTGCGCTTTGCTGACTATCGCGCCGATCCGCTGTTGAATCCGCTCGGTACGCCCAGCGGGAAAATTGAAATCTTCTCTAAAACTATCGCGGCGATGCACTACGACGACTGCGCGGGCCTGCCGGGCTGGCAGCCGCCGCAGGAGTGGCACGGCAGCCCGCAGGCGCAGCGCTATCCCCTGTCGCTGAATACCGCGCATCCGAGCCATCGACTGCATTCCCAACTGGATAACACGCCGCTGCGGCAAAAATATGCCGTCAGCGATCGCGAAGCGATCCTGATCCATCCGCAGGATGCCGTCACCCGAGGGATCCAGTCCGGCGATCTGGTCAGGGCGTTTAACGATCGGGGTCAGATCCTGGTCGGCGCGCTGGTAACGGAAGCGATCCGTCCCGGCGTAGTGCGCATCAGCGAAGGCGCCTGGTACGATCCCGCCGAGCCTGCCGAACCGAAAACGCTGTGCAGGAACGGCAACGTAAACTGCCTGACCTTCGATATCGGCACCTCACGGCTGGCGCAGGGCAACTGCGGGCAGATGGCGCAGCTGGAGGTGGAGAAATTTACGGGCGCGCCGCCGCCCAATACCGCTCATGCCGTGCCGGAAAGCGCACGCCAGCCGATCAGAAACGCGCGCTGACGCCCAGGTTATAGATAAACTGCTCGCCGGTGCTGAGGCCGCCGGTTTGCGACACCGAGGCGAAGGCCGCCGCGCTGTCGCCCAGCGGCAAGTTTGCGCCGACGGTCACGTCCGCCCAGTTGCTGTCCTGGCGGGCGGTATCGCGCGTGAAGCGGGTCTGCGTTGACTTCAGCCCGCCGCCGGCGCGCCAGACGTTATCGCCAAACTGGTGGTTATAGCTGACCGCCGCCCAGGGATTGATCCCGCCCAGCGTGGCATCCAGCCGCCAGCCCAGCGCGCCAATCTGCGAATGGTAGTTCTGATCGGCGAAGCGCATGGCGGTGCTGCTCTCGCCCCGCTCGCTGTAGCCCTCTACCGAACTGTAATCCAGCGCGTACTGTGCCGTCGGGCCGGTGGTAAGCGACGCGCCCAGCGGAAAATCCCAGCCGGTGGTAATACGCGCGCCGAGCTGTTTACCGTCGGTATCGCCCTTTTCCGTCCGCGTCGCCGGGCCGATGGCAAAACGCCGCTGGATATCGTCATAGCGGGCAAAAGCGTAGTGCACATCCGTATTTATCCAGCCGTTGTCCAGAAAAGCGAGCTCGCTCCAGGCCGAAAATAGCCAGCCGCGCAGCTTGTAATCGAAGCGCGGTGAAGGATGCTGCGTGTCGTCCGAGCCGGAAACCAGCGCGCCCACCAGCAGCGAATCGGTCAGCTTATAGTCCACGCCCAGCGTCAGGTTATGGGTGGTGGCGTTGCCGTCGCCCGCCGCCAGATTGGCGGCATAGTCGTAATGTTGACCGGCGTAGCCGCCGAACACGTTAAGCGATCCCTGCGGATTGTCGCTGTGGCGCTGCTGCTGCAAGCGACTGTCGAGCGTGGCGCGCGCATCGCGAGAGAGCGCCAGCATCGCCTGATCCAGCGCCACCACCTGCGCGGGCGCGTTCAGCACGGCCTCAATATAATCGGCGATCAGCTGGTGCGTAGCGGGGCCGGGATGCAGACGATCGGCAAACAGCAAAGCCTGCTCGTCGGAAAAGCCGGGCGTAGCCGAAGTGCAGACCGCCGCTGAAACGCCGGGCGGGCAGGCCATGCCGGCCGTATTGCTTAAGCCATAGCGCGCCGGGTCACTGAGGATCTCGCTGAAAAGACCGTTGATATCCACGCGCACAATGTTGCCGCCCAGCTGCGCCAGCCGATCGTCTTCCAGCTGGTTATAGCGGTTGGTTAGCGCGCTGCCCTGCTCGCTAAGGCTTTGCCAGGCGGCAAACAGCCGATCGGCGATAGCCTGCCGCACGGCGGTCACGCTGCTGGCCTCACCGGCGGCGGCGTACAGCGCCTGGTAAATCGCCTGATTGCGGCTGTTCAGATCCGGCGTCGTCTGGCCGTTCAGGGAAGCGAAGGCCGCAGCCAGCGCCGTACCGGCAACGGGCGCCAGGCCGGTCTGGATGACCGCTTCCAGCAGCACCGGCGCCGCACCGATATTGGGCACGGTCGGCACGATAACCGTTCCGGCTCCGGCAGCCAGCAGCTGCTGTACCTGGCCTGCGGCGGCAAAAGCACTGTTGCTGACCAGCCCTGCCGCCTGCTGCGGATTCAGCGCGGCCGCCGCCAGATCGTTGCCACCGATCCAGTGAATATAGAGGCCGTCGGCATCCGCCTGGCCGCCCCTGGCCGCCAGATAAGCGGCGAGCTGGTTAGCCGTATTGTTGTCGGCATTCAGCAGCGGCAGCGCCACCGCTTCGCCCGCGGCATAGTTGCTGCCGCCGTTATTGGAAGGCTGGAGCGACTGGTCGATTTTTGCGGCCAGAATTTCGTCATAGAGCGGATGTCGGCTGCTGTCCCAGGTATAGCGGCCGTTATTACCGCCATCGCTCAGGCTGTCGCCAAAGACGGTGTAGCTATCCCAGGCCAGCACCGGAAAAGTCGAGACGGCATAAAAGAGCCACGCGCTTCCGGCAGCGCGCAGGCGCGAATATTTTTTTAGCATGGCGTGACTCCAGAAAGAGCCTGAAAGCGGCGGCATGACGCCGGTTATTTTGTTGCTATCATCGTCAACCTGTCAGATAACTATTGCCTTTCCGGGCATTGCGTCAAGCCTTTTACGTGTATTTTTTAACCGATTCAGATAAGGAACTTTACTTATGCAGCGTTGCGGTTGGGTGACTCAGGATCCGATCTATCTGGCCTATCATGATACGGAATGGGGCGTGCCGATTACCGACGCGCAGGCGCTGTTTGAAATGCTGTGCCTGGAAGGTCAGATGGCCGGCCTTTCCTGGCTGACCGTCTTAAAAAAGCGGGAAAACTACCGGCGGGCGTTCTGCGGTTTCGATCCTGAGCAGGTGGCGTTGATGACGGAAAGCGACCTCGATTGGCTGATGCTGGACAGCGGGCTGATCCGCCATCGCGGCAAGCTTTCCGCTATTGTCGCCAACGCGCGCGCGCTGCTGGCGATGGCGGCGCAGGGCGAGGCCTTTGCTGAGTTTATCTGGCAGTTTGTCGATCGCCAGCCGCAAATCCACCGCTACAGCGACTATCGCGCTGCGCCAACCTTCAGCACCGTTTCCGATGCCCTTTCTAAAGCGCTAAAAAAGCGCGGCTTTAAATTTGTCGGCACCACTACCTGTTATTCGTTTATGCAGGCCTGCGGGCTGATTAGCGACCACACGACCAGCTGTTTCTGTCATCCGGATAACCTCAGGTAGCGTCTCTTTACAAATTTAGGAAGACAACACGGTTTTTTTTCGGCGCGGGGTCGGCATAATCGCTTCTTTTCAGGCTATTTTCGCCAGTCGCTGTTCAGGAAACGCTATCCATGATAAAAACGTTTTGTTACTCTTGCTCTGGTTTTGAGCGGTACCATCGCCCTGTCGGGCTGCACCACGAATCCTTACACCGGCGAACGCCAGGCGGGTAAAGCCGGTATCGGCGCGGGCCTGGGCGCCGCGCTGGGCGCAGGCGTCGGCGTGCTCTCCTCTTCCAAAAAAGATCGCGGCAAAGGCGCGCTGATTGGCGCAGCGGCAGGCGCGGCGCTGGGCGGCGGCGCGGGCTACTATATGGACGTGCAGGAAACCAAGCTGCGTGAAAAAATGCGCGGCACCGGCGTCAGCGTGACGCGTGAAGGCAATAATATCGTGCTGAACATGCCGAACAGCGTCACCTTCGACAGCAGCAGCAGCTCGCTGAAGCCTGCAGGTGCCAACACGCTGACCGGCGTGGCAATGGTGCTGAAAGAGTATCCAAAAACCGCCGTTAACATCGTCGGCTATACCGACAGCACCGGCAGCCGCCAGCTGAACATGAACCTGTCGCAGCAGCGTGCCGACAGCGTAGCCAGCTCGCTGATCACCCAGGGCGTGGCGACCAATCGCATTCGCACCGGCGGCATGGGGCCGGACAACCCGGTCGCGACCAACAGCACGGCCGCAGGTAAAGCGCAGAACCGTCGCGTGGAAATCACCCTCAGCCCGCTGCAGTAATCCCGCCAGCCGGACAATCTTTGTCCGGCTGTTTCCCTGCCCAACCGCCTGACTGTGGGCGAGACCGCCCTTATGCTTTATGATGGCCGGATCCGCTTTCCGCCATTACCCGCTATCTTAAGATTTAAGCCCGTGATGGCTGCTTTCATTTTTACTCGTTCAAGGATCGCTATGAACCGCAAGGCCGCACGCGCGACAATCAGCGACGTTGCCAGAAAAGCCCATACGGGCAAAACCAGCGTTTCTCGCTATCTCAACGGCGAGCAGCACCTTCTGTCCGCCGATTTAAAGCAGCGGATTGAAACCGCCATTGCCGAACTTAACTATCGACCCAGCCAGATGGCGCGTGGCCTGAAGCGCGGGCGCACCCGCTTAATCGGCCTGATTATCGCGGATATTACCAATCCTTACTCCGTTGATGTGATGTGCGGCATTGAGGCGGCCTGCCGCGCGCAGGGCTTTACGCTGCTGATGTGCAACACCAATAACGAGGTGGACCAGGAGCAGCACTATCTGAATCTGCTCAGCAGCTATCAGGTGGAAGGGATCGTGGTTAACGCCGTGGGGATGCGCGAGGAAGCGCTGAGCCATCTCCAGCAGTCGCTGCTGCCGATGGTGCTGATTGACCGTAAGATCCCTGATTTCGCCTGCGACGTGGTAGGGCTGAATAACCACGAGGCCGCCGCGCAGGTCACAACGCATCTGCTTGAAGAAGCCTTTGACGCCATTCTGTTTGTTACCGAGCCATTGGGCACCGTCAATACCCGCCACGAGCGCCTCAAGGCGTTCCGGGAAACGATGGCGCAGCATCCGCAGCGCGAGGCCGAACAGGCCGAAGTGGCGTTAAACGACAGCGCGCGGCTGGATGGCATCCTGCAAGATTTTTATCAGCGCCATCGCCACCAGCGCTGCGCCGTATTGGCCGTTAATGGCGCGCTGACGCTGCAAATCGCGCGCAGCTTCAAACGCCTGGATCTGCGCTGGGGCGAAGATTTAGGGCTGCTGGGCTTTGACGAGCTGGTCTGGTCGGAACTGGCGGGCGGCGGCATCACTACGCTGAAACAGCCTACGTGGCAGATTGGCTACGCGGCGCTGGAGCAGGTTATCCGCCGTATTGAAGGTGACGAAGCGCCGCCGTGCGAGCAGCTCTACTCCGGTGAGTTGATTATCCGCAGTTCCACGAAGTTCGCCTGATTTCTCTTCTTTTCACCGTATTAACGCAGCGGTCGGCCTGACCCGCTTCGTTCTGACGCTTTTCCAGTAAATTTCCAAATAATTGTCCACATCGTGAGCGCGATCATAAAACCGCGCTCCGCCCCTTTCGGTTGGAACCGGTTCCAGTTAACGTTTTTGTAACGTCAGGGCCACCGCCCGGAGGAAAAGATGAAACCTGAAATTATTGTAGTGACCGCCGCCTATGGCCGCGATCGGATCGGCGAACTCGGCGGTCAGCAGGCCGTGGTGCCGATTGTCGCCGCTGCCGGCGCAGACGGCATTGAGATCCGCCGCGAGCTGTGCAGCGAAGCGGAAATCCAGCAGCTGCCCGCGTTGGGCAAGGCAATCAGCGATGCCGGATTGACGGCGTTCTACTCCGTACCGGAAGCGCTTTATACTGAAGAAGGAGCGCTGAATCCTGGGCTGGCAAGCCACCTCAACGAGGCGCAGCAGTTAAACGCCCGCCTGATAAAATATTCATTAGGCCACTATCAGCCCGGTTCGGATGGCTCGCCGCTGCGCGACGGGCTGACGCTGGTGGTGGAAAACGATCAAACCGACTGCGGCACGCTCGCCGCCCTCAACGGCTATTTTTCTGACAACGCGCCTGTTGGGATGACGTTTGATATGGGCAACTGGCTATGGGTGGGCGACGACCCCATCCGGGCAGCGGGAAAGCTGGCGTCTTTCGTCAGCTACGTGCACGTCAAAGCCGCTGCGCCGACCGCTGACGGCTGGCGCGCCATCGCGCTGGACGAGGCTGATAATCTGTGGCGGGAAACGCTGGCGCTGCTGCCCTCCGACGTGCCGCGCGGTATTGAGTTCCCGCTGGAAGGCGACGACCTGGTGGCCGTCACCCGTCACTATGTAGATTTGCTGCGAGAGGTATAAATCATGACCCTTCATGAAAACGGCACGCTGGATGCGGTGACCATCGGCGAAGCGATGGCGATGTTTATCGCCAGCGACACCGGCGATCTGGCGGCGGCGGAGCATTTTACCAAACGTATCGCCGGGGCCGAGCTGAACGTCGCTATCGGCCTGGCTCGCCTGGGCCTGAAGGTAGGCTGGGTCAGCCGCGTCGGCGATGATTCCTTTGGCCGCTTTACGCGCCAGCAGCTGGAAAAAGAGGGCGTCGACAGCCATCAGGTGACCACCGATGCTCGCTATCCTACTGGTTTCCAGCTGAAATCCCGCGTGGAAGACGGCTCCGATCCGCTGGTGGAATATTTCCGTAAAGGCTCTGCGGCCAGCCATCTGTCGGTTGAGGATTTCAACCGCGACTATTTTGGCGCAGCGCGCCACCTGCATCTGAGCGGCGTGGCGGCGGCCATCTCCGACAGTTCGCTGGCGCTGTCAAAGCATGCGGCGCAGGAGATGAAGCGGATGGGCAAAACCATCTCCTTCGATCCGAACCTGCGTCCCGTGCTGTGGTCAAGCGAGCGCGAAATGGCTACCCAGCTCAACGCGCTGGCGGGCTTTGCCGACTGGGTTTTACCGGGCATCAGCGAAGGCAAAATCCTGACCGGCTACGACCAGCCGGAAGCGATCGCCGATTTTTATCTGGCGATGGGCGTCAAAGCGGTCATCATTAAAACGGGCTGCGAAGGCGCCTGGTATAAAACCCGCCGAGGGCGAAAAAGGCCAGGTCGACGCGATCAGAACCGCTAACGTGGTGGATACGGTTGGCGCGGGCGACGGCTTTGCCGTTGGCGTCATCAGCGCGCTGCTGGAAGGGAAAACCCTGCCGCAGGCGATTAAGCGCGGCAACCGCATCGGCTCGCTGGCTATCCAGGTCAGCGGCGACAGCGAAGGCTTGCCCACGCGCGAAACGCTCGGCGATTTTTAAACAGCGGGCGACACGAACCGGACCAGGCTTCTAACCGAACCATAATGAGCCGCACCTACCCTACAACGCAGAGTGCGGCCACCTCCAACAGAGGAAGCAGACGATGAATAAGCAGACAATCGCGCCTAAACGCTGGTGGTACATCATGCCCATCGTGTTTATCACCTACAGCCTGGCGTATCTCGACAGGGCCAATTTCAGCTTTGCCTCGGCCGCCGGCATCAATGAAGATCTGGGCATCACGCACGGCATGTCGTCGCTGCTGGGCGCCCTGTTCTTTCTTGGCTATTTCTTTTTCCAGATCCCCGGCGCGGTGTACGCCGAACGCCGCAGCGTAAAAAAACTGGTTTTCGTCTGCCTGGTGCTGTGGGGCATTTGCGCCTCGCTGACCGGCATGGTCAGTAATATCCCGATGCTGGCGGCCATCCGCTTTGTGCTGGGCGTGGTGGAAGCGGCCGTGATGCCGGCCATGCTGATCTATATCAGCAACTGGTTTACCAAGTCGGAACGCTCTCGCGCCAATACCTTCCTGATCCTGGGCAACCCGGTCACGGTGCTGTGGATGTCCGTGGTTTCCGGCTATCTGATCAATGCCTTCGGCTGGCGCGAAATGTTTATTTTTGAGGGCATTCCGGCGGTGATCTGGGCCGTGGCCTGGTGGTTTATGGTGC
This sequence comes from Erwinia sp. TECH1, assembly GCF_054057575.1. Lineage (NCBI taxonomy): Bacteria > Pseudomonadati > Pseudomonadota > Gammaproteobacteria > Enterobacterales > Erwiniaceae > Erwinia > Erwinia sp. TECH1. The sequence goes on along the minus strand of NZ_JBSRZK010000001.1, from coordinate 218,605 downwards.
AGGATAAGCCCGCTCAGGCGAAATGGCTGAGCGAAGAGGAAAAAGCGGCGCTGGCGGCACAGCTGCAAAAAGAGCAGGAAAACATTAAGGCGGTGCGCAATTACAGCGAGGCGTTCCGCTCGCGCAATGTCATTATCCTTTGCGTTCAGTATTTTACCTGGAGCATCGGCGTCTATGGCTTTGTGCTGTGGCTGCCTTCTATTCTTCGCAACGGGATGCAGATGGGCATGGTGGAAGCGGGCTGGCTCTCTGCGGTGCCTTACCTGGCCGCCACCGTGGCGATGATCCTGGCTTCCTGGGCTTCCGACAAGCTGCAAAACCGTAAACTCTTTGTCTGGCCGCTGCTGTTAATTGGCGCGCTGGCGTTTTTAGGTTCATATCTTGTAGGGGCGAATAATTTCTGGCTGTCGTTCAGCCTGCTGGTGGTGGCCGGTGCCGCGATGTACGCGCCTTATGGCCCGTTCTTCGCCATTATCCCGGAAATGCTGCCGCGTAACGTGGCGGGCGGCGCAATGGCGCTGATTAACGCGATGGGCGCGCTAGGCTCTTTCCTAGGCTCCTGGGTCGTGGGTTATTTGAACGGCGCGACGGGCAGCCCTTCCGCTTCGTATATCTTTATGGGGGTATCGCTGCTTATCTCGGTCTGGCTGACGCTGATCGTAAAGCCAGCAGCCAATAAGCAACCCCCGATGCCGCATGGCGCTAAACACGCTTAACGGTGCGGGCCGCCTGGCCCGTGCCTTAAAGAAACAGGGAGACAAGCATGAAACCATCCGTGGTGCTGTATAAGAAGCTGCCGCAGGATCTGCGTTCGCAGCTCGACGAGCATTTTAACGTTACCGAAATCAACGGCCTGACCCCGGAAACCCTTAGCCAACACGCGGAGGCCTTTCAGCAGGCCGAAGGTATTTTAGGCTCCGGCGGCAAAGTGGACGCTGAGTTCCTGAAAAAAGCGCCGAAGCTGCGCGTCGCCTCTTCCGTTTCCGTGGGCGTGGACAACTTTGATATTCCCGCGCTGAGCGAACGCGGCGTGCTGTTGATGCACACCCCGACCGTGCTGACGGAAACCGTCGCCGATACCATGATGGCGCTGGTGCTGACCAGCGCGCGTCGCGTGGTGGAATCCGCCGAGCGCGTGAAAAAAGGTGAGTGGCAGGGCAGCATCGGCGCGGACTGGTTCGGCATTGACGTGCACCACAAAAAAATGGGCATCCTGGGCATGGGTCGTATCGGACTGGCGCTGGCGCAGCGCGCGCACCTGGGCTTCAGCATGCCGATCCTTTACAACGCTCGTAAGCACCACGAAGAGGCGGAGCAGCGTTTCGACGCGCAATACTGCGATCTGGATACGCTGCTGAAAGAGTCCGATTTCCTGTGCATCAGCCTGCCGCTGACTGAACAGACGCACCACCTGATCGGCCGCGAGGAGCTGGCGAAAATGAAGCCTTCCGCCGTGCTGATCAATGCCGGACGCGGCCCGGTTATCGATGAAGAAGCGCTGATCGCCGCGCTGAAAGAGGGCACTATCCATGCCGCCGGTCTGGACGTGTTTGAGAAAGAGCCGCTGCCAAAGGATTCGCCTTTGCTGACGCTGCCTAACGTGGTGGCGCTGCCGCATATTGGCTCTGCGACGCATGAAACCCGTTACGGCATGGCAAAAGACGCGGTAGAAAATCTGATTGCCGCCCTGAACGGTAAAGTGGAAAAGAACTGCGTTAATCCTGAAGTAGCAAAATAATTTTCCGTGCCGATGCGCTTTGCGTGTCGGCACGTTTTTCAGCGCCCTGCCGACCTCTTTATCCCGCAAAAATTCCCTTCTTAGCCTAAACAGGCGCTAAACAAATAGCCTGTTCGTTCCTGGACGCCTCAGTGCCCTGTTGTTATTTAGTTGATCCACTCAGGTAACCATAAGCTAAATCATTATTTAATTAAGATGATATAAAATGAGATCCTGCGGATTTTTAATTAAAAAAAAGCGGTCATATTGTTAATTAAATGCTCAACATAAAGAAAGCAACAGAAATGTAAAGATCCCTTTTTGTTACCTGGCCTTTTTTCCCCCTTTTGGGCGGCCATTGTACCAACTTAAGATTGTGATATAACTACGCTCATTCGGAAACTCGCTTATCGGTATAAATTATGCCGAGGGTATTATTTTGCCCGTAATAAGCGCCGCGTTAATAAGGAGAGAAGCTTCAACGATTTAAAGATGTTTAATTATCCGTAGCGCCAGCAATCACGAGTGACAGGTTTATTATTCATGGGATCCCCTGAATTAATACAGCACGCTCACGCTGGCTGAAATTCTCTTTTATTTAATATAAAGAAAAAATGAAAAATAAACCTGACCTTAATAAAGCAAATAAGTCGCCGTGGCGGCACCGTTTAACCTGGCTGACCGTAGCGATTCAGGGCGCTTTCCCGATTGCCTGTGCGTTTACGCCCGCGCTGGCCGTTGCCCGCCAGCATTTTTTGACGCAGTCGGCGGATGCCGTTGCTATCCGCACCCAGGTTTATACCCTTGGCCAGGCGGAAACGGTTAAGAGCGTGGCGCAAAAATACAATATGAGCGTGGAAGCGCTGCGCAAGCTGAACCAGCTGCGCACTTTCGCTCACGGCTTTGATCGGCTACAGCCGGGCGACGAGCTGGACGTGCCGCTTTCTCCTTTGCCAAAAGTGCACTGGCACAACGCCGACAACGGCCTGGAGATGAAAGCCGCCGGTCTTGCTACGCAGGCGGGTTCCTCGCTCGACAGCCGCAACGGCAACGGCGCCGCCTCTGCCGCCGCCAGCATGGCCGCAGGCGAAGCGAGCGAGCAGGCGCAGGCGTGGCTGGGCCGTTTCGGTACCGCGCGCGTGCAGCTGGACGCGGATAAAAACTTCTCGCTGAAAAACTCGCAGTTCGACCTGCTGCTGCCTTTAAGCGATCGTAGCGACCGCTTGATCTTCACTCAGGGAAGCTTCCACCGCACCGACGATCGCAACCAGGCGAATCTTGGTCTGGGCATGCGCCATTTTGGCCAGAATTTTATGACCGGCGCCAACGCCTTCTTCGATTACGATCTTTCCCGTCAACATGCCCGTTCCGGCATGGGCGTCGAGTACTGGCGCGACTTTATCAAAGTGGCGGCAAACGGCTATGTGCGGTTGACCAGCTGGAAAGACTCTGAAGATTTTTCCGGCTACGAAGAGCGTCCGGCCAACGGCTGGGATATCCGTACGGAAGCCTTCCTGCCTGCCCTGCCTCAGCTGGGCGCGAAGTTTAACTACGAACAATATTACGGTAACGACGTGGCGCTGTTTGATAAGGATAACCGCCAGAAAAATCCGCACGCCATTACCGCAGGCGTCACCTTTACGCCCTTCCCGCTGCTGTCGCTGGAAGCGGAACAGCGCCAGGGCAAAGCCGGAGAACACGATACGCGGCTGGGCCTGACGCTCAATTATCAGCTCGGGATGCCGTGGCGCAAACAGCTGGACAGCGATGCGGTAGCGGCGATGCGTAGCCTGGCCGGCAACCGCTACGATCTGGTGAACCGTAATAACAACATTGTGCTTGAGTACCGCAAACAAGAGACGATCAGGCTGAGCACCGCGAAGCTCATCAGCGGCACGGCCGGCGAGCAAAAAACGCTGAACGTTTCAGTCAACAGCAAATACGGCCTGGATCGCATCAACTGGTCCGCGTCGTCGCTGCTGGCTAACGGCGGGAAAATTATCGCTAACGGCCCTACCGATTTCAGCGTGGTGCTGCCGGCCTATCATGCCGACGCCACCGGTACCAACAGCTACACCCTCAGCGGCGTGGCGATCGATAAAAAAGGTAACGCCTCAAAGCGTACGGAAACGCAAATTACCGTCACCGAAGCCGCTATTAACGTTAACAGCAGTTCACTGCTGCCGGTCAGCAGCACGCTGGTATCAGACGGCCACGCTCAGCAGACGCTGACCCTGACGGTAAAAGACAGCCTGGGCAATCCGGTTGATATCAATGAAAAAGAGATTAGCGTGACCAAAAGCGCGCAGGCCGCCGACGATACCAAAGTGTCTGCCTTTACTCGTCAGAGCGCGGGCCGTTATACCGCCGTGGTGACGGCGGGCACGCATCCGGAAACGCTGACCATTACGCCTGTTGCCCGCAATATGACTTTTCCTGGTGCAACGGTAACTATCGCGGCGGATAACGCAAGCGCACGGCTGGCAAGCCTGACCGTGGTCAGCAACGATGCGGTAGCCGACGGTAAAGCAGCCGATCGGGTTACAGCGCTGGTAACGGATGCGCAGGGCAATCCGCTGGCCGGACAAACCGTGACCTTCAGCGCTGATAATAGCGCCGTCATTACACAAAGCGCGATGACTGACGCACGCGGCGAAGCGTCCGTTCCCGTTAGCGATACCAAAACCGGTCAGAGTAAGGTTGTCGCGCAGATGGGCTCCGCCCGTAAAGAAGCCGAAGTGAATTTTGTGGCAGGCAAGGCGGCATCGGTTTACATGCATCGAGTCACGGGCCGCGCCGTTGCGGATGGTACAGATACCAGCGTGGTTGAGATCTTTGTAAAAGATAGCAACGGCAATCCCGTCACCAACAGAAAAGTCGCCATTACGGCCACTGACGACCGCGTCAACATTCCTTCTGAAGTGACGTTAGATAAATATGGCGCGGCGCGTTTCCCGACCTCCAGCAATCACGATGGCGGCTGGAAAGTAGAAGGAACTATTGATGGCCTCAAAGGCTCGGTGATTGTCTATTTTTACGCGGGCTATCCAACCGTCAATAACTCTTCTTTCACCGTAAGCGCCACGAGCGTGCCGGCTGACGGCGTCAGCGCCATCACGCTTACCCTCGTCGCCCGGGATATGCGCAATAACGCGGTGAAAACGCTGCCGAACTTAATTAACTTTGATACCAGCGGCCTGCCTGGCTGCCATATCAGCGCGGTTAAGGTCAGAGGTAACGTCTATACCGCTCAGCTGACCTCAACTAAAGCGATGAGCGGAAAGATTGCGGTTAACTTGATGCTTCGCCGTGGCGTGATGCCGATTAACGTAACGTTTACGCCTCCGGCCCGGTAATGTTGCCAGGGTAAGATCGGAAAGGCCCCATTTTGAGCGCGTACGCCAAAAACGGGGCCTTTCAACTGACCGGCTGGCGCGGGTAGCGCCGCAGACCAATAAAACCGTCCCTGACAGCTATCCGGGGCGGTTTTTACTTTTAACGAGCCAGCCAGCCGCCGTCTACGGCAATGGTGTACCCGTTAATATAGTCGGCAGCCGGAGAGGCCAGGAATACCGCTGGCCCCATCAGATCGGCCGGCAGTCCCCAACGGCCTGCCGGGATACGCTCCAGAATATCGGCGTTGCGCTTTTCATCGGCACGCAGCTGTGCGGTATTGTTGGTCGCCATATAGCCCGGCGCGATGGCATTAACGTTAATACCGTGCTTCGCCCATTCATTGGCCAGCAGACGCGTCACGCCCATCACGGCGCTTTTTGATGCCGTATAAGAAGGCACGCGAATGCCGCCCTGGAAAGAGAGCATGGAGGCAATATTGATGATTTTCCCGCCCTTGCCCTGTTTGATAAACTGACGCGCTACCGCCTGCGACATAAAGAACACGGATTTAATATTCAGGTTCATCACGTCGTCCCAGTCTTTTTCTGAGAAGTCGATCGCATCTTCACGACGAATGATACCGGCGTTGTTGACCAGGATATCGATTTTGCCGTATTCCGCCACGGCTTTTGCCACAACGCCTTCAATACATTCGGTTTTGCCCAGATCGGCGGTCAGGCTGAAAAAACGGCGGCCCAGCGCGGTGACGCGCTCAATGGTTTCTTTCGGCTCGACAATATTCACGCCAACGATATCGCATCCCGCTTCCGCCAGCCCCAGCGCCATACCCTGACCCAGTCCCGTATCGCATCCCGTGACCATCGCCACGCGGCCTTTTAAATCAAATGCATTCAAAATCATAACTGCTCCTGTAAGCCAGAGGGCGGACTGCGTGTCAGAAGCCGGGAAAGTGGCCTGTTATCCGAGACAGGGCAGCCCTGCCCGGTTTTCGAGCGCACACTATAGCGGAGGGAAAAGCACGCACGCCGTGATCGAAATCAGGAAAAGGGGGATAATGAAATCGCTATTTATAAAAAATAAAACAATGTTTCATTTTAAAGGGCGAAACGGCGTCCGCCCTGGCTGGCTTATTCTACGGCTATCGGCGTTTGCTCCACGTTGATTTTGGTCTCGCCCTGAAGCGTTTTGATACGCTCTTCGACTTTTTGTACCGCGCTGGCATCCTTCAGCAGCGAATAGGTCAGCGTAAACTCCGCGCTCTGGCCCGGCTGCAGCTGTTTAACCCTGCCCTGCTCTTTTTCAATCGTTACCGGATAGGCATAGTTGGTGCCGGGCTCGATCCCCGTCACGTAGCCCTGCTTCAGCGTATCGGTGTTTTTCCACATCGTCAGCACCGGCAGCTGCCGCGTATCGAATTCGATAGCCGCGCCCTTGTCGCCTTTGCTGTTAACCACGGCCGCCACGGTTTTGCCATTGCTGTCGGCAATGGGCTGCAGGTTAAACACCATTTCATCGAAATCTTTGGTTGGGGCGCCATAGGTCTGCCAGTTTTCCAGCCCTTTTTTCGCATAGTCGTTAAACGGCGAAACGGATTTTACCGGCGCCAGGAAACGGGCGTTTTCTTCCAGGATCGGCGTGCTGAAGTTGCTGTGATAGATAATTTCATAGTCGTGCGGGTAGTCAGCCTGGTTGGTCAGCACGTCGTGGATGGTAAAGGAGTCCGCGCCCGGCACGTAGCGCAGCTCGGTCCAGGTTTCCAGACGCGCTTTTTTAAAGGTGTTTTCTTTCAGCAGGCCGCGAATACGGATTTCATGCGGCGCCTGGTCATCCACGATCACTTCCACTTTCGACGCTGGTGTATTGCCCGCTTTACCGTGCAGCGTGTAAATACGCCCGTCTTTGGTGACCGGATGGCCGGTCCACTCAAAGCCGCAGCGCACCATCATCTCGTTAAATCCTTCCAGCCAGCCCAGGCCGTTACGGCTTTCCAGATTGATATAGGCCGGGTTCACCACCTCATCAACCGGCGAATCCCAGCCCAGCCGCACGCCGTGACCGTTAACGTGCAGCAGATCCATACCGCGCGTCGGGCTGAGCGCGATAGTCAGGCCGTTTTTGCTGGTCAACGTCAGCACCTTCGAGCCTTCCTGCTTGCCGCCGTGCAGCACCTGCTGTTCCAGCGTAAAGGGTTCGCCGCTCAGCTTGAGCTGCCTGCTGTCGATCCGCCAGTCGCCTTTTTCCGTGCCCTGCGTATCGGTTAACACCCAGCTTTGCGCCGCCGCCTGCCCGCTGAACATTGCTATCACCGCGCCCGCCAGAAGAGTCTTATGCATTTTGTTGTCCTTGCTGAAATGATTAAGCTGAAGAGCAGCCAGCCTACAAAGCATGCGGTATCAGGACTGTGACTGGCGTCACCGCACGGATTTTTAAGAAATTTTTATCAATAAGTCGTGCAGTTCATCACAAATTATTAACTGAAATAGCCGGCTGACGGAAAAAAGCGGCAGGGCTAACGGCGAAAAAAAGCTAATTAGTTGAAACGATTCACCTTTAGCCTTCGCTGCCTGCCTGACCACTGCCTGCTGTTTCTGGCCGACACGGCTGCCCGCTGACGTTGCATCACGCCTGGCGTGGCGTTAAGGTTAGCTTTCACTTGCCTACGATAAGCAGTTAATACGTTATGAGCTTTTCCGCTTTCGGTAACAAATTCACACGCGCCTCAGGGATCACCCGCCTGATGGAAGATATGGGCGAAGGGCTGCGCACGCCCGGTTCGGTGATGCTGGGCGGCGGTAATCCGGCCCAGATCCCGGCGATGAACGACTATTTTCAGCAGCTGTTGCAGCAGATGCATGATGAGGGCAAGCTGGCCGATGCGCTTTGCAACTACGACGGCCCAAGAGGAAAAAGCACGCTGCTGGAATCGCTTTCCACGCTGCTGCGCGACGAGCTGGGCTGGCAGGTAGGGCCGCAGAATATCGCCCTGACCAACGGCAGCCAGAGCGCCTTTTTCTATTTGTTTAATCTTTACGCGGGCCGCCGCGCAGACGGGCGCAAAAAGCGCGTATTGTTTCCACTGGCTCCCGAATATCTGGGTTACGCTGACGCCGGGCTGGACGAAGAGCTGTTTGTTTCCGCCCGTCCCGATATCGAAATGCTGCCTGAAGGCCAGTTCAAATATCACGTTAATTTTGAGCAGCTGCATATTACCGAAGATACCGGGCTGATTTGCGTTTCCCGGCCGACCAATCCAACCGGCAACGTGATTACCGACGAAGAGCTGATGAAGCTGGATGCACTGGCGCAGCAGCATGAGGTACCGCTGCTGATTGATAACGCCTACGGCGTGCCTTTTCCCGGCATCATCTTTAGCGACGTTCGCCCGCTGTGGAACCCGAATATTATTCTGTGCATGAGCCTTTCCAAGCTGGGCCTGCCCGGCTCACGCTGCGGCATCATTGTTGCTGATGAAAAAGTGATTACCGCCATCGGCAATATGAACGGCATTATCAGCCTGGCGCCGGGCAGTATCGGCCCGGCCATCGCGCATGAGATGATCCAGCGTGGTGATTTGCTGCGCCTGTCGGAAGAGGTGATCAGGCCGTTTTATCAGGAAAGGGTTAAGCAGACTATCGCCGTTATCCGGCGCTATTTACCCGAAGAACGCTGCCTTATCCACAAGCCGGAGGGTGCTATTTTCCTCTGGCTCTGGTTTAAAGATCTGCCCATTTCGACGGAGATCCTTTATCAGCGTTTAAAAGCGCGCGGCGTATTGATGGTGCCGGGCCACTTTTTCTTTCCGGGACTGGAGCATGAATGGCCGCACACGCACCAGTGCATGCGCATGAACTATGTGCCGGACAGCGATAAAATTGAGAAAGGGATCGCCATTCTGGCGGAAGAGATTGAGCGAGCGCACAGCGAATCGGGCGGCAGAGCCCTCTGCTGATGCAAACGAAAAAGGCCGCACAAAGTGCGGCCTTAATTTTACGCGCGGTCTTATTTCAGAATTTCAATGCGGCGCGGTTTGTTGGCTTCCGGCACGATGCGCTCCAGATCGATGTAGAGCAGGCCGTTTTCCAGGCGTGCATCACGCACGTTAACGTGCTCGGCCAGCTGGAATTTACGCTCGAAGTTGCGTTCCGCAATACCCTGATAGAGATAGGTTTTTTCCTGCTGCTCTTCAGGATGGGCGCCGCGCACGGTCAGCATATTGTCGTGAGAGGTGATCTCCAGTTCGCTCTGCGCGAACCCTGCCACGGCAATGGTGATTCGGTACTGGTTTTCCGCCACCAGCTCCACGTTATAAGGAGGGTAGCCGCCGTTGCTCTGACCCTGGTTGGATTCCAGCAGGTTGATCAGACGGTCGAAACCAATAGAAGAACGGTACAGCGGGGCGAGATCGAAATTACGCATGGTATAGCTCCTGATTATCAGCGAGGGGGTAATGCGACCTTCCACTATGGACAGATCGTCGGGCTACAAGCGGTATCCTGTCGGCATACGTTTTGTGACCCTGAACATAAAATGGTGACATTAAGATCGCTTTCAAGGGCCCGTTCAGGAAATTTTTCGGCCAATCCGGTGCGAATGTCATACACTCAGAAAGAGATTAATCGGAGCGTTAAAGCAGCGGGCACATGCTGATCATGATAAGCAGAGCGGTTTTGCCGCTGCTGAAGGGATAAAGAATATGATGGTACTAAAAAAAAGTCGTTTCGCTGGCCTGCTGGCCTGTCTGTCACTGGCCGGCACGGGTGGATGCTCCAGCTTTATGTCCCATTCCGGCCCCGATCAGGGCTATTATCCCGGTACGCGCGCCAGCGCAAAAATTGTTACCGACAGCGACAGCGGCTGGGTCATGCGCCCGCTGGCGGCTATCGACCTGCCTTTCTCCGCCGTGCTGGATACGCTGCTGCTGCCGTTTGACTACTACCGCTCAGGCCGCGATAAAACCGGCGATTCACCGCGTGAACGCGTGTTGCGCAGCGAGCAGCAGAACCATACCAGCGACAGCCTTTCGCAGGCCGCGCCGCTGGTGATCAATACGTCGCCTCGACATCAGCAATAAAAATCTGCTGAAAGCCTGCCACGTTACGCAAATAGGCCACATAAAGCCCGTCCGGCGAGCAGACGACCGCTTCCGGCAAAGGCGCTTCGGCGGTGCGGGCCGTCAGCCTCCGCATTTTACCGCTGCCCGTATCGCATAACACCACGCTGTTATCGTTAATAAAAGCCACCGACTTGCCGTCGGGATGCCAGCTGAAGGCGGACTGAATATCGCTGGCGGCGTGGGTGATCTGACGAGGCTTGCCGCCGCCGGGCGCGATGGTCCACAGCTGCACCACGCCTTCGTCGTCCTTCATTAAAAAGGCGATGGCGCGACCGTCGGGTGAGCTACGCAGCCAGTGACGCGGCGAGGTCGCCAGGCCCGGAAAGGGGCGATCGTGCGTAAAAGTCAGCCGACGCTGCCTGACGCCCAGCGGCGGAGCGGGCAGCGTGGCGGCGGTGCCAGCCAGCGGAGCGTCGCCTTCCAGCGCATAGTCGGCCATCTTTTCCGGCAGATCGACAATAAACACTTCCGGTACCTTCTCGCCTTTTTCGCTGAGCGTATCGCCGATAAACGCCAGCGCCCAACGCTGCCGGTAGCCATCGCTTTTCAGGTAGCCCTCTTCGCCGATCCAACCCTCTTCATAGGCTCGATTGATCTCATCGCTGCCGGGCGTCGGCGTGGCGGTGGTGGCGCTGACCAGCACGCAGAAATGGCTGCCTGCATACTCTCGGGGATGCTGCAACGGCGGACAAACGGCATGTAGCGGCACGGCCACGCCGACGTTGCGCAAATCTTGTTTCACGTCCAGCTCGTGCATCACATGATCGTTATAGGTAAAACTCAGCCTGGTGCCGTCGGGGCTGAACACGTGTACGTGCGAGCCGCCGCGCAGCGCGCCGGGCGTAAAGGGCGGCGTAATATCGCAGGCGTCCATATTTTCCACCAGGCCGTTCTGAATAATAACGCCGCGGCGATGATGAAAGTCGTAGCGCCACTGGCTGTCAGGATGTTCCGGGCCGTGAATGCAAACGTAGCGCGGCGGCGAATCCGGGCTGACGGTGATCACGCCAACGTGCGCGCCCGCCTGCGCCTGGTAAAGGATTTCCGTCTGGCCGCTGAGATTAACGCGCTCGACGGTTAAGCTGTTGAAGGTGGAGGCATTGCTGCGAACGTCGTAGACCAGCCAGTGGCTGTCGGCCGTCCAGACGTTGATATTGGTGAGCTGGTGATTGCGCTGAGCAAAAGTGAGCTGTTTTTCCGTCATCATGCTTACCCTTAGCGAGGTTTGCTGCTAAGGGTAATGCATTACGCGCTTTTGCGGTACTGGCGCTTAAAGCGTGATACCGCCGCCCTGTCAGAGCGCGAATTTTTCGATAGCGTGCGCCACGCCGTCTTCCATATTGGTTTTGGTAACGAACTGCGCAATGTTTTTTACCTTGTCGATACCGTTGCCCATCGCCACGCCCGTGCCGGCGAAGGTCAGCATCGCCAGATCGTTTTCCTGATCGCCGATGGCCATCACTTCATCGCGGGAAAGCCCTAAACGCTCGGCCAGCGCTTTGACGCCCGCGCCCTTATCGACTTTCTTATTAAGGATTTCCAGGAAATAAGGCGAGCTTTTCATAATGGTATAGCGATCGTAAGCTTCCTGCGGAATGCGGGTAATGGCCTCATCCAGCGTTTCTGGCGTATCGATCATCATGACTTTAGGGAAAGTGGCGGTTTTATCCATCTCTTCCACCGCGCGGTAGCGCAGCGGCATCCCGGTCAGCGAAGCTTCGTGGACGGTGTATTCGCTGATGTCCTTGTTGGGCGTAAACAGCAGCGATTTCGTCAGCGCCTGAAAATGTACGCCCAGCTCGCGCGCCAGCTTTTCCACATAGAGGTAGTCGTCAAAGTTCAGCGTGACTTCCGCCACGCACTCGCCCGATTCCGCTTTCTGCACCAGCGCGCCGTTATTGGTAATGCAATACTGCCCTTCCCGTTGTAAATCCAGCTCCATCAGATAACGCTCCACGCCGATAAACGGCCGGCCGCTCGCCAGTACAATCGCTATTCCTTTATCACGGGCTGCCTGAATAGCCCGCTTAACGCCAGGCGTCACCTCATGCTGAGGATTAAGCAGCGTGCCGTCTATATCAATCGCAATCAGTTTTATCGCCATAACTTCCTCTTGAGCTTCACGGTTTCTTTCATGCTAACGCGATTCAGCCAGCCATGACCAGACGAATCATGCCCGGTAATTTTAAGTTCGATTTGGTAAATCTTCCGGTAAATGTGCTCGCGCTTACGGCCTTTGGGCGAAAAAAGCGGGAAACGGGCCTGTCAGCTAAGCCCTGAAAAGTAGCAGTAAAACCCTCACCGCCCATAAGCGCGCAGGCCGGAAATGAAAATAATGGTCAGTTTTATCAGCGCGCGTTTGGCGATCCGGCACAGCAGAAAAGCTGAAAAAAAAGGCAGATCGAACGATCTGCCTTTCAAACGCTGTTGCATGGCCGGAGGGCTTGCGTCCTGCTTTATCAGATATCGATATTGGCGGCTTTCAGCGCGTTCTCTTCGATAAAGGCGCGGCGCGGCTCCACCGCATCGCCCATCAGCGTGGTGAACAGCTGGTCAGCGGCAATCGCATCCTTCACCGTAACGCGCAGCATACGGCGGCTGTCCGGATCCATCGTGGTTTCCCACAGCTGCTCCGGGTTCATCTCGCCCAGCCCTTTATAACGCTGTACCGACAGGCCGCGACGCGACTCTTTCACCAGCCAGTCCATCGCCTGCTCGAAGTTAGCGATCGGCTGACGACGCTCGCCGCGTTCGATAAAGGCATCTTCCTCAATCAGGCCGCGCAGCTTCTCGCCCAGCGTACAGATCTTGCGGTATTCGCCGCCCGAGATAAATTCGCTGTCCAGCGGATAATCAGTATCAACGCCGTGCGTACGGATACGCACTACCGGTTCAAAGATATGCTGCTCGCGGTTCTGGCGCACATGGCTGGCATAGGTGCTGCCGTGCTGCTCGTTCTCGTTCAGGCGCGTCACCAGCTCGTCGATCCACTGCTGAACCGGCGCCTCTGCGGAGATATCGCTCAGCGTCGGGTGATAGATCAGCGCGTTCAGCAACGCCAGCGGATAGCGGCGCTCCATACGCTTGATCATCTTGCGGGTGCTGTTGAACTCGGCCACCAGGTTTTCCAGCGGCTCGCCGCCCAGCGCAGGCGCATCGGCGTTGGTGTGCAGCGTTGCGCCGTCCAGCGCGATGGCGATCTGATACTGATCCATCGCCTCGTCATCCTTGATGTACTGCTCCTGCTTGCCTTTCTTCACCTTGTACAGCGGCGGCTGCGCGATATACACGTGGCCGCGCTCGATAATTTCCGGCATCTGACGATAGAAGAAGGTCAGCAGTAGCGTACGGATGTGCGAGCCATCCACGTCCGCATCGGTCATGATGATGATGCTGTGGTAGCGCAGCTTGTCCGGGTTATATTCGTCACGGCCAATGCCGCAGCCCAGCGCGGTGATCAGCGTCGCCACTTCCTGCGAAGCGAGCATCTTATCGAAGCGCGCTTTTTCCACGTTCAGGATTTTTCCCTTCAGCGGCAGGATAGCCTGGTTTTTACGGTTACGGCCCTGCTTGGCGGAGCCGCCCGCAGAGTCCCCTTCCACCAGATAGATTTCTGACAGCGCCGGATCGCGCTCCTGGCAGTCCGCCAGCTTGCCCGGCAGGCCGGCCAGATCCAGCGCGCCTTTACGACGGGTCATTTCGCGAGCGCGCCGCGCCGCTTCACGCGCGCGGGCTGCATCGATGATTTTACCCACGACGATTTTGGCATCGCCCGGATTTTCCAGCAGGTACTCTGCCAGCAGCTCGTTCATCTGCTGCTCAACGGCTGATTTCACTTCGGAAGAGACCAGCTTGTCCTTGGTCTGCGAAGAGAACTTCGGATCCGGTACCTTAACGGAAACCACGGCAATCAGGCCTTCGCGCGCGTCGTCGCCGGTGGCGCTGACCTTGGCTTTTTTGCTGTAGCCTTCTTTATCCATGTAGGCGTTCAGGGTACGCGTCATCGCCGCGCGGAAGCCGGCCAGGTGCGTGCCGCCGTCGCGCTGTGGGATGTTGTTGGTAAAGCAGTAGATGTTTTCCTGGAAACCGTCGTTCCACTGCAGCGCCACTTCCACACCGATGCCGTCTTTCTCGGTAGAGAAATAGAACGCGTTAGGGTGGATAGGCGTTTTGTTGCGGTTCAGGTACTCCACAAACGCCTTGATGCCGCCTTCATAGTGGTAGTGATCGTTCTTGCCGTCGCGCTTGTCTTCCAGCTTGATAGAGACGCCGGAGTTAAGGAACGACAGCTCGCGCAGACGCTTCGCCAGGATCTCGTACTCGAAATCGGTGACGTTGGTAAAAGTTTCGTGGCTTGGCCAGAAACGCACGCGCGTCCCGGTCAGGTCGGTTTCGCCGGTTACCTGCAGCGGGGCCTGAGGCACGCCGTGAACGTAGATCTGCTGGTGAACTTTGCCTTCGCGACGGATGGTCAGCTCCAGCTTTTCAGACAGGGCGTTAACCACCGACACGCCTACGCCATGCAGGCCGCCGGACACTTTATAGGAGTTATCATCAAATTTACCGCCTGCGTGCAGCACGGTCATGATCACTTCCGCAGCGGAAACGCCTTCTTCTTCGTGAATGCCGGTTGGAATACCACGACCGTCATCCTGCACGGAAACGGAGTTATCGGCATGGATGGTGACCAGAATGTCTTTACAGTGACCTGCGAGGGCTTCGTCGATGGCGTTGTCCACAACCTCGAATACCATATGGTGCAGACCGGTGCCGTCATCCGTATCGCCGATATACATACCCGGGCGCTTGCGTACCGCATCCAGCCCTTTCAGAACTTTGATACTTGAGGAGTCATAAGAATTCGACATCAACGTTTCTCGCTCGTTTAATCTTCAGGTTGAACCGCTATTTTACCCTGTTCCACGTGGAACATCTTGCCCTTTTCGTCAGCCATATCGAACACATGATCGGCACTAATAGCGCTGACAAAAACCTGGGCTCGAGTGGCCTTTAAGCGCGATGCCAACAGGTGGCGCCGCGTCTCATCCAGCTCGGAGGCAAAATCATCTATCAGATACAGGCAGCGTCGCCCGTTCTGTCGGGTGAGAAACTCACCCTGCGCCAGCCTCAGGGCGCACATCAACAGCTTTAACTGGCCGCGCGACAGCAGATCCTCCACCGGCGTGCCGTCGGCGCGAATGCGGAAGTCCGCTTTGTGCGGGCCGCTGGCCGTGTAGGTTAAGGCGCGATCGCGCTCAAACTGACGCTCCAGCAGATCGCGATAGTCCGTTTCTTTATCCCAGCCGCGCTGGAATGAGAAATTCAGCGCAAACTCCGGCAGAAACTGCGCGCAGGTGGCGGTGATATCCTCAGCAATGGCTTCGCTGTAGGCGGCGCGCCACTGGCTTATCTGCTCCGCCAGCGGCGCCAGCTCCTGATCCCAGGCGCGGATCTGCTGGTAGCGCGTGACCTGGCGCAGCGCCGCGTTGCGCTGCTTCAGCAGCCGCCGCAGGTTGCTCCAGGCGGTGAAAAAGCCCGGCTCGTTATGAAAACAGCCCCAGTCGATATAGGCGCGCCGGTACTTCGGGCCGCCGTTAAGCAGCGTAAAGCCTTCCGGCGTAATCAGCTGCATCGGCAGCATCTGCGCCAGCTCGGCCACTTTATGACCATCGGTGCCGTCAACCCGCACCTTGCTGTCGCCCGCACGATTTTTGGTCAGGCCAACGGTGGTTTCGCGCTCGGCTCCTTCAATGCGGCCGTGCAGAATAAAAGCGTCCTGCTCGTGGCGGATCACTCTGCCTGCCTGCAAACTGCGGAAAGCGCGGCCGTGGCCCAGCGTATAGATCGCTTCCAGCACGCTGGTTTTGCCGCTGCCGTTAGCGCCGACCAGAAAGTTGAAGCCGGGCGCCAGCGCCAGATCGGCATTTTCAATGTTGCGAAAATCTTTGATAAGCAGGCGGGTTAAAGCCATAAGTGGAGTCATTCCGCGGGCAGTAGATCGGATAAAACGGCACGTGCTGTTATACAAGGCCAGAGCGTTACGGTGCGGGCGAGCCGCCGCCGCGTGAAAGCACGCGAGGGCGGCGGGCGCCGGACCAAGTCAGCCCGATAATTTTACTACAAACGCATTGGCATGACGACATAGGCCGCCGACTGGCTGGCCGCGTCTTCAATCTGCACGCTGGAAACGGAGTCGGTCAGCAGCAGACGTACGTTTTCGCACTTCAGCGCGTTAAGCACGTCCAGCACGTAGCTGACGTTAAAGCCGATTTCGAGATCGGTGCCGCCATAAGTGACGTCCAGAATCTCTTCCGCTTCTTCCTGTTCCGGGTTGTTGGCGGTGATTTTCAGCTGGTTTTCGCTGATATACAGGCGAACGCCACGGAACTTCTCGTTAGAGAGGATTGCCGCGCGCGAAAAAGCCTGCTTCAGCAGATCGCAGCCGGCATCCAGCGTTTTGTCCGGGTTTTTCGGCAGCACGCGACGATAGTCCGGGAAGCGGCCATCCACCAGCTTGGAGGTGAAGATAAAGTCGCCGACGTGCGCGCGAATATTGTTGCTGCCGATCTGCACCTGTAACGGCGTCTCGCCGCCGTCCAGCAGGCGCACCAGCTCAATCACGCCCTTACGCGGCACGATCACCGAATGATTGGGCAGCGACTGGCCTACCGGCATCGAGCAAACCGCCAGACGGTGGCCGTCGGTGGCGACGGTGCGCAGCTCTTCGCCTTCCGTTTCAAACAGCATCCCGTTCAGGTAGTAGCGTACGTCCTGATGGGCCATAGAAAACTGGGTGGCTTCGATCAGGCGCTTCATCGTGGCCTGCGGCAGCGTGAATTCCACCTCGCTTTGCCAGTCGTCCAGGTTCGGGAAGTCGCTGGCCGGCAGCGTGGAAAGCGAGAAGCGGCTGCGGCCGGAGCGCACCAGCATTCTTTCGCCATCCAGGATCACCGTGATCTCTGCGCCTTCAGGCAGACCGCGGCAGATATCGAAAAATTTACGCGCGGGCACGGTGGTCGCGCCCGGCTCGTGATCCTGCGTCAACGCGACGCGGGCCACCATTTCCATCTCTAAGTCCGTTCCCGTCAGCAGCAGGCTGCCGTCGTTAACCTGTAAAAGCAGGTTGCCGAGGATCGGCAGCGTCGGCCGTCCGCCCAGCGGGCTGCTGACCTGCTGTAAAGGTTTAAGTAACTGCTCACGTTCAACAATAAATTTCATAGCGTCAGGAAGATAATGTTCTGATTAGATTTGAGAAATCTTCTTTAATATCGTGACTCTCTTCACGCAGCTGCTCGATCTTGCGACAGGCGTGCAGCACCGTAGTATGGTCACGACCCCCGAAAGCGTCGCCGATTTCCGGCAAGCTGTGGTTGGTCAGCTCTTTCGCCATCGCCATCGCCATCTGGCGAGGACGCGCGACGGAGCGCGAACGCCGCTTGGAAAGCAGGTCGGCTACCTTAATCTTGTAATATTCCGCCACCGTCTTCTGGATATTATCGATGGTGACCAGCTTTTCCTGCAGCGCCAGCAGATCGCGCAGCGCTTCACGCACAAAGTCGATGGTGATGGCGCGGCCGGTAAAGTTGGCGTTGGCGATCACGCGGTTCAGCGCGCCTTCCAGCTCACGCACGTTGGACCGCAGGCGCTTGGCAATAAAGAAGGCGACCTCGCCCGGCAGGCGAATATCGTTTTCATCCGCCTTTTTCATCAGGATAGCCACGCGGGTTTCCAGCTCTGGCGGCTCGATCGCCACCGTCAGGCCCCAGCCAAAGCGGGATTTCAGACGATCTTCGACGCCGTTGATCTCTTTAGGATAGCGATCCGACGTCAGGATGATCTGCTGATTGCCTTCCAGCAGCGCGTTGAAGGTGTGGAAAAACTCCTCCTGCGAGCGCTCCTTGTTGGCGAAAAACTGAATATCATCGATCAGCAGCGCGTCTACCGAACGGTAGTAGCGCTTAAATTCTTCAATGGCGTTGTTTTGCAGCGCCTTCACCATGTCCTGCACAAAACGTTCCGAGTGCATATAGACCACTTTGGCGTTGGGCTTGCGCGCCATAATGCCGTTACCCACAGCATGCAGCAGGTGAGTTTTCCCCAGGCCAGTGCCGCCATAGAGGAACAGAGGGTTATAGGCGCCGCCGGGGTTGTCGGCGACCTGACGAGCGGCCGCACGCGCCAGCTGGTTCGATTTACCTTCAACGAAGTTATCGAAGTTATGCTTGGTGTTCACGTTTGAACGATACGACAGTTCCGCAGGCGCAGGCATGCTGTCCCAGCTTGGACGTACCGGTGCCGGTCGGTTCATCGGCGGCGGCGCGCTGGCGCTGCTCATCACCGGCTGGCTGACCGGACGCGTTACCGGCTTGCTGCCGACTTCAAAGCGCAGCAGCGGCACATCGGCGCCGCAAAAATCATTAAGCAGCGCATTGATATTGTTAAGGTATTTGTCACGAACCCAGTCGAGCACAAAGCGGTTTGGTGCATACAGGGCCAGGGTGTTGTCGTTCAATTCAGCCTGGAGCGGACGTATCCACATGCTGAATTCGGTGGCAGGTAGTTCATCCTGCAAACGGGCAAGACACTGTTGCCAAAGCGTAAGTGACACGGCGGACTCCACTCGAAAATATTCGATAAGAAAAAAGGCGCTGAAGCGATAAATTCATCATTGTTGACGCATGCAGATGACGCACATACGAACCGCTGTCCGCGGTTTCTCCGCCGCTGACTGACCCGAAGGATCGCTAACGGAAGGGCGGATCATAGCGCAAAGCGCAGCAGAGATCTTCACTTTCTACACAGTTTTGTTCCAATTTATCCACAGGGCAAAGCGCGCAGGGACAAGTTTACTCGTTCGCGCTCAAAAGACATTCAGGATCCTGCGCATAAGATGAAAATTTAAGGCGCCGTCACGTTATTTACGCAACGCGCTTGCAATAAGATCGGCGGAAGATCCTGAACGATCCTTGCGCTTTACGACAGAGGCCGTATAATTCGTGCCCCGGCGTGTTGCGCTCTGGCCCGTACCGGCTGGTTTTGCGGTCGAACGGGATATCCAGACGCGCCTTTAAAAGCGAAGTAAATTGACTCCGGACTGTACAATTATTACAATCCCGCCTCTTTATTAAAGATACACTGAGGCGTCGGTTGGTTTTCGGACCTTTCAAGCGCGTCACTAAGTGAAATTTTCCAAGTTTAGGTAGAAATCGCCATGAAACGCACTTTTCAACCGTCCGTACTGAAGCGCAACCGTTCACATGGTTTCCGTGCTCGTATGGCAACAAAAAATGGTCGTCAGGTTCTGGCACGTCGTCGTGCTAAAGGCCGTTCACGTCTGACCGTTTCTAAGTAATAAAAGCTAACCGCTGAGTGGTTAAGCTCGCATTTCCCAGGGAGTTACGTTTGTTAACTCCCACTCATTTCACTTTCGTCTTCCAGCAGCCACAAAGAGCCGGTACGCCGCAAATCACCATCCTCGGCCGCCTTAACTCGCTGGGGCATCCCCGCATCGGTCTTACCGTCGCCAAAAAACATGTTAAGCGCGCGCATGAACGCAACCGGATCAAGCGATTGACCCGCGAAAGCTTTCGTCTGCGTCAGCACGACCTGCCCGCTATGGATTTTGTAGTGGTGGCGAAAAAAGGCGTGGCCGATCTGGATAACCGTGCGCTGATGGAAGCGTTGGAGAAGATGTGGCGTCGTCACTGTCGCCTGGCTCGCGGCTCCTGATTGCGCTGATCCGCGTTTATCAACGCGCGATCAGCCCGCTTTTAGGACCCCACTGTCGTTTCCACCCAACCTGTTCGCAATACGGTATTGAGGCATTGCGCAGGTTTGGTGTGGTAAAAGGCAGTTGGTTGACGATGAAACGCGTATTAAAATGCCACCCTTTGAACCCGGGTGGTGACGATCCGGTGCCGCCAAAAACCGACGATAACTGAGAACATTAACGATGGATTCGCAACGCAATCTTTTTCTCATCGCTTTTCTGTTCGTGTCTTTTATGATCTGGCAGACCTGGCAGACGGACCATGCTCCGCAGCCGCAGCAAACCCAGACCACGCAAAACACGACAGCAGCCGGTGATGCCGCAAACCAGGGTGTACCCGCCAGCGGCCAGGGCAAAACGATCACCGTTAAGACTGACGTCCTGTCTTTACAGATCAATACTCGCGGTGGCGATATTGAGCAGGCGCAGCTGCTGACTTACCCGGACAAACTGGGTTCTTCACAGCCTTTCCAGCTGCTGGAAACCTCGCCAGGCTTTCTCTATCAGGCACAAAGCGGCCTGACCGGACGCAACGGCCCGGATAACCCGGCCAACGGCGCCCGCCCGCTTTACACCACGACCCAGGACAGCTTTGAGCTGGCTGACGGCGCGAGCGAGCTGCGTATTCCAATGACCTTTACGGCGGAAAACGGCGCGACCTATACCAAAACCTTCGTGCTGAAGCGCGGCGAGTTTGCCATCGACGTCGATTACCAGATCAACAACACTACCCAGCAGCCGCTGGAAGTGGCGATGTTCGGCCAGCTGAAGCAGACTATCGATCTGCCTAAGCATCGCGATACCGGCAGCAATAACTTTGCGTTGCACACCTTCCGTGGCGCGGCTTACTCCAGCAGTGAGACCAACTACGAGAAGTACAAGTTCGATAAAATCAGCGATAACGAAAACCTGAGCGTCAATACCAACAACGGTTGGGTGGCGATGCTGCAGCAGTACTTCGCTACCGCCTGGGTGCCGCGCACCAACGGCGCCAACACGCTGTACACCAGCAATCTGGGTAACGGCATCGCTGCGGTAGGCTACAAGTCTACGCCGGTTTCCGTTGCGGCAGGCGCGCAGCAGAACCTCAACGCCACGCTGTGGGTTGGCCCGGAAATTCAGGATAAAATGGCGGCTATCGCCCCACACCTGGATCTGACCGTGGACTACGGCTGGCTGTGGTTTATCTCTCAGCCGCTGTTTAAGCTGCTGAAGTTCCTGCACAGCTTTATCGGTAACTGGGGCTTCTCCATTATCGTCATCACCTTTATCGTGCGCGGCATCATGTACCCGCTGACCAAAGCGCAGTACACCTCGATGGCTAAGATGCGTATGCTGCAGCCGAAGATTCAGGCGATGCGCGAGCGCTTAGGCGACGACAAGCAGCGCATGAGCCAGGAAATGATGGCGCTGTATAAAGCAGAGAAGGTGAATCCGCTGGGCGGCTGTCTGCCGCTGGTTATCCAGATGCCGATCTTCCTTGCGCTGTACTACATGCTGATGGGCTCTATCGAGCTGCGTCATGCGCCGTTCGCGCTGTGGATCCATGACCTTTCTGCTCAGGACCCGTACTACATCCTGCCGATCCTGATGGGCGTGACGATGTTCTTCATTCAGAAGATGTCGCCGACCACCGTGACCGACCCGATGCAGCAGAAGATCATGACCTTTATGCCGGTTATCTTCACCGTGTTCTTCCTGTGGTTCCCGTCTGGTCTGGTGCTGTACTACATCGTCAGCAACCTGGTGACCATTCTGCAGCAGCAGCTGATCTACCGCGGGCTGGAAAAACGCGGTCTGCACAGCCGCGACAAGAAAAAAGCTTAACCGACGTCCCGTCGCCAACGGCGCGGACAAGGGTTATCATAAGGCGGTCAACTGACCGCCTTATTTTTTTGCCTTAAAAAGAGAGTCGAACATGAGTCATAGCGAGACTATCGTCGCCCAGGCGACGCCGCCAGGCCGCGGTGGCGTGGGTATTCTGCGCGTTTCCGGCCCCAAAGCCGCCGAGGTGGCCCAGGCGCTGCTGGGCAAGCTGCCGAAGCCCCGCTACGCCGACTATCTGCCCTTCCGCGACGCCGATAGCACCACGCTGGATCAGGGAATTGCGCTCTGGTTCCCCGGCCCGAATTCCTTTACCGGCGAAGACGTGCTGGAGCTGCAGGGCCACGGCGGGCCGGTAATTCTGGATCTGCTGCTGAAGCGCATTGTGGCTATTCCCGGCGTGCGTATCGCTCGTCCCGGCGAGTTCTCCGAGCGCGCCTTCCTTAACGACAAGCTCGATCTGGCGCAGGCGGAGGCTATTGCCGATCTGATTGACGCCAGTTCGGAGCAGGCGGCACGCTCGGCGCTGAACTCGCTTCAGGGCGCTTTTTCGCTACGCGTCAACACGCTGGTGGAAGCACTTACTCACCTGCGCATCTACGTGGAAGCGGCGATTGATTTTCCCGACGAGGAGATAGACTTTCTGTCTGACGGCAAAATCGAAGCCCAGCTGAATCAGGTGATAGCCGATCTGGACAGCGTGCGCGCCGAAGCGCGTCAGGGCAGCCTGCTGCGCGAAGGCATGAAGGTGGTGATTGCAGGCCGCCCCAACGCCGGGAAATCCAGTCTGCTCAACGCGCTGGCGGGCCGTGAAGCGGCCATCGTTACCGACATTGCCGGTACCACGCGTGACGTGCTGCGTGAGCATATCCATATCGACGGGATGCCGCTGCATATTATCGATACCGCCGGGCTGCGCGAAGCCAGTGACGAGGTGGAAAGGATCGGTATTGAGCGCGCCTGGCATGAAATTGAGCAGGCCGACCGCGTGCTGTTTATGGTTGACGGCACCACCACCGGCGCGACCGAACCGGCGGAAATCTGGCCGGACTTTATCGCCCGTCTGCCGGCCAGCCTGCCGATTACCGTAGTACGCAACAAAGCGGATGTTACAGGCGAAACGCTGGGGCTGACGCAAGTAAACGATCACTCACTTATTCGTCTCTCCGCGCGTACGGGTGAAGGTGTTGAGGTGCTGCGCGAGCATCTGAAGGAAACGATGGGCTTTGCAGGCAATACCGAAGGCGGCTTCCTGGCGCGCCGTCGCCATCTTCAGGCGCTGGAGTTAGCGGCCGTTCACTTACTTCAGGGCAAAGAGCAGCTGCTGGGCGCCAAAGCGGGCGAGCTGCTGGCGGAAGAGCTGCGCGTCGCGCAGCAGGCGTTAAGCGAGATCACCGGCGAGTTCACCTCCGACGATCTGCTGGGACGGATTTTCTCCAGTTTTTGTATCGGTAAATAATCATTTAAAATGGTGCTCCTGCTGTGGGCACCGTTTTTATTTATATTTCACTCCCACATGAACTTATATCTTTTTACTTTCACTCATTAAGACAGAATAATTTTTTACCATTACTCAGACGAATGTCGCAATTTTTTAGCGTTAAAGTAATTATTATTGCATCAGCTTCACTTATGCATTCAGGCCAGACAAAGCGGTGAGATACCGCCGGGATAATTTATTAATATAAAGAAAGAAATTAATATTTTTATTGTATTTGTACAATAAAAACAATGAATTACATAGAAGAGTCATAAAGAAATGAGGCTGTATTTTATAGGGAAGAATAAGTTAAAAACACCTTACAAATAAAGATAAATTTTCCATATGATATATTAAGGACAATCCTCATGAAAAAAACCTTCATTAATGGCCTGGCCGCACTATTTTTTTGCTCTGTTACTATGACGGCCTGTGCAGCTGATGACACGACGCTAAATTGTAAAAATTCGAGTACGATAACAGCGCTTAATTTAAAAACATTAGGCTTGAAATTATCGGCAGATACGCCTGTCGACACCGTAATCTATAGCGGAAAAATGGACGTAAAATTTAATTGTGCGTTAGATCAGCTTAAGCAGTATGGGCAAGACGCGGAAGTCTACTTCAAACGTAATGCTGCAGGCGAGTTGGGGTATGGGCTGACCATTTATGTTGGCTACGGCGATACCGAGCCGGGAGCAGCCCCCGTTAATATCCCTACGGGGAAAAAAGTTTCTACCTATGCCTATACCAGCGGCGGCACAGTGGGTACCTATACGGAGGTTGAACTTTCCGTTCCCTTTAAAATTGTCAGAACCGCTATGTCAACAGCGCCCTATTCGGCGTTGAGAAACTATGTTAATCCGTTTGCTGTCGGGTCTAAAATCCCCGGCACAGATTTGCAGTTTCAGGTCAATAACATCAAAAAAGCGATTACCTTAGAATAAGGGCAACATAGAAAACGCCTGTAATTACAGGCGTTTTTTGCTAAAGCTTACAGCTCAATCACCCTGTCCGCGCTGGCGATAGTCGAAGGCCGGTGCGCGATAAAGATCCGGGTGATTTTCAGCGCCGCCACGGAAGCATTGATATGCGCCTCGTTAGCCAGATCCAGATGGCTGGTCGCCTCATCCAGAAACAGGATGTTGGGCCGTCGATATAAGGCTCGGGCAATCAGCAAGCGCTGCTTCTGTCCGCCCGACAGGCTGCCGCCCAGCTCGCTAATCAGCGTCTCGTAGCCCATCGGCATCGCGCTAATTTCCTCATGAATATTGCAGTCCATGGCGCAGCGGATAATACGCTCCATATCCTTCTCGCCGTCAAAGCTGGCGATGTTCTCAGCGATGGATCCGGCAAACAGCTTGTCTTCCTGCAATACGCAGGCGATACATTCCCGATAGTTATTCAGCCCGATATTGTTGATATTCAGGCCGTTGATCAGGATTTCGCCCTCGGCAGGCGCCAGCAGGCCGGACATGACCTTCATCAGCGTGGTTTTGCCAATGCCGGAAGGCCCGACAATCGCCACGCTCTCGCCGGCCTCGACGATGATATTCAGCCCGCTGAAAATCGGTTTCGACAGCTTGTCATACTGATAGGTGACGCCGCGCGCCTCAAAGCTGGCCGGTTCGCCCGAGGCGACCAGCGCCCGGCCCGGCTGGCTTTCTTCGGCGTCGGTAAAGACGATGTCCGCTACCCTGTCGCTGTGCAGCGTCAGCATTTTCAGCTGTAGCACCATATTGATCAGGCTGGCGGCCCGGTCGGAAAACTGGCCGCGATAGGCGTTAAAGGCGACAAACATACCCAGCGTCATTTGACCATCGATCACCATTGAGGCGCCAAGCCACAGGATCACAACCTGGTCGATGGTGCTGATAAACGTGTTTACGCCGCCAAACAGCAGATCGAGTCGGGTCAGGCGAATATTGGCGTTAGTGGTGTCGATATTCAGATTCAGCCAGAACTGCGCTCGCTTGGCGGTTATGCCCAGCGCTTTTAACGTGCCGATGCCGTAAAGGCTTTCCATAAAATGCGAGCTGGCCCGCGCGCCCTTCACAATCTGCTCTTCCTGCGCCTGCCGATAGCGCTGCCAGGTCGCCAGGCGCAGCAGCATATACAGCGCCGTAAAGCCCAGCACGACCCATACCAGCCAGCCGCCGTACAGGAACATCATGATAAACACGCCAATCGACATCAGCGAGTCGATAATACCGTTCACCAGGCTGCTGGTTAGCGTGTTGCGGATCACGTCCAGCGAGCCAAAGCGGGACTGAATATCGCCAAGCTTGCGCTTCTCAAAATAGTTGAGCGGCAGATTAAGCAGATGATCGAACATGCCCGCTTTCCACTGTACGTCGATCAGCGATCCCATCACCAGCGATGTCCAGGCGCGCAGCATACTGACGAAGGCACGGAACAGGATAAAGCCCAGCAGCCCGATACAGATCAGCGACAGCAAATCGTGGTCTTCCGCGATAATCACATGATCCATCACCAGCTGCGTGCCTACCGGCATCAGCAGGTTAACCGCTTCTATCACCAGCGAAAGGCAGAAGATTTTGGCCAGGAAGCCCGGCAGCCCGCTGACGTTTTTCATCATCGTGGTAAAGCTCAGGCTGCTGCGTTGTTTAATGCGGGAGAACTCGCTGTCTGGCCAAACTTCCAGCGCCACGCCGGAAAAGTGCTGGGACATTTCCGCCAGCCCGACAACACGCCGGCCAAAGGCCGGATCGTGCAGGATAAAGCGCGAGCCTTTAACGGCAACCAGCACCACGAAGTGGCTCATATCCCAGTGCAGCAGACAGGGCGTTTTCAGCTGTTTCAGCTCGTCCAGATCCAGCGCCAGCGGTCGCGTTTTCAGCTTCAGCTGCCTGCCGATGTCGATCAGCACGGCCAGCGTAGCGCCATGTGAAGAGATGCCAAATCGGCTGCGCAAATTAAACAGGTCAATATCCATGCCGTGATAGCGGCAGGCCATGACCAGACAGGCCAGGCCGCATTCTGCCGCTTCGGTTTGCAACACGACCGGCACCTTGCGCCGAAAGCTGAAATTCAGCCGACGCAGGATGGTGTCAAAAAGAGGATTATTCATTTACAGGCCCGCTAATGCTTTTTTTGAGGTCATAGTAAGGCGACAGCATCCACTGCCAGAGAGGCCGTTTTTCCAGAAACAGCGTGGCCTGCGCTTTCATGCCGCTGGAGAGCGCCAGGGGCTTGCCCTGATAGCTGAAGCGGCTCTCTTCAAGCGACACGATTACCTTGTAATAGGGTTCAATGACGCCGTCGGTGCGCGGAAGCGTGTTGTACTTGCCCATTTCCTGATAGGAAGCCGGCACGTTGGAAATGGACAGGATGCGGCCCGGAAACTGGCCATATTTCTCGAAGGGGAACGCTTCATAACGCAGGTTGATGGCGTCGCCAGGATGGACATAGGGCATGCTGGTGTTGGGCAGCCACAGCATCAGGTAATAACGGTTGCTGCTGGCGGGCGTCAGCTGGGCCAGGCTGTCGCCAGGGCTGACCATTTGCCCTTCCGTCACGCTCATATTTTCAATTTTGCCGTCGCTCGGCGCGGTAATAAACAGCGTGCCGCTGGCGTCCACCTCCGCCAGCTGGCGCATCAGATCGCTGCGCTGCGCCTGATATTGCGAAATCTGGTTGTCATATTCGATCCCCCTGGTCAGCAGCTCGCTCTCCAGGCTGCTAATCTGCAAAGCTTCCTGAATAACCTGCGTATTCAGGCTCTGCCAGGCATTCTGCTGCTGATAAAAAAGATAGCGCTGGTTGGCGAACTGCTCCTTGTTAATCAACCCTTTACGTAAGTAATCACCGTAACTCGTCATGCTTTTCCGCATTTCGCTCAGGCCGTTTCCGGCTTCAAAAATCAGCGTCTGCGATTTTTGATGCGCCGCCTGGTACTGCGCCAGCTGATGCTGCAAATTCTTCAGCGTGGCCGCTTTGTTTTTCTGAAGCCGGGCGATAATCGTTTCCGATAGCGCAATCTGTTGATTAATCGCAGCGATCGAACGGACGCTGACGTTGCCGGTCAAGGTAATCCGGCTGACGTCGATTTGATAAAGCCGATCGCCCTTTTTTACGCGCTGCCCGGTTTCAGCCCAGGTTTTGGTAATAAACCCCTGCTGTGGTGCAAGGATGGTGATGGCGTGCGGCAACGAGATCACCTCGCCGTTGACGTTAATTCGGCGGGTAAAGGTGCCGTAAAGAATAAACATCAGCAGCAAAATAAAGAACAGCATTGACGCCAGAGCGACGGCCCAGGCGGGATAGCCGGAGGTTAACAACGCCTTACCCAGCCATTTCGTCTTCAGATGCTGCACCGCTTCCATGCGAAATAAAGGTTTGTTTTCCATAACATTCTTAGCGTTTGATTATAAAAGATTTATTAGCACTTACTGATGAAGTGAATAAAATCCGGCCTTCCGTGCCTGGCAGAGGAAAGTACACTATTTCCCGTACGACAATCAACTTCAATTTAAAATTGAAAATAACAACAATATTTAATTCTACTACACTAATTTATTGGAATTCTTCTGCACTCCCTTTAGCAATTATATATTGGCATTACAGGAAATTATTAAACTTAAATAAGACAATGAAGATATTAAAAAGCCATGTAAAAATAATATTGACGATGAGAACCACACGCGCATTCGTTAATATTAATCCTAATTTAGAGGTAAAACGGGAAAGTTACGTGTCACGCGCTAAGAAAATTCTTACAATAATAACGCGTTTTCACCCATTTTCACGGAGCGACAGATGGCCAGCCATTTCGCACGCTGGATCCTGACGGATACCCGCGTCCCGGTACACCAGCTTTCTCAACAGATAACAGAAAGCGCCAGTAACCTACCGGAAAGACGGCGGACGCGCTTTCTGGTGGCCCGTATGCTGCTGGCGGAAATGCTGCTGCGCCTTTATGGCATTTCGCCGCTGCCTGAAATCCGGCTCTCACCAAACGGACGTCCCCACTTTGCCGATGCGCAGCTGCCCGATTTCAGCATCGCCTACGCAGGCAATATCGTTGGTGTACTGCTAGCCGGAGAAGACGGCAGCGTCGGGCTGGATATGGAAATCGTCCGCGCCCACAGCCGCCAGACGCTGGAGCGATATTCACGTGAAATTTCTCCGGCCGAAAAAGCCTGGATACTGGCCCAGACCGAT
This sequence comes from Erwinia sp. TECH1, assembly GCF_054057575.1. NCBI lineage: Bacteria > Pseudomonadati > Pseudomonadota > Gammaproteobacteria > Enterobacterales > Erwiniaceae > Erwinia > Erwinia sp. TECH1. The sequence goes on along the minus strand of NZ_JBSRZK010000001.1, from coordinate 190,161 downwards.
CCCGATGAGGCGGCCACCCAGCTCTGGACGATGCGGCAAAGCATACTAAAGCTGTCCGATAACCCGGAAAAAGATTCGCTGAGGCTGCATCCCGCGTCCGGGCGGCTACGCTCGCTGTTGCAGCCGCAGACAGAAGCCTTTTCCGACGTTGAGCCGCTGATTATCTGGTCTTGCGCCCATTCATCGGGCTGTGAGCGGCTCTCGCTGTGGGAAGTGGACAACGCGCGCTGGAAAGGCCTGCAGGATATTCCTGCCACGGGACAGAAGATGGGGCCGCGCGCGCTGCGGCTGGTGAGCCTGCCGCCGGAAAAAGCAATCGCGCTTTAGCGCGGCGAAAAAAAACGGGCCAGCGGCCCGTTCAGATTAGTGCGCGTCGATAAAGACAATTTTTAACACAAACAGGATCGCCACGACGATGACGCACGGCGAAATTTCACGCCAGCGGCCCGTGCCCAGCTTCATCACGCAGTAAGAAATAAAGCCCAGCGCAATCCCTTCGGTAATAGAAAAACTGAACGGCATCATCACGGTGGTAACAAAGGCCGGCACCGCTTCGGTCAGGTCGTCCCACTTGACGCGCGCCAGGCTGGAGGTCATCAGCACGCCTACGTAGATCAGTGCGCCTGCGGCAGCGTAAGCCGGCACCATGCCCGCCAGCGGCGACAGGAACATCACCAGTAGAAACAGCACGCCCGTCACCACGGCCACCAGGCCCGTGCGTCCGCCAATAGAAACGCCGGAGGAGCTTTCGATATAGGCGGTAACGGAAGAAGTACCGATGTAAGCGCCCGCTACCGAACTGATGCTGTCGACGTAAAGCGCCTGCTTCATGCGCGGAAACGTGCCTTTTTCATCGGTCAGGCCCGCTTTATCCGTTACGCCAATCAGCGTGCCAGAAGAGTCAAACAGGTTTACCAACATAAAGGAGAAGATGATCCCCGCCATGCCGACGTTCAGCGACCCTTTCAGATCGACTTCGCCCAGAATGGACGTAATGCCCGTAGGCATAGAGAACACGCCGCCATACTTCACGTCGCCCAGCGCCAGGCCGATCAGCGTAGTCACCACAATGGAAACCAGCACTGCAATATGAATATTGCGGGAAGCCAGCACGGCAATAATAAAGAAGCCCAGCGCGCCCAGCAGGACGCTGTGGGAGGTCAGATCGCCTACCGCCACCAGCGTTTCTTTATTGGGCACCACGATCCCGGCATTTTTCAGGCCGATCATCGCGATAAACAGGCCAATACCGGCAGTAATACCCACGCGCAGGCTGACCGGGATATTGGAAATCATCCAGTAGCGAATGCGGAAAAGGGTCAGCAACAGCAGCCCTACGGCGCCCCAGAAGATGGCGCCCATGCCGGTCTGCCAGGAGACGCCCATCGCGCCGACGACCACGAAAGCAAAAAAGGCGTTCAGGCCCATTGCGGGCGCAAGCGCTACCGGCAGGTTGGCGACCAGCCCCATCAGAATACTGCCTCCGGCGGCGATCAGGCAGGTCGTCACGAATACCGCCTGGGTATTCATGCCCGCCACGCCGAGGATCTGCGGATTCACGAACACGATATAGACCATGGTCAGGAAGGTGGTAAAACCGGCAATCACTTCCGTACGCACCGTCGTGCCGTGTTCCTGTAGTTTGAAGATCCGCTGCAGTAGACCTGAGTTGTTCATATAAGATTCCAAAACGGAGAAAAGTTATCGTCGGCTATCCTAAACGATAAATTTTAATTTGCCAGACGGCGCCAGAGTTTTTTCGCAACCGATTGCGCCTTGTTAGCCCTGACTTCAGCGCCGTTAACGTAAAATTCATCTTTTCCGGTCGCGTTTTACCTTTCCACGCGTAAAGTAAAAGCACGCCCCTTCGTTAAGGATGAACCGATGTCTGTTAGCTGTATCTTTTTTGATTGCGACGGCACGCTGGTAGACAGCGAGCTGCTTTGTACCCAGGCCTATGTCAATACGTTTGCGCGCTACGGCGTCGAGCTGTCGCTGCAGGAGATGTTTGAAAAATATAAGGGCGTAAAGCTCTATGACATTATTGCCGACGTGACCGCTGAACATCATCTCAGCGCCGATGTCACGGAGCTGGAGCCGGCTTACCGTCAGGAAGTGGCGCGCCTTTTTGAGCAACAGCTACAGCCGATTGCGGGCGCGAAAGCCCTGCTGGCGCAGATTAGCGTGCCGATGTGCGTGGTATCGAACGGCACCGTGCCGAAAATGCAGCATTCGCTGGGATTAACCGGGATGCTCGACTATTTTGATGACCGGTTGTACAGCGGCTATACGATTTCACGCTGGAAGCCCGATCCCGCGCTGATGGCATACGCGGCGGAACAGATGGCGATCCCGCTGGCGCAGTGCATCCTGGTGGATGATTCCGAAGCGGGCGCCAAAGCAGGCATCGCGGCGGGTATCCCGGTGTTCTATTACTGCGCGGACGCCCACAACAGGCCGCTGGATCATCCGCTGGTGACGCCTTTTGACGATATGGCGCAGCTGCCGGAGCTGTGGCGGCAAAAAGGCTGGCAACTGACGCGCTGAGCAGGCACTCCGCGCCAGGCGGCGCGGACACCGTTTAGCCGATCGCGCCCAGCGTATCTTCGCTGCCCTGCTTTTTCGGCAGTAAAAACAGCGTGGCGAAGATATCCAGCAGGTAAATCAGCGCCAGCAGCGTAATCGCTGCCGTAAAGGAGAACTGCATCGCCAGCAGTCCGATAACCAGCGGGCCAAAACCGCCGACGCCGCGGCCCAGGTTAAATAAGACGTTTTGCGCCGTAGCTCTGACCTGCACGGGATAGGTGTCTGAGATCAGCGCGCCGTAGCCGCCGATCATGCCGTTGACGAACATCCCCATCACGGCGCCCGCAAACAGCATCATCATCGGATCGCGTAGCTGGGCGTATGCCACCACCATCACGACCGCACCAGCCTGATAAAGCAGGAAAATCTTCCAGCGGGCAAAGCGATCGGCCAGCATGCCGAACAGCCAGATACCCAACGTCATGCCCACGACCGTGACCGCCGTCCACAGCCCCGATTTGGTCAGCGAGAAGCCAAAGCGGCTGGAAAGGTAAGCCGGCATCCAAATCATCAAGCCGTAGTAGCCAAAGTTCTGTACCGAGCACAGGATAAAAATCCCCAGGCTGGCCTTAGTCGTGGCGGCATCTTTACACAGCAGCTTCAGCCTGGCGGCGAACGATAAGCCCTGATGAACATCCACATGCCGCGTAAAGCCTTCCGGCTCGCCCAGGCCGCGCCGGATAAAAAACGATGCGGCGGCAGGCAGCAGCCCGACCAGGAACATGCCGCGCCAGCCGATGTAGGTTAACAGCAGCGGGGTAATAAAAGCGGCCAGCAGCACGCCAAGCTGCCAGCCGATGCCGACCCAGGCGGAAGCACGGTTACGCTTGTTGGCGGGCCAGGCTTCGGCAATCAGCGCCATGCCGATGCCAAACTCGCCGCCCAGCCCCACGCCCGCCAGCGTGCGGTACGCCAGCAGATCCCAGTAGCCCTGCGCAAAGGCGCAAAGCCCGGTAAACACGGAAAACATCAGGATGGTAAAGGTCAGCACGCGGATCCGGCCCAGCTTGTCGCTGAGATGGCCGAACACGACGCCGCCGATCACCGCGCCAATCAACGTCCAGGTGACCAGCGAGCCTGCCTGCGAGGGATCGAGCGCCAGAGAAAGGCTGATGGCGGGCAGCATAAACCCGAGGATCAGCAGATCGAAGCCGTCCATTGCGTAGCCGCTGATCGCCGCCAGCATCGCTTTGCCTGGCGTTACGCCTTTTTTTGTTGCATCACGGGAGTTCCTTGCCGGTGTGAAGTGCGGCAAGTATAAATTACGAGCGCCGCCAGACCAACTTAAAGCGTCAGGCCGGAAGCGCGATGGTCAGACTGGCTTGTCGTCGCTTTCGCCGGTGAGCAGCTCGTCCAGCTTGTCGCCGCCAACGTGACGGAAATCCTGACCTTTCACGAAATAGAAGATGATTTCACAGATATTCTGGCAGCGATCGCCAATACGCTCGATAGCGCGCGCGCAGAACAGCGCGGTCAGCACGCTGGGAATGGTGCGCGGATCTTCCATCATATAGGTCATCAGCTGACGCACGATGCCCTCATATTCCTGGTCGACCTTTTTATCTTCCCGATAGATTTCAATAGCCGCATTGAGATCCATGCGCGCAAAAGCATCCAGCACGTCGTGCAGCATCTGGATGGTGTGATAGCCCAGCGATTCCAGATTTACCAGCAGCGACTGGTGCTGCTGGCCAAATTTTTCCAGCGCCGTTCGGCTGATTTTTTCCGCCACGTCGCCAATGCGCTCCAGCTCGGAAATGGTTTTGATGATCGCCATCACCAGACGCAGGTCGCTGGCGGTCGGCTGGCGCTTGGCGATAATGCGCACGCACGCCTCGTCAATCGACACCTCCATCATGTTGACCTTCTGGTCGCCATCGATCACCCGCTGCGCCAGCTCGGCATCCTGGTTGTGCATCGCGACGATGGCGTCCGTCAGCTGTTTTTCCACCATGCCGCCCATCGTCATCACCTGGGTGCGGATGTGCTCCAGCTCGGCGTTGAACTGCCCGGAGATATGTTTATTCAGATTGAGATTATCCATGCGTTTCTCCAGTCAACTTAACCATAGCGGCCAGTGATATAGTCTTCGGTTTGTTTTTGGTGCGGTTTGGTAAACAGCGTATCCGTATCGCTGAACTCAATCAGCTCGCCCAGATACATAAAGGCCGTATGGTCGGAACAGCGCGCGGCCTGCTGCATGTTATGCGTGACGATCACCACGGTGTAATCCTGCTTCAGCTCGGTGATCAGCTCTTCGATACGGCCAGTGGAAATAGGATCCAGCGCGGAGCACGGCTCGTCCAGCAGCAGCACCTCCGGGCGAATGGCAATGCCGCGAGCAATGCAGAGGCGCTGCTGCTGGCCGCCGGAAAGGCTGTAGCCGCTCTGCTGCAGCTTGTCTTTGGTTTCCGTCCACAGCGCTGCTTTGGTCAGCGCCCATTGTACGCGCTCATCCATTTCGGCACGGGAAAGTTTTTCGAACAGGCGCACGCCGAAAGCGATGTTATCGTAAATCGACATCGGGAACGGCGTCGGTTTCTGGAACACCATGCCGACGCGCGCGCGCAGCAGGGCGATATCCTGGCTGGCGGTCAGGATGTTTTCGCCATCCAGCAGGATCTCGCCTTCCGCGCGCTGTTCCGGATAGAGCGAAAACATCTTGTTAAACGTGCGCAGCAGCGTCGATTTACCGCAGCCCGACGGGCCGATAAAAGCGGTGACCTGGTTTTTAGCAATATCCAGATTGATATTCTTCAGCGCATGAAATTTTCCATAGTAAAAGTTCAAATCACGAACCTGGATCATATTGCCGGAAGTGTTGTCAGCCATTCTTTTTCTCGCTTATACGCGCCGCCGCAGCCGCGCGTTAGATCAGTGTTTGCTTTTGGCAAAAATCACGCGCGCCAGAATATTTAAAATCAGCACGCAGACGGTAATCAGCAGCACGCCTGCCCAGGCCAGACTTTGCCATTCGGCAAACGGGCTCATGGCGAATTTAAAAATCGTCACCGGCAGGTTAGCCAGCGGCTGCAGCATATCGGTGCTCCAGAACTGGTTGGAGAGCGAGGTAAACAGCAGCGGTGCCGTTTCCCCGGCGATACGCGCTATCGCCAGCAGGATGCCGGTAAGAATGCCCGATATCGAAGCCTTCAGCGTAATGGCCGAAATCATTTTCCATTTCGGCGTACCCAGCGCGTATGCCGCTTCGCGCAGGCTGTCCGGCACCAGCTTCAGCATATTTTCCGTGGTGCGAATAACCACGGGGATCTGCAACAGTGCCAGCGCCACCGCGCCCGCCAGGCCAGAAAAGTGCTGCATCTGCGCTACCACCAGCGTGTAGACGAACAGGCCGACCACGATGGAGGGAGCGGAAAGCAGGATATCGTTGATAAAGCGGATCGTTTCCGCCAGCCAGCCTTTACGGCCATATTCCGCCAGATAGATACCGGCCATGATGCCCAGCGGCGTCCCCACGATGGTCGACCAGAAAATCAGCAGGCCGCTGCCCATAATGGCGTTAGCCAGACCGCCGCCGGCCGTATTGGGCGGCGGCGTGTTTTCCGTAAACAGCGCCAGCGTCATGCCGTCCACGCCGCGCGCGATGGTCGCCCAAAGGATCCAAATCAGCCAGAACAGGCCAAACGCCATCGTCAGCAGGGAAAGGGTCAGCGCGATGCGGTTTTTCATCCGCCGCCACGCCTGCATTTTACGGCGGGAGGCTTCCAGCTCCGCGCGGGACTGCATGGCTATCATGCTCATGAGCGTGCTCCTTCACTTTTCGCCAGGCGGATAATCATCAGCTTTGAACAGGCCAGCACGATAAAGGTGATCACAAACAGGATCAGCCCCAGCTCCATCAGCGCGGCGGTATGCACGCCCGATTCCGCTTCGGCGAATTCGTTTGCCAGCGCGGAGGTGATGCTGTTGCCCGGCATAAACAGCGAAGCGCTGTCCAGCTGGTAGGTATTACCGATAATAAAGGTCACCGCCATGGTTTCGCCCAGCGCGCGCCCCAGCCCCAGCATAATGCCGCCGATCACGCCGTTTTTGGTAAACGGCAGCACGATGCGCCAGATCACTTCCCAGGTGGTGCAGCCGATGCCGTAAGCGGACTCTTTCATCATCACCGGGGTCTGCTCGAAAACGTCACGCATCACCGAGGCGATATAAGGAATGATCATGATCGCCAGGATAATCCCGGCAGCCAGAATGCCGATGCCAAAAGCCGGGCCGGAGAACAGCGAGCCGACAATAGGCACGTTGGCCATCAGCTCGCCCAGCGGCGTCTGAAAATAAGTGGCAAACAGCGGAGCGAAGATAAACAGCCCCCACATGCCGTAAACGATGCTGGGGATGGCGGCCAGCAGCTCGATCGCCACGCCTAAAGGGCGACGCAGCCAGTTTGGTGCCAGTTCGGTGAGAAACAGCGCGATGCCAAAGCTGACCGGCACGGCGATAACCAGCGCGATAGCAGAGGTCACCAGCGTGCCGTAAATCGGCACCAGCGCGCCGAACTGTTCATTAGGCGCATCCCAGGTTTTGGTCCACAGAAAGGAGAGGCCAAATTTCTGAATGCTGGGCCAGGAAGAGACGATGAGCGAGACAATAATGCCGCCGAGCAGCAGTAAGACAATCAGCGCGGCCAGCTTGACCAGCGCGCCAAAAATGAGGTCACCCTGCTTGCCGGGAGCCTTGAATGTCGGCCTGGATGTAGCCATAAAATTCCCGATAGTGAACGTTTTTGGGCGGCACAGCGGCCGCCCGAAACTTATAGCCGTTTAGTCAGCTTAGTACAGCGCTTTGCCCGAGCTGTCTTTAATATTGGTTTTCCATGCGGCGCGGATCTGCTCTACGACGGAGTCCGGCAGCGCGGCATAGTCCAGGCTGGTGGTGACCTGGGCGCCGTTTTTATAGGCCCAGTCAAAGAACTTCAGCACGGCTGCGCCCTTCTCCGCGTTGGCCTGATCTTTCTGCATCAAAATAAAAGTGGTGGAGGTGATTGGCCAGGCGTTATCGCCTTTCTGGTAGGTCAGATCCTGCGCGAAGGATTTGCTCCAGTCCGCGCCTTTCGCCGCGTCGCTGAAGCTCTGTTCGCCTGGCGCAACGGCTTTGCCGTCGGCATCCAGCAGTTTGGTATAGGCCAGGTTGTTTTGTTTGGCGTAGGCGTATTCCACATAGCCAATCGAGCCAGGCAGACGCTGCACGAAAGCGGCTACGCCGTCGTTGCCTTTGCCGCCCAGGCCAGTTGGCCAGTTAACGGTGTTGCCTTTGCCAACTTTGCTGTTCCAGTCGCTGTTCACCTTCGCCAGATAGCTGGTGAATACAAAGGAGGTACCGGAACCGTCAGCGCGGCGCACCACGTTGATATTGGCATCCGGCAGCTTGACGCCAGGGTTCAGCTTAGTGATGGCCGGGTCGTTCCATTTCTTTACGTTACCGAGATAGATATCGCCAACGGTTTTGCCATCCAGCGTCAGTTCGCCGGATTTTACGCCGGGAATGTTCACCGCCAGCACCACGCCGCCAATCACGGTTGGAAACTGGAACAGGCCGTTTTTCTGCAAATCTTCTTCTTTCATCGGCGCGTCGGACGCGCCGAAGTCGACGGTCTTAGCAATAATCTGTTTTACGCCGCCGGAAGAACCGATCCCCTGGTAGTTAATCTGCGCGCCTGTTGCTTTGTTGTACTCGGCCGCCCATTTGTTATAGACCGGCGCCGGGAAAGTCCCGCCCGCGCCCGTCAGGTTGTCGGCGGCAAAAGCGGAAACCGCGCTCAGCGACAGCGTAACAGCCACCAAACGAGCCAGGTTTTTTTGCATCAGTGTCATATTCCCTCCAGGGGATAAAGTCAGTCTTTATACTGTTTTAGTATGATTAATGATTGCTGCTGGAGGCAAAATAGGACAGTTTGATGACAGTAAAATGTACACAATATGACAGTTTTGTGACGAACATCTTTTATACAGACATCCCAGAAAAGAGTGGATCGCCTTTGCAATCGCCCTGTTGTTACTTCGCTACGCCAGCAACGCGCGCGGCAGTTGCGTGACCCGGCTTCCGAATCGACGTCGTGTATCTTCCGGAAGCGCCGTCCATTCGTTGCGCTGACTTTTCTCTGCATAAAATTCATTTTTTATCCAATATTTAGCGGCCCTGAGTGGGCTAATATCAAAGCCGAAAACGCGATGGAGGACGATTAATTTTCGCTCTCGTTTATGGAATGAAATACGTTATTAAGGGAAATTTTTATGAAATACACAGCAAAAGTGATTATTGGCAGCCTGCTGCTGGCCGCCACAGCTGGGCTGGCGCAGGCAAATGAGCAACCACCATTATTATCAGGCGATGGTTACCTGTCAGACAGAGATAACCTGGTTGCCTATTCCGATTACAGTAAAGGTTTTTCCCGCTCTTTTCAGATTGGTGACATAAAAGCTCTTATTGACGCTAACAAGACGTTGCAGGAGAAGGTAACGCAGCAGCAGGAGAGGCTTGAAAAGCTTGAGCAGCAGGAAGAAACGAAGAAACTGGATAAACAGCTCCAGGAGCTGAAAAAAAGCGTAGAGGAAAAAGACCGGGCAAACAGGGAAACGCAAGCCACCGTGCAGAGCCTTAAGGATCAAATCAGCGATCTGAAAAGGACGCTGGATGAGGTTAACAACAAAGTGAAATAGCTTTAAAAACGCGCCGATCCTCTGCAGGATCGGCGCGGTAGTCGGTTACTCTACCGTGACCGATTTCGCCAGATTGCGCGGCTGGTCAACATCGGTGCCTTTAATCAGCGCGACGTGGTAAGAGAGCAGCTGTAGCGGCACGGTGTAGAAGATTGGCGCGATAATCTCTTCCACGTGCGGCAGCGGGATAATACGCATCCCTTCGCTGTTGGCAAAGCCCGCATCCCGATCGGCGAACACGTACAGCAGGCCGCCGCGCGCGCCCCTTTTCAATGTTCCACTTCAGCTTCCCGGCTGAAGCATGTGCCGTCAACGGACAAAGAGTGGATTAGAACATCCGTTATTTTCTCTGCCCGAAACGGCCAAAAATCCGAATTCAGACAGGGAAGCCGCACAGCGTTTACTCTCTGGCTTTTCACCGCGTATTATTCCCTGTAAAGAATGCAACGGACGCTAACACAAGGAGTGTGCCACGATGGCCGGACTGCAATTCCCCTGCACTCTATTCAAAACCCAAAAGCGGATGGACGATTACAGCGCCAGTGATATGCGCTGCGGCGATCTGACCGAAGCACGGTTAAAATCCTATTACGGGCTGGTAGATGTTTCTGCCAAAGCCAATCCTTATACCCTGACGAAAATCACCCCGTTTAATCAGCCACAGTCTATGTTTTACGGCTCCCGTGGAGCTGGCGAGAAAATTACCCGCCAGCAGTGCGCGGCGATCCTGTTTGATGAGTTTCGGGAGCGTTCCCCCTTGTTCTCGGTATATGGGCCTTACCGCCATTTGGCCGAAGAGATGATTACCCACATGCAACACGGCAAAGGTTCACCTTTCAGCAGTGTGAGCCTGAACAGGGCGCTGAAGGAGCATATTTTGTCCGATAACACACCAAACAGCACTCGCTTACGGTTAGGTGAGGCTATTGAAAAATATATTGACTGGAAAAATAAATGTTATCCGGCAAAAGATAAAGAGGAGTTGCGAAAAGCTATTCTCGAAGGAAAACTCCCCAAATTCGACCGCATTCAGGATAGTTTTAATGGTATGGGCATAACTGTCCACGACACCTGGGCAACACACATCACTATCAAATCGCTACAGGTTGATGATGGTAGTTATCGGGCGGTGGTGCATTACAGAATCCAGGATCACTTTGGCCTGGATGTTGACGATATATCAAAATTCAGCTTCAACCTGTTCCGCTTCTTTCGTATCTGGTTTGTGTTGCAGCGATACAACCAGTTTGGTTTTAAGCCTTTTATGACCAACATGGAAGCCGTCATAGAAATTACTGGAGACCGCAAATGAGAGTAAAGAAAAGGAGTCTTATTGCCTTGCTCGCTCTGGCTGTCTGCGTATTGCCTGGTTACTGGCTTTGGCTATCACTGCGTCCGGTGGAAGTTATCGCAGTTCATGATAATGGTAATCATAGCTATGTTTTAGTCAGGAATTTCCCGCAGACCGATATGGGGAAAATAAACTGGTGGCTAAAAAATAAAGATACACTGAAAGAAAAGTATAACATTCCTAACCCCTCATCCTCTGGCTATTTTACTGTTATTTTTTGGAATTTCGGTGAGGGTTATAAAGAAGAAGGAAAATATGACAGGCTTTGTTTTGATGATATGAAAATAAAAATAAATTGCATCGAAAAGGATGCTGTTTTTTCCGTGGATAAAAGCAGGAATTTTGGTATGACTTTCACAGCATACGATGGCGATAATTATCGCTTAGGCCAGAATGGCGACATTATAAAAGTCGGTTCCGATTAGGATTGCGTCTTTCGCAGAGAAGCAGCGACAAAACAATCCTTTCTACCGGCTTGAATCCCCCTGATAACTTCCAGGCGTTAGAGCAAAAGATAACGCGCCGATCCTCTGCAGGATCGGCGCGGTAGTCGGTTACTCCACCGTGACCGATTTCGCCAGATTGCGCGGCTGGTCAACGTCGGTGCCTTTAATCAGCGCGACGTGGTAAGAGAGCAGCTGTAGCGGCACGGTGTAGAAGATTGGCGCGATAATCTCTTCCACGTGCGGCAGCGGGATAATACGCATCCCTTCGCTGTCGGCAAAACCCGCATCCCGATCGGCGAACACGTACAGCAGGCCGCCGCGCGCGCGCACCTCTTCGATGTTCGACTTCAGTTTTTCCAGCAGCTCGTTGTTTGGCGCCACCACAATCACCGGCATATCGGCATCGATCAGCGCCAGCGGCCCGTGCTTCAGCTCGCCCGCCGCATAGGCTTCGGCGTGGATATAGGAGATCTCCTTCAGCTTCAGCGCGCCTTCCATCGCTATTGGATACTGGTCGCCACGGCCCAGGAACAGCGCGTGATGCTTATCGGAGAACTCTTCCGCCAGCGCTTCAATCTGCTTGTCCTGCGACAGCATCTGTTCGATACGGCTCGGCAGCGCCTGCAAACCGTGCACGATATCGTGCTCGATCTGCGCGTCCATACCCTTCAGGCGGCCGATTTTTGCCACCAGCATCAGCAGCACGGTCAGCTGCGTGGTGAAGGCTTTGGTCGAGGCCACGCCGATTTCCGTCCCGGCTTTAGTCATCAGCGCCAGATCGGATTCGCGTACCAGCGAAGAGCCGGCCACGTTGCAGATCGCCAGCGAGCCGAGATAGCCCAGCTCTTTCGACAGGCGCAGCGCCGCCAGCGTGTCCGCCGTTTCACCGGACTGCGACAGCGTGATCATCAGGCTGTTTTTGCGCACCGCCGATTTGCGATAGCGGAATTCAGAGGCGATCTCCACGTCGCACGGCACGTTAGCCAGCGCTTCAAACCAGTAGCGGGACACCATGCCGGAATTGTACGAGGTGCCGCAGGCCACGATTTGAATATGCTCAACCTGTGCCAGCAACGCGTTGGCGTTTGGCCCCAGCTCGGAGAGATCCACTTCGCCATGGCTGAAACGCCCGGTCAGGGTGTTTTTGATCGCCATCGGCTGTTCGTAAATCTCTTTCTGCATATAGTGACGATACAGGCCTTTGTCGCCCGCGTCGTACTGCACGTTGGATTCGATTTCGGCACGCTCCACGCGCTCGCCCAGGCGATCGAAGATAACCACGTCGCGACGGCTAACCTCTGCGATATCGCCTTCTTCCAGGTACATAAAGCGACGCGTCACCGGCAGCAGCGCCAGCTGATCGGAAGCGATAAAGTTTTCACCCACGCCACGGCCAATCACCAGCGGGCTGCCGGAACGGGCGGCCACCAGCACGGACGGATCGCGGCTGTCCATAATGACCATGCCGTAAGCGCCGCGCAGCTGCGGGATCACGCGCTGTACCACTTCACGCAGCGTGCCGCCGCTCTGCTTCTGCTCCCAGTGCACCAGGTGCGCGACTACTTCCGTATCCGTTTCGGACGCAAAGCGATAGCCCAGCTCTTTTAACCGCTCACGCAGCGGCTCGTGGTTTTCGATAATGCCGTTATGCACGATAACGATATGTTCTGAGATATGAGGATGCGCATTGGCCTCCGACGGCTCGCCGTGGGTTGCCCAGCGCGTGTGCGCGATACCGGTGCCGCCAGCCAGCGGCGTGGTTTCCGCCGCTTCCGCCAGTTTTTGCACCTTGCCTAAACGACGAAGGCGCGTGATCTGCCCTTCGGCGGTAACGACGGCCAGACCCGCGGAGTCATAGCCCCGATATTCCAGGCGGCGTAACCCTTCTAACAGGATTTCTGCGATATCACGTTGCGCTACTGCACCAACAATTCCACACATAGTAGTTTTCCTGACGTCATGGCGTTTGCCATTAACTTTGTCTTCTGCCTGTTTGTTCCGGTATGTTCCGGTTCCCCGAGCCTTGTAGAGAGTGGGGATTAGAGTTATATGGGTGCCATGCACCCCTTACTGCAATCGGGCGATCTTCGCCGCCCGTAAAATTATTTTTTCTTCGCCGGACGCTGCCAGTCGGTTTTCAGATTCTGTTCTTTACGATTGTAGGCCAAACCTGGCGCGGAGATATCTTTCATCACCGTGGTGCCTGCGGCGATGGTCGTGCCCGCCGCTACCGATACCGGCGCCACCAGCTGGGTATCGGAGCCGACAAAGACATCGTCGCCGATGATCGTCAGCGATTTGTTCACGCCATCGTAATTACAGGTGATGGTGCCCGCGCCGATATTGACGTTAGCGCCGATCGAAGCATCGCCCAGGTAGCTCAGGTGACCGGCTTTAGAGCCTTTGCCCAGCGTCGCCTTTTTCATTTCGACAAAGTTGCCGACGTGTGCGCCAGCGGCAAGCGAGCTGCCGGGACGAAGCCGGGCGAACGGGCCGACGGTGCAGTCTGCCGCCAGCTCGGCGTTTTCCAGCACGCTGTAAGGACTGATTTCGCAGTCGTCGCCAATCACGCAGTTTTTCAGCACGCAGCCGCTGCCGATTTTCACGCGGTTGCCGAGCTGCACCTTACCTTCGATAATCACGTTGGTGTCTATTTCTACGTCGCGGCCATGTTTAAGCTCGCCCCGCAGGTCGAAACGCGCCGGATCTTTCAGCATCACGCCCGCCAGCAGCAGTTTTTCCGCCTGCTGTGCCTGCCAGACGCGTTCCAGCGTCGCCAGCTGTAGCCGGTTGTTAACGCCGTCGGTTTCCGAACTGTGCAAAGGCTGCGTCGTTTCCGTCACCCGGCCTTCCTGATGAGCCAGCGCGATAATATCCGTGATGTAATATTCGCCCTGAGCGTTGTCATTGGTGAGCTTGCTCAGCCAGCGCTTCAGGTCGCCGCCGTTGGCCAGCAGAATACCGGTATTGATTTCGCGGATCGCCAGCTGTTCCGGCGTGGCGTCTTTCTGCTCTACGATGCCCACGACCTGGCCCTGCTCACGGAGGATGCGACCATAGCCGGTGGGATTATCAAGGATGACCGTTAGCAGCGCGATGCCGCCCTGCGGTTTTGCCTGGCGCAGTCGCTGTAGCGTTTCGGTAGAAATCAACGGCACGTCGCCGTACAGCATCAGGATATCTTCGTCATCGGCAAACCAGGGCGCGGCCTGCTGCATAGCGTGACCGGTGCCCAGCTGCTCGGCCTGCAATACCCAGTTCAGCGAGGGATCCTGCAAGGTCGACTGTAAGCGTTCGCCGCCGTGTCCGTAAACCAGATGGACTTTATCAGCGCCCACGCCCTGCGCGGCGTCAATGACGTGTTGTACCATTGGCTTACCGGCCAAAAGATGAAGAACTTTGGGAAGATCGGAGTACATACGGGTTCCCTTGCCTGCGGCAAGGATCACCACGCTCAGCGCGCTGTTTGACATAGACATCCTGCTTGATGTTGAAATCGCTTTCCTGGCGAAAAGTAAAGCTGGATTGCGGGAAAAACACTACTTCTTTTACCCTTCAAAAATACTTTCCGCCGGGCCGAACAAGGGCACCACGCCGGGAAAAGCCGGTATGCGTCCCTCAGCCGGAGCATGATACCACCAAAATAGAGTCGTCTATGACTTTCCACCGCTGTCGATCAAACGGTTTTACTCTTTAACCATTCAGAGATTTTTTGCTGCAGCACGACCACGACTTCGCTGCCGCTGGTGCCGGCGATAGCAGAGAAAAGAAGCGTTTGGGACGTAGTCATGTTGAAATCAATACAGAGTAAGCCAACCACAAAGCCAGTAAACATTGAAATAAATATGTGTTTCAGGAAAAAGCTCAGTTTCCCTTTATTTTCTTTTATCAGCTCGCCGTGGATAAAGTAATTAACCACTCCTCCGGCGCTGGCAACTATCATGGCATCCAAAAGATGATGTTCACTTAAAAACTTCATCAGCAACATAGTTTCATCATTATATAACACGGTAATACCTCAGAAAGATAAATAGCGATCGGCAAAGACCATGGCTATTTATGGCGAAGAAAAAGATTTTTTTCGCGTTCCCTGCGAGTAATTAACGTTTTAACCACGCCATTTCCGGCGTAAATCCACGAGCCGAACTGTTCGGCGGCGGCGGCATAGCAGCCCTGGTTTAAAAACATCAGCAGCGTGGAAGGCTGACCGCTTTTTAGCTCGATCAGGCCAGCTTTTACGCCCTGCTGCCCGGCGCCGACGCTGTGCAGAATGGAGCAGAGCGCGTCAAACTGATCCTGCGTGACGGGCACTTCAACTTTCTGCCGCAAGAGTTCGGCGCATTTGTTCAGGTCGCTGACAAGCAGCACCTCCGCCTGTTCAGGCGTAACGCTGTCGCCTTCACGGACGCTTTCCGCATGGCCATAGCCCAGCGTCCAGATGCCCGCGTCATTCTTCTCTGCGGTTAAACGAAGTTTTTCCTGAGCCTTGATAAAATCAATGCCCCTCTCTGAAATATTCATTTTTTTCACTCTGGCAGACGGGAAATAATGCTCCCGAAGGAGCATTATTTATTTCAAATTAACGAAGGTAATCCCATGGTTTACCGAACTGGCCGGTAGTTTCTTCCAGACCAGGTTCAGAACCCTGTGACCAGAATTTACCGATAAAGTTAACGCCTTTATGCGTCACTTTACTGCCTTCCACGTAGACTGCGGTTGCACTCCACAGGGGATATTCAGCAGGCACATCCGGCACCACTGGCTCATCCGGAGTAACTTCGGATGCAGGCACGATAACCACTTTGTAAGAGGCCATATCGGTTTTGCTATTGGCCGCGGTGACGGTCAGCAGCAGCTCTACCACCTTTTCAGAGGTAACAGCCGGCAGCGCAACTTTCGTTTCGCTGGCCTGCGGAGAAACGATCTGCACGTTACCGCTGCCTGACCATTTGTAGCTGGCGGCTTTAACGGATTTATCCGCAGAGAAGACCAGCGTGCTGCCGCCCAGCGCTTTCATAGTGATAACAGCAGTTGGCGCGGTGTTATCTTCCGGGTCAACGGGATCGATTGGGTCAACCGGGTCAATTGGGTCAACTGGATCGATTGGGTCTACCGGGTCTACCGGGTCTACAGGGTCTACAGGGTCTACAGGGTCTACAGGGTCTACAGGGTCTACAGGGTCAATCGGGTTTTCACCGTTGATATTGATCCCTTTGAAGTAGAAAGGGGACATATCGATATTCTGCTGCACAATCGGGCAGCCCATACCTTCACGACCGGCGTTAACCAGCAGGCCGTTATCGTTATCGATAGTCCAGGTGAACAGACCGCCCAGGCCTTTTTCGATCACATAACGCGCTTTTTCACGTACGGTACGTGGCGTATCGATAGAGTGGAAAACTTTAGACGTCGGGCTGTACAGATAATCTGCGCAGGCTTCGTCATCGGTATACACGTTGTAACCGTTACGGCCAGACTGGTTTTCCAGATCCAGGTAGTTGTTGATAATGTCATAGTATTCAACACAGCCGGACTCAAAAGTCCCCACGGTAGTACCGCTACCATCGTAAGAACCCTTCAGCGGAGAGAAGGATTCAATGTTGCCGCCCTTGGCGCTACGTGAATAGCCTGCATAACCGATGTTGATGGCTTCAGGATCCACACCCAGGTTCAGCAGATACTCAACCGCTTCTTCCAGACTGTAGGTGCTGTTTTTGGTTTTATACAGGTTGGCGTGATGGGCCAGGCCGTCCGCCCACGGCGTACCGAAGAAGTCATAGGTCATCAGGTTGATGCCGTACAAACCCACTTCCAGCAGGCCTTTGATATTAGAATGCTGCAACACATCCACGTTAGCGGAAGACGCGATACTGATTTTCACGTGTTTCATGCTGTTAGCATCAAGCGCCTTACGCAGGCTGGAGATCAGCGCCACGTAGTTCTCACCATCTTCCGGGCCGTGTGGGTTACCCGCGCCTGCAGCATTTGGATATTCCCAGTCGATATCGATTTCAGAAAACATCGGGAAGCGGTCGAAGAACCAGATAATGCTGGCTACCAGCGTATCAATCGCGCTCTGGCTTTTCGCCAGCTCGTGGAAGGCTTCGCTCATCGTCCAGCCGCCGAGGCTGAAGGAAAGCGCCAGATCGTGACCCTGAGCTTTTGCATCAATCTGCAATTTACGCATCGCGCCCAGCACGCCCTGCAGGTTAGGGTGATCCTGATAGAAACAGTCGCCTTCGCCATCGGACGGATAGGTGGTGCCCGGGCCAAAACCAAATGCTTTCCAGCCGCTGAAGCCGCAGTTGATATAAGACTGGCAATCGGCCCACGGATCCAGGATGGTCATTTCGTTGGCTTTCTTGCCGGTCCAGGCCGCAGCCTGATCGATTTTTTCTTTATTAGCGCCTTTATCACCGACGATACCGGTAAAACCAAAAATGATTTTATCGTAGGCGGTTGGGTCTAACTTAGTGATATCAATCCCACGGCCGCGATTGGCTTTAAGAATGTTGCCATTATTATCAACCTGACGCTGATCGTAATGCGCCCAGTCAGTGTAATAGCCAAAGAGTTTAGGTTTATTGGCGGTGTTATATTTGTTGTATACACGTTTTGCTACGCGACCTGAAGTGTAACTAAATTCTGAAGTGTTCGTTACCGGGTTAAATCCATCTGCGGCATAAGACTGTTCTGTAAGAATGTCTTGTTGAATCAACTTGCTCATTGCAAATCCTTATATGATAAAAGTTAGTGTACTCAGCGCCATTGATTAAGCTGGCCGACAAACTTTTACCCGATACGGAAAAGCATACCAGTTACAAATAAAGAATAATTATTAGCTCACTCCTGCCCGCCCCGAAATAACATTAATAAGCCAGCTATCGGCCAGACTGCGTGCGTGAGTCTGGGGACAGGCAGGATAAATAACCCCAGACCGGATAAACGACCTTCGAATAACAAGACTCTGTTCTCTTTTATCAATGACGGATAAACAATAATTAGAACCTCGCTTAACATTGCGCGCGGCAAAACCGCTACAGACCCTTGACCGGCGCGGATTACCGCCTTCTGGCGTGCACTTTCTGCAATGCCTGTGCTAATAATTACAACCCGTCTTTATCTTTTCTGCTGGTATATTCCTGCCACCAACAGAGCGAAGCAGTTAAGCAGAGCGATATCTGCTAAAAAATAAAAAGAATATTAAAGCAAACATTAATAAGGATTTGCAGAGGCTATACAAAGCCTTTTACCATCGCTGTTTTTTTAATCTATTACTGGTTTCCCCACTTAACAGGTCACAGTCATGAACGAAGAAATTTATCTTGGTAACAATATTTATCTCTCAGAGGAGAGAAATCATCTGATCAATGGCAACATTACATTAACCATCAGCGAAAAAGAGAAACGATTGCTGAGCTATTTCCTTCGCAACCCGGAAAAAGAGCTGACAAAAAGCCATTTGATTACGGCAATCTGGGAAAGCCGGGCTGCGACTATCGATGACGCCAACCTGACTCAGCTGGTTTATAAAATACGCCGCGATTTAGCCGCGGTGAATCTCAGAAACTGTATTAAAACGATACCGGGCAAAGGCTATATCTATATTCCGGAGAAAAAGAAAGCGGTGCAGGAACCTGTGATGGCGGACGCTGGCAGCAGCAAGACGGAATGCCTTATCTGTTCAGCGCTTACTATCATCGCCACCGTTATGGCGTTGTGCACGCTTTGCTTTTTCTTCTGGCGTAGCTGAACGTTTAACGCTCAGTTTAATTACAACATTAAATATAGTGTTTTATCCGATCGGGATTTCCTGCAGCGCGCTCTGTGTCGCCCCTTCGACAATAAAAAAAGGCCAGGCAGTTTCCTGTCTGGCCTTTCTGCTTAAACCTGAATTACATCGCTTTTTTGGTCAACTCGATCACGCGCAGTTTGGCGATCGCTTTAGCCAGTTCAGCCGACGCGGCAGCAAAGTCCACATCGCCGTGAGAGCCACTCATGTGCTCCTCGGCTTTGCGTTTCGCTTCCATCGCGCGGGCCTCGTCGAGGTCGGTGCCGCGGATCGCCGTATCAGCCAGCACGGTAGCCGCGCCTGGCTGTACTTCCAACATGCCGCCGGAGAGATAGATATACTCTTCGTCGCCCTGTTCTTTAACGATGCGAACCATACCAGGTTTAATGGCGGTCAGCAGCGGGGCGTGGCCAGGATGGATCCCCAGCTCGCCTTCGCTACCTGACACCTGAATACGCTGCACAGTGCCGGAGAACATCTGCTGTTCTGCACTGACCACGTCCAGGTGAAAAGTCATAGCCATAATTAACCTCCCGGGAAACCGTTATTACAGTTTCTTCGCTTTTTCCACGGCTTCTTCGATGGAACCAACCATGTAGAAAGCCTGCTCTGGCAGATGGTCGAATTCACCGTCCATGATGCCTTTAAAGCCACGGATGGTATCTTTCAGCGACACATACTTGCCCGGAGAACCGGTGAAGACTTCTGCCACGAAGAACGGCTGAGACAGGAAGCGCTGCATCTTACGAGAGCGAGCAACAACCAGCTTGTCGTCTTCAGACAGCTCGTCCATCCCGAGGATAGCGATGATGTCTTTCAGTTCCTGGTAACGCTGCAGCAGAGACTGCACGCCACGAGCCACGTCGTAGTGTTCCTGACCAACAACCAGCGGATCCAGCTGACGGCTGGTAGAATCCAGTGGATCAACCGCCGGGTAGATACCCAGAGACGCGATCTGACGGCTCAGTACCACGGTTGCGTCTAAGTGAGCAAAGGTGGTGGCTGGCGATGGGTCAGTCAAGTCATCCGCAGGCACGTAAACGGCCTGTACGGAGGTGATAGAACCGGTTTTGGTTGAGGTGATACGTTCCTGCAGAACGCCCATCTCTTCCGCCAGCGTTGGCTGGTAGCCTACCGCTGATGGCATACGACCCAGCAGCGCGGACACTTCGGTACCGGCCAGGGTGTAACGGTAGATGTTATCGATGAACAGCAGTACGTCACGACCTTCATCACGGAATTTTTCCGCCATGGTCAGGCCAGTCAGGGCAACGCGCAGGCGGTTTCCTGGTGGCTCGTTCATCTGGCCGTAGACCAGAGATACTTTGTCGATAACGTTGGAGTCGGTCATTTCGTGGTAGAAGTCATTACCTTCACGGGTACGCTCGCCCACACCGGCAAAAACGGAGAAACCTGAGTGCTCAGCCGCAATGTTACGGATCAGCTCCATCATGTTTACGGTTTTACCTACACCCGCGCCGCCGAACAGACCAACTTTACCGCCCTTCGCGAACGGACACATCAGGTCGATTACCTTGATACCGGTTTCCAGCAGCTCCTGAGAGTTGGACTGGTCTTCGTATGAAGGTGCAGAACGGTGGATCGCCCAACGCTCTTCTTCGCCGATGTCGCCTTTCATGTCGATTGGCTCGCCCAGCACGTTCATGATACGGCCAAGCGTTGCGGTACCTACCGGTACTTCGATTGGGTGCGCAAGGTCAGCGACTTCCAGACCGCGCTTCAGGCCGTCGGAAGAACCCATTGCGATGGCGCGAACCACGCCACCACCCAGCTGCTGCTGTACTTCCAGCACCAGACGGGTATCACCATTTTTAGTCTCAAGCGCGCTGTACACTTGTGGTACTGCGTCCTGAGGAAATTCGACGTCAACAACGGCGCCGATTACCTGGACAATTTTTCCAGTAGCCATCTTGAATCCTCTACCTAATTCATTAAACCTGGTTAAACCGCGGAGGCTCCACCGACAATCTCGGTAAGTTCCTGGGTGATGCTGGCCTGACGAGCTTTGTTGTATACCAACTGCAGCTCTTTGATCAGGTTTCCGCCGTTGTCGGTCGCAGCTTTCATCGCCACCATACGCGCGGCCTGCTCGCTGGCCAGGTTTTCTACAACACCCTGGTAAACCTGAGACTCGACGTAGCGACGCAGTAACGTGTCCAGCAGCGCTTTCGGATCCGGTTCATACAGATAATCCCAGGTACTCTTCTTCACTACGCCTTCTTCCGGATCTGCTGGCGGTAACGGCAGCAGCTGGATGATTTGCGGTGACTGGGACATGGTGTTGATAAATTTGTTGCTGACAACATAGAGCTTGTCGATACGACCTTCGTCGTAAGCCTGCAGCATGACTTTTACCGGGCCGATCAGATCGGACAGGGAAGGCTTGTCGCCCATGCCCGTCACCTGAGCAACCACGTTGCCGCCGACAGCGCCGAAAAATGAAACACCTTTAGAGCCGATAATCGCCAGATCGCTCTCGACGCCTTTATCCGCCCAGCCTTTCATATCAGCCAGCACTCTTTTGAACAGGTTAATGTTCAAACCACCACAAAGCCCGCGGTCGGTAGACACGACCAGGTAGCCGACGCGCTTAACGTCGCGCTCCTCCAGGTAAGGGTGCTTGTATTCCAGATTGCCTAACGCAATGTGACCAATCACTTTGCGCATGGTCTCTGCATAAGGACGGCTGGCCGCCATGCGTTCCTGCGATTTACGCATTTTGGAGGCGGCGACCATTTCCATCGCTTTGGTGATCTTTTGCGTATTTTGAACGCTTCCGATCTTACTACGTATCTCTTTTGCGCCGGCCATAAGCTTCTCCTCAAAGCCTTGCGGCCTGCCCCGGAAGGGACAAGCCGCCAGACATTACCAGGACTGGGTTTTCTTGAACGTTTCGAGCAGAGCTTTCAGCTTCGCTTCGATATCGTTGTTGTAGTTACCAGCCTGGTTGATTTCCGCCATCAGCTCGCTGTGGTCGCGATCTGCATAGGCCAGAAGCGCTGCTTCGAAGCTGCCGATTTTCGCCAGCTCAACGTCGTTCAGGAAGCCACGCTCGGCGGCAAACAGCACCAGACCCTGCTGCGCTACGGACATCGGCGCATACTGTTTCTGTTTCAGCAGCTCGGTCACTTTCTGACCGTGGCTCAGCTGTTTACGGGTTGCTTCGTCCAGATCGGAAGCGAACTGAGAGAACGCTGCCAGTTCACGATACTGCGCCAGCGCGGTACGAATACCACCGGACAGTTTCTTGATGATCTTGGTCTGCGCAGCGCCACCCACACGGGATACGGAGATCCCTGGGTTAACTGCCGGACGAATACCGGAGTTGAACAGGTTAGTTTCCAGGAAGATCTGACCATCGGTAATCGAGATTACGTTGGTCGGAACGAACGCGGAAACGTCGCCAGCCTGAGTTTCGATGATCGGCAGCGCGGTCAGAGAACCGGTTTTACCTTTTACTGCACCGTTAGTGAAGCGCTCAACGTAGTCGGCGCTCACGCGGGAAGCACGTTCCAGCAGACGGGAGTGGAGGTAGAACACGTCGCCAGGGAAAGCTTCACGACCTGGTGGACGGCGCAGCAGCAGAGAAACCTGACGGTATGCAACGGCCTGCTTGGACAGGTCATCATATACGATCAGCGCGTCTTCACCGCGGTCACGGAAGTATTCGCCCATGGCGCAACCTGCATACGGTGCCAGGTACTGCAGCGCAGCAGACTCGGAAGCGGTAGCCACAACCACGATGGTGTTAGCCAGCGCGTTGTGTTCTTCCAGCTTACGTACCACGTTAGCGATGGTAGAAGCCTTCTGGCCGATAGCCACGTACACGCACTTGATGCCGGAATCGCGCTGGTTGATGATCGCATCGATCGCCATCGCGGTTTTACCGGTCTGACGGTCGCCGATGATCAGCTCACGCTGGCCACGGCCGATTGGGATCATCGCATCTACAGACTTATAACCAGTCTGTACAGGCTGGTCGACCGACTGACGGTCGATAACGCCTGGCGCAATCACTTCGATTGGCGAGAAGCCGTCGTTATCAATGGCGCCTTTGCCATCAATAGGTGCACCCAGGGTGTTCACCACACGACCCAGCAGGCCACGGCCTACCGGAACTTCCAGGATACGACCGGTACACTTAACCTTCATGCCTTCGGCGAGGTCAGCGTATGGGCCCATCACTACGGCACCTACGGAGTCGCGCTCCAGGTTCAGTGCGATAGCGAAGCGGTTGCCCGGCAGTGCGATCATTTCACCCTGCATAACATCGGCCAGGCCGTTTACGCGGATGATGCCGTCGCTGACGGAAACGATAGTACCTTCATTGTGAGCTTCGCTCACGACATTGAACTGAGCAATGCGCTGCTTGATCAGTTCGCTGATTTCGGTGGAATTCAGTTGCATATGCTCCAGTCCCCTTAAGACTGCAAGTCGTCTGCAAGGCGCTCAAGACGGCCGCGTACGCTGCCATCAATGACCATATCACCCGCACGGATGATTACACCTGCCATTACAGACTTATCAATTTTGCAATTCAGCTTAACTTTGCGTGACAGACGTTTTTCCATAGCGGCGCTGATTTTGGTCAGCTGTTCGTCACTCAGTGTAGTGGAAGAGATCACCTCAACGTCCGCGGTCGCATCGTATGCGGCGCGTAGCTGGATAAACTGAGCCAGTACATCGGGAAGCGCTGGTAAACGTTTGTTCTCAGCCATGACCTTAATCAGGTTCTGGCCGGCTTCATCGAGTTGATCACCACAGATAGCGATGAACCGTGCAGACAACGCTTCCGGCGCTAATGCGCCGGAAAGGAGTTCTGCCACTTGTTCATTGCTGGCTACTTCGGTAGCGAACGCCAGCATCTGCTGCCAGCGATCGACATTCTGATGCTCAACAGCAAAGTCAAAAGCTGCTTTGGCGTAGGGGCGAGCTACAGTAGTAAATTCAGACATCAGCCCCTTCCTCCTTACAGTTCAGCGACCAGTTTATCAACGATGTCGCTGTTAGCAGCTTCATCCACGGAACGTTCAATGATTTTCTCGGCGCCGGCGATAGCCAGCATCGCGACCTGCTTACGCAACTCTTCACGTGCACGTTTGCGTTCGGCGTCAATTTCAGCCTGCGCCTGGGTGACGATCTTGTTACGTTCCTGCTCAGCTTCGGCTTTCGCTTCGTCCAGGATCTGCGAACGACGTTTGTTAGCCTGTTCGATGATAACCTGAGCTTCTTCTTTCGCTTTTTTCAGCTGGTCGGACGCATCAGCCTGCGCGAGATCCAAATCTTTTTTGGCACGTTCTGCGGAAGCAAGGCCGTCAGCAACTTCTTTCTGGCGCTTTTCGATAGCAGCCATCAGCGGCGGCCATACGTACTTCATGCAGAACACTACAAACAGGATGAACGCGATGGCCTGGCCGAGGATTGTTGCGTTTAAGTTCACTGCACAATGCCTCTTGTTAAGTTAACTTTTTTCTCCGGTCTGACGACCGGCAGAAGCCGTTCATCGTCGAACTCGCGTCCAACGATGAACATCAGGGTTAGGCGACGGCGAACATCACATACAGACCCAGACCAACAGCGATCATTGGGATTGCATCCACCAGACCCATTACAACAAAGAACTGCGTACGCAGCAGAGGGATCAGATCCGGTTGACGCGCGGCGCCTTCCAGGAATTTACCTCCGAGGATGCCGATACCGATCGCAGCACCGATTGCCGCTAAGCCCATCATCACAGCGGCAGCCATGTACAGCAGATCCATATTCAGGTTTTCCATGACAGTCTCCAGTTTGTTTCAGTTAAAACGCAGTAGTGTTGATAAAAAAATCAGTGTTCTTCAGATGCCATCGACAGATAGACAATCGTCAGTACCATGAAAATGAAAGCCTGTAACGAAATGATCAGGATGTGGAAAATGGCCCATGGCACACTCAGAACCCACTGTGACCACCACGGCAACAGGCCGGCAATCAGGATAAAAATCAATTCACCCGCATACATGTTGCCGAACAGTCGCAGACCGAGAGAAACCGGTTTGGACAGCAGGCTCACGCCTTCAAGGATCAGGTTGATCGGAATGAAGACAGGATGATTGAAGGGTTGCAATGTCAGCTCTTTAGTAAAGCCCCCAATGCCTTTCATCTTGACGCTGTAGAACAGAATCAAAATAAATACGCCCAGCGCCATAGACAGCGTGATGTTCACGTCGGCTGAAGGCACAACACGCAACGCTGGCAGACCCAGAACGTGCTCGCCGATATACGGCAGCAGATCGATAGGCAGCAGGTCCATGAAGTTCATCAGGAAGACCCAGACGAAAATCGTCAGAGCCAGCGGTGCGATTACTTTGCTTTTACCGTGGTACATGTCGCGGACGTTGTTGTCGACGAAGCCAACAACCAGTTCAATCGCCGCCTGCAGTTTTCCCGGAACGCCGCTGGTGGCTGATTTCGCAACTTTGCGAAACAGCACCAGGAATACCAGTCCCA
The DNA here is from genome assembly GCF_054057575.1 of Erwinia sp. TECH1. NCBI lineage: Bacteria > Pseudomonadati > Pseudomonadota > Gammaproteobacteria > Enterobacterales > Erwiniaceae > Erwinia > Erwinia sp. TECH1. The sequence goes on along the minus strand of NZ_JBSRZK010000001.1, from coordinate 164,799 downwards.
GCACCACAGAGAAAAACATGGAGTCAATATTTAATACCCAGAACGACGGTGCGTCGTGCGGATTCACTAGCTCGAAGGTACGCAGGTCCAGCTGAAGGTTATTCAGGTGGTGACCTATGTATTCCTGCGGCGTAGAGATTTCTCCTGCAGCCATGATGCCTCTTACCCTTTGTTGTTAATTACAGCCGGTGCGACGATTTGCACAATCAGCACCGATAACCAGGTCAGTCCGAGCGGCGTAAATGCCGCCCCAAACACCGCCAGCGCCACGACAAGCAGAAGAATGGTTGCCAGAACCTTCAGCACTTCACCCAGAGCGAAGCTCCAGGCCACGCGTCCTTTAACCGGGTCTCCTGCCTGATGACGCCAGGCAAAAATCATAAACAATACGTTCGGTAGCCAGGCCGCCAGTCCACCCGCAAGCGCGGACAGGCCCCAGGTCAACTCTTTCAGGGCGAACAGCGCGCCGATTATGACAAAAATCACCAGCTGAAGAAGCAGCACGGTTCGGGCAAATTTCACTCTGTAAAGGGACACTGACATGACGCTGAAACTCTCCTGCCCCGTCGGGGGTATGTCGCGTGTCGTATAAAACTGCCTTTGCCGCTTTGAGTCAAGCAGCAAAAAACGAGCAAATTATACGGCGCGCCCCTGCGATTTCAATGGATAAGTAGCGAAATGGTGAACAATTATTTAAATTTCTTTCGCGGGCGCGCTTTTTCAAAACTGTCAGGAATGGCCGACAGGCGGAAAATGCATACGATAAAGGCCAAATATCGCTCATAAAGCGTGCGGAAGATCACAATTCAGTAATATTTTATCCGCATTCCGTTAAGGAATATTCTTAATATCGCTCAGAAAAATATAATTATATCAATAACATTCAACTACTTACTATTTTTTACCGTAAAACCAGCCTGCCAGCCGGATTAAAAGTGTTAATTGACAGTCATTGCAGCCAAAATTTCAGGCTAATCCGCCAGGCAAGCAAAATAAATATCACCACATTATTTTTCACTTCGCGCTGAAAAAGGCGGATCTCGTCCCGAAGAGGTAATATCCTTGATAACACTTTGTGAAATTAACGTTAAATGTAACCAGGTGTGAACGATAATTTCTGCGCGTCATTTTAACCTTACTGAAACATTCCCACCTGAAAAAAAATCACCGCGTATCGCCCGAAAGGCTAAATTTTCGTCGGGCTTTTTAGCCTTTCGCGTTACCTGCGCCTTCCTCTCCCCTGCCCTGCCGGGCTGACTTAACTAAAATCGGGTTTGGTAAGCCTGTGCCGTTCAGCCGCTTTGCTGAATAATCAGGCGATAATACGGTAAAAAATTCGGCTTTTCAGCGTTATTTTCAGGTAAATCACGTTCAATCAGCGCTGCTTGCTGCCAGATTTTGCGGATTAATTACCACCAGGTGACGTTCGCCTTCCAGTTCAGGAACGAGAAGCTTCACCGTCTTGTGATGGGTAAAACCTGCCGGCAGCGCGTCGATCTCATCCTGCGGCACGACGCCTTTCAGCGCATAAAATCGCCCTTTTTCGCCAGGCAGATGATGGCACCAGCTCAGCATATCGTTCAGAGAAGCGAAGGCCCGACTGATCACGCCATCAAAAGGCGGCTCGGCAGGAAACACCTCTACCCTGCTCTGTACCGGATCGATATTTTCCAGTTTCAGCTCATGCTGTACCTGCTTAAGAAAGCGTATGCGCTTGCCCAGGCTGTCCAGCAGCGTGAAGTGCGCTTCAGGACGGACGATAGCGAGCGGTACGCCCGGCAGCCCTGGTCCCGTGCCCACATCGATAAAACGGCTTCCTTCCAGATAAGGCTCAACCACGATGCTGTCCATGATATGCCGTACCAGCATCTGCTGCGGGTCACGCACCGACGTCAGGTTATAAGCCTTGTTCCATTTATGCAGCAGCTCAACGTAGCCTGTCAGCTGCTCTTTTTGTCGATCGGTCAGGAAAATATTGGCGGCTTTCAGCAGCGCGGAAAGTTTATTAATCACGATTACATCCAAATCAGTTAAAGGGACGACCGTAGCCGCCCCGCGAAGCATCAGGCGCTTTTGCGCAGCAGCCCCTGCTTTTTCAGGTAGATCAGAAGAATGGAAATAGCCGCAGGCGTGATCCCTGAAATACGCGAAGCCTGACCTATCGATCCCGGCTTGTGATCGTTCAGCTTGGCGATCGCCTCGTTAGAAAGGCCGCTGACCTGACGGTAATCCAGCTCCACCGGCAGCAGCGTGTTCTCGTTGCGCAGCTGGCGATCGATCTCTTCCTGCTGGCGGGCGATATAGCCTTCGTATTTCACCTGAATTTCAACCTGCTCGGCGGCCTGAGCGTCGCTTAAGGCGGGCGCAAAGGTGCTGAGCGTCATCAGCTGCTGATAGGTCATCTCTGGACGACGCAGCAGATCTTCGCCGTTGGCTTCTTTGGTCAGCGCGGCGCTCAGTACGCCATTCACTTCATCCACGGCTTCAGATTTAGGATGCACCCAGATGTCGCGCAGACGCTGACGCTCCTGCTCAATGCTCTCCAGCTTCTCGTTAAAGCGCGCCCAGCGGGCATCGTCTACCAGACCCAGCTCGCGGCCTTCAGCGGTCAGACGCAGATCGGCGTTGTCTTCACGCAGCATCAGACGGTATTCCGCCCTGGAGGTGAACATGCGGTACGGCTCTTTGGTTCCCAACGTGCAGAGATCGTCAACCAGCACGCCCAGATAGGCCTGATCGCGACGCGGCGCCCAGGTTTCTTTGTCCGCAGAGAGGCGACCGGCATTCAGCCCAGCCAGCAAACCTTGCGCTGCGGCTTCTTCATAGCCTGTCGTGCCGTTGATCTGACCGGCAAAGAACAGACCTTCGATAAATTTGCTTTCCAGCGTTGGCTTCAGATCGCGCGGATCGAAGAAGTCATATTCGATGGCATAGCCCGGACGGACGATCTTCGCGTTTTCCAGGCCCTGCATAGAGCGAACAATCTGCATCTGGACATCAAACGGCAGGCTGGTGGAGATGCCGTTTGGATAAATTTCATTGCTGGTCAGCCCTTCCGGCTCCAGGAAGATCTGGTGCGCGTTGCGATCGGCAAAGCGCATCACCTTGTCTTCGATGGAAGGACAGTAGCGTGGGCCAACGCCTTCGATCACGCCAGCGTACATTGGGCTGCGATCCAGGTTGCTGCGGATGACGTCGTGCGTTTTCTCGTTGGTATAGGTGATGTAGCAAGGCACCTGCTGTGGGTGCTGCGCCACGTTGCCCATAAACGAGAAGACCGGCAGCGGCGTATCGCCATGCTGCGGAGCCAGCACGCTGAAATCAATCGTGCGCGCATCGATACGCGGTGGCGTACCGGTTTTCAGACGGCTGACGCGTAAAGGCAGTTCACGCAGGCGACGAGCCAGCGGGATCGAAGGCGGATCGCCAGCACGGCCGCCGCTGTAGTTATCCAGCCCGATGTGGATCTTACCGTCCAGGAAGGTGCCTACGGTCAGCACAACCGCTTTGGCGCGGAATTTGAGCCCCATCTGGGTCACAGCGCCAACGACGCGATCGTTTTCCACAATCAGATCGTCAACCGCCTGCTGGAAGATCATCAGGTTCGGCTGGTTCTCCAGCGCGGTGCGTACGGCCTGACGATAGAGCACGCGATCCGCCTGAGCACGGGTAGCCCTGACGGCGGGCCCTTTGCTGGCGTTTAGTATCCTGAACTGGATACCGGCTTGGTCAATAGCGTGTGCCATCAGGCCGCCCAGCGCGTCCACTTCTTTAACCAGATGTCCTTTTCCGATGCCACCGATCGCCGGATTGCAGGACATTTGTCCAAGCGTATCAATGTTATGCGTTAAAAGCAGGGTTTGCTGACCCATCCGGGCTGCCGCCATAGCGGCTTCCGTGCCCGCATGACCACCACCGATCACGATGACGTCAAAAGGATCTGGATAAAACATGGTACTGAACCTCGCGGTTGTGCGATTTAAAAGAGTGGGGGATGCCCGGGGCGTGAATTCTACTCAACTTTGGCCGAAGGTGAAAGCGCAGGGCCAGACACGTATTAAAAAGAAGATCTTTTTTATTTAGAGATCTCTTTACTGGATCTTCTATTAGGATCGACGATCTCTGTGGATAAGCCTCTTTTCCTTTCCAAGATCATCAGCTTAAGCGGGATCGTTTGCTGTGAAAGATCGGTGATCCTGCGGCGTATAAGCTGGGATCAAAAAGGCATGTTATGCACAGGCTCGATCCGACCGTACGGTTGTTCTTTGGATAACCACCGGTTATTACCGCTGGATCAGCATAGTTATCCACAGTTGATCGCTATTTAAATAGGCAAATCGGGGAGAAATTTACAAAACTTCGCCTGTTTTTCAGGCGTCGATCGCACAAATTGCTGCGATCCGACGCCCGATCGTCAGCCGATCAGCGTTTTCCAGCTCTCGATCCACACCTCAGCGGGATCTTCGGGGATCTCATGTTCGAGCACGTCAATATCCAGACGGTCGCCGATGCGCTGTGCACCACATGCCGTCAACAATTTGTCCATTTTATCGATCGCACCGCAGAAAAGATCGTATTCACGGTTGCCGATACCTACGGCGCCGTAGCGCAGCTGGCTCAGATCCGGACGCTTCTCTTCTATTTCATCAAACAGCGGCTGCAGGTTATCGGGCAGATCGCCGGCTCCATGGGTAGAGGTCACTACCAGCCACGTTCCTGCTGTCGAAAGCTCGTTCAGCTCTGGCCCGTGCAGTAATTCGGTAGAAAAGCCCGCTTCTTCCAGCTTCTCGGCCAGAAGTTCGGCAACATATTCCGCACTGCCCAGGGTGCTGCCAGTGATTAAGGTTACGTCCGCCATGTGAGATCCCTGTTTGCTAAAGGCGGCTATTGTACGCTGTGATCAGTCTGGGATCTACCTGTGGGTAAGTAAGGTTAATAAATGCAGGAGCGGGTTTAACTGCCGCTTTTGTTTTGCGGGCGAATAAGTGAAAGCACGCCGCGAGCGCCACGTGCCGGACGGACAGGAACGTTCCTGACCTGATATGAGATATTTCAACAAAAATGAGGCGCCGATCTTTTGTGGATAATATTGTGCACAGATCAGGGCTTGATCGTCCGCATGATCGGGTTTTGCAGGGAAATTAACGTCTCGGTGGACTGGATCTCGTCAATGGTCTGGATCTTGTTGATCAGCACCTGTTGCAGCGCGTCGATGGATCGGCACATCACCTTAATAAAGATGCTGTAGTGCCCGGTGGTGTACCAGGCCTCCACCACTTCATCAAGCGCGTCCAGCTTCGCCAGCGCGGCCGGATAGTCTCTGGCGCTTTTTAAAATGATGCCAATAAAGCAGCACACGTCATAGCCAAGCTGGCGAGGATCGATTTCCACCCGCGTACCTTTAATGATGCCTGCCTGCTTCATCTTCTCTACGCGGACGTGGATAGTGCCGGGGCTGACGTTGAACTGCTTGGCCAGCTCGGCATAGGCGGTACGTGCGTTGGCCAGCAGCGCATTGAGGATGCCGCGATCGAGATCGTCGGGTTGCAGATTATCGGGCATAAAGGCTCCGTCATTAAGGATTTGATAATTTGTCAGGGAATAATGTGCAGGAAAGTGAAAATGCAGGCAATAAAATAGCGGATAACTTACGTTACCCGCTATGAGGAAAACTCAACCGCCTGGTCATAGCCAGAGGGCTATCTGATGTTAGCGCTTGCGCCAGACGGTTAGCTGGGCGACGGAATGTTGATATTTGCGCGCCGTTTCGCGGATCACAAACGGCACGTCCTGCGGCGCGGCGATCTCTTCGAAATCTGCCGCCAGCAAACGCTGCAACGCCTGGTAGGTGGTCAGCGCCTCGCCGTTTTCGCGGATGCCGCCCAGCCAGTTCTCTTTTGGCGTGTACTCTTCCAGCCAGGTGTACGGCGACGACAGCATCAATACGCCGCCGGTATTGATCATCCTCGTGACGTCCTGCAAAAAGCGCTTCGGCTGACGCAGCCTGTCGATCAGGTTAGCGGCCAGCACCAGGTCGTAACCCGCCTTTTGCGGCTTCAGGTTGCAGGCGTCGCCCTGCATAAACTGAATGCGGCTGGCCTGCTCTGCGCCAAGGCCGAAATCTTTCAGCCGCACCTGGTGATACTCCACCAGGTCGCCCTCTTCCTGGGTCACATAACGGAAATCCTCGCCGCTGGTCAGCTGGAGCGCCACGTCGATAAAGCGCGCGGAGTAATCCATCCCCACCACTTGCTCAAAATAGCGGGCCAGCTCAAAGCTGGCGCGACCGGTGGCGCAGCCGATATCCAGCGCGCGGCCTCGTTTGTCGGTCATGCGACAGGCGATATCCACCAGCGCCTTCGCATAGTTTTCTGTACCGAAGTAGCCCGGCCCGTACTGGAAGTCCAGGTATTGCGACACCATGCTGTCGGTTTCATACGGATTCAGCATTTTCTTTTCCTGATGGTTGGACACGACGTAGCGAAAGCCCGCGTGCTGGAAAAAGTGGCGGCGGAACGCATAGCGGGAGGATTTAATCGCTTCGTTGCCGGTGGAAATCCAGCTGCCGCCTTTGATTAGCGCATGTTTGCCGTCGAAGGTCGGCGTCGAAAAGTCGTCATAAAGCGGATGGACTTTAAAACCTTCCAGCCCGTTTATCGGCGTGGTCGTCCACTGCCAGACGTTCCCCACCACGTCAAAGAATTCGCCCTGGGCAAAGCGATCGACCGGACAGGAAGAAGCCCACCAGGCCAGATTCAGGTTGCCCGGCGCCTGCAGCCAGCGATCGCCTTCAACCTGCTCACGCAGCAGCAGCCATTCGGCCTCGCTGGGGAGCTGAACGGACTTGCCGGTTTTATCGGCTTTCCAGCGGCAAAAGGCGGCCGCCTCCAGCTGGTTGACTTCGACCGGCCAGTCCCACGGCATCGCGACTTCTTCAGTCATCAAACGCAGCCGTAACTGGTCAGGTTCCTCAGGCGATCCCACCCAGAAAGTCGGCATGGTTGCCTGCGCGAAATTGCGCCAGCCCAGACCTTCCTCATCCCACCAGCGATCGTCCCGATAGCCGCCTGCCGTGATAAATGCAAAAAACTCCGCGTTGCTTGCCAGCATCTGGCTGGCTTCAAAAGGCTTCACCTCGGTGGACAGCGTGCCGTATTCATTATCCCAGCCGTAGGTATCGTCGGTTTTCCCCTGCGTGACGCGTGCGCCGGCAACGGCTATCAGTCTGTTCTGCGGCACGGCGTGGCGATCGTGACGGGCGTCGGGACAGGCCGGCCAGTACGGCTGCGGTTTAACCCAGGCGAGCGGCAGCTGGCGGATCAGCACGCTGGAGGTTTCCAGATGGATCCGCTCATGCTCGATCCCCATCAGGATCACCCAAGCCGGGCTGTCCCAGCCGATCGGCAGCGTCAACGGCATCTCTTTAATGACGCTTTCGACAAGATGACGCACCTTGCCGCGATAGTCGCGCAGCTCGGCAAGCGTCGGCCACGCGTAGTGGGTTGCGTCCAGATCGTCCCAGCTCATCTCATCCACGCCGATAGCCATCATCGCTTCGATATGGTCGTCCACGCGGTTGTCGAGCAGGCCGGCCGCTACCAGCTTATTAATATAGAAAGTCGCGGTATGGCCGAAATAGAAAACCAGCGGATGGCGCAGCGAAATCGCCTTAGTGTAATAAGCCTGCTCATCGGCAAGGCAGTCGAACAGGCTCTCGTAGAGCGCCCACGTTTGTTGGAAATAGCCAAGAAGCTCCTGTCGTTTTTGTTCTGCGTCGCTGCCGCTAAGCAACAACGTGTGAGTTGGGGCAGGTAACTCTGGGGAAAAAGCCTGATGATGTTGTGCCACGTAATACTCCTGAGAACCGTAGGCGGGATAAAGCGTAGCTATGACTATAGCAGGAGAGGATTGTCGGGCAGCGGCAAAGGGAAAATCAGCGCTGCCAGCGGCGCAGCAGACGGCTCTTCAGGCCGGTATCAAAACGCCAGATATGGTCGAAAATGCGCATAATACCCGGTTTTCCATGATCGGACAGCGCAACGGCGTGAAAGCGCTGCTGCTGGAGGAGCTGGTGCTTTTTGACGGTTTTAACCAGATCTTCCGGCAGCCGCTGGGCGATAAAATCGGAAATAATGACGGCGTCGGCATCGTTCCACTCCGGTGTGGCGAGCCTGCCCAGCACCGACTGCAAACAGGCTGCCAGATCGGTGCCGCCGCGAAAGCGCTGGCTGAGAAAGCGGATCGCCTGAGCAATGCCGTCGTCTGCGGTCAGCTCGTAGCCCACCACTTCATGCGCGAACAGCATTATGTAGCAGCGACGGTTATCGGCCAGCGCCACCTTCAACAGGGCCAGGCAAAAGGCCTTGGCGCAGCGTTCGTTAAAGCCGCCCATCGAGCCGGAAGTATCCACGCAGACGATAAAAGGCCCGCGCGGCTGTTCTTCATGCTGCTGGTGGCTGACCGGGCGCTGCGAAACCCTGTCATGCCAGGCTTCGCCCTGCAGCCGATAGGTCAGCAGCCGTTTCTCCACCAGCCTGCGATAGAACTCCAGTTCCAGCTCGCTGATGCCCAGCGCCGCCAGCTCCGGCGGCAGCAGGCGCAGCACGTCGTCGCTTTGGTGAATGCCGTTGACCTCTTCCGGCACGCTGGCAGGTTCCCTGACCAGCTGGTGGAACGCCTCCAGCGGCGCCTGCTCGCTCAGTACCGCTTTGGCTTCGCGGCTGCGGCCCAGCTGTTCCGCCAGTTTTTGCAGCATCGGCTGCTGCGCCAGGAAATCGCCGTAATCGACCATCAGCTGATAATCGCCGCGCTGTAGCGGGCTTTTACTCAAATCCCACAGGCGGCTGGCGGCGGCATCGCTGTTATCCGACAGCACCGGCGCCAGCTGGCCGCTCATCGCCAGCCTTTGCTGTAGCTCCGCCAGCAGCTTTTCCCGCTCGCTGTCGAGCAGCTGCTGATTCAGCGACAGGGTTTGCAGCGTCAGGCTCAGCCGCCAGCGCTGTAAAAACAGCGTATGCTGCGGCTCGCTCATGCTCTGGCCCGCGACGCTATGCGCCACCAGCTCGCGGGCTTTGTCTTTAAACGGCGACTGATGCGAATCCAGGTAAAGCAGGATAGACGGAATTTTCAGGCAAAATGCCTGATGGGCGAGCGGCTGGCACTGTTGGAAAAGCGTAAATTCACCGGCAAGCGCTTCCGGCACCGCTGTTTGTTTCAGCTGCGCCAGGAGCTCCGATTTCCAGCGCGGCAAATCGTGCAGCAGCGCCTTTTTCATGCCGGGAAATTTTTCAAAAAAAAGGGCGAGCTGCGGGCTGGCCAACAGCGTCACCACCAGCTCTTCAATCAGGTCGCCTTCGCTGACCGCCAGAAAGGCGCTGAGCGTATCCAGCGATATCAACGACGCACCTGTTTCAGCTGTTCAGCGACCTGTTGCAGGCTCTCTTCGATCTTCGCCAGCCAGTCGTCGCTGATAAACAGGCAGCGATGATGCTGACTGAACAACGTACGTTGGGCATGCAGCTGTGCCTCTACCTCATCAAGCGCCTCGACGATCTCCTGCGGCAGCCCGTGTTCCAGCGGCTGGCCCGGCAGCATCAGCCGCGAAGTCTGGAGGCTGACATCGCGCACTGTCAGGCAGTCGGCGCCGTCGATATGCAGATCCAGCGTCTGGGCAAAACCAATACCGTTAAGCTTGCCGCGCACTTCGCCGCCTTTTTGCAGCCAGTGGTACAGCGGTTCGCGGCCAATCACGATATGGCTGACCTGCATGTCGTGCAGCATCAGCGGCTTTTGCAGCATCAGCGTCAGCGTGTCGGCGGACAGCGCCTCGGGCAGCTCATAGTGGGGTTTACGGCTGAATATGCCGCCGTGCTTCTCCAGCCTTATCGCCTGCTCTACGCTTTTTTCCTGCTGCAGGCTCAGCCGGCGTGAGGCGATTTGCTGCAGTTTGATCAGCATCGGCTGCTGCTGCCAGGCCTGCTGGGTAATCAGGTTGTCTATCTCGCGATCCAGCAGCGCCATTGAGGCAACGTCGTGCCACAGACAATCTTTCAGCAAAATCAGATCTACCGGCGCGATCGCTTTACGACCGCTGTAAAAAGCGCAGGCCTGTAAAAGATGGATCGCTTTTTTCCAGCGGCGATCGGAAATATAAGGCGCTTCCGGCTGGTTCTCCAGCTGCTGGCGCAGCATAAAAATCAGCTCAAACACCTCTTCCGGCAGCGCAACCTGCGCAATGCCTTTTTGCCATTCGCTATACTCTTCATCAGTAATGCAGAGCGACTCCGCGACGGGATTGCTGTTTTCATCCTGCTGATGGGTCAACATGCTGCGAAAGTTCTGCTTTTCATGCACGTTATCAAGCCACAGCCGGATCAGCATCCGGTCATACAGCGCTTCCAGCCCGCTGTCGGCTTCGGGCAGTTCGTTGGAGGCGGTCACCAGCAGCCGCATCGGGATGGCTTCTTCACAATCGCCGTTGCGAAAGCGGCGCTCGTTGATGGCGGTCAGCAGCGTATTGAGGATAGCCGGCCCGGCTTTCCAGATTTCATCCAGAAAGACGATTTCGGCATCAGGCAGGTAGCCTTTGATCAGGCGCTGATAGCGGCCTTCATCTTTCAGCGCCTGAATGGAAAGCGGCCCGAAAACTTCTTCCGGGGTGGAGAAGCGGGTCATCAGATATTCAAAGGCGCGGGCATGCTGAAAGGCATACTTCAGCCGACGGGCTATCAGGCTTTTGGCAATACCTGGCGGGCCAAGCAAAAAAACGCTTTCGCCGCTTAATGCCGCCAGCAGGCAAAGGCGAATAGCGTGATGGCGTTCGTAAAGTCCCTTTTCTAACGCGTTGCTGAGGCGTGCGATTCTTTCCGCCAGGAGGTGAGGCTGGGACATCATCAAACAGTATCCTTTTCTACGTTCTTGCCAGCGGGCGACTGGCGAGCGCAAACACTACTGGCTATGATGCTTGAAAGAGTTGATATACGTCAGCTTTTTTCTTGTCAAAGGGTGACACAGGCCATTGAAGTCGCTTTCCATACTCCAATTAAGGATAGGCATTCAGAATGATTCGTGCATACTGTGCGTTTTTTGATGGCTTGATAAGCTGGGCGCGTTTCAGCAATCAGCTCCAACAAAAGATCTTCCTATGAGTTCTGATAAAAAGCAGTCCCTTGGCGCCGTGACCTTAGCGGCAATAGGCGTCGTCTATGGCGATATCGGCACCAGCCCTCTCTATACGCTGCGGGAGTGTCTCTCCGGCCAGTTCGGTTTCGGCGTGGAGCGCGATGCGGTATTCGGCTTCCTCTCGCTGATTTTCTGGCTATTAGTGCTGGTGGTCTCGTTAAAATATATCAGCTACGTGATGCGCGCTGACAACGCCGGCGAAGGGGGGATTCTGACCCTGATGTCCCTGGCGGGCCGTCATACCGGTGCCAGAGCCACGGCGGTTTTGGTCATTATGGGGCTGATTGGCGGCAGTTTCTTCTATGGCGAAGTGGTGATCACGCCGGCCGTTTCGGTACTTTCCGCTATTGAAGGGCTGGAAATCGCCGCGCCTAACCTTGATGCCTGGATTGTGCCGCTGGCGATAGCGGTGCTGACGCTGCTGTTTATGATCCAGAAACACGGCACGGGTATTGTCGGTAAACTGTTCGCGCCGGTCATGCTGGCATGGTTCATCATTCTGGCCATACTGGGCGCTCGGGGCATTATGGCTAATCCCGACGTGCTGCACGCGTTGAACCCCTATTGGGCAATGCACTTCTTTTTTGAATATAAAACCGTCTCGTTTTTTGCGCTGGGCGCCGTGGTGCTGGCTATTACCGGCGTGGAAGCGCTGTATGCGGATATGGGCCATTTCGGCAAGCTGCCGATCCGTCTGGCCTGGTTCCTGGCGGTGCTGCCGTCGCTGGTGCTGAACTACTTCGGCCAGGGCGCGCTGCTGCTGAAAAATCCCGAAGCGATCAAGAACCCGTTCTTTCTGCTGGCGCCGGACTGGGCGCTGATCCCTATGCTGATCCTGGCGACGCTGGCGACGGTTATCGCTTCTCAGGCGGTGATTTCCGGCGTTTTCTCACTGACTCGCCAGGCGGTTCGTCTGGGCTATTTACCGCCTATGCGCATCGTGCACACTTCTGAAGAGGAATCCGGTCAAATCTACATTCCGGTCATTAACTGGATACTCTTTTTCTCCGTGGTGATCGTGATTGTCGGCTTTAAACACTCCAGCAACCTGGCAGCCGCCTACGGTATCGCCGTAACCGGTACGATGGTGCTGACCTCCATCCTTTGCACCACCGTGGCGATAAAAAACTGGCACTGGAACCGCTATCTGGTGCTGTTTATCCTGCTTTGCATGTTGTGCATCGACGTTTCGCTCTTTTCGGCCAACCTGGTGAAAGTGTTCTCCGGCGGCTGGCTGCCGTTAAGCCTGGCGCTGGTGATGTTTGTGATTATGACCACCTGGAAAAGCGAGCGTTTCCGTTTGCTGCGCCGGATGCATGAACACGGCAACTCGCTGGAAGCGATGATTGTTTCGCTGGAGAAGTCGCCACCGGTACGCGTGCCGGGCACCGCCGTCTATATGTCGCGCGCGCTGAACGTTATTCCTTTTGCCATGCTGCATAATCTCAAGCACAACAAAGTGTTACATGAACGTGTTGTGCTGCTGACGCTGCGGACGGAAGATGCGCCTTACGTCCATAACGTGCGTCGCGTGTCTATTGAACAGCTTTCCCCCACTTTCTGGCGCGTGGTGGCGAGCTACGGCTGGCGGGAAACGCCTAATATGGAAGAGATTTTCCACCGCTGCGGGCTGGAAGGCCTGAACTGCCGGATGATGGAAACCTCGTTCTTTATGTCGCATGAATCGCTGATTATCGGCAAGCGGCCATGGTATTTGCGTCTGCGCGGCAAGCTGTTTATGGCGCTACAGCGCAACGCCCTGCGCGCCCCTGACCAGTTTGAGATCCCGCCAAACCGGGTTATTGAACTGGGCACCCAGGTCGAAATCTGACAAGCCGGGCTACTGTACTGGGCACCCAGGTCGAAATCTGACAAGCCGGGTTATTGCACCGGGTACCCAAGCCGAAACCTGACCCTGCAAGGCCGACAATCGTCGGCCTTTTGTTTTGCTTACCGCCAGGCATATCCTCATCCCGACTCCTGAAAGAAACGTCGGATTTCTAAACCGGCGGCTTACTGAGCTGCGTGTTCCGGCGCGGCTTAGCGGGTTCTGTCGGCATCTAACCGGGCCAGGGTGTCACCACATACCAGCATGTCACTTTGCCACTACGTCACCATGTCAGCATAACTGCAAAGCCGCCGCCGTCACGATTGGCGCAACGCATCTGCATCCCATGCAGGCGGGCAATACGGTTAACGATAGACAGCCCAAGGCCGCTGCCCGATTTTTCCTGCCCCGGCGGCCGATAAAAACGCTGTCCCAGGCGGCACAAATCTTCTTTGCTGACGCCTGGCCCGTTATCCGTGACGGCCAGGCCGTTTTCATTAATGCTCAGCTGCACCAGGTTTCCTGACTGGCCGTAACGCAGGGCGTTTTCTACCAGGTTACGCATCATTAGCGACAGCAGCAAAGCGTTACCGTTACGGATAACGGGCGAAGGCGGTGCTTCCAGCGCTATCTCCATTCCGGCGGCCTGCGCCTGTGAGTAATGGTCGATCACGGCCTGCTGGAGCAGCTGACGCAGATCCAGGCTTTCCGTTGCCAGATCGGCTTTGCTGTCCAGCCTTGAGAGCGTAAGCAGCTGATCCACCAGACGAGTCGCGCGATCGATACCAAGATCCAGGTTTTGCAGCGCGTGGCGGCGCACCGTTTCGTCATCGTGAGCCAGCTGCGCGACCTCCGCCTGAACCTTGAGCGCGGCCAGCGGGCTTCTTAACTCATGCGCGGCATCGGAAGTAAAACGCCGTTCGCGCAGCAGCATTTCGCTGACGCGTGAGAACAGCGCGTTCAGCTCCGTCAGCAAGGGCTTCACCTCGTTCGGCACCCGCTTTTCCACCAGCGGCGTGCCGTCATCAGGCGTGCGCAGACGCAGCTGGCGGGCAATTCTTTTTAACGGCGCCAGCTCGTGCGTAACCAGCCACAGCAGCAGCAGCAGCATAATCGGCAACGCGATCAGCCAGGGGATCAGGTTGGTCTGGACGATATCGCGGGTCATGTCGTCGCGGTATTCCCACTCCTGACCTACCACCACCACATATTGTTTGTCCGGCGTGGGTAGCCAGACCATACGCCATAAATCGTCATCACCCCGGAGCTTGCCATCGGTAAAACCGTCGCGCCTGTGACTAAAGAGAAAATCCTTGCCGTTGTCGCCATCGTTCATCACCATGCGGCCATCCGCAGTGAAAACGGCAAATGCCAGCGCCTCATCCTCCTGTTCGCCGCGATGATGCTTCAGCAGCTTTTTAGTTTTTGGCAGCGTTAACGGTTCGTGACTCAGCTGCTCGGGATTCATGGTCGCCAGCAGTTTGGCAAACAGCATCTGCTGGGTATCAAACAGCTGATTGATGTTGTGCCGCGTCTGCCACCACGAGCCGATGCTGGCAGCACCCCAGCAGATAAGCGTCAGCAGCAGAAAACCCAGCATTAGGCGCAGGCGCAGGCTTAGTCGATGCATTACGCATCTCCCAGCGTATAGCCGACGCCATGAACGGTACGGATAAACGTGCTGCCCAGCTTTTTGCGCAGGTGGTGGATATGAACTTCAACGGCATTGCTGGAGACGTCGTCATCCCAGCCATACAATTTTTCCTCCAGCTGCGCGCGGGTCAATACGCGACCAGGGTTAAGCAAGAACAGCTCCAGCAGGGCCAGTTCGCGCGGCTTCAGGGGGAGCGGCTCGTCGTTCAGGGTGGCCGTATGCGAACCGGAGGCCATCGCAACCGCGCCGTGGCGGAGCACGGGCTGTAGCTGACCGTGACGTCGTCGAATTAATGCCTGTAGCCGGGCGGCGACTTCGCTGAGGGCGAAAGGTTTGCAAAGGTAGTCGTCGGCGCCCTGCTGCAGCCCGGCAAGCCGCTGCTCCAGGGCATCCCGCGCGGTCAGGATCAGTACCGGCTCGTCCCGACCCTGCTGCCGCCAGCCGCGCAGAATATCCAGGCCGTCAATGCCGGGCAGGCTTAAATCCAGCACTACCGCATCGTAAGAGGTAGCGGAAAGCGCCGCCTGCCCCGTTTTGCCCTCGGTAAACCAGTCGACGCTGAAACCCAGCTTGCTCAGACCTGCTTTAATCCCGTCGCCAATCAGGCGATCGTCTTCAATGACCAAAATTTTCATGGCGACTTCCTCTGTGATTAACGGCTTTATACGAAAGGGAACGGGCGCTGTACAGGCAAAAATCGGGAAAAAAGGCTATTTTTCGGTACGGCTCGCAAACCGCGTATTTGATGATGTCTCTTAAGATCCTGTTAAGAAAAGTTTGTTTAACTGAGCCCTGAACACGACGAATCGCGCAGCGAAAGCTGCCTCACTCCATGGAATAAAGGTGACTATGATGAAAAAAACTGCTGCTTTATTTGCCCTTGCCGCTCTGGTTTCCGGCCCGGTATTCGCTGCTCAGAACGGCGGCTTCAGCGACCCAAGTGCGCCGACCGCGCCGACCGCCAACGTGCAGAAAGGCGGTTTCAGCGGGGATGAAACCGTGGTCACGGTCAAACAGGCGCAGGATATGAAGGACGATGCCTGGGTGACAATGCGCGGCAACATTGAAAAGCGCGTCAGCGATGATGACTATATCTTTCGTGACGCAACCGGCACGATGAAAGTGGATATCGATCATAAGCGTTGGGAAGGCCAGAACATCACGCCAAAAGACAAAGTCGAAATCCAGGGCGAACTGGACAAGGACTTTAATTCCGTCGAGCTTGACGTGAAGAAAATCCGCAAGCTGAACTGATTCAGCTTTGATCGGCTGGCCGAAGGTGAGGCCAGCAGCCCGACTGCGCCACCGACGGGTAAGCGACCTTCGGCGGCGTCTGGATCCGGGGCGGCCGCGTTCTTAGCAGCTTGCCCCGGTTGCGGCTAACGGCTTCCGTAACCGCTAAGCTGGCCCCGTAATGGCTAAGTTAGCCCTGAGGCAGCCAGTCAGGCCTCACAATGGCTGAGCAGGTCTCGCTACGGCTCAGGTCGACATCATCGACAGGTGCATAACGGCAGGCGAGCGGTCGAAACGGCGCCAGGCCAGCGCAATATCAGTATTTAACGCCGCATCGTCAACAGGGCGAAACACCACGCCGGGATGCGCGATGCAGCATAGCGATTCCGGCACGATAGCGAAGCCGAAACCCGCGGCCACCATGCCGATGGACGAGGAAATCTGCGGTGACTGCTGCCCGGTATGCGGCTGAAAGCCGGCGCGCAGGCAGGCGCTGATCACCAGTTCATACAGGCTTGGCGCAACCTCGCGCGGAAACATAATCAGCGTGTCATCAGCCAGCTGCGACAGGGAAATTTTCGGCTGCGCGCCCAGCGCATGGCTGGCAGGCAGCGCCACCAGCATCTTTTCGCTGGCTATCACCTTCAGGTTAAACGCTTTGCTGCTCTCACAGGGCAGGCGAACGAAAGCGGCATCCAGCAAGCCCTCCTGCAAGTCGTGCATTAGCGACGCCATATTTTGCTCACGTGTCAGTATCGTCATTGACGGATAGCGAGCCTGAAAATCCTTCATCAACGCAAAAATCGCCGAATGAAAGGCGACCGAGCTGGCGACACCCAGCGAAAGCTTGCCGGTCACGCCGCGGGCTATCCCTTTGGCTTTCTCCAGCGCATGCCCGGTCAGCTCCAGGATCTGGCAGGCATCCTGATAAAAAGCTTCCCCCGCTTCCGTCAGCTCCACGCCGCGTGACAGCCTCCTCAGCAGCGGCGTACCTATTTCCCGTTCCAGACGCAGAATTTGCTGGCTGAGCGGCGGCTGCGAGATCCCCAGCATTTCTGCGGCACGCGTAAAGTGGCGCGTTTGCGCGACCGCGACAAAATAACGCAGATGGCGGAGTTCCATATCTAATTCGTCTCAAAGTGATGGGCTTTCTATATTGGAATTCATAACTGAATCGAGTCAACATTCAATTAGTAATCCTGAACTGTTTTAGCATAGAGGCAAGTTATGAAACATTCTGTAACCGACTGTTTATGTGAGCAACAGCTGGTTTCAACCGTCAGCGGGCTCCATCAGCAAAGACCAGAAAGCGTCATCTATCAAACCTCTCTGATGAGTGCGTTGCTCAGCGGCGTGTACGAAGGCAACGTTACCGTAGCCGACCTGCTGAAGAAGGGCGATTTTGGTTTAGGCACCTTTAACCAGCTCGATGGCGAGCTGATCGCTTTCGACAGCGAGGTTTATCAGCTGCGTTCCGACGGCAGCGCACGGGAAGCCGATCCGCAGCAGAAAACGCCTTTTGCCGTGATGACCTTTTTCCAGCCTCAGTACCGCCATCGTTTCTCTGCACCGGCCAGCCGTCAGGCTATTCACGATCTGATCGACAGCCAGGTGACTTCGGACAATCAGTTTTGTGCGCTGCGGATCAACGGCCGTTTTTCTGCGGCCTCCACGCGTACCGTACCTTGCCAGCATCGACCCTATCGTTCTATGCCGGAAGTGCTTGGCCAGCAGCCTACCTTCCGGTTCAGCCAGCGCGACGGCGTGCTGATTGGTTTCCGTACCCCGCAGTATATGCAGGGCATCAACGTAGCGGGCTATCACGAACATTTCATTACCGACGATCGCCAGGGCGGCGGCCATCTGCTGGATTACCAGCTGGAAGAGGGCGAGCTGACCTTTGGCGAGATCAGCAAGCTGGTCATCGATCTGCCGGGCGACAGTGATTTTCTGCAGGCCAATCTGAATCCGGAAAATCTGGATTCCGCCATTCGCTCCGTTGAAAGCTAATCCTGAGGAATTAAGATGAAAAACCCAACCGAAACCGCTCTCTGGCAGCACGGCGCCGATTTGGTCGTGGCACAGCTGGAGGCGCAGGGCGTAAAACAGGTCTTCGGCATTCCTGGCGCGAAGATCGACAAAATGTTTGATTCGCTGGTGGACTCGACTATCCAGACCATTCCGGTGCGTCATGAAGCCAACGCTGCCTTTATGGCTGCCGCCGTGGGCCGCCTGACCGGCAACGCGGGCGTGGCGCTGGTGACTTCCGGACCGGGCTGCTCGAATCTGATCACGGGCATGGCGACCGCTACCAGCGAAGGCGATCCGGTGGTGGCGCTGGGTGGACAGGTGAAGCGGGCTGACAGCGCCAAACAGGTGCATCAGAGTATGGATACCGTGTCGATGTTTCGTCCGGTCACCAAATATGCCGTCGAGGTCACCGACTCCAACGCGCTGGCGGAAGTGGTCTCCAACGCCTTCCGTCATGCCGAGCACGGTCGCGGCGGCGGCGCCTTTGTCAGCCTGCCGCAGGATATCGTTGACCAGCCCGCTCGCGGTCAGCTGCTGACCAGTAAAGGCCAGCTGCTGCTGGGGCCTGCGCCGGATGCGGCCATTGCCGCCGTTGCCGCGCAAATTGCCAAAGCAAAAAACCCGGTACTGCTGCTGGGCCTGATGGCCAGCCAGCCGGCAAACAGCGATGCGATCCATCGCCTGCTGGAGCGCAGCCGCATTCCGGTTACCAGCACTTATCAGGCCGCCGGCGCGGTCAGACAGGAACACTTCTCACGTTTTGCGGGCCGCGTTGGGCTGTTTAACAACCAGGCGGGCGACCGTCTGCTGCGCGAGGCCGACCTGATTATCACTATCGGCTACAGTCCGGTTGAGTACGAACCGGCCATGTGGAACAGCGGCGGCGCCACGCTGGTACATATCGACGTGCTGCCCTCCGATGCCGATAACTGCTATCTGCCTGATGCGGAACTGATTGGCGATATTGCCGCCACCGTCGACAAGCTGGCCGAGCGCATTGATACGCCTTTACAGCTCAGCGCAGAAGCGGCAGCCATTCTGGACGATCGGCAACAGCAGCGTCAGCTGTTATCAATGCAGGGCAAAAATCTCAACCAGTTCGCGCTGCATCCGCTGCGGATCGTGCGCGCCATGCAGGACATCATTAACAACGACGTCACGCTGACCGTGGATATGGGCAGCTTCCATATCTGGATCGCTCGCTATCTCTATAGCTTCCGCGCCCGCCAGATCATGATCTCCAATGGGCAGCAGACCATGGGCGTGGCGCTGCCATGGGCTATCGGTGCCTGGCTGGTGGATCCGAGTCGTAAAGTGATCTCGGTTTCCGGCGACGGCGGCTTCTTGCAGTCCAGCATGGAGCTGGAAACGGCGGTCAGGCTGAAAGCCAATATCCTGCACATCATCTGGGTCGATGAGGCCTACAACATGGTGGCGATGCAGGAAGAGAAGAAATATCAGCGCGTTTCCGGCGTGAAATTCGGGCCGGTTGATTTTAAAGCCTATGCGCAGGCGTTCGGCGCAGCGGGCTTTGCGGTGGAAAGCGCGGCTGAGCTGGAGCCGACGCTGCGTAAAGCAATGGATGTCAACGGGCCTGCGGTGGTCGCCGTACCGGTGGATTACGCCGATAACCCAATGCTGATGGGTCAGCTGCATCTGAGCCAGATTCTTTAGTATTCAAGGAGATAATATGAAAACGAAAGTAGCCTTAGTCACGGGTAGCGGCCAGGGGATCGGCAAAGCCATAGCGCTGCGTCTGGCAAAAGACGGTTTTGCCGTGGCGGTCGCGGACTATAACAGCCAGACCGCGCGTCAGGTGGCCGACGAAATCGCCAGCGCAGGCGGTAAAGCGATTGCGGTAACGGTAGATGTCTCAAAGCGTGACCAGGTCATCGCTGCGGTGGAACAGGCTCGTAAAGAGCTGGGCGGGTTTGACGTCATCGTCAACAACGCCGGGATTGCGCCAACTACGCCAATTGAAGAGATCACGGCGGAAATGGTGGATAAAGTTTACGATATCAACGTAAAAGGCGTGATTTGGGGAATGCAGGCGGCAATTCAGGCGTTTAAAGCTGAAGGCCACGGCGGCAAAATCATTAATGCCTGTTCGCAGGCGGGCCATGTCGGCAACCCGGAGCTGGCGATCTACAGCTCCAGCAAGTTCGCCGTACGCGGCCTGACGCAAACCGCCGCCCGCGATCTGGCTCCGTTGGGCATTACCGTCAACGCTTACTGCCCGGGCATTGTTAAAACGCCGATGTGGGACGAGATAGATCGTCAGGTGTCAGAAGCGGCAGGTAAACCGCTGGGCTACGGTACGGCAGAGTTTGCCAAACGCATTACGCTGGGCCGCCTGTCTGAACCAGAAGATGTCTCCGCCTGCGTTTCTTTCCTCGCCGGGCCTGACTCCGACTACATGACCGGTCAGTCGCTACTGATCGATGGTGGAATGGTATTTAACTAATCCCTGCCGACCGCCTTACGAGGCGGTCTTTTTTCATACCGTTCTGATGACCGATCGCTCCTCCTTTCCTGTTGCACATCCTGCGCAAAGCTTGTTAACGAAACGTTTCGATGGCGATCACAGTTCCGTATCATGACGATTGTTTTCCGCCGCCGTTTTTTTACACTCCCGATCAGCGAAACGTTTCGCTCTGGAGTGAAAGATGAAAAAAGGCGCCTTACTGAATTCTGCAATCTCTTCCCTGGTTTCCCGCCTGGGCCACACCGACAGCGTCACTATCGGCGATGCGGGCCTGCCCATCCCTTCAGGGCCGGAGCGCATCGACCTGGCGCTGACCAAGGGCATTCCCGGCTTTATGCAGGTAGTCGAAACCGTAACGAAAGAGATGCAGGTCGAGAGCGCCATCATCGCGGAAGAGATCAAATCTCATAATCCACGGCTCCACGACGAACTTTCCGCACTGCTCGATTTACTGCAACAACGCCAGGGAAACACTATCGCCGTTCAGTACGTTTCTCATCAACAGTTCAAACAGTTAACACAGCGCAGCCATGCGGTTATTCGCAGCGGGGAGTGTTCGCCCTACGCGAACATTATCCTTGGCGCTGGCGTGACCTTCTGAGGCCGTCATGCAACCTTTACTGCAACTACAGGGCATTGAAAAAGCCTTTCCCGGCGTCAAAGCGCTGTCCGGCGCTTCGCTGGCGGTTTACCCCGGCCGCGTGATGGCGCTGGTGGGCGAAAACGGCGCCGGAAAATCTACCATGATGAAAGTGATGACCGGTATCTATGCCCGCGACGCCGGCTCCATTAAATGGCTGGGCGAAGAGGTTAACTTCAGCGGGCCGAAAGCGTCGCAGGAAGCGGGTATTGGCATCATTCATCAGGAGCTGAATCTGATCCCGCAGCTTAGCGTGGCGGAGAACATCTTTTTAGGCCGCGAATTCGTTAACGCTTTCGGCGGCATCCGCTGGAAAAAGCTTTATGCGGAAGCGGACAAGCTGTTACAGCGGCTGAACCTGCGTTTCAACAGCCATAAACTGGTCGGCGACCTGTCGATCGGCGACCAGCAAATGGTCGAAATCGCCAAGGTGCTGAGCTTTGAGTCAAAAGTCATCGTGATGGATGAACCCACCGATGCGCTGACCGATACCGAAACGGCCTCGCTGTTTCGCGTTATCCGGGAGCTGAAAGCGCAGGGCTGCGGCATCGTTTATATCTCGCACCGCATGAAAGAGATTTTTGAAATCTGCGATGACGTCACCGTGTTTCGCGACGGGCAGTTTATCGCCGAAAGAGCGGTCGATACGCTGCACGAAGAAGCGCTGATTGAAATGATGGTGGGCCGCAGGCTGGAAGAGCAGTATCCGCGCCTGAACAAAGCACCGGGTGACGTGCGTTTAACCGTGAAAAACCTTAGCGGGCCGGGCGTAAACGACGTCAGCTTTTCACTGCGTCAGGGCGAGATCCTGGGCGTAGCGGGACTGATGGGCGCGGGCCGTACCGAACTCATGAAGGTGCTGTACGGCGCTTTTCCACGCAGCGGCGGCAGCGTCACGCTCGACGGTAAAACGGTAACGACGCGCACGCCGGAAGAGGGCTTGCGTAACGGCATCGTTTATATCTCTGAAGATCGCAAACGCGATGGGCTGGTGCTCGGCATGTCGGTAAAAGAAAACATGTCTTTAACCGCGCTCGACTACTTCAGCCACGGCGGCGGGCGGTTAAAACATGCCGAAGAGCAGCTGGCGGTCAGCGATTTTATCAAGCTGTTCAACGTAAAAACGCCCTCAATGATGCAGCCGATCGGGCTTTTATCCGGCGGCAACCAGCAGAAAGTCGCTATTGCGCGCGGGCTGATGACGCGGCCTAAGGTGCTGATTCTGGATGAGCCGACGCGCGGCGTGGACGTGGGCGCCAAGAAAGAGATCTACCAGTTAATCAATCAGTTTAAACAAGAGGGGCTGAGCATCATTCTTGTTTCCTCAGAAATGCCGGAAGTGCTGGGCATGAGCGATCGCGTGCTGGTCATGCACGAAGGCCGCCTGAGCGGCGATTTCCCCATTGAACAGGCCACGCAGGAACGCCTGATGGCGGCGGCGGTCGGCAAGCAACATAGCGCGGAGTTGGTCACACCATGAGTACTCAAACCCTACAGGCCAGCCGCGGCAAAGCCTGGCTGCTGGAACAAAAATCGCTGATTGCGCTGGTGGTGCTGATTGCCGTCGTCGCCAGTCAGAGC
Source organism: Erwinia sp. TECH1 (assembly GCF_054057575.1). Taxonomy (NCBI): domain Bacteria; kingdom Pseudomonadati; phylum Pseudomonadota; class Gammaproteobacteria; order Enterobacterales; family Erwiniaceae; genus Erwinia; species Erwinia sp. TECH1. Next base: position 142,166 of record NZ_JBSRZK010000001.1, on the reverse strand, counting down.
CCCAATTTCTTTACCCTGAACAATATGTTCAACATTCTGCAGCAGACTTCCGTCAACGCCATTATGGCCGTCGGCATGACGCTGGTGATCCTGACTTCAGGTATCGATCTGTCCGTAGGGTCGCTGCTGGCGCTGACCGGCGCAGTGGGTGCTTCGCTGGTTGGTATAGAGGTTAACGCGCTGGTCGCGGTGGCGGCCTCGCTGGCGCTGGGGGCGCTGATTGGCGCGATAACCGGCACCATAGTGGCAAAGGGCAAAGTGCAGGCGTTTATCGCCACGCTGGTCATGATGCTGCTGCTGCGCGGCGCGACCATGGTTTATACCAACGGCAGCCCGGTGAATACCGGCTTCAGCGATAATGCCGATCTGTTTGGCTGGTTTGGTATCGGACGGCCGCTGGGTATTCCCACGCCGGTCTGGCTGATGGCGCTGACCTTCCTGCTGGCGTGGTACATGCTGCACCATACTCGCCTGGGCCGTTATATCTATGCGCTTGGCGGCAATGAAGCGGCTACTCGCCTTTCCGGCATCAGCGTCAGCCGCGTCAAAATCACGGTCTATGCGCTGAGCGGCATGTTGGCGGCGCTGGCGGGCACCATTGAGGTGGCGCGACTCTCTTCCGCTCAGCCTACGGCGGGCACCGGCTACGAGCTGGACGCCATCGCGGCGGTGGTGCTGGGCGGCACCAGTCTGGCAGGCGGCAAAGGACGCATCATGGGCACGCTGGTCGGCGCGCTGATCCTGGGCTTCCTTAATAACGGCCTGAATCTGCTTGGCGTTTCTTCCTATTACCAGATGATCGTTAAAGCAGTCGTGATCCTGCTGGCGGTGCTGGTGGATAACAAAAAATAACCCTACAGGAATCGAAAATGAAAATGACTAAAATGACGGCGCTGGCCGTGCTGCTCGGCGCAACGCTCAGCGCCAACGCGATGGCGAAAGAGACGCTCGCGCTGGTAGTTTCCACGCTGAACAACCCGTTTTTCGTTTCGTTAAAAGAGGGTGCCCAGAAAGAAGCGGACAAGCTGGGCTACAACCTGGTGGTGCTGGATTCGCAGAACAATCCGGCAAAAGAGCTGGCCAACGTGCAGGATCTTGCGGTGCGCGGCACAAAATTGCTGCTGATTAACCCGACCGATTCCGATGCGGTAGGCAACGCGGTAAAAATGGCGAATCAGGCCAATATCCCAGTGATCACGCTGGATCGCGTGGCTGCTCAGGGCAAAGTCGTCAGCCACGTCGCGTCCGACAACCGCCTGGGCGGCAAAATGGCGGGCGACTATATTGCGAAACGCATCGGCGACCAGGCTAAAATCATTGAGCTGGCCGGGATTGCCGGGACGTCCGCCGCTCGCGAACGTGGCGAAGGCTTCAAAACGGCAGCCGATGCGCATAAATTTGTTATCCTTGCCAGCCAGCCCGCAGATTTTGACCGCACCAAGGGCCTGAACGTGATGCAGAACCTGCTGACGGCCCATCCGGATGTGCAGGCGGTGTTTGCGCAGAACGATGAAATGGCATTAGGTGCGATGCGCGCATTGCAAACGGCGGGCAAATCTGATGTGGTAGTAGTCGGCTTCGACGGCACCGCGGACGGCGTAAAAGCCGTGCAGGGCGGCAAACTCGCTGCCACCGTGGCGCAGCAGCCGGAGCAAATCGGCGTTATCGGCGTGCAAACCGCTGATAAAGTGCTGAAGGGCCAGCAGGTTCAGGCTATCAATCCCGTTGACCTGAAGCTGGTCACTAAATAAATCAAAGAAAAGCATGGCACGCGCCACCTCTTGCAGGTGGCGCCTTTTTCTGGACGCTCCCATGAATAAAACCGGCAGGCTGGCCGTGCTCGGCAGCATCAACGCAGACCATATTCTTAATCTGACCTCCTTCCCCCGTCCCGGTGAAACGGTGATCGGTAAGCAATACCAGATCGCTTTCGGCGGCAAGGGCGCCAATCAGGCCGTCGCGGCCGGACGCAGCGGTGCGGATATCGCTTTTATCGCCTGCGTGGGCGACGACGATATCGGCCAGCGTATCCGTCAGCAGCTGGCGGAAGACCATATCGATATTGCGCCGGTGGAGGTCATCGCTGGCGAATCTACCGGCGTGGCGCTGATCTTCGTTAATGATGAGGGCGAAAACAGCATTGCTATCCATGCTGGCGCGAACGCCGCGCTGTCGCCCGCTCTGGTCGAAAAACAGCGGAAGATCGTTGAAAACGCGGATGCCCTGCTGATGCAGCTGGAATCTCCGCTTGAAAGCGTGCTGGCCGCCGCAAAAATCGCCCGTCAGCATCAGACCAAAGTCATCCTCAATCCTGCGCCGGCCATGCCGCTTCCGGACGAGCTGCTGGCGCTGGTGGATATGATTACGCCGAACGAAACCGAAGCGGAAATCCTCACCGGCGTGGCCGTTGCCTCCGATGAAGACGCGGCGCGCGCGGCATCGGTGCTGCACGATAAAGGCATCCACAGCGTGTTGATTACGTTGGGCAGCCGTGGCGTATGGCTAAGCGAAGCGGGTAAAGGCGAGCGCATCTCAGGATTCAAGGTGCAGGCCGTCGATACTATCGCCGCAGGCGATACCTTTAACGGCGCGCTGATGACCGCGCTGCTGGAAGGCAAGCCGTTACCGCAGGCCGTGCGTTTTGCCCATGCGGCGGCGGCAATTGCCGTCACGCGATCCGGCGCGCAGCCTTCGGTGCCGTGGCGTGAAGAGACCGATCGCTTTTTACAGCAGCAGGAGTAGCCCGTGCCCACAATGAAAGATGTCGCTCGTCTGGCGGGCGTATCGACGTCTACGGTTTCCCATGTCATCAACAAAAACCGCTTCGTCAGCGAGGCGGTGCAGGAAAAGGTTACTGCGGCGATTACTGCGCTGAACTACGCCCCTTCTGCGCTGGCGCGCAGCCTTAAACTCAATCAGACGCACACGATAGGGATGCTGCTTACCGCCAGCAGCAACCCCTTCTATTCGGAAGTGGTGCGCGGCGTGGAAAGAAGCTGTTATGAACGCGGCTACAGCCTGGTGCTGTGCAACACCGAAGGCGACGAGGACAGAATGAACCGCAGCCTGGAAACGCTGCTGCAAAAGCGCGTCGACGGTTTACTGATCATGTGCACCGAAAGTCATCTTCCCTCTCCCGAGATCCTTAATCGCTATCCTTCTATTCCTATCGTGATGATGGACTGGTCGCCCTTTGAAGGCGGCAGCGACATTATTCAGGACAACTCGCTGCTGGGCGGCGAACTGGCGACCCGTTTTCTGATTTCGCGCGGCTATACCCGCATTGCCTGTATCGCCGGGCCGCAGGACAAGACGCCGTCGCGTTTGCGGCTTAACGGCTTTTATCAGGCTATGCAGCAGGCGGAATTAGCCGTGCCTGAGGAGTATGTGGTCAGCGGCGACTTTGAATTTCAGGGCGGCTATCACGCTATGAATCAGCTGCTGGCATTGAGCCCTCGACCGCAGGCGGTATTCACCAGTAACGATGCGATGGCCGTTGGCGTTTACCATTCTCTTTATCAGGCGGGACTGTCGGTGCCTGAAGATATGGCGGTGATCGGCTATGACGATATCGAGCTTGCCCGTTATATGACACCGCCGTTAACCACCATTCACCAGCCCAAAGACGAACTGGGCGAACTGGCTATTGATACGTTGATCCACCGTTTTGCCGATCCCGACGCCAGCCAGCAGCTGCTGGTGCTGACGCCGGAACTGATCGAACGCGGTTCGGTGGCGGAACGCTAGGCGCGTTTTTTCCGCTTTTCCCGGTCGGCAATCAGATGCCGGCCGTCGCCTGGCTTCAGCAGCATAAAGACCAGGCCGGAAAACACCGTTACCACGCCCATCGTCAGGAAAGTGGCGTGGAAGTGATCGACAGTGGTGCCGTCAAAATTGCTATAAAAACGCAGTACTGCCGCGCTGACCGCCACGCCAAAGCTGATAGCCAATTGTTGGGTGACGGCCAGCATACTGTTGCCGCTGCTGGCGTTGCTGTCGTTAAGGTCTGCCAGCGTAATGGTATTCATCGCGGTAAACTGGGTAGACATTGCCATTCCCAGCACAAATAACGGCAGCAGCAGGAGCGCCAGACTGGCCGCAGGCGACTGTAGCGCGAAGCTGGCGATCAGCACGCCAATAATGACGCTGATCCCCGTCAGCGTTTTGCGATAGCCGAACCAGCGCAGCACCTGCGTTACCGTTGATTTCGCCAGGATTGAACCCAGCGCAGTAGGCGCCATCATGCAGCCAGCCAGAATGGCGCTATAACCAAAGCCAACCTGGAGCATCAGCGGCATCAGGAAGGGAATACAGCCTGTACCGAGGCGCGAAGCGATATTGCCTAAGATGCCGACCGAGAAGGTGCGCGTCTTAAACATGGGGAGCGGGATCAGCGGCGTCGGATGACGGCGTGCATGAGCTATATAAAGAAGAAGCAGAAGAATGCCGCCGCTGGTTACCGCCAGCGCTATGCTGCTGGCGATTATTTTTTCGCCGAACAGCTCGATGCCGCTGGAGAGCATCACCAGGCCAATCCCAAAGAGCACAAAGCCGGTAAAATCAAAGCGGCGTTTCGGCGTGGTGAAGTCCGGCATATATTTGCGGGCATAGAAGATACCGAGAACGCCTACCGGAATATTAATCAGGAAGATCCAGTGCCAGCTCGCCCAGGTGACCAGTACGCCGCCAAGCAGCGGGCCCAGCACCGGACCGACCAGGCCTGGCATCGTCACAAAGTTCAGTACGGGCAACAGCTCGCTACGCGGATAGGCTCTTAACAGCGCCAGCCTGGCCACGGGCATCATCATCGCGCCGCCAATCCCCTGCACTATCCTGAACAGAACCAGCATAGTTAAAGAGCCGGAAAGCGCACAGGCCAGCGAACCCAACGTAAATAAAGAAACGGCAGCGATAAAAACTTTCCGGGTGCCAAAGCGATCCGCCAGCCAGCCACTGACCGGGATCAGCATAGCGACGGTCAGGGTATAGCTGATAACAGCAGATTGCATGGCGAGGGGCGAACGGTTAAGGCTTAAGGCGATGGCGGGAAGTGCAGTATTCAATATCGTGGCATCAAGCGCCTGCATAAAGAAAGCCATGGCGGCAATCCACGGAAGTCCGGCCATACTGCGCGCGGATTTTATCATTGGGCATCCTTCTCAGTCGTTATTACCGACAGGAAAATCCTGCGAAGTAAAAAGAATAGCATCGGCAGGCCGGTGATTGTGATGGATATAAAAGAGAATTCGGGGCAATTTGCGGGTTAAATAACCTTAAAAAGTACGTTTATTGTTCCTTTGTTGAAAAAAGAAACGGTCGGAAGTTTTTTTTACAGAAACGCTTGTCAGCCGTCAGAAACTCCCTATAATGCGCCTCCACTGACACGGAACAACGGCCTGACGGTCACCGGGTCAGGAGGTTCAGGAAGCTGAATCGCCGGAGGAAAACTTCTGAAAAAGAGGTTGACTCTGAAGGAGGAAAGCGTAATATACGCCACCTCGCGGCAGGAAGCGAAAGCACTGCTCGCAACGCTCTTTAACAATTTATCAGACAATCTGTGTGGGCACTCGCAGGATTGATATCAAGCGTCTCCGGACGCAAAAAAAATATCAAGTCTTAAGAGTGAACACATAATGAAATTCATTATGACGTTTTACACTTGAGCATCGCTGCACTTGTTGCAGCAAATCGAACTTTTAATTGAAGAGTTTGATCATGGCTCAGATTGAACGCTGGCGGCAGGCCTAACACATGCAAGTCGAACGGTAGCACAGAGAAGCTTGCTTCTTGGGTGACGAGTGGCGGACGGGTGAGTAATGTCTGGGAAACTGCCCGATGGAGGGGGATAACTACTGGAAACGGTAGCTAATACCGCATAACGTCTTCGGACCAAAGTGGGGGACCTTCGGGCCTCACGCCATCGGATGTGCCCAGATGGGATTAGCTAGTAGGTGGGGTAACGGCTCACCTAGGCGACGATCCCTAGCTGGTCTGAGAGGATGACCAGCCACACTGGAACTGAGACACGGTCCAGACTCCTACGGGAGGCAGCAGTGGGGAATATTGCACAATGGGCGCAAGCCTGATGCAGCCATGCCGCGTGTATGAAGAAGGCCTTCGGGTTGTAAAGTACTTTCAGCGGGGAGGAAGGCGATGCGGTTAATAACCGCGTCGATTGACGTTACCCGCAGAAGAAGCACCGGCTAACTCCGTGCCAGCAGCCGCGGTAATACGGAGGGTGCAAGCGTTAATCGGAATTACTGGGCGTAAAGCGCACGCAGGCGGTCTGTCAAGTCAGATGTGAAATCCCCGGGCTTAACCTGGGGACTGCATTTGAAACTGGCAGGCTAGAGTCTTGTAGAGGGGGGTAGAATTCCAGGTGTAGCGGTGAAATGCGTAGAGATCTGGAGGAATACCGGTGGCGAAGGCGGCCCCCTGGACAAAGACTGACGCTCAGGTGCGAAAGCGTGGGGAGCAAACAGGATTAGATACCCTGGTAGTCCACGCCGTAAACGATGTCGACTTGGAGGCTGTTCCCTTGAGGAGTGGCTTCCGGAGCTAACGCGTTAAGTCGACCGCCTGGGGAGTACGGCCGCAAGGTTAAAACTCAAATGAATTGACGGGGGCCCGCACAAGCGGTGGAGCATGTGGTTTAATTCGATGCAACGCGAAGAACCTTACCTGGCCTTGACATCCAGAGAACTTAGCAGAGATGCTTTGGTGCCTTCGGGAACTCTGAGACAGGTGCTGCATGGCTGTCGTCAGCTCGTGTTGTGAAATGTTGGGTTAAGTCCCGCAACGAGCGCAACCCTTATCCTTTGTTGCCAGCGATTCGGTCGGGAACTCAAAGGAGACTGCCGGTGATAAACCGGAGGAAGGTGGGGATGACGTCAAGTCATCATGGCCCTTACGGCCAGGGCTACACACGTGCTACAATGGCGCATACAAAGAGAAGCGAACTCGCGAGAGCAAGCGGACCTCATAAAGTGCGTCGTAGTCCGGATCGGAGTCTGCAACTCGACTCCGTGAAGTCGGAATCGCTAGTAATCGTGGATCAGAATGCCACGGTGAATACGTTCCCGGGCCTTGTACACACCGCCCGTCACACCATGGGAGTGGGTTGCAAAAGAAGTAGGTAGCTTAACCTTCGGGAGGGCGCTTACCACTATTGTGATTCATGACTGGGGTGAAGTCGTAACAAGGTAACCGTAGGGGAACCTGCGGTTGGATCACCTCCTTACCTGAAGATACCTTCGTGCGCAGTGCTCACACAGATTGTCTGATAGAAACGTTAGAGCAAGACGGCTGCGAAGCCGACACGACAGTGTCCCCTTCGTCTAGCGGTTAGGACTCCGCCCTTTCACGGCGGCAACAGGGGTTCGAATCCCCTAGGGGACGCCACTTGCTTGGTGACAGGTGAAAGGTGTCTCCACGAAGTATCTCAAAACTGACTTCACAGTCACGTTTGAGATATTTGCTCTTTAACAATCCGGAACAAGCTGAAAATTGAAACGACATGTCGTTTTCATTCTCCGTAATAAGAATGAAATTAACGATATGTTCGAGTCTCTCAAATGCTTGCAGCTGACAACCGTCTTTCGGGACGCTTGTGGGTTGTGAGGTTAAGTGACTAAGCGTACACGGTGGATGCCCTGGCAGTCAGAGGCGATGAAGGGCGTGCTAATCTGCGATAAGCGTCGGTAAGGTGATATGAACCGCAATAACCGACGATACCCGAATGGGGAAACCCGGTGCACATGTGCATCATTGCAGCATGAATACATAGTGCTGCAAGGCGAACCTGGGGAACTGAAACATCTAAGTACCCAGAGGAAAAGAAATCAACCGAGATTCCCCCAGTAGCGGCGAGCGAACGGGGAACAGCCCGGAACCATCATCAGTTTGTGTGTCAGTGGAAGCGTCTGGAAAGTCGCAGGGTACAGGGTGATACTCCCGTACACAAAGGCATGCTTATTGTGGGTTCGAAGAGTAGGGCGGGACACGTGATATCCTGTCTGAAGATGGGGGGACCATCCTCCAAGGCTAAATACTCCTGACTGACCGATAGTGAACCAGTACCGTGAGGGAAAGGCGAAAAGAACCCCGGCGAGGGGAGTGAAACAGAACCTGAAACCGTGTACGTACAAGCAGTGGGAGCCTTCTTTATGGGGGTGACTGCGTACCTTTTGTATAATGGGTCAGCGACTTATATTCTGTAGCAAGGTTAACCGTATAGGGGAGCCGCAGGGAAACCGAGTCTTAACTGGGCGTTAAGTTGCAGGGTATAGACCCGAAACCCGGTGATCTAGCCATGGGCAGGTTGAAGGTTGGGTAACACTAACTGGAGGACCGAACCGACTAATGTTGAAAAATTAGCGGATGACCTGTGGCTGGGGGTGAAAGGCCAATCAAACCGGGAGATAGCTGGTTCTCCCCGAAAGCTATTTAGGTAGCGCCTCGTGAACTCATCTTCGGGGGTAGAGCACTGTTTCGGCTAGGGGGCCATCCCGGCTTACCAACCCGATGCAAACTGCGAATACCGAAGAATGTTATCACGGGAGACACACGGCGGGTGCTAACGTCCGTCGTGAAGAGGGAAACAACCCAGACCGCCAGCTAAGGTCCCAAAGTCATGGTTAAGTGGGAAACGATGTGGGAAGGCACAGACAGCCAGGATGTTGGCTTAGAAGCAGCCATCATTTAAAGAAAGCGTAATAGCTCACTGGTCGAGTCGGCCTGCGCGGAAGATGTAACGGGGCTAAACCATGCACCGAAGCTGCGGCAGCGACGCGAATGCGTTGTTGGGTAGGGGAGCGTTCTGTAAGCCGTCGAAGGTGGACTGTGAGGTCTGCTGGAGGTATCAGAAGTGCGAATGCTGACATAAGTAACGATAAAGCGGGTGAAAAGCCCGCTCGCCGGAAGACCAAGGGTTCCTGTCCAACGTTAATCGGGGCAGGGTGAGTCGACCCCTAAGGCGAGGCCGAAAGGCGTAGTCGATGGGAAACAGGTTAATATTCCTGTACTCGGTGTTACTGCGAAGGGGGGACGGAGAAGGCTATGTTGGCCGGGCGACGGTTGTCCCGGTTTAAGCGTGTAGGCTTGTGTTCCAGGCAAATCCGGAACACTTCAAGGCTGAGGCGTGACGACGAGGCACTACGGTGCTGAAGCAACAGATGCCCTGCTTCCAGGAAAAGCCTCTAAGCTCCAGGTAACACGGAATCGTACCCCAAACCGACACAGGTGGTCAGGTAGAGAATACCAAGGCGCTTGAGAGAACTCGGGTGAAGGAACTAGGCAAAATGGTGCCGTAACTTCGGGAGAAGGCACGCTGGCGCGTAGGTGGAGGGACTTGCTCCCCGAGCCGAGGCCAGTCGAAGATACCAGCTGGCTGCAACTGTTTATTAAAAACACAGCACTGTGCAAACACGAAAGTGGACGTATACGGTGTGACGCCTGCCCGGTGCCGGAAGGTTAATTGATGGGGTTATCCGCAAGGAGAAGCTCTTGATCGAAGCCCCGGTAAACGGCGGCCGTAACTATAACGGTCCTAAGGTAGCGAAATTCCTTGTCGGGTAAGTTCCGACCTGCACGAATGGCGTAATGATGGCCAGGCTGTCTCCACCCGAGACTCAGTGAAATTGAAATCGCTGTGAAGATGCAGTGTACCCGCGGCAAGACGGAAAGACCCCGTGAACCTTTACTACAGCTTGACACTGAACACTGGTCCTTGATGTGCAGGATAGGTGGGAGGCTTCGAAGCGTGGACGCCAGTCCGCGTGGAGCCGTCCTTGAAATACCACCCTTTAATGGCTGGTGTTCTAACGTGGCCCCGTAATCCGGGGTGCGGACAGTGTCTGGTGGGTAGTTTGACTGGGGCGGTCTCCTCCCAAAGAGTAACGGAGGAGCACGAAGGTCAGCTAATCACGGTCGGACATCGTGAGGTTAGTGCAATGGCATAAGCTGGCTTGACTGCGAGAGTGACGGCTCGAGCAGGTGCGAAAGCAGGTCATAGTGATCCGGTGGTTCTGTATGGAAGGGCCATCGCTCAACGGATAAAAGGTACTCCGGGGATAACAGGCTGATACCGCCCAAGAGTTCATATCGACGGCGGTGTTTGGCACCTCGATGTCGGCTCATCACATCCTGGGGCTGAAGTAGGTCCCAAGGGTACGGCTGTTCGCCGTTTAAAGTGGTACGCGAGCTGGGTTTAGAACGTCGTGAGACAGTTCGGTCCCTATCTGCCGTGGGCGCTGGAGAATTGAGAGGGGTTGCTCCTAGTACGAGAGGACCGGAGTGAACGCACCGCTGGTGTTCGGGTTGTCATGCCAATGGCACTGCCCGGTAGCTAAGTGCGGAAAAGATAAGCGCTGAAAGCATCTAAGCGCGAAACTTGCCTCGAGATGAGTTCTCCCTGTGGCTTTAAGCCACCTGAAGGGACGTTGAAGACGACGACGTTGATAGGCCGGGTGTGTAAGCGCAGCGATGCGTTGAGCTAACCGGTACTAATGACCCGTGAGGCTTAACCTTACAACGCCAGAAGCGTTCTGGCGGGCGTCTGAGAGACGCAGACAATTTTCAGCCTGTTCACGGATAAACCCGCGCGGCCTCAGGGCGGCGTGGGAAACAGAATTTGCCTGGCGGCTTTAGCGCGGTGGTCCCACCTGACCCCATGCCGAACTCAGAAGTGAAACGCCGTAGCGCCGATGGTAGTGTGGGGCCTCCCCATGCGAGAGTAGGGAACTGCCAGGCATCAAATTGCGATAACCCCGACCTCACGGTCGGGGTTTTTTGCGTTTGTGGGCCGGGAAAAAGCGGCCCCGCAGCGGATAAAGCGCGCAGGGGCCCGGAATCTCCCTTTACGGCCCGGCTGCGGGCCAGTGATGCCCTACTTACTGCTGTTCTTCTAACCAGTTTAAAATAAAGTCTGTAACCATAATTGCGTTATTAATATCCAGCAAGGGCACAGGCAAAGAGAAAGCAGAATCTGCGGCAACCGCAATAACGTGTTCATCAAACAGCTCGCTGAAACACTGTTCGCTCCCTCCACGCCACAGCACTATTTTGGGCACCGGCTCATGTTTAAAACCTTCCACTAAAATAATATCTGTCAGAGAAGGATCCATCCGGCTGGCGAGAAAGCGAAGATCCGGCTCATTACGCTCAGGCGTTTCGGTAATCAATGCCCAACGCTGCGGATTATAAACCATCACCTGATCGGCTCCTGCCTTACGTAATTCATAGCTATCCTTGCCGGGCGTATCGATATCCATATTATGATGGGTATGTTTGATCAGGCCTGTACGGATCCCTCGCTGTTTTAAAATGGCAATAACCTGCTTTAACAGCGTCGTTTTGCCTGTCCTGCTCCAGGCCGCGATGGCTAAAAGGGGGATCATCCGCGTTCTCCTGCAATAAGATCTTCATAACGATTAATATTATTAAACGCGTCAGGACAATCGTTAAAATCCACGCTGTGTCCGCCTGCCTGCTGGAGAAAAATCATCACCTTCCGTTCTCCCTTTATCAGAAAGCTTTTCAGTGGCTCAATTAAACTGACATGCATTAATGCCAGAGTGGGATGATCGCGTCCGTCAGATTTAGCCCAAACCACAGGTGCATCCCGTTTAGCCTGCCACAGGCGAGAAACTAAATCTTCTGGCAGTAAAGGGGTGTCGCAAGAGACAAAAACCACCCATTCCGTCTCGATTTTTTCCAGCGCTGCCAGCATACCGGCTAACGGCCCCGGAAAATCCGGCAGCGTATCGGTTATAACCGACAGGCCGGTTTGCTGATAAACAGACAAATTACGGTTGGCGCTGATACACACACGGCTGACCTGAGGTCGTAGGCGACTCAGAACGTGCTGATAGAGCGGTTTTCCCTGATACAGCACCAGCCCTTTATCTTCGCCGCCCATGCGGCTGCCGCGCCCGCCTGCAAGAATGACGCCTGTAATCGAAACGGTATCTGAACCGCAAAAACGCATAAGCTGTAGACCCTCTTTTTTTGTGGGATTAACCCTGCTACCGTAGCGGAACCCGAATCTCACAGGAACCCTATTATGAAATGTCACCGTCTTAACGAGTTAATTTCACTGCTGCAGCCAGCCTGGCAACAGGAACCCGACCTGAATTTAGTGCAATTTTTGCAGAAAATGGCGGATGAGGCAGGATTTACTCAGCCCCTGGCCGACCTGAGCGATGACGTGCTGATTTATCATCTTAAACTACGCAATGCTGACAAAAGCGAAGCTATCCCGGGCCTGCAAAAAGATTATGAAGACGATTTCAAAACGGCGCTGCTTCGCGCGCGCGGCGTTATTAAAGATTAACTGCCGCTGTTCATCCGACGTACGGGCGATTAATGGTATCCTCAATGCATGACGATTATCGATGAGTACGCCGGATGACTGAACCCGCCTTTAACTTTCAAAACCTTAATCCTGATACGATCCTGGATGCGCTCTGGGAAACGGGCATCCGCGTTGAATCGGGGCTTACCGCGCTGAACAGCTACGAAAATCGGGTATATCAGTTTTCCGACGAGGACAAAAAGCGTTACGTGGTGAAATTCTATCGCCCTCAGCGCTGGTCTTCGCTGCAAATCGAAGAAGAACACCGGTTTACTGCCGAGCTGCTGGCTGATGAGGTCCCCGTGGCCGCGCCGCTTGCGCTGCAAGGGCAAACGCTGCATCAACATAACGGCTACTTATTTACCGTTTTCCCCAGCCTGGGAGGACGGCAATACGAAACGGATAACTACGATCATCTGGAATGGGTTGGTCGTTTTCTGGGCCGTATTCACCAGACGGGACGTAAAAAAACCTTTGATGCTCGTCCGACCTTTGGTCTGGAGGAGTATATCCACGAACCTCGTCAGGTGCTTGAATCCAGCACGTTGATCCCGGCTAAGCTGAAACAGAATTTATTGGCAAGCGTCGATCTGCTCAGCGCAACTTTACAAAAGTGCTGGCATACTCAGTGGCAGCCGCTTCGTCTGCACGGCGATTGCCATCCCGGCAATATTCTGTGGCGCGATGGCCCGCTGTTTGTGGATCTGGACGACGCTCGTAATGGCCCTGCCGTACAGGATCTATGGATGCTGGTTAACGGCGATCTTCAGGAGCAGCGTATTCAGTGGGATATCCTGCTGGAAGCCTACGGTGAATTCTGCGAGTTCGACACACACGAATTGTCACTGATTGAGCCTTTACGCGCTATGAGGATGGTTTATTATCTGGCGTGGATTGTGCGCCGCTGGGAAGATCCGGCGTTTCCGGCCAGCTTTCCATGGATGACGGACGAAGATTTCTGGCGCAGACAGATCGCTATTTTCAATGAGCAGACCCGGCTGTTGCAGGAGCCACCGCTGCAGCTGATGCCTGCATTCCAGGGCTGATCGCCTTTTCCGGTCAGCCTCTTTTGCTGTTAGGAGAGAGTTTCCAGATGAAAAAGATTTTATTCGCGCTGATTGGTGTTTTTCTGGCGTTCAGCGCTTCTGCTGCCCAGTTTACCGATGGACAGCAGTACGTCACGATACAGAAACCTGTTACCGGCGAGCCTCAGGTTGTGGAGTTTTTCTCTTTCTTCTGCCCGCACTGCTATGAATTCGAACACGTCTGGCACGTTAGCGACGCGGTGAAAAAAGCCGTGCCTGCCGGCACTAAAGTGACTAAATATCACGTTGAATTCCTCGGCGGCGAAATGGGCAAAGTGGTGACTCAGGCATGGGCCGTTGCCATGGCGCTGGGTGTGGAAGATAAAGTCACTGCTCCGCTGTTTGAAGGCATCCAGAAAACCCAGACCATCACCGATCCGGCCAGCCTGAAAGCGGCCTTTGTGAAGGCAGCCGGCATCAAGCCGGAAGAATACGATGCGGCCTGGAACAGCTTTGTGGTGAAATCGCTGGTAGCCCAGCAGGAAAAAGCAGCGGTCGATGTCGATCTGCGCGGCGTGCCGGCGATGTTTGTTAACGGTAAATATATGGTTAACAACGGTGGCCTGGATACCAGCTCGATGGATAATTACACGCAGCAATACGCTAACGTCGTAAAATTCCTGTTAACCCAAAAGTAAGCCATATTTTGACACAGCGAGGGTTTCAACCTCGCTGTGTCGGTTAAACCGCCTCTTCATTTCCTCGTCAGATCAAAATTCTTCCGATCGCTTTTTCTTGCTAAAGATCCACCAGATCGTTTAGCCGCTAATTTATATCCACATTAATGCAAATTACCTTTGGGCAAGGATCCTTAGCGGTTAAATATTTAAGTTATTGAAAATTATCGATTTAAATAATTGGTATAGCCCGGTACGCCAGCTGTATTAATATGTTATGAAATTTACGCACAAAGTTATCCACAGGAAGCGTTTGCGAAACAGGCCGCAAAACAAAGGCGTGGCGCCCGGAGATATTTCATATTTCCGGTATAGCTGTGGCATCCTTACCCTATAGTGAAATTTAACCCGGAATGTGACAAACCTATGGCACAAATTGCAGAAAACCCGCTTATTCTGGTAGATGGCTCGTCCTACCTGTATCGCGCATATCATGCGTTTCCTCCGCTGACCAACAGCGCCGGCGACCCTACCGGCGCTATGTACGGCGTGCTGAATATGCTGCGCAGCCTGCTGCTGCAATATAAACCCAGCCATGTTGCGGTCGTTTTCGATGCCAAGGGCAAAACGTTTCGTGATGAACTTTTTGAGCACTACAAATCCCATCGGCCGCCTATGCCGGACGATCTGCGTGCGCAGATTGAGCCACTGCACAATATGGTCAGGGCAATGGGACTGCCGTTATTAGCGGTATCGGGCGTGGAAGCCGATGACGTTATCGGTACCCTGGCGCTGGAGGCGGGTAAAAAGGGCATACCCGTTTTAATCAGCACCGGCGATAAAGATATGGCGCAGCTGGTCACGCCAAATATCACCCTTATCAACACCATGAATAACGCTATTCTTGGCCCGGACGAGGTGGTGGAGAAATACGGCATTCCACCCTCGCTGATTATCGATTTTCTGGCGCTGATGGGCGACGCTTCGGACAATATTCCGGGCGTGCCGGGCGTAGGCGAGAAAACGGCGCAGGCGCTGTTACAGGGACTTGGCGGTATTAAAGATATCTATGAGAACCTGGATAAAGTCGCCGATCTCTCCTTCCGCGGTGCCAAAACCATGGCGGCTAAGCTGGAGCAAAACAAGGAGGTCGCTCTCCTTTCTTACCAGCTGGCCACCATCAAAACTGATGTGCCGCTCGATGCAGGCTGTGAAGAGCTGATCGTTAGCGAGCCTGCTGTCGAAGAACTGCTGACGCTGTTCCGTCGCTATGAATTCAAACGCTGGATCACCGATCTGGAAGAGGGTAAATGGCTACAGGGGAAAAAAGGCGGCGCTGCTGCACAGAAAACCCTGGCGGAACAGCCGGAAAGCCCGCAGCCTGAAGCGACCAGCATTCTGGCGACGGATGGCTACGTCACTATCCTTGACGAGGAGACCTTTGCCGACTGGTTGCAAAAGTTACAGGCAAGCGAGCTTTTCGCTTTTGACCTGGAAACCGATTCGCTGGATACGTTGAGCGCCAATATCGTCGGCATCGCTTTCGCTGTGGCGCCGGGTGAGGCCGCTTACCTGCCGGTTGCTCACGACTACCTCGACGCACCTTTGCAGCTCGATCGTAAAGAGGTGCTGGCGCGCCTGAAACCGCTGCTGGAAGATAAAAAACTGTTCAAAGTTGGTCAGAACCTGAAATACGATCGCGGCGTGCTGAACAACTATGGTATTGAACTGCACGGTATTAAATTCGATACCATGCTGGAATCCTACGCGCTAAACAGCGTGGTGGGCCGTCACGATATGGATACGCTGGCTTCACGCTGGCTGAACCATAAAACCGTGACCTTTGAGGAAATCGCCGGGAAAGGTAAAAAGCAGCTGACGTTTAATCAGATTGCCCTTGAGCAAGCGGCGCACTATGCGGCGGAAGATGCGGACGTAACGCTACAGCTGCATCTGAAAATGTGGCCGGAGCTGGAAAAAGAGCAGGGGCCAAAAGAGGTTTTCGAAAATATCGAAATGCCGCTGGTGACGGTGATCTCCCGTATTGAACGTAACGGCGTGCTGATTGACCAGGCTATCCTTGCCAAACATTCTCAGGAGCTGACCACGCGTCTGGCAGAGCTGGAGCAGAAAGCGCACGAGCTGGCGGGTGAGCCCTTTAATCTTTCCTCTACTAAACAGCTGCAAACTATTCTGTTTGAAAAACAGGGGATTAAGCCAACCAAGAAAACGCCCGGCGGCGCGCCGTCCACCAGCGAGGAAGTGCTGGCCGAACTGGCGCTGGACTATCCGCTGCCAAAAGTTATTCTGGAGCACCGTGGCCTTTCCAAGCTGAAATCAACCTACACCGACAAACTGCCGGTAATGATTAATCCGCTGACCGGCCGCGTGCACACTTCTTATCATCAGGCGGTGACGGCCACGGGACGCCTTTCTTCTACCGATCCTAATCTGCAGAACATTCCGGTACGCAATGAGGAAGGACGTCGTATCCGCCAGGCCTTTATCGCTTCTGAGGGCCATCAGATCCTGGCGGCGGACTACTCGCAAATCGAGCTGCGTATTATGGCGCACCTTTCTCAGGACAAAGGGTTACTGAGCGCCTTCTCGGCAGGAGAAGACATTCACCGTGCCACGGCGGCGGAAGTGTTTGGCATGGCGCTGGATAAGGTGACGGGCGAGCAGCGTCGCAGCGCAAAGGCTATCAACTTTGGCCTGATTTACGGCATGAGCGCTTTTGGTTTGTCGCGTCAGCTTAATATCGGCGCGGGCGAAGCCAGAAAATACATGGATCTCTATTTTGAACGCTATCCTGGCGTGCTGGAATATATGGAAAGCACGCGCCAGCAGGCGGCGGAAAAAGGCTATGTCTCTACGCTGGATGGTCGTCGTCTTTATCTGCCGGACATTAAAGCCAGCAACGCGATGCGTCGCAAAGCGGCCGAGCGGGCAGCAATCAACGCGCCAATGCAGGGCACGGCTGCCGATATCATCAAAAAGGCTATGATTGCCGTCGACGGCTGGCTGACGCCGCAGGCTAATCCTGATGTGAAGATGATCATGCAGGTTCACGATGAACTGGTATTTGAGGTGAAAACGTCGGAAATCGAAGCGGCAACGGTGAAAATCCGCGAGCTGATGGAAAACAGTATGCAGCTGGACGTGCCGCTGCGTGTCGATGTGGGCGTAGGGCATAACTGGGACGAAGCGCATTAATCTGAGGCCGGGCTAAGGCCCGGCTTTATCAATGTGATGCCAGAAAGCGCTTTAGCCTGTCAATTAATGAGCGCTTATAAGCGATAACACCGTGCATAACGCCAGCGCTAACCTGTTATCGCTCAAACATTTTTTTTGCGCCTTCGCTACCTGAAAACTATTTTTCTGTGAAGTGTATTCGATAAAAAAGGGAATTTTGTGAAACGGGGCGGTAAAAAATCCTTTTGAGGCCTGAAAAAATCATGTAGAGTTGAAGATGTAGGGTACAGAGGTAAGATGTTCTATCTTTCAAACCGTTTACTTCACGTAACCGGATTTGGCTGAATATTAGCCGCCCCAGTCGTTATGACTGGGGCGTTTTTTATTGGGCGTCGTTCAGCCGGATATCAGGCTTCTGGTAACGTTTCTTCCGTCGCTGGTGGAATTTCACTGAACCAGCTGTCCAGTTTCAGGCGCAATTTATCGACGCCCAATTTCTTAAGCGAAGAGAAAGCTTCAACCTGTACATCGCCGACGAACCCTTTAGCGGCTTCGCGTACCAGATTTAACTGCGCTTTACGCGCGCCGGAAGCCAGCTTGTCCGCCTTGGTCAGCAGCACCAGCACCTGAATGCCGCTCTGTACCGCCCATTCAATCATCTGCCGATCCAGATCCTTCAGCGGATGACGGATATCCATCAGCACAACCAGCCCTTTCAGACACTGACGCATCTGAAGATATTCTGCCAGCGAACGCTGCCATTTTAACTTCATCTCTTCCGGCACTTCGGCATAGCCATAGCCAGGCAAATCCACCAGGCGATAGCCTTCGGTGACCTGAAACAGGTTAATCAGCTGGGTGCGGCCGGGCGTTTTACTGGTACGGGCCAGGCTCTTCTGATTGGTTAGCGTATTCAACGCGCTGGATTTGCCGGCATTAGAGCGTCCTGCAAACGCCACTTCAATACCGATATCGGCTGGAAGGTGGCGGATGTCGGGCGCGCTGGTGACAAAGTGGGTAAGGTTATAATTCCAGCCAGACAAGTTAGAAACTCCAGATAATAAGAACAATTGCGCAGAGTATACCCTGTATGGATTAAAAGCGCCCAGCCGCACGCGGCGCGGCGGTGGCTTTGTAAGAGATTGGCTATACTTTTTGCCAGAACTTTACCTTTTCTTTCCAGCTTTTAAAAATTAAGTTATTTAAAATCAATAGCTTATTATTTTAAGGCCAAACATTAATAAATTTTTTCGTAACTTACCTTGTGAGTTTCTCCATATAGTCTACATTTGTTGTCAGAGCCAGGACGGCTCACTTCAGGATGAAGCGCTCAGGGGGATGCCAGGAAGGTACTGAGCAGGGAAGGAAAGTGTCGGGGAACGGCTCATCTGAAGGGAAAGGACTGCGTCCACGGAGGACGGCATGGCAAGGGAAAACCGGGAAGTTGGATGCCAAAAAGGATGCTGACTTAGTCAGTCCTTCTGCGGAAGGTGCGAAAAAAGGCGACAGGGTGACCTGGCGCCTTTTTTCTTTGTCTGCTTTCTGCTAGATTCCGCCGCAATTCTATACTGAAGATAAACAGTCTGAGAGCAGAAACCATGAAGCAACCTGTACGCGATTCGCAGAAAAAACCGGCGGCAAAAGCGAAGCGTAAAACGCGCGATGAAATCAACACGGAAGCGCGCGATCGTAAACGCGATAAGAAACATCGCGGCCACGCCTCCGGCAGTCGCGCTAACCCCGTAGCGGCGACAAAGAAAAACGGCGAAAGCGCTAAAGAGAAAGATCCACGTATTGGCAGTAAAACGCCGGTAGCGCTGGGCGCTGCTGCCGCGCAGCCCGCGAAAAAAGCTAAGCCGGTGAAAAAAGCCGAAGAGAAGAAACCCCGTCTGACGCCGGAAGAAGAGCTGGCGAAGCTCGAAAACGACGAGCGGCTGGATGCGCTGCTGGATCGGCTGGAAAATGGCGACACCCTGAAAGCAGAAGAGCAGGCGTGGCTTGACCAGACGCTGGATCGCATCGACACGCTGATGGAACAGCTGGGGATCGCGCTGGATGACGAAGTCGAAGATGAAGAAGCTGAAGAGGATATGTATCGCCTGCTTAAAGGCGGTAATTAATCCCGGCGATGCTTTTCGGACTTACTTAAAGGACGGCGCCAACGGGCGCCGTTTCTGCATAAGGTATCTCTGCCAATGATTTGGCCTGGATCAATTTACCTGCTGATTCTGTTCTGCTGCCTGCTCTGGATGTTGGGTAAACTACGGCGTCTGTCCCGGCTGAAAGCCCGGCTACGCAGACCGACCGTCCTGCCGACAGCGCCTCCGCGACGGTCAACACGCCAATGCAGGAGAGAATATCGTGACGCAGACAATTGAGTGGGATCCCGTCCTGCTGCAAAAATATAATATCTCGGGTCCCCGTTACACTTCTTATCCTACCGCGCTGGAGTTCAGCGAGGCTTACCGCGAAGCCGATTTTATCCGTGCCAGCCAGCGTACTCCCCATCGCCCGCTGTCGCTTTATATTCATATTCCTTTCTGCCATCGCCTTTGTTACTTCTGCGGCTGTAATAAAGTCGTTACCCGTCATCAGCATAAAGCTGACGACTATCTGGAAGCTTTAGCCGTAGAAATCGCCAGTCGCGCCGCGCTTTTCCGCAACCGAACCGTGACACAGATGCACTGGGGCGGCGGCACGCCTACTTTTCTCAGTAAAGCGCAGATTTCCACACTGATGGCGCTGCTGCGTCAGCACTTTGCCTTCAGCGACGAGGCGGAGCTTTCCATTGAAATCGATCCGCGAGAAATTGAAGCGGACGTGATCGATCATCTCTTTGCCGCAGGTTTTACCCGGCTGAGCATGGGTGTGCAGGATTTCAATAAAGAGGTGCAGGAAAAGGTTAACCGCGTACAGGATGAGCAGACTATCGTCGCGCTTATCGAGCGGGCAAAGCGGGTGGGCTTCAGCTCTGTTAATCTCGATTTGATTTATGGCTTACCGAAGCAGACGCCGGAAAGCCTTGCCTTTACCCTGCAAAAGGTCATTGCGCTGAACCCCGACAGGCTTAGCGTCTTCAATTATGCGCATATGCCCGCGCACTTTGCCGCGCAGCGGAAAATTAAAGAGGCCGATCTGCCCGATCCCCAACAGAAACTGACCATCCTGCAACAGTCCATTGCCGCGCTGATGGCCTCCGGCTACCAGTTTATCGGTATGGACCACTTTGCCAGACCGGAGGACGAGCTGGCCGTTGCCCAGCGGGAAGGCAAGCTGCATCGCAACTTCCAGGGGTATACCACGCAGGGAGACAACGATCTGCTGGGCCTGGGCGTCTCCGCCATCAGTATGATCGGCGGCGGCTATGCGCAAAACCAGAAAGGGCTAAAAGAGTGGTATGACGCCGTGGCTAAGCAGGGTACGGCGCTCTGGCGCGGCGTAGAGCTGTCGGGCGACGATATCCTGCGCCGCGAGGTGATTAAAACGCTGATGTGTAATTTCTCGCTGGATTTCGCCGCTTTTACCTCGCACGGCGTCACCTTTACCGACTATTTTGCGGAGGATCTGGCGCTGCTTGAGCCGCTGATTGCAGACGGGCTGGTGGAGCGCAGCGAGAAAGGCCTTCAGGTCACTTCTAAGGGGCGCCTGCTGGTCAGGAATATCTGCATGTGCTTTGACCGCTATCTACGCCAGCAAACGCGCCTACAGCAGTTCTCGCGGGTGATCTGAAAAGAGGCGAGCATAAAAAAGCCGGAAACAAAAACGTTCCCGGCTTTTTAGTGCTGAAATTTTTGGCGCCTCAGCCTGGAAATTTCAGCATCGCTGCGCACAGCACGGCGGCCATAGCCGTTTGCGGCAGATGCGCGGCACCCGTCTGCGCGTAGTGCGTCACCACATGAATTAACGATTCCAGCATTATCTTCCTCCCCGATAACGGTTCAGAATGATACTGACTGATACCGATGTGTAAAGTCGCAAAAGCATAAAAAATGCGCGAATCGACGTTTTTTTATGCTTCTTCTGCTTTACTCCATACCCAGCTCTTTCAGCTTGCGGGTCAGCGTGTTTCGCCCCCATCCCAACAGTCGCGCCGCTTCCTGCTTGTGGCCTTGTGTATGACGCAGCGCGGTAGTCAGCAGCGTGCGCTCCATCTCTGGCTGTGCTTCCGATAACAAGTTTTGATGACCGGAACGCAGCGCGCGATCGGCCCACTGCGCCAGCAGCGTCGCCCAGCTGTCGGGCAGTGACTGCACGGGATTGTCCGGCGTGGCGGTTTCAAACAGCTCCGGCGGCAAATCCTGGATCAGCACTTCCTGGCCGGCGGCCATCACCGTCAGCCAGCGGCAGGTATTTTCCAGCTGGCGCACGTTGCCTGACCAGTGCAGGCGGGTCAGCGCCGTTTCGGTTTCGGGATGCAGAATTTTTGCCTCGACGCCCAGCTCGCGTGCCGCGACCTGAAGGAAATAGCGCGCCAGACGAGGGATATCCTCACGACGCTCCCGCAGCGGCGGCAGATGCACGCGGATAACGTTCAGGCGGTGAAACAGATCCTCGCGGAATTTACCTTCCTGTACCCGCAGCTCCAGGTTCTGGTGCGTGGCGGCGATGATCCTGACGTCGACTTTGACCGGCGCATAGCCGCCGACGCGATAAAACTGGCCGTCGGCCAGCACGCGTAATAAACGAGTCTGCACGTCCAGCGGCATATCGCCAATTTCATCCAGAAACAGCGTGCCGCCGTCGGCCTGTTCGAAACGTCCCTGACGGATTTGATTAGCGCCGGTAAATGCGCCTTTCTCATGGCCGAAAAGCTCCGACTCAATCAGATCCTTCGGGATAGCCGCCATATTCAGCGCGATAAAAGGCGCCTTCGCGCGCGGGCTGTGGCGATGCAGCGCGTGCGCCACCAGCTCTTTGCCCGTGCCCGACTCGCCGTTGATCAATACGCTGATTGAAGAACGCGAGAGGCGGCCGATAATACGAAACACGTCCTGCATCGCCGGCGCTTCGCCGATGATATCGGTAGTCGGGCCGCTGACCGGCTGGTTGCGCGGCTGCTGCTGCTCCTGATAGTGGCTGATCGCGCGTTCCACTAACGCCACGGCTTCATCGATATCAAAGGGTTTTGGCAGGTAATCGAATGCGCCTTGCTGATAGGCGCTGACGGCCGCATCCAGATCGGAGTGTGCGGTCATAATAATTACCGGCAGCATCGGATGACGTTGCTTAATTTGTTTCAGTAACGCCAGTCCGTCCATGCCGGGCATACGAATATCGGAAAGCAAAACGTCCGGAGTTTTGGTGGCAAGCGCGTCCAGCACCTCGCTCGCGCTGTCAAACGTGGCGCAGTTTAAACCGGCTCCAGTAAGCGCGCGTTCAAGCACCCAGCGGATGGAGCTATCGTCATCGACGATCCAGACTATCCCTCGTTGCATAGAAACCTCACTGGCGAATAGGCAAATAAACGGAAAATTCGGTGTGGCCAGGCCAACTGTTAAATTCTATTTTTCCCGAATGCTGATCGATCAGGCTGCGGGCGATCGACAGGCCTAAACCGGTGCCGCCTTCGCGGCCGCTCACCATCGGGTAAAACAGCGTGTCCTGTAGCTGAGCCGGAATGCCGGGGCCGTTATCTTCAATATCGATACGGGCCACCAGGCGATAGCGGACGCCGTGCAGCGTTAGCTGAAATGCGGTGCGGGTGCGCAGCGTAATGGCACCGCCTTTTTCTCCCAGCGCCTGTAGCGCGTTACGCACCACGTTTAGCAGCACCTGTTCGATTTGATCCGGGTCATGCGGCAGCTCCGGCAGGCTGGGGTCGTAATCTCTGATCAGCGTAACGTTATCGGGCAGCTCCATTGAGACCAGGTTAACCACGCGCTCGGCGACCTGATGGATGCTTTGCGTAACGTGCATGCCCGGCTGCTGCGGGCCAAGCAGGCGATCCACCAGGTTACGCAGGCGATCGGCCTGTTCGATAATGACTTTGGTATATTCCGTTAAGGCCGGGTCAGGCAGGGCTTTTGCCAACAGCTGCGCCGCGCCGCGTAATCCCCCTAACGGATTTTTAATTTCATGCGCCAGCCCGCGAACTAAATCCCGTGCGGCGACCTGTTGAGCATGCTGAAGCTGTTCCTGACTGAGGCGACGCTGATTGTCCATCGGCGCCATTTCCAGCAGGATTAGCCCGTCCGGCAGCAGCTGCGCCGTTAAAGACATAATATGCGCGCGACTGTCGACGACCAGCGTAACCTCGCTGTCGGTAAACCCCTGACCGGCATTCAGACTCTCGCGCATCACCCCGATGTTCAGGGAAAAATAGCCCATCAAATCCGGCAGCGGCGTGCCAAAGAGCTTGCGGGAGCTTTGCGCCAGCAGTTGCTGAGCGGCGGGATTGGCGTAATGCACCACCAGTTCGCTGTCGACCAGCAGTATGCTGTTAATCAGCGAGTTGAGGATCTGCCCGGCATCGGGCTGCGTGCCTGTTGCCATAACAGCGTTCTCCTGCACCATTTTAGTGCATTATAGTCATGGAACCTGAAATTCGTCTCTCTGCGCGTGGCGCTCACGGCGAAAAAAGCCCATCCGGAGATGGGCTGAAAATTTCCACGGCAACACTATCTCCGGCGTTCGTTACGCTGCGGCCCGTGTTCACCCGAATCACTGAGCCTGCCGTAGCCGCTTTAACGCGACGAGTCGCCGGAGTCAGAAATCAGACGCTGTAGTACAGTTCGAACTCAACCGGGTGCGGCGTCATGCGAACGCGATCCATTTCAGCCTTGCGCAGGTCGATGTACGCATCGATGGTGTCGTCGGTGAACACGCCGCCACGAGTCAGGAACTCACGGTCTTCGTTCAGCGCGTTCAGCGCCTCTTCCAGCGAGCCGGCTACTTTTGGAATTTCAGCTTCTTCTTCCGGCGGCAGGTCGTACAGGTTTTTGTCCATCGCGTCGCCAGGATGGATCTTGTTGATGATGCCGTCCAGGCCAGCCATCAGCAGCGCGGCGAAGCACAGATATGGGTTAGCGGCTGGATCCGGGAAGCGGGCTTCAATACGGCGCGCTTTCGGGCTGGCAACCACTGGAATACGGATAGAGGCGGAACGGTTACGGGCAGAGTAGGCCAGCATAACCGGCGCTTCGTAACCCGGAACCAGACGCTTGTAGGAGTTGGTAGTCGGGTTAGACAGCGCGTTGATCGCTTTAGCGTGCTTGATCACACCGCCGATGTAGAACAGGGCCATTTCAGACAGGCCGCCGTATTTGTCGCCAGCGAACAGGTTGGTGCCGCCTTTGGACAGGGACATATGGCAGTGCATACCGGAACCGTTATCGCCAAAAATTGGTTTTGGCATAAAGGTCGCGGTTTTGCCGAAAGCGTGCGCCACATTGTGCACGACATATTTGTAGATCTGAATTTCGTCGGCTTTTTTGGTCATGGTGTTGAAGCGGGTGGCCACTTCGTTCTGACCTGCGGTCGCCACTTCGTGGTGATGAGCTTCAACAACCAGACCCATCTGCTCCATGGTCAGACACATAGCAGAACGGATGTCCTGTGAAGAGTCGACCGGTGGCACCGGGAAATAGCCGCCTTTCAGGCCCGGACGGTGGCCTTTGTTGCCGCCTTCATATTCTTTGCCGGTGTTCCATGCCGCTTCGATATCATCGATAGCCACGTGAGAGCCAGAGGTGGTCGCGCCGAAACGCACATCGTCAAACAGGAAGAATTCTGGCTCCGGGCCAAACAGCACGGTGTCCGCAATGCCGGAAGAACGCAGGAAATCTTCGGCGCGCTTGGCGATAGAACGTGGGTCGCGATCGTAGCCCTGCATGGTGCCTGGCTCAAGGATGTCACAACGAATGATAAGCGTAGAGTCTTCAAAGAAAGGATCCAGGACCGCGGTGGTCGCGTCCGGCATCAGCACCATGTCGGATTCGTTAATGCCTTTCCAGCCGCCGATGGAGGAGCCGTCAAACATTTTGCCTTCTTCGAAGAAGTCAGCGTTAACCTGGTGAGCAGGAATGGTAACGTGCTGCTCTTTACCTTTGGTGTCAGTGAAGCGCAGGTCAACAAATTTGACTTCATGCTCGTTCATCATCGACAGAACGTGTTCAGCGGACATACTTAACTCTCCTGGATTTGTCATGGTCGTCGGTTAGAGAACTTTCGCGGTGCGCTTTGCTTATCTCGCCCAGCCGACCGATAATTATGTTCTCTGACTGCTTAGCAACCGTTGTGGAAACTGGCCTCTTTCGCTTGTTATAATTAAAGCGAAAACTATGCCAACTTTCTTAATTGATGAAAAAAGCGCTATGATGCGCCCTCTCGTGAAACGGGAGCTGCACCATGATGGAAGTCGCGCACCATTATGGTGCTTTTGCGTGCGGTCAGTGCACAATAATAGTGCATTTTTCTGATAAAGGGTGTTTTTTGCACCGGAAACGGCCCCGAAAGCAATCCCGAAAGTTATCTTTAATTGAAAACTGTGATCCTGTTCAGCTCTTCGATTAATCCGTGTACAATAGCGCGCTATTTCTAATGCCTGAGGCAAAGCTGTGATCGAAAATTTGCGTAACATCGCCATTATTGCCCACGTTGACCATGGTAAAACTACCCTGGTTGATAAGTTGCTGCAGCAGTCCGGGACCTTTGACGCCCGCACCGAAGCGACCGAACGCGTAATGGACTCCAACGATTTGGAGAAAGAGCGTGGGATTACCATCCTCGCAAAAAACACCGCCATTAAATGGAACGACTACCGTATCAACATCGTGGATACCCCGGGACACGCCGACTTCGGCGGCGAGGTAGAGCGTGTGATGTCTATGGTCGACTCGGTGCTGCTGGTTGTGGATGCAATGGATGGCCCTATGCCGCAAACCCGCTTCGTGACCAAAAAAGCGTTTGCTAATGGTCTGAAGCCGATCGTGGTCATCAACAAGGTTGACCGCCCTGGCGCACGTCCTGACTGGGTTGTGGATCAGGTCTTTGACCTGTTCGTTAACCTGGACGCGACCGACGAACAGCTCGACTTCCCGGTTATCTACGCTTCTGCTCTGAACGGTATTGCTGGTCTTGACCACAGCGACATGGCAGAAGACATGACCCCGCTGTATGAAGCCATCGTGCAGCACGTTTCTCCTCCACAGGTAGAAATGGAAGCGCCGTTCCAGATGCAGATCTCGCAGCTGGACTACAACAACTATGTTGGCGTTATCGGCATCGGCCGCATCAAGCGCGGCAAAGTGAAGCCGAACCAGCAGGTCACCATCGTCGATAGCGAAGGCAAAACCCGTAACGGTAAAGTCGGCAAGGTGCTGACTCACCTGGGTCTGGAGCGTATCGACGCGACCGAAGCGGAAGCGGGCGATATCATCGCTATCACCGGTCTGGGCGAGCTGAACATCTCCGACACCATCTGTGACCCACAGAATGTGGAAGCGCTGCCGGCGCTGAGCGTTGATGAGCCGACCGTTACCATGTTCTTTAACGTCAACACCTCGCCGTTCTGCGGTAAAGAAGGTAAGTTCGTTACTTCTCGTCAGATCCTGGATCGTCTGCGTAAAGAGCTGGTGCACAACGTTGCGCTGCGCGTGGAAGAGACCGAAGACGCCGATGCATTCCGCGTTTCCGGCCGTGGTGAACTGCACCTGTCCGTACTGATCGAAAACATGCGTCGTGAAGGCTTTGAGCTGGCGGTATCCCGTCCAAAAGTTATCTTCCGCGAAATTGACGGTCGTAAGCAGGAGCCGTTCGAGAACGTCACCCTGGATATCGAAGAGCAGCATCAGGGCTCTGTGATGCAGGCGATGGGCGAACGTAAAGCGGACATGAAAAACATGGATCCGGATGGCAAAGGCCGCGTACGTCTTGACTACGTGATCCCAAGCCGTGGCCTGATCGGCTTCCGTAACGAATTCATGACCATGACTTCCGGTACCGGCCTGCTGTACTCCACCTTCAGCCACTACGACGACATTCGTCCGGGCGAAGTGGGCCAGCGCCAGAACGGCGTGCTGATCTCTAACGGCCAGGGTAAAGCGGTAGCTTTCGCCCTGTTCAGCCTGCAGGATCGCGGTAAGCTGTTCCTGGGTCACGGCGCAGAAGTTTATGAAGGCCAGATTATCGGTATTCATAGCCGTTCTAACGACCTGACCGTGAACTGTCTGACCGGTAAGAAGCTGACCAACATGCGTGCTTCCGGTACTGACGAAGCGACCACGCTGGTGCCGGCTATCAAGATGACGCTTGAGCAGGCGATTGAATTTATCGATGACGACGAGCTGGTGGAAGTGACTCCGCTGTCCGTACGTATCCGTAAACGTCACCTGACTGAAAACGATCGTAAACGCGCATCACGCGGCAGCAAAGAAGCTTAATCGCTTTTTTTAAGCTGTAATACAGGGCCGGATCTTTCCGGCCCTGTTTTTTTTCGCCTGTGGAACCTTCCTTCCAGATTTCAAAATCCTGCCCTGTTCAGCTTCTCTTTTTACCGCTAGAGTGAATACCTTACCGGAACAAATGGAGATGGCCATGCTGTATATCTTTGATTTAGGTAACGTCATTGTTGATATTGATTTCAACCGGGTTCTGGGCGTCTGGAGCGATCTGGGACGCGTGCCTTTGGCCACGCTGCAAAGCCGTTTTACGATGGGAGAAAGCTTTCATCGTCATGAACGAGGAGAAATCAGCGACGAGGATTTTGCCGAACAGCTGTGCGACGAGCTGGGTCTGGCGCTGAGCTTCGAACAGTTCACCGCAGGCTGGCAGGCCGTTTTTGTCGGCGTCAGGGCGGACACCATCCGTATCATGAACGGACTGCGCGCGCGCGGCCATCGGGTCGTGATCCTGTCTAACACCAACCGGCTGCATCAGCGTTTCTGGCCGTCGCAGTATCCTGAGGTACAAAGCGCGGCGGACAAGCTCTATCTTTCCCAGGAGATGGGGATGCGCAAGCCGGAAGCGCGTATCTATCAGCAGGTGCTGAGCGAAGAGGGCTTCACCGCCGACCAGGCTATTTTCTTTGACGACAACCAGGAAAATATCGACGCGGCGCAGGCGCTGGGCATTCAGAGCGTGCCCGTATTTGATGCGACCACCATACCGGCCTTTTTCGCTAATGCGGCCGATTAACCATTATCGACACCGCCTGCGGGCGACCTGGCGCTGGATAAAGCTGCTGTGGCAGCGTATCGACGAGGATGGCATGACGCTGCTGGCGGGGCATCTTGCCTACGTATCGCTGCTGTCGCTGGTGCCGCTGGTGGCGGTGGTATTTGCGCTGTTCGCCGCGTTCCCGGCCTTCGCCGATGTCAGCAGGCAGCTCAAGCTGTTTATCTTTCAGAACTTTGTGCCGGCGTCCGGCACGGTAGTTCAAAGCTATCTGGAACAGTTTGTCGCCAACGTCAATAAAATGACGGCGGTGGGCGCCTGCGGGCTGGTGGTGACGGCGCTGCTGCTGATGTACTCCATCGACAGCGCGCTAAATGTCATCTGGCGCAGCAAGCGCAAAAGGCCCCTCGTTTACTCTTTTGCCGTCTACTGGATGATCCTGACGCTTGGCCCGCTGCTGGCGGGTGCCAGCCTGGCGATCAGCTCTTATCTGCTGTCGCTGCGCTGGGCTTCGGTCAGCGGCGTCAGCGGACTGATTGACTACGGGCTGCGTATTTTTCCGCTGCTGCTCTCCTGGCTGGCTTTCTGGCTGCTCTACAGCATTGTGCCGACGCGGCAGGTACCGGGGAAAGATGCGCTGGTCGGCGCGCTGGTGGCGGGGCTGCTGTTTGAGCTGGGGAAAAAAGGCTTTGCGCTCTATGTTACGATGTTCCCTTCATATCAGCTTATCTATGGCGTGCTGGCGGTTATCCCTATTCTGTTCCTTTGGGTTTACTGGACATGGTGTATTGTCCTGCTGGGTGCAGAGATCACCGCCTCTCTCGGCGACTATCGCCAGCTTAAACAGGAAGAAGAAAAGGAAGAGAATGATTGCCTTAATTCAACGAGCGCTGAGCGCCAGCGTGACGGTAGCCGGTCAGACCATCGGTGAAATCGGGCCGGGATTGCTAATCTTACTGGGCGTGGAAAAAGGCGACGACGAGCAAAAAGCGCAGCGGCTGTGCGACCGCGTGTTGGGCTATCGCATTTTCAGCGATGAGAACGGCAAGATGAATCTTAACGTGCAGCAGGCTGGCGGCAGCGTGCTGGTGGTTTCGCAGTTTACGCTGGCGGCCGACACGCAAAAAGGCATGCGCCCAGGCTTTTCGGGCGGCGCGGCGCCAGCAGAGGCCGAGCGGTTATATGAGTACTTTGTCGCCTGCTGTCGCGAAAGAGGCCTTGTCACCGAGACGGGCCGCTTTGCGGCGGATATGCAGGTATCGCTGGTTAATGACGGGCCGGTGACGTTCTGGCTCCAGGTATGAAGCGGTCGGAAAGGCTAACGGGCGCTCCGGAAAAAGAGAATCACTTTATGTATCATCTTCGTGTACCTGAAACCGCAGAAGAGCTGGATATCTACTACCAGTTTCGCTGGGAAATGCTGCGTAAACCGCTTCGCCAGCCCAAGGGATCGGAGCGCGACGCCTGGGATGCCTTTGCGCATCACCAAATGGTGGTGGATGAAAGCGGCGCGCCGGTTGCCGCAGGGCGGCTCTATATCAATGCGGATAACGAGGCGGCCATTCGCTTTCTTGCCGTGCACCCGGCGGTGCAGGGCAAAGGATTGGGCACGCTGGTCGCGATGACGCTGGAGTCGGTGGCGCGTCAGGAAGGGGCCAAGCGCGTGGTGTGCAGCGCCCGTGAAGACGCCGTCGAATTTTTCGCCAAGCTTGGCTACGTCAATCAGGGCGAAATCACCGTGCCACAGACAACGCCGGTTCGTCATTTTTTAATGATTAAGCCGGTGATCACGCTGGACGATATTCTGCATCGTGCCGACTGGTGCGGGCAGCTGCAGCAGGCCTGGTACGAGCACATCCCGCTCAGTGAAAAAATGGGCGTGCGTATTTTGCAGTATACCGGGCAAAAATTTATCACCACGATGCCGGAAACCGGCAACCAGAATCCGCACCATACGCTGTTCGCCGGCAGCCTGTTTTCGCTGGCGACGCTGACCGGCTGGGGGCTGATTTGGCTGCTGCTGCGCGAGCGGCATTTAGGCGGCACCATTATCCTGGCCGATGCGCATATCCGCTACAGTCATCCCATCAGCGGCAGGCCGGGCGCGGTAGCGGACTTAGGCTCGCTGAGCGGCGATCTGGACAGGCTGGCCCGGGGACGCAAGGCGCGCGTTCAGCTGGAAGTCGAGCTGTTTGGCAATGAAGAGTGCGGGGCGGTATTTGAGGGCGTCTATATTGTGCTGCCTGCCGATCCGGATGGCCCGCTGGAGCCAGCCGGATCGAATATGCCTTAACGGCCTTTTTTCTTGCGGCCCGGCTGGGTAAAGCGCTTGCGGGAGGCCAGGTTGCCCGGCGTCTTCGCGCCTTCTTTACCGCCTTTATCGCCGCCTTTCGGCCCGCCGATGGCCGGTTTCTTCGCGGCGGCGGGCTTCGCTTTTGCCTGCGCTTTTTTGGCGGGTTTCGCTTCGGATGAGGAATCCTCAATCAGGCCGAACAGCTCGGTCAGCTCGTCGTCGGTCAGATCGCGCCACTCGCCCAGCGGCAGGCCTTTCAGGCTGACGTTCATAATGCGCGTGCGTTCGAGCTTAGTGACCTCGTAGCCAAAGTGCTTACACATGCGGCGGATCTGGCGGTTAAGCCCCTGCACCAGCGTAATGCGGAAAACAAACGGCGCTTCCTTTTGCACCTTGCACTTCAGCGTCACCGTGCCCAGCATCGGCACGCCAGCGCTCATGCCCTCAATAAACTCATCCGTCACCAGCTTGTTTACCGTGACCACATACTCTTTTTCGTGATTGTTTCCGGCGCGCAGGATTTTATTGACCAGATCGCCGTGATTGGTCAGGAAAATCAGGCCCTGCGAATCTTTATCCAGGCGGCCAATAGGGAAAACCCGCTTGCTGTGGTTAACGAAGTCGCTGATGTTATCCCGCTCGCCTTCTTCCATGGTGGTGATAATGCCGACGGGCTTATTCAGGGCGATAAAGACCAGGTCTTCCTCATCGCGCGGCTCGATAAGCTGACCGTTCACTTTCACCACGTCACCGGCAAAAACCTGCGCGCCAACGGCGGCCCGCTTGCCGTTAATAAAGACATTTCCCTGTTCGATATAGCGATCGGCATCGCGACGAGAACAGATACCGCTCTCGCTAATGTATTTATTGAGACGTATGGATGAGTTGGTCAGCATGGTTCCTCCGTAAAAAAGCGGACTATACATTAACCGCGCTACGTTGCGAATACGGGTTAATCATATAGTCCGCTTACGGACAGCGTTTTTACCTGCTGCCGAGATTACCTGCCTGCACGGTCTGCTGAACTGACTTATCGCCAGCAACAGCGGAAAGCGAGCCGTTAACGGAAGGCTTCAGCGGCGCGTCTTTCGCCAGGCTGCCCTGCATCTTCAGCGTCAGCTCACCGTTTTCGGTCAGGGGCACCGCTGGCCATCCCCAGTCCTGCAACAGATTCAGCGGCGTTTCACGGCCATGCAGCGACAGCGAAAAGGCGCGCTGCGGCTGCTGCGAAACCGTTGCCAGCCCTTCGAGAAGGCCGCTGCGGGGAAACGCGCTCATCTCCGTGACGTTAATGGCATTGCTGTCCGCCGTCAGGGCGAGAGAAGGATGACGCAGATCCACACGGTTAAAGGTCGCTTCCGCTGCGTTAAAACTCAGGTTGCCGCCCCAGATGCCCCATTCCCGATCGCGCGCCAGCAGCAGGTTGCTGCCGTTGCCATCCAGCGAGGTCAGCTGGAAGGGAAAATCCGGATCGATATCAATAATCAGGTTATGGCTGACGTTCAGCTTTGTTACTTCCACAGCGTGCAGCCACGCCGGTAAACGGCTAAGCCAGAACGTCCGCCAGGCTGGCGGCAGCGTGTACTCCAGCCCGGCGATTACCACGTCATCCAGCGTCAGCTTTTTATCGCTGCGCGTCCAGTTACCTGACGCGCGGATCAGCCCGTTAACCCAGCGGGAGCTGAACTGCGTCAGCGCCGCGCCCTGCGGCGAGAAGGTCATATTAACGATAGGATCGTTCAGCAGCAGCGCGCCATTTACAAAGCTGCTGGCGTTCATCGACAGCGAGCCGTCCTCGCTTTCCCAGTCGCCGTCGCGCAGCGTTATATTTTTCAACGCCAGATTAAGATCGGTCACCGCCCAGTTCTGACCTTCCAGTCGGGCATCGGTTACATCCACTCGCTCGAAATGCACGACGGGCAGCGTCAGTAGAGGCTGTAGAAATTCGGCAAGCGTTTTGCTGCTTTGCAGACGCAGATTGTTCAGCCTTAGCGTGCTGACCTGCCAGCTGCCCTGCTCGTCACGCTGTGCGCTGGCCGTCACCGATCCGCGCGCCACGTCGGCGCCCATATTACTAAGCTCCAGCTGTTTGGACCTGATGCGGCCTTCAATCAGCACATTCCTGGCGGGAATGTCTTTAAACGTCAGCGATCCGGCGCTGAACTGGAAGCTGGCATTATTACCGATAAAGCTTGTCGCCTCGGGCTGCCACGGCATCACGCCGCCGTTTACGTGCTGAGCGTCCAGGGGCAGCATGTCGTGATGGCTGCTAACCGCCATTTCGCTCAGCTGCAAACGCGCTGCGGAAAGAGGCAGTTGGCTGGTTTTGCTGGTAATTCTTAGCGTACCCTGGTTAAGCAAAACGCTGGCAAAATGCAGCGGCCGTGAAAACTGCCCGGCGCTTAACCCTAAGTCGACGCTTTTTGCCACCAGGGTGGCTGGTCGGGTTTTATGGCCGAACGAAACGTCATGAAGGATGAGATGCGATGGCGCGGAAAAATTATGCTCCAGCTTGCCGACTGCCAGCTGATAACTACTGTGCTGGCTAACGGTGCGGCTGAGCCAGCTGGCTCCCCAGCGAGTTTGCAGCAGTAGATACAACACAATGACCAATGCCAGCAGGATAACCAGCAGCGAAAGAAGAATTTTTCCAACAAATTTCATGAGCTATCCCTGTGCGCTTGCAATAAGGGGTGTTATGCCTGATTTATGCGCGAAGCTCAACCCTGGGAAGACGGCAGAAGGCGCTTTGCCCTCTGCCGTTTACGCTATTTCTCCTGCGGGAAAAGCAGATTCAGGATGATAGCGGTAATGCCGCCGGCGGCGATGCCGGAAGAGAGCAGCGTTTTCAGCCATTCCGGTGCGAATTGCAGGATCAGCGGCTGTTGTGAAACGCCCAGTCCCACCGCCAGCGACAGCGCAATAATCATAATCGCCCGACGATTCAACGGCTCGCGCGAGACGATGCGCACGCCCGAGGCCGCAATCGTACCAAACATAACGATGGTCGCGCCGCCCAGCACCGGTTCAGGAATATGCTGCACAAAGCCGCTGACCGCCGGGAAAAGCCCCAGCACGATCAGCATCAGCGCCACCACGAAGCCAACGTAGCGGCTGGCGACGCCGGTCAGCTGGATCACGCCGTTGTTCTGTCCAAAACAGGAGTTGGGAAAGGTATTAAACAGCGCCGAGACGCACGAGTTCAGGCCGTTCGCCAGCACGCCGCCTTTCAGCCGCTTCATATAGAGCGGGCCGCTGACCGGCTGTTCGGAAACGTCGGAAGTGGCGGTAATATCGCCGATGGTTTCCAGCGAGGTCACCATAAATACCAGCATCAGCGGGATCAGCAAATTCCAGTCGATGCCCAGCCCGTAATAGAAAGGCTGTGGCACGGCAATCAGCGGCTGGTTCGTTGCGGCGGTTCCGGCGGGGAGCATATCCATCAGCCAGGCCAGCAGATAGCCAACGGCCATGGCTATCACCAGAGAAGCCACGCGCAAATAAGGATTACGCTGGCGGTTCAGCAAAATAATCACCAGCAGCACCGCGCCGGCCAGCAGCAGGTTCTTTGGCGCACCAAAGGTGTGATCGCCCATGGCGGCAAAACCGCCGCCGATAGAGGTCAGGCCGACCTGGATCAGCGACAGACCGATAATCATCACCACAATGCCGGAAACCAGCGGCGTAATTACGCGGCGCGCCAGATGCAGCACGCGGGAAAGCGCCATTTCGGTAACGGAAGCCAGCATCAGCGTGCCGAACAGGGCGGCCATCATGGTCGGCACATCAGCGCCGCCGTTTTTCAGCGCCATGCCGCCCATGATCAGCGGCGTCACAAAGTTAAAGCTGGTGCCCTGAATCGACAGCAGTCCCGATCCTATCGGCCCCCAGGTTTTTATTTGCAGCACCGAGGCGACCCCGGAGGCGAACAGTGACATGCTGATAATATGCTGCGTGTCCTGAGCGGGCAGGCCCAAAGCCTGGCAGATCAATAGTGCGGGCGTGATAACCGCCACAAACATCGCCAGCAAATGCTGGCAGGCAGCAAACAGCGTTTGCGGCAGCGGGGGACGATCTTCAAGGCGGTAAATTAATTCACTTTTTGCAGCGGGCGCTGCGCTGCGGCTGGCTTCAGAAAAATTAGCGGACATGCTCAGGGGTTCCGTGGCGAACAAAGTGGCGATTTTAAGCTTCTCCACGGCAAAAGCAAACGATTGCCAACAGCATCGGCTAAACGCCGGACGGCAAAGCGAACCACAATTCACTAAGCTTAATCATCGCGCCTGCGGGCCAGAAAAAAGGAAGCACACAATGAACGTATTTATTATTGGCGCAACGGGCGGCGTGGGGCGACGTCTCAGAAAACGGCTGGTCAATGCGGGCCATCAGGTAACGGGGCTGCATCGTCGGGACAGTCAAAAAGAGGCGCTGGAAGCCGATGGTGTAAAACCGGTCAATATCGACCTGATGAACACCAGTAGCGAAAGGCTGGCGGCGGCGATGCAGGGCTGCGATGCCGTGGTGTTCTCCGCAGGCGCAGCAGGCGCTGGCGTAGATCTCACCGACGGCATTGACGGCCGTGGCGCGCGCTTCGCTGCCGAGGCCGCCAGGCTGGCCGGTATTCAGCGTTTTCTGCTGGTTTCCGCTTTTCCGGATGCCGGAAGGGGCAAGGCGCCTTCGCCGGGCTTTGAGCACTATATGCAGGTAAAAAAGCAGGCCGACGTGATGCTTTCCGCCACCTCACTGGACTGGGTGATCCTGCGGCCCGGCACGCTGGTTAACGAAGCGGGCACGGGAAAAGTCAACGCCGGGTTGGCCATCCCTTACGGCACCATCCCGCGCGATGATGTGGCCGCTGTGCTGCATTCGCTGATTGAGCAGCCAGAGGTGAAAAGGGTGATTATTGAGTTAACCGGCGGCGAGCAGCCCGTTAACGAGGCGGTCGCCGCGATGGCTGCCTTTAGCGGCCGGTAGCCGCAGAGCAGGAGAAAAGACAGCAGGCTGCCGGGGGTCAGGCGTTGGTATAGCGCTCGGTTTCCGGCATCCAGCGTTCAATCAGCGCCTGCGCCTGTTCAGGATAGTGCTGATGAATATGGCGGGCGACGCGCTGCACTTCCGGGATCATCGCGCCATCGCGTACCAGATCGGCTACCTTAAATTCGGCGTTGCCCGTCTGGCGCGTGCCCAGCAGTTCGCCAGGACCGCGGATTTCCAGATCGCATTGCGCAATCACAAAGCCGTCGTTGCTGTCGCGCAGAACCTGCAAGCGTTTCTGCGCGGTTTTGCTCAGCGGCGCTTTATAAAGCAGCACGCAGTGGGAGGCAACCGAGCCGCGACCGACGCGGCCCCGCAGCTGATGCAGCTGCGCCAGGCCCAGCCTTTCCGGGTTTTCAATGATCATCAGGCTGGCATTAGGCACATCCACGCCAACTTCGATGACCGTAGTAGCGACCAGCAGGTCAATCTCGCCCTGTTTAAACGCCTGCATCACCGCCTGCTTCTCGGTGGGTTTCATCCTGCCATGCACCAGCCCGACGTGCAGCTCTGGCAGCGCCAGCTTCAGCTCTTCCCAGGTGGCTTCGGCGGCCTGGGCTTCCAGCTGTTCCGACTCTTCAATCAGCGTACAGACCCAGTAGGCCTGGCGACCTTCGCCGCTACAGGCGTTCTGCACGCGGGTAATAATATCGGCGCGCCGCGTATCGGGAATGGCGACGGTAGTGACCGGCGTACGGCCCGGCGGCAGCTCGTCAATGGTGGAGGTTTCCAGATCCGCATAGGCGGTCATCGCCAGCGTACGCGGGATCGGCGTCGCGGTCATAATCAGCTGATGAGGATGAAAACCCTGCTCCTGACCTTTCTCCCACAGCGCCAGCCGCTGGTGGACGCCAAAGCGGTGCTGCTCGTCAATAATCACCAGCGCCAGGCCGTTAAACTGCACCTGTTCCTGGAAAATGGCGTGGGTGCCGACAATCATCGATACCTGGCCGCTGGCGATGGCATCCTGCTGCGCCAGGCGCGCCTTGCCTTTCTGCTTGCCAGCCAGCCAGCCAACTTCAATCCCCAACGGTGCAAACCACTGGCGGAAGTTATTGGCGTGCTGTTCGGCCAGCAGCTCGGTTGGCGCCATCAGCGCCACCTGTTTGCCCCAGGCGATAACGTTCAGGGCAGTCAGCGCGGCCACCAGCGTTTTGCCCGATCCTACGTCACCCTGCACCAGGCGCATCATGGGATAGCTTTGTGCCAGATCCTGCTCTATTTCCTGCACGACGCGCGCCTGGGCGTTAGTCGGCTTAAACGGCAAGGCAGCCAGCAGCCTGTCGCTCAGCGCATGGCGAGCCGGCATAGCTAAAGCACGATAGCGCTGCGCGCCGGCGCGCACGGCCAGCATACTGAGATTGTGCGCCAGCAGCTCTTCCATAATCAGGCGTCGCTGGGCAGGATGCCTGCCGTTTTCCAGATCCACCAGCGCCATGTCGGGCGGCGGCCTGTGCAGCATCCGCAGCGCATCCGGCAGGCTGATCATGCCCTGGCTCAGCTCCTGCGGCAGAAGTTCGGCGACAGGACAGGTATCCAGCAACTTCAGCGCCTGATCGGTCAAGTTGCGCAGCGTCGCCTGGCGGATCCCTTCGGTCGTGGAGTAGACCGGCGTCAGCGTTTCCTGTAGCTCCACCACGCTGTTATCGCCCTGAACGCGATACTCAGGATGGATGATTTCGGCCCCGCGCTGGCCGCGCTTTATTTCGCCATAGGCGGTTACGCGCCGGCCGGGCGCCAGGCTGTTTTTCATGCCGGCGTTAAAGTTGAAAAAGCGCAGCGTCAGGATGCCGGTGCCGTCGCTGATTTGACAGGTCAGCATGCGGCGGCGGCCAAAGGAGATATCGCTTTGCAGCACTTCGCCCTCTACCGTGGCGTAGATGTTAGGCAGGAGGTCGTTAATAGCGTAAAGCTGGGTGCGGTCTTCGTAACGAAGCGGCAGATGCAGCAGCAGATCCTGCACGGTGGTCAGCCCGAGCTTCGCCAGTTTGCCAGCCTGGCTGGCACCAACGCCGGCAAGCGTGCTGAGCGGGATGGCGTCCATCAGGCGGCCCGTCATTTTTTACGTACCGATGCCTGCATGGTGGCCCACCAGCCGGGATCGGCAATCACCTCGCCCGTCTCGCTAATTTGCGGATAAGGTAAGCCTTTATGTTTGGCGACCCTGGCCAGAACGGGATAGCCGCCTTCAAACAGCAGGCGCTGCTGTTCGCTGTGGGAAAGCAGGCTCTCCTGACGCTGATACATGCCTGCGTTCTGGCGCTGGCGCTGCGCTTCATAGAGGATCAGTGCCGAAGCCACGGAAACGTTCAGCGACTGCACCATGCCGACCATCGGAATAACGATCTCCTGGTCAGCCAGTTCAAGCGCCTGTTGGGTGATACCGGTTTTTTCCTGACCCATCAACACGCAGGTCGGGCGGGTGTAATCGATTTCGCGGAAATCTACTGCTTTATCAGAAAGATGCGTAGCCAGGATCTGCATTCCCTGGCCTTTAAGATGCGTGACCGCATCGGCAATAGTGGGATGCGTTTTTACCTGCACCCAGCTGTTGCTTCCGGCGGCGGCAGAGGCCATGGTACGCATCCGGCTGCCCGGCCAGACCGCATGGACTTCATGCACGCCAACCGCATCCGCCGTGCGGATCACCGCAGAGACGTTATGCGGTTTGTGCACCAGCTCCATGCAGACGGTTAAATCGTGCTGGCGGGCAGCCAGCATTTCACGGATACGGGCAAAACGTTGAGCATTCATGCGCTAGTTTCGGTTGCGGTGAACTTTGATCACGTCAGGCATTACGCGGATTTTGCGCATAATATTCGCCAGATGAACGCGATCGCGTGCCGTCAGACGGATAAAGGCGCTGTAAACCCGGCCATCTTTCTCTTCCGTGTTCAGGCTCTGGATATTCGATCCGGCGGTGTTTATGGCCGCCGTCAGGTTTGCCAGCGCGCCCTGGTGGTTAAACATATCCACCTTGATCTCCGCCACGAACTCCTGCTCGGTAACCTTATCCCACTCTACCGCCATAAACTTCTCTGGCTCTTTCTGGTAGCCGCGAATATTACGGCAGGATTCGTGGTGCACTACCAGGCCTTTGCCGGGGCTGACATGCGCCACGATAGGATCGCCGGGAATAGGGCGGCAGCACTTGGCAAAGGTGATCAGCACGCCGTCGGCGCCTTTGATTGGCAGCTTGCCGCGCGATGGCGTACTGGAAACCACCGGTGCAGGCTGGTCGCTCTGCTGCAGGTTTTTCGCCACGACCACGCTCATGGCGTTGCCCAGGCCAATCTCTGCCAGCAGATCGTCCAGCGTCGCCAGCTTCATGCGTTCCAGCTCGTGCTGAATGCTCTCCGGCGAAATCTCGGCCAGCTTGCGGCTGCCGCCCAGCGCATGATTCAGCAGACGACGGCCAAGGCTGACCGAGTCGTCGCGCTTGAGGTTTTTCAACAGCTGACGGATTTTGGCGCGCGCTTTGGAGCTGACCACGAAGTTCAGCCAGGCGGCGTTAGGCCGTGCGCCCGGTGCCGTAATGATTTCAACGGTCTGACCGCTGGTCAGCTGCTGGGAAAGCGGGTAGGGCTGGCGATCGACACGCGCGCCCACGCAGGCATGACCGATATCGGTGTGCACCGCATAGGCGAAGTCAACCGGCGTCGCGCCCGCAGGCAGTTCGACGATGCGGCCTTCCGGCGTGAAAACGTAAATCTCGTCCGGGAAAAGATCCGATTTTACGCTTTCGATAAATTCAAAGGAGCTGCCCGCGCTCTGCTGCAGCTCCAGCAGGCTTTGCAACCAACGCTGGGCGCGGATTTGCGCGGTGGTACTGCTTTCGCCCTGCTCTTTATAGGCCCAGTGCGCCGCGACGCCCATCTCTGCCATCTGATCCATATCTTCCGTACGGATCTGCACTTCAACCGGTACGCCATGCGGGCCGATCATCGAAGTGTGCAGCGACTGATAGCCGTTGGCCTTGGGGATAGCGATGTAGTCTTTCACCCGGCCCGGACGAGGCTTATAGAGGCTGTGCATCTGGCCCAGCACCCGGTAACAGGTGTCCACGTCGTGAACGATGACCCTGAAGGCATAGATATCCATAATGGAATGGAAGCGCTGCTCTTTCAGGTGCATTTTGCAGTAGATGGAATAGAGGTGTTTTTCCCTGCCGCTGACGCGACACGGAATGCCGGCTTCCTGCAGACGACCGTCAATTTCCGCAAGGATTTTCTGGATCATCTCTTTGCGGTTGCCGCGCGCCGCTTTCACTACCTCTTTGATAACGCGGTAGCGGTTGGGATAGAGCGCCTCGAAACCCAGCTCTTCCAGCTCGGTTTTCAGGTGATGAATACCCAGGCGATGCGCCAGCGGACTGTAGATCTCCAGTGTTTCCAGCGCGATACGTCGACGCTTATCCGGACGCAGCGATCCCAGCGTGCGCATGTTGTGCGTGCGGTCAGCCAGCTTGATCAGAATGACGCGGATATCCTGCACCATCGCCATGATCATTTTGCGAAAGTTTTCGGCCTGCGCCTCTTTCTTATCGCGAAATTTCAGCTTGTCTAGCTTGGAAACCCCTTCCACCAGTTCAGCCACGTTTTTACCGAACAGCTGTTCCATATCCTGATAGGTGGCGGGAGTATCCTCGATGACATCATGCAGAAGCGCGGCCATGAGCGTTTCATGGTCGAGCTTCATCTCCGCCAGAATACAGGCGACAGCAACCGGATGGGTAATATAAGGCTCACCGCTGGAGCGAGTCTGTCCCTCGTGAGCATCACGTGCGACAAGGTAAGCTTGCTTGAGGCGCTTTATCTGGTCCTCAGGCAAGTATTTTTCAATCAGTTGATTGAGACTTTCAAACAGATACAAGGGCGAGCCTTCCGGCTGATGATTAACGACGACCTTCAGCGATAGCGGTAACAGCCTGCAGTTCTGCGGCTTCCTGCTCCTGCTGTTCCTGACGATCACGGACATCCAGAATCTGGTTGGTGATCAGACCTTCTTCGATCTCGCGCAGCGCGATAACGGTAGACTTGTCGTTTTCTTCCGGAACCAGCGGATCTTTACCGCCAACCTGCATCTGGCGAGCGCGACGAGCGGCGACCAGAACCAGGTCAAAACGGTTACCAATTTTTTCTACTGCGTCCTGTACGGTTACGCGTGCCATAAGTGTGATACTCCACGGTTGACGAAATGACTGGGCATCATACTGAGTTGTCCTCAGTCTGCCAACAGTTTGCTGATTAAAGCATCATGACGGGATTTTTGACGGCCCATTCGCAGACGCTCGGCGCGAATAATGGTTTTCAGATCGGACAGCGCCAGATCGAAATCATCATTCACAATAAGGTAGTCGTACTCCGCATAGTGGCTCATTTCCGCGACGGCCTGCGCCATACGCCGGGCAATGACCTCTTCGCTGTCCTGACCGCGACCGCGCAGGCGGCGATCCAGCTCGTCTTTTGACGGCGGTAAAACAAAAATGCTGCGTGCCTGCGGCATTTTCTGACGGATTTGCTGCGCGCCCTGCCAGTCAATATCTAAAAAGACATCCACGCCGGTTGAGAGCACCTGCTCAATCGCCCTACGTGACGTGCCGTAATAGTTGCCGAAGACTTCGGCGTGCTCCAGAAAGGCATCTTCTTCGATCATACGACGAAATTCGTCATGGTTTACAAAATAATAGTGTTCGCCGTGATTTTCACCCGGACGCACGCCCCTGGTGGTATGGGAGATGGACACCTGAGTGTCATACAGCGGTTGCGTCTTTAGCAGCGCGTTAATCAGGCTGGATTTACCCGCGCCGCTTGGTGCTGAAACAATAAAAAGTGTGCCTTGAGCCATGATGATTTCTTGCTATGCCAGTCGGAGTTTACTTCCTGCACAGTATACACGGGTGAAGGCCAGGATGCAGCGTTTCGGCTGTTCTGCCGCGTTTTTTCTCTAAAACTGGAAGATGGCTCGCGGTACTGATGACAGGTTTCATGCTAGGGAAAAAACTTTTCGATACGTTTTCCATAAGCGAACTTACGCTATCGCCGTGTTCTGATTTTGCCGATTTAATAAGCGAAGCAGAGCAACAAGGGAGTGTGGAGATGCGAAGCATAGTAATAATGTTCGGGCTGGGAGGGTGCGCCATTGCACAGGCTTTTTGCCCCGTCTGGTCGCCCGCCCGGGCAGAACTGGAGATGGCGGCGCTGGAAAAACAGCTGAGCGACTGGGATCGGGCCTACTATGAGCAGGGCATCAGCCTGGTAGAGGATGAACGCTATGATGCCTTAGAGAAAACGTATCACGACTGGCAGCGCTGCTTCCGGCCCGAAAGCGAGTCTCGTTCGCCGGCGCTGGCGAAAAGCGGCAAGGTACGGCATCCGGTAGCGCATGTTGGCGTCAAAAAGCTGCCGGACAGGCGGGCGGTGGTGCGCTGGATGGTGGGAAAGCAACCGCTGTGGGTGCAGCCAAAACTGGACGGCATTGCCGTGACGCTCTGGTACCGGCATGGAAAACTTGTGCGGGTAATCAGTCGCGGCGACGGGCTGCGAGGAGAAGACTGGACGGAAAAAGCACGCCATATACCCGCTATTCCGCAGCAGATAACGCTGGATGACGATCCCCTGGTTTTGCAGGGCGAACTTTATCTGAAGATGACCGATCACCAGCAGGCCAGCCAGGGCGGCGTTAATGCCCGCGCCGTCGTGGCTGGCGCAATGCGGCGTAATGAGAGCTCGCCGCTATTGGCACAGCTGGGCATGTTTATCTGGGCGTGGCCGGACGGCCCGGAAAAAATGCCGCAACGCTTACAGCAGTTAAGCAAGGCGGGCTTCAGCATTATGGAAGCCTGGAGCAAGCCTGTTGCCAACGCTGATGAAGTCGCCGACTGGCGCGAACGTTGGTTTCATCAGCCTCTGCCCTTTGTTACGGATGGCGTGGTGATCCACGGTACGCCAGTAAAGGGCGCTTACTGGCTACCCGGCGATAATACCTGGTCAGCAGCCTGGAAATATACGCCGCTGAAAGTGAGCGCAGAGGTTCGCTCAGTCGATTTCCCCATTGGGCGGACGGGAAAAACAGGCGCGGTACTAAATCTGTTACCCGTACAGCTGGATGATAAAAAAGTCAGCCGGGTCAATATTGGCTCGCTTAAACGCTGGCAGGCGCTGGATATCGTGCCGGGCGACAGGGTCGCCATTAGCCTGGCGGGTCAGGGCATCCCCAGGCTTGACGAGGTCATCTGGCGGGTACAAAAACGGGGCAGGCCGCCCGTACCGGATGCTGATGCTTTTCATGCTCTGAGCTGTTTTGACTATACGCCTGCCTGTCGCGAGCAGTTTCTGGCCCGCCTTGTCTGGGCAAGCGGCAGACAGGCGCTGGCGATGACCGGCGTCAGCCGCAGCAGCTGGCAGCGCCTGATGCAGGCCGGGCAGCTGACCCATCTCTTTTCCTGGCTTGCGCTGACTCAGGAAGATCTGCGGAAAATTGCTGACCTCACGCCCGCCCGCGCAGACTGGCTTTACCACCAATTCTCGCTAAGCCGACGGCAGCCCTTCAGGCGCTGGGTAAAAGCCCTGGGCGTTCCTGTACCGGAAGGTGCTCTGAACGCTATTGAAGATAACGACTGGTCAACGCTACTGGCCCGACGGGAAGAGGCATGGCAGCAGCTACCAGGCATAGGTAAAACGCTGGCCGGGCAAATCGTGCGTTTTCTGCATCACCCTCAGGTGCAGCAGCTGATTGCTTATGCAGACGAGGCAAGGCGATGAACCTTTTAGTGATCGGCATGAGGATAGTTAAATACCGGCAGCCCCAGCCGGAAGCGCAACGCCAGCAGGCGCGCCAGAAAGCCAAACAGCAGCGTAATGATGATGGCCAATTCTTCGGATACCGGCGTTTTCAACAGCAGGATATAGAGCCAGCCGGAAGCAAAAGCGATACCGGCATAAAGCTCCTTCTGGAAAACCAGCGGGATACGGTTGCAGAACATATCGCGCAGCACGCCGCCGAAGACGCCGGTAATCACCGCACTAATAGCCGCAATAATCGAGGCATGGCCCATATCCAGCGCCACTTTAGTGCCGATGATAGAGAAAACGGCCAGGCCCAGCGCGTCCAGCACCAGGAAGACCTTGCGCAAATGCGGCATCAGCGGCGCCAGCTGGGTGGTAATAACGGCAGCCATCGCCACAATGATGATGTATTCGGGGTGTTTTACCCAGCCAAGCGGGTAGTGCCCAAGCAGCATATCGCGCACGGATCCGCCGCCAATGGCGGTAACGGAAGCGATAATAATTACGCCAAACATATCCATTTTACGGCGGCCAGCCGCCAGCGCGCCGGTCATGGCCTCTGCGGTGATCCCAATCAGATAAAAAACAGTAAGTAGCATAACCCGCTCCTGAGCAATCGGCGGCAAGCCTGCAGGATCCCAGACAGGTTGACGAGTGAATTTTTCTAAAAGCCGTTAAGTAAATGAGTTTACCTAATCTGAAAATAAAGTAACCGTGCGCGTCTCCAGGACAACGTTTTATTTTGTTTAAGTTTTTTTGAATCCGCTATTCAGCAATAGGCTTAGCTACCTGACATAGCATGATTAAAAAACTGCACGGCTGGATCCTGAAGTCGGGCAGGCTACCACAAGGACGAGAAAAATGATGGCAGGTGAAATTTTCCGACTGTTGGCAAAAGGGATCCATCCGGAAACAGGCGAGCTGTTGCCGCCAGCTTCTGTTGTGCATACACCCGATGCTATAAGGCTGTTGTTTGCTCTGGCTGAAGAGTTCAGCGGTGTGAATTTCAGTGCTGTAAAACGGCAAGAAAAAGTGAAGCTGACGCCAGAAGAGCGTCGGGAAAAGAATCGAGCGGAAGGGCGGCCTGGCAATGCTTATCTTCCCTGGTCTGAAGAGCAAAAACAGGAATTGATAGCGCTTTTCCGGCAGGGCCATTCCGTCAGCGAGCTGGCTGGCCTGTGTGAGCGTTCGCCGCGTTCAATCGCCATGCAGTTAGAAAAGCAGGCGCTTATCACGGCAGAACAAGCTGCGGCCTTTAGCTGAAGACTGGGCAGCCTGTACGCCGATCGTTGCCGCAGGTTAAAACCGGATCAGTTTTTCTTTACGAATTCTGATTTCAGCTTCATCGGGCCAAAGCCGTCAATTTTACAGTCGATATTATGATCGCCTT
Source organism: Erwinia sp. TECH1 (assembly GCF_054057575.1). Lineage (NCBI taxonomy): Bacteria > Pseudomonadati > Pseudomonadota > Gammaproteobacteria > Enterobacterales > Erwiniaceae > Erwinia > Erwinia sp. TECH1. The sequence continues at coordinate 97,301 of NZ_JBSRZK010000001.1, read as the reverse complement.
CCACCAGGCGAATGCTTTTTACCCTGGTGCCGATCTTAAGAGGCGTTGAGCTGCCTTTGACCTTGAGGTCTTTGATAACCGTCACGCTGTCGCCGTCAGCCAGCAGATTGCCGTTGGCATCTTTAACTACCAGCGCCTCTGTGGCTTCTGTGTTGCCAGACCAGACGTGGCCGCATTCGGGACAGTTAAACAGGTCGCCATCCTGCCAGCTGTATTCGGAGTGGCATTCAGGGCAGGGAGGAAGAGTTTGCATAAAAACCTTAAAATTATCCGCAGGAAAAGAAGGGGGATTTTAGCCTGGTGCCGCCTGTAAAACTATTCATCTTTGGTGATATGCGTCAGGCACAGGGTTCATGCACTCACCAGTGATAAAAGTGTACGGCAGACAATAACTGTTTATGCATTGGGTCAATCATCTTACCAACCAGTTGGCTGTACGGCTCATAAAGAGCAAATTTGCGGGATAGCGATCGGGCTCACTCATGTTTTCTTCGCATGGTTGGGGACAATACGGGGGGAGCGGAAGATTTTATTGTTATCTCTACGCGAGGGGGGGTTTATTCATTTTTGATTTTTACTATCTCCCCACTTTCCTTCATACGATATATTTCATCATTAGTAGTAAAAGAAATTCCCATATTCTTACTGTCGCTAACAGAGAAGACTCTATTTTTTTCTATACAATTTTCAGGCGGTTTCATGTCGTCAAAGCAACGTCTGTCGTACTTCGCCTCTTCTTTGTATCCATCACCAAAATCCCAAAATACTATGGAAAAGAAGCCATCCTTTGCAGGCTTTGGGATGTTATATTTTGCTTTTAATACCTCCTTGTTTTTTAGCCACCAACTTATTTTCCCCCGATCGGTGAAAGGGAAATTTCTTACCAGAACAGAGCTAAACTCTTCGTCTTCATGAACCGCCACAATCTCTACCGAACGTAACGACAACCACAGGAAGAAGCCCAGCAGGGTGCAGCCAATCGTTAATAGCACATAAAGCGTTTTTTTATTTTTTGTTTTCATCGCGCCCTCCGAGGATCTCTACAGTGGCTTCCATGTTGGTGATAAATGGCCTGAAGCCAAAATGATTGTATCGCTGAAGTACGAACCAGATACGGAAGAACTGGAGCTGGTTAAATTTTGTTTTCAGTATATCGTCAGTGTCGAGACCAAAATGATCCTGTACTTTGTAGCGCACCACTGCCCGGAAACGACCATTATCAATATACAGTGATTTTATGGTGATATGCGTAGCCCAGGTATCATGAACGGTAATGCCCATACCATTGTAATTATCCTGGAATCTGTCAAATTTAGGTAGTTTACCATCTAAAATAACCTTCCTCAGCCTGTCTTTTTCCCCTGCGGGATAACATTTTTTTTCCCAATTGATATAAGTATTAAAAGCTTCTTTCAATAACAGACGTGTACTGTTTTCCTGCGAGTTATCCCTGATAATATGCTCCTTTAAAGCCCTGTCCAGCACTACATTCCGGAAAGGAGTACCCTTTTCGTTCTGCATATGGTCGATCATCTTTTCAATCAGATGGCTGTATGGGCCATAAAGGGAAAATGTGCGTGATAGCGATCGGAGCTCATCAAACAGGATAATGGCGCACTGCTGGCGAGTGATTTTCTCACCGGCTCCGCGCAGATTGCAGCAGAACATGGACTGAGGGCGATCCAGTGAGGAACGTCGGGTTAACGTATAAGGATCAACCCGATCGGAAATATAATTCAGCTGGTATTGGGATTTCAGCTCTGCTTCGGAAAGGTCACCACAGCGCATATCGTCGGCGTTGTAGTCGTCCATGCGTTTCCGAGACTTGAAAAAGGTACAGGGGAACTCCAGGGCTGGCATAACTTCGCCTCCTTGCGTGCAATAATCCATAAGTGCGTTCAGATAAAGCCAAATTATACGCCGCTGACGCGGGCTGTATAATATTAGATGCTCGGCAGACAAAAATTAGGAATATGGCCCGATTTTAGCGTCTTTTTCTGCATTGGGTGGCACCAGATGAGGACATCCTAAGGTACGTTCCGTATAGCTGGTGTAAGCCCTGGAGAAAAGGATGATTTTAGTACTGTCTCAACCTGCGAGGACGGACTTATTCTTTTTTAAGTTTGATTATTTTACCCTCTTTTTTCATCCGATATTCGCCATCATTTAATATAAATATAGTGCCTCTGTTTCTGCTGGAACTGATTGAAAATACCCTGTCCTTTTCAATACAATTTACAGGCGGGTTCATATCATTAAAGCAAAGCCTGTCATTTTTACCTTCTTCTTTATAACCCTCACCAAATAACCAGAATGTCACATAAAAATGACCATCACTGTCAGGTTCAGGAATGCCATGTTTATCTTTTAACATACCTTTTTTTTAACCATCAGTTAATCTTTCCTTTATCCGTTGGCGGAAAAATGGTGACCAGAACATCACTGAAACCACTACTTCTGTGGTGAACGGCTATGATCTCCATGGGGCGCCCCTCAAGCCGTTCTCCTGCCTTAATCCATGCCTGCATCTGAATATCTTTCAGCTTTGCCATAGTGTTGCATTAACATTGAATAGTGCTTTGTACCCAAGCTGGAGCGAGGAAAGTACTTTGGGTACAAAGAAAATGCGCGATGTTATGCAACAGCATGAAAATAATAAAGCCCGCAATTAGCGGGCTTTATTGGTTTTCTGCTACTGAGTGCGACTGTATGCAACTTTACTCAATATTCTGAATCTGTTCACGCATCTGCTCAATCAGCACCTTCAGCTCAATAGCCGAAGTGGTAACCTCTGCATTGATTGATTTAGACGCCAGCGTATTCGATTCGCGGTTAAATTCCTGCATCATAAAGTCGAGGCGGCGGCCCACCGCTTCTTTCTTTTTCAGGATGTTATAGGTTTCTTTAACATGCGCTTCCAGACGATCCAACTCTTCCGCCACGTCCACGCGCTGCGCCAGCATAATCAGTTCCTGCTCAACCCGATTACTGTCCAGCTGAACCTGAGCCTCTTCCAGTTTGGTAACCAGACGTTCGCGCTGCCATTTCAACACGTCCGGCATCTGCGCACGTACTTTAGTCACTTCAGTACTGACGCCTTCCAGCCGTTGTTCAATCAATGATTTTAACGCGGCGCCTTCCGTTTCACGGGCGGCGATAAAGTCGTCCAGAGCGCTGTCCAGCGCGCTTAACAACTCTGCGGAAATGGCATCCAAATCCTGCTCTTCTGCTGACATGACGCCAGGCCAGCGCAAAATATCGACCGGATTGATTTCGCCCTCGTCGCTCTGCATTTTGACCCAGTTGGCGGCTTTAACCAGCTGGATAGCCAGTTTTTCATTCAGCACCAGAGAGCTCTGCGCGCGCGCGTCTGCGTCAAAACGCAGATTACACTCGATTTTACCGCGGGTCAGTCGGTTGCGAATACGTTCGCGGATCACCGGCTCCAGGCCGCGAAACTGCTCAGGCAGACGAATATAGGTTTCTAAATAGCGCTGGTTTACGGAACGAAGCTCCCAAACTGCGCTGCCCCATTCGCCTTTGGTTTCACGCCGGGCGTAGGCGGTCATACTGCGGATCATTATGCGTACCCGTTTTCAGAATAAGTTCAGGTGATTATAGCGGTGCCGGCCTTGCCTTAACAGGCATCTGGTCAAACTCTGACAAATCAATGGGATTGAGGCGGCGCTTACTATCGCGCCAGCTGCACAGAAACCGCGTTACCAGCAGGCTGTCATAGGCATTCGGCTGTGAAATCCGTATAATGCGCAGCCAATCACGATTTTCAAGCCGGAGAAAAACCATGCGTCCAGCAGGCCGTAATGCCCATCAGGTGCGTCCCGTCACCCTGACTCGCCACTACACCAAACATGCGGAAGGCTCCGTTCTGGTTGAATTCGGTGAAACCAAAGTCCTTTGCACCGCCACCATTGAGGAAGGCGTGCCGCGCTTTCTGAAAGGACAGGGCCAGGGCTGGGTAACCGCAGAATATGGCATGCTGCCACGCGCTACCCATAGCCGTAACGCTCGCGAAGCGGCCAAAGGCAAGCAGGGCGGCCGCACGCTGGAAATTCAGCGTCTGATTGCCCGTTCCCTGCGAGCAGCGCTGGATCTGAAAGCGCTGGGCGAATTCACCATCACGCTGGACTGCGACGTCCTGCAGGCGGATGGCGGCACGCGTACCGCTTCTATTACCGGCGCCTGCGTAGCGCTGGCAGATGCGCTTAATCATCTGGTCGCTATCGGCAAGCTGAAAGCCAACCCAATGAAGGGGATGGTCGCCGCCGTGTCTGTCGGCATCGTCAACGGCGAAGCGTTATGCGATCTGGAATATGTCGAAGATTCCGCTGCGGAAACCGACATGAACGTAGTCATGACCGAAGATGGTCGCATGATTGAAGTGCAGGGCACGGCAGAAGGCGAGCCGTTCAGCCATGACGAGCTGTTGACGCTGCTGTCGCTGGCTCGCGGCGGTATTGATACGCTGATTCAGGCGCAGAAAGCGGCGCTACAAGACTGATTTCCCCAGGCGACCAGAGAGTCGCCTTTTTTAATGATTGAGGAGCGAGACATGAAAGCCTGGCAGCGCCAATTTATCGAATTTGCTATTAATAAGCAGGTCCTGAAATTTGGAGAGTTCACGCTGAAATCCGGACGTAAAAGCCCCTATTTCTTTAACGCGGGCTTGTTTAACACGGGCCGTGACCTGGCGCTGTTAGGCCGTTTCTATGCGCAGGCGCTGGTGGATTCCGCTATCGATTTCGATCTGGTGTTCGGCCCGGCCTATAAAGGCATTCCTATCGCTACTACCACCGCCGTTGCGCTGGCCGATCACCACGACCGCGATGTGCCTTACTGCTTCAACCGTAAGGAAGCGAAGGACCACGGCGAAGGCGGAACGCTGGTCGGCAGCCCGTTACAGGGCCGTATTATGCTGGTAGATGACGTTATTACCGCCGGTACCGCTATTCGCGAATCGATGGAGATCATTTCGGCGAATAAGGCGACCCTGGCCGGCGTGCTGATTTCGCTGGATCGGCAGGAGCGAGGCCGCGGACAGGCGTCGGCTATTCAGGAAGTGGAGCGCGATTACGGCTGCAAGGTTATCGCCATCATCACGCTGAACGATCTGATTAGCTACCTGGAAGAGAAACCGGAGCTGGCCGATCATCTGGCCGCCGTCCGGGCCTACCGCAAAGAGTACGGTATCTGACGAATGCGGGCCGCGAGTTGCGGCCCTTTCATTTCACACCGGCTGGAAGGCCAACTGCGGCCTTCCCGATTCAGATCAGCTGGCAGGCCAACTGTGGCCTTCCCGATTCAGACCGGCTGACAGGCCAACTGCGGCCTTCCCGATTCAGACCAGCTGACAGGCCAGCAGCGGCCAGCGCGTTTCAAATTCCACCGTCGGGCGATAGCGGAAGTCGGAACGCACAAAGCGCGACAGCAAACCCTCACAGAAAGCCAGCAGCTGCGAGGCCAGCAGCGCCTCCTCCGTCTGGAATCCTTCGCCGGTACGCATTTTCTGCTCGCGCAGCACCTGCTTCAGCTGCACCTCAATCCGTTCGAACAGCTGGTTAATTCTGCTTTGCAGGCGGTCCTGCTCGAACATCAACGCATGGCCGGTCAGAATACGTGATAAGCCCGGATTACGCTCACCAAAGCCCAGGATCAGCTGGATAATCAGCCGTAAACGCGGCAGCGTCTCTTTTTCATCCTGCAAGATTAGATTGATGCGCGTAATCAGGCTGTCTTCAATAAACTCAATCAGGCTGTCAAACATGCGGGTTTTGCTGGGAAAGTGCCGGTAAAGCGCAGCTTCAGAAACCCCCACGCTTGCCGCCAGTTTGGCGGTAGTGATCCGCTGGCTACCATCGCTGGATTCCAGCATTTGCGCCAGCGCCTGCAGTATTTCTTCGCGACGATTCCTTTTCGCACTTTTTTTCTCTGCCATGTCCTGAAAGACCCCTGAAATATCACCATGTACGGGCAAGCGCCCACGCAACATCCGTGAGCCATCACGCTCACGGTGGAAATAAGGACGGGTACTCTGGTCGGTCGTTACTGACGACCCGAGTGGCCGAAGCCGCCTTCGCCGCGCACGCTGGCGTCGAAGTCATTAACCAGATTGAATTCAGCCTGAACGACCGGTACAAACACCATTTGCGCGATACGCTCGCCTGGCTCAATGCTGAACGTCTCCTGGCTGCGGTTCCAGACGGAAACCATCAGCTGTCCCTGATAATCGGAGTCGATTAGCCCGACCAGGTTGCCCAGCACCACGCCATGCTTATGGCCGAGGCCGGAGCGCGGCAGGATAACGGCCGCCAGCTGCGGGTCGCCAATATGGATAGCCAGGCCGGTCGGTACCAGCGTGGTCGCGCCCGGCGCCAGCTGTACCGCCTCGTCCAGGCAGGCGCGCAGATCGAGACCAGCGGAGCCGGAAGTGGCATAGGCGGGCAGAGGGAAAGTGGTGCCCACGCGCGGGTCTAAAATCTTAACGTCGATTTTTTTCTTCATAACGGCTGACTATCTCGTCCAGTAATTGTTGGCCCAGGAGCTGCTTATCGCCGAGCGGTAAGGCTTTATTCCCTTCCTGCCAGAAAAGATGCAGGGCATTGGTATCGCTGTTGAAACCGTGCCCGGATTTTGAAACATCGTTGGCGCAAATCAGATCCAGATTCTTCCGAATCCTTTTTTGCCGGGCGTATTCTTCCACATTCCGGGTTTCCGCTGCAAACCCCACCACGTACGGGCGATTTTGCTGCATGGCCGCGACGCCCGCGACGATATCCGGATTTTTAATCATCTTCAGCAGGATTTCGTCGCCCTGCTTTTTGATTTTCTCGCTGGAGACTTCCGCAGCGCGGTAGTCGCCGACGGCAGCGGCCGCGATAAAAATCTGCTGTTCGGCGGCGCTGGCCATCACCGCCTGCTGCATTTCCAGCGCGCTTATCACGTCGATACGTTTGACGCCCGGCGGCGTGGCTAAGGCGACCGGCCCGGCGACCAGCGTCACGTTAGCGCCCCGCTTTGCGGCGGCGGCAGCCACGGCGAAGCCCATTTTACCCGAGCTGTGGTTGCTAATGAACCGGACTGGATCAAGCGATTCGCGGGTTGGGCCAGCGGTTACCATCACATTAAGGTGCGCTAAATCGTGCTGCGGCGTCGCCCAGCGGACGGCTTCGTCCACGATAGTCAGCGGATCTAACATACGGCCCGGCCCGACGTCGCCGCAGGCCTGGCTGCCGCTGTCCGGCCCCCAAATCATCAGGCCGCGCGCCTGCAAAACCTGAAGATTATGCTGCGTGGCGGCGGCACGATACATCTGCTGGTTCATGGCGGGAACGACGGCAACAGGCGCCGCCGTCGCCAGGCAAATCGTGGTAACCAAATCGTTAGCCATGCCTGCGGCGACGCGAGCGATAAGATCGGCCGTGGCGGGTGCCAGGATCACCAGGTCAGCCCATTTTCCCAGTTCGATATGCCCCATCGCCGCTTCCGCCGCCGGATCGAGCAGGTCGTCGCTGACCGGATGACCCGATACGGCCTGTAGACTCAGCGGCGTGATAAATGCTTTGGCTGCGGCAGTCAGCACGACGCGCACTTCCGCCCCGCGATCGCGCAGGCGTCTTACCAGCTCAGGCGCCTTGTAGGCAGCGATACCGCCGCTTACGCCCAGCACAATACGTTTACCGGTTAATGTCATAGTTTCTGCTCCATTGAGCCAGCAGGGCGCCCGCGCGCCGGAATTCCGCCATTTTATCATAATCCCTGCCTGCTGAGTTTTAGCACAACGACCGTACTGTAAAGCAGCCCGGCAGACGGAAAAATGCATGGAAAACTACTGTATATAATGCCATGATTTAGCCAGCTACGGAAGGAGAAAGCGGATGAAGAAGCCATGGAAAAAAATGCCGCCGCGCGAAAAGCTGGTGGCAGGCGGGGCCGGCACGTTGACGGATACGGAACTGCTGGCGATTTTTTTACGTACCGGCGCGCGCGGTGTCCACGTAATGACGCTGGCGCAACAGCTGCTGGAGGAGTTCGGTTCGCTGCACCGGCTGATGACGGCGGACAAAGACGCGTTTTTACGGGTGAAAGGCGTAGGCGTGGCGAAGTATGCCCAGCTGAATGCCATTGCCGAACTGGGCAGGCGTTTTTTCACCTGTGCGGATTCGGTAAAACAGGCCATGCAAAGCCCGGGCGATATGGTGAATTTCCTGCACAGCAAGCTGGCGCATCGTGAACGGGAAATATTTATGGTGGTTTTTTTTGATAATCAGCATCGGGTCATTCACACCAGTGAAATGTTTGCGGGCACGATAGCCAGCGTAGAGGTGCATCCGCGTGAAATCGTGCGTGAAGCGCTGAAGCAAAACGCGGCGGCGATTATCCTGGCGCATAACCATCCCTCGGGCATTTCGGCGCCCAGCATGGCAGATCGCGATGTGACTCAACAGGTTAACGACTGCTGCAAGCTGTTTAACATCCGCGTGCTTGACCATATTGTTATCGGTCAGGGCGAATATGTTTCCTTTGCGGAAAAAGGCTGGCTGTAATGCGGAAAAAAGCGGCAAACCGTGTTTTTTCCCACGTAGCGGCGGTGCTTTTTCCGTTCAAATGCGGCAATTTTGCGCGATCCAAAGGGATCTTTATCTGTTCGGGACTTGAGCACCAGCGTTGCAGGGCGTATACTACGCCACCTTTGAGAATCTCGGGTTTGGCATTTGGGCCTGCTCAGCGGGTTCACATAGAACTCGCCTGGATGGGCTAAGAGCCTGACGAGGCGGCCAAGACCTTATTTTTAAAGCTCGAGCTTATTTGATTTTTGGAGAATTGACATGTCACGAGTCTGCCAGGTAACTGGAAAGCGTCCGGTGACGGGTAACAACCGTTCCCACGCAATGAACGCGACGAAACGCCGTTTCCTGCCGAACCTGCACTCTCACCGTTTCTGGGTTGAGAGCGAAAAGCGCTTCGTTACACTGCGCGTATCTGCCAAAGGCATGCGCGTAATTGATAAAAAGGGTATTGAGACGGTTCTGGCCGATCTGCGTACCCGCGGTGAGAAGTACTAAGGTAAGGAACTGAAACATGGCTAAAGGTATTCGTGAGAAGATCAAGCTGGTTTCTTCTGCTGGTACAGGTCACTTCTATACCACCACGAAGAACAAGCGTACTAAGCCGGAAAAACTGGAACTGAAGAAATTCGATCCTGTTGTCCGCCAGCACGTGATCTACAAAGAAGCTAAAATCAAGTAATTGACTTTAGCGACTGAAAAACCCTGCCTCGGCGGGGTTTTTTCTTTTGTGCGCCTGAAAACATTTGCACGTCTGAAAACATCTGTACGCCTGAAAACATCTGCGGGAGGTTTGTATGCCGGAATTACCAGAGGTTGAAACCAGCCGACGCGGTATCGAACCGCACCTTGTCGGCGCCACCATTCTGCACGCCGTGGTGCGCAACGGCCGGTTGCGCTGGCCGGTCTCGCATGAAATCCACAGCCTCAGCGACCAGCCGGTACTCAGCGTACAGCGCCGCGCCAAATATCTGCTGTTGGAGCTGCCTGAAGGCTGGATCATCATCCATCTTGGCATGTCCGGCAGTCTACGCGTGTTGTCAGAAGAGGCACCGCCAGCGAAGCATGACCATGTGGATTTGGTGATGAGCAACGGCAAAGTGCTGCGCTATACCGATCCTCGCCGCTTTGGCGCCTGGCTGTGGAGCAGCGATCTGGCCGCCAGTAACGTACTGGCCCATCTTGGCCCGGAGCCGCTGAGTGAAGCTTTTAACGCGGATTACCTGTTTGAGAAGTCGCGCAGCAGGCGTACGCCGGTCAAGCCCTGGCTGATGGACAACAAGCTGGTGGTGGGCGTTGGCAACATTTACGCCAGCGAATCGCTGTTTGCCGCCGGGATCCATCCCGATCGACCGGCAATGGCGTTGACCAGAGAAGAAGTGGTTCTGCTGACGGAAACGATCAAGGCCGTGCTGCTGCGATCGATTGAGCAGGGCGGCACCACGCTGCGTGATTTCCTGCAGTCGGACGGCAAACCGGGCTATTTCGCGCAGCAGCTACAGGTCTATGGCCGTGCTGGCGAACCCTGCCGCGTTTGCGCTACGCCGATTGTAGGCGCCAAACACGCGCAGCGCAGCACCTTCTATTGCCCGACCTGTCAGAAATAATCAGGCGGAGAGCTTTGCCAGCAGCGCGCTGTGCACCGACGGCGGCAGGAAAGCGCTGACGTCGCCGTGATGGCGCGCCACCTCTTTGACCAGCGTGGAAGAGATAAACGAATATTTTTCTGAAGGCATCAGAAACACGCTTTCCAGCTCCGCCAGCAGGTGCCGATTCATATGCGCCAGCTGCATTTCGTATTCAAAATCGGACACCGCCCGCAGGCCGCGTACCAGGACGTTGGCCTGCTGATCCCGCGCGAAGTTCGCCATCAGATCGCTGAATCCTACCACTTCCACATTCGGCAAGTGTGCGACCACCTGTTGCGCCAGCGCCACACGTTCATCCAGCGAGAACATCGGCTTTTTACTGGGGCTGGCGGCAATAGCCAGGACGATATGGTCAAACATCAACGCGGCGCGCGTGACGATATCCAGATGACCGTTGGTCATGGGATCGAAAGTGCCGGGATAGATCGCTTTTGTGCTCATAGGCCGCCTTTGCCGGAAGCGTGGGAAGAGTGGTTCAGCGCCCAGAGCGCCGTGTATTTATTGAAGGTGTACTGCGCGTTAACCACGGCAAGCAGCCAGCCCTGTTTGCCATCCAGAAAACCGGCGCGCAGCACCAGCGTTTTCAGGAAGGCGCCCAGCGTATGGGCAAAAATTGAAAACAGGCCGCACTTTTTCCCCTGGTGGTGACGCTGCTTCGCCCAGGCTTCGGCATAGGCGAACTGCTTCCACTGAAACGCAGAGAAATCGCGGCAGGTCAGATGCAGCAGATCGCCCTTCAGCGCCACCACCTGCGCTCCTCTGGCTTCCAGCGATTCATGCACCTGATGATCGTTATAGCCGTATTCACGTGGATAGAGACGAGTCACGCGGTCAGGATACCAGCCGCTGTGGCGCATAAAACGCCCCAGAAACAGATTACGGCGGCCCAGGCTATAAACCGTGGCGGGCGCGGCAGGCTGTTGCAGCACGGATTCGATAGCGGCGCGCAGCTGCGGCGTCACGCGCTCGTCGCTGTCAATCATCAAAATCATCGGATGCGTGGCATAGCTTTGCGCCAGCTGGCGCTGTTTGCCGTAGCCGTGCCATTCGCGGGAGTGAAACACTTTGGCGCCGTGGCGGGCGGCGATTTGCGGCGTGCCGTCGCTGCTGCCGGAGTCCAGCAGCACAATCTCGTCGGCCCAGTTCACGGACTCCAGACATTCCGGCAGCAGCTCGGCTGCGTCTTTAGCGATCAGCACGACCGACAGAAGCTGACGTGAAGGCATTTAGTGATTCCGCTGTGGCAGATAGGGTTCAAGTAACTGTAGCAGACGCTGTAGCGCGCCCTGATTCTGGTGCAGTACCTCTACCGCATGGCGGCCGTAGTAAAGACGATAGTCTTCGTCGGTCAACAGCGTGCCGATCTCTTTATCCAGCGAGTCGGCATCGGTTACGGCGATCAGGCCGTCCGCCTGCTGAAGTTTTGCACAGATATCTTTGAAGTTAAACGTATGCGGCCCCATCAGCACGGGGATAGCATGCGCGGCGGCCTCGAGCGGATTATGTCCGCCGCGCTCCACCAGGCTGCCGCCGACGAAAGCCAGATCGGCGATGCCGTAGAGCAGCATTAGTTCGCCCATCGTATCGCCAATCACCACCTGGGTGCCGCTGGAAGGGATCTCGCCGCTGCTGCGTAGCGTGTAGCTGAAGCCGGCCTTTTGCGTCATGTCGCGAGCCGTGTCGAAACGTTCCGGATGGCGCGGTACCAGGATGAGCAGCAAAGAAGGAAAACGCGCCAGGAGCTTGCGGTGCGCTTCCAGAATAATGCTTTCCTCGCCTTCGTGCGTGCTGGTGGCTATCCATACCGGACGACGTGGCGCCCACTGCCGACGCAGCGTGACCGCGCGGGCGGCCAGCTCGGGCGTTACGGAAATATCGAACTTCAGGCTGCCGGTCACCGCCAGCTGGGAACGCTTCAGGCCAAGCGCCACAAAGCGTTCGCCGTCTTCCTCGTTCTGCGCCGCGATCAGCGTGATCTTTTGCAGCAGACGCTGCATAAATTTACCGAGCTTGCCGTACCCTTTCGCCGAACGCTCCGACAGACGGGCGTTCGCGATGACCAGCGGGATTTTCCGGGCGTGAAGCTGCGCGATCATATTCGGCCACAGCTCGGTTTCCATAATGATCACCAGCCGCGGGCTGACATTATCCAGAAAACGGTTCATCGAGCCGGGCAGATCGTAAGGCAGATAGACGTGATGAACATCTTTACCGAAGGCGGAAGCCGCCCGTTCCGAACCGGTCGGCGTCATGGTCGTTACGGTAATCGGCATCGTGGGATAACGGTGGCGCAGCGCCCTGACCAGCGGCACGGCGGCCAGCGTCTCGCCGACAGAAACGGAGTGCAGCAGTATACCGTCCGGCTTGACCTTGCCTTTACAGTAGCCGTAGCGTTCGGCCCAGCGCTTCCGGTAGGCGGGCGCTTTTCTGCCGCGTAACCAGAGCCGGAGCCAAATCAGCGGCTGAATAAGATAGAGCAGGACGGAATAAATTGTTGTCATCACAGTGTTTACGAATTACGGAGTGACTCGCGTCAGAAAGTGCCGGAAAAGAGAAACATTACCGCATGTTAGCAGATAAGTCGCGCATGCTCACACCTTCTTCTCAGGCCTGTCGCAACACTTGTTGATATAGCGCATGAAGCTGCCCTGCCAGGCGCTGCGGCGAGCAGGGGAGAACGCGCTCCCGGGCCGCATCGCCCATGCGCGCATCAACGCTTCTGAGCGGGATGGCCTGCGCGGCGGCGCTCAGTGCCACAATATCCAGCGCGTCGCAAACGTAGCCCTGCTCGCCGTTAACGATAAACTCTGCGCCGCCGCAGGTGTCGCTGGTGATGACCGGCAGACCGCAGGCCATCGCTTCCAGGATCACGTTAGGGAAAGGATCGTAAAGCGTGGGCAGGATCAGCGCGTCGGCCGCATGGTAATAAGGGATCACGTTGTGCTGCACGCCGACAAAGTGGACGCGTTTTTCGCAGCCCAGCGCGCGAGCATGGCTAAGATAGCGGGCCTGCTGTTTATCCTGACCCACCACCAGCAGGTGCGCTTCGGTAGCGGCCAGGGCGCTGATGGAGGCCCTTAATCCTTTGCGCTCGAAACCGGAACCGACGTAAATAAACACTTTGGCTTCGGCAGGCAGACGCAACGACGCGCGCGACTGCTGGCGCTCGGCCGGCGTGGCAGGCTGAAAGCGCTGCGCGTCAATCGCGTTGTAGATCACCGCGAACTTCTCTTCCGGCACCTGAAAGCAGCGCATGATGTCGTTTTTTACCATCAGCGAATTACAGATGATTTTTTTCAGCGCAGGTGAGCGGAACATCTCTTCTTCCGCCGCCATCACATAGCGATGATAAGGGCTTAAATCGGCCAGCAGCTTTTGCACGGGCGAAACGATGCGCGCTCTTTGTGCCAGCCAGACGCGATGCACGCCGTCGCCGGCGCGAAAAATATCGCAGCCCGCAATGCGCTCGTGGCTTTGTACGATATCAAACTTCTCTCGCTGCCAGCATTCACGCGCCGCCAGCGCAAAGCCGCGCTCGCGCGAGATGCGTCCCCATTTTTTCGGGTTACAGATATGCAGGTGCCATTCCGGTTTCGGCTCGCCCTGCCAGCTGCGGGTGATGATGTTCAGATCCAGACTGTCATCGTCCAGCGCCTCCAGCGCCCGCGAAATAAACCGCTCCGCGCCGCCGTCCGGGCGATATTTTTGCCGCACTATAGCCAGTCGTACTTTACTCATCCAGATAGTTCCTTGCGGCTTTGACCACGTCATCAAGTGGGATGGCAGAAAGATAACGGGTCTCGGTCCTGGTATTAATGCTGTCCGGCGAAGGGAGAGGCGCATAGTCGCCGGCCCAGATCACCTGATTATTGTCGCCCCAGGGACGCCACTGCTTAAGCTTGGTCGGGCCAAACAGCGCGATGCACGGCGTATCCAGCGCGGCGGCCATATGCATCGGCGCGGAATCGACGCCGATAAACAGGCGGGCATGATCGATCAGCGAAGCCAGCTGCGGCAGCGACAGCTTTCCGGCCAGCGAAATCGCTTTGCCGGGACACAGCGAGAGAATATGGTCGATCATCGCCAGCTCTTTTTTGTCCGGCGCGGCGGTCAGCACGATATCGATCTGCTCAGAGGCCAGCGCGGCTATCAGCCCGGCCACTTTGTCATCTTCCCAGCATTTAAAAATCCAGCGCGAGGTAGGCTGGATAACGATATAGGGACGCGTAACCTTGCTTTGCGCCAGCACGGTTTGCGTATGTGACCAGTCGCTTTCGCTGTAGTGCATCGCTGCCGGGAAACCGGAAAAGGGAATATTCAGCGGCTGTAGCGCGGCCAGGTTTTGCTCAACGGTATGCAGCTGGCTGTGGTTGCTGGTGGATACGAGGTGCGTATGCGCCCGTTGCCAGAAGGCGTTGCGACGCTTGTTGTAAGCGAACCCAATCCGAACCGGCGCGCCGGAAAGGGCGGTGATAATCGCGCTGCGCCACTGATCGGCCAGGTTGATGACCAGATCGTAGCCTTCCTGGCGGATCGCCTTAAGCAGCGCGGCTTCATGGCGCAAATGCGCCAGCGTTCCCTCGTTTTTCCATTTGCGATCGATAAAGCGCAGCTGACGAATATGCGGATGCGCCTGCAGCATCGGCAGCGTCTCTTTATAGAGCAGCACGTCGACGGCGGCCTGCGGATAGCGCTGGCGCAGCGCCTCAATAACCGGCGTGGTAAGCAGCATATCGCCATGGTGACGCAGCTTGATCAGCAAAATCTTTCGCGGCGCAAAGGAGGCGGGAATCGACGAAGAAGTGGCCATACTCATGGGATCTCAAAATAAAGTGGACCGATTGTAAGGGAAAGCTCGTGCAGGAAAAAGGCGCCGCGCATTACGAACGACGCCAGCGGTAAATCCGGCTCAGCCAGAGCAACAGCTGATACCACTGTTTAACGCCGCGCGCGTTGCGCAGCATCCGTCCCGGCGTTTTGCTGGCGAGCAGATCCGCTATCATCGCCTGCCGTGCTTCAGCATCAGGTTCACGCCGTAAAGCGTGGCAAACGGTCAGCGCCTCTTTGGTTACCTGACGATAAATTGCCGGACCAATTTTAACTTTATCGCGATAGCGCAGGTTGATCTCATCCAGCATCCGGGCGATTTTCAGATAATGACGCTGATACTCGACGTTAGCCATACCGCTGCGCTTGCGGTTGCTGATTGACTGGTCGTGCACGTAGTACCGATAAAAAACCTTATCGGTGTAGCGTACGCGACGGGCGTTCAGCATGAGTTCGGTCGTCCACGGGATATCCTGATGGTGCAGGCCGGGTTCAAACTGTAGGTGCAGCTGGTCGATTAGCGAACGGCGATAGATACCCAGCCACACGACGTGCAGATAGCGGTTGGACGCCAGCGCCTTGTTCAGCCATTCTGCGCCGCTCAGCACCGGCGTAGCCTGTAGACGGTCGGCAGGAATAAGCGTTTTTGCCCGGCCCGATCCCCAAAAAACGCGCTCGGCGTTACACTGCGCCACGTCCAGATCGTCCTGTTCCGCCATGGCGATCAGCGTGCTGTACATCTCTGGCGAAAGCGTATCGTCGGCGTCGGGGAAAGTGACATATTTGCCGCGCGCTATCGCCAGCCCGGCGTTGCGGGCGCGGGAAACGCCGCCGTTAGCCTGGTCGATCACGGTGATATGGTCATATTCGCTGGCGTAGCGGTGCGCCAGCTGCGCCGAAGCATCCGTCGAGCCGTCATTGACGATGATGATTTCCAGCGAGGCCAGCGTTTGCGCCAGCATAGAGTCGATAAAAGCCTGAAAGCTGGTTCCGGCGTTATACATCGGGACGATCGCGCTCAGCAAAGGCGCTGAGGAGGTATCTTGCGGTTTCATGCTCAGGATGACGTCTTCTTTTCTTGTAATGGCCGCTTGCGCGCGCAGATAAAATCATAAATATCGTCGAGCTTGCGATTATCCAGCTCGTAAAGCTGCTCGACGGGATGATTAAACTTATACAGGGCGTGAAAAACAAACGACGACGGCGCGATATGATTCGGCCCGATTAACAGCACGTCGCCCAGCGGACGCTGCTCTTCAACGCAGCAAGGCCCGTAGATCAGGATCACTGGCACATTTTGCGAGTCAGCGATGTAGATGTTGCCCGAGTCGGAGGCGATGTAAAAATCCATCTGGCTGATGGCGTAGGGCAGGCCTTCCAGCGAAACCTTACCGATCATGTTAACGATGTTATCGCTTTCAACCACCACTTTATTGAGCTCGTGCAGGCGAGTAAGTTCATTTGGCGCGCCAAAAACATAAAACAGGCAGGGCAGCCCGCTCAGCCTGTCGAACAGGGCTTTCCAGATCGTCGGCGGAATGGTTTTCGCCTGGTTGCCGGCCGAAATACTGATGCCGATTTTGATCTTGTCCGTTCTGAACACTTCTTCCGGCGTAGTGTCCGGCTTCAGCAGCGGCAGCGTGGCGTGCTTGGGATAGCTTTCTTTGGTCAGCGAACGATCGGCCAGCCTGAGGTAGTTTTCCAGGGTTAGCGAATACTTATCATGTTCCACGGTGCCGGTCGCGGTCAGATAAAAGATCCCCTGATACCATTTGCGGCGGTACATCGACAGAAACTGCTTGTTGCTCGCGTTACAGCAGGCGGCATAAAACAGATTGGTATTATTGGGATGCAGCAGATAGACGTTTTCATAGCGATTCATCAGCTTCAGGGCCAGCTTCAGCTTGCTGTACGTGCTGCTTTTATGCTCTTCAATATAAAAAATGTCCGCCAGCGTGCTGTCGTGCTCCGCCAGCGGTGCAACGGTACGGCTCAGCAGCGCGTCGCTCTTTTCAAGATGCGCCAGCAGGGGGGTGATATTGACAAAATCGCCGATTTTCGCCGTCTGGATCACCAGATTACGGGCCTCTTTTTTATGGCTGAGTTTCATCAACAGCTTAAAAGGCAGTAAAAGTAAAAACAGCAACACATAATTCACGCTCTGTTCTCCCTGAGCGAAAAGTGCCGGTATTCAGCTGCCACAGATGACGTTTGTAACGTTTTCACCGTGCTCTGATAGCCGTTTTCGGTTATGAGCGTATTCATACTGAAACCTTAAAAGATAAAAATGCGCGTCCGGCCAGGCCAGGGAGCGCGCCAGAATAATGTCTGACCCTCTCAGACATCTCCGATCCGCAAACGTTGCGTGGGCCTAAGAAGCGATTAGCGCAAGATACTGTTTGCAGATTGCTTCGATGCTGTAAGCCTCCAAATCAAGCTGTGAAACATCAGGCGGGTTTGACCAGACGTCCGCGATAGTGTCCGCCAGCGAATCCACATCCAGGTTCGCCAGGCCGCGAGCCAGTTCGCCGGTCATGATCGACACGGGGCCGCCGGGACAGCGCGTACTGACTACGGGCACCTGGCAAATCAGCGCTTCTACCAGCACGTTGCCGAAGCCTTCGCTGTCCGAGCTGACCACCAGCAGCTTCGCGTTGCGGATCCAGGGATAGGGGTTGCTGGTAAAACCTTTAAAAATTACCCGATCCTGAATGCCCAGCGTTAGCGCCAGTTTCTTAATTTTTCCTACTGCTTCATCCGTGCCCTGGCCGATTAAAACCAGCGGCGCGCTTATCCCCGTTTTGGCATAGGCGCGCAGCAGCCTGTCGTGGCGCTTGGTCTGGTGAAAGCGGCCGACGTGGATCAGATAGGGTTCGCCCGCCATCTCGCAGGGCTGCATAGCCGCGGTACGAACGGTATCAAAATCGAAAGGGTTGAAAATGATCCGCTCGTGCTTTGGCTGTATCGCAAAGGAGCGTTTCAAATCGCTGACCACGTACTGAGAGACGCCGATGATATTCCGGTTTTGATATACGCGGCGCGTTTTCAGTTTCTTCTGCCACAGGGAAAAGCCCTGCCGGTGGGCCAGATAAGAGGCGGAAAAGACGCCGTGCAGGCAAAACCATGTCTTGTCCTTGTCGAGATGGCGACAGCGGCTGACGATACGGTCGGTTTTGTGCAGGTGCGATACCACCAGGTCGAAACGGCCCTGCTCTTTTTCGGCCTGCATTATCGCCCGATCCAGGCAGGCTGCGCGCCGGCTCAGCTCCGTAAGTTTCCGCCAGGGCATATGGCAGGTATCCTGAATGACCTGATAATCCAGCCCGGCAGGAATGGCGTAATCGCAGACGGCACGCAGCGAAAACAGCGAAACCCGATGACCGCGCTCTATCAGCCCTTTGGAAAGCGTCAGCACAACTTTCTCCGCGCCCCCGCCGGGCAGACCATCAATGATCATTAATACGCGCTTGGACAATTTTGTACCCTTAGCAGAGAAAATCATGCGGTGCCGACCGATTCCAGGCCACTAACCGCACGAAAAAAAAGCATTTTTTTATCTAGTCGGACAAGTCCCTTGCCGTAGCCCGGTAAAGCTGTCCTGCCGATCCTGTCAGGCTGAGCCAGTTTTATCTGTTTATCTTAGAAAAATAAAAAAGATAGCGCCATAGCCAATCGCTTTCGCGCCGTTGCGCTGCAATTACTGTTGCGTCCCGTCATGCCGCTGTTACCATACCGGCAGAGTTAACACGAGGTTAACGCGGAGCGCCGCATCGACATGAAAAAACCTGCTTTCTTAATCACCATCGATACGGAAGGTGATAATCTCTGGCGTAATCGCTCTGGTCAGGTGACCACCGAAAATGCCGCCTGGCTTGCCCGCTTTCAGCAGCTTTGCGAGAAATATACCTTTAAACCGACCTGGTTGACGAACTATGAAATGGCCGTCGATCCGGTTTATATCGATTTTGCCCGCGATGTTATCGCTCGTGGCCAGGGCGAAGTAGGCATGCATCTGCACGCCTGGAACAGCCCGCCAGCCTATGAATTAACCGACAACGACTGGCAGCATCAGCCCTATCTGATTGAATACCCTCGTGAAGAGATACGCAAAAAAGTCGCTTTTATGACTGAGCTGCTGGAAGAGACGTTTAACGTCAAAATGCTCAGCCACCGTGCGGGACGCTGGGCGTTCAACGAGTATTACGCTCAGCTGCTGGTCGAACACGGCTACCGGGTTGACTGCTCGGTGACGCCGGGCGTTAACTGGCGGTTTTCCCCGGGCGCGCCGCAGGGCAACGGCGGCACGGACTATACGCACTTTCCCCGCTCGGCTTACCATCCCGATAGCGCAGATATTTCTCGTCCCGGCAATTCACCGCTGCTGGAAGTGCCGATGACCATCCGTTATAAGCACTCCGGGCTGATGAATGCGGTTAAACAGGGCTACGATCGCCTGCGCGGCAAGCGCCGCAGCCCTTCCGTTTACTGGCTGCGCCCGACTGGCGGCAACGCGCAGCAGATGATCGACCTGGCGGAAAAAACGCTGGCGGAAGGCGCTGACTACGTAGAGTTTATGCTGCACTCCAGCGAGTTTATGCCCGATGGCAGCCCGACCTTTAAAACGGCGGCCGATATTGACCGGCTCTATGACGATCTGGCGCAGCTGTTCAGCTGGCTGCAAAGCCGCACTCATGGCATGACGCTGGCGGAGTATGCTGCCGCGAAAGCCGGCACCTGAACAGAAACGGGGCCGTTAAAGGCCCCGTTTTCTCACCGTCAGCATTTTCCTTTTATAACTTGTCCTGATTTTGCCGTTCAGCAAAAAACGCCCCAGGCCGACCTGCGCGATCCGCGCTCTCACTTTGTCGCCCTGCGAGGTTCCTCGCAGATCGGCATGGTAGCGATTGGCGATATCCAGCCAGTGGCAGGTGATCAAATGCTCATAGCGCGGCGGTAAAACCTCGTCCATATGCGCCGTTGCGGCGATCAGGCAGGCAATTTTGTCGGCATCAATAGCGGACGACAGGCTCTGCTCATGCTTACGGTAGAGATAAAAACCGGCGGAGGTAAACAGCGTTTTTTTGCTCTGCATCAGCAGCTGCGGAAACAGCCAGCTATCTTCGTAGCAGATAAAGTCCGGAAAAGCGTGCTGCTGAATAAGCGCGCGGGAGAAAAACTGGCCGATAAAATGCGCCTGATAATCACGATGGATCAGGAAGCGCTCTACGGCATCATGCGTGGTCAGCTCCTCAGGCTCGGCAGGCTGCCACTGCACCGTGGGCGAGGCGTGCCGCACTTCGATAATTTTACTGAGCAGAATATCCGGCGAGGTCTGGCGCAGCGTCGTCAGCCGGTGCGCCAGCGCGTCGGGCAGCAGCATATCGTCGCCGTCCACCATTAAGACATAATCGCCGCGCGCCAGGCCTACCGCGTGGTTACGCACTTTGCCAACGTTGCGATAGTCGGTATGGCTGCTGCGAAGCTGCGGCAGCCGCGCCGCGTAGCGCTCAATAATGCTCTGCGTCGCATCCGTGGAAGCGTCGTTAACCACGACTATCTCTGCGCGATCGATTGCCGCGCCCAGCGAAGCGACGACGCTTTCCAGCGTATCGGCCAGCGTCTCGCCGCAGTTATGGGCGGCAATCAGTACGCTCAGCGCAGGGCTGTTCATGACTTTTCTTCCGGCGAGGAACCCAGCAGCGGCATCAGCTGCGCCATCACGTTTTCGGCAGAAATATCCGCCCATGCGATTGCCCTGTGCGGGTTTCAGTACAAACTGGTTTTTGCCATAGCCGCCGATCAGGCCGGGATCGGTGGGGCCGTACAGCGTGATATTAGGGCGATCCAGCGCCGCCGTTAAATGGCTAAGCCCCGTATCTACCGACACTACCGCGGCGGCGCCCGCTAACGTGCGCGCCACCTGCTCCAGCGTAAGTTTGGGCAGCACTTCCACATAGTCGAAGCCAGCCGCCAGCCGCTGCGCGCGCTGGTGCTCATGTTCCGCGCCCCACGGCAATTTGATCCGCAGGCCGCTGCCGTTCAGCAGCGTAATCAGCTCACGCCACTGCGCTTCCGGCCAGTGCTTTTCATCGCGCGTGGTGGCGTGCAGGAAGACCAGATAGCGGCCGTCATCCGGCGAAGGCTCACGCATAAAATGTTGCGCGATAGCGTAATCGCCAGGCGTCTCCGGCAGCGGATAATTCAGGCTTTTGGCAAACAGCTCGCGCGTGCGCTGCACGGCATGCTGCTGCTTATTGATTTCATGGCGTTGGTCATACCACCAGCTGGCGAAAGGTTCGCGCGCGCTGCGGCTGTCCTGACCATGCTTGACGCCTTTAGCGATGCGCGTCACCAGCGCGGCGCTTTTGATCAGGCCCTGCGCGTCAATCACCATGTCATACTGGCGCGACTGTACTTCGCGCTTGAACAGAAAGCGTTCTTCGCGCACTTCGCTGCCGAACCAGTGCTTGCGCCAGCGGCGGATTGCCACGGGGATAACCCGATCAACCGCCGGATGCCAGGAGGGGATTTGTGCGAAACCTTCTTCTACAACCCAGTCGAAACGGATGCCGGGGATAGCCCGCATGGCGTCGGTGAGGGCGGGCAGCGTGTGCAGGACATCGCCCATTGAGGAGGTTTTTACAATCAGGACGTGCATACAGCCTCCAGAGGCTGACCCAGCAGCGCCGACAGCTCTTCCGCCACGCGCTGCGGCTTAATATCTATCAGGCTCTGGTGATAGCCTTCTTCCGCATCGCCTTTACGGACCTTGTGATAGCCGGTGATCAGCCGGATAACGCGCGCTTTATGCGACAGCGGCGGCGTAAAGTCCGGGCTGCTTGGGCCGTAAAGCGCAACGAGCGGGCGGTCCAGCGCGGCGGCGATATGCATCAGGCCGGAGTCGTTGCTGACCACGGCCTGGCAGTGCGCCAGCAGAATGACCGCCTGCTCCAGTTTGGTTTCGCCAGCCAGATTATGGCAGTGCTGGCGCGAGCTTTCTTCCAGGCTTTGCAGGATTTGCTCGCCGGTCTCTTTATCTTTAGCCGAGCCAAACAGCGCGATCTGATAGCCGCTGTCGATCAGCTGCTGCGCCAGCGCGGCATAGTGATAGTGCGGCCAGCGCTTGGCCGGCCCGAATTCCGCGCCGGGACAGAAGCCGATAAGCGGCCGTTCCGCGCTCAGCCTGAAGGCGGCGGCGGTTTCCTGCTTTTCCTGCTCGTTGACGAGCAGCTTCGGCCAGAGCAGCGGCTGCGGCAGATCGCTGGCGCTCGCGATCTGCGCTTTGTCGTAAGCCAGCGCGACGTAGCGCTCAACCATCAACGGAAACGCGGCTTTATCCAGCACGCGGATATCGTTCAGCAGGCCGTAGCGCATCTCGCCGCGCCAGCCTGTACGGGTCTGGATATCGGCAAAGAAAGGCACCAGCGCGGATTTAAAGGAGTTGGGCAGGACGTAAGCGCGATCGTAACCCTTATCGCGCAGCGAGCGGCCCAGACGGCGGCGCTCGCCCAGCGCCAACGCGCCGTGGCCCAGCGGCATCGCCAGCGCCTCGTTGACTTCCGGCATCCGCGACAGCAGCGGACGGCACCACGCGGGGGCCATCACGTCAATTGTGGCTTCAGGCCAGCGCTGTTTCAGCGTGCGATAAAGGCTTTGCGACATCATCATATCGCCGACCCAGGACGGCCCGATCACCAAAATTTTCATTGCCGGATCCGTCCCGTTACGCGTTGCGATTCAGCCAGGCCATATACTCGGCCACGCCTTCTGCCACGGTTTTAAACGGCTTATCGTAGCCCGCCGCGCGCAGTTTGGTCAGGTCCGCCAGCGTATAGGCCTGGTAACGTCCTTTCAGTTTTTCCGGGAAAGGAATGTATTCGATCTGGCCTTTCTGATGGAAATTCAGCGCGGCGTCGGCCACTTCCTGGAAAGATTCGGCACGGCCGGTTCCGCAGTTAAAAATGCCGGAAACGCCGTTTTCCCAGAACCACAGATTGACGGCGGCGACGTCTTCCACATAGATAAAGTCGCGCTTAAAGTTATCGCTGCCTTCAAACAGTTTTGGATTTTCGCCGTTGTTCAGCTGGGTGTTCAGATGGAAAGCCACGCTCGCCATGCTGCCTTTATGCCCTTCGCGCGGGCCATACACGTTGAAGTAGCGGAAGCCGCAAATCTGCGACTGCGCTTCCGGCAGGATCTCACGTACATAGTGGTCAAACAGCATTTTGGAATAGCCGTAGACGTTCAGCGGCTGCTCATACTGACGCTCTTCGATAAAGTTATCGTTGCGGCCGCCGTAAGTCGCGGCGGAAGAGGCGTACAGGAAAGGGATCTGACGCTCAAGACAGTAGTGCAGCAGCTCTTTGGAGTACTGATAGTTGTTATCCATCATGTATTTGCCGTCCCACTCGGTGGTGGAAGAGCAGGCGCCTTCGTGGAAAACCGCCTCGACGTCGCCAAAGTCTTCATCGGCCAGAATGGCGATCAGGAAATCTTCTTTATCCATATAATCGGCAATATTCAGATCCGCCAGGTTGGCGAATTTGGTGCCGTCTTTCAGGTTGTCGACCACCAGAATATCGGTGTGGCCTTTGTCATTCAGCGCTTTGATGATGTTACTACCGATAAATCCCGCGCCGCCAGTGACGATAATCATGAGTTTTAACCTTTAAGAATGTGGGTGAAACACAAAGTTCACGCGCTAATGCCTGATATCATAACATCTCAGCCCGCCTCAAACAGCCGGATGACTCCGTAAGAGAAGGTAAATTCCGGCCGGAGGCGGCAAACTACTTCAGCTTTTCCGCGTCGGTCAGATAGCGTACTTTGCGGGTATAATCCTGGCCCTTGAACGTCAGCGGCGTATCAGGGGATTGCAAATATTTTTGCCATTCGTCCAGCGGGAACCCGCCGTGCGCGCCCACTACTTCTTTAGGAATGGCTGCTGTAGTGCCACCGATTTTTTTAGAAACCGGCCAGTTTACCCAGTCACCTAAATTAACCGTTTTGAAATCCAGCAGATCCAGAAGCGCGGCCAGCGGCAGCTGATCGGTCGGCGGCTGCGAATCATCCAGAATTTCCCAGGTATCTTTAAACATCGCCAGCCACAACGGACAGAGGCGTTTCCAGGTCGACCGGGTAGCAACGAGAAAGGCGCTGTTGGCATGATCCTGCAAAAAAGGTCGGATGGTGTGCCGATAGTACGCCGGGCGTTTTTCTTCCGGCGCGCTCATCAGCTTGGCGGCCATTTTCCCCTGACGGAAGCTGGAATAGAGATGGTTGTCCCGCACGTTGATTTCCGGCATTTTCAGTAAATTGAGATCGGAATCGATCATCAAAATGCCGTCCGTCTCGGCATACAAAGGCGCTTGTATTTTGATCAGGCGACTGCGGTAAATTTGCTTATAACGATAGCTCTCTTCCCGCACGGGCACATCCAGCGTCACCACGCGCGTTTTCTCCGGCAGCTGGCCGAAAGCTTCGACAGGCTGGTCGCTGACGATGACGATTTCCTGTGCCGCAGGCGCGAAGCGCGAGGCGAACAGCGCGCTCAGCCTGGCCTCTTCAACAAAATCCGCGCCCGTACAAGGAATAACAACAGAGGTCACCGGAACAGCGCCCTGAACTTCTGGCTGTTGATACGAAATATTATGCCGTGCGCGAATATGCCGAAATCGGGGGTTCAAAAATTCAAACATGCGATGAGTTTCCATAAGCCGCAGTTTTCAAAATGGTTTCCACGCCAGAGACGTAGTGCTCAATGGCATAGTGTTCTTTGACGTGCTGGTTTGCCTGGCGCAGAAGCTGCTGGCGCTTTTCAGCATCAAGCCACAGCGTTTCCATCTGTTTGAACAGGCCCTGTGTATCGCCATAATCAAACAGCAGGCCGGTTTTGTTATGCTCAATAAGCTCCGCCGTGCCGGTGACTTTTGAACCGATTACAGCGGTGTTGAGCAGCATCGCTTCCAACACCACGCGCGGCAGGCCTTCGCTTTTCGACGCCAGAATAAAAACGTCGAAAGCAGCCAGATAATCCAGCGGGTTGCTGCGAAAACCGGTAAAAATCACGCGATCCTGAATCCCGGCCTGCGCCGCCTGCTGCTGCAGTGCCGCCAGCTCCGGCCCTTCGCCCAATATCACCATACGCCAGTCGGCTTTGGGAAAAGCAGCGGCAAACTTCGCCAACGCCTGCAAGGTATGGTGATTGGATTTTCTGGCAATCAGCGAGCCGATACTGCCGAAAACAAAGGTATCGTCGGTTACGTCCGGCAGCTGCCGGCGCATGGCGGCCCGTTCCGGTAACGGTTGATAAATATCGATGGCGTTAAAAACGGTAAGGCATTTTTCCGCCGCTACGCCGTTGGCCAGCAACACTTCGCGTACGCCGTTGGAGACGGCGATAACCGCATCGGCGCGCCGGTTGACCATCGCAACCAGCTCGCGATCCAGCACCGGCTCAATACGGCAGTGCTGCACCACGCTGACGGGCAGATCGCGGGCAGCCAGATAGCCTTCAGCGTTGGAGCCGGGCTGATTATTCATATACAACATATCGCTCTGTTGCTGAATAAGCAGCTGGCGAATAGCGAGGGCGTTGGGCCGGATGCGCCATAGCTTATCGACAAAACGTGTGGCTTTCAGCCGCAGGCCGCGATGGAAAAACACCAGCGAACGCAGCAGCTCTTTAAGCAGCTTCGCCCAGCGCGGCTGTTTGCGCTGGGCAATAAAGGTAACGGGGATAGCCAGCGAAGCCAGCACCTGCTCAATGGAATCCCCGCTGCCGCGCCGGTAGTTATGGTAAAAGCAGCAGCGGATATCGAACTGGCTGCGATCGATACGCTTCAGCAGCTCCAGCATACTGTTGGTGCCGCCGCCCCATTCATTGCCGGTATCCAGTAACAGAATTTTTTTACGCTGTGGCGCCATCATGCCGCTTCCAGACTCGTTTAGCCGACGTGATGCGGCATGAAGATTAATCGTTGCCCAGTTCCAGCTTCAGGCCGGAAAAGTAAGTATTGATATAGCGGACGCCCGCGCTGTCGGCGAGGCTTTCCGTTATGGCGTTCAGCGCGCGGCTGGCCGGCACAAATTCAGGCTTGCCCGGGCAGGCTTTCACGCCCTTGAACGGATTACGCGGCGGCGTCGGTTTCGCGACGGTCGGCGGCGCCTGACGGCCTGCGTTTTGTGGCTCGTTCAGCAGCTGACCCGGACTGACCAGCGTGATATCGGCTGGCAGCGTCGGCAGCATCTGTTGCAGTACTTTCACCGTAGTCGGGTGTGGGTGTCCAATAGCAATCGCGGAGCCGTCGCGCTGGGCCAGATGCACCGCGCGCAAAAACTGTGTGCGAATATCGGTTTCGTTTTGCGTATCGTCCAGAAAGACGCGGCGCTTAATCACTTTAACGCTGGTGCCCGCTGCGGCACGGGTCGACTGACTGTTGCCGATGGTCATGCTGTCGAGAAAATAAAAGTTGTAGTGGTTCAGCACCTGCATCACTTTCTGCATGCCCGGCAGGCTGGAAGTCATCGCGCTGCCCATATGGTTGTTCAGCCCCACGGCGTAGGGAACTTTAGCCACGGCTTCCCGGATAATCCGCTCTACCTCTTCGCTGGACATGTCCGGGCGCAGCGTGTTTTTTTCCAGCGGCTGTTTGCTGAGCGGCGCCATCGGCAGATGGATCAGCACCTCATGTCCCCGCTGGTGGGCTTTCGTTGCCATTTCATGAGCATGGGTAGCGTCCGGCAATACCGCCACGGAAATGGCTGCCGGCATTTGTAATACCTGGTTTTCCTGCGCCGGACGATAGCCAAAATCGTCAATGACGATAGCGAGTTTACCCGCGTGCGCCGAACAGGCCATCAGCAGACCCGTCAGCGCGCCGCTGAATTTATAAAGATAAGACAAAAGTTATTTTCCCAACCACGGAAGTGGATTAACGGCCTGTCCCTGGCGGCGGATTTCAAAATAGAGCGAAGGCGTGCCGCGCCCGCCGCTGGTGCCGACCAGCGCAATCGGCTGGCCTGCCCTGACCTGAGCGCCCACGCTGACCAGCGCGCTCTGATTGTAGCCGTACAGGCTCATATCGCCTTTGCCATGTTCCACCACCACCACCAGACCATAGCCCTGTAGCCAGTCCGCCATCAGCACGCGACCGTCGGCAACGGCTTTGACTTCCCGGCCTTCCGGCGCGTCGATCACCAGTCCTTTCCAGCGCAGTTCACCCTGCAGCTGCTCGCCGAAACGGTGCTCAAGGGTGCCGCGCACTGGCCACAGCAGCTGGCCGCCGGGCCTGCCCAGACCGCCGGTTCTCGCCATCAGCGAGCGCTCGCCCTCGGTGGGTTTATAGGTGGTGCCTTTGCTTTTAGCCTGCGCCTCGCGTTCGCGCACGCGCTGCGCTTCTTTGGCCTCTTTTTCGGCTCTGGCGCGGGCTTCCCGCTCCGCTTTGGCGATCTTATCGCGCAGGCGGCTCTCGTTCGCCCGCATCTCTTCCAGCTGCGCCTGGTCTTTCTCCAGCGAGGATTCCAGCGTGGTCAGCGTTTTCTGGCGCGCCGCACGAGCGCTTTCCAGCTTCTGCTGCTGGACTTCCTGCTGCGAAAGCATCGCTTTCTGCTTCGCCTGCTTGTCGACCAGCGAGGTTTTCTGGGAAGAGAGATCGCTGCGCGTTTTTTTCAGATCGTCGATCGATTTCTGGCGCGCATCGTTCAGGTAGCCGAAGTAGGCCAGGATACGTTCGCTACGCTGGCTCTCTTCGCTGCTCAGCAGCAGCTGTAAACCGTTGTGCTGGCCCTGGCGAAAGGCGGCGTCCAGCTGCTCGGCCAGCATTTTTTCCTGCTTCGCCTGCTGGGTTTGCAGTTTGCCGATCGAGGCGGTAAGCGCCGCGATCTCGCCATTGAGCGCGCCAAGCGTACGCTGGGTTTCACGCAGCTGTCGGCTGGCCTGGGCAATGATTTTTTCCTGGCTTTGCAGCTGGTCGAGCAGCTTGCTGCGCTGCTGTTTTTGCTGCTGAACGCTTTTTTCTTTGGCGGCGATATCGGCACGCAGGCTGGAGAGCGCGGATTTCGTGTCGTCTGCGTGGCCGATAGCGGGCAGCAGAAGCAGGCCAGCGCAAAACAGGCTGGCTGACAGCGTGAACATGCCCGATCGTAACGGGGGTGCAGAGGCCAATCCGTTAGCTGGGGTTCGTTGATATGAAACTGTCGCTTTTTCCCTCATAGGAGGAGGATTATTCCACGATGAACAGCGCCTTACCAGCCTCGCCGGCGGGTTTTGCGTTTCCATCGGTGACAAAGCGAGGCGGCTGACCGGAAAGCGCAGACGCAAAGAGGGTCGCTGCGCAATTAATCGCCAGTCAGGATTGCTGCGTTAACCTTCGGATCGAACGTTTATGACATAAGCCAATTTTTTTGGGAAATTTGCCGCAGAAAAAGCAACTCTGACGGCATCGCGTCTGTACATGAAACGCCTGGCAGGTATACTCAGAAGCCTTGTTTTCGCTTATTAACCCTTTCGGGAGTTGTTACCCCTCATGCAAGATATTATGCAGTTCGCAGGCAATCATACCCTTCTTAGTCTGGCATGGGTCGTCCTGCTGGTTTTGGTGATCGTGACCACTGTTAAGGGCATGTTCTCCAAGGTAAAAACCATCAGTCGCGGCGAAGCAACGCGTCTGATTAATAAAGAAGAAGCCGTGGTAGTGGATGTGCGCGGGCGCGATGACTTCCGTAAAGGCCATATTTCTAACGCGATCAACGTGCTGGCTGCCGATATCAAAAAGGGCAGCTTTGGCGAACTGGAAAAACACAAAACGAAGCCGGTTATCGTGGTGTGCGCTAACGGCGTTTCTGCAGCCGATCCTGCTGCGCAGCTGAACGCCGCCGGTTTTGAACAGGTTTTCATTCTGAAAGACGGCGTGGCTGGCTGGAGCGGTGAAAACCTTCCGCTGGTGCGTGGCAAATAATTTCTGGAGACGAAGGTATGGCAAACGTTGAGATCTACACCAAAGCAACCTGTCCTTTCTGTCATCGCGCCAAAGCGCTGCTGGCTCAGAAAGGCGTAGCGTTCCAGGAAATCGCTATCGACGGCGACGCTGAGAAGCGCGAAGAGATGATCAAACGCAGCGGCCGTACCACCGTTCCGCAGATTTTCATCGATGCACAGCATATTGGCGGCTGTGACGACCTCTATGCCCTCGAGGGCCGCCAGGGCCTCGACCCGCTGCTGCAGTAACGCGGGCAAGTGGCGCAATAACGGATTAT
Source organism: Erwinia sp. TECH1 (assembly GCF_054057575.1). Classification (NCBI taxonomy): domain Bacteria; kingdom Pseudomonadati; phylum Pseudomonadota; class Gammaproteobacteria; order Enterobacterales; family Erwiniaceae; genus Erwinia; species Erwinia sp. TECH1. The sequence continues at coordinate 67,987 of NZ_JBSRZK010000001.1, read as the reverse complement.
TAACCCATAGGATTTTAAAATGTCAGAACAAAATAACACCGAGATGTCTTTCCAGATCCAGCGTATCTATACTAAAGACGTCTCTTTTGAAGCACCAAATGCGCCGCAGGTTTTCCAGAAAGAGTGGGAACCAGAAGTGAAACTGGATCTGGATACGGCATCCACTCTGCTGGCTGATGACGTATACGAAGTGGTTCTGCGCGTAACCGTGACCGCCACCGTGGGCGAAGATACGGCTTTCCTGTGCGAAGTGCAGCAGGCGGGCATCTTCTCCGTGGCCGGCATTGACGGCAACCAGATGGCGCATTGCCTGGGCGCATACTGCCCGAACATCCTGTTCCCTTATGCGCGCGAATGCATTACCAGCCTGGTTTCCCGTGGGACCTTCCCGCAGCTTAACCTGGCGCCGGTTAACTTTGACGCGCTGTTTATGAACTATCTGCAGCAGCAGTCAGGTGAAGGCGCCGCTCCGCAACAGGATGCATAATGCCTGCCTCAATGAGTGTACTCGGTGCCGGCTCGTACGGCACCGCCCTGGCTATCACGCTGGCCCGTAACGGACACGACGTGGTGATGTGGGGCCATAACCCACAGCATCTGGCGCAGCTCCAGGCTGACCGCTGCAATGCGGCTTTTCTGCCCGATGTTCCTTTTCCCGATTCGCTGAGCCTTGAGAGCGACCTGGCGACGGCTATTGCCGCCAGCCGCGATCTGCTGGTGGTTGTGCCCAGCCATGTGTTCGGCGATCTGTTACAACAAATTAAACCGCACCTGCGCAGCGACTCCCGCATTGTCTGGGCCACCAAAGGGCTTGAAAAAGAGACTGGGCGGCTGCTGCAGGACGTGGCGCGCGAAATCCTGGGTGACGATCTGCCGCTGGCGATTGTGTCCGGCCCGACCTTTGCCAAAGAGCTGGCGGCGGGCATGCCGACGGCGATCGCGCTGGCCGCGACGGATGCCGAATTTGCCGACGATTTACAGCAGCTGCTCCACTGCGGCAAAAGCTTTCGCGTTTATAACAACCCAGATTTCACCGGCGTGCAGCTTGGTGGCGCGGTAAAAAACGTTATCGCCATCGGCGCGGGTATTTCTGACGGTATCGGCTTTGGCGCCAACGCCAGAACGGCGCTGATTACCCGGGGCCTGGCGGAGATGACCCGGCTGGGCGTAGCGCTGGGGGCCGATCCCGCCACCTTTATGGGCATGGCGGGACTGGGCGATCTGGTGCTGACCTGTACCGATAATCAGTCGCGCAACCGCCGCTTCGGCATGATGCTGGGGCAGGGAATGGACGTGACGGCGGCGCAAAATACTATCGGGCAGGTAGTGGAAGGATTCCGAAATACCAAAGAGGTGAGGGCGCTGGCCGCACGCTGCGGCGTGGAGATGCCGATAACCGAGCAAATTTATCAGGTATTGTATTGCGAAAAGAACGCGCGGGAGGCAGCATTAAGCCTGCTTGGGCGTACACGGAAAGACGAAAACAGCATCAGCTGAGACAGGGAAGCGCCGCAGTATTCTGTTATTTGATGGGGAGTAGAGTAATGCCGTGTGTAGAGCCCGGGGTGGTCTGGGATTATATCAAAGAGGAAGCGCGGGCGCTGGCGGAAGGCGAGCCGATGCTGGCCAGTTTTTACCACGCTACCTTGTTAAAGCACGATGATCTGGGGAGCGCGCTGAGCTATATGCTGGCTAACAAGCTGGCTAACCCAATCATGCCCGCTATCGCCATCCGCGAGATTGTCCAGGAGGCCTATAAGCAGGACGCCTCTATGATCCAGTCAGCCGCCTGCGACATTCAGGCCGTACGCCAGCGCGATCCCGCCATTGATAAATACTCTACGCCCCTGCTCTATCTGAAAGGGTTTCATGCTCTACAGGCTTACCGTATCGGCCACTGGCTGTGGAATGAAGGCCGCCGTGCGCTGGCCATCTATCTGCAAAACGAAATCTCTGTCTCTTTTGCCGTGGATATTCATCCGGCCGCGAAGATCGGGCGCGGCATCATGCTCGACCACGCCACAGGCATTGTCGTGGGCGAAACCGCCGTGATTGAAGATGATGTTTCTATCCTGCAATCAGTGACGCTGGGCGGTACAGGCAAGACCAGCGGCGACCGTCATCCTAAAATCCGCGAAGGCGTGATGATTGGCGCAGGCGCGAAAGTGCTGGGCAATATTGAAGTGGGACGCGGTGCCAAAATCGGCGCCGGTTCCGTGGTGCTACAGCCCGTGCCGCCGCATACCACGGCGGCCGGCGTACCGGCGCGCATCGTCGGCAAACCCAGTAGCGACAAACCGTCAATGGAGATGGATCAGCACTTCAACGGTATGGTGCCGGGCTTTGAGTTCGGCGACGGTATTTAGCTTTTAATCAGCGCGCCCGCATAGTCCAGCTGGCGCCACGCTTCATAAACCACCACGGAAACCGCATTCGACAGGTTCATGCTGCGGCTGTCCGGCTGCATTGGAATACGAATTTTCTGCGCCGCAGGCAGCGCGTCCAGGATCTCTTTGGGCAGGCCGCGCGTTTCCGGGCCGAATAGCAAATAATCCCCTTTCTGATAGCTTACGGCGCTGTGCGCGGGCGTGCCCTTGGTGGTCAACGCAAACAGGCGCTGCGGCTGTTCGGCTGCCAGAAAAGCCGCATAGTCGGCGTGACGCTGGATGGCGGTGAATTCATGGTAATCCAGACCAGCCCGGCGCAGACGCTTATCATCCCAGGTAAAACCCAGCGGCTCAATCAGATGCAGGCGAAAGCCTGTATTGGCACACAGACGAATAATATTGCCCGTGTTTGGGGGGATTTCAGGTTCAAAAAGTACGATATTCAGCATCAGCAGCGGCCCTCGTTCACAAGGGCCGCAGCATAGCAAATTCAGCTGTTGCTGGTATAGAGCGGCAGCCAGAGCGTCAGCCGCAGTCCGCCAAGCGGGCTGTCATCTGCTTTCACCCAGCCGCGATGTTGCTGAATGGCGGTTTCCACAATCGCCAGCCCCAGGCCGGTGCCGCCAGATTCACGGTCGCGCGCCTCGTCGGTACGGTAAAACGGCCGGAAAATCTGCTCGCGATCTTCCGCGCTGACGCCCGGGCCATCATCATCCACATGGATGGTAATACCCTGTTTATCCACGGAAAAGCTGACTACGATACGGCTATGAGAATAGCGCAGCGCGTTACGAACGATATTTTCCAGCGCACTATCCAGCGCGCTCGGGTTGCCGTAAAGCGGCCACGGCCCTGGCGGATAGGGGACTTCCAGCGTTTTGCCCATCTGCTCCGCTTCAAACCGGGCGTCGTCCAGCACGCCTGACCAGAGATGATTGGCCTTCATGGCTTCGCTGACCAGCGCGTTCTTGTGCTGGGTGCGTGACAGCACCAGCAGATCGTTGATCATGCCGTCCAGCCTTTGCGCCTCCATCTCAATGCGCTGTAGCTCTTTACCTTCGCCCTGGCGACGACGCATCAGCGCGGTAGCCAGCTGTAATCGCGTCAGCGGCGTGCGCAGCTCGTGCGAGATATCGGACAACAGGCGCTGCTGCGCGGTCATCATTCGCTCCAGCGCGCTCACCATCTGGTTGAAGCTGGAACCGGCGGCGAGAAACTCCTGCGGGCCAGATTCGAGCTCAGGGCGTTGCCGCAGATTGCCGGCGGCCACGTCATCGGCCGCGTGTTTCAGTTTGCGCGCCGGTTTCGCCAGGCTCCACGCCAGCCAGAGCAGCAGCGGCGAGCTGATCAGCATGGTGACTATCAGCAGCAGCAGCGGGCGGTCAAACAGCAGGTTGATAAAATCCAGCTGCGAACTGCCGGCAGGCCTGATCAGATAGAGCTGATAGCTGTCTTCGCCATCGCGCACGGAAAACGGCCCGAGCATCTCTGTGCGGCCATATTTCTTTTTCTGCGGATGATCGGCGTTATCGGACTGGCCGATAAAGTTACGGATAACCTGCATTTCGTTATGCTGTGCGCCGATGACGCGGCCTTCGCTCGTCACCAGCAGCAGGCGCTGACCCGGCGGTGCCCACTTGTCGATGGCGCGAAACAGCCTGCGCCACCACATTAAATCGTTGGGCGGATCCTGCATCAGCTCCGCCTCGACGTGTTGTTCTATCATGGTGCCCTGCCGCTGCTCATTATCAAGCAGCGGCGTCATCTGACGGGTATCCAGTTTGGGCACCATCAGCACCAGCATCAGCACCAGCGCCAGGGTCAGCCAAAAAATGGCAAAGATGCGGGTAGTCAGGCTCGATATCATGTAGCGGAGACCATCAGATAGCCCCGACCGCGCAGCGTTTTAAACCAGGGATGTCCATCCTTGCGGTCCGGCAGCTTGCGGCGCAGATTGGAAATATGCATATCGATGGCGCGGTCAAACGGCGTTAAGCGTTTGCCTAACACTTCCTGGCTCAGGTGTTCGCGAGAGACGACCTGGCCCAGATGCTGCGCGAGCAGATAGAGCAGCGTAAACTCGGTACCGGTTAAATCCAGCGTGACGTCGTCAAAGCTGGCCTCCTGACGCCCCGGATTCAGGCGCAGATGGTCAACCTCCAGCGTTGGGGAACCGCTGTCGTGCTGTTGCTGCTGTTCACTCCAGTTGGAGCGGCGTAAAATTGCGCGTATGCGGGCCACCAGTTCGCGATCGTTGAAGGGCTTAGGCAGATAGTCATCCGCGCCCAGTTCCAGCCCCAGAACGCGATCCAGCTCGCTACCGCGCGCGGTCAGCATGATAACCGGCGTTTGATGCTGCTGACGCAGCTCTTTCAGGGTATCAATACCGTTCTTTTTGGGCATCATAACGTCGAGAAGTAACAGATCGACAGAACTATCCAACAGGGCCAGTGCCTGTTCGCCGTCGCCAGCTACCAGTACGTCGAACCCTTCCATTTCAAGCAATTCTTTCAATAGCGAAGTCAATTCGCGATCGTCGTCAACCAACAGGATTTTATTCATTTTTTATCGCCCTCCACAGGCAAAATACCGTGAACGAATGCCCGCAATCCATGACTTTACGTAGTTTTACACCCCCTGACGCATGTTTGCAGCTGCCCCCGTAGACTGATTTTCGTTGAATCGAAATATGGAAACCAACCTGGGAGTTAACGATGCGCAAAGTTACCGCCGTCGTTGTGGTTCCGGCGCTGATACTCAGCTTCTCCGCCGCATGGGCTACAGATGTGACGACGTTTGACGAGATGCATCGGGGTAGCGCAGTGCCAGGCAGTATGGCGCAAGTTCCGCAAAACCACATGTTTGATGGCATCGATCTTACCGAACAGCAGCGCCAGCAGTTACGGGATCTGATGCAGCAGGCTCGTCATGAGCGTTCTCCCATAAGTATTAACGATTTAGAACAGCTGCACGCAATGATTATTGCAGATAAATTTGATGAGGCGGCCTATAAAGCCCGCGTCGACAAAATTGCTCAGGCTGAAGTAGCACGGCAGGTAGAGATGGCGCGAGTGCGCTACCAGATGTATCACCTGCTGACGCCGACGCAGCAAGCCGTTCTGAATCAGAAGCATCAGCAGCGCATAAACGAAATGCGCCGCCTGACGGAAGCGCAGCACGTTACACCGCTGCAGGCTGTAAGTAGCACAGGCAGTAACCAGTAGCAGAATATCCCTTTTTTCCTTGCCATAGACACCATCCCTGTCTTCCCCCACATGATGTGGGGGTTTTTTTTATCGGGCTTTTCACACTTCCCGCCTCTGATGATTTCTCAAAAAACCTTCATTACAGCCGCTTGTCTTCCGATCACGTGAAAGGATAACCCCAATAACTCCATATAGAGTTACTGGTCGAGCTGGGGCAGGACATTCCTGCCGTGGCCACTGTAGGCACGCTGGCTAAAAACCCTGACTTCGCGGGCTATACGTGGGCGCTGGTGGAGGTGGATATACTTCGTTTGCTGGGCGGCGCTGAAAAAATTAACGTTACCTTGCCTAAGTCTCTTATTGACCGGATCGATCGTTTCGTTGCCAGGCACCCGGCGTTTAAAAGCCGCTCGGGCTTTCTGACTCAGGCAGCGTTAGAGCGTATTAGCGCATCACAATAGACGCTGTTAAACAGCATCCGGAAAAGGTTTTTTAATGAGACCAGGATGCGTTTTTTTTAATATAAATATCTTTATCAATGAGTTAATTTTGACTGGTTAATGCCACCCCTGTCTTTCCCCTCATGATAACGGGGCTTTTTTTGCCCGAAATCCGGTATACTTAAGCCACTGTCCTGAACGGAGTGCGATATGGCACAGCATTATGCGCGCCTGGTTAACTCTGCCGCTCTGGCGGCTACGGCTCTGGCTTCTCTGTTACTTCTGGTGAAGATTTTCGCCTGGTGGTATACCGGCTCGGTCAGCCTGCTGGCGGCGCTGGTGGATTCTCTGGTGGATATTGCTGCCTCGCTGACTAACCTCTTTGTGGTGCGCTACTCTCTGCAACCTGCCGATGAGGAACATACCTTCGGACACGGCAAGGCCGAATCGCTGGCCGCGCTCGCGCAAAGCATGTTTATCTCCGGCTCCGCGCTTTTCCTCTTCCTGACGGGATTACAACATCTGTCGACGCCTGCCGGGATGCGTGCGCCGTTGGTTGGGGTTATCGTCACGCTTATTGCGCTCTTTTCTACGCTACTTCTGGTCGCTTTTCAGCGCTGGGTGGTGCGCAAAACCCACAGTCTCGCCATTCGCGCCGATATGCTTCACTATCAATCTGACGTTATTATGAACGGCGCCATCCTGATAGCGCTGGGATTGAGCTGGTATGGCTTTAAACGCGCCGATGCGCTGTTTGCGTTGGGTATCGGCGTCTGGATCCTCTATAACGCGCTGCGGATGGGGTACGAAGCAGTACAGCTGCTGTTGGACAGGGCGCTGCCGGAGTCAGAGAAGGCAGAAATTGCGACCATTGCCGGCCAGTGGCCCGGTGTGGAAGGCGTACACGATATCCGCACGCGTCTTTCCGGCCCGACGCGTTTTATTCAGCTGCATCTGGAACTAAAAGACCATCTGACGCTGTTTCAGGCGCACCTGATTGCGGAAGAAGTTGAACGAGCGTTGCTGAAAGCTTTTCCCGGTTCTGATATTACTATTCACCAGGATCCCTGCTCGGTAGTACCTGAAAAGGAGCTGAATGGGCTATGATTTTCAGAGAGTTAAAAGAGTTACCCGAAAATTGCCTGAAAGAGTTATTTTGCGATGGAAAAATAGCAGAATGATCTCTGACCTGAATCAATTCAGCTAAAAGGCTTTGATATACTATTGCCAACATTAGTCGATCGCTCGCGTACGCCGATCCCCCAAGGCGTTCAGAATTTAAAATTTGCATTAACAAGTTCAGAGGTTGTCATGATCAAAAAAATCGGTGTACTGACAAGCGGCGGTGACGCGCCTGGCATGAATGCAGCTATTCGGGGTGTCGTTCGTGCGGCGCTGAGTGAAAATCTTGAAGTTTTTGGTATTTATGACGGCTACCTGGGATTATATGAAGACCGCATGGTAAATCTGGATCGCTACAGCGTTTCCGATATGATCAACCGCGGCGGTACTTTCCTGGGGTCAGCGCGTTTCCCGGAGTTCCGCGAAGAGTCCGTTCGTGCCGTGGCCATTGAGAATATGAAAAAGCGCGGGATTGATGCGCTGGTGGTCATTGGCGGCGACGGCTCCTATATGGGCGCCAAAAGGCTGACGGAGATGGGCTTTCCCTGCATCGGCCTGCCGGGCACCATCGATAACGACGTGGCCGGTACGGATTACACTATCGGCTACTTTACCGCGCTGGAAACGGTGGTAGAGGCCATTGACCGCCTGCGTGATACCTCTTCTTCCCATCAGCGTATCTCTATTGTCGAAGTGATGGGCCGCTACTGCGGCGATCTGACGCTGGCGGCAGCGATCGCGGGCGGCTGCGAATTTATCGTCCTGCCGGAAATTCCGTTTACCCGCGAAGAGCTGGTGCAGGAGATTAAAGCGGGCATCGCTAAAGGTAAAAAGCACGCGATTGTGGCGATTACCGAGCACATCTGCGATATCGACGAGCTGGCGAAATATATCGAATCCGAAACCAAACGCGAAACCCGCTCGACGGTGCTGGGCCACATTCAGCGCGGCGGCGCGCCGGTAGCCTATGACCGCATTCTGGCTTCACGGATGGGCGCCTACTCTATCGAGCTGCTGCTTCAGGGCTACGGCGGCCGCTGCGTCGGTATTCAGAATGAGAAGATGGTGCATCACGATATTATTGACGCCATTGAGAATATGAAGCGTCCATTTAAAGGCGACTGGCTGGATACGGCTAAACGTCTTTATTAAATCGTAATGACTTTTCAGGCGCTGCCTGTCAGCGCCTTTATTATGCAAAGTGATATTCCATTCAGTTATTACAGCTATCTTTTAATTCTTTAAGTCAGCAGTCACTTTGTGTCACGCTCTCTGCCAGAAAAAACCTTTGGGAGCGCGCATAATGAAAAAGTGGAGCATCGGATTAACCCTGCTGCTGGCTTCAACCAGTGTTCTGGCAAAAGATATCCAGCTGTTAAACGTCTCTTACGATCCTACCCGTGAGCTTTACGAGCAGTACAACAAAGCTTTCAGCGCGCACTATAAGCAGGAAACAGGCGATAACGTGGTGATCCGTCAGTCGCATGGCGGCTCCGGCAAGCAGGCGACCTCCGTGATTAACGGCATTCGCGCCGATGTGGTGACGCTGGCGCTGGCTTCCGACGTGGACGCTATTGCCGAGCGCGGACGCATCGACAAAAACTGGATCAAGCGTTTGCCGGAAAACTCCGCCCCTTATACTTCCACCATTGTGTTCCTGGTCCGCAAGGGCAACCCAAAACAGATCCACGACTGGCAGGATTTGACGAAGCCTGGCGTTTCCGTGATCACGCCAAACCCAAAAACCTCTGGCGGCGCGCGCTGGAACTATCTGGCTGCCTGGGGCTGGGCGCTGGACAAAAACAACGGCGACAACGACAAGGCGCTGGCCTATATCAAGGCGCTGTTTAAGAATGTTGAAGTACAGGATTCCGGCGCACGCGGCGCAACCAATACTTTTGTTGAACGCGGCATCGGCGACGTGCTGATCGCGTGGGAAAACGAAGCTTACCTGGCCGTCAACAAGCTTGGCAAAGACCAGTTTGAGATTGTGACGCCGGGTGAGTCGATTCTGGCCGAGCCGACGGTATCCGTTGTGGATAAAGTGGTCGACGAGCGCGATACCCGTAAAGTGGCCGATGCCTACCTGAAATACCTTTATTCGCCGGAAGGTCAGGATATCGCGGCGCAAAACTATTATCGTCCGCGCGATCCGGCAGTGGCGAAAAAATATGCCGACAAATTCGCGCCGGTGAAGCTGTTTACCATCGACGATCCTAAGTTCGGCGGCTGGGCCAAAGCGCAGAAAACGCATTTTGCGGATGGCGGCACCTACGACAAAGCCATGCAGCGTTAATATCTTCAGAATGCTGACAGAGGGTGAGTTTGTCATCAGTCAGAAGCCAGTCATCCGACTGGCTTTTGTTTTCTTCGTTATATCCTGCTGATTCCAAAAAGCTTCCGCCAAATAGTCACGCGTGTTGATTATTTAGCATGACCTTTAGCAACGATTCGTTTACATTATGCGCAATTTAACGCGCAGAGGTTGTTGTCATGCAGGGAGGAACGCGTGTCCTGATTATGGGCATCGTGGCGTCCGTGGCTGTTATTGCAGGCTGCAAGGCGCTCAGTTTTAAACACAATGCCAATGCATTATGGAATATCGTCAGCCAGCAGTGCGTACCCAATCAGCAACAAAACAACGATCCGGCGCCCTGCCGCATTGTAGATTTGCGCAACGGCTACGTGGTGATGAAAGATCGGGAAGGGCCGCTACAGTTCCTGTTAATGCCCGTGAAAAAGCTTGCCGGTATCGAAAGTCCGGAGCTGCTTAATCCTTTTGCTCCTAACTATTTTGCCGAGGCCTGGCACGCGCGTCACTATATGGAAGAGCGTCGCGGCTCGCCGGTAGACGACAGCGCGGTAGCGTTAAGCATTAACTCGCAGCGCGGCAGAACGCAAAATCAGCTGCATATTCATATCTCCTGCCTGCGTCCGGATATCCGGCGGCGGCTGGACAGCCTGAACAGCTCGCTAAGCGAGAAATGGCAGTCGGCGCAGTTGGGTAAGCATGAGTATCAGATCAGGATAGTGAGCCGTGACGAACTGAAAAAAACCAGTCCGTTTGTCCGCATTGCAAACGAGCTGCCGGGCGCGCGTGAGGAGATGGGGAAATACGGTATCGCGGTGGCGGCAATGCCGGGCGGGCGGCGGGTGCTGATGGTGATTAAGCGCAATCTGCTGCTGCTGAACCGGGGTTCGGCGGAAGAGCTTCAGGATCACAGCTGCGCTATTTTGCAGCCGTCATCCTGATTGTTATCAGACCGGAGTATTAGCCTGCTCCGGCTCATCATCCGCATATTCCGCCGTGGCTATCCAGGCGGCGCAGAACAGCGTCAGACGCGCGAAAAAGTAGAAGAAAGCCATCAGGCCAAGCACGGAGCCGAACGCCGCGCCGGAAGGTGAAGAAGCCAGCTTCGGCAACGTCATGGTCATAATGGCTTTAATCACCTCAAAGCCGATAGCGGCGAGCAGCGTCCCGCGGAACAGCGCCTTTTTACGCGGCTGGTGGCGCGGCAGGCGCCAGAAAATCCACAGAAACAGCAAATAGTTCGCCAGGATAGAGATGGTCAGGGCAATGGTGGTCATCGCCGGGCGCAGCCATTCGATACCGTCCAGCCCCAGCGCCCGCACAATGGCGTCCTGCGCCGCACCAGCGACCGAAGTCAGCATGATGGTAATAAACAGCGCCAGCACCAGGCCTATCAGCGAGATAAAATCGCGGGTGTATTTGAAGTAAATCTTTTCTTTATCCTGCTGGTTACGTTCCCAGACGTCGCGCGACTGCGCGCGGACGGCTTCGCGCAGGTTGCCCATCCAGCTGATGCCGGAATAGAGCGCCACCAGCAGGCCGGTGATCCCCACGGTAGTGCGCTGCTCGACGGCCGTTTTCACGCTGTTTTTCAGCGTAGTGGCCAGCGTAGGATCGCTGATGCTGTTAACCATTCTGTCGATCAAATCCGTCAGCAGATCCTGATTGGAAGCGAGTACGAAACCCACACCCGCAAACGACACCATCAGAATGGGGATCAGCGAAAGAAAAGAAAAATAGGTGATCGCCGCGCCAAACTGGCTGCCCATGCGGTCGGTAAAGCGCTCCCCGGCGCGGATAAAATGCGCCACCGCCGGAATAGCCTGAAACCAGCTTACCAGACGGGAAACGCGCGTAATCGACTTATCAACGGTTTGATTGCCGGTTTTGATATTAATCAGCGGCTTTTCCGCTTTTTTCTCTTCGGGTTTATTTTCCTTCATGGATCCTTCTTCATATCCTTCAAGTGCATGGCGTAAAACAAATTATAGCCGGACGCTCAGGCAACGTAGTTTTTCATTGCCTGGGTCAGCCATTCCATAAAGACCTGAACCCGACGCGTCAGGTTGCGGCGATGGGGATAAATCAGCGAAACGGGCATCGGTTCGGCGCGAAAATGCGGCAGGATCTCGACCAGCTTTCGCTCGGTCAGCGCCTGTTTTACGCCGCGTTCCGGCACCTGAATAATGCCCAGGCCGGCCAGACAGGCGGCGCGATAGGTTTCCGTGCTGTTAACGGTTACCGTTCCACCGGTTTGAATATAGCGGCTATTTTTACCGTCAAAGTATTCAAAGCCCGTCGGCTGCACGCCAATCTGCTGGCTGTAGTGCACCATCGCGTGCGAGACGAGATCGTCCGGCGTGGCCGGCGTACCAAAACGCGCCAGATAGTCAGGGCTGGCGCAGTTAATCAGCGTCAGCTTACCCAAAGGCCTGGCGATCAGGCCGGAACTTTCCAGCACGCCGACGCGCACCACGCAGTCAAAGCCTTCCCGCACCACGTCCACGCGTCTGTCGCTGCTGCTCAGCTCCAGTTCGATGCCGGGATAGTGCTGCATAAAATCCGGCAGCAGCGGCAGGATATAGTCGCACGCCATGCTGATGGGCATATCCACCCGCAGCTTGCCGCTTAGCGTGGCGGGATCGTGCTGGAACAGCGAATCCATTTCATCCAGCGTCGCCAGCACGTCGCGGCAGCGTTCGTAATAGATCAGGCCGTCCTGCGTCAGCTGGACGCGCCGCGTAGTTCGGTGCAGCAGCCGCACGCCCATCGCGTTTTCCAGCGATTGCAGCTGCCGCGACAGGCTACCTTTAGGCAATCCCATGCTGTCGGCAGCGCGGGTGAAGCTCTGAAGTTCAGCGACCCTGACGAAAACCTGCATTGCGTGAATTTTATCCATTTATCCGCCCATTGTTGCTTATAACGAAACAGTGATGCGTAGCCAGGACCATTTATAGATCGCTTTGCGAGCAATATCCTGTTTTTTATCCACAGCGGAACCTACGGAGCGAGAAATGAGCCATAAAATTGCGGTTATTACCGGCGGCAGCCGGGGTTTAGGCAGAAACGGCGCGCTGAAACTGGCTGAAAAGGGCGTTGACGTGATTTTTACCTGGCGCAGTAAAGAACAGGAGGCGCAGGCGGTCGTCAAGGAAATTGAGGCGCTGGGCGCCCGTGGCGTCGCGCTACAGCTGGACGTCGGCGACAGTCAGGCCTTTCCCGGCTTTGTCAGCGAAGTGCAAAAACAGCTAAAAGCGATCTGGCAGCGCGACAGCTTTGATTATTTATTAAACAACGCGGGCACGGCGCTGCATGAGCCTTTTGCGTCGACCACGGAAGCGCAGCTCGAGGCTTTGGTTAACGTCCATTTTAAAGGGCCGTTTTTTCTGACGCAGCAGCTGCTGCCGCTGATAGCCGACGGTGGGCATATCCTTAATGTCTCCAGCGGCCTGACGCGTTTCAGCCAGCCTGGCTCCGGAGCGTATGCGGCGGTAAAAGGTGCGATGGAAGTGTTAACGCGCTATCAGGCGAAAGAGCTGGCGGCGCGGGGCATTCGCGTCAATATCCTGGCACCCGGCGCTATCGCAACGGACTTCAGCGATGGGCGAGTACGCGACAATCCGCAAATTAATGCGTTTATCTCTTCCGTCACGGCGCTGGGTCGCGTGGGGCTGCCGGACGATATCGGCAAGGCGATCGCCATGTTGTTCAGTGACGAAAGCGCCTGGATCACCGGACAGCGCATCGAGGCGTCCGGCGGCATGTTTCTCTGAGGCGTTTCAGGCCGGGAAGCGTCGCGCCTCCCGGCTTTAGCCTCAAAGACGGATCGTGCCGTCTATGACCGTGACCGTCTGGCCGCCAATCCAGGCTGTGCCCGACGCCCAGCTGACGCTCAGGCGACCGGCGCGCTGTAAGGCCGTGCCCTGACGCACGCGGTAATCCAGCTCCACGCCCTGCGCCTGCAGGTAGCGGGCGAGACAGGCGTTGGCGCTGCCGGTCACGGGATCTTCGCACAGCGAGCCGTGCTCCATCAGCAGGCCGCGCACCTCATACTGTTCCGCTACGCCCTGCAAAGGGCCAAACGGCATCACGCCGGTCACGCGGGCTTTTTTCAGCAGCCGTTCAAATTCCGTAACGTTGGGTTTGATCGCCAGCACCGCTTCGGCGGAAACCATTGGCACCAGCAGAAAACGAATGCCCATATCCGCAATCATTACCGGCAGACGGGTTTCTATCGCATCGGTGTTTAACGCGCTGCCCAGCGGCGCCTCGTTAAATTCCGTCAGCGTCGCCTCCGGGGCGGCAAAAGCCAGCGCGCCGTCGTCGGCAATTTTAACCTTTACCAGCCCCAGCTCGCACTGCTGCACAATCTGGCCCGGCTTCTTCAGGCTAATACCGGATTCCAGCAGCGCATGGGCCGTACCGAGCGTTGGGTGGCCAGCGAACGGCAGTTCGCCGTCCGGCGTAAAGATACGCACCCGGTAATCGGCGGCCTCGTTGGTTGCCGGCAGAACAAAGGTGGTTTCCGATAAATGCGTCCAGCGGGCCACGGCCTGCATCTGCTCTGTGCTGAGATCCTCGGCCGCCATGATCACCGCCAGCGGGTTGCCGTTTAAAGGCGAAGAGGTAAAAACATCAACCTGTTTAAAAGCGCGTAGCTGCGTCATCTGTCTCTCCTTTCCATTAATTTTCTTTGACAATATCAGGAATTTTCCCGGTCGGGGTGCTGAAGAGGTGCTATTTTCAGGTTAAGGAGCGCCGTTATCAGTTCACGCTGTAACAGGTAGCCTAAACCCGAACAAAAAAGTGACGGAAATATGCTGAAAATACTGGGGCGTGCATCGTCTATCAACGTCCGTAAAGTCCTGTGGGCCTGTGAGGAACTGGGTATCGCCTCTGCACGCGAAGAGTGGGGCGAAGGCGCCAGATCGCCTCAGGAGGCCGAATTCAGGGCGCTTAATCCCAACGCATTAATGCCGGTTATTCAGGAAGGCGATTTTATATTATGGGAGTCCAACGCCATCATTCGCTATCTGGCAAACGCTTATGAAGGCGGCTGGCTCTACCCACAGGAACCGCGCGCGCGTGGACGGGTCGATCAGTGGATTGACTGGCAGGCCACCGAACTGAATACTTCCTGGCGCTATGCGTTTATGTCGCTGGTGCGGCATTCCCCCGCCCATCAGGATCCGCGCCTGCTGGCCGCCGCCTGTAAAGGCTGGAACTACACGATGGCTATTCTTAATCAGCAGCTGGAAAAAACCGGCGCTTTTGTCGCGGGTGACGCGTTCTCGCTGGCCGATATCCCGATTGGGCTGTCGGTGAACCGCTGGTATGAAACGCCGATGGAGCATCCCGAGCTGGCGGCGGTGCGCGCCTACTACGAGCGCCTGACGAAGCGTAAGGGCTACGCGCACTGGGGACGCAACGGGATGCCGTAACGGCTCAGGCTATGCCGGGCGGGATGCCGCTCATCTCGCAGGCCAGCTCGCCGGTGCGCTTCAGTGCCCAGGTATAGCGTTCGTCAAAGTGGTAGCAGCAGGTCAGCCGGATCGCGCTGTTGCAGCGGTCGCTCAGCGTATAGAGCGCGCCCGGCGTCAGGCAGATTTTCTCCTGCAGCAGGCGGTGGAACAGATCGATGCAGTCGATCTGGCCCGGCAGCTCGACCCAAAAGATAAAGCCGCCGCTGGGCAGCGTCGCTCTGGTGCCCTGCGGGAAATGCCGGGCGATCAGGCCGCGCGCCTCATCCATTAACGTGGCATAGCGGCGACGCATGGTGCGAAGATGACGATCGTAGCCGCCGGATTCCAGAAACAGCCCAAGCGTTTCGCTCAGCAATTTTGATTCCGTCAGGGAAGAAACCGACTTAAGCCGCGCCAGCGCCTGGGAAAAACGTCCCGCTGCTATCCAGCCAACGTGAAAATCGGGCGCCACCGTTTTAGTGAAGCTGGCGCAGTGCAGCACCCAGCCATCCGTATCGAAAGCCTTTACCGCTGGCGACAGCGGCCAGCAGAATTGCAGCTCGTCATAAAGCCCATCCTCGATCAGCGGCACCTGATAATGGTTAACCAGCTTCGCCAGCCGCTTTTTATCCTCCAGCCGCATGGTGCAGCCCAGCGGATTTTGTACCGTCGGCATGGCTACCAGCGCCTGAATGCGCTGCTCACGCAGCACCAGCTCCAGCGCGTCCAGCGACAGACCGTGCTGCGGATCGGTAGGCAGCTCCAGCACCTTCAGGCCCAGGCTCGCCACCAGAGGGAAGAGGTAGAAATAGGTGGGCGTTTCCAGCCCGATGCAGTCGCCGGGCTTGGTGACGGCGCGCAGAGCCAGCTGTAGCGCCTCCATACAGCCGTGCGTCAGCGTAATATCTTCGGCGGTGAGCATCATGCCCAAATCCGCTACGCGCCGGGCGATTTCACGACGCAGACGCTGGCTTCCCGGCGGCAGCGCGTAGCGGCCGATCAGCCCAGGTTCGCGCCGCAGCAGCGAAGCCATAATGCGGCTGATTTTCGCCGTCGGAAAGAAATCGCTGTTTTGCGGGCAGGCCAGCGAAAGGTTGATATAGTCCGGATGGTTTTGCGCCGCAAAGACGGTATCGATCAAATCGAGCTTCTCGCTGCCGGGCGTGCGCACCTGTGACTGGTGGCCGTTGCGCGCCCTTAACGAAGGCAGCACGCCCCGGACATAGTAGCCGGACTGGGGACGCGCTTCGATCAGTCCGCGATCTTCCAGTAGCCGATAGGCCGTCAGCACGGTGTTAACGCTGACCTGATGGATAGCGGCGCAGCGGCGCACGGCGGGAAGGCGGCTACCCGGCAGCCAGGTGCCGTTGTGAATGGCTTCCGCCAGCGTTTCGGCCAGCTGGTGATACAGCGTCTGCTCTTGCGGATCGATAATGGACACAGTCACGTCTCCGGCTAATGGGTACAGTTAATCGATAACAAGGATTGTGCTCATAACAATAGTGGATTTCTGAATCTGTTACCATCATCGCAGACGCCTTACCATGTTCTTCTCATTCACTTGCAGGAGAGCGGCCATGCTCGATCCCTCTTTTTTCAGCTACGTTACCGTTATGTCGATCACGCCTGGGCCGAACAATCTGATGCTTGCCACTTCCGGCGTTAATTTCGGGATGCGCCGCACCGTGCCGATGATGTTCGGCATCACGCTGGGCTGCGCCTTGCAGATAGCGATCGCCGCGCTGCTGCTGGACAGCCTGCTGCTGTGGATGAGCGCCATTCGCCTGCCTTTAACGCTGCTGGGCTGTGCCTATCTGCTGTGGCTGTCGTGGAAGATTTTCCGCGCGGGCGCGCCGGAACTGCGGGAAAAAGCGAGGCCGCTGACGCTGCTGGGCAGCGCGCTGTTTCAGGTGGTCAATCCAAAGGCCTGGCTGATGGCCACCAACGTAGCGCTGATCTATTCCGCCAGCAGCGGCATCCTGCCGATCATGAGCGGTTTCGCCGCGCTGAATCTGCCCTGCATTTTGGTCTGGGCGATGATGGGCGACAGATTGGGCAGGCATTTGCAGGTGGCGTGGAAGCTGCGGGCCTTTAACAGCGTGATGGCGCTGTCGCTGGTGGCCACCATCGGCTGGATGCTGGCAGAGGTGTTAAAGCCATAAAAAAGGGCGGCCCGAAAGCCGCCTTCTGTTTTAGTCGCCGACTTCGCCGCCGCCTTGCTGCGACGGCCACTTCCAGTCCCGGACTTCCGGGATATCCTCGCCGTATTCACGCACCCAGGCGTGATGAGCCGCCAGCTTCTCCTGAAGCTTATCGAGCACGTCGGCGGCTTTCTCCTGTAATCCCGGCACGCGCAGGATCGCTTCCTGCGCCAGGTGGTAACGATCCAGCTCGTTCAGCACCGTCATATCGAAAGGCGTGGTGGTGGTGCCTTCTTCGTTAAAGCCTCTGACGTGGAAATTCGGATGATTATTGCGCTGGTAGGCCAGGCGATGGATCAGCGCCGGATAGCCGTGGAAAGCGAACACCACCGGCCTGTCGCGCGTAAAGATCGCATCAAAATCCTGCTCTTCCAGCCCGTGCGGATGCTGGTCACGGGTTTGCAAAGCCATTAAATCCACCACGTTAACGACGCGAACCGACAGATCGGGCAGATATTGCCGCAGCAGATCGACGGCCGCCAGCGTTTCCATCGTCGGCACGTCGCCCGCGCAGGCCATTACCACGTCCGGCTGTTTGCCTGGCTTCTCGTTGCCTGCCCAAGGCCAGATCCCCATGCCTTTCTCACAGTGCGCGATAGCCTCATCCATGTTCAGCCACTGCGGCTCCGGCTGCTTGCCGGCGATGATCACGTTAATGCGGTCCCAGGTTTTCAGGCAGTGATCGCCGACCCACAGCAGAGTATTGGCATCCGGCGGCAGATAAACGCGAACAATATCGGCTTTCTTGTTGATAACGTGATCGATAAAACCGGGATCCTGATGGCTGTAGCCGTTGTGATCCTGTCGCCAGACGTGCGAGGAAAGCAGGTAGTTAAGCGAGGCGATCGGCTCGCGCCACGGCAGCTTGCGGGAAACCTTCAGCCACTTGGCGTGCTGGTTGAACATCGAATCGATAATATGAATAAAGGCTTCGTAGCAGTTGAACAGGCCGTGGCGACCGGTTAACAGATAGCCTTCCAGCCAGCCCTGACACTGATGCTCGCTGAGGATTTCCATTACCCGCCCATCCGGCGCCAGCTGCTCGTCGTAATCGCGGATCTCCTCCATCCAGGTACGATTAGTGACGTCAAAAACCTTGCTCAGCCGGTTAGAGGCGGTTTCGTCCGGGCCGAACAGACGGAAGTTATCAGGGTTATCGCGGAAGATAGCGCTCAGATAGCTCGCCAGCACGGCGGTAGACTGCTCCTGCGTGTCGCCAGGCTTATCGATTTTTACCGCAAATTCCCGAATATCCCGCGTTTTTAACGGTTTGCGCAGCCGGCCGCCGTTGGCGTAAGGCGTCGCGCCCATGCGCTTTTCGCCCTGTGGCGCCAGCGCCTGCAATTCGGGTTTAAGCCTGCCTTGTTCATC
This sequence comes from Erwinia sp. TECH1, assembly GCF_054057575.1. NCBI lineage: Bacteria > Pseudomonadati > Pseudomonadota > Gammaproteobacteria > Enterobacterales > Erwiniaceae > Erwinia > Erwinia sp. TECH1. The sequence continues at coordinate 49,487 of NZ_JBSRZK010000001.1, read as the reverse complement.
AAACAGATCGTCAGGCCGGTAGCTTTGCAGCCAGTTTTGTAACAGCTGGCGATGCTCGTCGTTTTCCCGACATTCGGAAACCGGCACCTGATGCGCGCGCCAGAATCCTTCCACCTTTTTGCCGTCCACCGTTTTTGGGCCGGTCCAGCCTTTCGGGCTGCGCAGAATAATCATCGGCCATGCCGGTACGCTGTCGCCGGTGTGGCCCTGACGCGCCTGCTGCTGGAAGTCACGGATGCGATCGAAAGCACGATCCAGCGTGTCGGCCATCAGACGGTGCATTTTTTGCGGGTCGTCGCCGCTGACAAACAGCGGTTCATAGCCGTAACCAGCGAACAGCTGCCGCAGATCTTCATCGCTGCTGCGGCCAAGCAGCGTAGGATTGGCAATTTTGTAGCCGTTCAGATGCAGGATCGGCAGCACGGCGCCGTCCCGCGCGGCGTTTAAAAACTTAGTGCCGTGCCAGCTGGCCGCCAGCGGGCCGGTTTCCGCTTCGCCATCGCCGATCACGCAGGGCACGATAAGATCCGGATGATCGAAAGCCGCGCCAAAGGCGTGCACCAGCGAATAGCCCAGCTCGCCGCCTTCATGGATGGAGCCGGGCGTTTCCGGCGCCGCGTGGCTGGGAATGCCGCCGGGAAACGAAAACTGGCGGAAAAGATGCTGCATGCCCTGCGCGTCCGCGCTGACTTTTGGGTAGATTTCGCTGTAGGTGCCTTCCAGCCAGGTATTGGCGACCATGCCTGGCCCGCCGTGGCCGGGGCCGCAGATATAAAGCAGGTTGAGATCGCGCTGGCGAATAATGCGGTTCAGGTGCGCATAGATAAAGTTCAGGCCCGGCGTGGTTCCCCAGTGCCCCAGCAGACGAGGCTTGATATGTTCAGGCTGCAGCGGCTCGCGCAGCAGAGGATTAGCCATCAGGTAAATCTGCCCGACTGAAAGATAGTTAGCGGCGCGCCAGTAACGGTCAAGCAGCGCTAATTCAGTCTCGGTAGCGGAATGGGGTGAAGAGGTGTCCATCAGCTGCTCCTTTTAAATGAGTCAGCTAAAAGCATAGACGCCTGGGGGAGTTGTGCAGGAAGCGGCAAAATGCGCGCGTAAAAAAGGCGGGAGATCCCGCCTTCAGGCTTTACTATTTACCGATTACGGCTGCGGCCACCGCCGCTTCGTCATTGGCCGCGGTAAACGGCGTGTAGTCGAGCTGCAAAACGCGGCTGGTTTCCGCCAGCTGGTGCTCGGTTGCCGCCACGTTGCCGTTCAGCTTCTGGCCGTAAGAGGGCACTATTGCTTTCAGCTTTGCCTGCCATGCCGACGTCGCCATCTGCTCAGCGAACACTTTGCTCATCAGATCGATCATGATAGGCGCGGCCGTGGAAGCACCCGGCGAGGCGCCCAGCAGCGCGGAGATGGTGCCGTCCTGCGACGTGACGACCTCCGTGCCCAGCTTCAGCACGCCGCCTTTCTGCGCGTCTTTCTTGATAATCTGTACGCGCTGGCCCGCCTTAACGCGACGCCAGTCCTCTTTTCTCGCCTCCGGGAAATAATCCCGCAGCGCCTGGCAGCGATCGTCATCGGTCAGCATGACCTGGCCAATCAGGTATTTCACCAGGTTAAAGTTATCCAGCCCGACGTGCACCATTGGCTTAAAGTTCGACGAGGTCATGGAGCCGAACATATCCCACAGCGAGCCTTGCTTCAGGAACTTCGTCGAGAAGGTGGCAAACGGCCCGAACAGCAGCACCTGCTTGCCATCCAGCATCCGCGTATCCAGATGCGGCACGGACATCGGCGGCGCGCCAACGGAAGCTTTGCCGTACACTTTGGCCAGATGGCGCTTCACGATCTCCGGGTTTTCGCTTACCAGGAACTCGCCGCCGACCGGGAAGCCCGCATATTCTCTGGCTTCTGGAATACCGGTCTGCTGGAGCAGCGTCAGCGCCGCGCCGCCCGCGCCGATAAAGATATATTTCGCGCGAATGGTTTTCCGGCGGCCGTTGTTTTTCAAATCGGCCACGGTCACGTTCCAGCTGCCGTCGCCGTTGCGCTTAAAGCCGCGAACCTCATGGCCGGTTTCCAGCGAAAAATGCTGGTTTTTCTGTAGCGATGCCACCATCTGGCGCGTGATTTCGCCGAAGTTCACGTCGGTGCCGGTGGTGATGCGCGTGGCGGCAACGCGATCTTTGTCGTCACGTCCTTCCATCAGCAGCGGTGCCCACGCCCTGATTTGCTCCGGGTCTTCTGAATACTCCATACCGCGAAACAGCGAGCTTTTCTGCAGCGCCGTAAAGCGTTTCTTCAGGAACGCCACGTTGTCGTCGCCCCAGACAAAGCTCATATGGGGAACGGTGTTGATAAAGCTGCGTGGATTGCGCAGGACGCCTTTCTGGACCAGATGGGACCAGAACTGGCGCGAGATCTGAAACGCTTCGTTGATCTCGACGGCTTTTTTGATATCGACCGAGCCGTCTTCTTTCTGCGGCGTATAGTTCATTTCGGCCAGCGCGGCATGCCCGGTACCGGCGTTGTTCCAGCCGTTGGAGCTTTCTTCAGCCACGCTGTCCAGGCGTTCGATCATACTGATGCGCCACTCGGGTTCCAGAGCCTGCAACCAGGTGCCAAGCGTAGCGCTCATCGCGCCTCCGCCGATCAGTAATACGTCTTTTTCTTCATCTGCCGTAGCGGCTTTCGCAGAGCCCATAGCGGCCAGAAGTCCTGCTAATTTTGGCATGAGGCGACTTCTCCGTATGTTGATAAATCAACATGGTGAGCAGGTGAAACGGCGCGATCTCTTTCGGACCGTGGTAGCCGCTTCGCTGAGTACAGTGCGCTTCCATCACAAAAACGGATGATTAACGCGCGTTAAGCGTTGTGGAAATATACCATTGTTACGTAGCAATTAAAAAATTGTTTAAAGATTAAAAATGAGAATGAATAATCAAACAAAATTAGAGGAAGTAATACCAGAGGCTGCTTCAGCGAAACGGCAAAGAGAGTTAGCGGTTATTTATTATTAATTTTCATAAGGATAATTTGGTTTTCTTCGGATGGGGTTGTGCAAAAAGCAGACAGGTAAAGCCTGAAAAGCAGGCGTGAGCAGGGAAGATCGCAGAGAATTTAGTTGTTATTAAATGTTAATTGTTTGTTAAGTGGGAAAGGCCAGCGGATGATCCAGCCGCGTGGCGGGTAAAATGAGGGCGGATATCTCCGTGCGGACAGGCCGATTAAAAAAACCTCCGCGCAGGCCGGGCAAAAAAATGCCTGCTCCGCACGGGCGGAACAGGCGTCACAGATTGATACGTCCGGCATGCTGCCGGACGGAACAGGCACTGTGCTTTATCGGCAGCGTCAGGCTTTTTTAGCCGCTGCGGCAGCCTTAACGATCACCGCGAAAGCATCCGCTTTCAGCGATGCGCCGCCAACCAGCGCGCCGTCGATATCCGGCTGGGCAAACAGCTCGGCCGCATTCTTATCGTTAACGGAACCGCCGTACTGGATAATGACCTGTTCTGCGACAGCGGCATCTTTTTTGGCGATATGGTCACGGATAAATTTATGCACGGCCTGGGCCTGTGCAGGGGTAGCGGATTTGCCGGTGCCGATAGCCCAGACTGGCTCATAGGCAATGACCACGCCGTTGAACGCGTCAGCGCCCTGGGTTTCCAGCACGGCGTCAATCTGGCGTGCGCAAACTTCTTCGGTTTTACCCGCTTCGTTTTCCGCTTCGGTTTCGCCAATGCACAGTACCGGGATCAGACCGGCCGTTTTCAGCACCGCGAATTTTTTGGCAATCAGCTCGTCGCTCTCTTTATGATAAGTGCGACGCTCGGAGTGGCCGATAATGATGTATTTCGCGCCTACGTCTTTCAGCATCTCGGCGGATACTTCGCCGGTGAACGCGCCAGACAGGTTAACGTCTACGTTCTGCGCGCCAAGCACGATATGGCTACCCGAGCTGGCGTGTTTCGCCAGATCCAGATAAATCGTTGGAGGGGCAATGGCTACGCCGCAGCCATCGACGGCGCTCAGCTCATTACGCAGACCGGCAATCAGCTCGTTGACCATGTGTTTGCTGCCGTTCAGTTTCCAGTTACCCATTACTAACGGATGTCGCATTCTATCCTCCACGCTTAGCGCGATACGGTTTAATTACCCTGCCTCAGCAGCGTTGTCTGCCGGACAGTATAGAGATCAAAGCCCTTCAGAGCTTTGCTTTTCGTCATTTTTAAACCCGGTTAGCTGCCGTTCAGGGCGAGTTTTACCGGCTCGATGGCGAAGGTCAGCCCTTTTTCGCCGTTGTCGGCCACCACGTAGCGCAGCGCGCCTTCCGCCTGGGCATAGTAGCGCGAGCCTTTCCCTTTACTCAGCAGATCGTCCAGCCGCTTCTGACTCTGTTCCTGAGTCAGCGTCGGTTCAAAAAACCGCGTCAGCGCAATCATATAGGCCAGCGCTTTATCCCGTGCGGCTTTCTCTTCCGGGCCGGGCACCGGCAGCCAGGTAATCTGTAACGTTTTGATCTTTCCGGTTCCCTGTTCCAGCGCGGTAGAAGAGTAGAGATTTTCATTGATCTTGCTGGCGGCACGGGTCAAATTACTTTTATCACCGCGGCTGTCCGTCGCCCGGTATTCAGCAATCTGTAACTTTGGATTGATAGCATTATACTTTTCGCGAAACTGGCCGATAGTCATATCAAAGGTCGGCGCACCCGCCAGAAGATAGGGCGCTGTAGGCATATGTTCAGCACGCTCCTGAGGATCGGCTTCGGCCCGAACGGGCGCGGTACTCAGCCAGACCAGTAACGTAAAACCCGTGAACAACGCTTTATTCATTATCTGTCGCTCTAACTAATGCAGTTAACGCAAGATTAAAACGGACAATGACCGGCAAAGTCAAAGCCTGACGCTGTTCTGAGGAAGAAAAAATGACCTTACAAGCGTGGTGTTTTTCCTGGCGTGGCAGGCTGGGGCGGCGCGATCTGTGGATTTGGCTGACGCTGTGGCTGGTGCTGCTGACCGTGCTGTTTACCCTGGCCGCGCGAGGCTGGATCAGCACGCAGACCGCCGCCTTCTGCGTGGTCAGCCTGCTGTGGCCGTCCAGCGCCGTGGTGGTGAAACGTCTGCACGACCGTAACAAATCGGCCGCCTGGGCTTTGCTGCTGATCGTGGCGTGGATGCTGCTGGCAGGGAACTGGTCGGCGCTGCCCGCCAGCTGGCAGTGGACGCTGGGGCGCTTTATTCCCACGCTGATCCTGGTGACCATGAGCCTGGAACTGGGCGTCTTCAGCGGCAGCAAAGGCGCCAACCGCTTCGGCAAAACGACGTTGCAGGTGAACTATTTTGGCCGTCGGACGCCCGATTACCAGTAGTGTTCGCTGGTGATATGGCCAGGCTTACGTTTCAGGTGCTTGCGCATGTCGCGCGTCTCTTTCAGCAGCTGCTGGGTGTCTCTGACCATCTGCGGGTTGCCGCACAGCATGATATGGCTCTCTTCTGCCGTCATGGGCAGCCCGACGGCGGCTTCCAGCTCGCCACGCTCTATCAGCGCGGGCACGCGGCCGGTCAGCGACCCCTCGGCCGCTTCGCGGCTGACCACCGTCTGAATACGTAGCTGTCCCTGATAGCGCTGCTCCAGCGCCTGCATCAGCGGCAGATAGCTCAGGTCCTGCGCGTAGCGGACGGCATGGACGAGAACGATATGCTCAAAACGCGCCAGCCCTTTGCCTTCCTGCAGGATAGAAAGATAGGGGCCGATAGCCGTCCCGGTCGCCAGCATCCACAGCGTTTTGCACTCGGGGATTTCATCTATCACAAAAAAACCGGCGGATTCTTTGGTGATCATCAGCTTCTGGCCCGGCTGCAATGCATGAAGTCGCGGGCTTAATTTGCCTTCCGGCACCGTCACCAGGTAGAACTCCAGGTTGGCGTTGCTGGGGGCGTTCACAAAAGAGTAGGCGCGCTGCACGCGTTCGCCGTCGACTTCCAGCGCCAGCTTGGCGAACTGCCCGGCAATAAAGGGATCGATGGGCGCGGTGACGGTAATGCTGAACAGGCTCTCAGTCCAGTCCTGCACCTGCTGTACTGTGGCGTTGACCCACTCGGCCATAGTGCGCTCCTTAGTCAAAACGGTTGAATAGCCTATCTTCGCTACGGAACGGCTTTTTTGCCAGCCTCCGTGTTGCGCAAAGCTCATATCGACAAATCCGGCATCCGACGTACAGTTTCATTTACGCCGCTGAACGCTTTTGCTGACACTTAATTAAAGACCATTTTTCCTTGCCCTCTCGCTTTGTCATGCGTTCCTGATATTTTCCTCGCTATCGAAAACCCTTCTTGGCCAATCGTCCTGTTTAATGGCGATTTAGCCGATAAATTGTGCTGATAAAATGAAGAAAATTGCAAACGGGCATTTGCTGGTGATGCTGATCGCGCTGGTGGCCGTCGGACAGATGGCGCAAACCATTTATGTTCCGGCGATGGCGACCATCGCGCAGGATTTTGGCGTGCGCGACGGCGTGGTGCAGCGCGTGATGGCCGCGTATCTGATGACCTACGGCGGCTCGCAGCTGCTGTATGGCCCGCTGTCGGATAATATCGGGCGGCGTCCGGTTATCCTGGGCGGATTAACTATTTTTATGATCGGTTCACTGGTCGCGCTCGGCGCGCCGACCTTCGATCTGCTGGTGCTGGGCAGCGCCATTCAGGGACTGGGAACGGGCGTGGCGGGCGTGATGGCTCGCACCATGCCGCGCGATCTGTATGCGGGCGGCGCGCTGCGGCAGGCCAACAGCCTGCTGAATATGGGCATTCTGGTCAGTCCGCTGGTTGCGCCGGTGATTGGCGCGCTGCTGACTCATCTGTTTGGCTGGCACGCCTGCTTTATTTTTCTGCTGTTGCTCTGCCTGGGTGTGGGCACGGCAATGCTGCGTTGGCTGCCGGAAACGCGTCCCGCGCCGTTGGAAAAACGCGCGCTTTTTTCACGCTATAAGCCGCTGCTGGCTGACAGCACCTTTGTGCGCTATCTGATTATGCTGATGGGCGCGCTGGGCGGCATCGCCGTGTTTGAAGCCAGCTGCGGCGTGCTGATGGGCGGCGTGCTGGGACTCAACAGCCTCACGGTCAGCCTGCTGTTTATTCTGCCGATCCCGGCGGCGTTTTTCGGCGCGTGGTTTGCCGGTCGCGACAATAAGCCTTTTCAGCAGCTGATGTGGTGGTCGGTCAATAGCTGCCTGCTGGCTGGCGCGCTGATGTGGATCCCGGCCTGGTTCGGCGTGATGACCATCTGGACGCTGGTGGCGCCTGCCGCGCTGTTTTTCTTCGGCGCGGGCATGCTGTTTCCCCTGGCGACCACGGGCGCCATGGAGCCGTGGCCCTATATGGCCGGTACGGCGGGCGCGCTGTTGGGCGGCCTGCAAAACCTGGGATCGGGCCTGGCGGCCTGGCTGTCGGCGCTGCTGCCGCAGAACGGCCAGTTCAGCCTGGGAATGCTGATGTTCGCCATGGCGCTGCTGATCCTGCTGTGCTGGCTACCCTTGTCGAAAAGGCCGGAGATGCACGCGGTATGAAGTAACGGGCCAAACGGCCCGTAAACATCCTACAGAATATATTGATGCAGGCTCGCGTCCTTACGATCCAGATAGTGAATGGACTGGATGCGGCGGATAGTGCGCGATTTGCCGCGCACCAGCAGCGTTTCGGTGGTGGCGACGTTGCCCTGGCGCGTAATGCCTTTCAGCAGATCGCCGCTGGTGATGCCGGTTGCGGAGAAAATAACGTTATCGTTGCGCGCCATGTCGGCCAGCGCCAGCACCTTTCCGGCTTCAATACCCATTGCCCGACAGCGTTGCAGCTCCTGTTCACCCAGCGCGCGGTTTTCCGGCGTATCGCCTTTGACCGCGTGACGCGGCAGCAGGCGTCCCTGCATATCACCATCCAGCGCGCGGATCACCGCCGCCGAAACCACGCCTTCCGGTGCGCCGCCGATGCCATACAGCACGTCCACTTCGCTGTCCGGCATACAGGTCAGGATAGAGGCGGCCACGTCGCCGTCGGGAAAGGCAAAAATTCGCACGCCCAGCTGCTGCATCTCGGCAATCACGCCGTCATGGCGCGGCTTGGCAAGAACGGTGACGGTCAGCTCCGTCAGCGGTTTTTGCAGCGCCCGCGCGATATTTCGCAGGTTTTCCGCCAGCGGCAACGCCAGATCGATAGCGCCTTTCGCGCCAGGGCCAACCGCCAGCTTTTCCATATACATATCGGGCGCGTTCAGAAAGGTGCCTTTATCGCCAACGGCCAGCACGGCCAGCGCGTTGGCCTGGCCCATGGCGGTCATGCGCGTGCCTTCAATAGGATCGACCGCGATATCCACCGCATCGCCCTGGCCGCTACCCACTTTTTCGCCAATGTACAGCATCGGTGCTTCGTCGATCTCGCCTTCGCCGATGACGATTTGCCCATCGATATCGACTTTATTCAGCATGATACGCATGGCGTGCACCGCAGCGCCGTCGGCCGCGTTCTTGTCGCCGCGCCCCAGCCATTTATAGCCAGCCAGCGCTGCCGCTTCCGTTACGCGTGAAAATTCAATAGCGAGTTCTCGTTTCATAATGGGCCTTACGCAAAGTAATGAAGCAGGAAGTCTGGCATGGCGGGGAGGAAAAACGCCAGCATTCTTATCGCCGGGTTCTGAACATCAGGGAGGAGGGGCGGAACAGATGCCCGCAGCCGTGGCGACTGCGGGCGAGAAGACGTTACTCTTCGTGGTCTTCCCATGCCTGAGCGCGGGAAACGGCTTTCTTCCAGCCTGCATAACGATAGTTACGCTCGGTGGTTTCGATGCTCGGACGGAATTCGCGTTCAATGACGGCCTTGGCACGGACTTCATCCAAATCTTTCCAGAAGCCGACCGCCAGCCCCGCCAGATAGGCGGAACCCAGCGCGGTTACTTCCAATACTTCCGGGCGTTCGACGCGGGTGCCCAGGATATCGGACTGGAACTGCATCAGGAAGTTGTTGGCTACCGCGCCGCCATCGACACGCAGAGACTGCAGGCGGGTGTTGGAGTCATTCTGCATGGCTTCCAGCACGTCGCGGGTCTGGAAGGCGATAGATTCCAGCGTGGCGCGAATAATATGGTTCGCGTTCGCGCCGCGCGTCAGGCCGAAGATAGCGCCGCGCGCATACGGGTCCCAGTAAGGCGCGCCCAGGCCGGTAAAGGCCGGCACCATATACACGCCGTTGCTGTCTTTCACCTTGGTGGCGAAGTATTCGGAATCGGTGGCGTCACCGATTAGCTTCATCTCGTCACGCAGCCACTGGATAGACGCGCCGCCGATAAATACCGCGCCTTCCAGCGCATAGTTGACTTCGCCGCGCGGGCCGCAGGCGATAGTGGTCAGCAGGCCGTTAGTGGAGGTGACAGCTTCCGTGCCCGTGTTCATCAGCATAAAGCAGCCGGTACCGTAGGTGTTTTTCGCCATGCCCGGCTGAACGCAAAGCTGGCCATACAGCGCCGCCTGCTGGTCGCCCGCGATACCGGCGATAGGGATACGCGTGCCGCCTTTACCGCCGATATTGGTCTGGCCGTAGACTTCGGAAGAAGACTTCACTTCCGGCAGCATTTCACGCGGGATATCCAGGATATCCAGCATGCGCTGATCCCACTCCAGCTTGTGGATGTTGAACATCATGGTACGCGAGGCGTTGGTGTAATCGGTGATGTGCACCCGTCCCTGCGTCATTTTCCATACCAGCCAGGAATCGACGGTGCCGAACAGCAGCTCGCCGCGCTTTGCCCGCTCGCGCGAGCCTTCAACGTGATCCAGGATCCATTTAACCTTGGTGCCGGAGAAGTAAGGGTTAATCACCAGCCCGGTAGTGTGCTGAATATACTCTTCCAGCCCCTCTTTTTTCAGTCGGGCGCAGTAGTCGGCGGTGCGCGGATCCTGCCAGACGATAGCGTTATAGATCGGCTTGCCGGTCTCTTTGTCCCAGACGATAGCGGTTTCACGCTGGTTGGTGATGCCAATGGCGGCTATCTCGTCCGAACGGATATCGGCGTGGGCCAGCACTTCCACCAGCGTGGAGCTTTGCGACGCCCAGATGTCCATCGGATCGTGTTCGACCCAGCCGGTCTTAGGATAAATTTGCTGAAATTCGCGCTGGGAAACCGCAACAATGTTGGAGTCGTGATCCAGCACCACGGCGCGGGAGCTGGTTGTGCCCTGATCCAGCGCGACGATATATTTTTTATCTGTAGTCATAAATCCTTCCTGATGTGTAAAGGGTTAGCACTTACGCTTTACGCTGTTCAGCACGCGCTATCGTCTCTGGCTTCTTTATCGCAGCTGCGCCAGGCAGGTTACGGGCGATCAGAGAGCGGTAGCCGAATGCACCCACGCAGGCGCCAACAATCGGGCCAAAAATTGGCACGAGGAAATAAGGAATATCGCGGGCGCCGGTGAAAGCAACGTTACCCCAACCGGCCAGCCAGGCAAAGATCTTGGGTCCGAAATCACGGGCCGGGTTCAGGGCGAAGCCGGTCAACGGACCCATTGCACCGCCGATAACCGCGATAAGCAGGCCGATCAGCAGCGGAGCCATCGGGCCGCGTGGCAGGCCGTTGCCGTCGTCGGTCAGCGCCATAATCAGCCCCATCATCACGGCAGTGATCACGGCTTCAACCAGGAAAGCCTGGCCAACGCTGATATGCGGATTAGGGTAGGTAGAGAAAATACCGGCCAAATCCAGGCTCTCGACGCTGCCGCGCACCATATGGTGCGTCTGCTCGTAGTCCAGAAACAGGTTATGGTAGAGCGCATAAACCAGCGCGGCGGAGCAGAAGGCGCCTGCCACCTGCGCCACAATATAAGGAATAACTTTACGGCCTTCAAAGTTGCCAAACAGGCAAAGCGCCAGGGTCACGGCCGGGTTCAAATGCGCCCCGGAAATGGCCGCGCTCAGGTAAACCGCCATGGCAACGGCGATCCCCCAGATGATGCTGATTTCCCACAGGCCGAGTACCGCGCCTGCTACCTTTGCCGCCGCGACGCAGCCGGCACCAAAGAAAATAATCGTGCCGACGCCGAGAAACTCGGCGATGCACTGCCCTTTAAGGGTGGTGGTTGTCTGGCTCATGATGTTGGTTCCTGAAGGCGAGGTTAAATGGTGTACGGCTTTTTTTTCTCTTTCCCTGAGTCGCCCCAATCTTGTGTGGGGTTGTTGTGAATTTATCGTTAACGAGCATAAACGAGAAATAGCGAAATCAAAAGTTGTGTGCTGCTTCAAAAAAATGAGCGTTTTCGCGTCTTTTAACGGAATTTTCCTGCGGCTTTTGGCTTTCGTTTTCCATTTCATGTTGCAATTTGTTAACAATACCCGCGCAGGGATCGCGGGTAAATGTTACAAACACCAGGTCTGCGCTGAAAAACGCGGCTCTCTGCGCCGTAGCAGGTTCGTTGCTGGACTTGGCGGGCCGCTCTACATACAATCGGAACATCGTTGTGAGCCGCAGCGGGTCGGCCAGTGTCGATCGCGCCGCGTCTGCAACATCAACGCCTTGCGATTAGGAGAGGTCATTTACGATGTCATTTGAAGTGTTCGAGAAACTGGAAGCAAAAGTACAGCAGGCGATTGATACTATCACGCTGCTGCAGATGGAAATTGAAGAGCTGAAAGAGCAGAACAACAACCTGAATCAGCAGGTTCAGCAGGCCGCGGGCAACAGCGAATCCCTGGTGCGTGAAAACCAGCACCTGAAAGAGGAGCAGCATGTCTGGCAGGAGCGTCTGCGTGCGCTGTTGGGAAAAATGGAAGAAGTCTGAGTCAGGTTTGACGGCAGGCGGTAAAAGAACGGGTGCCAGTCAGCACCCGTTTTTGCTATATGCCAGCCGGTGGATCTTCTGGAAGGATAAGGTGTGCTATTCGATATCCAGCGGATCTTCGGAAAGGATAATACCGGTATTATCGGCATAAAGATGGTCGCCTGAAAAGAAGGTCACGCCGCCAAAATTGACGCGCACGTCGCTTTCGCCAATGCCTTCGCCAGCGGCGCCAGCCGGGATAGCCGCAATCGCCTGAATGCCGATATCCAGCTCTTCCAGGTCATCTACCTGGCGCACGGAGCCGTAGACCACCAACCCTTCCCATTCGTTTTGCAACGCCAGGCGAGCCAGCGCCGCATCGACCAGCGCGCGCCGTACAGAGCCGCCGCCGTCTACCAGCAGCACGCGCCCGCGTCCGTTTTCTTCCAGCAGATCATACAGAAGCCCGTTATCTTCAAAACATTTCACCGTGGTGATTTGCCCGCCAAACGAGGTGCGGCCACCAAAGTTTGAAAAGAGCGGTTCAACCACGTTCACATCTTCATGATAGATGTCGCAGAGTTCGGAAGTATCGTATTTCATAAGGGGTTCATCTGTTCGCCACAGGGAGACTAAGTATATCGCTTTCTGGCGGTTGTTGGCAAAATCATCAGTTGTTAAAAATTGCGGCAGGTCAGGGACATCGCGATTAGTTCATCGCCAGACCAATGGCGAAAAGCAGATTAACCAGCAGCGTCGCTTTTACCGTTTTCTCCAGCACGGGCCGCATAGCGGCGGCGGCGGTATGTTTGATAACAAAGCGTGCCTGGCCGAACAACAGCGGCGCGCTGAGCAAAAACAGCCAGCCCGACGCGTCCAGCATCGCCAGTTTGGCATACAGGCCAAAGCAAAACAGCGCGCCGGAAAGCAGCATGGCATGGTAATAGCGCGCGTTACAGGCGCCGAGCCGTACGGCCAGGGTGAATTTACCGTTCCGCCGATCGCTGTCGATATCGCGCATGTTATTGACGTTGAGCACGGCGACCGCCAGCAGGCCGCAGCCGGTCGCGGGCAGAAAAGCCAACAGATGCAGGCCGTGCGTTTGCAGATAAAAGCTGCCCACCACGCCCAGCCAGCCAAAGAAAACCAGCACGGAAAGATCGCCCAGCCCAAGATAGCCGTAAGGTTTTTTCCCTACCGTATAGGCGATGGCGGCGACGATGGCCAGCGCGCCCAGCGCCAGAAAGCCCAGCATATCGCCGGGGCTCTGACAGGCGCGCACCACCAGCGTTACGCCTGCGATCAGCGTCAGCGCGACCGTCAGCGTCAGCGCAAAGCGCATCTGCTTCAGGCCGATCAGCCCTTTCTGCATGCCGCGTAGCGGGCCGAGGCGATCGGGCTTGTCGCTGCCTTTTACCGCATCGCCATAGTCGTTGGCCAGATTGGACAAAATTTGCAGCAGCGCCGTGGTCAGCAGCGTCAGCAGCGCGACGGCCGGATCGAAATGTCCCTCACGCCAGGCCAGCGCCGAGCCGGTAATCACTGACGCGCAGGCTAAAGGCAGCGTACGTAAGCGCAAGCTTTCCAGCCATGCGCGGAAAGAGGTAAAAGCCGGAACTGCAGAGATATTGTCGCTCATCAGGCTGGGCCTTTGCTGAAAGAGGATGAATGCCGGAAAGCGACCAGTTTACTGGCTGTCTGCACGCGGAGAATTAATCCACGTCAGGAATTGGGCGGGAAAGCAGAGGCGGTGGACAAAGAAAAACCCCGCGCGTAAGCGACGGGGTTTAAAAAGGCGCGAGCGTGGAAGATTACAGAATAAAGCGGCTGAGATCTTCGTCCGCTACCAGCTCGTCCAGATGTTTACCAACGTAATCGGCATCGATGGTGATCGACTCGCCGTTGCGGTCGCTGGCGTCGTAGGAAATCTCTTCCATCAGGCGCTCCAGCACGGTATGCAGACGACGCGCGCCGATGTTCTCAGCGGTTTCGTTCACCTGCCAGGCTGCGGCAGCGATGCGGCTGATGCCGTCTTCCGTAAAGTGGATATCCACGCCTTCGGTCTTCATCAGCGCCTTGTACTGCACGGTGACGGACGCGCTTGGCTCGGTCAGGATGCGCTCAAAGTCGTGCGTGGTCAGCGCCTGTAGCTCAACGCGGATCGGCAGACGACCCTGCAGTTCCGGGATCAGATCGGAAGGGCTGGCGACCTGGAACGCGCCGGAAGCGATAAACAGAATGTGGTCGGTTTTCACCATACCGTGCTTGGTGGAAACGGTGCAGCCTTCCACCAGCGGCAGCAGGTCGCGCTGTACGCCTTCGCGGGAAACGTCCGGGCCGGAGCTTTCGCCACGCTTACAGACCTTGTCGATTTCGTCGATAAACACGATGCCGTGCTGCTCGACCGCGTCGATCGCTTCCTGCTTTAACTCTTCCGGATTGACCAGTTTGGCGGCTTCTTCCTCGATCAGCAGCTTCATCGCTTCTTTGATCGGCAGCTTACGCGGCTTCTGCTTCTGGCCGCCGATGTTCTGGAACATCGACTGCAGCTGGCTGGTCATCTCTTCCATACCCGGAGGCGCCATGATCTCGACACCCATTGGCGCGGCGGCCAGATCGATTTCGATCTCTTTATCGTCCAGCTGGCCTTCGCGCAGCTTTTTGCGGAAAGACTGGCGGGCAGCAGACGGCTCGGCAGCGGCTTCCGGCTGGCCCCAGTTGTTTTTCGCCGGTGGGATCAGCACGTCGAGAATGCGTTCTTCGGCCATCTCTTCGGCGCGATAGCGGTTTTTCTCAATCGCCTGCGAGCGCACCATTTTGATCGCGGAATCGGTCAGATCGCGGATGATAGAATCCACTTCTTTACCTACATAGCCCACTTCGGTGAACTTAGTCGCTTCCACCTTAATAAAAGGCGCATTCGCCAGCTTGGCTAGGCGACGGGCGATTTCGGTTTTACCTACGCCGGTCGGGCCAATCATCAGAATATTTTTAGGCGTCACTTCGTGGCGCAGCTCTTCGTCGAGCTGCATACGGCGCCAGCGGTTGCGCAGGGCGATGGCAACAGCGCGCTTGGCGCCGTCCTGGCCGATAATAAATCTGTCCAGTTCGCTGACGATTTCGCGCGGGGTCATTTCAGACATAATCAGGGTCCTTACGCTTTAGACGATAATTCTTCGATAGTAAGATTGTGGTTGGTATAGATGCAGATATCGCCTGCAATACCCAGCGCTTTTTCCACGATGTCGCGCGCGCCAATGTCGGTGTTTTCCAGCAGCGCACGAGCGGCAGCCTGTGCGTACGGGCCGCCAGAACCGATGGCGATCAGATCGTTTTCCGGCTGGATCACGTCGCCGTTGCCGGTGATGATCAGCGAGGCGTTTTCGTCAGCTACGGCCAGCAGGGCTTCCAGCTTGCGCAGCATCCGATCGGTACGCCAGTCTTTGGCCAGTTCGACCGCCGCCTTCACCAGATGGCCCTGATGCATCTCCAGCTTGCGTTCGAACAGCTCAAACAGCGTAAAGGCATCTGCTGTGCCACCGGCAAAACCAGCAATGACCTTGTCATTATAAAGACGACGCACTTTTTTGACGTTGCCTTTCATTACGGTGTTGCCGAGCGTAGCCTGGCCATCACCGCCAATTACTACCTGGCCGTTGCGTCGTACACTTACAATTGTTGTCACGGGCAGACCCCTTGTTACAGTCGAAAGATCTCCCCGCAGGCCTACTGCGGGGCAATGATGCGATCAGATATGGGGGGAATCTGGAAGGTTTCAACCCCCCAAAGAGACAGGAATACAATTTGAATGGCCGTTGCCGCGCAGGCGTTTCAGCGTGCTGTCGGCGGCGGTGCGGCTGTTGTAAGGGCCGACGATCACGCGATTCCAGCCGCCGCCGCTGGTGATTTTGCTTTCAAAGCCTTCAAACGCCAGCGAGGCGCGTACGGATTCCGCCTGGTCGCTGCCTTTGAACGAGCCGCACTGCACCATCCAGCGCTGCGTCTTCTCTTTTTCGACTTCTTTTGGCTTCTCGGTTTTCGGCTGCGGCTGGCGGACAGGCTCCTGAGCTACCGTCGGCTGCTGGCTGTGCTGCGGCAGCATGTGCTGCTGCTGTGCCGGCTGCTGACGCGATGGCTGTACCTGCGGCTGCGTTTGAACCTGACGCGGCTGGAGCTGTGGCTGCGTCTGTACCTGACGAGAAGGCTGAGGTTCTGATGAATAGGCGTTCTGCGGCTGGCGCGACTGCTGTTGCAGCTGCGTCTGCTGCTGCTGGCGCTGTAGCGTTTGCTGGCGTTGGGCTGGCGTCTGCTCGTTCCACGGCACTTCGTTCAGCTGGGTAGGCTGCTGGCGCATATCGGCCTGCATCTGCTCCAGCAGCTGGCGCTGTTCGTCGGTCAGTTGCGTAGGCGAATGCACTTCACCGCCTGCCGAAGGCTCGACGGGCGTCGGCACGGTGATTTGACGGTTCTCCAGCTCTTTAATGTAGCGCCAGCGCTCTTCTGGCTTGGGCGGCAAACCGTTGCCGGCTGCTTTGTGATCCGGAATGACCGGCGCCTCTTCCTCTTTTTTATGATGGGCGATAAACCATAAGCCACCGACAAACGTCACCAGTACCGCGACGGCCAGACCTACCATGATCTTTGATACACCCGATCCGCTGCTGCGCTTTTTACTGCCGCCGCGGCCGTTGCTCTTTTTGCGACGCGTCCCTGTCGAACGCCCGCGGCCTACGTAATCTTTTTGTGCCACTATCGTTCCGCTAATAATCAATGAAGAGTAAGGTCGGGCCAGCGCGCTGGCCTGCAGCTCGCCATGTTACTCAAGGGCCGGAAGTTTGACCAGCAGGGATACGATTAAGAATCTGCTGAATCTCGGTTTTGTTGCCCAAAAGGAAAGATTTTGTTCGCGCTACGCTTTTTGCCGCAGCGCGGGCGCCGTGCTGCCGCGAATTTTTATTTCAAAATCCAGCAGCCGGGAACCGCTGTTTACCAGCTTGCCCTGTAGCTGTTCCAGCAGCAGATTCATCGCCTCGCGGCCGATGTTGAATCGCGGCTGGGCAATGGTAGTCAGCTGAGGATCGCTGTAGCGCGACAGTTCGATATCATCAAAACCAATCAGCGACAGATCTTTCGGCACGCGCAGCCCCATTATTTTCGCCTGCGCCATCGCGCCCAGCGCCATGATATCGCTGTGGCAGAACAGGGCGTCCGGCGGCTGCGGCAGCCGCATTAGCTGCTTCAGCGCGCGGCTGCCGGCGTCAAACGTGAAATCGCCGCGCACGATATAGCGCGGATCCAGCCTGATGCCGTTGCGTTGCAGCGCCTGAATATAGCCCTGCAGGCGATACTGACACAGCGGCATCTCCTGCGGCCCGGCGACGCAGGCGATACGCTCGTGGCCCAGCTTAAGCAGATGGTTCACCGCCTCGAACGCCGCCGTCAGGTTATCAATGTGCACGGTCGGCAGCGCCAGATCGGGCGCGAATTCATTGGCCATCACCATCGGCGGCAGGCTGCGCTGCTCTTCCGGCCCGGTTTCAAAAGGCACCTGCGACCCCAGCAGCACCATGCCGTCAATCTGTCGGGTCATCACCAGATTCAGGAAAGCGCTCTCCTGACGGTTTTGGTGCGCGCAGTCGCCAATCAGCACCAGATAGCCTTCTTCGGCCGCCACCGATTCCACGCCGCGAATAATTTCGCTGAAAAAGGGGTCGCAAATGTCGGGCACTATCACCAGGATTGTGCGGGACTCGCTGCGTCGCGGATGGCGCACCATGGCATGAGGCGAATAGCCAACGGCAATCACCGCCTCGTCGACTTTTTGGCGCGTGGCGGCAGAAACCTTTTCCGGACTCATCAGGGCGCGGGAAACGGTCGCCGTCGATACGCCCGCTTTTTCCGCCACGTCTTTCATCGTGGCGCCCACGGTTTCTGGCTTGTGCTCCAACGCTGTTCTCCTCATACCGGCCGGTTGACTGCCCGGCGTCGGCCGGAAATAAAAGGCTTTTTGTCAGCGTTATAGCCGACCCTCACCGTGAAATTAACCAATGCTAATCAATTGCGTTACTTAATTTGCATAAAAATAGTGACTTGTGCGACTTTTTTCGAGCCGGCTCGCAGCAAGAAGACGATATCGTCTGGCATTTCAGCTTTCGGTGGGATCCACATCCAGCGTCCATTTCACCTTGCGCGACTGCGGCAGCGTGCCCATCAGCGGCAGCGTAGCCTTAATCAGCCGCTGCAGCAGCGCGCGGGAAGGATGCTGGAGCAGCAGCTGCCAGCGGTAGCGCCCGCCTCGTTTAGGCTGAAGCGCCGGCACCGGGCCCATAACCCAGAACGCTTCATCCTTAAGCGGGCTGGCTTCCAGCAGATTGCGCAGCTGCTGTAAAAAGAGCGCGGACTGCTGGTTATCGTGATCCTCCGAGCGGAACAGCGCGTGGCTGGTGAACGGCGGCAGAAACACGGTTTTCCTTTCGACCAGCGCCTGCTGCGCAAAAGCGTCGTAGCCCTGATGCAGCAGCGTTTGCAGAAGGGGATGTTCAGGATGATGGGTTTGCAGCATCACTTCGCCCTGTTTCCCGGCACGTCCGGCACGTCCGGCCACCTGGGTATAAAGCTGGGCGAAGCGCTCGGCGGAGCGGAAGTCGGCGGAAAACAGCGCGCCGTCGACATCCAGCAGCGAAACCAGCGTCACGTCAGGAAAGTGGTGGCCTTTTGCCAGCATCTGCGTGCCCACCAGGATCCTGGCGCCGCCACGATGAACGTCGGCCAGATGTTGTTCAAGCGCGCCCTTGCGGCTGGTGGTGTCGCGGTCGATGCGGGACAGCGGCACGCCGGGAAACAGCTCGCCCAGGTTTTGCTCCAGCTGTTCGGTGCCCAGGCCGACCGGCACCAGATGCGTCGAGCCGCACTGCGGGCACTGGTGCGGAATAGGGCGCTGGCTGTCGCAGTGGTGGCAGCGCAGCTGGCGGTGGTGCTGATGCAGCGTGTAGTAGCGGTCGCAGCGCTGGCATTCGGCTATCCAGCCGCACTCGTGGCAGAGCATGGCCGGAGAAAAACCGCGCCGGTTTAAAAACAGCAGCACCTGATTATCCGCCTGCAGGTGCTGCCCTATCTTTTTGATCAGCATCGGCGACAGGCCGCCCTGAAGCTTCACGCCTTTCAGGTCGATCAGCTGCTGCGTCGCCTGACGCGCGTTGCCCGCACGCTTGCTGAGGTTCAGCTGACGATATTTGCCCATCTGCACGTTGTGCAGCGTCTCCAGCGCGGGCGTGGCGGTTCCCATTACAATCGGGATATCTTCCTGACGGGCGCGAAAAACAGCCAGATCGCGCGCCTGATAGCGCCAGCCTTCCTGCTGCTTGTAGGAGCTGTCGTGCTCTTCATCGATAATAATCACGCCCAGCTGCGCAAAAGGCGTGAACAGCGCCGAGCGGGTGCCGATAACGATGGCCGTTTCACCCTGACGGGCGCGCAGCCATACCGCCAGCCGCTCGCTGTCGTTCAGCGCGGAGTGCAGCACGTCTACCGGCGCGTCAAAGCGCTCGCGGAAGCGGGCGATGGTTTGTGGCGTCAGGCCGATTTCCGGCACCAGCACCAGCGCCTGCTTGCCGCTGGCCAGCACGTTCTCCAGCACGCTCAGGTAGACTTCGGTTTTGCCGGAGCCGGTGATGCCGGCCAGCAGCCAGGCAGCGAAATGGTCGTCTTCGGCCCGGATAGCGCCGACCGCCGTGGCCTGTTCGGTGTTCAGCCGCAGCCGTTCGCCTTTGACGGCGTAATGCGTTCGCCAGTCCTGCGGCGCGCGCTGCTGCGTCTGGAGATCGCATAATCCTTTGGCGCGCAGGGCCTGAAGCGTCGCATCGGTAATGTCGTGCTGGCCGATTTCATGGCGATAGAGATTACGCTGGCGCAGCGCCGCCAGCGCCTGCTGCTGTTTCGGCGCGCGCTTCAGGCTTTCCGGGGCGGTTTCCCGACCGGTTTCCGTGATAAACCACTGCCAGAGCGGCGCTTCCCGCGCGGGTTTCCCCTGGCGCAGCAGCACGGGCATGGCGTGAAACAGCACTTCGCCCAGCGGATAGTGATAATAGTCCGCCGCCCACAGCAGAATGCGCCACAGCGAAGCGGGATACAGCGACTCGTCGTCCAGCACTTCATAAACGGGCTTCAGCTGATCGAGGGGAAAGTCGCTGGTATCCGCAAGCCCCACCACCACGCCGACCGCTTTGCGCTTGCCAAACGGCACGCTGACGCGCGCGCCCGGCACCGCCGCAGGCAGATGCGCAGGCAGCAGATAGTCAAAGTTGCGGGCAAGCGGAACGGGCAGAGCGACCTGAACGACGGGCATGAATTTATCCGGATGAAATTATGAGCGGGATAGTGTACACTGTGTCTTCCTGAATGTGCGGATTCGATTGCAGCGAGCGGTTATTTTCTGTATAGTTCGCCGCCGTTGATACGGCATTTTGGTATCAAATCACCTGAATTATTAATCTTCGTGTGGTGCCGGTGCAGGGTTTTCCTGGCACGGGAGAGCGACACGGCCTTAACTGAGGTTTTCCCATGAAAAAAGGTATTCACCCAAATTACGCTGAAGTTACTGCTAAATGTTCTTGCGGTAACGAAATCAAAACCCGCTCAACCGTGGGTCACGACCTGAACCTGGACGTGTGCGGCAAATGCCACCCGTTCTACACCGGCAAGCAGCGTGACGTTGCCAGCGGTGGTCGTGTTGACCGCTTCAACAAGCGTTTCAGCATCCCAGGCAGCAAATAAGTCGCCTGCACGAAGCGGATACCGTTTCGGATGCAATAAAAAACCCAGCTTCGGCTGGGTTTTTTTATATCTGCGAAAAAGCGCTCAATATTCCCAGGTATCGGGATCGACGCCCATTTCCCGCATGATCGCTTTGGCGGCTTCCGGGATTTCGTCGCTGCGCTCTTTACGCAGATCGACATCATCCGGCAGAGGCTGGCCGGTAAAAGCGTGCAGAAACGCTTCACACAGCAGCTCGCTATTGGTGGCGTGACGCAGGTTGTTAACCTGACGACGGGTACGCTCGTCGGTCAGAATTTTTAAAACTTTTAACGGGATGGATACCGTAATTTTTTTTACCTGCTCGCTCTTTTTACCGTGCTCAGCGTAAGGGCTGATATATTCGCCATTCCATTCAGCCATGGGTTACCTTAGTCATCATTAATATTTACTGTGCCGAAATTCAGCTAATTATGCCCGAAGTTGGGCGACGCCACACCGTATTGCGCCCACTTTTTCCAGGGAGCAAAAAGGTAATATTACCGGTTATTGACAGATTGCTCAATCTATACGCAAAGACATTTAGAAGTCCAGATGTATTGACGTCTATCTGTTCCCTGTTATGCTGATGGCTCTTCTTTCTTTCTCCTGCAGGAATTTATGCACCATGACGCGTAAACAGGCAACCATCGCGGTACGCAGCGGCTTGAATGATGACGAACAGTATGGCTGCGTTGTCCCGCCAATCCACCTCTCCAGCACCTATAACTTTACCGATTTCAACGAGCCTCGGGCGCATGACTACTCACGTCGCGGTAACCCTACCCGCGATGTTGTCCAGCGCGCGCTGGCCGAGCTGGAAGGCGGCGCCGGTGCGGTGATGACCAATACCGGCATGTCGGCGATCCACCTGGTTTGTACCGTCTTCCTGAAGCCGGGCGATCTGCTGGTGGCGCCGCACGACTGCTATGGCGGCAGCTATCGCCTGTTTGACAGCCTGAGCAAGCGCGGCGCGTATCGCGTGAAGTTTGTCGATCAGGGCAACGAAGCGGCGCTGCACGCCGCGCTGGCGGAAAAACCGAAGCTGGTGCTGGTAGAAAGCCCGAGCAATCCGCTGCTGCGCGTGGTGGATATTGAGGCTATCTGTAAGGCGGCGGCAGAAGCGGGCGCGGTTAGCGTGGTGGATAACACCTTCCTTAGCCCGGCGTTGCAAAACCCGCTGGAGCTGGGCGCCGATCTGGTGATCCATTCCTGCACGAAATACCTTAACGGCCACTCCGACGTGGTGGCGGGCGCGGTAATTGCCAAAGATCCCGAGCGGGTGAAAGAGCTGGCCTGGTGGGCGAATAATATCGGTGTAACCGGCGCGGCTTTCGACAGCTATTTACTGCTGCGCGGCCTGCGCACGCTGGCGCCACGTATGGCGGCCGCACAGCGCAACGCGCTCGCCATCGTGGATTATCTGAAACAGCAGCCGCTGGTTAAAAAGTTGTATCATCCTTCACTGCCGGAAAACGCGGGCCATCAGATTGCCGCCCGCCAGCAGAAAGGCTTCGGCGCGATGCTCAGCTTTGAGCTGAACGGCGACGAGCAGACGCTGCGTCGTTTCCTGAAGGCGCTGGAACTGTTCACGCTGGCCGAATCGCTGGGCGGCGTGGAAAGCCTGATCTCCCATACCGCTACCATGACCCATGCGGGCATGTCGGCAGAGGCGCGCGCGGCGGCAGGTATTTCGGAAACGCTGCTGCGGGTTTCCGTAGGGATTGAAGATCACGAAGATTTAATTGCCGATCTGGATAATGCATTCCGGATAGCGGCTAAGAGGTAAGCATGAGTCATTCAGCAGTGGCAGCAGGCGCGCGTCAGCTGCATAAATTCGGGGGCAGCAGCCTTGCCGACGCCAAATGTTACCTGCGGGTAGCGGGGATCATGGCGGAATACAGCCGTCCCGGCGACGTGATGGTGGTGTCCGCCGCAGGCAGCACCACCAATCAGCTGATTAGCTGGCTGAAGCTGAGCCAGAGCGACCGCCTGTCGGCGCATCAGGTGCAGCAGGCGCTGCGACGCTACCAGAGTGAGTTAATCAGCAGCCTGCTTCCGGCACAGACGGCGGACGGGCTGATCGGCGAATTCATTCGCGATCTGGAAAAGCTGGCCGCTCTGCTGGATGGCAAAATAACCGAAGCCGCCTACGCGGAAGTGGTGGGACACGGTGAAATCTGGTCGGCACGGCTGATGGCGGCCGTGCTTCAGCAGCAGGATATGGCGGCGAGCTGGCTGGACGCGCGGGAATTTCTGCGCGCCGAGCGGGCCGCCCAGCCGCAGGTGGATGAAGGAAAATCCTGGCCGCTGCTGCAACAGCTGATTGCCCAGCATCCGGGCGAGCGGCTGGTGGTAACCGGCTTTATCAGCCGCAACGACGCGGGTGAAACCGTGCTGCTGGGCCGTAACGGCAGCGACTATTCCGCCACGCAGATCGGCGCGCTGGCCGGCGTGTCGCGCGTTACCATCTGGAGCGACGTAGCGGGCGTTTACAGTGCGGATCCGCGCAAGGTGAAAGACGCCTGCCTGCTGCCGCTGCTGCGGCTGGATGAGGCCAGCGAGCTGGCGCGCCTGGCCGCGCCGGTGCTGCATACCCGTACGCTACAGCCGGTTTCCGGCAGCGATATCGACCTGCAGCTGCGCTGTAGCTACCAGCCGGAACAGGGCTCGACCCGCATTGAGCGCGTGCTGGCTTCCGGCACGGGCGCGCGGATTGTCACCAGCCACGACGACGTCTGTCTGATTGAGTTCCAGGTGCCGCCGCAGCACGATTTCGCCACGGCGCAGAAAGAGATTGAACGACTGCTTCAGCGCGCGCAGCTGCGTCCGCTGGCGACCGGCGTTCATCCCGATCGCCACCTTTTACAGCTTTGTTATACCTCGGAAGTGGTGAACAGCGCGCTGACGCTGCTGCAGGACGCGGGCATTCCCGGACGCCTACAGCTGCGGGAAGACATGGCGCTGGTCGCGCTGGTGGGCGCAGGCGTCTGCCGCAATCCGCTGCACAGCCACCGTTTCTGGCAGCAGCTGAAGGATCAGCCGGTTGAATTTATCTGGCAGTCGGAAGAGGGCATCAGCCTGGTCGCCGTGCTGCGCGTCGGGCCGACTGAACATCTGATCCGCGGTCTGCACCAGTCGCTGTTCCGCGCGGAAAAACAGGTCGGCCTGATGCTGTTCGGCAAGGGCAATATCGGCTCCCGCTGGCTGGAACTTTTCGCGCGCGAGCAGGAAACGCTATCGGCGCGGACGGGATTTGAATATGTTTTAGCCGGCGTGGTCGACAGTCGTCGCAGCCTGCTGAACTACGAAGGGCTGGACGCCAGCCGCGCGCTGGCCTTCTTTGATGACGAGGCGGTGGAGCGGGACGAGGAGTCGCTGTTCCTGTGGATGCGCGCGCACCCGTTCGACGACCTGGTGGTGCTGGACGTGACCGCCAGCGAGCAGCTCGCCGATCAGTATCTGGATTTCGCCAGCCACGGTTTTCACGTGATTGGCGCGAACAAAGTGGCCGGGGCGTCAAGCAGCGACCGCTATCGTCAGATCCGTGACGCCTTCGCTAAAACCGGCCGCCACTGGCTTTACAACGCCACCGTCGGTGCCGGGCTGCCGGTTAACCACACCGTGCGCGATCTGCGTGAAAGCGGCGACAGCATTATCGCCATCAGCGGCATCTTCTCCGGCACGCTTTCCTGGCTCTTTTTGCAGTATGACGGCACCGTGCCGTTTACCGAGCTGGTGGATCAGGCATGGCAGCAGGGGCTGACCGAACCGGATCCGCGCGTCGATCTTTCCGGTCAGGACGTGATGCGCAAGCTGGTGATCCTGGCGCGCGAGGCGGGCTACGATATCGAACCGGATCAGGTACGCGTGGAGTCGCTGGTGCCGAAAAGCTGCGAAAGCGAGTCGGTCGATCACTTCTTTGAGAACGGCGAGGCGCTGAACGAGCAGATGCAGCAGCGCTTTGAGGCCGCACAGGAGATGGGGCTGGTGCTGCGTTACGTGGCCCGCTTTGACGCCAACGGCAAGGCGCGCGTCGGCGTCGAGGCGGTCAGGGACGATCATCCGCTGGCGGCGCTGCTGCCTTGCGATAACGTCTTTGCCATTGAAAGCCGTTGGTATCGCGATAATCCGCTGGTGATCCGCGGGCCGGGCGCAGGTCGCGACGTAACGGCAGGCGCAATCCAGTCCGACATCAACCGGCTGGCGCAGCTGCTGTAGTTTCTTTCGGGGCCGTAAAGCGCGGCCCCGGCTTAAATGATAGCGCGTCATTTTTCTGTGCATTCAGCCCGATCGCGGCGGCCCTTTGATTTTCCTCACTTCTTTTTCCTGCATGAATTTCATTCAACTTTGTTGAGAATTTGTCACGCTGCGGCATCATTTATCTGTTGACGTAAAACTGCGCGATCCGTCATTTTGAATGTCTGGACGTCTAAACGTATAGAAGTTCAACGTGGGCCGTTTTCTTCCGCGATCGATGAGGTAAGCCATGAGTTTTTTCCACGCCAACCAGCGCGAAGCACTGAACCAGAGTCTGGCCGAACTGAACGGGCAGATTAACGTCTCGTTTGAGTTCTTTCCGCCGCGCAGCAGCGAAATGGAACAGACTTTGTGGCGCTCTATCGATCGTCTCGGCAGCCTGAAACCGAAATTTGTTTCGGTTACTTACGGCGCGAACTCCGGCGAGCGTGACCGTACCCACAGCATCATCAAAGGTATTAAGGATCGCACCGGGCTGGAAGCCGCGCCGCATTTAACCTGCATTGACGCCAGCCGCAGCGAGCTGCGCGCTATCGCTCAGGATTACTGGGACAGCGGCATCCGTCATATCGTGGCGCTGCGCGGGGATTTACCGCCGGGCGGCGGCAAGCCGGAAATGTACGGCGCGGATCTGGTGGCGCTGTTAAAGGAAGTGGGCGATTTTGATATCTCCGTTGCCGCCTATCCCGAGGTGCATCCGGAAGCCAAAAGCGCGCAGGCGGATTTGATCAACCTGAAGCGCAAAATTGATGCGGGCGCAAACCGGGCTATCACCCAGTTCTTTTTCGATGTGGAAAGCTATCTGCGCTTTCGCGACCGCTGCGTAACCGCCGGGATCGACGTGGAAATCGTGCCCGGCATTCTGCCGGTTTCCAACTTCAAACAGCTGCAGCGTTTTGCCACGCTGACCAACGTGCGCGTGCCGGGCTGGATGACCAGCATGTTCGCCGGGCTGGATGACGACCCGGAAACCCGCAAAATGGTGGGCGCCAACGTGGCGATGGATATGGTAAAAATCCTCAGCCGCGAAGGCGTGAAAGATTTCCATTTCTATACGCTGAACCGTGCGGAGATGAGCTACGCCATTTGCCACACGCTGGGCGTGCGCCCGGCGGTTGCCGTGCCGGCCTGATAAGTAAAAGCCAGCTGCGGCTTCGTTTACGCGAGGCGGCATTTTTTTTATGATACCTGTTTTCCAGGGCAGGAATCATGAAGAACCCATGCAAAACATTATCAGGGAAATAAAGCGGCTGGGGATAAAAGGCTGTTTACTGATGGCCTTTTTTACCGTAGTGCCTTTGGTGGCGATGGCGTACTGGTCTGCTCTTTCGCGCAACGTCTATCTGGCCGATCCAGATAGCGTTTTCTGGATAGCTGGCGAAGTCGGCGTAGGCGCCGCCTTAGTCATTACCTTAGTGGCCGTCATCTTTTTTCACCATCGCCTGACGCTGCGGCAGCTCCCTAAACTTTTTATCTGTAGCGCTTTTATGATCGGCGTGTTCTCGTTGCAGCTGCCCTCCGCTCTGGTTCGCTATCTTCCCCATCAAAGCAGTCAATATCTCACGGAGTATGACGTCTCTTTTCCCGGCCCGAGCCGGGGCAAATCGGGCCGTTGCGAAATGGGGCTGTGGCTTAAGGATCGTCACCTTAACCGCTGGATACAGTTTTGCAGCAGCAGGGCCTGGCTGGCTGAACATTGCGAAAGAGGCATGGACAGAATGGAAGTGGTGGAAGAGGTCAATAAGTATGGCGTCAGGGTCGTCAACTTCTGGTGCGCGTGGTCGCCCATTAAACCATAAAGGCGTTCATATCCGGCAGATATGAACGCCCTGTACCGCTAGCCCGTATTACGCATGCCCGCCGCGACGCCGGCTATTGTCACCATCAGCGCCTGCTCAACGCGCGGATCCGGCTCTTCACCATTGGTTTCCTGCAGGCGGGAGCGGTGCAGCAGCTCGGCCTGCAGTACGTTCAGCGGATCGGTATAAACGTTACGCAGCGCGATGGATTCGGCAATCCACGGCTGGTCGGCCATCAAATGCGCATCGTTGGCGATGGTCAGCACCGCTTTGATATCGGAATTCAGCTGGTCGCGCAGCTGCCTGCCCAGCGGCCACAGCGTCTGGTCCACCAGCCGCTGATCGTAATATTCCGCCAGCCAGAGATCGGCTTTGGAAAATACCATTTCCAGCATCCCCAGACGGGTGGAGAAGAACGGCCAGTTGCGGCACATCGCCTCCAGCTGATCCTGATGACCCGCCTGCATCGCTTTTTGCAGCGCCGCGCCCGCGCCCAGCCAGGCAGGCAGCATCAGGCGGTTCTGCGTCCAGGCGAAGATCCACGGTATCGCGCGCAGCGACTCGACGCCGCCACTGGGGCGCCGCTTGGCCGGACGGGAGCCCAGCGGCAGTTTGCCCAGCTCCTGTTCCGGCGTGGCCGACCGGAAATAGGGCACGAAGTCGGCGTTTTCACGCACGTAGCCGCGATACATCTCGCAGGAGTCGGCGGAAAGCTGATCCATAATGCCGCACCAGGCCGCTTCCGGTTCCGGCGGCGGCAGCAGGTTGGCTTCAAGGATGGCGCCGGTGTAAAGCGTCAGGCTGCTGATGGTGACTTCCGGCAGGCCGTATTTAAAGCGGATCATTTCGCCCTGCTCGGTCACGCGCAGGCCGCCTTTCAGGCTGCCCGGCGGCTGGGAAAGCAGCGCCGCGTGGGCCGGCGCGCCGCCACGGCCGATGGTGCCGCCGCGTCCGTGGAACAGCGTCAGCGCGATACCGGCTTTTTCGCAGGTTTTAATCAGCGCATCCTGGGCCTGATACTGGGCCCAGCTGGCGGCCATCACGCCCGCGTCTTTTGCCGAATCGGAGTAGCCAATCATCACCATCTGCTTGCCCTGGATAAAGCCGCGATACCAGCCGATATCCAGCAGCTGACGCATCACGTCGTTGGCGTTGTTCAGGTCGTCCAGGGTTTCAAACAGCGGCGCCACCGGCATGGCGAAAGGAATGCCCGCCTCTTTAAGCAGCAGATGCACCGCCAGCACGTCGGAAGGCGTTTTCGCCATTGAGATCACGTAAGCGGCAATGGAACCTTTCGGCACTTCCGCCGCCACGCGGCAGGTATCCAGCACCTCCTGCGTCTCGGCGCTCGGCTCCCACTGACGCGGCAGCAGCGGGCGTTTGGAACTCAGCTCGCTGATCAGAAACGCCTGTTTATCGGCTTCCGACCAGCTGGCGTAGTCGCCCAGGCCTAAATAGCGGGTGACTTCTGCAATAGCGTCGGTGTGGCGCGTGCTCTCCTGACGCAGATCGATGCGCACCAACGGCACGCCGAAGCACTTGATGCGGCGCAGCGTGTCCAGCAGCTGGCCGTTGGCGATAATCCCCATACCGCAGGCCTGCAACGACTGGTAGCAGGCGTAGAGCGGATCCCAAAGCTGTTCGTTGGCAATCAGCAGGTTATCGGGACGCGCAGGCCGCTCGCCCTTCAGGCGGCGCTCCAGATACGCCTGGGTCGCCAGCAGCTGGGCGCGCAGGTTTTTCATGATTTCGCGGTAAGGCTCCAGCGCCTCCGGGTTGCCGCACAGCTCGCGGACTTCCGGCGTACACTCCGACATCGACAGCTCGGAAACCAGCACGGCGATATCGCGCAGGAACAAATCGGTGGCTTTCCAGCGGCTTAGCTGCAGCACGTGGCGGGTGATTTTAGCCGTCACGTTCGGGTTGCCGTCGCGGTCGCCGCCCATCCAGGAGGTAAAGGTCACCGGCACAAAATCTACCGGCAGCTTAACGCCAAACGACGCCTCTACCTGCTCGTACAGCTCGCGCAGAAAGGCCGGGACGCCTTCCCACAGGCTGTTTTCCACCACCGCGAAGCCCCACTTGGCTTCATCGACCGGCGTCGGGCGATATTTACGGATTTCATCGGTATGCCAGGCCTGCGCAACCAGCTGGCGCAAACGACGCATAATCTGCGATCGGTCGTAGTCGGAAAGATCGTTGTGATCCAGCTGTTTCAGACAGCTGTTGACCTCGACCAGCTTGTGGATCAGCGTGCGGCGGGTGATCTCCGTCGGGTGTGCGGTCAGCACCAGCTCCAGAGAAAGCGATTCGATAGCCTCGCGAATTTTGGCTTCCGTCAGGTTGGGCTGCTGCTTCAGGCGCTCGAAGGTTTTCGCCAGCAGCTCCTGGTGATTGGCGCCTTCGCCCTTGGGCGATATGGTGTGGTACTGCTCGGCGACGTTGGTCAGGTTCAGAAACTGGCTGAAGGCGCGCGCCACCGGCAGCAGTTCGTCATTGGATAAATTTTGCAGCGTGGTAAGCAGCTCTTTACGGTGGGCGTCGTTTCCCGCGCGGGAAGACTTGGAGAGCTTACGGATGGTTTCCACCCGATCCAGGATGTTCTCGCCAAGCGCATCCTTAATCGTATCCCCGAGCAGTTTGCCGAGCATACTGACATTACTTCGCATTGCGGAATATTGTTCGTTCATATGACCCCTGACCGTTATTTTTATCACTCTCTACCGTCGCCGGTATAACATTGCCTTTTATCTAGCCACGTTCCCGTCCATCCGTCAATTGACTTAAACGTGTGCAAACCTGTCGCTAACTTGCGGTAATTTAAGAAATTTAACAGCGACGCAGCGAGATAAGTTATTCTTATCGAGAAACAAATGATAAAGCCGGGGTAAAAGGCCGTTTTACTGGCTAAATGCCCCGCTTTTCACTCAGTGATTGCAAAAATGCTGTACGACCTGCGTAATCAATTCGCGGGTAGGTTTAATAAAAGCGGTATCAAGATATTCATCCGGCTGGTGCGCCTGGTTAATCGAACCTGGCCCTAACACCAGCGTCGGGCACAGTTCCTGAATAAACGGCGCTTCGGTGCAGTAGTTCACGATGCTGGTTTCCGTGCCCAACAGCTTTTCCACCACTTTGACCAGCCGATGATCGGCCGGACATTCATAGCCGGGGATCGGCGGATGCAGCTGGCTGACGTTGACGCGGCCCGGCCAGCGTTCGCTGACGGGCGCCAGCGCCTCGTTAATCAAGCCTTCCAGCTCGTTCAGCGTCAGGCCCGGCAGCGGCCGCAGATCCATATGCAGATCGCAGCAGGCGCAAATGCGATTTGCCGCATCGCCGCCGCTGATATGGCCAAAGTTCATGGTGGGATAAGGAATGGCAAAACCGTCGTGACGATAGCGCGTTTTCAGCGTGTCGCGCAGCGCCATCAGCTGCGTGATGGACTCATGCATCAGCTCAATGGCGTTGACCCCGCGTGAAGGATCGCTGGAATGGCCCGACTGGCCTTCAATGCGGATCACGTTCGACATATGGCCTTTGTGCGCCCGTACCGGCTGTAGCGAGGTAGGCTCGCCGATAATGGCGCAGTCGGGCCGCACTGTGGCGTTTTCAGAGAAATATTTCGCGCCCGCCATCGTGGTTTCTTCATCGGCGGTCGCCAGCACGTAGAGCGGTTTCGCCAGCTTTTTCACGTCAACATCGCGCAGCGCATCAAGGATAAAGGCGAAGAAGCCTTTCATATCGGCGGTGCCCAGGCCATACAGCTTGTTATCGTGTTCGGTTAACGCAAAGGGATCGCGCGTCCAGCGACCATCGTCGAACGGCACGGTGTCGCTGTGACCAGCCAACAACAGGCCGCCAGCGCCGCTGCCGGTACGGGCCAGCATATTAAATTTATGGCGCGTGCCGGGAACCGGCTGCACTTCCACCTCAAAGCCAATATCGCGGAACCAGCCTGCCAGCAAACTGATTAAAGCTTCATTACTCTGATCCATCGCGCTGTCGGTGGCGCTGATGGACGGCGTGGCGATCAACTCACGGTAAAGCTCAATAAAAGGCGGTAATTTTGTCTTCACTGTTGACAGTCCTTGCGTTAGGATAGTATCAATATTCATGCATTAATAGTGAATAAAAATACATTAATGGCGTGGGGATGGAAACCAGATTTCCTGCATAACCGGCGCTAACCGCGTGGGAATACGGCATGAAGCCGTCACCCGAAACCCGAGACCGTTATAAGGTGTCCGATGTTAAATACGCTGATTGTTGGTGCCAGTGGCTATGCTGGCGTAGAGCTTGCGACCTACCTGAACCGTCACCCTCAGGTGAACATAACCGCTTTAGCGGTATCAGCGCAAAGCCCTGACGCCGGAAAATTGCTTTCCGATCTGCATCCGCAGCTGAAAGGCATCCTGGACATGCCGCTGCAGCCGCTGACAAGCGCGGCAGAGTTCGCCGACAAAGTGGACGTGGTGTTTCTGGCGACGGCGCACGAAGTCAGTCATGACCTGGCGCCTGAATTCCTGGCCGCCGGCTGCGTGGTGTTCGATCTGTCAGCCGCGTTCCGCGTCAACGAAGAGAGCTTCTTCACCGACTATTACGGCTTCCCGCATCAGCATAAAGCGTGGCTGGCAAAGGCCGTGTATGGCCTGGCCGAATGGCAGCAGAGCCAGCTAAAAGAAGCGCAGCTGATTGCCGTGCCGGGCTGCTATCCGACCGCCGCGCAGCTGGCGCTGAAGCCACTGATTGCGGCGGATCTGCTGAACGAAGCGCAGTGGCCGGTGATCAACGCCACCAGCGGCGTCAGCGGCGCAGGACGCAAAGCGTCCGTGACCACCAGTTTCTGCGAGGTCAGCCTGCAGCCTTATGGCATTTTCACCCATCGTCACCAGCCGGAAATCGCCGCGCATCTTGGCGTGCCGGTGATCTTCACGCCGCACCTGGGCAACTTCCCGCGCGGCATCCTGGCCACCACCACCTGTCGGCTGAAGGCGGGCGTAACGCGTGAAGACGTGGCGGAAGCGTTCCATAACGCCTATCACGATAAGCCGCTGGTGCGTGTCTATGATAAAGGCGTGCCGTCGATCAAAGGCGTGGTCGGCCTGCCGTTCTGCGATATCGGCTTTGCCGTGCAGGGCGAGCACGCGATTATCGTCTCAGCGGAAGATAACCTGCTGAAAGGCGCGTCGTCGCAGGCGGTGCAGTGTATGAATATTCGTTTCGGCTTCCCGGAAACGCAGTCGCTTATTTAATCAGTGAGAAAGCCCATGACCAATCCTTTAATTATTAAACTCGGCGGCGTGTTGCTGGATAGCGAAGAGGCGCTGGCGCGCCTGTTTGACGCACTGGTGGCGTACCGCGAAACCCATCAGCGCCCGCTGCTGATCGTTCACGGCGGCGGCTGCCTGGTCGACGAGCTGATGAAGAAGCTGGCGCTGCCGGTGAAAAAGAAAAACGGCCTGCGCGTCACGCCAGCCGATCAGATCGACATCATTACCGGCGCGCTGGCGGGCACCGCCAATAAAACGCTGCTGGCCTGGTCGAAAAAACACGGTATTGATGCCGTTGGCCTGTGCCTGGGCGACGGTGGCAGCGTCAACGTGGCGGCTTTTGATGAAGAGCTGGGCCACGTGGGCCAGGCGACGCCGGGCAATCCCAAACTCATTACTACGCTGCTGGAAGCAGGCTACCTGCCGGTGATCAGCTCTATCGGCATCACCGAAGACGGCAAGCTGATGAACGTCAACGCCGACCAGGCCGCCACCGCGCTGGCCTCGACGCTGGGTGCCGATCTGGTGCTGCTCTCCGACGTCAGCGGCATTCTGGACGGCAAAGGCCAGCGCATCGAAGAGATGACGACGGCGCTGGCGGAACAGCTGATCGCCCAGGGCATCATTACCGACGGCATGATTGTTAAAGTCAACGCCGCGCTGGATGCCGCCCGCACGCTGGGCCGTCCGGTCGATATCGCCAGCTGGCGTCATGCCGAACAGCTACCAACCCTATTTAACGGCGTGTCGATTGGCACCCGGATCCTCGCTTAACCGGTTCAAGGAAATGACAATGCAAGATAAAAGCATCAAAAAAATCGTTCTGGCTTACTCTGGCGGTCTGGATACCTCCGCGATTATTCCGTGGCTGAAAGAGAACTACGGCGGCTGTGAAGTGGTCGCCTTCGTGGCCGATATCGGCCAGGAGCGTGGCGATCTGGAAGGCGTTGAGCAGAAAGCGTTGCAGTCCGGCGCTTCCGAATGCCACGTAGTGGATCTGCGTGAAGAATTCATCAGCGATTACGTCTATCCCGTGCTGCAAACCGGCGCGCTGTATGAAGGTACTTATCTGCTGGGCACGTCGATGGCGCGCCCTATTATCGCCAAAGCGCAGGTTGAGCTGGCGCTGAAAGTCGGCGCGGATGCGCTGTGCCACGGCGCAACCGGTAAAGGCAACGACCAGGTGCGTTTCGAAACCACCTACACCGCGCTGGCCCCACAGCTGAAAGTGGTTGCGCCATGGCGCGAGTGGAACCTGCGTTCCCGTGAGGCGCTGCTCGACTATCTGAAAGAGCGCAACATCCCGACCACCGCGTCGCTGGAAAAAATCTACAGCCGTGATGAAAACGCCTGGCATATCTCTACCGAAGGCGGCGTGCTGGAAAGCCCGTGGAATGCGCCAAACAAAGACTGCTGGGTCTGGACTGTCGATCCGCTGGAAGCGCCGGACCAGCCTGAGCAGGTGACGGTATCCGTGGAGAAAGGCCGCGTGGTTGCCGTAAACGGCGAAGCGCTAAGCCCGTTCGGCTGCCTGGAAAAACTGAACGTTATCGGCGCGAAACACGGCGTGGGCCGTATCGATATCGTCGAAAACCGTCTGGTGGGCATCAAGTCTCGCGGCTGCTACGAAACCCCTGGCGGCACCATTATGGTCAACGCGCTGCGTGCGGTTGAGCAGCTGGTGCTGGATCGCGACAGCTTCAAATGGCGCGAACAGCTGGGCCACGAGATGTCCTACGTGGTTTACGACGGCCGCTGGTTCGCGCCGCTGCGTAAATCCATTCAGGCCGCTGCCGAATCGCTGGCGGAAGAAGTCAACGGCGAAGTGGTGCTGCAACTTTATAAAGGTCAGGTTACGGCGATCCAGAAAAAATCCGCTAACAGCCTCTATTCAGAAGAGTTTGCGACCTTCGGCGAAGATGAAGTGTACGACCATCGTCACGCGGGCGGCTTTATCCGTCTGTTCTCGCTCTCTTCACGCATTCGTGCGCTGAACGAGAAAAAGTAAGCCGGTATTTAGCCTGGCGAAATAAGGCGGCGCAGGCCGCCTTTTAAAGAAAACTCAACGAATTTAAGGGAGCACTGACATGGCACTTTGGGGTGGACGGTTTACTCAGGCAGCAGATCAACGTTTCAAACTGTTTAATGACTCGCTGCGCTTTGACTATCGTCTGGCAGAGCAGGACATTGTCGGGTCCGTAGCCTGGTCCAAAGCGCTGGTGACGGTCAATGTTCTGACTACAGAAGAGCAGCAGCAGCTGGAAACCGCGCTGAACGTGCTGCTTGAGGAAGTACGCGCTAATCCGCAGCAGATCCTGGAAAGCGATGCGGAAGATATTCACAGCTATGTTGAAGGCAGGCTGATTGAGAAAGTCGGCGCGCTCGGCAAAAAGCTGCATACCGGCCGCAGCCGTAACGATCAGGTCGCCACCGATCTGAAGCTCTGGTGCAAAGCGCAGATCGGCGAGCTGCTGATCGCCACGCGTCAGCTACAGCAGGCGCTGGTGGCCACGGCAGAAGCGAACCAGGACGCGGTCATGCCCGGCTACACCCATTTGCAGCGCGCGCAGCCGGTGACCTTTGCGCACTGGTGCCTGGCTTATGTCGAGATGCTGGCGCGGGATGAAAGCCGCCTGCAGGATACGCTGAAGCGTCTGGACGTCAGCCCGCTGGGCTGCGGCGCGCTGGCCGGCACGGCTTACGAGATCGACCGCGAGCAGCTGGCCGGCTGGCTGGGCTTTGCCTCCGCCACGCGCAACAGCCTGGACACCGTTTCCGACCGCGATCACGTGCTGGAGCTGCTTTCCGACGCCTCTATCGGCATGGTGCATCTTTCCCGCTTCGCCGAAGATCTGATTTTCTTCAATACTGGCGAGTCAGGCTTTGTCGAGCTGTCCGATAAGGTTACCTCCGGCTCTTCGCTGATGCCGCAGAAGAAAAACCCGGACGCGCTGGAGCTGATCCGCGGCAAGTGCGGCCGCGTGCAGGGCGCGCTGACCGGCATGATGATGACGCTGAAAGGCCTGCCGCTGGCCTACAACAAAGATATGCAGGAAGACAAAGAAGGCCTGTTCGACGCGCTGGACACCTGGTCCGACTGTCTGCATATGGCCGCGCTGGTGCTGGACGGCATTCAGGTGAAGCGTCCGCGCTGCCAGGAAGCGGCAGAGCAGGGCTACGCCAATGCGACCGAGCTGGCTGACTATCTGGTAGCTAAAGGCGTCCCGTTCCGCGAAGCGCATCATATCGTGGGCGAAGTCGTTGTGGCGGCAATTGGCAAAGGCGTGGCGCTGGAAGCGCTAAGGCTGGAAGAGCTGCAACAGTACAGCAAGGTGATTGGTGAAGACGTCTATCCAATCCTGTCGCTGCAATCCTGTCTGGACAAGCGTAATGCGAAGGGTGGCGTTTCGCCGCATCAGGTGTCGCTTGCGATTACCGACGCGAAAAATCGCCTGGCGTAAGCAAAAAAAAGGCGGGCATCAGGCCCGCCAACTAATTTCGACTTATATTTTTATTTTAGGCACATAAGAGGGCGGGCGATGGCTCGCCTTCTTAATTCTTAGGCTAAAAAGAACTGTTCCAGATCGTCGCTGCCGCCGATGTGGCGTCCGCCGATAAAGACCTGAGGAACGGTCGCACGGCCGGTTACAGCGCGCAGGCTGACGGTGGTGGCATCCTGGCCCAGCACGATTTCTTCGTACTGAATACCGCGATCCAACAGCATCTGCTTGGCTTTAGCGCAGAACGGGCAGCCCGGCTTGGTGAACAGGGACACGGACTCCTGCACCTTAAATTCCGGTGCCAGATAGCGCAGCATGGTGTCGGCATCAGACACTTCAAACGGGTCGCCCGGCTTGTTTGGCTCAACAAACATTTTCTCTACCACGCCGTTGCGAACCAGCATGGAGTAGCGCCATGAGCGCGGGCCAAAGCCCAGATCCGCTTTCTCGACCAGCATTTCCATGCCGCGAGTAAAATCGCCGTTGCCATCCGGGATAAAGGTAATGTTGTTAGCGTGCTGATCGGCTTTCCATGCGTTCATAACGAAGGTGTCATTGACCGATACACACAGAATATTGTCCACGCCATGTTTTTTGAAAACGTCTGACAGCTCGTTATAGCGTGGCAGATGGCTCGATGAACAGGTTGGCGTAAACGCGCCTGGCAAAGAGAACACGATGACAGTTTTGTCTTTAAACAGCTCATCAGTCGTGACGTCTACCCAGCTGTCGCCCTGACGCGTATGAAAAGTGACCTGCGGGACTGACTTACCTTCCTGACTTGCAAACATAAACTACCTCTTGATTAGGGGTAAAAGTGACTCATCTCTCGAACGGGTGACATTATTATCATCCGGGCTTGATAGGGCTAATCGTTGATTGCTATTCTATCTATCGCCATGAACTATCGTGGCTCGGAGGAAAAGATGAATATTCGCGATCTTGAGTATCTGGTAGCGTTGGCTGAACATCGGCATTTCCGACGGGCAGCTGATTCCTGCCACGTCAGTCAACCTACGCTCAGCGGTCAGATCCGCAAGCTGGAAGATGAACTGGGCGTTATGCTGTTAGAACGCACCAGCCGTAAAGTGCTTTTCACTCAGGCTGGCCTGTTGCTGGTCGACCAGGCGCGCACCGTGCTGCGCGAGGTCAAGGTGCTGAAAGAGATGGCCAGCCAGCAGGGCGAGGCGATGTCCGGACCGCTGCATATCGGGCTGATCCCGACCGTGGGACCTTATCTGCTGCCGCAGATTATCCCGACGCTGCACAAAACCTTTCCCAAGCTGGAGATGTATCTGCACGAGGCGCAAACGCAGCAGCTGCTGGCGCAGCTGGACAGCGGCAAGCTCGACTGCGCGATCCTGGCCCTGGTGAAAGAGTCAGAAGCCTTTATCGAGGTGCCGCTGTTTGATGAGCCGATGAAGCTGGCGATCTATCAGGATCATCCGTGGCACGACCGCGATCGCGTACCGATGTCGGATCTGTCTGGCGAGAAGCTGCTGATGCTGGAAGACGGCCACTGCCTGCGCGATCAGGCAATGGGCTTTTGCTTTCAGGCCGGGGCAGACGAAGACACGCATTTCCGCGCCACCAGCCTGGAAACGCTGCGTAATATGGTGGCGGCAGGCAGCGGCATCACGCTGCTGCCCGCGCTGGCGGTGCCGAAAGAGCGCGTGCGCGACGGCGTTTGCTATCTGCCGTGCTACAAGCCGGAACCGCAGCGCACCATCGCGCTGGTGTACCGGCCAGGCTCGCCGCTGCGCGGCCGCTATGAGCAGCTGGCAGAGGCGATCCGCACCCATATGCAGGGCTATATGAACAGCGCGTTAAAACAGGCGGTTTAACCCGTTCAGCGCGGCCACGCGGTAGGCTTCGGCCATGGTGGGATAGTTAAAGGTGGTATTCACGAAGTATTCAATCGTGTTGCCGCCGTTTTTCTGCTCCATGATGGCCTGGCCGATATGAATGATCTCGGCAGCGCGTTCGCCAAAGCAGTGGATCCCCAGGATCTCTTTGGTTTCACGGTGGAAAAGGATCTTCAGGCTGCCAACGTTCATCCCCACAATCTGCGCGCGCGCCAGATGCTTAAACTGCGCCCGACCCACTTCGTAAGGCACCTTCATCGCCGTCAGTTGCTGCTCCGTTTTGCCCACCGAACTGATTTCCGGAATGGTATAAATACCGGTTGGGATATCCTCAATCAGGTGCGCGTTCGCTTCGCCTTTCATCAGCGCCTGAGCGGCAATGCGGCCCTGATCGTAAGCGGCAGAAGCCAGGCTTGGATAGCCGATCACATCGCCTACGGCATAAATATGCGGCTGGGCGGTCTGATACATGCTGTTGACCTTCAGCAGGCCACGGCCGTCCGCCTCCAGCCCGACGTTTTCCAGCCCCAGCGCATCGGTATTCCCGGTACGGCCGTTGGCGTACAGCAGGCAGTCGGCCTTCACTTTTTTGCCGGACTTCAGATGCATGATCACGCCGTCGCTGACGCCTTCGATTTTCTCGAACTCTTCGTTATGGCGGATAACCACGCCGCTGTTCCAGAAATGGTAGGAAAGCGAATCTGAGATTTCCTGATCGAGAAACGCCAGCAGATGATCGCGCGTGTTGATTAAATCAACTTTTACGTTCAGTCCACGGAAGATAGAAGCATATTCGCAGCCGATCACGCCCGCGCCATAAATAATCACGTGGCCAGGTTCATGATGCAGATTAAGAATGGAATCGCTGTCGTAAATGCGCGGATGGGTAAAGTCCACGTCTACCGGATGATAAGGACGCGAGCCGCAGGCGATAACAAATTTCTCAGCGGTCAGTCTTTCCACGCTGCCGTCGTGCGTAACGATTTCGATAGTGTTGGCGTCAACGAAACGGGCGTCGCCCTGATACAGTTCGCAGCGGTTGCGCTCGTAAAAGCCCTGACGCATCCGCGTTTGCTGACTGATAACGTTTTCCGTATGGTTCAGAATGTCAGCAAAAGAAGAGCGCAGCAGGCGGGTGTGATCGCTGTAAAGCGGATTCTGGTTAAATTCGATAATGCGGCTGACGGCGTGGCGGAGTGCTTTTGATGGAATGGTTCCCCAATGGGTACAACCGCCGCCGATATTGTGATAACGCTCGATAACGGCAATGCGCGCGCCCTGTTTAACCAGGCCCATCGCCGCGCCTTCGCCGCCAGGACCGGAACCAATCACGATGGCGTCGTAATCATAAGACTGTTGCATACCAATACGTCCTATATTCTTATACAAATTTTCAACTTTATTCTAACATCTCGTGAGCGGGTTCCCAATTTTAACTGTTCAATTTGCCATTTATTGACAAAGCGGAAGGTTAACAGGCGTACACAAAGTTGATACCGCTGTACGCTGAAAAGTTTGATATAGTGCAAATCTGGCAGGCAAAACAGGCACAAACATGGGCGTCAGAGCGCAGCAAAAAGAACGGACACGGCGTTCGCTGATCGAAGCGGCATTCAGCCAACTGAGTGCCGAGCGGAGTTTTGCCAGCCTGAGCCTGCGGGAAGTCGCCAGGGAAGCGGGCATCGCGCCGACTTCCTTTTATCGTCATTTTCGCGATGTTGACGAGCTTGGGCTGACAATGGTGGATGAGAGCGGCCTGATGCTACGCCAGCTGATGCGCCAGGCGCGTCAGCGTATCGCTAAAGGCGGCAGCGTCATCCGCACCTCGGTGTCCACATTTATGGAATTCATCGGCAATAATCCCAACGCTTTCCGCCTGCTGTTGCGTGAACGCTCCGGCACGTCGGCCGCGTTTCGCGCCGCGGTAGCCCGTGAAATCCAGCATTTTATCGCCGAGCTGGCGGACTATCTTGAAGTTGAAAATCGTATGCCGCGCAGCTTTACCGAAGCGCAGGCGGAGGCGATGGTTATTATTGTCTTTAACGCCGGGGCCGAGGCGCTGGATATCGACGTGGCGCAGCGACGCCAGCTGGAAGAGCGGCTGGTGTTGCAGCTACGGATGATCTCTAAAGGCGCTTACTACTGGTATCGACGCGAACAGGAGCGGCTGGCGGTGTCGCCAGGCGCCCATGATTAGGAGAGTGAGATGAGTTTAGCGACTGGCCGGGACAAGGGTACGCTGCTGCTGGCCTTTCTGACCGGGCTATCCATTAACGGCTCGTTTTCGGTGCTGTTCAGTTCGATAGTGCCGTTTTCCGTTTTCCCGCTTATCGCGCTGGGCCTTTCCGCCTGGTGCCTGCATCAGCGCTATCTTAACCGCGCGATGCCGGACGGCATGCCTTCTCTCGCCGCTGCGTTTTTCCTGCTCGGCATCCTGGTTTACAGCGCTATCGTCCGCGCGGAATATCCTGAAATCGGTTCTAACTTCGTGCAGACTATTTTGATGGTTGCGCTAATTTTCTGGATTGGCCTGAAGCTGCGGGCGCGCAGAGGCGGCTAACGCCCGACGGTGCAATAAAAAGAGCGATGCCTGGCATCGCTCTTTTGCGTTTAGCGCCGCGTCAGCAGAACGCCGCACTCCATATGATGGGTATAGGGGAACTGGTCAAACAGCGCCAGCCGTTCAACGTCATGGGTGGCGGAAAGCGTAGCCAGATTGTCGCACAGCGTCTGCGGGTTGCAGGAGATATAAAGGATGCGCGGGTAAGCCTGCACCATTTTTACCGTCTCTTCATCCAGCCCGCTACGCGGCGGATCGACAAAGATAGTCTCGCACTCGTAGCTGCTGAGATCGATGCCTTCCAGACGGTTAAACTGGCGCGTGCCGTTCATCGCCTGGGTAAACTCTTCTGCCGCCATGCGGATAATCTGCACGTTTTCAATATTGTTGACGGCAATATTGTACTGGGCGGAAGCGACCGACGGTTTGGCGATCTCCGTAGCCAGCACGCGACGGAAATTGCGTGCCAGCGCTAAAGAGAAGTTGCCGTTGCCGCAGTAGAGTTCCAGCAAATCGCCGCTGGCGTCTTTTGTCACGTCCAGCGCCCACTCCAGCATTTTAATGTTCATCGCCGCGTTCGGCTGGGTAAAGCTGTTCTCTACCTGACGATAGATCAGCTCTTTTCCGGCTACCGGTAAACGCTCGTCCACAAAATCCCGATCCAGGCAGATTTTGGTTTTAGTGGCGCGGCCAATCAGATGCAGATCGAAGCCTTCCGCACGCAGCTCGTCACGCAGCGCCGTGGCCGCCTGCTGCCATTCATCCGTCAGCGCGCGATGGTAAAGCATGGAAACCACAATCTGCTTGCTCAGCGTGGAGAGATAATCAATCTGGAACAGCTTATGGCGCAGCACCGGCTTATCGCGCACGGCGTCAATCAGGCGAGGCATCAGCTGATTGATCAGTTCACTGGCCGCCGGAAAGCTGTCGACGCGGATACGCTGGCGCGTCTGCTGGTCAAAAATAATATGGTAGAGGTCGTCGCCGTCGTGCCAGATCCGGAACTCAGCGCGCATACGGTAGTGGCTGACTGGCGAACGGAAAACTTCGACATCCTGTGCGGTAAAAGGAACCATCAGCGTTTGCAGACGGGCTACTTTCTCTTCCAGTTGGGCATCGTAGTGTTCGATCGGCAGCTGTTCGGGAGTCATGGTCATTCCTGGGTTAAGGGCCTTAAAAGCCCTGCGATTGTAGGCATCCGCCGCGTAATGTCCAGCGTTGTCCGGTGCTGGCATCGTTTGGATGCGCGGGCGTCTGGAATTCTGTATGGGTTAACCATAAAATGCGCTGCCGGCCTTTCAATAAGTTAAAAGGGAATCCAGTGCAAAGCTGGAGCTGACGCGCAGCGGTATGGAATGTCGTCGTGGGTGCCTGACACTGTCTTTGGATGGGAAGTCTGCACCGTTTCATGATTCCGAGCCCGAAGACCTGCCGGTGATTACGTCGCAACTCCTACGAGCGCGTTCTTTCTCGTATGCCTGCGGCATCTGCATGATCTACCGGATGCTCTGACACCATGATAACGAAACCGAAGCTGTTCGCCTTCAGCACTACGGCACTTTCCCTCTGGGCGCAATATGGCTTTGCGCAGGATGCCGACAGCACGTTGGTCACCACCGCAAACCGTTTTGCACAACCCGTTTCCTCCGTGCTTGCGCCCACCACGGTCGTCACGCGCGAGGAGATAGATCGCTGGCAGTCGAAAAGCGTTGCCGATGTGATGCGTCGGCTGCCGGGCGTGGATATCGCGCGCAACGGTGGGCTGGGGCAGCAAACCTCGCTGTTTATTCGCGGCACCAACTCCAGCCACGTGCTGGTGCTGATTGACGGCATTCGCCTGAATCAGGCCGGCATCAGCGGCTCTTCCGACCTCAGCCAAATCCCGATCTCGCTGGTGCAGCGTATTGAATACGTGCGCGGCGCGCGCTCGGCCGTTTATGGCTCTGATGCGATTGGCGGCGTGGTTAACATTATTACCGGGCGGGAAAAACCGGGCACGACCTTAACGGCCGGAGTCGGTTCAAACGGCTATCAGGCTTATGACGGCGCCACGCAACAGATGCTGGGGGAAAACACGCGTGTGACCCTGGCGGGTAACTATACCTATACCAAAGGGTATGATGTGGTGGCGAACTATCCGGATGCTTCAGGCAACGAGCGGCAGAAAGATCGCGATGGCTTTATGAGCAAAACGCTTTACGGCGCGATTGAACAGCAGATCAATGACGAGTTCAGCGGTTTCGTGCGCGGCTACGGCTACGACAACCGCACGGCCTACGATGGCTACTCTACCTATGTTAAGCCGGATACCTATGTCGATACGCGTCAGCTTTACAGCCAGACGTGGGATGGCGGCCTGCGCTTCAATAACGGGCTTTACTCTTCTCAGCTTGTCGCCAGCTATAGCCACTCTAAAGATTACAACTACAGCCCAGGCCTGGGACGGTATGACGGATCCGCTACGTTAGACGACTCGCAGCAGTACAATCTGCAATGGGGCAATAACATTGTGGTAGGCAACGGCAGCGTTAGCGGCGGCGTCGACTGGCAGAAGCAAACCATCGAGCCCGGCACGGCCTACGTTACCGACAGCCACGAAGTAACAAATACCGGCCTTTATGCAACAGCCCAGCAGGCGTTCGGTTCACTGACGCTGGAAGGCGCGGTGCGCGGCGACGATCATGCCGAGTTTGGCTGGCATAACACCTGGCAAACCAGCGGCGCATGGGAGTTCGCAGAAGGCTATCGCGTTATCGCCAGCTATGGAACGGCCTTTAAGGCGCCAACCATCGGCCAGCTTTACGGCTCCTTTGGCGGCAACAGCGATCTCGATCCGGAGCAAAGCAAGCAGTGGGAAGGGGGCTTCGAAGGCCTGACCGGCCCGGTTACCTGGCACGTGTCGGGCTATCGCAACGATATCGATAGTCTGATCGACTACAGCAACGTAACCAGCAGCTACTACAACGTGAATAAAGCCACGATTAAAGGCGTGGAAACCACGGCGTCGTTTGATACCGGCCCCGTCAGCCACACGCTTTCCTATGACTATACGGATGCGCGTAACGGTGAAACCAACGAAATCCTCTTGCGTCGCGCCAAACAGCAGGTGAAGTATCAGCTTGATTACACCCTGTATGCCTTCGACTGGTCGCTCAGCTATCAATATCTGGGCCAGCGCTACGATAAAGAGTATTCACAGGATGTCAGCGGCAAAATTGTGAAGCTTGGCGGCGTCAGCTTATGGGATCTCGCGGTTTCGTATCCGGTCACATCCCGGCTGACCGTTCGTGGTAGAATAGCCAACCTGTTTGATAAAGATTACGAGACAGTTTATGGCTATCAAACTCCAGGAAGGGAGTATTACCTCAGCGGCAGCTACACCTTCTAATCCGCGACCCACCGTGCTGGTGTTTGATTCCGGCGTCGGTGGGCTTTCCGTCTGCGAAGAGATCCGGCAGCTGCTGCCGGATCTGCACTATATCTACACCTTTGATAACGTTGCCTTCCCCTACGGTGAAAAAAGCGAAGCTTTTATTGTTGAACGCGTGCTTGAAATCGTGACCGCCGTTACGCGTCTGTATCCGCTGTCGCTGGTAGTTATCGCCTGTAACTCGGCCAGCACCGTTACGCTTCCCTCCCTGCGCGAACGTTTCAGTTTTCCTGTCGTCGGCGTGGTGCCGGCAATTAAACCCGCTGCGCGCTTAACGCGTAACGGCGTAGTCGGCCTGCTGGCGACGCGAGGGACGGTAAAGCGTCCTTATACCCATGAGCTGGTTAAGCGCTTCGCCGGTGAATGCAAAACGGAAATGCTGGGTTCCGCAGAGCTGGTGGAGCTGGCGGAAGCCAAGCTGCAGGGTAAAGAGGTGCCGCTGGAGCAGGTAAGACAGATCCTGCAACCCTGGCTGCGGATGAAAGAACCGCCCGATACGGTGGTGCTCGGCTGCACGCACTTCCCTTTATTGGCGGATGAACTGCAACAGGTATTGCCTGAAGGGACGCGATTAATCGACTCCGGCGCGGCTATCGCGCGTCGCACCGTCTGGCTGCTGGAAAATGAGTCGCCAAAAGTCTTCTCCGAAGAAAGTAATCTGGCCTTTTGTCTGGCAATGACGGAGCAGGCAGTACAATTAATGCCCGTTTTACGGCGTTATGGCTTCGAAAAGCTCGAAAAACTGGCGCTTTAGCCCGGCTTTGCATAAAAAAACAACGGTCGGAAAATTTTTTAAAAATAGGGGTTGTCAGCCGTCAGAAACTCCCTATAATGCGCCTCCACTGACACGGAACAACGGCCTGACGGTCACCGGGTCAGAAGGTTCAGGAAGCTGAATCGCCGGAGAAAACTTCTGAAAAAGTGGTTGACTCTGAAGGAGGAAAGCGTAATATACGCCACCTCGCGGCAGGAAGCGAAAGCACTGGCCGCAACGCTCTTTAACAATTTATCAGACAATCTGTGTGGGCACTCGCAGGATTGATATCAAGCGTCTCCGGACGCAAAAAAATATCAAGTCTTAAGAGTGAACACATAATGAAATTCATTATGACGTTTTACACTTGAGCATCGCTGCACTTGTTGCAGCAAATCGAACTTTTAATTGAAGAGTTTGATCATGGCTCAGATTGAACGCTGGCGGCAGGCCTAACACATGCAAGTCGAACGGTAGCACAGAGAAGCTTGCTTCTTGGGTGACGAGTGGCGGACGGGTGAGTAATGTCTGGGAAACTGCCCGATGGAGGGGGATAACTACTGGAAACGGTAGCTAATACCGCATAACGTCTTCGGACCAAAGTGGGGGACCTTCGGGCCTCACGCCATCGGATGTGCCCAGATGGGATTAGCTAGTAGGTGGGGTAACGGCTCACCTAGGCGACGATCCCTAGCTGGTCTGAGAGGATGACCAGCCACACTGGAACTGAGACACGGTCCAGACTCCTACGGGAGGCAGCAGTGGGGAATATTGCACAATGGGCGCAAGCCTGATGCAGCCATGCCGCGTGTATGAAGAAGGCCTTCGGGTTGTAAAGTACTTTCAGCGGGGAGGAAGGCGATGCGGTTAATAACCGCGTCGATTGACGTTACCCGCAGAAGAAGCACCGGCTAACTCCGTGCCAGCAGCCGCGGTAATACGGAGGGTGCAAGCGTTAATCGGAATTACT
Source organism: Erwinia sp. TECH1 (assembly GCF_054057575.1). Lineage (NCBI taxonomy): Bacteria > Pseudomonadati > Pseudomonadota > Gammaproteobacteria > Enterobacterales > Erwiniaceae > Erwinia > Erwinia sp. TECH1. The sequence continues at coordinate 4,492 of NZ_JBSRZK010000001.1, read as the reverse complement.
GGGCGTAAAGCGCACGCAGGCGGTCTGTCAAGTCAGATGTGAAATCCCCGGGCTTAACCTGGGAACTGCATTTGAAACTGGCAGGCTAGAGTCTTGTAGAGGGGGGTAGAATTCCAGGTGTAGCGGTGAAATGCGTAGAGATCTGGAGGAATACCGGTGGCGAAGGCGGCCCCCTGGACAAAGACTGACGCTCAGGTGCGAAAGCGTGGGGAGCAAACAGGATTAGATACCCTGGTAGTCCACGCCGTAAACGATGTCGACTTGGAGGCTGTTCCCTTGAGGAGTGGCTTCCGGAGCTAACGCGTTAAGTCGACCGCCTGGGGAGTACGGCCGCAAGGTTAAAACTCAAATGAATTGACGGGGGCCCGCACAAGCGGTGGAGCATGTGGTTTAATTCGATGCAACGCGAAGAACCTTACCTGGCCTTGACATCCACGGAATTCGGCAGAGATGCCTTAGTGCCTTCGGGAACCGTGAGACAGGTGCTGCATGGCTGTCGTCAGCTCGTGTTGTGAAATGTTGGGTTAAGTCCCGCAACGAGCGCAACCCTTATCCTTTGTTGCCAGCGATTCGGTCGGGAACTCAAAGGAGACTGCCGGTGATAAACCGGAGGAAGGTGGGGATGACGTCAAGTCATCATGGCCCTTACGGCCAGGGCTACACACGTGCTACAATGGCGCATACAAAGAGAAGCGAACTCGCGAGAGCAAGCGGACCTCATAAAGTGCGTCGTAGTCCGGATCGGAGTCTGCAACTCGACTCCGTGAAGTCGGAATCGCTAGTAATCGTGGATCAGAATGCCACGGTGAATACGTTCCCGGGCCTTGTACACACCGCCCGTCACACCATGGGAGTGGGTTGCAAAAGAAGTAGGTAGCTTAACCTTCGGGAGGGCGCTTACCACTTTGTGATTCATGACTGGGGTGAAGTCGTAACAAGGTAACCGTAGGGGAACCTGCGGTTGGATCACCTCCTTACCTGAAGATACCTTCGTGCGCAGTGCTCACACAGATTGTCTGATAGAAACGTTAGAGCAAGACGGCTGCGAAGCCGACACGACAGTGTCCCCTTCGTCTAGCGGTTAGGACTCCGCCCTTTCACGGCGGCAACAGGGGTTCGAATCCCCTAGGGGACGCCACTTGCTTGGTGACAGGTGAAAGGTGTCTCCACGAAGTATCTCAAAACTGACTTCACAGTCACGTTTGAGATATTTGCTCTTTAACAATCCGGAACAAGCTGAAAATTGAAACGACATGTCGTTTTCATTCTCCGTAATAAGAATGAAATTAACGATATGTTCGAGTCTCTCAAATGCTTGCAGCTGACAACCGTCTTTCGGGACGCTTGTGGGTTGTGAGGTTAAGTGACTAAGCGTACACGGTGGATGCCCTGGCAGTCAGAGGCGATGAAGGGCGTGCTAATCTGCGATAAGCGTCGGTAAGGTGATATGAACCGCAATAACCGACGATACCCGAATGGGGAAACCCGGTGCACTTGTGCATCATTGCAGCATGAATACATAGTGCTGCAAGGCGAACCTGGGGAACTGAAACATCTAAGTACCCAGAGGAAAAGAAATCAACCGAGATTCCCCCAGTAGCGGCGAGCGAACGGGGAACAGCCCGGAACCATCATCAGTTTGTGTGTCAGTGGAAGCGTCTGGAAAGTCGCAGGGTACAGGGTGATACTCCCGTACACAAAGGCATGCTTATTGTGGGTTCGAAGAGTAGGGCGGGACACGTGATATCCTGTCTGAAGATGGGGGGACCATCCTCCAAGGCTAAATACTCCTGACTGACCGATAGTGAACCAGTACCGTGAGGGAAAGGCGAAAAGAACCCCGGCGAGGGGAGTGAAACAGAACCTGAAACCGTGTACGTACAAGCAGTGGGAGCCTTCTTTATGGGGGTGACTGCGTACCTTTTGTATAATGGGTCAGCGACTTATATTCTGTAGCAAGGTTAACCGTATAGGGGAGCCGCAGGGAAACCGAGTCTTAACTGGGCGTTAAGTTGCAGGGTATAGACCCGAAACCCGGTGATCTAGCCATGGGCAGGTTGAAGGTTGGGTAACACTAACTGGAGGACCGAACCGACTAATGTTGAAAAATTAGCGGATGACCTGTGGCTGGGGGTGAAAGGCCAATCAAACCGGGAGATAGCTGGTTCTCCCCGAAAGCTATTTAGGTAGCGCCTCGTGAACTCATCTTCGGGGGTAGAGCACTGTTTCGGCTAGGGGGCCATCCCGGCTTACCAACCCGATGCAAACTGCGAATACCGAAGAATGTTATCACGGGAGACACACGGCGGGTGCTAACGTCCGTCGTGAAGAGGGAAACAACCCAGACCGCCAGCTAAGGTCCCAAAGTCATGGTTAAGTGGGAAACGATGTGGGAAGGCACAGACAGCCAGGATGTTGGCTTAGAAGCAGCCATCATTTAAAGAAAGCGTAATAGCTCACTGGTCGAGTCGGCCTGCGCGGAAGATGTAACGGGGCTAAACCATGCACCGAAGCTGCGGCAGCGACGCGAATGCGTTGTTGGGTAGGGGAGCGTTCTGTAAGCCGTCGAAGGTGGACTGTGAGGTCTGCTGGAGGTATCAGAAGTGCGAATGCTGACATAAGTAACGATAAAGCGGGTGAAAAGCCCGCTCGCCGGAAGACCAAGGGTTCCTGTCCAACGTTAATCGGGGCAGGGTGAGTCGACCCCTAAGGCGAGGCCGAAAGGCGTAGTCGATGGGAAACAGGTTAATATTCCTGTACTCGGTGTTACTGCGAAGGGGGGACGGAGAAGGCTATGTTGGCCGGGCGACGGTTGTCCCGGTTTAAGCGTGTAGGCTTGTGTTCCAGGCAAATCCGGAACACTTCAAGGCTGAGGCGTGACGACGAGGCACTACGGTGCTGAAGCAACAGATGCCCTGCTTCCAGGAAAAGCCTCTAAGCTCCAGGTAACACGGAATCGTACCCCAAACCGACACAGGTGGTCAGGTAGAGAATACCAAGGCGCTTGAGAGAACTCGGGTGAAGGAACTAGGCAAAATGGTGCCGTAACTTCGGGAGAAGGCACGCTGGCGCGTAGGTGGAGGGACTTGCTCCCCGAGCCGAGGCCAGTCGAAGATACCAGCTGGCTGCAACTGTTTATTAAAAACACAGCACTGTGCAAACACGAAAGTGGACGTATACGGTGTGACGCCTGCCCGGTGCCGGAAGGTTAATTGATGGGGTTATCCGCAAGGAGAAGCTCTTGATCGAAGCCCCGGTAAACGGCGGCCGTAACTATAACGGTCCTAAGGTAGCGAAATTCCTTGTCGGGTAAGTTCCGACCTGCACGAATGGCGTAATGATGGCCAGGCTGTCTCCACCCGAGACTCAGTGAAATTGAAATCGCTGTGAAGATGCAGTGTACCCGCGGCAAGACGGAAAGACCCCGTGAACCTTTACTACAGCTTGACACTGAACACTGGTCCTTGATGTGCAGGATAGGTGGGAGGCTTCGAAGCGTGGACGCCAGTCCGCGTGGAGCCGTCCTTGAAATACCACCCTTTAATGGCTGGTGTTCTAACGTGGCCCCGTAATCCGGGGTGCGGACAGTGTCTGGTGGGTAGTTTGACTGGGGCGGTCTCCTCCCAAAGAGTAACGGAGGAGCACGAAGGTCAGCTAATCACGGTCGGACATCGTGAGGTTAGTGCAATGGCATAAGCTGGCTTGACTGCGAGAGTGACGGCTCGAGCAGGTGCGAAAGCAGGTCATAGTGATCCGGTGGTTCTGTATGGAAGGGCCATCGCTCAACGGATAAAAGGTACTCCGGGGATAACAGGCTGATACCGCCCAAGAGTTCATATCGACGGCGGTGTTTGGCACCTCGATGTCGGCTCATCACATCCTGGGGCTGAAGTAGGTCCCAAGGGTACGGCTGTTCGCCGTTTAAAGTGGTACGCGAGCTGGGTTTAGAACGTCGTGAGACAGTTCGGTCCCTATCTGCCGTGGGCGCTGGAGAATTGAGAGGGGTTGCTCCTAGTACGAGAGGACCGGAGTGAACGCACCGCTGGTGTTCGGGTTGTCATGCCAATGGCACTGCCCGGTAGCTAAGTGCGGAAAAGATAAGCGCTGAAAGCATCTAAGCGCGAAACTTGCCTCGAGATGAGTTCTCCCTGTGGCTTTAAGCCACCTGAAGGGACGTTGAAGACGACGACGTTGATAGGCCGGGTGTGTAAGCGCAGCGATGCGTTGAGCTAACCGGTACTAATGACCCGTGAGGCTTAACCTTACAACGCCAGAAGCGTTCTGGCGGGCGTCTGAGAGACGCAGACAATTTTCAGCCTGTTCACGGATAAACCCGCGCGGCCTCAGGGCGGCGTGGGAAACAGAATTTGCCTGGCGGCTTTAGCGCGGTGGTCCCACCTGACCCCATGCCGAACTCAGAAGTGAAACGCCGTAGCGCCGATGGTAGTGTGGGGCCTCCCCATGCGAGAGTAGGGAACTGCCAGGCATCAAG